>CCKK01000029.1 GCA_001048675.1 Vibrio diabolicus | reverse complement strand
AGGTCTATATTGTTAAAGAGCTTACTTTGCGAGAAGTTTTCTCTCAAAGCGGAGGTGCATTCTAGCGATTTGGTTGTTAGTGTCAAACACTTTTTTCAACTAATTTTTCGTAGAACTTTTTACCTCTTCGACCCTGCTGAAGCCTTGTGGCGTCTGCCGTGTCGATGGATGCGCATTATAGGGATAAGATTTTCTTTGGCAATACTAAAAATACATTTTTTCTAAAAAAACATGCCAAGTGGATACTTTCCATCCAACCTCAAAATTACCCCGAAATAACACTCAAGATTTCTACAGCTTACCCACAAAAATATGTGGATAACTACTCATCACTATCGAAGAAGTAAGAAATGCGTGAACGCGGATTAAGATACTCTTTGATTTTCTCCGGCAATTTAGACGGATGAACCGCGTTAACTATCTTTATATCCTTTGATGCAAGATCAATGATTGGCGCCTGCGTCCTTGGCACTGATGGGTCGTAAACCAATACATTTGGGAATAATAGATGCGATGCATTCACTGAGATAACCAAGCCCACCATATTATTGGAAAGCTGAACCACAGTGCCTGGAGGAAACACGCCCATAAACTTAATCAGGATATTCAGGTTTTCTTCTTTATATAGGTGTTTACAGTTCTTATATAAATGAGAGAGTGCGGTATAAGGAATTTTTTGCTCTGAGACTATAGGTGTATGACACAAGTTATCAAATGCGTTAGCTACAGCAATAATTTGAGCAAACTCGTTGATCTCATCTCCTTTCAGACCTTTGGGATAGCCAGACCCATCTCTTAGTTCATGGTGCTGTGCAATCACAACTCTCGCAACCTCGGGAAAACCTTCTATTTGACTCGCAAGGTCTACTCCATATTTGGTGTGCAACTTTAAGTAGTTAATTTCTGGTTCCGTCAGCGGTGCTTGCTTTCTTAATATTGCGGTAGGAATTTTTATTTTACCGATATCGTGGAATAGCGCTGAAAATGAAAGCTCTTTCAACTGCGCAGCTGAGTACCCGTTAGCACGGCCAATCATCATGGCGATAACAGCAACGTTCAACGAATGGAAATAAATATCTTCAAACTCATTTTTACCGTTCATCAGATGTAGAGTGACATTATCATCACACATTAACTTCTCGACGATATCTTCAATAAGAAGCTTTGCTTCATCAACGGCAGCTGTTGGACGATTGCGAATTTTCGTCATGACTGAGCGCATACGCGCAAGAGAGCGCTCAAACTCTTTTTCGCACTGAATAACGCGTCGACGATACGCACTTAACTTTTCTATGCGGTTTTGTTTTTCTTGCCAAAGTTTTTGAGTTTCATGATCTAGCGACGCTTCATTCGTTACTCTATCAGCTTGTATCTGGTCGACTGGAAGTGGTGCGGCATCACTTTGCTCTGGATTAAAGTAAACGAACTTTACACCGAGGTGACGGATCATCTCGACTTGTTCTTGATCTTTAATCTTAAAACTATTGAGTAGAAAAGGGTGATCGTTCCACTTTAGCGGAAGACGGATATGTAATCCGGGTTGAATACGATCGACCGTAAGTTTAATGGCTGCCACTTATTCACTACTGATTTACGTTGCCTAAGAGAGTTAGAATACTAGTAAATTTTGTGAATAAATTCATCAGTAAGTATCAAAACATCAGATGGTCATTTCTAATTACTCATTTAATGAGCAAAAGCAAGCTACTTTAAGGTTCGATCTGCTTTGCGTATTTTAAGCTGAGCCTCGAACGTTGGCTTATCTATTATTTCTTGACCTTTGACTAATCCCATTAATGTTTGTACCGCTACACGGGCCATATCACTGATAGGAAAGTGCACTGCCGACACTGTAGGATAAAGGCTTTCACAAAGGTCGACACTGTCAAAGCTAGTTAAAGAGATTTGCTCCGGTACTGAAATATTGTGCTCGTGTAAGTACTGCATTGCACCGACCGTCATTTCCTCACTGCAAGAAAAGACTGCAGTAACTTCAGGGTGTCGTTGTAAAATTGCAGCCATTGCATCATAACCACTTTGCCGACCATAATTCCCTTCTTCACACCAGCTTTCGTCAATATCGATACCTGCGTCCTTCATCGCGTCAACGTACCCAAGCTTTCTTAATAAACTATTATGACGTTGGGATGGACCGGTAATACAGGCGATTTTTCTATGACCACCAGCTAAAAGATGCTCGACGGCAATACGGCTTGCATGATGATGATTAAAAGTAACGCAACGCTCTTCTATTCCTTCAACATAGCGATCCAGAAGAACGAAAGGCGTAGGCTGTTTTGCTAATTCACGTAAATCATCATCTGACAAATAACGACTATGGAGGACATAGCCATCACAACGCAGATCATTAAAACGCTGAATGGCTTCCTTTTCACCTTCTGCAGAATGATGTCCTTGAGCGGTAATCAGAAACTTTTTATGAATATCCAGCTCAGTCTGAACCTGCTCCATCATCTCGCCAAAGAAGCCCCCCGTATAGTAAGTCACCAATAAGCCAACCATATTACTGGATGAGGTTGCGAGTGAACGAGCAATCGCACTCGGGCGATAATTCAGTTGCGCCATAGCTTGCTCTACTTTTTTTCGAGTTTCTTCGCGAAACTTCCCCTCCCCATTAATGATTCGAGAAACGGTAGAGCGATTTACACCGGCGAGTTCGGCGACATCTTTAATCCTTGCCATAATGCTATTGGGTCCAACTGCAATTGTTATTAAATATCCGTTTGTGTAGAACGGCTGCCAGCAATTCGTAAGGTGCTTATAGGGGGCGAAGCTGGCAGCCTTTAATCATACACCGACCATTTGATTGGTAGAAACGAGCTCAGAGTAATCCGTGACAGCTATACCATGTTGAGCTAACTGTTCTTTTAAAATGGGAGAGGTTAGAACTTGTAACTCTAGCTCTCGCTGAAGTGCATAACCACTCTTTAAAATCAGCGCTTGATCGGCCTCTGCCGGGTGGCACATCACCTCAACCAAATCATAGTTTGTCTTTAGACTCAATAAATGCGCCATCAAACCATCTAAACTTACTTTTTGATCGTAAAACTCGTCAGTAAAGACATACCTTGTTGTCATCGATTCTTGACACAAGCCAGTGCCCCGCAGTGGCACTCGGTATTCACTCGCTACCTCTTTAATAACGGGCAAAATTTGAGGGTGAGTATGCGCGTGATGATGGCTATCTAAGTGGCTTAGCTCTAACCCAAGCGATAAAAAATGTTCCACCTGAGCTTTTGCTTCGTCATAAATGACCTGAGTTTCGAAGTCCTGCTTACCCCACAGTTCGTCGTATTTGATAAAATGCGCTCGACCGTTGGTCAAATTAGGGTGCCCAGTTAGAGGCACTCCCGCTGTAAACCTAAGATGAACACCAATTCTCAAGTCTGGATTATGGCGAGCCAACTCTAAAGCATGCTTCTCAGCATCCATACCGACCATCATGGTGGTTGAATGAACAACACCTTGCTGATGAGCTTTTACGATGCCGTTATTTACACCTCTCGTTAAACCAAAATCATCAGCATTAAAAATGACTTTCATTGGCGCCCTTCCTTAGTACTACAACGTCGTTAGTTTAAATTGAGGTAAATACGGAGCGTTCACCGCTAAGATATCATCCAGAATTGACTTGGCACGACCAATGTCTGGCACCAATGGGTTGTTGGTTAATGCCATGAGCGCTTTATCATAATTACCTTCAACAGCAGCGTCTATTGTCAACTGTTCATATGCTTTGACTTGATAGAGTAATCCTTTGATATTGTTTGACAGCTCACCAACCGCAAGAGGTTTCGCGCCCCAACTACCAATCACCGCGCTACACTCAATCACAGCATCGTCAGGGAGGCCGTTAATCGCTCCGTTATTTAAGACGTTAACAACATGAATACTATTACGATTGTTATAAATTGAATCAACCAAGTTTAGTGATGCATCTGAATAATAAGCCCCACCCCGCTCTTCTAACTCTTTCGGCTTATGATCGAGATTAGGATCTTGATAGAGCTTGAATAGCGCATTTTCTGTTTCCATTACCTGCTCAGCACGAGTGCCCTTTTCACCCGCGCTTTGTTTCTCTTCAGCGAGCATAGCATCGGTTTGATAGAAATAACGATGGTAAGGACATGGTATCGCCCCCAGCGCTTTTAGAAATGCTGGATCCCACGGTTCTTCCCAGATGTTCTTCATGCTGAAGTTAGCACCATCACCGACTTTCTCTAATACCGTTTGAGTAATATCTTCTCCATTGAGCCATGCTTTGTGCACCCAAACGAGATGGTTTAATCCGGCAAACTCAAGTTGTAGCTCTTTTGGCTCGCACTCCATCATTTCTGCGATCATCATTTCCATCGAAACCGGCACATTACATAAACCAATACTCTTTACTTTGGTGTACTTACTGACGGCTTCAGAGACCAAACCCGCAGGGTTGGTGAAATTGAGCATCCATGCATTGGGTGCCAACTCTTCAATATCTTTACATATATCAAGAATAACCGGAATGGTTCGCAGTGCTTTAGCAAACCCACCAGGGCCTGTTGTTTCTTGGCCGATGACGTCGTATTTAATTGGAATTCGCTCGTCATTAGCACGAGCAGCAAGGCCACCCACACGGAACTGCGTCATCACAAAATCCGCATCTTTTATCGCAGCACGACGATCAAAGTCTGCTTTTATCTCAATCTTTGCACCTGCTTTATCAACCATTCGCTGCGCTAGACCTTTGATAATCTCAAGCTTCTCAGCTCCTGACTCAATGTCCACAAAATGAATCTTCTTAACGGGTAAATATTCTAAGCGCTTAATAACCCCTTCAACCAGTTCAGGGGTATAGCTACTACCACCGCCAATAATGGCAAGTTTGATCGCCTCTCTAGACATTTTTTCTCCCCTTATTTGTTCGAGATTTTTTTGTTCAGTGCAACGATTTCTACAGCCATTTCTTGAGCCAAAATCGTGGTCATTAAGTGATCTTGAGCATGTACCATCACTAACGTCATCGGGACTTTCCCTTCCCCCTGATCTTCCTCAATCAACTGAGTCTGAATTAAGTGGGCTTTGTTAATGCACTCTCTTGCTTGAGAGAGCTTCTCCTCAGCCGCATCAAAATCTTGTTCTCTAGATAAACGCAACGCCTCGTAGCTCAAACTTCTGGCTTCGCCAGCATTGCAGATGATCTCCATTACAACCAATTCTTGTTCCATCATTTTCTCTCCGAAAATCGGGCCGCGGTAATTGCAGCCCATTAAGCACCGTTAAGCAGTAACACCTTCGCCTGAAGGTTGCGCCTCATCTTTAGTATCTTTCGTCGTTGGTAGTTCTTGCTCCAACATTTGCTTCTCAAACATTTTGAAGAATGGAAAGTAGATAATTAGATCAAGAATCAATAAACCAATGACGAGCAATACTGGAGCAAAGGTCCAACCGCTACCCCACGAAGCACCTATCAGTGCTGGTGTGGTCCAAGGCGTTGTAGCGACACCCATACCCACAAAGCCAACATGCACAGCAAAGTACGCAATCGTAGCGTTGATGACTGGAGCGAAGACGAACGGGATAAACAAAGTCGGGTTCATCACAACTGGGCTACCGAAGATCACAGGTTCATTGATTTGGAAGAAGCCAGGCACCGCACTCATTCGACCAATACTCTTAAGGTGAACAGAACGGCTAAATGACATCAGCATAACAAGAGCAAGTGTTGCACCAGAGCCACCGATAAAGATGTAAAAATCCCAGAAAGGCTGAGTAAATACGTTTGGAATCGGTTCACCTGCAACAAAGGCTTCGATGTTGGCACCAATGTTGGTCAAGAAAATTGGAGAAAGCAGCCCCACAACAATTGCAGCACCATGGATACCCGCAAACCAAAGTAGTTGGCAAAGCAATAGAGCGCCAATAATGGCAGGCAATGAGTTAGACGCACTAATTAAAGGCTTAAAGACTGCCATGACCGCATCTGGAATCAGCATGTCGTACTGGGTTTGCACGAAAAGGCTAAGTGGGTATAAGGTAATGAATATCGCTAAGACTGGTAACAGCACTTCAAATGATCGTGCAATCGCCGGTGGCACCTGCTCTGGCATGCGAATCGTAATGTTGTGCTTTTTCATAAAACGGTAGAGCTCTACCGAGAAGAATGCACACATCACTGCGGTGAAGATCCCGGTTCCTCCCATGTGTGACATAGACAACGCGCCATCTTTAGCAGGGGCCGCGATGAGTAAAAAAGACATCAGCGACAATACAGCACTCGTGATCCCATCCATCTTGTAAGCCTTAGCTAAGCTATAAGCAACGCCGAGCGAAACAAAAATGGTCATGATCCCCATCGACATGTTGTAGGGCATCATTATGGTATCAAAATGTGTGGTGGCGAAATCGAGCCAAATTCGACCAAAAGTAAAGGTCGTGTCTTCGGCAAATGGTGGGAATGCAAAAATCAAAATGAAACTACCGACAATAATAAACGGCATTGCAACTATAAAACCGTCTCTCATTGCTCGAACATGGGGCTGATTCCCCACTTTTGCTGCTATAGGGGCTATATGCTTTTCGACTGCGCCTATAATTGCGTCATAAAGCTTCATAGAATCCATCCTTATTTTAGGCAAAAGAATCCCGCATCAAATATTTATATTTGATGTACAGTTATCTTTTTTAATTTAAAACTATGGTTTAGTTAATTAATTCTAATGCTTGCTCTAGTACTTCCTCTCCCTTCATCATTCCATAATGCTGAGGAGAAATCGCATCAATGTTTTTACCATGCTCTTGCGCCGTTTTTCTTAGCTCTTCTAGCTGAAAACGTACTTGAGGCCCGAGAAGACAAACATCGTACTCTTTAATTGCATCTTCAAATGCATTCACTGACATCGCATCAATTTTGCACTCAATTCCTTTATTTTCAGCAGCTTGCTCCATTTTTTTAACAAGCATACTGGTTGACATCCCTGCGCTACAGCATAAAAGGATCTTTTTCATAGCCTTACTCCCGTTGTGTAAATTTCAACCTGCAAAAACTGTAGCAAAAATAACCAAGACAAAAAAGCGCAACCGGTTGCATTATTCGTGAACACAATCCCAATTTAGAAAATACGACCTGTTTTTTAGTAATTATTTAGGTCTAGGATAAAAGTCAGGAAATAAATTAAGACACCACATTAGGTTTCAAATTATCAATATATTACTACTGACAACGTCGTTATTAATTTCTAAAAAGGAATAGAGAATGAAATTTAATAAATTGGCTATTGCAACGCTTGTAAGTGCCGCACTATCACAATACTCATTTGCTCAAACCGACTCTAAAGGCACCATTTATCTAACGTTTGATGATGGACCAATCAATGCATCTATTGACGTTATTCAAGTACTTAACCAAGAAGATATCAAAGCGACGTTTTACTTTAATGCTTGGCACTTAGACGGAATTGGTGATGAGAATGAAGACCGTTCGCTAGAAGCCTTAAAGCTCGCATTAGACACTGGTCATATTGTCGCGAACCATAGTTACGATCATATGGTTCATAACTGCGTTGATGAGTTTGGACCTAATAGCGCAGCAGAATGTAATGCTACCGGCGACCACCAGCTTAACTCGTACCAAGATCCTGTTTACGATGCCTCAATGTTTACAGAAAACTTATCTGTTTTAGAAAAGTATCTGCCTAACATTACAAGCTACCCGAATTATAAGGCAACAGAGTTTGCTAGACTACCCTACACCAACGGCTGGCGCGTGACTAAAGACTTCAAAGCAGATGGATTATGTGCAACGTCTGATGACTTTAAACCTTGGGAACCAGGCTACGTTTGTGATATCAACGCCCCATCAAACAGTGTGAAAGCCTCAATTGCGGTACAAAACATTCTGGCTAATAAAGGCTATCAAACACATGGTTGGGATGTGGATTGGGCACCTGAAAACTGGGGGATAGCAATGCCAGCCAACAGTCTAACAGAGGCAGAACCTTTCCTAGGTTACGTAGATGCAGCATTGAACAACTGTGCTCCTACCACCATCAACCCTATCAATTCAAAAGCACAAGAGTTTCCATGTGGTACACCTCTCCACGCAGACAAGGTCATTATTCTAACGCATGAGTTTTTGTTTGAAGACGGTAAGCGAGGAATGGGCGCAACCAAGAATTTACCTAAATTAGCGGAATTTATCCGACTAGCAAAACAAGCTGGCTATGTATTCGATACGATGGATAACTACACACCAAACTGGCAAGTTGGTCATAGCTACAACGCTGGCGACTACGTCCTACATTTAGGCACCGTTTACCAAGCAGTGACTAGCCATAACGCACAGCAGGACTGGGCACCTTCCCCAACCTCTAGCCTTTGGACCAATGCTGATCCGGCAACAAATTGGGAAGTGAATGTTTCATATAAAGAGGGAGATGTTGTGACGTACTCTGGCAAACGTTATCTCGTCAATGTGCCACACGTATCTCAAGCCGATTGGACACCTGACTCACAGAACACCTTGTTCACAACTCTATAAGCTGTTCCCTACTATTATCATGTAGTAGCTTGCGCGAGGGATTACCTCGCGCTTTTTTACTTTTCTAAAAATAAAAATGGAAAGCAGTAAAGAGTTGACTGACTGGGCCTGGCATTCCTGACGCCACGCTGGATTTGAATTCACAAACCCTAGATACAACAAAGCCCCGACTTTCGTCGAGGCTTTATCATATGAATTATGGTACCCGTGGGCAGAGTTGATTGGACAAGCACTCCTACCGCCACCGCAAAGGCAACGCTAACTTTCTTTTGATATTTACAAGCACCTAAAACGACGAAAGGCCGCTATAAGAGCGACCTTTCTATATATGGTACCGGTGGGCGGACTTGAACCGCCACGCCCGAAGGCAACGGATTTTGAATCCGTCGTGTATACCAATTTCACCACACCGGCATCTTTGGGCTATTGCCCTTTGATGGTTGGCATTATACGGAAGCTTTTGACCTGCGCAAGCAGAAATACCTTAAATAACTATCGTTTGCTGATAATTTCGCCACAAAGTGTGACAAAGCTGTACTCATAAGAAACGTACGCTCCATTTCCTACTACTGATCCAGGTGAAAATGTGTATACGTAACTCTTTTTAAATTCTATTCACTGTAATATCAGAAACATAACCATTCCCAATGCTCGACAAAGCTGTATGGAGCATCTCAGCAGCATCTTCCGCTTGCATGAAGTGACTCGTGTCCATCGTGTTGCCGCTTGTTTTCCAGAATTCCGTATCCATTCCACCAGGATAAACCGCGATAATTTTCATTGGCTTTCCTTTTAACTCCAAACGAACCGACTCGATTAATCCTTTGACAGCCCACTTCACAGCACAATACGTAGACTCTTGCGCTTTAGGCTGTTGCGCAGCAGTAGACATAACCATGACCACTTTTATCGGTTGATCTTTGTAACGCTTTACTAACTCTCTTAATACATGAATGGCAGAATTCAGGTTATTATCAATCAGTTTTTGAATCTCTTCCGGCTCCTGCTCTTCCAGTTCGCCAAAATAACCACTTCCTGCACTATGAATGACCATTTCAGGCGGCTGTTTCATCCCATCAAATAGGTGTTTCACATCTTGATGCAGTGAAAGGTTGCAAGCTTGATAGCCGACGTTATGAGAGAGTTGTTTAGCTAATGCG
Source organism: Vibrio diabolicus (assembly GCA_001048675.1). Classification (GTDB taxonomy): domain Bacteria; phylum Pseudomonadota; class Gammaproteobacteria; order Enterobacterales; family Vibrionaceae; genus Vibrio; species Vibrio diabolicus. Next base: position 91,635 of record CCKK01000029.1, on the reverse strand, counting down.
GATAGTTTTTCTGTGTTTCTTCCTATGATATACGTCTCTTTGTCTTCCGTATCATAACGCTTTGCCAGCTCTGCCCCTAAACCGCTACTTGCACCTGTAATTACAATCATGCGTTACCTCTTTTCAATCACATACTTTTAATGCATCTATCAATTAAGGTAACAGAATCTTGGTAATTCACACCTCAAGAACACCATTCTTTGAAGCAAGCGGCTTTCTTACTCTCATGATGCATGAAATACCAAGTAGAACGAGGAAGATTTAACCTATGCTTAAGCAAGAATAACTTTCTGAATTTTCTATCGACTTTCGAGTAAGAGCCTAATAGGAGCATACGAATGACTGGGTCAAAATGGCAATGGTTACTGAAGCAAATGACGCGCAAACTGTGGGTTCGCACGTCACTTTATGCCTTACTTGCTGTCGCCACCGCCCTAATATCCATTGTTTTAAACCAGTTCATTACTCTGCCTCCTGCAATCAACGTCAGTAAGGATTTGCTTAACAACATATTAAATATCCTCGCGACTTCCATGCTTGCGGTGACCACATTCTCGCTCAATATAATGGTCTCAGCGTACAGTGCCGCTAGTGCAGGGGTAACGCCGCGAGCGACAAAACTGTTGATGGAAGACAGCACAACACAAAATGCCTTAGCAACCTTTCTTGGCTCTTTTCTATTTAGTTTGGTAGGCATTATCGCGCTAGGTATTGGGGCCTATCATCAACAAGCACAAATTTATCTGTTCATCGTGACTATCGCCGTAATCGTGATGATCATACTCACTCTGCTACGTTGGATTCAGCACCTTTCCGTACTAGGAAGGGTCAGTGAAACCACTTCATACGTAGAGCAAGCCTTGTTAGATGCGATAAGAAAACGGGGCAAAGAGCGTTGGCTAGGTGCTCACCCATGGAGCCATCCAGAACATAAACCCAGAGGAAGCAAGCCTATTTTCAGCCAAGAAATTGGCTACTTACAGCATGTTGATATGCATCATCTAGATAGTATTGCTGAAGCAAACCAATGCACCATCTATCTTGAACGACAACCAGGAAGTTTTGTGTATGTGAGTCAACCATTGGCTTGGGTTTGTGGAGCGTTGCCAGACGAAAACGAAATAACGGCAGCCTTCACGATTCGAACGGAGCGTTCCTATGATCAAGATCCTCGTTTTGGATTAGTCGTCATGGCGGAGATTGCCTCACGAGCTCTCTCCCCCGCCGTGAATGATAACGGTACCGCGATTGATGTTCTTGGGCGTTCTGTACGAGCCCTTTCATTATGGGGAGAGTTACTCAGCGAGCCGCCTACCAAGACTCGATACCCTAGGTTATTTGTGCCCGCATTAAGCTGCCAAGATTTATTTGATGATGTCTTTTTGCCAATCGCGCACGATGGTGCAGCGCAACTCCAAATACAGATTCGCCTACAAAAAGCCTTGCTGGCTCTTTCTAGTATGCACCCCAAGTTGTTTTTATCACCTGCAACCAAGCTATCAGAAAAAGCTTTAGAGCTCGCCTTGAGCCAGCATTATACCGAAGATGAGAAACACCAACTCTCTCATCTGTCTAATCTAGTTACAGACCAAAAAGCTAATGGTTAGGCAAGTAAAATTCAGTTGAAATAGGTTACCGAAAGGCCTTGTACATCATGATATGTGTTCATAACACACAGCAGAAAAGTCACTTCGTTTATGCATAATTAAAGACTCTGTGCGTTAGGTCTCTTTTCTCTTGGTGAGGGAATCTATATTCTGACGCACAATTTTTAAGGTAAGTGATGGAATAATGACAACGTCTACAACTCTTCCACCTGCTGGTCTCTTTCGTCGACTTGCAGCGTTGATTTACGACACATTGATTATTATCGCAATTGAAATGATGGCCGCAGGTATTGTTATGGCCATTGTGTTTGCACTAAATGCTGCAGGGCTGTTGAGCTATGGCGAGTACGCAGATGCCGCTGATATGCTCGGAAAGCACCCTGTATTAAGCCCTCTATTTACACTGTATCTTGCGGTTGTATGGATATACTTCTTTGTCTTCTTCTGGACGCGAGCAGGGCAAACACTTGGGATGCGCGCTTGGAAACTTCGAGTTCGCAATGCCAAAGACGGTGCGCCGATTACAGTCACTCAAGCCATGATTCGCATTGCAACATCTGGCTTTGGTTTGGCAAACCTGACTGTACCGATTGATCCCAAGAAACGTGGGTTCCACGACATTTGGGCAAAAACAGAGGTTGTTGTGTTGCCTAAGGCAAACTAACTTATCCGGGAATACAAAAAAGGAAGGCATAATGCCTTCCTTTTACACTTTATCCGATGATACATGGTTTATTCGGTGATACTTCAGCTACAGCTTTCTTCTCAGCAGCGCAATCGCAATGGCTAAGAACACCAGGCTCGGAGCCAATGCACCAAACACTGGGGATATGCCATATACCAAGCTTAATGGGCCAAAGAACTCACTGGATATATAAAAAGTAAACCCGGCAACCACGCCCGACAATACCCTTGCCCCCATGGTCACACTTCTGAGTGGACCGAAAACAAACGATAGCGCCATCAACATCATCACGGCAATTGAAAGCGGCTGTGTCAACTTACGCCAAAACGCCAATTCATAGCGAGATGCATCTTGCTCAGATGCTTTCAGATAGGTCACGTAATCATACAAGCCGCTCAGTGATAACTCTTCAGGCTTTACCGTCACCACAGCTAGCTTATCTGGAGCCAATGACGTATGCCATTCCATCTGTTCGATGTCTTGCTTCGAAATCACGTTTTCATTTTTCATATCCGTGATTTGTACGTCTCGCATCAACCAATTGTTATCTTGTTGATAGTCGACCTCTTCAGCAAAGATAACCTTTTGTAGATTCTTATCATCATCAAAACGCCACATATTTAAAGCATAAAGCTTGTCGTCTTCGACTTTACCTATAAAGATAAAGTCGTTTGCGTCACGAGCCCAAACTCCAGAACGAACTGAGACAATACTACCTCCAGATATCGCAAAGGATCGTAGGTCACGAGCCATCTTTTGTGCTTCTGGAGCGCCCCATTGCCCTAACGTCATAACGATAAGCATAAGTGGCACCGCCGTTTTGAGCACGGATAACCCGATATCCAACTTTGAGAAACCAGCAGCTTGCATCACCACCAGCTCAGAGCTTGACGCCAACATACCCAAACCAATAAGGGCACCGAGTAATGCCGCCATTGGGAAGAACATTTCGATATCACGCGGCACACTCAGCAACACAAAGTACAACGCATGAGTGAGGTCATACACGCCTCGCCCTACTTTACGTAACTGTTCTACGTATTTGATGATGCCCGATAAGCCAACAAACGTCGCTAAAACCAAGGCAGTGGTAGAGATGATGGTTCTACCGATGTAAAGGTCTAAGATTTTGAACACAGCTTACGCGAGCCTCTTCTTACGGAATTTGTCTTTTATTCGTCGAGCAGCAACGCTGTCCATCATATTGGCCATGATTGCGACAATCAGTAACATCGCATTAATTGGCCACATGCCGATTGCCGCCGGAATGTCACCATCTTCTAATGCAGATTTTGTTGCACTAATCGCCAGGAAATACGCTAGATAAATAAGAATCGCGGGCCCCATTTTGGCAAATCGTCCCTGACGCGGATTCACCGCCGACAAAGGAATAACCAGCATCGTTAAGAGTGGAATACACACAAATAACGAAATTCGCCATTGCAGCTCTGCTTGTGCTTCTGGGTCTGGGTGTCCAATCAAATCAACCGTTGGGTACGCTTCCCAATCTCGCCCTTTCTTTTTGACCTCACGCTGGCCGATAACGCCTTCGTATTCATCGAATTTTGTGATCATATATTCAACGCGAGTAGGCACACCTTCATAACGCGTGCCTTCTTTCATGGTGATGACCTGACGGCCGTCCGACAGTTCTTTTACTTCACCAGAAGACGAGAACATCACACTCGGCAATACTGAATCTCTCGGGCGCATCTGCGCGACAAAAACGTTGCTCAATGTATTGTCTTTAATGTCATCAATGAACACAACCGATGAACCATCTGGCGTGCCTTGGAATTGCCCCTTCTTTAGCAAGTCAACGCTGTTTTCTGCCGCCACTTGTTCATAAAGTTGCTCAACACGGTCTTGAGACCACGGCGATAACCACAATGCATTGAAAGCCGCTACAGCAGAAGTAATCAGTGCTAAGTACAAGGCCGCTTGTACCAGGAATTTGTTACCAATACCTGTCGCGTTCATCACGACAATTTCGCTCTCTGCATACAGGCGACCAAACGTGATCAGTATGCCGATATACAGACTCAAAGGCAGCATTAACAACCCCATTGCTGGCATATTCAAACCAACAATCGAGAAAATCAATCCAGCAGGAATATCCCCATCAGAAGCATCAGCAAGAACACTTATGAATTTCTGGCTTACAAACACCAAAAAAAGTACGAAAAAAATCGCAAATTGGCTCTTGAGTGTTTCGCGGATCAAATATCTAACAATAATCACGCTGAAATTACCTATACAAAACTTGTTTTTTTGGTCGAATCACTATAGTTTCCCGTTGAACCATTTATTTTTTTAAAAATTATAAACTAGATGTTAGTCGCTTAATCAGCTCTGCATGTAAGCCTGGAGCTAAAATTCAACAAGTAAGCGATCATTATCTAACATTTAGAGCAATTTGTCTTCAGGATGTAGGAGTACGCATGGAGTTCAGTGTAAAAAGTGGCAGTCCAGAGAAACAACGTAGCGCATGTATCGTTGTTGGTGTGTTTGAACCACGTCGCCTTTCTCCAGTAGCCGAACAACTTGATAAAATCAGTGACGGTTACATCAGTTCACTACTTCGCCGTGGTGATCTAGAGGGTAAACCTGGTCAGATGCTGCTACTGCATCAAGTACCAGGTGTTTTGTCAGAGCGCGTTTTACTTGTCGGTTGCGGCAAAGAACGTGAACTTGGCGAGCGCCAGTACAAGGAAATCATTCAAAAGACGATCAGCACACTTAACGAGACAGGCTCAATGGAAGCGGTATGTTTCCTAACTGAACTGCATGTTAAGGGTCGTGATACATACTGGAAAGTACGCCAGGCTGTAGAAGCGACTAAAGATGGTCTATACACATTTAATCAATTCAAGAGCGTTAAACCTGAGACTCGCCGCCCACTGCGCAAGCTTGTTTTCAATGTACCAACGCGTCGTGAATTAAACTTGGGTGAAAAAGCAATCACTCATGGTCTCGCTATCGCATCTGGTGTCAAAGCCTCAAAAGATCTTGGCAACATGCCACCAAACGTAGCTAACCCAGCTTACCTCGCTTCTCAAGCTCGTCGTCTGGCGGACGATTACGAAACCGTAACCACCAAAATCATTGGTGAGCAAGAGATGGAAAAACTGGGTATGACCTCTTACCTAGCAGTCGGTCGTGGTTCTAAAAACGAATCTATGATGTCTATCATCGAGTACAAAGGTAACCCTGACTCAGATGCAAAACCTATTGTGCTAGTAGGTAAAGGTCTAACCTTCGATTCAGGCGGTATCTCTCTAAAACCGGGCGAAGGTATGGATGAGATGAAGTACGACATGTGTGGTGCGGCATCGGTATTCGGTACAATGAAAGCGCTAGCGAAGCTAAACCTACCAATTAACGTTATTGGTGTTCTAGCAGGCTGTGAAAACATGCCCGGCAGCAATGCTTACCGTCCAGGTGATATCCTAACGACAATGTCTGGTCAAACTGTAGAAGTTCTGAACACGGATGCGGAAGGTCGTCTTGTTCTTTGTGACGCACTGACTTACGTAGAGCGTTTCGAACCAGACTGCGTGGTTGACGTTGCAACGCTAACCGGCGCTTGTGTTATCGCACTAGGTCACCACATCAGTGGCGTTATCTCTAACCATAACCCACTGTCTCACGAACTAGTGAATGCTTCTGAGCAAGCAAGTGACCGTGCATGGCGTCTACCAATGGCAGATGAGTACCACGAGCAGTTGAAGAGCCCGTTTGCGGATATGGCAAACATTGGTGGCCGTCCTGCTGGTACTATCACTGCGGGTTGCTTCTTATCTAAGTTTGCTAAAAAGTACAACTGGGCTCACGTCGATATCGCAGGTACCGCATGGAAATCAGGCGCAGCGAAAGGCTCAACGGGCCGTCCTGTCTCAATGCTTGTCCAATTCCTTTTGAACCGCAGCGGCCAAGAGACAGAAGAGTAATTTCTGAACAAAATCTAAAAGGGCCGCAAGGCCCTTTTTTATTATCCTAATTTTCTAAAATGAAAATGGGACTTAAGATGGTCTTAGGAAGAGACCCAAGGCAAGTGAGAGAATGATGCAAACTGCAACCTTCTACATCATTAACGAAGAGAGCCCGCAAGCAACGGTGGCTGGCTTTGAAGAGTACATTGTGTTTTTGGCGCAGCACTTTGCCCGCCAAGGCGCTAAAGTGTATTTAAACTGCCAAGACAAACCACACGCCGAGCAGCTCGCTGAAGCCTTTTGGCAAGTTGATGCAGACAAGTTCATGGCACATAACCTCGTAGGCGAAGGACCGAAATACGCCACCAATATTGAGATCGGCCATAACGGTGTAAAGCCGTCTTGGAATCGTCAATTGGTAATTAATTTGGCGGAAAATGAGACAACCTTTGCGAACAAGTTTGCTCAAGTGGTAGACTTCGTGCCCTGCGAAGAAAAAGCTAAACAACTCGCAAGAGAAAGATATAAAATTTACCGTCAAGCAGGTTACCAGCTGCAAACGATCGAAATTCGATATCCTTAACGGTCAATCCTTATAGTTAAGGCGATCTTGTTAAGATCCCTCACTTATAAAGATTGACTAAGATTCAACCATCAACGTATCCATTAAAAGAGCGCTATGGAAAAGACATACAACCCAACTTCAATCGAACAAGCTCTGTATCAGACTTGGGAAGAGAAAGGCTACTTTAAGCCACACGGTGACACTACTAAAGAATCATACAGCATCATGATCCCGCCACCGAACGTCACTGGTAGCCTACACATGGGCCACGCGTTCCAAGATACGATCATGGATACGCTTATCCGTTGTGAACGTATGAAGGGTAAAAACACCCTTTGGCAAGTAGGTACTGACCACGCTGGTATCGCAACTCAGATGGTTGTTGAGCGTAAGATCGCTGCAGAAGAAGGCAAAACAAAACACGATTACGGTCGTGAAGCTTTCATCGACAAAATCTGGGAATGGAAAGGCGAATCTGGTGGCACTATCACTAAACAGCTTCGTCGTCTTGGCGCATCAGTAGACTGGGACCGTGAGCGCTTTACGATGGACGATGGTCTATCTAACGCCGTTCAAGAAGTTTTCGTACGTCTATACGAAGACGATCTAATCTACCGCGGTAAGCGTCTAGTTAACTGGGATCCAAAGCTACACACAGCGATCTCAGATCTAGAAGTAGAGAACAAAGACACTAAAGGCCACATGTGGCACTTCCGCTACCCACTAGCAGATGGTGCTAAAACAGCGGATGGCAAAGACTACATCGTTGTTGCAACGACTCGTCCAGAGACCATGCTAGGCGATACGGGTGTTGCAGTTAACCCAGAAGATCCACGTTACAAAGATCTTATCGGTAAAGAAATCATCCTTCCTATCGTTGATCGTCGCATCCCAATCGTGGGCGATGAGCACGCAGATATGGAAAAAGGTACTGGCTGTGTGAAAATCACACCTGCGCACGACTTCAACGACTACGAAGTTGGTAAGCGCCACCAGCTACCAATGATCAACATTCTGACTTTCGACGCGAACATCCGCGACGCAGCAGAAGTATTCAACACTAACGGCGAAGCAAGCGACGCTTACAGCACTGAGCTACCAGCTAAATACCACGGTATGGAGCGTTTTGCCGCTCGTAAAGCTATCGTTGCTGAATTCGACGAGCTAGGTCTACTTGAAGAAGTGAAAGATCACGATCTACAAGTTCCTTACGGCGACCGTGGTGGCGTGGTTATCGAACCAATGCTAACTGACCAATGGTACGTACGTACTGCGCCTCTAGCGAAAACAGCAGTTGAAGCAGTAGAAAACGGCGACATCCAATTCGTTCCTAAGCAATACGAAAACATGTACTTCTCTTGGATGCGTGACGTTCAAGACTGGTGTATCTCTCGTCAGCTATGGTGGGGTCACCGCATCCCAGCGTGGTACGACAACCAAGGTAATGTTTACGTAGGTCGCACTGAAGAAGAAGTTCGCAAGAACAACAACCTAGAGTCAGTAATTGAGCTGCACCAAGACGAAGACGTACTGGATACATGGTTCTCTTCTGCGCTATGGACGTTCGGTACTCAAGGTTGGCCAGAGCAAACTGACGATCTGAAAGTATTCCACCCTTCAGACGTTCTAGTAACTGGTTTCGACATCATCTTCTTCTGGGTTGCGCGCATGATCATGATGACCATGCACTTCGTGAAAGACGAAAATGGCAAACCACAAGTACCATTTAAGACAGTTTACGTTACCGGCCTAATCCGTGACGAAAACGGCGACAAGATGTCTAAGTCGAAAGGTAACGTACTTGACCCAATCGACATGATCGATGGTATCGACCTAGAGTCTCTAGTAGAGAAGCGTTGTGGCAACATGATGCAGCCTCAGCTAGCGAAGAAGATCGAGAAGAACACGCGTAAGACGTTTGAAAACGGTATCGAAGCATACGGTACAGACGCACTGCGTTTCACTCTTGCAGCAATGGCATCAACAGGTCGCGATATCAACTGGGATATGAAGCGTCTTGAAGGTTACCGTAACTTCTGTAACAAACTATGGAACGCAAGCCGTTACGTAATGATGAACACAGAAGAGCAAGATTGTGGTTTTGGTGAAGGTGAGATCGAGTACTCACTAGCAGACAAGTGGATCGAGTCTCAGTTTGAACTCGCAGCGAAAGCGTTCAACAACCATATCGACAACTTCCGTCTAGATATGGCTGCAAACACACTTTACGAATTCATCTGGAACCAATTCTGTGACTGGTACCTAGAGCTAACTAAACCCGTTCTATGGAAAGGTACTGAAGCGCAACAGCGTGGTACTCGCCGTACACTAATCACGGTACTTGAGAAGACGCTACGTCTGGCTCACCCAGTGATTCCTTACATCACAGAAACTATCTGGCAAAGCATCAAGCCACTAGTTGACGGTATTGAGGGCGAGACAATCATGCTACAAACTCTGCCTCAGTTTGACGAAGCGAACTTCCACCAAGAAGCGCTAGACGACATCGAGTGGGTGAAAGCGTTCATCACTAGCATCCGCAACCTACGTGCTGAGTACGACATCAACCCAGGCAAGCCTCTAGACGTTATGCTGAAAGCAGCGAATGAGAAAGACGCCTCTCGTCTAGAAGCAAGCAAACAAGTATTGATGTCTCTAGCGAAGCTAGAAGCAGTACGCGTGCTTGAAGCTGGCGAAGAAACCCCAGCGTGTGCAACGGCACTAGTTGGCAAGTCTGAGCTGATGATCCCAATGGCGGGTTTGATCGACAAAGATGCAGAGCTTGCTCGTCTAGATGGCGAAATCAAGAAGACGCACGGCGAAATCAAGCGTATCGAAGGCAAACTGGGCAACGAAGGCTTTGTAGCGAAAGCACCTGAAGCTGTTGTTGCTAAAGAGCGTGAGAAGCTTGAAGGCTACAAAGAGACACTAGCTAAGCTAGAAGAGCAGAAGACAACGATCGCTGCACTTTAAGCCTCAGTGAAAGAGAAGAACTAACACTTCTCACTTTGAATCCAAAGGTTGGCCATCATGGTCAACCTTTTTTGTATATCTTTCACCAAAAACCATCATCAATAGCTTTCCCCTATCGCAACAATACTCATCATCCATTAGCATTAATGAGAATTATTATCGATAATAAACTCATCGAAACAAACACGATTGAGTAATTATCATGAAAAAGACACTAACTTTCGCAGCACTGCATTTTACTATCGCATTTAGTGTCGCTTACGTACTCACAGGCGACATTTTAATTGGTAGTTTAATTGCCATGATTGAGCCTTCAGTGAACACCGTAGCCTTCTACTTTCATGAAAAGGCATGGGCAAAAGTCCCAGCACTTAAAGCTCGTCAGTGGATGACCAAATTAAAAACCGCAAGCTTTGCGACCGTGCACTTCAGCGTCGCTTTTACCGTGGTTTACTTACTAACAGGTGATGCATTTGTCGGCGGCGTAATGGCGATGCTAGAGCCGAGTTTGAATACGGTGGCTTACTACTTCCACGAGAAAGTATGGATGCGTAAATCATCAGCAAAAACTCCAGCACCGCAGTTTTGTTTACATCACCACGCTTAAACATGGAGGCTCACTACGTCTCCTAACGAGCCAAATGACATTTATCATTGACAAAGTTGCGCACCGCAATTAATTTAATTGCGGTGCGCAACTTTATTTTTAGAGGTAAGTGATAATGAACGCTCGTCAACTCCGACACTACTCCCGTCAAGCCGTCCGATTGCTTGGTATGCTCGATAAACAATGCGGCGATGTCGCTCTTACCCCGGTACAAGCGCACGCATTAGGTGAAATCCAATTGCAGCCATTGACCATCAACCAACTGGCGCAGCAGCTTAGTGTCGACAAGTCCAATGCAAGCCGCACCATTACTGGTTTGATTAAATTAGGTTTGGTTGAGAGCATCGAAAACCCGAAAGATAAACGAAGCCAACTCGTAGTGCTCACAATTCAAGGACAGCAGGCGTTAGCGCAACTAGACCAACAGCAAAACAGCTTTTTTGAGCAGTTGCTTACACAACTTGATGACTGTGAGCAAGAACAACTCAAACTTGGTCTAGAGACTTACCTAAAAGGGCTAACAAAAGTGTGTCAGGCAGAGGAATACACCCTTCGACCTCTTACCAAAGCAGACAATCCGCAAGTGGCAGACGTAATTCGTAAAGTCTCCGCAGAATACGGCTTAACCGCAGACAGAGGTTATGGTGTGGCCGATCCAACGCTTGATGATATGTATTCGGTGTATAATCAAAACGGGGCCGCCTATTGGGTCATTGAACATCGCGGAGAGATCGTTGGTGGCGGTGGCTTTGCCCCTTTAGCTGGTGAGCCAAATGTGTGTGAGCTGCAAAAGATGTACTTCTTACCTCAAACACGAGGACACGGTTTAGCCAAACGCATCGTCGCATTGAGCTTACAACTGGCGAAACAGCTTGGATATCAGCAGTGCTATTTAGAGACAACAGAATGTCTAAGAGAGGCGGTAGGCTTGTATGAAAAGCTAGGCTTTGAGCATCTCGATGCCCCGCTTGGGCAAACAGGGCATGATGCATGTGAAGTCGTAATGCTTAAGGTACTGTAATAAAAAAATATTATCAGACGTTAAAGCACAACATGGGTAACGCAAAGCTCCTGGCTCAATGCAACAGTGAAGTTTTGGCGTTGTCCATCCAATTCAACAGACAACTGATAGAGATCATTTGGATCAGGGTCATTAAGATCAGCATACTTTGGCGCTTCAATCTGGAATAAAGCGCTCGCATGCTCCGCTCGGACATCAATAGGAATATGGTAAGTCATGCCATTAAACTTTACCGCTGCTGACACTAGCCCTGGTGCAAATGTCTGGTAATACAAATCGACCTTAAATTCACACCCGCCACCATGGTGCCAAATCTGCTCGGTTGCCACGCGATCTAAACGCACGTTGCGAATAAACTGCAAGTACGGTTCTTGCCACACGCCCAGTCGCTCATCACTTTTCTTATATTGATGTTCAGAAAGCGGGCACAGCTCTGGCTTATCCTCATCGAATAAAAGATCTTCTTCTTCCTCTAGGAACAATATCTCAAAGCGATTACGCCCCATTTGCATGTATGGGCGAATGTCTTTCTTATACACACTTTGCGAGCCATCACAATCAAACACAGCCACGCCGTTCAAACGTACCTCCGCATGGTAATCAACACCACCCATTACCATTTCCACTGCAGGAAATGCCATCATCGCCTCATCCACTTCAATGTCATGCATCAGGTGCCATTCTTGTTGACGGATCGCTTCCTCCGTCAATTCATCAGGCAGGACTAGACTTAAAGGGGCGGGAAAAGTGATGTCATCCTGTGGAATCGAGAGGTCCGTCAGTGGAGAGACTTGCCATAAACCGGCGAGTGAGAGTTGCATATACACCTTGCGCTAGATCAATTTTCACGCATTATAGGGAGAAATCCCCTATAAACTCAATGTGAATTATTTATCACCTCCACATTCATCTGTTGTTGGATGCCATTTTCAAGGTATAAAAAAACCAGCGTTAAACGCTGGTTTCTCTAAAAGAGGTGAGCTTTGATTACTCGTCGTCTTCATCTTCTTCAGGGTAAAGCGCATCTTCGCCTTCGTAGTACGTACCCCAACCGTCATAGATGATGTCGTATTTTTCTGCCAAGTGAATCAGTTTTTCAACTTGCGCATCAATGGCTTCTGCGTCTAATGCTGATTCCATGGTTGCGTCACAGCAAAGCAACTTGTTGCCATCTTCATCTTCAGTTTCTTCCGCTTCAAGCACTTCAAAGCCCATCTTGAATGCTTCAACTACCGCTTTTTCTAGCGTGTCAAAATCTTCTGCAAACAGGTGGTGCTCGATTTCGTATAGCGAATCTGGATCGCTGCCATCTTCTAGCAATGCTGCAATGATATCGCGAGTCTCTTCCTTTTGAATCTCAATTAATTCTTCTACTGATAGATATTCATCTTCGTGAGACATGTTTTGGCTCCAGATTAGTTACTTGATAGAAACACTATACCCGATACTGAGTATGCTGATCCGGTGAAATATGGCATGGATTGCGATGAAAAGCCACAAACAAACATCATACCACCGCGATTCTTATCGGTTATTTGAATATAAATATTAAACCGACCATGCAAGGAAACAAAAAATTAACAAAAAATGGCATTTTTTAATATTCAGAACATCCTAACTGACACTTAATGCGGTTATTTTCTCTTTCTGTGCGTGTTTATGGCGCTTTCTTGAATACACTCACGTGTAAAACGAAGAAGCATAACGAATAAATTCACTTCAATAATGCATAATTTAGAATAAAAATGCACGTTTTATGCACTATGCATGTATTCTTTCTCAATGGGAAAATTAGAATAAAAACGCACGCTCTCCACGTTTCACAAAATAGAATTAAAACCCAAACCAAAACTTTATTAGCAAAACAGGCAAAACTAAAATACTAAAAAACAATAAAAATTCAGAATATAGGCAAAGCGTAGTGATTTGCATCTTTCTAGGAAGCTTGTCATAACTAACGGCTGGAAAATTTGTAAGGATACAAAATGAGCAAGCTGTACGTTGGATCAGAAGTTGGTCAACTTCGACGAGTTCTATTAAATCGCCCAGAGCGCGCCCTAACCCACTTAACTCCATCAAACTGTCATGAATTACTGTTTGATGATGTTCTTGCTGTAGAAGCGGCAGGTGAAGAGCACGATGCGTTCGCACGCACGCTACGCGATCAAGATGTAGAAGTGCTTCTCCTCCACGATTTACTGGTCGAAACCCTCGCCGTTCCAGAAGCAAAACAGTGGCTGCTAGATACTCAGATTTCTGACTTTCGTTACGGGCCAACCTTTGCGCGAGACCTACGCCAATATTTTTCAGAAATGGATGATGAACACCTTGCCAGCATCTTTTTAGGTTGGCTTAGCTTACTCAGAGCTACCGATCTCCTCATCTTCTATGCTGCCAAAAATGAAGCGTCCGCTGGATTTTGTTATTGAGCCGCTACCTAACCACCTATTTACGCGTGATACCTCATGCTGGGTTTATGGTGGTGTATCGCTCAACCCAATGATGATGCCTGCACGCCAACGTGAAACAAACCACTTACGTGCGATTTATCGTTGGCACCCAATTTTTGCTGGCCAAGACTTTATTAAATACTTCGGTGACGATGATCTGCATTATGATAATGCGAATGTCGAAGGCGGTGATGTGTTGGTTATTGGTAAAGGTGCAGTTCTGATCGGTATGTCTGAGCGCACGACCGCGCAAGGTGTAGAAAACCTTGCAGCGAGCCTGTTTAAGGCAGGACAAGCAACCGAAGTGATTGCGATTGATCTGCCTAAACACCGTTCATGCATGCATTTAGACACCGTTATGACCCATATGGATGTGGACACGTTCTCTGTTTACCCAGAGATCATGCGCAAAGATCTCGACACATGGCGCTTAACACCAAAAGGCAATGGTGAAATGCATGTTGAAGCATCTCATAACTACCTACATGCGATTGAATCTGCTCTTGGCTTAGATCAGCTGAAAATCATCACCACGGGTGGTGACAGTTATGAAGCTGAGCGCGAACAATGGAATGACGCCAATAACGTTCTTACCGTAAAACCGGGCGTTGTGATTGGTTACGAACGCAATGTATACACCAACGAAAAATACGACAAAGCTGGTATCAAAGTACTGACAGTCCCAGGTAACGAGCTTGGCCGTGGCCGTGGTGGCGCCCGCTGCATGAGTTGTCCGATAGAACGAGACGATATATAACCAATTCGTCCTTTTACATTAAATGAATAAAAACTAAGGTTGATGTGAATGCATCAACCTTTTTTAGTTTTACATAAAAATAATTATTCACAAATAAAGCATTTATATGTTTTAATGCATTCTATTAATTCAATCACACGTACTAAGGGACGAGCTATGGCTTTCAATTTACGTAACCGCAACTTTTTGAAGCTATTGGATTTCTCAACCAAAGAAATCCAGTTCTTGCTCGAACTGTCTGCAGAGCTAAAAAAAGCAAAATATGCAGGAACAGAGCAGAAGACACTTCAAGGTAAAAACATTGCACTCATCTTTGAGAAATCTTCGACTCGTACCCGATGTGCGTTTGAAGTCGCAGCTTTTGATCAAGGCGCTCAAGTCTCTTACATCGGCCCTTCTGGTTCTCAGATTGGCCATAAAGAATCAATGAAAGACACCGCACGCGTCTTAGGTCGCATGTATGACGGCATCGAATATCGCGGCTTTGGCCAATCCATTGTTGAAGAGCTTGGCACTTATGCTGGTGTTCCAGTGTGGAATGGTTTGACTGATGAGTTCCACCCAACCCAAATCCTTGCTGACTTCCTGACCATGCAAGAGCACGGACGCGGTAAGCAGCTGCATGAAATGACCTTCGCTTACCTAGGCGATGCACGCAACAATATGGGCAACTCGCTCATGGTGGGTGCCGCTAAAATGGGCATGGATATTCGCCTTGTCGCGCCAAAAGCGTTCTGGCCTGAAGAAGATTTGGTGGCAACTTGCCAAACTATCGCGCAGCAAACTGGTGCAAAAATCACATTAACTGAAAGCGTGGAGGAAGGCGTGAAGGGTTGTGACTTCCTTTACACCGATGTTTGGGTATCTATGGGTGAATCCGCTGAGGCATGGGATGAACGTGTAGCGTTAATGACACCATATCAAATCAATATGGACGTGATTAAACAAACGGGTAATCCACATGTGAAATTTATGCACTGTCTTCCAGCTTTCCACAATGATGATACCACCGTCGGCAAAGAAGTCGCTGAAAAATACGGCATGAAAGGCCTTGAAGTAACAGAAGAGGTATTTGAGTCAGAATACTCCATCGTATTCGACGAAGCTGAAAACCGTATGCACACCATCAAAGCCGTGATGGTAGCAACATTAGGAAGCTAAACTAGCAAGCCAAAACAGCCGCTAAAAACCATGATGTAATCGCTTGCGCTCACGAAAGTTAAGCGTATAATGCTCGGCAATTTGTCTGAGGATTAAGAAATGACCAAGCTAATTGCCGACATGAAAACGCGATTTGCTCTAGCTAAGCGACTACGCTTACGTGGTGTTATTTTCGTTAATTCTATTGAATTTTAAAACCTCCCCATTTGGGGAGGTTTTTTTATGTCCAAAATTCCTTTCGGCAATTTGGATGTAGTCATCAATGTTATAGGGAAGAAGATCATGGCGAACTCGCTTTACCAGAAGCACATCATCTCTATTCCAGAGCTTTCACGTGAAGAGCTGGAACTTATCGTAGAAACAGCAGGTAGCCTTAAAAAAGCACCTCGACCAGAACTGATTAAAAACAAAGTCGTTGCCAGTTGTTTCTTTGAACCATCAACACGTACACGTTTATCGTTTGAAACAGCGATTCAGCGCATTGGTGGTGACGTGATTGGCTTTGATAATGATGGTAATACCTCTCTGGCGAAAAAAGGCGAAACACTCGCAGATTCAGTACAAGTCATCTCTTCTTACGTCGATGCCTTTGTGATGCGCCATCCACAAGAAGGCGCCGCTCGCTTGGCCTCTGAATTCTCAAATGGCGTGCCAGTGATCAACGCTGGTGACGGTGCAAACCAACACCCAACTCAAACGCTACTCGACCTATACACCATCGCGGAAACACAAGGTCGTCTAGACAACTTGAACGTCGCGTTCGTCGGTGACCTAAAATATGGCCGCACAGTGCACTCACTGACTCAAGCCTTAGCGAAGTTTAATAACATCCGCTTCTTCTTTGTTGCACCAGAAGCATTGGCAATGCCAGATTACATCTGCGAAGAGCTAGACGAAGCTGGCATTCAATATAGCCTGCACACGGACATGGAGAGTGTGATTCCTGAACTGGATATTCTGTACATGACGCGCGTACAGAAAGAACGTTTTGACGAATCGGAGTACGCGCACATTAAATCGGCGTATATTTTGACAGCAGCATTACTCGAAGGGGCGCGCGAGAACCTAAAAGTACTCCACCCCCTCCCTCGCGTGGATGAAATCACAACCGATGTTGATAAAACGCCTCATGCTTACTTCTTCCAGCAAGCTCAAAATGGCGTATACGCTCGCCAAGCACTGTTGGCGCTTGTTCTAAACGAAACACTGTAATCGAGGAGAAAACCCATGGCTAAAGAAACTCAATTGCAGGTAGAAGCAATCAAAAATGGCACGGTCATCGACCACATCCCTGCGCAAATCGGCATCAAAGTACTAAGACTGTTCGATATGCACAATTCATCACAGCGCGTTACGATTGGTCTGAACTTGCCATCATCAGCACTCGGTCATAAAGATCTACTCAAAATCGAAAATGTGTTTATTAATGAAGAGCAAGCGAGCAAGTTGGCGCTGTATGCTCCTCACGCGACCGTGAACCAAATCGAAAATTATGAAGTGGTGAAAAAGCTCGCGTTAGAGCTTCCTGAGCGCATCAATGATGTATTTGAATGCCCGAATTCAAACTGTATTTCTCATAATGAACCAGTAGAAAGCAGCTTTAGCGTGTTCGAGAAGAAACAAGAAATCCGCCTAAAGTGTAAATATTGCGAGAAAGTGTTCTCACGCGAGATCGTAACCGAGCGATAAACACGCCGCACGACTAGGCTGTGATACGTTTAAAATACCCTGCAATGTCGGGGTATTTTGCTCTTTACCTACCGAGGGTTTAGAGGCAAACTGAGAATCTTTATTCCCTACAACTGATGGAAAAAATCAAATGACGAAAGTACTTCACACTGAGTCTGCACCAGCAGCAATCGGTCCTTACGTTCAAGGCGTAGATCTAGGTAACATGGTTCTTACTTCAGGCCAAATCCCAGTAAACCCAGCGACAGGTGAAGTGTCTGCTGATATCGCAGAACAAGCTCGTCAGTCTCTAGAAAACGTAAAGGCTGTAGTTGAATCTTCAGGTCTTCAAGTATCTGATATTGTAAAGCTAACGGTTTTTGTTAAAGACCTAAATGACTTTGGCACGGTGAACGAAGTTTACGGCAAGTTCTTTGATGAGCACGGCGTAGCAAACTACCCTGCACGTTCTTGTGTAGAAGTCGCTCGCCTACCGAAAGATGTTGGTATCGAGATTGAAGCAATCGCGGTTCGAAAATAATTGCACTTGCTGACAAACATAAAAAAACGGGTAAGCTCAGGCACCCGTTTTTTATTGTTTTTTCGTTGATGATATCGCAGTAAAACTTAAGCAGCGTTGCGCTGTTTGACTTCTTCATCTAACGATTCAAGTTTCTCTTTCATCTGTTCACGACAGATATTCGCTAGCTCGCGAATGCCCTCTTTACCATAGCCTTCAGTGCTGATTGGAGGTAGCATTTCAACAATCACATGACCATTGTTCCAACGGTTCAGCTTAATTTTATTCGTCGAGCTACATACGATAGGAATGATTGGCACACCTGCACCAATTGCCGCATGAAAAGCACCTGTTTTGAATGGCAGCAAACCACGCCCACGAGAACGCGTGCCTTCTGGGAACATCCACACCGAAACATCACTTTCTTTCATGCTGCTCACTACCTGATCGATAGTACCTTTTGCTTTCGAGCGATTCGCTCTGTCAATCAGAATGTTACCCGTAAGCCAGTAAAGCTGACCAAACAGTGGCATCCAAGCCAAGCTCTTTTTACCTACTGTCACAACTTTCGGAGTCACAGCAGCAGAAACAGTAAACATGTCCCAGTTGTTCTGGTGGTTAGCAATGTAAACATGTTGTCCGCGTGAATACGCATCTTCAGGGATACGCAGCTCTAACTTAATCCCAAATACACGAGACATCTTGGCAAACAAGCGGCCAAAAGTGAAAACGTGCTTAGGGTTTCGGGGGCTTAATAGGCAGTAACCACAACCACCAATAAACATAACAATCGCAAAGATAGCGACAGCAAATACACGTAACAGTGCAATCATTCTTGTTCTCCAGGAACCGGCTTTTGCCAGATACAGCTATTAATTTCTCTCTTTCCATAAAGGATAACTATGGTCATGAGAGTGATATAAAAAAGCCGAAACTCAGGTTTCGGCTCTCTTGATATCCAAGTTACCTGCGGTGCAGTTTAACTTGCCTCGCTCACTCGCTCAATATTTGCGCCAAGTGCAGCCAGTTTATTTTCGATTTTGTCGTAACCGCGGTCGATATGGTAAATACGGTCAACGATGGTTTCGCCTTTAGCAATACAGCCCGCAATTACCAAACTAGCCGAAGCTCGTAAGTCGGTTGCCATGACTTGCGCACCACTTAATGACTCAACATCACCACAGATAACGGTGTTGCCTTCAATCTCGGCTTTCGCGCCCATACGCATGAGTTCTGGTACGTGCATAAAGCGGTTTTCAAAGATAGTCTCAGTGATCACGCCGCCGCCTTTCGCCATCATGTTCAATAGCGTAAATTGAGCTTGCATATCAGTCGGGAAGCCTGGATGCGGCGCTGTACGTACACTCACTGCTTTCAGCTCGCGATCAGTCATATCAACTGAAATCCAATCTTCACCCGTTTCGACAAGCGCGCCAGCTTCTTCTAGCTTGGCTAAAACCGCTTCAAGCAAATGAGCGTTGGTGTTACGACATACTACTTTACCGCCAGATACCGCGGCAGCGACAAGGAATGTTCCCGTCTCAATACGGTCGGCAACCACGTTGTGTTTACAACCACCTAGGCGCTCAACACCTTCAATCGTGATCGTATCTGTGCCTGCACCAGAAATTTTTGCACCAAGCTTATTTAGGAAATCCGCTGTATCTACAATTTCAGGTTCACGCGCCGCGTTGTCTAGCGTTGTAGTGCCTTCAGCAAGTGCTGCAGCACACATGATGGTGATCGTCGCGCCTACGCTGACTTTATCCATCACGATGTGCGCACCTTTTAGACGGCCATCAACCTCAGCTTTAACGTAACCATCTTCAAGCGTAATCGTTGCGCCAAGCTGCTCTAGGCCAGAAATATGCAGATCAACAGGACGAGCACCGATAGCACAACCGCCAGGTAGAGAAACCTGACCTTGACCAAATCGCGCTACGAGCGGGCCCAAAGCCCAAATAGAAGCACGCATGGTTTTCACCAAATCATACGGTGCGCAGTATTCAGTAATGCTACTTGGATCGACGTGAACAGAACCATTACGGCTTACTTTCGCGCCTAAACGCTTAAGCAGTTCCATGGTTGTATCGATATCACGAAGGTGTGGCACGTTTGCCACTTCTACAGGCTCTTCCGCCAAGATAGACGCAAATAAAATCGGCAGTGCTGCGTTTTTTGCACCGGAAATGGTCACTTCACCAACGAGTGGTTTATCTGACCCAATAACTCGAAACTTTTCCATCAATAAACCTTAAAGCGACATCAGTTTCTTATCACGAGCCCACTCTTCTGGTGTGAACGCTTTAATTGATAATGCGTGAATGTCGTTACGCTGGATGTATTCCATCAGAGGACCATAAATTAACTGCTGCTTCTTAACGCGGCTCATTCCATCGAAACAAGCATCAACAGCAACCACCTCATAGTGGCTACCTTCACCTTTTACATGCACTTCTTGAAGGTTTAGTGCTTCTTCTAATAACTGTTGTACTTTTGCGCTATCCACAATTTACCCCTGATAATTCTGTATGTGTTTGGCCACTAAAGATTCAACATTGCTCAGTTGAAACAAAGTGCGCAGTTGCGCCGGCACGAAACTGAGCATTATATGACAGTTTTGCTTTTTTGCATGCTCTAATAAGTGGATTAACATCACCATTCCTGCAGAGTCGACGCGCTCTATCTCTTTTAACGAGCATTCCAGCTCAGTTTGAGCTGGTTGCCATTGCTGAGCATACGCCCACAATGCGGGCACTGTATCTCTATCAAGTGCCCCTGTTAGCTTAAGAATGTTTTGATCTAATTGCCACTGAGCGGGAGTCTGGGCCATTATTTCTTCGCCTCAAAGCGAACCGGCTCCGCAGCTAATTTTTCTAGATCTTTCGCGACAGATAAAATGCCTTCTTGACGAATTTTGCTATTCCATTCTGACTGTTTACTAGAGAGTAAACTGATGCCTTCCGCAATCATATCGAACGCTTCCCACTCACCAGATTTGTTGTCTTTACGCAATTTGAACTCTAGCTTGATGTTTGGACGCGGCGTATCGATGATATCAACTTTAATACTGGTGATACGCTTAGAGTCGTCAATGCTAGGCTCAGGACCAAATTCAATTTGTTGGTCACTGTATTGCGTTAGCACTTGGGCATAAGAAGCAATTAAGTACGCGCGAAATGCATCGATAAACTCAAGTACGTCTTCACGTTTCGCTCCTTTTAGGTTTGGACCTAGGAGCTTTAACCCAGCATAGCGGTAGTTGACGTAAGGCATTAGCTCTTCTTCAACAATCACCTTAAGTAAATCTGGGTCTTGTTTGATTTTCGGCTGCTCAGCTTTTAATCTTTCGAACGTGACTTCAGCCACTTGCTTCATCATCTTATAAGGTTCAGTTTTATCCACTTCTGCTGCACTTGTACCAAACGCGCTAAACACAGCACAAACTGAAAGTAATAATCTCGCTAACATAGTTATTCCTTACTTGAATCGTCTGAACCACCTACGCTGTAAAGCACTTGACCAATTAAGTCTTCAAGCACGAGCGCTGATTTGGTGTCTTCGATGGTATCGCCATCGACCAGCATGACTTCATCGTCAAAAACAAAGCCTGGCACTAAACCAATGTATTGCTCACCAATCAAGCCAGACGTCAAAATTTGTACGCTCGACGTTTCTGGGAATTGATTGTATTTGCTATTGATCGATAGAGTTACAACAGGTAATAAGTTATCTGGGTTAAGCGAAATATTGCTTACCCGGCCAATCACAACCCCACCCACTTTTACTGGCGAGCGAACTTTTAAACTACCAATATTATCGAACTCAGCTTTGAGGGTGTAAGTATCACCAGAGCCAATGCTTTTTACGTCAGCAACTTGAAAAATCATCACAAGAATCGCGCAAATTCCCGCTAATACAAAGCTGCCAACCCATAATTCAGTTTTACGTGTTTGTTGCATGATTAATTCCCAAACATCAATGCGGTCAGTACAAAGTCTAGTCCTAGTACTGCTAAAGAAGAATGCACAACAGTGCGCGTAGTTGCTCGGCTGATCCCTTCCGAAGTTGGAATAGCATCATAACCATTAAATAGAGCAACCCAAGTAACCGTAATTGCAAACGCAAAGCACTTGATCATACTGTTACCAATATCCTGTCCTAGTTCAACTGAGGACTGCATCGCTGACCAAAAACTGCCATGGTCAACACCTTTCCAGTCAACACCAACAAGCTGGGCGCCCCAAATACCCACCGCCATGAAAATCATAGCCAGTAATGGCATTGAAATAGCACCAGCCCAAAAACGTGGCGCGATCACTCTTTTCAAAGGATCTACCGCCATCATTTCAAGGCTAGAGAGTTGCTCCGTCGCTTTCATCAAACCTATCTCTGCAGTTAACGCAGAGCCTGCACGACCAGCAAACAGAAGTGCAGTGACAACGGGCCCTAATTCACGTAGCAATGAGAGCGCCACCATTTGCCCCAAACTGCCCTCTGCGCCGTAATCCACCAGCACAACATAGCCTTGTAGGCTCAAGACCATACCAATGAACAACCCAGATACGACGATAATCGCCAGAGACTGGACGCCTACGGAATAAAGTTGTTTAACGAGCAGAGGAAAGCTTTTGAGCGGTTGTGGCTTAGTAAACAGTGCCCCAATCAGCATGAAAGTCGCACGACCAAATGCTCCGCAGATGGAGAGCGTTCGTCTACCTAGTGAGGCGACAAAATGCATAAAATTATCGACCATCAAATAAGTCCTTTTCGATACTTTGAGAAGGGAAGCGAAACGGTACGGGACCATCTGCATCACCTTGTAAGAACTGCTGAACGCGAGGGTCAGGATTCTGATTAAGCTCTTCTGGTGTGCCAAAAGCGATAATTTTGCCATCGGCCATCAGATAAACCCAATCGGCAATACTCATCACTTCAGGCACGTCGTGAGAAACGACTATAGAAGTTAAACCTAACGCATGATTTAGATTACTAATGAGCTCAACCAAGACACCCATGGTGATTGGGTCTTGTCCGACAAATGGTTCATCATACATGATTAAATCAGGATCCAGGGCGATCGCACGCGCCAACGCAGCGCGTCTAGCCATGCCACCCGATAGCTCGCTCGGCATCAATTGTGCCGCGCCGCGTAGACCGACGGCTTCAAGCTTAAGCAACACCATGGTACGAATCAGCTCTTCAGATAAATTCGTATGCTCTCGCAATGGGAAGGCGACGTTATCAAAGACATTCAAATCAGTGAATAAAGCTCCTGATTGAAACAACATGCTCATTTTCTTTCGAGCATGGTAGAGTTTTTTACGCGAGAGAGAGGGAATATTGTCGCCATCAAACCAGATCTCTCCTTGCTCGGGATACAACTGACCACCAATTAAACGCAGCAGTGTAGTTTTACCTATTCCCGATGGTCCCATAATGGCCGTCACTTTGCCCTCAGGAACATGCAGATCAATACCATCAAAGATCTTGCGCTCTCCCCGTGAAAAAGTGAGGTTGTTCACGGTGACTAAATCGTTGTTCGACATATCATCTCTTCTACTGTCGGAGCGTTGCAACTCACGGCATCATCAACCAGACACACAACGGAGTTGAATTTCACGTTTAATAAAGTAACGTCGGTACATTTATTAGGCTGCAATCATAAGCACATTGGCTTTGAATTTAAAGCACTGTTCAATTAAATAAAGTCGAGTATATACCTGCAATTTTTTGTGGATTACGATCAAATCAGCGCAAAGTGTTTAAATCCTAGACAAGAATTGCTGATTTAAGTGAACGACATTTGCATACATTTTCGTTACTAACCTTTAATTTATTCGTCGTTTATCTTCCATTTTAGGCCGCAAAAGGTCAAAATTAGCGGTTATTCATTTTACTTATTTAATACTTAGGAATTCTCATGCTCGAAGCCGTAGCGTTGCTTATAGTCGGTCTTGTTTTGCTCGTATGGAGTGCAGATAAACTTGTTTTTGGTTCTGCAGCGATAGCCCGCAACGTCGGTATTTCACCTCTTGTCATCGGCATGACAATCCTTGCGATGGGCTCTTCTGCGCCAGAGATGATGGTTTCTGCAACCGCAGCCTGGGACGGAAAAACCGATACTGCAGTGGGTAACGTTTTAGGCTCAAACATCGCGAACATCGCGTTAATCCTAGGTATTACAGCACTCATCAAGCCTCTGTCGATTAGCTCCGCGGTCATCCGCCGGGAACTGCCATTAATGATTGCTGTAACAGTACTCGCCGGTATTCTGCTTTGGAATAGCCATCTCGGTTTTTATGAAGGTGTCTTATTGTTTGTACTCTTTGGGGCATTTTTATTTGCTATGTTGCAGATCAGCCGCAAAGAACAAAAATCAGGTGATGTTTTTCTTGATGACCAAGAGTCAGAGATCCCAGAAGGCGTCAGCAACCCTAAAGCGATCATGTGGGTGGTTATTGGCCTGATACTGCTTCCTTTGGCAGCAAGCATGCTAGTGGATAACGCGGTGATTATTGCAAAGTATTTTGGCATGAGCGATCTTGTCATCGGTCTGACTATCATTGCCATCGGTACTAGTCTACCTGAGCTCGCAGCATCGCTTGCTGGTGTTTTAAAAGGTGAAGACGACATGGCCGTCGGTAACATTATTGGCTCGAATGTGTTTAATATTCTGGCCGTAATGGGCATTCCTGGCATCATTAATCCATCGGTGCTGAGTGAGTACGCGATGGGACGTGACTTCTGGGTCATGTTAGGCGTTTCACTATTACTTGTCGCGATGTGTTTGGGTAAATCACGCAGTATTAACCGTATTGAAGGTGCAATCTTGTTTGCATGCTTCCTAGGTTATCAAGTGTACTTATTCGCAAACATGGCCGCTTAATTACCACGATAAATAAGTAGAGAACTGATATGTCCAATCAATTTGATTTTCGCGCTGCTGCTAAACAAGTTCTTGATATCGAAGTTGCTGCTCTGCAAGAGCTGGATACCTACTTTGATGATCAATTTGAGAAAGCGTGCGAACTGATCCTTTCCAACAGCGGCAAAGTAGTCGTTATGGGTATTGGCAAGTCAGGCCACATTGGTAACAAGATTGCTGCGACTCTGGCAAGCACGGGGACTTCTGCGTTTTTCGTTCACCCTGGCGAAGCAGCACATGGCGACTTGGGCATGATCAGCCCTGGAGATATTGTGCTCGCAATTTCTAACTCTGGTGAGTCAAACGAAATTCTGTCTCTATTTCCGGTATTAAAACGCCTGAACATCAAGATAATTAGCATGACAGGCAAGCCAGAATCCAATATGGCAAAACTGTCTGACTTGCACCTGCAAATCACGGTACCTCAAGAAGCTTGCCCACTAGGGTTGGCACCGACCAGCAGTACCACGGCCACATTAGTAATGGGAGACGCATTAGCCGTAGCCCTACTTCAAGCGCGTGGTTTTTCTGCCGAAGATTTTGCCCTGTCTCATCCAGGTGGCGCGTTAGGGAGAAAACTGCTGCTTAAGTTGTCTGATATTATGCACTTTGGAGAAGCGTTACCTAAAGTTTCTCCAAACGCATTGATTCGTGATGCCCTGCTTGAAATTTCAGAAAAAGGGCTAGGCATGACCGCTATCGTCGATGAACACGATGCTATGCTTGGTATATTCACCGATGGTGATTTACGTCGCACCTTAGACAAACGCATTGATATTCATACGACCGCGATTGGCGAAGTCATGACGACAAATCCAACCACAGCGCACCCTGATATGCTAGCGGTTGAAGGTTTGAACTTGATGCAGAATAAAAATATTAACGCTCTGATTTTATGTAAAGACGAAAAAATTGTGGGTGCACTGAACATGCACGATTTACTAAAAGCTGGCGTGATGTAATATCAGCACAAACATTTAAATCATTTATTACACAAATAAAGGCAATGGTCAGGGAAGTACTGAGCTAAACGATAGGCCTTCATTATATGAGTTTTACTCGCCTTATTTATTTGCTCTTGATCTTCGTTGTCGCATGGTGCGGTTATTACCTACTGACCCCAAAAGGCAACGACGCAATTCAAGTAGCACCAGATTCTGAACTGCCCATGTTCAGTGGTACTGGACTGGAAAACATCACCTATGGTGAAGATGGTGTCCGCAGTTACATCATCCGCTCCACGAACTTAGACCATTATGCTAAGAGTGGAGATACCATTTTTAATAACCCGACTTTGATGGTTTACCGTGAAGGTAGCGTCATTGAATGGAAGGTGACGGCCACAAGAGCCGTGTTAGATGAAGACCAAGTCTTAACGTTATATGACAAGGTCTTAATGCAAAATCTTCTGCCTGGTGCGAGCTTTGATACCATGGCAACAGACAAGTTAGTCATTAATCTAACCAATCGTGATTTTAAAGCCGATCAACAGGTCATGTTGGTTGGGCCACAATTTGAAACTACTGGAGGCGCAATGCAAGGCAACTTAAAGCAGCATACCGCAACTCTGACAGACGAAGTTCAAGGTCGATATGAAACCGTTACACCTTAGCCTACTGGCACTGGTATTGGCGGCGCCTCAAGCGCTGGCACTTAAGTCGGATACTCAACAACCGGTTTACATTAACTCTGACACCCAACAGGTGGATATGAAGAGTAACCAGGTTATCTTTAAAGGCGATGTATCTCTTAAGCAAGGTAGCATCAATATCGATGCTGATAGAATCGTGGTAACGCGCGATCCTAAAACCGAAGCCATCAAACAGATTCAAGCATTTGGTAAACCTGCGAAGTTTTCTCAGCTGATGGACGATGGTAAGACACTGAGTGGTCAAGCTGTGGAGCTGGATTACCGTATTTCTACAGACGAACTGACCATGAAAGGTCAAGCGCAACTGGCACAAGACAACAACACCATCAAAGGTTCTTCGATTCGTTACCAAATTGGTAAACAAAAGCTAGTCGCTGATAGCTCTAAGGAAGAGCGCGTTACGACCATTTTGCAACCCAATCAGATAGAGAACTAATATGGCAGTACTGAGTGCGAAAAACTTGGCGAAAAGCTACAAAAAGCGCAAAGTCGTAACCGATGTTAGCTTGGAAGTTGAATCTGGTCAGATTGTTGGGCTGCTAGGCCCAAACGGCGCAGGTAAAACCACCTCGTTTTATATGATTGTCGGCTTGGTGCCACGAGATGAAGGCACCATCACCATTGATGATAAAGACATCAGTATTCTGCCGATGCACAGTCGTTCGCGTCTCGGGATTGGCTACCTTCCGCAAGAAGCGTCGATTTTCCGTAAGCTGTCGGTGGAAGATAACATCATGGCTGTACTCGAAACTCGTCAAGAAATGACACGTGAAGAGCGCCAAGATAAGCTGGAAGATTTGTTAGAAGAATTCCACATTCAGCACATCAGAACCAGTGCGGGTATGGCACTATCAGGGGGTGAGCGACGCAGAGTGGAAATCGCTCGCGCTTTAGCAGCCAACCCTCAATTCATTTTGTTGGATGAACCTTTCGCAGGTGTTGACCCAATCTCGGTTAATGACATCAAGAAAATCATCGAGCATCTACGCGATCGCGGCCTCGGAGTGTTAATCACTGACCATAACGTGCGTGAAACACTGGACGTATGCGAAAAAGCCTATATCGTAAGCCAAGGGCACCTAATTGCATCGGGAACTCCGGCAGAAGTTCTCAATAATGAACAGGTGAAACAAGTTTATCTCGGCGAACAATTCCGTCTATGATTATATTAGGAACGGTAAGATTCTGAGCATTACAAGGTAAGTAACACTGAATGAAACCTTCATTACAACTCAAGCTAGGTCAACAGTTAGCCATGACGCCACAGTTGCAACAAGCGAT
Organism: Vibrio diabolicus; assembly: GCA_001048675.1. Taxonomy (GTDB): domain Bacteria; phylum Pseudomonadota; class Gammaproteobacteria; order Enterobacterales; family Vibrionaceae; genus Vibrio; species Vibrio diabolicus. The sequence continues at coordinate 63,829 of CCKK01000029.1, read as the reverse complement.
TCGCTTACTGCAACTGTCGACACTCGATCTTCAACAGGAAATCCAAGAAGCCTTGGATTCAAACCCATTATTGGAAGTTGAAGAAGGCCAAGATGAGCCTGTAGCAAACGGTGAAGATAAATCAGCGGTCGAGGCTGCTGATAGCAACAGTGCTAACGAACCAGCAGACATTGACGTTCCAGACAGTTCAGACGTAATTGAGAAGTCAGAGATCAGCTCTGAACTTGAAATCGATACCACTTGGGATGACGTCTACAGCGCGAATACTGGTAGCACTGGCTTAGCTCTTGATGATGATATGCCTGTCTACCAAGGCGAAACCACGGAATCATTGCATGACTACCTAATGTGGCAACTTGACCTGACACCATTCAGTGAAACCGATCGTACGATTGCATTAGCGATTATTGACGCTGTTGATGACTACGGTTACCTAACCCTATCTCCTGAAGAAATTCATGAGAGCTTCGATAACGAAGAGATTGAGTTAGACGAAGTAGAAGCCGTTCGTAAACGTATTCAGCAGTTCGATCCGCTCGGTGTGGCATCGCGCAACTTACAAGAGTGCCTACTGCTACAGCTAGCGACTTTCCCAGAAGACACACCGTGGCTTGCTGAAGCCAAAATGATTCTTGCGGATCATATTGATCACCTGGGGAACCGTGATTACAAGCTCGTCATCAAAGAGACTAAGCTGAAAGAAGCCGATCTCCGTGAAGTACTCAAACTTATCCAGCAGTTAGATCCTCGTCCCGGTAGCCGTATCACACCGGATGATACCGAGTACGTAATTCCAGATGTGTCCGTTTTTAAAGACAACGGCAAATGGACCGTTTCTATCAACCCAGATAGCGTTCCAAAATTAAAAGTTAATCAACAATATGCTCAATTAGGCAAAGGAAATAGCGCGGATAGCCAGTACATCCGCAGCAATTTGCAAGAGGCAAAATGGTTAATTAAGAGCTTAGAGAGTAGAAACGAGACGCTACTCAAAGTTGCAAGATGTATTGTTGAACATCAACAAGATTTCTTCGAGTATGGTGAGGAAGCCATGAAGCCAATGGTACTAAATGATGTAGCCTTGGCAGTGGACATGCATGAATCCACGATTTCTCGTGTAACAACACAAAAATTTATGCATACACCACGTGGCATTTTTGAATTGAAGTACTTCTTCTCTAGCCATGTTAGTACTGACAACGGTGGAGAATGTTCGTCAACAGCAATTCGCGCACTCATTAAAAAACTGGTCGCAGCAGAGAATACTGCTAAGCCATTGAGTGATAGCAAGATTGCTGCTCTTCTGGCTGACCAAGGGATTCAGGTCGCGAGACGTACGATAGCCAAATATCGAGAATCCTTGGGAATTGCCCCTTCAAGTCAGCGTAAACGCCTATTATAAGGCACTAACTGAAAAGGAAAGTCTATGCAAATCAATATTCAAGGCCATCACGTTGATCTTACCGATTCAATGCAAGACTATGTAAATTCTAAGTTTCAGAAGCTCGAAAGGTTCTTCGACCATATCAATCAAGTACATGTTGTACTAAAAGTTGAAAAAATCACTCAAATCGCGGAAGCTACGCTTCATATAAATCAAGGCGAAATCCACGCATCAGCTGATGACGAAAATATGTATGCCGCGATCGATTCGCTGGTAGATAAATTGGTTCGCCAACTCAATAAGCACAAAGAAAAACTAAACAGTCATTAATCATGCAACTGAGCGAAATACTGTCATTGGACTGCACCAAGAGTGCGGTCCACTGCACGAGTAAAAAACGCGCCCTTGAAATGATCAGCCGCATCGTGGCTGATCAAACGGGCCAAGATTCTACCGAACTGTTCGAGTGCATGCTCAACAGAGAGAAAATGGGCAGTACTGGTATCGGAAACGGTATTGCGATCCCACACGCTAGAATGCAATCGAGCGACAAGGCTATTGCTGTCTTGCTGCAATGTGATGAAGCAATTGAATTCGATGCGATTGATAATCGACCTGTCGACCTTCTTTTTGTCGCTCCTTGTACCAGAAGAACAGTGCAAAGAGCACCTCAAGACTCTATCCTCTATGGCAGAACGTCTGAGCGATAAGCAAGTATTGAAACTACTGCGCAATGCTCAGAGTGATGAAGAACTTTACGACATCATGATTCACCAATAAGCAGGACGGACATCATGCGACTAATCGTGGTTAGCGGGCACTCAGGTGCCGGTAAGAGTATTGCGCTGCGCGTACTGGAAGACTTAGGTTATTACTGTGTTGATAACCTCCCAGTGAATTTGCTGGACGCATTTGTTCACTCTGTTGCTGACAGCAAGCAGAATGTTGCGGTAAGCATTGATATTCGCAATATCCCTAAAAAGCTAAAAGAACTGACTGGTACACTGGAGCAGTTGAAAACAGAGCTTGATGTGACCGTGCTTTTCTTGGACGCCAATAAGGAAACGCTACTCAAACGCTACAGCGAAACACGCCGAATCCACCCTTTATCTTTAGGTGGCACCTCTCTCTCCCTTGACCAAGCCATCGAGCGTGAGAAAGAAATTTTAACACCACTTAAAGCGCATGCCGATCTTGTACTGAACAGCAGCGGACAATCTTTGCATGAGTTGAGTGAAACCGTGCGTATGCGTGTTGAAGGCAGAGATCGCAAAGGGCTTGTTATGGTATTTGAGTCTTTTGGCTTCAAATATGGCCTGCCTTCCGATGCCGATTACGTATTCGACGTTCGCTTCTTGCCCAACCCACATTGGGAACCAGCGTTGCGCCCACTTACGGGTTTGGATGCCCCTATCGCCGCATTTTTGGAGCAGCACCAATCGGTGTTAAGTTTGAAATACCAAATTGAAAACTTTATAGAGAATTGGTTACCTCTGCTCGAGAAAAATAACCGCAGCTATTTGACCGTTGCAATAGGTTGTACCGGAGGTAAACATCGTTCGGTGTACTTAACTCAGCAAATCGGTGAGTACTTCGCCAATAAAGGACACCAAGTGCAAATTCGTCATACCTCACTAGAGAAAAACACTAAGGAGTAGCTGTGGAGTTAAGTCGTAAAGTATTGATTCAAAATCGCCTTGGCTTACATGCTCGCGCAGCCGTCAAACTGGTCGAACTGGCCCAGAGCTTTGAAGCGGTCATCACTATCGACAATGAAGAAGACAAAACCGCCACAGCAGACAGCGTAATGGGTTTATTAATGCTTGAGTCTGCTCAAGGACAGTACGTCACAATCCACGCTGCGGGTGAGCAAGCAGAAGAAGCACTGGATGCCGTTTGCCACTTAATCGAAGATAAATTTGATGAAGGCGAGTAATTTACTCGCTTTTTTATTACCTCTCACTCTCCTTCCCCTCACTGCTCCAATAAATAAATTTGCTTAGTATCATAAGTTGTTATTAAAAGGCGCCTAGAATTAAGTTATTATTCAACGCATTGTAAATATCAGGAATTGGGAGGAATGAATGGCAGAGCAAATTGAATTCGACCAAGCTCACCAAGCCCTCCAAGAAGTCACAGAAGCGCTAGAAAATGGCCGCTTCGTCCATGTTCGTCGTCAGTTACAGGACATGGAACCTGAGGATATCGCTCACCTTTTAGAAGCCTCTCCACGCAAAAGCCGTGAAGTTCTCTGGCAACTCACCGACCCTGAAGACTACGGTGAAATCCTCGACGAACTGAACGAAGACGTCAAAGATAGTCTCGTATCCAAAATGGCACCAGAAGCGCTTGCAGAAGCGACAGAAGGCATGGATACCGATGACGTGGCTTATGTACTGCGTAGCTTGCCAGACAACCTGTCACGCGAAGTCCTGTCGCAAATGGACTCCTCTGACCGTCTGCGTGTCGAAACCGCCCTGTCCTACCCAGAAGACACTGCAGGTGGACTGATGAACACCGACGTTATCACGATTCGTGGTGACGTAGATGTGGACGTGGTTTTACGTTATCTGCGTATGAAAGGTGAACTACCAGAAGCAACGGATGCACTTTATGTCATTGATGAAGAAAGCAAACTGATTGGTGAACTACCCATTACTCTGCTGATCACGACCCAGCCTGATGTCAAAATTGTCGACATCATGGAAGATGCTGACGAAGCGATCACTGTCGATACCAGTGATTCAGATGTTGCTAGTCTGTTCGAACGTCGTAACTGGGTCTCTGCTCCTGTCGTAGACGAGAATCAGCATCTCGTTGGCCGTATCACTATCGATGACGTAGTTGACGTTATCCGTGAAGATGCCGAACACTCGATGATGAGTATGGCAGGTATGGACGATGACGAAGATACCTTCGCACCCGTTGTAAAATCAGCTCGCAAACGCAGTATCTGGCTTGGGGCCAACGTGTTGGCCGCACTAGCTGCCGCTTCTGTTTCTAACATGTTTGAAGCCACGCTAGACCAGATGGCGGCCATTGCCGTATTGATGACGATTGTTCCTTCCATGGGTGGTGTCGCTGGTAACCAAACCGTCGCACTAGTGATTCGTGGTCTTGCTCTTGGTCATATCGGTGACTCGAACAAACGAGAACTGTTGATGAAAGAAGCCTCGATCGGTTTACTCAACGGCATCATGTGGGCGCTGATTATTGGCGGCATTGTTGTCGCTTGGAAAGGTAACTGGATGCTAGGAGGAATCATTTCCGCCGCGATGCTGACTAACTTATTGGTCGCTGGGGTTGCCGGAGTAACGATTCCAATCCTCTTAAAGAAAATGAACATCGACCCAGCTTTAGCTGGTGGTATGGCGTTAACGACCGTAACGGATGTAATTGGTTTATCAGTATTCTTAGGGCTTGCCACAATACTGATTACCTAACTGCAAAAACTAAAAAGCCTGATGAACACATCAGGCTTTTTTAATTCTGAATTAGGAAAGCTTACTCACCTGCAACTTTCATCGCATCCAGTAAGATTGAACCCGTTTGAATTTGCGAGCGCGTTTCAACGTCGCTACCTACGGCAACAATCTTATTGAACATGTCCTTCAGATTACCAGCGATGGTAATTTCCGATACTGGGTATTGGATTTCACCGTTCTCAACCCAGAAGCCTGCAGCACCGCGAGAGTAATCACCTGTTACCACGTTCACGCCTTGCCCCATCACTTCTGTCACTAACAAACCAGTGCCGAGCTCTTTAAGCATTTGTTCGAAGTTTTGACCCGTCGATTTCACGTACCAGTTATGGATGCCACCAGCGTGACCTGTCGGCGCCATCTTCATTTTACGTGCGGCATAACTGGTTAACAGATAAGTTGCTAGCACACCGTCAGTAATGATCTCACGGTCTTGAGTATATACGCCTTCGCTATCGAATGGGCTTGACGCCAAACCACGCAATACATGCGGACGTTCTGAGATATTGAACCATTCAGGAAGCACTTGTTTGCCTAGATGGTCAAGTAAGAAAGAAGATTTTCGGTACAGGTTACCACCGCTGATCGCCATAACGAGATGGCCAATCAAGCCAGTTGCAACATCAGCGGCAAACATGATTGGGTATTTACCTGTCTTTAAGCGCTGCGCATCTAAGCGGTTAATCGTATTCTCTGCCGCCTTACGACCCACTGTTTCTGGTGTCCATAAGTCATCGCGATGACGTGCCACTGTGTAGCTGTAATCACGCTCCATTTCGCCATTTTGACCAACGCCAATCACACAACAGCTGGTACTGTGGCGGCTAGACGCATAGCTTGCTAATAAGCCATGGCTGTTACCATACACTTTTACACCGTAGTGGCTATCATAACTCGCGCCATCACTTTGCTTGATTGCACTGTTATAACTTAACGCTTCTTTCTCAGCGGCGATCGCCACATCGGCAGCATAATCGGGATCAGGGGCGTCTGGGTGGAAAAGATCAAGCTCAGGGATCTCTTGCACCATGTATTCTTTGGCTGCGGGCCCTGCAAATGGATCTTCGGATGTGTAATGCGCAATATCCAGCGCCGCAATAACGGTTTGCTCGATAGCAGCTTCACTTAAATCAGACGTGGAAGCACTGCCTTTACGTTGACCTCGGTAAACGGTAATGCCCAGCGCACCATCGCTGTTGAACTCGACATTTTCTACCTCGCCCATGCGAGTAGATACACTTAAACCAGTGCTTTTGGTAATTGCGACTTCGGCGGCGTCAGATTTTGCCGATGCAAGCTTTAAGGCTCTTGCGACGGCTTGCTCTAGCTCGGTACGTTGCTCAGCAACCTGCTGTTTAATATCCATTGTCTTTCACATCTTGTCTTTGATGAACAATAGGATAACAAGAATTTCGCTTTCTCCCCACGATTCTTGTTAAAATAGTCATAATATTAATCAAAACACAGGCAACTGAAATGGCACGTAAGAATCAAAAAGCGCCATGGGAACCAGAAGAAGAGATCATCTGGGTAAGCAAATCCGAGATGAAGCGAGACATGGAAGAACTGCAAAAGCTAGGTGAGGAGCTTGTCGGCCTCAAACCTGCAGTTCTCGAAAAGTTTCCATTGAGCGAAGACCTGCGAGAAGCAATTGCAGACGCACAACGCTTTAAAAACGAAGCACGTCGTCGCCAATTACAACGTATTGGTAAGTTGATGCGTTATGAAGATCCAGAGCCAATCCAAGCGGCGTTGGATAAGATTCGTAACAAGCACTCTCAATTAACGGCGGTATTCCACAAGCTTGAAGCTCTGCGTGATCGCGTGGTAGAAGAAGGCGACAAAGCCATTGATGACGTAATGGAAATGTACCCAGAGGCGGATCGTCAGCGTCTACGCCAATTGGCTCGCCAAGCAGCGAAAGAGAAAAAGGCTGGGAAACCAGCAAAAGCGTACCGCGAAATCTTCCAGATCCTAAAAGGTCTGAACGAAGAAGAGTTTTAATTAGACGGTTCGATTCCAACGAGCATTCAATTAACGAAAAAAGCAGACATGATGTCTGCTTTTTTATCTTTTACTTAAATGTCAGCGTTACACCAAGCGATTAATACGCTCTCCGCGCTCGAAAGCGTTAATGTTCTCAATCAAGATTTCCACTAAACGTTGAATCGATGAGTCGCTGCCCCATGCAACATGCGGTGTAAGTAACAAATTAGGTAAACCCATATTGGCAATCAGCGGATTGCTCTCATCAGCTGGTTCTTGTGTAAAAACATCAAAACCAGCCGCAGCGATTTCTCCCTGTTTTAGGGCATCCACCAGCGCGTCCTCATTCACCAAGCCTCCACGCCCCGTATTAATTAGAATGGCGTTGGACTTCATTTGTTGCAACTCTGCTTGACCAATTAAATTCTGAGTATGCTCGTTGAGCGGACAGTGCAAAGTCAACGCATCAGAACGTTTCAACACTTCTTCAAACGGTACATAACCAGGTCGACATTCCGGTGCACCTTTACGCTCAGAAAAGATCACCTGCATGCCTAGCGCATTAGCTAACTGTGCTGTCGCTTGCCCTAAAGCGCCGCTGCCAATAACACCTAGTGTGCTACCACCTATATCCCCGATTGGGTGCGTAAAAAAGCAGAACTGCTTATTACGCTGCCATTCGCCAGCGGCAATATCTTGATGGTAACCAAATAAATTTCGGCGTAAAGCAAACAGCATCGCCATCACGTGCTCAGGTACCGAACGCGTCGCGTAACCACGTACATTGGCAACCGCAATATCATGCTTAGCACAGTAGTCCACATCGACGTTGTTAAAACCAGTTGCGGCAACCGCGATCATCCGCAATTGTGATAGTTGCTCTAATACATTTTGGTCAAGCAGGACTTTATTGCTAATCACGATATCTGCATCTGCTAACCTTTCTATTACCTGCTCTGGCGCGGTTAAGTCGTACTCACGCCAGTGGTGCTGAAAGCTAGGTCGTGGGATCTCAATATGTTCTGGGATGGTCGCTCGGTCCAAAAATACGATGGTCGGCAAAGACATAACAACTCCTTATTCACGGCTGAAAGACAGGATACATCAACCACAGTAACGAAATAGCGAACTAGAAAGAACCGTTGTTGACTGCGGTTGGCATTAAGGGTGTGGCAACGTTTTATAATCAGGCAATGTACGTTCTGGCGAAAAATGGTTAAAGATCGCCGCCTCGGCTTCAGGATAAAAGTCACAAGGTACAAAAATACTACTCAGCTGATCCGTGGCTGGGTGATAAAAACTTAGCTCCGCAGCGTGCAGCTCTAAACGTTCTGAAAACTGATACGCCTCTTCAGTTGCATAAAATTCATCACCCACAATTGCATGACCAATCGCCATCAAATGCACGCGCAACTGATGCGATCGACCAGTAATGGGGAGTAACCGCACAACGGTCGTATGGGTGCCATCTGGATGCACTTCACGCTTCACCACTTGGAATAAAGTTTGAGATGGCTTGCCGTCGTCGAAGCATACTTTTTGTCGCGGACGATTTGGCCAATCACAAATTAATGGAAGGTCAATATTCCCTTCTTGCGGCTCGACATGCCCCCAAACACGTGCGTAATACACCTTGTGGGTGAGACGATATTGGAACTGCTTTTTTAATGCTCGCTCCGAAGGTTTGTTTTTCGCCAGCAGCATCAACCCTGATGTCGACATATCCAAGCGATGCACTACTTGGATTTCTGGATGCACTTCCTTGAGGCGGCTCCACATGCTGTCGTAATGCTCTGCAAGTCGACCAGGAACAGACAGTAACCCAGATGGCTTATTCACTGCCAGAATGTCGTCATCCTCAAAAACGATATCGACCCAAGGATCGGTGGGAGGGGTATATTCAAGCATTGCCATGGGAGATCTCTACAAAATAAAAACGCCGCGATTATATACCCAAATAGCACCCAAATGCAGGGAGCTGAAGAAAAGTTCAAACCAATAAAACAAAGTCAATCCTTTAGCATAAAAACTAAAAATAGCACGTTGTAAATTTAGTTTGACAACAAGACGCATAACTGAATAGAGTGCTAGATGCACACAGCATGATATTCGCAAAGAATACTTAAAATAAATACATCAAAACACAGCATTTAAAAGATATTACCGTTGCGCAGTATAGGGCGAGCGCTCAGCTTGTCATGTACTGCGGTATGTATCTCTTTAGAAAGATACATAAGATAAAAAGGACAATAAGCAATGGACTCCGCCGTTATAGATAAACCCCAATCCAAACTTTCCTTATTTTTTCGTTTCGCTAGGCCCCGGCATATTAATGGCATCTGCTGCGGTCGGTGGCTCTCACCTCGTCGCATCAACCAAAGCTGGTGCGATTTATGGCTGGCAATTGGCTGCACTGATTCTGCTCGTAAACCTGTTTAAATACCCTTTTTTCCGAGCGGGCGTACAGTACACCATGGGGACAGGGCTCACCTTGGTTGAGGGCTACGCGAAATTAGGTCGGCCTTATCTATGGCTATTTCTATTTCTGAGCGTGGTCTCAGCCGTAATCAATACCGCCGCTTTGTTGATGTTTAGTGCTAGCTTGCTGGGCTACTTCATTCCGTTTTCACTATCAATGGCATCACTCAGTATCATTGTGATTGTCACCTGCCTGATCATATTATTTGCTGGCCATTACAAAGCGCTCGATACGCTATCTAAAGTGATCATGTCGGTGTTAACCATCGCGACTTTACTTGCCGTTTCTATCGCCTTTGGTAACCCTGTTGAGCAAGTGGCCAACTTCGAGCCACCGTCACCTTGGTCGATTGCGGCAATTGGCTTTATCGTCGTAACAATGGGCTGGATGCCAGCACCGATAGAGATCTCCTGCTTGACCTCTGCGTGGTTAAAACGCCAATCAAGCCAGCAAGAAGTAACGTATCGCTCTGCTCTATTTGACTTTAATGTCGGTTACATTGGCACGGCTTTTCTTGCCATTATCTTTGTATCGTTAGGTTCTTTGATGCTCTATGGCTCTGGCGTTGCACTTGAAAGCTCAGGCGTTGGCTTCTCCCACCAATTGGTTGGCTTATATGCGGCAACAATTGGCGAATGGTCTCGTTATTTGATCGCGGTAATTGCGTTTTTCTGTATCTTTGGCAGCACGATTACCGTTATTGATGGCTACTCACGCGTTATTTCTGACTCTCAACGTCTACTGCGCTCACAACCAGACACTAACCCTAAAACCACATCAGCGATCATGCTGGTGGTCGCCTTACTTGCATTAGGTATTGTGGTTTTCTGGGCTTCTGCGTTATTGCCTATGCTGAACTTTGCGATGATCCTCGCCTTTATGACCACGCCATTCTTTGCTCTGCTAAATTACACATTAGTGAGCAAAACCGAGTTACCTGAGCCTTTGGCTGTTGGACCTAAACTGAAGTGGTTGTCGATTGCAGGCCTGATTTACTTGTTTGGCTTCTTGGCTGTGTTTATCTGGTGGAAGTGGTTGATGTAAATGAGGTAGCTATCAGTGATTAATGCATTCCGCATAAAGAAACTAAACCGCAAATAAAGAAAAAGGTCTTCAACTGAAGACCTTTTTTAATGAGCAATAAATACTTACTTAGTTGTGGCTCACCACAATCAAACGTAGCGAGTCGAGCTGCACTTGAGCTTGGTTGATGTAACCAGTGAGCTCCTTAATTTGTGCATCAATGGCTTCAATTTCTTCGTCACGAATATTTGGGTTTACCGCTTTCAGTGCTTGCAAACGCTCAAGTTCTGCATTCAAGCTATGCTGCATATCTTGATGAGCTTGCTTGCGTACTTCCTCAACCTTCGCTTCGATAAGATTGTCCCCCGCTTCGATCAAGCGGTGTACGTCTTTCTGTACCGACGTGACCAACTTGCTGCCTAAGTGACGGTTTACAGGGCTGAGCTGGCGGTTAAAGCTTTCAAATTCCACTTGAGCAGACAAATCATTACCACGCGAGTCCATCATCAAACGGATTGGCGTTTTCGGTAAGAAGCGCGCGATACCACTGCGTTTTGGCGCTTGCGCATCTACCGCGTAAATCAACTCAAGAAGAATGGTCCCGACTGGTAGCGCTTTGTTTTTCAGTAGAGATACCGCAGACGTACCCACCCCTTCACTCATCAGAAGATCGATACCACCTTGGATCATTGGGTGCTCCCAACTGATAAAGTGCATGTCTTCACGAGATAAAGCCGTATCACGATCAAACGTGATCGTCGCTCCTTCGTACGGCAGACCTGGGTAGCTTGGTACCATCATGTGCTCAGATGGGGTCACAATCAGTGCGTTTTCACCTTTATCGTCTTGGTTCAAGCCAATCGTATCAAAAAGAGAAAGTGCGAAGGTGACCAGATTGGTATCACCGTCGGTTGATTCAATTTTCTCAACGATTTGTTGAGCTTTTTCTCCGCCATTTGAATGCATTTCTAACAGGCGATCACGGCCTTGCTCCAATTGGGATTTCAGCTCTTTATTCATTTTTGCTGACGCTTCAATGATCTCATCTAGCGTGCTGGTATCACCAGAAGCAAGGATTTCAATCAGATCATCAGAGTACTTATCGTAAACGGCACGGCCTGTTGGGCAAGTTTCTGCAAAAGCGTTTAAACCTTCATCAAACCAGCGAGCAAGAATGGCTTGCGAGGTACCTTTCAGGTAAGGAACATGAATGTCGATGTCGCGGTTCTGGCCGATACGGTCCAAACGACCAATACGTTGCTCAAGCAAGTCTGGGTTAAATGGCAAGTCGAACATGACAAGTTGGTTGGCAAACTGGAAGTTACGGCCTTCAGAGCCGATTTCGCTACAGATAAGAACTTGTGCTCCACCTTCTTCTTGCGCAAAGTAAGCGGCTGCTTTGTCACGCTCAAGGATCGACATACCTTCATGGAAGACGGTCGCACGAATGCCTTCACGCTCACGCAGCGCTTGCTCCAATTGCAGAGCCGTACTTGCACGAGAAGCAATAACCAGAATTTTCTCGCTGCGCTTCTCTTTCACCTTTTCAAGCAACCAATTCACGCGCGAGTCAAACTGCCACCAGCTTGCATCATCGCCTTCAAATTCTTGGAAGATCTCTTCTGGGTAAAGGTTCTTCATTGCACGTGCTTCCGAACTCATCTTACCGCCGATCATCCCAGCAACACGCATTGACGTGGTGTATTGCGGTGGAATATCCATTGGCATCAGGTGCACGTTACGCGCAGGGAACCCTTTGATAGCCGCACGTGTGTTACGGAACAGAACTCGTCCCGTACCGTGACGATCCATCAAGTTGTCGATCAACTCTTGGCGCGCTGACGCTTTAGCTTCTTCGTCAGTCTCACTCTCGATTATGCGGAAAAGTGGTTCTACGTCTTGTTCAGACAACAATTCAGTAATCTGGTTTTTCGCTTCGTCAGGCAATTTTTCACCAGAGAAGAGTGAAGTAATCGCATCCGCTACAGGCGCGTATTGCTCTTCTTCCTCGACGAACGTTTCGTAATCGTAGAAACGGTCAGGATCCAGCAAACGCAGACGAGCAAAGTGGCTCTCACGACCAAGCTGTTCCGGCGTTGCCGTCAATAGCAGTACGCCCGGAGTGCGTTCAGCTAAACCTTCTACCACTTGGTATTCACGGCTCGGTTTATCTTGGCTCCAATCAAGGTGATGCGCTTCATCGACAACTAATAGGTCCCATTCGCCTTCCAGTGCTTGTTCAAAACGCTTGCGGCTCTTGCGTAGGAAGTCTAAAGAACACAGCACGTATTGCTGGGTATCAAATGGGTTTTCTGCATCCGCGAATGCTTCGATACAACGCTCTTCGTCAAAGATAGAGAAATGCAGGTTGAAACGACGCATCATCTCAACCAGCCATTGATGTTGCAGTGTTTCAGGTACCACAATCAAAATGCGTTCTGCACGGCCAGACAGCACTTGCTGGTGGATGATCATGCCCGCTTCGATGGTTTTACCCAAACCCACTTCATCCGCCAGTAATACGCGTGGCGCGTGGCGACGGCCAACTTCGTGCGCGATATAAAGCTGATGAGGGATCAAACCTGCACGCATACCACACAAGCCACGCATTGGACTCTTATGCTGCTCAAACTGGTTGGTTAGCGCACGGTAACGCAGAACAAAGTTGTCCATGCGATCGATTTGACCGGCGTACAACTTATCTTGAGGTTTATTAAAACGAATTTGGTTGCTCAGAAAAATCTCACGCAGAACAACGGCGGTTTCTTGCGTGTCTTCACGAGTACCGAAATAGGTGTATAGACCTTCATCTTCCAGTACTTCTTCAACTTTTAGAGACCAACCTTCTTGGCAGTCGATGACATCACCAACGTTAAAGGTGACTCGGGTAACAGGTGCATCGTTACGTGCGTAAACTCGGTTTTCCTCTGACGCTGCAAACATCAATGTCACAGTACGAGCATCCATTGCTACAACGGTACCTAAACCTAAATCGCTTTCCGTATCGCTAATCCAGCGCTGCCCCAAAGCAAATGTCATGAATTGACTACCTCGTTATTAGTTCTTGATTCGTGTTTCTTGTTGGTCTACTCATGCCCGTAGGCATGGATAATAGTTTAGATCTGATTCTGGCTTCTGCTATGCCGATAGCATTCGTCATTCTAGTATGAACTGAGTATTTTTAAGCCAGCTCAACATGATAAATCGGACGTAGCCTATACGCAGAAAAAGGTCGCTAATCTTACTTGAAGCTGTGATTTAGGTCACGCCGAAACCGCATCAAGCGGAAACTTTTTTTCCCAAACTATAAATGCAATCAAATTGTAAAATACTCATGCCAATTATTAAGTTGTAGAACGTAAATATTACGTATACTTCTAGTGAGGGGCGTTTAAAACCATTGCATATGATTTAAGCGCGTTAGTACACGATTAGGATCAACACGGGTTTGCAGTAAGTTGTCTTGCTACTCGGTTGCACACTAACCGACATCAGCCCGACAACCTCTATTGCAAGCAATCAGAGTTAGGCCGCTTCACACCTATTTGAGAACGACCTAACCACTCGCATGCAGAGCCGTATTACGGCAAGGAGACGCTATGGGCGATACCGATCGGAAACTGTTTGTACTTGATACCAACATTCTTCTTCATGAACCCTTTGCCATCTTCTCTTTCCAAGAACACGATGTCGTTATCCCCATGACCGTGTTGGAAGAACTCGACCGAATCAAAGACAGCAAGCGCGATGTCGCAAGAGACGCTCGCGTGGCTATTCGCGCTTTGGAAGATTTGTTTAAAGAAGCAACGCCCGATGAAATTTCTGAAGGTATTCCTGTTTCTAAAGACAGCCCCGACCAAGGCACCATTTCCATTTTGGCGGATTTTGAACTGCAGGAAACCGTCAAAGCCTTCGCCGACAAAGCCGGTGACAACCGCATACTCAATGCGGTGCTTTATCTGCAAAACAAACGAGCACCACGTGAAGTGGTACTGATCACGAAAGACATTAACATGCGTCTGCGCGCCAAAGGCGCTGGCGTACGTTTTGTTGAAGACTACCGAACCGATCAACTGATTGACGACATTCAATACCTCACCAAAGGTTTTCAACTGCGTGAGGGGGACTTCTGGAGTGATATTGAGGAAGTAGAAAGTTATGCGCTGGGCGGAAAAACCTATCACAAGCTCAGTCGTGAACCTTTTGAACCAACCTTTATTAACCAATATGTGATTGATGAAGACAGCGACTTTGCTGGCCGCGTAGAAACCATCAATGAAGACAAATTAACGCTACTCGACCTGAGCCGCGAACGCATGATGCACCGTAAGGCTTGGGACATCACACCAAAAAACATCTACCAAGGAATGGCGTTGGATGCCTTACTTGACCCGGATATTGACCTGGTGATTTTAACCGGTGCCGCTGGTAGTGGTAAAACGCTATTAGCCATGGCAGCAGCACTGGAGCAAACCATTGAAAAAGGCATGTTCGATAAAATTATCGTGACGCGTAACACGCCAGACATCGGTGAATCCATCGGCTTCCTACCCGGCTCAGAAGAGGAGAAAATGATGCCGTGGTTAGCGGCGGTGACCGATACCTTGGAAGCGCTACATAAACACGATCACTGCACTGAAGGCTCATTGAAGTACATCTGCGATAAAGCCAATATTCAGTTTAAATCGATCAACTTTATGCGTGGCCGTTCGATTCAAAATGCGTTTGTGCTGCTTGATGAGTGTCAAAACCTCACCGCTTCACAAATCAAAACCATCATCACCCGCTGCGGCGAAGGAACCAAAATCGTCTGCTCCGGTAACTTGGCGCAGATTGACTCCCATTACCTCACCCCTGTGACCTCTGGTTTGACCTACATGGTTGAACGCTTCAAGAACTTTGAAGGCAGCGCGAATATTCACCTTAACGGCGTGGTTCGTAGCCGCTTGGCAGAGTTTGCCGAAGAGAACCTGTAGTCGACATCGACTCACAAAAACAAAAGAGCGCTCTAATGAGCGCTCTTGTTATAACGATTCGAATGAGTTACTCAGTGCCACCCACCGTCAGTGAGTCTAATTTCAAGGTCGGCTGACCAACACCAACTGGCACACTTTGACCTGCTTTACCACATACGCCAACGCCCTTGTCGATACTTAGGTCGTTGCCGACCATCGATACTTGCTGCATAGCTTCAATACCAGAGCCAATCAACGTCGCACCTTTAACAGGGCGCGTAATTTTGCCATTTTCAATCAAGTACGCTTCCGATGCGGAGAACACAAACTTACCCGAAGTAATGTCGACCTGACCGCCACCAAAGTTTGGCGCATACAACCCTTTTTCTACCGTCGAGATGATTTCTTCTGGCGTATGTTCACCTGGAAGCATGTAGGTGTTGGTCATACGCGGCATCGGCAAATGTGCATACGACTCACGACGACCGTTACCTGTTGGGTTCACACCCATTAACCGCGCGTTTAGCTTGTCTTGCATGTAACCTTTCAGCACACCATTTTCGATAAGCGTGTTGTACTGGCCATTCACCCCTTCATCATCCACATTGAGTGAACCACGAAGGTCTTTTAATGTACCGTCATCAACAATGGTACACAGTGAAGACGTCACTTGTTGACCCATTTTGCCAGAGAAAACCGAAGATTCCTTACGGTTAAAGTCACCTTCTAGGCCATGACCTACCGCCTCATGTAGCAATACGCCTGGCCAACCTGAGCCCAATACCACTGGCATCATGCCTGCTGGTGCGGCTTCTGCTTCAAGGTTTACCAGCGCCATGCGAATCGCTTCGTCTGCATAATGGAAAGCTTGTTTCACACCATTGCTTTCCGTTAAAAAGAAATCGTAACCAAAACGGCCACCGCCACCAGCGCTACCTCGTTCACGTCGTTCACCTTTTTGAGCGAGCACGCTAATAGACAAACGCACCAAAGGACGAATATCGCCTGCATAAGTACCGTCTGTTGCCGCAACAAGCATCTGCTCATGCACACCGCTGATGCTGATCGAGACTTCTTTAATCAATGGTTCTTTGGTGCGGATGTAAGCATCTAGAGATTTGAGCAATTCTGTTTTTTGCTGCTTTTCCCATTCAGCTAGTGGATTCACAGCCGCGTAATACGCTTGGTTTTCGGTGCGTTTAAACGCTTGGACTTTGCCATTCTGCCCTTGTTGAGCAATACCGCGCGCCGCCATTGCACTCTGCTTCAGACCTTCAGGCTGAATTTGATCAGAGTAGGCAAAGCCGGTTTTTTCACCAGTTACCGCACGAACACCAACACCACAATCAATGTTAAAAGAGCCATCTTTGATGATGCTGTCTTCTAGAACCAGAGACTCGTGCCAGCTGGACTGAAAGTAAATGTCCGCATAATCGATCTGGCGCGTCGCAATGCTGGCAAGCGTGTCAGCAATGTCTTGTTCTGTCAGACCATTTGGGGCAAGGAGTGCCTGTTCTATTTGGTTTGTGCTCATAGTTAGCTCTTTTATTTCCGTCTCAATTCATTTTGAAAGCGACTGTGTTGAGTCAGCGGCATATTCTGCCTTACTTGTTGGCTTTGTGACAAATCTATCTCTGTCACCAATAAGCCTACTTCATCCTGAAGCTGTTTATGGATACGTCCCCAAGGGTCAACGACCATTGAGTGTCCCCATGTTTTTCGTCCACATGGATGCGTTCCAGTTTGTCCGCTCGCCAAAATCCAACATTGTGTCTCAACCGCTCTAGCTCGCAATAGTACTTCCCAGTGAGCTTGCCCCGTCACAGCAGTAAACGCAGCAGGCACCACAATGATATCCGCGCCTTCTTGGCGTAATACTTTATAAAGCTCAGGAAAACGAAGATCGTAACAGATGCTCAATCCAACGCTGCCGATATCGGTTTCCGCCACTACAATTTGATTACCCGCCATAAACGTATCCGACTCACGATAACTACCATAACCATCGGCTACGTCGACATCAAACATATGCAGTTTGTCATAGTGAGCAATGCATTTACCGTGCGGCGGCAATACAAGTGTTGTGGTCGTGACACCTTTTGCGGTTTGAATAGGCATGCTTCCGACAATCAGTGTTAACTGGTTCTTTCTTGCGATTTCAGAGAGCCGCTGTTGAATCATGCCACTCCCAAGTGGCTCTGCATGTTGATGGTACGCTTCGCGGTTGGCAAACAGCACCGTATTTTCAGGGGTAAGGACAAGCTTGGCACCTTGCTTACTCGCCAAAGCACACTGTTTTTCAATAAAGTCCAGATTCGCAGTGATATCTGGACCCGATGTCATTTGAATAATGCCAACACGTTCCATGTGTTTCCTCCCTATTCCATTTTAGTCGGTGAGTTATTTGGCCTGTTCACGCAGCTTTTCTGGCAGTTTGTATTCACCTTTACTTCGAGAAATTTCTTTTACCGTTGGTGAGTCTAGTGGGCCTTTCACTTCATAATTGACTTGAGTGAAGACCTCAACCACCGGAGAAATCACTGTTGAGATGGCTAAAACATACAGCGCGGTTTGTGGCGCTACTGCAAACGCGGTCAGCATTGGTAGGCCTGACGTGATGTCTGGGGTGAACTTCACTTCCGCATCGACCATTCTGCTGTTCATATTGGCGATGCCGCGGATCTGCATTTCTCCTGCTAACGCATCCATCACGATATCGTTGGTGATAAATACGCCATCTTGGATTTTGCCCGTGCCTGTGATCGAGTTAAACGCCATGCCTTTGTCGAATACGTCGGTAAAGTCGAGCTGCATCTTACGGATGATAGAATCCAAACTGAACAAGCCTAACAAGCGTGCCGCACCACTGACTTCACTGATCACGCCTTTACCAAATTCCGTTGAGACATTCCCTTGCAAGGTTTGTGTCTTCATCGACCAAGGCGCGCCGTCCCATTCCATATTGGCGTTGATCTCAAATGGTGCCTGCTGAATACCCGATGTGATACCAAAGCGCTCCATAAGATCAGTGTTGTTATCACCTTTCATTTTCATGGTTAAGTTGGAATGGCTACTCTCTTTTGTCAGGTCCCACCAACCACTCATATCAATGCGGTTTTTGCCGCTGCTAAAGGTGATATTTTTCCACTCCAAACGGTTCTCGCGACGCTGCAAATCAACATTCACCTTCCCCACTTTGTAACCTTGCAACCAAAAATCATCGATGTTCAAAGTTAAGTTTGGCATCTCAGCGTGAAACTGGCGGTCAAAATTGGTAATCAAAGGCGCGTTTTGATCCTCACTGGCAAAGAGCGAACTGCGCTCTTTGGTCATCTCTTCAAACCCTGGAATATACAGGTGCAAGTGCTCCAAAGAGACCGATAAGTCATAAGGTTTCAGATAGTTAGCCTTACCTTTAACCTCTTGACTGTCCACATCGAGTTGCCAGCTCAAATTCTTTTTGCTTGCGGAGAAGTCCACATCATGAAACTCAATCCCACCAAGCTGCAAGTTTGGCGTTTCAACATCAATCCGTGTAGGCAATGGAATACTCGGCGTCTTCATGCTTGCCAGAACAGATGAGGATTGCTTACCTTCCGAGCCCTGAACCAGCTCTGCCCATTGGTCTAAATTAAGCTCACCGACACGCACTGATGCATCGTGTCCGACAATAGGGCTGATCCTGAAACCACCTTTGCCGACCATTAAATGAGTCGCCTTCAGAACAGGGACATCGCCAGTTATATCTATCTCGGTTTGATACTTAGCATTTGGTATCTGTAGTCTTGCTGAAATGCTTTCTTGGTTGCCGGATGCCTGTAGTTTTGCTTGCCCGGACTCGCCAACTTGTTTCGCTAGCGGATAGGGATATTGACTCGCTAAACGATTTAGCTGCGCCAACACATCAAGTTGATAGGTGAAGCCTACATCATTAAGTTGTAAGTCAATGTCCATTTGCCACGGCGCATGCCCAGAAACAAGCTTTAACCAACGCTCACCAACATAAGGTTTGAGAGGCTCAACGTCCCAATCCCCTAATGTGTTAATCGTCACATTGTAGCCCTGTTCCGCACTCTCACCACGAAAATCGAGGGAGATAGGCTGGGTAAGCAACTCTGCAGACAAACCCGATGTGGTGACCACATCATTATCGAAGTGGATACGCCCTGTGGCTTTCTCCAGCGTCATTGGTGGCGCTTCAATATCGACACGGTTTTCAGTTAAATCGGCATAACCCCAAGCACGGGACTCTTTTTCAAAATCAAACGGAATGTTGAGCTGGAACTCAGAGTAAACCGGACCACTCACTTGCAGCGCCGTCAACGCTGCCCCGACCGAGTCCACCAATGGCGTCGCCATCATGTAGTCACGAACTTCATTACCCGGCGCGCTCGCTTTGGCTTCAATCTCAATGTGTCCACCTTCCGCCAACTCAGGAATTCGCCCGGTAATACGCTTGGCATGGACACCATTTAGCGTGGCGGACTTTGAATCCAAATACATGGCATCATTTTCAAACAGTAAGTCCAGCTGCAGATCCGTGATGGTTGGCCACGCCGTATCAAAGCTAAATTTCGCGTCTTTTAAACCGACCCACGCCTGAAACATGCCATTATGAGCTTTGTAAGGAAAATCCCCTAACTCGCCATACCACAGCAGCTTAGCCGTATTCACTTTACCACCTTGAATCGCAGTCGATAGGTAATCCGTTAAGTCTTGTCCAAGTGCCAGAGTCGGCAGGTAACGCCATGTTTCACCTGCGTTATAGAGATCTGCTTCAGCATAAAACGATAAAAATGGGCTTTGTTCTTTTGGAAAATCAAGACGGAATGCTCCTAGTACTTGAAGATCCGGTGTCGCTGCCGTCACTTTATCAGACCACAAGCGCCAGCCACTCTCATCTTGTTGCCAGATAATATCGACTTCACCTTGTTTGATATTCAGCGGAGCTTGAAATACATCACCGTACGGAAATACATCATCAATGACGGTTACTTTCGCTTTTGCCTGATCTAAATCACCAGATACACTGCCCTGTACATGATGGAATCCTGGTAGCAGTTCCCATTGCGTCATCGCAAGTTCATCCAGTTCCGCGGAGTAGCGTAACGTGTCTAAACCACCGTTCATGGACAAGCGAACATCTTCAACTCGGCCTTTCGGTGCCAGTTTGTTGATAAGATCACTGGTCGATTCCGACTCTGGAGCCAATTTGATGAGCGGAATAAGTGCTTCGATATCGAGTTGAGAAAGGTTGAGCGTCCAACCATTCGGTTGCCAATCAAACGCTGCGTCTAGTTCCGGCCAAGGGGTGTTGTCGGTTCGGATCCGAAGTGAGTGACCATTTACTTTCCAACCTTGTTTATCTGGTCGAAGATTGAAAATACCTGACTCGATAAACAGCTCATGACGACCGTTTTCATTCCACACCAGCTCAGAAGGTAATAGTTCAACATACGCATCATTCGGTTGGCTGTGTTTCAGCGTCAGCCAAGTGTTTAAGCTGACCTTACCCGACTCAGCACCCGACTCTTCTTGCATGTAAGTGGTTAACCAAGGCGTCACTGAGACATCTTGGGCACTTACGTAAAACTCACCAGACACATCACGCAGCGAACCATGGTCTTTAAAGTTAGCGCTCACTAACAATGAATTCAGACGAACATCGGCAATGTTCACGGTGCCTTCGGCTAAGTGGTGCTTGCCTTGGTTGCTCCAACGGAGCTGCTCGATATCTAAACGGCGAGTCTCACCAGATACCGATTTATACCAAATCCGTGAGTCGGTAATGGTGAAGTCTTCAAACTGACGTAAAAGAAGTGAGTCGAGTTGGTCGATGAGCTTCACTTCGCTCTTGTCCACACTCGGTTCCTGCTCTTGACGACTAGAGGTCGGCAGAATGTCTACGGTGTGAATATCCAGAGCGAGGTTATGGATGGTGAGGTCTGCGACCACCGGTTTGAGTTGCAAAAGAGATTGAATGAGATCGAATTCAATTTGGATTTCTTCAACGGCAAAGCGTGCATCCTGAATATTCGGCAGGTTCGCCTCTAAACCGAGTAGCGCGATCGAGGGGTGATTATTGCGCCACGTCCCTGCGACGTTGGCGATAGAAAAGTCAAAACCTGTGTCCTGCTTGACCCAGGTTTTGATCTCATCTTGGAAGTGGTTAAGTTGTGGCAATGTGACGCGCAGTGTGGTTACTAATATGGCCAATAACACCAGTACAGTAACTAAACTCCACGCACAAAAACGCCCAAAACGGTTAACACCAGAATTCACAAATGTTCCAAATTACATCATTACGACGTCAAACTGTTCCTGAATGTACAGGGGCTCAGCCTGAACTCGCACTTGCTTGCCAATAAATACTTCGAGCTCAGCCAATGCATGAGACTCATCACCCAACAGCGCTTCAGCAACAAACGGCGATGCGTACACAACAAAATTATCGGCGTCGTAAGCACGGTTTACACGAGTAATCTCGCGTAATATCTCAAAGCACACGGTTTCAACCGTTTTCACGCTACCACGGCCTTCACAAGTAGGACAGCCAGAACACAAGATATGTTCAATACTTTCTCGTGTGCGCTTACGCGTCATCTCGACTAAGCCGAGCTGAGTAAAGCCGTTGATGTTGGTTTTTACTCGGTCTTTAGCCAGTGCGGTTTCCAATGAGGTAAGCACTCGCTGACGGTGCTCTTCAGACGCCATATCGATAAAGTCGATAATGATGATGCCGCCGAGATTGCGCAAACGCAGCTGACGAGCAATAGCTTGCGTTGCCTCAATGTTGGTATTAAAGATGGTCTCTTCAAGATTACGACGACCAACAAATGCACCAGTGTTGATGTCGATAGTTGTCATGGCTTCAGTTTGATCGATGATCAAGTAGCCACCCGACTTTAGCTCAACCTTGCGCTCTAAAGAACGCTGAATTTCATTCTCGGTGTCGTACATGTCAAAGATTGGCTTGTCACCTTCGTAAAGCTCAAGCTTGTCTGTTAACTCAGGTACATACTCAGAAGTGAATTCTTTCAGGTTTTCATATTCGAGGCGGGAGTCGACCATGATTTTATCGAGCTCTGTGCCGACAAAATCACGCAGAATGCGCTGGGCCAAACCAAGCTCACCGTAAAGCGTTGAACGCGTTTTGTATTTTGAACGACGCTCCATGACTTTTAGCCACAAGCGCTTAAGAAATGCCGCGTCTTGAGAAAGCTCTTTTTCATCTGCGCCTTCCGCTGCGGTACGAATGATAAAACCACCGTGCTCATCACAGTAATGGTTCACCACTTTTTTCAGACGCTCGCGCTCTTTCTCACTCTCAATACGCTGCGAGACACCAACATGGCTGGCACCCGGCATAAAGACAAGATAACGTGAAGGTAATGTGATGTCAGTCGTTAAACGCGCGCCTTTCGTGCCGAGCGGATCTTTGACCACTTGTACAACAATGTCTTGTCCCTGACGTACCAGCTCAGAGATATCACGGACTTGAAACTGCTGTTTTTCGTTCTCTGCCACACATTCGGTATGCGGGACAATATCTGACGCATGTAAAAACGCCGCTTTATCTAAACCGATATCGACGAAAGCCGCTTGCATACCTGGCAGTACTCGGCTGACTTTGCCTTTGTATATATTGCCCACAATGCCGCGACGCGATTCGCGCTCGATATGTATTTCTTGTAGTACTCCACCTTCAATCATGGCCACACGAGTTTCACTCGGGGTCACGTTAAGCAGCAATTCTGCACTCATGTGCACACCTCAAAACAATTATAAAAATTCTTGAATTAGCTGATCGGTTTCGAACAAAGGTAAGCCTACTACAGCGTGATAACTGCCTTCGATTCGGGTGACAAATCGCCCTCCGAGTCCCTGAATACCATAACTTCCAGCTTTATCGCATGGCTCTCCTGACTGCCAATATTGTTCGATTTCTTCGTGAGTCAGTTGCTTGAACCACACGTCAGTGGTGACGACCACTGAATGTTGTTGTTCCGATGATACGACGCTCACCGCAGTCATCACTTGATGACGACGACCGGATAAGTCAGTAAGCATACGCTTTGAATCTTCAAAACTTTTTGGTTTTTCTAGCACACGGTCATCGCATACTACGACCGTGTCAGAGCCCAATACAACGGAATCAGGCTTAGCTAATGCTAAGCCTGCCTGAGCTTTTTCCAAAGAAAGACGCAGCACGTACTCTCGTGCCTGCTCATGAGCCTGTTTGGCTTCCTCAATATCAGGCAATACGATCTCAAAGTCATAACCTAGTTGAGCAAGCAGCTCTTTTCTTCTCGGAGAACCCGAAGCAAGAACGAGAGATAAGCTTTTCTTCACCGCTTTACCTTACGTGCCATGCACGACGAACTCGTCGCATTAATAAAAACATCCATGGCCAAAGTATACAGTTTATTGCTGCCGTCCACAGAGATAATGGATTAAATACTACGTCCTGGTTCAAATATTCCCCACAGAATATCAAAACTTCCAATAACGCAGTAAAAAAGGCAATTAAAATCGACTGTTGCCACAATGCCATGTTACGAATCAATAGGAAATTCAACGCCACCAGATAGATGACAATCGACATCATCATGCCGCGAATTCCAAGCGTTGAGCCGATCAAGATATCCCATAATAAGCCCAGCACTAGCGCGGTTCCAACGTTCACTCGGTGCGGCAGTGCCAACACCCAATAACACGTTACAAGGAACAACCATGATGGACGTAAAACATCTAACACACCTGGCCACGGAATGGTTTGCAACACCAGCGCAACGAAGAAACTGACACCAATCACCATTCGGCTGCTCACTACATTATTGGCCATCAGTTACCTCTTGTTCTTCTTGCTCTAACCCTTCTTCCACATTGGAGCGCAGCACTTTGTGTTGACGATCTTCATTCGGCCAAATCAGCAGTAGGTAACGTAAGCGATCAAACTCTACAACTGGCTCAGCCTTGATTGATGCAAACTCTTGGCGCGTATCGTGATCCACATTGGTAACCGTCGCGACTGGGTATCCCTCTGGATAAATTCCACCTAGGCCGGATGTCACCAATAGATCGCCAACCTGAATATCAGTACTGGTTGGAATGTGCTCCAGTTGGATTTCATCCATTTCACCATTGCCCGACGCGATCACTCGAATATCGTTACGGATCACCTGGACAGGAATCGCATTTTTCGCATCCGTTAGCAACAGAACACGTGCGTTGTGCGCTGCGACAAACGTGACTTGACCAACAATGCCTTTTTCGTTGATCACTGGCTGTCCGACGTACACACCGTCTATTTGTCCTTTATCAATCACCACTTGATGACGATAAGGTGAAGTATCAACCGCCATCACTTCAGTTACGACTTTCTTTTCATCCCGGACAAATGAAGAGCCTAACAATTTGCGTAGACGTTGGTTTTCTTCTTTATATTGATCGAGCAAGATCAGCTCGCTTTTCAGGCGTAGCACTTCTCGCTTTAAGTTGCGATTGCCTTCAACTAATGCCTGACGAGTATTAAAACGTTCAAATACGCCATCGAACATGCTGCGAGGCAAATTGGCTGCGTATTGAATGGGCGCAACCATACTGTTCAATAAGTATCGGACGTTGGAAAACGTATCTAGACGACTATCAGCCAGCATTAAGCTCGCCGACACGATGACAGCAAAAAACAGACGTAATTGCAGAGACGGACCTCTGCCAAAAATCGGTTTCATCTTGTTTTTGACCTGATTGCTTCCATGATTATTGAGCCTTACTTGGCAACCTAAAAATACTTAAGTAAATACTTTTAGGTATGGAGCATGTTTGAATTACAGAGAGAGCAGAAATGAAGGTGAAGCCCGACATGAGCTTCACCTAAACCTTTATTCTTCAGAGAACAGATCGCCACCGTGCATGTCGATCATTTCTAGTGCTTTACCGCCACCACGCGCAACACACGTTAGTGGATCTTCCGCGATAACCACAGGGATACCGGTTTCTTCCATTAATAGACGATCAAGATCTTTCAGTAGCGCACCGCCACCGGTTAGAACCATACCATTTTCAGAAATGTCTGAAGCAAGCTCCGGTGGACACTGCTCAAGTGCAACCATGACTGCTGATACGATGCCAGATAACGGCTCTTGAAGCGCTTCTAAGATCTCGTTTGAGTTCAAGCTAAAGCTGCGTGGTACACCCTCTGCAAGGTTACGACCGCGAACTTCAATCTCTTGAACTTCATCACCAGGGTAAGCAGAACCGATTTCGTGTTTGATCTTTTCAGCCGTTGCTTCACCAATCAAGCTGCCGTAGTTACGACGTACGTAGTTGATCACGGCTTCATCAAAGCGGTCACCACCGATACGTACAGACGATGAGTAAACCACACCGTTTAGAGAGATAACGGCAACTTCAGTTGTACCACCACCGATATCGACCACCATTGAACCTGTCGGCTCAGACACGCGCAGACCAGCACCAATTGCTGCCGCCATTGGCTCGTCGATTAGGTAAACTTCACGCGCACCAGCACCGAGTGCTGATTCACGAATTGCGCGGCGCTCAACTTGGGTAGAACCGCAAGGAACACAAACAAGAACACGTGGGCTTGGCTTTAGGATGCTGTTGTCATGCACTTGTTTGATAAAGTGCTGAAGCATTTTTTCGGTTACGTAGAAATCAGCGATTACGCCGTCTTTCATTGGGCGGATAGCGGAAATGTTGCCAGGTGTACGACCAAGCATCTGTTTTGCTGCGTGACCGACTGCAGCAACGCTTTTTGCAGAACCTACACGATCTTGACGAATAGCAACTACAGAAGGTTCATCAAGGACAATTCCTTGCCCTTTTACGTAAATTAGAGTGTTGGCTGTACCTAAATCGATAGATAGATCGTTAGAAAACATGCCACGAAGTTTCTTAAACATACTCTTCGCTCATCCTGCAAAAATATAGAAGACAAAAATTGCTCTAAATGTACCAATGCCTCGCTGTCACAGCAAGGTATTGGTACACAAACATGAGCAGAAAGCCTCAATTTCTTGCAGTTTCCTAACTTAAGGGCAAAAACCTAAGTTGTTACTGTCCGGTTAACCCTGGCTCACCACGGTAAATCACGCGATCGTTACCTCGATGAATACCAAAGGTGACGACGGAGGATGGGTTTTCTTCGGAGCCATCATTGTCCCAGTCGTATTTGAGCCAAGGGAGGTTGTTACCACTAGGGTCGAGATTAAGCCAAACTTCAGCTTGTTGACGTCCACAGTCTGCGCGCTCTTGCTTAGCAATAAGTTCACGCATGGCACCATCGTTAACCGTCGTTCTGACGCCTTCAAGTAAAATGTCGCAGTCGGAGCCATCATCAGGCCAAACTGGCTCCTGGCTTTTTAGAGTTGGGGACACTGTTGTCCCGTTATCCTTACTGTTTAAAACGAATCGGGTATCTCTCCAATACTCCACTCTAAGGGGGATATTAACAGATTTACCCTGATTCACTCCCACATCATCCAGAGCTATGCGACCAAACCTGACATCAGGTTGCGATAGTAGCTGTTGCGAAACCATTCTATCTTCAGTGCTATTTTGCCCTTCTTTTAAGAACATCGTAGGATCAACATAGCCAGATACTTTAGTTCCATTATTATTAAGTGAAAGCGAAATAGACGTTTCGATGGAACTATCCTTGTCTGCCGGTAGTTTTGAATTAAATGGACCATCGGGACTCGGCAAAGATAAATCTTTACGCCAATAAACTGAGTTATCCCAAGTTTTGCTCCACACAGCTCCCGACCAGTTATCACTAGTCAAATCGGAATCCAAAATGCTAAGTCTATCTGAGTAACCACCAGCCAAATACAAATCTGCTTTTAAAGAATTGGCAAAACCACCATAATTTTGAGTTGTGTAACCGTTAGCATTATATGCTGTGACTTCAAACTTAACCGATTCAAAATTCTGTCCCATATATACAGATTGATTCTGATTATCAGGGTAGGTCCACTCTGTCCCGGTGACTTTAAAGTAATCCGGATAGAAGCGCCCAATGGTTGACTTACCATCGGCTATTTTAAATGCATTACTACCAAGATATAGAGATGTGCCAATATCATCGCCATTTTCATCTTTAGCAACTGGTGCCTCAGCAATAAGCTCGAAAACACCGACTTCTGAAACCGATTGATCAAACGTCACACTGCCACGAGACCATTTACTTGATTCTGGTAGCTTCTCATTTAGAAGTTTGGCTAATGAACCATTAGACGGGTACTTCACTTTATTACTAACCGTAATAGTCTTCTCTTGATAGTTCTCAGCAACCGTATCATCATCTTGCAATGCCGAGATGGTTAACTCAAAAACTTCACCAGCAGCAACAAACCCCGAAGAACAGCCATTTTTACTGTTGGTGCACTCTCCGCTCTTATCACCACTCTTTGCAGTAACTTTCAGTTTTGAAGGAAAACTAACGAAGCTGCCGAATCCATCCGAGTCATCAACACCTTCAACACTGGCTTTAAGTTTGACCTTTCCAGCTTCAGAGTATCTCAACTTAAAGAATGCCTTGCCTTCATCATCAAAATAAACATTAGGCAGGTATTTATTAGCTCTGGTTAGCTCGACATTTGAACTCCATTCCACAGCCTGATCTTTCACTTTTTTCTTGTAAGAAATCACGACAGGTTGAGAGCTATCGATCGGTGCCACTTCATAATCAATCGACATATTAACACCGCGAGATTCACCGCCGTCTTCAGTTCGAGTTGAACAAAACGATAGGTAGTCCTCCCCCGTAGTTTCGCGACTAGCAACTACATCATTAACATTCACCGCAAGCACATTTGAAGCGAAGGTTACATTACAGTTGTTAGCAGATAGTGGCCCGCCATTAATTCGACATCGTGCCCCTTCAAAGCCAAACTGTGGTACGGAACTTTGATCGATACCCAAAGTAATATCGCCAGCTCTTGAACCTTGCAGCTCAAGCTGAGTTTCATTCTCAAACTGTACATTTGTACCACCAACCCAGTTGGCAACATTATTGCCAGTAGATGGAAGTAAAGTGACAGAGAGAGGCGTTAAGCTGCCATCATCGTATGCATCTCTAGGATATTGCTCAGAACAACTTTCATTCATACAAGCTCTAAGTGTCACATCAGAAGCCTGACACGTACTGCCTGAGCCTGAGTAGTCAAACTCGAAATGATGAATACCATCTGTTAATCGCGAGTACTTGTCCGCACAGACTCGGAAGTTATCAATATCATGCGTATTGGTAAGCATACCTGTGGATGCCGTTACCGACAGACGGAAGTTATCTGGAATATAGTTAAAACCACCTTTTTCCAAAACGTTAAACTCTTCGATAACAGGATCCCATCCGCCATTTTTTCCGACTTTTCGAAATACAGCCAGCGTTATCGTATCGGTGTTACGCGAATTTAAAACTACTTTATAACGATGCAGTTTCTCTTTACCTTTTCGATTATCCAACGAGCTGCTGTATTTTTTGCCAGTGATATACGGATAACCTTTCAACCACTTACCATTCGCATCTTGGACGCCCTGTCCACGCACCCCAACATTATCAGCAACACTATTTGAAACGATTTTCTCGCTCCCTTCACGAATGTAGTTACCAAACTCATCAATACCAATACCTAGCCAACCACCAGCAAAGCCTTCTACATCTTTGGAGACTTCAGGGTAGTGATTCTTTAGAAGCTTCATCCCGTAACCAAGCGGACCACCAAATGCCCCGGTTTGAGGAGGGACACTCGCATCAGAAATCACCAGCGCAACACCGTCAGCACCATTCCCACCATATGCATTGTGATCAAACTCAATCTCTAAATAGTTCTGATCTGACGGAAAAATATAGTTATATGCAGAGGCTGTTGCCTGCTCTGGTTTATTTGAGTTTAAGATGAAACGTCCATCAGAGATATGGGGCTCGTCACTGGTACCAAAGCCCATCACCGACCAGTTTGACAATGAACCTGAATTGAAGTTTTCTTCTGGTAATAGTGAACATTGCTGTGTTGGAGGAATAACAGGAACTAATTCAGGACAAAGTGAGGCTACAGCCTCTATTGGGCACTCTCCGGTCTGGGGGGGCTGACAGTTGGGATCATCTACACCACAATAAATGTCACTATCATTGTACTCGTAAGAATGTGATTTTGAGTTAACAGAACCACAGACGGTCGAGCTTTTTACTGTGGCTTTCCCGTGGGACTGAATCGCTTCACTAAGAGTATAAACACCTCGATTTTGATCGAGTTTAGAGTTAGTCAACGATACTTCGCTACCTGTTGATTCTACCCGGCCACAAACCAATGAGTTTTTAATATCGACTTTATGTAGAGCGAGAATATTTCCGTGTACTTGGTTATGGCTCTCTAGGATCACCTCGTGACCTTCACTAGTTACATCCCCAGTAACTTTCGTTTGTTTTAAAGTAACTTTGCTTCGTGCCCAAACATCACCTTGAATTTCATTTTCATTTGATTCTGTCTTTACTTCACCGCCTTGACTTGTAACTTTCCCCTCGACAACCGTCTTCTTCAACGTTATATCACCATGCGCTATAACATCGCCATGAATCCTGTTACCATTGCTCTCCGTTTTAATTTGTCCACCCGTACTCGTAACATTGCCATTCACTGTTACTTTCGAGAGAGTTACGTCTTTAGCCCCCTCAACACTGCCATTAATGACATTCCTGTTACCTTTTATCTCAATACCATCAGAGTAACTGGTAACATTGCCTTGTACTTCTGCATCTTCAAGAAGCACCTTTCCGTGGGATACGTAGATTAAACCGTGAACCTTAATATCGTTCTTGAGTTCAACTGCACCGAAAGACTCCACACGCCCAAAAATTTCAATGTCATTTTTACCTTTGAAATCGCTGTTCTTGGATAGGATATTGATCGAATGTTCACTGCTTCCTAAAGTATTTTTTCCTTTAAGTTCAACACCACCATAAACATGAATGTTGATATCACGGTAAGCGTTGACTGACTGGCCTACATTCATTGTAAGACCATTGGGACAAATATAGTTGCCAAAATCATAATAATACCCACCACAGAAGCTCCCTCTGGCTTTCATTTTCCCCTGACTAATCGACCAATATGGAGTCATATCATTTGGAACAGCAGAAAAACTTTCAGAAGAAAACAAACTGACGAATAAAGCAGTAATTATTATTCTTTTCATTATCCTAATCCCTAACCCAAACTTCTTGCTGACGCTGTACTTGAGACAGTCCTGAACCACAAATGGCTGTTACTTGCACTCTAAATAAAGACTGTGCCTCTGAGGTTCCCTCATTCAGAACCCCCAACTTTAAACAACTCATCTTATTAATCCTACATGCCGTATTCTTTGTAACATTAGGGGTTGCACCACTGACCTCATTCAAACAAATATCTGCGATATCAGGGTCATCATCGTTAAGCGGGTACAACTGTGTCAGCGCCCATTCGTTGGCAGATTGAGCAACAAACCAAGCTTTTGTGCCTAAGAATTCCCGAGTTAGTCCACTTTGATTTGACCAACTTATTCTCATAAGAGAGGCGGCTAAATAACCCATCACAATAATGACAAAAAGCACCACGATAAGTACATTACCTTGCTGATTTCGTTTACGGAACATTGAGCACCTGCACGTCTTGCTGATACACACTACGCTCCCCATCCTGTAAAAACTCTAAGTTAATATGTACTAGCCCACCTCGTTGTAGAGTTGGCTCAACATAACGCATGTAACTCGCTGATGTATCAATACTATCCGTGATAATGACATTATTACGAAGTACTTGACCGCTATCGAAGCAATAACGGACTTGAGATTTATCTTGGTAAATGTAATGACGGCTAGAAATAGAGCTAGAGCTGATGCTGCTTTCACCTACAGAAACAATAAAAGGCTCATCAACTTTATCTCTTGATATCTCTTTTAACTCAATTCGTTGAGATGATTCTGGGTTATCTGGATTTTTAGGGAAAAGATCTTCATACCGACTAGGATTTATCACCAACCATCGCTCATTAGGAATACGTTTTAGCTTAGTATCGTTGCCAATAAGAAACTCCAGAGTACTACCACTAAAAGCATAAAAGCCCGAATATTCAATGGGTACAAACTCCAAACAATTGCTTGTCCCAGTTGGCTCATGAAAACTATTTGGCACGGCATGGCGAATTTCACGGGACATTTTCTCGATCACAAACTGTGCTTCTGTCTGCACTCGCTGGCGGTCAATGCTATCTGCGTACCCTTTTATCCCTAGTTTAATATAGCCGGCAATACCCAACATGATGATACTACCTATAACTATCGTAACGACCATCTCAATTAAAGTGAAACCACGTTCTTTCATCAGTAGTTCCCTTTTAAAGCCGTTAAAGTCAGGGGTTGAGTCGTGCCCGCAAAGATAGTTAATGTCACTTTTTTATACTTAGGTAAAGCACTTGTCTCCGAACCACCTAAATCATCATAGGCAACTTGGACTTCTACCCTAAAATTTTTATATTGTTCTGTACTATCTTCTCCAACGTTCGCCAACACATCGGTAATATTTCCTCGAGACACGCTCTTACATTGAGAGAGCGTATTAGGCGTGCTCCAGCAACCGATAAAATCATCAACATCATTAAAATCTGTAGGAAGTGACTCCCCTGTTTCAGCGCCAAGATCTTTAGACGGAGTGCAGTTGACGGAGTTCTCACCACAACGAACCAGCCCTCCATCAAAGTTACTGTTGTCATCAAAACCACGCGCAAGAATTTGTGACATAAAGCTTTGTGCTAAAGCAGAGGCGCGGGTTTGATAATGAGGATTGGCAGAATCTCTAACCTGAGGGACAAGAAAAGAAGTAAACGCCACCATCGCAATGCCCATTAAAACAATCGCGATAATCATTTCTATCAAAGTCATGCCACTAGATTTCTTCATGAGCATGTACCTTTTGAAACATAACCTTGAGTATTAATTTCAACTTGGCAGCGGCTTCGACCATGTTTATCTTCAATTAAGATGTTTACAGCACCACTTACAGGATTGCCGAGAAGGTTAAAATTAATTGTATTTGCGGCACCGCTGATAACGGAAAACTTTGCGGACTTATCGATAACCACGTCACTACGGGCATCTTGTGCACTACCTATTAGTGCGCAGGCAGCAACTGAACCAACACATGAGCTAGAAACTTGCAAACGAAAGTTATCATCAGGTTTCTCAACATTCGACTGCATACGATTCACCTGCACTTGGCGAATCACAGAAATCACACGTTCTTGTAATGCATATGCAGAAAAACTGCCAGAGCCCATAAAACGGCTGGCTGCAAAAAGTGAAAGGATAGAAAGGAGGACGATCACTAGGATTAACTCCATTAACGTGAACCCTAATGCAGAGCTGCGAATTTTCATAACCCAACCTTAGGCTTAGAACAAGCGAGATAAGTATACGATGAAATTATGAGATTAATGATAGGTTTATAATTTTTCGATTCGAAGTGTGAACAGATGAACAAATAACCAATGTCTAGTTGTTTTTCCCCTTTGAACGACCAATTTCTTCTTCAATTCGATCATACGTTTCTTTATTGCTCAGCGTTTCAGAAACATGTTCCGCGGTTTGCTTGGTTTGCTCCCACTTGGTTTCATAAGTTTCTGGTTCAAAGCTGATAAATCTTGGTAATACCACATAACCAAGTACTGAGAAAAAAACGAGCAAAACAACAAACTCTCGAGTTGTTAACCCTCTATTATCCTTCACTATTTAGCTCCAAAATTAAAAGGGGCTTTCGCCCCTAAACTCTATTCTTTAGTACAATTAGCCTCACCATCAATTACTGAAGCTTTAGCTGGCACCTGAACGCCATCTTTATCGTAATATGATTCGCTATACTTCACACACTGACTTACACCGCTCTCGGAAGCGTAAGTAACAGTACCTGCAGTACCATTTGCTGGCTTATCGCCAGTCGCATCTTTACGTGGAGATGTCGCTATCAAAACCCAGTCTTTGCTATCATTTAAACCTTGAACTGCTTTCCCTATACCATCAGCATCTGCTGTTGGGTAGCCTAAATACACAGTAACATCTTCTACCTTAGTATCATTAGCTGTCTTTGTTTCTTTTCCTTCAATCGCTGCTTTACCATAAACAATACCAGCAGCTCCATCAATTGCACCTTTCAGTCCCTGATTTACAGCTTTGCGCGCATCATCTTGCAGGTTAAGGAAACGTGGTGCTGCAGTGACCGCTAGAATACCTAGGATTACAATTACCACTACCAATTCGATAAGGGTGAAACCACCTTGTCTTTTCATTGTTTACTCTCTCTATGTAAGCATGCAGTACAACTGCAAAGTTTCGTTTAGGTCACGCGACCATTTTGGATATTGTCAAAACGGTTTGGGGCAGCAACGTTCACTAAAACTGACCGTGAAGTGGATACTGTATCTACCGCTTGAGCAGAATGACGATTCGCCATTATTCAGTTCATGCTGCAATGAGAAAAACACATTATTGTTTACCCTCTATTACAGCGTCTTACTTATGGTAATGATTGCATTATACCGACTTTGATTACCAATTATAGTGATTAGGTGTCAAAAAATTCACTCCGCCGACATTTCGACGTCTATTTTCAGTTGATTAGCTGTTGAAATAACTACAATCGACTGACCATTTTCATAAGTATAGTGGCAGACATAATGATCAGTTTTGATGGCTCCACTGATATCTATTAACTTATTGGTCATTATTTTACGTTGTGGATAATGCACTGCTAGCCAATAACCACAATCTAAAACACCTTGTTGAGTAAAGGGAGATACTAGCCCGCCCTCAGTCATCGTGAGATTAAAACCATCCATCAGCATATGTTCTGGCTCGCCTTTTACGAGCCAAGCTTGACGATAACGCTGAACACTATCTTGCATCCAAACTCTCGCCAACTTCGCTCCGGTCACTTGCGCCTGCTCGGTAACAGGACGTAATTTGACCGCCAAGCCAACAGCAATGATGGTAGCAATTACCCCAAAAACGATTAGCGTCGCTCGACTTTGATTTTCAACCACCTATTAGCCGCCTTTGATGATGTCTAGCATTCCCCACATTGGCAGGAAGATACCCAGTGCTAGCACCATGACCATGCCGGCGACAATCACCAAAAGTAGCGGTTCTATTCTTGCGGTTAGTGTTTTTAGATCGTAATCAACTTCTCTATCGTAAAAATCCGACACTTCCAGCAGCAGCTCATCAATACGACCGGTTTCTTCCCCTACTGCAATCATCTGAATCACCAAAGGGGTAAAGATTTTACTGTTGATAGCAGTCACTGAGATGGTGCTACCCGCTTCAATCGCGGATTTCATCTCAAGAATTCGATTTTCTAAAAAGCGGTTCCCCAGGGCTTCCCCGGCTAAAGCTAAAGACTGGTTAAGTGGAACGCCTGATTTCAGCATCAACGAGAAGGTTCTAGCAAAACGGGAAAGCTGCGCGCGATTAACGATATCGCCCACAATTGGAAGCCGGAGGCGAAATTTATCAAACTTCTCCCGCCCATCTGCTGTCGCCACCCAAGCTCTGAAAACCGCAAACGCACCAATCATTGCCACAATCAGCAATACCCAATAATTAACAAAGAAATTAGAAGTAGCGATCAAAATACGCGTCGGCAATGGCAGCTCTACACCAAAGCGCGTGAACATGGAAGCAAACTCAGGGATCACCAAGATGTTCAATATAAACATGGCGATGGTAATAAAGATAATCACAAACGTCGGATAACGCATCGCCGCTTTGATGCGTTTACGAGTCTCGAGTTCCTGCTCGTAGTAATTCGCCAGTTGCAATAGCGCTTGATCGAGTCGACCCGTATTCTCACCTACGTTGATCATAGAAACGAACAGTGGGCTGAATACTTTGCTGTGTTGCTGCATCGCAGAAGACAAACCTCGGCCATTACTCAGTTCAGAAACGACATCTTCCAGTGCCTCTTTGAGCTGTTTGTTTTCACAGTTTTGCAGCAGGCCACGCATAGAACGCAGCAACGGTACTCCCGCTTTAGTTAAGCTAAACAACTGGCGAGAGAAAAGAATGATCACTTCCAATGGAATGGCTGGCACAAATAGCTTAGACAAGCTCATTTGGCTTTTTGCCGACTCTTTCTCTAACCGCACATTGAGCGGGATGATCCCTTTATTCATCAACGCTTCCGCTGCAGCTTCTGAGTTCACTGCCTCGATTTTGCCGTTAGTGGATGAGCCGTCTAAAGTACGACCTTGATAACGAAAAGTTGGCATTCACTTACCTATATGAAAATGGGATCAGTCTTACCAGAAGCGTCACCCTCACCTAGGGTCATCACTTCATCCAAACTGACGGTGCCTTGTAGCGCCAGTTCCATTGCAGAAGCAAGCAGTGGCTTATAGTTTTCTGAGCGACGCGCGGCTTGGGCAAAACCGACCGCATCGTTGGCGCGCAGTTTATCCATCATTTCTTGCTCCAGTTCGAGCATTTCAAACACACCGATTCGGCCTCGATAGCCAGTCAAGTTACAGTTTTGACAGCCTGCACCTTTATAAAAAGTGGTGCCCACTTGGTTTGGAAAACGCCCAGCTAACCACTGTTGGCGTGACTCGTCTAGATGGTCTTCTGTTTTGCAATCTGGACAAACACGGCGAACAAGACGCTGCGCCACCACAGCTCTGACCGCACTAGCAACCAAGTAACCCGGCGCGCCCATATCGATCATGCGTAAGGCACTGTCAACCGCGTCGTTAGTGTGAAGAGTGCTCAATACTAAGTGACCCGTTAATGCAGCTCGTAGACCAATTTCTACTGTCTCTTGGTCACGCATCTCACCGACGAGAATAATGTCCGGGTCTTGACGTAAAAAGGTTCGAAGCACACGCGAGAAAGTCAGATCGATCTTACTGTTTACCTGTACCTGAGTGATGCGAGGCAGACGGTATTCGACCGGGTCCTCTGCTGTAATGATCTTTTTCCCTGGCTCGTTGAGCTCACTTAATGCGCCGTAAAGCGTGGTGGTTTTACCTGAACCTGTCGGCCCCGTCACCAAGATCATGCCGTGCGGACGAGCCAGCTGTCGACGTAAACGAGCAAGCAAATCTGGCGGCAATCCTGACTCTTCTAATGGACGCAAACCAGCAGACTGGTTAAGCAGACGCATTACTACGGACTCCCCGTATTGCGTTGGTAGCGTCGACATACGAATATCGATTGATTGACCACGCACTTTGATATTGAATCGGCCATCTTGTGGCAAACGCTTCTCAGAGATGTCCAGGTGCGCCATCAACTTCAATCGAAGAACCAAAGCCGATGCGATATTCACTTCATTCAGGATGGTTTCATGCAGTACACCATCAATACGCTGACGTAAGCGCAATATCTGATCGTCTGGCTCAATATGAATATCCGATGCCCCGACTTGTACCGCATCTTCAAACATGGAATTAACCAGCTTTACAACGGTAACTTCCTCGCTGTCGGTTCCATCAATACCATAATCGAAGCTTTGCTCATCTTTATGCTCTTCATGCAACTGTTCCGCGAAAGATGCGATTTCTTTGGTGCGGCGATAATAACGGTCAAAGCTTGAAATGAGTTGGCGCTCTGAAGCCACGATGAACTCAAGGTTGTATTCACCTAGCAAATTCACCAGTGATTCTTGGATGAACAAGTCCGCAGGGTCACTCATGGCAACGCGCAACGTGTCCCCATTTCGAGCAACCACCATCGCACGTAAGCGACGTGCGTGTACCTCAGGTAGAATCTGTACCGCTTCCGCATCCACAGGGGCGCGACCAAGATCGATCAATGGCAAACCAAGTTGTTGGGACAAGAAGTCCAACATTTGCTTCTCAGTAATAAAGCCGAGATCAATTAACGCATCGCCTAGCTTCTGCCCGGTGCTACGCTGTGCGTTTAGTGCTTGCTGGATTTGTTCTTCAGAGACGATGCCTTCTTCAACCAGAAGATCGCCTAAGCGTTTTCTCAACTGAATTTTCATTGTGCATTCTCCAGCTGTTTCAAGATGCTCAAACGGTCACGAATAAACGCTTGTGATTGATTCGAAATGCCAACTTTACCCAGAGCTTGGTTGTAAGAGTTGATCGCGGCGGTAAACGTCAGCGCACGCTCTTGTTGAATCGCTAAACCTAGCCACCAGCGCGCATTTTCCGGCTCACGCTGAGTAAGGAGTTGATAACTCTCAAGCGCAATATCATTCTGCTTGTGCTTTTGTGCCAGTGCCGCACGCATCGCCAAGTAATCTCGACTTGGCATTGGAGGCAAATGCACAAGCGGACTCAGCGCCGCTTCAGGTTGATTGGCTTTCACTAACAACTTAGACAAGGCCAAGCGAAGTACTTGGTTGTTCGTGTCAAGGTTGATGCCTTCTTGGATAATCTCATACGCTTTACGCGTGTCGCCTTTACCAAAGTACAACGCCGATAATTTTTGACGCGTGTCTGCATTCATTGGCTCATAACGTAACGCCTCAGCATAAGCCGACAACGCCGTTTGCATATCGTTAGCATCCAGTGCTTTTTCCGCTCGGCTAACCGCTTTAAGAGATAACTGGCGGTGCGTCAGCTCAACCTGCTCAATACGCATTGAACTGTTTTCTGCTGTCGTGCGGGTTACGTGATTAGATTGCTCATCGCTTGGCATCGTTGCCACTTGCGCGAGTAGTACTGCATCTTCAGAGACCGCATTTACCTCCGCTCTTGGCGTGAACCTATCAGTCTCAGGCATATGAAGCTGTTGCGCAGCCGGTTGTGTCACTGGCTTCGTGTAAACCACATGGGCTGTCTCGGGCGTCATTTTACTCGTTGGCGAATGAGTACTCTCTGATGATGTGATTGACGAAGCATTCACTGACGACAATGGCATGGTTTCTGTTTGAGCAGATGAAAGCTCGCCTGAAGGGATAGGACCGCGAGAGACCGCCCAGCCGCCCACCGCAAGGCTTAACGAGAAACCAGCAACGAGCCAAAGCCAAGGTTTACTGCGTGAAACGTTGGGAATGTCCGCACGAGTAAGCTCTGACGGTGATGTTTTTTCAGCGAGTTCTGATAATGCTTTATTGATGGCACTCAAGGTTGACTCCATCCCCAAAATACGGGTGTTTTAAACTTAGGTTTACGGGCATCAAACGTATCGTGCATAGCTGCGTAAACGTGATGATTTTTTAATAGTGTGCAACGATCATTAAATGCCGCAAGCAACGACTTGTGGCTAATTTGGTTGATCAAACGTGGAATCCCCATGGATGAACGCCAAATCGCTTTTTTCTGCTCAATAGAAAAAATGTGCGCTCCATTGCCTGCCTTGTCTAAACGATTATTGATGTAAGCCACGCCTTCATCGATAGAAAGAGGACGCAGCTGACAACTAAACGTAATACGTTGACGAAACTGCCTTAGCTCGTGGCTGGCTAACCGCTCATCCAACTCAGGTTGTCCGAATAACACCAGTTGAATGAGTTTATCTTGTTCCGTTTCTAGGTTACCGAATAGACGCAATGTTTCTAAAGCTTGTGGAGAAAGAGCTTGCGCTTCATCGACGATCAAGACGGTTTTCTTTCCCGCAGAATGCACTTGAATCAGGTGTTCTTGAATGAGAGAAACAATACGTAGCGGGTCATCGTTCTCGATGCCTAACTCTCTGGCGACAGCAAACTGCAACTGCTCTCCATTCAAAACTGGATTGGGTAAGTAAATCAGCTCGACTTCAGATTCAATCTGCTCAATTAACTTACGACACACCATGGTTTTTCCGGTGCCGACTTCTCCCGTCACCTTAATCACCCCTTCTCCCATTTGCACAGCGGCTAAAATGGTTTGGATCGCCTCATAGTGAGGGACTAACCCCAAGAACATTTCTGTGTTTGGGGTTAACGAAAAAGGCTGAACTCGAAATCCAAAATGTGACAAGTACATACTCGAATCACAAACTCATTGAAAAACGGAACGTTTCCCCGCGCTTATTGCGCATCTGGGAACCATTCTTGTAGCAGATCACGAGAGCGCTCTAGCTCTTTCTGCCAAGAGTTCACACCAACTACGGTCGGTTTTAGCAAGATGACCAATTCTGTTTTCTCAGTCACGTTATTTACGTTGCGGAACAAATGCCCCAATGCGGGCACATCGCCCAAGAATGGGACTTTAGAAACAAGCTCACGATTTTGCTGTTTCATCAAACCGCCGATAACCACAACATCGCCATCTTTAGCACGAATAACCGAGTCTGATTCACGAATAGAGCTTTTTGCCAATGGCAATTGGATGTTTTGGAACTCACCGCCCAAGTTCAATTTCTTCACTTCTTCCGAGACTTCAATAACCGCAGGGTGAACATGCAGGAACACATTGCCTTTGTTATCAATTTGCGGAGTCACATCGAGAGAGATACCTGAGAAGAATGGTGTCAATTCCACTTCTGGAACGGCATTTGAGTTTTCACCGTTGCCTGCATTGCTCGATAGCTCGGTAACAAAGTACTCATCGGTACCCACTTTGATGACCGACTTTTGGTTGTTGGCAGCGGTAATACGAGGGCTCGAAAGAACGTTCAAGTCACCTTGTGTAGACATAAAACTCAACACAGCATTGAAGTTGCCATCAGAGATAGTCACGTTGGTTTGGCCGCCCAATAGCGTGCCAATCGCATCCAACGGTGGTAATGCCGACGCAGGGCGGTTCACTACGACACTACCCGAGTTACCAATTGACGCCGATAAGTTCGACCAGTTGATGCCTTGTTGGTAGCCATCATTCAACGTCACTTCTAGAATTTTAGCTTCAAGAATGACCTGACGCTGCATGCGCTCCTGCGATACACCTAAGAACTCACGGACTTCTCGAATATCATCTGGAAACGCTCGAACCGTAATCACTCCTGCTTGTGGTGTTACGACAACACTTTGTCCTTTGCCTGAACCAATTAGATTCGCAACGGCTTGCTGCAGCATCGGCCAGAAGTCACTTTCAGTGATGGTTTCGATGCGCGTACCGCCCGTAGAAGTCGTCGAGCTATCGCCGCTGTTACTTCCATTGTCAGAGTCTGATGAGTCAGAACTGTCTGAGCTACCGCCAGAATTAGACGTACCAGCCGAGGTCACTGAGCCCGTGACAATGCTCGTCAATGATCGACCAGAGCGTTTGAACTGGAGGTAATCAACAGGAATGGTTACCGTACGCATACCAGCAGGGTAGATTTGAATAACTTTGCCAGACTTCACCACATCATAGCCATACATGTTCTGTACAACGCTCAGGACTTCATCCAACGTAACATCTGACAAGTTGACGGTGATATTACCTTGTACCGCTGGATGAATCGCCACGCTGTACTCAGTGCCTTTGACTAGAGAGGCAAAAAAGCTTCGTGCATCGACCGCATTCGCTTGAATACGGAAACGCTTCGAGGTGCCTTGCTCTGAAGCAACATTCGAGTCTAAGTTAGGCATCAGGTCCGCTTCGACAGAAGAAGGAATTTCTTCTAACGTGCGGCTGTTCGCTTGATTGATAGATTCATTGAGCGCTTCTTTGACTTCCACTGGGTCACGGTGACCCATTGAACATCCCATTAAAGAAGCAATCGTTATTCCTACAACTAATTTGCGCATATCTGATCAGGCTCTGGTTATTATTTTTTTACGTTTAAACCAAAAAGCTCTAGGTC
The DNA here is from genome assembly GCA_001048675.1 of Vibrio diabolicus. Classification (GTDB taxonomy): domain Bacteria; phylum Pseudomonadota; class Gammaproteobacteria; order Enterobacterales; family Vibrionaceae; genus Vibrio; species Vibrio diabolicus. The sequence goes on along the minus strand of CCKK01000029.1, from coordinate 22,785 downwards.
CCACTGACGGTTACCACGCTTTAAAGTTACAAATTCACTATTAATGCTCGCGACGCGATAACCCTTAAATAGCTCGCCTTTTTCAACAAGCTTGTTATCCATAATCGCGACACAAGCAGTACTTGGCTTACACACAATACTGTTGAGCGTAGGCAGTCGGTACTGTTTTGCTTTTGGTTTCGCTGACGTTTCAACCGCAGGCTTTTCCCAGCCAAGTGGTGCCGTTGGATCTTGGTTCGCCCAAGCGGTTCCTGCCGCAGCCATGACAAGTAATGAGATGATGAGTTTTTTAACCACCAATAAACTCCTCTCGAGATCCTAGTGTGTAGACTTCCAACACAAGCTTCGCTTTCGGGTACTCTTCGACTTTGTAACTAAAGCTGCGCCAATAATAACTGGCAGGAAGGCTCTCCAACTTATTTAGGTAATTGGCAATAGAAAAGTAGTCGCCAGTCAGCTCCATACGTACAGGGTGTACGTAGTAACCAGAGTATTGCGATGCTTCTTTATCTTCCGTAATTGGCTCAGATGGCAAAGTTTGCAAAGACAAAAGGTGAATGCCACTTTGCTGCTCTAATACATTTTCCAGCAGCTCAGCCATTTGCGAAGGTGTAATAAGGTGTTCGATGATCTCCGCTAGCTGCATCGAAAGGTGCTGACTTTCTGTTAGCAGGTTAGATATCGAGCGATCAATCTCAGCGTTTGGATCTTTCTTCAGCTGCGCTTGAATACGTAGCGTGTCGATTTCAATCTTTTGATTGGCTTGCTTTAAATTGCTTAGTTGCCTCTCATTACTGATGATCTCGTTAAGCTTTGGTTCCAGTACCAGCGTAAAAAGCAACATGATCACGACAACTAAACCACACAGCGCGATAAGCAATTTTTCACGCGCGCTCATTTCGCCAAAGCGCTCTTCTAATGAGAGCCAGAATTCGTTCATTTCTCTTTATCCTCGCGCGTTTTTAGCTCAAACGTCACAATATCCTTATCATTTCGGCCAATTTTGACGTCGTCAAACGTTCGGCCAACCAAGCTAATTTCATTTTTAAATTGGTTAACCCAACTTGGTACTGAGCTCGGCTTTTTCGCCAGTCCCTTCAGATCTAAGGTATGGTTATTGATTCGAATTTCGGACAAAGAAATTTCTTGGTTTCCTAGCTTAGCTAATGATTGCATCACGCCAGAGTAACCCGTACGCTGCGAGTCATCGTATTTCCCGACGGCTTTAAGCGAGTCTCGCTTCGCCTTGACTTCACGCTCTAAGCGGGCTTTAGCTGCCAGCTTATTATTGTCGGGCTGATGCTTACGTAGCTTGACTTGATAGCGTTCAAGCTCTGACTTCATGATATCGCCTTTGCTTTTTACAATAGCAATTTCATCTTCTAAACCACTGCTCTGCCAAGTCACATAGCCGTAAGAGAGTAGAATGGCCGCAGCCGCGACACCCCAAGATAACGCGATATTTCTTAGTGTCAGGAGCTCTTTTTTCGGCTTTAAGTAATCAGGGTATAAGTTAACGCGTCGAGTATTAGAAGCCGCAGCAGCATCTGCTAAAACGTGTCCTGATAACTCATGTTCTGGTGGTAATAACGGAGAAACTTTAGTGCTTAAACGGTAGTTCAGAGACTGAACAAGCTCACTCTCATCCTCCTCATCACAACATACTTTCAATTGATGCAGCTGCACATGGCGCAACTGAGAAGAAAGATAATCAATCGAACGTTGCAGTTCTAACGAGAGGCTATCCATCTGTAACTCGCTAGACGGAACCCCCGTTAACGGTGGCGTCACACTGCGAATCGAACGATGGAACGCGATAGTATTTTCGACAAAAGCGCTAATACGGAAGTGACCACGCACACTGCGTTGTAATAATAGGAAGTTACCTAGTTCACCTGCGGTCTCTCCCCAAATGTCGTCTTCAGGAAGAATAGCTTCTAATGGCAACTGGGCGCGACTGGCCAGTAACACGATCTTATCCAACATTTTTCGTGATAAGACGTAAGCTTGCACTTTGGTTGAATTGGGTAGCTCTACCGCATCTGCAATGATGTCAACGGCACGCTCAGAGATCAGTTCTTTCAACAAAAACGGTAATGCTGCAGGCCATTCTTGGCGCGGCATGACAGGTTTGTCGATTTGATACATCTGATAATAGTTATGAGAAAGGACAACCGTTAGAGAATCATACGCACTCGCAGCAACGCTCAATGCTTGCTCTACGGCTTTCTCCCAATTGGATTCAGAAATATCAAATTGGTATGGGCGGCCACTTTTTATTGAAGATGATAAATAAACGGCGTCTGGCTGAATAACCAAAAAGCAGGAACGACCACCACCAGATGATCGTTTGAGCTTGTCGAGTAGTGCTTTGAAATCCATGATTATTATCTTTATTTTTTACGCCAGCGATTTCGTCTTCCCAATTTCACTTGGGATTCTGATTGAGAACTTGGCAATGCTTGTGGACGAGGAAGAAACTGCTGCTCTGCAGAGAAGTAACGCCCTTGCCCACCATAAACCCCGAGCTCAATTAACGTGTTGAGCTCGTTTTGATTCTCAATTCCCACTGCTATGATTTTAGTTTTACTGTTTGCCGCGGCACCTAGCATGCTGCGGACAAATAGCTGGTTCTCATGTCGCTGGTCGATTTTTGCTACTAAACTGCGATGAAGTTTAAGGTAACGAATATCCACTTCTTTTAAATAGTGAGTGCTGACGATGGTTCGTCCAGCCTGCCCAACCATTAAGTGGCACCCTAAACCGGCCAGCATTTTAGCGACTGGTCGCATAAAGTCTAAGTGTCTTACAAATTGTGCTTCAACAAACTCAAAACTGAGACACTTTCTCTGTTCACGTGACAACTGTAAGAGTTCATCACGAAACCATTTAAAGTACTCTCGGTTAGAAAAAGGCGTTACATTCAAATTGAGCGCATACGATCTTGAGTTATCAAAATTATCCTTAAATTCTCTTAAGAATTTATTAATAACTGACTTATCCATTTGCGCTTCATAACCAACCTGTCTGATCGCAGAAATAAACCGAGACGCTTTAACAATACCATTCTCAGGATCGCGAATCCGGCATGTTAACTCTTCATATAATGATTTTTTATGCGTCGCGTCACTTATTGGGTGCACAGATTGTGCGTAGAGTATCACATTTTCTGGTGTAAGTGCTGTGTCAAATAACGTTCTCCACCTCACACTTCCGCGAGCTTCTTCATCGTGGTTCCATTTTTTGAAGCGACTCCAATTATTGTTATTTTGTAGTTGCGCACTACGCAAAGCTGTCTCTGCTTCATCGATGATTTGGCTGTGTCGCTCACCCTCTTTATAAGTAGTGATGCCGATATGACACCAGTTGTCTGGGTCGAGTGGCTCTGGCGGAATTAATTTTTCTAACTGGCGAATGCATTGTGATGCCAAATTAGCCACATCTTTGGCACTTTGATGCGGCAGAAATAACGCAAAATCAGCATCGTAATAACGAGAAAATACAACATCAGGGTATCGCTGAACTAAGTTGGATAATAAACTCCCAACTTCAACAATAAACTCATCCGTAATTTGCTTATCTTGCTCTTCTTCAACCAGTTTCCAGTCTTGAATACGTACTAGCAAAACGGCGCCGCGAGCCCCACTTTCTAGTAACGCCGATTCCAGTTTGCTATCAAATAGCACTCGATTGGCGGTACCTGTTAACTTATCAAGGAAGGTTTGAGTTCGAATAAAGGTATCAAATCGGCTTCGCTCTTGACGCGCATCTTGTAACTCTTCAATTAATACATCGAGCGCTTCACTGGCAGTATAAGGCCATTCTTTTTTGTCACCTTTTGCATACTGCTCTACCCGACCAGCAAGGATCATCCTGCCTCGCTCTTCGAGCATTTCAGAGCCTTCTAATTGCTCCTTAAGCCACGCAACACCGCGCATTAAACAGAAGATGATCAGGATAACGGCAAGCGTGATCGACCAAAGCGCCTGCATTGAGTAGCTGTAACCTAAGTAAGGCGGGATCGCTTTAAAATGAATCGTGTAATCTTGATTGTGAGTCAGTTGGTATTCTGTCTCAAACAAGACTGACGCTTCCATTTGATGAGAAGTATCTTTGAAGCGATAAACAACCGCATTGTTGGTCGACAATGTCATTTCGACAATATTGGAAGCCTGCAGCATTTTCGGCATCCAGCGCTGCATAGAATAAGCAGCGTCAGGATCTTCCATCTCCTTGTCGACCACCTCTACGATCCCTTCTAAATAATGGGTGAGATATTCCTGCCCAAGACGTTTAAAAGAGAGGGTGCCACCGACAAACAAGATAAACATGGCGCAGATGACGATCATGGTGACAAAAGCCACCAGCCGTGTGCTTAACTTAAGAGTTGGGGTATACCTCATGAATACCAAATTCCTTTTTTATTCATCATATACCTTATTGAAATATTTATACTTGATAAGAGTTCATCAAACAATCGGATTCGTCTGATAGTGAGAGGCTGGAGCATAAAGAACATCACACTCATTGATAAGTTTTATTGTTACGCCTAACCTTGCTTAGATAAGCCTTTGAGATCATTAGATAGTGACAAATAAAAAAGACCGCGATATTCGCGGCCTTTTCGATTCAAGCATAAGCAGAATTTAGAACGGGATATCGTCGTCAAAATCCATTGGTGGCTCATTGTACTGCTGCTGTGGTTGCTGCGGAGCCTGCTGTTGTTGCTGTTGCTGAGGCGCATTGTACTGCTGCTGAGCTGGTTGTTGAGGCTGACCCCATCCACCTTGCTGCTGCTGTTGACCGCCCATTGGTGCGCCGCCACCTTGACCACGACCGCCAAGCATTTGCATCACGCCGTTGAAGCCTTGAACAACGACTTCAGTTGAGTAGCGATCTTGACCGCTTTGGTCTTGCCATTTACGAGTTTGCAGTTGGCCTTCAATGTATACTTGAGAACCTTTACGCAAGTACTCACCTGCTACTTCCGCAAGCTTGCCGAACAACACAACACGGTGCCATTCCGTTTTTTCGTCGCTGTTCGCCAGTCGCTTTATCACGCCATGAATCAGAAGTCGCAATAGTAATGTTTGCTACTGCACCGCCATTCGGCATGTAACGAATTTCAGGGTCGTTACCTAGATTCCCCACCAAAATAACTTTGTTAATTCCACGGCTGGCCATGATGTGCTCCGTTTCACTCTGGATATATAAAATTTTAGCGCATTAGAATAGCACGCTTTAATGTTTTGATTAAAGTCTAATACCATTGTGATCTAATGAGTCACCTACTAGAACCCAAATCGCATTTCAACTTACGCCTGTAGCATTTTTGATTCGCGTTGCAGACATCGTTTCGTGAAGCTTTGAATTCGAACGCATTTATTCAGTAAAGCTATGGTTATAACCTCTCTTTAATGCCAACTTATGGCCTTTATTGAACGCTGGGAGATTTGAACACGTGAGAAAGTCGGCTTACGCAAGAAAGCTATTTCTGATCAGTATGGAAGATAATGCGCAAAAAAAGGTGGCGGCACTCGAAAAATACATTGATATGAGTATCCCGGTGATTTCGACCGAAGCACTCATGGAAGCTAAGCCACAGCATCGTAATAAAATCCTACTGATCGACTTCAGTGAACATAAATCACTCGTTCAATCGATCAAAAACTTACCGCTGGTATGGAAGAACTTTGAAACCGTTGTGTTCAATGTCCCTAAAAGGCTGACCACGGATGAGCTTCTTTCATTTGGTCAACTAAAGGGGCTGTTCTATTCCGAAGATACGCTAGAGCAAATTGGAGAAGGATTAAAAGGCATTGTTAACGGTCAAAACTGGCTGCCGCGTAATGTAACCAGTCAACTTTTACACTATTACCGTAACGTCATTAATACTCATACTGCCCCAGCTACGGTAGACCTAACCATTCGCGAGCTGCAAGTACTGCGTTGCTTGCAAGCTGGCGCCTCAAACAGCCAAATGGCCGAGGAATTATTTGTCAGTGAATTCACCATCAAATCGCACTTGTATCAGATATTCAAAAAGCTATCAGTGAAGAATCGGGTTCAAGCAATCGCTTGGGCAGATCAAAACTTAATGTCATGATGCGATGCCGCGACTCTTATGACTAAAATGACGAGTCGCTCATCTTTTTTCCGCACTGAGTCTCACACTTTTTCCTACTTTATTCATGATTCATTGACGAATCTCGTGTTAAAGTTATGCGCAGATTCTTGATAATAACGAGATAGGATATTCCCCCAATGATTAAAAAATGTCTGTTCCCTGCTGCAGGCTATGGCACTCGCTTCTTACCGGCAACGAAATCTATGCCAAAAGAGATGATGCCAGTCGTGAATAAACCGCTTATTGAATACGGCGTTGAAGAAGCAATTCAAGCTGGTATGAACGGCATGTGTATTGTGACGGGTCGTGGCAAACACTCTATCATGGACCACTTCGATAAGAACTACGAACTGGAACACCAGATTAGCGGTACCAATAAAGAAGAGCTATTGGTAGATATCCGTGAAATCATTGAATCTGCAAACTTCACTTACATCCGTCAACGCGAGATGAAAGGCTTAGGCCACGCGATTCTGACCGGGCGTGAACTGGTGGGTGACGAACCATTTGCCGTCGTTCTTGCTGATGACCTTTGTGTCAACGAAGAAGAAGGCGTGCTAGCTCAAATGGTGGCGCTATTTAAACAGTTCCGTTGTTCTATCGTTGCCGTACAAGAAGTCCCAGAAGATGAGACTCACAAATACGGCGTTATCTCTGGTGAAATGATCAAAGATGACATCTACCGCGTAGACGACATGGTAGAAAAACCTGAGAAAGGCACGGCACCAAGCAACCTTGCGATCATTGGTCGCTACATTCTGACCCCTGATATTTTCGAACTGATTGAAAATACAGAGCCAGGTAAAGGTGGTGAAATTCAAATCACTGACGCGCTACTTAAACAAGCAAAAGCGGGCTGTGTCTTGGCTTACAAATTCAAAGGCAAACGCTTTGACTGTGGTAGTGTTGAAGGTTACATCGAAGCAACCAACTACTGTTTTGAAAACCTTTATCTAAAAGATGAAAAAGCTTCAGAGTTAGGTAAACACGCAACACAAAAAGCGGTATAAAGCATCGTCGTAGTACGAAATTATTGTTTCTAAAGCCCAGCATTATGTTGGGCTTTTATTTTTACTGTTTTTTTATCCAGTAATTTTCTTTGCACATTTCTCACACTATGTAATACTTGCCCCACTTGGTTATACATAGAGCAAAAACGATGGATAAAATAGAAGTTCGCGGTGCCCGAACCCATAACCTCAAAGACATTAATCTTACAATCCCTCGCGATAAACTGATTGTCATTACTGGACTAAGTGGCTCCGGTAAATCCTCTCTCGCTTTCGATACATTGTATGCAGAAGGCCAACGACGCTACGTAGAGTCTCTCTCTGCCTACGCTCGTCAGTTTTTGTCTCTGATGGAAAAACCCGATGTCGACCATATTGAAGGGTTATCACCTGCGATTTCTATTGAACAGAAGTCTACTTCTCATAACCCGCGTTCAACCGTCGGTACAATTACCGAAGTGTACGACTACTTACGTCTGTTGTATGCTCGTGTAGGCGAACCACGCTGTCCAACGCACCATGCCCCTCTTGCCGCACAAACCATCAGTCAAATGGTGGACAAAGTTCTGGAGATGCCAGAAGGCAGCAAAATGATGCTGTTGGCCCCTATTGTCAAAGAGCGTAAAGGTGAGCATGTTAAAACGCTTGAGAACCTGGCAGCTCAGGGCTTTATTCGTGCGCGTATTGATGGAGAGACATGCGATCTATCTGATCCTCCAACGCTAGAGCTACATAAAAAGCACACCATTGAAGTCGTGGTCGACCGCTTTAAAGTTCGTCCAGACCTGCAACAGCGCTTAGCCGAATCTTTTGAGACAACGCTCGAATTATCAGGAGGAATTGCGGTTGTCGCGCCAATGGATGGAGACGGTGAAGAGATTATTTTCTCCGCCAACTTCGCTTGTCCACAATGTGGTTACAGCATGCAAGAGTTAGAGCCGCGACTTTTCTCATTCAACAACCCTGCTGGTGCATGTGGCACTTGTGATGGTTTGGGTGTGCAGCAATACTTCGATCCAAGCCGAGTAATTCAAGATGATTCATTAAGCTTGGCACAAGGTGCGATTCGCGGTTGGGATCAAAAGAACTATTACTACTTCCAAATGCTCACGTCATTGGCTGATCATTATGGTTTTGATCTCCATGCACCTTTTAATTCTCTGCCAAAGAAAACGCAAGATGTCATTCTAAAGGGCTCAGGTCGTACTGAGATTGAGTTTAAATACATCAACGATCGTGGCGATATTCGCGTTAAACGCCATCCATTCGAAGGTATTCTGAATACCCTAGAACGTCGCTATCGTGATACAGAATCCAACTCTGTCCGTGAAGAGCTTGCGAAGTACATCTCCACTAAATCTTGTTCAAGCTGTGGCGGTACTCGTCTACGCCTTGAAGCACGTAACGTGTTTATTGCTGATACGACGCTACCTGAGATTGTTGAACTCAGCATTGCTGATGCATTGGAATTCTTCCATTCCTTGAAACTGGAAGGTCAACGCGCCCAAATCGCTGAAAAAGTGATGAAGGAAATCAACGACCGCCTGCAATTCTTAGTTAACGTCGGTTTGAACTACCTAAACTTATCACGCAGTGCTGAAACTTTATCAGGCGGTGAAGCTCAACGTATTCGTTTAGCCAGCCAAATTGGTGCTGGTTTAGTAGGGGTGATGTACGTTCTGGATGAGCCATCGATTGGTCTCCACCAGCGAGATAATGAACGCTTATTAAAAACGCTTACTCATTTGCGCGACTTGGGGAATACCGTACTCGTGGTAGAACACGATGAAGATGCTATTCGCTGTGCGGATCATGTCATAGATATCGGTCCTGGCGCTGGCGTACACGGTGGTAATGTTGTCGCGGAAGGCACCATGGAAGAGATAATCGCAAATCCGAATTCTCTGACAGGTCAGTACTTAAGTGGCGTTAAAGAAATCGCAGTACCGAAAGATCGCACGCCGCGTGATCCGAAAAAAACGGTTGAGCTCTTAGGCGCAACAGGTAATAACCTTAAGAACGTTAATCTCTCTATTCCTGTTGGGTTATTCAGCTGTATTACAGGGGTATCTGGCTCAGGTAAATCAACGCTGATTAATGATACTTTCTTTAAAATTGCTCACACCCAACTCAACGGAGCAACAACGGCTCAACCTTCACCTTATAAATCGATTAAAGGCCTAGAGCACTTCGACAAGGTTATCGATATCGATCAAAGCCCAATTGGTCGTACACCTCGCTCTAACCCTGCAACCTATACGGGGATCTTTACCCCAATCCGTGAACTGTTTGCAGGCACACAAGAGTCGCGTTCTCGCGGTTACAAGCCGGGCCGTTTTAGTTTTAACGTACGCGGTGGTCGTTGTGAGGCCTGTCAGGGTGATGGTGTCATTAAAGTTGAAATGCATTTCCTACCAGACGTTTATGTGCCATGTGATATATGTAAAGGTAAGCGCTACAACCGTGAAACGCTCGAAGTACGTTACAAAGGCAAAACTATTGATGAAGTGCTAGAAATGACGGTCGAAGATGCACGCACCTTCTTCGATCCAGTTCCTGCCATCGCTCGCAAACTACAAACACTGATGGATGTGGGTTTGTCGTACATACGATTGGGTCAAGCGGCAACGACACTTTCCGGTGGTGAAGCTCAGCGTGTGAAACTAGCGAGAGAGCTATCCAAGCGTGATACAGGAAAAACCTTGTACATTTTGGATGAACCAACAACCGGCCTGCACTTCCATGATATCCAGCAGTTGCTCACTGTATTGCACAGACTTCGCGACCACGGAAATACTGTCGTGGTGATCGAGCATAACCTAGATGTCATTAAGACTGCGGACTGGATTATCGATCTAGGACCTGAAGGGGGACAGGGTGGCGGCGAGATAATCGCTCAAGGCACACCGGAAGATGTGTCGCAAATCGAGGGTTCGCACACAGCTCACTTCCTTAAGCCTATGTTGAAGTAGAAAAACAGGTAAAGTACCGAGACCAGCAAGTGCTGGTCTTTTTTCATTCAAAACAACGCAATAACTATGGCTACTATACATGTAAGTGGAACAAAGCTTTCTCCCGAAAAAGTACAGGTTCCCCTCAATCGCAAGTTTCTCATTGCCTTGGCAACACTATTTGTGTTGGCAATGCACTTTTTCATGCCCAACCCCGGCGGTTCAGGGCTTTCACTTTCCTTCAATGCGACAACTTGGATTGCTTTTAGCTTTGCATTAGGCATTGGGTGCTACCAACTCGCGAATAATCGAGCGCTACGTTACTCAAAATTAACCATCGGCTTGTTCATTAGTGCTCTTATCATGACAGTGCCCATTCTGTACCCAAATGCGAATAGCAGTTTGGCAGCCAATAAGCTCATTGGCCTGTGGTGTGGTGTCCTGTTCTTTATTGTCTTACAACAATTTCATTTCAGTAATAAACATCGCCAACGCCTATTATGGTTCATTGTCCTTGCGGTTGTTATCGAAGCCATTTTTGGTCTGACACAATATCTGTATCTCAAACCAGGCAATCCGTTTGGTTACGACACGGTGGCCAATCGTCCTTATGGTATTTTCCAACAGCCCAATGTAATGGCCAGCTTTCTTGCGACAGGGTTGGTGATTGCTAGCTATTTACTTGCACGTCAGCCCTACAAATACGACCGTAAGTTAAGCGATGTTTACCTTCTCTATGCCGTGCCAGTTTTAACCTTACCACTAATTGTGGCGTTGGCTTCACGCACTGGTTGGTTAGCCTCGGTCATCGCCGTGTTGTTGGTCATCCCATACATGTATCGCTTTGCGACCAAAGGGCGCTTTATCCGCTGGGTTACGTCGCTTGTCACTGGGCTCGCACTCTCAGTCGTTGTCATGTATCTTGCCTTTCCTGATGGAAGTGGGTTAGCCGCAAGAAAAAGTAAACATGGAGTCTCCTCGAGCGTATACTTTTCCGCAAACATTAGACATGGTGATTGAAAAGCCTTTTACTGGCTATGGATATGGCAAGTTTGAATCTGAGTACATGCTGTATACGGCTCGTCAACATGCCCTAAATGAGAATTACCCAGCTGGTTTGCCAGCCATGGATCATCCGCATAACGAGCTACTTTACTGGGGAGTAGAAGGTGGTTTGCTGCCAATACTCGGCATCTTCTTAGCGATGGCACTGGTACTGTATCGAATCTATCAAGCCAAACGCGGAACTCGTCTTGCGTTGCTGGCCTTGTTTATACCTATCGTATTGCACTCACAACTGGAATACCCTTTCTACCACTCTCTCGTACATTGGTTGATCTTCGTTATCCTGCTGTACTGGGTCGATCAGCGCGTCTCTCGTTATCGACAAGTCGGCTTTAGTCATGTGACCAAAAGCTTGCTGCGAGTCTTTAGTTTGGTACTTCCCGTTACGTTTACATTTTACATGGTAAGCGCATTGCATACGAACTATGTATTGACGAAGTTTGAGACCACTAGGCCAACTAACCCTGATATTCTGAATCAAGTCAGTAACCCTGTAGTTTGGAAAGACAGGTTTGATTGGGATGTCTATAGCACGTTTTTAAACATTGGGCTGTACCAACAAGACGCAACCTTGATTCAGCCTTATATCGATTGGTCGCTAAAAATCATCAAAGATAAGCCTCGCCCTGCATTTTATAATAATTTGATTTTGGCCTACCAAGGCTTAGATGACTCAAGTAAAGCGGAGCAAATCAGAGCTGAAGCGCAGTTTTTGTTCCCGAAGATTGATTTCAGTGACGTCAATTACCGACCACCTTCTCAAGCAATCTCTGCCTCACCAGCACCTACTTCAGGTGCAGAGTAATAAGTACAAAAAAGCGAAGGGATGACCTTCGCTTTTCTTTATCTCATTGCGGTATAGCTTTATTCAGTGAGTGACTCTTCTAACGCTTTTAAGCACAGTGCAACGTTTTCAGGTCGAGCGCCGTAACCCATTAAGCCAATACGCCACGCTTTACCAGCTAATGCCCCGAGGCCTGCACCAATTTCTAGGTTATAGGTTTCTAGCAAGTGAGCACGAACTTTTGCTTCATCAATTCCTTCAGGCACGTAAATCGCGTTTAATTGCGGCAAACGATGGGCTTCGTCCACAACAAATTCAAAACCTAGCTTTTGTAGGCCATTTTTGAGTTTTTCATGCATCAGTTGATGACGAGCCCAAGCGTTTTCTAATCCTTCATTTTTCAGTATCAATAAAGCTTCATGAAGCGCATACAAGCTATTAACTGGCGCCGTATGATGGTAACTACGCTTACCTTCTCCACTCCAATACCCCAATACTAAACTCTGATCGAGGAACCAACTCTGTACTGGTGTTGTTCTTGCTTGAATCTTTTCAATCGCGGCAGGAGAAAACGTCACTGGTGAGAGCCCTGGTACACATGACAAACATTTTTGACTGCCAGAGTAAACCGCATCCAGTTGCCATTCATCCACTTTTAACGGCACACCACCAAGTGACGTCACCGCATCAACAATAGATAATGCATTATGCTGTTTCGCCAGCTTACCCAATGCTTGAGCATCACTGACTGCACCAGTTGAGGTTTCCGCATGCACAAAAGCAAGAATTTTTGTATCTGGGTGCTGTTCGAGTGCTTGCTCGACTTTATCAATGGAAACAGGCGTCCCCCATTCATCATCGACGATAACAACTTCACCACCAGCACGTACGACATTTTCGCGCATGCGTTCACCAAATACACCGTTACGGCAGACGATCACTTTATCGCCTTCCTCGATTAAGTTTACAAAGCAGGTTTCCATCCCTGCACTACCTGGCGCTGAAACTGCAATAGTGAATTCATTGTCAGTTTGAAAGGCATACTTCAATAGCTGCTTGAGCTCATCCATCATACCGATAAACAGAGGATCAAGGTGACCTACCGTAGGACGGCTTAGTGCTTGTAACACTTGAGGATAAATATCAGAAGGACCAGGTCCCATTAAAATACGGTGAGGTGGAATAAAGCTTTGGATCGACATGTCAGCTCCTTGATTATCTTTTATCCTGAGCATTCTAAAAGTTCTATTCAATAACATGGCTCAGGTGTAGGGTTCTTCACCCTAATAGATTTTTCCTCTATCAGCAATTAGCCGTAAGTATGGAGGTCAAACCAGTGTCACAAAATCGTTAATAAAAAACACCATAAAGGTTGAAATATTGATTGACATTAAGGCCTCAAAACCGTTCAATGTTTGAGCTTTATGTAGAAGAGGAGCGCTACCCAGGTAGATGATTTGTGGAACCGCAATTCCAACACCAATCATTGAGGGGGAGTAGTGCCGAGGTAAGTCAAAGTTGCAGGATTTGACTTGTCGGTTGAATTGGGCTGAATCCCATCAACTGTCATCAGCGCAGTTTGATGAAGGGCTTCTGAGGGTAAATTTTTCAAATAGCATTCTAAATACCTCTCTTTTTGCTCTGTTCCTTTTCTCACTAAACATTGGATGTACAATTTTTTAGGAAGTCGTGGGAGAACGCAGTGAGCGCATTTAACGTAGCTAAATTCGGTGGAACCAGTGTTGCCAACTTTGAGGCAATGAGTCGTTGTGCCACCATTATCGAAAACAATTCAACTACTCGCCTGGTCGTGAGCAGCGCTTGTTCTGGCGTCACCAACCTATTGGTGGAACTCGCCAATGGTGTACAGGATCAAACGCACCGTACTGAGCTGCTGCAAAATCTGGCCAATATTCATGACGCCATTTTAACTCAGCTCGAAGACAGCACAAAAACTGCTGCCGAGGTGTATGCCATATTAGATACCGTAACCAGCCTTGCCGAGGCTGCATCTATCCAAGCTAGTGCGAAGTTAACCGATCATTTAGTCGCATGTGGTGAGCTCATGTCGACGCACATTCTAGCTCAGTTAATGTGTGAGCGAGGCATTCAAGCAGTGCGCTTTGATATACGCGATGTGCTGCGTACTGATGACAACTTTGGTCGCGCGGAGCCAAACATTGAAGCAATTTCGACGCTTGCGCAAGATAAACTCGTACCACTTTGCCAACAATCCGTTGTTGTTACTCAAGGCTTCATAGGATCTGACGAAGCCGGTAATACAACAACACTAGGTCGAGGAGGCAGCGATTACAGCGCCGCCTTAATTGCTGAGAGCGTCAAAGCGGCAGGGTTAGAAATCTGGACTGATGTTCCGGGCATCTACACAACAGACCCGCGAATTGCGCCAAAAGCCTCACCAATTCCCGAGATCAGCTTTAGTGAAGCTTCAGAAATGGCTAACTTTGGCGCTAAAATCCTTCACCCTTCTACGCTAGTACCCGCATTGCGCCACGACATTCCGGTATTTGTAGGGTCATCGAAAGAGCCAGAAAAAGGGGGCACTTGGATTCGCCACCAAGTCGAAAGCTCACCGTTGTTCCGTGCGCTAGCTTTGCGTTGTAACCAAACCATGGTAACGCTACGCAGCGCCAACATGTTCCACGCATACGGCTTCTTAGCAAAGGTCTTTGAGATCCTTGCAAAGCATAAGATCTCTGTCGATTTGATCACGACATCTGAAATCAGTGTATCGTTAACACTTGATCAAACTGATACCTCTGGCGGAGCACCACAGCTGCCGCAAGCTGTACGAGAAGAGTTAGAAGAGTTATGTAAGGTAGAAGTTGAACATGACCTATGCCTCGTTGCTCTCATTGGTAACAACATGAGTGAGAGTAAAGGCTACGCGAAACAGGTTTTTGGCACGCTAGAAGACTTTAACCTACGCATGATTTGTTATGGAGCTAGCCCTCACAACTTATGCTTCTTGCTCCATGAATCGGTATCGAAACAAGCCATACAAAAACTCCACACCGAGTTGTTTGAGAAGTAAGTTCAACTCAATAAAACAAAGGGCTGCGTATCTGCAGCCCTTTGTTGTTTCAATAGTTGTTACATTTGAACGAGGTAAACATCAATTTAACCGTTAATGTTTGGCCCTAACCATTTTTCAGCCTCGATCCTATCCCACCCTTTGCGATCGGCGTAGCTCTCTAGCTGATCTTCTTGGATCTGTGCGATCGCAAAGTAACGTGAGTCAGGATGAGAGAAATACCAACCAGAGACTGACGCGCCCGGATACATTGCATAGCTGGAGGTTAGAGTCATGCCAATATTCTCTTCCACATTAAGTAGCTCCCAAAGCGGTCCTTTTTCAGTATGCTCAGGGCACGCTGGATAACCCGGCGCAGGGCGAATACCTTGGTATTTTTCACGAATGAGATCATTGTTAGATAAATCTTCATCCGCAGCATAACCCCAAATTTCTTTACGGACACGCTCATGCAAATACTCAGCAAACGCTTCGGCTAGGCGATCCGCCACCGCTTGAATCATAATTGCGTTGTAATCATCTCCCTGTGCTTTGTATTCATCAGCAAGCTCTCGTTCACCAATACCACCAGTGACAGCAAATGCCCCTATCCAATCATGTTTACCCGACTCTTTAGGTGCGATGTAGTCAGATAAACAATAGTTGAATCCTTTTGGTTTCTCGGTCTGTTGACGCAAGTTACGCAGTACTTTCACAACGTCGGTACGAGTTTCATCAGCATAAACTTCAATGTCGTCCCCCACGCTCGCAGCAGGGAATAAGCCACACATTCCACGCGCTTTTAACAGTCCTTCTCGCTCAACTCGATCAAGTAACTCGTTGGCATCTTCGAATAAACGTTTTGCTTCTTCACCAACTTCTTCATGTTGGAAAATTGTTGGATACTTACCCACAAGTGACCAAGTCATAAAGAATGGTGTCCAATCGATGTATTGACGTAATATAGCCACATCAAAATCATCGAAGATATGAATACCAGGCTTAACAGGCACTGGAGGAGTGTAAGCTTCCCAATCGATCGCAACTTTATTCGCTCGAGCCGCTTCTAATGTCACTGGTTTGGTTCTCGGTTTCTTTCGATTATGTTGATCACGTACTCGTTCGTAATCAGCTTCAAGTTTTTCAACAAATTCAGGGCGACGTTCATCTGACAATAGAGAAGTACATACGCCCACCGCACGTGAGGCGTTATTCACGTAAACAACTGGATGCTTGTAATTTTGCTCAATCTTAACTGCTGTATGGGCTTTTGACGTTGTTGCGCCACCGATGAGAAGAGGTAAGTTAAAGTCGAGACGCTCCATCTCTTTTGCAACATGCACCATTTCGTCTAATGAAGGCGTGATCAACCCTGATAAACCAATAATATCGACGTTCTCTTCTTGCGCTACTTTTAAGATCTTTTCGCAAGGAACCATGACACCAAGATCGATAATTTCATAGTTATTGCACTGCAATACAACGCCTACGATATTTTTCCCGATATCATGTACATCACCTTTGACCGTCGCTAGCAAAATCTTACCGTTTGTTTGTCCCACCTGCTTTTCTGCATTGATGTAGGGCTCCAGATGCGCGACTGCTTGCTTCATCACTCGTGCAGATTTTACGACCTGAGGAAGGAACATTTTACCTTCACCAAACAAGTCTCCGACGACGTTCATCCCATCCATTAGTGGGCCTTCAATCACCTCTAATGGCTTTGAAGCGTTGACACGAGCCTCTTCGGTATCATCAACGATGAACTCAGTTATTCCTTTCACTAACGCGTGCTCTAAGCGCTTTTCAACAGGCCAAGTTCTCCACTCAAGTGCAGAGGCATCCTCCTCTTTACCTACCCCTTTGCCTGCATATTCCGCCGCGATATCTAACAATCTCTCAGTGGCGTCATCACGACGGTTAAGAACGACATCTTCCACAGCCTCACGCAATTTTTCAGGCACGTTATCGTAGATTTCTAACTGACCCGCATTCACAATCCCCATATCCATACCATTTTTAAAACAGTGATAGAGGAACACCGCGTGAATCGCTTCACGTACATAGTTATTGCCACGGAAAGAGAATGAGACGTTAGAAACACCACCCGAGATCATCGCATGTGGTAAATCACGTTTGATATCGCCAACGGCTTCAATGAAATCCACCGCGTAGTTATTATGCTCCTCGATCCCCGTAGCAATGGCAAAAATGTTTGGGTCAAAAATGATGTCTTCTGGTGGAAAGCCCACTTCATCAACAAGAATTCGGTAAGCGTTGGTACAAATTTCTACTTTGCGCTCACGTGTATCTGCTTGCCCAATCTCATCAAACGCCATCACAATCACAGCCGCACCGTAACGGCGGATCAACTTAGCTTGTTCAACGAATTTCTCTTTGCCTTCTTTGAGAGAGATCGAGTTAACAATGCCTTTGCCTTGGATGCACTTAAGACCGGCTTCAATAACCTCCCACTTGGAAGAGTCAACCATGATTGGTACTTTTGAGATTTCAGGTTCTGACGCACAAAGGTTTAAAAAGCGAACCATACAAGCTTGTGCATCCAACATGCCTTCATCCATGTTGATATCGATAATTTGAGCGCCATTTTCAACTTGTTGACGAGCCACATCGAGCGCTTCATCGTACAGCTCTTCTTTAATCAAGCGTTTAAAACGCGCAGAACCGGTTACATTAGTACGCTCACCGACATTGATAAATAAAGAGTCTTTATCAATAGCGAGTGGCTCTAGGCCAGACAAGCGACAAGCGACGGGAAGGTCAGGTAATTGACGAGGGGCGATATTTTCAACCGCAAGTGCCATTTGGCGAATGTGCTCAGGAGTTGTACCACAGCACCCACCAATCAAGTTTAAAAAGCCACTTTGAGCCCACTCTTTAACATGCTTAGCCATATCTTCTGGCGATAAATCGTATTCGCCGAATGCATTCGGAAGCCCGGCATTTGGGTGAGCGGAAACAAAAGATTCTGATATACGCGAAAGCTCTTCAACATAAGGACGAAGCTCATCTGGGCCCAGCGCACAGTTCAAACCAAACGAAATCGGTTTAACATGACGTAATGAGTTGTAAAACGCTTCAGTAGTTTGACCTGATAATGTTCTACCGGAAGCATCAGTAATAGTCCCCGAGATCATCACAGGTAACTCAATACCCATCTCTTCAAACACACTTTCAACAGCAAATGAACAAGCCTTAGCGTTAAGAGTATCGAAGATGGTCTCGATAAGAATAAGGTCAGAACCACCTTTAATCAGCGCTCGAGTCGATTCAGAGTAAGCCTCAACTAACTCGTCGAAAGAAACATTTCGATATCCAGGGTCGTTTACATCAGGAGAGATAGAACACGTTCGGTTCGTCGGCCCTAAAACCCCTGCGACATAACGCGGTTTATCGGGTGTTTTTGCGGTCCATTCGTCTGCAACTTCACGTGCAAGCTTGGCAGCAGCAAAGTTAATTTCTTCACTTAGGCTTTCCATCTCGTAGTCAGCCATCGCAATGGTTGTTGCGTTAAACGTGTTGGTTTCGAGAATATCTGCACCCGCTTCTAAATATGCAGCGTGAATTTCCTTGATAAGTTGAGGCTGACTTAGAACCAACAGGTCGTTGTTACCTTTTAGATCACAATGCCAATCCGCAAAGCGCGTTCCTCGATAGTCTTGCTCTTCAAGTTTGTATCCCTGAATCATGGTTCCCATACCACCATCAATCAAAAGAATACGTTGCTTCAATTGAGCTTCAATCTGTTGTCTTACGTTACTTCCCACAGTACAGCCTCATTCCTTTAGTTATCTTTCCATCCTATCACACAAACTTCAGGAGTCTAGACGTCTAAACGTGGAATTAATGATTATTTTATCTCCTTCTTAACTTACAAAATAATCGCGAAAAAATGTTTGCTATTTAAGCAGCATCAGTCGAGAATCCCATTCATAAAATGTTACAAATAGAGAGCTCTATGTCGGTCTATCATACTTTATGTTTTCTATCCGCAGCTGCAATGCTAATCGCTTTTGTAAACAGCAAGATAGGAAAGATGCAAACCACCATTGCGATTACCGCAGGTTCAATGGTGCTTTCACTTCTAATCTTAATTGCGGGTCAAAACAACTGGTTCCATCTCACCGAAATTGCGACGGAGACGGTCACAAGGATCAACTTCGAAGATTTCTTGCTCAAAGGCATTCTTGGCTTCTTACTATTTGCGGGTGGATTAGGCATCAAACTCCCGAACCTTAAAGATCAAAAGTGGGAGATCACTGTTTTAGCCCTTGGAGCCACCCTGTTTTCCACTTTCTTTATCGGGTTTGCGCTCTACGGATTCTGTCAGTTAATTGGCATCCAATTTGATTTAGTCTACTGCTTACTTTTCGGTGCACTTATATCGCCAACTGACCCAATCGCTGTACTGGCTATAGTTAAAAAGCTCGATGCTCCCAAACGTATCTCCACCCAGATTGAAGGAGAGTCGCTCTTCAATGACGGCTTCGGTTTGGTTATCTTTGTCACTCTATTTACGATTGCATTTGGTACTGAGGCACCAACTGTAGGTAGTGTCACCTTACTCTTCATCCAAGAAGCTATCGGTGGTATCACTTATGGTTTCGTACTCGGTTTGCTATTCCACTACTTAATCAGTGCCACCGATGATCACTCAATGGAGTTATTACTTACCATTGGTGTCCCAACGGCAGGTTACGCATTTGCTGAATACATCCATGTATCAGGACCATTAGCGATGGTTGTATCTGGTATTATGATTGGCAACTGGACACGTTTTATTGGCTTTTCGAAAGAGAGTGAAGACCACCTTGACCACTTTTGGGAGCTCGTCGATGAGTTCTTGAATGGCGTGTTATTCCTACTGATCGGTATGTCGATGCTGCTATTTGAATTCCACAAAGAAGACTGGATCATGATGGCTATATCAGTCCCTCTTGTCCTAGCAGCTCGCTATCTAAGTGTATTTCTTTCTTACATAGGCTTTAAACGTTACAGAAAATATAACCCGTGGTCAGTACGTATTTTGACGTGGGGCGGTTTACGCGGAGGCCTGGCACTAGCGATGGCACTTTCTATTCCATCAGGTATTTGGGTGATTCAAGATAAGTTAATCGATGTAAAAGAGATTATTCTTGTAATGACCTACTCCGTCGTTGTTTTCTCTATCCTCATTCAAGGCTCAACAATCACCCCAATGATTGAAAAAGCAAAAGATGAAGAGAAGAAAATGGAAGAGAACAACCAAGCAATAACCACTCCGGAGCATACGGAGCCAGTGGACTCTTAAAGACACGTAACTTAATAGATATGAAAAAAGCAGCTATCTAGCTGCTTTTTTCATATCTAATCTTCGGACTCCCTTTCAAGAATAGAACGCTTGTTACTCTTTGATATACAGTTAAATATTCGAATAATCGTCACGCTACTGTTTCATAGATACTAACTATTACCGATAGATAATATTCATAGACGAATCTTTTAGTTTAAGCATTTTCATCTATATCACTTCTCTTCCCTTGGCAACATAGGCTCCTCGCAAACATCAAAGCTAAGCTTTCACAATACTTTGCAATGAGCGAGTTTGTATTTTTTATGAGAAAGAGACATTTAGGATGATTGCGAATCACTATCCAAACGGACTAGAACCCCCACCAAACTAAGGTCTGAGCTGGCACTCAGATTGCTCAAAAAAGCCTTAACAGAAGTTTAGAGTCCTCATACTTGATCTCAGCGACACCTCGAACGACTAAGTTCTGTCACATAGCTAGATATTTCTAATATGTTATAGAGGAACCTTTGGTAAGCACGTGCTGGTACTCAAAACGAGAGCTCGAGACTGTCATCAACTAGTTCATGACAAGGCTTAGAAAGCATAGCGAAGAGGGAAGCATGGCATCAATGACTTCACATCCGTAGATGCTCGACGTCGTGTCTCAGCCTTAAAGAGAGCCGGATTTACCTAACTCTCAAGCCTACGCACTTGAACCTGGACAACCGTCGCCAGGCCCACCTAGCCTTCTCCGTCCCCCCATCGCAATTGTAAGAAGTACGGGAATATTAACCCGTTTCCCATCGACTACGCCTTTCGGCCTCGCCTTAGGGGTCGACTTACCCTGCCCCGATTAACGTTGGACAGGAACCCTTGGTCTTCCGGCGAGGAGGTTTTTCACCCCCTTTATCGTTACTCATGTCAGCATTCGCACTTCTGATACGTCCAGCATGCGTTACCACACACCTTCAACCGCTTACAGAACGCTCCCCTACCCAATATACAAAAGTATATTGCCGCAGCTTCGGTTTACTACTTGAGTTGTAATTCGTTATAAGAAAGCTGTTTCTTAATTCTCGTTCTTACACATTCAACGTTCTTTCATTGAGTCCATCAAAACCCCTTGGGTGTTGTATGGTTAAGCCTCACGGGCAATTAGTACAGGTTAGCTCAACGCCTCACAACGCTTACACACCCTGCCTATCAACGTCGTAGTCTACGACAACCCTTTAGGATACTTAAAGTATCAGGGAGAACTCATCTCAAGGCTCGCTTCCCGCTTAGATGCTTTCAGCGGTTATCGATCCCGAACTTAGCTACCGGGCAATGCGTCTGGCGACACAACCCGAACACCAGAGGTTCGTCCACTCCGGTCCTCTCGTACTAGGAGCAGCCCCTTTCAATTCTCCAACGCCCACGGCAGATAGGGACCGAACTGTCTCACGACGTTCTAAACCCAGCTCGCGTACCACTTTAAATGGCGAACAGCCATACCCTTGGGACCGACTTCAGCCCCAGGATGTGATGAGCCGACATCGAGGTGCCAAACACCGCCGTCGATATGAACTCTTGGGCGGTATCAGCCTGTTATCCCCGGAGTACCTTTTATCCGTTGAGCGATGGCCCTTCCATTCAGAACCACCGGATCACTATGACCTGCTTTCGCACCTGCTCGAATTGTCATTCTCGCAGTCAAGCGGGCTTATGCCATTGCACTAACCTCACGATGTCCAACCGTGATTAGCCCACCTTCGTGCTCCTCCGTTACGCTTTGGGAGGAGACCGCCCCAGTCAAACTACCCACCAGGCACTGTCCGCAACCCCGATAAGGGGTCGACGTTAGAACATCAACACTACAAGGGTGGTATTTCAAGGACGGCTCCACGCAATCTAGCGACTGCGCTTCAAAGCCTCCCACCTATCCTACACATGTAGGGTCAATGTTCAGTGCCAAGCTGTAGTAAAGGTTCACGGGGTCTTTCCGTCTAGCCGCGGGTACACTGCATCTTCACAGCGATTTCAATTTCACTGAGTCTCGGGTGGAGACAGCGTGGCCATCATTACGCCATTCGTGCAGGTCGGAACTTACCCGACAAGGAATTTCGCTACCTTAGGACCGTTATAGTTACGGCCGCCGTTTACCGGGGCTTCGATCAAGAGCGTCGACCGAAGTCTAACCCCATCAATTAACCTTCCGGCACCGGGCAGGCGTCACACCGTATACGTCATCTTGCGATTTTGCACAGTGCTGTGTTTTTAATAAACAGTTGCAGCCACCTGGTATCTGCGACTCTCAATAGCTCCATCCGCGAGGGACTTCACCGTCGAGAGCGTACCTTCTCCCGAAGTTACGGTACCATTTTGCCTAGTTCCTTCACCCGAGTTCTCTCAAGCGCCTTGGTATTCTCTACCCGACCACCTGTGTCGGTTTGGGGTACGATTCCTTACAATCTGAAGCTTAGAGGCTTTTCCTGGAAGCATGGCATCAATGACTTCACATCCGTAGATGCTCGACGTCGTG
>CCKK01000028.1 GCA_001048675.1 Vibrio diabolicus | reverse complement strand
ATTTAAAGCCTGGCGATGTCCTACTCTCACATGGGGAAGCCCCACACTACCATCGGCGCTATTTCGTTTCACTTCTGAGTTCGGCATGGAAATCAGGTGGGTCCAAAACGCTATGGTCGCCAAGCAAATTCTTTAATCCGGAAAGCTGTTTCTTAATTCCTATCTCTTAAACTTCATAAACCGTATCAATCTGTGTGAACACTCATCGCAATAATCATCGTATAAGGAGGTGATCCAGCGCCAGGTTCCCCTAGCGCTACCTTGTTACGACTTCACCCCAGTCATGAACCACAAAGTGGTAAGCGTCCCCCCGAAGGTTAAACTACCTACTTCTTTTGCAGCCCACTCCCATGGTGTGACGGGCGGTGTGTACAAGGCCCGGGAACGTATTCACCGTGGCATTCTGATCCACGATTACTAGCGATTCCGACTTCATGGAGTCGAGTTGCAGACTCCAATCCGGACTACGACGCACTTTTTGGGATTCGCTCACTTTCGCAAGTTGGCCGCCCTCTGTATGCGCCATTGTAGCACGTGTGTAGCCCTACTCGTAAGGGCCATGATGACTTGACGTCGTCCCCACCTTCCTCCGGTTTATCACCGGCAGTCTCCCTGGAGTTCCCGACATTACTCGCTGGCAAACAAGGATAAGGGTTGCGCTCGTTGCGGGACTTAACCCAACATTTCACAACACGAGCTGACGACAGCCATGCAGCACCTGTCTCAGAGTTCCCGAAGGCACCAATCCATCTCTGGAAAGTTCTCTGGATGTCAAGAGTAGGTAAGGTTCTTCGCGTTGCATCGAATTAAACCACATGCTCCACCGCTTGTGCGGGCCCCCGTCAATTCATTTGAGTTTTAATCTTGCGACCGTACTCCCCAGGCGGTCTACTTAACGCGTTAGCTCCGAAAGCCACGGCTCAAGGCCACAACCTCCAAGTAGACATCGTTTACGGCGTGGACTACCAGGGTATCTAATCCTGTTTGCTCCCCACGCTTTCGCATCTGAGTGTCAGTATCTGTCCAGGGGGCCGCCTTCGCCACCGGTATTCCTTCAGATCTCTACGCATTTCACCGCTACACCTGAAATTCTACCCCCCTCTACAGTACTCTAGTCTGCCAGTTTCAAATGCTATTCCGAGGTTGAGCCCCGGGCTTTCACATCTGACTTAACAAACCACCTGCATGCGCTTTACGCCCAGTAATTCCGATTAACGCTCGCACCCTCCGTATTACCGCGGCTGCTGGCACGGAGTTAGCCGGTGCTTCTTCTGCAGCTAACGTCAAACGAGCACGCTCAGCTTTCCAAATTGTTAAAGAGCTAGATTTTCTGATGAAAACCATTTTTAAAGATTCTTTTTCAAGAACACTTAAAGATGGTGGAGCTATGCGGGATCGAACCGCAGACCTCCTGCGTGCAAGGCAGGCGCTCTCCCAGCTGAGCTATAGCCCCATCAAGGTGTCGATACTGTCGCCAATTCCTTGGGAAGGAAATTGGTGGGTCTGAGTGGACTCGAACCACCGACCTCTCGCTTATCAGGCGAACGCTCTAACCACCTGAGCTACAGACCCAGTATCGTCTCTTTACTTTATAAACCGTATCAATCTGTGTGAACACTCATCGCCGTTTTTTGCAAAAAAACTTTCAACAGGTCATTAGTTAGCCAAAAGCGTGATATTTGCATATTTCTTCGTCACATTTGAGACATATCACAGCAATTGGTTGGAAAAACACCAACCATATACGTAAGATTCATGTGTCTATTCTGTTAATGGACAATCGATCTCTTTATCACTATGTGTAGTAATTAAAATGACGTCTAAAAAAAATCTGATTTTATGTGCTGGGCTGGCCGTCGTTGGGGGAATCGTCTTCTCTCAAGTCACCATCCCACCAGCCTTGAGTTTTCTCATTGGTGTTATCGCTACTGCTTTTTTATTTTCATTTTCTAGCCAGACACCTTCTATTCAATCAACAGACTCGGATCCATCAACTAAAACTCTGTATGTCGGCAACCTTCCTTATAAGGCCAATGAGAGTCACGTTCGCGATTTGTTTGCTGAATATGGACAGGTCTATGCAGTACGCTTAATGAAAGATAAGCGCACTGGAAAAAGAAGAGGGTTTGGTTTTGTCGTGATGGCTGCGGCAGATGCCAAGCCAGCTATCGATAAACTTAATGAAAAGGAATATATGGAGAGAACGCTAAAAGTGAGAATTGCGAACGATCCTAAACACCCGGATGGTGGTAAACCAGAACAGGATTAAAACCTAGCTTCTTTAAACAAATGTTCAGTGCATCTTCCTGCCAAGGAGTTGCACTGGCATAAATCGACTTACTTCCCTCTTCCGTATCCTCAATTTCATCACTTAATAGTAATGCTTTTACTCGACGTGCAATGGCTGCACCCGAATCAATTAAAGTAACGTCCCCACCCAAAGCTTGATGAATTTCCTCTTTGATTAAAGGGAAGTGAGTACAACCGAGCACCGCAACGTCTACTTTATCGCGAAGCGGAAGCAGGATTTTTGTCAGTTCGTCTAGAGAAACGCTGTTGCCTCGCAACTTCTCTTCGGCCATATCCACCAAGCGAGTTGATCCCAACAGCTCAACTGGTTTGCCTTGCGCAAAGTCTCGTATTAACTCGTGAGTATATTGGCGTGTTACTGTCGCCGGAGTGGCGATCAGCCCTACCCCTTTTGATGCCAAAAGCGATGCGGGTTTAATCGCAGGGACAACACCAACAACGGGAATCGATAGATTTTCACGTAAGGAAGGAAGCACTATGGTGCTTGCGGTATTACAAGCAATGACAACAATGTCGACTTGGTGTTCTTCGACTAATGAAGAGACCAGTTGGTTAACTCGTGAAATGAGTACCGCCTGATCGAGTTCACCATAAGGGTAAGCCTGATTATCGAATAAGTATAAGTAGTCAAGATGCGGCAATAGGCGATGTATCTCTTGGAATACAGAAAGACCACCAACACCGGAGTCAAAAACTAGGACTTTTTTCTTACTTGCTACTCGCACGAGCCTTACCTAAAGAACAGAAACGTTGCGATCATACTGCTTAGATTTGTTTTGGCAATGCTTTAGCATGGTATCTTTGATGGCTGAATCTATCTCCAGATTCTACATCTCGCTTCGTTAGCTCGATATGCCCTTGAAAAGACGGCGAAGACGTGACCAGTGTGTGAAATTCACCATTTTCCCCACAGGGATCAATTTGACTTGGTAATGACTCTATTAGGACTTTGTCATACCAGCGACCACACCACTCTGGAGGGAGAACACTTCCGTCGATGGTGATCAACATCGTTTGAATACGACGCTCTATGATTTCCATCGCTAGTTTGTCGCTGCTCTCCCCTAATAGCGGAAAGACACACTCCCAGCCAGCAGGTTCAATATAGCTGCGTCGGTACTCGGCAATGCCATTGCAAAACATATCGCCAAATGCGACAGCTTCTATATTCAGACCACTACTTTGTAATGCATTAACGATGGTCGATTGATAAATGTCGTTACTCGGAAAGACTTCAGGCAGTTCGATAGTAATGAGCGGAAGCGCAAGTAAGTCTGCTTGCATTTGTACAACCTCAAGCGGAGTTGCTTGGAAAGGGACTTCTTTCCCTACGTAAGTCGTGTACAAACCGACAACTTGATAATTTGGATTCTCGTTAAGGCGCTCAAGCGTTAATGTCGAATCTTTACCGCTGGACCAACTGATCACCACTTGCTTAGGTTTCGTCATTCGATTTTCCATCACAAAAATATTAAAAACCGCCCGAAGGCGGTTTGTGTTCATTCACGATTAGAATTCGTAGCCGACGTTTAGATAGTACGCTCGCTCCGCGGCAGGGTAACCTTTTGCCATCTCATACTCTTCATCAAATAGATTATCGATACGAGCGCTAATAGAGGTCGACTCATTCGGATAGTAAGTCACAGCCGTATCAACCAACGAGTAAGAAGAAAGCGTGATATCTTGTGAAGGCCAAGTGCTGTAATCCACATCTGGGCGCTTACCTACGTACTGATAGCTAACCGACCAGTCCACTTTATCGAAGCTCACTAAAGCGTTCCACTTATACATTTCTTTAGCGCGGCGCTGCAACTGATGCCCTTTATCGTCTTCAGCATCTTTGTAATCCGCACTCAACTGGTGCTGCACAACCCCTGTATCAAACTCAGCAACAAGCTCCACACCTTGGATATGTGTTTCACCATCGACATTCAAATATTTGTATGTGGTTGGATGGTAATCGATAAGATTCGTGATTTTATAGTCATAACCCGTTACGGACCAAAAAACGCCTTGGACATCACCGCTGAATGCTAGCTCCCAAGCATCTGACTCTTCCGGCTTAAGATCTTTCTCACCGTACGTTGGGTCATACTGTTGATATAGGTTTGGAGCCTTAAACGCAGTACCAAAAGAAGCTTTAACCCCAAACTCTGGCACAAACTGGTAACCAGCCGCTAAGCTGTAAGTGAACTCACTACCGTATTCTTCGTTATCATCAAGGCGAGCACTGCCCTCAAGCATTGCTTTATCAATGCTAGTGGTTGCCATACCAAACAGAGCGCCATTGGTACGATCAAACGTTTTATTCGCACTCTTGTCTTTGTAAGATTCGTTGCGCCAATCAATACCACCAGCAAACGTCGTATTGTTGTTTAACAAGTAACTGTTGGTCCACTGGACATTTTGCTGCTCAAGTTCATCTTCAGTACCTGAGTGTTTGCCTTTTGCTTGCTCATAGTTCCAAGACTTCTGTTTCTGTGCCGTTACTTGTAGTTCTGACATCACATTGTCAGACTGATACTTACCGCCCAGAGTGGCAGAAAGGTCGTCTTTTTCTGCTTCGTAATAACCGCGACTGCCGTAGCTGCTGTCATATTGATAAACATTTTCGTAAGCACGTAGGTTACCAAATACAGACCACTGGTCATTGAAGTTATGCACGTAACCTAGCAGACCATTCTTTGTATCAAAGCCATGGCGATCGCCGTCATTAACTCCCGGTACAGGGCGAACGTTATAACCATCATCACTTTCACTACCAAGCGCGATATTCAGCTGGCCGCTCTCTGTGACTTTAATGCCAGATGCCACACTCAATTCTTGGTAATCTAAGCTACCTAAACCTGCGCTTAACTTAGTTCCTTCTTCGTCAGCACGCGCAATGGTGATGATGTTGATCACGCCACCAATCGCTTCTGAACCATAAAGTGACGCACGCGCACCACGCACGTACTCAATCCGTTGAACGTAAGTCAGTGGGATTTGGTTAAAGTCCACAGCGCCCTTAGCTGCACGCGCAAAACGTACGCCATCAACCAGTACTAGAACTTGGTCGGAACTGGTACCACGAACAAATAAAGACGCTAACTGACCACGACCACCATTTTGTGAAACTTGAATCCCCGTAAGACGGCGCAACACATCTGGTAGGGTTTTCGCTTGAATGCGATCAATGTCTTGTCGAGTAACCACTTCGACATCTGCCAACGTACGGCTTTCGGCTTGCTCAAAACGGTTTGCAGTAACAACGATGGTTTCGTCAGTAGAGGTTTCTTGGGCCTGTAGATAAGAGACAGGTGAAAGCAGCGATGCCAAAGTGATCGCCAGTGCGGATTTTCTCATTGTATTGTCCTAAATCGCGTAATTCCTTCCGAGCCCTGTCATCATGACAGTCCAGTGCTATGGCTCAGTTGTTGGCAGGTATTCGGACTCAAGAGCACGGGTGTACCGCCTACTTGCTCGACTTCCCACATAAATTAATGCAGTGTCTGATGAGCGTTCGTTCTCTTTTACCGCTGCGCGTCAGTTCTGGATTCACACCAGATTCCCATTTCAGCCATCTAGATTGCTAGATAGCACCAACTTGAGGCAAATATTATTCAGCTATTGTTTATTTGTCCAGCCAATATTGCCCTTACAAGTTGTAACGTTTTGATTGATTTTGCTTTCTACTCTGTCTGTACGCACTATCTTTAAATCAATTCCAGTACAAAACTGGACATCCTATTGAGATTGAATAAAATCTGCGCTCTTAAATTGAATGCACCATAAAAGGTAAGATCATGGCTACTCTTGATGTAAACCCACAACGCTACCAAGAACAACTGGCTGAAAAAGTCGAACGTCTCACGGATATGTTCGCGCCATACAACATGCCAGAACTGGAAGTGTTTGAATCACCAGAGCAGCACTACCGCATGCGTGCTGAGTTCCGTGTTTGGCATGAAGGCGAAGATCTTTACTACATCATGTTCAACCAAGAAACTCGTGAGAAATACCGTGTTGACCAATTTCCTGCAGCAAGCCGTCTGATCAACGACCTGATGCCGCTATTGGTTGAAGCGATGAAAGACAACGACTCGCTACGTCGTAAACTGTTCCAGGTGGATTTCCTATCGACGCTAAGTGGTGAGATTCTGGTTTCACTCCTTTACCATCGCCAACTTGATGAAGAGTGGATTGAAAACGCGAAAGCCCTTAAACAGCGCTTAAATGATGAAGGCTTCAACCTAAACATCATTGGTCGTGCTCGTAAGATGAAGATTGTCCTAGACCGCGACTACGTGATCGAGAAGCTCGATGTAAATGGTCAAAGCTACATCTACCAACAAGTAGAGAACAGCTTCACTCAGCCGAACGGCAAAGTCGCAGAGAAGATGCTGGAATGGGCGGTCGACTGTACCCAAGAAAGCACTGGCGACCTACTAGAGCTTTACTGTGGTAACGGTAACTTCTCGCTGGCGCTGGCACAGAATTTCGACCGCGTCCTGGCAACTGAGCTAGCTAAACCATCGGTTGTATCTGCACAGTACAACATCGCTGCCAATAAGATTGATAACGTACAAATCTTACGTCTATCAGCAGAGGAATTTACTCAAGCGATCGAAGGTAAGCGTGAATTCCGTCGTCTACAAGATGCAGGTGTGGATCTGAAGAGCTACAACTGCAACACGATTTTTGTCGATCCACCACGCTCTGGGATGGATGCCGATACTTGTAAAATGGTGCAAGGTTACGAGCGCATCATGTACATCTCTTGTAACCCTGAGACTCTAAAAGAGAACTTGGACATTCTATGCGAAACACACAACGTGACGCGTTTTGCTCTGTTTGACCAATTCCCTTATACCCACCATATGGAAGCGGGCGTGCTATTGGAACGCAAAGCGTAACCCACCGCGTCAAATACAAAAAAAAGCGAGCTCAATGGCTCGCTTTTTTAATTTGATTCGTTTTGCTTATTCCGCAGAAGTCTTCTTGCTGACAAAACCTAACTTCTTACCAATCCATGCGAGTAAGATCATTGAAACCATGATCGCAAAGAAGTTTGAGCCTGCTTCTGGGTATTGCGCTTTAATAAACGCAGAGTGACCAAACGCACCTACGAAGAAACACGCCAAGCCAACTAATGGGATATCTTCTGATACCGGATTATTTAGGTACTCTTGGTAAAGAGCTTGTACAGCCAGTACGAGTGCAATCAATGGGAAGATTGAAAACGATACTTCACTCATGGTCAACCATGACAACAAAGCATCACCACACATACCTGCAACCAGTGCCAAAATCAGCGTTTTCTTTTCAGATTTATTTCCATTCGACATTATTCTATCCCGCCTTTTAATCGGTTACGTTCACGTTCTTTGCGATACCAATAGGCCCCTTTGGCTATCATTCGCAATTGCATGATCAATCGCTCGGCGAGTTCATCGCGCTCACGTCGATCTAAATCTAAAGCTTCAGCCCCCGAACTGAAAACCAAAGTCACAGATGCTTCTGCTTGAGTATACGCCTCTTCTCTGGTCACGCCGGTGCTCATTAAATACTCGGTTAATTCTGCCGCAAAATGCTGGATTTCTCGAGCAACAGCGGTACGAAATTCAGCAGAAGTGCCGGAGCGCTCACGCAACAACAAACGAAAGACGTTCGGACTACTTTCAATGAATTCCATAAAGGTTTCGACCGAGGTACGAATTACGCTACCTTCTTTCACAATACGTTGACGCGCCTGACGCATCAGTTGACGTAGTAGCAAACCGCCTTCATCGACCATAGTTAAGCCTAGCTCATCCATATCTTTGAAGTGGCGGTAAAAAGAAGTCGGTGCAATCCCTGCCTCTCGGGCGACTTCTCGCAAGCTAAGGCTGGAAAAGCTGCGATCCGCACTTAATTGACTAAATGCCGCATCGATCAATGATCGACGTGTCTTCTCTTTTTGCTGTGCGCGGATTCCCATCGATTTCATTCTTAACTTGCTCTTTTTCTATAGGGTACAAGAGCCTCAATATAACGCAATTTGCTCCTACGGAGAAAGATATGTTGCTTCGCTCGCTCTGAGCGCCGAGAACGTTACTATTGGCATGCATCTAATTGCAATGTTCTCGATGCAATTTATAGACATACAACATACCAAATCATCCTTTTGGTCGATTCTGCGTGATCACTTCCACTCTCTAACAGGCATGACGTGTACCGATAGAGTAAATGAGTTAAAATCGCGCTAAAGCAATGTTAAGCAAATATAACAAGGAAGGCATCATGGCGCATGTTAATCACTATGACGTGATCGTAATCGGTAGTGGCCCTGGCGGAGAAGGGGCTGCAATGGGATTAACCAAAGCGGGACTGAATGTTGCCATTGTCGAGAAAGAAAGCAGTGTCGGCGGCGGTTGTACTCACTGGGGTACTATTCCATCAAAAGCACTGCGTCATGCCGTTAGCCGCATCATCGAATTTAATAGCAACCCGTTATTTTGTCGAAACAACACCAGCGTTCATGCAACATTTTCTGACATTTTAGGTCATGCTAAATCGGTCATTGATAAGCAAACTCGACTTCGTCAGGGCTTTTATGACCGTAACTCATGCACACTTTTGTTCGGAACCGCGCGATTTATCGATAACTACTCAATTGCAGTGATGCAAAGCGACGGCACAGAAGAAATCTATTCAGCGGATAAGTTTGTCATCGCGACGGGTTCTCGTCCGTATCAGCCTAACGACGTTGATTTCTTGCATGAGCGCATCTACGACAGTGATTCCATTTTGAGCCTGAAACACGACCCTCGCCATATCATCATTTACGGTGCAGGCGTTATCGGTTGTGAGTACGCCTCTATCTTCCGCGGCCTTGGAGTGAAGACTGACCTTATCAATACCCGAGACCGCTTGTTGGAGTTTTTGGATAACGAAGTGTCAGATGCGCTGTCTTACCACTTCTGGAACAGCGGTGTGGTAATTCGTAATGATGAGACCTATGAAAAAATCGAAGGCACAGAAGATGGCGTGATTATTCACCTACAATCTGGCAAGAAGATGAAGGCGGACTGCTTGTTGTATGCAAATGGTCGAACAGGTAACACCGATAAGTTGAATTTGGGTGCAGTGGGTCTGGAAGCGGATTCTCGCGGACAACTAAAAGTAAACCGTAACTACCAAACCGATATTGAGCACATTTACGCTGTAGGCGATGTCATCGGTTACCCAAGCCTTGCAAGCGCCGCTTATGACCAAGGGCGATTTGTCGCACAAGCCATTACGAAAGGTCAGGCAGAAAACTATCTGATTGATGATATTCCAACGGGTATCTACACCATCCCAGAGATTAGCTCTGTGGGTAAAACCGAGCAAGAGCTAACAGCTGCGAAAGTACCGTATGAAGTAGGACGCTCTTCGTTCAAGCATCTAGCTCGTGCACAGATCGCAGGGAAAGACATCGGCAGCTTGAAGATATTGTTCCATCGTGAAACCAAAGAAATTTTAGGGATTCACTGTTTTGGCGAACGTGCCGCGGAAATTATCCACATCGGTCAAGCCATTATGGAGCAAAAAGGCTCAGCGAATACCATCGAGTATTTCGTCAATACCACCTTCAACTATCCGACGATGGCCGAAGCTTATCGTGTCGCTGCATTGAATGGTTTGAACCGCTTGTTCTAATCTATGCTTCTTGATAGCAGACAGAAAAACAGCAGGCTTGGACCTGCTGTTTTTATATCAACATTGTGCGAGGAAGGTATCCTTGTGCCATTGGTAGAGAAAGATAACCCCTAAACCAATACCCCGCATCAACATAAAGCTCGTCATTGCAAACCACAGCGCGTGATTTTCCCACTCGGCGAACAAGTAAAAGACAACGAAGAAACTGCTGGTCGCGACAAACATACTATTGCGCATGTCTTTGCCTTTGGTTGCACCGACAAAAATGCCATCCAATAGAAAGCACCACATCGACGCAAGTGGCATCACCACCAGCCAAGGTAGATACACCGCTGCTTGCTGTTGTACCGTCTCAATTGAAGTGATCATGGCGATCAACTGCGATCCCGCCAAACCAAAGAGCGCGGTCAGTCCTAAGCAAATAACCAAACTCCAAAAGAAAGTGCCGACAAGCGATGCACTCAATTGTTGCCTATCTTTGGCACCAATCGCCTTCCCGACCATGGCCTCCATTGCATAAGCAAAGCCATCCATGCCATACGAGATAATCATCAGGAAGCTCATCAGAACCGCATTTGCAGCGACAACCTCATCACCAAAGCTCGCGCCTTGGAACGTCATAAAGCTAAAAGCCGCTTGCAGACACAAAGAGCGTAAGAAAATATCGCGATTCAATTTCACGAATCGCCCTAAACCGTGTTGAGTGCTGGCTAGCAACTTTTGAGGTGATGGTAATTGTCTCTCTCGCCAGGTTTTCCAGACACACATGAGACCAAAGCCCATGCCTGAGTAGTCAGCAATCACCGATGCCAACGCAGCGCCTTCTACTTTCCACCCCAAACCCATCACAAACAACAAATCGAGGGCAATATTAGTCACGTTGGTGATGATCACCATCCACATTGGTGCTTTGGAATTTTGCGTTCCGAGCAGCCACCCCAACAACACAAAGTTCATTAGCGCAGCGGGGGCACTCCACACTCGGATAGAGAAATATTGCATGCCGTAGTGCTTCACTTCAGCACTGGCGTCACTCCAACCAAAGATCAAATCAGCAATCGGGTTATGGGCAATAAGAAAGACTAACGCAAACAGTAGCGCCATGAGTGAGCCTTGCATAAACACCAAGGCAAGTTGTTTTCGGTCTTCACCGCCATAGGACTGCGCCGCCAACCCAGTAGTCGACATACGTAAAAAACCAAGCAGCCAAAATGTCACGCTGATCATGGTACTGCCCAACGCAACACCGCCCAAATACCAAGCGTGGTCTAGATGACCAATCACCGCAGCATCGACCAAACCGAGCAATGGAACAGTAATATTCGACAGCACCATAGGTATCGCTAAAGCTAAGACTTGGCGATGAACTTTTGGGTTAGATAAAGGAGAGAAGATTGAATTTGTCACAGGCACCTCATCAGTAAGATCGACGAGTGTACCTGAGCGCTTAACGACTAGCCAATTACCACTTGATGTGAACGAGGACTGGCGTGAGGCGATGCTTCAACATTGGAATCTTATTAAGCCAACGCTGCCAAGCTTTCCAACGAGAACAGAATCGATCGAATGGCGAAAAAGCTTTCACCCACTGTGCCCATGGTAACCATTGCAATATCTGTTCTGCGGGCGCTTCAAAGCCATGTGCATAGCGATCAGAGCCAAGCTTTTGTCCCCACTTGGTTTCCGTTAAATCTCCTGCCAGCACCATACACAGTTCAGCAGAGACAAAATGTCGACCTAAGGTTTGAATAAATTTCGCGACTTGACGCTCTGTGCAATCGAGCAGTGCCATTTCACATAAAATGAGTACCGGTGCTTGCTCTGGAATGGCTAACGTCTCTAGCCACGACATTTCATCCACACTGCCACAGCGATGTTCATAACGTTCATTTTTGTGGAACAAGCGCTGACGCCATACCAAATTTTCCGTCACATCCAGCTCTATCCAATGGCAGCGTCCATTATCCAAACGATAAAAGCGGGTATCCAGCCCAGCTCCGACATTGATAATCCAAGCATCGGGATACTGCTGTAAGAAGTGACTAACCTGCTGGTCACAAAGCTGGGTCAGCGTCACGTGCAGCAATTGCTTCTGCGCAATATCACCACTCAAACAATCCGGCGCCATCTTACAGCTCAAACACGCTTTAGCAGCAATCGGATCGTACACCAAGCCATTGTCGACCATGCTTTCACGGCTACGCAATAACAGTGGCTTTAATAAATGGTTAGGAACTTGATGTTTAGACTGAGACATGGGCATTTCCTGCGCCAGAGAGAAAACATAGACATTGAAATGGATGATAATGAATATCAATTACATTATCAAGCTTATAAATTGCTCAAAACAAACAAGGTCAAGATGATAAGCAAGCTTTTGGAGGAAGTAGAAAAAGAGAAAAGAAGAGAAAAGACAAAACAGCCCAGATGAACTGGGCTGCTTAAATACACTTACATCCAATCGGTATTACGAATAATACCAACGGCTAAGCCTTCAATCGTAAGATGCTGAGACGTCAAGTCCACTTGGATTGGGGCAAACTCTTCATTCTCAGCATGCAGTAATATGGTTGAACCTTTGCGCTCCAAACGCTTCACAGTCACATCATCATCAACACGCGCAACGACAACTTGACCGTCTCTCACGTCTTGGGTTTTATGCACAGCGAGCAAATCGCCATCCATAATCCCGATGTCTTTCATACTTTCGCCATTTACACGAAGTAAGAAATCCGCTTGCGGCTTGAACATCGCAGGGTCGACTTGGTAGTGCGCTTCTACGTGTTCCTGAGCCAGAATCGGCTCACCCGCAGCAACTTGACCAATCAAAGGCAAGCCCTGTTCGTCATTAGCGGCAGAGTCATCAAGTAGGATACGAATCCCACGCGATGCACCTGGGATAATTTCAATTGCTTGCTTACGAGCAAGCGCTTTTAGGTGTTCCTCTGCGGCATTCGCAGAGCGGAAGCCAAGCTCACGCGCAATCTCTGCACGAGTTGGTGGCATTCCGGTGTCATCGATTTTACTTTTGATCAAATCGAAGACTTGTTGTTGGCGTGGCGTTAACGGCTTCATGTCTCACCTGTCTTTTTATACAGTTAACTGTGAGTATATCCAGTAAATGCTCAAATGAAAACCCAATTGGTTGTTTTTTAATTTATTTGTGGAGTGCACTTCGTTTGCTGCCCAAGTTCATTATTCATGCGTTTAAAACACCGCCTTTTCAGTTAATCAAAGTAAAGCAACAACTTAGGAGTTCGACTAATTTACAGCCAATAAAATTAAAAGGTTTGACCAGTTTCTGGTATCCTTGCTGCGCTTAAATTTTATCGCCTAGGCTTATTTCTTTTGCCGTACTCATTTCTTTTTCTATAGAAGACATGCAAAGCGGACACTGAAATAAGGTTAGGCCTGTTTGAATACCTATTGAGGCTGTGAACTTTATGTCTTCTGGACAATCATTTTCACGTTCATTACTAAAACTACCTTTATCGGTACTGGTAAAGGGCACCACAATCCCGTCGAACCCGATTGAAGATCTGAATATCGACCTCGCTAAGCCGATTGTATATGCCCTACCGTTCCGCTCGAACGTGGATTTGCTGACACTGCAAAAACAAGCCATGAGCCTTGGTCTGCCTGACCCGCTCAGTCCGCTGGAAATCAATGGCAAAACGCTGAACCGTTTCGTCTTTATCGCTGCGCGTCCAACTGTGATGAACAACGATAATGATGTCCCAACCGACTCTGTCTCTCTGTTCACAGACTTGCTGGAACTGCATAAACTGGACAGTGAATTAGACGTTCAAATGATCCCTGCAACCGTGCTTTGGGGTCGTAAACCAGGTAAAGAAGAGAACCAAAAGCCTTACCTTCAGCCAATGAATGGCCCGCAAAAGGCGAAAGCGGTAATGGCAGCAGGACGCGACTGCTTGGTTCGCTTTAGTCCCGTGGTATCTCTGCGTTATATGGCAGACTCTCACGGTACCGACAGCGCAATTGCGCACAAATTGGCTCGCGTGGCGCGTATCCACTTCTCTCGCCAAAAACTTGCGGCTTCAGGCCCAAACCTGCCACAACGCCAAGTGTTGTTTGCTCGTTTATTGAAATCTCCAGCTATTGAACTGGCGATCGCTGACGAAGCCAAGAGCAAAAATATCTCGATTGATAAGGCACGTAAAGAAGCCCACGACATCATGGATGAAATCGCCGCCGACTTCTCCTACGGTCTAGTGAAAAACGGCGACCGCATCCTGAGTTGGCTATGGACAAAGCTGTACCAAGGGTTGCACATCAATAACGCCTCGACTGTACGTCGTTTAGCGCAAGACGGCCACGAAATTGTGTACGTTCCGTGTCACCGTAGTCACATGGACTACCTACTGTTGTCTTACGTTTTATACCATGAAGGCATGGTGCCTCCGCACATTGCGGCAGGCATTAACCTGAACTTCTTCCCGGCCGGTCCTCTTTTCCGTCGCGGTGGGGCATTCTTTATTCGTCGTAGCTTTAAAGGTAACAAACTGTACTCAACCATTTTCCGCGAGTATCTAGCTGAGCTGTTTGCCAAAGGCTATTCAGTCGAGTACTTCAGTGAGGGGGGTCGTTCACGTACAGGTCGCTTACTGCAAGCGAAAACGGGTATGCTGGCTATGACCATCCAAGCAATGCTACGTGGTCTAAACCGCCCAGTAACACTAGTGCCGGTCTACATCGGTTACGAGCACGTAATGGAAGTAGGCACTTACGCGAAAGAGCTGCGTGGCAAACGCAAAGAGAAAGAAAACGCAGGGCTTGTACTGCGTACTCTGCGTAAACTGCGTAACTTTGGTTTGGGCTATGTGAACTTCGGTGAGCCAATTCAGCTCAACCAATACTTGAACGAGCATGCTCCTGAGTGGACGAAAGACATCGACAGCATGGGTGGTAACAAACCACAATGGATGAATCCTGTGGTCAATGACCTTGCTAATAAGATGATGACGCACATCAACGATGCGGCGGCAGCAAACGCGTTGACCTTGTGTGCAACCGCACTGCTTGCTTCTCGTCAACGTGCACTTTCTCGTGACTCGCTGATCAACCAGATTGAGTGTTACTTAAAGCTACTCAAAAACAACCCGTACTCAAGCACCTCCACTATCCCTACCGAAAGTGCTGAGGAGTTGGTCGATCATGCAATTTCGCTTGATAAGTTCGTGATTGAAACCGATAGCATGGGTGACATCATTTCGCTGGATCGTAGCCAATCGATCCTGATGACCTACTACCGCAACAACATCATCCACTTGTTTGCTCTGCCATCATTAATTGCTCAGATGATCATTCGTCAGCGCAACCTCTCGGTAGAAAAGATTCAAGCGAATGTCGCGCAAATCTACCCATTCTTGAAGAAAGAGTTGTTCTTAAGCTATCAAGAAGACGAGTTGGATGAATTGGTCGTTAAAACACTGCATGAGTTTGCCGATCAGAAAATGATTAGCCTCGATGGTGATAAGCTGGAGATCAATCAGTCGAACAACCAGCCTTTGGTTCTGCTAGGTCGTACAATCACGGAAACACTGCAGCGCTACTCTATCGCGATGAACTTGCTTGTTGCTTACCCAGAGCTCGGTAAATCGGACCTAGAACAGAAGAGCCAAGATATTGCTCAACGTTTAGGACGCTTACACGGTATTAATGCGCCAGAATTCTTCGATAAAGGTGTGTTTACCGCTATGTTCAATACACTCAAACAGCAAAAATACCTCGATAACGATGGTAACTGTGACACGAAGAAAACGCAGCAATTTGCACGATTACTATTCACTCTGCTTTATCCAGAAGTGAAACTGACGATCGAAGAGAGTATTCATCAACTTCAGTCGTAACCGTTTTACCTTCTTCCAAAATAAGAAAAAAGGCATCCAATCGGATGCCTTTTTGCTATTTCTTCGCTTACCAAAATGCGACCAATAACCCTATCGCTATCACCATGCCAACATAGTTGTTGTTGAGGAAAGCCTTAAAGCACAACTCCCGCTCACGGTGACGAATTAAGTGCTGCTGATAAACAAACAACGACGCTGCAATCAAAAGGGTCCAGTAGTAACTTTGTCCCAATTGGTAGAACTGCCCTAACCAAACCAACATCGCGAGCGTAATCAGTTGCAACACACCAATAATAAGTTTGTCATGACGACCAAACAAAATTGCCGTCGATTTAATGCCAATCTTTAAATCATCATCGCGATCGACCATCGCATATTGAGTATCATAAGCAATGGTCCATAAAGCGTTAATCAGAAACACAAACCAAACTATCAGTGGTAGCTCCCCGGTTTGTGCAGCCCACGCCATTGGAATTGCCCAGCTAAACGCCAAGCCTAAAAAGAGCTGTGGAATATGAGTGTAACGCTTCATAAATGGATAAATGAACGCCAACACGATGCCAGCGAAGGATAGCTGAATCGTCAACGGGTTCATGGTCAGCACTAACAAGAATGAGCTGATACCCAAAACCAAAAATAATCCAATCGCTTCTTTTGCTGTCACTTTCCCTGATGGCAGTGGGCGTTGTTTGGTACGTTTTACATGGCCGTCGACTTTGCGGTCAGCAAAATCATTAATCACGCACCCCGCGCTACGCATTAGGAATACACCCAATACAAACACGATAAATACATCCCAACTCGGCATCCCTTGGGCTGAGATAATTAGCGCCCAAATCGTTGGCCACATAAGTAACAGTGAACCAATCGGGCGATCCATGCGCATCAGTTGCCAATATGCTTTGGCTTTTTCTGCGGACATTTACACTGTCTCCTTAGCGTAAACTGGTGAATTAGATAAGAATAACTCGGCGACCAGCATCGGTTTGTGATTCATCCACAACCTTGAGCGTCGCGCTAACAAACGTCCTTCTGGTACGGCTACCCATCCCATTTGCAAAGAGTCTCGCTCAACGTTGTCTGCGCTGAACACTGTTAGTCCTAATGGGATATCCCCTTGTTGAGCCAAATCATACTGCTGATCAACTAAGGTTGAGCGAGGAATTAATGTCCGTCCGATAACCCAGTTATCATTGTCACCACACAAAATTACCTCTCGCAGTAAGCAATCTTGTTCGGACAATAACTGGCTTTCGTCCTGTTTTAACGTCGCCGCAGTGACGATCTGATTTTGTAGCAATTCTACCGTTAATGCTTGGCAGTGTTGCTTTAAACGACGTGACAAAGACCCTTGCTCTTCAAGCCAGTGCTTGGCAAATTCATTTGGAAATTCGAATTCTTCGG
This sequence comes from Vibrio diabolicus, assembly GCA_001048675.1. Lineage (GTDB taxonomy): Bacteria > Pseudomonadota > Gammaproteobacteria > Enterobacterales > Vibrionaceae > Vibrio > Vibrio diabolicus. The sequence goes on along the minus strand of CCKK01000028.1, from coordinate 38,258 downwards.
GGTTTTGCCACTCTACTTCCAATAAAGAAGCAAGATAGAGTGATGTTGGCTGATTCATACTAGTATTCAATTGGAGGCTTTATGCGTACAATAAAGCAACAACTTACCGTCCATAGTAATGTATGTAACCGTAAGTTCCGTTATTTGTTATAGACGGCCCATTGTATCAAGACTGAAGCGATTCGAATATCGCGATCCAGAGAAAGAAAAGTTAGAAATATGTACAAACGTTATATAGCCCAAATTATTTTTGCGTTAACCATACTGTTCGCCGCACCAAGTTGGGCTGAAACGGAAGAAGCTGGACCTAAGTTGGCATACTTTACCCTTGAGCCTGATCTCACTACTAACTTTTACACCAAAGGCAAAAAGTTAGGTTATGTGCAAGTGCGCATCGACATCATGGTAATGAGCCAACAAGATTTATCGATTGTTGAGCATCACCAACCTTTGATTCGCGATGCAGTGATTGAATTACTGGGTAAGCAAACAGAAGATACTATTAAGTCCCTTTCTGGCCGAGAAGATCTGCGCAAAACCTTAGTGACGACCCTCAACGAAACACTTTTGCCCGAAACAGGTAAAACCATCATTGCCGATTTGTTGTTTACAAAATACCTTTACCAATAAACCCAAATCGTTTTGAACATAAAAAAGACCGCTCTTGAGCGGTCTTTTCATTTCAGCTTTAGGCTTGCTGTTGGTATTTCATCTTGCCTGAATCAAACAGCGCAATCGCCATCCCCGACAGTAAACCCACTAAGTGAGCGGTGTTTGCAATCGCCATGAACGGCTGCACAAAACCAAGAACTAACCATACCAACATAAAAACGATGATTGGCTTGGGTAGCGTAAGGCCTAAATGTGGCAAGCGGTACCCCAATATCCACAAATAGCCAAGCAGTGCATAGACCACGCCAGACAAGCCACCGAAGTTTGCCCCTTCAACATAGAATTGGCCAGCCCCAGAAAGCGCTGCCGACACCACAAAGAGTTGCAATAGCTTACCGGAACCGAGACGACGTTCGATGTCGCCCCCCAACTGCCACCACCATAGTAAGTTGAACACGATGTGAGTCACTGAAAAGTGCAGTAACGCATGGCTTAGCCATCGCCACACTTGCCATTGTTGTCCCTCAAAGGCTGGGAAGTGCAACAACTTAAACACGCCATTGCCAAAGCCAAACATTTGTAACAAGTAGATGATGGTACACACCGTCATGATCAGCAAAGTCATTGGGCCGGCTTTTGCTTTGACCATGCTCATGATACTCGGGCTAGAATAATGAAAGGTGCTCTTGCGAGTATCGGCAACGTCCCACGAGGCGGCGCTGTATTTTGAATCAGACGGGTTAGCAAGGAACAGCTTAAGTTCGGCTTCCGCTTCTATTTCATGTTGGCTATCGGTCAGCCACAGCGCAAATTGCCCGTCTCCTTCTGGCATCATTTCGATGTCAATTTGGCGAGAGGCCATATAATCAATAAAGGCTTGCGCCATACGTGGATTATTTAACGTTACCAATCTCTTCATTAACTTCTCACTATCGGTAGTTCTGCTCGGTGCCAGGCTTCAAAGCCACCATCCACACTGTACACCTGTTCAAAGCCTTGGTTAACTAAATATTGTGCGGCACCTTGGCTACTAATGCCGTGGTAACACATCACCAGAATGGGTTGCTCGAACTCCACTTCATCCATAAACGCAACGATCGTATCGTTGGTTAAGTGATACGCGGACTCCGCATGCGCAACGGCAAACGATTGAGGGTCACGGATATCTACAAGCTTCGCATCACCCTGCTCGAGCAGCGCTTGCGCACCTTGTACATCGATATGCTTAAACTGATCCATTTACTTTCTCATTGTCTTATTAATATACCCAAGCAACCTCGAACCTAACGTACTAATCAGCACCCGTGGTACAGCATAAAATCCATATTTGAAGCTGCTTGGGTATACTGCCGCTATTGTAACCTATCCAACGGCAAACTTAGACACATGGATAATCAGGGTTTTCAAAAGTGTACACATTCCAACCATTTGTGGATAAAGCTGTGAATTGCGTTGATAAAGTGTATTTGGATCTTTTGATCCACAATATGTAGTAATGATCCTGATCTAACTGTGTGTATATCTATAACTATCCCCAGATGGAAAAGTGCTTGAATCCCTTATTTTGTCCGGGTTTCGAACAGTTGATAAATAATTACTTCACAGAGTTATACACAGGTAGCACATAAAATCCGGATCGCAAACGCTATCGATTTTCGATCGACAATAAAAAAGCCGAGATCACATGATCTCGGCTTTCTATGAAAATCTTACTTTCAATTAGCAGTAGAACTTAAAATTCACCCACAGCCAATTTTAGTTTCTTCATTGCGTTTTTTTCTAGCTGACGAATACGCTCGGCAGAAACACCAAACTCATCAGCTAAGTCTTGCAATGTTGCTTTCTCATCATCTAACCAACGAGAACGCACGATGCGCTGACTACGCTCATCCAAACTCGCTAATGCATGACCCAAGCGATTGTTGGTGTGCATTTCCCAGTTTGCAGCTTCGATGTTGTCAGCCACATCAGACGATTTGTCTTCTAGGTACAGCATCGGCGCTGTGTAAGCGTTTGAGCTGTCGTCTTCATCAGTTGGCATATCAAAGGTTGAATCCACCGCCGCTAAACGTGATTCCATCTCGCGAACTTCAGAAGGCTCAACACCTAACTCACGCGCAACGGTTTCGACTTCACCGTTGTTAAACCAACCCAAGCGCTTTTTCGACTTACGCAGGTTGAAGAACAATTTACGTTGCGCTTTAGTGGTCGCAATTTTCACGATACGCCAGTTACGTAGCACGTATTCGTGGATCTCTGCTTTGATCCAGTGGACAGCAAAAGACACCAAGCGAACCCCTACTTCTGGGTTAAAACGCTTAACGGCTTTCATTAGACCGATGTTACCCTCTTGCACAAGGTCCGCCATTGGCAAACCGTAGCCAGAGTAACCACGAGCAACGTGAACAACGAATCGTAGGTGCGAAAGAATTAGACCTTTTGCAGCCTCAATCTCACCTTTGTAGTGTAATCGTTCTGCCAGCTCACGCTCTTCGTCTGCAGTCAGCATTGGGTAGCTGTTTACTGAGCGAATATAGCTATCAAGGCTATCTTGCGTGACTAGAGCCATCGGATACGCTTCTTTTGTCATTCAATTCCTCATCAATCTCTGATCTGGAGCATTACATTGCAAATTTAGCTTCGATATCTTGAACTCAAAATGAACAAGTTTCAAGAAGGGGAAGCAATTATCCATAAACATTCGGTCTAAACAAGGGATCCAGATTAGCTAGTGCTAATAAAATCCAAGTAGTAAGACCTTCATCACTTAAACTGGTTCAATTTCTTTTAAATGTCGTTGCGCAGAAAAGCGCGCCGCAATGCATCCCAAAAGACTACCAATGATGATTAATAGCAAAGATTCATCCCAGCTTAGACCAATCAGGCGAAACTGGCTGTCGTACAACGCAGCAAGATCTTCCACCGCACTATTCATAACAATGGTCACTAAAGCCGTTACCAACCACGCGATGGTGGCACCTAATACGCCAAACCACATCCCCGTGTACAAATAAGGGCGCAGAATAAAACTGTCCGTCGCACCGATCAGTTTCATGGTTTGAATCTCTTCTTTATTCGCCAGCACATTAAATCGCAACGTGTTGCCAACGATTAAAAATACCGCACCGAGCATCAACACTGTCAGTGTAATGACAATAATACTCGCGAGAGTTTTGATCGCATCAAGACGCGCCAGCCAGTCTTCGTCAAGTCTCACATCGGTCACGTCTTGTTGCTCTCGAACGTCTTTGGCTAATGACTGAATATCACTTTTTAGCTCCGAGGCTGGCGTAATTACCAACACACCGGGTAGCGCATAGCCACTTAAAAGACTGATAGCTTGGTCGAATCCTGCATATTGGCTTAAATCAGACAGACCTTGTTGCGGTGAAATATATTCCACCTCTTTTACCAAAGGCCAAGTTTCAATTTGATCTTTGAGAACCATCACACGTGCATCCGGCATGCCTTCTACTAAGTAAGCACTAACTTGCGAGGGAGATGCCACATCTTCCGCGGCACCCGCGACGTTTTTGCCCAGTAGATACAAACAAGCTGGCATAGCAAGTGCCATTGAAATCACGGCTAGGGTCAGGATATTACCTAAAGGTCGTTGCCATAAGGCGCTAAAAGAGGATTTTGCTTGTTTTGCGTGGACAGAGAAAAAACCATCGGTATTTGCACGCTTGGCACTGCGGCCTTTCCCCTTCTTTTGGGAGTGCTTGTTACCTGCCATAGTCTTCTACCTCACTTAGGAAGCCTTGGTTTAATTCAAAATGACGATACTGTGGGCGAGTGTTTACTAACCCCACATCGTGCGTGGCGAGTAAGATGGTCACTCCAGCACGATTAAATTCTTCGAACAAACGCAATACGCGATTGGATAGTTCGGGATCGAGGTTACCGGTCGGCTCATCAGCCACCAGCAACGTTGGTCGATTGACCACGGCACGGGCAATACCGACGCGTTGTTGCTCACCACCAGAGAGTTGGCTCGGCAGGCAACGAGCCTTATCAAGCAAGCCAGTTTTATCTAACGCCGCAGAAACGCGGCGTTTGATTTCGTTTTCAGAAATCGATTCGATGCGCATCGGCAGAGCGACATTGTCGTATACGCTGCGATCCATCAGTAGACGATGATCTTGAAAAACAATCCCAATATTGCGGCGCAAAAAAGGGATGTCTTTGCTTGGAATGCGCGTGATATCGTGACCATTAAAATGGATTTTTCCATCGGTTGGGCGCTCTATCGCGCAGATCAATTTCAGCAAGGTACTTTTACCAGCCCCGGAATGCCCGCCTAAAAACGCCATTTCACCGCGCCTCAGGTGAAAATCGACTTTTTGCAGTGCTTGTCGACCACCTCGGTAAGCTTTGCTCACTTGCTGAAATTTGATCACCGTTGATTTCCTCTAACTCTTTTTATTCTTCACGACTAAACAGTGCGTCAATAAACTCTTGAGTTTCAAATGGACGCAAGTCTTCGATACCTTCACCCACACCAATGTAACGAATTGGAATACCAAACTGATCGGCAATAGCGAAAATTACGCCGCCTTTCGCTGTACCATCCAGCTTAGTCAAGGTAATCCCGGTTAGAGGGGCAACATCACTGAAAAGTTTCGCTTGGCTGATGGCATTTTGCCCTGTACCTGCGTCTAGCGTCAGCATGATCTCGTGTGGTGCAGAGTCATCAATTTTCTTCATCACACGTACAATCTTACGCAGCTCTTCCATTAGGTTCGCTTTGTTCTGTAAACGACCCGCGGTATCGGCAATCACAACATCCACACCACGTGCTTTTGCCGCTTCAATCGCATCATAGATAACAGAAGCACTGTCTGCGCCAGTATGCTGGGCAATCACAGGAACGTTGTTACGCTCACCCCATACTTGTAGCTGCTCAACCGCTGCGGCACGGAAAGTATCGCCCGCTGCAAGCATCACTTTTTTGCCTTGAGTTTGGAACTGCTTGGCAAGCTTACCGATGGTCGTGGTTTTACCCACGCCATTTACACCAACCATTAAGATGACGTAAGGCGTTTTGTTGCTGTCGATTTCTAGTGGCTGTTCGACTTTAGAAAGAATCTCAGCCATTTCTTCTTTCAACAAACCATAAAGGGCTTCGCCGTCTTTCAGATCGCCACGTGTGGCTTTTTCTGTCAGGTTGTTGATAATTTTTGTTGTGGTATTCATGCCCACATCAGCAATAAGCAGTTGCTCTTCTAGCTCTTCAAATAAGTCTTCATCGATTTTCTTACCGCTGAACAGACCGAAGAAGCCAGCGCCGATGTTTGCTTTTGTGCGGCTTAGGCTGCGTTTGAGGCGAGTAAAAAAGCTCTCTGTTGGCTTTTCTTGTTCTTGAACGCGAGGTGCAGCAGGCACTTGAGGCTCTTCTGCTTCTGCTTCTGCTTCTGCTTCTGCTTCTGCTTCTGCTTCTGCTTCTGCTTCTGCTGGGGCAGCCTCCGCTTTTTTCGATTCTTCTTCAAGTTCTGGCGTTGCTTCCGCTTGCTCAGCAGCCGCGTCGGTTTGCTGCTCTTCAGAAAGCGCTTCCACTGCTTCTTCTTTTACTGTTTCTTCAGTTTTTGGTTTTGGGCTTTGTTCTTCGTCACCAAAACCTAGCCACGAAAGTAATCCGCGCTTCTTTTTTTCCGTCATCTGGGGCTATCCTAGATTGTTCTTTTATCTATTAATGACTCTTTTTTGACAAGATTATTATCTGTCTAAAAAAGGCTAATGACAAAGTTCTGAAAACTTTCCGATTAGGTAATTCTAATCTTATTAGTGTTACACTCTGTCATCTTGAATATTCTGGGCTGTATCCAAGCTCCAAGCTCACTGCTTGGGCGATTAGATATAGTATCACTTTATTAGCGGTCAAAAAATCTATGGTAAGACGTCGCCAGCAAAACTCATCACAAAAAAAGCCAACAACGGGCTTTGTTCGCATTATTAGTGGCTTATGGAGAGGCAGAAAACTTCCTGTACACGATGCTGAAGGCTTACGCCCAACGACCGATCGCGTCAAAGAAACGCTATTTAACTGGCTGGCTCAAGATGTGCCGCAGGCAAAATGTCTCGACTTATTTGCCGGCTCCGGCGGCTTAGGCTTTGAGTCAGCTTCGCGCCAAGCAGAGCAAGTGACCATGGTCGAGCTGAATCCACAAGCTTTTCAGCAATTACAGAAGAACGTGGCATCTCTTAACGCGAACAACATCCAAGTAGTGAATACCGACGCGCTGAGCTTTTTAAAACAGCCGGGTACTGCGCATCATGTGGTGTTTATTGACCCACCGTTTCGCAAAGGTCTGTTGGATGAGACCGTGGCTCTGCTAGAACAAAATGGCTGGCTCGCGGAAGATGCGATGATTTATATTGAAACAGAAAAAGAACTCAATATTGCCGACTTACCAGAAAACTGGCAATTACATCGAGAAAAAACAGCAGGCCAAGTGAGCTATCGTCTGTATGAACGTACCTCCGCATAACGCCTCGATTTAAAAGGACACTTAAATGAAAGCACTAATTATGCTGGCCAAAGCGGCTATCGCCTTTGTTTGGTTAGTATTGATCCTCAATATCTTTATGCCGTTTCCCGGTAATGCCGCAATTGCGCTGTACATCATGACCGCTTTTTTGTTCATCATGCACGGTTTACAAATGGCCATCTTTATTGGTGCATTTGGCGACAAAATTAAAATGAGCAGTTGGGAAAAATATTCCATCCTGATCTTTGGTATTTTTGCCCTGCTCGATATTCGTCGTAAACACATGATGTAATCGCCCAAATACTAAAAAGCCGCTCTCAAGAGCGGCTTTTTTATTGCGTTTATTCCGTCACCCAAGATAACTCTTAACACCATCCAAAAACATTTGAGTGGAGATCATCACCAGCAACAAGCCCATTAAACGCTCTACCGCTTTTAGACCACGCTCGCCCAACAAACGATTAAAGAAGCCATAAAACATTAGAATAAAAAATGTTGCGCCCCACGCAATCACAACTGATGCGGACATTTCCAACATTTTTTCTGGATGCTGTGAAGAGAGCAAAAGCAATGCTGCAATCACGGAAGGGCCCGCGATCATAGGAATGGCCATCGGAACAATAAAGGGCTCCTCGCCTGCCGCCAGTCCAGTGATGCTGCCAGCACTCGGAAAGATCATCTTAATCGCGATAATGAAGAGAATAATGCCACCTGAAATGCTGAGCGTTTCTGGCTGGACATGCAAAAAACTTAAGATGCTTTGTCCTGCAAACAGAAACAACATCAAGATCAGTAAGGCAAACAGTAGTTCACGAATCAATACCTTACGGCGACGCTTAGGATCGATGTGCTTGAGAATAGACAACACAATCGGCAAATTACCGAGAGGGTCCATGATTAGAAACAGCATGGTCGCTGCAGAAAGAATGTCCATATTCTGGCCTCACCTAAAAAATGGCGGCCAGTGTATAGCAAACTGACAACGTGAGTACATGGCTGAGGGCGAAAACAGCATATTCACCCTCGCATCATAGCCGCCGCTTAGTGATTGCAGACACGCGCCATATTGACCACAAACTTACCTTCAAGCTCACGGATTTTGTCGCGCTTGAGCAAAAATGCTAGCAATGTATCTAAGTCTAGATTATTCAGTTTACAGGTGTGAAAGCGAACGGTGTTGCCAAAGTGCTGTGCCAGCGCTTCGCGATCCATTGGCGTTTCTCGAAGTAGGTTTAGCAGCTCGTGGGCATGGATTTCACTCATTATTGACTCCAGTCATCAAGAACAATACGTCCAGTTTACTGAAATCTTCGTGAGCTGCTTTGACTTAAATTAGTAAATGATAGAGGCAACAATGAGGGCGTGGGCAAAGAAGTAGCTACCACTTACCCACAAATAGGCGTGTTTCATCGGTTTTCGGTAACCGTGTATCGCATACGCCAACGCCGAATAGATCAAAACTAGGGTTCCGCTGAAACCGATAGCATTGGCATAGCTCGGGGCCTGCAACCAAACTTCACCCGCCGCCCAAGCAAGCTGAACCAACATCATCCCCATGATCACAACAGGAAACACCAGAGAGTCGAGTTGAGGTAGCAACAAAAAGAACGCCACGATACTCGCTGCGAGCAGTAGGGCCAACAGCCACCAGACAATCTCACCATTAAGCTGCACCCAAAATGACTTGCTGTAGCACACCTGAGCAAGCAAATACGCAGCAAAGTAAATTAGCTTGCGAGTTTTAAACGAGTGCAGCGTATCTGCCACCATAGACACAATAAGCCCACCCGCAATCCAGTAGGTATATGTTGCGGATGCGCCTTGAGTTAACACCAACACAAGAAGAAGTAGCAGAGTAAAGATTTTAAACACGAGGGATTGTGTCGGGTTAGCTTGTTTTGCTCCCAACACGGAATACACACCTGATAGCCCTATCGCCAGCCAACTCCACATGCCGTATACACCTTTTACTTAAACTCGCCGCTAGTCTAGGTAGACCAGTTTTGATGTAAAGACACAATCTGCGAAAGTTGGATCTCGCTAGCGATTCGAAACATTTTGTAACCCTCAGTCTGCACAACAATTAAGTCGATGAGCCTTAATGACGGCCATAAATATGGGGCAGAGCCCTATCCCATGAGCCAAGTTCATCAAATCACACGGCCACAATAACCCGCGCTTAGTCAGGCCATTTAACTAAAAAGCAGCCCAATGGCCTTGGTAACCCATCACGTCAAAAACTGATGACTAAACCATCAGACTGTATACATCACAGGCAACAAGAATAAATAACAGACACAAAACAGAAAATCGTCTTGGTAGCGAGCTAAGATAGTAGAAACCACCGATGAACAGATTAGAACAACATGAAAAATCAAACTTAACTCAATAACAAAAACATCAAATAACGAACGTAAGCTAATGATAAATAAAGCCACATTCTCAATAACCATCGAAAACACCGACTTCATAAACCATCAAATCACTAAACACTTTTTAAGCCCATATTTTCTCATTAGATAAGAAAATTCCCCTTCCACACCTCAACTCAATGATGCACCTCCATAGCACATCTTTTTATTTTCTCAATTTTTGAGAAACACAGACAAAATCGGCAATCAACATACCAACCGAAACAAAAAACAATTTCCAAGCCAACAACAAACCAAGATTGACACTTTAAAATCATACACTTAAACAAAATACGAACAACAATCACACAATACGAGCATTTTAAATACAACACAAAAAACACAGTTTCATTAGTCAAAAATACGTAAAAAAAGACAAGTTAAGTGTATTTTTTGAAAAGATTATCGAGCATATGTTGATCAAACCCCAAAAACAGTGCTATATTAAATTCATCGAGTTCATCAAAGATTAAGGGGTAGTGTTATGATTTCATCTTCTCAAAAACAAGGGCTGGTAATGATTGCAGTGGTTGTGGGTTTAATGACACTGCCAATGATGTACTAACCTACTGATTAAAAATAAAAAAGGACGCAAATGCGTCCTTTTTTATTTATCTGTGCTTTTCTACTGTATGTGTTTGGACAAGATATCCCAATGCATGTAGTAGAAACCAAGAGCGGCGAGCGTAATCAACGTCATTAGCAAAATTGCTGCACGCCAAATAAAACGAGAGCTTCTTGGCGTTAGCTCTTTTTCACAAGCGTCACATGCCGCCATAAAGCCTTTCCGATCATCCAGCTTATAATCGTCTTCGTGAACCACTTTATTACGCACAGTAGCGATAAAACGAAGTTTCGCTATCACGTCATGTGGTAAACGTTCTTCACAACTATTAATAAGTTGGTGTAACCCTTTCCCTTCTGCATGGTACTGAGTACGCAAAAGTTTTTCGATCGTTCGGGTACGCATGACTACTTTTTCAATATCTGACATCGTAACCCTCCTTACCAGACCCTTCCCGTGTTCGTTATTTTTATTCTTCTATAAATTTAGAGCTTTTTCGAGCCGTTAAGTGCAATTTTACTTTCAATTTGTGCCCTTGAGCGCATATAGCCAGACAAGTGAAAGCTGCTTAGTTCAGCTTTAGTGACGTAGCTTGCAGATGAAGCAACGATTTCATCGCGCGCCCATTGAGGTAAACCGTGAAGTGCGCCGAATAAAATTCATGTCCCTTTCATTAGATTATGAATAAGTTATCTCAACTCATCGTTTCATCAATGAGTTCTGTAGAATAGAGCTCAATGAAACATCGGAGGTTAACATGCCAATCTCACTTATTGTTGCCCTGTTCGCCCTTATTGCTTTGGGCGCATGGGTATTTTTTCGTTTCTATAGCAAGCACTATGTGGGCGAAGATGCTCCAGAACAAAGTGCACAGGTAACGATTTTAGATAAGCAAGCTATCGACGTCCCAGATGCACCACCAGGCCAAGACGACCAAGAATATTGGATTTATGTCCAACGCGGTTCTATTGGCCCTAAACGAGAGTTCCAAATTGGAGTGCACTACTACCATGCACTCAACCCTGGAGATAAAGGAACGCTAACCTATCGTGGTAACAAATTCCTTCACTTCGCCATCAAACGTTAAGGCAGTAACCAACGAGTCTTGGCAGAGCGAGAAAAGAGATAGCTCATCGCCAAGGCTCCAGCTCCACTGATAATGATCCAGACTGGAATCACCCATGCGGGATGTCCGGTGTACCAACCAAACGCTTTCATCGGCCATAAGAAAATTGGGTGAAGTAAGTAAATCCCCAAGCTGTGCTGACTGATCACACTCACCACTTTTTGTACTTTTGGTGACAAGCCTTCCCCAAAGTAACGACCGATCATGAAAATCATCGAAGCCGCTAGAATGACATTCAGTGTTTTGTAAGAAAGCCAGCGTCCAACCGTGTACTTCTCCGCCTCTAAACTGTTCGTCACGACCATAGTAAATGTCACAGCCAACGCGACGAGGCCAAACCCAGTAAATAAGGTCACCATAGAGCGGTTCAAAGGCACTTTTTGAAATAGAACATAACCCAGAGGAAGGTAACCCATGTAGAGCCACATTTGGTTACTCCACGGACCATCAATCTTGAACAAAAACAGCGTGCTGGTGAAAAGCCAAAATGCGAGATAGGTATACAACACATTGTCATCAACGTTGCGTACCATCCATTGGAACAACGGAATCACAAAATACAGAGGTATAAAGTAATAGAAAAAACCGAGGTGGTAATACGTTGCGTGAAATGGGCTATTGCTTAACACCTCTTTTACGGTTTCAAAGTCAAACCCTTGAGCCGTCCAGCCAGAGAGGTAGGCATAAAACATCGACCAAATAAGAAATGGGACTAGGACTTTGCCTAAACGCCTTTTGATATAATACTTACCGTCAAATGGTCGAGTGTCACTGAGCATCAGCGCTCCGGTGATCAGAATGAAAACTGGCACCGCCCAGCGGGTAACGCTATTAACGCCTACCGCCGTCAACCATTGGTCAAACGGGATCACTCCTAACTCATTTCGATAAGGGGCCAAGACGTGAATGGCGATCACTGCCACCGCAGCAAAGCAGCGCAATAAATCAAAAAACAGAACCCTTTCTCTCATACCTTTCCCTACTTTGAGTCGCTTATCGTTTATAGCATAGGGTAAATCTCAGCCAGTGAAATGGTTAACAATCTGTTTTTGCTTATTTTTAACGCAACAATGACCTACAACGGGGATTTCATCACCACTCTAATCAATTAACGAGAACCAAACATCAGCATTCACTCTCGATGCCAAACCCACACAGTTTGATTACATCAACGGCGCATAAGAAACAAAAATGGCTCCGATTTGGAGCCATTTATACCATCTACAGATAGCAATACTGGGAATAGTTACGCAGTAGCAACGTTAGCTTTTGGCAACTTAATCGAAATCAACGTCGTCAGCGCCAAGAAAGCAAAGGAGCCCCATAAGCACGCCGCAAGACCAGCCTCTTGGTAGATCCAACCCGATAATACCGTGCCAATCAAACGTCCCATCGCATTGGCCATGTAATAGAAGCCAACATCCAGAGACACACCATCGCCTTTGGCATAGCTCACAATCAGATACGAGTGAAGTGAAGAGTTAATGGCAAACACAGCACCAAAAATCATTAACCCCACAACAATTACCAACTCAGGCTGCCAGCCGATTTGCACACCATAAGCAATACCGCCCGTAATTAACGCAAGAGTTCCTGCCCATACTAATGCTGCACTACCATCAGGCACGCGACCTTGCGCTTTGCCAGTAATACGCGGCGCAAAGCCTTGCACAAACCCATAAGCAATGACCCATGCGGCTAAAAAGCCACCGACCCACAAGTGATCCCAGCCAAACACACTGCCGAGATAAATAGGCAGAGCGACCACAAACCACACATCACGCGCCCCAAACAAGAACATACGTGCCGCAGATAAAATATTTATAGATTCGGACTTGGAGAAAATTTGGCGAAACTTAGGTTTGCTCTTTGCTTTACCCATGTCAGCTTCTAGCCAGATCATGCTGCAAACAAACACCAATGCCAGCACACTCGCCATAATAAACATCGAGTTTTGGAAACCCACCCAAGACAACAACAAGCCACCGACAAAGAAACCCGCTCCTTTGAGCGCGTTCTTCGAGCCCGTCAAAATGGCCACCCATTTGTAAAGTGCGCCTTGCTGCTCGTCTGGTACTAATGTTTTAATCGCACTCTTGGCACTCATCTTGTTGAGATCTTTGGCAATCCCCGACAAAGCTTGCGCCGCCATCACCCAAGGAATCGTCAGCCATGCGTTGGGTACTGCCAGCATCAACAACGCAAACACTTGCATCGCTAAACCAATATTCATGGTTTTGTTCAGGCCTAACCTTGCGCCCAACCACCCACCAATCAAATTGGTCACCACACCAAAAAATTCATAGAAAAGGAACAGTGAGGCAATAGCTAACGTGGAATAACCCAAGTCGTGAAAATAGAGCACCACCAGCATACGCAGCGCTCCGTCGGTCACGGTAAAGTTCCAATAGTTAAACGTCACTAACATGTACTGACGAATACTTTTGCTCAATTGAGAAATCATATTGACCTCTTATGTACAGCGATAGAAGCATTTAGATCATCATGTGCCAAATGCTTATTAACCTGTACACCAACCATAAGGCGATACAACCTTAGTTCGAATTCACAAACACATCGAAATTTACAAATGGACAAATATAACCAATAAAAAAACAAAAACTTAAATTGAAATTTTTAGTTTTACTGCTGACCTATTTTCCATTATTTAAACTGGAACATAGCTTTTGGATCATGATGTTCCAAAAGCTATTTAAGCTGATCAAGCGTCTTGCGCCACGCGTTCGATGTACTCAAGCTGCACCGGTTTTGTAAACGCACCAGGGCGAAGAGCCTGCACTTCTCGCACGATATCTTCTAACTGCCATTTCTTCTCTAGCAGCAAGTGAGCCGCAAACAAACCTGTGCGACCCGAGCCGCCCATGCAGTGCATCGCGACTTTGCCACCTTGAGCAAGAATCGCATGCAGTTCCGGACTGGCTTGGTGCCACTTCGCCGCAAATTCTTCACTTGGTGCGCAGTCATCTTCAATCTCGATCTGGAACCATTTCATGCCCAGCTGCTGAGTGGTGTCACCCAAAGCCGCAACGTCTTTCGCTGCTAACTCGCTATCGTCCAATGCAGTAACGACCGCTTGAACCCCCTGCTCCTTCAACTGTTCCAACGACGCTTTCAACTCGACGCCTTTGGTACCCGGGCACGGTGTTAGGACTAATGCACCAGAATCCAAATCTAATTGCCATGTAGGATGAAACATTATGAACTCCTGTTATGCCAGACCAACGTTACGAACCAATTCTGCGGTGCGCGTTGCGTAACCCATTTCATTGTCGTACCACGCGTAAATCTTTACCATTCGTGAGCCAACCACCATGGTGGATTGTGCATCAACGATGGTTGAGCGTTGGTCGCCTTTGTAATCGATCGACACCAACGGACGCTCTTCAAAGCCAAGAATGCCTTTTAGCTCACCTTCTGACGCTTCTTTCAGCAAAGCATTCACTTCTTCTGCTGTGGTATCGCGTTTTACATCGAAGATGATGTCGGTCAATGACGCATTCGCCAGCGGTACACGCACTGCGTGGCCGTTAATCTTGCCTTTTAAGTCTGGGAAAATTTCTACAATTGCTGTTGCACTGCCGGTAGTGGTCGGGATAAGACTCATGCCGCACGCACGAGCACGACGCAGGTCTTTATGTGGCGCATCCAAAATGGTTTGCGTATTGGTCAAATCGTGAATTGTCGTGAAAGAGGATTGCTCAATGCCCAACTTCTCATGAATAACTTTCACCACAGGCGCTATACAGTTTGTTGTGCACGAAGCGGCTGTCACGATACGATGTTTTTCAGGATCGAAGATGTGGTCATTCACACCAACTACAATGTTCGCAATGCCTTCTTCTTTCACTGGTGCACTCACCACCACGCGCTTCACACCTTGATCGAGATATTGGTCTAGGTACGAGTTTTTGCGGTGTACACCTGTCGCTTCAATCACAACATCGCAGCCAGACCAGTTCACAGCGTCGATATCACGTTGCTGAGTCGTGGCGATGCGCTTGCCATTGATGACGAGTTCATTGCCTTCAACCTGCACTTCATGGTGCCAACGACCTTGCACTGAATCGAACTCTAATAAGTGGCCAAGCGTCGCTGCATCACCTGCGACATCGTTGATTTGCACAAACTCTAACTCTGGCCAGTCGAATGCCGCTCGCAGTGCTAAACGACCAATTCGGCCAAAGCCATTAATGCCTACTTTAATTGTCATAGTTTTACCCTTTAATCTTCTACCTTGAATCTCTGTTTGCTATTAACAGCAAGCCTCACGACTTTTATCGTGCAAGCGTGTGATGTCGTCTTGGTACTCTTGCTTCAAACAGTTTGATGCCACTAAGTCTTCAATCAGCTTACGCATCCAACCTGGTAATTGCTGCGATAACTCGTAGTACACCCATTGCCCTCGGCGTTTATCCACCAAGATGCCACTAGAGCGTAACTGAGCAAGATGACGAGAAACTTTCGGCTGACTCTCTTGCAACGCAAACGCCAAATCACCCACGCAAGTTTCGCCTTCACGGGCCACCAGCATTAAACAACGTAC
Organism: Vibrio diabolicus; assembly: GCA_001048675.1. GTDB lineage: Bacteria > Pseudomonadota > Gammaproteobacteria > Enterobacterales > Vibrionaceae > Vibrio > Vibrio diabolicus. Next base: position 22,492 of record CCKK01000028.1, on the reverse strand, counting down.
GCGCGTTTCATCGGATAACAGCTTGAAAAACTGATGTGGAAGCATAATAAACATACCTATATATGGATATGCGTATATATTTAGTTAACTCTGAGATGTCGTCAAGAGTGATACCATCATCGTCATAAAAGTTTCACATCGAAACAGCTAATAAAGATTGAGAGAAGAACGGTTAGAGAGAATAAAGATACGGAAGAAATTTACGCGGTTGCGACGTTTTGACTCCAGCGAACCGCTTCACCTAACGAGAGCTTGACCTCTTCCAAAGACAATCCCAACTGCGTCGTGATTTTTTCAACGCCTGACCAGTCGGCACGCTCGTAACACTCTTCGAGAGAAATCAGCGCACCATAAACTCCCTTGCGATGTAATAAGGCTTGTTGTACGGATTCGCTAAGTGGCAATTGCTTGACTAAAGATTCCACCGACAAATCAAGCATCGCATCTAAAATCGATAATAAGCCGACCATAAACCCCTGTTCGTTGAGGTGGGAAAATGGCTGATAACGCGACATTAATTGGCAGAACTGCGCTCGTTGTAATGAAAGGTGATACAGCTCTCGAGGCTTGTTACTAGAGATATACGACGCCACGACCAAGGAGACAAACTGCTTAAGATTATCCTGACCAAGGTAGATCAAGGCCTGACGAAACGAGCTGATTTCGACAGCCAGGTTCGGCGCTTGCGTATTTACAAAGCGCAATAATTTGTACGACAACGCGACATCTTGCGTAATGATGGTTTCAATACGAGTAAAGTCTGGCTCTGGTGAGCAGACTTCACGAAAAAGCTGTAGCGCTAACACTTGCTCAGGGCTCACGTATTTTGTTTGCGAAACTAATGGCTTACTAAAAAAGTAGCCTTGGAAAAACTTAAAGCCAGCCGCTTTGGCTTGCTCAAACTCTTCTGCGGTTTCAACACGTTCCGCCAAAAAGTGGTATTTGACGCGTTTAGCAAGGTGAGCTTTGACCAACGCACACGCTTTTTCCAGCCCCATTGCCATGATATCGAGTTTAACGATGTGCACGTAAGGTAAGAAGCGACGCCACTCCGGCGTTAAGGTGAAATCATCCAGCGCAATCAAATAACCTTCTCGATACAACTCGCGAATCGCATCGAGAAGATCATCGGTCGGCTGGCAAGTTTCCAGGACTTCGACGACGATTTTGTTTTTTGGTCAAGCTGCGCGGTAAGCGGCGCACCAAGCTTTGATGAGGAAAATTAATAAAGCATCGCGAAGAAGCAATCACTGGGTTAGTGCCCAGAGATAGGAAATTCTCGACAATTAATCGGTATGTTGCTCGGTTTGACTCAATATGCGAAGGGTATGCATTACTCTCCCCATCTCGAAACAACAATTCATAACCCAGCGTCTGTCTTTTGCGGTTAAAGATCGGCTGGCGAGCAACATACGTTGTATTCATGCTAAAGAAGGACCTATAAATGGCTTATGACTTTGCAGCTGCTAATAATGCACCACAACCCATAAACATTGAACCGAAGACTTTGTTTATTTTCCCCATGATTTTATCAGAGCGAATAAAACGTCCCATTTGCGCCGCCAAGGTGGTGTAACCCAACATCACACACGCGTCGATCACAACAGTCGTAACACCAAGCACCAACAGTTGCGTCAGTTGGTCTTGTGCCGGGTCAATAAACTGTGGAAACAACGCCACCAGAAAAACAATCGATTTAGGGTTCGTCAGGTTAATCAAAATAGCTTTGTACAAGAGTGCCATGCCAGACATGTCTTTGTGGCTCTCAGCCGCCACCAAGCTGGAGGTGTCTCGCCATTTCTGGATACCCAACCAAACCAAATAAGCCGCGCCAACCCATTTAATGACAGAAAATGCCGTTGCCGACTGTGCGACCAGCGCACCAATTCCCGCCCCAACTAACGCAATGTGAATGGCCAAACCAATTTGGAGACCGATCACAGCCCCCAAAGATTTGCGAGTACCGTAACTCAAACCATTGCTGATTGAGTTCACCGTGCCAGACCCCGGAGCCAAACTAAAAACGATTGCAGTTACTACATAAGCTAACCAGACGTGGGTATCCATTGCATTTCCTCACTAATTCTTCGATGATACATCGCGTAAACAACGTATCTTCAGGTAATCGACTAATGGCTACTAACCATTCACCTTTGACTTATACTCAAGAGTCATTATTTGAGCAAGCAATTGGTGGTCCGATCGCGGCACTTTGGCAAACTCGCCAAGAAGGCTTTGTTAAAGGAACTGAGAAAAAGAACATCTACTGGTGCAAACTGACCAACCCAGAACATAAAAAAGCCGTGCTCATCGTTAATGGGCGCATTGAATCTTCCTGGAAATACCAAGAACTGTTTTACGATCTCTATCGCCAAGGCTTCGACGTCTATTCCTTTGACCACCGCGGACAAGGTTTATCAGATCGTCTATTGTCTGACTCAGATATGGGTCACGTCTATGACTTTACTGATTATATTGACGATATGGACGTGGTCGTAAACAAACACGACCTTAGCGACTATCAGCAATGTTTCATTATTGCCCACTCCATGGGCGGCGCAATCGCTACACGTTATCTGCAAACTCACCCAGAACATCCCTTTACCGGCTTGATTCTTAGTGCGCCTATGTTTGGTATTAATCTGCCATGGTACTTATCGCCAATAGCGATTCCAGTGACACAAATTATGTCAGCGGTATCGACTTTGCCACGCTATGCACCAGGACATCAGGCCTACTTCCCTAAACCCTTTGAAGATAACCCACTCAGCCAAAGTTACGGCCGCTACCAATGGTTCCGAAATCTCTATACGGAAAAACCGGAACTGCAAGTCGGTGGACCGAGCACACGATGGGTATGGCAAGGGTTAATGGCAGCAAAACAATGCTTTTTATTGACTCGCCAAGTCAAAGTACCGGTGCTCCTGATTCAAGCTGGGAACGATCGTATTGTCAGCAATCTGGCACAAAAACGTTTTATCGATAAATTGCGTAAAACCAACCCACATGCGGAGCTACTTTCTATCGAAGGCGCACAGCATGAGATCTTATTCGAGACCGACCAGTATCGTAATCAAGCACTCGATGCGATCTTCCGCTTTATGAATGACCCGAAATCATCGCCAAACGAAAAAACATAATAAGAACTCTAGGCGACCATTTCACGGCCATGATTAAAGAGGAAATGTCTGCACATTGATTTACCCTCTTTTTCATCCTCATTTTGACGTACACTGCTTGGGTCTGGCTGCGTTGAACCATGCAGATGCAACCGACCAAAGTTCCCCCGCATTCGGAGCAGCATGATCTAGTCAGTCTGCTGTACTCCGTTTGCAATCACCTGTTCCACACTATCCAAACCGTTTACGAGGACTTCATGAGCACATCGCTACCTTGCAAAGAGATCACTAAAATCGTTGCCTCTGATCTGGATGGCACGTTACTCGCACCAAACCATCAGCTCAGTGCTTACTCAAAAGAGACGCTAAAAGCGCTGCATGAAAAGGGTTACACCTTTGTCTTTGCAACAGGCCGTCACCACGTAGACGTTGCGAGCATCCGTCGTCAGGTCGGTATTCCGGCTTACATGATCACCTCGAACGGTGCCCGTGTGCATGACCAGGAAGATCAGCTGATGTACAGCGAGAATGTCCCTGCAGAACTGGTTCAAGGCGTGATCGACACGATCAAGCACGATCAAGAAATACTTATCCACATGTATCAAAATGACAGTTGGTTGATGAACAAAGACGACGAAACATTGCGTGATTTCCATGACGAATTCACATACGTCTTATTCGATGAAGACCAAGCGCCAACTGACGGTATTGCGAAAATCTTCTTCACTCACCCAGCACAAGACCACGAACGCTTGGTGGTGTTTGAAAACAAACTACGTGAACAATTTGGCGATAAGTTGAATATTGCGTTTTCAACACCATGGTGCTTGGAAGTAATGAGTGCAGGTGTGTCTAAAGGCCATGCTCTTGAAGCGGTAGCGAAAAAACTCGGCCTCACGTTAGAAAATTGCGTGGCATTTGGTGATGGCATGAATGACGTAGAAATGCTGTCGATGGCAGGTAAAGGATTGGTCATGGGTACATCACACGAGAAAGTGATGAAAGCATTGCCAAATAACGAAGTGATTGGCAGCAATGCAGAAGATGCGGTTGCACACTACCTACAAGATCACTTGCTGTAAGCTGCATTACTCCAAACAATAACAAAGGGCTGCACATTCGCAGCCCTTTTCTTTTATCGCTGACTTGGCAACTTCTCTTTGCCAAGGATCGCTTCCCACTTTTCTTCTGTCACTGGCATGATCGACAAGCGATTTCCACGTTTCACCAATGGCATGCTCTCAAGTTCTGGCATCGCTTTCATCACCGATAACGGAATCACTCGCGCCGTTTTACGCACGAATTCGACATCCACCATAATCCAACGCGGGTTGTCTGGGTCTGACTTTGGGTCGAAATAATCACTTTCAGGATCGAACTGGAAATGATCGGGATAGGCTTCTCTCACGACTTTAGCAATACCGGCAACACCAACATTCTTGCAAGAAGAGTGATAAATCAGGACTAAATCGCCCACCTTCACTTGGTCACGCATCATATTGCGCGCCTGATAATTACGAACTCCCTCCCAACATGAAACCTTTTGGGTTCGAAGCGTGTCAATAGAAAAGGTATCTGGTTCAGTTTTAAATAACCAATATGCCATAATGCCATCCGATGCCGATTGAGTAACAATAATGAGGAAGATATAACATGAAGGCTTTGAAAAACCCAGTGGCGCTTGCCACTCTGCTGGTTCTGCAAGCATGTAGTTCGCAGCCGCCACAATCTGGCGCTGCCGACCCAGCTTCTCCACCAGCCACCTTAGATAAGCCAGACACCATTCAACCTCAAACCTTTATGCTACGTGGAAAAGTGATCGTCGGTCACGAGAGCCAATACATCATGCCTTGTGGCAGCGACAAGCAATATTGGTTACAACTGTCACCACAGCAAATGCAACGAGCAATTCAGTTAAATAACGAGCCTTACCAGACCATGTATGGCGAGGTTATCGGCCATCTCAACCCACCGGGCATCGATGGGTTTTCTGCCGATTTCGATGCTAACTTTGTCGTGGAACAAGTGAACTTCCTCACAACGGAAAATCCAAACCGTTGTCAGCAACCAAACAAACCAACTCGCGTGTTTGGTAATGAGCCTTCTTGGTCGGCAAGCTTTGAGGCTAATGGACTGACATTCCAGCCAATCGGAAAACAAACCTCAAAATTAGCGATTAAGAGCAGTCAACTTCAACCTCGCCAGCGCACATATCAACTACAAGATGGTGAACTTCGCCTAACAGAAAACCTCTGCTCAGATACGATGAGTGATTCTTTGTATGGCTGGAAAGCGACGCTAAAACATGATGGCGACACTTATCAAGGTTGTGGTACAGCTGCAAACGTGGACGCTACGCTTAGCTGGGCCAATACCTATGTCGCGACTTCAACCCAATCACAAGGTTTTGAGGTGCAAATGACCTTAAACCCAGACCACAGCGCCACAACAAAATACAGTTACGCTAATGGGCAAGCACCGTTAATCGAGCGTGGGTACTGGCAACAATTAAGTCCGTCTCAGGTTCAAGTCGTCATGACGCATCATCAACAACAAAGACTGATGTCAGAGCGACTGTTTACGCGAGAAGGCAATCAGCTCAAAGCGACCAAAGAAAAAGTCGGTAACTTGGTATACCCAATCGCCGATGGTGGTTTAGTGCTTTACCCTGCCACCACTCGTGATGAGGGCATGATGCAACCAGCCGAGAAACGCGCTAACAAGCCCATCAGCAGTGCAGACGTACCTTCTAGTGCGGAGTTTGACTCCAAAGTAGATGCCGCCGTGCGCAACTACTTCTTCATTCACCAAACCAACCCCAACAACAACCAGTACCGTTGGCTAACTTATGACCTCAACGGCGATGGTAACGAAGAGCTATTAGTACAGCTGGATTGGTGTGGTTCCGGTGGCTGTACATTGCTGATATTTGAACATCACGAAAAAGAGTGGCGCTTCAATAGCCGCATCACACTGGTACAAAGCCCGATTATGCTCGGCCAACAAACCTCTCATGGCTGGCGAGATCTAATTTTTAATGTCAGCGGTGGCGGAGCTAAGGCAGCGCAACACGTGATGCAATACAGTGGGGTTAGCTACCCACTCAACCCAAGCATGGCACCAACGGCAACGCCAAACCAAATCAGTGGCGTGCGTCTGTTCTCGGATGGGGTTAGCCCTGTGCGCGAAGGAGTTCGTCTGTAATGTCGCAACCGTGTCCAAATTGTGGTTTTCAATTCAACTGTATGTGCTCACTGGTGCCGAAACTTACCAGCGAGCACAACATCTTGCTGTTGATGCATCCGAATGAACTGACGCGTGATACTAATACCGGCCAGCTACTAGAGCAGTGCCAACTCAATATTGAGCGAGTAACCTGGGACCGAAAACAACCACCAGCAGAATTGCTCGCTCGATTAGCGGATCCGTCGCTGTATCCAGTGCTTCTGTTCCCAAGTGAAGAAAGCGTCACACTCGAACATGTGGCGCTCCAAAGCCAACAACAAACCAAAAATCCGCTGTTTATTATTTTGGACGCCACCTGGCAAGAAGCGCGCAAGATGATCAACAAGAGCCGTTGGTTAGAAAGTATCCCTACTATGGCGCTGTCTGCATCGGCGGACTCGCAATATCAGCTGCGACGCAACCAACAACAAGGTAACTTGTGCACGTTTGAAGTCGCCGCATATTTACTCGGACAACTAGGCGAGCAAAATAACCAGCAAAAAATGCTCACATTCTTTGCTCACTACCTTGCACTATTTCAAGCCGAAAAAAGTGGACACGCTCTCAAGCAATCACCGAACTCACTCAACTAAAACCAAATTGCTCAAAATAAAAAAACGCAGCCAAGGCTGCGTTTTTATTTGGAATGGTTTCACGTGAAACAGCATTAAAATAATCGGGTCGGCTCACCCAGATAATAGCCTTGCAGATAGTCGACGCCCATATCCTGCGCGATTTTGCACACCTCTCGATTGTGGACAAACTCCGCCACCGTCTCCGCGTTAAACACCTGACATAAACGCACCAACTGAGAAGCTATTTTGCGCTGCTTTAAGTCTTTATCGATATCACGGATCAAGCTGCCATCGAGCTTTATGACTTCCGGCTCCAGCTTTAGGATTTCATCAATATTGGAATAGCCTGAGCCAAAATCATCAACAATGATACGCGCTCCTAAGCTTCTAAAATGACTGCATACTTCGATCATTCGACCGTAGTCTTTGATTTGCTCAGATTCCAACACTTCCAAACCAATTCGCCTAGGGTCATTGAGCTGACAAGTTTCATGCTCTAAAAGCATTAAAGTTTTATCACTAAGCAAATCTTGCGGCGATAAGTTAATAGAAAAGTCACCTTGCTTATCTCGCATGTAATGTAACGTAGAATGGATCATGTGCCGACTCAATCGAGTATAAAGGTGCGTATCGGAAATAATAGGCAGGAAGCGCCCTGGCGCAATTACCGTTCCATCCTCCTCCAAAATGCGAACCAAACATTCTTGGCTTGCCAATTTATGGCTATCCGCATGCACTATCGGCTGGCTATAGGTGATGATGTTCTGTTTGAGAATGGCTTTACTGACGCAACTCAACCATCCAAGTTGCTCTTTACGCACATCCTCACTGACTTCGATGTCTTTCGCATTGCAGATATGGGTATTACTGCGCACACCGGAACGCCTCGCTTCAATGCCTTTAAGCAATAGCTCATCCGCAGAAGCTGATGGAAAATCTCGACGACTCACTAAGCCACCGCACAGCGAGATAGAAAGATAATCTATTTCGCGCAGACCAATTGGCTCAAAATTAGTTTGCTCTACCGCGTCGGCAAAACGAGTAAAGTGCTGTTTGATGGTTTCGCTGCTTTGGTCAGCTTTAAATATGAACGCCCACTCACCAACTCCAATACTATAAAGCTGCAAAGCCGTTGGCATGCCAAAACGCTTTCGCAGTCGATTCGTAAAATGCATTGAGAGGTCTTTAAGTAGCTGATCCCCTACTCTATAACCGTATTTTTCATTGATATGGCTGAAGTTAAGTAGCTTTAGAGTCAGCAAGTGCTCATCCAAATCGATGCTACTCAGCCGCTCTTGCAGCGCGACTCGGTTTTGTAATCCAGTGCGACTATCTCGCCGATAGCTTTCTTGTAACTTGCGCGTCTGGCGATCGAGTTGATACCCCATATGCGCGTTCATATGGTTGAGGTCGCCAATCGCATTTCGAATCAAGCTAAACAATGGTGAAATAGAGGAGCTAACGGGCGACTTAGGCAAGTTCAATGCTTGTACTTCGTCTCCCTCTCGCATCGCTAAATACGTCAGACTGTGATGAAGAATTTCTGGCTGTCCAATACCGCCATGCAGTTCCCCCATACAATAACTACCAAACGTCGTCGCGATATCTTTGAAGGCCTGGACTTCGTCGCTGCTGTCAATAAAGTCTAACCGTGACGCGCAGTTAAAAATCATCACGACTTCAGGTTGGTGCATGGCTAACTCAACCACACCATGTCGCACCTGTTCGAGCGTTAATGAGGGGTGGTTATAGCAAAATTGTACTTCGTCACCAAGACACCAAGGCCTGTCGAAGCTCATACTGCCATCAGCGTGCAGCTCCGTTACCGTGCAAACTTCCTTGCGCCCCAAGCTTTCTCGATATAAAGGAAAGCTGAGCAGTTGACTCAGCGTCACATCATGGCCATCCGCCAAGTAACGCTTGTATACGTCCAACGCTTTCTGTTCACCTAAGCAATACAAGCGCGTTCCTTTTGCATGGGTGACTTTATGTGGCATGCCAATCGGGTTCCATTCCGAATACGCATCCGTCCATAGCTTCAAGGTATCGCTGTGCAAAGCTACGGCGACCACGGCATTATCGTAAACTCGGTTTTGATATAGCACCCAACAGCCATCATCAATACTCTGTGCCAACCCTCCAGAGATCACGACTTCTTCACTAGCGAACGTTTGAAACAAGGGATAGTCACGTCGTTCAATTTGCACAGCAAAGCTGAGGATCACTTGCGAATTATGCTGCAACAGAAGCGAGCGTTTGAGCTCTCCACCATCAATATCGGGGGAGTAAGAGTAGGTTTGTACAGCAGAAGTAAGCGTGGTTTGTTCGAACTCAGTCACACTGATCAGGCAACCAGAGGTAAATATCTCCCCTTCCAGAATGACATTACGCGTACTATGCCCCATGACATGAGCATTCGGCAGCAACAATAAAACAGCGTCCGCAAGTGTGGTCGTAAAGTCGCGTGATTGAGTCGACAATATTTGCACCAAATATTGTTTACTTGAAGAGAACTGAGAAGTGACTAAAAAGTCATTTAACTGACTGACATCATGAACCAGTTTTGAAAAAGCTCGCATGCACCTACCACTGCCGTAACACTATCTTCACCACGACGTGTGGCGTTACTCTTTTTACTTAATAGTGAATAATTTACGTGGCTTTACGCTGCTTTTCTAGACACAAAATGAGATTAGAATGGATTAATGCGAAAGCAATTAAAAAAGTGTGAGTAACGGCTGCAAACTATTGATTTCAATATCAGGTAAAGTACGTGTTTTTGAATGATTAATGACATTTTTATTCATATCATTGAACCAACAAGCCGCAAAACCAGCCGACTTTGCACCATGCACATCCGTGGTTAGGTGATCACCGACATGCAAAATATTCTCTGCTGGGATATCCAAGAACCGTTTCGCCTTAGTAAACATATCGGTGGCGGGTTTCGCTAACCCATCTGGCCCCGCTTTTAGTACACATTGAAAATACGGCGTTAAGCCAATTTTATCTAAATCGACGTTGCCGTTTGTGATCGCCACGAGCGGAACTCGCTCTCCCAGTTGTGTCAAAACATCTAAGCTTGATTGGGGCACTTCAAACTGACTGCGCCAATCCAAAGCGAGCTGCACACCCTCTTCAGCTGCGGCTTGAGCTTGCGCTTCATCATAGCCAACTGAAAGAAAACCATGCTTTAGCTGCACTAAACGCCAAAGCGTCACATCGCTTCTGAGATCCGGTCTCTGCTGGAGCACATTGTTTTTTTACCTTGCATCCAATCAGCCTTATCCATGTGCGCCACGGCAGGATGTGTTTGCTGCAACCAAGCTAGCAACTCACGCTCCATACGGATAATCACCGGGTAATTGTCGTACAGCGTGTCATCAAGATCGAAGGTCATGGCCTTAATAGGCTCGATACGGCGATAAAATTTCATACTTCGGCTCACTCCCCGTTCTTTTTACGTGCGCGTGGGTGGGCTTGGTCGTAGGCTTGCGCTAAATGTTGGAAATCCAAGTGCGTGTAGATTTGGGTCGTCGAAATGTTCTCGTGTCCTAAAAGCTCTTGCACCGCACGTAAGTTATTGCTGGATTCGAGCATATGTGTCGCAAACGAGTGACGCAATTTATGCGGACTAATATGGCTCGCCACAGACTGTTTCTGTCCCCATTCTGCCATGCGTTTTTGCACGCTACGGTGCGAAATACGCGTTCCGAGTTTAGACACAAACAAGGCGGGTTCACCTGGCGCAGCAAGATCGCCCCTGACTTTCAACCACTTGGCAACCCATTCAGTTGCCATGCCAGAGAATGGAACTTTACGTTCTTTATCGCCTTTACCGATAACACGAAGCTCGCCACTGCGCAGTTGTACATCACGTACATCCACACTCACCAACTCAGCCAAACGCAAGCCTGCACCGTACATCAGCTCCATCATGGCGCGATCACGCACAGCCAACGGGTCGTCTTCGTTGACCTCAAGCAGTTGGCTCACTTCATCAACATCGAGGTTTTTCGGCAACGGGCGCTTTTTACGTGGCGCTGAAACCCCTTTGGCAGGGTTAGCTGACATCTCGCCACGCAGAATAAGGAAATCGAAAAAGCTACGCAGCGATGAGAGGCGCGTCGCCAAACTGCTGGCTTTCATGCCTTCCCGCATGCCCTTACCTGCTAATTGGCGCACCCAGCCTGCATCCACTTGAGACCAATCTTTAAGTCCCATTTCACTTGAGACCAATCTTTAAGTCCCATTTCAGCCAAGTGCTGCGCCATGGTTTCTAGCTGCTGTTTGTAATTGCGTTGAGTATGTAGGCTGAGCCCCTTTTCGCTTCGTAAGAATTCATAGAAGCGCTCAAGAGGCTTTTGCAGACTATTTGGCAGAGGAGTGTTGGGAGTTGTCGTCATCGTAACTTTGCCATACCAATGTTTGAGCGAGATGTGCCACTACTAATGATAGGTGACGCAAAAACAAGGTATCCATATCTGGTTGAAAATGACCGCCATCCTCACTAGAGAACGCAAGCACGCCCAGTGTTTGCTGTTTCACGAGCGGTAGTACCACATAGGACCCCATTTCCGGCACATCCATATTGCCAAACAAAGCTTCACGATCCACTTTTCTCAGACGCCCTAAGTACGCATCTTTGCCATTTAAGTGAGTGGTCGCAAAACGTTGATAACTTTCCTTACTCAATTGAATCGATGCGTCGCATTGACTAAACAATCGAACAAACGCGCGTAAGCCAAGTGCTTTAGCTTTCTCTTCAATAGAATGAATGACTTGTTTAAAGTCACCACACTTTAGAATCTGCCCCTGCAAATCCATAAATTCGTAAAAGGTGCGATCGTTGTTCGCCGCAAGCGACATCAGTGTGGTGATCTCTTCCTCTAACTCTTCAATGCGCTGACGTTGGCGATTCATTTGTATGTGCACCAAAGACACCGCACCCAAGTCTGAGTGTGGGAAAGATAGACGATCCACAAGCTCTGGACGCTGCAACAAAAAAATCGGGATGATCTTTGAGGTACTCGGCCACCACTTCAGCCGTTAAGGCATCTGCTTCTACTTGAGACAAACCGTTTCCTTTTTCTTCTACTAGCAAGACAATTGACCATCAAATACATGCGTTGTAGGTCCGGTCATAAACAACGGCTTACCCGGACCTTGCCACGCAATTCGCAGTTCACCACCTGGTAGAGAAACCTTAACGTTTTCATCCAACAGACCCTGAAGAATCCCTACCGCTACCGCCGCGCATGCGCCACTACCACAAGCTTGTGTTTCACCTGCGCCTCGCTCGTAAACTCGAAGACGAATATGGTCACGACTCACCACCTGCATAAAGCCAGCGTTGACGCGCTCTGGAAAACGCTCGTGCGACTCAAGCAGCGGGCCTAATGTATCGACATCAGCAGTATCCACGTCATCGACCACCGTCACCACATGCGGGTTACCCATGCTTACCGCGCCACAGAACAGCGTTTTTTCACCAGCGCGCATGATGTAGGTTTTCTCTTTTTGCTTAGCTTTAAAAGGAATCTTGTTCGGCTCAAACTCTGGAACGCCCATGTTGACCGTCACTTCTCCATCATCTTCGATGTTGAGAATCATCTTTCCTTTTTTGGTGCTTACGCTGATGCTGTATTTATTGGTCAACCCTTTCAAGCGAACAAAGCGCGCGAAGCAGCGCGCGCCATTCCCGCACTGCTCGACTTCACTACCATCGGCATTGAAAATCCGATAATGAAAATCAGTTTCAGGGTCGTAAGGGGCTTCTACCACGAGCAATTGGTCAAAACCAACGCCGGTATGACGATCCGCCAAACGGCGGATCAGGTCTTGCGAGAAAAACACGTTCTGGGTAATACAGTCGACGACCATGAAGTCGTTGCCCAAACCGTGCATTTTGGAAAAGTGGAAATGCATTTGTTGTGTGTTACTCCGGTAGAATCTGTTCCAGCTGCCACAAACTGGTCAGCTCCTCACGCTGGCGAACTAAGTGGCTTTGTTTACCATCCACCATTACTTCTGCCGCTCGGGTACGAGTATTGTAGTTCGAAGACATCACAAAACCATAGGCACCTGCTGAACGAACCGCGAGTAGATCCCCTTCTTGCAAAACGAGTGCGCGATCTTTACCCAAGAAGTCGCCGGTTTCACAAATAGGGCCAACCAAATCGTAAGTCTGTGCTTCACCCGTGCGCGGCGAAACTGGCACGATATCTTGCCATGCTTGGTATAGCGCAGGACGCATCAAGTCGTTCATTGCAGCGTCGATAATCGCAAAGTTCTTGTGCTCAGTATGTTTTAAAAACTCAACACGCGTTAGCAAGATACCTGCATTCGCAGCAATTGCTCGGCCCGGCTCAAAAATCAGCTCCAAGTCTTGGTGATTTTCAAGACGACCAAGTAACGCTTTGGCGTAATCTGAAGGCTGTGGTGGTAACTCATCACGATAGACCACACCTAAACCGCCGCCGACATCAAGGTGACGAATGTTAATGCCTTGCGCTTTTAAATCATCAATCAGGGCTAATAAACGGTCTGTCGCGTCGATAAATGGGTCGATATTGGTCAGCTGAGAACCAATGTGGCAGTCGATGCCTTGCACATTCAAGTTCGGCAGGCTTTGCGCGAATTTATAAACATCTGGCGCACGATCAAATGCAATGCCGAATTTATTGTCGCGAAGACCAGTCGAAATGTAAGGGTGTGTTTTCGCGTCGACATCTGGATTGATACGCAGAGAAATTGGCGCAATCACACCAAGCTCACCCGCAACCTTATTCAAACGTTCTAGCTCGGGCTCAGATTCAACGTTGAAACATTTGATACCTAGCTCAAGAGCTCGCTTCATTTCTGCAGGTGTTTTCCCAACACCAGAGAAGACGACTTTCTTCGGATCACCGCCTGCGGCAATCACACGCTCAAGTTCACCACCTGATACGATATCAAAGCCCGAACCCAAACGCGCCAGTGCGTTCAATACGCCTAAGTTTGAGTTCGCTTTCACCGCGTAGCAAACTAGATGAGGATGTTGACCCACAGCACTATCAAACGCCTTCCAGTGGCGCTCTAGCGTGGCTCGAGAATATACGTAAAGAGGAGTGCCATATTGCTCTGCAAGAGCTTGAAGTGGGACGTCTTCGGCCCAAAGCTGGCCATCATCCTGATAGTTGAAGTAATCCAAAATTCGCTTCCCTTATTTTATTCGACTGCTGAACCCTAATTTCACCCTAAGGCGCGGTTATTTATTGTGATTGCTCATTCTGTTGAGTGTCATCTGGAATGTATAGTGAGCCAGACTGGCCACATCCCGCTAACGTCGCGGCAACCATCACAAACAACACAGTAACTAATTTTTTCATTTCGCATATCGTGATTATTGAATCAATGCCCCCTATAATCGCACCACACTCAGGAAAAGCAATAGGATAGACGGATGAACGATACTGAATTTCATCAACTGGTGGATGCACAGATGCAAATCATCGAAGAATCCATCGATGATTCAGGCGCAGACATTGATTACGAAGTCACTGGCAACGTAATGACATTGGAATTTGAAGACCGCAGCCAAATCATCATTAACCGCCAAGAGCCGATGCATGAGATCTGGCTAGCGTCCAAATCTGGTGGTTTCCACTTCAAGCTTATTGAAGATAAATGGACCTGCTCAAAAACGGGCATGGAGCTATTTGAAATGGTGAAGCAAGAGTGTGAAAAGCACGCGGGCGAAGCCATTGATTGGGCATAATGCTGGTCAATCGTCACCAAAACAAAAAGAGCACTTCGGTGCTCTTTTTGTTTTTTGATACGGGTTTAATTACGCGTTTACCGCTTTAGTGGGACGATGCGGTGAGCACCCATCATTGCGATAAGGGATGATATAAGCATTGCCCTCTTCAGGATGGATAATCTGGTAGTACTGCGGCAGGTTAAAGTTGATAAATTTCGACGCAACACGACTGTCATCTTTTACTGATGTGTAAAAGCTGTTCACGGACGAAATCATCTCGTCTTTGGAGCCACTGAATTGGTGATACACTTCAACTTGGTTTGACTCATCCAACACATAAATATTGAAGCCATCTTCATTATCTTCAAAGAAGAACTGCACCAGACCTTCACTAGCAAAACCATCCACCGCTTCTGGCATTTGATACTCTTGCTCACGATCGAGCATTAATAGCGGCGAGCCTTTAAGTTTGTTAGTAGAAATGCTGCGATAGAAATCAATGGAGTTTTCTAACTTCTGCACCGACACACCACGACGTTCAAAGAACAGCCCGTAAGTTTGGTTACCAAGGCGCATCGCTTTAAAGCGGCGGCGTTTTTCTTGCTCTACTGGCTTCAAGCGTAAGTCGATGCATTCCGCTAAAAGCTGGTAGACCATATTACGCATCACACCACGCATGTTCTTCGCATAACAGAACACATCCACCGATTCTGGTGGCAACGCGTCTTGGTGCATTTTGCCCAGAATAGTTTTCAGTGCGTCCAGCATCGCCGTTTCCCCTTTGAAATGCAGCGTACGCACTTCATGCCAGGAGTTACGGTAAACCAAGTCGACACTGCCGACTAAGTTTTTATGTTCCGGACCAAAACTGAAGATATCTGTATTTTTCACATCCACTTTCAGTGAACGGCCCGAAAGCTCTGACGTAGGATCATTTTCAAAGTTGATGAACATCGCTAGCTGGCTGATCTCACATGGGCTCGCTAATGCCTGCATCGTCGGACGGCGCTTACGCAGCGCAAAGGTATTTCGTAAGTCGCTCACCATTTGGTAGAACTTATCGATATCCAGTTGCGCTTCACGCACCACCGCGTGCAAACGAGTCGACTCGGTGATTAAACCATTAAAGAATGCCCAAGAGACTAACTTGCTCAAGTATTCATGATGTTCTAAGTATGGCTGCCCCAAAATGCGGTGCGCGATCAGAGGTTGTTTATAGAGATACCAACCAGACTTGTTCACACCACCATCTTTCACTTCGATGAAGCTTAAATCCGGTTCATGCAAATCAGGGGAAATCTGTGGGTTGAGCAACGTCACTTTGCCCGGCAATACTTCAAAAGCGGCGTAAAGCTTACGCGCCAAAATACTGATGTCTTGCGGGCTGATAGCGGAGGTAATGTCGTTGCGACGCGCAAATTGAATCAAATTACGGTAGCTCTGCATCAACGCATCCAGCAACGCATGATGCACCACTTTTACCTGTTCAACTTTCCAGTTGCGGCGATCATCGAGCTCAGCAACAACGCTGGCATCCCAATCCCATTTTGCAATCATGTCGCTCAGCGCTTCACGGCGCCAAGCCACTGAACCGACATCCGGTTCACGCGACAACTTTTCATGGGTTTTGAGATAGAAGCAACGGCGCACCAAATCCAAACGAGTGTCGTCTTGGATTCGCTCTAAATAGCGAGTCACTTTTTCCAGCATTAAGTAGTATGCATCCATGCCATAGAGGTCTGGCTCATGGGCAAAGAAACGACGCTTGGTGTCGATGCTTAACAGTTGCGTATGTGGGTATTCCCACGAATAAGCTTCAAGCAGAATGGCTTTTAATACCGATTTGTAGGGAGAATCGATACTTTTGTATAGCTGCCACAAGTTCGAGCCGAAGTACTCTTCAGCAGGAATGCGGTTCAATTTGCCAAAGTCGATCCATTCACTACAGTCGATGTAACCATCACTGCATAATTGAGAAACGTACTCGTCGTAACACTCTTCCATTTCTGGCGGCACTATTTGCCATAATAAACGCTGTCCAGCAATACGCACCGCGCTGCGATAGAATTCATCAAGCAAAAGTAAGTGCTGAGATGAGCCACAGTTATCACCCGTCATCTCTTCAGAATGGTTGCTTCTAAAGCGTTCTTCATCCATTAAGAAGAAGTTCGCCTCCACCCCTTGGCTTTGTGCCCAGTCGGTGATCAGCAAGCATTTATTGGTCAGCAATTCTCGCTCGTCACAATCCATATCTGGCGAAATACACACCCAAATATCTAAATCACTAGAAGTACTTTGACCAATTGATGAGGTACTACCCATGGTGTATAAGCCCAAGATAGCCGGCTTCTCTGCCGTCTTAAGTGGCTGACCAATCGCGAGTTGAATGTCATCAATGAATTGCTGTTGAATGCTATTTAGCGCCAGCCCATGTACACCAAACGGGACATCTGCATCGTAATAGCCAGGAATCACAGGGTGGTTGTAGTTCAACAAGGCAGGAATCAAGTGGAAGACTTGTTGGCTTTGCGAATCCATAAGCGCCAGCGCGCGATCAACTCGCTGCTGATTCAAATTATCTAGTCGCTGAATGATTTTTTGGGTGTAAGCCTGCAAGGGGAATTCCTTGGTTGAACAATCACGAAAATCTGCTGACGTTTTAAACCAAAACGGCCTAAAAACGTGATCAATTTAACACTTTTATTAGTGCGGGTAAAGTTTCACGCCCACGCACCACTCAGGATGCAAAACCATACTTTAGTCACAAAATTAATCGCGCGGTAGTGTCGCTCTTATTACCTATTACTAATAATAGTCCTTAGTCTAATTGAGAATCCAGTCACACTATTTTCATAACGTCATGTAATTCCATTCATAGCCCTCAGAGATAACGAACTAACAGTAAGCATTTCTTGATGAGAATGGTAGGATAAACCCAAATCCAAACAGCATTGAGAAGATCATGACACAATCCACACCGATTCGCATTGCAACTCGAAAAAGCCCTCTTGCTTTATGGCAAGCTTACTTTGTTAAAGACGCCCTTCAAGCCGCTCACCCTGGTTTGGAAGTCGAGTTAGTAACCATGGTGACCAAAGGTGACGTGATTTTAGATACACCGCTAGCAAAAGTTGGCGGCAAAGGCTTATTCGTAAAAGAGCTTGAAGTCGCAATGCTAGAAGGCCGTGCAGACCTTGCCGTTCACTCAATGAAGGACGTGCCCGTCGATTTCCCGGAAGGTCTTGGCCTCGTGACCATTTGTGAACGTGAAGACCCTCGTGATGCTTTCGTCTCCAATACCTATAGCCACATTGATGAGCTCCCTCAAGGTGCCGTGGTTGGTACTTGCAGTTTGCGCCGTCAATGCCAACTGAAAGAATATCGTCCAGACATCATCATTAAAGAGCTTCGCGGTAATGTGGGCACTCGCCTTGGTAAACTAGATGCGGGTGAATACGATGCGATCATTCTTGCTGCGGCAGGCCTTAAACGATTGAAGCTTGAAGAGCGTATTCGTAGCTTTATCGAGCCAGAGCAATCATTACCTGCGGTTGGCCAAGGGGCCGTCGGTATCGAGTGCCGCCTTGACGATGAAAGACTGCTTAAGCTACTAGAGCCACTTAACCACCAAGACACCGTAGACCGCGTTTTGTGTGAGCGCGCAATGAACCTGACGCTAGAAGGCGGCTGTCAGGTACCTATCGGCAGCTATGCCCTGCTAGACGGCGACAACATTTGGCTACGCGCATTAGTTGGCGAACCAGATGGCAGCGAAATTGTTCGTGGTGAAATTCGTGGCCATCGTAAAGATGGCGAAGCATTAGGAGTGCAGCTAGCCAATGAGCTGCTAGATAACGGCGCTCGTGAAATCCTAACTAAGCTGTACGCAGATCACGAATAACCATGGCAGTGTTGGTCACTCGGCCGGGAGAGCAAGGCAACGCGCTTTGCTCTCTGCTCGAAAGGCACGGCATTTCCGCATATCACCATCCTCTGATCGACATTGTCGCCGATCTCACGGACACGCACCTCTCTAAACATCTACATCAAGCTCAAATTGTTATCGCTGTTAGTCGACATGCAGTGCAATGTGCACAGCAAATCTTAGCCAGCAACGGGATGTCATGGCCGAAACAAGCTATTTACCTTGCCGTTGGTCAAAAAACAGCACACTATTTAAGCAAATGTACCCAACAGAAAGTACACTATCCCCAAGTCAGTGATAGTGAACACTTATTGCGACTGCCAGAGCTCAACAATGTGGCACAACAACAAGTTCTTATCCTTCGTGGTAACGGCGGAAGAGAGCTGATCAAAGATGCATTGGTGAGACGTGGCGCAAAAGTTCACTATAGTGAGACTTACAAGAGAGAATTCATCCCATTCGATCCAGTAAGCTGTGTCTCACTATGGAAAACCCTACAAATTGACCAGATCATCGTCACCAGTGGTGAGCAACTGGATTATTTGTGCAGCCAATTGACGTCAGAGCAATTGACTTGGCTTAATCAACAAGAGTTGTATATCCCCAGTCAGCGTATCGCTGACATCGCACTTCAAAGGGGGTTCACTCGGGTGAGATGCACGGGAAGCGCATCCAACCAAGAATTACTGGCGGCTCTCCAGCCCTAGCTACACAGGATATAGGCATGACAAGTAAAAATAACGACCAAAAAAATAAACGATAAAAACCTTTCCGAAGAAACCTCATCGGCACCGCTAGCCGAAAAAAGCACATCGCAGCAGGATGCGGCCCCTAAAAAAGAACAGCCAAAAGTGGCCGAGCCCCCAAAAACAGCCGAGCCAGCCAAAGTCGAATTTGAAGAAAAACAAGGCAAGCGCGGAGTTAAACTAGGCACAGTCGCTATCATCTTATCGATTATTTTTGGCGGTGGCCTCGCATACAAGCTACATCAGCAGCAAGCCGATTACCAAGCGCAGATCGCCCAACTAAAAAGTCAGCTAGAAAGCACTCAAGCTTCCATGAAGCAAGAGCTCAGCCGGGTACAAGAAGAAACCATCGAGAAAGCAACGACCGTGACACACAAAGCGGAAGTGGTACTTGGACAGCAACAGAAGAGCATTGAAAGCTTACAGCTCGCCGTTGCCGATGTGAAAGGTCGTCGACCAAACGACTGGCTACTTGCTGAAGCCGATTACCTCGTCAAATTAGCAGGTCGTAAACTGTTCTTAGAGCATGACGTAGAAAGCGCCACTCAACTAATGGAAAGTGCTGATCAACGCATTGCCGCACTGAATGACCCTAGCCTCGTCAAACTACGTAAAGCAATGGCGAACGATATCACCAAACTTCGTACTATCCCGCTGATTGACCGTGATGGATTGGTACTACGCTTAACTGCTCTGCAACAGCAAGTAGACAAGCTACCTCTCGCCAATGCACTACTCCCAGAAGCAGAAGTCGTAGAGAACACTGAAGTGTCTGAAGATATTGCAAACTGGCAAGATAACTTAATGACCTCTCTGAAGGACTTTTCAGAAAACTTCATTACCTTCCGCACGCGCGATGGTAACGTCATTCCACTGCTTTCTCCTGAGCAACACTTTTACCTAAAAGAAAACATCAAAGCCAAATTGGAGACCGCAATAAAAGCGGTGTACCAAGAGCAAGGTGAAATTTACACCATGTCTCTAAAAACGGCCGACAAATGGGCATTAGCTTTCTTCAACCAAGACGATAATTCCGTTAAAGAGTTCAACAAAACTGTTAACCAGTTAAGCCAGCAAAACATTCAAGTGGAATACCCCACGAAACTGCAAAGTCAGTCTCAACTATCAGATGTCATCCGTGAGCGCCTACGTCGCGAAGTCACAACGATGACAGGTATGGAGGATAAGTAATGTTTCGTCTTATTTTCCTATTTGTTGTACTAGGTGCAGGACTATTTGTTGGCACTCAATTTTCAGGTCAGCAAGGCTATGTACTCATCTCCATCGCTGAGAAAACGATCGAGATGAGCGTAACGACATTGGTCATATTCGTTATCGCAGCACTCGCAGGTCTTTTTCTACTTGAGTACCTAATTAAAAAGCTAGTTTACGCAAGTTCTACAACATGGAACTACTTCAGCGTGCGCAAAATGCGCCATTCCCGTCGATACACCAATGAAGGCATTATTAAACTCCTTGAAGGAGACTGGAAAGGTGCCGAGAAAAAAGTGACTCGTTGGGCGAATCATCACGATATGCCGCTACTTTGTTACTTAGTCGCGTCTGAAGCTGCACAAGGTCAAGGTGATAAAGCAAAACGTGATCACTACCTGGAGCTAGCGAGCCAGCAAGAGAATGCTCATCTCGCAGTAGAGCTGACTCGAGCGAAACAATTTATCCGCGACAACGAGTTCGAGGCTGCTTTCGATACTTTGCAATCGTTAAAAGGTCAGTATGCGAGTAATTCGATTGTATTGAACTTGCTGAAAACAACGTACATGCAGCTAAAATTGTGGCAACCTCTTATTGACCTCTTGCCACAATTAACCAAAGCAAAACTCATCACGGAAGAAGAACACGCAGAGCTGATTCAAAAGGCGCAATGCGGCTTACTCCATGAAGTAGCACAGCAGCAAGGTAGCGAAGGGCTTATCTCTCATTGGAATGGCCTTGCACGCAAAGTAAAACAAGACACACACCTAGTCGCCTGTTTTGCTCGTGAGTTGATAGCCCGGAAAGCAGATGCTGAAGCCTTTACTGTGCTAAAAGAAGCATTGAAAAAACAACCGGCTCCTGAGCTTTATCAACTACTGCCAAATCTAAACCTGCCAGATATCCACCCTGTCGTGGTTTTCTTAGAGGGAGTAGTGAAGAAAGAGCCAGATAACGCCGCTGCGCATAGCGCATTAGCGCACTTCTATTTCCGTCAAGAGAAGTGGCAAGAAGCCCAAGACCACTTCGAGATCGCCTTAAAGCTTCGCTCTGACGTCTCTGATTATGCATTCCTAGCAGATACACTAGAGAAGCAGAATCTAACTAAAGCCGCTCACGAAGTCTCTCGTAAAGCTCTCACGCTCGTCCAGAACGACTAAGTAGCGGTCATCTAACCAAGCCGGCAGTTTACTGTCGGCTTTTTTATTGCCTGTCACTCATCAACACTACACAAACCTGCAATATCCACTAGAGCTAATGCCCTGTAATCGCCTAAACTTCTTTGGGAAGCCCCAGCAAAGCTTCTTTAGTTCGTTCCCAGAAGCACTCCATTAAGCTCACTAAAATCCTCTAAAAAATAGCTTGCTCACTTTCTTCAAAATCTAAGCTTCTAGGAAGGAGCTCTACTAACAAAATGTAGATAACTTGGAATAGAGTAGGAAGAAAAAATAGGCACATAAGCTCCGATACTCTCCATTCTCTTTAGTGAGGACTGTCCTATACAATACTTAGAACGTGTTTATTGTACCAACCAGGGCAAGATAGCGAAGAGCCACTAGGTAACACTAAGAGCGCTAACGCACGTAATATAGAGTAAAGGCACGTCCCTTGTTAACAGAAACACTTCACCCTTAGAGGTAGGAATGCCAATACTCAGACTTGATGGCTCTCGTTAGAAGATAAAGTTATGAACTTCTGTCGCAGCACAACCCGTGGATAACGAGAACGCGCTTAAAGCAAGGCTTCTCAAGTGACATAGTGCAGGGATACCTAGTCCGGGGATACGATCAGCTAAGGGATTGATTCCAGTCCCTAACGAATTTCCAAGCGTCAGAAACGAAGAAAGCCTCGCTATTTCTAGCGAGGCTTCTGAATAGTGGCGGAGAGATAGGGATTTGAACCCTAGATACGCTATTAACGTATGCCGGTTTTCAAGACCGGTGCTTTAG
>CCKK01000027.1 GCA_001048675.1 Vibrio diabolicus | reverse complement strand
CCCGTCCACTCCGCCACTTAATATCGACAACCTCGCCCATGCGAGGTTTTGTCAAATCTAGAATATAAGAATTCTACAGGGGTGTAGCTCCAATTGGCAGAGCAGCGGATTCCAAATCCGCGTGTTGGGAGTTCGAATCTCTCCACCCCTGCCATATATCAAGGCTCTGACTTAGGTCAGAGCCTTTTTTGTATCTGCTTGCCACTATGCATTTGTCCTCTCATCCCACCTATATGCCTTTCTGCTGCCTGCTGCTCTTTGTAAGTATTTATTACTCACCAACCTATTAGACTAGTCGTTATAACCAAGTGCTCCGAAGTGTTAGCAATAAATGAGAATCATTATTTATATTTAGTTACACTCAACCGATCTGGATTAATGGGTAACTATGTATGGATATATCTCGTCGACGCTTCCTTCAATCATCCTTAGCGATCTCCGCGCTTACTGTTCTACCTGCATGTTCTCTATCTAGGAGTACTAATAAGCAGGGGCAGTATATATACGATATCACTGCAGAGCCTTCTACGGCTGAACTAGTGCCCGGTTTCAATACTGAGGTATTGGCTTTTAATGGGCGTATACCTGCACCGATAATTCGTTGCCGACAAGGGGAAAAGGTAACAATCAACTTCATCAATAAGCTATCAGAGCCGACGACGATTCATTGGCATGGCTTGAGGATTCCTATTGAAATGGATGGAGTTCCGTTTTTAAGCCAGGCTCCTATCATGCCCGGAGAGACTTTTACGTATGAGTTTATTCCGCCAGATGCAGGTACGTTTTGGTATCACCCACACATGAACAGCGTTAAGCAGCTTGGTATGGGGTTGGTTGGGCTAATAATTGTTGAAGAGGCTGAGCCTGTTCAGTTTGATGAAGAGCATGAAGTCGTCCTCAAGCATTGGCATTTAGACAAGCAAGGACAGTGGAAGAATCTAATGGTGCCGCGCTTGAGTGCACGTATGGGAACGCCAGGAGAGTGGAGTAGCGTCAATGGTATTCATGAGCCTGTTTATACGCTGAAGCAGAACGCGACTACGCGATTAAGAATTGCTAATGTCGATAACACCATTACCTATCCGATCGCGATTGAAGGCACAGAGGCTTGGGTTATTGCTATCGATGGCAATCCAGTTAAAACGCCTTATAGGCTCACTCAACACAAAATTGGTCCGGGAATGAGATTGGATATCGGATTGATTGCTCCGAAGGCTGGAGAGCGTGTTTATGTGCGTCAAATGAAAGGGCGCTTCCCATTCTCTTTGTGTGAGTTTGAAGTTGTTGAGTCTGACCTGCCAAGCAACAAGAAACTGCCTTTATTGCCTCTCAACCCTGTGCCTGATCTTGATTTGGAAAATGCGGAGCAAATCGATTATGTGTTTGAATGGGAGGGGGCGATCACTCCTGTCGATAAATCGGGCAAAGCGATACCTAAATTCTGGCTGATGAACAAACGGGCTTGGGAGGGAATGAGCATAGATAATATCCCTGCGCCACTTTCAACATTGGAGCTTGGAAAAACCTATATCTTCAATTTGAAGAACGTTACTCAATATCATCATCCTATTCATCTTCATGGGCATACATTTACTGTTCTTGAGTTAGATGGAAAGAAACTCGACGAACCGTTCCATACCGATACGGTTTTACTTGGAAAAAATGGCAGTGCCAAAGCTGCCTTTGTTGCTAACAACCCTGGACGTTGGATGTATCACTGCCATGTTATTGAGCACATGAAAACCGGTTTGATGGGGTATATTGAAGTAAAGTGACTCCTGTAACTTTTTTAATCTCAGCCTGTTTTAAATGCAATACGTTGTCGAATTCTAAAATTTCACCATCAATATCGCTTTAGTTTTGGTTACAATATCGTCATCAATAGTGTTGGGGGGAATTATGGGGCAGTTTTCCATTCTTGGTTTTATTGCGCTAGGTGGTGCTTTTGGTGCGTGTTCTCGTTACTTGATATCTGAACTGTGTGTCATTTTATTGGGGCGTGGTTTTCCATACGGTACGTTAACCGTTAATGTGGTTGGTTCATTTATAATGGGCTTGTTGATTGCTGCGTTCGACAATGAACTGTTGGCAACAGAACCTTGGCGACAAGTGATTGGTTTGGGATTTTTAGGGGCACTGACGACGTTTTCCACCTTTTCTATGGATAATGTTTTACTTATGCAGCAAGGTGCATTTTTTAAGATGGGGTTAAATATTTTATTAAATGTGGTGCTGAGCATCTCTGCTGCGTGGATCGGTTTCCAATTATTGATGCGCAGCTAGCAAAGTAGTTAAAAATTAAACAGGTCGGCTTGGTTTAACCAGGCCGTTTTTATATACTGATATCACTTGTCGGAGTGCCATAAGGCTGAGACCGTTAATTCGGGATCCGTTGAACCTGATCAGATTAGAATCTGCGAAGGGAACAAGAGAAGATATTTATACCGGAGTTCTTTCTGGTTGACCTATCAAATAGTCGAATGTTGTTATAGGCAAATTACTTAAGCTTTATTTAGCCTTAATTTGACTCCTCTTGTCGCATCTATCCGCCAAGCATTTTTATCCAATTACTTTTTATCTAGTATAACAAAGCAAGGAAAAATGCTATGTCGAGTCGCAAACAAGCGAGACTGGAAGCAAAACAGTTCATTGAAACACTCTCGGTACAGCCGTACCCAAATTCCACAAAAGTATATGTAGAAGGTTCACGTCCAGATGTTCGTGTACCTATGCGTGAAATAGCGCTAGCAGATAGTCTGATTGGTGGCACAAAAGAATCGCCAATCTTCGAGCCTAATGAGCCAGTACGCGTTTACGATACCTCTGGTGTATACACAGACCCAGAACACACCATAGACCTTTATAGTGGCCTACCAAAGCTAAGAGAAAGCTGGATTGAAGAGCGCGGTGACACAGAGTTACTTGATGAAGTAAGCTCGGTATACACTAAAGAACGTTTAGAGGATGAGACGTTAGACGACCTGCGTTACGGTAACCTGCCACGTATTCGACGCGCTAAGGATGGGCAGTGCGTCACTCAGCTGCACTATGCTCGCAAAGGCATTATTACCCCAGAAATGGAATTCATCGCGCTGCGTGAAAACATGGGTCGTGCCAAGTACCGTGATGATGTACTGAATCAACAGCATCCTGGTCAAAGCTTTGGAGCTAATCTTCCAAAAGACATTACCGCCGAGTTTGTTCGCAAAGAAGTTGCCGAAGGTCGCGCTATTATCCCTTCTAATATCAACCACCCAGAATCCGAACCAATGATCATTGGACGTAACTTTTTGGTCAAAGTAAACGCCAATATTGGTAACTCATCGGTGACGTCTTCGATTGAGGAAGAGGTTGAGAAGCTAGTGTGGGCGACACGCTGGGGTGGCGATACTGTTATGGATCTCTCCACAGGTCGCAATATTCATGAAACTCGAGAATGGATTCTGCGTAACAGCCCGGTTCCGATCGGTACCGTACCTATGTACCAAGCGCTTGAGAAAGTGAATGGTGTTGCGGAAAACCTTAACTGGGAAGTGATGCGTGATACTCTGATTGAGCAAGCAGAGCAGGGTGTTGATTACTTCACTATCCATGCTGGCTTACTACTGCGCTATGTACCAATGACAGCAAAACGCGTTACCGGCATCGTCTCTCGTGGTGGTTCTATCATCGCGAAATGGTGTTTAGCACATCACCAAGAAAGCTTCTTATATACCCACTTCCGAGAGATCTGTGAAATCTGTGCCAAGTATGATGTGGCACTTTCTCTCGGTGATGGTCTGCGCCCTGGTTCGGTTGCCGATGCTAACGATGAAGCGCAATTTGCGGAGCTTCGTACCCTTGGCGAGTTGACTAAGGTTGCGTGGGAATACGACGTACAGGTCATTATCGAAGGTCCTGGCCATGTTCCAATGCACATGATCAAAGAGAACATGGAAGAGCAGCTAGAGCACTGCCATGAAGCTCCGTTCTACACCCTTGGTCCACTGACGACAGACGTCGCTCCTGGTTACGACCATATTACGTCAGGTATTGGCGCTGCCATGATTGGCTGGTATGGCTGTGCGATGCTTTGTTACGTAACACCTAAAGAGCATCTTGGCTTACCAAACAAAGAAGACGTGAAGGTAGGCATGATCACTTACAAGCTTGCTGCTCACGCTGCTGATTTGGCTAAAGGGCACCCTGGCGCACAAGTTCGTGATAACGCGCTTTCTAAAGCACGTTTTGAATTCCGCTGGGAAGACCAATTCAACTTGTCACTCGACCCAGAAACCGCTCGCGCTTTCCATGATGAAACCTTGCCTCAAGAGTCTGGCAAAGTTGCTCACTTTTGTTCGATGTGTGGACCAAAGTTCTGCTCTATGAAGATTTCGCAAGAGGTACGAGAGTACGCGAAAGACACTGAGCAAGTTGCCGCGGACCAAGCTATCTCGATCAAAATGCTTGATGATCCTCTTGAGGGGATGCGTCAGAAATCGCAAGAATTTAGAGAGTCAGGTTCTGAGTTATACCACCCAGCAGCACATGCCGAGGTAAGTGATTAATGAGCAAAATCCTTATTCCGTCATCATTGATTGAACTAACAGGTTTAGTTCAGCAATGTTTGTTGTTGGCGAAAGAACAGGGTTTTAGCATTGAAGACATTGAGTTGGGTGTGAGCCCAACTCAATCTATTCAGCTTGTTCGCGACCAACAGACTACACATATAACGACTGATCTTATTGATGGTGATGACTCTTATCGCGAGTGTTCATTTGCGCTCTATTACCACTCTTCTTTATCGGTAGAAGCGTGCGCAAAGCAACCGTCGAAAGCGATTTACATTGGTATTGCTGATACTCAGGTTTCCGATAAAAAGGAGAAAGTGCATCAGCTTGATATCTGGCGTCACCCCTTTAACGACGAAGTGAGAGCGCTTTCCGTTAAGTCCAAACCCAACGCAATGTTCGATCCCGAACATCACCTTGCTTGGATAGTAGCGCTGACAGTACTCGATTTTCCTATCGAAGATGCGTTAACACTTGCTCGAGGAATGCTAACTCAACAAGCGAATGTTTCACGTGAAACACTGTTGAATGACAACCTTGATGAGGGACGATCTACTCAGTGGGCTGACCAATTTGATGATTTCCCCACACCTGTACTGGAGGATAACCGACTCGGTATTCAAGTTGGTTGGTCTGCGCAAGGTGAGAGCGTTAGCTTTCCAACTCTAACTAAGCAAAGTCTAGGGCTCTACCCAGTCGTTGATGACGTTGCTTGGATTGAGCGTTTACTGCCACTAGGTATCAACACTATTCAACTACGAATCAAGAACCCACAACAAGCCGATTTGGAACAACAGATCATTAGAGCAATTGAGCTAGGTCGTCAGTATCAAGCACAAGTGTTCATCAATGACTATTGGCAGTTGGCAATCAAGCATGGTGCTTATGGCGTTCACCTAGGACAAGAAGACATAGAAGAATCGAATTTGGCTCAGATAACTAAAGCCGGCATTCGTCTTGGCCTTTCTACTCATGGTTATTACGAACTACTGCGCATCGTACAAGTTCATCCTAGCTACATCGCGCTAGGGCATATTTTCCCAACCACCACAAAACAGATGCCATCGAAACCACAAGGTTTGGTGCGCTTGGCACTTTATCAAAAGCTGATTGATAGCATTCCTTATGGAAACACAGAGTCGGTTTTCCATCCTTCAACAGACAAAGCCGTTAGTGACTATGTGCTTGGCTTTCCGACGGTCGCGATTGGTGGCATTGACCAATCTAATGCAGACCAAGTTTGGCGAACAGGTGTTTCTAGTTTGGCAGTTGTGCGAGCTATTACGTTGGCAGAATCACCTCAGTTCGTCATCGAGTTCTTCGCACAACTGATGAAGGAAAGACAGCTAACGCTTGCTGATCAGAATAGTGAATTGACGCATACCAAGAGAGGCGAGCATGCTCACGGATAAGCAGTTCCTTCGCTATCAACGCCAAGTCGCTCTGCCTGAAATTGCTGAAATTGGGCAAGAGCGTTTGAGCAAATCGCATGTGCTGATCATCGGTTGTGGTGGATTAGGGAGCGCAGCGTGTTTGTACTTGGCATCAGCGGGCGTTGGTAAATTGGTTGTGGTTGATGACGATGAAGTTGATAGCAGTAACCTACAGCGTCAGATCATTTATCGTGAACAAGACCTCCAAGTTGCGAAAACAAAAGCAACTGTAAAGCAACTCACTGAACTTAATTCTATGGTTCAAATTCGTGCTCTCAATAAGCGATTAGACAAAGCACAGTTACAGCTTGAGGTGATGCTAGCGGATGTGGTGCTCGACTGCACCGATAACATGCCAACGCGCCAGTTAATTAACCAAGTTTGTTTCGAGCAAAATACACCCCTCATCTCAGCGGCGGCAATTGGTTGGCAAGGACAATTTGCTGTTTTTGATTACCAAACACCGAGTGAACAAGAAGCAGAGAGTAAAGCCTGTTACCGCTGTTTGTATCCGTTTGACGAATTACCGCAAACGCAAAAGTGCAGTGACAGCGGTGTCGTTGGTCCGGTGGTGGGCACACTTGGCAACTACCAAGCGATAGCAGCAATTCAAAAACTGGCGACGGGAAAGTTTCATG
The DNA here is from genome assembly GCA_001048675.1 of Vibrio diabolicus. Lineage (GTDB taxonomy): Bacteria > Pseudomonadota > Gammaproteobacteria > Enterobacterales > Vibrionaceae > Vibrio > Vibrio diabolicus. The sequence continues at coordinate 29,676 of CCKK01000027.1, read as the reverse complement.
TTGAGACTGCTAAGTTACATCTGTTTGATGGATTGAAAATGCAATGGCAAACCATGGCGATAAGCAAAGACAAACAGTGCCAAGTGTGTGCTCAGATTTAGCTTACGAATAATCGGCAGAATTAAGAGAGTTGGAAGCAATGACGTTATCAGAACAACAAACAACACAAGTGACCGATGCTGACTTAGGTGTGATCACGATTGTCATCAATGACCAGTCACATCAAGTTGCCAGTGAGTCGAATCTACAGCAAATCATTAGCCAATTTGCGCTGCCTGAAATGGGCTGTGTTTTTGCAATTAATAACCATGTTGTGCCGCGCAGTGAGTGGGCTAGCACAGTTCTTTCACAGGGAGATAGCATCTCTTTGTTTCAAGCGATCGCAGGGGGTTAAAGTCGATGCTTAAAATTGGTGATAAACAATTCGAATCTAGACTGTTCACGGGAACAGGGAAGTTTGCCAACAGCCGATTAATGGCAGAAGCGATTCAAGTGTCGGGATCTCAACTTGCGACCATGGCGTTGAAGCGTGTGGATGTGAACGACCAACAAGACGATATTTTGCTGCCGTTAGTACAAGCGGGGGTGAACTTATTGCCGAACACCTCAGGTGCAAAGAATGCTAAAGATGCTGTGTTTGCAGCACAATTGGCGCGAGAAGCGTTAGGTACAAACTGGCTAAAACTGGAAATTCATCCAGACCCGAAGTACTTGATGCCCGATCCAATTGAGACACTTGCAGCCGCTGAGGAACTGGTTCGTGAAGGCTTCATTGTGCTTCCTTATTGTCATGCTGACCCAGTTCTGTGTAAACGATTGGAAGAAGTAGGCTGTGCTGCGGTCATGCCATTAGGCGCGCCGATCGGTTCTAACAAAGGGATAGTTTCTCATGATTTCCTAGAGATCATTATCGACCAAGCTAATGTTCCTGTCGTTGTCGATGCGGGTATTGGTGCTCCTTCACATGCCGCGCGTGCGATGGAAATGGGCGCGGATGCCGTGCTCGTCAATACCGCGATTGCAGCTTCGAGCGATCCCGTTGCGATAGCGAAGGCATTTAAGTTGGCGGTAGAGTCGGGGCGTATGGCTTATGAAGCCGGACTTGCGGGTAAGGTTTCTCATGCGGTTGCATCGAGTCCACTGACGTCATTCCTAGATGAGCTTTAATCCTAGATTGGTTTAGCTATTAAGCGAGGAAAACATGAGCTTCGTTGAACAATTTAAGCAGCTGAATTGGGATGACATTTCGATGTCGATCTACGCGAAAACGGCACAAGATGTCGAGCGAGCATTGAATAAACCCAAGCGTGATTTGGAAGACTTTAAAGCGCTAATTTCACCAGCGGCTGAAGCGTACTTAGAGCAAATGGCGCAGTTGTCATACTCGGCAACTCGCAAGCGGTTTGGCAACACCATGTCGCTTTACATTCCATTGTATCTTTCCAACTTGTGTGCCAATGCTTGTACTTATTGTGGCTTCTCAATGGAGAACAAGATCAAGCGTCGTACCTTGAATAGGGACGAAGTGGCAGCAGAAGTTGAAGCCATTAAACGCATGAAGTTTGATAGCGTATTGCTGGTGACTGGCGAACACGAAACCAAAGTGGGCATGAAATACTTCCGCGAAATGGTTCCGATGATTAAGCAACGCTTTAATTATTTGGCGATGGAAGTGCAGCCGCTAGATCAAGACGAATACGCAGAGCTCAAGACATTGGGTTTGGATGCGGTGATGGTTTATCAAGAAACGTATCATCCTTCGACTTATGCTGAGCACCATTTACGTGGCAATAAGATGGATTTCGAATACCGATTGGATACACCCGATCGTCTTGCAAAAGCGGGCATCGATAAGATCGGTATTGGCGCTTTGATAGGGTTGGAAGAGTGGCGTACCGACTGTTTTTATGTGGCAGCGCACTTGGACTATCTTGAGCGCACGTATTGGCAGACTCGTTACTCAATTTCTTTCCCACGTTTGCGTCCTTGTGAGGGCGCGCTCCAACCCAAATCAGTAATGACGGATAAGCAGCTTGTTCAGTTGATTTGCGCTTATCGTTTGTTGAATCCAGAAGTGGAGTTGTCATTATCGACTCGTGAGTCACCGAAGTTTAGAGACAACGCATTGGCTTTAGGCATTACCAGTATATCTGCAGCATCGAAAACTCAGCCGGGTGGTTATGCGATGGATGATGTTGAGCTCGAGCAGTTTGAGATCAGTGATGAGCGAAGTGCTAGTTCTGTGGAAGATATGATTAGAGCCAAAGGCTTTGACCCTGTATGGCGAGATTGGCACTCGGCGTATTCTGGATAAGCAACAAATAAAGCCACTGATCATCGCTATGTTTCACGTGAAACATAGGAAAAGAAAGAGGGTTGATGCAAAACATCAACCCTCTATTTTTTCTAGCTTCTAGCTTCTAGCTTCTAGCTGTGTGCTAAAGGTAGCGTTGCTTGACGAAGCCACTCTTTAACATCACCTTCGACTAGCGGGCTGATCTCATCCCATACTTTCTGGTGGTAATCATTCAGCCAAGCAAGTTCTGGACGAGTTAGCATATCAACGTTGATGTTGCGTTTGTCTATTGGGCAGCGTGTTAACGACTCAAATGACAGAACAGGGAAGTCACCGTTAGTTGGTGTTTCAACAACAAGCTCTAGGTTTTCAATACGGATACCAAACGCATCTGCACGGTAGTAACCTGGCTCGTTGGATAGCACCATACCTTCTGTTAGAGGCACGTCGATTTGCTTTTTCGAAATGCTCGCTGGACCTTCATGAACACTTAGGAAGTGACCAACACCGTGACCAGTACCGTGATCGTAATCGTAACCTTCCGCCCATAGGTGCTGACGAGCTAGAGTATCGATTTGATAACCACGTGTGCCTTTCGGGAAACGAGCTCGAGCAACGCCAATATGACCTTTCAGCGCCAACGTAAATTGCTTCTTCATTTCTGAAGAAGGTTGACCAATCGCGATAGTACGCGTGATGTCGGTAGTGCCATCGAGGTACTGACCGCCTGAGTCCACAAGGTAAAGCGTGTTCAGTTCTAACTTACCAGGTTCAGGTTGGTTCTCGTGGTTGTAGTGACACATGGCCGCGTTGCCGCCTGCCGCTGAAATGGTATCGAAGCTGAGATCCATTAGCGTAGGGTCTTCGCTACGAAATGCTTCCAGTTTGTCTGCTAATGTCGCTTCGTCATGCAGGTTACCAGCAGCAACTTCCGCATCTAACCAACATAGGAACTTGCTCATTGCCACGCCATCACGGATATGACACGCCTTCATACCGGCAATTTCAACCGAGTTCTTCGCCGCTTTTGGCATCAGACATGGGTCTGCTGCTGCAATCACGGACGCACCAGAGTTTTGTAGTACTAGCTTAAACCAAGCGTTACTGATTGCAGGGTCAACTAATACCTTTTTACCTGTCATGGCTTCAAGGCGAGATTGAAGTGCTTCTGGGTGGTGAACGGTCACACCGGTGCCTACGTGAGCGTCAAAATCAGCAGGTAGACGAGCAGGATCGAGGAAGTATTCCACGCTTGAATCTGAGTGCAGAATCGCGTGAGAAAGCAGAACTGGTAGGCGTGACACATCCAAACCACGTACATTCAGCAGCCAACAAATAGAATCTAATGCTGTGATCACAGCGCTATCTGCACTTGCTTTTTTAACCAGTTGGGCGATCTCTTGACGCTTATTCTCACTTGATTGACCGACGGCTTCTGTTGGCATTAGGCGAACGTCAGAGACAACAGGCGCTGGGCGGTCATGCCACAACTCATCAATTGGGTTGTTGGTCAGAATATTTAGCTCAAGCTTTCCAGCTAGTTTAGCTTGTGCCATGTCTAGCCAAGCTGAGCTGTGCATACGAGGATCGATTGCGACAGATGCGTTTGTTGGCAGGTTGTCTAGAACCCAATCTAAAGCTGGTTCTTCAATAAGGTGACGATATTCAAATAGGTCACCAGGGACTTGTTTGGTGACTTGAACGGTATAGCGGCCATCAACAAAGATAGCGGCTTTGTCTTTGGTGATTACCGCAGCACCAGCAGAACCAGTAAAGCCTGTTAGCCAATGTAAACGCTCGTTGTGCGCTGGTACGTATTCGCCCAAGTACTCGTCTTCATGAGGGACAAGTAGGGCATCAATATTATGTTGTATAAGCCATTCGCGAATCGCATTCACGCGGCTGAGGGTTTCGTTGTGCATCTGTTTTATTCCTTCAAATTACCGCTCCTTCATGCTCAGGTGTGGGAGCTGTTTCCTTCTGCTTCATGCAGTTTATGATCAACGCAAGTTTGCAATGACTTAGGTTGAGTCGGAGTACAACTAGGCCATAGATGAGCCAAAAAGGACTACGACAGTTAAGCTACTCATTTTACCCGCTAAGCGCAAATTGAGAGCGGTATTTTTATCTAAGGTGATCGGTTTTTTGTGTGATCATCGCACGTAGCCAACCCAATGCAGGGTCGTTTTCTCTGTCTCGGTGCCAGAATAAAGTGTAAGCCATAGGTGGAAATTCTAGCGGGAGTGGTAGTACGACCAAATCAAGCTGTTTAGCAGCGAGCTGCACAAAATGGCTTGGGGCGGTAAAAATAAAGTCAGTGTAGGAACATAAACTTGCGGCACTATTAAAGTCCGGAACGGTGACGGCAATATCGCGGTCGGCTCCAATATCGGCAAGGCGATAATCTAACAGCCAACGGTCGTTGCCGTCACAACGCACTTGTACGTGACGCAGGGCGAGATACGCTTCGAGGTTCCAAGGCTGTTTTAATGCTGGGTGATTTTTGCGAATAATACACATCTGGTGATCTCGATAAATTTCCAGTTCGTATATGTCATCGGGTGGCAGCAGAGTCAGCTTGGCATCATTAATATCGATATCTTTTCCAGTTAAGCCTAAGTCTAGCTCGCCACGTTGCAGCATTTTAAAAGTATTATCGGACCAAGGGTGAGTGCTGATCGTTACCCCAGGGGCTTGCTGAAAAATCGCCGGTAAGAAATGAGGTAGAATCAGAGGGTAAACACTTTCAACCGCTGCTATTTGAAAACGGTATTCGCTACTTTGTGGAGAGAACTCTTCTGGTTGAGTCAGTACTTCTAACTGGTTTATCAACAGATCCAGTTTCGGCTTAAGAAACAAAGCGCGTGGTGTTGGCGTCAATCCATGCGAGTTTCGGGTGAAAAGCGGGTCATCAAATTGGATGCGCAGTTTAGCCAGTGATTTGCTCACAGCGGATTGACTTAAGCACAGTCGGTGGGCGGCTCGGGTGACATTTAACTCTTCTATCAAAACTTTAAAACAGACCAATAGATTTAAATCGATACGAGCCAGTTTTTCGACGTTCACGGTGAATTTCCTCTAAGGAATAATGCTCATGATTATACATCATTTCCATTCATATCATCAGATGATTAAGCTCTATCCAAAGTTCTTTATCCAATTTGGAGTGTTGTGTGCCTAGCCAGTTTTCGAATAGTAAAAAACAGATGGCGTTATTGACCCTTTTGGTTCTTTTCAGTCCTCTTGCGATTGATATTTATCTACCTGCTTTACCTCTTATTGCTTCCACTTTTCAGGTCGATAATGCGCTAGCACAAGACACGATCACTTGGTTCTTATTTGCAATGGGTGTCGGGCAACTGTTTGCTGGCCCTTTGGCAGATAAACTCGGACGTCGAACTGTTGCATTGGGCGGTATCACTATCTATGCGATGAGCGCTTTATTGGCGTGGAGTGCTCAAAATATTGAGTGGATGTTGGTTTCCCGACTGCTACAAGGCTTAGGTGCATGTGCGACATCGGTAGCAGCCTTTGCAACAGTTCGCGATATCTTTGGCCCGGAAAAAAGTGGCAAAATGATCAGCTACCTTAACGGTGCGATTTGTTTCATTCCGGCATTAGCTCCAATTCTAGGTAGTTGGTTAACTCAGCAATTTGATTGGCGAGCTAACTTCAGCTTTATGGCGGGTTTTGCCGTTGTGTCTGGTTCATTGATGTTTTTCATGATGAAAGAAACTAACCCATCAACGGAAAAGCAAGCCGTGTTTAAGCTCAGCCGTTATTGGGCAGTGCTTAGTACGCCATCTTTTGTCTTCCATGCTTCACTGTGTTTAATGGCAATGGCGGTTATTCTTGCTTACGTTACCTCAGCACCGTCGGTATTGATGACGGGGATGGGGCTGTCGATGAATGAATTCACTTTCTGGTTTGGTGTGAATGCGGTGATAAACATTGCCGCATGTATGTTGGCGCCTAAGTTTATGGAGCGCGTTGGAACTCACAACACCTTGGTCACCGGGATCTCAACTCTGGGCCTCGCAGGTGTGATCATGCTAGTGATGAATGGTCAGAATACCGCGCTTTCTTTCATGCTACCTATCTTCATGTCTTCTGTAGGTTTTGCATTCATTCTGGGTGCAGCAGCAGGGAAAGCATTGGAACCGTTTGGTGACAAAGCGGGTACGGCTGCGGCACTGCTTGGGTTGTTCCAAATGAGTGGCTCTGGTTTGTTGGTTGGTACGTTGCAGCGTTTATCTTTGGAACCTCAAACACTGATCGCAATTCATATGTGGGTTCTATTGCCTGCGTTGGTGGTTCTGTTTACAAAAGCAGGTAAGAACTGGCATTCAAGCTTTGCGAAAGCGTAAATCAGTGTAATTTAGTATTTTCCAATGTAAGTAAGGCGTGTATATTTGTCGTTCAGACTTTTCCTGACACCATAACGGAACTCAAAAAGTAATGTCGTTAACCACGTATGAAATGGCTCGTATTCTAGAGCAAATGGAAGATTCACCAGAAAAGGTGATGTTTGGCAAGTTGCTTAATGAGCTGGGTAATCAAAGCTCCGAGCGTATTCGTAGTGCGGCTAAACAAGTACCTCTGCCAATTTTGCGTGATATCGTGTACCAATTCCAGCAAGTGATTGAGTCGCGCAAAGGTGAACAAGTTGAGCTGTTGGCAAAAGATCTTGCTCAACAGGGCATCTCAGCTGATGAGCTTCTTGCTTACTTAAATAAACAATAAAAAGTCCCCGCCACTGCGGGGATTTTTTTATCGCGTCAACTTGTTCTTTATAACATGGTCAATAGAGATAACTCCCGGTCCCCATACGATGACCACTAAAATCATGAATCCCCACAATTGATGGTCATAGAACCCTTTTTCCCACAATACCGGGTAAGAGATGACCGCGATGATATTGAACACAAACAGAATCGCAGCCATCGGGCGGGTAATTAATCCCAACGCTAAAAATACTGGCAGAATCAACTCGGCAGCCGTTCCCATGTAGGCCGCTAACTCCCAAGGCAAAAGTGGTACTTGGTATTCCAATTCGAATAGATACAGCGTGCTATCCCAAGAAGAAACTTTGATTAACCCTGAATTGAAGAACACCCATGCAACCCACAAGCGACAAAAGAGAAGTAGTAAAGGGACAAAGCCAGCTTGTAAGGTATTGATCAAGTCGTCGTACCGATTGACTAAGTTTTTAACCGTATTCGTCATAGAGTGCTCCTTAGATTGATTTCAATGTAAAGCCGTCAACGAGATCGAGTGCCATGATGCTATTAAGGTGAACGAGCAAAGCTTCGGGTATTTCGCTCAAACTCTGCTTCTGCTCTAAACATTGCAGCAGTTGAAAAACATCGGTATCGAGTGCGTGACATTGAGCTTCTCCATTGGCTTGAATAGAGATGACACCTCGCTGTAATTGATTGATATTGAGCTGTTCAAAATCTTGGTGTTGAATCGCATGAAAGAGATCAAATACGGCGTAGTTTGAGTCAAAGCTGCGGCTGCCAGTGCGCAAATGAAACACCAATTGAGGTTGTTGTTCTTCCGTCACTTGGGCAAGTGCAGATAAAGGGATTCGATTTGGTTTTTCGACTTTCTCATTCTGTATTTGTCGAGCTAAGTCCATATGCCATTCAAACCTTGCGACTTCAGGAGTGTACTGGGCTTGGGTCATGACCTGACTAAACTGCATAATCGTATCTTGAAAGCCCACACCATAATGTACGACATTACCTTCTGCTAAGGGGTGAGAAAGTACGTGTTGGCGAGCAATTTGATCGAAGCACTCTTTTCCAACTAAGGCTTCAACCATTGGGTAGGTTGCTGCCAATACCTCACTCAAGCTGATGATAAAGTTATTGCGGTAAATCTGTATGCGTTCATCTGCGGTAAACTTGTCACTCACAATGTCGCATTCTTCACCGAGCGCTTGATAATGTAGGGCTTTAGCAAATTGACTCTGCAAGGTCGCAAGATTCATGACGCTTTCCTTTTGCTCTTTTGGTCAATTAAATGATTTTTCTGCAATAGTGAGGATGCTTTTTCTGCTTCGCCAAGGAGGATTTCTGGTGCAGGAATATCCAAATCCCATTCAATCAGCGTATGGCGAGGGCCGTGTTTTTGTGTCCAACTAACGAACAGCTGCCATACTTCATCACTGACGGGACGGCTATGAGTATCAATCCAAATCTCACCTTTATCCAATGTCTTAATAGTAAAACCTGCCAAATGAATCTCGTCGACTTTGTCGGCTGGAATCGCATCTAGGTATGTGTCGCAATCAAAACCGTGATTGAAGGCGGAAACATATACGTTATTTAAGTCGAGTAATAAACGACAGTCGGTGCGCTTTTGCACTTCGGTAAGAAAATCCCATTCGCTGATGGTTGAATGGTGAAACTTCACATAACTAGATGGGTTCTCAATTAAGATTTCACGTTGTAGGTATTCTTGCACTTCAAGCACGTTACGAGTGAAGACTTGCAGCGCTTCTTCCGTGTAAGGCAAGGGAAGTAGATCATTGAAGTAGTGACCACCATTTTCACTCCAGCTTAAATGGTCAGAGACGAAGAGCGGGTCAATTGTATTTATCAATGCTTTTAGTTGCGCTAAATGTTTCGTATTCACACGTTCCACCGAGCCCAGTGACAAACCAATACCGTGGCAACTGATGTGGTAGTGCTCGCGTAATGCTTGTAGTTGATGGCGCTCTACTGAGTTGGGCTGAAAGTAGTTCTCGCTGTGGATTTCTAGCCACGACAGATCAGGTTTGTGTTGGCTAAAATAATCGAGATGAGGGGAACGTAATCCGACGCCAGCAAGAGGATGGAAAGAGTGATGTTTCACGTGAAACTCCTTTTCTGATTGGCGAGTAACTGGGGGCGTTGGTTAAAGTGCAACGCGCCCCACAGAAACTTGTGATGTTGAGTTATGAGCCGCTGGTGCTACCGCCAGCCAATTTGTCACACAATCCTTTAGGAACGACAACAAAAGCATCTTTTTGGTTGTCTTCTTTAGAGGTGCCCGCGCAAGAGCTGTTTTTCGTTGCGCAGTCATTTTTACCGGCTTTCGCCACGCCATAACACTTTTCTTTTTCTGCTGCGACAGCAGGGGCTGCGGTGAGCATGGTGCCACCAAGAGCAAGAAGTCCAGTAACAGCAGCAGTAACAGCAAGATTCGATTTTTTCATCATAATTTCCTCTGAGTGATTTCCTTTTACTTTCATTCGGCAAGTCGATTCGCCGTTTGGCGTACAACCTTTATCCACTTGCTTAAATTAAAAGATAGAGATGAGGCAGAAAAACTTTCATAAAAATAACTCTCGCGAATGGTTTTGGGGTGATTACCTTCGTTAACTCTTTGAATGAAAGGTTAAAAAAACAACGAATTTTTTATCAAGTTTTGTCTAAACAGCACCCAGCTGTTTAGGTTATAATCGGTTTTTATGTATAAATAACCAGTAGCTCATCATGATGGATCCATCTCTATTACTCGACGGTCTAAACGATAAACAGCGTGAAGCCGTTGCAGCTCCTCTAGAAAACTTACTTGTCCTTGCTGGTGCAGGGAGTGGTAAGACTCGCGTTCTTGTTCACCGTATCGCTTGGCTTATGTCAGTCGAGCAAGCTTCTCCTTTCTCGATCATGTCGGTCACCTTCACCAATAAAGCGGCAGCAGAAATGCGTGGTCGTATTGAAGAGTTGATGATGGGCAGTGCATCTGGCATGTGGAATGGGACTTTCCACGGTATCTGTCACCGCATTTTGCGTGCACACTATCTTGATGCCAAGCTACCGGAAGATTTCCAAATCATAGACAGCGATGATCAGCAGCGCTTGTTAAAGCGTTTGATCAAAGCGCAAAACTTGGATGAAAAGCAGTGGCCTGCACGCCAAGTTTCATGGTGGATTAATGGTAAGAAGGACGAAGGATTACGCCCATCGCATATCGACGCTTATCACGATCCAGTGACCAAAACTTATTTGCAGCTGTATACCGCTTACCAAGAAGCGTGTGATCGTGCTGGCTTAGTGGACTTTGCGGAAATTTTGCTGCGCGCGCATGAGCTACTGCGTGACAACAAGTTTGTGCGTGAACACTACCAAGCACGCTTTAAGCATATCTTGGTTGACGAATTCCAAGACACCAACAACATTCAATACGCTTGGCTACGCATGATGGCTGGCCCAGATTGTCACGTGATGATTGTAGGTGACGACGACCAGTCAATTTATGGTTGGCGCGGTGCAAAAGTCGAGAACATTGAGAAGTTCACGCTGGAGTTTCCGAGCGTGAACACCATCCGTCTCGAACAAAACTATCGTTCGACGAAGACGATTCTTGAAGCGTCCAATACCTTGATTGCGAACAACACTGAACGCATGGGTAAAGAGCTGTGGACGGATGGCAATGTGGGAGAGCCGATCTCGGTTTACAGCGCTTATAACGAGCTTGATGAAGCGCGCTTTGCGGTTAATAAAATCAAAGAGTGGCAAGAGAATGGCGGCGCATTGAATGATGCTGCGATGCTGTATCGCAACAACGCGCAATCTCGTGTTTTGGAAGAAGCATTAATTCAGGCAGGCTTACCGTACCGTATTTACGGAGGCATGCGATTCTTCGAGCGTCAAGAAATCAGAGATGCGTTGAGCTACTTGCGTTTGATGGCGAACCGCAATGATGATGCCGCGTTTGAACGTGTCGTGAATACCCCAACACGTGGTCTGGGTGATAAGACGCTTGAGACTATCCGTCGTGCAGCTCGTGATAGAGGGTGCACCATGTGGGAAGCCAGTCTGGCAATGCTCGATGAGCAAGTATTAACGGGTCGAGCAGCTGGCGCGTTAAGTCGTTTTGTCGAATTAATCACCGCGCTGGAAGACGATACACTAGAAATGCCATTGCACGAGCAAACGGACCACGTGATCAAGTACTCGGGTTTGTTTGCGATGTATGAGCAAGAGAAGGGCGAAAAGTCTAAAGCTCGCATAGAAAACTTGGAGGAGCTGGTTACCGCCACTCGCCAATTCGAAAAACCAGAAGAAGCGGAAGAAATGTCTCTGCTGACGGCATTTTTAACACATGCGGCTCTAGAAGCGGGCGAAGGTCAGGCGGACGAATTTGAAGATGCAGTCCAACTGATGACGCTTCACAGTGCGAAAGGTTTGGAATTCCCATTGGTATTCATGGTCGGTGTGGAAGAAGGTATGTTCCCAAGCCAGATGTCCGCTGAAGAGGCAGGGCGCTTAGAAGAAGAGCGCCGTCTGTGTTATGTGGGTATGACGCGCGCGATGCAAAAGCTCTACATTACTTACGCGGAAATGCGTCGCCTATATGGCCAGGACAAATACCACAAACCATCGCGCTTTATTCGTGAATTACCAGAAACGTGTTTGGATGAAGTGCGCATGAAGGCGCAAGTGAGCCGCCCTTCAAGTAGTGGACGGTTTAGCCAAACCGCAGTAAAAGAAAACTTCAATGAGACTGGTTTTTCACTAGGTTCTCGTGTGATGCATCCGAAATTTGGTGAAGGAACGATCATCAACTTTGAGGGCAGTGGCCCACAAAGCCGAGTGCAGATTGCTTTCAATGGTGAAGGCATTAAATGGTTAGTCACCGCTTACGCGAGACTGGAGAAGCTGTAGGGCTTTGTGAAAAAATGAACATAAGAGCTGCTTCGGTGGCTCTTTCTGTTTTGGCTGTTTTGAATCAACAAAATGCTGAAAGATAGGGAACTAAATGACGCTATTCGAAAAGGAGTTTAGTCTAAATCGCTTATCTTTAGACAAAGAAAAACCCCGAGGGCTTACGCCCGTCGGGGTTATAGTCTTACTCGCAGCAATCCAGCTACTAAAAGTGCTCCATGCATCAAATCCTTGATAGCGTGCTGCATTCCTTCAGCTTAATCCTTTCGTCGCCTTCCTAGCGGTGTCCTTGACCTTATCCTGGTCTGCTAACCATCCTCGTTAGCTCTCATCACTTGTTCCCTGAGCGGTGTCCATGACATCATCCTGATGTTCAGTCCTTTCCTCGTCCAGAGGTGTCCATTTTCCGTCCTTAGTAGCAACCGTCCTAGTTACTATTGATTCCGTTCAATGTCCAGTTTTGCAATCCATGCCCGACTATTCATCCTGAATACCCGTTTCTTCTTCCTGAAGTCCACCAAATCCGTGGTGTTTCCTGTTCCGTGTCAGCATCCTTCCGACAAGGTTCATATTACGCTCTTCACGATTCTCAACAATGGCCGAAGCCCACATTTTTCTCAATCAAAAGCGTTTGAAAAATAAACATGTTTATATTATTCAATATCTTATGTTTGTTTGTGGGCTGTTTTACCATTAAAAAAGAGAGGTTTGCTCCACTCCTTGTGAGAGATCTCGCACAAGGAGTCGAGCAAAACAGGCCTATTTGCCGATTGCTGCTCCTTCTCGACGAGGATCTGCGGCACCTTCTAGTCCATCTTTTGTGATGCGTATCGCATGCAGTCCAGAATTCAAATCACGAACATTGGTTTTAAAGCCCATCTTCTCCAGCTCTGGCTGTAAGCCTTCTGCAGCGGTACCTTGCTCAATATCTAAGGTGCCAAAACGGTCGAGTAATCGTGGTTGATTGATTGCTTGTTGGATATTCATATCCCATTGCGTGTGGGCAATGATGGTTTGCGCCACGTAACCGATGATTCGACTGCCACCCGGAGAACCTATCGCCATGTAAGGTTTGTTATCTTTCATCATAATGGTCGGGGCCATTGAAGATCGTGGACGCTTGCCTGGTTCTATGCGGTTGGCGATTGGGATTCCGTCGTTATGAGTACGGAAAGAAAAATCGGTCAGTTCATTATTGAGCAAGAAGCCACGCACCATTAAGCGTGAGCCAAACGCATTTTCAATGGTGGTCGTCATGGAAACCACATTGCCTTGCTTATCGACGATATTGAAATGGCTGGTGGAAGGGAGTTCAATGGACTCGTCCATGCTTAAGTTCATTGCGTGCGACCACGGAGGATTGCCTGCTTCAACTTTGCTTAGTGCTTTGCCGACTTGGATCAGCTCTGCTCGCTGCTGGAGGTAGCTTTTATCAAGCAAGCCTTGCGTTGGCATCGGCACGTAATCTTGGTCTGCCATGTATTTACCACGGTCAGCAAACGCTAGACGCGATGCATCGGCGAGTACTTGCCAAGATTTAATGCTGTTAGCCCCCCACGCCTTTGAGATCGTACTGTTCAGTGATCGCCAAAATCTGACCAATGGTGAGCGCGCCAGAGCTTGGTGGTCCCATGCCGCAAATGTCATAGCTTTGGTATGCTGCACAAACCGGCTCACGTTGTCTGATTTGGTAGGTATCAAAGTCGAGTTGGGCTAATACGCCGGGGTTACCCGGCGCGTTTTGTACTGTCTTGATAATGTCTCTGGCGATATCCCCGTGGTAGAAGGCTTGAGCACCTTGCTTGGCAATAGCACTCAGTGTTTGTGCGTATTCAGGGTTTTTTAATAGCGTACCTTCGGTTTTTGGCGAGCCATCCGAGTTAAAGAAATAGGCTTTTGTGACTGGAAAGCGTGATAAACGCTCGGCGTCTTTTTCTATCAAGCTTGCTAGGCGAGGACTGACTTTGAATCCTTGCTCCGCAAGCGAGATAACAGGCTGAATGATCTTTTTCCATTCCAGCTTGCCGTATTTCTGGTGGGTATCCCACAATAGTTTCACGGTGCCTGGTGTTGCGACAGAGCGTCCTCCAACCACGGCATCGTAGAATTGCAATGGCTGACCGTTCTCATCTAAAAATAGCTTTGGCGTTACGGCGAGGGGGGCGGTTTCACGCCCGTCGTAAGTGGTCAGTTTTTGCTTTTCGCTATCCCAATACACTAAGAACGCACCGCCACCAATACCTGATGACTGGGGTTCAACTAAGCCAAGCATCAATTGCACCGCGACCATGGCATCTATCGCATTCCCGCCTTGCTCAAGTACGTCTGCACCCGCTTGAGTCGCCAGTGGGTTAGCAGCGGTAACCATATAATCTTTAGCTTTGACCAGCTGCTTTTGCTCAATGTCAGTGCTGTGCTCTGGTGCGACCGAATCTGCAGCTTGGTTAGCGAAGGCTTGTCCAGTGAAGGTGAAAGGGGAAGTAAGAAAAAGACCCGAGAGTACGAGTCGGTTAAATGTCCATTGCATGATGACTCTCCATGTTGCCAACTAAGGTTATTCAGCTTGGCAGCCACGGAGATAGTCGTCGAGTTTCCTATTAAAGAAATGTCGAGTGTGCGACGCTTTTAAATCAGAGAGTTATCGAGAAAGGAGCGGAAGGTTTGCACTAAAATACTGCTGCCAACTAGGGTAAATACCACACCACATAAACCATCTATATAAATACCGGCTTGCTGTAATCTTGTTTGCAAGCGCTGCGTTGACAGCATCCATGCAAGGCTAGAAAACCAGAGTAGCGACAAACCAAACAAAATCACCAGAGCAATTCCTTTTCCTGTCACCGACATGCCCACTGGGACAAGGCTCGACATTAAACTCACAAAAAATACTAAGGCTTTGGGGTTGAGGATATTAGTTGCGAACCCCTTGGTAAACGCCTGACGTTTATTACCGATCACAAGGTTACTGTTTTTGCTTGGCTGATCAGAAAGTGGGTTTTTGATCGTCGCGATCACGCCGCGCAGTGCACCGATACCCAAATACAACAGATAGCTGCCCCCAAGCAATTGTAAGACGGAGTAGAGCAGAGGATGCTGGTGAACTAAATAGCTCACCCCCGTTATGCTGAATAAAGAATGCAGCAAAATACCGACTGATAAGCCAAGCGCAATGTATAAGCCGGTTTGACGGCCATGACGGGTGGCATTTTGTACCACAAGCGCAAAATCCGGACCTGGGCTCATTAAGGCAATGAAGTGGATACTGGCAAGCGTTAAAAGGATAGTCGATTCATTCATAACACATCTCAAAACATAGTGGATATGAGCTATTGTCGTGATTCTTATTCGGTAGTGCTTGTAAAAAACTAGCAGTACTGAATACCACAGCGTATGAGGTATTAACGTGCCACTTGTGAAGGCGAGACGCCATAGGTTTGTTTAAACGCTTTACTAAAGTGGGCCTGATCATAAAAGCCCACTTGATAGGCGACGTCCGTACCACACCATCCTGCTTGGAGTAGTTTCATTCCTTGTTCTAATCGCAAGCGAGCAAACCAAGCGTAGGGAGTCATACCCGTTTGCGCTTTGAAATGGCGTTGAAATTGCGTGGGGCTCAGTTGGCAGAGCTCTGATAGTGCATCTAAACGAACCGTTTGGTCGAGATTCGCCATTAAGTAATCTTTTAAGGTATGTAAAGACTGTTTTCCAAGAGGAACCACTTTTTGCCTCGCGAGTGATCCGTAGCGATCAAAAAGTTGATTAAATCCTTCAAAAGGAAGGCAATCTTTGGTGAGTTGGCTGAGGTTGTCGCGGCGAAGAAGAGCATGCAAGTTACTAAGTTGTGAAAATATCTGTGGATCGGAGATGATCAATTCATTAAAGCGGATTATTTGACCATTTTGACTAAGATCGGCGAGATCGCTGAGTAGGTGCGGCTCGATCGCAAATACATTCACTTCATAGCCACTTTCGAGCTTAGAGTGCCCATCGTGCAGTTCATCTGGCGGCATAATTACGATTTGCCCATGACCCACTTGATGGCTACAGCCTTGATATTGGAACTTTTGCGTGCCATGCGTGATCAGACCGAGGTGAAAGTCCAGATGATAGTGCCTTTGAAAGGCAAACTTCTGGTATTTCGCCTCGATCAGGCTCAGCTGATCATGGTCGGTTGCGTAGTATTGAATCTGTTCCATTACATACAAAAAAGCTTGGTCACATTATGACCAAGCTTATCTGGCAATTTCTAACTTGTCTTGTAAAAAACGATCACTGTGGCTGAACGATTCGGCGTGAGCGACGGTTGTTGCGCAGTCCATCAAAGCTAAATACGACTAGCGCTCCCCAAATAAAGGCAAAGGTAATCGCTTTATCCATGCTAAAGGGTTCGCCATACATCAGTACTGCCAGTAAGAACATCAAGCTTGGGCCGATGTACTGGAAAAAGCCCAACGTTGATAATTTGAGTCTTGTTGCCGCACCCGTAAAGCAAAGCAGGGGCAGTGTGGTAATCACCCCTGCTGCAATCAACAAGCTATTTAATGCTAACGGGTTAGTGAGCATATTCGACGTTGGGGTTTCTGCAATAAACAGCAGATACACGGCGGCGACAGGCAGAAGGAGTAATGTTTCGATAAACAATCCTGTTTTTGCATCGACACTGACTTTCTTCCTTAAGAGGCCATAGAAGCCGAAACTCATTGCTAACGCCATCGCAACAACGGGCACGGAGCCGAATACAATCAATTGGACCAGTACACCACAGCCCGCTAATACGACAGCAAACCATTGCAACTTACGAAGTCGTTCTCCCAAAAAGACCATGCCGAGCAAGACATTGATTAATGGGTTAATGTAATAGCCTAAGCTCGCGTCAAGCATATGATAGGAATTGACCGCCCAGATGAAAATCAGCCAGTTTCCGCCAATTAATACAGAACTTGCGATCAGGTAAGCGATCTTCGTTTTGTCTTTCGCGATGTAGTAAACCGAGCGCCAGTGACGGCCAAAGTGAAGGAGTGCGGCAAGCAAAAAGAAAGACCAAATCACCCGGTGGCTCAGAATCTCCAAAGGGGATACTTGTGCGATGGATTTAAAATACATCGGCGCAATGCCCCACATGGTATAGGCACCAATCGCCAGCAAGATACCTTGCCGAGCGCGTTGTTGTTCGTCTTCTGGTGTCATGAGGTGTCACCTAATTGTGTGTTTATAGAGCAGAAAATCAGTATACGAGTCGTGATGCGAAACACCTAGCAATTTGCGGTTTTATTCACCACGAAACCCCATTACAATGTGCCCTCACTTTGTGTGCCTGGGCATGCAAAAGCATTTCTACGATCACTCAATCTGAGATTATTCATGACCTCAACCTTGCTAGCCGAACAATCAGATACGCCTGTAACGCCTCAACGTGTGTTGGAGGAAGTCTTCGGTTACCAGACGTTTCGTGATGGTCAGCAAGAAGTTATTGAAGCCGCTATCGAAGGCAAAGACAGCTTAGTCATCATGCCGACGGGTGGCGGTAAATCTCTCTGTTACCAAATTCCGGCGTTAGTGCGCTCAGGGATTACCTTGGTGATTTCACCGCTGATTTCATTGATGAAAGACCAAGTTGATCAACTGAAAGCCAATGGCGTAGCTGCGGAGTGTGTGAACTCGACCATGAATCGAGAAGAGCTACTGAGTGTGTATAATCGCATGCACTCTGGTCAGCTTAAGCTAGTGTATGTCTCGCCAGAGCGCGTGTTAATGCGTGACTTTATTGAGCGTTTAGAAAACTTACCCTTATCTATGATCGCCGTGGATGAAGCACATTGTATCTCTCAGTGGGGACATGATTTTCGCCCAGAATACGCGGCGTTAGGTCAGTTAAAGCAACACTTTTCGCATGTGCCCTTTATGGCACTCACTGCCACTGCCGATGATGCGACGCGTCGTGATATTCTAGAACGCTTACGCTTACATGAGCCTCAGGTGTATCTAGGAAGCTTTGATCGTCCCAACATTCGTTACACCTTGGTAGAAAAGCACAAACCGGTTTCTCAAATCATTCGCTATCTAGCCACCCAAAAGGGAAGCTGCGGCATTATTTATTGCGGCAGTCGTAAGAAAGTTGAAATGGTGACCGAGAAGCTATGCAACAACCATATCCGCGCTGCTGGTTATCATGCAGGGATGGATACTGAAGAGCGAGCTTACGTTCAGGAAGCTTTTCAACGTGATGACATTCAAATCGTCGTTGCGACGGTTGCATTCGGCATGGGTATCAATAAGCCAAACGTGCGCTTTGTTGTGCATTTTGATATTCCACGTAACATCGAGTCCTATTATCAGGAAACTGGTCGAGCAGGGCGAGATGGCCTGCCTGCCGAGGCGATGATGTTGTATGACCCAGCCGACATCAGTTGGTTGCGTCGTATGTTGGATGAAAAAGATGATGGACCGCAGAAGCAGGTAGAAAGCCACAAACTCAATGCGATGAGTGCTTTTGCGGAAGCGCAAACCTGTCGTCGTCAGGTACTGCTCAACTATTTTGGAGAGTATCGCGAAAAGCCGTGTGGTAACTGCGATATCTGCCTGGACCCACCAAAACACTTTGATGCGACCGAAGAAGCGCGCAAAGCGTTGTCGTGTGTTTACCGCGTTAACCAAAGTTTTGGTATGACGTATGTGGTTGAGGTGCTGCGTGGGATGCAAAACATTCGTGTGCGCGAACACGGCCACGATAAAATTTCGACTTACGGCATTGGTCGTGATCACAGCCATGATTACTGGGTGAGTATCTTCCGCCAGTTAATTCATAAAGGGCTGCTATTTCAAAACATCACTCGTAACTCGACGTTGCAATTAACCGAAGAAGCACGTCCATTACTACGTGGTGATGTGTCTTTAGAACTTGCAGTTCCACGTTTAGATACCGCTGCACGTGCCGCGAAGTCGGATAAACTGACCAGCAAAAACTACGATAAGAAGTTGTTTGCCAAACTACGTAAGCTACGTAAGTCGATCGCCGATGAAGATGGTTTGCCACCATATGTGGTATTCAGTGATGCGACCTTGATTGATATGGCAGAAATGCTGCCAACGTCATACGGCGAAATGTTAGCGGTTAGTGGCGTTGGTCAACGTAAACTAGAAAAATACGCCGATCCATTCTTGGATCTGATCCAAGAACACATTACTCACCACGGATAAGGAATCCATATGCACAAGGAATTTGGTCTCGCTGATTACATTGTTGAAGAAGGGCGTCTTATTATTACCGCTCCAAGCTTCGACCTCGATACTTTTCCGGCATTGGGTGAGCGTTTGGTGAAATTATTATCTGCGTCAGTGGTAGAAAAACAGTGGGATGCGGATATTCACTCTTGGTTGATCGATTTTGAAGGCTGCCGCTTATTTATGAAAGCGGAGCACTACAGCGAAGCAATTTGGTTTGAAGCGCTAACAATAGAAGAGAGTAGGGAAGAGCTCGACTATTTAGCCGGATTGTTCCAACGCGGCTTCTAAATTCAAGTTATCTATTCTTTAAAGGGTGTTTCACATGAAACACCCTTTCTTATTTTTGCATCAAAGCCCTTGGTTTTGACGTGATGTTCGCGAAGAAACGTTTGCGTATAAAACACCGCTTGTGAGTAAAATTGGTTAATGTATAATCGCCCACCGCTTTACTCTGAATGAGTTAAGTTAGTTTAATCGTCATTTTTTACATTGTTGGTAAGAGTGCTTTTCTCTGTAGAAAACGCTCGATTTGGGTTCCCTCGCCCCCAAACCAAACTAAAAAGGTATCGCATGAGTAACTTTACCCCTGCGCAGCAGCGCAACGCCCTTATCTATCTGGTTTTATTTCATCTAGTCATTATTGCATCCAGCAATTACCTAGTTCAGCTACCGTTTACTATCTTTGGCTTACATACCACCTGGGGTGCATTCACCTTCCCATTTATTTTCCTTGCGACGGATTTAACCGTACGTATTTTCGGTGCTCAGTTGGCGCGTAAGATCATTTTCTTAGTAATGTTGCCTGCTTTGGCTGTCTCTTACTTCTTATCGGTGGTGTTCTTCGAGGGGCAGTTCCAAGGTTTTGGTCACCTAGGGGAATTTAACTTATTCGTTGCTCGTATCGCGATTGCTAGCTTCATGGCGTATCTACTTGGTCAGATTATGGATGTGCACGTGTTCAACCGCCTACGCCAAATGAAACAGTGGTGGGTGGCCCCAACGTGTTCAACGCTTTTTGGTAATGCACTGGATACCATCGCTTTCTTCGCGATTGCGTTCTACCAAAGTCCAGATCCATTTATGGCGGAACATTGGACGGAAATCGCGCTGGTGGACTACGGCTTTAAGTTAGTGATTAGTCTTGGTCTGTTTGTGCCTATGTACGGCGTACTACTGAATTACTTAATTAAGAAGCTAACGGCAGTGAACCCTAACTTTAAAGTTACGACGACGGCATAGTTTTCATCAGTTAATAGCAACAAAGCCGCTTTTGATAGCGGCTTTGTTGTTTCTAAAGCAAATGTACAGCGAAATGAGTATTTAGATCATTGGTGTCTCAAAACTCTATGAGTTGTACATAGGATAATAACGGGTATTAAAAAGGCTCCAAAAGGAGCCTTTGTCATGGGATAACAACCATTAATCAGAGGTAATCGTTAATGGCCAACCGATATCAGTTTGACGGTTGGATTCGATTTCTAGCTCAGCGGCGGTCAACGGGTTGGCCGCTAGCCACTGTGCATCAATGTTTAATGTTAGGTTGTCACCTTCAGCCGTTAATACGACGTTTGGCTCTAAGTTTTGGTTGCGACGGTGAGTCAACAACACCGCTAAGCGCAACAACCGCAGTACGCGCTTGGCACTTGAGCCTGATAACGCGTGTTGCTCAGGCAGTGAGGTGAGTTGTTCTCGATAACGACGGGCAATCTCACCAATAAAGAACTTCTGCGCGCGAGTGTAGCCAGGTAAATCCAAATTCTGGAGTAGGTAAGCACTGTGCTCACCGCCTTTTTTGAAATCGATCGTTAAGCCGATTTCATGCAGCTTTGCGGCGGTTTCAAGCAATATCTTGCCTTGAGGCTCCGTAATCCACTCATCGCCGCCGGCTTGCTCCAACAGTTTGCTTGCCAGTGTCGCAACTTGTTCACCGTATTGGTGATCGAGCTGATAACGATTTTGTACGCTGGCAATTGTGCGAGCACGGATGTCTTCTTGACGTAGCTCTTCAACCATCTCGTAGACTAAGCCTTCACGTAGTGCGCCGCCAGCGAGTGTCATCGCGTCGATTTCCAGTAATTCAAAAACGGCAATCAAAATAGATAAGCCACTAGGGAACACTAATGCACGCTCAAGCGTTAAGCCTTCAATGTCGAGCTCTTCTAAATGATCGGCTAACATGGCTTGCTTCTGCAGGCGTTTCAATTTGGAGTGAGTGATTACTTCGTCCATACCTTGCGCTAGCATTATCTCTTGCAATGCCTGAACGGTGCCTGATGCGCCAACGCACACATCCCAACCGATTTCTGTATAGCGCTCTAGAATTGGCTGGATTGTCTGCTTCGCGCCTTCAATTGCTGCGTCAAAGTTACGCGCATTCAACTGGCGATCTTTAAAGAAGTTTTCCAGCCAAGTCACACAACCCATTTTTAAACTGGTCAGTGCTTTGGCTTCGAAACCTTCACCGATGATGAGTTCTGTACTTGCGCCACCAATATCGACCACAAGACGGCGACCGCTGCCTCCAGAAGTGTGTGCGACACCTTTATAGATAGTGGCCGCTTCTTCTTCACCGGAGATAACGTCGATTGGTTGACCAAGAATCTGGTTCGCTTTCTCCAGAAACACATCTACATTCGTGGCGGTACGTAAAGTGGCTGTGCCTACAATACGAATGTTTTGTTTAGGAATATCCTGCAAGCGTTCCGCAAATAGACTTAAGCAGTCCCATCCTCGCTGCATAGCTTCCATACTAAGAGAATTATGTTCATCTAGGCCCGCTGCTAGACGAACCTTGCGCTTAATTTTAGCCATTGTTTGAACGCTGCCATCGATATGACGCACAACGAGCATGTGAAAACTGTTCGACCCGAGGTCGATGGCGGCGTATAGCGGCGATGATCCTGCTTGACTCATAAACGAACTCAGTTTCCTTTTACGATTGTTTTGGTGCCGATTGACGCGGTTGGCGTGGACGACGTCCTTGCGGCTTGCGGTTACCTGAACCTGAACGAGTACCGCCAGTATTCGTACGACGCTGTTGGTTGCGTGGCGCACGCATACGAATTGGCGCTGGCAGATCTTGGATCAACGCTGACGAATCGTATTCTGAAACTGGGATAGTGTGCTCAATGTATTCTTCGATTGCAGGCAGGTTAATTGCGTACTCTTCACAAGCAAAACTGATTGAGTGGCCGCTTGCACCAGCACGACCTGTACGGCCAATACGGTGAACGTAATCTTCACAGTCGTCAGGAAGGTCGTAGTTGAAAACATGCGTCACTTGAGGAATGTGCAGACCACGCGCAGCAACGTCAGTTGCAACAAGAATGTCGACATCACCTTTGGTGAATTGCTCAAGAATCTTTTCACGTTTCTTCTGCGGTACATCACCAGTAAGAAGACCGACACGGTGTCCATCGGCCGCCAAGTGACCCCAAACCGATTCACACTTGTGTTTCGTGTTCGCAAAAATGATGGCGCGATCTGGCCATTCTTCTTCAATCAAAGTTTGAAGGAGGGCCATTTTATCTTCGTTAGAAGGGTAGAAAAGTTCTTCCTGAATGCGGTGACCAGTTTTCTGTTCTGGCTCTACCACAACATGCTCAGGAGTGTTCATGTGCTCAAATGCCAGTTCTTGAACACGGTAAGAAAGCGTCGCTGAGAACAGCATGTTCAAACGCTCTTTTGGTTCAGGCATACGACGGAACAAGAAGCGAATGTCTTTAATAAAGCCAAGATCGAACATGCGGTCGGCTTCATCCAGAACAACGGCTTGAATGTTGTTAAGATTGAATACGCGCTGTTTGTAGAAATCGATGATACGACCTGTCGTACCAATCAGAATATCGACACCATCTTGCAGCTTATTCAATTGCTTATCGTAGCTTTCACCACCGTAAGCCAAAGCGGTTTTTAGACCAGTGCTCTCAGTTAATGCTTCTGCATCATTGTAAATCTGAATAGCAAGCTCACGTGTTGGCGCCATAATGATTGCGCGTGGCTGCGTAGGCTTACGACCTTCATGCTCTGGTGTCGTCAGAAGGTGGTTGAATGTAGCAGTAAGAAACGCGAGCGTTTTACCAGTACCCGTTTGGGCCTGGCCTGCGATGTCTTGGCCGGTGAGCAGGACCGGCAACGCCAAGGCTTGGATAGGGGTACAAAATTCGAACCCTTTTTTGTCCAATCCTTCAATAACTTGGGGCTTTAAGCCCAAATCGGCGAACTTTTGCTCTGTGATATGCGTCTTTTTCATGGCTATAGAATATCAGCTAAAGCTTGCAATACGAAAGTAAATACATTCCAATAGGGCATCTAATTACTGGTTATCATCCAACCAGTTTCGAAAAACACATTGGAGTGGAAGATGAGTGATAAGATTTTGCAGCTAACTGATGACGGTTTTGAAAACGATGTAATCAACGCTGCAGGCCCGGTTCTAGTGGATTTCTGGGCAGAATGGTGTGGTCCTTGTAAAATGATCGCTCCTATTCTGGACGAAATCGCAGACGAGTACGAAGGCAAACTCACTATCGGTAAACTAAACATCGACCATAACGCAGGTACACCACCTAAGTTTGGTATTCGCGGCATTCCAACGCTACTGCTATTCAAAGACGGCAACGTAGCGGCAACGAAAGTTGGTGCTCTGTCTAAAACTCAACTAAAAGAGTTTTTGGACGCAAACTTATAATCACCAAGTGATTACAGATAAAACCGTGCAAAGTAACAACGCACGGTTTTGTTTTTCTAACTCTGGACTAGAATACTAATTAGTGCTAACTTATCGCGCGTTAATTGAACAAATTTCTCTTCTTGGTCGATCCTGAGACCAAATCCATCTTAACTAGAAAACAGATCTTATTTTGACTAAACAAGAATCCACCACCATGAACCTTACCGAACTGAAGAACAGACCTGTGTCTGACCTTGTAAAACTGGGCGAAAGCTTAGGATTAGAGAACCTAGCTCGCTTAAGAAAACAAGACATCATCTTCGCGATTTTAAAAGCGCACGCTAAAGGCGGCGAAGACATCTTTGGCGATGGGGTTCTGGAAATTCTGCAAGACGGCTTTGGTTTCCTACGCAGTGCAGATAGTTCATACCTTGCGGGTCCGGACGATATCTACGTATCACCAAGTCAGATTCGTCGCTTTAACCTACGTACTGGTGACTCTATCGCTGGTAAAATTCGTCCACCAAAAGACGGTGAACGCTACTTTGCCCTTCTAAAAGTCAATACCGTTAACGACGACAAACCAGACAACGCTCGTAACAAGATCCTATTTGAAAACCTTACCCCTCTACATGCAAATGAACGCATGGTAATGGAGCGTGGTAACGGTTCTACAGAAGACATCACAGCACGTGTTTTAGATTTGGCATCGCCTATCGGTAAAGGTCAACGTGGTCTGATTGTTGCTCCGCCAAAAGCGGGTAAGACAATGCTTCTGCAAAATATTGCTCAAAGCATCGCATACAACCACCCAGAGTGTGAGTTGATGGTACTTCTTATCGACGAACGTCCAGAAGAAGTAACAGAGATGCAGCGTCTAGTTAAAGGTGAAGTAGTCGCGTCGACTTTCGATGAGCCAGCATCTCGTCACGTACAAGTAGCGGAAATGGTAATCGAGAAAGCAAAACGTCTTGTTGAACACAAGAAAGACGTGGTTATCTTGCTTGACTCTATCACTCGTCTCGCTCGTGCTTACAACACCGTAGTACCTTCATCAGGTAAAGTACTGACAGGTGGTGTGGATGCAAACGCACTACACCGTCCTAAGCGTTTCTTTGGTGCAGCACGTAATGTTGAAGAGGGCGGTAGCCTAACGATCATCGCAACAGCACTAGTTGATACTGGTTCTAAGATGGATGAAGTTATCTACGAAGAGTTCAAGGGTACAGGTAACATGGAACTGCACTTGAACCGTAAGATTGCTGAGAAGCGTGTATTCCCTGCGATTGACTTCAACCGTTCAGGTACACGTCGTGAAGAGCTACTGACGAAGACTGATGAACTACAGAAAATGTGGATTCTGCGTAAGATCGTTCACCCAATGGGCGAAATCGACGCAATGGAGTTCCTCATTGATAAGCTAGCGATGACGAAGACCAACGATGAGTTCTTCGATGCGATGCGTCGTCAGTAATAGCTGAGTCCTTATTCTAAAAAAGCCACCGTTAACGGTGGCTTTTTTGTTGCTTTCTCCCGATGGAAGCATCAGAATGAGGAAAATGTTATCGGGAGGTTAACATGCAACAAGGAATGTTGTCGTCATTACTCCTGAGCTTGTCACTTATCACACTACCCGCGACGTTATCTGCCAAGGAAATGCAGGAGTCTGTAGTAGAACAGTGGCTTCAGGATACTCAAATACAGGCTAAAGTCTCTGAACTGCTTGATTACGTTGTCAGGGATGAAGTCGACTCGCTTAAATTTGCCCTTGATCGACTAGCTTTACCTCAACAAGAGGTCGTGCGTTTTCGATTATTGGAAAAGCTTGAGAAGCAAGATGTCATTCTCACGCCTAGAATGGCTCTGTTTGTTGAGTCTCAGATCCGTATGACTCCTACTTATCAGGTTCTAGAGCGAGGGGACGGGTATGAGTTTAGTGTGCCTGCCTTTAACTTTCCTGCCATTGCGAGCCGCTTGATTAAGCGTTGGAAGCAAGACCAAAGTACCTTGGACTTTGTACTACAAGCTGAGCGAAAAGAGCTCGACTTAAAGCAATGGCTTACAGGGCCATCTCAACAAGCTCAGGCGCGTGAAGCACTTTTGATTCGAGAGTTGGACAGCTTATCACCGCATGCGCTTGCCGCATTAACCACTCAGTTAACCAAAGCGAATGTGACCAGTTGGCTACCATCGACAGCCGTGATCGTGAGATTAGCGCAAGTAAGTCAAGATGAGGAAGTGTACAACTTACTCTGGCGGATGAGAGCGGATTACAACAGCCAGTCCGAACTCGAGCGTTTAGCTACGGTTGGGGACGTTTTTTCAATTCAGCAATTGATGAACTCCACCGTTAATCCGTCACTTAAACCAGAAGCCATTAGTCTACTCACAAAATCCAACCCTTTATCTCCGCAAGTGAAACAGTTTCTAGTGAGCAAAATGGCACTATCGGAAGAAGCTACCATGGTCGCTCGAGAGCTGGCGCAGCAAGGGCATCAAACCTGGTTGGAAGAGTTAGTCTCTAACAACCATCAAGTGAAGACTCGGCAGATAGAGCAAGTATTAAAGTAATCTGGCTCACATACCCACACAAAATAGGAGGATCTTAGCGTCCTCCTATTTGTTATACTGCGGACAGTTTAATCAGCCAGTCATGAAGGCCTATGAGTTTTAAGGATTTACGCGAATTTATCGACCACCTAGAACAGAAAGGTCGACTTAAACGCATTGCTCACCCTGTCGATCCCGCTTACGAAATGACAGAAATCAGTGACCGCACCTTGCGTGCTGGTGGCCCTGCCTTGTTATTCGAGAATCCGATCGGCTACAACGTCCCCGTTCTGACTAACTTATTTGGTACGCCAGAGCGTGTCGCGATAGGTATGGGACGCGAAGACGTAAAAGAACTGCGCGAAGTTGGTAAGCTGCTGGCTTATTTGAAAGAACCTGAGCCACCAAAAGGCTTCAAAGACGCATTGGAAAAATTGCCAGTGTTCAAGCAAGTATTGAACATGCCAGCCAAGCGCTTAAGAAAAGCATCGTGCCAAGAGATTGTGTGGCAAGGTGATGAAGTCGACTTGGACAAAATCCCGGTAATGAGTTGCTGGGCGGAAGACGTTGCACCACTGCTTACGTGGGGCTTAACCGTGACCAAAGGTCCAAACAAGAAACGTCAGAACCTAGGTATTTACCGCCAACAGAAAATCGCCAAGAACAAAATCATAATGCGTTGGTTAGCTCATCGTGGTGGTGCGCTTGACCTACGTGATTGGATGGAAACCAATCCAGGTAAACCTTTCCCAGTTTCGGTTGCGTTTGGTGCAGACCCCGCAACCATTCTTGGCGCAGTAACGCCAGTGCCAGATACGCTATCGGAATACGCATTTGCAGGTTTACTACGTGGCAGCAAAACGGAAGTCGTTAAGTCAGTTAGTAATGATTTGGAAGTGCCAGCGAGCGCTGAAATCGTGATGGAAGGCTATATCGACCCGAACGAGTTTGCTGATGAAGGCCCATATGGTGATCACACTGGTTACTATAATGAAAAAGAAAAGCACCACGTGTTTACCATTACGCACATTACTATGCGTAAAGACCCAATCTATCACAGTACCTACACAGGTCGTCCGCCAGATGAACCTGCTGTATTGGGTGTGGCATTAAACGAAGTGTTTGTGCCGATTCTGCAAAAGCAGTTCCCAGAGATCGAAGACTTCTATCTACCGCCAGAAGGTTGTTCGTACCGAATGGCAGTCGTCACCATGAAGAAGCAGTACCCAGGACATGCCAAGCGCGTAATGATGGGTGTGTGGTCTTTCTTACGTCAATTCATGTACACCAAGTTTGTTATTGTGTGCGATGAATCGGTAAACGCGCGAGATTGGAATGATGTCGTTAAAGCCATGTCAGAGCATATGGATCCTGTACGTGATACCTTGATGATAGACAACACGCCAATCGACTCGCTCGACTTTGCTTCGCCAGTGGTTGGGCTTGGCTCTAAGATGGGCTTGGATGCGACCATTAAATGGGACGCTGAACTCGCGACACGAACCAAGGTTACTGAGCGTGACAATAAAGCGATTAACGAAGCGGATCTGGATGCATTAAAACAGCAACGCCCTGAGATTGTTGATGTCTATCTACCAGCCACAGCAAACAACCAATTTGCTGTTGTGACCATGAAGAAAGACCAAGTCGGTCAATCTCAAGAATTGATGGAATATTTATGGGGATTCTTTTCTCAGTACGCGGATAACAAATTCATTATCTTGTGCGACGATGACGTCAATGCACGAGATTGGAATGACATCATTTGGGCTGTAACAACTCGAATGGACCCAGATAGAGACACCATTCAAGTGCGTGGTAAGACTGAGAGTTCATCCAAATTAGGATTGGATGCGACCAACAAGTTCGAATCTGAAGTCACGCGTGAGTGGGGTACGCCTATCAAAAAAGATCCTAAACTTGTGGCTAAAGTCGATGAGATTTGGGACCAGTTAGGTATTCTATGAGTCATCAAGTCCACCTTCTACCAATGGACGTTACGTTTCCAGTAAAAGAAGGGGAGACGGTGTTGGAAGCTGCGCTCAACAACAATATTCGCTTCCCACACCGTTGCCAAGTTGGCGCTTGCGCCATGTGCATGTGTAAAAAGCTAACGGGCGAGGTGAATTACCACCTCGAACCGATGCTAAACCGAAAAAGAGCAACAGCAAGGTTGGATATTCCCTTGCCAAGCCTATACAGAAAGTAATCTAGTGCTTACTTTTGATGAGTAAGTGAGAGGAACACCATGACCATCCAATGTAAAGTAAAGTCTATTCAGCCGTTAGCTTGTAATACTTACCAAATCCTTCTTCACCCAGAATCACCAGTGCCTTTTAAAGCGGGTCAGTACCTAATGGTAGTGATGGGTGAAAAAGACAAACGTCCTTTCTCTATCGCGAGCAGCCCTTGCCGTCATGAAGGTGAACTTGAACTGCATATCGGTGCGGCGGAACACAACGCTTACGCTCAAGAAGTTGTCGAAGCAATGCAAGCGGCGCTTGAAACTGATGGTCAGATTGAAATTGATGCCCCGCATGGTGACGCTTGGGTTCAAGAAGAAAGTGAACGTCCACTATTATTAATTGCTGGTGGTACAGGTTTTAGTTACGTGCGCTCGATTCTGGATCACTGCGTCGCGCAGAATAAAACCAACCCTATCTATCTATATTGGGGTGCGCGCGATAACTGCCAACTTTATGCAAAAGAAGAACTGGTCGAGATCGCCGATAAGTTTACTAACGTTCACTTTGTTCCAGTTGTAGAAGAAGCACCTGCTGATTGGCAAGGTAAGGTTGGTAACGTGCTACAAGCGGTGAGTGAAGATTTCGAAAGCTTAGAAAACTACGATATCTATATTGCAGGTCGATTCGAAATGGCTGGCGCAGCACGTGAACAGTTCACTCAGAACAAGAAAGCGAAGAGCGAACGTATGTTCGCAGACGCGTACGCATTCATTTAAATACGGCTTATGAGGCAGAAAAAGAGGGTTTTTTACCCTTCTTTTTTGTCTTTTTTGATGAAATAGTCATCGAACAGTCAGTTTTTTCCATTTTTTTCCAAAAAAGGGTTGCGAACGGATCTGAGTTCCCTATAATGCGCATCCACCGACACGGCAGACGCGATAAGGCTTCAGCAGGGTCGGAGAGGTAAAAAGTTTCTACGAAAATAAAATTGAAAAAGTGTTTGACACTGTCAATTAAATCGCTAGAATGCACCTCCGCTTTGAGAGAAAAGCTTCTCGCAAAGCAAGCTCTTTAACAATATAGACCTAT
>CCKK01000026.1 GCA_001048675.1 Vibrio diabolicus | reverse complement strand
TGTCCAGTCTGGCTGGAGCAGATCAGACAAAAGTGAGTAGCACTAGTTAAATTAGCATTGTAAGTATCGCAAAAACTAGCTAGTTGCAACTTCGGCTATTTGCTCGCAGTCGGCATAAAGTCGTTTTTTGTTAGTGAATGCATTGGAAACTTACTAATGCTTTTTAAAATCATAACCTTACAGCCAAATTAAAATATGACCGAAGACTAAACTAACTATTTTCAATTTAAGGCTTATACTTAAAGTAGCTCCACGAATTTGAGTTATTTTTTCATTATAAAACAAGTTTCCTTTCACAGTTATTTTCGAAATTTTTCGTTTAACTTCTGCGACAGCCCTCTTGAGTGACTATGAAATAGCTCTAGTTACCAGAGCCTTAACCTATAGGATTAGTCGAGGTATATATGTCTGACAGAGAAACTGGATCAGTAAAATGGTTTAACGAGAATAAAGGCTTTGGATTTATCACCAAAGATAGTGATGGCAAGGATATTTTTGTCCATTTCCGTTCGATTTCGTCTGATGGGTTTAAGACCCTGTTGGAAGGGCAAAAAGTAAGTTTTGAAGTTGAACCAGGTGAGAAAGGACCGCACGCAACAAACGTGGCTCTCATCTAGATACGGCTGAAGGCATAGCAATCAAAAGCTTTGCCTTCATTTTTTGTCTAGTTATTGTTTGATGGTAAAAGTCCATTCCAACTTCTTCCTTCTTTTCGAAATTCAACTCTGGTCCTTTCAGGTTATAGACTTTCAGCTGATCAAAGCTATTTGGATATGGGAAATATAAAAGTGTCCCAGAAAACAGTCTATGACAAGGAGGTGCCTTTTATAAAGGTCAATCATCATTGAAAGGAAACAAATCATGATACCCACCAACGAGAAAACATGGCGCCAAACATATCTAAGTTCACTGAATTTAAAAGGTACAGAATACAGATACTGGTCATTAAAAAAACTTGCCCAAGATTATCAAGTAAACCTGTCCAAAATTCCCGTAACTAAACGTCTGCTTATTGAAAATGTAATGCGACAAACCTCTGATTTAAAAGAGTCATCTCAAATTATTGAAGCATTGCTCTTTAAAAATAAGGCTCTCGACTCAGAGAGCAACGGTAATTCATCAGAATTAAGTTTCTATCCTAGTAGAGTACTGATGCAGGACTATACTGGGATACCTGCTTTAGTCGATTTAGCCGCAATAAGAGATGCAGTAGCTCAAGAAGGCGGAGATCCGAGTTATGTAACGCCTAAATGTCCGGTTGATCTTGTCATAGACCATTCGTTAATTGTTTATCAATCAGGTTCAGAATCTTCGATACAAACAAATCGCGCACATGAAATGGCACGAAATAGAGAGCGTTATACATTTCTAAAATGGGCACAAAAGAACTTCCGTAACTTGACAGTGATCCCTCCCGGTAAGGGGATATGCCATCAAGTTAATCTGGAATATCTATCTCAAGTTGTGCGCGAAGACGAAAAAAGAGTGTTAACACCAGACACGGTAATAGGAACCGATAGCCACACCACTATGATAAACGGGTTAGGCGTGTTAGGTTGGGGAGTGGGAGGCATAGAAGCCGAAGCTGCAATGCTTGGTCAGCCACTAAATATCGCTATCCCACGAGTTGTCGGAGTACGTCTTGATGGGCAATTGCGTCCCGGTGTGACTGCGACCGATTTGGTTTTGACGATTACAGAAAGGTTAAGGTCTCATGGCGTGGTTGGTAAGTTCGTTGAGTACTATGGTGACGGCTTAGCCACTCTATCGGTGGCAGACCGAGCAACGCTTGCCAATATGGCACCAGAGTATGGAGCCACTTGCGGATTTTTCCCAATTGATGAAAATACTATCGCCTATTTAACCCTGACAAACCGCCCTTCTTCACTGATTGATAGAGTGCGGGCGTACGCTCTAGAGCAAGAGCTATGGTGGGATACAAACCGCCCTTCACCAGAGTATGACGAAAATGTTGTAGTCGATTTATCTGCTATCGGTACCTCAATAGCAGGGCCCAAACGACCTCAAGACAGACTTAATATCAGCGCTATTAAGCAAGCGACTCTTGACCAATGTGCGATTGAAGGTGCCGCAAACTCAAGCCAGCCAGGCTCATCCAGACCCTTACATCATGGTGATGTCGTCATTGCAGCTATCACCTCATGCACTAACACGTCAAACCCCGCTGTTATGCTGACTGCGGGTTTGGTGGCTAAGGCAGCAGTTAAAAAAGGGTTAACCGTTCCTAGCTACGTCAAAACTTCTCTCGCCCCCGGTTCATTAGCTGTCGCTCGATATCTCAATGATACGGGTTTGCAAGACTACCTCGATCTATTGGGATTTCATCGAGTTGGATACGGTTGCACAACATGCATTGGTAACTCTGGCCCATTAAAAAACAATCTTGAAACTGAGATCTCGGAAAACAGCCTGAATGTATCGGCGGTATTATCAGGTAATCGCAACTTTGAAGGTAGAGTACACCCCTCTGTTAGCCTAAACTGGCTTGCCTCGCCACCTTTAGTCGTCGCATTTGCGTTAGCGGGTACGACCTGTATTGACTTAGAAAAAGACCCAATTGCGCTCAATAGTAACAACGAGCCCGTCTATCTAAAAGATCTGTGGCCAAGCCAAGCCATGCTGGATGAAATGCTAAATCAAGTCCATGAGAGCCACTTTAGATTGAGCTACAGCGACATTACTGAAGGTGATGAAGAGTGGGAACAATTGTCAATGAAAGATAGCCCCTGCTACCCTTGGGACGAAGGCTCCACTTACATACAACGCCCTCCTTTTTTAGAAATACCACCGCCGACTTTTCCTGTTGAATCAGCGCGTGTATTAGCCATTTTGGGGGATTCAATTACGACCGACCATATTTCACCAGCAGGCCGCATTTCAGAACATAGTCCGGGGGGGCAATATCTACTTTCAAAAAACATCACACCCGAAGAGTTTAATAGCTATGGTTCACGCCGAGGAAATCATCACATTATGGTTCGTGGGACTTTTTCAAATGTACGTTTGGAAAACAAAATCGCCTCCCCGACGATAGGCGGTGTCACGCGATGTTACGGCGATACCAAACTGGATGACTGTAACATGTCAACCACTGAGAAAGCTCCTCCCATCATTCCTATTTACGACGCCAGCAGGAGGTCAATCGAACTTAACGTTCCGTTGGTAATATTTGCTGGCAAAGACTATGGTTCAGGCTCTAGTCGTGACTGGGCGGCAAAAGGTTGTTTGTTATTGAATGTGAAAGCGGTCATCGCGGAATCGTTTGAGCGAATTCATCGTAGTAATTTAGTCGGTATGGGCATACTGCCTCTTCAACTGATACGACCAGATGAATTAAATTCACTGACTTTAGAGGGTAATGAGACTGTTTTTATTGCCCCCCACGAACCTATTAAGCCGTTATTGGAGCTCAATATTATCGTAGTAACAGCGCAAGGTGCTGAGCTCACCATACCTGTTACTGCTCGTATAGATAACCCTAAGGAACTGGAGTATTTTAACTCGGGGGGTATTCTTCAATATGTTCTGAAGCAGCTGACAGCTAATATTCCTAAAATGTCATAGTGAAGTCTCGCGTCTTAGATTACGGGGTAGCAGTCTGCGGTAGTTTTTCACCGCAGACTGTCTATACATTTCAGATTCAGATGTTGTTCTGTTTTTCTCTTACAGAGAAATAACCGTAAAAAAGTGAGACCGAGTAAAGCTGAACAGATGGAAGCTGAGAAAATTCCAAGTTTTGCTGCATTAATTTGATCAGGGCTATAGGCTAACTCTGAGATAAACAAGGCCATCGTAAAGCCAATGCCAGCCAACATCCCACCCCCCAAAATCATTCCCCAATTCATATTTTCTGGAAGCATGGCTAACCGGAGTCTTACGGATATCCAACTGAACAGCACAATACCTATAGGCTTGCCAAAAACAAAACCCAAAAAGACAGCAAAAGTAATTGGAGAAGTTGCATTCGTACTGGTTAGTGAAATCCCAGCATTAGAAAAGGCGAATAGTGGTAAGATAATAAACCCGACCCAAGGATGAAGTAACATTTCTAATCGCTCGACCGGTGAAAGCGTTTCACGGGCCGCCGCCGCAGCTGTCCTTAAAGTCTCTCCTTCAATCTTATCTCCGCTCCATTGCTTCATAGGAGATGATGCCACTATTGAGTCCACAATAGTGGAGAGGTGTTGCTTGCTGACCCACTTATTTGTGGGGGTTAATAAGCCTAGAATCACACCAGTAATTGTCGGATGTATACCAGACATGTCGACCGACAACCATATCATTCCTCCAACAAGAGAGAAGAGTACAATACTGCGAACTCCCAAGAAGCTCATACCTCGAACAATAATAAAACCTATTAATGCATAAACCACGGGCCGCCATTCAATGTCATTACCATAACCAATAGCCACAACAAAGATTGCGCCAATATCATCGACTACGGCCATTGATAACATGAATATTCGTAAGCTACTTGGAATACTTCGTCCTAAGAGTGCTAGGCACCCGATTACAAATGCGGTATCCGTCGCCATCACAGTCCCCCAACCATGATGCCCTGGCTCACCAAATTGGATAAATAAATAGAAAAGAGGAGGTAACAACATCCCACCAAGAGCGGCAGCAATGGAAAGTACAGCTAATTTTGGATTACGAAGTTCACCCAGCACCAACTCACGCTTAAGTTCTAAGGCAATGAGAAAGAAAAACAAAGTCATTCCAGCATCGTTTATCCATTTGTGTAAAGAACGCTCAAAGACTAAATCACCGAAAGTAATCCCTACCGAAATCTGCCAAAAATGAGCAAACTCTTCACTTAGATTTGAATTGGCAAGTAAAACAGCAAGTACTGCTGAAACAAATAGAACAATGCCTGCTGCGGATTCAATATGTATAAAACGGTTTACTGGTTGAGCAACCCAATCAATGTACTCTTTGGGTAATCGAGTCGGATTAGTTGGTACTATTGGGATTTTTTTACTCATTATTTTCAACTGTAGGTATTAAGTTACCTTCAATGCTATTGAGAAACCTGAATATGTCACTGTTAGTAGATAAAACAAGCGTTGTATTTTCTGAAATGATAGTTGAGTAAGACTGCATTGTTCGCGTGAACTCATAAAGGTCTCTCGCTTGAGGGCTTTTATTGTAAGCTAACGAATAAATTTCGGCGGCTTTGGCATCAGCTTGCCCGCGAATCTCTTCGACTTCACGATAGGCTTCAGACTGGATTTTATTTAAATCTCTGATGCGGTCACCACGAATCCTCGCTGCTTCCCCATTCCCTTCGGATAAAAAACGTTCCGCGATTTGCCGACGTTCACTAATCATTCGTTCGTAAATTTTAGGGCGAACACTTTCATTGTAATTAATACGTTTGAAGCGAATATCGAGCAATTCAATACCAAATATCTTTATTTTTTCTTGACGCAGCAGAGAATATTTCTTGTTCTACTAGTTGACGCCCTTTTTTAATAGGAACAAGGGTGCCAATTTTTAACTCTCCTTCAGTGTCACTTAATAAGGCATCTCGTAACGGTTTTCTGTTTTTGTTAGTACGAATTATTTCGATTAGTTCATGCTTTGCAACAGCATTTCGCGTCTCACTTCCCAAAATATCGTCAAGACGAGATTGTGCACTACGCTCATCTTTGATTCTTAAAAAGTATTGAAGTGGGTCGGTTATTCGCCA
Source organism: Vibrio diabolicus (assembly GCA_001048675.1). Taxonomy (GTDB): domain Bacteria; phylum Pseudomonadota; class Gammaproteobacteria; order Enterobacterales; family Vibrionaceae; genus Vibrio; species Vibrio diabolicus. The sequence goes on along the minus strand of CCKK01000026.1, from coordinate 5,959 downwards.
CCGAGCGAATAAATCAACTGAAATATACAGCTTATCTTTTGTGGGCATATCGGAAGGGTTGCCATCCCACTCCAACACTCTTTTGTCTATAGTGTTAATCTCATGAATGAATGGCATTTTTATCTTTAACCCGGCATCCACAACAGGTTCTCCTATTGGCTTCCCAAACTGAGTAATAATGACCTGTTGTACTTCACTCACGGTGTAAAGTGCGTTGTATATACCAAGAGAGACACATAAAACTAATGCGGTTATGACTCCTTATTTTTTTCGGTTTCATTGTGCATCTCCTTGTGTCTTATTGAGATTAAGTAAAGGTAAGATATTGTTTGCTCGCTCATCAATGATAATTTTGGCCCGAATATTCGGTAATACAGCTTGCATGGTTTCTAAGTAGATTCTTCGTTTGGTCACTTCTGGAGCTTTAACGTACTCAAACAATAGTGCATTAAATCGCGCTGTATCCCCCTCGGCTTCATTCACTCTTTTTAACCGATAACCATCAGCCTCTCTGATCCTTTGATCTTTTTCTCCTAAAGCTAAAGGGATGACTTTGTTGTAATCTCGACGAGCTTCATTAATAAGCTTTTCTTTTTCCTGTTGGGCTTGGTTCACTTCGTTAAATGATGCCTGAACAGGTTGAGGAGGGTTGATGTTTTTCAATTGCACTTGGTCAATGCTTATCCCTAAGGCATATTTCGTTGAGAGCGCCTGCATTTTTGAAAGCGCTTCATATTCAATTTCTTGTCGGCCTATTGTGATCACTTCATCCACAGTTCTATCCCCGACAACTTCACGCATCACGGACTCAGAAACATATCGAAGCGTTTCACTAGGTTCCCGGACTTCGAACAAAAACTTAATAGGTTCAGAAATTCGATATTGAACTACCCACTCCACAAGGGCAGCATTTAAATCACCAGTGACCATTTGTGTCTCTTGGCGACGATCGTTCACTCTGGGACTTTGGTGAGGATCATTAGCTCCTGGCGTCGTAAAACCAAACTCTTGTTTCAGTTGACGTTTAACTGGAACTATTTTTACCGTGTCAATACCAAGTGGAACCTTGATATGGAGCCCCGCAGGAACATTATTTACATACTTACCAAAGCGTTGTATGACAGCGACAGAATCACTTGGAACGGTATAAAATGTTGACCATAAAATGAGAGCTAAAAATAAAATAATAAATGGAGAAAGAAAGCTCGACGGTCCGCCACCGATAAGAATTTTCTTGAAGTGCTGAAGAATAGTATGAAAAGCTTTTTTCAAATGTGGAGGATCTTGCTGACCTCCGCCCCAGGGGTTTCCTGAAGAATTGTTACTTGGGAGCATGAGCATGCCCTCCGGCTATAGGTAAGGAATTTGACCTATGCAAAATTGAATGAGGTAGGTAGCGCTTAATCAACTAGAGTAAATTGTGTGCAGTTTACGATTAGTTACTAAGTGTTGCCTTAGGATAGGGACGGTCTATTTAAACTTCTAATATAATCAGAAATTATTAGCTTGGATGATTTCTAACTATATCTCAGCTCTACAGTAACCCCTAATTACTAGGCTCTTTTTATCACTAGCGTTATGCGACGTGTAGTTATGTGAGAGCATACATCTTTAACTATTAGTATAGGTTATTTGTGTCCGCATAAGGACAGATTTGGTAGTTTTTCTACAACGGAACGAGCCTTGTAGAGAAGTATGAAACCAGAGGCGTAATAGAACATCTAGCCATTGTTGCTACCGGGGTCAGGTTTATGATGAATGGAAGGTCAACTGAAAGAAAACGTAAAATCTGACGCAAGTTACATTTAGTCGTAGACACCAGCACAAACGAAAGGGCACATGGAGATCCTCGCATTGCTAGAAGCTCTACGGTTCAAATAGGAAGTGGAAAAATCGCTATGGTTATGGCAAGTGCTCACTCTCCGAAACAGCCATGTATCAAGTGAAGTAGTTGCTGGGGGAAAAACTAAGCTCAAGAAACTTGCTCAAGTTGGTAAAACCTAGGCCATGATAAAAGTGCTCAACAACCCCGCCTCTCTTACGTAACTTTATGTTCAACACCAGTGTAAAACTTAAGACATCAATACTAAAAGAGGTAAGAGAAGTCGTAATTCTTAGTAGAAAAAGTTTGGGTAAATTTGATATAGAGTAGACGAAACTATTTCAAATGGTTAATTTTTATTAATGTATCGTTCAGCATTTGAAAATAATTTATCGCATAACTTATTTTGAACCATATATTCTTTTGAACCTACTTCCATAGATTCTAGAGTTTCTTTAGCTTCTTGATATTCTTTTACCATCATAGAAAATCGTTCTTCGAAGTTGTTTTTCTGCGTTTTTTTTATCGATTTCTTTCTTACTGGTTTTCTCATATAACTACTTACCTTATAAATCCCAAAGTTTTTTTTCTTCTCGTTCTAACAATATATCTTCAATTTTTTTTCTAATTTTATGAATACTATTATAATTATCATTTGTACTAGAGCTTTTATTTTTTACCACTCTTGATTTACTCTTAATCGATGGTTTTTTCAAAGGATAGCCTTCTTCTTTGATATGAGTACAAAAATGCCTCCGAAACCTCACGTATGAATCTTTGATTTTCAAGTTCACCAAATGAAAATAGAGGTCAAAGAAGCTGGTATTTTATCTAGTAAGAACATGTTTTTTTAGTTACATCATTTTTTACCTATTTTCTGGTAACAGACCAAGAAATAACAACATTATTTTAGATTATTTTTTAGAATCATCGGGCTGATTATTAAAATTAAACAAAAAAGACCTCGACTAACGAAGAGATCTTTTAAATAATTCTTATACTAAAGTAACGTTGTCAGCTTGTGGGCCTTTGTTACCTTGTTCAACATTAAAAGAAACCTTTTGGCCTTCAGATAATGTTTTGAAACCTTCGTCAACAATTGATCTGAAATGAACGAATAGGTCAGTACCACCGTCATCTGGAGTGATGAATCCAAAACCTTTAGTTTCATTAAACCATTTTACTGATCCAGTTGTTTTATTTGACATAATATATCTCGACACATTGAATTAATAAAAAAGAAAGCTACTAAATAAGGAATGAAGAAAAAGGTATCGCAGGATAGATATGACGAACTTAATCGAATAAAAACTGAGAAGATCTTGAACTAAATGTATTATCAATAGCTCACTGTTTGAGCTTCAGATACTATACACTATGTGTAAATAATAGATATGCATTTCTTGATTAAATTTTATTATCTATCAAATCAATCACTTACAGGGAGGAGCATGGTAAAAAATGGTACGTCAGATTAAAATCTACTGTATCATTAGAGTAATGATCTGCTCCAGCCAGACTGGACAACTAGTGCTACTCACTTTTGTCTGATCTGCTCCAGCCAGACTGGACACTTCATTAAGCGACATTTTGTTGTTCAAAGTTAACTGGGCTTAGATACCCAAGAGCACTGTGCCTTCTCGTCCGATTATAATCAACCTCTATGTATTCGAAGATCGCTTGGCGCATCTCGCCTCGCGTCATGATCGGCTCATATTGGATCGCTTCAACTTTCATTGAATGGAAGAAGCTCTCAACACAAGCGTTGTCCCAGCAGTTTCCTTTTCTACTCATACTTTGCTTTAGATTATCAGCGGTCATGAGGTCTCGATAGTCTTTTGAGCAATACTGGCTACCTCGATCACTGTGAACGATAACTTGCTCAGGGAATCCGCGACGGAACAAGGCCATTGATAGCGCATCGCAGACCAGCGTAGCAGTCATTCTGGTATCCATAGACCAGCCGACTACTTGTCTTGAGTAAAGATCAATAATTACCGCCAAGTACAGCCAACCTTCGCTTGTGGCAACGTAGGTGATGTCACCCGCCCACTTTTGATTCGGAGCCGCTGCGTTGAAGTCCTGAGCCAGCAGGTTCGGAGCAACAGGCATTTTATGCTTGCTGTCTGTTGTACACTTAAACTTACGTGCGGCTTTCGGAGTCAAATCCTGACGCTTCATACTGGCTGCAATGGTTTTAACATTATGACTATTACCGTTCTCAGCCAGTTATTTTTGAATGCGCCTCGCACCATCTCGGCCTTTGCTGCTGTCAAACGCCTCCTTGACCTTGATATCAAGCTCTTGGCGATTTGCCTCGCGTTGAATGGCCTTATGGCGATGTTTAATCCAGTAATAAAACCCACTTCGGGATACCCCCAACACCTTAGCCATACGCACAATATTGAAGCACAGCAGGTGTTCGAGCATAAATTCATAGCAATTTACTTTAGATTTTTCGCGATGTATGGAATCCACTCATTCTCTGCAAAACTTAAGCATAGGCAGGAACATGAAAACGAGGTGTCATCATGCTAAGAACGAACGTCATCGGTATAGATTTAGCAAAAAACGTGTTACAGGTTTGCCATATTAGCCGCCAAGGAGAACTGCTCAGTAACAAAGCAGTAAGCAGGCAGAAACTTAAGGAGTTACTCGCTAAATCCAAGCCATCTCTTGTTGCTCTAGAAGGCTGCGCTAGTTGCCACTACTGGGGCAGATACGCTGAGTCTTTCGGACACGAAGTACGGATAATCAATCCGAAAAAGGTAAAGGCATATGTTGATGGCCATAAAACTGATGCCAATGATGCTCTTGCCATCGCTAATGCGGCGCTCCAGATAGGAATAAAATACAGCAAGCCCAAATCAATGGAGCAACAAACCTTGATGTCTCTTGAAGCAAATCGTCAGTTTCTATCAAAAACCATAGTGTCATTGGGGCTGCACATCCGAGGCATTATTAACGAGTACGGTATCGTCAAAGCCAAAGGTACTAAAGGGCTGGCTGAATTGGTCACTTCAACACTCTATGAAAGTGATGTTTTGCCAGCAAGCTTGGTCACAACCTTGTCGATGCTATGGCAGCAATACCTTAACCTGAAAGATGAACTGAGCAAGCTCCAGAAATCCATGAACTCGACAACTCATCAGATAGAACCTTGCAAAAGACTCATGGCACTGGAAGGTGTCGGTGAAACAACAGCTTCCATGCTCTACGCTACTTTAGGTAACGGAACGCAATTTACCAATGGACGGCAAGCTTCAGCGTTTGTTGGGCTAACACCGAAACAATACAGTTCAGGCGGTAAAGTAACAATGCTGGGCATAGATAAATTTGGCGGTGTCAAAGATCTCCGTTCAATGCTATACCTTGGTGCCATGGCATATATTTACCGATTGCCCGAATCGCCAAAAAACCAGAAGCAGGCATGGCTTATCAAGTTGGTCGATAGGGTTGGGTTCAAAAGAGCCTGTATCGCTTTGGCAAACAAGACGGTCAGGACAGCTTGGGCAATGCTCCACTATGAAACGGCTTATCAGCCAAAGCCATTATCTATTTAGCTATATGAATTAACAGATTACAAATAATGATGTTCAATGGTTAGACCAGCCTACTGAGACCCTGACTACTTCGCAATGCTTTTAAAAGCTTCTTTCGCGACAAGGACAGTAGGTGCGTACACATCAAAGGTTAGAAGGTAGCTCCTTCAATAAGAAACCGAATATACGACCGCATCTTATCCTTATCCATTGCACATTTTTATCTTGTAAAACCCGTGGATTCCATATACGAAGTAGGTGGCGGCCTTTTTTACAATTTCTAGCTCTTCTGCTTGCTCAGCCAACTGCCTTTTGAGTTTGGCAACCTCTGCGGCTAGCTCTTGCTCTCGCTGACTCGTATTGGTGTCTTTCTTCGAGTTCTTCCGCCACCCATAGATTTGAGATTTATGTAAAGAAAGCTGTCTTGCTGCGGCAGCTACTCCAACTTTCTCTGCTAGCTTCAGAGTTTCTGCTTTAAATTCAGGGGAATGTTTAATTCTAGTTTTCTTAGTTCACCTCGTTAGTGATTGTACTCACTTAACTCAGTGTCCAAAACTGCTGGGGCGGATCAGTTTCCTCGGTGCTCAAATTTTAT
>CCKK01000025.1 GCA_001048675.1 Vibrio diabolicus | reverse complement strand
AAAACTGCTGGGGCGGATCACTGAACGGTCGCTCGATGATGTATCCAATCAAATTGGCACATGTCATATGCCAATTTGGTCTGATTTTAGGCGATTAAGATTAAGACTTAATCACACTCCAGCCTGTCGCTTGGTTCCTGCCATTTTCTTTCGAGTAATAAAGTGCTGTATCAGCTCTTTCTATGGCATCTTCTAGACTACTGTCATCTAATTGGACCTCAGAGATACCGATACTTACAGTTATGTTTTTAGGGCCTGAAAAAATATACTTTTCTATTAAACTTCGCAATTTTTCGGCAACTAGCATCGAGCTGTCTTCATCTGTGTTGGGAAGCAATAGAACAAACTCCTCACCGCCCCAACGAGCAAAAGAGTCACTAGTTCTTATGTTTCTATGGATTAATTTACTAAACTCAACTAGATAATCATCGCCAACAGCATGACCAAACTCGTCATTAATGCTTTTAAAGTAGTCAATATCAAACATCATTACGGTATATATGGAATTATGCCTTTTTGCTTTATCGTATTCCTGTGATAATAGGTCAACCATCTTATTTCTATTTAGCACTTGAGTTAGAAAGTCTATGGTTGACATTTTAAGTAGTTTATTTTGATTTCGATAACTTTGAAAAACAATTACAAAAAATGAGGTTAACACTATGAATATCATAAAATTAAACAACAGATAGTTTCTTTTCATAAGCATTAATGTATCGTCTTCTAATATTGAAATTAAATAGGCCACGTGCTCTCTTTTAAAATTTTCAACTGATAAGAAAGATACAATCAGATATTTTCCATTCACATTGAACTCTTTTGAAAAATTATTACCAGTTTTAATATGAGGATCAAGCTGTTTTTTTAATAGTTCAGTATCACCCTCAATTTCAGTAAACTTCAGGTTTTCCAAGCTTTTATTTAGCACGTCTTTATCTACATAGTAATCACTGGCTATTTTACTATGTATGTAGTTATTCTTCGTATCATCAAACACTTTGTAATTCACAACATCCTTATTCATCAAGAAGAAAAAATCTTGTTCAGGATATAGATTAAACAATAAATTGACGATACTACCCATTGATAGGGATACTTCTAAAGTGCCTATCTGAATGTCATTATATACTACTGGATAAACGAATCGATAACCGTTATATATTCTACCTTCTTCAAACCCCTGTACAAATCGCTTTTCTTTATTGGATATCCTTACCGATTCTCTTACAGAGAATAAATTATCACCAAATTTTTCAGGTTTATGGACACGTAAAAAACTATCACCATTTTCAAAGTGAAAATGTAACTGTCGAAAGTTAAAATCTGTAAGAGTTTTATACTTTTCTTCCAGCATCGAGTATATTGAATTTCTATTAGATGTTCTTATGCTCTCATCACCAAAATAGGCTTCACTCATCAACCTAAAAATATCTTGGTCATCCTCAATTTCTTTAAATACGTAATTTGAAAAATCTTTATAAACGCCTAAGCTAGACTCAACTTTAGAACGTAGTTCATGAGAATAACCAAGTAAAATTCGTTCTCTTTGAGTTTGATATTCATTAAATATGAATGCTATTGCCATCACGACTAAAAAAGCTAGTAACAAGCATGAATAAAGCATCTTTTTTATATTTGATTCTCTTGTTTGAATTATCATTTTATCCACCAAGCCCACGTCTTCAACAAATCATAATTGCACAAATACTTATACGCTTAAAGGATTGAATTGATTATTTATATCTCACAACCCTTTGTCTACTCACATCAAAATGATGACAAACACACAAAAAGAAATCCTAAAGCGCCAACAAACCTGTAGACAGGGAATTGTTCACATTATGAGCTAGTCAGAACCAGATCGAATCATTAAAATTATTTGGTCAGACATTGATACCAAAAATTGTTATGAATAATAGATCTAAATGGGAAAGGGGCAGCTTTGAGTTGCACTGCTCTACTAGTACATAAGGTTCACTTTTTAAAATACCAATTTCTCGATTTCTGTGGATGAAAAAATTGTTAGCTGCAGGGTATATATTCAGGTGAAACGTGATCTTATCTCCGAGTGGTTAAGATAAGACCATAATTTGGGTGTCAGACTAGTTGTACTCGCTTGCCATATTTATCGCCATTGCGATGCCTTTGACTCGTATTTCGAGAAAAAGTTGTTCAGTACGTTTATTTAGAAAGATTTTCCAGCATAGTTTTAGTTACTAGGGTGATTCCTTTTTCTGTAACACGAAAACCATTGGCTTCATCCTGTTCCTTATCATAGCCAATGCTCAAGCCGGCCGGGACACAACAATAACTGTCAAGGATAACTCTCTTCAGTTTAGCGTGTTCACCAACGTGACTACCATGCAACAATACTGACTCTTCAATAAAACTGTATGAGTGGGCATGGACACTTGAATACAACAATGATTTTCTAATAGTTGAACCAGAAATAATGCACCCTCCAGAAACCGTTGAATCTACGGCCATACCACGGCGTTCATCGTTATCAAAAATGAATTTAGCAGGTGGAAGCTGTTCTTGACATGTCCAAATCGGCCAGTCTTTATCATAAAGGTCAAGTTGTGGTTTAGGTGTAACAAGTTCCATATTGGCTTCCCAAAATGAGTCAAGTGTACCCACGTCACGCCAGTAGGGCTGACTTTCACTGTCTGGATCTTTGAAAGAGTACGCAAAAACATTACTCTCATTAATGATTGAAGGAATGATATCGTGGCCAAAATCGCGGGTGGATCCTTGGACATCCACATCTTTTAATAACTGGTCAAAAAGAAAATCAGCATTGAATAAATAATTGCCCATTGAAGCCAAACACTTATTCGGTTTATTCGGAATTTCATTAGGTTGAGCTGGTTTCTCATCAAAAGCGACTATTTTGTTTTTGGAATCTACGGTTAGAACACCAAAGCTACCTGCAGCTTCTTCAGTATCAACTTCTAGGCAACAGACTGTCATATCTGCGTTATTTGCCACATGCTCCGCTAGTAGAAGGCCGTAGTCCATACGATATACATGGTCACCAGACAGAATTAGAATGTACTTGGGTCTATGTGAACGAATTATATCAATATTTTGATATACCGCATCCGCTGTACCAGCATACCAGTCATCGCCCGTTCGTTGTGAAGCAGGTAAAATTTCAACAAATTGTTGAGCTCTAAGGCTTACCCAACCGCGGCTAATGTGACGGATCAACGAGTGCGACTTGTATTGTGTAGCGATACCTACGCGGTCAATACCTGAATTGAAACAGTTTGATAGTGGAAAATCGATAATACGAAACTTACCACCAAAATATACAGCAGGTTTTGCTCGAAAATCGGTGAGTTCAAATAAACGACTACCTCGACCACCAGCCAATATCAAAGCGTAAGTGTCTTTGGTCAAATTACTGATATGTCTATCATAATTCTGGGGCATAGAGACCTCCATGGGGGCGAATTATATACTTGTAGTTATAATCAGAGCAGTGTATTGATTATATTCAAGTTATTATATAGGGTAATTGTTGAATAAACTGTGACTGAAGTTAGGCATTATTACTTGAATTGCCCACCAGTATCGTCGCCACTTTTAGCATTACCAAAAATAGGCCAATTTATGACAAAAGAAATGAGTCCTGATTCTTGTGCTAGAAAGGTTTGGGGCAAAGGTGTGTTTGCGAAGCTCTGCACCCGTACGTCTTTGGACTGAACCTTGTCAGGTATATTACTAAAGTAGGATATTGCTGATTGGCTTAAACATGGAAAAGTAACGCCACATTAAGGTGTGAGCAACGCAATACCGATGCCGCCGCATACCACCTTAAAAACTAAAACCAACGCATAGTGAAAATGCCACGCGCTGCAAATCACTCTTGAACAGTTTATTAGTTGCAATTTTTACCCACTTCAGCTGAACAAGTGATATCGATCGTAGGGCTCAACATAAGACAAACATGACAATGCTTTTCCACCGCTTCTTGAGCTGCTCGCAAAATGTCAGACTCCTTAAACTTTTCCACCGCTTCTTGAGCT
>CCKK01000024.1 GCA_001048675.1 Vibrio diabolicus | reverse complement strand
ATACTCATACTTCCCTACTTTTTCAATCACCATCCCACTTTATATTAATACTCATACTTCCCTACTTTTTGATGTCACTATTGTTGATTGCACTTAACGCCCAATTAAGGTGTAAAGTACGCGACCACGGTACTTCATTTTACCACCGTAAACACTTAGCTAAACCCAAACCAAAAATGCCAAGCGTGCTGAATCACTCTTAAATTGTTTGTTAGTTTGCGTGCCAAAGTGACACAGAGATTGCTTATTGCACGCTTTAAGACCATAATACGCATGTGACATTTTGACACAATAGGAGATAACATTATGGCTACTACTTTGCCTCGCATTACCGCTAGAGTTGATGTCGATACACAAGACTTACTGACTAAGGCTGCCGCGATAGCCGGCATGTCTAGCATCAACTCGTTTGTTCTAAGCGCTGCAATCGAAAAAGCTAAACAAGTCATCGAACGTGAGCAGGCTTTTAAACTGAGCCAAGCAGATGCGATGTTGCTCATGGAAGCTTTAGACCGTCCTGAAACACAGAACTCAAAACTAAAAGCTGCTGCTGATCGATACGAGAGCAAGATTCAATGATGAATACGGTACTTCTAGATAAAGCTAAACACGATAGAAACCGATTCAACTGTGGCATCGAAGCTCTCAATAATTACTTAAAAGTAATGGCGAGTCAGCAAGCAAAGAAGGACAACACCAGAACGTTTGTTTTGGAAGATGATAACGACAACTCACATGTCATAGGCTTTTACACGCTTACAATGACGCCAATTGAATTAAAGGCATTGCCCGATAAGTTACAAAAAAAGCACCAATCATCCACTTCTGGTGGTCTGATTGCCCGTCTTGCTGTCGATGACCGATACAAAGGGAAAGGCTTTGGTGAGTGGCTGCTTATCGACGCACTCAGAAAGCTATTAGCCGCTAGTGATAGCGTTGCATTTCCAGTTGTTATCGTTGATGCCAAAGATGGAGCAAAACATTTCTATGAACGCTATGGTTTTCAAGCATTTCAAGATGCTGAAAACAAACTTTTCATCACCATTGCAGATGTGAGAGCAAGCTTAGGCTAGTTAACCGCTAGCCTTTAGCAAACTAACGCCGCATTAAGTGGTGAACAACGCCACCACCAGACCTAAAGCATTGTGCCATAAATACTAAACTCACTTGAAGTGAAGGCGCCGAGCGTTGTGAATCACTCTTAAATTTATTATTATATGCCATTTCACACGCCTAGCTTTTCAGTTAGTTCGGCGAAAGCTATTTCAATACTTTTACCTGCCGTGTCTATTTTGATTACATCGGCTTTACAAGCTTCATAATGACGGTTCTGCACTTGTTTCCAGTCAGGTAATTTTAGGTTTGTTACTTCACTTCTACGAGTGATGACTCTTTGTTCGTGTTCACTGCTATCTGAGCAACTAATTTCAATATTGATGAATTTAGCCCCCACACTTTCTGCGACTTCCTGCCATTCGCGTCGCGTAAGCTCGATAGGATTACAAGAGTCTGAGATACAGCTAATCCCAAGCTCTAAATTGTCTCTGATTATACGATAGCTTAAACGATACCCTTCACCTTCAACTTTGAAGTTACAAAGATCTCGAAGCCCTTGCTCTACTGTATCAATGCGAACATACGTAGCACCCACTTTAACCGCCAATAGCTTAGCAAGAGTCGATTTACCTGAAGCTGGGAGACCCGAAAATATGTATAAAATAGGATAATTCAATTGACCTCCGTTCCTTGCATATAACGCTCTGTTAAGGTGTGAGGCACGCAATACCTAAGCCCTCCGCATACCACCTTAAACGCTAAACCTAACGCATAGCAAAAATGCCACGCGTGCCGAATCACTCTTGAACAACTTGTTAGGCATTTTTTCGAGCATCTTTAATAAAGATATGCACTGCCCCCGACTCTGTTTCCTTACGCAAAATGTCAAACAACTCAGTTGCCTCAATTAGTTGACTTAATGTAGTGAAACCATAGTTCTTTGAACTGAAGTCTGGATACTGACGCTTTATTAAACTGCCACAATGCCCTAAGAACGACCAACCATCTTCATCTTGGTACTCACTAGCAGCACCTCGCAAGATATTGAGAAGTTTAGTGTCTTGGCGTAATTTCCTGCGAATGGATTTACTGTCATTCTGGGATGATTTTTCATTCGTGCTATTGGTTGAAGGCTGCTCTTCTTTAGGGGCATATCTTTCTTTGAGCACCTCCGTATACATGAAATCATCACAAGCATTACGAAATGCCACAGGCGTCATTTTTTTACCAACGCCAAAAACATATATCTCTGACTCCTTTAGCCTTGAAGCCAGTTTAGTAAAATCACTATCACTACTTACTAAAGCAAAGGCGTCATATTTGTTGGAGTAAAGGAGATCCATTGCATCGATAATCATTGCTGCATCAGACGAGTTTTTACCTTGAGTGTAGGAAAACTGTTGTACCGGATTTATCGCCAGCTCATTTAAAGGTTGCTTCCAATTTTTCAAGCACTCAGAACTCCAATCCCCATAAGCCTTTTTAACGAGTATGTGCCCATGTTTAGATAGCTCCTTTAATACTGCATCTAACACGGAGTATTGAGCATTTTCGGCATCGATTAAGACCGCAATTTTTTTCTCTGAATTTATATCTATCAATCTCTTTTCCTTTAGGTATGCTGAGCTACCCTGGTGCCTAACGCCTTGTTAAGGGGTGAAGCACGCAACACCGATGCTACCGCATACCACCTTAATCACTTAAACCAACGCATATTAAAAATGCCACGCGTGCTGAATCCCTCTTGAACAATTTGTTATACGCGTTCTATCGGTTGTACTTAACCTTGTTCAAAACTTCTTTTAGTTCATGCGTTTTCTCAAGGTTTACACCGTGAATATTGGCTAAAGCACAAACATAATACAAGACGTCATATAACTCTTCTGCGATTGAACCTTTAAGTTCATCTAGCGTTGGTTATCCACTTTTACCTTTGCGAATAGATTCCGATAACTCGCCAACTTCTTCGATTAAGTTTAAAAAAATAGTGTTCAGATTGCTCTGGCGCATAATCGAATTCTTTTATATGACTTTGTAACTCAGATAACTTCATAACGTCCTTTTTGTATCATTTCCCATAAACCTCGTTATGCGCACCAAGAACTAGAGGCTGATCATCAGCCTCTTTTGCTATTCGTCTAGCAAGCTTTGGGGCAGTAATGAGTTAGCCAAATTGTGCCCCCTAATTACCTTGAATTGTACAGATAAACATTACCATAAAGTTCGACAGAGCTAGAATCCAAAGAAACGTTACAAGACAGTGACGTAATCGAGCTTTAACGTTAATATTAGGCCTACTCCAACCCATCCTTAAAGCGCCGCTCCAATCATGGAGTGGTCATGACATTACAGACTAGCCGAAAGCAAGTGCCAGCCAGTGCCAAGCGCCTTAGTAGACTTGCACCTAACTGGTCATACGCGAACAACATTCTTAACTTTGGTTGCGGTAAGTTTCCCGACCTAACAGAAGAATACCTCACTAACTACCACAAGCAGATCATGACGGTCACTCACTATGACCCGAACTCGAAAGCAAAAGGCGTAGTGAACAATATTGCCGAAATTGACAGCTCAAAACGCCGTTTTTGCGTCATGTTATGCGCGAACGTGCTTAACGTGTGCAAAGACCTAGACGCAGCGATCGCAGACATGGCCAAAATTGATTTTGATTGCGCGGTCATTCAAATCTATGAGGGCAATCGATCCGGTAAAGGCCGCAAAACGCGAGACGGCTACCAACGCAATGAGCCAGTAGCGGCTTACCTCCCTATCCTAACGAGCAACTTCCACAAGTTCGCTGTGACCTTACACCGAAGCGATAAGTGCATCACTATCGTTAAAGGCCGTAAGTATTACGAGCTGGACGATTTGGAGGACTAATCATGCAACTGGACGATGCGTTCTTTGAAATCCCATGCGATGTAGTGACATTCGATGGCAAGGTGGAACACACAGAGCTAACCGACATTGACCGTGCGGTAGCTGCCTTTTTCCAGAACGTGCTTGATTCCTTAGTTGTGGCTGACACTAAGCGTCGAGAGAACAGTGAGTTTTCTCGCTTTGTTGGCCATGATAAGTCGAGAAAGATTTATTACGGCAACTTTACCGATCCAGTGTCATTCCTATCTAAGTTGACAGCCAAACTAGGTGACAAGGTGAAAGCAAACCGTAATGAGCTTTTGCCTGTTTGCTATATCACGCGCGATCCGGTGATTGGGTTTGTTGATGGCGCGGAGTACGTCGATATTGCTGACTATGGCGAACTGGCCAATGAACAAGGCCAGCCTTATGCCATGATTAATAAGTCCTTTGTCGCGCTTACCTACCGCATTAATGCCCTAGCTTGGAACCAGTCTACCCTTAGCCGCCTAGCGCTAGGTTTAATGGTTTGGCTACGTCATACCAAGGGCAAGCGTAAGCATGTATTCAGAGCGAAAACCATGCTCGCGGGTACTGAAATGGAAATCAGCATCGAGATACGTGGCCGTAAAGATGCGATGACCGAACCCGCCGAAGTAGACCATGAAAATACTCGCCTGTTTGCTTCCTCAATCTCTTTTGAAGTGATTGCAGAGGTTTATGAGGCCGAGTCGATCACTGTCCGTCAGGGTGCGATTGGTGTGGGAGGTCGAGTCATTGAGTAACAAAGAATACTTTCTCGCCCAAAAAGTTGTCACCAACGAAAATGACATCCCTATCGAGCACATTCATTCGTTTACCTACATTGAGTGTGCTTCGATGGACGGCAACAAGCTGGTTATGGAAATCATGGATCAGGCTGCCGTTTATCGGGATGACTACGGGATTAAGCGCGGTTCAGAGATCGAGGTCACGATGGCCGATGTGAACGAGCGAGGCGATCAGGTTTGGATTGAAAAATTCATTGTGGCCAAGTCCACCAGCGCTGACGGTATGCTTACCGTTCAAGCATTCCAAAAGGATGCGCACCTACTTAAAGAGCCAGTCACAACGCCTCGATTCTTTGTTGAAATGCAGCCTAAAGACATTCTGGCCGAGCTGTTACCCGAGCTAAAAATCGAATGTGACAGCTTTGAGCGTGGCGCTACGTACCATTTAAATGCTGGTGGTACTAAGTCTCGCTTAATTCGAACAATGGCCAGAGATTACGGCTCAGTGGCGTTTATCTGCCGTGGTGTTATGCACTTTAAGTCGCTCAAGAACATGGATATGAGCGAGCAATTCAAGCTGGAACAGTCGAATCCAGAGGAAGCAGAGCACAGCATTGCAAACTACTCCATTATCGGAGAGGAAGCCCTGTTTGAGCGCGTTCTTAACCGTAACTATGCCTCTTGGGATACCGTCGAGGGCTTCCAAGGCGGTAAACGTTCGGGCGCTATGGTTATGGTTAGCGTTCCACAAGCCAAGGCGCTGAATAATCAACACATGGCCATCATCCCTATTTTGGATGTGGAACTTACCGGAAATACTGCCTTTACGCCTCTTTCGGTGTGCTCAGTGCTATTCCATAAACGGCTACCCGCTACCGAGCTGGATGAGTCCATGCCAGAGAAACAAATCATGAACCGTGTCGCCCATTGCCAACGTGGGAACCGGTATCAGTGTCGTATCGAGTTGGGAGTACGCAACATATGAGCGATTCGTCAGAGAACAGAACACGCACCAACGTCACTAACCGCTTGTTTGGTAGCTATCAGGCCGAGGTGGTCAATCCTGTCCATCCGAAAGGCTTGTACATGGTATCCGTTCGCTTGCTTGGTTATTGGGATGCAATCCCCGATAAGGATTTACCTTTTGCCGAGTTTCTACTGCCATTAGGTGCAAAACCGAGTGGTGGCCATGCAGTGCCAGTGGAAAAAGGGGATCTGGTTTGGGTGGATTTTCCTCGTAATGGTGATACCCGTTATCCCCGTATTACCGGATCGCTTTACTACGCGCCTAACTATGAGTCGTACCTACCAAGCGAGGTGAACGGAGAAGCCTATCAGCCTAAACGAGCCGAGGGTGAACCCGAGCCACCAGCCTATGACCGCAAAGATGCGCTCTTTGTGCGATTTGGTTTGCGCGAGCTCATCACGCATCAAGGCGGCTACTCAGTAACGCATACCCAAAGCGGTACGGCCATTGAAATCACACCAGATGGTCAGTGCGTTATCCACGTCGAGGGCAATGCGTTTCGCAGCTCAACAGGGAACACATTGGAGCAAATCGGAGGCGCACTAACTATCAAAGTGAAAGGCGATGCGAACATCGAAGCGGGTGGTAATGCAACCGTAAAAGCCTCCGGTAAAGCCAACCTAGAGGGCAATGAAGTGACCATTAAAGCGAGTGGTAACGTCAATATCGATGCTGGTGGCCAGTTCGCTGTTAAGGCTGCCGCAGCTCCATTTACATTAGGGTAATGCACTATGCCAGCCGTAGGAATTGTAGGGAGTGTGGATAGTGGTCATGGTGGCTTTAGTCCAGGTGTTTTTGTTTCTGGCCAGCCACTACTGACCGTGAATGGAATCAATGTATTAGGTACGGGTGATATATCCGTCATGCACGTAAAACCAGATAACCCGCCGCACGTAGGCGTTATTACTGGTAGTTCAAAACTTACTGTTAATGGCGTTCCGGTCGCCGTGGTAGGCGATGCCCTTGGGTGTGGCGCTACGCTGGTAAACGGTAACGACTTGATGACGATTGATTGAGGCAATTTGATGTTAGACACACAAGAGCAAATCGAGCAGTTTCGCCAGTTTTTAGACTTAGGCGGCCTCAAGGAAGCGGAGAACCTTACCCGAGGCAAATCCCTTAAGGTGAAGTGTGAAAGCTTGTCAGGAAAACTATCAGGATGCGTGAGCGAGGATATTGAGGACTACCAAGGCGCATCACAGTTAGTGGCAACGCTTAAGGGTTTGAATGGCTCAGTGAGCGCAACGGTGGCCACGTTAACGCAATGGAATGAGCACCTAGTGTTGATCACCGACCCAACCGACCTCGAACAAGTGTCTATTGGTGTGAACGTCAAACACAAGGTAGATGGCACAGAGGACAATGTACCCGCGCCGAGTATCTTGCCAATTACCAGCAAGGAAGAACTGAAAGCGCTTGAGGCAGTGATCAACGGTCTTTCTGGCCATGTTGATGCGGCCGTGTCCTTAATGGCGCAAATCAATGGCGCGTTAACGCCAGCAGCGCCACCAACGGGCGGTAGTGACTCAGATAGTGGTGGAACCTTGCCGCCGCCAGTCTTACCGCCAGAACTGGCTAACAAGGCTGGTGCGCTAAATGAGGTGATGGCTCCCCTTGCTGGTGGCGTGGCCAGCTCAAGCAAGGTGATTGAGGCAATGATCATTGCGTCGAAAGAGGAACGTACCTTAGCGCTGGACTACTTCACTAAAGCGATTTCGTTTACCATTTGTAGCAACCAGACGAAAAAAACGAAGCATCAAAGACGCGACAGAGGAGGTGTTTAGACTGTAGAATGTTTTTTGTTTGATAATCTCTTTCCTATTCGCACTATAAAAAGACAAAATGAGTTATTCAGTTTATTTAAACGCATATGAACTATGCGGATTAATGGCGCTTATCATCGTACTAGCAATTAACCTATTTAGAGCTCGAAACGAACTTAAATCCACCAAGGCGCGACTATCCTTTGTGATACGCAAAAGCCTCAGTGTTGAGGGAGAATACATGTACGATGGGTGCAGAATGAACGTGATATTTGATGCGGTGCGATACAGCGGAAATCAGTTTTACTTGATGCGTAAAGATCAGGTGATGGCCTGCTTCCACGTAGAACCCTATCGAGTTAACCCTGTTCTTGATTACTTCAAATCAAACAAGATAGAGCCCGTTCAAAACCGACCATAATCCAAGCAAAGCCAGCGTTCGCGCTGGTTTTTTTCTAAATTGCAGGCAAAAAAAGCCGCGAGGTAAGTGTTCGCGGCGCAAGAAGCTATTACAAAGGCTAAAAATGAAGTTTCAACGTTAGTTGACACCAGCCGATTGGGATGCCGAGCTGGTAAATAAAATATATTTCCTATTCCGAACATAGTCAATGCCTAACTGCACATTAGTTAAACTAAGTTTGGGAATTTATAAAATGAAAAAAGTCTGCATTGTTGTTGGACATAGCTTTAAAGATGGTGGCGCTTACAATGAAGCATTCGGAATAAATGAGTATAGCTACAATCATCCCCTAGCCAGCTTATTGGCCGCCGAGCTACATAAGCGAGACATTCTTCCAGTGATCATGTATCGAGACACCTACTCACGGATGATCGGTGATGTGAACGATTCAAGCGCTGACTATGCCATCGAGTTACATTGTAACAGCGTGGCAAATAAGGACGTTCAAGGCTCAGAGACATTGCATTGGCATAAGTCAGCCAAGAGCCAAGCACTCGCTCTGCGCCTACAAAAAGCGGTGGCTGAACTTATCGGACAGCGTAATCGTGGTCTTAAGCCTATCTCGAACACTGGTACTGATACTCGCGGTTGGCGCTTCTTGATGAAAACCAAAATGCCAGCCGTGATTTTGGAGCCGTTCTTTTTGTCTAACGACGAGTCGTTACAAAAGGGATTGGAACTGCGCGAAAAGCTAGCCGTAGCACTGGCAGAAGCGTTCGCAGAACACATTAAAGAGAGCAACTAATGATGGGACTAGAAAAAGTGTTTACAAGTAGTCTATTGAAGAGCGCCACCAGCGAGAAAGTAGGTGGCATTATCCACGAACTGACCGAGTTTGGTGATCGTGTGTTTACCAGTGACGAAGAACGCAAAGAGTTTGCCTACAAACTGGCAGAGCTTGAAGCGGCCAGCTCTAACACATTGGTACGTACTGGACGCGCCGCTATGATGTGGAGCATCGCGCTGGTGGTCGTTTATCAACTCATTGTTCGTGACTTTTTGGCCGTTTTCTATGGGGTTGAGCTTCCAAGCTTAGAGACTGACACACAAGAGCTACTAAGCAACGTGTTCGGCTTTTTGGCAGGAACCCTATAACAACTGAAAATTTTTTAAATTTTTTTAGATGCCCTTTCCTATCCCCTTTTCTCTCAACAAAAACACACGATCAACGACATAGACCCCCCCTGTCGTTACCATTCCCACAAAAACGCACAAAAAGAAATAAATTCATTATATAACAATAAGTTAAACGAACTTTTACCCCTGTTTTTTTCGCAATAAATCTTAATTACTATCCGAAGTTGAGCGAATTTTTACCGCTTTCCTGTGGCTTAACTATTCCGAACACACTCAATTAATAATTAAGGTTTATTTACATGGCAGATAAACGTTCTAACTTCAACAAACGCATTGAGGCGATTCATTTAGGCGCTCAAGCAATGCGTAATCTGTGCATCGAATCCCAATTCGATTCACAAACAGGCATGTTTCTAACTGACGACAATTCTCGTGGCGCGGCTATTTTGTCAGCCATTGCGAATGAGCCTATGTTCGAGTCAGTGTCTCAAGAAACAGCGGTTAGCATCGTATCAGGCATGCAGTCTGCGGTGCGTGAATACGAAAAGACTTACGGCCACCTACCTAGTGATGAACTAATGGCATCAGCTCACGCAACTATGCGTAACATGATGACGCTAGAGGGTGCTAAGCGTGATGGCTCAACAGGCGCAATGATGCTTGAGTCTATCGGTCAATCTCTATCAACATCTGAGGGTGTTGAAATTCGTGCGAAGATGGTTGGCCTAGTGCTTCCTGTTCTTCTTGAGACAGCAACACTTGACGCTGTAACCATGATCCCAGCGGGTGCGAACGAAGTTGAGATCTTCAAAGTTTACCGCCGCACTGGCTCAAACTTTGGTGACTTCGCAGCGGGTACTGAAATCGACCAAGCAACGGTTGGCCAATACTCGTCTATGCGTCAGCGCTACAAGTTTGTCTCTGAACAGCAACCAGACGGCACTAAGACAACTCACGTCTTTGACTCTAAGACTGACCTACAACACACCAAGTTTGAAATCCCATTCACGAAGACATCTGTTTCCCTATTTATTAACCATAAACGTGTGGCTCGCGACCTAGACAGCAACGGTAGTCAAATAATGACAGGTACTCATAATGGTATGGTTATTAACTGTCAAATAGACCATGCAAAAGGCAAAGTTACCGTCACTCCAACATCAGCCCTACCAGCAGGGACGGTTCTGCACATCGAGTTCGAAGTAGACATTGAAAGACGCCCTGACCTTATCCCAACGATCGACCATGATATGGACTCTCGTATACTGCGCCCACGTCAAAACGCAATCGCAGCAGACGCGACTATTCAAGCGATGTTCACAATGCAACGCGAGTTTGGCCAAGATCTGAAATCTCTACAGATGAGCCACATGCGCAACACATTGGCATCGGAAAAAGCGACTCGCCACCTAGTAGATATGGACTTTGCTTGTACGCGCGAAGAAACATTCAATATCTACGTAGCGGCTGGTGAAGACTGGCGTCTACATCGTGAACGTCTAAACGAAGTTCTTCTAAACGTTTCTACGAAGATCCTACAAGCGACTCGCACAACTGGCATGACAGGTATCTTTGCTGGTACTGGCGCGTCAACAATCCTTAAGTCTCTTGGTGCTCCATATTTCGTAGCTCCGGCTAATTACCAACAGAAAAACGCTATCCACTACGCAGGTAAGTTGTTCGGCATGTGGAAAGTATTCGAGTGTCCGGTAGTGATCGGTACGAACGACATGCTTTGTTACGGTCGCGGTTCTTCTCACTCAGAAGCGGGCTACGTAGCAGGTGATGCAATCGCAGCAACCATGTACACGCATCCAATCGGTAAAGGTCTAGTAGCGTCTAACACCCTATACGAACTGGCCTACGGCGAAATCCATCCATTCGACGGAGAAGACTACTTCTACCGCGTGAAACTTATCGACGAAGCTCCTGTAGCAGAAGCGGCATAAGGCAAGTAAGCGGCAGTCTTACGGGCTACCGCTCTTGGGGGATTCGATGAAAGAAACGATCGTTTTAATCACCAACCACACACCAAAGGAAATCACGGTTCAGGGTCGCGTTATGCCGCCACTGGCCAAAGATTTCCCTCTCTCAGTTTTCAACATGAACCGCTTCAAACACGAAGTGGAAGCGGCCTATCCAAACGGTCTTGTTTCGGTTCGCCTTGAGCCAACGGTTTTACCAGAAGCTCAAAGACAACCAGACACAGCCACCAGCAACAAAGGCACAGCGCTATCAGCACTTGAGCTAAGCGCGAGTGTTGAAAAAGCACTGACTAACCACGGTGTAGCAACGGTTGAGCAACTAACCGAAATGACGAAAGAAAACGTGATTGCGGTGAAAGGTATTGCTCAAGCGGGTTTACAAGAAATTGTCAGCCAGCTTGCAGCACAGAATCTAACGCTGAAAGAGACAGAGAATGAGTAAGATTGAATTTTCAATGGATAACGTCTCACAAGTTGCGGTTGCGCCAATTAACGCTGACTCGACAACTAAGCAAGGCACTGGCTCTAACCAGCTAGTATTTGGCGGTGTGATTGTGTCTCAAAAAGGTAAGCCGTTCGAAGTGATTCCGGTAACGGCGGCTAACTTCCTAAACAAACTAGGTAAGCCTTACCACTCAAGCCTTGGCAAATTGGCTGACGGCATGCGCGTTCTCGATGAAGCCTTGCGCGGCGGTAATGGCCTTGTGGTTCGTGTCGTACCAAAAACGGCAACCTATCCAGCTATCAAGCTAACCAAACCAGCAGACGAAGTGACGATCACTAACGAAGCGATCAACTACTCGGCTGACCTGTCACTTGAAGATGGCGAATTTTTAGCGATCGCTATCAAAGACGGTGCGCAATCCGATAACCGCTCTATCACGCTTGCGAAAGCAGACGAAGCGACTTACGGCGCTGGCATGTTCACTCTTACCTTAGAGGAAGAACAGGCGGCTGGTGGCTCTGTAGTGCTAGAAGAATGGGTTGTATCCCTAGAGCCTACAGCAGTAGATCAAATGGGTAGCGCTGCGTTTATCGAGACTGTTCTTGAAGAGCGTTCGCAGTACCTAACTTGTCGCATCGATGCAGAAGTAGCGAAACGCGAAGTTACTGCAATTGCGAAAACCAAATTCACTGGCGCGACCAACGGCAATATTAGCGACATTACGGCTGACGATTACCAGAAAGCAGTGAAAGCACTGCGCACTACCGTATACAGCTTTAACTACGTTTGTGGTTTGGGCTGCTACGACACTGCGGTAATCACTGACCTTGCGCAAATCTGTAAAGACAAACGCATTTCTAGCTACTTCGATGTTGATCCTCGCCTAACGCACGAAGCGGCATTGGAGTTCAAAAAAGGTCTGAACTTCAACAACCATCGCGCTTCATTCGTGCATATCCCTTACCTAGCTAAGTGTCGTTTCTACGGCAATATGGCGGTATGGGGCGGCTCGGGTATCGGCTTTGCAGCTAAAGCGCTTGGCGTTGCTAAGACCTCTCCGGTCGGCGGTTGGCACTACACACCAGCAGGTGTTGAACGTGCTGTTATTCAGCGTACTGGCCTAAAAACAATCCAAGGTGCTGGCGAGCCTAACTACCAAGAAATGTACAAGGCACGTCTAAACAAACTAGGCACAGACGAAAACGGCAACCTGTTCATTGATGACTCTCTAACGTCATCTGCGACTGAAAACTACCTACGTTTTGAGCAAGTCGTGTCTATTGCTGACGCTATCTCACGCGACTTCTACGCACTAGGTAATCGCCTAAAACACCAACCTGACGGTGCAACGCTTGAGGGGCTAACTGACGGTATGGCCAGCATCCTAGAGGGCTATGAAGCCGTTGGTGCGCTAGTGACACCTCGTAATCCAGATCAAGACGGCGAAAGCGCTTGGACACTGGAAATCAAGCAAGTCGAAATCGACTACTGGAAAGTAACTTGGTCGTTCTGTCCAACTGGCTCCGCACGTCGAATCCTTGGTGAACCTGTACTAATCCGTTAATGAACAAAGAGCAAGAATAGAATGAAATCAATGTTTTCTGAGGGTTCTGTTCTTGCTCGGCCATTTGTGATGCCACAAGTGGCCGAGCAGGAACAAACTGAAACTGCATTTTTTGAGTCTGTCACAGAAGATCAACTTCTTGAGTCCATCAATCGTGCATCAACCATCATGGCTCGCCAAGACGCAGCAGCGGCTTGTGTTCAGTGGGTTAACGGTGGTGACAGCTCAATCGACAACCTAGACGCAATGCTATTTGGCATGGCTGGTGGCGATGACGATACCGAGCTAACCGGTGGCCAAGTAGCACTATACGAATCGCTACAGGAAGCGGCTAGCGAGTTCATTGCTCAAGTTGGCCAGCCAAAAGAGGGCGACATGCTAGAAGCATTGGAAGATCCAGAAGCAGCAGATCGCATCTTTGAATCCCTAGAGCGTGGCCTAGACAACGTGGACTCAGACGAAGCGATTGCAGAGTTCGCCGTTCGTGAATCCATGATGCTTGAAGCGCTTAAGAAAGTGATCCGTGATGGCAAGGTAACTTACATCAAAACGAATCGCCGTAAGCGCCGTATGAGTGCAGCACAAAAAGCAGCACTTAAGAAAGCGCGCGCGAAAGCTCACAGCTCATCGGCTAAAGCAGCTCGCAAAAAGTCTAACCGCATGCGCGATTCTCGCGGTATGGACAAGTAAGGGTAAGCAATGGCTGTAATTGTCGGCGTACCTAATGATGATGGCGTGTCTATCCACAATAAATGCGCCATTACACAAGTCATAGGCAGTCAAGAGGTTACGGTCATTGGTTACATGACTGATGAGTGTCAGCTTGCCTTTAGAGCGATATGGGAAGCGCCGTTTGAGGGCGATTCCGTGGGTAACATCAATGCCCTAGATAAAACGTCCTCAGTCGCGCAAACCGTGTCGGATAAGACGAGTAAAACACTATGGAACAGTCAGCAAGTTTGGCAAGGAAACGAACCGCCAGAAATCACAGCAACGCTGAAATTTGTCGCGTTCACCAATGCCAAATCAGAGGTTAATGATCCCATTAAATACCTGGCTCAAATGATCAGTCCCGAGCTCCAAAATACTGTTCCAGTCAGTTCCGATGGCCTTGGTGGCCGTGTTCCAAATGATGCGAGATTCAAGATTGGCAAAGCGCTCAATCTGCCTATGCGTATTAGCGAGGTGAGTTATGACATTAACGCCCCTAAGACGCGAGACGGCAATTTCGCTTACAACACGGTAACTATTACCGCCGCTCCTAAGCAAATGATTAATCAGTCACAGATTCCGAACCACTTCCAATAGAATAGGTGTAATTATGGCCGGAGCATTTAACGCAAAAGGCGATATGAATTTCTTAAAACAGAAATTCACTAAGAACGTCCAAGCTGGCGAAAAGATGATGGGTACAGAGTTCGAGATGAAAATCGAAGAATACCCTAATCTTAGCGTTTTGGTGCGTTCTACTCAGTTTCCAGCAATGGGTCGTGCAGACGTAGAAGATTTTGGCCAAATGGGCTTGGGCTACATCCAAAATGGTGCGCTTGAGAACAAAGGTGAAATCGCGGTGACGTGCGTAGAAACGATCACAGGTACAGTGCTAGAAATGCTACGTGAGATCGTTCGTGAAAAGAAAATGGTCACTGTCGTTATCGAGTCTACGCCTGAATCAACTAAGGGTAAGGGTGCAACCTCGCATCGATTCCGTTTGGAGCACGTAAAAGTACGTTCAGACGTGATCGACCTATCGACAGAAGATTCAGCAGCACTTGTTAAGCCAGCTATCACACTGCAATACAACTGGGTAGATTTCTAATCGCCAACCAGTCCTGTTCTATTCCCTACAAAAAGGCCGCCAGTTTGGCGGCTTTTTTGATGTTCTTAAGCTTTGGTTAGCCTATCTTTCAAGTCGGCTGGTGCAATGTAGGTATTCTCGTTGCCATCCTTTGATTTGAACAGCAATTTCAGCTCCACCAGCTTCTCAAGATACTTGCGCGCAGAGGTATGAGACACGTCAAAATCAGACTGGATTTCCTTAACAGAAAAGACACGTCCGGCTGTTTCTAATCCCTTGGCCAGAATCACAATGTGCGGCAGTTTCAACACGCTCTTAAGCTTGGACTCGCCTAGCAGCTCGCGCACCTCTCTCGTATCTTCAATCTTAGATTTGATGTACTCGTTAAAGCGCTCAATCGCATTGATGATGACCGTTAGCTGGTAGTCCACAAAGTGCGTTAAGTCATTGTCGTCCGTTTCGGTGTAAACGTAGCTTCTAACGTACTTGGTTGGCGCGCTCTTAAGTGGCGCAGAGATCGAGACGTACTTAAAGTTCTCATAACCATACTTAAGGATGAACCAGTAGAAAAGCGCCCTAGCCGTTCTCCCGTTGCCGTCCATGAATGGGTGAATGTAGCCAATCATAAAGTGCAGAATACAAGCCTTAACGATTGGGTTAATAAAATTGGTGCTGGTGGTATGGTCGGTGTTGGCGAAGTCACATAGTTGCTCAATGAGCTTCAAAACGTGCTCATGTTCTGGCGCTTCATGAATAATATCGCCAGTGGCCACGTCCCTAACCATGACTGCATCCGTTCTGTATTGGCCAGCAACGTGCTCATTCTCTAACACTCCATCGGTGGCGATGCCATTAAACCCGCTAATCAATTCTGGTGTGAGCTCTACATCCTTAAGTTCATCGGCCATCATGATCAAACGCCAGTTATTGATAATCATCCGTTCGGAGTCATCTTGCGGCTCACGTTCTGTTTCAAGCATTTCCTTGGCCACCTTGCGCGTTGTGGCCGCTCCCTCCAATTGAGCGCTGCTAATGGCTTCTTCCATAATCACGCTTTTCACTAGGTGTGCCTTTTTGTCTTGAGCAGATAGCGGCAAATCTTCTAGTTTGAGCTGTTTATCGATGCGGAATAGCTTAGCGTCGAGACTGGCGGCACTAAGCTTGAATGGATTGCCGTTTTCATCAACAAGCGAAATGTCGTTAAGGCCACGTCTAATTTTTAGGGCATGCCAAGCGTAGCTCTTTTGGTCGCCTTTAAACTCTTTTGAACGGTACTGAAAGTCATTCCAATGCAAGTAGTTACCGCTACTATCAAACCCGTATTTAATTGGGTCTAGCTTGTCGATTAACTCTACTACTTTAATAAAATCAGTAGGTTTTGCTGGTGGAATGCTAACTCCCGCAATCTTTTTTCTCATTCCGTGAAACTTTTTTAAAATGTTTAATACATCCAGTATTGCACACAGGAAGTGGGAGTCAATCGCTTATCTATCTAAGAGTTGCAAGGGGTGTAATGCTTTGCTGAATACTTTCAATAATACAGTTGCCCCCTTAACTTCCATCCCAATCGATCAATATTTTATGCCAGTGATCAACAACTGTCGGTAGACAGTAAAGTTCAAAACCTTTCGAATCGTTGGCTTTTCAGGAAGTCACTCTAAAATTCACTTCGTAACACTAATAAGTACTCCATTATTATTGGTAGACCTTTTACTCATTCACATCCTTTTCATTGGCTTTTTCCCCTACAAAAATTTATCCATTCTTCTAGTGGTGTTCGTTTATAAATCCCCGTGTTGTATTACGGGGGTATTACGGGGGTAAATTCCACCATGCTTCAACGGTTCGATTAAATCTTGATTAGGCTATAATAAATAACAAAACACTTATGCAATTAATTTACCTTATTGAAACTATGAAGCCATCTGTTGAGCATATTGCAAGGAAACTGCACAATGTGCGCATAACAGGAGACTAATAGTCGTATAACAAGCGTTAGATGACCTTTGGGTAATTAAGGAGTAATAATGAAATATAGATTAGGTTTGAGACAAATTACTGAAGCTGATGTAAACGCACAGTGCCCGTTTATGCCGGAACCAGAAGATTACCAAATGTATGTAACTGCTTTCGCTGATGATTTTAATCAGCTAGATATTGTTGAAAGTGCTGTCGTTGAAAATAATAGTGTGATCATCAAGTTAGCTGAGGGAGTTGACATTGAACAACTACGACAAGTAAGTATTTCAATACACCAAAACTACTGGGACAACTTACGAACAACAGGGTTTGAAAAGATCGCCTAACTAACTGTTCAAGAGTGATTCGCAACGCGCGGCATTTGACCACGCGCTTTTTTATCTTTGCTACTTGATTCAGTATTTTCTTAGTCGTAGCCTATGTGCGCTAGGTTTTATATGTCAAGGATATGAAATGGCTAAGTTTTTAAATACAAGTGCGACAAACTACTACCTCGAAGAACTGATAAAGAACGCTTCTGAAAGGCTAATCCTCATCAGCCCTTTTCTTAAGCTTAATGATCGTATTCGAGAGCTTTTGGAAGACAAAGACCGATTAAAGATAGACATTCGAATTGTCTATGGCAAAAGCGAACTACAACCTGATGAGATTAACTGGTTAAAAGGTCTCTCCTTTGTGCGTACCAGTTTTTGCAAAAACCTCCATGCAAAGTGCTACATGAATGAAAGTGCTTGTATCATTACAAGTTTAAACCTCTATGAGTTTAGCCAAGTAAACAATAATGAAATGGGTATCTTCATTGACCGTGACGAAGACCCCAATGTCTACAAAGATTCCTACGAGGAAGCTCAACGTATTATTCGTATTAGTGATGAAGTTAGAATCTCGTTAGAGAAAGTTCAAGCTGCTAAGTTAGATACGGAACCTACTGAAAAGCCTGTTACAGATAATGAACTAATTAAACTCAGCTCCTCTAAGTTAGCTAAAAAGCACAAACTTAAAACAGATGAGTTTCTCAGCTTGTGTGTTAATAAAGGATACTTAACGTTAGATGACGGAAAGCACTCATTAACCGATGAAGGTAAATCCTCAGGTGGTGAGTTTAAATACAGTAAACGTTTCGGTCCATATTTTGTCTGGCCAGAGTCCTTGGAAGTATCGTAACTATTTGGTTCAATATTTTAAAGTGAGTACAGCAAACATGAAGATTAAAATAAGAGCTATGTTAAGTTTAGCTGCCGCCCTTAGCTTGATAGGTTGCACTTCCACTAACTTCAGTGAATATAAGGATCTACCTGGCCATAAGTCCATAGCTGTTGGCTCTAATGGCGTTATCGCATATTCCTCATCGAATCCCAATGTCGAAACAGCCATTACAACAGCCATTGATAAATGCTCTTCAATCGGTGGCAAAGATTGTAAGTTTATCGATGTTGATGGTTATAGTCCTATTGGTAATAAAACATATATGTATGATGATCGTGCAGCTAGTGTTGATTACCTAGACAAAGGTTCATACAAAGTAAGATATAAATGTGAGCAATTAACAAAAGCGATGGCACAGTCATTATTTCATTCAGGCCATACTTACCTAGATGGAGACTCAGATGGGAAGCCTTGTGAGTCAAACCTTTGGAGCTCATATTATTCGACAAATACCAGTAGCAGAAAAGTAAAAGGTACTAACTGTCATTATGTTCGTGGGTATCGAAGAAAAAATGGTACTTATGTCAGTGGTTATACACGCTGTCGTTGATTACAAGGCTCCATTTGGAGCCTTTTTTATATGATTTTCTTTAATACTCTCGCATACTTGAGAATCTGATGCGCGATAGCAATATCTCTTGCTGCTCATAAGCACCTCTCTATTAGTTATCTTGTCTAACCAAAAGGTGTCTATCAAGTCAGTGGCTATTCAGATTGCTCTATGACAAGGACTACCTACCCAATTAATGGGCTTTTTATCATCTAAGAAAAGGTAATCAGAGTTATAAGTCACTAACTTTTAATGCCTTACTGATAACGCGCACTTTACATAGACAAATTAGTCTAATTCATTGACAGTTCTTATTTGGGGCTCTATATTAACCTTGTTCTAGACAAAAACGTCTTAAAATCTGCAAGCAATAACGCTTTGCTGATTAGCAGGTACAGAGTATGAGCAACGAAAACATCAACAAACAGCTTATAGAATTCCTCATTGGTTCTAGAACTGAAGCAGGTCTTTCTCAGGAAGATGTTGCAGCACGTTCTGATATCTATGGTATGGGAAGAACTCTTGATCAAAGGGCCGTTTCCCGAATTGAAAAGCAACCACTGAAAGCAGATGCGATAAAAATGGCTGGTTACCTGAACGCAATAGGTATGGAACCAAGTCGCTTCTATGAATTCCTAAACCAAATAACTTACAAAAAGGAAGATATTTCCATGTCTATTATCACTACAACTGAAGTTGCAACAAAAGTAGCACAGGCCTTAGATAAGATTACCAATACAAAATCCGCTATTGCTAAAATCGCTAAAGAGAGAAGCTACATTGATTCGATTGAACTTGGAGACAAGTTTGAAAAGTTCGAAGAGCTTCTAAAATCTCTAAATGGAAAGCCTATCATTGGTGGTTTTGGACACTATGACTCAGGCAAAACCACAATGTTCAACACGTTAACGGATGGGAAGGTACTAAAAGAAAAGTTCACTCCTGCTACCTGCGTGGTAAACCTGTTGATGCACACGGATGATCAACCATCCATAATCAATGGCCAAGTGGCAATCTTCCGTAAAGGTTTTAAGCCATACATGATTCACTCTCAAGAACTGGTCAATAAGTACCTGATAGAGCAAGGCGGTACCGATATTCTAGACCGTTTAGGCGTACACAATTATGATGAATCATTTGAGAACGATGCGTACATAGCAATCGTGTTCATGGATGCGCCTATCCTCAAAAAAGTGTGGTTGATGGATACTCCAGGGGATCTAAACAGTGAAGACGACAGCGACACAGAAAAAGCGCTTGGTGGTGTAGAGCTAGCTGATGGTGTTGTATTCTTGTCTATGCACGCTGGTTTCTTTAAGGAAAGTGATTTGGGCTTTGCAGCAAATATCATCCGTCAGCGCCCACCAGTCGATAAAAATAATCCCCTGAAGCATCTATTATTCGTCCAGTCGCACTGTCATAGCGATCTAAATGCTGATGATGTTTCTATGGTTGGTAAAGTGACGTTTAAACGCGTGAAGAAGCAGCTAGATAAGCTAATTTTCAATCATTGGATAGAAGATGGTTATATCGATGAAGCACCAGAACCTCAGGAACTGACTGCTCGTACACAACCATTCTGGCGAGAGAATGAGCTATATCGTACATCGCTTATCCGTCAAGTCGATGAAATGGCAGATTACCTGAATGAGAATCATGCTGCTATCGTAGGGCAAAATATCAAGAATATTTACTCTCAAGCAGATAAGGTTCTAGCGGTTGCTATTGAATCATTGAAAGACAAAGAGCAATCAAGTGTTGACCGTGTAAATGAGGTCAATGAACAGGATGCGCGATTTCGTAAGCAGGCTTCTAAAATAAAGGCCGATTTCGAGGAACTTATTGCATCTTGTGCTGACCGTAAGAAAAAAGATCTTTCTGATATGAAGACCTTCTATCAGTACAATTCATCTGCGGAAGGTTTGGAAACGCTTATTACCGAAACTTATGATGACAAGAAAGAAGCTCAAACAGAAATTGGCAATTATTTCAGCCAACTGATCACCTCTAAACTTGAGAGTAACCTAAAATCTAGCGGTAAAGTTGTCTCAAATGAGGTGGACGCCCTTCTGGTGCGATGGCAAGAAGCAGCTCCTAAAATGACAAAGGCTTCTATTGACTCAGAAATTGGGGGGCTTGATATCGATGTTTCTGAATTTAACTCCCGCGCAGCATTTGTTGGTGGTATGGCCGGACTAGGAAGTCTAGGTGCAATGGCACTATATGTATCTACGATTGCAAGCAACTTAGGGGCTTACATACTAGTTGGTAAAGCTGCGGGTGTACTTGTTTCGTTAGGACTTGCCAGTAGCGTAACCTCAGTTACATCGTTCGTGGCGGCTCTTGGTGGCCCGATCACTATCGGTATTGCTATTGCAGCTGCGATTGGATATATGGTTTATCGTTTAATGGGTAGTTCATGGCAGAAAAGCCTCGCTAAAAAGGTTGCTGAAGCAATCAAAAAGGAAAACGTTTGGGACCAAATTGAAGATTGCATTGCTAAGTTCTGGAACAATACTGAGACTGCAATTCAGGCTGGTCTAGATGAACTGGTAGAACAAACCGAAGAGTACATCAATAAGCTGAAGGAAGATGCAGCTACAGAATATGACATTGATGAATTAAAGCGTTCTGTTGAAGCTCTAGTTGAGATTCGTGACTTACTAACTGGAAAGTTTGAATCTAAGACGGCTTAATCATTACAAGAGGGGGCTGCGTTCATTGCAGGACCCTCTTTCAAGTTTAAAGGGTGCAAAACAATGGCTTTATGGTTAGCGGTTATACCATTAGCGTATGGCGCAAAAAAATTATATGACGCATATAAGGAAGATGATGCGCCGTCAACATCTAACTCCAGCAAATCTTATGACTCTAATGCGAAGCTGAAATCGGCAAAGAGACGCAGAACTATAGAGAGAAAAAAGGCGTTAGAGAGTTTGATTAACGCGCACCGGGAAAAGCAGTTAAACGATTTGCAGTCTGTTGCAGGCGACATCGCAGCTGTTGTGGAAAACAGTACACCAAACTCATATATAGTGAAGCACCAAGACATCGGTGTTCAGATTCGAGAGCTCACCAAAGCTAGACGATATTTTACAGTTGAGGAAATAGGTCGACCAAGAGTTGCAAAGACAAAAGTCAGTCTACATTCTAAAGATTCGATCATTCAAAAAGCCCTTAAGCAGGCAGAAAAGGAGTATGGATTACTTGCAGGAATAGATCACTTAAAGAGCTATGATGCTAAGGAAGACCCGTACCTAAAACACCTAAAGAAGAACAAGCGTTCTATCTTAGGTTTTTAATTATGTGAACATAAAACAAACGGCTAGTTTGAGTTATTCTCGCTAGCCGTTTTTATTTTGAGTGGAGCGTTACCTCTCCATACGTGAACTAATCCGTTGCGTTCTAATTTAGTAATGTAACTGACAAGGTTTTGTCCAGAACCTTCACAATTGGCACTTCGTAGCACAGAAGTGCCCCAAAATCGTTTTCAGCTATAACATACATGTTAGAAGATAACCGGAATTTGCCCAAATCCTGCTCATGTGACGGCAACAACAATCATGCAGTAAAAATGATTTTTTATGTTGGCAAGGTCACTTCGGGACAAAAGCGCCTTAGTATAATTGACCTAAAACGTTTGTACCCAAACCTGTTTAGCTTCGCCTTTGGAGTATATTTCAGTTGTAACTGTGAACTAGACCTATTTTTATAATAACTGACAACGTACTTAGTTTTATTGAGGTTGTTATGCTGAAAGTGCCTATTATTCAATCTAGCAATGAGGTAATGATAGGAAACTGGTAGGTTGAGTCTCAATTAAAACCCACCGAAATGGTGGGCTTATAGAACTTCGAGCTTAATCAATACACTGGTAGTTAATTAAAGTAAGCTTCTCAGAACAGTACATTTTGCCTGCCCATGCATCGTATTGTTGCATGTTACATTGAGTTCGAGTCATATCGCCAAAGCGCTTCGCTTCAGAATAGTTCCAAGCTTTGCATTTTTGAGATGCGATACTGTCAACAAGGTTCCAATCAACATTAGGTACATAAATTGTGTACGCATCATCTTTAGTCATGTAGCCCATTGTTACAGAACCATCTGCTTTAGAACCATCAATAGTAGTTGGAGCAACATCTACTGTTTTAGTTGATACACAGCCCGTAACACTAGCTGCAATTGCCACGATAGTAAGTAGTTTTCTCATAGTATGAACCTGATTTGATGTTTCCTTTATGTTATGATAATTAATTCATAATATTGGTGATATGAGTCAAGTGTTAAGTATTTCTTTTAAGCCATTCCTGTTCTTCTCAATTCAGACTGGACACCTAGTGAAACGATTTTTCCATACCTGAAATAATACATGAAGTGCTAATGTTCGATTTTATTAAACTCATACGTCATTAGATGTCTCACACCGCTTAGCTTTAGGACAAACTTACTTCTATATGTTCAGGTTAAGGTCAGTGCTGTCAATTAAGCATTGCTATACTTCTTTTTTGGGGATACCAACTAAACAAGGCGATCAAGAGGAAGCCTGTAT
Organism: Vibrio diabolicus; assembly: GCA_001048675.1. GTDB lineage: Bacteria > Pseudomonadota > Gammaproteobacteria > Enterobacterales > Vibrionaceae > Vibrio > Vibrio diabolicus. The sequence continues at coordinate 92,910 of CCKK01000024.1, read as the reverse complement.
TGTGAAGATTGAAATAGCAGAATCTCTTTTGCGCTCATGGCTACGACATGTCCGTGGTTGTGAGTTTGCTGAGTTAAACTGGAAAGCATCGCCTGAATGGTTGCCTAAGTCTGATGAGATAACGGAACTTTTTGATACGGCTCATGAGCTTTGGCCGGAAGCTTTTGGCAAAAATAGCTACGAGCAACTATTGCGTCAAGCAGAGGTTGATGTACTAGGACTTTCATTCTACGACAACAGACTATATTTCATAGATGTAGCTTTTCACCTTGGTGGGTTGAATTATGGTGACAAATTAACAACGGCAATGAGGGTCTATAAAAAGTTAGTTAGATCAGCACTAATTGCGAAGCGCTATTTCCCCGATCAAACATCTTCTATTTATTTTGTCTCACCATTCACTAACGCGAATGTTTGTTCTGAACTTGATGTTGTGAAGGATAAACTCCAAGAAATATCGGCGAATGATGAAAAGATAAACTTTGATTTTGTTCTCACAAGATCCGAATTCAAATCAGAAGTGATGGAACCACTATTGTCATTGGGAAATGGTGTGGCTGATACATCTGAACTGTTTTTACGCAGTTGGCAATTGATGGAACCTTTCTTCAATATCCAACTACAAGGAAATGAGTCAGAAATATTCACTCCTAAGAAAGACACTTTGCGTACCCCTATGCCCACGTCAGAAGTTAATAGAATAGACCTGTTAATATCGGCGCTTTATTTGGCAAAATTTGGTCATCTTAATCGATTGGGTTTTGGGAACCAGACAAGAACGATTAAAAGCTTGGCGGATATAATAGGTTGTTCAGCAAACTCGTTAAAAGGCTTTCGAGATAGGTATGACCGATATGTTGAGAGTCCTCGTGTGGGTTATGATTTGCCACTATCTGACGAGTTGACGATGGCTTTAGATAAGTATGGTGATTTTTCAGAACTAGAATTACGGGCTAAGCTACCAACCTAAAGTTACTCGCAGTCATTCTTCATTGTGACCTTCCGGTCTACTTGGGGACAAAAGCGCCTTAGTGCACCTAATCTAAAATGCTTGTCCCCCCTTTCCGTATTTCGAGGGGACAATTTCAGCCAATTACTTTATTTTCGCATCCAAACCAACTGACACTAAAGTACCTATCAATATTGTGATCACAACCGATACCAATGAACCGATCAGCACATACTCGGTCATGCTTCGGTCGGCTGATTTATTCAACTCACCAAATCTAAATATTGACTTGGCCGCCAATACAAAACCCACCGCAGAATAGCTCCCCACAAGCGTAAAGGTCAGTATTAACAGGCGCTCTAAGTATCCGATCAACTCGCCACCTGCTATCAGACCATTGTTATCGGTATCTTTGCTAGATATTGGGTATTTTTTTAATACGCCGCTAATCACAATCGAGGTCGGCTTGAGGATTAGCAAGTAAGCGAAGGCGACCACAACACCATCTGAGAACTTATCATGTTTAAGCACGGCATCAATCGTAAGACCATCTGTCATGTGAAAGGCAATGGCTGCGAGCACCGATACATGCAAAGTCTGGTCAATAATAAAATAGGAAAACTTATCACCATTTGTTGCTCTTACCTTCCACAAATCGATAATAAAATGACTTACCGCTACGATAGTTACCAAACAAGCTGTTGAGCGCCAATCAATACCTAACACTATAGCAGGAGCTAATAATGCGACGCCGTGTAGCAGTGAATGAAAGTACAGCTCAGTTGAACGGTAAGTGTATTTCTTCTTTGCTTTTACCCATTTGTTTGGTTGGAGGTAAAAATCAAAGATGATGTGAACCATCAAGAACGGTATTAGAGCACTAAAAAAATCAAACATACTTGAGTCCCGCAACTTGATTTATGAATCGCCAATTTAGCTCACTGATTAGCTGCCAACCTGATGCTTTAAGTGACTTACTGGCAGTGGCAGTAGCGACATCGAGCTTTTCAGCTAACTCACTAATAGACAAACCTTCATTGGTTTGAAGCATCGGTAGCATAACTTCACATTGGCGGGACGTTAATTCTGTTAGTTGTCTATCGAGGTATTTAAACAGCAAGTCAAAGTGCTCCGTGAGTTCGAACCGATCAGAGCTAAATAACAATCTTTCGCTTTTCAAGGCTTTTAGCCCACGCCCGGAAAGAACAAATGCCTCACCCATCGACTCAGAGACCAACACACGTAAATCGGTATTAGAGGCAATAGCAAAGCTAATGCGACAATCAAATTCTTTTCCAAGCGCTTTGATGCCAACACGATAAATGATGGTGTATCTCAGAGCGTTTTCAATATCATGCACCACAGTCTGAAACTCATCTCCACGCTCAATACTATGCGCATTTGATGAATTTCCTTTGGTGATCAATCCCTGAATATCTTTAATTCGTTTAAGTAGTTGATCAAACTGATCAGACGTTAGCTTGGTTGAGTTGACAATATCGCCGCTGATTACTGCGATAGGCTTAGAGGCAGACTCCACATTAAGACTCCTTGTTGCGTGCAGATATTAATTTAGCCATTTATGGCTAATAATGCAAATTTAGCCGTTTATGGCTAATATTCGGGATTTAGCCGTTTAGGGCTAAAGAACTATTCACTTTTAGGGAGGGTTACACTACGAGTGCATAGCGTATTTGGGACAGAAGCGAGTTTGAGTTCACCGTGTTGTACTACTAAAGCTTATCGTGTCCGGCAGAGCTTGAATTCATAACCGTTCTCAACCGAACCATTGAGTTCCTTGACTATCCACAAATGACTGTCATAACCAGCTTTAACACCTCCTTTGGAAGTTCCAAATTTAGTGCCTTTTACCAGTATCACATAGCATTCGATAGATCGAGAAAATGCATCTGTGACAGCTTCAAATAGTTCTTTTGAATGGCTAATACTTAGAGGTTTATGACCAAGCCCTGTGGTCATTGCTGGAACTCTTTTGAAAAACGTACCTATCTTGTGGCTGTATTTGTTGTTTTCAGGATCTATGTGGTCTGTTTCCGCCGAGAATACATAGATTTGATCGGTTTTAGCTACCCAAGAGTATTGGTCTCGTTGAGTAGCACCAAGGCACTGGTACGCTGTCTTTAAGCCTTTGACCCAAGTTAGTTGCTTTGATGGTTCCACTTATGGCTACCAATACGTAATGTCGATTATGAACTCATAGTACGGGCATCTAATATGACTGGTCAATTACAAGGGGACAAGAGCAAGATGAGGAGGATACTTTAAGGCCATTGACAAGCTTATTATCCACCTGATATTTTAAAGGTTAGGTTTGACGCCACCTAGACCTGACTCGTGGTCAAGGCGCTTTCTACTTAACTAATGAATCAATGCTCATTGGGAATAGTGTGTGAGAGTCACATTGCATGTCTTTAGCCCAATAAACGAGGATTGATACATGTCTAACAAACCCAAATATCCAGTTTACCTTTCACAGCTTAAGCAGTTTAAAGAATCAGCCAAACAATTTGCAGATCTGATTTCTGATGAATCAGAAACTTCTCCAATTTCAGCTTTCAAGAGAAATGATTGGCTTTCTCAGGCGTTAGGCCATAAAGGCCATAGTGACCTCACCTTTTTCGCAAAGTCTTGTCGAGACTCAGATACTTCTGAAGAGTTATATTTGTTCTGTGATGATGACCAGCTTCAAACTGCGATTATTGACATTTTTTCTTCAAAGCTTCCTGCTGTGCCTAGAGAGGTTATCGAAAGTGCAGCATTTCAAATGAAAATGGGTGAGTATTTCAGAATGTTAAATACCCCACTTACAGAAGAAGAAAGCGAAGCTCTATCAAAACTTGGCGGTTACGGTATGGACGATACGTACTATGGATAAGCTTAGAGGGGATGAAGACGTTTCCTCTTTTCTATTAATGGGTGTGTAGTTCTGTTCAGGGACAAAAACGAGTCAGGCTCTGAGGTCAATAACTCGCTTTATTTGCCTTAACCACTCAAGTCTAATAGACGAGGGGCTAGATGTTCTGAAACGCTATCAACAGAATTGTTAGCTAAGCATACAAACGATAACCAAGCTAGAGTGTGATTTGATCACTTCATTTATTCGCATCATTTTTTGATGCGAATAACCTTGGGACAGAAGCGCCTTAGTATAATTGACCTAAAACGTTTGTGCCCCATTGTGATTCCGTGCTGAAAGTTGTTTACATCTAATCAATGCGAGTTTGATCTATCCAAAGTTATCCGATGGAGTCTAGAAGTCAGCCTTTCTAAAATGATGCGTCATTATGCAATCCAATCTCAACTTATTTTAATTAACTCATTGGTTCTCAATTGATTGATCTTTAAAAAACTGAACTGTGATTAATCTTTTTTATAGTAAGTATGTTACTTTAGAATTTGGCAGTTATTTATTAAATCGTTGTAAGAGTCAAATATGTTCTTAAGTAAAAAAATAATCTTAACTATTTTGCTAGTAACAATTTCAGGATGTTCAACAAACGTCTATTACGCCAAGATGGGAGTCTCTCAACAAGAAGTAGATCGTGACGCCTATATTTGCACTCAAGAATCAATGACTTACTCTAGCTATTCTAGTGCATCTGTAAATAGCTTTAGCGGAAGCGGGTACTCTTCATCGGGTAGTTCTCCCGATCTAAATCTCTTTACTATGTGTATGAGAGCGAAGGGGTATACGGTATCAAATAGGCCTATCCAGCAAATTGAGGCTCCTACAACAACTAGCGCATATTATTCAAGCAGCCCAGAGTGTGTTGATTGGTCTAGAGCTACAGTTAGTGAGTCAGGTGAGATCTTTTGTAATGATTAATGAAAGTTTTTCTAATCTGATCGGAGCGGCTTAGAACAACACCTAAATCGTTTTTGTCCGTGCGACCTGAAGTCGTATGAAGCGCTGTTCACCGCTATATGAGTGAACCATCTTTATCACCAGATGACCCTAAGGCTCTGAATAAAGCAGTGAGCCTGACAATGTAACGAAGTTCAGTGAACCACTGAACGGGAAAAGAATCGCGAGAAGATGTTCCTCCTGAAAACCACGATTTGGGTAAGTGCTAGGGTGTCAGCATGATGAATGAAAGTGAATCCATGTAAGATGCGTTATACGATGAAACAGCGGAAGTGGTTAATACGCTGTGACCAAAAGGTACGAGAGTTGGAAAGCAGCGTCTATGCAGGTCAATGCGACTTCCTGTTACAGTGATGATTACGGTAATACATCATGCTCAAATGGATTGTCAGCATATAGCGACGATTATGGAAACATTACTTACAGTGATGGTACCTCGTCATATACGGACGATTATGGTAACACTACTTGTTACTGATAAAGACAGTTGCTGAGTTAGTGCTCTTTGAGGAATATAACAAGGAGCGCCGACTATTCTTGGGATAAAAGCGCCTTAGTTTTAAACTCGAATTGTGATCTACTTAGTCGACAAGTAGAAAGAGACTGGCAACATTCGCTGCCAGTTTGAAACGGCATTCTGACTGGAGTGTGTATTTTTACATTTTACTTCATTAAACGAAGAAATTGAGGATTAGAAACCTGCATCTGCAAGCTATTTTTGTATTCCGTGATTTTTCCTCGCACACAGACTTTTTGCTCATTAAATCTAGTCAGTTGACCAAAGCGGTTCTCAAAGCCTTTCAGGTTATCATCCCAAATTAAAATTGCTAACGATTGGTTCGGGTATGGCTTATCTAGATTTAGGTAAGTCGCCTTTCTACCCTTGTGCACTTGGGCCACGACTCCACAAGCCATTACTGTCTCACCAACATGAAAAGCGGCACGGTATGATTCAATCCTTTGTTCATTGGCCCTGACTTGAGTTGGTAGTGCCATTAAAGAAAGACATAAGGTTCCGACTAATGCTAAGTTTTTCATTTTAGAATATCTCAATTTGATTATTGTATTTTACGATTATCTGAGGCTGGCCATTAAATGAAGTGATATCACCTGAGATACAGAGTCTTTGATTTAAAAAGTGTTGGAACTGCTCACCGTATCTTAACACATTGTCTGCATCTGAGTCCCAAACAACAGCCCTAAACGTTGTGTTCGGGGATGGGTATTCAAAATTAAGGTAAGTCCCTTTAGAAAAGGCTTTAACCTCTTTGGCAACTCCGCACACGACCTGATATGTCCCAACCAAGCTTTTTGCTTGGCTGGTTGCAATAGCCCCTTGCTTGTGTAACTCCCCCGCCCGAGTTGGTACCGCTTCATCAACGTTAACTTCTACCCATTCATGGATACTTTTTTTATCATCGGTTTTGACATCATTACCATTAGAGCTTGTTAAGTTGTCAATTTCTATCATTGACTTACCGGAAGCATTCATAATGCTTATAGCAGCTCCACGGTCATCTATGGGCTGCTTCAATTCATTGAAATCTGGCACTTCAGATTTTGTCCACAGAAAGATAACTCCAACTAATACGGTAGATAACGCAACACTTATACCTAACCAAAAACTAGATTTAGACCCGGAAACCTTTTGGTTGGTCACCAACTCTTTTGTGGGGGCTTGTTGTTGTGGCGCTCTTATTTCTTCAACCAATGTTCTGAGTTGGTTAATTTCATCTTCAATCGATTTATGATTATGGCTTGAACGCTCCAGTTCATTGATTTTCTTCTCGTACCATTCCATCAAACGTTCTCGTTCTCGAACCTTACTTTCTTCAGTGATCTTATTGGTCGATTGAAGGTGAAGGGTTTGTCTAATCTTAGCCACAACTTCAGAAGACTCCCAGATCATTTGTTTGTTGCTAAAACGAAGCACCATGCCAAATTTAGTTATCAGTGAATTTTGACGAACAAGAAAATCTTTCCAGCGTTGATGATTAATATCTTTATATGTCCCATCTAGCTCAATTGGCAGGAAGTAACCTTTACTTTCATTCACAATCATGAAATCGATATAACGGTTACCACCGTTGTCATCGATAAAATGAAATTGAGGTACTACATCTGCGGGGCTAATCTCTGGTATTTGAGATAGAATCTTGTCAACAAATGCCTCCTCATACCCTACAACATGATCAATTTGTTTTTTGTATTTTATTTTCCAAGTACGCCAGTTGTTCATAACTTATTGTATATTCTAATGTTGGAGTCCAAGCTTTCTAAGCTCGATAGGTAAAAGCGCATTGATTTTTAATAGAGCGGTTATAACCTACTAAAGCCTCAGCGAAAACCCTAGACTCCAAACTTTCTAAAGCATCAGCTTCTAGTTTAGGCGGGTTAGAGTGTCAATGTACATACACAGTCCCGATTTGAGCTATATATTTAAGGTTACAAGCACTTAAGAGTAATTCCCAACACTAGGCATTTTTCATTCCATCTATACTAATTAATGGGGCGCTCTACCTAGATGGTTTTAAGCCGAAAGGAAATAAATGATAAAATTAATGTACAGTCTAAGCCTACTTGTCTTTTTAGGAAGCGTACCAAACTTGTCTTCAGCCAAAGCTACCGACATTAACTGTAGAGATTTTGCTGCGCTATCTGGTGTTTCGACTCATGAAGACTACAAGAAGTCGAAGTCTACAGCCGAACAGTTCAATCTTTTCAGAGACGTGATTGCAGATTATGCAGGGCGTATTGTGGCTCACGAGCCATTATCCAAACGCAACAATGCTCTACAATTTGTTCTTAAAAACGAAAAAATGAAATCATTTGTTATTGGAAATGCATTTGAAATGACGGTCGATTTTTGCGTTGATCAAAAAGATGTTCCTATGAAAAATGTCGCTATTGAACAGTTTGATTACCTTCTTGACGCGATAGAAAAGAAAATTGGTAAGTAAACCATTTGTATATTTTTACAAGCATTAAGGAGAACAAATAATGTTCAGTAAAATAACTATATCTTGTGAACACACTTGTGAGCACTAGCATTCAGTCTTGCTCTGGGACAAAAGCGCCTTAGATGTACTCGGCGCTTTTCAGAATATTTGGCTTAGATACTCTTCAACTTAGCTGCCAAAGCAGTTTCTAATTTATCGATTCCTTCCCCATTTTTTAAATAGGTTTGAATTCTGTGTCCTTGAAGATCTGATGGGATATGCTCTAGCGTTTGACTGATAGGTATTACTATTTTGCCTAAAGTGTGTGCGATTCCAACCTCGTACATCACATTGGGATTACGTCCAGAGAAGTCGGCAATGACAATCTTAGAGCGATAGATCAAAGAAAAGATGTCTTGAAGTATCGTCGAATGCTCCCAAATGTCATCAGCTCTTTGGCAGCGGTAACCCGCCTGTTTACATGCTCTAACAATACCTTGGTGAACATCGTCAAAACCTGCAAATGGCATCATTATTGACACGAGGTCACTCTCAACTTCATTGCCCGGTATTTGAAAAATGTTTGGAGTAAAAACAATGGACTTTGTTGACTCTGTTGGAGCAGTAGAAACTGACACATTGTTTGTTAACGGGTAATTTCTGTCCAAGAAATTCGTTACATCATCAAGAGAGTTTCTATGGTAGGTAAACATACTTTTCAGAACGTCTCCTACAGCAGAAGGGTAGTCAGGGTCGCCAAAATTCAGTGCTCGTAGCAAGCGAGGATGGCTCTCGATTATGTGTTGGCAATCAGTTGCATCTCCAATAGTGATCCAATCTGCTTGGTCAAACCCTTCGATTGCAACTATGCGCTTTCTGAGGGCGTAGATTTGTTGCTGATGTTCTTGCATTTAAATTCTCTTTCCAATGGACTATTTAGTTGGGGTTGGAGTCTAGTTGTTTGTATCAATTATCAACAACCTCAACGGTCTTGTGCTGAGCGCCATAATAAGTGCCTTCATCAATGGTGTAACATAGTGTCACCTCACAACTTGGGCAATCAAACTCTTCGTTTGGCTCAATGCACTCGTCTTCAACCCAATCCCAATCAAAGTGGTCTTCACATTCAGGGCATTGCATGATGGTTCCTCACGTCTCACAACTCTCCGAAATCCTCAGGGCATCCTCAATCTCAACACCAAGGTATTCAATCGTACTTTCTAACTTAGCATGACCAAGAAGTAACTGAATAGCGCGTAAGTTCTTGGTTTTGGCGTAGATCAAAGATGCCTTGGTACGGCGTAGCGAATGTGTGCCGTATTGAGTTTTATCTAAACCGATATCAGCCACCCATCGGTTAACCATAGTCGTGTAGTAATGGTAAGAGATTGGTTGTCCTTCACGGCGTGGACTTGGGAATACGTAGTCGGTTGGTGTCAGACCATTCAGGATAATCCATTGAGATAAGGTTTGTTGGGTCTTAGGCGTGATCTCGAAGTGCACTTCTTGATGGGTTTTCTGTTGCTTCACAATCGCTCGTGACATCACGCAGCCACTACGGCTGACGTCTTGTACCTTTAGGTTACGTAAGTCACATGCTCTGAGCTTGCTATCGATGGCAAGGTTAAACAGCGCCAATTCAAATAACCGTTCCTCAAGCTCCAACCGAATACGGATGCGCCAAATGTCTTCCAATTTGAACGCTTTCTTCTGCCCAACTCTTTTTCCTTTATTCCAAGCAACCATAATGTGCTCCTAACTTCATAAAAATCACTGTTAAGTAAGGCAGAACTCAAGGAAATTTGCGTAGTTACTGGTATCATAAGGCCAATTTTTCGAACTCAAGAAACCCGTAATGAACGAACAAGAACAACTATTCCTGAAAGAGCTGGAAAGCAAGCTCTGGACAGCCGCAGACAAACTCCGTGCATCACTCGATGCCTCTCAATATAAACATGCGGTGCTTGGCTTAATATTCGTTAAATACGTGTCTGACGCCTTCACGCTGCGCCAAGAAGAACTAAAACAGGACTTTGCTAACCCTGACCACGAGTATTTCCTCGATCCTGAAGGTTACACGGCAGAAGAACTTGAACAAGAAATCGCGATTGAGCTGGAACAGCGTGATTACTACAAAGAGAAAAACGTGTTTTGGTTGCCTACTGAATCTCGTTGGAAGTTCCTGCAAGACAATGGCCCGATGGTCATTGGCGGTGCCGATTTGGTTATTGATGGTAAGACGAAGAAAATTACGTCTGTTGGTCACCTGATTGATAATGCATTGGAGGGGATTGAGCGCGACAACCAGAAGCTAAAAGGTGTACTCAACAAGCACTACGCATCGTTAAAAATTGATCAGGCAAAACTGAATGAGCTGATCAACCTCATCGCGACTATTCCATTCAATCATAAGTCACTTAACAGCAAAGATATTCTTGGTCATATTTACGAATACTTCTTAGGCCAGTTTGCGCTTGCTGAAGGTAAGAAAGGCGGTCAGTTCTACACGCCTGCATCAATCGTTTCGCTGATTGTTGAGATGATTGAACCGTTTGAAGGTCGTGTGTATGACCCTGCAATGGGTTCTGGCGGTTTCTTTGTGCAATCAGAGAAATTTATTGAACGTCGCGCTAACCAAAAAGAGATTGACCCGCTTACGCAAAAGCAAAGAATTTCGATTTACGGTCAGGAATACAACTACACCACTTGGCAGCTTGCTGGGATGAATATGGCTATTCGGGGACTAGAATGTCAATTTGGTGAGCCTGCCAGTACCTACACCAATGACCAACACCCTGATTTACGTGCCGATTTCATCATGGCTAACCCGCCTTTCAACATGAAAGAGTGGAATACAGGTGTTGATGATAACGATCCGCGCTGGGTATATGGCACACCACCTTCAGGTAATGCTAACTTTGCGTGGATGCAGCATATGTTGTACCACCTTGCGCCTGAAGGATCACAAGCGCTTCTATTGGCAAACGGTTCGATGAGTTCAAGCACCAATAACGAAGGTGAAATTCGTGCTTCATTGATTGAGAACGATTTGGTTGAATGTATGGTGGCACTGCCGGGGCAATTGTTTACCAATACGCAAATTCCAGCCTGTATCTGGTTCTTAACCAAGAATAAGAAAGCACGTACCGATAAAGCAGGTCGTAAATTACGAGATCGTAAAGGCGAAGTGCTATTTATTGATGCGCGTAATCTTGGTTATATGAAAGACCGTGTACTTCGTGACTTCACTCGTGATGATATCCAGAAAGTTGCCGATCTTTACCATGCTTGGAAAACAGGCGAAGAAGTTAACGGCGTCGCGTATGAAGACCAAGCAGGCTTCTGTAAATCAGCAACTTTGGCAGAGATAAAGAAACACGATTTTGTGCTCACTCCGGGACGTTATGTTGGCGCGGCAGATGAAGAAGATGACGGTATTCCTTTTGCCGAGAAGATGACAACGTTAACTGAGAAACTGAGTGAACAATTTGCTGAATCAGCCAAGTTAGAAACGGAAATCAAGAAGAACTTGATGGGGTTAGGCTATGAGCTTTGAGCCAACAGAACACAACTTACTCTCTGATATCAAGCAGGTTATTGAACAGGCTAGAAGTCAGGTAAAACAGACGGTTAATGCGGCTATGGTGCACGCCTATTGGCAAATTGGGCGTCTGATTGTGGAAGATGAGCAACAAGGGCAAACTCGCGCTGAATACGGCAAAGCGCAGCTTAAGCAACTCTCTGATCTGCTAGCTAGCGATTACGGCAAGGGATTTGATGTAACAAACTTGCGTAATATGCGCCGTTTTTATCTGGCATTTGAAAAACGAGAGACAGTGTCTCTCGAATTAAGTTGGTCGCACTATAATGTGCTTTCTCGGATTGAAAGCCCAACGGCGCGAGAGTGGTATCAACAAGAGGCTGTATCACAAAACTGGAGTGTTCGTGCTCTGGAACGTCAAATCGGAACTCTATATTACGAACGTCTGTTAGCCAGCAAAGATAAATCACTGGTGGAACAGGAAGCTGAGCAAAAGATACAACCTTTGGCGACCACTGCGAAAGAGTATCTGCGCGACCCCTATATTCTCGATTTCCTCAATCTACAAGACAAAACCTATCAGGAATCCGATTTAGAACAAGCCATTATTTCCAACTTGCAGCAGTTTTTATTGGAGTTAGGCAAAGGCTTTGCTTTTGTTGAACGTCAGCAACGGATCCGTTTTGATGATGAAGATTTCTATATCGATTTGGTGTTTTACAACTTTAAGCTTAAGTGCTTTTTACTGGTCGATCTGAAAATCGGCAAGCTCAAACATCAGGACGTTGGGCAGATGGATACCTACGTGCGTCTATATGATGACCAATACAAAGGCGCTGATGATAACCCGACTATCGGTTTGGTGTTATGCAGTGAGAAAAGTGAAGCCGTGGTGAAGTATTCGGTGCTCACTGAACAAAAACAACTATTTGCTGCTAAATATCTGCCTTATCTACCCAGCGAAGAAGAACTAAAGCGTGAATTGCAACGAGAACGTCAACAAGCACAACAAGCATTAACCCAGCAGCAGAAGAGTAATAACGATGAAGAATAAACTAAGTGCTGCCGTGGGATCAGCCAAGTTAGAAGCGGAAATTAAAAAGAATTTGGCGGGGTTAGGTTATGAGCTGGATTGATACTACAGTCGGTGAATTCTGTCCTTTTATATATGGAAAGGGATTACCAAAAACAAAAAGACAAGCTGGAGAACACCCTGTCTATGGATCCAATGGCTGTGTTGATTTCCACAATGACTTTTATATAAATGGCCCCGGCATCATCATCGGGAGAAAAGGAAGTGTTGGCGCAGTACACTTATCAACACAACCTTTCTGGCCTATAGATACGGCATTTTACGTGACCAAGGGTACATTGGGTGAACTGAGGTTTACTTATTACCTATTGAAGTCTCTAGGGTTAGAAAAAATGAACTCCGATAGCGCCGTACCCGGATTGAATCGAGACAATGCACATGCGTTGCCTATTCGAATTCCAGAACTTCCGGAAAGTCGAGAGTCATTGGGCAACCAAATGGCTTTACTGGATGAAAAGATAGCTGCCAATAGTGCTGTAAACCAAACTCTAGAAGAAATGGCGCAAGCCATCTTTAAGTCATGGTTTGTTGATTTCGATCCGGTTAAAGCCAAGATGAACGGCGAACAACCGGAGGGAATGGATGCAGCGACTGCCTCGCTATTCCCCGAAAAGCTCGTTGAGTCTGAGTTGGGTTTGATTCCTGAAGGCTGGTCAGTTGAGGAAGCAAAGAGTCAGCTCGATGTTCTACGTGGCTTCAGCTACAAAGGAAAAGGTTTGGTAGGTTCTCTTGATAAAGGTGTCCCTATGCACAACCTTAACTCTGTTTTGGAAGGCGGTGGCTACAAGTATGCAGGACTTAAGTTCTACAGCGAGGAGTTCAAAGAAAAGTTTGCAATTAAAGAAGGCGATGTTCTTGTGGCAAATACCGAGCAGGGCCATAACCACCTTCTAATCGGTTATGGCGCAATGGTTCCTAAACATTTGGCTCATGGCTTCTTTAGCCATCACACTTACCGAGTAAGACCTAAAAAGAATTCAAATGTGACGCCAGAGTTCATAGAGCGTTTATTCGGTAAGGGGCGTTTTGTTAGGCAGGTACAAGGTTTTACTAACGGAACTACGGTAAATATGCTTCCCGTTGCTGGTATGGAAATGCCTCAGTTTGTTGTCCCATCAAAAGCTTTAGCTCAGAAATTTAGTGAGCTAGTTAAGCCAATGAAGGCGATGATTGAAGAGAATCATAAGTCCAATATTGAGCTAGCAAAGCTACGTGACACGTTGCTTCCTAAATTGCTTTCCGGCGAAATCGAGTTAGGAGAAACCGAAGAAATGGCCGAGGTAAACTGATGACAACCCGAGTAGAAATGATTATCGAAACGCTCAAAGCGAATCCCGAGAAAAAGTTTACTGCTCGGGATTTAGCAAAAGAATTTGTGCTTCGATATCCAGAAGAAATCGCTGAGAAGCAAGCAAACCCTCGATACAACACCGAAGACAAGCTTATCGCCCAGCTCGCGGCAGAAATTGGTGGGGAACGTACTGAAAGAGCGAAAATCGTTTGTCCTAATATCGCCACTCGTGACAAACCAAGACCTCGGGTTTATTACTGGGAGCAGAAGCCTACACCTGCTCATCAGGAAGATGATCTTAGCGATGCAGATGAATCAGACATTGATACGCCTCTCGTGCCGCAAAGCTTAAGCGAACACGATCTCTACCCAATGTTGATTGAGTACCTTAGCAAGGATCTGGGCCTTTACTGTCAGCGTATTGACGAGCGTAAATCTAAAAACTCTCATGGCAACGGTGGCAATCACTGGTTACATCCGGATGTGGTGGCGCTAGAGCCGCTCGACCAAGGTTGGGATGAAATTGTGAGAAGCTGTGTGCGCAGTGGGAATCATAGCTCGGTTCGACTTTGGTCTTTTGAAGTGAAGAAACATCTTACTAAAGGCAACGTACGAAAATACTTTTTCCAAGCCGTATCGAATTCGAGTTGGGCCAATTTCGGCTACCTTGTTGCCACAGGCTTAAATAGCGACGTTGAAGGTGAGCTGCAAATGTTGTCGAGCTTGCACGGGATTGGCGTGCTGATTCTGGATACTGAATCTTTGTTTGATAGCCAAATACTCATTCCAGCTCAAGAGAGAGTCAACGTGGATTGGCAATCTGCAAACCGAATCGTCTCTGAAAATAGGGATTTCCACCATTACATTGAGCAGGTTGGCATTTATAACCAAACCGGACGGTTGATTAAGAGCGCATGGAATAAATAATAAGGATAAAGGCTTAATGATTACTGAAGACCAACTAGAACAACAATGCCTCGATTGGTTTAAAGAGCTAGGTTACCAATACCAAAATGGCTATGACATCGCACCAGATGGTGATATGCCTGAACGTGAAAACTATCAGCAAGTCACGCTACAGGCGCGTTTAGTCTCTGCCTTGGAAACCTTAAACCCAAATGTGCCCAGTGACACCTTAATCGAAGTAGCGAAAATCGTTGCCACACCGCAAACGCCTGTACTGATTAAAAACAACAAACTCTTTCACCAATATTTAATCGAAGGTGTGCCTGTTGAATACTCGGTAATGGAGCAAGAACAATGGGTGACCAAGCATACTCATGTTCGATTAATTGATTTTGAGAACCGCGAGAATAACGAGTTCTTAGTGGTTAATCAGTTCACCATCACAGGCAGCAAAGTCAATCGTAGGCCCGATGTGATTGTCTTTATCAATGGCTTGCCAATGGCGGTCATTGAGCTGAAAAATCCAGCCGATGATCACGCCGATATTTGGAATGCTTACAATCAAATCCAAACTTATAAAGAAGAAATCGCTGACCTCTTTGTGTTCAATGAAGCGCTGGTCATTTCAGATGGATGGACGGCGCGAGTCGGCTCGTTAACGGCTAATAAAGAGCGCTTTTTGCCATGGAAAACCATCGAGGACGAAGACGACAAGCCATTACTCGAATTCCAATTAGAAACCATGGTGCGTGGCTTCTTTAAGCCAGAATTGCTGCTCGATTACATTCGCTACTTCGTATTGTTCGAAAATGATAGCGACAAGATCATCAAAAAAATCGCAGGTTATCACCAATTCCATGCCGTCCGAGCTGCTGTTAAGGCAACCGTCACGGCTGCCACAACGCCTGACCAAATTACTGAGCCACGGGCAAATTACGCCAATACCGTGGTGCCCGGAAGTAAAAAAGCGGGCGTGGTTTGGCATACCCAAGGCAGCGGGAAAAGCATTTCGATGGTCTGTTACGCAAGTAAATTGCTGCAACAACCAGAAATGAATAACCCAACCTTAGTAGTGGTTACCGACCGTAATGACCTAGATGGCCAGCTATTTAACACCTTTACGATGGCGCAAGAAACGCTAAAACAGATCCCTCTGCAGGCAGAAGACCGTGACTCATTGCGCGATTTACTGCTCAATCGTCAATCCGGTGGCATCATCTTCACTACTGTACAGAAGTTTGCTTTACTCGACGAAGAAATGGCACATCCTATCCTTTCTGAACGCTCGAATATCGTGGTGGTTTCCGATGAGGCACACCGTAGCCAGTATGGCAACAAAGCTCGCCTAGTAGATGTTAAAGACGAAGATGGCAACGTGGTTGATCAGCGTTATGTTTATGGTTACTCCAAATACATGCGAGACGCGCTGCCAAATGCCGCTTTTATTGGTTTTACAGGTACACCGATATCAATGGATGATAAAGATACTCGCGGTGTCTTTGGTGATTATGTTTCTATCTACGATATTCAAGACGCGGTCGATGACGGCGCGACAGTGCCGATTTACTACGAATCCCGCTTAGCCAAGCTCGATATAAATCAAGATGAAATCGAAGCGCTTAACGATCAGGTCGAAGAGGAAATTGGCGAAGACGAAGAAACGGAAAGTCGCGAGAAAATAAAATCACAGTGGTCAGCACTTGAGAAACTCGTTGGTGCAGAGCCGCGAATCAAACAAGTTGCCCAAGATCTGGTTGAGCACTTTACCATTCGCTGTGAAACTTTTCCGGGTAAGGCGATGATTGTTGCCATGAGTCGAGAGATTTGTGTGGATTTATACGATGCCATCGTGGCCATCAAACCCGAATGGCACAGCGATGATCCAAACAAAGGCGCGATCAAAATTGTTATGACAGGCAGCGCTGCTGACAAGGCCAAAATGCAGCCTCATATCCATGATAAGAAGACCAAAAAGCTGTTCGAGAAACGTTACAAAGATACCGATGACGAATTGCAATTGGTTATTGTGCGAGATATGTGGTTAACAGGTTTTGATGCGCCTTGTTGTCATACCATGTATATCGACAAGCCAATGAAAGGTCATAATCTGATGCAGGCGATAGCGCGAGTGAACCGCGTGTTTAAGGATAAGCCCGGAGGTTTAGTTGTTGACTATATTGGTATTGCCAATGAACTTAAAAACGCACTGAAGACCTATACCAATAGCCAAGGTAAGGGAAAGCCAACCGTTGATACCGCTGAAGCTTTCGCAGTCTTTATGGAAAAAATCGACGTAATTCGCGGTATGTTTGCCACGCCTGTTGATGGTGACATCTTCAACTATCGTCCGGATTTTGAAACCAAACCGCTGCAACTGCTTCCGGGAGCCGTGAACCATATCTCAGGTCTCTCACACCGCAACAGCAAAGGCGAAGAAGTTCGTGATGGCAAACGCCGTTTCCTTGATGTCATGGCTGCGTTGATGAAAGCCTTCTCATTGTGTAATACCTTGGATGAGGTTGATGGTTATAAAAGTGAAACCGCCTTTTACGGAGCGATCAAGACCGCCTTCTTAAAACACTCAACAGTTGATAAAAAGCGCAGTGATGAATTGCGTAATTCTGCTTTGCGCCAGATCTTGAATAACGCGGTGGTTGCCGATGGAGTGGATGATATCTTTAAAACGGTTGGTTTAGATAAACCGAATATTGGCTTGCTCTCTCCTGAGTTTTTGGAAGATGTCGCCAATATGAAAGAGAAGAATTTAGCCGTAGAACTGCTAGAAAAGCTGTTGCGCGACGAAGTGAAAGCAAGAATGAAAAACGATGTTGTGCAGGAAAAGAAATATTCCGACCGTATTATGTCGACTTTGCAGAAATATCATAATCGCAACATTGAAACCGCACAGGTAATTGAAGAGCTGATCCAGTGGGCCAAAGAGATGCAAGCTGACGCTGAGATGATGGAAAAGCTGGGGCTTTCCACTGATGAAATTGCGTTTTACCGTGCATTGGTCACCAACGAGGCTTCCGTGCGAACGTTAGGCGATGACAACCTTCGTCAACTCGCCATTGAACTCACTCACCAACTGCGTAAATCCGCTACGGTAGACTGGCAAAAACGTGAGAGTGTCCGTGCTCGTATGCGCAACCTTGTACGTCGTTTACTGCGTCGCTGGAAATACCCGCCTGATGCGGCAGAGGAGGCGATTAAGCTAGTTCTCGATCAAGCTGAAGTGCTGGCTGATGGATGGTATGCAGCATAATTTTAATATAGGCAAGAGGTGAAACCTCGCCTTTTGCATATTTATTTATCATTGACTTCCACTTTAGTGGGAGTATCGGTTCAGTCAGAATACATTAAGTAATGAATAGAGAGTTTTTTAGATTATCGGCTCTAACTGATTTTTGTCCAAAATTGAGTTTCAGTCTTTGTTGTCCATCGACAATAACAAAGTTTAAATCGCGTGCCCTATTCGTTTGAGTTAAGATTCACCAAGCCTGTCCCCTATCTCAAAATGCGCCGCCACTACCGGAGCGGCCATGACACCGATTGAACTACTCGAAGACGTGAAAGCGAGATTCCCTATCTTGCTCCACGACGACGAAAAGGCGCTGTTAAGCCTACTGCGTAAAGCGCTGGCCAAGTACCAAGAGATTGCCGGATTTACCACTAAAATCCGCATCCAACAAAGCGACTTAGCCGATAGCAATCAGTTTGAATTACCGTCCGACTTTGCTGCAAGGCTGGTGGTCAAAGATGACCGTGGTCGTTATGTGCGTAGCGAGGTTTGGGGCAACGTTCTTGAACTGAAATTAACGGGCGCAGAAACATTCCCACTGACATTGATGTACATGCAAAACGTACTCAATGAGCCGTTTGATTCGTTCCAGCTTCCAACGCCGTGCATTAGCTTGCTTGGCGACTATCTGGAATTGCTGATCACTATCCCGAACGCAGAGCGTCAACGCCGTATTGCCATCGCTGGCAAGTTGGATGTGACCGATATTGCTGCCGAACCTGATCTAGCCGCACGTAAAGCCGAGATTGAAAACTCAATGCGCGCGAACCGTGCCATTGTTCCACCAGTATCGTTGCTCTAAGCGAGGTGGCCATGAATCCATACATGCAGCTCGCCAAACGCGCGACCAATAACTTTATGAATAAGCCGTGGCTGCAAGGCTGGCAATGGGCGGTAGAAATCGACTCGCCGGACGCGCCAACGGACTTTGATATTTACGTAAAGGATATTGATTTTGGTGCTGGCTCTATCGATGCAGATTCATTCCAAGTCGGTTCAGGCTCTATTGCGCTGCCTACATACAGCAGTGTTGGCGAGATCACGCTAACGGTTCGTGATGACCAAAACCTGACTGTTTCTAAATGGTTTGAAAGCCGAATAAAGAAAGTCAGAAACCAAGACGGCACACTCAACATCCCCAAAGAGTACGTGTTCAAAATCAACATATTCACGCTCAATGAGGACGGCAAAAAGTCACTCTATAAGAGCTATCAAGTCTTTCCTACCAAGATTGGCAACGTGATGTTTTCACGCGAAAACGGCAACCAGATTCAGTCATTCCCGCTCATTCTCCAAAAATTTATGTCTGTAGGTAACAAGGTACTGTAATGCACATTCCATCATTTCCACTACCAAGTAACATTTCAGAAGTGATTGAGTTTCGAGTCCCAACCGTGGAAGACGCTCTATTGTTCTGCGACCTCAACGAGTACCAAGAGGAAGCCAACACAACTCGCTATCTGAACCACATGCAAGACACCAGTAAGCGCCCTATGAGTGATAGCGGCCTATGGACTGGTGAAGATCGCCGCGCAGCATTGTGGTGGATTTTTATGTCCACCAGCGAGCTAGGCACTATTCCCTTTAGCTATGAGTGCGAGCACTGCAAAAAAACTCACTATCTCGATCTCAATATGGGCGAGCTAATGGAATCGGCCAAAGCGCTCAATGGATTGCCAAAACAAGAGATCACCTTAAACGTGAAAGGCAAGTCATACCTAGCGAACGTGAAACCACTAACCGGTTACGAAGCGGAGCAACTTGAGAACATTCGCAATGAGCGCGACCAGTACGAACCGGACAGCGCTGAATGGAAGCAACAAGCTAACCGCATGGCGCTCACTGAGCTGGCCTACTGCCTAACGTTCGAAGATCAACCCAAAGACCAAGACGATGCCCTAGTGTGGAAAATCGACCTATTGAAATCGATGTACCTCAACACGGAATTTCGTGTGGCCTTTGCCAAGGTTGAAAAGTGCCTACGCAATGCGCGTCACGGATTGCTTACTAAGTACGACGAGGGGCGTTACTACCTAGTCGCCACCATTCCGCAGTGCCAGAAAGTTATCGAGCAAGGAGGTGAAGCAACTCGAACGTTGCTCTTACCCTTTCGGAATAACGACTTCATTACAACGTTTTGATTACGTTGGTTGGAACGTACTGATTGAGAACTTAACGATCTACGGTGGCCAGCCTATCGACGCGGTATTCAAAACACCTCAAACGATGGCCATAAGCCTAGATAGAGCGCTCCAAGACAAGGTGAAAAATGGACAGAAACCAACAAGAGGTTGATCTTTCACTGGTTGTTGATGCAGTGAAGCGAGCCAGTGACAAAGAGCTGACCGTGCTATCTGAGATTAGTCGCAAACTCGATGGCAAGACTCTACCAACGAGCCAACAAAAGGCCGTCCTTGCAGTGGATACTAAGGGCATCGAAAAGGCGGTAACTAAGGGTATTTCCAATGCCTCTCTTAACGTCTCTACCATTCCGAGCACTAATCCACAAAAAGAATTAAAACAACAATCAAGTGATGCACCTAAACTAAGTGGAACCAAGACCAAGCGAACAGGTGAAATTGAGCTGTCCTTTGCGCCTAGCCAGCCAACAGAGACACAAGCCAAGCCGGACGCTAAAGCGGTCGAGCAAAGCAGCTCTGTAAGTACCGTTACGCCTATTGCTGACACACTGAAAAACGAGGACGCGCGCGAACCAGTTAAACAAGCGCCTGTTGTCGTGAATGTAGAAGCGCCAGAATCCAATTCTGAGCGTTTGGATACCTCAATACTTGATGATGTGCCAGAGAAGCTAGAAAAGGCCGTCTCTGACGCACTGGCAGAGTTTGAGGGCTATTGGGAAGACGCTAACGGCAAGCTTCGACGCTCCGATGGCCGCTATGCAAGTAAGCAAGAGCAATCGGCTTACAAGAACGCGCAGCAAACGGCATTAGAGCGCCAGATTGAAAAGCAAACCGACACGGAAAAGGAAAGCCAGAACGTTTTTGCCAAGGTGGCCACCAGCCTTAAACAACTGGCCATCAATAACGTGAAAGAGTTCCTACAGGATGAAAACGATGCGACCGATGCGGCTGGCGCTGCGGCTGGTGGTTCGTTCTTCTACTCCGCTAAAGAGCTTTACCACTTAGGGCAAGACGCTAAAGACGCACTGGATGAAGTGACCGAAAAAGCCACCTCAACCAAAGACAAGCTAAAAGAATCGAAACTAGGCCGACTCTTTACCCGAGGCAAGAAAGCGCCCGAGGCAGACAGTCAGGCCGTTACAGCCATAGAGACAGTTAGCCATGAACAACTATCAGCGACAAAAGATTCGTTCGAGACAAGCCATTCAACGCAAATTACGCCTAGTGATCGACCTAACCGTGATGGTGCTAGGGGTAACGTGTCTGTCAATCGTGGTGGGGTCGATTCTAGCCGGATAAGCACAGCTAGCGAGATCAAAAACACCAAAGAGCAAACCTACCGAGCAAACATGCTTGAGGTATTGCACGAGTCTAGCGCTGACCGCGAACGCCAGTTTGATGATGTGCTAGATAAGCTTGATGATCTGATTTCAGCAACCAAAGCAGCGGCGAACGATGGCCAAGGCGGTCTGTTAGACCTAGCTGGCGATATGCTTGAACGCCGCCGTGGGCGTGGCCGTGCTGGTGGGCGTGCTGCCCGTAAAGCGGGTGGCAAACGTGGCCGAATCAAACCGGTTATGTCAGGCATTGGCAGCAAAGCCTCAAACGTGGCCAGCAAGGGCGTATCGATGGCGGGGGCTGCCTTTAAAGGTATGTCTAAAATCGGCTCTGTTGCTGGCAAGGCGATCCCTTTCCTTGTTCCGGCGTTAATGGCCTACGATGCGTTTAGCGGGTTCACTGACAAAGACAAGCAGAAAGAGACGTTCAACCTCAAAGATGGCCAAGAGGCGACAACTGGCCAGAAAAGCTCAATGGCATTGGCGAACGTGCTCGATTTGGGTGGCCTAGTCAGTGGCAGTGCTGGTTTGCTTGGTTCAGCGCTTGGTGCGTTCGGTTTTGATGGTGCTAAGGAAGCGTTGACCTTTGATTCTGGCGATATGGCCAAGGGCATTTACAAGCTATTTGGTGGCGAGATTGAGGATGACAAAAAGGCCAAGCCAGAGAAAGAGGAACACCTTAAGAGCGCCGAAGCTTACCACACAGCTAAAGTGTCCGGCGACGAGAAAACCATGCGCGAACTTGATGCGAAAAACTCAACTCAAGTGGCCTCCCAAGAGGCATCGCAAAATGTCAGCGAGCAAGGCATTAGCCAGGACAAACGTGTGAAAGTGGCCAAGGAAACGGGCATGGATATGTCCGGTATGGTCGAGCATCCCGACCTTGGCCAAGTCTACTCGCCAGAAAAGAAAGCCGAGCAAGTGGCCGCCGTCGATGCGGAGATCAAACGCCGCAAAGAGGCCGAGGCGGTAGCCGCTCTAACCAAGGCAGCAGACAACACGCAAACCAACAGCGTGACCACAGCCAGCCATGAATCATCCATCAATACCGAGCTAAGTAACCAGAAAACGGACACGTCATCCGTGGTGAAAGTGGACACCGAAAACACCTCGAATAAGACGGTTGCGACTCAATCATCCATCCAACGCAATGAGCGAGTTAGCGAGCTGCAAGCACAGGCAGCAATGAAAGACCTCAAAGAGAGCGGCAAGCCTCAAACCGTGGAACTTAGCAAACATTCACTGGATGCCATTGGGCGCGCGGTTAGCGGCAGCGATGCAACCAAACCAACCACTATCTTTGCAGCGCCTAGCAGTAGCTCAAGCAAAGACAAGCCAGCCTCATCCACTAAGGCTAGTGGCTCTATTCCTCTCAACTTTGATGACCGTTCGTTACAGCGTCAAAGCGCTGATATGGAGTGATAAATGAGCCAAGAAATTGATTACTTACTACGGGTCGATATTGATGGTGTAAAAGTAGCCGATGAGAAACACGCGATCGTTGCGCGCGTATCTGAATGGCTCGATACACCTCAAGGCCAAGTTTGGGGCGCTCCAAAATGGGGCAACAGATTAGGGGCATACAAGCATGAACCAATAAACGAAACCACAGCAGCAGCTATCGAAAACTCAATCCTATTAACCCTCCCAATTGACGTGAAAGACGCGGTGGTTCAAGGCATTGCCGTAGAGCCAAGCGTGAACGGTATCGATGCCTACAAATTGACGATCGTTGTGAACGGTCAAACGTTGGAGAGAGGTATTACGTTTTGAGCAAGTTAGAAGAAGTCAAAAAGACCTTTAACGAGGCGATTGCTGGTTCAAGCTGGTGGTCGCGTCATATAGGTTCGCAGTTCGTTGACTACCTTTGCTTATTTGTGGCCAAGATTGTTGAACGCATGGCAGCAATCAGTAGCCGTGCATTGCAAGAATCCTACCTGACGCTAGCCACTAAACGCACCTCCATTTTGGCGGGTGCTGAAACTGAGGGCTATGTAGGGCGAAAAGCAGCGCCATCGAAAGGCTGTGCGCTAGTGACCAATACCGGAACAAAGCGCGTTACCTTGCCGAAATACAGCCAATGCGTGGCTGACAATCAATTGCGCTATACGCTAATGGAAGCCATTGATCTTATGCCGCAAGAAAGCGTCGCAGTAGAGGTGCAACAGTTCGAAGTGTCCAAGATGAACTACACGGTCGATGAGGGAAAAAACTGGTTGGCCGTGGCGTTCCCTCAAGAGCTGACTAAGCGTATTCATAACATCATCGTGCGTGTGAACGGAGAAGAATGGACGCACGTCTTTAAGTTTCGTAATACAGACGGCAAATCCAAAGCCTACATGGAGTATTACAAGCCAACCGACCAGCTAGGCGTTCGTTTTGGTAACAACAATAACGGTCGTGCGCCAGCGGCAGGTGATGTAATTGAGTTTGAGCTATGGCTGACTAATGGTGTGACTACCCTACTCGATGCGCAGTATTTAGAGCTTATCGATATGGGGGTTCAAAGCGCCTATAAAGACCAGCTCTCAATCAAAACTTCCACCAGCATTATCGGCGGTGCAGAGCCGGAAGACATTGAATCAATCCGAAACAACGCCCTTTACTCGCCAATCTATGACGAGCAGATAGCGTGGGACTCGGATTACATGACCTTTGTTAAGCGCAATATTTCTGGTGTTACTTGGTTGTCGATTTGGGGTGAAGCGGAGCAGGAAAAACTCACAGGAACGCCGGACGTTCGCAACATCAATACGATCTTTATTTGTGCTTACTCTGCCGATAAAACCGACGAGATTTTGAATCAGGAAATCCAAGTTCTATTCGCTGGCCGAGAGGGCTATAACGAGCGCTATAAGCTGGTGGAGCGTAAGGACGTGCCATTTACCGTGACGGTCAAAGGTAAGCTTTACCCAAGTTCAAATCCAGAATGGGCGACAAAGGTACTGGCCGATGCGTTAGATGAGAAATTTGGCAAACAGACAAGTCGCAATGAGCGCATTACCAAAAACCAAATTTGGGATGCCATCCAAGAGCTCAACGTGACTTTGGGTATTAAAGAGTTTGAGGTTGAAGTCGTTGGGATTCTTGACCGCATCCCGATTGATACTTACCACTATTTAGATGTGAATGCGTCAACCATTCAACTGAACTTCGATTACTCATAGAAGTTTTCGCACGGAGCAAGAAAGACACGGATGTTTTCGCATGCGAGAACTTTAAAACACAACACACTATATAGTTTTCGCATGCGAGAACTTTAAGAAACATCATCCCGTATAGTTTTCGCATGCGAAAACTTTTACACCAATAAGGCGAAAAACATGGCATTTGGAGACTTCAGAAAATGGCTATCTGGCCAGCTAACCAAGGCGCGTCAAAAGGAAACCGCTTGGGTAGATTTAGCAAGCGCGATCGCAGAGTCAATTGAAACTCACGTAGAGTCATACATTGAAAAGCTCAAAGCGCGTTCTTCACTGTACGAAATGGACAAAGAATCGCTGCTAGAAGACATTAAAGAGCTGCGAAAAATCTTCCCACTAGGCGAAGTGGCCGATGAGGACTTGCCACACGTTGTGATGCAGCGTAAGGACGAAATTCACTTTAAAAAGACCATTTATCCACTTATCTCAACGCTCGCGCGTGAATTTAAAGGGTTACGTGTTAAGTGGGAACGAATCTACGCGCCAGTAGACCAAGAGCAATTTCCATACGGCACGTTCTTAGTTCCCGAGTCAGAGTTAGAGCTGCAAAACGGACTAAACCCGAGCGACTTTTTTCTGACTAGTCGCGGTGCTATTCGCATCCCTTTGAACGACATTGCAGGTGAGGACGGCATTACCGAGGAAGCCATTCGAGCATTCGAAGCGAAGATTAAGCGAGTGGTGCATCCTCTTATCCCATTACGAATTGTTTTAGATGGCCAATTGTATTCTATTGAATTTGAAGTCATGGATATGGTGGAAATACCTAGCTATTCTGACCATGTTACGGTTGGAAAACAGACCACGACCGATATAGAATCAACACCGATCTATAAACAGGATTTCGTTCAAACTGGAACGACGACACAGGAAGAACGCCCTGCTAGCCCTATGTATGGTACACCTAGAATGGATGCGATCCCCTTAGATGCGATCTCCATTGATAGACGGTACTATTAACCCTATTCCTACTCCCCGTCCCATTAAAGCGCCACGACTTATACGAGGTCGTAAAGGTGCTTACACAAAAAGTAGTCCTATCGCAGTGTGAACTGCTTAATCGTTATTACGACGAACGCGCCTTGTCGTCGTTGCCTACCAATGGTACTGAGCCTTATTTCCAATTTGGCGATCTTGAATGGGGTTTTGACCTTATCCAAGAAATTGAGGGCAAGCCTAGCTGCATGCCTATCCCACTGGATAAGACAACCGTTGAAAACGTGTTTTACCGTTCTAAGGCGAACTACGCCTATGTGAACGGCAATATCGTAATCACGGCAAACTTGCCAGCGGGTACGCTAGCAGAAGATGAACAATACCAGTTCTCTTGCGTCGGCGTGAAAGATGCGAGCGGCGGTCTGATTCTAGTGGCTGTCACTCAACCAGTTTGGATCTACTCTGACCGTGGTCTATCGATAGAAATCGTGATTAACACGGCTCGCACGGATAGCGCTCAATTGGCGCAGGTAGGTGCCTAATGAGTCGCCCAAACTTCGAAGAAACGATCATCATCCCGCCACTGCTAACGGACTGGCAAGCGCTACCGCTTATCACCGATACGCAGTACCTAGAACCACTGGCCAGTAACAGCCTAAACCGTAAGTTTTACGGCATCGTTCGCGCTGGTATTTTCCGTGGTTTTGAATGTGCTCCTGCTGGTGGAATGAAACTGCGTGTGAGCAGTGGTGAACAATTTGGCGTGGCGTTAGTTGAGCGCGACGACTATGTGTTAACCGTTCGACAACAACACGATGTTGATGTGGAGATTCCGGCTGGTGCCACTTCTTATGTGGTGCTCGAAGCGTTCTATAAGTTTGGCGTAAAGACAAAACAAGTCGATTTAGCGTCAGACATTGAAGCGTCCGAAATTAAGGTGCTTCCGCAGGAAGCGGTTGAAGATCATCATTTGATATTGTGTCGCGCTACCGTGCCAGATGGCGTTACCCAACTCAAAAGTGAACACCTTAACTTTGATGATCGTGAACAAGGCGGTTATGACCTACAAGGTCACGTTTCACATCCCGATCCACATAAGCAATATGCGATGCGCGCCGAAGCCAATGCGCACTACGCAGACCGTGAAAACCCGCACCATGTAACCAAAGCGCAAGTTGGCCTTAGCTTGGTAAACAACTGGGACGCAACCAGTCAGATAAACGTAGATAACGATCAGCTTTATGCCACTGCGAGAGCCATCAAGTTGGTTCACGACAAAGCTGCTGCTGCATACAACAAGTCGGTTGAACATTGGCCGTATATTGCGTCTGGTGGCGAAACAAAAATCGCATTGCCTTACGAAGTGCCGGAAGTAGATTCATTGTCTATCCAAGGTATCGTGCAGACCAAAGACAGTGCTTGGCAATTCTTGAAAGACACTAATGAGGTTGAAGTAGCCGAACCACTTGAAACGGGTGATGAAGTGGTGATTACTCTAGGTGTCCCATCACTAAGCTCAAGCTCTATCATTGCCGAGCTTCAAGAGCATATCGATAACCTTGAAGCCATCATAAACAGCGGTATCGCTGGCGCGCCTATGGAAGTATTCCATAGCCACTTCGCTAGTACGTCGAATACTTTCACTGTTCCACCAGTCTTTGAAGAACGCGCGATTAAGCTGGTGTTCCTACAGGGTGTGCAGCAATCAAAAGATATTGCTTACACCATCTCACCGGACGGTGATGTTATCCAGTTTGTTGACGAAATTGCAGCAGGAACGGAGATCACCTTGGTCGGCTAATCAGTTTTCAAATTCCCCTAGCCCTATTCCCCATAAATGCCCTTTTTACTAACAACGAAATTGGATTTTTTATGGCTACACAAAACAAATTAACTCGCATCAACCGTCTTGTTTCTGATCTTTCAGCGCAAGACGTTGGTGCATTACCAGCGGGCGCTCGCGCAACAGACTCATCAAAACTAGAGGGGAAAACCAAGGCACAAGTTGTCAGTGAAGCGCGCTCCAATCTTGTCCCAACTTCTCGCACTATCAATAACAAACCACTAACGGGCGATGTGACTCTGACTCACTCAGATGTGGGCGCAGCGCCAGCAAGCCACACGCACGACTACATCCCTAACAACAAGAAAGGCGTTGCAGAGGGTGTGGCTACACTAGATAGCACTGGTAAGATCCCACAAGGCCAATTGCCAGCTATCGCTATCAAAGAAACGTTCCCTGTTAAGTCAGAAGCGGAAATGCTTGCTCTTACAGCGCAAGAGGGTGATATGGCAATCCGTTCGGATCTGCGTAAATCATTCGTTCTTATGCGCCAACCAGCGAGCACACTAGCGAACTGGCAAGAACTATTAACACCGACTGACGCCGTTTCGTCGGTTAATGGTCAGCGCGGTAACGTAGTGCTTGAAGCGACTGACGTTGGCGCGGAACCAGCGCTTGAGAAAAAAACAGCATTCAACAAAGACTTTGGTACTACCGCTAACACAGTGATGCAGGGTAACGACTCTCGCGTTGTGAATGCAGTGCCAAAGACTCGCACCATCAACGGTCACGCGCTAAGCGCAAACGTCGAGCTAACCGCAGAAGACGTGGGCGCACTAGACGCTGGCGCAACTGCCGTTAACGCAGCGAAGCTTGAGAACACAACTAAATCTCAAATCATTTCACAAGCGCGTAGCGGTCTAGCAGCTAGCGGCGCGTCATACACCAAAGCGGAATCTGACGGTAAGTATGCCACCAAGGATAGCCTAGGCGTCTCAATCAAAGACGCGATCCGAACGGTAGATATTACTGTCGAATCTGCATCAACTACGGTGGCTCTGCCAGCAGGTACAGTGTCAGCAATCCTTGTTCTAAGCGTGTGCGGTGTAATGCAGAACGCAGGTGTATGGAGCCTATCTGGCAACACAATTACGTTTGGTGAGCAGTTACAAGCTGGTGACATTGTGACTGTTATCGGCTTCAAGTAAGCCATGACCTTTCCTACTTCCCCATTAACGATGTGCTCCGGCGCTTTGTCGGAGTTGCTAGTCAATGAATTGAGAAAGGCATATTTCTGAATGGCATTAAAAAAATTGACTCAAGTTGGTGGTAGTCCAGCTCGAAAATTGCGTGAAGAAATCACGACAAAAGTGGATGAGCACGCTAGCAATAAAACGAACCCGCACGGAGTCACAAAGGCACAAGTAGGCTTAGGTAACGTACCAAACTATCCGGCCACCAGCTCGGTATCAGACACGTCCAACAGTAAACTTGCGACCGCTGGTGCTGTTAAACAAGCATACGACAAAGGCGTTGAGGGTTTAAATCGCGGTAACGCAGCTTATGACCGCGCAGAGCAAGCAGAGACAAACGCGAACAAGCACACCGACGAACGTATCAGCACTTTGATTGGTGGTGCGCCAGCAGAAGCGCTCGATACAATCAAAGAGCTTGGTGACGCGCTCATGGATCAAGAAGATGCGGTAGCGGCCATTACAACCAACATTGCTCAACACAAATCAGACAACTCGAACCCACACAAGGTTACGAAAGCTCAAGTTGGTCTATCAAACGTGCCGAACTACGCATTCACAGCAGCGGTTAATGATGCTAGCGATGTGAAATTTGCGGCGGCAGGTGCCGTTAAGAAAGCGTATGACCTTGCAGCCTCAAAGATGACTCAAGCGCAAGCCGATGGCCGCTACCTAAAACTGTCAGGCGGTACATTGACTGGTGGCCTACTCATTGATGAGGGCAGTTCCAATGTTTCTCAATTGCACATAGGTCATGCAGGTAAGCGCTTTCATGTTGAAACGAAAACCGATGGCACCTTTGAGGTTGTAGAAAGTGACGTTTCAAGTCGATTAAAGATCCGCAAAGGTGGTGAATCAACACTATACGGCTCCCTAAACGCTACAGAGTCGGTATCTTCGAATCGTAGTGTTGAAGTGCAAGGCACTCGCGCTGGTAATAACGTTCCATCGAGCGAGCAAGTTAAGCTGGACGGGTACGGGTTGATTGGTAATCGTCGGGCGGTTTACTTAACGAACGGTTCTAATTCGTCGGATGCTTACGTTCAAATCGCGGTGGGTGGTGCTCATAATGGTGGAGTGGCCAAGCTAGATCTGACTCGCTCAGAGCTTAATTCCAATGTTCCTATCAAGATTCAAGGGCAAAAGGTAATCACCGAGGCGAACAACCGTACTCAAGTTGTCCGTACCTCTTTAGGAAGTGATAATTCTTGGTGTCAGGTTGCTAACGTAACGATGCCTCAATCAAGCTCTACTGCGGTTATTGAGTTCTTTGGTGGTGCTGGCTTTAACACTGACTTGCACTATCAGTCGTCACGACATCAAATGATTCTGAGAGCCAGTAACGGAAACCCTAAAGGTCTAAATGGTCAGGTTATTACAGACCATCCTAGCGGCTTACCATTTAGTGAGTTTGGTTGGGTAAATACTAGCGGTGACAATTACGCCATCTATGTAAAAACACGTAGTGCCTACAGTACGAACATTCTTATTCGATACATGTGTAGTCACACCATTACGCCATACGTTAGCAATAAGGGGGCAAGCCAGCCAGCGGGTATTGTCAAAGGGCGAATGGTCACTAGCTATACGTCTTACAATAAAGACTTAGGGGCAATTAACTCTGTTGATGGAAAGGGTTTAGAGCTTGATTACTCTACAAAGAAAACTTGGATTGGTTCTCGTAATTCTTCTTGGTGCCACCTCCAAACGGAAGCATCGAGTGGTTTCTATTTCTACAATCCCATCGTAGCTTCTTCGGGTCTAAATATAAATTTAAACCAAACCTTGGATTTTGGTGGTAAACAAGGGATTAGAGCTACAGATGGTTCTTGGTTACGAATTAACGATGCTGGTGGCTTTTCTGGTGTCTTTTTCGGTAACTCATTGCTTCGTACTGATGGTGAAATAACAGTTGGCTCATGGAGTGGTTCGACTGATTCCGTTCGTATGGATAATAGTTTTATGGATTCATCATGGGCGACGAATGGCCGTGCGGGATTCAGTATCAACTGTAGAGATAGTTCAAGTGCGCATTGGGCGTTAGCCTCTTACTATGATGGCACCAATATCCGTTCTGGTATTCAGATCCTATCTAACTCAGAGGGTCGGATGCGCTTCTACACTAACCGCCGCAGTAATTATGTAGACATTAAGGACGGCAATGTATATGCAGGTTCGCCTCAGAGCTCGGCTGGTAACTCTCTCGCACGTAAAGACTACGTTGATAGTAAACTAGCGGGTGTTTCATCACGCGCTGGAGAGGTTGCCTTGGGCTGTAATGCGGGGCTAAGAGAGGGCAACCTTACGATAGATGGCATTACATGGGAGTTCAAGAATTGGATAGGATGTTTCCTCGATCCGTTTGATTTGATTAACTACAACGCTCCGGTTGCTGGTTTTGATGTTCGTGTTGAGGGGTATTACGAAATTGAATGGACTGCGATACGACGCCGCAATGCTTCAAACTCATCGACTGTGTACTCTGCAATCGCCAAAAGCAATAAAATTATAGCGGAGGCTCAAAGTGATTCCAACGACTTCGATGCCGTGCCAACGACTTGTCGATGGGTAGGAAAATTATACTACGGTGAGCTTATTCAATTCTTAGACAGAGGTGCATCCACGCCTATTCGGGGTTCGCATTTCTCGATCCGCTACATCAAGCCATAACCATCAACCAAAGGGACACGATGCTGTCCCTTTTTTTGCAAAAGTTTTCGCATGCGAGAACTTTAAAACATGCCATTCCCTAAAGTTTTCGCATGCGAAAACATGGGCGCATATTGATGCGAAAATCAATATTTATATAATCTTCCTCGTCAAATATCGATTCGACTCGACTATCCTCGTTGGAAGTTTTGTATGCGTTGCCGCGCAACAAAACGCTTGGATTAGCCTCTCACCAGCCTTTTGGGTGAGAGGCTTCTTTTTTATATAGGCTCTTGAAATCTAACTTTTTCCGCAAAACAGCCCTATTTGATACCCATTCAAAAGTAAGTAACGCCCGTCTATTGAGCAAAAGCCACCATTCCGAATACACTCGCTAGGTAATATACGAAAGGGGGATTTAATGCCAGTGTCAGTTGTTGGTGAGAGCTTTGCGATTAGCGTACTGGCTCTATCTGTCCTCAGTGGTGTTGGGTCATATCTCCAAGGCATACGCGAGCAACGTCTAGCTGGTGGATTCCTTGATTTTTTAACCGAGCTAACGCTGGCGTTGGTGGTCGGTTTGATAGTCGCTTACTTGTGTGAAAGCGAGGGTGTGGAGGCTGGTTATACCAGCGCGCTTGTCCTCATTGCGTCGAACAACGGAGCAGACTCGATCAACTTTATCCGCAAGCTGGCTAGCCAAATGTTAGCGAGATTTTTTAATACCGGAGGTCAAGGCAAATGATGGAATTTGCAGTAATTGGCCTAGCCATTGCTGACCGATTTTTGCTTAAACGAAACGCAGTAAAAATACTGCATGCAAACCAGATGGACGATCCCGATGTGATTCGATTCGTTCTTGGTTATCAATCTCAGCGAGCCATAACGAGTGGGACTTTAACCTATTCGTTGCGCAGTAAAAAACGACCAAAAACCGTCATTACTCGCACACGTAAGCTCGACTTTTCACACGCCGGACATAACAGCGAATACCTGACGTTCGATCGCAAGTTACTCGAACTCGAAGCGGGGGAAAAGCTGCATGGCGAGTGGATTCTGGACGTTAAGATTGAGCGCTCCTGTTCCCTAATCAATCCGCTGTACAAAATCTTTCCTACCTGTACGACATATTCAGAGGAATTTGAAATTGCGTAACAACAGTAAGTTTGCACTAGACCAGTCACATAACTATGTGGTGGTCGATTTTGACAACGTGACCGAACGCGGCCTTAAGAGTCTGATCACTGCGTTAAAACAAGCTGGTGCGACTGTTACAGACGTAGAAGCCTCGAACAAGAGAACGAGACGAGACGGCGAGACAGTTAAACGCGCCAAGTTATTCTTTGATAATGGCCAGTCAATGACGCTGTTTATTGGTGATGAGGGTGATATTTTCCAAATGACACTCAACAGCACTAAACAGCCTATCCCTAGCGTGAAGAACGAGCGCGAGCTTGCGCGTGAAATGGTTCGCCTAATGAAGCGCAACCAAAGCAAGTTTGACAAGCAAGTTGCACGTAAAGCGGCTAAAGCCGTTAAAGACACCTCAGACATTCAACCAGCTACACGTTCTGTTGCTAAGCGACTTGAAGAAGCCAAAGCGGCTGAACAAGTCGCTCAGTCCAATTACACCAATGCCCTAGCCGCTCGGGATAGCGTTCGCACTAAGTTGGAAGAAGAACAACGCCGCATAGCAGATCTCGAAACTGCATTAGAGCAAGAGAAGCAAGAAACCAAAGAACTTGAAGCACAATTAGAGGCGGCAAAGTCATGATGTTTACCAGTCAAAATCAAATCAAGATTGTGGATCGCATCGACCATCTGGCCAAGAAACTCACGCCGGAGCAGATTGAAGCGGTGCTGCAAGGTAAAAACGCCGATCAAATCCTAGAAGCATTGTCACTTGAGGATTTGGAGAACACCTACTTGTATCAGTGCAAACCTGTGCCACAAATGATGCTAGAGGCGTTCAAATCGAAAGCCTCAAGGCTTGAATTTCGTGCTCAGCAATTCGGTAAGCACTTGGAGCGTAAAACCCCTACTTTATCGGTAGAAGCCGTTGAAGTAGGCAAACCGCGCAAGTCTGGTGCGGTTGCTGTCCAAATGGTGAAAATCCCGTTTTCAGATGGCCAGAGCATTTCTATTGCGTTCCATGCGCCGGATAACGATCCGCTAAAAATCAATCCAGATGACACGTTAATCGCGTTCCGCTTTCTAATGAACTCGCGCGATATTACTCACGTAGTCGCGCCAAAGGGCAACATGGATTTATCCCTTAAGGAAGTGACCAACAAGCTAGTGCAGTTGCTTGAAAACAACAGCGAGAAATTTGTCGCTGCTAAGGCCAAGAAAGACGCTGACAAGAAAGCATTGGAAGAAGCGCAACAAAAGGCACAAGAACTTGATGAACAAGCTGCGCAACTAGGCGAAGAAGCTACCGACTTGGAACAAAAGCTCGATGAGCTGGCCAAGAAAGAGAAGCGCTTGGAAACTCAGATTGCTACGCAGAACGAAATCCAAGAAGAACTACGAAAACAGCTTGCTGCTATCAAGCCAGCAGCAAATACAGCAACGAAAAATGTAAACGCTGGTGGTAGTTCGTCTCAAGTGATCGAGCAATGGGACGCTTCATGGACTAAGCAAGAGAAACGCGACTTCATCATTAACCGTGCTTTCAATGGCGATCTTGATGCCTTTGTTAAGCAGCTAAGCCAAGAGTTTAAAGACTCATTAGAGTTTGCAGGTGCAGCAAATCAAAACGTTCCTAGCACTTATTCAGAGTCGTACATCAATGATGTGATTTATGACCTCGATAAAGGTGCTATGACGGTATCAGAGCTTGCCGAGGCTAAAGAATACATCCGTGATTCAATTGAAAACGATTTTCCTCAGTTGTCAGACGAAGAACGGGAACGAAAAGCAAATATCGAGCGCAAAGAATGGCTATTGGCTCTTATTGGTCGCAAGACCATTGCTAAGGGCTGGAAGATGGATAAAGGCGAAGATAGCGAGCCGTTTGTCTACTTCGAATCGCCTGACGCGAACGACGATGATAGCTTTGGCCAGTACATGATCCACGCGCGCGATAACCAAACCTTGGCTGTCACTTACGGCGAGGGTTCACCGCTTGCTGGTGGCGACGATCTACAAGGTTGGGAAGCTGCTAAATCACTTATTCTGGCTGACTACGATCGCGAATCTAAGTTGCTTCAAGATACCGATGACAGCAACGAAGAACCACAACCAATTGAGAACGACGAGCCAAACGCGAACGACCAAGACAAAGACGAAACCACGGATAACCTATTCTGGTATGGCCTACGTCTACGCCCTTATGGCTTGGGTACGACGCCGCCACAACATCAAGTGGTTAAGTACCTCGATCCAGAATCGGCTAAAGAGCAATTCGCTGACGCTGGTAATGGCATTCGCCACGGTGCGATCGCTTATGACCAAAAACTGCCACCAGAATTAGTAAGTAACTTTGACCTAGAGCCGCTATTTGGCATGGTTGAGGGCGACCTAGAAGAAGCGGAGCGCATCGCAACCGAAGCGCTAGACCAATGGGTTGAGGACAAAGGCGTTGATGAAATTCCTCAGTCTACGCTCGATACCCTAAAACAAGTGGGCTTCAAAGCAGCGTTCGCTAAGCAGCTACGCCAGCAACCAGAAATGAAGAACCGCAAGGAAAATCCAAACGCGTACAAGCTATGGAGCGCATCGATTGACCTTGTGACGCCGGACATGATTCAAGAGATTGCCGAAGACCTAATGCTGGTTCAAAGCGATGCTGAATTACAGCGCCAAGCAGAACACACGCAAGGCCGCATGCGCTTCCAAGAAGCAGCTCTATCCCAACTTAAGGATATGCAGTCAGTAAACCCAAGCGATCGCAAACGTCTTGTTATGCTAGCTGACCTAACGCTAGGTACTGGTAAAACACTAAAACGTGGCGAGAAAGTGGATGACCAAGCTAAGCGTATTTCAGAACAAGCGCACCTAGTGGAATCACTACAAGGTGAAACCCTAGCGTCACTGGAAGCGCAATTTAAGAACCGCAAAGAGATCACTGATTTCCTAACGGCTCATCGCATTCCATTTAACCGCCGTGCGAAACGCGCTGACCTACTGCAAGCTATCTTGAACTACCGTGACGGATTCTTTAGTGCAACGGCGAAAATGTTCGACCTACGCGCGCTACGTGGCGACCTATACGAGAAGTTTGAGAACGGCGAAGCGTTAGCACTGGATGACGTAGAAAAAGCGTTTAGCGCGACTACGGTTTACCATGAGGGAGACGTAGCTTACACCAAGGCAAAAGGTGAAACCGTCATTCCAGCAATGGCAGACCAAGGCGAGGACTACCAAAAAGTTGAGCGCTTCATTAAGGCGATTGATGACGGTATCTACCCTGACCTATCCGAACTAAGTTCAGATGAGCTCTTTGCTCAGCACTATGCAATGGCAAGTGTTACCAACCAAGACATCCTGGCAATTCATGGTTTTAGATACTTGGATAACGATGAGCAGATCGACAATGACCAGATGGCGCGCGCTATCCATAACTCGGTCATGCCATTGTGGTACACAAAAGCTATCGAAGCGGAATACGAAAGCCGTGGCTTCCCTAGCCTTGCTGCGTTGCCTGACTTGAACCATAAAGGTCAATTCAAGGCGACACGCGAGAAACGCTACGCACCAGTTGGCACTATTGGCCAATCTGATTTTAGCGTTATCGATACGTACACAGGCAAGGTGCTAGAAACTGGCCTAGAGGGCGCAGCAGCGCAGCAAAACGCGACTCAACTAAACGACCAAGCAGTGAAAGAAAGCACTATTGCAATCTTTAACATGTTTAAGGACGGCAAAACGCTTGAGCAAATTGCAGAGACGGAATACAGCGCACCACTAGAGCCTGTCAGTCCGGCCATGTTCACCACAATCAACGGCTTTGAATCATTGTATTCAACGTTAGCCATTAACGGCTCGGGTTCGCTTCACTCGCGCCCAACACTACGCGAGAACGCCGACAAGCTACTGGCTAAGGTGGACGCTGACGGCAAGATTAACGATATTGCGCTAACCGAAGAACAAGAGAACCAAATGGAAAATACATTTGGCTACAGTTTCTTCTCTGCGAAGTCGAACAAGGGTAAAGAGCTACGCTTTATCGCTAACACCAATTCTCGCAGCTACCTAACGGTTGACGGTGCTAACAAACTGCTTGAGCTATTGGGTGCTAAGAACGCCGTAGAATCTGACACAGCAGATGAAGTGAGCAAGGGTGCATCCGAGGAAGAAAAACAACTTCTCGCACTAGACCCAACTCAATATTCATTTGGCTCAATCTATGAGAGCGAGGGCATTCGAGATACGGGTGAAATCGCTAAGCGAATCCGCGCCTTTATCGCTCAGCTTAAGAAAGCTGGCAAGATCAGTAATGACGTTAAAATCTCAGTACGCAAGCCTCGCTACGGCACACTAGACCTAACGCTGACTGACTTGCCAAGAAACGTCATGCTCTACAATCCAGCTTACCTACAGTTCGAGATTGATAACCCTAACTCGCCAGCGCCACACGGTATGAGCCGTTATACCGAAGCAGTAGATCAGCTGATCGAGTTCGTTAACGCTTATGTAGGCCAATACGACTACAACAACAGCGACACGATGACCGATTACCACGATCGCAATTTCTTTGGTGGCCGCCTAACCGTGGACTTTGATTTTGGTAAAGAGCGCAAAGTGGTAGAGCTCGCGTCTCTAACTGAAATGCACCAGCAAGGCGAACAGGCAGAGGATGACGTATTAGACGTTACCTCATTCCGTGAAAGCCTAGATGAAGAAGAAGCGAAAGCGCTTGAGCAGCTAGAAGCCTTTACCAACCTAGAGCTAAAACTTGGTAAGCAGGAAGTGACTTTCCCAACAGGCCGAGTGAAGTCGATTAATGCGAAAGATGAGGACGGACTCACTTACAGCCTAGACGTTCTATTCGACATTCTAGCGACCGACTTAAGCGAAAAAGCGAAAGCTC
Organism: Vibrio diabolicus; assembly: GCA_001048675.1. Taxonomy (GTDB): domain Bacteria; phylum Pseudomonadota; class Gammaproteobacteria; order Enterobacterales; family Vibrionaceae; genus Vibrio; species Vibrio diabolicus. The sequence goes on along the minus strand of CCKK01000024.1, from coordinate 55,668 downwards.
AACTTGAGACGATTAAGGACTGGCAATCTGTGGATACCTACTACAACGAAAAAGGCGCATTGGTACAACCAAGTGTTGCGGCAGGTATCCACTCAGTAAATGGCTCAGTGCCAGCGAACGTGTACGCTCCGCTAATCGCCCGTTCATGGTTAAATGAAAGCCACGCTGACATTTATCCGATCGCTAAAGATGGCGAGTACAAGTTCGCGCTATACCAAGGCAACGACTTGATCGGTGAATTTGACGATACAGCGGAAATGGAAGCGCTATTAGTGAAAGCGTTCAATCTAAGTAGTGAGGCGCCTCAATCTGAAACAGAGGGCAATAACGAAGAAATGGAACATGTAGAGAAACTAAAGGAAATCCGAGATTTCACTGGTGAACCTACGCCGGAATTGGTTGATGAGTTCCAAACCGCACTAGAACAGGCTTACGCCCACTTCGAAGCTAACGACCAAATAGCAGAGAACGAAGCGTTGATGGATGCCGCTCTAAGCAACATCACAAGCATGATCCAAGCGCAAATTTAATCACAACCAAGGCCGCCACTTCGGCGGCCTAAACCGGAGAGAATCAAGTGTTAAGCTTAAGAGAAAAAATGACGCTCAACCGCGATGCTGCGGGTTTGTTGAAAGAGCTTAAGAGTGGCCAGCTATCGATTGGTGAACGCATCAAAAAGAACCGTGAGCTGGTGGAAATTCTTAATAAACTGACAGGCGCTAACCAAAAGGTTGAGCAGGAACCGGTATCAAGTTCGGATGAGCCAATATCGGTAGAAGAATTTTCCAAGTTAGGCCGCTCCGATAAGATTGAAAAGCTCAATGAAGTGCTACTTCTGCCTAACTGGTACGAATACGAAATGGCGTTTTTCCCTAACTACCAAATGGTTGAAAAGGGGGATAACTACGTTGTTTACAAGGATGGCGAAAACTTCCAGTTTGGCTACAAGGGGCATGTTGCGCGCGGTTTGGACTACTGGAAAAACGATGCGGGCTCAGCCAAGAAAAATGGTGGTTTTGGTAGCTGGTCGCGCGCTGACCGTAGCAAGGCTATCAAGATCATCACTAAGCACATTGAGCAGAATGAGCGCGACAATGGCGAACGTCCAGTTGAACAAAGCGAACTGGTTGCGAGATTCCTTGCAGGGGAGTTTAATACAGCCAAGCCATCGTTGTTTGTTGATGTAATGCGAGACGTTCACTCAGAGGGCTTGGAGCTAGATAGCATCAAGCAAAAAGCGATTGAATGGTTCGAGCACAATCCTGACAAACTGGCCGCTTAAGTTTTCGCATGCGAGAACTTTTTGCATGGAGCGCGAAAGACACGGATGTTTTCGCATGCGAAAACTTTTCAGAGAACTTGAGAAAAAACGATGAATGTTTTCACTAAAATCCGAGCAGACTATTACTACAAGCAATCTTTAAACCTTGCACTAGCAGCCAGCGAACGTCATAACTACGCCAAGGCGCTTTTCGCATTGCTTAAGAGCCTTTAATCCTTTTCCCTGTCCCAAAAGTTTTCGCATGCGAAAACTCGCCAATCCAACCGGAGCGGTCAAATTGAACCAACTCACATCAATTAGCGCCGAAATCAAAGAGGCGAAAAACATCAATGACCTAGCCGAGATTGTTCAACTGTACGCAACAGACAATCCAAAACCCAAGCTAGGTCGCACCAGCTACGTTGTGACAGCAAAAGGCGACGAAGTAGAAACAGGCTTTAAAGTCGTGGAAGCCCGCGACCTTATTCCATCGAACGACTTAGACGGTCGAATCAATCCGAACTTCCCGCAAGAACTGCAACCGCGCGACCGTACTCGCGTATCCTCAAAATTGCAGATCTCAAAGATGGCCAACGATTTGCGTCCACAACAATTAACCGATTCTGGACTATCTAGCCACGGTGCACCGATTGTTGGCTCGGATAATGTGGTGGAGTCGGGGAACGGTCGAACCATAGCTATCATCAAGGCGTATCGAGAGGGCAAGGCTGATAAGTACCGCCAGTTCCTAATCGACAATGCGGAGCGCTTCGACCTATCACCGGAGAAAGTTGAGAGCATGCGCGAGCCAGTGTTGGTTCGAGAACGTGTCACCAAAGTTAACCGTGCTAAGTTTGCCCGAGATTCCAACCTCTCTGACTTGCAACAAATGAGCGCAGCCGAGACAGCTTGGGTTGACGCAGAGCGCATCGATGACCGCATGATTGCTCTATTCCAACCGAGCGAAACAGGCAACCTTTTGGCCAAGTCTAACCAAGGATTTATAAACAGTTTCTTAACTGAAATTGGGGATAACTCAACCGCCGGACTACTTACCGAAGATGGCCGACCAACCAAGCAACTGATTGAGCGCATGCAAAATGCCGTGTTTGCCAAGGCGTACAAAAACGAGAAGTTGGTGAAGCTGGTAGCCGAGGAAGCCGATCCCGAAATTCGCAACATTTTGAGCGCGCTAAACGGCGCAGCAAGCGCGTTTGTTGAGATGCAATACCTTAGCGGAGAGGTGCATAAAAACACGTCTGGAACGCTGGCAGAAGCCGTGGAAATTAACGCCTCACAACCTGACCTCGCTAAGTCAGCACTTGACTCACTGGTGCAAGCAACCGAGCTAGTAAGGCAGGCCAAAGATTCCGGTCAGCACATCGATGAGCTATTGGCTCAGTCCGGTTTGTTTGGCGACAACGATCCCGAGGCCGAAGCGCTGGCGAGATTCATTGCTGCTAACAACCGAAGCGCAAAACGCATGACACTGGCATTTAAGGCAATGGCCGAGGCAATCAATAGTGAGCTGCTTCACCAAGGCCAAGCGCTCGGGGATATGTTTGGCGGCGGCGGTGCATCGCTTATTGATATTCTTGGGCGTGTAAATCAAGAGCTAGAAAACGAGGGGGTACAAACAGGCTTTATGTTCGAGTCTAGTGTGCAACTGGACGAACTTGCAAACGCTTCGAGGCATGCTATAAAATAGTTCTTGGCATATATTGCCTATACAACCTTTATAGACACAAAAACGCCAGATTTAATTGTCAAATCTGGCGTTTTTGCATTTGGGAGTAGGGGATGTTTACTATCAGGCATCGTTATCACTACGGGCTAATCGACATAAACGAAGACGGCGTTGCCGATGGCCATTCAGTCGCAGGGAATGAGATCCCCGCTTTAAGGAAAGATGGCGAGTATATCTACAGACCATTTAAAGGGGCGCTAGATAATATCTATCTACTGCATATCCAAAAGGTAAAGCTGGTGAATATCGTCGCTTATTGCGATGACGAACTAGGGCTATTTGGCTGGCAAGACGTGCCGCTCGATCACTATGTGGTTGGTGTCTACCGTGACGGCGGGTATTACGTCCTAACGAAAAACGGGCAGCTAATTAGCCACCCGCTTTAAAAGTTTTCGCATGCGAGAACTTTACACACGATACCCAACTAATTGAGCTTCACCAACTGGCACTTGCTCAAGTTCGCCATCATCAAACAGTACCGTTAGCTTGTCTCTATGCTTACCAGATGCGAACACCAAACCATGACGGTCATTAACCATCACACAAATGCTGGTAGGCTTTTGGTTTGCCGTAGGCTTTTTGCTTACTGGTGTCTTATCGGTCTTTTCTGCTTTCTCTGGTTTGCTAGGTTGAGGGGCAACTTCCACCTTGCTATCTAGCTCGCCAGTGCGCAGTTTTACACAATCTTGGCGTGTTAGCTTCTCGCCGCTTTCCAGCGCTTCACGAACGCGCTCAGAGTTATCGACGGTTGCTTTGCGTAGTTCGTTGATGGACTCTACATCACCAATAATCCCTTTTTGGAATGCTTCCAAAACAAAGTCAGGGGCTTTAAGCACATTTAGGTATTTCGAAATGTAGCCGTCTGATTTGCCAAGGCGCTTAGCCAAGCCACGGTTATCCAGATTGTGCTTTTTCTTTGCTTGGTCAAACGCCTTACCTAATTCGATTGGCGTTAAATCTTCTCGCTGAATGTTTTCGATGAGCTGACCAAAAATATCGCCCTTTTCACGGACAATACATTCAACGTGAGTTAGCTTATCGCTCAACATAGTGGCGCGCCAACGGCGTTCACCCTCTTGGATTTTGTATCCCTTGCCATCAAACGGGTAAACAACGACAGGTTGAATTTGGCCGTTTTCTTCTAGGCTTTCGCACAACTCAAGTAGTGATTCATCATTAAATTCTTCACGAACTTGCTCGACTGAATACAAAGAGTCTTTAGGGATAGCCAACACTTTCGCTGCATCGCGGATTTCTACCTCTGATTCATCCAAGAGATTATCTAGGTCGCTAAGCTTGATTCGATCTCTTAAACTTTTGGTCATGCTGTCACCTCTACCATGCGCTTGCAAAGTTCCTCACAAACTGCTGTAAAGCCGAATTTCTCAGCCGCTTTAGGGTTGGTTTCAATCAGTGCTTTGCCTTGGTTTAGAGCTTCACTTACGCGCGTTGTTTTAATCAGTTTGTTTTCAAAAACTAGGTTGCCGTACTCTTTACGAAGTTCCGCTTCCTGTTCGCGCTGGTCGTTTGTAATGTTGGCTTCGATAAGGTTTAGGACAATGCCTAATACTTCCAAGTCAGGGTTCATTCGACGGATTTGGCGCGAGGTCTTAACCAGCTCATTAACGCCTTTGATCGACATTTTTTGTGCTTGGCTAATGATAAGTAGCTTACTGGCCACAAGTAGCGCTGCATGCTGTAGCGCGTTCGCCGCTGGTGGACAGTCGATAAAGATATAGTCGTAGTCGTCTTTGATAAGGTCGATAGACTCAGCCACGTTTAAGATTTGTGATTGAGTAATGTTACCCATGCGCTTATCGCCGCCAATAACGTGTACGTTTTCGCTGACTTCGAAAGGTTTAGCCTTTACTGGATTTTCAAAAAGGTTGTAAGCGTTGTGTAGGCAGCTCGCAGATGTGTACTCTGGATTCTCGACCATTTCCGGTGCGATTGAGCCGCCTAAGTTGTTTTGTGGGTCAAAGTCCAGGAATAGACATTTGTTGCCTTGGCTAGCGATGCTAATGCCAAAGTTGTAAGTACAAGTTGTTTTACCAACGCCGCCTTTTTGGTTGGCAATCGCCATGATAATGCTCATTAATTAATTTCCTTTGCTGGTGGAATTTGTTTGCTGTTTTGGTTTGCTCAGTGCTACCTCAAGATCCTCGATATAGCACTGAACTACGTAATCAGTTGTACCGCCGCCGTGCATTGCTTTGTAAATAGCAGTGTGGCAAGGGCTTACACCCTTAACGCCATCAATGAGCTGCTTGGCTTTTCTGGTACTTCCTGCCTTTTGGACTAATTGATTTAATCTTTCGCATCGTTCCTTGGATGCCATATCAATGCCTCTCGATTGTTGTCACTGGCAACAGGCACACACTATACGTTGCCAGTAGCAACAGCACAAGAAAAAAAAGTAACAAACAGAACCGATTGCACAAGTTTTCGCATGCGAGAACATTAGATAAATTGTGAGATTGATTCCATGTGTTTTCGCATGCGAAAACTTTTTGACAATTCTATTACTTAACTAGGTTACAAAGAGCAGCGTCAACAGGCATAAGAAGGGAAAAGCACCTAGTTGCATAATTCATTGTTTTTAATAAAAAAATATTGAAAAACCCGTTGAATATGAAAATTATTTCATATAAATTAAATTACAGATAGGCGGCAACAAAACTATTAGGGGTAGGATTGATTGCATCAAAGCTTATCTGTTCAACGTGCAATCCCCGCCATTTGTTCAGTGGCGGGGTTTATTTTTTCTATCTCAAAAGTTTTCGCATGCGAGAACTTTAAAATATCCCATTCCGTATAGTTTTCGCATGCGAGAACTTCTTACCAAATTCCATGCAAAAAAATACCCGCCAAAAATGACGGGCATATGAGAAAAAGTTTTCGCATGCGAAAACTTAACGCATCGATTTGCTGTTAACACTCCACGCTTCGAGATTTACGTCCTCGATAGAATATTCAAATTCTTCATCATCGACGTAGTAGGTATGTAGGTTTGCTTGCCAGTAGCCTTTATCAACTTGCTCTTGCTGGTACGCCCACGCAGCACACAACAAAATCGCAGAGTCTTCGAAATTGAAGTGTTGCTCTGTGATCACTTCTGAATCGCTGCCAAGGTCATAACCATGCTTGGCCATGAGCGATTTAACCGCCCACCAATAAGCGCCATAGTGACGGTACATGAGCGGATTGGCTTTAAGTGTTTTGTAAATGCCATCTACTTGAGCTTGGATAAATGCTTCTTTGCTTTGCTCTGTTTCTAGCGCCTCATCGAGTAAGGGCTGTAGATCTTCAACGGTAGGCAATTTCACTTGGGTAATCATTTTTGTCTCCAAAAAGTTTTCGCATGCGAAAATTTGAGTTAGGCAGCTTCGGCCATTGTGTTGTGAATGGTTAATAGCGATTTCGCTAGCAATTCCAAATCCGCTTTAGCAGAGATAAACCACCAGCCGCCATTAAATTCACTGCTTGCGTTTGATGCGAAGTCAGCGCCGTACTCGGCCTTAGCTTCCTTGTCACCAGCGAACATCACTTTAAGCGAACCTTTAAGGCCATTGTTGTCCATCAAACCAATGCGCTCGTATGGCTCTACAACAATCTCTTTTCGGTTGCGACCGCGCTTAGGCTTCCAGCTAATTGGTGAAGTCACCATTTTAACGTCGATGCCAATGCCTGACATTAGTTCGCTAAACTTCTCGATGCTCTCTACGTTAATGGCAGAGATATTATCGATTTTCACTTTCTGCGTTTCGGTCACTTTAACCTCGGCCTTTTCCGGCTTATCCGCATTTAGGTACTTCTCGATAAATTCCTCACGCTGTGCGCTGCGATAAGTGAATAGCGAACCATACGCACCTTTCATGCGATTCAATGACCAGTTATCCGAGAAGATTAGGCCATCACCGGATAGGAACTCACGTTCGCCAATAGCGTGTAGGTCGGCACATACCTTAAGCATGGTTTCTTGTGAGTTTTCGCCGTAAATCGCATCGACCTTTTTCAGTAGGTGAGTATCGGTCGTTGGTTTGTATTGCGTCATCCAGTACGCGATCTGTGATAGACGTTTCGCACGGTCAGGGTCGTTAGCCACCAGCTTAGTGAAGTCTGCGAATAGCTTATCTTCCAGCTCTGTGCGGTATTCGCTAGAGCGTTCGGTCAGAATATCGGTGTAACGAGTGAACTCACGAGCCGATAGGCGGCGCGCTTCGTGTGCGTTGGTGTAACCTGTCCATTTCAAATTGCTTAGATGGTTATCTAGCTCTTTAAGGAAAGTGATAGACGTTTTGTAAGTCGTCTCTGCTTTCAGTAGCGCTTCTTGATAAAGCTCAGGGTATTTATCCTCGAATGCTTTGATCTCAAGTGTCACCAGTTCAACGACTTCCTGTTCGCTCACTTGGTTGCCGTTTTCCATCGCCTGTTTGTCCCAATCGCTACCGATAAAGAAACTTAGAATGTCGTGTTCCAACATCACGCGACCTTTATCTTCCAATTGCTTGGTTACTTGGTCGAGTAGGGCTTTCACGATCGCTTTATCGCTCGCATCTGGATAAATCAGCGTTTGGTCTGGTTCAACATCCAATCCCCACGGCGTAGAGAATGAGCCGTCAGCATTGCGCACCAAGCAACGGCGGCTGTTACCGTAGGCTTTCATTTTCTTTTCTGCAACCAGTTCAAAGAACGTCTCACGGTCAAACGTATGAGCGACTTCACTTAGTGGTACACCTTGGAGCGCTTTTGCTTCTAGCGCAGCTCTATCCTGATTCACTGGCGCAATTTCGATGATGCGCTCAACAGGTAGATCGACATAGTTGCGTGACGCTGGTTCGCCGTCCATTTCAGTAATAAAGCCGTCCACCGTGCCAGATTTACGGTCGAAGTTGGTGATCATGATTGTTGCTTTTGAATCGTACTCGGCGCTCCAAGAACGGCTCTTAACTTCGGCTTTGTAGGTGTAGCCATTACGCACAATCACACCGTTGCGAACAATGTACAACTCTGGATGAGTTAGGAAGTCAGGGTAATCCTTTAACACACCGTCATTGATGGCCAGCTCCATTGCTGGTTTCAATTTCTTGATGGTATCGCTCGCTTTGTCGCGGTTTTTGATCGCTGCCTCATAGGTTTTGATTTGGCTTTCTAGCGCAAACAGTCTGCCTTTGGTGCGTTGGTAGTTTTTGTGCTGCCAACTGCCGCGCTTCTCGCCCTCTGCACGTAGGCGATCTTCTTCCACCTCTTTGCGTAGTGGCTCTAACTTCTCGCGTAGTTCGGCCAGCTCGCCCTCAACCGCACTCACATCCAAAGCAAGCATTTGGGTGGCTTTGATGTACTTGCTGACGTTAATACTTGCTAGTCGGCGTTCCTCTAATTTGCGCTTGCGCTCAGCTTGACGCTTAGCCGCTTCGATACGGGCTTTCGCTTCTTCTGGATTTGCTGCCAGCATGATTGCAGTTTCGTCGGCTGCGTCTGCATCGGCGTTCGCAATGTACTTTTCATCACCTTTGAACATTGTCTCAATCCAAGTGGCTTTGCGTTGGATTGTGGCCAAGCGGAAATCATCGAATGAGCCTTTCGACGTGTAGTAGTGAACGTTCACGCTGTTTTGTTTAGAGCCAACACGCGCGCCACGGCCATTACGCTGTGTGATACTCATTGGAGTCCACGGTAGCGTTAAGTGGTGAATATCGGTTGTGCCATGATGCAAGTTGATGCCGACTTCGCCTTTTTTATTGAGGATCATGAATTTGTATTTCGAGGTGTTGTAAGCATTGGCCATTGCTTCCAAACCCGCTTCCTCATCGTCCTCAGTCGCTTTAGAGCCTTTCTTACCCGCAACGGTATCGCTGTTCAAAATGCCGATTTCAGACAGCTTGCAACCAACAAAATCCGCAATGATTCGCGCGACTTTCTTGTGCTGTGTTTTTTCTTCGGTAAAGACAAGCTGCTTACCGCCAGCCAGATAAATCTCGCGCGCGTTCTCAAGGAACTTGGCATACTTAGGGGAGACAGGGTGCGTAAATTTCAACTTGGCCTTGTCACAAATGTTTGTGAATCGGTCATCAAGTTGCTGGTGGAGCTGAACCACGCAGTGATCGCCCTCGACCTTAACGCTCTTATCAACCTTAACTTGGATTTTGCTTAGCTTAACCGTGCCGTCTGGTGCCACATCCTCAAAAGCGACCGTGACGGTATTTGGTAGCTTAGCGACTGCCGCCTCAACCTCTTTTTTGTTGTCCTTGGCGAATCGGTAGGTAACACGCTCATAGTACAAATCAAGGTCTGTACTTACCTTGTCCATTTTACGGATTAGGCCGAAAACCGTGTCGTTAGGGTATTGCTCTACAATCTCTTGGTTTTCGTCTTTGTCTGGATTACTGATTGCGTCAGCGCGCTGGCGTAGTTCCTCATATAGCGCTTCCTGTTCGCCATTCATTTGGACAACGCTTTGCTGGCTAATCAGGTCAGGAATGTGAACGTTGGCACCAACGGATTTAGCATCCTCGATCGTCATGTAGCGGTTAACGATGTTTCGAAGTGCGTCTAGGTTTTGGAATCCGAGTAGGGCTTCACGCTGTTCAACTTCGCCCGAAATCTTAGTAACCAGCGCTTCGCCAGTCTTACCAAACATGCGGATAAAGTCGTCGCTGTCAAAGATCCCCATCTTGGCAAACGTGTCTGCCGGAATGATGTGGGACAGCATATTGAACATATCAACAGGGCTGTTTACGGTTGGCGTAGCTGTTAGGAAGTAAACGCCTCGACCGTCATTGCGAGCCTTAATGACGTTGTTCTTAAGCTGCATATCGATAGCGCGATCGGCTTGCGCTTGGCTAGGCAAGAATGCCAGATTGTTTCGGTATGAGCCGCCCTTGTACGAGTTGCGGAAATCATGCGCCTCATCGACCATAACCGAATCGAACAGCAAGTCCTCAAAGTACGGTAGTTCTTCGTTTTTGGCCGTACCATCGTCAGCATATTTCGCTTCAAAGCGCGCGTTCTTCGCTTGATCTGTGTGGCTTTCCGCTTCCTTAACTAGCTTGCTTGAACCAGCAATCAAACCAGCATCGCGCATTTCAAGCACGTTGGCCGAAATCGTGTCCGGCTTCAATGGAATGCGGTTGTACACGTCTTTTGTCATTACCACGATGCGAGCGGTTGACTGTGTAAGCTGGTGGAGCTGTTCTGCTACGCGCTTGCCGTTTGTGTCTACGGTCAGTTTGGCGCGCAAGATAGGGTCGCCTTTCTTGTCTAACTTCGGTTCGCCCGTTTCATCTAATACCGGTTCCCGAATGATTTTTCCGTCATCGTCTTTGTGAACTTCAAGGCCGATAAATACCTTGTCAGATAGATTGCTTTCACCAAAGAACAGGTCGGACTCATAGAACCAGTTCTCTAACACGGATTTAGGAACAACGATGGCCACACGGTTGGCGCGTTTGGTTTCTAGGTTGTGCTGCACGAGGCCAAGGCCAGTTAGCGTTTTACCCAAGCCAGTACCAAAGGCAATAATGCCGTTACCGTCTGCACTGTGACGGCGAATCGTTGAGTTTTGGTAAGGTAGGAACTCAATCGCACCAGATACGCCATTTAGCGTTAGTGGTGAGTCATCAAACTCCGGCTTAATCCAACCGTTAAACGTATTGTTGTAAACCTGTTCCAAGTATTCTGAATGGTCAGATGATGCAATCCATGTCGAAAACTCATCATCGAGGCGGCGCATTTGTTCACGGATAAGTGATTTATCTTCGTTCTTACTACCGCCACGAACCGCACCATAGTTGATGTACGATTCAATTTGACGCTCAAATCGCTCATCGCTGTTCGCTGCTTTACCTTTCACGCCATTACGAGTTAGGCCATCAATCCATTCGCCATCACGCCAACGGTAGCCAGTAAGGTATTGGCCGGATTCGCTTTGTACGAAATCCTCAAAGCCGTCCTTATCCTCGGTAAAGTCGCCCAAGATAAATTCCGTGTAGCCACGGTCATGCAGGAACTCAAGCATGATGTTTTTAGGAATCCACTTATCGGTAAGCTTCATCTTCACATCGGCAATCGAGATCTTGTTTCGCTTAGATTCGATGGCTTGGATTTGGCGCATGATGTTAGCTTTCACGGTATCGCTGGTGGCCGATACTAATTGTGCGGTCAGCTGATCCATGCGCTTACCGACTAGGCCAGTCGTCGCTTTATGGAATGCCGTCACCGTGCCGTCAGGGTTTACCGCTACCTCATCCATGTTCGCTAGGTAATCAAGCAACTGCTCATCGCTCATCGCATCGATACCGCTTGCGGTGTAATACGTGCGAACGTCATGCAGTGTCAGTGTGGTTATGCCTAGTTCACGGTCACATAGATGGAACACGTCACCAATGCGAGACGAACGGTATTGAACGGTCAGCTCACGCTTAAGGTCGCCTTTGAGTAGGTCAGACAGTTTGCCCTTAGAATCGATCGATGAGTGGTAGTAATTCCATGCAGAGACGTACTTCTCGCTTAAGTTGCTTAGCGCTTTCTTCGACACCTTAGAGCCGCCCATTAGTGCGTTCAGCTCTAACACTTCGCCGCTTAACTTCACGCGATATTGTTCGGTCTGGAAGTCCTCCGCGCCCATTGCCATGTTGGCCAAGTCGCTATTGGATGTCGTTCGGCTACCAGCAACCAGCGTTGCAAGTGTTTGAACTTTCATGCCAAGTAGAATGCCTTTGTAAGCGTGTTCTTGGCTTGCTTTTGGCAGCTTGGCAATCTCGCGCATTAGGGCTTTAAAGTCGTCATGACACAAGTAACCGTAATCTTCGAAAAGCTTGAGCGCTTGGCTGGCCGATAGCTTAAGCATCGATTCAGTAGAGTAGGTGATAGAACCGATCTCATCGGTGTTATCTACGCCATAGGTCGCCTTACTGATAACGCCAGTTTTCGCATTGCTTTCAGATAGCTCCCATTCGCCATCAATCATTTCGTACTGCTGGCCATTGCGGAAAATCGTGTCTCCATCGGAGTATTTCGCGCTCACTGGCTCGCTAACCGCTTCATCGAGTAACATCCAATCAATGCGACTGTCAAAGCGGCGCATTAACGACTCTTTAATATCATCGTTAGAACGGTTGCCACGCTTCACGACTTTGCGCGCAAACTTACCTACGCCCTCAACAGTCTGTTCGCCGTTGATGAATTTCTTACCCTCGCGCTCGAACCACTTACCTTTGAGCCAAGTGTCCCAAAGTACGTTAGATTCAATCAGCGTGTCTCGGTCGGCGCTATCAATCAGTGCTTTCGCTTGGTCGCTGTGTTTTCGCCAGATAACAAGGTCAGTCACTACGCCCGTATCAGAGAACGTGCCCGTTGGTAGTCGGTGCGCGCCCAAAAACTCCGCTTTAAGCGCGAGTTGTGTACGCCACTTCTCAAGGTTTTTCGCATCACAAATACGAGTTGGCAGCACTAGGGCAATCAAGCCACCAGCTTTCGCTTTATCGATAGAACGAGAAACGAAATACTGATCAGCGTACTTAATGTCTTTGTACGCTTTGTCTTTCATCGCGCTAGCGTCTCGAACACCATAAGGCGGGTTGCCGATCACTAGGTCAAAGTCGCCAATGCCAGGATTAGTTGCTACCGCTTCGAATGCCGATTGGATTACATGGTCTTCGGGGTGAAGAATTTGGTTGATGGCCGCTGAGGTCTGATCCATTTCTACGGATGTAGTCAGGGTGCCTTTAGGTTTGGTTTCGCTAAATACGCCCACGCCCGAACTTGGTTCAAGTACGCTACCGCCAGTAAAGTCATAGGAACGAACTGCATCCCAAGTCGCGCTCGCCAGCCATTTGGGCGTGTAGTATTCGTTGGTGGAGCCACCGATACCGCCAAAACCTGTGTAGTCGCGCAGAGCTGCTTTATCTTCGGGTGAAACGTTGGAGTAGTCGCCGTTGTACTTGGCGAGAATATCTTTGGCTAGTTGGTTAGCCTTAAGGCGCTGGTGGCCTTTTGGATTGTCGCTAATATCGACAGCGAGCAAGGCTTCAAACTGGCGTACCAGTTCATCGATTGTTGTCGCCTGTTCAATACTGCGGGTTAAATCAGTGTTCATTGAACGTGCCTTTTATTCTTTGGATAAAAGCCAAAAAAAAAGTCGAGCTTTCGCCCGACTTTTTCCTTTCCTATTCCCCATCCCAAAAAAAACGCCACTATCAATATCAATTTAAGTTAATGAATAATCTAAAATATCTAAGGAAGTAGATTTTTAGGGACGAGATAATTATTCCGAACACAGTTATTATCATCAAGAGTAAAAATTAGTGTTTTTGGTGAGTAACCAAGATTCAAAGGCAAGCAATTGAACTTTGACTAAAAAAAAATTAAACGCATAGAAAATCAATGATTTATTAGCGTATTGGTCACATTGACGCGATGCGCTATCATCCAAGATCATCCCCATCCCTGTAAAAAGCTCCTCAAATTACCGAGGTCGCACATGTCGCAAAACAAGGCATCAATTGGGCTAGCGGCAGCTTTAAAACAAGCGTTCCCTTTCTTTAACGAGAATGACGATAAAGAGAGTGGGATAAGTTTTGAATCTGGCGCTGGATACACGGGATCGCCATTCCACGATCGCGAACACCAATTAGATGAAAGCAACGGCGCTCTGACCAATGACGGTCGAAAAAGCTCAGACCGCTTTTTTCTGCACAAGCTGCCGAAAGATCGCTTCATGCTATATCCGATACTCAAGGAAATGGCCGAGGACAGCACGATTGATGCCGCGCTCAATCTGCACCTTGGTCACGCTCTTTCGGTATCAAACGACAATGGCATGGCTGTGTATCTTCATCCAACCGATGAGAAGTACGCCGAGTACGTAGGCCGTCTTAACCGAGAGCTGCTAACTCCAATCAACGAAAACCTAATGAACTGGACGTATTCAACGCTGGTTTATGGGGTTAACTATGTTCGCCCATACACGAAAAAGGGCGTGGGTATTACTCACTTTGAGGCCAACTACTACACGTTGCCAAACCAAATTCGTGAGTACGAACGTTCGGGCGAGCTAGCGGGATTTACTGCGGAATATCTACAAACCCGAGCGAACGGCGAACAGGTACGCCTTGCCGAGCCTTGGGCGCTTATCCCACTAAAAATGCCAATCTGGCGACCAGATATGGATATACCGCCAGTTAACTACACTGGCCAGCGCTACTCACTTTATGACGATGCGTATTCACGCATGCCAATCGAGACGCAGAACTACGGCACATCCATTCTTCTTACCTGTTTTGAGGCTTGGTCGATGCTTCGCCAGTCCATTGCAGCACTCGGCGCAAGTCGTGTGAATGCTTCACTTATCGATCGCATGGTAGCGGTAAACACTGACGGCTTAGATGCGGCCGGAGCTGCGGAATACATCAACATGGTCGCTGACCAGATGAAGCAAGACCGTCAAGAGGTGGTAGACCGTTCCCGCAAGCTAGGTTTCATTCCAACCGTTATCAACACGCTATTGCCATTTATGGGCGGCGCTAAAGGTGGCTTGCAGATCGATACCTTTACCACTGACCCGAATATCTCCCACATCGAAGACATTATGTTTCACCTTAAACGCTTAGCCGGAACGCTTGGCGTAGACCCATCCATGCTTGGGTTTGGTGATCTTCTTTCTGGTGGACTAGGCGAGGGCGGCTTCTTCCGCACATCGATTCAGTCTGCACTACGCGCCAACCAAATCCGCGCAGCCGTGGTGGCATTCGTTAAGCGCGCTATCGACATTCACACCATCTACCGAGACGGCAAGGTGTGGAATGACAACGATATGCCATTCGAGATCCGATTTAACTCTCTCAACACTGCTATCGAGCAAGAGAAGTCGGCAGCAATGGAGTCGCAAGCGAACTACGCAACCATGCTGACTACCGTGCTTGACCTTATCGAGCAATCCCCAATCGGCAAGTCTCCGAAACTCAAAAACCATCTTTACACGTCCGTTGTTGGCCTCGATTCCGAGCTGGCCAATGAAGTCATTTCCGAGCTCGCGGCTCAAGTGGCCAAGAACGACAAAATGATGGAATCCATTGGCATGACTGACCAAAGCGAAGCGGAACGATTCGTTAGAGACGTAGTTCTCGACCTACTAACCGAAATCCAAAGCCATTAATGGAGAAAAGAAAGTGACAGCAAAAGCACTTAAACAAGTATCCGACCGTTTCAGCCTATTCAATGACGGTCGAAAACTTAGCGCCAACAAGCGCAATTACATCATCAAAGCCGTGCAAGCGATGATCAACAGCCCACGAACTCAAGAGCTATTACGACTCGGTGAAGCATATGGTTACTATGGCCATCAATCCCGCCAGCGAGCGAATAAGCTCTCAATAGGTGAAACTGAGGTGATCATGATTAATGGCCGTCCGGTTGTGGTAGAAAACGTGCCATCTAACCGCACAATCTCTATCACCTGTTCAGATGACGGTATTGTTGAACACACACAAGAGTTTTTAGATACCGATACTGGCCGTATCGCTTTAGGCTTACACAATAGCCGTGCTGGTGGTTGGAGTTGGGCGACTGGTGGCCAAGATACACGCGAGGCATCGATCACGACTTCATATCACGGTATGGACTACGTGTTGCAGCCGAACTATATCAGCCTAGACCATCCGGCCATGATGATGGAAAGTGCGAACAGCAAGCAAATGATCCTCGAATCGCTACAGGAACAAGGTTTTGATGAGGAATCCGCGCGTAATATCTACGCGAACATGACTCAACAGACCAATGTTGAGCTTGTCGGTGATCTTACTAACCAGCTTATGTACCTAGAAAGCGTGAATGCAGAGTTGCGTGAAAAGGTAGAGCAAAACGCTAAGGCAACCTCGATGCTGCTTGATGTTGTGGACTCTTTACCTATCTATGTAACCGATGCGCAGCGCAAAGCGATCGCCAACATGGCCACCAAGGAAGATCATCAAGTGGTGCGAGCTATGTTTGAGTCGCTAGGTTCCCGAAAAATGGCAACTTTACCGACAAATAGCTACGTTCCAGTAGAGCAAAAAGTGAGTGTTGCGCCTCAAATTAAACAGCAATTCGTCAACTTCGGATCTTCATCACGAAAATTCCAATAAGTTGATCAATTAAAAAGCGCCACCAGCGATTAGTAATTAAGTACAAAAAACACTCAATTAAATCGAAAATGCTGGTGGCCAATTCGGAATTTTATAAATCACTAGGTGCGACAGGACGCAAGTAGAGTTTATCTTTCTTGAAGTGCATTGGTCGCCAGTCCCAACCAGCGATAGATACGCTATCGCGCGCGCCAGCAATATACGACACTGAGCGCAACACATTGACCCCCTTATTAAAGTTAATCGCCTTATCGGCCTTTAGAACGAGTCTACCGTCTTTTTGGCTATGCAAACCAAAGGTGCAACCTGAGATTGTTACTAACAAATCCAACGGTAGCGCTGGTGCGTTCTTTTTCGGGAACTGACGGCGCTTAAATTGTTGTTTTAATTGGTTAACTTGAGTTTCTAATTGCTGTTCAGCACTTGGTGGGGGAGTAAATTTCATCACAGAGTTATCCACAAAATTCGGCGTGTTCGGAATATTAACACGTCCAAAAGGAGTTTAAATAGATAAAATTTTTGGTAAACTCTAGCGCCAGATGATAACGCCCCTTGTTCGGAATAGTTTTGATATGGGGACTTATTTAATCAACCATTGACGATCAATAATAGGGGAGTTTTTCTGTAATTAGATCATGGCGATGCCGTGATAGAGAGAAAGTGATTCGATTTCGGGCAACAGAAAATAAAAAAGCCCGCTTTGGCGAGCGGGCTTTCTTACTGAAATCGAGCTTTAAGCGGCAAACTTAAAGCGTCACGACAAACGAACTTAAGGAAAGTCATTATGCCGTAATGAATTAGACCGAAGCCTAATCAGGCGAGACATTTTAGTTTGGCGACTAATGCCTCAAATAGTTAGTAATTAATTTAACAACTTAGATTGTTTTGAGCACCAATCTTAGCGAGCGTTAAAATTACACAACACAAGACAGGTGTAATTATAACGTTCAAAGAGCTCGGTGGCAAATTTTTGCGCCTTTTTTTTGAGCAAATTTTATGCAAATTACACCACTTTTGCTGAATCCTCGTTACTGGAAGTCAGGATTCAGAACACAAGCTTCCAATATCAAAGCCAATAAACCATTGGCACAACGTAAGCTTGCTTGCCTACTAGAAACTATCTCAAGCTTTATCCTTAAGCATGGTCACACTTGCTTTGCTTCAAGCGATACCTTAGCGCGCACCTACAACGAGAACTGTCACCGTTACGGTTGTAAGCCAATCATAAAGCGCACTATTGATAATTACATCAAAATAGCTAAAGAACTTGGCCTGATCGCTTATGGACAGCCAAAGCGGAACGATCACACAGGTCAGAATCAACGTCACATCACTCTATGCGTTGATGGCATCCAAAACATGTTCACCGGTGCATACAAATACGCGCTACAAGCGGCAGAGAAGTTTTGTAATAGACAAAAATTGCATTTAGGGGGGGCTTCTGTGGAAAAACCTCTTGAGGCCAGTTCTGACAAGGCTTGCGAGCTATCAGACAAAAACAAAAATTGCAGCATAAATACAAAAGATCTCTCTACAGAGAGTAAAAATAAAATTAATAACGGTATCCCATCTGATTCTTGGTTTTTGAAAATCTTCAAACGTGACGCAGATGAAGTAAAACAACTTCAATTAGCTGCTAAGCAAGGCCGCCTATCAGCTAGTGGAGCTCGTCGTGTTATCAAGCTGTACAACAAGCACCAACAGCCTTTAGCGCCTAAGTTCGTGTCATACCTTAAGTTTGTGATTGCTAGCTGGCACAACAAGGCTGCAAGCGCCGTGAAAGCTAGCGTGAACAAGGTTCGTGATACAGCTACCATACTAGCAGAGTACATGAACACCATTTACGAGAAAGAGTCTCAAGGCTTGGTTGAATACTATCGTGACGCAGTAGGGCGAGTACAAATCAGGTATCTGTAATCACTGCTTGATGTGAGTATTTCTATACATGCGCGACCTAAAATGTGTCATAATTACCTAAATCTTGTTATTTATGGATATGCATTTGCATGAGTGATGAAGAATATTTCTACCCTGCGGTAAGCGATAACCTCCCGAAACATATCAAAAAAGGCCATCAACTGGTCTTTAGTCGTCAAGATCTATCCGCTAGGGAAGCTGATATGTTTGCGTTGATGATTGCACATATGAAACCAAACGACTGGGATCAGAAAACACCACACTATGAATTTACTTCACATCAATTATCAGAGTGGTTAGGTGTTGAGTCTAAACATATCGGTAGCAACTTAAGTCCAGTAGCGAACCGCCTAGCTAGTCGAAAAATCGGGATAAAGGTGGAAACCCCGAAAGGTGATATTGAATTCGACTATAGACCTCTTTTTAAACATATCGCTTATAAACACGGCATACTTACGATGGTTCCTAACGATATGCTTAAACCAGAGTATATTGAATATAATCAAGGATTTGCTCTGATTAACACTCGCAATTTCTTTGAGGTAAAAAAGGAGTACTCTAAGCGCTTGTACGAACTGCTTAGTCGTTTCAAAGACAAGGGCTTTGAAATGCATGCGCAAAAGCTTAGTGAACTGAAAGGAATATTTGGGCTTTTGGACGAATCAGGGAAGCTGAAAAAAGATAAAAGTTCCTTCAAAAACAACAGCGTATTTATGAAACGTTGTATCCGGGAAAGTATTAAAGAACTTTCTGAACATCCTCAGATTAGCAAAGAGCTTCTATTTTTAGAAAGTAGCCAGGGTGATAAGGGGTTTGAGGTTGTAAAGAAAGGTAGAACCATTACAGGAATCAAGTTTCTCTTCCGGTGGGTTAAGCTAGGTTCAATTGATGAACTAAATCAACACGATGCTCTAAAGACAATTCGACAACTCGAATTGAAAAGGCTTCAAAACCAAGTCAGACTCACCGAGTCTGAACTAGAATCACTTGCCATCGCGTACCGCTATGTGGGTAAAGAAGACCACGCTCTTAAAGTTGAAGATAGCTTGTCAAAACGATACTCAGAAAAAGAGCAACAAAAACATGATGATGGAATACATGAACTAGAGTCGTTAATGGAAAAGATAGATACCCTTTCAGAACTAACCGATACTCACGATTACTGATAGCTAACAAGTTTTAGGTCATGCGCTCTATAGATGACATTTTTTAGGTTGAAATGAGCTATGTGACACATTTTAGGTATGTAAGCGAGAATCCGACGTGATCATTGACTCGAAAGTAAAAAAAACCGAACAAGACTTCGATATAACCATCTCACACACCTAAAATATGTCATTTAAGAAAATAAACACCTAAAATATGTTACCCAATCACCTGATATATGATCACTTTCACCTAAATTATGTTGCATTAAAGCCTGTAAGAAGATCACAAACACCTAATAAATGATCAATTAAACCTAGATCTTGTTACTCAAAGACCTAAAAAAAGATCTTTAAAAGATTTAAAGTCCATTAATATCAATAACTTACAATTCCTATAGATCTTATAGATCTATAGTTACCATAGATTAATATAGTTAAATATAGATCTTTATAGTGTATGTGGATAACTGGAAAATCAAAGATTTACACAGTTTCCCACATACACAACAAGTTTTTGTTGTTTAGATGAGTTAATGATCCTAGCTATAGACAACGGCGTGCTACAAGTAGTGGTAGGTCAATTTCCAATCTAGCTTATAGTAGCAGGGACTATGAAAGGCAAATTGGGCTGGCATAACCGAATAGCGATCGCATTTGTGTGAGTTCTTGACAAAAACACGAATTGACAGGAAATATTAATTGTTGGATAGTTGTAAGTGTGCTCTAGAAGCAACAATGTACTTCTAGAGCTGCGTTGGTTAACCGAATAGTGCTTGCACTATAACGGCGACTAGATTGATTATCGCTATAAGCAGTTCAATTAAATTTACCATTTGTTCCCCTGATAAGGCTCATGGTGAAAGACAACGCACAAGGGTTTTTAATGGCGGCCACCATTGATTACCCGTATGCACGAAGTGAAGCTTTCTAGCTGCTTCGAGCTTGGTTGGTGATTACATAATTACCTCCTAATTAAAGGTTGGGTTCTTCGAATCCAGCCTTTTTTTATATTCTTCACACCATCAAGGTTATTAGGGAACGTTTTGTTCCAAGTCGTGCTGTGCCTAGTATTCCAGACTTTTTGCCAATTTTGCAAACGCCCAAACGCGTTGGTTATCTGTTTCGGGTTTAGGAGCATGAAAACTCCCAAGTCCTTATGTCCCATTGTTATCAGATAATTCCCCTCTCATAAAGAAACGCTTTGAAAAATATTCATTTCTCTACATGAATCGGGATATGAGCAAGATTTTTATCCAATAATTCATGTTCATTTTCCGTTTCTGCTTGATGCCAACCTCAAAAGAAAGTTGCCGCTTCCAGCAGATGGGTTAACGCATTCAATGTATTGCTGTTAACTCATCTTATCCTGTTAAAAACAAAAATGCTTCCCCGTACAACTTAAGTGGCTAAGCTTCCTATCATTTTGGCCAGTTTTTGCTCACTAATTTCCAATTAGCCTAAGTGTTGACAGTATTAAACTCAACTAATTGACGGTGATAAGACGCTAAACGCTCTGGTATCACGTAAGGCGTTTTTTTTCACTATACACTTGCCAAATTTGCACCCCAAGTGCATTGAAAACCTAATAATCAAAAATCGACATTAACTTAAATCGGCGATGTATAACATCCAGTTTGATCTTTGATCTGTATAAAGTAGCTATGTATTCAATATAAATATAATTTGTTTAAAGTGAAGTGATTTACCTTCCACCAATCATGTTTCGTAGTTAATACGACACTTATTGTTATATTGGTTGTGGTTTTTGGTTGTGGTTTTTGTTGCTGGTGGGTGTTTGGTAGGTTTCCGAACGGTAAGCGCTTGCTCTATGAGTGGGCGCTTTTTTATGCCGTAAATTCTTGAATGTTCGGATTGAGTGTTGAGCCGAAAAAAAGCTTCGAGTTTCCCCGAAGCTTTCCATTACTCTTATCCCGATAGCTAAACGTATTCGTCTATGCGAGGTGGATTTTATCATCATCCACTTTAAAAAGAGAACTGTTAAACTTACTAAGTAGCTTATATAAATGGATTTTCCACTTTTTACACAAGTCATATAGGTTGTTCTGACCGTTCTTAATTGCATTGGCCAAAGCGAAGTCTAAGACGCTATTCGAGGTGTTGGTCATGTACTCTTTAACGTCTGCTTGGATTTGGTCGTGAACTTTTTTGCTGTTGTTCTATGACATTTGCTGATTCCTCATATGAGCCTGTTTGCTTAGACGAAAATACATCGTTTCGGTTTTTGTATCAATACTTTTTGCATTGTTTTTTGAGTGGTTTTATACTCTAAATAAAAATTACGTGTTCGGAATGAGGGGTGGGTAAGGGAATTTCTGAAATTAAGCGTTCTCAACTGGAACAACGGCAAAGAGAGCGAGACGAAAGTTCACCATCAATCCTGGATACATTCGAGGGCATAGAGCTTACGGACGAACGCGAAGCTCTGGCGAACCGGTTACAAGATGCCGATGTGACATTGGACGACAAACCGGATCGCTGCCCGACTTGCAATGGCACAGGTTACACCAAGTCGTTATTTAGCAAGTGGGAGTGCTGTAGCTGTTTTGGGACTGGTTACGACCTTTCCGAACCGGTTGCCGTTATCAAGTGGCAAAAGCTCTGCCTCGATTGGTCAAAGAATCGGTTATATGAATATCGCGTTGCATTGATTAAGGGGACTACAACCGAGGAAGAACGACTAGCAAGTGAAGTGGAGAGCTTCTATGAAAAAGCGAGACGCAAAGACTAAACAGGCCGCTCGAATCCAATCGCTTGAGTATCGACAGCAACGTGCAGCGCGAATCAAGCGATCGAGACGGCATGCAGATTTAACCATACTCGAAATGAGCAGGTTAATCGGGTTATCACCAGACACTTATCGAAAAATCGAGAATGGCGAAGTGAACCCAAGGGTGCAAAACCTAGAACTGATAGCGGTCTACACAAGTACAGACGTGGGTTATTTGTTCTTTGGTGATGCGATTTCTAACAGAGACGAAGCGGTAAAGAGAGATACCGGAGAATAACGAATGGCTTCAAGAGGCATTAACAAGGTCATTCTGGTTGGTAACTTGGGGTCAGATCCCGAAATCCGATACCTGCCAAATGGCGGCGCAGTAGCGAATATCACGATCGCTACATCCGAAACTTGGCGCGATAAAGCGACAGGGGAGAACCGAGAAAAAACCGAGTGGCATCGAGTGGTGTTGTTCGGCAAGTTGGCCGAAGTAGCGGGGGAGTTCCTACGCAAAGGGTCACAAGTTTACATCGAGGGTCAATTGCAGACTCGCAAATGGAAAGACAAGCAAGGCCAAGACCGTTACAGCACAGAGGTAGTAGTTCAAGGCTTTAATGGCGTGATGCAAATGCTTGGCAATAACCGAGCTGGTGGCCAGCAACAACAAGGCGGTTGGGATCAATCTCAACAGCAATACGGCGAGCCACCAATGGATTTTGACGATGAAATACCGTTCCAGAACGAGTTTCGTCATTACAAGATGCTGAGTTACGTGGCGGCTTGAACGGTGAGTAAGCAAAATTTAGCGTTAGCAACTCAAGACGACTTACTGATTGTATTGCGTCGAATGACCACTAAAGCGCTTATGGAAATGCGCGAGGCGACAGGCGAAACGGATTTTACGGACACACCAAGTGCTTTTTATTTCAGTAACCGTGCAATCGCGGCAGAAGTAAACGGGTGTTCGGGTCATGTGGCCGAACTAATCCAAGACAGCTACCTCGACTACGTTCACAAAGGTAGCGAAATACTGGTTTGGCTGGATGACTTAGAAGAACGCCTAGAGCGCTTTGCTAACCAAGAATAAAACACTTTAACCCTATTCCCTTATCCCAATTTTTGAGTAGTAGAGAAATTGCCCGATGAGCGATGTTTTTACTGTAGAGCTTCCTTGGTGCGCCAGCTACCCAAGGTGATCACGGCCTACCGAGCTATCAATGACGAATCCGAAATCCAAACCGCACTTTGTTGGACGCTATCTGAGGACATTGCTAAGCGTGTTTTCTCTCAAGGAGGCCGCCGCAAGGTGGTATCTAAGCAATTCATCAAGGACGAGGTGTTTGCCTACTTCAACCGCCGTAAGGAGCAAGAGATTTTAGTTGTACAAGGGCTTATCTAGTTATGGCCAAGGCACCACGATTCGATCACTCTTTCCTCGCAAACCAAGTCGCTAAGCGCAAGAAGTGGAAAAGCAAAGGCGTGAAAGCTGGCCACGGTGGCGACTTCAATATCGATGCAGCACTTAATGAGATTAACCGTTCTGTTAATCACATCATCAATCCGGCATCGATAAACGTCCCTAATACCGCGCTGGTGGATAAGTCGGAACTACCAGCTTGGCTTATCCGTATTCTTGAGAAAGACAATGACGTTGCGCGCGCTGCAACACAGAAGAAAGTGGAACTGGATTCACCACACAAAACGCGCCTTGCACAAGGGATTAAGCGCCCGAAAGAGTTTAACGACACGAAACTGGCCGAACACTGGTTACAGGTGCGTTTGTTCTACACGTTAGAGACGCAGTACAAGGATATTTACCCGCTGGTTTTCTCAATCCCTAATGGTGGCTACCGAACACCTAAAGCGGCTTCGATGATGAGCTATGAGGGACAAAAGAAAGGTGTGCCAGATATATTTTTTCCTATCCCGAGAGGGGTGTATCACGGGTTCTTTTTGGAGGTGAAAACGGAAAAAGGTCGCCCAAGTAAGGAACAACAGGAAAAGATAAAAATGTTCCAAAATCTAGGGTATTACGTGGTTGTGGCCAAGGGGTTTGATGAGTGCATTTGTCAAATTAATAGCTATCTCCAATTGCCAACATTTGATAACAAAACTAGACTAGCCGCATAAGTATATAAAAAGGGCTTAGTTATCTCATGTTAGCGAGTGAATATCACAGCATTGGCCAAAAGCCAGTTGATTTAGACGTGTTAGAAGCAACAAAGGTAGTCCGTAACTTCCTATGCGATTACCTTTACTATGACAAGTTGTTGCTAAGCTATGCTCCCGCAGGGGAATTTGGTAGCGCTCAAGCGTATCGTTGGCTTACTGGTGGTCATATTTGTGACTACGATGCTACTGGCGACACAATTGCACCAAGAGAGAAGATCAACTATCGAGTCATTAGAATGCTATTCGATGCTGGTCTAATCAAAGTAAAAACCAACATCCGAACGCCACATACTCGCTGCGTTATCTTTGAATGGGTTCGAGACATTAAGAAATATCGTCGTGAAATCCTCCGTACTAAAATCTTTGGCGAGAATGTTTACCTCACTAGCGCAATGATTGATGCTACAGCGGCACAATATGGTCTGACCGTGACGTTTGTCGGTGCGAGAGGGGTCTTTGAGATATTGGATGGTAATGGCAACTCAATCCCGAACGGCCAAGCCAAGAACACCTACATATTCATGAATAGTGTTGGTGAGCCTGTAGGCCGACTACGTGATATGTCCTATTGGGAATGGGAACAATACTTATACGACACAGCGACACGCGCCAAGCTGCGCAAAACGCCTCTCAAAGTTCGTGATGGCATGCGCAGCCACTTTTCGGAGTTCAAACGAGCTTAACGCCAATCCTTGATCATCTTTCCACAAATGCCGCCTATATGGGCGGTATTTTTTTGTTGTTAAAAACAGAAGTCGTGTTCGGAATATTTACGGCGTGTTCGGAATGGTTATAATCGTCTCATGGCAGGACGTAAACCCAAGAAAAACGCCTTAACCCCTCAGCAGCGCTGTAATCGTCATCTTGCCAAGATGGCTAGGTTTGACATTAAACGTCAATACTATCGCGCCAGCGCGACACAACGAGAGCAAATTAGGCGACTCCAAATAGAACTTGGCTGTAGCAGTCGAGAAGAACTGGTTCTTTACGCCATCAATCTTCTAGGCCAACAGCACGGAATTTATCTGAAAGATATTCAAGAGGACTTAGCGTGTCTAAACAAAAAGCCGTAGGTAAGCACGAACTGATCTCAGCAATGAAAAAAGAAAACTGGCGCATTACGTGAAGAATGCGAGCTGGTTTTTGATGCCTTTATCGAAGAAATCTCAACTCAAACCATGATTGAGGGCAATGCTGTATTGCTTAGTGGTTTCGGTACGTTCGCACCTCGCCTTAAGAAAGCGCGAGCTGGCCGTAATCCAAAAACGGGAGCACCAGCGATTGTAGCTGCGCGAGACAAGCTGACTTTTAGTGCATCGGATGTATTCCGCGATGAGCTGGCAAACAAGGTAAACGAGATCAAGGGGGCACATTAATGAGCACACGCTTAAACCGAACTGACATTGAAAGAAACATTTCTAAGCGCCTTGGCTTAAAGCTTACTGGTGATGATGCAGAGCTGGTGGGCGATTGTCTGGACGCAATGATCAATCACATTCTGGTTGAGATTGCGAAAGGCCGTGAGGTGCGAATTCGAGGCTTTGGCCGTCTCCGTCACATAGAGCGTGAACGCACAACCATTAATCCGGCGACGAAAGAGCGCTTAGGTGTCAAAACCGAGCACAGCGTATTGTTCTCTGCTTACAAGGACATGGTACGCGTCCATGAATGATAGTAAGGCAATTGGGCTACGTGTCTTTATCGGCTCCGTTCGGCTACTGGCCATAACCATTGTGTTAGCGCTGGTGGCTGTTGTCGGTATTGGCACATACAGCTTTTATGGATTGGTGGTCTATCCAAAGATAGAGCGAGTGAAGATTGATTTGGACGCAGAACGCATCGAGCGCATTACTGTCGCGGCCAAGAGTGGGGAGAAGTCAGAGAATGGCGCACCTAGTCAAAAGTAAGACCGTCGAGGGCGCAAAGAACAAATGGGCGACTCGTTGGGACTGTTTCTTTGATGCTCAATTCCTCTTTCGACGTGATACCGGAAAAGAGTTTGTTTTAGATGTTGCCGCCGAGCCACAAACCGCCAAGGTGAACCGCTTCTACGTGGCTCCTGACTGGATTAACGAACAGCCGAGTGGATTCCCAAGCCTTAAGCTAAAACACAAGGCCGCTCAACTCCTAAACCCTGTTTGTGTTGGGTTCGATGGCCTACAAGGCGAATGGGAAGATGGCTGGTGGTGCAATCCCCCGTTTGACCTTAAGTTTGAATTTCTGGAAAAGGCGCTAGAACAAGCCAGAAAAGGCCGTGACGGTATGATGCTGTTACCACATGAAGAACTCACAACGTGGTGGCTGGACTTGGTTGAGGGCTACGCCACGATGATTTACAAGCCGGATGGCCGTTACCCGTTCTATGAGACAGATGGGCACACCAAAAAGCAAGGTGTGAACTTCGGCAGTGCCTTAGTGCTCTTTACCGAGAAAGGTCTACAAACACCATCCATGCGCTTTAACCGTAAGGTAGGTAGAACGCACCTTACTGGTATCTACGAGCAAATCGCTAAAGTGGCTTAAGGGAGTGAGTCACTATGAGCATTCAATATCAGGGTCAATCGATGAGCGTGTACCGTCTCGCTCAGTTAACTGGCTATCCAATGACTTCCCTTTATCGCGCGTATCACAAAGGACTACGAATCGGAGAGAAACTACTGGCCGAGGCTACCAAGCACCTTGTGACCTACCAAGGCAAGGTAATGACCGCAAGACAGCTATGCGCCGCTACCGATACCAGTTACCGCCGAGTGCTAAGACGACTTAAGGCTTGCGTACCCGCTGAAAAGGCCGTCAAGGACAACGTAGACCGCCGAGGAAAGAACTGCGCATCCAAGCTATCCCCTAGCGAAGTTCTACGCATCTACGAGCTCTTATTCACTAAGCAGGTATGCCAACACACGTTAGCCGAGGAATACGGGGTGCACCAGTCCACGATTAGCGACATATGGCGACATAAACGTTGGGGATGGCTTACTGCTCCGCTTCGATACCAGTTAGAGGGGAAAGCAAGCTATGAGTAAACCAAGGGTCTATGTATTCACGCTTAAGGTGAAGAAAACGCGCCTAGTGACGGTACTTAGATTCAAACACCAATGGTTAGCCTACATGGCCATTAAGCATCTGAAAAAGCGATTCTGGTTTGCTGACCTACAGTTTAGGCAAATCACGCCTCTTAATGCGCTCTGGTACTTCTTTTTGATAAAGATTGGCTACTACGAAACACTCAAGAAAGCCACCAGCAAAAAGCGACAGAAATAATCTTTAAATTGGTAAAAATCACAAAATGAAATGCAAACTAATATTGTGATATGTTCGGAATGAGTTTAGTATTATCCCCATAGGACAGTGACGGATACGACTTCCTATACGGTGCGCTTGTTTAATAAGGTTGTGCAAGCGTTGTAGGGTAAAAACCTACAGGCTCCCAAAGAGGGCAAAGGGTTGATCTTCGAAAGAGGGTTAGCCCTTTGTTCTATCTATCCCCTACCAAAGAGCGCCTATATGAGTAGGCACTATGAGAAAAGTCCACGAACTATTCTGGCATCGCAAACACGACCGCATCCTTAAGCGAGAACTGGCCAAGGATAAGCTGTACACCAAAGAGCTGGATAACTCCCTACGCAAGATGATTCACGAGATAAACAATCACCTTAAGCAAACTGAAAGTAGTGTTGGCTAGGTGGTTATAACAAAGTTGACACTTTGAGTCAAAGGTATACAATATTATTGTTATAACATCGTACCAACATGAGAGGTGGATTATGCGTACTCAAGTGCGAAAAATAGGGAATAGCCTCGGTAACATCATCCCTGCTGCCTTTATCAAGCAATTAGGGCTAGCGGAGGGGGCGGATATTGAGGTTAAAACTGATGGTGGCAAGATAATCATTGAGCCAATCAAGCGCCCAAAAAAAAGCTTTCCATTTAGCGAAAAAGAACTATTGAAAGGTTTAGATGCAAATACGGCACACGCCGATGAGCTGGCAATAGTTTCAGGCAAGGAGTTAGGTGAATAATGGCGCAGTTTATTCCTAAACGAAACGATATTATCTGGCTCGACTTTGAGCCAACAAAGGGAAAGGAAATTGGCAAGTACCGTCCTGCGCTAGTGCTTTCCAGCAAAGAATATAACCAACAAACAGGATTACTCATTTGCTGCCCTATTAGCACCAGTATTCGCGGCCAAGCAACGGAAGTTCCCGTAAATAACCTAGATAAACCTTGTGTGGTTGCTTCTAGCTTAATCCAAACCCTGTCTTGGAAAGATCGCAAAGCCAAGAAGATTGCCACCGCTGAAAGTGGGGTTATGGAGGATGTTTTACTTCGCCTTATACCGCTAATCGGTGCAGACTCCTTGTTTGATGGATAACGTGTGCTTTGACTAGTGCTGATGGATAAAAAACACTTGAACTACGCATTCCGAACGGATAAATTTATTTATGCGCGAGTTACATAGTTGCCATTGTGACGACCGTGTTTTCCTTTAAAAATCTTAGACAACTGTCCTCAAGCGCCTTTGGTTATTCCATTGGCGCTTTTTTCTTGATTTTTCAGAGTAAGTATCAATATAATTGCCCTGTTTCGTGTTGAAGTGTAAAGCTTCGACAAGTGATTCAAAGTAGGTTTGCAAAAGAGAGTTAAAGAGCTGGTAGAAATACTGGCTCTTTTTTATGTGTCGCGTTTCAACCTATTGAAAAGGCGTTTTTGGTGTCCTATATTTACCTCGCTCGCAAGAAAATGGACGTGGATACTCCAAAATATAGATGGCCAATTGATTGGTTATTGAATTACCTGTTATTGACAACTCCTCAAAATCAAAAGGCCACGGTAAAACGTGGCCTTTTTTTATGTCAAAAACGTCATTTTTAGCAAGTCTATTCGGAATGACAAAGGCCGTAAAAAGCCAACTAAAATACATGCTACCGAGAAAATGAATACGCATGTGATTCGCTGGTGGCTCCCCGAAGCGAATAGATTCAAACAGTACCTATCAAATGGGGTAAAAATCGGCACTGGCTGGCGGTTTAGCACATCCCCAAGCCAATGCGAGATACAACCGCATCCAAATCCACACAGAATTGCACCTAGAATCGTGCTGGTGGCTTTTAACGCCTCAATGAGTGCGAATGTGTCCCCTATTACCAAATGATAGCCATAAGCCGTTACAGCGAGTCATAACGAAAGGGTATGGGTGTAAGTTCGGTGCGGGATTCTGTCAAATTCAAGCCAGTCTGGTGCGCCCGAACCGCTTAAGCAACCAAGAAATGCCAGGATTGAATGCAGTGGTGTTGTGTCTGCCATTAAGGCGAGAGGAACGGGCGCAAAGCACAGTGCTCCCCACGCGTGTCCGGTTCGGTTCATTCTTCCTCGCAATGAACACAATACGCATAGACGATGGCACTCATCGCTATGGTTCGATTGCGGTAGTTGGTGGCCAATTCCTCGAACGTCTTTGCCACTTCGGGATCAATCCAAGGGCTAATTTGGCGTGTTCCTACAAGGTCGCCCTCTGTCACCTCGGGGTGCTTTTCTGGTAGCTGGTTCGGGTCAGTGTTGTTGATGGCCAATTGATATAGGTCAGTCAGGGTAATGCCGTTCTGTTCGCATTGTTCGCATGCTTTGGCGTGAGCAAGGCGTGAGATACGCGCTTGCAGTAGTGCTAAACCCTTTTCCCGCTGGCGAGTTCTAAACGTGGCTTGTCGCGCTTTGGTTTTGGCTTTGTGTCTGAATTTGATGCGCTCGGGTGCTTTCAAGGGGTATTCCTTTCATCACGTAGCGCGTTGTCTTGGGTATGGGGGAAAGGTGGCTAGTGAGATAACGCAGCCAATTACTATATTGTGCCGCAGAATCAATTGTACATAAGTAGCGTTACTCACTAGCTGGCCATGATTATATGCAGAAAATCGTTACTGTAAATACTATTTAATGTCGCGTTATTAAATTTTGTCTTTAAAGCCTTATTGACAATTAAATGGTTGTTTAATCTGGCTTCATCCTTGTTGTGATTGGCTCGATAAACTCTGTATTATTCCGAACGTAACGAAATAAGTGGGGTTTAACCGTGTCCGGCAAGATTGACTATCAGGCTCACCAACAGCAGTTTTGGGAGCAGTTAGAGAAGCAGCCGACTTTGACGCTGGCCGAGTATTGCGAAGCCAACGGACTAAAGTACGGCACCGCTAAGCGATATATAAAACGGCCAGCCAAAACGGGCGGCAAGTTCCAACCGTCCGTTATGCCAAAAATCAAAGCGAAAAAGACCAGTCAGGGCAATGACTGGCATTCCCTTTTGAAAGAATTTCTCGTGCGTGGCGCTCAAAACCCAACGCTCACGATGGCCGCTTTTGCGAAAGATAAAGGGGTGAACGGTGCGACATTGCGCCGCCAGTTTAATTCCATGCGATCGCTGCCCGAGTTTGATCGATTATTTGATCTTTACGATGAGCAATTAGCGAAATTTCAAGAAGCGAAAAACGACAAGAAGAAAAAAAGGGCTGATAAATCAAAGTCCAAAGAAGCGGGGGCAACTGCGCAAGCGCAAAGTGCGCAAGGCGATCGCGCGAAAACAGGAGGTATTGGATCACTGCGCAAGCCGCGATCAGTTGAGGGACTTTCGCAGTATTCCAGTGCTCAAGTGGGTCGCCCTGTTGTGCATGGTGGTTATGCCCGTAGTGCGGGTATTACTGGCGAAATCATGGATATTCTCATGGATACCGATCCGCTTTCGGTTTGCAACGAACTGATTATTGCCCGTTCGCAGTATTACCGAATGAATGAGACGTTAGCTAAACGCCTTAAAGAGATCGATGAAATGGAAGAAAGCGGAGACATTCCGCTCGATGACGAAAACCAGCCAGTAGACATAAACGCCATGCGTGACCGTCTCATCTTTGGCTATGGCACCAGATTGCGTGAACTGGAATTGAGTATTTCCACGATGGCCAAACAAGAGGCCAAGCGCTACATCGATTTGCGTAAACAGGAATACGCTGAATTGATGATGCCACACCTACTACCAGCGGAAGAAACCAACCTAGTAATAGAAATGCTTTCTCTGCGTACTAAGAACAACTGGACAGCCTTAGAGACGTGCCAACAAATCGAGAAGTTAGGCGCACGTCCACCAGCAATGCTATTGCATGAAGCTAAGGTAGAGCTAGCGAACCTAGAGCCAGAAGTAGACGACACTGGTATCAGTGAGCAAGAGCTGGATGAACTATTTGATGATTACACGTTAGAACAGCTTGAACAGGAAGATAGCTGGCTACCAGCACGTAAAGAAGAAATTAACCAACGAATCAAAGAAGCCGAAGACCTAGAGAACGGCGTAGAACCTACCCTATCCCCATCCCAAATACAAAACGAAGCCGCTAAAGAGCAAGCCTATGATGACCTCGATAACGAGGGAGTGTCGGGGTTTGACGATGTAGACAGCTTCGAGGTACTTGGTGGCTAGACGAATAAAGAGCGTAACACAAGATCCCCGTTACCCTGCCCTAGTTAAGCGGTATCGCTATGACTGGAAACGCCTCGCTGTTGAGCTAGTCGGTAAGAAGCCGAGCTGGCAGCAGCGCAAAATCATTGATAGTGCTCAGCGTATTGGTGCGCGAACGACCGTCAGCTCTGGCCACGGTACGGGTAAGTCAGACATGACCAGTATCATGATCATTGCTTTCATGCTCTGCTTCCCCAATGCGCGTGTTGTGCTGGTGGCGAACAACGCGAGACAGGTACAAATCGGTGTATGGAAGTACCTAAAATCCAACTGGAACACGCTCTTACAAAAGCATGGTTGGTTGCAGCAATACTTCACCATTACCGAGACAGCCTTTTTTGAAAACTCAGCAAAAGGTATCTGGCAAACCAGTGCTAAATCGTGCCGTATTGGTAACGAGGAAGCGCTAGCGGGTGAACACGCTAAACACTTGTTTGTTATTGTCGATGAGGCGTCAGGCGTCTCTGACAAGGCTTTTGGTGTGTTAGCGGGTGCATTGACCCAGAAAGATAACCGAATGCTGTTATTGAGCCAGCCAACGCGCCCTAGCGGCTATTTCTACGATACGCATCACCGATTAGCCGAGCCTAGTGGTCGATGGCGAGCCATCCGGCTTAACTCCGAGGAATCGCCGTTCGTAACCGTGGAATTTATCCTCGATAAGCGATTGGAGTATGGCGGTCGAGAGGCACCGGAATACCTGATTAAAGTACGTGGGGAGTTCCCAAGTTCCATTGCTGGCATGCTGCTTAGTCGGGATGCACTGGACAAAAGCGCAAGGCTCAACCTCGATATGCCCGATGGTTGGGGTTGGGCTGCGCTGGTGGACGTGGGTAATGGCCGAGATAGATCGATACTCAATATCTGCAAGGTTTGGGGTCAGCGCGTGGAGCGCATCGTTAAGAACGTGAAGTTGCTTGAACAGCCAAGCACGGTCGATCCGGTTCGGTTTGCTGACATTATCCATGCAGAGTGTAGTGAGGACTTGTACCCAAACATCACGATAGCAGTGGATAGTGACGGTGTAGGTTATGACACGGCGACTTGCTTAGAACGCTACGGACGGCGCGTACAGCGCATTCGTTGGGGTAAGAAGATGCACTCCACCAGCGATAAGCAGCGTTTCTTTAACCAACGTGCCTATGCGAACGTTATGGCGCGGGATTCTATCAACCAAGGTCGGATGCAGATAGATAAGAACGTTAAGACCGCCGAGCAAGGCAGTAAAATACCTTGTGCAATCAATGAGTCAGGCCAATGGGTAATGATGCCTAAGCCAGCCATGAAAGAGAAATTGAATATACCCTCTCCCGACCGTTGGGATACGTATTGTTTCTCTCAATTGGTGGACTATGTACCGCACGAAATGGAAGTGACAGAGAACATGCTAGAGTCACGCAGCTCTGTAGAACAATGGGTACTGGAAGCGCTGGATTCCGATGAGGCGTAATTTCCGTTGGTGACAACAAAAATAAGAAAAGGCGGCGATACACCATATATCGCCGCCTGATCACCAATTTAAGCGGAACAACAATCTGTTGGGCTGGAAGTTAGTTAACGTAGCCGTCGAACTGCGAACGGGCTTTGTTTTCGTTCTTACTTCTCAGCTCTTTTCTTGTTTCACGAATAGCGTTTAGTTCGCTTTCGATGTACATGGTAGACGTTGGGTACAGTATGGATTTAAAGCCATTAGCTTCATCAAATATCGAACGTCCCTCAGTCGTGTTGTTAGTGATTAGCACATCGTGATCTTTACAAGAGCGATGCCTAATAACAACAAGACCACCAGCGTTAACGTGAACCTTTTTCGCTACACGCGACATACCGCCATTGTCACCATCATAGGTATGGATGATAGCCACAATGTCGTTGTGTTCTTGGCCACGTTTCCTAAATTCAACGTCTGCATGCTTTTGGAAGTAATCCATTTCACGCAGAGCGTCAGCTTTGTTTCTATTAAGCTGTTCTAACTCATCTTCTGGCAATTCGTAAGAGAGTTGTCGGTCAACGTCACGTAAGTACGCTTCAAGGCGTTTAACTAAGCGAGCGCCAGTCATTTTTTGGCTGCTAGCGGCTTTATTGATTGTGATGTTAACGCGACGAACGTTATCAATTACGGTTGTCTCTTTAAACGAGTTAGATGAGCTATTGAAGTATTGAGGTGCGCGTTCTAAAAGCTCCTTATTTGCAGCTTTAGCGGCATCAATATACTCAAGTAAACGAGTGGTTGGATTACCACGTTTTACTACAGCAACGATACGGTCATTGAATAGTCCACTATCTTCCTTGCCATCTATTTGTTCGGAAAAAGTTGCTCTGTGCTTCAAGGCACGTTTTAGTCGCGCGTCTGCCGTTTGTTTGTTTGCAAGTAGTTGGTTAAGTGTATCTACATCAATAGGTTTAGAATCTTTAATTTCAGTCTTTAATTTATCAATCATGATGAACGGTTGCTCCAAATAATATTGGAGGACAGGGGTTACACTCCATCCGTGAGCGTATACGAGTAACGAAAAACCCTACCCCTGGCCTTGATACCAAGCATACCGTTTTTGTGTTCGGAATTAAATAAAAAACGAACAGGAGGATGCAAGAAGTCTTGATTTTTAAGCGGAGAAGTGATCTCGAACGAAGTTTAATACATCATCCCGATTAATTGACGAATTGCATAGTGCGTTCGGATGTGCTTGGATAAAATGGAGCATACAAATGTCTGTTGCGTCTTCTAAGAACGACTCACTGAATACGTCTAAGGAAAGGTCACATTTATCTAGGATTTCTAGTGGGATTAATTGATTCAACATGCGCTGCATAATCTTTATCTCTTAAGCCAACCAACTGGCCAACCAAACATGTATTGTCCTGATTGGTAAGCTGTAAATGGGGTATGCTACCCAATCGGACACTTTTGTGCGCAGTATTATGAGACTGTGATCTCGGATTGTCTATATATGCAAAATAATGCAACAGTATCGTTGCTCACTGAAAAGGTTTCATAACGTGAGCCATACCGCATAATGAGTGTGGGTATGCAGTTTTGTTTGTATTGCGTGACGGCGTAACTCTGTCGTTATATTGCCACAAGTGGATAATTGGAGTCGCATGTTTTTAAAAACACCCTTTTAGTTTCAGTTCTACATGGAACTGAAACTAACTTATCACGTCTTTTAAAGCCACTAGCACCACATAAAAACAGTAAAATATAATAAAAACAGTCACTTAGTCTTGTTTCGTTTGTTCGGCCTAATCCTGGCAATTCGTGTGCGGAATCCTATATATTCCATAGGAATATTCGATAAAAACCACATGTTGCTGGTGGCATTTTGGTCACTATTGCGCTTTATATCAAAAAGCGATGAAATAGCGACTTTGAGAACTCTTTGTTCTTTCAAGGTGATTATTCCGAACATACTTGCAAAACATATTCCAAGGGAATATATTAATAGGCAAGCAAACAGAGGCATACTGCCAAAAAGGATCAGAAAAAATGTTTAAAAAAAATGAGTTGCTGTCGCTTTCTGATACGTGGGCGAGCAAACGCAACGCGATTCAAGAGCAACACCATGACCTAATCCTTGTTTCATTGGATGAGCTAATTAATGAATGTGGAGGCCAAGAACAAGCCGCCGCCGTCATTCGCAATTTCTACGGCTTCCCTTGTGTGCAAGGCACGATCAGCAAGGCTCGAAAAGGTAATAATGCGCTAAAGATTCGCTCTCAACTTCGCTTTGCCATAAACACAATTAAAGAAGCTCAAAGCATCCAAGCACAAACCAAGATGATCAACCACTTTGGCCGCTTACCTGTTCACCACGACTTCGTGCGTGTCGATGGCGAAC
Source organism: Vibrio diabolicus (assembly GCA_001048675.1). Lineage (GTDB taxonomy): Bacteria > Pseudomonadota > Gammaproteobacteria > Enterobacterales > Vibrionaceae > Vibrio > Vibrio diabolicus. Next base: position 20,231 of record CCKK01000024.1, on the reverse strand, counting down.
TAGGCTTATTCTTGGGATTTGGCTTGTTATCCCGAACCCTACAAATTCAAGTGTTCGTTGGTGGCGAGTTTAAAACGGTTAATGCTAATCACGTGGAGTTGATCTAATGGCTGCTTTCCCTGCGCGTGACTTAGACGAGTTGGAAAAAATAATCCGTTTAATGGATGACATTAACCCGCTTATCTCTATGATGATTGAAATGGAGGTTCGTACAGGTTTACGTTATTGTGATATTTCGAAGCTAAAATTCAGCGATGTGATGATAAATGGCGTGATCCGGTCGTCATTTAGCATTGTTCAATCAAAAGGTTTTAAAGGCCGTATGACCCGAGGTAAGAGCGAAAAAGCCGCTAAAGAGGCCGCTCGAATCACCATTCACGTTAATGCCGAACTGGAAGAACTGATTAAACGTATCTACTTACACAATGGGCATAATGAGTTGATGTTTCAATCTAATCACCACTTGGCCAAAAAGGGCAATGCGATCAGCATCCAGTATATCAACCGAGCGTATAAGCGCATAGCAATGGAGTTGAGATTGCCATATCAGCTATCAACACACTCGATGCGAAAAATGTACGCCATGCTCCTGCTTGAAAAGAAAGCCTCTTTGAAAGTGATTAAGGACGCGCTTGGTCACTCTAGTGTTGCCGTGACTGACCACTACTTAAGAACGTTCCACGACGAAGCGAAAGAGTACACAACAGGCATTTCATTAAAACCAAAGGCAGAATAGAGGGAGGGGAAATTATGTGTAAGGCTCTAATGAACGCGAACTTACGAGTAAACGAATTTAAGCTTCGACAACAGGAACTTTCCCGAACCTCAATTCCGAATGACCTTAAACCAAAGGTAAGAGAATTAATGAAAAAAGGGTTCAGCAAAAAGGCAATCAAGCTGGTGCTTGGTTGCAGTTATGACGACCTAAAGACTATCAATCTGTCGCATTAATTAGGAATATAAGAAAACATAGTTACACTGTAACGTTATCCATTTGGCCAAGAAAGGGCAACAATGGCCAGCCAAATCCAACCGAAAGGAATTACATGTTTTGTTTATTTGAGGGTTATAGAGTGTCAGAGTGTCGTAACGCTTATGCTTATTTCGTATCTAACACAGGCTATCGATTCATCACCAAGAAAAAGACCTGTTATGCCGTTAGTGTGCCTAAGCCGGAAGGGGGCTATATTCGTCGCTCTGTCGGGTTTGTTCGCATTGGTGAAAAGAAAGGTCTACGCAAGGCAACCAAAATACGCAACCAAATCGGCAAGGAACTATGGGGGCGTTGTTGGGATCGCGTTCGTAAGCAATTCAACTTGCTGGCGCGCTTGCCGAAAAGTCTTGAACCACGGTTAACTACCATCGATGGTAAGCAATACTACGTAGCGCGGTACACCAAGTACGATGAGAACAACCAGAAGCATGAGCATTCCATTAAGGTAAGTGTGAACGCTTATGGGAAATTGGCGGCATGGACGATTGCTAAGAGAAAGTTACTCAAGGCTCACAGCGATGTAATGGACGTATTGTTACACATTGAAAAAGTTAGTAGTGTACGGTTAAAGTAATATTCTATCCATTTATAATAATTCCGAACACTAGTTCCTAATGTACTAATATTCATTAGTTAGTGACAATGCGATGAGGGGGCCATAGAGACATATATGAAAGTACGTATTCTCGGTCAAATGTTTGCGGCTACTGTAATTGTGCAACTTAGGCTTTATAAGTCCAATTTCATAAGAAGTTAAACATCTTCAATGGTAACGGGTATCACGATTTGTGAAAACAGTGTAAGTTATTAATCTGTTGTGTTTTTTGTATTTAGAATTGGCCCCATTAAGTATTCTAAAATGGTCCTCTTTCCAGTTATTATGTCAACTGATGTTGTCATTCCTGGAATGATTGGTAGATCTTTATCACCGAGATTAGTTTTATCAGTACGTATACGTACTACATAAAATTCGTTACCTTCTTCATCCTGGATTGTGTCTGCACTAATGTGTTCCAACTCCCCTTTTAAACCACCGTACTTACTAAAATCATAAGCGGTAAGTTTGACAATAACAGGTAGCTCAGGACGTAAAAATGCAATATCTTTTGGTGCTATTTTTGCCTCTATCAGTAGAGCGTCTTCGGTTGGCACAATTTCAACGATATCCATACCTGGTTGAATAACTCCACCAACTGTATTTATGCTCAACGTTTTAATTTTTCCCGTTACTGGTGAGTAAACCACGGTTCTATTGACTTTATCTTCTAAGTTAACTGTAGACTTTACCAAAGAAGATAGTTGATCTTGGGTGCTATTAAGTTTTTCTTGTTGTTCAGATCGGAATTGTAGCGCGACCTCTATTCGTTTAAGCATGAACTCTTGAATTAATGACTCTAATACGGGAATTTTAAGCTTGCTAGATGTCATTTCACGCCTGCTATCATTGGTTTGTCGTTGTAATTTAAGTAATTCAATGCGTGGAACTATACCTTCGTCAGCTAGAGGTTTGGTAATATCCAGTTCTTTTTTTGCATATTGATAACTCCTACGTAAGTTTTCTACTCGCGCTTTTATTTCAATCAAATCATGTTGTTTCTGTATGACTTGCTGATCAATCACTGATAGCTGGTTGCGTATATTATTTAAGTTTTCTAGATACTCAGCTTTTTGACGTAGGGCTAGTTCAGGTTGAGTTTCTTCTAAAAATGATGGGAATATTAGCTGGTCGTAGTTTAGTGTGACATTTTGTCGCCAATCTTTAATTTCAAAGTCATTGTTAACTTGAACGCTATTTATCGAGGCTGTCAATTGTAATACAGATGCACTCAAGTTAGCGACTTGTTGTTCATGCTCACGAAAATCTGAACGAAAGAGCGTGTCATCAATGAGAATTAATGGTTGACCTTTTTCGACTAATTGACCTTCTTTTACTAAAATTTCTTTAATTAACCCGCCTTCCAAGTTTTGAATAACTTGAACCTGTGAGGAAGGAATGACTTTCCCTAAACCCACAATGACTTTATCTATCTCAGAAAAAGATGCCCAACCAACCATCACAATTGAAATACTCACCATTATCCAGAGCAAAAAACGAGCACTCCTAGGACTTGTTAAGAGTAAGGCTGCGACCTTGTCATTAACAAACTCTAACTCTTCATCGTTAAGTTTGTTGTAGTTCTTTTGTTTCATGTTTGCGCTCATTTATAATAATTTAGTTTTAGTATACCAACTTTAACACCTTGAAGGCTGAAACGACCTAATATGGAAAAATCAGTACGATAGACCGGGTACAGAAAACGGCCTTTTAACTCATATAGGTTGCTCGATGATTATAGTAGGATGAGAAGGAACAATTTGGGTGTCAAAATGTTACTTAAAGTATTCTAGAGCAGCTCATATGGCGCGCTTGCGTGATCTGTAACGTGCATTATTAGTATAAAAAGAGAAAATAAAGCTATCTTTAATTTTTGAAACGTGTATAGTTGATTTTGCTCTGACGAAGAGTTGTTTGAAGATAAAAAATATAAAGTAAGTTTTCCAGTGTCATCCCTAGCAAGTTTTTCTCTGTATCTCCCTTAATTCTATATCCTTAAAATAATACTTATGTTCAGTGCACCTTAATTTTAATTTATATAAGGGGCATAATATGTCTAATCAAGTAATTGGTACAGTAAAGTGGTTTAATGAAGCTAAAGGCTTCGGTTTCATTTCTCAAAATAACGGCGACGACCTATTCGTTCACTTCCGTAATATCGTTGGGGATGGATTTAAAAAACTTATTGAAGGCGACAAGGTTTCTTTTACCGTAGGTAAAGGTCCTAAAGGGCTTCAAGCAGAAAATGTAACGACGTTGTAATAGTCTTACAAAACTTAGCTTCCTTATCGCTTTTAATCCAGTGGTAAGGAAGTAGTAGCTCTGATCAATAGTTGTTTCAGATAAAAAAGTGTAAAGTCAGTTTTCCCAGCGTCATCCTTAATAAGTTTCTCTGTAAGCTCCCTTAATTCTATATCATAAAATAACGCATGTTCAGTACACCCTAATCATTAATTAAGGGGCATTGTATGTCTAATAAAATCATTGATTTAATAAATGTATCTAATAATAAAAAAATCAGTAGAGAGAAAAAATCAAATAGTCAGAAATCAAAACTTGACCTACTTCAAAGAATAACAAGTGGCCAAAGTGGTGTGGTTTTGGAGGTTTTATTTTGAAGAATAATGGTAGAAAGAAAATTTGGTTTAAATTAAGAAATAAAAATAAAATTTTTGAAAGCCAAACTCATAATTAATTTTTCTTAACGTATTTTATCTTATCAATAGTAACTATTGACTCTGGAGTGGTACGTTAACGAACATCGCCAGTGTTTGAGCCATTTGCTCATCAACAAGACCATTCTAATAGCTCAATCCAAAAACCATTGAAAGGCGAAATAGCTCGGTGAAGTAGTCTGCTACCTCACTACATTAACCAAATGTCAGGTAACGGATTAAGCTTTACCCGTAGTGCCTTGTGGACACCGGTAAAGAACACAGTAAAACGTTGATAACTGACTCATTATCCGACTAATCCTAATCTTCTTGAGCAGTTTATTCCATTTCTTGGACGAGACTGAACTTGTCCATTACTTTCTCTAAACGCTCTGTCGAAAACCTTGCTAAGATCATCAATCTTGTCGCGCCGTTTTTTCTTGTAGGCGATGTCGCAGCCGGTAATTGGCGGGTTAGTTTCTGTTCTGTAAGAAGTGAAACTAAATTGACTAGATTCCTGACGAGGCACTATTTCAGTAACTCGGCCCAACCGAACTACTGGAATAAGTTATTTAATGTTGATACCTAATCGAACTGATATGCCTAGAACGTTGGCCAGCCCGATAAGTGACGATAAAGAAGGGTTGTCGCGCGGGTGTAAGGTGTTGCCCATCCCCTTAACTTGTGAAACAACTGCTAAGGCATCGGCGATTATCGCTGGTTCACCAGTGCTTGCTGCTTCATCAATATAGGCTTGGATAGTCTGTTGGTCGGTTAAGTATTCGGATGGTTCTAACTCTTTTAATTGAGTCGTCATAAGATCAACCTCGTTATTGGCTATTGGCTACACTGAGCGCGGTAAGGCCGCTAACCTGATTAGCTTGCTGCATTGCGCTTTGAACGGCTTCACTGTATGAGTCAGCTTCTCGGTCGAACTCGATACGAATATCGCTGCCAGATGCCGATACAGTGCAATCATTAGCACCAACCTCAAACAGCGCATTAGATAGCTCGCAAAGCGTGTCTGCGTCCATATCGCCTTGGAACTTGGCCACCAGTGCAAAATCAAACTCTTTCAATCATCAATCCTCTTTTTAAGCAATTAGTGGCATTTTAGCTTCAACCATAAAAAAAGCCACCAGCGATACGCTGGTGGCAACTGAGACTTTATTACTTTATGGTATTATTAGGTTAGTTTAGATATTGATGAGTAGGTTTGCGTACTTATCGCTATTCTTCATCAATCTGGTTTCTAGGTGATGGTTAATTACATCCATCATACGAGCGCGTTCTACTAGCTCGCTAGTAACTTTGCCCTTTTGGTATAGCCAATCTGCTATGTCGCTAAGCCTCCAAAGAGGATCTTTCTTTGAAGCTTTGCGTACTGGCACAGGGAAGCCGCCGCCGCCAAATGTGCCCTTTTTGTATTTTGCTAATGTGCTTTTCTTAACTCCGGTGAACTCCGCAGCTTCGCCCAAACTCACAAGGTCGCCCTCAATAGAGATAACCTGCAAGTTGTAGCCATCTACCGACTCCACATCCTTGATTGCTTGTGTTACAGCTTGAGCAAAGGAATCTGCCTCTCGCTCAAATTCGATATATAGCATTTCATCAACAGACATAACCGCAGCGTCAGAGCAAGCGCCCTCATACAGTTTGCGCGATACATCAAGTAGGTCGTTATCGTTTGTGATATTGATATTGCCGATATTCAAGGTGAACTCATAAATGCTCATCGAACTCTCTGCTCTCTATCCATGTATACAATTATGCCTATACTACCAATTAGACACAAAAAAGCCACCGTGCTGGTGGCTTAATGGTTAACTGTTTTCCATCTTATCTAACGCTTCCATCAGAATTTTTGCTGTCTTAGCGTCATTGTTATCAAGAGCTTCTTTAATCTGAGCCTTTAGTGCAGTAATCGCAGCATTGTCGTTTTCGATTGTGGTACGAACGGTCTGTCGAATCGCTTCTTCTTTGGCAATTCTTCTAACCTTGCTTTTCTCAAGCTTATCAGCCACTTCTTTGCGCTTTTCATTTAGCTTATTCGCACTTGGCTTTAATACGTACTTCCAAGTCACATAGCTTCCACCAAGAACCGCTATGACAACCATAATCAGTATTAGAGCATTTCTTTGGTTCTGAGCATCATACCTAACATTGAACTCGGCTTTCGCGCCATCATGAATAGCGTTGTAGGCATCACGGTATCCAACCAAACGAACGGACTTAACAATTGAATATGTTGGGTCGCTCTCAATCAGACCTTTTGGAACCTTAACTTGTTTAAGGCCATCCAGTTTAATTAGCTTGTCATCGGATATTTGACCATACCCACTCACCTTAACAACAGGATCGGACTCTTGAGATAGCGAGCGAACAAACGTCTCCTTTTCTCTACGACTATACGTATTCCAATAATTGTTAGACTTGGCACTCGTTTCTCCATAGCTAATCGTAACGGTATAGCTATGGCCAAAGCGCGTTCTTGAGTCATCTGCCATAGTGCTACGAACATAGGCGCTGTTGTCGCAGTTGCTTTCCTTGTAAGATGCGAAAATACGGAGCTTGTCCCATTCAGGGGCGCAGTATCGAGATATGGTCAATGTCGTATCCTCATCTATCTTCCAGCTGTAAGACGATGAGCGGTTCTGTTCTGCGGGTATATCGATAACGTCAGTCTTAGCCATTGCCAAAGCTGGCACTAACAGTAAAAGCGAAGCAAGTTTAGTTTTGTAGGGCGTCATTTCTGTATATCTTTTGGGGAGTTAGGGTGTACATAATACACCAGAGTTTATAACTGCATCTATCCGTTGGCGTTCATCTAAAGTGGCCGTAAATCAGATAGGGATGGCCACCAGCTAACTGGCAGCCAATGGAAAGTTAATAGCCGTTTGCTTTTCGTGGTAGCTTGGCAATCACCGCCAACACTTCATCACATAGCGCTTGGGTCATCTTCATAGGGTCAATGTCGTTAACGTTCACTAGGTGGCGAACGTCACGAATATCCCGAGCCAATTTGCAGCATTCTTGCCACTCTTTGAGCTGGTCAGTAACAACGCCATGTATCCTGGTAAACTCCGAATTGCTTCGGAAATTAGCCTTAATGAATTCGTCTAATGGGTAAATCGTCACCATCGTTAAAACTGCTCTGCGTATTGCTTTGTCATCTTCAAAAGGTGGCTAATATTGCGTAGCTGTTGATCGTGGGTTTCTTGCGTTTGGTCATCGTCCAAAATCAATGACTGGATGGTGACATCCCAATCAATGCCCTTTTTTTCAATCAAGTAAACCGCATCAGCTAGATAGGTTAAAAATTGATATTGAGAATCAATATCCGTGTAGCTTTCTTTGGCTTTGTAAGTAGTCTCATCAAAATAAGCAGAGAGTGAATCCCAAAACTTAACACTGCTACTTGCTGTCGTTTTCATCTCATAAAGATGGCCAACACGCAGTTTGCTGTCAGTGAAAAGTCGTTTTAGCTGGTGGGCGTATGTACCTCTCTGCATTAGCACCATATCAGGGTTAATTAGTGGGTTAGTGCTGCAAAATCCGTGAATTAGATTCATTTCTTAAACGGCTCCGACTGTTTGCTTGTGGCGTAATCTAATCCCATTTTTGGATTATGGTAACAACTTATCATTCCGAACATGCAGGCTTATATCAATATATATTTTTTTGATGTTAAGGGGTAAATTAGCTATTGCATATCTTAATTTTGATGTGGTAGTCTCATTCATAATTCCGAACACACTTAATCATTTGTAGAAAATGGCCATAAAAACGTTCAATACCAGCAAAGGCACTATTGCCCTGTCTAACCACGGAGCAACAGTATCGATGGCCATTAGCCGCAACGCTGGCGCGGTAGCGAACGTGTGTGTGAGTTGGGTGTTAGGGAGTGCAGATGAGGCGAAAGCCTTTATTGAGGGCGCAGACGAAAAAGCGATACGAAATGAAATGCCTCGCTTTTCCATGTGTGCAGATGTGGTTAAACAACTAGACAAGGCACTGGCCAATGGCAATTCCAAAAAACCAGTTGAGCCTACTCATAGAGCTTATGGAAGCTCTACCGCTAGATGGAACGGTCTACGAAATGCCACTACAAGTAGAGTTTATCCCGCACGATGAAATCTACATCGGCTATTTCGATACGACCGTCATTGACCGCATGCAAGGGCTAGGAATTATCACGTTACTTGGGGTGCATGATGATGAGCGACAAGCTATCAAACTCAATGAGCGTGACGATTTTCTAGCAAGCTGGTCGGCGGGAGTGAGTGAGGCTCGCAACGGCTCAGATCTGCATTATGCAGACTACAACAACAACCAATATGCGTTTACTGCCGGATACGAGCACTGGCACAACCGCAACAAAAAGGCGTTAAAGGGAAGACTTACGCATTACTCAACAAGTAGAGAGTATCTCTGTCATGGATTTATTGACGAGGATACGGGTGAAATTTGGCATCAATAACAAAAGGTAACTAACTATGACTTTGGGTAATCTACTTCTAGCAATTCTTGAACAGAGAACACAAACAGGCTATGACCTAACAAACCGAACAATGCCTGAATCTGGCGCATGGCAAGCTAGCCACCAGCAAGTTTACCGCGAACTCGGTCGCATGACCGAAAAGGGTTTAGTGTCACACGAAATTGAAGCGCAAGACGGTAAACCAGACCGCAAGAATTACAGCTTAACTCAAGATGGCGAGCGTGTTCTTAACCTTTTACGCAACGAATCTACATGCGATGACCTGTCTATCATTCGTAGTCCTGCATCGGTGATGCTGGAAATCGGCAGCGAGACTTACTTCAAGTCGTACATTGAAAAACTCAATCAAGAAATCACTCAACTTAAAGAGAAGCTGAACGCGCACCAGAAAGAGAAAGGCGTGTTCTGTGACAACTTCACACTGCATGTAGAGCGCGATATTGATATGCGCAAAGCAGAGCTTAAGTTTGCCGAACGTTCACTATCTATGATCACTTCCTCAAACATTGCTACGTAGAATGCTACGTGAAACCTCGCAAAGCCGTTTATCTTTTAGTTGGCTCGCCAGCGCTTAAACGAGCCAAAGAGTGTTTAACTCGAAATCAGCCTTGGGACTACGAGGGCAAGCTCATGAAGATCGTCAGTTTGGGGCAACGGATGCGTAACGATGACGGCAAGCCATGCCATCGGGTTTTGATTGAGAGTTACTTTTGATAGGTACAAAAAAACCGCGAATAAACGCGGTTTTTTTGCGGCTGGCCTTAGCAAACAGTTCGAATCAGCAAATTCGAGTTACCAGCCTTTTCATGTTCCACCAGCAAATGTGAAACAAGAGCAAACAAATAGTAGGTGTTTTTAATGGCTTTGACAATAGCAGAGAAACTTCAAAGACGACGAGAGAAGCAAAAACAATCAATGGAACGGGCGCGCGCAAAGCAAATCGCCAAGATGAATGACCCCGAGGAACGGGAGAAGCGCTTCAAAAAGCAATTACAGCAACAAGAGCGTCAGCGCCAGCGACAAATCGAGCGCCAAAAAGCGAAGCCTGTAGCGAAGAAACCGACCAAAAAGATCGCCAGTAAGGGATTGAAAGGTCGAACGCCTACGGCAGAGGAAAAGCGCATTATGGATGCCATTGGTCGCTTACCGTGTATTGCGTGTTGGCTGCATGGCCGAGAGAATCCGGTGATTTCCTTGCATCATGTGTTTGGTCGTGTTGGAGAGCGGGCGCATGCGTATGTATTACCCTTGTGTTGTTATCACCACGACACGCTACTGGAAGCGGATAAGCGCGCTCAGTATCCCGATATGATACCTATCCACGCAAAAGGGAAATACGGCGGCAAAGCGCAATGGAAGATCCACAATGGTACAGAGATAGAGCTGTTGTTTAAGGTCTATAATCTGGCGGGATTGCCACTTGAATTGCTCGAAAACATTTACCCTAAACATTCCGAACATTAATTAATATAAACACCATTAACAGGGCTAAAAATCTTGGTTAATGGTGTTAAACTGACCAAGACTCCCCATCTTAAAAAGCGCGCTTAGAGGTCACAACATGGCACGAACGCGCATAGCTGTACTTACTCTATCATCTGGCCAGCCACGACTTATGCTTGCTGGTGTAGATGATGGTCAACTCCATATCATCGAATGCCAACAATTAGAGCGCTCATTGATGAGCCTTAAGCTGACTTTGCCCGAGAAGTTAGAAAAGCTCAAAAAAGGCGGTTTTATTGTGCTGGTGGACGAGGTTACGCCCTACTTTTCGAAGTATGGGCGCGCCGTTCGCCTGTCCGAGCTGGACGCAAAAGGCAGACCGATCATTGTGTCGGCAATGGAAGCCTATAACTATCTCACATCCCTAAACGCTATCACCTACCCGCCTAACGCTGGTGGCCGCTTCGAAGTGTCGCCATCCATCGTAGAAGAAGTACGGGGAACGGATGGTAAACCAACGTACAACATTGACTGGTCAGAACTGCGCCCTGATACCTACGCGCTCATGTTTGTGGTCTATGCAGCTACACAAGACAGTATCGGCGACACGGTAACGCTTAAGAGCTTGTTTGGCCTGTTACGTAAGCCCAAGAAAGAGCCAGGAATGGCCTCGCGCGCAATGGGATTGTTCAAGGCAAAAACGGGGCTAATCGCAGACGGTAAGTATCGTATGGGGGGTGATCATGAGTAAGTTATCCCGCCTCTCAGCAGAGAACATCGAGGACGATATTCTACGGGCGCATTTCTTTGCCATCGTCATGGAATACGTCAACCGTTCGGGCAATACCGATCTGTTTGAGTACACCATTCGACTTGATGAGGTTTATCGTGCGGATCTTGTCTCTTACAGAGCTTACGCCACGGTTGAGCTTGATTGGCTGGTAAGTCTGGTCTGTGACGTAGACGACCCAATGAATCCGCTACCTGTTGGCGAAACCATCAAGCTTCCACCAGCATCTTGGGTGCGTCGTTCCATGCGTCAATTCATGGACGAAATGGGGCTGTAACTTATGCCGAAGAAGTTTGAAGCGGAGAAACGGGATAACGGCTCATTTGCCAGCCTTGGTCTCAATGAAAAGCAGTTCAACCAGCTATTCAACAAGATTGAACAGGCGCAAAAGAGAAACCGCCGTAATGCCAAGCGAACGCTGACCGCCTCAACGTTGGCCAAGCCAACTAATAAGGCATTAAAAGCGCTAGGCGAAAAGGCTAAAGGGCAACGGTTTACCAAAGAAGAACTGATCAAGTTCGACAAGGCTCGCCAGCGACACAAAGAGGTCTATGACAGCAAGACAGCGGGTATTACCTATGCCTTTTTGGTGAAGAACTCGCGTCAAATGGACGTAGACCGTGCTAACAACCGTGTCGATGACGGTACGGGCATTCACAAGGCCACGTTGATCGGTATTAAGAACAATGTCGCGCTTATTCGTGTCCGAGCCTCAAGCGTGTCTAGGCATGAAGAACACCGAGTAAAGGTGCGTTTTGAGCAGTGGGATGAACTACTACACGAATTGCCTAATGGGGATTACAACCAAGCGGTGCAACTGGCGTGTGCTGGCCGTATTTCCTTTGATTGCGACTGCGGACGTCACCAGTATTGGTATCGATACTTGGCCACTATGGGTAACTACTGTATCGCGCCGCCTAAAGAGTTTGCATTCCCGAAAATCCGAAACCCTGAATTGTCCGGTGTGGCATGTAAACACGTCCTTAAGGCAACAACCATGCTGCAATCACTGGCATGGCAACGCATCTTGGCCAACCAAATGAAACAGCAAGCGCGCCGTGTTGGTTTTGGCTCAGATAACAAAACGTACTTGCTCAACGAGAAAGAGAAGAAAGCCGCCGCTCGCAACCGTAAAACAATGGTGGATAAGGCCGCAGCTACGCGCGAACACGCGAAATATCTACGTGCTCAGAACGCAATGGAAAAACAGATCGCCAAACAGAAACGGGAAAGCGAAACTATTAAGCGCCAAGCGCGCAAACTGCGTCAGGAGTCCTACGAGAAGAAAGGTTATATCGATATGATTAAGGTCGGCTTCCAGAACTTCCATGACGGCTACAAGCTGCAAGGAAAGACTAAGAGTGAAGCTCTGACCAACTTCGCAAAATTGATGAACGTAACACCAAGCAGATTAGAGAGAATCATCAAATGAGTGACGCAGTTAAACCTGTAGTAAGAAAGGCTCGATACCAAGGCCATGTGCCCTTTAACCGTGTTTTAAGGGATGATTGGATTAAGGCCATCAAACTATCACCTGATCACTTTGAAGCGTCCCTTTATCGCCCTGCGGATCCAGAACTGGAACCAACGGATGATAATTACCAAAGCGAGTCAGTGTTAGAGCTAGAAACCAACCAAGACACGCTTACTTATCTTGAGCCAGAGCTGGTGGCTTTATTGGATTGTCCAGATGAGCAAGAGAACTTCTTCATGATGGATGATGGCGACGAAAACCTTGGCGAGTCCTTGGAGCCGCTAATGCTGCGTATTGCTTCGCACCATGTTCCTATCGGTAGTGTACTGGAATGGGATGAAGAAACCGCCGAGGGATTACGAACCGTGTGGTGGTACGTACATAAAGCCGTTGGCTATGGCACAGCGAATGTGGGCGTGATTTATATCTGCATACCAATGCGTGATTTTAACAAATTACTTAAGTAGAAAATTCACCACATAATGCAGCACCACCTTTAATGGCTAGGGTGCTCCCTGCAAAAGAGCAGAGAGGGGAATACAACATCTTAATATATAACATTTGCGATGTTATTTAATTTTCTATCCAATAAAGCAATGGGGATTGGACGACTTAAATAGAACCCTTGAGCTAGCTCACAATCTAACTCTTCTAGAACACACAACTGTTCAAGGGTCTCTACCCCTTCAGCAACGACTTGAATACCAAATCCCTTTGCGATGTTGACTATGCCGGAAGTGATCGCTCTTGAGCGATAATCAATAGCGATGTTTTTAATGAAGCTTCGATCTATTTTTATTTCATCGACATCCAACTTATTGAATATTGCAAATGAGGTATAGCCAATACCGAAGTCATCAATAGAGAACCTCACACCAGATTTCTTGAGTTCTCTGACTAGACTTGCGCATTGTTCTACATCGTTTAACGTTGCTGTCTCTGTTATTTCCAAACAGAGGTATTGTGCAAAATCAAGGTCTTTTTTTAAGTAATTTTCGATACGATGCATATCTTCAATGCTATTTAGCTCAGTAGCAGAAAGGTTCACTGATACCTCTTGAATGGCTCGTCCTAGAAGCTGCGTTTCTCTAAGTTGCTTTGATGCTTGCTTGAGGACTAGTTCTGTTAGAGCACTGCAGAGATTGTTCTCTTCTGCCAGTGTGATAAATACTGCAGGAGATATATCTCCATATTCGGGGTGTTTCCATCGAGAGAGCACTTCAACTCCAGCGACTCTCTTATCTTTAAGGCTATACTTTGGTTGAAATACAATCTGTATTTGGCCTTCTCGTATTGCGTTACGTAAGTCTGAAGTCATCTGTTGTCTCTGGAGTTCATGTTTAGCGAGCTCTTTGTCGTGGTAGCGGATAGTGTTTTTCGTAATCTTTGCTTGAGCAAGTGCATATTTAGCTGACGACATGAGCTGTTTCACACTTTCCCCATCAAATGGATAAATCGCAGCACCGATGGAGCATGTCAAATCAATACCATGACGTTTTGAGTTCTGCTTAAACTGCCTTTGAATAAGTGCTAAGTGCATATCAACTTGACTTTCGCTTTCCATGCGAATCAAACAAGCAAACCCATCAGAATGCACCCTTGAAGAGAAAAGTGGAGAAACGGTAGAAGAGTTAATCGATTGTGCGATATCTTTTAGAAACAGATTGCTCTTTACAAAACCGATTCGGTCGGAAACGGGCTTAAAATTGTCTATATCGAGAAGAAATAAAACATAATGTTCATCCTTTTTTGTATTACGAAGCTTTTGTTCCAAATAGCGAAAAAAGACGTAGGGACTATGTAAACCGGTTACATAGTCAATGTCATTGGCTCGTTCAATATACCTGTTGTTCTTTTTTATCAGTCCCCACAGCAAGAAAGAGGTGATCACAACAAATAGCATTCCTTTTAGAGACTGTACCAAGGTGTATACTTGTTGATTGTTAGATAGAAGCTCTACCGCTTTGTCTGAGAACAATACCCACATTGACGCGAATGCAAAGTAGGACAAAACGAGCTTAGCGGAGCTGAGAAAGTTTTTTTTCATATAAACCACAAATTACTCGTGTACAGCCCAAGGTTAAGAGCATACTTAAATAAGTAAACTATCACCACATTGCATATCAAGCTAGCAACATATCAATTAAATTTTCAAAATCATATTAGACACATGCTTTTACGGTTTAAGTTGACGTTTCGTCGTAACAAGAACCTCTAATTGCCCCCTCCTAATATGGTTCAGGTTTAGAGCTTAGTGGCTGTATGTTTGCCATCTATGTTGCTTATATGAGTTTCAAGAAAGATATAAGCTAATAAGGAAGTTGCATCTCAAACATAACTGAACTGTCAAATCTGTTCAAACTGGATTTAATCGATGTACAGTTACGAGTAGAATCACTTTTAATAGACCAATGGATGACTTAATTTATGGAATACCTGGATGAATCAAAGTGGCTGAGAGATAAGTTAAATTTAAGACAACTGATACTACTTTTAAGCATCTTTAGTATGATGGTCACCCTTCTAAACGCTTTTTACTCCATATATTATGTTCAACGTGAACTAACTGTCACTAACACCATTGAATCCAATCGTGTTTACGCTGAAAAAATGGCCAGAATGACGGACACTTTCATTGAATCAGCACTATCACAATTGGAGTACAGCGCACTTATGCTTAGAAGCAAGGTGCGAGATACAGATGAGTTGCAACAAGAAGTGGATCGGTTGAGGCTCCAAACCAATGCCTTTAACTCTGTAGTCATCGTCAATGCGAAGGGAATTATTGTTGCCGTTTCACCTGAAGCAATACAAGTGAAAGGTGTCCAATTAACAAGTGAAAGTTCGCTACAATCATTGAAAGCTAAGTCTCCAATTGTGACTGATCCCTTCGTATCTCCTGCAGGTAATTATCTGATAAGTATTTCCCACCCTATTTTCTCCGAACAAAAAGAGTATTTAGGATATGTCAGTGGCTCTATTTATCTCGATAAGAAGAACATGTTAATGGGCATACTTGGGCAACATAGCTATAGAGATGGGTCATACCTCTACGTTGTGGATAAGAATCAGACATTGATCTATCACCCTGATCGGCAAAGAGTGGGAGAAGTCATTGTTAATAATGACGCGATAAATGATGTTATTCAGGGAAATAAAGGTGGTAAAGCCATCATTAACTCCAAGGGTATTGATATGCTTACTGGGTACGCACCAGTTAATGCTTCAGGTTGGGGGATAGTTGCACAGAAATCAGAAGGCTTAACTTTTTCTGTACTTAACGACCAAATGTGGTATGTGCTTGTAGAAACTTTTCCAATTGGAGCCATCACGCTTTTAGTTATTTGGATATCTGCGGCTTTTATCTCAAAACCGTTGTGGCAGCTAGCTAATGTAGTCAAAAGCTTTGAAAACCGTACTTCTGCTATACGAGACTTAAATGAAGTTAAACCTTGGTATTTTGAAGCTTCACATCTAAAGTGTTCATTTCTCAGCGCATTCAACATTGTATCCAACACCATTGACCAACTGCATATCGATACTTTAACGGATTCAATGACAGGGCTGTTAAACCGTCGAGGTTTAGATAAAGCCATTGATAACTTGCGTATACAAAACACTCCATTTTCTGTGCTCGCTCTGGATGTTGACTATTTCAAAAAAGTCAATGATACCTTTGGCCATGATGCCGGTGATGCCTTACTTGTCAGTGTGGCAAATATTATCAAGGCTCAGGCGAGAGAGATGGATATTGTCTGCCGCTCTGGCGGAGAGGAGTTCATGGTCTTTTTAGTTAAAACTAACATACGTCAAGCTGAATACGTTGCGGAGAGAATCCGAAAAGCCATTGAGTCAAACGAGTTTGACGTCGTAGGTCACGTAACTATTTCTATCGGCATGTCTCAATGGTTTGCAGAAAGAGAACCGATCAACGCTATTCTTAAAGGTGCTGATGATGCGCTTTACCAAGCAAAACGTAACGGTAGAAATAGAACTGAGGTGCATAAGGTTAACTGACTCTATCAATTTAATGTGCCATTTACTCTAAGTTCGTTGTAACTTAATTCAGACTTAGCGAACATATAAAGTTTACAACTTCAAGATACCTCTATTCTTAAAATTCAAGTGTATTAGGTTGAGCTGTCCCATAAGCATTTTTTGTCAAGTCAAGCAAGCGAAACTTGTTACCAAGCTTCGTCTATCTCGTAATCCAGCATGTAAGTAGTCTCGATGTAAAAAAACATAATCTTTTACAGGTTAGCTCATTTCTCGTTCCTCGTTCCTCAAGTAGCGAGTAGTAAGAAATGCTATCTGCTTCTAAAGCTTTATTTTACTGGATTGAGCTCGAACCCAATTTTAAGATTAAGTAACGTAATATTGCAGCACCTTAATTATAAACATCAAACGCATATGAAATTGCCGCGTGTGCCGAATCATTCTTGAGCGATTGATTTTACGAACAAAACAAACCTTAGCAATATGATTTACATGAACTTATCTCGTTCATCCAAACATTCATCTGAAGCCATTTCAAACTCGCGACATATCCAAGGACGATTTTCATAAATTTTGCACATTAAACTGTCTCTATCTAAAGCAGCACACCAACCATCACTTAGACGCAGCATTGACTCACTACCATACTGATCACGTTTTATATACTGTTCTGGTACTTCCGTATCAGAAATGATCATTACCTCCAGCCGGCAACAGCATGCTTTACAGTTAGAGCAAGATATTTTTGAGGGATAAGTCGGTGTAGAAAAAGTGGGTATGTTCATAAGTAGCTACATTTTGATTAATTACACATAATACCGTAATTTAGTACAAACTACCTTACTTCTGATGTTCGCTATCTTGTGGATCATAATGCCCTGTTAAGGTATCAACGACGCTAATACCTTAGTTAAACAATTGTGCCATAAACACTAAACTGGCTTGGGGTGAAAGCGCCAAGCGCTACGAAGCCATCTCGAACAGTTTGTTCGCAGAATTATCAAAGCGATCCTATTTATTGTTTCCACCTTGCTTACCAAAAGCAGGCTTCAAATCGTATGATATTGCATCTTCAATGAGCTGAAGGATCTCTATTGGAACATCATATTCAAGAATTCGAACCTCATAATTACCATCGAACCATTTATACATGTGTAATGAGTACGTTTTGTCAGGACAATAAATCAGATGTTGTCTTAACCTTTTTCGTAAACCAGTAGTTGAGGAACCGACATATAGAACATGTGATGGGGTATTTACTTTGCTACATGCTTTAAGCTTTTTCCGCTTAAAATCTACGAATGATTCAAACGTACTATCTGCGCATCCGCCAACCTCTTTGATGATATAAATCCCTTTATCAAGGTCTGGAATTTCATTAAAGCTAAAAACCTTAAAATCAGATTTAGGTTTGGCTGCTTTAGCTGTTTCACAGGTTCTAATTAATCTATCCAAGTATTCCATTACTGTCGTTTCTATCCTATTCTGCTAACGCCCTGTTGAGATGATGAGGTGCACGTACACCACCTTAAACACTAATTGCAACGCCACGCGTTGCGAATTTCTCTTAAATAGTTGTTATGTGCGTACTGTTTGTAGCAATTGCTCTGATAGTTCAGAAAATTGTTCAATTAACCAAGTTGAGCCATCATTCATATTACACTCAAACTCATCTATAAGTGTTAACTCTCGAGAATTTAGGTCTTGCTTAGCTACATTTTCAATTGGGTAATGCTCTATATCCCAGCCCCTTTTTTGAGCATTAGCTAACACAAGGTGAACGTATCGGTATTTCAAGTTACCTTGTGATTGAAGAGAGCCATCTCTTTTTAACACCGGTCGTCGAGACTTTCCTTCGAGAATCTTTACCACGTTAGATTTGTACTCATTCAGTCTCGCTTTATTCGAAGCTTTACCAATATAACGAAACTCCTTTTGTTCAGCAGAGATCTTAATGAAATACAGATATGGTTGAGTGAGATCGATTTGCTTAGGATTTGTCCAATTAAACATTAAATCAGTCCTTGATAGTTTATTGTTGCCGACACCAAGATTAACAGACATGCTCATCTAAAGTTTGAGACTTTCGCCAAAACACATAACGCCTTGTTCTTACGAATCCCCTCATAATTTCTATATAAAACAATGAGTAGACGCACATCGCTCATTCTGATCTAATGAATTTCGCCAAAAACACACCTGATTAAATGGATTTAATAGGGAGCCCTAACGATGCGCGACATTCAAATTCTACAGCAAACGATTGAGAATCAATGCCCTGAAATTCACAAAAAACGACTTAGATCTCTGATACTTGCAACCAAAGCGGTTCTGGATGGCTCTGATCTAACACTCACTAAAATTGGAAGAGCTCTCGACACTGATACCACCGTGAAACATGCCATCAAACGTATCGACCGACTACTTGGTAATCGCAAGCTACACCGTGAAAAAGAGTCCATATATAAATGGCATGCCTCCTTTATTACCCGTGCTGATCCTTTTCCCGTGGTCCTGGTTGATTGGTCTGATGTTCGAGAGCAACTGCGCTATATGACATTACGCGCTTCGGTATCTGTTAAAGGACGCGCCGTCACGCTTTATGAGCAGGCATTTGAGTACAAAAACTATAACTCACCGAAGAGCCATCAACACTTTCTCGATAAGCTTCAGTCTTTGCTCCCAGAAGGTTGCACACCTATCATTGTCTCCGACGCAGGCTTTAGAAATACTTGGTTTCGGCAAGTCGCCAACAAAGGTTGGTTCTGGCTTGGACGTGTACGTGGCGAAGTCTCGATTAAATGTGGTGAACACTCTTGGCAATGGAATAAAGCGTTTTACCCTCAAGCAACAGATAAGCCGCAGTTTTTAGGGGAAAGCCAACTGGCTAAACGCTCACCGCTTAAGTGCTTTGCTTACTTATACAAGAGTCATCCCAAAGGCAGAAAAGCCCATCGACACAGCCGAACGTGCCAAAAACACTCGGCAGGAAAAGTGTTCCACAAAGGAGCCTTGGCTTCTGGTCACGAACATCCCCAATCATGTACTTAACAGCATTAGAGTAACCCGTTTGTACGCCAAAAGAATGCAAATTGAAGAGTCATTCCGAGATCTAAAAAGCCCAGCCTACGGGTTGGCGCTCCGTCATAATCGAACACGTTGCACCAAACGCATTGATATCTTATTGCTTATGGCATTGATGGCCGAAATCATCATGTGGTGGAATGGCTTAATCGCCATGCAGGCCAATTGGCATTACGACTTCCAAGCCAAAACCATCAAGCATCGTCGGGTGCTCTCAATTCCTAGGCTTGGTAAGGAAGTACGTTGTCATCGGAGGTACCGAATACAAGAGTCCCAATATCACTGGGCGATGGTGGAATATCAGCGCCTAACGCATACCTGTGGGTTGGGAGAATTATGAGGGGATCCGCCAGCGCCTTGTTAAGGTGTGAGGCACGCAATACCGAAGCCTCCGCATAACGCCTTAACCACTAAAACCAACGCATAGTAAAAATGCCACGCGTGCCGAATCACTCTTGAACAATTTGTTATAACCACATGTTCTCACGGACTTCATAGTGGCTAACATGACGATCTGGATTCCATTTGTACTCTTCATCCTCTGGATATAATTTAGCGACACTGATGTCTTCACCAGAAAATGCTTTGATACATTCAAGACCTTCCCAATAGGTCAACAACGTAATTTCAGCAATATCACCTAAATCTCGATTTAAAATTTGAGCACCGAGGAAACTGATCCGCCCCAGCAGTTTTGGAC
>CCKK01000023.1 GCA_001048675.1 Vibrio diabolicus | reverse complement strand
GGTTTTCACTTTAGAAAAGTAAAACAAAACAGCTCAAGGCTGCTTCCCAATTCGAATGGCCACTTCGTTTCATTGAAACCTAATTTGAAACCGAAGTTTCTAATTGGATTATCATCAACGAGTGCCCACACAGATTGATAGGTTTATATTGTTAAAGAGCAACTCTTCTTTGTGATTAACATCACTTCTGAAGAGGCGGCCATTCTAGCGATATAATTTATTGTGTCAAACACTTTTTTCAAATTATTTCGTTTTTCTTTTCAGCCTTGCCGACTTTGCTTAAACCCTTGTGAGCCCTTGCCCTGTCGACGAGGAGGAATTATAGAGATCGCGCTCACATTGGCAAGCGTTATTTTTCAAAAATTGCAAAAACAATGGTTAAGCGATGAGTTTTCGATCAAAGCTTTATTTATTCAACTTTACCCCAAGAACTCGCACAACTTATCCACAGAGTTATTCTATAAAGCGTGTTTTTCAGGTGCTATAAATAAAGAAAGCTGCTTTATTGCAGCTTTCTTTATTTACTCTAAACTCGATTTAAAGGTCATTATGGTTATATGCCGGACCCATCTTGTTCTGAACCATCATCTTCATGTAGACCACACTCTCGTTTTAAACCAAAGAATCGAGTTTCTTCCTCAGACATTCCCGGCTCCCATTTACGAGTGGTATGAGTATCACCAACTGAAAGGTAACCTTCATCCCACAATGGGTGGTATTTAAGGCCGTGTTGTTCTAAGTAGTAATGGACGTCTTTATTAGTCCAGTCAATTACTGGCAAAAACTTAAACACACCGTTCTGAATTGATAGTATCGGTAAACCTGATCGTGATTTACTTTGCTCTCGACGTAGTCCAGAGAACCACGTTCCAACATTAAGCTCTTTTAGCGCTCGACGCATTGGCTCCACTTTATTGAGTTTGTTGTATTTTTCAATTCCCTCTACACCCTGCTCCCATAACTTTCCATATCGAGCCTCTTGCCAATTCGCACTTTCTTTCGCTCGATAAACTTTTAAGTTTAGGTTGAGAGCATCTGTCAGCTCATCAATGAATTGATAGGTTTCAGCAAACAGGTATCCTGTATCGGTTAGAATGACGGGGATATCCGCTTTGACTTGAGTCACTAAATGAAGCATAACCGCGGCTTGAATACCAAAACTAGAAGAAACCGCAAACTCGCCCTCTAGATTTTCTAAAGCCCACTTTACTCTATCTTGTGCCGAAAGCTTTTCGAGCTCGACATTAATTTGAGCAAGACGGAGGATTTGCTCCGTCTTTGTTAATGTCAGTAACTCTGTGAGCTCCAGCTTGGATGCTACAGAATCAAGCATAGAAGTCCCTCTTTGATACGAACACTTCTTGAATGATGCCTGCACGAATGGTGAAATCGCCAAAGGCTTCGCCTTCCTCACGCTCTTTCGACCATCGAGCCACCAGCAGATCAATCTCTTCTAGGATTTGTTTATCCGTGATGTTCTCTTTATACATTTTAGGTACACGTGTACCAGCACGATTCCCCCCCAAATGTAAGTTGTAACGACCCGGCGCTTTACCTACCAGACCAATTTCAGCCAACATCGCACGGCCACAACCATTTGGGCACCCCGTCACGCGCAGAATGATATTGTCATTTTCTGGCAATCCGTGTTTTTCCAGAATACCTTCAACATCCGTGACAAACTGAGGGAGGAAGCGTTCAGCTTCTGCCATCGCTAGAGGACAAGTTGGGAATGCCACGCACGCCATTGAGTTTTTACGTTGATCGCTGACGTTGTCATCCATTAAGCCATGTTCACGAGCGATCTTTTCAATCTTCGCTTTTTCGCTTTTAGGTACACCCGCAACAATTAGGTTTTGGTTGGCGGTCATACGGAAGTCGCCTTTGTGGATCTTCGCGATTTCAGCGACGCCCGTTTTCAGCGGCTTCCCCGGATAATCCAGCAATCGACCATTCTCGATAAATAACGCCAAGTGGAATTTACCATCGATACCTTCTACCCAACCAATACGGTCACCACGTTCAGTGAACTCATACGGGCGGCTAGCTTCAAACTGAATGCCCGCACGTTTTTCTACTTCTGCTTTAAAGACATCTGTACCGACGCGGTCGAGTGTGTATTTGGTTTTGGCATTTTTACGGTTTGAGCGATTACCCCAATCACGCTGAGTGGTAACCACCGCCGCTGCAACATCAAGCGTTTTCTCTAATGGGATGAAACCTAAGTCATCAGCGCGGCGCGGATAAGTTGACGTATCACCATGTGTCATCGCTAGGCCGCCGCCAACTAAAACGTTAAAGCCTACCAACTTGCCGTTATCCGCAATTGCTACGAAGTTAAGATCATTGGCATGAACGTCTACGTCATTTTGCGGTGGGATCACCACCGTCGTTTTAAACTTACGCGGTAAATAGTTTTTACCCAGAATAGGCTCATCTTCTTCAGTGCTTTCTACTTTCTCACCGTCCAGCCAAATCTCAGCGTAAGCACGTGTTTTTGGAAGCAGGTGTTCACTGATCTTCTTCGCCCATTCATAAGCTTCTTGATGAAGTTCTGATTCGACCGGGTTAGTGGTACACAACACGTTACGGTTTACATCACCCGCGGTTGCAATCGAATCAATGCCAATACTGTTGAGCGTTTGATGCATAAACTTAATATTCGGTTTTAATACCCCATGAAACTGGAACGTTTGGCGAGTCGTCAGACGAATACTTCCATATAAAGAGTGCTCCGTTGCGAACTTGTCGATCGCTAACCATTGCGTTGGCGTGATGATGCCTCCAGGCATACGAGCACGAAGCATCACATTATGTAATGGTTCCAGTTTTTGCTTTGTGCGTTCATTACGGATATCACGGTCGTCTTGTTGATACATACCGTGGAAACGAATTAACTGGAAGTTGTCGGCAGTAAAGCCACCAGTAATACGGTCCTGTAAATCTTGCTCAATGGTGCCACGTAATAAGTTACTTTCTCGCTTCAGGCGCTCGTTATCAGATAGCGGCCCTAACTCTTCACCTAATACAACCTGCTTATTATTGTCCGTAGAAAAAGTCATTAGTACACATCCCTCTGATAACGTTTCGCTTTACGTAGGTCATTAATAAATTGTTCCGCATCGTCACGCGGCATCTTGCCTTCTTGTTCAGCAACGATAACCAGTGCGTCGTGCACATCTTTTGCCATACGAGTGGCATCACCGCAGACATAGATATAAGCGCCTTCTTGGATCCACTGCCACACTTGAGCTGCGTTTTCTAAGATGCGATGTTGTACGTAAACTTTTTCTACTTGGTCACGACTAAAAGCAACATCCAATCGGCTTAGTACTCCTGACTTGAGGTACTTTTGCCATTCAACTTGGTATAAGAAGTCTTGAGTGAAAGTACGATCACCAAAGAACAACCAGTTTTTGCCTTCAGCATCGCGGTTTTCACGCTCCTGAATAAAGCTACGGAATGGTGCGATCCCTGTGCCTGGACCAACCATGATAATTGGAGTGCTATCATCTTCCGGCAGTTTAAAGTTGTTGTTATGCTCAACAAATACTTTAACTTCATCTCCCTCTTCGAGACGCTGTGCTAAGAAGCTCGACGCACCACCATATCGTTTTTCGTCGTTTTGTTCGTACTCAACCAAAGCAACCGTTAGGTGTACTTCTTCATCGACCTCTTCTTGGCTTGATGCAATAGAGTAAAGGCGAGGAGTAAGACGACGAAGCAAACTAATCAACTCATCTGCGGTTAACTTGGTTTTCTTCTCTGCCAATACATCAACAATTTGAGTATTTGCAGAGTACTCGCGAAGTTTATCTTTATCGTCAACCAGCTTTTGTAGCTTCTTGCTACCGGATAACTCGGCAAACTTTGTAATGAGCTGAGGGTTAGATGTTGTGATTTCATATTTACTCACGAGAGCACTATGGATTGACAAGCTTTCGCCATCAACATCAACGGTTTCAACCCCAGACAAACCGACCTTACCAAGAATGGCATTAGCAAGTTCTGAACTATTTTCAAACCACACACCTAGCGCATCACCAGGCTGATACGTTAACCCCGAACCTTCCAAGTCAATTTCTATATGACGAACATCCTTTCCAGAATCACGACCCGTGATTTTTTGACTGGTCAGTAACGTCGCTGTGTATGGGTTTTGTTTATTGTAAGGAGAGTGCGCAGTAGCCGCCTGACCCACAGGAAGTTGAACCACATCCGCTTCAGTGCCAGAAGAAAGCGTATCTTTTACCTTACCTAACGCATTCTTACGCCATTCAGCTGCTGGTGCTTCATAATCCACATCGCAATCAAGACGATCGATAAATGGGGTCGCGCCTAACTTTGATAGGTAAGCGTCGAAGTCTTTACCGGTTTGGCAGAAGAATTCGTAGCTCGAGTCACCCAGAGCAATAACGCCATATTGAAGGTTTGACAGCTTAGGAGCTTTCTTAGATTGCAAAAACTCGTGTAGCTCTATAGCGTTATCTGGTGCTTCGCCTTCGCCGTTCGTCGATGCCACAATAATGACATGTGTTTCTTTGGCTAAGTTTTTACCTTTGTAATCACTTGCATCAAAAAGTTCGACAGCAATTCCTTCTGCTTTTGCTTCCTGCTCTAGAGCTTCAGCAACGCCTTTAGCGTTGCCAGTTTGGGAAGCAAAAATAATACTCAACTTACCTGCTGGCTTCGCTGATACGGCTGCCGTCGCTTGTGCAATTGGCGTTACCGCTGTATTTGGTTGATTTTGAGCTAATCCCCAAAAATACCCACTGACCCAAGCAAGTTGCTGTGAAGACAACTCAGAGACAGTTTGTTGGAGTGAGCTAATTTGTTGGTCATTCAGAGGGCTTGCGATTGGAGGAGTTCCTCCTTGCCCATTATTATCTTCAGACACATTCTTGTGAGAATACTCATTCTTTTGAAAAGACATTATCACGACATCCCTATTCATTGCGTGACGATAGAGTACCCACTCTCCTTAATAACAAGAAAGAATAGAAGTGAATGTTTTATAACTTTTTGGAAGTAAGAACGGCTTACTTTTTGCTCATCGATCTTCAATGCGGACTTGTTGAAAGCCTACTGCCATTGCCGATTTTGACGCTGCATCCAAATCTTCATAAAGACATTCTTCACCATGACTGTCCGTCAGAAAAACAAAACCACCGCGCGCATGTCTGAACTCCACAACCCAGCCACCCTCTTGGATTGCAGGTTCAATAATCGCTTCGACAAGCTGGTTTTCACGGAATAGATGTCTTAGTTCGTTTATTGTCATCGCTATCCCTGCTTTAACTTTCACATTGCTCCTAGGTAAGCATGGTCTAAGTCAGCAAAATAGGCAGAAAATTCGATTGGATATAATGAAGTGATAATAAAAAAACGCCGCTTATAAAGCGAACGTTTTAAAAAAAAATCGAGTATCTAATCTGGCTGCATTTAGAATGCGTATTCTGCACTCACAAAAAAGCCGTTAGCAAAAATAAACTCTTTCCCTAGATCCGACATGAATTTCTCGGACTCCAAATCAATCACGCGGTAACCACCACGAAAAGCCAGTTGAGCTTTTTCGAGCGGTACATGGTATTGAACACCGGCCATGAAATCGGTACTTTTGATACCTTTGTTGTCACCAAAGTTTATCTCACCAATCACATCAAAATTTGTGTCCGGAACTTGAATCTCTGCGTAACCGTACCAAGCCCAAATCAGCTCATCAAACTCTTCTATACGCTTGTTTGAGCCAGCATCAATGTATTTAGTGTCACTTAAATTACTGAATGTAACACCCGCATCAAAATGCAATAAATCATGCTCCAGAACTTGGTAGTACATGGTTAAATCGAGCTTATCGAACCCCATGTAATCCGCATCAACACTTGAGTAACGAAGGCGCGCATTAGGAACGTATTTAACATCATGTTCAATCGCCGCGTAAAATGCGCCTGTTGTGCTGCTATCTCGTCTTACTTCATTTACTTTAGTGTCAGCAGCCCAGATCTCTGCGCCGACTTTCGTCGATACAGAATATTCTGCAAAAACAGGAAAAGATACTGCCAACGATAATGCTGTTAAAGCGATGGTCGCTTTATTTGTCATGTAGTGTGTACTCCGAGATAGCTGATGTTCACGTTGAAGACGTGAGAGGAAATATACCATACTCTCACGTCTCTCTATCAACTAAATCATGTCACTCGTTATTTATAGCGGGGCTGGGCAACGTAATTCTTGAAGAACCAAACACCCAATGCAATCACGATTAACCATGGCAATAGTTTGAGTACCGCTCCGACCATTCCCAGTAAAAACATCACAACTAACGCAATACCGGTTGCTGCGAATACGGTCATCATTGTGATACCGGTAACCAATAGGGTCGCCGCAAAGACTAAAATAAAGATTAGCTCCAACATAATCACTTCTCCATTTGTTTTTAATAAACACAGCAGTTTCCATACCAACTTACCAAGATAACGGTAACACAATGATTTTTATTCAAAAATAAAGCCAGAGGCATTTCTGCACTCTGGCTTACTTGTTCTTTAGTTGGTAATTTTAGCCAACCACTGGTGAATTTTACACATTCAATTCTTTTGGAATCTTCGCTAACGCGTCTTGCAGCACTTCTAAACCAGAACCCGGCTTGTGCGCATTTTCACTGATATGACGACGCCATTGACGCGCACCTGGCATGCTTTGGAATAAACCTAACATATGACGGGTAATATGACCAAGGTACGCACCTTTCGCTAATTGCGCTTCAATGTATGGGTACATTTCTTCAACAATTTCGCTGCGTTTCTTCACTGGAGCATTAGAGCCAAACAACTCTTGGTCTACCGATGCCAGTAGATATGGGCTTTGGTAAGCCTCACGACCAATCATCACACCGTCAAGATGCTGAAGATGTACTTTTGCTTCTTCTAATGATTTCACGCCACCGTTAATCGCAATGGTTAAGTGAGAAAAATCTTGCTTCAATTGGTAAGCTCGTGGGTAATCCAATGGTGGGATCTCACGGTTTTCTTTCGGACTAAGACCACTTAACCAAGCTTTACGCGCGTGGATAGTGAACTGCTCACAGCCCCCCTTTTCTGAGACAATAGAAACAAAATCCGTTAGGAACTCGTAAGAATCATGATCATCAATACCAATACGAGTCTTGACTGTCACAGGAATATCAACCACGTCCTTCATTGCAGCGACACAATCCGAAACCAACTGTGGTTCCGCCATTAGGCAAGCACCAAAGCGACCGTTTTGTACACGGTCAGACGGGCAACCCACATTGAGGTTAACCTCATCGTAGCCACGCTCTTGAGCCAGTTTGGCACACTTTGCCAAGTCTTCTGGGTTTGAACCACCCAACTGAAGGGCCAACGGATGCTCTTCTTCGTTGTAAGCCAGGAAATCTCCTTTTCCATGAATGATCGCACCTGTCGTCACCATTTCAGTGTACAGCAGGGTTTCTTTGGTCATTAAGCGATGGAAGTAGCGACAATGACGATCGGTCCAGTCGAGCATTGGTGCTACGGAGAGCCTGCAAGAATGAGTCATGATATAAACACCCGTTTTTATGTTGCCAAGGTCGAGCGCAGCAGTACGCTCAAAAAATAAGTCGGGTATTGTATACCCAAGCACCTCTAGGTGCTAGTTTCAGCGAGAATGATTTGGTTGGCTGGCTAGCCAAATGCTTAGGAATATGCAGCAGTAATACGAATTCGTCACTCGTTGATTCATTCTGTGATGACTATTCCGACTTCACACCACCACCGACTTGCTTTAATTCATGATTTTCGTTCTGATAGTGGGTAAAATGAAGCATTTCTAAACGAACTTCGTATAGAAATGATTTATCATAGAGCACGTCCGATAGTTATGGTGAAAGGTTTGAACCCAACAATCATTGAACAAATTGAAAGTATCTGCGCAGAGCGTGGAGTACGATTGACTCCGCAACGCCGACGCGTATTTGAACTCATTT
This sequence comes from Vibrio diabolicus, assembly GCA_001048675.1. Lineage (GTDB taxonomy): Bacteria > Pseudomonadota > Gammaproteobacteria > Enterobacterales > Vibrionaceae > Vibrio > Vibrio diabolicus. The sequence continues at coordinate 496,695 of CCKK01000023.1, read as the reverse complement.
GTTCTAATCGCCGCGCCTCAAGTGCGTATGAGCTATTGGAGCAACTAAAAGAGAGTGAGCCTCAGGCTAAGCCTCCCACTGTTTATCGAGCATTAGATTTTCTCCTAGAGCAAGGCTTCATCCACCGAGTGGAATCGACAAATAGCTTTATTACTTGTTGTTCTTTCAATACTCAGCAGCACTTTTTCCAATTACTAATTTGCGATAAATGTGGTGATGTCGTTGAACTCGAAGATGAGACGCTGATATCCTTGTTAGCCGAAAACGCCGAGAAGCATGGATTCAAACTGACCAACCAAGTTATTGAAACTCATGGTGAATGCCAGGCCTGTTCCTCCGAGACGAAAGAAAAAGTATAGAAGAACGTTATGCGCGCTGAATTTGTAAACCCGTTTTTAGCTTCTTTAATGAACGTGCTAAAAACCATGGCTTCTCTTGAGCTGAAGCCACAAAAACCGCGAATCAAAAAAGATGAGATCGCACGAGGTGACGTTTCTGGTCTGATTGGCATGGTAGGTCCACAAACTCGTGGTTCAATGTCGATTACCTTTGATGAAGCGCTAGCTCTAGAAATCATGCAGAACATGCTTGGTGAGCGTCCAAATGGACTCAATGAAGAGGTCACCGATATGGTGGGTGAGATCACCAACATGGTTACTGGTGGTGCGAAGCGCATTTTGGCTGAAAGCGGTTTTGATTTTGATATGGCAACACCCGTTGTGGTATCTGGCCGAGGCCATACGATTCGCCACAAGTGTGAAGGCTCAATCATCATCATGCCTTTCTCTTCCCAGTGGGGAAATGCCTTTATCGAAATCTGCTTCGAATAAAAGAGAAAAAATAGGTTGGCCAGTGCCAACCTATTTTGTTTCTGCCTCAGGCAATAAAAAGGTCAGCATTTGCTGACCTTTTCTTTTTCTATTCAAACATTCACTAAGCTTTGAACGCTTTAAATGCGTTGATTAGACCGTTTGTTGAGCTGTCGTGCGAGTTGATTTGAGACGCATCTGCAAGCTCAGGTAGGATTTGGTTAGCCAGTTGTTTACCTAGCTCTACGCCCCATTGGTCAAAGCTGAAGATGTTCCAGATAACACCTTGTACGAAGATTTTGTGTTCGTACATCGCAATCAAGTTACCTAGCGTACGAGGCGTGATTTGCTTCACTAGGATAGAGTTTGTTGGACGGTTACCTTCAAACACTTTGAATGGCGCAATCGCTGCCACTTCTTCAGCGTTCTTACCAGCTTTCACCAACTCTTCTTTCACGGTTTCTTCACTCTTACCAAACGCTAGTGCTTCAGTTTGCGCAAAGAAGTTGGACATCAGTTTTTGGTGATGATCGCTAGCTGGGTTGTGGCTGATTGCAGGTGCAATGAAGTCACATGGGATCAGCTTAGTGCCTTGGTGAATTAGCTGGTAGAACGCGTGCTGACCGTTGGTACCTGGTTCACCCCAAATGATTGGGCCCGTTTGGTAAGTCACAGCATTGCCTTCACGGTCAACGTATTTACCGTTTGACTCCATGTTACCTTGCTGGAAGTATGCCGCGAAACGGTGCATGTACTGATCGTAAGGTAAGATAGCTTCTGATTCCGCACCGTGGAAGTTGTTGTACCAAATACCGATAAGCGCAAGGATCACAGGGATGTTGCTTTCTAGGTCCGTTGATACGAAGTGCTTGTCCATCTCGTGAGCACCTTCAAGCAGCTCAACGAAGTTGTCGTAACCTACCGCTAATGCGATTGATAGACCGATTGCAGACCATAGTGAGTAACGGCCACCAACCCAGTCCCAGAATTCGAACATGTTCGCGGTATCAATACCGAACTCAGACACGGCTGTCGCGTTCGTTGAAAGCGCAGCAAAATGCTTAGCCACGTGAGCTTGATCACCCGCAGACTCTAGGAACCAATCACGTGCTGTGTGCGCGTTAGTCATGGTTTCTTGCGTTGTGAACGTCTTAGACGCGATCAAGAATAACGTCGTTTCTGGGTTAACTTTCTTCAACGTTTCAACGATGTGCGTACCATCAACGTTAGATACGAAGTGAAGGTTTAGATGATTTTTGTACGGTGCTAGAGCTTCCGTCACCATGTAAGGGCCAAGGTCAGAACCACCGATACCGATGTTCACGATATCTGTAATTGCTTTACCTGTGTAACCTTTCCACTCACCGCCGATAACGCGTTCAGTGAATGATTTCATTTTTTCTAGAACCGCGTTCACTGCTGGCATTACGTCTTCGCCGTCTACCATTACTGGTGTATTCGCGCGGTTACGTAGTGCAGTGTGAAGAACAGCGCGACCTTCTGTTTGGTTGATCGCTTCGCCACTGAACATCGCTTCAATTGCAGATTTCAGCTCAGTCTCGTTCGCAAGAGCGAACAGGTGCTTCAGAGTTTCCTCATTGATGAGGTTCTTTGAGTAATCGACTAGGATGTCTGAGCCGAAACGTGCAGAGTATTTGTCGAAACGCGCTGCGTCTTGAGCAAATAACTCTTTAAGATCCATATCTTGTGCAGATTCGAAATGCGCAGTTAGCGCTTTCCAAGCTTGTGTTTGCGTTGGATTGATATTTTTCAACATGGTCTTTATCCCGATGTTACAGTAGGTTCCATTCCTTACAGTCTAGCGAAAACTGTGGAATCCCCGATTTAGCAAATAGAATATTAATTAGATGTTTGGGCGAATTGCCACAAAACAAGTCTTTGTAATTTTTTTTCTAGGTGCCAATTATGACTGAGAGATTTTACACTCACATTGAGTTAGGTCACGTTCCCTGCCCTGAAAATGAACAATTCATTTACGATGACAAGAATCATATCACTTACTAATGACAGGCTCTAATTGGAATAGGATAGACGCCAATTTATAAATTTCCAAAGGAACACGTATGTGGGCACAAAAAACACTGCAATTAAAAGCGAGAAGCCGCGGTTTTCACCTAATAACTGATGAAATTGAACAACAATTACCACAAATAAACGAGCTTTCAGTAGGTTTATTACACCTATTTATTCAGCATACCTCCGCCAGTTTGACCTTAAATGAGAATGCTGATCCAACCGTGCGTATGGACATGGAAGCGCATTTCAACAAGTTTGTACCAGAGCGTGCTCCTTATTATCAGCACACCTATGAAGGTGATGACGACATGCCAGCACACATTAAAGCATCCCTACTTGGCAGTAGTGTGACGATACCAATCCAAAATGGTCGATTAGCTTTAGGAACATGGCAGGGCATTTACTTGGGTGAGCACCGAGACTTTGGCGGCGGCCGCCGCGTTATTGCTACGATTAACGGTGAGTAGATAAAACAAAGGCTAACCTTAGGTTAGCCTTTCGCTGTTTATTTTGAGTACTCCATCTCGACGCGAGGCGTTAGCTTAGTCACGAGTTCATACGCAATGGTACCAATGTGACCCGCCACTTCTTCTACTGGGAGCTCTTTCCCCCAAAGAATCGCTTCGTCGCTGACTTTATCCGTTGCATCTGGTCCCAAATCGACCGTCAGCATATCCATAGAAACTCGACCTGCGATAGGTACTTTACGACCATTTACCCACACCGGAGTGCCGTTCGGGGCACTTCTTGGGTAACCGTCGCCATACCCTACTGCGATGACACCGACTTTTGTATCTCGCTTACTGGTCCACATACCGCCGTAGCCAACACTTTCGCCCTTCTTAACTTCACGTACCGCAATAAGATGGGATTTAAGTGTCATCACGGGTTGATACCCCAGATCTTGTGCGGTCTTGTCATCAAATGGCGATACACCATACATGATGATACCCGGACGAACCCAATCCAAATGGCTTTGAGGCCATGCCAACAACCCCGCAGATGCCGCAAGTGAACGCTCCCCCTGACAACCAGAGGTCAACGACTTAAACAGCTCAATCTGTTGGGGAGTGATATGGCTATCCAGCTCATCTGCACAGCCAAAGTGACTCATGTAACGCAGCGGTTTCGCTACATTTGGGCACTCCTTCAGCCGCGTGACAAACTCATCATATTGTTCAGGACGAACCCCAAGGCGGTGCATGCCACTGTCAATCTTAAGCCACACGACAACCGGAGTTTCAAGGTCGGCTTGCTCCAAAGCGATAAGCTGCTCTTCACAATGCACCACGGTTTGGATGTTGTTCGTCACAAGAACAGGTAAGTCACCTGGAGAGTAAAAACCTTCTAGCAATAGAATCGGCTTTACCACGCCACAAGCGCGCAGTTGCAACGCTTCTTCAATGCGCGCAACACCAAAGGCATCCGCATGGTTGGCATGTTTTGCAACGTGACGTAATCCGTGACCATAACCATTGGCCTTCACTACAGCCATCACTTTACTTTGGGGCGCTTGCGCTTTCACGCGCTGTAAGTTGTGCTGCAACGCAGACAAATCAATGCACGCCTTGGCCGCTTTCATATAGCTCATGGGGTTACTCATCATCAATATCGAATGCAGGACCCGCGTAGTTGTCAAAGCGCGAGTGTTGACCTTGGAAGGTGAGACGTACAGAGCCGATAGGGCCGTTACGTTGCTTACCAATGATGATTTCTGCCGTACCTTTGTATGGGCTATCTGGGTGATATACCTCGTCACGGTAGATGAACATGATCAAGTCGGCATCCTGCTCGATAGAGCCCGACTCACGCAAGTCCGAGTTTACTGGGCGTTTATCTGAACGTTGCTCTAGGGAACGGTTAAGCTGAGACAGCGCCACGACGGGCACATTCAGCTCTTTTGCCAGCGCTTTCAGAGAGCGCGAAATCTCCGCAATTTCCAGCGTACGGTTATCAGAGAGTGCAGGCACGCGCATAAGCTGAAGGTAGTCGACCATGATCATCGACAGACCGCCATGTTCACGTGCGATACGGCGAGCGCGTGAACGCACTTCGGTCGGAGTTAGACCGGAGCTGTCATCAATGTACATGTTTTTCTTCTGCATCAAGATACCCATAGTAGAAGAAATACGCGCCCAGTCTTCGTCATCCAACTGACCCGTACGGATCTTGGTTTGGTCAACGCGAGACAAAGAGGCCAACATACGCATCATCAGCTGCTCGGCTGGCATCTCTAGCGAGAAAATAAGCACAGGCTTCTCTTGTTGCATGGCCGCATTTTCACACAAGTTCATCGCAAAGGTCGTTTTACCCATCGATGGACGCGCCGCGACAATCACCAAATCAGAACCTTGCAAACCTGCGGTTTTCTTATTGAGGTCAGTGAAACCTGTGTCGACACCCGTTACACCATCTTGCGGCGTTTTATATAACAACTCGATACGTTCTAACGTCTTTTCGAGGATGTTATCGACATTTTGTGGCCCTTCGTTTTCACTGGTTCGTGACTCAGCGATGGCGAAAACTTTACTCTCCGCCATATCAATCAGATCTTCCGAACTTCGACCTTGAGGATCGTAACCCGCATCCGCAATCTCATTCGCGACACCGATCAAACCACGGACGATCGCACGCTCGGCAACAATATCAGCGTACGCGTTAATGTTAGCGGCACTTGGCGTATTTTTCGCCAAATCTGCAAGGTAAGCAAAACCGCCCACATCTTCTAATTGCTCGTGACGCTCCAGGTATTCCGATAAAGTAATAAGATCGAGAGGCTTGCCCGCTTCAAGAATGGTTTTTACACCTTCAAAAATCAGGCGATGCGGACGACTATAGAAATCACTGCTTACAACACGTTCGGCAACGGTGTCCCAACGTTCATTGTCCAGTAAGAGACCACCAATTACTGATTGCTCGGCTTCTAGTGAGTGAGGTGGCACTTTGATTGCGTCGACCTGACTGTCTGAAGGTTTGCGATTTCTGTTTTCCGCCATGACTTTGCTCGATAACTACTATTGACCCACGATTATAACCTTAACCTAACTGAGATGCTTCCCCGAAGCGACAATTACTTGTTAAGAAATCAACATGCGAACCGCACAAGTAATAGCCTGGTTCTTCCGCCCAGCTCTAATAAAAATTAACCTACCATTGACCCAACAAAATATCTGTATCAGTATCATGCCCCTCCTTTTTAATTACGTTCGAGGTTGATGTGTCCCGATACTGGTTACTTAGCTTTAGCCTACTATGCGCTAGTGCATCGTATGCTGACGAATCAGTACAGCCAGAGCAAAATATTGATGTGCCCGACCCATTAAAAACCGAGGTGGAGTTCGGCTATCAAGCTCACACAGGTAACACGGACTCTCGTTCCCTGAATGCTCGTTTGAGTGCTGAATATACGTCAGGTCGACACCGTTCTAATGGTGAATGGAAGTACTACAACTTGTACAAAGACGGTGAAGAAGACAAACGCTCATCCACCTACGCCCTACAGAGTGACTACAAGTTAGGTCCTAAAACGTATTTGTATGGCAGCTTTAAAGGGGTGGATTCTCGTTACAGTGCCTATTTTAAAGACTACACATTATCAGGCGGTTTGGGTTACCAGTTCTCCTACACTGAAAACTTCATTTTAGAGGTAGAAGTCGGTCCTGGTTTTCGTTATCAAGAACCAAATTTAGATGAGATAGATGATGACGACATTGTCTTTCCCGATATCGTTCGAGAAGGCATTTTTCGAGGGAATATCAATACGACTTGGCACGCACTAGATAATTTGAGTTTCGCGGCTGATATTACGTTGGTAACAGGTAAAAGTAACACTCGGGCCGATAGTGAACTCAGCGTGACCAATGATATTACTGAAGATATTGCACTGAAACTGGCACACTCTCGTCAGTATCACGATAAAGTGCCTGAAGGCTTAAGCAAAGCGGATAGCGTATTTTCCGTTAATTTACTCTTCGCTTTTTAACCCGTTTTTTCTCCCAGTTTTAGAAATAAAAAAAGCACCTCCGAAGAGGTGCTTTTTAGTATTTCGTCTTGATACTGAATTACTCAGCAGCAACAACTTGTAGGTTCACAGTTGCGAAAACTTCAGAGTGAAGTTGAACGCTGATCTCGAACTCACCAGTTGTACGTAGAGCACCTTCAGGAAGGCGAACTTCGCTCTTAGCAACTTCAACGCCTGCAGCTGTGATAGCGTCAGCGATGTCACGAGTACCGATAGAACCGAATAGTTTGCCTTCGTCACCAGCTTTAGAAGCGATAACTACAGCTTCTAGAGCGTTAACTTTCTCTGCGCGAGCTTCTGCAGCAGCTAGTTGCTCAGCAACTTTAGCTTCTAGTTCAGCACGACGAGCTTCAAACATTTCAACGTTAGCTTTAGTTGCCATAACTGCTTTACCTTGTGGGATAAGGAAGTTACGAGCGTAGCCAGATTTAACGTTTGCAGTATCGCCAAGACCACCTAGGTTACCAATTTTATCAAGTAGAATAACTTGCATTGCTTAATCCTCTTTCTTAATAAAATGAACCGATTACTGATGCTTGTCAGTGTACGGTAGTAGAGCTAGGTAGCGTGAACGCTTGATAGCACGTGCTAGTTGACGCTGGTACTTAGCGCTTGTACCAGTGATACGGCTAGGTACGATTTTACCAGCTTCAGTGATGTAGTTTTTAAGAGTTGCTACGTCTTTGTAATCAATCTCTTGTACGCCTTCTGCAGTGAAACGGCAGAATTTACGACGACGGAAGAAACGAGCCATGGGCTATCTCCTGATCTTAAATTTGAGTAATGTTGTCGGCGTGTAACACTAATTTTCCCACGCCATTTCGGCCGGTTTGATAAGTGACAAAACCACTTACCTTAATGTTACTGCCTTGAACTAAATTCTGAGTTAGTGCTTGTGACCCAAGCCCGCTGACGACTACCGGCATACGACAATAAACTTGTCGAGGTAAGTCAGCTTCGATAATAGTAGAGCGATGCTCCAGCCAAAACCGACAGTGTTCAATGCCACCAGGGCTTTTACTACGAATGGGCGGTTTGGCAATGGTGCCGCTCAGCTCCATTCGATTGGCCATAAGAAAACTTACTCAGCAGCTTCTGACTTAGCTTCAGGCTTAGCTTCAGAACGCTCTTCACGACGTGGAGCACGCTCTTCTTTTTGCTTAAGCATGATTGATTGCTCAGTGATCGCTGCTTTAGTACGCATGATCATGTTACGTAGAACTGCATCGTTGAAACGGAAAGCAGTTTCTAGCTCATCAATTACAGCTTGGTCAGCTTCAACGTTCATAAGAACGTAGTGAGCTTTGTGAAGCTTGTTGATTGGGTAAGCCAGTTGACGACGGCCCCAGTCTTCTAGACGGTGGATTTTACCGCCAGCTTCAGTGATTGAACCAGTGTAACGCTCGATCATGCCAGCAACTTGCTCGCTTTGATCTGGGTGCACCATGAATACGATTTCGTAATGACGCATTGGTTGCTCCTTACGGATTATTCAGCTTCCACAAATGGCTCAGTCGTCCAGAGGAAGCAAGGAACTAAAGATAATTGACTGAGTTTAAGGAGCACGAATAGTACAGAAAGGGCGCAAAATAGGCAAGTGATTATTTGCTCAACGCAGGGGATATTTTATTTCATCCAACGTTAGAAATAACAAAGGCTACCAATAAAGTGACAGCCTTTAAAATCAGGGTATTATCGCGCGTATATCGGGGCTTATTTTACTTCAGCCAGCTCCGTGCGCATTTGGTCGATCACTTGTTTGTAATCTGGCTGACCGAAAATTGCCGAGCCTGCAACGAACATGTCTGCGCCCGCTTCTGCGATTTCACGAATGTTGTCAACCTTCACACCGCCATCAATTTCTAAACGGATATCTCGACCAGACTCATCGATCATCTTACGAACTGCACGCAGTTTATCTAGCGTGTGAGGAATGAATGATTGACCACCAAAGCCAGGGTTAACCGACATCAGTAGAATCATGTCGACTTTGTCCATGATGAACTCAAGGCTCGCAAGTGGCGTTGCTGGGTTTAGTACCACACCAGCCTGACAGCCGTGCTCTTTAATTAACTGCAGTGTACGGTCTACATGATCAGAAGCTTCCACATGGAATGTAATCATCGACGCACCCGCTTTTGCGAAATCAGGAATAATGCGGTCAACCGGTTTCACCATTAGGTGAACATCGATTGGTGCGGTGATGCCGTAATCGCGTAGTGCTTTACACACAGGTGCACCAAAAGTCAGGTTTGGTACATAGTGGTTATCCATAACGTCGAAATGCACCACATCCGCACCCGCTGCGAGTACTTTCTCGACATCTTCACCGAGACGAGCAAAATCTGCCGATAAAATGGATGGAGCAATAAGAAAATCTTTCATACCTGACCTCAGTAGTAATGAGCAAACAATCTGCGCGCAATTCTACCGAAGCCAGTGGGGAGATCCACTATTTAGATTTAATAGTGTGAGAACTAAGAGCTTGGTTTATCCATCTCAGGGGCATGAAAAAGCGCAAGCAGCTCATCGACTTTATTACGACCACTGCCATTGCGGCTAATGGTGCGCTTTACTTTTACTACATTGAGATCTGCACCGTGATACAACCGACGCGTCAACGTAGTGTCGTGGTTAGAAATCAGAACCGGAATACCACGCTCAGTCGCCGTTCTTTCAGCAATGTCGGCTAATGCAGCCTGGTCATCCAACGTGAAACCATTACCTGCGTATGAGGTGAAATTTGCCGTGTTTGAAAGCGGTGCATAAGGAGGATCGCAATACACCACACTCCCCTTACGTGCTCGGCGAAAAGTTTCTGGATAACCTTCACAAACGAACGTGGCTTTCTTGGCTTTTTCGGCAAAAAACTCCAATTCCGCCTCTGGGAAGTAAGGCTTTTTATATGAACCGAACGGAACGTTAAAACCGCCTTTTTTGTTGTAACGGCATAGACCATTAAAACCAAAGCGGTTCATGTACAAAAACGCTAAAGAGCGGTACATCACGTCATCGGTTTTATTAAACTCAGCGCGAATGTGTAAGTAAGCTTCTTTACGGTTATTCTCGGCGACAAACCAACGCTTCGCTTCAGAGATATACTCTTCAGGGCGCTCTTTTAGTAGGTTGTACAGATTGATCAGATCTGGATTGATATCTGCCAGTAGGTAATGGTCATAGTCGGTATTCAGAAACACTGAGCCCGCGCCAACAAAAGGTTCAACTAGCTTTCGAGCCGGCGGTAAATGACGTTGGATGTCTTCAACCAGTCCGTATTTTCCTCCTGCCCATTTAAGAAAGGCTCGTTGCTTTTTCATCTACTGCTCTATCTATCGACCAAAAATTAAGGCTGCGGAATGTAACATATTTTTCAGCGAAGCTCAGGTTTATTTCACTCGATCAATTTCGCGATGAACCTGACGGAGTGATTTTGCCCAAGGACTCACCGACTTAACCGAATCAGGCAAGCTTGCAACGGCATCGCGAGCCATTTGAATTGTCGGATAATCTTGGTATGTGATGATATACCACTCGGTGTCATTGCGAACGGTAGGATAAATTCGTACTTGATTATTCAGCTGATGCTCATCGAGGAAGGCTTGTACATCCTCCATTGACGTCATAGCAGCAAGCTGCAGTGTATAGGCTCTTGGTGATAGTGCTTTTAATTCTTCGCGAGCAAATGAAAACTTAACCACAGGCTGCTTCGCACCGTCTTCTCCTGACTGAGCAGAAGTTTGCGTCATACCTTGATTTGGTTTTACGACTTTAATCAAAGGAGAGTCAGTTTCATCAGCAGTCTCTGCTTTATCAGTACTTACGATATCATCAATCGCTTTTGTGTCTGCTGAATCAGCTTTACCTTCAAGCAATGCATCGACCACATTCGACTCAATCACCACTCTCTGTTGATTGTCATCACTGCCAACGCTCGCCACTTCTTCCGTTACTGCTGGCGGTAATGAATCAGAATCATCAATCGCGCCAGAGCCATCAAGGCCACTGCTAGTGTCATCAGTCACAGATTGTAGTGAAGACTGCGCAGCACTGATTCCTGAATCTTCAAAAGTTGGAATAGCCGTTTGCTCTACACTACCAGCAATTTGCTGCGCTTTATCATCAGGGCTTGGTTGATTATACATCCACCAATAGCCACCAGCAGCAAGCAACAGTAATGCTAATACCACTAACGCAATATTCAGCGGTGAACCGACAATCGAGCGGATAATGATCCTTTTTTCCACTTTCATCTCTCCTAACGCCATGATGTCACCCGGTACTGGGTCAACTTTTTTAAATGCATCTCGAACCCGCTTCTCCGCCTCATCATCAACATAGCGCGCAACAAGTGATTCAAAGAAACGACGGGCTTCCACTTCGGACAACATATCAATATCAAGCTCAACAGGCTTTATCTCTTGTCCGTAACTGAGACGTGACAGCAATCCTTCTAAGCGCCCAGACTGCGTAAATAATAAGACATTGATGGTCCAATTCGGCTTATGATGCGCCTCTAAAACCAGCATCCAAAGCTCAGAAACGAGCGTCTCACTTAATAAATGCGCATCATCAACCACAATCGCGATATCACAAGGCTCATCACCCAATAGTCTTTCGAGGCTATCAAGTAAAGGCTCTTGCTGATTAAACAATGCGTCCGAAACCAGTTGACTCAAAATAAGGATGCGGCGCTGCACATCATCTTGATTAGAATGACAAAGTAACAAACATTGATTCTTGTTACTGGCACCCACTTCAAGGTATCGCTGCGCTAACCAAGATTTGCCATAACCATCATGACCATTAATCGCAATGAAATTGGAACCAAAATTAGTCAGCAATCCTAACCTATCAAGCAACTCGATTTGAGAATCTAATTCCAGAACGTGAGCAACACTCATCTAATAACCTTAATACACTACAAGAATGACGCCCAAAGGCGCCATTACAAGGTTAAATATCGCGACCGAAGTCTATCGCCTGTTTGAGTACGTCTTGTGTCGTATCAGCAATGACCTCGGCACTACCAATGCCTGTAGGTAGAACTAATCTTAATTGACCAGAGAGGACTTTTTTATTCTCGCATCATATGTTTGAGGAAGTCATCGAAGCTCATACTTTCTGGAGTATGAACAGGCAGTTTGGCACGACGCAAAATCGCAACAATACGCTCAAATTGCTCTGCTGAGATAAGACCGCGCAGATGCGAAGTTTTGGCCGCCATAACCGTGCCAGCAGAAACCGCTTCACCATGCAGCCAATTGCCGTAGCCAAGCTCAGCTTCAATCGCATGACCAAAGGTGTGACCTAAGTTGAGCAGAGCGCGGATGCCCGATTCTTTCTCATCCTGAGCCACCACTTCCGCTTTTATTTCACAGCAACGTGCAATGGCATAAGTTAGCGCTTCTTCATCCAACGCGTACAAGCGTTCAAGGTTCTCTTCCAACCATACAAAAAAGTACTGCATCGTAAATGATGCCGTACTTAATGACTTCTGCGATACCTGCTGCGAATTCACGCTCAGGCAACGTCGATAAACAGTTGGTATCGATGATCACGGCTTTAGGTTGGTAAAACGCACCTATCATGTTCTTACCCAACGGATGGTTAACCGCGGTTTTTCCCCCCACCGAAGAGTCCACTTGAGATAGTAATGTCGTTGGTATTTGAATAAAGTCGACCCCACGCTGGTAACAGGCAGAAGCAAAACCCACAAGGTCGCCAATAACGCCACCACCTAACGCGATGATCACAACATCACGAGCGTAATTCCCCTCGAGGAGGAAGTTCATCACTTGGTTAAACACATCCAAGTTTTTGTACTGTTCGCCGTCAGGCAATTCTAACAAGGATGCACTACAACCGAGCTGCTCGAGTTGCTTTAAAATTTTGTCAGCATACAAAGGCGCCACTGTGACATTACTGATCACAACAACTTTTTGTTTTGCATTTTTGTTTGAGAGAACTTGAGAGAGGTACGCCGGGTCCTCAAATAACCCGGCGCCAATAGAGATTGGGTAGCTACGCTCAGCTAGGTTGACCGTAATCCGTTCCATCGGTTTGCTCCAATTAAAAAAAAGATAAAAACTTATCTCTCTTCTAGCATTTTTACGATCTGGTTGGCTACCACTTTTGCACTCTGATCGTCAGTGCGAACAGTGTAATCCGCTACTTCTTCATACAGAGGATTACGTTCTTCAGCTAATTGCTCCAATACTTCGCGAGGGTTGTCCGTTTGAAGTAGAGGACGCTTCTTGTCACGGTTTGTGCGCGCAAGTTGCTTTTCAATCGTCGTTTCTAAGTAAACAACAACACCACGTGCCGAAAGACGATTACGGTTTTCTTTGCTCTTAACAGAGCCACCGCCAGTCGCAAGCACGATGCCTTGCTCTTGTGTTAGGTCTTCAAGTACCGCTTCTTCACGCTTGCGGAAGCCTTCTTCACCTTCTACATCAAAAACCCAAGAGATGTCTGCACCAGTGCGTTCTTCGATCACTGTATCGGAGTCAACAAACTCCATATGCAGTTGCTGTGCTAGATGTCTACCAATTGTACTTTTGCCGGCGCCCATTGGGCCAACAAGGAAAATATTACGTTTCTCAGCCATGTTTAGCAGTAATTTACAACATTGATTCAATAAGATCGCCACAAGAAAACACAGCTAAATCGCTGTTCTACAAGGCTTGTGGCACCAGTTCCTCACAGATAATTCGTGATAAGACCCGAAATTATCCAAGCATGGTGCCACTATTGCAACTTTATTTTTGATTTAATCAGTTTTTCACGAGGTAGAACTACTGAACCACCACCTTAGGGGTGACGAAAATTAACAGCTCACTTTTGCCAACATTTTCATAACTTCGACGGAAAAGCGCACCTAATAGTGGCAGATCGCCTAACAAAGGCACTTTGTCCACCGAGTTAGTAATGCTGTGCTGGAAAATACCACCAAGAACGACGGTTTCACCGTTATTTACTAACACTTGCGTCCCGATACGCTGAGTATCAATCGCAACGGCTTCACCAGTGCCTGTTTTCACGACTTGTCCAGGTCTATCTTGCGTAACGCTTAAGTCCAACACAAGACGGTTATCCGGTGTAATTTGTGGCGTCACCTTCAAACTCAATACTGCTTTTTTGAACGTTACCGTCGTAGCACCACTTGATGAGGACTCTAGATAAGGTATCTCGGTACCTTGCTCAATATAGGCAGGCTTCTTATTGGTAGTGATCAAACGTGGGCTTGAGATAATCTCAGCTTTGGACTCTTGTTGCAGCGCAGAAAGCTCGAGGTCTAACAAGGTGTCTGAGCCTAATTTTGCAACCTGAAAAGCAATGCTGGTCGCGTTTGGACTGGTTGCAGCTAAGTTTACGTTTAGAAAGTCATCGATACCTACTCCATCACCGTCACCACCGTCTTCTCCTTCACCACCACCGTTATATAAACCGATCGTGGCAAGGTTGTTTTCGATAGAGCCACCAACCGTGTTATTGCCATTAATAGAGGTAAAGCCCCAGCGAATTCCCAACTCGTCCATGTTGCCTTCATTGATGGTCACAATACGCGCTTCAATTTGAACCTGCTTCACCGGGATATCCAAAGATTCAATAATTTCTCGAATCACTTCAATGTTTTCAGGTAGCTCACGAATCAATAACGAGTTAGTCCGCTCATCAATGGTCATACTGCCTCGCTCAGACAACATACTGATGTTCCCTTCTCCGTTGATCATCTCTGCAATATCTGATGCTTTAGCGAAGTTTACCTTGATGATTTCAGACGAAAGCTCTCCCATCGTTTGTTCTAGCTGCTGCTTTTCGAGTTGCTGTTTTTCGCGCAGATCAAGCTCATCTGTTGGAGCAACCAGAATCACGTTGCCATCAACACGCTTATCTAACCCCTTAACTTGCAAAATAATATCCAACACTTGCTGCCACGGAACACCATCAAGACGAAGTGTGAGGTTACCTTCTACGGAGTCTGAGACAACCAAGTTGAACTGGTTGTAGTCAGCAATCAGCTGTAACACGTTACGTACAGGAATATCTTGGAAGTTAATTGAAATGAGCTTGCCTTCTTTTTCTAGAATGCTTTTATCCGGGGCTTTCTCATTGGGTTTGATCTTAGCCACTTTGATTTCCAAGAATCGCCCCGTTAAACGGTAATCATGCGTATATTCTTCATTAATGTGCGCAACCAAGCGCGTAGTTGAGGTATCGCGAAACACCTCTACGCTTTCAACCACAGTCGAGAAATCTTTTACGTCTAGGAGATACAGTTGCTCGTCTTTTACCGAAGTATTAAGCAAATCGATACTTAACCCTTCCTGTACGCGTTTGACATCAACAATCGCGGCAGGTGACGCCAGTTCAACGACAATAACGGCGTCTTTATCTTTATTAGTGCGAAAATCGATACTCTTTAAGGCATTAGACGATACTTCTTCTGCTGCCACTAAAGGGGCTAAAAATACAAACAACCATAAGGAGAAGAGCCCAGTTAGTATCCTTGGTGTACGTGTTAATCCTTGTCTCATTTTCATTACTCAATATCAAAAATAAATGGGGCTATCTCAAAGCCAACTTAACTTTACGCTTCTGCCAACACCCTAAGCCGTCGGGCAACGTTTCATTAATTAACAAATAGGAATGGCTGACGTGGGTCACTTTGCCATTGTTGCGTCCGAGGTATTGCCCCGGCTTCACTTTATAAACGGTGCCGTTGGGTGCCTGAACGAGACCAGAAACCGTATTACCCATGCCCATAACTCCTTTCAAACGTAATTGGCTTAATGGGAATTTTTCTAATTTGCCAGTGCGCCTTCTTGAAGGTGGTTGCCAGCAATCTTTTCTTGCAACGGGCTGAGTGGCGATCGTGGCTTCTTTTGGTAACTCAAAGGGAGCACGCTGTACTTCAGGTGCGTACGTGACGGCGACATACTTATCTGCAGGCTTAAGTTTCTCGACATCTCGACGCGCCTGACTCTCAACCCCTCGAATAAAATCCGTTAATGACTCATCATTCGCCTGACATCCAAGTAGCAGAGACCCCATCAATACCAGTAGCAAATGCTTACTTGTCATTGTTCGTCTCCTCTGGCTTAAACTGATAGGTATTGGCTCGTACCCTAAAGTGCAGAGTTTCACTTTCTTGGCTGACACGCTGCCAAGTCACATCTTTAAACGTGATGATTCGAGGTAGCGTTGCTATCGCCTGAGAAAAATGTCCGATGTCATGAAAATCTCCCGTTAACTCAATGTTTAAAGGAAGACGATAGAGGAAATGCTCTGATTGCTTTTCACCCCAGTCGATACGAGTAAAGGTCAACTTATTGTCGATACCGAGTTCATTCACCGAAGCAAGCATCGTAGCCAACTCTTTTTGCGCGGGCAGTTGTTGTAGCAATAACTCGTAACGCGTGGTGAGTTCATCCAATTGAGATTGAAGCTGAGGCAATGCAGCTACTTTGTTCGCTTTGATCTTCAGTGCTACCTTGAGCGTCTGCTCCTGCTGGACCAAGTTATTCAATTGCTCTTCTTTTGGCTTAAGGTAAAACCAATAGCCAAAACCTTGAATGAGGAAAATCAGCAGCGCGATAACCACAAGCTGAGGCAACAATGGCCACTCTGCCATTTCATCTATTTCGAGATCCTGCCAATCAACCATGCTGGGCCTCCACTTTCTTCTCCGGCACTTTGAACATGAAAGACACTTTGAACGTTTGGAACTCTTTTCCAAAACGCGCTTTTCCGTGAACGATGGAGTGCATTTCTACATCATTCAACTTGGCCGAACGCTCCATGTTGTCCAGCATCGTGGCAAGTTTTGGAGTGCTATCAGAGATCCCTGAGATCTCAATTTCCAGATCATTCATTTTGATCTTATCGACATATACACCTTCAGGAATGACGGCTGGCATCAAGTTCATAAACTCGGTCGTTTTGTTTCTACCGTTTTGTAACCCTTCAACCACTTTTAAACGTTCGAGGATTTTGCTGTGCTCTTGCTCGGCGATTTTCATTGCTTCAATACGCTGGTCGAGCTCAGCAATGTAGTGAGTAAGGTAATCAAGCCGCTCCTGCTGCTGATCTTGTTGGTACTCAAAAAACTTTCCAATACCCCATTGAATACCAATGGCGACCAACATGCCTAACGCGACCAAGCTAATGAAACGACGTCGGTGCTCTTCTCTTTGGTTCTCTCGCCAAGGAAGTAAATTAATGCGATAAAGCACGCGCACCTCCTAGCCAATGAATGCCACGAATCGCGAGTCCTGCGGCTGTAGAGAAATGCTGCCAATCCGCGGCACGACGCTTACGTTTGGACACCTTCATCTCAAATAGCCCTAGCGGGTTTAGCAATTCACACTCTAGTGACAGTTGCTGAGATAACTCTTCCGCGAGCATTGGTGTCGAAGCTCCTTCCCCTGATAACCAGATACCTTTGATATTTTGCGAGCCATTAATTGAGGTGTAGAGCTGCATCTGACGTTTCACCCGTTCCACGATTTGGCGATTAAACAGCTCTGTTTTCTCCTGAGCATCATCGCACATCAAATCATCTTGCACAGGGCTGTTTGCTCCTCGAGTGCCGCAAGCAAACTCTTTGTGAAACAGCTCACCTTGTTCGGTAAACATGGTAAAGGAGCTCGATGAGGTGCCAATATCGAGTAAGCAGTACTTATTTTTGTCAGGAAAGCGATCGGCGGTGAGCTTCCAGATATGACCAAGACTTTGTGAATGCACGTCCACTAAAACGGGTTTTAGTCCGGATTTTTGTAATGCATCCACGCGACTATCGACCACACCTTTTCTTGTCGCAAACACTTGATAGTTATCAGTCCCACGCAACCCATCTTCGGCACGAAGACGGACGAAGTCTAAACTCAGCTCTTCGACAGGGAATGGCGATTGATGAGAAAATGCCTGAATCACAGCAAACTCAACTTCGCTATCTTCAAGGTTTTGTTCTATTTGCAATTTTTTACTGATCACCGAATTATCAGGCACTGAAATTGCGACCTTTTTAGCACCAAAAGGCAGTTCTTTTTTAATCAGCTTTAGGGTCTTTACAATTTCTTGATGATTTATAGTGTTATTTTCAGCGACAATACCTTCCTTTAGTAATATTTCTTTGTAACCCAACAGAGCGTAATTGTTGCCTGTGGGTTTAAGTACTACGGCTTTGAGGCTGTTATGGCCTATATCGATGCCGGTAACGATTAGCTTATCCATCTCTTACTCTCGCTCCGAAATTTCTTCGTGCAAAGGTTGTTATTAGCACCCAAATAAGAGTTAATATCTCTATGTGCTAAATTTTTGACCTAAGAGTACAAGGGTTTGCCGTTACACAGCCTCAACCAATCAGGGATTCTCCGGTGAAGTTCATAAAGCGTTTATTATTTTTAACATTGATTTGCATAATTCTTGGAGTCACCACAATATTTGGCTTCTATCAGTACGTGAAGCCTGAATTGCCAGATGTTGCAACTCTAAAAGACGTTGAATTACAAACACCTATGCAGGTGTTTAGTCAAGACGGGAAGCTGATCGCACAGTTCGGTGAAAAGCGTCGTATTCCTGTTACTTATGATGAAATTCCTCAAGACTTAATTCATGCGCTAATCGCAACCGAAGATAGCCGTTTTTACGAACACCCAGGTATCGATCCTATCGGCATCACTCGTGCAGCCGTTGTAGTTGCGATCTCAGGTTCAGCCAAGCAGGGCGCAAGTACCATTACGCAACAGCTAGCGCGTAACTTCTTCTTATCTAATGAGAAGAAGATCATGCGTAAGATTAAAGAGATTTTCATTGCTATCCACATTGAGCAGCTTCTGAGTAAGCAAGAAATCATGGAACTTTATGTCAATAAAATCTTCCTTGGTTACCGCTCATATGGTTTTGGTGCGGCCGCTCAAGTTTACTTTGGTAAGAGCCTTGATGAATTGACGTTAAGCGAACTTGCGACACTCGCAGGGATGCCAAAAGCGCCATCAACGATGAACCCAATTTACTCTCTTGAGCGTGCGACAAAACGCCGTAACGTCGTGTTAATGCGAATGCTCGATGAAAAATACATCACGCAAGAACAGTATGACGAAGCACGCAACGAACCTATCGTGGCGCGTTACCACAGTGCTGAAATTGAACTTTCCGCTCCTTATGTGGCAGAACTAGCTCGTGCATGGGCCGTAAAAGAGTACGGTGAAGAAGAAGCCTACACCTCTGGCTTGAATATCTACATGACAGTGGACTCTAAACTGCAAGATGCCGCGAATACATCCGTGGTAAATAATCTGCTGTCATACGATGAACGTCACGGCTACCGCGGTGCGGAGAAAGTGCTTTGGAAAGAAGGTGAAACCGCTTGGAACAGCGAGCAAATAGAAAAGCACCTTAAGAAGCAACCAACTTATGGTGACCTTTACCCTGCCGTCGTGACAAAAGTCGATGATAAGACTGCACAAGTTTGGGTTAAAAACCATGAAGAGCAGACCATTCCTTGGACTGGAATGCATTGGGCACGTAAATACATCACCGAAAACCGCCAAGGCTCAACACCAAAATCAGCGCATGATGTGCTAGCGACGGGTCAACAAGTTTGGGTTCGCGAAGTGAGCGAAGCCAATGAAGATGACAACACGACACAAAGCTGGAAACTGAGCCAAGTGCCAACAGCGAACACCGCGTTTGTCGCGATGAACCCGGAAAATGGTGCGATATTGTCGTTAGTGGGTGGCTTTAACTTTGTTCATAGTAAGTTTAACCGTGCCACTATGTCAGTGCGTCAGGTTGGCTCAAGTATCAAACCATTTATCTACTCAGCCGCAATTGACAAGGGACTTACCCTAGCCACTCTGATCAACGATGCGCCGATTAACAAATGGGACGCAGGTTCTGGTTCGGCTTGGCGACCTAAAAACTCACCACCAACCTATGGCGGTCCAACTCGCCTTCGCCTCGGCTTAGCTCAGTCAAAGAACGTGATGGCAGTGCGTACGCTGCGTGAAGTAGGCCTTGATGAAACTCGTCAGTACCTTACTCGTTTTGGTTTTGATATTAACCAAGTACCACGTTCAGAGACCATCGCGCTCGGTGCTGGTAGCTTAACACCAATGAAAGTGGCACAAGGCTACTCTGTATTTGCGAACGGAGGTTATTACGTCGAACCGTTCTACGTAGAACGCGTGGAAGATGCATTCGGTGAAGTGCTGTTTAAAGCGAATCCAAAAAGCGTTTGTCATAAGGATTGCCCACAAATGAGCGATGAGCCAGACAATCGCTATGCCGATGAGTTTGGCGAACAAGACGTCGCGATTGATGGTTTGGCAACAGACAACGCGCTGGAAAATGATGAACCTCAATATGCTCCACAAGTTATCTCTGAGCAAAACGCATTCTTGATGCGTGAGATGATGTACAGCAACATTTGGGGTGGTGGTAACTGGCGTGAAGGTACGGGGTGGAACGGTACTGGCTGGCGTGCACAAAAACTGGGGCGCCGTGATATCGGTGGTAAAACGGGTACAACGAATGACTCCAAAGATGCTTGGTACAACGGCTATGGTCCTGGTGTTGTTGCCATTGCTTGGGTTGGTTTTGATGATCACTCACGCGCCCTTGGTCGCACAACGGTTAATAGCAACCTAGGCAAAGGCCAAATTTCCGGTGCCGAATCGGGTGCGAAAACCGCAGAACCCGCTTGGATTGACTTTATGCGCGTTGCACTAGAAGAAACACCTGAGCAAGGTAAAAATATTCCAGATAACATCATTCGTGTTCGTATTGATCGCAACACTGGCATGCTAACGCACAAAGTAGACAGCACATCGATGTTCGAATACTTTGAAAAAGGCACTGAGCCTACCGAATACGCTGGAGACCGTTTGGAAGACAGTATTTATTCTTCCGGCTCTGGCGCAGAAGAGCTGTTCTAAATCACTAAAGCAAAAGGGAGAGCATTCGCTCTCCCTTTTTTATGTCGGCTTTTACGCCGCGGCGTTCAATGAAGGGTAAGAAGCCAATACTTCTTTAATCTTCGCCGCCAAAGCTTCAAACCTTGCACGCAGTGGTGAGCCTGGGCGATATACAAGCACTATATTGCGCGAAGGCGTAGGGTTAACGGCTGGTACATAGCACACGCCATCTTTTTGCTTCTCATTAGGGATAGAAAGCTGAGGCAATAACGTAATCCCTGCACCAGCAGCGACCATATTGCGTAGTGTCTCCAAACTGGTTGCCTTAAAGCGTTCGTCGTCTTTCGCTCCGGCAGCAAAACAGAAACCTAACGCTTGATCACGCAGACAGTGACCGTCTCCTAGCGCTAAAACGGTTTTACCATTCAGCTCCAACATATCAACATGGTCGAGAGAGGCCCACTCATGATCACATGGCACCGCAACGCTTAACGGCTCGTTATACACTTCGATTTCTTTAAAAGGTGCCGTTTCATCAACCGAAGCCAAGACCAAGCAGTCCAATTTACCTTCTTCTAATTGACGCACCAACTGATGTGTTTGAGCTTCGTGCAGGAACAGCTCCAGTTCAGGAAATGCTTCTTTTATCTGCGGCAGAATTTTGGGTAGTAGATACGGACCTACCGTCGGGATGAAACCGATATGCATAGGCCCAGTCATTGCTCCGCTCTGACCACTCGCCATATCTTTAAAAGTTTTCACTTCACTTAAGATACGCTTAGCTTGCTCCACCAACTGCAACCCTGAATCGGTAAACAAAACGCGACGGCTGCTTCGCTCTAAAAGCGTGGTACCGAGTTCATCCTCTAGCTTACGAATTTGTCCACTCAATGTTGGTTGGCTAACAAAACATGCTTCTGCCGCTTTGCGAAAGTGCTTATGTTCCGCAAGTGCAACTAAGTACTCAAAATCTCGAATATTCATAACTCACAATTCGCTTCTTTTAACAATAGCTAATACCTATCAAAACCATAACACCAAACGATTAGAGCTATCAAAGGATTTTTACAATAATGGGCTCAACAGAACGAAACAGAGCAAAGAAAAACGCTAAGCTCTATACGCATAATTTAAAATAGTTAAAGGAAATCATTATGTTTGTATCTAAAGAAGGTCAACAAGTCCCTCAAGTTACTTTTCCAGTTCGTCAAGGTGACTCTTGGATGAATGTAACGACTGATGAGCTATTTAAAGGTAAGACCGTTATCGTATTTAGCTTACCGGGTGCATTTACTCCAACCTGTTCATCAAGCCATCTACCTCGTTACAACGAATTGTTCCCTGTATTTAAAGAGCACGGAGTGGATGAGATTATTTGTGTCTCAGTCAATGATACGTTCGTGATGAATGCATGGAAACAAGACCAAGAAGCAGAAAACATCACCTTCATTCCTGACGGTAATGGTGAGTTCACCGATGGCATGGGCATGTTAGTGGATAAAAACGACATCGGCTTTGGTAAACGCTCATGGCGTTACAGCATGCTAGTAAAAGATGGCGTAGTGGAAAAAATGTTCATTGAGCCAAACGAACCAGGCGACCCATTCAAGGTGTCAGACGCAGATACGATGCTGAACTACATAGCGCCTGACTACAAAACGCAAGAATCCATCACAGTGTTCACTAAACCAGGCTGCCCTTTCTGTATGAAAGCGAAACAAAACCTGATTGACCACGGTCTTCAATATGAAGAAGTGATTCTGGGTAAAGACGCAACGACAGTTAGTCTACGAGCTATATCTGGTCGCACGACTGTTCCACAAGTCTTTATCGGTGGCAAGCACATCGGCGGTAGCGAAGAGCTAGAAGCGTATCTAGGCTAAGCTGTCCATAGCCTACACCCTCGGTCTCCGGTGCCTTTGGCTCGGAGGCCAACCCTAACTCACTTCTTCTACTAGTCTAGATAAGTAGTCGTCTACCGATAAGGTGACTCCTTATACAGATTCAACGACCCAATTCACTCTCCAAGCTCAATGTAGCTAGCTTGGCTTAAAAACAAAAAGCGAGAGTTCACGATGAAACAAGTTAATGTCGACGTAGCGATTATTGGTGGTGGTACTGCTGGTCTTGGCGCTTATCGAGCAGCAAAAGCTCATACTAATAGCGTAGTAATGATTGAAGACGGCCCTTACGGAACAACCTGTGCTCGCGTCGGTTGCATGCCCTCTAAGCTGTTGATTGCGGCCGCAGAAAGTGCCCACCAAATCGAAAAAGCGCCTGGATTTGGGATCCATCCGCAAGGTGAAATACGCATTAACGGACAAGAAGTCATGGATCGTGTAAAACGCGAACGTGATCGTTTTGTTGGCTTTGTGCTTGAAAGCGTCGATGATATTCCCGCAGAAGACAAGTTATCAGGTTACGCGAAGTTTGCCGATGATCATACACTTATCATAGATGACCATACTCAGGTCACCGCAAAACGGATTGTGATCGCGACGGGCTCTCGTCCTGCCTATCCAGCAGCTTGGAATGAGTTGGGTGACCGTCTCGTAATTAATGATGATGTCTTTGATTGGGATGATTTGCCTGAGTCCGTTGCGGTATTTGGCCCCGGAGTGATCGGACTTGAACTCGGTCAAGCATTGCACCGCCTAGGGGTGAAAGTGAAGCTCTTTGGTCTTGGTGGTCAAGTTGGTCCACTGACAGATCCAGAGGTGATGGCTTACGCAGATAAAACTTTTAAAGAAGAGTTCTATCTTGATGCCGATGTAAAAGTAGAAAGCATGAAGCGCATACCATCATCGAATGCAGCAGGCGCTGACAAAGTTGAGATCCAATTCATTAACCACGACGGTGAATTAGAAACCTTTATTGTTGATTACGTTTTAGCAGCCACTGGACGACGTCCAAACGTAGATAAGCTGGCGATCGAGAACACCAATATTGCCATCGATGAACGCGGTGTACCAACCGCAGATCACTACACATTGCAAACCTCCGTTGAGAGTATTTTTATTGCGGGTGATGCAAGTAACCAAGTTCCATTGCTGCACGAGGCCGCTGACCAAGGTCGCATTGCTGGTGATAATGCTGGTCGTTTCCCGAATATTCGTGCAGGTCTGCGTCGTTCGCCAATTTCAGCTGTATTCTCCGATCCGCAAATAGCTATGGTCGGTGAAACTTTCAAACAACTGGAAACTCGCTTAGGAAGCTGTGGTTGTTTTGTTACTGGCGAAGTCTCGTTTGAGAATCAAGGACGTTCACGTGTCATGCTACGAAACAAAGGGATGTTACATGTCTATGGCGAGCAAGGTACTGGACGATTTTTAGGTGCAGAGATGATGGGGCCGAACGCAGAACACCTCGCGCATCTTTTGGCTTGGGCACACCAAAATAGAATGACGGTTTCTGAGATGCTAGATATGCCCTTCTATCATCCAGTGATCGAAGAGGGTGTCCGCACCGCTCTACGTGATTTGAATGCAAAACTACACTTAGGGCCAGAAATGGTGAAACATTGCCTTGACTGTGGGCCTGGTTGCTAACGATTTCATGCTCAATCGAGCCAATCTTTACATACCAAGCAAAACAGAAAGCCTCGTGATTAACGGGGCTCTCTGTTGACTACTTTGAGGCGATTACATAAGTACTACACTGCCATCATTGCGTAACGACTTACCATGATGATCGCGACTACACCGATCGTAAAAAAACCACCAGCGATACTCAGCGCAAATTTCAATTCTGTCGACATGATTATTTTTCCTATTAAAGACTGACAGCGAACCATACATCAATCACGTGCCACATAAGCTCTACAAAGCTAACTTTCCATTTTTGGTTGTGTTCCTGCGCTCTAAGCTGCGACAAAAAACGCTTTCTCTCTTTGTGTTGGGTATATAATCTGAAGCAACACTGATGCCTTGGAAAACACTATGACTTGTCGCCGTTGCGAGGAACATTGGTTTTGGAAAAAGCTTGGGCGTTGCCAACGATGCTTGGATCAGTTAACGGTGCTTTCGGTACTGTGCTGGATTGTGTGGTGGTTTGCGTTCAAAGATGATCCACAAAGCATCGAGTCGATCGCTTTGATCTTTGCTGGTTTCGCTTTCAATATTTTATTGTTTTTGCACTTATGGATGCGTTTTGTCATCTTGCCGTGGCAACGTCGGCGAGGACGAAAAGAGACGGATAAAAAAGAGTAAAGTGGCAGATAGAAAAAAGCCCCAAAACCAATATCAGTTCTGGGGCTCTCTTAGATTCTTCTAAGAAAAAGCAGTGGTACTTTAATAGACCGAGCTTCCTCTCAAAGGTTCCAAATTTTTTCGATTTTTTTAGCAAATACTGATGTAAGTGAATCAGAAAATAACTATCTCATTGAATGCTAATAAAATCACTCCGAAATTTCAGCTCATGCCACATGCGATTTTTGGATCACTTGCTCCATTAAATTGATCTCTAGCGCCACTTCATCACACGCGTGCTGACGTGGACACTGATCGCAATCTTTCAAGACTTTTTCTGGCAACAGCGACTTCGATGTTGGTAAGAAACTCTGCTTCATAAAGAACTCTGGCGTTCGAGTGAGGACAAAGACCTTCTTTATCGCCATTTGACGTGCTTTCTCAACCAAGTGATTTACGATTGCACTGCCCTGCCCTTGACCTTGCCAGCCCGCTTCGATACCAAGAGAGCGTATTTCAGCCAACCCTGAGTCATACACATATAGAGAAGCGCAACCTGTCACTTCACCATGATGCTCAGCCACCGCGAAGGAGCCAATATCTCTCACGAGCTCATTACGAGAGCGGGGTAGATTCTCACCGAGGTTCGCCCAATAAGCCACCATGCCCTCTAGTGTTTCAATGTCCGTCAAACGTGCAGGACGCACTTTCACTGCCGAGCTATCACGCTGGCTCAGACGTTTATCCGCTTGCTCTACCGCATAAGCGACTTGGTGAGGCGAAACGCCACCCAGCGCACAACGTTTTTCCAAACAAGACTCTATCGTCAGAATGTCATACACATCATCTTCAATCACCTCAGAGAAGGCTTTTAGCTCTTGCAGAGACAATTCTTCCAGCGCACAGCCTTTGTCAATTGCCCCTACCACCGCTACGCCCACAATATGGTGCGCCTCACGGAATGGGATGCCTTTCGCGACTAAGTAATCAGCTAACTCAGTCGCGTTCGCATACCCTTGCTTCGCAGCTTCAAGCGTACGCTCACCATTTACTTTAATGCCATCAAAACACAGCGCTGCCATTTCC
The DNA here is from genome assembly GCA_001048675.1 of Vibrio diabolicus. Taxonomy (GTDB): domain Bacteria; phylum Pseudomonadota; class Gammaproteobacteria; order Enterobacterales; family Vibrionaceae; genus Vibrio; species Vibrio diabolicus. The sequence goes on along the minus strand of CCKK01000023.1, from coordinate 470,636 downwards.
ATGCAATCATTCCATGTGTCTAACGCATCAAACAACCCTTCTTTATCTTCTTGCATGTCTTTGTTGTACGCCAATGGTAGGGCTTTCACTGTCATCATCATGCTCGATAATGCGCCATAGACACGCCCTGTCTTACCACGGATCAACTCAAGTGCATCCGGATTTTTCTTCTGTGGCATCAATGACGAACCAGACGTCACCGTATCCGCTAACTCAATGAAGTTAGACTCCCCTGAGTTGTAGAAGATCATATCTTCTGCAAGACGAGAAAGGTGCAACATAGAAATCGAGGCCACCGACATCAGTTCCATAACATGATCACGATCCGAAACCGAATCGAGTGAATTACGCGTAGCGCGGTGGAAACCAAGGTTATGAGCTAATTGTTCACGATCAATCGGATAAGCCGTGCCAGCTAAAGCACCCGAGCCAAGTGGACAAGTGTCGAGGCGCTGTAAGGCATCATTCAGACGAGAGTAGTCACGCTCGAACATTTCAACATAAGCCAAACACCAGTGAGCAAAGGTGACAGGTTGAGCGCGCTGAAGATGAGTATAGCCAGGCAATACAGTGCCTTGGTGCTGCTTAGCAACATGAACCATTTGCGATTGCAGACGATCTAAAGCAATCAACAGTTGCTGGCCTTGCTGACGACACCAAAGTTTTAGGTCTGTCGCTACTTGGTCATTACGAGAACGCCCAGTGTGGAGTTTTTTACCTAAATCTCCCACTTTACTAATCAGCTGCTGTTCAACCCACGAGTGGATATCTTCTGCATCTGAGCGAAGAATTTGATGAGGATCTTCCATCACTTCTAACTTCAGCTCGTTTAAAGCAAGTTCCAGCTTTTGCTGTTCTTCTGCCGATAGAACATCTACAGAAAGCAGAGCTTTAGACCATGCGATTGAACCTACGATGTCTTGCTCAGCCAATCGGTAGTCAAAACGCAACGAATCGTTAAACTCTTTAAATCTAGTGTCTGCCGCTTGGGTAAATCTTCCGCCCCATAATGCCATTGCGTTTCTCCTGATGACTATTGCTTACTCTAACGTTCTCGAATGAGTAGTAACCAATTTGATGGTCATTTGCTCACTTTTTCTTATGGGTCAACGTTACGGCAATTTCGACAAAAAATAAAGTATAAATTCAATATTTTTACATATATATTCAAACGGGATGCATTTGCATCTTTGTACTCATAGACGTAAGCCAACAAAAAAGACCTGCTATCCAATAGCAGGTCTTTACTCAATCCGAGATGTGGAGAGATTATTTCTTCTGGCTGTTCAACGCACGGATACGGCTTGATAGCGAGTAAAGACGGATGAAACCACCCGCATGGCTTTGGTCGTAAACCTCATCTTCACCAAAAGTCGCGAACTCTTCTGAGTACAAGCTGTTGTCAGAACGTTTTTGCGTTACCGTGGCTTGGCCTTTGTAGAGCTTAACAACCACTTCGCCATTCACGTCTTGCGCTAGCTCTTCTGAAGCGGCAAGGATCGACTTACATAGTGGCGTAAACCAACGGCCATCGTACACAAGGTGAGACGCTTTTAGACCTAGCTCCTCACGGAATTCGAATGATGACTTGTCTAGCACAAGCTGCTCTACAGCACGCAGCGCTTCCATCATGATGGTGCCTCCCGGTGTTTCGTAGCAGCCACGAGATTTCATTCCTACAAGACGGTTTTCAACGATATCGATACGACCAACACCGTGCTTCGCACCTTTTTCGTTTAGGTAAACCAGTGCGTTGTATGGTGTCATCGCTTCGCCATCAACTTCGACCACCTCACCTTTTTCTACTTTCAGCGTGACGTATTCCGCTTCGTTTGGTGCTTGCTCTGGGTCTACAGTCCATACCCAGCAATCTTCGTTTGGTGCGTTCCACGTATCTTCTAGGACGCCACCTTCAGTGGAAATGTGCCATGCATTTGCATCACGTGAGTAGATCTTAGTAAGAGACGCTGAACAAGGAATGTTACGCTCAGCTAGGTAATCTAAACATTCTTCACGGCTCACTAGGTCCCATTCACGCCAAGGGGCAATCACTTGTAGATCTGGTGCTAGTGCTGCGAATGCGCCTTCGAAACGAACTTGGTCATTACCTTTACCTGTACAGCCGTGACACAATGCGTCCGCGCCCACTTTACGTGCGACTTCAACCTGTGCTTTAGCAATAATTGGACGCGCCATTGATGTACCCAGCAGGTACTTACCTTCGTAGTACGCGCCGGTTTTTAGCGTCGGGTAAATGTAGTCTGCGACCATTTCTTCTTTCAAGTCAGCGATGTAGCACTCAGAAGCACCAGAGGCTTTTGCTTTCGCTTCAATGCCTTCTAGCTCTTCTGCGCCTTGACCAACATCGGCAACGAAAGCAACGACTTCACAATCGTAGTTCTCTTTTAGCCACGGGATAATTACTGAGGTATCTAGACCGCCTGAGTATGCGACTACCACTTTATTTACGTTCACTTTGCTCATCTCTCTTCTCCAAACTTAACTGGCGCTGCGCTCGGCGGTCAGTGCCAACTACTACTTCCTAATATTGAATTCTTTTGCTGATGCTTATTGAGGCAAAAATTGCGTTCCAATACTTTCACCAGCGAATAGCTGTACTAATTTTTCTGGGTAACGCCAGGTCGCGACTTCGATAGGACGACCAAGATCATTGGCCGCCTCCAAAGCAGCTTTAACTTTGACGATCATGCCGTCTGTGATCACATGTCCATCGATCAACATGTTCGCTTGTTGTTCCGACAGGGTTTTGATCAAATGGCCTTTACCATCTAATACACCACTCACGTCTGATAGCAGGACCAACTCCGCATCTAATGCGCCCGCAACCGCGACTGCGGCTTGGTCAGCATTCACATTCATCATCTGGCCATCTGTGGTTAAGCCAATTGAACTGATGATCGGCAGTGCGCCTGTGTTTAATACCGCTTGTAATAGCGTTGAATCACCCGGTGATGCTTTACCTACCGCGCCCAACTCTGGGTCAAGTTCTTCAACAAGACACAAACCACCATCCGCAAGGCTAAGACCTACTGCATTGAGTCCATCTGCGATGGCTTGACCTTGAAGTAGCTTATTCGCTGTGCCTGCAAGCGCGCCTGCAATCACCGGAATTTGATCGTAAGGCGTTACGCGTAAACCGTTTTTCTTTACGGTTTCAAGCTGAAGCTTTGCCATCAACTCATCAACTAGGTAGCCACCGCCATGAACGATGGCGATTTGTCGCTGTGCCGATTTTTGGTAAGCCGCAATGGCACCAAACAGTTGGCTTAAGGTTTGAGTGCAAGATAGAGCAGCACCGCCTAGCTTAATGACTAAAGGAGCTTGATTGGTTTGCGTCATCGCATTTCCCTCTTTCAACGACTACAGCAACGCTGTCAGTTCTGGGTAACCATAATGAATATTGAGACATTGCATCGCTTGACTTGATGCACCTTTGAGTAGGTTGTCGATGGCTGAAATCACAATGATATGTTCGCCTTGTACCTTCCAGCCGATATCGCAGAAAGTGGTATTTTCGACATCCTGAATACGTGGAATACCATCGCCTTTTAAACGCACGGCTGGCTTTCCTAGATAAGCTTGTTCAAATGCTTGAGCGACTTGTTGCTCTGTAACGCCTGATGCTAGCTTCATGGTGATCGTGGCAAGAATGCCGCGTTTAAAGTTGCCTAGGTGCGGAGTAAAAATCACATCGCAACCTAAGTGCTGAGCAATTTCTGGTTGGTGACGATGAGTAAATACACCATAAGGTTGCAAGCTCACTTCACAGAAACTGTTCACCATAGAAGCTTTACGCCCAGCTCCGGACACACCGCTGGTCGCGTTAATGACAGGCCATTGATTGGTATCCACTAATGCATTTTCGAGTAGAGGTTTGATGGCTAACTGCGAAGCAGTCGGGTAGCAACCTGCTACAGCAACTAAGGGAGCAGTTTTAATTGATTCCTGGTTCCACTCTGCTAAGCCGTATGCAGCTTTATCTAGCCAGTTATTATGTTGATGCTCGAAGCCATAAAAAGTGTTGTAAAAACCTTCACTTTGGACGCGGAATGCCCCCGATAAATCGAATACCTGACAGCCTGCCTCCAAGAAAGTTGGGGCTAGATCGTGGCTCACCTCATGAGCCGTTGCTAAAAACACCACATCCGATTCTTGAGCGATTTGCAGTGGATCCGTTAGTGGCGAGACCGGCATATCAATGATGCCTGCTAACTTACCGTGCAGCTGCGCAATATTCTTTCCTGCATCAACACTGTTGGCGGAAACATATAAACCTGATAGCGTGAGTTGTGGGTGTTTATTAACCATTAACGCTAACTCTGCGCCAGTGTAACCGCTGGCTCCAATAATCGTGGTTTTTAGCATTGTGTGACATCCATATACTTAAAGGCTCAAATGACTATTCATATTTAATTTTTGCTTTATTTTGACTTTTTATTCATTAAATATGATTTAATATGTGTTTTACATTTTTGTGGTCTGTCTGTCAACAGGAGATTTGAAGAATCCATGCAATTACCAACTTTTCTAGAGGTCTATGAAGGACTCATCAGCACCCCTTCTATCAGCTCCACGGATCCGAGCTGGGATCAGGGCAATGCAAAAGTCATCGAAAAACTCGCATCTTGGTTTAAAGATCTGGGTTTTAGCGTTGAAGTGATCGAAGTCGAGCCAGGCAAGCACAATATGATCGCACGTATGGGAGAGGGTGAAGGCGGCCTTTTACTTGCTGGCCATAGTGATACCGTGCCATTCGATCAAGGGCGCTGGAATTTTGATCCACATAAGCTGACTGAAAAAGACAACCGCTTTTACGGTTTAGGCACGGCAGACATGAAGGGCTTTTTTGCCTTTATTTACGAAGCCGTCAAAAAAGTCGACTGGAGTAAGCAAACCAAGCCGCTATACGTATTAGCCACTTGTGACGAAGAAACCACCATGTTGGGTGCACGACATTTCACCGTAAACGCCCCTTTTAAGCCGGATTACTGCATTATTGGTGAGCCCACCAGCCTCGTTCCTATTCGCGGCCACAAAGGTCATGTGGCGAATGCAATTCGGGTCACGGGTAAGTCAGGCCATTCATCCGATCCTGCCTTAGGCGTTAACGCGATTGAGATCATGCATGAAGTGATGTTTGCCATGATGCAACTGCGCGATAAATTGGTGAAAGAATACCACCATCCGGGTTTTGCCATTCCAAGCCCTACCCTAAACCTTGGACACATTCACGGCGGTGACAGCGCTAACCGTATTTGTGGTTGCTGTGAGCTGCACTATGATGTTCGCCCACTACCAGGGATCAGCCTGGATGGCCTAGAAAATATGCTGCGCGGAGCATTAAAAGAAGTCGAAGCAAAGTGGCCTGGACGCTTGGAGATAATTCCCTTACATGAACCAATTCCGGGTTACGAATGCCAACATGACCACCCATTTATCGGTGGTGTTGAAGAGATCTGCCAAACCAGTTCAGAAACCGTGAACTACTGTACTGAGGCGCCCTTCTTACAACAGCTCTGTCCAACCTTAGTTCTCGGCCCCGGTTCAATTGACCAAGCGCACCAACCGGATGAGTTTCTCTCATTTGATTTTATCGATCCCACAATTGATGTGCTTTCAAAGGCAATGGTCAAGTATTGCTGTTAATACGCGAATAAACTCAAAAGTCAGTGCAGCTCGATTGAGCTGCATCTTTTTATCTTCACAATTTAGCGCTAGCCTTAACACTTCTTTAACTTGTTATTTTGTAATTAATTTTCACTTCTTATTCTACAGCTGCCGTAAATTTGCTCTAAATCAGGAGACAGCGGAATAATTGCAAACTTAGTCTGCTTTATTTGACTATAACTGGTGCTTTTCGCTAGATTGGAGTCTTAACAAGGACAATGGATGTAGTTTTTTTACGAGGCAGGACGACAATGAACGAGAAATACGCCGCACTCAAAAGCAATGTGCGCATGTTAGGCCACTTATTGGGTAACACCATTCGCGATGCCCATGGCGAAGAAATCTTCGAGAAAGTGGAAACCATTCGTAAATTATCCAAATCAGCTCAAGCAGGAAATCAAGCAGACAGGGATAGCTTGATCGAAGAAATCAAACATTTACCTGATGAGCAACTAACGCCCGTTACCCGTGCGTTTAACCAATTTCTAAATCTCACCAATATTGCTGAGCAATACCACACGATTTCACGCCATTGTGAAGAGCACATTTGTGAACCAGACGCGATTAACTCGCTGTTTTCTAAACTGGTACAAAACGATGTGAGCAAACTGGACACTGCGCAAGCGGTTCGTGATCTGAATATTGAATTGGTATTGACGGCTCACCCAACGGAAATCACGCGTCGCACGATGATCAACAAGTTGGTCAAGATCAACGAGTGCTTATCAAAGTTGGAACTGAGTGATCTTTCTTCTAAAGAGCGCAAGAAAACCGAGCGTCGTTTAGAGCAACTGATCGCACAAAGCTGGCATTCAGACGTAATTCGACAACAGCGCCCTACTCCGCTGGATGAAGCAAAATGGGGTTTTGCAGTCGTTGAAAACTCACTATGGGAAGCGGTGCCAGACTTCTTACGTGAAATGAATGATCGTCTGAAGTCTTACTTGGGTGAAGGTTTACCAATTGATGCTCGCCCAGTGCACTTCTCTTCTTGGATGGGGGGGACCGCGACGGTAACCCGTTCGTCACTCATAGCGTGACGCGTGAAGTATTGCTTCTGTCTCGTTGGAAAGCCGCAGATCTTTATCTCAATGACATCAACGAGTTGATCAGTGAACTGTCTATGACGGTTTCAAACGATCAAGTTCGTGAACTTGCTGGCGAAGATCAGCACGAACCATATCGTGCGATCCTGAAACAACTTCGCACCCTATTGAACGAAACCAAAGATATTCTCGATGCTAAAATCCATGGTCAAAAACTAGCCGTTAAAGCTCCGTTGCAAAAAGTCGAGCAACTTTGGGAACCTCTGTATGCCTGTTACCAGTCGCTAAATGAATGTGGCATGGGCGTGATTGCAAATGGCTCTCTACTAGATACATTGCGCCGCGTAAAAGCATTTGGTATTCATCTTGTTCGCCTTGATATCCGCCAAGAGAGCACGCGTCATTCAGACGTATTGTCTGAATTAACCCGCTACTTAGGCATTGGTGATTACGAACAATGGAGCGAGCAAGATAAGATTGCTTTCCTAACCAACGAACTCGCATCTAAGCGTCCTCTTCTGCCTCGTGATTGGGAACCATCAGAACCTGTCAAAGAGGTTTTGGACACCTGTAAGATTATTGCAGCACAACCGCGTGAAGCATTCGGTGCCTACGTAATTTCTATGGCACGCACTGCATCGGATGTGTTAGCAGTCCACCTACTTCTGCAAGAAGCTGGCTGCCCATATCGTATGGATGTTTGCCCGTTATTCGAGACTCTAGACGACTTGAACAATGCAGAATCGGTCATCAAACAGCTGATGGGTATCGACCTATACCGTGGCTTTATCCAAAACCACCAAATGGTCATGATTGGTTACTCTGACTCAGCGAAAGATGCGGGTGTCATGTCTGCAGGCTGGGCTCAGTACCATGCGATGGAATCGTTAGTAAAAGTGGCGGAAGAAGAAGGTGTTGAACTGACTCTATTCCACGGTCGTGGCGGTACAGTAGGCCGCGGCGGCGCGCCAGCACACGCAGCACTTCTGTCTCAACCACCAAAAAGCTTGAAAGGTGGTTTGCGCGTAACAGAACAGGGCGAGATGATCCGCTTTAAACTGGGCCTTCCAGATGTCGCCGTAAACAGTTTTAACCTTTACGCGAGCGCGATTCTAGAAGCCAACCTATTGCCACCACCAGAGCCAAAACAAGAATGGCGCGACTTAATGGAAGTGCTATCAGAAGTTAGCTGCGAGTCTTATCGCAACGTAGTTCGCGGCGAGCCTGATTTTGTGCCTTACTTCCGTCAAGCGACACCAGAACTCGAGCTCGGTAAGTTGCCACTTGGCTCTCGTCCTGCAAAACGTAATCCGAAGGGCGGAGTGGAAAGCTTACGTGCAATCCCATGGATCTTCTCGTGGAGCCAAAATCGTTTGGTACTTCCAGCATGGTTAGGTGCGGGTGAAGCGATTCAATACTCCATCGATAAAGGTCACCAAGCGCTGCTCGAAGAGATGTGTCGTGAATGGCCGTTCTTCTCGACTCGCCTTGGCATGCTAGAAATGGTGTACTCGAAGTGTAATATCGATATTTCTCGCTATTACGATGAGCGATTGGTGGATGAATCACTCCGTCCACTCGGTGAAAAGCTTCGCGCTCAGCTTCAAGAAGATATCAAAGCAGTACTGAATGTAGAGAACAACGAAAACTTGATGCAGCATGACCCTTGGGGACTCGAATCGATTCGCTTGCGCAACATCTACGTTGAGCCATTGAACATGCTACAAGCCGAGTTGCTATACCGTACACGCCAAACCGAAGAAGCATCTGCAAACCTAGAAGAAGCGCTAATGGTGACAATTGCTGGTATTGCAGCTGGCATGCGCAACACAGGCTAATCGCTTCATTTGTAATAAAAAAGCTGAGCAAGTGCTCAGCTTTTTTTTGGCGCTGGATAATTGCGCAACCAAAAGGCAGTTTAATAAACTATAAAAAACCCAAAAATTACCACACAAAAAGAATAAAAAACCACAAGTTAACACTATTGATTATTATGTTAGTTTTTTAGGGTAATTTTGTCCTACTATTCCACTTCATGCTTATTATTTATATACTACTTGCCTGCTGAGAGCTCATAAATCCAATCATACCTGCTCCAGCCATGATGGGACTCCCCATCTCTCTAGGTGATAAACGGCTTTAAGGTGACAGGACCAACATTGTTGGTGCTACTTATACATTAAAAAACTCAAGTGCCAGAAAGAGCACAGCTGAAAGTATAAGTAGCTTGTTTACAAGTTTATTGACCATTTGGATTGAAGACATGTCATTACCACACGTAATCTTAACTGTTCTTAGCACTCGCGACGCAACCGGTTACGATATCACTAAAGAATTCTCTGCTAGCATCGGTTACTTCTGGAAAGCAAGCCACCAACAAGTGTACCGTGAACTCAATAAAATGGCCGAGAAAGAGCTGGTTACTTGCGTATTAGAACCCCAAGAAGGCAAACCAGACCGTAAGGTTTACTCCATCACAGATGCTGGTCGCAGCGCTTTAGGAGAATGGTTTGATCAACCAACTGCACACCCGACTGTTCGTGATGAATTTTCAGCGAAATTGATGGCATGTGCCGTTCAACCATCAACACCTTTCCGTGATCAACTCGCCGAACTGGTTGAAGAGTCTCGCAAACTGGTTTCTCACTACAAAGAAATTGAAGCTGCTTACTACGCAACGCCGTCAACTTTAGACAAACAAGCTCGCCTAGAGCGTTTAACGCTTCGTCGTAACCTACTGTTACGTGAAACGTGGATCACGTGGGCTGAAGAAGTCCTAACAGAACTTGAAGTGATTGGTTAATTTCCTTTTACTTTGATACAACGAAAAAGGCTTGCCACTCGGCAAGCCTTTTGTCTTTTTGAAACCCGATTTATGCACCTACTGCAGCGCGAGGACGAACGCCTAGCGTATGACATAAAGCGTAAGTCATCTCTGCACGGTTTAGGGTGTAGAAGTGGAAATCCTTAACGCCTTCACGACTAAGTACGCGCACCATATCAATAGCTTGGCTTGCTCCCACAAGCTGACGAGTCACCGGATCATCATCCAAGCCTTCGAACTGTTTACTCATCCAGCCTGGTACTTTCACATTGTTCTGCGCAGCAAAGCGAGAGGCTTGCTTAAAGTTCGACACTGGCAAAATACCAGGGACAATTTCCACATCAATTCCTGCCGCCACACAGCGATCGCGGAAACGAAGGTAAGACTCGACGTCAAAAAAGAAACTGAGTAATTGCACGGTTTGCGCCTGCATCAACCTTACGTTTTAGGTTCAATAAGTCAGACTGCGCACTTTTAGCTTCAGGGTGAACCTCAGGAAACGCGGCTACTGAGATATCAAAATCGTGACGTGATTTCAGCAGCTCAACCAGATCCGAGGCATACATGTCAGGCGCACCGCCACCAGGAGGAATATCACCACGCAGAGCAACGATATTTTCAATGCCATTATTCCAGTAATCATCGGCAATATTAATCAACTCTTCGCGAGTCGCATCAATACAAGTGAGGTGAGGAGCAGCAACCAATCCGGTTGTTGCTTTGATTTCTTTAATGATGGAGTGCGTTCTGTCACGCTCGCCAGAGTTAGCGCCGTAAGTCACAGAAACAAATTTAGGTTGGAGCGTTTTAAGACGGTGCACTGAATTCCAGAGTGTCTCTTCCATCTTAGCGCTGCTTGGTGGAAAAAACTCAAATGATACATTGATGTTGTCTGACAACTCAGCAATATTCTGGTTCAAGGCGTCAATATGGCCTGCGTGCGTGTATCCCATCTTACTCTCCCTGTGGCACTCCGCCACGAAAACAAATTCCTTAAATCGACGTTTAGACGTCTATATGTCTACAGGATGTATTGAATACGATTTAATGTCAACCTTGTAATTATGAATTTTTCTCAAGTTAATGATGAGGATAGTTCAAGTTATTACTTGAACGTTATTTCACCACTTATCACAAGCCGATACTTCAGTATGGCACTGAAGGAAAAATAAAAAACCCTGGTCGGGTTCCAGGGTTTTAGGTATCTCGCAACTTTAGAATAAACCGGCTAATCGGTTGAGGTCGGATTGAATCGCGCCGGCTGTCACTTCTCTTCCTGCGCCAGGCCCTCGAATAACGAGTGGGTTATCTTTGTACCACTTACTTTCAATGGCAAAAATGTTGTCGCACGGCAGTAGGTTGGCGAGCGCATGTTCACGAGATAACGCTTCTACTCCCACCGTCGCTTTACCATTTTTTTCTTAAACGCGCAACGTAGCGAAGCACTTGATCGTTTCTCTGTGCTTTTGTCAGGCGCTCTTGAAGTATTTCACTCAACAGCCCTCCGTTATCGAAGAAGTCATCTATACTAAGTTCTGTTAATTCTTCTGGTACCAGAGATTCAACCTTAACGCTGCCCGGCTCAATATCGAGACCAGATTCTCGAGCCAAGATAACCAGCTTACGCATCACATCTGAACCATCTAAATCAGAACGAGGATCAGGCTCTGTTAAACCTTGCTGCCAAGCGAGGTCGACTAAATCATTAAATGGTACTGAGCCGTCAAATTGTTGGAATAACCATGATAACGTCCCTGAGAAAATACCCGATAGAGCAACGATCTCATCCCCACTTTCACGTAGATCTCGCACGGTATGGTTTATTGGTAACCCCGCACCAACCGTCGCGTTGTACAGCCAATAACGACCAATTTTAGCGAATGCATCTTGAACCTGATGGTAATACTGGCTATCTGCCGAACCCGCCACTTTGTTAGCGGAAATCAAATGAATGCCCTGCTGCGCAATTTCTACATAGCGCTGAGCTAAGTCTTTACTCGCTGTCACATCAAGCACTACGGCTTCATCGTAATTTTTTAGCGCTCCTAAGTGAGTCAACCAAGATCCATCGTTTGCTAGGCTTTCATCATCAAATCGTTCAGCAACACTTGCTGCATCAATACCTTGCTCATCGAACCAGTAGGTTTGACTATCCACGACCGCGACAAGGTCAAAGCTCATTCCATGACGTTTTTCGAGTTCACCTTTTTGAGTTGCAAATAGATTTAACCAACTAGAACCAATGTTGCCCTTGCCACATAAAGCCACCGCCACGCGCTTTTGCGCTTGGAACAACTGGCTATGAATCGTTTGAACCAACACTTCGGTATCAGTACGACGCAAAACGGCGACTAAACTCAGCCCCGACTCAGTTTCAGAAATAAATTCAACCGGAGAGTGTTTTAACTTCTGATAAAAACCAAAACAATGGTTGGCGTTTTTCGTAACGCCAGCGCCTACTGCCGCTAAGAGCGAGTAGCCTTCTTTGAGCTTAATCTCCGCTTCAACCGCAAGCTCTTGTAAGTGTTTCAGTGCGCCACCGGCAATTTCTGCGGTATACGCCAAGCGCAACGTGTGTTGATCGGGCTGTGCCTCAAATGCCAATGGCTCCAATTGCGCTCGCTGCAACGCTTGTAATACATCATTCTGTGTTTTTTCGAAGTCGTGCCCATGCATGAAAGACAGCTGCACCAATAAAACATCATCCAGCGAGGTAATAATTTTAGCGCCACGGCCAGACGCTAAGACACGCTCAATACGAGTAGAACCCGATTCCGGCAGATAGCTACACTTGAGGTTGAGATCCATAGTACTTTGCGCCACAGGCTGAAGTGTACGACTGTGTAGGACTGGGGCGGCTAAACGGGCGAGTTCGCTGGCTTCATCCAATCGAAGTAACGGTAACAGACACGCGTCTGCCACCAAACGCGGATCGGCACTATAGACACCGGCAACGTCACTCCAAATGGTGACCTTGCTCACTTCAGCCAGAGCACCAATGACAGTTGCAGAATAGTCAGAGCCATTACGACCAAGTAAAATGGTTTCGCCCGCCTCGTTCTGAGCCATAAAGCCAGTAATTACCACACGTTTATGATTGTGTTGCGCGAGAACTTCTTTTATCAAAGGATATGAACGAGCGCGATCAACTTCAGGTTGAGTCCCGGCTTCCGCACGTAAAAACGCTCGTGCATCTTGTGCAACAGCGGGGATAGAACGTTGAGATAATAACGCGGCCAATAGGCGAGCAGACCAAACTTCTCCGTGTCCTAGTACCGCGGCTTTTTGCGCGCCAGTGAGTGGTGCTGTCAGCTCAGATAAGGTACTGAACTCATCATGCAGTAACGCTAATAGCTCTTCTTGTACTTCATTTTCCAACAAGTTTTCTATTAGCTCCGTTTGGAACTGCCTTAGGCTTTGAAGTGCTTCATGCGCGATTCGGCCATCTTTGTCTAGCCCTTCCAGGAACTCAATCAAGCGGTTAGTGGTTTTTCCTGCCGCCGAGACGACCACAAGATCATTTTCCGTCGAATACTCCTTAAGAATATCCACAACGCGTAAATAGCATTCTGGGTTTGCTAAGCTACTGCCACCAAACTTATGCAGCTGACGTTGTAAAGTCATTATTATCGTCTCCTATTGTTGGGCAGCTTTAGCGAATGCTTGCTCTAAATCTGTGATGAGATCTTGTGCATCTTCCAAGCCGACAGACAAACGCAATAGTTGATGCGACACCCCCGCATCTGCAAGTGCTTCCTCTCCCATAGCGCGATGCGTCATGGATGCCGGATGACAAATCAAGCTTTCAACTCCACCTAATGACTCAGCCAATGAAAACAGTTGGAGCTCTTTAACGAACACTTTTAACTGCTCAAACGAACCGGCAAACTCAAAGCTCAGCATAGAGCCAAAACCAGTTTGCTGCTTTTTAGCAATGTCATGACCCGGGTGCTCCGGCAGGCTTGGATGATAAATGGTTTTAACTAACGCTTGCTTCTGGAGATAAGCCAGTACCTGCTGTGAACTCTCTTCATGCACTCGCATGCGAGCACCAAGTGTACGAATGCCTCGCAACGTCATATAACTATCGAAAGGTGTGCCAGTCGCACCAATGCAATTGCCCCACCATGCAAGCTCTTCTGCATGCGCTTCTGTTTTGGTGATGATCACGCCACCAATCACGTCTGAATGACCGTTGATATACTTCGTTGTGGAGTGAATGACGAAATCTGCGCCCAAGTCCAAAGGCTTTTGGTACACGGGTGTCAAAAAGGTATTGTCCACCGCAACTAACGCGCCGACTTGTTTCGCTTTTTCACAGGTAGCTGCAATATCCACTACGCGAACCAGAGGGTTTGACGGAGTTTCTAGCAAAATGAGTTTTGGTTTTTGTGCTAATGCTGCATCCAAAGCTTGCTCGTCTGATTGATCGACAAACTGAACCTTAAAATCGCCTTTGTTGGCTCGGGTATTAAAAAGACGATAGGTGCCGCCATAACAATCGTGAGGAGCAATAATGAGATCATCAGGGCCAAGAAAAGCGGACACCCATAAATTTAATGCCGACGTACCGCAGTTCGTGACAACCGCTCCTTTTCCAGACTCGAGTTCAGATAACGCACTTTCCAACAGTCCGCGGTTTGGATTTCCAGATCGCGTGTAATCATACTTAGGTACTTCACCAAAAGCAGGAAAACCATAGTTAGTGGAAAGATAAATAGGTGGAACGACAGCGTGATATTGGCTGTCTGATTCAATACCAGTGCGTACTGCAATGGTCGCAGGTTTGCGAGAGCTCATGGGTGTATCCTTTCACGGGTAATGACTTCTAAATAGGAATGCGCTATATCTAATGAGTAAAATAAAGTGATCAACACGCTTCCTTTGCTGTTCTGTTCACTTTACTCGTCAAAAAATGAGACGTCAACACTTCTAGACGTCTATATGTCTTTGCTTATGGCGGTAAATGCAGCTAAAATCAGCACCTAAATTATTTTAACCGATTACATAAATGAAGGTGTGCAATGGCTGACTGGAATGGCGAATACATTAGCCCATATGCAGAGCACGGCAAAAAAAGCGAACAAAGTAAAAAAAATTACCGTCTCTATCCCGCTAAAAGTTTTAAAAGTGCTAACTGATGAGCGTACTCGCCGTCAGATAAATAACTTACGCCATGCAACCAATAGTGAATTACTATGCGAAGCATTTTTGCACGCGTATACAGGTCAGCCACTTCCAACAGATGAAGACCTTCGTAAAGACCGTCCAGATGATATTCCAACAGAAGTAAAAGCACTGATGACCGAAATGGGCATCGAATTTGAGTCGTTTGACGAAGAGTAAAAAGCGAGACTGGAGGCTTCTGATAGCAATTCTTATCTCGAGCCAAAAGAATGATATAAAAAATGGGACGCGATTGCGTCCCATTTTTTGTTACATCACATCTAATAGATATATTACTCTGCCATGTAGTTTTCAGGCATCTCGATACGAGCAACACCTGAATCAACTGCCGCCTGAGCCACAGCTTTTGCAACACGTGGTAGTAAACGTGAATCCATTGGTTTTGGAATGATGTAGTCTGCACCAAACTCAAGCTTATCGACGCCTGCGGCCTTCAATACAGTTTCAGGTACAGGCTCTTTTGCTAGCTCACGAATCGCCTCAACGGCTGCAAGTTTCATTTCATCATTGATTTCACTTGCGCGCACATCAAGAGCACCACGGAAGATGAATGGGAAACACAATACGTTGTTTACTTGGTTCGGGTAATCACTACGGCCAGTCCCCATGATCAAATCATCACGAACAGCGTGGGCAAGTTCCGGCTTAATTTCAGGATCTGGATTCGAACATGCAAATACGATTGGCTTATCTGCCATCAGCTTCAACGCTTCCGCTGGCAATAGGTTTGGACCAGATACACCTAGGAACAGATCCGCGCCTTCAATCACGTCTTCTAATGTGCGTTTGTCCGTGTTGTTTGCGAATAGCTGCTTGTATTCATTAAGATCATCACGACGAGTGTGGATCACACCTTTACGATCCAGCATGTAAATTTTTTCGCGCATTGCACCACATTTAATCAGCAGCTCCATACACGCAACGGCTGCAGCGCCAGCGCCAAGACAAACGATCGTTGAGTCTTCAAGCTTCTTACCTTGAAGTTCGATCGCGTTCAGCATGCCTGCCGCCGTTACAATCGCAGTACCGTGCTGATCATCGTGGAATACTGGTACATCACAACGCTCAATTAGACGCTTTTCAATCTCAAAACAATCTGGTGCTTTAATATCTTCAAGGTTGATACCACCAAAGGTGTCTGCAATGCTTGCAACAGTATCAACAAATTCATCGATCGTGCGGTGCTTAACTTCAATATCAATCGAGTCAAGACCTGCAAAACGTTTAAACAATAACGCTTTACCTTCCATCACTGGCTTAGATGCAAGTGGACCTAGGTTACCTAGACCCAGGATAGCGGTACCGTTAGAAATAACAGCAACCATGTTGCCTTTCGCTGTGTACTTGTACACGTTATCAGGGTTTTGTGCGATTTCACGCACTGGTTCTGCAACACCTGGGCTGTAAGCAAGGGCAAGATCACCCGCCGTTTCCGCAGGCTTTGTCAATTCGACAGCAATCTTCCCTGGAGTTGGATAAGCATGGTAATCCAATGCTTTTTGGCGATGTTCTTCTTCTGGAGTGGCTGCTTGGCGATTGTCTTCAGACATGGACGTTTCTCTTTTTTATTTTTAGGTAAGGGGGATAAATTCTATCGGATAGAAATCAAACTTCATAGGCAAGATTGCGAGCAATATCCTTAAAAAGCCGATAATAAAAGAGATTAGACCAGATAGCGGGGATAAGCACCTGATTTTCGAGTCAGGTGCTCTTTTCTTCTTACAATTGAAGTGCGCAAAATCCTGGACGTTATTACTCTTCGTCTACGTATTGCGCTTGGAGGTAGTTCTCAATGCCAGACATTTCAATCAAGCCAAGTTGCGTCTCTAGCCAATCAACATGCTCTTCTTCATCTTCAAGAATATCTTGAAACAGATCGCGAGACACATAGTCTCGAATGTCTTCAGCATAGGCAATCGCATCTTTTAAATCTGGAATGGCGGCCATTTCAAGCTTTAAGTCACACTCGAGCATTTCTTTAGTGTCTTCACCTATCATCAACTTGCCTAAATCTTGTAAATTAGGTAAGCCCTCAAGAAACAAAATACGCTCAATCAGATGATCGGCATGTTTCATCTCATCGATAGATTCGTGATATTCCTTATCTGCTAGGTGCTTTAACCCCCAGTCCTTATACATTCGAGCATGAAGAAAATACTGATTAATAGCGATGAGCTCATTTCCGAGCACTTTATTGAGATGTTGGATGATGATTGGATCGCCTTTCATGACAAAAACCTCCTCTTTAGCTTCATTTAAATGTAGAAGCAAATGAGAAGGTGTCAAAACGCTAGGCAAATAATTACTTAATTACCGCATGCTCACAGTAATTAGCTAGCTTGTTTGAATACCGTGTAACTGGTTTCCGCTAAAATATCCTTGGCCTGTCTGATGCACTTACCACATTGGCTGCCCAATGCTGTGCATTTTTTGATTCCTTTAATATCCGTTACGCCTTCATCTATCGCCAACTTCCTAATTTTCTTGTCGGAGACCCCATGGCAAAGACAAACGTACATACTCAAAAACCTATTAAATTAACCTGTGGCAACCAATATAAACAAGAATAGTTCTTGTTACCAGTCGCATTGATAGGCCTGTTCAGAATATTTTGTTATATAGATTTGGTGACAGTAGGCAAAGATCAGAGGGTTAGGTGTTACGACTAAAGGTGTTGAAAAATAGAGCCGGTAATATTCTGTTTTTAAATTAAAAAATTAACGTATTTCCTACGAACACTTATAACCAAATATAATTTAGATATAAAAAAGGGAAGCCTAAGCTTCCCTTTCTCGATGCGCTTTCTTCATAAAGAAGAAGAGTGCAAGATTTCGTTTAATTCGTTATGAATTAGTCGAAGATCTTAGTGCAAGATTTCGTTTAATTCGTTATGAATTAGTCGAAGATCTTAGCAACAACACCAGCACCTACTGTACGGCCACCTTCACGGATCGCGAAACGTAGACCTTCGTCCATTGCGATTGGTGCGATTAGCTCAACAGTCATCTGTACGTTGTCACCTGGCATTACCATTTCTACGCCTTCTGGTAGCTGGATGTCACCAGTTACGTCAGTTGTACGGAAGTAGAACTGTGGACGGTAGCCTTTGAAGAATGGAGTGTGACGACCACCTTCATCTTTAGACAGTACGTATACTTCTGATTCGAACTTAGTGTGTGGAGTGATTGAACCAGGCTTCGCTAGTACTTGACCACGTTCAACTTCGTCACGCTTAGTACCACGTAGAAGTGCACCAACGTTCTCACCTGCACGGCCTTCGTCTAGAAGCTTACGGAACATCTCAACACCAGTACATGTAGTAGTAGTAGTGTCTTTGATACCTACGATAGCAACTTCGTCACCTACAGTTAGGATACCACGCTCGATACGGCCAGTTACTACTGTACCACGACCTTGGATTGAGAATACGTCTTCGATAGGCATTAGGAATGGCTGATCTACCGCACGCTCTGGCTCAGGGATGTAAGTATCTAGAGCTTCAGCTAGTTCAACGATTTTCGCTTCCCACTGCTCTTCGCCGTTTAGTGCGCCTAGTGCAGAACCTTGGATAACTGGTAGGTCATCACCTGGGAAATCGTATTCAGATAGAAGTTCACGAACTTCCATTTCTACTAGTTCTAGTAGCTCTTCATCGTCAACCATGTCACATTTGTTCATGAATACGATGATGTATGGGATACCAACCTGACGGCCTAGTAGGATGTGCTCACGAGTTTGTGGCATTGGGCCATCTGTCGCAGCAACAACTAGGATACCACCGTCCATCTGTGCAGCACCAGTGATCATGTTTTTAACGTAGTCCGCGTGTCCTGGACAGTCAACGTGTGCGTAGTGACGAGTTGGAGTGTCGTACTCAACGTGAGAAGTTGCGATTGTGATACCGCGCTCACGCTCTTCTGGAGCGTTATCGATAGATGCGAAGTCTTTAGCTACACCGCCGTAAACTTTAGCAAGAGTAGTACAGATAGCTGCAGTTAGAGTTGTTTTACCGTGGTCAACGTGGCCGATAGTACCAACGTTAACGTGCGGTTTCGTACGTTCAAATTTTTCTTTAGACACGATCGTGTTCCTTCCTAGTTATACGTTCAAATTTTTCTTTAGACACGATCGTGTTCCTTCCTAGTTATGATTCGTCGTGATCATTATTGATCGACGACGCGCCAGAAATTGTTATTTTATGCGCCAACGCCCGTTAGCGCAATATTTGGACGCCCTGATCTCGCAAAAAGTCGTAAACTTTTTGTAGTTCAATCGTCAATTAGTAACCACGCTCTGCAATAATTTTATCTGCGAAGTTTTTCGGCACTTCAGCGTACTCGTGAAACTCCATAGAGTAAGACGCACGGCCTTGAGTTGCAGAACGTAGATCAGTTGCGTAACCGAACATTTCAGATAGTGGTACTTGAGCACGGATGATCTTAAGACCAGCCACACCTTCGTCCATGCCTTCAATGATACCGCGACGACGGTTTAGGTCACCAACAACGTCACCCATCCAGTCTTCCGGAGTGGTTACTTCGACATTCATCATTGGTTCTAGAATCACAGGTTGTGCTTCTAGTGCACCTTTCTTGAATGCCATCGAGCCAGCGATCTTAAACGCCATCTCGCTTGAGTCTACATCGTGGTAAGAACCATCAAATAGTGTAGCTTTAATATCTAGTACAGGGTAACCCGCTAGAACACCACTATTCATTTGTTCCTCGATACCTTTCGATACCGAACTGATGTATTCCTTAGGAATCACACCACCCACGATTTCGTCTACGAATACGAAACCTTCGCCAGGTTCAGAAGGCTCAAGTTTGACCCACACATGACCGTATTGACCACGACCACCTGATTGACGAACAAACTTACCTTCAACTTCCGCTTTACCACGAATGGTTTCACGGTAAGCAACCTGAGGTTTACCAACGTTACAATCAACGCTGAATTCACGCTTCATACGATCAACGATAATGTCTAGGTGAAGTTCACCCATACCTGATATCAGAGTCTGACCTGATTCGTCGTCCGTTTCCACGCGGAATGATGGATCTTCCGCAGCCAGTTTACCTAGCGCGATAGCCATTTTCTCTTGGTCTGCCTTAGAACGAGGTTCTACAGCAATCTGAATAACTGGTTCAGGGAACTCCATGCGCTCTAGAATCACTTTGTGGTTCTGATCACACAGTGTGTCACCTGTTGTTACGTCTTTCAGACCGATAGCAGCAGCGATATCACCAGCGCGAACTTCTTTCACTTCTTCACGCTTATTCGCATGCATCTGAACGATACGACCGAAACGCTCTTTCTTCTCTTTTACAGAGTTGTAAACAGCGTCACCGGAGTTTACAACACCAGAGTAAACACGCATGAACGTTAGCGTACCCACGAATGGGTCAGTCGCGATCTTAAATGCTAGCGCAGAGAATGGTTCGTTGTCGTCAGCGTGACGCTCCACTTCATTTTCTCTTTCGTCAACACCTTTAATTGCAGGTACGTCAACTGGCGATGGCAAGAAC
Source organism: Vibrio diabolicus (assembly GCA_001048675.1). Classification (GTDB taxonomy): domain Bacteria; phylum Pseudomonadota; class Gammaproteobacteria; order Enterobacterales; family Vibrionaceae; genus Vibrio; species Vibrio diabolicus. Next base: position 450,363 of record CCKK01000023.1, on the reverse strand, counting down.
TCGATCACAGCATCTAGTACCGCTTGAACACCTTTGTTCTTAAACGCACTACCACAAGTGGCCAGTACGATTTCGTTGTTTAGTGTACGAGTACGTAGAGCTTGTTTGAGCTCAGCTTCAGTCAATTCACCTTCTTCAAGGTACTTGTCCATCAGCTCTTCGCTAGCTTCAGCAGCGGATTCAACCATGTGGTTGCGCCACTCTTCAGCAAGTTCGATCATGTCAGCTGGGATGTCTTCGTAAGTAAACGAAGTGCCTTGATCGGCTTCATTCCAGTTGATCATCTTCATCTTGATAAGGTCGATGACACCTCTGAACTCATCTTCTGCACCAACGTTCAGTTGGATTGGAACAGGATTCGCACCAAGACGATTTTTAATTTGGTCCACAACGCGTAGGAAGTCTGCGCCCGCACGGTCCATCTTGTTTACAAATACCAAACGTGGAACGTGGTATTTGTCTGCTTGACGCCATACAGTTTCAGACTGAGGTTCAACACCAGATGAGCCACAGAACACAACCACAGCACCATCAAGTACACGAAGAGAACGCTCTACTTCGATAGTAAAGTCAACGTGTCCAGGGGTATCAATGATGTTTACGCGATGCTCAGGGAACTGTGCTTCCATACCACGCCAGAATGTAGTAGTCGCAGCGGATGTGATAGTGATACCACGTTCCTGCTCCTGCTCCATCCAGTCCATGGTTGCTGCACCATCGTGAACTTCGCCGATTTTGTGAGAAAGGCCAGTGTAGAACAGAATACGCTCAGTTGTGGTTGTTTTTCCTGCATCTACGTGAGCACAGATACCGATATTACGGTAGCGCTCAATAGGAGTTTTACGAGCCACGATTGTATCCTCTTACTAAGGTGTACCTTAGAGTATAGAAAAGTGCTGCGAGAGAACCTCGCAGCACAGAAGGTATTACCAGCGGTAATGAGCGAACGCTTTGTTTGCGTCAGCCATGCGGTGAACGTCTTCACGTTTCTTAACCGCAGTACCTTTGTTCTCAGACGCGTCTAGCATTTCAGCTGCTAGGCGTTGAGCCATAGATTTTTCACCACGCTTGCGCGCAGCTTCAACCAACCAACGCATAGCAAGTGCGTTACGGCGAACCGGACGTACTTCTACAGGTACTTGGTAAGTTGAACCACCAACACGGCGAGATTTAACCTCTACCGCAGGGCGTACGTTTTCAAGAGCTTCTTCAAAAATAGCTAAGTGGTCTTTACCAGACTTTTCAGCCATAGCATCTAGTGCAGTGTAAACGATTTTCTCTGCAGTAGATTTTTTACCGTCAACCATTAGGATGTTAACGAATTTTGCCAGCAATTCAGATTTGAATTTTGGATCTGGAAGGATCTTACGCTGACCAATGACGCGACGACGTGGCATGGATTTATCTCCGTTGTCTTCTTCAGGTTTTATCCAAAACTTTTCAGTTTTTTCAAAAAATTAAAAATAATTTAGTGTTTGGCCTTACTTAACGGAATCCATTAAGACTTAGGACGCTTCACACCGTACTTAGAACGACCTTGTTTACGGTCGTTAACGCCAGCACAGTCAAGTGCACCGCGAACAGTGTGGTAACGTACACCCGGAAGGTCTTTTACACGACCGCCACGGATTAGTACAACACTGTGCTCTTGAAGGTTGTGACCTTCACCGCCGATGTACGATGTAACTTCGAAGCCGTTTGTCAGACGTACACGACAAACTTTACGAAGTGCTGAGTTAGGTTTTTTAGGTGTAGTAGTGTAAACACGAGTACATACACCACGTTTTTGTGGGCACGCTTCTAGTGCAGGCACGTTGCTTTTAACAACTTGCTTTGCACGAGGCTTACGTACCAACTGGTTAATAGTTGCCATTAACTAGCTCCTGATTTACTTGAAAGTAAGCTTTGTGAAAAATCTATCCCCAACTACCATTGCAGTTAGGGACGCAAAATTCTATGCAGCAGTGAGAGGTGTGTCAAGAAATATACGGATCTTTTTTGTTCAATTAGGACAATTCATCCGTAAAGCTTTAGCGACAGTAAATCACGTTCAATCCCAAGTAAGCGATTTATCCTGTTTAACTGTGAGCTCAACGAAGCCTGAGTAATTCACGATCGTCAGTGATGGACTGATACGATTCGCAATACCGCGAGCGTGAATATCGCTCTCTAGCACAAATACACTGCGGTTTTTTAGGTGGGAGAACGCTTTATGCTGCGAGTTAGCAGCGTACACGGCATCTTCTATAAGTAAGATGTCATCCTGTGTACTGCATAAGGGCATGGCGTCTTCTAGAGCGGAGACCGTTTTTATAATATGTAGCATAACTTCCTCAGAACGACAGTAGCTTGCCAGCGTGTTGCAACTTATCTTTGAGCTGCTCTGAGCTTAACGCTTGAGCTTCAATGACTAAATCCGCTTGAGCCAAACCTCGCTGAGCTAATGACTCTGAGCACACAAAGACTTGTTCGATATCGTATAAATCGAAAAGCTTCAGCATCGGCGCATAATCTTTGCTCAAGATCTTACTCGGTTCTTGCCCTAGTAGAAGCTGGTAAACCCCATCTCCCATGAAAATGACGCTGATATCTTCACAGTAAGCCGACGCGGCTAACAGTGCATCCACACCTTCACGACCAGCCGCACTGCCATGCGGTGCGCTACGAAATAGATAAGTTAGCTGACTCAAAACTGTACCACTCTGTCTTGGGTTAACATCGCTTCGGCTAAGCTACCTAAGCCGGCTTGCTCGAAACCTTCCGCTAGATTGCTCTGGACCAAACCATGTTGATTCGCTTCTTCTTCACTTACGATCCCGCGACGCAAAGCCGCAGCAACACAAGTTTCTAGACGAACACCATGCTCTTTTGCCAAAGATTGCCATGCCTTATTGAGATCAAATTCGTCGTTGGCAGGCACACTCAAAGCAGTACCATTGGTCACGCCCTCTTGATAAAAGAAAACGCTCACTAACTGATGGCCTTGCTCAATCACCGCCTTGGCGAACTGATAAGCACTGCGTGCTGACTGGCTACCGTAAACAGGACCGTTCACCACCAACGTGTAAGTCAGTTTACTCACTTTTCATCGTCCTCGGTTTTACGTTGACGAATGTATAAGTAGACGGTGTGCTTTGAAATGTTAAGACGATCTGCAACGCGGTTGATGGCATCTTTAATATCGAAGATGCCTTTGTCGTATAATTCCATCACGATTTGGCGATTCTTGGTGTTGTTCGATACGGATTTATCCGCATTGATCTCTTCGATGGTGCGTTCAACAGTTTGGTCCACCAGCTCTTCTACGTCACTAGCAAAGTTAACCGAGGAAGCCGCTTCTTTTGCTTCTTGCGTTGGCATGAAAGATTGAAGGACTTGCGAGAAGGGTGCGTCCAAGTTGACGTTGATACACAACAAACCAATCACGCGATTTTCACCATTACGAATGGCGACAGTGATCGACTTCATCAACACGCCACCTTTTGCACGGGTAAAGTACGAACGTGAGAAGTTGCGCTCCGAGCCTTCGATGTCTTTTAGCATTTTAAGCGCTAAGTCAGTGATCGGTGAGCCGACTTGGCGACCCGTGTTTTCACCGTTAGCGATTTTAATTGCAGAGGTATTTAAGTCTTCTAGCGAGTGAAGAACGATTTCACAAAAGGGACCTATCAGGCTGGCGATACCATCAACGACCGCCTCATAAGATCTTAAAATGATTTTGTCGTGCTCGGTAAACGGCATCACGTTAACGGATTCCATTTCGAGCAACATCTCCGCGTTTATTGTTTCTGTAGTTGTCATAAGCCTTCGAGCGAAAAATCAACAAATTGGTGTAAGTTTATCAGAAAATTTGAAAATCAACCTAGCAAACTCACCAACTAGTGACCTAGAACAAAAAAGGCCCGTTAAACGGACCTTTTTCAATAACTTATCGCGGCTTATTGTTATTGCTCTGCGTTGTCGTTCTCGACTTTTAGCAGCTCAACTTCAAATACTAGCGTTGAGTTAGCAGGAATGCTTGGTGTGTCTTGATCACCGTATGCTAGCTCTGGCGGGATAACGAATTTGAATTTAGAACCCACAGGCATTAGCTGAACACCTTCTGTCCAACCTGGGATTACACGGTTAAGTGGGAATGTTGCAGGTTCACCACGATCGTAAGAGCTATCAAATTGCGTACCATCGATTAGCGTACCTTTGTAGTGTACTTGAACCGTATCAGTGTCTTTTGGCTTCTCACCTTCAGCAGGAGTAATAACTTGGTATAGAAGACCTGTATCTGTCTTCACTACGCCTTCTTGCTTCTCGAACTCAGCACGGAAATCATCGCCAGCTTTTTTTGCTTCAGCTGCTTTCTCAGCCGCTTGTGCTTGCATCTTTTCAGCAACACGCTTATCTAGAGATTCTAGTGCTGCACGTGTTTCTTCTTCATTCAATTCAGCATTGCCTTTGAAGACGTCTTCGATACCTTTTAGTACCAAGTCTTTGTTAAGATTAATGCCGATTTCGCTTGGCTTGTCGATGCTTGTGCTTAGGTAGTTAGCAAATGAAACACCGATTGCGTATGCCGCTTTATCGTCGTCGGTTTTAAAGTGAACCGCTTTACCGGTTTCTGCTTGAACTTGTTCTGCTTGAGGTGCGGCTTCTGTTTTAGTTTCTTCTTTCTGACAACCTACCGCTAGCATAACTGTTGCAGCAAGTAGCGACACTTTTAAAACTGATTTCATTAAATTCTCCCAATAATGGCTTTGCCATTGGTTGTTGTGCACAAATCTTCTATGAGACTAGTGAAGACAATCGTTATACCAATATACTAGCTATATGTCTTAAGACACAAACCGGATTATTAGATGTGATGCAAAGAATTTCTCATTTATTCCTATATTTAATTGTCATCACCACGTTAAATGGTTGCTTTTTCGCCGAGCGTGAAGTGCACCGTTGGCCGATAGAGCCTCAGGGTACGACGAGCTTCGCACTTAGCAGAGATGGACGATTTGCTCTGCTCTATTCTCAGCAACACCATTTGATGTTGTGGGACCTAGAGCAAAATGAACAACTAGCCAACCTGGGTGAGCTCGATGCCGATGCCAACGTGGTATCCCATATTCGTATCTCAGACAATGGTCGCTATGCAGTCACAGCGAGCCAAATGAACTTCGCAGTTTGGGACTTAGGCTGGACGCAATCCAAAGGCCTTTGGTCTATTTCTGATGCGCTCATTCGCGACGTTGATATCACCAGTAACGGTGAACAAGTTCTGCTCGGGTTATCCAACGGTAAAGCAATTTACGTCAACTTAGTCACCGGACGTCGCTTGGAGTTCCTTGCGCATCGTGAAAAAGTCAATTCCGTCGCCATTTCTCCTAATGGCCGCTTCGCACTGACTGGTGGTAATGACTACAAAGCGTATTTGTGGGACACCGAAACCGGACAAGTGCTGCGGACCTTCGAACATGAACAACGGGTTGTTCGTGTTGCCCTGCAACGAGATGGCAAGTTAGCAATGACATCCGATGGCGGAAACCAAGCGGTAATTTGGGATTTAAAAACTGGACAAGAAGTCACACAGTTGAGCAGTTGGTCGCGCCAATTGATCTTCTCTACTGCGCGATTTTCTGATGACGGAACTCAGTTAGTGACAGGAACGCCTTCTGGCCGCGTTTCAATATGGGATACTCAAACCGGAAAACGGATTGGCGGATTTGAAGTTGAGACCAAAAAAAGACACTCGCCCTCCCCGTGCGGTCGTGTATGATGCAGCCTTTGATTCAAAACAACGCGTAATTACTGCTACTTCAGCAGGTATTGCCCAAGCTTGGCAGTTAGAGAACGGATCATGACAGAAAAAATCATTCAGCAATTGGAAGCACGCATTAATGACTTAGAATGTCAGCTTGCGTTCCAAGAACAGACTATTGAAGATCTGAACGGCGCCTTATCGCAGCAGCAACTGCAAATTACCAAGATGCTCGATCAGATGAAATATGTGGTAGGTAAAGTAAAAAATATGGACTCGTCGAATTTAGCCGATCCGTCAGAAGAAACCCCACCACCGCATTATTAAAATGCAGGCTCAAATAGCACAAAGCCCAGAACATATTCTGGGCTTTTTTGTTATTGATTACTTAAGAAGGTGGCTCAAGAGGAAGCTATTCGTCAGCGTAGATTTTGACGCTCAACTCGCCTTGAGTGTTGATGCCAGCTCGGTACATACCAGAGCTGTTCATCGCAAAGTGCAGCTCACCTTGCGCGTCAATTGCGATTAAACCGCCTTCGCCGCCCATCTCTTTCAGTTCCCCCTGAATAATATGCTCACAAGCAGTATGAATATCTTCTTGTAAGTAACGCATCCGTGCGGCGACGTCTTCTGCGGCACGTTTACGGATAAAAAACTCACCGACACCCGTAGTTGAAACCGCGACAACGCCATTTTCGGCCACCGTGCCACAGCCTATCAAAGCCGAATCCCCAACTCGGTTGTATTTCTTATTCGTCACGCCACCCGTACTGGTGGCAGCGGCTAAGTTGCCTTGTTGGTCCAATGCCACCGCACCAACCGTACCGTGCTTACGATCATCTGGGTAACGAGACTCCGACAAAGCAAACAGCCCTTTCTCACGCATAGACAGCAACTGCTCATAACGGCGATCAGTAAAGAAGTAATCTTGCTCGGTATACTCATGGCCTTGTTCAAAAGCAAACTTCTCTGCGCCCTCACCCACCAACAACACGTGATTGCTGTTTCGCATCACGTCACGAGCGAGCTCAATTGGATTCTTGATATGACGAACACCAGCGACCGCGCCTGCGGCTTGGTTTCGACCATCCATGACAGAGGCATCCATTTCTACCATTTCGTTGTTGGTCAGCACCGAGCCTTTACCCGCATTAAAGTTAGGCGAGTCTTCCAATACTTTTACTGCAGCAACAACCGCATCCAAAGCGTCGCCGCCTTTCTCTAGAATTTGATAGCCAGCTTTTACCGACGCTTCCAAATCAGCCAAGATCGATTGCTGAAGTTCATTGCTCATCTGTTCACGTAAAATGGAGCCTGCGCCACCATGAATCGCAATCGAGAAAGGTTTTGTCATCGCTTGTTCCATGAGTTGTTCTTTTCTTCTATGCACTACACCTTAGATAAACAAAAAGCGCAAGTTGAAACCTCAACTTGCGCTTTGCAAAGCTTTACTAGATAAGATTATCTAGTGAAGGAGCTTGTGATTAGTGAGAACCACAGCTGCCGCCGCCACAGCAGCCTTCATCATCGTGATCATGGTCATGACCACAACCACCAGCTTGATGGATATGACCGTGTTCGATCTCTTCTGCTGTTGCTTCACGTGTAGACATAACTTCTACTTCGAAAGTTAGTGTTTGACCAGCTAGCATATGGTTACCGTCAACAACCACTTCGTTGCCATCAACTTCTGTTACTTCTACAGGGATTGGACCTTGGTCAGTGTCAGCCAGGAAGCGCATGCCCACTTCGATTTGGTCAACGCCTTGGAATACGTCCGCAGGAACGCGTTGTACTAGCGCATCGTTGTGCTCGCCGTAAGCTTCTTCAGGAGCTACCGTTACTGAGAACTTGTCGCCAGCCACTTTACCTTCAAGCTCTTTTTCAAGACCAGTGATTAGGTTGTTGTGACCGTGAAGGTAATCTAGAGGCGCTTCTGCTGTTGATTGATCAACAACAACACCGTCTTCCATCATTACTTTGTATGCAAGGCTTGCAACAACGTTCTTTTCAATTTTCATACTAACTCCAGGGAGATTAATTGACTTAACCTGAATGGGGTTAAGTACTGAGATATCTGGGTGTATTATGGGGATCAATTATCGAAGTTCAATTATTCCGGCTTAAAAATTCCGATCATTTCCTGATCTGAGTGTTTATTTTTCTCTACAGATTGCGGTTTACGCTGCTCAGTAAACTCACACTCGACACACTCAACCAACTCGATATTATTTTCAATCCACCAGCGCAGGGTATCTTGCTGGCTGCAATTTGGGCAGCTAGCGCCGGCAATAAAACGTTTCTTGATTTTCACGCTATTTCCTTAGCTTGAGTCTTGGCTCAAGTACTACTTCCAATGATTAGGTGACTGATGGTCGCTCTCCATCTCACGACCAAAAATTTCTTCTAGCTCTTTGCGTGCCTCTTTCGCTCTCTGAGCCAATTTCTTATCTTCATTGTGCTGAGGCAATAAGTCCTTAAGCATAGCATTATCTAACTTACGAAAATGTGCTTCTGCCCGCTTTGCTTGATAAGGGTGCATACCAAGTTCTACGAGCGCTTGACGACCGAGATCCAATGCCCCTAAAAATGTTTCACGAGAGTAATTCTCAACACCGTGGCTCATTAACTGATACGCCTCGACACGGCTTCTTGCTCGGGCTAGCAACTTAAGTTTCGGGAAGTGCACGCGGCAGATATCAACGATAGCCATCACCTCATCAGGTGAATCGGTACAAATGACCAATGCTTCTGCTTTATCTGCGCCAGCAGCCCGCAAAAGATCAATTTGGGTAGCATCGCCATAAAACACTTTGTAACCATACTTGCGCAGTAGGTGGATTTGGCTGGCATCACTTTCTAATACCGTCACTTTGATTTTATTGGCATACATTAAACGTCCAACGATCTGACCGAAACGTCCAAAGCCTGCAATGATCACACGTGGACGACGATCCACTACTTTCGTGGTCATGCCCTCTTCTTCTTGATTCAGGGTATGAGCAAACCATTTTTTTTGTTCCCATCAGCAAAAGTGGTGTCGTCACCATGGATAAACTAACCACCACCAACAAAAACGCTACTTGCTCTTTGGATAAAATGCCCTCTTGGCTCGCTGCGGTAAATATGACAAAGGCAAACTCACCACCTTGGCTTAAAATCGCGGCCATACGGCTTCTCGCTTTGGCTCCGACACGGGCAGCTCTCGCCAATGCATACAAAACCAAGCCCTTAACCACGACCAAAGCCACCACCGCGCCCAGAATCTCTAAAGGGTGTAATGCCAATAACCCCAAATTTACCGCCATGCCAACCGCGATGAAGAACAACCCCAACAACAAACCTTTAAACGGCTCGATAGCGATTTCCAATTCATGTCGATACTCACTCTCAGCCAGCAGAACGCCGGCTAAGAAAGTCCCTAGAGCCATAGAAAGCCCGAGCTTTTGCATCACGACAGAAATCCCAAGCACAACCAACAATGCGGCGACGGTAAAGAGCTCACGAACGCCGCTCATCACAACAAAGCGAAATAGTGGACGCAATAAGAAATGGCCACCAATCAACAGGGCCACTACACTGCCTAATACCGTGAAGACATCCAACCAACTACCGCCACTCTGCCCGCCAGCAAGCAAGGGCAACATTGCCAACATTGGGATCACGGCAATATCTTGAAAGAGCAATACAGCAAAACCAGATTGACCCGTTTCGGTGCCATTGAGCCCTTGCTCTTCAATCACTTTTAGAGCAATTGCCGTCGAGGACAGTGCCAATCCCATCCCAATCACCAAACTCACTTGCATGCTTACGCCGAACATACTGACGACACTGCCCAGCACGGCGGTCGTAACCACCACCTGCGCGCCGCCTAAGCCTAGAATCGGTCCTCGCATTTGCCACAGTTTTTTAGGATTTAGTTCAAGGCCGATCAAGAACAGTAACAACACGACCCCAAGTTCAGCAAAGTGCAAAATAGCATCAACATCACTGATTAAGCCAAGGCCCCAAGGGCCAATCAACACACCGGCAAGTAAATAACCTAAAACCGAGCCAAGTCCGAGACGCTGAGCAATCGGTACCGCAATAACCGCGGCTGAGAGAAAGACCACGCTACTTTGAAGAAACTCACTGGTTATCGCCATACTGACCTCCTTGGTCTGTTGCTTCCCAGTTTTCAAGTGGGTTGTTCAACCACCGACGATACAATTCGGCGTGCTCATACCGCTCAATATCCGAGACATTACGCGACCAATACAACACCAAAGGTTCAATCCAGTGCATTTGACACAAGGCGGCCGTCAGTTCAAACGGTTGTAAGATTTGCTCTAATGGATATTTGTTGTACCCCTTCGCGCTAAAGGCCTCTTCTTTCCCCCCCGTTGTAATCACACTGCGCCAGTATTTTCCCTCTAGCGCCGAACCTCCGCCAAAAGCAAAACCTTTGCCCAGCACTCGGTCCAACCACTCTTTTAACAGGGCTGGGCATGAATACATATAAAGCGGGTGATGAAACACGATCACATCATGCGTGAGCAACAACTCATGTTCGTAATTCACATCAATAAAGAAGTCAGGGTAAACACCGTAAAGATCGTGCACAGTGACGTGTTCAAGCGACTGAGCTTTTTTAATCATCACTTGATTAGCAATCGAGTTATGTGGCTCTGGATGAGCATAAATGACCAGAACTCTTGGGAGAATAGACGGTGCAACAGCCAAATGGTCGTCCTTGTGGTTATTTTTATCCGTTATCAAATTGTTATACTTTTTTGTACAGCATAATGCAATTAAAGCGAATCAATCGACTTTTCCGGCCAATACCCCTACTATTCACCGCTAGATATATACCCAAGTGGCTTTAAAACGATTGAAACTACTTCGCTATGTAACCAAGCAACGCGCACTGCGCAAAGTGAATGAAAACTTTATGATTACCTTCTCTGATATTCAGTTACTGCGTGGCGGTAAACCTCTTTTAGATCAAGCTTCAGCGACTATCCATCCTGGCGATAAAGTCGGCCTTGTGGGCAAAAACGGCTGCGGTAAATCAACGCTATTTGCATTGCTGAAAGATGAACTGTCGATTGATGCAGGCTCATTTAGCCAACCTCAACATTGGGAGTTGGCCTGGGTCGCACAGGAAACGCCTGCGCTAGAGCGCACTGCACTGGAATACGTCATTGATGGTGATCGCGAGTACCGAGCGCTCGAAAAGCAGTTGGCTGAAGCGGAAGCACAAGACAACGGCACCTTGGTTGCCGAGATCCACGGTAAAATTGAAACCATCGGCGGTTATAGCATTCGCGCTCGCGCGGCAGAATTGCTCGACGGTTTAGGTTTCAGCCAAGAGCAAATGAGTTGGAGTTTGACTCAATTCTCAGGTGGTTGGCGTATGCGCCTTAACTTAGCCCAAGCGCTATTGTGCCGTTCTGACTTATTGCTACTCGATGAGCCAACCAACCACTTGGACTTAGACGCGGTGATGTGGCTTGAACGTTGGCTACAAAACTACCCAGGCACACTGATCCTGATCTCGCACGACCGTGACTTCCTTGACCCCATTGTTGGCCGTATTATTCACATCGAAAACCAACAATTGAACGAATACACGGGTAACTATTCGTCGTTCGAAAACCAACGAGCGCAAAAAATGGTGCTGCAGCAAGCGATGTTCGAGAAGCAACAGAAACAGATGTCGCACATGCAAAGCTACATCGACCGTTTCCGTTATAAAGCTTCTAAAGCACGCCAGGCTCAAAGCCGTATTAAAGCTTTGGAGCGCATGGAGAAAGTGTTACCCGCTCAATTCGATAACCCATTTAGCTTCCAATTCCGTGAGCCCGCGGCGCTGCCAAACCCAATCATGATGATGGATGAAGTATCGGCAGGCTACGGTGACAACCTGATCTTAGAGAAGATCAGGTTGAACTTGGTTCCTGGCAGTCGCATTGGTCTACTCGGCCGTAATGGCGCGGGTAAATCGACCTTGATCAAATTGCTCTCTGGTGAGCTTAACGCGCAAGGTGGCGATCTGACTTACTCACAAGGCGTAAAAATAGGTTACTTTGCCCAGCATCAATTAGAAACGCTGCACCCAGAGGAAACGCCGCTGCAACACATGATGCAGATCGCGCCGGATCAAACCGAACAACAGCTACGTGATTACCTAGGCAGCTTTGGCTTCCAAGGCGACAAAGCACTGGAGAAAGTCGCACCGTTTTCGGGTGGTGAAAAAGCCCGTTTAGTGCTGGCCTTAATTGTGTGGCAAAAGCCAAACCTGTTGCTACTTGATGAACCAACCAACCACTTGGATTTGGACATGCGTCAGGCATTGACGATGGCACTGCAAACGTTCGAAGGTGCAATGGTGATTGTTTCGCACGACCGTTACCTATTGCGTGCTACAACCGATGACTTGTACTTGGTGCACGATCGTCAAGTTGCGCCGTTCGATGGTGACTTAAACGACTACTACAAGTGGTTAACCGAGCAACAAAGAGCGGAACGCAAAGAGGCACAAGCCGCACAGCCAGCCAAAGATAGCGCCAACAGCGCCGCAGCGAAAAAAGAAGCAGAAACGTCGCGATGCAGAATTTCGTAAGCAGACGGCGCCAATTCGCAAAACGCTGACACAATTAGAAAATAAAATGGATAAGTTAGGTGCTGCACTGGCCGAAGCTGAAGAACAATTGGCAGATAACTCACTGTATGAAGCCGAAAATAAAGCTAAACTTAACCAAGTGCTGGCTCTTCAAGCTTCTAGTAAGGCAGAGCTCGAAGAAATTGAAATGGAATGGATGTCTGCTCAGGAAGAACTGGAGCAGATGGAGCTAGAGTTTAATCAATGAGTAATCAACACGCTGAATACACACTCACCCTAGAACACCTTTGGCAGTTCAGTCTGCAGTTTTATGGTGTGCGAGAAGTGAAAGAAGCGTGTTTATCATTGCAGAACAATTATCACGGCAACGTGAACCTACTCCTGCTGCTCAGATGGCTCGATGAGCAGCAACTCATTTTCCAAGAAAAAGACTGGCCTCTGGTACAAAGCTGTCTGGGCCGAAGCGAAACCTTATTGCACTCTTTTCGCGACTTACGTCGCCATCTTAAGTCTCAAGTCAATGACGCTTTATATCGTGAAACCTTGCAGTTTGAGCTGCAACTAGAAAAGCAGCAACAAGCGGATTTGGTGAACTGCATTAACTCGCTCACGCTGGTCAAAAATGATGGCGCCCCACTCACGCTGAGATACTGTCGTCAACTTGGTGGTGAGCATTTGCAACAGGCCTTTGCTATTCCGGTGCCAAACATTCACCCACCAAAACGCCCATAAATCTGTAGAATACCTATAATCTTTATAAAGGATTATATTAATAAGTTCTTCAACTGACACCGAAGAACCGCATAAGAGCAGTTAGGTATGACACAATTTTTCGCAGCCGCCGGGATCAAAAACCCGCATCTTCAAACGCTTTTACCGCGTTTTATTCGCAAAAAAGCGTTGTTTACGCCGATTTGGCAAACCCTCGATACATCCGATGGCGATTTTCTCGATCTCGCATGGAGCGAGGACCCAACCCAAGAACCTGCGCAAAAAAAGCCGATTTTTGTTTTTATTTCATGGACTAGAAGGCTGCTTCTATAGCCCTTACGCCAATGGCCTAATGAATGCATTTGCTCAATCCGGATGGCTGTCGGTGATGATGCATTTCCGCGGTTGTAGCGGTAAGCCAAACAAGAAAGCTCGCGCCTATCATTCTGGTGAAGTGACTGACGCCCGCCACTTCTTAGAGCACCTTGAGCAACGCTTTCCTGATAACCCCAAAGTTGCGGTTGGTATTTCTCTTGGCGGTAACATGTTGGCGAATTATTTAGCCCAATACAAAGACCACCCCATTTTGAACGCGGCGACCATTATCTCAGCGCCTTTAGACCTAGCAGCATGTGCGAACCGTATTGAACAAGGCTTTTCGAAAGTGTATCGCCGTTACCTACTCTCTTCACTCAAACGCAACGCGTTGCAAAAACATCACTTGTTGCATGGCGAGCTCGCTTTGTCCTACAACTCAATAAAACGTGTCACACGATTGTATGAATTTGATGATTTGATCACGGCACCACTGCACGGTTTTAAAGACGCACAAGATTATTACGATCAATGTTCTGGCTTAAGTAAATTACAACAGATCACGCTACCGACACTGATCATTCACGCCAAAGACGATCCATTCATGACCGACGATGTGATCCCGAAATTTGTTCTGCCAGATAATATTGATTACCGTCTCTTTGAGCACGGTGGGCATGTTGGTTTCCTGACAGGTTCAGCGCTCAAGCCGAAATTTTGGTTGGAAGAAGCGCTGCCAGCGTATTACGAAAGTATTGCCGCAGATTACCTTTCTGCTGTATCCAAGCAGCGAAAGCAGTAAACTAGCCGCTCATCATAAAAGTTCGAGGTATTTATGATCATTCCATGGCAAGACATTGCGCCAGAAACATTGGAAAACTTAATTCGTGAATTCGTCTTACGTGAAGGCACGGATTACGGAACCGTCGAGATTTCTTTGCAAGACAAAGTGGATCAAGTAAAAACTCAATTAGAAAAAGGCGAAGCGGTTATCGTGTTCTCTGAACTGCACGAAACCGTCGATATTCAGGTAAAAACAAAATTTTAGACCCTTCACATTTTACCGTACCCCACTCAATGACAAGGCATTGTTACGTGCTATAGTGGGTTATCGACCGTGCAGTAGCAGCCTACTGCACATTACAGGTAAGTAATTTTCGACAAGGTTTGTCATGTCAGCTAAACACCCAATTATTGCGGTTACTGGTTCATCCGGTGCCGGCACGACCACTACATCTGAAGCCTTCCGTAAGATGTTCAATATGATGAACGTTAAACCCGCATGGGTTGAAGGCGACAGCTTCCATCGCTTTACTCGCCCTGAAATGGATATAGAAATCCGTAAAGCGCGCGAGCAAGGTCGACACATTAGCTACTTTGGCCCTCAAGCTAATGACTTTCCAGGATTGGAAGAGTTTTTCCGTAAATATGGTCACGATGGCGCAGGCAGCGTACGTCGCTACCTACACACCTTTGACGAGGCCGTACCTTATAATCAAATGCCTGGTACCTTCACACCGTGGCAGGACTTACCGGAGAACAGTGACGTTCTCTTCTATGAAGGCTTGCACGGCGGTGTTGTGGATGGCGATGTTAATGTTGCGCAGCATGTGGATTTCTTGATTGGTATGGTACCAATCGTAAACTTAGAGTGGATCCAAAAGTTTGTGCGTGATACTCGTGACCGCGGTCATTCACGAGAAGCAGTAATGGATTCTATCGTGCGCTCGATGGACGATTATCTTAACTACATCACTCCGCAATTTTCTCGCACTCATATTAACTTTCAGCGCGTCCCAACGGTCGATACCTCCAACCCACTTAATGCGAAGGGTATCCCAAGCCTGGATGAGAGCTTTGTCGTAATTCGCTTGCGTGGGATAAAGAAAGTCGACTTCCCATATCTCCTGGCTATGATTGATGGCTCATTCATGTCACGCCACAACACGATTGTCGTGCCAGGCGGTAAGATGAGCTTTGCAATGGAGCTCATAGTTCGGCCTATCCTACAACAGCTCATCGAAACAGGGAAAATTGGCTAAAAACCTGCCTGCGAAGATGTTTACTTTTCATACCGTGATCATGTGCACAGTTTTGCTTACAAAATCTCAATCATGGCACGATTAAAATCAAGAAATCGTTTTCGAAAAAGGATACTATTTCTTACCGAAACACAAGAGAGCTTGCAGCATATAAAAAGTGCTCTTATTCTAGTAGGCCTAATTCAGGCTTAGCTAAAATATGGATAGCGCAAGCGTACCCTGCAGAGGAAGTGAGATATTATGGTTCTAGGTAAACCTCAAACCGACCCAACATTAGAGTGGTTTCTTTCACACTGTCATATTCATAAGTACCCTTCAAAGAGCACGCTAATTCACGCGGGCGAAAAGGCAGAAACTTTGTACTACATCGTTAAAGGTTCTGTTGCGGTTCTTATCAAAGACGAAGAAGGTAAGGAGATGATCCTTTCTTACCTAAACCAAGGAGACTTTATTGGTGAACTTGGTCTATTCGAGGAAGACCAAGAGCGCACAGCTTGGGTTCGTGCTAAATCTCCTTGTGAAGTTGCTGAAATTTCTTTCAAGAAATTCCGTCAGCTTATCCAAGTAAACCCAGACATCCTAATGCGCCTTTCTGCGCAGATGGCTCGTCGTCTTCAAGTAACTAGCCAAAAAGTGGGTGACCTAGCGTTCCTAGACGTAACTGGTCGTATCGCTCAGACGCTTCTGAACCTTGCAAAACAACCAGACGCAATGACTCACCCAGACGGCATGCAAATCAAGATCACTCGTCAAGAAATCGGTCAAATCGTTGGCTGTTCTCGTGAGACAGTAGGTCGTATCTTGAAAATGTTAGAAGAGCAGAACTTAATCTCTGCGCACGGTAAAACTATCGTGGTTTACGGTACTCGTTAATCTCAAACCAGAGTGACGCGAACAAAATTATAAAAGCCACCAATGGCGACATTGGTGGCTTTTTATTTGTCTTGTAACCACATTAAGCTCAGAGCAACAAAAGACTAATGAGCAAGTTGGTTAGCCGAAAGGTTAACCCTAAAAGTTAGCCATTCGTACTTTCAAAGATTTTGTCCGCTGAAGCCGCCACAAAACCTGGGTACAGCTCACCATTTTCCATCGGGTAGCGCTTAGCAAACTCGTAAAAGCCACCAGGGATAATTTCAGTGCCTTCGCTAAAGCGAACCGCCACTTTATCCGCCATGGTCGATGATTGTTCTAGTAGCACCTCAGGAGTGCCCTTCACTTCCCCGCCGTTTTCATTGATGGTAAATCCGGCCGTACGTAAGTGATCGTTTACTTGCTTCACTTCTTCGTATTCATTGAGCTGGTTAACGCTCACCGTGAAGTGGTTTGCGCCGTAACCATGCGCAGCTAACCAAGATGCATACTCACTTTCTTTAGCCAACGTTTGGTAGTCAGCAAAGCTTAAATCCCACAAGCGTCCACCATGTAAGAATGCGCTATCGTTCAGCTTGCCTGCATCGACTTGTGCCACCAGCTTTTTCACAATCTCTTGCAGCTCAGGTGAACACTCCTCAACTTTTAGCTCACTAATAAAGACTTTCGGTTGCTTCGGATCAGGGTGTTCATAGTGCTTAGCAACCAGCTTTTTACTTTCGAAAACGTAGTCACCACATGCCTGGTAGCCAATGGCTACAAATGGTTTAGCTAAGGTTTCGATACCAAGAGGCGCAATATTGAAGGTACGTAAAGCTATATGATCATTAATCAGAGGCTCATCTTCTTGAAGCAGCTGATGTACTTTCGCAGCAGAGGGGCAAAGACGTTGAATGTAATCTTGCCATAGCGATTCAAATAACACATCGGGCGTCATAACGACTCCTTGTTACGAGATGTAGAGTTAAAAGGTAAGCGGAAGTTGACTGCTCGTTCACAACGAAAAGTTGTCCAGAATAATGAACGAGCAGCCATCAACCTGTGACGGTAAATGCCAGTCAGTCAACACGCTTTTCCGAGTCTTTGCTCACTTTCCGTGTTCTGCCAACGATCACTACAACCCATACCTAAATGATTCGCCGGCAAGGTGAGCCGCAATACATGGTTGCGACTCTGTTATTAAAACTTATAGCGCCACACCTGGGCTTAATGTTGCAGGCAAGATAGTCTCTTGACCTTCCATTGATGCCATCGGGTACGCACAGTAGTCTGCTGCGTAATAAGCGCTTGGACGTAGGTTACCTGACGCACCAGGACCACCAAATGGCGCATCACCACTTGCACCAGTGAGCTGGCGGTTACGGTTCACGATCCCTGCACGAATATGGTCAACGAAGTATTCCCATTCTTGGTCGTCAGTTGAAACTAAACCAGCAGAGAGACCAAAGCGCGTGTCGTTCGCCAGTTCTACGGCTTTTTCTAGCCCTTCGTAACGCACCACTTGCAGAAGTGGACCGAAGTACTCTTCATCTGGTAGCTCAGCAATGTTCGTTACATCAATAATGCCCGGAGAAACAAACGCCGCCTCTCCTGCTTTAGCTTCAATCAAGCTTTCACCACCAAGTGATTGAAGGTTCGCTTGTGCATCGAGAATGAACTTGGCTGCGGCAACGGAGATTTGCGGCCCCATAAATGGCGCAGGCTCTGCAAATGGCTGGTCTACGCGAATATTCTTCGTCGCTTCAACCAGTTTCGTGATGAGCGCATCACCTTTCTCACCCAATGGCACGTACAAACGACGAGCACACGTACAACGTTGACCAGCACTGATAAACGCTGACTGGATGATGGTGTACACCGTGGCATCCAAATCACCGTATTTATCAGAGATCACCATCGGGTTATTACCACCCATTTCTAGTGCTAACATCTTGTCTGGTTGACCCGCAAATTGACGGTGCAATACATGCCCCGTGTTCGCGCTGCCCGTGAACAGTACGCCATCAATGCCTTTCGCATCAGCAAGCGCAATACCGGTTTCTTTCGCACCTTGGACAAGGTTGATCACGCCTTTCGGCAGACCTGCTTCTTCCCAAAGTTTCATAGCTAGCTCGCCAGTCCAAGGCGTTTGCTCGGATGGCTTGAACACAACGGTGTTACCCGCTAGTAACGCAGGCACAATGTGACCATTTGGTAGGTGACCAGGGAAGTTATATGGCCCAAATACCGCCATCACGCCCAGTGGGCGATGACGCAACACAATTTGGTTGCCCGCCGCTTCACGGCTCGCTTCACCGGTGCGGTCATGGTAAGCACGAATAGAGATTGCAATTTTACCTGCCATTGCCGCTGCTTCAGTGCGCGTTTCCCAAATTGGCTTACCAGTTTCTTTGGCAATGACTTCGGCGATTTTCTCGCTGTTCTCTTTTACTTTCTCAGCAAAAGCCAACACGATCGCCTCACGCTCTGCAAATGGGCGTTTTTTCCAGTCAATAAACGCTTCACGCGCTGCAGATACCGCTTGATTCACCTGCTCTGCCGTTGCACCGTTGCCTTGCCAGATCACTTCTTGGTTGTAAGGCGACAGAGACGTAAATGCTTCACCCTGACCTTGTACCCATTCACCTGCAATCCAATGTGTCATTGTTTCTATCCTTAAATTCTGTCGTCTGTTACTGCGGAAGAAGGCGAACAAAGTCCCCTTCCTCAACCAAAAGTGCATCCGCAACGTCTGGTGCGATCATGACGCTTTGTGTTTCAGCGTCATACGCCGCTTTGGTGACTGCTGCGCGGAAGTCTTCGAACGATGAGTTGCACATCAAGAAGTCTTGCGTACTGCTATGTTGTGCAATTTTCACTTGCGCACGGAACGAGTGACGTACCGATTCAATATTGCGTAAGTCACATTCAACGGTTGGACCCGCATCGAAAATATCCACGTAACCACGGTTAGTGAAGCCTTCATGCTCAAGCAGCTTTAATGCTGGGCGAGTATTGTCATGCACTTGGCCAATGACCTCTTGCGCTTCTGGACTCAACAGGTTGATGTAGATAGGCAGCTTCGGCATTAAGTCAGCAATAAAGCCTTTCTTGCCGATACCAGTGAGGTAATCCGCAAGTGTGAAATCGATGGAGAAGAAATGCTCTTGTAACCATTGCCAGAACGGCGAGTTGCCTTCGTCGTCTGAAACACCACGCATCTCCGCAAAGATCGTTTCAGAGAAACGCTCTGGGTGCTCAGCCATCATGAGGAAACGACACTTCGACATTAGACGACCATTCAGACCTTGGCGGAATTTCTCACGCAAGAACAAGGTACAAATTTCGCTGTTACCCGTGTAGTTATTACCAAAAGTAAGCAGTTTGACGACATTATTGACGCCAAGCTTTGGTGACGAGTGCACCACTTTACTAATGTGATACGAGTAAAATGGGACATCCCAGCCGATAGATGCTTCGATTCCGGTGGTACCCGCAACCTCACCCGTTTCAGAGTCAAAGCCGACCATCAGGTAGCCTTCATCACCTGGTTCTGCCACATCTGGCTTACCAAAGCTGTACTCTGAGTGTTTGATTCGATTGGTTAACAGTTCTTCGTTAACCGGTAGAGATGTAAATCCGTGACCAGACTCCACCGCACAAGTGTGCAGCGCGTCATAATCCGACATCGCGATAGGGCGAACTACTAGCATCAATACTCCCTCCAGATGCAAGAAGATCCTAACTATATTGTAGGAACAATTCCCCCATCAGAGATCCTTGACGGGGGTGTCTGCGTTGACGTTGAAACTGATATCGCGCTTAAACTAAAGTCGCGATCGCTTTATCCAGTTTCGCCAAGCCTTCTTCAATTTCTTGTTGTGTGATAACGAGTGATGGTGTGAAACGTACGACATTGGCACCCGCAACCAATACCATGAGACCTTGTTTGCCTGCAGCGACGAGAACATCACGCGCACGGCCTTGCCATTCTTCATTTAGTGCAGCGCCAAGCAATAGGCCTTGACCACGAACTTCTGAGAAGATGTTGTACTTAGCATTGATCTTCTCTAGACCTTCGCGGAACATCGCTTCGCGTTCTAGCACACCAGCCAACACTTCAGGCTTAGTAACTTCGTTCACAACTGCTTCTGCTACAGCACACGCGAGTGGGTTACCGCCGTATGTTGAACCGTGCGTACCGACTTTCATGTGCTCTGCTAATTTTGCAGTAGTAAGCATTGCACCGATTGGGAAACCTCCACCGAGTGATTTCGCGGTGCTTAGAATATCAGGTGTAATACCTAAACCTTGGTAAGCGTAGAAGTTACCTGTACGACCATTACCGGTTTGCACTTCATCGAAGATCAGTAGCGCGTTGTGTTTGTCACACAGCTCACGTACTGCTTGAGCAAACTCAGGCGTTGGTGGCACGATACCGCCTTCACCTTGTAGTGGCTCCATCATCACCGCACATGTGCGATCAGACATGTGTGCCTGTAGTGCTTCGATATCATTGTAAGGTAAGTGGGTAACGTCACCAGGCTTAGGACCAAAACCGTCAGAGTAAGCCGCTTGACCACCAACCGTTACGGTAAAGAACGTACGACCGTGGAAACCTTGTTTGAATGCGATGATTTCTGATTTCTCAGCACCATGTACGTCAGCAGCGTAACGACGTGCCAGCTTAAGTGCCGCTTCGTTCGCTTCTGCGCCAGAGTTAGCAAAGAATACGCGCTCAGCAAAGCTCACTTCTGTTAGCTTTTTCGCCAGACGAAGTGCTGGTTCGTTCGTCATCACGTTACTTAAGTGCCACAGCTTGTTAGCTTGCTCTGTTAATGCGTTTACCATTACTGGATGACAATGGCCAAGACAGCTCACTGCAATACCACCAGCAAAGTCGATGTATTCATTACCTTCCTGATCCCAAACACGTGAACCTTCACCTTTAACAGGGATCATTTCCATCGGGTTATAGCAAGGTACCATTACCTCATCGAATAAACCGCGCTCTACTTTAATTTCCGTTGTCATTGCACATTCCTTCTTGATACCGCATGCGTAGCAGATAAGCGAATTTAACCGGCTCTCTTTGCCAGCAAATAATGTTTTGCATTTAAGCTATTGCGGCATTGTATTTACATTTAATTAACCATTTCAATAGTGATTTATTCTTTTCGTTCTCGAAAGCAACTTCCATTAATCACTGCTTATGACTATTTATGCATCAAGAAAGTAAAATAGAGAAGCGATTTTTTATAAATGTTATGTAATACAGGGGATAGAAGGTTTAAAAAGACATGAATAGACAAAGAGGCCAGAATGAACCGCATAGTTTTGCAATCCACTCACCTCAGCAAAAAGATGAATGATTTGTTAAGAAAAGTGATCGCGATCAGATCGCTTTACGTGCTAAAAAGTTCGCGAGCAACTCGTGACCTTGCTCTGTTTTGATCGATTCTGGGTGAAACTGCACTGCATCAATTGGCAGGGTTTTATGTTGGTAACCCATGATTTCGTCCATACTTCCATCCGGCAGCTCAGTCCATGCGGTCAGTTCAAACACATCGGGTAACGTACCGTTTTTCACCACGAGAGAGTGATAACGGGTTACCGTGAGTGGGTTATTCAGGTTTTTAAACACACTGCGACCATTGTGACGAATAGGTGACGTTTTCCCATGCATCACTTGTCGAGCGCGCACGACTTCCCCACCAAACGCTTGCGCTATCGCTTGATGACCAAGGCAAACACCCAATATTGGAAGCTTACCAGCGAAGTATTCTATAGCTTGTAGAGAGATACCTGCCTCGTTTGGCGTACACGGTCCAGGTGAGATCACCAAGTGAGTTGGGTTCAACGCTTCAATCCCTTGAATGTCGATTTCATCGTTACGCACGACTTTTACACTAGCGCCAAGCTCGCAAAAGTATTGGTAGAGGTTGTAAGTGAAAGAATCGTAGTTATCGATGATCAACAACATAGAGTGTCAGCTGCTCCAATCCGTTTAGGCAAGACTTAAGAGATGATTGTCTGGTTTGCGACAATTAAGGGCGGTATTTTGCAACACCAAACTAGAAAGGCAAGTCTTTGTGCAATAAAAAGGCCAGCATCGGCTGGCCTTTGGTCTTTACAGCTGTATTTTAGGAGATAAAGGCTTAGTTGCGGCGACGTAGTAAGCCAAGTCCAAGCATCGCGAGTAGCGCGCCAAAACCAAACGAACCACCATCTGAATCCTTCGAACCTTCTGCACCCGTTTCGGCTTGCGTCATTGAAACATCACGAACAGAGCTAAACTTAACGACGTTGCCTGTCGAGTCTGTCACTTTCTCTTCTAACTGGTAATTACCTTGTTCTGGCGCTTGTTCAAACTCAATATTCACGCTGCGTGCGTCAATGTCAGTTTGAGTCAAGGTTTGGCTAGCCGAGTAAACTTTTGCATCACTGCTTGTCGCGGCCGCTTGTGTGGATGCTGTTAAGTTCACTGTCACAATATCGCCCGCAACCGCAGTTGGTGGTAGACGTACATCAATAGCTAAGTTTTCACCCGCTTTCGGTAAATCGATATCATCATCTGGCAAATCAATAGCAATAATCACTGGATCATGATCAGACGCTGAGAACGCATCTTTGTACTTCGGCATGTCACCCGTGTATTTGCTGCTGTATTCAAACAAGTTACTTTCTAGAGAGTTGATGTGCCAATCTTCAATCGCCACCACTTTTTGCGCTAAACCGCTGCTTGCCAATGCATGGTCCAAGTTCCCCAACTCACCTGAATAGGTGTACGAGAACGTATCAGCGCCATGCAGCAAGGTGTTTAAATTGTGCAGACCGTAGCCTTTTTCAATCTTGGTTTTCTCTACTTGAAGCTCACCGCCACCAATGGTTGTGTAAGCGGCAGTGTAGATATCACGGCCGTATTTCTCTTGTGAGTAATCAGTGAGGGTAAGTAACGGATCTTCTTTGCCGTAAGCGTTCAAATCGCCCATGACGAGCACATCGCCATCAATATCTTTCAGCGCTTCACCAACGACTTTCGCAGCAGAAACACGGAAGTTGTTGCAGTTACCTTGCAGATCCGCGGGTTCTGAGTCTTCTACACCAGCAATCCACTCTTCAATACATTCAGAACCTTTCGATTTAAAGTGGTTCACGACCACTGAAAGATCTTCGCCAGTCTCTTTCACTGTAAAGGTCTGTAATAAGCTATGGCGTTGATATTTGTCGTATGCAGGGTTACTTTCAGTGCCCTCTTTACGAGTAATGGTGTTCTCTGCAATGTGTTGCTCTGGCGTCACAATGACTTTTGCTGCTTCTTTTGGTGTTACTGCGTTAGCACGATATAAGATCGCAACCATGATCGCATCACTGCCAAAGTATTCCTCTTGGTATTTGTCTTGCTCTTCGATTTCGACATACGTGTAATGATCTTCCACGTCATCAATCTCAGCGTTTAAAGCATCAACCAAGTTTTGGATAGCGCTACCATCACCAAAGCCGTTATTTTCCACTTCCATCAAGCCAATGATGTCCGCGTCCATCTTATTCATCGCTGAAACGATTTTCGCTTGCTGGATCAAGAACTCATCAAGGTTTGTCGCGCCACGATTTTGCCCGGTTGGGTTGTCGTGACCGCTGTCAGCAACTGAAGTGAAGTAGTTAAGAACGTTGAAGCTCGCTACTCGTAAATCAGAATCGGCTATGGCTGGCGCCGCTTTACGCGCAACGTCAAAGTCATCACCTGACGTGACAAAGTTGCTGCTATCAACTTCATTGGTCGCAATTAGGCGGTACTCGTTGTAGCTGTAAGCCACAACACCTTGCAGGCCTTCGACACGAGAGCCTAGGCGAATGTGCTGCTCTGAAGAGCCATTTTGGTCAAGATCTTGTGCAAACGTTGGGAAATATGGGATTTGACCATTTGGCGCTTTGCTATCCGATTCCAAGTAAATACGGTTGGCCGCATTCTCTTTGGCAAGGGCAACCGCAGCGTCACTCTCTGCTGCATGCAATTGAGTCGGCTTAAACAACGGTGCTTCATGAGACAACATCATGTTGTTGCGCCGAGAGTCATAATCGTAAGAAAAGTTACGAGTAACGAAAAGTTCGCTAGCCGAGCTGAGCTCAACTTGCATACCTTCATGACGCTCTAGTGCATCACGTAGTGTTTCCCCTTCCTTAATCGTTAACGGAGTAACCAAAGAGGCGTTTGATGTGCCTGTTTTTACTATAACTGTTTGCATCAGAAGAAAGCTGAGTGTTGCTGTAGTACTCTTGTACTTTCCCTTTCACACAAACAACATCACCAGCTTTCAGCTCTGTATCTGCAACATCGGTGTGAATAAACAAACCTTCAGATGTCTTGTCGTTGCCATCATTCTCAAGTGCTTGCAGGTAGAAGCCTTTAGTTAAGCCTGTTGTTACCGCACTGACCACACCAGTTACGAAGTGATCTTCGGTCGTGATGTAAGGGTAGCCATCAATAAATGGAGAAGAAGCACCTTCACCTTGAATCTCTTGGATGGTGGTAAAGGCTGGTTCTTGTCCATCTACTTCACAAGCAAATGGCGCAGGTGGCTCAGTTGTATTTAATTCCCCTAAACCATCAATATTATCTTTAGGTAAGGCTGTCCACTGAGTGGATTGGTAGGTAGTTGAAGGTGTAAGCGCATCACTGTTACGAACTAACGTGGTGTCTTTAGCGAAATCCACGTCCCCCATCACACCTAATATATCGTGCACTTCCCCATCTTTAAGAAGTGCCAACGGATCGTCGCCGTTAAAGTTCGCTACATTTTTATCAGTGTAATCCGCAACCGCCTTTATTGCTTCGCTCGCATCGCCATGAGCAAGCACATACACTTGCTTCGCTTGTAACGTTACGTCACTAAGATCAAGAGTGCTGCCCCACGAGCCGCCACCATTCGAAGATTTTGCTAATTCATAGCCTGTGAGTGTCACCGCAGTATCACCTGTATTGGCGATCTCGACCGCTTTATTATAAGCGCCGCCTTCCACATACTGGGAAATAATAATCTCTGCGTTCGCGTTTGCGCTAAGTGCACTGGCGATGGTTAGTGCGAGTATTGAGGGTTTGATTAACGTGTCCATTGTCATACCTGATATTTATGTAAATGCAAACTTAGCTCTGATCAGAGCCTACCATTTGCGTCTACTATCAGGTTTATTTATGAAATAAATAAGAATGAGCAATTAAAGCCGTGAAATGAATCACATGTGAATGTAAGAAAATATGCCAGAACATCCCATTCAAACATTTTTTGTAATAAATACAGAACGCTATTGATAAACAAATCAAAATTTAGATTAATTACTCAGTTTATTTTTTCACTTCATGTTAAGGAGTAGAAAATACATCGCTCGTGAAGTGGCTTATTAACCAAGCTCACTTTGTTATAAATGAAAATATAATTAATCACTAATTTAGAAAGCTTTGATTTTCATTTTTATAGCCATGTCTAAACTTAAGTCACCTATTATTCGCTCGGCTTTTTCTTACGCATGACCCTCATACTTCAAAATTTTCATCATTTGCTCAATAACTTCTCCTTATTCACTAGCCAAATTCATACACAAAAGATATAACACCTGCGCGAGACATTAAGATCTCATTAGCTGTAAACCCAGGAACGATAAATAGAAAAAAATTCAACGCAGTGCGCTAGCTCTCTTCTTACTTGGCTTGATAACGGGATGTCAATTGACCGCCAGTGAGCCACTTCAACCTACTGCGAATCAAAACATCATCGAATCAGCCAAAAATGAGCTGGATGGAATTGAAGAGTTAGAGGTCAGTGACGAGGGGGTTATTACTTTTACCCAGCGTCTAAGAACACCAGGAACCTACTGGATCCCAGCGAGAATTAAAGAACTTAGCTACGATATATCATGCGTGCAGCTCAGTTACTTCATTGATAGAGGCATGGTGGTGAAGTCCGCCTTTTTAGGTGCTCGAGGACGTGTTGAATATTACGATATGGAACGTTGCATGAAAGACACGCCATTCCAGTAAAAAGCATAAAAAAAGCTCCACCAACGTGGAGCTTTTTGTAATCTATTCTTAGCGACTATGGACGAGCGACAAAGCCTACCGCTTTGTATGCTTTCTTCAGCGTTTCAGCAGCGCGAGCCGATGCTTTTTCTGCACCTTGCTGCATTACCTCATCCATGTAAGCACGATCAGCGCGAATACGATAGTATTCTGCTTGAATTGGCTCCAGCATTGCTACAACCGCCTCACCAACATCTTTCTTAAATGGACCATACATTTCTACGCCTTTGTACTTGGCTTCGATATCTTCAAAGCTCATTCCTGTCGCCGCAGAGTAAAGTCCCATTAGGTTCGCGATACCCGCTTTGTTCTCGATATCATGGCGAATGCTTGGTGGGGTTTCGGTGTCTGTTTGCGCCTTGTTGATCTTCTTGATGATCGACTTTGGCTCTTCAAGCAGAGTAATCACGTTCTTACGGTTATCATCTGACTTCGACATTTTCTTCGTCGCGTCTTGAAGACTCATCACACGTGCATTGACTGTTGGAATGTACGGCTCAGGAACGGTAAAAATCGGACTCTCTGGTGAGTAGATGTTGTTAAAACGCGTTGCGATATCACGTGCTAACTCAAGATGCTGTTTCTGGTCGCTACCAACTGGCACTTGGTGTGCGCCGTAAAGCAAAATATCTGCTGCCATCAACACAGGGTAATCAAACAGCCCCACGTTTACGTCATTCGCGTAACGTGCCGATTTGTCTTTAAACTGAGTCATACGGCTCAGCTCACCCATTTGCGTGTAACAGTTAAGAAGCCAACCAAGTTGAGCATGCTCTGGTACGTGTGACTGAACAAATAGCGTGCTCTTCTTCGGATCAACACCAACTGCCAGACAAATTGCCAGTGCATCTAATGTCGCTTCATGCAGTGCTTTAGGATCCTGACGAACCGTAATCGCATGAAGGTCTACTACACAGTATTGGCAATCATAATCGTCTTGCATCTGCTGCCATTGACGTAGAGCACCCAAGTAGTTACCGATACTTAGTTCACCTGACGGTTGAACACCACTCAATACAATGGGTTTGCTCATTAGAATGATTCCTTTGACTTCTTAATCTAATTAAAATGAAAAACCGTGCGGCTTTTAGCGCACGGTTTACTCAGTGTACTCATTAACAAGTATTTTGGAAGATCTTTTGTTGCCGTTATGCAGAAACAGCGACGACTTCCAGTAATTCCGCGAGGCGGTTCGCCACTACGTCAGGGTTCGAAGCTGAAATGGGCTCGCCGTGGTTATAACCGTAAGTTAAACCAAATGAAGCACAACCCGCATTTTTCGCCGCCAAGATATCGTTTTTCGAATCCCCAACCATCAGCATCTCTGCTGGTTTTACCTGGTGCTTTTCCATTAGCCAGTTCAGCGCCACCGGGTTTGGTTTTTTCTCTGGAAACGCGTCACCACCTAATACGTCTACGAAGTACTTGGCGATGTCATGCTGCTCTAGAATTTCTGGTACGAATTTCGAGGGCTTGTTCGTCACAATCGCCATCGTAAAACCAGCTTGGTGTAGCTCTTCAAGCGTCTCTTTTACTGTTGGGTAAAGGTGACTTAGCTTATGGCCGCTTTGCTTGTAGTATTCATCAAACAGCTCACGCGCTTTAGCACGCAGCTCATCACTCAAATCACTGCTGATGGTCATGCTTTGGCTTAATGCACGTCCAATCAATATATCTGCACCATTACCAACGTAATCACGCACCTGCTCTTCTGATACAGAAGGATAGCCTAACGCCTGAACTGCTTGATCGGCCGCTACGGCAAGATCTGGCACGCTATCAAGCAGTGTTCCATCCAGATCAAAAGCAATCAATTTAATATCTTGTTGGGTCATAAATTCCCTAGCTAAAATAACACAGGATGGTTCCCCATCCTGTGTGCTTAATCTTGATGTCACTCAGTGTCACACTCAGCGACGCTTAGTGTGCTCGCCTTATTTTTGGGCAGCCAAACGCTGACGAACCGCTTCAAACAAACAGATACCAGAAGCCACTGATACGTTCAAGCTTGATACACTGCCCGCCATAGGGATCTTAATTAAATCATCGCAGGTTTCGCGAGTAAGACGACGCATACCATCACCTTCAGCACCCATCACGATAGCAAGAGGACCAGTGAGCTTAGCTTGATAAATGTCGTGCGTAGCTTCACCAGCCGTACCCACAAACCAAATCCCTTTTTCCTGTAGCGTACGCATTGTACGTGCAAGGTTGGTTACACGAATCAAAGGCACAACCTCTGCAGCGCCACATGCTACTTTACTTACCGTGGCATTCATTGGTGCCGAGCGATCTTTCGGTACAATGATCGCCGCAGCGCCTGCTGCGTCTGCGTTACGCAAACACGCACCAAGGTTGTGCGGGTCCGTCACACCATCCAGCACTAACAGTAGCGGTGATTCATGCTGCGCTAAGATGTCATCAATGTCGTTCTCGTTCAGCTGTTTTGCTGGTTTTACGCGAGCAATGATGCCTTGGTGATTTGCACCACGCGCTTTATCATCCAGAGTTTTACGCGTCATTTGTTGAATAGAGACACCACAAACCTGAAGATCATTTAGGATTGGCATTAGGCGATCATCTTGACGACCTTTTAAAACGTATGCCTCGATAAAACGCTCTGGTTCGCGCTCCAATACCGCTTTCACTGCGTGAATGCCGTAGATAAATTCGTTACTCATTGTTTAACCTGTTGTTCGGGTCGTATTGCCTGCGCCAGCCGAGTTTGAACTGAGCTGGCGCTTCAGCCTACTACGCTTCTTTTTTAGTGCGCTTGGTTTTCTTCGGCTTACTGTGTGGCTTTTTTTTACGTGCTTTTTTCACTTTAGGCTTCTTTTTGCCTTCGGCGTCATCACGTTTTGGGCCATTGCGCTTACTCGCTGCGCCCGTTTCTTCTGGACGCTTAGTTGGCTCTATCGCAGGAACTGCGCGAGGCGCGCCACCTTCTTTCGATGAAGAGCGAGTCGCAGCGCGTTTTTTATCTTTCGCTTTGCGTTTTGCTTCCGCTGCGCGTTTCTTCGCAGTCTTACCTTCACCGCGTAGCTTACGACTTGTTTCGACCAATTCAAAGTCAATTTGCTTATCATCGAGGTTAACAGCCAGTACTTTTACTTTTACTGCATCACCTAAGCGATAGATGTTACCGAAACTTTCACCAATAAGTCGTTGACCAATCGGGTCAAATTGATAGTAGTCGTTCGCAAGGGTAGAAATATGCACCAAACCATCGATGTGCAAATCCGTTAAACGTACAAAGAAGCCAAAGCTAGTGACATTAGCAATCACGCCGTCTAGTTCGTCACCGACGTGATCTTGCATGTATTCACACTTCAACCAATCCGCAACATCACGTGTTGCATCGTCCGCACGGCGCTCTGTCATCGAACATTGTTCACCGTAAAAGTCCATATCATCGAACGAGTAATGGTAGCCACCCGTTGGTGTCCAGCGATCTTGATTACGACCTTCTTCTTTCGCAATCAGATACTTGATTGCACGGTGAAGTAACAGGTCAGGGTAACGACGAATTGGCGACGTAAAGTGCGCATAGCGTTTCAGTGCCAATCCAAAGTGCCCCGCGTTATCTGCGTTGTATACCGCTTGCTTCATTGAGCGCAGCAGCATGGTTTGAATCAACTCTTGATCTTGACGCCCAGAGATTTGACGTGCGAGATCAGCATAGTCCGTTGGTGAAGGCTCTAAACCACCTTTTAGCTCAAGACCAAGCTCACTTAAGAAGTCACGGAAACCTTGCAGGCGTAATTCACCTGGAGATTCGTGGATACGATAGAGCGCGGGCTCTTTCGCTTTTTCTACCAGCGATGCCGAAGCAATGTTGGCTAAAATCATACATTCTTCGATGATCTTATGCGCATCATTACGAATTACTGGCTCAATGCTTTCGATTTTACGTTCCGCATTGAAAATAAATTTGGTTTCAACGGTTTCAAATTCGATTGCACCGCGTTGATCTCGTGCTTCTTTCAGCACTTTGTACATCTTGTGCAACTCTTCTAGATGAGAAACAAGCGGTTGGTAGCGCTCACGTAGTTCTTCATCCCCTTCTAGAATCGCGCTCACTTTGCTATATGTGAGACGAGCGTGCGAGTTCATCACGGCTTCGTAGTGCTTGTAGCCCGACAGTTTACCCGTCTCTGAGATGGTCATTTCACACACCATACACAGACGATCAACTTGTGGGTTAAGTGAACACAAACCATTTGATAGCACTTCCGGTAGCATTGGCACTACTTGCGATGGGAAGTACACCGAGTTACCACGGTTGATAGCTTCTTTATCCAGCGCAGAGTCAGGACGAACGTAGTAACTGACGTCAGCAATCGCTACCCATAAACGCCAACCACCTTCTTTGTTCTTCTCACAGTAAACAGCATCATCAAAGTCTCGTGCGTCTTCGCCGTCAATGGTCACAAGTGGTAACTCACGTAGATCCACACGACCAACTTTGGCTTCTTCTGGTACTTCTTCGCCTAAGTTTTCGATTTGTTTATCGACGGCCTCTGGCCACTCGTGAGGAATTTGGTGTGTACGAATCGCAATTTGCGTTTCCATACCTGGTGCCATATTTTCACCAAGTACTTCAACCACTTTCCCCATCATGCCACGTGAGCGTGAGCCACGATCAGTAATTTCAATCACGACCACGTTACCCATGCGTGCACCCGCTTTGTGCTCATTTGGGATCAGAATATCTTGGCTGATACGCGAGTCATCAGGGACAACATAGGAATAACCATATTCGAGGAAGAAACGACCGACGATTTGATCGTTACGCTCCTCTAACACTCGAACCAAGCGCCCTTCACGACGACCGCGCTTGCTGTTGTCTGTAGGTTGCACTAAAACAAAGTCACCGTGGATGATGTTCTTCATTTGATGGTGCGGTAACAGAATATCATCATCCTTGCCGACGCTGCCTTCTGGACGCACCCAACCGTGGCCATCACGATGACCAATCACGTAACCTTTCACCATTTCAAGTTTTTCAGGCAATGCGTAGCACTGACGGCGGGTAAACACCAGTTGACCATCTCGCTCCATCGCACGTAGCCGACGACGCAACCCTTCGTATTGCTCTTCGCCCTCAAGCTTTAGTGCCTCAAACAAGTCGTTGCGATTCATTGGAACGCCCGCTTGCTCTAGAAACTCAATGATAAACTCTCGGCTTGGAATTGGATTTTCGTAATTTTTGGATTCACGATCTGCAAAAGGATCGTTTGGAATATTGTCTGACATAGGCACGCCTATCTAGCAAGGAAGGTATATGGCTAGTATATCTGAGTCTCTCGATAAGCTACAGAATTGCTTTGAAAAAAGAATGATCGAGATCGACTCTAGACGTGCAAATGAGTTAAGGACGAGCCAGTAAGATCAACAACTCAGAATTGTCGCTCAGCAAGGATTCGATCGTGCAATCATCCAGCTCCGCCAAAAAGGCACTTTTTGCTTTTGCCAATTTATCTTTGAGACGACAGGCAGGAGTAATATGGCAAAAATCTACGCCGCAATTGACCAAATCTAACGGCTCTAAATCTCGCACCACACCACCTACTGTGATTTCAGAAGCAGGTTTCATCAGCCGAATACCACCGTTTTTTCCACGCACGGTGTGGACATAACCTAGTTGCCCTAAACGGTTGATAACTTTGACCATATGGTTACGTGACACACCAAATAAATCCGTCACTTCAGTGATATTAGTTAACTCATCTTCCGGCAACGAAGCCAAGAAAATTAAGGTTCTCAACGCATAATCAGTAAAGCTCGTTAACTGCATATTCTCTCCCAAAGTGCGACTCAATAACTCGCTGGTGACACTAAAACGCCAAACTTGAGCTATCGATAAAAGTGTAAATCTTTTCTTGATCGAAAGATACATTTGAGATACAACTTTAAACATGCATTATAAATACAACTTAAAGTAGGAAGCCCTTATGCTCAGCAATCAAACCATCGAGATCGTCAAAGCGACCGCACCACTTATCGCCGAAACGGGACCAAAACTGACCGCGCACTTTTACGAACGTATGTTTACTCATAACCCTGAGTTGAAAGATATTTTTAATATGAGTAACCAGCGTAACGGCGATCAGCGTGAAGCGCTATTCAACGCCATCTGCGCCTATGCTGCCAATATTGAAAATTTGCCAGCTCTACTTGGCGCAGTAGAAAAAATTGCGCATAAACACACGAGCTTTTTGATCACAGAAGATCAGTACCAAATCGTTGGTAAACACTTACTTGCGACGATTGATGAGCTTTTTAATCCAGGTCAAGAAGTGTTGGATGCTTGGGCTGAGGCTTACGGCGTACTTGCGAATGTATTTATTCAGCGTGAAGAGCAAATTTACCAACAAAATGAAGCTTTGGAAGGCGGCTGGCGCGGTCTACGCGAATTTGAATTAGTCGATAAACAAATCGAGAGCGAACACATTTGCAGCTTTGTGTTTAAGCCAACCGATGGCCAAAAAGTGGCACCGTATAAACCGGGACAATATCTTGGCATCTATATCAACAGTGACCAGTTAGAAAGCCAAGAAATTCGCCAATATAGCCTATCTTCTGCGGTCCAAGAGAACACTTACCGTATCTCGGTAAAACGTGAAGAAGGCGGAAAAGTATCGAACTTCCTGCACGATAGCCTGAACATTGGCGAAAAAGTGCAGCTTGCCGCCCCTGCCGGTGATTTCTTTATGGATGCCGAACCACAAACACCCGTTGTTCTAATTTCTGCAGGTGTAGGACTTACGCCAACGCTGTCCATGCTAGAAAGTCTCTCAGCACATCAAGCACCTGTAACTTGGGTTCATGCAACAGAAAATGGTCAACAGCATGCTTTCAAGCAACACGTGAACCAACTAGTCGCGGCGAAAGAAAACATGAACGCGCTCGTTTGGTATAACCACCCAACGGCAGAAGACAAGCTAGGTGAAGACTTCCACTTCAAGGGTTTTGTCAATCTGTATGAAATTGAAGCCGCATTAAAGCAAGATAACGTGCAGGTGTACTTCTGTGGTCCTGTAGGATTTATGCAGCACGTAGCGAAACAACTATTAGAACTTGGCGTACCACAAGAGCAATTCCATTACGAATGCTTCGGTCCACACAAAGTCGTTTAATCGCTCAAGATTACTCTTCGGGAAAACAACAAAGCCCACATTATGTGGGCTTTGTTGTATGAAGTTGTTTGCCTTGATAAGACATTACCAAAAGGTATCTCGCCGTTTAGCTCGAGCAATAACGTTTTGTGGCATGCGCTGCTCAAGGCCATTTCTCAATACAGTGATACGCTTATGCTGCCGCTTATCTGCTGTGACAGAGTTATATAACCAACGATACGCATCTTCGTAATCAAGTGGGCTGCCGTAATCACGCAGGAGCAATTCGGCTAAATGAATACGCGCATTTAGGTTTCCCATTGAGGCGGCTTCTCGCAAGTAAGGAATTGCTCGTTCTTTATCTTGCTGCACTAAAGTGCCACGCGAATAGTATCGGCCAATCTGCTCTAGCGCGGCAGGTAATCCCTGATGTGCTGCATTTTCGATGTAGTAAAGGCCCAGTTCGACATCTTGCTCGACACACACACCCCACGCCAACATGTCGCCGTAAAGAAATTCATAAGCGGGCAAGTTAATTCGAGTCGCACGAGCAACGATATCCTCCACCAGCTGGCAGTTATCAGCGCGCACACGTTGTAAGTGCTTATTTTGCTCAATAAGCTTTATCAGCTCTGCTTCGGTGTAGATAGGAACTGGCGCCCCCACATCAGCAACATTGGCTTTCGCTGTGGTAGCTACCAAGGTCAATAACAGTGAAGCAGCCACTGTTCGTAACTTCATAAACGTACTCTTTAAGGTATCTAAGAAACCAAAGATCGATGAAGGATCTCCTCTGCTTGATAACCTTATCGGCAAAAACCAGCTAAGCTTTAGACAATTTTTGCCTCTGACTTAGACTCAGCGGCAAAAATTTGCCATATGAGAATCACTGCCGTTTTTTGTTCAGATACAAAAAAGCCGACCAGAAGGTCGGCTTTTGCAATCTTTCACGACTATCAATTAAGCTTCGAATGGATGAACCTTGATGATAGTTTCGTTGCGGTCAGGACCTGTTGAAATGATATCTACAGGCACACCTGTTAGCTCTTCAATACGCTTGATGTAGTTAAGAGCCGCTTGTGGTAGATCTTCTAGCGCTTTAGCACCGAATGTGTTCTCAGACCAACCAGGCATTGTTTCGTAGATTGGCGTTGCTTTTTCGAATGCTTCAGCAGCCATCGGAGAAACTTCTAGCACAGAGCCATCTTCCATCTTGTAACCAGTACAGATTTTTAGCTCTTCTAGACCATCTAGTACGTCTAGTTTAGTTAGACAGAAACCAGATACAGAGTTGATTTGGATCGCACGACGCATAGCAACAGCATCGAACCAACCTGTACGACGTAGACGACCAGTTGTCGCACCGAACTCGTGGCCAACTTCACCTAAGTGCTTACCAATTGGATCTTGCTTATCTAGACCATCGTATAGTTCTGTCGGGAATGGACCTGCACCAACGCGAGTACAGTACGCTTTCGCGATACCCAAGATGTAACCGATGTGACGAGGACCAAAACCTGAACCTGCAGCAACACCACCAGCAGTCGTGTTAGAAGACGTTACGTATGGGTAAGTACCGTGGTCGATATCAAGTAGCGTACCTTGTGCACCTTCGAACATGATCTTATCGCCGCGCTTACGTGCTGCGTCTAGTTCATCAGTTACGTCGATAACCATTGAAGTAAGTAGCTCTGCGTAGCCTTTTGCTTCTTCAAGCACAGCTTCATAGCTTACTGGTTCTGCTTTGTAGAAGTTAACTAGTTGGAAGTTATGGAACTCCATGACTTCTTTTAGCTTCTCAGCGAACGATTCCATATCGAATAGGTCGCCAACGCGTAGACCGCGACGAGCAACTTTATCTTCGTATGCTGGACCGATACCACGACCTGTTGTACCGATAGCTTTTTTACCGCGAGCGATTTCGCGAGCTTGGTCCATTGCAACGTGGTAAGGAAGAATTAGCGGACATGCTTCAGAAATGAAAAGACGCTCGCGTACTGGAATACCGCGCTCTTCAAGAGGTTTCATTTCTTTAAGTAGAGCTTCAGGTGATAGTACAACACCGTTACCGATAACACATTTTACGTTATCGCGAAGGATACCTGATGGAATTAAGTGAAGAACGGTTTTTTCACCGTCAATTACGAGAGTATGACCTGCGTTGTGACCGCCTTGGTAGCGTACCACGTATTTTGCATCTTCAGTTAAAAGGTCTACGATTTTACCTTTACCTTCGTCACCCCATTGGGTGCCTAGAACGACTACGTTATTTCCCATCTTTCCAAGTCTGATTGCTAGTTAAAAATGGATTCTAGCACCGAATCACGCTTCTTGCAGTCATTTTTTGTTCACAGAGTTGCTACCAGAATGTCATCTTGCTGCTTTGCTCATTTTGAAATCAGCATATCACTGATAGTATTTAGTTTTCTTTATTCGACTGGAAAGCGGTATGTCTGAATCCATATGGTTGGCGATTGGGCTCGTCTTGATCGTGGAAGGCATTGGACCACTCATTGCTCCAAACGGTTGGCGGAATATGGTGGCTCAATTAAGTGAACAGCCCAACAATCAGCTACGACGCATCGGTGGCTGCCTAGTAGTTGCTGGAGCCGTAATCGCCATAATGATGAGCTAGCACTTAGCATCAGATACAAAAAAGGCTCCCTAAGGAGCCTTTTGTTTCATTTGACGCTGAGATTATTTCTCCATACCGCCCTTCGACTGGTTCATGTATTGGAAGAACTCACTCTTCGGATCAAGTACCAGGATATCGCTCTTAGAACTGAAGGACTTCTCATACGCACGTAGCGAACGTAGGAAGCTAAAGAATTCAGGGTCTTTGTTGTATGCTTCAGCATAAATCTTCGCTGCTTCTGCATCCGCTTCACCTCGTGTTACACGAGCAGTCTTATCAGCTTCAGCTAGAATGGTTGCCACTTCTAGCTCAGCTTGAGCACGAATAACTTCCGCTTTCTCACGACCTTGAGAACGGTGCTTACGAGCTACAGACTCACGCTCTGCACGCATACGACGGTAGATAGACTCACTGATTTCATCAGGCAGGTTGATTTTCTTCATGCGGAAATCAACAACACGAACACCCAAGTCTTTCATCGCGCTTTCACGCGTGTCTTTCAATACTTCAGACATAATTAGGTCACGTTCACCATCAATCTCAAGCGCTTCACGTGCCGCTTCAGTTGCGACAACATCTGCACTTGCATCTTCTGGTAGTACATCATCGTTACGTGGACCAGATACAATCTGTTTGATTTCACGAGCACCGATTTCAGAACGAAGCACATCCGTTACTTTACGCTCAAGTAGTGCCTCCGCCGTTAGCGAATTACCACCGCCTGTCGCTAGGTAGTAACGACCAAAGTCTTCAATACGCCACTTCACGTAGGTATCAATAATAACGTCTTTTTTCTCAGACGTTACGAAACGGTCTGCACGGCCATCCATCGTTTGGATACGTGCATCAAGTTGTTTCACACGGTCAAACAGAGGCATCTTGAAATGCAAACCAGGCTCGTAAATTCGAGTGATGTCGTTGTTGTCTTTAAGAACACGACCAAATCGAACCACGATACCGCGTTCACCTTCAGGAATCACAAACAGAGACATCAACATTAATGCCAGTGCGATTACCAATACAGGGATCATTAACTTACGCATTCTTAGTATCTCCCTTGACGTGAACCTGTTGAACGAGACTGCGTGTTCGAAGTGTCTTCTTGTGTACGCTCAGACTCCAGTTGAATTTGATCGTAGGTTGAAGATGACTTCGATTTACGTTTTGTGTCTGCCTGACCTTCTTGGCCCGCCAACTTATCGATTGGAAGGTACAGAAGATTGCCGCTTGATTCCGAGTCAATCAACACTTTCGAAGTGCTTGAGTACACTTCTTCCATTGCGTCAATGTACAGACGGTCACGCGTTACACCTGGTGCCGCTTGGTATTCTGGTAGTAGTTTTTCGAACTGTGCTACCTGACCAAGAGCCTCGTTAGTGACACGCTCATTGTAACCTTGTGCTTCTTTCTTCAAACGTTCAGCACGACCCGTTGCCTTCGGCAAAATTTCGTTCTTGTATGCTTCAGCTTCACGGATGAAACGCTCTTCATCCTCACGAGCTGCGATTGCATCATCAAACGCATCTTTCACTTGCTCTGGTGGACGCGCAGACTGGAAGTTTACGTCAACAAGTACCAGCCCCATATCATAGCTATCAATGATTTGGTTCAGTGTTTCTTGCGTAGTTTGACGAATTTGCTGACGACCACTAGTTAGAATGCTATCCATCAATGAGTCACCAATTACTGCACGTAGTGCAGAATCCGTTGCTTGACGCAAGCTGTCGTCTGCATTGGTTACACGGTACAAGTATTTGTATGGGTCAGTCACTCGGTACTGAACATCCATCGCGACTGTTACGACGTTTTCGTCTTTAGTCAGCATTAGACCAGATGCACGTAGTGAACGAATCGCTTGTACGTTTACCGCTTCGTATTCATCAATAAAGCGAGGGCGCCAGTTAAGGCCTGGGTCTACGATACGATCGTATTTACCTAAACGCAGCACAACACCACGCTCTGCTTCACCGATGGTGTAAAAACCAGCGAAGAACCAAACTGCAACAGCAATAAGAGCAATCACGCCAAAGCCAATTGCACTACCACCACCGCCGCCGATTGGAGAACCACCGTCGCCTTTTTTACCAAACTTGCCACCCAGTTTTTGACTCAGTTTATTGAACACTTCATCTAAATCTGGCGGACCTTGATCTCGGCCACCAGGACGCTGGCCACCACGATTATTATTACCCCAAGGGTCATTATCGCGGCCATTGTTGCCGTTGTTATTTCCAGGCTCATTCCACGCCATTAGAAAGCTCCATCATTTGATATGACGTTATACTGTAGCAGTCCTTTAAGTGACTATAAAGCCAGTCAAAACTGCCCCTTCTCTTTTTTCAAGTCTAGACCAATCTACTTGCTGCATTCGAATATCGATCAACAAGTTACCATCCTGGTCATATTCCTCACGTTGAATACACTTCATTTGGAAGAAGGTACTACGGAATCGTCCTTGATACTGTGGAGGAATTCGCAACTGATGCTCGACCATTTGTGACGCCAGACGTTCCGTCAGTGCCTCAAACAGGACATCAATGCCCAACCCATCCATTGCTGAAACCCAAACTGCGCGAGGTACGCCTTCCTCGTCTCGTTCTATACGTGGTTTCTGCGAATCTAGATTGTCGATTTTGTTCATGACAACCAGAGTCGGCACCTCATGTGCGTCGATCTCTTCTAGTACTTCATGAACAGCTTGAATATTCTCACGAAAACGCTCATCACTGGCATCAACAACATGTAACAAAATGTCAGCTTCTTGCGTTTCCTGCAAGGTTGCCTTGAAGGCCGCAACCAAGTCGTGAGGCAAATGTCGAATAAAACCAACCGTGTCAGCCAAAATGGCAGGCCCAACATCTGCTAACTCTATCTTACGTAAAGTCGGGTCCAAAGTAGCAAATAGTTGATCAGCGGCATACACGCCAGCTTCTGTAATACGGTTGAAGAGTGTCGACTTACCCGCGTTGGTGTAACCCACAAGTGAAACCGTTGGGATTTCAGCTCGATTTCGGGCGCGGCGCCCTTGTTCACGCTGCTTCGCTACTTTGTCTAAGCGTCGCAGGATGGCTTTGATTCTGTCACGCAATAAGCGACGGTCGGTTTCCAGCTGGGTTTCACCCGGGCCACGTAAACCGATACCCCCTTTCTGCCTTTCAAGGTGCGTCCAACCACGAATCAAACGAGTAGAGATATGACGAAGTTGAGCCAGCTCTACCTGTAGCTTACCTTCGTGTGTTCGAGCTCGTTGAGCAAAGATATCGAGAATAAGACCAGTGCGGTCGAGAACTCGACATTGGCACAGTGCTTCGAGGTTACGTTCTTGGGCAGGAGAGAGGGCGTGATTAAAAATCACAATTTCAGCACCTGTCGACTGTACCGCAGTAGCAATCTCTTGGGCCTTACCCTCTCCGACATAGTATTTCGGGTGTGGGGATTGACGACTACCAGTTACCACTTGTAGCGCCTCTACCCCAGCAGAAGAAACCAGCATTTCGAACTCAGCCAGATCTTCCCATTCACCTTCTTGCGTGAAGTTGATATGAACAAGTACGGCTCGCTCACCGGATTCATAACGGTCAAACAAGCAATCAACTCCTTATTTTAAAAATACTCGATGAAGAATTAATCTTCTGATTTCTCTTGTGGACGCTCACCTTGTGGACGTTCACCGCTGTGATGGCTCACTGGACGAGCCGGCACAACTGTTGAGATCGCGTGCTTGTACACCATTTGGTTAACAGTATTCTTCAGCAGGATCACAAATTGATCGAACGATTCGATCTGACCTTGTAGTTTAATACCATTCACAAGGTAGATAGATACCGGGATACGCTCACGACGTAGCGCGTTTAGAAATGGGTCTTGTAGAGATTGCCCCTTAGCCATTTTATTTTCCTTATTTAATTTGTAGTTGTAATTATTTAGCTAGTGGTGCAATGCAAAAGATACTGCTTTTGCATCTGAGCTAAACGAATCAAAAATGCACTCTAAGTAATTAGCAGCATAGTATAAAAACCGCCAACAACAGATCCTTTGAGAGTGCGTTCACGCAAAAACGATCACATTATACACAGCTATGTCAATCAGATGCTATTGCTTCCGACATCGTTTCTAATGCCTGTTCAATGTTCTCGCTATCCAACCAAGTTAAGTCATCCCAGCTGCGTAACCAGGTGATTTGACGCTTGGCCAATTGACGAGTCGCGCATACGCCACGAAATACTGCTTCGTCACGTGTACACTCCCCATCTAAATACTCCCACATCTGTCGGTAACCGACGCATCGTATGGAAGGAAGATCGGGGTGAAGATCTTTTCGCGAATGTAGCGCTTTCATTTCTTCTTCAAAGCCCGCTTCCATCATCTTTTCGAAACGAAGTTCAATTCGACGGTGAAGTTCTGCCCTATCCTTGGGAGCTATTGCAAACTGCTTGACTCGGTATGGCAGGCTTTCACCTTTCGTTTGAGTCAATTCAGTCAAAGTTTTACCTGAAATACGAAAAACTTCCAATGCCCGAGATAAACGTTGGGGATCATTGGGATGGATTCTCGCTGCTGACACAGGATCAACCTCTTTGAGTTCATCGTGCAACACTGACCAACCTTTAGTCAATGCTTCTTGTTCAATTTGCTGACGAATTTCAGGATTTGCAGCAGGAAGTGGGGATAAACCTTCAAGTAGCGCCTTATAATACAGCATTGTCCCACCCACTAAGAGTGGAATTTTTCCTTCTGCAACAATATCATCCATCGCTTTCAATGCATCACGACGAAAGTCGGCTACAGAGTAAGATTCGCTCGGATCCAAAATATCAATCAAGCGATGAGGCGCTAAACTTAACTCTTTTTCATCCGGTTTCGCCGTACCGATATCCATCCCTTTATAGATCAAAGCAGAATCAACACTGATGATCTCAACCGGGAACTTTTGACGAAGACGAATCGCCAACTCAGTTTTGCCTGATGCAGTTGGCCCCATTAAAAATAGCGCCAAAGGTAGTTTATCTGTCATGGTTTTAATTTGGCTATCGTGGCAGAGAAATCAACAGCGGATACAAATTTTGTATCTTCTAATGGCAATTGACCATCTCTTAGCTGTTCAAGTTCCGCAATAATTTGAATTGCTTCAGAAAAAGTATAGTGACTCTTCACTGTCGTGACCTGCAATGCGAGCCAATCTATCAACTCAGACAGCATCTGAGCCGTTGCTATACCTTCCTTCACACAAGATTGCGCGTAAGATAACAGATCTGGTACTAGATTTTGTAAGTTTTGTTGACGTAGCGGCGCGGGAACGCCCATCACCATTAAGGCTTGCTCATTTCTCGCTTTCAATTGAATGCCAAGTAACGCCAAATCTTGTTGATAATCTTGAGCCAGCTTCACTAACTCGGCCTCTAACTTAATAGATAGAGGAACGAGTAGAGGCTGTGCTTTAAGCGCGCCATCGCTTGGAGTGAGCTGCCCTTTTACACGATAAAATTCCGCTCTAGGTAACGAGACTAACGCCGCCCCACTGTCACTGCTCATCAAAACAAATTGCTCATCGACCATCACTAGCGCTTTGCCTAGTGCATTAATCGATGGAAGTGATGCATGCGCAGTTGCCTTTTGGGGCTCTATCGGCGTTACGGGTTGAGACTCAAACTCTGGCGTTTTCAACAACTCGTGATAAGCGCGCACTTCTTGCTTGCTTGGTGCTGGCTCAACATGGCGCTCTTTATTGTGATTCGGCTTTGATGCTGGTTTGGATTCCACCCAATCAGTACGCTTGAACGAGTCCGCAACGCGAGCTTCTCGCACGGAAGTATCCCTAGGACTGCGATCGCGAGGTTTAACTTCATAATCACTGCGTCCAGGATAAGCCGGTGTACTCTCTATCGCTTGATAAACACGCTCTGGAACTGCTGAAGATGTCGGCCTTTGCACTTTTTCAGGCTCAGGCGAATGCTCAACCTCTTCGGACTCAGTCGGTTCCACACGATGAAATGCGGATTCATTAACCTGTGGTTTATCAATCACGGCGCTTTGCGCAAGTGCATCCGCCAAAGCTTGATAGATGAAATCATGCACTAAGCGAGCTTGGTGAAAGCGCACTTCATGCTTAGCGGGGTGGACATTCACATCTACCTGGTGCGGGTCTAACTCAATAAAGAGCACATAGGCAGCGAACTGATCTGGCTTTAAGCTCATTTCATAGCTTTGACGAATCGCGTGATTGATTAATTTGTCACGCATCATTCGGCCATTCACATAGCAATACTGTAAATCGCTTTGCTGCCTTGCTCCCTCTGGAGTGGTAATCCAACCATGTAGCTTTAACCCTTGATGCTCAAGATCGATTCTGAGCATATGCCGCACAAACGCATTACCGCAGACAGCTGCAATACGTTTTTCGGTTTGAAGCTGATTTTTCGCCGCGCGATATTGACGGATGATCTTGCCGTTATGACGCACATTGATGGTGACATCAAAGCGACTTAACGCAATGCGTTTCAATAACTCATCAATATGAGCAAATTCGGTTTTCTCCGTACGAAGAAATTTGCGACGCGCTGGAGTATTAAAAAATAAATCCAACACCTCAACAGTCGTACCAATCGGGTGCGCTGCAGGCTTAAGCTTCACCTGCATATCACGCCCTTCGGAGTAGGCACTCCAGGCTTCTTCTTGTGCCGCAGGACGCGATGTGAGCGTCAAACGCGAGACTGAGCTAATACTGGCTAACGCTTCACCGCGAAAACCTAGACTCATGATGGCTTCAAGATCATCCAAGGTATGTATCTTAGATGTAGCATGACGACTGAGCGCCAAGCCGAGTTCATCGTTCGCGATACCTTTGCCGTTATCACGAACACGAATCAGCTTTGCGCCTCCTTTCTCGATATCAATATCGATTCGAGTTGCGCCAGAATCAAGACTATTTTCAACCAGTTCTTTAATCACAGAGGCGGGTCTTTCGACCACTTCCCCTGCTGCGATTTGGTTTGCAAGTCTAGCTGGCAAAATTTTAATCGTCATAATGAGTTAAAAGCTCACCTACTTGTTTGGAATGATAAGAACTTGCCCAACCGCCAGCTGATCAGAGCGTAAGTTGTTCGCTTTACGAATGCTCGAAACGCTGACTCCGTATTTGGACGCTATTTTACCAAGGTATTCACCTCGAGAAACTTTGTGCTTACGGATCGGCTTATCTTTGACAGCGACGGTTATCTTCAACTTTTGTCCTACCCACAAGGTATCTGACTTCAAGTTGTTCTCACGGCGGATATCTGAAACCTTCACTTTATAGTGACTC
Organism: Vibrio diabolicus; assembly: GCA_001048675.1. GTDB lineage: Bacteria > Pseudomonadota > Gammaproteobacteria > Enterobacterales > Vibrionaceae > Vibrio > Vibrio diabolicus. The sequence goes on along the minus strand of CCKK01000023.1, from coordinate 406,971 downwards.
GCGATCTTACCTAAGAACTCACCTGACTTAACCTTGTGAATAATGGTTTCTGTCTCAACAGTAATCGGTTTACTTGGCACTTTAATCGTGCCAGCAGAAGGGATTTTGAGCTTCTGACCAATTGCCAACCCAGTCGACTTCAAGTTGTTTGCCGACATCAGCGCTTTAGAACTAAGCCCATATTTATTCGCAATCACCGATAACGACTCGCCACGTTTTACGGTATGCACTATTGGCTTCGCTGAAGGCGAGAATACCGTACCCTCTGGTGGATTATCTTTTAAGTACTTAACGACCGCCTTGGTGATCGCCTGAGCTAACTTATCTTGGTGCGCTCGTTGAAACAGCAACCGCTCTTCTGTTGGGTTAGAAATAAAGCCCGTTTCCACTAATACAGACGGAATCTGAGGAGAGCGTAAAACAGCAAGGCTAGTATTAATCGGTTTGGTGTTATGTAGGTGCGCAACACGCCCCATCTCACCAAGGATTTCTGTTGCCAGCTTATACCCTTCTTTTTGTGAATGACTAAACTGCAAGTCCAACAAAGTTTGGTTCACGTTACGATCTTTGGTCTTAGTGAAGAACGCATTACCCGAACCACCTAATATTTCAGATTGTTTCTCATGGTTCTCAACCCAGCGAGCAATTTCAGTATTTGCACGACGGGTATTCAGTACGAAAACCGAACCTCCGCGAGGCTTCGGTGAGGTAAACGCATCAGCGTGAATGGAAATCAGTAAGTGCGCATCATTTTCACGGGCAATGGCCACACGACGGTTTAGATTCACAAAGTAATCTCCGGTACGCGTCATACGAGTTTTAATCCCAGGCGTAGCATCAAGCTGAGCGGCGATTTTTCGTGAAATACTTAATACTGCATCTTTTTCATACTTACGGCGTGAAGGGCCAATAGAGCCAGGATCTTCACCACCGTGACCAGGGTCGATAACGATCAAGACTTCTTGAGCTCGTTGTACTGAACTCATGTCTTTACTGGTCGCCGCTGGCTTGCTCGGTTTAGAGGCTGAAGTCGATGCTTTCTTACCGTGCGGCAGGTCAATCACCAAACGGTGACCATATTGCCCGCCAGGTGTTGGGCTTAATTTAAACAATTCCGCTTGAACGCTCTTTTTCAGTTCAAACACCAAACGATAGGTGCCCTTCTCTGGCGGAGAGCTTTTTCGAACTAGCTTTAAAACCGGGCTGTCCGTAACAGTAACAGGCAGTTTGGCCTGCATGGTCGTGCTTTTTAAATCCACGACAAGACGATCCGGTCCGGATAAAGAGAAATAGGAATAGTCAGCTTCCGAGCCTAAATCGATGACAACACGCGTTTCATCAGGAGAAGGCCAAACTCGAAAACTCTTAACGACGTTAGCAAATGCTAAATTGGGGATGAGAAAGGAGAAAAGTGGCGACAAACGTCGCCACTACTCTAAAATTTGAAAAACTCAACATAGCTCCAATCGACTGAGTAACTGCACACCATAATCATTATTAGCTGTTAGTTCGGCTACACGCTGCTCACCTTGGTAGCGAATGTTCACATCAAGATCCGGTTGTGGCAACAAACCATGCCCTTTTTCAGGCCATTCAACCAAGCAAATTGCATCATCTGTGAAGTAATCTCGAATCCCCATGAACTCAAGCTCTTCAGGATCCGCAAGACGATAAAGATCGAAATGGTACACTTGCCACTGATCCAACTGATACGGTTCGACTAGAGTATAAGTTGGGCTTTTCACGTTACCTTGATGGCCAAGAGCACGGACAAAACCACGACTAAAGGTTGTTTTACCTGCACCCAAATCACCATGCAGATAAATTGTGGTTTGTTGCGAACAAAGGTGAGCCAGAGCGGTACCTAGTGCAACCGTTTCGTGCTCATCTTTTAAATTGAATTGTTTCGTGCTCATTGATGCTTCTCTAACTAATGATCGTTGACTATATAAAAATCAAAAGAACAGGAATAGTAAACCGTGTTGGTTTTGAGAGACAAGCTTTCAAATGTCATATGTGCGAAAAAAGTATCCAAGGAACGGTATCTTAATCACCTTAGTATCGACCTAGATTTAGAATATATGCAAATGACTTCAATAAGCAGTATTCACAGCATCAAAAACGTCCCTAACTGGGTAGCACCAAAGCCAGAGATCCGTTAAGATCCGCCCCCCTTTTATTCCGGTGGTTAGCATGAACTACGAACAACTCGCACAACAAATCAAAATTTGGGGAAAAGAGCTCGGCTTCCAAAAAGTTGGGATCTGCGACGTTGATCTGAGTGAGCATGAAGCCGCACTGCAAAAGTGGCTCGATGCAGGCTATCACGGCTCAATGGACTGGATGGCTCGTCACGGTATGATGCGAGCTAGACCCCATGAGCTACTCCCGGGAACCGTTCGTGTGATCAGCGTTCGGATGGACTACCTACCACCAGAAGCACAATTCGCTTCGAACCTAGCGAATAAAAATCATGCCTATATTAGTCGCTATGCATTAGGGCGTGATTATCACAAGCTCGTCAGAAAACAACTGAATAAACTTGGCAAACTTATTGAACAAGAAGTTGGTCAGTATGGTTACCGACCTTTCGTCGACTCCGCACCAATATTGGAGCGACCACTCGCCCAAAAAGCAGGCTTAGGCTGGACAGGGAAACATTCCCTGATTTTAGATCAAGACTGTGGCTCGTGGTTCTTTTTAGGCGAGTTACTTATCGACTTGCCACTTCCCGTTGACGAGCCAAGCGTTGATCAGTGCGGTAAATGCAAAGCATGCATTACCTCATGCCCAACACAAGCCATCGTTGAAGACAAAGTTGTTGATGCTAGACGCTGCATCTCTTACCTCACCATCGAGTTCGATGGCGTGATCCCTGAAGAGTTTCGCAAGCCAATGGGTAACCGCATTTATGGCTGTGATGACTGCCAATTGGTTTGCCCATGGAATCGCTACGCCGACATAACGGAGCAGAGTGATTTCCATCGTCGCGATAGTTTCAAAAACCCGGATCTCGTAGACATGTTTAACTGGGATGAAGCGACTTTTACTAAAAAATATGGAAGGCTCCGCTATTCGTCGCATTGGTCATATACAGTGGCTGCGTAATATTGCTGTCGCACTTGGTAATGCAGAATACAGTCAACGAGTCATTGATGCGTTAGAAAGTCGACAAGGTGAAAATAAATTACTTGATGAACACATCAAATGGGCTTTGGCCGAGCAACTGAATCAACTCCCCATTGAGAATAAATCATCTACAGAGACGAAAAAGCAGCGCTTAATAAGAATAGTCGAGAAGGGGCTACCAAGAGACGCATAGTGCGTAGTCTATATGCAAGAGATTGAAAGCACTTTTACATGTTCAATTCATGACCTTGTTCTCAATTTTGTAATGTAGGAAAAAAATTTGAGATTCAAGAAAAACAAGCTAGCAGAAAAAAGTTAAACACAGCTTGGAGAAATGACTAGGATCAAAAAAATACCAGTTAATGATCGTATTTTAACGTATCCGATCCGAACAAAAAACTTATTTTTCTCTTAATTAACAAAGACTTAATCAATATTTCGTTATTATTTCGACTTTCCTTCAGCGAAAAGATCTTTCTTCTCCATCGCAAAAAGTCAAGCTAAAAACACTTTATCAACTAACTTATCCACAGAACGACGTATGTGGATAACTCTGTTAATTAAAGTAGATAAAACATGCAGAACCTCATCATACTTGTACGCCAGCCGATTCATATCGTGTTTTAAACACAAACGAAATCGTCCGACATCATATGATGCGGATAAAATTTAGTTTTTGGGGATTCATGCTTCGCAGCATTATGAAAAGAGCGATGTGATTGGTTGCGAGAAGCAGGAATTGAATCAAGCGGCGCATCCGTCGACGACTTAGGATTGTGCTAATAAATAAACATTCAATCTATCGTCTTGTATTTGGTTGCGGGGGCCGGATTTGAACCGACGACCTTCGGGTTATGAGCCCGACGAGCTACCAAGCTGCTCCACCCCGCGTCCGAGTGCTTCATCTTTGTTGATGATGAAGGCTTTGCTTTCATTTATAAAAAAGAAACTGGAGCGACACACGAGGTCTCTACCAACTGAGCTAGTGTCGCATATTAACAGCAGTCGCTATTAATGGAATTTGGTTGCGGGGGCCGGATTTGAACCGACGACCTTCGGGTTATGAGCCCGACGAGCTACCAAGCTGCTCCACCCCGCGTCCGTATTGTGTCACCGTTAAGTACCGTGAGAACTATGAAACTGGAGCGACACACGAGGTTCGAACTACCAACTGAGCTAGTGTCGCATCAACAACGTTTCCGCTGTTTAGGGCTGCGAATTATAAGAGCATTTTTTTGTGATGCAAGTCCTTCCTTCAAAAAAACTTTATTTTTTTACTGAACGATGAAAAAGCAATCAAAAGCGATATAAATTACAACAATTTGGATCGCAACCTTAACAGTTAAATCTTGAAAATAGTACCACGATAGTACTTAAGTTCTGCAATCGACTCGCGAATGTCGTCCAAGGCCAAATGTGTTCCCTGTTTTGTGAACCCATTTAATACTTCAGGTTGCCAACGACGCGCCAATTCTTTAAGAGTGCTGACGTCAACATATCGGTAATGAAAGAACTCTTCTAACTCCGGCATGTGTTTGTACAAGAAGCGACGATCCTGCCCAATGCTGTTACCACATATTGGCGACGCCCCTTTCGGCACCCATTTTTCTAAGAATTCAATGGTTTGTGCGACCGCATCTTGTTCTGAGATTTTACTGTTGCGAACGCGTTCCACCAAGCCGCTTGCCGTATGCGTATTGGTGCACCAATCGTCCATTTTCGCTAGCTCTTCTTCCGGCTGATGAATCGCTAATACTGGACCTTCAGCTAAAATATTTAGTTCGCTATCCGTGACAATAGAAGCAATTTCAATGATTTTGTGCGTTTCAGGATCAAGCCCTGTCATCTCTAAATCAACCCAAATTAGGTTTTGATCGCTAAAGGACATGGTTACGCCGCCTATTTGTTTATCGATAAAAGAGGTACTATACCTCAAAATACGGGAAACACGATACTCACGCAGAGCCAAGATCACGGCTCAACCATTTGAGTAAATTCACATAAAGTACAGAATTGTGGCAAAGAAGAAAAAGTTAACCAAAGGTCAAGTGCGACGCGTACGCAGCAACCAACAAAAGCGTTTAAAAAAGCAAGAAGAGTCCATCCAGTGGGATGAAAACATGCTAGGCGCAAGCAAACAAGGTCTAGTGATCACTCGTTTTGGCCAGCACGCGGATATTGAAGACCTTGAAACAGGCGAAATTCAACGCTGTAACCTTCGCCGTGGTATCGAATCTTTAGTATCTGGCGATCGAGTTTTATGGCGCGAAGGCTTGGAGTCTATGGCTGGCATTTCTGGCGTTGTTGAAGCGGTAGAACCTCGTTCTTCAGTGCTCACTCGTCCAGATTACTACGATGGCCTAAAGCCCGTAGCTGCCAATATTGATCAAATGGTCATTGTCTCCTCGGTACTGCCCGAGCTATCACTGAATATTATTGACCGTTACCTCGTAGCATCAGAAACACTGAATATCGCACCATTGCTGGTCTTAAACAAAGTCGATCTTCTAGAAGCCGATGATCGTGCAATGTATGAAGAATGGCTCAAAGAATATGAACGCATTGGCTATAAAGTGCTTCTGGTCAGCAAGAAGTCTGGAGAAGGCATTGCTGAACTAGAAACCCTGCTGCGTGACCGAATTAATATCTTTGTTGGTCAATCAGGCGTAGGGAAATCTAGCTTAGTCAACGCGTTAATGCCGGAACTAGAGAGCGAAGTGGAAGAAGGCGAAGTTTCCGAGAACTCAGGTTTAGGCCAACACACCACGACAGCAGCGCGCTTGTATCATATTCCGACGGGTGGCGACTTGATCGACTCGCCTGGAGTGCGTGAATTTGGGCTTTGGCATTTGGAAGCAGAAGAAGTAACGAAAGCATTCGTTGAATTCCGACCATACTTAGGCGGTTGTAAGTTCAGAGATTGTAAGCACAATGACGACCCTGGCTGCCTTCTACGTGAAGCTGTTGAGAAAGGGGAAATCAACGAAACTCGCTTTGAAAACTACCATCGCATTTTGGAAAGCATGGTTGAAAACAAAGCAAACCGTCAGTATTCACGCAATAAGAAAGCCGATCTGTAATTAAGTTAAGACTGTAACTGTGTAAAAAGTCTTCACCTAATACTGACAAGCAAATTAAATTTCAGTAACATCACGCGCCCTAAAGCGCGAATCTAACAGAAGTATCGGAATTAAAGATGGACAAGTTTAAAGTTGGACTGCAGTACTGGATCCCACAACACGGCCTCACTCGCCTAATGGGTAAACTGGCTTCAGCAAAAGCTGGCGGTCTAACAACAGCAGTTATTCGTTGGTTTATCAAACAATACAATGTGAACATGGATGAGGCGAAGCACTCAGATCCTAAGCATTTTAAAACGTTCAACGAGTTTTTCGTTCGTGAGCTAAAAGAGGGCGCACGCCCAATTTCTGAAGGCGAAAACGTCATCACTCACCCAGCCGACGCTTGTGTTAGCCAATTTGGCCCTATTGAAGATGGTCAACTTATCCAAGCAAAAGGTCATCACTTCTCAGCGCAAGAACTGCTAGGCGGTGACGCGAATTTAGCAAACGAATTTAAAGATGGATCTTTTGCCACGCTGTACCTGTCTCCGCGCGATTACCATCGTGTACACATGCCGTGTGACGGCACACTGCGCCAAATGATTTACGTGCCTGGTGACCTGTTCTCGGTAAACCCACTTACGGCAGAAAACGTTCCAAATCTATTCGCACGTAACGAGCGTGTGGTGTGTATCTTTGACACTGAGTTTGGTCCAATGGCACAAGTGCTTGTTGGCGCAACCATCGTAGGTAGCATTGAGCAAGTGTGGGCTGGCACGATCACTCCGCCTCGTGGCAATACTGTCTACAAATGGGATTACCCAGCTGAGGGTGACAAGGCCGTGATCTTGAAAAAAGGCGAAGAGATGGGCCGCTTCAAACTGGGTTCTACTGTTATTAACCTGTTTGCCAAAGACGCGATTGAGTTTGACGCAAGTATGGAAAACGGTAAGCCAACCGTAATGGGCACACCTTACGCCTTGAAAAAATAAGCAAAACCCCGTTAAAAGAGCCCTTTCTCAAGGGCTCTTTTTATTGATAAAAAGCAAAATTCCGTTCAAAATTTAGCCTCTATTTCTCAAACTCATACCTGCCTCTAAGACCTTCATTCCACAATCAATTATCCTGCGCTTAGGATGAATATTTAGAGGGGCAGCCAATGCCAAAGATGAGTGTAAACACGCTGGCGAAATTGCTGGTGTGCTTTTTAATTCCGCTCGGTGTTTTGATGATGCCGATTGATGCTATTCCTATTGATGACCTCACTTTAATTCAGCATCGCCTGTTGGCTATTTTTCTTCTTGCTGCCCTACTTTGGGTTCTTGAGCCGGTCCCCGTTTTTGCTACGTCCATTCTTATTATCGCCCTTGAACTGATCATGATATCGGATAAAGGTTTGCATCTATTTCGCAATCCACCAGCGGGGCATGATTTGGGAGAGTTAATTGCTTACACAGATATTTTCTCTGCCTTCTCTTCACCGATCATTATTCTTTTTATGGGTGGGTTTGCCCTCGCCATCGCGGCTTCCAAATACGAACTCGACAACAATCTCGCCCGAGTGCTACTAAAACCATTCGGCACACAACCTAAGTTCATCATGCTGGGTTTGATGCTCATTACCGCCGTTTTTTCAATGTTCATGTCCAACACTGCCACGACGGTCATGATGTTGGCGCTGCTCGGTCCAATCGTCGCTTCTGCACCTAAAGGGGATTTAGGGATTAAAGCGCTGGTGCTGTGCATTCCAATTGCCGCGAATACTGGCGGCATTGCAACTCCGATAGGTACGCCACCTAACGCAATAGCGCTCCAATACCTCACCGGAGAAAACGCCATAGACTTCTTATCTTGGATGACAATGGGCCTACCATTTGTGCTGATACAACTCACTGTTGCTTGGTTTTTGTTTGCAGAAGCTGTTTCCGTCCAGCGAACCAGAATTGAAACTAAAGCTGGATGGTACGTTCAAAAAGAGCTGGCGCGCGATCGTCGTCTACATCACTTTTGCACTAACCATTGTGCTTTGGATGACGACAAAAGTGCACGGCATGAACACGTATGTTGTTGCGATTATCCCGCTTGCGGTCTTCACCTTAACGGGCATTATGGGCAAAGAAGAACTCAAGCTGATTAACTGGGATGTTTTATGGCTGGTTGCCGGTGGTATCGCAATTGGTATTGCCTTAGACAAAACAGGCTTAGCCGAAGCATTAGCACACGCCATTGATTACAGCTTACTATCACCATTTGCCGTTGTCTTTGCCCTATCGGTCGTATGTTGGTTAATGGCGAACTTTATGTCTAATACCGCAACGGCAAACTTATTAATGCCTATTGCTGCCGCTATTGGTACATCCATGCCAAGCCTTATTGCGGTTGGTGGCCTACAAGGTTTACTGGTTGTCGTCGCATTCTCCGCATCACTTGGCATGATCTTACCGGTTTCCACGCCACCAAACTCTTTGGCTTATTCAACAGGCCTAATCGAGAGCAAAGACATGGCGAAAGTGGGGCTGATTCTTGGTTTGATTGGTCTATTTATCGTGTATGGCGCAGTTCTGGTGCTGTTTTAATCGATAAGCTCCGTGACAGAGCTTGTTGTCATGGAGCTGTTCGCCAGCTATTGCCCTCACAGAGCAGCTTTTACATCCATTAAATTTCGTGCATATTAAGACTCCTCTACTCTACAAGGACGTCGACACATCATGGGTTACGAATGGCTTGCTTTATGTGCCGCTTTTCTGTGGGCAGTTTCTAGCCTTATCTCTGTCATTCCTGCACAACACCTAGGCGCTTTTTCTTACAGCCGCTGGCGCATGGGCTGTACGGCCGTAATCTTATCAACAATGGCCTGGATAACTGGCGGCTGGTTAACGGTTTCTTGGGAACATGTAACGCCAATGATGGCGTCGGGTCTGATTGGAATTTTCATCGGTGATACCGCTCTGTTTGCGTGCTTGAATCGTATGGGACCAAGACAAGCCGGACTACTGTTTTCCTGCCATGCGGTATTCTCTGCTATTTTGGGCTACTTCTTATTTAGTGAAGTCATGACCACAATAGAACTACTGGGCGCATCATTGGTATTTAGCGGCGTGGTGATGGCGATATTCTTTGGTCGAAGAGGCCAAGTGAATAACGTCTTGGAAGACATTAAAGGTAACATCTGGGTGGGTATTGGACTTGGCTTAACCGCTGCAATGTGCCAAGCATTGGGCGGCATCATCGCCAAGCCAGTAATGCAAACCAGCATTGACCCCGTTGCGGCTTCTGCTATTCGAATGATCAGTGCATTTTTCGCCCACAGCATGTTGTTAGTTCTGGGGGTCAAAGTCGCTCGCTCGACACAACACATTACTTGGCGAGTATTTGGTATTACTGCGCTTAACGGTTTCTTGGCGATGGCCGTCGGCATGACGCTGATCTTATACGCACTGCAAGAAGGAAATGTAGGTATGGTTGCACTGCTATCTTCAACCACGCCAATTATGTTGCTACCGCTGCTCTGGATTTACACTAAACGCCGACCAAACCGATTTGCATGGTTGGGCGCAGCCCTAGCTGTGATTGGTGCTGGCATTTTGGTTCAATAACCTTACAGACCAGCCCTTGTTGCCAGATACAAAAAAGCCCGAGTTTAAACTCGGGCTTTTGTCATTCTGAGTTGTCAGTTAATTATTTAACTAGCACTTCACCCGTCATTTCTGCTGGGATTTCTAGACCCGCTAGAGAAAGCATGGTTGGTGCAAGGTCAGAAAGTTTGCCGCCTTCTTTGAACTCAACCGCTTTATCACCTACGTAAATAAGAGGAACCGGTAGGTTAGTGTGCGCTGTGTGAGTACCACCCGTTTCTGGGTCAACCATCATTTCTGCGTTACCATGGTCCGCAGTGATCAGCAGCTGACCGCCAACTTCTTTGATTGCTTCAACTACTTTGCCAACACTTTCATCTAGCGCTTCGATTGCTTTCTCAGCTGCTTCGTAAACGCCAGTGTGACCAACCATATCTGCGTTCGGGTAGTTACAGATGATAGTGTCGAACTTACCAGACTTGATCGCCGCAACCAGTTTCTCTGTAAGCTCAGGGGAGCTCATTTCTGGCTGAAGGTCGTAAGTGGCTACTTTTGGAGAAGCAACAAGCTGGCGCTCTTCGCCTTCAAATTCGTTTTCAACACCGCCGTTGAAGAAGAAAGTCACGTGTGCGTATTTCTCTGTTTCAGAGATACGTAGCTGAGTTTGACCTTGCTTAGACAGCCACTCACCGTACGTGTTTTCTAGAGACGCTGGTGGGAATGCGATTGCTAGAGGGATATCTGCCGCGTATTGAGTCAACATAACGAAGTTAACTGCCGGGAATACCGCACGCTCAAAACCATCAAAGTCAGGCACGAATGCGCGAGTGATTTGACGAGCACGGTCAGCACGGTAGTTCATGAAGATAACCGCATCACCGTCTTGCATGATTGCGTCTTCTTCGCCTTCCGCTTTAATTGCTGTCGCTTTCACGAACTCATCGTTCTCTTCACGAGCGTAAGCGGCTTCTAGACCAGCAACGGCGGTTTCTGCTGTAAACTCAGCTTTCGCTTGAGTCAGAAGATCGTAAGCCACTTGAACGCGATCCCAGTTGTTGTCACGGTCCATAGCGTAGTAGCGACCTACTAGAGAAGCAACACGACCTTTACCTAGTTTCGCGAATAGATCTTGGAAACGTTGTAGCGAGTTTTCAGCACTACGTGGTGGCGTGTCACGACCGTCTAGGAAACAGTGTAGGTAGATTTTCTCAGCGCCACGAGCCGCTGCCATTTCAACCGCTGCGTAGATATGGTCTTCATGAGAGTGTACGCCACCTGGAGACATCAGACCCATGATGTGTACCGCTTTCTCTGCTTTAACAGCAGCATCAACTGCTTCAACAAGCGCTGGCGTTTCAGCGAACTCACCGTCAGCGATCGATTTAGTGATACGAGTTAGATCTTGGTATACAACGCGACCTGCGCCAATGTTAGTGTGACCAACTTCTGAGTTACCCATTTGACCATCAGGAAGGCCAACATCCATGCCTGAAGCAGAGATTAGAGTGTGTGGGTTATTCGCAATCAGAGCATCCATTACTGGTGTTTTCGCATTCGCAATTGCGTTACTTGCTGTGTCTTCACGGTAACCGTAACCGTCAAGGATAACTAGAGCCAGTGGCTTCTTAGCTGACATAGTGATGACCTCATCAAATTTAAGTAACTTTTGGCGTAGGGCCTCGCTGCCCTATCTAACCTTGAAACAAAACTAGCGTAATTTTACTACACTTTTTAACCAAAACTGTAGGTTAAGATCAAATAATGTTTGCGATTTATTGTTGCTATCTTACAAGTTAAGCGAACAACGAGTCAGTGCCGACAAACGTGTTCCACAAGCATAGTCATTCCTAATACGCTTTGTACACCCCAGTCTAGGTTCGGTTTTCTTACGCTTCTGATTCTTGTTTTTGCACCTGAAACAGCGCTTATTTAAAGCATTATCGAACAAGATTGGTTAGTACCTATTGTTCGCTTTTTTCGGTAAAACAAAAGTCACTTAAGTCGATAAATCCAATAGGCAAAAACAATCAAGCTACCATAGTCCAATGCACGGATGGCAATAACATAAAGGGTTTATAGAGATCTCAATTATTCGTTAGAAAATTTTAACCCTCTCGCCTAAGAGGCTTAACCCCGCTATACTCCTGCTTTATTTTTCCGCCAACAGCGTAAGAGCTCAAGACATGCAAGAGTACATTGAATTTTTCCAACAGAACATGATTCTATCTTTGGTTTGGGTAGGTCTTCTTGTCGCCTTTATCATGAACATCGTGAAGTCAGCGACGGCCGCATACAAAGAAATCAACGTAAACCAACTGACTCATCTTATGAACCGTGAAAACGGCGTTGTAGTGGATATCCGCACAAAGGACGAGTTCAAAAAAGGTCATATCACCGACTCACTTCACATTTTACCGTCAGATATCAAAGCGGGTAACTTTGGTAGCCTTGAAAACCACAAATCAGACCCAATCATTGTGGTATGCAAGACAGGGCAAAACGCTCAAGAAAGCGCGAACCTGTTAGTAAAAGCAGGCTTTGAAAAAGTAAGCCTACTGAAGAACGGCTTGATTGCATGGAACGAAGCGAACCTGCCTTTAGTTCGTGGTAAAAAGTAATACCCGGCAGCTTCGATAACGGGGCAGAGGCAAAAGATAAGGTACGCATTCCAGCGTGTTTTTGCCAAGCTTCGTGGATAATAAACTGAGCAAATTGAAAGCAGTTGAAGCATTAAGTTGTGACGCTTTGCACGTAATACACGCTTCATCTAGTCAAGGTAGATTGGCTCAGTTAGTCTCGGGACATACCAGTTTTCTGAGTTTAGACGTTTCTAGGCTCTACAAATATTTATTTAAGGATTAAAAAATGGCTGAAGCAGCACCTCAAGAAGCACAACAAAACTTCGCAATTCAACGCATCTTCCTAAAAGACGTTTCTTTCGAAGCGCCAAACTCTCCAGTAATCTTCCAAAAAGAATGGAACCCAGACGTTAAACTAGACCTAGACACTCAAAGCCGTGAGCTTGGTGAAGGCGTTTACGAAGTGGTTCTACGTCTAACTGTAACTGTGAAGAACGAAGAAGAAACAGCGTTCCTATGTGAAGTTCAACAAGGTGGTATCTTCACTGCTGAGCAAATGGAAGCAGGCCAACTTGCACATTGCCTAGGCGCATTCTGCCCGAACATCCTATTCCCATACGCTCGTGAAACTATCTCAAGCCTAGTGGTTAAAGGTACGTTCCCTCAACTGAACCTAGCGCCAGTTAACTTCGACGCGCTATTCATGAACTACCTACAACAGCAAGCTCAACAAGGCGAAGCTGAAGCGTAATTCACGTTTTGTAAGTGACGAATAGCCTGAGTGCTGACGTCACCGACTCTAATAAAATGCACAGAGCGTCTACCATCCGATGCAATGTGCATTTTTTATTTCTGACAAAAGTTCCTAGTTCCTAATCGCCAGAAGGCGTAAAATTTGACGATTAGGAACTAGATTCTACTAGTAGAAAGACAATTAGGCGGTAGCATGACACAAGCAAATACAAACAATGCTTACGGTAAAGACATCGCAATGACGGTGATTGGCGCAGGTTCATACGGTACCTCTCTGGCGATCTCACTCGCTCGTAACGGCGCGAACGTAGTCCTTTGGGGACACGAGCCTGAGCACATGGCACGTTTAGAAGCGGATCGCGCGAACCACGCTTTCTTACCTGGTGTTGATTTCCCTGAAAGCTTGATCATTGAATCGGATTTAGAAAAAGCCGTACAAGCAAGCCGAGATTTATTGGTTGTGGTTCCAAGCCATGTTTTTGGCATCGTACTGAACAGCTGTAAGCCTTTCTTACGTGAAGACTCTCGTATCTGCTGGGCAACCAAAGGTCTTGAGCCAGAAACGGGTCGTCTGCTGAAAGACGTCGCTTATGACATTATCGGTGAAAACTACTCACTGGCTGTATTGTCTGGCCCAACGTTCGCCAAAGAGCTCGCGATGGGCATGCCTACTGCAATTTCAGTTGCTTCTCCAGATGCTGAATTTGTCGCTGACCTACAAGAAAAAATCCACTGCAGCAAAACCTTCCGCGTGTACGCCAATAGTGACTTTATCGGCATGCAATTGGGCGGTGCGGTGAAAAACGTTATCGCAATTGGTGCGGGTATGTCTGACGGCATCGGTTTTGGAGCCAACGCGCGTACTGCATTGATTACTCGTGGTTTGGCCGAAATGAGCCGTCTTGGTGCTGCGCTTGGTGCAAAACCAGAAACCTTCATGGGTATGGCTGGTTTGGGCGACCTTGTCCTAACGTGTACCGACAACCAATCACGTAACCGCCGCTTTGGTTTAGCGCTAGGTCAAGGTAAAGACGTCGACACGGCACAAGAAGAAATTGGCCAAGTCGTAGAAGGCTACCGCAACACGAAAGAAGTATGGATGCTCTCTCAACGCATGGGTGTTGAGATGCCAATTGTTGATCAAATTTATCAAGTATTGTATCAAGGGAAGGATGCACGCCTGGCAGCGCAAGATTTACTTGCTCGTGACAAAAAAGCCGAAGGAAAGTAGCACTCTACGCCCCTTCGCACCTCATCTGAGAAGAATAGAAGTTGTCGGGTCACGGAAGAACCACTCAGGATATTGAGAATGAAACACTGCGAAAAACAAAAAGTCTGGAACAGAATTGTCTCAGAAGCCCGCGAAATGTCAGAGCAAGAGCCAATGCTGGCCAGCTTTTACCATGCCACCATCATCAAGCATGAAAGTTTCTGTGCCGCGCTCAGCTACATTTTGGCAAACAAGTTAAACACGGCATCGATGCCAGCAATGGCAGTACGTGAAGTGGTAGAAGAAGCGTTCTCTGCCGACCCAACCATTACCGATTGTGCCGCTTGTGACATTTGTGCCACGGTTAATCGCGACCCTGCAGTTTCGATGTACTCTATGCCGCTGCTGTACTTAAAGGGCTACCACGCTCTGCAAGGCTACCGCGTGGCAAACTGGCTATGGAAACAAGGGCGCCATGCACTGGCCACCTACCTGCAAAACCAAATTTCGGTTGCGTGTCAGGTAGACATTCACCCGGCAGCACGCATTGGTAGCGGCATCATGCTCGACCACGCAACGGGAATCGTCATCGGTGAAACTGCAGTTATCGATAATGACGTCTCAATTCTACAAGACGTTACCTTAGGCGGTACGGGTAAAGAGTGCGGCGATCGTCACCCGAAAATCCGTGAAGGTGTGATGATTGGTGCAGGTGCAAAAATTCTTGGCAATATCGAAGTGGGCGAAGGCGCGAAAATCGGCTCTTGCTCTGTGGTATTGCAAGCAGTGCCACCACACACAACTGTGGCGGGGGTTCCTGCGAAAATCGTCGGTCGTCCAAAAACGGACAAACCTTCTCTCGATATGGATCAAGGCTTTAATGGTAAATCACAAAGCTTTATCCATGGAGATGGTATTTAATCGTCAACAAACCTTTTGACAACAACGTGGTAGGTAAATCTCAAGTGCGAAAACAAAATCACCCTGTTCTACGCTCGGCTATTTTATTAACTTGTGCTTTATCTGCCACATATCCCCTTGCATCTTCTGCCGCTAGTCAACAAGAGCTCAAAGGCGTATCAAGTGAGATAAGCCGTCAACGCAAATCTCTCTCTTCCCAAGAAAAGCAACTCAATGAGCTACAAAAATCGCTCAAAGAGCAAGAACTTGGCATTTCTAAACTTGAGCGCGAAATAAGACAAACCAAATCTGAGCTCGCACAAGCAGACAAAAACATAGACAAGCTAGAAGAGAAAATTGCCTTGCAAGAAGCACAGCGCCAAGAGCAAGAGGAAGAGCTCAAACAGTTGCTGCAAACATATTACGTGACCGAACGAGCAAAAGCCAATGGTCACTTGTTGAATCAAGGTGTGGAAGAAGACCGCATGAGTCAATACTTCCAGCACTTAGCCAAAGCGCGTGCGGAAGTGATTGATGCAATCACCAAAACCACTCAAGAATTGGCACACAACAAAAACCAGCTTGAGCTAGAAAAAGAGCAAATCGAGACGTTACTCAAACAGCAATCTGAGAAACGTACGGCGCTGGCAAGTACACAATCCAAACGTAAGCAAACCCTGAATAAAATTCAGAGCAGTATCAAGAACGATAAACGCTACCTTGCTGAACTGCAGCGCAACGAAACACGGCTAAAAGCTGAGATAGCCAAAGCGGCTAAGCGTAATGCCGTGCCAATGGACGGACTGGGCAAACAGCGCGGTAAACTGCCATGGCCACTCAAAGGTCGTGTATTACACAACTTCGGTACTCGCCAAACCGGGCAAGTAAACTGGAAAGGCATGGTGCTTGCGGCCAATTACGGTCAACAAGTGAAAGCCGTTTACCCGGGCACTGTCGTATTTGCGGAGTATTTACGCGGGTATGGCTTAGTGGTATTGCTTGACCACGGCAAAGGTGACATGACGCTCTACGGCTACAACCAAGCGTTGACGAAAAAAGAAGGCGATCGCGTGACCGCTGGCGAAGTGATCGCTCTTGCGGGTGATACTGGCGGGCAAGATCGCGCATCACTCTACTTCGAAATTCGCCGCAACAGTGAAGCGCAAAACCCGAAATCTTGGTTGAAGCGCTGATTATCTGACTCATCGACTTATAATAAAAAAGGAGCCACTCGGCTCCTTTTTTGTATTCATATTTTGGCAAATGCTATACGTAGTACGTTTCTACCGCATCAATAAAAGCACTTACATCATCTTTGCTTAAGGCGTTGATGCCTGCCGCCGCTTCTCGGCCGCCACCAGTTGGAAACTGCCCACACACGGCAACGGCGCCTTGTTTGTTGTTCAACGGGGCGCGTAGAGAGACCGTGTAAGTGCCATCTGCATTTTCGGTGAGTACTGCATGAGCAGAATCTGGGTTTTGATTTGCCAGCCAATTGCCATAAACACCACTGATTCGACGTGATGCGGCCGTGTTTGGTAGTTCGAACAGCTTCAGCTTACCGCTCTCATGCGTGGCAGGCACTGCCAGAGCGGCATCCATATCTTGTTGGTAAGCAGACTGCAGTTGGTAGTAAGGTGAGGTTTTATCTTCAATAGCGTCAAATGGCGACGCGTACTTCAGCAAAGCTTGGTACAAATCCGCTGGATGGAAATGTAAGTCATCCACTTTCGAACCGTAACCGTTGTAATTAATCAAAGTGCCCAGCTCTTTAAGCTGCGCTTTCTGATCGTGTGACAAGCCTGCCTTATCAGCCAATTCATCTGCTTTCGCGATCATATTATCGCCATAAGCCGCCGTAATCGCCCATGTGTGAAAACGTCCATTTAGCAATTGATCGACAATTAAAGCCGTACACATGTTGGCATCGAGATCGATGTGCGCATCCAAGTTGCCATGCTGAGGAATATCACCCGCCTTATGGTGATCGGCGTAAAACACGTGCGCGCCTTGAGCCAATGCTTGCTCTAGGCCTACCATGTTCTTTTCCATCGAAATGTCTAACACCGTTAGCTCATCACCCGCTTGCACGTCTACTTTTTCCACCAGCTTGATGTCGCGCTTTACACCAGTAATTAACTGAGCCTCGATAGGATCAGCCAAGCGTAATTGTAGAAGCGCAATGATGCCATCAGCATCGCCATTAAAAATGTCGTAATTCATGGAGCGATAGTTCCTTTATCGAGAGTCATATCCCAGAGAGGGCTGAACGGTATGAGGACTATTGTGCGTGGCATATTTGACAAGTCAACTCGAGCCACGACTCGAAAATGAGAGTGACTCTCGAAATATTAAGCAGTTTGACGTTTAACTGTGTAGATTGCTGACTGCATCTTCCAGTAACAGTAGCTGCTCTAACCCCTGCTCAGTTGCTAATGGCTTAACGACATTAAGCATCTGCAACATCCCTTGCTTCACCATTTGCTCAGTGATGCTGGTTTTCGAAGCCATTGCAGATTGATACGCCAACCAGCTACACGCAATCAAATGCAACGTACACACCAGTGACTTCAACTGCTGTTGATCAACATTAAGCAGCTTCAGCGATACAAACTCTTGCATGATCGCAATGAGGTTCGCTTGCAGCTTTTCTTGCACATCGATGTACTGCTCATGTAACTGCTCATCTCGTGACAAGATCTCAGGTAGATTCGCGTAGAAAAAGCGGTATTTCCACATTAGCGTAAAGATGGAATCTAGGTAGCTCTTCAGCATAGTCAGGCTTTCCTGTGAGCCTTGAATAGGGGTAAATCTTTCTAAAAGTTCTGCTGAATAAAGCGCAAAGATCTCACGAACGATTTCTTGCTTATTACGGAAGTGATAATACAGATTACCTGGGCTAATTTCGATGTGATCGGCAATGTGATTGGTGGTGATGTTGCGTTCACCATGTTGGTTGAACAACTCCAGTGCCGCGTAGACGATTTTGTCGCGCGTTTTCATTGTTATCGTGTTCCCTCTTCATTAACGAATCGAGTATAGCGACTTCACCAACCTAGGTCGATAGAGGCTCCAAATACGGTAACATAACAGACCAGTTAGAATACCCGTTGAGTTGGCGACAAGGTCTAACCAAGAGGTTTGTCTTCCGACATACCCTTGTAGCCATTCGATGGCAGCACTAAATAATAAGATACTAATCGCCACCGCCCAACGCTGACGCCAACGCCACACGCAAAAGCAACCTAAAAACGCAAATCCGCTGTACGCCATGGCGTGCTGCATTTTATCAAGATACGCAATGTTGCCCCAGTCTTGCAACTCGCCCGAGCTCAACGATAAGTAAGCGATCAGTATTGCGTAGCTGAGAATGACCAAACGTGCAGCAGCCAAGTTCATTGAATATCCTTATGCGATTGGGAATGGAAAAGCCGTCACTTGATCAATGTGGTCACAGCCGAGCGCTAGCATGATCAAACGATCGATGCCTAACGCAACACCCGCACAATCTGGCAACCCTGCCTCCAATGCGGAGATCAAATGATAGTCGATTGGCTGCGGTTTTAAACCCATGTCGAGACGCTTCGCGTTATCTTTCTCAAAACGCGCCAGTTGCTCTTTCGGGTTATCGAGCTCATGGAACCCATTTGCCAGCTCAATTCCCTTAAAATACACCTCAAAGCGATCCGCAACACGGTGGTCTTGAGGATTGATTTTCGCAAGCGCCGCCTGTGATGCCGGGAAGTCGTACACAAAAGCAGGCACATCCTGACCAATTTTGTGTTCGACTCCCACGCTAAATAGCAATTGCAGTAACGTATCGCGATCTTCTTCAGGCTCTGCAATGTCAATCAAACCCAGCTTGCTTGCCGCCGCTTTCAGCTCCGTCATCGAGCCTTCTAGTGGGCACACACCCAACACATCAATGAAGGCTTGTTGATAAGTCATGCGCTGCGCTGCGCCACACTTCAATACCAGTTGCAACAGATCATCCATTTCATCCATCAATTTATGATGGTCAAAGCCAACGCGATACCACTCCAACATCGTGAATTCTGGATTGTGGTAACGACCATTTTCTTCGTTACGAAATGCTTTGTTGATTTGATAAATACAACCGCTGCCAGCCGCCAGCAGGCGCTTCATGTGGAATTCAGGGCTGGTCATAAAGAACAGCTTGCTACCATCGGCGTAACCCGGGCCAACAAACTCGGTTTGGAAAGTATGCAAATGAATGTCGGTCACGGTTGCGTGACTCATGGCTGGCGTGTCGACTTCCATCACCTGTCGCTCAGCGAAGAATTGGCGAATCGACGCGATTAACGTCGCACGTTGACGAAGTTGGTCAATGGAAGCAGTAGGTTGCCAGTTGGTTTGCATAACAAGTCTCTCAAACTTTAATTCAGCGAGGAAAGTCTCATTCTACATGCTTTTTACTCTTCAAGAAGAGAGGAATATCCCTTCTTCTTTTTACTAACGTGCTCGCCTATTTGAGGCAAGTATTACTCGTGCCGCAGCACAAAAAACACTCAGTTAAAATCCTATTATCCATGCGGTTAATGTCACGCAACACAGGTTTAACATCCCTAATGTTAATGCTTGAGGGCCAAAACCTCGATGCCGTGATAGCAGTCACATAACCTATAAATTCTATGCCCTTAAGTGCATTACCGAAGCAAAAACCCAATTACATCAATTTTTCTGCCATGTGGCTCATCTACACTAACCCTACTACTTTTGGGGAGTTCTTTTTAAAGAGTGCCTCGTAATGACAATAACAAGCGGATTTCCGCAATCACACACTGGAGGATAACTGTGCAAATTATCACCACAGATATCGCAGTCATCGGCGCAGGCGGCGCTGGTCTTCGTACTGCTATTGCAGCGGCTGAAGCAAACCCAGACTTAGAAGTCGCTCTGATTTCTAAAGTTTATCCAATGCGCTCCCACACGGTCGCTGCAGAGGGTGGCTCAGCAGCAGTTATCAAGGATGAAGATAGCTTAGACAACCACTTCAACGACACTGTTGGCGGTGGTGACTGGCTATGTGAACAGGACGTTGTTGAATACTTTGTAGAGAACGCGACTCGCGAAATGATCCAAATGGAGCAATGGGGTTGCCCATGGAGTCGTAAAGAGAACGGTGAAGTCAACGTACGCCGCTTTGGTGGTATGAAGGTTGAACGTACTTGGTTCGCTGCAGATAAAACTGGCTTCCACATGCTTCATACGCTATTCCAGACATCCATGAAGTACAGCAACATCAAACGCTTTGATGAGTACTTTGTGGTGGATCTGCTTGTTGATGAAGGCGAAGTTCAAGGTCTGATTGCTATTCACATGTCTGAAGGCGAGCTTGTTACTATCAAAGCAAAATCTGTTGTTCTAGCAACAGGTGGCGCGGGCCGTGTTTACCACTGTAACACCAACGGCGGTATCGTAACGGGCGATGGCATGGCAATGGCTTACCGTCACGGCGTTCCTCTACGTGATATGGAATTCGTTCAATACCACCCAACCGGTCTTCCTGGCACAGGTATCCTGATGACGGAAGGTTGTCGTGGTGAAGGCGGTATCATCGTTAACAAGAACGGCTACCGTTACTTACAAGATTACGGCATGGGCCCTGAAACTCCAGTTGGCCAACCGAAGAACAAATACATGGAACTGGGTCCTCGTGACAAAGTTTCTCAAGCTTTCTGGCACGAACAACAGAAAGGCAACACCATCAAACACCCACTGGGTGACGTGGTGCACCTAGACCTTCGCCACCTAGGTGAAGAGTACCTACAAGAGCGTCTACCATTCATCTGTGAGCTAGCAAAAGCTTACGTGAACGTAGACCCTGCAAAAGAGCCAATTCCAATTCGTCCAACGGTTCACTATACCATGGGTGGTATCGAGACAAACGGCGGCTGTGAAACTCGCATTAAAGGTCTATTCGCGGTTGGTGAATGTGCGTCTGTTGGTCTTCACGGTGCAAACCGTCTAGGTTCTAACTCATTGGCTGAGTTTGTGGTATTTGGTCGCGTAGCGGGTGAAAACGCAGTGAAACGCGCTGAAGAATTCAAAGGTTGGAACGAGTCTGCAATCGATGCTCAAGTGAAAGCAGTTGAAGAGCGCATCGCCAAACTGATGAACCAAGAAGGTGATGAGAACTGGGCAAACATCCGTACTGAAATGGGTCATACCATGGAAGCGGGTTGTGGTATCTACCGTCAAGAAGATTTGATGCAAGAAACCATTAACAAGATCACCGAACTAAAAGAACGCTACAAACGCATCAGCATTAAAGACAAAGGCAAAGTGTTTAACACTGATCTTCTGTACGCAATTGAAGTGGGTTACGGCCTAGAAGTCGCAGAAGCGATGGTTCACTCTGCGATTCTACGTAAAGAATCTCGCGGCGCGCACCAACGTCTGGACGACGGTTGTACAGAGCGTGATGACGTGAACTTCCTAAAACACTCACTTGCTTTCTACAAACCAGATTCAGCGCCAAGTATCGATTACAGCAATGTGACTATCACTAAGTCACAACCAAAAGCTCGTCTATACGGTGAAGCAGCAGAAAAAGCCGCAGCTGAAGAGAAGAACGCAGAGGAGCAAGCATAATGTCAGCAAATCGCATTCAAAAAGTAGACATTCTGCGTTATGACCCAGAAAAAGATGCAGAACCATACAAGCAAACATTCGAAGTGCCATTCGATGAAACCATGTCTGTGCTTGACGCACTGGGCTACATTAAAGATCACCTAGACAAAGATCTGTCTTACCGTTGGTCTTGCCGTATGGCGATCTGTGGTTCTTGCGGCATCATGGTGAACAACGTACCGAAGCTTGCTTGTAAGAGCTTCCTACGTGATTACCCAGACGGTGTGACTATCGAGCCTCTAGCGAACTTCCCAATCGAGAAAGACTTGATTGTTGATATGACGCCGTTTATCGAACGTCTTGAAGCAATCAAACCGTACATCATTGGTAACGACCGTAAACCAGAAGACGGTACGAACTTGCAAACGCCAGAGCAAATGGCGAAATACAAGCAGTTCGCTGGTTGTATCAACTGCGGTCTATGCTACGCGGCGTGTCCTCAGTTTGGTCTAAACCCTGAGTTCATCGGTCCTGCGGCACTAACGCTAGCACACCGCTACAACCTAGACAGCCGTGACAACGGTAAAGATGAGCGCATGAAGCTTATCAACGGTGAAAACGGTGCTTGGGGCTGTACGTTTGTTGGTTACTGTTCTGAAGTTTGTCCGAAGAACGTTGACCCAGCAGCGGCAGTAAACCAAGGCAAAGTGGAGTCTTCTATGGACTTCGTGATTGCTATGTTGAAACCTGATGGTTCACCAAAGAAAGTGGAGGCATAAGGATGAGCAATCGTAAACCTTACGTTCGTGAAGTAAAACGCACTTGGTGGAAGAACCATCCTTTCTACCGCTTCTACATGCTACGTGAAGCGACTGTGCTGCCTTTGATCCTATTCACTCTGTTCCTAACTTTCGGTTTAGGTTGCTTGGTGAAAGGCCCTGAAGCATGGCAAGGTTGGTTGGATTTTATGGCAAACCCAATCGTAGTCGCGATCAACATCGTTGCACTACTAGGTAGCCTATTCCACGCTCAAACTTTCTTCAGCATGATGCCGCAAGTAATGCCAATTCGTTTGAAAGGCAAACTGGTGGACAAGAAAATCATCGTATTGACTCAGTGGGCCGCGGTTGCGTTCATCTCACTGATCGTTCTCATCGTGGTGTAAGGAGCTGAGCATGAAACCGAATTATAGTGTAAACACATCACCAAAACGTTCTGATGAGCCAATCTGGTGGGGTCTATTTGGTGCTGGCGGTACTTGGTTCGCGATGATCACGCCAATCACGGTATTGGTGCTAGGTATCTTGGTCCCACTAGGCGTGATTGATGCAGAAGCGATGAGCTACGAGCGTGTCTCCGAATTCGCAACCAGTATCATCGGTGCGCTATTCATCATTGGCACCCTAGCTCTACCAATGTGGCATGCGATGCACCGTGTACACCACGGCATGCACGACCTTAAATTCCACACTGGTGTGATAGGTAAAATTGCATGCTATGCATTTGCAGGCCTCATTACTGCACTAGCCGTTATCTTTATCTTCATGATTTAAGATACTGACTAAAAAGAAAAAGCTGGCTCTATGCCAGCTTTTTTATTACTTTGGGTTACCCATGATCTTTTTGCTTTTTAAGCTTTTGACCACCCATGATCTTATTGCTGTATGACCTTCTTCGTTTGGTCCATAAGACCCAGGGCGCCAAAGCCAGTAATCACATCTAGATTTGTTTTCAAGCCCGTTTCTTCGCTACCACCAATGTAGTTTTGTGGCATCTGAACTTGGAAGTTTTGCAAGTTGTTGTACAACGAGTTCGCTACGTCTCGATTCAACTCTGCCAAGTAAACTTCACGGTTTGCCCCTAACGCCGAGTACTTCGCTTTTAGGACTTCAGATTCTGCACGACCTTTCGCTAATATAGCTTTCGCTTCAAACTCAGCAGAAAGTGCGTTCGCCTTTTGAATGGCTAAGTTAGCCTCTGCGATAGCTAGCTCTTTCTCCTTCTCGACTTCAGCAAGTCGTTTGGTTTTTTCCACTTCAACGATTTCACGCTCTGCAATCTGACGTGCAACTTCCACTTCTTTTTGCTGAGCAATAATAGCGAGTTCTTTACCACGCTGAGCGTCTTGCACTTCACGTGTTCGTTGAATCTCTTTGCGTAACTGCTCGGTCTCTGCTTGTGCTTTTGACGTTTCTTGCTCCTGAATCGCGCGAATACGATCCGCCACTAAACGCTTTTTATCCGCCAATAGCTGATCTAACTGCTTTTCTGGCTGTGGATCACCAATGGTCACCTGCGTCACTTGAATGCCGTATTGTTGTAACGGGTTGTCTTGACGAATTGGTTGCCCGGTTTTATCTACAACTGGCACGGTTTTCCAAACCAGTTGATTGGTGCGCTGTAATTGGTTCGGATTGGCTTGATTCGCCCCAACAGGCGCAAGATCCAACTCTTCCACTTCAACCTGACGTCGCTCTGTTAGATAAATCCCCTCTCGCAACTGATCGCCAAGTTTCGATTTGAACTGGTTCAAACCACCTTGGAAAAACTCTTCACCCGTGTATTGGGTAGCGGTAATCACCGTCACGTTACGTGCGTTCTTTACAAGCAGCGCATCAATCAAGTTACTGTTGTTACGGAACTCTTTGTGCATCTTCTTCACCGCTTCAGGGTCATTACTGAGCTTAAAGCGGAATGTTACGGGAATCTGACCAATGTAGGTGTCGGCAAACCGAACCTGAATCGCATCAAGACGTTGATAAAAATCTTCGCCCTTGCTATTACCGAATGACACGGTGATCACTTGATCATATTTGGTGATTTTGGAAAGAAATGGCATACGAAAATGAATGCCAGGTTCAGTAAACACATCCAACTCACCAGTGATATTGTTCTGATGCACGTAGCTGTAACCTGCATCGGTCATCAGCACAGAGCTATTAATCGTTAAGCCTATTGCCAACAGCGGTACGCCAAACACCGCAGCTTTCAATCCTTTGTGTAGTAACTGACGTCTTTCTTCCACCTTTAAACCCCTTCCTAAGCCTCTGCTTTCCATTTTGTTCTCCTTTTTGGATTGTTACTGAGTTAAATCGATAAAAATCAGATTGCTATGCAACTCAACAACAAGCACTAATGTATCAAAATGTTACATTAAGGAATAATCGACAGATTCATGAAATGAATAAGATTTTTACGAATAATACAAAATCATCGAAAATTTGCGGAGGATATCGATTTTCTATGCAGGGACATTCAAGAGAGAATTACAGGCAATAAAAAAGGCCGCCGAAGCGACCTTTCAAACAATCAATCTAAAGTGCTTACTTGACACGGCCTACGTATTCAGCCGTACGAGTATCAACGCGAATCACTTCACCAATTGAGATGAACAGAGGAACACGAACAACAGCGCCAGTTGATAGCGTAGCTGGTTTACCGCCAGTACCTTGAGTATCACCTTTCAGGCCTGGATCTGTGTCTACCACTTCTAGCTCAACGAAGTTTGGTGGAGTAACAGTAATTGGGTTACCGTTCCAAAGTGTGATCATACAAGTGTTATTTTCTACCAACCACTTAGCGTTGTCACCTACCGCTTTTGCGTCTGCTGCGATCTGTTCAAACGTTTCACTGTTCATAAAGTGGTAGAATTCGCCGTCTGAATATAGATAATCTAGGTCGATATCCATTACGTCTGCCACTTCACAAGTGTCACCAGACTTGAATGTTTTCTCTAGCACTTTACCAGAAAGAAGTTTACGAATTTTAACGCGGTTGAACGCTTGGCCTTTACCTGGTTTAACGTATTCGTTTTCCAGAATTACACAAGGCTCGTTATCAAGCATTAACTTAAGACCGCCTTTAAATTCATTGGTGCTAACTGTAGCCATTTTTTCCTCTTACATTCTTAGAGCTAAATTCAATGCCGCACATAATAACCCGAAAAGTCGAATCTGTTGAGCAAAACTGGCTCAAACAGTTGGCGAATGGGATCTCTGATCCTGCAAAATTGCTCGAAATACT
The DNA here is from genome assembly GCA_001048675.1 of Vibrio diabolicus. Classification (GTDB taxonomy): domain Bacteria; phylum Pseudomonadota; class Gammaproteobacteria; order Enterobacterales; family Vibrionaceae; genus Vibrio; species Vibrio diabolicus. Next base: position 381,146 of record CCKK01000023.1, on the reverse strand, counting down.
GGAAATAGATCCTTCACCGTGGCAAGACGGGTTTGCCGCGCGCAAGCTGTTTGCACAGCGTGTACCGCAAAGTTTTGTCGATAGGATGGAGAAAGGCAACCCTAAAGACCCTCTTTTACGTCAGGTTTTACCATTAAGTGACGAATTTGAAGTACATCCGGGCTATTCCAACGATCCGTTAGAAGAGCAGGATAATGAAGTCCCTGGTCTGCTACACAAGTATCGCAACCGCGCCTTAATGATCGTCAAAGGTGGCTGCGCGGTAAATTGCCGTTACTGTTTTCGTCGTCACTTCCCTTATCAAGAAAATAAAAGCGGCAAGCAGGCATGGACAAAGTGCTTAGAGTACATGGCGCAGCAACCAGAGTTGAACGAAGTCATCTTCTCAGGTGGTGACCCATTAATGGCAAAAGACGATGAAATTCATTGGCTTTTAGAGCACATTGCTCAAATACCTCATATCAAACGTCTGCGTATTCATAGCCGTTTACCTGTGGTGATTCCAGCTCGCGTCACTGATGAACTATGCCAACTGCTGCAAGCATCAAGGTTACAAATCATCCTCGTGACTCACATCAACCATGCCAACGAAATCAATGACGAATTTGCTGAACAGATGTTCAGACTCAAAAGAGCAGGCGTTACGCTTCTAAACCAAGGCGTTCTGCTGAAAGGCGTGAATGATTCGGTAGAAGCTCAAGTGGCGTTAAGTGAAGCCTTATTTGACGCGGGTATCTTGCCTTATTACCTCCACGTTCTTGATAAGGTGCAAGGCGCGGCGCACTACTTTATTTCGGACGAAGAAGCAAAAGCCATTATGCGCGGACTCATCACGCGTGTATCGGGTTACCTGGTACCAAAACTGACACGAGAAATTGGTGGCAGGCCAAGTAAAACGCCATTGGATTTGCATTTAGAATAGGTCCTGACGCTCAATTAAATTTGTCGTCACGACCGTTCCTTTTTGTTCGCTTTGCACGGTAAGTCTATGCATACTCCGCTCTTTTGGAGGTCAAGATGCATACAGCACTCGAACAAATTTTCGATCTTGGCCCATTCAGCTGGCCTGCCCTACTATGCTGTGCCATTAATGGGCTAATGATCGGTATCGAACGCCAAACTCGTGGTAAACCTGTTGGCATTCGCACGGCAATTCTTATTATTTCAGGCACTTACCTGTTTATGTCGATGGCAGTATCGTTATCGCCAAATACACTCGATCAAGCACGCGTGCTTGGTCAGATTATTACTGGCGTCGGCTTCTTAGGCGCAGGCGTGATGATGACACTCGATGGAAAAATCCACGGCGTAACATCCGCAGCGGTTATTTGGGTACTGGCAGGATTAGGGTTGATGATCGGTTTGGGTTATTTAACGCAGTCGGTGGTCATTACCCTACTGGCTTTAACGGTGTTACTGGGCGTGGATAAAGCAGAAAACCACATCAAAGCATTGCGCCGAGGGGTTCACCAAAGAATTCAACAACGCAAAACCTCATCCCGCTTAATTAAATAGTTAACGCGCCGATAAACTCGCTTCACCCCATCAGTAATTAAAAAGCCCTCGACGAATATCGAGGGCTTTCGGTATCTAAAGATTCTGACTTGCTCAGGGATTATTTAGCGAAGTTGATGAGTGGGAAACACTTGAAGAAACCGTTATCCGCACAGTTCAAAAGACCAATTTGTACGCCATCAATTTGATCGGTCATGTTGAAGAAACCAAACTGGAAATTAGACTTTTTAGAGATACTCGCTAAGCCCACATCCGCCATGGTGTAGCCTTCAGAATAGTTCACCGCGCTCCAGTTCAAGCCTTTTACATTGTTCGTAATGTTGACAGCACCCAAGTTAACACCCGTCGTCTGACCTTGGTTCCAGTTAACTAAGCCTAAAGACGCACCTTTCATTTCTTGGTTTACCTTTGCTGCACCAAAAAACAGACCGAAGTTCACACCTGTCGTACGATCCGTTTCTGACATACCAAGCAGTGAAAAGTCGACACCTTTAACCTCATTCACCTGTCCATGCAACACGGCTAAACGAACACCACCAACTGACGAGTTAGAAGGTGCGTTTGTGTTGTCGATAGTAGAGAACATCACAGGTGTACTGTCAGCAAGAGCAACTGGTGATGCGATAGCGGCTGCAACCGCCAATGACGTCATAAGCTTTTTCATTTTCATCTCCATGATGGGAAGCAACAATTTACAACATAGTGTAATGTTCAGATTTTGCGCTATCCACGTTCAAAAAGTGTTAGCGGTAGGTCAGATTTAACCATCTGACTCAAAAGAAAAAATTTTATCGCTTCTATTTTCATGTTTTTCTACTGACATTTCTTGAACTCGCCTCTCACAATCGAAGCCACATCAGAATGCTATATTTCTCGGATAACGCACAATAAAAAAGTCGAGGCAAATGCCTCGACTTTTAAAGGTTTGGTCGGTTATCTTTCCGCTATAAGGATTCCCTTAGAGCAAAGAGATAAGCTGGCTTACATCATGCCACCCATACCGCCCATGCCACCCATGCCGCCCATGTCAGGCATCGCTGGTGCGTCTTTTTGCGGTAGGTCAGTAACCATTGCTTCAGTCGTGATCATCAGACCCGCAACCGATGCTGCGAATTGTAGCGCAGAACGAGTTACTTTCGTTGGGTCTAGAATACCCATCTCTAGCATGTCGCCGTATTCGCCTGTTGCCGCGTTGTAACCGTAAGAGCCTTCACCCGCTTTCACGTTGTTCGCAACCACTGAGTCTTCCTCACCTGCGTTCTTCGTGATTTGACGGATTGGCGCTTCCATTGCACGTAGTGCAACGCGGATACCAACGTTTTGCTCTTCGTTGTCACCCGTTAGGTGAGCAATCTTAGATGCCGCGCGGATAAGTGCAACACCACCACCAGCAACAACACCTTCTTCAACCGCTGCACGAGTTGCGGCTAGCGCATCTTCTACACGGTCTTTCTTCTCTTTCATTTCAACTTCAGTCGCTGCACCAACTTTGATTACTGCAACACCGCCAGCCAGTTTCGCTACGCGCTCTTGTAGTTTCTCTTTGTCGTAGTCTGAAGTTGCGTCTTCGATTTGTTGACGAATTTGAGCTACGCGACCAGAGATCATCTCTTCTTCACCGATACCATCGATGATAGTCGTGTTTTCTTTCGTGATAGAAACACGCTTCGCTTGACCTAGATCTTCTAGTGCTACTTTTTCAAGCTCTAGACCGATTTCTTCAGAAATCACAGTACCGCCTGTTAGGATAGCGATGTCTTGTAGCATTGCTTTACGACGGTCACCGAAGCCAGGTGCTTTCACTGCAGCAACTTTCACGATGCCACGCATGTTGTTGACAACCAATGTTGCTAGCGCTTCGCCTTCTACATCTTCTGCGATGATAAGCAGTGGACGAGACGCTTTCGCTACAGCTTCTAGCGTTGGAAGAAGTTCACGAATGTTTGAGATCTTCTTATCAACTAGCAAGATGAATGGGTTTTCTAGATCAACACTGCCTGACTCTTGGTTGTTGATGAAGTAAGGAGATAGGTAACCGCGGTCGAACTGCATACCTTCAACTACGTCTAGCTCGTCTTGTAGCGCCTGACCTTCTTCAACAGTGATAACGCCATCACGGCCCACACGTTCCATTGCTTCAGCAATGATGTTACCTACGCTTGCGTCAGAGTTCGCAGAGATAGTACCAACCTGTGCGATTGCTTTCGTGTCGTTACATTCAACAGAAAGCTCTTTTAGTTGCTCTACTGCTGCTGCTACTGCTTTGTCGATACCACGCTTAAGGTCCATTGGGTTCATACCCGCGGCGACTGCTTTTAGACCTTCGTTTACGATAGATTGTGCTAGTACTGTTGCTGTTGTTGTACCGTCACCTGCCGCGTCGTTTGCTTTAGACGCAACTTCTTTAACCATTTGTGCGCCCATGTTCTGGAATTTATCTTCCAGTTCAATTTCACGCGCTACTGATACACCATCTTTCGTGATAGTCGGTGCACCAAAAGATTTGTCTAGAACGACATTACGTCCTTTTGGACCCAGTGTTACTTTTACTGCGTCAGCCAGAACGTTTACACCCTCTAGCATTTTAACTCGTGCGTCATTACCAAATTTAACGTCTTTAGCAGCCATCTTTGATTTCCTTTCTAAAATTCTTTGTGTGTAATTTCGTAATTGAATCTGAGCAAAAAATTACTCAATGATTGCTATTATTCAACGATCGCCATGATGTCGTTTTCAGACATGACAAGCACTTCTTTACCGTCGATTTTTTCAGTTTTTGTACCGTAACCTTCAGCGAAGATAACAGTATCACCAACTTTAACGTCCAGCGGCAGTACTGTGCCGTTTTCTAGGATGCGGCCTTTACCCACAGCTAGAACAACACCGCGAGTTGATTTTTCTGCAGCAGAACCAGTCAGAACGATGCCACCAGCAGACTTAGATTCAACTTCTTTACGTTCAACGATAACTCGGTCATGTAATGGACGAATGTTCATCGGTCGTCTCTCCTGAAAATTTCCATGTTTATTTGATAATTGTCCTTAGGGACTTTAGCCCCAGACACGTGATCCCTATATAAGGGGTCGAAGCAGCGATCCCAAGGGGGTGGCACAAAAATTTTGTGACTTAGTTAAAATAACGAACAACTAAGCAACGGTTTGCGTTCGAAATGCTCACTCGCCCAGCATCTCGCTTTCTTGTATCCTTGCAGTTTGCTCACCACATAGTTGTCATACATGCAGGAAAATAACAAGCTGGAACCCCAAGCGACCGATAAGCATGGTTTGTTGACCGCACCTATTCCTGAAACGCTGCGGAAAATGACCGTCCCCATGACCATGGGCATGATCGCGATTTTGATGTTTAACTTGGTGGACACGTTTTTTATCTCGTTGCTTGGTACTCAAGCGCTAGCGGCGATCAGCTATACCTTCCCTGTAACCTTTGCGGTTAACTGCATCACGATGGGAATAGGGATGGGTCTATCGACCAATATTGGTCGCTTACTTGGACAAGGTCACGCCCCACAAGCCGCTCGGTTTACCACTCACGGTTTGTTATTAGCGGTGTTACTCGTGGCTATCGCCTCTTCGATTGGCTTTGCCACCATTGCACCACTGTTCCGCTTTCTTGGCGCAGCCGACGACCTAATTCCACTCATCGAAGAGTACATGCAGGTGTGGTATCTCACCATTCCATTGTTGGTGATCCCAATGGCGGGCAATAGCGCGATACGAGCATCTGGGGATACAAAAACACCCGCCAAAGTCATGATGTTGGCGGGCTTGATTAACGGCATGCTCGATCCACTACTGATCTTCGGACTTGGCCCATTCCCCGAGCTTGGCATCCAAGGTGCGGCAATAGCCAGTGCTTTTAGCTGGTTAGGTGCACTATGTGGCTCATTCTATGTGCTAGTTAAACGCGAAAAGTTGCTCGCTCAACCCCAATGGTCCTTGCTGAAACAAGATTGGCAGCAAACGTTAAAAATCGGCACTCCTGCCGCACTGTCGAACGCGATGAATCCATTGTCGGGCGCAATTTTGATGATGCTGTTATCCAGCCACGGTACGGCAGCAGTTGCGGCTTACGGTGCGGCGCAGCGTATTGAGTCTATTTTGATCCTAGTCTTGATGTCTCTGACCTCAGCACTCACGCCATTCATGGCACAAAACTTAGGGGCGAAAAACCCTCAACGCGCCTTTTCCGGCTTATTTATCAGCATGCGTTTTGCGGTGGTGTTCCAAGGGTTTATCTTCTTGATGATGGTGCCATTGAGTATTCCTCTAGCGGCATTGTTCTCGCAGGAAGAAGCGGTAAAAAATCTGCTGTGGCATTACCTGCTTGTGGTGCCGTTCAGTTATGGTTTTCAAGGCATTGTGATGATGTTAATCAGTGGGTTGAATGCGATGCACAAACCATTACGAGCATTCCAATGGAGCTTTATGCGTTTGTTTGTGTTTACCCTGCCATCGGCATGGATCGGAAGCCAAATTTACAGTATTGAAGGCTTGTTTATAGGTATCGCAGTGGGGAATACGTTAGGTGGCCTACTTGGCTATATGTTTGCACTGCGCGAACGTAAATTGACGCTCATTGAACAGAGCAGCGCTTCGTAAGATTTTGTCCGATGCGTCAGCTTCCTTTTGCTGATACTCAAATAACAAAAAAACCGCGGAAAGCCGCGGTTTTTCTTTATCTATTTCAAACTTGCTTAGAACAGTTCTTCAGCAACTTTGTATAGATCGTTGCGTACTGGACGCTTCATGTTTTCGATCGCGTCGATGATGTCGTGGTGAACAAGTTGCTCTTTCACGATACCTACACAGCGACCGCCATGACCTTCAAGCAGTAGGTGAACAGCGTAGTTACCCATGCGAGATGCTAGAACGCGGTCAAATGCCGTTGGACGACCACCACGTTGGATGTGACCAAGTACTGTTGCACGAGTTTCACGACCTGTCGCCGCTTCGATGTCACGAGCCAGTTCATTGGCATCCATCATTAGCTCAGTCAACGCGATGATTGCGTGTTTCTTACCTTTTGCGATGCCGTCTTGGATGTTGCTGATCAGCTTGTCTTTGTCTAGGCCAGTTTCTGGAGTGATGATGTACTCACAACCACCCGCGATTGCAGACATCAGAGTTAGGTCACCACAGTGACGACCCATGATTTCTACAATTGAAATACGTTGGTGAGATGAAGAAGTATCACGTAGACGGTCGATCGCATCGATAACTGTGTTTAGTGCACTTAGGTAGCCCACTGTGTAGTCAGTACCAGCGATATCGTTGTCGATTGTGCCTGGCAGACCGATACATGGGTAACCCATCTCAGTCAGTTTCTTCGCACCCATGTACGAACCGTCACCACCGATCACGACTAGCGCATCAATACCATGTTTTTTCAGGTTCTCAATCGCTTTTTCACGCACTTCCACTTCTTTGAATTCAGGGAAACGTGCAGAACCTAGGAACGTACCACCTTTGTTGATCACATCTGAAACGCTAGAACGATCTAGCTTCTCGATGCGGCCTTCGTATAGGCCTAGGTAGCCGTCGTACACACCGAATACTTCCAATCCCTCGGATAGTGCTGTACGTACTACGCCGCGTATCGCCGCGTTCATACCAGGTGCGTCACCGCCACTTGTTAAAACACCGATCTTCTTAATCATGCTCACCCTCGATCTTTGGCAATCAATTATTTAATTTTCTTTTAGGCCCCTTGTTACCAAGCAACCTGCATAATCCAGAACTGTGCGTTATGTTACATTTCCTCTACAGGATTACCAATGAAAACGCACTTTTTTATGTAACTTTTCTACTTATGTAAGAGTATTACAGTTTCTCTATGAAACTTTGTTGATTCACATCAGGATCACGAATCTTAATAAGTATTGATGGAAAGATAGTCAATAAGTGCCTGTTTGTCGTCAGGCACTTATTGATTTTTCGAGCCCTACCAATCTTGCGCTTTTTGCTCTTTCTCTGGCCCAAAAACGACAGACAATGGATCTTGATGGATCAAAACATCCGCATCAGGAAACAAAGCTAAAAGGTTTTCCTCAACTTTATCGGCAATATAGTGCGCTTCGATTAAACGTAAGTTATCGTCTAGCTCCAAGTGCAACTGAATAAAGCGTGTCGGCCCTGACATACGAGTGCGCAGTTGATGAACCCCAAGAACCCCTTTCACATTCAAACATTCATTACGGATTTGCTCCAATTCGGAATCCGGTAGCTTTCGGTCTAATAACGTCTGAATCGCTTCGCTGACCATTTTGAAGGCGCTGTAAAGAATGAAGACACCAATGCCAATCGCAAACACCGCATCCGCTTGCGTCACGCCAAAGTAGCTGAGTCCCAGAGCCACCATGATCGCAGCGTTCATATACAAATCAGTCTGATAATGCAGAGAATCCGCCGCGATTGCTTGGCTCCCTGTCACGCGTACCACATGTTTTTGGAACATCACCAAGCCAAGTGTGACCACAATCGCAAACAGCGATACATAAACACCGAGCTCCGGCGCATGCAGTGCGTGTGGACGGAAAAATCGGTCAATCCCGTTCAGGATCAAAAATACCGCCGACCCCGAAATAAACATAGCCTGAGCTAAGGCCGCTAAAGACTCAGCTTTACCATGCCCAAACGTATGTTCGCGGTCTGCTGGTTGTAAGGCATAACGGACAACAACGAGATTTACCACCGACGCGGCGATATCCAACATTGAGTCGATAAGTGATGCCAATAGGCTAACTGAGCCGGTTACCCACCACGTGATGACTTTTACAATCAAGAGAAGAGTCGCCACAATAGTTGCAGTCCAAGCTGCGGTCGTCACTAAACGTGCATATTGCTGTTTCATAATCAAAGAGTTAACTCAAACCATACGTTGAGTATATTGAATGCCCATGAAATAACCAGATCAAAAAAGAGGCAACCAATGGCTGCCTCTTTATATAACATCAATTCATGACTTAATTATTGCGGTATTTTTCCGTGCGCTTATGCATTCTGTCGCCACACTCTTGCATGCGTTCATTTTGCAACTTCACAAACTCTGCTTTTTGTTCTGGCGTTAATACGCTCAGCATTTGGTGCTTTCTTTCTAGCATTTGCACACGGTGCTCAGTTTGGCGTTCAACCATTTCTTTTGCTAATGCGGTCGCTTGCGCTTCATCAAAACTATCCGCTAGTAAGAGTGACTGCATTTTTGCGTGGTGTGCTTGTCGCTCAGCCATACGTGCTTCGCGATTTTCAGAATATTTGCCTTTCATCTGTGCGCGGTTTGCTTCACGGAAAGACTTAAGCTGATCTTTTTGAGCATCCGTCAAATTCAAATCACGCATAATGCCACGGTCCATTCCCATGCCACATTCATCACGCGGGCCTTGATGATGGTTTTTACCACCGTAAGCGAATGCGCTTGCTGCGCCGAGAGTAAGAGGTAGAACAACAGCAGCTAACACAAGTTTTTTTGCAGATTTCATAATTTGATTCCTTACACAGGTGAGTGATTCTTCTTAGCTGTTCTCACAGCGCTTGAGTATAGAATACGACCCACTAAGTAAAGCGACGTATAGGGAGCGTAAAGAATCGTAAAGAGTGATTTTTACCCTCTTCGCAGCACATCATTCCAATGTAATATTAAGCTATCGGTAACTTACTATAGGTGCCCCCATGGCAAACATTCTTTTAATTGATGACGATATCGAGCTAACCAGCTTATTAAAAGAAGTACTCAGTTTCGAAGGATTTGACGTCAGCGAAGCAAATGATGGCGAAGCAGGCTTAGCTGCGGTCAATGATAAGATTGATTTGATTTTGTTGGATGTCATGATGCCGAAGCTAAATGGCATGGAAACCCTTAAACGCTTGCGTGAAAACTGGGAAACCCCTGTCTTGATGCTGACCGCTAAAGGGGAAGAAATTGACCGCGTGATCGGTTTAGAGCTAGGCGCGGATGATTATTTACCGAAACCTTTTAGTGACCGTGAACTGTTAGCTCGTATCCGTGCGATCTTACGCCGTACCAGCAGCACACAGAAAAACACCAAAAACAGCGATTGCATTGAGTATCAAGAGCTCCGTCTTTACCCAGGTAAACAAGAAGCATACTGCGATCAACAGTTGCTCGATCTCACAGCAACCGAGTTTGCTCTGTTGACCCACTTTGTGCAAAACCCAGGACAAGTGCTAACTAAAGAAACATTGAGCCTAGATGTGCTTGGTAAACGACTCGCTGCTTTTGATCGCGCGATCGATATGCATGTTTCGAACTTACGTAAAAAATTACCAGATCAGAGCAATGGCAAGCCGCGAATCAAAACCCTGCGTGGTCGTGGCTATATGCTGCTTGAGGAGGATTAATGCGCCTATCACGCATCAAACTGCCAAACATCAATAGCTTGTATGGACGCATCTTTGCCATTTTTTGGTTCACTATGTTATTGGTGTTGATAGCTGTGCTATCACTGCCACATTTGGACCCTCGCAAAGCTCGCGACATTCCAGAAGAGCACTATAAACGTATGGTAGAAACGCGTGACGCAATCCAACAAAAATACAGCCAGCAAACTGATTTAGGACGAATACTATTTCGTATCGAGGGTAACCGTCACGGTAAGCATGACCCTCGTCCGCGCGTATTTTTTTCTGACTACAGCGGTAATGTTCTTACGACAGAAAAACGCAGTAACTTCCAATTGCGTGCCATGCAAAACTTTGTCACCAGTATCGAAGATTACAACCAGCCAAAGCAGAAACTGTATGGTCGATACATGATTGCAGGTCCAATCCCAATTACTTTGGCTGGCTCCGATATCTTGATGTATGTGGGCTTCAAGTGGAATGAGCCACCACCACTACTCTTGCGTCTGTTTGATCACCCATTCCAGCTATTGCTCGCGGTCATGCTGGTTAGTACACCATTGCTGTTATGGCTTGCCTGGGCACTAAGTCAGCCAGCGCGGCGTCTTGAAGCCGCCGCTCAACGTGTCGCGAAAGGCGAATTTGTCACAGACCCAAATTTAGAAAAAGGCACAGCAGAGTTTCGTCAGGCTGGCAGCAGCTTCAACCAGATGGTCGAGGCAGTCAATCAGATGATTTCAGGACAACAACGCCTGCTATCCGATATCTCTCACGAGTTACGCTCACCTTTAACTCGCTTACGCATGGCGAGCGCATTAGCGACGCGTAAGCAGGGTGAAAGCCCAGAACTGACTCGTATCGATACCGAAGCGCAGCGCTTGGAACAGATGATCAGCGAATTGCTTGAACTGTCTCGCATGCAGGCGAACAGCCATATGACTCGCGAAACGCAGCCACTGGAAAGTTTGTGGGAAGAGATCATTAAAGATGCGCAGTTTGAAGCTGAGCAAATGGGCAAGCACCTACACTATTCTGAACTGCCAAAACGAAGTATCTCCGGCAATCCTAAACTGCTGATGAGTGCGGTGGAAAACATCGTTCGTAACGCCATTTATTACGGGAAAGATGAGGTAAAAATCGACATCAAGGCCGATGATGATACGCTGCATATCACGGTTGATGACAATGGCGAGGGCGTTCCAGAAGAAGAATTAGCCGCGATTTTTCGTCCGTTTTATCGCGTTTCAACGGCCCGCGATCGCCACTCCGGCGGCACGGGTCTCGGCCTAACCATTACCGAAAGTGCCATCCGCCAGCACAGTGGAACGATCGTCGCCAGTCGAAGTCCGTTAGGCGGATTGCGCATGAGTATCACCTTACCTATCAATCGTTAACTTCAAGCCGATGAGCTAACAGTAAGCCACACCCTATTTCTAGAGTGAGAGATTCACGGCTTCATCTTCACTTTAGAAATTGGGTGGGAACGCCTTCGAATACCCTTACAAAGATCAAAGTTGATAATAATTATCGTTAGCATTAAAGTGAATTTTCCAATTAAGGAGGATTTACTATGTCACATACATTTCCCGCTCTGCCTTACCCGTACGATTCACTAGAGCCGTACATCGACGCGAAAACCATGGAAGTGCATTACAGCAAACATCACAAGACTTATTTCGATAAGTTCGTAAGTGCCGTTGAAGGGAGCGAGCTCGAAACTCAGTCATTAGACGAGATCTTTGACAATATCTCTAAGCTCAGCCCTGCAGTGCGTAATAATGGCGGCGGCTATTACAACCACATCATTTATTGGAATTGCATGTCACCAAACGGTGGCGGTGAGCCTCAAGGCGCGCTTGCTCAGGCAATTAACGATAAATTTGGTAGCTTTGCGCAATTTAAAGAAGCGTTTGCCCAAGCCGCGATTAATACCTTTGGTTCTGGCTTTGCATGGCTGATCGTAAAAGATGGAGAGATTCACATTACGTCCACCAGCAATCAAGATAACCCTCTGATGGACGTAGTGGATGTACGCGGCGAGCCAATTCTCGCTCTTGACGTGTGGGAGCACGCGTATTACATCAGCTACCAAAACCGTCGTCCAGAATACATTGACGCATGGTGGAACGTCGTTAATTGGCGAGCGGTTGAAGAAAATTACGCTCACGCTCTATTATAAAGAGCATCGATACTTACGGTATTAGCGTCCGCGCTAATGACTGCTTTCATACCCAGGTCAATCTTGCTGAATCTCGCATATCTTGCTGACTTGGGTATATACTGCCCCTCTATTTGACCAACTCTATTTCAATACCATGTTTGATATCGCTTTATACGAACCAGAAATCGCGCCGAACACCGGCAACATCATTCGACTTTGTGCCAACTGCGGTGCAAACCTTCACTTAATTGAACCTCTGGGTTTCGATCTTGAAGAGAAGAAAGTCCGCCGCGCTGGTTTGGATTACCATGATTTAGCTCGCGTAACGCGTCATAAGAACTATCAAGCATTCTTAGAATATTTAGAGAAAGAGAAACAAGGTAACTACCGATTGTTTGCCTGCACCACCAAAACCACAGGTCACCACGTTGATGCACAATACCAAGCAGGTGACGTATTGATGTTTGGTCCAGAAACTCGTGGCTTGCCTGCTGAAATCATCGATAGCTTGCCAATGGAGCAGCGTATCCGCATTCCAATGATGCCAGATGCGCGCAGCCTAAACCTTTCGAACGCCGTTGCGATCATTGCTTTTGAAGCATGGCGTCAAATGGGGTTTGAAGGCGCGTTGTAAGCACCACGATTTTCAGACACAAAAAAGGGCGCTCGTGCGCCCTTTTGTTTTCTTTACTCTCTGACTCAATCAGTTGAGCTTGTTGCGATCATCATCTTTACGCTCGTATTCCCCTTCAAAGGTATTGCCATCGTCTGACTGGGAATCAAATGGGTCACGGCGGAACGGGTCTTGCTCAAATGGCCCTTGGTTAGAGAAACCACCTTGGAAGCCACCACCATGCATGGTTTTCACCACCATTTTACTCATCAAGTATTTGGCAATCGCGGCGCGTGGCGCAGGAAGCAACACCAGCATACCAAGAGCATCGGTCATAAAGCCCGGTGTTAACAGCAGCACGCCAGCCACCGCTAGCATTACGCCTTCAAAAATTTGCTGGGCTGGAATTTCACCTTGTTCCAGACGCCCCTGCACCGACATCAGAGTTTGGATGCCTTGGCTGCGCACCAACGATGCACCGACAAATGCCGTGATTAATACTAATGCGATAGTCGGCCACAAACCTAAAAAGCCGCCCACCTGAATAAATAAGCCGATTTCAATGATCGGGACAAAAATAAATGCCAATAATAAGATAGGAAACACACGCCCTCCTTTGTTTAATTCAGTGTAATGGTAAAAGCAGACTAAGCTCAAACGAATCGTTGTAAAAAAGCGTGTTCATACTGGTCTCTTCCTACGCAGAAAAAGCGGTAGTGGAGTGTTTCATTCAATTGCATACCGATTTTTTCGTGCTTTTAAAGTGCTAATTTCGAACTCTAAAAACCCATGTTTGTCGAGGAAAATCGAGTACCCATAAAGGGTTATTAATAACCCGTTCATACTTTGCAAATTATTGACTCATGAAAAACGAAAAAGGTGATCTAGTTACTATTTTTATGCGCTAGGTGCAGTATCATGTGCCACATAAGTCAGGACGGATTTTCCAGCCAAAAATTCTGATGAATGGATTCTAGATTGCAGAAATGGCTAATAAATAACTTTATTATCAGAATTATCATCTAAGGATCCTGCTATGGCTACCCTATCTGATGCTCCAAAAACAGCAAACCCAGCCACTCGTATTGAAGAAGATCTATTAGGTCAACGTCATGTCCCTGCAGATGCGTACTACGGTATTCATACGCTACGTGCGATCGAGAACTTCAACATCTCTAATATGACCATCTCTGACGTACCAGAATTTGTACGCGGTATGGTAATGAACCAAAAAAGCAGCGGCGTTGGCAAACAAAGAACTTGGTGCGATTCCAAAAGACGTTGCAAACTACATCATCGAAGCGTGTGATTTGATCCTAGAAACTGGCAAGTGCATGGATCAGTTCCCATCAGACGTATTCCAAGGTGGTGCGGGCACTTCCGTGAACATGAACACGAACGAAGTGATCGCAAACGTTGCGCTTGAGCTAATGGGTAAAGAGAAAGGTCAATACGAATTTGTTAACCCAAATGACCACGTAAACAAGAGCCAATCAACCAACTGTGCGTACCCAACGGGTTTCCGTATCGCGGTTTACAACAGCGTACACAAACTAATGGAAGCAATTGAGTACCTAAAAGGCGCATTCGAACTTAAAGCAATTGAGTTTAAAGATGTACTGAAAATGGGTCGTACTCAGCTACAAGACGCGGTACCAATGACTGTAGGTCAAGAGTTCCACGCTTGGGCAGTAACACTAAACGAAGAGATTCGTGCTCTAGATTACACCTCTAAACTACTCCTAGAAATCAACCTAGGCGCAACCGCAATCGGTACAGGTCTAAATACACCGACTGGCTACCAAGCTCTTGCAGTAAAACACCTAGCGGAAGTAACAGGTCTTGACGTTGTTGCGGCAGAAGACCTTATCGAAGCGACTTCTGACTGTGGCGCATACGTAATGACGCACAGTGCACTAAAACGTCTAGCGGTGAAACTATCGAAGATCTGTAACGACCTTCGTCTACTTTCTTCTGGCCCTCGCGCAGGTCTAAATGAGTTGAACCTACCTGAAATGCAAGCAGGTTCTTCAATCATGCCAGCAAAAGTAAACCCAGTTATCCCAGAAGTAGTAAACCAAGTTTGCTTTAAAGTTCTAGGTAACGACAACACGGTTTCTTTCGCAGCAGAAGGCGGTCAGCTACAGCTAAACGTAATGGAACCAGTTATCGCACAAAGCATGTTTGAGTCTATCTCTCTACTACACAATGCGTGTGTGAACCTACGTGATAAATGTATCGACGGCATCACAGTCAATAAAGAGACTTGTGAAAACTACGTTTACAACTCAATCGGTATCGTCACTTACCTAAACCCATACATCGGCCACCACGAAGGTGACATCGTAGGTAAGATTTGTGCGGAAACCGGTAAGAGTGTTCGCGAAGTTGTGCTAGAGCGCGGTCTGCTAACCGCAGAAGAGCTTGATGAAATCTTGTCAGTAGAAAACTTCATGCATCCAACTTACAAAGCGAAACGCTACGAGTAATAACTAATTAGAAGGGGGCCACTCAGGCCCCTTTTTTAGGCTCTCATACGGTTAACCACATTTTTTATATGCTTTTATTGCCATTAGGCCACTGGGTTCTAATTCTCTGAGCATTTACTCCTGTTCCTGAGTGTTCAAAAAATCAGAATCAAATAAAAACTAAAGAGGTATCAATATGGTCATGGTCGAACTCTTCGTGGTTCTGCTCTTCATCTATTTGGGGGCAAGAATCGGTGGTATCGGCATTGGTTTTGCCGGTGGTGCTGGGGTCATTGCGTTGTCTTTGATCTTAGGCGTGCCAACAAGCCAAGCTTACATTCCCGTTGACGTAATTTTGATCATCATGTCGGTCATCACGGCTATCGCAGCAATGCAAGTGGCAGGTGGTTTAGACTGGATGGTGCAAGTTGCTGAAAACTTTTTGCGCAAGCACCCTGAGCGCATCACCTTTTATGCGCCTATCGTAACTTACCTAATGACGCTGATGGCTGGTACCGGCCACACGGCATTCTCTACGTTGCCAGTGATTGCAGAAGTCGCGAAAGGCCAAGGCGTGCGTCCTTCTCGTCCACTGTCTATCGCAGTAGTGGCATCGCAAATCGCTATCACTGCCTCGCCAATCTCAGCGGCTGTTGTAGCGTTTGCGGCAATGCTGCACCCATTTGGCGTTGACTACCTAACACTACTAGCAATCTGTATCCCAACGACGTTCATCGCGTGCATGATCGGTGCGTTCGTGGCGAACTTCATGGGCTGTGAGCTAAAAGACGATGCTGAATACCAAGAGCGTCTAGAAAAAGGCTTAATCAAGCTAAATACAGAAGCAAAACGCGAAATCCTACCAACAGCGAAAAAAGCAACCTTCATCTTCCTAGGCGCAATCGCATTCGTAGTGTGTTATGCAGCAGCAATTTCTGGCTCTGTTGGCCTTATCGAGAACCCTGCTCTAGGTCGTAACGAAGCTATCATGACGGTAATGCTAGCAGCCGCGGCAGCTATCGTAATGAGCTGTAAAATCGACGCTGGCAAAATCCCAGCAGCAGCAACATTCCGCTCTGGTATGACAGCGTGTGTGTGTGTTCTTGGTGTGGCATGGCTAGGTTCTACCTTCGTTAACGCGCACGTTGACGGCATCAAAGAAGTGGCTGGTGCGCTACTAGCAGACTACCCATGGATGCTAGCACTTGTTCTATTCTTCGCTTCAATGCTGCTTTACTCGCAAGGTGCAACCACGGTTGCGCTGATGCCAGCAGCACTAGCAATCGGTGTGGCACCACTTACCGCAGTTGCATCTTTCGCAGCAGTAAGTGCGCTATTCGTACTGCCAACTTACCCAACGCTACTTGCGGCGGTTGAGATGGATGACACGGGTTCGACGCGTATCGGTAAATACGTATTTAATCACCCGTTCTTCGTACCTGGTGTGGTAACCATTGCATCTGCGGTAGCACTTGGCTTCGCATTCGGTGGTCTACTGATCTAGTGGAAACAGAGTCTTACTCGGGGAGCTTCGGCTCCCTTTTTTATTGCCTGTCGTCTTGAATTATGCTCAATAAATCTTCATTTTCATGAAACTTATTGACTCGCCTCCGGGTCTGATTGAGTTACACTAACGGCAATTATCTAAGATGAATTGACTCTTTTATGCGCGCATTACTTTCCGTTTTACTCTTAGGGCTTATTACCTTTTCCACTCCGTCTTTGGCCTTGTTCGGCAAAGACCAGTTTACCAATAGCCAGAACAACAGTTTTGGTAGCAGCAGCGACAGCTTTGTTCCGGTCGATCAGGCATTTCCGTTTAATTTCTACCAGCAAGACGACAAATTGATGCTCGATTGGCAGGTACGCGATGGTTATTACCTGTATCAAGAGCGTTTATCTGTGTCTGGTGAGAACATCTCACTGGGCGAACTGCAAATGGAAAACGGCACGCCACATAAAGATGAATTCTTTGGTGATGTGCATATCTATACCACACCACTATTTGTCAATATCCCACTGAGTAATTGGCAAGAGGGCGCACGTGTCATTGTGCAATATCAAGGCTGTGCGAAAGCGGGCTTCTGCTACCCACCAGAAACACGTGAGATTCCAATCAGCGCGTTTTCTTCATCCAATTCCGATACCGTAGCACCGACTGCCAAGGCACCGACGACAGAAAAAGCACAGCCAGCAACAAAACCAACCTCCACTTCAGTACCAGTCAGTGAGCAAGATAGCTTAGCCGCGAATCTAGCCGACAAGTGGTGGACGCCGTTGTTGTTTTTGGCACTTGGTGTGGGTCTAGCATTTACCCCTTGTGTGCTGCCGATGTATCCCATTCTCACCAGCATCGTGCTTGGCAGTGGCAAACTGAGCCAACGTCGTGCGCTTGGTTTGTCCTTTGTTTATGTACAAGGTATGGCGCTGACTTACACGCTGCTCGGCCTTGTAGTGGCGTCTGCGGGCATGCAGTTCCAAGCGGCGATGCAACACCCTTATGTGCTGATTGGTTTGAGTGTACTGTTCATCGCATTAGCTATGTCGATGTTTGGTCTGTACTCATTGCAGTTACCAAGCAGCGTGCAAACGTGGCTGAATAACTTAAGTAACAAGCAGCAAGGTGGTAGCAGTGCTGGCGTGTTTGCAATGGGGGCAATATCTGGCTTGGTTTGTTCTCCGTGTACTACCGCCCCACTCTCTGGTGCGCTGCTTTACGTCGCACAAAGTGGCGACTTACTCACTGGTGGTGTCGCCCTTTACGCGCTAGCGATGGGCATGGGTATTCCGTTGATCCTTGTGGCGGTATTTGGCAACAAGTTGCTACCAAAAGCCGGCGGTTGGATGGACCGCGTGAAAACGCTGTTCGGCTTTATTCTGCTTGCTGCGCCTATCTTCTTGTTGGAACGCATCATGCCAGAAATGTGGTCAACAATTCTGTGGTCAACACTGGGCATCGCTGCCTTTGGTTGGCTGTATCATGTGAAAAACAGCTTGGAGTTTGGTGGCTGGAAACAAAGCGCCGTTGGCATCATCGCCGTATTGGGTTTGCTCGCGTCAGCACAGCCAGTATTAAATTACTGGTTTGGTAATAACGCAACGCAAGCTCAACAAACTTCCGTAAGCTTTACACGCATTGCCAATGTTGCAGAGTTGGAAGAACAACTAGCGCTAGCCAAAGCAGCTGGCAAACCTGTGATGCTCGACTTCTACGCCGATTGGTGTGTGGCGTGTAAAGAGTTTGAGAAGTACACCTTCCATGATCCAAGCGTCGAAGCCAAGCTAAAAGACTTTGTTCTTCTGCAAGCTGATGTAACCAAGAACCAAGTGCAAGATATTGAGTTACTCAAACACATGAACGTGCTTGGCTTGCCAACCATCGAGTTCTGGGATGCGAATGGCGAACACATTTCAAACGCGCGTTTAACCGGCTTTATGCAAGCCGAGCCTTTCTTAGAGCACATCCAACAATTCTGATCATCAGATATTCAAACGCCAGTGATGACCACTGGCGTTTTTTATTACCCAGATTTGAATGAGAAAATTGCGCTTATATGCAATTTTCCTAATAAAAGTCGATTTGGTTCAGACTTTTAGCGAATAAATATTGTCCACTATCTCAAAGCTGGACAATAATAAATTTAACGAAATAGTCAAAAGTGTTTAACGTCATGGATTCGACCTACACCATCATCATTGCAGATGATCACCCACTCTTCCGTAATGCCTTGTTTCAATCTATCCACATGGCAATCAGTGGGGCAAATTTGCTGGAAGCGGACTCACTCGACGCACTACTGGCTTTGTTAGAGCGAGAAGAAGAGCCAGATTTGGTGCTATTGGATCTCAAAATGCCAGGAGCAAATGGTATGTCTGGCTTGATTCACTTGCGAGCAGAACACCCAGACTTACCAATCGTCGTCGTCTCGGCTAGTGAAGAGCCAGCGATCGTGACACAAGTGAAAAGCCATGGTGCGTTTGGTTTTATTCCTAAATCGAGCGACATGCGCGAATTGGTGAATGCGCTCAATCAAGTGCTCAATGGCGACCCGTATTTTCCTGAAGGGCTGATCACCAATAACGCGGCATGTAATGACTTAGCGGAGAAGATTGCCGCGCTAACGCCACAGCAATATAAGGTGTTGGGGATGTTGTCAGATGGCTTACTGAACAAACAAATCGCCTACGAATTGAATGTTTCAGAAGCCACCATCAAAGCGCACATGACGGCGATTTTCCGCAAGCTCGGAGTAAAAAACCGCACACAAGCCGTCATCATGCTAACGGAGATGAACGACTAGGTTCACTCCTCGTCAGCGAGCAGGCTTTGCTCGCTTGGCAAACGGATACCTACTTTGGTGACTTGTTGGTCAACGACATCGGCAATGATCCATTGCAAGCCTTGCCACTCGAATTGGTCCCCTAACACTGGTGTAGTCCCCAGTTGTTCTTCTACAAGGTTTCTTAAGCTTTTATCGAGTGACTCATCGCCCAAGTTCAGGCCATACATCATCGCAATATCGGCAAGGTTCACTTCAATATCTAGGAAGAAATCACCAAAGAATCGTGCCAATGACGCTTTCTCAGGCGCTTCACTGAATAGCAAGCTCAGAGCATCCAAATCCTTTTCTTGCGCCAACACACACAAGGTATCGTCTTCTTCGAGGCGCGTACTACCTGACGGATGCAATAACGCTTTATTGCGAAATACTGCGGCGATGCGCGTTCCATCCGGCATCGAAAGACTACGCAATGGTTCACCAATACACCATTTATCCGCTTTAAGCTTATAGATAAACAGTTCCCACTCACTAGTTGGGTAAATCTCCACACCAGTGCGTGAAATTGGCTCAGGTTTAGAAGGCAGCTCTACCTTCGCCAGAGACATCGCTTTAGTCAATGTGCCACCTTGCACAATCAAAGAGACCATTACCACGAAAAACGCCAAATTGAAGTACAACTGCGCATCTGGCAATCCTGCCATCATTGGAAATACCGCCAGAATGATTGGGACAGCACCGCGCAATCCCACCCAAGAAACAAACCACTTTTCACGTGGTGTGAAACTCTTGAATGGCAGTAAACCGATCCAAACCGAGATTGGACGGGCAAATAAAATCATCCCAAAGGCCAGCGCCAAACCAGGCAACGCAATAGAGAGCAAGTTGGAAGGCGTAACCAATAAACCAAGCACGAGGAACATACCGATTTGAGCTAGCCACGTCATGCCATCTAGAACATGAAGAATGGAATGGCGGCTGCGTGTTGGACGATTACCTAGCAGTAAACCAACCAGATAAATTGACAGAATACCGCTGCCACCTAATGCATTAGATAAAGCGAAAATCAGCAAGCCACCACTGACGGTTAAAATCGAATATAAGCCATCCGGCAGTTGATTACGATTGATGACCTTCCACAAAATCCAGCCACCAGCAAAACCGAGTAAAGCGCCAATACCAAACTGCTTAAGAAAACTGAGCGCCAAAAAGCCCACACTCAAATCTGCATCTGGGTTCGCTAAAATAGCAATCAGAGTAACAGTCAGAAACACCGCCATAGGATCATTGGTGCCGGATTCAATTTCCAGCGTTGAGCCAACACGTTCGTTAAGACTACGACCTTTGAGTAGAGAAAAAACCGCGGCGGCATCAGTGGAACCGACTATCGCACCAACTAATATACCTTGCAGCAAGTCTAAGTCGAATAACCACGTTGCCATCAGCCCGGTCAAAATAGTGGTGATCGCAACCCCAAACGTTGCTAAAGACACCGAAGGCCATAACGCCACCCTAAAGCTGGCAACCCGTGTTCTCATACCACCATCGAGCAAAATGATGGCTAATGCGAGGTTACTGACCAAGTAAGCGATCGAAAAATTATCAAATAAAATACCGCCTAAACCGTCTTCCCCCGCCAGCATTCCAACGGCTAAAAATACCAAAAGAATTGGGATTCCCAACTTAGAGGAAACTGGGCTTAAAAGAACGCTAAGTGCGATTAACAACGCACCTATAAGAAAAAAACTATTAATGGTGTCTGCGTCCATTCTCACCCTCCCTTAATGAAAAACGATATGCTTGTGATGAGCTAAGGCGACTTCGTTAATAAGTTAATGCCTTAATCTGCCTCCTCCTTAAACCGTCCCAAAGCGCGAGGTTGTACGAGAATGACTCAGTTATATTACTTTATTGTGCGCTAAAACGGTGATTTGGTACGAAAACTTTATGTAAATAAATTACTTGTGAATTTTTCACGCCAGTTTTTTCGCTGATTGATAAAAAGAAGAACGCAGAATGTTTCTGTTAAGGATCGCTAAAATCAATGAAGAAAAAATTAATCACGTCTCTTATTCGTGTTTTTTATCATTTCTCTCCTTAGACCTTTGGCTAATTTAACAGCTTTTTAACATTAACAAATAACCCTAACTCTTCTCTAAGCGCCCATATCACGGGAGTTTTTTATTTTTTATACCCCGACTAAAGTTGAAAAGAGTTCTTGCCAACACCTTGCTAATGTACATGTTGAAACATTTTTTTAACAACAATACCAATCGTAAGGAGACGGCAATGGCATTTGAAAGCGAAGAAAGAGCCAAAGCCTATTGGGACAAAAACGTGAAGCTCATGATTGGCCTTATGGTCATCTGGTTCGTAGTGTCTTTCGGCTGCGGCATTTTATTTGTCGACGTACTTAATCAATTTCAATTAGGTGGATACAAACTTGGTTTCTGGTTTGCTCAGCAAGGCTCCATCTACACCTTCCTAGGTATTATTTTCTATTACGCATGGAAGATGCGCCAAATCGACCGTGAATTCGGCGTAGATGAGTAAGGAGTAACTCAGATGGATTTGAAAACTATTACCTACCTGGTTGTTGGTGCAACCTTCGTCCTCTACATCGGTATTGCGATCTGGGCGCGTGCGGGGTCAACCAAAGAGTTCTATGTCGCAGGTGGCGGGGTAAACCCAATCGCTAACGGTATGGCAACCGCTGCTGACTGGATGTCGGCGGCATCGTTCATCTCAATGGCGGGCCTAATTGCCTTTATGGGTTACGGCGGCTCCGTATTCCTAATGGGTTGGACGGGCGGTTACGTACTGCTTGCGCTACTACTCGCCCCTTATCTACGTAAGTTTGGTAAGTTTACGGTGCCAGAGTTTGTTGGTGAACGCTTCTACTCGAACACAGCACGTATCGTGGCGGTTATCTGTCTTATCATCGCATCGGTCACTTATGTTATCGGCCAGATGAAAGGCGTTGGCGTTGCCTTCGGTCGCTTCCTAGAAGTCGATTACTCAACTGGTCTATTGATTGGTATGTGTATCGTATTCATGTACGCCGTACTTGGCGGCATGAAAGGCATCACTTACACGCAGATTGCTCAATATTGCGTACTCATTCTTGCTTACACTATCCCTGCAATCTTTATCTCTCTGCAACTTACAGGTAACCCGCTACCTCAGATTGGCCTCGGGAGTACCATTCAAGGCACCGATGTTTATCTGCTCGATAGGCTCGACCAAGTGGTGACCGAACTCGGCTTTAGTGAGTACACCACACAGGTTCGCGGTAGCACACTAAACATGTTCGTTTACACCATGTCATTGATGATCGGTACTGCGGGTCTACCACACGTTATCATCCGTTTCTTTACGGTACCTAAGGTACGTGATGCGCGTACTTCTGCAGGCTGGGCACTTGTGTTCATCGCTATTCTATACACAACAGCGCCAGCAGTTTCAGCAATGGCTCGTCTAAACCTAATGGATACCGTTAACCCAGCTCCGGGCCAACACCTTGCGTATGATGAGCGCCCTGATTGGTTCAAAAACTGGGAAACAACAGGTCTATTAGGCTTTGATGATAAGAATGGCGATGGCCTGATCGAGTACACCTCAAACCCTGACACCAATGAGTTGCGAGTTGACCGTGACATCATGGTACTAGCAAACCCAGAAATCGCTAAGCTACCAAACTGGGTCATTGCACTCGTAGCCGCTGGTGGTCTCGCTGCAGCACTATCCACAGCTGCGGGTCTGTTGCTTGCTATTTCGTCGGCGATTTCCCATGACTTAATTAAAGGGGTTATAAATCCGAACATATCCGAGAAGAAGGAGCTGCTTGCCAGCCGAATCTCGATGGCGGTGGCAATCGCAGCCGCAGGCTATCTCGGATTGAATCCTCCTGGCTTTGCAGCTGGTACGGTGGCGCTCGCCTTTGGTCTTGCTGCATCATCCATCTTCCCTGCGTTGATGATGGGTATCTTCAGCAAAGGCATCAATAAAGAAGGCGCAATCGCCGGTATGATTGCCGGTATCAGTATCACACTGTTCTACGTATTCCAGCACAAAGGCATCCTATTCGTTGCTGACTGGAAATATCTAGAAAGCTGGGGAACCAACTGGTTCCTGGGTATTGAGCCAAACGCGTTTGGTGCTATCGGCGCACTATTTAACTTCATCGTGGCATTCGCGGTATCGAAAGTTACGGCGGAAACACCTCAAGAAGTTAAAGATCTTGTTGAACACGTTCGTGTCCCTGTTGGTGCAGGCGATGCCGTGGACCACTAAAATATAACGCAAGCCACAAAAGCCCCACTTGGGGCTTTTTTATTCACCTAACTTATTCTAATAATTAGATTCCCTGAGCCGTAGCAAGGAAGCACACGAATGGCATTGGTTATATGTTCGGGGAACGCAGAAACCATTGTTTAGAACAAGGCAAAGATTGCAGCAAGCTAGTTGCTCTACCTTCAAAATCATTAACGAAGTTATTAGTGATTTTAGCCAGTTAAAATGAACAGATAATTGATGGAATTAGTATTTTATGTTCAAAAACAAGCACTTTATTCTCGCTCTGCTGATTGCGCCGATTCTTTCTTTGATCGCCTACTTCGGCACCGATATGGCACTCAGCGAGAAACCCCACGCGGCACAAGAAGGGGAAACTTACAAACTCGCGAGTAAGTCTAACTGTCGTTACACCAGTGGACTGTGTGACATGGAAAATGGCGACTTTAAAGTGAAGTTTCGCTCAGAACAGCTCACGAAAAATGGCTTAGAATTGTCACTCAATGCCGCCTATCCACTCGAAGGGGTCAAAGTTTCGATCGTTAATGACGAAGAGAAAAATGCTCAGCCGATTGATATGAAGCCCGCCGATCAGGCTGGAAAAAGTTGGTACATTACCTTACCAAGACCAGCATCCGCAGAAAGTTGGTTAAGAGTCGTCATTCAATCTGGAGGCACACTTTATTACGGCGAAACACAAACCGCGTTTGTGAAGTACGAAACCTTATTTACAGAGTAATGGCCACAGATAAAGACACCGATATCCAAAACGTCGATACCTCATTGTCACCTCAGGACTAAATAATTCCCTCTCTGCCGACGCTTTTACGTCGGCTTTTGTTTCCGTAAGTCTTTCTTCAACAACCTCTTACTCTAAAAAGGGTTGCCAACCTACCACTTAATTGATAATAATTATCATTACATTAAACGAGAGGTGGTTATGGACAACAAACGGGACATCTTTAACGCATTTTTTAAAGCACAAGATAGATTCCTTCTCGCCGCACCACACGGCTTTGAGCCAGACGTAATTCATGACTATATTCATTGGGGAATGGTGTTGTCTTCCTGCTA
This sequence comes from Vibrio diabolicus, assembly GCA_001048675.1. GTDB lineage: Bacteria > Pseudomonadota > Gammaproteobacteria > Enterobacterales > Vibrionaceae > Vibrio > Vibrio diabolicus. The sequence continues at coordinate 356,367 of CCKK01000023.1, read as the reverse complement.
TGAACACGGTGCCGATGAAGAAAATCTATTGTTGTGTGAGCTGTTTTTGCGTCAGGTTTATTTCCATCTACTAGACGCAATTCAAGACTCCACTCGCAGTTGCATCTTCCGTCGTGTCTGTCTCGATTCTATCCATACGCCATTATTCTGTCTCAAACGCTATTACTATCAGTTTGAACAAGGCGACGTGAAATTTCTCGCATTACAACAACAATTACGCCTGATTCAAATCTCACTCGATTAACCAAAAGGATCCCTACCATGAGCACCGAATTCCGCATAGAAACTGACAGTATGGGCGAAGTGAAAGTCCCAGCAGATGCACTCTACCAAGCCCAAACTCAGCGCGCCGTCGATAACTTCTCATTCAGTCAACATAAGATGCCATCTGGCTTCATCCAAGCGTTGGCACACATCAAGCAGACTGCGGCACTCACCAACGCACAATTGGGGCTGCTTGAAGGTGATATCGCTAATGCGATTGCTGACGCAGCTCAGGCGATTATCGAGGGCAATCATATTGAGCAATTCCCAATTGACGTATTTCAAACCGGATCAGGCACCAGCTCAAATATGAATGCGAATGAAGTGATTGCAACACTGGCCTCCCAGCATCTAGGCGGTACCGTCAGTCCTAATGATCACGTCAACATGGGACAAAGCAGCAACGATGTGGTGCCAACCGCAATTCAAGTTAGCGCAGCATTAGCCATTGAAAAACAGCTCTTTCCGGCCCTGTCACACCTCATCCAAACACTAGAGTTTAAGCAACAAGCATTGAAAGATGTTGTAAAAACCGGTCGCACCCACTTAATGGACGCGATGCCAATTACCTTTGCTCAAGAGCTTGGCGGTTGGCAGTTCCAAATCGAGCACGTAAAACAAGCGATTGAACAAGCACTTCCTGCGGTAAAAGCCTTAGCCCAAGGTGGTACAGCGGTTGGCACGGGGATCAATGCCGATCCACGCTTTGCAGACTTATTCGCTAGCAACCTAACCCAGTCAACTCGTATTCAGTTCACGGCCAGTGATAACTTCTTTTTCAATTTAAGCAGTCAAGATGCGATCGTCGCTCTGTCGGGACAGCTCAAAACAGCAGCAGTTGCGATCATGAAGATCGCAAACGATCTTCGTTGGATGAATTCAGGCCCATTGGCTGGTTTAGGTGAGATTGAATTACAAGGCTTGCAACCGGGTTCTTCCATCATGCCTGGCAAAGTAAACCCTGTGATCCCAGAAGCCGCAGCTATGGCCTCAGCGCAAGTCATTGGTAATGACACCACGATTACCGTCGCGGGCCAAGCAGGCAACTTCCAACTAAACGTCATGCTACCTGTCATTGCTCATAACGTATTGGAGAGCATCGATTTACTCGCTAACAGTGCAACGGCTTTAGCTGATAAAGCCATTGCAACATTCGAAGTTCGTCAAGATAACTTGGATGTAGCGCTCGCCAAAAACCCAATTTTGGTCACGGCCCTCAACCCGGTCATTGGCTACCTGAAAGCGGCAGAAATCGCGAAGAAAGCCTATAAGCAGGGTCGTGCGATTATTGATGTCGCAGAAGAAGAAACCGATTTAGATAGAGCCACGCTAGAACGATTGCTTAATCCCGCAAAACTCACCCAAGGTGGTGTTGCGGAATAAGCGGCAAACTCAGCCTACAAACCAAAATAAGATTACAAACACAGAGACCTCCATTCGGAGGTCTCTTTTATAGCAACGCTAAAACACTCTAAATCTATGCGACGCGGTTGAGCACCGAACGCAATTTAAGCGGCTTAACTGGCTTCGCAATAAAGCTGAACCCATTTGCCTTGATGCCATCAAGCATATCATCGGTGCGATCCGCGCTGATGATGACACCTTCAAAGCAGCTGCCTAGTCTCAAGCGACATTGCTGTAGCACTTCCAAGCCAGTACGACCATCATCAAGTCGGTAATCGGAAAAAATCACGTCCGGAATCCAACCATCCTCGAGAGCTTGTAGACTTTCGACCAAATCGGTCGCCACTCGCGTATCGCAGCCCCATCGAGACAGTAAGTTTTCCATACCGACTAAAATATCGGGCTCATTATCCACACATAGAATTCTTAGATGACCAAGTTCAGACTGGTTACTTGTCGTGACTTGAACTGGGTGCGGCTGCACATGATCGGCTTTATCAAGCGTGATAGAAAAGACACTGCCTTTACCAACCCAAGAACGCATCGAAATTTCATGCCCGAGCACTTGAGCAATTCCCTTGGAAATCGCCAAACCAAGCCCGAGACCTTGGTCGGAACGAACTTGAGTTCCGCGATTAAACTCTTCAAAGATCTCTTGCTGCTTCTCTTCTTCAATACCTACACCGTTGTCCCACACATCAATACGCACTCGCCCTTTTACCCGGCGAACACCGAGTGCGACTTTGCCATTCGGGTTGTAACGAAACGCATTGGTCAGGAAGTTTTGTACCACACGGCGCAGCAGTTTGGGATCCGATTTAACCATGAGTGAGGATGGAATCATGGTGAATGCTATACCTTGTTGCTTGGCTAATGCGCTGAACTCCGCATTCAAATTCGACAACACATCGTTTAACGCAAAACCGTGCACATTGACTTCCAGCTTGCCCGACTCCAAGCGCGAGATATCCAGCAAATCTCCTATCAGGTCTTCGGCCGCCTCTAAAGCACTCTCAATGTGAGCCGACAGCTTTTTAGCTTCGCTGTCTTTGGCTACTTCCGACAATGAAGAAGCGAACAGGCGCGCAGCGTTGAGTGGCTGCATCAAGTCATGGCTTACTGCCGCCAAGAACCGTGATTTGGACTTCGATTCCAAATCGGAGCGTTGCGTCGCTGCCACCAGCTGCTTGTTAAGTTGTTCTAATTCCCGAGTCCGCAGACGCACCCTTTCTTCCAATGTCTCGTTGGCGTCTTTCAGCGCTTGCTCTGCATCACGGAATACGGTGATGTCGGTAAAGCTCATCACAAAGCCACCACCTGGCATTGGGTTACCTTGTACCTCAATCACGCGACCATCAGGACGAACCCGAGAAGAGGTGTGCCGAGTCCCTTGCTCAAGGTGATAAACGCGACGACGGACGTGGTCATCAGGATCGCCTGGGCCACATAAACCTTGCTCTGCATTGTGCCGAATCACATCCGCAATCGGTCGCCCAACTTGGATCAAGCCTGGCGGAAATTCAAAGAGTTCTAAGTAGCGTTGGTTCCAAGCCACCAAGCGTAATTGCTTATCGACCACCGCAATACCTTGGCCGATATGTTCAATCGCCCCCTGAAGTAGGCCTCGGCTAAAATCGTACAGTTCAGAGGCTTCATCGACGATAGTCGCCACCTCTTCAAGCTGCATGTTTCTTCCTTGCAGGGCAGAAGTAAGTACTAACTTAGCAGAAGAAGCACCGAATACCCCGGCTAATACACGTTCGGTATGTCGAATCAGAGAAGATGGCGCTTGCTGATTCGGCATTAGCTCTTCTCGTTGCTGGCTCCAATACGCTTGAAAAGCCGCTTTTACTCGCGTTCGCCCAACAAACCTAGACGCTAGCATTTCTAGTTCAGCAACCGTAACACGACTCTGGTATAGGCTCATGTTTTCGCTTTCAGGCAGTGGCGTACCAACGAATGACGCCGATTGTAAGCGCTCACTTAGGCTTGGTCGTGTAGTCATAGAAACCACGACAAAACACACTGCATTGGCGACCACGCTGAGGATCATCCCCCAATCTGAAATCGCAATGTCAAAGCCAGCCAATACCTCTGGTGGGGTGATCAACCAAATCAAAAAGTTGTTACTGGCATTCCCGGCAAGCATGTCCGTTTGGCTCATTAACGTAATCAGCCAAATGGTAAAGCCTACCGCCAAGCCAACATACACACCTTTCTTATTCCCTTGACGCCAGTACATACCGCCCACCAGCGCAGGCGCGAATTGCGTGATCGCCGCAAATGAGAGAAAGCCGATCGCTGAGAGTGAGTGAATGGTATCTAAAGCTTGATAAAAACCCCAAGCGCCAATTAGTAGGACTAAAATCAGACCACGGCGGATCCGCAGTAATAATTCAGAGAAGTGATGATGGTTACGCTGCGTCAATCGCATGCGACGCAATAGTAGTGGCATAACCAAGTCGTTCGATACCATGATCGCTAAGGCAATCGTCGACACGATAACCATGCCACTGGCCGCCGAAGTGCCACCTAAAAATGCAAGCAAAGCGATTTCACTCGCCCCTACCGACATCGGCACACTGATCACATAAGTATCAGGCGAAGCACCACTCAACAAACCTTGCCCTACCCACGCAATAGGTAAAACAAAAATCCCCATCAAGATCAGATAAATGGGAAACAACCAACGAGCAACATGCAAATCTTGCGCGCGTTCGTTCTCCACCACCATCGTATGGAATTGTCGTGGAAGACACACAATCGCCAGCATCGTGAGTACGGTATGAATCAATATGGTCGGGATGTTTGGTGACTGATACGTCTGTGCGGCAACATCAACTAAGCTCAAATTCTCGGTGTTCATCGCCAACCAAACAATGAATACACCGACCACTAAAAACGCCAACAGTTTGATAATCGATTCGAAGGCAATCGCCATCATCATCCCACGATGGTGTTCCGTGTTATCAATGTGCCGGGTACCAAATAGCATGGTAAAAATTGCCAGTGCGACCACGACAAACCACGACACGCTATCGTTTTGATAACCAAAATCGGTAGCCAGTTCTGGGGCAATGATTTCTAGCCCCATGGTGATACCACGCAACTGCAAAGCGATGTACGGCAAAATTCCCGCAACCGCAATGAGTGTAACAACCACGGCCAAACCTTGAGATTTGCCGTAACGCGCTCCGATAAAATCAGCAATCGACGTGATGTGTTCCCGTTTAGCAATCAAAATGAGCCGAGCTAAAACGCGCCATCCGATGGTAAACACTAAAATGGGAGCAATATAGATGGGCAAGAAAGACCAAGGGTTACTGCTGGCCTGCCCGACCGTGCCGTAGAAGGTCCACGATGTACAGTACACCGCAATGGAAAGGCTATAAATCCACGGCCGCCAGCGTGCTAACCACCTTTTCTGAATGTCGCCGTACCACGCGATGATAAATAAGGCTCCCAAATACGCCAAAGAAACGGGAACCACCAGCCATCCTTGCATCCGATATCCTTTCTTGCCTTTCTTGCCGTTTTAAAGCAAGAGAAATAAAAAAAACCTCTCCATTAGGGAGAGGTTTCATTTAACACTGCTTTCACAACGGAGACAAAGCTTAGTTTTTAACCTTCGTCACAGAAGTCTAATTCTGTGTTTCCAGTGACTTGTCTGATACATCGACCACATGATGTGGCTCTTGTGGTTCGAGCTTGATGAACAGTGCCAATAACCCCATCGCGGCCATGCCCCAGAACACAAGTGGTCCCCAGTGCTCATAACCCCAACCGCTCAACACGGTCATCAGTGCGATGAATGCGCCTAGCGGAATCGCGTTATACAATGCTTGCAGCGCTACTATCTTATTCTCTTCCGAGTTTTGGATATATTGAATCGCAGCAATGTGTGCCGTTGCGAAGGTCACGCCATGCAATAATTGAACAATCACCAAAGCAACAATCGACGTTGTCGATGCCGTAATGCCCCAACGCATCATCACACCAACGGCAGCAACAACAAATAACGCGCGCATTGACCAACCGACAAATAAACGCTTGCTCAGCGCAAACACTGCCACTTCGGCTGCAACACCCAAGCTCCACAGATAGCCAATCACATCTTCCGAATGACCTGCGGCTTTCCAGTGAATAGCGCTAAAACCGTAGTAAGCCGCATGACTGCCCTGAATTAATGACACCAACACTAAGAATTTAAGTGTCGGCTTGTCAGTCAAAAGAGCACTCAGTTTTGGACGCTCCGCGCTTTGCCCACCAAGCGTAACGGGCATCGGGTTAGTCATACGCATTGAAAATAGCAACGAAACTAACACCCCGGCCATCGCCGTGTACAAGATCATATCAGAGCCAAATTCAGCCACCAGATAACCCACGGCCGTCGAACCCGCGATAAAGGCGATCGAGCCCCATAAGCGCGTACGGCCATAATCGAGCATTTTCAGACGTGCGTAGTAGTTTGCCATCGCATCCGATAATGGAACAATCGGTCCACAACAGAGGTTAAATAGCACCGTCGCTAACGCCATTAACCAAAAACTGCCACCTGTAAAAAAGTGAAATCCAACAAAAAGGAGGGCAGCGAAACTCAACCAACGTAAAGCAGGCATAAGGTGTTCAACTTTGTGCACTCGTGGGGTGATCACGATATTGGCAACACAACGTGTCGCAAGACCCAACCCAACTAGCAAACCGATGTCGGTCGAAGAGACACCTTGCTCCTTAAACCAAAGTGACCAAAATGGCAGATATACGCCATACGCAAAGAAGAATCCGAGAAAGTACTGGGAAATCCAGCCATACGGAGAAGGTTTCAACATTACTAATATCCTAAAACGGGAACATCAACGTTCGAACCGAGAATTATGGATCGCTATGCGTATTATAAAAAGGGAAGAATAGGCAACTTATCGTTTCCTCGATGGAATACTAACTTTGCGACATTGGCCATCTTAAAGCGAAATCATCGTGATTTAGACCAAAGTCGTCTGGCTTCCGGTAGGAAATTTGTCAGACTTAGAGAGTGTTCCTTCCATCATTGGGTGTTCTCATGCCTGACAAATTTAACATGCAATCTCCACCGTTCGACCGCTTAACCGAAGCACAACAGACACGACTGCGCTCGTCTCTGGACGTTGCCTACTATCGAGCTCGAGATGTAATTTTATCTTGCGGACAGAAGAACCCTCACTTGCATATTCTGATCAAAGGCGCGGTAGAAGAGCGCTCCCAAGATCAGCAGGAAGTGTTCGCGCATTATGCCAACGACGATATGTTTGATGTGCGCTCGTTACTTGAAGACAACGTACGTCATCAATACATCGCACTTGAAGACACGCTCTCCTATCTGCTACCGAAAGACGTCTTTCTGGCGCTTTACAACGAGAATGGTCAGTTTGCGGCCTATTTCGATAACAATTTATCAAAGCGACAAGAACTCATCGAAGCCGCTCACCAACAACAAAACTTGGCAGAGTTTATCCTCACCAAAGTGGACCGCAGCATTTATCACCCACCGATGATCCTTGAGCCAAATACGCCGATTAACGAGGTGACGCACACCCTAAAAGCAAATGGGATCGATGCAGCACTTGTCAAACTCAATGATGACGATCCGCGATTAGAAAAATGGCCCTCGGCTCATCCATACGCCATCGTGACGCGAACCAACATGCTGCACTCCGTGATGTTAGATGGCAGCGCACTCAATACCCCTGTTGGTGATATCGCCACCTTTCCTGTCTATCACGTTGATGATGGTGATTTTTTATTTCAATGCCATGATCACCATGACCCGAAATCGAATGAAACGTCTCATGGTATGTGATGGCAACCAAGCCATCGGCATGCTGGATATGACCCAAATTCTCAGCGCGTTCTCTACCCACTCTCACGTGTTAACGCTCAGTATTGCCAGAGCAAGCAGTGTGGAAGAGCTCGCATTAGCCTCAAACCGCCAACGTCAATTGGTCGAGAGCTTATTGAGAAACGGCATCCGCACTCGCTTTATCATGGAGTTAATTTCCGCCGTGAACGAGCAAATTATCGAAAAAGCGTTCGAGTTAGTGGTTCCACCAGCCTTGCACGATCATTGCTGCTTAATCGTACTCGGCTCAGAAGGTCGAGGAGAACAAATTCTCAAGACAGACCAAGACAATGCTCTAATTATTCAAGATGGTTTGGAATGGCCTCATTGCGAACAAGTGATGCAATCCTTCACGCACACTCTACAACAGCTCGGTTATCCACTTTGCCCGGGTAAAGTCATGGTCAACAACCCGAAATGGGTCAAAACGCAGCAAGAGTGGATAAACACCTTAGACCGCTGGATAGCTAAAGCCGAACCACAACAAATCATGGACTTAGCCATTTTCAGTGACGCCCATGCTGTTGCGGGAAATCGCGAACTGCTGACTCCAATCGCGACCCACCTTCGCGACACAATGAAAGATCGCATGTTGATACTGTCTGATTTTACTCGCCCTGCCTTGCAGTTTTCTGTGCCCCTAACTCTGTTTGGCAACGTAAAAAGTGCTAAGGACGGGTTAGATATTAAACGCGGCGGCATTTTCCCAATTGTGCACGGCATTCGCACCTTGTCTTTGGAATATGCCATTGAGGAGAAGAACACGTTTGAGCGCATTGAAGCACTGAGAAATAAGCGCATCTTAGAGCCTGAAACGGCAGATAACCTCAACGAAGCACTGAAATTGTTCTTTAAGGTTCGCCTTAATCAACAACTCAAAAAGCAAGAAGCATTGAATAACATTGATATTAAACAACTGGATAGAACCGAGCGTGATTTACTTCGCCACAGCTTACATGTAGTGAAAAAATTTAAGCAATTTTTAGGCTTCCACTATCAAATTCGTGATTAACCATGATTTTCATAAATCATACAGAGGCGTAGGCAATGAACTGGTTACAACGCAAATACTGGCACTACAAACTGAAAGGCTCTCCTTATCAGTCGCTTTTTTGCACGCCCGATAAAACGGAATACGTTTCTCTCGACTGCGAAACCACCAGCCTTGATCCAAATCGCGCCGAGTTGGTGACCATTGCGGCCACGAAGATCATCGACAACCGCATCATCACTAGCCAGCCATTTGAAGTCCGCTTACGCGCGCCGCAATCGCTCGATTCTGGCTCAGTCAAAATTCATCGAATTCGCCACCAAGACTTAGTCGACGGGATTAGCGAAAAAGAGGCGCTGCTCGAGCTGCTCGACTTTATCGGCAACCGACCACTTGTCGGTTATCACATTCGTTACGATAAAAAGATCTTAGATCTTGCTTGTCTGAGGCAACTTGGCTTTCCACTTCCTAACCCGCTCATCGAGGTCAGTCAGATTTATCACGACAAGCTGGAAAGACATTTGCCGAATGCCTATTTCGACTTAAGTCTGGATGCGATTTGTAAACACCTCGAACTTCCTATCCAAGATAAACACGACGCTTTACAAGATGCGATTTCTGCCGCTTTGGTCTTTGTTCGCTTAACGAAAGGCGATTTGCCCAACCTAACCGCGCCGTATACATAAAAATCAGTTGACCTAGCTCCCAGAAATACTTTTGTTTCAGCGATTTCACGGCGCTTCCTTCACTCTCATCCTAAAGTCTAATTGTGGAAATACGCGCAGTGACTGACAGTTATAAGCACAACGTCGTCATTACCACGACCAAGTTATTTAGAACCAAAAAACAGCCCTACAAAAACATATTCAAAATCTTATCTAGATTGGTGTAAGGCCGAGAAATAAGGCACAAGGAGAGAAGCCATGAGCGAAGCCCACGTTTATCCGGTAAAAGAAAATATTAAAACTCATACACACGCGGATAATGATACTTACTTAGCCATGTATCAGCAGTCGGTAACCGATCCAGAGGGCTTCTGGAACGAACACGGCAAAATCGTTGATTGGATCAAACCTTTCACCAAAGTAAAAAGCACCTCTTTCGATACTGGTCATGTCGACATTCGTTGGTTTGAAGACGGCACACTGAACGTCTCGGCTAACTGTATTGACCGTCATCTCGCAGAACACGGGGATGACGTCGCAATCATCTGGGAAGGCGATGATCCAGCCGACGACAAAACACTCACTTTCAACGAACTGCACAAAGAAGTATGTAAGTTCTCCAACGCATTGAAAGAGCAAGGCGTACGTAAAGGCGACGTGGTGTGTTTATACATGCCAATGGTGCCAGAAGCCGCAGTGGCTATGCTCGCTTGTACCCGCATCGGTGCGGTTCATACCGTTGTATTTGGTGGTTTCTCACCAGAAGCTCTCTCTGGCCGTATCATCGACTCTGACGCTAAAGTCGTGATCACCGCTGATGAAGGCGTGCGTGGCGGGCGTGCCGTTCCACTGAAAAAGAACGTGGACGAAGCACTAACTAACCCAGACGTAAAAACCATCAATAAAGTGTTGGTGCTTAAACGTACAGGTGGTGATGTCGAATGGCATGAACATCGTGATGTTTGGTGGCACGAAGCAACAGCTAACGTTTCTGACGTTTGCCCACCAGAAGAAATGAAAGCCGAAGATCCGCTGTTCATCCTTTACACTTCAGGTTCAACAGGCAAACCTAAAGGCGTACTACACACAACAGGCGGTTACCTCGTTTACGCGGCGATGACCTTCAAATATGTGTTCGATTACCAACCAGGCGAAACCTTCTGGTGTACTGCGGACGTGGGTTGGATTACCGGTCACACTTACCTAATCTACGGTCCACTTGCAAATGGCGCGAAGACCATCTTATTCGAAGGTGTACCAAACTACCCAAGCACAAGCCGAATGAGTGAAGTGGTTGATAAACACCAAGTCAACATTCTATACACCGCCCCAACCGCGATTCGTGCGCTAATGGCAAAAGGTGATGAAGCGGTTGCAGGCACATCTCGTTCAAGCCTGCGTATCATGGGCTCAGTGGGCGAACCAATCAACCCAGAGGCGTGGGAGTGGTACTACAAAACGATTGGTAACGAGAACTCACCTATCGTCGATACTTGGTGGCAAACGGAAACTGGCGGCATCTTGATTGCGCCACTACCAGGGGCAACCGATCTAAAACCAGGCTCTGCGACTCGCCCATTCTTCGGCGTCCAGCCTGCTCTTGTCGATAATATGGGCAACATTCTTGAAGATACCGTTGCTGAAGGTAACTTGGTTATCCTTGATTCTTGGCCAGGCCAGATGCGCACGGTTTACGGCGACCATGAGCGCTTTGAACAGACCTACTTCTCAACCTTTAAGGGGATGTACTTCACCAGTGATGGTGCGCGTCGTGACGAAGACGGCTACTACTGGATCACTGGCCGTGTTGATGACGTACTAAACGTGTCGGGTCACCGTATGGGTACCGCTGAAATTGAATCAGCGCTAGTGGCGCACCACAAGATTGCAGAAGCGGCGATTGTTGGTATTCCACATGACATCAAAGGCCAAGCTATCTACGCTTACATTACATTGAACGATGGTGAATTCCCGTCAGCTGAGCTGCACAAAGAAGTTAAAGATTGGGTGCGTAAAGAGATTGGTCCAATCGCGACACCAGATGTACTGCACTGGACGGATTCCTTACCGAAGACTCGCTCTGGTAAGATAATGCGTCGAATCCTGCGTAAGATTGCAACGGGCGATACAAGCAACCTCGGAGACACGTCAACGCTTGCCGATCCAAGCGTGGTAGACAAACTTATCGCAGAGAAAGCAGAATTGGCATAAATTCAACCAACTGTTTTAAAAGCACTTTAAAAACCGCCATCACTCATGGCGGTTTTTTGCTTTTGCGCACAAATTAGCCACATAAAGAACATGGCAATTATGTTGTTTTTGTTAACTTGGTTACAGAAACGAAGGTGGCTATTAGGAGATTAGACCAGTAAATTGCTGCTAATTGCTATGAATTAGCTATAATCTTGGTCGATTTTTTAAAATTTGCTCGGTTTTAACAAAAAAATCGTGCTGAACTATCGTATATTTGGGAATATAAACGTTCCACTCACGATAAGGGAAGATAGCAACATAATGTCTGCAAAGTCACGGATTCTTGTTCTAAACGGACCAAATCTTAACCTATTGGGTCTGCGCGAACCGACACACTATGGTCACAGCACCTTAGCACAAGTTGTGGATGCTCTTACGAAGCAAGCTCATAACGCTGGGGTGGAACTGGAACACCTACAATCAAATCGTGAGTACGAACTGATTGAAGCCATTCATGCTGCTTATGGCAAGATTGACTTCATCATCATCAATCCAGCGGCTTTCACTCATACCAGTGTGGCACTGCGAGATGCATTACTTGGCGTCGCCATCCCATTTATTGAGGTGCACTTATCAAATGTGCACGCACGTGAACCATTTCGTCATCACTCTTATCTGTCAGATAAAGCAGAAGGCGTGATTTGCGGTTTAGGCGCACAAGGTTATGAATTCGCTCTGTCTGCAGCGATTAATAAGCTACAGGCAAAGTAACCCTAACACTCTGCAACCCCACGAGGGTTGTCTTAATCACAAGATAAAAGAGAAAGAAAAGATGGATATTCGTAAAATCAAGAAGCTAATTGAGTTAGTTGAAGAGTCTGGCATTGCTGAGCTAGAGATTTCTGAAGGTGAAGAGTCAGTACGCATCAGTCGTCACGGCACTGCAGCTCCTCAAGCACCAGTTCACTACGCAGCAGCTCCAGTAGCGGCACCTGCTCCAGCAGCAGCGGCACCAGTAGCAGAAGCGCCAGCAGCAGAAGCTCCAGCAGCAGAAGCTCCAGCAGCTGCAACGCCTGCAGGTCACCAAGTTCTTTCTCCAATGGTTGGTACTTTCTACCGTTCTCCAAGCCCAGACTCTAAAGCATTCGTAGAAGTGGGTCAGAAAGTAAATGCTGGCGATACGCTATGTATTGTTGAAGCAATGAAAATGATGAACCAAATCGAAGCGGACAAATCTGGCGTTGTTACAGCGATCCTAGCTGAAGACGGCCAACCAGTTGAATTCGACCAACCTCTTGTTGTAATCGAATAAGCGGGGCTTGCCTTATGCTAGACAAAGTAGTCATCGCGAACCGAGGTGAAATTGCACTTCGTATTCTTCGCGCTTGTAAAGAATTAGGTATTAAGACCGTCGCTGTTCACTCGACAGCTGACCGCGATCTTAAGCACGTACTACTCGCAGACGAAACCGTATGTATCGGCCCTGCTCGTGGTATCGACAGCTACCTAAATATCCCACGAATTATTTCTGCAGCAGAAGTAACAGGGGCCGTTGCCATTCACCCTGGTTACGGCTTCTTGTCAGAAAACGCAGACTTCGCTGAGCAAGTTGAGCGCAGTGGTTTCATCTTCGTTGGTCCAAAAGCAGACACTATCCGCCTGATGGGTGACAAAGTGTCGGCTATCAACGCAATGAAGAAAGCTGGCGTTCCTTGTGTACCTGGCTCTGACGGTCCTCTGGACAACGACGAAGAGAAAAACAAGGCGTTTGCTAAACGCATCGGTTATCCAGTCATCATCAAAGCGTCTGGTGGCGGCGGTGGCCGTGGTATGCGTGTCGTTCGCGCAGAAAAAGACCTAATCCAAGCGATTGCAATGACGCGTGCTGAAGCAAAAGCAGCATTCAACAACGATATGGTTTACATGGAGAAATTCCTAGAAAACCCTCGTCACGTTGAAGTGCAAGTTATCGCTGACGGTCAAGGCGGCGCAATCCACCTTGGTGAGCGTGATTGTTCAATGCAACGTCGTCACCAAAAAGTAGTGGAAGAGGCGCCAGCACCAGGTATCACTGAAGAGATGCGTAAGTACATCGGTGAACGTTGTACTCGTGCATGTATCGAAATTGGTTACCGCGGCGCAGGTACGTTCGAATTCCTGTACGAGAACGGTGAATTCTACTTCATCGAAATGAACACTCGTATTCAGGTAGAACACCCAGTAACAGAAATGGTTACCGGCATCGACCTAATCAAAGAACAGCTTCGCGTTGCAGCGGGTCAACCTCTGTCATTCACTCAAGATGACATTAAGATCCGTGGCCATGCGATTGAGTGCCGTATCAACGCAGAAGACCCAGAACGCTTCCTACCATCTCCAGGTAAGATCGAGCGTTTCCACGCGCCTGGCGGTATGGGTGTGCGTTGGGAATCACACATCTATTCTGGTTACACAGTACCACCTCATTACGATTCAATGATTGGTAAACTGATTACTTACGGTGAGAACCGTGATGTAGCGATTGCACGTATGAAAAACGCACTGGGTGAGATGATCATCGAAGGCATCAAAACTAACGTGCCACTGCAATTCTCTATTATGAATGACGAAAACTTCCAACACGGTGGTGCAAACATCCACTACCTAGAGAAGAAGCTTGGCTTACAATAAGCCTTAGCTAACGTCTTACAAAATGCCCACACCCGTGGGCATTTTTGTTTTGTATGGACTCTAAGCATTCAACAAATACGTAGGCTTATTTGGGTATATACTCAAACAAATCGTAGAGTTCTGGTAAACTCTGCGCCACTTCATTCACTTTAAGAGCAAAAACCAATGCCTTGGATTCAAATCAAACTCAACGCGACCAATGAAAACGCTGAGCAAATCGGCGATATGCTAATGGAAGAGACTGGCGCGCTGTCTGTTACATTCTTAGACGCGCAGGATACACCTGTATTCGAACCTCTACCTGGCGAAACTCGCTTATGGGGCGATACTGATATTCTGGCACTGTATGATGCAGAAGCAGACACTAACTTCATCATCGACCAAATTAAAGCGAGCAATATGCTGGCTGACAATTTTGCTTACAAAGTAGAACAGCTTGAAGATAAAGACTGGGAACGCGAATGGATGGAAAACTTCCACCCAATGAAATTTGGTGAACGCCTATGGATTTGTCCAAGCTGGCGCGACATTCCAGATCCTGACGCTGTTAATGTTATGTTGGATCCTGGCCTTGCATTCGGTACGGGTACTCACCCTACAACAGCACTTTGTCTTGAGTGGCTAGAAAGCATGGACTTAAGCGGTAAGACCGTTATCGACTTCGGTTGTGGCTCTGGCATTCTAGCGATCGCTGCGATCAAACTGGGCGCTGAAAAAGTGATAGGGATCGACATTGATCCTCAAGCACTGCTTGCTTCGAAAGACAACGCAGAGCGTAACGGCGTTGCCGACAAACTAGAAGTTTACCTTCCTCAAAACCAACCAGAAGGTCTGATTGCAGACGTGGTTGTTGCTAACATTCTTGCTGGCCCATTGCGTGAACTTGCACCAATCATTAAAGGCCTAGTTAAGCCACATGGCGACCTCGCTATGTCTGGCGTATTAGACACTCAAGCCGAAGATGTTGCGAACTATTACCGTGACGAGCTTCACATTGACCCGATTGTTGAGCAAAGTGAATGGTGTCGCATCTCTGGTCGTAAGCAAGGCTAGACAAGGTTTTCAGAGCTAATTGTTTGAAATTCATACAATTTACAAAAACAATTTGTAAATGCTCAAATATTAGTCTTTTCACGCAGTGAAAAAATGCGTAAAATGCGCGCCCTTGCTGGTACAGAACTGTGATGACGTTTTGAAAATCGGAAACTATCAACTTAAGAACAATCTAATCGTAGCCCCTATGGCTGGTGTAACGGATAGACCGTTTCGCGAGTTGTGTCTTCGCTATGGTGCGGGAATGGCCGTCAGTGAAATGATGTCTGCTAACCCAAAACTATGGGGAACGTCAAAGTCGAAACAGCGCATGGTACACGAGGGCGAATCGGGCATTCGCTCTGTACAGATTGCGGGTTCCGATCCACAGCTTATGGCGGACGCAGCTCAATTCAGTGTTGAGAACGGTGCACAAATCATCGACATCAACATGGGCTGCCCGGACAAAAAAAGTGAATAAGAAGCTAGCGGGCTCTGCTCTGCTTCAATACCCAAACATTATCGAAGAGATTTTGAAAGCGGTCGTGAATGCAGTGGACGTTCCTGTAACGTTAAAGACTCGAACTGGCTGGGATACAGACAACAAGAACTGTGTCCAGATCGCTAAATTAGCCGAAAACTGCGGCATACAAGCTCTTGCTCTGCATGGCAGAACGAAAGCATGTATGTACAAAGGTGAGGCCGAATATGACAGCATTAAAGCGGTAAAAGAGGCGATTTCAATTCCGGTTATCGCGAACGGTGATATCGATAGCCCGGAGAAAGCCAAATTTGTACTGGAGTACACCGGTGCGGACGCTTTAATGATTGGACGCCCTGCCCAGGGTCGTCCTTGGATTTTCCAGGAAATCCATCACTATTTGGAAAACGGCACCACAATGGAGGAGCTTCCAACTGAGGAAGTGAAAACCATTATGCTTGGTCATGTAAATGCTCTGCATGAATTTTATGGGGAGTTCTTAGGTCCACGTATCGCGCGCAAGCACGTTGGGTGGTACCTGAAAGAGCATGAACAGGCAAGTGAGTTTCGCCGTACCTTCAACGCTATCGACGCAGCTCCGCTGCAAATTGAGGCGTTAGAAGGTTATTTTGATAACGTTGCATCATAATTAAGAGAAGAGCTAGACCGAATATGTTCGAACAAAATCTGACTTCAGAAGCATTAACAGTAACTACAGTAACGTCACAAGACCAGATTACTCAGAAGCCTTTACGTGACTCTGTTAAAGCGTCTCTTAAAAACTACCTTGCTCAACTAAACGGCCAGGAAGTAACAGAACTATACGAATTAGTTCTAGCTGAAGTTGAACAGCCACTACTAGATACCATCATGCAGTACACTCGCGGTAACCAAACTCGCGCGGCAACTATGATGGGTATCAACCGCGGTACTCTTCGCAAAAAACTTAAGAAATACGGCATGAACTAAGACCGGCTTTCAAAAAGTATTTGGAACAAGCCGTTACCTTTTTAGGTAACGGCTTTTCTTTATCTACTAAAACACTACGAATAACGCTCACTTTGTTCAGCATTACCAACTGGCTTTAATATAACTACCGCTGAGCCAAACAATAACAAAGCCACGACAGCGACCCATTCATGACCTACAGAATAAGCAAAGCCCGCCAAGGCAGACCAAATCGCGACACCAAAGTGCATCATACTCATTCCAGAAGACATCAGCACACCTCGATGTTCATCAGATAAGCTTGCTATATGTGCTTGTAACGCCGGAGAGCCTACCCCTCCAGCAAGAGACCAGAGCACTAGAGCTGGAAGATAAGCGGTCACCGTACTCATCTCATTTGAGAACACCCATGCACTGCAAGGTATGCACACCATTAAAGCCACTCGCATAACGGCTCGAGAGCTACCAAGCCAACGGCAAGCTCTCCCCACGCACATATTTCCAACCACACTCACGATCCCTAGAGCAGCATAAATAGCGCCCACCCAACCGAGCGCCAACTCGCTGGTATCTCGAATATGAAGGCCTATCAGGTTAAATACACCAATACCTCCCCCTAGGCCTAAACACATCGCTAAAATCGCCCTCAACGCGCCTGGAAGATGAATGACGTCTGTGATAGGTGGCAGAGTATCTGACTTCTTGGACTCATTATGCTTGTTGTTCATGAACACTACGCTCATGGCACCGACAAGAAGAGCCGCAACGCCCAAAATAATAAAAGCGGCACGCCATGATAAAAGCTGGGTCAGCAATGCTCCGATCGCCGGGCTGGTTATCATACCCAGCGTTAATCCCGCCTGAACCATCACAATTTGACGCATCGCTCTATTACCCTTCGCGTCTCCCGCCAACGCGAATGCAATTGGCAACATGCCTGCACTTGCAATACCTGTGATCACTCGACTTGCAATCGCAAGTTCAAAATCATGAACTATGCCCGTCGTAATAGACGCAACCCCAAATACGAAGCAAGCAGGCAACATGATACGAATACGCCCAACCCGGTCTGATAAACGTCCCAGGTAAGGAGCACAAATTGCTATAGCTAAACTATATGCCGTAATAAATAACGTAACCTGACTCGGTTGAACACTTAAATCATTTCCGATAGGTTCAAGAATAGATCCAAGCATCAACTCATCAGCACCAACAAGAAAAGCAACAAGAAATAGGATCATGGACTGCATCATAGCGCCACCTCCTGTTCTGTTTCCGATTCAGCATAAGTGAGCAACGAAATATCTAAAACTCTATCAGGCCAAGATTGTAAAAACGCCTTCTCATGAGATACCACAATCACACTACCAGAAAAGCGCTGGAGAGCCTCTTTAAGCGCATTTTTACTGCTGCTATCCAAATGTGTCGTTGGCTCGTCCAACAGCAAAACATTGCATTTCTGGACTGATAAACAACAAAGTTTCACGCGAGTTTGCTCACCTCCACTTAATGTATCTAGGTGGCGCTGCGTCTTATCTCCGGTGACCCCAAAGCGAGCTAATAGCTTGCGTGATTCTTTGCTTGATATCGTTGGATCACAAGAGCATAGCTCCTGCTCAGGCGTGTGCTGAGGGTGACGCCAAGACAAATCTTGAGAAAAATACCCAATCATTGCACCTTTTGCCAATACCACCTCACCAGAGAGCGGCTCGATCTCCCCCATAAGGGTTTTAAGCAAAGTCGACTTACCTACGCCGTTAAAACCAGAAACGACCAACTTCTCCCCGCGCGCTAACGTGATATCAAGCGCAGGAAGCAGAGGCTGCTGATAACCTATCATCAACGCTTTTGCGTCAATCACATACTGTTGCCCAATAGGCTGGTGAGCAAAGTCAAACATCGAAACTTTCTCTATACAATTCAGTTGAATACGTTCGATTTTATCCAGTTTTTTCTTGCGTCCCTTAGCAAGACTCGCGTTAACTCCAGCGCCATTTTTGGCAATAAATTGCTCTAACTTTCGAATTTCATTTTGCTGAGCCTTATATTGCTTTTCTAACAAAGCACCGTCGTGATGCTTTTGCTGCATTGCTTTGACATAAGTGCCGCTGTATTTTCGGACCGTTTGATAATCAATATCACAAATACTGGTCGCTACTTGATTAAGGAAGTCAATATCATGAGAAACCAGTAAAACAGTGCCAGTGTAATCGTTGAGAAACGTGACCAACCATTCAATGTGCAGAGCATCAAGATAGTTTGTCGGCTCGTCGAGAATTAACACATCGGGGTTGCGGAGTAACAACCTCCCTAAAAGGACCTTGTGTCTTTGACCCCCACTTAGCGAGACAAGCGGTGTATCTAAGCCAAATTGATAAATGCCAAGACCTACAGCAACTTGTTCAATTTTGGTATCAATTGCATAGAAGTCTTCATCTTCTAAATATGCCTGTAGTCGGGCGACTTGGCTTAAAAGAGATGTAGAGTGAGACTCGGTCATCGCCTGATACAAAGTCCAAAGCTTCTGCTCGGCAGCGTATAAGTTCTCAAAAGCACTCTTTAAGCATTCATAAACCGTCAGCGCATTATCCATCTTAAAATGTTGCTCTAAATACCCCACCTCAAGGTTTGGTAACCAGTCAATGCAGCCCTTATCTGCAGATAATTCACCGATAAGCAGTTTTAATAAGGTGCTTTTTCCAACGCCATTCGCTCCGGTGATACCTATTTTCTCTCCCACGTTAATTCGAAATGTCGCGTTATTATATAAACTCTTATCAGCGAGCTGATAAGACAAATTTTTAACTTGTAAAATACTCATGTTTTTAACCAAATAAAAAGGGCCGGTGATCAATACCGGCCCTTATTTCAATACTGGATAATGCTTTGTAGCTGCTTAACAGATACAAAAAGGCCGATGATGAAATATCACCGGCCATCTCTTCTCTTTTATCAGGTGTACAGACGCCTGCGTATAACTTCAGCGAAGTTACTCACGCATAAAACACCTGATGAAGATTAATTTAAGACTCCGAGCAACACTTCATCGCGTTTTTTGCACGGAGTTCAGCCTTCTTACAAAGCTTTTAAACAAGAGATATAACATGGTTTACTGTCGAAAAAACATTCGATGTGAAGCGTACACCTTTAGAATAAAAAGTGCCAGATAATTATTAAAACTATCGTGACTTACACGAAGGTCCACTGAAAGAAGACCTTTCCTCAGTCAATGTGCCAGGTGAACGACTTACTTAGCAAACACAGCTATGAGAGCACCTATACCGCTCACGTTATACGTACGTAGTGGTGGCTTTATCGGTTGGAGACGATTAGAGGGGAAGAAGTAGCAAATATCCTTTAAGGCAGGCACTGGCTTAAATAGATCTACAAACAAAATCCATGTTCGGAAAGTTTTAAATGCGCTGAGTTTATTTTAATGAGCGCCTGTGGCTAAATCAAAACATCTAAAGCAGAGAAATCTCCCCCGAAAATAACATAACCTAGTGAATTAACTTTCTAGGTAATAATAAAGGAAGCTTTGGTAATTTAAGCACAGGGGCTCAAAACTAGAGCTCGAGACTGCAGAAACCACACAGAACTGCGCATCAACTCGTTCATGACAGGGCTTAGAAAGCATAGCGAGAGAGGAGCCTGCCTCTCGATGCAAGGTTTCAATATGGAAATGGGGTTAAGGTAAGTCGGGTAACCAAAACGAAAAAAGCCCCAGTCTTTCGACTGAGGCTTAATATAAGTGGCGGAGTGGACGGGACTCGAACCCGCGACCCCCGGCGTGACAGGCCGGTATTCTAACCAACTGAACTACCACTCCGCAGTGGTATCACTCGCTTTAATAAGCAAGTGTCCAAAATTTAAAGCCTGGCGATGTCCTACTCTCACATGGGGAAACCCCACACTACCATCGGCGCTATTTCGTTTCACTTCTGAGTTCGGCATGGAAATCAGGTGGGTCCAAAACGCTATGGTCGCCAAGCAAATTCTTTAATTCGGAAAGCTGTTTTCGTTCTTACACATTCAATGTTCTTTCATTGAGTAGGCCTCTAGACGAACGGGACACAGAAGCATGTGGTGGAGCTAATCGGGATCGAACCGATGACCTCTTCGCTGCCAGCGAAGCGCTCTCCCAGCTGAGCTATAGCCCCACATAAATTGCTTCAGCATTTTACGCAGAACCAATTTTGCTCTGAAATCTAAACCGTATCAATCTGTGTGAACACTCATCTGTGCTCTTATTGGTTTTCACTTTTAAAAAGTGAAATAAAACAGCTCAAGGCTGCTTCCCAATTCGAATGGTCACTTCGTTTCATTGAAACCTAATTTGAAGCCGAAGCTTCTAATTGGATTATCATCAACGAGTGCCCACACAGATTGATAGGTCTATATTTTTAAAGAGCACACTTTGAACTTCTCTTCAAAGTGGACGGCCATTTTAGCTAGATAACTTATCGTGTCAAACACTTTTTTAAGTTATTTATCTGCGAGTTAATTCTTAACTCACTGACCTTGTTGTCTAGGCTTCGCTTAACTTGCTTTCCCTTGACAACGGAGGCGCATTATAGGGCGTTCATTAAGGAACACAAGTGCATTTTTAAAAAAAACTCACCTTTTTAGTTCATTCGTATAGAAAACAGGCAAAAGGTTCTAAAACATTATAGAAAAGGGGCCAAATGGCCCCTTGAATGTGATTTTTATCTCATTTCTTATTGTATCTGTGCAATTACTGATGGGCACGAATTTGGTCATTAGTAACAATTAGCTGCACTTTCTTGTCTGGAACAATTTCACCAGAAAGAATCGATTTGGCTAATGGGTTCTCGACATTCTGTTGAATTGCTCGTTTTAAAGGACGCGCACCATATACAGGGTCGAAACCAACTTGAGCGATCAAATCGAGTGCTTTGTCAGAAACCTCTAGTTGATATCCTTTTTCTTCTAGTCGTTTCGCCAAACGTTCTAATTGAATAGAAGCGATGGACTTGATGTGTTCTTGACCAAGTGGATGGAACACCACTATTTCGTCAACACGGTTCAAGAACTCAGGACGGAAGTGTTTGCTAACCACATCCATTACCTCACTCTTAATACCTTGATAGTCTAACGTTGCGAAATTCTCTTGGATACGAGATGAACCCAAGTTCGATGTCATGATCACCACCGTATTACGGAAGTCAACAGTACGACCTTGACCATCCGTTAAACGCCCATCATCGAGAACTTGCAGCAGAATGTTAAATACATCCGGATGCGCTTTCTCTACTTCATCTAACAAAATTACCGAATACGGCTTGCGACGAACCGCTTCCGTTAAGTAACCACCCTCTTCATATCCGACATAGCCTGGAGGCGCACCAACCAATCTTGCCACTGAGTGTTTCTCCATGAACTCAGACATGTCGATACGGACCATCGCATCTTCGCTGTCGAACATAAAGCTCGCAAGTGTCTTACAAAGCTCTGTTTTACCTACACCAGTTGGACCTAAGAATAAGAAGGAGCCAATTGGTCGGTTTGGATCAGAAAGCCCAGCTCGACTACGACGAATGGCATTCGATACAACAGAGACCGCTTCGCTTTGCCCTACCACACGATTATGCAGTACGTCTTCCATACGAAGTAGTTTCTCTTTTTCCGCTTCTAGCATCTTGGATACTGGGATGCCAGTTTGCTTAGAAAGTACTTCTGCAATCTCGTTGTCGGTTACTTTATTACGCAATAGTGTCATTTCCTGCATTTCCGCTTGGGTTGCAAGATCTAACTGCTTCTCAAGTTCAGGAATACGACCATATTGAAGTTCCGACATGCGGTTTAGATCACCAGCTCGGCGAGCAAACTCCATATCCATACGAGCTTGTTCAAGCTCAGACTTAATATGTTGAGTGCCAGAAAGTGCAGCTTTTTCTGTATTCCAAACCTCTTCTAGTTCAGCGTACTCACGTTCTTTTTCATTGAGTTCTTCATTAAGCGCTTTCAAACGCTTTTCACTCGCTTCGTCGTGCTCGTTACTAAGCGCCTGTTGCTCAATTTTGAGTTGGATGATTTTACGTTCAAGCTTATCTAATGACTCTGGTTTAGAGT
Organism: Vibrio diabolicus; assembly: GCA_001048675.1. Taxonomy (GTDB): domain Bacteria; phylum Pseudomonadota; class Gammaproteobacteria; order Enterobacterales; family Vibrionaceae; genus Vibrio; species Vibrio diabolicus. The sequence goes on along the minus strand of CCKK01000023.1, from coordinate 333,751 downwards.
CAATTTGTAAACGAATGCTTGAAGCCGCTTCGTCGATTAAGTCGATCGCTTTATCTGGCAGTTGACGGTCAGAAACATAACGATGTGACAAACTCGCCGCTGCAACAATCGCTGGGTCAGTAATTTCAACGTGATGATGAAGCTCATAACGCTCCTTCAAGCCACGTAAAATCGCCACTGTATCCTCAACGGTCGGCTCATCCACCAGCACTTTTTGGAAACGACGTTCTAACGCCGCATCTTTTTCGATGTACTGACGATATTCATCCAGTGTTGTTGCGCCAACACAGTGCAGTTCACCACGGGCTAATGCAGGTTTGAGCATGTTCCCCGCATCCATTGAGCCTTCACCTTTACCCGCACCAACCATAGTATGGAGCTCGTCGATAAATAGAATGACATTACCTTCTTCTTTAGCGAGTTCATTCAATACCGACTTCAAGCGCTCTTCAAATTCACCACGGTACTTAGCACCAGCAACCAGTGCGCCCATATCTAATGACAGCACGCGGCGACCACGTAAACCTTCTGGCACTTCATTGTTGACAATGCGCTGAGCTAAGCCTTCAACAATTGCGGTCTTACCTACGCCAGGTTCACCGATGATCACAGGGTTGTTTTTAGTACGGCGCTGCAATACTTGGATGGTACGGCGAATTTCATCATCACGGCCGATAACCGGGTCCAGTTTGCCCTGTTCTGCTCGCTCGGTAAGGTCAATGGTGAACTTTTCCAATGCTTGGCGAAGCTCTTCTGCATTCGGATCATTAACCTTTTGACCACCTCTGATCTTTTCGATTGCTTGGCTAACTTTTTGCTCTGTTAAACCGATCTCTTTGAGTAATTGCCCCAATGGTCCGCGATCTTCTAAAGCAGCAAGCAGGAAGATTTCAGACGAGATATAGGAGTCTTGACGCTTTTGCGCCACTTTGTCACACAGGTTAAACAACGTGCCCATCGAACTAGAGAGCTGTACATCTCCACCGATGCCACTGACTTTTGGTAATCGATCTAGCATTTCACTCAATTTAGAGCGTAAATGCGTTACGTCCACATCCAGCATAGTAAGCAATGGACGAATTGGACTGCCATTTTGGTCAAGCAAAGCCACCATGAGGTGAACTGGCTCGATATATTGATGATCGCGCCCTAACGCTAGTGATTGAGCATCAGAGATAGCGATTTGAAACTTACTTGTGAATCGATCAAGACGCATATCTACCTTCCTAACCTCAACTAAAGGAAATTCTTTTGACAGTTAGAAAGATGGATACTCAGAGGAGGAATTTCAAGGGAGTGAATGAATAAAGATAGCTTTGCAAAAATAGCACTATGCATCTTGGCACTTTAGTGCTTATAACTAATCTTCAATCCAAATAAAGGTGGCTTGTCGACCAGTTTTACCATCACGGCGATACGAATAAAAAGAGGCTTTATCTTGGTAAGTACAAAGTCCAGAGTCAAACACTTGTGTCACTCCAGCTCGATTTAGACGTTGCGTTGCCAGCACCGACATGTCAGCAAACCATTTGCCGTCGATATCGCGTGGAGTGAATGCTTGATGCGCCTGTGAGTCAAAATCAACAAAAGCTTGCAGAACATCTTCACCCACTTCAAAGGCTTGAGGGCCAATGGCAGGGCCAAGCCACGCTATCACTTCACCTGAAAATAACGCTAATGCATTTTCGACAATACCATTTGCTAAGCCGCGCCAACCTGCATGAACGGCGGCTACCTGAGTGCCTTGTGTATTCGTCAATAATACAGGTAGACAATCGGCGGTCATCGCTGAACAAACAACATGGCTTGAAGAAGTAAATACACCGTCCGCATCAAGCACTTGTGTTGTTGGTTCATTTGCTTGAGCCACAACAGTCGAATGTGTTTGGTTTAACCAGATTGGCGCATTGGGCATGTTCGCCTGCTGCGCCAACCAAGCTCGGTTCTTCTCTACTAAAGACAAATCATCCCCAACGTGAGTACCTAAATTTAGCCCTTGATAAGGGCCTGTCGAAAAACCGCCTATACGTGTTGAGGCAAAAGCTTTGACATTTTTAGGCGCACGCCAATTCGGAATGATTGTCTTCATCTTAGAACTCTTCCGGTAAACCGTGCTCTTCCGTATCTTGACGAAGCGCTTCGGTCATCGCCACCATGTCATCAGGCACAGGGGCATGGAACTCAAGTACTTCTCCCGTAATTGGATGTTCAAAGCGTAGCATTACGGCGTGCAATGCTTGGCGATCGAAGCCACGGATCATTGCCGTTAGCTCTTCAGAAGCACCTGTCGGGATGCGAGCACGTCCACCATATGCAATATCACCGAGCAGCGGATGCTGGAGGTAAGACATGTGCACACGGATCTGGTGCGTACGACCCGTTTCAAGACGCAGACGGATACGCGTGTGTTCGCGGAAACGTTCAGCGACACGGTAGTGCGTTACCGCTGGTTTACCCATTGGTGCTACCGCCATAAGCGTGCGCTTGGTAGAATGACGACCAATAGGTTGGTCCACTTTACCGCCCGCTGTCATACGACCAATAGCGATCGCTTCGTACTCTCGAGTAATATTACGTTTTTGCAGTGCGCGAACCAGACGAGTTTGTGCAGGAACGGTTTTCGCCACCACCATCAGACCCGTTGTGTCTTTATCCAGACGGTGCACAATGCCCGCACGAGGCACTTCTGCGATATCAGGGTAATGATGCAACAACGCATTAAGTACCGTACCATCTGGCGTACCGGCACCTGGGTGAACCACAAAGTCACGAGGCTTATTGATAACGATAATATCGTCATCTTCAAAAACGATATCTAACGGAATATCTTGCGCTTCCCAGCGTTCTTCATCTTCTAACTCGGCTTGCAATGTAATTGCCTCGCCACCCATTACTTTGGTGCGAGGTTTGGTGACAACTTCACCATTAACTTGAACTTTCCCATCAAGCAGCCACTCTTTCAGGCGCGAGCGAGAGAAGTCCGCGAATAATTCGGCGATAGCTTGGTCTAAACGTTGACCTAACTGGCTATCTTTTACGGTATTTGTTAATACAATCTGCTGAGCCATATCGAACTTTTTTAAAAACTGTGAGACTAATGCTCACGACTGTGAAAAAATAGACTATTACGTCATTGTATCTGTTACTGGAAAGAAAGTAACGGCAGCTTAAGAAATATTTAGATTCAAGGAACAGACTCCTGATATGAAACGTCAGACTTTAACAGGCCTTTTAGCGATATCCCTTCTGTTTGGATGTGCAAGCAAAGAAGAAATCGTTCCTGATGTGCCGCCTTCGGAACTGTATGCAGACGCACAGATTTCTCTTCAAAGTGGTAATTGGCTTTCTGCAATTGAGAAACTGGAAGCATTAGACTCACGTTACCCATTCGGTGCCTACTCAGAACAGGTGCAGCTTGACCTAATCTATGCGTACTACAAAAACGACGACCTTGCTTTGGGCTTGGCAACCATTTCTCGCTTTATGCGTTTAAACCCAACCCATGAAAAAATGGACTGGGTACTGTACATGCGCGGCCTAAGCCATATGGCGCAAGATCGTAACTTTATGCATGATCTGTTCAGCGTAGATCGAAGCGATCGCGATCCTGAGCCAGTAAAAAAAGCGTTTGATGACTTCAAAAAACTGCTCCAACGCTACCCGAACAGCCCATACGCAGAAGATTCACAAAAACGCATGGTTGCGCTGAAAAACCGCCTAGCGAACTATGACTTAGCGACGGCTGACTTCTACCTCCGCCGTGAAGCCTGGGTAGCTGCAATTAATCGCAGCCAAGAGCTACAAAAAGCATTCCCAGACACAGAAGCGGCACGTAAGTCACTGACTATCCAGCTAGAGGCCTACAAGCAACTCGGTTTGGAAGACGCAGTAGCAAGAACTGAAAAGCTCATCGAGCTCAACCCTGTGAAGTAACTGAGCTGCTTCAAACTAAACCGCCACCGTTTTTACCGTGGCGGTTTTTTATAATCCGCAATAGCGTCTTCTGCCCTTGCTTGATGATCTACGGGGCTCTACATATGCTTAAAGTTCCCCTCCCCTTTATAAAAGGATGTGAACGTGACGATACCTAAGCTATGCGCAGTTATGCTACTCTTATTGTCTGCTTCCGTTTGCGCACTGCAAATATCACCACTCAAGCAACCTCCTTACACTGGGGATCTCGATGTTATTAAAGAGAAGAATGTTTTACGTGTCCTCGTTTCTGCTGATCTAGGCTTCTATTACATTGAAGGCGGTACACCAAAAGGAATAGGTGCAGAACTCCTGGCGCATTTCGAAAAAGACCTTCGTAAGCTCAAACCGAAACTTAACGTACAAATTATTCCTCTAGCCCGTGACCAACTTCTGCCAGCCTTAGAAAATGGCTCCGGTGATCTAGTCGTCGCCAATCTGACCATTACCAACACACGTAAACAGAAAGTCGATTTTAGTTCACCCATTCTTACTGGTATTGACGAGTGGATAGTCACGAACAAAAGCACACCAGCCATGACTAACATTGAGCAACTGAGCGGCAAAGAGGTTTGGGTACGTGCCAGTTCTAGCTACTTTGAGAGTATTCAAGCACTAAATAAGAAGCTAAATAAAAAAGGCTTGCCACCCGTTGTCGTACATTTTATTGAAGAAACACTGCAAGACTACGAACTGGTTGGGATGCTCAATAACGGCTACGTCAAAGCCATTGTTCTCGATAGTCATAAAGCCAAACTTTGGCTGAAAGTGATGGATGATATTCGAGCTCACCCAGAAATCCCTATTCGTGAAAATGGTAAAATCGCTTGGGCAATGCGGGAAAACAGCCCAAGTTTGAAAGCCGTCGTGAACAAGTTTATTCAGAAATCTCGTTCTGGGACACTGCTCGGTAACGTCATTTACGGAAAATACATCGATAACACAGGTTGGCTAAACAAAGCCCTTAACCCCAACAAAATTGCTCAACTAGAAAAGCTTGCTACGTTGTTTTCACGCTATGGTGAGAAGTACGATATCGACTATCTACTGATCGCAGCCGTCGCTTATAAAGAGTCCGGCTTTAATAACGACCTCGTTGGAAGTCGAGGTGCAGTCGGCATAATGCAAGTTCTACCCAGCACGGCTCGAGACCCTAATATCAATATCAAAAACGTTCGGCAGCTAGAAAACAATATTCATGCTGGCGTGAAGTATTTAGCATTTTTGCGTAAGCAGTACTTCAGTGATCCTGCTATTACGGCGGAAAATAAACTCTACTTTACCTTAGCGGCTTACAATGCTGGCCCCGGGAATGTAGAACGAATTCGTAAACGTGCAGCCCAGCAAGGCTACGATCCTAATGTTTGGTTCAATAACGTGGAAGTCGTTATGCGGAAAAGTTTAAGCTCAACGGTTGGATACGTTACCAGTATTAATCGCTATTACGTTATATACAAACAGCTAGAAAGTTTGGACCAGGTCAAAAGTCTAGAGCGGGTATCACTAGCTCCAAAGGATCCCGTCTTCATGATACCGCTACGAACAGTCAGTCAAACGCCAGACACAAAAAAGCCGCTTGTACAATAAGCGGCTTTGTAAATAAATTCGTCTGAGAGACTCAGTGACTGTCATCACACTTTACGTATAGTTAAATTTTAACCACCTCTAATATTAGGCCGTAAAACTTCCCTAAAAACGAAGACGTTTTCAGCTGAGTACTCTATCCAATCTACGGATTTACTAACCGATAACAAGCAATTTCACGATAAATCTCAGCAGATCTTGAGTGAGATCACATTCATTTTTCATCATAAAAACCCCGAACAAAATAATGATCTAAATCACATTTTTTTATTGCTTAAAGCGGTAATCTGAACTCAACCCATGAGGGATGCAACAGAGGAAAAACACTTATGACAATGAATATCACTGGCAAAAACATCGAAATCACCTCTGCAATCCGAGCTCATATTGAGAGCAAGTTTAAAAAACTGGAGAAATGGCAAGTAGACCTAATTGGTTGCCAAGCAACTTTCAGTGAGGAACCAAACAAACAGAAGAAATTCGAAGCGGTTATTAAAGTTCCTAAAGGCCAGCTCATTGCCTCAGCAACTCACGAAGATCTTTACGCAGCTATCAACGAAGTGGAGCAAAAACTAGAACGACAATTGAACAAGCTGACCCACAAACCTGAAGCTCGCCGTGCAAATAAGCCTGAGCTAGTGGAAGAAGAAGAGTAAACTGACCAGATTGAGGAAATAGCGCCGAAAGGCGCTATTTTTTTGCTTGACGCTCTCCCCTGCCTTGCTTATTGTGTTTAAACACTCATAAATTAAGCACTATTTATGCATTTAACCTCACTGTTTATTTTTGACTTCTTTTTCCTCCCATAGTCGGAGGGGCGAACTCGTTTGTGAAAGAAAAGTCAAAAACAAACAGAAAGCCTCCCAAATCGGGAGGCTTTTTTATAAGGAAAGAATTGATGACTGACCAACCTATTTCCCTCGAAGAAATTCGTTTGCGCTTGAATGAGCTGGATGACCAACTTCTCAGCTTATTGTCTGAGCGCCGTAAACTCAGCATTGAAGTAGCCAAAAGCAAAGTACAAACCTCAAAACCCGTTCGTGATGCCGTTCGAGAACAACAACTATTAGTTAAGCTGATTTCTAATGGCCGAGATAAATACGAACTCGACGCGCAGTACATCACTAAACTATTCCATACCATCATTGAAGACTCAGTGCTTCTTCAGCAAAGTTACCTGCAAAACCTCGTTAACCCGCAACAAAGTCGTAAGCCACTTGCTCGCGTCGCTTTCTTAGGAGCCAAAGGCTCTTACTCGCACTTGGCAAGCCGCGAATACTTCAGCCGTAAAAATACAGAACTTATCGAGCTCAACTGCGAACACTTCAAAGAAGTGACTCAAACAGTAGAATCGGGCCATGCTGATTATGGTGTTCTGCCTATCGAAAACACCAGTTCAGGCTCTATTAATGAAGTGTACGACCTACTACAACACACGACTCTGTACATCGTTGGAGAGCTAACTCAACCAATCGAGCACTGCTTGGTTGCGAAAAAAGACATTCGTCTGGAAAACATTAAAACGACTGTATTCACATCCTCAGCCACACCAACAGTGCAGTGAGTTTTTAAGCCGTATGAACGTAAAAATACAGAACTTATCGAGCTCAACTGCGAACACTTCAAAGAAGTGACTCAAACAGTAGAATCGGGCCATGCTGATTATGGTGTTCTGCCTATCGAAAACAACCAGTTCAGGCTCTATTAATGAAGTGTACGACCTACTACAACACACGACTCTGTACATCGTTGGAGAGCTAACTCAACCAATCGAGCACTGCTTGGTTGCGAAAAAAGAACATTCGTCTGGAAAACATTAAAACGCTGTATTCACATCCTCAGCCACACCAACAGTGCGTGAGTTTTCATCCTCAGCCACACCAACAGTGCAGTGAGTTTTTAAGCCGTATGAAAGGTGTAAAACTGGAGTCTTGCGCCAGCACAGCAGATGCAATGCAAAAAGTCCAAGAGATGGATCGTGATGATGTTGCTGCAATTGGTAATGCATCAAGCGGTAAGCTATACGGCTTGCAAGCAATTCAAGGCAACATCGCAAACCAAACTGAGAACCATACTCGTTTTATCGTGGTTGCTCGCAAACCAGTTGAGGTTTCAACTCAGATTCCAGCAAAAACCACCTTGATCATGTCGACCTCCCAAGAGGCTGGCTCATTGGTTGAAACACTATTAGTGCTGCAACGTTACGGCATCAATATGACCAAGCTAGAATCACGTCCAATTATGGGGAACCCATGGGAAGAAATGTTCTACGTAGACTTGGAATCCCATCTTGCTTCGACAGAAATGCAACAGGCACTAGAAGAGCTAACAAAAATCACTAAACACTTGAAAGTATTAGGCTGTTACCCTAGTGAAAACGTAAAGCCTACCCAAGTAAAATTGAGTTAATAGACATCAGTGAGTAAAAAGATCATGGCAACCCAAAAAGTCGTAATCGCATCGCTAAACCCAGCTAAAATTAATGCCGTTCAAAGTGCATTTAACAGTGCATTTCCGCACCAAGAGTTCAACTTCGTTGGCGTCAGTGTACCGAGTGAGGTCGCAGATCAACCTATGACTGATGAAGAAACTCATCGCGGTGCACTAAACCGCGTTAAAAACGCAAAAGTAGAGATGCCAAACGCGGAGTACTATGTCGGACTTGAAGCGGGAATTGAAACAAACGTGACGTTTGCGTGGATGGTGATTGAATCGAATACTCACCGTGGTGAATCTCGCTCTGCGAGCTTAATGCTGCCGCCTAAAGTATTGGACAAACTCAAGCATGCGAATGAGCTGGGAGATGTCATGGATGAGGTGTTTGGTACCGAGAACATCAAGCAGAAAGGTGGTGCCATCAGCCTGCTCACCCAAAACCTGCTGACTCGAAGTTCGGTTTACCATCAAGCCTTGATTCTGGCTCTAATTCCATTCACAAACCCTGAGCACTTCCCTTCAAATTTATAACGCTCACCCCATTCGCTAGGTACGAAAAAGGGCGGATATTTCCGCCCTTTTTAACACGTTATCTTAACCACTTGTGATACCAATACCTAAAGGCGAATTGGAATCACTGGCTACTTAGATACCGCAACTTGCTCTAACAAAACCTTGAGTTTGTCTTTCTCTTCATCAGATTTAGACTTTAACTCGTTAGAGCCACGAGTAATAGTGGCAATACCCACGCCAAGCATCTGGCTGATCTGGCGTTGAGATAATTCTCCTTTAAGAAGCTCGTTAATAATATTAACGCGTGATATTAATGATTCTCTCTCATCACGTGACATCAGCATGGTTAACAGCATGTCATCTTGCTCACTGTCCATGCTAGTTCGAATTAGCTCAATAATCTGTTGCCAATCTTTGTACTCGGGTTCGTGCGACATCAAGTTACCTCACTCAATACTTGGTATTGATCTCATGTTGATTCAAGAACGCGCCATCGATACCCAAAAGATCACGGTAATATGTTTCAAACATCAGGATGTTTTGTACATAACCGCGTGTCTCTCTAAATGGAATTGCCTCAATAAAGGCATAAGCATCCACTTTTCCTTGGGTACGCTCTCGCCACGTTTTTACTCTGTTAGGACCTGCATTATAAGCAGCAAGAGCAAAAATACGATTATTATCGTAATCCTCTAATAAGCCTTGCAAATAATGGCTACCAATTTCGATATTTTTGCCCACATTGTAGAGGTCCTGCGTACCTTGATAACTCAACTTATATTTACGTGCTGTGTACTTTGCTGTAGCGGGCATGATCTGCATAAGACCACGAGCACCAACTGGAGAACGGGCTTCGACATCCAACGCACTTTCCTGTCGAGCTAGGGACATCATCGTTACGGGATCTATGTTGTGTTTTTTTGCATAAAAGTTAAACCACCAGCGATGCGCAATCGGGAACCTCAGTTCGATATTATCCCACATCTGCGCTTGAATACTCGCGGTCACCGTTAGGTTATGCCAACGCTTAGAAGACGCATAAGCCGCCAGCATCGCCTTTTCATCTTTCCCTACGCGGCGCAATAAATGTGCCCATTCACTTTTCGCTGCTGCAATTTTATCCGTCGCGATCAACTCTTCAATACGAACTAACGAGTCTTGATAGGGTTGAACCACTCGCTTATCAAACTTAACCGTATGCGTAGGGTATTTGATTGATTGTCCAATCGTATTGGCGGCTGCCACACTATAGAAGTTTCGCTGCCCGACCAAAGTCGCTAAACGCTGTTTCCCTGCGATGTCATCACCTAACGCAATTTCACTTCGTCCAAGCCAGTATTGCCAGCGAAGCGACGCTTGCTCCTCTTTATTGAGAACGGCAATCCACTCTTGTACGCCCTTCCAATCCGCGTTCTGAATCGCTAAGCGAATGCGAGTTTCAATGAGCGGTAAGTACTGGCTGGTTTTCGTTTTATCATCGCGCCACTTCGCTAGTGACTCAGACTCAGTACGGGTCAATCGAAATGCGATATAGTCAGCCAGGGCTTGCGCCTTTTCTGGAGAAAACTTCTGCCCTTTAATGACGGCATCATACGCACTCTGCGCTTGACTGGTATTCATGCGAGCTAGCTTTTCCAGCGCATATTCGCTTTGCGCTCGATTAAAATCATTAGCCGGTTTTTTCTTCGCGAACTCCGCAACGCTTGAAGGGTTGTCAAACAACGCCTTCATTTCTTTCGCTTGTTGCCTTGCCTGCGAGGATTTAGGCAGTTTAAGTAAGTAACTCATCAAACTGCCATTACGAGCATCAAACGCCAGTAGCATACGCTGGAGAATTAATTCATCAGTACGTTCACCTGCCTTGTCCCATGCTGCGAATAATGGATCGCACTCATCGGCAATACTTCTGCCACGCAACCACATATGCTCAGCCCCTTTAAACGCGGCGACTGTCTTACCTTGCTCTAACTGAGCCACGTAGAAAATACATTGGTAACGCTCGCCACTTGGAATGACTTTTTGAAATTCAGTAATGGTTTTCCAATCTTTTTGCTTATAAAGATGGTTGAGGTATGGAGCGCGAACACGACGAGAAAAAGGAAACGACTCGTACTCCGAAATAAATTCGTTCACCTGCTGTGGCGACTTTTCCGGTAACTTTCTAATAAATGTTCGGTAGTCCACATAAGGCGTCAGTGGATAGTCAGAAATTTTAGGACGGATCGAAAGGTATCCGTCGATGTCATTTTTATCTAATAAATCTTGAGCTTGCTCATAAACTTCACGCTGCTTTTCCAAGCTCAGCGCGGCATTAGCACTCAAACTCATCGCACACAGCGCGGCTGCACAGCATTACGTTTTTAGCCAATTCAGATACGTTGAATCTCATTTGTGTCATTTTCCCCAGACATATACTGCCCCAAAGCCTCGTTTTGTTAGCGTTCATGTGATGTTGATGCAATTTTCACACATGCATCTATTTACACAGAATGCAGATGTCCATGTAAAGCAACTTAGTGTATTAAAAATTGTACTCGTGAAACTTTTAAGACGATGGAGACAAGGAGTTCCTAACTTGTGCAGAAAGCACTTCGTCATTTATAACGAATAACAAAAGTGTATACCCTAACCGTGTAAGTTTCCGGTCAGCTCAAAATAAGAAATCCATTCGAAAGGGAAATTCTTGCAATGCGGTAACAAAAACAAAGCACTTGGTATAAAATGATGGGTTTGAATGACAGTTAATTTAGGAACGATCGGCAATGGCTGAATACGTATATACCATGTCGCGGGTGAGCAAGATTGTGCCACCTAAGCGTCAAATTCTTAAAGACATCTCTCTGAGCTTCTTCCCTGGTGCGAAAATCGGTGTTTTAGGTCTGAACGGTGCAGGTAAATCCACACTGCTACGTATCATGGCAGGTATCGACGCGGATATCGACGGTGAAGCGCGTCCACAACCTGGTCTAAACGTAGGCTACCTACCCCAGGAGCCAGTATTAGACGAATCAAAAACCGTGCGTGAAGTTGTTGAAGAAGCGGTTGCTGACGTTGCTGACGCACTGAAACGTTTGGATGCGGTCTATGCGGCTTACGCAGAGCCAGATGCAGACTTCGACGCACTTGCAAAAGAGCAAGGCGAACTTGAAGCTCTGATCCAAGCGAAAGATGGTCACAACTTAGAAAACGCACTTGAGCGAGCAGCAAACGCACTTCGTTTACCTGAATGGGACCAAAAAATTGCGCACCTATCAGGTGGTGAACGCCGCCGTGTCGCTATTTGTCGCCTGCTACTTTCTAAACCAGACATGCTGCTGCTTGATGAGCCTACCAACCACCTAGATGCAGAATCTGTTGCTTGGCTAGAGCGCTTCTTAGTGGATTACACAGGTACTGTAGTCGCTATCACCCACGACCGTTACTTCCTAGATAACGCCGCGGGTTGGATCTTAGAGCTTGACCGTGGTGAAGGTATCCCATGGGAAGGTAACTACACCTCATGGTTGGAGCAAAAAGACGCTCGTCTACAACAAGAAGCGTCTCAAGAAAGTGCTCGTCAAAAAACCATCGAGAAAGAACTTGAGTGGGTACGTAAAAACCCTAAAGGTCGTCAAGCGAAATCAAAAGCACGTATGGCACGCTTTGAAGAACTGCAAAGCTCTGATCACCAAAAACGTAACGAAACCAATGAACTGTTTATCCCGCCAGGTGAGCGCCTAGGTGATAAAGTTATTGAAGTGAAGAACCTAACGAAGTCATTTGACGGCCGTGTTCTAATTGATGACCTATCATTCAGCATCCCTAAAGGTGCGATTGTTGGTATCATCGGTGCGAACGGCGCAGGTAAATCGACCCTATTCAAGATGTTAAGTGGTACTGAACAACCAGATTCAGGCACAATTGAAATGGGCGATACTGTGAAACTTGCATCGGTCGATCAGTTCCGTGACAGCATGGACGATTCTAAAACCGTATTCCAAGAGATTTCTGAAGGCGCTGATATCATTAAGATCAACAACTTCGAAATCCCTGCTCGCGCGTACTGTTCGCGCTTTAACTTTAAAGGCAGCGACCAACAAAAAATCATTGGTGAGCTATCAGGTGGTGAGCGTAACCGTGTCCACCTTGCGAAACTGCTTAAAGCGGGCGGTAACGTGTTACTACTCGACGAACCGACCAACGACCTTGACGTGGAAACACTGCGTGCCCTAGAAGAAGCACTACTAGAGTTCCCTGGTTGTGCAATGGTTATCTCGCACGACCGTTGGTTCCTTGACCGTATCGCGACCCACATCATTGACTACCGTGACGAAGGCCAAGTTAACTTCTACGAAGGTAACTACACCGAGTACATGGACTGGTTGAAGAAAACGTTGGGCCCTGAAGCCGCAGAACCACACCGCATCAAATACAAGCGTATTGCGAAGTAATCGCAACCCGCAAAGTTTGATTGTAATTTGTACAAAGGCCGCTATCATAGCGGCCTTTGTTTTCTTTGTTATAAAAAAGAGCTCATTAGCCCGTCTCGTTCGTTAAGAACATGACATTGCACTTACGTCACTCTGTAGCGACCTCGACACTTTTCAAACAGCAATCGAACATTTTTTGTTCGCATTGATATACTATTCAATTCTGTTTGAAGACATGACGAGAAAATGCACATGGCAGAGAGACGACGCTTTTCACGCATTCTCTATCAAGCGCCAGCGAAGGTAGAACAACGTGACTTGGCAATTGAAGCTAGGATTCAAGATCTTTCCTTACATGGTTTACTCATGAAAGTGGAAGAGACTGAGGCTTTGGATCCAGCCCTTCCAACCCATGTTACTTTTTCATTTGATCAATCCGAACAAGTGATTACGTTAAAAGCGCAAATTGTGGATGTTTCTAAGTGTGAGATTAGGTTAAAGATCATCAAGATAGACATCGAGAGCATTAGCCAACTAAAACGATTTATAGAATTGAATGTAGGCAATAACGACCTTCTGAACCGAGAGTTAGAACATCTCTCTGATTTAGGAAGAAAAATAAATGAACGCCTATTTAAGTAACAATAACTATGTCTAAAAAAATCATCATGCAGATCCCGACGAAAGACGGCGATCAGCAGTTCTATTTGGGCCGCAGTTCGGTCCTAGCAGTATTTGCTTCGGTATTGGCATTACCCGCCGTCGTTGGTGGCGCGTGGTATCTCAATCAACAGCAGATACACAATAAAGACGAACTAACACAAACCATCGCCAAACTAGAAAGTGAAAAGGCCGAAATCACCGCGCTTTATGAAGAGCAGCTTGATACCAACCACTCGCTTTCTCAGTCATTGACCGATAAGAACAATCAAATTCAGCTATTAGGAAAACGGGTATTCGACGTCGAATCGGTTCTAGGTCTCGCTGACGAAGAGCTGATGATCGATGAAAACAACATGGCGTTAGAAGAGCGAATTGATGCAGCAGCTATCGATTCCGCGGTTCGAGCAACCATGTTTCGTTTGATTCCAAATGATAGCCCAGTGACATACCAACGTATTTCTTCTTCCTACGGCAGTCGCATTAATCCTATTTCAGGTAAACGACACGTTCATACTGGTATCGATCTTACCTGTAAACGAGGAGAAGAAATCCTCGCACCTGCAGACGGAGTGGTGGAAACCGTTCGCCCGAGTAATCGTGGCTATGGCAACTATGTCACTATTCGTCACTCATTTGGCTTTATGAGCTCCTTTGCTCACTTACAACGCTTTAAAGTGAAAAGCGGCCAATTTGTCAGTAAAGGCGATGTGATTGCTCAATGTGGTAGTTCAGGTAATTCCACTGGCCCGCACCTGCATTATGAGGTGCGCTTTCTCGGGCGAGCACTCAACCCTCAATACTTGATGGAGTGGACGCCAGAAAACTTCAATTATGTATTTGAAAAAGAGAAAAAAGTGAAATGGGGCCCTTTAGTTCAATTGATTGATAATGTCGTGCGTCTGCAAGTCAATTTAACCAACTCCCCCTATCGCGACACCAGTATCAATACAGTATCAAGTGAAGATACCAGCAATACCGCGACTAACTGATTTATCTCTCGACACAAAAAAGAAGCAGCGTAAGCTGCTCTTTTCGTTTCGGGCTCCACACGGATAGATAACCCGCGATTAACCGCGATGAATATTATCATTCGCCTGTTTGAGTAAGTTTTGGCTCTCATTCATAAATTGTTGTGAATAATCACCAAACCACTCACTCACCAGCTCAAAGCTTTCGACAAATTTGGCTTTATCTTTGCTATCCAAAATCGCAAGTGCTTCGCCGAAGCGTTGGTGGAATCGCTTAATCATGTCGATGTTTTCTTGCGATGAGAGAATAATGTCACCGTAGAGGTTTGGATCCTGACCAAACAGACGCCCTACCATCGCCAACTCCAGGCGGTAGATTGGTGAGCTCAACTTTAACAGTTGCTCAATGTTCGGGTTCTCTTGGCTTAGATGCATGCCGTAAGCAAATGAGGTGAAGTGACGCAGCGCTTGGATTAACGTCATGCCATGATCGTGCTCTTGCGCATCAATCTGGCACAAGCTCGCGCCCCAAATACCAAACTGTTGCAGCAACCATTGGTATTGATCATTTCCACGGCCATCACAGTACACAATCACCTGCTTGGCAAGGCTCGGCACATCTGGGCCAAACATTGGGTGTAAACCAACCACCGGTCCTTGGTGCACATTCAACATTGCTTGCAGTGGCTTAGATTTTATAGAAGTCAGGTCACACAGAATACAGTCTTGTGGCAGATTACCTAGCTTTTCAATCACACCTTCTGTTAGGTGAATTGGCACAGTAACCACCACCAGGCCCGCATCTTTTAGGATGTCATCCGCACGATCCCAGTCTTTGCTACCAAGCACTTTGACTTGATAACCAGATAACTTAAACATACGCCCAAACAGGCCGCCTAACTGGCCATTACCACCAATAATGACCACTGAGCGTAATTCAGGGTTCAAACACTTAAAACCGGAGTCTTTTTCACTGGCATAAGACTCACGCATGGTACGACGCAGAATATCTTCAATAAGCTGTGGAGGAATTCCCATTTTCTCAGCTTCTGCTCGGCGAGAAGCCAGCATCGCCGCTTCACGATCAGGGGCATAAATAGGCAAACCATGTTCGCTTTTTACTTCCCCAACTTTCTCTACCAGCGCCAAACGCTGAGCTAATAGCTCCAACATTTGCTTGTCGACTGCATCAATCTGATCGCGTAATGCGTTAAGTTCAACTGCCATTGATGTTCCTTAAATCCTGTATTAATTAGCCTTTAGACGATTTTCTAAGAAAGGCACTAGCTCTTCATGTGCATGACGTAATAGTGCCTCAGTTGAATCCCAATTGATACATGCGTCAGTGATAGATACACCGTATTTCATTTCTTCAAGAGCTAAGTCAGAAGATTGATTTCCTTCATTGATATGGCTTTCAATCATAAGGCCGATAATGGACTTATTACCTTCACGGATTTGGTGAATCACATCCTCCGCGACTAATGGCTGGCGACGGTAATCTTTACGTGAGTTGGCGTGACTACAGTCCACCATTAATGACGCATCAAGGCCAGACTTCGCCATTTCTTGCTCACACTCAGTAACTGACACTGAGTCGTAGTTAGTTTGCTTGCCACCACGTAAGATCACGTGTCCATTAGCATTACCCTGAGTGGTCAATAGCGCTACTTGTCCCTCACGGTTGATCCCCATAAAACGGTGGCTAGAAGACGCAGCTTGCATCGCATTGATTGCGGTTGCCAAACTACCATCCGTGCCATTTTTAAAACCAATTGGCATAGACAGGCCACTTGCCATTTCACGGTGAGTTTGTGACTCCGTAGTACGTGCGCCGATCGCAGCCCAACTAAAAGTATCCGCCAAGTATTGTGGGCTAATTGGGTCCAGAGCTTCAGTCGCGAGCGGGATTTCCATCTCTGCCAATTCCACTAGCAGTTCGCGTCCAACATGCAGACCATGTTCAATATCGAAGCTGCCATCGAGGTGCGGATCGTTAATCAACCCTTTCCAGCCGACCGTGGTGCGTGGTTTTTCAAAGTAAACACGCATAACAATATACAGTTGGTCACTTAGTTGTTCAGAGAGCGCTTTGAGACGTTTTGCGTAATCCTTCGCCGCTTCCACGTCGTGGATAGAACATGGACCACATACAACCAGCAGGCGATGATCCTTTTTATGAATAATATTAGCGATAGTTTGGCGAGACTCTTGAATAAAGCGGCGCGCTTTTTCACTCAAAGGAAGCTTGGTTTTTAGCTCCTCTGGGGTAATAAGAACCTGCTCTTCGCTAATATTAATATTGCTCAACTCACTTTTCTGCATAACTCTAACCTGTATATTTATTTTTACACCCAACCAAATCCTTGGTGAGACAACTAAGCTTTAACGACAAGATAACAGGCTAAAAAAGAAAAACAAGCGTACACAATAAAAAACATTTGGTGTAAATTATTATTTACAGATAAATAAAAAGCCAAAGTATAATTAACTTTGGCTTCTAATCGGTGTTTTGAATCGTTTACAAGAGGTTTAGCTGGTCAAGCGTTTCATCGCTTCACTCGCCGCTTTCCACTCTTGAGATAACTTGAGATCGCTTAGAGAAAACGACTGTTTTTTCAGTAACGCATCCGCCAGTGGCACTGTTGATACTGGCAAGTTATCCAACACCTCAATGTGTGCTTCACGCTTATTACACATCAATAGCATATCGCAACCGGCTTTCAAGGCTTGAGCCCCACGCTCGGCAGGACTACCCATGATGGCAGCGCCTTCCATCGTCAGATCATCGGAGAAAACCAAGCCTTTAAAACCGAGTTGCTGTCGCAAAACTTGTTTCAACCAGTATTCTGAACCACTCGCAGGCTGAGAGTCGTAGTTCGGAAAAATCACGTGAGCAGGCATCATGGCATCTAAAATACCGGCATCAATTTGCGCTTTGAAGATCGCCATGTCTTGTTCAAAAATATCACTGCGCTCGTCGTATGGTGTTTCTAGATGTGAGTCTGCAATCACGCCACCATGACCCGGGAAGTGTTTACCTGTTGTTGCCATTCCAACGCTCTTCATACCCTGCATGTAAGCGGTGCTAAATCGAAGAATGGTATCGGCATCTTCGCCAAATGCTCGGTTACCGATCGCTTTACATTGATGACCTTTATCGAGCACGGGTGCAAAGCTTAAATCAATGTCGTGTGCTATCAACTCCGCTGCCATTAGCCAACCGCCCATACGTGCTAACTCTTCACCATTTTGATGTTTGGCGTATTCTTCGGCTGCTGGGATCAACGAGAAACCTTCACGGAAGCGTTGTACTCGCCCCCCTTCTTGATCCACACCGATCAAAATCGGGCGCTTGGCTGCCTTGCGGATTGATTGAGTAAGTGCTTGAAGCTGTTCACTATCATGATAGTTACGAGCAAATAGAATTAAGCCACCAACCGTAGGATGTTCCAGAATTTCTTTGTCTTCAGCGGTCAGTTCATAACCCGCGACGTCAACCCATAACGGTCCCATGTTTTCTCCTCAAAATCGGCTGAATATCTCGTATTCGATGAGGTTATTCGCTTCAGATTTGCTTTACAATAAGTGAATGAAGAATTGACGAGATCGGCTATGAAATTTAACGAACTGTACATTGGTGTGATGTCTGGAACGAGTATGGACGGCGTTGATACCGCTCTGGTTGAAATAAGTGATGAGCACGTTCGTCTGGTTGCGCACGACGATTACCCAATGCCCACAGCACTGAAAGAAATGCTGTTATCTGTTTGTACCGGTCAAGCCACAAATTTAAAAGCCATAGGTGAATTGGATCACCAACTTGGCCACCTCTTCGCTGACGCCGTTTTACAACTGCTCAATAAGTCTGGCTACGTCGCGGAACAAATTCGTGCGATTGGTAATCACGGTCAAACAGTGTTCCATCAGCCTACCGGAAACTTGCCGTTTACCACTCAGTTGGGTGATGCCAACATCATCGCAGTGAAAACAGGGATTGATACGGTTGCAGATTTTCGACGTAAAGATATGGCGCTAGGTGGTCAAGGTGCACCGCTGGTTCCCGCTTTTCATAAAAGTATCTTTGCCATGCAAGATTCCACCACCGTGGTGCTGAACATCGGTGGCATTGCCAACATCTCTGTACTGCATCCCGAGCAATCAGTCATTGGCTATGACACTGGTCCGGGCAACATGTTGATGGACGCGTGGTGTGCGCTGCACACTGGGCAAAGCTTCGACAAAGATGCACAATTTGCACTGAAAGGAACGGTAAACGCTACTTTGTTGACTCAATTACTTAAAGAAGCTTACCTCGCCATGCCAGCACCTAAAAGTACCGGGCGAGAACTGTTCAATATTGACTGGCTGCATCAGCAACTGGCTCATTACAATTTACCAACCGAAGACGTACAGCGTACACTCTGCGAATACTCTGCGATTACCATTGCCAACGAAGTCGACAAGTTTTCTCATGGCATCACGCCTCAACTATTGGTCTGTGGCGGTGGAGCAAGAAACCCACTTTTAATGCAGCGATTGACTAAGTTATTGCCACAATGGCACGTTGCGACAACGGCAGAAAAAGGCGTTGATGGTGACTACATGGAAGCCATGGCATTTGCTTGGCTTGCGCAGCGCTATATTCATAGCCTCCCTAGCAATTTACCGGAAGTCACAGGGGCAAGTCGTCTCGCTTCACTTGGCGTACTCTACTCAAAAAATTAATCACGAAGGCTTAAATTACTATGACAAATGACGCGCTTATTGCGGCTCTTTCTCACCTTGTCTCTGAAGGTCGAAATCCTGAAACAATGGATATCGATCTTCTTCCTTCATTCGATATTGTGCAGCGTTTAAACCAACAAGATAAACTCGTCCCAATTGCGGTCGAGAAAGTGCTACCAGAGATCGCTCAAGCCGTTGATAAGATCACGGAAGCATTTAAGGTTGGAGGTCGGTTGTTTTACATCGGTGCAGGCACCAGTGGTCGGCTCGGCGTCTTGGACGCTTCAGAATGCCCGCCGACTTTTGGCACGGATCCTGAGATGGTCGTTGGTATTATTGCGGGTGGAAAAGAGGCAATGTTCCGTGCAAAAGAAGGGGCAGAGGACGATCCTGCACTAGGCGAGCAAGATCTTAAAGAGAATGCGCTAACACAACGCGATGTCGTCGTTGGTATTGCGGCAAGTGGACGAACACCGTACGTGATTGGTGGCTTAGAGTATGCGAACGAACTTGGTGCCACCACTGTAGCACTATCTTGTAACCCTGACTCTCCGATTTCCGATATTGCCGATATTGCGATCAGCCCCGTTGTTGGACCTGAAGCGTTAACGGGATCCACTCGCTTAAAATCAGGGACGGCGCAAAAGCTCGTACTGAACATGCTCACTACTGCAAGCATGATTCGCCTAGGTAAAAGTTATCAGAACTTAATGGTAGATGTGAAAGCGACGAATGCAAAGCTAGTTGCAAGAGCGGCTCGTATTGTTATGCAAGCAACAGATTGTACTAACCAAGAGGCTAAAACTGCGCTCAAAGAAACGGACTACGACGCCAAGTTAGCGATTTTGATGATTTTAACCGGGCTGGATAAAGAAAGCGCGACTGAGCAATTGAAAGCCAAACAAGGATATTTAAGAAAAGTCGTGATCGATCAAGCGAATCAACCTTAATCAATAAAGCGCCTCACTTATTTAAAAGTCAGGCGCCTTTTATGGCTTAATTTAGTAGTTCAATCGTTCAATGTGAGTAATACCGACTTTACCTTCAAGGTCGCTGAACATATGAACCATTGCTGGGTATGGTTGTGCTCCAGGGTAGACAACTTCTGCATTACAGAAAAACGCATAGTTTTGTCCGGCTACGACTTGAGTAGCCACAACCAAAGGGGAGTATTTGACGCCGACAAACCCCTCGATACCTTTAGCAAATACTTCTTTATCCTCTGCTTTGAGTTCATTAAATGGACTCCAGCCACCAGCCATTTGCGTTGACATAATGTGATTCCTTTTTTCTGTGCTCACTATCAAGCAATGTGAACATAGTTTAATAAGTCGAATTTTGCCACAATTATGTTATGCGGACGGTATCACAGCGGCTTTATTGACTATTAATTTGAGTACTCATTCCAGCCACGCTGCCATTCCATACGGAATTTTTGTGCTTGCTCAGTACCCTCACAAACCCCTTCATAATACTGACCAGATAGCCCCATTTGATACGCAAAAGCAGGGTTACAGTATTCACGTAGGCCCTCTAAATAACCTTGGTCGTAGTCACTTTGCTTAACGCTACCCAACTCACGCAGCTCGCTCATCGTGCGTGATGTATGTCCGGCTACACCATCTTGATATCCGATCTGATGCCAATCTCCTGACTTGGCAAGATCTTCCGTCGTTGCAGCGCATCCTGCAAGTAAAGCCAGCGCCAAACCTAACGTTGCCTTTTTCATGGTTCTTCCTTAAGTAATTGTTTTCAAAAATAAGCTTACCACTAATTATTGGCGTTTGCCGCTTAGCTTGCAGATTAAACCACTGACGCCTCGAATCAACCGCTCACTACTGCAATCAACCGTTCGCCATTTTTAAAAACCGCTCAAGCAGTATATCGACCACTCAGTGCTCTATTCGACCACTCATCTACTAACCGAATGCATTTAACACAAGTGACGCATAACATGCATCCTGAGATTAAAAAATCACCCTACCCAACTAAGACCAAGGACAATTGCTATGATGTGGTTTCTAACCTGTGTCGCAGCCCTAATCGGCGGATACTTCATCTACGGCGCTTTCGTCGAGAAGATTTTCGGCATCAATGAAAAACGCCAAACGCCTGCTCACACCAAATCGGACGGTGTTGACTTCGTTCCAATGTCAACAAAGAAAGTTTATCTAGTTCAGCTACTTAACATCGCTGGTGTTGGTCCAATTTTCGGCCCAATCATGGGTGCACTATACGGTCCAGCGGCAATGCTTTGGATTGTTGTCGGTTGTATTTTTGCTGGTGCAGTACACGATTACTTCTCAGGCATGCTTTCAGTGCGTAACGGCGGCGCATCTGTACCTACTATCACTGGTCGCTACCTAGGTAATGGCGCAAAACACTTTATGAATATTTTTGCCATTGTCCTACTGCTTCTTGTTGGCGTAGTGTTCGTTTCTGCTCCTGCAGGCATGATTACTAACCTCATCAATGATCAAACAAGCTTGAGCGTAAGCATGACTACAATGGTTATCGCAATCTTCGCTTACTACATCATTGCGACGATTGTTCCTGTCGATAAAATCATTGGCCGCTTCTACCCACTGTTTGGCGCTCTACTTATCTTTATGTCTGTTGGTCTAATGACAGCCGTTGCGTTTTCTAGCGAACACACAGTAATGGGTGACTTCCAAGTTTCAGACATGTTCTCGAACCTTAACCCAAATGATATGCCACTATGGCCAGCACTGTTCATCACTATCGCATGTGGCGCGATCTCTGGCTTCCACGCGACTCAGTCTCCACTGATGGCACGTTGTATGGAAAACGAGAAAAACGGTCGTTTCGTCTTCTACGGAGCAATGATTGGTGAAGGTGTTATCGCGCTAATCTGGTGTGCTATCGCTCTGTCTTTCTTCGGCTCTCTAGACGCACTATCAGAAGCTGTGAAAAACGGTGGCCCTGGTAACGTGGTATACAGCGCATCATTTGGTCTGCTTGGTGTGTTCGGTGGTATCCTTGCGTTCCTAGGTGTGGTTATCCTACCAATTACGTCTGGCGATACAGCGTTCCGTTCAAGCCGCTTGATCCTTGCTGAATACTTCAACATGGAACAAAAGACGCTACGTAACCGCCTACTGATGGCACTTCCACTGTTCGTTATCGGCGGTATCTTAACTCAAGTAGACTTCGGCATTATCTGGCGCTACTTCGGTTTTGCTAACCAAACAACAGCAGTAATGATGCTTTGGACTGCGTCCGCTTACCTACTACGTCACAACAAGCTGCACTGGATTACCACTATCCCTGCTATCTTCATGACCACGGTATGTGTCACGTTCATCTTAAACAACAGCTCGCTAGGTTTTGGCCTGCCAATGCAACTATCAACTATCGTCGGTGTTGTGTTTGCCCTAGCAGTGACTGGTTACGTTATCAAAACCTCTAAGGGTAAAGGTGAAACTGAACTGGCTGACGAAGAGAAACCACAAGCCGTATCAGAAACAGCGTAATACTCGTCACATCCGAGTGACTAAGATAAGAGCCTGCCAATTGCAGGCTCTTTTTGTTTTATACCCAAGTCACTTTAAGATTCGTAACTCGGAGCGCAGCGCCATGTATTTAGGTGTCTTTATTTATCTGAGCCAAGTATCTTGAGGTGACTTAGGTATACAATAACAACATTGATTCTAGGTTAGGTTCACTATGGAACTGGTCATTTCCCTTTTACAACAGATGTGTGTTTACTTAGTTTTGGCTTACATGCTAAGTAAAACGCCAATCATCTTACCTTTGCTGAGTATTTCTTCGCGCTTAAGCCACCGCCTAATTTGTTACGTACTTTTCTCTGGCTTTTGTATTCTCGGCACCTATTTCGGTCTGCATATCAACGATGCTATTGCTAATACTCGCGCGATCGGCGCGGTCATGGGCGGGCTGTTTGGTGGCCCAGTGGTGGGTTTCGCCGTCGGATTTACTGGTGGCATCCATCGATACTCTCTTGGTGGCTTTACTGACCTCGCCTGCGCAATTTCAACCACCGCCGAGGGTGTAATTGGTGGCTTGCTCCACGTTTACCTTATCAAGCGAAATAAAGGCGCATTGCTGTTTAATCCAAGCGTCGTATTCAGCGTCACGTTTGTTGCAGAAGTTGTGCAAATGATTTTGCTGCTCGCCGTCGCTAAACCCTTTGATCAAGCCTATGAGCTGGTGTCTGCCATTGCAGCACCGATGATCATCGCGAACTCATTTGGTGCGGCATTGTTCATGAGTATCCTGCAAGACAGAAAAGCGATCTTTGAAAAGTTTTCTGCGACGTTTTCGCGTCGAGCACTCACCATTGCTGATCGCTCCGTGGGAATTCTAAGCAACGGCTTCAACACCGAAAACGCTGAGAAAATCGCGCGTATTATTTATGAAGAAACCAAAGTGGGCGCTGTCGCGATTACCGACCAAGAAAAAATCTTGGCGTTTGTGGGCATTGGCGATGATCACCATAAACCGAACACGCCGATTTCATCGCAAAGCACATTAGACTCCATGGAGAAAAACGACATCATTTATCTTGATGGCGCAGAACGTCCATACCAATGTTCCATCGCAAAAGACTGCAAACTTGGCTCCGCGCTGATCATCCCACTGCGTGCGGGAAAAGAGGTCATTGGTACCATTAAGCTGTATGAACCGAAGCGTAAATTGTTCTCCACGGCCAACATGTCAATGGCGGAAGGGATAGCTCAGCTTCTCTCTAGCCAAATCCTGTATGGCGATTACCAACAACAACAAGCCTTGCTCGCTCAAGCAGAAATCAAACTGCTTCACGCTCAGGTGAATCCACACTTTTTGTTTAATGCACTCAATACTATTAGTGCGATTACTCGTCGTGATCCTGACAAAGCGCGCGAGCTAATCCAAAATTTATCGCACTTCTTCCGCAGCAATTTAAAGCAGAACATTAATACCGTGACGCTAAAGGAAGAGCTTGCACATGTGAACTCGTACTTGAGCATCGAAAAAGCTCGTTTTACGGACCGCTTAGAGGTTGAAATCGATATTCAACCTGAATTGCTGGACATCAAATTGCCAAGCTTTACACTCCAGCCTTTGGTTGAGAATGCCATTAAACACGGCATTTCAAACATGCTTGAAGGTGGTAAAGTTCATATATACAGCGAAGCACACCCACAAGGTCATTTGATTACCGTCGAAGACAATGCAGGCAGTTTTGAACCGCCAAAAGAAAACCACTCCGGGCTAGGTTTAGAAATTGTCGACAAACGTCTCACTAATCAATTTGGGCGTGATGCATCGCTAAAAATTACGTGCGAGCCACATCAATTTACTAAAATGAGCTTTATCATTCCCCCAAAATCATAAAAGCACGCTGAAGCAATAAAGGTAATGTTGGATGTTAACCGCACTCGTCATTGATGATGAACAGTTTGCTCGTGAAGAGCTGACAGAGTTATTGGATGAAACAGGCCAAGTTGAAGTCGTGGGCAATGCCTCAAACGCGATCCTTGGCCTAAAAAAAATCAATGAGCTCAAACCTGATGTGGTGTTTCTCGATATCCAAATGCCTCAAGTCACTGGGATTGAACTACTTGGAATGCTTGATCCAGAAACCATGCCTTATGTGGTTTTTGTCACGGCTTACGACCAGTATGCCATTCAAGCATTTGAAGACAACGCCTTTGATTACTTGCTCAAACCTGTCGACCCATGCCGTTTAACCAAAACGGTCAAACGGCTAAATAAAGTCATTAGTCAATCCGCCCTAACTCAACAGCTGTCTGCTATTACGCCCGACACTTTAGATCAGATTCCGTGCATCGGGCACAACCGTATCGTCATCATGGCCACCGACACGGTAGAATGTGCATACAGTGATATCAGCGGCGTGCATGTACGCTCCACCAGCCAAGCCGCGAGCACTCAACTAACATTAAAAACGCTAGAAGAGAAAACCCCACTGGTACGCTGTCATCGCCAATACTTAGTCAGCATTAAGGCCATCAGCGAAATCAAATTACTCGAAAACGGATTAGCAGAAATCATCACCAAAACTGGCTTTGAGATACCAGTAAGCCGCCGCTACCTTAAAGTGCTCAAAGAGATGCTGGGCATTAGCCACTAACACAAAAAGTTCACACATCACCGCTGAGTTTCCGCTAGCGTATAAATAAGACGCTCCGAAAAGACGAGGCGATGATGTATAAAGTTTTGTTCATATGTAAGCACAATGCTGGACGAAGTGTGCTCGCTGAGTCGATCGCAACCCATATCCTGCCAGCAGAGTTTAGTGTCGCCAGCGGCGGGTCTCACCCCACAGGCACAGTTCACCCGGTGGTGCAAAAATATTTAGATGACCACCAACTTCCCATTCCGCATACCCACACACACTCATGGGAAGAGCGAACTCAGTTTCTTCCTGACATCGTTATTATTCTCTGTGACTCTTTACATCAAGAGGCAGCTCCTCAATGGCTTGCGGGGGGCGTTCGAGTAAACTGGCAAGTTGATGCCTTTCCGACTGAAGGTTCTGATGAAGAGGTGTACGCACATTGCAAAAGGGTTGCTCAGTCGCTTGAGCGAAGAATCACGAAGATGTCTGATATGATTATCGATGGTTTAGGAAAAGACCAAATTCGTGATTACCTAAATGAACTGAGAGAGATGTAAAAAAGGCGACCCACTGGTCGCCTTTTGAATATTCGATAAATGGAGATTAATCCACTTGCTTGATTTGCAGTTCTTTAGGTACTTCAAAGAACATATTCTCTTCGCGACCAAGTACTTCATCGACCGCTTCGGCACCGACGAGTTCTTTGATTCGCTCTAGAATCTGATTGACGAGCTCTTCCGGA
This sequence comes from Vibrio diabolicus, assembly GCA_001048675.1. Lineage (GTDB taxonomy): Bacteria > Pseudomonadota > Gammaproteobacteria > Enterobacterales > Vibrionaceae > Vibrio > Vibrio diabolicus. The sequence continues at coordinate 307,630 of CCKK01000023.1, read as the reverse complement.
GCAGATGCTCCCGCAGTCACGCCGACCTTTGTTTTGCCTTCGAACCACTCAGGTTTGATATCTTCCGGACAGTCGGTTAAGTAGCCAGGTGTCCCTAGCTTTTCAGCTAGCTCTTTAAGACGTGTAGAGTTTGATGAGTTTTTAGAACCCACCACAACCATCACATCTACGTCACCCGCTAATTCACGTACGGCATCTTGGCGGTTTTGTGTCGCGTAACAGATATCGTCTTTACGTGGTCCTTGGATATCTGGGAAGACGCGGCGTAGCTCTTCGATAACATCGGCAGTTTCATCTACAGAAAGTGTCGTTTGGCTTACGTAATGAAGATCAGATGGATCTTTCACGATCGACTTCAGTTTCTCAACATCGGCCGGGGTTTCAACCAAGTACATACCACCGGTTTCACTCGCGTACTGCCCCATTGTGCCTTCCACTTCAGGGTGACCTGCGTGACCAATCAGAACCACTTCCATATTGCGGCGGCTTGCTCGCGCTACTTCCATATGCACTTTGGTTACCAACGGGCAAGTCGCGTCAAATACCGTCAAATCTCGCTGCTTGGCTTCCTGACGAACCGCCTGCGATACACCATGAGCAGAAAAAATCACAATGTTGTTGTCTGGCACTTCATGCAGCTCTTCAACGAAGACAGCGCCACGTTGTTTTAGCCCTTCAACCACAAAACGGTTATGCACCACCTCATGACGAACATAAATCGGTGGCTGATACATCTCTAGCGCACGCTCTACGATGCTAATCGCACGGTCTACACCAGCACAAAAGCCGCGTGGGTTAGCTAATAGGATTTTCATTTCATTGCTCATGGAAATTATCTTTATTGGGTTCGCTATTCTACTGACAAAATTTCAACTTCGAAAGTCACGTCTTGTCCCGCTAGAGGGTGGTTGAAGTCCACAGTGACTGAATCGCCAGCAATCTCTGTAATAATGCCCGGGATTTCCATGCCATCAGGACCACTGAACGCCATGATTGTACCCACTTCTACTTCTGCATCACCTACAAACTTAGTGCGATCCATATGGTGTACATGGTCTGGGTTTGGCATGCCAAACGCGTCTTCTGCTTTTAGCTCAATCGCTTTTTGTGCGCCTGTTTCGAGGCCTATCAAGCACTGCTCAAAGTTTTCACTCAAGCTGCCATCACCCATAACAAATTTCGCTGGTTTACCCATGTTATGAGTACTATCCGCAACCGATCCGTCTTTCATTTTAATCGTAAAGTGAAGGGTTACTACAGATTCATTGGTTATTGTTGTCACGTTACTGCTTCCTTGTTCTTGGGTTATTACGCTGTCAGCTTGGTCTTTTTATACATTGATGTGCTGATTGGCGCTCCAACATAATAAAAAGCGTCGCCCGAATCAACGGGCGACGCTTAGGGTTATTCAACTTTTCGCAATATACACTGCCACTACTTAGGCTTTCGCCTCGTCTTTCTTTCGAAAGCCGTCAAGAATAATCATCGCGGCACCAATACAGATCGTCATGTCTGCAAGGTTGAACGCTGGCCAGTGATAATTACCCCAGAAAAAGTCCAAATAATCTACGACAAACCCATGTATTACTCGGTCGAATACATTGCCTACTGCGCCACCAATAATCATGGCATAAGCAATATTATTCCATTTCTCTTTCGCTGGTAGTTTGCTCATCCAGTAAGTCAAAAGACCTGTAACGATAAAAGCAATACCTGTAAATAACCAACGTTGCCAGCCCGCTTGATCACTCAAAAAGCTAAAAGCAGCACCATAGTTATGCACGTACAAAAGATTAAAGAATGGCAAAATTTCTATGCGGTTTGCCCAGCCATATCCCATGTTGTTCATTACAACATACTTAATGCCAATATCAGCTAAAAAGATAACCACCGCTAACCATAACCAGCGAATACCAGATTGCTTTAAAGACAGTGCTTTTTCACTCATTACTTTACCTACAAACAGCCCCAGTAAATACTGGGGCTGTTAATTTTAAAAAAAGTTCAGTCGTTCTAGGCAATTACGCGAATTTACGTACTTCACCTTCGCCTTCTACGTTAGATACACAACGACCACAGATTTTCTCGTGACCTTCAATTGTGCCTACGTCTGGCGTGTGGTGCCAACAACGATCACACTTCTCGCCTTCAGCTGCTGCAACTTCAACAAACAAGCCTTCGATATCCGTGGCTTGTGCTGCATCAGTCTTCTCACCTAGAGGCTTAACTTTCGCCGCAGAGGTTAGTAGAACAAAGCGCAGTTCATCTTCAAGTTTGTTGATCTTCGCCGCTAAAGCGTCATCAGCAAATAGAGTCACTTCAGCTTGTAGTGCACCACCGATGGTTTTCTCTTTACGCGCATCTTCTAGAAGTTTGTTTACTGCACCACGAACCGCTTGGATCTCAGCCCAGAATTCATTGTTCAGCTCTTCACCTTCAGCAAGGCCGAATAGACCGTCGAACCACTCACCAGTGAATACGAACTTGTCGCGCTCGCCTGGCATTTCGTTCCAGATTTCATCTGCAGTGAACGACATGATTGGCGCCATCCAACGAACTAGCGCTTCTACGATGTAGTAAAGTGCAGTCTGACAGCTACGTTGAGCGTTGCCGCCACGTTTTGCTGTGTACTGACGGTCTTTAATTACGTCTAGGTAGAAAGAGCCCATTTCGATCGAACAGAATTGCATTAGACGCTGAGTCACACCGTGTGTGTTGTACTCTTCGTATGCTTTAACAATCTCTTCTTGTGCTGCTAGCGCACGACCAACTGCCCAGCGATCTAGCGCAACCATCTCTTCAACAGGAACGATGTCTGTTTCAGGGTTGAAGCCGCTTAGGTTGGCAAGGAAGAAACGCGCTGTGTTACGGATACGACGGTAAGCATCTGCGCTACGTTTTAGGATTTCATCAGAAACCGCAACTTCACCAGTGTAGTCTGTTGAAGCAACCCATAGACGAAGAATGTCAGCACCTAGCTTGTTAGTTACGTCTTTTGGCGCAACCACGTTACCGATAGATTTAGACATCTTACGACCCTGACCATCAACCACGAAACCGTGTGTCAGTACTTGTTTGTAAGGCGCTTCGTCTTTCATCGCGATAGATGAAATTAGAGAAGACTGGAACCAACCACGGTGTTGGTCAGAACCTTCTAGGTATAGGTCTGCACTGTTGCCGTTGTACTCTTCACGAGCATCAACAACGGAGAAGTGAGTGACACCTGAATCGAACCATACGTCTAGCGTATCTAGTACTTTTTCGTATTGGTCAGCGTCAGCACCTAGTAGTTCAGCGGCATCTACATCCCACCATGCTTGGATGCCTTTCTCTTCAACCAGCTTAGCGACTTTCTCGATCAGCTCTAGCGTGTTTGGATGAAGTTCTGCTGTTTCTTTATGAACAAACAGAGCAATTGGCACACCCCAAGTACGTTGACGAGAGATACACCACTCAGGGCGACCTTCGATCATACCTTCGATGCGGCTTTGACCCCACTCAGGCATCCACTCTACGTTCTTGATTGACTCTAATGCTTTAGCACGTAGGCCAGCTTGGTCCATAGAAACGAACCATTGAGGTGTAGCACGGAAGATGATTGGAGTCTTATGACGCCAACAGTGTGGGTAGCTGTGCTCGTAAGCGTGGTGGTGTAGTAGTGCACCTTTTTCTTTCAGTACTTCTACTACTGCATCGTTCGCTTTAAATACGTGCTGACCAGCAAATAGCTCTGTATCTGGTAGGTAAACACCGTTTGAGCCAACTGGGTTTGCTACTTCTAGGTTGTACTTGTTACCAACCGCGAAGTCTTCTTGACCGTGACCCGGTGCAGTGTGAACAACACCAGTACCTGAATCAGTCGTAACGTGATCACCAAGGATCGCAGGTACAGTGAAATCGTAGAATGGGTGTTGGAATTGAGAAAGCTCTAGATCCGCACCTTTAGCAAAGCCAAGATTGTGGAAGTGCTCGATACCAGCACGGTCCATTACGTCTTTCGCCAGCTCAGCCGCAACGATGATACGCTCAGCGTTGTCGCCTTCTGTTTGGATAAGTACGTACTCTAGATCATCACGTAGACATACTGCGCGGTTTGCTGGCAGTGTCCAAGGTGTTGTTGTCCAGATAACGATAGACACGTCACCTTGACCTTCATGACCTTCAGTCAGCTCAAACTTAGACAACAGTGCCGCTTCGTCAGCCGCTTTAAAACGAACGTCGATAGATGGCGATACTTTATCTTTGTATTCTACTTCCGCTTCAGCAAGAGCAGAACCACAGTCTGTACACCAGTGAACAGGTTTGAAACCTTTTAGCAGGTGACCATTGCTTGCGATCTTACCAAGAGCACGAATAATGTTTGCTTCAGTTGCAAAATCCATGGTGCGGTATGGTTTGTCCCACTCACCCATGATACCAAGACGTTTGAAGCTCTCTTTCTGACCTTCAACCTGACCTGCAGCGTATTCGCGACATTTCTCGCGGAATTCTGCTGCCGTCACTTTTTGGCCTGGCTTGCCTACTTTTTTCTCTACCATTAATTCAATAGGTAGACCGTGGCAATCCCAGCCAGGAATGTAAGGTGCGTCAAAACCTGAAAGTGTTTTGGATTTAATAATAATGTCTTTAAGAATCTTGTTTAGTGCGTGACCAATATGAATGTCACCATTTGCGTAAGGAGGGCCATCGTGCAATACGAATGACTTTTTGCCTTTCTTAGCTTTACGGATTTCACCGTAAAGATCTTCTTTGTACCAACGCTTAAGCATTTCTGGCTCACGATTGGCCAGATTGCCGCGCATTGGAAACCCTGTTTCAGGTAAGTTCAGGGTATCTTTATACTCACTCATCGATTCTTAATTCCGTTATATTGGGCGAAAATTAGACATTATGTTGAACGGTGGAATAAACCGCTCAACGCTTAAGCTGACGCAGCCACACCCTTGCTGCTTCAGCATCCAATTCGATTTGTTGTTTAAGTGCTTCAAACGACTCAAACTTTTGCTCATCTCGAAGTTTATGCAAAAGTTCCACTTCTAGTTGCTTGCCATATAAATTGGCATGAAAGTCGAATAAGTGTACTTCTAACTGCTGGCGAACGCCATTGACAGTCGGTCTTTGACCAATATTAGCGACACCACCAATTGGCTTATTTCCTAAGCCAAGCGCTTGAACAACATAGACTCCGGAGACCGGAGAAACACAGCGTTTCAAAGGAATATTCGCAGTAGGAAAACCTATCGTTCTTCCCAGCTTTCTTCCGTGAGAAACACGACCGCTGATGCTGTAGTTTCTTCCCAGCATCTGTTGCGCGGAATGCAAATCGTCACGCGCCAGCGCTTGACGGATAGCCGTACTGCTGACACGTAATTGTTGTAAACAAAAGCTCTGGGTACTCACGACATCAAAACCGTACTTTTCCCCTGCTTCCTGCAGCATTGCAAAGTTACCTGTACGGCCTTTGCCAAAGCAGAAATCATCACCAACGACAAGAAACTTAACACCCAAACGCTCGACCAACAAGTCACGGATAAATTCTTCCGCGGTTAAACTTGCAAAATGACGATTGAAATTGACGCAGAGCAAGCGATCAATATCGAGCTTACTCAATTGCACGAACTTATCGCGTAATCGCGTCAACCGTGCAGGTGCCTTATCTTTGGCAAACAGCTCCATCGGCTGAGGTTCAAAGGTCATCACAACAGAAGGCAATGATAGCCTGTCCGCTTGCTCAGACACTTGCTGCAATACTTGTTGATGGCCTTTATGGACACCATCGAAATTGCCAATAGTCAGCACGCAACCATGATGTCGCGGGGTGATATTGTGAATGCCTCTAATCAGTTCCATTGGATACTGCTTTCTGCCTCTGTTTTTACTTTACACTGTGTGAAACTGACGGATTATATACTAATCACCCTTAGTCTGTCCCAGCTTTTAGGTCTTTTAAGCGTGCACCCGTTAAAAATAGAACCACTAGGTAAACCACGGCTCCTAGACCGATCAACATTCCTAGTACACCGCTGCGGTGAGCAAAGCTCCAATCTAGCCACACTGACATGTCTTCCAATTGCCATAAGATCGCAGCCACCATCGCCGCACCTGCAATAACCAAACGTATAATAAAGAAGACGGTTCGTTTGGTGATTTGGTATACCCCTGCGATATGTAGACCACGATACAGCAATGCCATATTCACAAACGCCGAAAGTGCCGTCGCAATAGCCAAACCAACGTAACCATAAAAGTACGCAAAAATTGCGTTAAATACCATGTTGGTCACCATCGCAATGATGCCGTACTTTACTGGCGTTTTAGTATCTTGACGTGAGTAATAACCTGGCGCGAGCACCTTAATCAGCATGAAGTTCAACAAACCTGAAGCGTAGGCAAAAAGCGACAATGATGCTTGATGTACGTCTTGAGGAGAAAATTCACCTCGCATAAACAGAACCATCAGCATAGGTTTTGCCAGTACCATCAGACCAAGCATTGCAGGAAGGCCAAGCAAGATCACCATGCGCACCCCCCAATCCATGGTTTGCGCGAAGCCTTCACTTTGTGCGTCAACGTGTTTACGTGAAAGCGCGGGTAAAATCACAGTCGCAATCGCAATACCAAACAAGCCTAAAGGAAATTCCAATAAACGGTCTGAGTAATACAGCCAGCTGATCGAACCGGTTTGCAAAAAACTGGCGATGAACGTATCAAACAACAGGTTAATCTGACTGACCGATACACCAAATAAAGCGGGGATCATCAAAGTACGGATTTTTACCACACCCGGATCGCGCCAGCCCCATTTTGGCTTAACCATGACGCCAGCTTTAATAAGGAAGGGAATTTGGAATAAGAACTGGACCAAACCACCTAAGAAAACACCAATGGAAAGCCCTATTTCTGGCATTTCCATTTGCGGCGAGATAAACCACGCCGCCAAAATAATCATCACATTGAGGAAAACAGGGGTAAAGGAGGAGACAGCAAATTTACCTAATGTATTGAGGATAGCGCCCGATAGAGCGACGAAGGTAATGAACCATAAATAGGGAAAGGTGATTTTGAGCATCACGCTAGCAAGCTCAAACTTTGCTGCAGCCGGGCCACCATGCATCCAGTCAAGGAACCAACCAAAACCAAACACTGCAGTGACCACGCCGGAGCCTAGGACACCTAAAATGGTAACAATAGAGACTATCACCCCTAACGTACCCGCCGCTCTAGCAATCAGTTCCCGAGTTTTATCCATGTCGCCTTGAGCATGGCTTTCCGTTAAAACAGGTACAAACGCTTGGGAAAAAGCCCCTTCAGCAAACAAACGTCGTAAAAAATTAGGAATTTTATTGGCGAAGAAAAAGACGTCTGCGCTTGCTCCTGCCCCCATTAAATTTGCCACTACAACATCACGAACTAGGCCAAGAACGCGGGAAATAAATGTCATAGCACTGACGATCATGCCAGACTTGAGTAGTCGTTTACTCACTGTAACCTCGGAATATCACCATAAGACAGCTAACCCTATACTGTTTCTCTGAAAGGTGCTGTAAATAGACGTCAAAAATCTATCCGCGGGTTGTAAGGAATAAGTGAGCCTTTCGCGGATAATTATTAGCATTGGTATAAAAATGCTGTTAGAATCCCCGCCATCTTAACCGCGATAACCTCTCTTACCAAAATTTGTTTTGGCTTAGATCGGTTTTTGCACAAATCATTTGACATTTAAGCGCAAATGAGGGATATTCCTCGCCCTTAAATTGTCACAGAACTAAGTTTTTGGGAGTTAGACCCTTGGCAAATAGTAAATCTGCTAAGAAGCGCGCTATCCAAGCTGAGAAACGTCGTCAGCACAATGCTAGCCGTCGCTCAATGATGCGTACTTACATGAAGAAAACTGTTGCTGCTATTGAAGCAGGCGACAAAGAAGCTGCAACTGCTGCATTCGCTGTAGTTACACCTATCCTAGACCGCATGGCAACTAAAGGCCTTATTCACAAGAATAAAGCAGCTCGCCATAAGTCTCGTTTCGCTGCACAAATCAAAGCTCTTTAATAGAGTCCTGATTTTACAGTGAAGAAAAAACCGACCTTGTGTCGGTTTTTTTATATCTACAAAGTTTTCTTAATAAAAAAGCTGGCAATGCCAGCTTTTCTTTTTTCTTGCACGCCTATTCAAAGGCATCTGCTTATTTACCCTATAAAGCTCAAACTGGAAAGCACCAATAAAACACTTGAGAACAAAGCAAATTGGTCGATGCGCAGCAACTCTACCATCAAAAGTTTAACGCCACTCTCAAATATTCCAACGAGTTAGATTCACAGCCTAAAATGAACGATATATTAGGTATATGTAATTAACGCTAAGCGCTTTCAGCACAATAAAGACTATGCAGTGTTTTTATTAACGCTTTCACTTCATCACTCTTTAATGTGTAGTACACGGTTTGTGCTTCTTTCCTTGTCGTGACTAGCTCATCACGGCGAAGCCAAGCAAGATGCTGAGATAATGCCGACTGGCTTAGCTCTAACTTTGCACACAGCTCTCCCACGGACAGCTCTTGGTTATGCAGCATACAAAGGATTTGTAGGCGTCTCTCGTTTGCCATCGCTTTGAGCAACACGACGGCTTTTGCGGAGTTCTGCTCCATTTCTTGTAGATTCATGTGTTGGACCTCTAGCTACAACTTACTTATTCCAACCCTGGCCAGCTTGTTGTGTTGCACTGATTTATATATCTAGAAAATCAAGATACACTTCCAGAGTCTTCATTATTAGAACCTCTAATTTAGTTGTTAGTGATACACCAATATTATCCACCAAAGTGGAGAATTGATGCGCCATCAATAATTAATAGTTTTGCTCACTAAAACAAGTATCTTGAGTTACTTAGGTATTATTTAGAATTATATTTTTATTGATAGTAATCTATTTATTTGCGCAACGATACGGGTTTACTCAAACATTTGACTGAAATCAGCATCACAAACATTTTTTACCGCTGGGTGTTGGATCATTCGTTCCGCAAAAATCACGTAGTACTCTTCTTTTAACCCATCGACATGACCAATTAGCTGTAGATTTCGGTCGTCCTCAATCTCCGACATGTATACGGTCGGCGCCAAGAAGATCACATCATCGTGGTACCGTGCGAAAGCCTTCATCAACGCGACATCATCAAATTCTCCCAACACATTAGGCTGAAGACCTTGACGATCAAACCACTGAATAACCTTACGCCCCATTGCTGTTCGGCTTGCAGGAATCAAAAGCTTTTTCTGTTCCAGAATCTCAGGGAAACGCACATTTTCAATTTCAGAAGAGGCGAAAAAGCTCATGCTGCTCTCACCTAGCTTTTTGCTATAAAGGCCAGGGCTTTGAGTTGAGTCAACGGGACAATCCGAGAGGATCATATCCAGCTTGTGCTGAGACAGTCGTTCAAGTAGCAATTCGTGGGTTGACTCATAACAGCGTAAATGAATACTGTTATCTTCCGGGACAGTCGTCATTAGTACTTTACTGACCAAGCGCTTAGATAACGCATCGGCTACGCCAACTTCAAACAGAATGTTCGAGTGCTGACTGTAATTGACGATATCTAACATCTCATAACTCAAACCAAACATTCGGTCGGCGTACTTAAAAACAAGTTGCCCTAACTCAGTTGGCTCAACTGTACGACCATTTCGTTTGGTTAACTTTCCTTTCATGCGTTCTTCAAGCGCTTTAATCTGCCCTGTCACGGTTTGCGGTGTCAGGAAAAGCGCATCGGCCGCTTTAGTTACAGAGCCCTGTTTGCACACCATCCAGAAATAATATAGATGGTTGTAGTTTAGATGTGACATGATCAAGTCCCGAAAAGAAAGTGATGCTTTTTATACCAAATGTGACAGAGACAAACAATAAACTCGACAAAACCATACAATACATTACAAAAACATAAGTTTTACCGAATATATAAAATTAATACTGTCATAAAAGTTGAACTGAGGCGCATTTTCTTTCTAAAGAAAACGCAATAACCACACAAAACGAAAGCCAAATTTATTCATTAAATTCAAACAGTTAAAAACCTTCATTTTTCCCTACTCACACCACTATCAAAAAGAACAATAAAAATTACTCACAGCAAGAAATCTGTAATATTACTGAAATATTTGTTCTCTAACATCGCCCGCAGTTTCAACTACAGACCGAAAAATGAACTGAAAGGTCAACGGAGAAAATTATGATGAACCAAGCTACTTCAACAGTGGCGCCAATTTCGAGCACTGCTCGTTGGTTACGCTGGGCTAACTTGGCATTCATGTTGTATCTGCTTCTTCTAGCAGTATCTATGGTTGGTAGTGGCTTCAAATGGGCAACTGGCGATCAAGCTAAGGTGCTATTTGAGTTTGCCGCTCACCCTGTTGCGGGTCTAATGATCGGCTTGGTGGCAACAGCCTTAATTCAGTCCTCAAGTACTGTAACGTCTATTATTGTAGGTTTAGTTGCAGGTGGCTTACCAGTAGAAACCGCGATTCCGATGGTGATGGGTGCCAATATTGGTACCACAGTGACCAATACGCTTGTTTCTCTTGGTCACGTACGTTGTAAAGAAGAGTTCAAACGTGCATTTGCAAGCGCAACTATTCACGACTTCTTCAACTTACTTGCTGTTGCTATTTTCCTTCCGTTGGAAATGATGTTCGGCATTTTAGAGAAAGTTTCTCATTGGCTTGTTTCTCCACTACTTGCTACTGGCGATATGAGCATTAAAGGCTTCAACTTCATTAAGCCAATAACAAAACCAGTTGTGGGTGCAATTAAAGAGCCACTTTCAACATTCGGTGATACTGTTGGTGGCATCATGCTTATCGTTTTGGGTATTGCGACAATCTTCGTTGCAATTACGGTAATGGGTAAGCTAATGAAGAGCCTAATGGTTGGCCGCGCACGTGAAATTTTGAAAAACGCGATTGGTCGTGGCCCTATTCACGGTATTGTATCGGGTTCAATCGTGACTGTGTTGGTACAATCTTCATCAACAACAACTAGCTTGATGGTTCCACTTGTGGGTACAGGCGTTCTTAAAGTTCGTGATATTTACCCATTCACGCTAGGTGCAAACATTGGTACTTGTATTACGGCGCTACTAGCAGCAACAGCCGTATCGGGTGAGTTTGCGGTATTCGCGCTTCAAATCGCTCTGGTACACCTAGTATTTAATATCATGGCAACGCTGTTTATCTTTGGTATTCCGTTCCTACGTGAAATTCCAGTGAAAGGCGCTGAGATGATTTCTGAAATGGCTATCAAGAACAAAGCTGTTGTCGGTGGCTACCTAATGTCTGTATTCGTTATTTTACCAGGCGCGATCTTAGCCCTAACGACATAACAATAACTTACATACCATCGCTTATTGTTTAGGCTCCACATTGTGGGGCCTTTTTTGCGTTAATGACGCTGTTCAAATTCGTTGTCTGGTGATAATTTGAGCCATACCAGCATACTTATGCTGGGCTACCTCATTTGGAGTCGACAACATGACGCAGCTTAATGGCACTATTTCTGATCAGCTACTCGCAATAGACGAAAACCTAACTCAACTGGTTGCTGATATTGATATCCTCAGTAGCGTGAATCCTCTCAATTATGCTCAGGAAAGAGAGCGCTTTATTAAGAACAAATACTCTCAAGAGCCTAACTTCCAATACTCAACCACCAATCTAGATACTCACAGCGCAAAGCGACGTCTGTATGAACTGCCTTTAGAAAATATTCAAGACACCCAATTACAAAAGCTGTACGCGGATGTGATTCAGTCTTACGCAGATAAATTGGATCAAGTGAATACTATCGGTACACAAGAGTTTCTTTATAACTCCTTGCGCTATTACGGAGAGCCGAGCGCCAAAGATATTGCCAACGCCCATTTCATTTTACACCTTCCCACGGAAGAAGAGAGCAAACCGCAGCATGATAGCCGCGCGATAGCACACTTCATGCAAAACTTTGCTCAACGTAATGGATATGAGTGTGAAATACAGGTGTTGGATGGGATGTTAGCAAACGCACTCGTTTCGGGGTCTCGAGTCAAAATTAACCACGCAGCATACATCACGACCGATGAGTTAGAGGCTCTCGCACATCATGAAATGGGTGTACACCTTCTTACTACGCTTAACGGTCGTCAACAACCGCTAAAGGTCCTGAGCTTAGGGTGCCCAGCTAATACAAACACCCAAGAAGGGCTGGCTATATTGTGTGAATATCTGTCAGGACATTTCAGTATCAAACGCCTAAGAACCTTAGCCTTACGAGTCCTGGCGGTAGAGTCGATGATCAAGGATCGCGATTTCCGCCATACGTTCATGCTATTAAAAGAACAGTATAAAACGTCTGACCTTCAAGCATTTACAACGACTGCTCGTGTGTATCGAGGAGGCGGTTTGACGAAGGATTACTTGTACCTCAGAGGGTTCCGAGAGGTGCTCAATGCCTACGATAAACTGGGCAATGACTTTTCATTGTTGCTATGTGGGAAAACAGAACTGAAGTATTTTGAGCTTATCCGCTCATTAGTGAGCAAACAAATATTCACCCAACCCAAGTTTATTAGCCCGGCACTGTCTGCACCGATGCAGACCAACCCTATTCACCGCTATATTGTCAGTGCACTCAAGTAATATCTTCAAAGTACGAAAAAGCAAAAAAGCTCCATTCGGAGCTTTTTTCATATCTTGAAGAACAATACTGGTTACACTGAGAATGGGTAACGAATAGGGTCGTGATGCTCGTATCCTTCAACCCAAAAATCATCCAGTGTGACCCATGTTTCCAGATCTTCTAGAGACTTAATCTCTGGATTGATGTGGAACGTCGGCGCTTTTAATGGTTCACGTTTCAACTGAACATCACGCATCAGTTCAAGCTGATCTTCATAAATGTGCGCATTCACAATCTTATGAAATGCCTGACCAGGTTTCTTGCCCGTGATTTGCGCCATGATCGCCAAGAACACGTAAACTTGAACCATATTGAAGTTTAAGCCAAGCGGTACATCACACGAACGCTGAGTACTGTTCAGGTATAGCGTATCATCCAGCAATGAAAAATGGTGGCTATACATGCAAGGACGCAAGCACCCCATGTGGAATTCACCCGGGTTGTAGAAGTTCAAGATTTCACCGCGATCATCAACACCACGCGTTAAGTCATCCACTATCTTGCGTAATTGGTCAACATGCCCGCCATCAGGCTTCGCCCATGCGCGCCCTTGGACACCGTAGACACGGCCCATGTCGTCTTCACCTTTACGGTATGGGTTATTTAACCAAGCATCATTTAGGTTGGCATTGGCATCCCAGGTTTTCGTGCCCAGCTTACGAAAATCTTCCGCATTATCGTAACCACGAATGTACCCTAGTAGCTCTGCAACGGCCGCTTTCCAAAAACTTTTACGTGTGGTTACCAACGGAAATTGATTGTTCGCAACATCGTAGGTTAAATCCGCGTTGATTACGGTCAGGCAGCGCTTGCCTGTACGCTCATTTTCAACCCAAACACCTTGGTCAACGATGCGTTGACACAAATCTAAATACTGTTTCACACCAATACCTTACTTCGTCTTTTGTTGTAACTCGTCTTTGTAATAACCACGTTTGTATGCCCAAACCATCATTAGGACACCGATAACCACCATTGGCAGGGATAGAATCTGTCCCATGGAAATAAAGCCACCGAATAAACCCAAATGAGCGTCTGGTTCGCGCACGTACTCAACTAGGAAGCGGAATGTACCATATCCAGCTAAAAATAGCCCTGAAACAGAACCTAAAGGACGAGGTTTCTTGATGAACCAATTCAAGATGAAGAAAAGTACGATACCTTCAAGCGCCATTTCATAAAGCTGCGATGGATGACGTGGCAGTGGACCGCCATTTGGGAAAACGATCGCCCAAGGTACATCTGTTACTCGGCCCCACAATTCGCTGTTCATGAAGTTACCTAAACGCCCCATACCCAAACCAAATGGCACAAGCGGCGCGATAAAGTCAGCAACACCGAAGAAAGTTCGCCCGTTTTTGTGTGCATACCAGAACATCGCGGTAATAACACCCAGTAAGCCCCCGTGGAAAGACATACCACCGGTCCACACTTTAAACAGATACAAAGGGTCAGCCAAGAAGAGCTCAAAATTGTAGAAAAGCACGTAGCCTACACGACCACCAATCACCACGCCAAGGAAGCCTGCGAACAACAAATCAGAAACCTGTTCTCGTGTCCAACCACTTCCCGGCTTATCCGCACGTCGGTTCGCCAACCATAGGGCGAACATAAAGCCCACAAGGTACATCAAACCGTACCAACGAACCGAAACAGGACCAATAGAGATTAAAACCGGATCAATATTGGGAAATTCAATATATCCCTGAGACATAAATCATTCTCTTCTTATCACAACAAAATAAATATACCCAAGTAACCTCTAGATGCTTGGTGCAGCGAGAATGACTTGGGTACAAACTTAAAGCAGCATGGTCGCTGCTACAAACATTAAGAACACCGCGAATATCTTTTTTAATACCGCAGTTGGAAGGTTAGTTGCCAGCTTTGCGCCCACTTTTGTTGTAAGCATCGAGGCCATGGCAATCGCTAATAATGCGGGAAGATAAACATAGCCAATACTGTATGAAGGCAAGCCTTCTACTTTATAGCCATGTAAGATAAAACCGATCATACCAGAAATAGCAATCACGCAACCACAAACGGAAGATGAACCTACCGCTTTACGCATTTCTATCCCGTGTTTATTTAAAAATGGGACCGATAGTGAACCGCCACCAATACCAGCAAGGCTTGATACGACGCCAATCCCCGTGCCATACGCAACGGTCACCGGGCTGCTCGGCATAGGTTTACTGCTCGTAACTTTAATGGAACGGAACATCTGTACTGACAGGCAAAGAACAATGACACCAAATACTTTCGGCAAGTAGTGCGTAGGGATCCACTCAGCAATATTGGCACCGACAAAACCACCAATAACCACACCTGGCATCAACCATTTTACGACGAACATATCGACATTGCCGAGCTTAAGGTGATTCATCGCCGATGAGCCTGACGTAACAATAATACTCGCTAACGAAGTGGCTAGGGCCATGTGCATACTCATTTCTGGAGAGATTCCAGCAAGAGGAAGCAAATACAACAAGGCAGGAACAACTATCAAACCACCACCGATACCGAGTAACCCCGCCATCACACCCACAAAAGCGCCTAGCGCCAACAATAACAAAAATAAAGAGACGGTCACGATTTCCTACTTTTTACCTGCACGGATAAAGCCCGCAAAACCCTGTTGGATGAAGAAGTCATGCATCATTTGATGAATGTCCTCCCCGTAGGACTTTGTCATTGCTTGCTCCGCTAATTTTTCTAATTCTTCTTGTTGGCTATGACGAATCAAATATTTCACCTTAGCCACGTTGGAGGTGTTCATACTCAAACTGGTATACCCTAACCCAAGTAAGAGAAGAGCGCCAAATGGGTCGCCAGCTAACTCACCACAAATACACACTGGCACCTGATACTTATCGCACACGTCATAGATTTGCTTAAGCGCTAACAGTACCGCAGGATGCATAGATTCATAGACATCCGCGACGCGCGAATTGTTCCTATCAACTGCTAATAAATACTGGGTTAAATCGTTTGTCCCGACAGAAACAAAATCAACACGGTGAGCAATCGTTGGCAATAAATACACCATTGATGGCACTTCGATCATGACCCCAACTTGTGGAAACTGAATTCTATCATCAAGCAACACGGCTTCGCTGTGAGCTTGATTAATCAAGCTAATGGCATCGTCTAACTCTTTTACCCCTGACACCATTGGCAATAAAATACTTAAGTTTCCGCTTTCTGCACTCGCTCTTAACATTGCACGCAGCTGGATCAAGAAAATGTCTGGATGATCCAATGTAAAGCGAATGCCACGCCAGCCTAGAAACGGATTATCTTCTTCGATGGGCAAATACGGCAAAGGTTTGTCACCACCAATATCCAAAGTGCGCATCACCACTCGTTGATTCGGATAACTGTTGAGTATCGCTTGGTATTGATGATACTGCTCATCTTCGGACGGAAAGTGATGTTGAAGTAAAAATGCAATCTCAGTTCGGTACAACCCAACACCATCAACTCCTGTATTGATGGCAATATTACTGTCTGCACTGAGCCCCGCATTGAGCATAATTTCGATGTGGTGATTGTCTTGCGTAACCGCTGGGAGTGCGAGGTCCTTGTTTACCATTGCAAACAATTCTGACTCTTCACTCACTAAGCTGCGATACTCTCGCAATAATTGACGGTTTGGCTCTAGGAAGATCTCGCCCGTATAACCATCCACTATCCCGAGTTTGCCATTGACCACATCCGGGTTAATGTTGGCGCCCATGACAGCGGGAACTCCAAGTGCGCGAGACAAAATAGCCGCATGAGAGTTCGCGCCACCTTCTAGTGACACGACGGCTAACAAAAATTCTTTAGGTACAGACGCGAGTAAGGTGGCAGTGAGTTCATTCGCCACCAAAATAATGGGGCGATCAATTGCAGAATTTTCTTGCTCACTGTTATGCAGAAAATAGAGCAGCCTTTGCCCTAACTCTCGGATGTCTTGCGCTCTCTCGCGCATGTAGACATCCGACATTCTGGCAAATCGATTCGAGTATGATTCTACCACTTGGCGTAACGCCCAATCGGCCCTGTCTCCTTTTTCAATCTGCTTCTTCAAATCACCACGAAGCATCGGGTCATTGAGTAAGTGAGTAAACAGATCGAAGATCGCCAGCGCATCTTTGTTGATTTCACTGTCCAGCTTTTTCCGCATACGGCGAAAGTCATTTAACGCTCGCTCTATCGCCACCAGCAATGTCTCGTGCTCACGTTCTTTATCTAACGTGGACGAAGGGAAAACATCCGATAAACTCGGCTGGGTATTGTCGAACCAAAACTCTCCAATCGCGACACCAGTAGATGCAGGCAAACCTTTTAATACCGTGGGTTTAGATGCCAACTGCCAATGCCCAAGATTCTGCGCATGCGCAATAAGCACTGCTAGCTGAGCGGATAACGTGACAAGAAACGACTCTTCCATCTCACTGAACAAGCGCGGTGTTTTTTGCTGGATCACCAACACACCTAAAACTTGTTTGCGATGAATGATTGGAGTGGCTAAAAAGGAGTGGTAAATCTGTTCACCAAGTTGAGGGAAGAATTTAAACTCGGGATGTTTTGAGGCTTCGGCAAGGTTGAGTGGCTCTGCGCTTCGTTTAACCAACCCAACCAAGCCTTCATTGAAGTTGATATGAATACTATCACCTTCAAAAATAAGGCCTTGAGTTGCCATTAACTCAAGGCGCTGCATTTCTTCATTAGCAAGATAGATAGTACAGCACTCAGTGCGAAGGGCAGCACAAGTCTCTTTCACCAATATATCGAGTGCCAGATGCACATCATCGACCCTGGAGACTTTCTCAACTATTTCCCTTAGCTGACTGAGCATGATTATCCTCTACGTTGTCTTTTTTCTTTTCCCTTTCGCTTTTCTCTCTCGAAAAGGCATGGCTAAGGATGCAAACTCTTTCATCGCTCGTCGATAAACATCTCGCTTGAAAGAAACAACTTGCCTAACTGGATACCAGTAACTCACCCAGCGCCAACCATCAAATTCAGGGGATTTTCCGCGTTGCATATTAATGCGAGATTCATCGCATTCTAATCTCAGCAGAAACCATTTCTGTTTTTGGCCGATACAAACAGGCTTGGAGTCCCAACGCACCAATCGTTTTGGTAGCTTATATCTTAACCAATGACGACTTGTTGCAATGATCTTAACGTCTTTTTTCGTTAAACCGACTTCTTCATATAACTCCCTGAACATGGCTTGTTCAGGAGTTTCACCTTCGTCAATTCCACCTTGTGGGAATTGCCATGAGTGTTGCCCGTATCGTTTAGCCCAGAAGACCTGACCATGGTTATTACATATCACAATACCAACATTAAGTCGGTAACCATCGCCATCTATCACTGGCTAACCTCTATGAATAAATTTTTTATTACCGTGATTTTTCCACATATCCCCATTACTAGCAAACTTACTGATGTGATATGAGCAAGATTTATTACCTTTTCACCATATTTGGATATCTTTTAATCACATCATACCTTATCAACACAAGAGTGAGACATTGCCCACATTTATTC
This sequence comes from Vibrio diabolicus, assembly GCA_001048675.1. Taxonomy (GTDB): domain Bacteria; phylum Pseudomonadota; class Gammaproteobacteria; order Enterobacterales; family Vibrionaceae; genus Vibrio; species Vibrio diabolicus. Next base: position 289,382 of record CCKK01000023.1, on the reverse strand, counting down.
ACCTTTTCTGTGAATAACTTTGTGAAGAATTCAATTCAAATGAGTAATTCAGTTCAATCCCATCAAAAGCAAAACAAATAAAGAAACAAGAAAATAAACATAAAATATTGATAGAAAAGTATTTATTTTTAAAATAACGATAAATCGATCTTCAGTTTCTTGATGATCTTTTCACCAAACTCAGATCGGTCAAAGATCCACCAATAGGCTATTTATCCACACTCACCTGCTATTCGTTTAGATGATTACAACAAAATCAACCCCAAAAATGCATTTTAACCCCTGTTTATTCATACAGACCCCGTCAGGATCTTATCAATACCTCCTCCATCTGTGGATAAGTTATGAATTGATCGTTCTTACACCGCCTCGGTGAAATCTTAAACAGTAGATTTGGCCGGAGTTTGATAAACTATATTTTTTGTAATACCACCTTGTGACTATGAAACCAGAACCACAAACAGAAGCAGAGCTATTGGAACGAGCGCATGATATGGCAGGACTTAGCTTTGCAGAGCTGGCCGCCGAGGCGAATATGATTGTTCCTGAAAACTTAAAACGTGATAAAGGTTGGGTGGGTCAATTACTCGAATGGCATTTGGGCGCTCCGGCTGGCAGTAAACCTCAACAAGATTTCGCAAAACTAGGGATCGAGTTGAAAAGTATTCCGATCAGTTACTCTGGCAAACCTTTAGAAACAACCTTTGTTTCTGTGGCTCCCCTCACTGGTGTTCATGGTCTTACATGGGAAACAAGTCATGTTCGAAACAAGCTATCTCGTGTGCTTTGGGTACCAGTGGAAGGGGAACGAGAAATTCCACTTGCAGAAAGACGTGTTGGTAGCCCACTGATTTGGTCACCAGACGACGAAGAAGAGCGTATTTTACGAAACGACTGGGAAGAGCTAATGGAGATGATCGTCTTGGGGAAATTTGATCAAATTTCCGCCAGACACGGAGAAGCGCTACATCTTCGCCCTAAAGCCGCGAATGCAAAAGCCCTCACCGAAGCATATAGCTCAAATGGCAAGCCGATAAAAACTCTGCCCCGAGGTTTTTACCTCAGAACACAGTTTACTGAGCAGATCTTACTCAAGCACTACATCAGCACGCCATCTGAGTAATGTTGTTTCCACCATTTAGTGCGTCACGAGCGATAACTCGATATCACAGTACGAGGCTGCCTCTTCAGTGCCACATTCGTCATACGCATTGTGCAGCCTTAAGTACGCTTTATCTACCCCTAACCTCAGCAGCTCTTCTTTCACCAAATCTAGCGAACCGAAATGTATCGGATCTTCACCGTCTTTAATCGGCTCAAGTTGATGCTTGTACTCCACTGCTAGCAAATAGTCAGAGACATCAGAACACCCAATCACAAATACTTTGGGAGTTTTATAAGTATCTTTATGGGGACCGTGTAACCACATGTCCAATTGATGCTTCTGCATAACGTACCTCCTTTACACGATCATTTAAGTGTAGTTAGGCTATGTATAGCTTTCGAGTTTGGTCTTCCTTTATACGTAAATCATTTGCGATAGCGGTTAAAAATCCCCTATATTGGAATCACTTATTTAGTCGGTAACTCTTCAAGGACGTGATATGCAATACACAAAACTACCGCACTCATCACTTGAGATCAGTAAAATCTGCCTCGGAACCATGACGTTTGGCGAGCAAAATACAGAAAAGGACGCCTTTGAACAGCTCGACTTTGCCCTTGATCATGGGGTGAATTTCATTGATACCGCAGAGATGTACCCTGTACCTCCCAAAGCGGAAACGCAAGGACTCACCGAGCAATACATCGGGAATTGGTTAGCAAAGAGCGGCAAACGTGAAAAAGTTGTGCTGGCAACAAAAGTGGCTGGCCCTCGCGGTGTCCCTCACATCCGAGACAACATGAGCCTTAATCGTCGCCACATCCATACAGCAATTGATGACAGCCTTAACCGCCTGCAAACGGATTATGTCGATTTATACCAATTACATTGGCCTCAACGTCAAACTAACTGCTTTGGTCAACTCAACTACCCTTACCCAGACAAGCAAGAAGAAGTCACATTAATTGAAACCTTGGAAGCGCTGACTGAGCTAGTGAATGCAGGCAAAGTACGCTACATCGGTGTATCAAACGAAACGCCATGGGGTGTGATGTCATTACTGCGTTTAGCTGAAAAGCATGATTTGCCACGCATTGTCTCGATTCAAAACCCATATAACTTGTTGAACCGCAGCTTTGAAGTGGGCTTGTCTGAAATCAGCCACTATGAAGGTGTCCAGCTACTGGCCTACTCTCCACTGGCATTTGGCTGCCTAAGCGGCAAATACTTGAATGGTGAGAGACCAGAGGGTGCTCGATGCACGAAGTGGGAGCGTTTTGCGCGCTACTTTACTCCTCAGGGGATAAAAGCGACCGAAGCTTACGTCAATTTAGCCCAAGAGCATGGTTTGGATCCTGCACAAATGGCACTCGCATTTGTCAATCAGCGCCCATTTGTAGCATCTAATATTATCGGCGCGACCAACCTCGACCAATTAAAAGCCAACATCGACAGTATCGACCTAAAACTAAGCGATGAGCTCCTTACTGAGATTCAAGCAATTGGTACAACCTACTCGAATCCATGCCCTTAACAGTAAAGCTCCCCTCAAACGAAAACAGCTGACCTTCAAGGTCAGCTGTTTATCAAATGAAGTATGACTTCATATCGCACGTTAAGCGTGTTGAATGACTTGATAGCAACTCAGTCAGTCCAACACGCTAACGATTACGTCATTATTCGCGACGTTAAAACTCGACGAAGGTGACGAACTCGACGTTCAACTTTTACTGCATCCGGAACATTGGCGCGTGTGGAACGACCATCGCTATCTAAACCAATATCTCTCAATAAATGAACATTCGTCCATGGAACATCATGAGCAGTGCGACGTATGGTTCGCTGCCATTGCTTTTCTTCGCGTTTAAGGTCTGCTTTCAATAGCAAAGTTGCCAGTTGTAGGTAAATAGAGTGACGCATAATATTTTCTCCGATTATCGATGTATTCGACTGGGAAAAATAGTGCGTAAAATGAACAGAGGTGTTCTGTTGATACTAAGCCGCTACTTTTCCGCAGCCTAGTAATAAAATAGGTTACGGATTAATTTTTATCTTGTGAGCCAGTGGTATTGGTATCATCCGACTTAAGAGTCATCGGAGCGATAGGCATACGATCAGCGCAAGCAGTGGTGTTAACAACGTAATGTTTCATCTTGCGCCTCCTAGCTAAAAATTAATCCGTTTATGAAAGGTATAACTCATTGAGTTACGGTTAAATTGTAAGCTTTGATGAATATATATCAAACATTTTTTGTCTTTTTGATTAAAAACAAATCAATACACCGCAATTCAGTTTCATATACTTTTCTATATAACATATTCACCTAGGGAATATATGAAATTACGGATTTTATAAATCAAACTGAATACAAAACAAAAAGAGCGGCTTTGTAGCCGCTCCTTCACTGATATTCATTCACCAATTTAACTTCAGAAAGAACAAATTTACATGGCTTGATCAGAAATCAAATTATGTTTGTTCAGTAGTCGATACATCGTCGCGCGTGAAACACCAAGCTCTTTCGCCGCATTCGAAACTTGACCAGAATGAGATTCCAAAACAACCAGTAACGCGTCACGCTCACTCTTCTCACGAATCGATTTCAAACTACGCTTTGAGTCATTACGCTGAGGCAAATCTAGGTGATGCTCTTCAATCATTACGCTGTCAGACATCAGAACCGCTCGTTTCACTTGGTTCATCAACTCACGTACGTTACCTGGCCAGAAATAACGTGTCAGTGCCTTGAGTGCATCCTCAGAAAAGCTTTTTGCTTGCGAGTTATACTCTTTAGAAAACTCTTGTAAGTAGTAGCGCGCTAACAAAGAAATATCGCTCGCGCGCTCTTTTAAGCTCGGGACATTAATGCGTAATACGTTAATGTAGTGATAAAGCTCTTCATTAAAATCTCCGTCAATCAAGGCTTTTTCTACATCTGACGAGTTAGCCGCAAGGATGCGCACGTTGACCGCTTTTACACCATCTTTGGTATCAATGGTGCCTTCTTGCAAGAATCTCAGCAGATTCATTTGTTGCTCTTTTGAGATGGTAAGAATGTCATTAAACAACACCGTACCGCCATCCGCTTGTTCGAGCATGCATGCTTCCATATCTTCACCGGCGTTAATACCAAATACTTCCGCCTGGAAACGTTGCTCATTGAGCGCGCGACAGTTAATTGCCATAAACGGTTTATGAGAACGTGAAGAGACTTTGTGGATAGCGCGAGCAACCGCTTCTTTACCTGTACCACTTTCCCCAGAAATCAGAATACTGACGTCCGTCGGACCGATTCGCTTTACTTGATCGCGTAAACGCTTCATCGGGATAGATTCACCGATCAGCCCCATGTCTAAGCTGCTACCAAAACTAGGCCAAACTTTTTCTCCAACTTGAGCATACCAAGCTGGTGACCAATCGTGCTTAAAAGCTGGGCATCCGGGATTGGCGCAGTGAAAAAGTCGATACAAAAGTTAACAATGAACTGGCATATGGTATCAGTGCCAAGCTGAGATTCACGAATAAACGCTAACCAACGCACGTGTTTGTGAGAACTGACTAGGTTCGCCAAACCGTTCAAGCTGAATTCGTCATGGCTGAGATCGACAATACCGATACATGGACCAATATCCTCTAACAACGTATTAGCTTTGCGTAAGTCACCCACTTGGTGACACTTCCAGCCCACTTGCTCAAGTACTGATAACCAAGGCTCATAAGTACCGCCAACTACCACAAGCGATCCCGGGATGGAATCCATCTTAAACTGCCCAGCCATTCTCTAACCCTTTTTCATTGTTAATAGAAATTTTGCGCCACAAACCTATCTTTGCGAGCGGGTAACATTATCGAGACTCCGCGCCCCCACGTCTGTCTCAGTATTAAGACTATGCAATAGATTGAGATTTGGCGAATGTTTATTTGCATATCCTATTAAAAAGCAAATGCAACAACTTGAACTTATTTAACTAAAAGGCATAAAAAAACCACCCGAAGGTGGTTTTTTTGATCATCCTGCCAAATTACGCTTGTGGGCGCATTGCTGGGAATAGGATCACGTCACGGATAGTGTGCGTGTTAGTCAGTAGCATAACCAGACGGTCGATACCGATACCTTGGCCTGCCGTTGGTGGTAGGCCGTGCTCTAGTGCAGTGATGTAATCTGCATCGTAGAACATGGCTTCGTCGTCACCAGACTCTTTAGCTTCAACCTGTGCTTTAAAGCGCGCGTCTTGATCTTCTGCATCGTTAAGCTCTGAGAAGCCATTCGCCACTTCACGACCGCCGATGAAGAATTCAAAGCGGTCTGTAAAGAACGGGTTGTCATCGCTACGGCGAGCCAATGGAGAGATGTCCGCTGGGTAGCCAGTGATGAACGTTGGCTGCATTAGCTTAGGTTCTGCTGTTTCACCGAAGATTTCTTCTAGAAGCTGACCGCATGTCCAGAAGTCTTCTACTTCAACATGTACTGATTTCGCGATAGAAACCATCAGTTCACGGTTTTGTAGATCTTCTTCGGTTAGCGCTTGGATTTGCGCGTGATCTGGGTTGTACTGCTTGATTGCTTCAAACATGCTCATACGAGTGTAAGTGCCACCAAATTCAACCGTTTCATCACCGTAAGGCATTGATGTTGAACCTAGAACTTCTTGCGCTACCGAGCTTAGTAGTTCTTCAGTAAAGTCCATCAGATCTTTGTAATCCGCGTACGCCATGTAGAATTCCATCATAGTGAATTCAGGGTTATGACGTGGAGAAAGACCTTCGTTACGGAAGTTACGGTTAATTTCGAATACGCGATCGAAGCCACCAACCACTAGACGCTTCAGGTATAGCTCAGGTGCAATACGTAGGTACATTGGCATGTCTAGTGCGTTGTGATGCGTGATGAATGGGCGTGCACTTGCACCACCAGGGATCACGTGCATCATCGGCGTTTCTACTTCCATGAACTGTTTTGAGATCATGAAGTTACGAATTGCAGACATCACTTTAGAACGTACAATAAATGCTTTACGTGAATCTTCGTTCACAATCAGATCAACGTAACGCTGACGGTAACGCATTTCTTGGTCAGTAAGACCGTGGAACTTCTCAGGAAGTGGACGAAGTGCTTTAGTTAGCAACTCGTATTCTTCCATGTTCACGTACAGGTCACCCTTACCAGATTTGTGCAGCGCACCTTTAACACCGATGATGTCACCGATATCAAGACCTTGGTATTTCTCTTTTAGCTCTTTTTGTACGTCTTTAGCAGCGTAAGCTTGGATACGGCCAGATGTTTCTTGAATTACTAGGAATGGACCACGCTTAGCCATAATACGGCCAGCAATTGCAACCACGTGGTTAAGCTCTTCTAGCTCTTCCTTCGTCTTTTCACCGAACTCTTTTTGAAGGTCGCCCGCTAGTGCGTCACGACGGAAGTCGTTTGGGTGGCCGTTTGCTTTGCAGCTCTTTCGGATTTCATCCAGTTTAGCGCGGCGTTCAGCAATCAGCTTATTTTCTTCTAGTACAGTTTCGTTTTGAACAGCATCAGTCATTTTCGATGTATCCTGTTTTTGTCGGTGAAAAGCTTTATAGGCCTGATTTCAGGCTAGCTTCAATAAATTTGTCCAGATCGCCATCAAGAACCGCTTGAGTATTACGGTTTTCAATGCCCGTACGGAGGTCCTTAATACGTGAGTCATCCAATACGTAAGAACGGATCTGGCTACCCCAGCCAATGTCAGACTTAGCGTCTTCATTAGCTTGTTTTTCCGCGTTTTGCTTTTGCAATTCAAGCTCAAATAGCTTCGCTCGAAGCTGTTTCATTGCCTGATCTTTGTTCTTATGTTGAGAACGGTCATTCTGACACTGAACCACTGTGTTCGTAGGTACGTGCGTAATACGTACCGCAGATTCTGTGGTGTTGACGTGCTGACCACCTGCGCCTGACGCACGGTAAACGTCGATGCGTAGGTCAGAAGGATTAATGTCGATGTCGATGTTTTCATCAATCTCTGGATAGATGAACGCAGACGCAAATGACGTATGGCGACGGCCGCCTGAATCGAACGGAGATTTACGAACAAGACGATGAACGCCCGTTTCAGTGCGCAACCAACCGTAGGCATACTCACCAGAGATGCGAACTGTTGCCGACTTAAGACCCGCGACTTCACCTTCAGAGACTTCAATCACTTCAGCTTTGAAGCCCTTCGCCTCTGCCCAGCGTAGGTACATACGCAGCAGCATGTTGGTCCAGTCTTGTGCTTCCGTACCACCAGAGCCAGCTTGCAAATCGATGTAGCAATCTGAACTATCATGGTCGCCCGAGAACATACGACGGAATTCAAGCTTTTCTAGCTTCTCTTCCAACTCAGCAAGTTCTGGTTCGATTTCGTCAAATGTTTCTTGATCTTCTTCTTCTACAGCCAGCTCAAGAAGACCTTCTACGTCTTCTACACCTTGCTCTAGTTGATCAATAGTTTCAACAACCGCTTCTAGCGATGCACGCTCTTTACCCAGTGCTTGTGCACGTTCAGGTTCGTTCCATACATCAGGTTGTTCAAGCTCTGCGTTGACTTCTTCTAGACGCTCTTTCTTCGCGTCATAGTCAAAGATACCCCCTCAGGACATTTGTGCGCTGAGACACGTCCTGCAGACGGTTTTTAATTGGATTGATTTCAAACATGTTTACTCAACATTTTAGAATAGAATTTAACCGAGAAATTCTACTGAAAAATGTGACCGAGATACAGGAAAATTTCGGATGAGAAATCAGATTGCGGTTAGAGAGAGCACGGTCATAAAATTTTACACCCTCTTAGGGGCAACCGTACTCTATAAGAAAGGTTAATCTAGATATTACTTAGCTTCGATATGATCGATCATCAATTGCAGTGATTGATTACCACGAAATTCATTCACATCCAATTTGTAAGCTAAACGTACCGTTTTAACTGATGCATCCGGCCAGCGACGCAAATCGACATTAAATGCAATGCCGTCGATCATCACATTGGTAGGGTGACCTTTGTAAAGCGGCTCTAACATCAATTTAAGATGCTTCTCACCCACCAGCTTTTGATGTAACACTTTAAACTCACCATCAAAGATTGGTTCAGGGAAGGCTTGTCCAAAAGGGCCACCAGATCGTAGCTGTTCAGCAACATGCATAGAGAATTCTTCAGGCTTAAGTTCACCATCTGACATGATCACGCCTTTTAGCGCCGCTTCATCGAGTTCCTTTTTTACCACTTCATCAAATAAACGGCTGAAACGTTCGAAATCCTGCTCTTTAATTGTTAAGCCTGCCGCCATCGCGTGACCACCAAATTTGATGATCAAACCTGGGTTTTGCGTGTCGATGAAATCCAACGCATCACGCATGTGTAACCCCGGAATAGAACGACACGAGCCCTTAATTGTCCCTTCTCCGCCATCAGCAAATGCGATGACTGGACGGTGAAACTTCTCTTTGATGCGCGAAGCCAAAATACCAATCACACCTTGGTGCCAATCACGTTGGAACAAGGCTAATCCGTAAGGAAGCTCACTGCCTTCACCAAACTGAAGACGCTCGCAGAAAGCCATCGCTTCTTGCTTCATGCCTTCTTCAATCTCTTTACGAGTTTGGTTCAAACCATCCAGTTCACTTGCCATACGACGAGCGGCGTGAATGTTGTTACACATCAACAGTTCAACACCAAATGACATGTCATCAAGGCGACCAGCAGCATTGATACGAGGACCTAAAGCAAAACCAAAATCGGACGCCACCAAACGACGCGCATCGCGCTTCGCTACCTCAATCAATGCTTGAATGCCAGGGCGCGCTTTGCCCGCACGAATACGTTGCAAGCCTTGGTGTACAAGAATGCGGTTGTTTTCATCCAATGGAACGACGTCGGCGACGGTACCCAGTGCAACAAGGTCAATCAGTTCCATCAACTTAGGCTCTTGCATGCCCTGCTCAGCAAACCAATTGTGTTTTCGCATATGAACGCATAGTGCCATCATGAGATAAAATGCGACCCCTACACCAGCGAGCGCTTTAGACGGAAAATGACAGCTCTCAAGGTTTGGGTTCACCATTGCATCCACATCAGGCAACACTTGTCCCGGTAAATGGTGGTCGGTAACGAGCACGGTAATACCGTTTTCTTTTGCGTAACGCACGCCTTCGATTGATGACACACCGTTATCTACCGTCATGATCATCTCAGCGCCAAGCTCTAATGCTTGGTCAACGACTTCTGGGCTTAACCCATAACCGTCTTCAAAACGATTCGGTACTAGGTAGTCCACATTGTGACTACCAAGCATACGCAGCGCGAGCACCGACAATGCAGAGCTCGTCGCACCATCAGCGTCAAAATCACCGACAACGATGATGCGTTTTTGTTCTTTTATTGCCTGAAACAAAAGCTCGACAGCTTGCTCAATCCCCCCGAGTTTTTGGTAAGAATGCAAACCACGAACTGACGTTTCTAGTTGCGCAGGATCCGTAATCCCACGGTTGATGTAGATACGTTTTAGAATCGGAGGAATGGAATCAGGAAGAAGGGAAAGATCAGGTTCAGGACGTCGTTGAATTTCTATCATGCTTGAAAAGAGCCGGCGACTTTGCCGGCTCTGCTCCTAAAGGATTATTGTTGCTTTAAACGTTTCAATAGCTCTGCAGGTGGTAGGTAACCGCCAACCATTTCGCCATTCGGTAAGAAGATCGCTGGCGTACCAGAAATTCCCAATTGGCGACCTAAATTGTAATGTGATTGAATGGTTTCTTTACACTGTTTTAAGTCTTTCGCAGGGTTATCAAACGTACGATTCACTTTCGCATTGTGCATTGCCGACTTTGGATCTTCAGCACACCAAATCGTCGCCATTTGTTCTGCCACTGGGCCAGTAGCACCTTGGCGAGGGTAAGCCATGTAGCGCACTGTAATGCCTAGATCGTTATAGCCTTGCATTTGGCTGTGCAGACGCACACAGTAACCACAAGTGATATCAGTAAATACCGTCACAGCATATTTTTCATCGTCTGCTTTGTATTCAATCATGCTATCGGAGAACTGCGCGATTTTCTCCGCATTAAGCGGCGCTTGGCGCTCTGCAATGACATCTTTGTAACTACCATCGTCATTGATGGCATAAAGCGTACCAGCGATAAAATGGCTACCATCATTTGAAGCAAACAAGATCCCGCCATTAGTTTGGATTTCCAATAAACCAGCAACTTCTGATGGCTGAATATCAACGATAGATAAACCAAGCTTTGAGAACTTAGTTTTTAATGCCGCTTCATCAAAACTGCTTTGCGCAGCTGGTGCCACTTGCTGTGCAGGAGTGTCCGTTTTAGCCTGACTTTCTTCTGCACCACAAGCGGTAACAAAAAATAGGTAAAGTCAGCAGAGTTAGTCGGCGTAATACGCTCATGAAATTCACCTTAATATAAAATCGTTTTTCCAAGAAGACATGGATGAATCTAACCATTGTTATGCTCTTGGGTGGTGTTGACTGTGGATCTGCTTCAATCGTTCAGTCGCCACGTGAGTATAAATTTGCGTGGTCGATAAGTCACTATGTCCTAATAGCATCTGTACGACCCTGAGATCTGCGCCATAGTTCAATAAATGCGTGGCAAAGGCATGACGCAGTACGTGCGGCGACAGCTGTTCAGTGTCAATCCCTGCTATCAAAGCATAGTACTTAATACGGTGCCAAAACGTCTGACGAGTCATTTGCCTTGCGCGTTTGCTAGGAAAAACAATATCAGATGATGTATCACCAAGTAACGCAGGGCGCCCTTGTTGAATAAACGTCTCGATCCAATCTACCGCGTTCTCCCCCATTGGCACTAAGCGCTCTTTACCGCCTTTACCTGTGACACGTACAACACCTTGACGCAAACTTATGTTTTCCATAGTTAAACTGACCAATTCCGTCACACGCAAACCAGTCGCATACAGCAGTTCCAGCATCGCTTTATCCCGCAATTCCACAGGATCATTCGGGTCTGGCGCTTCGAGCAAGGCGTCCACTTGTTCTTCACTAATATCTTTGGGCAAGCGTTGTGGCAGTTTAGGACTGACCAAGAGCGCACTCGGATCATCAGCACGTACTTTCTCACGATGCAGATATTGGAATAAACGGCGAATTGCCGACAACATACGCGCACGGGACGTCTGCTTGTAATCCAAGTCTACAAGGTAGCTTTGGTATTCTTGCAAGCCAGACAAACTAATGAAATCAAGACGGTAGCGATGTTTCTCCATCCACGTGAGCAGCTTCATCAAATCATTTCGATAGGAAGCCAGCGTGTTCTCTGATAGCCCACGCTCCATCCACATCGCATCTAAGAATTGCTCAACAAGCGAAAAATCTTGTTGATTGACAGGCTGTTGTGCCGTCATGAACGCTTCCTTATCTGTTTATATTTACAGTATTTAGATTAAGGCACCTGCCGATCCAATACCATAAAAAAATCATCCCGCTTAGGATATTCGCTGCAATCTTCCTCAATTTATGGTTAGAATCTTCCACAACAGCAACACAAATAACGATGAATATAATGAAAATCGGACTCTTTTACGGCTCAACGACCTGCTACACCGAAATGGCAGCAGAGAAAATTCGTACCATTATTGGTGAAGACCTTGTCGACATTCACAATGTGAAAGAGACACCGTTATCACTAATGGCGGACTACGACTTATTACTCCTTGGCATCTCAACTTGGGACTTTGGTGAAATTCAAGAAGATTGGAATGCGATTTGGCAAGACATCGCAACAACACCATTAAAAGGTAAAGTTGTCGCGCTGTTTGGTCTGGGTGACCAAGAAGGCTACGGTGAGTGGTATTTGGACGCGATGGGCTTACTTCACGATGAATTACAAGCGACCGGCGCAACCTTTATCGGTTACTGGCCAAATGAAGGCTACGAATTTGAAGCATCGAAAGCACTGATTGAAGATGGCAGCAAGTTTGTTGGACTAGCGTTAGATGAAGACTCGCAGTACGAACTGAGTGATGAGCGCATCGAAAAATGGTGTGAACAAGTTCTTGTGGAGTTCCACGACACACTTTAATAGTGTGAACGCTTCAAAGATAAAAAATAAAAAGCCCGATGAAGTAATTCATCGGGCTTTTTAATATCTTGATAGTGCGAAGTTATTACGCTGTTTCTTGTGCTAGCTCTGGACGAGGTTTCGCGATGAAGAACATGCACACGATAGCCGCAAATGTTGGAAGCACCCAACCCATGCCCACTTCGAATAGTGGCAACATGTTAAACGCAGAAACATCAACACCCGATACTTTTGCCGCATCAACCAACGCAAACAGCAGAGATACAAGCAGTACCGCGCGGTAAGCAAAACGTGGATTTGGCAGTTTGCTGCGTACAAATGTTAGTGCAACCAACGCGATCGCCACAGGGTACAGCGCAAACAATACCGGCACTGACAGAGAAATCAGTTGTGCAAGGCCGACATTCGCAACCAACGCACAAACAGAACCGTTAATCAATACCCATTGCTTATATGACAGTGGCGTTTTCGAGCTGAAGAAGTCTGAACACGCAGAAATCAAGCCAATAGCCGTTGTCAAACACGCTAGTAATACAATGACAGACAGAACGATTTGACCGTATGGACCAAACAGCGCTTGAACGTATTGGCTAAGTACCAGACCACCGTTATCTGCACCAGCAGCAACAGTTGCACTCGTCGCGCCCAAGTAGAATAGTGAGATGTAAACAAACGCAAGACCGGCAGCTGCAATACAACCTGCATAGATCAGATACTTAGTGGTTGCAGAACGCTCAGTAATGCCTTTACCTCGCAGTGCATCAACCATCAGCATGCCAAACATCAATGACGCGAACGTATCCATTGTGTTGTAGCCTTCTAGGAAGCCTTTGGTCAGTGGTTGCGTTAAGTACTCACCGTGCGCGCCCAGCATGTCACCTTGAGGATCAATAAATACCGCGACAGCAAGAATGATCAAACCCACGAACAATGCCGGCGTCAGTACTTTACCGATAAGATCAATCAAACGGCCTTGGAACCATGAGAACATCATCGCCGCAATAAAGAAGATCACTGAAAATGCAGTGAGATGCGTTTGTGACGCTTCAAGGAAGAAAGGTTTCACCGCCATCTCGTAAGCCACTAGGCCAGTACGAGGCGCAGCAAACGCAGGACCGATGATGATGAAGATCAACGCAGCCATAATAACCGCTGCTTTTTTCGGAAGGTCTTGCGTTAAGTGATCCCAAGAACCACCAGCAACAGCAATAGCAACGATAGTAATAAGAGGTAGACCTACCGCTGTTAGCAAGAAACCAAACATCGCTGGCATTAAGTTTTCACCGGCTAGCTGACCCGCTAGAGGTGGAAAGATGATATTGCCCGCACCTAAAAAGAACGCAAATAGCATAAAGCCTACTGCGATAATATCTGTTAGTTTTAACGTCTGCTTCACAGATAACCCTTGTCTTTTAATTAATGAATGTTGTGTATGCTTAGACCACTTTTTGTATACCTAAAGTCAATAAGTATACGTGGTTCAATCTATAAAATTTTCGCCGCATAATGACGAAAGACTCATCATTTGGCAACCTTTAAGAAAAAAACACCATATTAATTTAGTTTTCAAACTTAAAAGCAGTGGATATAACCAGATCTAAATAACAGACCAGTTCTTTATCTCGATCAATTAACAATACAATTTAATAACTAACAAAACAACAATCTATACAATTAAGAAACAATAGAGAAATTCACTTAATTATTGAGCAAACATAAAACAATCATGAAGAGCAAAAAACTGAAAACTAAAGGCTTCAATTTTAAGCAATTTTGTATTGAGGGCGGCGAGAGTGGTATGCCCGTCAGCACTGATGGGGTAATGCTTGGTGCTTGGATTCAAAGCCCGAACAACGCTCAAATTCTCGATATTGGCACTGGCACCGGGTTGCTTGCCCTGATGTGTGCCCAACGCTTTACAGAAGCTCAAATAACCGCGGTCGATATTGAATTAACAGCTATTGAAGCTGCGCAAAAAAATGTAGTTCAGTCGCCTTGGTCAGATCGTGTGAGTGTGCATCATTCCGACATACTAGACTTTACGCCGACGCATCCATTCCAACGCATCATTTGTAATCCGCCCTACTTCAACAGCGGCGAGCAATCGAAACACAGTCAACGTGCAACCGCGAGGCACACTGATACGCTACGCCACAACGCATTGCTACAACGTTGCTATCAGTTGCTTGATGAACAAGGGAAAGCTAATTTTGTGTTACCAATCACCGAAGGCGAACGGTTTATTGACCTAGCATTACACCAAGGTTGGCATCTATCGCGTGTCTGTCGTGTACAGCCATCAGAAAAGAAACTGGTACATCGACTGTTATTTGAACTGGCGAAGCAGCCTTGCGATACTCAAGAATCCCATTTAATAATTCATTCGCATGACGGTTACAGTGACGATTTCGTCCAATTAACCCGCGAGTTTTATCTTAAGATGTGAAATAACATGTGATCCTTATCACCAATCACTTTATAATGTGCGACCTTTTTGTATTCTATGCTGTTGTGGCGAACCATTAACCAAGCTTTGCTTGTGGAGAACTCATTGTGATCAGAACCTTTGCTGAACTTGATCTAGACCAAAACCTACTTGAAGCCATTGAAGAGATGGGTTACGAACGCCCAACAAAAATTCAGGCAGAAGCGATTCCACAAGCGTTGGATGGTCGTGACATTCTAGCGTCAGCGCCAACAGGTACTGGTAAAACGGCAGCCTTCGTTCTGCCAGCATTGCAATACTTGCAAGACTTCCCTCGTCGCAAGCCTGGACCTGCGCGTATTTTGATCCTAACGCCGACGCGCGAATTGGCGATGCAAATTGCTGATCAAGCACGAGCTTTGGCAAAAAACACTAAACTGAACATTTTCACCATCACAGGTGGTGTTCAATACCAAGAGCACGCCGATATCCTTGCGACAACACAAGACATTGTGGTTGCAACGCCTGGCCGTTTAAAAGAATACATTGATGCAGAACGTTTTGATTGTCGTGCAATCGAATGGTTAATCCTTGATGAAGCAGACCGTATGCTAGATATGGGTTTTGCTCCTACTGTCGATCGTCTATCTAACGAGTGCCGCTGGCGTAAACAAACCCTTCTGTTCTCAGCAACGTTAGAGGGTAAAGGCGTAGAAGGCTTTACCGCTGATCTGTTGAATGACCCAGCAGAGATTGATGCAAAATCGCCACTGCGTGAACGTAAGAAGATTGCTCAGTGGTACCACCGTGCTGATGATGCAGAACACAAGCTTGAATTACTAAAACACATTATTACTCAGCAAGCAGAACGCACCATTGTCTTCTTGAAGACACGTGAGCGTTTGGCAGAGCTACGAGCGCAGCTTGAGAGCGCACAGATTCCATGTTCTTGGATTCAAGGTGAAATGCCTCAAGATCGTCGTAACAATGCGATTTCTCGCTTCCGCGATGGTACTGTGAACGTGCTGCTCGCGACGGACGTTGCTGCGCGTGGTATCGATCTTCCAGATGTATCACACGTTATCAACTACGACATGCCACGCACGGCTGATGTTTACCTTCACCGTATTGGCCGTACGGCTCGCGCGGGTAAGAAAGGTAATGCTATCTCTATCGTAGAAGCACACGACCAACCAATGATGGATCGCGTTGCACGTTACGTGAAAGAAGACATCAAAGAGCGTTTCGTGAAAGAGATGCGTCCGAAACACAAAAAACCTGTGTTTAAGAAGAAAAAGAAAAAAGAAGACAAGAAGAAGCCAGCGAAAAAGAAAACCGCTAAGAAGAAGTAATCTTGTTGGGGCGAAATAGCCTAAGCTAAAACATAACAAAGGGTTGGCACTGCCAACCCTTTTTCGTTTGTGTTTATTGAGATTAACGTAGACTACGTCTCAATCAGTTTTAGTTTTGCTCTTCGCGTTTAAATACTAACTCTGTTGGTGTCGATTCATCTTCAACAAAGTAGTAACCCGCCGTATCAAACTTAGTCAGGTCTGCCACGCTCTCAATACGGTTTTCGATGATGTAACGCGCCATCATGCCGCGCGCTTTCTTCGCGTAGAAGCTGATGACCTTGTATTGGCCATTCTTACAATCTTTGAATACTGGCGTGATCACTTGCGCATCTAAGTGCTTTGGCTTCACCGCTTTAAAATATTCATTTGATGCAAGGTTGATAAGCACATTATCACCTTGAGCAGAAATCGCTTCGTTAAGCTTATCCGTAATCACATTGCCCCAAAACTGGTACAAGTTTGTGCCCTTGTCGTTTGCAAGCTTGGTACCCATCTCAAGACGGTATGGCTGCATCAAATCGAGTGGTTTTAGTAAACCATAGAGGCCAGACAACATGCGCAAATGATCTTGGGCATACTCGAAGTCCGCATCAGATAAGGTTTCGGCGTCTAGTCCTGTGTAAACATCACCTTTAAACGCTAGGATCGCTTGTCGTGAGTTTTCTGTGGTAAACGTTTCACTCCACTCTTGAAATCGCCCGACATTCAAATCGGCAATCTTGTCGCTCACTTTCATTAAAGAGGCAACATCAGCAGGAGTCAGTTTGCGGCAAACATCGATAAGCTCTTTTGAGTATTCGACCAACTCAGGTTGAGTAAATTTTTCTGTCGCTAACGGAGACTCGTAATCAAGAGTCTTCGCTGGAGAAACTACGATAAGCATGACTTTCCCTTCTCTAATTTTGTTTTTTAATTAGGGTACAAAAAAAGACCATGCATTGTCTGCATGGCTTTTTACATCGTACTAATAGCTTTCAACTATGAGTGATAACTCACTTAGTCTTTTTTATCGTTGTACCAAATGCCTTCTTCAAGCTGAGATTTCAGCTCAGGGAAGTCATTCGCATCAAACGTTGGTACTTTACCTTCACCAAGTTGGCGATTGTAATCTTTTGCTAGCTTAATCACGATGCCAGATAGCAAGATGATTGCCACCAAGTTGACTATCGCCATCAGCCCCATCGAAACATCAGCAAGTGACCATACAACTGGGAGCGAAGCAAGTGCACCAAACATCACCATACCAAGAACAACAACGCGGAAAATGCTTAGGCCCGCCTTATGGTTGTGCTCTAGGAAGATTAGGTTCGTTTCAGCGTACGAGTAGTTCGCGATGATTGATGTAAATGCAAAGAAGAAGATTGCCACGGCAACAAAGATGCCACCCCAATCACCAACTTGCGAGCTCAATGCACGCTGAGTTAGCTCGATACCCGTCACTTCTGTTGCTTGACCGACATACTCACCTGACATCAGGATGATAGCCACTGTCGCTGAACAGATAACGATCGTATCCATAAATACACCTAGCATCTGAACATAACCTTGAGATGCAGGGTGTGGTGGGTAAGGCGTTGCTGAAGCCGCCGCGTTTGGCGCAGAACCCATACCCGCTTCGTTCGAGAATAGACCGCGTTTAATACCGTTAATCATTGCCTGTGCAATCGCGTAGCCAAGACCACCAGCCGCCGCTTCTTGCAGACCAAATGCACTCTTAAAGATAAGCATTAATACATCAGGTAGCTTCTCTAGATTAGAGAACATGATGAACAGTGCTAGAGCCAAGTAAAGCAGCGCCATGATCGGAACGATCATCTCTGCGACTTTTGCGATACGCTTGATACCACCGAAAATTACAATCGCAGACAGTACTACAACCGCGATACCAACGTACAGGTCACTCCAACCAAATGCGGTGCTCATTGCATTTGCAATTGAGTTAGCTTGTACGGCGTTGAATACCAAACCAAAAGCGATGATTAGGAAAACTGAGAACAATACGCCCATCCAACGCATGCCCAGGCCTTTTTCCATGTAGTAGGCAGGACCACCACGGTAGTTGCCATCATCATCTTTGGTTTTGTATAGCTGCGCCAGAGTACTCTCTGCAAACGACGTTGCCATACCAAGCATTGCGATCAGCCACATCCAGAAGATCGCGCCAGGACCACCTGCAGTCAATGCAACTGCAACGCCCGCCATGTTACCTGTACCAACACGTGCAGCAAGACTAGTACAAAGCGCTTGGAAAGAAGAAATACCAGCTTTGTCTGCTTTACGACTGTTCTTAAGAACAGAGAACATGTGGCCGAAATGGCGGAACTGAATGAACCCTAATCGAACGGTGAAGTAAATACCAACACCAACAAGAAGATAAACCAGAATCGAACCCCAAAGGAGATCGTTCATCAAATTGATTAAGTCTGTCATGTGTACCTCAAAGTGAGTTGCGCCGGTCTATGCGTCCAAGCCATCCACCAAATTGCCTGCTAAGTGTCAAAGTGTGCTTAGCTTTTTAAGTAATGTTTATGGGCAATCTAGAATCGTAAACGTCGCTTCATGCATCCATTTTACGTACCAGCGTATTTTTTGACGGGCGGATAATGCAACCTAGGAGCGCAAAAATCAATATGCAATCATGATAATAACATTGTTATTTTTCACTATAAAGTCACCAAAAAATAACATAATTGGAAGACTTAACACCCATAAACCGCAACATTTCAATTACCAAATGCCAACATAAATAATTATCGCCCACCAAACAGAACGGAGACCCATATAATTAAGACCAAGCTAGTATTCACAAGGTGTTACATAAATTTGCTCTAGTGCCTTACCATCTAATTGAACACTATTTCATCAAACTGGTTTTATGCAACTTTGACCTTTGCACTGTCCCCCCACTCGCCAAATCGAATTAACATTGAAAATCTCTCTATTTAATCGTTTTCTTGAGATCGTTTGTGCATTTTTTAGCCACCACATTGCCATGAAAAGTGTGATTTTGAGAATATTTTTGCACGAAAATGTCATGCTACCGACACAAATGCGAAATATATCATGGTTATTCTCACGGCTATTGTGGTACTTAAAAAACTCCACAAGGACTGGTTACAACAGTTTAGCTTAAGAAAGGTAAAGGTGGCTTATGGAAGGCTTTCAACTAGATGACATTTTTAATCTGGATACTACCTCAACAACCAAATCTCGTGCCAAACCAGTAAAGCGAAAGTGGCGTGAAATAGAAGAGATGAACGACAGGCGCAATTTGCTTAAAGAGCTACGCGAACTTGATGCCTGTACCGACTACAACTTGGAAGACATTAAACTCTAATTCAAACAAAAGGCACCTTAAGGGTGCCTTTTGTTTTTGTTTACAGTAACGGTAAACGACTTGAGTTTAAGCGCCAGGATTTGAGTATGAGTACCGTTATTACTCAATAGGAATTTTCCTGTCTTTTGGTTGAGAAGCGCAAAAGATAAATTTGCGTCCAATTCTCAATAAATAAGAAATGCAGCTAACAAACCCGAGTGATACTTTCGCTCACTCAGGTTTTATCGCACACACTTAAACATACTCAGCATCACTTTGACGCACACGTTCAGCTAACTGTTTATAACGGTCGGCAATGGTGTCACCAAAAACTGGGTCATCTTCACTGACGCTCCATAAGCTTTCAACATGCTGCCAATCTTCGGTAGTGAATAGCTCCTCAATGAGAGGCAGGATTTTTCGCTCCTCTAACTCCAAGTGGCGTCTTTGTGATTCAATGAAGTCCTCTAGGTGGGCCACAAACATGTCTTGAGGCACAACTGCATCCTGCAGGATCATCTCTATCAAGGAAGCAAACTCTTTGGTTTTACTTGCTAACTCTTGATGTTCTTTCTCTAAGTTTTCCATGGTCTGTTGCTTACCATAGTGCTCAAGAAAGTGGTGATAGAGAATATCTTCTTTCGGATGGTGAACTTTTTCTGAATGATTAGAGAGGTAATCAACTATCTCGCTTACTAATGCGTAGTTGATCGCACGTTCTTCTTTTATCTCATTAAGTTTATGGCGCAGTATCGCCAACAGACGAACCATATAGCCGTGTTCGCGTCGAATTCTTTCGATCATCATAGCGTCTCTCCTTAACACCTACTTTTAATAAGTGTACATGAGAAATTTGCCATCAGCCTCGAGCGTGCTCAAAAAAACAAGCGATAATGGCAGCATTATCGCTGTCTCTTCTTTTATACAGTTAATGGCAAATGCCAGTTGATTGGTGCTTTTCCTTGCGAGGCAAGTAACTGGTTTGCTTGAGAGAAATGCTTACAACCAAAAAAACCTCGGTGTGCTGAGAGTGGTGATGGATGTGGTGCGGCTAACACATGATGTTTATTGCGATCAATAAAGCGCCCTTTCTTCTGAGCGTGAGAGCCCCACAATAAAAACACCACGCCTTCCTGATGCTGGTTTATCGCTTCAATCACTCGGTCAGTGAACGTTTCCCACCCCGTTTTTGAATGTGAATGCGCTTTACCTTGCTCAACCGTCAATACCGTATTGAGCAGCAATACACCTTGCTCTGCCCAGCTTTGTAAGAATCCATGCTGAGGGATCTGGAATCCTTCAATATCTTGAGCCAGCTCTTTATACATATTAACGAGTGACGGTGGCGTTTTGATTCTAGGAAGAACAGAAAAGCACAAACCATGCGCCTGATTTGGGCCATGGTATGGGTCTTGTCCCAGAATCACTACTTTAACATCGTTAAACTCGGTAAAACGAAACGCATTAAAGACATCTTTCGCTGGCGGGAAAATCGCTTTGCCTGCGGCGCGTTCTGCTTCTACAAAATTCAAAGTGTCTACAAAGTAGCTCTGTTTTTTCTCTTCGCCGATCACATCGTGCCAAGTGGGTGACTGATTCATGGAAAGTTCCTGTCCTAAATTTTGCTTCTATTCTAACGAGCGAAACCCAAACAAACAAAAACTTACCACGAACTTGAGAACAGTAATAAAAGACTAATGCTTCTGTGGCGTTCGAAAATGCCCCTGTCCGGTAATGTGACGATTAGGCATCGGCAAACGAAGCACGCGGCGGCTATATGCGTAAGAAGCAAAAGAGAGTGGTCGAGACATAGTGGCATCCTTCTTTCTTAATTCAAATTGACTTAAGTGACTAAGAAAGAAAAGTGCCAACTCTGTGATCACATCATTGGTTATCTATCGCCGCTAGATGAAACTGACGCAGTGCGTTGATTTCTTGCTGCCAGATGTCCGGATCAATTGTTTCTAAAATCAGAGGGATACCATCAAATCGAGGGTCTTTCGCGATGTACTCAAAACAATCCCACCCGATCTCTCCTTTGCCTAATGAGTGGTGGCGATCCACTTTGCTGGCAAACTCAACTTTTGAATCATTTAGATGCATTGCTCTTAAATAGTGCATCCCAACAATACGGTCGAATTCAGCAAAGGTATGCTCACAATCCTCTTTAGTACGCAGATCGTAACCGGCGGTAAACGTGTGGCAAGTATCGAGACATACACCAACACGTTCTTTGTCTTCCACTTGATCGATGATTTCAGTAAGATGTTCAAACTTCCAACCTAGGTTTGTACCCTGACCAGCCGTATTCTCGATTACCGCGATCACATTCGGCACCGCTTTGTGCGCAAGATTGATCGACTCAGCGATCGTCGCTAAGCACTCCTGTTCCGAGACTTTCTTTAAGTGGCTCCCAGGGTGAAAGTTCAGCAACGTTAAACCCAATTGATTACAACGCTGCATCTCATCAATAAATGCCGCGCGTGACTTATCCAACTTATCCTCTTCTGGTGCACCTAAGTTAATTAGATAAGAGTCATGGGGAAGAATATGTTCAGCGCCGAAACCTAGCATTTTACAGTTCGCTTTAAACGCACTGATGGTTTTTGCTTCTAAAGGCTTCGCCACCCACTGGCGTTGGTTTTTTGTAAATAGTGCAAACGCATTCGCCCCAATTTCGCGAGCTCTCAACGGCGCTTGATCGACCCCACCAGCAGCAGAGACATGTGCACCAATGAGTTTATTCCCAAGCTTGTTTTTCATGTTTGTCATTTAATCACTTTAGACTTTCAGTATTACTACCTAAATACAGATAGTTGCGTTAATCAGTTTAAACTTTAAGCTCAATTTGTAGTAAATTTACAACAAAATGAGTTGTTAAATATTTTTTTATATTATCAAATAAATTGTAATTGGTTTGTTTTCAAAGGTTTTATTGATTTAACTCAACAAAATCACCTTAATGAAAATAATGTTTTTGGTTGTTTTTTGACTTAAATCAATATTAAAATAGTGGATATTAGCTATATAATACTCAGCTCAACGAAAATTCGAAAATTAACACCAATAATCACCACGTAAGTGGTCTAGGAGATAGTGATGATCCAAGGTATCCAAATTACAAAAGCGGCAAACGACGACCTACTAAACTCTATCTGGCTATTAGATAGCGAAAAAAATGAAGCTCGTTGTGTTGCTGCAACTGCTGGCTACGAAGCAGACCAAGTTATCGCAATCAGCGATCTAGGTGAATACGAAAGCCGTGAAGTAGCAATCGAAACAGCTCCTCGCATCGAAGGCGGTCAACACCTAAACGTGAACGTGCTTAAACGCGAAACACTAGAAGATGCAGTTGCACACCCAGAGAAATACCCACAGCTAACAATCCGTGTTTCTGGTTACGCAGTACGTTTCAACTCGCTAACTCCAGAGCAACAACGTGACGTCATCGCTCGTACTTTTACTGAGACGCTATAATCTCAATAAAATCGACTTACTCACATTTAAAAAGCTTGGTCTCAATGGCCAAGCTTTTTTTGTTTTTCCATGCATCTAACCGTTCTGTTCCTTTACGGAGCATTTCTCTGTGACGGATCCTTCTTAAACACTTCAGCCAGTGAGGTTGGGTCAAGCCTTTCTCTTTGTTGTGAAGCGCCTTCTGCCCACCAAATGAGTTGATGTATTGTGCGATTCATATAGCTGTCCCACTGCGTCTGCTGCAATTCATCCGCAACGACACCCTGTTCGTCAAACACTTCTTGCGCTTTCGGAATGTGAATCATCGCCGAGACAGGTAAACATCCAAGTTCAGATAAGAAGGTACGCATCGACACTGCAGCTCGAACACCACCCCATTGTCCAGCAGAATAGGTCACGATAGCACTTGGCTTATAAGAAAACAGCGAACTACCAAAATGGTTAAGCATATTAGCCAAGGCAGGACTCATCGAATGGTTATATTCCGGACTGACCATCACGTACCCATCGGCACTTTTAATTTTGTCTGCCAGTTCTCTCAAGTGGGCTGGCACTTTAGCGCGATGGTAAGCAAACTCAGGCTTAAACACGTCGTCAAAGTCGTAGTTCAATGGGTCAATGATTTCGACAGTATGTTGCGAATACTGATTCTTAAACAACGTTTCACATGCTCTACTCACTCGCATGCCCAAGCGGGCTGGTCGTGGCGGTGTGCTGTCTCTGACTGAGCCTAGAAAAATCAAAAAATGCATGCTTCTATTTCCATCTTTAAGTTCATTTCTCAATCATAAAGAGAGTCGAGACTTACCGACAATAAAAAAGGCGAATGATTGCTCATTCACCTTTCGTCGTTCATCATTTTAATAATTACTGTACGCGGCGCAGTACTTGTTTCAATGCATCAAAGTCTGCGTCTAGCTCTTCCGATAGCAGTTCCATTGCCGCGTGCTTCGCTAGCGGCGCAGGAAGGTCGATGTCTGATTCTAGAATATCATCCACCACTTCTTTGAACTTCGCAGGGTGAGCAGTACATAGGAACAGACCGGTTTCACCTTCTTGCAGTTGCTCTTCAAGAACGCGGTAAGCAATCGCACCGTGCGGTTCACATAGGTAGCCCAATGAGTACAAGTCTTTCACAGATTGTGCGCTTTGCTCATCTGAAACCGCGCCTTTACCTAGTGTCTCTAGGCCCCACTCTTTCACTCGGCAGAGCTCTTCAATACGCGGCCAGTTGTTCGGTTGACTTACATCCATTGCGTTCGATGTCGTTGCAACCGTTGGTTTTGGCTCCCACTTACCTGTTTCTAGGTAGCGCGGAACCGTGTCATTAGCGTTAGTTGCAGCGATAAAGCGTTTGATCGGCAGACCCAGCGCTTTTGCCAGTAGACCAGCAGTTAGGTTACCAAAGTTACCACTTGGTACAGACACGACTAGGTTTTCACGCTCTTGTTTGCTCATTTGCGCAGCTGCTTCAAAGTAGTAACAGATTTGCGCCATCAAACGGCTGATGTTGATTGAGTTTGCAGAGTTCAGGCCGATCTCTTCACGCAGTGCGGAATCATCGAAAGCTTGCTTAACCAGAGCCTGGCACGCATCGAAGTCGCCATCGATCGCGACAGTGTGAATGTTCTTGCCTAGCGTACAGAATAGCTTCTCTTGCAGTGGGCTGATCTTGCCTTTCGGGTAAAGAATCACAACGTTGATGTCTTCCATACCATAGAAAGCGTGCGCAACGGCTGCGCCAGTATCGCCAGAAGTCGCAGTCAGAATGGTGATCTTGCCACCGTCCGATACCGCCGCAAGAGATTGCGCCATAAAGCGACCGCCAAAATCTTTAAATGCCAGCGTTGGACCATGGAAAAGCTCTAACGCGTAAACACCATCTTTGACTTGATTGATTGGCGCCGGGAATTGGAACGCTGCGTCCACAAGCGCGTTGACTTGCTCTTCCGCCAGCTCATCACCGATAAACGCTGATAAAATCTTAGTGCTACGAGAAACAAAGTCTTCTGCCAGTAGCGCATCAACGTCTTCAAACTTTGGTAATTCCGATGGGAAAAATAGACCTTGGTTACGGCCTAACCCTTGGCGAACGGCTTGGCCAAAGGAAACTTGTTCATCATTTTCTTTTATATTGTAAAGCTTCATAGCTCACTTCCTGTTACTTTCGAACCCTGCTTATCTAGACGACAAACGTGGACGAATCCTTCTTCGTTTTGTACGTAGTTCTGTTCTAACCAGCGAGCAACTCGCTCAGCGACATCTTTCTCTTTGCAAATACTGAACAGTGTTGGACCACTGCCAGAAATACCGGTTGCTAACGCACCTGCTGATGCAGCGTATTGACGTGCATTCGCAAAGCCCGGAAGCAGTTTCTCACGATACGGTTCTGCGATCACGTCTTTGATCATTTTTGCAGCTAGCTCTGGCTGACCAGAATGACACGCATGAATAAAGCCCGCAAGGTGACGACCATGAGCAATGATATCTTGTCGACGGTATTGAGATGGTAGGATCTCACGCGCTTCTGCTGTTGATACTTTGATACCCGGATAAGCCATCACCCAGTACCAATCGTCAAAGCAAGGCACTTCCTGACTGATGATACCCAACTCTTCAAGCATCAACTGGACACCACCAAGGTAACACGGCGCGACGTTATCGTAGTGAATACCACCAGAGATTTTGCCTTCCATTTCCCCCATCAGTGCTAGCAGCTCAGTCTCATTCAGCGGTTGACCATGGAATCGGTTTAAGGCATCCAGCGCCGCAACGATAGAACATGCACTTGAGCCTAAACCTGAGCCTATTGGCATGTTCTTTTCTAGCGTCATTTCAAGTGGTTTTAGCTCAACACCTTTTTTATCTAGCTCGCGAGAAAACACCAGCCAACAATCGTAAACGATGTTTTCTTTTGGCTCTGTAGGCAACTTAGAGACAAAATTACCCGCAGTTTTCAGACTGAACGGCTCAGTCCCTGCCTTAACTTGCACTCTGTCACCTAGCAAGGTCCCATCCACTGGGGACACCGCCGCCCCCAACACATCAAAACCAACACTTACATTACCAATTGATGCTGGGGCATAAACCACTACATCCATATCACTTGAACTCATTCTTGTTATACCCCTAGTTTCCAACCTAAAGTACGCATCACGTCAGAGAATACACCCGCAGCCGTTACCTCAGTACCTGCGCCATAGCCACGCAACACAAGTGGGATTGGCTGGTAGTAACGGCTGTAAAATGCCAGTGCGTTTTCACCGTCTTTGATTTTATACATCGGATCGTTTTCATCCACCGCAGCAATGCTTACTGTGCACTTGCCCTCGTTAATTTCACCAACGTAACGCAGTACTTTGCCTTCTTTTGCTGCTTTAGCTGATAACTCTTTGAAGTAGGCGTCCGCTTCTGGGAGACGCGCCATAAACTCATCAACACTGCCTGAATCATCAAAACCTGGCGGTAGCGCTTGGTCAACAACAACATCTTCAAGCTCTAGTGACATGCCCGCTTCACGAGCTAGGATCAACAACTTACGCGCGACATCCATACCAGACAGATCATCACGAGGATCTGGTTCAGTAAAGCCATTTTCTTTTGCGATATTCGTCGCTTCACTTAAGCTCATTCCTTCATCTAACTTACCGAAAATATAAGAAAGAGAACCGGAAAGAATACCGCTGAAGCGCTCCAGTTCATCACCTGCAGAAATCAGGTTTTGCAAGTTTTCAATAACCGGTAGGCCTGCACCTACGGTTGTTTCATACATCAATTTACGACGGGAGCTACGAGCCACATCGCGAAGTTGATGGTAGTACGCCATGCTTGCTGTGTTTGCTTTTTTGTTTGGTGTTACAACATGAAAACCTGCCGCTAGGAAGTCGGCGTATTGTTTAGCAATGTCTTCACTGGAGGTACAATCAACCAATACTGGGTTGATAATATGATTGCGTTGTACCAAAGAAATCAGACGCGCTAGGCTGAATTCTTCTGTGGCTGCTGACATACGATCACGCCAGTGCTCGAGCGGTAAGCCTTCGCTATCAAGCAAAAGACCTTTGCTGTTTGCTAAGCCACAAACTCGAATCACAATGCCTTTCTCAGCAAGTTTGACTTGTTGGCGTTCGATCTGATCCACCAGCTCGCCACCCACACCACCGACACCAACAACGAACACATCGAGGAAGTGTTTCGAGTTGAATAGGTTTTCGTGACACGCTTTGATCGCTTCAGAAATTTTGTCTTCTGGAATAACGGCAGAAATCGCACGTTCTGATGAGCCTTGTGCTATCGCTACGATATTCACGTTCACTTCAGCTAGAGAAGAGAAGAAGCGAGAAGCCACACCACGCGATGTGCGCATACCGTCACCAACAAGCGTAATGATTGAAACATTATCAATAAACTCGACCGGTTCTAGTAAGCCATCTTTCAGTTCTAGCTCGAACGCATCTGCCAGCACTTGCTGCGCTTTCGCTTTATCTTCAGCCTCAATACAGAAGCTGATGCTGTATTCAGAAGAAGACTGAGTGATCAGAACAATAGATACACCAGCAGACGACATCGCACCGAATACACGGCTCGCCATGCCTACCATGCCTTTCATACCAGGGCCTGATACGTTAACCATGGTTAGGTCGTTAAGTGTTGTAATACCTTTGATCGCAAGATTATCTTCACCAGTATCTTGGCCGATAAGAGTACCTGCACCTTGAGGGTTAAAGCTGTTTTTGATCAGACATGGAATGTGGAATTGAGCAATAGGGGCGATGGTTTTCGGGTGCAGAACGGAAGCACCAAAATAAGAAAGCTCCATCGCTTCTTGGTAGCTTAGTGATTTAAGTAGGCGAGCATCTTCGACTAAACGTGGGTCACAGTTGTATACACCATCAACGTCGGTCCAGATTTCACAGCAGTCTGCGCGTAAACAAGCTGCAAGAACCGCTGCCGAGTAGTCAGAGCCATTACGACCCAGCGTGACAAGCTCTCCTTTTTCGTTGCCAGCTGTAAAGCCCGGCATAATGTTCACGTGGCCCTGAGGAAGGGGGTTTTGACGGAAGTTTTGCGTTGAAATATCCACATCAACCATAGCTTCAAGATGATCACCTTGGGCATACAGATACTCGACAGGATCGATCAAGCTCGCTTGTTGTCCCTTCGCCTCCAAGACGGCTTTCATCAACTGAATGGAAACACGCTCACCTTTACTGATAATGCGTGCATTTACGTTGTTTGGGCACATACCTAATAGATTGATGCCGTGAACAAATTGACGTAATTGAGATAGCGAGGTTTTCACTTGGTTATCGAAAGCTGAACCATCAATATTGGGTAGTACTGCTTGGATTTGAGTGAATAGCGTTTTAAACGATTCATCCAACTCTTTGATTTGCAGCTCTGCTTCACCATTGCGCAACGCGCCTTCAATGACCGCAACCAACTTATTTGTTGTTTTACCTGGGGCTGAAAGAACAACCGCCACTTCTTCTTGTTGAGCGTTATTGGCAATGATGTCTGCCGCTCTTAAAAAGCGATCTGCATCAGCTAGTGATGAACCGCCAAACTTCAATACTCGCATCCCTTCCTCCGGTATATCTTCTCAAACTTGTCTAAATTCTGGAATAAAAAAGCAATAAAAAAAAGGCGCATAAAAAAAGGCCTGTATCTTGTTGGATACAGGCCTTTTTTGTGAATTTCTTTCGCTCAGCAGCCTGCCCCAACATGTGTCGTGTCGGTAATAATAATGGTCGTGGTCATTACTACTAGGCTGTTAGATGGCATAAATAAATATTCAACGTTAATTGTGTTTGCTTAACTCTACGTTTACCGAGTTTCCGATTCATAGTCAACAAAAAATTGTTTGTTTTTCAGTCTTACAGCGATTTCTGCTAAGCAATCTTATTGATATTTAAAGCTAATTGGATGTTATTGCTCGTTAGGAAATCTGTCGCTTATTTTTGTAGGGGGCTCATCCCATCGTCATCAGTCTCACTTTTTACTCCATAACTAGTCTGATCTTCGTCATAAAGCGTAAGATCAAATTATGAAAGGGAGTTGTTGACACTTAACAACAACTTAACTGTGACCTATGTTCACAGGATCGAATTATTTAGAAAATAGGTGAGCTAGCTTTCATATTCTATGCTTTAATAGTGAGAAGCTTTGGGCACATACTAATAAAAAAGTTGACACAAGGAGTGGTGAGCATGAAAAGAGGGCTTTTTCTGTTGCTGTTTTTTGTGTCTGGCGTTTGTCTAGCAAACGAGCTTCCGCCTCTTCCAGGCAAAACATCCCCTTCTCCTCATAAACTATTTATTTCCAGCGACAGCTATCAATCTGACAGTTTCGATGTTTGGAATATCGACACGGGTTATGCGTACGAACTCTTTGACTCAGTAGACGTTTACGTCGGAGCACGAGTCAACAACTCTCCAACTCAAAACCAAAGCGGTTTTTTGAGTGGGATCAGCTATCACTTCAATGATCGTGTCACACTAAAAAGTACGGTTCGCTCTTACAAGAATGAGACTGCGGAAGGTATTCGCCAAGAAGACAGCAGCCTCGCAGCTGAAGTTTCAAGTCGCGTAAAAATCACCGATAAACTGGATCTTCACGCGACTCTTGATTACCAAGATTGGCAACAAGGTATTGAGGTAGGTTTAGGCTTTCGTTTTTAGAAATCTAATTTTTGCTTTGAAATCAACACACCATTCCAATCAGCGTACACATAATGCTTCGGCTGCACGATTTGGTTTTGCATCGTTAAAGTCACATTGACCTCTCCCATACCTCGCTTCTCTGTCTTAAACGGATTGGTACCAAGTGCTTGCACGCCAATGTCCATCTGAGATATTTGTGCTACGTCGCGTATTGCACCATAGACAATAATGCCTTCCCACCCATTTTCTATTCCGAGTATTGCTAATTGATCGCCAAGCAATGCTTTCTGACACGAACCATGTCCGTCAACAATCAATACTTTCCCCGTTCCATCTTCGCCCAGTACTTCACGTACTTTTGAGTTGTCGTGATAGCAACGCACTGTGACAATTTCTCCGTAAAAAGCGGAGCGTTGACCAAAGTTCTGCAGTGGCAAAGTAAGCAGGGTAACTTGGTCTTCAAATTGGTCACAAATATCGGGTGTAATGTCTCTCATATTTCCTCCGTGAATTTTCTCACCCAAGCAGTGCTTCGGTGAGTAGTATCCTTTCCTATACGAGTCGAGGCTTAAGGGAGCCTAACTTATGCAACACTTTCGGCTGTGAGCACGCAATAAGGTAAAGTTGATCATCAATGACGTAGTAAATCGCGTTTTGTTGAAAGTCATTCGCCAATGCGACCGCCGCCTCTGGTGATAACTCGACGGCAAAGCTTTCCTCATACCATGTAAAAGAGCTGTCACCTACTGTGATAGGCGCGTAATTAACGTGCTGTAGCAGTGTTTCTAATGCTTGATTGCTTATGCAGTTCTCTTCTTTGGACCGCAAATTACTGTATGGGTTCCAAGCGGTTATCACAGCGTAGTTTGAAACGCACCACTCGGCCTCGAATCTGAAAAAAGATTCTGAATAAGCATTCCATAACGATGCGTCTATGTTCGTATTACTTTTTTCTATCATAAGTCTTAAACGATTAATAACAGTTACATTTCATCAATTGATATAAATCAACAAACTGAATGGAATTAACATTTGAGCATTGTTAGCATGCTGTTAACAATATAAAATCCGCTCCATATCTTAGGGTGTTTACGTTTCAGGCCCCACAGAAAGTAGGAAATGAAAGGTAAACAAGCCCTTTAGAATAAACGTCGCCATTGGATACTGGTGAGTTGGCAAAATTCCATGGAGGGCGGATAACTGAAAGAAGTGTTTTTTTGATCAACTTGATTTATTATCAAAATCACATTACCTGTATGTTATATTTTTGCCTAGAATTTATTCTATTAGCACAATTTTGTCACAAATTTAGGTACCGCCAATGCAAACCCCGCAGATTCTTATCGTTGAAGATGAGCAAGTAACTCGTAACACTCTTAAGAGTATTTTTGAAGCAGAGGGATACGCTGTTTTTGAAGCCAGTGACGGTGAAGAGATGCACCAAGTGTTGTCTGACAACTCAGTCAACTTGGTTATTATGGACATTAATCTTCCAGGCAAGAATGGCCTTCTGTTAGCGCGTGAACTACGCGAACAAGCGAACATTGCTTTAATGTTCCTGACAGGCCGTGACAATGAAGTGGACAAGATCCTAGGTCTTGAGATTGGTGCAGATGACTACATCACTAAACCATTCAACCCACGTGAACTGACTATTCGTGCTCGCAACCTACTTAGCCGCTCAATGAGCTCTAACGCGGTGCAAGAAGAGAAACGCTCAGTAGAAAAGTATGAATTCAATGGTTGGGTACTGGACATCAACAGCCGCTCTCTAGTAAGCCCTGCTGGTGATAGCTACAAGCTCCCTCGCTCTGAGTTCCGAGCTCTACTTCACTTCTGTGAAAACCCAGGTAAGATTCAAACTCGTGCCGATCTTCTTAAGAAGATGACTGGCCGTGAACTTAAGCCGCATGACCGTACTGTAGACGTAACGATTCGTCGTATTCGTAAACACTTTGAGTCTGTTTCAGGCACTCCTGAAATCATCGCGACTATCCACGGCGAAGGTTACCGCTTCTGTGGCGATCTAGAAGACTAATTGAATCGCTAATACGCAAAGGGCTTGCTCATTGAGCAAGCCCTTTTATTTTGGGTTTAGCAATTAGCGGACAATCACTGAGTCTAATAAACCTTGTTAATCTTCACGTATTTTTCCACTAACCAGCGCTGTTTACCTGCGTCGTCTAAAAGTACCGCGATATCAACCGATTTTTCTGTGTCCGCGTCTACCTGAGACGTGAAGGCTACTTCCCATTGGCTCTCACTATGAGTTCGAGTTTCTAAAGAGTCTTCATCCACCCACCACTCTTTTTCCCCTTGCTTGATGATAAGCGCTTCGGCAGTCAGGTTGGCTGGGAGTAACTGGTCTCCTTCAAGGTAAAGTGATCCTTGAATGCTTTGCTCTTGTACTTCCCCAACAGTCGGCATCAGGTTCACCCATAAGTTACTTTTGAGCTCGACATTCACCTGGTTAATCGTAATCTGACTGTTTTGTTGCCAGTTCACACTTGGAACGGAACTGCAGCCTGCCATCAATGCTATAACCAACGCCAACGGTGCGATTTTTTTCATGTTATTTCCTTTGTTCCAACCAACTTTTGAGGACTTGAATATCGTTTTGGTATTCATTTTTGATCTCTTCAACCCAGTCTGAAATGTTTTCCCACCATGCTGGCATATCGGGAGATTGCGCTTTCTGCGCCACACTTTGGATACGTTTGAGGCCAATCGAACCTGCAGCACCTTTAATTTTATGCGCTTCAGAAACAATCCCATCTTGATCTTTTGCCGTCATGTTTGAGTCTAAGACATCAATATAGTCTGGCATCATGTCTTCAAACATTTTTATGCTGTCGTAGACCGGCTTGGCACCAACAATGTCGACGTAAGACTCTAACATATCCATATCGAGCAAGTGTGTCTCAATCACAGGAGAAGGAGTCGGCTCTTCCACTGTTTCTGGAATGCTCTCAGGTTGCTCTTGCAGCTCTACCTGATGCGCGAAGAATTTATCAATTACAGACTGAATGGCGTTCACAGCAAGCGGTTTGCTGATGGCATCATCCATACCGTTATCTAAATATTCACGACGATCTTTCATCACATTAGCTGTTAGGGCGACCAATGGAGGCAGATTGTTATAATGCTCGCGATAATAATTTGCGACATCAAACCCCGTCATATCAGGCAGCTGAATATCCAACAACGCCAAGTCATATTTTTCTGGCACAAAGTTCACGAGCGCTTCTTGTCCCGTCATCGCCACGGTAACGGAGTGTCCTAAGCTCTCAAGCAACGATTTGGCCACGGTAACGTTAAGCTCAATGTCTTCGACCATAAAGATGTTGAGATGCATATTGTCGCGTTTTGCATCAATGACAGGTTCTTCGAGTTCCACTATAGGAACGTGAATCGATACGGTAAAAGTACTACCAAAACCCTCTTCACTAGCGACAGTAATGTCACCATCCATCATATTGATCAGCTGTTTTGACACCGCCAAGCCTATACCAGTCCCGACAGCATGTAGGTTGTCTTTACCTGATTTCACTTGGTAATACATGGCGAAGATTTTATCGAGCTCGTCTTCTGGTATGCCAATACCCGTGTCTTCCACCTCCATAATAATGGTGGCAAAATCGTCTTCGACATCCGCGCTCACCGTCATCACAACGCCACCTTCTTTGGTAAACTTCATTGCGTTGCTGACCAAGTTCCAAATTACCTGACGCAAACGGGTCGCATCCACTTCAATTGCTTTTGGTAAATCACTCAAACGTTCTAAGTCAAAACGCAGCCCTTTTTGCTCCGCCATCAAAGCAGAGATGCTTTCAATCTCAGCGACGAAGTCTTCGAAGTTAAGTGGCGCAGGTAATAGTTCTAGCTTGCGGCGATCAAACTTATCCATATCGATAATATCGTTGAAGATGTTACCTAGCGTAATCGCACTCACATTGATGGTCTGCATGTGTTTGCGCTGCTCTTCTGTCAACGGACTATCGAGAAGCATGCGACTTAAGCCCACAATGCCATTTAGTGGCGTTCGCAGTTCATGACTGATGGTTGAGATGAAAGTAGTTTTATCACGGCTTGCTTTCTCTAACGACTCTTCATGACGTTTACGTTCAGTGATATCACGGCCAAAACCTACCAAGCCAAGGTGACGACCATCTTTGCTGTAAAACGGCACTTTACGCAGTTCAAAGTAATGTTTGCGTCCATCAGGATACTCTAGCCACTGCTCGTAAGTGATAGCTTGATTATCGGCGAAGACCTTTTGGTCAGTATCAACGATGTGCTCAGCGATTTCTTTGCTATACACATCCCAAGGGCTTAATCCGACTAACTGGTGCTCTTTCTTGCCCGTTAGCTCTTCCATTGCCCGGTTACAACCGGAGAACACACCATCGGCATTGCGGTAGTAAATTAAGTCTGGCGAGGCATCAATAAATGAACGCAGTAGTGCAGTGCGTTCCGCCAGCTCTAACTGAGTACGCTCTCGTTGGAACACCTCGTTTTCGAGATCTTGCATCGCTTCTTCACGAGCTTCTTCTGCTTTAATGCGCTCTTCAATTTCTTGGTTGAGCTTTTCGATGTTTTGTTGCAATTGATAATTCAGTTCTTGGTCTCGCGAGCGCATGTCTTTCAGTTTGGACACCAACTTGGTTAAACGCTGGCGAGACTCTTCTAGCTGATCAACAACAACAGAAAGAAAATAAACCGCCCAAGGTGTAATCAAGAGACCAAAAAACACCGAACGGACAATGTCGATATCGTCGACTCGCCCCTTGAGAGCTAAAGTAATCCCCACCTGCACCACAACGGCTAATGCCACCAGCGCAAGGGCCAGCAAAATCGAGAAACGAACAATCCCCAGTTTGACTAGCAAGTCGACATAATACTGGGCGAGATTTTTCATGGGTTTCATTAACTACTCCATGGTGCTGGCTAGATGTTGCCCTTCAATGAATAAAAAACGAGCAGACATATTCGGCCTAACGCAATTTAGGTCTGTGTGATTAGTGAAAAATACGTAGTGCGAACTGCGCTTGCTAAACAAGATAAAAAGATAAGTTAACCAACGAACGCACAGGCTTCGGTAAGTTTAACGTGTTTAATACGGCGATTTAAACAATCAGCTATCAACTTAGAGCAAGCGGTCACAAAGCGTTAGCAAGAACTGGGGTGAATACAGGTGCGATTACGTCCATCAGCTTTGGCTTGGTATAGCGCACTGTCAGCCATGGCAATACCCATTTCCGGTTCATCACCATGTTGAGGAATATAAGAGACAAGACCGATACTGACCGTGAGACGTTCCGATGCTTCTGAGCTGTCGTGCTCCATATCGAGTTGTCGAATTTGTTCATGAATACGCTGCGCTACATTGCTCGCGCCTTCCGTTGTGGTATTCGGCAGGATAAAACCGAACTCCTCACCACCATAACGCGCAACACAATCCGAAGAGCGATTGATGACTTTTGTGAATACGGTAGCAACACTGACCAATGCTTCATCACCTTGTTGATGGCCGTAACAGTCGTTGTAATCTTTGAAAAAGTCGATGTCACACAACATGATAGTGAGCGGCAGCTTTTCGCGGGCATGGTGGTACCATAGTACCTGCAGTTGTTCATCGAAGCGGCGTCGGTTCGATACCTGAGTTAAGCTGTCCATAAAGCTCAACTTTTCTAACTCTAAATTGGCTCTCTCCAACTTTTGTTCGGCAAGGTAACGTTCAGAAATATCACGCGCCATGATCAGCACACCATTCGTTCCTGAAGCTTTATCTTTAAAGGGCGATTTCACCACATCAAACCACGTACTTTTGCCATCACTGCTAACGACTTTATCTATGTATCGGACAGGCTCTGACTGACGCAATGCATCTAAATCACTAGCAGCTAAGCGAGCGTACATCTCTTCAGGAATGACATCTTGAAGGCGCTTACCGATCAAATCAGACACGTCTGAAATACCTAATGCATTAACGAACGGTTTATTACACGCTTGATAGACCATATTCTCATTGAAGATACCGATAGAGTCAGGGCTAGCGTCAAGAATAGTTTGTAAGATGGTATCCCTTTGCGCCAACGCAACTTCTGTATCTTTACGGCGCTCCATTTCATCTCTCAGGTTTTGCTGCATTTTGTGCCACTCGGTCACATCATGACTAATGGATAATGTACCGATCAGCTCACCACTCGGTGACACAAGGGAATTTTGATTCACTTCCAATAAGCAACTGCGACCTTGTGGATCCGTCGTCCACTTGCGCTCACTCTTTCTGCTAGCCTCACCCATGGAAGCCTTTGATGCGCAGGCTTCTTCCCTTCGCCCTTCCCAAAATTGATCAAATGCTCGGTTCGTCGTTAATAAATTCCCTTGGCGATCTTGGGTACAGATTAACTCAGAGAGTGAGTCTAGTGCCGAACGGGCAATCGTTAATTGCGCAAGCTCTTGTTGCTGCTCTTGATGAGTGGATTGATATGGCTGCGCGTAGATGATCCAAACACGGTGATTGCGCAGCAAACTCTTTCTTCCTGACAACTCCACCTTGATAGATTCGCTTTCAGATAAGCGCCAATCAAATACCTGCTGGCTAAAATGACGACTAGAGACACTGTCTAGAAACGACTCAAGCTCACGAATATCGAATAAAGCGGGATACAAATATCCCGTGCCTAGAGAGCGAATACCTAATAACTGCATTGCAGCTTGGTTAGATAACAAGATCTGAGCATGGCCAGTATCCAGCACTATGACTGGATAGGGTGAATCCGTTACGAGTTGCTTAAGTGATGTTTGAAAGTGCAAATAGATCAGTGCTAACGCGCACACGCTAGCAATTAATAACAAGACGACATAGCCATAACCGCCTTGACCATCCCAAAGCCAATTGAGTAACTGATCCATCGTTTAAACCTTTAAAGAAAACTGGTTAAAATATATCAGTTATTTATTGAGCGATCTGCTATTAATTCCGGTTTAGTATAGATAAAAGCGTTTCCCGTTAGGCTTCCTTGAGCACCATGTTCACTGAGGGCTCGACCAATTTCAGTCATCGCCAGCCAGCGATTTTCACACCACAGTGGCGATAATAAGGTAGGTCTACGAGCTGCTGATGAAACGCGATGGTAAATCACGTCCGGTGGCGTCATACGAATCATCTCACTGGCAATAGCGACATACTCTTCTAGCTCTGGCGCCTCTAATCGTCCTGCACGCCACGCTTTCGCCATCGTGCTGCCTTCCACAATATGCAAGCCATGTAACTTAATGCCATCCGTGCCCACGGCTAACACTTTTTGCAGCGTCTCAATATTATCGTCGCGGCTTTCTTTCGGTAATCCAACAATTAAATGAGTACAGACTTTAATACCTAGCGCACGCGCACGCTTGGTGATCTCGGCATAACATTCGAAATCATGACCGCGATTGATGCGCTTAAGGGTGTCGTTATTAGCGGTTTGAAGCCCTAACTCTAGCCAAATTTCATAACCTTGCTGTACATAGTCAGACAGCAAATCTAATACGGCATCAGGCACGCAATCTGGACGAGTCCCGACACACAATCCCACAATATCAGCCGCTTTTAGTGCTTCTTCATACATATTTTTCAGCACTTGCACTTCCGCATAAGTACTGGTGTAAGCCTGAAAATAAGCGAGATACTTCTTCGCTCGATGAATTTCGCCCGCACGATCTTTCAACTGATCGTGAATACTTTTTATCTGTACTTCTTCATCCGCAAACGAAGCCACATTACAAAAAGTACATCCTCCCCGACCAATCGTGCCATCTCGGTTAGGGCAACTAAATCCACCGTGCAACGTTAGTTTATGGACTTTTTCACCGTATCGACGCTGAAGATCTTGGCCGATTGTATTGACCAACTCATGTAACTGCATAAATTCTCACCAACAATGAACCGTAATCAATCTCACTACGATCTGTGTAAATAAATTACATCCCTGCAAGAAAAAACACACAATACTAGTCAATTCAAACAAACATCATACGGCTCAAAATCAATAAACCTGCATAAATACAGATAAAAAACGTTCATGTTGCGTAAATGTTAAACTAAAAATGCATAATTAAACGAAAAAATTGGGTCACAACGTCGACTTTTTCATTGCATTCTGAAGTGACAAAATTGTAGGATACTTACACAACCCCGTTATTTTTGTGACTTTTATTACAAAGTACACTGCGGGATTTGTCGGTGTTATCCCACTCCTACCTATATAAATCACTAAATAGTGGCAATAAATAAAGGGATACCACCAAGGATTGTTTTTCTCGCAAAACTTTTCCTGCGAGATACGGAAAGGAATCAAGATCGGTCAACCTAGATCGGTGGCGATAATAAATATAAAGGACAAGACGTAATCAATGGTCTAGGTGGCATTTGCCTGCCTGGTGCTTTTGCGTCGACATTGAACTGGAAGGATGTATCTATGGTAGATAGAGAGCAAAATCCACAGGGTCTATATACTCCTGAATTGGAGCATGACGCGTGTGGTATCGGTTTTGTTGCTCACCTTAAAAACCGTAAATCTCATGAAGTAGTGACTCAAGCATTGGATATGCTAGCTCGCATGGAGCACCGTGGTGGTCAAGGTTGTGATCCATGCAGCGGTGATGGTGCGGGTATCTTGCTACAAAAACCTCATGAATTCCTATTAGAAGAGGCCGTTAAGCTCGGCATTAAACTACCTTCATTTGAAAAGTATGGTGTGGGTGTCGTACTTTTCCCGAAAGACGAATACAAACGCGAGCAATGCCGTGACATTCTAGAACGCAACGCTCAGCGTCTAGACCTTGAAGTTATTGGCTACCGCGTATTGCCAACCGATAACTCAATGATCGGTGCCGACCCGCTAAGCACAGAGCCTCAGTTTGAGCATGTGTTTATCTCTGGTGGTCCAGGTATCACACCTGAAGAGCTAGAGCGCAAACTGTACGTACTTCGTAACTACACTGTACGTGTTTGCCTAGAGAGCGTTTCGAACATTGGTGATGACTTCTACATTAATTCAATGTCTTACAAGACATTGGTGTACAAAGGTCAGTTAACGACCGAGCAAGTCCCTCAGTACTTCCTTGATCTGCAAAACCCGACCATGGTGACTGCACTGGCACTGGTACACTCTCGCTTCTCTACCAACACCTTCCCGAAATGGCGTCTTGCACAACCTTTCCGTTACATTGCCCACAACGGTGAAATCAATACAGTTCGAGGTAACTTGAACTGGATGAAAGCCCGTGAGGCGATCATTGAATCCGATCTATTTACCCAAGCTGAAATCGACATGCTGCTTCCTATTTGTCAGGAAGGCAGTTCGGATTCATCTAACTTTGATATGGCACTTGAGCTCCTAGTTCTTTCTGGTCGCAGCCTGCCACACGCATTGATGATGATGATTCCGGAAGCATGGCAAGAAAACAAAAACAATGGATCCTAAGCGTCGCGCGTTCTATCAGTACCATGCGAACATCATGGAACCATGGGATGGCCCTGCTTCAGTATGTTTTACTGATGGTGTTCAAGTTGGTGCGACACTCGACCGTAACGGTCTGCGCCCTTCTCGCTACACAGTGACCAAAGATAACTTCCTAGTGATGGCATCTGAATCTGGTGTTGTGGATATTGAACCAGAGAACGTTGAGTTCCGCGGTCGTCTACAACCAGGTCGCATCTTCGTTGCAGACTTAGAGCAAGGTCGCATCATCTCTGATGAAGAAGTGAAAGACACCATCGCAACGGCACAGCCTTACGAAAAGTGGGTAGAAGAAAACCTACTAAGCTTGAAGAAGCTGCCAGATGCGAGCAACCAATTCAGCCAACCTAAGCCAGAACATCTTCTACACCGCCAACAAGCGTTTGGCGTAAGTACTGAAGAAGTGAACGAAATCATCGTTCCAATGGCAAATGAAGGTAAAGAGCCATTATCAGCCATGGGTGCCGACTGGCCTCTTGCAGTGCTATCTCATCAGTCGCAACATCTGTCAAACTACTTCAAGCAGCTGTTTGCACAGGTAACTAACCCACCGATCGATCCGATCCGTGAGCGTATGGTGATGTCGCTGAACACTTACTTGGGTAAAGACCAAAACCTTCTGACTGAAACACCACTTCACTGTCAGAAAGTCGAATTGGAATCGCCTGTTCTGGCGAACTCTGAGCTTGAGAAACTGCGTGCTATTGACAACGAGCATCTTCAGGCGAAGACACTGGATATCGTATTCCAAGCCAGTGAAGACCAAGGCAAGCTTGAGCGCGCACTAAAACGTATTTGCCAATACGCTGAAGACGCGGTTATCGACGGTTACTCAATCATCCTACTCACTGACCGTGCAGTGAACTCAAACCACGCGGCGATCCCAGCCATGCTGGCAGTTGGCGCAGTACACCACCACCTGATCCGTAAAGGTCTGCGTGCGAAGTGTGACATCGTGGTTGAAACTGGTGACGCGCGTGAAACGCACCACTTTGCAACCCTTATTGGCTATGGTGCAAATGCGGTTAACCCTTACCTAGTTATCGAAACCATCATTGAGCTACAACGCACAAAGAAGCTGGATCCAGAAGCGAACCCTCGTGATCTGTTCAACAACTACCGTAAAGCGATCAATGGCGGTCTTCTGAAGATCTTCTCGAAGATGGGTATCTCAACCCTACAGTCGTACCACGGTGCGCAAATCTTCGAAGCCTTAGGTATTCATAAGTCAGTGGTAGACAAGTACTTCACAGGTACAGTTTCTCGTATCCAAGGTCTCACCCTTGACGATATTGCTAAAGAAGTGCTCGTTCGTCACCGCATCGGTTATCCACAACGCGAAATCCCAATTCAAATGCTGGATGTGGGTGGTGTTTACCAATGGAAACAGCGTGGCGAGAAGCACCTCTTCAACCCAGAAACCATTTCTCTACTGCAAGAGTCTACGCGCAACAAGAACTACGATCAGTTCAAGCAGTACGCGACAGCAGTCGATAAACAAGGTGACAACGCGGTAACTCTGCGTAGCCAGCTAGAATTCATTAAGAACCCAGCTGGTTCTATCTCTATCGACGAAGTCGAGCCAATTGAAAGCATCGTGAAACGCTTCGCGACGGGTGCTATGTCATTCGGTTCTATTTCTTACGAAGCACACTCCACACTAGCTGTTGCGATGAACCGTCTTGGCGCGAAATCGAACTCTGGTGAAGGTGGTGAAGACCCAATGCGTTTCGAGCGCAAAGAGAACGGCGATTGGGAACGCTCTGCAATCAAGCAGGTAGCTTCGGGTCGTTTCGGCGTAACCTCTTACTACCTAACCAACGCTGATGAGCTACAAATCAAGATGGCTCAAGGTGCGAAACCAGGTGAAGGTGGTCAGCTACCAGGCGATAAAGTAGATGACTGGATCGGTGCTACACGTCACTCAACTCCGGGCGTCGGTCTTATCTCGCCGCCACCACACCACGATATCTACTCAATCGAAGATTTGGCTCAGCTTATCTACGATTTGAAGAACGCGAACCGCGCGGGCCGTGTAAACGTGAAGCTGGTATCGGAAGCTGGCGTAGGTACGATCGCTTCCGGTGTAGCGAAAGCGAAAGCGGACGTTGTACTAATCGCAGGTTTCGACGGTGGTACTGGTGCATCCCCAATGTCTTCAATCCGTCATACTGGTCTTCCTTGGGAACTTGGCTTGGCAGAAACGCACCAAACGCTACTGAAGAACGGTCTACGTAACCGTATCGTGGTTCAAGCGGATGGTCAGATGAAGACTCCTCGTGACCTTGCAGTCGCAACACTACTGGGTGCTGAAGAATGGGGCGTGGCAACCGCAGCCTTGGTGGTTGAAGGTTGTATCATGATGCGTAAGTGTCATAAGAACACCTGTCCTGTTGGTATCGCAACTCAGAACAAGACGCTTCGCGAGCGCTTTGATGGTCGCGTAGAAGACGTCGTAACCTTCTTCCAATACATGGCACAAGGTCTACGTGAAATCATGGCTGAACTTGGCTTCCGCACTATCGATGAGATGGTCGGTCAAGGTCAGAAGCTGAAGATTCGCCAAGACGTTTCTCACTGGAAATAC
Source organism: Vibrio diabolicus (assembly GCA_001048675.1). Lineage (GTDB taxonomy): Bacteria > Pseudomonadota > Gammaproteobacteria > Enterobacterales > Vibrionaceae > Vibrio > Vibrio diabolicus. Next base: position 247,871 of record CCKK01000023.1, on the reverse strand, counting down.
AAGAACCTAGATCTGTCTCCTGTTCTCCACGTTGAGCAACCACGCGAAGCTGATGGTGTATTCAACCAAGCTCAGCAGAACCACAACCTAGAAGAAGTACTAGACCGTAAGCTAATTCAAGCAGCGATTCCTGCACTCGAGAAAGGCGAAGCAGTGAATGCCGAGTTCCCTATCGTCAACACGGACCGCTCTGCAGGAACCATGCTGTCGAACGAAATCTCGAAAGTGTACAAAGATGCCGGCCTACCTCAGCCAATGAACGTGAAGTTCAAAGGTTCTGCGGGTCAGTCATTCGGTGCATTCCTAGCTAAGGGCGTGAAGTTCGAAGTGGAAGGCGACGCGAACGACTACTGGGGTAAAGGCTTATCTGGCGGTACGTTAGTACTTTACCCAGACGCGAAATCAAGCATTGTCGCAGAAGACAACATCGTGGTTGGTAACGTGTGTTTCTACGGTGCAACTTCGGGTGAGTCTTTCATTCGCGGTATGGCTGGTGAACGTTTCTGTGTTCGTAACTCAGGCGCGAAAGTCGTAGTAGAAGGCGTCGGTGACCACGGTTGTGAATACATGACGGGCGGTGCAGCAATTATCCTTGGTTCAACAGGTCGTAACTTTGCCGCAGGTATGAGTGGCGGCGTGGCTTACGTATGGGATAAATCAGGCGACTTTGAGTCGAAACTGAACCCAGAGCTAGTAGACCTAGATCCAATCGAGCAAGAAGACAGAGATCTATTACTCGACATGCTAACTAAGCATGTTCAATTCACAGGAAGTGAAGTCGCTCAGTCTTTCCTAGACAATTTTGAAGCTAGCCTAGCCTCTATGGCTAAGGTAATGCCGCGTGACTACAAAGCGGTTCTTCAAAAACGCAAAGCTGAAGCACTGTCTCAAGGAAACGAAACTCAAGTGGAGGCCGTATAATGGGTAAGCCTACTGGATTTTTAGAGCATGGTCGTGAACTACCACAGAAGATTGACCCAGCTGAACGCATCAAGAACAACAAAGAGTTCGTTCTGAACGAGGAGTTTGGTGACAAGATCAATACTCAAGCTTCTCGTTGTATGGATTGTGGCGTGCCGTTTTGTCATAACGGCTGCCCTATCGGTAACATCATCCCAGAATTTAACGACGCGGTTTATCGTGATAGCTGGGAAGAAGCTTGGAACATCCTAAGCTCGACGAACAACTTCCCAGAGTTTACTGGTCGTGTTTGCCCTGCTCCATGTGAAAGTGCTTGTGTACTTGGCATCAACCAAGACCCAATCACCATCTGTAACATCGAGAAAACCATCGTAGAAACGGCGTATCGTGAAGGGTACGCCAAACCAAAAACACCACGTTCTCGCACAGGCAAAACCGTTGCGATCATTGGTTCGGGCCCTGCTGGCCTTGCGGCTGCTGAGCAGCTAAACAGCGCCGGTCATACTGTGACGGTATTCGAGCGTGACGAGAAAGTAGGCGGTCTGCTGCGTTTTGGTATCCCAGATTTCAAACTGGGTATGGACGTGATTGATCGTAAGATCAACCTGATGGCAGAAGCGGGTATTGAATTCAAAGTTAACCAACATGTTGGTGTTGATGTGAATGCTCAGCAACTGCGTCAAGAATTCGATGTGGTTCTACTGACGGGTGGTTCAACTGTTCCTCGTGATTTGCCAGTTCCGGGTCGTGAACTAAAAGGCGTTCACTTCGCGATGGAATTCCTAGGTCAAAACAACCGCCGTGCCAACGACATGGATCTTAAGGGTGAAGAACTTCACGCAGCGGGCAAACATGTTGTCGTTATCGGTGGTGGTGATACGGGTTCTGACTGTGTAGGAACATCAAACCGCCACGGTGCAGCAAGCATCACTCAGGTTGAAATCATGCCGATTCCACCAGAGAAGCGCCCTGCTAATATGCCATGGCCACAGTACCCGATGATCCTACGTACTTCGACCTCTCATGAAGAAGGTGTTGATCGTCACTGGAACATCCTGACCAAAGAGTTCATCGGAAATGACAAAGGTGAAGTCACAGGCCTTCGTCTTGCTGATATCGTTTGGCAAGATGCAAAACCAGGCGAGCGCCCAAGTTTCAAAGAAGTAGAAGGCAGCGAGCGAGTGATCCCATGTGATATGGCATTCCTAGCAATGGGCTTCTTACACCCAGAACCTACAGGCGTGCTTGCTCAACTGGATATCGCGCTAGATGATCGCGGTAACGTAGCAACTCAAGGTTTTGCTACTAACCAAGAAGGCGTATTTGCTGCTGGTGATATGCGAACAGGCCAATCTTTGGTGGTTCGTTGTATCAACGAGGGTCGCGAATGTGCTCGTGCTATCGATGACTACCTAATGGATGGCACAAACCTAGAAGCAAAAGCAGATTCACTGATGCTTTCTGCTTAACGGAAGTATTCACGCTTCCCTCTTTCAATGCCATAAATAGCCATCAGCGATATCGATGGCTATTAGCAAAGAAAGAAAACAATTCCTTCCAATCTTTCTATTTTGACCAGCATTTTATGCTGGTCTTTTTTATTTCCCACAGAATCAAATGTTACTTTTTTGTAACAATCAATTTTCTATCTATTTGAAATTATTAAACTATTTTAGCTTATTAAATGGTAAATCGCATATTCACGTGATTATCCACTAATAACTTGACCTTTTTTACAATAAGCTATAGCTTGTGAAGTTGATGAAAATAAAACACTCAAAAAATGTTAAATATTTCACAGCTTTTATTGAATAAATATACATAAAACCATAAAGATGACGCATATTCAGTCATCACTATCAACGTAAGCAGTGTTGATATATCTGTCGGGATGACGGATAAGCAAAGGGAGAATTGCAATGGCTCTTTATGATCCAAGTCTTGAGAAAGACAACTGTGGATTTGGCTTGATCGCGCATATGGAAGGCGAACAAAGCCACAAGCTGGTTCGTACAGCAATTTCTGCACTTGACCGAATGACCCACCGTGGTGGTATTGCCGCCGATGGTAAAACCGGTGATGGTTGTGGTCTTCTATTACAAAAGCCCGATTCCTATTTACGTCTTATTGCCGAAGAAAATGGTTTCAACCTTGGCAAGCAATACGCCGTAGGGATGATTTTCTTCAACCAAGATCCGGTCAAAGCTCAACTCGCTAAAGACATCGTCAACAGAGAACTTGCGCAAGAGACGCTAACGGTGGCCGGTTGGCGTGAAGTTCCAACCAATTCAGAAGTGCTCGGTCCAATTGCGGCTAACTCGCTTCCAAATATTCAGCAAGTCTTTATCTCTGCACCGGCTGGTTGGCGAGAGCGTGACATTGAACGCCGTCTCTACATCGCACGCCGTCGCATCGAGAAACAAATCACCGAAGATCCTGATTTCTACATCTGTAGCTTGTCGACTCAAGTTTTGGTGTACAAAGGCCTGTGCATGCCTGCGGACTTGCCTCGCTTCTACCTTGATCTTGCTGATCTACGCATGGAATCCGCTATCTGTCTGTTCCACCAGCGTTTTTCTACCAATACTCAACCGCGTTGGCCATTGGCTCAGCCGTTCCGCTATCTTGCTCATAACGGTGAGATCAACACCATTGAAGGTAACCGCCAATGGGCGCGCGCGCGCGCTTACAAGTTCTCGTCACCACTGCTGCCCGATCTTCAAACTGCAGCACCATTTGTGAACGAGACAGGTTCAGACTCCTCTAGCTTGGATAATATGCTGGATCTCTTCTTAGCTGGTGGCATGGATATCTTCCGCGCCATGCGTATGCTTGTGCCGCCTGCATGGCAAAACCATCCAGATATGGATCCGGATCTGCGGGCGTTTTACGATTTCAACTCCAAGCACATGGAACCATGGGATGGCCCAGCAGGTATCGTACTGTCCGATGGTCGTTATGCTGCTTGTAACCTAGACCGAAACGGTCTGCGTCCTGCGCGTTATGTAATTACCAAAGATAAGTTGATCACTCTGGCATCTGAGGTAGGGATTTGGAATTACGCCCCAGATGAAGTTGCCGAAAAAGGGCGTGTAGGTCCGGGTGAATTGCTCGTCATCGACACTCGTAAAGGTAAGCTTTGGCAGTCTAGCGAGATCGATAATGATCTGAAATCTCGTCACCCTTATCGCGAATGGATGGAAAACAACGTTCGCAAACTAACACCATTTTCTCAGCTACCAGAGGATCAAGTAGGCGAGCGCAGCTTTGATGAAGACTTACTTAAGACTTATCAAAAGCAATTCGCGATGACGAACGAAGAAGTCGACCAAGTTCTGCGTGTACTCGGAGAAATGGGCCAAGAAGCCGTTGGTTCTATGGGTGACGATACTCCAATGGCAGTGCTCTCCTCAAAAGAGCGCTTGGTAACTGACTACTTCCGCCAGAAGTTCGCTCAGGTCACCAATCCACCGATCGATCCACTGCGTGAAAAACACGTGATGTCACTGGCGACCAGTATCGGTAAGGAAATGAATGTCTTCTGTGAAACCGATGGCCACGCGCATCGCGTAACATTTGATTCGCCTGTACTGCTTTATTCAGACATGCAGCAACTGCTCGAGCTTGGTGACGATCACTACCGTAATACCATTCTAGATATCAACTACGACCCACAAGAGAAAGATCTTAAACAAGCTATTGATGATCTTTGTGAGCAAGCAGAGCAAGTCGTGCTTGAAGGCACGGTTTTAGTGGTACTTTCAGATCGCGCTTTGGTCAAAGGCAAGTTACCAATTCCAGCGGCAATGGCAGTCGGCGCCGTTCAAACTCGTTTGATTGATGCGAACTTACGTTGCGATGCCAACATTGTAGTCGAAACCGCAACTGCACGTGATCCACACCAATTTGCTGTCTTACTTGGCTTTGGTGCGACTGCAGTTTACCCATACCTTGCTTATGAAGCGTTAGGTAAACTGATTGATGATAAGGCACTAGAGAAAGACTATCGCGATGTGATGCAGAACTACCAATACGGCATCAACAAGGGCCTGTATAAAATCATGTCAAAGATGGGGATCTCAACCATCGCCTCTTACCGCTGCTCACAACTGTTTGAAGCAGTTGGCTTGAGCCAAGATGTGGTCGATCAGTGTTTTAAAGGCGTCACAACTCGTATTGAAGGCGCAAATTTTGACGACTTCCAGCAAGATCTTACAAACTTATCTCGCAAAGCATGGGCGAAACGTAAATCGATTGATCATGGCGGCTTGTTAAAGTATGTCCATGGAGGTGAGTATCATGCTTACAACCCGGATGTTGTCGGCACGCTGCAACAGGCCGTTAAATCTGGCGAAAGTAACGACTATCAGAGCTTTGCTAAGCAGGTAAACCAACGCCCTGTTGCCATGCTGCGTGACTTAATGTCGCTGAAAAAATCAGACTCACCGCTGCCACTCGAGCAAATAGAACCACGCATTGAACTGTTCAAACGCTTCGACTCTGCGGCCATGTCCATTGGCGCACTTAGCCCTGAAGCGCATGAAGCACTCGCGACTGCGATGAACCGTCTTGGTGGCTATTCAAACTCCGGTGAAGGTGGTGAAGATCCTCGCCGTTTCGGCACTGAACGTAACTCGCGCATCAAGCAAATTGCTTCAGGCCGATTTGGTGTCACGCCTCATTACCTTACTAATGCGGATGTACTACAAATCAAGGTAGCGCAAGGAGCTAAACCGGGTGAAGGTGGTCAGCTACCGGGACACAAAGTCACCGCAGAAATCGCCAAGCTACGTTACTCCGTGCAAGGGGTGACGTTAATCTCTCCTCCTCCACACCACGATATTTATTCTATTGAAGATTTGGCCCAGCTGATCTTCGACCTTAAACAAGTCAACCCGAATGCGCTGGTTTCGGTAAAACTCGTCTCCGAGCCAGGTGTCGGCACCATCGCAACGGGCGTAGCAAAGGCTTACGCTGATCTTATTACCATCTCGGGTTACGACGGTGGTACTGCAGCAAGCCCATTAACTTCGGTAAAATACGCAGGTAGTCCATGGGAATTAGGTCTAGCAGAGACGCAACAAGCACTGGTTGCTAATGGTCTGCGTCATAAGATCCGCCTACAGGTAGACGGTGGTCTAAAGACTGGTCTAGACGTGGTTAAGGCCGCGATTCTTGGTGCGGAAAGCTTCGGATTTGGTACCGCGCCAATGGTTGCTATGGGTTGTAAGTTCCTGCGAATTTGTCACCTCAATAACTGTGCAACAGGGGTTGCGACTCAAGACGAAACGCTGCGTAAAGAGTACTTCAAAGGCTTACCTGAAATGGTGATGAACTACTTCACCGGACTGGCAGAAGAAGTGCGCGAGCTGCTTTCTGAGCTAGGCGTTGAAAAACTGACGGACTTGATTGGTCGTACCGATTTACTTGAAGCAGTAGAAGGCTTTACCGCAAAGCAAACCAAATTGGATCTATCCAACATTCTAGAAGCTCCCGTCTCGCCTGAAGGTCATCCGCTGTTTTGGACAGAGCCAAACAAACCGTTTGATAAAGCTGAGCTCAATCAAAAGATCATTGATGATGCCATGCATGCGGTAGAAAACAGCCAATCGGCAAGTTTCTTCTACAATGTCATCAACACTGATCGTTCTGTGGGTGCACGCTTATCTGGCGAAATAGCGAAGCGCTATGGCAACCAAGGTTTGGCTGCTTCCCCTATCAAAATCTATCTTGACGGCACTGCAGGTCAGTCGTTTGGTGTTTGGAACGCAGGTGGTGTAGAGCTGTACCTCACAGGTGATGCGAATGACTACGTAGGGAAAGGCATGGCAGGCGGCAAGCTCGCCATAAAACCTCACTTAGGTACAGCGTTCAAGTGTCATGAAGCCACCATTATTGGTAACACATGTTTGTACGGCGCAACGGGCGGTAAACTGTTCGCGGCAGGTAAAGCGGGTGAACGTTTTGGGGTACGTAACTCAGGTACGATTGCCGTCATTGAAGGTGCGGGAGATAACGCTTGTGAGTACATGACTGGCGGTATTGTTGCCATTCTAGGTGCAACAGGCGTGAACTTTGGTGCAGGTATGACCGGAGGCTTTGCCTATGTTCTGGATGAAAACCAGAGCTTTGAAGGTCGAGTTAATACTGAGTCTGTCGAAGCCATCTCATTGTCCGATCTATACATCCACCAAGAACATTTGCGTGGCCTAATTGCAGAACACCTTGAAGAAACAGGCTCGAGTCATGCAGAAAATATTTTGGCGAACTTTGATGAATGGATTCCAAAGTTCTATTTGGTGAAACCACAAGCGGCAGATCTTCGCACGCTACTTGGTCACCAGAGCCGCAGTGCTGCAGAGCTGCGTGTTCAAGCACAGTAATCATGGAGGATGTTTGAATCATGAGCCAGAACGTTTATCAATTTATCGATGTGCAGCGTGTAGATCCTGCGAAAAAGCCTATCAAAGTTCGTAAGATCGAGTTCGTTGAAATCTATGAACCGTTTACTAAGCAGCAGGCAACTGCACAAGCGGATCGCTGCTTAGATTGTGGCAACCCATATTGTGAATGGAAATGCCCAGTCCACAACTACATCCCTCAATGGTTAAAACTTGCCAATGAAGGTCGTATTCTTGAAGCGGTTGAACTATCGCATCAAACCAATAGCCTACCGGAAGTATGTGGGCGCGTTTGTCCTCAAGACCGCCTATGTGAAGGTTCATGCACGCTTAATGATGACTTTGGTGCCGTCACCATCGGTAACATAGAAAAGTACATTACCGACAAAGCGTTTGAAATGGGCTGGAAGCCAGATATGTCCAAGGTGGAGTGGACCGATAAAAAGGTCGCAATCATTGGAGCAGGCCCAGCTGGCTTGGCTGCCGCTGATATCCTAGTGCGCAATGGCGTTAAGCCAGTCGTGTTTGACCGCTACCCTGAAATTGGAGGCCTTCTGACCTTCGGCATTCCTTCATTCAAGCTTGAAAAAGGCGTGATGGAAAACCGCCGCCGTGTGTTCACTGAAATGGGCGTCGAGTTCCGTATGAACATGGAAGTAGGCAAAGATGTCCAAATGCAAGAGCTGCTTGATGAATACGATGCTGTTTTCTTGGGCGTTGGCACCTATAAATACATGCGTGCAGGACTAGAAAATGAGGATGCGCCGGGTGTGTATGACGCGCTGCCATTTTTAATTTCGAATACCTACAAAGTCATGGAGCTTGAGAACAACCAACCTTTTATCGACATGGCAGGAAAGAAAGTGGTTGTGCTTGGTGGTGGCGATACCGCAATGGACTGTGTACGAACCTCTATTCGCCAAGGAGCCTCCAATGTGATTTGTGCTTATCGTCGTGACGAAGCCAACATGCCTGGCTCTCGTCGCGAGGTAAAAAACGCGAAGGAAGAAGGCGTGAAGTTCATGTTTAACCTGCAACCACTCGGTGTGGAGGTCGACGCCTCAGGTAACGTATCGGGCGTTAAAGTGGTAAAAACCGCTTTAGGTGAGCCCGATGATGCAGGTCGTCGCAGACCAGAACCAGTGGAAGGCAGTGAACATGTATTGCCTGCGGATGCCGTGATCATGGCATTTGGTTTCCAGCCACACAAAATGGACTGGTTGGAACCGTATGGTGTCGATTTAGACCAATGGGGACGTATCAAGGCACCTGTTGAGCAAGCGTTCATGTATCAAACCAGCAATGCGAAAATCTTCGCTGGCGGTGATGCGGTCCGTGGCTCAGACCTCGTCGTAACCGCCATTGATGAAGGGCGAAAAGCGGCAGAAGGCATTCTTGATTACCTAGAAGTCTAATCACAGCTAACATCACAAAAAGGATCCTATTATTGGATCCTTTTTCTTTTGTATCCATATAATTAGAAACAAAATTATAAGAGTAAATACAATGAAAAAAGCCGCTCTCCTTTCCATCACTTTACTCAGCCTTACAGCCTGCAGCCAAGGAGTCACCAGTATGCCAGATCGTTCTCAATCACCTTGTGGTGACAAACCAAATTGCGTTTCAACTCAGGACTCAAGAGACAAGTTTCAATTAGCACCTTTTTTGCTCACTGAGTCCGCAACGTTAGATGCCATTGAGCAAGCCGCGCTTCAACTTCCTGGCGCCAAAACCGCGGTAAAAGAGGGCGATTACCTTCGGATAGAATGCACATCTAAAATCATGCGCTTCGTGGATGACCTCGAATTAAAAGTAGCAGGAGACAAACTGATTGTTCGCTCAGAGTCACGTGTGGGCTATTCTGACTTTGGCGTAAACAGAAAGCGCGCCGAACAATTACGAGAAAAGCTCACTCAAGCTAAGCTCATCAAATAGAAAACTGCTCACGGGGAGTGCTATACTCTCGGCCAACTAAAATATTTACCGAAAGAGAGTGTTATGAAAGTTGGTATCATCGGTGCGATGGAACAAGAAGTGACCATCCTGAAAGAAGCAATCACAAACTGCAAAACCGTAAATAAAGCAGGTTGTACGTTTTTCTCTGGTCAAATTAATGATGTAGAAGTAGTCGTACTACAATCAGGTATCGGTAAAGTTGCAGCAGCAGTAGGCACTACCATTCTTCTTGATGAATACCAGCCAGATGTTGTGATTAACACAGGCTCTGCTGGTGGCTTCGATTCAAGCCTAAATCTAGGTGATGTTGTTATCTCAACAGAAGTTCGTCATCACGATGCAGACGTGACCGCTTTTGGTTATGAAATTGGCCAAATGGCTGGCCAGCCTGCTGCATTCAAAGCTGATGAAAAGCTAATGGATTTAGCAGAAAAGGCACTAGCGCAAATGGAAAACACTCATGCAGTTCGCGGCCTGATCTGTACTGGTGATGCATTTGTTTGCACCGCTGAACGCCAAGAGTTTATTCGTAAGCACTTCCCATCCGTTATCGCGGTAGAAATGGAAGCATCTGCTATCGCTCAAACTTGTCACCAATTCAACACGCCGTTTGTTGTTGTGCGTGCAATCTCTGATGTCGCTGATAAAGAGTCCCCAATGAGCTTTGATGAGTTCCTACCGCTAGCAGCAAAAAGCTCTTCTGAAATGGTATTCAAAATGCTGGAACTCATTAAGTAAACGACTCATTCATGGAAGAAGTTTTTCAGTCATTTTATGCCAACGGTGCGCTCCTTATTATGTGGGGCGCACTGCTCTTTCACCTTCTTTTACCAATCCCCCGTTCATCGCATCCCATCACTTTATGGCGAAAGTTAGCTGAGCAGCTCGCCAACAAAGTGAACAATAATCACAGTTACTCACAGAGCCTGATCTCCGGCAGTCTTGCATTGGGCTTGATGCTATTGCCTTGCTTGCTCTTGCTGATTGCAGTGGAGCCATTCGTTTGGCAAGTGCCTTTATACGAATTAGTGCTATTGATCATTGCTTTGGACTGGCGCAACAGCGAAGCCTTAACAAAACAACTCGTCACAAGTATGTCGAGAGAAGACAAAGCCCAGTGCCGACAATTACTGAGACCATATCTTAATCGCGATACTGACAGCCTCTCGATCATCGGCATAGGTAAAGCAAGCTCAGAAGCTGTGATTATGGGATACAGCCGCAACGTAATCGGTGTGTTATTTTGGTACGCACTAGCAGGTGGTATTGGTGCGTTAATGTATCGACTAACCACAGAGTTAGCTCGAGTTTGGTCCCCTAGCCGACGCCAATATTTGCCCTTTGGTAAACCTGCCGTTCAGCTGGTTGCCGCTCTGGATATTATTCCACTTCGTCTCTTTGCCATACTTTTAGCTGTAGGAAAGAACGTAAGCAATGTGCTTTCTGGTGTACAGCAACAAGCTAACTCTTGGCCACTACCCGGGCCCGCCTGGGTGTTGTGTACCATCGGACACAAACTACAACTCTCTTTATGCGGCCCTGCTATCTATCAAGGTATACGTGCGGAACGCGCAAAAATCGGTGGACGAATCGCCCCATCGGCTATTCACCTTTCACAAATACATACGCTGCTCGTTTGGCGAGTCTTCGTTTGGATAGCTATCCAAAGTCTGCTTTTAGGAATGATTTATCAAGGATTATGATGAATAAACTATGCTTCGCATTAACGCTGTTTGTTTCGACAGCGACCTTCGCTCAACCCGCTCAACGCATTATAAGTTTAGCTCCACATGCCACTGAAATTGCCTTTGCGGCAGGGCTAGGAGACAAGCTTGTTGCTGTCAGCGAAATTAGTGATTATCCAGAGCAGGCAAAGCAGCTGGAAAGAGTCTCTAATTACCAAGGAATTAAATTAGAGCGCATTATTGCTCTTCAACCGGATTTAGTCATTGCTTGGCCGGCAGGAAACCCGGCAAAAGAGCTGGAGAAAATTAAACAGTTCGGCATTCCTATCTATTATTCCACTACAGGCTCACTGGAAGATATCGCCAATAATATCGAGCAGCTAAGCCAATACAGCGAAACCCCGCAAATAGGACAAAAGGCCGCTGAAGATTTTAGAACGCAACTGAATACACTAAAAGAGAAGTACAACACGCACGAGAAAGTTCGTTACTTTTATCAGTTGAGTGAAAAGCCTATCATCACTGTCGCCGGGAAGAACTGGCCAAGTGAAGTCTTTACTTTTTGCGGTGGTGAAAACATTTTCGCAGCATCCAGCGTGCCTTATCCTCAGGTCAGCATCGAGCAGGTCATCACTCGCCAACCAGAGGTTATTTTTACTTCTCGTCACGCAATGAGTAATGATGGTATGTGGGCAGAGTGGAGCAATGAGCTTCCCGCACTTAGAAATAAACACATCTGGTCTCTAAACTCAGATTGGATTAACCGCCCAACCCCACGCACACTAAATGCGATCACAGAAGTGTGTGAGCACTTTAAAAGCGTTCGTCAAAAACGCTAACGATTTCGTGGCAAATACCGTACAATTTCCGCCCATTTTTTCTCACACTATATAAAGGTACTAAGTAACATGGACTCCATGCTGCTTTATATGATCGATTTGTTCGGTACCGCAGTTTTCGCTATCTCTGGCGTGTTACTGGCGGGCCGTTTAAAAATGGACCCATTCGGCGTTATCGTTCTCGGCAGTGTGACTGCTATTGGTGGCGGAACAATCCGAGACATGGCGCTAGGTGCCACTCCTGTATTTTGGATAACAGATACGACGTACTTATGGGTGATATTTGTTACGTGTCTACTAACCATGCTTGTTATTCGAAGACCCAAGCGACTCTCATGGTGGGTATTACCCGTTTGTGATGCCATCGGCCTTGCTGTATTTGTAGGAATAGGTGTAGAGAAAGCCCTCGCTTACAACGCGTCTGGGATGGTCGCAGTGATCATGGGAGTCATTACTGGTTGTGGTGGTGGCATTATACGTGATGTACTGGCTCGCGAAGTTCCTATGGTATTAAGAAGTGAAGTCTACGCTACGGCATGTATTATTGGCGGCATCTTCCATACGATGGCGGTAAACATGGGTTATGACCACTCAACGGCTTTACTCGCTGGTGTAATCTCAACGCTCATTATACGTCTCGGTGCTATTCGTTGGCATCTATCCCTACCAACTTTCGCAATTAATCGTTAAAAACAAATTACATGATTCGGTCATGGAGTCGACTGAGTGTCGGCTCCTCTCATTTATACTCATTTGATTCGCCAACTCTTGTACAATTCGCTAAATTATTTCAACCATTCCTAACTTTCATTAATCATTATGTTGCTTGAAGGTATTGAGACGTTACTTGTCCTCAGTAAAGAAAAAACCATGAGCCGTACGGGCAGCCAACTCTATATTAGTCAATCTGCGGTGAGTAAGCGCATTTCGAATCTAGAGAAGAAGTTAGGAAAAAAATTGATTGAGCCAAGTGGTCGGCACATAAAGCTGACCTCCGATGGCCTTGCGCTCATCAACACGATCGAGCCAACGTTCAATGAGTTAAGAGGTCAGATCTATGATCAGCAAGAAATAGAAGATACTTCTTTGATCAAGATAGACTGCTCTGAAACCTTAGTCGCTGGATACCTTAGTGTGATCATGGCAAAACGCTTTGCCCATGACCAATACATACGAATATCGACCAATCATACACCACGCATTATTGAGAACGTCAAATCAGGTAAAGCGACACTGGGATTCTGTGCTGGTTATTTACCGCCTCATCATGGATTAATGAGCCTTCACCTCGCTGATGAACCTTTTTCAATCGTAAGTAGATACCCACTTTCGCAACTACCCAAAGCCATTTTGACCAATGACTTAACCAATCCTGCCAACACTTACCAACAAGCTATTTTGTCAAAATACGGAATTGAGCCTTTGATGGAAATGGATTCATACACTGCGGCAGCACAACTGGCTTTGGGCGGAATGGCTCCTGCTTTAATTCCTAAATCTATCCTGAAGACACTTAATATCACACCCAAATTCTGCTATGACTTTGAAGAACTAGGACAGTTAATCCGACCAATACATATCTGCTTGCGCCACAGCACATATCGCAGCGAACGAGTTAAAGCACTGACAAAATCCATTGCTGATGTTGTTGCCAAAGAAGTTTCGTTGCCATAAGCATCGACATCACAATAACTAGACAATTGAAGTAGAGTATAATGTAAAAGTGTATTTCATAGTCATTTTACAAAAACATAGTACTCACTTAAAAACCATCGAGAACTAAGCTCCTCAGAATAATGGTATCCATGACTTTCAGCATAAGACAGCAGCCACTCATTAAATATATAAGAAAACAAAAAGCTAGAAACTAATAAAACAAAACATGATTTAAAAAGCTTTTTAAGTTTTTCTTTTATTTAGTTTTCTCTTAGTAGAAACAGTATAAATAGAAACATAAGAAAGCAAAGCAAATAAAAAACCGGATGAAAATAACTGAATATTCTGACCACCTAAAGATAAACTTTCCTGATCGGATGAAATTGATCCAAAAAAATCCAACAAATCAGATACCGGAAGATAAATCATAAAATATGTACATATAGGAAATAGAATTGAACCTATAATAAATGTTCTATAATCTATTTCTTCATTTTTCATAATGAAAAACCACTATTTTTAAAGCTTTACATCGCTCGGTGTTGGTTTGTTTTATCTTTCATTTTTCCACCTCTTCTTTTTGAGACCAAAATAGCATAATTTCCTTTTGGAACCTCTTTGTAAGGTTAAATTCCTCATTTATTTTACTAGTTGTAAAGCTGGCAACAACACCGACAAAAAACAACCACAAACAGAGCCTCTGAACCACCAGCAGCGACAACACCTACAGAAACCATCGTTTTTAATGTTATACTAGCAACTAAAGCAGCCAAACCCACTTTAATAATGTCACTTGCTATAACTCCAAATAATTTAGCCAATACTCTTTTATTTGACTCTTTAAATAAATACTCAGCTATTATATAAGATGTGACAAAAATAACAGTAATAACTGCACCTTGCTTAACCGTCTGTAATACCTTTTCTTTTCCTATAGCAAAACTTACGGCCATCGGTGGCGAAATCTTACCAGACAAAGCCATAACTTTTCCTTGTAAACTAGGTGTTCCTTTAATTACAATATGATTAAAACCACCATACTTCTCAACTGCAATAGGAACTGCGCTACCTAACAAGGCTACAGCAACTCTACCTAAATACGCCAAATCATCTACAGTTGCATAGTAGTTTGCAATAAATTCTAACTTACCCTTTAAACTATTCCATCGAAGCTGTTCATGCTTAAGGATAAATTTAATAACATATTTATCAAATTCATTGATAGAAATGCATAGCATTCTAACTTTATTAAATGAAAATTGTTTATTACTTTTTCATTTTAAGTACGATATCACGCTATAATGAAATCATAGATATATCAGTATTTCTTTACATATGATTCATGAATAAGCGTAGTTGAACGTAGAGAACGAGTTATAACACTGACAAAATCCATTGCTGATGTTGTTGCCAAAGAAGTTTCGTTGCCATGAGCATCGACATCACTATAACTAGAGGACGAATCCATTTTTGCCCTTTACTTACCACGACCTTCGCCCCTAACTGAGCACCAAGAAAACCGCCAACAGCCATAGTTAAGCCAAGCTTCCACACTGGCAACCCAGCTAAGATAAAAAAGAGTAGTGCCGCAATGTTTGACGTGAAATTGAGGATTTTGGTTCTAGCAGTGGCTTCGACCAAAGAAAAGTGACCTAGTGCAACAAAACAAACAGTAAAAATAGCTCCAGTCCCAGGGCCAAAAAAGCCATCATAGAAACCGATCCCGCCACCAATGCATAGCGCAAACATCGCTTCAGATAACTTTGGTTCTCCATCGATTTTTCGCGTACTTGGCGCGAGTAAAAAATAGAGGGAAATGGCTATCAAAAGAACAGGGATCAAACTGGTGAGTACGCTAGCATCAATAAACTGCACAGCCTCGGCACCGATTGCTGCGCCTATAAAAGTGCAGAGTATCGCGAAACGCATTTCCTTTAGGCTGACAATACCGTTACGCACGAAATACCAGCTAGCAGAGAAACTGCCAAACGAACTTTGTAACTTGTTGGTTGCTAGAGCTTGAGTCGGACTCAACCCCGCAGCCAAAAGCGCAGGGAGCGTAATAAGCCCTCCCCCACCAGCCATCGCATCAATAAAGCCTGCGGCAGTCGCAACAAAAAATAGAGCCAACAAAATCTCAACCGTGATTTCCACTACACATCCTTTTTATTTAAAGAGGCATCAAAGAGGAAAAACGGTAGCACTTATTCACAAAACCACCAATGGAAAGTCAAGACACCAATCTATTCCTAATTTTCATCTTTGTGAAATTTTCATTTTAGTTTCACAAAAAAAAGATACATGCCTCAAGGATACGAATGAAATAGTATTTTCATTGTGTCAGCCGTGTAGGCAAGGTCATAATAAAATTATGGTTTCAAGGAGAAAACGATGTACCCTGCAATACAACAAGACTCAAGTAGCAATACCAAAGAAGTACATATAGTATCAGTAAGCGTACTTGATGACTTAATTAACAAAAACATAAAAAGGAAAGGTGTTACTGAAAAATAGAAAGTTATCAAAAATAAACTAGAAAATACTGCAAACTATTACACAACAGCCGATGATCTTATATTTTTAACAAAACTAGCGAATAATCTAAGCGGAGCAACAAACCCTGTCCATATAAATTACTATTCTGGCCAACCACATTTTGTATTTACGGGGACACCGGCCCTGAGAATAAAGTTAAGTGCTTTGGGTTCTCATGCACCGACTCCAACAATTACTAACTTTGTTGTAGGTCCAAAAAGTGCTATCCAGTCTATTAAAAGTGGAACAATTATTACAATCGTACTAGTAAGCTCTTTTAGAGCAATGGAACACTTCTTTTCGGAAAAGAATAAATCAACATTACTGAGTTTGTTTGGCACAATAACTAGTGACATCCTAAAGTTAGGAATTTCATCCGCAATTGCTGCAATTGCTGTAAAAGGAATTTCTGGAGCTACTACTATTTTCGCTCTAACTTCTGGCCCATTATTTTTAGCTATAGGTATAAGCTTGGTTATTGGGAGCATATTAAATCATATAGATAAAAAGCATAATATAACAAAAAAATTCAAATTAACATTAGAGAAAAAACTAGATGAATCAATAAAAAATGAAATAAATCAAGAAGAAGCAAGAATAAAAATTTAATTGGTTCTACATATATAAAAAATGGAATGTTTTTATGAAAAAAGAAGACAACCTAGATCTAACATCAACATTTTTAACATCACTGTTATTCCTTTCTCTAGGATTGTTATGCATTTATTTTTTTACAACGATACCATAAATAACATAAAAGACATATATAACGAAGAACGTATTATAGAAATTTCTCAGGGATCATTTTATGGGTTATTTGGAAGCTGGGTATTTATATCTATATTTATTCTTTTAATTACTGTGTTTTTAAAAAAAATAAAATTATCATATAAGAAAGAAGGCATGTTCATTAAAGTTATAATCTCTTTTTCAATTATAACAATTATAGCACCAAGTGCATTTGTGTTTCTCACTAAAAAACACTTAACAAATCAGGGTTACTCTGTTTCAATTGATAAAGAAGACTCCTGGCTACAAGATAAGGTTTATATTTTCAAAAAATAAACTTCAATTTATGTTACATAAAAGAAATTAAAATTTGAGAAAAAATTCAATTAGCATAGCGAACATCTCAATAAGTGTATGTTTATACTTGGCATTGACTATTGGTCTGACTATTAGCTTAAGCATTTGGAATGACTGGTTTTCTTTTACTCAACACATTGATCTAGATACGTACCTTCTTACATTGGGAGCTATTACGGTTGTTGTTGTATGCATTCCAAACATCCTGACAATAAGCAAAGGATTAAGTATTGCTGCAAAAATAAACTTAATCACTATCTCTTTTATCATTCTTACCTGCAGTATCAACTTTGTTGTAGCAAGTGGTAGTACTATTTCTTCATCTTTGGGAATATTGCTTGCCATAATTAGCTTGATGATCTTCAAAAGCAAAGCATACCAATCGTTCCTAGCACATTTTAATACTCTTCATTTTAGAAAAACCTCGATATAAAAAAGCCCGCTCAAATGAGCGGGCAATGAGGTTGTCATGTAAGCCCTGACTAACGAGCTTACTGATTTTTATCTGTTACGCGTCTAGACTCGCTTTCACTTTAGCGTGTAACTCTTGAACCGAAGTTACTGACGCTTTTGCGTCTGCAGTGTGAGACATACATGTAGCGAACGCTGCGTTTAGTGTCGTTGTGTAGTTCACTTTTTCTGCCAGTGCACCGCGGCGTAGAACTTTCGAATCTTCAATCGCTTGACGACCAGCTGCCGTGTTTACGATGTAGGTGTATTCGTTGTTCTTGATGCGGTCAAGAATGTGTGGACGACCTTCGTGTACTTTGTTTACCAAGCGTGGGTTGATACCCGCTTCGCCCAGAATCACAGCAGTACCGTGTGTCGCATCCAACTGGTAACCCAGTTTCACTAGCTTAGAAGCTAGGTCAACAACACGCTCTTTATCGCCTTCACGTACAGACAGTAGCGCACGACCACCTTCAGGGTAAACTGCACCACAACCTAGCTCTGCTTTCGCGTAAGCTTCTGCGAACGTTGCACCAACACCCATTACTTCACCTGTTGAGCGCATTTCTGGGCCCAATAGAGGGTCAACACCAGGGAATTTGTTGAACGGCAGAACCACTTCTTTCACTGAGTAGTAAGGAGGGATAATCTCTTTAGTAAATCCTTGTGACTCTAGAGATTGACCCGCCATTACACGTGCAGCGATTTTCGCTAGAGGTGCACCTGTCGCTTTCGATACGAATGGTACCGTACGAGCAGCACGAGGGTTCACTTCGATTAGGTAAACGTCGTTGTCTTTCACAGCAAACTGCGTGTTCATCAAACCGCGTACACCGAGTTCGAACGCCAACTTCTCAACTTGCTCACGCATCTTGTCTTGAATTTCCTGACTTAGCGTGTATGCAGGCAGTGAACATGCAGAGTCACCAGAGTGAACACCCGCTTGTTCGATGTGTTCCATGATACCGCCGATAACGACGCGTTCACCGTCACAGATAGCATCAATATCAACTTCGGTTGCATCATCCAAGAAACGGTCTAGTAGAACTGGAGACTCGTTCGATACGCTTACTGCTTCGTTGAAGTAGCGACGCAGGTCTTGCTCGTCGTATACGATTTCCATCGCACGACCACCGAGTACATAAGATGGACGAACAACTAATGGGAAGCCAATTTCTTTCGATTTTTCAACCGCCTGTTCCATCGTTGTTACTGTCGCGTTTTCTGGCTGAAGTAGACCTAGACGGTCAACAGCTGCCTGGAAGCGTTCACGGTCTTCCGCACGGTCGATAGCATCTGGGCTAGTACCAATGATTGGAACACCAGCCGCTTCTAGAGCACGAGCCAGTTTAAGTGGCGTTTGACCACCGTACTGAACAATCACACCTTTTGGTTTTTCAACGCGAGCGATAGACAGTACATCTTCCAGAGTTACTGGTTCGAAGTACAGGCGATCAGACGTATCGTAGTCAGTAGATACCGTTTCTGGGTTACAGTTAACCATAATGGTTTCGTAACCGTCTTCACGCAGCGCAAGTGATGCGTGTACACAACAGTAATCGAATTCAATACCTTGGCCGATACGGTTTGGACCGCCACCAAGAACCATGATCTTGTCTTTGTCTGTTGGGTTTGCTTCACACTCTTCATCGTAAGATGAGTACATGTAAGCCGTGTCAGAAGAAAACTCAGCGGCACACGTATCCACACGTTTGTAAACCGGGTGAATATCAAACTGCTCACGAGCACGGCGAATTTCACTTTCAGCGACACCAAGCAGTTTAGACAAGCGCGCATCAGAGAAGCCTTTACGTTTCATCTGGCGAAGTACTTCTTTGGTCAAACCTGCGTAGCCGCCCGCCTTAACTTGCTCTTCGAGTTTTACGATTTCTTCGATTTGAACCAGGAACCAACGGTCAATTTGAGTCAAGTTGAACACGCCGTCAACTGACATGCCAGCTCGGAATGCATCGGCGATGTACCAGATACGCTCAGCACCTGCTTCTTTAAGTTCGTGACGAATCTTAGTCAGTGCATCTGGTGCTTCTAAATCGACCATCTCGTCAAAACCAGTTGCGCCAACTTCTAGGCCACGAAGTGCTTTGTGAAGAGATTCTTGTTGGTTACGACCAATTGCCATTACCTCACCAACCGATTTCATCTGAGTAGTCAGACGGTCGTTTGCGCCAGCAAATTTCTCGAAGTTAAAGCGAGGAATCTTAGTTACGACGTAGTCGATAGTTGGCTCGAATGATGCTGGTGTTGCACCGCCCGTGATGTCGTTTTGTAGTTCGTCTAGAGTAAAGCCAACAGCAAGCTTCGCGGCAATCTTAGCGATTGGGAAACCTGTTGCTTTTGACGCTAACGCAGAAGAGCGAGATACACGTGGGTTCATCTCGATGATAACCATACGGCCATCTTTCGGGTTGATACCAAACTGTACGTTTGAACCACCTGTTTCAACACCAATTTCACGTAGAACGGCTAGCGATGCATTACGCATTAGCTGGTATTCTTTGTCAGTCAGTGTCTGTGCTGGTGCTACTGTGATGGAGTCACCCGTGTGGATACCCATTGGATCAAAGTTTTCGATTGAACATACGATGATACAGTTGTCCGCTTTGTCACGAACGACTTCCATTTCGTACTCTTTCCAACCGATTAGTGACTCATCGATAAGAAGTTCGTTGGTCGGAGATAAGTCCAGACCGCGACGACAGATTTCTTCGAACTCTTCTTTGTTGTACGCGATACCACCACCAGTGCCGCCCATGGTGAACGATGGACGGATGATACAAGGGAAGCCAACCATATCTAAAACTTTGTAAGCTTCTTCCATGCTCTTCGCTGTATCTGCGCGAGGACACTCAAGGCCGATAGACTTCATCGCTTTATCAAAACGAGAACGGTCTTCCGCTTTGTCGATTGCATCAGCCGTTGCACCAATCATCTCTACGCCAAACTCTACGAGAACGCCGTGCTTCTCTAAATCTAACGCACAGTTAAGTGCAGTCTGGCCACCCATGGTTGGCAAAACTGCATCTGGACGTTCTTTCTCGATGATCTTACGTACTACTTCCCATTGAATTGGCTCGATGTAAGTTGCATCTGCCATTTCAGGATCAGTCATGATGGTTGCTGGGTTAGAGTTAACTAGGATAACTCGGTAGCCTTCTTCTCGAAGAGCTTTACACGCTTGTGCGCCAGAGTAGTCAAACTCACATGCCTGACCGATAACAATCGGACCAGCACCAAGAATTAGAATACTTTGAATGTCAGTACGTTTTGGCATTATCTACTACTCCGAATTAAGCGCTGTGTTTTTTGATTAGTTCGATAAAGTGGTCAAATAGCGGTGCCGCGTCATGTGGACCTGGGCTCGCTTCTGGGTGACCTTGGAAGCTAAATGCTGGCTTGTCTGTGCGGTGAATACCTTGCAAAGAGCCATCAAATAACGATACGTGAGTAGCACGTAAGTTTTCCGGTAACGTTGCTTCATCTGCCGCAAAGCCGTGGTTTTGCGAAGTGATCATAACAACGTTACGCTCTAAATCTTTTACTGGGTGGTTTGCACCATGGTGACCAAACTTCATTTTCACGGTTTGCGCACCTGACGCTAACGCAAGGATTTGGTGACCTAAACAAATACCGAAGATAGGTAAGCCTTTTTCTAGGAACACTTTTGTCGCTTCAATCGCGTAAGTACATGGTTCTGGATCACCTGGGCCATTTGATAGGAAAACACCGTCCGGGTTCATCGCAAGCACTTCTTCCGCTGACGTTTCAGCAGGAACAACCGTTAAGCGGCAACCGCGGTCAACCAACATTCGCAGGATGTTGCGTTTTGCGCCGAAGTCGTAAGCAACGACGTGGTATGGCAGCTCGCTGTCATCTTTCGCCTCTGGAAGTCCACCTTCAAGCGTCCACGAACCTTGTTTCCATTGATACGCTTCTTTCGTTGTAACTTCTTTCGCAAGGTCCATTCCTTTTAAGCCTGGGAATTCTTTTGCTTTCGCTAGAGCCAAAGCTTCATCTAGGTTATTACCCGCAACAATACAACCGTTTTGAGCACCTTTTTCACGCAAGATACGAGTGAGCTTTCGCGTATCAATATCAGCGATGCCAACAATATTTTGAGACTTAAGGTAATCAGAGAGGGATTGTTCATTACGGAAGTTAGAAGCGATAAGAGGAAGATCGCGAATCACAAGGCCTTGTGCATGAATGGAAGAGGATTCTTCATCTTCGGAAGTGGTTCCGGTATTGCCAATGTGAGGATAAGTAAGGGTGACGATTTGCTGAGAATAGGAAGGATCAGTGAGGATTTCTTGATACCCCGTCATCGAGGTATTAAAAACGACTTCACCAACGGAAATACCATCTGCCCCTATGGACACTCCGTGGAACACTGTCCCATCTTCTAGGACTAACAGTGCTAATTTACCCAAGACAACCTCCAGAATAAAAATGACAAAAAAAATAAAATCAAACCGCAAACAAGCCTTCCTTTACCTATAAAATCTACATAAATAGGTATTTCAGACAAATTGGCGGTATTCTAAAGTTGGACTGGAAACCTGTCAACCTACAATCAAAAATAAATTATCAATTTCTAGCGAGTAAGGTCATTTCGAATCAGTAAGGCTCAAAAAGACAACTTTTGAATGCTATTACATAGGGAGGTATAGAGGTTTAATGAATTTTACAAATTTGAACTTTTTAGGAATCACAAAAAATTATGAGCTTTTAACGCAAACGTTCACCAAGACAAAAACAGGAACACTTTTAACGGTTACACCCAAAAACAAAGCCAAAACAGACAAAAACATAACAAAAGCAAGTGCTAAAATCTTCTCTATCAGAATCATTTTATTTACAAATAATTCTATAGATATAAAAAAGCCGGCTAGCGCCGGCGAATAATTATGTATTTAGAGTTCATTCAATCCCAAAACATCTGTCATGGTATAAAAGCCCGCAGGTTTAGCACTCAACCAAACGGCAGCCTTTACGGCCCCATTAGCAAACGTCATGCGATCAGTCGCTTTGTGCGTTATTTCCACTCGTTCCCCGATATCAGCAAACATAGCTGTATGCTCACCGACGATATCGCCAGCGCGAATCGTAGCAAAGCCGATCTCATTCTTTTGTTCTTTCACCAGTAATGCCTTCTCGGGCATAGACAGCTACATCATTCAGCTTATTACCCATCGCACCAGCAATAGCTTCTCCCATTCCGATAGCGGTACCAGAGGGGGCATCAACTTTATGGCGATGGTGTGCTTCAACAATCTCGATATCACAGTAATCCCCCATCACTTTGGCCGCTTTCTCAAGAAGCTTAAAGACAAGGTTTACGCCTACAGAATAATTTGGCGCCATCACAACAGGCACTTGCTTGGCTGCTTCATCGATAAGATCACGCTCTGCATCGCTGAAGCCAGTCGTCCCAATCACAATGCTCTTACCGTATTTCTTACACAACTCGAGATTCGCTAATGTGCTTACTGGAGCGGTGAAATCGATGATTACATCAAAATTATCGACGTCTTTAGCAAGATCATCCGTTAAGAGCACATCGAATTTACCTTCACCACAAAGCTCACCGATATCGACGCCGACAAGTGAAGACTCAGGTCGTTCTGATCCCGCGCTCACTGTCGCTTCAGGATTAAGGTGTGAAGCTTTAACCAAATTGCGGCCCATTCGGCCAGCTGCTCCTGCGATTGCAATACGAACCATTGCGCTTTCTCTCCTTCTCTGGATAACGAGGTTTGCTCTCGTTCTCTCGTTTCGCTTAATCTGTTTAAACTAACAACATACCGTGGTTACCACAAGCAAGTTCATCGAGCTTAAGCAAACTCTTTTACAACACGCTCCAAGATAGGTACGTTCGCTTCAGGAAAGGTGTAGTCGCCCAATTCGCTGATTTCAACCCAGCATCCTTCTTGACCTTCTCGACCGTAAGGCTCATTACTGAATTGAGATACTGTAATAAAATCAAACTTGAGTGATTTGTCTGGATAGTCGTATTCCAAATGTTCAAAAGGGGCTTGCTCAATAACTTCAATTCCTACTTCTTCTTCGAGTTCTCTTGTAATAGCAAGCTCAATACTTTCTCCCGGCTCGACTTTGCCACCCGGAAACTCCCAAAACCCGCCTTTGTGCTTATCATCAGGACGCTTTGTAATAAAGATCTTTGATTTGTCTTGGTTAAAAATAATTGCCGCGACTATGTGAATTCTTTTCATGGGGATTCCTAACTCTCAAGACCGTTGTACTTTGCTATTGTGACAACGAGCTTCTACATCTCAAAAACTTTCTGACCTATCAAACTTATGGAATTTGATAGCCAAAGAATTTATTTAAAAAAAGAGTCGCCTAAGCGACTCTTTGATAAATAATCCGACTAACAGATTAGTCGATTTTGCCGTGGCACTGTTTGTACTTCTTGCCACTGCCACAAGGGCAAGGTTCATTACGACCTACTTTACGTTCATCACGTACCATTGGTTGATTTGAACCTTCTTCAGATTCTTCGCCTTCAGAAAGCGGATTTTGTGCTGCAGCGTGTTGCGCTTGCGCACGACGAGCGGCTTCTTCAGCTTGCGCACGACGCTGTTCTTCCATACGTTCAACTTCTTCTTGTTGCTGAACGCGAACACGAGATAGAACAGTAATAACGTCTGTTTTCAGCGCTTCTAGTAGACCCTCAAACAGTTCAAACGACTCACGTTTGTATTCTTGTTTTGGGTTCTTCTGTGCGTAACCGCGTAAATGGATACCTTGACGCAAGTGATCCATCGCAGCCAAATGCTCTTTCCAAAGCGTATCCAGAGTCTGAAGCATGACCGATTTTTCGAAGTTGCGAAGCACTTGTGCACCCACCACTTCCTCTTTCTCTTTGTACACTTCAACGGCTAGGTTGATGATCTTTTCACGTAATGCTTCTTCGTAAAGCTTGTCGTCTTCTTCAAGCCATTGTTTCACTGGCGCATCAAGATCGAAGTCCGCTTTCAAGCGCTCTTGTAGACCTTCAACATCCCACATATCTTCTAGTGACTGTGGTGGAATGTACTCATCAATAACCGCTGTTAGCACATCTTCACGGTTTTGCTCGATCATGCCGCTGATGTCTTCAACGTTCATTAACTCGTCACGCAGTTCGTAGACAACCTTACGTTGATCGTTCGCTACATCATCGTATTCAAGCAGCTGCTTACGGATATCAAAGTTACGACCTTCCACTTTGCGCTGTGCTTTTTCAATTGAGCGAGAAAGCATTTTCGATTCAATAGCTTCACCTTCTTCCATACCACTTTGAATAAGGCTCGCCATACGATCAGAAGTGAAAATACGTAGCAAAGAGTCTTCCATAGATAGGTAGAAGCGCGATGAACCCGCATCACCTTGACGACCAGAACGACCACGTAGCTGGTTATCAATACGGCGAGATTCGTGTCGCTCAGTACCAATGATATGTAGACCACCAGCTTCTAGCACTTGGTCATGCACCACTTTCCACTCTGCTTTAATCGCATCGATTTGCTCTTGAGTTGGGTTCTCTAAAGCTTCAACTTTTGATTGCCAGCTACCGCCAAGCACAATGTCCGTACCACGACCGGCCATGTTGGTCGCGATAGTTACCGCACCAGGCATACCCGCTTCAGCAACAATTTCCGCTTCTTTCTCATGGAATTTCGCGTTCAATACGTTGTGTTTGATCTTAGCCTTCTTCAATGCGTTAGAAAGAAGTTCTGACTTTTCAATCGACACAGTACCAACAAGCGTTGGCTGCCCTTTGGCAACACGCTCTTTAATATCTTCAATGATTGCCGCAAACTTCTCTGCTTCAGTACGGTAAACCACATCTGGCATATCGTTACGAATCATCGGCTTGTTGGTTGGGATAACCACCGTTTCCAAACCATAGATAGACTGGAATTCGAACGCTTCAGTATCCGCTGTACCTGTCATACCTGACAGTTTTTCGTATAAACGGAAGTAGTTCTGGAAGGTAATAGAAGCCAAAGTTTGGTTTTCGTTTTGGATCTTAACGCCTTCTTTCGCTTCTACTGCTTGGTGAAGACCTTCAGACCAACGACGACCTGGCATTGTACGACCAGTGTGTTCATCAACGATGACCACTTCGCCTTCATCAGTAACGATGTAATCAACGTTACGCTCGAATAACACATGAGCACGCAAAGCAGCATTCACGTGATGCAACATGCTGATGTTAGCCGGAGAGTAAAGTGTATCCCCTTCCTCCATCAGACCGTTTTTCACCAACAGTTCTTCAACGTATTCTTGACCCGTTTCAGTTAGGTATACTTGCTTTGACTTTTCATCAACAGTGTAGTGACCATCACCACGGTATTCTTCAGAGTCTTCTTTATCTTGCTTTTTCAGATGCGGGATCAAAAGGTTGATTCGAGTGTATAGTTCAGAGCTATCTTCAGCAGGACCAGAAATGATCAAAGGAGTACGAGCTTCATCAATTAGGATTGAGTCTACCTCATCGACAACTGCAAAGAAGCGATCACGCTGTACACGGTCTTCGCTACGGAAAGCCATATTGTCACGA
The DNA here is from genome assembly GCA_001048675.1 of Vibrio diabolicus. GTDB lineage: Bacteria > Pseudomonadota > Gammaproteobacteria > Enterobacterales > Vibrionaceae > Vibrio > Vibrio diabolicus. The sequence continues at coordinate 221,755 of CCKK01000023.1, read as the reverse complement.
AGGTAGTCAAAACCAAATTCATTGTTGGTTCCGTATAGAATGTCAGCTTGGTACGCTTCTTTTTTCTCTTGAGGAGGCATGTTTGGCACGTTTACGCCAACGGTCATACCTAAAAATTCAAATAGAGGGCGGTTCGTCTCAGCATCACGTTTAGCTAGATAATCGTTCACTGTTACGATGTGAACGCCTTTACCAGCAAGAGCATTTAAGTAAGCAGGAAGCGTTGCAGTCAGCGTTTTACCTTCACCTGTACGCATCTCCGCAATTTGACCCGCATTTAGAACCATACCACCGATAAGCTGAACGTCGAAGTGACGCATGCCGTAGACACGCTTAGATGCCTCACGAACCGTAGCAAAAGCTTCAGGAAGTAGTTTATCAAGAGTTTCACCTTTCTCTAGGCGCTCACGGAACTCAACCGTCTTTGCTTTTAACTCTTCATCACTTAGAGCTTCGAATGTTGGCTCGTAGTTATTAATTTCTTTTACAATTTTTCTAAGGCGGCGCAGTGTTCGGTCGTTGCGACTGCCAATCACTTTTGTCAGTAGCTTAGTTATCATTTTTCGTGAATCTCTCTTTAATCAGACCGTTCCCGATCTACTCATAATGCCTTCAGTCTCTGCCAGTTTGGAACTAAGAATACTGAGATAAATCATTTATCAAAGATATTGAGTTCAAACATCCATATTTCAAGGCTAAGTTTCGAAACAATGTGGCTTAGTGTAAGGATTTTTCATCGATACAACCATAAATAGACGTATTTGTTTGAAGCACTCTGAAGTTTTTACTTAAAGTGGTGACTGATTAGACGATATTGCATACCACAATATGTGTAATCTATTCAGAGTAGACTTTGCTTTTTACCTTGCTACATTGTAAAACTGAAGCGAAAGACGTTAATGTAAACTATACCTTGATAGAAAGCTGCTCTAGAATAGCTGATATCTCAACAAAATTAGATTTTACCTATGCGTGATCACCGTCCAACCTCGACTGAAGATGTTATTGCTGAGTCACAGTTCAAGCAGATTCAAGAACATGCTGGAGAAATCTTACAGCTTAACCAAGCTTTGCAAGAGATCTTACCCAAAGGGACGGCCGATCATTGCCGGGTGGCGAATGTTCGTAACGGCCACCTATTGATCGATGTTTCTAGTGCCGCGATCAAAATGAAGATCGATTACGATCGCCTCATGATCCTAAATAAACTTCGTACTCAAGGCTTTGCCAAACTGATGAGCGTTGAAGTGAGGATCAATCCATCATTATACCGAAATCGTTTCGAACAAGACGACAGACCTAAACGTCCACCATTAACAGAATCTGCAGCAAAGTCATTGATGACGATTGCCGACATGGCACCGCCTAAAATTCAAGAGCGTTTAAAGCGATTGGCCGATATGGCAGAAAAGAAAGACCGTAAGTGATCGTTATTTCAATATGCTGAAAAGCTCGAATGCTATTAATAAGCCCAAGATTAAAGCCAAATAGCAAAAAACCAGGCATAAGCCTGGTTTTTATTAATTTTAATGCCGAGTATTTACGCAAGCACCATATTTGGTTCAGCGAATGCTACTGGTGAGCCGACTTCTTCTTCGAATGTAGTCCACTCCCACGCTTCCTGATCAGCAAGAACTGCTCGCAGAAGTTGGTTGTTCAAACCGTGACCCGATTTAAAGGCGCGAAATTCACCGATGATTGGGTGACCACACATGTAAAGATCACCAATCGCATCCAACACTTTGTGAGTCACAAACTCATTTTCAAAGCGTAGACCTTCTTCGTTAAGAATACGGTAATCATCCAATACGATAGCATTGTCGAAACTACCACCCAATACTAGGTTTTGAGATTGTAGATATTCGATATCACGCATAAAGCCAAACGTACGTGCACGAGAAATTTCACGAACGAAGCCTTTTGAAGAGAAATCAAACAGCAAGCGCTGTTCGTCTGACTCAATAGCAGGGTGATTAAATTCAATTTCGAAGTCCATGCGGAAGCCGTTAAATGGTACAAACTCTGCCCATTTATCGCCATCTTCAAAACGAACTGGCTTTTTAATACGGATGAAACGTTTTGGCGCATTTTGCGTTTCGATACCTGCTTGTTGTAGCAAGTATACAAATGGGCTAGCACTACCATCCATAATTGGAATTTCAGGTGCGTCTACTTCGACAACAATGTTGTCGATGCCCATACCAGCAAGTGCCGCATTCAAGTGCTCTACAGTTGAAATACGCACACCTTCGTCGTTTACCAAAGCAGTACATAGCATGGTGTCACGAACAGAAGCTGGATCAGCTGGAAAATCTACAGGTGGGTTTACATCTGTACGACGGTAAATGATACCTGTATTTGCAGCAGCCGGGCGCAGAGTAAGCGTGACTTTACGACCAGAGTGGAGGCCCACACCAGTTGTTTTCACTATTTCTTTCAGAGTACGTTGTCTGATCATCTGCTTGCCTCTCAAAAATTTGCTACAAAACACGGCCGTCTGTAACGTCGACCGTGAATGCTACCATAATTTTGAGCCATGTCAAATTTATGGATTAAAGATTAATCAGCCTGACGACGCAAAAATGCCGGGATATCTAAATAACCACTTTCCTTCTCTTGCTTCGGAGCCGCAGAGCTTTGGCTCGACGATGCTGGAGAAGAAGAAACTGTATTTGTAGGCTGAGGAGTTACCTGTGGCTTCTCTTGCACTTGATTATTTTGCAAGGTTTGTGCCGGTTTCTCTTCAGCTTGCGTTGCCGCCGCTTGCTGTTGTGGTTGAGCCTGCGGCGTCGGAGCCACTTTCGCTTTACCACCCGCAACTAGCGTGATATCTGGCTTTTTCTCATTGCCAATACCTGTCGCCACAACTGTTACGCGGATTTCATCAGTCATATCTGGGTCTAGAGAGGTACCGATAACAACAGTTGCATTGTCAGAAGCAAATGCTTTCACTGTATTACCAACCGTCTCAAACTCGTCAAGACGCATATCCAGACCTGCAGTAATATTGACAAGAACACCACGAGCGCCCGCTAGATCGATGTCTTCCAGAAGTGGGCTAGAAATTGCCATTTCAGCCGCTTCTTCAGCACGATCTTCGCCTTTAGCAATACCGCTGCCCATCATCGCGTGACCCATTTCAGACATTACTGTTCTTACGTCCGCAAAGTCGACGTTGATCATGCCAGGGCGAGTAATTAGCTCTGCAATGCCTTGAACTGCGTTCTTAAGAACGTCGTTCGCACTTGCAAAAGCTTCCAGTAGCGTGACACCACGGCCAAGTACTTTAAGCAGCTTTTCGTTTGGAATCGTAATCAAAGAGTCAACGTGCTTAGACAGCTCATCGATACCTTGCTCAGCGAACGCCAAACGCTTTTTGCCTTCAAAGCTGAACGGTTTTGTTACTACCGCGACAGTTAGAATGCCAAGCTCTTTAGCTACTTCAGCAATAACAGGTGCTGCACCAGTACCTGTACCGCCACCCATACCAGCTGCGATAAACACCATATCGGCGCCAGTTAGGGAATCTTTAATTCTATCTCTGTCTTCGAGAGCTGCGTCACGGCCAACCTGTGGATTAGCACCTGCACCCAGACCTTTGGTGATATCGCCACCGATCTGAATAACATTGCCAACGCTTGTCTTACGAAGTGCTTGCGCATCAGTGTTGACGCTGATGAATTCCACACCTTCGATGGATTCACGCACCATGTGTTCAACGGCGTTACCACCGCCGCCACCAACCCCAACGACCTTGATTACTGCATCGTCAGACATTTCCATCATCGGTTCAAACATGTGTTGTCTCCGTTTATCCTGCAACTCAGGTTAAAACTCTTTTTGTATCCAGTTACGCAATTTATCGAAAAAGCCAGTAACAGATGAGCGTTTAGGTTCATTATAATCGCTATCGTCGCTAGACTGCATGTCTCTTGCGTAATGAAGTAATCCAACTGCCGTAGAATGGTACGGCTCTTTTACATAGTCAGTTAATCCGCTGACTTCGAGCGGTTTGCCGACCCTTACTTGATTGCGGAATACGCGTTCCGCACATTCTATCACTCCGTCCATTTGCGCAGCACCGCCGGTGAGTACAACTCCCGCAGCTAGATGGTGCTTTATACCCTCTTCGCGCAATTTCGCTTGTACAGAGTCAATAGTTTGGTTAACCAGTCCCATAAGCTCAGAGTAGCGTGGCTCAATCACTTCTGACAACGTTTGACGTTGCAAACTACGTGATGGTCGCCCACCTACGCTTGGTACATTAACCGTGTCATCCTTACTGACCAGTTCACTCAAAGCACAGCCATATTTAACTTTTATTTCTTCAGCATCGCTCACTGGCGTACCAAAAGCAAAAGCAATATCGCTGGTTACAGCATTTCCTGCGTACGAAAATACTTCTGTGTGACGTAACGCACCGCCAGTCCAGATGGCCACATCCATCGTGCCGGCGCCAATATCCACCACACAAACTCCAAGCTCTCTTTCATCCTCGGTGATTACTGCATTACTTGCAGCAAGCCCAGAAAATACGAGTTGCTCTACTTTAAGGCCGCATCGTTCTACCGCCTTAATAATATTGCGTGCCATGTCATTATGGCATGAGATAAGGTGGACACTTACTTCCATTCTTACCCCAGATAAACCAAGCGGATTTTTGATTCCCTCTTGGTAATCAATGGTGAACTCTTGCGGAATCACATGAAGGATTCGCTGTTCATCACCGATTTTAATCGATTTTGCGGTATGGATAGCGCGATCCATGTCTTCTTGAGACACTTCTTCATCTGAAATCGTGCCCATACCTTTTTCAATTCGGCTTGCGATATGCTTACCAGACAACGAAATGAAGACTCGGCTGATCTGGCACTCGGCCATCAATTCAGCTTGATCAATTGCACGTTGTACTGATTTTACAACCGACTCCAAGTCATTCACGCCACCTTTATCCATGCCACGTGAAGGGCTACTACCTGCGCCAATAATATTAATTTGACCGTCTGGTAGAACCTCACCCACTAGAGCCGATACGGTTGCAGTGCCTATATCAAGACCAACAATAATGTTGTCATCAGCGGCCTTAGTCATCTGTACTCTCTTCTAACTCTTGTTCAGGAAACCAACCAACTGCGGCTCCTGTATCGTACCTAAGATCGATATAACTGATTCTTTGCGTGTCACTGCCAAGCTTGTTATAGAGCTTAAAAAATCGCTCTATACGCTCAAGAAGAGACTCTTTACCGAGCTCTAATCGAATACCGTTATCAAGGATGATTTGCCAAGCTCGTCGCTCGTTTAATACCAGAGACGATATCGCTAAACCCAATTGCTGAAACTTAGGACTCAAATCACGGTAAGTCTGTAAGACTTCTGGTCCGCTGTCTTTGGGTCCGTACAGTTTCACTTTTTCTTCTTGTAACAGAGCCACATCGCCATCAAAAACAAACCCGTTTTTATCTAACAGTTCGTTGCCATTCCAAATGGCTTCAGGTTGATGCTCTGTCAAAAAAACTTTTACTGTATCCGGCCACTGCTTTCGGATTGCGGCATGCGCCACCCACGGCAGAGCTTCGACACTTTGCTGTAATACATCAATATCCTGAGACATAAATGTACCGATGTGATCTATTCGACTAAATGCAGCCTGCACATCGTCAGCTTGGACATACTCCAGTTTTCCCTGAAGTACTATTTTGGAGAGAGGTAACCTTTGGTCATCCCACATCCAACTGATCGCCGAGTACAAAACAGAACTAATTAAGGTCACAACCACAACGAAAAATAACGCACCCAAGATTTTCTCTTGGCGACCACGGTTATTATCCGTGTTTGGTCGCTCGTCATTCAGTGCAATATTCAACAACGTCTTCGTTTCCTGACTTTTGTCGTGTACTTTTTACCCACATAATTACGCAGAGGTAAAAGTCTTGACTTTAACCTTGGGATTATACTGAGCTCTTGTAAACTATCAAACACTGATAGCAATAAATCACAATGATATTGACGCAAAATCGAGATCTGAGTCTTTATCTGTCCTTCGCACCAACAATCTGTGTTAACCAAGCATCTTGTTTATATTTAATTCAAGACCTGCCAGTTGTTTCGCCACTTTACCAACATCACCCGCACCTTGCGTTAAGATTAGGTCGCCGTCTTGTATAACGTTAGCTAAAACTGAAGGTAATTGCTCGATTTCTGGAACAAAAATCGGATCTACCTTACCTCGACTGCGAATTGTGCGACACAATGAACGTCCATCAGCTCCTGCAATTGGCTTTTCACCTGCGGCATAAACATCCAACATGATTAATACATCAACTTGCTCTAGAACATTCGCAAAGTCATCGTATAGATCACGAGTACGGCTATAACGGTGTGGTTGGAAAATCATAACGAGACGTTTATCTTGCCAACCGCTTCGCGCAGCATTAATGGTCACATCAACTTCTGTTGGGTGGTGTCCGTAATCATCCACTAACATGGCATGACCATTACCAGTATCAAACTCGCCAAGGTGATCAAAACGTCGTCCCGTGCCTTGCGTACCGGCCATTGCTTTTAGAATTGCATCGTCTTCAATGTCATCTTCGGTAGCCACTGCAATCGCAGCCGACGCATTAAGTGCATTGTGACGACCTGGAATGTTCAGAGTGATATCTAGGTTGGCACGCCCTTTACGTACTACCGTAAATTTGCCTTGCTGACCTTCTTGACGATAGTTTTCAATGCGTACGTCAGCATCTGCGGAGAAACCGTAAGTAATCACTTGACGACTAATACGTGGGATTAACTCTCGAACCACAGGATCATCAATACAAACAATAGCTTGGCCGTAGAACGGTAGATTGTGTAGAAAATCAATGAAGGTTTGCTTTAACGTTTCAAAGTCACCCCCATAAGTATCCATATGATCGGCTTCAATATTAGTGACGATACTTACCATTGGTTGCAGGTGCAGGAATGACGCGTCGCTCTCATCCGCCTCAGCAATTAGAATACGACTCGAGCCTAAACGAGCATTTGTACCAGCGCTTTTCACCAAGCCGCCGTTTACAAACGTTGGATCAAGGCCTGCTTCAGAATAGATTTGTGTCACGAGTGCCGTCGTCGTCGTTTTACCGTGCGTGCCCGCAACGGCAATACCATGACGGAAGCGCATCAACTCAGCGAGCATCTCAGCACGACGTACAATAGGGATACGTAACTCCCGTGCTGCCATCACTTCTGGGTTTTCTTCGTTGATAGCGGTTGAAACCACAACCACACTGGCTTTTTCAACATTGCTAGCTTGGTGCCCGATAAATACCGTCGCACCTTTTGATACTAAACGCTCTGTCACAGGGTTTTCTGATAGGTCAGAACCCGTGATTTGATAGCCTTCATTCAACAGCACTTCTGCAATGCCGCTCATGCCCGCACCACCAATACCGATGAAGTGGATGGATTTCACGCGGCGCATCTCTGGCACCATGGCGCGAATCTGAGCTAAGTCTTGTGTATGTTGGATTGTCATCAATTCTATTCTCAATAATTCGTTAACGCTTTTCGGTCAAAGCGACAATGGCTTGTGCGACAACTCGGTCGGCATTCAATTTAGCAGCGCCACGCGCTTGCTCAGCCATCGTAAGTAAAGCTTGGCGATCCAATTGTTGGATCTGCTGAGTCAAAGACTCAACGGTTAAATCTGGTTGTTCAATCATTTTCGCTGCGCCGCATTCTACTAGATGATCGGCATTCAGTGCTTGTTGGCTATCTTTATGCATAAAAGGAACAAAGATAGCCCCTACGCCTGCCGCTGATACTTCAGAAACGGTTAACGCCCCTGAACGACAAACTAAAAGATCAGCCCATGCATAAGCCTCTGCTACGTCGTCAATGAACTCTGTGACTTCTGCATTTACCACACCATTAGCTTGGTATGCGGCGTTCACTTCTTCGGCGGAACCTTTGCCAGCTTGATGACGAATACAGTAATCACCGCCCAGCTTTGCCATCACTTCTGGCACAGTTTGGTTAAGAATGCGTGCACCTTGGCTACCGCCCATCACCAAAATACGAATTGGGCCTTGGCGATCTTGCATTCGCTCTGCAGGTGCTTCTAATCTTGTTAGGTCTTCACGCACAGGGTTACCAACTACCTCAGCAGCAGGGAACGCGCCAGGAAAGGCCTGAAAGACTTTCTTAGCAATTTTTGATAGCCATTGGTTTGTCAAACCCGCAACCGCGTTTTGTTCGTGCAGAATAACAGGAATACCGCTCAACCAAGCCGCAATACCACCGGGACCACTCACATAACCACCCATACCTAACACGGCATCGGGCTTCCAATGCTTCATGTGCGCGCGAGCTTGCATGATGGCATTAATAATTTGAAATGGAGCTGCAAGCAGACGCTTTACGCCTTGACCTCGTAACCCTTTCACTTTGATAAAATCGATTTCAATGCCATGTTTTGGCACCAAATCCGCTTCCATTCGATCCGCCGTGCCTAACCAACGGATCTCCCAACCTTGCTCTTGCAGCTGTTTTGCTACAGCTAACCCTGGGAATACGTGACCGCCAGTACCACCAGCCATCACCATCAAACGTTTATTTTGTTTCATTAGTTTGTTGTTCTGATTGTTGTTGCTCGCGTTTCAAGCGGCATTCGTAATCGATACGCAGCAATATGGACACTGCGACGGACATAATAATCAGACTGGAACCACCATAACTGATTAGCGGGAGTGTTAAACCTTTGGTTGGTACGATACCGGCTGCAGCACCAACGTTAACCAACGTCTGGAACGCAAACCAAATACCGATACCGAAAGCCAGATAACCGCCGAACATTTCGCCTTCTTCAAACGCACGCTTGCCTATGTAAACCGCTTTTAGCACTAAGCTAAAAATCAACATTAAGACCAACACAACGCCTACAAAACCGAGCTCTTCAGCAAGTACGGCAAACACAAAGTCGGTATGCGCTTCTGGTAGATATTCCAGTTTTTGAATTGAGTTACCGAGACCCTGCCCAAACCATTCACCACGACCAAACGCCATCAAAGACTGAGTCAACTGATAGCCACTACCAAATGGGTCTTCCCACGGGTCAAGGAAGGAGGTTACTCGTCGCATACGGTATGGTTCGACTAAAATCAAACCTACCACAGCGCCGATACCTGCCACCATCAACGCGAGAAACTGAGTCAGTTTTGCGCCTGCGATAAACAGCATGCCAAACAGTGTTACTAGCATCACGACGACCGTACCCAAGTCTGGCTGACCAAGCAGTAATACTGCGAAGAAGGCAAACACCATGATTGGCTTCATAAAGCCACCAAAGAAGGTTTGTCGTACTTCGTCTTGCTTTCGGACTAAGTAACCAGACATGAAGATAAACAGCGATAGCTTCGCGACCTCTGCTGGCTGAAGGTTAAACAGCCCAAGAGGTATCCAACGAGACGCACCATTGACCGACTTACCCGCCAAGAGCACGATGATTAACAGTGCGAAAGAAGCCCAAAGTAAGTAGTGGCTTTTCTTAAACCACTCTTGCAAAGGTACTTGCAAAATAACAGCGGAGGTCCCTAACGCCAGCACAAGAAACGTCGCGTGACGAAACATAAAGTGAAACGGCTGTTCGGTTAATCGTGAGCTGATCGGAAATGATGCAGAGGTTACCATCACCAACCCCGTCAACATCAAACCCAGTGCAATCCACACTAGCTGACGATCAAACATCGCCTCTGGGGCTGGATGCTTGAGCCAATTGCCAATACTGCGTTTAACGTTACCTAAACCCACGAAGTGTGTAACCTTTAATTATGCATATTTCTGAGCAAGAGCAGCGAAGACATCGCCCCTTGCCATAAAGTTGTCGAATTGATCAAAGCTAGCACATGCTGGAGACAGCATCACCATATCACCTGGTTTTAACTGCGAAGATACTTGTTGAATCACATCTTCCATGGTGTCGAAACGTATTGCAGATTCATGCAGTGGCATAAAGTCATCGCCATCAGCGCCAAAGCAGCACAGTTGCAAGTTAAGCGTCGCGAAGATCGGTTTTAATGGCGAGAAGTCAGCACCTTTACCAACACCACCAACGAGCAAGTAGAGCTTGCCTGTCGATTCCAAACCAGATAGCGCAGCCATAGTGCTCGCAATATTAGTTGCTTTAGAGTCATTCACCCATTTTACGCCTTGATTATCCGCAACCACCTGGCATCGGTGTGTCAGTCCCGTGTAATTTTTAAGTGCATTCAATGCGTTGTGATAATCAACGCCCGCAGCCTTTAAGAGCGCTAAAACGACCAATGCATTGGATAAGTTGTGTTTACCAACCAACTTAAGCTCATCACTTGCGACGACTCGTTGACCGTGATCGAGCAGCCAAGTACGGTTGCCATCCACCTCGAGACCAAAGTCCTGATTGTCGCTGCCAAATGTCACCAATGGCATCTCTGCATCTGGGAAGGTTTCTTGATCATCACGGTTCACTACCGCAAGAGCAGCGTGGTCAAAAATACGCAACTTAGCTTGTCGATAGTCAGACATGCCTTGATAACGGTCCATATGATCTTCAGAAAGATTCAGAAACGCAGCGGCTTTGAGCTTTAAGCTTGACGTCGTTTCTAACTGGAAGCTCGAAAGTTCAAGCACATACAGGTCTGCGTCTTGTTCTAACAAATCCAGTGCAGGAACACCAATGTTACCACCAACGCCCACATCCAAACCTGCAGCCTTAACCATCACACCTGTGAGGTCGGTGACTGTGCTCTTACCGTTTGAGCCCGTAATCGCAATCACTGGTTTCTGCACCGCCCAGGCGAATAACTCAATATCACCAACTACTGTCGTGCCCTTTGCTAATACGGCTTGGATCTCTGGTGTCGCTAGCGCAATACCAGGGTTGGTCACGATAAGATCAGCGTCAGAAAGCCAGTCTGTATTCCAACCACCACTATGCAGTTGAACATCTTCCGGCAAACGCTCTGCACCCGGAGGGTTTACGCGAGTATCAATGACTTTGACCACAAGCTGTGGCTGATTTTTTCTTAGGTGTTTAACGACAGAGAGCCCGGTAATACCGAGCCCTACGACGACAACACTATGTATGTTTTGCCAACGTTCCATATTTGATCACACTGTAAATCTTGTTCTTGGAAAGTGCGATTAACGCACTTTCAATGTCGCAAGACCAATCAGAACAAGAACCATAGAAATAATCCAGAAGCGCACGATTACGCGAGGTTCTGGCCAACCTTTCAATTCGTAGTGGTGGTGAATCGGTGCCATACGGAAGATCCGCTGACCACGCAGTTTGTATGAACCCACCTGTAGAATTACCGACAGCGTTTCCATCACAAACACACCGCCCATGATCACCAACACCAACTCTTGACGAACGAGAACAGCAATAGTGCCTAATGCGCCGCCAAGCGCTAGTGAGCCGACATCACCCATGAACACTTGTGCTGGATACGTGTTAAACCACAAGAAACCAAGGCCCGCACCCACGATTGCTGTACATACGACAACCAACTCAGAAGCATGTGGTAGGTATGGAATATGAAGGTATTCAGAGAAGTTAACGTTACCCGTCGCCCATGCAATAACCGCGAAGCCTGCAGCAACAAGAACCGTTGGCATGATTGCCAAACCGTCTAGACCATCGGTCAGGTTAACCGCGTTACTCGTACCGACAATCACAAAGTAAGTCAGGATAATGTACATCAAACCAAGTTGCGGCATGATGTCTTTAAAGAATGGCACCACGAGCTGAGTGGCTGCAGTGTCTTTACCGTAAGCGTACAATGCAAAAGCCACGACAAACGCGATCAACGATTGCCAAAAGTACTTCCAACGCGCGATCAAACCATCGGTATTTTTGCGCACCACTTTACGATAATCATCAACAAATCCGACTGCACCGTAGCCAAGCAAAACCGTCAAGACCGCCCATACATATGGGTTGGATAAGTCAGTCCAAAGCAAGATTGTGATTGAGATGGCCGCTAAGATCATGATACCGCCCATCGTTGGAGTACCACGCTTACTAAAGTGAGATTCAGGACCTTCGTTACGTACTACCTGACCAATTTGCAGCATTTGCAAACGCTTGATCATGATTGGTCCCATCCATAATGACAGACCCAGAGCGGTTAATACGCTTAGAATTGCTCGAAAAGACAAGTATTCAAACAATCGGAAAAAAGACAGGTATGGCTGTAGCAGCTCGGCAAGCCAAATAATCATTAATAATACTCCTTCAAAGCAGCAGCGACTTCAAACATACGTGCACCGTTCGCTCCTTTCACCAAAATCGTATGGTTTTCAGGAACGGCTTGGTCTAGATGCTGCTTGATGTATTCAATCATCTCTTGGTGCGTCTCAAAATGAATGCCTTGGCAAAGCTCACTGATCACCTTGGCGTCTGCACCATATGTGAGAACATGTTCAAATTTTTGTGGGGCAGCATGTTCCCCGACTTGACGATGAAGTGCAAGACTTTCCTCGCCCAATTCCGCCATATTACCTAAAATCAGCCAGCGCTGACCTGGGAAAGCAGCTAATAAGTCAACCGCCGCTTTCATGGCTGGCACGCTTGCGTTGTAGCTGTCATCAATCAATTTGATTTTTTCGCTCAGCGCTTCAACCTCGACGCGACCTTTCACTTTGTTTAAATGTTTAAGGCCAGCGCGAACCTCTTCTAATGTGGCGCCCATTTGTAACGCAATAATAGAAGCTGCGATTGCATTCGCCACGTTGTGTTGACCTATAATACCCAGAGACAGTTCAATTTCTTGTGAGCTTGCTGCGATATGTAGGTTAAAGCTGGCCTCTCCCGCGGCATTCATCACGATATTTGATGCATAGTAATCAGCCGTAGAATTACTTTGTGAGAAGGTGATAACTTCCTTATCCGCCAGCACGCTTTCCCACTTTGTTTCGCCATTGCTGTCTAAATTGACAATCGCAATACTATCTGCAGCAAGACCTTGGTAAATTTCACCTTTGGCTTGTTTCACGCCATCAATAGAACCAAAGCCTTCAAGGTGCGCGGCGGCTACATTATTCACTAACGCGATATCTGGTTTTACTAACTGCGTTGTGTAAGCAATTTCACCGATATGATTAGCACCAAGCTCAATCACGGCATAGTCGTCATCCTGCTGTGAGCGCAATAACGTCAACGGAACACCAATATCATTATTGAAGTTACCTGCAGTAAACAGCACTTTGCCTTTCAATTGCAGAATGCTCGCGACCATTTCTTTGACGGTCGTTTTACCACAACTGCCTGTGATGGCAACGGTAGGTGTTTGGCAAGTTTGATGCACCCAAGAGGCTAACTCACCCAGTGCCATTTTGGTGTCCGACACCACGACTTGTGGCACATTCACATCTAAACGTTTTTGTACGAGTAAAGCACCAGCGCCTGCATCCACCGCTTGCTGGCAAAAGTTGTGCGCATCAAAGCGCTCACCCACCAGCGCAACAAATAAAGCACCGTTGTCAATCGCTCGTGTATCAGTAGAAACCGCGTCGATAAGTAGATCATCGCCGAATAGCTCACCGCGAGTGATGTTGGCAATTTGAGATAACGTTACTTTGATCATAAGGACAATCCTAAAAGCTGCATAGCAGACTCACGGTCGGAGTAATGAATCGTTTCGCCATTCCGAATTTGATAATCTTCGTGGCCCTTACCCGCTAACAAGATGATGTCTTTTGGCGAAGCATTCTCAACCGCATAAGACAGCGCTTTGAAACGATCATGCTGCACAATCGCTTCGGCAGGTTTTGACAGCCCAGCTAACATGTCTTTTACAATCTGAGCCGGCTCTTCGCTGCGTGGGTTATCGTCAGTCAACACCACTCTGTCGCCTAGACGCTCTGCAATTTCCGCCATCATTGGGCGCTTACCTGCATCGCGATCGCCTCCGCAACCAAAAATAGCCCACAGCCGCCCCTCACAGTGAACTCGTAAAGCTTGCAGTGCTTTTTCTAGTGCATCAGGAGTATGGGCATAATCGACCACGACTTTGGCACGGTCCGCTGTCTGGAATAACTCCATTCGGCCGAGTACAGGTTGTAACTGGCCTGCGGTTTCGAGTAACGCTTGTTTATCCTTACCCAAGCTTAATAAGGTCGCAAAAGCGAGCATTATGTTGGTTGCGTTAAACTCACCAATCAGTGGCGCGTGCAATTGACCTGAGCCAAATTTACCATCAAATTGGATAGTAATCCCCGACTCCGCGTAACGGACATCTGTCGCCCACATTGCGCTTTCAAACTCAGTGTTCGGTTTGAGTGACACCGCAATCGCATTGCTTAACTGCGTCGCCCATGTATGACCGACCTCATCATCGACATTAATAATGGCACGTTCACATTGATGTTGCGTATACAACTCCAGCTTTGCATTGGCGTACTCTTCCATCGTGCCATGATAATCTAGGTGATCACGACTTAGATTAGTAAACACACCCGCCGCAAACGACAACGCCTTGACACGGCCTTGCGTTAAGCCATGAGAAGAGACTTCTAGCGCGGTGTATGTGGCTTGTTGATTTGCGAGAGAGGACAGCGTTTTCTGAATTTCTACAGCATTCCCTGTTGTATTCGCGGCTTGCTGTAAATTATCGAGAAAACCATTTCCTGTCGTGCCCATCACTGCCGCTTTGTGGCCAAGTAGCTCTAGCCATTGTGCAATTAGTTGGGTTATGGTGGTTTTGCCGTTGGTGCCGGTGACACCAATCAAATCCATATCTGGGTAAGCATAGAGCTTTCCAGCGATTGCAGATAAACGTTGATCCAACGCATCGAGGTAAATAACGGGAACATCATCGATGATTTCCATCGTGCTGTGTGCTTTTACATCACAGGCTTGCGCTAGAACCGCATTGGCGCCTTGCTCAATGGCAGAAGCAATGAAGTTACGCCCATCCACAACATGGCCAATCACCGCAACAAACGTGGTTCCAGGCTGAACTCTTCGGCTGTCGAGCTCCAATTCAGAAACAAGAACGGACGATAAGCTAGGGCAATGCACCCAAGGGGAAAGCAGCACGTCCATACTGATGGCTTTAGTCATATTTGTTCTCCGAGCTTTGGCTCAGGTTTTCTTAATTTTGTTTGCTCAGTAAGCCACTCGGCTTACTGCTGGAATTTGTTTTCGTCTGGTGCAACATTGAGTATTTGTAGCGCGCCTTTCATGATTTCAGAGAAGACAGGAGACGCTACCGAACCACCATAGTAATCATCACCTTGAGGCTCGTTTACGATCACAACCAATGCAATTCGCGGATCGCTAACCGGAGCAAGCCCTGCCGTATAAGTAATGTACTCATCGCTGTATCCACCTGCAGACGCTTTACGTGAGGTACCTGTTTTGGCTCCCACTCGATAACCAGGAACTGCCGCTCGACGAGCCGAGCCTCCTTTTTGGGTTACGGTTTCCAGCATGTCCAAGACCTGGCGTGCGTACTTTGCACTCACTACTTGGCGCGACATGTCATGATCATTGCTTTCGATAATATGGATTGGCTCGTATTTGCCGAGATTTCCAAGCGTCGCATAGGCATGCGCTAACTGGATTGGCGTTATCGATAGACCATAACCAAACGCAATCGTGGCACGTTCAATAGGAGACCATCGTGTTCGTGTCGGGAAGATACCAGTCACTTCCCCAACGAGGTTCAGACCAGAAAGCTCACCAAAGCCCACAGAGCTGTACAGACCGAGCAGCGCCTCTACTGGCATTTGCATTGCCAGCTTCGTCACACCGATGTTACTCGATTTTTTGAGGATCGTGGTCAAGCTCGCTTTACCCACGCGGGATACATCTCTTACTCGGCTACCACCTAAACGAAGTACACCATTACCGGTATCTACGATGGTATCTTTATCGGCTACCCCATTTTCTAAGGCGGCTAAAATAACGAAAGGCTTAATGGTGGAGCCTGGCTCCATCGAGTCCGTGATCACTCGGTTACGCATTTTATAGCTTTGCCAGTCGCTACGATTGTTAGGGTTGTAGGAAGGCGCATTCACCATGGCCAATACGGCGCCGGTTTTCACGTCCAACATAACAACGGAGCCTGACGTGGCGCGATGGTCCGCAACAGCTTGTTTAATAGCACGATAAGCAATCGCCTGTAGGCGCTGGTCGATTGTCAACTGGAGTGACTTACCTTCTTGCTTGTCTTGCCACGCAATGTTTTCTACGACGCGACCATAACGGTCTTTACGAATGGTTTTCTTACCTGCGGCGCCAGTAAGCCACTCATCGTAGCTACGCTCAACACCCTCTAGACCATGCCCATCAATCCCCGTCACCCCAACTAAGTGAGCACTAACCTCACCGGCAGGATAGTAACGACGAGATTCTGACTTAAGACCCACACCAGGCAGCTTTAGCTCACGAATATAGTTCGCCATGGCTGGACTCACTTGGCGCTGCAAGTAAATAAAGCGGCGCTTTTCATTGTGCTTGATCTTGTCTATCAACCCTTGTCGGTCAACACCAAGAACATCCGCTAATGCATACCAACTCTTGGTCTGGCTTAAGGCATTTTCTTTAAATATCGTCGCGGGATCCGCCCAAACGGCCTCAACAGGCACACTGACAGCGAGCGGCTCACCATTTCGGTCCGAAATAATACCGCGTGCAGAAGGAATGGATTTCACACGAACCGAGCGTAGGTCACCTTGTTTAATCAGGTTATCCGGTTCAATGATTTGAATATAGGCTACGCGCGCCACCAAAAGTGCAAATGCACAAAAGACAAAAAACAGTAATAGATGGAAGCGCCAACGAATCAGAAAGGATTCTTCAACCGCCACTTTCACTGCTTTTTTCTCGGTTTTCGTATCCCCCGAAGCGTTTTTTTCTTTCGCGACAGGTTTACTCTTGTTGCTTGGTTTCGTGTTGGTTTTCTTTCTAATCATTTGAGCGTGACAACCACTTCTTTATCGCCATCAGGTCGTTTCATTTCAAGTTCTTTTTTGGCAAGGTCTTGAACACGACTGTGTTCCGCGAGGGCCGTTTCTTCCAACATCAGGTTGCGCCATTCGCTATCTAAACGCTCTCGTTCAACCAAAGTGTGATCTTTTTCGGTGATCGCTTGACGCGCATGGTGGGTAGCAAATACCACTCCCATTGCCGATGCCACGATCAATAGCAACAACAGTAATGGCCAGCGACCAACGGTGATAAGATCCGTTGCAATCAACTTAGCAAGGTTAGGAGTGGGTTTCGTCATAATAATTAAAGCTTTTCTGCAATTCTTAGCACAGAGCTGCGCGAACGAGGGTTCATTTCAATTTCTTGTTTGCTTGGCTTAATCGCTTTGCTCACCGCTTTCATATTCGCACTACCAAGAGCACGAATTTGCTCTTCAGTCATTGGAATGCCGTGTGGCACTTCAGGTCCTTTGCTCTCTTTACGGATAAAACGTTTGACCATACGGTCTTCCAGAGAGTGGAAACTGATGACAGATAAACGACCTTCAGGAGCCAGAATACTTGCCGCGCCTTTTAGTGCCGTATCAATTTCTTCTAACTCACTGTTGATGTAAATACGAAATGCCTGGAACGCACGAGTCGCAGGGTTGTTTTTTCTCTTTAAAGCTTTTGGGTGCAGCATCTGAGATCAGCTTCGCGAGCTGGCCAGTACGTACCAGTGGTTCATTTTCTTCGTCTTCACGGTAGGCAACAATCGCTTTGGCAATACGGCGCGCGTGTTTGTCTTCACCAAACTCACGAATCACCCAAGTAATATCATCTAAGTCAGCTTCCATTAGCCATTGAGATACGGGAATACCTGATGTTGGGTCCATACGCATATCTAGCGGGCCGTCTTTCATAAAGCTAAAGCCACGCTCTGCGTCGTCTAACTGCGGAGAAGAAACACCTAAATCCAGTAGAACGCCATCAACTTTGCCAACCAAGTCATACTCTTCAGCATACTCAGCAATACCAGAAAATGGACCATGAATGATGGTGAAGCGAGGATCATTGATTTTGCCTGCTTCAGCTATCGCTTGAGGGTCACGATCGATACTGTACAGTCGACCGTTTTCGCCGAGTTTAGATAGAATGGTCCGGCTGTGACCGCCACGGCCAAATGTTCCATCGATATAGATACCGTCTGGTTTGATAGCTAAGCCATCAATGGATTCATTTAATAACACGGAAATATGTTGGAAGGTTTCGGTCATAGCTTTCTCGTTGAATGATCTTGAAGCGATTTTAAGATACGTTGCTCTCTCATGCTGAATATTTATAGCAAAAGATCAACCTACCATAGTGTACTGATTTCCCACATCATCGCCACCTCAAGTCTAAAGTCAGACGTGATTTAACGCCAAGTTTATTGGTAATGACAGGGTTTGCGTCAATAAAATGCAAAAAAACCCATCACTACAAAAAGTAGTGATGGGTCTCGAATAGTTGGAGTCGACACATAAGCCGGGTTCTGTTCCGCTTGCGCGGCGGTAGCCATTCGTCTAGGCCAGCAATCGCTCACTGGCTCAAGCAACCTACCCGCCTCCTTACGCGAGCAACGCAATGTGGAGGCCTATTTGGTCTTGCTCCGGGTGGAGTTTACCCTGCAACGAACTATTGCTAGTCGTCCGGTGCGCTCTTACCGCACCCTTTCACCCTTACCTGTGCCCTAGGGCCATCGGCGGTCTTCTCTCTGCTGCACTTGTCGTAGGCTTGCGCCCCCCAGGCGTTACCTGGCACCCTGCTCTATGGAGCCCGGACTTTCCTCCCCTTTACCAGTCTCCCGAAGGACGTCAACGTCAGTCTCCCAAAGGACTTCAACGTCAGTCTCCCGAAGGACATCAGTAAAGCAGCGACTACCCAGTCAACTCCGAGGGCGGATTGTATAGAGTTATCTACTCAGAGTCTAGTGAGATCACAGATATGATGAAATGAATGCATTGAGTGGTGTTTTTTTAACCTAACCATCAAACATTGAGCCTAAAAAAGGCCGATATTTTCACATCGACCCGCTTTACCATGTGTCTCGTTAGCCGTGCTTAGTCTAAGTTTTCTAAGCCCCACTTATACAACGCATTCTTCTTCAAGTTATGAATTTCTGCTACCAAAGCCGCTGCTTTTTTCAAAGGCAGCTCTTTGGTTAAAATCCCTAATGTACGCAAAGCATCATCTGGCAGTGAATCGTCCGCGGTTTCGCGATGGCCATGCACCAGCAACACCATTTCACCACGCTGTTGGTTATCGTCACTTTTCACCCACTCAATTAACTCACCTAATGGCATGCCTTGAATGGTTTCAAAGGTTTTCGTTAGTTCTCTCGCCAACACGACTTCTCTATCTGGGCCAAGAACGTCTAACATGTCTTGTAGAGAGTCCAAAATACGGTGCGGTGACTCGTAAAAAATACACGTACGCTCTACCGAAGCAATCTCTAGGAATTTATCCTTACGGCCTTTGCTTTTCGGTGGTAAAAAGCCTTCGAAGCTAAAGCGATCGGATGGCAAGCCTGATGCACTTAACGCCGTAATGACCGCGCAAGCACCAGGAAGCGGCACAACTCTAACGCCCGCTTGACGACATTTTGTCACCAAATGGTATCCTGGGTCGCTGATAAGTGGCGTACCAGCGTCAGAAACTAACGCGATAGACTGACCGGAAAGCAGCTTTTCTACCAAAACCTGTGCTTTTTGCTGTTCATTGTGATCATGCAGAGCAAAAGTTTTGGTTTGAATATTGAAGTGAGACAGTAATTTACCCGTATGTCGAGTATCCTCAGCAGCAATGATGTCCACCGTCGACAGAATTTCGATAGCACGTTGGGTGATATCCGCTAAATTTCCGATTGGAGTCGGTACGATATAGAGAGTTGGCCCCTCATTCGGCAACTTATTTTTATCTGTCATTTGTTTACCATCACTTCAACGATTAATATAGAGACAATTTTGTACAAAATTATAGAGAACTCACGGCAATGATTAACCATAAGAGACTCAGTGTACCACGCATACTTACTCCTGTTGCACTAGCAATTACGCTCGCCGCCTGTTCTTCAGGTCCAAGACAGCCTGATGGCGTTGATGTAACACTTGAGCCTACTCAGTCTGTTCAGAACTATATGATCCAAGCTGATAGCACGGAAGGCAGTTTACAAAATGACTGGTTGATCATGGCAACCAAAGCCGCTATTCAAGCGAACCAGTTTGATCAAGCAGAACTGTTGATCAAACGTCTGGCTCGACAACAGTTGACCGAAGTTCAGCAAGCGGAGTGGCAACTGGCGCGTGCGACCATACAGCAAAAGCAAGGTAATTACTCGCAGTTGCTGCAATTGTTAAACTTTAAACCTTGGTGGAAATTGCCAAACGAGCAATGGAAAGACTATTACTTGATGCGTGCCGACGCTTATCAAGGCCTCAACCAAGCGTTTGAAGCAAACCGCCAGCTGGTTGCATTTGGTCAATACGCCTCGTCAGCAGAGCAGAGGGAAATCTCTAGCCGTATTTGGATGAACTTTGGCAGCTACTCAGAATATGAACTCACCTCATTAGAAACAGAGCCGAATGAGGATGTTCTAGACGGCTGGCTTCAGCTGGCTGTTTATGCAAAAACGCTGTCGGGCAACCTGTCCCAACTTAAAAATACGCTAGAGCGCTGGTTAAGCGAAAACCCTTCGCACCCAGCTGCTATCTATACACCAGAAGAGATTCAAAACATTCTCTCTCTTGATATCGTGAAGCCAAACAATACTGCTTTATTGCTGCCGCTGACGGGTAAGTTCTCGCCACAAGCGCAATTAATTCGTGATGGTTTTGTATTTGCGATGATGAATGATCGTAATCGAGATCCTAGTGCAACACTTACGGTGATTGACACCAATGCGTATAACGCTGACCAAATTAAACAACGCTTGATCAATGAAAACATCGATTTTGTTGTTGGCCCTCTAGAAAAAGAGAACGTGGAGTTGTTGCACACAACCATGGATGGCTCAGCAAATGGCCCTACCATTCCAGCCCTTGCGCTAAATATCCCCGAGGATGTGCAACCAGATAGCAATATTTGCTACTTGGCATTATCACCGGAACAAGAAGCCGCACAAGCTGCAAAACACTTGTTCAGCGAAGGCTACAACTTCCCTCTTATTCTTGCACCAAAAGGCAGCTTTGGAGAGCGTGTAACTGAGGCTTTCAACAAAGAATGGCGAAAGTACAGCTCTAACAAAGTCGCAGCAAGTTACTTTGGTGACAAGCGCCAACTTCAAAAAGACATCAATGAAGTATTTGGCCTGCAAGAGAGCAAGCAGCGTATCGCCCAGATGCAATCATTAATGCGAATTAAGCTTGAAACACAGCCACGTAGCCGTCGTGATGTTGATGCGGTTTATATCGTAGCTAGAAGCACTGAGCTGACTTTGATCAAGCCGTTTATCGAAGTAGCGATTAACCCTGATGCGAAAGCACCACAAATCTTCTCTAGTTCGCGTAGCAACAGTGGCGGCGCGACATACGAAGATCTAACAGGCATCATCTACAGCGACATTCCATTGCTGATTGACCCAGATCCTAGCGTGACCGCTGAAATGAACGAGCTTTGGTCAGAGCAATCTAACATGGAAAAACGTTTGAAAGCACTCGGTATGGATGCATATAAATTGATCGGTGAACTTCCACAAATGAAGGTCGTTCCTGGTTACTCAGTCGGTGGCCAAACCGGTATTTTAAGTATCGACAACAACTGTGTTGTACAGCGTGAATTGAGCTGGGCTGAGCGTGGGGCTCTTTAGTAAGCGCCAAATCGGAAATCAATATGAAGCTCTGGCGAAGCACTATTTGCAACGCCAGGGCTTGCGCTTTATTGAACAAAATTTCCTGACCAAGGTCGGTGAGATTGATTTAATCTTCCAACAAGGTGAAACTATCGTGTTTGTTGAAGTCAAATATCGTAAGAATGATCACTTTGGCTCAGCAGCAGAAATGGTAACGCACGCAAAAATGCGCAAGCTAATCAAAACTGCACAAGTTTGGCTTAGCCAACAAAAGCGCTTAAAACACAATATCGATTATCGGTTTGATGTCATCGCTATTCATGACAATGGGCGAGATATCAACTGGATAGAAAACGCAATCTCTGAAGGATAAGCGATGCTAGACAGCATTAAAGACAGCTTTACAGAAAGTATTCAAATTCAAATCGCAGCAGCAGAGGCGCTGCCCGATGCCATTACTCACGCGGCCCAAGCGATGGTCTCAAGCTTGCTCAATGGCAACAAAATTTTATGTTGTGGTAATGGCGGCAGTGCTTCAAACGCTCAACAATTTGTTTCTTGTCTTTTAAACCGTTTTGAAACTGAGCGCCCTAGCCTACCTGCAATGGCCTTAACAGCCGATAATACAACCCTGACCGCTGTTGCAAACGACTACCACTACCAGGAAATTTTCTCAAAACAGGTACGAGCGTTTGGCCAGCCAGGCGACATTCTGCTTGCCATGTCGACTAGCGGTAACAGCAAAAATATTATCAAAGCGATGGAAGCGGCCGTAACTCGAGACATGACGATTATCGCGCTAACAGGCAAAGATGGCGGTGAGATGGCAGGACTGCTTGGTGAGAACGACGTCGAAATTCGCATTCCATCACACCGCACTGCACGTATTCACGAAGTACATATGGTGACACTCCATTGTCTTTGTGATCTTATTGACCAGGTGCTTTTCCCTGCTCATGAAGAGTAACCAAGACTGAGGGTCAGAATTATGATACGTAGCTTCGTTATCTTATTAACAGCATTGAGTTTAAGTGGTTGCGCTGGCTTGTTTATCGCTGGCGCTGCAACCACAGCAAATATTGTCACGGACACACGCAGTACAAAACAAATTTGGCAGGACAACAACATCGAATTCGAAGTTGCGGCGATCGGTAACAAGGCACCGTTTAAAGGTGAGGTTCGTGTTGTTGCCAGCTCCTATAACGGTACGGTTGTTCTTATGGGTCAGGCTCCAACGCAAGACCTTATCCATGCTTTAGAGCGAAGAGCTCGAGAAGTTAGTGGTGTGAAAGTCATACACAATCAAATCAAACAAAAAGAGCCACTCACTGTCACTCAAATTAGCAACGACAGCTGGATCACAACCAAAGTAAAATCAGCCTTGCTTACCGACTCTGAACTCAATGGCGTTAAGGTTAAAGTGATCACCGAAGACGGCGACGTTTTTCTGTTTGGTTATGTCACACCAGAGCAAGGCGAGCGAGCGACAGAAATCGCGCGTAATATCTCTGGCGTAAAACAAGTCATTAAAGGGTTCCAATATGGCGAAATGGAACCTGTTGAAGTGGACTTACCGAGTGACGGTGTACAAACAATAAAAAGTGAGACAAACGCGGAAAATGAAGCCAACGTCGAAGCATTTACGATTGAGTAATTGCGAAACATCACTTGAAAACACGTCAAGACACTAAAAAGAAAAAAAGCAGCGTTACGCTGCTTTTTTATTATTTAATCACTCTTAAGCTTGGTTTGCCTTTTGGTCGAGGAGCATCGTCCTCTTCGGCATCCGAATCAGAGGCAAACTCAGAAGGCTCATCGCTAACCGTAGTAAACGATGGGGATGATTCTTCCTCGGTCATCGCTTCTTCTTCTTCGATGTGAGTGTACGCTTCTTCTGGTTCAAACATAGTACCAGCACCATTCTCACGCGCATAAATAGCTTGGACAGCATACACAGGCACAATTACTGAGTGTGGACGACCGCTAAAGCGAGCATGGAAGGTAATAGCATCATTACCTAACTCAAGATTACCCACAGCACGTGGTGCAATATTCAAAATAATTTGACCATCTTGAATAAACTCAACCGGTACACGTACGCCCGGCATCGTTGCATCCACCACTAAGTGAGGAGTCAAGTCATTGTCTACTAGCCAATCGTAAAATGCGCGAAGCATATACGGGCGGCGAGCAGTCATTTTTGCAATATCCATAACGTGTTTAAAATCGCTTAGCGAACTAGGCGCATTTCACGTTCAGCTTCAGTTAAAGAAGCAAGGAACGAATCACGTTCAAATACGCGGTTCATGTACACCTTGATTTCTTTTGAACCAGGGCCAACCAGATCGATACCAAGTTGAGGCAGACGCCACAATAATGGAGCTAGGTAACAGTCGATCAAGCTGAATTCTTCGCTCATGAAGTACTCATATTCAGCAAAAATTGGCGCTAACGTCAGAAGATCATTACGCAGCTTTGTGCGTGCTTTTTCTGATTCTTCCGCATTACCTTTCATCACTTTTTCAGCGAGTGAATACCAGTTGCGTTCGATACGGTACATCATCAAGCGGCTGTTGCCGCGAGCAACAGGGTAAACCGGCATTAGAGGTGGATGAGGGAAACGCTCGTCCAAGTACTCCATGATGATTTTTGAATCGTAAAGAGCTAGCTCACGGTCAACAAGAGTTGGCACTGATTTATATGGGTTTAGCTCAACAAGCTCAGCAGGAAGGTTTGCTTCGTCAACAAGCTCAACTTCAACACTTACGCCTTTTTCAGCTAGTACAATGCGAACCTGATGGCTATACAAATCTGATGCACTTGAGAAAAGAGTCATCACAGAACGTTTATTGGCAGCTACAGCCATGGAGCCCTCCAGTACACTTACAAATAAAAACAATGGAGGCTAAGCCTCCATTGTACATCAATTAAAATTGGGAATTAGCACGGTATTTTAGCACAATTAATGCACATCGCGCCAATACTCTTTCTTGAGCATCACGACAACGATGGTTAGAAGCACTAAGAAGCCCATTACCCACCAACCTAAAGCATGACGCTCAAGCTGCACTGGGTCACCTGAATAAACCAAGAAGTTCACTAGGTCACCAACCGCTTTGTCGTATTCGCCTTCGCTCAGCTCACCCGTACCGTCTGTTTCAGTACCAACAACAACTTGTACTTCTTCGCCATCTACGATTTTCGTATCGTAAATCGGCGTCGGGATACCTTGTAGCTCTTCGAGCACATGTGGCATACCAACACTCGGGAAGACAATGTTGTTCACGCCGAATGGACGAGATGGATCAACATAGAAAGAGCGTAAGTAAGTGTATAACCAATCAGCACCACGAACTCGTGCAACCAACGTAAGATCTGGTGGTGGAGCACCAAACCAGTTTGCCGCTTGCTTCGGTGGCATTGCGTTGACCATTAGATCACCGATTTTCGCTTCAGGATTGAAAATCAGGTTTTCTTTCATTAAGTCTGTTGGAATTTCCAAGTCTGTTGCTACACGCTCATAACGCTGATACTGCGTTGAGTGACAAGCAAAACAGTAGTTCATGAACAACTTCGCACCGTTTTGTAGCGAAGCTTTATCCGTTAGGTCAACATTCGCTTTATCCAGCGGAACATTGGCCCCAGCTGCCATCGCTAGTGATGGCAACATCGCAAATAGAATTACAATCCACTTCTTCATTTGAATGTCACCCTCTCTGGTAATGGTTTGGTTGCTTCATTTTTGCTGTAGAAGAACAGCAACACAAAGAACATGAAGTAACACAAGCTAAAGATCTGAGATAGTAGTGTGTACGTTGGTGTTGCAGGTAACGCACCTAAAATACCCAGAGCGATAAAGGCGATAGTGAACTGTACAATATTCAACAGATGAAGTTTGCTACGGTAACGGTATGAACGAACTTTACAACGATCCAACCAAGGTAGAACAAACAGCACTGCAATTGACGCACCCATTAGGATAACACCTAATAGTTTGTCTGGAACCGCACGTAAGATTGCGTAAAACGGCGTGAAGTACCATACCGGAGCAATGTGCTCTGGTGTCTTCAGTGGGTTGGCCGCTTCAAAGTTAGGCGGTTCAAGGAAGTATCCTCCCATTTCTGGGTTAAAGAACAGCACGTAACAGAAGAAGAACAAGAAACCAGCCACACCAACCAAGTCCTTAACCGTACCGTATGGGTGGAAAGGAATAGAGTCGATAATGTCGTATTTCTTCGTGTAGTAATCGTGGAACTTGAACTGTGTCTTGTAATCATCGCCCATTGAACCTTTTGGTAGCTTAGTTTCGATACCATCAGGGTTGTTTGAGCCGACTTCGTGCAACGCCAATACGTGCAGAACCACAAGAAGAAGCAGAACGATAGGCAGTGCAATAACGTGTAGTGCGAAGAAACGGTTTAACGTTGCACCAGAGATGATGTAGTCACCACGGATCCAAAGCGTTAGATCATCACCGATAACAGGAATCGCACCAAACAAAGAAATGATTACCTGCGCACCCCAGTATGACATCTGACCCCATGGCAGTAGGTAACCCATGAATGCTTCAGCCATTAGAACGAGGAAGATCAACATACCGAAGATCCACAGTAGTTCACGAGGTTTTTGGTATGAGCCGTAGATCAGGCCACGGAACATGTGCAAGTACACAACAACGAAAAACGCAGATGCGCCAGTTGAGTGCATGTAACGTAGAAGCCAACCGTACTCTACATCACGCATGATGTACTCGATAGAAGCAAACGCACCGTCACCAGAAGGAACGTAGTTCATCGTTAGCCAAATACCCGTTAGGATTTGGTTAACCAGAACCAGCATCGCCAGAGAACCGAAAAGGTACCAAAAGTTGAAGTTCTTAGGCATTGGGTATTCAGACAAATGCTTTTTATAAGCATTCATTGCAGGAATACGCTTTTCAACCCAGTCTAACATTGCTTGCATTATGCATCCCCCTCATCAACACCCACAATGAGCTTGGTGTCGCTCAAATACATGTGCTTAGGAACGACAAGGTTCAATGGAGCAGGTACCCCTTGGAACACTCGACCAGCCATATCGAACTTAGAACCATGACAAGGACAGAAGAAGCCAGATCTTACGCCCTGGACCTGCTCTGAGAAAGAGTCTGGTAGATAGGTTGGTGAACAACCTAGGTGAGTACAGAAACCAACAGCGACAAAAAACTCTTCCTTAATCGAACGAAACTCATTCTGAGCGTACTCAGGCTGCTGTTCCATTTCAGATTGCGGATCACGAAGCTTATCGCCGATCGTTTTTAAGTTATCTAGAACGCTTTGAGTGCGGCGAACAATCCATACAGGTTTCCCCTGCCACTCGACACGAACCAGTTGACCTGGTTCAATTTTACTTATATCCACTTCCACCGGTGCACCTGCCGCTTTGGCTTTGGCACTCGGATTCCATGATTTGATAAAAGGCACGGCGACGGCGACTGCCCCTAACCCACCAACAACTGCCGTTGTAGCGGTTAGAAAACGCCTGCGACCGTTATTTAAAGGCGCGTTGCTCATCCAAACATTCTCCCATTTGCTCCCTTTGGATCGTTATTATTCCGCTTATAAGAGCATGGCTAACAAATAATGAATTTAGTTCTATTTATTGGAGGGAAATGATAAAGAAAACCCTACTTTTTGACAAGATAAAGCTACCTTTTTGTAACATTTGTGAGGCAAATCGCTCGCGTCGTCACAAAAGCGGCAGAATTATAAAAAATTGATGTGATTTGTAACAAGAAAGCACAACATGGAAGTTCTGCTGAAAGCTATTCAAACCTTTTATCTTGGTAGTTTTCAGTTAATTACACAGCAAAATATTTCTTAGTGCACATTCAACTTACGTTATTTGTATTTTCACTTTTGTAGCACGCCGCATACGCAAAAAAGACGAGTAGGCATTTTAAAACATGTTGCAGGGATATTAAGACACAAAGGCACCCACAGCAGATAAATAAGCTTATAACGTATGGTAAGGAAAAAGCCTTACTCTGAGCCCAGTTATAAGTGAATACAAATGGATATTGATAGGCAGGTATTATTTCTTTAAAAACAAAAAAAGCCCGGCATAGAGCCGAGCTTTTGGTACACAGTTTCCAGAGTAACCCTGAAAAGCAGAATTTCCAATAAGAGGAAATTAACGCTTAGAGAACTGTGGACGACGACGTGCTTTACGTAGACCAACTTTCTTACGTTCAACGCAACGAGCGTCACGAGTAACGTAGCCAGCTGCGCGTAGAGCAGGACGTAGAGACTCATCGTATTCCATAAGCGCGCGAGTGATACCGTGACGGATAGCACCAGCTTGACCAGAAATACCGCCGCCTTTAACTGTTACGTAAAGGTCTAGCTTTTCAGTTAGTTCAACAAGTTCTAGAGGTTGTTGTACAACCATGCGAGCTGTTGGACGACCGAAGTATTCGTCAAGGTTACGCTTGTTTACTACAATGTTGCCGCTGCCTGGTTTAATAAAAACACGTGCAGCTGAGCTTTTGCGACGGCCAGTGCCGTAGTATTGATTCTCTGCCATTTTCGAAATCCCCAATTAGATGTCTAGTACTTGTGGTTGTTGAGCAACATGGTTGTGCTCAGCGCCTGCGTAAACTTTAAGCTTACGGTACATAGCACGGCCTAGAGGACCACGTGGAAGCATGCCTTTAACTGCAAGCTCAAGAACCATCTCAGGTTTACGATCGATCAACTTTTCAAAAGTGATAGATTTTAGACCACCTGGGAACTCAGAGTGACGGTAGTACACTTTGTTCTTAGCTTTGTTACCAGTTACAGCAACTTTCTCAGCGTTGATAACGATGATGTAGTCACCAGCGTCAACGTGAGGAGTGTATTCAGCTTTATGTTTGCCACGTAGGCGAGATGCAATTTCACTTGCTAGACGACCAAGAGTTTTACCTTCAGCGTCTACAACGTACCAGTCGCGTTTTACAGTTTCTGGTTTAGCAACGAAAGTTTTCATGCTAATAATAACCCGTTAATTAAAATTTAAACTTTAAGGAACACCGTTCTGGTGCTCCCACACTGTCTAAGAGCCCAGTCATCACCCCTTCGAGTCGTTGGTACTCTCGACCTTCAATTTCGAAATAACTTCGATAATCCGGTCTGCAGTAACGGTGGGTCGCAGGATTATAGAGAAGAGCGAAAGAAAAAATCTACCTTTTTTTGCGCCAAATCACTAATTTTTTCTTCACTTTTTAAGAACACACTAGATTTAGGCCAAATGCTCACGCGCGAGGTACTCATGACTTTGCATCTCAGTGAGCCGAGACAAACAGCGCTTAAATTCAAACTCGAGCTGCCCCTCAGTATATAAGTCTTCCATTGGCACTTCAGCAGAAATAATCAACTTCACATTGCGCTCGTAAAACTCATCGACCAGTGCGATAAAACGCCTCGCAGCGTCATCTATTTTTCGATTCATCTGTTGAACGTCCGCTAATAATACCGTGTGATAAATTCGGGACAGCTCAATGTAGTCATTTTGACTGCGAGCGGTTTGGCATAACTGAGCAAAAGACGCATGCAGAACCCCATCACTCGCTTCAATTACCTCAAGCTGACGGTGATTAACTTCGATTTGATGAGCGACGATCTGACGTTCGCCCGTCAGCTGCTGATAATACTTGTTGAGGTTAATGTTGGCCTGTTCATCAAGTGGATAATGGTATATTTCGGCCTGTTCAAGCGTTCTTAAGCGATAATCAACGCCACTATCAACATTCAACACGTCACAGCGTGCCAAAATCATATCAATTGCAGGCAAAAAGCGCGCTCTTTGTAAGCCATTACGATATAAGTTCTGCGGTTCGATGTTTGAAGTCGCGACTAGGATCATCTGCCGCTTGAACATCTCTTGGAGTAACGTTGCAAGGATCATCGCATCCGTAATGTCAGAGACAAAAAATTCATCAAAGCAAACCACATCCGCTTCTTCTTTGAATTTATCCGCTACTTTTGCTAGCGGATTTTCGACATCACCTAACAGCTTCAACTCATCATGTACTCGATACATGAAGCGGTGAAAGTGTACGCGCATTTTTCTTTGGGTTGGTAAAGCATCAAAAAACGCATCCATGAGGTACGTTTTACCGCGTCCGACTCCTCCCCAAAAGTAAAGACCTTTTGGGGGCTCAGGCATGTCGATTTTTTTTCCCATGAGCTTTTGCCATTTGGAAAGCTGGGGCACAGGAGCTGACTGAAATTCAACGATAGCATGGTAAAGCTTATCTAATTCAACGACCGCTTGATACTGAGCTTCATCACGCTGAAACCCGTGTTCTGCTATGTCTTTTTGATATTGTTGTAGTGGTGTCATCGTATTAAGTCGTATAGAGGTACTGGGAAAAGGGTTACCTCGGGGTCAACTTTAAGAATAGAGAGAAGTAGTTATCAGTCCCCGAAGACATACTGCTATTTTTCTTTATCGGCTGTTCAAGCCATAGTAACATGGACTAGCACCGCGTGTAACTAAGTAGTAAAAGACTTGTTAAAACAACTATAAGGAGCAGTTATGCCTTGGATTTATGCCATTGTGGGTTTGCTGGTCGGTACAATCGTAGGCGTAGTCATTAGTAGACTAACCACCCCTGAATACAAGAAACAAAAGTCTGTGCAGAAAGAACTTGAAGCGGCCAAGTTTGAACTAGAGCAACAACGTCAAGAGCTCGTCGATCATTTTGCACAAACCGCAGAAATGTTGGATACACTAGGTAAAGATTACACCAAGCTGTACCAACATATGGCTAAGACCTCTTCTGAGCTTTTGCCAAACTTGCCAGAGCAAGACAACCCGTTTGATAAGAAAACGGCAATGTCTTCTGAAGCTATTGCAGAAGATCAACCAGAGTTTAACGAACAGCCAAAAGACTACGCCAATGGCGCAACGGGTCTTTTAAAGGATCAAGAGAAAGAAATCATTAATGCTCCCGAAGCGGTAACCGCAAAAGCATCATAACCTTCTCTTACCTCTACCTACTAGGGCCGATACATTTGTATCGGCCCTTTTTTGAACTTTTTCTTCTTACCTTTGCTCTAACTTGGATGTGAACTGCCTCCCCCTTTGATTATCCGAACTAGGCCCTATATTAGTTATTAACAAAGTGAACTAACCGTTCGGATATTTCTTTTTGGCAGACATGTTTCAAGAGGAGTTATTGGATGAAAAAACCACTGCTTGCGCTCACCGTTCTATCTCTGAGTTTGGGCTCTATTATTGCGCCAGTTCAAGCCACCGCCGCATTACCTTTAAATGTGGATGGCCAACAGTTACCTAGCTTGGCGCCCATGCTTGAGAAAGTAACCCCTGCTGTTGTGAGTATTGCTGTAGAAGGCAAACAAGTACAAACCAGCCGTATTCCCGAACAATTTCAATTCTTCTTTGGACCGGACTTTCCGATGGAGCAAAGGCGCGAGCGCCCGTTCAGAGGTTTAGGTTCTGGTGTCATTATTGATGCGAAAAAAGGGCATATCGTCACTAACTACCACGTAATCAAGGGCGCGGATGAGATTCGAGTTCGCCTCTATGATGGTCGCGAGTATGACGCTACGCTCGTTGGCGGCGATGAGATGGCCGATGTTGCGTTGCTTAAATTAGAAAAAGCGAAAAACTTAACGCAAATTAAAGTCGCAGATTCCGACAAACTTCGCGTAGGTGACTTTACGGTTGCGATTGGTAACCCATTCGGACTCGGTCAAACCGTGACGTCGGGCATCGTCTCAGCGTTAGGCCGTAGTGGCTTAAACGTTGAAAACTTCGAAAACTTCATCCAAACCGATGCCGCAATTAACAGCGGTAACTCTGGTGGTGCATTGGTCAACCTTAATGGTGAGCTGATCGGTATTAATACTGCGATTTTAGGCCCTAACGGCGGTAACGTGGGGATTGGCTTTGCGATTCCGTCCAACATGATGAAAAACCTCACCGAGCAAATTCTAGAGTTTGGTGAAGTCAAACGCGGCATGTTGGGTGTACAGGGCGGTGAAGTAACCTCTGAGCTGGCTGATGCATTGGGTTACGAGTCGAGTAAAGGGGCCTTTATTGGTCAAGTCGTACCGGACAGCGCAGCCGATAAAGCTGGATTGAAAGCCGGTGATGTAATTGTATCGGTAAACGGCAAAGCGATTAATACTTTCTCAGAGCTCCGCGCAAAAGTGGCAACGCTGGGCGCAGGAAAAGAAATCACGTTAGGTGTGGTTCGAGATGGTAAGAATAAAACCTTTGATGTAACGCTTGGCGAATCTACAAATATGAAAGCCAAAGCCGAAACATTACACGAAGGGCTCAAGGGTGCGGAATTAAGCAATACGACACCAAGTGATGCAATTCAAGGCGTTAAAGTATCGAGCGTTGCAGATAACTCTCCGGCTGCTCAATATCAATTACAACAAGGGGACATCATTATCGGTGTAAACCGTCAGCGCGTGAAAAACCTTGCTGAGCTTCGTGCAATCGTGGATAAGCACAAAGGCGTATTGGCTCTGAATATTCAGCGTGGCGAACGTACTATTTATCTTGTTATTCGTTAGTCACTTTCAAAGTAATAGGAAATAAGGTTTTCGATGCATAGCATCGAGTAATAAGCCTCGAATACTTTTCCTTATCGCTCAATAGCTAATGAAAAGGGCAGCACGATTCCGTGCTGCCCTTTTGTTATTTTTCAATGTAATGCTATTCTTCATCTTCTATGCCATTTTGGCGCTCATGCATGGAGAGGATATGCTCAGCTTTTTATTACGTTCTGTCTTTTTAGGCTTGGCTACTGCCGCAGTGGTATTACTGGCGGTACCATCTTTGCGCAACAACGTAATTCCTGCCGCGCTAGATCCGCAACCTGTTAATATCGCGTCCGTTGAGTTGACATTTAATCAGGCGGTGCGAAGAGCAGCACCTGCCGTAGTAAACATCTACAGCCGTAAATATGTTGAAAATGATCGCAGTAAACTCTCGACTCAAGGTCTGGGTTCAGGTGTTATTGTCAGTGAGAAAGGCTACATCATTACCAACTACCATGTGGTTGCTCAAGCAGACCAAATTGTTGTCGCATTACAAGACGGTAGAGCCGCGGCAGCTCAGCTAGTTGGCACGGATAAACGCACAGACATTGCCGTACTGCGTGTCGAAGGTTCAAATTTACCTGTTATTCCTCTGAACTCTAATTACAAGCCACAAGTGGGTGATGTGGTCCTAGCCATCGGTAACCCATACAACCTTGGGCAAACCACAACGTTCGGCATTATTTCAGCAACAGGACGTTCATCTATTAGCGACGGTCGCCAAGCATTCATTCAAACCGATGCCGCCATCAATGAGGGTAACTCTGGTGGCGCCCTAGTGAACACACAAGGTGAGCTCGTCGGCATCAATACCGCCTCTTTCCAGCAAGCGACCGATTTAGAAACTTACGGTATTTCCTTTGCTATCCCTGCGCCACTAGCCAGCAAGATTATGCAGAAAATCATCGCTGATGGTCGTGTGATTCGTGGTTATATTGGAATCGACGGCCAAGACATTAATGCGGTCACTGCTCGCCTACTTGGAAATGAACACATAGGTGGTATTGTCGTGCTTGGTATTGATCCAAATGGTCCAGCCAATGCGGCAGGCTTCCAAAAGCAGGACATCATTATCAGTATTGATGGCAATAAAGTGCAAGGGCGTCAGAGCGTTATGGATATCGTCACCGATTTACGTCCTGGCACCACCGTGGACGTCGGCATCATTCGCAAAGGAAAAGAGATGAGCTTGAAAGTCACCATTGCCGAAGACAAGCAAGAAGCATAAAAAATCCCAGCCATTGGCTGGGATTTTTTATTTGTGCGTTACTCGCTATCGCTCGGTGTTTCCGTCGTATCGGAATCGTCCAGCTCAACCTCAATGCGAGTGACTCGCTGCAAACCTCTTGGTAGTAACCCACCTCGGCGACCACGTTCGCCACGGAAGTTATCAAGGTCAGACGGTTTAAGACCCAATTTTCGCTTACCCGCGTACAACGTTAACGATGCACCTTTTGGTAAAGACATTAAGTGAGATAGTACTTCTTCTCGCTCTTTTGCTTTAGCAGCAGGAATGTTGATGATCTTATTCCCTTTACCTTTCGCCAGTTGTGGCAGGTCTTTGATTGGGAACAGCAGCATGCGACCTTGGTTAGTAATTGCTAAGATTTCATCAGAATCTAAATCTTCAATCGCTTTTGGCGTCATGACCTCAGAGTTAGCCGGTAAAGTGACCAGCGCTTTACCACTGCGGTTTTTAGACAGCAAGTCAGCGCCTTTACATACAAAGCCGTAACCTGCATCTGAGCCCACCAGCCACAGCTGCTCTTCTTCACTCATGATCACTTGGCGAATACTGCTACCAGCCGTAATATTCAAACGACCGGTAATCGGCTCACCTTGACTACGAGCAGAAGGCAGCGAGTGCGATTCCAGAGAGTAACTTCGACCGTCACTACCTAGGAATACCGCAGGCTGATTACTCTTACCTCGTGCGTGCGCTAAGTATTTATCACCCGACTTATAGTTCAGGCCTTCTGCATCTACGTCATGGCCTTTCGCGTGACGAATCCAACCTTTCTCAGAAAGCACAACCGTGATTGGTTCGCTTGGAACAAGATCACGTTCAGTAAGCGCTTTTGCTTCTGCACGCTCAACCAATGGAGATCGACGGTCATCACCGTATTTCTCAGCATCCGCTTTGATTTCTTTTTTCAGTAGTGTGTTTAGACGACGCTCAGAACCGAGTAGCAGTTCTAGCTTCTCACGCTCTTTCTCTAGTTCGTCTTGCTCACCACGGATCTTCATCTCTTCTAGTTTGGCTAGGTGACGAAGTTTGGTGTCTAGAATCGCATCCGCTTGGATATCGGTAATACCAAAACGTGCCATCAATACCGCTTTAGGGTCATCTTCAGTACGGATGATCTCAATCACTTCATCTAGGTTTAGGTAAGCAACCAACAAACCTTCCAAAATGTGTAAGCGAGCCATGACTTTGTCTAGGCGGTGTTGTAGACGGCGACGTACGGTCGTACGACGGAACTCAATCCACTCTGACAGAATTTGCACCAGACCTTTAACTTGAGGACGATTATCCAAACCAATCATGTTCAAGTTAACGCGGTAACTGCGCTCAAGATCCGTTGATGCGAACAAGTGGTTCATCAACAAATCACAATCGACGCGGTTTGACTTAGGTACCACAACGATACGCGTTGGGTTCTCGTGATCCGACTCGTCACGAAGATCGTCAACCATTGGTAGCTTCTTCGCACGCATCTGGTTGGCGATTTGCTCAAGCAGTTTTGCACCCGATACTTGGTGTGGCAGAGAGGTGATAACGATATCAGAACCTTCTTTGTGCCACACCGCGCGCATCTTGATGCTGCCGCGACCGTTGCGGTAAATCTTCTCAATATCCGCTTGCGGCGAGATGATTTCTGCTTCTGTTGGGTAATCCGGACCTTTAACATATTGCATCACGTCCGGCAGTTCTGCTTTCGGGTTGTCGATCAAATGAATAGTCGCATCTGCGATTTCACGAACGTTATGCGGTGGGATGTCTGTTGCCATACCAACCGCAATACCGGTTACACCGTTAAGCAGGATATGAGGCAGGCGTGCTGGCAACATTTGTGGCTCTTTCATTGTGCCATCAAAGTTAGGTTGCCATTCAACCGTACCCTGGCCCAGTTCGCCTAGCAATACTTCAGCAAACTTAGACAGTTTTGCTTCGGTATAACGCATTGCCGCGAATGATTTCGGGTCATCTGGCGCACCCCAGTTACCTTGACCATCGACTAATGGATAGCGGTAAGAGAATGGCTGAGCCATCAATACCATCGCTTCGTAACACGCTGAATCACCGTGCGGATGGTATTTACCTAACACGTCACCAACGGTACGTGCAGTATTTTTTGTATTTTGCTGATGCAGAGAGACCAAGCTCTGACATCGCATAAATGATGCGTCGTTGAACCGGCTTTAAGCCATCACCAATGTATGGCAAGGCGCGGTCCATGATGACGTACATCGAGTAGTTCAGATAAGCGTCTTCAGTGAACTTGCGCATTGGCAATTGTTCGACGCCATCGTAGGTAATTTCTGTAGACATCCGTTACACCTCTGCCAAGTCGCCGTTGTTTTGTAGCCAAGAACGACGGTCATCTGCACGCTTTTTACCTAGCAGCATGTCCATCATTTCCATGGTCGCCGTAGAGTCGTCAATGGTTAGCTGCACTAAGCGACGCGTGTTCGGATCCATAGTGGTTTCACGCAACTGAAGTGGGTTCATCTCACCCAGACCTTTGAATCGTTGCACGTTGATTTTGGCTTTCTTCTTCGACAAGCGCTCTAAAATGCCATCTTTTTCATCGTCATCGAGGGCGTAGAACACTTCTTTCCCGCAGTCGATTCGATACAGAGGCGGCATCGCCACATAGATATGACCCGCTTCCACTAGTGCGCGGAAGTGACGAGTAAATAGAGCACAAAGCAGCGTTGCGATGTGAAGACCATCCGAGTCCGCATCGGCAAGGATACAGATCTTACCGTAGCGCAACCCCTCAAGGTTATCGCTGTCAGGATCAATCCCCAAAGCCACTGAAATATCGTGTACTTCTTGAGATGCTAATACTTGGTCAGCAGAGACTTCCCACGTGTTCAAGATCTTACCACGCAGTGGCATCACGGCTTGGAACTCACGGTCACGTGCCTGTTTTGCCGAGCCACCCGCAGAGTCACCCTCCACAAAGAAGATTTCAGTGCGACTTAAGTCCTGTGCTGAACAGTCGGTCAACTTACCTGGCAGTGCCGGGCCGGACGCCACTTTCTTACGTACGACTTTTTTCGCTGCACGCATACGACGGTGCGCATTAGCGATACAGACTTCTGCCAATTGCTCTGCTAGCTGAGGCTTTTCGTTCAACCAAAGACTGAACGCATCTTTTACTACGCCAGAGACAAATGCCGCGGTTTGACGAGAGGACAGACGTTCTTTGGTCTGGCCTGCAAATTGCGGATCTTGAATTTTAACCGACAACACGTAAGAACAGCGGTCGAAAACGTCATCACCCGTTAGCTTCACGCCACGAGGTAATAGATTACGGAACTCACAGAATTCGCGCATCGCTTCTAACAAGCCTTGGCGTAGACCATTAACGTGCGTACCACCTTGAGCGGTTGGGATCAGGTTAACGTAGCTTTCGGTGATCATCTCACCACCTTCTGGCTGCCAAATTACCGCCCAGTTTGCCGCTTCGGTATCCG
Organism: Vibrio diabolicus; assembly: GCA_001048675.1. Taxonomy (GTDB): domain Bacteria; phylum Pseudomonadota; class Gammaproteobacteria; order Enterobacterales; family Vibrionaceae; genus Vibrio; species Vibrio diabolicus. The sequence goes on along the minus strand of CCKK01000023.1, from coordinate 184,684 downwards.
CCAAGAACTCACCAGTAAATGGTTCTTCAGGAATAACTGGGTAGCCTTTTACGCCTTCCGCAAGATAGTCTTTAAGACCATCTTCGTAGTACCACTTATAGTCTTTACCATTAACTTTGTCGGTTAATGTAATTTCTAAACCCGGACACAAAACCGCTTTTGCGCGCAGATTATTGACTAAGCGCGTAACAGAGAAGTTAGCCGAATCGAAGTACTTCGCATCAGGCCAGAAATGCACGCTGGTACCGCGATTGCGACGACCACACGTGCCGGTTACGGTCAGGTCAGAGACTTTATCACCGTGCTCAAATGCAATTTCATACACTTGACCATCACGACGAACGGTTACTTCAACGCGTTTTGACAACGCGTTTACTACCGAAATACCTACCCCGTGCAAACCACCAGAGAATTGGTAGTTTTTGTTAGAGAACTTACCACCTGCGTGCAGCTTGCATAGGATTAACTCTACGCCTGACACTTTCTCTTCAGGGTGGATATCAACAGGCATGCCTCGACCATCATCGATCACTTCTAGTGATTGGTCGGCATGTAGGATGACTTGTACTTTTGAGGCATGTCCGGCTAGCGCTTCGTCGACACTGTTGTCGATAACTTCTTGGCCCAAATGGTTTGGGCGCGCTGTATCCGTATACATCCCTGGTCGGCGACGTACTGGCTCTAAGCCATTCAGTACTTCAATGGCACCAGCATTATATTGTTCAGTCATAATACGGAATTATTCTCAAAGTTTACTTGTTGCCTGAATATCACCAATGGGTGAACCCATACTCAGGAAACGAAAAAGCCACCCTGTTCACATCACTAAGTGCTTGTAAACATGATGCATAACAAAGTAGCCAGGGTCCTCGACCCTTAAGATCTTTTGGCAAAACATAGTCGGAAAGCATACCGCCCATGTCAAGAAACGGTTGGATATATCAATAAAAACTATGAGCCTTTTCCAATCGCTTTCGAATTACAGTTCTAGAAATTCGATAATCTGTGCAGGATAACGCTCAAAGCCTACAAAACTGTGATCACCGCCTTGTTCTACTGTTTGCTTAGCGTCTGCAAACTTATCTACCGCTTGTCGATAGTCTAAAACCTCATCTTCTGTTTGCTGCAACAACCAGAAAGAATGTGGCGACGCGATGCTTTGTACATCAAGAGCTTTTAACTCGTCAATATGACAAGCTTCAAGTGTATAGGTTTCGTGCGTATAAGGGTTAGTTTGCTCACCCAAATAATCTACTAACAACTCATAGGGCTTAACCGCGGGGTTGACCACAACCGCTTTAAATCCAAACTTGTCATTTAGCCACGTTGACATAAAGCCGCCTAATGAGCTGCCCACCAGACCAATGTTATAATCGTCTTTATATTGTTCGATGATATCCAACAACATTTTCGCCGCTTGTTGAGGATAACAAGGTAACTGGGGAACAATCACTTTGATATCAGGACGATGCTGCTCGCAGTATGCTCTCATCATATTGGCTTTCATTGAAAGTGGGGAGCTGTTAAAACCATGGATATACAGAAGAAGTGAAGGTTTACTCATAGATATCTCGCACAAAAAAGCGAGCCCGAACATAGAGCTCGGGCGCGTTAGTATCCGTTAGAAGAGAAGTCTGGTTGGAACTGGCCGTCAGGAAGTCGGCCCACTTGGGTCGTAATCTCACCACAAGCGTGCAACTGCAGTTCACGCCAACCAGGCGAAGTCGTATCGAGGGCAAAATCATCCGAGTTGGGCTTAAACTGAACACACGTCGAGGGTGTTGCCATCACTCGAATACCATTATGAAGCACATTCATGTCTTGATGAACATGACCACAGAGAATGCCTTTCACGTTATCAAAACGATCGACAACCTGCCAGAACGCTTCGGCATCTTTTAAGGTATGTTGATCAAGCCACGCGCTTCCCACCAATAATGGATGGTGATGCAGCAACACAAGTGTGTGCCTTTCTGGGTGTTCTGCTAACTTTTCTTCGAGTAACGCTAACTGCTGATCACTCAAGCGTCCGTGGGGAACGCCAACAACTTGCGAGTCTAAAAGAACCAACTGCCAATGCGCGCCAAGCAATACATGCTCTGCCGCTTTGATTTGTTGCGAAGGTAATACACTGCCCATATTGGGCTTGTAGTCATGATTACCAGGCAGCCAAAAGCAGTCTTTCTCTAGCGGTTCAATGCCTTCGGCAAAGCGCTGGTAAGATTCTGCACTATGGTCTTGGGAAATATCCCCTGTCGCCAAGATGTAATCAAACGTCACGTTGCGGCGTAAAACATCAGCAACAACAGCGTTAAAGCTATCGGCCGTTTTTACGCTCAGCAAACTTCCCTCATCGGCAGCAAACAGATGAGTATCCGTAATTTGTAAAAGTTTGATGCTGTCACTAGATGATTGCAAAATGAAAACCTGATTCGTCCACTATATCGTTATTTGTTATTTTCCTTTAGTGACGTGACGATCAATTGAAGGCAAGTGGTGTTCTACTGATACCACTTCGTAAACAAAACGTCAGCCATTCACCGAGGAATGTGTTTAGTTGATGCTTTTCATCTTTCTGCATCAGTTGGTCGTTGGGATAATCATACTTAGCTTTTATGCGAGAGAACTCTCCGCTTGAGCATACTTCAGCTACTCTCGCATCGTGATAAAGCCTGACAGACATCGTCGGTAAAGGAAACACTGGCGTTTCATCACTCTGACATATCTCAACAACTGTGGTGTATTTTGTGATTTCATTCACGGTCAGTTGGTAAACCATGTTCGCCGCTTGATAGCAGCGTACATCCCCAACTTCGGCAGAAGCAGGCAATAAGGCGTTCAATTTAGCGTAGTTGGTCTCATAGGTTCTCATTAGACCCGCTAAATCAACATGATACCTCTGTTTTTCAGCCACTTGTGCCATTACTTACTCTCCACCATTTGGGGTTGCCCCCACTGTGACTTCAACTCTTGATGGTTTAATTGCAACCATTGCAACGCAATAATCGACGCACCATTTTCAAATTTTCCGTCTTTCACCCATTGATATGCTTGCTCACGACTCAAAACATGTACGCGAATATCTTCATTCTCATAGTCTAAACCATGAATGCCGTGCGCTTTAGATGCGTCCACTTCACCAACAAATACGTCCAACTTTTCCGAGCAACCGCCAGCAGAAGGATAATAAGAGGTGACTGGCGCAACACGCCCCACTTGTATCCCCGCCTCTTCGACAGCTTCTCGGCGAATGACGGCTTCAGCTGATTCATCACGGTCAATCATACCCGCGACAATCTCTAGCTGCCATGGGTGTTGATGCTCTAAGGCTCCTACTCGAATCTGTTCAATGATAACCACTTGATCCGTATTTGGATCATAAGGAAGCATCGCTGCAGCATGACCACGTTCGAACATTTCTCGTTCGACAACCTCGCTCCAACCTCCAGCAAATAGCTTATGCTGAAAGCGATATTTCACCATTTTGAAAAAGCCTTCAAATAAGGTTTCTTTCGAGATGACTTTTACATCTTGCGAAGTAAAATCCTTTTGTTGTTTGTCACACTGTTGCATTCGACACCTCTCTGAGTGAATCTTGTAGTTTACTCATTGTTATTCGCTTGCTCAAAGGACTTGGCTCAACTTTTTGTACAATAGTTACAAATTAATTTAAGTATTTGGTGAAATTTATTGCACAACTGGATAATTACGTGTAAAAAAGTGCAAACTTTAGAGTAAATATCGTGCAAATTGAGTTAAACTACTGAGAATTAACCAATCTATTGACCGCGGGAATAGAAAATGAAAAAATTGCTTCCACTATTTATCAGTGCAGCGCTAGGTAGCATGAGCATGAGTACGTCTGCGTTCGCAGACTCTTTGGCTGAAATCTACGACTTAGCAAAACAAAATGATCCACAATTGCTCAGTGTAGCAGCACAACGTGACCAAGCTTTCGAAGCAATCACCTCAAGCCGTAGTGCTCTATTACCACAAATTAACCTAACAGCAGGTTACAACTTAACTCGTGGCGATACTGAATACGACTCAAATCTAGTCAATGACGTATCAAACGATGCCAACGCTCTAACCGCTGGCGTTAGCTTTTCACAAGCACTTTACAACCGCGCATCTTGGATCTCGCTAGATACCGCTGAGAAAAGTGCTCGCCAAGCAGACGCAACTTACGCTGCGACTCAACAAGCACTAATTCTTCGTGTTTCACAAGCGTATTTTGAAGTTCTACGCGCACAAGACAACCTTGTCTTCGTCCGTGCAGAAAAAGCCGCAGTGGGTCGTCAACTAGAGCAAACAAAACAGCGTTTTGAAGTAGGTTTATCTGCGATCACTGACGTACACGACGCGCAAGCTCAGTACGACCAAGTACTGGCGGATGAGGTGTTAGCAGAAAACGCACTGACTAACAGCTACGAGTCATTACGTGAAATCACCGGTCAAGAGCACAAAGATCTCAACATCTTGGACACTCGCCGCTTCACTGCTAGCCCATCGACCGTGCCTGCTGAGTCGCTAATTGACGAAGCAAAAACCAAAAACCTGACCTTGCTATCATCACGTATTCTTCAAGATATCGCACGTGACAATATTTCACTAGCAAGTTCTGGTCATCTACCAACGCTGTCTCTAGACGGTGGTTACAACTACGGTGATACGTCTCATAGCTCTCGTGACAACACCACAGACAACTTCAATATCGGTGTGAACCTTGCGGTGCCGCTATACACGGGTGGTAACGTCACCTCTCAAACCAAACAGGCTGAATACGCGTACGTGGCTGCAAGTGAAGATCTTGAAGCACAATACCGTAGCGTAGTAAAAGATGTTCGCGCACAAAACAACAACATTAACGCCTCTATAGGCGCACTACGTGCTTATGAGCAAGCCGTTATTTCTGCGCGCTCTGCACTAGAAGCAACAGAAGCAGGTTTTGATGTGGGTACTCGTACTATCGTTGACGTGCTAGACGCAACTCGTCGTCTATACGATGCGAATAAAAACCTATCGAACGCTCGTTACGACTACATCTTAAGTGTTCTTCAGCTACGCCAAGCCGTTGGTACGCTAAGCGAACAAGACATCTTAGACGTTGATGCAGGTTTGAAAGCAGCAAAATAACTGCTGACTGAATACTTCAGTTCTCAATAAATAAAAACGCCAGTTGATTTATCAGCTGGCGTTTTTTATTGCTTGCCGTTAAGAGACGAAAGTGTCTCAGAACATCAAGTATCAAAAAGGCCGCACTTGGCGACCTTTTACAAACAAATAGCGTTTCAATGCCAACAAATCGTAGGCTTAGCCCTTACCGCCTTTGATTGCATTGATGATTTCACTGGTTGAGCACCCATCCTCAAAGTTCAATACACGAACTTCGCCACCTGCAGCAATGACTTCTTTACCACCAGCAATCTCTTCTGGTTTGTAGTCACCACCTTTTACTAGCAAGCTTGGCAGAACTTCCGAGATCAAACGTTGCGGCGTATCTTCACTAAATGGTACTACCCAATCCACAGCGCCCAAACCTGCCAATACCGCCATGCGGCGATCAGTTGGGTTCACAGGACGACCAGGCCCTTTAAGACGCTTCACTGATTCATCGGTATTCACCGCAACAATCAGGCGATCACCAAGTTCAGCAGCATGGTTTAAGTAAGACACATGCCCAGCGTGAAGAATATCAAAGCAGCCGTTTGTCATAACGACTTTCTCGCCACGTGCACGTGCTTTTTTCACTGCTTCAATCAGCGCTTTTTCTGAAATCACACCGTAATCCGTGTCTTGGCTGCCATGTACCGCTTCTGCTAGTTCAATTTCAGACAAGGTCGAGGTACCAAGCTTACCAACAACAACGCCTGCCGCCGCATTCGCTAGTGCACACGCTTCTTCGAAGGATTTACCCGCCGCCACTGAAGCTGCAAGTACAGAAATCACCGTATCACCAGCACCAGTCACGTCGTACACTTCTTTCGCTTGAGTCGGAAGGTGGAATGGCTCTTGACCACGGCGGATCAACGTCATGCCGTTTTCACTACGCGTAACCAGTAGCGCTTCAAAATCAAACTCTTCAACAAGCTGAAGTGCTTTTTCAACCAGCTCTTGGTCTGATTTTACTTTGCCAACGACATCTTCAAACTCTTTCATGTTTGGTGTTAAGAGTGTTGCTCCGCGGTAGCGTTCAAAATCCGCACCTTTAGGGTCAATGAAAACTGGAATGTTTGCTGCGCGCGCTTTTTGGATGTATGCCTGAACATGCTCTAACGAGCCTTTTGCGTAGTCAGACATAATCACGGCTTTAACGTTTGGCAGAGCGGCATCCATACGCGATAGCACAGGTGCAGAATCCGTGTTTTCAAACTTATCTTCGAAGTCGAGACGAATAAGCTGTTGTCCACGGCTCATTACGCGAAGCTTCGTAATCGTTGGGTAATCCGGCAGTGCAACGAAATCGCATTTCACATTGAGTGAGCTCAGCGTCTCCGTCAGCACTTTTGCAGGCTCATCTTCCCCTGTTAGACCAACAATGTGAGCATGGCCACCTAGTGATGCGATATTCATCGCAACGTTCGCAGCACCACCAGGACGCTCTTCATTGTTTTCTACTTTTACAACAGGAACCGGCGCTTCAGGAGAAATACGTCCGGTTGGGCCATACCAGTAACGATCTAGCATGACATCACCGATGATGAGCACACCAGCGCTGTTGTAATCAGGTAGAATTGGTTTCATTATTGGTCTCCAAAAATTAAATCGAAGTGAGTTTATCACAGCCCTTATCGAGGCTAAATATATGGTCTTAACTGAACCACTGATTCCAAGCCTGTTTTACCCACTCCCTTTCGGCAACAAACTTATCTTCCACCACATCAGCATCTAAATTGAGTAGATTTCTCCGGTGTATTTCGTTTCGCATTGTCGTGTAGGCACGTATCAACTGCATTGCCTGGTCTTCGTCCATGACATTTTGTGCAATGAGCGTTTCAAAGATTCGCACATTATCACACCAACGCGTTAATTTCGGCTTATCGTGACTATAGTTGAGCACTAAGTACTGAGCGAGAAATTCGATATCGGTAATCCCTCCCACATCTTGCTTGAGCATAAAACGGCCGGGCTTTTTCCCCCCAAGATGACCGCGCATTTTCTCTCTCATTTCGACAACGGCTTTTTTCAGTTCCGCCCGATCGCGCGCTTTGCACAACACATCATGTCGCGTATTGTGAAATGCAATGGCAAGGGGTTCATCGCCGTAAATCAAGCGCGCGCGCACAAGTGCTTGATGCTCCCATGTCCAGGCTTCTTGATGCTGATAATCGTCAAACGCATCGGTTGGGCTAACCAACAAACCTGACGCGCCAGATGGGCGCAAGCGGGTATCGACTTCGTACAAAATGCCGGAAGCGGTGCGAGTCGAGAAAATATGGATGATGCGCTGCGCTAGGCGAAGGTAGAACTGACGGCCGTCGATTTCCTTTTTGCCATCTGTATAGACATTGACTGGGCAGTCATGCATGAAGACGATATCCAAGTCGGAGTTATAGCCGAGTTCCCAGCCACCGACTTTGCCATAACCAATGACGGCAAAACCCTTGCCTTCACGATCTTTCACATGCGTTGGCTCGCCGTATTTTTCGGACACTTGCAACCAAGCCTGACTGACCACCGCATCAACGATAGCTTCCGCCAAATAGGTTAAGTGATCACTCACTTTCATCACCGGCAATGCACCAGCAATATCCGCCGCCGCAATACGTAAAATGCAGATTTGCTTAAACTGACGCAACGCTTCCATTTGCTGCTCCATATCATCTTCTGGAATACGGGCCAGATAATCACGCAGCTCTGTACGGTAACTGTCTAATGGGATTGGATTGTACAACTGTGCAGGATCGATCAACTCATCGAGTAAGATCGGATACCGAGATAGCTGCTCTGAAATCATTGGGCTTGCGGTACACAAACGCACGAGCTGTACTAAAGCCGCTGGGTGCTCATCCAATAACTCCAGATAAGTCGTACGAGTGCAGATATTGTGCAGTAAATGCAGCACTCGCGGTAAACCAAACTGTGCATCAGGGTGAGCAAACACCGCATCAAACACCTTCGGCATCAAACGGTTTAACACTTCTCGTCCACGCGGTCCTAACGTTTTTTTAGCCAGATCGGTTTTAAAGTTGATGATGGTTTTCGCGCATGAAGCAAAGTCTTCAACCTGAATATCCTGCTGCAAGATATGTTCAAGCACATCTTGTTTGTTCGCCATATCCCATAACTCATGAAAATGACGAGCAACCGTAGTGCCCTCGTCTTCTTCATCATCACCAATTAACGACTCAAATACTTGATGGACATTCGCCATGTGCTGCTGAGTTTGCTCAATCAGTTGGTCCCAAGAGGTCATTTGCATCGCGGTGGCGAGCTTTAAGCGTTCGGTTTCGCAATCAGGCAGCGTCTGGGTTTGCTTATCCGCCATCGCTTGCAACAAGTTTTCTAATTGACGCAAGTACTTGTATGCAGCTTCTAGACTGCTGACTTCTTGCGAAGTGAGTAACGCCAGCTCTTCAATGCCTTGCAGCGTTTCCAACAACCCTCGATTACGAAGAGAAGGCTCGCGCCCCCCTCGAATTAATTGAAAAACTTGGGCGATAAATTCAATTTCTCGGATGCCACCTGCGCCTAACTTGATGTTGTTGTTCAAACCTCGGCGGCGAACCTCACTACTGATCATCGATTTCATCCGACGCAAAGACTGAATCGCACTGAAATCAATATAGCGACGAAAAACAAAAGGACGCAGCATTTGACGTAGCTCTTGGTATTGCGGGTACATTTCGCACCCCATCACTCGAGCTTTGATCATTGCGTAACGCTCCCAGTCACGTCCCTGTTCTTGATAGTAATCCTCTAGTGCCGCATAGCTCATGACTAATGGACCACTCTCACCAAACGGACGCAAACGCATATCTACGCGGTAACAGAAGCCATCGAAGGTTTGTTGGTCGAGCGCTTTGATGATGCGTTGACCAAGACGAGTAAAGAACTGGGCATTGGCAATGCTGCGGCGCGCGCCTTGAGTCTCACCGTTTTCTGGATACGTGAAAATCAGATCGATATCGGAAGAAAAGTTTAACTCGCCACCACCCAGTTTCCCCATGCCGATAATCAACATCGGCTGAACTTCACCTTCCTCACTCGTCGGCGTTCCCCACTCCTGACAACACGCTTGATATTGCCATTGATAGGTTTCAAAAATCATCGCTTCAGCCAACTCGGATAAGTGGCTTAAAGACGTTTCTAGCGACCATGTATGCGTGAAATCCTTCCACGCAATGTACACCATTTCTCGGTTGCGAAACTGACGCAACACGCGATGACCAGACATCTCATCCGGGCATTGTCCCAACAGTGCAGCAAGACGTGAGCGGTAAGATTCCTGACGACTTGATTGCGCTAACATGCTTGGCAACTCACGGGCTAAAACTTCATCGCGATGAATGGCCTCGGTAATAAACTGGCTTAAGCCCGCCACATAGCGAAATTGCTGCGCAATCTCATCTGGCCAAAGGGGAAAATAACCTGCCTCTTGAGCATTTTGTACGGCAGATTCAGCGATAGAAATCAGTGGCGAAGGCAGCTGCATTTTTCTTCCTTGTTTGAAAAGCACGGTAACTCATTCTTTATACCAGACTTAAAGCAAATAAAAACGCCCACAAAAGGTTTGTGGGCGTTTTATCAAAAGTTCTGGATGGAATATTAAACTTGGAAAGATTTGATCTTCTTGTCTAACTCGCCAGCATTATTTTGCATCATTTCAGAAGTTTCTAGCAGCTCTGTCACAACCACAACTGAGGCTTCTACCAGCTCACGTACATTGGTGAGGTTTTGACTCATTTCTTCTGCAACACTGCTTTGCTGACCAGACGCCGTCGCGATTTGGAAGTTCATGTCATTGATTTGCGTCACTTGCCCAACAATACCATCGAGCTCAGATCCAGCGTTAGAAACCAGCTCGTTTCCATCGGCCGCTTCCACTACGCTTTTCTCCATGAGTTCTACAGCAGATTCTGCACTGGTTTGCAGCTGAGCAATCATCTCTTGAATTTCTACCGTCGCTTGTTGTGTACGTTGGGCAAGGTTACGAACTTCATCTGCAACCACAGCAAAACCCCGCCCAGCCTCGCCAGCTCGCGCAGCTTCAATAGCCGCATTCAGTGCAAGCAGGTTAGTTTGTTCAGAGATACCTTGAATCGTACCCACAACACTACCAATGGATTCAACACGTTCTTCGACCTGGTTAACCGCCTGCGCCGATGAAGCGATGTCCGACGAGAGTTCACTCATTTTCGCCATCGTACTTTGCAAGAACTGTTGACCAGAAATCGCTTGTGCGGAAGCTTGCTCTGTAAGAGAAGACGCCGTCTGGGCATGTTCTGCGACGGTTTGCACCGTCGACGACATTTCACTCATCGCCGTCGCAAGTTGATCAATTTCGTTAAACTCTTCTTGCGCCGATTCCTTCGTTTCCGACATGCTCAGCGTCATCACTTCCGTGAGTGTGGATAACTCATCAGAAGCGTTGATTTGCATTTGAATCACATCGTGCAGTTGGCGACGTGTTTTTTCTAACTCGCGTGCCACGTCTCCGTATTCATCTTTACAATCCATACCAAATGGCACGGAGAGGTTCTTGCTCGCCATCAGTTTGATCGCGTCGCTCAGATACTGTGTTTGACGCAGCATCACTCTAGCCGCCGCTAATAAGAGCACGACAAAAACCACAATCAATAAGGCAGTTTGCCAAGCAACTTGCGTTAAATATGCTTCGTAATGCTGTTGGGCAACTTGCGCGTTTTGTGTCGCCGCTAAAAGTGAATCGTAAAAGGTGTTCGCGTCCCACAGTTGTTTTGCCACTATCAGGACAGTACTGAAGACCATCAACATGACCATTTTAGGAACCAGTCGAATGTCGGATATGACCCTTTCCCATGGCTTAAATGCCAGCTTTTCCATTGTCAGTTCTCCACCGAGTCTTATATAGTCTTTATCTATAATCTTTATATTACTTATAGTTATGTTCGCGTTTAGCGTGGTTACGCGATTTATTTCGAGCTTCGTATGAAAAACAATGATATCAAAGACAGCACACGACCGATGGGCCTGTTGTCACTAATATTGTCTTTTATGGCACTATTTGTGATCTCTGGCTTGTTGTTTTTCCCGATCGATCACGAAACCCGTCAAGTTCTTATCGGTCTGGATTTCATAATCTGTAGTATTTTTCTATTACAGCTCACCATTGATTTGATCCGGTCCACAGATCGGTGGTTATTTCTTAAACGTCATTGGATAGATTTCGTGGCGAGTATCCCATTAATAGAGCCACTGCGCTTTGCTCGTATCTTTCATATTCTTCGAGTGGTATTAGTACTGCGCTCGTCGAAGTTCATTTTGCATCAGCTCAAAGAAAACCGCCGCGAAACCACGGTCGCCTCAATATTACTGTTGATGGTGATCCTCATTACGCTCGGCTCTAGTGCCATGCTGTTTATCGAAGCGAAAAACCCAGAAGCAAATATTCGCACTGGCGCCGATGCTTTGTGGTGGGTATTCGTAACGATCTCAACCGTTGGTTACGGCGATCATTACCCGGTGACCTCAATAGGAAAGTTTTTAGCCGTCATCATCATTGTTTGTGGTGTGGGGATCTTTGGTATGATTTCGGGTCTTATCACCTCTATTCTTACCGCTCCGACGAAACAACAGACGCACAGCTTAATCAATAAAGAACGTATGCTCGAGCAGCTCCTGAATCAACAAGCCCAAATACTAGAACGACTCGACTTCATAGAAAAAGAACTGCAACAAAGCAAAACAAAGAACAAAAAAATAGGACCATGCGGTCCTATTTTTTGTACAGGTAGTCAAGGTGATCATTCACGCCAATAAGGCTGAACTTCCACACTGATCGCTCGGGTTTGATCCATTGCATGCAAAATTGAACGCTCTTGACGGTGCAACCAGCGTTCTAATTGCTCTTTTTCTGCGTCTTCCAACATATCTACCAACGGAAGCAAGTGGTTCAGCATTAGCAGATCATCGATACCATGCACCAGATCCGCCCATGGCAAACGGAAGCTGTTACGCTCATCCGAGTTATATAGACTCGCGAAACCAATACCGGTATAGAGATTACGCAGCAAGCGATAGCGCTGATCAACGTACTCTTGCGCCGTCAGGTCGCGCTCTGCAGGGAAAGCTTCCATTAGTTCTGCCCAAGTGCGATCGAGCTGAGTGACTGAAAACGGCATGATGTTACTTGCCATTTTTTCACGTGCTTTTTCATCAAGAAATGGCTGCCAACCGCGTGCTAAGATCCAGCGGCTTAGATCCAGCAGTAACCCTGTGTAACGTGCGGAATTGAGCAACCCTAGCACTTCTTCACGGCTTGGCAACTCTTGTAACTGCTGAGTCAACTCAGATACTAAGAACTTACGCGCATCCAACTTACGCAGCACATTGCCTTTGTCATCTAAGAGCTCTTCAAGGTGTGCATGTTCATCCAACCAACTCAGTTCTTCTTCCAACCATTTAAGCTCTTGGCGCAGAATCGCACTCGCGCGACGAGGGACAACACCACCAAAAATGGTCAATGTTTGACGAATAAAACGAATGGCATTGCTGATTTCACGTAGCGCTTCCACATTGTCACGCTCAGCATAAATTTGCTCGTGATAATGCCAGTGAGATAGGGCGTGTTCTAAAGAGTTGATCAAGCAGTATTCAACGGTATCCGTCGGGCTACTGTCCACAAGCGCCAACGATTTTACTTCATCACCTGCATAGCCACTTGCAAGTCGATAGCCTTTCGCCGCTTTACTCAAGTTACCCAAACGCATGCCACCTTGCTCGCAAAAGCTACGTGCTAGTGTAAATAGGGCATCGGTTTGGCCCGATTTAAGTTCCAGTTCAACTTCGCAAATCGGTTCTTGTTTCTCTTCCCCATCTTCACCTTTGGCTACGACCATACCTTGGTCAAACGCCACTTCTATTTGGCTACCATCTGGCATGCCAATCAGCCACTGTTCACGTGTGAAGTTGGTCGAGAATAACGGCATAAGCTCAGATTGCAGTGTTGCTGCATCTTTACCTGGCGGCCAAATGTCTACAGGATGAAGCGACAGGTTAGGCTCGTCGCTAGTGTGCTCAGCATTGTATTCTGGTCTTTGATGTAAGCCTGCGACGACGCGTCCTGCTGTCTTTACGGTTTGGACGAATACATCATCAAAACGGCGAATTCTTAAACCAATGTCGTGCTTTCTCAGCCATTTATCGGCGGTATCAAAGTAGGTGTTACCCAAGTCACGACAACTATGCTGAAGTACTTTTGTCTCAGAAATTTTTTCTTTTAAAGTTTCTGAAAATTCAGGAGAAACAAAAAACTTCAGTTCTATTTCGGTTTCCATAGCTATACCTTTCAAAGCAGATAGAAACAGGATATTGCGTAATTTCTCGCACGGCAAGAGAGAAATATCGCCGGAATGATGATCTAAAACAGTTTTAATGAGCGATTTAATGCGTTACCATGCGCGCCTTTATAGCCATCGTTCAACATTTCGCCAAGCACTCAGAAATGGTGTATGTTTTTTTAAGGTTATAGTTATTAGGTTGAATGACCATGCCAGTAAATACAATTATGGGGTTATTTGCAAAGTCCCCAATTAAGCCTTTGCAACGCCACGTTGTGTGTGTCAACGAATGTTGTTCACACTTGGTGAAATTCTTTGAAGTATCTTCAAAGGGTGACTGGGAAAAAGCATCTGAAATCCGTGCACAAATTTCTCACCTAGAGAAAGAAGCGGACGTGCTGAAACGTGAAATCCGTCTAAAACTGCCTCGCGGTTTGTTCATGCCAGTAGACCGTACTGACATGCTTGAGCTTCTGACTCAGCAGGACAAACTTGCAAACCTGGCAAAAGACATTGCTGGCCGTGTATATGGTCGTCAACTTGTCATTCCTGAGGCTCTCCAACCAAACTTCCTCGCTTACGTTCAACGTTGTCTTGATGCGGCCGATCAGGCGCAAAAGGTAATCAATGAACTTGATGAATTGCTAGAAACCGGCTTCAAAGGTCGTGAAGTGACGCTCGTCGCTGAAATGATTCATCAATTAGATGTCATCGAAGATGATACCGATGCTATGCAGATTGAACTTCGTCAACAGTTGATGGCGATTGAGTCTGACATGAATCCTATCGATGTCATGTTCTTGTACAAGATTCTTGAATGGGTAGGTGGTATTGCCGACCAAGCGCAGCGCGTAGGTGCTCGTTTGGAAGTCATGCTATCTCGATCTTAAAACATAAAGTTAACGACATAACGAAGAGCATAATAAACACGTGTCATAGGGACGATGACTATTTTCATCGTCTTATGGTTTGGCGCGCGTAAAATTTTGTTCCGCTTGTTATAAAACAACTAGGTATTACGATGGATATCCTTGCGAACTACGGCACTGTCCTGATTATTGTTGCAGCGATTTTTGGTTTCATGATGGCGATTGGTATTGGCGCGAACGACGTTGCTAATGCGATGGGTACATCAGTAGGTTCAAAAGCGCTAACCGTAAAACAAGCTATCATCATTGCGATGATCTTCGAATTTGCAGGTGCTTACCTTGCAGGCGGTGAAGTAACCGACACTATCCGTAAAGGTGTAATCGAAACTTCTTTATTTGCTAGTCAACCTGACGTTCTTGTCTACGGTATGATGTCTGCTCTTTTGGCTGCGGGTACATGGTTACTTCTTGCCTCTTACATGGGCTGGCCAGTATCTACGACTCACTCAATCATCGGTGCAATCATTGGTTTTGCATGCGTATCAGTAGGTACTGAAGCGGTTGACTGGGGCAGCGTTCAAGGCATTGTTGGTAGCTGGATTATTACGCCAGTGATTTCAGGTTTCTTTGCTTACGTTATCTTTGTCAGCGCACAACGTCTGATTTTTGATACTGAGAACCCGTTATTCAACGCCAAACGTTTTGTTCCTGTTTACATGTTCATCACAACAATGGTGATTGCACTTGTAACTATCAAAAAAGGTCTAAAACACGTTGGTCTTCACCTAACCAATGGCGAAGCTTGGATGTGGGCAGCAGCAGTTTCAGCACTCGTGATGGTTGGCGGCTACGTATACATCCAGAAAAAATTCGCTAATCGCGAAGAAGACCGCAGCTTTTCTGGCGTGGAAGGTATCTTCAGCGTTCTGATGGTTATCACCGCTTGTGCAATGGCATTTGCACACGGTTCAAACGACGTTGCAAACGCCATTGGTCCACTGTCTGCTGTAGTATCGACTGTTGAACACATGGGCGAAATCAGCACGAAAAGCACCATCGCTTGGTGGATTCTACCTCTTGGTGGTATTGGTATCGTGGTCGGTCTTGCGACACTAGGTCACAAAGTAATGGCAACCGTTGGTACAGGTATCACTGAGCTAACTCCTAGCCGTGGTTTTGCAGCTCAGCTAGCAACCGCTTGTACTGTTGTTCTAGCTTCTGGTACTGGTCTGCCAATCTCAACCACTCAAACATTGGTTGGTGCGGTTCTCGGTGTTGGCTTTGCTCGTGGTATCGCGGCACTAAACCTGGGCGTGGTTCGTAACATCGTGGCATCATGGATCGTTACACTACCAGCAGGTGCACTATTGGCCGTTGTATTCTTCTACGGACTTCAAGCGATGTTCGCTTAAGACACTCGTCAATAGAATGTAAGCGCTTTGTCATTATTGACTCAAACGCACAGAAAGGGAGGCTTTGCCTCCCTTCTTTGTTGCACCGAAGTTTGAAACTGCATACTATTCGTCTATTTCCGGCTCCAATCATTCGGTGCCAACGCTGTCTCCAAGAAAAATCGTTAAGGGATTTACTGTGAAAAAACTAATCATCACGGTTTTGTTTACTTTGCTAGCAGCGCCAGCGGCCCTAGCAGCAGACCGTTATATTTCTGATGACCTCTTCACTTTTATGCACTCAGGTCCAAATAACACCTACCGTATTATTGGTAGTGTTAATGCCGGTTCTAAAGTACAACTGATTAAAACCAACCGAGATACTGGCTATACGCAAGTTCGTGATGACCGCGGTCGTACTGGTTGGGTACAAAGCAAGTTTGTGACAAACCAAGAAAGCATGGCGATTCGCCTTCCTCGCATTGAGAAAGAGCTAGCAGAAGTGAAAGAGCAGCTTGCTAACGCTCGTAAAACTTCTGATGCAGAGAAAGCTGGCCTTGTTACCTCTCTAGAAACGCGTAACCAACAAATTTCCGATCTTGAGAATAAATACTCTGAGATCAGCGATCAGCTTACTTCTGTTGAAACAGAAAACCGCGAGCTGCGCGCTAAACTGGATACACAAAAAGACGACATGCTGCTTAAGTACTTCACTTATGGCGGCGGTGTTGCAGGTTTAGGTTTGCTATTTGGTTTGATTCTTCCGCATGTCATGCCTCGTAGAAAACGTTCACCTGCGGGTTGGGCATAAATCCTTCGCCCTTTTATCTATAAAAAAGAATGCAAAAGCCAGTCGATATTCGACTGGCTTTTTTGTTTGCTTAGTTTTACGGAAATCTGCACTACTCACCCATTGAACTAGACGCTCGACGACGATCCGTTGCGCCATAAAGCTTGCCATCTTTTAGCTCAATTGCATTCAAACCACTTACCACTGGAATAACGTGTACTGGGTAGCCAAGCTCCATAAACTCCGGCACCAACATTTCTGCGAAGGTTTTCTTCTCCACTAGCAAGCCTGTTGGGTCATACGGCTTAGTGCGGTCTATCTTGGTGCCGTACTGGATATTTGGTAGGTCAATGGCGTCTTGCGCTGATAACTTCCAATCCAGTACCCCAACCACGGTTTTGAGTACATACCCCGGAATTTGCGAACTGCCCGGCGAGCCGACCACTAAGCGCAGATTGCCATCGCCGTCCATCACCATTAATGGCGTAATGGCTGAGCGTGGACGCTTACCCGCTTCAATCGAGTTTTGAGTAGGCTTACCGTTAAGCGTTGGTTGAGGTGAAAAGTTTGCCATTTGTGCATTCAAGATAACGCCATTAACCATGACACCAGCTCCCATTCCCGTGCCAACGGTACTGGTCATAGCAATCGCATTACCTTCCCTATCAACGATAGAAATGTGCCCTGTATCTTTGCTCTCGAAGCCTTGATATTGCGCATACTGAGTTTGCGTTATCTGTCCGGCTTTTGGATTCTCTTTTGAGGTGCCATTATCAGGGATTAAATCACGTCTCTGATCTAGATAGGCTTTAGACAACAACTGTTCAACTGGCGCTTCCACATAATCCGGATCTCCGGCATACGCAATACGATCGGCTTTTGCTAAGCGCATCGCCTCGGTCATTAAACGCCAAGGCTCTACATCCGTTAATGCCATCTGAGATATATCGTACGGCTCCAGCAATTTCAGACTTTGAGCAACCATCACACCGCCAGAGGCCGGGTAACCAAACGAAACGATTTTGTTGCCTCGATAATCGCTTTCAATAATATCGCGAGATTTCACCTGATAGTTTTTAAAGTCCTCTAACGACAATTTCTCATGCTGATCGTTAATACGACGATTCACCGTATCAACAATATGTTGACCAAGTGCACCACCATACAAATAGCGATCGCCTTGCTGAGCTATTTTCTCTAGCGTCTCAGCCATTTTAGGATTCTTCATTAACGTCCCTGTTGGCTTCACTTCATCATCTTGCCAATACAAAGCTTTAATTTCTGGATCGCGAGCCAAACGTGATTGCTCTCGCACGACGATATCATAGGTATAGCTGTTCATCGCGTACCCATCACGCGCGAGCTTAATCGCAGGTTGAACCAACTCAGACCATGGTAATTTGCCGTATTGCTCATGAGTGGAATAAAGCAGACGTAAGGTGCCCGGCACTGCAACGGAGCGAGGCCCCAAAATTTCATCGCGGCTTAGTGCTTTCCCATTTTCAATAAACATCTCAGGGTGAGCGCTAGACGGCGCTTCATCTCGCCCATCAAGGGCTAAAAACTTCTGCTTGTCATGTTGATAAAACAGCGCGAAAGTACCGCCGCCAATTCCCGTCATATCCGGTTCAACCACAGACATCACCATCTGCATCGCGACCATGGCATCAACGGCGTTCCCGCCCTCTTTCAATATTGAATAACCAGTGCTGCTCACGTAAGGGTTGGTCGCGCTGACCATATAATCTTGTCCGTTATTATCTGGTGTTATAGGGAAAGGGGTAGGCTTTGCTGCGTAACTTAACGACGCAACAACACTTAAAGAAAAAATCAGAATACGCATGTGTCTCTGTGTAGACTCCTGTTATTTCATGGGGTCTAACGTGGACCAGGTCGTGATGACGAAGTTCGTCAATGTGGCGTTTTTTTACTACAACGCTGACTGGAGTCATTCTACTAATACATGACTGATATTGATGTAATTTAAACAACTGAGAAAAGCTATATTTAGCTTGTGTGAGTCCCTAAAAATCATCACTCAAATAGATGAAAAAAGACCTTATGAGAAAACAAAAAAAGCCAGCGACATGACCTCGCTGGCTTGATGATTTACTATAAAAACGGCTACCCTTTCCACTCATACAACGCTGGGATACGAATTTGCTCACCTTGGAACTCGACAATCACCGCTTGCGGTTGTATTTCTCTTAATGTGACCTGCCCATCAACAACGTCTCCTTGATGATATTCAACATTGTTAATTTTCACCCAGCGGCGATTTTCATCACTGGCGTACATGTGAGTTTGCAAATTGAGCGCAGGTAAACGCCCTTGCCATTGGTGAGCGTTGCGCTCTAAATCGTTCACGCGCACCGTTTGTGGTGAAGGCGCATCATCTCGGGATAACGCATTTTCGACCTTTCGCGCCAAATCAGGAGATAATGAGGACAAGTCAAGATCATCCAGAGACAAACCTAGGTCCTCTTCAACTACTGAAGTGCCTTGAGTTGATACAGATGTTTCTATCTCGTCTTTGTTTGCTGTATTACTCACGTATTCATCAGATGTTGCAAACGTACCAAAATCACGAGACAGCTCTGCACTTGGCCACTCTCTTGGCAATTGCGCCAACTGAGTAGTTTCAGGGTAGTCCAATGCTTTGAACGGTTGTTCCGCTTCCATCTTAGCCTTAAGGGCGGAAGTACTAGCTTCAGCATGAGGCGTAAGGAGATCTAAATACCAAGCAACTCCGATTGCAGCAACGGTGATTGGCAGCAAGAACAGACCTATATGTTTCACAGCTGACATTATGCGTCCTCCTTCTCGATTCGTGCCAATTGAGGCGCATCTGGCTGCACGTTTTGTTGAAGACGATCTAGCGTCCGCTTACCTGCAATGCCGTCGACCCCAATACCTTGCCAACGTTGGAATAACTCAACGCGCTCTTTCATCGCACCATCAAAAATAGACGTTTCAAGCAGTGGCTCACTTACCGCTTCTGCTAATAGTCGGTCTAATACTTCGATCGCAGGGCCTTCCATGTCTAAACGTAATGTCTCTTTCAACGGCGCTTGCCACAGTTCAATGATATTGCCTTGCCACATCGGCTTTAGCCACGAAATAGGCAGACGCAGGCGCTGCTTGCCATTGAGTACTTCGACTTTGTCATTACCGACGGCGTACAAAATGACATACCCAACATCACCTTGATAATTCAACTCCAAAATTACAGGGCGATTTTGTTGCATCAGCAGCGGCCAGGTCGCCATTTTACGCTCACAACGCATGGTCGATTGGGGTTCTGATAAACAAAGATTGTCGCGAACCGATGCTTGATAACCCCACAAACGATACAAATCATTCACGGCGAGATTCGACTGTTTTTGTGCTAACAATAAGTCACGCTGATCATCTGTCAATTGTTGGTTGACGACTATTGGCGTTGGCTCCTCTCTTGGTGCGGTCACTTGCGCCAACACTGACGTTGCTTGAGCTGGCATATAATTCACGACCGCCCACCCCGTACCTAATGCCGCAATAAGACCCACCGTGACAGAGCCCCAAGCAGGCCAGCGGAAAGTACGGCGCTCTTTTTTATCTTGCTGATAAATATCTGCCTGAAACTGCATCACCTCTTCACAGGCCTGCTGAACGGTTTGCTTATCCACCACCACATTACCTTGGTGATAACTGATGTTGAGAGATTTATCACAGATAAGATTAATCAAGCGCGGGATGCCGTGACTGTATTTGGCAATGAGTTTACAAGAAGCACGATTAAACAGTTGTTGGTCACCACCTGCCGTATGTAATCGAAACGCGATGTAATCTTCTGTCTCTTTTTCATCCAACGGCAACAAGTGATAACGCCCAGTAATCCGCTGAGCGAGCTGGCGTAGTTGCGTTGTTTGTAATAACCGCTGTAATTCAGGCTGTCCGACCAACAACACTTTGAGCAGTTTTCTGGTATCGGTTTCCAAGTTGGTCAACAAACGTAACTGCTCTAAAACGTCGGCAGCAAGGTGTTGAGCCTCATCAATGACCAGCAATGTCTGCCAGCCTGAGCGATAATTACGCAGCAAGTATTTGTGAATCACTTGGTTTAGCTGTTTGAGGTTTGCATCTGGCGGGTAAGTAATTTTGAATTCATCGCAAATAGCTTCGAGCAAGTCTCGACTCGAAAACGTGGGATTTAGGATCAGACCCGCTTTGGTGTTATCACCTAAATTCGCCAGCATCGCTTTTGCGACGGTCGTTTTGCCTGTACCCACTTCGCCAGTAAGCATAGCAAAACCACCGCCATCACCTAGCCCGGCTTGGAGATGTGTGATTGCCTCTTTGTGACGTTGGCTTAAATACAAATAACGCGAGTTTGGAACAATCGAAAATGGTTGTTCTACAAACCCAAAAAAGTCCTTATACATTAGGCTCTCCAGCTAAAAAACCACCAGGGAATAGTCAGATATAATATAAACATAGCTGCATCTACTCTCGGGAGTAAAGAAAAGTACCATTGCTTGCTACAATGTCCAACGGCATATCAATAAATTAAGAGGTAATTCGTGCAAGTTTATTTAGTAGGTGGCGCAGTTCGAGATAAATTGCTCGGAATTGATAGTTATGACAACGACTGGGTGGTCGTAGGTGCGACTCCCGAGATGATGCTGTCCCAAGGGTACACCGCCGTTGGTAAAGACTTTCCTGTATTTTTGCACCCAAAAAGTAAAGAAGAACATGCACTTGCACGAACAGAGAGAAAATCAGGCTCTGGTTACACTGGCTTTGAGTGTTTCTTTGATCAAAGCGTAACCTTAGAAGAAGATTTAATTCGTCGTGATTTAACCATTAATGCAATGGCAATGGATGATGCAGGTAAGCTCCATGATCCTTACGGCGGCCAGAAAGATCTCAATAATAAACTCCTACGCCATGTCTCAGACGCCTTTGTCGAAGATCCTCTACGCGTTTTACGTGTCGCTCGCTTTGCTGCCAAGCTGGCTGATCTAGACTTTACGGTTGCCGACGAAACCATGCAGTTAATGCGCCACATGGCAGAATCTGGGGAGCTGAGCACACTGACTCCCGAGCGTGTTTGGCAAGAATGGCATAAGTCCCTCTCCACCCCTCGCCCTGATATCTTCTTATCGGTTCTAAGAGATTGTGGTGCATTGGCCGTTGTTTTACCTGAAATTGATGCTCTATTTGGCGTACCTCAACCAGCAAAATGGCATCCAGAAATCGATACAGGCATCCATACTTTGATGGTGGCAGAGCAAGCCGCAAGATTGAGTGACTCACTCCCCGTCAGATTTGCCGCTCAAGTGCATGACTTGGGCAAAGGGGTGACGCCAGAGAGCGAATGGCCAAGCCACAGAATGCATTGTCATACAGGATTAAAACTGATCAAAAAGCTGTGCGAGCGTGTCCGTGTACCGAATGAGTTTCGTGATTTAGCCTTGATGGTGTGCGAACAGCACTCCAATATCCATCGTGCGGCCGAGTTAAAGCCGCAAACCATCATAAAAATACTCAACAAATTCGATGTGTGGCGCAAAGCTGAGCGCTTAGAAGATATTTTAATATGCTGTCAGGCTGACCATGCAGGTCGAAAAGGGTTAGAAGAGAAGCCTTATCCTCAAGCTGAGATTTTTACCCACGCTTATCAAGCCGCAGCCGCCGTAGATGTTCAGAGCATCATTAAGGATGGATTTAAAGGCCCGGCAATACGTGATGAACAAGAAAAGAGACGGATTGAAGCGGTAAGAGTCGCTTTGAATAAATGATCTGAGCTCAGATTAATTAACCGAATTGTATTCATGCCAGGTCATTCCAGCGAGCCTTAGCGAGACTAGGAATCTAACATCAGCACGCAGGGAAGTTTTAGAAATGGCCAACGCCATAAGAAACTAAGAGGAGAAGATTCTGAACCTCGCTCCTTCGTCGCTGTTCAGAATGACGTTGTGGTTTAGGTATGCAGCTTGCGGTTAAGCAAGCTGCCAATCCGTCGCGTTATCATGCGCTAAGCAAGAACGCAAACAAGCCGAAACCTAGAATCAGACGGTAAATCACAAACGGTGTCATGCCCATACGTGAAATCATCTTTAAGAAGAAGTGGATACAGATGTACGCACTGATAAACGATGTGATGATACCAGTCAGCAAGAAACCAATATGGACAGGTTCACCACTGGTCACTAGCTTCATGCCTAAGTAGCTACCTGCTAATGTAATGATCGGGATCGACATTAAAAATGAAAAGCGCGCAGCCGCTTCTCGAGTAAAGCCAAGGTAAAGTGCAGCCGTAATGGTCGCCCCTGAACGCGACGTTCCAGGAATCATCGCTAAGGCTTGGGCAATACCGATAAACACGGCTTTCTTCCAACCCGTTTGGTATTCATCCGCAACCAACTTAGCGTTTTTGTCTACCCACCAAAGCAACAAACCAAATACGATCGTTGTGGTCGCGATGACATAAGCGCTACGTAGATACACTTCAATGATGTCTTTCATCAACAAGCCAAACACACAAGCTGGAATCGTGGCGATCACGATCATCCAAGCAAGTTTTGCTTCTTTACTCCGATCTCCTTTAAAGATCGAAGCAAATAATGCCTGGAACAGAGTGATCACTTCATGGCGAAAATAGATCACTACCGCCATTAATGTACCGACGTGAACAGCAACATCAAAGGCTAGACCTTGGTCTTCCCATCCCAAAATGGCGGAGGGCAGGATCAAATGGGCAGAGCTCGAAATAGGCAAAAACTCTGTCAGACCCTGAATCAGAGCCAGAATAAAGGCTTCAAAATAACTCATGTAAACAACTCAAATTAAAAATGAAAAAGAAACAGGTTTGAGTGAATCGACTGGCTGCATTGCATGCCAAATATCTGCGACTGTGCGTCCATCGCCTGGGATCACTAATTGAGGTTCGAGATCATACAGAGGCTTTGTGACAAAAGGATATTTGTAGATATCACTGCGAGGTAGCTCAGGTTTTTTCTTGGAGACACATTCACCGAACAACACTATATCGAGATCCAGTGTTCGATCCTGATACTTTTGCGCATTTTCTTCGCGTCCCCACTTAAATTCAATCTCACGTAGCTGATGACTCAACTCTTCTAATGACAACTCGGTACGCATTGCAACGACAAAGTTGTAGAAGTTCTGGCTGCTAAAGCCAATAGGTTCACATTCATATACCGGCGATACGAGGAGACTTTCTCCAAGCTGTAGCAGCTCCTGATACGCAGCGAGCGCATGTTGTTCTCTTTCTACATTCGTACCAACACCGATATAGGTGGTGATCATGCTTGACCTCGCTCAATCACGACACCAACAGCGCGTGCTTGTGGCACTGCACCAGGTTTTGCTAAACGGATTTTCACCCAAGGCACAGAGAAACGCTGCATGATAAGCTCTGCCACTTCTTCGGCTACGCGCTCAACCAACAGAAAACGACCATTTTCAATATGGCTCAGTACCGCCTCACTCACTTGCGAGTAATCCAACGCATCTTGCACATCATCACTTTTACCCGCAGGCTTATTGTCGTGCGCCATTTCGATATCCAGAACCAACTTTTGTTTAATTTGTTGTTCCCAGTCGTACACGCCAATCGTGGTGATTACTTCTAATTGTTCAATAAAAACTTTATCCAGAGCCATCTTATGTCCTTCTATTACAGAGGTCGGATACCCGTGAGGGGTAATTTGATCGTAGTATTCTATACCTAAGTAACATTTCCTTGGGTCATCACAATGTTACTTAGGTATAAACTGCGAAAGCATCTTTATATACAAGAAATCACATAATGCAAGCTCTATCACAGTGAGGATTTCTGCATTATGTGAATTCGAGGTATGATAGCAACTACGCGGGAACCGAGCATTAAATTCCAATCCATCAAGGACTTCTATGGACGCACTGGCACTGATAATGACAATGGCCGCCTATTTACTGGGTTCGGTTTCCAGTGCGGTTTTGATCTGTCGACTCTTAAAACTGCCAGATCCACGCAGTGTAGGCTCCAACAACCCTGGAGCAACGAACGTATTGCGTATTGGCGGACGAGGAGCCGCTGTTTCAGTCTTGTTGTGCGATATGCTCAAAGGCACCATCCCCGTGTGGGGCGGATACTTTCTTGGTATCGACCCTATCATTCTTGGCGTCATCGCCATTGCTGCCTGTCTTGGGCACATGTACCCCATCTTTTTCCACTTTAAAGGCGGAAAAGGTGTCGCAACCGCGCTTGGCGCTATCGCTCCGATTGGTTTGGACTTAACAGGATTAGTGATGTTAACTTGGCTGTCAGTCGCCGCGCTATTCCGCTATTCATCCTTAGCGGCTCTCGTCACGGTTTTGGTCACTCCGTTTTATACTTGGATGTTTAAACCGCAATACACGTTACCTGTTGCTATGCTGTGTTGCTTAATCGTATTTAAGCATCATCAAAATATTCGGCGGCTTTTGTCTGGCGACGAGCCAAAAATCGGCGAGAAGAAACTGACACAAAAAAACTCGGCTTAATGCCGAGTTTTTCGTTTAAAGAGGGATGCATTGGTTATGCATGAACTCGATTCAGGAAGTTCAACAACATTTGGTTGACGAACTCCGGCTGTTCTAAACAACTGATGTGTCCCGCTTGCGGAATTTCTACCAACTCACTGCCCGTGATACAGTCTTTCATTAAATACGATTCGAAAACCGGGCGAGGCTTATCTTCACAGCCCACCGCAATTAACGTCGGCAGAGCGAATTTTTCCGAATCTTCAATCACATCACGGCGACCAAACACCATGCGCCCCATGCGAGCTACTTCAACCGCACGCTCACCGTTGAGGTCTTCTAAACTGCGTTTGAATGAAGCGACCAACTCAGGGTTATCCTGATCGACGTTGTTGGCAAAGAACAGCGGCACAACGGCTTCAATAATTGGCGCAGGCACCGCTTGGACTTGGCTGATGGTATCAAGCATTGCAAAGTACTTTTTATACGTAACTTCTGGCTCCCAACCAATGAAGGTATCCATCAATACCAGTGATTTCACACGTTGCGGCGCTTGAGCCGTTAGCTCCGCTCCCCACATGCCGCCAACAGATAAGCCCACCACCGAAAACTCTTCAATGTCCAAATGATCCATCAACGCCAACATATGTTGTGCATAATCAACTAATGACTCTGTCGATGTAGGGGCCGATTCTGACTCACCATGTGCCCACAAATCTGGCACAATACAACGATATGACTGGCTTAAAACTTCAATTTGTGGCGCCCACATTTGGCTATCCCACAAATAACTGTGACCAAACAGTAATACTGGACCATCACCTTTATCAAGGTAAGCAAGTTGCTGACCTTCAATTTCAAACTTATTCATTGTTATATCCATTTCTTATTCTTCCGCACCATCCTATCACTGAAACGATACCGAACTGCTCGCATCAGTCAGAGTGTAAACGAAGCTTTTCATTGAATAGCTAAAAATAAAGGCCTCTGATGAGCAGAGACCTTTATCGTAGTGAATCTATTTCAAACCTACCGCATAAGTTTGATTAAGCGACTGGCGTCAGTTGGTCAATCGGCCAACGTGGGCGAGCCTCTACCGACATATCTGCCACTTCGCCATTCTTCAAACGCTGCATACCAGCGTAAGCGATCATCGCACCATTATCCGTACAGAACTCAGTTCGTGGGTAGTAAACCTCGCCGCCAACTTTCTTCGCTAGCTTCTCTAACTCTGCACGTAAACGACGGTTAGCACTCACACCACCAGCAATAACAATACGCTTCATGCCTGTTTGCTCAAGCGCGCGTTTACATTTAATCGCCAATGTTGCACACACGGCTTCTTCAAATGCCAGTGCGATGTCTGCGCGAGTTTGCTCGTCATCGCCATTCGCAGCAATCGTATTTGCTGTAAAGGTTTTCAGGCCAGAGAAACTCATATCCAAGCCAGGGCGATCTGTCATTGGGCGCGGGAACTTAAAGCGACCTGGCGTGCCTTTTTCTGCTAGTTTAGACAACAGTGGGCCACCTGGGTAATCCAACCCCATTAGCTTCGCTGTTTTATCAAACGCTTCGCCCGCCGCATCATCAATCGACTCACCCAAAATTTTGTACTCACCGATGCCTCTCACTTCGACCATCATCGAGTGACCACCCGACACCAACACTGCCACAAACGGGAATGGCGGTGGGTTATCTTCCAGCATTGGAGCCAACAGGTGACCTTCCATATGATGAACAGGTACCGCTGGCACTCCCCAAGCATAAGCAATACTGCGACCAATAGTAGCGCCCACTAATAGTGCACCGACGAGACCCGGCCCCGCGGTGTACGCGACACCATCAATGTCTTTCGAAGTTAAGTTCGCTTCTTTTAGTGCCTCTTTAATAAGAGGAATGGTTTTCTTTACATGGTCACGTGAAGCCAACTCAGGCACCACACCACCGTAATCTGCGTGCAGTTTTACTTGGCTGTAAAGCTTGTGTGACAGCAGACCTTTTTCATCGTCATAAATCGCGATGCCAGTCTCGTCACAAGAGGTTTCAATACCGATAATGCGCATGGTTTTCTCAGTATGCTTTCTGTATAGAGGAAATTTGGGCGTCATATTACCTCGCCTTGGTGCTGCAAACAAATTTTGTACAGACAATAATCGACAAAAGGCTTTACAAAGTAGTTGTGATCGGATTAAAATTCCGCACCATTTTTGATCAAGCTGGTAAGAGACCAAACAATTGTGATTTGGTCTGTTGAATGCCAGCGTTAACGAATAACCCCTGAGGTGAAAGGCATATGCCAGTAGTTAAAGTACGTGAAAACGAACCGTTCGACGTTGCTCTACGTCGTTTCAAGCGCTCTTGCGAAAAAGCAGGTATCCTTTCTGAAGTGCGTCGTCGTGAGCACTACGAAAAACCAACTACAGTTCGCAAACGCGCTAAAGCAGCAGCTCAAAAGCGTCACGCTAAGAAGCTAGCTCGCGAAAACGCTCGTCGCGTTCGCCTGTACTAATAACTGAGCTCCAAAAGGAATTTAGTTATGGCTCTGATTGATCAACTCAAAGAAGAGCAAAAATTAGCGATGAAAGCCAAGGACAAATTGCGCCTTGGTACTATTCGTTTAGCCCTATCAGCAATCAAGCAACGTGAAGTTGACGAGCAGATCACTCTGAACGATGACGACATTCTTGCAGTATTGACCAAAATGGTTAAACAACGTCGCGATTCTGTAGCGCAGTATGAAGCAGCGGGTCGTCAAGATCTTGCTGATGCGGAACAAGCAGAAATTACCGTTCTTGAGGACTTTATGCCTCAACCACTGACAGACGAAGAAGTAGCGGCTCTTATCGAGAACGCGATTGCTGAATCTGGTGCAGCTGGCATGCAAGACATGGGCAAAGTAATGGGCGTTCTGAAACCGCAAATTCAAGGGCGCGCAGATATGGGTAAAGTAAGCGGTTTAGTTCGCGCTAAACTGGCTTAAGATACCCCACCCAATTGCAGCAAGCCGTGCTATCCTTTGGAACGCACGGCTTGTTTGTATCTGGATGAATGGAATGAAATAAGTGAGCAACACGCTTATTCTTTTAAAGCATTCACTCCACTCATCTTCTTTTTTTGTTAGGTTTTATGGCTGGACACATCCCTCGCAGTTTTATCGATGACCTTCTAGCTCGACTTGATATTGTCGATATCATCGACGCACGTGTGAAACTTAAGAAAAAAGGCAAAAACTACGGCGCATGCTGCCCGTTCCACAACGAAAAGACGCCGTCATTCAGCGTCAGTCAAGAAAAGCAGTTCTAC
The DNA here is from genome assembly GCA_001048675.1 of Vibrio diabolicus. Taxonomy (GTDB): domain Bacteria; phylum Pseudomonadota; class Gammaproteobacteria; order Enterobacterales; family Vibrionaceae; genus Vibrio; species Vibrio diabolicus. Next base: position 156,339 of record CCKK01000023.1, on the reverse strand, counting down.
CATTGTTTTGGTTGTGGTGCGCACGGAAATGCGATCGACTTCTTGATGGAATTCGACCGGCTAGAATTCGTCGAAGCCATTGAAGAACTCGCTTCATACTTGGGCTTAGATGTTCCTCGCGAACAACGTAGCGGCGGTAATGGTTCGTTCCAGTCAGGCCCACAAGCAAGCAGCAGTGAAAAACGTAATCTATACGACTTAATGGGCAGCATTGCTCAATTTTATCGTAACCAACTCAAGCAGCCAGCAAGTAAAGTGGCAATTGAGTATCTAAAAGATCGCGGCCTGTCTGGTGAAATCGTCCAGAAGTTTGGCATCGGCTATGTGGCTGATGAATGGGATTTAGTTCGTAAGAACTTTGGCCAGAATAAAGAAAACCAAGACATGCTCGTCACAGGCGGCATGTTGATCGAAAACGATAAAGGCAACCGCTACGACCGATTCCGTGGTCGAGTGATGTTTCCTATTCGAGACAGACGCGGCCGAGTGATAGGCTTTGGGGGGCGAGTATTAGGTGATGGGACACCGAAATATCTCAACTCACCCGAAACCCCGATATTTCATAAAGGTAAAGAACTGTATGGCCTTTATGAAGTACTACAAGCGTACCGTGAGCCACCACAAATTTTAGTGGTTGAAGGCTATATGGATGTTGTCGCGCTTGCTCAATATGGCGTAGATTATTCCGTTGCCTCATTGGGTACCTCTACAACGGGCGATCACTTGCAAGTGTTGTTCAGGCAAACAAGCACCGTCGTATGTTGTTACGACGGTGACCGCGCAGGTCGTGAAGCCGCGTGGCGTGCCATGGAAAATGCATTGCCTTACCTAACTGATGGTCGCCAGTTAAAATTCATGTTTTTGCCGGATGGAGAAGATCCCGACTCTTATATCCGACAAAACGGAAAACAAGCATTTGAACAACAAGTGTCTAATGCGATGCCCTTGTCTGAATTCATGTTCAGCTCATTGACTCAGCAAGTCGATATGAGCACGAAAGAAGGCATGGCAAAACTGAGTACCCTTGCTGTTCCTCTCATCGACAAAGTCCCTGGCGGCACTTTAAGACTATACTTGAGAGAACTGCTTGGCCGCCGTTTGGGTTTGGTTGATGAACGCCAACTACAGCAGCTAATTTCAAAACAAGGTAAAGAGGATAAAAGGCCTCAACCTCATAAAGAAATCAAGCGAACGCCGATGCGAGAAGTGATCGCGTTACTGATTCAAAACCCACAATACGTAAGTATGGTGCCAGATCTAACTAGCGTTAGAGATTTACCCATTCCTGGTCTAAGTTTATTTGTTGATGTACTTGATAAATGCCAAGCGCATCCCCATATCAACACAGGCCAATTATTAGAGCATTGGCGAAACAGCCAAAATGAGACCCTTCTGTCTCGTCTCGCGAGTTGGGACATTCCACTCGATGAGGACAACCAAGAAGAAATATTTTTAGACTCACTGGATAAAATTATTGCCCAGTGCGTAGAAAAACAAATTGAAAACCTGCAGGCCAAAGCAAGAAGTGTCGGTTTATCAGCCGAAGAGAAAAGGGAGCTGCTAGCACTTATGCTAGATTTAAAAGCGTAACCCTGTTTAATTAGTCAGCAACGATTTAATTTGTTATAGTAAGTGGTTTGCATTTCGCATACTGATTCCTTCACCAGATTACGAAGTTGGATACCGTCTATGGATCACAATCCGCAGTCACAGCTAAAGTCACTTGTTATTAAAGGCAAGGAACAAGGCTATCTGACCTACGCCGAAGTAAATGACCACCTACCTGCTGAAATCGTAGATTCAGAACAGGTAGAAGACATCATTCAGATGATCAACGACATGGGCATTAAGGTAGTAGAAACTGCTCCTGATGCTGATGATTTAGCACTGAACGATGACACAAATATTACCGATGAAGATGCAGCCGAAGCTGCAGCCGCTGCACTGTCTAGCGTAGAGAGTGAGATTGGTCGTACAACAGACCCAGTACGTATGTACATGCGTGAGATGGGTACTGTCGAACTTCTAACTCGCGAAGGCGAAATCGACATCGCAAAACGTATTGAAGAAGGTATTAACCAAGTTCAATCGTCTGTTGCTGAATACCCAGGTACGATTCCGTACATTCTTGAGCAATTTGACAAAGTTCAAGCTGAAGAACTACGTCTTACTGACCTTATTTCAGGTTTTGTAGACCCAGATGCTGACGACACCGCTGCCCCAACAGCAACACACATCGGTTCTGAACTGACTGAATCTCAGTTAGAAGAAGAAGACGATGAAGACGTTGATGACGACGAAGATAGCGATGACGATTCAGATGATTCTGAAGAAGATGTAGGTATCGATCCAGAGTTAGCGCTAGAGAAATTCAACCAACTACGCAGCACCTATCAAAATCTTCAATTAGCAATCAACGAGTACGGCTATAACAGCCCGAAAGCAACCGTTGCTAATGAAATGATGCTAGACGTATTCCGCGAGTTTCGTCTAACGCCTAAACAGTTTGATCACCTAGTGAATGAGCTGCGTACCGCTATGGATCGCGTTCGTACTCAAGAACGCCTGATCATGAAGTCTGTGGTTGAATACGGCAAAATGCCGAAGAAATCATTCATCGCGCTGTTCACTGGTAATGAATCAAGTGAAGCTTGGTTGGATGAAGTTCTTGCTTCAGACAAGCCATACGCTGAAAAGATCAAACGTAACGAAGAAGAAATCCGTCGCTCAATCGCTAAGCTAAAAATGATTGAAGAAGAGACTTCTCTGAACGTTCAAAACATTAAAGACATCAGCCGTCGTATGTCTATCGGTGAAGCAAAAGCTCGCCGTGCGAAGAAAGAGATGGTTGAAGCGAACTTGCGTCTTGTAATTTCTATCGCGAAGAAATACACCAACCGTGGCCTACAGTTCTTGGATCTTATCCAGGAAGGTAACATCGGTCTGATGAAAGCGGTAGATAAGTTCGAATACCGTCGTGGTTACAAGTTCTCGACTTACGCAACGTGGTGGATCCGTCAGGCAATCACTCGTTCAATCGCGGACCAAGCACGTACGATTCGTATCCCGGTACACATGATCGAAACGATCAACAAGCTAAACCGTATCTCTCGTCAAATGCTGCAAGAGATGGGTCGTGAGCCACTACCGGAAGAACTGGCTGAGCGCATGCAGATGCCAGAAGACAAGATTCGCAAAGTTCTGAAAATCGCTAAAGAGCCTATCTCAATGGAGACACCAATCGGTGACGACGAAGATTCGCATCTAGGTGATTTTATCGAAGATACAACGCTAGAACTGCCGCTAGATTCTGCAACTGCAACCAGCCTTAAAGTGGCGACAAAAGACGTGCTTGCAGGTCTAACGCCACGTGAAGCGAAAGTACTTCGTATGCGCTTTGGTATTGACATGAACACTGACCATACTCTAGAAGAAGTTGGTAAGCAGTTCGACGTTACTCGTGAGCGTATCCGTCAGATCGAAGCAAAAGCACTACGTAAACTTCGTCACCCAAGCCGCTCAGAGACTCTGCGCAGCTTCCTAGACGAATAAACGCAGCGCATATAAGCTTTAGAAATCAAAAAAAGGTGACTTTAGGTCACCTTTTTTATTATCGACTGTGCTAAGTGGATAAAAACTAAGCGCAATTGCCCTAGTTGGTATCTAGACACCTTGCAACGCTTCCCCTATAATCGTTGTCCTATTAAGGCCCCTTAGCTCAGTGGTTAGAGCAGTCGACTCATAATCGATTGGTCCGCAGTTCAAGTCTGCGAGGGGCCACCAAATTTCGAAAGGCGTAGCAGGTTAGTACCTACTACGCCTTTTTTGTGTCTGCTGACTTTGGGTACAGTTGTGTGTGTAGTAATTCGTTGCTCATATCCTCAACAACTTCAAACTTATCATCTTCCTCGATTCTACCCTCTCTTTCTTTTCGCTTATTACCAAGCTTCTATATAGTTGTAGAAACAAAATGTCTGCTCGCTATTTAAACCATTGACCCTTTTTCGACTTCTGATAGGATGGACATGTAAACGTATGGACGTCTAAAATAAAAATGGAGTTACAATGAAAAGTATTCGTCACCTAAAGAAACTAGCTTTGGTTCTCACGGCAGTAGTTGGCTTAAGTGCTTGTGGAGAAAAAGATAACTCTGTCATTAAAGTGGGAGCAACCGTAGGGCCTCATGCTCAAGTAGTTGAAGCAGTAGCGAAGGAAGCAGCGAAGCAAGGCTTGAATGTAGAAGTCATCGAGTTTTCTGATTACGTGACACCCAATGCCGCGCTTAGTGATGGTAGCATCAACATTAACAGCTATCAGCACCAACCATTTTTAGACAACTTCAACAATAGTCATGACGCCCAATTAGTGTCGATTGGTCAATCCATTCTGATGCGCATGGGGCTTTATTCTAATAAGTATCGCTCATTGCAAGAGCTTCCAAACAATGCACGCATAGCAATTCCAAACGATCCAACTAATGGTGGTCGTGGTCTATTGCTACTCGCCGATGCAGGTTTAATTGAGCTTAAACAAGGTGTTGGCCACAAAGCCACCCTAACTGATATTACAAAAAATGCAAAGTCGTTTGAATTTGTCGAGGTAGATGCCGCCCAGTTACCACGAACATTGGATGATGTAGACGCGGCTGCGATTACAATGAACTATGTAATGTCTTCTGGTTTAGATCCGAAGAAACAAAGTATCTATCTTGAAGCAAAAGACGCACCGCTGGCCGTCATGGTCATCGCTACTCGTGAAGCAGACAAAAATAATGAAGCGTATAAAAAGTTCGTTTCTATTTATCAATCTCAAGCAATTCGTGATTATCTCGATCGTACGTTCAAAGGCACAATCGAAGCAGCTTTTTAATCAATAAAGCAACGAATACTTTGCTCACTAATCAGATAGAAAAGAGGCTGATGTTTCTCATAGCCTCTTCTTTTCACTCCTCACTCAATCGGCTTATTGTCGACTTTCAGCCTCTAATCTCATTGCTAAATAAGCTTGGTCCGCAGAAACCAATTCAGGGCGGTTAATCAACTTCCAAAGGAAGTATGGTGGGATTAAAAATACGACAAAGTAGAGAGATTCATGGAAGAATACATCAGCTATCGCTTGCTGATGCTCCCAAAGTGCCGTCAGTGCAAAGAGCTCTAACATCACACCTAAAACGCCAAAGACGACAGAGACAACAATCGCTAAACCCAGTAGTTCTCTAATAAAGTGCTTGTATGCCATGATACTAATTCCTTCTAGCAGTAAGTCATACTAACTTACGCTCATAAGAACGAAGCCAGCTTGACTATTATCAAACTCCCCTCATCACAGTTAAGAACTTAGTTTTAATAAAAAAGGACTTGTATATAACGCCATTGAAGATTGACCTCTCTATCACAATACAATGACATCATTTCTCGACTTTGAGACTAGCCTTTACATTTATCAGCAGTGTAAACAAGAGGTCATAATGAAAAAATATACCTACCCTTTACTTGCCATCTCAGGCGGTCTTTTATTGACGGGCTGTGGTAGCGACGACTCTTCATCCGATACAGAAGCAGCCACTTTTTCTCTCAGCGTTTCCGATGCGCCTGTCGACGATGCCAACAAAGTCGTCTTAGCGTTTAAAGATGTTGTCCTTGTACCATTTGACCCAGAAACTGGCGAACAAACTGGAGAACATATTCTGTTAGATGTTAGTGACAATGGAGCACTACACCAAGTTGATCTAATGGAATATCAGGGAAGTAACGCTAAAACGATCATTAGCGAGCAAGACATCGCTCCTGGTGATTATGCTATGTGTGTGTACGCTAAAGACGGCAAACAATTAAACGATACAACGCTGTCATACGTAGAGAAGACAGACGGCAACATCAAAGGCTTAGTTGTGCCTAGCCGAGGCAGCTGTTTTGGTTTTAAACCAGATACGAGCGATCAAGGTCGCTTGAAGTTTTCGCAAAAAGGTCAGTATGTAAAAGTTCATACTGGTCATAATAGCTATGTTGTCGAGTTTGATTTGCGTAAAGGCCTGGCAGATCCAACAGGCAAAGATTACATGAACATGAACTCTAATGCGGTAAGCTTAGTAAACGCATCAGAATCAGGTCATATCGGTGGTGAAGTCAGTGAAATTCAGTATCAAGCGTGTGAAGCAGACAGTGCAGCATCAAATGCAATAAATGACGTTCCTGCCGTTCACTCAGTCTATCTTTACGCAGGTTCGATGGATCGCTCAACCATGGGCGATATGGGCGCGACAGCTCCACTCAACGCGCCAGTTGCGGTAGCTAATGTGAATGAATCGCAAGACGAAGAAGGCAATACAACCTACAGCTACGAGTTTGGTTACATTGGCCCAGGCACCTACAGTATTGGGTACACCTGTACCGCGTATGTTGATACACCAGATAACCATGAAACATCAGAAGATGGCTTCCTGATTTATCAACATTACACACCTGTTGATGTGGTCGAAGGTGAGCATACAGAGCAAGATATTAATCCTATCCTATAGCTCTCGTCTTATCGAAAGCCGCTCACACGATGAGCGGCTTTTTGACTATTATTTTAATCCGATAAGTAATACTGAACGGTTGAGACCACTCGTACTTTCTTAATGTAAGGCGTGTTGCTATCTCGGTCATAAATCGAGAACTGCCCTTGCGTGGCACGTTTGATCTTACCCAGTGAACTCTGTGAGTCTTTGGCAAACTTTTGCGCCACTTCGCGGGCGTTTTTGGTCGCCTCTTCAATCATGTCTGGCTTTACATCATTCAGCTTAGTAAAGCTGTACTCAATGCGGTTCGCGTACGGGTCCTGATTTAGCAGTACGCCTTGTTTTCCTAGCTCACCAATCTCATTAATTGCCGCTCGAACCACATCGACACTTTGACTATAAACCGTAACGGTCCGCGAGGCTAAATAACGAAACTCGATATCTTGCTCACTCCCGTATTGCTGTGCTTTTCGGTCAATGACAGCAGGAGAAGAAAGGGAAACGCTCGTTTCAGGGAGCCCTTTGGCACTTAAGAAATCCAGAATCAAACGCGTTTGCTGATCGATGTCATCAAACATAGCCCCCATATCATTACTCGCTAAGGTGAACTGAATTGGCCAGATCACTGTATCGGCAGAGTACTCTCGTTCAGACAATCCCTTCACCGTTACCACTCGTTCATAGGCTTTGTATTTGACTGCCGTTTGCTGAATAAAAAAGCCCAATACTCCTAAACCAATTATCAGACACAGCCCGAGCCATATTGACGCTTTATTGGAAATCTTCTCCATTCATCCTCCTAATTTCGCCAAAAGTAACAATTCGTCGTATCGATAACATAGCTCAACTATGGCCAGAAAATGGCGACCTAAAGCCAAGTTTTTGTCATGTCGTTCGAAATGGTGAATAGAATAAATTACAATTGAACAGTGTTTTATTGTGGTTTTTAAGATTATGTTGAAAATAAAATGGCTGGTAGTTCTGAGCGGATTATTTGTCTCAACGGCTTGTTTGAGTACTGACGACTTAGTAATGGATGACAACTCAACACAAGCCCCCCAAGCGGGTATATGCGATGAAGATCAATGCGAAGGGAAACGCTTTGATGGTCGAATTCTGCTAGATAATGAGCCGACCAAACAGCTCTTGAGCTCACTAGAAAGTCTCAGTGAAACGCTCAACTCTCTGAGTATCCTGATGTTTGCTGGCGACAAAACGTAACGCTAAAGCTGTCCTATCCCCTTCGCCTTTGGTCAACAAAGCTTCACCAGTTTGTCACCAAAGGCTCATGGATTTGCCTCTGAACTGTCATCTGTAATTTCTACTATCCGATCAGCCACTTGTACGCTGAGGTAAATATGGATAGTTCGACCCCTTTTCGTCTCCCTCGTAAAACGCCGTTTGGCATTGGTGAAAACGTTGCAGAATGGGCTACGGGTTTAAGTCAGCTCGATAAATTCTACGCCCAACGCCCCGTGAATGCGGATACCAAAACTTTCTTGCGATTTACGCTGGATATTTTGGGGATCGACTATCGCATTACCCATGGTTCGCTCGACGCAGTGCCAAAGCAAGGCGCAACCGTCATTGTGGCGAATCACCCTCTCGGTTGTGTTGAAGGCGTGATTCTCGCCGAGCTACTATTGATGATACGAGACGATATCCAAATTTTAGCGAATCAGTACCTAAAAACCGTACCAGAGCTCGACCAACTTTTTATTGGTGTCGACGTATTCGAAGGCAAAGACGCCGTCAAATCGAATATGAAGGCCCTCAGAGCAGCCAACAAACACCTTGCGAATGGCGGCTTGTTATTGGTTTTCCCTGCGGGTGAAGTGTCGCAGTTAGTGGATGCCAAACAACAGCGTTTAGAAGACAAAGAATGGAGCCGCAGTGTCAGTGCGTTAATTCGTAAGAACAAAGCCGCCACTGTTCCCGTCTTCATTCGTGGGCAGAACTCAAAACGCTTCTACATGGCAGGTAAAATCCACCCTCTTTTACGCACCTTGATGTTAGGAAGAGAGCTGCTCAACAAGAGCGCAAAAACCATTGAGTTGTCCTTTGGGCAAGCAATCAAGTTTAAAGAACTCAATAACCTCAATGATGGTCAGATCGTCAATTATCTGAGGCTTAACACCTACCTGCTTAACCGCGATGTAAGTGCCACTCAGCAAACGGTCTCAGACAATGCTCTCTTACCTATTGCGGCAGGGTTACCCGTAGGCGAATTGCTTGAAGAGCTGCACAGCTTACCAAAAGAGTCCAAGCTACTAACAAGTGGTGAGTTCGATGTTTACTGCACGGAATCGCAGAGTATCCCTTCCCTACTGCATGAAATTGGTCGCCTACGTGAGCTCAATTTCCGACAGGTTGGCGAAGGGACCGGGCAAGCAATAGACATTGACCATTTCGATCATGATTACCTGCACCTATTTGTGTGGGATCGTGAGAACCAATGCATGGTAGGTGCTTACCGTCTTGGATTAGTTGATCAATTATTGGCGAAATATGGCGTAGAAGGATTGTATTCGCGCACATTGTTCAACTATGACCAACGCTTTCTCGATCAAATGGGTAAGTCGATTGAAATGGGTCGTTCTGTGATTGCCGAGCAATATCAAAAAAGCATGAGTGCCCTACTCTTACTCTGGAAAGGCATAGCGACTTTTGTCCATCAACATCCCGAATACACGCACTTATTTGGCCCAGTGAGCATCAGCAACGATTACAGCCATACCGCGCGTCAGTTGCTGGCACAATCGATGACCCTACACCACTACGACAACGACTGCGCCGAATACGTCACTCCGTCAAACCCACTGCCAGAAACCAACTTAAACTGGAATACCAGCATGCTAACCGCATTGGGAGATTTACAGTTGCTATCTCGCGTGATCGCTCGAATTGACGAAGGCAAAGGCGTCCCGGTATTACTGCGCCAATATTTGAGTTTGAATGGTAAGTTGGTGTGTTTTAACGTCGATCCGGCGTTTAACAACGCACTGGATGGATTGATTATGGTGGATTTACGCGATGTGCCTGAGAAAACGCTTGCACGTTACATGGGCAGTGGAAACGCGCGCGAGTATTTAGCTCTGAGCCATTAACCGTCGTCGGAGGTATCGCGCTGCTCAAAATCGCTCTAAACAACACAACGCGAGCAGCGTGATGCGTTATTTACCCATAAGACATTAAAAACAAAGTGTTTAGTTAAACTCATCGCAAAAAGGCCTGTCATCTCAAGCTTTAATCCACAAAACGCCAACATCGCACAAACGTTCACGTTATAAACTTTCACAAAACCTCAAAATGGCCATAGATCACATTTTCAATCAAACCTAACGTCAAACAAAATGTGACACTGATCATCTCGAGTATTTAATTTGAATTGAAAAAGAAATTAAAGGTGATCTTAATCACAATGAATTTTGATTTTATATTTGTCAGAAGATCGAATTGATCACTAATATTTTTATTGACAGATTTGAAAGTCATTTTTTGTTATTAAGTTACATATCAATTAATTGATCATCATCACTTAAAAAATGCTTTTCATCCGAAGAAATGCGGGGGTTGATCACGAAAAACCCGTCGTCAGTTCCAATTGGAAAATGTGTGGTAAATTGATTGGGTACTAAGCAATCAAACAAGCGGTTTTGGCGAACCGTTTACGACAACATATTCATCAGAACATCGAACGGGGAATTGTTATGATATCACCAGATGCCAAGATCAAGATACAAAATTTTGGTCGTTTTCTGTCAAACATGGTAATGCCTAACATCGGCGCGTTTATCGCGTGGGGCTTTATCACTGCTCTATTTATCCCAACCGGATGGCTACCAAATGAGACGTTAGCTTCCATGGTTGGTCCTATGATCACTTACTTGCTGCCACTACTGATCGGTTACACCGGTGGTAAATTAGTGGGCGGCGATCGTGGTGCGGTAGTCGGTGCAATCACAACAATGGGTGTGATTGTCGGCACAGACATCCCAATGTTTATGGGTGCAATGATGGTCGGCCCAATGGGCGGCTGGGCTATCAAGAAATTCGATAACTACATCGATGGTAAAGTAAAAAGTGGCTTCGAGATGTTGGTTAACAACTTCTCTGCGGGCATCATTGGTATGCTGTGCGCCATTTTGGCTTTCTTCCTTATCGGTCCATTTGTCAAAGTGCTTTCAGGCGCATTGGCAGCAGGCGTAAACTTCCTTGTTTCAGCGCACCTTCTGCCACTGACTTCTATTTTTGTTGAGCCAGCGAAGATCCTGTTCCTAAACAACGCGATCAACCACGGTATCTTCTCTCCGCTAGGTATCCAACAAGCGTCTGAGACAGGTCAATCGATCTTCTTCCTAATCGAAGCAAACCCTGGTCCGGGCTTGGGTATCCTGCTGGCTTACATGGTGTTTGGCAAAGGTACGGCTCGCCAAACGGCTGGCGGTGCATCCATCATCCATTTCTTCGGTGGCATTCACGAGATTTACTTCCCGTATATTCTAATGAACCCACGTCTGATCCTTGCGGCTATTGCAGGTGGTATGACTGGCGTGTTCGTTCTAACCATGTTTAACGCGGGCATCGTTTCTCCAGCATCACCAGGTTCAATCTTTGCAATCTTGTTGATGACTCAGAAAGGCTCAATTGTTGGCGTTCTTGCCTCTATCGCAGCGGCAACAGGTGTGTCATTCGCCGTAGCAGCACTACTAATGAAGACACAAACGTCAACAGAGGAAGACGGTGATGAAGCAGCACTAGAAAAAGCAACATCACAAATGAAAGACATGAAATCTGCATCTAAAAACGATGCGGTGGTAAACAGCCAAAGCAAAGGTGACGTAGACCTAGCGACAGTACAAAGCATTATTGTCGCTTGTGATGCGGGCATGGGCTCTAGCGCAATGGGCGCGAGCATGCTACGCAAAAAGGTTCAAGACGCAGGTCTGAACATCCACGTAACCAACCTTGCCATTAACAGCTTACCAGAGAGTGCAGATATCGTGATTACTCATAAAGACTTAACGGATCGTGCACGTAAGCATGCTCCAAACGCACACCACATTTCATTGACGAACTTCCTAGACAGCGAAATGTATAACCAGCTAGTCACCAAGTTACTGGCAGCACAAAACCAATCCGCAGCCAATGACGACCAAATGGTGAAAGTGTCAGTCATGGCGGCGAACGACGACTGCTTTGAGCCACAGCAGCCATCGGTTTTCCAAATCCAGCGTGAGAACATTCACCTAGGTTTGAAAGCAGCCAACAAAGAAGAAGCCATTCGCTTTGCAGGCAACAAATTGGTTGAACTTGGCTACGCAGAACCAGAATACGTAGACGCGATGTTTGAGCGTGAAGCGTTGGTTCCAACTTACCTTGGCGAGTCTATCGCGGTTCCTCATGGCACCGTAGAAGCGAAAGACCGCGTGAAGAAAACAGGCATTGTAATCTGCCAATACCCATCGGGTATCCAATTTACTGAAGATGACGACGATGTCGCGAAACTGGTTATCGGCATTGCCGCTAAGAACGATGAGCACATCCAGGTGATCACCACCATTACGAACGCGCTCGATGAGCCGGAAGCAATTGAGAAGCTAACCAGCACCAACGATGTGGAAGAGATTCTGAACATCCTTGGCGGTCAACAAGCGGCTTAATTACTCCTTTAATTTGCTCCTGAGGCAAATGAGGTCAGCTGTCACCCCCTATGCGGTTGGCCTCACCCTAGTTTCGTAAGTCAACATTTTCAGATATTGGTAGGTAAGAATTATGAAAAACGCAGTTCATTTTGGTGCAGGTAACATCGGTCGTGGTTTCATCGGTAAACTCTTAGCAGACGCAGAAGTCGAGGTCACTTTCGCTGACGTTGATGCGCCGTTGGTAGACCAGCTCAGCCACAAACAAGAATACAAAGTGAAAGTCGTGGGCACCGAGTGCCAAATCGACACTGTTACCCACGTCACAGCGGTAAACTCAGCCAGTGATGACGTGATTGATCACATCGTCAAAACCGATTTGGTTACCACAGCGGTCGGTCCAAACGTATTAGATATCATCGCGAAAACCATCGCGAAAGGTATCGCCAAACGTTTTGAAGCTGGTAATGACGCGCCACTTAACATCATCGCCTGTGAAAATATGGTGCGTGGTACCACACACCTAAAAGGCGAAGTATACAAACATCTGGATGAATCGCTGCACACAAAGGCAGACGAGTTGGTTGGCTTTGTTGATTCAGCAGTCGATCGCATCGTGCCACCAGCAGAAGCTGCGAACGATGACCCACTAGAAGTCACGGTAGAAAGCTTTAGTGAATGGATTGTGGATGAACAGCAATTCAAGGGCGAAATCCCTGACATCTCAGGCATGGAAAAGACCAACAACCTAATGGCCTTTGTCGAACGTAAGCTGTTCACCCTAAACACAGGTCACTGCATTACCGCTTATTTAGGTTGTTTGAAAGGGCACCGTACCATTCGTGAAGCAATTGAAGACCCAAGCATTCATGCTGAAGTAAAACAAGCAATGCAAGAGAGTGGTGAGGTGCTGATCAAACGTTACGGCTTTGACCGTGACATGCACAACGCTTACATCGAGAAGATTCTAGGACGCTTTGCCAACCCTTACTTAGTGGATGAGGTTGATCGCGTAGGTCGTCAACCAATTCGTAAATTGGGTGCAAATGATAGATTAGTGAAGCCATTACTCGGTACAATCGAGTATGGCACTGAAAATCAAACACTTTTGAAAGGGATCGCGGCGGCGTTGAAATACACCAACGACACCGATCCGCAAGCGGTTGAGCTACAGACCTCATTAAAAGAGGTTGGCGTGACAAAAACGCTAGCAAAATACACCGGTCTGGCTGAAGACAGTGTTGAAGTGGCTCAAATAGAAGCGATTTACCACCAGCTTTAATCGAATCAAGGGGAGCTCTGCTCCCCATAAATATAATTTTAAACAGTTACTCAGTATATGGCAGATAACATCAACGAAACCGAGATCATTGAACGATTAAACAGCGCGCCATCGGTACGAGGCTTTTTTATTGCAGCAGTCGATGTGTTCAACGATTCCATCGACGGGCTAATACAAAGGATCTTTCGTAAAGATAACTTCGCCGTGCAATCGGTTGTTGGTCCCCTACTGCAAGACTCCGGACCGCTGGGCGATCTCTCTGTTCGTTTGAAACTCCTATTTGGCTTAGGCGTCCTCCCAGACGATATTTATCATGATATTGAAGACATCATTAAGCTTAAAAACCGACTCAATAGCGATGCATCCGACTACGAGTTCACTGATCCAAATATTCTAGAGCCAATCAAAAAGCTGCATCTGGTAAAGAAAATGGGCATGGTGCAATTAGAAGTCAACGAACCTGATGACGACATCGACCTTGAGTTTTATCAACTCCAACTTCAGCGCCAACAACAAATCATTAAGTCCGGCCTGTCACTCGCGATTGTCGAAATTTGCAATGAGCTCGGCAAAGACAGCCCTTTTTAATCGAAAAACTGGCAAGGAAGCCTCCTCAACTCGCCCCTCTTTTTGCACATTCTTCTATACAACGTGCGTGAAAGCCATCACAGTCCATATTCCGATGTCTCTGTAACATCAGACCAATCTATCGCTAGTATTGAAACGGTATCGCATGCTTTCAATCGAAGACACTAAAACCAAGTGGGAATTTTTCCAGAAACACCACTGGGTATCTCCAGAATTTTCCCGCACTCCCGTCCTCGAGTCGTGGGAGCGTTGCATAAAGCAATGCAGTCCTTACACCTGGTCAAAGCCACATATTGCCTCTGGATTTACCTTCTCATCTCTGATGAAACGCAACGAGCACCTCATCGAATGCGCCACGACCGTACTTGAAGACACTTACGACATGCTAGGGGACGAAGACCTGCTATTGATCGTGACTGACGGCAACGGCTGCGTTCTTTCCGTTGTGGGACATCACTCTATGCAGCAAGAGATGCAGGCGCTCGGCATTAAACAAGGCTGTTTTCTATCTGAAGGAAAAATTGGCACAAATGCGGTCAATCTCTGTATTAGTACTCATATCCCGAGTGAAGTTTTCGCAGCAGAACATTTCAATCGCCACTTACATTCTTATGCCTCTGTAGCAGCGCCTGTTTTCGACCAATTTGGCAAGTTACGCGGCACAACATGCCTTCTCAAAAAAGCAGAAACCTATAAGAAAGAAAACTTAGTCATCATCGCGTCGAGCGCGAAAGAAGTCAGTTTGCAAATCCATATTCAGTCGGAACAAGAAAACATTAACCGCCTCACTTGTGCTCACAACGCAACACTAGAATGCATGGATGACGGCCTTCTGGCCTGGGATGAAGAAAGCCGTATCACCATGGTAAATCATCAATCAGAGCGTTTGTTAAACATTGAAGCCAGTCAGGTTTTGGATAAAGAAGTCTTTTCTGTTTTACGTTTCCCGCCAAATGTCCTCAATAGTCTTGAGTCGGGTGCAAGCATCAACCGCAAACTCACAACGGTAGAAGTTCGTGGCGAGTTTGTTGAAGCGATCATTACCTTGCGTCCACTCAACGACGGCACGCACTTATTATTTTTGCATCCCATAGATAAAATTCGCGAACTTGCTCAACAACAAATAGGTGGCAGTGCGCGCTATACATTCAGCACTTTGCCTGTCATTTCACGAAAAATGAAGCACGTCATTACCGTGGCAAAGCGGGCCATAAAGTCCAAATCACCGATTCTAATTACGGGTGAAGAAGGCGTAGGAAAAGCTACTCTCGCCATGGCGATTCATAACGAAAGCACCTACAAAGAAGGGCCGTTCATTACGCTCAACTGCCGCTCCATCAATACAGAGCAACTGGTCAAAGAAACCCTGGGATACGACGAGGGACAAGGCATGCCCTCTAAGTTTGAACTCGCCCATGGCGGTACGCTCTTTTTGGAAAAGGTGGAATATCTGTCGCCCGATTTACAAGCCGTGCTACTTAAGTTGTTAAAAACTGGGCTCGTCAGCCGCAGCGACAGTTTGCGATTAATCCCCGTAGACTTTCAACTTATTACGAGCACCGCTTCAGAGATCAGCGAGTATGTCACTCAGCGCTCATTTGGTCGGCAACTTTATTATGAAATCTCCTCGAACGAGCTGCATATTCCACCACTACGAAAGCGTAAAGAAGACATTGAATTTCTCGTCCAGCAGCTTATCAGCCATTATGAACGCCGACACAATGTCACAATCTCGATAGAGCCAGTCGCACTGGAAGCGTTGATGAATTTTCGTTGGTCAGGCAACAACTCTGAACTAAGAAACCGAACTGAGCGAATTTTGCTGAACCGCAGTTCCAACTTAATCAAGCTGAACGATATTCCTGAAGACATTAAACTGAATTCTCGCCATACCGCAGAAAATACGCCAGTAATCACGTTAGAAGAAGCCGAGAGAAGAGCGATTGTTCAGGCTTGGAATCAGTGTGATGGCAAAATGCATGATATGGCGAAAGCATTGCAAATTGGCCGCACGACCTTATGGAGAAAAATTAATAAGTTTGGGCTGCAGGAGCAAATGAAGCTGTATTAAGCCAAGAAGTGGCGTTCCTACAAAAGTAAAACCGGCGTAAGCACGCCGGTATACGTGTACTAACGATAAAGGTATCGATTAAACATCGACAGACAACTGACGAATCTGCGCTTTTAGTCCCGGTAGCAGACTCGAACTGGCGCTGAATTTTCGTAACCCAACACGAAGTAATGTTTCTGTGGCATTTGGATCGCCTGCCATCTCACCGCACATACTGACCGGTATACCCGCACGTTCGCCCGCAGCACAAGTAAGTTCAATGGCTTTTAGTACCGATGGTTCAAAGTAGTTCACCAATTCAGCAACGGCGGCGTTGCCTCGATCGGCGGCCATAACATATTGAGTCAAATCATTGGTGCCAATAGAGAAAAAGTCGACTTCTTGGGCTAACGCATCAGCATTCAACACCGCGGCGGGTACCTCAATCATAATACCAACGGGCAAATGAGTCGCATCCAAGCCGAGTCGGTTCGCTTGATGCGCCAACAACGCTTTTACTTTTCTCACTTCTTCAACCTGAGCCACCATCGGTATCATCAATTGAATATTTGGTTGCTCGTGAAAGGCTCTCAGAATGGCTCGAAGTTGGGCGGTAAACAATGACTCATGTTGAAGGCACAACCGCACCCCTCTAAGACCTAAAAATGGATTATCTTCCGCTGGCATAGGATAAGCGGCTAAAGGCTTATCACCGCCAACATCTAGACTACGAATCGTAAGTGGCTTATCACCAAGTGCGGCAGCAATATCACGATACACTTGATATTGCGCTTCCTCAGTCGGCAACTCATCACTGTTTTGAAATAAAAACTCAGTCCGGAATAGACCAACGCCCTCAGCGCCTGATGTTAGTGCATCATCAATATCTTTCGGTCCACCAATATTGGCGAATACTGGAATATGAACACCATCACAGGTGACTGCGGCTTGCTGAGCACTCGCTAGTGCACTTTGTCGGGAGTTTTGCCACTCAATTTGCTGAGCTTCTAATTCCTGCTGTACGGCATCTGAAGGAGAGAACCATAAATGCCCTCGAAAGCCATCAATAGTCACCACTTGACCAGCACGCACAGCATCAAGGCAGCCCTGAGCTTTAACGATGGCAGGAATCCCCATCGCACGAGCAAGAATCGCACTGTGAGAGGTTTTCCCTCCCTCACTCAAACAGATACCAAGCACTTTCGATTTATCAAGCCCGGCCACATCAGAAGGCATCAGATCGCGGGCCAACAAAATACTCGGTTCCTTAATGTCGATGGCATTAGGCGTTACGCCTGTCATTTCGACCATAACTTGGCGTGCGATATCATGCACATCTGCTTCGCGCTCCCGCATGTACTGACTTTCTGCCTGGCGAAACTCTTCGGCCAACGTTTGCAGTGATTCTATCCAAGCTTGCTCGGCTATCATGCACGTTTGAATTCGCGCCTCAACCGATGCCCATAACTCTGGGTCACTGAGCATCATGCTATGAGCAGAAAATATTTCCCCTTTCGGCTGCTTCGCTTGCTCCTGCAAATGTTGAACAACCACGCCTATCGCACGCTTAACCCGTTCAATTTCATCTTGTTCACTTTGGAAATCACGTTCAGGCACAGCTGGCATTTCATGAGTAAAAAGGACAGCAGGAGCAGTAGCGATACCGTCATTGACTCGAATACCAACAACAGCACCTTCAATCTGACTTGGGGCCATGTCATCGAGCAAAGTATCCGAGCTTTCTTCAGGTTCGACAATGCCTTGCTCAACCGCCTCTTTTTCTCCGAAGTGCTCATGAGCTAAGGCTTCAAATGCCTTAATTGCTTCACTAGATTGAGGTCCAAGTGCGCATAAGGTGATCGCCTCTTGACTACGAACGCCAAGTTTCGCAATGCTGTTTAAGCTTTTCGCGTTCACACGGCGCTCGCCTTTTTTCAACCATACTTGGCAGTCAAAAGGCGCGAGTGCACCAACAATAGCCGCAGCGGGACGAGCATGTAATCCATGCGGATTTTGCACTACCCAATCAAATGTCCGCTCGTGTTCAAAGTTCTCTGATACTGGCGCTATCTCAGCGAATGTTAGTGGCTGCTCACCAAGGTGCTCTCGTTTTACGCTTAACGCATTCTGTGCCTCTTCGACTACCGTCGATAAAGGTAGTCCGGCGGCAGCAGCCACCGACGCCGCCATGGTTCCTTCAACAATAGGGGCCGAGATAAGGGTGACATTTTCCCTCACGTGATCATCAATCAGATCCAGAGCCATTTCCGTGCTAAGCAGGGCGCTGCCAAGATCCATCAACACAACAACCCCTTGTTGATCATGTGCCTGCTCAATCGCTTCCATCACAGCAATGGCATCGGTTCCGATCGGGTTCTCTGGGTCATCAATCCCCGCAGCAATCGCAAGCTTGGCTTTGCCTTGTGTCATTTGGGTGGCAAGTTCTGCCACCCCTTCTGCAAGGCGACGACTATGAGATACAACTACAATTCCCACCATCTTAATTACCTGCTATTGCCTGCTGTAGTGCTTTAATCATTAACAAAGAAGAGGTCGCACCGGGATCTTGGTGGCCAATACTACGTTCCCCCAGATAGCTTGCTCGCCCTTTTTTCGCCAACATTTCAATCGTGGCAACCGCGTTCGTTTCTGCTAGCTCAACCATTTCATTCAATAAATGGTCAGCGCTCATGCCATTTTCTAACGACGCCTTCACGCTAACTAAAACGGGTAACCAAACATCACACATGGTTTTATCACCCAGTTCCGCTTTACCACGAGACACCACGCCATCCACACCGCTTTTTAGTGCATCCACTAACTCTTCAAACGTTAATTGCTCTCGAGTTCCGACAGCGGCAGCCGTGCGAATAAACAGCGTGCCATACAGCGGGCCACTTGCCCCACCGACACTAGAAAGCAAGGTCATGCCCGTATTCTTGAGAATGCTGCCGATATTTTGGTCCGCAAATTGCGGCAGTTTTTCCGCGACTTTTTTAAAGCCTCGGTTCATATTGAGACCGTGGTCGGCGTCACCAATATCACGATCAAGGTCGGTCAGAAAATCTTGATTCTCTTGATACGTTTTTGCACATAGCTCTAACCAGTGAACGATATGTTGTTTTTCAATTTGCATGTTTGCTCCCCCCTGTTACCACTTGATCGCGGCCGTATCGACAGGAGCATCAAACAGCTCTAACATCTCTTTGTCTGCCTTCAGCAACGTAATCGAAACGCCTTCCATATCGAGTGACGTACAGAAGTTACCAACCATATTACGCACGATACGGAACCCTGCTTGCTCGCAGTTATGAGCCAGACGGCGGTACACTCCGTAAAGCTCTGAAGTTGGCGTACCACCCATACCATTCACCATCACAATATAGTCGTGTTCAGCGGCGAAAGGCTCAATGCTGGATTCCACTTCATCCCATTCACCTTCGTCACGATTCCAAATACGCAAAGTGCGCTGATAAGGTGTGTTTTCAGCAACTTCAGCAAACATCTCATCCACTAACGTATCGACATCGGTGTATTTCACTCGCTTGATACCTGGTTCACCATGGATACCAACACCAAACTCCACTTCATCATCTTCCAGAACAAAAGATGGTTTACCCGCCGCTGGCACAACACAAGCATTAAGCGCCACGCCAAATGAACGACAGTGATTATTAACGCGACGAGCCAGATCTTCACATTGCTCCAACGAATAACCTTTGTTCGCGGCAGCCCCAACTAACTTCTCAACCAATACCGTTCCAGCGACGCCACGGCGACCAGCGGTATACAGGCTGTCTTTGACTGCAACATCGTCATCCACCAACACCGACCCAACTTTGATGCCATCGGTATGAAGGAGCTCCACGGCCGTTTCAAAGTTCAACACGTCGCCGGTGTAGTTTTTGATGATAAACAGCACGCCCTCACCAGTATTCACTTGGTTACCACATTCGTACATTTGATCTGGCGTAGGTGAAGTAAATACCTCACCAGGGCAGGCGCCTGTCAGCATGCCTTTACCAATAAAACCTGCGTGCAAAGGTTCATGACCACAGCCACCACCAGAAACCAATGCCACTTGCCCCGGCGTTTCCTCATGCCACATGTAACGAGGTTCGTAGTTAGCTTTTAGCTCAGGGCGGGACAATGCCAGGCCCTCCATTTGCTGCAATACAACATCATCGACTTGGTTAATTAACTTTTTCATCGTTCTATCTCATTCCATTTATATTTTTATGTAGGGTATGAATTCATCTTAAACAGAGAAAAAACGTGCTCAACAAAAATCAATCCGTTTCATATTGAAACAACGACTTCGGTATTTTCGTTTCAATATGAAACGAAAAACGACAGATTCGCTTGAATAGTGATCGGCGCCATAAAGCATACTAATGCTTATTACTTCTGACAGTCGGTTTGACACAGAGGTCATAAAAGCATGGAACAAAACCAGAGATATCCTTCACCACTTACCACACCAAACCTAATATAAACCTTATCGCTACAATGGATTTTCATTGCAGTCAAAAACACACATAAAAAAGGTTAAAGGTTTGAATTATGGACAAAATTATTATCAGCCCAAGCAAATACGTCCAAGGTGAACAAGTACTTACATCTATCGCTCACTACGTGAAAACATTGGGTGAACGTCCGTTAGTCATTGCCGATGAGTTCGTGACTAACCTGGTTGGTGATGACGTCAAACAAAGCTTTGCTGACGAAAAGCTTCCACTCACTATGAACATTTTTGGTGGCGAATGTTCGCGCGTTGAGATTGAACGCATCACGGACATTTGTGCCACTCAAAAACATGATGTCATTGTCGGTATTGGTGGTGGTAAAACCTTAGATACAGCTAAGGCCGTTGCGTTTTACACCAAAATTCCTGTCGTGGTGGTTCCTACGATTGCCTCGACTGATGCGCCAACCTCAGCTCTTGCGGTGATATACACACCTGAAGGTGAGTTTGCAGAATATTTGATGATCCCTAAAAACCCAGACATGGTCATCATGGATACATCAGTCATCGCCAAAGCCCCAGTTCGCTTACTTGTATCGGGGATGGGCGACGCGCTTTCCACCTACTTTGAAGCTCGTGCCAACATGACTTCTGGTAAGGCAACAATGGCTGGTGGGTTAGCGACGCGTTCAGCACAAGCGCTTGCGAAACTTTGCTATGAAACCTTGCTTGAAGATGGTGTAAAAGCAAAAGCTGCGGTAGAAAATGGTGTGAGCACCAAAGCGGTAGAAAATATTATTGAAGCCAATACATACCTAAGCGGTATCGGTTTTGAAAGCAGTGGTCTAGCGGGTGCTCACGCTATTCATAACGGCCTAACTAAGCTTGAAGAGTGTCATCATCTCTATCATGGTGAGAAAGTCGCGTTCGGCACACTTGTTCAATTGGTGCTAGAAAACGCAGCGATGGAAGAGATTAATACGGTTCTCGCCTTCTGCCGATCGGTAGGTCTACCAACCAACTTATTTGATATGGGTGTTAAAGAGCTTAATCACGATAAGTTGCGCGAGGTCGCCGAAGCTTCAACGGCCGAGGGAGAAACAATCCACAATATGCCATTCCCAGTGACGGCAGAAAATGTCTACTCTGCAATTCTAACCGCTCATCAACTGGGTCAATAACCCAAATAACTTCAAACAAGTTTGAGTCCCAAAGGCAAGCCAAGGCTTGCCTTTTATGCTTCAACTGACTTATCACTTCCATTGACACTTGACGATGGCAACATCATGACAAACTGCGTCTTTTCGTTATCTGATGTTACTTTTATCTGTCCTTCATACGCTTGCACGATAGATTGGGTAATCGACAAACCTAGCCCTGCACCGACGCTGCCGACATGTTGGCGAGACTTATCTGCGCGGTAAAACCGGTCGAAAAGGTACGGTAAGTTTTGCTCGGCAATGGTGTCACCTTGGTTGCTGACCGATATCGTCACCCATTCATCAACCACTTGAACGTCAATCACAATGGTTGAATCAGCATACGCATGACGAATCGCGTTGGAGAGCAAATTGCCCACCGCACGCTCAAACATGTTTTTGTCCATATAGAGCTGACCGTCGCCTGAGTTCACGATTCGAACCTCGGCATCTTCGGCCAATATTTCAAAATACGCGACCAAGCGGTCGATTTCCTTCCGCACCGCAAACACTTCGTCATAGCGATGAATGAGCTTGTTTTCAGCCTTGGCAATGTAGAGCAAATCGTCGATGGTTTTCGTGATGCGGTTGAGTTCTTCCAACGTTGAGGCAATCGCATCCTGATACTCTTCAGACGTTCGACACGCACCTAAAATGACCTGATTTTGCGTAGTAATGTTGGTGAGTGGCGTTTTTAACTCATGTGCTATATCAGAAGAAAACTCGCTCAAGCGGCGAAAACCAGTTTGCAACCTATCGAGCATCGCGTTGTGTTTGTTGGCTAACTCGCGCAGTTCTATTGGCAACGAATCGGGGTCGAGACGAATGCCCATTTGCTCTGGTGATATCTGTTGAATGTGCTGATTCAATCCCACAATCGGCTTCAACCCACGTTTTACCATCCAACCGCTCAACGCGGAAGAAATCACAAACGCCAAACCGAGCGCCCAAAACAAAATCCAGTCGAGTTTATCCAAAAACAAAATATGGTGATTGATACTCATACCGAGCACCACCTGATACTCCCCAGCTTGAAACGCAAACGCGCGAATATTCAGCGAGTCCTCACTCCATTCGATGGCGCGCTCGTGATTTAAAACTTGAGGTGAGCTAATGCTGTAGGCTCGGTTCTGAGGAATCGTCAGGCTCGAATTCTGATACACGTTCTGCTTACCTTCAAACACCCATATGTAGAGCGTGCTGTTATTCGCTTGCTTGAACACGTCCTCTGGCGAACGTATTATTTCTTTCTCAATGGCATTGAACTTACTGGAAATATAGCTGAAATCTTGCGAATAAAAGTGGCGCTCAATGGCGTACTGTAGGATGAAAGCCAAAGAAAAATAGGTCACAAACGTCATACTAACAAACATCAGCACGAGCTTGTTTTTCATGGAAAAAGGCAGCGAGAACTTAGGCATCACGACTCTCTTCGAGTTTGTAGCCCATCCCTCTGACAGTGTGAATCAGTGGTTTATCGAACGGTTTGTCCACTTTGCTACGCAGACGTTTGACTGCCACATCAATCACATTGGTATCGCTATCAAAGTTCATATCCCACACTAACGACGCAATAGTGGTACGTGAAAGCACTTGGCCAGTTTTGCGCATCAACAACTCAAGCAGGGCATATTCTTTGGCGGTAAGCGACATAGACTGCCCCGCGCGCGTGGCAACGCGTTTGATCATATCAAGTTCTAAATCTGCCACACGTAATGTTTGCGGCGATGCGACCACTTGCGCGGTAATATGATGACGAAATACGTTTTGAACACGCGCCAGTAGCTCCGCAAACGCGTAAGGTTTTACCACATAGTCATTGGCACCCAGCTCAAAACCGCGCACGCGATCTTCCACTTGCTCCTTCGCTGTCAGCATGATCACTGGGGTGTGAATCCCACTACTGCGCAATGTATTAAGCACCTGCCAACCATCGAGTTTAGGCAACATAATGTCGAGGAGGATTAAGTCATATTCTTCACTGGTAGCGTGATACAGCCCATCGACCCCATCATGCACTAAATCCACCACATACCCAGATTCAATCAAACCTTTTTGCAGATATTCTCCGGCTTTGTGCTCATCTTCGACGATCAATATTTTCAACTTTACTTACCTAGTGTGTTAGCGGGAGGGTGAGAACCTAGTATAAAGATCGAAAAAGAGCATGATGTGAACCACACCATACTCTTCCCCATTGGCAAACCATTATCGATTGTTATCGCGTTCGGCATAATGCACTTTGACATTCACTTTGCCCAAATATTCCAACTGACCATCTTCATTCATGCGTTCTTGCACGGTCACGAAGCCACCATCTTTTAAATGCGTACTGCGAGACTTCACATTAAACGTCAGGATATTGAGCTCTTTATTCAGTTCACGAGCCGTCATGGTTTTAAGTGAATTGAGTTCAGACAGTGCCTGTTGATAAGCCTCATCTGACGTTGCTGTCGGCGTAACTGAGATGGTTTTCATCTCTTCGCGGCTCACGTAGTTACCACCAGTGAAAAGTGGTTGAGCGAATGCAGATGCGCTAGTGATTGCCATTACCGTTACAAAAAGAGCAGTTTTGATTGCGTTCATGTTGTTAACCTTTGAGTGCTTGTTTTCAATGAGGTCATTATTGAACACCGCCTCTGACACCATCCTTTCAACAAAATGACATTTTTGTCATGAAAGCAACCTACTGGCGAAGGCTCTTGAGCGTTCCATTACGCTTAGAATAAGACAAAAAAAGCGGCACATACTCTCGCATGTGCCGCTTGGGATTTTTGCTGTTAAGCGTAATTACTCAACCGTTACCGCTTTCGCTAGGTTACGTGGTTGGTCTACGTCCGTACCTTTGATCAGCGCTACGTAGTATGACAGCAACTGCATTGGGATGGTGTAGTAGATCGCCGCCGTGATTTCACTAACGTGAGGCATCGTGATGATCTTCATTGTTTCATCGCCTTCGAAGCCTGCGTCTGCATCTGCGAATACGTATAGAAGGCCGCCACGTGCACGTACTTCTTCAACGTTTGATTTTAGCTTTTCAAGTAGGTCGTTACTTGGTGCAACCACAACAACAGGCATGTCAGCATCAATCAGAGCTAGAGGACCATGTTTCAGTTCACCCGCCGCGTAAGCTTCTGCGTGGATGTAAGAGATCTCTTTCAGTTTTAGAGACGCTTCCATCGCGATTGGGTAGAACTCGCCACGACCTAGGAACAGTGTGTGGTGCTTGTCTGCGAAATCCGTCGCTAGTGCTTCAATGTCTTTCTCGAAAGAAAGTGCCGCGTTGATTTGCTTAGGAAGTGCGTGTAGCGCTTCAACAATCTCTTTTTCTTTCTCTTTGCTGACGCGGCCTTGCTCTTTACCTAACGCCGTAACCAGCATCAATAGTGCAGAAAGCTGAGTCGTGAACGCTTTGGTTGAAGCAACACCGATTTCAACACCAGCGCGAGTCATGAACGCAAAATCTGATTCACGAACCAAAGAAGAACCTGCTACGTTACAAATGGTCATCGCCGCCATGTAACCTTTTTCTTTCGCAAGACGAAGTGCTGCTAGCGTATCAGCGGTTTCACCAGACTGAGACAACGTGATCAATAGGCTGTTTGGACGAGTCACAAACTTGCGGTAACGGAACTCAGACGCGATTTCTACGTCACAGCTCACGCCAGCAATGTCTTCAAACCAGTAACGCGCTGTCATACCTGCGTTGTAAGACGTACCACACGCAACGATTTGTACGTGTTCCACTTTGCTTAGAATGTCAGCCGCATGCACACCGATCGCATCAGTTACAACAGAGTCTGCCGTGATACGGCCTTCCATTGTGTTGATCAACGCTTTAGGTTGCTCGTAGATTTCTTTTTGCATGAAGTGACGGTATTGGCCTTTATCGCCAGCATCATGTTCTGCGTTAGATTCTACGATTTCACGCTCAACCAGCTCGCCCGTTGCGTCAAAGACAGTAACTTCACGGCGAGTGATTTCTGCCACATCACCTTCTTCTAGGTACATGAAACGGCGCGTTACATTCAGTAGCGCAAGTTGGTCAGAAGCCAGGAAGTTTTCACCCACACCAAAACCAATTACGATCGGGCTGCCTGAACGTGCAACTACGATGCGTGAAGGATCTTTGCGATCCAACGCTACCGTGCCGTAGGCGCCTTCAAGTTGTTTTGCTGTTTTTTGTACTGCTTCTAGTAGCGTTTCTGAAGTGCGAAGTTCCCACTCAACCATGTGTGCGATAACTTCTGTATCCGTTTGAGATTCAAACACGTAACCACGAGATTGAAGCAATTCACGAAGCTCTTCGTGGTTTTCGATAATACCGTTATGTACAACAGCAATATCGCCAGACATATGTGGGTGTGCATTAACTTCAGATGGTTCACCGTGCGTCGCCCAGCGAGTGTGTGCAATACCCGTTCCGCCGATCACTTTTGCTTCTTCTACTGCATCAGCCAGTTCTTGCACTTTACCCAAGCGACGAACGCGCGTTAGGTTTGACTCGCCATCAACAACAGCAACGCCAGCAGAGTCGTAACCGCGGTACTCTAAGCGGCGTAGACCTTCAACCAAAATTTCTGCAACATCTCGTTGTGCTACTGCACCTACGATTCCACACATGTGTTTATCTCCGTTTGTAGTTTGGTTCTTCCCTAGCCATGTTTCAGATAGAGACAGCAAGCAAAGGCCTGTATCAGAGGGAAGTGAAATATGAAACTGATTACATTATTAGATTAGGCGCAAATAACTTTCACGCCATGTTGTTCAATCTGTATTTTGTGTTCTTGCTGAATATCAGCATCCGTCACTAGCACATCAATTTGATGCCAAGCGAGCTCTAAATTCGGGATCTTACGACCGATTTTTTCCGATTCGATCATGACGATCACTTCGCGCGACACTTCCGCCATTACCTTACTCAAACCAACCAATTCATTAAATGTTGTGGTGCCGCGTTCGAGATCGATGCCATCCGCACCGATAAATAGCTGGTCAAAATCGTAAGCTCGTAATACAGATTCGGCTACTTTGCCTTGAAAAGATTCTGAGTGCGTATCCCAAGTCCCGCCAGTCATCAGCAGTGTTGGTTCGCTCTCTAATTCATTAAGGGCGTTAGCAACATGCAACGAGTTGGTCATGACAACTAAGCCACGTTTGTCATTCAACTGTTGAATCAACGCAGCCGTCGTACTGCCACTGTCGATCACGATGCGATTATGGTCTCGAATCAGTGATGCCGCTGCTTTTGCCAAGTTTAGCTTTCGAGTCGAAACATTAGCGCTCAATTCTTCGTGAATGACTTCTGTTGGGATAGCAATCGCACCGCCGTAGCGGCGTAGAAGTTGGCCATTTTTCTCTAAAGAAGCTAAATCCTTTCTAATCGTGACCTCTGAGGTTTCGAATTTCTGAGCGAGTTCGTCAACGCTGACTTCTCCTAGCTCAGAAACCAAGTTAGAAATGGCGTGTCTTCTTAGTTGAGTGTTTCGTTTCGACATTTACGTTTTGAATTTAAGTTTCGATGTAAAACTTATTATAGTCAAACCGAAACTTTTAAGTCCATTTATTTCGATCCAAAAAATTAATATTTCTCGATAAAACCTTGTCCTAAGACAATTCTTAAACAGTGATATTGGATTCATTCAGTGGTAGAATTCGCCACCGAAAAGAAAAAAAATTACAGAATTGAAGGCTATTTTTTTGCAACTTTCTGCATATAAAGTGGGATTAGTCACAAAAAGGTAACCAAAATCGCCGATCTTTTAGTCATAAAATGACTAAACTTGGTGAAAGACTTTCAGAATCTGAAGTACTGATAATGAGGCGAAAAATCGGTGGGTGACAGGCACTAAATGTCATCAATAACGCCCTAACTTCAGAGTAAACAACCGACTTTCAAATTGTAACTATACTTACCGGAGAGTATCTTCCATGAAAAAGACCAAAATCGTATGTACGATTGGCCCTAAAACTGAATCTGTAGAGAAGCTAACTGAGCTAGTGAACGCAGGCATGAACGTAATGCGTCTTAACTTCTCTCACGGTGACTACGAAGAACACGGCACTCGTATCGCGAACTTCCGTAAAGTAATGGAAGCTACTGGCAAACCACTAGCAATTCTTCTAGATACTAAAGGTCCAGAAATCCGCACTATCAAGCTAGAAGGCGGCAACGACGTTGATCTAGTAGCTGGTCAAGAATTCACTTTCACAACTGACACTTCAGTTGTAGGTAACAAAGATAAAGTTGCAGTAACTTACGCAGGTTTCGCAGCAGACCTAAACGTAGGTAACACTATCCTAGTCGACGACGGTCTAATCGAGATGGAAGTTATCTCTAAGACTGAAACAGAAGTTAAATGTAAAGTACTTAACAACGGTGCACTAGGCGAGAACAAAGGTGTGAACCTTCCTGGCGTTTCTGTAAACCTACCTGCTCTATCTGAAAAAGATAAAAACGACCTTAAATTCGGTTGTGAGCAAGGCGTTGACTTCGTAGCTGCTTCTTTCATCCGTAAAGCTTCTGACGTTCAAGAAATCCGTGAAGTTCTAGCGGCAAACGGCGGCGAGAACATTCACATCATCTCTAAGATCGAAAACCAAGAAGGTGTTGATAACTTCGACGAGATCCTAGAGCTTTCTGACGGCATCATGGTTGCTCGTGGTGACCTAGGTGTTGAAATCCCAGCTGAAGAAGTAATCTTCGCTCAGAAAATGATGATCGAGAAGTGTAACCGTGCACGTAAGATGGTTATCACTGCAACTCAAATGCTTGATTCTATGATCAACAACCCACGTCCTACTCGTGCGGAAGCAGGCGACGTTGCTAACGCGGTAATGGACGGTACTGACGCAGTAATGCTTTCTGGTGAAACTGCTAAAGGTAAGTACCCTGTAGAAGCGGTAACTATCATGGCTCAAATCGCGAACCGTACTGATTCAGCGCTAAAAGCTGAGCTAGGTTCTCGTCTAGACAGCCCACGTCTACGCATCACTGAAGCTGTATGTAAAGGCGCAGTAGACACAGCTGAGAAACTGGCTGCTCCACTTATCGTTGTTGCAACTGAAGGTGGTAAATCTGCACGTTCAGTACGTAAATACTTCCCAACTGCAAACATCCTAGCACTAACAACAAACAAGAAAACAGCAGCACAACTTGTTCTAACTAAAGGTGTGACGCCAGTTGTTGTTGATTCTATCGAAAGCACTGACGCATTCTACGTAGCAGGTAAAGAGCTTGCTCTAGAATCTGGTCTAGGTAACAAAGGCGACATCGTAGTGATGGTTTCTGGTGCTCTAGTCGCTTCAGGTACTACGAACACAGCTTCTGTACACGTACTATAAGACTGAACTTTTCATACTTCAGTTGATTGATAAAGAGGGCTTATGCCCTCTTTTTTTATTATGGCTTTCTTGCTCTAATAATAGCCTAACTGTATCATTCACCATACGCAGAATTGCGTACTGTTTAATTTTATCGTCACGATTAAAATTTCTATGAGGTGTATGTGTCCAGTCCCACTCTTACCGACAAAGTATCAAAAATGATCCGTCAGGATATTCTCGATGGCGTGCTTAAACCGGGTCAAAAACTCGTGGTTGCGGAACTCAAAGAGAAGTACAACGTAGGAGCGTCACCCATTCGCGAAGCTTTGGTGCAGTTATCGTGGAGCAAATACGTCAAACTCGAGCCGCAAAAAGGCTGCTGGGTTGCACCTGTATGTAAAGATGAGTTGAATGACTTGTACGAGAGCCTACAAATGGTCTCTGCATGCCTACTAAATAAAGCAATTGTGAGTGGCGATGAAAATTGGGAACTGGACGTCCTAACCGCTTATCACAAGTTATCCCGCTCTAAATCTGGCGAAAGCTTTTGCTGGAAGGAATGGGAAGAACGCCATAATCAGTTTCTTACTGCGCTGTTTGAAGGCGCTGGCTCTGCCAATATGTTTGGTTTTTTCCGCGATCTACTCACGCAAATTAAGCGTTACCAATATTTTGCTATGCAAATGTTAGGTACTGGAAACCCAGGGCACTGTAATATCGATGAGCAAGAAATGCTGATGAAGACGTCGTTAGATAAAAAGAGCCAGGATGCTTTAGGTTATCTAGAGCGTTATTTGAAACAGTCAATGCAGTGTATCGAAGCGGCCATCGACAACCAATATCGCATACTGGCTAGCGAATAACGCTGAGGCTAAAATAAGCATAAAAATCGGGGTCTATCCCCGATTTTTTGTTTTTGAAAAAGAGCTAAGCAATATCATCGAAACTATGACATAGCGATACGCAGTTACGCCCTGCACTTTTGGATTCATACAAGGCAATATCAGCACATTTATAAGTGCGCGTGCGATCAGAAGTTAAATCACTATACCCGGCGCTAACAGTAATCGCTCTATCACTGCGCAGTTGAACCGCCACACGTAACCGGTTCAATACAACTTCTGCTTCTTCGAGTGTGGTATGCGGCATGATCACCGCAAACTCCTCACCACCGACGCGAGAAACAAAGTCAGTACTGCGCACCTCTTTAAGAAGAGTCTCAGCGACACTGCAAATCACTTTGTCCCCTTCATCGTGCCCAAGTTCATCGTTAATGCGCTTAAAGTGGTCAATATCAAACAACGCCAAACATGCAGGGGGACTGTCAGGATAACGCTCAATAATCCCGGCATATTGCGCTAATTGCTCTTCAAATTTTCGGCGGTTCCACAAGCCCGTCAAACCATCTTTTTCACTGAGGTTGCGTAGCTTTTCTTCCAGCTCTTTTTGCTCGGAAATATCCACCAGCGACGTGATGTAATAGCTTACTTTACCTGACTTGGTTAAGTTTGCCTGAATGCGCATAATGGCGGTAAATACGTGATTAAACTTGGTTCGACAACGAACCTCACCTTCCCAAACGTGCTCGTTTGCAAGCTTATTCCAAATATTGAGGGTCGACTCGAGATCTTCCGGTAAGAAAATTAGATTATGCGCATTCCAGCCTTGAGTATGCTTGGTTGAATAGCCCATCATGTTTTCAAATTCTTGGTTCACCATAATGATTCGATGCGACGCATCTGAGATCATCACCGCAGTCATGCCATCAAGTGCTGCCCGAGCTAACTTCGATTCCATACTATGACGTCGATAGTGCAGGGCTAGCGCGGTCGTTGGTAAAGTAAAACCAAACACCAAACTTAATACAAAAAACGCTTCTTGGATTAAGTCATCAATATCTCGCTGAGATCGAGATAGTAATTGCTCATTGGTAAGATCAATAACCAGATGAAGTGGCTCACTAGAAACAAATTGGATCGTGCTATATGCTATCAAATTCGAGCCGTTGTACTCATAGCCCGAAACTTCTGAGATCATCGTGCGCCAAATGTTGGGGTACATCCGGCCAAAATTAAATTGAGAACGAGCTGGAATAATGTTGCCGTACAAGCGTGATGACTTAGGACTCGCGATATAAAAACCATCACTTTTAATTAACTCAATATGAAAATCCCGCACCGGTGAGTAGTTGAGTCGAGAAGATAAATACTCAATATCAACATTAAGAACAAGATACCCTTCGCGTTTCCCATTGAGAGAAATCGGCATCAGAATACGCAATGAAGGGCTATAAGGGTAAACAAGCTCACCATTTTCCCGCTCCAGCTCAATCCCCCACGACGCAATTTCATCATTACCTAAACCTTGCGCGTAATGAAAATAATCCCGCTCTGACTTGTCATGTAATTTGAGGGCGGGTGCAGCGATACCCGTTTTGAAATCGTAATTAATCCGTGCTTTTTCCTGACCGGTAATATCAAGAAAACGAATTTGTTTATATAGCTTTTGGTTGATCGCAACCGAGATCCACATATCTTCTAAAATAGAAAGGTTGACTCGGTTCGGCTGACGTAGATAGTCGTAAAGACTTTGGCTGTGACCGAGAAGATCGCTGATCGTCTCAATTTGATCCTGAATATTGTTGTATTCGCGACCAGTATAAGCCAGTTGGTGTAATGCTTCTTGAGCGGTATTCTCAACGTTACTCTCTAATAACGTCAGATATTTCTGATAATAGTAAACTGCAGTGAGCGCACTAAAAAATAGTGCTGTCGCCAACAATGTGCCGACTCGCTTGGGGATTTTCACGCGTCTACTGCCTATAATGCTTACTAAAACGACAATTATATCATTAATTGTTATTTTCTAAACAAAAAGCCACTTAGATTAAGTGGCTTTTCTATATGCAGTTAGATGGCTAAGGTTTGAGTGCGCGCTCACCTCGGGCAATGCCCACTACCCCACTACGAGCAACTTCGACGACTTCAGTTACTTCAGATATCGCTTGAATGAAGGCATCCAACTTTTCACTCGTGCCCGCAAGTTGTACCGTGTATTGAGCAGCAGTGACATCCACGATCTGGCCACGGAAGATGTCCGCTGTCCGTTTCACTTCTGCTCGCGCAAAACCGCTGGCTTTCACTTTCACCATCATCAGTTCACGTTCGATGTGCTCGTACTCGGTGACTTCTTGTACTTTCAGCACATCGATCAATTTGTGTAACTGCTTCTGAATTTGCTCCAACTGCATCTCATCAGACGTCGTGGTAATGTTCATTCGCGACAGCGTTTCATCATCTGTCGGTGACACCGTCAAAGATTCAATGTTGTAACCACGTTGAGAGAACAAGCCAACAACACGAGACAACGCACCCGGTTGGTTTTCCAATAGCAATGAAATAATGTGTCTCATATTAAGTTCTCTCCGTTTTGCTTAGCCACATTTTATCCATACCCTCACCTTTGATTTGCATCGGGTATACGTGTTCGGTTTCGTCTACGTTGATGTCCACAAACACCAGACGATCTTTCATATCCAACGCTTTTTGTAGCCCTTCTTCGAGCTGATCAGGCGTTTCGATACGAATACCGACGTGACCATAAGCTTCTGCAATCGCTGCAAAATCAGGAACAGAACTCATGTAAGAATTAGAGTGACGACCTTGATAAATAATGTCTTGCCACTGTTTTACCATGCCTAAGAATCGGTTGTTTAGGTTGATGATCTTCACTGGAATGTCGTATTGCATGGCTGTCGAAAGCTCTTGGATATTCATTTGAATACTGCCATCACCCGTAACAACTACGACTTCTTCTTGTGGCATGGCAAACTTAACACCCATACCAGCCGGAAGGCCAAATCCCATAGTGCCCAATCCACCCGAGTTGATCCAACGGCGTGGTTTGTTAAATGGGTAGTAAAGTGCTGCAAACATCTGGTGCTGACCCACATCAGAAGCAACATACGCATCACCATTGGTCAGCTTGTGCAAGGTTTCAATCACTTGCTGTGGCTTAATTCGCTCTGGTGACTTCTCATAAGCCAAACAGTTGCGGTCACGCCACACCTGAATGTCATCCCACCATGCGGTGATGGCATCTTCATCGTTCCCACCTTCTTGCTCTGCCAGCAGGCCAAGCATGGTTGTAAGCACTTTTTCCGCAGAGCCTACGATAGGTAAATCCACCTTCACGTTTTTCGAGATCGATGATGGATCGATATCAATATGCATGACTTTTGCGTTTGGGCAGTATTTTTCAAGGTTGTTCGTCGTGCGATCATCAAAACGCACACCGATACCAAAAATAAGATCCGCTTCATGCATCGCCATATTGGCTTCGTAAGTACCGTGCATACCCAGCATGCCCAGTGAGTTTTTGTGCGTTCCAGGGAATGCGCCTAGTCCCATCAACGTACTGACTACTGGAAGGTTCAGCTTGTCGGAGAGCTCTAAAATATGTTCATGAGCGCCAGAAATCACAGCACCACCACCGATATAAAGCACTGGTTTTTTCGCCTCTAACAGCGATTTAAGGGCTTTTTTAATCTGGCCTTTATGACCCGACGTCG
The DNA here is from genome assembly GCA_001048675.1 of Vibrio diabolicus. Lineage (GTDB taxonomy): Bacteria > Pseudomonadota > Gammaproteobacteria > Enterobacterales > Vibrionaceae > Vibrio > Vibrio diabolicus. Next base: position 122,718 of record CCKK01000023.1, on the reverse strand, counting down.
TCGGCTTGTAAGAACGCATTGAAAGCGTTTCTGGGTATTGGTAAGGCAGTTTGATTTGCGGATTCATTACATCTTTCGGCAAGTCAATCACTACTGGACCAGGTCGACCTGTGGTCGCGATATAAAACGCTTTCTTGATCGTTTCAGGAATATCTTCCGCTTTTTTCACTAAAAAGCTGTGTTTGACCACTGGGCGAGAGACACCAACGATGTCACATTCTTGGAAAGCATCATTACCAATTAGGCTATTAGGTACGTTACCCGAAATAACGATCATTGGGATGGAGTCCATATAAGCCGTGGCAATACCAGTAATGGTATTGGTCGCGCCCGGACCTGAACATACCAGTACGACACCCGGTTTACCGGTAGCGCGAGCGTAACCATCTGCCATATGAGTGGCGGCTTGCTCATGCCTTACAAGTACGTGTTTGATTTGATCGGTTTTGGCATGCAGAGCATCGTAGATATCCAAAACAGAGCCACCTGGGTAGCCAAAGATCTGCTCTACGTGCTCTTCTATCAGAGATTGAACCACCATCTCTGCGCCTGACAACATTGCTGTCATAATTGCTCTCCTTAGCCAGTTTCCTCACCGTAAGGTCAACGGATTGGTCTGGTTTTACATAGTCTAGGTCTTATTCGTAGCCTAATCGAAATACTTCCACGTTTTCGGCTATGTCTTGCGTTCGTCATAACATCCCGCAAGGTTACCCAACAAATGTAACGTTTTATTATCAACGGGTCTAATGAGAGATTGGTCTACTTTTTAAACAAGATGCTAGTAATTAGAATGTTAGTAGGAATAGCAGCCACACATACCTTATTTCACAGTACAACCTAAAAATTTAACGTTCAAAAAAAGAAACATTATTTCAGAACCTTTTAAGTATAGGGTGCTAAATAGCTGTATTTGGTGAGCAAAATAGAAAGAATCAACACAAACAAAAATCCCCAGTAATGCGCAATAACATCACTGGGGATTTTTTCATCAATATAAAATCTAAGTCAGCTTAAGTTACTTTTTCTCTGACTTTTCCTTATACATTTCTTCAATTTCATCTTGGTATTTGTCATTAATGACTTTACGACGCAGTTTTTGAGTTGGCGTTAACTCACCATCATCCATAGAGAAAGCTCTTGGTAACAGTTTAAACTTCTTCACCTGTTCAAACTTTGCCAACTCTTTTTGGAGATCGTTAACACGCTTCTCAAGCATTTCGACCACTTGGTGATGCTTAATCAATTCAACGCGATCGTGATACTTGATATTCAGCTCTTTCGCATACTCTTCAAGAGAATCAAAACACGGCACAATCAGTGCCGAGACAAACTTACGCGTGTCCGCGATAACCGCGATTTGCTCGATGAAGTGGTCTTTACCAATCGCCCCTTCAATCATTTGCGGAGCGATGTATTTACCGCCAGAGGTTTTCATCAACTCTTTGATACGATCTGTGATGAACAGGTTGCCATTTTCATCAATGTAACCCGCATCGCCAGTTTTTAGGAAACCGTGCTCATCAAAGGTCTTTTCGGTCTCTTCTGGCATTTTGTAATAGCCACGCATCACCATTGGACCACGCACGAGAATCTCGTTGTTCTCACCGATCTTCACTTGCGCGCCAGGCATCGACATACCAATAGAGTCTGGGTTAAAGCACTTATCATCCCAACACGATACTGTCGCCGTGGTTTCAGTCATGCCGTAACCTAACTTCACATTGATACCAATCGCGTGGAAGAATCGGCCTATGGTTTCATCTAGCTTTGCACCGCCACACGGCATAAAGTTGATTTGTCCACCAAGTAACGCACGCAGCTTGCTCAGAACCAATTTATCCGCCAGGGCATATGACTTGCGCAGCATGAGAGATGGCTGACGTTTTTCTTGATGACAAGCGGCCATTTTTGCGCCCATGTTCACAGCCCAAGTAAACATGATCTTGCGATGAATTGGCGCGCGAGACACTTTCTCGTGAATCGCAGAGAAGATCTTCTCATAGAAACGCGGCACGGCACACATCACGGTAGGTTGCACTTGGCTCAGTGCATCACGCACCTGCATGGTGTCTTGCAAATAGCAGTTGGTCGCCCCTTTGTACAACACATAAAAGGTCCAAGCGCGTTCAAATACGTGTGACAGCGGAAGGAAACACAGTGACACATCACTTTGAGAAAGGCTCAAGCGTTGATCGTGCCCTTCCAATTGCGCCGCAATGTTTGCGTAGTCCAACATGACACCCTTTGGTTGACCTGTTGTGCCCGAGGTGTAGATCAACGTGAGTAGATCATCTTCCTTTGCTTGCTCTAAACGTGCGTCCAATTCAACTTGGTATGTAGTATCGCCTTTGGCGACAAATGCTTGCCAAGAGATAACGAAATCATGCTCGCCAAGTTCGATATCATCAGACATGGCAACAATGAGCTCTAACTGCTCGCACTGGTCGAAAATGCTCACTGCTGCGTCAAATTGTGGCTGCTCACCAACAAACAGCACTTTGACGTCTGCGTTGTCAATGATGTACGCCGACTGAGCGGCGGTATTGGTTGGGTAAATAGGTACTGTTACGCCGCGTAGTTGTAGCACTGCAATATCAGCAATCGTCCATTGCGGCATGTTGTTCGAGAAAATGCCGATTTTATCTTGGACTCCTAATCCCTGAGCCAAAAGTGCAAGTGATAAAGCATCAACTTGCTGACCAAATTGCGTCCACGTAATACCTTGCCATTCCTCACCCACTTTATGCTTGAGCGCAACGCGTGTACCACCGTTCGCAATTTGTTCACGAATACGTTTAACGATATGAAAATCTAACTTGGCCATTCTTTTACTTACCTTTTGGCTTACAGGCGTAAGCTAATTGAGCGAACAAGTGTACTCACGGCTTGCTAAAACGCAACTGACCAGTATCAAACTTATCACTAATAAGAGACAACTATCACTTATACGTCGCGAACATACCCAAAACTGCTGAATGATTACTCTATTTAACTTACTGTTTCGATTGTTGATTGCTAAAACAAAAAGCCCCGAGAGACAAAAATCTCTCGGGGACCAATGAATTGTAAAAATTGATGATTACCAATATGGTCTTAACAGATAAGACCAAACGTCATCTTATTTTGCGGCAACTACTTCACCACAAGTGATCATCAGTTGATCGCGCAGCCAAATGTGGCCTTTATCTTTTTCACTTGATTCATGCCAGCTTAAGAAGCCGCTGATTTCCTTGTTTGCAAATGGGAAGTCTAGAATTTGCAGCTGATCGCTGTTTACCGCATTTTCTGCCATCCAACGTGGCGCGATAGTCACAAGCTCAGATTGACCCACCACATATAGTAGGTTGCTTAGACTAGAGCCTTCGTACGCGGCTTGGCAATCCAGTTCACGATATGCTTGTTCTGAGAAGCTACGTTGACCGTGCACTTTCGATAACTTCGCATGTTTTTCGTTAAGCAGTTGCTCGGCCGTTACACCACCTTGAATGCGTGGGTGTGTTTTTGACGCGATAACCACTAATTCATCTTTGAAAATTTCAGTACTTGAGAAACCTTGCTCATCAAAGCGAGCATAATCGATCACGAAATCAATTTCTTGATAGCGCATACGCTCAGACAACAGACGGTCAAATTCTGCATCTAGGTGAAGCTGAACATTTGGTGCTTGTTGATTCACTTTTGCCATGATCTTCGGAGCAAAACGCATGTCACAAGGACTGCAAATCGCCAGCTTAAATAAGCGAGTCGAAGATTCTGGTTGGAATACGGAGCTAGGAAGTTCATTACGAATCAGCTGTAATGCTTGGCGAATTGGGCCAAACAATTGACGAGCACGTTGCGTTGGCTGAATACCACGGCCCTGACGCATAAACAGCTCGTCGTTAAACATCACTTTTAGACGTGCCACGGCATTACTTACTGCCGGCTGAGACATGCCTAAGTTATGTGCTGCACGAGTAATATTTTGCTCTTGCATCACAGCATCAAATACAGTCAGTAGGTTTAAATCTACACCACGCAAAGTGCTTTCCATACGGTAGCTAGCAATTGCGCTCATCGCATCTTTCTTCTCTAACATTGAGTGCGCCTCTTTTGTAATCGTCAACTTTGTTCATTAAATTCATAACGAATAGAATCCCATCTCGCACAAAAGACGGCGGCTGGATTCGAATCATTTTACGAATAGATAACCTAACTTTTTATTATATTTGCTGTCCGGATACTTCCGGCTCGAACTGTACTATCAACTAATCGATTGCGGTTTCGCAACTAGATTGATATTTAATCAGTAAATTTTAGCCGATTAGGTATTTACTCCTTAAATAACAATAATTTGATAAAAACATAAAAAACTATAAAACACGTAAAGCGCATTCTTTGAGGAAGTATTTAGCAAATTGATGAGACGGATGGTCACCACACGCATGCATTTGCCGCAGTTATTAGTTGAGAGCAAACCAACAGATGACGACTATATCTCTGAGTGAAATTTGCACTTATCAGTCAAATTATCAGCAAATACACATTGAATAGAAATGAAAGAGAAAGAATAAAAATGCAGCCTTCTAGATTGAAAGGCTGCAACAAAATCGTGTCAAAAATAGGAAGGAATAATGTACTTAGAACAACGTACTTAAATGTTCGACACGTAACTTGGGAAATCAACTTGCTCCCACAACTGTTTGGATAACTCCGCTTGTGAATCCCACGCGCCTTGCAATACCCAATGAACAATGGCCTGAGCAACATCTGGATATTTCACACTTTCGGCTTGCTGCTCCTTTAGCCACTGGCGTACTGCGGAAATGTCTAAGCTCTCCATCGACATCGCAAGTCCTAAGTCTTCTAAGGTCGCGACATTGCTTTGTTGCTCAAACTGACCTGCGAGTGGCTTAAGCAATTAATTTTTTCCCTAGAGACAGAGCTTCCGAAGGGAGCTCAAATCCACCATTGGCAATGACACCACTACACCGATGCAAATGATGCTGAAAGTTGCTGTGGCATAAAGGGCGTAATTCTATGTTTTCCACTTGCTCACATTCGATCACATCGGGGTGATAACAGATGAACGCTTGCTGGTTAAAATGGAACAGTAAATCCGAGATGTCTTCAATGGATTCGAACGGTAGGTAAACCAAAACAAAATCGTCATTTTCCGCTTGGCTATCGACGGTATGTACAATTGGCGGCAACAAAGGCTGGTCAAAATGATGCCAATGCAAACCGAGGTGGTGTTGAGAAGGCGCAAAGTATTCTATGACGGATTTGTCTAACCAACTCGCTCCCTTTAACGGAACTGGATAACGGAAAGCATTTTGATGACTGATACCAATCGACGGCTTATTTTGTTGTTTTGCCGCCCATGCCGTAACAGGCTCGAAATCATTGAGCACGAGATCATAGGACGACAAATCAAGCTGTTTAACTTCTTTGCAAAATTGCACCAAATTGTTACTCAATGCTGTTTTCGCATAGTTCACTGAACCTTTTTCAGTGATAAAGGTGAAGCCTCGGCGAGTCTGATAATCGCCAAACGCTTCCATTGAAAAGTACTTTTCAGGCGCTCGTCCAGAAAACAAAAAATCGACCTCAACATCGTGCTCTTTAAACGCATGACTCATCGCCCTTGCACGCGCAATATGTCCGTTTCCTGTACCTTGAACACCGTATAAGATTTTCATCAATTAGCCTCCCAGCATCGCAATCGCTAATCCACCACAAAGGCTACCTAGCAGTGCACCAATGATGACATCGGTAAAAAAGTGCACCCCCAATAAGATTCGCGCAGTTCCTATTAAACTTGCCCAAAAGAATGCTGCAATACCTAAACTCGGATAGAAGTGCTCAATCAGCGTCGCCATGACAAACGCAGCGGCAGTGTGTCCTGAAGGAAGACTGTAGCGATCAGAGGGGGTAATAAAAGCAGGAAGGAGTGCACTGAGTTCTTCAGGGCGACGACGCTTAAAACTGTTTTTCAGCGTCCAATAAATTGGCAACTCGATGGCAAAAGCAAGTAAACCCGCCAGTAAAAACCAAACTCCCTGCTCTTTATCTAAATACCAAGCTAATAAACCTAGCACCAAGTACAGATGTCCGTCACCACTGTGGGAGACTCCTTTACTGATGTTGGCAACTTGCTGATTAAAACGGTGCTTAAGACAAACACTAGAGAGCGCTAAATCAAACTTAGCAATGGTTGCAATTGGCTGTGTAATTGTCTCTATGGTTCGCATGTGGCCTTTCCTTACTTTGACAACGCCGTTGTGTGAAAAGTAGGAGGTTTAGGTGACAACTGCATGACGGGAGTTTGGACAATTAATGACAAATGCCAAATTAGAGTGTGCCCAATGATCTATTGAGCACAATCGTAGGAGAGAACGATTAAGAAGGGTTTGCTTGCTGCGGTTGAGGCGTATCGATGTACCAGACCTTTCTCTTCTTACGACAGGCGCGCAAAGAGCCCATCGTCATGTCGCCATCTTTTGTCAGCTCGTAGCTAAGGGAGCGGCAAGTGTAATTTCCTGACAGTTCATGCTCTATACCCGTTTGCTCAGTTGTGCTCGAAGCAGACTCTAAAAGAGGATTAGGCTGTGTAGAAAGAATGTCACGATTTACCACATTGCTGCGCGCATAATCCTTATGGACGTAACCTTTTATCACGCCTTTCTGTTCAACGAGAAACCAAGGTTGGTCCACCACTTTTGCCAACACATTAAAAACTTCCCCTTTCGATAACACGCCAAGCTTTTCTCCTTCTAGGCTCGGCTTGGATCGCAAGTTTAATGTGGTCTTAGAGCGATAGGAGACATCCATAAACTCAACTGGGTTTGAGGTATCCACACCGTCAGCTGTTGGTCGGAAGACTTCTGCTTGTTGTTTTTCACTAGGTTGTACTCGGATCTTCCACCACGAATAGGTTTCCGGATCTTTGCCTTTAAATTTATCTCGACTGTCCGACTCAAGAGCAACGAGCATTTGATTCAAAAACGACTCACGTCCCTCGTAGCTCAAGAATCGATCCATTTGATCATTAATCACCATGACACTCTGAGAGTGATCATTAATAGCAACAGGGGAAATCTCTGCCATATAGGTTTGAGATTTAAACAGCTGACAACCCGATAAGCTGACCAGAGTAAATACTGCGGCTGAACGTCCAAATTGTTTTGCTAACCTCATTATTCCTTAACCCTTCTTTTTTACCTAGTGCAACTGCACTACTATAAATGGTCATTCAAAACTTTTGCCAAACAATTCGGGCCTTTGTGTGACAAGTCGCAATCCCAATGCTTGTTTTGGTAATGAAACGTCGCAAACTTGATGAGAACATGCCTCTTCTAGCACCTTTCTATCGCACCATGCAGTTTCACTTAGCGCATCATTTTTCTCGAGTAAATGAAAAGACTCATCCGATATGAATAAAAAATCGACTTTAGGGTTGACGCGCTCCATGGAGTGCGGTACTAATTTGTTAACTTAATTATGTGGAAAGCTTAACAACTATGTCAGCTCATTTTTCTATTCTGCTTAGCCTCCTCCTGATCGTGACCAGTTCGCGCGGGTAGGCTGTGGAAGAAAAATAACCACACCAATTTCTAAGAACCCGCATGAGAATGCGGGTTTTTTTATATCTAAATACTGGAAGTAAACGATTAACTTGCACGAAAGTGCAGAAATCAGGAAGGAAGCAAACATGAACGATCAGGTCATTATATTCGACACCACATTGCGTGATGGCGAGCAAGCGTTGTCAGCAAGCTTGACGGTTAAAGAAAAACTGCAAATTGCCTATGCGCTGGAAAGACTCGGCGTTGATGTTATCGAAGCTGGCTTCCCAATCTCTTCACCTGGTGATTTCGAGTCGGTACAAACCATTGCAAAAAACATCAAAAACAGTCGAGTTTGTGCCCTTTCGCGTGCCGTTGCGAAAGATATTGATGCTGCCGCTGAAGCATTAAAAGTGGCCGACCAATTCCGTATTCACACGTTTTTAGCCACTTCCACCATTCACGTAGAAGACAAACTACGCCGCAGCTACGACGATGTACTTGAAATGGCGGTCAACGCCGTTAAACATGCGCGTAACTACACCGATGATGTCGAGTTTTCTTGTGAAGATGCAGGTCGTACTCCTATCGACAACCTATGTCGCATGGTAGAAGCTGCCATCAATGCAGGTGCGAGCACAATCAACATTCCAGATACCGTTGGCTACACAGTACCAAGCGAGTTTGGTGGCATTATTCAAACCCTTTTCAACCGCGTTCCAAACATTGATAAAGCGATCATCTCCGTTCACTGTCACGACGACTTGGGGATGTCAGTTGCCAACTCTATTGCCGCCGTTCAAGCCGGCGCACGTCAGATAGAAGGCACCATCAATGGCATTGGTGAGCGAGCGGGTAACTGTTCTCTTGAAGAGATCGCAATGATCATCAAGACGCGTCAAGAGTTCTTGGGGGTTCACACTGGTATCAAACATGATGAAATTCACCGCACCAGTAAATTGGTGAGCCAGTTATGCAACATGCCAATTCAGAGCAACAAAGCGATTGTGGGCGCGAATGCCTTTAGCCACTCTTCAGGTATCCATCAGGATGGCATGTTAAAGAATAAGAATACCTACGAAATCATGACCCCTGAGTCGATTGGCCTTAAAAACCAAGCACTAAACCTAACCAGCCGTAGTGGTCGCGCAGCCGTGAAGAGCCACATGGATACCATGGGATACAACGAGGACGAGTACAACCTAGACGCTCTATACGCGGACTTCTTGAAACTTGCCGACCGCAAAGGCCAAGTGTTCGATTACGATCTAGAAGCCCTAATGCACTTCTCGAACCTGCGTGAAGAAGATGACTTCTACAAACTGAACTACCTAAGCGTGCAATCGGGCAGCGTAATGGCCACCACCAGCATCAAAATGCAATGTGGCGATGAAGAAATGTGTGAAGCGGCAGTCGGTAATGGCCCAGTTGATGCGCTATACCAATGTATCTACCGCGTGACAGGCTACGACATCGTACTGGATAAATTCGACCTAACCGCGAAAGGCGAAGGTGAAGATGGTTTGGGTCAAGCTGACATCATTGCCAACTACAAAGGTCGTAAATACCACGGCACGGGCGTTTCTACCGATATCGTTGAAGCTTCCGGTCAAGCACTATTGCACGTTATTAATAGCATCCACCGTGCAGACAAAATCGAAGAAATGAAGCAGAAAAAGATTGCGACTGTGTAATAACAACCGGGCTGCATGGCTCAGGAAAGAACACGCTCGTTGAAATAATTAAGCTCAAAATTAGAAAACTTAAAGGATTAACATGACAGACAAATCATACAAAATTGCCGTCCTACCCGGTGACGGCATCGGCCCGGAAGTAATGGCGCAAGCACACAAGGTATTGGATGCTATCGAAAAGAAGCACGGTATTGCGTTTGAGCGTGACGAGCATGATGTAGGCGGCATCGCGATCGATAATCACGGCTCTCCACTTCCAGAAAGCACAGTAAAAGCGTGTGAAGAGTCTGATGCAGTCCTATTCGGTTCAGTTGGCGGTCCGAAGTGGGAACACTTGCCACCAAATGACCAACCTGAACGCGGTGCCCTACTACCACTACGCAAACACTTCCAACTGTTTTGTAACCTACGCCCAGCGCAAATCCACGCAGGCCTGGAAGCTTTCTCACCACTTCGTGCTGACATCTCAGGCCGTGGTTTTGACATCGTTGTAGTCCGTGAGCTGACGGGCGGCATCTATTTCGGTCAACCAAAAGGCCGTGAAGGCGAAGGCGCGACAGAAAAAGCGTTTGATACTGAGGTGTACCACCGCTTTGAGATCGAACGTATTGCAAAAATCGCCTTTGAATCTGCTCGTTTGCGTCGCAAGAAAGTCTGCTCTATCGATAAAGCGAACGTTCTACAAAGTTCAATCTTATGGCGTGAAGTGGTCGAAGAAATCGCGAAAGATTACCCAGATGTCGAGCTATCACACATGTACATCGACAACGCAACCATGCAGCTTATCAAAGACCCAGCACAGTTCGACGTCATGCTATGTTCAAACATCTTCGGCGACATCATTTCTGATGAGTGCGCAATGATCACTGGCTCAATGGGTATGCTGCCTTCAGCAAGCCTTAACGAAAGTAAGTTCGGTCTGTACGAGCCAGCAGGCGGCAGCGCACCAGATATCGCAGGTAAGAACATCGCCAACCCAGTAGCACAAATCCTATCGGCAGCACTGATGTTACGTTATAGCCTTGGCGAAGAAGCCGCAGCACAAGACATCGAAGCTGCTGTTTCGAAAGCACTATCAGCGGGTGAGCTAACAGGCGACCTTGCAGGCAACAACCCGGCACTTACAACATCAGAGATGGGCGATAAGATCGCTGAGTACATCTTAAACTCGTAATACAGAACAGATTCATAATAAATACTAAATCCTCTATCCACCAATGACTTACCTCTAAGTCATTGGTGCTAAAACAAAGCAACAAGGATAACGAGGAAAGGAAGCAAACAATGGGCAAAACACTATACGAAAAAGTCTACGACACACACGTTGCCGTCGCAGCAGAAGGGGAAAACCCTATCTTGTACATCGACCGTCACTTGGTACATGAAGTGACCTCTCCACAAGCATTTGACGGCTTGCGTGAAAAAGGTCGTAAAGTGCGTCAGGTCAGCAAAACTTTTGCCACTATGGACCACAACGTTTCGACCACCACCAAAGACATCAACGCATCCGGTGAGATGGCTCGTATCCAGATGGAAACGCTATCGAAAAACTGTGAAGAGTTTGGCGTTACGCTTTACGACATCAACCATAAATACCAAGGTATTGTGCACGTTATGGGCCCAGAGCTTGGTATTACCCTACCGGGCATGACCATTGTTTGTGGTGACTCGCACACTGCTACACACGGTGCATTCGGCTCGCTAGCTTTTGGTATTGGTACCTCTGAAGTTGAGCACGTATTAGCAACTCAAACTCTAAAACAAGCGCGCGCTAAAACGATGAAGATCGAAGTGAAAGGCAAAGTGGCTCCGGGCATCACGGCGAAAGATATCGTGCTAGCCATCATCGGTGAAACGACAGCAGCAGGCGGTACCGGTTACGTAGTTGAATTCTGTGGTGAGGCGATCACAGACCTTTCAATGGAAGGCCGCATGACCGTATGTAACATGGCAATTGAGCTAGGTGCGAAAGCCGGTTTGATTGCGCCAGATGAAACCACGTTCGAATACATCAAAGGCCGTAAATTCTCACCTCAAGGTGCCGACTTTGATGCAGCAGTAGAATACTGGAAGACATTAAAAACGGACGATGATGCTCAGTTTGATGAGGTCGTGACGCTAAACGCAGCGGATATCAAACCACAAGTCACTTGGGGTACTAACCCAGGCCAGGTTATCGCGGTAGACCAACCGATCCCAGCACCAGAAAGCTTTGCTGACCCAGTAGAAAAAGCATCGGCAGAAAAAGCTCTGGCTTACATGGGTCTAGAAGCAGGCAAGTCATTGTCTGATTACAACGTCGATAAAGTCTTCGTTGGCTCTTGTACTAACTCACGTATCGAAGACATGCGCGCAGCGGCGGAAGTCGCGAAAGGTCGCAAAGTCGCGTCTCACGTTCAAGCGCTAATCGTTCCTGGCTCTGAGCAAGTAAAAGCGCAGGCGGAAGCAGAAGGCTTGGACGTTATCTTTAAAGAAGCGGGCTTTGAGTGGCGCCTACCAGGTTGCTCGATGTGTCTAGCAATGAACAACGACCGTTTGGGTCCACATGAACGTTGTGCGTCTACTTCAAACCGTAACTTTGAAGGCCGTCAAGGTCGTGATGGCCGTACCCACCTAGTGAGCCCTGCGATGGCAGCGGCAGCAGCAATTGCTGGTCACTTTGTAGATATTCGTGAACTAGACTAAGGAGCAAACAAATGTCAGGCTTTAAACAACACACAGGCTTAGTTGTTCCTCTAGATGCAGCGAACGTTGATACTGATGCCATCATTCCAAAGCAGTTCCTACAAAAGGTGTCTCGCCTAGGCTTTGGTAAACACTTGTTCCATGACTGGCGCTTCCTAGATGATGCTGGCGAACAGCCAAATCCAGAGTTCGTGATGAACGCACCTCGCTACCAAGGCGCGTCTATCTTGCTGGCTCGTGAAAACTTCGGCTGTGGCTCATCTCGCGAGCACGCACCGTGGGCACTGGCGGATTACGGCATAAAAGCGATGATCGCACCAAGCTTTGCCGATATCTTTTACGGCAACTCGATCAACAACCAAATGGTGCCAGTTCGTTTGACTGAGCAAGAAGTGGATGAAATCTTCCAGTTCGTTGAGGCCAACGAAGGCGCAGAAGTGGAAGTGGACCTAGAAGCGAATGTGGTTCGCGCCAACGGCAAAGAATATGGTTTTGAAATCGATTCGTTCCGTCGTCACTGCTTACTAAACGGTTTGGACAACATTGGCCTAACCCTTCAGCACGAAGATAAGATTGCTGAGTACGAAGCGAATATCCCAAGCTTCTTAAGCTAATTAAAATCGTAATTTAAACAAAAAAAAGGTTGGCTTATGTCAGCCTTTTTTCTTTTATTTTCATTGCCTCAAGAAAGAAACTTCGCCTTATGCAGGTCTACACTATCAACAATATCTCATTCAAAGGTATCTCTATGAAGCGTCTGTTATTGCTATTGTGTGCTCTGGTTTCTTTCTCAGCGTTCGCTGCTCCTAAATCTGACTTGTGGCCGTATTGGCAACAATCGAATCAGGCCAACCAAACACACATTTCGCACCAGGAATGGCAACAACTGTTAGACAATTACTTGGTTGAACAAGGTGAGAATACTTTGTTCCGCTATAGCAAAGTCACGGCTTCCGACAAAGCGAAGTTAAAGCAGTACATCCGACGACTGGTAAAACTCGATCCATTGCAGTACAACCAAGCAGAGCAATACGCCTATTGGGTGAACCTTTACAACGCCATCACGGTAGATCTTATTTTGGATAACTATCCCGTCGAATCCATCACCAAGCTAGGTGGTTTATTTAGCTTTGGGCCTTGGGGAGACGATGTGGTCGTGGTCAACGGCAAGGATCTGACTTTAAACGATATTGAACATCGAATTTTGCGTCCAATTTGGAATGACCCAAGAACGCACTACGCCGTAAATTGTGCAAGTTTGGGATGCCCTAACCTACAAGCTCAAGCATTCACTGCCGAAAACACTGAAGCCTTACTTGAAAGTGCTGCCAGAACGTTTATTAACAGCAACAAAGGCGTATCCATTCAAGGAAACACGGCACAGCTGTCTTCCATTTATGATTGGTTTGCAGCGGACTTTGGTGGAGAAAAACAAGTCTTCAACCACATCGCGAAGTACGCGCCACAGTACAAAGACTTCTCTGGAAAAGTGAAGTACGAATACGATTGGAGTTTGAATCAAACTGACTAATTTATCGCCACCGTTCAGCTTACAACGCTTTTGGTCACCCGTAACCCAAAAGCTAAAAAGGGCACCAAGTGCCCTTTTTACTTTCTAGATTTTGACAAAATCACTTAAAGCCTTTGACCTTTTTAATCAGATCGTAAGCGTTTTGAATCTCTTGAGATTTTTCTTTCGCTACGTTCATCATCTCTGGTGGTAGACCTTTAGCCATCAATTTGTCTGGGTGATGCTCGTTCATCAGTTTACGATAAGCACGCTTGACGGTTTTACTGTCTGCATCTGAAGACACATCCAGAATTTTGTACGCGTCAGCCAGTTGATCCGCTTGTGAAGCTTGTTGCCAGCTACCACCAGAAGATTGGCCTTGATGCTGACCATGAAAACCACCTTGGCTTTGGAAACGGAATGCGGCTTCTTGCATTTGCAAGCGACGCTCTAGCTGCTCAGAAGAGAAACCCAAACCACGTGCTATTTTGTGTAACACATTTCGTTCACTAGGATGAATCGAGCCGTCAGCAAAGGCCGCCGAGATTTGTAGTTCAAGGAAAAATTGCAACAAGTCAAAACGGCCTGCTGTCGAAATTTTCACACGAACAAGAACGTCTTCTAACGGAAAGTCACTGTCTTTACCTTCACGAAACGCATCTTGCGCAGCGCGGCGCTGTTCGCCATGCAAATTCATGCGGTCCATCATTGCAGAAGCAAGTTGGATTTCCTCTTTGGTGACTTGGCCTTTCGCTTTTGCCACATGTCCCATTACCGCAAACGCCGCTTTAAAAAATTCTTCTTGGCGCTGAGCTTGGCTCGGCCCTTTTCCAAAGCCGCCAGTAGAGAACCCGGCTTGACTCAAGCGACGTGCTTTATCGAATTGATGGCCAATAAATAAGCCAAAGAGTAAACCTAGCGGCCCGCCAAGTAACAAGCCAAAAAAGGCACCCAGAATTTTGCCAAAAATATGCATTATGTGTTCTCTATCAATGAATTTTTATCGACGACGGCGGTCTTATAGTGCCGGATGCAACGATTTCCTTTATGATAATGGAATTAGTTTTATTTCGGCTAGGCCATTTCGCCTGCTTATCTTTGCAGCTATTTTGTCGTCATTATGCCACAGTGAATCAATACGCTGGGATAAATGCGACTATAGTTGATTCATTTGGCTATTACGCTAGGGTACAACAAGCCCTATAGCCATCGAGTAGTAGTGACACAGGAAAGTTCAATTCAATGCAACATTTCTCCCGCACATGTTTAGCGGCCTCTATCAGCACCGCCTTGTTTGTACCCACCACTCAAGCTGAAGCGAATATCCATGATAGTGTGCAGGAAATGCCCGCCACAGATCAATGTTTGGTCGATACCAGTGGCGAGGAGGACGCTCTTAATACCCCAGTAGTGGTAGAAGCTGACACCCTGCAAGCCATCAATGGTGACAAAGCTCAGTACTCAGGTAATGTACAAGTCACCCAAGGCCAGAAGAAAATCACCGCAGATAGCGTAACGCTGCACCAACAAGACAACGTCGTGGTTGCCGAAGGCAACGTGACTTTCAATGACGGCCAAGTCAAAGCTCGATCTGATCGTGTTACTAATGACATCAACCAAGACACGTTTTCACTGGAGAACACCGATTATCAGTTCCTTTGCCAACAAGGTCGAGGCACAGCAGCATACATCGCGCGTACAGGTCAGTCGGTTTATGAACTCGAAGATGGTTCTATTACATCATGTCCTCAAGGCGACAATTCATGGCGTTTAGTGGCATCAGGTATTGACGTTGACCAAGATGAAGAGACGGCGACGCTGCACCATCCTCGATTTGAAGTGTTAGATGTGCCTGTTTTCTATGTGCCGTATCTAACCATGCCAATTGGAGATACGCGTAAAACGGGCTTCCTCTTCCCTTCTTTATCGTATGGTTCTAGCGATGGTATGGAAGTCGAGGTGCCATTCTATTGGAACATCGCGCCTCAATATGACATGACGCTCACCACGCTCTATATGCAGCAGCGTGGAACAAAACTCGATACTGATTTCCGCTACCTAACGGATGGCTGGGGGAATGGTGAAATCAAAGGCGAATACCTCAATAGCGATCGCAAATATCAAGACGAGTCTCGTTGGGGCTACCAAGTTAAACACGACGGTATTATCAATAAACAGTGGATAGTCAAAGTCGATTACTCAAAAGTGAGTGATATTGATTACTTCCTCGATCTCGACTCCGATATTGGTAATCGTGAAGATGGTCAACTGGTTCAAGAAGGACAAGTACAATATCGTTCTGACTTCTGGGATGCCTCGTTAACCGTTCGTGACTTCCAAATCTTATTGAAAGAAGAGAACCGCCCTTATCGCCTGCTTCCTCAGTTAGACTTGAACTACTACACGCCATTGTGGGGAGATTACCTCAACTTTGACGTGAAGAGCCAAGTGAGCCGCTTCGATACGAGCGATGCTGCGCGACCAAATGCGACCCGTGTTCATATTGAACCAGGGCTTACATTGCCGCTTTCAAATTCATGGGCAACGTGGACAACGGAAGCTCGCGTGCTTTCCACGTACTACTCTCAAGACTTAACGGGTCTGACAGATGTAAATTTGCAAAACCAGTTAGATGACGAAGTTTCTCGTGTTATCCCCGAGTTCCGTACGCATGCGCAACTTTACTTAGAGCGAGACACGAGTTGGATCAAGGGCTACACACAAACACTGGAACCTCAGCTGCAGTACTTGTACGTACCTGAAGAAGATCAAACCAATATCTACAACTACGATACCACCTTGCTACAAACCGACTACTACGGGCTATTCCGCAGTCGTAAGTACAGTGGCATTGATAAAATCGCCTCTGCGAACCAGTTAAGCTACGGTGCGAGTACTCGCTTCTTTGATGATGACTACAAAGAGCGTCTTAACGTTTCATTTGGTCAGATTTACTACTTCGATAAAAAGACCAAACTGAGCAACAGCCCAAATCTTCCGGATGAGACCACCAACTATTCATCATGGGCGATTGAAGCTGATTTCAACTACAACGATTACTTGTTCTATCACGGTGGAATTCAATACGATATCGATTTGAGCTCCATGCAGTTGGCGAACAGTACCTTAGAGTACCAATTTAACGGTGGCTTTATTCAGGGTAACTATCGTTACGTCACGCGTGAATACATCGAAGATACGATCATTCTCGAAAACCTAGACACAATTACTCGTAAAGGCATTTCACAAGCAGGTATTGTAGCGGCCTACGAGTTCAACCCGAACTGGTCTGCAAGTGGTCAATACTACTACGACCTAACTGAAAATGCGGACCTAGAATGGCTAGCGAGCCTGCGTTACCAGTCTGACTGTTGGTACATTGGTGTGACTTACGCCAACCAATTGCTTGGTTGGGAAAACCAAACTATCGGCAGCACTGGCGCATCACCTGAATACGAAAATAACTTTAGCGTTAACTTCGGTATTCAAGGCTTTGCGACCAATCAGCGTGAAGACACTGCAGTCAAAGAACTGGATGGTTCTGACAACGCGATTAAGTACGGCCGCCCATTCTATCTGAACAATTAACCGAAATAGGCGTCTTAAATGAATAAGACGCCTATTCAAAAAATACTGACGGAATTTTAAATGAAAATTTGGAAATCAATCTTATTCACGACCCTACTCTCTTGCGGAGCGGTTGCAGCACCAGTAGAGATCGATAAGGTTGCGGTCATCGTGAACGACGGTGTAATTCTACAAAGCGACATCGAAACAGCGATGAAAACACTGCAAGCCAACGCACGTCAAAGCGGAAAGAGCTTACCTTCTGCTAGCGTGTTAAAAGAACAAGTTGTTGAAAAGCTGATTATTGACACGTTGCAAGGCCAAGAAGCAGACCGTATCGGTGTGCGTATTGACGATAACCGCTTAAACCAAGCGATTGCGGAGATCGCACGTAATAATGAACAATCTGTAGAACAACTCGCCGCTTCTGTAGAAAGTGAAGGCTTGAGTTACCCAGAATTCCGCGAACAAATTCGTAAGGAAATCGCCGCTTCAGAAGCCCGTAATGCACTGGTTCGTCGCCGTATTAATATCCTTCCAGCAGAAGTCGACAGCCTTGCTGAGCAACTATCACAAGAAACCAATGCGACCGTTCAATACAAAATTGGACACATTCAACTGCGCTTCTCTGATGACAAAGAAAAGTCTGCTGTAGAAGCAGAAGCAAAAGCGCTAGCGAAAAAGCTAAACGAAGGTGCAGACTTTACGGAGATGGCCTACACCTACTCAAAAGGTCCTAAAGCTTTACAAGGTGGCGACTGGGGTTGGATGCGTAAAGAAGAGATGCCAACCATCTTTGCCGATCAGATCAAAATGCAAAACAAAGGCAGCATCATTGGCCCATTCCGTAGTGGTGTTGGCTTCCACATCCTAAAAATTGAAGATGTAAAAGGCCTAGAAACGGTTGCGGTAACGGAAGTAAATGCGCGTCATATTTTGATTAAACCAACCGTGATTCTGAGCGATGAAGGGGCGAAGAAGCAACTGAATGAATTTGTACGCCGCATCAAAGCTGGCGAAGCCACTTTCGCTCAACTGGCAACACAATACAGCCAAGACCCTGGTTCGGCAGCGCAAGACGGTGAGCTAGGTTATCAAACGCCAGATCTGTACGTGCCAGAATTTAAACACCAAGTAGAAACTCTGCCTGTTGGCTCAATCAGCGAACCGTTCAAAACCGTTCACGGCTGGCATATCGTTGAAGTGTTGGATCGTCGCCAAGTTGACCGCACTGACTCAGCGATGAAGAACAAGGCTTACCGTATTCTATTTAACCGTAAATTTAATGAAGAAGCGGGCGCATGGATGCAAGAACTACGCGCAAGTGCGTTTGTTGAAATCGTGGATGACAACAATGACAACTAATACAATTCGTAGAATTGTCGTAACCGCAGGGGAACCTGCGGGTATCGGCCCAGACTTAGTGCTTGCCTTATCGAAGGAAGATTGGGCGCACCAAATTGTCGTCTGCGCCGATAAAAATATGCTGATGGACAGAGCCAAGCAGCTTGGCATTGAAGTCCAACTGTCTGATTACAATCCAGAAGAAGCGCCTAAAGCACAAAAAGCAGGCACGCTTATCGTTGATCATATCCAAATATCGGAACCTGCGGTCGCAGGCGAGCTCAACGAAGCGAATGGTCACTATGTACTAAAAACGCTAGAAAGAGCCGCTTTAGGCTGTATGAATGATGAATTTGATGCTATTGTCACCGGCCCTGTTCATAAGGGGGTGATTAATCGCGCAGGTGTTGCATTCAGTGGTCATACTGAGTTTTTCGCCGAGAAGTCAAAAACGCCGCTAGTCGTCATGATGCTAGCAACGGAAGGGCTACGCGTGGCGCTGGTCACAACACATATTCCTTTAGCATATGTGTCCAAAGCGGTCACCGAAGAGCGATTAGAAAAAATCATCGATATTCTTCATAAAGACCTTGTAGAAAAGTTTGCTATCGCACAACCAAACATCTACGTTTGCGGGCTTAACCCTCATGCTGGCGAAGATGGCTGCTTAGGTCGTGAAGAGATCGAAACCATCACTCCGACACTGGAAAAGATTCGACAAGAAAAAGGTATCAACCTGATCGGCCCTTTGCCGGCAGATACCATTTTCAATGAAAAATATTTAAATGATGCTGATGCTGTTTTAGGCATGTACCACGACCAAGTGTTGCCAGTATTAAAATACAAAGGCTTTGGTCGTTCAGTAAACATTACTCTTGGTCTACCTTTTATTAGAACATCGGTGGATCACGGTACTGCATTAGATCTGGCAGGGACAGGTCAAGCGGATACAGGGAGTTTCCGAACAGCGCTCACGCATGCGATAGATTTGGTAGAGAAGAAACAATGAGAAATGATGTCCATTTAGGACACAAAGCGCGTAAACGTTTTGGTCAAAACTTCCTGAACGATCCATACATTATTGATGGAATCGTATCAGCGATTAACCCAAAACCAGGTCAAAACCTGGTTGAAATTGGTCCTGGTCTTGGTGCAATCACTGAGCCGGTAGGTCGTGAAGTGGATAAATTCACGGTCATCGAATTAGACCGCGATCTGGCAGAACGCCTACGTACTCACCCTGAACTGGCGGATAAGTTGACCATCCATGAGGGTGACGCTATGCGATTTGACTTCACTCAATTGGTGAAGCCAAACAACAAGCTACGCATTTTCGGTAACTTGCCGTACAACATTTCTACACCATTGATGTTCCACCTTTTTGAATTCCATAAAGATATTCAAGACATGCACTTTATGCTGCAAAAAGAAGTGGTAAACCGCTTAGCCGCCGGCCCTGGCAGCAAAGCTTACGGCCGTTTAACGGTAATGGCTCAGTACTACTGTAAAGTGGTACCAGTACTGGAAGTACCGCCAACGGCATTCGTTCCACCACCGAAAGTGGACTCTGCCGTTGTTCGTTTAGTGCCATATGAAGAGCTACCATGCCCTGCGAAAGATCTGCGTTTGCTGGATCGCGTTTGTCGTGAAGGCTTTAACCAACGTCGTAAAACAGTTCGTAACTGCTACAAATCGTTGTTAAGCACAGAAGTACTAGAAGAGCTAGGTGTTAATCCAAGCATGCGTCCAGAGAACCTGACGCTAGAACAATTCGTCGCGATGGCGAACTGGCTTGCGGATAACCCGCAGCACTAAGAACTCAAACAATGAGCCAAACCCTTGCCGGTTTGGCTTATTATTATTGGGATATTACGTTTCTGAGGAGTGCACATGGACGTCATTCAACCTTGCATCAAAATTCAAGTTCACACCAAATACATCGAAGAACAGTCCAATCCTGAGCTACAACGCTACGTTTTCGCCTATATCATCACCATCAAAAACCTTAGCCAACAAACCGTGCAGTTAGTGAGCCGTCGCTGGTTAATCACAGACTCGAATGGCAAGCAAATGACGGTTGAAGGTGATGGTGTGGTGGGTCAACAACCTTTTATTCCAAGCAATGATGAATACACGTACAGTAGCGGAACCGCGTTAGAAACCCCTGTCGGCGTTATGCAAGGGCACTACAAAATGCTGGATGAAAAAGGACAGGAGTTCATCACCGAAATTGAACCCTTTCGTCTTGCTGTTCCAAATGTTTTAAATTAGTAAATTGGAGATTCAGTGGCTACCTATATTGTTGGTGATATTCAAGGCTGTTTTGATGAATTGCAGCGACTATTAGAACAAATCTCTTTCTCTGCGAAAAAAGACCAACTTTGGCTCGCTGGTGATTTGGTCGCCAGAGGGCCTAAATCACTAGAAACTTTACGCTTTGTGAAGTCACTTGGCAAAAGCGCAACCGTGGTGCTTGGTAATCACGACCTTCACCTGCTCGCCGTTGCTCACGGGATAAAAAAGGTCAAAGACAAAGATAAAACCGCGCCTATTTTCACTGCACCCGATAAAGAAGATCTATTGGCATGGCTAGCTCAGCAACCTCTTATGGCCGAGCATGACGAGTTCGTGATGTGTCACGCTGGGATATCACCGCAGTGGAATCTAAAAACCGCAAGAAAATGTGCCCGCGAAGTTGAACGCATCATCCAAAGTGAAGAGCTGCCTTGGCTCTTAAAAAACATGTACAGTAATCAACCTGATTACTGGGATGACTCTCTACAGGGTTTGGACCGATACCGTTATATTATCAATGCTTTTACGCGGATGCGCTTTTGTTTCCCCGATGGTCGTTTGGATATGGATTGTAAACTACCACCACAACAAGTTTCCGGTAACGAACTTATTCCATGGTTTGATGTACCTCAGCGCGTTCACCTCAATAAAACGGTGTTATTTGGTCACTGGGCTGCACTACAAGGCCATGTAGACGAAGAGATCATCGGTCTGGATACTGGCTGTGTTTGGGGCGGAAGCCTAACCATGATCCGTTGGGACGATAAGAAAATCTTTACTCAGGATGCGTTAAGTTAAACACGGAATAATAGTCGATAATCCATCGTAGGGAGAATGCTTGTCACCTAACATCTCCTGTAGGGTCATTCCAGCGAGCCTTAGCGAGACTAGGAATCTAATATCCGCACGCTGCGGGTAGATAGAGATACCTTTGACAACAAAGTACTCGTATAGAAGATCCTGAATCACGCTCCTCCGTCGCTTTCAGGATGATGGCAGGTCGGGATGGCCGCTCGCTGTTATACGAACGGCATTACCGTATTAACTACGCTGTTTTAATCTCGAATTACTTTTCTAACACAGTAAAGCGCATGTTGTAGGCGTTCTTCTCATCCGCTTGATACGTTTCTGAGTAGGTTTCCTTAAATTGATCTCCCCAGTCTGGGAACTGAGTATCACCATCAATCGCGGCTTCAATGTGTGTTACATACAGTTTATTGGCCATCGGCAGACAAGCTGCGTAAATCGCACCACCACCAATGATCATCACTTCTTCCACGTCACCAGCCACGTCCAAAGCTTGCTCAATCGATGTTACGGTAGTGACGCCTTCGATCTTTAGTGTCTCATCACGGCTGATAACAATATTCAAGCGACCAGGTAAAGGGCGACCAATAGACTCATAGGTTTTGCGTCCCATCACAGCCGGTTTTCCCATGGTACAACGCTTAAACCAAGCAAAATCGGCGGGAAGATGCCAAGGCATTTGATTGTCTTTGCCAATGATGCGATTGTCGGCCATCGCGGCAATCATACTAATGATCATGTTAGGTCCTTATACAATTGGTCTGCGGCGATAGAATAACAGCCCTGGAACAGCAAGACCAACAGCTAAACCTGCAATAATAAACATGGCCTTAAGAAAGTTCTCCATACAAGTTGCAACGAGCTCAGGTGAATAACCAATATGGTTGATCTCAACCATGGCTATCATTGCTTTGTAAGCAAACACGCCAGGTACCATCGGGATCAAAGCTGCCACAGTGAACACTTTTGGGTGCGCGAGAAAGCGGCGAGACCAGTACACACCAATCATCCCAACTAGCGTCGCGGCAAAAAAGGTCGCCCATTCAATGGGAATACCAAACTGCATCATCAAATAACGGCTGCCGTGTCCAATCGCGCCGCCAACAGCACAATACACTAAAGCTCTTTGTGGCACGTTAAAAACCAGTGCAAATCCAACTGCGGGAATCGCAGCGAAAAACATGTCATTCAGCAGGCCAAGCATCAAATCAAATAAACTCATTAGATTGCCCACCCCCAAATTCCAGTAACGCTCATCGCAGCAACGATGCCCAAACACGTCGCCAACGTCAGTAAGCTGGCCATCACAAACCGGGCAATCCCCATGTTAATGTGCCCTTTCAGCATGTCTGCCACTGAGTTAATCAACGGGAAACCCGGTACAAGCATTAATACCGACGATGCCATTGCAACGGTGGGCATATTGCCGATTTGGTAGATTTCCGCTTGCGCAGAAATTAGGGTCGTGACAAAGGCGGTCGCTGCAAAGTTCAGTAAAGGGTTAAAGTGACGATGACCAATTTCTTGGCGAACGATCATGCCACCAGCTGATGCTAAAAAGGTCATAACAAATACCCCCCAATCGCCACCAGCCAGATGACTGAATGCCGCACATGACAAGCCAATCATAAACACCACCAGCCAGCGGTTATAACGCTCTGGACTGATGGCGTTCAGCTTTTTCTGCGCCATGGTTGCATCGAGCAGCCCACGCTCCATCATGATGCAGATACGTTGAATTTGCGTAATAACGCGCATATTAATGCCACGATCGGCACAACTTCGGGTGGTGGTGATGCAGTGTCCATCCATTACCGTCGTTACAACCAGTGCATTGGCTGATAGCGCAACCGCAACTTCATTAACCCCACAAGCAAGGCCAATACGGCGCATAATATCGCTCACCAGAGTACTTTCAGCACCATGAGCGAGTAGCATTTGCCCGGCTTGGGCAACAAGGCGAGAAATAGATCGTTGAGTGGATACCGCCAACTCTCCAGACGGTATGGTTTCTAGAGTCATAAATCAGTCTAATTCCTTTTAGGGTGTTGCTCATTCATACGCGAGAGGTCCAAACTAGCCCTCAAAAATCACGACGTATCGGCTATTGTGCCGTAAATCACACCATCTAAATATGATTTAGATAACAAAAAAAGCCGCAATAAATAATTGCGGCTTAATGAATTATAGACAAACAGGCATTATTTGACGGTTCTGATTAGTCACGAACGTAGACAACGTGACCGTCATCTTCTTCATCGTCCCAGTCATCCCAATCGTCGTCATCATCTTCAGTGATAACGTCTTTACCCGCCATCGCATCTTTATGGTAGTCATCCCACATGAAGTTAACTTTATCTTCTTCAGCCACTTCTTCCTCTTCGCGAGGTAGGTTATCCATAAAGTCAGCCAATTTGTAACAAAGCTCTTTAGTACCGTTACGATTGATCGCCGAGATCTTAAAGTACTCGTCTTCCCAGCCTAGTGCGTCTAAGATTTCTTGGATCTTCTCATTCGCTTCTTCTTCAGGCATTAAATCAACTTTGTTGAATACTAACCAGCGTGGCTTGCTTGCCAGTTTTTCACTGTATTGCTCTAGCTCATCAATGATCGTCAGTGCATTTTGCACCGGATCAGACTGATCAATTGGCATAATATCGATCATGTGCAGCAACACTCGGCAACGCTCTAAGTGCTTCAAGAATCGAATACCAAGACCAGCGCCATCTGCTGCACCTTCGATAAGACCTGGAATGTCTGCAACAACAAAGCTTTTCTCTGGTACGACACTCACTACGCCCAAGCTTGGGATCAACGTCGTGAATGGGTAATCAGCGACTTTTGGTTTTGCTGCTGATACTGCGCGGATAAAGGTTGATTTACCTGCATTAGGTAGACCAAGCATACCAACGTCAGCAAGAAGCAATAGCTCAAGGCGAATTTCACGTACTTCACCTTTTGTGCCTAATGTTCTTTGACGAGGCGCGCGGTTTACTGAAGATTTGAAACGCGTGTTACCTAGACCGTGCCAACCGCCTTTTGCGATCATCACTTTCTTACCGTGTTCAGCAACTTCTGCCACGATTTCATTTGTGTGGATATCCACTGCGCGCGTACCTACAGGCACACGAAGAACGATGTCTTTGCCACGTTTACCAGTACAGTTACCACCGCGGCCATTCTCACCACGCTCCGCTTCGTAGAAGCGCTGGAAACGATAATCAATCAGAGTGTTAAGGTTTTCATCGGCTTGGATATAAACATCACCACCGTCGCCACCATCACCGCCATCAGGGCCACCTTTAGTGATGAACTTTTCACGCCAGAAACTCACAACGCCGCTACCGCCGTCGCCAGCCTGAACTTTTACTACCGCTTCATCTACGAACTTCATCTTTTACTCCGACTACTTCGTGCGTGGATTAAATCTACTTTGTCATCTGACAATTTTAGCAGATGACAGATCTAAGCTCCCAGCCCATAAATAAGGTGGAAACGAGAAACTTCGATATGTCGACTGCCATAAATAAAAAACCCCGCCGATTCGGCAGGGCTTTTGAATTCAGCTTAAAGCTATTAAGTAACTTGGTAAAAACCTAATTACTCAGCTTCGATGCTTACAAACTTACGGTTCTTAGGACCTTTCACTTCGAACTTCACTTTACCTTCAGTAAGAGCGAATAGAGTGTGGTCTTTACCGATACCTACGTTGTTACCAGCGTGGAACTTAGTACCACGTTGACGAACGATGATGTTACCTGCAAGTACAGATTCACCACCGAAACGCTTAACACCTAGACGTTTGCTTTCTGAATCGCGGCCGTTACGAGTAGAACCACCAGCTTTTTTGTGTGCCATTGTTAAACTCTCCTAATAGATTAAGCGTTGATACCAGTGATCTTCACTTCAGTGAACCACTGACGGTGACCCTGTTGCTTACGAGAGTGCTTACGACGACGGAACTTAACGATTTTAACTTTATCGCCACGACCGTGTTGTACAACTTCAGCAACAATTTTGCCGCCCTCTACAAGAGGAGCACCAACTTTGATGTCTTCGCCGTTAGCAACAAGAAGAACTTTATCAAATTCTACAGTTGCACCAGTTTCAACGTCTAATTTCTCTAAACGAAGAGTTTGACCTTCGCTTACACGGTGTTGTTTACCACCAGATTGGAAAACAGCGTACATATTTTACTCCGCTTTTTCCGCACAGCCTTTCTTGAGGGTGTGCGCTAAACTAATCATCAATAGGGCGCAGATTCTACAGAATAGATGCTCCTATGACAAGCCATATTTTGAAAAAATTGGCGAAAAGCTAATCGCCAAAGAAAAGTGCGGCAATCATGCCCTTTAGTAATGTATTAATCAACGTTTTTTAGTGTATTATTCGACAATTATATAAATCGAATAAGCCTTGCAGGGTCTAACTTCAGCCGGATATACGATGGATTTTAAAACTATCCAAGCGCTTACTGCCGATGACATGGCAAAAGTGAATGAAACAATTCAAGCCCAACTTAATTCTGATGTCTCTTTAATCAACCAGCTCGGTTTTTATATCGTGAGTGGTGGAGGCAAACGTCTGAGACCGCTTTTAGCGATACTGTCAGCCCGCGCACTTGGTTACCAAGGCAACGGTCATACAATGGCAGCTGCGTTTATTGAGTTCATCCATACAGCGACTTTGCTGCATGATGACGTGGTCGACGAATCAGACATGCGCCGCGGTAAAGCAACTGCGAATGCTGCATTTGGCAATGCTGCTAGCGTGTTAGTTGGGGACTTTATCTATACTCGCTCATTCCAAATGATGACGGAGCTAGGATCCATGAAGATCCTTAAGCTAATGAGCAACGCCGTAAACGTGATCGCCGAAGGTGAAGTTCAGCAGTTGATGAACTGTAACGATCCTGACACGACAGAAGAAAGCTACATGCAAGTCATCTACTCTAAGACGGCACGCTTATTTGAGTCTGCAACTCAAATTGGCGCAATCTTAAACGATGCTCCTGAGCATGTTGAAATCGCAATGCAAAATTACGGTAAGTATTTGGGTACTGCGTTTCAGCTTATTGATGACGTCATGGATTACACCTCTGATGGCGAAGACATGGGTAAAAATGTGGGGGATGATTTGGCTGAAGGCAAGCCAACTTTACCTCTACTTCACGCTATGCGTAATACCACGCCAGACAATGCCCTCATGATTCGCGAAGCAATTGAGAAGGCCAATGGCATGGATCGCTTAGAAGAAATTCTCGCGGTGATGAAAGAGGCCGGATCTCTGGAATACACGACGCAAAAAGCACTAGAAGAAGCAGACAAAGCGATCGAAGAACTATCAGTATTGCCGGAATCTGAATACAAGCAAGCGCTTATTACTCTGGCTCATGTCGCGGTACAACGCACGAAGTAATCATAGCAACCCATAACGCAAGACTTAAAACAAAAAGGAAGAGCAAGCTCTTCCTTTTTTGTTATCTGATACCCAATGCCGTGATAGGCGCTAGTAATATCTGTCACTACCGCCATGCAGTTGTGGGTCATCTTCTATTTCATCAAAGCTAACCGCAATCTGCTGATCAGAGCCTTGTTTCGACAACAGTACCGTCTCTGCTTCACGGTCGACCACCAATATCGTACCTACGCCCTGCTGGCACTCAACAACCATGCCTTTACGGATTCGACTTGCTTCCATCATCTTCTCCTTCACCACGTTGTTTTGATCAAGTAATTTTACGAAGCAGAGAAGCCAAAGATCAAAAAAGCCGATCATTTTGATCGGCTTTCTTCTTATTCGAGCTTTCTAGATTACTTTGCGAATTCAACACCAATGTTGATGTCGCCATTTAGTGTTTCTAGCATACCGTCTAGTGCAGACTTTTCGTAGTCGCTGAGTTTGCCGTAGCTTAGTACTTCTTCTACGCCTTCTTTACCCAGTTTCACAGGCTGTGCGAAGTAAGTCGCATGTTCACCGTCGCCTTCAACGTATGCACATTCAACTACGCCTTCTTCACCTTGAAGAGCACGAACTAGAGACAGACCAAAGCGACATGCAGCTTGGCCCATTGATAGTGTTGCACTACCACCACCCGCTTTCGCTTCTACAACTTCAGTACCTGCGTTTTGAATACGTTTCGTTAATGCTTCTACTTCTTCAGCTGTAAACTCAACGCCTTCCACTTGAGACAGTAGAGGTAGGATCGTTACGCCAGAGTGACCACCAATAACAGGTACGCGAATGTCACCTGGATCTTTGTCTTTTAGCTCTGCAACGAATGTTTCTGAACGGATAACGTCAAGTGTTGTTACACCGAACAAGCGACGCTTATCGTAAACACCCGCTTTCTTAAGTACTTCAGCGGCAATTGGCACTGTTGTATTTACCGGGTTTGTGATGATACCAACACAAGCTTTCGGACAAACAACCGCAATCTTCTCCGCTAGCGACTTAACGATACCAGCGTTTACATTGAATAGATCCGCGCGATCCATACCAGGTTTACGAGCAACACCTGCAGAAATCAGCACAACATCCGCACCTTCTAGTGCTGGAGTAGGATCTTCACCCGCGTAACCTTTGATAGAAACTGGCGTCGGGATGTGGCTAAGATCAGCAGCCACACCAGGAGTTACTGGAGCAATATCGTATAGGGCTAAATCAGAACCAGCAGGAAGACGGTTCTTAAGTAGAAGGGCCAGGGCTTGACCGATGCCACCAGCGGCACCAATAACGGCTACTTTCATGTAGTTCTCCTTGAGAGTATTTCTCTTATAAACGTATTCGTAGGGTAGTTTGTAACCAACTTAAATAAAGCTATCGGAATCACAACTTGATTACAATCAATTAACGCTAGCTTTGCGACCTCGCGCAACTCGCTGTTACCGTGCTACAAATGGGGCTTGGATTATTCTTTTATTCTGTTGAAATGACAAGGAATTCAAGAAAACAAAAACAGCCCTACTTCATATAGTTAAAGAATTCCATGTGGTATATAGTTTACAGTGACGTAACTAACATAATACTGGGACTCTTTGGCACCGCATGAATATATATGCGAGAATATGCAAAATTGCTGACCCGTAATAAGAGATTCGTAATGACTATGCGCAATTCAGAAAAACAAGACAACTTAGTCCGCGCCTTTAAAGCCCTATTAAAAGAAGAGAGCTTTGGCTCACAGGGTGAGATTGTTGATGCACTCAAACAACAAGGATTTGAAAGCATTAACCAATCGAAAGTATCACGCATGCTGACTAAATTTGGCGCCGTCCGCACACGCAATGCAAAAATGGAAATGGTTTACTGCCTTCCTGCTGAGCTAGGCGTACCGACTGTAAGCAGC
The DNA here is from genome assembly GCA_001048675.1 of Vibrio diabolicus. Taxonomy (GTDB): domain Bacteria; phylum Pseudomonadota; class Gammaproteobacteria; order Enterobacterales; family Vibrionaceae; genus Vibrio; species Vibrio diabolicus. The sequence continues at coordinate 93,918 of CCKK01000023.1, read as the reverse complement.
TCTTTGCGTGAACTGGTGCTAGACATTGACCATAACGCGGCATTAGTTGTTATCCATACTGGCCCTGGTGCTGCGCAGTTGATTGCTCGCTTGCTTGACTCACTGGGTAAATCCGAAGGTATTCTTGGTGTTGTTGCAGGTGATGACACTATCTTTATCACTCCAACGATGGCGATTACGACTGAACAGTTGTTCAAATCAGTGTGTGAACTGTTCGAATACACTGGCTAAGTTCTTTCACATTTAGATCAGCTAACTCTTTGTGGGCTATAAAAGAAATCTCATTTTGTAGCCCATGATTTATGTAAATTTTTTGCTTATCCAGACCATTATTTAACCACCTGTTTTGTGATTAACATCACGCAATTGATCTTTTTCACTTCGTTCACTTAATACTTATTAAGTGTTTGTTATAAAAAGAATTAAATCACAAATCTAACACTATCCTCCTGCACAAGATTCAGACTTATCAACTATAACATTTAACAATTGGATAATTTTCTGCCAATTTTTTGTTATGATTCGCTCGCTTTTTCAAACGATTGGATTGGAAAAGATGCCGTTTCCAAATAGGAAACTCCAGAAGTGATTTATGGTTATTTCCGGGTAAATAATGAATATAAGGAAGGGAAATTCATGGCATTTAACAAACTTCTCAAAGTAGGCGCTATCGCTGCAGCAGTAATGGGTGCAGGCGCAGTTAACGCTCAAGAGTTTATTACTATCGGTACTGGCTCTGTTACAGGTGTTTACTACCCTACTGGTGGTGCTATCTGTAAATTGGTCAATAAAGGTCGTAAAGAACACAACATTCGTTGTTCAGTAGAATCGACTGGCGGCTCTATTTACAACGTTAACACTATCCGTGCTGGCGAGTTAGATTTTGGTATAGTGCAATCGGATTGGCAGTACCACGGCTACAATGGTACGAGTAAGTTTGCGGAACAAGGCCCGTACAAAAAGCTACGTGCAATGTTCTCTCTTCATACAGAACCTTTCAACATCATTGCTCGTGCAGATTCAGGTATCGAAAACGTTGAAGACCTAAAAGGTAAGCGCGTAAACATCGGTAACCCTGGCTCTGGTGACCGTGCAACCATGGGCGTTGTTATGGAAGCGATGGGCTGGACAAACGACAGCTTCAAATTGGCTTCTGAGCTAAAGGGCTCTGAGCGTTCTCAAGCACTTTGTGACAACAAAATTGACGCATTCATTTACATGGTGGGTCACCCGAACGGTTCAATCAAAGAAGCAACAACATCATGTGATGCTAAGCTAGTTTCTGCAACAGGCCCGAAAATCGATAAGATTGTTGCTGATAACCCATACTACGCCTTTAGCTCAGTGCCAGCTGGCATGTATCGTGGCACAGACAAAGACGTAAACAGCTTTGGTGTTGCAGCAACGATGGTTACAACAGCAGACGTTTCAGACGATGTCGCTTACAACGTTGCAAAAGCCGTGTTTGAAAACTTCGATACGTTCAAACGTCTACACCCTGCGTTTGCAAACCTGAAAAAAGAAGACATGGTGAAAGCGGGTCTATCTATCCCTCTTCACCCAGGTGCAGAAAAATACTACAAAGAAGTGGGTCTACTTAAGTAACTTCCTCAGACTCCAAACTCACAGGCAGGAAAAGATGGTTTTCTGCCTGTTTGAGCATGCAGGTTGTAGCACGTGCTAACTGCATGCTTCATTCGCCAGTTTTCTTCCGAAAATTGCGAGTTCATACCCAAGAAAAACTTAAACGCCGCCTAGCAGAGTCTCCAAAATTCAACACTTTGAGTTCAGGCAGCAAAATACTCGAAAGCAAACTTCGCTCCATTCGCTACACTGATAAAGGCGAAGTGTGGTTCTCGATAAAAATCCGACAGGACCATCAATAATAAGGAAAAAGTACATGGCGACGAATCAAGCTCCGTCACAAGATGTGCAAGAAATGGTGGCTCAGGCAGACACAGGTGCACGTAGCCCCTCGGGAATGCAAGGACGAATCCTTTGGTTTGTTCCTCTGTGTTGGTCACTATTTCAATTATGGTACGCATCTCCGCTACCATTTATTTTTAATTTCGGCGTACTGAACGACACGGAAGCGCGATCAATCCACCTCACTTTCGCGATCTTCTTGGCTTTCACTGCTTATCCAGCGATGAAAAATTCCCCTCGCGATCATATCCCTCTTGTCGATTGGATATTGGCGCTAGCAGGTAGTTTTTCTGCGGCATATATTTACCTTTTTTATACCGAGCTAGCTGGACGTTCCGGTGCACCAACAACGGCAGATATCGTCGTTGCTGTCATCGGTATGGTTCTCCTTTTAGAGGCAACACGCCGAGCGCTCGGTCCACCACTGATGGTGGTTGCTGCTGTCTTCCTTACTTACACCTTTGCTGGCCCTTATATGCCCGATGTCATCGCGCATAAAGGAGCGAGCTTAAACAAGGCCATGTCTCACTTATGGCTAACAACGGAAGGTGTATTCGGTGTCGCATTAGGCGTTTCAACCTCTTTTGTGTTCTTGTTTGTATTGTTTGGCGCCATGCTGGAACGCGCTGGCGCAGGTGCTTACTTCATTAAAGTCGCCTTTTCTTTACTGGGTCATATGAAAGGTGGTCCTGCAAAAGCGGCCGTTGTTGCATCTGGTTTATCCGGGCTTGTTTCTGGCTCTTCAATCGCAAACGTGGTAACCACTGGTACCTTTACCATCCCATTGATGAAACGTGTCGGTTTTCCGGGCACCAAAGCGGGAGCCGTTGAAGTTGCGGCCTCAACCAATGGTCAGTTAACGCCACCAATCATGGGCGCGGCGGCATTCTTGATGGTGGAATATGTCGGTATCTCATACGTTGAGGTGATTAAGGCTGCCCTACTTCCGGCACTTATCTCTTACATCGCTTTGATTTACATCGTTCACCTTGAGGCGTGTAAAGCGGGTATGACAGGTCTTCCTCGTCGCCACAACCCAACGTTAGTACAAAGTTTGCTTTCCTTTACTGGCACAATCTTAGGACTGTGTGTGATCAGCGCATTGGTTTACTACGGAGTGGGTTGGACGAAAGATGTCTTTGGTGATGCCGCGACGCCAATAGTTACGGTTGCCCTGTTAATTGCGTACGTTGGCTTGGTGAAGATCTCAGCAAATCACGTGCAAGATGGCGCAATTGAGATTGATGCAGAGTTAACAGAAGTACCAGATCCTGGCCCAACGGTTAAATCTGGTTTGCACTATCTACTGCCTATCGTTGTATTGGTTTGGTGTCTGACTGTAGAGCGCTTCTCGCCAGGTCTTTCAGCATTCTGGGCAACGGTGTTCATGATTTTCATTTTGCTGACTCAGCGTCCATTGATTGCTCTGTTATCAAAGCAAGGTGACATGATGCAGCAAACCAAAGATGGCTTCGTCGATCTGGCTGAGAGCTTGGTTGCTGGCGCTCGCAATATGATTGGTATCGGCGTTGCAACGGCAGCGGCAGGTACCGTAGTTGGGGTCGTCACCCTAACGGGTATCGGCCTGGTCATGACGGACTTCGTTGAGTTTATCTCTGGCGGTAGCATCATTCTTATGCTGCTGTTTACCGCAATAATCAGCTTGGTTCTTGGGATGGGTCTACCGACAACGGCGAACTACATCGTAGTATCTACGTTGATGGCACCGGTTATTGTCACGCTAGGTGCAGCACATGGCTTGATCATCCCACTCATTGCGGTGCACTTGTTCGTTTTCTACTTTGGTATTTTGGCCGACGACACCCCACCCGTAGGTCTTGCGGCATTTGCGGCGGCTGCGATTGCTAAATCAGACCCAATTCGTACAGGTATCCAAGGCTTTACTTACGATATTCGAACCGCCATTTTGCCATTCATGTTTGTGTTCAATACCCAGCTACTGTTGATGGGGATAGACTCTTGGTGGCATTTAGCACTCACTGTCATCTCATCGATCATTGCGATGCTGATCTTCTCCGCCGCAACACAAGGATGGTGGTTCACGCGTAACAAGTGGTGGGAAACCGTTCTATTATTAGTACTGACATTTTCGTTTTTCCGTCCTGGTTTTTGGTGGGACATGCTATATCCAGCGAAAGTTCTTTCTCCTGGCGTTGAGGTAGCTCAAATCACGGAAACGCTAAATGTAGGAGAATCATTGGAGCTACGTGTTGCCGGCGAAAACCTTGAGGGCGACTACATCGAGAAAACGGTTCGTCTTCCATTCGAAGACAGTGCGACAACAGCGGAAGCACGTATTTCGTCTATGGGTCTGATGCTGACCGAAAGCGACAACAAAATGATTGTCGATATGGTCGAGTTTGGTAGCCCGGCAGAGTCTGCTGGTATCGACTTTGATTGGGAGATCAAGTGGGTTATCCAAGATGCAGAACGTCCGATGAAAGAATGGGTATTTGTGCCATGCTTAATGATTTTGCTGGTGCTTGCCATGAACCAAAAACGTCGTGCTCGTAAGGAACAATTGAGCGCATAACCGATTTGGCCCCGAGGAAGGGGCCTTAGTGAGAGACATTGAATGTACAAACAAATTCTTGTTCCGGTTGATCTAAATGACCAAGGCTTTTCAGACCGAGCGGTTGAACTAGCGGTTTGGCAGGCAAAGCAAGCGAATGCGCAAATCCACCTTCTAACAGTATTACCTGGAATTCACATGTCGATGGTTGCTACATACTTCCCAAAAGATGCAGCAGCCAAAATGAAGCAAGACGTGAAGCAGCAATTAAAAGCTTTCGCCAATAAGCATATTGCTGAAGATGTTGTGTACCAAGTGCATGTTGCTGAGGGCAAAGCCTACGCGACGATTCTTGATTATGCAGAGCGCTTGGGCGCTGATCTCATCATTATGCCAAGTCACAAGCGTTCTAAAATCAATAAAGTAATGCTTGGCTCTGTCGCAAGTAAGGTCGTGGAATATTCTCCAATCAATGTGATGGTCGTGAAACCGCAAGGTTAAACAACTAAAGAAACGAAAAAGGACGCTAACATTAGCGTCCTTTTTATATTGAACAAGTAAGGATTATGCCATTACTGGGTAATCGGTATAACCTTCTGCTCCACCTAAATAAAAGTGCTCAGGTTTTGCCTCATTAAGAGGTGCATTTTTCTTAAATCGTTCAACTAAATCAGGGTTGGCGATAAATGGAACGCCAAATGCGACCACATCAACTTGATTTTCTGCAATTGCCGTTGTCGCTTCTTGTGCACTGTAGCCCACGTTCGCCATTAAGTGACCTTGATAGTTTTCGCGTGCTGGCTTGAGAACATCTGCTTTTTGTACGCCCTTTAGATCCGCACGCATCACGTGCCAATAAGCAAGATCGAAAGAATTAAGTTGCTCTGCTAAGTAACGCACCAAACCAACTGGATCACTGTCTTTCATGTCATTAAATCCATTTAGCGGAGATGTACGCAAACCGACTCTTCCAGGTCCCCACACCTCAACGACTTCTTTCACTATCTCAAGTAAAAATCGAGCACGATTTTCAACCGAGCCACCGTATTCATCGGTACGTAAATTTGAACCGTCACGAAGGAAGTTATCAATAAGATAACCATTGGCGCCATGTATCTCGACCCCATCAAAGCCGGCTTTCTTGGCGTTTTCTGCACCTTGTTTAAACGCCGCAACAATGGAAGCTATCTCATCCACTTCGAGTGCTCGTGGTACCGTATATGCTTGCTTACCCGAAGGGGTATGGACTAACTCATCACGAATGGCTAGTGCGCTCGCTGCAACAGGCGTTTTCCCATCATTCAGTTCAGGATGACAAGCGCGTCCCGCATGCCAAATTTGCAATACGATCTTACCGCCTCTCTCATGAACCGCATCCGTTACCTTTTTCCAAGCTGCAATTTGTTCTTCGTTATAAATGCCCGGTTCTGCCATAAAAGCAGACGTTCCTTCCATCACCATGGTGCATTCAGCAATGATAAGTCCAGCACTCGCGCGTTGAGCATAGTACTCAACCATAAGGTCATTCGGGATATGATCTGCGCTGGCACGAGCGCGCGTTAAAGGGGCCATAATGGCACGGTTATCTAATGCTAATTGACCGAGTTCGATAGGAGAAAATAAGTCTACAGAGTTGGACATGTTGTTTACCTCAAATGACAATAACTTGATGGCTAAGGATGAAGAGCCAGACTATAATCAGATCAATATTGAAACAATATGGATAATTGAAAGTGATTGTTCGAAATTTAGAAACAATTGACTTTAGGACGCTCTCTATCTTTGTCACAAGCTGTCGACTACTGAGCTTAACCAAGTGCGCGCTGGAGTTAAACCTACCAAAATCTACTGTTAGTAAAGCCATAACCAAACTCGAACAACACTTTGAAGCCAAGCTCCTAGAGCGCACGACCCGAAAGTTGGTGATTACCGAAGCTGGTCAAATGGTTTTAGAGCGTGCTGCAAGCTTAGTTGAGGAATTTCACTCGATTGGTCAAGACGTTCAAGAAATGGAACAGCAGATCCAAGGTCGGCTGCGTATTTCCGCGCCACCAGCGTTGGATGCGTATATGGCGGAACACATCTTTTTACCATTTTTAAAACAATGGCCAAAAGTACAAATTGCGTTAGAAGCATCGAACGATTTTGTTGATCTGTTTTCACACGGTTTTGATATGGCAATTCGAGTCGGCCAGATCGTCGATGATCGACTGATTGCTAAAAAATTGGGTTACACCACCCGAGTATTGGCCGCCAGTCCTGAGTATTTAGCTGAGTGTGGCGTACCTAAAACGCCAGAAGATCTGACAACACACAACTGTTTGAGATATCAGTATGTTTCAGAGATAGGCCCTTGGACGTTGATTTCTCAGGACAACACGGTCAACGTCTCGGTAACCAGTAACTTCTCTAGCACCACCGTAGAAGCGGTATTAAAAGGCGCGCTCAAAGGATTGGGAATCGCTAACTTACCTATGCAAAACATGACGCAAGAGCTGGAAAATGGCTCCTTAGTCAGAGTCTTACCTCAATGGCACACGGTACCAATGCCCATTTATTTAGTCTATCGTCCTGGCGCAAACCGAACGCGACGAGTACAAGCGATGATTGACCATATCATGAGCCTAAGATCTCAGTTTGAATTTGGTCCTCGACATGGTTTGTGTTGCGGTGAAGCATAATCCCGCCACCATTGAGCATCAGCGTGCGGCTCGGATAAATGCCGCAAGCTTCTCACTAGCATGCTGTTCACTCAATGCAGACATACTATCCGCCGCTTCCACTTTGCCATCAGCCACAAACACAAAGTGGCTGGCAATGGCTTTGGCATCGCTTAAATGGTGCGTGACCATCAATACGGTTATTCCCCGCTCTGCCGCCAGTTTTTTTACCAAGCTCAGCATCTCTTCACGTAAAACCGGATCAAGCGCCGAGAACGGCTCATCCAACAGCCACATGGGATGAGGCTGAACAAAACAACGCGCTAAGGCAACACGTTGACGCTGGCCACCAGAAAGATGCTCTGGCAAACGGTCGAGGTACTCAGCAACACCAACCTGTTGAGCGGCTTGTTCAACCTGACGCTTTTGGTCTACAGTGAGCTTCAGCCCTGGGTGTAAACCTAAGCCAATGTTGTCACGCACCGACAAGTGAGAAAACAAGTTATGCTCTTGGAACAGCATGGAGAAAGGACGCTGATAAGGCTCTTTGTGCACAATCGACTCACGATCAACCCGAATGTCACCTTGGTCAGGATGGATAAACCCAGCCACCAACGCCAGCAACGTCGATTTTCCAGCCCCACTTGGTCCCATCAACGACACTATCTGACCTTGCTCAATCGTTAAGTCAAAACGAAACAGCTCACGTTGGTAGGTGTACTGCACATCATCCAACACTAACATTACGCTCTCTCCTTCGTTTTCAATACTTTCTCAATCAAGGCAAAACAGCCCACACTCAACAACAACAAGGTCACCGATACCACCGCAGCCGCGTCCATCTGATAGCTGCCAAGTAACTGGAACAAATACAGAGGTAAAGTTCGGAACTCTTGTCCACCAAACAACGCGATAGCACTTAAATCGCCAATCGCAAACATAAAGCTGATCGCAAACGCATGTGCGAATGGCTTGCGCAGCGCCTGCCACTCCACCACTTTAAAGCGTTGCCAGCCACGCATGCCTAAGCTGGCACACACATACTGGTATTGCTGCTCGATGTGCAGCATTGGCTGTGCCAGCGTTTTGATCACGTAAGGCAAAGCCATCAAACCATTTACCAAAATCACAACAAAAAACGCCAAGCTAAAAACATCGGTAAATGATCGCAACAGCAAGAATAATCCGGTGCTAATCACCAAACCCGGCGTCACCAAAATAATGGTGCCGATTAGCTCAATCTGATCGGCTCGCGTATTTTTGTACTGCAATCGCCAACGGCGACTGGTCAACAATATAGACACGCCCGCAGCGACCGCAAGCGCACTGGCTAACCCGGCAACTTTGAGTGAGTTAGATAACGCCGACCAAAAACGCTCATCGGTTAACACTGACCAAACTTGTTGGTTAATACCGCTCAGTAGCACCATCAATAACGGTGGTATCACCAGTAAAAAGGCACCTATGATCCAAAAGCTATCCCAAGCTTTTGACCACCCATGATCCTTCGTTAAATATTGCTGTACCGATGTGCTGCCAGCACTGATAGAAACAGGCTTTGTTAACTTCTGCACTCCAATGGCAAGCAGTCCACATAACAGCATCTGCCACAGCGCCAATAACGCCCCAGCTTGTAAATCAAAATCAAACTTAATCGCTTGGTAAATTGCCAATTCAATGGTGGTAGATTTTGGCCCGCCCCCCAACGCCATTACAGTGGCAAAACTGGTGAAGCACAACATAAATACCAAGCCACAAACGTGGGGAAGTTGCTGCCTTAAACGCGGCCATTCCACCCAACGAAACTTATTCCAATGGTTCATACCTAAATGCGCACACAGCTTATGCTGCTCGGCAGGAATAGATTCTAATGCTTGCAACAGCAAGCGCGCCGCGTAAGGTAAATTAAAGAACACATGGGCGAGTAAAATGCCGTTCAAACCGTAAATAGAAAATGGCAGTTTAGTATCGAAACTTTGCAACCACTGCGCTAACAAACCGCTGTTGCCATAAATCGCTAACAGCCCGAAAACACCAACCAAAACAGGCAAAACTAGCGTCGATGCAAACAGCTTAAGCAGTAATGACTTACCCCAAAATTGGCGACGTGAAAGCGCGTGCGCAACTGGAATGGCAAAGCCAACACTGAGCAATGTGGAAAGAAAAGCTTGGTAGAAGCTGAACTTGGTGACATGTTGATAATACGGGTCGTCCCATACCACAGACACATCAAGTGAAGGGGCTTGAACAATCAAAGCACCTAGGGCAGAAACAACAAAGGCCGCGATGATCATCGCGACCCCTAAACCTATTTTTGGAACAGAATTCAAAGGTAAAACCTATCTCATTCAGATGAGGGGTGGAACGTCAGCTAAAACGTCAGTGCGCTTTGCCATTCGCGAATCCAAGACTTACGCATTTTTGCCACTTCATCAGCACTAAAGCTCAACGACTTGTTTGGAACGCTCAAGGTTTCAAAACCTTTAGGTAACTCAACGTCAGTAACAGGGTACATCCAGTTACCCGTTGGCATCGCTGACTGGAACTCATCACTTAAAATGAAATTCATAAATTGATCAGCAAGTTCTGAATTTTTTGCCCCTTTCACTTTAGCGGCGACTTCAACTTGCATGTAGTGACCTTCAGCAAAATTCGCCGTCGCAAACTTTGAATCGTTTTCCGCAATTAAGTGGTACGCAGGTGACGTAGTGTAAGAAAGCACTAAGTCCGACTCGCCGTTAAGGAACATGGAATACGCTTCTGACCAACCTTTCGTGACCGTTACGGTTTTGCTCGCTAGCTTCTGCCACGCTTGCGTCACATCGTCGCCATAAATGGATTTCATCCACAGCATCAAGCCTTGGCCCGGCGTTGACGTACGCGGATCTTGATAAATCACTTTCAAATCGTCGCGCGTTTCCACCAGCTCTTTCATGCTTTTCGGCGGATTAGCAAGTTTTTCTGTGTTGTACACAAACGCGAAGTAGCCGTAATCGTACGGTACAAACGTCGTGTCACTCCAACCATTTGGTAACACTGTGTTAGCCGTATCCACATTGTGCTCGGTAAGCAGGCCGGTTTTCTTCGCTTCTGCCATCAGGTTGTTATCCAAACCTAACACGATGTCGGCTTTGCTATTACCGCCTTCAAGACGAAGACGATTCAGGATCGACACACCATCGTCCAACGCCACGAAGTTAACGTCACAGCCACATTTTGCTTCAAAAGCTTGCTCGATTTTAGGACCTGGTCCCCAATCTGCGGCAAAAGAATCGTAGGTATAAATAGTTAATGGGTTTTCAGCAGCAAACGCTGAAGTTGAAGTAATTGCAGCTAAGGCAATCAGACTTGAAGTGGTTTTCACTGCTCGCTCTCCATGAGTATTTCAGAGAAATAAGTTGAGCGGCACAGGGTTGAGGCGGCTATTAAGGACTTCCAATATCCAGACTCAATTCCTACGCCAGCATTATCTGGTTCAGGTAATACGGGTCCCTAGTAAAGCACTTAGGTCTCAGCGCCCAAATGCATTGATTGACTCAATGCTAAATGGGTTTGCTCCCCGATGAGTTGGATGGATTGTAAAGGTATTTGAGTGGTTACACAATCAGCTCACGAACGCTGGTCATAACCCCAACGAGGCACTAAACCTTGCTCAATACCTAAGTGGTCGAGAATTCTCGCCACCATAAAATCCACTAAGTCTTCAATGCTCTTTGGCTGATGGTAGAAACCCGGAGCCGCTGGCATGATGGTGACGCCCATTTGCGATAGCTTGTGCATGTTCTCCAGATGCAGCGTTGAAAATGGTGTTTCGCGAACGACGAGCAACAACTGCCCACGCTCTTTCATCACCACGTCAGCGGCGCGCTCAATCAAGTTATCCGACATACCATGCGCGATCGCCGCAACACTTCCTGCTGAACATGGGCAAACCACCATTTGTTTGGGCGCTGCAGAACCAGACGCTACCGGTGAGAACCAGTCATCTTTACCACAAACGGTGATGTTATTTGGGTCACAGTTGAGGTGTTCCACCAACGCTTGCTTTGCGGCTTCTGGCCCACTTGGCAGCTTAAGGTTGTGTTCGGTTGCCATCACGACACGAGCCGCCGAAGAGATCAGAACGTAGACATGATAATCCGCCGCGACCAAACATTCTAAAAGGCGCAGACCATAAGGCGCACCAGATGCTCCAGTTAACGCTAAAGTGATGGCTTTTTCTGCTTGCTGCTGTTTGTTTTGCATAAAATCAGGCTTTTTGTTTAAGTTGCTCGAGGATCTTGCCGTGAATACCGCCAAAGCCACCATTACTCATCACGAGGATTTGGTCACCTGGCTGCGCACGTTCAACGATTTTCGCTACAAAGTTATCGATGTCAGCGTCAACAAAAGCAGGTTGCTGACATTGTTCCGCGATATCTTGCACCGACCATTCGATGTTGTCTGGTTGGAATAAGAACACTTCATCTGCAATGTGTAGCGAATCCGCGAGTGTGTTTTTGTGCACGCCGCGCTTCATAGTGGCAGAACGAGGTTCCAACACGGCAAGAATGCGTTTTTCGCCTACCTTGTTACGCAAACCACCGACGGTGAGTTCAATTGCCGTTGGGTGATGCGCAAAATCATCGTAAACCGTCACACCTTGCTCTTCACCTTTTAACTCAAGACGGCGCTTGGTGTTAATGAAACGGCCCAGAGCCTGACACGCAAGCTCCGGCGTTACGCCAACGTGTCGCGCCGCGGCAATCGCCATTAACGCATTATCAACGTTATGATCACCCACCAAATCCCATTCGACGGTACCGACCTTCTCGCCTTGTAGAGCAACTTCAAATTTTGAGCCATCGACCACTAATTTGTGTGCTTGCCAGTCGCCATCAACACCTGAAAACTGCTTTTCTGTCCAGCAACCACGCTCTAATACATCCGCCAAAGCTTGGTCTTGCTTCGGAGCTAAGATTAAGCCATTGCCGGGAACCGTTCGCACTAAATGATGGAATTGGCGCTTGATCGCCTCTAGATCATCGAAGATGTCAGCATGATCAAACTCAAGGTTGTTCATGATTAAGGTTCGAGGATGGTAGTGCACAAACTTAGAACGCTTATCGAAAAAAGCACTGTCATATTCGTCCGCTTCAACGAACAAAAAACATGCTTTCACCCAAACGAGCAGAGACTCCAAAGTTACCAAGTACTCCACCAACTAGGAAACCAGGTTGATAACCGCAGTCTTCGAGTATCCAAGCCAGCATGCTCGACGTAGTCGTTTTACCGTGTGTACCCGATACCGCCAATACCCAGCGATCGTGCAGCAAAAACTCGTTGAGCCACTGCGGACCAGAGGTGTAGCGCATGTTGGTATTGAGCACATATTCAACACATGGGTTACCACGGCTCATGGCATTACCAATCACCACAAGGTCTGGTTGAGGGTCGAGTTGAGACGGGTCGAAGCCTTCAATAATTTCAATACCTTGAGACTCAAGCAACGTGCTCATCGGTGGGTAAACGTTGGCATCAGAACCAGTGACTTTATGCCCTAATTGGCGCGCTAAAATCGCAGCGCCGCCCATAAATGTGCCACAGATACCCAAGATATGAATGTGCATAAACTAAACCTTGTAATGCGTTCTTTAATGCTTTCATTATCGCGATCACAACCAGAAAAGCGAGAGACTTTAGCCTTCTTCTTGCAGTCCCTTTCACAAATATGACAAGGTTGAACACAGACTGTACAACCTCTTGCTTACTGATGAATCCCTCAAACAAGTCTACAAATAAATTGAGATCTCAAACAGTTACTTCATTACCATTAAAAAGATCTGCGACTTAAACTTACATCCAGCGCAATCGTTTAACATCCATAAAGAGATGCTCACTTGCGCACTACCCCCAATGAAATGAAAATGTAAGGATTAACCATGTCAGGACTGCGCACCCTAGGCGAGTTCATTGTCGAAAAACAAGCGGATTTCCCCCACGCTAGCGGTGATCTATCATCCCTTTTAGCCTCCATTCGTTTAGCTGCAAAAATCGTTAACCGCGAAATCAACGCAGCGGGTCTCGGTGATATCACTGGTGCTGTAGGCACGGAAAATGTCCAAGGTGAAGACCAGCAAAAGCTCGATGTTTACGCAAACGATAAGTTCAAAGCCGCGCTTGAAGCTCGTGACCAAGTGTGTGGCGTTGCCAGTGAGGAAGAAGACGAAGCGGTTGCTTTCAACAAAGAGCTCAACCAAAACGCCAAATATGTGGTACTGATGGACCCACTTGATGGTTCTTCTAACATCGATGTGAACGTCTCTGTCGGTACTATCTTCTCTATTTATCGCCGTGTTTCACCTATTGGCACACCAGCGACAGAAGAAGATTTCCTTCAGCCTGGTCATAAGCAAGTTGCCGCTGGTTACGTGATTTACGGTTCATCAACCATGTTGGTTTACACCACGGGTAACGGCGTAAACGGCTTTACTTACGACCCATCTATCGGCAGCTTCTGCCTTTCTCATGAAAACATGATGATTCCAGAAGAAGGTAAGATTTATTCGATCAACGAAGGTAACTACATTCGCTTCCCTCAAGGGGTGAAGAAGTACATCAAGTACTGCCAAGAGAATGTGCCAGAAGACGGTCGTCCATACACTTCTCGCTACATTGGCTCATTGGTTGCTGATTTCCACCGCAACTTACTGAAAGGTGGTATCTACCTTTACCCTAGTACGCAAAGCCATCCACAGGGCAAACTGCGTCTACTTTATGAATGTAACCCAATGGCGTTCTTAATTGAGCAAGCGGGCGGTATTGCATCAGACGGCGTCAATCGCATCATGGATATCAAACCAACCGAATTGCACCAACGTGTGCCTTTCTTTGTTGGTTCTAAGAACATGGTTCGCAAAGTTGAAGAGTTCCTTGAACTGCACCGCGACGAAGAATAATTTCAGACCTTTGTCCAACGCGGCAGGTGTTTACCTGCCGCGTTTTTGTCGCTAAAGTGAAACGCGAATTTATCATCAGATGAAGCCGCTTCAGTGTGATTCATCGTTAATGAAAAGGAATATTCTAATGAGCTTAAACCATGTGCCAGCAGGCAAGTCGTTGCCTGAAGATATCTATGTCGTGATCGAAATTCCTGCAAATGCAGATCCAATCAAGTACGAAGTAGATAAAGACTCTGGTGCGGTATTTGTCGACCGTTTCATGTCTGCACCGATGTTCTACCCATGTAACTATGGCTACGTGAACAATACGCTGTCTCTTGATGGCGACCCAGTCGACGTACTGGTACCAACACCATACCCACTCATGCCAGGTTCAGTGATTCGCTGCCGTCCTGTTGGCGTTTTGAAGATGACGGATGAGTCAGGTGAAGACGCAAAAGTGTTTGCGGTTCCCCACACAAAAATCTCGAAAGAGTACGATCACATCCAAGATGTGGACGATATCCCAGAACTACTAAAAGCACAGATCACGCAGTTCTTTGAGCGTTACAAAGAGCTTGAAGCGGGCAAGTGGGTCAAAGTGGATGGTTGGGCAGATGTTGCTGCCGCTAAAGCTGAGATCTTAGAATCTTACGAGCGCGCTCAAGAAAAAATAAGCATCACGGCTGATACAAAATTAAAAAGAGCTGCTTTAGGGCAGCTCTTTTTAATTTTGTGTAAGTCAACTAGATAGGCGCGCCTGCAGAAGACATTCGGCCAGCGTCATAGTCATGCTGAAAGAAAGGGTCTAGGTCATCACAAATACCAAAATACGGACGCCCGATAACACCAAGCATATACGCGCTTTGTTCACAATACTCTTGCTTCCCTTGCTGATAACCCGTTTGATAGGCCATGATCAGTTCAGGCGTAGCATGATTAGTACCATCCAGTGCAGCGATACGATCTTCAGATAAAACTCTTAATCCATCTAAGGCAGACTGCTTACCAAACGCTTGCCAGTCGGTAGCATTACTCGAGGTCGGCAGGGTTGTTTGCGCGCATGCAGCAAGAATCAACGCCATTGCTCCAATTACGAATACCTTCATCATGACTCCTTAGTGACCAGCTCGTCGCTATTGATAATGTCAGTATAGCTCACACCTTTTGACACCAATCTCCGGAAGCGATTTCTTCGGTCAGTTGTTCAGTATCTTGATACAAGTAGATCCAAGCTTGGCCAAACGGCGTGACGATGCTCTCTCGACGATACTCTACTGGCACATCTTCCAACTTATCTAGCTCGGATAAGGTTTCATCATCAATCAGATACACTTCACCTTGTATCGAGCGCTGCCCAACAGACAACGCGGGATAAGGACCTAAGTCATACAGTGCGAACTGAGCGTCCGTTTCATGCTGACCAAGAAACTGGGCCGAGCTCAGAAAGTGATGATTACACTCTCCTTTACGCAAGGTCCCATATACAAAAACTAAAATGCTGCATAACCACTCCTTAGTCATGAACTTTATGTACGCTGGCGAACAAGCTCTAATCAAACTCAAATTGATAGAGTAGGTCAACCGCACTATCTACACCAGAAACCGCCTCTAAATACAGATCTTGCATCAATCGATAACGCACGGTGAACTCGCCTAGTGAGTTAAAGATGCCGACGCCGTATTTCACCTGTAATCCCGGCAGAATGTAACCACTGACGGTCACTTGAGAATCATCGCCCGAACCCGCCGTATCCAATTGTAAATCTTGAACCCCAAAGGCTTCGCCGATTTCACCAACCACGCGTCCACTCTTTGCCAAACTTAGGCCGATCAACGTGGTCGTCATAGCATTGCCTCCCGCTTCGCCATCAATGTCTTGACCGCGAAGTAGGTAAGAGAGCGCATTCGCTTGAGGCATCGCTGGCTCAGAGAATATCTCCACATTTGGATCCGATGCTGGTCCTGTTACACGCACACCAGCAATCACGTCATCTTGGGTATTATCTGGATTTCGAATCGCCTTAATAGAAACGTACGGCTGATCTGCCGGGCCATTCATTAAGATCTTACCTTCTTCAATCACCAAATCCTGACCAAAAGAGCGGTAAGAACCGTCGACGATATTAACCTCACCAACGATGAACGGACCTTTATCTTTCTGTGTCACATTGAGGTTACCTTTCAGACCACCTTTCAAGCCAAAGGCGGCCAGTTGAAAGTCATCACCGATCTTAATGTTGATATCCGTTTCAACATCAAATGGCATTGGCTCAATATCACTCACAGGCTGTAAGTTCTGGTCCAAAATCACGGTGTCGCTTGAAACACCAACCGCACTTGGTGGCAGCTCTTCAACCACAACTCGTCCCCAAGGCAGATTAATATTACCTTCGACCTTAGCAAGCTGTGGTGTGACATCAATGGTCATGTCCGGCTCAACTTTAATTTTTACCATTGGTGGAAGATCCACCTGAAGCTCTTTCGCAAATACGCGCGCTTTGGTATGCCAATTTTGTAGTTCCTGCCAATCGGCCTCACCGGTCACTTCCAACTCACCATCTGGCGTCATGATGCCCGCATCAAGATCCGCTTGGTGACCTTTAAAGTTGATCGCGACCTGACCGGAGTTAATGTCTATCGGCGTGACTTCACCTTGTAGCTTCATTTGATCAATCAAGAACTGACCGTTGACTTTAGGGTGCATAACATCACCAGATATCGCCAAATCAGTATTCATGTTCGCTTTGAATAGGCTGTACTCACCTATCAACGGCGCTAAGAAATCCAGATGGAATGTCGATAGCGAGACCTTACCGTCAATCTCAGGCTGCTCAGACGTTACATCGACCAAAGAAACCTGACCTGATAAGTCACCGTTGTCTCTCACATCAAATAACCACTCAGCATCTAACTTGTCTTTTGCCAGCGCCGCTTTAAAGCTAAAGCTTTCCCAACCAAGAGTTATCGTCTGCTCTAGTGCTTGCTCTACTTGACCTTTAGGCATATCAACGTTCACCGTGACTTCCGGCTTCATCTCTGGTGCCCATTTTGCTGTCGCTTGCGCGTTGACCGACCCTTGTAATTTCGTCTCTGGCGGCAGGAACTGCTTGATTTGTTCAAAGTCAAAGTCGTTCACAGCTAACTTGGCTTCGCCACTTTGACCAACACTAATATCTTCGGTCAAACAAACACTCGAATTGGCTTGCAGCCAACAATGTGCTTGAACATCAGCGATTTGTTTATCAATGTTGACTTTAACCGCCGTCGATTTCTGCAACGTCCAAGGTCCCTGCGGCGTGCTCAAAGTAAGACGACGCAATGCACCATCCCAGATCATTTGCGGCTTCTGTATGAATGAGCCTTCAATTTCTAAGCTGGTTGATACAATGTCAGACACCACATCTAGCGTCAGTTGGTGCAGTTTTTCATCCCCAGAAACTTCAAGGTCTGCACTATCAACTTTAATGTCGTCGTAGGTAATGTTGTTCGCAATGAGGCTTAAGTTCGCTTTCGGTGCTGGCAGAGGCGTCACATCCCCCTTCAAAGTTATGTTTTCGACGTTCGCTTGCTGCTGCCAGTTCACTTGATTTAGCGCTAGGTCTAATTTGATGTCAGGCTCTTTCAAGCTACCACGCAGCGCCACGTTGCCTTGCATCTTACCCGCTAGATCGGGAACACTTTTCGCAAAATCGGGGAAGTTAACCTCAACATCCATTAATATCTGCTTATCAATCTTACCCTTGGCACTCAATTGGTTAGGGCCATGAGAAAGCGCTAAACCTTGCGTGGTAAGCTGAATGTCTTCACCTTTGCCATTCTTATCAGACGCTTCCAGTTGGCCTTCCACATTCAGCGGGTAACCGCGTAAGATGCCATCGATATCTAACTTAGGTAAACTGACTTGCCAACCGCCTTGTTCTGTTAAAGAACCTGAAGTCGAGAGGCTGCCACTGATATCGCCTTCCGCCTCTTCCCATTGAAGCCCTGGTTGAATATGTTGCAAATTAAGGTCAGCTTGCCAGTTGATTGGCGCAGCCCAATTCGCCATCACCTGACCGGATAACTCACCGCCCAATGTTTTGACTACCAGGCTTTCAAGATCGATTTGCTCTAATGTGCCTTTGCCGTTTAGTGCAACATCTACAGCAGGAATATCTTTACCCGAAGCTTGTGTTTCTAGTGCCACGGTGTATCCGTCCAGGGAACCTTTTGCAGATAAACTTGGTACCGATACTTGATAATCACTTTGACCGATTAACGGCCATTGCGCTTGCACATTTTTGATTGCAACATCAAAGGGTAACTGCGCTTTCAGGGGCTGAAGTTCACCTTTGATCTCCGCTTCGACTAGTTCAGATAAGGTCGCAGTGAGAGAAAGGTCTCCCACCGAACCAGCAGCTGACAGCGACAGCTTTTGTCCCTTCGCATCCGCTTGCTTCACCAGCGCATCGAGCTGAGCTTTGAGAGGATAGTCGGCAGAAAGCGTTACTTGCGTGCTTAACTTACCTTCCACTTCAGGCATATCGAGCTCTAATGTTTTCACATCAACACGGTCGCCCCCCGCTTTCGCTACAGCACCAAGGTGGTGAACGATCACCGGCTTCTCACCTGCAAGCTTGAAGTTATGAATATCGAGGCGTCTTGCTTCCACAGTGAGTGGAATCCACACCTCAGGTAACACAATATCTTGCGGCGGATCGTCAGCGTCTTTCGGCTCGTCTGTGGCCGCTTCAGGTTCAGCTTCACTTGGAGCCAGTGCAACATTGATGTCTTTTAATGCCGTCGGCGCAATCACTAAACGGTCGCCTTGCATAGAAAGCCCGGTAGAGAAATCTTGCCAGTCAATTTGGTTGCCCAAAATGTTTAAGTTAATGTCATCAAAACTGACCTTATTAACAAAAATAGGGACTGGTGTACTGACTGTACGTAATGGCGGTGTCTCCTCTGGCTCTTCGCCTGCCGGAGGGAGCTCTGGCATCTGAAAGTTAACACCTTGCAGGGTTAGCTCATCGACACAGACTTTAGGATCAAAGAAACAACGGAAGTTAACCGCTAACGCTAAACGATCGACTTTTGCGTCGATGTTCAAAGATTCGTCGACAAAACTGACGTTCTGTAGCTCAAAACGAGGAAATAATGAACCCTGAACTTTCTCTATCTGTAGTTGCGGTAAAGCCTTTTCTGCTCCCCACAACGCGAGCTTAAGACCAGGGTGAGTAAATAGCACTGTCGCAACAAAAATGATGAGCAACAGCAATAGACCAATCAAACTTAGCGACAGCCATTTGGTCCACTTAAACATCATTTTGATCATAACTCAGGCCCCAATGAGAAGTGGATGCGGAACTCTCTTTCTGGTTTTTCATCCAGTCCCCACGCAAAATCAAAGCTAACCGGTCCAACCGGAGACGCCCAACGGATACCCACACCAGCACCCGATTTCCATTCAGGTGTTTCGTTAAATGCATCACCAATATCGTAGAAGGTGGCTGCCCACCAGTTTCCATACACGCGATATTGATACTCTAATGTGCTGCTGACGATGTATTTACCACCCGTCAAGGCGCCACTTTCATCCACAGGTGAAATAGACTCATATCCATAACCACGAATGTTGTTATCACCACCAGCGAAGAAACGCAGGGAAGGTGAAAGCTTTTCAAATTCGTCAGTGATGTTCGCACCACCTTCTAAGCGGAACAAACCACGATGATTATCACCGATCCCGCGGATCCAAGATGATCGCCCTAATAGGCGCAATACTCGCGTTTCTGACAGCAAAGCAGGATCACCATATTCGATCGTTACACTTTGCTTATCTCCCCACATTGGCATGTTGCCACCACGGACACGAGTTCGTGAAAAAGTGGCTCCGGGTAACACAAATTGCACCCCATCATCTTGCAGACCTTGAGAGAAGTTTTCGTACAAGTGACGAACATAAATGGTTTTATGCCAGCCGCCATCGGTTAGCCAATGTCGTTCAACTGCCAGGTTGGATTCCAAACTCTCCGTATCTCGGTTATCAAGGTGTTTTAAACCAAATTGCAGTTGGTAGTATTCACGCAATACATCATCAAGCGGGATTTTGTAGCCTGCCGTGATCGTCTGCTCTGGCTTTGATAGTGATAACGCCGTATTAAAGCTGTGGCCACGTGAACTAACCCATGGTTTTTTCCATTTTAACGTGCCACGCACACCAGTATCGGTCGAGTAACCAAGACCGGTTTCTATTTGGTTTTTTGACGCTGGCGCGAGCGAGACCTTAATTGGCAATTCGCGTCCCTCATCCAATTTACTTAAATCAGGCTCCACAAAAACCGATGAAAACCAATCTGTATTAGACAGATTTTGGTTGTACTCCCCCACTTGCGAAACCAAGTAAGGTTCACCAATTTCAAAAGGTCGCATTGATTCAACACGGTTTTCCCAAATCTGACTGCCGGTAATGTTAATCGGACCAAAGTGATAACGAATACCACTGTCATAATGCAAACGCACATTCGCTTCATTGAAGCCAGGAATCACTTCAAGTTTGCTGAGCTTGTAATCACCATTGAAATAACCACGCTGCAACGCCAAGTTACGAATACCCGATTTCAGGCTATCGTATTCACCTTGATTCAATACTTTGCCGACTTTAAGCGGTGAACGTTCAATAAGTTTGGCGAACTCTTCATCGTCTTTTGCTTCACCTGTGATCACTACATCCATGACTTTCACTTTCACAGGTAAACCCGGCTTGATGCTGACGATCAACTCATCATTCCCTTCCGGAATAGAGTATGAAATTTTTGCATGATAATACCCAAGCGCATTGAGAGCTTCAGTGATACTTTGATCTAATCTCGCTTGAAAGCGCAGAGAAGTGGAGTAGTCCTTCGCTGGAATGGACGACAGGTACGCACTGACATTCTCTTCTAAAGCGCCATCGATGCCTTTTAAAGTCAAAGAAACATCGGCATAGGCACCATGAGAAAAGGCAAACAGGCCAACAATGGTGAGGAGAGCTTTTTTTATCATGCTTTTTTGGCTGAATGAGGTTAAGTAAACGTAAATAATGATAACGCCAATTAAAGTCTAAGTCTGTAATATTAATAGGTTTAACGCGGTCTATGTCATCACAGCATCAGATACAGACGAAATGAAAAAGTTCGCAAATTTAAGACACGTATTGAAGGACAAATACCATGCTCAACAAACAAACATTGATCAGTATAGAAGATGCCTTGCCAGGTAGAGCTCAACCGATGCAGGTTGAAGATCATCATTTTGTAAATAAATCTAACTTAAAGGCACCATTGGAGCCGCATCAACAACAAATTCTGCTGGGAATGGGCTGCTTTTGGGGTGCTGAGCGCGTATTTTGGCAACTGGATGGGGTTATCTCCACTTCGGTTGGCTACGCCGGTGGATATACACCCAATCCTACTTATGAAGAGGTGTGTACGGGTAAAACAGGCCATACAGAGGTAGTACGAGTCGTCTTCGATGAACGCGTGATTTCCTTAGAAAAACTACTGGCCGTTTTTTGGGAGAAACATGACCCAACCCAGGGGATGCGTCAAGGTAACGATTTGGGCACACAATACCGTTCGGCTATTTACACTTATTCCGCGAAGCAGCAAGAGAGCGCAGAAAAATCGAAGCTCTTGTATCAACAAGCACTGCAAGAGGAACTACGCGCGAATATCACCACTGAGATACAGCCAGCGGGCCCGTATTATTTTGCCGAAACTTACCACCAGCAATACCTGGCTAAAAACCCTGACGGTTACTGCGGTATCGGTGGCACAGGTGTTTGCTTTCCACCCAGCTTACAAAGTTAGTTCCTACGACTAACTGAAACCAAAAAGAGCGACCGAATAGGTCGCTCTTTTTTGAAATCGAAAACTAAATTCAAGCCAACGGGCTCTTAAACAGACAACGAAGCAATCACTTGGTTGACTTCTTTAAAGATGGTGAGTCTTTTCTGATCGTTGACGTCAGGGAGCAAAACTTTGCCATTGTCGAACTGAAAACATCCAACCCCAGCAATAAAGAATTGACCTTTGAACAACGTTTTAACGAAACGTGCCACTTGTAATGGTCGGTATACAGCAAACTCACGTAGCATAACTCACCTCAATTCCTTTGAGAAAACACGGATTGCTTATTTATCCTCTGCAATCTTGATGCGCAATCTGCGACGAGGTTCATTTTAGCAAATTCTAAATATAACGCAATATTACACCACCCCATACGTTAAATAAATGTTATCAACAGTTCTACAAATTTCCTAGATCTGGATATATACTGGAAAACTTCCAACTCGTACGGAATATAACAATATGAAAACTAAGACTCTCCTACCTCTACTATTATTGGCTATAACGCCAAGCTTTGCGTTTGCACACAACCTATCTGTCGGTGAGACCGTTCCTTCTGCCAAGGTCGCGGCTTATGGCGAGATTGTTTTGCAAGGTGAGGGCGTGGCATACCAACCATGGGCAACCCAGCATATGCAGGGTAAGGTTCGTGTTATTCAAGCAATCGCAGGTCGTAGCAGTTCAAAAGAAATGAACGCTCCTTTGATGTCAGCAATAACCGCCGCGCAATTCCCGCAAGAAAGCTACCAAACAACTACGATCATTAACCAAGATGATGCAATCTGGGGGACAGGTTCGTTCGTGAAATCTTCAGCCCAAGACAGCAAAAAAGAGTTTCCTTGGTCATCTATGGTTCTGGATGAAAATGGCGTAGTCGCCAACACTTGGGATCTTAAAGAAGAAAGCTCTGCCATTATTGTTCAAGACAAAACAGGCAAAGTGCTGTTTGTAAAAGAAGGCGCACTTGAGCAAGATGAAATTGCAAAGGTGATCGAGCTAATTGAACAGAACATCTAGTCTCGTTGCTTGGCTCCTTAATATCCGTAGTACGCAGTATAAGGAGCCATGCGACCAAACTTAAAGCTTGAGATTTCTGTTGCCCCTAGTTTAACGCTCAGTGATTCCACCAAGGAGACTGTCTCAGATTCGGCGACATCGCATGTGTTGACGTAAATTTTCCCACTAGCCAACAAAAGAGTGAACTTTTACTCATTATGGGTGTTATATTATAACAGTCAGTAAGAGGAGCTCAGATGTACCACCACCAGCAAAAGATACGGAAGCATTGGCATCGCACTGTTTTATTTTTCAGTGTCGCGTTGCTGATCGCTTGGAACTTTGCGGTAATCCTTCATCAAGTTGATCTGACTCCCGAACACCACACACACCATCATTGCCAGCTATTTTCTGGGGTTCAGCACGGCATAGCCAAAGCTCAACCGACCCTATCGACGCCAACATTTACGCGCATCCAATACCATGATGTCTTTCAGCGCCTTGTTAATAGTGAAGACATTCGTGGTGCAGCTCGTGCCCCGCCTTATTTTGCTTAATTTCCAAACTATTCCACACTCAACATAATTTGTGCGTATTCCTGCACCTAACGTGTCAGCGAATCGCACCTTAGTAAATACAAATCTGATCCGGTATTGCTCGGGTTAGTGCCAGCAAAATTAGGAAACACAAAATGTCATCGAAACATGTTTTAGCGCTTGTCATTGGTCTCTCTTTATCGACAGCAGCAAATGCGGACGAATACCGCCAGCACGGTGCTCATGTGCATGGTCACGTCGAATTTAATATCGCCCAAGATGGAAAGGATCTGTTAGTGGAGATTACTGCTCCCGGTGCCGATGTGGTTGGTTTCGAGCATGCTCCAGAAAATGAACAGCAAGAGCAAGCACTTAAACAAGCCATTGCCACCCTAGAAGACAGCAACACGCTGTTTGCTATTAACGCGCAAGCCAATTGTGATATTGAAGAAGCTTACGTAAACCATAACCTCAGCACCCCTCATGAAGACCATGATCATAGCGAGCACGACCATGATGACCATGCAAATCACGATCATGAAGGGCACGAACACCATGATCACCACAATGAACATCATGATGAACATGAGCACCATGACGGTCACGATGCTCACCATGAGGAGCATGAAAATGGCGGACATGGTGAGTTTTCGGTGCAATATCGCTTCAGCTGTGACCAAGTTAACCAACTCAGTAACATTCAAACCGACTGGTTTAATCAATTTCCAACGACTGAGTCAATCAACGTCAATATATTCACTGACACCATGCAATCAGCCATCAAACTGAGCAAAGATAACTCCCAAATCGTAATCAAATAACACGAGTGGCGTGTAAGTACACACTTACACGCCAATGCTTTGGTGATTTAGTATGACTGAAATCATGTCAAACGTTGTTGAGCTAAATAATGCCCAGTTTGTCTGGCCCGGTTCAACACACGCAACCATTCATATTCCACAGTTACATATTGCCCAAGGTGAGCACGTATTTATCAAAGGTCCCAGTGGCTGCGGTAAATCTACGCTGCTTGCCCTACTAACTGGCATCAACACGTTAACATCTGGCTCTCTATCCGTACTGAACACTGACCTTGTTAGTTTAAGTGCAAGTCAAAGAGACAAATTTCGCGCCGATCACATTGGCTATATCTTTCAGCAGTTCAATTTATTGCCTTATTTAAACGTACTTGAAAACGTACTACTGCCTTGCCAATTCAGTCAAACACGACGTGGCCGCGCGCTTTCAAGAACGTCATCTCAAACGTTAGAAGAGCAAGCTCAAGCTCTGCTTGAAAGACTCCACCTACCCAGCGAGCTTCATGCGCGTCCGGTATCGGAACTGAGCATTGGCCAACAACAACGTGTTGCGGCTGCACGAGCACTCATTGGGTATCCGGGGTTAGTGATTGCTGACGAGCCAACCTCCGCTTTAGACCATGATAACCGTAAAGCGTTTATTGAACTCCTGATGGAGCAAACGAATCAAGCCAACGCTACGCTGATCTTCGTCAGTCACGATCCAACGCTTGAGCCCTTATTTGACCGCACACTTAACCTACCAGATATTAACCAAGCATCTAACCTAGGAGCCGCATCATGAGCGCTGTTGCAAAGCTCGCGTGGAAGAGCTTAATCAATCGTAAGGCGACGGCAATATTAACCATCATGACAGTCGCGATTTCTGTCATACTCCTTTTAGGAGTAGAACGCATTCGTACTCAGGCAAAAGATAGCTTCGCCAATACAATTTCAGGCACCGACCTCATCATTGGTGGCCGTTCTGGACAAGTGAACTTGCTGCTCTACTCTGTGTTTCGCATTGGCAATGCCACCAACAACATTGACTGGAAGAGTTACCAAGAGTTTGCCAATCATCGAGCAGTAGATTGGGCGATTCCAATCTCACTTGGCGACTCGCACAAAGGATTCCGAGTCATGGGAACCAACCACAGCTATTTTGAACACTATAAATTCGGAAGTAAGCAATCACTAACCTTTTCAGAAGGCCAAGAATTCAATGGTTTATTTGAAACCGTGCTCGGTTCTGATGTCGCAAAACAGCTGGGTTATCACGTCGGTAGTGAAATCATCATTGCCCACGGCATTAGTGATGTAGGCTTTAGCCGACATGACAACCTGCCATTCAAAGTTGTCGGGATTCTTGCGCCCACTGGCACGCCAGTCGACAAAACCGTCCATGTCTCGCTAGAAGCCATCGAAGCCATCCACGTCGGATGGGAAAGCGGTGCACGTTTAGGCCCAACACCCAAGGCACAAGACCTCAAAAGCAGAGACTTTCAGCCCAAGCAAATTACCGCGATGCTGGTCGGTTTGAAATCTCGTATTCAGACTTTCGCCCTACAAAGGCAAATCAACACTTATCCCAAAGAACCGCTTAGCGCGATTATGCCCGGGGTTGCGTTGCATGAATTGTGGGGAATGATGTCTGTTGCCGAGCAAGCCTTAATGGCAGTGTCTGGCTTTGTGGTGATTGCAGGATTACTCGGCATGCTAAGCAGCTTATTAACCAGCTTACAGGAGCGCCGCCGTGAAATGGCGATTTTGCGCGCTATGGGGGCAAGACCTCGTCATGTTTTCTCATTATTGATCAGCGAAGCCAGTCTACTTACTGCTGCCGGAATTGTGACTGGAGTGGCAGGGCTGTATGCCATTCTCGCCATCGTGCAACCCATCATTCAACAGCATTATGGAATACATCTGACTTTAAGCCTCTTATCGCCCTATGAATGGATGCTATTAGGTTTCGTACAATGCGCTGGAATTGTAATTGGTTTCATCCCGGCTTTTCGCGCCTACCGACAGTCACTAAGTGACGGAATGACAATAAGGATTTAATAAAATGTGGAGAAAAATACTCGCAAGTTGCTTGCTGATCGTCTCATTTATAGCGCCAGTACTCGCAAGCGAGGAGCCATTAACGCTCGACTGGATTGATCTAGTACCTGAGAAAGAACGCAAACTGTTCGACAGTGTGGGCATGCCAGCTTCTGATCACAGTGGCGGCGCAGCGCAACAGTCTAAAATTGGTAACGTTCGACCAGAGCTAAATGGAAGCCAAGTTAAAATCCCAGGCTTTGTCATCCCGCTTGAAGGTGACGCGAATACCGTCACCGAGTTTTTGTTGGTGCCATACTTTGGAGCTTGTATCCACGTACCACCACCGCCACCAAACCAAATCATTTACGTGAAGTTTCCCAAAGGCGCACCCGTTCAAGAACTGTGGGATGTCATATATGTGGTTGGAGAGTTGAAAACCGAGACGATAAGCCACGAGCTGGCTGAAACGGCTTACGTTATTGAGGGATCGAAAATAGAAGCCTACGACGATATGTAGTTTAAGTCGTTGACATGCATCGGTACACCTAAGGCGTCACATCGGCGCCTTTTTTAGTTCTGTGTTACACGATATAACGAGACAAATACGCTAATACGCCAACATAAATAACCAAAAGAAACGCTATCGACAGGTGCTTTTTTAATTTACCTGCTTCTGAGAACTTCATTGTCCCTCCAAAATAACGATAACAATTTTAACAACTCATTATCATTTTGGATAGCCCTATTCGTTCAAAAACTGAGAACTCCTATCTGGTCGCCTGGTTAGATAAGGTGTAAATTTAAACAAGCGAACAGCGCAGTTCTTGGTAGGAAAATTAATGGCAGAACCGACAAAGCAACCTGTTGTCATCGAACATCAGTCAAACGCACAAAAAAATACGCAACAAGAAAAAAAGCAGGGCTACATCAAAGACAGTGCCAGCAAGGTAAAAACCATTGCCCAAATACACGGTCTTGATGCCTTACTGCAAACCGATCCACCAGCCAAATCCGCGCTTGAAAGAGCCCAACTGCGTGAACAGAGACGCCAAGAACAGCGACAAAAAAACCTAGAGCAGATTTTAAAGCTAGCACACAGTTCATGCCGAGATGAAACTGCCGGAGAGCCCGACCAAGACTGGTTGTATCGTTTTTTTGAAATGGCTCAAGACATCCATAACAGCGCGATGCAAAAGTTATGGGCTCAAGTGATGAAGCGTGAAGTAACAAACCCAGGCTCGACGTCGATGAAAGCGCTCAAAGTCCTCAAAGATATGTCACCAAAAGAAGCGCAAACTCTGCAAAGAGCCGCCTCTCTGGCGTGCAGTTTTGGAGGGGATCACAGTCGCAAGCTGTTGATTGGTTATAAAGCGCAAGGAGGAATATTTAGCTTCGGCAAACGAGACATCGCCAACAGCTTAAACATGGGAAGTTTTCAGCTGCCCTATTCAAGTTTGTTGCTGTTGATTGAACTAGGGTTACTGCATAGTACCGAGCTTGAATCTGGCGAAATTGGTATCGAGACGCCATTGATCCTCACCTACCAAGGTAAAAACTTGTCGCTGAACGTGAACAGCAAAGGCGTCCGTCTTTTATATTACCGCTTCACGCCAACAGGCAATGAGCTCTGTACCTTGCTCGGTAACAAACCACATGCCGACTACTACGACCAAATGCTTGCGCTTTTAAATCATAGGTTTAGTGTCCATAGTGACGCTAAAAGTACGGTTCATCATACCGTGTAGGCAGTTTAAGAAGCATTTGACCACCCATGATCCAAATGCTTCTTAAGCCGTTCAAAGAGCTTGAGGTCACCAATGATCCAAATGCTTATTTATCGGATCACTGCACGCGACTTAAGCGCTTCCAAGCACAAGTCCACCAGCTCATCGACGCTTTTTTCGCCCGCTGGTAAATCGACTTCCGGATTCTTCGGTGCTTGATATTCAGAATCAATACCAGTGAAGTTAGGAATTTCTCCCGCGCGTGCTTTGCGGTACAAACCTTTAGGATCGCGACCTTCGCAGACTTCTAGAGATGCATTGACGAACACTTCGATAAACTCACCTTCTGGCAATAAGTCGCGCACTAGTTGTCGCTCTGCACGATGAGGTGAAATGAACGCCGACAACACAATTAAGCCTGCATCCGCCATCAGTTTAGCCAGTTCACCAATACGACGAATGTTCTCGCGACGATCCTGTTCAGAAAAGCCCAAATCACTACACAGGCCATGTCGCACATTGTCACCATCCAATAAATAAGTGTGGTAACCCAATGCTGCAAGGCGATTTTCCAACGCCCCCGCTACGGTTGATTTACCCGCTCCAGATAAGCCGGTAAACCACAATACGGCAGGTTTTTGCTTCTTTAACTCAGCACGAAACTGTTTATCGACCGAATGCTGGTGCCAAACAATGTTTTCATCTTTTACCGTCGTTTCGGCAGTCATAACGTATCCTTGTAAATATCGGAATTAAAACGGGAAGAAGACCGGAATCAAAGTAAGTACTAATACAGAGTACACAATCGAAATCGGCACACCAATTCTCACATAGTCGGTCAATTTATAATTTCCTACGCTGTACACCAGTAAGTTGGTTTGATAACCGTAGGGAGAAATAAAGCTCGCACTGGCGCCAAACAAGACCGCCATAATGAATGGCATCGGATCTACGCCATAACCGATCGCCATGCTATAGCCAATAGGAAAAGAAAGCGCAGCCGCGGCATTATTCGTCACCAGTTCAGTGAGAACTAATGTCATGATGTAAGTTGCGACCAAGGCTCCAAACACGCCCCAGCCATTGAACGCTTCAATAAACATCGCTCCCATTCTCTCTGACAAGCCGGAAGAGATCATCAATTGAGCGATGGACAAAGCAGAGCCGACAATCACAACGATATCAATTGGGAAACGGCGGCGCAGTTCTGAAATCTGTACAATGCCAAACGCGATAAGTGCGATAAGATACGCGGCAAGGCCTTTAATAATCGGTACTAGCTCTAATAGCGCACACCCAATTACGGCAGCAAAGCCCAGTAGCACGATGGAGGATTTATTTGTATCAAGCCGAGCGCTAGAGTCCAAATCATGCACTAAAACAAACTCTTTACGATGAGCTCGGCGCTCCGATTCAAAACGCTTCCCCGGAACCAGAACTAACGTGTCACCTGGCGCTAAGGTAATGCTACCCAAACCGCCCTCTAGGCGCTCATGGCCACGACGAATAGCGACAACAACGGCATCAAAGCGGTCACGGAATCGGCTCTCTTTAAGTGTTTTATAGCAAAACGTCGCGGATGAGCTCACCACAACTTCAATAAAATTTTGCCCATTCAAGTGCTGCTGACCAAAAAGCTTGAGGCCCGGAATTTCTTGCAGGGTCGCGACGCTCTCAACATCACCACAAAACAACAAACGGTCTTTCGCATTGAGTACGAAATCCGGTCCTACAGAGGAAACCGTCACGCCATCTCGTACAACCTCCGCAAGAAACAGTTTGCGCAGCGCACGTAAATTATTCTCGCTGACCGTGCGCCCAACTAACGGTGAACCAGGCTCTACGCGAGACTCAAGAAAGTACGGTAAATCTTCTTGGCTTTGATCATCGTAGTTCGGCAGTAAGTAACTGAGCGGGATAAGAATCAGCATTCCTCCCACCAACACCGCCAAGCCAATCATCGTGGGTGTAAAAAAGCTCAGGCTCGGCAAACCGGCATCTTCAACAAAGCTGTTGATGATTAAGTTAGTCGACGTACCTATCAAAGTTAATGTGCCACCAAAAATGGCGGCGTAAGACAGCGGGATGAGTAATTTCGAAGGCGCATGCTGCTGATTACGCTTAATCGCCCCAATCAATGAGACAACCACGGCGGTATTATTCGTGAATGAAGAGAGCAAGGCCGTTGATACACCGAGCTTAGCGATCACACTACCTAACTGGCCTTCAGAAATACTACGGCTCACCCAACTGATCAGTAACGTTTTTTCTAAAGCACACGATGCAAGAATCAACAGAACCAGAGTCAATAACGAAGAGTTGGTAAAGTTGGATGCGATCGTGGCTGAATCCATCATTCCCGCCATAAATGCAATAAAAGCGGCACCCGCAAAGACATAACTAGGCTTAATTTTTGTGACAAGCAAACAAGTGATAATGCCAAGCAAAATCGCTAATACAAACCCTTGTTCCCACATAGCCTTTCCTTACCAAATCGCCCAAAGGGCACAACAACGACTCATTTATCCGTGAGACACCAGACAAACGAGTAAACAGACCAAAATCAGCGCAAGCGAAAAGAACATCAGAATGCTCGGTTTTCTTGGGCTTCACCGAAGCATTCTGGTATTAGGAGAATAACCTAACTGCATTTCGCAACTCAGTTAGGCAGCGACGCCCCAAGCACAACAACAGATAGAATCAGAGCTTATCGAGCTCGGGCGCGCCAATTACTTTTTCAGCAATTGGCTGACGTCTTTTGCTTCCCAGTGTGGGAAGTGTTTACGCACAAGTGCATTCAGCTCAACTTCAAACGCAGAGATGTCCGTCAAATCGCGCTCAACCACCGCGAGGCTTTCTTTGACCATGCCTGCACCAACCGTCACGTTCGTCAGACGATCGATAATGATGAAGCCGCCGGTATCAGCACAATCTTGGTAATTGTCCAGCGCAACTGACTCATTGAGAGACCATTCACACAAGCCAATACCATTCAATGGCAGCTCTGCCGCACTATGAGTCGATAGGTTGTTGATATCATATTGGTGACGAATCGCTTCAACATGGCCCACAGTTTTCTTACCCGCGATTTTGATGTCGTAGTCACGGCCCGGTTGCAGAGGTTGCTCTGTCATCCATACCACATCGGCAAGCAAGTGGTTTGTGGTTTCCACTTGAGCATTGTCTAGGACAATCAAATCGCCACGGCTAATATCGATCTCATCGCTTAGCGTCAGAGTGACCGCCAACCCAGCACGAGCTTCCTCAATATCACCATCAAACGTAACAATGCGTGCCACGGTTGACGTTTTCCCCGATGGCAATGCTTTGATGGCATCACCGACTTTGATCGAACCTGAAGAAATCGTCCCCGCAAAACCACGGAAATCGAGGTTAGGACGGTTAACGTATTGCACTGGGAAGCGGAACTCACCCGCACCTTTTTCTTGATCCACATCGACCGTTTCAAGAAGTTCAAGCAATGACGGGCCTTTAAACCAGCTTAGGTTTTGCCCTTTATCCACCACATTGTCACCTTCAAGCGCCGAAATCGGGATGATTTGAATATCAATATCCCCGGTCAGGTTCTCAGAAAACTTAAGATACTCATCGCGGATTTCTTCAAAGCGCTCTTGCGAGTAATCCACTAAATCCATCTTGTTGATCGCCACAACAAAGTGTTTCAAACCCAGTAGGTTGGAAATAAAAGAGTGACGACGAGTTTGATCAAGAATGCCTTTACGTGCATCAACTAAGATCACCGCTAAGTCACACGTCGATGCGCCTGTCGCCATATTGCGCGTGTACTGCTCGTGCCCAGGAGTATCGGCGATGATGAACTTACGTTTCTGCGTCGAGAAATAGCGGTAAGCTACATCAATTGTGATCCCCTGCTCGCGCTCAGCTTGTAAGCCATCGACCAACAACGCAAGGTCAGGCTTTTCACCCGTGGTGCCCACACGTTGGCTGTCTGAGTGCACTGCCGCTAGCTGATCTTCATAAATTTGTTTTGAGTCATGGAGTAAGCGACCGATCAGTGTACTTTTACCGTCATCTACCGAGCCACAAGTCAAGAATCTAAGTAACGACTTGTACTGGTGTTGTGTTAAATAGCCTTCGATACCAAGCTCGGCTAATTGAGCTTCAACTGCACTGTTCATTATCTTTCCTTAGATCCTTTAGAAGTAACCTTGACGTTTTTTAAGCTCCATCGATCCTGACTGATCGTGGTCGATCGCTCGACCTTGGCGCTCACTCGACGTTGCCACCAGCA
The DNA here is from genome assembly GCA_001048675.1 of Vibrio diabolicus. Taxonomy (GTDB): domain Bacteria; phylum Pseudomonadota; class Gammaproteobacteria; order Enterobacterales; family Vibrionaceae; genus Vibrio; species Vibrio diabolicus. The sequence goes on along the minus strand of CCKK01000023.1, from coordinate 61,639 downwards.
TCTCTTCGATAATACCGGTCAAAGTGTTCGCTTCAGACTCGATAGCCCCAGTTAATGGATAACAACCAAGAGTACGGAAACGCACACTCTTCTCTTCGATCACTTCACCCGGTTGAAGCTCCATACGATCATCATCAACCATGATTAGCATGCCGTCGCGTTCAACAACTGGACGTTTGTCAGCGAGATAAAGCGGTACGATCTCGATGTTTTCTAAATAGATGTATTGCCAGATATCAAGCTCCGTCCAGTTCGAAAGTGGGAATACACGAATGCTCTCCCCTTTATTGACCTGACCGTTGTACGTCTTCCACAGCTCTGGACGTTGATTTTTAGGGTCCCAGGTATGGTTCTTGTCACGGAACGAATACACTCGTTCTTTTGCGCGTGATTTTTCTTCATCACGACGAGCGCCACCAAAAGCAGCATCGAAGCCATATTTGTTTAGCGCCTGCTTAAGACCTTGCGTTTTCATGATGTCAGTGTGCTTAGAAGAACCATGAACAAACGGGCTGCAGCCCATTGCTAGACCTTCTGGGTTCTTATGTACCAAAAGCTCAAAGCCGTATTTGGCAGCGGTGCGATCGCGAAACTCAATCATCTCGCGGAATTTCCAGTCGGTATCGACATGCAAAAGTGGAAATGGAATTTTGCCCGGGTAAAACGCTTTACGCGCTAGATGCAGCATCACTGATGAGTCTTTACCAATCGAATACATCATGACTGGGTTATCAAACTCAGCCGCAACTTCGCGGATAATATGGATACTCTCCGCTTCGAGTTGTTTAAGGTGAGTTAAACGTTGTTGGTCCATGTTTTGTATTTCCTTTTTAAGCTTGAAGGCGCATTACGTCTCTAATCTTTGGTCTGAAATTATATGGAGTTGGCAATAGCACTTTTGTTGAATTCAGTACTAGACAAAAACCAGTCTAACTTTTGAGACAGTCGCACTACCTCTCCGACAACAATCAAAGATGGCGATTGTGCTTCCTTCGATAAATCAGAGAGTTGGGAGAGCTCTCCCGTAAATACTTTTTGTTGAATCTGCGTACCACGCTCAATAATGGCAATCGGAGTCGACGCAGAACGACCATGCTTAATGAGTTGATTCTGAATATAGTGTGATTTCATCAGCCCCATGTAGATCACTAAAGTCTGATTCCCACGAGCCAACGTTGACCAATCCATCTCATCGCTTTCTTCTTTCAAGTGGCCGGTCACAAAGATGGCCGATTGCGCGTAATCACGATGAGTCAGTGGAATACCAGCATAAGCGGTTGCGCCAGCTGCTGCGGTAATGCCAGGGACAACCTGAAAACGCACGCCAGCATCAGCAAGCACTTCTAACTCTTCACCACCACGACCGAATACAAACGGATCCCCACCTTTAATGCGCACTACTTTGTAGCCCTGCTTGGCAAAGTCCACCAATAGCTGGTTCGTCTTCTCCTGCGGCACACTGTGATGCCCAGCTCGTTTCCCAACGCACACTAAAATCGTATCGCTAGGGATCAAGGCCATGATTTCTTCAGACACCAAGTAGTCGTACAAAACCACATCGGCTTGCTGCAAACAATTCAGTGCTTTCACTGTCAAAAGTTCAGGATCACCCGGCCCCGCCCCCACTAAGGCGACTTCACCAGGCTGTAGCGATTGCTTTGCAAAACGAGTAACACCAGCTACTGAGTTGTCAGAAACTAACCGGGGCTTTGGTTTAGGAAAAGAAGTGACTGAATCGTTCGTTGCCATGTGCTTGCTCATCGTCCATTGATATCGTTATGCAAGCATTATGGCGGGGCGTTTATATTACCTGAAATTCTAAAATTTCATTTTTTATTCAAAAATCTGCTAAGAAGTTTTTGTTTGGTCTCATTCAAAAGCGTGAAAAAGTCGGCGGTTAATATGAATAAGGTTCAGTAAACTGATTTCTGCTCACAGTTTTCTGTATCTTTATCATTAAGTTGCACCAGCGTTTGATACATTACGCGGTACGATTCCCCCTTCCCATTGAATTGGAGCACCAAATGAAAGTGGCAGTTCACCCTATTTCCCTCGCAGTGTTAAGTGGCATGCTAACGCTTGCGGGCCCTGCGATGGCCGATACCATCAAGCTTCGTATTATCGAAACCACCGACATTCACACCAACGTGATGGATTACGATTACTACAAAGACCAACCATCACAGCAAATTGGTTTAAGTCGCGCCGCGACCATAGTGAAACAGGCTAAGTCCGAGGCAGAAAACACGGTATTAGTAGATAACGGCGATTTAATTCAGGGCAGCCCAATGGGCGATTACATGGCGGCGAAAGGGATTAACGCTGGCGATGTCCACCCAGTCTACAAGGCGATGAACCAACTAGACTACGATGTGGGCAACATTGGCAATCATGAGTTCAACTATGGCTTAGATTTTCTACAAAAGACGTTGGCGGGCGCTAACTTCCCTTACATCAACGCAAACGTATTTGAAAAAAAAACCGGTGAGCATTACTTCAAGCCTTACCTGATCAAAACCCACACCTTTAAAGACACAAACGGCGAAGCGCATCAAATAAAAGTGGGTTATATCGGCTTTGTACCACCACAAATAATGGTGTGGGACAAGAAGAACTTAGAAGGCAAAGTCTTTGCTAAAGACATTAAGGAAACAGCAGAGAAACTGATTCCTCAAATGAAGAAAGAAGGCGCAGACGTGATTGTGGCGATTCCACACTCGGGCATTTCTACTGACCCATACAAGCTTGGCGCTGAAAACTCAGTTTACTACCTCACAGAAGTTGAAGGTATTGATGCGATTGCTTTTGGCCACTCTCACGCGGTCTTCCCAGGGAAAGACTTCGCAAACCTACCTGGTGTTGATATAGATAAAGGGGCCATCAATGGTGTAACGTCCGTGATGCCGGGCCGCTGGGGAAGTCACGTAGGTGTGATGGATTTGATGCTGAAAGAGAAAGACGGCAGATGGCAAGTCGTCGAAGGCCAAGCAGAAGCACGCCCTATCTTCGATAAAGTGAATAAGAAGTCATTAGCTAAAGCCGATGAAGATATTGTGAAAGCGTTAGAAGAAGATCACAAAGGCACTCGTGAATTTGTAAACCAACCAATCGGCAAAGCAAATGATGTCATGTACAGCTTCTTGGCATTAGTGCAGGACGACCCCACCATTCAAATCGTTAACCTTGCTCAGAAAGACTACGTAGAACGCTTTATTCAAGGCGACCCAGACCTTTCTGACATTCCAGTACTGAGTGCGGCAGCACCATTTAAAGTCGGCGGTCGTAAGAACGATCCGAATAACTTTACAGAAGTAGAGTCCGGTCAGCTCACCTTCCGTAATGCGGCCGATCTTTACTTATACCCAAACACCTTGGTTGCGATGAAAGTGAAAGGTAAAGAAGTTCGCGAATGGCTAGAGTGCAGTGCGGGTCAATTCAACCACATCGACATCAACAATCCTAAACCGCAATCTTTGATTGATTGGGATAATTTCCGTACGTACAACTTCGATGTCATTGATGGGGTGAACTACCAGATCGATATCACCCAACCGCCCAAATACGATGCGAGTTGCAAAGTGATTAATCCAGATTCTCAGCGTATTGTGAATCTGATATTCAATGGTAAGCCTGTTGATTCGAAGCAGGACTTCATCATCGCAACCAATAACTACCGTGCTTATAGCAATACCTTCCCTGGTACGGGCCCAGACTTTATTGCGTTTGACGCACCAGATGAAAACCGCTCTGTCGTCGCCGCTTATATTTCTCGCGTGAGTGAAGAAAAAGGTGAAGTGACACCAAGCGCTGACAACAACTGGTCTTTCGCACCGATTAAGTCCGATAAAAAGCTAGATATTCGCTTCGAAACATCTCCTAGCGATAAAGCGGCGCAGTTCATCAAAGAGAAAGGTCAATACCCAATGAAACGTGTCGCGACTGACGATATTGGTTTCGCGATTTACCAAATCGATCTGAATAAGTAAGGCTGATTTGACAACAACGCTAAGCGGCTCTCATGAGCCGCTTTTTTGTTTATCAATAAAACCCGTTAGAATAAAGAAAACCGTTTCTGAGTTATCACATGCACAGCGATCTTTTTTCAGACTTAGTCAATCATGGCTTCTTAGACACAGAAGCAAACCAACTTATCGAAAATGGTGAGTTACTCGAATTGCCTACGCGCCACATTCTTAACCACCAAGGAGAGTTTAGCTCGCACCTTTACTTCATTATTGAAGGGTTATGCCATGCAAGCTATCTCACAGAGCAGGGCAAAGAGTTCAGTAAAGAATTTTATTGGGAGAAAGACTGGGTTATCGGCTTTGAGAGCATAATTAAGAACCAACCTTCGCCTTACTTATTGGAAACGCTGAGCGCTTGTCAGCTATTTTGCTTACCAATTGAAACGCTGCATCAATGGCGAGCAGAAAAACACGCCATTTACTTAAAGCTACTCGAAAACCAACTGGTTAATAAAGAGAACAAAGAACGCTTTATGCTGCTCTACTCCCCAGAGGAACGATATCAACTATTTTGCGCCCATTACCCAGACTTAAAGCTACGTATTACCGATAGCCAAATAGCTGCTTATCTTGGGATCACGCCTATCAGTTTGAGCCGAATTAAAGCTCGCTTAACTAAAGATCACACATCCAAATAAACTCGAAAAAGAAAAGGCTCTTCAAACGAAGAGCCTTTCTATGCTATTTAAGAAGCCGCGCCCGGAACTGACGCCCTTTCATCTTGCCATTACTAATGGTTTGTAGGGCCTTTTTGGCAGCTGACTTCTCGACCGCAACGTAGGCGCGCATCGGGAACAGGTGAATCTTGCCAACTTGAGTGCCTGGGATACCATTTTTCCCCGTCAGACACCCTAAGATATCACCCGGTCGTACTTTCTGTTTCTTACCGCCATCAATGTTAATCGTCACCATCTTCGCTTGGTATGGCTGCTGATTTGATTTGGCAGGCAATGTTGCTGGTACCACGTCCATATCCAGGTATTCTTCAATACGAGCTACACGCAAACCGTCTTTCTCTCCAAAGAAGCTGAACGCCAAACCTTTACTACCCGCACGGCCTGTACGACCGATACGGTGTACATGAACCTCAGGATCGCGCGATAGCTCAAAGTTAAAGACTGCATCAAGGTTATCTACGTCCAAACCACGCGCCGCGACGTCTGTTGCGACAAGGATAGAAACACTCTTGTTAGCAAACTGCACCAATGCTTGATCGCGTTCACGCTGTTCTAAATCCCCATGGATATCGATAACGCTGAACCCTTTGCGATGCAACTCATCTGCGACACTTTGCACTTCTTTTTTGGTATTGCAAAAAACCACAGCGGACTCTGGTTGGTGAGTCAGTAGCAAGTTCGCCAACGCTTCATCACGCGCTTCCGAGCCTTCAACTTTATAGAAATGCTGAGCAATGCTTGAGGTATCGTGCGTCGATTCCACCTTAATCACTTCAGGCGTCTGCATGATACGCTGCGCAATTTGCTCAATTTTCTCTGGGAAAGTAGCACTGAAAAGTAGAGTTTGACGCTGCTTTGGCGCTGCATCAATAATCGCATCTAATGCGTCTTGGAAACCCATGTCCAACATGCGATCAGCTTCGTCCAGCACCAAAGTATTCAGCTCGCTAAGGTTAATTCGGCCTTTCTCAAGGTGATCCAAAATACGGCCAGGTGTGCCGACTAGGATATGTGCACCATGCTCCAGAGAACCAATTTGTGGCCCCATTGGCATCCCACCGCAGAGAGTAAGCACTTTAATATTATGAATGCCACGACCTAAAGTACGAATTTCCTTCGCGACTTGATCCGCAAGCTCACGAGTTGGACACAATACTAATGACTGGACACGAAAGCGTTTGACGTTAAGGTTCGATAAAACACCCAAACCAAATGCAGCGGTTTTACCTGAGCCCGTTTTACCCTGCCCGATGACATCACGATGTTTTAGGATTGCAGGCAAACTCAAAGCTTGAATTGGCGTCATGTGGGTGTAGTTCAGGGAATCAAGTGTGGCGAGTAACGCTGGGTTTAGCCCGACTTGATCAAAAGTTTGTTTGCTCACGGGAATATCCTCAGGTGAGATGAAAAGAGGGCACATTATCACCAGATGTGGTGGGAAAACCAGTGATAATTAACCTTTGTTAATGAGTATGAGTACAAAACAAAGTAAAGTCAGTCACTCTACTCTCATGACGGATGACAACATGCTCACTTGGATTACTTTGCCCTTTGCTCAACTGACAACCACACAATTGTATACAATGATGAAATTACGTGTGGATGTATTCGTCGTTGAACAAACCTGCCCTTATCCTGAACTGGATGGCAAAGACACACTGGAAGGTGTTTATCATCTAATAGGTTACCACGGTGATGAACTTGTTGCTTGCGCACGATTGCTACCCGCTGGCACGACGTATGACAATGTGAGCATTGGTCGAGTCGTCACCAAACAAACTGCGCGTGGTGATGGTCTGGGACATAAGTTGCTGGAAGAGGCATTAACACAGTGTGAAATATTGTGGCCAGGACAGACGATTGATATAGGAGCTCAAGAGCATCTCATCCAGTTTTATGCGAGTCATGGATTCAAAGTTATTTCTGATAGCTACCTAGAGGATGGTATTCCTCATGTGGATATGCGAAAAGAAGCCGTAGCGATATAACGCGTTCATTGCTAGGTTACTAATTTATAGATAAACTAAAAAGACGCGATACCTTCGCGTCTTTAGTTCATTTGAAGCATCTACTTGTTGCGCCCAAAGGTCCCATCCGATAAGCGGAAAAACATGACGGACCGCCCGCTTTTTTCTAGTTGCAGCATATCCAACTCGCCTTCATCGCTAAGCTTAAAGCGAATCAATTGTCCTTGTTTAATTTGGCTCAGCGGCTTATCACTGCCTTCGATTTTTACTAGAGCGCTAAGATCCGCCATCGAGAGCTGATTACTTCTGAAAACCTGCGCTAACGTGTCGCCATTTTTAACCGTGTACTCTTTCCAGTCTTCGGATTTCGGCCCAGAATTCTGAGAGGTTCTTTGCTGGCTTAAACTCTGTGCATTCAGCTGAATCGCTACGCGCTGATGATCGACCTCAGCTTGCTCAACTGATTGTTCTGTTTTATTCGGCAAAGGAATAACAAGGAGTACCAGAATCAATGGAACTAAAACCATCAAAGCTCGTTGATGGAATTTCGGTAGGCGCAGCCAAAACTGCTTAACAGGCTGTATACGCTCCAACCATTGCTCTTTGTTGAACGGCTGCTTCCAGTCGATAGCAGCGAATTTTTGTTTAACCAATTCGACATAGTCGACTTGCTGCTTTTTCTTTCTGCGACGATTCATTTTAATGAGTCCCTTAATACTTCTACTGCCAGTATAAAAATACCGACGCGGAGAGTATATGTTTTTCACTAAACTAAAATGGAATTTGGATTAAATTAGCAGAAATTTCACTTGGAGTAAGAGATAAGTCACACCCTGGCCGCCTCAATTAAGCATTCAGTCGCAATCATTTAAACCTAAGCTCGAAACTGATATCCTGTTACCTTTATCACTCCTAACAAGAGCGACATTCATGTCTGAAATTAAATTTGAAACTGCAGAACAAAAAGCAAGCTACGGCATTGGTCTGCAAATGGGTCAGCAACTTGCAGGTTCTGGTCTTGAAGGTCTTAGCGTTGATGCTATCGCAGCGGGTATTGCAACAGCACTAACTGGTGACATGCCATCAATCGAAATTGATGAAATCAACAAAGCACTACAAGAACTTCACACTCGTGCAGAAAACGCTCGCCAAGAAGCAGCGAAAATTGCAGCAGCAGAAGGCGAAGCGTTCCTAAAAGACAACGCACTACGCCCTGAAGTTAACGTTCTAGACTCTGGCCTTCAGTACGAAATCATTTCTGAAGGTACTGGTGCAGTTCCAACAGCAGAAAGCTCAGTTCGCGTTCACTACCACGGTGAGCTAACTGACGGTACTGTATTCGATAGCTCTGTATCTCGCGGTCAACCAGCTGAATTCCCTGTTACAGGCGTAATCAAAGGCTGGGTAGAAGCACTACAACTAATGCCTGTTGGTTCTAAGTGGAAACTATACGTACCACAAGACCTTGCGTACGGTGAGCGTGGCGCTGGTGCAGCTATCCCTCCATTCGCAGCACTAGTTTTCGAAGTAGAACTACTAGATATTCTTTAATTGAAACCATTTTCAATTATGATTTAATAAAACGGCGCATTAGCGCCGTTTTTTTGTCTAAACTGAATAGACTTTCTCACCTCTAAACCTTTCATTCTGATAGCCTTTAAAACAATAAAATCACGTTAAAAACGCTCAACCTTCGGAGGTACTATGCGTAAAACACTCCTGACTCTGGCACTCTTATCAATGAACATTGGTAGTGCACACGCATTCTTAGATTCCGTCACGCAAAAAAGTAAAGAAAGTGGCCTAATGGATATGGTAGGTAGTAGCCTGAACACTGAATCATCTCCATTGACAGACATGCTAACTAGCCAATTACCTGTATCTACAGAACAAGCGGCTGGAGGTAGTGGCGCACTACTCGCTTTGGCTCAAAGCCAGCTTTCACAAGAAAATAGCAGTGAATTACAGTCTTTGATTCCTGGGCTTTCAAACTTGCAAGGAGCACAAAGCTTACTGGGGAATATTGAGAATATCAGTGCAGTAAAAAGTGCATTCGATACGTTGGGTTTAGATCCCTCTATGATCAGTCAGTTTGCTCCAGTAATCTTGGATTACTTGAACAAACAAGGCGCCAGCGAGGGACTTCTAAGTTCGTTGGGCGGGTTGTGGAATAGTAGTAAATAAGCGCAAGTGATAATCACTTTTTAAATTGCCAGTCTGCATGGAGTAAAATAAATGCAGGCTGGATATAAAGATTTACTGAATCGCAGATACAAAAAAGCCGAGCTAACGCTCGGCTTTCTCGTTCTTACGAACTGATTACTCAGCAGCTTCTTCAGCAGCTGGGCGATCTACAAGCTCAATGTAAGCCATTGGAGCTTTATCACCAGCACGGAAGCCAGCTTTTAGGATACGAGTGTAACCGCCCTGACGAGCAGCAAAACGTGGACCTAGTTCGTTAAATAGTTTTGCAACTACTTCGTTGTCACGAGTACGTGCAAATGCTAGACGACGGTTAGCAACACTGTCAGTCTTAGCTAGTGTAATCAAAGGCTCAACTACGCGACGTAGCTCTTTTGCTTTTGGCAAAGTAGTCTTGATAACTTCATGACGTACTAGAGAGCTAGCCATGTTGCTGAACATCGCTTTGCGATGTGAGCTGTTGCGGTTGAGTTGACGACCACTCTTACGATGGCGCATGACCTAATCCTTCTAACTAGTATCGATTAATCTTCAGCGATTGATGCAGGTGGCCAGTTTTCTAGGCGCATGCCCAGAGACAGACCACGTGACGCAAGTACGTCTTTAATCTCAGTAAGAGATTTTTTACCAAGGTTAGGCGTTTTAAGTAGCTCAACCTCAGTACGTTGTACTAGATCACCGATGTAGTGAATCGCTTCTGCTTTCAGACAGTTAGCAGAGCGAACTGTTAGTTCAAGATCGTCTACAGGACGCAGTAGGATCGGATCGAATTCTGGCTTCTCTTCTTTCTCCTCAGGAACTCGTACATCACGAAGATCTACGAATGCATCCAATTGTTCAGCTAGGATTGTAGCTGCACGACGGATTGCTTCCTCAGGTTCTAGAGTACCGTTTGTTTCCATATCGATAACAAGCTTGTCTAGATCAGTGCGCTGTTCTACACGAGCTGCTTCTACAGCGTAGGCAATTTTGTCTACTGGGCTGTAAGTAGCATCTACTAGTAGGCGACCGATTGGACGCTCGTCTTCTTCGTTATGGATACGCGCAGAAGCTGGAACATAACCACGACCACGTTCTACTTTAATACGCATTGCGATTTCAGCGTTGTCATCCGTTAGGTGACAAATAACGTGTTCAGGGTTAGCGATCTCTACATCACCATCATGGGTGATGTCACCTGCAACCACAGGGCCCGAGCCTGATTTGTTCAAAGTAATGAACACTTCATCTTTGCCTTCAGCAACACGCACTGCCAAACCTTTAAGGTTTAGAAGGATTTCAAGAATATCTTCTTGTACGCCTTCTTTAGTGCTGTACTCGTGAAGTACGCCTTCGATTTCTACTTCTGTCACTGCACAACCAGGCATAGAAGATAGAAGAATGCGGCGAAGTGCATTACCCAGAGTATGACCAAAGCCACGCTCTAATGGCTCAAGAGTTACTTTTGCGTGAGTCGAGCTGATTTGTTCGATGTCAACTAGACGTGGCTTAAGAAATTCTGTTACAGAACCCTGCATTGTGTCCTCTCTTTAGTTTAAACCTTACTTAGAGTAAAGCTCGACGATCAATTGTTCGTTGATGTCAGCTGATAGATCAGAACGCTCAGGCATACGCTTGAATGTACCTTCCATCTTGCCACCATCTACTTCAATCCAAGTTGGTTTTTCACGTTGTTCAGCAACTTCTAGAGCCGCTTTAATACGAGCTTGCTGTTTAGCTTTCTCGCGGATAGAAACAACGTCATTAGCCGCTACTTTGAAAGAAGGAACGTTTACAACTTTACCGTTTACTAGGATAGCTTTGTGGCTAACTAGCTGACGTGCTTCTGCGCGAGTTGCACCAAAGCCCATGCGGTAAACTACGTTATCAAGACGACCTTCAAGAAGCTGAAGTAGGTTTTCACCAGTGTTGCCTTTTAGGCGAGCAGCTTCTTTGTAGTAGTTACGGAATTGTTTTTCTAGAACGCCGTACATACGACGTACTTTTTGCTTCTCACGAAGCTGAACGCCATACTCAGATAGACGACCGCGACGAGCGCCGTGTACACCTGGTGCGTTATCAATTTTACACTTGGTATCGATCGCGCGAACACCAGACTTAAGGAATAAGTCAGTGCCTTCACGACGGCTAAGCTTCAGCTTAGGACCCAAATATCTTGCCATGATTCTTCTCCAATTGTCCTAGAAACGTTATACGCGACGTTTCTTAGGTGGACGACAACCGTTATGAGGGATTGGTGTAGCATCAACGATGTTTGTGATGCGGAAACCAGCGGCGTTTAGTGCACGAACAGTAGATTCGCGACCTGGACCAGGACCCTTAACCATAACTTCCAAGTTCTTTAGGCCGTATTCTTTAGCCATTTCAGCACAACGCTCAGCAGCAACCTGTGCAGCGAACGGAGTAGACTTACGAGAACCACGGAAACCAGAACCACCTGCAGTAGCCCATGCAAGAGCGTTACCTTGACGGTCAGTAATGGTTACGATTGTGTTATTGAAAGAAGCATGGATGTGCGCAACGCCATCTGCAACTTGCTTGCGTACGCGCTTACGAGCGCGAGTTGGTTGTTTAGCCATTGTACTCTACCTTCCCGATTATTTCTTGATCGGCTTACGCGGACCCTTACGGGTGCGAGCGTTGGTTTTAGTACGCTGTCCACGTAGTGGTAGACTGCGACGATGACGAAGACCACGGTAACAGCCAAGGTCCATAAGACGCTTGATGTTCATAGATACTTCACGACGTAGATCACCTTCTACAGTGTACTTAGCTACACCATCACGCAGTTGATCGATCTGCTCTTCAGTTAGTTCACTGATCTTAACATTTTCAGCAATACCCACTTCAGCTAGGATAGCTTGAGAGCGAGTTTTACCGATGCCGTAGATCGCTGTTAGAGCGATTACTGCATGTTTCTGATCAGGAATGTTAATGCCTGCTATACGGGCCATTATTCACTCCTAAGTGTTTCTATAAAAGAATTAGCCGCAGCAAAGCCCGTTATGGATACGCTGCGGAATACTACTTCTTTTGCACGCAAAAGGTAGGCCGAGGAATATACTCGACCCAACCTTCATTTTCAAGTAAAAATTTCTGCTAATTAGCCTTGGCGCTGTTTGTGCTTTGGCTCACTGCAAATCACGCGAACGACACCGTTACGCTTGATTACTTTACAGTTACGGCAGATTTTTTTAACGGAAGCACGAACTTTCATTGCTAAACTCCGTAAATGAAACTGAGTCTACCGCCGGATTAACGGCCGTAGCCTTTCAGATTCGCTTTCTTCAACACAGAATCATACTGTTGAGACATCAGATGAGTCTGTACCTGTGCCATAAAGTCCATAATTACAACAACTACGATTAGTAGCGATGTACCGCCGAAGTAGAAACGTACGTTCCACGCGACCATCATGAACTCGGGAATCAGACAGATAAAGGTAATGTACAGTGCACCAGCAAGGGTTAAACGTGTCATTACTTTATCAATGTACTTCGCTGTCTGCTCACCTGGGCGGATACCGGGTACGAATGCACCAGACTTCTTCAAGTTATCTGCTGTTTCACGCGGGTTGAAAACCAACGCCGTGTAGAAAAAACAGAAGAAGATAATTGCTGCTGCATAAAGCATTACATACAACGGTTGACCTGGGCTAAGAGCCAAAGACACGTCAGTTAACCAACCGAACGCGCTGCTCTCGCCGTTTTGACCAAACCACTGAGCCAATGTTCCTGGGAACAAGATAATGCTTGATGCAAAAATCGCTGGAATTACACCTGCCATGTTAATTTTAAGAGGCAGATGCGAGCTTTGTGCAGCAAATACTTTACGACCTTGTTGACGCTTCGCGTAGTTAACGACGATTCGGCGTTGACCACGTTCCATGAAAACAACGAAGTAAATGACTGCAAAAGCTAATACCGCGATTAGCAACAGAAGAAGTACATGCAATTCACCTTGACGCGCTTGCTCGATTGTTTGACCGATTGCAGAAGGCAATCCAGCAACAATACCTGCAAAAATCAGTATCGAAATACCGTTACCAATTCCTCGCTCTGTAATTTGTTCACCTAACCACATTAAGAACATGGTACCGGTTACTAAACTTACGGTAGCAATTAGCGTAAACATGGTTTGGTTGATAACAACCAGATTGTCGACCATGTTTGGTAGGCCAGTTGCAATACCTATAGCTTGGAAGGTTGCAAGTACAAGCGTGCCGTAGCGTGTGTATTGGCTGATCTTACGACGGCCTGCTTCACCCTCTTTTTTGAGTTCAGCTAACGCTGGATGAACTACAGTTAGCAATTGGACAACAATAGATGCCGAAATATACGGCATGATGCCCAATGCTAATATAGATGCACGCTCAAGAGCACCACCGGAGAACATGTTAAACATTTCAACGATGGTACCTTTTTGCTGTTCGAACAAATCGGCAAGTACAGCAGCGTCAATACCAGGAATCGGCACAAAGGAGCCGGCTCGGAATACTAAAAGTGCACCAATTACGAATAACAAGCGCGACTTTAGTTCACTTAAGCCGCTCTGAGCACTACGAAAATCTTGTCCTGGTTTCTTAGCCATCTGTACCTCGTTCCTCGAGATTATTCCTCGATTTTACCGCCTGCAGCTTCGATTGCAGCTTTAGCGCCTTTAGTCACACGTAGACCTTTCACAGTCACTGCTTTGTTGATTTCACCAGAAAGAACAACTTTTACAAATTCGATGTTCTTAGTGATGATGTTAGCAGCTTTAAGACTGTTTAGATCAACTACGTCACCAGAAACTTTCGCTAGCTCAGCTAGACGAACTTCAGCAGACACTAGGCTCTTACGAGAAGTGAAACCGAATTTTGGTAGACGTTGTTTCAGAGGCATCTGACCGCCTTCGAAACCTGGACGAACACTGCCGCCAGAACGTGATTTTTGACCTTTGTGACCACGGCCACCAGTTTTACCTAGGCCTGAACCGATACCACGACCTACTCGCTTCGCAGAAGTTTTCGCGCCAGCAGCCGGTGCTAGAGTATTCAAACGCATTCTGATTACTCCTCAACTTTAACCATGTAGTAAACCTTGTTGATCATACCGCGAATACACGGAGTATCTTCAAGTTCTACTGTGTGGTTGATTTTACGAAGACCTAGACCGCGCAAAGTAGCTTTGTGCTTTGGCAGACGACCAATTGAGCTTTTAGTTTGAGTTACTTTAATAGTTGCCATGGTGTTCTTACTCCGAAATAGATTCAACAGTTAGACCACGTTTAGCAGCAACCATTTCTGGTGACTTCATGCTACCTAGTGCATCGATCGTTGCACGAACGATGTTGATAGGGTTCGTAGAACCGTACGCTTTAGATAGTACGTTGTGTACACCAGCAACTTCTAGTACTGCACGCATCGCACCACCTGCGATAACACCAGTACCTTCTGCAGCAGGCTGCATGTAAACTTTAGAGCCCGAATGGCGACCTTTCACTGGGTGGTGAAGAGTGCCTTCGTTTAGAGCGATCGTAGTCATGTTACGACGCGCTTTTTCCATTGCTTTTTGAATCGCTGCAGGTACTTCACGAGCTTTGCCGTAACCGAAACCTACACGACCATTACCGTCACCAACTACAGTTAGTGCAGTGAAGCTCATGATTCGACCGCCTTTAACCGTCTTAGATACGCGGTTAACTGCGATTAGCTTTTCTTGCAAATCATTCGCTTGAACTTGTTGTTCTTTAGCCATCTTCCAACCCTACCTTAGAATTTCAGACCAGCTTCGCGAGCAGATTCTGCTAGCGCCGCTACTCGACCGTGGTATTGGAAACCAGAACGATCAAATGCAACTGCAGTTACGCCCTTCTCAAGAGCGCGCTCAGCAATAGCTTTACCCACTGCTTTAGCTGCATCAACGTTACCAGTGTATTTCACTTGCTCACGGATCGCTTTTTCTACAGTAGAAGCTGCTGCGATAACCTCAGAGCCGTTAGCCGCGATAACCTGTGCGTACACGTGACGAGGAGTACGGTGTACAACTAGGCGAGTCGCACCCAGTTCTGCAATCTTACGACGTGCACGTGTAGCACGACGGATGCGAGATGCTTTCTTATCCATAGTGTTACCTTACTTCTTCTTAGCTTCTTTAGTACGCACATTTTCATCTGCGTAACGAACACCTTTGCCTTTGTATGGCTCAGGCTCACGGTAAGAACGAATGTCAGCCGCAACTTGACCAACTAGTTGCTTGTCAGCACCAGTGATCACGATTTCAGTTTGGCTTGGACATTCAGCTTTAATACCCGCTGGCAACTCGTGCTCAACTGGGTGTGAGAAGCCTAGTGTTAGACCTACAGCGTTGCCTTTGATAGCAGCACGGTAACCTACACCTTTAAGAGTTAGCTTCTTAGTAAAGCCTTCAGTAACACCAACAACCATGTTGTTAACTAGAGCGCGAGCAGTACCTGCTTGAGCCCATGCGTTAGCAACACCTTCTTTAGGACCGAAAGTCAGGTTATTTTCTTCCTGAGCGATTACAACTGCATCGTTAAGAACGCGAGTTAGTTCGCCTTTCGCACCTTTTACAGTGATTTCTTGGCCGTTTAGTTTCACCTCTACGCCAGCTGGAATAGCGACAGGTGCTTTTGCAACACGAGACATAGTCTACTCCTTATTAAGCTACGTAAGCGATGATTTCACCACCAAGACCTGCTTTACGTGCAGCGCGGTCTGACATAAGACCCTTGGAAGTTGAAACGATAGCAATACCAAGACCACCCATTACAGAAGGAAGTTCATCTTTCTTCTTGTAAACACGTAGACCTGGACGAGAAACACGTTTAAGTTGCTCGATTACTGGTTTAGCTTGGAAGTACTTAAGTGTAACTTCTAGCTCAGGTTTTGCTTCGCCTTCAACAGCGAAGTCAACGATGTAACCTTCAGCTTTTAGTAGTGCAGCAATTGCAACTTTAAGCTTTGAAGAAGGCATTTTTACAGCAACTTTGTTTGCTGCCTGACCGTTACGAACGCGGGTCAGCATATCCGAAATCGGATCTTGCATGCTCATATGATTTACTCCAAATGATTAAGTGGCAATTACCAGCTAGCCTTACGAAGACCCGGAATCTCGCCTTTCATGCAAGCTTCACGAACCTTAATACGGCTTAGACCGAACTTACGTAGGTAACCGTGTGGACGACCAGTTTGGTTGCAACGGTTGCGCTGACGTGATGCACTTGAATCACGTGGAAGAGATTGCAGTGTAAGAACCGCGTTCCAACGATCTTCTTCAGATGCGTTTACATCGCTGATGATAGCTTTTAGCGCTGCACGCTTTTCAGCGAACTTAGCTACTAGCTGTGCACGTTTAGCTTCACGTGCTTTCATTGATTGTTTAGCCATAACAGTAACCCTTCACCTTACTTACGGAATGGGAAGTTAAAGGCAGCCAGCAGAGCACGGCCTTCCTCATCAGTACCAGCAGACGTCGTAATAGTGATGTCTAAACCGCGTACACGATCAACTTTATCAAAGTCGATTTCCGGGAAGATGATTTGCTCGCGAACGCCCATGCTGTAGTTACCGCGACCGTCAAAAGACTTAGCGCTAACACCACGGAAGTCACGTACACGTGGAAGAGCGATGTTAATTAAACGCTCAAGAAAATCCCACATACGTTCGCCACGCAAGGTTACTTTACAACCGATAGGGTAGCCTTCACGGATTTTGAAACCTGCAACAGATTTGCGCGCTTTTGTGATAAGTGGCTTTTGACCAGAGATCGTTGCCATATCAGACGCTGCATTTTCTAGCAGTTTCTTATCGTTGATTGCTTCACCAACACCCATGTTTAGGGTGATTTTCTCGATTCTAGGGACTTGCATGACGCTTGTGTAACCGAACTGTTTGGTCAGTTCAGCGACTACAGACGACTTGTAGTAATCATGCAGTTTCGCCATAGTAGAACTCCAAATTACTTCTATTAGTTAGAAACGGTTTCGCCGTTAGACTTGAAGAAACGAACTTTTTTGCCGTCTTCAAAACGGAAACCGATACGGTCAGCTTTACCAGTAGCTGCGTTGAAAATCGCCACGTTAGAAACGTCGATTGCTGCTTCTTGCTCTACGATACCGCCTTGGATACCCATAGCTGGAACAGGTTTCTGATGCTTCTTAACTAGGTTGATACCTTCAACGATAACTTTACCAGTTGCTAGAACCTTAGTTACTTTACCTTTCTTGCCTTTGTCTTTACCAGCAAGAACGATTACTTCGTCATTACGACGGATTTTAGCTGCCATTTCTACGTGCTCCTTACAGAACTTCTGGAGCCAGTGAAACGATCTTCATGAACTTATCGCCACGAAGTTCGCGTGTCACAGGACCAAAGATACGTGTACCGATTGGTTGCTCAGTATTGTCGTTTAGCAATACGCAAGCATTTCGGTCGAAGCGAATGACAGAACCGTCAGGACGACGTACGCCTTTACGGGTGCGCACTACCACCGCCTTCAGAACATCACCTTTTTTAACTTTACCGCGAGGGATTGCTTCCTTCACAGTAACTTTGATGACGTCACCGATATGTGCATAACGGCGGTGAGAGCCACCCAGAACCTTAATACACATTACGCTGCGTGCGCCTGAGTTATCAGCTGCGTCCAGCATACTTTGCATTTGGATCATGTTAGTGCTCCGCTAAATATTAATAACTAGACCCATCACGGGTCGGGCTGCCTCTTTAAAAGGGACGCGAATTGTACCACCCTTTTTTGTGATTGGGTAGTCAAAAAATAAACGGCTCCAAAAATATTTTGGAGCCGCTTTAGTTTCATAGAATTAACGAGATTAAATCTTCGCCTTTTCTAGAACTTTTACCAAAGTCCAAGACTTAGTCTTAGACAGTGGACGACACTCTGCGATTTCAACTGTGTCGCCTAGGCCACACTCGTTGTTCTCGTCATGTGCGTGTACTTTAGTCGTACGTTTTACGTATTTACCGTAGATTGGGTGTTTTACGAAACGCTCGATAGCAACAGTGATAGACTTGTCCATCTTATCGCTAACAACACGACCTTGTTGAGTACGTTTTACTTCGCTCATTATGCGCCTGCCTTCTCAGTCAAAACAGTTTTCACACGTGCGATATCACGGCGTACAGCTTTCAGAGTATGAGTTTGCTGTAGTTGACCAGTCGCAGCTTGCATGCGCAAGTTGAACTGTTCACGTAGCAAATTCATTAGCTCAGCGTTAAGCTCTTCAACGCTTTTCTCGCGTAGATCTTGTGCTTTCATCACATCACCTGCTTAGTTACAAATGTAGTTTTGAAAGGCAGTTTACGTGCCGCAAGACGGAACGCTTCACGTGCCAATTCTTCAGGTACACCACCCATTTCGTACATAACCTTACCAGGTTGGATTTGGGCTACCCAGTACTCAACGTTACCTTTACCCTTACCTTGACGAACTTCAAGTGGTTTTTCTGTGATTGGTTTGTCTGGGAACACACGGATCCAGATTTTACCTTGACGCTTAACGTGACGTGTCATTGCACGACGTGCCGCTTCGATTTGACGAGCAGTTAGACGACCACGGCCAACAGCTTTAAGACCGAATTCGCCGAAGCTTACATCAGTACCTTTAGCTAGACCACGGTTACGACCAGTCTGAACCTTACGGAACTTAGTACGTTTAGGTTGTAGCATCTGTCGACTCCTTACTTACGGCCTTTACGCTGCTTCTTAGGCTTGTCGCCTTTAGGCTCTACAGCGTTAGCTGCTGGCATACCACCTAGGATTTCACCTTTGAAGATCCAAGTTTTAATGCCGATCACACCGTATTGAGTGTGAGCCGAAGAAGTTGCGTAATCAATGTCAGCACGTAGAGTGTGTAGAGGCACACGGCCTTCACGGTACCACTCTGAACGTGCGATTTCAGCGCCGCCTAGACGACCGCTTACTTCCACTTTGATACCTTTAGCGCCTAGGCGCATAGCGTTTTGTACTGCGCGCTTCATAGCACGACGGAACATAACACGACGCTCTAGCTGAGACGCGATGCTGTCACCAACAAGTTGCGCATCTAGTTCAGGCTTACGTACTTCAGCGATGTTAATTTGCGCTGGTACACCTGCAATTTTAGCTACAGCTGCGCGTAGCTTCTCAACGTCTTCACCTTTCTTACCGATAACAACGCCTGGACGAGCAGTGTGAATAGTCACACGGATGCTCTTAGCAGGACGCTCGATAACGATACGTGATAGAGACGCTTTTTTCAGTTCACTTGTAAGGAACTGACGTACCTTGAAGTCGCCGTCTAGGTTGTCAGCGAAATCTTTGGTGTTAGCAAACCATGTAGCATTCCAAGGCTTAACGATGCCTAGACGAATACCATTTGGATGTACTTTTTGACCCATTGCTTACTCTCCTAGTCTCTAGCGATCTGCTACAACAACAGTGATGTGGCTTGAACGCTTCAAGATACGATCCGCACGACCTTTAGCACGAGGCATAATACGCTTCATGGTTGGGCCTTCATCTACAAAGATTTTTGCGACATTCAGATCGTCAATATCTGCACCTTCGTTGTGCTCCGCGTTAGCGATAGCAGACTCTAGAACTTTCTTAACTAGTGCAGCAGCTTTTTTGTTGCTGAACGTTAGGATTTCTAGAGCTTGGTCAACAGATTTACCACGGATTAGATCCGCAACTAAGCGAGCTTTCTGAGGCGAAATGCGAGCAAAGTTATGTTTAGCAATTGCTTCCATTATTTACTCCTTAGCGCTTCTTAGCTTTCTTATCCGCAGCGTGACCGCGGTAAGTACGTGTTGGTGC
The DNA here is from genome assembly GCA_001048675.1 of Vibrio diabolicus. Classification (GTDB taxonomy): domain Bacteria; phylum Pseudomonadota; class Gammaproteobacteria; order Enterobacterales; family Vibrionaceae; genus Vibrio; species Vibrio diabolicus. The sequence continues at coordinate 41,949 of CCKK01000023.1, read as the reverse complement.
GAATTCACCCAGTTTGTGACCGATCATTTCATCAGTTACAAATACTGGTACGTGCTGACGACCATTATGGACAGCGATGGTCAAACCGATCATCGTAGGGATGATCATTGAACGACGGGACCAAGTCTTAATAGGCTTTTTGTCTCCGCTTTCCACCGCTTTCTCTACCTTCTTCAGCAAGTGTAGGTCAATAAAAGGACCTTTCTTGAGAGAACGTGGCATGGCGATTCCTCTTTATATAGATTACTTGTTACGACGACGTACGATGTACTTGTCAGTGCGTTTGTTCTTACGAGTCTTGAAGCCTTTAGTAGGCATACCCCAAGGAGATACTGGGTGACGACCACCAGAAGTACGGCCTTCACCACCACCGTGTGGGTGGTCAATCGGGTTCATTACAACACCACGAACCGTTGGACGGATACCGCGATGACGTGATGCACCTGCTTTACCAAGTTCACGTAGCATGTGCTCAGAGTTACCAACTTCACCGATTGTTGCACGGCCTTCAGAAAGAACTTTGCGCATCTCGCCAGAACGTAGACGGATAGTTACGTACGCACCGTCGCGAGCAACGATTTGAGCGTAAGCACCTGCCGAACGAGCTAGCTGACCACCTTTACCAGGCTTAAGTTCAACGTTATGTACTGTTGAACCTACTGGGATATTACGCATTGGTAGAGTGTTACCAGCTTTGATTGGTGCATCAACACCAGACTGAATAACATCACCAGCTACAACACCTTTAGGTGCTAGGATGTAGCGACGCTCACCGTCTTTGTAAAGAACTAGAGCAATGTTTGCGCTACGGTTTGGATCGTATTCAAGACGCTCAACTGTCGCTGGAATACCATCTTTAGTACGTTTGAAGTCAACTACACGGTAGTGGTGCTTGTGACCACCGCCGATGTGACGTACTGTGATACGACCCTTGTTGTTACGACCACCGTTCTTAGAGTTTTTCTCTAGAAGAGGTGCGTATGGCTTGCCCTTGTGTAGGTCAGCGTTAACAACTTTAACAACGTGACGACGACCAGGGGAAGTCGGCTTACATTTAACAATAGCCATTTTTAACTACTCCTGTTATTCCGCGCCGCCAACGAAGTCAAGATCTTGACCTTCTTTCAAAGTAACGTACGCTTTCTTAACGTCGCTGCGGCGACCTTGGCGTAGACCTTGACGTTTGGTCTTACCCTTAGTGATAAGAGTATTTACAGACTTAACTTCAACTTCAAATAGCTTTTCTACAGCTGCTTTGATCTCTTTTTTAGTCGCATCTTTAGCTACTTTGAAAACGATAGTGTTCGCTTTCTCAGCTGCCATAGTTGCTTTTTCAGAGATGTGCGGTGCACGTAGAACTTTTAGGATACGCTCTTCAGTGATCATGCTAGCATTTCCTCTACTTGCTTAACTGCTTCTGCAGTCATTACAACTTTGTCAAACGCGATTAGAGATACTGGATCGATACCAGCAACATCACGTGCGTCAACTTTGTATAGGTTACGAGCAGCTAGGAATAGATTCTCATCTACTTCGCTAGTCACGATTAGAGCGTCAGTTAGCTCAAGCTCTTTAAGCTTAGCAACTAGCTCTTTAGTCTTTGGTGCTTCAACTGAGAAGTTATCAACAACGATTAGACGCTCTTGACGAACAAGCTCAGAAAGAATGCTCTTCATAGCACCACGGTACATTTTTTTGTTTACTTTTTGGCTGTGATCTTGTGGTTTCGCAGCAAAAGTAACACCACCTGTACGCCAGATTGGGCTACGGATTGTACCAGCACGCGCACGGCCAGTACCTTTTTGACGCCATGGCTTAGCGCCACCGCCAGAAACTTCTGAACGTGTTTTTTGAGCACGAGTACCTTGACGAGCACCTGCTGCGTACGCAACAACTACTTGGTGTACAAGAGCTTCGTTAAACTCACGTCCGAAAGTAGTTTCGGAAACAGTTAGTGCATCGGCACCTTTAACCATTAGTTCCATTACTTACTCCTGAGACGTTATGCTTTAACAGCTGGTTTAACGATCACGTTGCCGCCAGTTGCGCCTGGGACTGCACCTTTAATAAGAAGCAGGTTGCGCTCAGCGTCAACACGTACGATCTCTAGGTTTTGAGTCGTTACACGCTCAGCACCCATGTGACCTGCCATTTTCTTGCCTTTAAATACGCGACCTGGAGTCTGACATTGACCGATAGAACCAGGAGCACGGTGAGACAATGAGTTACCGTGAGTCATATCTTGAGTACGGAAGTTCCAACGCTTAACAGCGCCTTGGAAACCTTTACCCTTAGATGTACCAGTAACGTCTACTTTCTTAGTTTCGTTGAATAGTTCAACAGTTAGTTCTGAACCAACTTCGAACTCTTCGCCGTTTTCTAAACGGAATTCCCAAAGACCGCGACCAGCTTCAACGCCAGCTTTAGCAAAGTGACCTGCTTCAGCTTTGTTTACGCGGTTAGCTTTCTTAGAACCAGCTGTAACCTGGATTGCTGCGTAGCCGTCAGTTTCAAGAGTTTTCACTTGAGAAACACGGTTAGCTTCAACCTCAACAACAGTTACTGGGATAGAAACGCCTTCTTCAGTAAATACGCGGGTCATGCCCACTTTACGACCGATTAGACCAATCATACTTCTAATCTCCCTTAACCTAGGCTAATTTGAACGTCAACGCCCGCAGCAAGGTCTAGACGCATTAGAGCATCAACAGTCTTGTCTGTTGGCTCAACGATGTCGATTAGACGCTTGTGAGTACGGATTTCGTACTGGTCACGTGCTTTCTTGTTAACGTGTGGAGAGATAAGAACTGTGAAACGCTCTTTACGAGTTGGCAGTGGGATTGGACCACGAACCTGTGCGCCAGTGCGCTTAGCTGTTTCAACGATTTCCGCTGTAGAAGCATCGATTAGTTTGTAATCGAAAGCTTTTAGGCGGATACGGATACGTTGGTTCTGCATGAGACAGAGCTCCAAATTTAATAAATTACACAAACAATATCGCCACTCAAACTCGTCAAGACGAGAGAATGCCGATTGATTTATGTGAAACCGTAGCATCCAAGATTAGGACGCATTGTCAGTTAATTTTCGATTAACTATCCCTATATGCCAAAGTCACCTTTGAGGATAGTTTTTCCGAAGAAAAGATAGCTAATTGTATTAACCGCGAACATAAGCTGAGTATACATTACCTCACAAATCCTTAGATTTGCTCGCTCCTCACTGCTCATTGGTTCACAACTGGCTTAACCAGTGCGCTGCATTATACAGATCACACTTTAGGTTGCAAGCGCTGAGTGAAAAATAATCGGGAATATTCCAAACCCTATACATCCCTCTTCGCTTGGTAGCCATTAAACAAAAAGGACGCCGAAGCGTCCTTTTCTAAACTGTAATCGTAATAGCGGCTGCTATTATTTCTTACCGCTTGATAGTGCACCGAAACGCTTGTTGAAGCGATCAACACGGCCGCCTGTATCAACGATACGTTGCTTACCAGTGTAGAATGGGTGACACTTGTCACATACGTCTAGGTGGATAGACTCTTTACCTAGAGTAGAGTTGAACTCAAAAGAGTTGCCGCAAGAACAAGTCGCTTTTACTGCTTTGTATTCTGGGTGGATACCAGCTTTCATGGGATAACCTCAATAGTAGGCCGTGTCGCTATACGAATCTAAGCCGCACACCACACGCAATTAATAATAAAATGGGATACCGCATCAACTAATTGCCGAAGCCATATCTCAAGGCGCGATATAGTAAAGAATCACATTGCTCGGATCAACACATTTGGCAATTTTTTCGCCACTTTTTTAGCCAGACTAATCATAGAGGCGCGATTCACGCTGAATCACATAGCTTTACTCGAATTTCCATACCGATTTTAATAGACTCTCATTTCCTTTCCCTCTTTTTAATAGCTAAGAATTTATGCGTCCAACCATTGCTAGAGTGGCATTACCCGTTCCGCTCGACAAACAATTTGATTACGCCATTCCGGGGCACCTGTTTCCGATCATTGGTGGACGCGTTTCCGTACCTTTTGGACGCCAAACCTTAGTCGGCATCGTCACCGCCATGGTGAACCACTCCGACTTTCCTAAAGATCAGCTCAAGCCAATCAAAGCGGTATTAGACTCCCAACCGATATGGCCAGAGACGCTTTATTCTCTGCTAAATTGGTGCAGCCAGTTCTATCAGTACCCTCTTGGTGACACTCTACACAATGCAATGCCTGCTGCGCTGAGGAAAGGCAAGCCGGCTGACTTTGCAACGCTACAAGAATGGCAGCTGACAGAAGCAGGAAGAAATAAGCTCATGCAAGGGCTTGGACGTGCAGTAAAACAACAGCGTGCACTCCAAATGATGGTCAACGGCCCAATCTCGCATCAAGAGCTCTTGGATCAAGAAGTAAACTCGACCATCTTAAAAAATCTCGAAGAAAAAGGTTGGGTCGAGCGCATCGAGAAAAAGCCGACCATTACGAAATGGAGTCAAAATGTAGAGTGTGCGGTAGAGAAACCAAAGCTTAACCATGAACAAGCACTCGCGATTGCCAGCGTAAATAGCCAAACGGGCTTTGCTTGCTATTTATTAGAAGGGGTCACGGGATCCGGTAAAACCGAAGTTTACTTAAACCTTATCAAGCCCGTTCTAGAGCAAGGGAAACAAGCATTAGTTTTAGTACCTGAGATCGGTCTAACGCCCCAAACCATCAACCGCTTTAAACATCGATTTAATGTCCCAGTAGATGTGATTCATTCCGGTTTGAATGAAACAGAGCGTTTGAACGCCTGGTTATCGGCTCGCGATAAAGCCGCGGGGATCATCATTGGTACGCGCTCAGCCCTACTGACACCTTTTGCTGATTTGGGGATTATTATCGTTGATGAAGAGCATGACTCCTCTTATAAGCAACAAGACAGCTTGCGTTACCACGCTCGTGATGTTGCTGTCATGCGCGCCCATAAAGAGCAAGTGCCGATTGTCCTTGGCTCAGCGACGCCAGCGTTAGAAACCCTACATAATGCGCTGTCTGGTAAATATCACCATTTAACACTCACCCAACGAGCTGGCTCTGCCGTGCCAACCACCAATAAAGTGTTAGATGTAAAAGGTCAGTATTTAGAAAGTGGCTTATCCGCCCAACTGATTGCCGAAATGCGCAAACACTTAAAAATGGGCAATCAGGTTATGTTGTTTCTTAACCGCCGAGGTTTCTCGCCCGCTTTGATGTGCCATGAATGTGGTTGGATTGCAGAATGTAAACGCTGTGATGCGTACTATACGTTCCACCATTACAGCAACGAAATACGCTGCCATCACTGCGGCTCACAACAACCTGTCATTCATCAGTGTCAGGGATGTGGTTCAACTCAACTGGTTACCGTCGGCGTAGGAACGGAACAGCTCGAACAACAATTGGCTCAGTTGTTTCCAGAATACAAAGCCATTCGCATCGACAGAGACAGCACACGTCGCAAAGGTAGCTTGGAAGATGCCCTTGAGTCGATTCGTAAAGGTGAATACCAAATACTGATAGGCACTCAAATGCTGGCTAAGGGGCACCACTTTCCAAATGTAACGCTCGTTGCTCTTTTGGATGTTGATGGCTCTCTATATAGTAGTGACTTCCGCGCTTCGGAGCGATTAGCTCAGCTGTTTATTCAGGTCGCAGGTCGTGCTGGCCGAGCAAGTAAACCTGGCGAAGTGATCCTGCAAACTCACCATCCTGAGCACAGCTTGCTGCAAGCCCTACTTCAAAAAGACTATCGTCACTTTGCTATGACGGCTCTGGAAGAACGTAAGCTCGCCCAGCTTCCGCCTTATAGTTTCTTGACTCTGTTTAAAGCAGAAGCAAACCAAAGTGAAGTGGTTGAAGACTTCTTACGTCAGGTTCGCTTTACGTTAGAATCACACCCTCTGTTCGATGATTCCTGCATGGTGTTAGGTCCCACTCCTTCACCTTTGGCCAAGCGGGCTGGTAAATACCGCTGGCAGCTGTTACTTCAAACCCAGCATCGTTCATTGATGCAAAAGTTATTAACCAGTGCCAAACCTGCTATTGAGTTGTTGCCAAATGCCAAGAAAGTTCGCTGGAATTTAGACATAGAGCCACAAGATCTCAGCTAGCAAACGTTTAACTATGTAATGAATTACCATTTAATGTGACGAGCATCACGACGGGATTGCAATTTTTGTTAAACAGACCGTAACTTTCACTTTAGAAATGAATAGACTATCCAAATTAGAAAAGTCTAAAGTGACTTGTTCGCACAGGCTTAGATTAAAACAATGACTATTCCCACAAATTGATGTCGCAGTGAAGAATCCATTTTTCCACTTGTTAACACGAACTGAGCGAAGAGCAAACGCTGCTCTAACTCAGCGTGATTACTATGATTTCAAACCGGAATAACGTCATCTTGGCAAAAAATAAACGAGAGGTTAAAAACTATGGCGACAATGAAGGATGTTGCCCAGCTTGCGGGAGTGTCTACGGCTACGGTATCTCGAGCATTAATGAACCCAGAGAAGGTCTCTTCTTCAACGAGAAAAAGAGTAGAAGATGCCGTACTTGAAGCGGGTTATTCTCCAAACTCATTAGCGCGTAACTTACGTAGAAACGAATCAAAAACCATTGTCACTATCGTTCCCGACATCTGTGATCCTTATTTTTCTGAAATTATTCGCGGCATTGAAGATGCTGCCATGGAACATGGCTATCTAGTCCTGCTGGGCGATAGCGGACAACAGAAGAAACGCGAAAGTTCTTTCGTTAACCTCGTATTTACTAAGCAGGCGGATGGAATGCTACTGCTTGGCACAGATCTACCGTTCGATGTCAGTAAGCCAGAACAAAAGAACTTACCTCCGATGGTGATGGCGTGTGAATTTGCGCCAGAGTTAGAACTTCCGACAGTACATATTGACAACCTGACCTCAGCATTTGAAGCGGTGAATTACCTAACCCAACTAGGTCATAAACGCATCGCGCAAATCTCGGGGCCAGATACGGCAATATTGTGTCAGTTCCGCCAGCAAGGTTATCAACAAGCCTTGCGCCGTGCAGGCATCAATAAAGATCCTCAATATAGTGTCATTACTGAGTTCTCTTTTGATGGCGGAGCAAAAGCCGTTCGTAAACTGCTCGAATTGCCTGAGCCACCAACGGCTATTTTCTGTCACTGTGACACAATGGCCATCGGCGCAATTCAAGAAGCGAAAAAGCTTGGCTTACGAGTACCGCAAGATCTCTCTGTTGTGGGCTTTGATGACATTAACTTCGCTCAGTACTGCGATCCACCGTTGACCACTATCTCTCAGCCTCGCTATGAGATTGGTCGACAAGCGATGCTAATGATGCTTGAGATGTTAAAAGGACACGACGTGCATTCAGGCTCGCGCCTACTTGAAACTAACCTCGTCATTCGCGGAAGTGCAGCGCCACCACAGCGCCCTTAACCTAAAGATTAGGTATTCATACCCAAAGCGGTGCTAAGGCGCCGCTTTTTATTTGCCCCTCCTGCTTTTTGTGTATCTCCGAATAAATATAATTTAGCTATCAAGATTCTATCAATAGGGTGTTTTCTCAACTCGTTCTGGATTAACATATTTGCAAGAATCCTTGATGACCAGAAATAACCGTGGCAAATAGAGATTATGTAAGACGGGGGCGAGGCGCCCCAAAAAAGTCGACAAAAAAACAGCCGCCGAGAAGAAAAAAGCCTTGGCGTAGTGGCCTGCTCGCTGTCTTGCTCGTGGGTGGTTTTGGCTATGGTCTTTACCTTTTGAGTAGCGACCCAGAACCTAAACAACCAGTCGTGAAGCAGCCAACAACCACTGTAAGCAAACCAAAGCCGAAAAAAGACTTGCCACCACCACCAGAAGAAAAATGGGAATATGTTGAGTCACTACCGAAACGTGAAGTTGAAGTTGTGGCCAAAGAAATTGAAGTTTCTAAAATTCCTTACATCATGCAATGTGGTGCTTACAAAACCCAGGCGCAAGCAGAAGAGCGTAAGCTTGCAATCGCGTTCCAAGGGATGTCGAGCAAGATTCGTAAGAAAGAAGGCAGTTCATGGTATCGCGTGGTGCTAGGTCCGTATAAGTTCAAACGTGATGCAGAACGTGACCGTCATAAACTGCAACGCGCGAAAATCGAGCCATGTGCGATTTGGAAAGAAAATCTTTAAACTCAGGCCCTAGGAGCTAAGATCCTAGGGCCTTTCTTTTTGCCCCCTTGAATCCCTATTTCCCCTCCCCCATATACTGAATTAAATCCAAAGAGAAATAATCAAGAGGTCGACTGTGACTACCATTGTATCTGTACGTCGAAATAATAAAGTCGTCATCGCGGGTGATGGCCAAGTATCTCTAGGCAATACCGTAATGAAAGGTAATGCGCGCAAAGTTCGCCGCTTATATAACAACCAAGTACTAGCGGGCTTTGCTGGCGGCACTGCGGATGCCTTCACCCTTTTTGAGCGCTTCGAAAGCAAGCTGCAAATGCACCAAGGCCACCTAACTAAGGCTGCGGTTGAGCTAGCCAAAGACTGGCGTAGCGATCGTGCTCTGCGCAAGCTCGAAGCCTTGCTTGCCGTTGCCGACGAAACCGCATCGTTAATCATTACCGGTAATGGTGATGTCGTACAGCCAGAACACGACCTGATTGCGATTGGCTCTGGTGGTGCTTACGCACAAGCTGCAGCAACCGCCCTACTAGAAAACACAGATCTAGATGCTCGTGAGATCGCGGAAAAAGCCCTCAACATCGCGGGTGATATTTGTGTCTTCACCAACCACCACCACACAGTAGAAGAGCTAGACTCAACGGTAGAGCCTGAAAAACCAACCGCGTAATCGTAACGAAGTAAGGAAAGAATATGTCTGAAATGACGCCTCGCGAAATCGTTCATGAATTGAACCGCCACATTATCGGTCAAGAAAAAGCCAAGCGTTCGGTTGCGATTGCACTTCGTAACCGCTGGCGCCGTATGCAGCTTGAAGAAAGTTTGCGTGCCGAAGTGACGCCAAAAAACATTTTGATGATTGGTCCTACTGGTGTTGGTAAGACTGAAATCGCACGCCGCCTCGCAAAACTGGCAAATGCCCCTTTCATCAAAGTTGAAGCGACAAAATTCACCGAAGTGGGTTACGTTGGTAAAGAAGTTGAAACCATCATCCGTGACCTGACTGATGTCGCGGTAAAAATGACGCATCAACAAGCGATGGAAAAAGTAAAATTCCGCGCTGAAGAGCAAGCGGAAGAACGCATTCTTGATGCGCTACTGCCACCAGCACGTGATAGCTGGGGTCAAGCAGAGCAAACGGAAGAGTCTTCTCACACTCGCCAGATCTTCCGTAAGAAACTGCGTGAAGGCCAACTAGACGATAAAGAAATTGAAATCGACGTAGCCGCACCACAAATGGGCGTAGAGATCATGGCGCCCCCAGGTATGGAAGAGATGACTAACCAGCTGCAAGGCATGTTCCAAAACCTGGCAGGCGACACTAAGAAAAAACGTAAGCTGAAAATCAAAGACGCAATGAAAGCGTTAGCGGAAGAAGAAGCGGCAAAACTGGTTAACCAAGAAGAGCTAAAAGAAGCGGCGATTTTCAACGTTGAAAACAACGGCATCGTATTTATCGATGAGATCGACAAGATCTGTAAACGCGGCGAGAGCTCAGGCCCAGACGTTTCACGCGAAGGTGTTCAGCGCGACCTACTTCCATTGATTGAAGGCAGCACGGTATCAACCAAGCACGGCATGGTAAAAACAGACCACATTCTGTTTGTTGCATCTGGTGCATTCCAAGTGGCAAAACCATCTGACTTGATCCCAGAATTGCAAGGTCGTCTACCAATTCGTGTTGAGCTAGAAGCACTAAGCAGCAACGACTTCAAACGCATTCTGACAGAGCCAAAAGCCTCTCTAACAGAGCAGTACGTTGCGTTGATGAAAACGGAAGATGTGGACATCGAGTTCACAGAAGATGGCATCACGCAAATCGCGGAAGCGGCATGGACGGTCAACGAAAGCACAGAAAACATCGGTGCTCGTCGCTTGCATACCGTTATGGAGCGCTTAATGGATGAAATCTCTTACGATGCAGCAGAGCAATCTGGCGCGAAGTTTGTTATCGATGCCGCTTATGTGAAAGAGCGCCTAGGCGACACGATTGAAGATGAAGATCTAAGCCGCTTTATTCTTTAATCGCAATCTATTTTACCAAAGCCCAGAACCTTGTTTCTGGGCTTTTTTGTTTAGAATGACGGTTACTGTGACAACACCTAGATCAAAAGATCTGGTCATTCTAGCGAGCTCAAGCGAGACTAAGAATCTAGTAACAGCACACCCTATTCTTTCCCACTAACCTTAACCACCACACAATCGGATGATAGATTCTGAACACAATCGGATGATAGATTCTGAACCACCTCGTTCCTCGTTATTCAGAATGACGGTTACTTTGACAACAGCTAAATCAAAGGCCTGGTCATTCTAGCGAGCTCAAGCGAGACTAAGAATCTGCTAACAGCAAACAACAATTCTTTCGAACTCGCCTTCACCACTGCACAATCGGATGATAGATTCTGCACAATCGGATGATAGATTCTGAATCCCTCGTTCCTCGCTGTTCAGAATGACGGTGACTTTAATAAGCTCTAAATCGAAAGAACTCGTCATTCTAGCGAGCTCAAGCGAGACTAAGAATCTAATAGCAGCGTTCTCCGTACCCTCCACTTTCCAAAAAGAGGGCTATTTTATCGCCTCAAACATCGAAACTGCTTTCCTTCTACTTCACCCTTTGACTTCTAGTTGAGTTGTTTTAGGTCAATAGCGTATCTGCCTCTTTGTGCTTATACTGGGCACATTGGTTACTAGCACGAAATTTCCATGAAACAATCTCTACAGATCTGGCTTGAAGCCGCTCGTCCAAAAACATTACCTCTGGCATTGGTCTCTATCTTAACGGGTAGCGTACTCGCCTACTCGGCGGGTCATTTTTCACTGACAATTGCCATCATGGCTTTCGTAACCGCGACGTTACTGCAAATTCTGTCCAACCTGGCAAACGACTATGGCGATGCCGTTCAAGGTACAGATAACGACAAACGCCTTGGCCCATTACGAGCGATGCAGTCTGGCGCGGTAAGTGCGAAACAGATGAAACAGGCGATTATCTTTAACATCGTTCTGACCGCCATTTCTGGCTTAGTGTTAGTTTTCTATTCACTAAGCTCACTGGAAAGCATTGTGACGTTTATCGGGCTGGGAATTTTAGCCATCCTCGCGGCGATTGCTTACACCATGGGTAGCAAACCATACGGTTACGTGGGGCTTGGCGATATTTCGGTTTTCTTGTTTTTTGGTTTACTCGGCGTATCCGGTACCTATTTCTTGCATACTGGTCACGTAGATACCACGCTATTCTTACCTGCTCTAGGCTGCGGTTTACTCGCCGTTGCAGTACTCAACATCAACAATATGCGTGATATCGAGAACGACCGAGAGTGTGGTAAACGCACGGTCGCAGTGCGTTTGGGTCAACGCAAAGCCAAGCAGTACCACTTTGTTTTACTTGGCGGCGCTATTCTTGCCTTTGCGGCTTACTTGTTAATTCAAGACAAACCCGTTTGGATTAGCTTGCCATTTTTACTTAGTATTTATTTCGTGGCCGATCATGGTAAAGCGGTTTGGCATACACAAAAGCCCGCTCAGATAGCACCAATGATGCCAGTCATCGTGAAATGTTCTTTAGTCACCAACGTTTTGTTTGCAACAATTGTGGTAGCTCAAACTCTAGTAAGTTAAAAAAGGATTGTCATTGCATTGACTTAATGCCTAGATATACTCAAAGACAACCAATTTCTGTTTAGAAAGGTACGCTATGGAATACAATACCTCAGCACTCTGTGATATCTACCTCGATCAGGTAGATGTGGTTGAACCAATGTTCAGTAATTTTGGCGGTCGCGCTTCATTTGCCGGGCAAATCACCACCATCAAGTGTTTTGAAGATAATTCGTTGATCCGCGAGACATTAGAGCAAGATGGACTTGGTCGCGTTTTGTTAATTGACGGTGGCGGTTCCCTACGTAAAGCCCTTATCGATGCAGAAATCGCAACTATTGCGGAAGAAAACGAGTGGGAAGGCATTGTCGTTTACGGCTGTGTTCGTGAAGTAGATGAACTTGAAGATATGAACTTAGGCATTCAAGCCCTCGCTTCTATTCCTGTTGGAGCGACCAGCCAGGGTATCGGCGAATTAGATGTACCAGTCAACTTTGGCGGCGTCAGCTTCTTACCTGAAGATTATATTTATGCTGATAGCACTGGGATCATCCTGTCGCCTGAGCCATTGAATATTGATTTAGAGTTGGATGAAGAAGAATAACGAGTCTTAGATACCTAAGTTATAGGACCTTCTCTTGGCTATCAGAATCGAGCTTGTCCCAACGATTTTCAACTTGCCCAAAACACAAACACCCGCTTAACGCGGGTGTTTTTAATTTGGAATGAAGAAGCCGGATTATTCCACTTCGTCCATTTTGCCAAGTAGTGCACGAATGCGCTCTTGCCATTGCGCATGCTCTTGCTGTGCTTGTTGTGCTTTTTGCTCTAGCTCTTCTCGTTGAGAGCGAAGCTCGTTCGCTTCTTCCGCAAGTTTTGCTTTATCTTCTTTCAGCTCTTCGACTTCCATCTGAAGAAGAGTGATTGTGTCAACTGCAGTTTGAATTTTAGATTCTAGTTGTTCTAGTACTTCAAAAGACATCTTGGCCTACCTATGTTATTCCGTTGGGACGATGTGCGAGATTAATGCACACCTAACCTATATAAGGTTCATTCTACTCAGCGTCGCGATGAGAAACACTCACTATATTCGATATTTCGCATCATTCGGTCAAAAAATCGGCGCAATCTCACTAAACGCTGACTTTTCTTATCGCCGAAGCATTTTTGAGCAAGGATTTTGCCTCCCCCCACGCTGAAAATCGCCCTAAGTATTGATCAAATTCAAGCTAGATAAAGTAAAAGCTCCGCAAAAAGGCAAACGTTTACCCTACGTTGTGATAGAATCGCCGCGCAAATTCTTCTTCCCTCTTGCTTACTTGGAGACATCATGAAACGCGATTTAGCAATGGCATTTTCCCGTGTGACTGAAGGTGCAGCTTTGGCTGGTTACAAATGGCTTGGCCGTGGCGATAAAAATGCAGCCGATGGCGCAGCTGTTGAAGTTATGCGCACCCTACTGAACAAAACAGATATCAGTGGTGAAATTGTCATTGGTGAGGGTGAAATCGATGATGCGCCAATGCTATACATTGGTGAGCAAGTGGGTATTGGTGGTGATGAAGTAGATATTGCAGTCGACCCGATTGAAGGGACGCGTATGACGGCAATGGGACAATCAAACGCACTAGCCGTACTTGCCGCAGGTGAGAAAGGCAGCTTTCTTAAAGCGCCAGATATGTACATGGAAAAACTGGTTGTTGGCCCTGGTGCAAAAGGCGTGATTGACTTAGAAAAGCCGTTAAAAGAGAACCTAGAGAACGTAGCAAAAGCCCTGAACAAACCACTTGATACCTTAGTCGTTATTACCCTTGCGAAACCTCGCCACGATGACGTTATTGCAGAAATGCAAGCAATGGGCGTACGTGTCTTTGCGGTGCCTGATGGTGACGTGGCTGCCTCTATTCTGACTTGTATGCCAGACAGTGAAGTGGACATGATGTACTGTATTGGCGGCGCGCCAGAAGGGGTCGTCTCAGCCGCGGTGATTCGAGCGCTAGACGGTGACATGCACGGTCGTCTACTTCCGCGTCACGAAGTAAAAGGCGATACTGAAGAAAACCGCATTTACGGCGCAGACGAACTAAAACGCTGCGATGAAATGGGCGTAAAAGCGAATGTTGTCCTCAAAATGGAAGACATGGCCCGTAGCGACAATGTGGTATTTTCAGCTACAGGCATCACTAAAGGTGACTTGCTAGAAGGCATCTCTCGCCAAGGCAATATCGCAACCACAGAAACGCTGCTCGTGCGTGGTCGATGCCGTACTATTCGTCGTATTAAGTCGACTCACTACCTAGATCGTAAAGATCCAGAAGTGCGTGATATTATTCTTTAAGCATTTCTCGAGGCTCTAGCCAATCTGAGTTGGAGCCTTTCTTTCTCACACTCGTTCCTCGCTGTTCAGAATGACGGTGACTTTAATAAGCTCTAAATCAAAAGAACTCGTCATTCTAGCGAGCTCCAGCGAGACTAAGAATCTAATAACAGCAAACTCCTATTCTCTCCCTCTCACCATAACCATTGCACAACCGAACGATAGATTCTGAAGCACACTCGTTTCTCGCTGTTCAGAGTGGCGATATATATTGGTTCGCATGAACATAGACCCAACAGCTCCCCACTCAAACTAAGTCAACACTTTTCTTTACTAACCCTATCGCGCATAATATGTACTGACGTATAAATGGTGGGTATATGAAGACTGTAGATAGGATATTGCAAATCGTTAAGCGTGATGGTTCCGTCACTGCAAAACAACTCTCTTCTGAGCTGGGTATGACAACTATGGGGGCACGTCAGCACCTTCAGAGTTTAGAAGATGATGGCATCCTGTCTATTCATGACGTCAAAGTCAAAGTGGGTCGCCCCGCTCGCCATTGGTCTCTCACTCAAAAAGGTCATGAGCAATTTGCTGACCGTCACGGTGAGTTGACCATTCAGTTTATAGAGGCTGTCGAACACATTTTTGGCAAAGATGGACTGGACAAAGTCACATCGGAAAGAGAAAAACTCACGTTACAAAGTTATCGTCAGCACCTTGAGCAATGCAACTCTCTGCAAAGCAAACTAGAAACTCTTGTGACACTAAGAGAGCAAGAAGGCTATATGGCCGAGCTTGAGCAAGATGAGAACGGATTTATCTTGATCGAAAATCACTGCCCGATTTGTAAAGCCGCAACTCGCTGCCCAAGCTTGTGCCAATCAGAATTAAGTGTCTTTCAGTCTTTGCTTGGACGTGACACCAAAATAGAGCGCACCGAGCATATCATCAGCGGTCAAAGACGCTGCGTGTACCGCATCCAACAACTGCAGTAACCACCACAAACAAACATCGACATGCCGCACTTATTCAATCTCAAGCTTGAAAGCTTCTCTTATAAATGAGACGGCTGAAGAAATCATCCTCTCTCCTCTTTCTAGTGGTATAGGCTTTTAGTAACTAAAAGCAATTTCCATAAGGATTTGGAGAACATTGATGTCTACTCTACGTCACTACCCTTCTCAAACGCTTCCGCCATTCGATGAAATGGTTCGAATGGCAGAGCGAGATCCAGAAGCTTTTGAGCAATTTCGTCATGAAATGGCAAAAGAGATGATCGAAAGTGCATCAGAAAACATGCAAGAAAGACTGTGGGCTCAGCAAAGCCACATCGATAGGGTCATCAGCACGTGTAAAAACCCTCACCACACCAATGTGGTATTGATGAACGAATTACAAAAACAGGTCGTGAAGTTCAGAGCGGCGCTACAAGGGGAAACAGCACCGACTCAAAAAGCGGATGTGGTTAGCTTAGAGGCATTTAAAGGTAGGGATGATTTTTACTGATACTCAGCAGACAGCTCGAGAAAGTTAGGATTCGTTTCTCTTACCAAGTCTAACTTCCATTTACGCTTCCACTGCTTGAGCTGCTTCTCTCGGGTTATGGCAGTTGCCATATCTTCGAATAACTCAAAGTAAACGAGCTTATGAACGTTGTATTTCTTGGTAAATCCCTCAACTACTCCGTTTTTATTGCTGCCATATTCTTTGAGGCAGCTGACTGGTAACACCAATGTAAAGAACGGCGTTGTCGTTTGACGTTAGGATATAAACGCAAGGTGTCCTATCGATGATTCATTCTCCTTCATGATTCGCTGTTACTTTTCCATTGTAATTCAATCGCTCAGTTCAAACTCGGAGCGCTCTGTGCGTAGATTCTGAATCACACTCGTCCCTCGCTGTTCAGAATGACGGTTAATTTAACTTGCTACTAAATAAGAGAAGGTCGTCATTCTAGCGAGACTCAGCAAGACTAAGAGTCTGGGAACAGCAAACTCCCATTCTTTCCCACTCAGCTTAACCAAGAATCTGGTAACAACAAGCTCTTATTCTTTCCCGCTCACCTTAGCCACAGCTCAAGCGGACGATAGATTCTGAATCATGCTCGTCCCTCACTGTTCAGAATGACGGTTAAAATAGCAAGCTCTAGATCAAAAAAGCTAGTCATTCTAGCGAGCTCCAGCGACACTAAGAATCAAGTAACAGCAAACTCCTATAATCTGGTAACAACAAGCTCTTATTCTTTCCCACTCAGCTTAACCACTGTACAACCGGACAATAGATTCGGATCCCACTCGTTCCTCGCTGTTCAGAATGACGATGACTTTAACAGCCTCTAAAACAAAGGAGATCGTCATTCTAACGAGCTCAAGCGAGACTAAGAATCTGGTAACAACAAGCTCTTATTCTGAGCTCCAGCGACACTAAGAATCAAGTAACAGCAAACTCCTATTCTTTCCCTCTCACCTTAGCTACTGCTCAAGCGGACGATAGATTCTGAATCACGCTCGTACCTCGTTGTTCAGAATGACGGGTACAATAGCAAGCTCTAGATCAAAAGAGCTTGTCATTCTAGCGAGCCTTAGCGAGACTCAGAATCTACTTACAGCAAGCGTGATACTTGAAGCGATTACTCCGGGTCAGGGCCATATTGGTTTGGTCCTGATGTCCCCTTTAAGAAGCCACATTCAATTAGAATCCATAAACCACAAATCAGAGAAATGGAAGCAACGAACATTTGCGGTGTCGACGGCTCTTGTGCAACAGGGCTAGTCATTGGCGTAGCGATTCGTCCGATAATCAGCGGAATATTCAGTGCTAGCCAATAGATTGATTTGTTGCGGTCATGCCAACGCTTGGTGGTGATCGCCAAATCAGGGATTAACAAAATCACCAAGAAAATAGGGAGAAGTAAATAGGAGAAAGTAGGAAATAGCTTACTGATTCCAGCACCAAAACCTAGAATAGAGACATAGTAAATGACGTTCCAAATCCAGTAGGTTTTACGGTTTATACGTCCTTGAAAAGAAAACAGTAACTCTTTAGTCGACATCAAATTTTACCCCAAAATAGAAAGGTTATAGATTAGCCGAGTCGATATGGTTTGGAAAGTACACCTGCAGTTTAAGCGCCAACAACGCCGTTATAACAAGCAGAGCGAGAGTAAGCTCAAGCAACGATAAACTCTCGATAAGGCCTATTAGCTTTCAGCTCCCTTGCATCTCACGGTGCGTAGCCCTGCTCACTGCTCTCAAGAAACTCGGTTCAACCTAATTCACTATCTTTTGGAAACTGTCTACGTCCATGTCTCGGATATTGACCGTTAAGCTGTGCACGTGACTGGCTTGCTCTTGAAGAGTCGCCATCAAGGCTCGTGACAGTTCTCTCTTCTGCTCTTGGGAACGGCCAGATAGCAAATCAAAGTTTATATGGATAAAGTCGAGGCTATCGCCCTCATCTCCAATTAACCAATTGTGGCACCGGAGCGTTCTAGATTTCACTGACGCGAGCTCAAAAAGACCACTCTCTAACGCCGTTTTATGTAAATCCTCCAGCAACCCCTGAACATTGACACGTTCTTCAACCGAGTTTGAATACTCTAAAACGAGATTTGGCATTTTGATTCCTTTCTACAACAATTAATTCCAGCGCGTAGTAATACCAATCTCAGCATCAATTTCCGAGGAATGAACTATCATTCTGTCTACGTGATCACCAATCGATTGCTTTTGACAAAAATAACAGGATCGCTGCTTGGTCGAATCAGTAAAGAAAGCCGGACAAGACATGACGCCAATCATGATCTGTTCACATTATTCTGTTATATTCCTACGTAGATTTTTTACTATTAATTGACTATTTACATTAAAGATAAGGGAGATATTCCTATGCGTCGTCCTGTAGTGATGGGTAACTGGAAACTAAACGGCAGCAAAGCAATGGTAACTGAGCTGCTAACTGGTCTTAACGCTGAGCTTGAAGGCGTTGAAGGTGTTGACGTAGCAGTCGCTCCACCAGCACTTTACATCGACCTAGCAGAGCGAGTAATCGCTGAAGGCGGTAACAAGATCATCCTAGGTGCTCAAAACACTGACCTAAACAACAGCGGTGCGTTCACTGGCGATATGTCTCCAGAAATGCTGAAAGATTTCGGTGCTACTCACATCATCATCGGTCACTCAGAGCGTCGTGAATACCACAACGAATCTGACGAGTTCATCGCGAAGAAATTCAACTTCCTAAAAGAAAACGGCCTAACTCCTGTTTTCTGTATCGGTGAATCTGAAGCGCAAAACGAAGCTGGCGAAACTGAAGCTGTATGTGCACGTCAAATCAACGCAGTTATCGACACTTACGGTGTTGAAGCTCTAAACGGCGCAATCATCGCTTACGAACCAATCTGGGCTATCGGTACTGGTAAAGCAGCAACCGCTGAAGATGCACAGCGCATCCACGCTTCTATCCGCGCACTTATCGCTGCGAAAGACGAAGCAGTTGCAGCACAAGTAATCATCCAATACGGCGGCTCTGTTAAGCCAGAAAACGCTGAAGCTTACTTCTCACAACCAGACATCGACGGCGCTCTAGTTGGCGGTGCTTCACTAGACGCGAAAAGCTTCGCAGCAATCGCAAAAGCAGCGGCTAAAGCAAAAGCTTAATCTCGTTTTTACTGAGAGTAGAAATAACAAAGGGATGCATCATGCATCCCTTTTTGTTTGCGTGTTATCCACTCGGAGTACACCGATAGAACGTTCCGACTTACGCTGGCTCGGCAATTTTCACGGTTGGTTTTTTCGCGAGCTCCGCACTGGAATCCTTCTTATAAAGGTTCTCGTAGCAGTAATTTGTTGCTTCAATATAGCCTTCTACACTACCGCAATCAAAGCGCTGACCTTTAAATTTGTATGCCAAAACACAACCAGATTGAGCTTGTTGCATCAGCGCATCGGTGATTTGAATCTCGCCACCTTTGCCCGGCTCTGTATTTTCAATCAGTTCAAAGATATCAGGTGTCAGAATGTAGCGACCAATAATCGCTAGATTGCTAGGTGCAGTGCCTGGTTCTGGCTTTTCAACCATGTTATCAATGCGGAAGATATCATCTTTGATCATCTCGCCAGCAATCACACCGTATTTATGCGTTTCTGATTCCGGCACTTCTTGTACCGCAACGATTGAACAGCGGAACTGTTTGTACAGCTCAACCATTTGAGCTAGAACGCCTTTGTCCTCATTTACACAAAGGTCATCCGCAAGCACTACAGCAAACGGTTCATCACCGACCAATTCACGTCCCGTAAGAATAGCGTGACCTAAGCCTTTCATTTCACGCTGACGGATGTAAGTGTAACTCGCAGAATCAATCAAAGAACGAATATCATCAAGCAGCGCTTCTTTACTTGTACCGCTAATTTGATGCTCTAGCTCGTAGTTTTTATCAAAGTGATCCATTAACGAGTGCTTACCACGACCAGTGACGATGCACATACCGTCCATACCGGCTTCAATCGCCTCTTCAACACCGTATTCAATCAATGGCTTGTTTACCACTGGCATCATTTCTTTCGGCATCGACTTAGTCGCAGGAAGGAAACGTGTACCGTAACCCGCCGCAGGGAATAAACATTTTTTAATCATAACCATTACCAACTAAAAAAAGGCTCCTCTGAGGGAGCCTGTTATATTATTTTGAATATAAATACGAATTAATCGCTACCAAACAGATCACGGGTGTAGACTTTATCAGCAACATCAGCAAGTTCCTCAACCATGCGGTTAGAAACAATAACATCAGACATCTGTTTGAACTCTTCAATATCGCGGATAACAGCAGAGTGGAAGAACTCATCTTCCTTAAGTACTGGCTCATACACCACGACTTCGATGCCTTTTGCCTTAATGCGCTTCATAATGCCTTGAATAGACGAAGCGCGGAAGTTATCTGAACCAGCTTTCATAATTAAGCGGTAAATACCCACGACTTTTGGTTCTCGCTTGAGAATAGATTCTGCGACAAAATCTTTACGAGTGCGGTTCGCATCAACGATTGCACCAATAATGTTATTAGGAACTTCTTGGTAGTTTGCTAACAATTGCTTTGTATCTTTCGGTAAGCAGTAACCACCATAACCGAATGACGGATTGTTGTAGTGATTGCCAATACGAGGATCTAAGCCTACACCTTCAATAATTTGGCGAGCATCAAGATTGTGTGCTTCAGCATACGAATCTAGCTCATTAAAATAGGCTACGCGCATCGCAAGATATGTGTTTGAGAACAACTTAACTGCTTCTGCTTCTGTAGAGTCAGTAAACAGAACCGAGATGTCTTCTTTTACCGCGCCTTCAACTAAAAGGTTAGCAAACTTCTCTGCACGTTCGCTACGCTCACCAACGATAATGCGAGACGGGTGGAGGTTATCGTAAAGTGCTTTACCTTCACGAAGAAACTCTGGAGAGAACATAACATTCTGACAACCGAGCTCCTCTTTAATGCGCGCAGTATAACCCACAGGTACAGTCGACTTAATCACCATAACTGCATCTGGATTAATTGCCATCACATCTTTAATCACTGCTTCAACTGAAGAAGTATTAAAGTAGTTCGTTTGAGGGTCATAATCCGTTGGTGTGGCAATAACAACAAACTCTGCGTCTTTGTAAGCCAGCTCTTTATCTAGCGTCGCGATAAAGTTGAGTTCTTTGTTTGCAAGGAAATGTTCGATTTCCGCATCAACAATTGGAGATTTTTTGTCATTCAACAAGTCCACTTTTTCTTGGATGATATCAACCGCCACAACCTCATGGTTTTGTGACAATAACATGGCATTGGACAAACCGACGTAGCCCGTGCCTGCTACAGCAATTTTCATTTTTATTTCCTATTATTTAACTGACGCTAGCATATCAAAACACCGACACTCTCGGTAGAGTGTGGTGATTAACTAAAAGCCTAACTAGCAACACAACTTAATTCAATTGAGTCCCCAAGTAACGCAAATAAGCATTGCGAATGCGAAGCTTGTTCTGTTCAAAGTACTCTTGACCATAACGGCCTCGGTTAAAGTAGCGGCGAAGCATACTATTATCCATCACGAGTTCATCACCCTGACCTGCTGCCAAATAGTTTGTATCGTTGCCAACTCGTGTCGTAACGTTGAAATCATAAGCCTCGTTACCACGAACTTGTATAACTCCCGGAGACATATCACGCCATGGCGTTAATGGCAGCTTTACTGACACAGTGACAAACTGCTCTTCGTCTGTATCATTAAACTTTGTCACCTGATAACTTGCCGATACTTCTATGTCTTCAAACCAATGTGATGTCGTGAATTTTGCGCCGACATCCCCCTTCCAAAACTCTCCAGCAGTTGCATTAAACTGCCAATCCCACTCCGGCATAGAGAATGTATAACGAGTTAAAAAGGTTTGGCGGTCTGGGTTCGCATAACCATTTTTGTCTTTTTCGTCTTGATGTTGGAAGTAGCTCATCTCTAGTCCCAACTCATGGTTGCCCGATTGAGAGAACCAAGCTGATTCACTACGCGCACCGATATAATCCGATTTAACCAAGCCTAGGGAAACTTGGTTAGCTATATCGACATATGGTAAACGGAAGAACTGATGCACCATTGCACGATCAATCTCGTTCTCGTACGCGCTGTCTTCGAAATACCCGCCCTCTTCAAAATCATCACTTTCTGCTAAAGGTAAAATATGACGAACATCAATTGCCGCGCCAGACCATAGGTAAGTGTATAAGTTGCTAGACATAGCAAAAGAGTAATCATACACACCGTACTCGGTTGCAAAACCATGCCTTACCATAGGAGAAAGCACGATCTGCGAATCTAAAGTGCCTGAATTAACTCGCTCCGTTTTCCAATCAACCATGTCTAATCTTTCCGGCAAATCGCGCGTGATAAACTGAATGTCATCACAAGCTGCGCTACCATTGACAAAACTTTGGTAACAGTTAGCGTCAGACAAAACGCTGACCACTGGTTTTTGGTTGGCAAGCATCACAAGTTCAAATTGATCCGATGCAGCGCCTATATCTTGCGCCGCACTTTGACCTAAATGACTCGACACAATACCCAGAGCGACACCTAATCCATCTGCTTGATTATGGTTGTAGCGACGGTTCTCTAAAGCCACCACAACTTTGTCATTTGATACGCCCACTTGAACATTAACGAAGCCTTCACTTTTTAACGCACTAAACAAAGAGGAAATTGACGCTTGTTGCGCTTTGTTTTGCTCAATGACTAAACGATCCATTAACGTCATATTATTCTTCGCGTAGTCGCGAGAGCGAGAATAATCCGTTATTAATGGCACAGAGAGTGCAGCATTCCAAATGCTCGACCCATCAGATTCATGACCAGAATAAATTTGGTAACTCAAAGAAGCAGTCATATCATATGGTAGAAACTCCTCTGGCGTGAGCACTTTCACTGATGAGTTAAACTCAACAGCATCAAACTCACCGACAAGCTGAATAAAATCAGCCATTTGATATTCAACACCACCGAATAAACCATTCGTAACTCCCAATGAGATATCTGACTCACCATAACCAGCAGAAATTCGCAAAGGTAAAGTATCGAACATATAGTCAATTACCGCATATTGAGTACCAAAGTGATTTGCCGCACCACCCAAATCCTGAACGCCCAATGCTATGTTTAATCTATCATTTCTCCAAATATGAGGAACTTGATACTTAAAGGAGATAGATAAGTCACGAATACCGCCGCAACCAGTTATAAAACAATTGGAGTTATAATCATCTGTTACAATTCTGCCAGTAGTCTCCAAGCCATCTAGTAAACCAAAAGAAAACTTAATCGAATCGAGGCTATCTACCTGGTCTTCCCATGGTAAACCTTGGGAGTAGATAAAAGAAAACTGTCCAAAAGGCAATACTTGCGCATTAGGGGTAAAGACTAAGCCGGTAAAGGATTGGTTAGACGATGCTAGTTCAATTTGGCTAAAAGAAAGACCTTTTGCATTTAAGAAATGTAAAGAAGAAAAATATAGAATAACTATAAAAAACAAGTTTCGTAACATACTAAAATCCCTTTAATAAAAACATTCAGGACAATATAAAATCTATGAACTCTGATGATTTCTTTGAAACATCAAAATTGTCCTTAGAATACTTTCTACAAGACAAGCGTAATTCGCCTGTTTTTTTAGCATGCCATATCATTTTCAAGTTTGAATAAAGATCTTGGTAATCATTTAGAGGCGACAAGAAACCATTAGAGCCTTGTTCTATTGCATCCGAGCAACCAGGGACATTGTAACAAAGTGTTGGAATTCCCATAGCGCTAGCTTCCATGACACACACAGGAAAGCCTTCTCTTTGAGATGGCAGTAATAGAACATCAGCCAAATTGTAGAATTTATTCACATCAGAACTATAACCAACAAAATCAACTTTATCACCAAATTCATTCGTGTAATCTTTAATTTCAGAATCGGATAGTGAGGATGGATTATTCTTATATGTCTCGCCAATAAACGTCATTTTTACAGGCATATTATCTTTAACAGAAAGTCTTAGAACTTCAATAGCATCACGGGCACCTTTATCTGCTATTAAGCGTCCAACAAAAATAACGTTGAGCTTAGAGTTGTCTTTTATAATGCTTTTATTAGGCTTATATTTGTCCAGATTAATACCTATACCTCCGGTAATAAAGTCTGTCGATTTTCCCAACAATACACGTTCATTGTTATTACAAAAGGCTAAATGACTACCGGAGAGTTGTATCAAAGCTTTAAGAATTTTAATCGCATTTGGCTTGTTAGAGAAAAAGCTGCCTAATCCTTCAATTGATAGTATTTTCTTGCTTCTAATTAAGAGCTGTGCAGGTAAGGTCTGAACAAAAGTAACTAAAAAGTGAGTAACAAATATTGACTCTCGACATTTTAAAAATCCCTCTAACATATACGCATTAAATGTCAATAAATATTTTAACAGTCCCCAAAAACCTTCTTTTTGAGGAAAGCATTTTAACTTAACACCCAAATTCAAAAAATACTGTTCAGAATAAGAACAGTCCATTGGCGCGATAATTTCTACGCTAAACCCTTTACTAATCAACTTATTAATATAATCAACTCTAAACTTTAAACAGGTTTTTAGTGAGTTTTGAACAATTATTATGTCAGTCATTATTTTAATGCAACTCTGCAAAAGATATACTTTAGTGATTTAGCCATAATAAGAAGATAATTTAACTGGTACTTTCTTACTAAGGAAAACCAACCAATAATATTTTTAGTTTTAATACTTGGCCCAAGAAGTTGAACAATTATAAAGTTTTCTAGACTAGACTGTTTAAAGAAGACATGATACTTTTTTAGAAAAAAATCACTACGTTCAATTGACCAACCTTTTTTATTTATATCAGAAGATTTCTGCTTGACATATATAGACAGAACATCATCCAAGAAAATAAATTTAGCTCCAGAATCTTCAAGAGAAAAAACTACCTGAAAGTCTTGATGCCTATATAAAGACTCGTCAAAACCTCCACATTTTAAATAAATTTCTTTACAAACCATAAGACTTGAAGTTTGTAGAATCAAGTTGTGATTAAGTTCTCCAAAAAGGTTTTCTGCAACACTCTTATTTTCATCAAATTGACTTTTAACAAAATACCTTCGGTCTAACTCATGGCTATACGCTATACAAGTCTTTGAAAAAACGACACTATTACTTTTAAAATTCTTAACTTGTCGTTCAAGTTTTTCCGGGTGCCAAATATCATCTGAATCTAAAAAGCAAATTGCCTCATATGAAGAAAGACTTACACCTCTATTTCTTGCTGCTGCACCATTCATATTTCGTTCTTGTTGATAGAGCATTATTCTACTGTCATTATAGCCATCAACTATTGCCTTTAATTCTTCAAAGTCATCAGAAAAGTCATCAACAATAATAAGCTCATAATGTCTATACGTTTGACACATGACTGAGTCTAAAGTGTGCTTAATCGTTTTTGATGAATTGTAGGTGGGCATTACGATAGATATAAATTGCATTTCACCCTCGGTTTTCTATGATGTTTTTATTAAAGAAAAATCTTATTTTCTCAAATGTTCTATAAAACTTAATTGAAATCGACATTACTATTGCAATGGATTTTCTTAATTTTGATAAGTTTCTATTTTGGTATAATCCTGCCTTCCAAAGCCCTAAAGGTGGAAGGAAATCATTAATTACAACTGCACTTTTTAACAAGTTATTTCGATATTTTTGTACTACACCAAAAGCTAATCTAGATTCCTTTCTTAATATTTCACTAAAAGAGTCTCGTGCAGGGTGTAGCACTATAAATTTTGGTAAGTAAACGACTTTAACACCTTCAAAAAGCAATCTATCACAAAAATCTCTGTCACCTCCAGAGGTTAAACAATCATTAAAGCCACCAACTTTAGTAAAATTATCTCTAGACACACATAAACCAGCAGTAACAGAAAACCCTAATTTCTCTATATAATATTTATTAGGTATTCCGAAAAGAACATCATAACTAGATATCCAGGACTTTCCATTCAAAAGAATATCTCCACCATAAATACAGCTATCATCTCTCTTTATCATATCGAAAACTTCCATTAAACTTTGTTTAGAAAGTTCACAATCTGAATCAGTAAATACTAAATACTTTCCAATACTTATATTAACAGCTTTGTTTCTAGCTGCATATGACCCTGGTTTTTCTTGATAAACTAATTTAACATTTATATTTTTATTTTTGTTTTCATCAATGAAACAACTCTTATCAGGATCATTATCGCATACGACAACCTCAATATTCACACCTTCAAAATCATTATTTAAAATCGAATTCAAACATTGATTTAATCTTTTATTATCTTTATAAGTAGGTATTATAATAGAAAAATCAATCACATATCACCTCTTTAATTTAAATGTATCATTATTCTTAGAAAACCCCACACAGGCGAATAAAATAAAAATATAGTGATATGTATAAGATCTAAAGAAGATAACCATAAGAACACTATAAACAGAGATCATAATAAATGCTTTTTCGCTATTTGAATTCGATTCTTTTTCTAAAAAAACTGACCTTACGACAGCTAAACAGCAAAAAACGAATAGAATAAAGCCTGCGATCGAGAACTGCCTCCAATAAGAAAGAAGATTATGTATATATGCCCCCCATCTGATGCCACCGGAATCTACACTTTTTTCGATCTGACCTCCAAAATTACCTAAAATTGGATTGCTAAGAATATCTTCAATCCCTCCAATTAACAGAAGAGATCTATCATTTAAAGAGTTATCACTAGACAAGTTAACCATTAGCATTCTTGAGTACATATCATCAAATTGATAAGTATACAAAACAAATACACTAACAATAAGAACAGGTACTAGAAAAACAAATAGCTCTGCTTTTTTTTTGCAAAATATAACTAATGCAAGATAAGAAAGTATAAAACATGCTAACGACGCTCGACTATTTAAAAGAAATAAAACTGGCAAGGAAAGGCAAAATATAACAGGTCTCAATGTAGATTTTGACATCGATAATATTAAAAATGTTAAAATGGCATATGAGTCAGCCCAAGCTAAATATAACCCAACACCATTCTGTTGTAATAAATTAAAGTCCAGTTTAAAAAATCCACTTTGAACATTAATTAAGTATTGAAAGCTTGAAATAAGCCATATTGTTATCAGTAATTTTTTGAATTCAAATATCTTAAAGAAAAACATACCAAAGATAAATGAAGTTATCATGGACAGGTAAATTGGAAGATAATGAAATATTGCGTATCTTTCGACTGCCATTAATCCAGTGTAGTTATAGAGAGATAATATCACAGATATCATCAAAAATAACAACATTAAAGACATTATCATTGTTTTATTTATTCTGATAACATTATAATTGAAAAAAAAGAAAATTATGACTAGCGATATAAGGACAAGTTGAGTGATTATAGAAATATAAAATGTATATTTACCAAAAGGTAGAGAGAATATTATAAAAGAAAACTCAGCAGGGACCCTTATAAAGAAAGAAAAAACAAATACCAACGATGATATAAATGCTGTGAAACTGACAAAATTATTTTTTTTTAAATTATTCATTATTTCTATTTTTCAAATAAAAAATGATATTGTAGCTTTTCTTTTTTAATTAGCAATAAAAATGGAAAAGCAAATGATTTAACAAAACATTTAAATATTACCCTAGTTCTTCCAAAACAACCTATAACTATAAAAGAGCAAAACATATAACTAAACAAAGTAGCCCAAGCAGATCCTATTGCACCATATTTTGGTATAAAATATAATTTAATATTATATTTACGATAGCGCCAGAAAGTTGAGAAAGAAGAGATATATTATAATACTTCTCCATTATCAGCCATTTCTGAAGTAGTGCTTGCATAAAGACAAACAAACTAGCCCAAATATGAATTTTTAATATGTTCGATGACTCTAAATATTCTACTCCATAAAGAATGGATATTATATCATCCGATAGAAAAGTAATGATTATCGATAACGTAACTGATGACAAAAATAATATATTAGATGAAAACTGTAAAGCATTCAAATAACCTTCTCCACTTTTCTTCTTTGATATTAACTTTGGAAAAATTGACGTAACAAATGCCACAAGGAAAAAAATACCAAACTTCCGATAGCTTTGTTGCTACCGAATAAATTCCAACTTCATATTTTCCAGACATTTCACCTAACATAACTTGATCTATTTTTAAATAAATCACAGCTGCTACACCAGATAGCATCAACCATAGTGAACGAGTTAAGAGTGATTTAGCTTCAGATAGAGAAAAAGACAAATTTTTAATTTTATTACTGTTAATGCTATATACTATATAAAAACCTATCCCAATAATTGCCACTTCAATAGCATATATATATATGAGGTGTTCTATATTCATCCCCAAGAAAACACAGATTATTTTTGCTAAGCTACCAAATAAAATAGTCCCAAATCTTAGTATTGAAGAGTACTTATTCATCATTTTAGCTTGTATCCAGAAGTCAAAAACATACAAGCATGTGAATAAATTACCAAAAACAAGAACTGTTAAAAGATTTTGTTCATAAGCTGTTAACATAAGAGCCGAAAGTAAATATGTACAGATAGATATTATGCACACGCCGAAAAATCTTAACACAAGGCTTGTACCAAGAATCTTTTCCTCCATTTTAGATCTTTCAATTATTTCATTAGTGATTACACTATTTAGTCCTAGGGCACCAAATGGAATCAATATCGTAACAACTGAAATGAGGTAATTAATTAGACCATATTCATAAGGACCCAACATCCTAGCTAGGATAATGGTTGTGCCAAGTACAAGTACCATAGATACTATTTTTTCTAAAAATAGTATCATTGTATTATAAAAAGGAGAGCTGGATTTCATTTTAGCTATTCTTACTTCCGAATTTATTCCCTGTTGCATGATCAGCTCCCCTGACAAGAGAACTTGTTTTATATAGATTGGATTTTACCCAAGAAGTAATACGCCAAGCATGCGTAATTAAGGTAAAGTAAACTAAAAATAAAGCTACAAACAAAAAGAACATAACGGATTCGTGGATACCACTCGAATCCGCCCATACACCAAAGAATGCACATATCGCGGACATGGAGCAGATAATGATTAAGGTGGAGTGAGAGGACAACCCTAAGCGCTGACAAATATGGTGTAGATGTTCTCTGTCTGGTTGGAATGGTGACTGACCTTTACGAATACGACGGATCATAATGGTTGCCATGTCCATCAACGGTAAAGCTATCAACCACAGTGCTGTGACTGGCTTGAAAGCTACAGCTCCTGGTTCTTGCGTGCCACGAATTAGCATCCAGACCACGGTAAAGCCGATGAACATACTGCCTGCATCACCCATGAAGATCTTAAAGCGACGACCTAGTGGGAAACCTAAGTTCAGGAAGATATAAGGAAGCATCGCAGTCACGATCATTAAGCAGATCGTGGCTAAATATTCGTTTCCGTTGTATGCAAACACAATACCTAATGCTGTAAAGGTTACCGAGGCTAACCCACCCAGCAAGCCGTCTATGCCATCAACCATATTAAATGCGTTAATTGCGCCTATTACCGCAATAACGGTGATCACTGCACCAACAACTTCATTCAGGGCAATGGTTTCGCTTCCCATTAAGTAGCCTAAATCGTGTAAGCTGTGGCCCCCGATGTAAATCATCGCAAGGGATATTCCTGCTTGGATAATAAGGCGAATTTTGAAACTTACATCGTAGTAGTCATCTAATGCACCGAGCACGATGAGTACAGCCGAACAAGATAAGTAGAGTGATAGGTTGTCATTCATTGGTAAGAATAGAAGGAACCCCACCAGTATAGTAGAGAAAATGGAGATCCCTCCTACAAGTGGCACCACACCTTGGTGAAGCTTTCTTGCATTGGGTTTATCTACTAGACCTACGCGCTTAGCGATCTTGCGCATAACAAAAAGTAGAACGAACGACAAAATAAATACAAATAAATATGCATTATTCATGATAGCCAACTGTGTTATTAAATAAGTTTGAGGTAAATCTATAACGCATCCGACTGATTCCCTTTACGGATTCCATTGCATCACAGGTCCGATACTGCTGATTCTTTTTCGCTCATATCTGAATAAGCCGAACCTAAGAACAAGCAGGTGATTTTTTGGCGTGACAAAACCACATTAGACAACATGGGTTGTAACGCACAGCAAACGCTAATTTTTAATATTGAATATGTAAGTAACTGAATCACCCCGATACTCGCTCATGACGGTCACGGTTTCACAGCTTTTTATAGGCAGGCCAAATACAAAGCTTGTATATGCTAACTAACGGTTTGAGCCGACAGTTAACTACTTCTACACACTTAGTGCTTGGTTTTGATAGGTATGAGAAATGGAGATTTAAATTGTAACCTATGCCTAACCAACATTTGCTCGCCACTTTGTTAGCTTTGAGCATCCCTCTGACAAAAGGGAATTACATAAATTTGTAATAGTTCTCGTTTTTTATAAATCAATCTTGCCAGAAATGCACTTAGGTGCTTATTATTATTGAAAATTCTTTAGTTTGACCTCTTTCTTTTATTAGGAAGGAGGCTTCAACGGTGATTTGGGCACGCTACCGCCCCTAGGTCTGGCTCCTAGAAGCAAGTTTTTGCACGTAATGTGAACGGTTGCATTTCCAAACAGGAGACGAATTGTATAGTAAACACGTTGCAACTAAAAGTAGAACGTGTAAAAAGCTTACAAAAAAATGTCTTTTTTCTGACACTTATACCGTCATAAATGTGGCGTGTTTTATAAAATTATAATTATCAGACACCCATTTACCCAACGAGGACTAAACAGCCAGTGACGCTGATTCCAAAAGCTTAAGTGAAAATAGTTGCAATAATATGAATTGCATCACAAGCGGTTGCAATGAAACGTAGTCAAATTTATGACGAATATCTAAGTCTCTCTAAACTTTCAGTTTTGCCATTTTCTTTCTCCTATTTTGCTTGCCTACAATACGCTCACTTATTCACTATCTGCCTGCTTACCCTACCTACCTACTGAGCGATTTACCGAATCGCTGCCAAGTAGTGAGGTTTGACTATGTGTAAAATAGATACTCACAAGCGTAAGCTAGCAAAGATAAAAGCGTCGTTTTGTTATGAAAGTACTGCACCACGGTGGGAAAAATACGGTTACTGGCTCTTGTCACGAGCTCGTGTTACAAAATGGAAGTGTGCTGATCGACTGTGGTTTGCTACAAGGCCAAGACAATGCTCAGCAGCAGAGTTGTGGTATCGATTTTTCTATCGCTCATCTCAAAGCGGTAGTGCTGACCCATTCTCATATCGATCATATTGGTAGGCTGCCTTGGCTATTAGCAGCTGGCTATAAGGGCCCTATCTACTGTACGGAAGCCACCGCTGAGCTCGTGCCGCTTATGTTAGAAGATGGTTTAAAGCTCCAATTGGGTATGCGACGTCATCAAAGAGAGAAAGTGCTCGATTTTATTCGAGCACTTATTCGTCCTTGTCCTTACTCAGTGTGGGTAGAAATAGAAGAGAGTACTTCTCTTCGCTTTCAACCTGCTGGGCACATTTTAGGCTCAGCATATGTTGAATTTCATTTATCAAACCAAGAGGTTGTTGTTTTCTCCGGGGATTTGGGACCTCGCAACACACCTCTCCTACCGGATCCCTTATCACCGGAAAAAGCTGACTACCTGTTTATCGAGTCGACTTACGGCAATAAAACTCACGAGGATGTAGAGTCTCGCAGCAGGCGATTACTTTCTATTATTGAGCACGCACTTAGGGATGGTGGCGTAATTGTGATACCAGCTTTTAGTGTCGGGAGAACCCAAGAGTTACTCTTTGATATAGAGCAGCTTATGCATGAGCACGCTTTGCAAGATTCACTGCCTATTATTCTCGACTCTCCTTTGGCTAAAAAGGTGACCAATACCTATCGCCAATTTAAAAAACTTTGGGGATCTGAAGCGAAAGAGCGACTCGATCATCATCGACACCCGCTCGCGTTTGACCAATGCATTACGATCGAAAGCCACGCAGACCATTTACAGCTCGTTAACCGTCTCGCAAGTACATCAGAAGCCGCTATCGTGGTTGCAGCCTCCGGAATGTGTGAAGGTGGCCGTGTCGTCAATTATTTGGAAGCTTTACTGCCTGATGAAAGAAATGATGTTCTATTTGCTGGCTATCAAGCGGAAGGGACTTTAGGTCGGCGTATCCAGGATGGAGAAGAAAGTGTATTGATTGAAGGTAAGCGCGTGAAAGTGAAAGCTCAAGTTCATACGATGTCAGGCTACTCTGCGCATGCCGATATGAATGACTTAATACAATTTGTAACTGCCATTCCTACTCCTCCTAAAGAGGTTCACCTTATACATGGTGAGGGAGATTCGAAAAAAGCGCTTTATCAAAAACTAATCAACCTCGGATATAACTGCGTAATATAGTGAATTAGATAATCATTTAATTTCGAGCCAACATAATATATCGCAAACATAGTTTGTCGAATTCATTGATATAGTTACGTCAAGATTCAAAAACAAGCCATAAGTAAGGACTCAGGTTCAAGAAAATTAACAAAGTTACAAGCATGTTCTGGATTAAGGGATATAATTTCTATACGAATTAAATTATAATCGCCGACTTGTAAGCAATTGGCTAGTCGAAAACAACTTATTCCATTCCTATGACAGACAGTATGAGCGACACGCTTCAAGAACGAGAAGCTTCTGAATTAACTAAAAATAATTCTATCAGCATAACATCAGCATTGGACGAGTTATCCGCAAGTGAAACAGACGCTTGCCTTTATATCTACTGTCCAAAAGAAGACGAAGCAAAGATTGCTCAAGTACTTAAGAGACACCCTGAGATTAACGCACAAGTTAATAACTATGCCCTTAGGGATTTCAAGAGTAAAACGCTTTGCCACTTCAAAAGCTCACATCTAAACCCTGAGCAGCAAGCGTTTCTTGTAGCTGCGACAGAACTAGGTGCTTGGGTTGAGCCTCTAGTTAGCTACTTTGATCGTTCACTTGGCTACACTGAAACTGAGCTCTTGCATAGCGGCTACTTCTTACACCAAAAAGCTTTTTCTATCCTCTCTAATCGTAAGAACAGCTGGCAAAAGCGCTTCATCGATCTCTTGTTTGTTTTTATGCTGTCATGGGTTGCTATCCCAGTAGGGCTTATTACGGCACTGCTCATTAAGCTTGAGTCACCAGGCCCGGTATTCTTTAAGCAGCGTCGCACAGGCCAATATAATGAAGAGTTTGAAGTGATCAAGTTTCGCTCGATGCGAAACGATGCAGAAAAGAACGGTGCCCAATGGGCGACCAAGAACGACGCTCGCGTAACGAAAGTCGGCTGTTTTATTCGTAAAACTCGCATAGATGAACTCCCTCAGTTAATCAATGTACTAAAGGGAGAGATGTCGATGGTTGGCCCACGCCCAGAACGCGAGGTGTTCATCTCTGAATTGGAAAAAGCCATTCCTTACTACCGCTTTCGTCACGCAGTGAAACCTGGGGTAACTGGCCTAGCCCAAGTAAAATACCCTTATGGTGCATCAGTAGAAGATGCCATTTGGAAGCATAAATACGATATTTACTACATCAAACATCAAAACTGGATGATGGAAGTGAAGATTCTTTTCCTTACGGTTAAAACAGTGTTGTTTGGGATGGGTCGCTAGAAAACGGCGAATTTAATTGAACGTATCACAGGTATAAAAAAGAGCAGCGCCTTACGGTAGCTGCTCTTTTTGTATGCGTATTTTGTGTTACTAGGTTCTACGGAGATTAGCGAGACTAAGACTTGCGCTTAGTTCGGTGTTTCATCGTACCTTTAACGGCATAGACAGAAAATGTAAATAGACTTCTTGGCAAACTCAAACCTACTACGTCTCTATAGAACTTCCATTGGTATGACAAAACGCTAAATTTGTTAGCTGTCATACCACTATCCATACGATACTTTGCTAATGGCTTAGGTAGACAGTATGCTTTGGGAGTATCTTTCAGTATATCTAACCACAATCCCATATCCTGACGTTTACGAATAAGAGGCATATAGCGCTTACCTAGTGCCTGTGTGTCATAAACTGCAGTTAGGCATCCGATAACGTTACTATACATAAGTTTTTTATACGTTGTATATTCGGGTGCAGTTACAACACTTAGCTCTTCTTCATTGTTAAAACGGCTATAGTGGGTGTATGTGAGTGGATAGTTATTCTCAAGCATGAATGGGATCTGCTCTGCTAGTTTGTTTTCCATCCATAAGTCATCAGAATCTAAAAATGCAATAAAGCGACCTTTTGCTTTTTTTATCGCAAAATTTCGGCTCGCTCCCGCACCTAGGTTTTCTGTATTCTGAAATACACGAATGTTGTCGTATTTATCAGCATATGTTTGAATGACTTGCCAAGTATTATCGGTAGATCTGTCATCTACGATTATAAGTTCCCAATTTTTATACGTTTGGGATAGTACACTTTGAATGCTTTCTACTACAGTACCTGTTGAATTATATGTTGGCATTATTACCGAAACTAACAAACTCATCTCATAGCCTTAATTTTTTCTAACAAACAGGGTTATAAACCGAGCCTAAGATATTGAATTATACGTATCACCAATGCAATGTATTCTCTATAACTCTTTTTAACTTTTTTGCTCCACTTAAAGTCAAGTGATTGCTATCAAAGTACAAAAGGTTGCCATATTCATCTTTAAAGCTACATTCTTCATCACAGAAAAAACCACTGACTGGGAATAGTTTAAAATAATCATCGGTTAACAAAGATAAAGCCTTTAAGTAGTCTTTATGAACTTGGTTATAATCATCAATACTTTGTGAAAGTTCATGATTATAATAAACTGCCTTAGGGATGCTTTCATCCCATATAGGTACAGGTTCAATAAGTGCAACTTTAATATTTTCTTGTTTCGTCTTTGTTAGTAACTCTTCAATAGTTTCTACTTTTATATCATGAAACTTATAATGGAGAACTATTTTATTGATGTTGTACTCTTCAACTATGTTCATTACACTGCTTACATCTATGTCAGATCGAGCCATTAAAGGACGGTTAGAAACCATAAAGTAAACTCTATTATTCTGACTTGTTGCAACTTCTGTAAACTCTTTCTTAATTGCATCTGCATGACTATTACCAACCAATAGAACATTCTCTATTTTATCTTTCTCATCAAGCTCTGTTAGTTCACAAACAGGGCTTGTCGGTGAAGTTAATCGGTTCAACGTCCCACAGCGATAGTTACTTCGGTCCTTTAGTGCAAAGAAAACCTTAGCCTCTTCATTAATAGACATTAAGCTTGGAACTTGACTACCAATCACGATACTCAAAGCGACAGAAGTATAAAGGATAATTGCTGTTTTTCTTGAAGCTTTAAACATCTTTTGTTTTTCTATCAATTCATACTGCAACACTGATAGAAGAAGAGTCGCGGCCAATAATGTGAATATTTCTAAATAGGAAAGAGAGAAATTTGCATTGACCTCAAATGGAGTGTATGTATACAACAAGATTAAGGGGAAATGAACTAAATAAATTGAATAAGAGCGGTCTCCCAGCCAAATCAAAATTTTCCCTATTTTGCTTTCAACTAAATATTTGGGAATACCATTAACTATGATTATGAATGTAAGTATACATACAAACAAAGCACCTAATCCTGGGTGTCCCCATAAAATGCTTTTTTCTCCACCTGAGACTGGGAAAAGTATTGAAGCGAGTAATAGACAAATTGCTATTATAGATAGCGTAGCGTTACTCTTATTTACTTGACCGTTTGTTGTGAATGAAACTGCTGCAACATAACCAATCAAAAACTCCCATACCCTAAATGGCATAATAAAGAATGCTGACTTGGTAGATATCTTTACAAGAGCAAAGCAAGCAATCATTGATAATATAATTATAATTACTTTTGCTGGCTTACATCGAGAAAAGACATAAACAAGGATTGGAAAAACCAAGTAGTACTGAATCTCTACTCCCAAAGACCAAAAGTGAAGCAAGGGATTAAAGTTTTCAGCAGCAAAATAGGAATTTTGTGTCCAAAAATAAATATTAGGAACTAAAAGTAATGATGCAGTAGCCTGAGTTAATATGCCATCCAGTTCAGAAGGCAACACTAATATACATGAAGCAAACACTGTCGCAATGAGAGTGACTCCATACGCAGGTAGTAATCTTTTAGCTCTTCTCTGAAAAAAAACCAACCGTATCCTTGCCTTGATACAGAACTCCCATCAGGAATCCACTAATAACAAAGAACATATCAACGCCAAGAAAGCCGCTTTTAATGGTAGAAATATTTAAATGGTAAAGAACAACCAGAGCTACAGCTATACCACGTAATATTTGGATATCTGATCTATACTTCATTCCGATGTAAACCTATAAAAGGAATCTTTTAGTTTCTTTGTATTTACTTCTCTACAGCCATTCGTAAGTACTAAGTTTCGGTTATGTTCTAATATTTCACTTTGTTCTTCAAATTTGAGCGAACATTTAGAGAAACCATCAATAACGCTATCTATATTACTTGTATCAACAAATATTGCATGATCGTCATCTAGCCATTCTCTATTTGCGTCCAAATCAGATACTATAGGAATTAAGCCTGCACACATTGATTCCAACAATGATAATGGGCAACCATCCATAACAGGAATACTAATAACAAACTGATGACTACTGAAAAGTTCCAACAATGATGGCTCATCAACATAGCCTACGATATCAACACGTCCATTACCAAAGTTTAATTGAGATACTATAGATTCTAACTCTTCAATTGGTCTACCTCGACCGATTATGGTCAAAGTGGAAGCTTTGTTAGTTTGCAGGGAATATACTGAGTATGCTTTGATGATTAGGTCTATATTATACAGTTCGTCCCAATTTCTTATAGAGAGAAATCTAAGCTCTTCGCCTTCCCTAAATTTGCTCTGAAAATCTAGCTTATATTTTTCGGTCAATACCCCATACTGAAAGACATCAACATTATTAGGTTCTGCTCCTAGTTGAATTAGTTTATCTTTGATATGCTCTGCTGGCGCATTAATCCAAGAGAACCTTTTTAATGCTAATCGGGCAAGCTTTTTAAACCAATTAGGGCGCGTTGGAATAGAGTTAACATCAGTTCCCCATACCGATAGTATTTTCTTACATCTAGAAAATAAAAATGCAGAGCCGAGACCGTAAGATGAGAAGTAGCTTGCATATATTAAGTCTGGCTTTTCCTTTAAAAAGATCCATTGTAATAATGGGAGATTTAAAAAAAAGTCTAAACGATTATTAATAAACCTAGGCAAAGAAACTACTCGTATCGCTTCATTTCTAGAAAATGAGGCCTTTTCGTTGTGTAGTGTAATAACAACTATCTCAAATTCATTATCAAACTTCGAGATCCACTTTTGAAGATGACCTGATGATACAGGTGCATAACATAAAACTTTTTTCATCTTAATTATTTATCTTTATAAGTTATTCTTGATAAAATAGAAACCAAACATGTTAAAATGGCAAAACAAACAAGACTAATAATAAACTCCCGACCAAATAAAAAATCTGAAAATTTTTGATTTATTCTTAATGTAGGAAGAAAAGTAAACAAATATGCAATACCAAAACCTGGAGCATAGCCAATTATTTTATCTATTACCTTAACAATAGTGTATATAAAAAAACCAACACAAAAAGGTGAGATAATCAATCCAACCGTTCCAAACATTGACCAAGCTTGGCCTAAGAAATAAGAATTCGAATTGACTATATTTGTATAGTTGTTATATATATAAGGAAGAACATCAACATCCGCGTGCTCAGGGTAAATACCGAACCTATTAATAAAAAACATTCCTTCCCATTGATATTTTGAGCTCGGTTCAATTGAATTTATCATATGGTAGAACCCTTGATTTTGGGCTATAAAAACACGTTCGTATATAATACTAAACAGCCCATCAATATCAGACTCCATTGTGAATACATATGACAACACAAGAACTACAGTAAAAAATAAAATTAGATATAGAAAGTTCTTATATCTCCCTGTGAAAGCTAGATACATAAACGCTGCAATAAGGATTAAAAAAAGCACTTTACTTTTAATTATATTTAGGGACAGAAATACTGCAGAAAAAACAAACGATATAACAAGCGTCTTTTTACCCACGACTTTATGCTTTAAAAAACAATAGAATATGTAAAAGAACTGAAATGTCATCAGAAAATTTATAACTGGCGTTATATATTTAGGGTTATACTTACCAAAGTTATTTTGATATTCAACCCTCAGTAAATACGCTTCAGCAACCTTACCCTTGAGAGCAAGCAATAAAGGGCTTTCTGGTAGTACAAAAAGGTAATAAAACACTGTAAGTGCTGATAGTAAAAGTAATATATTACACTTTTGTTTCGCTTTTACTTCATCATAATCTAACAATACAGCTTTTTGATAGTTCCTGGGGGGCGATATATAGACTAGCGCTATATTTACAAGAAATATCACTGCTATTGAATAAAGATACCAAAAACCAATGCGCTCTAGAACAAAGTCGTCAATACCTCGATACCGATAAGAAGAAAAATCAAAAAATGATATGAGTAAGACGCCAGGTAAAGAGAAAACAAAAATTTGAATTATGAAAACGAAACCTATTGGGTGAGCACCTTTACCAACTAGCTTGGTATTAGCATATTTAAAGGCAAGCATAACCAATATGAATATAAAAATTACAATCCAGAGCATTATACAGTTTTCTTTAAGTAGTTAATTATCTTATCTTTTATTTCTGAAGACTCAAGCGCCAACATATACAATATGACAAAAAGAGCTTTCTTCCTATATAATTTAGTACCAATAAGAAATCTTAATCTTTTACTATCTTGTAATTTCTTTGTCAAAGTAAACTTGTTGAAGTTACTACTGAAGAAATCATAATCATCAATTATAATAAACTTTGTTGTTTTGGTTATAAACTTAGATAATCTATTAGAACTGAAAAGGTATTTCCTATCTTCCCAAAAATTTAATATTGATTCATAATCAACTTTCTTTCTTCCGTTTACTACTTTTACTGGAACACGATAAACAGATGTTGTTTTATTATTGTATAAAGCAATGAATTGACTTGAAAGGACATCACAAAAAAATTGGTAATCCTGATGTCTTTTTAATCTCTCATCAAATTTAACTTTATCTGATTAGTTTTTTTCTAAAGAAGAATGATCCTGTTTGAGGGGGAGAGATGAGTAACGCGTCAAATTTATTAGTCAGCCCATTAGCGTCAACAACTTTTCTTTCTATAAATTTCGATTCGTATTTATAAAGCACATTAGAATATACAAAATCACACTTAGCTTCTGTTAAAAATGTCAAGTTCTCTTCTATGTGATTTTTCTTCCAATAATCATCTCCATCAATCAGCGCGATAAAATCACCCTCAGCTTTTTGCATTCCCTTATTTCGACTATAGGCACCATTCATATTATTTTTGTTACGAAAAACTCTAATACTCACGCTAGAGGATAACGCAATTTCTTCAACAATTGCGTTTAACTTTTCACTATCATCGGAACAATCATCAATAACAATTATTTCCTTTGGTGGTATACTCTGACTTGTAATACTACTTAAGCACTCTGCAATAAATTTAGAGTCATTGTAATAAGGAACAATTACTGATACTAGACCATTAGTAGCTTTCATCAAAAACATTCTCTACATATTTTTTTGCAATTAAACTAGGATCATGATAATTGTAAGCGTAATTTATACTCATCTCTTTTAATTCATCAAGATCTGTTCTTTTGATGAGCGCAGAAACAACATCAAAAATAACATCCTCGTCTTCAACTATGTCATAAACAGGTGCTTCTTCACCATTTGTAATTTTATCCCTTGCCTTTTCGTCAAATGAGGAAACTAATATATGACCTCTTAGCATAGAGTAGACACCATTCATTCCATATGAATTTGATTTGCACTGGTCTAC
Organism: Vibrio diabolicus; assembly: GCA_001048675.1. Classification (GTDB taxonomy): domain Bacteria; phylum Pseudomonadota; class Gammaproteobacteria; order Enterobacterales; family Vibrionaceae; genus Vibrio; species Vibrio diabolicus. The sequence goes on along the minus strand of CCKK01000023.1, from coordinate 2,193 downwards.
AGCAATATCTACATTTAACATTAAATCTAGATACTCCTTTTGAGGTAGTTGATATGGTGAAATTATTTCCACATTATTATAAGTGTCTTGCACTTTTTGTAGCGCTTTTAGAATTTTATCGCTACCTTTGATTTCAGGCCGAGTGCGCCCATGCAATATTACAATACGATTATAATCTGTAACCTTTGGATTAATACGAACTTCAGGAACTTCACATGCGAGAGGTATGACTTTAGTTAACTTTCTCGCATAATATGTGCTTTTCCAAGCAAGTTCATAATCATACATTACTGGAACAATTTTCTTAACGCTCATCGCGCACAGATGATGTGCTAGCTTATCTTTCCAAGTAGAATAAAAGTTAGGTCTTGGATACGATACCCCAGTATAAACCCACCTTTTTAAAATTCCCTTCTCACCAGCTTTTATATAAGCCCTGTCTGCTCCACATGCTAATAAATATGTTTTTTCCTAAATAGAAAGAATATCAATATAAAAAAAGGCCCAGCATTTGCAAAACCCAAAAAGCTTGGGTTCATATACATTATTCGGTCATACTTTAAGAAAGTCGGGATTAGTCTTAATAGTTCAAATATCTTTCCAATTTTATTTTTCTTCTTCAATGATATATCTACTGAAATATCTTTCCAGTTATCGCCTGTTGGACTAAAAACATCACAATCTAAACCAATTTCTCTAAATCCTTTTTTCAAAGAGCGCCCGAATCCACTGTACTCACCCCAGATTAGTATTTTCATAAACCTGCCACGTTATAAATTTAAATTTATCTTTTAGAAAAAATGGTTGTTTTAACTATGATCAACATCATAAAGTAATATATAACATAGTTTATTGCATAAGCATATGTAACACCAACAAGACCGAACTTTTCTACAAAAATCATTGATAACACTGTAAGTGACAAGGCAAAAAATAATCTCACTTATTATATAGTGCTTCATCATAGCTTTTGCTACAAGTAGGTATGATAACAGCCAAGATGCTATTTTTAACACATCACCAACAAGTTGCCATTTAAACAGAACTAGCATTGGTTTAAATTCTTCAGAAAATAATAACCAAACAATAAAATCTTTTAATATAAAAATGATTACTGACAGGCATATGACTAACGGAATAATAATTTTATAACCTTGAGTTAATTCTAATTTAAGTTCTCTTGTAGAATTTAGTTCAGACAATCTTGGAAGGTAGTAGGTACTCAATGCAGTTGTAATGACCATCAAATACATGGTCGATATATATGTTATTGCTTGCCAGTACCCAGCATCATCCCAAGATAAGTTATCTCCAATATAATTCCGAATAATTAATGATGAAACCGGAATGGTGAAAGCAGTAACTAATGTCATTAGAGAATATTTCAGCAGTTTATTAGTATACAACTTACTGAAGTTTAGCCTACATATGTCTCTATTTATCAAACTAGCCTTGTTGTATTTGGAAATCATTATCACAAACACAATTGACTGATTGGTAACTAACGCTAAAAGTGCTCCATCAAGAGACAAAAAAGTAAATTAGCAAAGTTGTAGAAAATAACCCATATAGACTTTGGCTAATATTTATAGATATGTATTTCTTTATTTCCTTCTTGCCATTTAGTATCGAAAGGAACAGTTGATTGATTGTAAATAGAATTAATGTAAATGCTAAAACACTTATAACATAGGAATAATTTTTGGTTGAAAATATATACTCCGATAATTTTTCAGAAAATATAAACAAGAAAAAGCTAACCGTCACACTCGATAATAGTGTTATCGAAAAAGCGGTACTCCAGAGTACTTTTCTATCTTTCTCTTCTTTGTATTCTGCAGTATACTTCGTTACGCCTGTATTTATACCACCCTTAGCTATTGTTTGTACAACAGTAAGTGAATTCTGAAATTGCCCTATTAATGCCAAACCAGAAGGGCCGATAAACACAGATATAGCTTTATTAATAACTAAGCCAGAAATTAGTCGTATTGCAGTAGCTATTAGAGTTAAGAATGATGTTTTTATTAAGTTCAATTTTCTATTCTTTCAATAAAAGAAAAAGAAGACGTGTTCACGTCTTCTTTATATAAGCTCAGAATAAACTAACTTTTAAAGCTATTTATTGCCTCGACAACAGCTGTTCTCTCTTGTTCACTCAAGTAGGGCGACATCGGCAACAGCTGTTCTCTC
>CCKK01000022.1 GCA_001048675.1 Vibrio diabolicus | reverse complement strand
TGTTCAAGAGTGATTCGCAACGCGTGGCATTCTTACTATGCGTTGGTTTTAGTGTTTAAGGTGGTATGCGGCAGCGTTTGTATTGCGTTGCTCACACCTTAACAGAGCGTTAGTACGGGTTTGACATCAAAGGTCATAAGTTTTGGTGTTTATCTGTTTTGGTGCTCGTATTTACACCTTTCAGTTAGTGCCTTTCACGTTCTTTCCGGTGGCACTATATGCGGAGTGCTCGCTTTGATTTCACCGTTTACGGTTTCTAACTCTTAACCTATTTCTTTGGTGCTTCTTCTTTTTCGTGGTTTTTACTAAGTCAGAATTGCCTTTCTTTGTTGCTGCCGTTGGAGTGCGAGGATCGAATCCTTTTCTAATTTGAAGCCTGTGAAAGTAGGGCAGTTCAGTGCATTTTTCTTTCTAACCAACTTTCGTCTTTCAATCGGGGTAAAGTTTTGTAGCTGCCCGTCTCACTTCAGTGTTCAAAGCCTTTCATATCATGCCACTTTTCAATATCTTGGAGCGCATAAATAGAAGTAGCGCATGTACTAACAAATTGCTTAAGAGTGATTCGTAACGCGTGGCATTTTTACTATGCGGTGGCTTATGTGATTAAGGCGCTGTGCGGTAGCTTTTGTATTGCGTTACTCACACCTTAGCAAGGCGTTATGTGTATTAATTGACTAAGGAGAGCTTTTTGTGGGGTACACCAATTTACCTTTGGCTAATGCCCGTGACTTTAGTCAATTTTAAAGTTCAACTAATTGCGTATAGTGTAATTCTCAACTGTTAAAGAGGATTATGTTATGGCTGGAAAAATTAAGTTACCACATAGTTGCCCTAAGTGCGGCAAAACAGCAAAGACAACCAAGGAACTTGAAGAACTTTTTGGCTTTCGTCAAAAAGATGGTGGTGTGACTAATCAAAGTCAATGCAAAGACTGCCGCTAGGGATTAATTGGTATTTACTTCTCAACAAAAATGAGCTTTAGATTTTTATATTCACATTCGTCACGATTTTTCTATAACATAAAAGTAAATCGTACAATCTGAAGTAATTGTAAATATAACAAAGCATTTAAGAGTGATTCCCAACGCTTGGCAATTTTCATTCCATCGTTGGGTTTCGTGTTTATGGCGCATTGGTTTAGTCTAGTGGTAGCGTTGCTCACACCTTAATGCGGCGTTAGGCTTCTATGGAGGTTTGGTTAAATGAAACGAATTGGAACTATAGTTATATCTACTCTATTACTTATAGGTTGTAGCTCGGTTGGGCATAGTGGCAAAACTTCCGGATCTGGGATGGAGGCCACTTGTGGAGGCGGGTGTGCTGAATTTAACTCAGAAGGTACAGAATGTGAGAAATTACATGAAAATGTATCTGCGTCATGTTTTAAATACTTCGCCTTATTGTGCGAGTTGTCTCCGAGCAATTGCATAGAGCACCAGATGCCTAAGTAAGGTTGATTTATATAGTAAAATAGGAGATCTATATGAATGACTTGGAGTATAAACTAGAATTGAGAAAGTTGTCTCTCGAAAAGACTAGGCTTCGAGTGGAGTTAATGAAATGGATGTTTATTGCATTTGGTGCAGTTGCTTCATTTTGGATAATAGACATAGGAAAACTAAAACTGGAGCAATATCGAGCTCAGTCGCAGAATGAGCGTGAGTTGTTGATTTCATACTTGGGCGCAATGGAGTCAGAAAGACCAGAAGTATGGAGAAGAAAGATACAGTTTTTAATGCAGTATTCGAATGACTCTAGAATAAAGTCATTTTCTCACAACCAAATTGAATATATAAATAAATATGCTGAACTAGGAGCTTTATACAGGGAAACTTTAAAAGTAGCATCAATGTTATCTGTAAGAGATAGCCTAACACAGAGTGAAAGGGGTAAAAAAATTCAGAAATTTGAACAGCTTTATTGGGCTGAACTTCCGCTAGCAGGAGAAAGTGAATCAGTTAGTAAGGCGATGATAAAGTTTCGCAAGCAGCTGTATTCTACATATAATGATAGTAAAAGCGAATCGGAATATTGGAAGCACTTAAATGTTTCGCTGCTAGAATTAGCTACTGCAATTAGATCCTCAATGCCAAATAATATCGTAAAAATGAATGGATAAATCGAATTCAATGAAGAAAAATTAGTATTTAACGATGTTTTTATTTGTTTATGTATAACGATGTAGATCAAGATATACCTAAGATGCCTAACAAACGCTTCAAGACGGATTCGCAACGCGTGGCATTTTTGTCATGCGTTGATTTAAGTGATTAAGGTGGTATGCGGAAACTCTGTGTTGCGTTGCTCACCACTTAAGCGGGCGTTATAAGCACTGGCACAGCTCTAAGAATTCAAACGTTCATTCTTTAATCAAACTTTTAATTGGTATATATGCACAATGATGCACCTCTATGTTAAGGAGGTGTATATGCCAAAAATTTATGAGTACTTAGGGATAGTTCTTATTTTTTTACAGCAATGAGCATGAGCCGATTCACATACATGGTAAGTTTCAAGGTAAAGAATCTAAGGCGGAAATTCACCTAAAGAATGGACGTATAACAAGAGTTGTAGTCAAAGATAAGGGGACTGGGTTAGAGTCTAAGAAGAAGCGAGAGTTTCAAGACTTTGTTCACTGTTATGCGGAAGATATAGTGGATAAGTGGGTAGACTACTTTGTAAAGAAGAAACATGTAAGTCCAATGATAATTACGAAGAAGGTTAAAAATGTCAGAGTTATCGGTGGTTAGAGCAACGCATCTTACTGGTCACATATTAGAAATCGAGTTTAGTGATAGTCATATTTCAATCGTGGACTTCGCACCATTTATTTTTGGTAATGGTCACCCAGACTATGATGTGTATAAAGACGTTTCTCACTTTTTGAAGTTTGACCTACTTGATGGGAATCTAAACTGGGATGATTACACAATGATTTTTCCTATCGGTGATCTATACCAAAACAAATTGTAATAGTGCTTCTAACAAACTGTTTAAGAGTGATTCGCAACGCTTGGCATTTTTGCTATGCGTTGCGTTTAGCGTTTAAGATGGCATGCGGCGGCTTCAGTATTGCGTTGCTCACACCTTAACAGGGCGTTAGGCGCAGTGAGAAATTTCTCGGTTCATTTCTCTAATTTCTCTTTGGCCATTTGTTCTGGTTTTTCGGCAATTTGGCCTTATCTACCCAAGTTCTTGAATCACTCAACCCGTAAAACATGTCAAAGTTTGCGGGTTGCCTCATTTATTTTTGTAGCCGGTTTGTTGTTAGTTTCTTTGGTTCAAATCGCTTCAAGTTTATCTGTCGTTGAAACTGGTTTATTGGCTGAAATTTCGCTCTGAGTTTAAGCCTTTCTAAGTTCCTTTTTTATGTGCTGAAAAGCCAATTTCTTTGGTGTTATTGGTGCAGTGTGTTTCAGATACTTAGTCGCTTTAGCATTCAGGTGTTTTTAAATTTCAGTGAGTTACTAAATTTTAATGTTCCCAAAAGGTGGTTTTCTAAATCCTATTTTAACTATTTGCGTGAAGCGCCTAACAAAGCATTTAAGAGTGACTCACAACGCTTGGCGATCTCAGTTTAAACTTGGCTTTAGTATTTAAGGTGCAATGGTTTGGGTTAGGTGTTTAGCGTTGTTCGCACCTTAATGCGGCGTTAAATTACAAGGGTAGATTTAGTTTCAATGTTTAGTAAATTAGATGGTTTTCAAAAGAAATTACTCGCTTTTTCAGTTCTTTGCGGTGTGGTTATATATCCCGCCTCCATCTTGTATAATTATACCTTCTTCACAATTCCAGCGTTATTTACCGCTTTCTTATTGCCATTCTTTATCATTGTGGATTACCAAGATTCACGGATTCAAAAGGGGCTACTTCTGATTATATTTGGGGCTGGGTTCCATTACTTCTTTATGGGAGGAGTTCAAATAGTAGTAATTCCGAGTGAGTTGACAATGCAACACAAGATAATTGGTGATATTGCGATATTTGCAACAGCAGGTGCTGGCGGCGGTTTGATTGCGAATCATGCTGACCAAGCTACTGATGAAAATCGAGAGTTAAAGAGTAACCTAAATACCAAGTTATCCCACAATGACTTTTCTGCGTTGGATGCTAGATTGTACTCATTAGAAAGAAAGTTAGGTCTAATAAGGGATAGAATCATCATTGGTCAGAGTGTTGTAATAGTCTTGTTGATGGCAACTATCGGTTGGTTAGTAATTTAACAAAGCGTTTAAGGCAGATTCGCAACGCGTGGCATTTTTGGTTTTGGTTAAGTTTTGTGTTTACGGTGCCATAGTTGAGGTTCAGTGGTAGCGTTGCTCACTACTTAACGCGGCGTTAGGTTTCACTTTTATTTCTGGCACCCCTTAACGCGGCGTTATGTAGCCGCGAGAGGACGGTAAGTTAAAAGGATTTATATATGTTAAATATTCGCCAAGCTCGCATTGAAGATATCAGTGTTATCAAGAAACTACAGTTTCAGCTTAATGAGTATCATCAAGCAAATTTACCTGATGACTTTTTATCACCGGAAGAAATTGAACAAAAAATAGACCTGCACAAGATAGAGATAGCCTAACACAGGGCGGCGTTGTTCACCCCTTAATTGGGCGTTAGGTTTTAATGGGAAAATGAATAAAAATCTAGTTGTAGAATGGGCGGATCTTTTAAGCCCCAAGCTGAATCGCAGCGCCTATGAAATTTCTGAGTCTGGTTTGATGTGTTATGACTTTTCACCAGATCACGTCGAAATTGTGTTTGAAGATGAATCTTATTGTAGGTTCAATCATGCATTTGCTTTGGAAAACCCAGGTAAGGGTCAGGTGGCCATTTTTACTGAGCACTGTGGGTATCACGTGTTTTCTAATGTTGGTGTCACTGTTATTGAATACTTTGGCGCAACGAAAACCGTTATTGTCCAGAGTGAATGGTAGGCTACAAACCTAACAAAGCGTTCAAGAGGGATTTGGCACGCGTGGCATTTTTAATATGCGTTGGGTTCAGTGTTTACGGCGCTGTGCGGTAGCTTTTGTATTGCGTGCCGGCACCCCTTAACGCGGCGTTATGTTTAGC
>CCKK01000021.1 GCA_001048675.1 Vibrio diabolicus | reverse complement strand
TGGTCAATGCTCTAGTGATGGCTATGGGTTCGTAAGTCTTGGACACTCAAACAGCGAAAGATCGCAAGCGTTGAACAGATTGTAGTGGATTCACGCTTTAGGAGTCAGGGTGTTGGACTGGCGCTAATAGAGGCATTTGAAGAAAGGGCTATTTCTAACGGCGGAGAAGAGCTGTGGTTAGAGGTATATTCTTTCAATGAATCTGCTCTAGCTTTGTATCGCAAAGCTGGTATTGCGCCCAAAATCCAAATTGGACAGAAAGCACTAATCTGAAAGTCGGCTACATAACAAATTGTTCAAGAGTGATTCGGCACGCGTGGCATTTTTACTATGCGTTAGTTTTAGTGGTTAAGGTGGTATGCGGAAGCTTAGGTATTGCGTGCCTCACACCTTAACAAGGCGTTATGCTCTCAGGAGGGAGTTGTGTATCTCAGGGAAAAAGATAAAGCTTTGAATAAAGGTGCAATTTTAATCGGCACTATAGGTATTATCGTTATTTCTATTGCATCAGGAAGCTTATTTGTAGCGCTAGGTTTGAGCTCGATAGCCGCAATTAGCTTATGGTTACAGCAAAAGTTTCCGGATAAAAATGGTCTTTACAGCATCGAGGTTCTAGGTGGGCGTATTAGTCTTAAACTGGGAAATAGCGCACTTTGGCATTTGAGTGTATGTGATGTTGAGTCCTATGATACGACTTACTCAAGGGACGGGGCAGTGATCAAAGAAATTACTTTAAAAACGGTGAACGATAGTTATGTCTTACCAAAACTAGATCGCTTTGAAACTACCGCAGTTTTGGATCTTGTAAGTCTTTTGCAAACCCTAAAAGAACGAGCATAACAAATTGTTCAAGAGTGATTCGGCACGCATGGCATTTTTACTATGCGTTGGTTGTAGTATTTAGGGTGTTATGCGGAGTCTTCAGTATTGCGTGCCTCACACCTTAACAAGGCGTTATGCTTTAGAGGAAAATATGGAAATCAGAAGAATCAATCAGGATGATTTAGATAGCTTTGTAGCTCTCTGGCAAGGTGTATTTGATGAAGGGGCTTACCTTATAAGTCCTCCTCCGCCAAAAGAGAGAGTTTTAAAAGTGCTCTGTAAAGTCGAACAGCTTAAATTCCCCAATTTTGTTGCTTTATCAGCCGGAAAGGTGGTGGCTAGTATTGAGGCATTTCCGGGTTCAATGTGCGGCTTAGAGTGCGATGATGTTGGATTTGTTGGTGCTCAAGTTCATGCAGACCTTAGAGGTAAAGGTTTGGGGAAAAAGTTACTGAAAAAGGTCATCTCAGACAGCAAAAGGTTTGGTTACAAAGAGCTCAGACTTGAAGTTTATAAGTCCAATATTGCAGCTAGAAAACTCTACGAAAAGCTTGGTTTTAGCTACGTAGGTGAAGGTGAGGAAATTACTTTACCTAATGGTGAAACGACGCAGAGTTTGAAAATGAGGCTATCGATAGCCCAAGCATAACAAAGCGTTTAAGGCAGATTCGCAACGCGTGGTATTTTCAGTTTGATTCAGCTTTATTTAGTGGCTACGGCACAATAGGTTAGGTTCAGAGGTAGCGTTGCTCACTACTTAACGCGGCGTTAGTACGGGATTGGCATCAACGGTAAAAATTTCGGTGTTTATCAGCTCCGTTTTCTAGCTTTTCACCGGATCAAATGTGCCTTTCACGTTCTTTCCGGTGGCACTATATGCGGAGTTTCCGCTTTTACCTCACCGTTTACGGCTTCTAACTTTTGGGCTATTTCGTTGGCGCGGTTTCTTTTGTGTTGTTGGCTTTTTAGTCTTCAATTCTGTACTTTGGTGTGGTTGTCAAAGTTCGGTGACCGAATCCTTTGCTAATTTTAATCTGGTCAAAATAGGGTAGTTTGGCGTGTTTTTCTTCTAGCCAACTTGCGTTTTGAGGCAGAGTTCTAGTTTGGTAGTTGTCCCTTTAGCTTCAGCGTTTTAAGCCACAAGTTTCGTGCTATATTTCAATATCTTGGTGAAAACAAAAAGATTTTAGAGCAGCGTACTAACAAACAATTTAAGAGTGATTCGGCACGCGTGGCATTTCTAGTATGCGTTGGTTTTAGTGGTTAAGGTGGTATGCGGAAGCATCGTATTGCATGCCTCACACCTTAATTGGGCGTTAGGAGATTCAATGGTTTCGTATCAACAAACAGAAGATTTATCAGCTTCGGCTAAGATTACTTACGTAAATATGCGCTCATACTACGAGCATTATTCTGTTGATTGGGATTGCTCCAAAATTGAAGAACAAATCCATGATTTAACCAATTTCGATATCCTGTTCAATGGTGAGATTGTTGGAGCAATTCGTTTGGCATTTGATAGCTACGGTTGTTATATCCGTGACTTGCAAGTCAGCGAGAAACACCAAAATAAAGGTGTTGGTGCGTTAGCACTTTCTGAATGTGAAAGGCTAGCAATTGAATCAGGCGCTAATCGACTTAGGTTACGTGTATTTAAAATTAGCCCAGCTTTCCATCTCTATGAAAGACTTGGGTTTGTGGTTGATAACGCTGATGATCGATTTTACAGTATGTCGAGAACAATCTCCTAACAAACAGTTAAAGAGGGATTCAGCACGCGTGGCATTTTTGGTATGCGGTGGTTTTAGTGTTGAAGTGCAATGCAGAGGCTTGGTCATTGCGTGCTTCACCCCTTAACTGGGCGTTATGCGACCGTGGAAAAATTTTTAGGTTTCTTCATTTTCGTTGTCTTTGGCTATTCGTTTTTCGGTGTCGGCAAATCAGCATTTTTGCCTCAAGTTCTTGAATCACTGAAACCGTCATGCATGCCAAGGTTCGTGAAGTCGCCTCATTAAAAATCGCATTCGGTCGTGGAAAGTTTTTCGGGCGCAAAGTGTGGAAAGAGCAAGTTTACGGAAAGTCGGCATTTGCTGAAATTTCGGCTCGTTAAGTTTTGGGCAAGCAAAGGCTAATTCTTCGCTGCAAATCAGCGTTCCGCGCTCGTGGCGGCCTTTTTAGGAAATGTTGAGTTCGTCGGTTCTTGAATCACAAAAAGTTATCTGCGCGTTTGTAGTTTTCCGTGTTTAAGGTAATGTTTTCGTTTGCAGTGAGTTTTGTGTTTATGGTGCAATGCGTTAGCTTTTGTATTGCGTTGCTCACTACTTAATTGGGCGTTATGCCTTAATGTAAAACGGGAGAATATATGAAAGGGAAGATTCTTCGCTGGGTTGATGAACGTGGGTTTGGGTTCATTAAATCTGATGAGCTTGATGGCGACGTATTTGTTCATATATCCAAGTTTCCCCAAGGCTATCGTCGCCCACAAGTAGGTGATCATGTAGAGTTTCATCTGGCAAATAATCAGCCTAAATTAAGTGCAGAAAGTGCTCGTTTAATTGGCGTGGAACCTCAAAAAACAAACCCTCTTTCAGTTGTAATATCAGCAGTTATCTTAGGTTTATTAGGTGCTGGATTATACGTGTTTCTTATCGAACCTAAACTGAACCCAGCGTATGAAAATATGGGTTTTAGTTGTGAAGGTAAAACGTACTGTAGCGAAATGGTGTCTTGTGACGAAGCTAAGTTTTATTTGTCAAATTGCCCAAACGTTAAAATAGACGGCGACCGTGATGGCATTCCTTGTGAGAGCCAGTTATGTGGCGGCTGGTAGTATCGGCATAACAAACAATTTAAGAGTGATTCGGCACGCGTGGCATTTTTGATATGCGTTGGTTTTAGTGGTTAAGGCGGTATGCGGCGGCATTGGTATTGCGTGCCTCACACCTTAATTGGGCGTTATGCTTCTAGGAGAAATTATGAGTAAACATACGGAACATTCATCTTTTCGTGAAAAGCTCATTGAACATTTGCTGGTTGGCGAGTTGCTTAAGTTGTCTTGGAAAAAAGATGACTGCGGGTTAGAAGTTGCGAAACCAGAGGTTGACAACAGTGGTTACGATGTTGTCCTAGAGGCACACCGGGCTATTAGGCATGTGCAACTCAAAGCGTCATATATTGGCGGAAAAACTAGTCGGCAGAAAATACACACGAAGTTAATGGATAAGCAGTCAGGGTGCGTTATTTGGGTGTATTTTGATGAAAACACGTTGGAATTAGGTCCATTTTTGTTTTTTGGCGATTCAGCTGGTAAACCGCTCCCGAACATAGATAACGCTAAGGTCGCAAAACACACTAAAGGCGACCAATACGGAAACAAAGCTGAAAGACCTAACATAAGAGAACTCAATAAAGGTCAGTTCATGAAAATTGAAACCATCGAACTCTTATATGACAAACTGTTTAAGCCCGAAGCATAACAAAGCGTTTAAGACAGATTCGCAACGCTCGGCATTTTTGGTTTGAATCAGTTTTAGTGTTTACGGCACAATGGTTTAGGTTAGGTGGTAGCGTTGCTCACTACTTAACGCGGCGTTATGTGCTTTCGGAGAAAACGATGAATAAGTGTCTAATCATCATATTATCTAGTCTTTCATTTGGTGCTCTTGCTGAAGAAGAGTCCATTGACTGTAATAATGCGATGACCACAATCGAGATAAACCAATGTGCTGCTATTGAACTAGAGTCAGCACAAGTTAAATTAGACAAATATCTAAGCACTAGCTTTGAGCATAACTCTCATGACCCAGAACTGATCGCAGCAATTAAGCTTGCGCAACAGGATTGGCAAGCATATATGTCCTCTCACTGTGATTCGGTTTATACGCAATGGCGTGATGGAACTATTCGTGGAATTATGGCGATATCGTGCAAAACTAAGCTAACTAAACAAAGAACGCACGAGTTATGGGAAAACTTTTTAACTTATATGGACAGTACCCCACCAGTTTTACCAGAACCAAGTGTAGAGTAGGTTTCAACCACGCACATAACAAACTGTTCAAGAGGGATTCGCAACGCGTGGCATTTTCACTATGCGTTGGTTTTAGTGGTTAAGGCGGTATGCAGTGGCTTTAGTATTGCGTTGCTCACCCCTTAACAGGGCGTTAGCAAATAGCAGTTTACAGTAGGAGTACGATGAAAGTTCAAAAGGCGAGTAGTGTTGTCAAAACAACAAGCTCAAGATCAAGTTGCGGAAAGTTTCGATTTCTTTTGACCAAATATTGGGAAGCTAAGTCAGAGACAAAGCCTAGGGGATTGTTTATATGTGAAAACCCCTCAATCGCAGACGAGCTGAAGTATGACCAAACATTAGCGAATATTACTACCCTTGCTGTTATGTGGGGATGGAGTGGTTTTGAATTAGTTAATATACATCCTTCTTACTCCTCCGATCCAAAAAAAATCCAGCCCTCACAAGAGGCGGAAGAAATAAATTCAAAATTCATTGATAAAGCTGTTGCTCGACATAGCCTAATAGTTATTGCAACTGGCAAAGGTCACATAAGGGTAGTAAATAAGATAATCAAGAACTATCCAGATAAAAAGTACTTGTGTATTGCTAACAATGCCGATGGAAGCGGTAGACACCCTTCTAGGTTAACGATTGAAAATCACCCTAAACCGGAGCTATATAAGAAAGCCATTAGCTAACAAAGCATTTAAGAGTGATTCGCAACGCTTGGCAGTTTCGCTTCGGTCAAGTATAGCCAAGCGTCGCTCACACCTTAATGCGGCGTTAGCACTGGGTTGGCATTAGAGGTCAAAAGTCTTGGTGTTTAATGGTTTTTTTTCCTTAGCTTTACACCTGATCAAATGTGTCTTTCATGTTCGCTCCGGTGGCACTAGATGTGAAGTTTTCGCTTTGAGTTTATCGTTTACGGTTTCTAACTTTCGGGCGATTTCTCTGGCGTGTTTTCTTAGGCGCTGAGAAATTTTCGGCAAAACAAGTGTCTCTTTGTCGCTGTTGTTCAAGTTCGAAGCCCGTATTCTTTGCTAATTTTGAAGCGGTGGAAAAGGGCAGCTAAGCATGTTTTTCTTCTAGCCAACTTACGTCTTGAAGTTAGTTTTCAGTTTGGCAGCTGCCCGTTTGGTTTCAGTGTTTTTAGTTATGGATTTCGTGCTATATTTCAATGTCTTGGCGTGTACCAAAGGCTTAAAGGGCAGCGTGCTAACAAACAGTTCAAGTGGGATTCAGCACGCGTGGCATTTTTGGTATGCGTTGGTTTCGGTGTTGAAGTGCCATGCAGAAACTTGGTCATTGCGTGCTTCACCCCTTAACTGGGCGTTAGGTATTCAGGATGAAATCAAATATTACAGTGAAATTTGCATGTTTAGATTGCAGGAAGGTGTTTAAAAAGCACAAGTACGATCAATCAAAAACTGGTGAATGGACAGAGGTAAAATATGAAGTCGTTTGTCCCCAGTGTAACGGTAAAACCTTCGAAACAGGTACTGCGTTTAAAGCGCCTAAGATAAGTGATATAAAAGCTTGGGAAAAACTACGGCCATTATTTGAAAGTGGTTATAAGTTTAATCCAAATTTTGGTAATCCATTTATACAAGCTGGAGCGGTCGCGAACCACAAGCCAGTAGCAGTATCAAAAAAGCCTGCGAGAAAGCGAGCTAAGAATACCTAACAAAGCGTTTAAGACAGATTCCCAACGCATGGCATTTTTCATTCCATCGTTGGGTTTTGTGTTTAAGGTGGTATGGTTAGGTTTAGTGGTGGCGTTGCTCACTACTTAACGCGGCGTTAGCTTAACAGGCATAATTTTAGTTTAGAGCTATAATTCTAATTAGAATTGTCATCAATCCAAAAGGAGTTCGATATGCAATTAGAATTAAGCCGTGAGTATGAAGTAAAGCTAGAAGAGATTAGTGCTTTTATCAGAGAGCAGCATGGAGTTGAGTATTCAGTAGATGGGTTAATCTCCCAACTAATTCTCGACTTTGATTCTCAATTTGATAAGTCCGTTCGCTCAGGTGATTACACCCCACCTTTTGTTCCGCCATTTATTCCCATTCTTGGCAGTGATGGGCAGGGTGGTCCAACTGATGGTGGTGGTACAGGCGGGTGTGGAAAACCTGGAAATCCAGCACCATGTACAAGAGTACCAGACACTCAATAGTGTATGTTAAGCTAACAATCTGTTTAAGAGTGATTCGCAACGCTTGGCATTTTTGCTATGCGTTGCGTTTTGTGTTTAAGGTGGTATGCGGCGGCTTTGGTATTGCGTTGCTCACACCTTAACAGGGCGTTAGGCATAAAGGAATCTATGATGAAAACCACAGATGAAGCAGTTAAGGCTATTTGTGATGCAATTTTTACAGTTGAAAGTACGCAAGTCGTAGAGACATATTCAAAGTATGATCAAAAGCCCATATCATTTTCTAATGCTCTTGAACTAGCAAAGTATATTTCAGAGTACTTGTCGAACCCAAATGGATTGGTTGATCTATCAATTGTTTATCCTGACATGGGTAGATGCCCTATCTTGAAAAAAATAAGAGTTAGACCCTAAGCGCGTAAAAGGACATAAATTCAGATATACATGGGGCGGCTGGGGACTAATATCTTTACAAATTTCTGTATCAGATCAAAAACTTTCCACAAGGGTGAGCGCGAATAGTGAATCTCGTGCAACTAAATGGGCAAGTACATACCCAGAGTTTGGTCCAGTATCAAGCTGGAATTGGGCAGCAGTAAAGAGACATAAAGATAGACTTAGTCGAGTCCTTAAAAAATATGCCTAACAAAGCATTTAAGAGTGACTCACAACGCTTGGTGATCTCAGTTTAAACTTGGTTTTAGTGTTTAAGGCATAGTGGTTTAGGTTAGGTGTTTTAGCGTTGTTCGCACCTTAATGCGGCGTTAGTTGCCAACGAGGAAAACGTAGCTAAAACAGAGTGTTTAGGTCTAATCGTTCGTGTGCTTTGCTCTATTTTGCACTTCGAACTTCGAACTTCGGGTTCTTGGTTCGCGGAAATTGAGCTTCGATCTTTTCCTAGTTTGGTTTGCCGCTTCAGAAACCGATTTACTTGTTGAAAGTCAGCTTTGTGGCATTGTTTCTCCAAAAAGTCTTTTTGGTGTTGTCAGTTCGTTTTCTACGGCGTTGCGTGTTCCAAGTGGTTTCAGTAACAGGCGCTTTGAAACTACGCCTGATTTAGGTTCTTTTGAATACGAAAAATGGGCGTTCGCAAAGTGGTAATAAACTTCAAGTCAAAGCTTTAGGTTTGGCAACTAACAAGGCATTCAAGAGGGATTCACAACGCTTGGCAGTTTTGGTTTGAATTGGCTTAAGTGTTTACGGCAGAATGGTTTAGTTTAGGTGGTGGCGTTGTTCACCCCTTAATGCGGCGTTAGTACGGGTTTGACATCAAAGGTCATAAGTTTTGGTGTTTATCTGTTTTGGCGCTCGTGTTTACACCTTTCAGTTAGTGGCTTTCACGTTCTTTCCGGTGGCACTATATGTGGAGTGTTCGCTTTGATTTCACCGTTTACGGCTTCTAACTCTTAGCCTATTCCTTTGGCTCTTTTTCATTTTCGTGGTGGCTTTGGAGAGAACCTTGATTACTTTTGGTGTGGCTGTTGAAGTCCGAGGATCGAATCCTTTTCTAATTTGAAGCAAGTGAAAGTAGGGCTGTTCAGTGCGTTTTTCTTCTAGCCAACTTTTGTCTTTTAATCGAGGTAAAGTTTTGTAGCCGCCCGTCTCACTTCAGTGTTCAAAGCCTTTCATATCATGCCGGTTTTCAATATCTTGGAGCGCATAAACAGAAGTAGCGCATGTACTAACAAATTGCTTAAGAGTGATTCGTAACGCGTGGCATTTTTACTTTGCGGTGGCTTATGTGATTAAGGCGCTGTGCGGTAGCTTTTGTATTGCGTTACTCACACCTTAGCAAGGCGTTAGTGTTCAAGGAGTAATTATGAAATTGGGAGGCTGGCAAAGGCTTTGGATAGTTGTAATTATCATTTCAGGCTTCACTGCTTCCTATGTTGCCTTTGAGACTAGACCACAAATTTCTACGATTGAAAAAGAGTGGATCAGAAGTGCATCAGATGTGATAGCGGAGAAAATATCAGACGAAGAGAGCCTAGAGGTTACTGGTTATTCAATTCAGGTGAATTTGTTTGAAAATAAAACTGATGCGGAAATTATTGCGTGGTTAAACAAAGTGGAGATTAATCCTTCATCACCTCAGCGTGTTTTCTCTAGCGCAGTTAAAGAAATAAACGAGATGTTTCAATTTCAAGTAGATGAACTCCCGTATAGGCAAAAGGACCACTTTACCACGATAGCAATGTGGTGGTTTGCAGTTTCAATACTTATTTACGTTCTAGGTTGGTCTATTGGTTGGATCATTCGTGGCTTTCGGTCAAAAGAACACTAACAATCTGTTTAAGAGTGATTCGCAACGCGTGGCATTTTTACTATGCGTTGTGTTTAGTGGTTAAGGTGGTTTGCGGAAACATCGGTATTGCGTTGCTCACACCTTAACAGGGCGTTAGGTATACAGGAGGATATTTTGAATTATGAGTGATGGAATAGTGGGTAAAGCGAAATTTCGCTGCTCAAAGTGTGGGGAGTTGCACGAAGAAGAAGTTACTTCGTTTGAAGCTACTGGTGGTTCAAGTAGACAGATGGGCGATGAGAATGAATACACTGCAATAATCTCTGAAGAATGTCATAACTGTGGTTCCAACTATGAGATAGAGATGAAGGTTTGGGAATACCCCACAGGTATTATCAACTACTCATCTGAAGAGTCGAGTGGAGTTGAAGAACTCGAGGCTGATTATGAGGTATATCACACACCAGCACACGATAGCTCTAGGGTTATGGGAGCGGCTGCTGGAGGAGCTATATTTGGAGCGTCAATTGGAGGACCATTTGGTGCTATTATAGGTGGCATTCTAGGGGGCTTAATTGGAGACTCAGTGGCGAAAGGGGATAAAAATGGATAAAGCCATATATATTCCATCGGCTATATTGGGAGCTTTCTTGATCTTAATATATACATACAGGTGCCACAGAGCGAAACGCGAGTTCAATCAGGCTGTAATGGTAAACGCAATACTTCAATCCAGTGGTATCATATGCGGAGTTTTGCTTATTCTAGGAACTTTTAATGATGAGGCTAAAAAACTACTAAACGAAATTGATCTATATATATTAATCGCTGGTTTTGCCGTGACGGCAGCTTCAGTGAAAGGAATCTACAAGGATATATTCCTATCTACTGTAATCAAACCTCAAGAATCTAAAGCATCGCTAAAGCGTCAAGAAGAGGTTAAGGCTAACTCTTAACCAAAGTATACCTAACAAAGCGTTTAAGGCAGATTCCCAACGCTTGGTATTTTCAGTTCAAGTTAGTTTTTGTGTTTACGGTGCAATGTTTTAGGTTAGGTGGTTGCGTTGCTCACTACTTAACGCGGCGTTATACGAATAGAGGGAAATTATGTACAAAAATACTGATTTTAGCTTGGATTCAAAAGAGTTCAGGTTTAAGAAAGACTCATATCCTTTGTCTAAGATAAACAATGTTAGGGTTAAAAAGTTAAGTTTTCTTGATAATTTAGGTCAAGTTTTATTCTGGGTGTGTGTTTTTTCAGGGGCAGTTTGGTTAGTTATTCCAAGGTTGGAAGAGGTGCCACAATGGCTACTAGTTTTAGTTCTTAGTCTGACGGTTGTAGGTTTGGTTTTTGCTCTTTTTCGTTGTTCTAAATATGCACTTCAAGTCGAGTTTCGCCACATAGATGAAACGGGCGTTCAATGGGTTAATGTCGCTAAGTCATACTCAAAGTCAGATTGTGAGTTATTTGAACAGCAAGTGTTGGCACTGAAAAAATTCGTATAACAAATTGTTCAAGAGTGATTCGGCACGCGTGGCATTTTTACTATGCGTTGGTTTTAGTGGTTAAGGCGTTATGCGGATGCTTCGGTATTGCGTGCCTCACACCTTAACAAGGCGTTAGTTGCCAACGAGAAAAAACATACCTAAAGCAGAATATTTAGGGCTAATGTCCGTGTGTTTTTGGCTAGGTTTTCGTATTTCAATTTCTAGTTATGGGGTTTGTGAAAATCGTGCTTTGGTTTCTTTCTTGGTTTGGGTTTTCTGCTTCAGAAGCCGCTTTATTAGTTGAAAGTCTGCTCTGCTGCTTTGCCGTTCCAAAAGGTTTGTTTGGTGTTCAAAGCCTGTTTTCTACGGCGTTGTAAATTCCACGTGGTTTCAGTGATAGGCGCTTTGAAACTGCGCCTGGTTTCAGTTTTTCAAAACACGTAAAGTCAGTGTTGGCAAAGCGGTAATTAACTTCAGATAAAAGCGTCAGGTCTGGCAACTAACAAAGCATTTAAGAGGGATTTACAACGCTTGGCAGTTTTGGTTTGAATCAGCTTTAGTGTTTACGGCACAATAGCTTAGGTTGGGTGGTGGCGTTGCTCACCCCTTAATGCGGCGTTATAACTCAGGAGAACAAATGGCATTTGCTAATTTAAGAGTGTTAGTTTCTGAAAAATTGAACAATCATTGATAATGAGCAAATTGCGTATTTGCTTAGTTTCATCTTTCTCCTTTCAATGTTGCCACTGTCTAAGATTACTGATTTTCCTGTTTATTGGCTTAGCTTTGGGTCATGTATCTGTGGCTTGAGCTTCTACTTAATAGAGGCAACCGAGAGGGTAATAAATAACCTGCTAGGTAAAACGATAGCTAGCATCGTCATTGTAGGTTGCACGACGTTCAATTTAGCTATGGCACAATCTTTTGTGAATCATGCGCTAAAAGCTCCAGTCACTCCTTTTGGTTACACAGTTACAATTAGTTCAATATTAGCAATTCCGTATACCGCATCGCTTTTTCTGGCTTTCGGCTTTGCGTTTTGGTTTTTGTTTATACTGCTCACTTCGTTTCTTCGTTTCTTCGTTTCTTCGGTTAGAGCAGTTATCGTTGAAGAAATTAGCAGGCTTTTCTGAGATCAAGAGACTGTTTAATGACAACCCTTTAACTCTCACTGGTCGAATGTTTGGTGCAATAGTGTTGTTCTCTGTCGCTCTAAGCTTTCTTGGTGACAACAAAGGGTATATGGATGCTACTTCCAATTTTACTCGGTGGTTTGCATACAACTTAGAAATGGAGCAGTTTTCATACTGTGACGTTGATGAAAAACAGAAAGT
The DNA here is from genome assembly GCA_001048675.1 of Vibrio diabolicus. Classification (GTDB taxonomy): domain Bacteria; phylum Pseudomonadota; class Gammaproteobacteria; order Enterobacterales; family Vibrionaceae; genus Vibrio; species Vibrio diabolicus. Next base: position 208 of record CCKK01000021.1, on the reverse strand, counting down.
TGCATACCTTGGTTCAAATAAAATAGTTGTCGGTAACGAGCAGGAAGATACGTATACGTTCAGTGTCCGAGACTGTGATACTGAGTTATAACAAACTGTTTAAGAGTGATTCGCAACGCGTGGCATTTTTACTATGCGTTGCTCTTAGTGGTTAAGGTGGTATGCGGGAGCTTCGGTATTGCGTTGCTCACACCTTAACAGGGCGTTA
>CCKK01000020.1 GCA_001048675.1 Vibrio diabolicus | reverse complement strand
AAGAGATTCGCAACGCGTGGCATTGTTACTATGCGTTGCGTTTGGTGTTTACGGTGGTATGCGGAGGCATCGGCATTGCGTTGCTCACACCTTAACAGGGCGTTAGTCGCCAGAAAAAGCTAGCAGTCAAAATCATGTTTCTAAGCTCAAAACTTGGCTACTGGTTGTTTGATTCATACTTCCATCTTCGACGGTCAAAGCTCAGTTTCATCGGTTCTAAGTCAATGCATTGCTATTTTCCAAGCGGTTGTTTCGTTCTTTGGTGGTGATAGGGCGGGGCAATCGAAAATCTGTTTTTGGTTGCAAATCTGCTCGGTGAGTTTGTTGGTTTAAAAGCTTATTTACTTGCTGAAAGGACGTTTTCTCTGGTGTTGTAAGTTCCACGTGGTTTCAGTGACTTTGTTGAAAGTCCGCACTGTGAGGTTGGCTTTCCAAAAGCGCTTTTTGGTGTTGTCAGTCCGTTTTCTGCGGCGTTGTTTGTTCCAAGTGGTTTCATTGACTAGCCGCTTTGAGACTACACCTGGCTTAAGTGCATCAAAGCACATAAAGTTTGTTGTTCGCAAAGCTTGGTTCGGCTTAAAATTGTCGCTCGGTACCTCGCGACTAACAAACTGCTCAAGAGGGATTCGCAACGCGTGGCATTTTCACTATGCGTTGATTTTAGTGATTAAGGTGGTTTGCAGCGGCTTTTGTATTGCGTTGCTCACCCCTTAGCAGGGCGTTAGTAGGTCCGGATGAATAAACAAAAACTCAAGCATCTAATTCAGCAAGTTCCTGAGTTAATAGAAACAGCTGAAGTGTGTCGGGAAGTAGGGCTGCCAAACTTCTATATCGCAGGTGGCGCTATTACTCAAATCATCTGGAACAGTATTGAAAGTAAATCGCTTCTTGCTCAAGTTAAAGACTTTGATGTCGTCTATTTCGACAGCTCTAGTCATGTCACTGAAGATGAATTCAAAAATCGTATTAGTTCACGGTTAAGTCATAGTGTCGACGTTGATAGTAAAAAACCAAGCAATCATACATGAGCGCTACTCTAAGAGGTTTGGTTGTCCCATTCAGGCATATGAGCGTGTTGAACAAGGTATCGAGTCTTGGCTTTCTGCCTTTGCTATTGGGTTCACTCTAGATAGCTCAGGAAATATTAAACTGTTCGCCCCTTATGGGTTGGAGGACGCATTTAATATGTTGATCAAACCAAACAAAAAGGCAATGACAGAAGTTAATTACAACAAAATGACTGCTGGCTATAAGGCTAGGTGGCAACAAGTACAGGTGCTCTCTTGGAGTTGACCTACTAACAAAGCGTTTAAGAGGGATTCTCAACGCTTGGCATTTTCAGTTTGATTCAACTTTATTGTTTACGGCACAATGATTTAGGCTAGGTGGTGGCGTTGTTCACCCCTTAACGCGGCGTTAGTTGCCAACGAGAAAAACGCAACTAAAGCAGAATGTTTAGGGTTAATGTTCGTGTGTTTTTGGCTCGGTTTTCGTATTTCAATTTCTAGTTATTTGGGTTTGTAAAATCGTGCGTTGGTTTCTTTTGTGGTTGTATTCTCTATTTCAGAAACCGATTTATATGTTGAAAGTTAGCTCTGTAACATTGTTTGTCCAAATGCGCTTTTTGGTGTTGTTAGCTCGTTTTCTACGGCGTTGTATGTTCCAAGTGGTTTCAGTGACAGGCGCTTGGAAACTGCGCCTGATTTGAGTTTTCCGAAATACGCAAAGACAGTGTTGGCAAAGCGGCAATTAACATCAAATCAAAGCTTTAGGTTTGGCAACTAACAAAGCATTCAAGAGGGATTCACAACGCTTGGCAGTTTTGGTTTGAATCAACTTTAGTGTTTACGGCACAATAGCTTAGGTTGGGTGGTGGCGTTGTTCACCCCTTAATGCGGCGTTAGCAGTAAGGAATAAAATTGGCAAATTTATCGAATAGACTTAAAGATCCTTTTACCGAAACAACTCGAAAGGTTCGAAACCATCTAATGGTCGCTGGACTTATTGGTGTCTTGGTTGCGGATGTTGGTCTGATTCCGAGTAAGATCTCTGCTTTGGGTATTGAATTCACAGGAATTGAACAATCAAATTTACTTAAGCTATTGTTTGCCATAGTCGTTTACTATGTTTTCACTTTTGTCATATATGCAATCTCCGAACTGTCAGCATCAAAATTGTCGGAATATAATGAACACTTGGAAACAGCATCAGATCAGATACAAAACAAAACCTTCGTTAATTTATTTAATTCGAAGCTTTGTGAGCAGAGAGACTTCCAAGAGTCAAAAAGTAGCGTACTTAGCTTTTGTCGGTCATTGTATGAAGTGTTACTACCTTTAGTCTGGAGTAGCTATGCGGCATACGCAATATACCAAGTAATGTAGATGCTGACAGATACTGCTAACAAACGCTTTAAGACGGATTCGCAACGCTCGGCGGTTTTGGTTTGAATTGGCTTTAGTGTTTACGGTGTAATGGTTGAGTGTCGTGGTAATGTTGCTCACCACTTAAGCGGGCGTTAGCTGTCATTGATACATAAGAGGTTGTATAAAAGTTTATAGAGGACCTAAGTCCAAGCCGTTTTGGGATAATTCCCATGAATTTGTTTCAAGAGTATCATCAAAAGACCTAGAGTCTGGAATTCGAGATGGTAAGTTTATAAAATTCAATATAACCAAAGAAGGTTACGAACGTCAGGCTGTCTGCACCGCTAAGTTTGAAAAAGAAGACTTAATTCCAATGATGGGCGGATTACTTAGCCATTTATCCGAGCAACAAAAATGCCTATCAGATATCATTACTGTCGTAAAAAAACTGAGCTATCCCGAAAAGAAAAGATGAAGAAAATCGAAGAGCTGATCGCTGCAATCGAGTAATTTAGGCTAGCGTTAATAAAAGACAGCTAACAATCTGTTTAAGAGTGATTCGCAACGCTTGGCATTTTTGCTATGCGTTGCGTTTTGTGTTTAAGGTGGTATGCGGGAGCTTAGGCATTGCGTTGCTCACACCTTAACAGGGCGTTATGTTTTCGGAGGAAATATGAGAGTATTTATCGACCATAATATCTGGGATGAGTTAGCAAATCGCCAACTGGATTTAGGCATTTGCTTTCCAGAAAATGAATTTACTTTATGCGTAACCAAGCATGGAGAATTCGAAGTACGACAAACACCGGAACACTGTGTTGAACTCAAGTCCTATATTAATAATTACTTAGGCTCATTTGTGCAAGTCGATTCCAAATTTGGGTTTTATAATCCATCTTTACCAGACAACGAACAAAGAGCCGGTGGTTTTGGCTTTGGTCGTTTTGGTTGCGTAGAAGATGAAGTTTTCAGACAAGAGCTTCAGGAAAAATACGGTTCTACAGCTAAACGCAAAAACAGCCAGATCCTCTATAAACAAGAGGCAGATATTGAGCTGGGTGTCAGATCACTCAGGCATCCCGTTTTAACACTCGATATTAAAGCAGGACCTCTCAGGGATGCCTATGAACGTGGTGGTAAAGTGATTTTACTCGAAAGGACGTTTATTCGTACACTTTCAGATGATGAGTTTGTTGATTATATTAAAAGTGCTTTAAATCAAGAACAAACATAACAAAGCGTTTAAGGCAGATTCGCAACGCGTGGCGTTTTGGCTTCAAATCGGGTTAAGTGTTTACGGTACTAAGGATTAGGTTAGGTATTAGCGTTGCTCACTACTTAACGCGGCGTTATAGCTCAGGGGTAACATGAAGTATAAGTTAATTAAATCAATGGCTCACAACTTCACTCACTCATTTGTTGGTGGGTGCAACTATGTTGATGACGCATTTATATTTGAAGATTTATATACTTTAGCTCGCCTGAACAAAGGTAAGCCAGTGCAGGTTTCTTGGGTTCCAGCTCGTACTGAGGAGTTGTTTAGGCTTACTCCGAGAATTAGAAAATCAATAGGTTACTACCGAGAATGGCTTCCGAAACATGCAGCTAGTCACAATGTTTCTTTAGATCGCCTTAAAGAGTTTTATCTTCAAGTCTACATGGCTAAAAATCACCAGGTATATGTTAAAGCCATTACAGTTGATGACCGGGGTAAGCGAGTTGAGCAATACGTTTACGCTTGAGCTATAACAAACTGTTCAAGAGGGATTCGCAACGCGTGGCATTTTCACTATGCGTTGGTTTTAGTGTTTAAGGTGGTATGCGGCGGCTTCGGTATTGCGTTGCTCACCCCTTAACAGGGCGTTAGGCTAATAGGAGTAAATTTGAAATATACAGAAGATAAGGCAACTGGCGACGCTGGAGAATATTTGTTCGCATATACAGTATCAAGCGTCTTGGAATGGCCTTGCCGGTTGCTTGATATAGATATAGGTATCGATGCTCAAGTTGAAGTTTTAGATGATAATAGACAAAGTATGGGGCAGTTTTTTGCTGTTCAAGTTAAAGCAACTAAAAATGTTGATAAATCAAAAATATCTGTAGAAGACAAACATATTGAGTATTGGGATAGTCTTGAGACACCAGTGATAATCGCATTTGTAAATCTAGCTAAAAAGAAAGTGTATGTACGGTCTTTTGATGACTTCAAAGAAAGTAAAACACTTCACTTTAGGGATGAACATGAATTAACTCATGCGTGTATAAAAGAAAAATTAAGGATGTTGGTATACTCAAAAGTGACGAATAAAATACAGGTGAAACTCGAATGTATTGATGATGATATAGATAATTTACTTTCGGACCTAACCAGTGAGCGTGTTCACGAAATTGAAGATTGTGATTATTACATTGGGCTTATAAATGATTTTAAAAAAATAGAGCTTGAGTTACATAAAGTAAAAGTGTCATTGAGTCCTATACATTCTATTGTAGGCGACTGTAATTACAATATTGTGTTGAACAATTATATGCACGCAAGAGAGAGTTATATCCGCTTCTTATATGCATGGGATTTTCATATACATGACCATTCAGCAGTAAATACATTTGAGAATGAATATGTAGGACAATACGCTTATCTTGAGCTTTAGCCTAACAATCTGTTTAAGAGCGATTCGCAACGCTTGGCATTTTTGCTATGCGTTGCGTTTTGTGTTTAAGGTGGTATGCAGCGGCTTCGGTATAGCGTTGCTCACACCTTAACAGGGCGTTATAGCGCTAGGTTGATGAATACTTATCTGAAAATTTCTCACGTACTAAATGAAATATTCTGGATGAAAATTAATAATAATTTTGACACTACTTTCGTCTAGATCTGAGTTGGCGAAGGGATCTCGGCAATCAATTTCTATATAGATTGGTTCTGAGAAATTTATTCCGTTTAAGTAAAGATAATGGTTTTTCATATCATAATAGGTTGAGATTTTACTAATGCTGTTTTCGCTGTTTTTTAGATAAGTTGTTTTATTTTTGATTGTTACGTTATACATGTATATCCCCTTATTTTTGTTAGGTTAATATAGTACAGTAAGGTTATTTAAATAATCTGATGGTCTAAAAAAACCATACGAAATACTGCCACTAGCGCTATAACAAACAGTTCAAGAGGGATTCAGCACGCGTGGCATTTTTGGTATGCATTGGTTTTTGTGTTGAAGTGCCATGCAGCGGCTTGGTCATTGCGTGCTTCACCCCTTAACTGGGCGTTAGTTGGCAGGAAGGCAAACGCAGCAATAGCGCAAAAATTTCATGGTAGAAGCTCAAAGTTAAAGTGGTAGGTTAATCTTTCACATTCAATGTTAACTTTCTCAGCTAAAATCCCAAATTGATACCGTTTTACTGGTTGGCTTTTCTTTTGGTTGCTGTGAGTTTAAGATCAACCGAACTAAATTTTTGCTGAAATTCTGCTCGGTGAGTTTGCCGCTGCAAAAGCTAATTTACTCGCTGAAATGACGTTTTTTTTGGTTGGTGTGAGTTCCACGTATTTTCAGTGACTTTGTTGAAGGTCCGCACTGTAAGATTGGTTTTCACAAAAAGGCTTTTTGGTGTTGTAAGTTTGTTTTCTGCGGCGTTGTTTGTTCCACGTGGTTTCAGTGACAAGCGCTTTGAAACTGCACATGATTTGAGTGCTCCAAAACGAGTGAAGCTAGTGTTGGCAAAGCGGCAATTAACTTCAAATCAAAGCGTTAGGTTTGGCAACTAACAAAGCATTCAAGAGGGATTCACAACGCTTGGCAGTTTTGGTTTGAATCAGCTTTAGTGTTTACGGCACAATAGCTTAGGTAGGGTGGTGGCGTTGTTCACCCCTTAATGCGGCGTTATGCTCTAGGAGGTAATTTTGCTCACCCCTTAGCAGGGCGTTATATTTCCGAGTACCCCACGTTTAGTAGACACTTTACTAAGTTAGATCTAGGGTCTAATTGAGAGGTGATTTATGGCTAAACATCGTAATCCAGCGTACACCGAAGAGTTCCGTAAAGAAGCAGTTCGCTTGGCCAGTCTTCCTGGCCGAACAGCCGTCTCCGTTGCTAAGGAGTTGGGCATCAGGGCCCAGCAGATCCGGAACTGGAAGCGTCAGCTCACACGCCTATCTGATAAACAGTTTAACACCTTAGACGGTGTCGATTATTCGAAGAAAGAGTCCGAAGAGCTTCGAGCGCTAAGGCGCGAGAACAAGCGACTCAAAGATGAAATGGAATTTCTAAAAAAGGTCTCGGCGTACTTCGCGAAGCAGCAAGAGTGAAGTACGAGTTCATTGAAAGCTATACCGGTGAGTACTCGATTAGCTTAATGTGTCGCACCTTAGAAGTGAGTCGGGGCGGTTATTATAAGTGGTGCCATCATACGCCGAGTGAGCGTTCAAAGCGGCGAGAGCGCTTTGAACAGCTTGTCATGTGTACCTTTGCTCAATATCGGGCTCGTTACGGTTCAGCGCGACTAGCAGAAGAGTTAAACGAAGCAGGCTATGCCTGCTGCGTGAATTATGTGGCTGATATCATGAAGGAGAAAGGTATCAGGGCACGTAATGGTAAAGGGTTTAAATACAGCAAGGATGTGGCCGCGATGACGAATGTTGCCGACAATTTACTGCGTAGAGACTTTGAGTCTGAGACACCAAATCAGAAATGGGTCACAGACATTACGTATATCTGGGTGAAGAGCCGTTGGCTCTTCTTGGCGACAGTGATGGACTTGCATTCAAGGCGCATCGTGGGTTGGTCGCTAGGGACAACGATGACCGTCGAGCTCATCACCAATGCCCTAAAAATGGCGTTTGAGTCACGTAAGCCGCCTAAGGGCGTCATTATCCACTCAGACCGTGGTGTACAATACAGAGCCTATAAATATCAAGACTTCATGCGCAAGCATGGAGGTGTACCGAGCATGAGTCGACAGGGCAACTGTTGGGATAATGCGGTGATGGAGTCATTCTACAGTCGACTGAAAGTCGAACTGATATACGCAGAAGACTATCAAACTGTCGAAGAAGCCCGAATGGGCATCTTCGAATACATCGAGGTATTTTACAATCGCAAAAGAAGACACTCAGCGTTGGGGCATGTAAGCCCAGTTGAGTACGAAAGTATGTAGTTATGTACTGTCTACTTTTTGTGGGGTACACCAATTTACCTTTGGCTAATGCCCGTGATGTCTACTTTTTGTGGGGTACACCAGTTTTTCGAGGATATAAAAGGAACGGATGATGATAAGAATAATTAAAAAAGTGGTACTTACATCTACTTTGATTGTATTGGCAGCATGTAGCTCTATGTCTGGTGCAAACAAATATGATGGAATTTATTACCATGAAGATGACCAGTCGCATTATCTGAATCTAAAGGATAACGGTAAGTTTGAGTTGTTGGAAAAAGGCAAACATACAGTGGGCTATTACAAAGTTAGGGCTGGAATGCTTCATCTTTATAAAGATAGTCGTTGCTTCGCAGAAGGCCTGTTTAAAGAAGATTACCTATTAGACCCTGATAAAACTAAATGGATAAAATCAAAGGTGGTTAATAAATAAACATAACAAGCTGCTTAAGAGGGATTCGCAACGCCTGGCATTTTTACTATGCGTTGTTTTAAGTGATTAAGGTGGTGTGCGGAAGCATCGGTATTGCGTTGCTCACCCCTTAGTAGGGCGTTAGGCAATTAGGAGAGTTCATTGTTCGAAGTTGGTAAAATCTATAACCGTCGCTCTGATATTCACGGCGTATACAAAGGGCAACAGTATGGTGGTATCGCTACGCCAGCCAATCATCCTTATGTATTTATATTTACCAGTGATGCTGGTGAAGAGTTCGGCTATTCCGATGGTTTTGGTCCTGATGGTACGTTTAGGTATACAGGCGAAGGTCAAGAAGGTGATATGCAGATGGCCAAAGGTAATTTGGCAATCTTCGAGCACCAGCAAAATAAAAAAGAAATCTTGTTGTTTGAGTCGACGACCAAAGGCTTTGTGCGTTTTGTCGGAGTATGTAGTTACATTGAACACCACATCGAGCAGCGACCTGACAAAAATGGTCAACTTCGAGATGCTTTCATTTTTCACTTGGACGTACTTCCGCAATCAAGGCTTCCGGGAGTGGAAAATGGCAAGGCTCCTTACTTAACCAAACCGACTAAAAGTAAATCACTTAAGCAATTGCGCGATATTGCTACGGCTGTGACCCCGAACGATGTGGACGTTAAAGAACAAGTTGCTCATGTCCGTTATCGCAGTGAGGCTATAAAGTTATATGCTAAAAAGCGCGCAAATGGGGTTTGTGAAGGTTGCAGAAGCAAGTCACCCTTTGAAACTAAGGCTGGACCTTATCTAGAAGTCCATCATTTAACTAGGCTTGCTGACGGTGGTGCTGACTGCCCGGAAAATGTTATAGCTCTATGTCCTACGTGCCATAGGAGAGCGCATCATTCAATCGACAGCAAAGAGTTCAACGAACAGTTGTTAAGAATAGCCCTTAGCATCGAAGAAAAAATCGCCCAACAAAGCATTTAAGAGTGATTCGCAACGCGTGCCAGTTTCGCTTCGCTCAAGTTTGGCACGCATTACGTCACGCCTTAACGCGGCGTTAGGCTACAGGTATATGGAAAGTAACATGGACAGGAAACAATTTTTTAATAGCAAAATTCAGAATATGGAAACGTTACTTAAGTTACTGCTAAGTCAGAGGATTCATCGACCTATAGACATTCTTTGCCATACTAAGTGCCAACTAAATCATGGCGGAGTATATACTTTTTCTGTGTATGAAAAAGGCGTTGAGAAATTTTTATATGTTGGTCAGAGTGGCAATATTGGACAAAGGTTACAAGAACATTGCGCAATTAAAAATCATAATGCAGCAAATTTTGCATACAAAGTAACAGTTGAACGCTCGGGATTGGAGCCTATAGCTTATTCTCCACACTCGACTAAAAAGAGTATGTTTTCCATTCCTGATTTTAAAGATTGTTTTGATGAAGTAGTAAATGATATTAAGCAAATGAACTATCGTTGGATACCGATTGCAAATGCTCTAGAAAAGAATTTGTTTGAAATATATGCCTCAGTGGTTTTGGATTCAAAATATAATAACTTTGACTAAATAGCCTAACAAAGCATTTAAGAGTGATTCGCAACGCTTGGCAGTTTCGCTTCGCTCAAGTATAGCCAAGCTTCGCTCACACCTTAATGCGGCGTTAGTTGCCAACGAGTAAAACGTACCTAAAGCAGAATGTTTAAGGCTAATGTCCATGTGTTTTTGGCTTGGTTTTTCAATTCAGTTTTAAGCGTTTGGGTTAGTGAAAATCGTGCTTTGGTTTCTTGTGTGGTTTGTTTTTTTGTTTCAGAAGCCGATTTACTTGTTGAAAGCTCGCTCTGTAGCATTGTCTTTCCAAAAGAGCTTTTAGGTTTTGTCAGTTCGTTTTCTACGGCGTTGTGTGTTCCAAGTGGTTTCAGTGACAGGCGCTTTGAAACTGCGCCTGACTTGAGTTTTCCAACATACGTAAAGCAGGCGTTGGCAAAGCGGTAATTAACTTCAAATCAAAGCTTTAGGTTTGGCAACTAACAAAGCATTCAAGAGGGATTCACAACGCTTGGCAGTTTTGGTTTGAATTAGCTTAAGTGTTTACGGCACAATAGTTTAGGTTAGGCGGTGGCGTTGTTCACCCCTTAATGCGGCGTTATGTGACAGGTATGAAATTCGAACATAAGAAAGTAGAACCAAGTAACAGTGACTTTCAGTCGTTAGTCACTGAATTGAACTCATCGCTTACTCAAATTACAAGTGATTCTGGTGAAAGTTCGTTTGCATCTGATACTTTTGATTCATCGAAAGATGGGTGCATAGTGGTATATCAAAATAATGTCGCAGTCGCATGCGGGGTGTTTCGATACTATGAAAGTGAAGTTTGTGAACTAAAGAGAATGTATTCCAACAAATCAGGTGCAGGGTCTTATTTACTGGAACAACTCGAACGCTACGCAGTCAACAAAGGGTATCGAAAAGCGGTTCTGTCGACACGTAGAGTTAACTCAAAAGCAGTCAGTTTCTATGAACGTAACTCTTACTCAGAGTCGATCGCGTATGGTAAATACATAGGTGTAAAACGCTCAATCTGCCTATCAAAGGTGCTAGTCACATAACAAAGCGTTCAAGACGGATTCACAACGCTTGGCATTTTTGGTTTGTATCAGCTTAAGTGTTTACGGCACAATGGTTTAGGTAGTGTGGTGGCGTTGTTCACCACTTAACGCGGCGTTAGTACGGGTTTGACATCAAAGGTCATCAGTTTTGGTGTTTATATTGTTTTGGCGCTCGTATTTACACTTTTCAGTTAGTGCCTTTCACGTTCTTTCCGGTGGCACTATATGCGGAGTATTCGCTTTGATTTCACCGTTTACGGCTTCTAACTCTTAGCCTATTTCTTTGGCGCTTCTTCATTTTCGTGGTGGCTTTTGAGAGAGCCTTGATTGCTTTTGGTGTGGCTGTTGAAGTACGAAGAAAGAATCCTTTTCTAATTTGAAGCAAGTGAAAGTAGGGTTGTTCAGTGCGTTTTTCTTCTAGCCAACTTTCGTCTTTCAATTGGGGTAAAGTTTTGTAGCTGCCCGTCTCACTTCAGTGTTCAAAGCCTTTCATATTATGCCACTTTTCAATATCTTGGAGCGCACAAATAGAAGTAGCGCATGTACTAACAAATTTCTTAAGAGTGATTCGTAACGCGTGGCATTTTTACTATGCGGTGGCTTATGATGATTAAGGCGCCGTGCGGTAGCTTTTGTATTGCGTTACTCACACCTTAGCAAGGCGTTAACTTACTGCATATAAATCAGCGTCTTAAAGCTAGTTTGAAATCTGATTTTTACATCAATCAACGTGCTTGTGTAAGTTGCTTGCGAAAGCGTCAAAAGTCGTCAAAGTTCTTCTGGGTTCGGTTATGGGTTCTGGGTTTTTAGTTGGTGCTATTGGCAATGGTGAGCGGTGAAAATAGCAATTCCAATCCAAGCGTCGGTGGGTGAATTTCCGTGAGACTCTCAGGGTGGCATTCATGGTTCAAGTTCAAGCCCACTCAAAGCTCGGTGTTGTTCAAGGGACAGTTTTGTTATTCAGCTGTAGAATCACTCAGTAAATAGGCTTAAAGTATTGAAAGTAATAAGTTAACAAGGCGTTCAAGAGGGACAGTCAACGCGTAGCGAGTTTAGCTCAACTTTTGGCATCGGTGGTTGCGGCGGTAAATTGAAGTTTGGTGGTAGCGCGTTGCTGCCCCTTAACGCGGCGTTAGGGCCACAAGGAGGTACATTTTGATCAGTCATATTGACCATATCGTTCTTACAGTTTCAGATATTGAGCGGTCAGTGCAGTTCTATAAACGAGTTCTGCAAATGGAAGAAGTGTCATTCGCTAATGGTCGAAAAGCCGTTAAATTTGGAAATCAAAAAATTAACTTTCAACGTTTAGGGCAAGAGCCGAGAAACTTAGCTCAAGTCGGCTCTGGGGATTTATGCCTAATATCCAGTTGGTCGTTAGATGAAGTTGTACGTCATTTGGTAAATGAAAACGTTGAAATAATCGAAGGCCCAGCTCAAAAATCTGGAGCGGTTGGTACTATCGAATCTGTGTATTTCTTGGGCCCAGATTCAAACTTAATCGAAGTAAGCGTGTACGATTAAATCAGTGCCCTAACAAGGCGTTCAAGAGGGATAGTCAACGCGTGGCGAGTTTTGCTTAAATCTTGGCATCTGTGTTTTTAGTGGTAAGTTGAAGTTTGGTGGTAGTGCGTTGCTGCCCCTTAACGCGGCGTTAGTATTATTATTTGAATAAGGAGGTTGTGGTGACCAGAGCTGGAGAGTTATTTGAACGAGCAATTCAAGATGCTGAGGAGTTGCTAGAGCGGTTTGATTCAGAGAAAAATGGGCAGTGCTCCCATAATTCAGAGTCATTGAAACGTGCAGGAATGGTATTAACACTTGCTGCTTGGGAAACGTACGTTAAAGACCGCTTTCAAGAAGAAATTGAGGTTTGGTTATTCTCAGTAAAGGGGAGCCAAATTGGTGGTTTCGTCCAAAGAAAAGTAACAGAAGACCTAAAAAGGTTCTTCAACCCAAATACAGCTAAAACGAAACAATTGTTCAAGTCCTACTTTGATATCGATATTACTGAAAGTTGGAAATGGGACAATTACCATCCTCCACAAGTCAAAAAAGTTCTAGACCAATTAATATCGCTCAGAGGTGATGCTGCTCATCAAGCAAATACATCAGTAACTCAATCACATATAGTGAAAAGAGATGACCTAGATAAAGCTATTCGTTTTATAAAAGGGTTAGTTAGTGCAACTGAAAAGTTGAAAATAGCAAAATAATACTAACAAACAATTTAAGAGTGATTCACCACGCTTGGCATTTTTGGTTTGGGTCTAGTTCAGTGATTATGGAGCTCATATTGAGTTGTGTGGTAGCGTGGTTCACACCTTAATTGGGCGTTATATGCGCTCGATAAATTTGAATATGGATGGTCATGGATAATATCGAAAAAGAGCTTTATCAAGCAGCAGTAGAACTAGTCAGTATGAGATATCCTTCGGGGTGGGGCGGTGCTGCGGCTGTTAGAACTGAGTCAGGGAAAATATTAACAAGCATTGCCCCTGATACTGAAAATGATGCTCTTTCATTGTGTATGGAAGTGGGAGCTTATTTAGAGGCTCACAAACTCAATGAGCGCGTGACCCACTCATTATGCCTATGTCGTGAAAATGAGAACGATGAGTTTCTAATCTTGTCACCATGCGGGGTTTGCCAAGAGCGCCTCGTTCACTGGGGTGGGGACGTCAAAGCAGCAATTACGACTCCAGATAATGCATTGGTTTTCAAAACTATACGTGAATTAATGCCTCATCATTGGTCACTTGTAAACGGCAAAGCGCTATAACAAGGCGTTTAAGGCGGATTCACAACGCTTGGCGGTTTTGGTTCAAGTTAGCTTAAGTGTTTAAGGTACAATGGTTTAGGTTTGGTGGTTTGCGTTGTTCACCACTTAACGCGGCGTTATACGCTTTATAGAAAATGATACAAAAAGGACGTTATGAAGTTATCTGAGTTACAAAGTCATATAAAAGAATTCGATTATGCGCCAGAGCAATCTGAACACTATTTTTTAAAACTAATCGAAGAAGTTGGCGAATTATCGGAATCTATTCGCAAAGGTAAAAGTGGGCAACCAACGCTAGATGAACTTAAAGGTTCAATCGCAGAAGAGTTATATGACGTCTTGTATTATGTTTGTGCTTTAGCCAATATTCACGGTATAAACCTTGAGAAAACGCATGAACTAAAAGAAGTTTTGAACAAGGTTAAGTACAACCGATAGAACGCGTATAACAAATTGTTCAAGAGGGATTCAGCACGCGTGGCATTTTTACTATGCGTTGGTTTTAGTGATTAAGGTGGTATGCGGTAGCATCGGTGTTGCGTGCTTCACCCCTTAACAAGGCGTTATGCCTCATATCAACGTACGAGGGTTAGAAATTTTGAAAATACAAGAGTCTGAAATTAGGAGTAATCTAGCTGAACATATTGCTCATCTAGATCCGATGCTTACAGTGATCAAAGAAGAACACTATATTGGTTTCGATGATGGTAGAAAAGCATTTATTGATATTTTAGCAAAGGATAAATTTGGTTGTTACACAGTAATAGAATTAAAAAAAAGCAATAAATCAGCACGAACAACTATTCAACAGTTACTAAAATATACATCTTTTTTGAAAGAAAAGTATCAGCTTGAAAATTCACAGATTAGATGTATAGCGGTTTCAACTCATTGGGATGAGTTGAGGTCTCCGTTCAGCGAGTTTAAAAAATTTTCTGACTATGAAGTTAAAGGTTACTCACTTGAGTACAATGAAAGCAAACCGCCAATACTTAATGAGGTTGATCCTGATTTTATAGTAGGTGATAACAAGCCTCTCTCAAGTTTCTTTTGTTTTAAATTTGAAACCAAAGAAATTAGGGATAGGAATATTGAAATATTTGAAAGTGTTCTAAGAAGGGCAAAGTCACTAAATTATGTTACTTTCCCCTTACATGTATTCGAAGGAATGGAAACTCCTGCCGAGCCATACTGCATGGATGAATACCCCTACGCTTTTGCATGGGTTGTATTTCATGGCGATATTGGAAAGCTGAGTTCAGAAATTAGTGAATTTGAAGTTGATTCTGGTGAGCTAGGCTTTTTGGCAATGTGGGAAAATAGCTACGAATTAAGTAAATTAAGAACAAAAATTGTGGCAGAATACCTAGAATTATCCGAAAATATTGGATTCTTTAAGGGGTATGCAATTCATACATTAAATAATTTATTTACTATCTGTGACTTTGATGACTCTATATCATATTGTGGTCCTATGTTTGAGGATGGAATATACTCGGAAGGTGAAATTATTGATATGTGTAATGGAATAAATGGCTTGCACCCTTACATTTATATATCTAAAACAACACCAATGAGAACAGTAAATTATAATACTACAAGGCAAGATATAGATAAGTTTCTAGCCCACAACAAAACCTGGAATAAAGCGATTAATGACATTCTTTTTACACTTGATGAAAAAGACTTTATTGAGTTCGAAGTATATAACCCCCTAAATGTACTCGGCTTTATAAATGATTTATGTGTTGAGGGGAAATCTGAACGATTACCCTATGCTGTTGTTAGAGTTACTCGCGAAAGTGGGCGAGTAGACAATTACTATGGACTCTTGCTTTGTGAAGAGGAAACTTCTCCCCCTTCTCCACTCGAAGCAATTCTAAAATCCTACCCAGATAAGGACACGTTCAGAAGCAGGAGTGTTGTAAATACGATTACTGAATATGACGAGAAGTTATCCTCGTACTTAGGACTGTCTTATGGATTTATTCATGAAAATGAAAGCAAAGTATTTTCTCCAGATAAAGGGTTATGGTTAGATTCTGATCTAGAGAACGTAAACACAATGAATCATTTCGTCCATTCAAATATAGAGTTTGTTCGAGAGGTAGGGAACCTTTACAAAAAATGGGAAATAGGGATCGGTAATGGCACAAATATGGTTGTAATCAACAAGGCATAACAAAGCATTTAAGAGTGATTCGCAACGCTTGGCGTTTTCGCTTTGCTCAAGTATAACCAAGCGCTGCTCACACCTTAATTCGGCGTTAGTTGCCAACGAGAAAATCGCAGCTAAAACAGAGTGTTTAGGTCTAATCGTTCGTGTGCTTTGCTCGATTCTGCACTTTGAACTTCGGGCTCATGGCTCGCGGAATTGAGCTTCGATCTTTTCTTAGTTTGGTTTGCCGTTTCAGAAGCCGATTTACTTGTTGAAAGTCAGCTTTGTGGCATTGTTTCTCCAAAAGGTCTTTTGATGTTGTCAGTTCGTTTTCTACGGCGTTGCGTGTTCCAAGTGGTTTCAGTGACAAACGTTTTGAAACTACGCCTGATTTGAGTTTCCCAACATACGTAAAGCAAGTGTTGGCAAAGCGGTAACTAACTTCAAATCAAAGCTTTAGGTTTGGCAACTAACAAAGCATTCAAGAGGGATTCACAACGCTTGGCAGTTTTGGTTTGAATTAGCTTAAGTGTTTACGGCACAGTGGTTTAGGTTAGGTGGTGGCGTTGTTCACCCCTTAATGCGTGCTCGATTTATTCAAAAAAGTGCTTCTAATTAACCTCTCAGCGGCTCTTATTGTTATCGCTCTAGCTCAGTTTGTTCCATTCTTTGCTACGACTCAGTTGGTCGACTTTCTTTTCTTTGTTGTCATCGTCATATGGGTTTTGGCTAAGCTACTGTGGGAAGGTGGTATTCATAGTAAGACGACTCGGTTAGATGACCCTAGAACAGACAAAGTCTACAGAATGGTAGAAGGGCATGATTTTCAAAAAGACGAACGCGAGCACTATCGAATGAACTACCAGACAGGTTTAGTTTTCTTTATAGCTGGTCTGCCAGCGTTTATAGCTTGTTTAGTCCTTCAATTTCTTTGAGCTCGAGCATAACAAACTGTTCAAGAGGGATTCGCAACGCGTGGCATTTTTACTATGCGTTGAGGGATTCGCAACGCGTGGCATTTTTACTATGCGTTGATTTTAGTGATTAAGGTGGTGTGCGGCGGCTTCGGTATAGCGTTGCTCACCCCTTAACAGAGCGTTAGTTTGCAAGAGGAAAAACGCAGCTATATCGCAAGATCTAGTGGTAAAAGCTCAAAGTTTAAGTTGTCGTATTGGCTTTCAATTTCAGTGTTAGCTGGCGTGGTGAAAATCCCAAATTGTTATCATTGCAACGGTTGATTTGTTCTTTGGTGTGGCGACTTTTGGGTTAACTGCGTTGAGCTTTTTTGCTGAAACTCTGCTCGTTGAGTTTGTTGGTACAAAAGCCGATTTACTCGCTGAAATGACGTTTTCTCTGGTGTGGTAAGTTCATGTGGTTTCAGTGGCTTTGTTGAAAGTCCGTATTGTGAGATTGGTTTTCCAAAAGCGCTTTTTGGTGTTGTGAATTCGTTTTCTGCGGCGTTGTTTGTTCCACGTGGTTTCATTGACTAGCCGCTTTTAGACTACGCCTGACTAAAGTGCATCAAAGCACATAAAGCTTGTTGTTTGCAAAGTTTAAAATAACTTAAAATCAACGCTTTGGGTTTGCAAACTAACAAACTGCTCAAGAGGGATTCACAACGCGTGGCATTTTTACTATGCGTTGAATTTAGTGATTAAGGTGGTTTGCGGCGGCTTTTGTATTGCGTTGCTCACCCCTTAGCAGGGCGTTAACTGGCGCAGAAAATATGAAAGCACAATGATACAGTTTCTAGGTTCAGAGATTTAGCGTGTTCGGTCGGTTTCCTTAGCTGAGCTAATGTGACTAATTTCAGTTTGATACTTAAGTTTACTGATGTTAAAGGCGGCACAAAGCCTTCTAATAATATAAGGCATTCGCGATTAGTCCGGCATACTTACATCGCCGAAGTATGGTGTTGTGAGACGCATTTCAAACTAAAGATAAACGGTAATTTTTTGGTTAAATACATATTTGGGTTAGCTTTGCTAATCATTAATTAGCAAAATGAGCTTTGGCGAAAGTGGCGAAAGTGGCGAAAGTGGCGAAAGTGGCGAAAGTGGCGAAAGTGGCTGAAAGAACGGCGAAAACTGAAAGGCGCTCAGTTAACAAACTGTTCAAGAGGGATTCGCAACGCGTGGCATTTTCACTATGCGTTGGTTTTAGTGTTTCAGGTGGTATGCTGCGGCTTTGGTATTGCGTTGCTCACCCCTTAACAGGGCGTTATACGCTTAATGGAAAATGATACAAAAAGGACGTTATGAAGTTATCTGAGTTACAAAGTCATATAAAAGAATTCGATTATGCGCCAGAGCAATCTGGACACTATTTTTTTAAAACTAATCGAAGAAGTTGGCGAATTATCGGAATCTATTCGCAAAGGTAAAAGTGGGCAACCAACGCTAGATGAACTCAAAGGTTCAATCGCAGAAGAGTTATATGACGTCTTGTATTATGTTTGTGCTTTAGCCAATATTCACGATGTAAACCTTGAGAAAACGCATGAACTAAAAGAAGTTTTGAACAAGGTTAAGTACAACCGCTAGAACGCGTATAACAAATTGTTCAAGAGGGATTCAGCACGCGTGGCATTTTTACTATGCGTTGGTTTTAGTGATTAAGGTGGTATGCGGTAGCGTCGGTGTTGCGTGCTTCACCCCTTAACAAGGCGTTAGCTGCTTAGAGGAAAAATGATGCTCCAAGATAAAGCTACATCAAGTTCCAATTACATAAGATTTATCGACAGAGTAATCGAAAATCGAACTGTTTGGGGACTTCAGCATCCTGATGGTGGCTGGGCAGTTTGTAATTCGAATCAGTATCCAGACGCATCAGTTTATGTTTTTTGGTTCAGATAGAGCATACGCAAGTCGGGTCGCAATTGGTGATTGGGAGTTGTATGTCCCAACTCCAATTAACCTAGATTCATTCGTTGATAATTGGCTAAAAGGTATTCATAGCGATGGACATCTTGTGGGTCTCAATTGGGATGCAAACCTCTGTGGTACTGAAGTCGTCGCAATTGATGTGGCAAAAATGTTGGTACGCAGCTAACAAACTGTTTAAGAGGGATTCACAACGCGTGGCATTTTTACTGTGCGTTGGTTCAAGTGATTAAGATGGTATGCAGCAGCTTTGGTATTGCGTTGTTCACCCCTTAATGCGGCCTGTTCAAGAGGGATTCGCAACGCGTGGCATTTTCACTATGCGTTGGTTTTAGTGTTTAAGGCGGTTTGCGGCGGCTTCGGTATTACGTTGCTCACCCCTTAACAGGGCGTTATGTGCTTTGAGGGAAAATGGCATTGATTAGAGAAATGGATATCTCAGATTACTCTCAAGTTATAGAGCTATGGTCTGAAACGGAAGCTATGTTGCTACGTGATGCAGACTCTAGAGAAAACATAGGTAAATACTTAGAACGTAACCCCAATCTCAGCTTTGTCGCTGTAGATGGTGACACTATTGTAGGTGCAATTTTAGTGGGTACAGATGGTCGTCGAGGCTATGTGCAACATTTGGCTGTAAAGTCGAATTGTCGAGGTGAGGGCATTGGTGCCAAACTAATATCCTCAGCGGTCGATGCATTATCGAAAATTGGTATAGCTAAAACTCACTTATTTGTCGCCAATGAAAACCTGAATGCTCAATATTTCTATGAAAAATTAGGTTGGTTTCCACGTGATGAAGTACGTATGTTTTCCTTTAACTCGTCTTGCAGTGGTAATGTTTAGTACGCACATAACAAGCAATTTAAGAGGGATTCACAACGCTTGGCACTTTTGCTTCTACTTCAAATTTAGTGTTTATGGCACAATGCTTTAGGTTTGGGTGGCGGCGTTGTTCACCCCTTAATTGGGCGTTAGGTTTTAATGGGAATGCACCCCTTAACGCGGCGTTATGTTTACTTGTAATTCAAAGGCTTAAAGATCTTAGGCTTTAGTTCTTTGTCCCTCTGGTAATTCGTTCCTAGTAGACTCAGCAAATCCGCATTGTCGACCTAAGTTCTTGAATCACTCAGACCGTAAAACATGCCAATGTTCACGGGTTGCTTCATTGTCAGGTCGTGGCGGTCGGCTTTTTATTTTACTGGCTCAAAGTCGCTTTCAGGTTCTCAACCAAGCAGCATTTCAGCTTGGCAGTTGCCTTGGCAATTCAGCATTGTTTTGTGCTGTGGTTGGAAAGAAAGGGCGCTTGTTGGAGCTTTGTCGGGTTGCCTCATTGGGCAGGGAAGTGGAATTACTGGTTTTGGGTTAGTCGCTTTTGGCGGCCAAGTTGGTTTCAGCCTTGTGGTTTGCTTCAGAAAACTAGTTAGAAATAGCAGTTTTTTCTCAAGAAAATCATGTATTTGTGGTAAAACATAACAAACAGTTCAACAGTGATTCGCAACGCTTGGCGCTCTCACTTCGGGTTGAGTTTAGTGTTTACGGTGCAGTGGTTTAGTTCAGTGTCTGCGCTGCTCACACGTTAATTGGGCGTTAGCTGTTTGAGGAAAAAATGAGAAAATTCGATAAGCCGCTATTCTGGCTGTATATAAAAACAAGAGACTCATTGTTGTCATCTTTTAAGGGCTTTCTGGGAATGCTTTTAGTGTTGATCGGGGCAGCAGTAGTTTTAGGTAATGAATCCCCTGAGAATGTCTGGATTTCGGTGGGAATCATTTTATTAGTATCTAGTCTTCCAGTCTCAATGGGCTTGATGATGGTAAAGTTCAAATTTAAGAGCTTTGCTGGATCAATACCTACAGCAGAACTAGCGTACTTCTTACAGCACGATGAAGGTGCAAACTTAGATAAAGCTGTGAGAGGTTTATTTTCGTTATACCTATCTTTTATGATTTACCTTTGGTTTACGATGGTAGCTATCGCAGCTCTTGGTATGTTGGGAGCAAAGCTCGTGTTGTAAAACACAGCTAACAAACTGCTCAAGAGGGATTCGCAACGCGTGGCATTTTTACTGTGCGTTGAATTTAGTGATTAAGATGGTTTGCGGCGGCTTAGGTATTGCGTTGCTCACCCCTTAGCAGGGCGTTATGTTTCCGAGTACCCCACGTCAAACCACCTTAACAGGGCGTTAGGCGTTGTCCAGAAAGTATGGAGAGATAAGATGAATAGAACTTTTCCAGATCAAATTAAAAAAACTGCACTCAATAGAAATTGACTACGCGGACGGTGAGGGAATTGATTTTGAACCATATGATGATTTCTATTCACAAGAGGAAACATCAGAATGGATTAAAGCATGGACTGGTAATTCTTCACTCAATGGGCATGAATATTCAATTTTTGGTCAAGATGGTTCTGGCGGTTACGCTGCTTTTTGGCTGGTCGCCAATGTCGAAGATCTTTTGCAACAACCTATTGTTTTCTTTGGCTCTGAAGGTGAAGTTGGGGTGGTTGCACAAAATTTTGGAGACTATGTTTGGTTGTTTGCACATGGTCTTGGGCCATACGAGGCTGTTGCTTATCCTGATTTGAAGCGCCCCCTAAATAGTAAGTTTTTGCACTTTGCTCAGGAGGTCGCCCCGTCAAATGAAAGCTCAGTGTCTAAAATCATAAGCGTGGCCAAATCAAAGTACCCTAACTTTGAGCAAATGATTGACGAACTTTGCCAGTAAGCCAAGCGCCTAACAAACTGTTTAAGAGGGATTCGCAACGCGTGGTATTTTTACTATGCGTTGGTTTTAGTGGTTAAGGTGGTATGCGGCGGCATCGGTATTGCGTTGCTCACCCCTTAACAGGGCGTTAGTACCGGTTTGGCATCAAAGGTTATAAGTTTTGGTGTTGATCTGTTTTGGCGCTCGTCTTTACACCTTTCAGTTTGTACCTTTCACGTTCTTTCCGGTGGCACTATATGCGGAGTGTTTGCTTTGATTTCACCGTTTACGGCTTCTAACTCTTAGCCTATTTCTTTGGCGCGTCTTCATTTTCGTGGTGGCTTTTGAGAGAGCCTTGATTACTTTTGGTGTGGTTGTTGAAGTACGAGGACCGAATCCTTTTCTAATTTGAAGCAAGTGAAAGTAGAGCTGTTCAGTGCGTTTTTCTTCTAGCCAACTTTCGTCTTTTAATCGCGGTAAAGTTTTGTAGCTGCCCGTCTCACTTCAGTGTTCAAAGCCTTTCATATCATGCCAGTTTTCAATATCTTGGAGCGCACAAATAGAAGTAGCGCATGTACTAACAAATTGCTTAAGAGTGATTCGTAACGCGTGGCATCTTTACTATGCGGTGGCTTAGGGTGATTAAGGCACTGTGCGGTAGCTTTTGTATTGCGTTGCTCACCACTTAAGCGGGCGTTATGTGCCACCAGAGTTTTGAGGCAATAAATTGAAGTATAAAGACTTGTCGAAAATTGCACTAGATCCATATAGCACTGATAAGAGTATCGATTTACTCAAGCTGCATGGGGTTAGTGCGCCTGATTCTGTGATTGAGCAGTTTTATATTGATCATAATGCCAATAGTCGCTTTTTAGCTCTCTACGGTGATCTATCACTTCCTGATCTAAAGTGGGAGCTAGTTGATTTTGATACGACGAAGTTTTTGCAGATAGGTAGCAATGCTTCATTTCCTGATTTCCTTGAGGAGGTATCTGAAGATGCATCGCATTTCAACGACGTTGGAGAGGCAGTGATTGATTGCCGAGAGGAAGTACTCAATCATTGGAAAAAGCATGGCACTTGGTTAACTCCACCGATATTTCTAGATGCAAATGTTCTTGGTGGTAAATCTGGCATACCTCATTTAGTTGAGGGGCATTCAAGGGTTGGGTGCCTGCTTGGTATTCAAAAATATAAAATCAT
This sequence comes from Vibrio diabolicus, assembly GCA_001048675.1. Lineage (GTDB taxonomy): Bacteria > Pseudomonadota > Gammaproteobacteria > Enterobacterales > Vibrionaceae > Vibrio > Vibrio diabolicus. The sequence continues at coordinate 1,239,000 of CCKK01000020.1, read as the reverse complement.
TCCTTTGGCTGACAGGCACAAAGTGTATTGGGGCTCTATTCGCAAAGGCACATAACAAATTGTTCAAGAGTGATTCGGCACGCGTGGTATTTTTGCTATGCGTCAGGTTTAGCGGTTAAGGTGGTATGCGGTAGCATCGGTATTGCATGCCTCACACCTTAACAAGGCGTTATGTGAATAGGAGGTTCCAGTGAACAAGGTAGTCAAAGAACGCTTCGATGAATATCCGGAAAATGCTCGTATTAGGCTAGAGGAACTACGAAATCTAGTCTTTCAAATCGCATCTGATTTGGAGCTAGGTGAAGTCGATGAAACTCTAAAGTGGGGTGAACCTAGCTATAGTGTAAAAACAGGCAGCCCGCTAAGAATGGACTGGAAGCTAAAATCTCCTAACAACTATTACCTGTTCTTTAATTGCCAAACTACGTTAGTCGATACATTTCGAGAATTGTATGGTGAAGAACTGGTGTTTCAGGGAAACAGAGCAATAGTTCTGTCCTTATCGAAAGCGTTACCAGAAACAGCAATCAAGTCCTGTTTGGAGTTAGCTTTAACCTATCAACAGCGTAAAAATTTGCCTCTTTTGGGCGCGTGAAAAAATTCACATAACAAAGCGTTCAAGAGGGACTCCCAACGCTTGGCGGTTTTAGTTTAAAGTTTGGCTTATGTGTTTATGGCACAATGCTTGACTTTGGGGGGCATAGCGTTGTCGCCCCTTAACGCGGCGTTAGTACGGGTTTGACATCAAAGGTCATAAGTTTTGGTGTTTATCTGTTTTAGCGCTTGTATTTACACCTTTCATTTAGTGCCTTTCACGTTCTTTCCGGTGGCACTATATGCGGAGTGTTCGTTTTGACTTCACCGTTTACGGCTTCTAACTCTTATCCTATTTCTGTGGCGCTTCTTCTTTTTCGTGGCTTTTACTAAGTCAGAATTGTCTTTCTTTGGTGTTGCTGTCGAAGTGCGGGGAACGAATCCTTTTCTAATTTGAACTGAGTGAAAGAAGGGGAGTTCAGAGCGTTTTTCTTCTAGCTAACTTTCGCCTCTTAACCGAGATTAAGTTTTGTAGCTACCCGTCTCACTTCAGTGTTCAAAGTCTTTCATATCATCTCAATTTTCAATATCTTGGAGCGCATAAATAGAAGTAGCGCATGTACTAACAAATTGCTTAAGAGTGATTCGTAACGCGTGGCATTTTTACTATGCGGTGGCTTATGTGATTAAGGCGCCGTGCGGTAGCTTTTGTATTGCGTTACTCACACCTTAGCAAGGCGTTATACGATTAAGGAGAGAAATGAAGCCTGATTTACACGGAAGTAGAATTGTTTTGAGGTCAATTCAAACGAATGATTCTGATGATTTGTTTGAAATTTATGGTGATATTCAAACAATGGAATTTGCCTCAGACCCAGTTTTTACATCGAAAGATCTGATAGTTCAGATGCTAGAAAGCGTCGCCCGACTAGAGAAATCAGGTGAATCGTTGGAATGGGCGATTATGGATCAAGCGACAAACAAGGTTATTGGAACCTGCGGCTTACATAGCTTTAGTGATAACGGTGATTCCTGTGAAGTCGGATGCTTACTAAATTCATCGTACTGGCGACAAGGGTATATGTCGGAAGCTCTTAGTTTATTATTTTCTCACGCTCAATCTTTGGGTATTGAAAGATTGTATGCAGATATTGATGAGGGTAACTTTCGGTCTCAAGCTTTGTTTAATAAGCTAGGTTTCAAAGCTAAAAACGGTCAGTTTCAGCGCTTGGTGTGAGGCATCGTATAACAAACTGTTTAAGAGTGATTCACAACGCGTGGCATTTTTACCATGCGTTGATTTTAGTGATTTAGGTGGTGTGCGGAAGCATCGTATTGCGTTGCTCACCCCTTAACAGGGCGTTAGGTTAATAAATTAATATCGAGGAAGGGATGGTAAGAAAGCTAGGTGGGAGTCTACAAGTTTTCATAAAGGTGTTCAGGCATTTCGCCTTAGCTCGTGGAAGTATTTCTCCGATTTTATCAGTCAACGACTACTGAACTTTCCTAATTATATTTTTCGTGGTCATGCGGATAGTACTTGGCAGTTAGAGCCAACATTGGACAGAATTATTACATCCCCAATTTCTACACGTAGAGAGCAACACCTAGAGCGCTTTAAGTACGAAACTAGGGGTAGGCGTGGAGCCAATCCACCACTTATGGAAAATGAAAACGACTGGTGGGCTTTAGGTCAGCATCATGGTTTGGCTACGCCATTATTGGACTGGACTGAATCTCCTTTTGTTGCACTTTACTTTGCTGTTAGTGGTGCATTGAAAGAAAACAGCAAGAACTTAACAGTATTTGTTTGTAGTCAAGACTCTATTCTTGAGCGCAATTCTATCATTGAAAGCAGTGAAGCCGTTCTTTTGGTAAACGGTCAAAAGCCGACCGTAAAAATTGTTCGCCCCCTAAGTGATGAGAACAGTAGACTAGTTAGTCAGCGAGGCTTGTTTACACGAGGACCAAACAATATTGACTTAGAAACTTGGTTTAGAACACACTCAACGGAAAGTTCGGAAAAGTACATGGAGTTAATTCGGTTGGATATACCGAATAAGGACTTGCAAAATTGTCTTACATACTTAAACCGAATGAATATCAGTCACTCTACATTGTTCCCTGATCTACAAGGTGCGTCAGAGCACTGTAACAATTACCTAAGAGTAGAACGATATTAACCTAACAAACTGTTTAAGAGTGATTCGCAACGCGTGGTATTTTCACTATGCGTTGGTTTTAGTGTTTAAGGTGGTATGCGGAAGCTTCGGTATTGTGTTGCTCACCCCTTAACAGGGCGTTATGTGCTTATGAGGAAAATTGACATGGAAGTGATAGAGGCCAATCCTGATTTGGCCCCAATATTAGCGAGTTATGCGAAAGAATGCCTAGAATCGGGTATTCCAAAATATTTGGGTGTGGAGCAAGATCCGACAGCTTATTTGTCAGGTTTGGTCGAGCGTTCAAAGGTAATCTCCGAGTTACCAAAGGGATATTTACCAAGCACAACTTACTACTGTGTATCGAACTCCGAAATTTTAGGTGCAATCCGAGTTCGCAAAGGTACTAATGCCAACGTAGAAAATGTCATTGGTCATATTGGCTACGAAACTAGGCCGTCAGCTCGTGGTAAGGGTGTAGCCTCATTTCTGCTTGCTTGGGTGCGAGACCATGTTGTCACTGATTCAGTTATTGTTACTTGCTCAATTGACAATCCCGCATCTCAAAAGGTCATCGAAAACTGTGGTGGTGAATACCTCGGTAACTACACAGATGACAGTGAGGGTACGGTAAGGCGCTACCGTTTAGCACGCACATAACAAAGCATTCAAGAGTGATTCGCAACGCTTGGCAGTTTCGCTTCGCTCAAGTATAGCCAAGCGTCGCTCACACCTTAATGCGGCGTTATGTGAATGGAGGTCAAAATGTCTTCTGTGCCAAGAAATAAGGATGAATTGGAGTTGGCTATAAACTCAATATTTCCGAAACTCATGGCTGACTATCGTTCAATTCCGGAAAGCAAAGCTCGCAAACTTGGAGTAGAGGGAAACGTCAAAGGTACAGTCATTAGCGTTAGTGATACAGTGGCTTACTTGATTGGTTGGGGAAAACTCGTTCTTAAATGGCATCACTTAAGATCTCAAAACCAACATGTTGATTTCCCGGAAACTGGTTATAAATGGAACCAATTAGGCTCACTCGCTGAAAGCTTCCACGAAGAGTACTGTGAGTGGAAATATGATGATTTACTCTTTGAGCTTGAGTCTACAGTTAACGAGATACTTTTACTCATTTCAAGCTTAAGTGACCATGATTTGTATGGTGTTGCGTGGTATGAACAATGGACTTTTGGGCGCATGATTCAGTTTAATACATCATCACCTATGAAAAATATGCGTACAAAAGTTCGGCGTTTCAATCGAGAATTCACATAACAAACTGTTTAAGAGTGATTTGCAACGCGTGGCATTTTTACTATGCGTTGCGTCTAGTGTTTAAGGTGGTATGCGGTGGCTTTGGTATTGCGTTGCTCACCCCTTAACAGGGCGTTAGTTGGCTAACGAAGCAAAACGTACCTAAAGAAGAATGTTTAGGGCTAAAGTCCGTGTGTATTTGCTAGGTTTTCTTATTTCCATTTCTAGTTATTTGAGGTTGTGAAAATCGTGCTTTGGTTTCTTGTGTGGTTTGGATCTTCTGTTTCAGAAGCCGCTTTGTTTGTTGAAAGTCAGCTCTGTAACACCGTCTGTCTAAAAGAGCTTTTTTGTGTTGTTATTCCGTTTTCTAAGGCGTTTTGAGTTCCAAGTGGTTTCAGTGACAAGTGCTTTGAAAATGCACCTGATTTGAGTCTTTCAAAGCGCATAAAGCCAGTGTTGGCAAAGCGGCAATCAACATCACATCAAAGCTTTAGGTTTGGCAACTAACAAAGTATTCACGAGGGATTAACAATGCTTGGCCGTTTTGGTTTGAATCAGCTTTAGTGTTTACGGCACAGTAGCTTAGTTTAGGGGGCGTTGTTCACCCCTTAACGCGGCGTTATGCAGCCACTTGAAATTCATTTACAATTATAGATTTATTAAAAGAGATGTAAAATGTACAAGAAACTAATCATTCTTAGCTTGCCTATTCTACTGGCGGCATGCGCAGCGCCAAAATATACAGTTGAAGCTATTTCGGAAGAGAACCAGAGCAAGGAAATTACTATTGTAAAAGATGACGCCACACGAGATGTTTTCTTGGACTCGGTACAAGAATGGTGTTTGGATACAGCACATAAATGTACGGTTGTAAGTGATGGAACTCTTCCTAAGAGCTCTGAACTTACGTTGACTTATGTATCGCGCTGGAGTTGGGACTTTAGAACGTTTATTGCAGATGCCCAAGTTAAGGCATATAAAAACAGCGAAAAAGTTGGCGAAGTAGAGTTCAAGGCGCCAAATAGTGCCAATTCAGATAAGTGGGGAAATGACAATAAAAGAATCATCGCGATGATGGATTTACTGTTTGGGAAACAGTCGGTTAATGAAGCTCAGTTCAAAATTAAATCGGGCGAAATGTAGCGACGTAACAAACTGTTCAAGAATGATTCAGCAGGCGTGGCATTTTTGTTTTGTGGTGTTTTGCAGCATTTGGTTTATGGATTTACTCATTTATTAAGCCGTTGAACTTAGTGTTTAAAGAGCGCTTCGAACCTAATTAGCTATTTGTATAACAAAGCATTTAAGAGTGATTCCCAACGCTTGGTATTTTCAGTTCGAGGTTGGGTTTCGTGTTTAAGGCAAAATCGTTTAGTTTGGGTGGTAGCGTAGTTCGAGCTTTAACTGCGCGTTATGCGCTTTTACGAATTGAAACATGGAGAGTTTAATGGTTGTATATGGAGATTTACAGTCAGGTAACTGCTTAAAAGTAAAATTACTATTGTCATTCCTTGGCATTGAGCACCAATGGAAACACGTTAATATCTTAGATAACGAGACTAAAACAACAGAATTTTTAGCCCTAAATCCGAATGGAAAAATCCCAACAGTCGTTCTGGATGACGGTCGAGTACTCTGTGAGTCCAATGCAATATTGGGGTACTTTGCAGAAGATACGCCTTATCTATCTAAGGACAGTTATCAAAAAGCAAAAATGTACGAATGGTCTTTTTTTTGAGCAATACTCACATGAGCCTTATATTGCAGTAGCGCGTTTTATTCAGAAGTATCAAGGTATGCCGGAGCACCGTCTAGAAGAATATAAATCACTACAATCAGGCGGCCATAAAGCATTACAAATCATGGAACTACAGCTGTCAAAAACTAAGTTCTTAGTTGGTGATAATATTTCTATTGCTGATATCGCACTGTATGCTTATACCCATGTCGCAGATGAGGGTGGTTTTAACCTAGAAACTTACCCAAATATCGAGCGTTGGATTGGGGTAATTCGCAAGTTGGACGGTTATGTAGGTATGTATTAACCACGCGCATAACATAGCGTTTAAGATAGATTCGCAATGCGTGGCATTTTAACTATGCGTTGAGCTCAGTGATTAAGGCGGTATGCGGGAGTTTCGGTATTGTGTTGATCACCCTTTAACGGGTCATTAGCCCTCAAAGGTCAAATATGGATATTTACCCAGAAATCGAGTTATCTAAAGCGCAGCATAATGCAATTGAGGCTCTGAGAAACAAGTCGTTTCCTGAACATCAGGTTGCTCGTTCTTACTATAAGCAACTCCCGCATATGAGAGTTCTGAAGTACGAAGGTGATCACTTAGTTGGTTACATGGGATTAGACTACAGAGCTGTTCGCGTTGGTGATGAAATTTATAAAGTATTAGGTGTGAGTGACTTTTGTGTCGAGAGCACACTTCAAAGGCAAGGTATTGGCACAACAATGTTGTCTCAACTCAGCGAGTATGCGTCAACTAAAGATGTCGACTTCATCATTTTAGTCTCCGATTTGGATCGTTTTTATGTGGCGAATGGTTATGTGCGCCTTAACTCTCTAAGTTCTTGGTTGCGAGTTCATGAACATAAAAATTACGGTGTTGCTGTAGAGCAAGTCGATGATTTATATGTTAAACCTATCAGCGGAAAAATTTGGGCTGTTGGTCATATAGATTGGTTAGGGTATATGTACTAGTCTGTAGTGGGTTAATAAACTGTTTGAAAAGAAACGCTACACGTGGCGCTTTCAATTCGCGTAGCTTATACCTTACGAGAGCGTTTTTCCACAAGGAGTAATATGTGATTGTAGTAGCAAGGTTTTCTTTTCCTCATGAAGCTCATATTGCGAGAGCAAGCCTAGATAGTGTCGGAATAGAAAGCCACATTGCTGACGAGCACACGGTGAATACTCAGTGGCTTTATTCAAATGCAATGGGTGGCGTTCGTCTGATGGTGGCCGAAAGTGATGCAGAAGACGCGAAACAAATACTTAGCAGTGATTTCTCAGAATCATTAGAAAATGAACTTGCCGTTGATGTAGGAAAAGATGTTTGCCCTAACTGTGGTAGTAAAGAGCTATATACATTTACAAAAGGTAAGCGTCCAGCTTTCTTAGTCTTTATTTTACTGGGTTTTCCATTGTTCTTTTACAAGCATGGTTACAAGTGTAAGCAGTGTGGGGAATTCAGTGAAAGGCTTTAATTTAAGTCGTTAGATAACAAAGCGTTGAAGAGATAATTTGCACGCGTAGCATTTTTACTTTGCGTTAGGTTGAGTGGCTATGCAGAAGTCAGAGTTACTGCTTGCTTACAAGCAAAGCATTATACGATAGTGAAGGGAAAACATTGAATGAGTGAAATTAAAACAATAGAGCAGTTAAAAGAAATTTACGCAGAGCCAAGTGCGAGAGCTAAAAATAAAGCGTTGCCTGCCCTGGATGTTCATGCGATGACATTAATTAATAATTGCCATTTTGCAGTTCTAAGTACCGCCGATACACAAGGCTATACCGATCTCTCTCCGAAAGGAGGGGAGCCTGGCTTCGTAAAAGTTTTAGATGAGTCAACATTGTTGCTCCCTGATAGCTCGGGTAATAATCGTATAGATAGTCTAAAAAATATCATTAGTAACCCCAAAGTTGGGTTGTTATTGATGGTAAATGGTATTGATGAAGTACTCCGTATTAAAGGAATTGCAAGTATTCACACAGACTCCAAATTGATATCTGCTTGCCCCGATGGAAGTAAAGCTCCTAAGGTTGTTATCAAAATAGTCATCGAGAGTATGTACTTTCATTGTGCGAAAGCTGTGATGAGAGGGAAACTTTGGTCTGATGACTATAAAGTCAATCGCTCAATTCTCCCTTCATTAGCTCAAATCTTTAAAGATCAACAAAAGTTAGAAAATAAAGCGCTTAATCAAGAAGAGATGTTGAAATATTACCAATCCAGCCTTTAGAGCGAGTGCAGTAAAGTATTTAAAAGGGAGAAAAATGCTTGGCTCTTTAGGTTTGACCTGCTTTACCGCACTATGGATTAGGTTTGGTGGGGATGTTATTCAACCCATAACGTTAGTCCACAAATAAACAATTGTTAGTCCAAATTTTAAAATGAAAAATGTAGAAAACTTTACTCTAGAAAATTACGTTTTGGCTAGTCCGGGAATTAGGTGTGTTGGACAAATGATTGACTTTTTTGTCAATTTTAGCATTTTTACACTCGTTTTGTGGGGCGGCTTAGAAATCGGTATTGAAAAGGAACTTGTTCGCGCTACAGCAGTAACAGCGGCTGTATCGTATTACCTTTTTTCTGATAGTTTCCCAAATGGTCAAAGTGTGGGCAAAAAACTTTTGGGCATTGCAGTTATAAGTGCAAGAACGGGTAAAAGGTGCAATATTTTTCAGTCACTTTTTAGAAATATTATTACTCCATTCTTCGGTTTTATTGACTCAATTTTCATTCTTGGTAAAAAGAGGCAACGGCTCGGTGATATGTTAGTGAGAACAGTGGTGGTAGTTCACCAGCTTGTTTAAAAATTGACAGCGCTGGGGGCTTGGGTTCAAGTCGGGCTTTGTTTTCAGGGTGGAACAGCTTCGCTTAGGTGGTGGCCTTGCTCACACCTCAATTCGGTGTTACGCAATCAGAATCAGTACGTAATTATGAATAAAGAGCATTCCGAAGCTTTCATTTTGGAGATTGATAAGGTTTTAGCCCCGAGCGGTTTCAAGTTTATCAAATCTAGACGAGTATGGGAGCGCTGGGAAGTGAATGGAGTTGTATCAGATTCCGCAATTTATGGGTGGTTAGCTAACCCTCTGGACAGCGTTTAGTATCCGGCCTTAAAAGCATCTAATAGATATAGCCTGCCAGCGCTCTATACGTAGCCTTATACTTGACGTTGAGGTTTCTCGGATTGACTTGGTAGACACTGAATGTACTATCAAGGAGAGGACTTACTGCAAGGATAGCAGCATGAGCGAGAAATTATTCTGGGTTAATCCCTACCAAACAGAACTTAACTCAAGAGTGACCAATGTAGACGGAAATAAAGTTGAATTGGACCAGACTATCTTCTTTGCGGAGTCTGGAGGACAAGAGAGTGATAAAGGAACGATTAATGGTATTCCGGTTTTGATTGCTCAAAAGTTAGGTGTTCGACTTATTTACACATTGGAATCGTCTCCAAATTTTACTCTTGGTGACACTGTAACTACGTGTATTGATTGGAAGCGTAGATACGCCTTAATGAAGCTACACTTTGCTGCCGAAGTGGTGCTCGAGATGTTTTATCAGCGTCGAGAAGGCATTGTTAAGATAGGCGCGCATATTTCTGAAAATAAGAGCCGCATAGATTTCGAGTGGTCTGAAAGTATTGGTCCGTTATTGAAAGCAATTGAAACTGATGTGCAAGATTTGATTAACTCTGATTCAGTTATTATTAGTGACTTTTCCGATCAAGAGAGTGAAAGAAGGTATTGGAGAGTGGATGGGTTTGCGCAAGTACCTTGCGGTGGCACTCATTTAAAGCGCACATCAGAAGTCGGCCAAATTCAACTAAAACGCAAGAACATCGGTAAAGGCAAAGAAAGGGTTGAGATAACCTTATGCTCGTAAGTCGATACACGTGGCATATTAGTTCATGGTGATATTCACATTTGCGATATGATGATTGAGATAGAGGGCGTGTTGGCTACTTCTTAACGAAACGCTACACGATAGGAGCGGGAGGATGATATGTCGAAAGTTACATTGAAAGGCTTTATTTTAGTTCCGGAAAAGGATTTAGAATCAGTAAAACATGCGTTAATAACTCACAAAAGGCTCACGTTAGAAGAGCCGGGCTGCCTTACTTTTCTTGTGACTCAAAGCTCGACTAATCCTTTTCGTTTTGATGTCTATGAGGAGTTCGTCGACAAAGCCTCTTTTAAGCAACATCAGGAAAGAGTTCAAGCCTCACATTGGGGAAAAGTAACAGCCAATGTTAAACGGCAATACGAAATCTTTGAATGTGTGCATGACTAATCGAATCGGAGTGATTTAGAGCGTTTACGCTTTGCTTTTTAGGTTGCTCTACGCTCTACTATGTTGCTTTATTCATCTATTCACCTGGCTTAGTGTTCTTGATACTTTGCCGTATTAAATCTAGAAATTTTAATGGAAGTGTTATGTTTAGAGTTGTGTATGAATGGCGTGTGCCAAGTGAAAAAATGGATGAGTTTCAAAATATATGGCGTTCGACGACAGATTCAATTCATCAGTCAGTAGATGGGGCGCTTGGTAGTTTTATGCTTCGTTCTTACGATATGCCGGAAAAGGTTTTAACTATTGCCAAGTGGCGAACACGTGAAGACTGGGAGCGGTTTTGGGGAACTAGTAACCCAGAAAAAATGAAGAAGATGAGTGAAATTGCAGAGCGTGTTTCAGTTGAACCATTCGATGAAATTGAAGATAGAACTAAGTCGGGCAATAGAAACGTTAAAGTGATGCCTAATGAACAGTTTGGCGGACAATATGAAAGACAACCTTAACCAAGGAATAGGGTTATGCAGATTTTAATCGTTGGAGGTAGTAAGGGGCTAGGAAGGTTCTTGGCTACGAACGTACAGGGTACAGAAATTTATGCGATTTCTAGATCAAAGCTAGTTGAGGAGGGAGTCGCTTCTGTTTGTATTGACGTTGATCCCGGTAAAAAGCCAGATTATACGTGCTTCAAAGGTGTAGAGTTTGACATCATAGTTTATTTGGCGTCGATGTGGGGAGAGTCTTCAGAATTGACAACAAACGAACTGATTGAGTTTATGAATGTTGGCCCGATTGGGTATCTTAATTTAGTCAATGAGCTTAACGCTTTAGGTTCACTTAACGATAAATGCAATATTGTATCTATTGGCTCTACAGCAGAGCTTTCAGAAAGTAGTGAATACCCTGCATTCGCCCTCAGTAAAAGATTACTCAAAGATATTTCTAGCCAGCTGCAAAACGTTTATCGTGATTACCGCTTTACTCACTTTACAATAGGTGGGATCGGGCATGCTGAAGAGGAACGTATTGAGTATTCGAGTGTTTTGGAGATTATAAATATGCTAACCAAGCTTGATCCAAACACATACCTTTCAAATATGCATATAAAGTCCAAGCTAGGAATGTAGCTCTCAAGCTGTATTACGTACCTGCTTCTAAGGTTTGGCATCATGTGCATTCTTTTTATTGAGCTATGGTTATAACTCCAATGAAAGGAGTTTACTTATGTCATACATTGATGGGTTTGTCGCTGCAGTACCGACAGCGCATAAAGAAAAGTATATCGCACACGCAAAAATAGCAGCAGAAATGTTCAGGGAGTTTGGGGCCTTAAAGGTTGTTGAGACGTGGGGGAGTGAAGTACCAGATGGTGAGATCACATCATTTCCCATGGCAGTTAACGCTGAAAGCAACGAAACCGTTGTGTTTTCGTGGGTAGTCTGGCCTTCAAAAGAAGTTCGGGACTCAGGGTGGCAGCGGATCATGGGTGATCCTCGAATGAGTCCTGAGAATAACCCAATGCCCTTTGATGGAAAGCGTCTCATTTATGGTGGATTTGATGTTATTTTGGAGCAGTAAAATATCAGAGAATCCCCAGCTTGATTCGTGACACTTGGTGCTTTAATCAGGATTACGCTTCTGATGTACATTCAATAAAGTATTCCGCGATAAGGGTTGATAAAACTTCATGTGGAGGCTTAGAGTAAAAATGGAAGGGATAAATTATTCACTGATTGTCGTATCAGCTATAGCTAGCCCCGGGCCTGCGATGGCAGGCACGTTAATGAACTACGGTCAACGCCTTGATAACCGACGGAAACCTAGACGTTGCATTACTTATAGTTCGATGAGATGTTATCCCGCAAGAAGTTAATCTGGAGAAAAGAATGGATTCAAACTCACTATTACTATTTGTTGTCGCTTGTCTCGCTATCAACATGATTCCTGGACCTGATGTAATTTATATTGTTTCTAATACAATGAAAGGTAAGTTCTCTGCTGGGCTGAAAGCGGCTTTGGGGCTTGGTGTTGGTTACTTTTTTCATACACTAGCGGCATGTTTAGGTTTGTCAGCAATAATTCTGAGTTCAGCTTTGGCTTTTAGCGTTGTTAAATGGTTAGGGGCTGCTTACCTAGTTTATTTAGGTGTTCAGTCGTTACTGTCCATGTGGCGTGGAGAAAGTAAAATCGTTGAAAACAAAAACGTTGATAATAATAAAAATGTGTTTGTTCAGGGTGTTATCGTCAGCGTCTTGAATCCAAAAGTAGCGCTATTCTTCCTCTCGTTTCTGCCTCAATTTATTGATACGTCTGCAAGCTCAACATCAATGCAATTATTAGTACTTGGCTTGCTGTTCAGCGTGCTTGCGACGACATGTAACGTTTTGTACGCATCTGTGGGTAATTGGGTATTTAGTCGTCCACACTCTCCACGATATTCAAGAACTCTTGAAGGTGTTTCGGGTATTCTGCTTATCAGTCTAGCGAGTAAAGTGGCATTTAGTGATCGTTAGATACAGGGCATTTTATTCTCGTGATTTTTATATGGCTAATGTTTGCTCAACCTATACGTAAAATGAGTGCTATTGCATAGGGTGAATCACAAATTTCATAAATACCAATAAGTGAACGTATTTATTTATAGTATGGTTGGCGCGATTTTATCGTAGCTAGGTTAATAACATGAAAAATAAAGTAATTCTGTGTTCCGCATTCCTTTTGGGTTTATCAGGTTGTGCTTCTGTACCTACTGTTGATTCGACAGTATCAAATCAAATGAAATCATTTGAAGCACCTCAAAAGGGGAACGCAGGGATTTACATTTACCGAGAAGATGCTTTTGTCGGAGCAGCACTTAAAAAGTATGTTTACGTCGATGGAGAATGTATTGGTGAAACCGCTCCTGGTGTGTTTTTCTACCATGAGGTCGAAGGCAATAAAGAACATCAAGTAAGTACAGAGTCTGAGTTTTCTGAAAATCACTTAACTATCTTAACGGAAGAGGGCCGTAATTATTTCGTTAATCAATACATTAAAATGGGTGTATTTGTTGGTGGTGCGGGCGTAGAACTCGTGGACGAAAGCAAAGGTAAAGCAGAAGTACTGAAAGTAGACATGGCAGAAAAAGGAAACTGTCCTTCGATCTAGTTTAACTGACTGATTTTACATTTAAAAGTACTTAAAAAAACACAACCCAGCGCTTGACATGAAAAGTTCAACGTTGGGTTGCGTTTTTATGGCCAACAGTTTTTACTTGGTGTTGTTATTGGTAATACATAAGCGTAAATCAGCAACAAGGATGTGTAATGAAAAATAAGATGTGGATCTTCGCAATTATCTTGCTCATTGGTGGGCCTTCACTATTGCCATTTAGTCTGGAAGTTATTTCTATCATCGAGTTATTTGGGCTGTTAGGGTTGTGGACGGTTTATTCATCCTATGCTGAATATTTGATCAAGCATTCTCGGCTCAAAAGAGGCGCATCTTTAGCTACATGTTGGGATCTTCAACCTCAAATATTATTCTCACTTCGTGATATTAAAGTATTCCCACTGCTGATATTTCATATGTTTCCTGTTCAAAGTGTGTTGGTTTGGTCTTTAATTTTTACCTTTTCGGGCAGTGTTATTTGCCATTACGTAATTTGATCTAACCCACTGTTCAAAGCATTTCCTTATTAAGTTTAATTGCTTGTTTAAGCGGTTACGCGGGGATGAAACAGGTCATTAAATAACTTGGCGATCATCAAAATGAGCATGATGTTTACCAGCATGAGTAAAGGTGTTTCGATACGATACTCCGGGGTCAAGTTAAGTGCGCCTGAGGTTAATACCACTAATAAATTGACGCCTAAGACCCTATGGATCATCAGCTGTGGTGTAGAAAATACCTCCCAAATCAAAATAATATTGATGAAATAAAATAACCCTAGTTGCCAGAGCTCAGTCATTATGGGCATCAAGAAGATGTATTGCAGCAGTATCACTGAACCTGTTCCCAAAACGCCAAAGAAGGCATCTTTAACAACGCTAGGAGGCATTGTAGGTACTATTGATGAAAAGACACCGGCCAACATAGGGAAGATAAACCCACCTGGTACAGGGAGATAAATCCAAACCAATAACGAGGTGATAAACATCGATAGGCCTTGTAAAACCTTTCTGCGGTCTTCTTTCAAGTGCTGTATGAAAGTCCGGTGTTCACGATGCCAAGATGTTTTCTGTTTCACTTGTTCTGTCAATAAGGTACGACCAATTAGATGCGTGGTTGGCTGAGCGATATCAAATAGTGTCAGGTTTTGAGCCACAGGTTTCCAGTCAATATCATCACAGTGGGGCTTTTCCACTTGTTCAAGTAATCGTTCTTGAATACGTTTCATCTCTTCGAGGCGCTGATGCCACAGTTTTCGATGTTCTTTGAGGTGGTAACTGCCCGTGAGCGGTAATCCCAGTAGTTGGCACATCTTCTCAATGTTTGCTGTGTTGGTTTCAAGCGCATCAATATCAATGTCATTTGGTTTGTTCATCGCTTTAAGCAACACCTCACGGCTGCTCTCAAAGCGTTGAATGAAATTCTCTTCAGTATTCACTGGCCAAACCAAACGATAAACAACGGAGAAGGTAATGATGCCAAGAATAGTTTCCTGCATTCGAAGTACTGCGAAATGGAACGTCACTTGACTATCAAACCCTCCCATACAAGCGATGATAGAGCACACAGCAAAGCCTATGGAGAACACATAACCGTACTTTTCGTCGCTCGACATGAAAATGCATACACCTAAAAATAAGGGTAAAAAAAGTCAGGAACAAGAAGCGATCTTGAGAAAATGCTGTGATGAGGAAAAAGGCATAGCCGATGCCCAGTAGGGTTCCCACTAGGCGATTATGACCTTTGTTTATCGAGTGAGCGAAGCTTTCATTTAATGCCATTACCGCGACGGCGATCGCTGCCCAATAGGGTTTCTCCCATTGAAACCATAAGGCGAGGCAGATTGCGATAACGATAGACAGTGCAGCTTTTATTGCTTCTTTGATTGAGGCATTAAACATACATTTCACCGCATTTATTGTTTGATGATTTTGATGGATGCCGTCATACCGACGCGTAGTTGAAAATCTTTTGGTAAGTTGTCTAATTTCACTTTAATTGGAATGCGTTGAGCTAAGCGTATCCACTGAAAGTTAGGGTTCACATTAGGCAGAAGGTCGTTACCTGTACTACCGTCTTGCTTCGCGATGCCGTAACCAATGCTCTTGATTTTGCCTTCTAGCACCATTTCGTCGTGCATCATTAAGGTTACGTATGCTTTATCTTGTGGATCAACACCAACTAAATCCGTTTCTTTGAAATAACCTTCGATCCAAAAGCTGTCTTCATCAATTAATGCTACAACTGGTGAGTTTGCGACAACTTGGGAGCCGGTGCGCAGATTAAAATTGGTGATGTAACCATTTGTTGGAGCGTACACCTTGGTGTAATCAAGGTTCAGTTTTGCTTCTTCGACGTTTGCTTTCGCCAGCTCCACGTTTGCGATTGCTGTCTCTACGGCGTTGTTCAAATTGTTCAACGTCAGCACCGATACCGCGCCAGGTGTACGCTTTTCTAGTTCCAGTGCACGTTGTTCTTCATTTTTGGCTTTCGCTAACAACGCAATGGCTTGCTTTTGAGCCGCCTGGGCTTTGTGGTAAGACGCTTTATAAATGCTTGGGTCAATCTCAAACAGTAAGTCGCCCGCATTAACTTGGGAGTTGTCTTCAACATACACCTTGATGACTTGCCCGGTTACACGGGGCGTTATAGACACAATGTACGCGCTGACATGACCATCTCTAGTCCAAGGATTGTTTGAGTATGATTGGTAGTAACTGAAAATCACAGTGCCAGCGGAACACAGTAATAAAAATATGATTAGATAACGTTTTATCACGGAATTTGCCTCAAAAGATGGTTATGAATCGACCAATAACGCCAGTAAAAATCACAATTAGGCTCAGCTCTGCAAGTGCTGGAAACGCAACGTATTTGTGTACCCCTAATTTTGTCGCAACGGTTCCAACCAAAATGGTGAGCATGTAAGCCAATGCAATAACCAGCAGCAAGGGTGGGAAGTAAACTTCACCCCACACAAGCTCATGTGGCATTGAGTTCATGGTGCTTTTCTCTATTTATTTGATGAATGCAAAGATAAGAGAAATCCTACAAATGTAATAATCGCTTTTGTAGGATCAAATCCATCAATGTATTTTTTAGAGAGTTCGTAATGAGTTACATCTAATGTCGAACGTGCTTTAAGGGGAGTGTGAGTGCGATAAGTTTTCGCATTTACGTGCGGAATAACTACGTATCTAATGATGAAGATAAAAGCCTCGGGTCAACCGTCGCTCTTCCGAGCTAGCATTCTCAATAACTTGTGATAGTTTAGTCATGTAGCCCTAAGATATAAGAAAACCTATGAATTTTAGTCTTGAACAACTATTGGCATTCGTTGCTGTTTACGAGGAGCTTTCGTTTAGCAAGGCTGCTGTAAAATTGAATAAGCACAGAACAACCATCGGACAGGTTATTACGAATTTAGAAGACCTACTTGCTGTGAGCTTGTTTAAACGGGTTGGCCGTTCCGTAGAACCCACAGAAGATGCTCGCCTTCTTTACCACTATGCAAAGCAAACAATTGAACAAGCCCGTACGTTCGACAAAGTCGCATTGAGCCTTGCTCATGGTGGCTTAGAGAGTGTCAGCATTGCCTATTCTAGTGCCATCCCACATCGTTTGCTGGTGTTACTTCGTGTTCAATTAGCGGCAGATTTTCCGATGATGCGAGTTAACTTTTTTGTTCGTAACCGTAACGAGATCAAAGAAGGTTTAGCGACTGGTGAGTACCAGTTCGGTATTGTTAATGTGCATGATAGCCGTGCAATACACAGTCTAGACTCGACGTTTTTAGGTCACTGTGAATTTGTTCCCTTTGTCCAGAAAGGTGGTGAACTGGCTTCTATGGCACCCGACCGAGTGTTAACTGCGTTGAGGAATAGTAAGCAATTTGTGTTGCGATCTTTCGTTGAAGAAGGAATGGGTGAAAAAGTTATCGTCAGTTCGAATCATGAAGAAGTCGATCAGTTGGCTCTTGTTGTAAAAATGGTTGAAGCAGGGCTAGGGTGGGCGATTCTTCCTAGAACGCTGGCTCATTCCGAATTTTCTAATAATGATATAGAGCCCGTTGAAGTCTGTGAATTACTAGAAGGCTTTAAGTTTGGTTTTGGCCTTTGGTGTCAACCCTCTAAGCAAATAGGGGATGTAAAAGACTCTATCATGAGGGTTGTTACGGCGTATCGGGAGAAGCTAATCCGCGATTTTAAAGCGACGCCATAACCGTATTCATCCAGACCACATTTATAAACAAGACTCAATTCGAGTCTTGTTTTTTTACTTGAAAAATTCTTTTCTTCTGATTGGACGTTAATGGTTATTGGGAGGGAGTAATCCTCTGTATGTGAGTATAAGATCGATGCTTTTTTTATTTATTCAAGCTTCGTTCAATGAGAAAGCTCATATCGCTCAGCCGCTGTTAGTTTAAGAAAGAGAGGCTGCAGTTATTTCACCTCTTGCTCTGATCTAAATAAATTGAGAACCAGTACCCCTAGAACTATAGCGATAGAAATAGAGACGAATCGAGTCATTTGAGCAGAAAATGATTCGATGCCCGTATTGTTAATAATCTGGTAAGTCAGCACAGTGAAGTTAGTAAAAAGCAATTGATAGATGGTTAAGTGTGTCTGTCGACGTATTGCAAAACACGCTAGTTGCAGGCCACAAAAGATGGTAACGCCAAGTACAACGTAAGTAGGTGCACCTGTGGCTACTGCAAGCATGCATGGAATAGTAAACAAGATCCCTAGGCTTGTAGTGATAATTCGATACCGCCCAAAGGAATGACTGTCTTGATTAATTGGGTGCTTAATCATGCTGCCAAATGTTATTGCGATCAATAGCGTTTGAGAGCTTCCGGATGATATTAGTGCATACAAAACAACACACAATGCGGTTGCTTTAAAGACGATAAGCCCGATATGTTCGTTTGCGCCATCAAGAGTGGTTTGGTCTGGTTGTATATCTTTTTCGTCCCCAGGGAATAGCCAAAAGCTAATATATGTGGCAACCAACGCAACAATGAAACTAGTAAATAAGACCCATGGCAATCCCTCAAGCGGCAACCCCATTTGTAGGCTTGTGACCACGATAATCAATACAACGATCAAAGTGAGTGTCGAAACAATGTCTTTGGGATCGCGATGACTTCGGTAATAACTCCAACAGAGAAGTGACCAAGTAAACAGTAAGAAGCCACTAGGGGAGCTCATGAGCGCTCCTGCTAAAGTTACGATGCCAAAGCTGAGAAGTGAGAGTATTACCAGCAATTTCAACATCATGTTGAACGGGGGTTTAGATGGCATCAGTGTTAGAAAAATCACAACGAATATTGGCGCGATAAAGGGAGTGGGCGCACCTGAATACTGTAAGTAAAACAGTAAAAGAATCGGAGTGAAAACCAATCTAATGATTGGGTTTGCTGAACTATGAAACATAAGTCCAGATACTCAACACTCTCATCCAGAGAGACGCCAGCCACTCTCCAAAGGTACTTTGCTCAGTTAAAAAGGCGACCGTTGCTTTCGAACCATAACGTACGTTTTCGGGAATATCTCCGCCTTCAAAAACAATATTTACAGGATAGCGCTGTGCGTTTAAGGAATTATTGTCTGCAACCAAAAAGCCAGTTGTCGGATCGACGTCGTTACTGCCACCAGTACCCCAACCAATGCTTTCTACTCGCCCTTGAAACACTCTGCCAGGTAAAGCATCCAACACAATCTTTGTTTTTTGTCCCGCACGAACATGCTCGAGTGAGTTTTCGCGAACAAGCGCTGATACCCACACGCCTCTCGGATCAATGAAAGTGACAAGAGGTGAGCCAGTCGTCGCTTTTTGCCCAACAGTGAGTTGTAAGTTAGAAACGATCCCCTTTGATGGAGCAATCACTTTCGTTCGCTGTAAGTCGAGTTGCGCTTTTTCTAGATTTGCTATAGCTGCGAGAATCTGGGGATTATCTTGCCCTTCGGGACCAAGATTATGCTTGGCTTGAGCTAAGGACGCTTCTGCTGCCTCTAATGTGGCTTGAGCTCGTGCTTTAGCTTCGATGGCGTTGTCTAGCTCAGATTTACTCAATACCCCTTTTGCGGCGAGCTCGGTTACGCGAGCTGCTTGTTCTCTTGCGTTGTCACGAGCTGCGAGTGATTCAATGACCTTAGCTTGTGCCACTTCAACAGCCGCGGTGTTGGCTCCAATGTTTTGGCCAGCAATGGCTAAGTTTGCTTCGGCTGAACGCAGATTAATTTGATAATCTCTTGGATCAATTTCGAAAAGCACATCACCAGCATTGACGACTTGATTATTGCGAACATGGATTTCAGTTAGGTTCCCCGAAACCTCTGGAGTAATACGGACAAGATAAGAATGAATCCGAGCGGTGCCAGTGATTGGTGTTACTCGATCAGCCCACAAGCTATATAGCCAAACCACAAAAACGAGGCCAATAATAATAAAGCTTAACTTTCTGGAAGATGATTCCGCTTTAGACATCCAATTCTCTCTTGTTACAATACGTTAGATAAACAATGTTACAACATGTGACATAAACAATGCTTCCAAAAAATCAACTATTTGTCGATAAGGTTATAGGATTGTTCCAAAGGTGCCATTTAGAGAGACTGAAGCATGCTAAACGAACTTTCCAATCACATTGGCTAATATCGCCAATAAAAAAGGGGCGAAATGTCGCCCCTCAGCTCGTCCATCAGGTTTTTGATTTGTGATTATCTCTTTGAGCTGTAGAGAGAAATCAACTTAGACTTTCTGTTACAACTGGCTTGTTATTTCGTTTAGCAATCCAGTACGCAACGCTACCCCAAAGCACGGTTAATGACCAAAGTGCTGTCCAATGTTGTGCGACTTGTTGCCAGGTTGCCCCCATTTGGTTTAGCGCTAAGAAAGCTTTGATCGCCCAAGTACTTGGGCTTAAATCAGCAATCCATAGTAGGGGAGCAGGAATAGCTTCAACTGGCCAAATAAAGCCAGCCAAGAAAATGAGCGGCATAGAGCTCACGAGGACGACTAAGGTGACCAGTTCACGCCTAGGTAGTAAGTAACCTAGCCAGAAGCCTAGTCCGCAACAACCTAAAAAGAACGGGAACAACATGGTCAGTAGTTCGCCCGCGTTGGCGATATGGTTTACGCTTAAACGTTCAAAGCTAAAACCAAAATAATAAGCGCCGAGTAAATAATAAATTGCCACAAATACTAACGTTCTCACAAGCAGCAGCGATCCCGTTGATACTTGTGACCAATAACCACGACCATGACGCTGTGTTCCCGTTTGTAATCCAACCGCCATGATCAACGTTTGTTGTAAAATCAGAACAAATACTGCTGGCACTACGTATTCGATGTAACCCATGGTTGGGTTGAACGTCGGTTTCATATTAAGCTTAATAGCAGAGTAATTATGGCTAGCCATACTCATGGGCACACCATCTATCACCATTTTACTTACTTTCACTTGGGCCCCTAATGTGCCTCCCGCTTGGGCCAATCCCTCTACCACGGTTCCGTACACGAGAAAATACGAGGCGTCCGCAGCGTAGGCCAGAGTCGGGCTTTTACCTAGCATTAGGTCTTTGTAAAAGTGTTCTGGTATGACTAAAAAACCGGTGATCTCTCGTTGTAAAAATGCTTGTTTTGCATCGGCAATCGTATGAAGTCGAGTAACTACGTTGACTTGTGGAGTGGCATCAACCATACGTTCCAGCTTTAAACTCGTCTGACTACCATCTAAATTAACAATCGCGATTGGTTGTTCACGAGGCGTTTGCTGTGCATAAGGCAAAGGGTATAAAAACGAGTAAAATACGACACCACCAAACACGGTCAACGTAACGACTGGATTGGTTAGAACGGCCTTCAGTTCCGCTTTAATCAGTTGCCACAATGTCATACCGCCTCCTTCGCTTGGCGTGTTGATGAAGCTGTTCGATGTTTACCCATCAAGGCTGCGGTAACGAGCAGGGGCACAACGTAGCCAATCATAGGCCATAGCGAGCTTAAAGATTGTGCGGCCGATGCTCCATAGCTTGCTTGACTCACTTGCACTTCAATGTAATGGGTAATCGGCAATAATGAACGCCATGCATAAGCGAGCGTGTTCATGTCAGAAACTGGGAATGTAATTCCCATGAACGCGAAACTTGGAGCCGTAAACGCGCCAGCAAAACTCATCGCACGTGCAGGATCCATCGACAAGAAGAAGAACAACGCCCCCATAATGATACAGGCGATAACCGTCGCCAATTGTGCTAATAGCATAAACCAAAAAACTGCCTTCCATTGGCCAATCAAGCACGGAATAAAACCAGTATAAGAACAATGCACCTTGCGCCATAAAGACCGGAATGTACTGACTTAATAGGGAAGTGAGCTTGGCGTATGGCTTTTCGCCCAAAAACGCAAAGCCATTCTTTCCACCATAAATGCGAAAGTGCGCGGTAAGAATCAAAATAGTGCTTACTACAATACATATTTGCCAAATGGCTGGCACGATAGCCGTTACCAAAAATTGTGCGTAGTTATTGTTACGGTTAAATAATGCGGTTATTTGTGTCGACACGGGTACAGCCTGTCCAGCCGCTGCTAACGTTGTGGTGTTACCCTTAGCCAAGTTGCTCATTACTTCAACCTGAGCATCGAAATAGCCTTGTACTTGCGCAACGGCAGAGTTGATCAGTTTCGCAACCAAAATGTACTGACTGTTGTAGAAGACAGAAAGTTGAGGTTGGCGGTGTTGGAGAATATCTTGATCGAACTTAGATGGGATGACCGCGTAAGCGTAGATATCGCCTTCAATCATCGCATTTTTTGCTTCGCTTGCACTGGTGTAGTGATAATTAACAGCCAGACTCGACGACGCATCCAAAGATTGAATGAGCTTTCGAGAAAGTTGGGAATGTTGTAGATCAACCACACCGATTGGCAGATCCCGGGCAATGCCCGCAGAGAACACTCCCCAAATCATCATTGCGAGCAAAATCGGTATCCAAGTAAGGCACGAAAGCAACCACTTATCTCGTCGTAAGATATGCCGCTGTGAAATCTTAATCGTCATAGCATTAACCTAGTGGTTGTGATTAAAGTTCAACGACAACACTCATTCCCATACGCAGTTCAGGTTCGGGTTGAGCTGGACGAGCTTCTACTTCAAAGGTACGAAGATCAAAACCTTGAGAAGCATCGGTTGCTCTCCACGTTGCAAAGTCACCCATAACCGCAACATGCGTTACTTTGAACTCAACATTTTTATTTAAGGCAGGCAAATAGGCATCAAAGGTTGCTCCTTTTTTAAAGTGTTGAAGGTAATCTTCACGCACATTAAGTGTCGCCCAGGCATCTTCTGTATCTATCACAGTAACAACCGGGAAGCCCTGAGGTGCTAATTCACCACTTTGAAGTAGAACTTGAGAGACTTCGCCGTCAAACCAGCTGTAGATCTGAGTATCTTTCGCATACGCTTCTACTTCGGCTACGGCACCTGATGCCATGCGCGCTTTTTCCGCCGCTGCCACTTTGGTTTCACTTCTGGCGCCTTCTTTTGCCATTTCGTACATTTGAAACGCGGCACTTTCTGTGTATTTCGCTGCTTGCCACTGAGTTAAAGCTTCATCGCGCTTTTGTTCTGCAACCACGCCATCGTTATAAAGGTTATTCACACGATTGTAGGTTTTTTCCATTAAATTCGCAGCGGCCTTGGCTTTCATCCACTGATCTTTTGCTGCTTGGATTTGTTGCTCGCGTGCGCCTTTCTCAGCTTCTTGAGCTAAGGCGTCCGCCGCTTTTTCACCTGCTTTTGCTTGTTCTAACTTCGCTTCAATTTCAGGACTATGAAGGGTAAAAATAAGCTGACCTTTCTCTACATCGTCGCCTTTACGTACCATGACCTCATCAATACGCCCTGGAACTTTTGAGGAAATGCTGTATTGCTGGGCTTCAATTAATCCCTGTAAGCGGATCGGTTCCGGTTGATAGGCTTGGTAAAATTGGTACCCAACCCAAGAGGCAACACCCAAAGCACAAAGTGAGAGTAAAACGGGTTTTAGTGATTTAGCTGCCATGATTTTATTTCACCTCTTTGGATGTTGAAGCAGGGATATAAGCGGTATTTTGATATTGTTCGAAGCTGTTCATTTCACTGCTCAATGCGAGTAGCTTGGTTAAAGATATTAAATAGCGGAAACGCGCCGCTGAACGTTGTGTTTCTATACTAGCGACATAAAGCTGTGCATCCACAACATCCAGAGAAGACGACAGACCCTGAGTAAATGCTTTTTCACGCAAGCGCAGGTTTTCGTTAGCGAGTTCAATGCTAGATTCGAGCCCTTGTACTTCATCAATGGCTTGCTGAGCCTCCAAGTATGTCTTTTGGACTAACAGCGATAAGTCTTGTTTGGCTTGGGACTTTAATGAGTCGACCTGAGAGACGACGCTTTGAGCTGCTTTGACTTTTTCGCTTCGCCCTGTTGATTCAATCAGTGGAATGCTCACCCCGACACCAACTAACCAGTCAGGCTTCATTTGGCTTGCGAGAGAGTCGTCTTCATACAAGCTGTAGTCGCCGTAA
This sequence comes from Vibrio diabolicus, assembly GCA_001048675.1. Classification (GTDB taxonomy): domain Bacteria; phylum Pseudomonadota; class Gammaproteobacteria; order Enterobacterales; family Vibrionaceae; genus Vibrio; species Vibrio diabolicus. Next base: position 1,215,289 of record CCKK01000020.1, on the reverse strand, counting down.
AGGTAAACTTCAGGATAGTATTTCCCTTTTTCTGCTTTGATTAAGCTAGAGGCTTGTTTGTGTTTAGCGCTCAGAAGGTCTAACCCCGGATAGGTAAGCAACGTTTGATCGACAAAAGCGGTAAGAGGAGGAAGACTGTCGTTGATAAACAAAGATTCAGCGGGCTCTACGGCGTCATCTTGTGCGAGTAATTTACCTAATGCGGCCTGAGCGATACTCAAATCGCTAGCGGCTTTACGTGTTTCTACAGATGCTTTATCTAAAGAAGCCTCGGCTTGCAGGCGCTCAACGTGCGCGATTTGTCCTTGCTCTTCAAGCTTAATGGCAAAATCTCGATGCTTTTTTAGCCCTGCTTCAACCGCTTGCCGCGTTGCGAGTACTTCCTTTGCCAGCACGACAGAAAAGTAGTACTTCGATAAATCTTCAAAACGCGCTTGTTGTTCCATTAGAAGCTGACTTTTCGCCTCATCCGTTTTGCCTTCTGCTGCTGATTGAGCCGCAGAAATTCGACCACCAGTAAAAATTGGCCAAATCGCACGAATAGACGAAGAGAAAATATCGCGCTCGGTTATGGTCGAAGTGGTATTAGCTAAGGCACCAAAAATAGGCTGAAAAGCAGGAGGTACGTTAATGTGTGCTCCTGTGCTGTCTAGGATCTGTTTTCCTGAAAGCGTGATATCGGTATCTAAACGCGTGTAATTCGCGCCAATGGTAACTTGAGGTAAGTTGAGATTGCTGGTGGCACTCTCTTGGTATTGGTAGTTCTCGACGTTTGAGCGTTGAGCTTTAAGAGAATAGTTGTTTTCTAGCAATAGCTGCCATGCGGTATCAAAAGTGATCGGTGCCGCATGACAGGCAAGGGAAATCGAGCTGCTAAGTAAGCCCAATATCCAAAACTTTCCTGTTTTTTTCATAATGGCTGCTTTGTCGTAGAGTATTAGCTCTAATATAAAGGATTCGTAACTGCGTGTTAAGTAGGAGGGAAAATTGGGCAGTAGTATGCGCCCAGTTATGTTTGTGCTGGGCGCGGGAGATGTTACAAGTTTACTTCGTATATGGACAGTGAAACTCTGCTCTCCACTCAAGCTGACGAGAACCTCGCATCGTATTCAATAGGTCTTTTCCACTCATTTGAGGGAACGATAACAGGACCTTGAGATCAGAAGTACCGCCTCCGTTTTTTTCATAAGCCCTGACGTGTGTAAACGTTGAATACATATTCTCTGACAGCATGGCCTTATTCAGGCATATTCCAAAGGTATCGCGTTCCATGTTTGGTGTTCCTTCTAACTATAAATGCACCTCTGTTTATAGTTTTCCAGTTTTCAGATGGTGTCTAAGTGTTTGTCATATAGTCAGTATTTGTGTTTTGTTTTATTTGTGTCCAAATCACTGACATTAATGTTGAGCTTTTAATAGACTTCCAGCTTCACTGCTTTCTAACCGAAACTCTCAATGGTTTCGTTGATTAAAAATTATACGTTGGAAAGTCTAAAAACGCCTCAAAAACCGCTAAAATCGATGTGATCACGATCATGTTTTAAAGGGCAATTTATGTATGGAATTGAGTATCAGAGAGGAATGCTGAATTTGGTGAATGGTTGTAATTTTATGTTTCAGCTCGTCGATTAATTAACCGTAAACTCTGCGGTTTGCTTGTTTTCCTCACAGATTTATCACCGCAACAAAGCCATGCTGTTAACTGAGTGTTAACGTAATCGCTTGGGAGTGAATCATAAGGATGTATCAATGAGTTGGAAAACGATCAGCTTTCGTAAGCGAATGCTCATTATTATGACGCTGTCGGGGTTGATAGAGCTTCTGTTGCTTGTCGCTGCAGGATTCACTTATCTCAAAATCAATCAAGAGCAAGAAATGGGAGAAAAAGCACTGGGTGTTGCCCGCTTTTTAGCAGACTCCGCCGTTGTTCGCGAAATGGTCGCAACCCAAAATCCTCAGCCATACCAACTTCGTTTCCGAGAATTAACCGAAGCCATCGGTGCTGCATTCATCGTTATTGGCGACCATAAGGGAGTACGCTTAATCCACCCTGTTGATGAGCGGTTGGGCAAGCCCATGAGAGGTGGCGACAATCGTCGAGCGCTAGAGCAGGGATTGTCTTATGTTTCGACGGCACAGGGCTCGTTAGGTTATTCAGTTCGTGGTAAAGCTGCGATTTTTGACGAGCAAGGGAACATCATTGGTGTGGTTTCGGTTGGCTATTTGCTTGACCGGCTGCAAGACCGCATCGAGCCATTTTTGGCCTTTTTGATTTTAATGGTCATCGTAGTTGTTGTCGCTAATGCCATTGTATCCAATTATGCGTCGAGAAAGTTTCAGCGCGCCATTTTGGGGTTCGAGCCTGAAGAGATAGGGCGGTTGTACGGCGAATTAGAAGTGACGATGAGTACTATAAAAGAGGGCGTGTTAAGTATTGATGCCCAAGGGATACTTCGTTCGATCAATCGTAGCGCCTGTCAGATTCTCGGTATTGATAGAGAGGCAGCTCTTAATAAACCGTTGACTGAGACGTTACGCGATAGTGACTTATATACGGTGCTAGAAACTGGACAGGAAGATCATGATATTGAGATATTCCTTAATCATAAACGTCTGATCGCAAACCGTTCGCCAATTTATGTGGATGGAAAAATAGTGGGGGCAGTATCGAGTTTCCGTTTAAGGGATGAAATCAATGACCTAACCGAGCAGTTATCACAAACCAAAGAATATGCAGATTTATTACGTTCGCAAACCCATGAGCATCGAAATAAGCTAAACACCATTAGCGGGTTAGTTCAGATGGGGGAGCTGGATGCCGTACAAAAGTTAATTGGGCAAGAAACCGCACACTATCAAGCGATGATCGAATTTTTAAGAGACACCGTTAAAGACCCGTTAATTGCAGGTATGTTGCTTGGAAAAACTGAACGTGCTCGCGAGTTAGGCTTACAGCTGGTGGTTGAAGAAGGCAGCCGTTTGGAGCCTCTGCCTGAGTGGCTAAATTCGGAAGACCTTGTCACCATTCTGGGCAACTTAATTGATAACGCTTTTGATGCAACGTTAACCTCGATTCGTGATGAATCGAATGTCGCATCGGAGCGCAGAAATATCGATGTGTCAGTGAGCGATTACGGAAATGAAGTGATACTTGAGGTGATAGATCAAGGCTGTGGTTTACCAAGCGATATAGAGCCGCAGGCGCTATTTAAAAAAGGGGTGTCGACGAAATCTCGTCAAAATCGGGGGGTAGGATTGCATCTTGTCAACCAGTTGGCTACTCGATATCACGGCCATGTTGAGATGATGCCCAACACAAATTATGGAACAAGAATAACGGTGTATTTACCCAAGGAAGAACAATTATGAGTATGGCGACTCGCGTAATGATCATTGAAGATGATCTGGCTATTGCTGAGCTGCACCACAAATACTTAAGCCAATTGGCAGGTTTGGAAGTGGTCGGCATTGCGACCACGAGAATGGAAGCGGAAATGCAACTCGATATTCTTAAGCCAGACCTCTTGTTGATGGATGTATACCTTCCTGATGGAACAGGGCTTGAGATACTCAATACATTACGTGCGAACAACCAAACTTGTGATGTCATTTTGATTACCGCGGCAAGGGATGTCGATACGCTACAACAGGCAATGAGAGGTGGCGTTGTCGATTACCTGTTAAAACCAGTGATGTTTCCACGCTTAGATGCCGCACTGAAAAAGTATGTGTCCCAACGCCAACAACTAGACATCGCAGAGAGTTTGGATCAGAACCTCGTTGATAAAATGCTGCAGTCTCACGCCAATCAAGACAACTTGCCGAACCGATTACCGAAAGGGATTGATGGTGTAACCTTAGATAAGATCAGAGAGTTGTTCCCAAATGGTAGTGTGCTTACCGCTGATGAGGCAGGCGAAAAGATCGGTGCTAGCCGAACAACGGCAAGGCGCTATTTGGAGTATCTGATCAGCACTGGTGAACTAGAGGCTGATTTAAACTATGGGTCGGTAGGTAGGCCTGAAAGGTGCTAATAAAAAAGTGACGCGGTAGCGTTTATATTGATGCTCTATGCAAAATAAAAAGCGATGGCTTATTGTAGAAACCATCGCTTTACAAATTATTGCAAGAGACTAGAAGTTGTATTCTAATTTCGCTTCAATAGAGCGCTCAGCGCCAAACCAACAGTTATTTTTGTCGTAACAAGAATAGTATTCTTTATCGAATAGATTGCTTGCAGAAAGGGTGACGCTAGCCCCTTTCATTGATTCAGATACCGTTGAGAAATCGTAACTTGCTGCTAAATCAAACAAGGTGTAGTCCGGTACTTTTTGACTATTCTGTGCATCAATTTGTGCTTCTCCGACATAGCGAACGCCAGCACTGGTACGAAGGCCTGAAAGATTTCCTTCAAAGAAGTAATTTGCCCATAGAGAGGCCGTTTGCTCAGGTACCCAAACCGGCGTTTTACCTTCTTGGTTGTAATAACTGTCTTCGGTAATCTCCATATCGGTATACGTGTAGCCTAGAGTGAAATCAGCTTGTGCTGTGGCTTGCCACTTTGCTTCTAGTTCAACACCCTGTGATACCACTTCGCCAGCTTGATAGTTCGGTGCATAAGGATTATTCGGATCGGTCAAGATCGCGTTTTTCTTCGTAATATGGAAGAGTGCTAAGTTACCTGAGATATCACCAGATAATGGTGCGTATTTAAAGCCTAACTCCCATTGATGACCGGTTGATGGTTCAAACGCTTTGCCTGTGGCATCTGCACCCGCAATCGGCTCAAAACTCTCGGAGTAAGTAAGGTATGGGGATAGGCCGAAGTCGAGTTCATACAAACCGCCGACTCGGAAAGATACGTTGGTGTCGTCTAACTCTTCCTTGCTGTTGGATATTGCTCCTAGGTAATCGCTCACGGCGTCTGTATTTGAATCGTATTTATCCCAACGAAGACCCGCAATCATTACAAGTTGGTCGTAACGAACTTGATCTTGCAAATAAACGCCAATTTGCTTCGTTTTGATATCTAAGTTTTGTTTGTATTGAAAATTCAGTGCATTACGATCAATGCTGTTGTGGTCAGGATTAAAGATGTCCTGAGTTAGCGAATACCCAAGCGTATCTTTGTATTTTACATCCGAATCTAGATACTGATAATCAAGCCCGAACAATAAGTTATGTTCAAAATTTCCTGTTTTAACGTAGCCAGATAGTTGGTTGTCAATCACAAAGGATTTGGACTTTTCATCGGTTAAATAAGCATTTCGACCAACGGTACGGTTATCCGCCTCAAGTGCGCCGTTATATGTGTTTTCCTGATAGGCATTGGCGGTCATGTAGCGGGCATTCTGTAGAAATTGCCAATTGTTGTTAAAGTCGTGTTGGACTTTGTAACCCATCATCAGAACTTCGCGTTCGTAAGTGTTCCAGTCCTCATCCCCCAAATAAGTGCTTGGTGACATCGAGCCAAGTGGGTTGTCAATCACTGAGCCAGACGCTGGCACGGTCGTATAGATACCTGCTGATGGATCATTTTGATAGTAAACATTCACGTTGACTAAGGTGCTTTCTGTCGCTTGCCAATTGAAAGATGGAGCGAGGACATAACGTTCGTCTTCAGAAGTATCGGCTTGACCATCTCGCTGTTTTGCGAGGCCGATAATACGGTAATCAACATTAGAGTCACCAATTTGTCCTGTGGTGTCGAACGTCAGTTCTTTTAGGCTGTTAGTCCCAGTACTAATCGAGACAGAGTGCGAAGGTGTTGACTGAGGCGCCTTGGCGATAATATTGACCATACCTCCTGGTGGAATATTGCCGTAAAGAACAGACGTTGGCCCTTTAAAAACCTCGATTTGTTCAAGGGCAACGGAATCGACCTGAGGTTGAAGGTTCCAACCATTGTAAAGTAAAGGCAGACCGTCATAAAAGTTGGTGTAGTTGATAAAACCACGAATATTGAACAGGTCAAGGCGAGAAACGGCACCGCCACGCAGCTCTGTATTTACGCCAGGCGCGTAACGCAATGCTTCGCTCACCGAGTTTACGCCGCGTAGGTCCATGTCATCTTTAGTGATTACCGTGATCGCTTGCGGCGTTTCTTCCGGTTCTAAAACGGTTTTAGTTGCGGTGTTTCGGTATGTTTCGCCAAGTACTGTGATAGTTTCGTGCTGAGAAGTGCTCTCAGTGGCACTGGCGTGACCAGCAATAAGCGCGGATACCACGACTGCAACCGCAGAACGATGAAATCGATTCGGACTTTCCATATTTATTAATTCCACTACTTTTATTTGTTGATAATGATTGTTGTTTGCATTCTATAGCGAAAAAAATAAGGAAAAGTTAACAATTTGGTGCAAAGCCAGAACCTAAGTGCTTAGGCTTCTATCTAATGGACATGGCTTCGTTCGGTTTGACAGGTATCCAGTAATGCATTTGGGCATTCTCGCTCTCAACATCATAGTCTTCTGGATAAACTTCTAACTCGTAGCCATCAATACCGTGATAATTGGAATAGGGGAGCCAGTGAAAAATGAACCACTCAAGCGTCGCCGCTAGATTTGATGCTTTACCTATGTGCGTAATCACTGCGTAGGTTTGCTCAGGAACAACCAGAAGATCTGGTTCTTGCGTAGAGCCTTTGGATATTGAAGTTCTTGACGCTGAGTTGTACTCATAACCTGCCCAATACTCGAGTTGCTGGTTGCTTGAATACGCTTTTGTTACGTCAATCACACCAAGATAGTTTCTTTCCAGATGAGTATGGTTTTCAGATGAATAGAGCTGTGACCACAGAGAGGGCACTTTGGATTGGAAGTTGGGCGTTGCGGAAAACAATCCATAAATAGGTTCATGATAACCAGCAAGCACAAAAGCAGGTTTTGTTTCTATTCGAACTTCGATAAAGCACTTATGTCTATTTTCGTCTTCTGGTGTATCGCGCAATGTTAAAGGTTGCCTCAAGCCCGTTAGTTGCTGAGCTTTACGATAATCCCGAGGACTCTTTGAAAACATATTTTTGAACGCTCGACTGAATGCATGTTCAGAAGCAAACCCCATTTCTATCGCAATATCTAACGAGCGATCTGATGTATGGATTAAGCGTTCAGCTGCAAGGCTTAGTTTAAGCTCTCTAATATAGTGAGCGACGGATACGCCAGTGTGTTGCTGGAAAACGCGTTGCAGTTGCCAACGTGACCAGCAGCTTGCTTTCGAGATTTCATCCACACTAAGTGCGATATCTAGATTGTTGTGAATGTAATCAAGCACAGAGTGTATTCGGTTTATCGGGTGCAGATTCTTTGTGCCTGGTTTCATGACATTCTACTTTCGCATTAATAATATCCTCATTATCTTTAATTGAGTATCATTATCAATAGAGTGAGAGGATAAAATTCAGGCTACATAGATCACAATAAAGTTGTAATGGATTGCAAGGGTGGGTAAGGATTGTCCATATTAGAGTTTTTGCTTAATTTTTGTCTTACGTTAGTGCAACTTTTTTTATCCATAAAATACAAATATTTATGATGTTTTGTGCAACTTATTTAAACGTTTGCACTGGCAAGTGTTGATGTAAATCAAATAGTCGTAGACAATACTGCACCGTGTCGGACTCTCCTCCAGCGAGTACAGTGTGTACTTTTGAGACATAAGTGACCTAAATGACCTTAATACGTCGTGTTTCCAAAAGATTTGGGAGTGCTACTTCTTGAGGTTCTTTGGGCCTATAGACTTTACCTATCAACGTAATAGGTAAGACCAATTTTCTATTTTGAGGTGCCATTGATAGGGTTGGCTCATCCTTTAGCCGTATCCGGGCACACAATAAGTACCTCGTTTTTAAGGGAAAGATGATGGTAATACCAGAAAACAGCAGCATCGTTATTTTTGGTGCTTCAGGTGACCTTACATACCGTAAGCTCATTCCTGCTTTATACCACCTCTATGCGAACAAGCAGCTTCCAGAAAATTTTGCCATTCTGGGTGTAAGTCGCACTGAATACAGTGATGAGTCTTACCGCGCGAAGCTGAAAAAATCGCTTCAGGAAATGGAAAAGACTGAGCCAGAAACGCTTGATGCATTTATTAACCATCTGCACTACCAAGCTATCAATACTTCTGACACACAAGATTACAGTAAGCTATCTTCTCGTTTAGACCAACTTGCTGACGAATATCGTTTCGATCAGCGCAATACGCTTTTCTACTTAGCAACCCCACCAAGTTTATACAGTGTGATTCCTGCAAGTCTTGCAGCACACGGCCTAAACAAAGAAGAAGATGGTTGGAAACGCCTGATTATTGAGAAACCATTCGGTTATGACCTTGAATCAGCGCGTATTCTGGATAAAGAAATTCACGAGCACTTCCAAGAGCATCAAATCTTCCGAATTGACCATTACTTAGGTAAAGAGACGGTACAAAACCTTCTTGTACTTCGTTTCTCAAACGCGATGTTTGAGCCGCTTTGGAACCGTAACTTCATTGATTATGTTGAAATCACGGGCGCAGAATTCCTCGGCGTAGAGGAGCGTGGTGGTTACTACGACAACTCGGGTGCCGTGCGCGATATGTTCCAAAACCACCTGCTACAAGTATTGGCGATGGTGGGTATGGAGCCACCTGCACAGATCAATGCAGATTCGATGCGTGATGAAGTCGTTAAAGTACTCCAGTGTCTAAAACCTTTGGACGAAAACGCTCTGCGTAACGATCTAGTATTAGGTCAATACACCGCTTCTGAAGTTCGTGGACAAAGTCTACGTGGCTACCGTGAAGAGCCGGGGGTTGCAGATGATTCTCGTACCGAAACTTACATCGGTTTGAAAGCCTACATTAACAACTGGCGTTGGAATGGCGTGCCATTCTACGTGCGTACTGGTAAGCGTCTTCCAACACGCGTGACTGAAGTGGTTATCCACTTTAAACAAACACCGCACCCAGTGTTTGGTCAAAACGCACCAGAAAACAAGCTGATCATTCGCATTCAGCCAGACGAAGGTATTCAAATGAGCTTTGGCTTGAAAGAGCCAGGCGCAGGTTTTGAAGCGAAAGAAGTGAAAATGAACTTCCATTACGCTGATCTACAAGAAACGCAAATGCTAACTGCGTATGAGCGTCTTCTACTTGATGCTTTGAATGGTGATGCTACGCTATTTGCACGTAGTGATGCGGTGGAAGCGTGTTGGCAGTACGTACAGCCAATTTTAGACTTTAAACAAGATCCACAATCCCTCTTCGGGTACGCATGCGGCACATGGGGTCCTAAAGAGTCAGACGACCTGCTACAGCGTGATGGTCGAGCTTGGCGCTTCCCATGTAAAAACTTAACAGATACGGATTACTGTGAACTATGATCAACCATAAGATCTACCAAACAGCAGAGCAGGTAGTTGAAAGCCTAGCTAACGACATGAAAGCGTTCAGCGAAATGGGCCGACCTGTTCACATCTCTCTTTCTGGCGGCAGCACTCCTAAAATGCTGTTCAAACTGTTGGCTTCAGAGGCTTACGCAACCTCTATTCAGTGGCAAAACCTCCACTTCTGGTGGGGTGACGAACGTTGTGTCGCACCTGACGATGCGGAAAGCAACTACGGAGAAGCGAACGCGCTACTGTTTAGCCAAGTAAACATTCCAACAGAAAACATCCACCGTATTCGCGGTGAAGATGACCCTAAAATGGAAGCGGAACGCTTTGCGAAAGAGATGTCAGAGGTGATTCCGACTGAAAACGGAACCCCTGTGTTTGACTGGATCTTATTAGGTGTTGGTGCAGATGGTCACACAGCTTCTCTGTTCCCTGGCCAAACCAATTATGATGATGCGAATCTATCTCTTGTGGCGCTTCATCCTGAGTCAGGCCAGCTTCGTGTGTCAAAAACGGCACGCGTTTTAGAAGCAGCAAAACGCATCAGTTACTTAGTGCTGGGTGCAGGAAAAGCGGACATCGTTGAAGAGATCAACAGTTCACCTGCACACGCACTGCCATACCCAGCGGCTAAGATTCAAGCGAAATCTGGCCTGACGGAATGGTATTTAGATTTGGACGCAGCAGCAAAAATTGCTTAAACGCTGCTCGTCAATGAAACAAAATTGGAGAGAAACAATGAAAGGTGATATCGGTGTAATTGGCCTAGCGGTAATGGGTCAAAACCTTATCCTAAACATGAACGACCACGGTTTTAAAGTGGTCGCTCACAACCGTACTGCTGCCAAAGTAGACGAGTTTCTGGAAGGACCAGCGAAAGGCACGAACATCATCGGTGCATACTCTCTAGAAGAACTAGTAGAGAAGCTAGAAACGCCACGTAAAGTGATGCTAATGGTTCGCGCAGGTGATGTGGTAGACAAATTCATCGACGCGCTAGTCCCTCTACTAGACAAAGGCGACATCATCATCGATGGTGGTAACACAAACTACCCAGATACAAACCGTCGTGTTGCTGCACTACGCGAAAAAGGCATCCACTTCATCGGTACTGGCGTATCTGGTGGTGAAGAAGGTGCACGTTTTGGCCCATCTATCATGCCTGGCGGCGCTCCAGAAGCTTGGGAAGCGGTTAAGCCAATCTTCCAAGGTATCTCTGCAAAAACTGATGCAGGTGAGCCTTGTTGTGACTGGGTTGGTAACGACGGTGCAGGTCACTTCGTTAAAATGGTTCACAACGGCATCGAATACGGCGACATGCAGCTGATCACAGAAGCTTACCAGTTCATGAAAGACGGTCTTGGTATGTCTGCAGACGAGATGCAAGCAGTATTCGCTGAGTGGAACAACACTGAGCTAAACAGCTACCTTGTTGAAATTACGGCTGACATCCTTGGCTACAAAGACGAAGACGGTGAGCCTCTAGTTGAGAAAATCCTAGACACTGCTGGCCAAAAAGGTACAGGTAAATGGACGGGTATCAACGCTCTAGACCTAGGTATTCCTCTAACGCTAATCTCTGAGTCCGTATTCTCTCGCTGTCTATCTGCACTAAAAGATCAACGTGTTGAAGCTGAGAAACTGTTCGGTAAGACAATCACACCAGTTGAAGGTGATAAGCAAGAGTGGGTTGACGCACTACGTCAAGCGCTTCTAGCGTCTAAGATCATCTCTTACGCTCAAGGCTTTATGCTAATGCGCGAAGCATCAAACGAGAATGGCTGGGACCTAAACTACGGTAACGTTGCTCTTATGTGGCGTGGTGGTTGTATCATCCGCAGCGCGTTCCTAGGCAACATCCGTGATGCATACGAAGCGAATCCAGAACTAGCATTCCTAGGCTCTGATGATTACTTCAAAGGTATCCTACAAAACAGCCTAGTAGCATGGCGTAAAGTGGCGGCTAAGTCTCTAGAAGCAGGCATCCCAATGCCATGTACGACTTCTGCACTAACGTTCCTAGACGGTTACACAACAGCTCGTCTACCTGCGAACCTACTGCAAGCTCAACGTGACTACTTCGGTGCTCACACTTACGAGCGTATCGACCGTGAGCGTGGTGAATTCTTCCACACGAACTGGACTGGTACAGGCGGCGACACAGCGTCTACAACTTACGACGTTTAATCCGCAGTCAGTAAACGGATAAAAGCAAAAGGGTGCCCAAGTGGCATCCTTTTTTGTGTCCGTAAGATATTGATATATTGGTAGATTTGTAAGTTACATTAAACGTTGATTCGTCACGCACTTCTCAGAAATGGGAGAGCATGCTTTTGCTAGCAGTTTAATATTTCTTTTCGAAGATGAAGCTAAGCCGCTCTCTTGCATCTCCTCAACTACAAGCTCAAGGTAATAGAAATGACAAAACAGAAGCATCCATTTCACACAGCTTTCGTGTTGCTTATTTTCATATTACTGATCATTTACTCCATTTATCGCCTTTATCATCATTTCGCTTTCGAATCTCTACCGCTTCAGCTCAGTAGTGGCTTTCAAGTGGTCTACATTGATGCGTCATATGTTTTAAGTATCGCAAGCTTACTCTTGTGTCCTACATTATTGGTTTATATTTTATTTGATCGAACGACACAGTTAGTCAAAGTGCCGATTAAAGTGATAACCATAACAGTTGTCTTGTCCCTTATCGTTGCTATTCCAGTTCAAATTTTGGAATTTGGGCGATTGAAGTATATTGCAGAAAATAATGGTTACTCAGCGTGCCCACCTTTCACAATCGCGTCCAGTGGGATGTCGATTGAAGCTATGGTGAAAGATGAGAGGCTTTGCTTGGATGCTGAGATTAATCGCATTGCGGTGTATGGCTATTTTCACGAACTCGAACGGATTGATAACTATATCAAGTCACAGGAAAATTACATTCAATAGAAAAGAGCGCTAGGCGCTCTTTTCTGTGGTCGTTTTCTTGTTTTGATAAAACCTGTCTTTGAGGTAGAGAATTGCGCTGACCACAAGAGCCACTACAGAAACAGTAAATAGGGCATACATGCTGAGAATCCATGCGAATGTAGCCGTCAAAAACGCAATGAAGGAAAACATTCTGCTGAAAGACATCACATGGCCAAGTTTGCTACTTTTCATAAACGCCTCCCAAAGCTGAGTGGGGATAGACAAGTGTGGTCATATACCACGCTTTGATTGTCTGTTCTTTTTTGGCGTTTCACACAAAAAAGCGGCTAAAGATTTCTCAAAAAAGGTGAAATATTGAACTGGTAGACAAATCCATAAACGGATTTACAAATATATGAATGCATTTGTCTATCACTTCAAAGTTTTTGCTGTGCAGATTAAGGCCTTTTAACGCTATTATTGCAGCCTTCGAGTTTACTAGGCGTAATTTCAAGTCAATAATTCCGGGAAGCTCATCCTCATTATCAGTCACGATGAAAATCACTTTTCTTTGTTTAACAATACTTTATTAAATATGCGTGATTGCATCAGTTTTGAGAATGAAACTAAGGTTGCAAGAAAGGCGAAAAAGAGTGCTAGGTAAGCCTTTGAACTACGCCTATAATTATCGCCCACATGGAGGATGTTTAATAAATGAACATCCTCTATTTTTTGAAACCAGCAACAAGGATCCAGTAAAACGTGTTTTTCTGGTGTTGTTTACGTTGACCAAGAAGGTGATTAACACAACAAATTGAGGTTCTAAGATGATTCTTAACAAGTACTTTGTTTTCATTCCGGCAGAATTGGATCAGGAAATACACAAGGACAACCAAGTGATCTCTGAGAAGGAAACTCAACGTCAGGCATTAGTAAAACAGGCGCAACAACAAGGCGGCCTGTAAGCTAGGTTTCAAATAGAAAGAGCACCGCAAAGGTGCTCTTTTTGTATCTGAGGTTATGGATTAACCCAATATGCCGAGGCTTTTCAGCTTTCTATAAATTGTATTTCGACTGACGCCAAGCATACGAGATGTTTTGCTGATGTTCCCCTGATTGGCTTGATATGTTTTGAGCAGTTTGTCTTCGACGGTTGCACGCAGTTCTAACGTGGGTTCGGCAGTGGTTGTTATGTCTTGAGCCTGGCTGAGCTTCTTGCTCAGGTGAGTCGGTACGTGAGCGAGCTCTAACGTTTCTTCACCTTGCGCCATTAACGCGGATACTTTGATTAAACTATCGAGTTCACGCAAGTTTCCTGGCCAAGAGTAAGAAAGCAGCAGAGAAAGTAGGTGAGGACAGAGTTGTTGTTCAGATTCAGCGTGACGTCGATGAATATTCTCGATCAGTTGTTGCTTATCATCTCGCTCTTCGAAGCGAGGCAATTCGATGATCAAACCATTGAGGCGATAGTATAAGTCTTGACGGAACAATCCTTCGCTAACCAAGTTCTCGAGATCTTTATGTGTGGCCGCAATGATTTGCGTATCGACTTGAACACTTTGGTTTGAACCCACAGGAAGCACGGTTTTATCTTGCAATACATGCAGTAAACGGCTTTGAGCTTCCAAGGGTAAATCTGCGATTTCATCCAGAAACAAAATCCCTTTGTGTGCTTGGCGAATTTTTCCCTGATAGCCTTTGCTGTTTGCGCCAGTAAATGCACCAGCCACGTAGCCAAACAATTCGGACTCAACCAAATCTTTCGGTAGTGCGCCACAGTTGACGGAAACCAACGGCCCCGTTTTTCTCTGGCTGTTTTTATGTAGCGCTTTCACAAACTCATTTTTACCAACCCCAGTTTCTCCGAGAATCAGTAAGCTGATGTCTTTATCGATAACACGATTGGCTTGTTGCCAGCAATGCTCGACAGTGGAATCACCATAATGCAGATCATTGGAAGCGGTAACGGAACGAGACTTCACTTTTTTGTCGGTCAACGGCTTTGTTTTGAACACGAAAGGATGGTCGGCACTTTGGATAGAAAGAATGTCGTCGAGCGATTGCCCGATGACGTTTTGTTGAGCAAGGAGCTGAGAAGCAACTTGGTTGTGCGCAAGAATCTGTCCATCTTCATTGGCGATGATAATCCCTTGCCACCCACTGTTCAGTAAGCCTTTCTCACACGCCAAATCCACACGAATATGCCCTTGTGGAATCAAGTTAAGTAATTGATTTTCAACCTGCTGCACCATGTTTTGCACCAGCACCTGAGTTGAGAAGTCATGTTTCTTTTGTTCGCTGGTGATATCTAGCACGCCAATCAAATGACCAAGATGATCGAAAATAGGATTGGCTGAGCAGCTAATAAAACGATGGTGTTGGATAAAGTGCTGATCGCCAATGACTGATACCGGTTTTGCTTCAACTATCGCAGTCCCAATCGCGTTAGTGCCTTTGACCTTTTCTTGCCAGCACGCACCAGAGCTTAGCGCAATTTCGGTCAACTTCTCGCGGAACTTAGGTTGTCCCCAACTGCCGATTATGACGCCGTCGGCATCCGTCAGAATTAAGCGGCTGTCACTATGAGCAAAAAGCTGATTAAACAGCGGGAGAGCAAACTGGGTGACGGTTTCCAATAAGAAGTTGAGTTGGTGACGCCTATCTTGAAGTGTCGCTGGTGTCACTCGAATATCTTCAGGGCGTCGACGCTGTTTTAAACCCGCCTGTTCACTTCGGATCCATGAAGTTGAAAGCCAATTGTTATCGCTAATGTGTTGAAGTTCCATGACTGTACCATTTTGTCACAGTGAGGGTGTGCCATTTTGGAACACTTGAACATTGGTGTTCACACCATACATCCGCTCAAACATCGCTCACTTGGTTTGTTATCGCTTGGTAATCATAGTTTTACATTTAATTAACAACAAGTGTGGTGTAGTTGGCGTGTGACTTGCGTAATGCTCTTTGTGAACAGTGCGATACGACACTGCAATAACACATTGAACGAGAAACAAAAGGAAGAGTTATGATCTATGCACAGCCAGGTAGTGAAAATGCCATTGTTAACTTTAAATCGCATTACGATAACTTTATCGGTGGGGAATGGGTAAAACCAACGGGCGGTGAGTACTTTGACAATATCTCACCAATCAACGGACAAGCGTATTGTAAAGTTGCTCGTTCTGGCGAGGCGGATATCAACTTAGCATTGGATGCGGCACACAACATCAGAACTAAATGGGCAAAAACCAGTGTGACTGAACGCTCGAACATCTTGCTGAAAATTGCTGATCGTATTGAGCAGCATTTAGAAGAGTTGGCAGTTGCCGAAACTTGGGAAAACGGCAAACCAGTTCGCGAAACCTTAGCTGCAGACTTACCGCTGGTCGTGGATCATTTCCGTTACTTTGCTGGCTGTATTCGCGCACAAGAAGGCAGTGCGGCGGAGCTGGATGAGCACACCGCAAGCTACCACTTCCCGGAGCCGATTGGCGTTGTTGGTCAAATTATCCCGTGGAACTTCCCAATGTTGATGGCGGCTTGGAAACTGGCACCAGCACTTGCGGCAGGTTGTTGTGTGGTATTGAAGCCAGCAGAACAAACGCCAACGTCGATTCTGGTTCTTATGGAAAAGATCGGTGATCTACTGCCACCGGGCGTCATCAACGTTGTTAATGGTTTTGGTTCAGAAGCAGGCCAAGCGTTAGCAACCAGCAACCGCATTGCGAAACTCGCATTTACGGGCTCAACACAAGTTGGCAATCACATTCTAAAATGTGCGGCGGACAACTTGATCCCTTCGACTGTTGAGTTGGGTGGTAAATCTCCAAACATCTACTTCTCAGATGTTTTCGATTACGAAGATGAGTACCTCGACAAGTGTATCGAAGGTACGCTACTTGGCTTCTTCAACCAAGGCGAAGTTTGTACCTGTCCATCTCGTGTATTAGTTCATGAAGCGATTTACGATAAGTTTGTAGAGAAATTGACGGAACGTGCGCAGTTAATCAAGCAAGGTAACCCGCTCGATACCGATACTCAAGTTGGTGCTCAGGCTTCTCAAGAACAGTTTGATAAGATTTTAAGTTACCTCGAAATCGGCCGTGAAGAAGGCGCAAAAGTGGTCTTTGGTGGTGGCGTATCTGAACAGCCAGAGTCAATCAATCAGGGTTACTACATTCAGCCAACGATGTTGGAAGGCCACAATAAGATGCGTATTTTCCAAGAAGAGATCTTTGGCCCAGTGATTGCTATCACTAAGTTTAAAGATGAAGCGGAAGCATTAGAAATCGCGAACGACACCGAATATGGCTTAGGCGCAGGCGTTTGGACGCGTGATGCAAACGTGGCATATCGCATGGGCCGTAATATCGAAGCTGGTCGAATTTGGATCAACTGTTACCACGCTTACCCTGCGCACGCTGCGTTTGGTGGCTACAAGAAATCGGGCATCGGACGTGAAACGCATAAGATGATGCTGGATCACTACCAAAATACGAAAAACCTATTGATTAGCTACAGTGTTGATCCACTAGGCTTCTTCTAAATGAAGTAGTTAACAAAGAAAAAGCAGTACTAACCAAAACCCCGAGCCTTCGGGGTTTTTTATTGCATGGGCTTGCGGGTGGGAGGGTGTATATACGTGAAATTTATATTTTGAACCCATCTATATTGCGTGCTCAGGAACGTTGAATTACGGTCACTTTTCGTTCAAGTAGTTTTTCGACCGCGGTGTTTTGCTTTTCAAGACTAAACTGCTGATCAAAATCCAAGACGCGATTACAAGACTCAAGACTCGCAAACTGGTTTAAACATTCGCTAAGTTCTCTTTTAGAGCTCATTCGAGCCAAACTGCTTTCTGATGAAGAGAGTAGGGTCACTTTGCGGCCATGAAACGTTCCTTGTGGCAGAGCATCACTTTGCTGTGCTTGCTTTACTTCATGAACCGGTAAGTTAGTGTATTTAGATTGGATGTCGTTGGACATAGAGACACCTAAACTCTTAAGTCTAAAGTTTGTGGCATCGGAGCTACCTCAGCAGTGGCGACATGAGCAGACAATAACGACTCCCACGACTCACTTTGCGTCAACAATTCCGCCAAAGCAGTTTCAAAATACTCATAATCCAGTCGCTTAATGTTAATGAGTCGGTTTAAACAGAGTACATGTCGATGATTATCTAAACTAAAGAATAATTGATGCTCAGGCCAGTGATAATTAAAGGCTAGGAAAGAACGATAGAGATCGGAATTAACGATTTGAAGACCAACAATCTCAGCTTCGAGCTGGAGGGTTGTCGATTCAGGATGAAAGATGATATGCACTCTTAGATTATCATCAAACGCTAAGCTTACTTCATTTTCCGTTAGATGCAGTGCAGGCAAGCCTATTTGATGAGCAAACTTTAGCAAAATCTCATCGATAGTTTGGCGTGCTGACATAGGAATAGTCCCTTTTGAAATTTTATCAAGGAAAATATTAGATGTATCTCTTCGTGTTTATCAATATTGGTCGGTTGTTATTATATTTTGGTTTTTAATTTCGGTGAGCTAAATAGAACAGCGATAACAAATGTGCTCTGATGCATATTGTGGTGCTTCTTAGATATTTAAATATCTTTGTTCTCTAATATACCCACCTAATTGAAAGTGTATTAAGGTGCAGTCTCTAAGAGTGAAATTAAATCTAATGTTAAATCTAATGTTAAATATGTGTTGTTGAAGAATGCGATTTATTGTCCGCTTGTAGTATAAATATAAGTTGATCTTTTATATTTTTACATAAAGAATTGTGTGAAATTAAAATGAACTAAGTCTATAAAATAAGTTTATGGTGTCATAATGAACAATTCTATATGGGCTGGTTTTATCGGACTATTCCTACTAAGTGGGTGTAGTCAGTCTGTGCCGATTGTAAGGGAAGGTGTCTTTGACACAAAGAGTCAGGCGACACTCTATGGTTGGGTTTCTGTCGATGGATACTTTCCACCTTCGATTACGTCTCTTGATGTGGAGATATGCAAAGTGATTGAAAATCAGTGCCTTAGGTCTGCGTCGCAGCACTACCAAGGCGTTCAATTACCCGTACAGTATTCATTTTTAATTGCACCGATTCAAGCTGGTGACGGAAACATGAAGATAATTGGAAAGCTATACTCGAATGGGGAACTTGTAGCGGAAAAAGAAAAGAACTATTTATTTTCAGTGGAGGGAAAGCAGGAAAATTTGATGCTCGTGCCAAAAAATAACCAGATGAAAAGTAATCGGTTACATTTAATTAGACCTTACTAAATTATTAAAAATAAAGATTTGCACTTTCCTGTTGTGAAAGTTTTGTTGTTTTTTACAAACATTAATCACATGGTTTAAGTCATCGGGTCAGTTGTTTTTTAGACTTATACTTGTTGCAAAAATAGCATTCTTTATGATTATATCTCGCTCCTTGAACACGTTGGCTTGGCGTTTTAGGCTATAAAACATACAATTTTAAGATTTTGGAAATTTCAGTTTGTTCGATAAACGATACCATAATCTATTTAATTTTATTCTAATGTATAACAAAAATCCTAAACTTTAATAACGAAATGATATTTAAGTTTTGGCTAATAATAAACGCTATCTGATAAAAATAATAAAGACGGACAGCAGAGTTTACTAAGATAAACTTTTACCTTTAGGTAAGGGTAATGCTTAGGATATTCGCTAATTATTCGGGGGGTATGGTAAGTGATATGAACTTCTATGCTCTTTTCTTTGCTTCTTTAATTGATATAGCAGTACTTAGAAATAACAACAATCAAAGTATTGCTTTGAAAGTTTCTCAACACTCGTACTGAGAAACTCAAAATAATGAAGGGTAGAAAATGGATGTGTCAGGCCAACTAAACACAGAAAAGGTCGGCTCGAGCTCGCGAAAAATTCGTAGTTTTTCCCGCTATGAAAAATCTGACGAAGTATTTCACTCAGACCAATCTCACATTGTTGTCGTTCACAATGGTCAGCTTCGAGTTCAAACAGGTGATTGCACAATCGATGTCGCGGCAGAAAACGGGGTGTTTCTATCCCAAGGGGATTACTTATTCGAATACTCGCCCATAGACGGGGCATACAAAGCGTCGATTATAACCTACGACAACGAACTCGTTAGTCAGCTATTACAGAAGCACAGTGATCTTTTGATGATGCTGCCCAAGGTAGATAAAGTTTGTTCTGGCTTGTTTACTTTTGGTTTGAACATACTCGTAGAGCAAGTGCTTTCCAGCATGCAGACGCTTGAGCAACAGGCGTATCCAGATGCGATCATGTGCCTAAAATATGAAGAGTTACTCATTCTTTTGCTGCACGGCAAAGGGGGCGAATCACTCTATGCGTTGCTGTCACAACAAACTAACCGAACATCGGAACGGTTACGTCGATTTATGGAACAACACTATCTCAAAGAGTGGAAGTTGACTGACTATGCGCAAGAGTTTGGTGCTAGCTTAACGACTTTTAAAGAGCTATTTAATGAGCACTATGGCATTTCACCAAGAGCTTGGATCAGTGAGCGCCGATTGTTGCACGCTCATAAACTCCTGTTGACGAGCAAGATGAGCATCGTGGATGTGGCGATGGAGGCTGGGTTTTCTAGTCAGTCTTACTTTACGCAGAGTTACCGCCGTCGTTTTGGAACGACGCCAAGCCGTGTACGTTCGGGAGACGATCAAGTAGCTATCGCGAAATGAAATGACTTGGGACTAAAATTTTCTGACTAATTTTGAAAGTCACTCATCAGCGTAAATTCTATTATGCGTCATGTAACAACGAACGATTAAAAATTATTACACCTCTTTCTTTCTGGATCGTTCGAGAGGGGTGCGGAGACGAACATAAATGAAAAAGCAGCATTGGCGACGCCGTTCGCTTTTTCCAGACAGCATTGTGACACAACGGAAAGTGACTGTTTTGCAGAGAGGAGCTCGATATGAAAGTGCTTCTAAATCAACGCAGGATTTCAATGTTGTGCACGTCAATCACCGACAATTGTTGAGTGAAGGCGTCATTAATTATGAACAGTTATCTTTACTTCAGCGCTTGTTGGATAGAAGCGTCGTCGATAGCCTGTGCGCAAGCCAGTTGGTGAAAACGTATCAAAAGCTCGGTGCGTCGCTTGACCGATTCGCCATGCGTTTATTTTTGGAAATTGGGTCGCAGCTCAGTGATAGCCGCACACTCGTGACCTTTGAACAAAGACTGGAATACATCAACGCGCGTCTTGGTTTTCGCTTCAATTTAGCGGTGCCAAAAACGTTGATGCTTTGTTTTCATTTATCGCTAAACGAGTGGATTAACCGTCAAGTTGATCAAAGCGCTTTGCATGCCTCCATCAAAGTGGAACAGCTTATCAATCAGCTCGATATTCAAAAGGAATATTGGTCGAAACTATCGGGAGAGGACACCAGTGCGGTGTTTGTGCAACAGCAACTCGATTTAATTGAGCGCCAACAACACCAGTTGAAAGATCAACTCGGGACGTTGAGCGAACAACAGATGCAAGTGATTGAATGCCATCGTTCGTTAATTGAGAAGTGGCAACCGTCTCTAGACGAACTTAAAGGGTTCGCAGAGTACACTTCTACGACTGCTCAGTTTATCTCTGAGTGGAAAAAGTGGTGTTCGGAAGTTCGACTTGAGGCTCCTGAGCTGAACGAAGTCTGGGATGCATGCGATGTGGTTTATAACGACCAAAATGCGGTTGCGAAAGTATGGCAGTGGTTCAAGAGCATGCAAATTGTCGGCGACATTGATCACTACTATTTTGACACTCAAAGCGGTCAGTGCGGCCAGGCTTGCAATCACCTCAGCCAGATTTAAATAGGGCGTTAAATGTTAGATAAGATGATGAAATCTTTAGCGGAAACGCTAAAGGTAGGGGATTTTATTGCCTCAGAAAATGGCTCTTACAACATCGAGGTTGATCAGTTGTCACTGACCATCAAACAACACGCATCATGGTTTTTATGGGAAGCAGCGTTACCCTTCCAGTTTAAAGAGCATCTAGATTATCAACAAGAACAAGCGTTACAACGTTGCATGCAGCTCTCATTAAAAACAATCCGTGAAGATGGCTGCGTACTAACAGCGAATGATGATCAGCAGCTGATTTTACAAAGCAAAGTGAGGATCGAGGACTGTTCGATTGAGCTGTTCTCTTCTTTGCTTTCTAAGCACGTTAATCTATGTGAGCGTTATATGGCATTATTGGAGCACGAGCGCGTGAACCACACGATTAATCATAATGTGTGGTTGCCATGATGCGAAAAGTCTTTCCGAACATCAGACGTGCTGCCACAAAGATACTGTTGTGTGCTGTGAGCTTTGCTCCGTTGGGATTCGCACAAGCAACAGACTTACACTGGCCCGAACAACCATTCCGATACTATGCAGATAACGACTCATTAAAAGAGTTGTTGAATAACTTTGGCGCAAACTATCGCGTTTCGGTTTCTGTGAGTGACAAAGTTAATGATCGAGTGAGTGGACGTTTTACTCCTGATGATCCGGCTGAGTTCCTCGACTACTTATCGCAAGTCTATAACTTGATGTGGTATTTCGATGGTGCCGTCTTACATGTCTATAAGGCGACAGAAACGCGCTCACGTTTACTCCAATTAGAATTATTGACCGCCAGAGAGCTACGAAGCACGTTAATTTCCACTGGAGTGTGGGATTCGCGCTATGGGTGGAGAGCCGCTGAAAGTAAAGGGTTGGTTTATCTTGCAGGTCCTCCACGTTATGTCGACTTAGTTGTACAAACGGCCGAAGCATTAGAAACGCGCCTGCTGCAGAAATCGAATTCAACCGACGAGTTATTCGTTGAAATAATTCCTTTGAAGTACGCTTCTGCAACGGATAGAGAAATTGCATATCGAGATCAGACAATTACGGTTCCGGGTATCGCATCGGTTTTAAAGCGAGTCGTGTCTGGTGTTCAAACTCAAGTGACGAGTGCGTCGAGTAAAGAAGTTACCAGTTCAGATAAGCCTGTAAAAAGCAATAAAACCGCCTCAGTTCATGGCGGAGCAACGGTTGAAGCAGAGCCGGGCCTTAATGCGATTATTGTTCGTGATACTCAAGCGCGATTACCGCTCTATCGCAAACTGGTCGCTCAATTGGACCAACCGCAATCAAGAATAGAAGTTGCGTTATCGATTGTCGACATCAGTGCCAACGATTTAAGTCAGTTAGGCGTGGATTGGCGAGCGGGAGTGTCTGTCGGAAATAATCGAATTGTTGATATCAAAACAACAGGGGATGTGAGTTCGGGTGATGTGACTCTCGGCAGCGGACAAAATTTTAAGTCTTTGCTTGATTCAACCAATCTGAATTACCTGTTGGCTCAAATCCGATTATTGGAATCTCAAGGTAGTGCTCAAGTGGTTTCAAGACCAACACTGCTAACCCAAGAAAATGTCGAAGCGGTACTGAACAACAGCAGCACGTTTTACGTCAAGCTGGTTGGTAAAGAGACCGCAGCACTGGAAGAGGTCACGTATGGCACGTTACTGAGAATTGTCCCACGTATCGTTGGTGATAGATTTGCTGCACGACCTGAAATTAACCTGAGCCTTCATCTCGAAGACGGGGCAAAGATTACCGATGGTGGTGTCGACGACCTTCCTTCCGTTCGTAAAACTGAAATCAGTACTTTGGCGACGGTGAAGCAAGGACAGAGCTTGCTCATCGGTGGTGTTTATCGAGATGAAGTGAGTCATCAGTTACGTAAAGTACCACTGTTGGGAGACATCCCATATTTAGGTGCGTTGTTTAGAAGTAATACCAACACTAAACGCCGCACGGTGCGCATGTTTATTCTAGAACCGCGAATCGTTGTGGATGGTATTGGCGATAGTGTGTTGATTGGTAATGAGTACGATCTGCGACCAAGCATTGGCAAGCTCAACAACATTTCCAACAACAGTGCTGAATTTAAATCGGTCGTCGAAGTGTATAGCTGCACATCAAAGACTCAAGCAGAGCGCTATCAGCAAGACTTATTGTCACAGCAACAGTCGTCTCAATTGACGCAGTGCCAATTGCCGACAGGGCAAAAGGGTTGGCGTGTAAAAGTATTGGAATGCGATGACTCACAAAGTGAGTGTGTGCGTCCATCAGAGGAGCCTTAACCGCGATGCAGCAATGGAAAATTCGTATTTTATCAGGCGTGCATTCCGGAGTTGAAGTCACCTTACCTGAGGGCGCTCTTGTGCTTGGCAGTGACGACTTTATCGCAGATCTCGTGCTGTCTGATGCTGGGGTCGAAGCTAACCATTTCACGTTGGTTTGCCAGCAAGACTCGGTCATTTTACGAGGCTGCAAAGAGGCAAATATTAACGGTGAAAACATCTCTGTTGAAGATGATGGGATCGAGTTGTCACGCCATGCCGTTGTATCTGTAGGCGTTGTGAAGTTCGCACTGGGGTACGCAGAAGATGCGTTAATCGTGAGTAACGTCAGCGACGAATCTAGCGAACAGGATACACCTGTTGTTGCTGTACAACGCTCTAGCTGGAAAAAAACAACGCTCATCGCCTTGCTTTGTAGTTTTGTCCCGAGTGTCATTTTTGCTGGTATGTGGTACAGCCAAGCTAACGGAAACAATAATGAGACTGTCACAGAAGCAGAACCCATTGTTTTGGTGCGCAACATCTTAGGCGAGCTCAAACTTAGCGACGTTCGTGTGGAATGGAATGCCGCCGCACGCCAAGCGGTTTTGGAAGGCTATGTTGAAGATCGAACTCAGAAACTCGATCTGCTTGGTCGAATTGATGTACTAGGTATCAATTACAAAAGTGACTTAAGAACGATGGAAGAAATCCGTCGCGGGGTTCGATTTATTTTGCGAAACCTCGGCTATCACCAGGTGAAAGTCGAAAATGGGGATGAGACGGGCACACTGTTACTGACGGGTTATATCGATGATGCAAGCCGCTGGAACCAAGTTGAGCAAATTTTAGAGCGAGACGTACCGGGCCTAGTAGCGTGGAAGGTTGAACTGCAAAGAGCGGGTGCCTACATGGATACGCTAAAAGCCTTATTGACGGATGCGGAGCTACTGAAAAAAGTCCAGTTGGTTACCAGCGGTGATCGCATCGAAGTACGTGGGGAACTTGATGATATCGAAACGACTCGATTTTACGGTGTGACTCGAGACTTCCGAGAACAATATGGTGAAAAACCATATTTAGTTTTGAAATCCATACCTAAGGTGAGTAAAGGCACCAACATCGATTTCCCGTTTCGTAGCGTTAACTTTGGTCAGGTTCCATATGTGATTCTGACCGATAACGTTCGTTACATGGTTGGTGCAAGAACGCCTCAAGGCTACCGCATATCCAGTGTTACGCCTGCTGGCATTGAGCTGGTCAAAGGCGGGCGGGTGATAACAATAGAACTCGGATACGAGGGCGAGACGAACAATGACAAATCTTGAACAAATTTTAAATAACGACAAAAACGGTGCGGAAGTGCACAAGATTAAGAGCAAGCTCTTAGAAGCACAAGCGGTGGTGAAACGTCAGTTGGATTTAGGGTGCTCACCACAGCAGTACCAATTGCGACTCAAACAGTATGAAGCTTACACCGCCGCACATGCGGTCGTTGAATCATACGAAGCGAACTAAAAATACGAGGAAGTCTTATGTCATTTTACGATGCTAGTAACAGTGTAAACCTTGATGATGTTAAAGCTAAGTTAGAAAAACAAGCGAAAGATGCCAACACAGAAGTGACGACTGCCATCAAGAACCTAGAAACAAACGCCGATGATCCATCTAAGCTGGCTGAACTTCAGCACGCGATCAACAAATGGTCTGTTGTTTACAACATCAATGCGACCACCACTCGTGCGATTAAAGATGTGATGCAGTCGATTCTCCAGAAGGTATAAAGCATGGAACGAGAAATGCGCCAATTGCTGGCTGAAATCGCGCTGATGGCAACCGGTATGCATCGTCATCAAGAAGCTAACACGATTGCGGACGGCCTTGAAGCAAGCTCTGGTTCTGAAGAGACCGTGGTGATGATTCGTACAATGAGCCTTATGAATAAAGGCTTGTACGAAGAGGCTCATCAATTGCTCGAACCACTTTGCAACGCCTATCCAGATCTGATCAGTTTAGCGGCCCTTGCTTCCGCCAAAGCTGGTTTATTGAGCAAAGCGGAAAGTTGGGTAGAACTCGCATCACAGGGAAGCGAAGAAAGCCAAGCATTTGCTGCAAGCTTTTCTCAGGACATTAGGAACCTTGGATGATCGTTGATTCAAGTAATCTAACTCTTCAGCCTCAACCTCTGCGCCAATCGGAGTCGCGCCATTATGAGCGGAGCGATGAAGATAAGATGAATGTGCTCATGGAGCGTAATGCCAAGCAAGCGGAAGCCTCACACGCCTCTCCAAAAGAGACGTTAGAGAAAACAGAAGCGAAACTGGCGGACATCAAAGCGTGGTATGAATCACTAAAAGACGCAGATGTTGTCAGTAAACAAAGCGTCTTATCATCGTTGAATGAAGCGTTCTCCGATCCTCAAGTTAAACGAGAGGCAATGTGGTACGCCTTTCATGAGACGAAGAGTGCAAAGGGCACCGAACACCCGCAAGCTGATTTATTAAAGGTGTTGAAGCAGGAGTTGCTAGGGGATTTTTCGGGCCAGCTTATTGCTGAGCCACCTGTCGATAAAGCAGCACTTAAAGAAATGTTGGCGCAGCATTTTCCACTGGGTGCTCAGAAAGAACAAGCCTTGTGGCACAGCTGGGCTGAGTTGAAGTCGTTACCTGATATGGCATCAACGCTGGACATGGTTCGTGATGAGCTTAGCTTCATGATCCAAAAAAATGCGATGGTGAAAAACATCGTCACTCATAGTCACAAGTTAGATTTGTCTTAGGAGTACATATGATAAACACGCAGTACACCGAGGTGATGCAAACCAACATTGATAAGTTGCAGGATGCGCAAGTCGAAGACGGTTTAAGCGAACGTTTCGAACAAGCCATGTCGGTTCCCGAGGCGAATAATGGCTTGGAGGGCGGTTTGCTCGAAAACATCAGCGAGTTAAAAAATACTATCGATAACGCGAAAAGTAACCTGCAAGACAACATGAAGATGGTGGGTGATGATCCGGCGCAATTACTGCAAATGCAGTGGGCACTGACGCGCATTACTTTTCAAGAAGAGCTGATCGCGAAAACCGTGGGTAAAACCACACAAAACGTAGAAACCTTATTGAAGGCACAATAGTGATGATGAATAAAATGAGAGCGGTTTTCATCATGCTCACGTTGTTTCTGGTGGGTTGTCAGACCGAGCTGTACACCAACGTAACTCAGAAAGAGGGGAATGAGATGTTGTCGATCTTATTATCCGAAGGTGTCGTTGCAACAAAAGAACCTGACAAAGACAACACCGTCAAGTTAATGGTAGACAGTTCTCAAATCGCCTTCGCTGTAGACGCGCTGAAGCGAAAAGGGTATCCAAGAGAGCAGTTTTCTACATTGAAAGAGGTGTTTCCTAAAGACGATTTGATCTCGTCGCCATTAGCAGAACGAGCACGTTTGGTGTACGCGAAATCTCAAGAGCTTTCTTCAACCTTATCTCAAATTGATGGCGTGCTGGTGGCACGTGTTCATGTTGTTTTGGAAGATCAAGATCTACGTCCAGGAGAGCGTCCAACGCCTGCATCTGCCTCTGTGTTTATTAAACATGCGGCGGATATTGCGCTTGACTCGTATGTTCCGCAGATCAAATTATTGGTGAACAACAGTATTGAGGGGTTGAATTACGATCGAATCAGCGTAGTGATGGTACCCTCATCAGAGGTACGAGTTGCTACTCAAAACAATCAATTTAAAAGCATTTTGTCGGTTCAGGTCACCAAAGAGACGGCGAATAATTTTGTCGCCATCCTGGTGTTCTTGGTAGCTGCGCTTATCGGTTCAAATATCGCTACTTTTACTTGGTGCCGCAGGAACACAAAGCGTGGTTAAACCAGAAACACCACTCGCGCAGGTACAACATCAATTTAACTACGCGCCTTGCCAATACATCCATAAAAGTTGGATAGAACAGAAACAGCCTTGGTTATTAAATATTGAAGGTTGGAGAGATAACCCCATGTTTAACCAATGGTGCATAAATGAGTGGGCGTTATCTCCAGTTCCAGAGACGGCTTTTAACAAACCTTGCCATAGCTTGGCGTTGCTCCCAGCGGATGCGTTGAATCAACTCGTATTGATGGTGGGCGGAGCTTTACATTGTGTGGCAATGCGAGGCGTTGTTTTAAAACATCCGAAACAGGTTCTGAACAACGTCTTTGGATTGGAAGGCGCTCGGTTCTTGATTCAAAACGGGCCGATGTTGTTATCCAGTTGGCCGCAAGGTTGGCAACATCCGTTGCCAGAATCATTGGATGAGCGGTCTGTTGAAGCAAAAATGCAAGCGCTTGGGTACTCCTGGATAAGGTTTGTTTTAGTTAACTCGCCAGAAGACATTGTTCTGCGTTGGCAATTCAAACTAGAACAGCAGCTCAGCGAGAGTACGGAAATGGCTAGCTGGTTGGCAAAAGATCAGCGAGATTTGGCGTATCGACTCAACAAAAAAAATCGCAAAACAGGTTATTCCCCAATGGTTTCATTTGTTGAAATAAAAACAGACAACTTGCAGCTGGCACCTGGCTTAAAGGTGCTGAAAGCGAAAGATTATGCCAGTTATCTTGATTCGCAACACTTAGTTGAAGCCGCGAACTCCAAAGCTGAAAGCATAATTGCTAATGCCCAACAAGCCTACGAAACTGAAAAACAACGTGGTTATCAAGATGGCCTTGCACAAGCTAAGATTGAAAATGCGCAAACGATGGTTGAAACCTTAGCACGTTGTAATGACTACTATCAGCAAGTCGAAGAAAAAATGACAGGTGTGGTGTTAGAAGCGGTGCGTAAGATCATCGATACCTTCGATGATGTCGATACCACGGTGAGTGTCGTGCGAGAAGCGTTGCAACTGGTGAGCAACCAAAAGCAGGTCATTTTACATGTCCATCCAGAGCAGGTTGTTGATGTGAGGGAGAAGGTGGCTGGTGTATTGAGTGATTACCCTGAAGTCGGTTACGTTGACGTGGTAGCAGACGCTCGCTTGAAAAATGGAGGCTGCATTCTGGAAACTGAAGTCGGGATCATCGACGCCAGTATTGATGGACAGCTGCATGCATTAAAGCAAGCGATGGTGAAGCAACTCAGCGAGCGTAAAATTACGATTCATGAATAAATCTTAAAAAACTCAGTACTTGCTGAGTTTTTTCATTTTAATGCCTTTAAACAAAAAAAATACCGACCATTTCTAAAATATTCACTGCCATAAATCCTTAAGAATACACCTAAGAAAGCTGCTTAGGTGATAAGTGTTGCAACCAAGCAGCGCCTCTAAAACAACAAAAATAGGATTATTTAGTCGAATGGCTAATGGATTTATAACTTCTTTACTGACAGATTTTGCCAGCCGCTGCCAACTGGAGTCGCTGGTTTTTGATGAGGATGATTGTTGTCATCTACTCATTGACCAAAACACAGCAATCACAATTCGCGCACAAGAAGATCGCCTGACACTTATTGGGCTGATTTCAGGCGATAAGCCGAGTGATGATACTTTGTATCAACATATGAAAGATGCCTTAACGCAAGGCTCTCCAGCGGTATTCTGGGAGGCAGAAACAGGATACATCGGTTTCATACACCTGCACCAGCAACTGTTAACTGCTTCTTTTCTTGATGAATCATTAGCGAATTTCATCGAATGGTTAAAAAGTGCGAACACGCAAAAAGTAACCAATAAAACAACCGAAGTCCCGGTAACGAGTACTACTCATTTTTCCACATTAAGGGTTTAAAACATGATCAGTTTTGGAAGTGTTAGCGCATTGCAGGCTGCCATGCCGCAAGCTCGCAACGAGATACTAAACGAAGGCAAGCTGAGTATTGGTGGCAAAGAATACCAAATCAACGCAGCGACCCAAGAATTTACTCGCACCAATCCTACTAATGGTGCGGTAGCGCGATTTTTTGAAGCGACAGGAAAATTGTTTCGCGAAGGCAGCTCACAATCGGTTGCGAAAGCCCTTACAAAAGCCGTATTTGATAATGAGCAAGGCCAAGCTCAGCGTTTACGAGCTGCATCTTCTGTTGAGCATGGACAAATGTTCTTCAAAGATGGAAACATAAAAACCGCATCAGATGTATTAAATGCATTCGCGAAGTTGGATAGAAAAACGGTCCAATCGCACTCTGCTGAGCTAAACCAGTTAGCGGAGCGAGCAATGACAGAATCAATGCTAGAAACCGATTCTGGTAAAAACCTCACATCACTGATTGGCGAAAGTGCAGCGAAGTCGCTTGCTGGACGTGTAGTAAAAGACTACGGCGGTGGTGTATCTGCAGCGCAAAAAAATCCAGCAGGTAGCATCAATCAAATGCAAGCGGTGTTTGATATGGAGGTGATGCATCTTAAATCGGCGCAACGCCATATCGAAGGTCTAGCAAGCACCGATCTAAGCCAAGGTGTATACGCTGAAGGACTTGCAGAGGACGCGTTTAACAAAAGTGGCGTCACCGATAATGTCGAACGAGCTGCGGCGTGGATCATTAATGCTTCTAACTCTAAAGGGAATGATGCCGAAAACATTACGTCTTTACTTAAAGAATACGCGTCTAATGGGAAAGACTTATTGAATATGGACAACTTAAAAGAGCTACACGCTCGCTTGGTACCTGATGTTGAACGTGACTACAGAGGGCCAAATATTTCGGGTGGTACTCTGCCTTCAAGTATTGGCGGTGAGGGGATGCTAAAGCAGCACATTGAAGGGTTTTTGAAAGAAAACCCAGTGGCGGATAAAGACCTGGGTAAACACTTGTTTGCAGGAGTCATTGGGTATCACGGGTTCACCGATGGAAACGGTCGCATGGGACGCATGCTATACGCGATAGCAGAACTTCGTAACGACTCATTCAATCCTTTGGCTATGAACGCAGAGAACAGCCTTCACGGCATCAAGTAATTTTTCTCTTCTATTCCAATTTTAGAGCGGCGATTGCCGCTCTTTTCTTATTTCTTTATCCAACTTATTCTTCATTTTTCTACCTCGCTAAAACGGCTAATAGCAATAAAATTGAGACGTTTAAATAAAGCTCTTGTGTCTATCACGCCATAAAATCGCTCTTATCCTTATGAGCTTATTTAAATAAACCGTTATACCCAAGTCGTCTCGCTGCATCAGATATTTCGAGGCTACTTAGGTATATTAAATTAGACAGGACACAACATGGATACAGGAAAGATTAATATGCTTCTCTCTGAACTGGGAGAAGTGCTGAAACTTGAACGCGTGACAGCGTATGACGATCAAATGTGGTCACTGCATTTTGCTGAAAATAACAGTGTCGATGTTCTGCTCGTGGAGGAAAAAGGCGAGTTGTTGATTTCTAAAAACCTGCACATAGAACAAGAGGATATTACGTTAGACAAACTTCAAGTTTTACTTGAATACAACTTCTTATATCGAGAAACCGGCGGTGTGCAGTTTTGTGTTAATCCAACCACTAAAGATGTGGTTCTTCAGGTTGCCATCGCGGCCGAGAGTGAACTCACCAATATTGCTAACTTGATGATTCAACTGAATGAGCTAGTGGATACTTGGGCTCAGTTATTTCAGAACAATACGGTCGTAGATTTTAGCCAAACAGACGTACACGCATTTATTCAGGTTTAAGGCATCAAACATGGTCAATATTAATACATCACACATGCATTCGTTGAGTCAGTTAACATCCCATTTGGCGACACAAAATCAAGCTGACGATAAAGAGGTTCGAGCGCATAATGGCAAAGATATTTTTGTTAAAGAAGGGGCTCCCAAAAATAAAAGCGTCAGTGCGCGTATTAGCCACCAGAATAAAGCGAAAGACATTGTGGTGAATCTGCTCACGAAGCAGGGCATTCCTAAAGACGTTGCGAAGCTGATGCTGCAAAATGTGTTGAACGGTGAAAACAAGTTAACGCTTGGTAGCCTGAAAAATCTTGAGAGATTGTCGTCTGGTCCGAGCTCACATTGGCCAGCCCCGCAAACGGCGGCCTCTTCTTCTAAAGCGAATAAAACCTCATCGAGTGTAGCGCTGATCAACGAACATAAAACTAACCTTCAAAAGCTTGGTGATTTTGCCTGTACAGACTTAAATACATTTGGTGTAAAAGGTTCGCAGTTTTATGAAACCAAAGGAAAGCCTAGACTAGAAGCGCTTCACGCGAATCAAGCGCGAATCATGCAAGATCAACGAGCGACTATGTCCGCAAACGGAGTTCAAGCTGCAGCACAAAGAGGAACCGCACCGCAATTAAGCACCCTACAGAACATTGCTAAGGCAGTACAAAACGCGAAAGCCGGCTGCTGCACTACATTTGCCTTTGCTGCCGCGGCTGAGATGATTCAAGGCATGTCAGGCACACCTGAAGGTGAGCCTAAAGTAGAAGTGGTTGCGTTTAAAAAGGGTCATTCAGGTACACACCTTTATGTACTGGTTGGTCGACAAGAGGGGAGTGATATCAAAGATCCATCAACATGGAGTAAGGATGTGAAAATTGTTGATCCTTGGGCAACATCCGCATTCGGTGCACCAATGTTTGGAGATGCGCAACGACCACCTGTTTCGAATATGTTCCCGCCAACAGAAGTCATTTTTGATAGTCATAAACTGGGTTAGTCGCTCTGCAAAAGAAGTAAGCAAACACATAATGCTAGTCATCCAACCTTTATTGAAAGAGCAGCCCTGAGCTGCTCTTTTTGATTACTCTGGCAACTCGTTTTTAGAGCGAGATTTCTGCGGAAAACCTCACAATGAAGGCGAAAAAGTGACAAAAATAAAGCCATTACCGACATCGTTCAATCTGCAATCGTTGTTCAATAGAGTTATTGAAACAAAAGGAAAAAGTTATGAACACGATTCAACAACTGCTCTTGGAGTTTTGCCAACTCAATGAGTTACCCGAACTGAATTTTGAAGACAATGAACGTTGTCAGCTACTGGTCGATGATCGCTACATGCTGTATTTCATCGCGACAGATACGGATGACTTAATGTTGTCCGTGACGTTCGGAAGATTAGACAAGTCGGGCGAACAAAGACTAAAAGGTTTAGAGCTTCTTGCTCATGCTAATTATCAGGGCATCGGTAGTGGCAGCCTTGCACTTGCTTTAGCCCCAAATGGTCGACAGCTTGTCTTAGCGGGACGTAAACCAGTTGAGCACCTAAACACGACGAATCTTACTGCTTGGTTTCATGAGGTTATTGAACAGACTGAATTGTGGCAAGCGCGTTTTGCAATGTTGGATCAAGCGATTCCAACCACCCCTAATCATGAACAAGCTCATGTTCAATCACTTCGTGTGTAGGAGAGAAAAATGGTCAATACAACGCAAAAAATCAGTCAAAGCCCAGTACCTGATCTAGAACAGTTTCGTGCAGTCGCTGCGCAAAAAGATGACCGAGTGATCAGTAAAAGAGGTGAGGTAAAAGAACCTTCAACGTTCCACAAAGGTCACAAGTTTGCTTCTATCCACGAAGGCGTGTTGAGAAGCAAATACACTAAGTTTTTCCAAGAAAACATCAAAACTCACCTTGATTTGAAACAGGCGCTACTTAAACAAGAAAAGCCTGAGGTTGCCTTGCTAGCTTACTCATTAGTTAGCCCTTCTGGTTATCGCGGTGAGCCGCTTACTGAGCGCAAAATCTTAGAAGTTGTCAGCTTGTTGGATGAAGTCAAGGTGAGCAGCGATACGTACCAGCAGCTTAAAAATACGTTTGACGCGATCAGCAAAGATCCGCGTATGCAGGTGAGTTTAGAGGCTCAGTACCCGGGGAAAATGGATGGTTTTGGTGCCGAACTGTTACAGATGGGCAAAGAAAAACTGAAAGGTTCTGGCGTTAATGCAGTCATCAACCTAGCCTTGCCTGGCGTAGGGCTATTAATTTCAACAGGACGCGAGCTGCACAAAGCGGCAGTCAATGGCGATGCTGAAGCTTACCACCATCAGCTGGAGCAAATTTCGCAGCTTCCAGGGCGAGACCAACGTCTCTCTATGCCGATGCAACAAACATTGGCTCAAGGTCATGCAATGTTATCAGCTGAAGGTGCAGTTGGGGCAACATTGGGTATGGCGACAGGGAGCTTGGGTACTTTTGGTGTGAGCTCCGTAGCGACAGCGGGTGTTACGCCGATAGCAAAAGAAGCCATTGGTTCGGCTGCCACGACTGGCATCATCAGTGGTGGTGGTTTTGTTGCGAACCAAGCTGGAGCATACGGACTAAATACAGAAGTCAAAGAGCAACTCATGCAAGGTGAGATGTCTGGTGTCTTACCAAGGCTTGAAGTTTCTAATGCCAAAGGAGATTTTACCTTCAGTATGCAAGATCCAGCTTCTGTACGCGCATTGATGGCGTACCTTGGTCCTAAAGAGAACACTGCGATGACATCACCTCAAGCGCCTAAAGAAGCACAAGAGATGGAAGCTGCTCGCTTAACGTTGAAAAAGATGTTGGGCTCAGAGCCAGGTGAACACTTAGTCCCTGACGTTGATTCTATCTTGAAGCTAAGTCCAGAAGATGCGCCAAGTAAAACTGAGGCAACTGCTCATAGTGCGTTTAAAAAGCTATTGGGCGAAGATTGGGATTGGCTCATGCCTGCAGTTCGAGCGATCGATAAAGGTGAGGCGAGTCAAATCAATGAAAAGCTGACTTACAAACTGCCACTTGATGCAGAAAATGGACGAGTATACCTTGATAAATGCCCGAACCTGAGTGACGCTCAGTTGGATGCATTAGATAAACTGGGCTCACCAAGTCAATTGCGACTGATGTACTTAGCGGAAGGTTGGGTTTAATTGAAAGTAAGGGAGCAGATGCTCCCTTACCGTATATGGTGTTTTGCCGGATGTTTATCTAGGCGTTAAATTGGCCTACTGATTTCGCTTAAAAAAGCGCTCGGCATTAGCAAATAGAGATTCACAGTGCTTTTTCTGCTTGTCGTAGTCAGCCGAACCTTCTGGCATTGCGTCTAATACTTCTTTTGCGCTGTGGTATTCTTTTACCATCAACTCAAACTTATCTTCATAATTGCTTTTTTTATTTCTTTTTTTGAAAGCTATCTCGTTTTTTTCTCATTTTTATTCCTCTAGAGCGTGTTTATTAAAGGTCAATCTAATTAACCTCTACTTTTATAGGAATAACGAAGTCAAAATGGTTTAAATTAAGTCTAAATATTCCATTGTCATCGCGCTGATTAATATATTTCACCGCTAATGACTATTCCTAAATAGTGATGATATATACACGAAGTGGCTATGCAGTGTTATGTCTTATTTTGACGCTTAATGATTGTTTTTATAAGGTTAAATTCCTTATAAACCTATCGATGTAAAGACAGCGCGTTGTGATAACCATGCTAAGAGAGCTAACTCTCGTTCGTATTTAAATCAAAACTGAGGCTATTTAATGGAAGATAAAGAATAAGTTGCTACAGGAGTTGAGTAACGAAATGACTCGAAAGAAAACTAAGAAGAGACTCGAACTAAATATTTCATCAATAGCTCACGGTTAGGAGCTGAGCTCACTATACACCGATTATAAGAAATAGATAGGACTTTCTATTTTTCTTCAGACAAAACTGCCCATGAAGGAAGCTTGCGCGTTGCAAAGCAATACCTAAAGCTACAAAGGCATGCGTACATGCCTTTGTATGTGTGCGAGGCACAAATGGCGCTATGGTAGGTAGGCGCCGCCACATACTGGATTGTATGTGCCCGTGATATGTCCGCTTTTTTCACTTGCCAAGTAGCTCACGGTGTTTGCTACGTCTTCAGGTGTGGCAATTTTCTGCGTTGGTGTGAACATTCGAATGGTTTCTTTAAACTCTTCAGGAGCACCTTTTGTTGCGTCTGTTTCTACAAGGCCCGGAGCAACGACATTAGACGTAATCCCGAAAGGACCAAGTTCTTGAGCGAGGTATTTACTAAAGCTATCAAGTGCACCTTTTGCACTACCATGAGCAATAAAGCTTGGTGCAGGGGCTTCTGATAAGGTGCTAGAGATAAAAATTAAGCGACCAAACTGGCTGGCTTTCATGTTTTCTACCGCCAATTTTGCCGTTTGATATGCAGCGTGCATTTCGTCATTTAGCTTTTGTGAAAACTCTTCCCACGACTGCTCAGTGAAAGGTTTAGCGGTAAAGCTCATGTTTGCGTTTGAGACAAGAACATCAACGCCACCATGTTCATTTGCGATGCTGTCGAACATCCCTTGTATTTGTGCGTCATCACGAACGTCAGCTTTTAAAGTGTACGCCTCACCACCGGCGTTTTGAATTTCCTGAGCTAACGCTTCCGCGACCGCAGCGCTATTTACGTAGTTGATAAAAACTCGGTAACCATCTGCAGCGAGTGCTTTTGCTGTTGCTGCACCAATTCCGCGAGCGCCACCTGTAATTAAAGCATTGCGTTTTGTCATCGTATTTCTCCAAGGTTGAGCCTGACTGTTAAACCAGCTTATGTCGCAACGTACGCTGATAAGTTAAATTTGTCCGTTAAGCTTGCGTAAGTTCGCTACCACGCTAGAAAGTTGCTGTTTGCTGTTATCTAGGTCGGCATCAGCAAGGTTCTGTTGGGCTTCTTGCAGTACTAGCGAAGCGATATTTGCACATGTATCAACGGTGTCTAAAGATTTTTCTGTTAGCACGACTAACTTACTTCGACTATCCGTTGGCGAAGGTTTCCTCTCTGTCCAACCGCGCTTTTCAAGCCCATCAATTGAGCGACTGACGCTCGATTTTTCTAAGTACAACAGTTCACAAATCTGACTTTGAGAAAGAGCACCGTTGTTTCGCAACAGCAACACGACACCCCATTGTTCTGCTGTCATATCAATACCAGCATCTTTGAAACGGGTAGTGAGTAATCGGTTAAACAGACGACTAGCAAGCCCCGTAAGGTGACCGAGAGACTGATGATGGTTGTATTGGGACATGGAGAATTTCACCAAATAACATGAACGAACAATATGGTTGTATACACAACTATATTGGGCGATGTCAAATTCGTTTGAAGAAAATGCTACTAGCTTGTGCTTATCGTTGGGTTGATGTGTCAGATTGAGGTGCTAATGAAAATTGGTGAGGTAGCTTCGAAAACTTCGGCCAGTCAAATGTTTGCGACTGATGCGCCGAGTTGGGGAGCAAGCTTCATTAAAGGTAGGGGAGTTGCAGTCCTCTCTTTATTTATTCAGTTTAAATGTGTTTTTTTATTTACATTACAAATGTTTAGATTTTCATTCTTTTCATTCGAAACACTTTTCTCAAGAAGTTCATGATAAATCAATGAGATTGATCTTTTTGATTGGCAATGATCAAATGTACCTTTACTAAAACTGTACGGTACAGTACAGTTTGTGAAAATCATAAAATGGGTTTCAAACATGAAGAAGAAAGTTATCGCCTTGTCGCTTGTTGTTGGTTCGTTATTTGCTGCTGGCTGTGCCTTATACCAGCCGAATACTGTAATGACGGATAACGCATATGTTCATTCAGACGTTACGGCCATTTCTCCTGAGGTTGGGGGGCAAGTAAGCGAAATCTTTGTCAAAGATAACCAGTGGGTAAGAGAAGGAACTCCTTTGTTTGTCATTGATGATGAAGACTTTATTGCCAACCAAGAAATTGCTCGAGCAGCACTAGATGTTGCGAAATCTGAGCTTACTGCAAATCAAATCAAAACGGATATGCAGTTAATGAAAATTGAGCAGGCGAAGCAAGGTATTCGCCGCGCGAGTGCAAATGCCGAACACCAAGCGGCGGAGTTTCAACGTCTTTCTCGTTTGGTACAAAAGCAATCTGTGAGCAAAAATCAGTTTGAAGCACAAAAAACGCGATCTATTGAAGCAAGCAGTAATCTTGAAACCGCTAAATTGGGCTTAGCTGCTGAGCAAAAGCAGCTCGACACATTGATGACTGAGAAGTTGCAACTGACAGCACAGCGTAAAAAAGCAGAAGCAAGCTTACGACTGGCTAATATTTCACTGGAAAGAACCACGGTGCGTGCACCATTTGATGGCTATGTGGCAGATAGACAAGTGCAAGTCGGCAAGTTTGTACAACCAGGAATGGGGCTCATCGTGATGGTGCCAGATTATGTTTGGATAGAGGCAAACTTTAAAGAAACACAACTTGAGAACGTTGTGCCTGGGCAAGAGGTTGAAGTGGTATTGGATATGTTTCCAAACCATCCATTGCATGGCCGTGTTTCTTCGATAACCCCGGCGACTGGTGCACAGTTTAGTTTATTGCCACCCCAAAATGCGACAGGCAATTTCGTAAAAGTAGTACAACGTGTGCCAGTACGTATTGAGCTAGAGATCCCTCAAGAGTTGAGTCAACGAGTCTATCCGGGGTTGTCTGCAGAAGTATCGATCGAGACCGCGGCACAAGGTTAACTGCAATGGAAAAACGTTCACCGCTGCTGATTTTGACGCTTTTTGCGATTGCTGCTTTTGGTATTAACTCCGTGATGTTTACCGAGTTATCGTATGAGATGGCGGCAACGTCAGGCTTATCTGTCGATGAAGTTGCTCTGGTTAAAGTCGGCTTTATGATTACCCAGGTATTAGGTTTTATATTCACACCAATATTGGTGCGTAGATTGGGTACGTTAATTCTCTTACATGCCATTTTATTGGTAGGCCTAGCGAGCAATCTTGTACTTTACTGGGGCGGACAGCAAGAACTGGTGTTCACTCTGACTTGGCTCTCGAGTGGCTTTTTTATGAGCATGTTAATGGTGGTATTAAACCTTTACCTGCTCCACTTTTTTGAACAGCGTTGGCTACCAGCCATTATTGCTTTAACGTTAGTATTCTCAACCTTGCTACCGATCGGCGCTTACCCTTGGGTAGTGGCCAATATTGTCGAAATCTTTGATTGGTCACTGTTGTGTGTCGTGTCGGCTTGGCTGTACTTCTCTGCCTTGGTAATTGCATGCATCTACAATCCTAAGTCGATTCAAATCGAGGCCGAAGCCAAGTCGGGCTGTTGGTTTTATTTAGTTTTTGCCCTGACAATAAGCCTCGTTGTATTTCTATTGATGAGAGGCAGTTATTACAACTGGTTTGACTCGGAATGGTTTGTTAAAGCCTCTTCGATAGCCGCGGCTCTGACTTTATTAGTGGTGTATTACTTTGTGAAAACCAGTCCTTTAAATACAGCATCAATACAGCTGCATAGTAAGTTGAAAACTAATGTTTTTATGTACAACGCTTTTTTGGCAGGTTTTGCTGTTATGGCGAGCAATGTGTTGTTTACTAGCTTTTTGAAAATGGCGTTGCAGTACAACAACCTTAATGCTGGATATGCCCAATTGCCGGCATTTTATGCCATGTTAGGTGGTATGCTAGTCAGTGTGCTGGTGTATTACTTCCGCCGTCCATTAGCGGATGCAGTCGTCCCGTTTGGTGTGGTGATGATTATACTTTCGGTACATAAGTTTAGTCAGTTACCTAGCTTTGCTGGTACGGAATCTTTGTCCGTTCCGATGATGTTGCGTGGGTTTGGTGTCGGCTTATTGAATGTGTCTGTGACCATTGCAGTCTTGATGTACTTCCAGGTCGGGCAGCGTTTAGAAGGCATCGCCAATTTCTACCTCTTTCGTACCATTGGTGGTGTGATCGCTGGTGCCGTGTTCTCACGGGTAATGCAAAGCCATAGTGCGCAAGCTGCTGGAGAGATTGGCCGAACGCTAGATGATGTGAATCATGCTTTTGGTGCTTATAAAAATGCGTTGAGCAGTACGATTCTGACTCATGGACACTTGCCAAATTCGGCATTAGGAATGAGCCAAATTAGTTCTGTTGTCAAAGAGCAGGCGACCACTCTAGCACTGAGTAATTCATTATTGATGTTTATTATCTCGGTCTTTGCTCTCGCGCCAATCTTAATAATCGGTAAAAAGCTAGCGGCGAAGCGAGAGATTCACTAAGCCATAGAAACAAAAAGGGAGCGATGATGCTCCCTTTTATATTCAGTGAGTTTATCTTTGGTATAGATTTAGGAAGGCGGTGACCGCTTTTTTCGTATGTGCATCTAACTCTTCATCTGTCGGAAAATCGAAGCCAATTAGTGCCATGTTCTGGTAATCAAGTTTAATTAATGCAAGTAGTTGCTCACAAGCGAGGTCGGCATTTTCAACATCGAGCTGTGAGCTGACAGTTTCACTCTTTAAAAAGTCGATGAGGTATTGATGAATGCGATGCGGCCCTGTCTGCCAGAATTGATTTGGTACGGAATCATGTTTGTTGAAGTCAGCCGAAACGATCCGATAAAGTGATAGCATAGGATTGGAGCATACACCTTTTAGGTACTTCTTGGCGAAGTCATTCAATGTTTCTTGTAAAGGCTCCGATTGCTTGTCGGCAAGCTGGAAGACGGACTCTAAGCTGGTTTTGGTATTGTATGCTAAAACTTCAACAAATAACCCTTCTTTGTTCGAAAAATAGCGATATAACGTCTGCTTTGAGCCTCCACAAATCGCGACGATTTGATCGAGTGATGTGTCTTTGTAACCTTGCTTTATAAAAAGGTCAGTGGCAACTTTGATGATTCGAGTTCGTTTCTTTTCGGTAGATATGCGCATAAATAAATCAACCTAAGCAAAAATCCACCTTTGTTGTGGCTGGCGTGGTTTCTTACCGAGCTCTAGGTGGTTTAGAGATGAAAGTAAAACTGTCCAGTACAGTACCACTATTGACGTTAGTAAACACGACTTTTCATGAACCAAGTGCTTCATTGAGACAAGCAAAAGTAGGCAAATTCGATATGCTGAAACCTATAGCGAAGGATGACTCATTTAAAAATCTCATTACGTATAGAAAAGTGATAACCGTTCTTCGTACGATAGCCTTTACTCTCGAAATCATGTTAATTCAGCGTCTTATCCGACTCCAATGATGCCAACCAACGAAGCACTTCGGCGGTTGCCTCAATAAGATCACTTGGGATGTACTGGTCGACGTTGCCGTCCGCGTATAGTGCGCGAGCAAGAGGGACTTTTTGCATCACAGGCACACCTTCCTCTTTGGCGATTGCGATCATACGTTTGGCTACCGCATCGGTTTCCATCAAGGTGATGACGGGCAGGGGCGTTTCGCCTTTTTTGTAGTACAGACCAACCGCGATATGCGTTGGGTTTGTTACCAACACATTGGAGCGTTTAACATTTTCACGTTGATTGGAGGCCTGTAGCTCTTGGTGTAGCTGACGACGTTTACTTTTGATTTCAGGGCTGCCTTCCATCTCTTTGTATTCGCGCTTCACTTCGTCCTTGCTCATTTTGAGCTTCTTCGTGTGATCAAACTTTTGGTACGCAAAATCTGCGGCAGCGATGACGATGAAACCTACCGAAGAGATAATCATTAATTGTTTAATCATGACGCCAGTAATGGTCGGAACACATTCTAACCCACAAGTTGGAATTTGCATTAAAGCGTTGATGTTACCGCGTAAGGTCACCCAGATAATGCAGGAAAGAAGAGAGACTTTAAGGATCGACTTGATAAACTCAATCACACTCTTAAGCGAAAAAATGCGTTTGGCACCTTCGACGGGATTGATCTTTTTGATGTCGGGTTTAACGGATTCACCACTAAATAGAAAGCCGAACTGCCCCATATTGGAAAAGATGGCGACGAGTGCAGCAACCAGAATAATCGGGGCGAGTAGATAGGCAATTTCTTTTGCGATGGCAATAGCGACATCGACTAGCGCATCTTGGAAGCCCTGATAAGCAAGCTTACTTGGTAGGAGAATAAGCGCTGAGATGTGCGACATGTAATAATCGGCGAACGCAAACAGTACAATTATGAGCGCCAAAATTAATGCAGACGATACGATTTCTTGGCTTTTGGCTACCTGACCTTTCTGCCTGGCATCGCGTAACTTTTTTGCGGTGGGTTGCTCTGTTTTTTCTGCGCTCATAAAGAATCCTAAGCGTTATTGCCAAATGGTATTGAGTTGTTCTGCGAATCGGGTAATGCCATAAAATTGCACTTCAAAGTGATCCATCATTAGCCCGAGATACACGATCAGTAAAACACTCGCGATGGCACTTTTTATTGGCATGGCAAGGAAAAAAACATTCAATTGCGGTGCAAAACGACTGATAAGCGCCAGACCAAACTCAGCAAGAAACATTGCCAACACTAATGGAGCGGACATCAACACACCAAGCCACATAAGCTGTTCAAATTGCGCGTAGAAGAAGCTTACCCATGCATCGCTAACGGTTGGGAAAAAGTCCACGATCGGCCAAGATGTGTAGCTTTTGAATAACGCGTAGATAAAAGTGACAAAGCCCCCGCCAGAGAAGAACAGGGTAATCAACGTTTGGGTCAGCAACACTGCGGTTGGCGTCGATTGCGAGCCTAGCGTTGGGTTAAACATACTTGCCATGGCAGCACCACGTTGGTTGTCGACCAGAAAGCCAGCCGCTTCTATTGCCCAAAAGGGGATAGCAGCAACAAACCCGATCAATAGCCCTATTAATACCTCTTTACCCAAAATCACTATCAGCCAAATACCGTCGGTTTCTGCGGGCAAGCTTTGCTGATTAATCATCGGAAATATAAACAGTGCGAGTGAGCAAAGCACACCATTTCTCACCATGGTGCCGCCTAGCATTTGCTTGCTCAAAATAGGCAAAAAGATGAAGCATGCCATTAACCGAGGTAACGTCAGGCTATACAAAAATAAAGCCTGGTGTAAGTCGTGATAACTCATCGTATTTGAGGAATTTTATCCATGGCAAGCGAGGCGAAGGCGTGGAGCTCTGCCCCTAGCCACTGCGTTGTGACGAACAGCGTAATAATGACCGCGATAAGCTTGACCACAAAGCCTAACGTTTGTTCTTGGACCTGAGTTAACGCCTGAATAAGCGACACCAATGTACCAACCAACGCTGCGACTAAAATCGGCGGTAACGACAAGTACAAAACTAGGGTTAATGCTTGAGTCGTGAAATGAATTATTTCAGCAGAATGCATACTTTCTCCGTGATTAACCGTAACTCAGTACTAAGCCGTGAGTGAGTTTCGTCCAGCCGTCAAGCAAGACAAAAAGCAACAATTTGAAAGGGAGAGAGATGGTCATTGGCGATACCATCATCATGCCCATGGCGAGCAAGATATTCGATACAATTAGGTCGATAGCGATGAACGGTAAGTACAATAGAAAGCCAATTTCAAAAGCACGGGTAAGCTCACTGACCGTAAACGCTGGCAGCAACAGCAACAAGCTATCTGACTCTAAACGGTCCACGTACTTTTGAGGCCATAATGTGCGCGCAGCATCGGTAAAGAATATGGCTTCGGTTTCCCGAATATGTTTTTTCAAAAACTCTCGATAAGGCTGTAAACCGCTTTCAATGAGGCCTTCTACACTTGCAGAATCTTCGAGGGAGATATCATGCTGCTTTACGTAGTCGTAGGTTTCAAAACCGACGGGAGCCATGATGAAAATAGACAAAATGATCGCCAATCCGTACAGCGCCATGTTCGGTGGAATTTGCTGTACACCGAGAGCGTTACGCAGCAGTGAGAATACAACGGCGAGTTTTACAAACGACGTCGCCATCATCGCGATAAATGGGATCAGTGCCAGCAGTGCTAAGCTGACAATGAGATTGAGCTCGTCAGGTAACTGGATCATGCTGGCTCCTGCGTGCCACCAAACAGTTCCAGTACGCGCACACCTAAATGCTCATTAACATTAACCAGTTCACACTCACCGACGATTTTGCCGTTGGCACGCAATGTTACCGGCTTAGATACAGGTTGGTTTAGCTCGAATACGTACCCAGGCTGAAGCTGGTTAAGCTGTTCTAGAGTGATGGTTTGATGGCCGATATCAAACGTGAGTTCCACGGGCAGTTGCTGGTGGTCGGTTAACATTTCTGAAGTGTTTACGTCATTCATATTGGTTTCTTTTTCAATAATGTGAAGAATTTGGTCATCCAGTTGGCAGCGCCAGAGATTCTGGTTAGATACTTGAAAAATGGCTTGTTGTTGGGCGATATAACAATCGTCAAAAAAGATCACATCTCCCAGTTCGAGCGAATTAAATTCGCTTAACATTAAATGGGTCTTTCCAAGGCTTAACCACACAGGTAAAGCGAGATGTCGCGCCTGAAGAGCAGCGCTGTTTGGTAGTGCATCCAACAGCACGTTTGCTCCTTCGCTAACCCACAAACAAAGAGAGCCGTTAGGTTTATTGAGGGTTAACATCAAGGTATGCTCTTGAACTTGGCTCGACTCTAACGGTTGTAACTGGCTAAGAATGGGCAACTGACCAAATAGTGCTTTGAATGCCTCACTATGCGGTTCAATCTGAGAACTCAAAAGTGCTAACTGGAGCGAGTTGGGCAGTGACTCGAATGCAGTGGCATTCAGAGTAGACTCAAGCCATTTCTGGAGTTGCGCACGACAAAAATCCACTTGGATCGTTTGCCCTCCAATCAACGTGGTTAAACGGAATCCTTCAAATGAAGGGATTTGAGAAACAGTAATCGATACGCTCTGACCATCAGCCCCTTGGAAATGGCACTGCTTTGTACAAAGTTGATTACTGAGCGCAATACTGTCTGAATCGACTTTGGGTATCGTTAACGGCGTCATAGGTCATTCTCCGCTTGCCATTCTTCATACACGCTACGTTTCTGGCGTGAGTGTTGTTGTTCATGTTGTTGTTGATCGAGCTGTTGAGTTTGTTCGCTGATCGCTAGACGAAGTGGCTGATCACCGCCAAATCGATTTAGGCGTTCGGCAAGATCTTGTCTAGCTTGTTGGCTAATAATGGAAAGGGCATGCTCTTGTCGAATCGTCACGCTATAACCTTGCGCGTCCAACTTGATGTGGATTTCGCCACCTTTTAATTGTCCTTCACTCAGAAACAGCCGAACCTCTTTGTTGTCCGATGCGGTTGGCAGCGAAACATAGATTTTGTCCACCAATTGTTGGAGTAACGTGTTTACGTCTCGAGCAGGGGCCGGCTGAGCCTGTGAAGCGACACTCTTTAAAATGACATCGCCTTGTGTTGCCGCGCTCGCAAGGTGTTGAGGATCTGCTTTTTCGTCATCCGCTTTAACGGCCACTAGTGCGATTTTCGTCTCGATTTTCTCAAGCGATTTAGTTTCAGAACGACCATCGGTTTTGTCTGACAGCTTGCCAGTGTCTTGTAGCCGCAGCGTTGCACGCTTATTGTGTGTCGTTTCGGTTTGTTTCGTCGTGAAGTTAGCATGGTTAATTGCATCTTGAGCGAGTGATTTCCCTACGGCCTTTTTAGGGAGAGAACCGTCGAGAGAAGCTTGTGCTTGAGAATGGGGGCCAACGCGCTCAATCGAGGATGAGTTTGGAGCCTGATCGATCTCAAGTTTCTTATCTTTCTCATGCAATTTACTGTTTTCAATTAGGTGTTCTTCGCTATTTGTTGCGTCGTCTTGTGGTTTCTCTACGCCTTTCTTTGTGACGACGTCACTTTTGCCTTTTAATGTAGCGG
Source organism: Vibrio diabolicus (assembly GCA_001048675.1). GTDB lineage: Bacteria > Pseudomonadota > Gammaproteobacteria > Enterobacterales > Vibrionaceae > Vibrio > Vibrio diabolicus. The sequence goes on along the minus strand of CCKK01000020.1, from coordinate 1,170,347 downwards.
TATTTCTATAAGTGCTGGCTTCTTGGTTAGAAAGTTTCGATTGTTTGTCTAGGCTTTGAGATGCTTCATGTCTTAACGGAAGGCTCTCGTCTCTGCTCTGAGTGTCTTTTTTGCTCGCAACGGTAGATTCTTCTTCCTTGCGAGGTTTCTCCGTCATTGCACGCTCGAACTGTGACTGAAGCTCAGCCTCTCGCTCCAAGGGCTTTTTTTCTGGCGTTGATTTGTACAGCGTATTCGGTGTTTCTTCTGTTGGAGTAATGCGCATAATGAACCTTTAAATAATATCGACAGTGCGAAACTCTTCTTGTTCGAGTTCTTCTTGGTATTGTCTTTCTCGCGACTGTTCCGCGAGTTCTTGTTGTTGCAACTGAACGAATTTTTCTTTGGTTTTATGGGCTTGCCGTGCCTCTTTTTGTTTTTCTTTAAGTACCGAGCGTTCGTACTCAAGCGCTTTTTTTGCTTCGGCAACGCGCTGTTTAAGCTCGGCTTCTCGCTCTCTCAACAACGCGATTTCTTGTCTTAATGTTTCCAACTCTTTGAGAACGAGTGTGTGTTGCTTTGCTTTGGCAAAACGTCGTTCTTCTTCTTCCTGACGCCAAACGTGATAGTCCGCTACGGAACGTTCGGCCTTTTGAACCTGTGCTGCCGAATTTGATACTCGGTATTCTTGGCGCTTAACGGCTTTATCCGCACGTTCTGCTCGAATTTGTTTGATTTCTAGTAACCGTTCGATCATTGGTTCGCCATCCCTTTTAGTTGAGCGATAGCACCATCAAGATCACTTGGCTCATGCGTTCCTTGACGTAAAAAGGCGCGTATATCATCACTTTGTGCAATCGCCATATCTGCTCGGCTATCTGCCCCATGCTGGTACTCGCCAATTTTTATCAGTAGCTCAACTTCTTCGTACTTGGCTAACATTTCGCGAAGGTGAGCAGCAGACGCCTGATGATCAGGTTCAACGATTTGATTCATCACGCGGCTTGCTGATCGGAGTACATCAATGGCGGGATAATGGTTCATTGCCGCAAGTTTGCGCGAGAGAATGATGTGCCCATCTAAAATGGAGCGAGTTTCATCGGCGACAGGTTCTGTCATGTCGTCGCCTTCAACCAACACGGTGTACAGCGCTGTAATTGACCCTTTGTCAGATTGGCCGGCTCGTTCCATCAGCTTTGGCAAAGCGGCAAAAACGGAAGGCGGATAGCCACGTCGTGTTGGTGGCTCGCCTGCGGCTAGTCCAATTTCTCTCTGTGCGCGGGCGAAACGCGTTACAGAATCCATCAGCAGTAACACGCGTTTACCTTGGTCACGAAAATATTCAGCAATAGAAGTGGCAACAAAAGCGGCTTTGGCACGTTCCATGGCCGGGCGATCGGATGTCGCGACCACTAAAACCGATTTGGCCATTCCTTCTTCGCCCAAGTCATGCTCAATAAACTCTCGTACTTCGCGTCCGCGTTCACCAATCAAGGCGAGAACGGTCACGTCGACGTCTGCGGATCGAATCAGTTTTGCCAGTAGGGTACTTTTACCACCGCCCGCCGCTGCAAAAATGCCCATGCGCTGACCTTCACCACAGGTCAGTAGTCCATCAATGGATCGAACCCCAAGAGAGATTGGCTTTTCAATCAGTTTACGTTGCATTGGTGGCGGTGCATCGCGATAAACCGGATACCAAGCACTTGGTTCCTGGCTTTGCGTACCATCGAAAGGACGCCCAAGTCCGTCAAGCGTTGTACCTAACAGGTGATCGCCAACGCCGACCTCATGCATTTTTCCCATTGGGCTAACTTCTGTATTTGAGGAAATCCCAAACATATTTCCTAACGGTGTGAGCAGAGCGTGATGCTGTTGAAAGCCAACGACTTCCGCTAATAAAGACAGAGTTTGATCAGGATTACGCAACTCACACAGCTCACCAACACGAACGCCGGGAACAACGGCCTTGATGATGGTGCCGGTTACTTGCGTAACGCGCCCGCGAATTTGGATCAGACGAGTTTGCCTGATCGCAGATTGTTGGATATCAGTGATGTATGAGAAATCGTTCAAGGTAAAAATATGCGCAATGATTGATGTTGGGAGGATAGAAAGGATGAGGGGGTATTTATAGTGAATATCAGTCGGGAGTTTTTAGAAAACTGAAAACGCACTAAAAAAACACGTCTGATTTTGACAGCTTCGAGAAAGCGCACTTCCTATAATTCGCCTGTATTGTACGGAAGGAGTGCAAGTGAATGAGTATTATCAACAATCATATCGCAACAAACCCAAAGTTTGATGCGTCTATCCAAAACGGGTTGGAATCGTCTCGTACCGACGCTTCACGAAAAGGCAATTACCGCGGTGAAACGGTCCGTGTTCACAATGCCACACAATCACTTTTTGATGCGATGGAAGAGCTCACTTCACTCGGTTCCGAAAAAGCAGAAAAAGATTTGACCAAGCGTAAAGTGAAAGACAGTGGCGTTCGAGTTAATGAAGCGCACGAACTCGTTTCTGACTATCTGCGAAAAGTCCCTGATCTTGAAAAGAACCAAAAGATCAAAGATCTGGCTGCAAAAATGGCGGGAGGAAATATCTCGACCATCGCACAATTGCAAGCCTATTTGAATGGGTTTTCCGAGGAGAAAAGCCATCAATACCTTGCGTTAAAAGCCGTTAAAAAGTTTTTGAGTGCGAGCCCAGAAAGTAAACATCTACTCGCACTAATTGACCAAGCGATTCTGAGAATCGAGCAAAACCCAGATTCTTGGGCTCAAATTGATACGGAAATTCGCGTCTCAAATTTTGCTGATGAGTACAGCCAAGAGCAAGAGTTTAGCTCATTACACCAGCTGCGCGGTTTCTATCGCGATACCGTTCATAGCTATCAAGGGCTCGGAGCCGCTTATCAAGACGTAGTGGCGCGCTTTGGTGAACAGGAGGTATCGACCGCTGTTGACTTTATGCTGCAAGGCATGAGTGCAGATCTTAGTGTTCAAGGCAGCAGTATCGACTCGGTTAAGTTGCAGTGGTTGATGTCCGATATGCAAAAACTCAAAACTCTGAATACGTTGCAAGATCGCGTGAGTCAGTTGTTCCAAATGTTTAAACCGGAAAGGACAAGTTATGGCTTATCAAGTTTCTAATTTGATGGCTGATGTGATTGCGTTGGTAGAGCAGCGATGGGTAAGCAGTGATGAGATTTGGAAAGTCGCCAACGCAATGGAATTGACGGCGGTACAACAAAAAATCGATTTTTTTCGAGAGTTCCACAAGTTAGTTCGCGCGATCCCTATTGATGTATTCGCCGATGAAGAACAACGACAGAATTTAATACAAGCGGTACAAAAGGCGCTAGACGAAGCCATTGATATAGAAGAAGAGGAAGCGTGGGAAGATGAGTTGGATTGATGCATCCGTCAATGAATTTTGCCGAGGAATGGGGCTTGATGCCGTCGATTTCTCATCAGCTGGACGGGTGCAGCTGGATTTTGAGCAAAGCGGTACACTACATATTGAGCGACACGGAGAACAGCTATTCTTGATGTTGTCTCAAGCGTTATCTTGGCATCAAACCAGTGACATCATTCAAAGCGCCCTCAGTTTGTGTCATGCCGATCAAGGCTGGCCTTTCGAAATTAAAACTGGTTTGTTAGATGAGCAAACTTTGGTTTTTTCCGCGAGGTTAAACGGAGAAGAGGTCACGCTTCCGACTTTAGAACAAGCGTTTACGCTTTTGGTTCGTCTACATAACGATGTGGCAACCTCATGACTCGAGTAAGCACTTTAAACGTAGGCATAGAAGCCTTCACGCATGTTACTCATAGTGAGGTTAAGGCCGATTTCCCTGAACGGTTTCAATTACTTCCTGATGGACAGGCGGTCGCTACGCATTTAGAGAAGCTCTATGACCTCTGGCCTTCAGACCAATACCTAATCGCGTTAACCAAGCCAAAATTGTTGCACTCAGAATTGTTGCGTCCAGAAAAGTACCGCCAACAGTTCGATGAAACGTTAGCTCAGTTGCAAGTTCTTGCACAGGATTCAGGCTCCGCTTCTTTTATCAAAGCATCCGAAACGCTACAAAGCACGCAACTTGATCAGCGTTATCTCACTATGGCGCTCAATCTCCTTATCCAGGTCTAACCAACATGTTGAGATCCAAAGACATTGAACTGTTGCTTGTTCACGCTGCACTACAAGTTCAATACCAAAAGCCAGAGCATGCCATCTCTATTCTCGATGCGGTTTTAGAGATAGACCCGCAACACAAAGAGGCGATGCAAACGCTCGCAGTGGCGTGTTTACAAAGTGGTCGATATGCTCGTGCTGTTGAGGTATGTGAGCACTTATTAAAATCCGACCTTAAACCTGATTCGGCAGGACTCTGGTTTTGCTTAAGCCAAGCTCGTTGGAAACAAAATGACGTCGATGGGGCACGCCAAGCGCACCGACGCTATCTGCAATCTTTAAATAGTGAATCACATGAATAAGTTGATAGATATTTTAAACAAGGTAGGGCAACGTAAAGACATTATGCTTGCTGTGATGTTGCTCGCGATCGTCTTTATGATGATATTGCCACTGCCTACCGCGCTGGTGGATGTGCTGATTGGCACCAACATGAGTATTGCGGTGGTGCTGCTTATGTTAGCGATTTACATCACTACGCCGCTTGAGTTCTCTGCGTTTCCCGCGGTGCTACTGATCACGACATTGTTTCGTCTGTCTTTATCCATCACGACAACCCGTTTGATCTTGCTGCAAGGCGATGCTGGTCAAATCGTTTATACCTTCGGTAACTTTGTCGTGGGCGGTAACTTAGTGGTCGGTATTGTTGTTTTCCTGATCATTACTATTGTCCAGTTTATGGTGATCACCAAAGGCTCGGAGAGGGTTGCAGAAGTTAGTGCGCGATTCTCACTTGATGCGATGCCTGGTAAGCAGATGAGTATTGACGGTGACATGCGCGCTGGGGTGATTGACGTACACGAAGCACGGCACCGACGATCACTGATTGAAAAAGAAAGCCAAATGTATGGCTCGATGGATGGCGCGATGAAGTTCGTTAAAGGCGACTCCATTGCTGGTTTGGTCATCATTGTGGTCAACATCTTAGGTGGCGTCACGATCGGGGTAACGCAAAAAGGCATGAGTGCTTCTGAAGCGCTTGAGCTGTTTGCGATTTTGACCGTTGGCGATGGTTTGGTGTCGCAAATCCCGGCACTCTTTATCGCGATTACGGCCGGTATTATCGTGACGCGTGTTTCTCATGAAGATTCTTCTGATCTCGGCTCGGACATTGGTGGGCAGGTCATTGCTCAGCCACGTGCGCTTCTTATTGGCGGTGTGCTTTTGGTGCTGTTCGCACTGATTCCTGGTTTTCCAAAAATTACTTTTCTGGTCTTGGCCACAGTGGTTGGTGGTGGTGGTTTCTTCCTTTTCTATCAACAGAAAAAACAAGGCTGAATCAGATAGTACCGACTTATCAAGCTTTGTTTCGCAAGGGGCGGGTTCACCAGCAGCGAAGCCAAGCAAACCAACCCCATCTAGAAACAGTAAAGGCAAACTAGGTGAGCAAGAAGAGTTTGCCATGACGGTCCCACTCTTGATTGATCTTGACGCGAGCCTTCAGGAAAGCTTGGAAGCGGTCGCATTGAATGAAGAGCTAGCAAGGGTGAGGCGCGCACTATATCTCGACCTCGGCGTGCCTTTCCCGGGTATCCACCTGCGTTTTAACGAGGGGATGCAAAATGGCGAATATTTAATTCAGTTACAAGAAGTTCCGGTTGCACGAGGACGAATTGTAAAAGATCAACTCTTGGTGACAGAAGGGAATGAACAGATCGATTTATTAGGCGTGCCTTATGAGCAAGATGAAGATTTTCTACCTGGTATTTCTAGCATTTGGGTGGCACAAAGTTACGAGCAAAAACTCGTAGCCAGTCATGTCGGCTTTCTCACACCCGACAGAATTTTAACGTACCACTTGTCTCATGTTCTCAAGGAGTACGCACAAGACTTTATTGGTATTCAGGAGACGCGTTATCTATTGGAGCAGATGGAAGGCAGTTATTCGGAGCTAGTTAAAGAGGCCCAGCGCATTGTCCCGTTACAAAAAATGACGGAAATCTTGCAACGCTTGGTTTCTGAGGATATTTCCATCCGAAACCTTCGCGTGATCTTGGAAGCCATGGTTGAGTGGGGCCAAAAAGAGAAAGATGTTGTACAGCTGACGGAGTACATTCGTTCCAGCTTAAAACGTTACATTTGCTACAAATACGCGAGTGGACAAAACATGTTGCCCGCTTACTTATTGGATCAAAGTCTCGAAGACACAATACGCAGCGGTATTCGTCAAACCTCTGCAGGGAGCTACTTGGCGTTAGACCCGTCAGTAACTCAACAATTTGTGAGTGATGTGAAACAGACCATTGGTGATTTAAGCCGCATGCCGAATAAGCCTGTGTTAGTTGTGTCTATGGATGTACGCCGATATGTGCGAAAGCTTATTGAATCGGAATACTACGATCTGCCCGTTTTGTCATTTCAAGAATTAACTCAGCAAATCAATATTCAGCCACTTGGAAGGGTGGGGATGTAATGAAAACAAAACTAATGCTCTCGCTTGCGCAAGCGGGGATCGAAGTGACGCCATACTTTTGGCAACAAAGTGAAATTCAACTTGGTTATCGAATTGAAGTTGAGGGTTTAGAGCTCGTTTTTCGTGTGGAGGACGGTGAAATCATCATCGTTCTTTTGAAACGTGTGCATCCAAACCTAGGGTTGAGTAACCCTTTTGCAGGCTTATTTCTCTTAGCTGAGCATGCTGTTCAACTTTATTCCTCCGATTGGGTCATTCGCGGAAACGTCGATGTGTTACGTGGCAGCAATATGAGCAGTCAGCGATTAGCCCAGTTCTATCTAAAAGCATGCGGTGCAAGCCATGATGAGCTAGACGACTGGTACTGTTTACGCCTAGCAGATTATAGACCTTTGAAAAAGTTGAAAAAGTAAAAACTCACGACTGTTACTGACAGCACCGATGAGATGACCCGCTTTAAGATAGGAATCAAGATGAAGCAACCGTTTACCGATGCGATTGAGAACGCTGAGCTTGCCATTAGAAAAGCTGAAGACAGAACCGATATTTTTAACGAGCTATTGGAAGGCTTAGGTGTTGGTCCTGTTGCGGGTGATGTTTTACTTGGCGGCATAAAAGCGCCAGTAGATACCATGAAACGTGCAGAGCAAGAGCTAATAGACGAAGTCCAGCGCCGCCGGCAACAACAAAATCAGCTACAAGGTACGTCAGGTAAACGCAGAAAGCGTCCTACAGTGATGCGCGGCATGATGATTTAGAGGTTTGGAAATGACGAATATGAAAACGACTGGCTCTACGACAGGAGCAACAGACACAGCTGCGAGTAGTGCACCATTACCCACTTTCCAACAAAACTTGATAGAGGCATTTACCCCTGTACTGGGTGAAGCAGAGACTCAGCAACTTGCCTCTCTAATTTCTTCATTGCCAACTATCTCGGGACAAACGGAATCACAAAGCATCGCGCTTTATGTTGATACACTTGAAAACCTAAAAGCGAAAAATAATGCGTTTGCTGGTATATCATTGACCGACACCGCATCTGTTTGGATAAAGTCGCTACAAAGTGCTAACTCAGATGGCGAATTAACCGCAGCCGAGTTCAATGCTCAAACAAACCAAACACTATCAAATCAGTTTCAGGCTTGGTTTAGTAAGTTACTCACGGAAAACGTAGATAGCTCGTTATCTACTGAGTTTGTTAGTCAATTTAATCTGGGGACTCAGAGTAACCAAGCGGAGCAGATCGCCAACCTATCCGAGACAAAACTGGCTAATGCCACCAAAGAAATTTCTCTTTTTGTTGCAGAGCTTGCTAATCAAATGGGCTCCCGTGAAGTGAGAGATGCTTCTATTTCTTTTCTTCGCAATGCCTTTAGTAGCTTAGGTTCCGTGAATCTCGCGCAACTGAAGAGCTCGGATTTCCTGTTGACTAAAGAGAGTTTCGCTCTTCAAGTCTCAGCTCAATTAAAAAGTAGTTTTCAAGGCATCGGTATTACTTTAAGCACCGATGACGCAAGTGCGCTAGCTAACAGAATTACATGGACTCCTGGTATTTCTAAACAGCAGCTTAAAGAAGCGTTAGATGAAATGGCCGCTCAAGTGAAAGGCCAATATAGCGCAGCTTATGGGGATGCGGCTGGAACAAACAACCTAAAAGCAGCACTTAACACTGTTATTGGTGGAACCGAGCCTTTGACCCTTTCTAGTCTGTTCGCCAACTTCGCGGTGAGTTTAACAAATATAGAAATCGACGACTTTTACCAGGACAGCGCGATAGCCGATGTCCAAAAGACACAAATAACGCCAGCTCAAGTTACTTTGATCAAAGAAAACACCGAACGAGATATCCGATTACAGTTTGAAAAAATAGTAAAAGGTGAATCTACCGGGGCTTCATTTACTGAGCGATACGAGGCATTGCGCAAGAACTTAGGGGCATTGAAAGAGCGTCTACTCAATATCACCGATAAAGAGAAAGCGGATCGCGAGGTGAGAGCAGAGCACTCTCTAACGGCTCGTGATTTGCTGGCTGTCGTTGAGTCTAGCATTGGCGACCGCTTTGATGAGCAAGTGCTGCTTGCACTAAATGAGCGTCGTGTTAACCGTTTAGAGAAACGTAATGACCAGAAAGAGGCATTAGAGGATCTCACAATACAGCTTAAAGTTTTTGGTGTTGTGCAATCAAAAATTCACTCTACGCAAAGTGTTGATGGGGTTTATAAACCGGGATATCCAGAAAGTAACTTCAAAGCGAGTGACTTTAACTACAGTAATCAAACGGATTTTGAAGCTTCACCTGAGTACAAGTATTTGACGGATAATAAGATAACAAACCATCGAGACTTTCTTCAAAAACAAGGTATTACTATCGGTGATGGTGCGTCGTACCAAGACGAAGAGAAGTCGAAAAAACTGTCTAATTTTTCTAGTTCTGTCAGTGCTAAATCCAAGTTGCTTAACGATGAAGTGCAAATCAAAACCACTGAGCTGAACGACACCAGTTCTCAATACAACTCGACCGTTGAAGCGATGAACAAGTTTGTTCAGAAGTACCACAGTATTTTACAAGAAATCCTACGAGCCATTTAAGGATAACCAACCATGACTAAAACAAACGCGACCGATCCATCCCAAATGCAAGCAGAAGAGCTGCTGTCTTTTCTGGAAGAGGGAGGCACGCTAAAAATGTTGCACGATGTGTCTCAGGACACCATCGAACATATTTATGCCGTAGGTTACAACTTTTTCCAATCGGGAAAGATTGAGCAAGCAGCGAAAGTATTTCAATTACTCAGCATGCTTGATCATTATCAGGCGCGATTTTTCATTGGCCTTGGTGCGGCTCGTCAGGAGTTGGGTGAGTATCTGCAGGCAATAGACGCCTACAGCTACGCAGCGCTAGTGGACGTAAATGATCCACGTCCACCTTTTCACTCTGCTGAATGTCACCTGAAACTGGAACAACTGACAGAAGCAGAGAGTGGGTTTTACAGCGCGAAGGAGATGTCTGCCGGAAAATCACAATATGCAGATTTGCATGAGCGTGCAGGCATCATGTTAGAAGCGGTGAGAAATAAAAAGGAGTAATTAGACTATGAGTTCTATTGCACTTGACCGCATCCAGACACAGGTTTATAGCCCTGAATCTGGCCAAGCCACGTTAGATAACGTGCAGAAAACGGCGTCTACAGCGACGCCTTCTGTGACGGTAGAAAACGTGAAGAGTAAAGATGCAGATGTACTGAACACCGGAAAAGTAAAAGTTCAGTTAGATGCACCTAACGCAGCTGTTAGCGACAAAGTGAATGATTTGACGCTAAAAGCCATGGCACAGCTGCAAAAGATCGTCGATACCATTGCAAAATCTCTCCATGCAGTTGCAGATCAAACAGGTTCGATTGCAGTCAAAATCATCGCAGGTTCTGCTGATGATTTTGAAGTAGAGCTTGCTGCTATCACGGATAAACTGAAAAGTGCTCAAAACGAGCTGAAAATTCAGGAAGTGAAGGTCGCAAAAGCTAAGCAACGAAAAAGAGATGGTGGAAAACCAAGACAAAATCAAAGAATCGGAAGCCGCTGCAAAAGAAGCCCAAAAATCAGGCTTAGCAGCGAAGATCTTTGGTTGGATCAGTGCGGTGGTTTCTATTGTTGTTGGTGCCGTAATGGTGGCAACGGGTGTTGGTGCAGCAGCTGGTGCTCTTATGATCGCTGGTGGCGTCATGGGAGCAGTGAGCATGGCGCTGCAAGAGCCAGCCGTTCAAGATGCGCTAAAAGAAGCGGGCGTAAATGTCGATGTGCTAAACAAAGTCGTAATGGCATTAGAAATCGCAGTCGCGGTTATCGGAGCTGTTGTGACGTTTGGTGGTGCAGCAGCTGGCGGTATCGCGAAACTTGCAGCAAAAGGTGCTGGCAAGATAGCTCAAAAGGTCACAGAAATCGCTACGAAAACAGCTGCAAATATGGCGAAAGTGGCGGACATGGGCTCAAAAGCCGCGACAACGACCGCAAAAGCGATTCGTTACGGAGCAGAAACTGTCGATATTGCCGTCAACGTAGGTAAAGGCGCTACGGACAGTGTTCATGCCGCTAACAATGCTCACGTAACTGAGATTCAGGCAGATATCACGGACCTTCGCGCCAAAATGACCTTAAGCCAGGCCGTCATCGACAAGCTTAAAGAAGAAATTGGCAAGTTGATGGAAGATTTCCAAGAGCTGATGAGCGTCATCATGCAAATGATCCAAGCGAAAAGTGAAACCATGCAAACGGTGTTAAGCCGTCCTGCAACGGTATAAGGAGTTTATTATGCTAGATAAAGTAGGCGGAACGGGATGCGGCGAACTGTATGGTTTAGGCGACACTATCAAAACAACCAAAGCAGAAAAAACACCAGAAACAAAGCTTGAAGCGGGCGCTATTAAAAGCCAAAGTGAATCAGGTGTTTCTGGTGCAGCACGCTACCAGTTAGAGGCTCCTAAAGCACCAGCAGTGAGCAACCAAGCTCAAGTTGTTGCAAACTTAATGAACGCTCTTGCACCGACGGTCAGTTCGCTAATGAGCACAACAATGAAAGCGCTTAACGGTGAAGAGGTGATCAAGTCACCATCAGATGCGGTATCACAATCGTTGACGCTACTAACATTGTTGTATCAAGTATCAAAATTGAGCCGTGAGCAGCAAGTGCTACAGCGTGAAATTGCTGTAGAAGCAAACGTTGCGAGCTTAGAAAGCCAAGCGGCAGAACTAAACAACTCAGCAAGCGCGATGATCGCTATGGCAGTTGTTTCGGGTGTATTAGCGGGAGCAACAGCCATTATTGGTGCGCTTGGTTCTTTCAAAGCGGGGAAAGAAATCAAGAATGAAATGGCAAGCAATAATGTACTGAAGACGCAAAAAGCAGGCTTTGAACAAGCAGAAGAGTTGATGAATAACAATGGATTATCTAAAACTCAGCAAGATCAGGTTAAGCGTGCGCACTCACTAGCAAAAGACAATATCGCGGACACGACAGCACAGCTGACAAGTGGTGGCCGTAAGTTCGATAAGCTGATGAGTTCAAACCAAGCGAAGAACGCCATTCTTCAAGCTTTGGGCCAGATGGCAAACTCTGCATCGAATGTAGAGCAAACCAAAGCGCAAGCGCGCAGCAAAGATGATGAAGTACAAGCGACTCGCGCACAAGCAGCCAAACAGAAAGCCGATGAAAACATTGGTTTCCAAGAAGGTTTATTGAAAGAGCTACGTGACTTGTTCCGTTCTATCTCAGATAGTCAGAACCAAGCGTGGCGAGCGTCAGTCCCAACGGTGTAACCGTCCATCTCATTAACTACAAAGCGTTGTTTATACAACGCTTTTTTTGTGCAATTCAAGTATAGATATTATTTATCAGTAGGTTACGTTGATGAAAAAGTACATATCTATAATTCAACCTTCAAAGATGAGAACTCAAACGTTATCAAATTGTTAACGGTTGCTATACTTAAACGGTCATCAACACAGGTAAAAAGGATGTTCAATGTTTAAGTTTAAGCAAATCGCACTTGCTGCTTCTTTAGCGGCACTCACAACAGGCTTTTCTGCGTCTGCGGAAGAAACGTTTGTCACGATTGGTACTGGTGGCGTAACAGGGGTTTATTATCCGACTGGTGGAGCAATTTGTCGCTTAGTCAATAAATCGCGAGAAGAGCACGGTATTCGTTGTTCGGTAGAAAGTACCGGGGGATCGATTTATAACATCAACACTATTCGTGCTGGTGAATTGGATCTCGGTATCGCTCAATCAGACTGGCAGTATCATGCTTACAAAGGAACCAGTAAGTTTAAGGAAAGCGGGCCTTTTAAAGAACTACGCGCCGTATTCTCCGTTCATCCAGAACCGTTCACTGTCGTTGCACGTAAAGACGCGAACATCAAAACTTTTGATGATTTGAAAGGTAAGCGCGTCAACATTGGTAACCCTGGCTCAGGTCAACGAGGCACCATGGAAGTGTTAATGAGCCAGTATGGCTGGAGTAACGATGACTTTAAGCTTGTGTCTGAGTTAAAAGCAGCAGAGCAATCAAAAGCACTTTGTGATAACAAAATTGATGCGATGATTTATACCGTTGGTCACCCAAGTGGAGCGATTAAAGAAGCCACTACGTCGTGTGATAGTAATATCGTAACGGTAGCTGGACCTAATGTAGAAAAATTGGTTGCAGACAATAGCTTCTACCGTGTCGCAAATGTACCGGGTGGTATGTATCGTGGCACAGATAGTGATGTTCAAACCTTTGGTGTGGGTGCGACGTTTGTTTCCTCTACTGCTGTACCAGAAGATGTGGTTTATAACGTGGTTAAAGCGGTATTTGAAAACTTTGATGATTTCCGCCGTCTCCACCCAGCGTTTGCGAACTTGAAGAAAGAGGAAATGGTAAAAGACGGTTTATCTGCGCCTCTTCACCCAGGTGCGCTCAAATACTACAAAGAAGTAGGGCTGATTAAGTAACCGTTACTTTCTCTTCTTATTGATGTAAAACGCCATCTTTCTCGATTAATGCCACTCGTTTAACAGCGAGTGGCATATTTCTATCTCTCGTCATCCTGTACAGCGACGGAGGAGCGTGATACAGGATCTTCTATCCGAGCCCTTTATGGTCAAAATTGTTTCATTAGCCGCTCAGCGTACTGCTATTAGATCCCTAGTCACGCCAAGGCTCGCTGTAATGACACAAAAACCTCGTTCAGCGATCAGCATTAATCATTCGCGATGGCGCTTTTTATAGGAGTGTTATCTACATGTGCAAGTTTTACTTAAGCATAAACATCAATGAAAAAGTAGATAGTGATGAGAATAGAAGAAAGAGCAACAAACCCTTTAACATGATTGGGATTAAGTTGACGAGATACACGAGCTGCAAGATAACCACCCACCAACGTACCGACCAAAACAACGCTACCTGTGCGCCAGTCAATGGAACCATTCGCAACAAAAATCACGATAGCAATGAGTGAAACACACGTAGATACCAGCAATTTCAAACCGTTCATTAAATTAATGTCTTGGTGACCCGCTACTACCAGATAACTCAGAACAATAACCCCTAAACCTGCGTTGAAAAAACCACCGTAAGCAGAGACACCAACAAGTAATAGACCCAAAGCGATTGCTCCGAGTATTCCTGCGTGTTTGTGCTCTTTCGCGACAGTTTTGATAAGCATTGTTAAACGAGAACCAGTCAGGAAAAGCACGGTGGCAAACAAGAGTAGCCAAGGAATGGCTTCCAAAAATAGCGATTCTGGTGTGTTGAGCAGCAGATATGCTCCGACAGCGCCACCTACTAAACTGAATGAGACTGTGAACAACAGTTCTTGTTTGTTCTTCATGATCTCTTCTCTGAAGCCAACGGCTCCGCTAATGTACCCTGCACATGAAGCATAAGTATTTGTTGCGTTGGCCATAATTGGAGGCACACCAACCGCCAATAGGGCCGGAAAAGTAATAAAGCTTCCGCCTCCCGCAATGGAGTTAATGATCCCACCAACTACACCGGCAACGAATAAAAGCGCTAGTTCTAAAAGCATAAACAATCCTTGTTATGTTCTTTTTCATTGTTAGAGCTTTAGATGGCCCATCCCACATGCTCTAGTGTTCTGATATGAAGTTTACTTTACCCGCTCTAAAACAAAATTGTTCAGTTCTGTGACGTTTTTGATGACATGAACGGTTTTACTTTGAGAGTACCCTTCGAGACGAGACATAAAGTCATCATTCCAGAATGCAGGGCATTGCTGAAGAACTTTGTAGCTTTGTAATGTCCCTTTCAATACCGAACTGCCATCAGGCCAACCTTCGGGTTTAATGAATAGTCCTTTAAGGAGACGTTTCGTCACAAACCAATAGTTTACGGAGTATGGTAGATCAATATAAACGAGAGTATCGGCTGCATCTAAACGAGCATTAAAGGAGCTGATAGGCCCCAGACCATCTATGATCCAACGATCTGAGTGAAGTATATTGCTATGTGCTTCATCAAAAACGTTACGCTCAACGGGCTCACCGTTTGGTTTATAGACTATGGAATCTAATTGATGAAGAGGGAGATCGGTAGCAGACGCGATTGCTTTACTTACCGTCGATTTTCCGCTGCCGGGCTTACCAAAAACCGCTACTTTTTGCATGTGAACGCCTCCAAGAGAAAATTCCCCATACGGCAGAGACAGAAAACCCACCGTTATGGGTGGGTTCGATAAATATTGAGCGCATCAAATACCCCACCATTCCTATGGAATGATGATAATTCGTTGGTTAAGTTGCGCTAAGTGTGTATTCATGCAACTACTCTTATATATAGGTGATGAATTGTCAATATCATTATTGCTTAATAAGTGAACGATTTGGAGGGGAGAAGATAAAGCCATCGCGATGGATGGCTTTTCGAGGTTATAAGAGACAGTTATTACTGCTCAACGCTCACTGGCTGTGCTTTAAACTTTTGAATCAGCTTTACGATTAGTGGACTTGCCAGTACCAATACGGCCAAAACAGTAAAGGTAAGGGTAATAGGGCGCTCCCATAGGAAACTCAATTCGCCGTCTGAAATCATTAATGCGCGGCGTAAGTTCTCTTCCATTAATCCTCCAAGGATGAAACCCAGCAATAAAGGCGCGAGCGGGAAGTTAGCGAGCCGAAGTGCAATGGCAGCCATAGCGACAATCAGCATCACGAACACATCCATGGTATTGAATGAGACCAAATAAACTCCGGTGATTGAGAAGAATAAAATCATCGGCAGAAGTACCGTTCTAGGCACCGCCAAAAGCTTTGAGATGTACGGAATCAACGGTAAGTTCAGGATCACGAGTACGATGTTGCCGAAGTACATGGAAATGATCACTGACCAGAACACATCTGGATGCTCAACAAACAGGCGAGGGCCCGGCTGAATACCGTAAGCGATCAGCGCGCCGAGCATTATTGCTGTTGTACCAGAACCTGGAATGCCAAGCGTTAGCAGTGGAACAAATGAACCACTAGACGCTGCGTTGTTCGCTGATTCTGGCGCGACTAAACCACGGATACTGCCTTTACCGAACTCTTCCTTTTTCTCTTTAGGTGCGAGGTTGCGCTCCATACCATAGCTTAAAAAAGCAGCAATGGTTGCTCCTGCGCCAGGAAGAACGCCAGTGAAGAAACCTAATATTGAAGAGCGAATTGAAACAGGCGCGACGTCTTTGATTTCTTCCTTCGTCACTTTCATTGAGCCAATGTTACTCAGCTTTTCCTGTTCTTCATCGCTGGTGTCTTTTGATGGTTTAAGAATGCCCATCAGCGTCTCACCCAGTGCGAATGTCGCCATTGCAAGCAACAAAAAGCTAAAGCCATCCATTAAATCCGTTAAACCGAAGGTAAAGCGTTCAACGCCTACGCCTTTATCGATTCCAACTGTAGATAGCATCAAACCAAGAATGGTCATCATCCACGCTTTGATGACCTGACCTTTCCCCGCAAAAGCCGCGACTGCTGATAACCCAAGTAGCATCAACGCAAAATAGTCTGACGATTGGAAGCTAAGTGAAACGCTAGCCAATGCTGGTGCGGCAACAAGCAACATAATGGCAGATAGTGTACCGCCAGTGAAAGAAGAATAAGCTGCCAAAGCTAATGCTTTACCTGCTTGGCCTTTTTGAGCCATTGGGTATCCGTCGAATGCTGTCACTACGGTTGAAGAACAACCCGGCGCGTTAATTAAAATCGACGACGTAGAACCACCAAATACCGCACCGTAATAAACACCCGCCATCAAAATAAGGCCAGAAGAGGGCTCTAGGCCATAAGTAATTGGGATCATCAAAGCAATGGCTGAGATCGGCCCAAGCCCAGGTAACATGCCGATAAATGTACCGACGAAACAACCAACGATCACCATCATGATGTTCATTGGCATTACTGCAGTGGATAAACCTTGTAGAATTCCATCTAACATAATTCAGTCCTTTCTTTGACTACCAGATGGTGAAAATCAAACCCGGTTCGAGGTAGATGTCCAAACCTTGAGTGAGTAATAAATAGAACGCGATCACGAATGGAAACGACGCGCCGAACAGAACGGGTTTACGTCTTTCCCCCAGCAGATAAAAGCCAGCCAATAAAAAGAAGCCAGTAGCTATAACAAAGCCGAGGTAAGTCAGGCCCACGCCGTACAGCGCCATCAAAACCAAGAAAGCGATCAGTAACTTCCAATTAAAGGTCAGCACCGCGCCACTTTGTTTATCTGGTTGTCCTGTTACCAGTAATAACAAAGAAAGGCCTGCACCAACGTAAGTCAGGATGGTTGGCAAAGTACGTGCGGTGAACGGTTCGTATTCATCACCAGGGAACAATGGAATTTGCGAGGTTTGATAACCGTAGCAAAGACAGAAGAGTAGAAAGATCATTGCGCCGACACGGTCACGACAGAGCAAATATTCTTTGGTGAAAAAGTTGGTTGAACGAGACATATTCAACTCCTAACAAAAATAAAAAAGACCGCATATGGACGTTAATGAATAAACTAAACCATTAACAATTAAGCATTTCGCTGCTAGTCGAGCTGCTTTGGGTATATAAACAAAGGAGTGTGCATGCCGATTGTCGACAATATCCATATACGGTGAAACTTAGAGTGCAAATACAGTTGGGGAAATACCAACCCCACGTTATTGGGTGAGGTTGGAATCTGAGGGACCCAGTTCGACTGTTACTTTAGGAAGCCTAACTCGCGCATTAAGTCACCCATTTGCTGCTCTTGCTCTTCAAGGAACGCGAAGAACGCTTTGTCCGCCTTGTAGTTGTCTATCCAACCATTGCGGTCACGGACGACTTGCCATTCGTCAGTGTTGTACATTTTGGTAAATGCTGCATTCCATTCATCCAGCTTTTCTTGGCTAGTACCTGGTGCAGCAAAGAATCCACGCCAGTTAGCGAAGACCGTTTCGTTACCATATTCTGTTAGCGTAGGGATGTTTGGTGCGGCTTCTAGGCGTTTTGGTGCAGTTACCGCTAGCACTTTGACTTGACCAGATTTTGACATCTCCAGTACTTCACCTAGGCCCGTAGAGAGCAGTTGAGTTTCGCCTGAAAGAAGGGCTGCCATGGCTTTACCGCCCGCATCGTAAGCGATGTAACGAACTTTACGCGCATCAAATCCTTCGCCTTTAAATGCGGCGGCAACGACGAGGTGGTCCATCGAGCCACGAGCAGAGCCACCCGCAATTTTCACTTTGCGAGGGTTAGATTCAAATGCTTTTACTACGTCTTCCCAAGAATTGTATGGCGAATCAACAGAGGCTACGATGGCACCGTAATCCGCAATGGTGGCTGCAACGGGAGTGAGATCTCTAAAGGATTGAGGGAAAATACCTGTTAGAGAGCGAACGACGATCGGTGTTGAATTCACCATCAGCGTATCTTCTTGGCGATCTGCCGTTTCAATCAAGTGCGCAATGGCTTTACCGCCGCCGCCACCAGAAAGGTTTTGGAAAGATACCGTCTCAACGATGTCTGATTTGAGTAGCACATCACCTGTACCTCGTGCGGTCATGTCCCAGCCGCCACCGGCACCTCCAGGGATCAAGAAATGCATTTTTTCTACATCAGCAGCAAAAGCGTTAAATGAAAATGAAGCTGCGATGATAGATGCGGCGAGCGTTGGTTTGATTACCTTTAACATGTTCACGTTCCTTATGTTGGTGACTCTTATTTTTTGATGAGTCTTTATTTTTGTTTCAGCTTTTAACTCGAACTGGATGCTGATGTGTCAAAGGTTAATCAAGTGTTAAATTGATGTCTTTAAAACGTCGATAAAGAGAATATTGAGCATAACGGATATTTTGTTCATAAAGTTCACGCTGAAAAATTGGTTGCACATCACGCGTGCGTGCTAACAATTGCGTCATAATGGAATGACATCAAACGAATAAGGAAACAGAGAATGAAAGGGACATGTTTGTGCGGCGCTATTGAAGTGATCGCAGATGCTAAGAATGAAGTGAGTCTATGCCATTGCTCGATGTGTCGAAAATGGTCGAGTGGAGCACTCCATGCTGTGCATTGTGGTCCTAACGTAACGTTTAAGGGGGCCGAGCCAAAGCGTTATCAATCGTCTGACTGGGCAGTGAGAGGTTTTTGTGGCGAATGCGGTACAAACCTTTTCTATCATTTGTTACCGACAGGCGAGTACATTCTCTCCGCTGGTTTGTTCGACAATCCAGATTTCAAACTCACATTAGAGATCTTTACCGATGAAAAGCCCGCGTATTATGAACTCAATCCCACCTCACAAAAGATGACATCGCAGCAAGTTTTTGAGCAATTTTCATCTAAAGAATAACCTTTTGTATCCTTAATTGTTCGACAGCTTAATTGTTTTTCTTTTATATCATAATGTTAAGATGCGTTTAGTTGTCGACAATTTGTTTTTTTCCTTCGCAATTACCCCTCCATTTAGCTCGTAATAGATGATTTTCATCGATTTGAATTACGACCTTAGTCTAAATTGTCGACAATTTACTTGATTGTCGACACTTTGATCGACTACTTTATATTCAGGTTAAGAAATTGTAGACATTTTGATGTCGGTAACGTGAGTATCTGAGTATGAACTCTGAGTTGAAAACTCGTTATAAAGTACTGGGTTCTGAGAAAGAACACACCAAGTCAGAAACACTGACAGAAACACTGATTGAAGTCATTGTGAATGGCGATGTTAAGCCTGGTCATAAAATCTCGGAGCCTGAACTGGCGAAGAAATATCAAGTCAGCCGGGGCCCTTTGCGTGAAGCATTAATGCGTTTAGAGGGGCTAGGGCTCATTGAACGTATTCCTCATGTCGGGGCTAGAGTGACCACTTTTTCTCCAGAAAAGCTGATAGAACTCTATGCGGTTCGCGAAGCGCTAGAAGGTATGGCGGCAAGGTTAGCAGCGCGACATATTACGCAAGAAGAGCTCTTGAGCTTGGAAATGCTATTGTCGACACATTCTAAGCACATTGATCAAGTGGAAGGAGCCTCTTACTTCCATCAGCATGGAGATTTTGATTTTCACTATCGCATCATCCAAGCAAGCCGAAACAGCAAGCTGATTTCTCTGCTGTGCGACGAGCTTTACCACTTGTTACGCATGTACCGCTATCAGTCACCGCGCGCGCAATCTCGTCCAAATGAAGCGCTGACTGAACACAAATTCATTCTGGAAGCCATTCGCAATCGCGATGAAGAGCTTGCAGAAATGCTGATGAGAAGACACATCTCAGGAAGTCGAAAGCTCATCCAATCGCAAATTATACATACAGAAAGTTTAGACAAAGACTAGAAGGAATTCGTCATGAGCTTAACACCGGGAGCGAAGTTCAGACTCGCCATTGAACAAAACAATCCGCTGCAAATTGTTGGCACCATTAACCCTTACTGCGCCATGATGGCGAAAAACTTGGGGCATCAAGCGATTTATTTGTCTGGCGGCGGTATTGCAAACGCGTCATACGGATTGCCGGATCTCGGTATTACAACATTGAACGACGTACTGGTCGATGTTGACCGCATCACTAACGCGTGTGATTTACCGCTATTGGTCGACATCGACACCGGTTTTGGAGGCGCATTTAATATTGCTCGCACGATCAAAGCAATGGAAAAGGCGGGTGCTGCTGCGGTTCATATGGAAGACCAAGTCGCACAGAAACGTTGTGGGCACCGTCCGAACAAAGCAATTGTGAGCCAGCAAGAGATGGTTGATCGCGTAAAAGCCGCGGTTGACGCACGCAATGATGAAAGTTTCGTGATTATGGCTCGTACAGACGCGCTAGCTGTTGAAGGCATGGACAGTGCAATTGAGCGTGCGATTGCGTGTGTGGAAGCTGGCGCGGATATGATTTTCCCAGAAGCGATGACCAAGCTGGATCAGTACCTTCAGTTCTCAAACGCACTTGAGCAAGCAACTGGAAAGCACGTTCCTATTCTGGCCAACATTACCGAGTTCGGCGCAACGCCACTGTACGGCTGCGACGAGCTTGCAAAAGCGAAAGTCGATATGGTGCTTTACCCATTAAGTGCGTTCCGTGCCATGAACAAAGCCGCTGAAACGGTTTATAAGCATTTGCTAGAAGTGGGCAATCAGGAAGCTTTGGTTGATTCAATGCAAACACGCAAAGAGTTGTATCAGCACCTGAACTACCACGATTACGAAGACAAACTTGACCAGCTATTCTCTGAAGGAAAATAGCGGGAAAAGAAAAGATAGACGGAAGCCCAAGAAAAGATAATCGGAATTTATCTAATTCAATAACGTGAAATTCGTCTGGCTAAAAAACGCTCCAAAGAGGGCAAAGCCAGACAGAAAAGGAGTTCAAACAATGTCTCAAACTGCAGAAAAGAAAGCAGAGTTAGGTGGTGCAGGCCTACGCGGTCAAAGCGCTGGAAGCACAGCTTTATGTACTGTCGGAAAAACGGGGACCGGTCTGACTTATCGCGGTTACGATATTACTGACCTTGCCAATAATGCTCAATTTGAAGAAGTTGCACATCTTCTGTTACGCGGTCACTTACCAACTCAGAAAGAACTGGATGCGTACAAGACACATCTCTTAAACCTTCGCGGCTTACCAACTGAGCTTAAGCAAGCGTTAGAGCTTATTCCTGCTACTGCTCATCCAATGGATGTGATGCGCACTGGTTGTTCTGTGTTAGGAAATCTAGAGCAAGAAATGAGCTTCGATGAGCAATTGCATTCGACGGAACGTATGCTGGCGCTTTTCCCAGCTATCATCTGCTACTGGTATCGTTTTAGTCACGATGGCGTTCGTATCGATACAGAAGATCAAACCGAAGACTGCATCGGCGGTTACTTCTTACGATTGCTTACAGATAAAGAGCCATCAGCGCTACACAAGCAAGTGATGCACTGTTCCTTAATCCTTTACGCTGAGCATGAATTCAACGCATCAACTTTTGCAGCGCGTGTTTGTGCATCAACGTTGTCAGACATTCATTCTTGTATTACGGCAGCAATCGGTACGCTTCGCGGGCCACTTCATGGCGGCGCAAACGAAGCAGCGATGGAAATGATTGAAGATTGGCAAACGCCAGACGAGGCGGAAGCGAACATCATGAAAATGCTGGCCAACAAAGACAAGATCATGGGCTTTGGCCATGCCATCTATCGCGAAAGTGATCCTCGCAACGCGTTGATTAAACGCTGGTCGAAAGAGCTGTCACAGCAAGTCGGTGATACACATCTATATGCTGTTTCTGAGCGTGTGGAATCAGTGATGAAGCGAGAGAAAGGTCTGTTCTGTAATGCGGACTTCTTCCATGCATCGGCTTACCACTTCATGGACATTCCAACCAAGCTGTTCACACCAATTTTTGTGATGAGTCGTTTAACGGGCTGGGCGGCACACGTTTATGAGCAACGTGCCAATAACCGCATCATTCGCCCAAGTGCTGATTACACGGGCCCAGACCATCAAGAATGGGTACCTATCGAGAATCGCTAGCGCGAAGGTCAATCAGGGCACATATGCTTTGATTGACCACCTCCTTCCTTTGTACCTCTCTCTGACAGAGGAAGGAGCCCCTCTCATCACGATGTTTCTGGAGCAATGGAAAAACGTTGATGAAGGCAAGATGTACAGACTGAATGGAAGCAAACCATGAACACAAATATTAATACCCAATATCGTAAGCCGCTTCCGGGAACTCAACTGGATTACTTTGATGCACGCGAAGCCGTCAATGCCATTTCTCCTGGAGCCTATGAAAAACTCCCTTACACCTCCCGCGTGCTAGCTGAGCAACTGGTCCGTCGCTGTGAACCGAACACATTGACGGATAGCCTAAAACAGTTAATTGAACGTAAACGTGATCTTGATTTTCCTTGGTATCCAGCACGCGTGGTTTGTCATGACATTCTTGGTCAGACTGCTCTAGTCGATTTAGCGGGTCTGCGCGATGCTATTTCGGATCAGGGTGGCGATCCTGCAAAAGTGAACCCTGTGGTTGAGACTCAATTGATCGTTGACCATTCTTTAGCGGTTGAGCATGCGGGCTTTGAAGCTGATGCTTTCGATAAAAACCGCGCGATTGAAGAACGTCGTAATGAAGACCGATTCCACTTTATCGAGTGGTGTAAAACAGCGTTTGAAAACGTTAGTGTGATTCCTGCGGGTAACGGCATCATGCACCAAATCAACTTAGAGAAAATGTCTCCTGTGGTGCAAGCGAAGCAGGGTATTGCCTACCCAGATACCTGTGTGGGTACAGACAGTCACACGCCTCACGTAGACGCCCTCGGTGTTATCGCGATCGGTGTTGGTGGTCTGGAAGCTGAAACCGTAATGCTTGGCCGACCATCAATGATGCGTCTACCTGATATTGTCGGTGTAAAACTAACGGGTAAACGTCAACCAGGCATTACCGCAACGGATATTGTCCTCGCGATTACTGAGTTCCTACGTAATGAGCGTGTGGTCTCTTCATATCTTGAATTCTTTGGTGAAGGTGCTCGAGATCTAACGATCGGAGACCGCGCAACCATTTCCAACATGACACCAGAATACGGCGCGACAGCTGGCATGTTTTATATTGATGAGCAGACCATCAATTACTTGAAACTAACTGGTCGAGATGAAGAGCAAGTTGCTTTAGTAGAAAAATACGCAAAACAAACTGGTCTTTGGGCTGACGCTCTAGATACTGCCGTTTATGAGCGCGTACTTGAGTTCGATTTGTCATCAGTCAGCCGTAACATGGCTGGTCCTTCAAACCCGCACCGCCGTTTGCCAACTTCTGAATTGGCACAACGTGGTATTTCTGGTGCTTGGGAAGAGAAAGAAGGCGAGTTACCAGATGGCGCAGTGATCATCGCTGCTATCACATCGTGTACTAATACTAGTAACCCAAGAAACGTCGTCGCTGCTGGCCTTGTCGCGAAGAAAGCCAATGAGCTCGGCCTTATACGTAAACCTTGGGTGAAATCGTCTTTTGCTCCGGGTTCTAAAGTTGCACGCCTGTACTTGGAAGAAGCGGGCTTATTACCTGAGTTAGAGAAGCTTGGCTTTGGTATCGTCGGTTACGCATGTACCACTTGTAACGGTATGAGTGGTGCGTTGGATCCAAAAATCCAACAAGAGATCATCGACCGTGATTTATATGCGACAGCCGTTCTGTCTGGTAACCGTAACTTCGATGGCCGAATTCACCCTTATGCGAAACAAGCCTTCTTAGCATCTCCACCGTTAGTTGTCGCTTATGCGCTAGCAGGAACCATTCGTTTTGATATCGAGCGCGATGCTCTGGGTACTGACCAAAATGGTAAACCAATTTACTTAAATGATTTGTGGCCAAG
The DNA here is from genome assembly GCA_001048675.1 of Vibrio diabolicus. GTDB lineage: Bacteria > Pseudomonadota > Gammaproteobacteria > Enterobacterales > Vibrionaceae > Vibrio > Vibrio diabolicus. Next base: position 1,146,390 of record CCKK01000020.1, on the reverse strand, counting down.
CGACGAAGAGATCGATGTTGTGGTCGGCAAACACGTTAAGCCAGAGCAGTTTAACCAAGTTTACATCCAGATGTTTAAGCTCGATGACGCAGAGAAAAGCTCTAGTCCGCTTTATGACTGGCGTCCGATGAGTACCTACATTCGCCGTCCACCTTACTGGGAAGGTGCGCTGGCGGGTGAAAGAACACTGTCTGGCATGCGTCCATTAGCGATTCTGGGCGACAACATCACGACTGACCACCTGTCACCATCCAACGCGATCATGGCGAGCAGTGCTGCGGGTGAATACCTTGCCAAAATGGGCGTTCCGGAAGAGGACTTCAACTCTTATGCGACTCACCGTGGCGATCACTTAACGGCGCAACGTGCGACCTTTGCTAACCCGAAACTATTTAACGAAATGGTGAAAGAGAACGGTGAAGTGGTTCAGGGTTCTCTGGCGCGAATCGAACCAGAAGGCCAGGTTGTACGTATGTGGGAAGCGATTGAAACCTACATGAACCGCAAACAGCCACTGATTGTTGTCGCGGGTGCTGATTATGGTCAGGGTTCATCTCGTGACTGGGCAGCAAAAGGTGTTCGTTTGGCAGGCGTAGAAGCCATTGTTGCTGAAGGCTTTGAGCGTATTCACCGTACTAACTTGGTTGGCATGGGTGTACTACCACTGCAATTTAAGCCAGGTGTAAACCGCAATACGCTAGAACTGGATGGTACTGAACTGTATGACGTGGTTGGTGAAATCAAGCCGGGTGCAGATTTAGCCTTGGTTATTACACGTAGCAACGGTGAGAAAGTCGACGTTCCTGTTACGTGTCGCCTAGATACCGCTGACGAAGTTCATGTGTACAACGCGGGCGGTGTTCTGCAGCGTTTTGCGCAAGATTTCTTGGCGCAATAAGGAGTGGGTATGGAAAGCAAAACTCCGAATCAAATGAGCCAAATCAAAGTGCCGGCGACGTACATGCGTGGCGGTACAAGTAAAGGTGTCTTTTTCAACCTAGAGGATTTGCCTCAAGAAGCGCAAGTGGCTGGAGCCGCGCGTGACAAGCTGTTGTTACGTGTTATCGGCAGCCCGGATCCTTACGCGAAGCAAATTGATGGCATGGGTGGTGCGACCTCCAGCACCAGTAAAACAGTAATTGTTTCTCGCAGTAGCCGAGCAGATCACGATGTTGACTACTTGTTTGGACAAGTGTCGATCGACAAACCATTCGTCGATTGGAGTGGTAACTGCGGCAACTTGTCTGCGGCAGTTGGTCCCTTCGCCATTCATGCTGGGCTGATTCCACAAGATCGCATTCCAGAAAATGGCATTGTGACGGTGCGTGTTTGGCAGGTGAACATCAGCAAAACCATCTTGATTCACGTTCCAATTGTTAATGGTTTCGTCCAAGAAACCGGCGAGTTTGAGCTCGATGGCGTGACGTTTCCGGCCGCCGAGATTCAAGTCGATTTCGTTGACCCTTCTGATGGCGAAGGCAGCATGTTCCCAACAGGCAACTTAGTCGATGATTTAGTGGTACCGGACGTAGGTACGTTTAACGCCACATTTATAAATGCGGGCATTCCAACCATTTTTATTGATGCTGAATCGATTGGTTATCAGGGCACTGAGCTACAAGACGATATCAACAACGATGATGCCGCATTGGCGATGTTCGAATCTATCCGTGCGCATGGCGCATTAAAAATGGGCCTGATTTCTGATTTAGAAGAAGCTCAAACACGCCAGCACACACCGAAAATTGCGTTTGTTTCTAAACCGAAAAGTTACCTGTCTTCAAGTGGCAAAGCGGTAAATGATACGGACATAGACGTGTTGGTTCGTGCGTTGTCGATGGGCAAACTTCACCATGCAATGATGGGAACCGCAGCCGTTGCGATTGCTTCGGCGGCCTGTGTACCGGGAACATTAGTCAATTTGGCTGCTGGTGGAGGCGAAAAAGAGTCAGTGACTTTTGGCCACCCGTCAGGAGCGTTAAAAGTTGGAGCACAAGCGAAGCAAACTGAACAGGGCTGGGTGGTACAAAAAGCCATCATGAGCCGAAGTGCGAGAATACTAATGGAGGGATTTGTGCGTGTACCCTCTGATGTCTTTGAGTGAAAAGAACGGTCTTTGAATAGAACGAGAGCAATGTCAGGACATACTGGAGGAAGCAATATGTCTTCATACGAAAAAGAATATTTATGGGCGAAGAATGAACCGGAGAGTTTTTGGCGCGCTCAAGCGGAGAATATCGATTGGTTCGAATCTCCTAAAACTATCTTGAAATCTGATGAAAACGGCATAGAACGTTGGTTTCCAGATGGTGTAATGAATACGTGCTGGTTAGCATTGGATTACCATTGCGAGCAAGGACGCGGTGATAATACGGCACTCATTTATGACTCGCCAGTAACCGGCAATAAAACCACGTATACCTATAGTGACCTGCGTGACCAAGTGGCAAAAATTGCCGGCATGCTGTCTGCCCAAGGCGTTGAAAAAGGCGACCGAGTCGTTATTTACATGCCGATGATTCCAGAAGCCGCAATGGCGATGCTAGCCTGCGCGCGTTTGGGGGCGATTCACTCCGTTGTATTCGGTGGTTTTGCACCTAATGAGCTTGCTGTACGAATTGAAGATGCAGAGCCGAAAGTCATCATGACGGCGTCGTGTGGGATTGAGATCAACAAAGTTATTCCATATAAGCCAATGGTAGACAAGGCCATTATGGACAGCCGATGGAAGCCTGAAAAAGTATTTATATTCCAGCGTCCTGAGTGCGAAGCCGATCTAAACCAAGAAAGAGATCTGGATTGGCAGCAAGAGTACAACCAAGCGTTGCCACACGGTTGTGTTCCGGTGTTGGCAACCGATCCACTCTACATTCTTTATACTTCGGGTACGACAGGTAAGCCAAAAGGCGTTGTGCGTGACAACGGTGGCCATGCCGTCGCGATGAAGTACTCCATGAGCGCAATCTACAACATTCCTCAAGATGGCGTATTTTGGGCGGCATCTGATGTTGGCTGGGTAGTAGGGCACTCTTACATTGTTTACGCGCCACTGATTCACGGTTGCACAACAATCCTATTCGAAGGCAAGCCCGTCCGAACACCTGATCCTGGCGCGTTCTGGCGAGTGTGTGACGAATACAAAGTAGATGCGTTGTTCTCTGCCCCGACAGCGTTCCGTGCGATCAAGAAAGAAGACCCAGAAGGTGAGTTTTTAAAACAGTATGATCTCTCTAAATTGAAAACCATCTTTATGGCAGGAGAACGCCTTGACCCTCCAACACTGAAATGGGTTCAGAGCAAAGCAGACAAACCCGTTATTGACCACTGGTGGCAAACGGAAACGGGTTGGGCTATCGCGGGCAACCCAACAGGTGTTGAAATGATGCCAGTTAAAGCGGGTTCTTCGACGAAGCCAATTCCGGGTTATCAGGTCGAGATTCTGAATGAACTTGGAGAGTCGGTCGGGCCTAACCAACAAGGCTTTGTCGCGCTAAAACGTCCGTTACCACCAAGCTGTTTACCGACCGTTTGGCGTAACCATGACCGTTTTGATACCGGCTATCTTAGCCAGTTCCCGGGTTACTATGTCTCGGGTGACGGCGGCTATCTGGATGAAGATGGTTACCTGTTTATTATGGGTCGTATCGACGATGTGATTAACGTTGCGGGGCATCGTTTATCGACAGGCGAAATGGAAGAAATTGTCGGTGGACACCCAGCCATCGCAGAATGTGCGGTAGTTGGTATTCACGATGACCTGAAAGGACAGCTTCCACTGGGCTTTGTGGTACTTAAAGATGGTGTCAAAGTGGACGAGCTTGATCTTGAAGGTGAGCTTGTTGGCAAGGTACGTAGTGAGATCGGTGCAGTTGCCTGCTTTAAGCATGCATTGGTTGTAGATCGCCTACCGAAAACACGTTCGGGTAAAATTCTGCGCCGAACCATACGTCAAATAGCCGATGGTGAAAAATACACCGTTCCGTCAACGATTGATGACCCAAGTAGCTTGAACGAAATTGAACGAGTGTTAAGACGTTAATTAAAACTCAATTCTAACTAACCCCTAATCCTCGAACTCTGTAGGTTGGTTCTGCCTCTGTACGCTTATTAAGTGCAGGGGTCTTTTTTGTTTGTAGATAGCGTAAACGTCTCGTGCAGGCAATTTTGTGACTTGCCAATACGGCATTTTCCTCACAAACTACAGCCATTCAATTTTTAGTGACCCTTTGTATGACCACGTTTGTAATTAAATCTGCGTGTTTTAGCGACCTTGAGTCGCTCAACGACCTTATGTTTGAGCTGCATGATGAGCATCATCTTCAATCTCCTGAGCTGTTCAAAACTGCAGAGGAGATAGAGCAAGAAAAGAGTATTGCTCGATACATTGATGATCCTGAAAGTCTTGTTTATGTAGCAAAACAAGGAGATGAAATTATTGGTTTTATCTCTGGTCATTTCTGTGAACTTGTTTCTACCGTCAGTCAGCCGGTTATGATGGGAAGTGTGGATGAGCTCTATGTGTTACCTGAGTTTCGGAAACAAGGCACGGCTCAGGCATTGATTAACAAAATTGAGTTAACGTTCTCTGATTACGGTGCAAAACAGATGTTTGTTGAAGTATGGCACTTTAACCAAGGTGCAGTCTCTTTGTATGAAAAACAAGGGTTTGCACACCATATTCACTATCTAAGAAAGCCGTTGAGCTAATGATCATGCTTAATTTTAATATTGTGATACACATTCTAGCGAATTGAAATCATTCAGTTCGTCAATAGACTTTTCTCTATAAGTTGCTCGCAATGTTAGTAAATTAATATGCGCCCACATTGGGATTGGCGTTTTTGTCTGCTTGTTTATTAGTAGCACGAGGATCGTGCTTACAAAAACAAGAGGACAATATTTTGAAACTAACAAAATCGTTACTTGCGTTGGCTGTTTTGCCAATGTTCGCAAGTGCTGATGATTTGTCACAGACACAAAATCACACTATACAACCCCAGATCGTAGGCGGCATCACTGCTGATCCTAGTGAGTGGAGATTCTACACCCAAATTGTCAGCCGTTATGGTAACCGATCATATTGTGGTGCCAGTTATATTGGGAATGGCTACGTCCTGACTGCGGCCCATTGTGTCGAGGGTGATTCACCGAATCAGATTGCGGTTAAAATCGGTGGCGTCGTTTACAATGGCACTGACGGTGTTCGAGCTAACGTCAGTGAAATCCACATGCACCCGGCATATCGCCGAGCAACGCTTTCTCATGATCTCGCAGTCTTAAAGTTAGACTCTTTACCTCAAGGTGTTGCTGCGGTTGAAATTGCCGATGGCAGTCTAACGCAATACGCCAACATCGGAGATTGGCTTACAGTCGCAGGTTTAGGGAGAACCTCTGAAGGAGGAAGCTCTCCATCTCGATTGCAAGAGGTTGACGTTCCGCTCGTGTCGGACTCGACTTGTCGTCAAGCCGGTGGTAATTACACAACCGTTGGAGAGGTGTCTTTCTGCGCGGGAATTCCTCAAGGCGGGATAGATTCCTGTCAGGGAGATAGCGGTGGTCCAATCGTTATTAATCGTGGTGGCGTAATTACTCAACTTGGTGTGGTCAGTTGGGGAATAGGTTGTGCTCGTCCGGGTATGTATGGTGTTTATAGCGATATCGCCGCCATGCGTAATTTTGTTAATGGTGTCATTGGCACGACTACACCTCCGAAAGAGAATGTTTCTGTTGGGTATACCACCGAACAGATATCGGCATCATTTAATGTTGGCGAGTTGCAGCAACATAGTTTTGTTATCAAAAATTCAGGTAACACGACGTTCACTGTAGAAAACGTTCGCGCGTTTGCTTCTGGCGTTGCTGATGCTGCCGTTATTGTAAATGATCAGTGTTCTCAGGCGACGTTAGCAATGAATGCAAGTTGTCGTGTCGATGTCGAATTTGGAGCAGCTCAGGCGGGAGAAGCAAGAGTTGCTTTGAACTTCAACGTTGATAAGACCAGTACACAATATCAGGCGCTAGTGTCGGCTCAAGCGAAAACAGTGACAACGCCTCCAACAGATAACTGCGCAGCAGAATGGCAAGCGAGTACGGTGTATCTCAAAGGGGATAACGTTACTTGGAATGGCAAAGTGTGGCAGGCGCAGTGGTGGACTCAAGGCGATAACCCAGCAGAATCTGGACCTTGGGGTGTTTGGCAAGAAGTTCGCGACGCACATTGCAAGTCTAACTAACCATCAAGCATTCAAAAGCTGATTCGTTGGTGACTTGAGGTAGAATTCATTCTTGGTTTCAACGAACAGCGCATAGTTATCATAAGCAGGGTTTATTGTTTTCGAATAATAAGCCCTTTTTTATTGTTCCAACTTTGAGAACCCATAAAATGTGTATGACTTTATCCTGACGCTACCTTCATATAACTGGCAGAATTGCGATCAATATTTCATGTTTTGTCTGATTTTTGTCAGGTTTGCATTAAATTACTCTCCAATGAGCTTCAAGATCATGCTTTATTCGATCAACGTTGTTTGGCATAACTCGTTACTTAATTTTTATCGAAAAAGATAAGATTAACTGCCATTATTCATTGGTTGTCATAATGTTTACTTAAGGTCATATTTTGTGTTGAGACAGCTGTTATTACTCATCCTTTGTTTTATTTTGTTACCTGTTTCACCAATCTCTACGGCTAAAGCTGCCGCGAGCGAAGTAAAAGGGGCACTCTGCGTTGTTCGTGCTGACGACAAGTTAGTGCTAGTTCATGAAATATTGACGGATAAGATTTCTCTACCTGGTGGGACAATTATTGATGGAGAATCCCCCAAAGTTGCTGCGCAAAGAGAAACGTGGGAAGAAACGGGTTTAGTGGTCACTGTTGGGGAGGAACTTGGCAGAACTGACACCGCGGTTTATTACGATTGCATATCAGATTCTGAGATTATTGCTTTTTCGATGAACAATTCCTTAGGTGGGAATGAGTTACCTATTTGGTTTGCTCCTCACTACGGAGTAGAAATCGCATCTGCAATGTTACTTGGACCATCCGAGCTGCCATCATTTTTGTACCGCTATCCCGCTCAATGGCCACAAGCCATTCAGTTTTTTGAACAAGCTACTCAGCAGTCCGCATCTTATGTGACTCAGCTGATCGAATCCGCGCCTTCATTTCGTCAGATTGAATTGAGGTGGATGAAAGACTTACAAAGCTGGGTAGGGGCTTTATCAGGAACGAGTTTCGAGGTAGCGAATCAGATCTCAAATCTTGTTATAGAACTGACAGAACCTACGATACTGCTTTTTCTATTTCCGTTAGTAATGATGCGTTTTGGCAGTCGATTTGTATTCCGACTCTTTTTCGCTATTAGCGCGACGTCCCTGATGGTACTTGTAGCTCAACAGGGCTTTGCGCTTCCTCGCCCGCATGTCTATATACCAATGATGGAGTTAACACACAGCTTTGGATTTAGTTTTCCAAGTTTGCCTATTGCCGTTTGGTTTTGTGTTTTAACCTTTTTATTTCAGAGAACGCATTATTTCGGTTTGAATGGTACGACCGCTGTCATGATGCTCATCACGCTTACTATTATGTTATGTAAGTTTTTCCTTGGTAGCGCCTTTTTCTTAGATATGTTGTTTGGTGCGCTGTTAGGAAGCTTGGTGGCCTGGCATGTTCTGCGATTGGAAACAAATCAAGACGTGAATGTTGATCAAGTGCTGAGCTCAAAAGGCGTCTGGTTCATTATGACTGCGGTAACGGCGGTCATCTCTGTTATCTGGCCATTACCTGTGTTTGGCCGCTGGTTGGCTATTTTAATTACGGCATCAGCATTGGTTATGACGTTTAGAGAGTCAAAAGTGCATTTGGATTCTCGTCAGATGATTTTTGTAACACTTGCGTTGGTATTCGTTGAGCAACTTTATTTGTACTCAAGCTCTGTTGTCTCATTTAGTGGTTTGTGGTCATTGGTATTGTCGACGTTGCATTATCCATTGTTGATGTTGCTGTTTATCTTGCTTGCAAGAAAGCTTATTCATGAAAAACAACAGAGAGAAACAGTGCTAGATTGATGGTTGTATGTTTTCTTTCTCAGGCATACGAGTAAAAAGAAAGCCTTGCTTTACAGCAAGGCTTTTTTGTACGTTGAGTAGCTCAACAATGTGGCTTTGCGCATATCTGACGCCATGGCTGAGTTAAAGGTAATAACGTTGATGCCATAGCGGCGGAGAGAATTAAGCGTTAAGGACGAATTTTTCAATCGCTTTAGCTACACCGTGTTCATCATTACTTGCCGTAATGTAATCAGCGATTTGTTTGGTCTCTTCCATCGCATTTTCCATCGCGATACCAAGGCCAGCATACTTCAGCATGTGGTGGTCATTTTCAGCATCACCCATACAGATCACTTCTTCCGGTTGAATACCTAGATACTCAGCAATTGCAGCAACACCAATACCTTTGTTGCTCGCTGGGTTAAGAAATTCCAGGAAAAACGGGGCGCTTTGAACCACCGTAAACTCGTCACGCATTTCAGACGGAAGCGCAGCGATGACCTCAGTTAACTTACTTGGCTCGGCAACCATCATTGCTTTGATGATTGGATGATCATCTTCTAGCGATTCAAAATTAATCTCTGTTACATTTAAGCCATTAATGTTGGCTTCGATGTCAGTGTATGGGTTTTTCTCATTGGTGATCAAGCCATGTACTTGGCTGAATGCGTGCACATAAGCGCCTAATTCTTTCGCTTTACGAGCGACTAATTTTGCTGCCTTACCATCAATGATTTGCTGGTGGATGATTTCATTTGTTCCTACGTTCTTAACCATAGAGCCATTGTAGAAAAGGACAAAATCTTTATCGGAATGGATATTCAGTTCGTCGAGCTTGCCTTGCATTCCTTCTAATGGGCGACCAGAAGCGAGAACGACAGTAACGCCTGCTTCTCGAGCCTTTGCGATCGCTTGTTTGTTTTCTTCAGAGATTGCTTTATCACTATTGAGCAGTGTGCCATCCATATCTAATGCGATCAGTTTATACATCATTTCTTACCTTAAAGTTTTTGGGAACTGTAAGTGAATAAGGTTTGGTATAACGCTAACCAGAAACCTACGCTCACTGCGACTATGAAACTACAAAATGGTCTATTTTAACAATTAATTTTTGGTTTAAATTGACCTAGACACGTGTGTCCATTAAGGTCTTCGCCTCGAAGTATTATGAGTTGAGTGAGTTCTACGTTGTATAAGCTAAATGAGATGTTTGAAACCATCCAAGGGGAAGGGGTTTTCACTGGAGTACCTGCTGTTTTTGTTCGCCTCCAAGAGTGTCCGGTTGGTTGCTCATGGTGCGATACCAAACAAACGTGGTATGCAGATGAGAATGACCAACGTCAAATTGGTGATATTTTGGTGAAGACGGAAGATTCTCCGACATGGTGCGTCGCATCTGCCGAGAACATCGTAGAGCAATATCAACTGCAAGGCTTTAATGCTAAACATATCGTGATTACTGGTGGGGAGCCTTGTATTTATGATCTACGCCCTTTAACAAAGGCGTTTGAGGATATGGGTTGCCAATGCCAAATCGAAACCAGTGGCACATCAGAAGTCATCACGTCAGAAAATACATGGGTGACCGTGTCACCAAAAGTGGCGATGAAGGGTAAACTTCCAGTTCTCAATAGCGCGTTAGAGCGTGCGAATGAGATTAAGCACCCTGTTGGTACACAAAAAGACATCGACCACCTTGATGAGCTATTGGCAAATGCGAATGTCGCGGTTGAGACTATCATTGCATTGCAGCCTATTAGCCAAAAGCCTCGTGCAACGCAATTGTGTATTGAAACATGCATTGCTCGCAATTGGCGCTTGTCTGTTCAAACTCATAAATATCTAAGTATTGCTTAAGAGCGGAGAGAGAAATGAAAAAAGCCGTTGTTGTTTTTAGTGGTGGTCAGGATTCCACGACTTGTCTGGTTCAAGCACTTAAAGAGTTTGATGAAGTTCATGCCATTACTTTTGATTATGGTCAGCGCCACAAGTTAGAGATAGAAGTGGCACAAAAGATCGCAAAGGATCTTGGTGTTAAAGCGCATAAAGTGATGGATGTTGGCCTTTTAAACGAACTTGCGATTAGCTCTCTCACGCGCGATGACATTCCTGTCTCACACGAATTGCAAGAAAACGGTCTACCAAACTCTTTTGTTCCTGGCCGTAACATTCTATTTTTAACGCTCGCAGGAATCTACGCCTACCAAATTGGGGCTGAAACCGTAATTACTGGCGTGTGTGAAACTGACTTTAGTGGTTATCCAGATTGTCGTGACGATTTTGTGAAAGCAATGAACACGGCTTTGGTGAAAGGGATGGACCGTAACCTGACGATCAAAACACCGTTAATGTGGCTCAATAAAGCAGAAACGTGGGCGTTAGCTGATCAATATGACGCGTTGCAACTGGTTCGCGAAAATACGTTGACCTGCTACAACGGGGTCATTGGTGATGGTTGTGGTGATTGCCCATCGTGCGATTTGCGCAAAGCTGGCTTAGATGATTACCTAAACAATAAAGAGACCGTAATGCAGTCTCTTGTGAACAAGCAGGCTGCTGACGTTTAGTCGTGCCTTGTTTTACTGGCTAACATAGTCAGAACTTAGGCTAATTGGCTCATCGTATGCGTCTATAATGATGTTTTTTCCCTGCTTTTTAGCCTGGTATAAAGCTTGGTCTAGTATCGAATAAAGTTCATCAAAGTTGGTAAGCGGCATTGATGTTGATAGATAGGCCAAGCTAGCAGTTACACTCAGATCACTATTATCTACCGTGCGTACGCGCTTCTCTGAAATCGTTTTGTGTAGGCTTTGCACCCGGAAAGGAACGTCAATTTCATCGACGTTTTTCAATAATAAGATAAACTCTTCTCCACCCAAACGGCCGATATACTCTCCCTTATTGAGCTTAGCTTTAAGCACTTGGCAAACTTGCTGTAACACCAAGTCGCCAGTCGGATGACCGTATTGATCATTTATCGTCTTAAAGTCATCAAGGTCGATTAATGCTAAAACATAGCGGAAGTCTTCGTCCGCTTTGGAGGTTTGACCTTTGATGGTCTCTATAATTGCCGCTCTATTCAACGCACATGTTAGACTATCTATTTTGGCTTTTTGTCGTGTTTGTCGCTGAAGTATCAATGCCAGAATGAGCAAGACCAACAAACAGGAAACCACAAAATTATAAGTGCGCTTTTGATCGGTAAGCTTCTCAAATTGATGCTGATTTAAGCTTTTTTCATTATTCAACCGAGCGACTTGAAGATCATATTCGTACTCTTTCTTTGTGAGGTCTAATGCCTCTAATGCTTTAATATTGCTAGCGTCTCGGTTGGCCAATTCAATGTTTGAATAGGCTTCGTGGTGCTCTAATGCCAGTTTATAATCACCTTGGGCTTGGTACGCTTTGGAAAGGAGTAATTGAGCTTGTGCCTGTAATAATGGCCTAGAGTTATTGATCGCTAGTGTTAACGCGACTTTGCCATGTGCAATCGATTTTTCAGTAGCATGGTTTTTCAAATACGCGAACCCAGCAGCTAAATGCCCTTCCGTTTCGAGGTGCGTATTTTCATACGTTTCAGCAATGTCTAAAGCTTTTCTAATGTAATCTACTGCGGTATCCAGTTGCCCACTTTCGGCTAAAACCGCAGACAGCCCTAAGTAGCTTAACCCTTGACCATATGGGTATTGGAGCTCGTTGAGTATTGTTAATGCATTTTGATAATGATTGATGGCTTTATCGAATTCTTTGGATTTCTTATACATTGCCCCAAGGCTATGTTCGACCTGGGCGACTTTGAGTGGTGTCCCTTCATCTTGACGAGCGAGTAGGGCTTGGATGAGATATTGTTCTGATTGTTCAAACTGCCCAAGCTCTGCTAGCAAATTTCCGACGTCATTGTAAATGCCAGAAGGATCGCTTTGAGCAGACATGTTGGCCAGCAGCTTTCGATAAAGGCTCAGCGCTTTTTCATAGTCGCCACGATAGTTATAGTTATTCGCTACCACACGTAACGCGAGATCAATAGGGAAGTTTTCTTGGTGTTGTTGACTTAGATGGCTTTCTAACGACGAGCAATAAAAGTTTGCTTTGTGATAACGACCTTGTTGATTCAACGTATAACAGAGCTGATAGTTCATCAAAGCTTTGCCTTCAGAATCTGAAGTCTGCTTCATTTTTTGTCGCAATGAAGAAAAGCTATTTACTGAGGCGTCATAACTACCATGCTTACGTTCATTTAAGGCAAGAATGTACTCTGACTCTAACTGAGCAAAGTTATTGTTGAGAACTTGGCTGCTACCATAGTACGGCTGTTTTATGTTCGACATGTATTCATAAATCAGCCCGCTGACGTAGAGTTTTTCGCTGTGCGATTTCGCTGTGTGGTATCGATCTTGAAGCATGCTTAATGCTGAGTCAGGATTACTTCTCAATGTGGTTTGATAAACGGCGTGCCACTGCGTGATATTTTGTTCTGGCTCAATATCTTGAGTGTCACTAGCATATACCGGGGCGAGTAAGAGTGACGCAAGCAAAGGATAGAGCGTGCGCATATTTAAACGTGCCTTATGTTCTTTTGTTGCTTTGGAATTGGAGAATCATAGCGCTATTAATTGATCAGCGTTGTGATTGAGTTGGGTGTACGAAGAAAAAGAATAGGAAAACTATGCACTTGGTCGATATATCAAAAAAAGAGCATCAAAAGAAAGACCCCAACATAAAGTTGAGGTCTAGAAGTCGTTACGCAATGTAAAGCTTAGCTAGATCTTGAGGCTCCATTTCTTTGCCTTCTAGCTGATCGTTCCAGTTAGTACCAACAAGAACACCATCTTCTGCAAGAGTTAAAAGCCAATCTTCAACAAAGATATCTAGTGGGATTTCTAGTACAGTGAAGTCAGCCCATTCTTCAACATTGTGCGCTTCTGCATCTTCTTTCGAAGACCAGAAAGGCATGACTTCACTGTTTTCGAATTCAGTTGAATCGCAAGATAGCCAGCCTTCTTCATTGCGTAAACCCCAAACCAGTTGGTTTTCTTTTGTTTCTGCAACAAAAAGGTCAAGGTTTGCTTGGATATCTGATGTAAGTTTGCTCATTTCAAAACTCTCGTTGTTATGACGCCGCTAGGGTAACACTAAAGTGCCGATTCCTAAAGCATAATACGGTTATTGCAATGAGTAAAAATAAAGGAGCCGAAGCTCCTTTTCTTATGTCGTTCTAGGTTTATTAATGCTTGTTTGAACAAACATTAATACAGATATTTTTACCTTTCAGGGAGGGTAGTGAATATTGTCCACTCTTTTTTAATCTCGCCTTTATAACCAACGACAGAAGCAGTTACTCGGCGGTTTAAAGCGTGGCTGACTTCATCGGTACCTTGTTGCGCTAGGTGAGTATCTCCAAAGCCAACAATACGAACTCTGCTCGGTTCGATGTTGTAGCTCAATAGCGCCTCACGGACATTGCGTGCTCGTCTCTCTGATAGATCTTGGTTGTGTTGAGAGCCACCAACTTTACTCGCGTAGCCGTGCAGTTCGATCGACGTAGTAGGGTATTCTTTTAAAAAATCGGACAGTTCACGTACTTGTCTTCTGAACACGGGATTGATTTCATCAGAATCATTGGCAAAAAGTATTCTTACTTGCATGTTATCTGATGCTTTAATGTATTCGCCGCAACCGTCATTGTCGACTTCTGAGCCTTCCGGTGTTCCAGGGCACATATCTCGAGCGTTGATGACGCCATCGTTATCTTCATCGTGAAGGTCAGCGATTTGCTCTGCACTTGGTACAGGTCGATAGTCATACTCGTCTTCAGCAACAACCTGTTGAGTAACAGCGAGAAGGCTTAATGCAAATAGAATTTTCATTGGTTTCATGATTAGTACTCCACCTTTTCATTCCATTCCGTAGGCACATCGACTCGCAAGGCATTTAACAATTGGCCGGTCGCATTCATTACACGGTATTTCGCGTATTGCTCTGAATATCGAGCATCCAAGTAGTTTTTTCTCGCTTCAAATAACTCGTTCTCAGTATTTAACAAATCCAGAAGGGTTCGTTTACCGATGCGATACTGTTTCTCGTAGGCGATAACAGTTTCAGATGCCGAATCTACGTGATCCGCCAGAAACTCTTTTTGCTGAAGCGTTAAATCTAGCGCGCTCCATGATAGACGAAGCCCTTCTTCAACGCTGCGGTATGCGCGTTCTCGTAAATCTTTGGCTTTGTTTAGTTGATAGGCAAAGTTTTCAGCATTGGCGACATCACTACCACCATTAAAGAGGTTGTAACGCATACGCAGCATCGCTGTCGTTTCATCACTGCTTCCTTCGATACCGCTTGCATCATCACGCCACGTTTGAGCCGCTTCTACAGATATCGTTGGATAGTAAGTTCCCTTAGATTGCTTATATTGGAACTTAGCTGAGTCTACATCTGCCATCGAAACTTTGATTACTGGATGCGATTCAAATGCCAAGTCAATAGCTTCATCTATGGTGTAGGGAATAAAGTTCTGGTCCGCTCGCGGAAAAATCAATCCTTGTGGGGACTGTCCGACAAGGCGTGTAAATGTGGTGTGGCTGTCATATAAGTTGTTCTGAGCCGCCACCAAGTTACCGTGAGCTTTTGCTAAACGAGCTTCTACTTGAGTTAGGTCAGCGGTAGACCCAAGTCCTGAGTTAACTCGCTTTTTAATGTCTTCGTAGATCTTCTTATGAACCTTCAAGTTGTTTTCTGAAAGTGTAAGAATTTCATAAGCTTTTACTGAATCTAAGTAAACCTTTGCCACTTCGAGTGCCGTGTCTTGAGCGTCAGCGAGCAGTTGATAACGAACTGATTCTGCGTCAGCTGCTGTTCGATCCATATCGTTAAGTGTCGCAGAACCGTCCCATATCAACTGGGTTAGTGTCACGGTCGCTTCTTTTCTTGTCAGATCCGTTGAGTCTCGCCCTGCTTCTGCTGGGTTAATGCCTTCATAACCGATACCGGCGTCTAAATCTACGGATGGGAGGTAAGCACCGCCAGATGCTTCATTCACATACTGCTTGCTAACGAATTCATTGAACGCACTTTTGATGTCAGGATTGGTTTTTAATGTGTTTTCAACCGCTTGCTCTAGTGTTTGCCCAAAAGCATGACTAGCTGCGAACACACCAATGCAAAAGGCGTTGGCACGAGTCCACTTCACTGTGATTCTCCTAGATAATAATAAAATTTCTCGAGGTGAGAGGGCTTATAAGTGGGATACCTATAAGGGCGTCAATAATTTAGCGCACAATAACATTAATACACGATGAAGTAACCTGTTGATTCATTGTTCATTTGTTTCATTCTTGATAAATCAATTCATTTGGTGGGTCTAAATTTTGAATAAGGATCCCGATTTTAAAGTGAAATTGATGTTTAACAAGAGTTGAGTGGCTTTTATTAAAACAAGATAAATATGCGCATAGATTCCTATTGATGTATGACACATAATTACTTAATTGAGCATCAAATTGCTGTTATTGCACTATATAATCAGGCAATATATAGCAAATTAGTATTGTTAGTCAAAAACTTGACAGTTATTTAGGGTTAAGGTTTATATGGATCGTACAGCGTTAGTGTCACTCGGTAATCAAGTCGTCGTAATAGGTTTAGATGGGGAGCTGAGAGTCCTAACAGAAGGACAACAGCCCCTACCAGGTGAAGTGGTAGTGGCAACGACAGATGCTGCACCTCTAAATTTGAAAATTCAACTAACTGAAGAGCAAGGCTCAAAAGATATTTCTGATGATGTGGCACGAATTATTGGTGCTATTGAGCAAGGTCAAGACCCTTCTATAGTTGATGAAGAACTCGCGCCAGCTGCGGGTGAAAACAGTGGTTCAAGTTTACAAAATAGTGCCACGATTGCACGGGATGGCACTGAAGTACTGGCCTCAACAAATTTTGAAACTATTGGCTTGGAATCCCTCGGTTTATCTGAAACACAAGCGTTGACCTTAAATGACTTTTTCGCAACAAATATAGAAACCAGTGGAGATGGCTCAAATAAACCACTTACTAATTCTCCAGTGACATTAAGCGCTATCGAAGAAGATAGCGATCCCATCACGATAACTACCGAAGAATTACTATCGAATGTCGATATTGACGATGCTGATACTCTTATCGTTACAAACGTCACTATTGAGAGTGGGAATGGTACTTTAATTGATAACAACGATGGATCTTGGACTTATATCCCAGAAGCTGATGATGATACTGAAGTGTCATTCTCCTATGACATCATTGATGACGATGGGGGTGTTATTAATGGCACTGCTAATTTAGATATTAAGCCTGTTAATGACGCGCCAATAGCGACTAACGATGCGATTCAAACTGACGAAGATTCCCAGGTTGTAATTGATGTGCTCGCTAATGACAGTGATATTGAAGGTGACGATTTATCCATTACTTCTGCTTCTGTATCAGAAGAGCAAGGTATCGTTGAGATTGTCGATGGTAAGCTTGTTTTCACTCCGGCTGAAAACTTCAATGGTAATGCAACTATTAGCTACACTATCTCAGATGGTGAGCTAGAGGATGAAGCTCAAGTCTCGGTAACAGTAAACTCAGTTAACGATGCGCCTATTGCCCTTAATGACGCAACAATTACAGAGGAAGATACCTCAGTAACGATTGATGTGTTGCCAAACGACACTGACATCGATGGCGATGCGTTAAGCATCGAATCGGCGTCTGTGCCGAGTGACCAAGGTCAAGTCGAGATTATTGACGGTAAACTGGTGTTCACGCCAGCCGAGAACTTCAATGGCGACGCTGAGATCACTTACACCGTCACCGATGGTGCGCTGACTGACGAAGCGACGGTCAAAGTTACGGTGAATGCCGTGAACGATACGCCAGTGGTTGAGAGTAGCATTGCAGACCAAACCTTGGCGGAAGATTTCACGCCATACACGATCGATCTGAATGCGGCCTTCAGCGATGTGGATAATGCCGATGGCGAGTTAACGTTTAGCGTATCTGGCAACAGCAACATTCAAGTAGCGATAGTCAATGGTATTGCCACGATCACTCCAACTGCGGACTGGAACGGCTCAGAAACACTGACCTTTACCGCCACCGATCCAAACGGCGAGAGCGTCAGTCAAACGGTGAACTTCACGGTAGCGCCTGTGGCGGACATCGTGGCAGACAAAGCGACGGTTGTGGAAGACACGCCAACCATCATTAACGTCTTAGGTAACGACACGTTTGACGGCGACGATAAAGTGGTGTCGCTTGATACCAGTAAAGGCCCAGCTAACGGTACAGTCTCCGTCAACCCTGATGGCAGCGTAACCTACACGCCAAACGACAACTACCACGGTACAGACAGCTTCACCTACATCGTTACGTCCGGTGGGGTATCGGAGTCCACCACGGTGAACGTCGATGTCACACCAGTGAACGATGCGCCAGTGGCAAAAGATGACGCGGCAACAACACAAGAAGATACCGCTGTCACGATTGATGTTCTGCCAAACGACACCGATATTGATGGCGATAAGCTGTCGATTGACTCGGCATCTGTGCCGAGTGACCAAGGTACAGTTGAAATTGTTGACGGCAAGTTGGTCTTCACACCGGCCGAGAACTTCAATGGTGACGCCGAAATTACTTACACCGTCACCGATGGTGCACTGACTGACCAAGCGACGGTCAACGTCACCGTGAATGCCGTAAACGACACGCCTGTGGCTGAAAGCAGCCTCGCAGACCAAACCTTGGCGGAAGACTTTACGCCATACAGCATCGATCTAAATACTGCCTTCAGTGATGTGGATAACGTGGATGGCGAGCTGAGCTTTAGCGTCTCTGGCAATAGCAACATTCAAGTGGCGATCGTCAATGGGATTGCTACGTTCACTCCAACTGCGGACTGGAACGGCTCTGAAGCGTTGACCTTTACTGCCACCGATCCAAGCGGTGAAAGCGTCAGCCAAGCGGTGAACTTCACAGTAGCGCCTGTGGCGGACATTGAGGCTGATAAAGCGACGGTTGTGGAAGACACGCCAACCATCATCAAGGTCTTAGATAACGATACGTTTGAAGGCGACGATAAAGTGGTGTCGCTGGATACCAATAACGGTCCAGCTAACGGCACGGTCTCGGTCAACCCGGATGGCAGCGTAACCTACACGCCAAACGACAACTACCACGGTACAGACAGTTTCACCTACATCGTCACATCTGGGGGCGTCAGTGAGTCCACCACGGTGAACGTCGATGTGACACCGGTCAACGATGCGCCTGTGGCGAAAGATGACATCGCTACGACACAAGAAGACACCGCAGTTACTATTGATGTTCTGACAAACGACAATGATGTGGATGGCGATAAGCTGAGTATTGAATCAGCCTCTGTACCTAAAGAGCAGGGTACGGTTGAAGTGGTGAATGGCAAACTTGTTTTCACTCCGGCCGAGAACTTCAATGGCGACGCTGAAATCACCTACATCGTTACGGACGGTGAATTGACCGACGAAGCGAAGGTGACCGTTACAGTAAATGCGGTGAACGACACGCCTGTAGTTGAAAGCAACATCGCAGACCAAACTTTGGCGGAAGACTTTACGCCATACACCATCGATCTAAATACCGCTTTCAGCGATGTGGATAACGTTGATGGCGAGTTAACGTTTAGCGTCTCTGGCAACAGCAACATCCAAGTGGCGATCGTCAATGGCATTGCTACGTTCACTCCAACGGCAGACTGGAACGGCTCAGAAATCCTAACCTTTACTGCCACCGATCCAAGCGGTGAAAGCGTCAGCCAAACGGTGAACTTCACAGTAGCGCCTGTGGCGGACATTGAGGCTGATAAAGCGACGGTTGTGGAAGACACGCCAACCATCATTAAAGTTTTAGGTAACGACACGTTCGAAGGCGACGACAAAGTGGTGTCGCTGGATACCAACAACGGTCCAGCCAACGGCACGGTCTCGGTCAACCCTGACGGCAGCGTGACTTACACGCCGAACGACAACTACTACGGTTTAGACAGCTTCACCTACATCGTTACGTCTGGGGGTGTCAGTGAGTCCACTACGGTGAACGTCGATGTGACACCGGTCAACGATGCGCCTGTGGCGAAAGATGACATCGCTACGACACAAGAAGACACCGCAGTTACTATCGATGTTCTGACAAACGACAATGATGTGGATGGCGATAAGCTGAGTATTGAATCAGCCTCTGTACCTAAAGAGCAGGGTGCGGTTGAAGTGGTGGATGGAAAACTCGTCTTCACACCGGCAGAAAACTTCAATGGTGACGCTGAAATCACCTATATCGTAACGGACGGTCAATTGACCGATGAAGCGAAGGTGACCGTTACCGTTAATCCAGTGAACGATGCGCCAACTATCAAGGTTGATGCCGTAGAAAGCATCACTGAAGACGCAGTGAGCACTGATACGGTAGTCGCAACCTTAACGGTTCGTGATACTGATACGCCAGAAGACCAATTAACCATTTCTCTAGAAAACAACTCAAACGGCTACTTCGTGTTGGTTGGCAATGAAGTCAAGCTAACTCAAGAGGGTGTTGACGCGGTTAACAACGATGAACTCGACCTTAGAGACCTGACTATCAGCGCGTCAGTGTCGGATGGTGTTAATCCAACGGCTAGCGACAGTGATAGCTTGGTTGTGAATCGTGTTAACGATGCGCCAACAGTTGATAATGTCATTACAGATCAAGTGTTATCGGAAGATTTCGATGCATACACGCTCGACTTGAATGAAGTATTCAAAGATACTGATTCCTCGCTAGAATTCTCAGTCTCTGGCAATAACAACATCCAAATTTCTATTGTGAATGGCGTTGCCACCATCACTCCGACTGCGGATTGGAATGGCAAAGAGACAATTACGTTCACAGCTAAAGACCCAAGCGGTGAAAGCGTCAGTCAAACGGTGGACTTCACGGTAGCGCCTGTGGCGGACATCGTGGCAGACAGCGCGACGGTCGTGGAAGACACGCCAACCATCATTAACGTCTTAGGTAACGACACGTTTGACGGCGACGATAAAGTAGTGTCGCTTGATACCAATAAAGGCCCAGCTAACGGCACGGTCTCGGTCAATCCTGACGGTAGCGTAACTTACGCGCCAAACGACAACTATCATGGTGAAGATACTTTCACCTATATCGTCACCTCCGGTGGTGTCAGTGAATCCACCATTGTTAAAGTTGATGTCACGCCAGTAAACGACAAACCTGACAGTGAAGACTTTACGCATGTGGCCGATGATCAGCTTACGCACGTTGTGTTTGATACCGATACGAAACCTCTGGGTAGCGGTGACTCTCAAGATCATATCGCGGATGTTGAAGACGACTTAAAAGACAACGATCTACATGTCCGAATTACTGAACTGCCAACCTCAGGTACGTTGTTCTTTAAAGATAGTGATGGTGAGTTGCACGAAATTAAAGAAGTAAGCGATACGCTTTATGACAAAGACAGTCTTTACTATGAAGCTGATAATGTTGGCTTCTTATTAGGTATCAAAGATCGTCCAAATACGCCTAATGGCTCGGAATCTACAACAGATTTCAATAACTGGGGATTAAGTGAGGATGGTGGTCCATCAAATTCACGTACTGAGCATTTAGCAAATGGAGCCTCTATCACCATTTCTTCTGATAGCGGTGAGCTTGCACAGTACAACCGCCAGGTGTCACATATCGGCAATGGTATCGCTGACAATGATGGGCAGGGTATTGAGAAGGGTGAAACGATTACGATCGATTTGTCTAATAACCCTGTGGGCAGCGTAAACCTTGGACTAGATGGACTAGGTGGATTGTTTGATTACGGTGATGACAACGCAGCGCTTATTACGGTTACATACTTAGATTCAAATAATGTCCAACAGACTCAAACGTTCGAGTTTTTGAAGCCTGAAGGCAACTTCATGCTATTCCAAGAAACAAGCGTTGGTTATGGGAAAGATCTAGCTCTTCCTGAAGGTTCGGTCATTACTCAGTTAGATTTTTCTACGAAAAATGAAGGTAACTGGGAGTTACGTTATGTAGAAGGTGTTCCTGCAGAGGACAGCTTTGGATATGTGGCCGTCGACTCTGAAATTGGCGTTAGCGATCCATCTACAGTCAATATCGTTAATGAAATGCTAGATGGTAATGTTGCTGAAAATGGGCCAAGTCTGTCTGTGGTCGGTGATAGCGTGACTGAGGGTGACAATGTCACGTTTTCGGTTGTTCTAGATGAAGTCACCAGTACTGCTGTTAAGTACCAAGTTGATATGCTTGCTCAAGGTTCTTCAGTTGATAAGAATGACTTAAATCTATCAAATGCAACCTACACAAATGGTGTTGTTTTCTTAGGTGGTTACTTGATTGTTCCTGCAGGTATAAGTAGCTTCGAAATATCGATTCCGACTACTGATGACTTGGTTGTGGAAAGCAGCGAAACGATCGTTCTTGAGCTCGGCGGTGAAACGGGGACGGCAACAGTTCTTGATAATGATAGTTCAGAACTTAGCGTAGTAGATGCCGGCGATGTCATTGAAGGAACTGACGCAATATTTACCGTTTTACTCTCTAACCCTGTTCAAGAGGCCGTTGTCGTCAATCTGAAGTCAACAACAAATGATAGCTATACTGCGGAAGATGTTGATCTAGGCACTATGGTAGTGACCTATGTGGATACTCATGGTCAAACTCAAACATTAGATATAGCGCCTAATGGAGACGTTACTATACCTCCAGGTGTCGCTGAAATTAAAGTCGCAGTCTCGACCAAACTAGATAATGTCCATGAAGGTGATGAGAGCTTTGGTCTGACGGTTACGGAAATCGGTAGTGTCACCAGTAATGGTATTGCAACTGGTAACGCAAATATTGTGGATTCTGATCCTGCACCTTTAGTTAGTATTAGTGCCGATCAAAACAGCGTAAATGAAGGTGAAACGGCAGGCTTTACGCTGACACTTGATAAAGTTGCAGATGAGAGCGTTACGGTTCATGTCGAATATAGTGGCGTGGCCCAAGATGGAAAAGATTTTGTTGGCGTTCTTAGTGTTGAAGTTCCTGCGGGTCAATCTTCAGCTGCTCTTGACTTACTGACGCTCACCGATGGTATTTATGAGGGCGCAGAATCTTTCACAGTAACCATTAAAGAGGTGGATGGCGCTGATGCGAGCATTGCTTCAAATAACAGCGCAAGTGTTGTGATCGTTGATGCCCAAAGTGCACCGAAAGTGACTATTAGCTCAGATCAATCCTCAGTTGATGAAGGTAGTGATGCAAAATTTATCGTCAACATTGACCAAAAAGCAGATGAAGATGTACTGGTAACATTCACAATCGGCGGGAATGTTGATGACAAAGATTATATTGCTCCAAGTACGTACACAGTCACGATTCCAGCGGGTAAAACGTCGGCGCTGATTGATATAAAAACTCTCGATGATGGTATTTACGAAGATCTTGAAAACCTAACTGTGACTCTAATTGATACGGTTGGTGCAGATTCGACGCTTGCAAGTGACTCGAATGAAGCAACAGTCTCTATTATAGATGCTCAGCACGCTCCAGAGTTTATTTCTGGCGGCGATAGTGCTGGTGACAAACCAAATGATGATGTTTACGACTTCGGGTCAGTTAACGAAAACACGGTGAGTGGGTCCGTTATTGGTACGGTCGTTGCTGAAGATCACGATAATGATGTGCTTGTATACCGCTTTGCAGATGGCTCGACCACTAATGGTATTTTTGATATCGACCCGACAAGCGGAGAGATTTCATTGAACAAGACAATCGATGATGTTGACTTGGGCGATTATACGCTTCAGGTTGAGGTTATCGATGGAACTGGCGGGATTGATACTGCCGAGGTCAATGTTTCTCTGGTAAATGTGAATGATGCACCTGAATCTTCGCCTTCCGCGGTTGAGATGAGTGAAGATATCCAAGTGATGCTTGATTGGTCATCATTCGGTATTAGCGATGTGGACTCTAACGTATCAGAGCTCTCCGTCCAAATCACAACGCTTCCTAGCGATGGGTCATTAGAGTATAAAGATTCGCAAGGCGATTGGCAGTCTGTCCAAATCGGTCAAGTGCTTGATAAATCGCTCTTTGATGAAAACAGTGTTCGTTTTGTACCTGAATTAAATGAGTCTGGCAGTGACAGTTTCGGCGGAAATCAAGTCGGAGACCAGGAGTCTAGTTACGCTCAAATTGGCTTTAAACCAACAGATGGACAGAGTACCGGTCAAGAGTCAACACTAACAATAGACGTAAACCCTATCGCTGATAAACCGAACTTAATCGCAGTGACGCACGAGAACTCATTACCCCAACAAGAGTTTAACGTTACGACATGGAGTAATGTTCAAGTTGGTTCTAGTGATGGTATGGGGGTCAATGGAGAGACTCTAATCTCAGCGATCAACGCTCTTGATGAAGCCGATGGTACTCGATTGAGTTGGGCAAATGTGGAAGATTTAGGGACTCATGCAACCTTGGCAAATGAGGCCGTTCTAGTCACATCTCTTGTTTATCTCGAAGCTGGCTCGAGTTACGACTTTGTCGGTCAAGCCGATGATAGCCTTGCTATCAAGTTGGGTGGTACGTTACTTGATCAAGCTCGTTGGGGTAGCGACAGTGGTGATATTAAGGGTGCTAGCTTTACTCCTTCGGTATCTGGCTTTTATCCAATTGAAATCTATCACCATAACCAAAGTGGTCCGGGTAACTTTAATGTGGATGTATCCATTAATGGACAAGCGCCTGTCAATCTGAGCAATAGTAGTCTTTACGTAGTTAGTGATGAAAGTGCACTAGAAGCAACTGATATCAGAACGTCTGAACTACAAGAAGTTAATGGTGTTGCGTTTTACGAAACATATCAGCTGAACGAAGGGTTACAAGATACAGCGATACCGCTCTCTGAAATTAAAGCAAGCTTAAACGATACAGATGGCTCTGAATCACTTAAAGTCACGCTAACTGGCTTACCTGTAGGTGCGATCCTTTCAGATGGAAACAGTTCTATTACTGTAGCAACCATTGATGAAGAACTGGACGTGACAAGTTGGGCATTAGATACACTTACTGTGACTCCACCAGCAGGCTCCCATGATGACTTCATAATCAATTTGAAGGCAACGAGTACAGAACGCGCGAATGGTGATTCAGCAGAATCTAACTTGGCGATCAATGTTGTAGTACATGAGAACTTACCGACGGAAACGGAAAGTGATATTGGGAAGACCAACGAAGATAGTTCGCTACAGGGTAACGTATTGCGTAATGACTCTGATGACGACAACCTTCTGATGGTTGATCACATTACTATTAATGGCACTGACTATGCGGTAGGTGAAAACGTATCTTTGACCAGTGGCACTTTATTAGTAAACCAAGATGGTAGTTACGTATTTGAACCTACCGAGCACTGGTCAGGTGATGTTCCATTAATTAATTACACCACAAATACTGGCGCAACAAATACGCTTGATATCAACGTTGTCGCAGTTGCAGATGCCCCTGCGATCACGATTAATGTTGGAGAGTTAGTAAAAAGAGATGCTGTTGATCCTAATCACAACTTAGCCACTTCTGCGATAGATAAAACGCCTACAGAGAATGAACTCGTCGCTGCTGATCTTGGTTTGGATGATGTCGTGCAAAAAAATCACTCATACGCCGGAGTGATGCTAGGAGACAACAACGACAGAAGTGATACCGATAGCTTATTCGTTGGGACTGATTACAATGACACCTTCTATGGTGGCGGCGGTGATGACGTATTTATTGGCGGTGGTAATAACGATTCTTTCTATGGTGATGATGCGTCCACTATTACAGATTATGATGGCCAAGATACGGTTTACTTAACTGGAAACTTCAGTGACTACAAAATGACCTTCAAAGACGATCATGGAGGTCAAGTCCCATATTGGATTTTGCTAGATAATCGTTCTATCGATTCGGTAAACGACCACACAGGTAGTGATGATCGTGGTGATCACTTATATGAAATTGAACGAATTGTTTTTGCTGACAAAGTCGTTGAATTGAAGCCCGACGGCACCTATGAAGTGCTTCAAGAGCGTTGGATTCCCGTTGATATTAACGTTGATTTGGTTGATGTCGATGGAAGTGAAAGCTTGGCGCAAACTGTTTTTGTGGAAGGTTTGCCGGATGGTGTAGAGCTGTATATCGATGGACATGCCGTTAATCAGGACGCAAACGGTAATTACCTTGTCACCCTGGATGCTAACGGTAAGGTCTCTTTAGATATCAGAGTGCCGTTTGATTATAAAGGTAGTCTAGAGTTCCCACTAAGCGTTACCGCGACGTCGGTTGAAGAAGCAAATAATGATGCTGCTTCAACAACAGAGTCTGTTGCGCTTACAGCTCGTGACTATGTTCTAGATTCGGGTTCACATGGGAACGATCAGATAACGGGCAGTGACGATCACGATATTATTGTTGGCGATGTCCAAGGGTTGGAGATCATTGCCGGTCAGGACTACAACATCGCCTTTGTTTTGGATACTTCGGGGAGCATGGGTAATTGGGTAGGAACTGCGAAGCAAGAAGTGCTAGATGTGTTTGATGAACTGTTAAGCGCTGCAAATCAGGGTGAGAAGCCTGGAACAGTGAATATTCACCTCAGTGAGTTTGCTTCAAGTGCGTCAGCAGTTATTTCCGTTGACTTGAGTTCTCCAACAGCAAGAGATGAGTTTGTAAAAGAACTGAATAGTGCTATAGGTGATGAGGGTGACGGCGGCACAAACTATGAGGCGGGTTTACAGTCAGCTGTTGAATGGTTTAGCAGTCAACCTAACCCTAATGGCCAAAATATCACGTACTTTGTTACTGATGGTCAACCAAATAGAGCAACGAATCTCTATCATTTAGCGTCGAATGAATTCTCGAAAGTGATTTTGGATGTCGATGATTCTGGCAAGCTTGTTACCCTGCAAGATATAGTTAGTAACAGTAGTTATTCATACGGACAGACGGTTACCTACAAAGGTGACGTCATTATAGATAGTTACGGTCAAGTATATTCACCGCTAACAGGCAGAACCCTTGGTGATATCGACAGATATAATGGTTCTATCCGTTACTACGATGAAGGTGGCAGCTCAACACAAGCTCAACATATGTATCAAGTGTTAGCAGCATTGTCTTCAGTAGAGTCGATAGGTCTTGGTAGTGGTGTTGATGAACAGACACTTAAGCAGTATGACACTGATGGTGTGGTAGAGTCAGATATCGATGTTACTAAACTTGCTGAAACGATATTGGGTCAAGATGTGCCCCTGAAGCAAGGCTCAGACACTATTCAGGGTGGAGAAGGTGACGATATCTTGCTGGGTGATTTAATTGAATTTGGCGGTAATGAGCAAGGTTTGAGTGCAATTCAATCACATGTGGCACAGCAAACGGGTCAAGATGTTTCTACCATTGATGGTGAAGACATTCATGAATACGTTAAAAATAACTTAGAGGAATTCAACCAATCTCACCAAGGTGATAAGTCGGATAACTTGTCTGGTGGTGCCGGCAACGATTTACTGTTTGGTCAGGGTGGTAACGACATACTCGTTGGCGGTGAAGGTGATGACATTCTGATTGGTGGTTTAGGTAATGATATCTTAACGGGAGATGAGGGCTCTGACATCTTTAAGTGGAGTGAAGTGACCAACGAGGTTGATACCATTACTGATTTCAACAAAGATGAGGATACGTTAGACTTCTCCGATCTGTTTGATGACTTATCTAAAGATGAAATTGGAGAGCTTCTTACTGATCTTCAGTCCGGTGATCATACTGGTGATGTCGGAGAGTATCACGTAGAAGTGGCACCAGATGGCGGCTCGGAAGCGAACTTGAGTATTACGAAAGGTGGCTCGACATTGGACATCCATTTTGATGGTGCAAGTGTCGATGATGTGACTCAAAGTCTGATTGCAAGTTTAGAAGCGCAATACAAAGACATGTAGCATGTCTAGCCACAGGTGAAATTGAAAATCAAAAAAGGTCTAGCATTTTGCTAGACCTTTTACTTTTAAACTCAGTTCATCGCGATGTTAGCTCTTAGGAAGTGTCGTGAAAACGGTCCACTCTTTCTTCACCTCACCTTTGTGGCCAATCACCGTTGCGGTGACTCGACGGTTCAACGCATGACTCACTTGGTCGGTGCCTTGTGTTGCAAGTACCGTGTCTCCATAGCCGACAATGGTGACTCTATCTCCACTAATACCATTCATCATGAGTTCTTTTCTAACGTTCTCAGCGCGGCGTTTAGATAAGTCAAGATTGTGTTCTGCAGTACCAGTACGACTGGCATAGCCCTGAATCTCTATCGATGTATTTGGATACTCCTTCAAGAAGTCGGATAGTTCTCGAATTTGCTCCGTAAAGATAGGATTGATCACATCGGAATCATTCGCGAACAGAACTCGAATTTGCATTTCTTGCGAGGAGTCGACATACGAACCGCAGCCATCGTTATCAATCTCGGAACCTAAAGGAGTACCCGGACATAAATCGCGCTCATTAATGACTCCATCAGAATCATCATCAAGATGATCTGCCCACTGATCGGCAATTGGCGTATCAATATAATCATATTCATCGCCTTTATCGGATGAACTGCATGCCGAAATCATCAATGAGAGTGCAATAAGAGTTATGTATTTCATAATTAATACTCCACTTCTTCTAGCCATTCTTTAGGCATTTCAACCCTTAATGCACTCAACAGTTGACCTGTTGCGTTCATCACTCGATATTTGGCGTACTGCTCTGCGTATTTAGAATCTAAGTAGTCTTTACGTGCCTCAAAGAGTTCGTTTTCAGTATTCAATAGATCAAGCAGCGTTCGCTTACCAATGCGATATTGTTTTTCATACGCAATAACGGTTTCAGATGCCGAGTCTACATGATCTGACAGGAACTCTTTTTGCTGTAGGGTCAAATCCAGCGCGCTCCATGAAAGCCTTAACCCTTCTTCAACATTGCGATAAGCACCTTCACGTAAGTCTTTCGCTTTATTTAACTGATAGGCGAAGTTTTCTGAGTTTGCAGCGTCACTGCCGCCATTAAATAGGTTGTAGCGTAGACGTAGCATGGCAAGTGTCTCATCACTGCGGCCTTTTAAGCCATCAGCGTCGTCACGCCATGTTTGTGAAGCTTCAATGGAAATGGTTGGGTAATTAACACCTTTAGATTGTTTGTATTGAAACTTAGCAGAGTCTACGTCTGCGAGCGCGACTTGAATGACAGGGTGTAGTTCAAATGCCAAACCTACCGCTTCATCAATGGTGTATGGAATGAAATTCTGATCCGCTCTTGGAAAGATCAACCCTTGCGGGGTTTGACCCACTAAACGAGTGAACATAGTGTGAGAGTCGTACAAATTATTTTGAGCAGCTGCCAAATTACCGTGCGCTTTTGCCAAACGTGCTTCTACCTGTGTTAAGTCAGCGGTAGAGCCGATACCTGAGTTGACTCGTTTTTTAATGTCTTCGTAAATATCTTTGTGAACCGCCAAGTTATTTTCAGAAAGCTTGAGTATTTCGTAAGCTTTTACTGCGTCTAAATACACTTTGGTGACTTCAAGCGCTTTATCTGATGCATCGGCCAAAAGTTGAAATCTAACTGACTCTGCATCGGCTGCGGTACGATCGATATCATTTAAGGTTGCACTGCCATCCCATATGAGCTGAGTTAGTGTTACCGAAGCTTCCTTTCGAGTGTAATCTGTATCCCCACGTCCCACCTCGTCAGAAGGGTCTAATCCCTCGTAACCAATGCCCGCATCTAAATCAATAGAAGGTAAGTAGGCGCCCGAAGAGGCTTCATTTACGTATTTTCGACTGGTGAACTCGTTAAATGCGCTCTTAATGTCAGGATTGTTTTTTAACGTCAATGCCACGGCTTGCTCTAAAGTTTGACCGAAAACGGGTAAAGACACTATTAAACTACAGCAGCAAGCAATATTTAGTCGGTTCCATTTCACGGTATTTCTCCTAAAAATTCGTGTTGCTTTTTGCTATTTCATCTCATAACTGAGACGAAACATCATAAATAACAGTGCTTGAGTAAGGGATTTATCAACCTACTGTTAAAACAAAGCTTTTGTTTCAAAAACCCAAGATTTCGCCTTTTAAAACCTTAGCACATATGTCGAATGTTGCTTAGCAACATAGCAAGTTTAGCTCGGAGAAAAGCTTGAATTCTTAATATCATAGCGTTTCACGGCCTGTGTCACTCTGCGCTTTTTTGTAACTCTGCCCCTAGAGTTATCAAACGTCCTACAAGCTACACATA
Source organism: Vibrio diabolicus (assembly GCA_001048675.1). Lineage (GTDB taxonomy): Bacteria > Pseudomonadota > Gammaproteobacteria > Enterobacterales > Vibrionaceae > Vibrio > Vibrio diabolicus. Next base: position 1,116,981 of record CCKK01000020.1, on the reverse strand, counting down.
CAACGAAAATATGATGATTTTGACTAAACTATAGACGTAAATGTAGGGGTGACAAACTTTTGACTTGGTTTGAAGTGGGGCGAGGTAGATATGGATCGAGTAACTTTGAGCTCATTGATGGGCAACATCGTGGTTATCGGGCTGGATGGGGAAATTAGGACCCTAGAAGAGGGACAACTACCTCAACCAGGAGAGTTAATAATTGATGAGGTATCAGATACTTCTGAGCTTGTGATCGAGCAGGTGACACCACAAGGAAGTTCGATAAACGTAACTGATGATATCACAGCGTTAATTGAAGCAATTGCTAGTGGGGAAGACCCGACTGAGCTGGGTGAAGAGTTTGATCCTGCTGCAGGTGAAGGAAACGGGTCTAGCCCACAAAATACGGGGGCTATAGATCGCACAGGTGCTGAATTACTCGCCAGTACCAATTTTGAGACAGTGGGAACTGACGGAACAGGATTTTCAAGTACTCAGGTAGAGACGCTACTCGATATTTTCCAAATACAACCACCAGAACCAACAGCAATATCAGTTCCTGCAACAGTAATTGTTCAAGAGATTTCTAGCCCAACTGTCAATGAGGGCGATCTGGTTTCCTTCGACGTCACACTTAACCAACCAACAGAAGACAATATCAATATCACTTTTTCGCTGTTCGATCAGACTGCAACTGGTGGATCTACTGACGAGAGCGGAAGTGACTACGTCAACGAGAGTGTTCTCATAACATTTTCCGATGGCACAACAGAAGAAATCTCAGTCGATGACAACGGTATTTTTACTGTGTCGGTCCCGTTAGGTGAAAATGGTTTTACGGTTTCTCTCGATTCTATAAATGACTCTATATTCGAAGGTCCAGAAACATTTACGCTTTCTGGCAACACAGAAGAACAAAGTACACCTGCAACTGGGATTGCAACCATTGTTGATGATGGTAGTGGGCCTGGTTTAAGCCCTGATGATGATCGTCCAACGGTAACGATGAGCGATGCAGGGACGATTAATGAAGGTGAGTTAGCCAGCTTTAAAGTGTCTTTATCGAATCCATCAGCTACAGATGTTGAGGTCGAACTAAGTCTCAACCTAGGTGATACAGAAGCCGGCGACTTAGGCACCTTGGAATACAACACGGGAAGTGGTTGGGTCACAGTACCAAACGATGGTGTGGTGACGGTGCCTGCCGGACAGACCGAATTTGATGTGCGTATCGCTTCCATTGATGACGCGGTGTACGAAGGTCCAGAAGATTTCAGCGTGACGGTGACGGGCATAGGGGCGGTGCAAGGCAGCGATACAGGTACGGCAACGATTGTGGATGACAGCAGTGGCCCAGGTCCCGCTCCAGACGATGACCGTCCGAGTGTGGCTATTACCGACGCTGGCACCATTAATGAGGGTGAGACTGCGAACTTCAAAGTCACCTTATCGAATGCCTCAGAGTCTACTGTTCAAGTTGAACTTGGCCTCAACTTAGGCGATACCGAAGCGGGTGACTTAGGCACCTTAGAATACAACACGGGCTCCGGTTGGGTTACGGTGCCAAACGACGGTGTGGTGACGGTGCCTGCCGGGCAAACTGAGTTTGATGTGCGCATTGCTTCTATTGACGATGCGGTGTACGAAGGTCCAGAAGATTTCAGTGTGACGGTAACTGGCATTGGCGCAGTACAAGGCAGTGATACGGGTACGGCGACGATAGTGGATGACGGCAGTGGTCCAGGACCTGATCCAGACGATGACCGTCCGAATGTAACCATTACCGATGCTGGCATTATTAATGAAGGTGAAACAGCTAACTTCAAAGTTACGTTATCGAATGCGTCTGAAGCCGAAACGCAGGTGGAGTTGGGTCTTAATCTCGGCGATACCGAAGTTGGAGATTTGGGCACCCTAGAATACAACACGGGAAGTGGCTGGGTCATAGTACCAAACGATGGTGTGGTGACGGTGCCTGCCGGACAGACCGAATTTGATGTGCGCATTGCTTCTATTGATGACGCCGTTTATGAAGGCCCAGAGGATTTCGGCGTTACGGTAACGGGCATTAGCGCAGTACAAGGCAGTGATACGGGGACGGCAACGATAGTGGATGACGGCAGTGGCCCGGGGCCTGATCCGGATGATGACCGTCCAAGTGTGACTATTACCGACGCTGGCACCATTAATGAAGGTGATACGGCTAACTTTAAAGTCACCTTATCGAACGCCTCAGAGTCAACTGTTCAAGTTGAACTCGGCCTCAACTTAGGCGATACCGAAGCCGGAGACTTAGGCTCCTTGGAATACAACACGGGAAGTGGCTGGGTCACAGTACCAAACGATGGCGTGGTGACGGTGCCTGCCGGGCAGACTGAGTTTGATGTGCGTATCGCTTCCATTGATGATGCGGTATACGAAGGTCCGGAAGATTTCAGTGTTACGGTAACGGGCATTGGCGCAGTACAAGGCAGTGATACGGGCACGGCGACGATTGTGGATGACGGCAGTGGTCCAGGTCCCGATCCAGATGATGACCGTCCAAGTGTCTATATTGTCGAAGATAGCGTTGGCGTGAATGAAGGTACTGAGGCTGTGTATACCGTTAGATTATCGGCGGCGGCCGATATCGATGTGACCGTCAGGTTGAACACCTCAACCGACGGCAGCAACACGGCGGAAGCGGACGATATAGGTAGCTTTGTGGTGACCCTTGCTGATGGTGTGACAGTGGTGAATGCCAACAGTGACGGTACGTATACCATTCCCGCCGGTGAGAACGAGCTGAAAGTCACTGTGCCAACCACAGATGATGGCGTCTACGAAGGGGATGAAACCTTCACTGTGGCGGTACAAGGTGACACGGGCGTCCTAGGCAGTGACAGTGCGCTGGGCATTATTTACGACGGTGGTAACGGCCCTGGTCCCGATCCAGACGATGACCGTCCAAGTGTCTATATTGTCGAAGATAGCGTGGGCGTGAATGAAGGTACTGAGGCTGTGTATACCGTCCGGTTGTCGGAGGCTGCCGATATTGACGTGACGGTAAGGTTGAGCACATCAACAGGAGGAACTAATACGGCAGAGCCTGGCGACATTGGTGCTATTAAGCTGACATTATCTGATGGAGTAACTGTCGTGACCGCCAACAGTGATGGCACGTATACTATCCCAGCAGGTGAAACCGATCTCAAACTGTTTGTCCCAACCACGGACGACGATGTGTATGAAGGAGATGAAACCTTCACGGTTGCAGTGCAAGGTGCAACTGGAGTACTTGGTACTGACACTGCGTTGGGCATTATTTACGACGGCGGTAACGGCCCTGGTCCTGACCCGGATGATGATCGCCCGACCGTATCTATCTCAGATGCGGGTATCGTAGATGAGGGTGATATCGCGACGTTTACCGTGTCATTGAGTAATGCTTCGGAAGGTACAGTCCAGGTGCAGTTGACCTTAAACCCAGACGAAACAGAAGTGGATGATCTTGGCTCGCTAGAATATAACACCGGAGCAGGTTGGGTTGCTGTGCCTGTCGATGCCATCGTAACAGTGCCAGCAATGCTTACCGAATTTGATGTGCGCATTGCGACCATTGATGATGAAGTTTATGAAGGTCCGGAAGACTTCAGCGTGACCGTGACGGGTTTGGGCGCAGTTCAGGGCACCGATACTGGTTTGGCGACCATTGTGGATGATGGCACTAAAACGGATGACGATCGACCAACTGTGTCTATCTCGGATGCGGGTACCATTGATGAAGGTAATTTCGCTACATTTACCGTGTCATTGAGTAATGCCTCAGAAGCAGCGCTCCAGGTTCAGTTAACGCTGAATCTGGATGAAACAGAAGTAGGTGACCTTGGCACTCTAGAGTACAACACCGGTTCAGGTTGGGTAAGTGTACCTGTAAGCGGCATTGTGACGGTGCCGGCAGGTATGACGGAATTTGATCTACGCATCAAGTCAATTGATGACGGTGTGTACGAAGGCCCTGAAGATTTCAGCGTTACAGTAACTGGCTTGGGAGCAGTGCAAGGCAGCGATACTGGTCTGGCGACCATCGTGGATAACTCACCACCTACAGCCCGTGATTTCATCATTTCGCTCGATGTTCAAAATGGTATTTTCCCGGTTCAGGATGTTGAATTTGATGGAATAACGACGTCTGGGGAACAGCGTGTTGAAGATCTCGAAGATGACGCAGTTACTGCAAATGATGATGATATTTTAATTCAGGTCGTTAGCCTTCCTGAACACGGTGAACTGTATTATGTGGATGGAAATGGACAGGAAGTCATTATAGACGAAACCACACAGTTCCCTGAAAACACAGAGGTTAAGTATCGTCTGACTGAAGATTTCTTTGAGGAGCAGAGCTTTGACTCAGCCGATCTTCTTGAAGATCAAGGGAAAGATATTTTGGTTGGTTCTTACACTCCTCCTAACTCGAACTTAACGTTCACTGGAGGCCAGATCATCACCATTGGCAACAGCATCATCTTTGATTCCGACGCTCAGATTTCAGTCGATTTTGCGAATCAACAGGTCGGATTGGTTGTCGTTTCGCCAAATGAAACGGGTCAGGGTGATGAAATCAGTACTGGTGAATATATTACGTTAGAACTGGATGAGGATTTATCAGCTAACGAAGCGAAACTGAACTTAGCCAGTCTGAATGACCGCTTCAACAGTGGTGGTGCATGGTTAACGGCATACATCTTCCTAAATGGTGCACTTGTTGATGTTCAGCAGTTTTACTCAACGGATATTACTTATACCAGCAACCACGAAGGTTCTATTACCGTTGCGTTAGCAAATGGCAGCTTTGATGAAATTCGACTTACTCCAGAAACCGATAGCGCGAGTGATAAAGCGGGCTTTACCTTGGTTGGAACTGAAATCACCAGTTTTACTGACGTGAACGATGACTTTACCTACCAAGCTATTGACACTGATGGTGCGGTAAGTAACGAAGCTACGGTAGCGGTTGATTTCGAGAACGTCACGGTAGACGCTGTCACGGCGCTTGGTTATCAAACCATGGCATTAAATTCGGATCTGAATCTGGTTATGGGGACAGATGGCGATGATATTCTGGTTGGTACTGAAGGCAATGACCTGATCATCGGTGGTTTAGGTAATGATATCTTGACTGGCGGTGAAGGTGATGACGTATTCAAATGGACAGAAATGCAATCCGCAACTGATACCGTGACAGATTTCAGTGACGGGGATCAGCTTGATTTTACCGATGTATTTGACGATATGAGTGGTACGGATATCTCCGCCTTGCTTGATGATCTTGGTTCGGGTGACTATCGCGGCAGTGTGGATGACATTTCCGTTGAAGTGACTGAAAGTGGAGGTAACTCGACGTTGACCATCAACAAAGATGGACAACAGCTAGAGGTTAACTTTGATGGTGCCTCTGCAGCCGATATTGCCAATAGTCTGATTTCTAATCTCGATCAATTACGAGAATAGATGGCCAAAGATAAAAAACGGAGCGTTTTTTCGCTCCGTTTTTTTATTTAATAATACGGTAAACTAACACTGTGATTACAGAACTTTACATGCAAAACCTTTCAGGTAGAAACCTTCCGGGTATGCTGCATCGGTTGGGTGGTCAGCAGCTTGTTCAAAGCGCTCCACAAACTTTACTTGGCGGTTAGCATCTAAGGCTGCGTCAGCAATGATTTTCTGGAACAAAACTTGATCCATTAAGCCAGAGCACGAATAGGTCAGTAGCGTACCGCCAGGTTTTAGGATTTGCATTGCTAGCATGTTGATGTCTTTGTAACCACGACATGCGCCGTTTAGTTGGGCTTTACTGTCTGCAAACTTAGGTGGATCCATGATAACCACATCGAACTGAGTTCCTTGGTCACGATACTCACGAAGTAGTTTAAACACGTCTGCGTTTAGGAACACGGCGCGCTTCTTCGAGATATCAAATTCATTCAGTTCTGCGTTGAACTTCGCAGTGTCTAGAGCAGGTTGTGATACGTCAGCGTTTATCACACGCTTTGCATCACCTTTCAGAGCGTAAAGTCCGAAGCCACCTGTGTAAGAGAAGCAGTTAAGAACTTCCTTGCCTTTCATATATTTCATCGCTTGCTGGCGACTATCACGTTGATCTAGGTAGAAACCTGTTTTATGACCGCCAACGATATCTACACTAATCTTTACGCCATTTTCTTCGATGACGACCGATTTAGGTGGCTCTTCGCCGTGCAAGACGCCCGTGGTTTCTTTCAAACCCTCTTTCTTACGTACCGCGACGTCAGAACGCTCGTACACATTACAATCAGGGAAGCACTCAACTAGAGCATCAACAATGGCCTGTTTATTGTGTTCTGCGCCAGCACTGAGAAGTTGACACACAAAAAAGTTTTGGTAACGGTCAATCGTAACGCCTGGCATACCATCAGACTCTGCCGCGATAAGGCGGTAACCCGTAAGGCCATCACGTTCGATAATGTCTTCACGAAGAAGTTGTGCGTCTTTTAATCGTTTTACGAAAAATGCGGTGTCGATCTCTTCTTTATCAAAACTCCAAATACGAGCACGAATTTGTGAAGCTGGCGAATATGCCGCTTTAGCTAGCCATTTACCGTCGTGAGTGAATACATCAACCGTTTCGCCAAGAGCGGGTTCGCCCTCAACTTTGTTGATGCCTCGAGAGAAGATCCAAGGGTGCTTGCGCTTGACCGATTTCTCACGACCTTTTACCAAATAGATAGCAGCTGTCATTTCTTTAGCTCTTGTTGAATTTTGAAAGGGGCGTATTGTCCGGGATGTGAATGGTAAAAGCAATATCCCTCGGCAATCCAGTACATTGTAGTGGCTTTTAAATACAAAAAAGGGTCACTAAAGTAACCCTTTTATTTGAACTGGTCGTAACAGATTACGTTGCTACGCTTTAAGTCCAGTAAGGAGCGACTCCATGGTGTCGCTTTGCTTACGCAGTTGATCCACGTTTTGTGAAGTCGTGCTGATCATATTGCACACGTTATCTGCTTGAACTCGAATCTCTTCAACGCTTGAGGCGATATTGTCCGCGACTACACCTTGCTCTTCAGCCGCTGTTGCAATTTGAATGCTACTGTCGGAGATAGTTTGATTTTTATCTGCCAAAGAGCCGATTTCGTGATTCACTTCCGTCATGAGGTTTTGTCCCTCATTTGCATTGTTGACAGTCACTTCCATCAGTTTAGTAAGTGATTGACTGTTACGCTGTAATGATTCGATCATCGTTTGGATTTCAACCGTCGCATGCTGAGTGCGTCCCGCAAGAGCGCGAACCTCATCCGCAACGACCGCAAATCCACGACCTTGCTCACCAGCGCGTGCTGCTTCAATGGCTGCGTTCAATGCAAGTAGGTTAGTTTGCTCGGAAATCCCATTAATGGTTGTCACGACTTCATCAATTTGTGCGGCATTGGCATCTAACTCCGCTACTGCCTGAGACGCAGATTGAATCTCATTAGAGAGGTTCGAAATCGAGTGAAGCGTATTCTCTACTTTTACTTGTCCAGACTGAGCCACGCTGCGCGCATCATCGGTTTGCGCGCTTGAATCGTGAGCTAATGTCGCGACTTCTCGAATCGTTGATGCCATCTGTTCCGTTGCACTCGCAAGAGAGTTGAGGTGCTCTTGTTGCGTCGCAGAAATATCTGAACTGTGATGAATTGATTGATTCAGGTCTGAGCTAATTTGTTGCATTAACGCCACAGACTCTTGAATCGACAGCACCATTTGTTGCTCTCGTTCTGCAACTTTGTCTATCGTAATAGCAATTTCACTAAACTCGTCGCGAACTGGGAAGAAGTTCATTCTCGCGGTTAGGTCACCATCCGCTAGGGTGTTTAATGCTTTATTCATCGTGAACATTGCGCCGCCGATAAACGTCATGATGTAGTAAACGCCAAGCGCGAGAATAAACAAGCTCACACAGATGATGCTCACTTGAGTCGTTGATAGGGCAGTCCATAGAGAAAGTTCATGGTTTGCAACCAAGCTGTACGCACCATTTAGAACAGACACGGATTGCGGACCAGAGCCAAGAGAAACGGTTTCTGAACCAGCTATGAGGTTTGCTACTTGCGATTGAGAAAGGTTGCCTGCCTCTATCAGACCTTTCATAAGCATGAGCTCTTCTTGGTACATACTTGAGATCAACGTATTAGCCGCGCTATTAAGGACGAGAGTGAGAATGACTAAAGCAAGAAGAGGGAGAACGAAGAGCAAATAGAACTTTTCTTGAATCTTTAAGTGAATGAGATACTTATCAATCCAGCGGAATGGAATTTCTTTCATAATTATAATAACCGTGCAAAAACCCACTATCCTTAGTGGGGTGAATAGACGAAAAGAATATATCACTCAGTAAAAAGAAGCGGTACAAAGATGAACGTAAAGTGTGAGAGATTTATAGTAAAAGGTCACGTTCAAGGCGTCGGCTTTCGTTACCATACTTCCCATCAAGGATTGAAACTGGGTTTGACGGGTTACGCGAAGAACCTAAACGATGGTGATGTTGAAGTGATGGCGTGTGGAACAGACGCACAAATAGCTGCGTTTTCCGAGTGGTTGAAAGAAGGCCCGCGAACGGCAACAGTAGAGAGTGTGATACAGAAGTCTGCGTCATATAAGCCGTTGCGCGGTTTTAAGATTTTGTAAATTCTACAAGCATTTAGCTGGCTTTGGTAGGCCGGCTAATTTAGTCGCTTGTTTGGCTGGCCCCTTTTTAAACAGCTTGAATAGATACTTACTGTTACCTTTTTCTGGGCCGTGCGCTTTTTCCATTGCTTTGACAAGCATACGCACAGCAGGGGAAGTATTAAACTCTTCATAAAAATCTCGCACAAAGTGCACAACTTCCAAATGAGCATCCGTAAGCTCGATGTCTTCTTCTTTTGCTAAAAGCTCAATCATACCTTCTTCCCATTGAGTATGATCCAGTAAGTAGCCTTGAGCATCAGTTTCAATTTCTTTGCCGTTGTAAACGAACATAACGTTTTATCCGCTAAGTGAACATGGATGTTTATAGATTAGCGACAGGTGAGGATGTTCTCAACAAAAGAATCTCGAAGTAGTGCCGAGCGAAGCAAAAGCGTACAAAATGGTGAGTGCTTTTTGACTAAGCTAGGTGCTTTGATACAAATGCTCTTTTATTCAAATAAATAGGAAACTATTCAGTTTGTTAGAAATTTTTCGGGGTGAGTACTCGGGAGTTTGCATAGATATACACAAACGTCTCAATTTATGATTGGTTTGTCAGTTAAATTGGCCGTTTTAGATAGGTCAATCACAACGAGCGTAAACAAGGTTAAAATCAAGAGAATAAATTTTAAAGAATCGTTATGTTTTTGAGGGTTTAATAATGACTGGGAGCTATTAAACTGGATATGGAATGGTCGGATCTTTTAGTTTCAATTGGATGGGCGTTGTTGCAAGCCAGCTTTACGATATTCTCTTTTCTCTGTTTGATGGGAGCTGTACAACATAAAACCTTTAAAAAATAAATATGCTTGGCTGCGTTACTTTTACGGACCACTCCTTTTTGTGAGTTGGGGAGCCATGCTACTGACGCCAGCAATATCAGCATATAGGCTATTTAGTGTCGCTGAGGAATCACTCGTCTGGTTACCTGCGCTCAAGATGTTCAGTTACTGGTGGGTTGCGTTTGGAGTATTTTGCATTTTGTTATCAGTTGATGAGCGACTACGAGCTTAAGATCAGTATTCCTTAAATAAAACACCTAAATACAAAATTGCCAGTTGGGCTTACTAACTGGATATAAATGGCAGAGCAGTACGGTTTTATCGAAGAATTTGTTTGAATTAGATGTCTAATAAGTGCAATTTTATATGCGAGTGAATAGCTTACGACGTTGTGTTTGTTCTTATAGACCGATATTCTCTTGGTTGATAAGCAACCTACATTCTGGTTGTAAACAATAACGATGACAAGGAGTTAGTCATGTCGAAACAACGTTACATTGAAATAAATGACAACGTCAAATCCATTTGGTCTATTGAGCGTATTTGGGAGCTCGCGGAGTCCCTACCTGTAGAGGAAATTGCTATTGATGATATCAAAGGCCCTAATGAAGTGACCTGGTTTAGTGATGATGGACCACAGCCAACCTGTCGTGAGATCGCGAAGCATTGCCAACGCATCAACAATGCCGATTTGTCGTATCCCGTAATTTTAACCAATGATTACCGTGTTTTTGATGGTATGCACCGAATTGCTAAGCAAATCATGTTGGGTGAAGATACGATTAAAGTGAGACGTTTTAGAGAAAACCCTGAGGCTGATGAAGTTATCGAGTTAGCAGTCGAACAGGCGTAATGTACTTAACCACTGACAAAGAAAAAGCCCGAAGGAAAATACCTTCGGGCTTTTTAAATTTCATCTTGTGTTGAACGATTAATCGTCGTTCATAATACCTAGAATGCTTAGTAGGCTGATGAAGATGTTGTAAATTGATACATACAAAGTTACTGTCGCAGAGATGTAGTTTGTTTCACCGCCACGAATAATGCTTTGTGTTGTCATCAGGATCGCCATCGTAGAGAAAATGATAAACAAGCTGCTCAACGCCAAGTGTAAAATGGTTGATTGAATAAAGAAGCTTGCAATCATACCCACAACAAGCACAACAAACAGCGATAGCATCAAGCCGCCCATCATAGATAGGTCACGTTTTGTTGTTAGTGCATAAGCTGATGCCGCCATGAAAGATAGCGCCGTACCACCTAGAGCGGTTAATACGATATCGCCCATCCCAGCACCGATGTACATGTTTAAGATTGGACCAATAGTGTAGCCTAAGAAACCAGTGAATAAGAACGTAAACACAAGGCCAAGGCTGTTGTTACGGTTTTTCTCTGTTAAGAATAACAGGCCGTAGAAACCAACCAACATTAGGATGATCCCTGGATGTGGCAGGTTAAATGCCATTGCTACGCCAGCAACGACTGCCGACCATAAAAGCGTCATTGAAAGTAGTGCGTAAGTATTACGCAACACTTTGTTTGTTTGTAGAGCACTTTCTTGTGTTGAAGTGCGGGTAAACATTGGACTGTTCATAATCTTCCTCGATAAGAGACTTTCTTTTAAGTACATTTATGGGATTGAAAGTTCAAAAAATCAAGCCCTAACCATGCGTAACTTAGATAAAATAATAATAGAAATAAGATGTTATGTATTTGACAACTTGTAACACAATATTACTGCAGAGCAAAGTCATAGCAATTGTCACACAGAATTTTGAATTTAGTAACAAAAAGCACTGACTTCATTGAAATCAGTGCTTTTATTATGCCAATTGCAAAAGATCTTAGTGATGTAAGATTTGCGCTAGGAAATTTTGAGTTCGATCTGATTGAGGGTTTTCAAAGAAATCAACGGGGTTGTTCTCTTCGATGATCTCTCCTGCGTCCATAAATATCACACGATCGGCAACCTCTTTCGCAAACCCCATTTCATGTGTCACACAGAGCATGGTCATGCCTTCCTCGGCGAGCTCGACCATTACATCCAACACTTCGCGAACCATCTCCGGATCAAGCGCTGATGTTGGTTCATCAAAAAGCATAACTTTAGGGTTCATACACAATGAACGGGCAATCGCCACGCGTTGTTGCTGACCACCAGACAACTGGCCAGGATATTTCTCTGCTTGGTCCGGAATTTTAACGCGTTCCAGATATTTCATCGCGACCGCTTCTGCCTCATCTTTAGGCATCTTCTTCACCCAAATAGGCGCGAGCGTACAGTTTTCCAGTACAGTTAAATGAGGGAAGAGGTTAAAGTGCTGAAAGCACATGCCCACTTCACGGCGCACAGCTTCAATATTTTTTAAATCTTCAGTTAACTCCGTACCGGAAACATAGATGCTACCAGCTTGGTGCTCTTCGAGGCGGTTAATACAGCGAATCATCGTTGATTTTCCTGACCCTGATGGGCCACAGATTACGATTTTTTCCCCGCGCTTAACATCGAGGTTAATATTTTTTAGTACGTGAAACTCACCATACCATTTATTCATGTCCTTCAATTGGATCATATAGTCTTGTTGTTGCGTCATAATACGTCCTTGAGCTTGATGAGTTATCGTTTGTGACCGGTATGAAGTTTGTTTTCAAGCCATATCGAATAACGCGACATGCCAAAACAAAATACCCAAAACACTAACGCGACAAATACATAACTTTCAGTAGCAAAGCCTAGCCAGTCAGGGTCGGTGTTTGCTGCTTGTCCTATACCTAGTACGTCAAACATACCAATGATAAGAACCAAACTGGTGTCTTTAAACAATCCGATAAACGTGTTCACGATAGAAGGGATCGTAATCTTCAGCGCTTGCGGCAAGATAATAAGCCCTGTTTTTTTCCAGTAACTTAACCCAAGTGCGTCGGCAGCCTCATATTGGCCTTTTGGAATCGCTTGCAAGCCGCCCCGTACCACTTCTGCCATATAAGCCGAGGCAAACATCACCACACCAATAAGAGCGCGAATAAGTTTGTCTGTCTCGGACCCTTCGGACATAAACAAAGGCAGCATAACGGAAGCCATGAACAGAACGGTAATCAGTGGCACACCACGCCAAACTTCAATATAGACGGTACAAATACTGCGAATGATGGGCATCTCTGAACGTCTACCGAGCGCGAGTACCACACCAATCGGTAATGAAACGACAATACCGACTAACGCAATGATGAGCGTAACGAGTAATCCGCCCCATTTGTGTGTATCGACCACTTCTAGCCCAAATATCCCACCATATAACAGCCCAGCGATAATGAATGGGTAGATGTTTACGAAGAAAAGCCAAATCCAAATCCGTTTCGGTGTCTTTTCATACGCTAGCAACACAGTAAATATAGCCAATGTGATGTAGAAAAGGCGAGGGCGCCACAGTTCAGACTCAGGATAGAAACCGTACATGAACTGCTCCCAGCGCACGCTGATAAATACCCAGCAAGCACCTTCTCGGCTGCAATCGTCACGCGTCGAACCAATCCAGTCCGCGTTGATAAACGCCCAATCAACGATATGCCAAATTGCACTAAAGACAAGATAAGCAAGAATTACGGTAACAATGGAATTGACAGGTCCATTAAATAGGTTTTTCCGCATCCAACCAACAAAGCCGACGGTATTGGCTGGTGGTGGGAGATCCGGTTGAAATTGATGAGTACTCATATTATCTCTCCACCAGTGCGACTTTACGGTTATACAAGTTCATTAATGCAGACGTAATCAGACTTAAGGTTAAGTACACGCCCATCGTCATCGCAATGATCTCAATCGCTTGCCCCGTTTGGTTCAGGGTAGTACCAGCAAAGACAGAGACAAGATCTGGGTAACCAATCGCCATCGCTAACGATGAGTTTTTGGTGAGGTTGAGATATTGACTGGTTAAAGGTGGAATAATAATTCGTAACGCTTGCGGAATGACAACAAGCTTTAAAGTTTTCGCGCGTGGTAAGCCCAGCGACATCGCCGCTTCCGTTTGACCATGGCTAACCGCATTAATACCAGAACGTACAATTTCGGCAATGAAGGAGGCGGTATAAACGCTCAGTGCCAAAAGTAGTGCAGCAAGTTCAGGAATAATGCTAATACCACCTTGGAAGTTAAACCCTTTCAGTTCAGGATAATTTAGTGAAATTGGCATACCAGCAAGGAAGTAGACAATCAGCGGAAGGCCAACGACTAAGCCTAAAGCTATTCTTCCCATTGGCGTTTGTTGTCCAGTTAGGCGTTGCTTGTTATTCGCCCATACATTGATCAGCAAGCTGGCGATCACCCCGAAGATTAATGCAGCAATAACAAAGCCACTGCCTGGCTCCATTTCTGGTGCTGGAAAATATAAACCACGAACATTCAAGAAGATGGCTTCGCCAAGGCTCAAGCTTTGACGAGGTGAGGGTAATGCTTGAAGAACAGCGAAATACCAGAAAAATATTTGTAGAAGAAGTGGGATATTTCGGAACGTTTCGATATAAACAGCAGCCAAGCGACTTACTAACCAGTTAGAAGAAAGGCGAGCGACCCCCATGGTAAAACCAATCACGGTAGCCAGAATAATACCTAATACGGAGACCAGCGCTGTATTAAGAAGGCCAATAATAAACGTTCTGCCGTAAGAGTACGTTTCATCGTATTCAATTAGCGTCAGCCCGATACCAAACCCGGCTTCTTGAATTTAAAAAACCGAAACCCGTAGCGATCCCACGAGCATCTAAGTTGTTCAGTGCGTTATTTATAATCGTGTAAAAGAAAAATACCAGTGCAGCTATGGCAATGATCTGGAAAATAGCAGAACGAAAGGCGGGATTATAAATCAAGCTCTTGCTTCCGCTCGGTTTGGACATCGTACTTGGCGATGCATCTTTTGTCGGTTTCATACAGCGATAACCTCAAACCTTAGTTATAGATATCTCCCTGTATAAATAGTCACGTCCTTGCTGGTCGAAGCATGTTTTCACCAGAGCTAAACGGCGATATTCGAGTTGAAATAGCCTATCTAAGCGAATACTTCTTGCCATTCAATGAGCGGTCCTTACTCATACAGATGGATAAAATCAAGAAAAAGGGCGGCATGAACCGCCCTGATTAACTCGTTCTATCGGATTGGTGGCGCGTACATAAAGCCGCCTGCATTCCATAGCGCATTAACGCCACGAGAAATTTCTAACGGCGAACCAGTACCGACTGTGCGTTCGAAGCTTTCACCATAGTTACCGACTTGCTTGATAACTTGGTAGCCCCAATCATCACGAATACCCAAACCTTTGCCTTTCGGACCGTCAACACCAAGAATACGTTTGATGTTTGGATCTTTCGATTTCAGCATTTCATCCGCATTTTTCGAACTAATACCATACTCTTCGGCGTTAATCATTGCTGACAATGTCCACTTCGCAATGTTGAACCATTGGTCATCACCTTGACGAACGACGGGACCTAGTGGTTCTTTAGAAATGATTTCCGGAAGAACGGCTGCAGAAGAGGGATCTTTCAGGTTCAGGCGCAATGCATAAAGACCAGATTGGTCAGTCGTTAACACATCACAACGTCCTGCATCGAAACCTTTTGACGTTTGGGCTGCTGTATCAAATACGACTGGCTTATATGACATACCGCTATTACGGAAGTAGTCAGCAAGGTTCAGCTCAGTTGTTGTACCGGACTGTACGCAAACTGATGCACCATCAAGCTCTTTTGCGCTTGAGATGCCAAGATCTTTCTTCACCATGAAGCCTTGACCATCGTAGTAGTTTACCCCTACGAAGTTGAGGCCAAGTGCAGTATCACGATGCAGTGTCCAGGTGGTGTTACGAGAAAGCACATCAATCTCACCTGATTGAAGCGCAGTGAAACGTTCTTTCGCGGTTAGGGGTACATATTTAACTTTCGTTTTATCCCCAAGAACGGCTGCAGCCAGTGCTTGGCAATATTCTACGTCGATACCTTCCCATTCACCTTTTGAGTTAGGGTTAGAGAAACCAGGTAGACCGGTACTTACGCCACAAGTAAGAAAACCTTGTTTTGTGACTTTGTCCAGAGTAGTGTCTGCTGCTTGAGCTGATGTTGCCATCATCGCAGTAGAAGCCGCTACGACGGAAGCAAGAACTGTGAGTTTATTTGCCATTTGTATCCTTCCTGTATGATCCATGTTTAATCAGGAGTGACCTGAAATAACGTGTCCAATTCGTTAGAGTTATCGTCCTACGTGATTGATTTTCGAAGAAACGGTATTCGATAGATCAACCAGTTATAAGCGTAGGAAAGGATCTGTTAATTCTCAAATATATAATTTAAATGAAGTTTTGAGAGAACTTACAAAGCGCCTTGAGATTTAGAATGACGAAATGTTAATTGTTTGTAAATAGTGCAAATCATGGACAATTTGGTGCATCAGAACAATCAATAGAAGAGTGAACAATACAAGAGAATAAAAAGTTGTTATTAAAACTGTCATTAGCTGAGCTTGGTGAAGTTCAGTAAAAATTCGAACAAAAATTATTTGTGATACCGAAACAGGGTGATGAGCTTGCCCCATTTTTGGTAGCATGGTCTGCAACAGCTAATTAGAGTAATCATGGATTGAAATGCGATATTTTCCTCTGTTCTTAGATTTAATCAATAAACCCGTTCTTGTCGTGGGCGGCGGTGAAGTGGCAAGCAGAAAGGTGGAAGCTTTGCTAAAAGCAGGGGCGGATGTCACTATCGTTTCTCCAACGTTGGTCGATTTTCTGTCTAAGCTTGCTGCAGAGCATCAAGTGCGCTGGGTGCAACGTTTCTATTCGAGTGACATTGTCACTAAAAACTTTGTTCAAGTGTGGGCCACGACAGATAATCCAGAGCTAAATCACCAAGTGTATAAAGATGCGAAAGAATTAGGCATCCTAGTGAACGTTGTTGATGATAAGCCTTATTGTGACTTCATTACGCCCTCTATGATCAATCGTGGCCGCATACAAATTGCTATTTCTAGTGGCGGTGCCTCACCAGTTTTAATTCGAAACATCCGTGAAAAGCTTGAATCGATACTGCCACAAAACATGGGGTTGATGGCGGACTTTGCTAACTCAAAGCGTAATTCGATTAAAGAAGCACTACCTAGCGTCGATTTACGTCGTAAGTTTTGGGAGCAATTCTTCTCGAATCCTGAGGTTGAAAACGCGCGGGATAATAGAGAGTTAGAAACGATTTACCAAGCGACCATGGCAACACCTTTGGATGAAAAAGGAAGTTGTACTTGGATACAGGTAGGGAAAGACGTTGAGATGTTGCCAATTAAGGCTGTGCGCTACATGCAACAAGCCGAGCTAGCACTTTACTCAACTCGATGCGAAGCGAACGTGTTAGAGCTAATACGAAGAGATGCAGAGCGAGAAGCTTTCTCCAGCGCAGCTGAACTCTCTGATATGTTGACCAAGGCTAAATCTGAAAAGCTTCGAGTTTGCGTGTTTATCCCTAAAGGGACGAGCGAGTTCTTATTGCTGCAAGGGCAGGACTTAGTGATATAACCACGTTAAAAAGTGGGCACTTGGCTTCTCGATTAAAAGGCCAACAAAAACGCCAGCGAACTATGCGCTGGCGTTTTTAAACTAAGTTACTTCTCAGACTGATTAATCACGGAAGTTGTTAAACTGGAATGGTATGCCCATCTCTGCTTCACGAATCGCTGCCATTGTCGCTTGCAGGTCATCACGTTTCTTACCAGTAACACGTACCTTGTCGCCTTGAATAGAGGCTTGTACTTTTAACTTTGCGTCTTTGATAAGTTTCACTACTTTTTTGGCTGTTGGTGTATCGATACCTTGGCGGAAAAGCAGAGTTTGGTGCCAGTTCTTACCAGTTACATCTGGGTCCTGTGCATCCATTGCGTTTGCATCAATATTACGCTTTGCCAAGTGGCTACGTAAAATATCGCGCATTTGCTTAAGTTGGAAGTCACCTTCCGCAGACATTTTTACGTTTTCTTCTACTAGCTCAAAGCTCGCATTAACGTTGCGGAAATCGAAACGAGTAGACAATTCACGGTTAGCATTATCAACGGCATTACGTAGTTCAACCGTATCGATTTCAGAAACAATATCAAACGATGGCATGAAGATTCCTTGATTATTTTGTTATAGGGACTTTCGGGATTTAACGGCGTTTGCCAGCATATCTAGCATTGTAGCAGTATCTTCCCAGCCTAGGCATGGGTCTGTAATAGATTGACCATACGTTAGGTTGTTGATGTCAGTCATTGGCTGATTGCCTTCAAGAATAAAGCTTTCAGCCATGATACCCGCAATACGAGTACTGCCTGACTTAATTTGGTTACAAATGTCTTGAGCAACGTCGATTTGTTTTCTGTGCTGCTTCTGACAGTTTGCGTGGCTGAAATCCACAACCAAACGTTGTGGCAAGCCAAACTCGGCTAGAGCATCACACGCTTGTTTTACTGACGCTTCATCAAAGTTCGGGCCTTTCTCTCCGCCGCGTAAAATAATATGACCATATGGGTTACCACTTGTACGATAAACCGTCATGCGGCCATTCTTATCTGGAGAGTAGAAGTAATGCGAGGCTTTCGATGCGCGAATTGCATCAATTGCAATTTTTACGTTGCCATTTGTGCCATTTTTGAAACCAACTGGGCAAGACAGCGCCGATGCCATTTCACGGTGAATTTGCGATTCTGTTGTACGAGCACCGATCGCGCCCCACGTGATCAAATCCGCTATGTATTGACCAGTAATCATATCAAGAAACTCAGTAGCAGTCGCAAGACCAAGCTTGTTGATATCCAGTAGTAGTTTACGTGCTTTATGGAGACCAGCTTCAAGCGCGTAAGAGCCATCTAGATTAGGGTCGGTAATTAAACCTTTCCAACCAACTACTGTACGAGGCTTTTCAAAGTAAGTACGCATCACGATAAACAGTTCGTCTTTGTACTTGTCTTGGATTTCACTCAGGCGAGTGGCGTAATCAATGGCAGCTTCAGTGTCGTGAACAGAACACGGACCTACAATCGCAAGAAGGCGATCGTCTTCACCCGATAAAATGTTTTCAATCTGACGACGAGATTGAGCGATACGGTCTGCAACGTCATCCGTAATAGGATGTACACTACCTAGCTCTGCTGGGGTAGGCATTGGACCCAAAGGTTGGGTTCTCAATTCATCTGTTTTTATAGGCATGTTATAGCTTTATTCTCTATTGCGAAGGGGTAAAGATAACGGAATTACAGGCAGGAATAAACCGTTTCACGGGAATCTTCGCCAGGAAATACCGAATTGTATACAAAGGTGTAGGTATTCATTTAAATGACTTATGTATAAATGACAAAACTTGATCATTAAATCAATATATATACATTTGAATTTATAACCATTTCATCTATCTCACCGTTAGGTAATCAAGATAACTGCGGCAAACCTCATGTTTATCTGTGTGACAATGTCACTAAATTGGTGGATAAATAACTCGTGAGATCGAGCTTTTGTTAACATTTCTTTGACATCTATTTCTTTCGTTGATTAACTGGTCTGACTAGATTGGTAAGGAGACCAAAATGTTATCAGCTGTACGTCGTGCAAATTTGTATCTAAATCTATTCGGCTTTTCTAAAGTGCCTCTGATTTGGCTTTGTCACCCTAAGATCATTGCGATAGATAGCGAGCACGTTGAGGTTCGAATCCCTTTGCGAAGAAGAACAAAGAACCATTTGAATAGCATGTATTTCGGCGCTTTAGCTGTTGGGGCGGATGTAGCTGGTGGTTTTCTTGCTATGAGCAAGGCGCAAGAAAAAGGAGAAGCGATCTCTTTAGCATTTAAAGGCGTCAAAGCCGAGTTTTTAAAACGTCCGGAAGCGGATGTACACTTTGTGTGTAACGATGGTCATGTCATTGATGAGATGCTCGATCATACGTTGGCAACGGGTGAACGAGTGAATCGCGATGTAAAAATCGTCGCGTTGTGTCCTAGCTTACATGGTGACGAACCTATGGCTGAATTCTCGTTGACTCTTTCGATAAAAAAAGCAGCCCAACGAAGAAAAGAGGCTGCTTAATGGTTTGCTGTTTTTAAAGAATATCGCTTTAATTGAGTTCAATCTGCTCAATCGAGACTATTTTGGAGCGGTTTAAGACCACTTTCCAACGGTAATAAACAGGCTCATCGGTGTGGTTGTCCTCTTTGACAATCACATTGAGTAAATGACGTTTCTCTACCGACTCTTTGGTCACTTGCCCTTCATTTAAACGGTAAACTCGGTTTGAGCTTTTATCCATCAAGCGGATGATAGGGCGCAAACTGATGTTCAGTGTTTCTCTTGTTTGCTCATAACCACTTAAGAATAGAGAGGTCGCCATTTCGGTTTTCTCGTGATAATGAAGTATCTGCTCTTCGCGCTGCACGACGCGCTTCTTACGTATTCTTTGAATCTTATCTGGCAAGCTACTTAACGTACGATAATCGAGCCACTCTAATTTTCTGCCGACCACTTTTTTCGTTGTTGGATCAACATACTTCTTACGCCACTTTGGCTTACCTTTACGGATCCATCGCCACATTGCATCGCGCAAATCATCTTTAAAGATTTCTCGTAGAGCATAAATAAATGACATCGCGATAATGAAGGACGCGGAAATTTCCCCAAGATAATCGCGAGCGAGAATCACGGTTGAGGTCACGACAACCATCACCAAGCCAGTAGCAATACCTTTGATAGCACGCTTGATGTTATTACCCATTGATATGGTTTCTTCACGAAGCACGATAGGGTGTTCAATCAAGCGTCTTAGCAAGCGCATTTTGTTAGATAGGCGAGTTACGTCTTCAACGACTCTTGGAGAGTTGTACTTGTTGAGTTTTCGATGGGCTTGCTCTTTTTCACAGAGTGTGATCAAGCGTTTCTTAATCGTGCCATAATCACCTTCACGTGGGAGATGAGCCACTAGAGATAAAAACTTTTGCTCGGTATACCAAGACAGGTAGTTATCGATGTTAACGTAGTACCGTTTTAAGTTCTCTTCATAAGGAATAGAACGTCGCAAGCGCTTTAAGATCTCAAGCGTGAGCTCGATAACTTCGTCAACTTCATCTTCCGTTACGGAGTTGTTCTGATGCTTGTTTAAACTTGCTACCGCTTTGTCTAGCGCGATAACGTATTGGTACGCGAACAAACTCAAACTTACTCGGTATTGTTGATTCGACAGGCGTCCACGTTTGGCAAGTCGACTGTGTACTAGCGGTAGAAGGATTTCAGTACTGTAATAAGAGCGTTGCTGTGTGATTGAAGTGTAATAAAATTCGGATTCACTGATGATATCGGCGTTTAAACCAAGCTCACCAGGTATAAAAAAGTAAATATCTAGGTCGACACTTTTGCTCTTTGCGAGTGCATGACTGATTTTTAATGTTATTGAGTCTTGTTTATCGACGGTGACCAAAGAAAGCTCCTGACTTTGTTAAAGCATTCTTAACTTATGCGTTCTGTTGAGCAGGTAAGCATAAAAGTGCTAAAAGAGTGACTGGGGCATATAGCTGAACGACAACAGCATAACAGAGCACTATGCTTTTCTCTCTGATTTTCTTGTTAGTTTAGGTATAATTCCACGTAAATTTAAAAAGAGACAAAATCAATGATTAAAATTGGTCAAATTAACAGCTTAGAAGTCATTAAAAAGGCTGATTTTGGCGTATTTCTGGATGGTGATGATTACGGTTCTGTTCTACTGCCTAATAAGTATGTACCAGAAGGTACTGAAATTGGTGATCATGTAGACGTATTTCTGTACTTCGATTCAGAAAGCCAGCTTGCTGCGACCATTGAAAGACCTATTGCCCAAGTGGGTGAATGGGGCTTAATGAAGATTGAGGGCGTCAACGCGACAGGTGCTTTTGTAAATTGGGGCATCAAAGAGAAGGATTTGCTTATTCCTTTTAGTGAGCAACGCACTCGCTTCTCTGCGGGACAAACTATTCTTGTCTATGTTTATACTGACAAAGCGTCAGGCCGCATTGTTGGTACGACTAAGTTCAACAAATGGTTAGACAAAACTCCGGCGAATTATGAAGTTAACGAACAAGTTGATTTGATCATCGCAGAGCGCAGTCAACTTGGCTACAAAGCGATTGTTAACGGAAAGCATTGGGGCATGATTTTCCCATCAGATGTGTTTGGTAAGCTTTACATCGGTAAGAAACTGAAAGGCTTTATTAAGCAAATTCGTGAAGATGGCAAAATCGATCTCGCGCTACAAAAAGTCGGCGTGGCAAAAATGGACGATCTTTCTAGCAAGATTCTTGATCTGTTAGAGAAGAAAGGCGGCTTTTTACCTTTGAACGATAAGTCTTCTCCTGAAGCGATTTTTGACGCTTTCCGTACAAGTAAAGGTACTTACAAAAAGACCATTGGTGGATTGTACAAGCAGGGCAAGATTGTTATCGAGAAAGACGGTATTCGTCTGGCGTAGCCCAAACTCACGTATAGCGGATCTGCAGCCAAAAAAACGGCCCAAACTTTTCCTTTTTTTGGGCCTAGGGGAAACGGCTCCGCAGAGCCTGCGCTAAACTTTTTCCAACAATAATTTTGTTGGTGAACATAGAGAGAAATGCCATATCAAAGCATTACTTTGATACAACTAGTTTAGTACAGCGTATCCGGATCGCTAGCGAGCCCAGTTGCTTTCATACTTACGAATTAAAAAGCCATCGCAAATACGATGGCTTTTCATTTATTTATGATTCGTTACTTCTTTAAAATAAGTTCTTATCTCGTACTAATTCGCGAGGAAGACCATTCTTTATTCTGTTGCTTACCCACTTTCCAAGGCCAATGACTGCGCCTTGATAGGTGACAAGCACTTCGCCTTTACCTGTTTTCATTCCCTCAGGAATCATTTGTGGGCGAACATCACGCCCCATGTACCATTCGCGCGCTTCTTCAATGGTTAGCTCGATGGCGTTTGCCTCAGAGCCCGTCGCTAATGCCGTTGCCACCTGATGCTGCCAACGGTAGCCATTTTTATGGGCTTCCGCGATCTTTATACCCATACGGGAGAAGCGTAATTCGCCGATCATTGGCTCTAAAGAATTAGGGAACAACCAGACATCTTTATCGCGAAGCCATACAGAACTGTCATTCGGAAGTTCAATACCTAACGCACTTTGCAGCTGTTGGGCAATTTCAACCGATTCTTTTTTCGATGCTTTGGTAAACGGGAACTTGCCCATGCGCTTTTTGACCTTTGGGGGTTCAACAGCAGCCAGTTTACGAATTCTTGCAACAAAGAATCCCTCACAGTCGTAGACCTGTGGAAAGATATGCAAAAAACCTTCTTCAGTTAGAGCAGCACTTGCGTTTTCAAACAAGGTCTCAAGGCTTTCAAACTCAACGGCATCACCAAAGGTTTCTTTCAAGTCATGACAAACTTGTTGGTTTTCTTCGGTACTGAGTGTGCACGTTGAGTAAACCATCACACCACCGGGCTTTAGTGCATGGAAGGCGCTTTCAATAAGATCTTTCTGTGTGTCAGCGATGTCGAGCACGGAAGCTTGCGTCCAGTTTTTCATTGCATCTTCGTCTTTGCGAACAGTGCCTTCGCCGGAGCAGGGCGCGTCGAGCAGAACCGCATCAAATTGTTCTGGTAGCCAACCGCCAAAAACGCGCCCATCGAAGTTACTTAGTGCGGCGTTACGTACACCACAACGTTCCACGTTGGCATGCAGCACTTTTACACGACTTGCGGCGTATTCATTAGCCACGAGAACGCCTTCATTGTTCATTAAAGCCGCGATTTGAGTGGTCTTTGATCCTGGTGCAGCTGCTGTATCTAACACGGCATCGTAAGATTCGTCATTCATAAACAGCGCAGATACTGGCATCATTGAACTGGCTTCTTGAATGTAGAATAAGCCTGACATGTGCTCTGCAGTGTTGCCTAATGGTACAACTGACTCGTCCGCTTCAATCCAAAACCCTGTGTCACACCAAGGCACAGGAGAAAGCTTCCAGCCTTTTGCGTCTGCACGTTCTAGAAACGCTTCAACACTGATCTTCAACGTATTAACACGAATACTTTTGCGCAGTGGCTTTTGGCACGATGCGATAAAGTCTTCCATGTTGAGGTGAGCAGGAAGGATAGTTTGGATTTTTTCCAGAAACGCGTCTGGGATGTAAACATTAGGATGCAATGTGGGATCTCGTTTGCAGAATTTGTGGCAAATAATATACGAAAGCGAAGCAGAAACGAATAGTGACAAGGACCGAGCAATAAAAAAGAGCAGCGATTGCTGCTCTTTTAAGGTAATCGAACTTCAATTGTATGTGAATTGAGCTTTATTCTACGGCTTAGGAATCGCAGTACGCCATTGAGTCCAGCCTTCTTCAGCTTGTGGATATAAAAAGAAAGATTGCCCACTTTTTGCCGCTGGTGGAATAGTCGATTGCTCTGGCGTTGAAAACGCAATTCCTCCGCGAACTAAACTATCAAATGTGCCCGCTTTGATGTTCGCACCAGTAATTCCGATGGAGACATCTACTCCTGAAACATTCCAAAACACACTGTTTTGACGAACGAGGTAAGCATATTCAGGCTGTATCTTGATGGTCGTGACGACGCGATCGGCAAATTCTCCTAGGCTCACGTCGGTTACTTGGCCGACTTCCATCTGGCGGTAAAGAATAGGCGTTCCGACTTGTACTGAGCCTCGTTGTTCACTTTGTAAAGTAAACATCATGCCCTGAACACGTTCTGAACCGTTTTCCAACTGAAAATCAAATTTAGCTTTACCTTTACCTGGCTCAACACTGATGGATTTCGACACCAATGCGCCAAGGTTTTTCACGCCCCCTAAGCCAATCTCTGGCTCAGTTAGCCAAAAATGTGAGCCTTCCACCGCAATATTTTCTACGTATTCAGGTAGGATTCTTGCGGTAATTTCAACCATATTGCGACGAAAATTCGGTACAACCAGTGTGACTTCACCAACTTTGACGCCTTGATACTCAATCGGCATTCCTTTAGCAATCTCTTGCGAACCGTCGGTTTCTAAAGCAATGACGCGTCCAAACTTGCGAGCGGTTTTTTGATCTGTATATAACTTCCAGTTGTCTCCAATTTTGTTTTCAACGCCAGGAACAGAGTCAAAAGCGATGCCACCTTCGATTAATGATTTTAAAGGGTGAGCTTTCACACTCACACCGGCTAGCGATGCATCTATCTCGAGCCCTGAACGGTTCCAAAAGACGGTTTGCGGTGTTACGAGGTAAGCAAAGCGGTTTTCGATGGTTGCTTTAATTAACACACCGCCATCAACCAATTGGAAATCGGAGACGTTACCAACAGGAAGATTACGATAGAGCAGAGGGCTGCCTTTGGAAATCGGCGGCAATTCAGAAGCAAACAGTGTGAGTGCTCTAGAGCCACTTTGGTTGTACTGTGCTAGTTCTGCCAATGATTCGTTTTGGAACAGTTGATACTCTTTTTGAATATCTTGCTTGCCTTCGCTTACAAAGCTAATGGACCCAGTTAACAACTGTTTTGCCGGAGGAACGGTAACGCTGAGGCCCGATTCCGTTAACTCTGCAGAGGCACTTCCGGTTACATAAAAACGGTTGTTTGATTTGATCAGGTGTTTGTATTCATGATCAATCAATACGTCCATAAATACTTCATGTTGCGATTTTTTACCTTCTTCAACTAAGCCTACGTTGATAATTGAACCGACCACGATGCCTTTGTAAAGCACGTTGGCACCGCTATCTAGGCCAAACGAGTTGTCAGACACTAAACGAATAGCGATGGACTTTTCTTGCTGTTGGTTAAAAACGTTTTTACGAATGGCAGTAAAGCGGCGAGAGCGATCACCGGCACCTGGCACAATGGTTAAGAAGTTTCCTCTCACGAGATTGGCAATGTTTTCAACACCAGAGAGGGACACTTTTGCTTCTTCTAAGACGAATCGGGTACCTGTCGTCAGCATGTCACTGAAAGCTGGTTGAATTGCCGCTGACGCTAATATCACTTCTCGCCCTTCGGATAGGTTTAAGTCTGTAACTTGGCCAATCTCTATTCCGCGATACATAATGGGTGCGCCTTCGCCACTGATTTTACTGTCATCAGGGAGGACGATTTTAACAGCGATACCTCGACCTGCGGTTTTCAAATCTTTATACAGACGGAATTCAGTATTCTCTTCTACAGGCTCACCGTCATCCGGAGAATCGACGGCGATCGCGCCTCCGAGTAGAGCACTCATGCTTTCTAGCCTTACATCGACGCCTTCAAAACCGATGCTGGCACCGATTCCACTTACGTTCCAGAACCGACTGCGGTTGTTAATGATATGTCGGTATTGATCCTGGATGTTGGCTTGAATCGTGATAGATTTTGCGTCTTCATCCAGCTGGTAGCTGTAGACTTCACCGATTGGAATTTTCTTATAAACAATTTGAGATCCAATCGACACACCACCTAAATCGCGGCTTTTGAGTTTAATGTTCAAACCTTGTGAAACTCGCAAATCTGTTGGTGCAGAGTCTAACGCATGGAACGTTGTTTCAAACTCTTGACCATCTCCAGGTTGAATCGATATGTAATTACCCGACACGAGCGCATCGAGCCCCGAAACTCCCGTTAGGCTTGCTGTTGGTTTTACAAGCCAAAAGCGAGTTTTATCGTTCAGCAATTTTGCCGCTTCAGGGTAGATATCGGCATCAACATAAATACTGCTGAGATCTTCAGTGAGGTTAATGTCTCTCACCATACCGACTTCTAGCCCTTGGTAACGGATAGTGGTTCGCCCGGCGACCAAGCCAGCAGCGTCAGAAAAATAGATTTGCACCCGTTGTCCTGCATCGTGTATCGACTTCACCACAAGCCAGCCAGCTAAGACCATGGTCAAAATTGGCAAAAGCCAAAGAGGAGATATGCCTTTGCTCCGCTTTACATCTGGTACGTATGACGTTTGAGAACTGTTCTGATCACTCATTCATTGACTCTTTTTCTGATTGTGTTGGGCCTGTTTGGTCCCAGATTAGCCTTGGATCAATACTTTCCGCTGCAAGCATGGTCAATACCACGACAACACCAAAGGCCACGGCGCCATAACCTGGTGTGAAATCAAGTATCTGACCACGATCGACTAAGGTCATCATGATAGAAATAACAAACAAGTCCATCACAGACCATTTACCGATCCATTTAACAACAAAGTAAACCATCATTCGTTGTCTCTTAAACACCGAACGTTTGAATTGAATGCAAAGCATGATGTAGGCAAGGCCTAGTATTTTTACAACTGGCACAACAATACTGGCCACAAAAATGATCACTGCGATGCCATACATACCGCTTTTTACCAACCCAGCTACGCCTGAGAAAATGGTATCTTCCAAACGTTTGCCATTGGTCAGCAAGATGGAAATAGGAATTAAGTTGGCTGGGAAAATCGCTATCGTTGCCGCAATGAGGTAAGCCCACGTCTTCTGAATGGAATTTGGCTTACGATGATATAACTCGTGATGACAACGCTGGCAATGGTCACCTTCAGGTTGGGACAAATGGCATTCATGGCAATGCACATCTTTATGCTCAAAAGCATATAAACTTTCTGGTTTCCAAGCTTCCCAATAACGACGCACGCTGATTCTTGAAATTAACAAAACGGTAAATATCTGCAAAAGAACCAGACCAATTAACCCAGGGCCGACGAAAATGTCAGAATAATCTTGGAGTTTAAAACAGGAAATGGCGATGCTAACTAAGAACACATCCAACATAACCCAATGCTTCAAATGTTGAATTAACCACAGTGAAACACGAAGCCCTCGAAACCACCGTTGATGCAGCGAGATATGTGCCGTAACCACTGAAACACAAACCGTCAGTGGCGCAAGAGAGCTACAAAATAGAATAAGCAGTGAAAGAAGAACAAAGCCTTCTTCCATCAATGTGATCATCCCTGAAGGTAGGGTTGCCGGAATCATCACACCAAAGAGTCGGATACTAATAAAGTTAAAAAAGTGTGATGGAATAAATAGCAGGATACAGGTTATCGCGACGGCTAAATTACCTGAGAGGCTAGGGCTACCGCCTCGATACAACTGTGTGCCACAACGAGGACAGTGTGCATTTTTTCCATTGGGTAAGTCGACGATATCGACAGGCAATTCGCAACCTTGGCACAAGCGCACATTATTTGGCTGCATGGCGTGCTTAGACAGAGAGGTCACAACGACCTCTCTAACTTGAACGATTTAAGCGTGGGACTGTATGCCCCCATATAAGGTTTGATATAAGCCTTCTTGCTCAACTAACTCACCATGAGTACCTGTTTGCGTCACTTTTCCATCTTCAAGCACGTAGATCAAATCGGCTTGTTTTACGGCTGATAGACGGTGCGCAACGATTAATGTTGTTCTACCACGTAAGAATTCAGTCAATGCTTTGTGCAATGCCGCTTCAGTAGCGGTATCAAGCGCAGACGTGGCTTCGTCTAAAATAACAAATTGAGGATTACTCAGCACCATTCTTGCGATGGCAAGGCGTTGTCGTTGACCACCTGACAAACGAATGCCGTTACGGCCGACTTGAGTATCCAAACCGTGGTTCAGTTGAGAAATAACATCTTGCAGCTGAGCTACTTCAAGAGCTCGCCAAAGTGACATTTCGTCAAAATTCCCACCGAGTGTTAGATTATGCCTCAAGGTGTCGTTAAATAGTATAGGTTGCTGTAATACCACGGCAATTTTGTCACGAATTACTTCAAAACCAATATCTTCTGTTAATTCATCATTAAAGCGAATGCTACCGGAGTTTTGACGATAAACCCCAATAAGTAGTTGTATTAAGGTCGACTTACCGCCTCCGCTCGCACCAACTAGCGCCACTTTCTTTCCTGCCGGTATATGTAAAGAAAGGTTATCTAGAACTTTGTTTTCATTATTATAAGAGAAGTCTACGTTTTCTACTTTAACATCGACTTCTCTGTCTTCTTTGAAAGGATTTACCTTAGGTACTGGTCTTTGTTCTTCTTCTAATACTAATAAGTCGTTGATGCGTTTTAACGCAGCTTTCGCGCTGTACCAAGAAAACTGAATGCCGAGCAGCTCTTGAACAGGAGACAACATAAACCATAGGTAACCAAAAACAGCAAAGATTTGACCAATAGTGAGGTCACTAAACATGACCATCAGCATGGCGACGGCTCTGAATAACTCAAAACCGATTAAGAAGAGTAGGAAAGAGACGCGACCTGCCGCCTCTGATTGCCACGCATATTTGTCTGCATCCACACGAACTTGGTTTGCACTGTCTTTGAGTTGTTGGAGAAATTCTCGCTCTTTATTGGCTGCGCGCAGCTGGTAAATGCCATCTAATGTTTCAACTAAACGATTTTGGAAAATTTCAAAAGAATGATTTTCCTTCCGTTTCAGATGTTTAACCATACTTCCTAGTTTACGTGAGAAGTAAATGACAATAGGGTTAACTAGCAGAATAAATAGACCAAGTCGCCAGTCGAGCCAAAGCAGAACGATGGCAGTACCAATGACCGTTAAAAAACTGATAACGAATTTTGCTAACGTAGAACCAATAAATTTATCAATGGTTTCAATGTCAGTGATAAGGTGAGCGTTGATGCCTCCGCTGCCTTTGGTTTCGTATTGGCGGATGCTGATACGACCAAGCTTGTCGATCATTTTACTGCGCATCTCAAACGTGATCGTTTTAGAAACAAGTGTAAATTGTCGGCTTTGAAGGATATTTAACCCCTGACTTGCAGCTCGCATCAGGACGACCAAGAAAAGGGTGAAAAATATATAACCCGTCGGAGTGTGCCACGCTTCAGGGAGAATGGCATTCATAGCAGCTAAGCCTTTTGCTGGTTGGTCCAATAAAACCTCATCAACCATCAACGGCATGAGAAGGGGGATTGGAACACTAATCAAGGTTGCAAGCACCGCTATCAAGTTCGCTATGATCAGCTTGGACTTGTGCTTTTTTACTTGTGTTATCAACCAAGAACGGCTAATAGTGTCATTTTTCAGAAGCATTGTAATTGAGAATAAGTCCTATTATAAAGTAGGGCTGCATTTTAGCGCCATACAGTGAGAATGGAAGCTTTTATAGTAAGTAGGAAGTTAATATGAACATAGAACAATACCATAGACTAACCAAACAAGCCGTTGCTCTAATTGAGTCTGAGCCAGACTTTATTGCTAACCTAGCAAACTTGAGCTCACTGCTTTTCATGGAATTGGACGATCTTAACTGGGCTGGCTTTTACCTAGCAAAAGGTGGAGAGCTCGTTCTTGGTCCGTTCCAAGGAAAACCAGCTTGTGTCCGCATTCCTATGGGGCGCGGTGTCTGTGGTACTGCTGCAAAAACTAACACTATACAAAGAGTATACGACGTTCATGAATTTGAGGGACATATAGCGTGCGATGCAGCGAGTAATTCGGAAATTGTGATTCCGTTTTCTATCAATGGAGAGGTGGTTGGTGTCCTTGATATTGACAGCCCAAGTATTGGTCGATTCAATGAAACAGACGAAGAAGGTCTCACTCATTTCATGGCTGAAGTAGAAAAGCTGCTTAATTCACACGCGAACGACGCATAAATTAGCCCTCGAGTGTGGTTTTTCCTTGGCATGTCACTATAATACGAGAATATTTTTTCTTAATGCTTCGCGGAAATCCGCTCAAATCAGGAACCCTCATGACTGAAAAGTTAAAAAACAGCAAAGAAGTTATTGCATATATTGCTGAATGTTTCCCTAAGTGCTTTACTTTAGAAGGTGAAGCAAAACCTCTGAAAATTGGTATTTTTCAAGATCTTGCGGAACGTCTAAGTGAAGACGAAAAAGTAAGCAAAACACAGCTTCGTGCAGCGTTAAGACAGTACACTTCATCATGGCGTTACCTACATGGTGTAAAACCAGGTGCAGTACGTGTAGACCTAGACGGCAACCCTTGTGGTGAGCTAGAAGAAGAGCACGTTGAACACGCGAAAGCGACACTTGCAGAAAGCAAGGCAAAAGTTCAAGCTCGTCGTAAAGAACAAGCACAAAAAGCTCGTGAAGAGGGTAAGGCGAAAGCGAAACCAGCGGCTAAAAAGCCTCAACAGCCTCGTCGTACTAACAAACCAAAAGTACAAAAAACAACTAAGCCTGTAGAAACGCGCGCTCTAAATGCTGACGAAATCACAGTAGGTAACGCAGTTAACGTGAACATGGGCAAAGGAAACATGGCAGCGACCATTGTTGAGATCAATAAGGATGATGTACGTGTTCAACTTGCTAACGGCCTACAAATGGTTGTGAAAGCGGAGCACTTGCGCGCATAAAGGAGATACTCCTACGCATGAATTGCCGTTCAAAAGTGACACTGATTGCTGCTAGCTTATGGCTAGCAGCATCAGCTCAGGCTCTCGAAGCCAAACTACATAAAGATGACTTGCCGGTTCTCGCTCCTGAAGTTCAGCACGAAACAGCTAGCAAACGAGTCACCTCTCGATTTACCCGCTCTCATTATAAGCATTTCAGCCTCAATGATGATTTCTCCAAAGCGATCTTTGAACGCTATGTAGAATTGCTTGATTATAATAGAAATATTTTTACTCAAGCGGACATCGACTCTTTTAAAGACTGGTCAATTGAGCTTGATGATCAGCTAAAGGCTGGTAACAACCAAATTGCTTTTGATGTTTATAACCTCTCAATGCAAAAGCGTTTCGAGCGCTTTGCTTATGCGTTAACGCTACTCGACGAAGAGATCAAGTTTGATACTGATGACGAGATAGAGTTAGACCGTTCTGAAGCTGCATGGCCAAAAGACGAAGCGGAGCTCAACGAGTTATGGCGTAAGCGCGTGAAATATGACGCGTTAAATCTGAAACTGACTGGCAAAGAATGGCCAGAGATTAAAGAGGTTTTAGAGAAGCGTTATAACAACGCGATGAAGCGGATCACACAGACTAATAACGAAGATGCATTCCAGTTATATATGAATGCCTTCGCCCGACAAGTCGACCCTCATACTAGCTACCTTTCTCCACGTAATGCTGAGCAATTCCAATCGGAAATGAACCTTTCTCTGGAAGGCATTGGTGCCGTTCTGCAAATGACTGACGATTACACAGTAATTCGTTCACTTGTTGTTGGTGGCCCAGCGTCGAAGAGCAAGCAACTTGGCGAAGGGGATCGAATCATCGGTGTTGGACAAGATGGTGAAGAGATTGTCGACGTGATCGGTTGGCGTCTGGATGATGTAGTTCAATTAATCAAAGGCCCAAAAGGCACAAAGGTTAATCTACAGATCTTGCCAGAAGGTAACGATGCGAAGAGTTACATTGTCACAATTGTTCGTGACAAAGTTCGTCTAGAAGATCGCGCAGTGAAGTCGGAGATCATCGAAAAAGATGGTAAGAAGATTGGTATTTTAGAAGTGCCAAGTTTCTACGTCGGTTTGTCGAAAGATACCGATAAACTGCTTGCTGAGTTAAAAACCAAAAACGTTGACGGCGTAATCGTTGATCTACGTAACAACGGTGGTGGTGCATTAACGGAAGCGACAGCATTAACAGGGTTATTCATTAAAGAAGGTCCTGTTGTTCAAGTTCGTGACAGCTATGGTCGTATTAAGGTGAACGCCGATACTGACGGAAAAGTGAGCTACGATGGTCCGCTGACGGTGTTGATTAACCGCTACAGTGCTTCAGCGTCTGAAATTTTTGCAGCAGCAATGCAAGATTATAATCGTGCAATTATTTTAGGTGAAAATTCTTTCGGTAAAGGTACGGTTCAACAGCATCGTTCACTGAATCATATCTACGATCTTTTCGATAAAGAGCTAGGCTACGTTCAGTACACGATTCAGAAGTTCTACCGTATTGACGGTGGAAGTACGCAAAATCGTGGTGTTGCACCCGATATTTCGTACCCAACACCAATTGAAGCTTCTGAAACGGGTGAAAGTGTAGAAGACAATGCACTACCTTGGGATCAGATTGATAAAGCAAAATATCAAACCTTCCCAAGCAACGAAGCACTAGTTGAAAAACTCACCGCTCTTCATAACAAGCGTATTTCTGATGAGATGGAATTCCGTTTCATCAATGAAGACATAGAGAAGTATCGTAAAGAAAAAGACGATAATATGTTGTCTTTGAACGAGAAAGTTCGTAAGGCAGAATCGGATAAAGCGGAAGCACTTCGTTTGCAACGCATCAATGAGCGTCAAGCTGCTTTAGGTAAGGAAGCATTCAAAACATTGGATGATATACCTAAAGATTATGAAGCGCCTGATGTTTATTTAGATGAGTCTGTCGCGATTATGGTTGATCTGCTCAAGCAGAAAAATCAGTCATAATAACTGGCAATTCAAAGTAAAAAGAGTGAGTATTTCAGGCTCACTCTTTTTTTATTGTCTTTTCATCTTTGTTTGTATTGAGTATCAAGTAAGATATTCGCTTATTTTTTCCCAATAATTTACGTGATCTACATCTAAAATTTCGCGAAAGTGAGGACTACTGCCTAAGCTAAAAGAAAACGATAAGGATGCCGATATGAAATGGTTCTTTATTTTACTTAGCTTTTGCTGCTTTAGTGTGTTTAGCGGAGAAAACACCAGAGAAGATGAATTAAGTCACTTTGACACGCCGTTTCTCATCGGAGACTGGTATTTAATGAACCCAAACCCCGAAGAGTCGGCTGAAAATTTTCGTGCGATAAAACTGTCACTGGGTTCCGACTACAGCTTTTCTATTGATATTCAAAAGAAAGATTATTCTGTCGATCATTGGGAAGGATTGTATAACGCCAATGAAGACACCATCGTTCTTGGCTTAAACACAGATGAGCCTCAAATTTATGCCTATCGCAATAATCACAATACGCTTGATCTTAATGGTGTGACTTTTACTAAAGGGTTGTCTAACTCGCTAGCGGGCATATGGTCTAGCTCTTATGTATCCGGAGATGGCCTTGTGGCAAACAACATCAACCATATGGATCTGATACTTCAACCTGACTTCGTGTTTATGTTTCGGGTATCCAACGAAGAAGGAGATGAGTCAATCAAGCAAGGTGTTTTCTACACAGAAGATGAATATTTAGTCTTGCTCTATGAAAATGGCGAGCACGGGACCACCTATAAGCTCAAAAAAAATGAATTAACGATTGAAGATTCAAATGGCGATATGTACGCGGTACTTAATCGGGTAACGCCTTGATAGCTTATCTTGCTACGACAAATTACGCGAGCATACGGTAAATTGTCAATGTTGTTTAAATGTTAATCAAAAAACGGAGCTAGAGCACTAAAAGCTCCGTTTTTTGATGGAAAGACTTGTATTCTGATACCACAACCCCTACAAATAGCTTATATAGTGATACCAGAACTGCATTTTTGATCATGCAGTCTGGTATTTTTGTTGTTCGACATACAAGGATTTATGCTCATGTCCCAAGCTCCCCAGGCCAAATATCGTAAAGATTATCAAGAGCCATCTCACGCGATTACCGATATCGATCTTACGTTTGATCTTTATGACAATGACACCATCGTTACGGCGATATCAAAGGTTGCTCAAAAAGGCGATACAACAACGCTAGAACTCGATGGCGAGGGGCTTGAGCTGCGCGCTGTAAAAGTAAACGGTGAGGATTGGGCTCATCACGAAGTGAAAGAATCATCGCTTGTACTGACCGATCTTCCATCCGAGTTTGAACTTGAAATCGTCACCAAAATTGATCCTGAAGCGAATACAGCACTCGAAGGTTTGTACAAATCAGGCGGCGCATTTTGTACTCAGTGTGAGGCCGAGGGCTTCCGTCGTATTACTTATTACTTAGATCGTCCTGATGTTCTGGCAAAATACACGACAAAAGTGATCGCAGATAAATCCGCTTATCCATATTTGCTGAGCAATGGTAACCGAATTGCAGAAGGCGATGCAGAGAACGGTCGTCATTGGGTTCAATGGCAGGACCCGCATCCAAAGCCAGCTTACTTGTTTGCTCTTGTCGCAGGGGACTTTGACGTACTGCGTGACAAATACATAACGATGTCAGGTCGCAGTGTTGATTTAGAAATCTTTGTTGATAAAGGTAACTTAGATCGTGCAGGCCATGCGATGACATCGCTGATCAACTCGATGAAGTGGGATGAAGAACGCTTTGGCCTTGAATATGATCTGGATATTTACATGATCGTTGCCGTTGATTTCTTCAATATGGGCGCAATGGAAAACAAAGGCCTAAACATCTTTAACTCAAAGTATGTTCTGGCGAATAACCAAACGGCGACGGATCGTGACTACTTAGGTATCGAAGCTGTAATCGGTCATGAGTACTTCCATAACTGGACTGGCAACCGTGTCACTTGTCGTGACTGGTTCCAATTAAGTCTAAAAGAAGGCTTAACCGTGTTCCGTGACCAAGAATTCTCTTCTGACTTAGGCTCTCGCGCAGATAACCGTATCGATAACGTACGTATCATCCGTGGACCTCAGTTTGCAGAAGATGCAAGTCCAATGTCACATCCAATTCGTCCTGACAAAGTCATTGAGATGAACAACTTCTACACGCTAACAGTGTATGAAAAGGGCAGTGAAGTTATTCGTATGTACCATACACTCCTTGGCGAAGAGGGCTTCCAAAAAGGGATGAAACTTTACTTTGAACGTCACGATGGTACTGCTGCGACATGCGAAGACTTTGTTTCTGCAATGGAAGATGCCACCGGTGTCGATTTAAAACAATTCCGTCTATGGTACAGCCAATCTGGTACACCGACGCTGCGCGTAAATAGCGAATACAATACCAATGCAAAAACTTACGCGCTAACGGTAGAGCAATTTACGGAGCCAACGCAAGACCAGGCTGAGAAGCAAGCGCTGCACATTCCGTTTGATATCGAGCTGTACGATTCGAAAGGTCAAGTTATCCCATTGCTGATTAACGGTGAATCTGTTCATAACGTATTAGATATTAAACAAGATAAGCAAACGTTCGTATTCGAGAATGTCGAAGAACAACCAGTGCCATCTTTGTTGCGTGAATTTTCGGCACCAGTAAAACTAGAATACGACTACAGTGATGATGAATTAGTCTTCTTGATGAAACACGCGACGAATGACTTTGCTCGTTGGGATGCAAGCCAAATGCTATTGGCTAAGTACATTCGTCAGAACGTGAAAAACGTTCAAGCCGGACAAGAAGTATCGCTTTCTGAAGGCGTGATAGATGCATTTCGTGGTGTGCTATTGGATGAGACACTTGAGCCAGCTTTCATTGCTCAAGTTTTCTCTTTGCCTTCAATTAATGAGATTACTGGCTGGTACCAGCAAATTGACATCGATGCCGTAGACAAAGTGCTAAACAGCATTACAGTGTCACTTTCCCAAGAGTTAGAAGATGAGCTAAGCGCAACTTATCATACACTGAAGCAAACAGAGTACACGATCGATCATGCTGCGATTGGCAAGCGTGCATTACGTAACCGTTGTCTGCAATACCTAGCACATACGGAAAAAGGTAATGATTTAGTGAAAGCACAATACGCATCTGCAAATAACATGACAGATACGATTGCAGCGATGAGTGCTGCAAATAGTGCTCAGCTTGAGTGTCGTGAAGTTCTTATGGCAGATTATAGCGATAAATGGAAGCACGATGGTTTGGTTATGGACAAGTGGTTTGCACTTCAAGGTAGCAATCCTGCAGAGGATGCACTTGAAAAAGTGAAAGCTACCATGAACCACGAAGCATTTAGTTTGAAGAACCCGAACCGTACGCGCAGTTTGATTGGTTCGTTCTTAAGTGCCAACCCTGTGCGTTTTCATGATAAATCCGGTGCAGGTTACCAATTTGCAGGAGAAATCCTTCGCCAACTTAATGATTCGAACCCACAAGTCGCATCTAGAATGATTGATCCTTTGCTTAAGTTCCGTAAATACGATGAAGGCCGCCAAGCTTTGATCAAAGCAGAACTTGAAAAGCTCAAAGCAATGGATAATCTTGCTAAAGACTTATTCGAAAAAGTGACTAAAGCACTAGACGAATAGTAAACAACACAATAGGGTGGTCATTAAGGCCACCTTATTGTTTATGTCACTTAGTTTTTACTTCATGAACTATTACTACTTCAACCTCAACATTTCATATCAAACGTTTTTATCCCATTATTCTGGCGCGGCAAGTGTTGTTCAAGTCGTCACACATAACGGTTTACGTTTGCAGTTACCCGCAGCACGATTTAGATCATTTCTTAGTCAATTAGGCATTAAAGGCCAGTTTAGACTAACAACTGACCAAAATAATAAGTTTCTTAAGTTAGAAACTCTGTGATGTATTGTATTTGCAGAGAGTTAAATAGGAATCTTAGTCACAGAATCGGACATTTCACCTCTTACCACCACGATTAGTTGTTAAACATTTGTAATTATGCTTTTACAATGGGCACATGCATTACCTATGCTTAGTTTCTAAGGTAACAACCTAGCTACTAAGTCCCCCTACAAAACAACAATTCTAATGTGGAGTGTGAATATGACCGCGCGTGAAAATGTAGTGCCGGTTCTGCTTGAAAAAGTTTATCAACTGATTCAAGACAAACTCGAGCTTTCTCACCAAACGCTTGTAACTAAACTTGCTCAACACTTATTCAGTAACATTGCTGATGATGACCTGATTCAGCGAAACGAATCCGATCTTTATGGTGCTGTCGTCAGCCTTTGGCACCATATCAATAGAAAAAAAACCAGAAGAGATTTCGGTACGAGTATTTAACCCGACCGTAAGTCGTCAAGGCTGGCAATCCACACACACAATCGTAGAAATTGTTGTTCCAGATAGTCCATTCTTAGTGGACTCAGTCAAAATGGCTTTAGCGCGTTTGGACCTTGTTTGCCACCTAATGTTAAACAACCCAACACAGATACAGCGTAATAAAAAAGGCCAAGTTACCGACGTAAACGGTGAGGGTGGTGTTCTTCAATCACTGTTCCATATCGAGGTAGACCGCCTTACTAGTAAAGAAGAGATGCAAGCGCTTAAAGAAGAGCTGTTAAAAATTCTATCTGACACTCGTTTAGTCGTTGATGACTGGAAGCAAATGGTTGATAAGCTTAAGCTTGTGACTGATGAACTTGAGAAAAATAAAGATCGTGTTTCTATCCAAACGGATCGTATGGACGAAACGATCGCATTTCTTCGTTGGCTAGAAGATCATAATTTTACCTTTATGGGTTACAAAGATTATGACTTAGAAGAAGTCAATGGTGATACCGAGCTTGTTCCTGCTAAAGAAAAAGGACTTGGTCTATTTGCTGATGACAAGCGCGTGCGTAGCGTCAAGCTATCTGAGCTTTCAGATTCTGCGCGGTTAGAAGCGAAAAAGCCATACGCTCTGATTATCACAAAAGGTAACAAAGCATCTCGTATTCACCGACCAGCATATACTGATTACATCGGTGTTAAGAAGTTTGATGAAAACGGTAAAGTAATAGGTGAGCATCGCTTTACTGGTTTATATACCTCTGCCGTGTACAACCAAGCGGTACAAAGCATCCCTCTGATCCGTGAAAAAGTTGACCGTATCCTTGAAGCAAGTGGATACCGTCACGGATCGTATTCATACAAAGCATTGCACAATATCTTAGAAAACTACCCACGCGATGAACTACTCCAAGCTAATGAAGAAGAGCTGCTTGAGGTGGGAATGGGTGTTGTACAAATGCAAGATCGTGACTTACTGCGTTTGTTTGTTCGTAAAGACCCATTTGGTCGTTTCTTCAGTTGCATGGTTTATGTCACTAAAGATCGTTACAACACAGAATTGCGTCGTCAAACTCAACGCATTCTTAAGCAGTACTTTGGTTGCGAGCAAGAGGTTGAATTTACAACGTTCTTCTCAGAAAGCCCACTAGCGAGAACACATTACATTGTTCGTGTAGACAATAACAACATTGACGTAGACGTGAAAAAGATCGAGCAAAACCTAATGGAAGTTTCTACCTCTTGGGATGACAGACTAAAAGAATCCATCATTGCTAACTTTGGTGAAAGCAAAGGCCTTCCTCTTTCAAAAGAATACATGAGTGCGTTCCCTCGCTCATACAAAGAGGACATGATGCCAGGTTCTGCGGTTGCAGATATTGAACGCTTAGAAGCGTTAAGTGATGATAATAAACTTGGCATGTTGTTCTACCGACCTCAAGAAGAGGGGGCGGATTCAAAAGCTGTTCGCTTGAAATTATACCATCGCGATGAGCCAATCCATCTTTCTGACGTAATGCCAATGCTTGAAAACCTTGGCTTGCGAGTGATCGGTGAATCACCGTATGAGATCGAGAAAAACAACGGACAGACATTCTGGATCCTTGATTTCTCTATGCTGCATAAGAGCGAGAAAACAGTTGATCTTCGTGAGGCTCGTGATCGTTTCCAACAAGCATTTGCCGCAATTTGGGCGGGCAACCTTGAAAGTGATGGTTTTAACCGATTGGTACTCGGTGCGTCGCTATCTGGGCGTGAAATTTCCATTCTTCGTGCTTATGCTCGATACATGCGCCAAGTCGGTTTCCCATTCAGTCAACAATACATCGAAGACACGCTAAGCCACTACCCAGACTTAGCAACAGGTCTAGTCAAGCTGTTCACCAAGCGATTCGATCCGAAACACAAAGGCAGTGAAAAAGGCCAAAACGATCTGATTAAAAAGCTAACAGAGCAGTTGGATCGTGTAGAGAGCTTGGATGACGATCGTATTATTCGTCGTTACA
The DNA here is from genome assembly GCA_001048675.1 of Vibrio diabolicus. Lineage (GTDB taxonomy): Bacteria > Pseudomonadota > Gammaproteobacteria > Enterobacterales > Vibrionaceae > Vibrio > Vibrio diabolicus. The sequence goes on along the minus strand of CCKK01000020.1, from coordinate 1,077,679 downwards.
TCGACATGATCATGGCGACACTTCGTACTAACTACTATCAGCTAGACGAAAGTAAGCAACCTAAGCCTTGGTTATCTTTGAAAATGAAACCGAGCGATATTCCAGAGATTCCGCAGCCTGTACCAGCGTTCGAGATCTTTGTGTACGCACCAGATATTGAAGGTGTTCACCTTCGTGGCGGAAAAGTGGCTCGTGGTGGTTTGCGTTGGTCAGATCGTCAAGAAGACTTCCGTACTGAGATTCTTGGTCTCGTAAAAGCGCAGCAAGTTAAGAACACTGTTATTGTGCCTGTGGGTGCAAAAGGCGGCTTTGTTTGTAAACGCCAGCCATCTCTCACAACCCGTGATGAGATCTTTGCTGAAGGCCAACGTTGTTACAAACGATTTATTCGTGCGCTACTTGATGTATCGGATAACATTATTGAAGGTGAAGTTGTGCCACCACAGAACGTTGTGCGCCATGACGAAGATGACCCATACCTAGTAGTGGCGGCAGATAAAGGCACAGCAACATTCTCAGACCTAGCGAACTCTGTTTCTGCAGAGTACAACTTCTGGTTAGGTGACGCATTTGCTTCAGGTGGTTCAAATGGTTACGACCACAAAGCGATGGGTATCACTGCAAAAGGTGGTTGGGAATCTGTTAAGCGTCACTTCCGTGAAATGGGCATCAACTGCCAGACCACTGACTTTACCGCAATCGGTGTAGGTGATATGGCAGGTGACGTGTTCGGTAACGGTATGCTGTTATCGAAGCACATTCGATTGCAAGCTGCCTTTAACCACATGCACATCTTTATTGATCCAAATCCAGATTCAGCCACCAGCTGGGAAGAGCGTAACCGCTTGTTTAATCTGCCAAGATCAAGCTGGGAAGATTACAATAAAGATTTGATCTCTCAAGGTGGTGGCATCTTCTCTCGTCGATCAAAATCGATCCAGTTGACACCAGAAATTCAGAAAATGTTAGGTACTAAGAAAGCATCTTTAGCGCCTAATGATCTGATTAAGATGATCTTGAAAATGAAAGTCGATCTGCTTTGGAATGGTGGTATCGGCACTTACGTTAAAGCATCGACAGAAACTCATACGGATGTTGGTGACCGTGCTAACGACATGCTACGCATTGACGGCCGTGACTTAAGAGCAAAAGTGGTTGGCGAAGGCGGTAACTTGGGTATGACTCAGCTTGGTCGTATTGAATACGCACTGACTGGCGGCCGAGTGAACACAGACTTCGTTGATAACGTGGGTGGCGTTGACTGTTCGGATAATGAAGTCAACATCAAGATCTTCCTCAATGGACTGGTTTCAAATGGCGATCTTACGGTTAAGCAACGTAACCAAATTCTAGAGTCTATGGAAGACGAAGTGGGTGAAATTGTCTTGGATGATGCTTACCGTCAGTCGGAGTCGATCTCCGTGACTGAACAGCAAGGTGTTGGCATTGTTAAGGAACAAATTCGATTCATCCATACCATGGAAAAAGCAGGGTACTTGGATCGTGCTCTCGAATACATCCCTGATGATGAAACGCTAATCGAGCGTGAAAAACAGGGACTAGGTCTGACTCGCCCTGAGCTATCAGTGTTAGTTGCCTACGGTAAAATGGTACTTAAACAGCAACTTGTTACGGATGAAATAGCGAATGACGAATTCCATGCGAAACAGCTTGTTGAGTACTTCCCAAGTGCGTTACGACGTAACTATAAAGATCAAATGGTTAATCACCCACTGCGAGCTGAAATTATCGCTACAGCATTGGCTAACCAGATGGTTAATGAAATGGGCTGTAACTTCGTCACTCGTTTGCAAGAAGAAACCGGTGCAAGTGTTGTCGATATTGCTAACGCATACAGTGCGGCTCGTGAAATTTTCGATCTAGAAGCAATTCTTAAGCAGACTCGTGAACTCGATAATATCGCCACAGCTCAAGCGCAGTACGAAATCATGTTTTATGTTCGTCGAGCACTACGTCGAATTGCACGTTGGTTGCTTCGTAACCGCAGTGGTAAATGCACAGTTGGTGAGCTGATTGCTATCTACAAGCAAGATGTCAATGTTATCACTGAAACCTTAGACACTATGCTGGTTGAGTCTGAAGTAGAAGAACACAATGAACTTGCTCAAGGGTGGATTGAGAAAGGGGTAGAAGAGAAACTTGCACATCAAGTCGCTCGTTTATCCAGCTTACAATCTGCACTGGATATCTCATCAGTGGCGAGTGAAACAGGTAAAACGGTTGAGCAAGCATCGAAGCTCTACTTTAACTTAGGTGACCGTTTGTCGTTACACTGGTTCTTGAAGCAAATTAACAGCCAAGCCGTTGATAATAACTGGCAGGCACTGGCAAGAGCTGCATTCCGAGAAGATCTGGACTGGCAACAACGTCAACTTACGGCTCAGGTATTAAATTGCGGCTGTGCAACGGAAGAGCTAGACGTGATGAAAGCGTTAGAAGATTGGATGGAAACTAACGAGCAATCACTGCACCGTTGGGAAAGCATCTTGAATGAGTTCAAAGTTGGCTCTGTCCACGAATTTGCTAAGTTTTCTGTAGCACTTCGAGAATTAGTACTCTTGAATCTCAACTGTTCGTCGAAAGAGTAGATGAGCTAGTCAAATTGTAAATAAAAGCCTCGTTATTTAGCGAGGCTTTTTTGTTGCTCATCGTTTCTACTATAGTGCGGGTGAGTTACAGCGTAACAGCGTTGGGAAGTTAAAATAGGCTGAAATCGATTGCTTTAGGGTGGTTAGTTATAAATTTTATTGTTGAAATCTTACTCTAATTGTTTGTTTTATATTTGAAAATATTAGAAAGATATAGGTTTTTACTTAATACATTCATTTTCATTGAATTACGATGAAAAACAGTAAATAATATTGTCCCGTTTATACGGGGCTTTTTTCTTTCGGAGGCACAATGCTTTACCGTCTAGCCAGAACTGGCTTTTTCCAACTCGATGCCGAGAAGGCACACGATCTTGCAATCAAGAACTTCCAACGCTTTAACGGCACACCACTTGATCTCTTTTACCGCCAACAATTACCAACTCGTCCAGTTGAGTGTATGGGACTAACATTCCGTAACCCAGTAGGTCTTGCGGCTGGCTTAGATAAAAACGGTGAATGCATTGAAGCATTTGATGCCATGGGCTTTGGCTTTGTCGAAGTTGGCACAGTAACACCTCGTCCGCAACCAGGGAATGATAAACCACGCTTATTTCGCTTAGTCGAAGCTGAAGGGATCATCAATCGCATGGGCTTTAACAACCTAGGCGTTGATAATTTGGTCGAGAATGTAAAGCAAGCAAAATTCAACTGTGTTCTCGGAATTAATATTGGTAAAAACAAAGACACACCAATTGAGAAAGGGGCAGAGGACTACCTGATTTGTATGGAGAAAGTGTATGAGTACGCAGGCTACATTGCGGTTAATATCTCATCACCAAACACTCCGGGTCTTCGTTCACTTCAATATGGTGAAGCGCTTGATGAACTACTTTCTGAATTAAAAGCGAAACAAGCGGAACTTTCAGAGAAATACAACAAATACGTCCCGCTAGCATTAAAAATTGCGCCTGATTTGAGTGACGAAGAAATCTGCCAAATCTGCGATTCTTTATTGAAAAACAATATAGATGGTGTGATCGCGACTAATACAACTCTGGATCGCACGATCGTAGAAGGAATGAAACACGCCAATGAGGCAGGTGGTTTAAGTGGTCGCCCTGTGCAATCACGCTCTACGGAAGTCGTACGTAAGCTTCATGAAGAGCTAGGAGACAAACTTCCAATTATCGGTGTTGGTGGTGTGGATTCCTATGTTGCAGCCAAAGAAAAGCTGATGGCAGGCGCTAAACTTGTTCAAGTCTACACTGGCTTTATTTACCACGGCCCAAGCCTAGTACGTGATATTGTTAAGAATCTTTAACATATACATCAAAAACCACTGAAAAATCAGTAGCTATTACATAAAAAAGAGGACTTTGTTTCCTCTTTTTTTTTATCCGTTCGTTTGTAAAATTTAAAAATCACGAGTAGGTAATTAAGCGTCTTACCTCTTTACCACTGATTTAACTAGTCAAGAGAGAACGGAATAATGCTTAAACCCAGCGACAAATGGAATTGGTATTTTGACGAGCAAAAAGCTTGCTTAATGCTGGATCTGGGGGAGGAAATGATTTTCCAAACCAATTTATCCCGAAAATTGTTGGTTAACTGTGCCTTCTCAAGCAATGAATTTACCGTTGATGACGCCAGTGCATTCCAAACGTTTAATGAACGTATTCGATGCCTCGACATCAGCGAATACCGCCAAGCTGAGTTAACACTGTATTGTGTTGCGGCAAAGCGCTTTCATAAACCTGTACAGCCTAAAAGTTGGTTCTTTGACGCACAGTCCTCTGGTTACGAGCCTGAAGAAGGGGACATGGTCTTTCTAACAAATCAATATTCTGATGGTATGTTCATCGTGTTAGAACCAGGCGAGACGTCGAGCTTATGTGCTTATGTTAACCAAGAAGCGTTTGTGCTTGATGGCAATAAGGCGCTTCAGTTTGGGCAGCCGATTAAAGTAATGCATGACCGCATGGCTTGTGCAAATCACCTCTTTGCAATAACTCCTATGGCAATGGTGGGGTAAACCTGTTTAATTTTTTCTTTATTTCGTTCCTTTGTTTGCATTAGTCGACCTCGTTAGGTCGATTTTTTTTGTTCCTTTCCTTTGATACTAGAGCCCCATCAGCCATGAAACTGTATGTTTTCTATGCATGCAAACATGAAGCTGGTCACTTTTATTTTACTTATTTCAATCTGATGACTCCCTTAACTAGGCAACCTAGCGCTTAAAATGACCCCATTTATTCCCCTATAAGGAAAAAATGTAAGTAACTTACATCAATAACTACGCCCTGGTATATACCAAAATTAATGTAAATAAGTATTCACTTCTTGCCAAGGGAACAAAATTTCGTTCGTGAATAAAAAACACTCAAATTAAAGATGTTGAAAGTTTCAGATCATTTTGTTGGTGATGATTTGAACTAACAGGTGGGGAAATTCCTTTAAAAACGAGGCATTGATCGTAAAGTCAGGTATAATTGAAGCCATTTTTTATCAGCGAAAGAACACTATGAATCAATATCTCGCGGTAACTTCAAATGGCATGGAAAATTTGCTTGTTGAAGAACTGACTAAACTAGGCATTGAAAATGCGAAACCAGTACAGGCAGGCGTAAAATTTAAAGCGACAAACGAACAGGTTTATCGCTGTTGTTTGTGGAGCCGTTTAGCGTCTCGATTTGTACGTGTTTTATCTGAGTTCACGTGTAACAACGACATGGACTTGTATTTATCTACATCTGCTATTAACTGGGTTAACCAATTTCATAGCTCTAAACGTTTTGTTGTGGACTTTAACGGCACAAACCGTGAGATCAGAAATAGCCAGTACGGTGCGATGAAAGTCAAAGATGGCATCGTAGATTGCTTTGAAAATAAAGGATTGCCGCGTCCCAACATCAGTAAAGAACGCCCAGATGTTCGTATCCACGTTCGTTTGCATAAAGATAAAGCGTTGCTTGGGATAGATATGGTAGGTAGTGGTTTGCATCAACGTGGCTACCGACCAGAATCGGGTCGTGCCCCGTTACGTGAAACGCTTGCTTCTGCGATTATCATGCGTTGTGGCTGGGATGGGCATCAACCATTACTCGATCCAATGTGCGGTTCTGGTACTTTGCTTATTGAAGCTGCGATGATGGCTGCCAACATGGCCCCTGGCGTTAAGCGAAAGCAATGGGGTTTCGAAGTGTTGGAAGACTTTGAACCAGAGACTTGGGCAGAGATTAAATCAGAGGCTAATGTTCGAGCTAGACGAGGTGTCAAGAAAGTTGACGCTAAGTTTTTTGGCTTCGATAACGACCCTAAAGTATTAAAAGTTGCTCAAGAAAACGCGCGCAGAGCAGGCGTTGAAGAATTGATTGAGTTCGCACAAGGTGATGCTGCAACCATTACTCGTCCTGCAGGATTCGAACACGGTGTTATCGTTTCAAACCCACCTTACGGTGAACGTCTAGGAACTGAGCCGGGGCTAATTGCTCTCTACACCGCATTTGGTGGACAGCTAAAATCTGAGTTTGGTGGATGCAAAGCCTCTATCTTCTCGAGTTCAGACGAGCTGCTGAGCTGTCTTCGTATGCGTGCTGATAAACAATTTAAATTGAATAATGGTGCGTTACCTTGTCACCAAAAGAACTACAGTATTGCAGAGCGCAGTGCTGATGAAGTGAAGGGTTCTGATACAAATGTTCAAATCGCACCAGACTTTTCAAATCGTTTAAAGAAAAACATTGGCAAGATTGGCAAGTGGGCTCGTAAAGAGAAACTTGATTGCTACCGAATCTATGACGCTGACCTTCCTGAATACAATGTGGCGATAGACGTATACGGCGATCAAATCGTAATTCAAGAGTATGCTGCGCCAAAAAACATTCCAGAAGAAAAAGCAAAACGTCGCCTAACGGATATTATTCGTGCAACGATTCAGGTGACAGGTGTAGAGGCGAACAAAGTTGTACTTAAAGTTCGTGAAAAGCAGAAGGGTCGCAGCCAATACCAAAAATTAGGTCAGGTATCAGAGACGCTTGAAGTAAACGAGTACGGCGTGAAGCTGATCGTAAACCTTCATGACTACCTAGACACTGGCTTGTTCTTGGATCATAAGATCACTCGTCGTCGCTTAGGTGAAATGGCGCAAGGTAAAGATTTCTTAAACTTGTTTGCATATACTGGGAGTGCGACGGTTCACGCAGCGGTTGGTGGCGCTCGTTCCACAACGACTATTGATATGTCAAATACCTACTTGAACTGGGCGAAAGACAATATGCAGCTTAACGGCTGTGTAGGACGTCAGCATCGCTATGAACAAGCAGACTGTTTGCAATGGCTAGAAAACGCGAAAGGTGAGTACGACTTGATCTTTATTGATCCACCTACGTTCTCTAACTCTAAGCGTATGGAAACATCATTCGACGTACAACGTGACCACATTAAACTGATGAAGAATCTTAAACGTTTACTAAGAAGTGAAGGCACTATCGTATTCTCTAATAACAAGCGCCACTTCAAGATGGATGAAGAGTCGCTGGCCGAACTTGGTTTGAAGGCTCAGAATATTTCTTCTCAAACGTTACCATTAGATTTTGCGCGTAATAAACAGATTCATAACTGTTGGCTAGTAACGCACGCGTAGTATAAACAAAAGGATTAATACGTGCTGATATTGTATAGCACGGAGGGATGCCATCTTTGTGAGATGGCATTTGCTCTAGTAGACCAAATTGGTTTGGCCGAACAAACAGATATCATTGATATTGCGTTCGATGATGCACTGTTTTCTCGTTACGGCGTCACAATACCCGTATTAAAGTATCAAGATTCTGAGTTGAACTGGCCGTTTGACTTAGAACAACTCACACATTGGTTGGATAATAATGGCATTACTTACCATTCATAACGCACAACTTGCATTTGGTGACCACCCATTACTGGACAAAGCGGAGTTCGCTCTTCAAGAAAACGAACGCGTATGTTTAGTGGGTCGCAACGGAGCAGGTAAGTCCACGTTAATGAAAGTGCTTGCCGGCGACATTTTGTTGGACGACGGCAAGATTCAAATCACTCAAGACGTCGTTGTTTCTCGACTTGAACAAGATCCACCGCGTAATCAAGAGGGTACGGTTTACGAATACGTATCTGGCGGTTTGGCTGAAATCGGCGAACAACTGAAGATCTATCACGATCTTCTCGATCTTGTTGCTCAAGATCCGAGTGAGAAAAACATCAACCGTTTAGCCAAGGTTCAAGAGCAGCTTGACCATTCTAATGCTTGGCGTTTTGATGACCGTGTTAAGAACGTACTTGGTGCTTTAAAACTAAGTCCAGAAACTAAACTGACCGATTTATCCGGTGGCTGGCAACGTAAAGCCGCTTTAGCTCGCGCGCTGGTTTGTGACCCTGATGTATTACTTCTTGATGAGCCAACAAACCATCTTGATGTAACAACTATCGAATGGTTAGAGAACTTCTTAAAAGACTTCAAAGGCTCGATCATCTTTATTTCTCACGACCGTGCGTTCATCAAATCAATGGCAACACGCATTGTTGATTTAGATCGCGGGCAATTAGCTTCTTTCCCTGGTGATTACGACAACTACCTAGAAGAAAAAGAAGAGATGCTCCGCGTTGAAGAAATGCAGAATGCTGAATTCGACAAAAAGCTTGCTCAAGAGGAAGTTTGGATTCGGCAGGGCATTAAAGCACGCCGAACTCGAAATGAAGGTCGTGTACGCGCATTGAAGAAACTTCGTGAAGAGCGTCGCGATCGCCGGGATGTCCAAGGTAAAGTTAACCTTAATATCGATGATGCTTCACGTTCAGGGAAAATTGTATTTGAAGCAGAAAACATATCTTTTGCTTACGAAGGCAAGACAATCGTCGACAACTTTAGCTTTAACATTATGCGCGGTGACCGTATTGCACTTATCGGACCAAATGGCTGCGGTAAGAGTACGGTACTTAAATTGCTATTAGGGCAATTGGAAGCGCAGTCTGGTCGTTTACACTGCGGAACAAAATTAGAAGTCGCGTACTTTGATCAGTACCGAGAGATTTTGGATCCAGAAAAGACAGTGATCGATAACTTAGCGGATGGGAAACAAGAAGTAATGGTTGGGGGACGTCAGCGTCATGCGTTGAGTTATCTTCAAGACTTCTTATTTGCACCTAAGCGCGCAAGAACCCCGGTTAAGGCGCTCTCTGGTGGTGAAAAAAACCGATTACTGCTAGCTCGTATCTTGTTGAAACCAAACAACTTACTTATTCTTGATGAACCAACCAACGATTTGGATATCGAAACGTTGGAACTTTTAGAAGAAATGCTTGCCAACTATCAGGGCACGTTGCTTTTAGTTAGCCACGACCGAGAGTTTGTTGATAATACTGTTACCACAAGCTGGATCTTCGAAGGAAACGGAGTGATTGAAGAGTTTGTTGGTGGTTATCACGATGCAAGACAGCAGCGTGAACAGGTATTGGCGGTTCGTCAAGCGGTTGAAAAGCCAGCGAAAAAAGAAAAAGTGGTTGAGGAAACTCCCAAAACAACCCAACCTAAGAACAACTCGAAGAAGTTATCGTATAAGCTGCAAAGAGAATTAGAAGCTCTACCAGCTAAACTAGAACAATTAGAGTCGGATATCGAGGGCCTTCAGGAGCAAGTGAACGATCCAGAGTTCTTTGCTAAACCTGTAGAGCAAACTCAGCCGGTATTGGAACAGCTTGCTGCACTAGAGCAGGAGTTGGAAATCGCATTCGAGAGATGGGAAGAACTCGAAGCAATGCAACAGGATAGTTAAGAATTCAATGAATTGTAGTAATAAATTCAAATTGACCGCCATTGCAATGATGGTTGGTACCACAATGAACGCACAGGCGGCATTGTATCAAGTGGTTGAGGTTTCACCTCAGGATCATGGCTCAAACGGTGACTACCAAACGGCTTATGGGGTTGCAATTCAGCAAGGTGATGCGGGTACAGATCCCTCAACAGGTTCCCCTTTCGCTTTGGGCTGTTTTGATGCGGCAGCAAACTGTACACCAGACCAATTTAAGCTTGCGATGGAAACTCGCACAACACCTATTTCAGCAACACAAGCCGTGGATGGAAATAGCTATCGTGAGGAAATTCCATTTGGATTGGACGCGGGCTTTTATTACATCCAAGAACTCAAAGATTTTGAACGTTACTGTTATAACCAGCTTCGCTATTCTACTTGTGACTCTTGGGCTTCTGTAAACTGGGCCCCATGGAACAAAGAGCGTAGTAAAGACTTTACTTCTAATGCGTTAGCATTTGTAGAAGGCGATTCTGCTGCTTATAAAAATGAATATAACAATGTTATCAATCAGCTTACCGAAGATGGTGCAGCTGTCGGTAATCAAAGTAAAGTCAGCAGTGAAAACCAGTCGACACTGGAAACAAGAAATACAGTCGTAGCACCTATTGAACCAAATTTTGTTACAGGTGATAACGACGCAAGCGTTGTGCAAAGCCACGCTTGGAAAACCGATGGCACTTTTACCGTTGGTAGTGTATCTCGAACGGCAAGCAATACCAATGGCGCTCACCACACATCAAAAGCAGCGATTTGGGATCAAAGCGGAACCGTCAGTGAATTGGCTTGGCCAAGTGGCACATCTAAAGATGGAGAAAAACTTGCTCAAGGAAGTATGCGTGACCTTGTCACAGATGGTACAACGGTTTACGGCGTGGGCTACAATACATATCGTGATGACAATTATCTGAATGCTACTGTTTTTGTCGGAACACTAGAGGCAGAAGGTAGCGTTGAAAACGCAACTTGGAAAAACAAAGTTGTTGTAGGAGCTAGACAGCGTGAGGGCGATGATACGGTTCATACAAACTCACGATTAACCGATGTTAACTCAAATTTTGTTGCTATTGGTGAAGCAAAACGAAGAGTTGCTACTGCTGGTGCTTATCCAAATCGTCTCTTTATCGTAGATGATGTTCGTAAGGATTCTATTAACGCTTTTTACCCAAGTAGCGGAATTTTCTTCAGCGGTGCGGGCGGTAAGATGGGCGGGATCAACTCTTACAATGAAATTGTCGGACAACTTGATGCGGAAACGACTCGTGAAGACGACGGCAAGCCACGTCGTAAGCGCGGTTTTATCTACCCATATAGTGTAGGTGGTGAGACTAGTGAACGTGCTTCAACACTATTTAATGGAAAAGCTTGGTTCCTAGACAATTTGACTAATGGCGGTGAATACTACTCTGAACACAACAACCAGTTCCGTATCATTGACGCAACCGATATCAACGATGCAGGTGTGATTTCTGGTACCGCGATGAAATGTGCTGGCGGTTACAGTACAACAGCAAACAATGCGACATGTAGTTCTGATGAGCAAATCGTAGCCGTAAAATTGGTGCCTATTGCAGGTGCGACTGAGAAGGACATTGTGTCTCGAAGCGTTGACTCAACGACAACAGAGCGTCAAGGTGCAGGCCTTGGTTGGTTAGCTTTGACCATGCTTGGATTGTTTGGGTTCCGTAGAAAATAGTCAAAAATCGTCAGTAATTTTTAAATCAAGCAGAGGCTCACACATTTGAGCCTCTGCTTTTTTTATTGCCTTGAGAAATCACTCAACTTGATCGATTCTTATAAGTGGAGTCATAAAAACTCCATCAAAGTTTCACAATAACAGCTGTACGTTAGTAAATGGACCTGTATGAGGAATTAACTATGAAGAGACAAAAGCGTGATCGCCTAGAACGAGCTCAATCTCAAGGCTATAAAGCTGGGTTGAATGGAAGGTCTCAAGAGGCTTGCCCATATCAACAAGTTGATGCTCGGTCGTATTGGTTAGGTGGTTGGCGTGATGCCAGAGATGAAAGACAATCTGGTCTCTACAAATAAACTCTCCACATACAAAAAGAAGGATTCGAAAGGGCTCTACGGAGCCTTTTCTACATTTATAGACTAGGCAAACAAAAAGGCCCCTAAATAGGAGGAGCCTTTATAAATCGATTAAAGTCGTGATTAGAAGTTTGAAGTGTCTTGGAACAAACCAACTTTCAAATCTTTCGCAACGTAGATTTCTTTGCCATCTACGCATACACGACCGTCAGCCAAACCCATTACCAGTTTACGATTTACGACGCGTTTCATATGGATTTCGTAGGTTACTTTTTTCGCCGTCGGTAGGATTTGGCCTGTAAACTTCACTTCACCAACACCTAGAGCGCGACCTTTACCTTTACCGCCAACCCAGCCAAGGAAGAAGCCAACAAGTTGCCACATCGCGTCAAGGCCAAGACAGCCAGGCATTACCGGGTCACCAGGGAAGTGGCAATCAAAGAACCACAAATCTGGAGTAATATCCAATTCCGCCAAGATCAAACCTTTACCAAAATCGCCCTCTGTCTCAGACATTTTAGTAATACGATCCATCATTAGCATGTTTGGTGCAGGAAGCTGAGGGTAACCTGGTCCAAATAGCTCACCCTGGCTAGAAGCAAGTAGATCGTCACGGTTATAAGAATCACGTTTGTTTTGCATTATCAATTACTCCAATTTTTGATAGCTGCATCTTAGTGAACACGTGTACGCTAAACAACTCCGATCAGTACTAGACAAACCAGTTTTTGATGCGCTGCACAATTCCTTCTGGATGCTCATGTCTTTCAAAGTTTTCAATACGTTCCGCTATTTTGCCAATAATGCTATCGTCTTCGCCTCTGAAGGGTTTATTCATAACAATCGGAATAGCTTCATCTACCGTAGAGACGGACCAAATATGGAACTCACCATTTTTAATGCTTTCTATTACATCTTTATGTAATGCAAGGTGTTTAAGGTTTGATTTCGGCATGACAACGCCTTGATTTCCCGTAAAACCCTGATGTTTACAAACCTGATAAAAACCTTCAATTTTCTCGTTCAAGCCACCGACTGCTTGCACTCGACCAAACTGATCGACGGCTCCTGTAACCGCAACTTGTTGATTAATCGGAGATTCAGATAACGCACTCACCAAGCAACAAAGTTCTGCGAGAGATGCGCTGTCACCGTCAACTTCACTATAAGACTGTTCAAATACGATCGAGGCAGAGTAAGGCAGAGGTTCATCTAATTTTAGAGCAGAGCTTAAGAAAGCTTGCATAATCATCATGCCTTTCGCATGTAGATTGCCGCCAAGTTCAGCTTTGCGCTCAACATCGGAAACATCGCCATCACCAAAGTGAATTACACACGATATTCTGGCAGGCTCACCATAGCTCACAGGGTGTCCAGCCATATCGATGACGGTTAGGCCATTGATTTGGCCAACTTGCTCTCCAGTTGTCTCAATGATGACTTGTCCATCTAAAATATCGTACACGGCACGCTGAGGAAGATAGGATTCGCGGTAATACTTGTCGTCAATCGCTTTATCTAATGACTCGTAATCTAATGTTTGGCCATCACTGAACTGGCTGGCAAGTGTTAGAAGTTGAGAATGCCACATTACACCTAACGGCAAATAATGTTGATCTTCAGTAAATCTCATACCAGCTAGCAACAGTCTTCTAAAGCCACATTCCGTTAAGTGAGGCATCTGATATTGAGAACATATCCAGTTCACCAAACCAAAGTAATCTGTCAAATTCTGCTCTGACAAATGAATATCTTCTTCAACTTCGGTATACATGGCAAAGCCTGAACAAAAGTCCTCGTCGATATATTCTAGCTCTGCTAACTGACTTCTTTCCCCAGTTACAATCAGTTTTACATCATAAGCTTTAGATGGCGGTACTGAAGTAGGTAAGCGAGTAGGGCTTAGGTTCAGTGGCTCGATAAGGTTTTGTTGAATTGCAGACTTTATATTCGGCCAAAGTCCCGGGTTAGCCAGAATGAGATTAGCAGGTACAATCAAATAACCGTCGTCAGCTTGTGAAATCAAGCCAGGTTGGAAGGCAATATCACCACTTACATCAACACTGTAACGGTCAAATAAACGTTTGGCATCAAGTGATTCCGACAAAACAATCGCAGCGTTAGAATGACTCTGAAGAGCTTTACTGATGAACTCTCTATAGACAGAATTATCGACGCAGTTAATGAGTAGCACGCGTGTCAATCCCGACATTTTGGAAAAGCGAGATATCGTTGCCGACATCCTCGGTTGAAGATCAGTAAAAGACTTCTTTGGTAATGAAGGTGCAGACTTTAAAAGTGCTTCGTACTGCTCAAGTGAAGGTGTTACGTCTTGCCAATTAAGTTGGTTCATTAAAATTCATCGTAATTCAATCTTGCCGACATTATAACGAAATGGACTATAACACCCTAGCACCAATTTGGTTCGCTCAAGGCATTCAACACTCAATGAACAATACTTAGACAAATGAGTGATCAACATCGATACTTCTAAGAGTTTTATTTGCCCAAGTAAATTATCTGGGTTACGCTGTCACTAGGTTATGTTTATGGGTCGGAATAAATGAAATATCAGCAGCTTGAGAATCTAGAGTGTGGGTGGAAATGGAAGTATCTCATCAAGAAATGGAAAGATGGTGAAGCGATTACCCGACATATTGATACAAGTGAAGCAGATGCCGCGGTTGCAGAGCTAAAACGTCTTGAACACGAACCTACGCTTGTATTAGCTTGGATAGAAAACCACATGTCAGAAGAGTTGGACAACAAACTCAAGCAGGCTATCCGAGCGAAAAGGAAGCGTCATTTCAATGCAGAGCAAGTCCATACAAAGAAAAAGTCCATTGACTTAGATTATCGAGTTTGGGAGAAGCTTTCTAGCAGAGCAAACGAGCTCGGTTGTACATTATCTGACGCAATTGAATATCTACTTTCTGAAGCATCGAGAAGTGAAAAAGCGAGTCAAAAAGTTACCTCGATCAAAGAGGATTTGAGTAAATTGCTATCTAGCTAGGATAGGGAGTGCCAAATGTTATATGTAATCTTAATTGCTGCCATCGTAATCTTTTGGTTGATCGCAGTTGATAGACCAGTGCTAAAAGTAAAGTTTGATAACGGCCATATCAGTAACGTAAAAGGGCATCTACCACCTTCTTTCAAACATAACTTACAAGATATTAGTGAACATGATCCTTTTAGTGGTGAAATGAAGGTATATAGCCAACGAACTGGCATGCGTTTGAGCTTTTCCAAGGACGTTCCCAAAAAAATCCAGCAGCGGATTCGCAACGTTTTTCCGCATCAAGGTTTCAAAGCGAGCAAAGGCAAGAAGCGAGCTTAATTACATATCAGTTACTTAATCGTGTTAAATGGGACGCAATATAGCGTCCCATTTTCGTATCTATAGAAAAATTATTTATCATTGATTAATCAATAAGATAAACGGGCTTAAATTATGCGATACGTTGTAACTTTAATGTTCTTACTCTTCGTAAGCACTCCAGCTTTGTCTGACGACTCGGAAACGAACCCATTGGCTAAAAAGATTAAAACTAAGATTCAAAGGAAAGCGGACAATAAATTTGATGACTACCAAGGTTATTGCGATGTCATGATAGAGATGGAACACAAAGGTAAAAAAGCAGTAATAAAAAGAGTAACCAGTAGTGGTGACAAAAAAGTTTGTCGGTATGTGAAATCCAACTTAAGGAAAGGAAAACGCTATCGTTATAAATATCCAGAAAAGTATATTCGGCTTCATATAGCCACAGGTTCGTGATTGCAATGTTGATTAGAAGCACCGGACAGCAAGAGCGCAAAGCTTTCAGACTCGATGAACTAGATGAAAATGAAGTGGCTCTCGTGTAATTGGTTGGGAATGCAGGCTAGGTGAGATAAACCAATCAACTCGAAATGATAATCTGCAGATAAAATCAGTATGGGAAGGAATTGCAAAAAAGTTTAATGGGCTCGGATTGTAAGGAATCTCAATGGCTTGCACTGGATTGGCCTTAGTGATTTCAAGTCCACAGGAACCACTATTACAGTGCGCATTATGCGACGTTATGTTGAATAATGTTTCATATCAATTACATATACACCCTTTTGATTATCAGGGTATATATGACGAACTTTCGAAAAATGAGCAAGAATTACGTTTTTCGTGAATTTGAGTGTGGTTTAAGCGTAGAAGAAGCAGCAAAACTATGTTTTAAAAGTGTGAGGGTGGTCAAGTTATGGGATTCAGGAAAGCCCATACCACCCGAATGCAAACGACTGATGAGAATGACCAAGGGGAGGGAACTAGCCACCTCAGAAGCTTGGGAAAATTTCAAAATGCATAAAGACACGCTCGAACTACCTACAGGACAACTAGTTACACCTCAAGAGATCCTAACTGGAATAGCTTTACTTGAAATTCAATCACCTAGTGACACAGAAACGCTTACAAGACTCGTTAAATATGCTAGATGTATAGCCGGACTTAAAAGGCAATAAATTTCATATAACAAGCGTCAAGGGCTTATAAATGAAAAAAATACTATTACTAGCGGTGGGTTTATCTGCGCCCTGTTTTGCCGGGTTCAGTAGTTTCAAAGAAACTAGCAAGGCAAATGGACAGTTTTACAAAACATACTTTAACGTCAGTGATACAGCAGAGTTTCATATAGGATGCGGAATTGGTACTGATGACAAGGGTTTCACAATTATTGGTTTAAGGCACCCTAATTTATATCCTAGGTATGGAGTCATAGATATAGAGCTATCCATTGACGGCTCTCAAAAAATGAAAATAAAGGGAGGAAGCAAAAGATACGATGATATGTTCTACGCTAGAAACCCAGACAACGAAGTGTTCAGGCAAATTTTTAATGGCAACTTGGTTGAAGTGTTAGCATTCAATGGGAAATCGAGGATTACGTTTTCACTAAATGGAAGTAAAAAAGTGCATAAGGAACTGTGGAAGCGTTGTAATCTATCCGATTACTAGCATCAATTTAGGATTAAATACATTTAAGCCCCAATAGGGGCTTTTTGTTTTTAAGGAAAGAAGAAAATCAGTAGGTTTGGAGTGAAGACTTTCACCCCGTATTACTATACGGGATGGACGCGCCGCGTCCGCACTCCTCCTCCTCAGTTTTCGTCGTCGTCATTTGTCCTAAACGCTATCAAGAGAAATCAATCTCGACACTCGATTGATATAGAGAACTATGGGAGAGATGAGATAGAGCCGACACTTGGGAGTGCCCTGGGCGTTTTGAATGGTCTAGTAGGAAAGGAGGGCGGCAGAACCCAAGTGAGTTTGGGTTGCTAACCGCGCCGATTAAGTGGGGAGGCTATCTTTAGTTAAGTGGGCGGCTTGGTGCCGCGTCGTCGCTCCGCAACTCCTTATCCCTGCGGGGCTGTTTTCGTGGAGACAAATACCAACCGAGAAAAATCCCCAAAGAGAATATCCAAAGCAAATCTAAGAACTGCAAGGAAGCAGAAACCCAAAAGAGCAGCTCAGCTCCCTTTAGATTCACTGTAGACCAAGTAACGAACCCAGTGATACCAATCAGAGAAGTCATAGCCACTACGAAGAATCCAGCGCTTATGCCTTGCAACTTGTCTATAAAATTCATACATCCTTACCTCACATCAAAAAAGAGTTTTCACTCATCGCTTGACCACGTAGAGAGCCAATACTGGCGACATCCGTCTCAATGGAATCTACATCACGACCACCACGGTCATTAGTGGATGGTTCGCACGTTATCAGGCTTTTAAGCTCACCTTGTTTGAGAACCATTAAGCATTCGTCCAATAGCTCAAATTGAACATCCACAGCTTCCAGATAACGTTTATTGATGGAATAAAGCCCGTCGTCGGTATAAGCGTTAATCACCACATCAAAGTTAGCCGTTCTCAGGTTGATTCCGTTTTTCTGTTTAATGATCGTCTTCTTGTGAAAGCCAGACAGATAAGCAGATTGAAGCCCCTCAAAATAGAGAACATCCGTTACAGGAACAAAAGGAGAGCTGCCTTGCTGACTACTCGAATTAGCAGTCCCACCGCTAGGTAAAACAGAATCCCCTTTAGTAGACGTCGAAGCCCGTCCAGCCGGAACAGATTCCAAATTTTGGCTGTTAGTTTTCGTCTCAAGTTCATCTGTTGAAACCTGACTTTCATCTTCAGTAAGTAAATCCATAGCGCCATAAATAAAATACACCGGACAAGCAATCATTAAGAACAAGGCTAGAAAGAATTTCGGAGAGCGAAACAGCGTATTCAAGCCACCTGATTTAGTAGCCGCACCCGTACCCGTAGACTTATAAAGTAGGTGCGCTTCCAAAGGGATTTTTTGAGGGAATAGGTTTGCGTCTTTCTTTTGCGGAATAACTGGTTTAGTCACATTGGTAGGGTGTTTGTATATCCACGGTTTACGCTTAGCAAAGAAAAAGCCATCCCTATTTTTGTGAAAGAAAGCCTGCTCAGCACACGCCTTGATTGAGCTATCTATCTGTTGCCAATCAGGAGAGAGCAACTCAATATCCCAGTTGTATTTTCGATGACGCATAAAGCCCTCGTTATAAGTTAACGGGTAGATTATGCGACCATTTTCGTCGTATTCAGCCACGCCTAAATCGTCTATCTCACACGATTGCAACGTACTCAAATCGACAGGAACGTGGCGAGAATCGAAAAACTCCTTATAGCCTTTAGGTAGGTTTGGGAGGAATTCCTCTAAAGGGCGATATTTAATTTTTCGACCATCAAAGCCGATGTTTTTAGAAAAGATATCCTGACACTCATCAATAACAATGAGCGCGTTAAGAGGGCACCAACAGAAGAAATGCTGCCAGAGTTCAATACCAATTTCAGAGCGCGAGAAAATACGAATCAACTTAGCAGATGAAGGGAATTTAATATTCAAGCGCTTTTCAATTTCTTCTAAGGGCTGCATACCCTCAAAGTTGGTCACAACCACACGACCAGCCTTGAGAGCAGGGAGAATAACAAACCACGCCGTGTAAGCGGATTTATAAGAGCCATTGCCACCCGTTCTAATACTAATTGCCATTGTTGTTACCTCGACATTCTCATTACAAGTGCAGTAGTGGCGCAATTGGCATAAATAGCCATCCCATCAGGCACCTTAAATAATATCCCCCAATAACGAAGTTCAGAGGGGAGCAAGTTAAACAAATCAGAGAATAGGGAGCTAAAACCAATCTCATCTAATAATGTTGTCGCCACCAAATAAGAGATACGCAGAAACTCAATCATCACCATGAATTTCATTTTTATCCACCATGCTTGGAGCCACACAAAAGCCGCATCAAAATAGCTACCTGCATTACTGAAATAGTTAAGAATGGTCTCACCCATGTTGGTGATGTACTAGAAAAAACTCATACATTAGAAAGCCCCTCCGATTGCTCTTATCCCTAACAAGCCAAATACAAACAAAACCACCGCTCCGATGATTCCGGCGTTATCCTGTAACGCTGCCATAACTGCATTCTGTTGACGGACTACATTGCCGCGAACCGTGAGTTCGATGTTATGAGCGTTGTAATCACCGCCGTTAACATCAGACGTAAAGTTGAAGTAAGCGCGGTACTGATTTAATAAATCCTTATATTCATTTTTAAGGACAGTAATTTCAGCGTTTAAGTTGTGTAATTGGGTAGCTGAATAAAGGGGGACAACAGTACCACCACCGCCACCATCAACCATAGGTTTACCTAACCCCTCAATAGCATCGACCACATCACCAAAGCCCTTTTGGTTAGTTGATTCCAAGTCACCAAGGTCATTAGATAGTTGACCGAAGCCATTGTTTAAAAGGTTATTTGCAGACGTAAGCAAGCCATTGGTTTGATTGCCAATATCAGACAACATATCGGACTGACCATTAATTGCATTAGCCACATGGTTTGCATTATCGACAACGGTATCGGTATTCAAATCAACCGACGCCTTGAGAGCATCCAGAGCGGATTTTGTTTCAGCTTGGTTTTTGTTCATGTCGTTATTGATACCAGTTAGCTGAGAGTTAACATCCTTATTCATCGCCTTAATAGCCGCTAGAGTGTCACTAGTATTATCAACATCCGGTTCAGGTTTATCAGGGTCAGTAGAGCCACCACCACCACCGCCAGATGGTTTATCAGGGTCACCTAAATCACCACCCGTTGGAGGGTCGATATCGGTATCACCCGAACATTCCGGCCAGTTTGGGGAAAAGATGGTACAAGACTCAGGTGGAGGAACGTCACACCAATTGTTTTCTGGTGTACAGCACATGCCATATTCAGGATTCCAATCAGGATGAGTCTCGTCACATTTACTATCATCATCCAAACAAGCAGGGAATGAAGGGGAGCCAGGCTCACAAGACTCAGGAGGAGGAGGATTACAAGTCATATCTAAGGATTCGGTTGCATCACTACAGGAAACCTCAGGAGACCAGCCATTCCCCTTATCAAAACAGGCATCTTTGAATTGATTCATTTGATTTATAGTGTCAGGCTTCTCACAGAAAGGAACCGGAGGCTCCTCACACTTGCCAGTGTCAGGATTTACCTCCTGACCATCAGGGCAACCAGAAACATAAGAACCACCAATTTGAGCTATTTTTGAACCGTAATATTCAAATTCAACACTTAGCCACGAACCAACCCAATAAGCACTTTTACAAGCGACATTTCTTGAACCATCAGGCCAAGAAATACCAGACACATTAGGGGGATTAGAAGTATCAACGACATCCCCACGAGAATAACCAGTACAACGATATGCAATTGAAGCTGAATTACCCTCGCGGTCTATTACCAAATATTGAGAAGAAGCACTAAACGAAACACTCAGCAAAATAACCAGTGACGCAATGCTTTGTTTAATACTCATTTGTATTCCTTATAAAAAAATAACGCCCCACTAGGAGGCGTTAATACCAGACTTAAAACCCCCAACGAATCCACCGAACATCGAGAGAGCGAAAAGTAGGGTGAGTATGGCGGTTAACGTCTCTTGCATAGTGATTACGAACGCATCGCGCCAATCATCATACGAAGACCAAAACCGATAGCCGCTAGACCAATCAGACCAACCACAACTAGCGTGTAGTTTGCTTGACCTTCAGTAACAGCCGTATTGATAGCAGTTGAATGGTCAGCAGCGAAAGTAGAGCCAGACGCTACCGCAGTAGCCAGAAGAACAGATAGTTTTTTCATAGGAATATCTCCAAAAGGTTTTACAGGATTAGGCTTTACCAAGCCCTTTAACGATTCGTCCGAGCACATGACCGGACACAAATGAGAGCAGCAAATAACCTGTTATCTCAGCGTAAAATGCTGCATCAATATCAAACTCCAAGTTTGCGCGAGTCGCCATCAACTGATAGTCGTCATTGCTCACCACTACGAACGTACAATTGGCTAACGGTTCATAGGGGAAAGCTTTAATCGTTCCATCAGTGAGGATTTCCGCACAGACTGAGAGAGTCATAATTCGTCTTCTAACTCCGCAATTTTGAAATCAGTAACTAAGTTGCGCTGAGGGTTCTCAGGGTCAGGCTCAAGAGTTAGAACGCACTTAACAGGGAACTGGTTTTGAATCTTGTCAAACTCAGAAAGTAGAGCAGGGTTAGCCGCCATAGACATTTGCTTTTGAGTTAAGCCATATGCCTTACATTGACCCTTAGCAGACTTCCAACCTTGATTGGGTACAAGAATATTTAACTGAGCAAAGTTGTAGGGTGTATCGTCCTTTTTGGACAGACCGACAGAATGCTCACAGCCAGCCACAACAGCAGTGATAGTGTTACTCATTTCATTTACTCCAGATTGATTGCGTTTAAAGCCCGACCGACTGGAAAGTTAATGCGGTCGGGGATATCAGTAATATCTAAGCCGTCAGTGAGACGCTTAATGATTTTTTCATGCGCGTTTTTCTCATCAGAGTAAAGCTGAGCCATAAGGTTAATAAGCTTGCCGTACTGAGTTTTCGCATGTTTGATAGCGTTTTCTAATGTGGTTTGAAACTGGACTTTTACCGTCGGAATCGCCACAGGTTGAACACTAGGAATTAGCGTTGCTAGAGCAGGGTATGCACCAGAAAAATATTGGTCACTGTTGGTTAGAACATCCAAAGGAATCACACGAAAGCGATTACCAATTTGAACCTCGAAACGGTTCCAGTTTGGGAAATCCTGACACTTAAGTTGCGCACCTTTATGGTAAGCGCGGAATATCTTGCCGTTCTCACGTGCACCCACGTAAAACGTATGACCAGCATCAGGAACCAAACCGCATTTTCTACGGTCTTCTTTACTCATACCACGACCACCCCAAAACTCACCCCAAGATGGAGGTGTGCCGCGTGTAATGAACTCACCGTTACAGTAACGCTCCTTAATCTCATCAATGGTTACATTGCCTTGCATGTCATCAAGAGCAATATCAACACGAGTTAATTTTGTATTAGGAATCTGTTTAAGTGCATGTTGGAGCTTAGCCATATCAACAGCCTCGCAACCCTTGCCAGAGAACGATACATAAAAGCCAAAGTTAGCCGCACCCCAAGCCACTAAACCTGCCTGAGTACCGTTACAAAGCAACTTAGCCGAATGAGAATAACCAGAGAATCCACCGCCTTTACGTTTAATTTCCCAGTGATTACCCTCATAGCTAATTTCGTTTTGAAGTACCTCAAGAAACGATTCAATTTCTCCATGACAAAGCACGTCTAACATGTCGATACCGATGTTAGAAATGAGATTGTCGTAGCATTCCTTGAACGTTTTATCCGTCGCAATTTCTAGGTCTGCGTCTTTCAATTCCTTGTCAGCCGCAGCAAAGTACAAATCACTGTTAGCGAATTCGTTACGCTCATCACAACCAAGAGCATGAGCAAGATTTTCCATGAAGTAGGCGATTTGGGTTTTCTCACGGTGAGCAACAGCCACGACATTTTGAGATTGAAATTCGTTAGTTTGAGCAATTGCGAAACGCTGTTTAGCCATTTCCTTGCAACGTTGAAGAAGCTCAGGGGAGCCAGAAAAACTAACAAAGTCGATAATCGTTCTATTCATCGCAGTAATCCGCATCAAAAGCACCAGATTCACGAAGCTCACGCTCATTTTCATCCGTGATTTGAATCAATTCTCGACACTCACCACATGCAAACATGTACATTTCTTGTTTGGTTTTGAAGTACTCAGGTTGACCATCAATAGAACACCAAAAGCCATCTGAGTGATGCTCGAAGTAAACTGGACGTTTTTGAGGTCTATTGATTTCGAGAGTCATTATTTTTCTCCCAAGCGCTCAATAAGACGTTCTTTGTTATCGGTAAGCGAGTTGTATGCCTTTGCAATATCGTTGTACTCATCAACACTAACTTTTCCGTCAGAGAGAGAAGACTTAAGCATTGACTGGGTTAAAGGGAAATCAAAAGAAGAAGCGAGCTCACCGTATTGATGATCATTAATTTCAAGTGAGCCCTCATAAGAGGCAACGCCAAAAAAAATAGCGAATCCTAAAGCAGCAATAGCAAGAGTTCCAAATAGCTCATCAAACATAACAACCACCTTGACTAGTTGAGAAAGTGACCGCCAGAGCCAAGACGTAAGCGTCAAGGGCAAACGCCCCAAGCCAAGGCGGTCTTAATTACGATTTGTCGTAAGTGTAATTACGGATTTTCGTAATTGCTAGATGCGAATTTCCGTAACTACTAAGCTAAAATCAAGAAAACGGAGGTAGTCCCATGTATCAAAGTGAGCTGTTAGATGCCTACAAAAAGGCGAAAAACTACGTACAAGACAAGCAAATCGCACATGATTTGAATGTAAACGCGTCCAGAATCAGCGAAATGCGAAAAGGAAGACGCTATATATCTGATTCAGAAGCAGTTTTTCTAGCGGAGAATTCAGGAATTGACCCAGAGATAGCTTTGTTGGGATGTCACGCTGATCGCAACGAAAATCCACACATAAAAGGAATGTGGGAAAACATTGCAAAAAAGTTTAACGGGCTAGGATTATCAAGTATTTCAATGGTTTGTGGCATGTTTGCGTTGTGGCTTGGCGACCTTAAAGTAGCTATAGCTAAGTGCGCATTATATGTGTTATGTTAAATTGAATGTGATCGTACGCCAAATGTTGCCAATGAGCACTCCTATTCCCCTGTCGATTTGAAATTTAAGGTCTCTATCATAACCATTAAACATAATGGCTATTTACCATAAAATACTTAATATAGATCTTAATAATCTATCGATTGTTAAGATCTATATTAATGCTTTTTCTACTTACAGAAATGGCTGTATAGCTTCAAAGATATCTTGTCTTCGAACTGGTTTGGAAATGAATCCATCCATACCTGCGTCAAGGCATTTATCTCTATCACTTTCTAGCGCATGAGCGGTTAATGCGATGATTGGAGTCTTGAAGCCTTTATCTCGGAGAAGCCTTGTTGCAGTAATCCCATCCATCACTGGCATCGAGACATCCATAAGAATCAGGTCGATTAAATCCTCATTTTCCTCTAAGAACGTTAATGCTTCTGCTCCATGACTTGCGATATGAACATTATGACCAAGCTTATTTAAAATAAGCTTTATTACAAACTGATTCGACTCGGTATCTTCGACTACGAGAAGATCCATCGCTTTTATTGGTTGGTTGTTTTCTATTTTAACTGGACGATTTTGATTGCACCGAGTTAAAACGGGAATCTTAATAGTAAATGTTGAGCCGACATGCTCGTCACTTTTAACGATAATCTTGCCGCGCATCATTTCAACTAAATGCTTGGTTATTGCTAGCCCTAGTCCTGTACCACCAAAGCGTCTCGTGATGGAACGATCACCTTGATGAAATGCCGTAAATAGATGTTCTTGCTTGGCTTTAGATATACCAATTCCGGTGTCTGATATTGAAATTACAAGCTCGGAGTCTTGCTCAGATACTGAAACTTTTACTTCTCCTTCATCAGTAAACTTTATTGCATTCCCAATAAGATTAAACAGGATTTGAGATAATCGCGTAGAGTCAATCCAAAACTGTTTGTCGGTAGTTACCATGCAATTGAGTTTAAATTGAAGGCTCTTCTTCTTAGCTATTTGTTTTTGTTGAGAAATAACAAAAGTGACAGTGTCTCTTAAATTAACCCACTGCTCATTGAGTTGAAAGCGACCTGATTCAATTTTTGAGAGGTCAAGGATGTCGCTGATAATCGCGAGAAGCAACTCCGCTGAGCATTCCATTTGGCTCAGGGCATCGATTTGCTCTTCTGATAAGGTGGATTGTTTCAGAATATCGAGCATTCCAAGGACGGAATTTAGAGGGGTTCTAATTTCATGACTCATCATCGCTAAGAATTCTGACTTTGAGCGATTTGCAAGCTCTGCTTCTTCTCTTGCTTTAGCAAGCTGAGTTGTCCGCACTTCAACAATACGCTGTAACTTCTCTTTGGTCTCAATATCGATGACAGCCCTCTCAATTAAAGGCCGAAAGCGTCTTAAGGTTTCCTTATTTTCTATGCTAAAGTGCCCTTTCTTAGCACCAATAAGTAAGATGACCGTTTGTGTTACTTCTGAACGTATGCCCGTTAGGACTACCGAGTTTACATGGCTTTTTATAAAACTGTTCAGGTTAATAAACTCCGCAAGCCTATCTGGTTCGAACAGCAGAATACATTCGCCATTCAGCGCTCTCTCAGATGCGTTACCGTGTAACCAAGATATGTTATCAAATACACTATTTGTCGATATCAACGTTTTGAAGGGGTACCTCTCATCATCACGAGTTAGAACGATAAAATCATCAAAGTTGATGTACTTCTTAAGGACATTATTTAATCCCGTAAATATCTCGTGCCGGTTTTTTGCTTCACTCATCGCGGATATCGCTGAAAGAATAGCTTTATTCTCATCGGCGAGCAGTCGTTCTCTTTGCCTAGCCTGTTTTAGTTCGACTAACGCTTCTTGCAGCGCTTCCTGTTGGTATATGTCTAAGTATTTATCTTTCATAAGGTTTATGGAATATCGCTGATGAAATCATCAGGTTTCCATGTCCATTCTCACCACCAATAAATCTACCTTGCTCACCAAAAGTAAAAGGGCAAATAAAAGGTAACTGTTCTAGTTCTTGGTTAATTTGTTCACAAACGCTATTCATGTCTTGCATTAAGTGCAACATAGGACCTGCGCAAAAGATGTTTATCACCCCAATTTTTCGAGATTCTTCTAATTTTTGATTAAAGGCTGCATTTACAACTTTAGCAGCGCGTGCAACGAGGTGTTCTCTGCTTCCTTTCATTAAAGTGAGTTCATCACCCTCTTCTATTCGTGTAAATAGCTCAATTCCTCCATCTCGCGTCTCACGAATTGGATGGGACAATTTGTAATATGGACGCTCATAGAGGTGGCCAGCGACACGCCCTAGTGGATAAGCGCTCGAGTTTGTAAATAGCAGGTTGTTTTTGCCTACTTGGTTATCTTGATGGTTTGTCCACTTTCTATAAACATTGAGGGCTGGTTCGTCATCAATTTCTAGTAAGCACCTATCGTTAGTTTTGGTTGCAACCCCTTTAATATTGGTTGGAGTGTGCCCAGCACTAAAAGCAATATCTACAGGTTGTGAGGAGTAAAACAATGTCAGACTTAAACCTGCAGTTTGAGATCCTTGGGCGGTAATAACAGACCATTTTCCCGCGATATGATTATCAGCGGCTGAACCACCAATAATTGGGATCAGCGTACCAAACCTTTCATCTATAGATGCAATGATTGATTCCTCTTGCCCTGGAGTTGCATGAAGCAGTATTAAGTTTGGCACTTCTCCTACACGGTTAGCGTTCTCAAGAGCCATATCTAAGGCTCTAGTTACACTGTCACCTGAGTCATAGTTAGAAATACCAGTTCCATAAGCATGAGGGCCTGAATCATAAATTGCGAGCGCCGCAATCACTGGGCCCGTATGAAACCCCCGGTCTGTCATTACTGCTTGGCATGAACTAGCTCCATGAAAAGGCACTCCAGGAAAATGTTCAAGAAAAGCTTCTCGAATTAACTCGAAGTCGTACTCTTCCGTGTAGTAGCACATCACGTAAGACAAGTTCTGTTGTGTCAGCTCGGACCTAAGCGTTTCGATCGCTGAGTCTTCATCTTTAATATGAGTAAAAACTGATTGGCAATGCATACGATTTTATAATTGGGTATCACTCTGCTGTTATACCATTCCAACCAATTTTCTCTAGGTAAGAAGGTGAAAATTTCATTAAGAAGTTGCGATTATCTCGTGACAGATCGTATTTATAATTGAACTACAACAATGTTTTCGCCTTTTTTAAAGGTGATTTTTTTTGTATTCAGGTATTGTGTCCCATTCTATTTTCTTATGTTCCCGATCGAGATTGATAAATTCGCCAGATTGATTTAGATCAATTTTTAGAGTGCTACTTTTCATCGTTTCGAGCGAAATTCCCGCCGAGTCACGATTAATTGTGATTATTTCACCTTCAATTGTTACATCACATCGTTCTTTTTGTGAACAGTCAATGCTAGTAACGCTCTCGTGTGTAAAGGTACGCCAGAAAAATGCGCCTATTAACACACTGAGCATGATTAAGATTTGTGCAAGTCGCGCCTTTGTTAACTTTTGTGCAGGCATAATTACTAATATCCTTGTTACAAACTTCAAACTTTTTAAATAAAAAATGATTTCCAGGGGGCCAGTAAGGTTACTACCCTGTCATTGAATTGTTAATTCAAGTATAGTGTCACGCTGAAAATGCCACTTTTTATTAAAGTCAGCAATGGAAATAAGGTGATGATAACACTTGAATTCTAGAGTTTACTTGGGTGGTGTTACGACGCAAGTCGTGTTGGAAGTAAAAGTGTAGTTAATTAGAAATTGGAAGCATGCAAATGAGCCAAGTAAAGCAGCTTGAACAAAACTACAACTATACAGTCGTTCGCCAATTTACCCTTGTGACCATTTTATGGGGCATAGTTGGTATGGCTGTTGGTGTTTTGATTGCCGCTCAATTAGTTTGGCCACAGCTAAACTTTGATACGCCGTGGTTGACGTACAGTCGCTTACGTCCACTGCATACTAATGCGGTAATTTTTGCGTTTGGTACAAGTGCTCTGTTCGCAACGTCTTATTATGTTGTACAGCGCACATGTCAAACACGTCTTTTTGGTGGCCCACTCGTTGCCTTCACCTTTTGGGGTTGGCAAGCAATCATCCTGGCAGCAGCCATTACTTTGCCTCTCGGTTTAACATCGGGTAAAGAGTATGCTGAGCTAGAATGGCCTATTGATATCGCAATTGCGCTAGTATGGGTATCATATGCGGTGGTGTTCTTCGGCACACTGGTGAAGCGAAACACGTCACATATTTATGTGGCAAACTGGTTCTTCGGTGCCTTTATTATCACAGTAGCAGTACTTCACATCGTGAACAGCATGGCAATTCCTGTGTCACTTGGGAAATCTTACTCGATTTACTCAGGCGCAGTGGATGCGATGGTTCAGTGGTGGTATGGACACAATGCGGTAGGTTTCCTACTCACCGCTGGTTTCCTAGGTATGATGTACTACTTCGTTCCTAAACAAGCTGAACGTCCTGTTTATTCTTACCGTCTATCTATCGTTCACTTCTGGGCGCTTATTTCTCTATATATTTGGGCAGGCCCTCATCACCTTCACTATACAGCGCTACCTGACTGGACTCAGTCTCTAGGTATGGTGATGTCGCTGGTTCTATTTGCTCCTTCTTGGGGTGGTATGATCAACGGTATTATGACGTTATCTGGTGCATGGCATAAGCTTCGTTATGACCCTATCCTACGTTTCCTAATCGTTTCTTTGTCATTCTACGGTATGTCTACCTTTGAAGGTCCAATGATGTCGATTAAGACAGTTAACGCACTTTCTCACTACACAGACTGGACCATTGGTCACGTTCACTCTGGTGCGTTAGGTTGGGTTGCGATGGTTTCTATCGGCTCTGTATATCACTTAGTACCTCGCCTATTTGGCCAAGAGCGTATGTACTCGGTCGGTCTAGTGAATGTGCATTTCTGGCTAGCGACAATCGGTACCGTTCTTTACATCGTTGCGATGTGGATCTCTGGTGTAATGCAAGGTCTGATGTGGCGCGCGGTTAACTCTGACGGTACGCTAACTTACAGCTTTGTTGAGTCTGTAGAAGCGTCTTATCCGTTCTACTTTGTACGTTTCTTAGGTGGATTTATCTTCCTATCTGGTATGTTCCTAATGGCATACAACACGTACAAAACGGTAAGTGCACCAAAAGAAAGCCTAAAAGCTATCCCACATCCGGCATAAGGAGATTTAAGAATGAGTAATAATTCTAATAATCGCCACGAAATCTTAGAACGTAATGTCGGTTTGTTGGCTATTTTTATCGTGTTTGCTATCAGTTGGGGTGCTCTTGTAGAGATCACTCCTCTGATTTTCCAAAAGCAAACGACTGAACCTGTAGAGAATCTACGTGCTTACACTCCTCTGGAGATGGAAGGTCGTGACATCTACATCCGTGAAGGTTGTAACGTTTGTCACAGCCAGATGGTTCGCCCTTTCCGCTCAGAGACTGAACGTTACGGTCACTACTCTGTCGCCGGTGAGAGTGTTTGGGAACACCCATTCCTTTGGGGCTCTAAGCGTACAGGTCCGGATTTAGCTCGTGTTGGTGGTCGTTATTCTGATGAATGGCACCGCGTTCACCTACTAGATCCTCGTGAGCTTGTGCCTGAGTCAAACATGCCAGGTTTCCCGTGGTTAGCTGAAAACGTTTTAGACGGTAAGCTAACTCAGAAGAAACTTGAGCTATTTCGTGATCAGTTCGGTGTTCCATACACTGATGAAGAGATCGCGAATTCGGCTAAAGAAGTAGAAGGTAAAACAGAGATGGATGCAATCATCGCTTACCTTCAGTCTCTTGGTCATGCAATGAAGTAAGGGGATCATATGGATTTCGGTACAATTCATAGTATTTATACCGTTGTACTCTTCGCTAGTTTTATCGGCATCGTATGGTGGGCATTTAGTAAAAAGCGTAAAGCACGCTTTGAAGAAGATGCCAACTTGGTGTTTGCTGACGAAGAACAAACGACCCCAAATAACCAAGGAGTGAAGAAGTAATGACTACATTCTGGAGTCTCTGGATTATCGTGATTACTGTCGGTACGCTGGTAGGCTGTGCGATTCTCCTAACTTGGTGCGCTAAAGATAAAATGGGCGTCGAGGAAGGGGAAGACATGGGCCACGAGTACGATGGTATTCGCGAGCTAAACAACCCTCTACCAAAGTGGTGGACTTATCTGTTTGTAAGTACATTTGTGTTTGCAGCAGTTTACCTTGCCCTATTCCCAGGTCTAGGTAGCTTCAAGGGCTTTTTAAACTGGCAGAGTTCTGCTCAAACAGTACGTTCACTGGAAGAGTCAAAAGAAGCCATCGCTAAAGCACAAGAGAACAAGCAACTAAACCAATACGCAAAAGAACTGGATGACGCAGATGCATACTTCGGCGAAGCATTCCGTAAACTTGCGCACAATGATAGTGGTTTACGCCCAATACCTGAAATTGCGCAAGATCCTGAAGCATTGAAAGTTGGCCAACGTTTGTTTTTGCAAAACTGTTCTCAATGTCACGGTTCTGATGCTCGTGGTCAGAAAGGTTTTCCTAACCTAACTGATGATGCATGGCTATACGGCGGTGAACCAACTGCAATCGTAACAACCATCATGCATGGCCGTATTGGTCAAATGCCAGCATGGAAAGATGCGCTTGGTGAGCAAGGTGTGCAAGAAGTTGTAAGCTACACACTTAGCCTATCTGGTCGTAAAGTGAATGCTCGTGAAG
Source organism: Vibrio diabolicus (assembly GCA_001048675.1). Lineage (GTDB taxonomy): Bacteria > Pseudomonadota > Gammaproteobacteria > Enterobacterales > Vibrionaceae > Vibrio > Vibrio diabolicus. The sequence continues at coordinate 1,047,294 of CCKK01000020.1, read as the reverse complement.
CAGCGGCAGGTAAAGCACGTTTCGTCGTGTGTGCAGCTTGTCACGGTACTGATGGTAAGGGTAACCCTGCAGTCGGTGCACCTGATCTTACAGACCAAGATTGGCTATTTGGCGACTCTCGTGCAGCTGTAACCGAAACCGTAATGAACGGCCGCTCAGGTGTAATGCCCGCGTGGAAAGACATTTTGGGTGAAGATAAAGTTCAGCTCGTTGCCTCTTATGTCTGGAGCTTAAGTAACTCAGAGAGTAAGTAACTGAGATATTAAGTAACATAGCAATAACAGCCCCTTTCATAGGGGCTGTCTTTCCTTTAAATTTAACGCCTTACATTTTTTCATTTAGCTGTTGAGAACTTTTTTATGGTAAAGCCTTGGTATAAACAATTTTGGCCGTGGTTCCTAATCATCCTTCCTCTTACTGTCGTAGTCTGGACTGTGATTACTGTGGTCGTTTTCTCGAACAACTCTGTTTCTTTAGTCGCCGAGGATTACTATAAAAAAGGCAAAGGCATTAACATCGACATTAGTAAAATGAATGTCGCTCGTGACCTAGGTCTTAACGCTGAGATTTCCTCTAAAAATAACAATGTTGTGATTGTTTTCGCTAAAGGGAAGCTATCTCATTACCCTGCTCTAACGGCCACTTTCACTCATCGTACTCTTCCTGACCGTGACTTTACAAAGCTCGTTACGGCGGATGCATCTGGTAATTACCGCCTAACGGCAGAAGAATCTATTCAAGGTCCTTGGTTTGTCGAACTACAACCACATGACCAACAATGGATGATCCAAGGTAAAGTTGAATTTCCTGCCTCGTCAACACCGTTAATGAAGTAAGCATATGTGTGAATCCTGTTATCACTGTGGTGAAGATGTACCAGCCAACACGGATTTTAAAGTTGATATACTCGGTGAATCCCAAAAGATGTGTTGTCCTGGCTGCGAGACGGTTGCTCAAACCATCGTAGACAGCGGCTTAGTATCCTACTATCAATATAGAACTGCGCCTGCGGAAAAAGCAGATTTAGTACCAGAGCAACTCCAAGCTTTAATTCATTATGATAATGAAGATGTACAATCAGAATTTGTGCGAAATCGTGAAAATGTCTCTGAAGTAACTCTTTCTTTAGAAGGCGTTTCATGTGCAGCTTGTGCGTGGTTAATCGAAAAGCAAGTCTCTAATACGGCCGGGTTAGTGTCTATCCGCGTGAATACAACCACTAACCGCGCATTACTAGCCTGGGACAAAACTCAGGTGCGATTAAGTGAGCTCCTATCTGTCATTCATAAATTGGGTTATAAAGCCGCACCATTTGAAGCTGATAAGCAAGAAGCCTCTTATCATCGAATGATGAAGCAATACTTATACAGATTAGGTATTGCTGGTTTAGCTACCATGCAAGTTATGATGCTAGCCGTCGCATTGTACCTAGAAGTTTTTGGTGACCTAGAACCGGAGTTTAAAAATTACTTTCGTTGGGTAAGTTTGATCTTTGCTACGCCAGTCCTACTCTACTCTGCTCTTCCGTTTTACTTAAATGCGTGGCGAAGCATCAAAGGCCGAACCCTCGGTATGGATGTGCCTGTCTCGATTGCACTTATTTTTGCCTATGTAGCCAGCTTAATAGCAACCGTTACAGAACAGGGCGAAGTCTTCTTCGAATCGATTTCAATGTTCACTTTCTTCCTATTGGTTGGACGATTTTTAGAGATGCGAGCGCGTCGCAAAGCCGCAGCGGCGAGTGGTAACCTATTAAAGTTGATCCCAGCGATCGCCACGACGCTGGATGGCGAGCAAATACCAGTGAAAACTCTAAAAGTTAGTGATCGTATTCGCGTCCTTCCTGGTGAACATATCCCAGCTGACGGCAAAGTTATTTCGGGTCGTATTCATATTGATGAATCCATGCTAACGGGTGAATCCGTACATGTTGTGAAACGAGAAGGCGATGCGGTTTATGCAGGAACACTAAACGGTGATGAGTCATTTGAGCTAGAGGTCATGAGTTCCAAAGCCGACTCAATGATTTCCAATATCGTGCGTTTACAAGATGAAGCTCAACACTCCAAACCTAAAATCGCAGAAATTGCAGACGTTGTTGCTCGTTACTTTGTTGGAGCAATTCTTATTATTTCTGCTGGTACTTGGTTTTACTGGCATCAAACAAAACCAGATGATGCGTTTTGGATCATGCTATCCGTATTGGTAGCCACCTGTCCATGTGCCCTATCTCTTGCGACTCCAACTGCTCTAACTTGTGCTACCTCTCGTATGGGAAACTTTGGCATTTTGCTTCGTAAAGGTCATGTGTTCGAGACGCTATGTAAGATCAACCACTTAGTTGTAGATAAAACAGGTACTCTGACGAAAGGCGATATTGAGATCTGTGATACAAAAGTGTTGAGTGATCTTCCAAAAGAAGATTGTCTCTCTCTAGCCGCAGCATTAGAAGCTCATGCAAACCATCCTATCGCTCGCTCTTTTGCAAGTTACGCCAATGACGACTTTGTTGTGTATGAAGTGCAAAACGTGATTGGTTCAGGGATTGAGGGGATCTGGAATGGCAAAATCGTTAAGATAGGCAGTGCGGTTTTTGTTCAAGGCAAGGAAAGCGATGAAAGCCATGCGGTCTATCTTTCAGTTGATGACGAGCATGTCGCTAGCTTTTACTACCGCGACCCTATCCGAAAAGAAAGCAAAGCCTTTGTTCAACGTTTTGCTGACGCTGGAATTAAGACAACGCTGCTAACAGGTGACTCTCTCTCAAACGCTCGACCTGTAGCGAATGAAATTGGTATCGTTCACGTCGTTGCGTCAGCAAAACCAGAAGACAAACTCGCGTACCTTAAGAGTCTTGATGAAGACAGTATCACTATGATGGTTGGCGATGGCATCAATGACGCACCTACTCTCGCCGGAGCTCATCTTTCTGTTGCAATGGGCGGTGGTACGGATGTCGCTAAAGCATCTGCAGATATGACGTTACTTGGGGATAATCTCGAAAAGCTACTAGAGGCACGTTTGCTTGCACTGCGTACAAGAAAGATTATTCGAGAAAACTTGGCTTGGTCTTTGGGTTACAACCTGTTAATTTTGCCTTTAGCTGTCGCTGGTTTAGTGGCTCCCTACATTGCAGTAGTTGGCATGTCTGCAAGCTCAATTATCGTTGTATCTAACTCTTTGCGCCTGCTCAAAGAGAAATAAGTAGAGAAAGCAAACATGGAAAGTCTTTATATATTGATTCCCATCGCTATCGTTCTCGTTTGTGTTGCTGTTGCCGTTTTTCTTTGGGCAGTAAGAAGTGATCAGTTTGAAGATCTAGAACGACAAGGACATAACATTCTTCTTGATGAAGAAGACAAATCTAATAGTGATAAAAAATAGCAACCTTTATGACTCCTGACTTTATTGGTGCTTTGATGATCGGCCTCGTCGGGGCCGGTCATTGCATGGGAATGTGTGGTGGTATCGCGTCTCTGCTTACCATGGGCTCTTCTACAAGTAAAAGCTCCCCCCTTATTCCACTCTTCTACAACCTAGGGCGATTGAGCAGCTATGCCGTAATCGGTGCATTAGTAGGCGGAGCAATATCAGGTTTATCTGAGCTAAGTGGATTAACGCATTCTCTTGCTTGGTTAAGGCTGATTGCCGCACTGTTCATGATTCTGGTTGCGCTTTATATTGCTAGATGGTGGCAAGGTTTACTGTTAATAGAAAAGTTAGGACAGCACATTTGGCGCTTTATCTCACCTGCTGGTAAGCGTTTGTTGCCATTAAAGCGCCCTCTTCATGCTTTACCATTTGGCTTCATTTGGGGCTGGTTACCATGCGGCTTGGTTTATTCTGCGCTAACTTGGTCGGCGGTTTCAGGCAGCGCAATAAACGGTGGTCTTATTATGCTCGCGTTTGGCCTCGGAACACTTCCGGCAATGCTGATTATTGGATATGGTGCCAACCATTTTCAGAAATTACAAAAATCGTTAATATTTAGAAATATTTCAGCATTAATCCTTATTGGGTATGGTTCGTACACTGCTGTAGGAGCCATGGAGTTACTCGGTTTCATATAACGTTAAACTCTATTGAGGTGACATTTTTGCTACCCTTTAGGATTAAGCGATGCTAAAATATTGATGTATATCAAATAGTGAAAGGTTGTTATGATTTCTGAAAAACCTGCAACAAAGCGTATCCAATCAGGCGGTTGCGCCATTCATTGCCAAGATTGTAGCATTAGTCAGCTGTGTATCCCGTTCACTCTGAATGAGGCAGAACTTGATCAGCTTGACCAAATCATCGAACGTAAGAAGCCTATCCAAAAAGGACAAGAGCTTTTTAAGGCTGGTGACGAGCTAAAATCTCTGTACGCTATCCGCTCTGGTACCATCAAGAGCTATACGATAACAGAGCAAGGTGATGAGCAAATCACAGCGTTTCACTTGGCCGGAGACCTAGTTGGTTTCGATGCCATTACAGGTGACTCCCACCCTAGCTTTGCTCAAGCGCTTGAAACGTCGATGGTATGTGAAATCCCATACGAAATTTTAGACGACCTATCAGGTAAAATGCCTAAGCTTCGCCAGCAAATTATGCGTTTGATGAGTAACGAAATTAAAGGTGATCAGGAAATGATTTTGCTTCTTTCTAAAAAGAATGCAGAAGAACGTCTAGCGGCTTTCCTATACAACCTATCAACTCGTTTTTCTCAACGTGGCTTCAGCCCTAGAGAGTTTCGTTTAACGATGACTCGTGGTGATATTGGTAACTATCTTGGTCTTACAGTGGAAACAATCAGTCGCTTGTTGGGTCGTTTCCAGAAATCCGAGATCCTAAGTGTAAAAGGTAAATATATCACTATCTTAGACCACGATGCATTGATGGAACTTGCTGGTGTAACTAAAGAATAATACACCCCAATTATTGATGTAGCTCGAAAATGAGCTACATCATGTTTCTCATAAATTCCTTTCGAAAGTCCTCAAAAAGTTACCCAAACTAAGCTACAGTAAAAATGTACGGTGAGTACTCCAAAATACTGATTTAATTTATATTCAGTATCTGGTTTTGCAATAGAAGTGGGCTTAGTTATGAGTATATACAGTAAGATCCTTGTTGTAGCTGACATCAATAATGATGAGCAGCCCGCACTTGCAAGAGCTGTTCAATTAGCTCAAAAAAGTGTATCTAGAAGCCGAATCACTTTCTTTTTATTCCATTTACGATTTCTCTTATGACATGACGTCAATGCTATCAGTGGATGAAAGAGATGCTATGCGTCGAGGTGTTATCCATCAACGTGAGCAGTGGATGCGTAAAATTGCTCAACCTTATCTAAACGATGGCTTCGACTTTGATGTATGTGTCGTCTGGCACAACCGTCCTTACGAAGCAATTATCGCTGAGGTCTATGCAGGCAGCCATGACCTAGTCATTAAAGGCACACGTAAGCACGACGTGTTAGAATCTGTGATTTTCACTCCGACCGATTGGCACTTGTTACGTAAATGCCCTATCCCAGTACTTCTGATTAAAAATGCAGATTGGCCAGAACAAGCAAGCATTCTTGCCTCGGTGCACGTAGGCTCTGAAAATCCAACTCATATTGATCTCAACGATGCCATGGTCGAGCGACTAAAAGAAGTCACCACCCGACTGGATGCCAAACCATACCTTGTTAATGCTTATCCCGTTACACCGGCGAACATTACCATTGAACTTCCTGAGTTTGATCCAACGACTTATACCGATGCCGTTCGAGGTCATCACTTAACTGCGATGAAAGCATTACGCCAAAAACACGGCCTTGATGAAGAGCAAACGATTGTTGAGCAAGGCTTACCTGAAGATGTCATTCCAGCAGCAGCAGAGCGCTTGAATGCTGCAATGGTTATTTTAGGCACCACAGGGCGAACCGGGCTTTCTGCTGTCTTTATTGGTAATACAGCTGAGCACGTGATCGATAAAATAAATTGCGATGTATTGGCTCTAAAACCAAAAGGCTACATTAGCCCTCTCGATCCAAATACAGCAACCTAATCTCTCTTTAGCATTGCTATATTGAGCGCTTTCAAACAGACGCTAATAAATCCCCCTAATAAAAGGGGGATTTTTGTTTGGGGACAGTTAAAGCGTTGAATACAAAAAAGGAGGTCTAGTTGACCTCCTTTTTACGAGTTAGATGTTCGTAACATCGATGAACATTGATTCATCAATATTCGTCGAAGAAACGACAGCCTCATTAAATTCATACTCTTCGCGGTTACCTTCACGGTCTAGCGGTAAGTTAACAAAGTCGAACAATTCGCGGTCTGCTAGTTGGCTTGGGCTTACGTTTTGAATTGATTTAAAGATCGCTTCCACACGCCCTGGCGTCTTCTTATCCCATTCAATCAACATTGCTTTTATAGATTGACGCTGAAGGTTCTCTTGAGAACCACAAAGGTTACACGGAATAATTGGGAAATCCTTGTGTTCAGCGTATTTGATCAGATCTTTTTCACGACAGTAAGTCAATGGACGAATGACCACGTTACGACCATCATCAGAGCGCAGCTTTGGTGGCATCGCTTTAAGGCGAGAGCCGTGGAACATATTCAAGAACATTGTTTCGACGATGTCATCCATGTGATGACCTAGCGCAAGCTTAGTTGCACCAATCTTCTCTGCAAATGAATACAACGTACCACGTCGTAGGCGTGAACACAGACCACAAGTGGTTTTGCCTTCTGGCACCTTCTCTTTTACGACTGAATACGTGTCCTTATCTACGATGTAGTAAGGGATATTCAGTGTTTCGAAATACTCAGGCAGAATATGCTCAGGGAAGCCCGGTTGTTTTTGGTCTAAGTTTACCGCAACCACTTCAAATTTGATTGGCGCAGCTTTCTGAAGATTCAACAGGATATCAAGCATCGCGAATGAATCTTTACCACCGCTAATACATGCCATCACAACATCGCCTTCTTCAATCATGTTGTAATCAGTAATGGCATTTCCAACATGTCTTCTCAGGCGTTTCTGAAGCTTGTTGAATTCTAGGGTTTCTTTTCTTGTATCTATTTGGTTCATTGCGGGCTCTCACATCGCCGATAAATCGACTAGGACTTCCTAACATGGGTTTCTTTGGGGCGTGGATTATACGAGCTTTTTACGCAGGATTAAATGCTTGTCTTATTGAGACATTAAGAAAAGGACACGAAAGGTAGCTTAGTTACCCTCACAAATGAAAAAAGAGCCGCAATTGCAGCTCTTTCTAAACTCTCAGTGTTCACTTCTTTGCGTTAGGCAGATAAGGTAGCACTCGCATCGTCGGTTCTGGTAGTGTCATTGTGCCACCTTGCCCTATTTCACTTAGTGCGACTTGTATCTTGCCATTGACAATTGGCTTTTCGGTTCCGTTTGAGAAAATCACTTTATCATTCAGTTGATTTGCAAACTCCATCGTCACACCTTGAACTTCAGGTGTAAACCAACCCGCAAACATACCGCCTAAATCTTCCAGCATCGTCTGCATTTGAGGTAGAAGAGGCTTAAGTTGCTCGTAAGAAACATTACCCTGTAATGGCTCTTTGGTCATCACGACAAGTGAGTAATCGCAGCGAGTATCTTTTGGAGTATCGACAAAAACCAACGGATTCGCTGACTTTAAGTTTTTATCGACTGGCAGAGGCAACTCTTGTGAAGCAGGGATAACAAACTCTTCATAGTGCTCTTCTTTTTCCATCCAAGCTTTTTCTATTGTACAAATTTGCTTAGTTTTCGCGTCCACAAAGAAGACGCCAACTTTCACGTCGTCATGCCCTTCTTTATTGTTGTTTTTGAGTTGGGTGTATAACTTTGAGTATGTGAACATGTACTCTTGAGCTTGGGTTATTGGCGATACAAGAATTAGCGCCGCACTTCCCAATAGACTTAGGCTTAACTTTTTCATTTTATCCGTTATTTTATTGTGTCCAGTAGGCGTTATTATGACGAATCATAGCGCGAAGATCGTGTACATAAGCAATGCCACGTTCAGAATATGCTAGCAATCCATGAGTTAACTCTGACGCCGTTGCGACCGATAACAGGTCTTTGTTCTTTTCGGCTAGAGAAGCTCTGATTTCACGCAGTTCAGCATACGCTGGGTTTCGATTAACATTCATAAAGTAGCCATGAACCGACTGCTGTACAGAATCGAATTTTTCAACTTCATGAGCTTTGCCTGCGCCACGTTGCGCAGGAACAATTCCACAACCCTTTTTATAACACCATTGGCCGAACAAGTTGTTCGCTTGAGTGGCAAAACGAGAAGTGCCCCACGCAGATTCATTTGCTGCTTGAGTTAGAACCAGCGCTTCTGGTAAGACATTCACTCGCACAAGCATTTCTCCCAACCACGCGCGATCGACTTTGTTGTCGCTCAAAGGCAAAGAATACAGAGCCGCTAGTCGCTGAGCGTACTCTTCTTGCTCTTGAGTGATTTGGCCCACCTTTAAAGAAGTAAGAAACGCTCGTTCATGGCGAATTCGTTGATTCTCAAGTGCTATTTTAGGCCTTAAAAAATCAAAAAACGCCGCTTTTTTCTCTTTGGTGTCTTTTATTGCGTTGAAGTCAGGGATATCACCAATGTGTGGCAAATGAGACAAATCGACATGCTTAATTGTCCCGGACAGCACATCAGGATTCTCAACATATTTAAACTGTTGCTCGTAGTGTAAATACGGTCCAATAGAAATGAAAGTGGCGGCTATACAGGTAGCCGCCACTCGTAAACTTATTGATTTTAAAGAATTAGGCATCAAACACCTGTGAGTTACCATCGTGATCATTGTCGTTTTTCTGTGTTGCAACGATCTTGAGCTTAATTCCAAACATTTCGCGGTAGAGTATGCCTTTCAAATGAAAGAAGAATGGCAACACAAAAATCAAGCCAATACCGTAGAACATCGCAGCGATAATAAACATCAACATCACGCCTAAGTAAAGCCCTGCGACAACAAAAATCTTCTTGTTAATAGCGCGAAGTGATAACAGTAGCGCCTGCATTGGTGGCACTCTTTTTTCACAAATCAACAAGATAGAGTGACTAAACGCTAAAGAAAGATACAGGGACAGTAGAGGGAAGATCATACCAACTACGCCTTGCAGCATTAGGCTCATCAGCGTTGCTAGGATCACGGGAATAGTAAACTGCAGCCCTTTACCTACATGGCGCAACTTAGTCTTTAAGCCCGCTATATGGCTCATCGCCATCAAGCTGATCCCTGCATAAATTGGGGCGCTGATCACCTCATAACTAAAGTTCGCGACATAAATAGAAGACACAATATCGTTAGTGAATGATTCTGGATTCTCAAATGCATCAAGAATAACGGTCAGATCACCCAACTGCAGTTGTAACGCGATATAGAAAATACCTAACTGGACAAAAAGCAATACAATAATAGCAGGAGAAAAGGATAAAAAGTGCTGGATGGTTGCTCGCCAAGCCTCATTGAAAACAGCCCCAGCTTTAAGCTCGTAGTTGCCAGACAAAGCTCGCTCTACACTCCCCCCAAGATTGAAATCTTTCTCAAAATCGTCGTTCATAGTTTATCCAAGATTAACTTGTAAAATTTTCACTGGAATTCCAGTCAATTAATGTGGCCGTTATTATAAAGAAATCTTTCCACATCTAACATCACAACTCACGTACTATCCTTGCAATCTCAACTGTATGGTTGATAATTAACCACTCACAAGGTTATGAAATTGAAAACAATTATTGAACAGAGCTTAGTGCTATCAAACTGTGTTTAAATGCCAATTAATCTTATAAAAACAGTATGGTAAGGAATGATGACTTTTGCCTGCAAAATTTTTTCTGTTTCAAGATAAGAAAATGCTTTAATTTCACAATTTTGGTGATTATGATGCGCGCCTCAAAAGTGAATGGCTAGTGTCACATCAGCTGGGATTATCCCAGCTTGAACGTGGGGGAAATACAGACGTTGAACGCAAAACCGCAAGCAGGAAAGCCAGTTATTCGTTTATCTGGTATTAGTAAAAGTTTCGATGGTAAGGAAATCATCGGTAATTTAAATCTGGATGTTAATCATGGTGAGTTTCTGACGATTCTTGGACCTTCTGGTTGTGGTAAAACGACAGTTTTACGAATGATCGCTGGTTTTGAAGCGGCGGATAACGGTCAAATCATTTTGGATGACCAAGATGTAACACAGGTTCCTGCTGAGCAGAGACACGTCAACACGGTATTTCAAAGTTACGCACTGTTTCCACACATGACCGTATATGAGAATGTCGCTTTTGGTCTTCGTATGCAAAAAACGCCTGCAGCAGAGATTGAACCAAGAGTAATGGAAGCATTACGTATGGTTCGTCTAGAAAAAATGGCACAGCGTAAACCGCACCAACTTTCTGGTGGCCAGCAACAGCGTATCGCAATTGCTCGTGCAGTTGTTAATAAACCAAAAGTACTTCTGCTCGATGAATCGCTATCGGCGCTGGACTACAAGTTGCGTAAACAAATGCAGATCGAGTTGAAGCAGCTTCAGCGTCAACTTGGTATTACCTTTATCTTTGTAACACACGACCAGGAAGAAGCCCTATCGATGTCAGACCGCATTATCGTGATGCGTGATGGCGTTATCGAACAAGATGGCTCTCCGCGTGAGATTTATGAAGAGCCTAAGAACCTGTTTGTTGCTCGCTTTATTGGTGAGATCAACGTATTCAATGCAACCATGCTAGAGCGCATCGATGACAAACGCATCCGCGCAGAAATTGAAGGTGTTGAATCCGTCGTTTACTACGATAAGGAAGCACAGAAAGGCGACAAACTACAAGTACTACTTCGCCCTGAAGACTTACGTATCGAAGAAATCAAAGAGTCTGAAGAAAAAGGCATTGTTGGTCACGTAACTGAGCGTACTTATAAAGGTATGACGTTAGATTCTGTTATCCAATTGGATTCAGGTATGCGTGTAATGGTAAGCGAATTCTTTAACGAAGATGATCCTGATGTGGACCACTCACTTGGCCAGAAAGTCGCTATCACTTGGGTTGAGAGCTGGGAGGTAGTACTCAATGATAAGCAAGAAGATTAATCTTCAGAACGCGATCATTGCCTTAATCGTAGGCTGGCTAACACTGTTTGTGTTGGTACCAAACGTGATGATTATTGGTACCAGTTTCTTAACGCGTGATGAAGCAAACTTAATCGAAATGACATTCACTTTCGACAACTACTTGCGTCTGCTGGACCCACTGTATGCGAAAGTGCTGATGCACTCGTTCTACATGGCAATTGTGGCAACGTTGTTGTGTTTAGTCATTGGATACCCGTTTGCTTATATCGTAGCGAAAATGCCTGAAAAATGGCGTCCGTTTATGCTGTTTTTGGTGATCGTACCGTTTTGGACGAACTCTTTGATTCGAACTTACGGACTGAAGATTGTTCTCGGTACACAGGGCATTTTGAACAAGTCGCTGATGGCAATGGAAATCATCGACAAGCCGTTGCGTATTATGTATACCGAAACGGCTGTAATGATTGGTCTTGTATACATCCTACTTCCTTTCATGATTCTGCCGCTTTACTCGGCAATCGAGAAGTTGGACAACACTTACATCGAGGCAGCAAAAGACCTCGGTGCGAACAAGCTCCAAACCATTACTAAAGTAATTCTACCTCTGACAATGCCTGGCATTATCGGTGGCTGTTTGTTGGTTCTACTGCCTGCGCTGGGTATGTTCTACATCTCAGATCTTCTAGGCGGTGCGAAGAACCTACTGATTGGTAACGTAATTAAGAGCCAAGTATTGAACGCTCGTGATTGGCCATTTGGTGCTGCGACCAGTATCGCCCTCACCTTCGCAATGGCGGTAATGCTTTACGCTTACTACCGAGCAGGCAAATTATTGAATAAGAAAGTGGAGCTAGACTAATGGGACGCACAGTTAGATTTAGCTTTATGGCGTTGGTTTATGTATTTTTGTATCTGCCAATCGTTGTACTAATCGTAAACTCATTTAACGCCAATAAATTTGGTATGAAATGGGGTGGTTTCACCACGAAATGGTATGAAACCCTAGTCAACAACGATAGCCTAATGCAGGCTGCATGGCACTCATTGAACGTGGCGGTATTTTCTGCGACAGCGGCTACTATTATTGGTAGCTTAACAGCTGTTGCCCTATTCCGATACTCGTTCAAAGGCAAAGGTGCTGTAAACGGTATGTTGTTTGTCGTAATGATGTCTCCAGATATTGTCATGGCGATTTCATTACTTGCTCTGTTCCTAGTATTAGGCGCACAGCTGGGCTTCTTTACTCTATTGATTGCCCACATCACCTTCTGTTTGCCATTTGTGGTGGTAACAGTATACAGCCGCTTAAATGGCTTCGATGTGAAGATGTTGGAAGCAGCAAAAGATCTTGGCGCAAGTGAATGGGTTATCTTAAAGCAGATCATCCTTCCTCTTGCAAAACCAGCAGTTGCGGCAGGCTGGCTGCTTAGCTTTACCCTGTCTCTGGACGACGTAATTATTAGTTCGTTCGTAACAGGTCCAACGTATGAAATCCTACCATTGAAAATTTACTCGATGGTTAAGGTGGGTATTTCACCGGAAGTGAATGCTCTTGCAACGGTCATGTTGGTGGTTTCTTTAATTCTTGTCGTAATTTCTCAGTTGCTTGCAAGAGAAAAAGTAAAGTAAAATCCACATCCGTTAACATCACGAAACAGAATGGTTACATGCCATTCTGTTTTTCTATCTACCGTCCAAAATGATTTGGACAACGTTTGGTTTGGAGCTAACGTCAATGAAAAAATGGGCTACTCTATTAGCTGGTAGTGCATGTGCGCTTTCTCTGTTCTCAGGTTCAGCGGCAGCGGACGATAAAGAATTGGTATTTATGAACTGGGGGCCTTACATCAACAGTAATATCCTAGAGCAATTTACCAAAGAAACTGGTATCAAAGTGATCTACTCGACTTACGAGTCGAACGAAACTTTGTACGCAAAGCTAAAAACTCATAACCAAGGTTATGACCTAGTGGTACCTTCAACGTACTTCGTAGCAAAAATGCGCGATGAAGGTATGCTGCAAAAGCTCGATAAGACTAAGCTGAAAAACTTCGGTAACCTAGATAAGAACTATCTAGACAAGCCTTACGATCCAAATAACGACTACTCTATTCCTCACGTTGTTGCGATTACAGGTCTAGCGGTTAACGCAGACATGTACGATCCAAATGACTTCCAAAGCTGGGCAGACCTATGGAAGCCTGAGCTTGAAGGTCAAGTAATGCTGATGGACGACACTCGTGAAGTCTTCCACATCGCACTTCGTAAACTCGGCTATTCAGGCAACTCAAAAGACCCTAAACAAATCGATGAAGCGTACGCTGAGCTACAAAAGTTGATGCCAAACGTTCTAGTTTTCAACTCTGACAACCCAGGCGCACCTTACATGTCTGGTGAAGTGGGCGTTGGTATGCTTTGGAACGGCAGCGCTGCAGCTGCTCAAAATGAAGGCCTAAATCTTAAACTCGTATTTCCTAAAGAAGGCGGTATCGGTTGGGTTGATAACTTCGCTATCTCTTCCGGTGCGAAGAACGTAGAAGCAGCTCACAAGATGATCGACTTCCTACTACGTCCAGAAATCGCAGAGCAAATCTCTCGTGATACTGGTTACTTAACAGCGGTAGAGGAATCGAACGCTAAGTTTAAAGATGTTGCACCGCTATTTCCTTCTCAAGAAGATCTTGATCGAGTGGAATGGCAAGATGCGGTTGGTGATCTAACCGTTAAGTACGAAGATTACTTCCTAAAGCTGAAAGCGGGACAGTAATCGAGCTTGTGTAACAAGTCATCGACTAAAAGAAAATAGGCAGCAATACGCTGCCTATTTTTGTAATTGACTGATATAATTATGCGTTGCTAGGTTTATCTGGCTCGATGTCTAGTTTTATCTTCTCACAAAGCGGAGATACAGCCCTCGAGCTAAATAAACAGATTTGTGCTTACTGCGATTTGGATCAACTTGATAACTCCAGCTAGTATTGACTTGTCCAATCGCGAAACAAAACGGAAAACAAATGAAAAGTAAATTCTACGCAAGCGCTCTATGTGCAGCGACGCTCATCGCTACCCCTGCAATGGCTGCTGATCAAGAACTGTATTTCTACAACTGGTCGGAATACATTCCAAACGAAGTTCTTGAAGACTTTACAAAAGAAACTGGAATCAAAGTTATTTACTCTACATATGAATCTAACGAGAGTATGTACGCAAAACTTAAAACCCAAGGTTCTGGTTACGACTTGGTAGTACCGTCTACCTATTTCGTCTCTAAAATGCGTAAAGAAAGCATGCTGCAACAGATCGACAAAGAGAAATTGTCTCATTTTGCCGATCTTGATACTAACTTCCTTAACAAGCCGTTCGATCCGAACAACAACTACTCTATCCCTTACATTTGGGGTGCGACAGGTATTGGTATCAATGCTGACATGCTAGACAAATCATCTGTTACTAAGTGGGATGATTTTTGGGATAGCAAGTGGGAAGGTCAACTAATGTTGATGGATGATTCTCGCGAAGTATTCCACATTGCATTGACTAAGCTTGGTTACTCACCAAACACGACTAACCCAGAAGAAATCAAAGCCGCTTACGAAGAACTGAAAAAGCTAATGCCAAACGTATTAGTATTTAACTCAGACTTTCCTGCAAACCCTTACCTAGCGGGTGAAGTTTCACTTGGTATGCTTTGGAATGGTTCTGCTTACATGGCTCGTCAAGAAGGCGCGAACATCGACATCATCTGGCCAGAAAAAGGAACGATCTTCTGGATGGACAGCCTGGCAATTCCAGCTGGCGCGAAGAACGTTGATGCGGCTCATAAGATGATTGACTTCTTACTGCGCCCAGAAAACGCAGCTAAGATCGCACTAGAGATTGGTTACCCTACTCCAGTAAAAACGGCACACGAACTGCTACCGAAAGAATTTGCTAACGATCCAAGCATCTTCCCACCACAAGAAGTGATGGACAGCGGTACTTGGCAAGATGAAGTTGGCGAAGCGAGCGTAATGTACGATGAGTACTTCCAAAAGCTAAAAGTGAACAACTAATTCGTTAGTTTTAAAGATATGAAAAAGCGGCTCATGAGCCGCTTTTTTTGTTCTTAATGACAAGACAAAAGCTCTCCTCTGTGAGAATTATTACGCTCTTTCTTTTCCTTCTAGAGCCAGTATCTCGTCAACTAATTTTGGAACCTCGACGCTTGCTTTTCCGTAGCGTTTTTCCTCAAATTCACTTTCTACCGCACTAGGCTCGAGGTTAATTTCGATGGTGTGCGCGCCATGCATTTTTGCATCATGAACAAAACCTGCTGCGGGATATACGACGCCAGAAGTCCCGATAGAAATAAATAAATCTGCTTCTTCTAATGCTGCGTAGATATCCCCCATTCGTAGTGGCATTTCACCAAACCAAACAATATGTGGTCGCATTTGTGAAGGGATCTGACAGCAATGACAAAGCTCACCAGTCTTAATGTCTTCACTATGTTCTATAACTTGGTTTGATTCACTGCATCTCGCTTTTAAAAGCTCACCGTGCATATGAATGACGTTATGGCTGCCGCCTCTTTCGTGAAGGTTGTCTATATTTTGAGTGATGACCGTCACTTTACCTTCTAACTCGGTTTCTAGGCGGCCCAGTGCCTTATGCGCGGCATTCGGCTGTATCGCATTGTCTTGAAGTTTCTTGCGGCGTTGGTTGTAAAAGTCTTGAACAAGGTCCGGATCGCGAGCAAACCCTTCAGGTGTTGCTACATCTTCAATACGGTGATTCTCCCAAAGGCCATCTTGCGCACGAAATGTTTGAATACCAGATTCGGCCGAGATACCTGCACCAGTAAGTACTACAATATTTCTATAAGGGAAATTCATAACTCATCCTTGCTGTTTTTTCATTAGCTTAACACTGAAAGAATAGCAACAGTAGTAATATGGATTAGACCATGGTCGTAATGGTCACTATTAGAATTACAATTTAAGAGGAACAGCAATGAGACAAGTATCTCTAGCGCTTATATTACTTACGACTTTAGCAGGTTGCCAACTAACCAATGTTGAAGGCGAAGTGGACGACGTAAAAGTAAGAGTCAGCACCAATGACGATAACCATCGTGGTAATGGAGATTTCTGTCCCCCTGGCCAAGCAAAAAAAAGGCAATTGCTAAAAGAGCGGCTTTACGCCGCTCCCACATTGGCCTCAATCCTCGTTGGTAGAAGATATTTTATGAATGGCTAGGTCAGCGCCATTGAATTCGTCTTCTTCCGAAAGCCTTAGTCCCATACTGGCATTGATCGCGCCGTAGACTGCAAGCGCCCCAATCACTGCGATAGAAATGCCCAAAAGCGTTCCTAGAAGCTGAACGATAATGCTCACGCCACCTAGCCCACCCAACGCGCTTTGACCAAAGATCCCCGCAGCAATACCACCCCAAGCGCCACATAAACCGTGTAAAGGCCAGACACCCAACACATCATCAATCTTGGTTTTGTTTTGTAGGTAGGTAAAAAGATAAACAAATAGCACGCCAGCAATCGCACCTGTCACTAAAGCACCGATAGGATGCATTAAGTCTGAGCCCGCACATACAGCAACCAAGCCAGCTAGTGGGCCGTTATGAATAAAGCCGGGGTCATTCTTACCAGCCAACAATGACGCGACAATGCCTCCGACCATTGCCATCAATGAGTTCATAGCCACCAAGCCACTTATGCCTGACACGGTTTGAGCTGACATGACGTTGAAGCCAAACCACCCCACACATAAGATCCAAGCTCCCAAAGCCAAAAACGGAATATTCGAAGGTGCAAAGTTGGTATGCTTTCCTGCTCGAACTCTGCCTTTTCTCATGCCCAAAAACACAACGGCAACCAACGCTATCCAGCCGCCAACACCATGTACAACGACTGAACCTGCAAAGTCGTGAAAGCCATAACCAAAGGTATTTTCAAACCAAGCTTGAACACCAAAGTTTCCGTTCCAGATCATTCCCTCAAATAACGGGTATACGATGCCGACAGTGAAAAATGTTGCGATTAGAATCGGATAAAAACGAGCTCGCTCTGCGATACCACCAGAAACAATAGCAGGAATCGCTGCAGCGAAGGTCAGCAAGAAAAAGAACTTCACCAACTCGTAACCATTGCCTTGAGATAACGTCTCTGCATCAGCAAAGAAGGTGCCGCCATAAGCGACCCAGTATCCAATGAAAAAATACGCAATGGCGGAAATACCGAAATCGGCCAAGATTTTAACTAAAGCATTAACTTGGTTCTTTTGGCGCACGGTTCCTACTTCAAGAAAAGCAAAACCAGCATGCATCAAAAAAACCATGATTGCGCCAAGTAGTAAGAAAAGTGTGTCGGAACTTTGCGTGAGAGTTTGTACAGCGCCGTGTACCTGATTGGCAGTTACACTCATTATGATTGTCTCCGTTGATCTGTAGCGCACTTATCCTGTGCATCAAAGTTAGGCTCATCACCAATTTGGTGAACTTAATTTATAGAGCGTCTAACAGAGCAATTCTCATTCCATAATTTACATTTCTAACACTTACACTTTAATTTATTGTTTTGTATGAACTTTAATAAAATTATGCATTCTTGAAATGGTGCTTAACACGCTAATAAGTGCACCAATATGGTTTTAGTGCACCAACATAATGCGCACCATATAGCTCAACAAGCAGCAAGCTTTTTACGATAAACGTAAAAGCCACCCCATGAGAGGTGGCTTATATACTGAATTGCTAACTAAAGGGGTTTATCGAGTGATCTTCCCTGCTTTTACATCCTCTAACCAGCGCCCCTCGACGAGATAAGGAGGAAGCCAACCGGTTTCAATAGATAAACGATTGCCTTTGTCGTACCACATACAAGCCATACCAAGCAAAGGGAAAGAGATGAAAGTTTCTATAGAAATCAAGTCCTCTGGCTTATCGAGCCTCATTTGGTATTTCTCTTGGAACTGAAGGTTCTTAATGAGTACTTCTTCAAAGTCATAACCGATGTCAGTTGTCAGGGCAGCAAAAGTTTCCAAAATACCCATGGCGATTTCTAACGCCCAATCATCACCCTGAGCAACTGCCGCGTCCATCGCGGCCACCAGTTTATCAGGGTAGTCTGCTGTACGGTGATGGAACGACTGAATGACGTCTACTAACATATAAGACAGCTCACCCGCTTTGGTAGAGCTCTGCCTCATCAAAGAAATTGGAAAGTTCGCCAATGCGTCTAAACTTGGTCTATCACGCACAATTGTCGATATGAAATACATATCAATCCATCTATTAGGATTTATGCACCCCGTTTTTAAAATACCTTCCCCGTCCCACTTTACTTCAGGATAGTCGAGAATCTTTATAGTTAGTTCATCATTGGGATTCATAGCAAGTCTATGATAACAAGCCCCCATTAATGAAGTTTCGTAAAGACGTAATGTACAAATTTGTTCGTCTTCATGTGAAGTTTGAAACCATGTATACCAGCGAACCTGGTCAATGGCAAAATCACCAAAACTAACCAAGTTTTCTCGCCTGATTTTAAGACCTTCTTTGCGCTGATCTAATATCTTATTGATAAATTCTTTCTCAGAAGAAACTCCACTTTCACTCAACTCAGGATTTGCTTTGCGTTCTACAACTTTACTTTGCATTTTAAATTAGTCCTTTGGAATCAATTTTAAACTCTGCCGCATCTACTATTACGTCTGAGGCATTTCCACTTTCAGGGATGCTTGTTTGAGTATGTATATATCGAATAGGTATGCCGAACGAAGCTGCATGTTGAATTTTTCTTGCTGTTATTTTTTCTAGTCGTTCCTTCTTTATTTTTCGACATTAGCCTGGTGATTTCTGCAGTGTATTCCGTTGTCCCTTGCTGATATGCCATATTTCCAATCTTGCGGCTGCCCAGCGGGCTGCTCCCTCCTTTGGCCTCAACAATTATAATTTCACCTGGTGGTGGCTCTTCCACCTCATAAACCATATCAAAGTCGCCCGGCTTCGAAATTGAGGTTCCAATATCTTTAGGATGAAGCAGCTTAGCATTGGGACATTTATTTCGAACAAAATCATCCGCGGCCAACTCACCAATTTTTGCAGATTGCTGATTAATCTTGGCGATTTGAGCGTTATATCCATCTTCGCCAGTTCGAGCCTTCATAGCCTCTTGACGGTCTTTCAAACATTCATCAATTTTTGTCTTTGTTTTTTTCTTGTTAGCTCATAATCACTCGTATTGAGTTCAGAGTTTTCTTTATACTCTGCTTTATTCAGCACAAGGTCTTCAGTGAAGATCGTGCAACCTTCTTCCCCGCCAACTTTCTCTGAGTCAAAAACATGAGCATTTACAAATTCCTCAATCCCAACAACATACTGAACTTCGTGCCTGCTGCCATCTGAATGATTGATATGACGATAGAAAGTAATTTCATTTTTCTCGCAATCAATATGGTCTAAATCGTATTCATATCGAATATTGTTTTTACCATTGGGTTTTCGGATTTTGACTTGCGAGCGAACGCCATCTTCTCCGACGGATGACTCTTTTGCAGCTTCTAAAATCTGATCGCAAACCTCTTGGGGGACACCGCTTTGCGCCTGATACGCTGCCAACATTTGACCCAAGCGTTTTAGCCCTTCTTCACACAAGAAGCCTGTTGGATCAATCCACTGGATAGGGTTGACTGCATATTGGTAATGGTTAATGCCACCAGCAATAGATATCGGATCTTGTTGGATAAAGCGTCCTAGCTTAGGATCGTAATACCGAGCGAGGTTGTAGTGTAAGTAGGTTTCTTGATCGAAGTACTGCCCTTGAAAACGCAGTGGATTTACTACTTTTTCAATATGTACATGAGCAAAACCGTGAGCATCGTAACTTGCACTCCATACAACATTCCGTTCGCAATCGATTAGTCGCTCTGGCTTACCAATTTGATCGCACTGGTACCAATAAATAACGTCATTCTCTAACAGTGCCACTGGCGTGTAGGTTTCTGGTTGATATAGGTACCAGCGGAAAGCACCTGAAGAGCGTTCACCAATTAAACGTTCACCTTCCCACAGGAACTCCGTAACGCCTTGTTGTGTAATTTTCTTCGTTCTGCGCCCTAATGCATCATATTCATATTGACTGATACCATCGTCGGTGTGAACTTCAATGAGCTGATTTAACGCATCAAATACGCGAGTCTGAACGTGTCCTTGCCCCTCACGTTTTGTCTGATTTCCTTGCGCGTCATATTTGAACCGGACATCATCGTGTACTTCAATACGATCAGCGAATACCTCTGAAGATGGCAAAGTAGGATTGCCAAAACTATCGTATTCAAATTTAGTCACTTCTCCGGAAGCATTGACTCGTTTCAGTTGCCCTAAGGCATCGTACTGATAGTGCGTTGCTCCTGCCGTATTATCAATGATTGATGAAATACGGTTTTGCGCATTGTAAACGTACTTTTTCTCTCTATCTGGCCAATGTTGTTCAACCAAACGACCAACACCATCATAAATGATGCGCTCATTAAAATGTGCCGTTTCAATTTGGGAAACTCGTCCCATTTCATCGTAATGAAATTTGATTTGAGGTAAATCTAGGTTTCCAAACCGAATCGCTGAAAAACGCCCATATCGATCGTAAGAGAAGTTCAGCTCCGTATTATCTGGCAGTACCTGAGATACTCGTTGGCCAACTCTGTTAAACTCCTGCGCTATCTCAAACTGACCTTGAAGGCGCTTTGTTAAATGCCCGAATGAAGAGTATTGGTATTGCAATGTTTGATGGCGATTGGATGCGAAAGTAAGTCGCCCACCAAACGTATAATTGAAGTGGTTCTCTACAATACTGCTACCATTTCCTGCTTTGACGTGCTTGAGATAACCCGCAGCGTCATAGCGGTACAGCACGGTCCTATCGGCGACTTGCTTACGATGGATGCGCCCCATATCGTCATAATCAAATTGGCTTTGTAGATTATCAAACCCAACAGTTCCTGATAGCTGGCCTTCATCGTCATACAGGAATTCGAATTCTAAGCCGTCACTCCGAACTAATTTAGTCAGGTTACGTTGTTGATCGTATTCATAAGAAATATGGCTGCCATCGGGGAAGATGACTGCTTCTTGTTGCGCGAGTGCTCCCCACTGATACGAGGTAATGCCTGCTGGCGTTCGAATCTGAGCAACACGGCTGTGCTCATCGTAAGAATATTCTTCGCTATAACCGACTTTGTCTTCGTCGTTAAAATAACGAACTGATGTACGCCTGCCAAATTGATCATAAGCGAGTTGAGCAATACACCCATCGGGATAAGCGACGCCATTCACCAGATCTTCTTCGTTGTAGCTGTAACGAAGTAATGTACCGTCTATTTCATTCGCGATAAGTCTTTGTTGTTCATCCCACCACCACTGACTTTTCTTACCATCTTCAGACTCTTTTTTGACGACTTGACCGTGTTTATCGTAATCATATTCCGTGACACAGCCGAACTGATCGGTATCCCAAACTCTTTGACCAAGGCTATTGTAGTAAGCCTTCTCGATATCCCCGTCAGGTGAAACCGTTTTAACTAACTTACCTAAGCCGTCATAACCATATTGAACTTCTTTGCCAGAGGAATGAAACTTAGAAACTAATTGACCATGCTGATTATATTGATAATTGACCGTTGACTGATCAGGATAGATAGCTTGTGCTTTTCGTCCTAATTCATCATATTGCCATCGCCAAGTTTTACCGGTGGGGCTTATTTTCTCGAGTAAGTTACCCTGCTCGTCATGCAAGAAAGACCATTGATGATCTAACGAGTCAGAATAAGAAGAATGATTTCCCTGATAATGGAAGCGATAGTCATAAATTCCTGCGTCCCCAACGTTCCTGATGCATTTCGCGTTAGCACCTTCGCCATCCCATTCAAAATAATGAGTAAAGCCAGTTGGTCGTACACGCTTAACAATTAAATGGCCGTGGTATTGATACTGTTCCTTCAAGCCCAAATGATTAGTTGCACTGACCAAATCATCGTGCTCATCATAGGTATAAGTTGTCAGAACTTTTTGGGACTTTGCATTAAGCAGTTCTACAAGGCGTCCTTGCTTATCATATTGACATTCAAGAACCGGACGCTTGTTGTATGCAATCTCGATCAATCGATGGTTTCGAGAATACTGCAGTTGAAACGTAGAAAACGTGCCATTTCTGACTTGTTTAACAAGCCAACGATCATCTTTCTGTTCAAATCGATATTGATGCCCATTAGCGAGCGTCACGATCCGAGTTGCTGAATTTAGGAAATAACAGCTCGCACCAGCGTATATCTGGTAACTTGTTGCTCCAGTATCTACTGGCTCAAATTCTGTGATATCTGCCTTATCGTCAACAAACTCCCAAGCGATAACGTTGTCTTTCTCGTCCGTCTTCTCGTGCAATTCAAACTGAAATGCATGTCTCCAACCAAAGCCCATTCCATGATTTACATCCGACTGCGAAGAGCGATAATTACGCTGCCAAGTAGTACCTTGTTGTAGCTCGATATCATAGAGTTCGAGAATTTCTTCACCCGTCACAAGTGATACAGGGTCACCGGCTTTCTCATGTTTTTCACTGCTTTGTTGCTGAGGCTTGGCGGATGCGGCACTTCTGCCACTCTTTTTATTCGACTTCCCCTTTCCCTTCGATGGTTTTGCATTGACGGTATTTTGAGTCGGTGGAGGCGTAACCGCTGACGAGAGTGCGTAGTTTTCTCCGGTCGGTACAATTCGAGCGACATGCAAGTCACCGTTCACCAAAGCATTGGCAAACGTTGAATTATAGTGTTGGGAAGTAAGCTCACCGTCAGGTATGTTTGGCTTGAATTGACCAATCAAATAGAACAAGTCTTCGACAGAGCGAAGGTCAAGCTCACCAAAGCTCTCAAGAAACTCTATTGCCTCTTGTTTGGTCACGAATGTTTTAGGTTCGCCGCTAGTAAGTAACTGACCTGAGAAGTGATAGCTTTCGCCAAAGCGATTCGTGATAGGAATGACGAATTGAGGGATCATAGCCGTAACGTGTTTGTCCTTTTCTTACCTTGCCGCATCATTTAATGCTCGTTTCGCTCTTTTTATTTATGAGAGCAAGATGCCTTAATCAAACATCCTGCGATAGAGACTCATCTGTATGCGTAGACTGAATGTATTGATGGCAATTTTCACGTATGCAACTCTTTGAACTTCTGAGCGCAGCGTACTTTAACGGGACTATGAATCCTGAGTAAATGAACAATAGCGTGAGTGAGACTAATGTCTCATCGCGACGCGATTTTTTTACATGTTTCTTACTTAACTATGATTTTCTGCCCAGTTACGTAAATTCACTCAATAAGTTGCATCAAGTATCACCTGTGGGACTCAGCGCTTCATATTTGAGACATGACAGCAAACAAAAAAACCGCCTATTACGGCGGTTTTGCTTAAAGAATACTGATTAAAGGTTTGGACCTGTCGATGGTCTGTGTGGTTGGTTATTGCGCAGTTGCTGCATCCCTTGAAACATTCGCATAAACCACACCAAGATGGCTAATGCAGCAAACACCATCCCTACCCAAGGAATAAAGTAAGCGATGGTTTCAAGCAAAGTACTATGCAACCAATAATCACTCACGCCAACGAGTACACCATTAGAAGTCGCGACGGTGACGATCAACACAACAAAAAACGTCAGGTAGAGAAAGAAGGTACGAATTAAACCGTAGTAATGAGAAATCACTACGTCGCTGTCTTCTCCCTTATCTAATCGGTAACCAGCATAGATAATTGCGATAACGCCTGAGATCAGAAACGTAAACGGAGTCAGACAGCTCAGGATGTACGCAACCCAAATCCCGTTATGAGGTTTGTTCATTCGCTTTCGCTCCTTTTGCTTCCGT
Source organism: Vibrio diabolicus (assembly GCA_001048675.1). GTDB lineage: Bacteria > Pseudomonadota > Gammaproteobacteria > Enterobacterales > Vibrionaceae > Vibrio > Vibrio diabolicus. The sequence goes on along the minus strand of CCKK01000020.1, from coordinate 1,023,316 downwards.
TTGTGCCGTATCTGTTTCGCCCATCGCTTCTTTGGATTTCACTTCTTCATACCAAAGATCGTGATGCTCTTTCGCCCATGTTTCATCAACTTCACCTGTCACCATGCCTTCTAGCGCACCTTCCATACCGAATAGACCAATATAGATGTGGAAGATAAAGCCACAGATTAGAATCAGTGCCGAAATCGCGTGAACTAAGTTAGAAAGCTCCATGTCACGGCGAGTTTGGCCAAAGATAGGAAAATCTAGAACTAAGCCACTCACTGCCGCGATAGCACCAAAGAAGATCAATAACCAATAGATTGCCTTCTCGCCACCGTTTGAGAAACCAGCTGACGGATGTGTGCCTTTGTGTTTACCAACCATACCGCCCATTTTCATGAACCAACGAACATCAGTCATGTTTGGAATCGACTTGCGCCACCATTTAAAGAGCACGAGCATCAGCAAAATGAAGAACAATGGTCCCATGTAATTGTGGTACTGCTTCGCCAACATGACGATAAAGCCCCAGAACTCAGTAGGAACGTACGGTTTTAAGAAGTGCTTACCGTAAACCAGCATCAAACCACTGAATGCCAACGTTAAGAATGTAAACGCCATACTCCAGTGAAGCGCGCGGTCTAAACGAGACCAACGTTTCATCTTTCTGCCAGTACGCGGCTTGCTAAGCATTAAAGGGCCAACGAGTACGTAAGCCATGATTACCATTGCAATACTGCCGAAAATCGCGACAGCACCCGCAGGAGACATCCATTTCTCTTTTAGAATGTACCAAGTCTCTCCAGGTTTACTGATCAATACGCCATGTTCTGGCGATTGAGACGTGGTGTAGCCTTCTTGCCCCTCTCTGACCTCGCGCCAATAGTCTGCCCCGGCGAGTTGCGTGATCTCCTGTTGAATAACTTTAGAAGATTGTTCCTCTGCTGAAGCAGGCATTGCGAAAGTCAGCAGCAATGCCGTCATCATTGACAGCATTGCTAGAGACGCACGTTTAAGCGTGTTTAACATGTGCCTCTCCTTACTTAGCTTTTCGTCGCATCGTAAGAAAGATCGTTTCCGTCTGTCCAACCTGCGTTTTTCGCGCCGCGTTCTACCACACGTTGACGGAAAATGTCAGAGACTTTCTCTGCGTCACCCGCCAGCAGCGCTTTGGTTGAACAAAGCGATGCACACATCGGTAACTTGCCTTCTGCGATACGGTTCGCACCGTATTTTTGACGTTCTTCCTCAGAGCCTGGCTCTGTTTCTGGGCCGCCCGCGCAGAAAGTACATTTATCCATTTTGCCACGTTCGCCAAACGCTTCTTGTTTAGGGAACTGAGGTGCGCCAAACGGACAAGCAAACAAACAGTAACCACAACCGATACACAGATCTTTATTGTGAAGAACGATGCCGTCTTCGGTATGTTCGAAACAATCAGCTGGACAAACTGCCATACAAGGCGCATCGGTACAGTGCATACAAGCAACAGAGATAGAGTTTTCACCAGCTTCACCGTCGTTTAGTGTTACCACGCGGCGACGTTGAATGCCCCATTCAAGCGCATCGTCGTTTTCGTTCTTACATGCAGTAACACAGCCGTTACACTCGATACAGCGCTTGGTGTCACATAGAAATTTCATTCGTGCCATTGTCAGACTCCTTACGCTTTACGAATGTTACATAGGGTTACTTTGGTTTCCTGCATCAAGGTAACCGGGTCGTAACCGTAAGTGGTTGCCGTGTTGGCCGATTCGCCAACAACGTAAGGCTGTGTACCTTCTGGGTATTTAGGACGTAGGTCTTCACCTTCGAACTTACCGCCAAAGTGGAACGGAATGAACGCCAAGCCAGGTTTCACACGGCGTGTTACCATCGCTTTCACCTTGATTCGTCCCTTCTCTGCACCTTCAACCCAAACATCATCACCATCTCTGAAACCAAGGTCGTTCGCGTCTTTCGGGTTCACTTCGACAAACATTTCTTGTTGAAGCTCGGCAAGCCATGGATTTGAACGCGTCTCTTCACCGCCACCTTCGTATTCAACCAGACGACCAGAAGTCAGAACGATTGGGTACTCGCCAGATTTGTCTTGCTCTTGAATGGATTTATACAACGTAGGAACACGGAAGATTGCATCTTTGTCATCCCAAGTTGGGTAATCCGTTACAAGGTCACGACGTGGTGTGTACAGTGGCTCACGATGCAGTGGTACGCGGTCTGGGAACGTCCAAACAATCGCACGCGCTTTCGCGTTACCAAATGGGATACAACCGTGCTTGATCGCGACACGCTGAATACCGCCAGAAAGGTCAGTCTTCCAGTTTTTACCCTCTGCTGCCGCTTTCTCTTCAGCCGTTAGATCGTCCCACCAACCAAGTTGTTTCAATAACTTGTCAGTGAACTCTGGGTAACCATCTTTGATTTCACAGCCTTTCGAGTAGCTGTCTTCTGCAAGAAGGCTCTTGCCTTCGAATTCCACACCAAAGCGCGTACGGAAGTTACCGCCGCCTTCTGCAACCGTCTTAGACGTATCGTACAGAATGTGTGTGCCTGGGTGTTTCATTTCCGGTGTACCCCAACATGGCCAAGGTAGACCGTAGGTTTCACCGTTTACAGGGCCACCTTCCGCTTCCAATGTGGTTTTGTGGAACGTATGCCAGTTTTGTTGGTGCGCTTTCAAACGCTCTGGGCTTTGGCCTGTGTAACCAATCGTCCACATGCCTTTGTTGAATTCACGCGTTAGGTCTTCAATCACCGGCTGGTTGTTTTCAACACGGATATTTTTGAACAGAAGATCTGAATAGCCCAGTTTCTTCGAAAGCAGGTACATGATTTCATGGTCAGGTTTTGATTCGAACAAAGGTTCAATCACCTGATCACGCCATTGTAGAGAGCGGTTAGAAGCGGTAACACTGCCGTATGTTTCAAACTGTGTTGTTGCAGGAAGCAAGTAAACGCCGTCGGTACGGTCGTTCATTACCGCAGCAACAGTTGGGTATGGGTCCACAATCACCATCATGTCCAACTTCTGCATCGCTTTTTTCATCTCAACACCACGTGTTTGAGAATTCACTGCGTGACCCCAGTAGAACATTGCACGGATGTTTTCGCGTTGACGAATGTTGTCTTTGTTTTCCAGTACGCCATCCACCCAACGAGATACAGGAATACCTGCACTGTGCATTGGTTTTTGACCACCGTAAGCGTTGTCATCGAAACGACCTTTAATCCATTCGTAATCGATTTCCCACACTTTTGACCAATGACGCCAAGCACCTTCAGAAAGGCCGTAGTAGCCCGGTAGCGTGTCAGAAAGTACGCCAAGGTCGGTTGCGCCTTGTACGTTATCGTGACCACGGAAGATGTTTGCGCCGCCGCCTGATTTACCAATGTTACCAAGCGCTAGCTCAAGCACACAGTAAGCACGTGTGTTGTTGTTACCAGTAGTATGCTGAGTACCACCCATACACCAAACAATACAGCCCGGGCGATTTTCAGAAAGCAGTTTTGCTGTTTGGTAAACGTCTTCTTCGCTTACGCCTGTTACGCGCTCAACTTCTGCTGGCGTCCACTTCGCTACTTCAGCACGGATTTCATCCATACCGAATACACGTTGACGGATGAACTCTTTATCTTCCCATTGGTTTTCGAAGATGTGCCACAACACACCCCAAATGAATGCTACGTCAGAACCAGGACGAAGTGAGACATAGTGATCCGATTTTGCTGCCGTACGTGTACGACGAGGATCCGCTGCGACGATCTTACAGTTGTTCTTCTCTTTCGCGATCAGAATGTGCTGCATCGCTACTGGGTGTGCTTCAGCTGGGTTTGAACCAATGAACAGCATCGACTTACAGTTGTGCATGTCATTGAAAGAGTTGGTCATCGCACCGTAACCCCAAGTGTTTGCTACACCCGCCACGGTTGTTGAGTGACAAATACGCGCTTGGTGGTCAACGTTGTTAGTGCCCCAAAGTGATGCCATTTTGCGGAACAAGTATGCTTGTTCGTTGCTGTGCTTTGCGCTTCCCAAGAAGTAAACCGAATCAGGGCCAGACTCTTTGCGGATATCCATCACCTTGTTACCGATTTCTTCGATCGCTTGATCCCAAGAAAGCTTTTTCCACTTACCGTTTTCAAGCTTCATTGGGTATTTAAGACGGCGCTCACCGTGGCCATGTTCACGTAGTGCTGCGCCTTTTGCACAGTGACCACCAGCGTTAAATGGGTGATCGAATGCAGGTTCTTGCCCCGTCCAAACACCATTTTGAACTTCTGCGTAAATACCACAACCCACTGAACAGTGAGAACAGATAGTACGTTTTACTTCTGTTTTCGCTTCTGGATCGACGGATTTTGCTTGCGCTTTTTTCATCATCCCCGGTGCGAATAGACTAGCACCAACCACTGCGCCACCAGCGGCAAGCGAAGTGTTTTTCATGAATGCACGACGAGATACGCCAAGCTGGTTTGTTTCTTTGCTCACACTGTCGGAGCGTTTGACAAGTTTCATCCGTTATCTCCTAAAGTGTGTCGTAGTAATCGCGAATGTGTTGAGTTTCACGATACCCTTTCTTCTTCACGTCTTTTTCAGAAGGCTCAACCGTTTCTGAAGCAACGGCCACTTTCGTGGTTCCCGCAACAACAGCACCAGCAACGGCAGCGGTTGTGAAGCCTTTTAGGAGATCCCTACGGCTTGTGTTTATTTCTTTATTATCTTTCATCATTGCTTCCTTACCTTACGGTAGATCTTTGGAGACTCATGCCTCTCTATCGATATGACCTAGTACTGCTCGATTACTCGTAATCAGTGACGTTTTTCACATCAATTTTTAATTTGCTCTTACTGCTTTTGGTGTTCACGCTAAAGCGCACTTGCTCTAACGTTAAAAACGCATAGCAAAGCTGTGCAGCTGGCTTGTAGAAGTTCACGCTTTCTGCGTTCTCTAGTTGGCGCGTAAAAGATTGGAACCAAGGGGCGATGTGTTTGTTAAACACCGCTTGTTGAAGTTCTTCCTCTTCACCCGTCAGCATTGCCATCACTTCGCACAGTGCAGAAATATGGTCTTCAGGCTCTTTCACGTTCTCTTCTCGTTCGATGCCTAAAAGATCCAAATCGCGACGAATTTCCGCTAACGGTTTTTCCATCATCGAGCCAGTGCGATGCCAAGACCCGAATGGCACAACTTCACCACGTCCAATGCCAATAAACAGATCTTGATATTCTTCTTCTAACGCTTCTCGCTGCGCTTCGTTCGCGGCTTGTTGCAGTGCGAGCCAAGCTTTTTGCATCGCGCTCTCAGACGGTTCAATTTCTAGCGATTTCAGGAACGCCAGCATTTCATCACTTGGCGCACTACGAAAAAGTGCGGATAGAACGAGATAAATGTCTGTTCTCAGTGTTTGTTCTTGTTGTGTATCCACTGCGAGCTCCTAGTATTTCAATTGATTCATTGGATCTGCAGCCATCGATTCAAACATGTCGATCACACGACAGTCTTCACACATGGCGATGCGATTAATGGCAGCTTCATCAGAGAAATGAGAATGACCACGAAGCTTGTTTTGCAGCATGTCGATCATCGATTGCGGAGCAAAAGGCTTGTGACAGCGAATGCACTCGGCTGCCTTTTCTTCATGAATCACAACCGCTTTCTGGCGTTCTTCTTTCACCCAGTTCATACGAGGAATAAGCGTCAGCACTTTCTCTGGACACGCTTTCTCGCACAGCCCACATTGAATGCAGTCTTGCTCGACGAATTTAAGCGACGGAGATTGGCCGTCCGTATGCAATGCACGTGTTGGACACACCGCCACACAGCTCATACACAACGTACAATCTTTGCTTTCACAAGAGACCGTGCCGTAAGGTGCGTTTGCTGGCAGTTCAACAATGTTCTCAACTGGAATACGCGATGATGACAACGCATCCAACGCCGTAAATAGACGCTGACGTTTGTTACCTTGCAAATCACCTAATGCCAAATCAAAAGACTCGGTACAAAGTGTCGGAGCACCTTCACGTAGTGATTCTAGATACAGAATGTCGATGGTTTCTTTGGCGATACCAAGCTGGTCGAGCAACTCTTGAGCAATACCTACTTCGCTATTAAGCACACGAATAATTGTTTGAGGCATAAAACGCGAAGCCGCAAACAGCACCTGAGTGGCACCGTTCACAAGCGCAGCGAACCAAGTATCAATACCAACCGAAGGCAGTTCTTCCACCACAATTGGAATCACATTATCTGGCAGTGCTTTTAGTGCCATCACGTTGTAGCTCTCGTGGCGAGAACTGCAAATCAATACGATAGGCTCTAAACCACCCGCTTGCTCATAGTTGGCGAGCGTACGTTCAATAAACTTTTGCGTATCTTCAGGGTTTGGCAGTGCGTAATGAATCGCTTCTGTCGGACACGCTGTAGCACAAGTACCGACGCCTTGACATAGGTATGGGTTGATCTCGATGCGATGGCCCGTTTTGTCGCCGCCTTCACTCGATAGTGCCCCTGCCGGACAAGCATCCACACAACGTTCGCAACCTTTTACGCCACGAGAGCTGTGTGCACATAGATCGGTATCTAAACGGAAGAATTTCGGTTTATCGAATGTCCCCATCAAGGTTGGAATTTCTTCCAACGCTTCAGCCAGTTTCGGATAGCCACGACCAACTGGGTAGTAGCCCGGTACTGGTACTTCTTCCGACATGCAGCTGTTTAGGCAAAGATCGAGTACGATATCGAAACAATCGCTATTGATCGCGACCTTGGCAAGATTGTTGGTCGAACCATGATTTTCAATCAGAACTTCAAACGTACCTAAGAACCCTGAAACCTGAACCGAATTAGCGTAGTAAAGCTCGGGATTTATTCCCTTTTCGCCATCGGTAGAAAGCAGCGTTAGGCTGTTCATTTGCGACAATTGCGCTGCCGCACTTTCGATGATTGCCGTTGGACCCACAATCAAAGTATTACCGCCGCTTTCATAGCTTACGGTTGGTGGAATAAGATTGGTCAACTCTACGGTATTTTCGAAAGCGTACAGCCTCGCTTTACCGTTATTGGAAGTTGCTTGTTCTAATAATTGTTTCAGCATTGCTCAATTCCATTTATGAACATGGATAGTCTTTTCCATCTCTTAGTGTAGTTAGCGCCGGAGATTCTGCTGATTAACTTATCAATGAGCATTCTTGTTCCGCCGTCTATAGGCGATGAATACTACGCAGTGGGTCCGGACTAACTTCAACCAGATTGGTATTGAGCAACAAATAGCAAATGTCGTGCCAATTAAATATCAGCTAATTTTCAATAGGTTAGCTATTTATCTTAGAAATTGTAGGGATAAAAAAACCGACTGGGACATTTTGTCTCAGCCGGCTCATTGAGTGTTTAGTCAAAATGTACCTATTCTTTGTGTGGTATATTTTGTCTCACCTCGTTAGGCGGTGATTCTTCAGCAAAAGTATCACTTTCGCCAAATACTGTATTTATATACAGTTCATTTTCATCTTGAGTAATTTGGCCACTTTTGTCGGTGTTTGACTCTGCGTCTTCAACTACCTCAGATGCGATATCGTTAGCGTTAAGCTCAGACCCTTGCGCAGTTTCAGCGTCTGGTTCGTCTTCCACTTTGTCTTTAACCCAATCACGCAGCGTCTCTGCGACGTCTTGAGAAAGTGACTTTAAGTTACTGTAATCATCATCGTAATCGTCTAGGCCGTCACGCACGTTAAATTCTTCGGACAAGAACATTTTGCGCAGCGCGGCTTTCTTAACACTTTCTGAAGCTTCAGAAACCAGCAGTTGCGCCACAGACATTTCTTCGGTTTTTTCAGTCTCTACACTCGCGGTAATGTCTGGAGCCTGACTATGCTCATTGACGTTCAAAGCGTCTGAGCTTTCGTCAGCGTTTGAAAGCGCTGTGACACAATCTTCGGATTGCTCCGTCTCTGCTATCGGCGTGATCTCTTCATCATGTTGGGAAGATTCTGCTAATTTACGTTTCGACCAACGGCTTAAAAAACTAGTTGCCATTTGCTCTGCCCGCTCCTTTGCGTTTCTTACGTCTTACTTCTAACAACTCACCGTGGCGACCGATGAAGGCTTCCATCCAAGCCTGAACGGCTAACGGCATATCGTTGGATAGTACAAGGTTGTCGCCATCCATATATTGCGCCGCGACAGATTGTGAAGCCGTTAGTAGCTGTATCGCTGGTTTTTCACCAGACTCGACGTTATCCATCACTAAAAAAAGTTTAGGTTGCTGAGAGCTTAAGTTAAAGCGGTAGTCTGTACGCTCGTCTTTGTGTAATTGCAACAGACAAACATCGGGAGTCTCTTCCGTCGGATTTAGCGCAAATCCCGTCAACTGCCATTGGGTTGTCACCCAAATCCCTGTACTGATCTCATGCTCAACAAGCTCTACGCCAATTGGCCATGCGTCTTCAGTCTTCTCGTAATTGTTCTCGAAATCTTTCTTATCCGACATAACTCACCCAGTTTTTCTATTTTGGTCTGAAAACTCACAGGACATTTTGACCTTGGCTTTCATCCATTTCATCGCTACAAAGCAATAACCGCGCCAAATCAATCCTATACGCAGCGCTATACTCAAGTACCAAAGTAGTTGAAACTCAAATTTATTGATGTGTCATTACTGCGAACTCGCAGTTTTAATGCATTGTTGACATAAAACCTCGCAATTTTTATGGGAACCGCTATTTTGGAACGAGATTTGCTTTGCTAACTACTTAGCAAGCTAAATGCGTAGCAACCTAACGCTCTTAATCACTAGGACACGACTGTGCTGAAACCAAATATTATTAAAACCAGTGAAAATCCCCTGCAAACCATTGAAGTCGATGTGTACGACGAGTACGGCGAAAAACTGACAAAGCAAATCGCGTGCGAGCGTCCTCTTACGGTCATGCTGAACTGGAAAGAAGTGGTCACGCTCATGACGCTAGGTTCGCGTCCAGAAGCGCTAGTACTGGGTTAATTTAAAAAACCAAAGCTTCCTGTCCGATCCAGCAGCGATTGAATCCGTCATTATTGACTGGGAAACGCATTCCGCAGCGGTGATTACTAAAGAAAATACCGAACATTTAGAAGGCGCTCTGAAAAAGAAAACCGTCACATCTGGCTGTGGTCAAGGCACCATGTATGGCAACGTGATGAAACAACTTGAGAACTACCAAGTGCCTCAAGTTCCGCTTAAGCAATCAGAAATCTACTCCGCACTTGAAGCGTTGACTCATTACAACGACACCTACAAAAAAGCGGGCGCGGTGCATGGCTGTGCGGTTTGCAAAGGCAATGAGGTATTGTCATTTGTGGAAGATGTCGGCCGTCACAACGCAGTGGATACGCTTGCAGGTGAGATGTGGCTCAAAGAAGAGACAGGTGAAGATAAAATTTTCTACACAACTGGTCGCCTTACTTCAGAAATGGTGATTAAAGTGGCTCAAATGGGCATTCCTGTTCTGCTTTCTCGCTCTGGCGTTACTCAAATGGGGTTAGATCTTGCGAAACAATTTGGCATTACGACGATTGCGCGAGCAAAAGGTTTACGCTTCCAAGTATTTACCGGAGCCGACAAGATTGAGTTTGATGTGAAAGGCGAAAGTGCATCTCGTTAACGAGAAAATAATACAAAACCGTCGATTCGTGTAAACTTATAACAATTGGGATAAGTAAATCATCACGTTATGAAGGCTTAATTAAACGATATAAGTCAGAAATAGCAACATGTGTTGTAGCAATACAACGCTTGCTTTAATTGATGCTAACTACAGCTCATTCACAAAGGATGTGAACTATGGACAATGACCAACTGTGGAATTTTTTGCTCACGCCCAGTGGTATTATGCTCTCAATGATCATTACATTTGGTGTCGTCGGCATATATGCGTATATAACCGGTCAGTTTAAGGATTAAGACCAATTAAAAAAGCCTCGCTAAATAGCGAGGCTTTTGCTTTTTAAACGCTTCTCGAGTAATTACGCGTCAACACCACGAGATTTTAGGAACTCAGAGTACGTGCCTTTGAAGTCCGTGATCTTGCCATCGCGGATTTCGATAATACGCGTTGCTAGCGAGTCTACGAATACACGGTCGTGAGATACGAAGAACAACGTGCCTTTGTATTGCTCAAGCGCGGTGTTCAAAGATTCAATCGATTCCATATCCATGTGGTTGGTAGGTTCGTCCATTAGCAGCATGTTTGGCTTGTGCATCATCAGCTTACCAAGCAGCATACGACCTTGCTCACCACCAGACAGTACTTTTACTGACTTTTTAATGTCGTCTTGACCAAACAGCATACGACCAAGGAAACCACGAACGACTTGCTCGTCATCACCTTCTTGACGCCATTGACCCATCCAATCCGTTAGGTTCATGTCTTCTGCAAAGTCATGCGCGTGGTCTTGCGCGTAGTAACCGATATTTGAGTTTTCAGACCATTTGTACTCACCCGCACGCGGTTCAAGTACACCAGCAAGCGTGTTTAGAAGTGTTGTTTTACCGACACCGTTCTCACCAATGATCGCAACACGCTCACCCACTTCAAAAATTGCATTGAAGTCTGAGAACAAGTCCTCTTCGAAACCTTGGCTTAGGTTTTCAACAATCAGAGCGTTACGGAACAGCTCTTTCGACTGTTCGAAACGAATGAATGGGTTTTGACGGCTAGACGCTTTAACTTCATCCAGTTTGATCTTGTCGATTTGCTTCGCACGAGATGTCGCTTGTTTTGCTTTCGATGCGTTTGCTGAGAAACGTGCAACGAACGTTTGTAGCTCAGCAATTTGTGCTTTCTTCTTCGCGTTATCGTTTAATAGACGTTCACGAGCTTGAGAAGCTGCTGTCATGTACTCATCATAGTTACCTGGGTAAATGCGCAGTTCACCGTAATCCAAGTCCGCCATGTGCGTACATACTGAGTTTAGGAAGTGGCGGTCGTGCGAGATGATGATCATGGTGCAGTTACGCGCATTTAGCGTGTCTTCCAACCAACGGATCGTATCCATGTCCAAGTTGTTGGTAGGTTCGTCAAGCAGCATAACGTCTGGGTCTGCGAATAGAACTTGCGCTAGAAGCACACGAAGTTTCCAGCCCGGCGCCACTTCACTCATTAGGCCGAAGTGCTGCTCCATTGGAATACCCACCGCAAGAAGAAGCTCGCCCGCTTTGGCTTCTGCCATGTAGCCGTCCATTTCCGCAAACTGAACTTCTAGGTCAGCCACTTTCATGCCGTCTTCTTCACTCATTTCAGCAAGTGAGTAGATACGGTCACGCTCTTTCTTCACTTCCCATAGCTCTTTATGACCCATGATAACGGTATCGATTACCGTAAATTCTTCGTAAGCGAACTGGTCCTGGTTTAGTTTTGCAACGCGCTCGTTTGGATCGTAACTCACGTTACCGCTGGTTTGCTCAAGCTCGCCGCTGAGGATCTTCATAAAGGTTGATTTACCACAACCGTTAGCTCCAATTAAGCCGTAGCGATTACCTTCGCCGAACTTAACTGAAATGTTTTCGAATAGCGGCTTAGCGCCGAATTGTTGAGTAATATTCGCTGTGGAGATCAAAACCTTTACCTTAGCAATTGGGGTGTATTTAGAAAAACCGGGCAACGGTACTTGTTCATGCTACATACTGCAAGTGTTGTTTTTATTAATTCATCGCTAGTGAAACCATCGCAGTGCTTCTTCAAAGCAAAAAGCTCAAGCACAAATGCGTCATTGAATACAAAAAAGAGCCAGTATTATAACTGGCTCTTTCTTCCGTAATGCTTACAACAAGTGACTAAGCGATATTCGTCACCTCTAGGATCAGCTCGGCTTTTTTAGGTAAATAAATACTGAATTTACTGCCCTTTCCCCATTCCGACTCGGCTTTTAGCTCACCACCCGTTTGGCTGAGGATACTTTGAGAGACCGACAGTCCCAATCCAGTACCCTCTCGCTTCGTCGTGTAAAATGGTGAGAAGATTCGATTCAAGTTTTCTGGCTTAATACCGCAACCCTCGTCAATAACATGAATCGCGGCTCCTTTCACTTCGCCCTCGTCAATCCAGTCTTCACTGACTACGGTTAACGTGCCTTTGCCGTTCATTGCGTGAATGGCATTCATTTGCAAATTAACTAAGATTTGTAGCAAGTGGTGACGGTTTATCTCAACGGACGTTTGCGCTTGTAGATCAGTCACAAACTCGACGTCGCGTTTCTTGGTGCCCGTTTTAACCAAGGTGATGCTTTCATCAATGATAGGATTGACATGTTGCCAAGTGATTTCATCTTGAACACCACCTTGGCGACTGTATTGCAATAAACTGCGCGTGATATTGCGAATACGGTCGATTTGCGCGTGAATCGCATCAATCTCTTCTTGTACTCGACTTGCATCGTCACCCAATTCAAAATGGATCAATTCTACGTTGCCAAGAATCACGGCGGTTGGGTTATTAATTTCGTGAGCAATCCCCGCGGTGAGTTCTCCCAGTGCTGCCAGTTTTTCATGAACAACGAGTTTGTCGCGGGTTTGGTTAAGCAATTGAATATGCAGCTCTAGATCTTGGGTTTTTTCTCTAAGGCTCGCTGTACGCTCTTGAACTTTGCATTCAAGTTGCGCTGCGGAGTTCTTCAGTTCAATTTTGCGCTCTTCTAGCGCGTCTAACATATCATCAAACTGTCTGGCTAATTGTGCGAGTTCATGATCGGCATCCAATCCCAACGGACCAATCCGTTTTTCTTTTCCTTGTTGGACCTGCTTGACTACTTTATGAATGCGTTCGATCGGTCGAAACAGATCATAAGAACCGCGATATACCATCACGCCGGAAACCAGCAATAACATAATGGTAATCAAGCTAATTTCTGCAATGTTGGTCATGTAGGCTTTAACGAATGGCCACATGAGGTAACCGGTATAAAGCATACCAATGACGTTGTCGTATTGGTCTTTGATCGGTTGATACGCCGTAATATACCAAGCGTCATACACATAGGCTCGGTCAACCCACTGCTCACCTTTTGAAAGTACTTGGTTATACACTTCTGCGCTCACGCGAGTGCCTATGGCGCGCCCTAGCCTATGCTCGCTGTCTAGAGGAACGTTGGTACTTACACGCAAATCATCAAGAAATACCGTCAACGTGCCAACCGGACGAAGGCGATCATTATCGCTGAGATAGATTAAGTCGCGAATTTGATCTACCAATACAGTGCTGTTATTGAGAAGCAAACCACCATCAAGAAAGCCGATCAAATCATTCGTTTGGCTATACACAGGAATCACGGTTCGACTGACTAACCCACGCGCTTCCATGCCACCATCAGCAAGAATAGGCACTTCCGCTCGTTTAGCGAGTTCAGGATCGAGGCGTTCGAGTTCTTCTTTATTGAGTACATCAAAAAACGATTCTCGCTTAGTGAGATCCATAAAGCGGAATTTGTTTTCCATCGAGTTGACGCGTTGGAAAGAGAGAAAATCTAAAGCATATCGTTTCTTCTGCTCAGTGACCCACTTTTGCAGCTCATCTTGCGGTATCCCTTGATTGATGCGAATACGAAAATCGTATGAGTCAGCAAACGCACGTACGTAATTCGATTGCTTTTGCTGTAACAACGTTACGCTGTTATTCGCAACACCAAGACGCTCAGAAACATCAAGCAGTGCATTTTGCCACGTATAATGGATGGACCAATAAATGGTAATCCCGATCAGGGCTATCAAAGTCAGAAAGATAGGTGCGGAGGTTAAAAATAATAAGCGATAACGCACCATGGTTTTAAAACGGTGCGTCCATTTCGACAATCCTTTGTGCTGTGAGCCGTTAGTCGGCATATTCCTCATCCTCAGAATCCCATTCTTTATACTTACGTTCTAAGGTCTTACGCGCCACGCCTAAGTCACGGGCAGCGGCTGATTTGTTGCCTTCGTGCAAATTAACGACCTGTTTTATATGCGCTTTTTCGACTTCTTTCAGTGTCCAGTTGTTTGGATACCCCTCACCAGTGAACTCTCTACCTTCTTTAAACGTCGGTAGTTCAGCAGAATGAGAAACGGTAATCGACACATTAGGCAATGAGTGTCCACCATTTAGCTCCCGCCAATAATGCGCAGGCGGTTTACCGAGCAAAATGCATCGCTCAATCAAGTTTTTCAGTTCACGAATATTGCCTGGCCAATCGTACTCACTCATGGCTTCCATGTCCTCGTGCGCCCATTTTGGCGCAGGCATACCAAGCTCCCGCGTCAGCATATTGCTGAAAAATGGCACGAGCTCAAACAAATCGGTTTTACGCTCTCGCAGCGGACACACTTCGATTTTGAGCACATTCAAACGGTAATACAGGTCACTGCGGAAGTTTCCTTGGTTGACCTCTTCTTGCAGGTTTCGGTTGGTGGCGGCAACAATACGGACATCAATGCTGATTTCTTTTTCTGAACCAACAGGACGGATAGTACGCTGCTCTAACACACGCAATAATGATGCCTGCATTGCAAGTGGCATTTCCCCAATTTCATCGAGGAACAAGGTGCCGCCATTTGCTACGCGGAACAAACCTTCACGAGATTTTTTTGCACCGGTAAACGCCCCCGATGTATGACCAAATAACTCACTTTCAAGTAGCTCTGGCGCAATGGCGCCACAGTTGATTGGCACAAATGGGCCCGTTCGCCCACTCGCTTGGTGAATACCTCGCGCAACCAGCTCTTTACCCGTACCCGACTCACCTTCGACCAAAACAGAAGCACGCGACGGTGCAAACTGGTTAATAAGCTGCTTAAGCTGACGCGTTTTCTCTGAACCACCGATGATCTCGGAGGTATTGTGACGTTGGTAATCGCGCTTCATGGCGTACTGCATGCGCTCGTTTAGACGTCGGTCCATGCAGCGACTGACCGCTTTTAGCATTTGTTCTAGGTTGAAGGGCTTTAGGATAAAGTCAGAAGCACCAAGTTGAAGTGCGCGAATAGCAATCTCTAAATCCGCATAGCCCGTCATGAAGATCACATCGGCACGTTTGTCGTCATCTTCAAACGCTTCTTCCCACTCAATCCCAGAGCGCCCCGGCAGATTAATATCCAGTAAAATCAGATCATAATGTCGAGAATTACGCAGTTGCTCTGCTTCTTCGATGCTGCCAGCAGTGTCGACATGTGAGAAAAGCTTCCCCAATGCCTTTTTCAAAATGGCTTGCATGCCCAATTCATCATCAACGACCAGTACGGAAAAGGCGTTATATTGTTGGTTTGTACTAATATGGGATTGAGTAGACATATTTACCCCAGATGGCTTCGGATGGGACAGAGTGTACCAAGTTTAAACAGAGATACCCTACAAAAAGTGCGACATTTTGTACCAACGCAAACTTTTGTGCAAATAACCCCATGATTTAGTGCATAAATCGAGCACTTTTCGCTTGTAAAAGGTTGGCATCTTGTTTGCTATGAGGTGGCTACAGGGCGTATTCAAGTGATCTCAGGATGTTGGTGTTTGTTATTCCAACACCCTAAGACAACTTGCACTTTGAACTAATCGCTCTCGCCCAAGAGGCCTCTCCCAATACATCGGGAGAAAAGCCAAAGAATCATTGGAAAGGAACACATAAAAATAGAAAAAAATTGCGCTAACTCTGGCTGCGACGTCAATCACGCTTGTAAGTTACTCTGCGTTTTCCGCTCAAGATGGCGAGCACGTTCGCCTAGCAACCACTACCAGTACTTACCATTCAGGGTTACTTGATTACCTGCTTCCACAATTTGAGAAAGACACGGGCTACAAAGTCGATGTTATCGCTGCGGGTACTGGCAAGGCCTTAAAAATGGGCGAAAACGGTGACGTAGATTTGGTGATGACACACGCACCAAAAGCCGAAGGCACATTCGTTGAGAAAGGCTACGGCGTTCTACCTCGTAAGCTGATGTACAACGACTTTGTGATTGTTGGCCCTAAAGCAGACCCAGCAAAAATCAAAGATGACGAAAGCGTGTTAGATGTGTTCAAAGAGATCGCAAACAAAAACGCAACGTTCATCTCTCGCGGCGATGACTCTGGTACGCACAAAAAAGAAATGGGCTTCTGGGCTCAAACTAAAATCGAACCAAACTTTGGCGGTTACCGCAGCGTAGGTCAAGGTATGGGCCCAACTCTGAACATGGCGTCTGAAATGCAAGGCTACACCATGACAGACCGCGGTACATGGTTGGCTTATCAAAACAAATTGGATCTAGAAATTCTGTTCCAAGGCGATGAAAAACTGTTTAACCCGTACCAAGTTATTCTTGTTAATCCTGAGCGTTACCCAACAATCAACTACCAAGGTGCGAAAGCATTCAGTGATTGGTTGGTGAACCCTCGCGGACAGGAACTTATCAATGGTTTCCGCCTAAACGGTAAACAACTGTTTGTTGCGAATGCTGAGAGCAAATAGCGCAATATGAATCTTGCTGATACAACACTGGAAGCGCTTCGCTTACTGGTGAATTTTGATGCAGACCTATGGGAGATCGTTGCGGTCTCCTTTAGTGTTTCTATCACGGCAATATCTTTAGTGGTATTGCCAGCTATTTTGATGTCCTTTGTACTGGCGTATACCGACTTTCGCGGTAAATGGTTTTTGTTGTCGATCGTGAATACGTTGCAAGCGGTCCCTACCGTCGTGATTGGCCTGTTGCTGTACATGTTGCTGTCGCGCGCTGGCCCTTGGGGAGACTGGCAAATGCTGTTCACTCAGAAGGCGATGATCTTCGGCCAAATGGTGATCTGCTTCCCTGTTTTGGTATCGATGATGCATGGCGCATTGCAATCTAGCGACCGTCGCGCAGTGGAAACCGCCATCACCCTAGGCGTCTCCATTCCGCGCGTGGCCGCTACGATGATTTGGGAAACCCGCTTTCCTCTACTCGCAGCTATCATTGCAGGGTTCTCACGTATCGTAACCGAGGTGGGCTGCTCAATGATGGTAGGCGGAAACATTATGGGCGTGACGCGCAATATTCCGACCGCTATCGCAATGGAAAGCAGCAAAGGTGCTTTTGCGCAAGGAGTTGCATTAGGAATTGTATTACTATCTTTAGCGTTGGCACTAAACTTCTTCTTATCAAGCATGAGAGGCAAAGGCTACCTCAGAACATAGAACATGAAGCAAACAAACGACTCACCATTAACCCCATGTAGAGGCGCATTATGACTATAAAAATCACCGCCGAGCAGTTATCCATGCGCTTTAAAGAGCGTGTGCTTTTTCACATCCCTGAGTTAGCCATCGGCCCAAATGATGCCATTTATCTCAAGGGTGACAATGGTGTGGGCAAAACTACCCTACTCAAAATCCTTGCTGGCTTGCTAAAACCTTCTACTGGCGATGTTGTTGCACCAAAAGATACGTGGCTGAAAAGACTGACGCGCCGCAACGGCCGTGTCGATGTGATTTATCTCCATCAATCTCCTTACCTTTTTGACGGCACTGTTTATGAGAACGTAGTCTATGGAGTGAAATATCAACAAGACACACCAAAAGATAAGCGAGCTCAAGTTATTCACGCACTACGCATGGTAGGTTTAGAAACATTAGCGGACGAACATATCTCCGTGTTGTCCGGCGGTGAAAAACAGCGTGTTGCCATGGCAAGAGCTTGGATCTTAAAACCATCGATTTTATTGATGGACGAGCCAAGTGCGTCTTTAGACCAAGAATCCATTGAACGATTGGTGGTGATGGCGAAAGATCTTTTGGATCGTGGTTCCAGTATTGTGGTGACAAGCCATCAAACCAACGCACTGACCGACTTATGTAAAAAACAGTGGTGGATTAAAGACAAGACTTTGATAGAGTCTCCTCTGTTGTATGTCATACCAAAAGAAACATCCCAAGAGAATGCATATGCTTCAACCAACACAAACTAGTTGGGTCATTTTGGCTGGTGGCCAAGCCAGCCGTATGGGTGGAAAAGATAAAGGTCTGATTGAATTAAATCAGAAGCCACTCATCGAACACGTTATTGAACGTTTATCTCCACAAACACCACGCATTTTAATTAATGCCAACCGAAACCAAGATGCGTACAGCAAATTTGGTTTCGTATTTAGTGATCAATTCAAAGATTTCCCTGGACCTATGGGCGGAATTCACGCGGGTTTGATGCATGCTGAAACTGACTGGGTTGGATTTGTACCTTGCGATAGCCCACAAATTAACACCGACCTTGTCGAGCGTTTCTGCCAAGCCGTAAAAGAAGACACCGATATTTTGGTTGCTCATGATGGCGACCACCAGCAGCCTGTCTTCACGCTTTATCACAAGCGCGTACTGCCAAAGCTGACCGCGTTTTTAGAACGTGGCGATCGTAAGATCATCCTACTCTACAAAGAGTGCAACACCAGTTACGTTGACTTTAGCGACTCACCAAACTGTTTCGTCAACTTAAATACGCCTGAAGAACTGGCGCAATTTGGACAACTTGAATCATGAAACACACGCTAAACATCCCTATTCTTGGTTTTGCTGCCTACTCTGGCACGGGCAAAACTACGCTACTTGAAGCATTGCTACCAAAGTTGATCGAAGCAGGTTTACGCATCGGTATGCTAAAACATGCGCACCACAACTTCGATGTCGATAAGCCGGGTAAAGACAGCTACCGTTTACGCAAAGCTGGCGCCTCTCAAATGCTGATTGCTTCTCGCAACCGTTTTGCGTTAATGACAGAAACGCCAGAAGCCGAAGCAGAGTTTGAATACCTATTAACACGTTTTGATGAAGACAACCTCGATGTAGTTTTGGTCGAAGGCTGTAAAAACATCGCGTTTCCTAAAATTGAATTGCACCGTGAAGAAGTGGGTAAACCTTGGCTTTATCCAAACGATGAAAACATCATTGCTATCGCTTCCGACAGTGCTGAGTTAGATTCTGAACTGCCACAAATGAACATCAATGATCTTGAAGCGATTGCTCAGTTCGTTATTCAGTATGTTCAAGAAGCGAAAGCGCCAAAAAACAAAGAGAAAGACGCCGCATGTTGCGACACACTTTCTCCTGCTTTCCTTTCTGTGGTTCAAGGCCAAGAGAAAATCCTTTCTTTGGTGAACACGGTTTCGGAAATAGAAGCATGCAAGATTGAAAACGCTTACGGGCGCGTTCTCGCGGAACATATCGTTTCACCAGTAAACGTGCCGCAGTACACCAACTCCGCGATGGACGGTTATGCCATCCGCAGTGATGATGTTGACCGCGATAGCTACCAAATTGTCGCAGAAGTGATGGCTGGCCATGCCTATGATAAAGCTTTAGAAGTCGGCCAAGCGGTGAAGATCATGACCGGCGCACCAACACCACTTAACGGCGACACAGTGGTCATGCGTGAGCAAGCCTCTCAAGAGGGTGACAATGTCACCTTAAACGGTGCGAATATCAAAGCAGGCCAAAACGTTCGTCAAGCAGGTGAAGATCTCGCTATCGGCAGTGACGTCTTTACCGCAGGCACTCGCCTAGCCTCTCCAGAAATGGGCATGATCGCTTCTCTTGGTTTTGGTGAAGCGAATGTATTCCGCAAATTGAAAGTTGCCGTGTTCTCCACCGGTGACGAAGTACAAGCACCGGGAACAGAGCAAAAAGCGAATTCTATCTACGATTCCAACCGTTTTACCATCATGGGCATGCTTGAAAAGCTCGGCTGCGAGATTTTGGATTTCGGTATTCTGGAAGACAACGAACAGTTAATGATTGAAGCGTTGGAAAACGCATCAGCGCAAGCGGACGTGGTTATGACTTCTGGTGGCGTATCCGTTGGTGATGCGGATTACATCAAACTTGCCTTGGATAAACTTGGTCAAATCGATTTTTGGCGAATCAACATGCGTCCGGGACGTCCACTAGCGTTTGGTCAAATCAACAACAAGCCGTTCTTTGGTCTGCCGGGCAACCCTGTTGCCGTGATGGTCTCTTTCATTAACTTTGTCGAGCCTGCACTGCGTAAGATGCAAGGCGAACAAGGCTGGAAGCCTCTGAAAGTGAATGCCATCGCGACTGAGAATCTTCGCTCTCGCCAAGGTCGTACCGAGTTTAGTCGAGGAATCTATGAACTGGATAACACTGGCCGTTTAACCGTTCGTACAACAGGCAAGCAAGGCTCTGGTATTTTGCGCTCAATGAGTGAAGCAAACTGTTTAATCGAAATCTCCCCAGCTATTGATACAGTAAAAGCGGGAGAAAGCGTGACAATTATCCCACTTCAAGGCAGAATCTAGCCCAAACTAGAAATTCAAAGGTCAGCGAGTCTGGCCTTTTTGTTTAATACAGAAACCTTTTCAGAGAGACAGCTATGGCTCGCACCATTCTTTACACTTACAAAGACCAAGACAAAGAACTGACGTTCTCATACCAGCAGCACCGCAACATTCAAGAAGCGGTTGCAGAAGCAGAAGGTATCGATATCACTGAGTTCCTAAAGATGGAGCAACAAATTGAAGCAGTGTCTGACACTAAAGCGGTGCGAAACTACCGCGATAACTACTTCAGAAAATTAGGCTTTAGTAAAATCACCCTAGCTCAAAAAGAAAACCTAGGCGTAGGCAAAAAGAACAAATAAGCTTAGCTGTAAACAGAAAACTCGCGATTCGTCGCGAGTTTTTTTATGCATGCTATTTTTGTTCGTGCTCTATACCCAGCATATAGAAGTTACTTGGGTATATGAGTTACTTCGATATATAAGTAAAAAGCCCCGTTTTACCTTGATGGTCTAAACGGGGCTTTAGATTTCTTCTTACTTTATATCGAGTAAGGTTTCAGTCACTACTTGATGTTTAGGAACGCAGCACCGCGTACACCGCCTGAATCACCGTGTTTTGCTTTGATGATCTTAGGACACTTAGCCACAGACAATAAGTGTTTAGGGATGCGTTTTGGCATCTCTTCATAAATCAATTCGAAGTTTGAAAGACCACCACCCAGCACAACAACATGTGGGTCAGTCGCTGTAAAGATGTTTGCAAAACAGATAGCCAGCAACTCCATAAAACGCTCAACGTGCTCGACGGCTTTCGCTTCACCTTCTGCGTGCGCTTTAATGATGTCGATCGCTTTCTTCTCTTCACCGTAGTAATGGGCATACAGAAGCTCGAAGCCTCGACCAGAAAGGTAACTGTCTAAACACCCCTTCTTGTCACAACCACACCCCAACAGAGGTGCGTTTTCGCCTAAGTGGAACCAAGCATCGATAGGTAAACGAGTATGGCCCACCTCACCTGCTACGTGGTTACGGCCAGAGAAAACTTTACCATCGTAGATAAAACCGCCACCAAAGCCAGTACCTAGGATCAAACCAAGTACGGAAGGCTCATCTTGAAGCTCTTCGTCCCATGCTTCTGATAGCGCAAAACAGTTCGCATCGTTCTCAATCTTTACGCTGCGACCGATTTTCGCTTCCAGGTCCGCGCGCAGTGGTTTGCCTTTCGCCGCAGGAACGTTAACCGTTAATACCGTTGCATCATCGGCGTCTTCCATGCCTGGTAGGCCAAGACCAATTGTGCCTTCGCAACCAAACTCTGCATCGTATTTGTTAACCAATTCCGCAATGGTATCAACCAGCAGCTCGTAGTTGTCTGTTGGTGTAGGTACACGTTCCGTCGCTACACGCTCAAGCTTCTCGTTAAATGCACCAAATTCAATTTTAGTGCCACCGACATCAAAGCCGTAATACATGTATTTCTCTCCTAAAAAATGCTTAAACGACTCCAAAAATGGCTGGAGTCAAAAGTATAAACTAGTGGCATTATCCATATCTGTACGCCTGCAAACCGTGACCGAATGCAGATTTATCCCCTCACCGCAGCCAGTTGAACAACATGCCATCAACAAAAGTTCATTCCTTAGAGTCAGCTCTCGGTTTTCACCCACTCTTTGAAACGTTTTAAATGCGGTCGGTTGGGATCGTTTTTGACTCGGGTCTTGGTCAACATGTAGGTTTCTCTAAAGGCTTCAAACCACAACTGAAGGCATTCCGATGCTTTATTCTCACCGGCTTGTTTCAAAACTAACGTCGCGACTTCGGCGGTTGAAAGATGCTGCTCATTCTCAGAACGGCGCATGATGTATTCAGACAGAGATTCTGGCTCGATAGAAAGCACAGGCAAAGATTTAAGAAAATCAGAACGACGGAATATCTTTCGTGCCTCACGCCAGCTACCATCAATAAAGATCAGCAACCATTTTTTGTTCTGAGCCTCTTCGTTTACTAATCGCGCAGGCTCCAGATCTTCAATTAAACGAGATGGGTCATCCACATAGTCTGCAGGAAATACAATCACTGGTTGGTAGTTGTCATCCTGTAATAGCTCCAGCATCTCCTCAGACGGCTCTGTTCGATTCCATTGATACACGTAAGTCTCTTGAATCGTATCAGCAATTAGACGACCGGTATTACTTGGCTTAAATACTTCGTTTTCAGAAACAATCAACATACATGCAATATTAGCCTTGATGTTTGGCTGAAGATCGCACAAACAGTGTTGCTCAGAAACCTGGCAATATTGGCAACGAACCACTTTACATCCACGCGCGTTGAAAGGCTTGGTTGAGATAGATTGTCGGTACTGATATAAACGGTGGAAAGCGTGAATTCTCATGGTAAGTAATGCCAAGTAAAAAGTAGAGCGCGATTCTACTGACATTATGGTTTCGCCTCAAGATAAGCCCTTCAAAGCACCTTACTGTTTGTTGAAATAATTTCACCCTTATCTCGGTCATAGATAAAGTAATAAATAAGGAAATGACAGTGACAGAAACGACGTTTCAAGATCCCTCGTGGATAAGATTAGGCTTTTTTCTCGGCGTATTATTACTGTGTGCCCTTTGGGAAAACAAACTGCCGAGAAAAACACTTACCGCTTCACGTGGGTTTCGCTGGGTCAATAACTTATCACTGGTTGCTGTGAATAGCTTGATTGTTGCGTTAGTCATGCCTATCGCGGCCTTTCAAGCTGCAATTATCGCTCAGGAGCAACAATGGGGACTATTTAATTTGCTCTCCCTGCCCGCTTGGTTAAACGTGCTTCTAGCGGTTATTCTGCTTGATTTCGTCATTTACGTTCAGCATGTGGTCTTTCACTATGTAAAGCCACTGTGGAAGCTTCATCGAATGCACCATGCCGATCTCGACATTGATGTCACCACTGGCGCACGTTTTCATCCTATCGAAATCATCATCTCGATGGGTGTCAAAATTGCCACCGTATTTATCTTAGGCGTTTCTCCTATCGCTATCGTGGTATTCGAAATAGTGCTCAATGCCAGTGCGATGTTTAATCACAGTAATGCAAAACTGGCTTTATCAGCGGATCAGAAACTGCGAAACGTCATAGTAACGCCAGACATGCATCGCGTTCATCATTCCGTGATAGCAAAAGAAACCAACTCGAATTTCGGTTTCTTCCTTTCTGTTTGGGATCGACTTTTTAGGACATATCGAGCTCAGCCTGAGCTTGGCCATGATGATGTCGTAATTGGTATACCGGAAATTAGGAATGAAGCAGAACAACGATTAGACAAGCTGTTAACGCAACCTTTTCGCTATAACCGAAGAAGACGCAACAGTTGAAGAAAAGTTTTTGTGGATGAAGTGCGTAAACAAAGCGAATAGACTAAACCTAAACACCAACCAGTTAAACACCACTTCATCCTTACGATGCTAGCTAATGGATTCACTCTCCGTTAGTTGACGTTTTTTGTTTAACTGAGTAATACCAACAAATAAACCAGCCACACCAAGCACCGTGCACACCAAAGCATTAGTATTCATTGCTTGTTGTGCTTCTATTGAGCTGTATAGAAAAGCCAGACTGAAGAAAGTGGTACCAAAGCTTAAACCTGTCAGTACGCTGAAACCAGCGAAACTGGCCAAGTCTTTAAAGTCGTTCATAACGAATCCCTGTTTACTATCCTTAATTGAGTGATGAAAAGTGAAAGTTAACGAAATATCTGGCGTGATTGTCGATGTTTACGCGCGTTCCATAACCAGATAGATACGCCGAATGAAAAACCTAAAAAGAGTGTTTTCATTTGAAGTGCGGCATTGTTGTCCAATATTTCTAATGTATAGTGAGCGTGCGAGCTAAAAATAACATTGGTCGTCAGAATCAATAGCATAAGTACTAATCCGGAACGACGGTGCTTCACCAACAGATACACCGCTAGTAAGTCTAACAGCCCCAACGAGCTCCAATAAATATTCAACCAGCGTGGCGCAAAATCATAAGGCAAAAAACCGTTAGCAATGTTGTCATAAAGATGAACCACACCGCCAACTGTCATAAAAAGGCATAAGAGAAACACGACGAATTTATCCATTATCGTTTCCTTATCTGAATGAATGCGCAAAGCATATAGAAGTCAGTTAAACATTTGTAATCTCATAGCGATTTTTGAGATCGACAGTGCCTTTAAACCGTACACGAGGCGTGCGAAAGAAGAGTAACGGATGCTCTTCCTTATCTATTCGCTTCTGATAGAAGCATAGTGTTTGCTTTGGCACTTCGCTCAAATCCGCTAGTTTTACCTCGAGATTAGGTGAGAAAGGTTGTCGGGCTCGCGATGATAAAGATATGTCACACTCAACACTCCTTCGCGATCTCAGACACAAAAACAAACTTTTTCGACGGCGGAAAGATACAATCTTCCGAGCATCTAAAGCCTCGTAGCCAGAATCCGTCGTCGAGCTCCCTTAAATACAAACCACGTGGATAAGATTTGTCATTCGAAAGCAGGCAAGACACCACAGTAAGGTACTCTTCCTTCTCCAAATCAATTTCTTGCAAACGGAGGTATGGCGCAACAGCTAAAGGACAAGGTGATAGATTTTGTGTCGACGCCGCTTCAATAATTTCTCCAAGGGTCGCGCCAAAATAAAGTCCGAAGTCAGACGGTGTTTTTATCGTTAAACAGAACGATTGAATCTCATCTGAGCACTCGACTTTGTCATCATCGAATAGTTGTTGGGCGAAGGGATTCAATTTAACACCCTTTTGACTCAGGCGCTTTAACAAATTCGTCTTTGTTAAACCTCCAACTCGCAACTTCACTTACACCACTCCTTGGTCTATCAGTTTTCGAACTTTTTCCAGCGCGTTCTGAAAAACGGTATGCGCTTGTGAGGAAATATCGCTCCCTATATGGTGCCAAAAGAACGCAAAATCATGTCCGCCATCGTCTTGCGTATGAAACGTCCATGAATCCGCTAGGTCAGCACACTCGCACAAAACAAAGTGCCATACTTGATTTTGAAAGCCACTGTTCCATGAGCATAAGTATCGTGCGGAACGAACATGTGTGATACCAGACTCCTCAGCTAGCTCCCGCTTCGCGGCTATAATGTAACTTTCATCAAACACTTCAACAGTACCCTTGACGAACTGAATACCCGCCAACGGATGTTTAAAAAGTAGGAGCTCTTGGTTTTGCTTACGCAGAACGACGGGACAAACTTTATCGATCACAAAACCACTCCTCGTTGTTTAAGCAGAAAGCTTTGGCTTGTTCTGGATATAAATGAATTGCATGAAGTTGCATGATTCATTCCTTTGAATTCGGACAACATTCTAGTCATCTTGTTTCACCGAGATACCATTAACACCACGTAGTGATAACTCAGCCCTTAAGAAATGAGCAAGATGCGATATAACTCACTTTTGCGATTTGAATAGCAATCAGAGGGGGCGTAGAAGCAACAAAAAAGCAGAACCGAAGTTCTGCTTTTAGAAGATGAAAACATGTCACTTATGCGGACTGATGTAGCTCGTATTTATGCAACATCGCTTGTTGACGCCCTGCAATTTCCGCCACTTGCTCAGAACTCTCAACCATAGACTCAAGCTGCAGCTTAGTACGTTCGCCAAGGTCAGAAATATGGGTAATGGATTGAGATACATCTGCCGTCGCACGTTCTTGCTCTTCCGTGGCAACAGAGATTTGCTCAACACGTTCTTGAATGTGTTTGACCGCAAGGTTGATATCAGAGAATGTCGATTTCACTTCATTGCTGGACTGCAGCGCGTGGGCCATTTCTTCTCTTGAATCACTTACCGCTTGGCGAGAACGCTCTGCTGCGGTAATAAGCTCACTCATCATTGCTCGGATGTTCGTTGTTTGTTGAGAAGTATCACTTGCTAGTTTGCGGACTTCATCCGCGACGACCGCAAACCCACGCCCTTGTTCACCAGCTCGAGCGGCTTCTATTGCTGCGTTGAGAGCAAGCAAGTTTGTGTTGTCAGCAATACCACTGATCATGTCGACCATTTCACGAATCTGCTTAACACGCTGGTCTAGTTCTAACATAGATTGCTCATTCATATCCAAAGAGCGTTCAAGTGATTCCAAACGTTCACGGTTTTGTTCCACAACGTGAACGCCTTTTTCAGTGTGCTGGGTAGCAAGCATCGAGTCCTGTGACGAGGCATTTGTCACTGTTGCGATTTCACGAATGGAGGCTTCAAGTTGCGTAATGGTCGTGATCATACTCGCCAATGCTTCATTTTGTGTCGTCAGCCCATCGCTCGTTTGTTCAGCTGCACTGTGGCTTACTTCAGCCGTCTGATAAAGCATTTCACAATTGCGCGTCACCGTTTGAATGGAATCGTGTGTGGAATCGATCACTTGATTCAACTTTCGTGCTACTTCTTTCAGCTCATAAGGGCCGACCTCATCTGCATTGTCACGAAAGTCATGCTCGGTAAGTGCTGAAAGACGCGTTAGTACATTCCTTAACCCTCGGTTTGTCCATGACTTAAGGCTAAACCAAGTAACCAGAATAATGAAAGATATCACGCACGCCGCAAAAACGATCATAACACTCACCGACTCAATGGTCTCATTGACCACACTCTCTTTATCCGCAATCAACTCACCAGCAGCTTGTGATATTTGATCAAGCAACCGCATGGTTTCATCCGCAAGAATCGAAACCTGTTTAAACTCTGAACGTTGCAATTCCCCTTGTTCTAGTTTGGCGAGGATCAAACGCAGCACGCCCTTTTCACTAAAGCCTTGCTTCACCATCTCGTACGGTGCCGTTAGGCTTGCGTATTCGCTTACTTCTGGATGTAAAGACTGGAAATCTTCATAGGCGAGATTAATACCTGCAATACGGTTACGCATTTCTCGGTATTCTTTTTCGGCTTTGCTCAGCTCAGAATGCATCATCATTACTAAGAACGTGCTTTCCATTGAGCTCGCTGAGGCAATAAATCGGTTGGCGGCATCACTCGATTCAGGATTTTCGGCACTAAGAAACGAGCTAATTCGATTCATTTCCGGGCCGATAGAGCTGAGTCCATAGCGGAACCCGCCAACTCCTGCATCAATATCCATTTGAATTTTTATCACTGAAGATTGCTTCAGTAAAATGGACTGCGTGATGTTATGTAAACGCGCTAAATTTGTATCTAACTCCTCAGAGAGTTGCTCAGCAACACCAGAAGCTTCTCCAACCAAACTTTTACTTTGAGTCGCAAGTGAATCGATTTGCTCTTTTATTAGAGGCAACTCTTTTGGCTCAGTAATTTGCATACCATGGTTGAGTAGCTTAACCATCTCCAATACATTCCTGGTTAACTTTGCGTTCGCCATCGCGATTGGTAACGCTTTTTGCGACAAGTCTTCAAATTGCTCTCCTACCTGTTCCATTCCTTTGAAACTTGAGACAGAAAGGGCTATAACAAGAGCTATGATAGTTAAAAATGTTGCACTAACAGCCTGAATCAGTGAAAGTGATGTGCGTGAGCGTTTTCGCTTTGCCATAATCAATTTTTATTCTTTCTTAAGGTTGAATCGGTTTTGCAGTGATTCCGTCACATTTGTGAGACAAAACCGTGATTTGCAGCCCATACTATGGATTGGTTATGACACTAATATTTCAGTTGTGAGTCGTAGAGATGACAGGTGGTGATTTGCGTCGAGTATATTTTCCTTTGATAATCAGTGTGCTACTAAGCGCCTGCTCTTCTGGGCCTGAACCTAGCGAGCAAGTGCAAGTGACAACACCTACAAATCAGTTATTGGACAATAACCCTGACTTGTTCCAGTTTTATACAGAATGGCATGGTACACCTTATCGCTTAGGCGGCACACAAAAATCTGGTATTGATTGCTCGGCATTTGTGCAAAAAGCCTTTGTCGAGGCTTATCAGCTATCGTTACCCAGGACAACGAGACAACAATCGAAACAAGGTGTGGAATTAAATTGGACGGACGCCAAACAAGGAGATTTGGTGTTTTTTAAGACAAGACGGACGACCTATCATGTAGGGATTTACTTGGGTAACAAGCAGTTCATGCATGCGTCAACGTCTAAAGGTGTGATCATTTCAAGAATCGACAACCCATACTGGGCATCTAAGTTTTGGCAAGTAAGAAGAGTTACAATGTAACTCTTCTTTACTTTTAGAATTGGAGATGACTGGTATCAAACAATATCAATCATAAGTAGCAACGGCAGTATCGAATAGGTTTTTAACCAAAGCGATGTATTCATCAAGGAACGTTATCTGTTCATTAGTCGCTTTTTTATGCCATACACCAGCCAATATCTCGCCAAGATCTTCAACAACCGCATCCGCCTCTTTTAGTAATTTGAAGCGTACGCTTGAGTGAAGCTCTGGGTTTTGCTCAAAGATCGCCATGATGTTTGAAGCCACCATATCGGTGACGACATCTTCGATGCTTTCGGATCCAGTGTCGCCAATTTCAGTCGTGAAAATATCTAGATTTAGCGACAAGTGCTCGATAAGAGCGAGATATCCATCGGTTTCTAAAACCACTGTTTTTCTCCGTTTATTGCAAGCCTTCGAAGCTGAAAGCGGAATAGTTTCAATAGTAAGACATGCCGAGAAAATTTCATTAACTTATTTCATATTAACAAACATTCACGAACCAACTGGATGTTTTTCAAACAATTGCGCTTTGCCTCACTGCGTTCGGATACAGGGTTTCTTCAAACCTTTTTGTATTTCAGTCATTTTCATGCAAACAAGTTTGGTTACGACCGTTTTCTTTTGCACGATACAACGCAGCATCGGCACTCTTTAACCATTGAGTGTGAGTTTCAAAATAAGGTTTATACTCGCAAACACCAATACTTATCGTGTAATTAATCAAAAAATCTTCCACTTTCACGATCTCTTGCTCAATTCTTTTACGTAAACGCTCCGCGAAATAGCAAGCTTGTTCTTGATTCGTATGAGGAAGCAATACCGTAAACTCT
Organism: Vibrio diabolicus; assembly: GCA_001048675.1. GTDB lineage: Bacteria > Pseudomonadota > Gammaproteobacteria > Enterobacterales > Vibrionaceae > Vibrio > Vibrio diabolicus. Next base: position 994,069 of record CCKK01000020.1, on the reverse strand, counting down.
TCTCCGCCAAAACGACCGCACACATCACTGCTTCTTGCTGTCTTTCTTAATAACGAAGAAGTACGACGAATGACTTCATCTCCCGTCGGGTGACCATAGGTATCATTCACTTTTTTAAAGTGGTCGATATCAAATATTACTAATGAGCATGGTCCGTCGATAACTTTTAGGTGAGCAAACTCTTCTTTCAGCGATTGCTCCCAATAAGCACGATTAAATAAACCTGTTAAACCATCTTTGCGACTGATTTCAGACAAATGTTGATTTGTTTCTTTCAAATGAATGCGATTTCTTGCCGTTTCAGAGACATCATTCACTTGAATAGCAATGTGGCTGACCTCTCCTGAGAGCCCGATTAACGGGGTGATTACGATGTCTTGATACATGAAATCACTGCTGTTTGAAACCGGAGAAAAATTGTTGAATTTAAAAAGGTACGGTCGGTTTTCCCAGCTAGAGAAGGAACGAGTTTCCAGATCGGCGGCGGTTTTTATCTTGGTTTCTAGCCAAGTTTTTGGCAGCTCTTCAAAATGATCAAATAAACATTGGCCAAGGATTTCTTGTGACAGAACGCCACTGTATGACTGCATAAAACTGTTCCACACACAGACCTTATACTCTTGATCCAACACGATAAGCCCTGAGTCCATCGTATCGAGAATTTGTGTGACCCAATGAAAGTCTGCTATGTCCAGCGTAATATCGGACATTAGATTAGCTCCATGATTTCATAAATAATTTCTACGGATGGTTTATCAATTAAAAACAGTACCTCACACTCAAAATCGAGCGCTTCTGCCATGTAGGTGTATTCGATAGTAAACAGCTCACCTAATTCACCCTGCTCTTCACAGTAAGGCGTTAACGTATCCACAATGCCTGGCTGACGAAGTGAGAATTGCTTGTCGAGCTGATCCCCTAACGATGTGAGAAATGAAGAAACCAGTAAGTTCGAGATATTCAAAATGATTTCATTATGAGGTGTAAACTCAAGCAGATAGCCTAACTTCTCGCCAATTTGATTGATGTCTCTACCACGCAAACACACCAGAGCTTCACCATGAATACCGCCACCAACAAACCTCTGCGCAACCGCGACAGAGCCATCTCGCCCAACAACGTCGACAAGCGTCATATGAAGTTCGCCGTAGGATAACGGACCAACATGTGGAACAGGAAGTTGGATGAACTCGTGTAAGTGGTCTGCCATAATCGCAGCCCCTTTACCAAGTGCAATGTTTGCAATCTCGCGGAATTTGGCTAATGAGGAGAACTCCTCGCAAATCTGGCTTTTAGGATCAATCGAATGGCTAGGCTTGAACGCATAGTGCAGCCCCAATTGTTCATAGAGCGGTATCACCTGCTCTTCTGTCAGAGGCTTAGCGATAAAAGCTTGAGCACCTAGCTCTATGCAGCGCTGTTTTGCCTCTTGTTGAACATCTCCAGAAATAATGACGATTTTAGTCTGGTAATGACTAACAGGTAATGACTCAAGGACTTCAAAACCGTCCATGATCGGCATCGTTAAATCGAGAAACAAAATATCGATATTTTGCTCCGCAAGAATATTTAGCGCCTCATACCCATCTTGAGCTTCGATCAGGTGCAATGATGTATCTTGTACGATGGAGCGCGCAATGAGCTTTCTTGCAACCGCTGAGTCATCACATATCAGTATTTTCATGTCACCAATGGAACTAACGTCAAAAAAATAATAATACCTGTTGTATACGTTCATCTCCATATGCTATGCCGACAAATCAGAGGCTTATAAGCGATTTGATTCACATTTATACAAATTGACTACACTGAGAGGAAGGTTTCTTTACGAAGTATGCTCAACGTAGCGCCAACACCTTGCTTTTTATCCTAAACTGTTGGTGGTCAAATAGATTCGCGAGGTTTTGTATGTGGCAAGCAATATCGCAACAGCTTTCTGATACTTTATTATTCGAGTACCAGATCACGGAAAAAGTAAGACTATCTGGTGGGGATATCAGTGAAAGCTACATGATCAATGACGGCGAACAGCGCTATTTCGTGAAAATTAACGATCGCGAGTTTTTGTCTAAGTTTGAAGTTGAGGCAGAAAGTCTGCATCTTTTGCGCGAGACATCTACCCTATTTGTTCCAGAGGTTGTATTGGTTGGTAAAACCAAAAACGCCTCATTCCTAATTCTTAACTACCTTCCAACAAAGCCATTAGAAGATGGCCCAAACAGCTTTAAATTAGGACAGCAATTAGCTCACCTTCATCAATGGGGCGAGCAAAAGGAATTTGGTTTTGATACGGATAACTATCTCGGTTCCACTCTACAACCCAATAAGTGGCACAAGAAGTGGTGTGTCTTCTTTGCTGAGCAACGCATAGGATGGCAATTACAACTCCTTAAAGAAAAAGGCGTCACTTTAGTTGATATCGACGACTTTATAGATGTCGTAAAACAACTGCTAGCAAACCATGCTCCAGAGCCTTCCTTGCTGCATGGCGATTTATGGAATGGGAATGCGGCTCTCACGGCATGTGGCCCTATCTGTTACGACCCCGCCTGCTACTGGGGTGACAGGGAGTGTGATATTGCGATGACTGAGCTTTTTGGTGGATTTCAACCGGAATTTTATCAAGGTTATGAATCTGTTATGCCACTTTCTGCTGGTTATCAAGAGCGTAAAGATATCTATAACCTTTACCATGTTCTCAACCATTGCAATTTATTTGGCGGCCATTACTTGGAGCAGGCTCAACAAGTTATTAATAAAATTATTTCTTATTAATTTGGAAGCCACTGCATATTTCAAGATGTAAAACCTCGAGGCACATCACTACAGAAAATGACCCTAAGTTCAAGGTTGAGTTTGGGGTCAAGTTTTATACTTATTTCGACTCAATTAGCAACAACTCCACCTAATATCAAAGGAGACTTAACTTTGGATTGTGCCTATTTTCCTTGTAGGCAAAGTAAGTGAAGGGCTGTACTTCCTTAAAGAATAGAGTGTTTAAAAGCCCTGCGATATTAGGAGTTGTTGTATGAAAAATTATACCGAAAGGCATGTCAAATGCCCCCATTGTGGACATTCAATCGGCATTACACTAGATGCAAGTAATGGTGACCAAGAGTTTTATGATGATTGCCCAGCTTGTTGCCATGCCATTCACTTAAATATGCGAGTAGATGAGCTGCAAGATAAAGTCGAACTGTTTATCGATGACAATTACGAATAACAACTCGAGCATGTAAGCGTTGGAAACACAAAGTCACTTGAATTAAAAAGGAAGCGCTTGGCTCCTTTTTATTCATTCTAAAGCTGTTTTGCTGTGAGAACTCGCTCAACAGTATCAACTATGGCTTGAGTCTGAGGGTCAAACTCAATATTAACGCGGTCCCCTACTTGTCTTACTCCAAAGAGTGTTCGTTGCAAGGTTTCTGGAATTAGGTGTACTGAAAAACGACACGCTTCAACCTCACCAATCGTCAAAGAACAACCATCCAAGCCGATATAACCTTTCGCTAATACATATTTCATTGATTCTTGCGGCAGTTGGAACCAAATCGTGCGGTTATTAGGCGTATCGATGATCTCGACGATATCAGCCATCAAACTAATATGGCCAGACATGCTGTGTCCGCCAATTTCATCACCAAACTTAGCCGCTCGCTCAATATTTACGCTGTCACCTTCAACTAGCTCGCCTAAGTTGGTGAGAGCCAATGTCGCTTGCATTAAATCAAAACTGATAAGGTTGCCATTAATTTTGGCCACGGTCAGGCAGCAGCCATTGTGAGCGACAGATGCACCTATTTCTAATCCTTTACAAAGCTCTTCGCTTAACTCGACAACATGCGTTTGAAAGCGTTCTTTTTTATCAATTTTAACGACCTTCGCCGTACCCTGAACTATTCCTGTAAACATTCTTTTTACCTATTGATTTCATACAAGCTGCAATCGATGACAGAGCCTTAAGCACAGCACTGTGTATCGAGATAAAACCTGTAGATTATAGAGCAACGACCTATTGAAAAATGGAGCCTTGTTCTCATACATGCTTCTAACATTAACATGATTTATTACAGCTCTCAGTATTAGCGTATCCTGAGCTTAGCTAGCATTAAGTTAGTGTTATCCACTATTCGCAACCTAACTATGGAATATAAACATACAATTGTTTATCATTTGCGCGGAGTTTCTCCGAGGCATTTTTTCACCTTATCGTGACTAAAATCAACCATCAGATCAGTTCACCACATCTTTTGTCCTCGAGCGCTCTCATTCTTTCAACTTATTGTTCCGCTCTGGAGTATTTTTCGTGCATCGCTATAAAGAAGAAGCATCAAGTCTCATCAAATTGGCGACCCCGGTATTGATCGCATCTGTTGCTCAAACTGGTATGGGGTTTGTTGATACCGTTATGGCCGGAGGCGTTAGTGCCACCGACATGGCTGCGGTTTCTGTCGCTTCAAGTATTTGGCTTCCATCCATTTTATTTGGTGTGGGTTTGTTAATGGCGTTAGTCCCTGTTGTCGCACAGTTAAATGGCTCTGGTCGTCGAGTAAAAATCCCGTTTGAAATTCAACAAGGCGTCGTTTTGGCATTGTTGATCAGTGTGCCGATTATTGCAGTGCTGCTTCAAACCCAATTTATTCTCGGATTTATGGATGTTGAAACGCTGATGGCAGAAAAAACAGTGGGATACATTCATGCTGTTATCTTAGCAGTGCCTGCTTTCTTGCTTTTTCAAACGCTTAGAAGCTTTACGGATGGTATGTCATTGACAAAACCAGCAATGGTCATTGGCTTTATCGGTTTACTGCTCAACATTCCTCTAAACTGGATTTTCGTGTATGGCAAGTTTGGCGCACCTGAATTAGGCGGTGTTGGCTGTGGTGTCGCAACCACGATTGTTTACTGGGTCATGTTTGCCCTACTATTGCTTTATGTGATGACATCAGATCGACTTAAAAGCATCAACTTATTTGGTGAATGGCATCGACCACAATGGAAAGCGCAAGTTCGTCTGTTCAGGCTCGGCTTTCCTGTTGCAGCAGCGCTGTTCTTTGAAGTGACACTATTTGCTGTCGTTGCATTATTGGTATCACCACTAGGACCAATCATCGTTGCTGCGCATCAGGTTGCGATTAACTTCTCTTCGTTGGTATTTATGCTTCCAATGAGTATCGGTGCCGCAGTGAGCATTCGTGTCGGCCATCGACTTGGCGAAGAAAACGTAGATGGCGCTCGCGTTGCTTCACGAGTGGGCATCATGGTTGGTCTAGGTTTATCTGTTCTTACAGCGATATTAACCGTATTGTCTCGTGAATGGATCGCCGAACTTTACACTAGCAACCCAGAGGTCATCACTCTAGCGATGCAACTGCTCGTATTTGCTGCTGTTTATCAATGTACGGACGCAGTTCAGGTAATCGCGGCAGGTGCACTGCGTGGCTATAAAGATATGCGAGCCATCTTCAACCGTACGTTTATCGCCTACTGGATTCTTGGTTTACCAATGGGTTACGTCCTTGGCCGCACAGACTGGATCGTCGAGCCAATGGGAGCGCAAGGTTTCTGGCTAGGCTTTATCATCGGCCTTTCTTCTGCCGCATTTATGCTAGGGGTAAGAATGCGCTGGATGCACCGCCAAGAACCAGAGGTGCAATTGAACTTTTCAGTTCAGTGATAATAAGAAAAAGCCAGCACACGCTGGCTTTTTTGATCGAATAATAACGCTGTTGAGTATACTTATAGCAAGCTTGTGAGTCAGTAGAGTCTGCTCTCTGGGTGACGAATACGAAGTTATCAAAAGGATATTTGTGCGGTCTATTTTATTGTTCTTAGTCTTGTTTCTTAACAGTTGCGATAGCTGGTTCAACCCAGAAAACGCCATGTTTGACAAGTATCACCAACGTGTCGCCAATGTGTTGGACGCTCCTACTCTTCCAATCGAGTCGCAATCTACGGTGACCATACCTGCAAAGCGCGACTTATTCGACCCACTTCCAAGGCTATCGATTGGTTTACTAGAAAGCTACCAATTACGCCAGTGTGGATTATTCAATCTACTTGCCGAGAAAAACTCACAGCTTGGTAAGGTGCAGGATGCATTTCATGATTTTGATTATCAAACTGCCCTTTTAAGAGTCATGAATCGATGTTTATCCGAATTTCCACTTAGCGATGAAGAACGCGCAACATTGACAGAGCTTTATTCGACTAAGTGGCAACATTTAGGTACTCATCTTGACAACTTGCTACTCGCGAGTGATGCAATGCAAAAGCAGCTAACGGCGTCGGATTGGCTATCTCAAGAAACACCAAATGATGTTGCACGTATTAACGACGTCTATCGCCTTTTCAGTGAAATGTACGGCTTGCCTCATCGCGCCATTTCACGTCTGCCCGATATTGAGATTGTGCAATATCAAGAAGAGCTAGAGAAATCTCGTTTAATCGGACGACTTTACTATTCGATGATAAACGCTTCTCACTGGCTAAAAGCTACGACTCAGTTACTTGAACAACATCAGAATAATGTGTTGTGCGGACCAAACCGAGACGTGACCCAGTTCCGCTACCTAAGAAATGTCTTCCAATCTATTTACGTTGAAGAAGTGCAACCTTACTTAGCCTATTTAGACAGTACCTATAAGCAACTTCATGATGGTGCCACCTTGATAGAAAAGCGTATGCAACTTCATGGTCATCAATATGGCATAAAAGAAGCACACAAAACCTTTAGACAAGAAACCCTAAACCACGTTCAGTTTTGGCAGGGTCTCTTCAAGCGGTGCGGCGTAACCGTTGGCAACGAGTAAGTGCAGAGCGTTCTATTCCTTCAGCCTCTCACGCAAGAATCGGGCAAAACGTGGCTTACCGGTATGAGTAAAACCGTTGTACCTGAACGTGACGGTTGAACCTATTTTCGGAGGCTGACGACGCACTTCATCGGTAAACCCACTACCAATGTAAAACTCTGTACCATCTGGCAAGCGAACTAACATCGCCCCCATCATACCCAATAAACGCCCCGTGCCTGGCTTATAGCCCACGACTAGCGCTTCATCATCCGCGTATCGTTTCAGTTTAAGTAAATCACTTCCACGTCCAGCTTGATAACGACTTGATACCTTACGTAGCATCACCCCTTCACCATCGGATATTGAAATCTTATCCAATTGCGTAAACAGGTGGGCTTCATTTTGGATCGCTCGGTGTTCGACATATTTGATATGAGGTTGGTCTACTTCGAGCACTAAATCTTTGATGTTGTAATAACGCTTCCGGTAATCACCAGCAGAATACGGCATATCAAAGATCATAAAATCAATGTTTCGCCAAGCTGACTCCACAGGCGTTTTATCCAAAACCGTTTGTTGTACGAGATGAAAATTGCCTCGTCCCGCCCATAGCTCACCATCTAACGGATAGTCAGGTAGTGAATCTATAAACCAATCTGGAGCGTAGATTCGGTTACCATTTCTCGTCACGAGATGTTGTCCTGTCCAATAGGCGCGAATGCCGTCGAGTTTTTCGCTATACCAGTATTCAGATACATCGATACCATCTTGATAACTTTGCGCAAGAGAAACTGGAGGCGTGAGAGAAGTATCAGCTTGAAGCTGTGAAGACGCTGTCATAACAGCCAGCGCGATTAATGTCATTTTTAATGGCATAAGAAGACCTTGTACAAAAAAGCGCCTTTATTGAACCGTAACTCCTCTCGATGACCTATTTATTACTAGTCATTCTTCGACTCAGAACAATCAACTTAAGTAATGATTTGCAAGGACAATCATAAACTTTAGACAGATTTTGCATTTAATATTTACACATTGTTCACAATAAGATGGGTGAGTCTAAAATCAAGTCGCAATCTAATCTCGATGAGACTCTTGCTTTAGCGCTCGATATTAATTCGACATCTCTCCTGAACAAGCCGTCTATCTATGCGTTTTTGATTCTCAAATTGAGAACCTATTCCTTCTCAATTTGAATGACATTATCAAAAAATCATAACCATTTGATTTTATTTGCATTTAAATTTGGCACGTTACCTGCTCTATATCCAAGTAGAGAAAACAAACGGAGATAGAGTCATGGAATTACGCAAACTAGAAATTAATCAAGACAAATTAGCCATTGAGTTTTTTGGTGACTTAGACGCAAGTGGCTGTCGACAAGCACAACATCACATTGATGAAGTAATTCACGACAATCATCACAAAGAAGTCGAAATTAACCTACAGCACGTCCAATTTCTTGATTCTTCAGGGATTGGTGCCATTGTTTACTTATATAAGCGTCTAGTTGAACGTGAAAGAAGCATGAGTATTGAAAACGTATCAGGCCAACCTTTAGAAATCATGAGCTTGCTTCGTATTAACCATGCTATTCCCGTTAACTCAAAAGGACACTAAAAATACCGGTTTAAACGGAGGTTGGCATGGTAAATCTTATACGACGATATGTAGTAAGCGGTCTTGTTGTCGGCATGTTTGGTTGTTCGTCGTTTGACTACCCAGACCACGGAAAAGGTGGCTTGGCGGAAAACTATCAAGATATCTCAATTGAAAATTATCAGTTTTCCCCAGTCATGCCCGATGAGCCGTTAGGTCCAGAGCATGGGTTGAGGTTTGATTGGCAACTCACCAAGCTACACCTAGACGCGTTGATTCAAGAAGGCGCACGCTGGTGCTTTCCTGCAGCAGTAGTGCAAGCGCTTGAGAAGCAAAACAGAATCGCACGTGAGCTAGAAGGCGGACTTCTACTCGATGCTGCTAACGATCTGGTGATTCAACGTCGACGTTTAAACCAACTTGAACAGCAACTCGACTATGTATTAAGCCAAACCACTTGTACGCCACCCGATGATATTGAAGCATTGCGTAGCGATTTGAACGTCGTCGCTGAAATTTATGCACTCCTCAATATTGATAATCAATTTGCTGTCGATTCAGCAGAAATTAATCCAAAGTACATGGGACATTTGGCAGAAGCTGCCTACATTTTACGTGACCACCCTAACCTAACTCTTGTGGTGACTGGGCATGCCGATGTCACTGGCTCACCAGATTACAACCAGAAACTCGCTCAAGCGCGTGCAGAACAAGTGAAGCGTTACCTGACTGTATTTGGCATCACTTCAGAACGCGTAACCACCAAATCTGTGGGAGATAGCCTGCCGCTTTACGAGGGTGAAACACCTGCCGTGCGTTTAACCAATCGCCGCGTAAGCATCGAGGTTATTAGCCCTAATTCAGATAGCGATACCTCAGTAAATCGCAATCTATCTGTAGGAGGTGCGCTATGAACACGATGAAACCATTTATCACCTTAGTTCTTTTGTGCTTGGTTGCTTGGGTACCTACTTCGTCAGCAGATGGAAACAATACTGTTAAGGTTGGCGATTTAATTCAGATTAACCTACCTGGAGAAGCGTCTTTAAATAAAGGGTTTCAAGTCGATCGCCGTGGGCGTATTAACTTACCGGAAGTCGGCCCTGTATTTGTTGCTGGATATAATGAACAACAGCTCCAAGACGTGATTATCGAAACGCTAAAAACCGTGTATCGTGACGTAAACAACGCTCGAGTCTTTATCAAACAACAACAGTTATTAGTGTCAGTCCAAGGCTACGTGGTCAAACCCGGGGAATATACCTTACCTTCAGGTTCCAACATTCAAATGTTTGTATACGAAGCTGGCGGCCTTCGCGCTGGTGCTCAGCTCGATAAAATGATCGTTAAACGCGGCGACAAAAACATCGAGTTTGACTACAAACGTTTCCTTGATACTGGTGATAATAGCCAGCTCCCGAAATTGGAATCGCTGGACGTACTGTTTGTTCCAGCATCTCCACTCGTTGGGAATATTGAGCAAGAATTTGATGCAGCAAAACTCGCGAACTCAGGCGATAGCGCAGACTCCGCTCGTGCCATCAAAGTCTTTGGTGAAGTTAATGCTCCCGGCTCATTCTCTTACAAACCGAACACCACGCTCGTTGATGTCGTGATGAGAGCTGGCGGCGTAACACGATATGCTAGTGTTGAGCAAATTCGCGTGATCACAAATAACAACCCAACCATGTTTAATCTAAAAAAGTATCTGGATACGGGTGATCAAAGCTTACTACCAGAAATCCTACCGGGTGCCACCATCTTTGTTCCAAAACAGGAAGAAGAAATCAAAGCGGGTGCAAATGTGGTTTATGTCATGGGTGAAGTTGCCCACCCTGGCGCGTATGAAGGAAAGCAAGACGCTAGCTTCATGGATATTCTCGCCAATGCAGGCGGGCCTACTCGCTATGCAGAATCTCGCCAAATTCGTGTCATAAAAGCCGATGGTAAGGTCATCAAATTCGACCTAACCGCGCATACCGAGGGGCTGTCTTCGGTTAGACCACCGAATGTCGGACCTGGCGACGCGATTTTCGTCCCTGAGAAAACCGATTTCAACGAGAAGTCATGGCTAAAAGTGGCGCCAAGTCGAGCGGTCGCTGTGATGGGAGAAGTCGTGCGCCCGGGACGTATTGAATGGTCAGACGAAATGGATTTAATTGATCTGCTTGCGCATGTTGGCGGCCCAACACGTAGAGCTGACACCACCAAAATTGAAGTCGCCAATAATGGTCAAATGACACAGTTCGATTTAGATCAATACATTTTAGATGGCTCACCAACATCGAATCTGCCCCGAGTTTCTGCTGGCACGGTAGTAAGAGTCCATGCATTACCTGACGATCCATCAGACAACAAATCGCAATGGGTAAGCCAGAGCTCTGATGCCTCGATATATGTTTTCGGTCAAATCAATGCCCCTGGCCGCTATCGCTTTACTGAAGAGATGCACTTTCTGGATATTTTATCTGCCGCCGATGGACCAACAATGGATGCCGATATTCACAATATTCGTGTGACGCACCGTGGCCTAGGCTATGCCAAAGTGAGTAAATTGAATTTGTCGATGTACTTTGAAACGGGCGATGAGTCTATTCTGCCCCACGTTCGTCCCGGCGATACCATTTACATTCCGGAAAAAAACAAAAACTGGTTGGATCGCTCCAAAGAATCCACCGTGCGTGTATTAGGTGAAGTAAGAGACCCTGGGCGCTATGTATTTAATGACAACATGACGGTACTTGACTTGCTGGCCGAAGCAGGAGGCCCGACAAACAATGCGTATCTTGAAAAAATCAGTGTGGTCAACATGTCTTGCTGTCAGGGCCAAGCTCGAACATTTGATTTGGTGAACTTTAGCAAAACCGCCAACATTTATGATTTACCAGTCATCCGTGCAGGCGACACCATTTATATTCCACATAAAGACGAAAGCTTTGCTGAAAAAGCGAGAGCCGGGTTAAGAGATATTCTACAAATCACCACAACCATCGTGTTAATAGGAGCGTTGTAATGACTATTCCTGCCACTCACGCTGAGATTGAGCAAATTTATCTTCAGAGTGAACAGAAAGGCCACAAAACGATTTGTGTTGTGGGTTGTAAGTCTGAAGACGGCGTCACTTCCGTGGCTTCATCTCTAGCAGAGCGTCTGGTTTTAGCTGGGCACAATACTTTGTATGTGGATCTTAACCTGTTCAAGCCCGCTTATCGCACCATTCACGAGTTTGATGATGCCGAAAAAGTTGGCCACCTGATCACAAGAGAAAATACGCATCAAACCTTAGTCGGTCTCCCTGCTCCATCTCTCGCCAGCACTCAATTGGCGTACCGAGACCCGACAATGCTGAAGCGCAATATTGCAGAGTGGTTAACGCAATACGAGCGCGTCGTGATAGACACATCTCCACTTCTGAGTGTCAACCGAAGCAATATTGCCCCTCAAGTGATTGCGGGCGTATGTGATGCCACCTTATTAGTCGCACATTATGGCTCTACGACGGCAACCCAACTCGAACAAGCCAAAAAACTACTTGATGCTAGCGATGCGAATTTGATTGGTTCCGTGCTGAATATGAAGCATACACCTAGCCTGAAAGATGAGTTGCTCCGACAAGTTTCCAAGCTACGCTTTTTACCCAAAAAGTGGAAAGAAAAGATATCTCAACAAATTAAGAAAAGTGAACTGTTTATGTTATAGGGAGCGCCAATATGACTGCAAATAACACACCGACTATCGAACAGGAATTGGTGGATGAACACATTCTCCAGCAAATGATCAAAGATACGTGCGCCGAAATCATCCCTACGCTGATTGAACACTATATTGAAGAGTCACGAGAGCGCATGGAGAAAATAGAGCAAGCATTAAGCGCGAAAGACCTCCAAACATTAGAGTTCGAAGTTCATACACTCGGCAGCTCTGCCCTTGCTTTAGGTAACCGAACGCTTTCCAGACAAGCAAGAATGATTGAGAAATATTGTGTGGAAGGGAAAACACTAGAAGCATTGGCTCTCTGTGAGTCTCTTTCCCAGCTGGCAATTGAATCGTTTGACGCGCTAGAAAAGCGAAAAGATCAGGGGTTCGAGTAACCGTTTCAATAATAAATTATCTTATGAATCATCGCACTTATTAAAGTGCGATGCCGATATCATCTAAGACATTTACAATTTAACTTAATCAATTAAAAAGTATGGATTTTTCGCAAATTTCCCACCTTGTGCTAATACTTAGATAACGCTTTTCTCAAATTGAGAATATTCAGCACTAGAGAGCACTAAGCCATATAACTCGCTCATCACGCCAAATACAAATAATAGTGCTGACAAAAATCATAAAAGTGAAACGAACTACGTTGGGATAGGACTATGAGACCAAGGGTGTTACTGGTAGAAGACTCTACTTCACTAGCCATACTTTATAAGCAGTATGTCAAAGACGAACCTTATGACATTTTTCATGTCGAAACAGGTCGCGAAGCAATTCAATTTATTGAAAGAAGCAAACCTCAGCTCATCATTCTCGATTTGAAACTGCCCGATATGTCTGGTGAAGACGTGTTGGATTGGATCAACCAGAATGACATTCCTACCTCCGTTATTATTGCTACAGCGCATGGCAGCGTAGACTTAGCCGTTAACCTAATTCAAAAAGGCGCGGAAGATTTCTTAGAAAAACCTATTAACGCTGATCGCCTAAAAACTTCTGTTGCATTGCACCTCAAACGCGCCAAACTGGAAGATTTAGTAGAAAACATTCAGTCCAAGTTTGATCGCCATAACTATCACGGATTTATCGGTTCAAGTCTCCCAATGCAGGCGGTATATAAAACCATTGATGCCGTTGCTCCAACATCTGCCAGTGTCTTTATTGTGGGTGAAAGCGGCACAGGTAAAGAAGTCTGTGCTGAAGCCGTGCACCGTCAGAGCGATCGTAAAGACAAGCCTTTTATTGCTATTAACTGCGGGGCCATCCCCCGAGATTTAATGGAAAGTGAGATTTTTGGCCACGTTAAAGGCGCATTTACCGGAGCCACAACAGACCGAAAAGGTGCTGCGACGCTGGCTCACGGTGGAACGCTTTTTCTCGATGAACTGTGTGAAATGGAACTTGAGATGCAAAAGAAGTTGCTCCGTTTTCTTCAAACAGGAACCTACACACCGCTTGGTGGCACTCGAGAGATGAAGGTGGATGTCCGAATCATTTGCGCCACCAACCGAGATCCATTAACAGAAGTGGAAGAAGGTCGTTTTCGTGAAGATTTGTATTACCGCGTACACGTAATACCTATCGATATGCCCCCTCTGCGCGAGCGAGGAAGTGACATCGTCACGCTAGCCAAGCACTTTTTGACCACTTATGCCAAACAGGACAAAAAGAAATTCTCAACAATCGACAGCGAAGCTCAACATATCATCAAGCACTACGAATGGCCGGGTAATGTAAGGCAATTACAAAACATCATACGTAACATTGTGGTGCTTAATAATGACGAAAAAGTCACGGTGAATCACCTACCCGCTCAACTGACTAGAAAGTCTAAAACGGTGAGAACATCCACTCCCGCACATGTAACTCAAAAGCCAGCCCCCCCTCCAACAATAACATCCCAACCTGTGTATATTGAGGAACAATCGGCCCCCGCTAGAGAACCGTCAATACCGACACCGGAACCTAACATACAATCCTCAGCGGCTGCCTCGCCGTACTTTAACTCTGATGGAACCATTCGCCCTATGTGGCAAGTGGAGCGTGAGGCGATTCAAAACGCAATCGCATACTGTGATGGCAACGTACTCAATGCCGCCGTAATGCTGGAGCTAAGCCCATCTACGGTTTACCGAAAAAAACAAGCGTGGGAAGCGGATGAAATTAATCTCGAACAATCTTGAGAAACCTGCCGTTGGTGAAATTTGGATTTTTCTTGATAGCCGCCTGTTTGGCGGTATCGAAAGTCACGTCATAGAGCTTGCTCGTGGATTAATGACATTTGGGCACAAAGCACGTGTTGTCTTAACGACTGAGTACTCGCCACCAGCACAGATTGTAGAGAAAGCAGAAGAATCCACCATCCCTGTGAGTTACTTGAACCATTTGTCTGGTGAGCCACATAAGGCATTAAAGATCAAACACCTAACAAGCGCGGTCGCCAATCACCAACCATCGGTCATTCACTCCCACGGTTACAAAGCGTCAATCTTAGCGCGCTGTGCCAAGCTACTCACGCGCACATTTCCTCGCTTGATTTCAACTTATCATGCAGGAGAATCATCCTCGGGAAAACTGTGGCTCTATGATTGGCTTGATAGAAGTTCAGGCTACCTCTCTAACCACTGCTTTTCCGTCAGCCCAAGCATTCAGCGTAAAGTCATTTTCCCTTCGGAACTGCTGAATAACTTTGTTTCGATTCCCGATCGTAATCTCAACTATCAAGAAATCGCTTTCGTCGGCCGATTGAGCCAAGAAAAAGGTGCCGACCAATTTATCGAAGTGGCTGAGCTCTGCCCAACACTGCATTTTAGTGTTTACGGTGATGGACCAGAAAGAGAATCACTCGCCCAAATTGCCCCTTCAAATGTGACATTTTTCGGTCATCAAACTGAAATGGAGACCGTTTGGAAAAACATTGGCGTGCTGGTAATTTCTTCTCGCTATGAAGGCCTGCCTATGGCGGCGCTTGAAGCAATGGCTAGAGGAATAATCGTGATGAGCCTACGCGTGGGTCGCTTGCCCGATATTATCCAAACTGGCGAAAATGGCTTTATTGTCAATGACATCTCATCTCTCGCTCAATGCCTTAAACATTGGATGTCTCTTGATGAAGCGCAGCAATCTCTCATTCGTCAAAACGCTCGGCAGACCATTATTGATGATTTCTCGGCGCAAAGCGTTATTCCTGTATTGCTACGAAAATATCAAATTGAAACGGAGCAATAAGCCATATTGGTTCTCAATATGAGAATATTGCCTCTCCCCTTAAGTCCAAGCACAAATATCTAATAATATTCAAATACATAAACTAATGGCATATTTTGGCATCTCTGTTGCAACTCAGCAGTTAACACAAGTTAATGATGAGACAGAGGTGACTTATGACTACTCCAAAACGCATTCTATATGTTCATTATGGTGATAACTGGATTCGCGGCAGTGAAGTGGTACTTCTGGATCTCATCTCAGGGATTGACCGTGATAAGTTTGAGCCATTCGTGTGGTCAAATTGCCAGCCACTAATCGATAAGTGTCAATCGCTCGGAATTGAAGCGGAACATTCTGTTTTCAATCTCGTTGGTGGCTGGAGTGCACCTCGCTGGGATATTAGCGGATGGAACAGCCTTATCAAACAGGGCTCAGCACTGATCGAAAAACACAATATCGACTTGGTACACGTTAATAGCGGTGGTCCTTGTCAATGGATGTGTTTGGCTGCACGCATGAATCACATCCCGCTTGTCACCCAACTTCATTGTCACTATACATTGCGAGATCGCTTCTCTCTTGGGCTACACCTCTCCCCAAAATTGATTTGCGTTAGTAAAGATGTCGGTCGTGAAATTATTCAGGACGGTTACCCAGAAGACCAACTTTATGTTGTGCACAACGGTGTATCGCTTCTGGACTCTGATACGCCCATTGATATCAAGGCTCACCTCGGAATACCTCCACAAGCGTTTACCTTTCTCTCGGTAGGTTCATTGATTAAAAGAAAAGGATTCGACCGCCTTATTCGCGCTATGCGCATGCACAATTACCATCACGATAATCCTCATCTTGTTATCGTTGGCGATGGCGAGGAAAGAGAAACATTGCAACAACTTGCTTCGGACCTCGGTATCCAAGACAGAGTCCACTTTGTCGGGGAAAAAAGCAATGCTGGTGCATGGATGTCTGGGAATGCAGACGCTTTTATTAGCGGCGCCTACGAGGAAGCCTTTGGTCTCGTATTAGGGGAAGCGGCTTTAGCCCAATTACCTATCGTGGCTCCTAAAACGGGAGGTATTCCTGAGTTGTTCGAGCATAATCACTCTGCGCTACTGTACCAGAATCGCGGAATGGCAGGCTTATTAAACGCTATCCAACAAGTCATGCAAGATGTAGCTCTAAGAAACAAGCTAGCTGAAAACGCCTATCCTCATGCTAGCCAAAACCTCACGACTGCAGCATCCATAAGCGCCATTGAACGTATTTATGAAGGTGAGCTTGAGAACAACAGTATTACACCAATGCCAATGACTCACTGCATGAAGCCTCTTTCACGCTGGTTGAGCATCAATTGAGGAAGCCAGTCATGAAACGTGTATTAATGTTCGACGCAATCCCAATGCAAGGTGGTTCTAAAATTGCGAATGCAGAGCTCCTCAAACAGTGCGATAAACTGAACGTAATTGGTTATCTGCTGACCACGAATCCAGAGCATTGGGAGTCACTACTTAGCGATACGCCTCGTGTGCAGATTATCAAAATCAAACCATCACCACTGAGCTCCACTCATGGCCTCACTTACTGGTTAATGAACGCGTATTACTTTATCCAACTGATTTTTGCGTGCATGAAACTACCAAAGATAGATAGCTTTTTAGGTCTATCTTGCCCAAGTAATGATATGCCTTTGTACTTACTAAGATTAATCAGCAAAAAGCCTGTGGTACAAATGGTTCATGGTCCAATTGGTCGTTCAAGATCTTCCGGCTACTGCTTGGTAAAAGCATCCGCAATTTATTACTTGGCAAACACCCGAGAATCGATGCTAGAGGCCTTACAGGTTTACCTCAAAACCGAGAAGCCAGCCACTGAACGCTATTGGTGTGGTTTGAATGCTTCTACGTTTGTTAACGGACTATCGAGAGACCGCTGGCCAAAACAAGCAAATCCGATTTCAAACCGCGTCTTCTGGGCGGCCAGCTTACTAAAATGGAAGAACATCGATCTTTTTCTTGATGCTTTAACACTTGATAAGACAAAAGAGATCAAATCTACCGTGTGTTACATCAAACCAAATGTGGCAGGTGTGGAATATTCAACACCAGACTTCACCACAAAAGGTGTTGAATGGCATGAGTGCCCAGATAACCTAGATGACCTACGCTCTCAGTGTGGTGTGTTTGTTTCCACCAGTGTTAACGAACCTTTTGGATTATCCATTTTAGAAGCTCTCGCAGCAGGCATGTGCATCGTCATCCCACATGATGATAGCTACTGGGATCGCGTATTGACGCATGGCCGCAATTGCATCAAGTACACACCAAACAATGTGGCGTCGTTACATAACGCAATTCGCCTCTTGAATGAGTCTCCATGGATGAAAGTGACAATGGGTATCGAAGCACTCAACGTTTCTCAACTTTATACGGCCGAACGTTGTTATCTGCCAATCGCTCAGCACCTTGCAGCAGAATCCGCACCGAATGGCGATTGTAAACTCAAAACACCGCGATACATCAAAGGATATGACCATGTCTAAAGCAATGACCAACATGTCGCTGTTCGCTATCGCGTTAGTGATAAACAAAAGCATCAGCTTAATCATGCTGCCTGTATTGCCCCACTTTCTCTCACCAGAACAAATGGGCAAGCTTGAACTGCTTACCACCTTTGGCGTTGTCACAACCTTATTCGTCAGTTTCGCTTTACATGAAGCGCTGTATCGATTCGTCGGGGTTGAAAAGGATCAAAATACGCGCACAAGCCTTCTAAACCAGCTGTACTCACTTGCTTTATTCATCGCTGGCATCGTGGCTTTATGCCTACTCGCTATCATTATGCTCGCGCCTATTCCTGCACCTTTTACGCGAGTCGAGTTTGCTATTGTTATGTTTGCTATCGTTCTAGAAGGAAGTATCGCAATCGGCACAGCTTGGTTGAGAACACAGGACGACAAAGCAAGAACCCTACTTAACGTCATGGTGACTACCACTGTTTTTCAGGTCATTTTCATCATCACGGCGCTGTCTGTTCACCCACATGTTATTTCTGTTTTATGGGGTGGCTTGTTGGCTGCTATTACTCAGTTTGTCTGGCTGCACATCATTAACCGCTACAGCATGACTCTGCCAAATCTGACAGTGGCGAAACAATACCTAAATTACTGTCTTCCAATGATGATGGCTGGATTGGTTGCGTTTTGTCTCAATGGCGCTGAACGCTGGTTCATCGGCGCGAACGCCTCACTTGCGACCTTAGGGATTTACGCGATAGCCGTAAAATTTGCGGTTGGCATGTGTATTTTAGTTCAGCCATTTGGCATGTGGTGGATGCCACGTCGATTTAATTACCTAGAAGGTCGTAAGAGTACAGAAGCTGTGCGCATCACTCATCTAGGCATGATTTACATTACCGGTTTAAGTGTTGCAGTCGGCACATTAGCAATGGTGATGATCACTTACCTGTTACCAGAAACCTATCATGAGGCGGTACTGTTCAGCTTGTTCTTACTGCCTATCGCTATGCTAAAAGAGTGGAGCGAGCTCATTAATATTTCCATTTTGTACAAGCGTCGTACTCGCTGGTTACTGGGTATTAATGTCGTCTCAGCATGCGTTGCAATTGCTTTGCTGTTTGGCCTATCGTCCCTGGGTATCTATGGAGTTTTCATTGCGCTTTATTACGCTCAACTGTGCAAGCTTGGCCTTACTTATGTGGTAGGCCAACAATGCATGCCGTTGCCTTTTCACCTAAGTCTGATGGTTTTATTGCAGATTATCTCCGGTGTGGCACTGTTCCTGCTTCACTCTTCACAATCAATAGGCATCGCCATCGCAATTTGCATTTTGACATGCACTTTGCTGGCAGGGATAGCCACTCGCTATATGAGTAAAGAGACGCTAAATGCACTCACTCGATACATGGTGAAGTGGCGTGGACAGGTGAAGAGATACTCGTTATGACTGAAACCAAGGTGAGAAGAAAGCAGTCCATCGCAGCGCTGACGATTACCGTCTGTATCGGCCTGCTTTGGATTGTTATGCCTCACCCTATTTTGATTGTCGCACTATGTTTCGCCCCGCTGGCTTTACTGTTCGTTCTCAACCAAACGTTTTGGCTTGTCACGATGTTCGTTATTTTTTCATTCTTTCGTATTCATGAAGCGTTTCCCGTTATCTATAACTTTAAGATCCCATTGCTACTATCATTGGGGGCACTGGCCGCACTTGCTTTCCACCTTTTAATAAGTCGCCAGCTTACCGCTTTTTGGCACCCTTCATTAAAATGGCTGTGCATATTTTGGGGGCTGGTGATCATCGGCATCGTCTTTGCTTCCAGTCGTGACATTGCCATTACGGTTTTCAAAAATACCTACTGGAAAATCATCATTATGACATTGGCGATCACCTGGCTTATTACCAAGCCTGCTCAGTTGGCACAAATGTCGAAAGCGATAATTTTCGCCGGATTGTTGATTGGTTTAGTCGCATTACAAAACGCAGCGAATGGCATTGATTTAGTGGAAGGGACACGCGTATCGATTGGACGCTCCATAGGTTCAGTACTCGGCGATCCGAACGACTTGGCGCTGGTATTAATGTTTCCCCTCGCCTTTACCGTTAGTCAGTTAATGGAGAAACGTTCACCTAAGCATCTCCGGCTCTTCGCACTTGTTACCTGTTTGGTGTTGTTTTTTGCGATTATTGAGACACAAAGCCGCGGGGGCTTGTTAGGCTCTCTATCGGTATTTGCGTACTTTGCCTTTAAGCATATCAAAAGCAAAACGTTAGTCTTAGTACTAGGCGCCGTCGCAGCCATCGTACTCTACGCATTTGCTGGTATCTCAGGGCGAGAATCTGGTGGCGCAGCCGAGGATGGAATAGATGCCTCTGCGATGGGGCGACTTTACGCGTGGGAAGCCGCATTTAAAATGGCTCTCCACCATCCGTTAACTGGGGTTGGGCTTGATAATTTCTACTTCAATTACTATTTCTATAGCCCTCACTGGGATGGTATCAATCACGCCGTACACAGTACTTGGTTTGGCGTATTAGCAGAAACGGGGTTTGTTGGACTCGCCGTGTTCATTACATTGATAGTGTCATTGATTCGAACCTCTTTGCATTCTATTTCACTACTGACGCCAACATCGGATTACACCCTCTCTGTTGGAGCAAACGCAGTCTTAAGTGGGCTGATCGGGACCATCGTATCAGGTACTTTCCTCACTCAAGGTTTCACTTGGCCAATTTACATTCTGGCAGCATTAACGGTTGTCGTTAGCCGAATCGTTCAAAGTGATTGTCAAAATGAGAAACCCTAATTTCAAATACCAACAGAAAGTCCAATTACCTGTTTTATAAGAAATAAATCCTTGGCACGTATTGTGATTACTCTCTTGATTAGTAATCAAATAACGAAGACTCAAGGAGAGCCACATGACGGACATCGTAGTATTTGGAGAAGATTTTGGCGGGTTACCCTCTTCCACTCAGCATATTATCAAGCGACTAGCAGCGAACCATCGAATCCTTTGGGTGAACTCCATTGGTCTTCGTCAACCTAAGCTGGATTCTAAAGACATACAGCGTGCGTTAAACAAACTCACTCGTGTATTTCATAACGTAGGATCACACAAGCCAACATTGGACTCTGAAACACACCCAAACATTCACATCATTAACTTGCTCACCATTCCGGCCCCTAGTTCTGCATTAGCAAGAAAAGTAGCGGCTAAGATGATGAAATACCAGCTCGATAAACAGTTACACGCTCTTGGTTTTGATAAGCCTATATTTTGGACATCTCTCCCGACGGCCGCAGATGTTTGTGCGGAAATGAATTCACGTGGGCTGATTTACTATTGTGGCGATGACTTTAGCGCTTTAGCTGGTGTTGACCACGACACGGTTGCCAAGCACGAACGTACACTGGTTAACGCGGCTGATGTAATTTTTACAGCAAGTGACAAACTCGCCACTCAATTTCCATCTGGTAAAACCGTCACTTTGCCTCACGGTGTCGACTTTAGTCTATTTTCTGAGCCAGCACCTAAGGCTGAAGATTTTCCTAATAATGGTCGCAAAGTGCTGGGCTTTTATGGCAGTTTGTCTGAATGGTTAGACTACGACTTAATTGCCCAAGTCGCAGACCAAGCGCCTGACTGGGATCTCGTGTTCATCGGCCCCAACGAGTTCAGTGACAATCCACTTCCACAAAGAAGCAACATATACTACCTAGGCCCGAGAGCGCATCACACTCTGCCACGTTACTCTCAACACTGGGATGCCAGTTGGTTGCCCTTTGTTGATAACGCTCAAATCAAGGCATGTAATCCGCTTAAACTTCTTGAGTACTTGGCAACAGGAACCCCTGTTATCAGCACACCCTTTCCCGCATTAATGCCCTACAAACATATGCTCCATGTGGTTCAAGATGTCGAAGACGTGCGTGCCAGTCTCGATCACCTCCTACCGCCACCGACAGATTCAAAGTCATTTGTTCAACAGCAAAGCTGGGAAGCAAGAGCCAACCAAGTTGATAAATTAGTGAGGGCGCTATGAACGATTTAAGAGAAAACCTCAGTGTACTGTTACATGGTGCTTGGAGACGTCGCTACATGATCGTTATTCCTATGCTTGTATTGCCTGTGCTGGGTTTCATCGTAAGTAAACTGGTTCCGACGACTTATGTCGCTCATACAAGTATGCTTATCCAAGAGACAGCGAAAATGAACCCATTCCTTCAAGATCTTGCCGTCTCAACCATGCTGAAAGACCGATTGAGCGCACTCAGTACCTTGCTAAAAAGCCGACATGTTTTGTACTCAGTTGCCAAAGAACAAGCGCTGATTAGTGACGACATGAGTGCTAAAGAGCAAGAGTTCATCATTAAAGATCTCGCGTCGCGTTTGTCTGTTCAGCAGCTCGGTAAGGACTTCATTCAAATCCAACTACGAAGTGGCAAACCGAATGGCATGGAGTCGATGTTACTCTCCGTCAGTGAACATTTTGTCGAACAGCTTTTGGCTCCTGAACGATCTTCAATTAAAGATTCAAGTCACTTTTTAACCATCCATATTAATAAACGCAGAGAAGAGCTGGATAAAGCAGAGCAAGCGTTCGCGGAATACAAGAATACTTACTCTCACGCGACGCCTGAAATGCAAGCACAAAGCCTGACTCGTCTGGCAAGCCTTAAACAAACCTTGGCAGAAAAAGAAGCGGAGCTTGCTGGTGTTACCCGAAGCCTAGGTAGTTTGGACCAACAACTTTCTAAAACCAACCCGGTTATCGGTAAGCTTGAAGAACAAATCATCGACATTCGTAGTGAGCTCACCTTGCTTCGCGCCAAGTACACTGAGGCGCATAGCATGGTTCAAGGCAAGCTACGAGAGTTAAACCGCTTGGAGCAAGAGCGCTCAGTACTATTAAACTCTAAACAACCGGAATTAAACAGCGCCCAACTTTGGGATATCGCAAGCAATACCACCGTAAACAGTCTTGGAGAAGCTCAGCCTCTTCTGGTCTCTCAGCTTCACCAACTGCAAATTATGCGCGGACGCTTTGAAGCCCTCACAGAAGAAACCAATAGCTTACGAACAATGATTCAAGAGTTAGAAAGTAATGCACATCGATTTGGTAGCACCGCAACAGAAATTAACCGCCTAGCTCGTGATGTCGCGGTAAAAAGAGAGATGTATGATGACCTTGTAGAGCGTTATGAAATGGCTCAATTAACTGGTTCACTTGGCGTATTTGAAGAGAATAAACGCGTGAAAATCATTGATGAACCTTTCACACCAACCATTCCGTCTAACTTACCTAGTTTTGTGTTTGTCATTTTAGGGTTTATCGGTGGTGCGGGTTTGGGCATTGGATTAGCGACGATACTTGAGTTAGCAGATAACTCTATCCGCTCTAAAAGAGCATTAGAAAAGCATCTTGGCGTTCCTGTGATCACCACTCTACCTAAAGTGGTATACGGAAGCTAACAGCCGTTAACACTCCATGACAAGCACTCGTTCAGCGAGTGCTTTTCTTTTTGTGCTTATTCTAACTCCGCATAAGGTTTCCACTAATATGAATCTCAAATTGAGAATAAACATCGAAATTCATATGTGTCACCATTAACTTAATGTTTTTAAACACTTAATTTATTGGCACGCAGTCTGCAATTCCTGAATAAACAAAGAACTCAGCGAGGGTTTGAGAATGGAATTCAGACAAAAGCAAAATAGCACTCAACGCAATAAAAAAGTGATATTACACGTCGTGCAGCACTTAGCTCCTGGCGGTTTGGAAACGCTCGTATTAGAGATGCTTCGTTTTGCGCAACCGAATCATTCCGTGTTTGTCGTAAGTTTAGAGGGAAGCAAAGCGCAAGCACTGCAATGCTGGTCAAAACTCTCGGCCTACCAAGGCCAACTGCACTTTCTCAATAAGAAACCTGGATTCAGCGGGACAACCATCAGTACGCTGACTTCCATGCTCAAAGGACTTAAGCCTGATGTGGTCCACACTCACCATATCGGTCCACTATTATATGGTGGGATTGCGGCACGCTTAGCGCAGGTGCCAGTAATTATCCATACTGAGCACGACGCCTGGCATCTGAATAACAGAAAGTCAGCTCGACTGCAGTCCCTACTGCTAAAAATGATTCGTCCACATGTGGTTGCCGATGCGAACTTTGTCGCCGAACAAATCCAGACAAAACTGAATTACCGCAAAGTCTGCACCATACATAATGGAATCGATTGCCAGAAATTTCAAAGCGGTAATCAAGCAACCAAGAGAAACTTGTTTGGGCTTCCAGCCAACAAAACCGTAATTGGAGTAGCTGGACGTTTAGAAGCTGTTAAAGGCCATAAAGTGCTTATCGAAGCCTTCTCTCATCTTACGCCAAACACACACCTAGCCATTGCTGGAGATGGTTCTCAGCGAGCTCAATTGGAAGCACAAGTTAGAACGTTAAAACTTGAGGATCGCGTTACCTTTTTAGGCTTGGTCGACGATATGCCCAGTTTTTACCAAAGCCTCGATTTATTTTGTTTACCGTCGCTTCAAGAGGGTTTCCCCCTCTCAACACTAGAAGCTCAAGCATGTGACATTCCTTGTGTCGCAACCGATGTTGGTGGCGTGAAAGAGACGCTCTGCCCGATTAACAGCACATTGGTTGAAGCCAACCGAGTGTTCTCTTTGGCGGAAGCTTTGTCGCAGCAATTGAAATCAACCCATGGTTCTCCTCGAACTTTTATTCTCAAACATTTTGATATCAGAGACATGGTGAGTCGCTACTCACGTTTGGCCAAGGAGGCTAGCTATGAATGATTTACTTTGGATTACAGGTTTTGGTTTATCCGCATTTTTGATTGTCTATCATCATGTTGGTTATCCATTGCTACTTAAATGGCTTCCTTTAAAACAGCAAAAAACCACAGCACTATTTGTAGAGCGGGCTTACAAAGCCTCTCAAACAGACAGTCAGTTACCATCTGTTACTGTCATCGTGCCCGCCTACAATGAAGAACAGTGGATAGCAGAAAAGATCCGCAACCTTGCGAGCTTAGATTACCCAAGAGATAAATTGAAAGTGGTGATCGCATGTGATGGCTGCACAGATAACACAGCCGAGATTGCTCAAGCGACGATTCAAGAAGCAATCTGCTCCGATACACTGTTCATCATTAATGACCACCAAGTCAATCGCGGTAAAGTTGCCCTACTCAACGAAGAAATGCGTCATGTTAGCTCGGACATTACCGCACTGAGTGATACATCGGCATTGATTTCTTGCGATTCTCTGTTGCTAGCTAGTCAGCATTATCAAAATGAGAAGGTTGGAGTGGTTAACGCGACATATCAAATAATGAGTACCGATAACCAAGGTGAAGCAGCGTACTGGCAATACCAGTCTCGAGTGAAGCACCAAGAATCCTTGCTGGGTTCAACGATTGGTTCTCACGGTGCGTTTTATACGTTCAGAACCCACCTATTTGAACCACTTGAAGTCAGCACCATCAATGACGATTTTATTCTCCCTATGAGAATCGTTTTGCGAGGCTATAACGCTATCTACGAACCTAACATGCTAGCTCTTGAACTCGAACAAAGCTCAGACGACGGAGACTTCAAGCGACGCCTAAGAATTTCAGCGGGTAACATGCAGCAGCTCATGCAATTAAAGAAATTACTGCTACCTCGCTATCGTGGCACTGCCTTTGCATTTCTATCGGGAAAGGTTCTGCGCTTAGCAACACCCTATTTGATGATTGTTTGCTTGGTTTGTTCACTACTACTGGCACACAACCCGCTTTTTCAAGTAATGCTGCTCGCTCAAGCCTGTGTTTATGGTATCGCACTTGTCACTTACTTGGTTCCTGCACTTAACACAGTCAAGCCTTTTAAACTGATTAGCTACATCGTCATTGGTCATCTCGCCAATTTCATCGGCGGTATGAAGTATTTGCTAGGAATGGAAAATGGACGTTGGAAACGCGTCAACCAATAAGGAAAGCATCATGAAAAACTCACGCTACGATTCAAATGTATGCCACGCGAAAAGAACGTTTGATGTACTGGTTGCAATGTTTATTTTGCTCGTCACTGCACCACTATTCCCATTTATCGCGCTAGCTATAAAAATCACATCAAAAGGCCCAGTGATCTATCGTCAACTGCGTGTTGGGCGCTGTACACCAGAAAAAATGGATCTTTTTCAAATCATGAAGTTTCGCACCATGTATATTGATGCGGAGCAACGCTCCGGTGCAGTTTGGGCAACCGAAAATGATCCTCGAATCACACCAGTAGGACGTTTTTTACGTAAGACGCGTTTAGATGAGTTACCACAGCTGTTTAATGTGTTGAGAGGTGAAATGTCGATGATCGGGCCACGTCCAGAGCGCCCTGCTTTCTACCAAAAGTTGGAAGATGAAATCCCTTATTTTGTAGAACGCACATATGGCGTATTACCGGGAATTACGGGCCTAGCGCAAGTTAACCAAGGCTATGATGCTTGCATTGAAGATGTACGACGTAAAGTTGGTTTTGATCACAGTTACGCACTAAGCTTAGGTTCGTTCTACTCTTGGATTTCAATGGACCTTTCAATCATGAGCAAAACATTCGTTGTGATGATTGACGGACGAGGTCAGTAACCCCTGGTTCTGGTAACGGTCACTCTTGCCACTGGCGTCGCATCTTTTCGATGGTTGCTGGTGGCACATCATGAATGCTTTGATACGCTCCGCGACACACCTTAACTTCCACCTCAATCCGCATCTTCACGCAGTAGTCCAAGTAACGCTTCATCTCCCAGTGCCGAACAAACGTATTACTCACAATCACGACTTTCCCTTTGTTCAACCACTTTCGAGTTTGCTGAAAACACCATTCATGCGCTTGGGGTAATTCAGTTGGGTTAAAGTGATAATCACCTTCATCATTTTCAAAATACATGTCAGCTTCAAAATGCTTAGCACCAAGCTCTACCGCCAATTGCTTTGCTAAGGTTGTTTTACCTGAACCTGGAAGTCCACGAATAAGAATGAGTTTAGCCAGTGACATAATGCTGTTAAATGAGGTGGGAATAAGCCCAAACTGTAACGGAATTATTGAAAAAGAAAAGTAGAAAATAAAAAATGCCGAGCGCATTAGGCTCGGCAATTAAATTCAATAGTGGATAGTGTTTATTTGTAAGCTGACAGTTCGGTTCTTAACCCTTTAACCAAGCTTACACACATCAACAACAGAACAAAGGTAAACGGTAATCCCGTTGCAACCACGCCTGACTGCAATGCTTGCAAGGCTTCTTTGCCACCAACCCAAAGCATAACGGCTGCAATTGCACCTTCAATACAAGCCCAGAAAATACGCTGTGGAATTGGTGCATCAATCTTACCGCCCGCAGTGATACTATCGATAACCAGTGAGCCAGAGTCTGATGATGTAATAAAGAACACCAGAATCAGCACGATAGAAAGCATTGAAATCACTGAGCTATACGGTAGCGCATCGTAAACATGGAACAGAGTCAGTGAAATATCAGTTAGACCATTTGCACCTAGCTCACCGACTTTATTCACCACTTGGTCAAGCGCGATACCACCGAATACAGACATCCAAATCAAGGTAACGACAGTAGGAATAACGATCACTGCGAACAGGAATTCTCGAACCGTACGACCTTTAGACACACGCGCGATAAACATACCAACAAACGGTGACCAAGATACCCACCAAGCCCAGTAGAATACCGTCCAGCCGTGCATCCAAGTTTCATCTTCACGACCGTGGGGGTTGCTCAACGGAATAATATTTTCAATGTAAGCCATTGTTGTGTCGCGTAGCGAACCCCACGCCGTATCAAACGTGATAAAGGTAATGAAAATAAGCAGGGCAAACGCAACCACCATATTGACGTTACTCAGTAGCTTAACACCACCATCAATACCACGAATTACTGATAGCACCGCGATAAAGGTAACAAAGGTGATCACAATCATTTGTGTACCAATGCCGCCTTCTAGACCAAAGACATGGTTAATACCACTGGTCGCCTGCTGAGCACCGAGACCCAGCGACGTTGCAAGACCAAACAGCGTGGATAAAACGGCAAGAATGTCGATAACATGCCCTAACCAACCCCATGCTCGGTCACCAAAAATTGGATAAAACGCCGCGCGCAATGAAAGCGGTAAACCCTTGTTAAAAGCAAAAAACGCAAGTGCTAGTGCAACGAGTGCGTAAATACTCCAACCATGCACACCCCAGTGGAACATGGTGGCACCCATCGCGAGAGATTTCGCTTCTTCTGTGTATGGCACTGCGTTCAGTGGCATTCCCCACCAATCAGTGAAG
The DNA here is from genome assembly GCA_001048675.1 of Vibrio diabolicus. Classification (GTDB taxonomy): domain Bacteria; phylum Pseudomonadota; class Gammaproteobacteria; order Enterobacterales; family Vibrionaceae; genus Vibrio; species Vibrio diabolicus. The sequence continues at coordinate 965,892 of CCKK01000020.1, read as the reverse complement.
TACGCGGTCGGCTCCGCCACACTCCAGAACAGAAGGCCAATACCCATACCAGCAGCAAAGAGCATCGACAACCAAGAAACGGTTGAGTGATCCGGCGTTGCTTCTTTGCCACCTAAGCGGATTTTACCCAGCGGAGAAAAAAGAAGAGCAACAGCGAATAATAAGAAGAAGTTTGTCGACCACATAAAGAACGCATCAAACTGTTCGATAATTCCGTTTTTCAGACCGTTTAATACATCACGAGCAGTGGTTGGCTCAACAAGAAGAAGTGAAATTAGACAGAAAACAACGAGACCCGCACTGATGCCAAAAACGGGGTTATGTATGTCGAATCCCCACTTTTGAACGTTGTCCTGTCCAACCTGATAGTCTGTTGTGTCGATACTATATTTTTTAAATGCATTATCCATAAATACAAATTTAACGTGAATTTGAAACGCCCCTCAGGTGAGAAGAACTCCAATACCGCCCTCCATTAATTTGAACTCTAAAGTTTTAAAGCGGGGCGAAGTTTAGCAGCAATCACATATTTTTGCAAAAAATCGCCATTTATTGCATTTTTGGCTCAGTTAAAGGCAGATAAGAACAAAGTAATATCAACACAAAAATTATGAGGTCTAACGATTGATTTTATCGTAATTTGATCGTTGGAAAAGCACTGGAAATACTTGCGCTCTGTGGCTTTATCATTGATGGACGCGTAAATTGAGATAAGTAACACTGACTTGGTTTCAAAGCTAGCGATGAAACCAAGTCAGTAACGTTTTCATAGAGGCTGAGTATTATAGGAAATGGAAGGTAATATTCCCTGTCACACTGCTCACGGTGTCACTATCGCTGTCAATATCCACGCCAAACGCTTGATAGCTTGCCCCAATAGAAACATTATCGAGCAAGAAGTATTCGGCACCGACACCATACATGTAAGAGACACCATCATCTTTATCTAGATTTCTCAGTCCGCCGTCATAATCAACATTGAATGCATTGATGCCACCTTTGGCATAGACATGAAGCGGCCCAAAGTCGATGCTTGGTTTCGCTGCTAAATAGAATGAATCAAAATCAGCACTACCCCTGCTGCCACTCAGTGATAAATCCACTTTGCCGTGGTTAAAGTAACCTGCCTCAATGCCAATGAATGGCAAAATACCAGTACCTACATGAATACCGTAGGTTGTATCGTTTTCGCTATCGATATCAGATTGACCAATTTGACCGCCAGCGTAAATCCATGAGTCAGCCATTGCTGATGTTGAGCACAACGTTAGAGCTAATAACGAGAGTGTTTTTTTCATACTATCCCTTCCTGAGCGATTCCTAAGCGAAACATTACGCAAATATGCGCATTTAATCGCCACTATATATTGGAAAGTATGAGCATTTTAAGATCCAAAAGTGAATAATTTATGTTCAACTTTTGTTTTGTGACTTCCAGAACAAAAAAACACCGACATAAAGTCGGTGTTTTTCATATGGGTGTTAGAAAGCTAGACGCTTATAGGAAATGCAGTGTTGCGTTAACAGAGAACGTGCCGATATCGTCTTTACCCGCCGTGTAGTTCATGTAGCTAGCACCAACAGACATCGGACCAAAAATGAAGTACTCAGCACCTACACCGTACATTAGATCCAAATCGTCATCGTCTTTGCCGCCTTTCACTTCTTTGTCCCACTGGTGGAAGCCACCTTTTGCATACACATGCAGTGGACCAAAGTCGATGCTTGGCTTAAGTGCTGCGTAGTAAGACGTTAGCTTAGTGTCTTGACCATTTACGTTAAATTCACCGTGTTGCGTCACACCTGCTTCAATACCAATGATAGGTAGGATGCCTGTACCAACGTGAACAGAGTATGATGTATCCGTCTCACCTTTGTAGTCAGACTGACCTACTGTTGCACCACCGTAAATCCAAGAATCTGCCATTGCCGCAGAAGATGCGCCAAGTAGCGCCACTGCTAATAGAGTTTTTTTCTATCATCTACCTTTACTCTTTATTATTCCCACGTCTGCATAACTCAGTCGTTGGTACTACATATAAAGGGAGGCGAACCATTGCCTCCCAGAACTAAAAAATAACGCTTATTGAGTTACTAGCAATTAGTGTACCAGTAATCTCATACGCGAGAATTACAAATCTGACGCTATTTTACTGGTTGATTAGCAAGCATCAATCGCGTTTTTGACTCGTTTATCAGAAACAGGATAAGGAGTGCCTAATTGTTGAGCAAAGTAACTCACGCGAAGCTCTTCAATCATCCAACGCACTTCTTTTACGTTTTCAGGAATGGCCACGCCTTTCGGGATCTTATTCAGCAACTCTTTATAGTCTTGAGTCACAGATTCAATCTTCAGCATATGTAAACGATCTTTGTTTGGATCGATTGGCAACTTCTCCATACGACGCTCTATCGCACGCATGTAGCGAAGAATATCCGGCAAGCGTTTCCAGCCACATTCCGTCGCAAAGCCTTTGAAGATCAAGCCTTCAATTTGTGCTTTGATATCGGACAGAGCAAACGCCATAGTGAAGTCGATTTTGCCTTTGAGCTTCTTATTGATGCTGAACGCCGTTGTCAGAATAGTCTCAACCTGTTTCGCGATCTCTACGACGGTATCACCCAGTTCAGCACGAACGTGTTCTTTCAACGCTTCGAACTTCTCTGGCTCCCAAACTAAGCCACCCTGCTCTTCAATAAGCTTATCGACACCACAGGCGATACAGTCATCAATCAGATCAAGCACTTTGCCGTAAGGGTTAAAATACAAACCCAACTTCGATTTGTTCGGTAAGTTAGCGTGCAAATATTTAATTGGCGACGGTACGTTCAATAAAATTAGGCGACGCTGGCCAGCGCGCATTGCGGTGATCTGCTCAAATTCGGTTTCGTAGAGTTTGATTTCAACGCTGTCTTTGGTATCAACAAGCGCCGGATACGCTTTTACATCGTAGCCGCCACGTTTTTGTTGATACACTTTCGGCAATTCGCCAAAGCTCCACGTATGCAGACCTTGCTGTTCTATATCGTCATCTGCCACTTTAGAAAGCGTTTCTTGAACTTTGTCTTTCAAGCTCTCTTTCAATTCGTGAAGGTCTTTATGTTCCTTCAGTTTGCGATTTCGATGATCAACCGCTCGGAACGTGACTTTCAAGTGCTCAGGCACCTGTTCCAAGTTCCAGTCTTCACGCAATACTTCTACACCCGTCATGCGGCGCAGTTCTTTTTCTAGCGAGTCTAGCAGCGGTGCTTCCATTGGTGTTACGCGTGCTAAGAATGCATCGGCATAGTTTGGCGCAGGCACAAAGTTCTTACGAATCGTCTTCGGCAGCGATTTAATCAAACTAACAATAAGCTCATGACGCAAACCCGGGATCTGCCAGTCAAAGCCCGCTGGTTCAACTTGGTTTAAAATCGGCAACGGCAAATGCACTGTGACACCGTCACTATCATCGCCCGGTTCAAATTGGTAACTCAACTTGAGCTTCAAACCATTTTGATGCCAGAAGTTCGGGTAATCCAAATCGGTGACATGACTAGCATCGCCCTTGAACAGCATCTCTTTTTCAAAGTTCAGCAGTTCAGGATCTTCTTTCGATGCTTTTTTCCACCAAGTATCGAAATGTTTACCAGACACCACTTCGGTACCAACACGTTGGTCATAGAAATCAAACAGCTCATCATCATCCACCAAGATGTCACGACGACGAGATTTGTGTTCAAGCTCTTCCACTTCTTGCAGAAGCTTACGGTTTTGCTTAAAGAACGCGTGTTTGGTTTCCCACTCACCTTCAACCAATGCACTACGAATAAAGATTTCGCGGCTAACGGTCGGATCGATACTGCCGTAGTTGACCAAACGCTTCGGTACGATTGGTACGCCGTAAAGCATGACTTTTTCGTGCGCCATCACCGCCGCGCGTTTCTTCGACCAATGCGGTTCACTGTAACTGCGCTTGATAAGATGTTTGGCTAATGGCTCAATCCATTCCGGCTGAATCTTGGCAATGATGCGACCCCAAAGTTTCGAGGTTTCCACCAACTCAGCTGACATTATCCACTTAGGTTGTTTCTTAAATAGACCCGATGCAGGGAAGATATGGAAACGAGCGTTGCGCGCGCCTTGATATTCATTCTTTTCTTGGTCTTTCATACCGATGTGCGACAGCAAACCAACCAAGATCGCACTGTGTACACCATGGTAAGAAGCAGGCTCATCGTTAAGTTTGAATTCCATTTCACGCATCGACTGATGAATTTGGAAGTAAACGTCTTGCCACTCGCGAACGCGCAAGTAGTTCAAATAATCTTGCTTACACTGCTTGCGGAACTGGTTGCTAGACAACGCTTTTTGCTGCTTTTGGATATATTCCCACAAATTCACAAACGTCAGGAAGTCCGACTCTTCATGGAAGAAACGACGGTGCTTATCATCTGATGATTGTTGTTTGTCTGAAGGACGCTCGCGTGGATCTTGAATCGACAAGGCCGCTGCAATGATCATCACTTCTTTAAGCGCACCATATTTTGGCGCTTCCAAAACCATACGCGCCAAGCGTGGGTCGATTGGCAAACGAGCTAATTGGCGACCGATGGAAGTCAGGCGTTTTTTCGGGTCTTTTACCTCAGAATTAATCGCGCCAAGCTCTTCCAGCAAACGAACACCATCTTGGATGTTACGTTTGTCCGGCGCTTCCACAAATGGGAAGGCTTGAATGTCACCCAAGCCAAGTGCGGTCATCTGTAAGATAACCGATGCTAGGTTGGTACGCAGGATCTCGGGATCGGTAAACTCTGGGCGCGACTCAAAATCTTCCTCTGAGTACAGACGGATACAGATACCCTCTTCCACACGACCACAACGACCTTTACGTTGGTTCGCACTCGCCTGAGAAACCGGCTCAATTGGAAGACGCTGAACCTTAGTTCGGTAACTGTAGCGGCTAATGCGCGCCGTGCCCGGGTCGATAACATACTTGATGCCCGGAACGGTTAGCGAGGTTTCTGCCACGTTGGTTGCCAGTACAATTCGGCGACCAGCATGAGGTTGGAAAATCTTGTTCTGCTCGCCCGCCGACAAACGCGCGTAAAGCGGCACAATTTCGGTGCTCTTCAGATTGCGTTTAGACAGTGCATCTGCGGTATCACGAATTTCACGCTCACCGTTCATGAAGATCAGGATGTCACCTAAACCTTCATCGCACAATTCGTCGACCGCTTCGAAGATGCCTTCAAGTTGGTCACGATCATTGTCGTCATCACCGCTTAATGGGCGGTAACGAGTTTCTACTGGGTAAGTACGACCTGACACTTCAATAATTGGTGCATTATTGAAGTGTTTTGAGAAGCGCTCTGGGTCAATGGTTGCCGACGTGATGATCACTTTCAAATCAGGACGACGTGGTAGCAACTCTTTCAAGTAACCTAAGATGAAATCGATGTTAAGGCTGCGCTCGTGCGCTTCATCGATAATAATGGTGTCGTATTGATTCAAGAAACGGTCATGCTGAATTTCAGCCAACAAGATACCGTCCGTCATCAATTTGATTTGGGTATTTTCAGAGATCTGATCGTTGAATCGAACCTTGTAACCAACAAACTCACCAAGCTTGGTTTCCATCTCTTCGGCAATACGGTTAGCAACCGAACGCGCTGCAAGACGACGAGGCTGAGTATGACCAATCAGACCGAACTTACCGCGACCAAGCTCAGTGCAGATTTTTGGCAGCTGAGTGGTTTTACCAGAACCGGTTTCACCCGCGACGATAACCACTTGGTTTTCTTCAATAGCTTTAGCGATGTCGTCACGCTTTTGGCTGACGGGCAGAATTTCTGGGTATTCAATCGTTGGTTTGTCGTTGCTGCGTTGTTCCGCAACCATCATCGATTTGGCAATGTCGAGTGCAATTTCATCAAACACAGCATTACGTGCTGCATCTTTCTTAATTTTGCTCGCACCAGAAATGCGTTTACTTAAACGGAAGCGGTCACGCATCATGCACTGGCTTAACGCTTTACGTAGAGACGCCGCGCTATTCACTTGAGCCTGAGGTGCTTTATCTTGTTTCGCTGTCGCCTTTTGCACACCATTTGACGGTGTCGCTTGCTCTTCAGCGGGATTCTTTTTTGGGGGCTGTGACGAAGTCAAAGCGTTTCCTATTCTTTTCATTACAAAAACTGCGCGGATTGTATCACACAAGATCTGCAACAAGATAACCGAAACCACATTCAAATTTTTCGAACATGTTCAGCGAATCCCTATACTTTTTAACCAACGTGCCTCGCTTATAATGGCTCCCATAGTCAAAAGCACTTATTTAAGGAATAACCATTATGTCTCGTGTACTAGCTCTAAAATCAAGCATCCTTGGCGATTACTCTCAATCAAACAAACTGGTTGAAGACTTCATCAAAAATGTAGACCAAGACAAGCTAACTGTTCGTGATTTGGCTGCAAACCCATTACCAGTTTTGGACTTCGCCGTTGCCACTGCACTTCGCGCAACGGAAGATCTTTCACAAGAACAACAAGCGGTTGTCGAACTGTCGGATACCCTTATTGAAGAAGTAAAAGCCGCAGACACTTTGGTTATTGCCGCACCAATGTATAACTTTACAATTCCAACTCAGCTTAAAAACTGGATTGATTTGATTGCTCGTGCTGGCGTGACATTCAAATACACAGAAAACGGCGTTCAAGGCCTGATCGAAGGTAAGAAAGCGATTGTCATCACGACTCGCGGTGGTATCCATAAAGATTCACCAACTGACAACGTCACACCATACCTGCGTACCGTGCTAGGTTTCGTTGGTATAACTGATGTGGAATTTGTTTATGCGGAAGCGCTAAACATGGGTGAAGATTTCGCTGCGAAAGGCATTTCTGAAGCGCAGAGCCAACTTGCAGCGATAGCGTAAATTGGCCTAAGTTCAAGAACAAGTAGAATACAAATAACAAGGGATTGGTTCGCGCCAATCCCTTGTCGATCAAAATACCCTAATCGTGTTTAGAAGTTATCTTATTTCTCCCAGAGCGATTCACTTTCTCTAAGTTGTGTAGCGCTTCGTGATAGAGCTTTTCCAAAGACTGCTCGGCTTCGTTTATCATATTCTCAATCATCGCATCAAACGCAACATCACTCGGAATTTCGAGATCGTCTCCAACGTCAACCTCAAGAGAATTGACGTACAACACTAACCATTCATCCCCCTCTAAATGCCCTTCCCCGTGGACGACAAAAAAGCGCTTGGCAAATTCATCGTTGGTACAGTTTATCGCCTCAATTTGAATATTGAATGAGGAGTCGATACTCATGGTGCTCATGCCATCCGATTCATCAGATGCATCACAAACAGCCTTAACTTTGGCACGATACACGAAGGTTCGCGTTGAAAGCAGCATTGTATTATTCATCATTACTCATAATGGGTGATAAAGAAGTCAGTTGCAAATCCGACCTATATGCATCTTACGATGCTCTAAAACTCGAACTGGAAGTAAATGGTATTGTAGTTGCTCCCGCCTTTAATGCGCCCAAACTGGGACGCACTTTCGAAAATTGCTGAGCGGTGATGCAATGAATAACCCACCCACATATTTTCCCAGTTTTTTTGGTTGAATAAGTCACCTATATTTACATCAAACGAGAAGTCTAAGTAGTTCAGTAGCTTACTTGGTGTATAACCCTTGTCTTCCATTTCGGTTCCTTCGATGTAGGTAATGTTGTCGACGTATGACATACCTTCCGCAACACCAAATCGCCAAGTCGTTGGCCAATTAACGGTATAATAAGCCTTAATCGCCATCACGTATTCTGTGCTCGCGGACTGAACACTGGACGACCAGTGATGAACCAAACCTGGCGTTAAATAAATATCAAGAGGAAAGCCAAACAACTCGTCCGTTAGCGGGTGCCCATAAAACAATGAAGTAAGTTGATTGTCGTATGGGTCTTTTTCTCTCTCAAAGCTAAATATTTCACCAATATTTGAAGGCGTCGCCCAACCATGCGCGATACGTAGGTATGGTTTATTCCTCAGTGTTGATTTCGGAGCTTTGCCTTTATCGTTGAAAAAACCAAAACCGACAAACACTTCACCTTGATATCGGTCTTCTACAAGCTGGCTGTTGTAAGCATTATCATCTAAGCGAGTGACACTCGTCTCCCCCAATAAATACAAGTTGGAAGTCACATGATAACGCGCTTTGATGCCGAGGTTGGCGTCAAGTCCTGCTCCAATTCTTTCCCCAGTAACATCTTTAAACGCATAATATTCACTGTTGAAGTCAGCGTCTTTGTATCGAATCGTGATAGATGGCTCTAACTCCCAATCACCAAACGCATAATTAGCGGCAAGGCGATAATTAGAGTGAAACTGGAGTTCATCGTCCGTCATTAGTTCTATTTCCGCGCGCCAGTTGTCGTTAATGCTATAACGAACTTGACCACCAAAGTCGACTCTGTCCCCTTCATTGGCATTTTGTAGCGACATGGGAATATCAACAAATCTCAATCGCATGATCGCACTCGCGCGCCAGTCAGAATCACTCTCGTCATACAGAAAAACGCCGCCTTCAATGCCATTGATATACAAATGCTCGTTTTCAAAGAACATCATTGGTACAAATGTACTCACCGTCGAGTCATTATCGGGGGTATAAAACGGGATCGATGCGGTGCGATACATCGCTGCAATTCCCCATGTTTGCTCTTCTACACCATACGCAGAAGAAGCCATCGCAGCTAAAGGCAAAGTGAGGGTTGTTAGAATTAATCTCTTCATGAGTTCGAAAAATGTTGGTTGAGAAGCAGGCAAACATCAATGATTTGCCATTTAAAGCTTATGTTCTTCTGATGATAGCCGTTACAATGACAAATGTTGTCATCCTCGTGACAGTTTGAGTCCCAAGATTATATTAATATTGCACGACTAGATGAGCTTATTTGTGAATATTTTTACTATCGTAACAAGCTCTTAAAACTCTAGCTTAGTTCTAAATCAAACATAATGAAGTAAAAAGTGAAAGCATCTGAACTTATCTCTACCTTGAATCATTTACCCGCAGACACGGACCCAGACATTGTGATGGGAGAAGCATGGCTGCCTGAAAGGTTGATAGGGACTCAACTTGATGGTGACATGTTATTTTTGCACTTTGATAATGCTCCAGAAGATGGTCAGGGAGACGAAGAGGGACGCGGCTTCGTCGAGCACGAAATAGATCTAATCAGAACGCGACTTCAGCAGATTTTGGATGAAGACAGTGATAACGCGTCAAAAGCCGATGCCATGCTAGGTTTATTCCTTATGGGACATGAACTTAGCAGTTCACAAGTTATCGAAATATTAGAAGAAGAAGCTGACACATAAGGAGCCGTTTTGCCAGCATTGATGAACACGACTGAAACATCTTCACTTCCTCTTATCGTTGCAGGTCCGATTTTGCGCAAAGTGACCGCAACTGAAATCAATATTTGGCTAGTCACCACCCAACGCTTGGAGGGTATGGTGCAAATTACGGATGAAAACGCCTCCGTCATTCATCAAGCCCCCTTAAGTGAGCAAAAAGAACAGCTTCAAATCGGTCTCAATGCGTGGTGCTGTTTGTTGCAATTAAAGGGCGAGTTTCCGACCCATCAAACGTTACGCTATCAAATACAAACGCAACACGGCTCAGTAACGGAAATGCTTCCTCATCTGACTTATGAACGAGATAACTGTCCAAATTTGGGCGTTGAGTTCCTAATCAGCGAAAAAGCAGATTATGTTCTGCATGGCTCGTGCCGGAATCCCCACCACTTCAGTAAAGATACATTGGTCGCTGCGGATCATAAAATCGCATCTCAAACCATCGAAGAAAGACCAGATATGCTCATCATGAGTGGTGACCAAATCTACGCAGACCATGTTGCAGGCCCTACTCTGGACGCCATCGAACAAGTCATTGCCCTACTCGGTTTACCGGGCGAAGAATTCGAGCAAGCGCCGATAAAAAATACCAATGCCCTCTACCAGCACTCAGCTTGTTATTATGGTCGGGACAAATTGTTGCCTCATTATGTGAATGATGGCAGTTTACTGAGTACGTTTTTCCCGCACAGAGGGACGCCAATATTCAGCGCCAAAGAGTGTGAAAACCATCTAATAAGCTTTGCCGAATGCTTTGCAATGTACTTATTGGTTTGGTCTCCAACCTTATGGAAGCTCATTCGGACAGATCGCTTATTAGAAAATGAGTTTACTGTCGGCGGAGCAACTCTCGATCCCAAATGGCAGCAGCAATGGCGCGAAAGAAAAAGCTCAAATAGATAAATTCGTCTCAGGTCTGGATAAGGTTCAACGCCTACTTGCTCACATTCCAACCTACATGATCTTTGATGATCACGATGTCACCGACGATTGGAACCTTACCATAGGCTGGGAACAAGCCGCGTACAGCAACGCCTTTGCGAAACGTATTATCGGGAACAGCCTGATTGCCTACTGGCTCTGCCAAGGGTGGGGAAACGCGCCAGAAAAATTCAATGATGAGTTTATGAGTATCGCTCAACGCTTTTTCAACGAGGGTTCCTCACAAACTCAAGATGCATTTATTCAATATTTGTATCGCTTTGAGAATTGGCATTACACCATTCCGACGACGCCAAAAGTTGTCGTGCTAGATACGCGAACCAGACGCTGGCGTTCTGAGTCTAAAATGAACAAGCCCTCTGGGTTAATGGACTGGGAAGCAATGATTGAGTTCCACCAAGAACTTATTCATCAAGACAAAGTTATCATTGTTTCTGCCGCGCCAATGTTCGGAGTGAAGTTTATCGAAGCACTGCAGCGAGTAGTGACGATGCTTGGTAAACCATTGATGGTCGATGCTGAAAACTGGATGGCGCACCCCGGAAGTGCGAATACGCTTATTAGTATTTTTACACATACTAAGACGCCGACCAATTTCGTTATTCTCTCTGGCGACGTGCACTACTCTTTTGCATACGACATTAAACTTCGCTACCGAAAAAATAGTCCGAATATCTATCAAATCACCTGTAGCGGGATTAAAAATCAGTTCCCAACCCAATTGCTCAATATTTGTGATGGTCTAGATAGGCTTCTATATAGCCCTCGTTCGCCTTTAAACTGGTTCACAAAACGTAAGCGGCTAAAGATCTACAAACGCGCACCAAGTTCGCACAATTTTTATCGCTTAGTTAACCACAGCGCCATTGGTGAGCTGCGTCTTGATGACGAAGGAAAGCCGAGCCAAATTAGCATTCTAACGAGCGATGGTGAAGAGGTACATTTTCCACCAACTCGTGCAGAAGGCTAAATCTCGCTCCCAAAATGACTTGCCCTTTCTTGAAGGCAAGTCATTTTGACTGAACTTAAAAGTACGAGGGATTTGGGTAGATGAGCAAAGCTCTTGACTGTCAACGGCGTGCTAATTTTGATACCACACCTTGAGATCTACCGTATTTATGACCATGTTAACCAAATAAACAATAGCTCGGTGTTCAATATGTTTAACTCTCTTACCTCATTATTTAAACAGCTCATTGAAGGCTCTGATTTAAGCCAAACCAACACACTCTCTCCGAATATGGCTATCGCGTGCTTGCTGTGTGAAGTATCTGGCGCAGACCATAACGTCGATGATAAAGAGCAAGAAACAAAGCGTTCATTATTGATGAAGCTTCTGTCATTAAATGAAGAAGAATCAAATGCTTTGTTAGAGCAAGCGCAACAGAAAATAAAAGACTCCGCGTCTCTGTACGATTTTACTTCTCAACTGAGAGAATTGACTCAAGAAACACGCTACAACTTAATCAAAAGCATGTGGGAAGTGGCGTATGCCGATGGCGAAATTGATCCACTAGAAGATGCAGTGATCCGCAAAACAGCAGAACTACTCTACGTTGATCACAGTGAGTTCATTCGAGCAAAGTTGCAATCTCAGTAAGGAAACAAGGTAAACATGTAAGTCGCGCAAGCTATTTCAAGTCTACCGTGAAATGATGGCGAAGATTGAATTCTATAGCCATAAAAAAACGCGCATTACGCGCGTTTTTTCGATAAGCCAACGACATTGTTATTAAAATACTGGTCAAGATATGAATATGTTTGACGAGCTCTACACTAAACAGATTCCATGACAAAACAACAATGGTTGAATGACGATTTGATTACAAGTTTGCCGATCTATATCGGACCATTAAAGCATAGTCAGAGCAAGCTTCGCTAAATTGTACGCATCCACATAACCAGAATGTTGGCGCCCTTCCCAATCAATGCCTTTTGCTTCTTGAGCTGCTCGGTGACCAATACGCTTATCCTTAAGACGATTTTGAATGCGATAAAGCGTCGCTAAGTTGATGAACTCCGTAAATGGCGCTTCAATACCTTTTTGCTTACACTCTTCAAGCAGGATGAGGTCATCTCGGCCCCATGATGCATAAATCTTGTTACGACCACCGAAGTTCTTAACCATGGATTTAAGCACTTCTTCTAATGGGCGTCCTTGTTTTTCAATTTTACGTGGCGTAATACCTGTTAGCTCGGCACAAAACAGCGAAACTTCATCATGTTCAGGTTTTACGTAGTATTGAGCTCGCTTGACTATCTCGCCTCTAGACAAATCTATTTCAGCCAACCCAACTTCGATAATTTCACCCGTGCTGCCGACACCATTTTCGTTCCAGCAACACATTTCTAAATCGAAGCATACAATACGGTTATGGTTCATAGTTTGTCTTGATTCCTAACATAAAATTTTAAAGCGTGCGATTCTACCGTAACACGGTGTAAAACTCGAATTTGCGCGCCCATTTAATCGCCAATCGACACATTATTACGACCGTTTTTTTACTCAAATAAAGTTGATTATCCATTTTGTGATACAAGCTTTCAGGATCTTCATCTTTATGGACAGCCGCGCCAATACTTAACGTGCAAATGATTGAAGCATCGCCATAGTCAAAAGCCGTACTTGCCACGATGCTCCGCAACTTTTCCAGATAAGCTTCCAGTGCTTCTTTATCAATGACTTTAGAAATAATACAGAACTCATCACCACCAGCACGATAAAATCGGTCTCCAGGCTTTAGATTCGCACTGACTAGCTTAGTCACATGCTGCAATGCTTCATCTCCCCCTAAATGACCGTGCTTGTCATTGATAACTTTGAAGTGGTCGATATCAAAACCAACCAATGCGAAGCTAACACCTTTGTTTATCTGGCTAAGCAAATGATCGTTAAACGCTCGGCGATTGAGTAACTGAGTTAGAGGGTCACGCTCAGCCATCCTTTTTAATTCGACGGTTTTAAGCTCTAACATGACCGCCAAGCGCTCTTTTTCTCGTGACTGTAAATTCACAATCCAACTAATCAAAAAGGCGATTACCAACCCGGCTAATGTCGTGCCCGCTAAAATAGAACGCTCCCAAGCAGAGACGGCATCAGAAAGTTTAAAATCAATCCGCCACTCACGATTGGGCAGCTGAATGGTACGGCTTATAACCGTTCCTCGAATGTTATCCCAGTTTGAACTTTGGAAGAGAACGGGGTCATCTGCTGCGTCAAAGCCTAAATCTTCTACGCGCACCGACATATCTAGCTCGGTCGCGGTTTTCGTGATCAAATCCTCAAAGTAAACTGTACTTCGAATCACCCCTGTCACTACACCTAATAAATGTTGGTTCTCGAAGTCAAACACTGGATGGAACACTAGCAGCCCAGTTTTAGGAATGGACTTGTCATACCCATCTTGCAGTAAGCGAACTTTATCCGAGACATTCGCTCGACCATTTGTGGATATATCATCCAAGATGAGATCGAAGCGTTTACGTGAAAAATAGAAACCTAGTAGAGAAAGGTTTTCTGGTGTTCTTGGATAAATATCCGATGCGATAAAAATTGGCTCTTTGTGTTCAAAAATGTACCCGTAGGTTTTGGGGCCATCTTTAGGAACGGTAAACGGTTGGAAATCAGGAAATGTTTGACGGGTCTTTAAAATATGCTCATCAAGGTCTTCGAATTCGACCTTTTGCATCCATTGAAGTCCAATTAGACTTCGCGAGCTATTGATTACTTGTTCCGCATACATTGGGAACGAAGACCAATAGGTGCGTTCAATCGAATGAAAAAAGTTTGCACCTGCACCAATGAACTTTAAATCATTTTCGACGTTCGCTTTCAGTGATTCTGCTTGTCGGTCAGCTAAAGTATCAAACGTCGTCTGCGTATACCGTTGCTGCATCGTATAAGCAGCACCGACCACACCAGCAGTGACACACAACGTCGCTGCAAAAGCTAGAATAGAGTCTGAATGTCGTTTGATAACGCTCTTGTGAGCGGTGCTTTGTGTCATATCGTAATTTTGATACTTCCGTAAGTTAAACTTCGGGATCTATTGAAATACTGCGTTAGCAACGCACAAACATCAAGCAACAACCTATGCTGGGCAGTCCGATCGTCGATTTTTCACGCTGTTCGTACGGTATAGTCACGAATTATTACAGCCTTAAGCCTTGAATATGCTACCATCCGTCATCATTTTAATGTCTAAACTTGGTGCAAGATCGCAAAGACGATCGTTTTAGTGAACACATATGAGCCAATACTGAGCACCAATAATCAATAGAAAGAGAAAAAACGTCATGAACATTGATTTGAACCTAATTCCTCAAACGTTCGATATGCTTCACGCTGGCCTAACCGCATCGAGCGTTTTGCTTCTTTTAGTCGCGGTCTCTCGCAAATCAAAAGTGGTTGAGAAAGTCGTAGAAAAACCGGTCGAGAAAATCGTCGAAGTTGAGAAGCCAGTTGAGAAGATCGTCGAAGTAGAAAAAGTCGTTGAAGTTGAGAAGGTCGTAGAAAAAGTCGTTGAAGTTGAATCGAAACTCGCAACAGCTTCTACTGATTCTGCAATGCAGCTACTTTCTATCATGCAGCAAGAAGCTCGTCTGATCGACTTCCTACAAGAAGACCTAACTTCGTTCTCTGATGAAGAAGTAGGCGCTGCGGCTCGTGTTATTCACACTGGCGGTCAAAAAGTATTGAACGATTACGTGACACTTGCGCACGTTCGTAACGAAGAAGAAGAAACTCGTATTACGGTTGAAGAAGGCTTCAACCCACAAGAAATCCGCCTAACTGGTAACGTGACAGGCAGCGCGCCGTTCCACGGCACTCTAGTTCACAAAGGTTGGAAGGCAACGTCTATGAACCTGCCTAAACTGGCTGAAAACTACGATGCATCTGTGATTGCTCCAGCCGAGGTTGAGCTGTAATGGAACACATGAACCAAGAAAACCATTCTCAAGAAGCGTCTGTTGAAACTCAACAGACGCCTAAATTCAGTGTTGGTATCGACTTAGGTACAACACACTGTGTCATGTCTTTTGTTGATACGCACGACGAAGACGCTCGCGTAGAAGTAATGCCTATCCCGCAGCTGACTGCGCCGGGTACGGTAGAGACTCGTAGCCAATTAGGCTCTTTCCTATACCAACCACACGAACACGAAATGAACCCGCAATCACGCGTTCTTCCGTGGTCGAGTGAGCCAAAAGCTCTAGTTGGTGCAATTGCACGTAACCTAGGTTCAAAAACACCAATTCGTCTTGTTGCAAGTGCGAAATCTTGGCTTTGCCACGGTGGTGTAAACCGTCGTGACGCATTCCTACCAGCGGGTAGCCCAGAAGAAGTGGAAAAAGTATCCCCTCTTCGCGCAACCGAGCTATACCTTGAGCACTTAAAAGATGCTTGGAATCACGCAAATCCAAATTACAACCTTGCCGATCAAGACGTTACCATTACGGTTCCGGCTTCTTTCGATCCTGCGGCTCGTGACCTAACTGCAGAAGCAGCACGCAACGTTGGTTTCGTGCACCTAACACTTCTAGAAGAGCCACAAGCTGCGCTTTACAACTGGATTGATAACAGCGACGACAAATGGCGCGATGAAGTTGAAGTTGGCGACATCGTGCTTGTGGTCGATATCGGTGGTGGTACAACCGACCTTTCTTTGGTTGAAGTCACTGAAGACGACGGCAACCTAACTCTGAACCGCATCGCGGTAGGTGAACACATCCTACTTGGCGGTGACAACATGGACCTTGCACTTGCGTACCGCTTGAAGATGAAGCTAGCGCAAGAAGGCAAAGAGCTACAACCATGGCAAGTTCAGGCAATGACGCACGCATGTCGTGACGCGAAAGAAGCGCTATTGAACGACAGCGAACTTCAGTCAGTGCCAATCGTAGTACCAAGCCGCGGTTCTAAACTGCTTGGCGCAACGTTGAAGACAGAACTGACTCAAGAAGAAGTACAACAAACATTGGTTGACGGCTTCTTCCCTCAAGTTGCGATTACTGACCACCCTGTTCAACGTAACCGTGGCGCACTAACGCAAATGGGTCTTCCTTACGCACAAGATGCGGGTATTACTCGTCACATTGCAGCGTTCTTGTCTAAGCAAGCACACGCGCAAAGCGGTGGTGAATCAGCGCAAGCTCAAGATTTCAACCCATTTGCAAACATGCCAGGTATGCCAGGCGCGGATGCAGCGCAATCGGCTGACTTCATCAAACCAACGGCAATCCTATTCAACGGTGGTGTGCTGAAATCAAAACTTCTAGCCACTCGTCTAGAAGACACGATCAACGAATGGCTAATTGAAGCAGACGCAGAAATGGCGAAACGCCTAACAGGTGTGGATCTAGACCTTGCAGTTGCTAGCGGTGCGGCTTACTACGGCTCTGTGCGTCGTGGTCAAGGCGTTCGTATCCGCGGCGGTATTGCTTCGGCGTACTACGTGGGTATCGAAAGTGCGATGCCTGCGATTCCGGGCATGGCGCCTCCAATGGAAGCACTGTGTGTAGCACCATTTGGTATGGAAGAAGGCTCAAGCGTTGACGTACCAAGCCAAGAGTTTGGTTTGATCATCGGCCAGCCAGTTAACTTCCAATTCTTCGGCTCAACCGTTCGTCGTGACGACCTAGCAGGTACTCACCTTGACTATTGGGCACCAGAAGAGCTTGAAGAGCTACCAGAAATCCAAGTAACGCTGCCTGTATCAGAAGGTCGTCGTGAAGGTGAAGTGGTTCCAGTTACCCTAGCTTCTCGCGTAACAGAGCTTGGTACGCTTTACTTAGAAGCCATTGCCGCTGATAACGGGCAAAAATGGCATGTTGAGTTCGATGTGCGCGAAGACGCGAAAAGTGACTCAAACGAAGAACAATAATTAGAAATCAAACGGCATCCAATCGGGTGCCGTTTTTAAATACACGAAGGTTTGGTTTTGTATGGCATCTCCTCGTTTCCTTGTTGGTATTGACCTCGGCACCACAAACACTGTGGTGGCCTACTGTGAAATCACCGACAACCTTGAACAATCCGAAGTATCCCTATTTAACATCGACCAACTGATTGGTCCGGGCGAAGTCGTTCGTAAACCACTTCTGCCCTCTTTCCGCTATCATCCAGCTGTAGGTCAAATCTACTCTTCTGACCTCACTCTTCCTTGGGACAACGAACCTGTTGCTGGCGACATTAACAATGTCATCGTTGGTGAATGGGCTCGTGAATTAGGCGCGAAGGTGGAAGGACGTCAGGTATCCAGTGCAAAAAGCTGGCTATCGCACCAAGCGGTAGATCGTAGCTCAGACATTCTCCCTTGGGCTGGCGCGCAAGACGTGGATAAAGTATCACCCGTCATTGCCAGCGCAAGCTACCTCAACCACATTCGTCAAGCATGGAACTACCGTCATCCTAGCAACAAGCTAGAAGACCAAGATGTGGTTGTGACCGTTCCAGCATCGTTCGATGAAACCGCTCGTAAGCTCACGCTTGAAGCCGCTGAGTTGGCAGGTTTAAAGAAAATCGTCCTGCTCGAAGAGCCACAAGCCGTATGTTACGACTGGTACGCACGCCATCAGAAAACCGCAGCTGATGAGCTCAAAGAGTTACCGCTGATTCTTGTGTGCGATGTGGGCGGTGGTACCACCGACTTGAGCTTGATTGAAGCAAGTTTCTCTTCTCAAGATGAGCTAGCCCTTGATCGTATTGGCGTTGGCGAACACTTGATGCTGGGTGGTGATAACCTCGACTTAGCATTAGCACACCTTGCAGAGAGCCGCTTCAATCAAAGTAAGAAACTCACTGCAGCAAGCCTGACTAAGCTGATTCAGCAAACGCGTAAAGCGAAAGAGAACCTGCTTTCAGCGAGCGCACCTGACGAAGTGAAGATCACCATGTTAGGTAGCGGCTCTAAGCTACTTGGGGGCACAAAGAGTATTGCTCTAAGCAAACAAGAAGTGCACCAAATCGCATTAGATGGCTTCTTCCCGCTTTCTGATTTCAGTGACGTACCAGACAAACGTCGTAGCGCGGTTGTCGAGTTTGGCCTTCCATACGTTGCTGACCCAGCGGTGAGCAAGCACGTTGCCGAGTTCTTAACTCAGCACCAGCAAGTCGCTCGTGCCGCTCTTGGCATTGAAGACGATAAACAAAACGCGATTCCAGTTGGCGTGTTGTTGAACGGAGGCGTGTTTAACAGTGATCTGGTGACTGAACGTGTCACCGCCCTACTTTCTGACTGGCGCGGCGCACCAGTTACGGTATTAGATAACCCACATCCAGATTGGTCTGTTGCATTAGGTGCTGTAGCATTTGGTAAAGCACGTCGTGGCGCACAACTGAAAATTGGTGGTGGTGCAGCGCGTTCTTACTTCTTGCATCTTCAAGAAAAGAACAAAATGGGTAAAGCTCTCTGTTTACTTGCAAAAGGCACAGAAGAAGGCCATGAGATCCGTTTAAGCGGTCGTCGTTTCTCGCTCACTCTTGGAGAGCCCGTTCGCTTTAACCTGCTGACTTCTACCCACGATACCTTAACCAATAACACCGCCATTCAAAATGGCGTGATGGTTGATGTTGACCCAGACTTGTTTGCTCCGCTACCGCCTTATATCACCACCCTTGAAGGTGAAGGTGCCGAACTGCAAGCCAACCAGAAAGAGCGCGTAGAAGTACAACTGGCGTGTCAGTTGACTGAAGTCGGCACTCTTAAGATGGAGTGTGTCAGCGCTGAGGACGACAACAAACGTTGGGAACTCGAATTTGAAGTCCGTAACAAGCAAACCGATGACAGCGAGCAAGTTAAGCTTCACCCTAAACTGAACGAATGTAAGGAGCTAATCGCTCGCCTATACAGCGGTAACAAAAAAAGCGCAGAAGGCAAAGAGATCAAAACCTTAGCCAAAGATCTTGAGAAGAAGCTCGGCAAACGTGACGAATGGGACTTCACCACACTCCGTCAACTTTTCGATACTTTTGCGCAAGGTCGTAAGCGTCGTCGCCGCTCTGAACAGCACGAGAAAAACTGGCTTCGTTTGGCAGGTTTTGCACTGCGTCCGGGCTTTGGCGATCCAACAGACTCTTGGCGTATTGAGCAAGTTTGGGGACTGTATCAACAAAATATTCAGTTCAAAAACCATCAAGGCTGGACAGACTGGTGGGTATTCTGGCGACGTATCGCGGGCGGTCTAAGCCAAGAACAACAAGAAACCATTTTGGCAGACATCGCAAAATATCTGCATCCCGGCGCGATGAAAAACCCACAATCCGCCAAAGCGGCACAAGACATGGGTTATGAATCCATGGTTCGATTGGCGGCGTCGCTTGAACACCTAGAAGTCGAAGACAAAGTTCTATTGGCAACGTGGTTCTTGAGCAAAGCCATCAACCAAAACCAGTTTGAACAAGCGCACTGGTGGGCGATGGGACGTTTGGCTTCTCGCACACCACTTTATGGCAGCCAGCACAACGTCATTCCTCGTGAACAAGCAGAACAGTGGTTGCCTAAGCTGTTAGAGCAGAACTGGCAGAAAGAGCCAATGATCGCGTTCGCAGCCGTAATGATTTGTCGTAAGACGGGTGACCGACTATTCGATATCTCTGATGACTACCGTGAGCAGGTCTTGGTTAAGTTGAAGCAAAGCAAGGTGCCTGAATCTTGGGTATCACTGGTTGAAGAAGTGAAAGAGCTCTCAGAAAGTGAGTCAAAACGTGTCTTCGGTGATGCTTTACCAAGCGGTTTAACGCTGGTTCATCATTAAATCCACTCTACACAAGAACACGAGTTAGACGTACAAAGCCCTTCCGACGAAGGGCTTTGTTGTATCGCATTCTTTTGGTTTTGGTCGTGTACAACGCGCTAATTCATTTCTGTCGTAATTACTACATCACGCGTTTCGTTATCCATATCGCTAATACCGACCACCGACACTTCTCTGTCCGATAGAGTTTCAATTAAGCTGTCTTCTAATCCGCCATCAGCCAGCCAAGTATAAAATTTATCCGCGATACGCTCCGAACCTTCCCCGACAAACGTTAATGTGACCTTCTTCATTTGTGACACTCCATCAATTTACGATTCAGCCACTTAAGCGTAGTATGTTTCGCAAATATCGACATAAACTAGGACTAACTTCTTTTATGAGTATCGAAAAATTTGACGCGATTTATCAACGTGCTGCTAAGCGAAAAGGCGGAGAAGATCAGCTTGAAGCGCTATTGTCTCACCCATTAAGTAAAGAGGAATTAGCAGCGATTCCCGATGACCGTTGGCTGGCCGCTTTTTCGATGAAGGTATTCCAAAGTGGGATTTCGTGGAGCGTGGTTCGCAACAAGTGGCCGAACTTCGAAGAAGTGTTCTTCGGATTTAAGATTGAGCCGTTGTTGATGCTGTCAGACGAACAATGGGAAACCAAAGCGACCGACAAACGCATCATTCGCCACCTCACTAAAGTCATGTCGATTCCGGCCAACGCTCGCATGATCCATGAAGCAAGAATCGAATATGGCTCGTTCAGTAACATGATTGCTGAATGTCCTCGGGAAAAGATCACGGATCTATGGGGCTACTTGAAGAAGCATGGTAGTCGTTTGGGTGGAAATACAGGCCCTTACACTTTACGCCAAATGGGCGTGGACACTTTTATTCTGTCTAACGATGTCGAAGCTTATTTACGCAACTGCAAGATCATTGAAGGCGGCAAAGACACGAAAAAGTCCTTGGACTCTGCTAATAAAGCCTTTATTCAGTGGCAGCAAGAAAGTGGAAGAAGCTTGACCGAAATCAGTCAAATTATCGCGTTTAGTACTGGTGACAACCGAATTTAAACAAGCACTTTGTAGCTATGGGGGCGAAATTCCGGCCCCCTTATAACGCATGATATTTGCGCGAATCACTCTACTTTAGCTCTTACTGATATTACTACTTTCTCGATTCCTCCAAAAAATTCCTCCTTAAAGTGGCAAAATCCCCCTTCAAATCACAAAAAGTTATCATATCGACAAATTATTTTTCTTGTTCAATATTTTTATTTATCAAATATTTAATTACAAGTGCCCAGTTTTTAGGCACTAAATATTGATGACGCTCAATTGCATTGCGCTGACAAACTGACTAGGATACACGCCCTTCCTGAGTGAACTATCAGAAACTTGATCGAGGAATTTATTCAAATTTCTCAACACTTCGTGAGCACTCACAACAATTGCACTCACTTTATAGATTTAAGGATCAACAGATCCGTTAATACAAATTCGACAGCGCAATAGAGTGCTGACTAGAACAACCATGACGCGATGTCACATGAGTGACTATTTTCGTGGTTTTGTGCTGGAAGTTATTTATTACATCAAGGCTGGTTAAAAGGATGAGCCCCTTGAACGCATTTACTGGAGGACAAGAAATGCCAAAAGGTCTAATGCTGACTGACTTAGCCATCGCTGGCTTACTATTAATTGCAGCAAAAGTAATTCGTGTACATATGCCTTTACTACAACGCATGTACATTCCATCAGCTGTATTGGCTGGGTTATTTGGTCTTATTTTTGGCCCAGCTCTGCTTAACGTATTACCTTGGACAGATACCTTTACCGCAAACGCAAGCCTCTTAACTGCTGCACTTTTTTCTGCGTTGGGTTTAGCAACAGATGTCCCGTCACCAAAAGTGGTTGCTCAACGAGCAGGCTCATTGTGGGCGTTTAACCAAATTGCATCCGTGTCGCAATGGCTGTTTGCAGCAATGTTTGGTTTAGTACTTACCACCTTCTTTTGGCCTGACATTAATCCTGGGTTTGGCGTAACCATGTCCGCTGGATTCATGGGCGGACATGGTTCAGCATCTGTAGTCGGTGAAATCTTCACAGACCTTGGCTGGGAAGATGGTTTTACACTTGGTTTAACGTTCGCCACGGTTGGGATCTTTATTTCAATCTCTGTGGGCATGTTAATGCTTCAGTTTGCGTTGAAAATGGGCTGGATTCGTAGCTTTACGACATTCGACAGCATGGACGAACACGAACGCAAAGGCTTAGTGAAACCTGACGATCAAGAACCTGTGATGAAAGATACGATGTCATCATTGTCAGTCGATTCTTTCGCGATTCACGCGGCGCTGGTTGTAGTGGTAACCGCTTTCTCTTATGTAGCAGCCAACTACTTATCTTCTTTCCACGATAAGGTACAAATTCCGACTTTCGTTACTGGCTTTCTGGGCGGTATGTTAGTTCGAATCATAGCTAAGCAAACCAAGGCATCTCATTACCTATGTGACGGCGCATTCAAACACGCAGCGGGTATTAGTACGGATTACCTGATCATCTTTGGTATTTCAGCTATTAAGATCACGGTTCTAGCGCAGTATTTAATGCCAATGGTAGTGCTCGCAATTGGTGGTATCGCGTTCACGCTATGGCTTATCTTTTGGGTTGCACCTCGCATCATGGGAGATGACTGGTTTGAGAAAGGCATTTTCTCTTGGGGATGGTTAACAGGTACAGTCGCTATGGGTATCGCGTTATTACGCATTGTCGACCCCAAAATGCGCAGTAAAGTGTTAGACGACTATGCTATCGCTTATGTTCCAGGCTCAATTACGGACATTTTCATCATCTCGCTTATGCCAATCGCAATGTATAACGGCATGCACTGGCAAGCGTTAGGTGTTGGTCTAACCTATATTGCCGTTGTCTTATTCATTTGGCGATTTGTATTTAAGCGCAGCGGTCAAGCCGTCGCAAACGAGTCTTAATTGATCATTTCGGGAGGTATTTTATCCTCCCGAATTTAACTCTCTCCCCTTATTCGATAGCCGCCTCCCACCAGCATGTAACAAATAAGCAACTTGTTTTATATTTAAGATCTGCAAGCTTGGTCACTCCTTCCCATCCTTTTTTAATACTTGACCTGCGCATTTTTATATCAAAATAGCCGCCAAACTATTCATGACTCATGGAGAAAAGGCAGTGCATCGCTCTCAAGGATTTACCCTCATTGAACTCATTGTGTGCATCATTATCCTTGGTGTCGTTAGTGTTATTGCCCTTCCTAAATTTCTTGGTCTGCAAAAAGATGCTCGAGTGGCAGTACTATATGGCGCGAGGGAAGCGCTCATGACTGCAAACAACTTTGTGTACACTAAAGCCGTTATTCAATCTCAAGAGACGGTAGATGGCGGCAAACAATATAACATTGATCTAGATAATGACGGCAATAACGACCTAATTGGTTACTTTGGATTTATTAAGAACGTCATTCCCGCAAAAGAGCTGGCAGGTTTCGACCCTCAACTCACTATCAATACTTGGTACGGGGTAGACAGCCCGGACGAACCCTATTTCCTTATCGGCTTTGCAAACAAACCTGTTGGTCCAGACCATATGTGTTATGTCGAAGTTTACTACCCAGAAACTCCAGGTGGCCAAGTCAGCTACAAAATACAAACTGACGACTGCTAGTTCCCCTAACGACTGCTAGTTCCCCTAGTGAGTGAAAGTAACAGTTGCACTTTTGGTGCTTTCATCGCTTTTAGCAGAATACTGGCCCCAAAACCCATTATTAACAACTATTTCACATAATGTTGTTTCATAGTTAGCTTGCAGCGAGAAAACAAGTAATTCGCGACCGCACGCGCCCGTAATCGAAACAATCTATCGTTTTTCCGACCGCCAATAATTTGTGCTTGTAAACTCATCATTTCGCTCAATAATAGTTCTATAACAAATTCAATAATTTAAAGCGGGAGGCGTGATGAGAATATTCTGGCAGTTACGTTGGTATTTCCAACAAAAGTGGAAGCATTATGTCGGATCGATTTTGCTTTTCGCTGTGATATCAACTCTACAACTTGTTCCTCCTAAAGCGGTCGGTATCATCGTTGATGGGGTCGTAGATAACACGTTAGATACAAATACGCTGATTCTGTGGCTCTTGGGACTCACTGCACTGATCTTTGCCATTTATGGATGCCGTATCTTATGGCGAATTTGGCTTTTCGGCGCAAGCTGGGAACTCGGAACCATTCTACGTAATCGTCTCTATAGGCACTTATCGACACAACCACCCCGATTTTTCGAACGTTATAAGACCGGTGATCTGATGGCGCGTGGTACTAATGATGTACGTAACATCGTAATGACAGCCGGCGAAGGGGTTTTAACGGCAGCCGATTCCTTGATCACGGGTATTGCAGTTTTAATCATCATGGTAACGCAAGTTAGCTGGAAGCTCACCGTTATGGCACTTCTTCCAATGCCGTTTCTTGCAATCATCATCTTTTTTATTTGTCCGTATACTGCATCAACGTTTCCGCATTGCTCAGGAAGCCTTTTCTACCATGTCAGACATGACGCAAGAGTCACTTAACGGCGTGCGAATGTTGCGAGCTTTTGGGTTAGAGAATCAAGAACAACAGCGCTTTGAAGATGTAGTCGATGATACCGGTCAGAAAAATATCGCCGTCGCTAGAGTCGACGCGAGATTTGATCCAGCTATCCAACTCACCATCGGCCTCTCTTTCCTTCTCAGTGTCGCTGCTGGTGCTTACCTTGTCGATAAGGGAGAGATCACGCTTGGTGATCTAACAGCCTTTACGATGTATTTAGGGTTGATGATATGGCCTATGCTGGCCTTCGCTTTCTTATTTAATATTTTAGAGCGAGGCTCCGCAGCATGGAATCGCCTACAAGAGATCTTTGATGAAACACCAGAGATTGTCAGTGGTAATAAACCATTAGAAGATAAACCACTGCCATTAAAAATTGATATCGATGCTTTCCACTGGTCCAGTGATTTACCACCAGCTCTGGCCGAAATAAAAATCGAACTTGAACCCGGTAAAATGTTGGGAGTAGCTGGCCCTGTCGGAAGCGGAAAATCAACCCTGCTAACGCTGCTTTTGCGTCAGCACGACCTAACAAACGGTTCAATTACATTCGGGGATGTTGAGATTAAAGATGCCCTACTTCCTCAGTGGCGCAACCGCTTTGCCGTGGTTAATCAAAGCCCGTTTCTATTCTCCAAATCTATCTTCGATAATATTGCCTTAGGTAACCCTAATGCAGAGAAAGAAGAAGTCTATAGAGCTGCAAAGTTAGCCTGTATACATGACGATATTGAGAAGTTTCCTGAAGGCTACCAAACAGAAGTCGGTGAAAAAGGCATTACACTCTCCGGCGGGCAAAAAAAACGAATTGCGATAGCACGCGCTATGTTACTAAATGCACAAGTCTTGGTATTGGATGATGCGCTTTCGGCTGTTGATGGCCGGACCGAACATCAAATCCTTAAGAATTTGGAAACACACTACCGTGATCAAGCCCTAATCGTTATTGCACACCGCCTCACCGCATTGGAAGCAGCAGACGAGATCATTGTCTTGAATCACGGCCACATTACTGAACGTGGGCAACATAGCGCTTTATTAGCGCATCAGGGATGGTACGCCGAAATGTTCGAGTATCAGAAACTAGAGCAGGCGATGGAGGAATAATGAATGAACCAGACCAGTACGTTTAAACGGTTGATGTCTTACCCATTATCTCAACCAAAGCCAATGATTAAAGGACTTGCTTTACTGTTTATCGCAGCGTTAGCTAGCGCTGGCGGCCCTTGGTTGATTCAATATTTCATTGATGAGCACATCGCTAAAGGTGACTATTCACAGAATGTTCTGATTTCGCTAGCAGTAGGTTATATCGCTCTTCAGATTGTATCGGCAACATTCCAGTATTTTCAGTCATTGCAATTTAGCATTGTCGCGGCTAACACGATCAAAACGATTCGTAAGCAAGTATTTTCTGGCGTGATTAAGCAGCCGTTATCTGCGTTTGATTACACTCCTGCGGGAAAATTGGTATCGCGAATCACCAACGATACGGAATCTCTACAGCAATTTTATGAGCTCTTGATCGCGACCGTGGTGAAAAACGTGGTCATGATTGTGGTGATGCTTGGCGTTATGTTTTTCATGAGTTGGAAGCTCACACTTGTTGTACTCATATTACTACCGATCGTCATCGGCTTTATGTACTTGTTTAAGCAGCTAAGTACAGAAAGCTACCGAAGGATGCGCGACCTATTGACTGACATAAATGCGAATCTGAGTGAATCCATTCAAGGGATGAGTGTCATTCAATTAATGCAACAAGAAGAGCGTTTTAATAAACAGTTCAACGAGCTAACCGCAGAGCATTTGGTGGCATCTAAACGAGTGATTCGGCTAAACGGCTATCTGCTAAGACCATTGATGGACTTGCTCGCTGGCCTCGCGTTACTTTGCTTGGTTGCGATCTTTGGCTTTAACGGTATTGAGTTGATTGGTGTGGGGGTACTGTATGCGTTTATCAGTTATCTTGCGCGCGTTACTGAGCCATTAATTGAAATGACTCAGCAGCTTGCTCTACTTCAGCAAGCGTTAGTATCAAGCGAACGTGTGTTTGAATTGATTGATGCGAAAGAACAAACTTATGGGGACGACCATCAGCCATTAAGGTCAGGTGCTATCGAACTTAAAGACCTCACATTTAGCTACGATGGTAAACAGGACGTCCTAAAAGACATGTCGTTGAAGGCCAACCACCAAGACTTTATCGCACTTGTCGGGCATACAGGAAGCGGTAAAAGCACATTAGCGTCACTATTGATGGGCTTTTATCCAACGCAATGTGGTGAACTGCTCATCGATGGTCGTCCACTTAAAACACTAGGGAAAGACGTCCTTCGTAAAGATGTGGCAATGGTTCAGCAAGATCCGCACATTCTCCCTGCTTCAGTCAGAGAAAACATCTCTCTTGGTCGAGCGGTTGACGATCCTCAAATATGGGATGCGTTAGACAAGGTAGGTTTGGCAGAGCAAATTCACCGTTATCCCAATGGGCTAGACACGCAGTTAGGTCAAGGTGAAACCAATCTATCTGCTGGACAAAAACAGCTCTTAGCGTTAGCGCGTGTGCTTGTGGTAAAACCTAAAATATTGATACTAGATGAAGCAACGGCCAATATTGACTCAGGAACAGAAGCTTTAATACAAAAGAGTTTGGCGGTACTCAGACAAGACATGACACTAGTCGTTATCGCTCATCGACTTTCAACTATTTTGGATGCGGACCAAATCATTGTTCTTCATCATGGGGAATTAGTAGAGAAAGGCACACACAAAGCACTGTTAAAACAAAATGGTCGTTATGCCCAAATGTATCAGTTACAGCAAGCAAACCGACATTTACAGCAGATTGAAGAAGAAACCAAGCAACTCGAAGAAGCGGTGTGATTTTTATACCCATGCCTTCTTTTTATTTGGTAGGCATGGGCATAATCGGCCCAACTTCAAAAGTTAGCCTGATTAGCTTCCAATTTCTTCATAATGTGAACTAATTTTCTATTTCTTACCTATTATTGACATAACCCCTCGCTATATCACGCAAGGTCGTTGTAAAATCGTACGGTACTTCAGTCTGGTGCCCTTTGCACTAGACTGTTTTTCACTTTCTAATAATGCATATTAATCTCATGACACAAGTCCATGGACAAAGATAAGTTTACTAACATCTATCGCTTGCCTGGTTCGATTCAAATTCGTATCGGTAAATGGCAAAAAACGTTCCGCGGCACCTCTGATTTAGTTTTACATCAGGCGCTAATGGAGCGTAATAAGCAATTTAAGAAGCCAGACTTTTTACCTAAAGGCTGGTGCATCACTCCTATTGACGAAAAAGATATTACTGTCACGCACCACGGTAAATATATCCAAACCGTCATGCGCACAATGTTGGACAGAAAGGTCTCGTACAAGCGATTATTCCTATCTCGAATGAGTGCGGAAGAAGGTGAAAAAGTGCTCCACAATTACAAACTGGAGTGGGTAAGGAAACATAACCAGATCGCCAAAAAGTACAATCAAATTAAGAAGAAACAGTACATGAACTTTGCAAGAGAAGAAGAGGAAACCCTCTACCCTTCGATTCCAAAGGGTGAGTTTGACAAAACGTTATGGAACAAGCTCGTCGTATCATCGTTTGGTCCGCAGAAAAAGTACAAAAACCCACACTTTGTCCGCAAAGCCGATTTCTAAATAAACACCCCTACACTAGGGGTGTTTATTTATCCGTTAAATCACCAATCGTAAGTTAAACTGGCAATAATATTTTGTCGATCGCCATACCAACAAAAACCATCACATGTCGCTATGTACTCTTTATCAGTGATATTTTTGGCTGCGACTTGTATCTTGTAATCTCCAATGCGATAGCTGACCGTCGCATCCATTAAAAAGTAACTTGGTACTTTTAGTCTCTCTTCATTATCTCCGTATGACTCACCTGTATAGCGCGCACCTAAGCCAACAGCAAAGCCATCAAGAGGTCCATCAAAGAAACGATAATGTGCCCAAGCTGATGATACGGTATTCGCGACTTGAGAAGGTGTTTTGCCAACCCATGTCTTATTGACGTCTTCTTTTATCTCTGCATCAACATAGGCTATGTTTCCGATTAATGTTAAAGAAGGTGTCACATTGGCTACAGCTTCAAACTCAACGCCGTTATTTTCTATTTTTCCTATTTGCGTCAATTCACTCAAGTAGATACGAGCCAAGTTTTCTTTTGTTGCCCTATACGTTGCAATATTGAAATAGCCATCGAATGAATCCGGTTGGTATTTTACACCGATTTCAATTTGATCACCGCTTTCCGGCTTCGCTGGCTTACCATTGCTATCTTCTTGAATAATTGGATCAAAGTACTGAGAGTAACTAAAGTATGGTGTGAAACCAGAATCAGAAATATAAGCCGTTCCCACGCTAAACGTCCACTCTCCGTTGTCGACTTTCGTGCGAGCACCCGTGGTAACATTATGTACTTCGTTACTTGTATCGTCGTAACGTGCACCCAATAACATTGTCCATTTATCGTTAATCAGCATATGATCTTGAAAATAGACACCGAGCTGTCGGTTCTCGATTTTCGTTCTTTGCTTATCGGTTTCGCTCAATGGCTGTAGCGTATTCGGATCGAGTAACGTTATATTATCCGAATAAGTGGGATTAAATACATTAAACCTAGGGTCAGGCAAAGCTCCCATTGGTGTGTTTAAGAGTGCATTACCATCAGCAACGATAGGATCATTAGCAAAGTCCTTACCATCGATACTGATCATTTGAAAATCTAAACCCAACATCAAGTTATGCTCAACGCTTCCCCAATTTACTCGGTGCATCAAACGATTATCGATATTAAAAGCATCAGATGACCCATCTTCTGTTGAAGCGCCCCGAAGTATGGTTTTGCGTTCATTTGATGGGTCCAAAGCCGGCCCCAACGCAGGCACATCAGCCGAGTAAACGTACGAATACATTTGTCTCAACTCAATATCCATTTCGCTATAACGAGCAGCTTGAACAAATGAAGTGGTATCATTAAACACATGAGAAAACTCATAGCCTAAAGACACCTGCTCACGCTCAAAGGTCTCCCAGTTAGGATTGCCTATCGCTAAACTATCACTGATCTTTCCATTTTTGTTTGGCGTTAACGTTCCTTCAACTGGCAAAAATTGCAGATAAGGATCTGAGTCGTCTTTTTGATAGCTCGTTAGAAAGGTAATTTCAGACGTCTCATTAAATTTGTACGTCATTGATGGAGAGAGAAGAATGCGCTCTGCTTCTACCCCACTAATTCTCGTCCCATTTTTTCTCGCTAACCCCTGAAAGCGGAAAGCTAACTGCTCACTCACCTCAGAGTTTACGTCAAGAGAAAGTTGTTTACGGTCTTCAGAACCGTACTCCAAAGATACAAGCCCAGAGCCTCCATCAAATTGAGGTCGCTTACTGACGACATTGATAACCCCACCAGGAGGGTTTTGCCCATAAAGAACAGACGCTGCACCACGTAAAACTTCAACCCTTTCTAACGCAAACGGATCTATTTGCCAACTATAGAAACCAGAAGAATATAAACGGGTACCATCTTGATACAGCCCGCTGTTCGCCTGTTTAAAACCACGAATAATAAACCAATCTTGCTTGTTATCTTCGCCGAAATAATTAGTTTGAATACTTGGTGTATACTGTAGCGCGTCAGAAATGCTAATAGAGGCCCGATCATCCATTTGTTCTCGCGTAACAACAGACACCGCTCTTGGGGTTTTATTGATGGCAATATCAGTTTTCGTCGCTGCCCGACTCTTCGCTCCAAGATAACTAAAATCAGGACCAACTGCACTGTCTTGCTGCTGTCCAATCACGACTATATTTTGATCTTCCTGAGCCAAGACATTTGGCGTTGATAAAGCTAATACAACCGCCATTGACGTTGGTGTCAGCATAAACTGCCGAGTCATATTATTCTCCTTTTTTGTTCGGCAGCCAAACTAACCCTTCATGACTTCAGCGAACGCTGAAAGAAAAGCGAGTTACGGCATCGCCAGTTGTTTCCATAAAGACAAACCAGAGGTTTTTGCATAAGGCACTCGCAGTGGCATAGGTTACCAATGCCACTGCGAGTGCTTGTTTGTTGTATAAGTACTTTCTTCGTTGATGCTTAGCTCGTATCTATAAACGGCGTAATCCCCACATCAGATACAAACCGCCAATGAGAGACGCCATTAGCCCTGTTGGTATTTCTTGTGGGTAAAGAACTTGTCGTCCCAACCAATCGGCCAACAACATCACGCCGGAACCCAATATCGCGGCGCATAACATGTGTTGTGACGCTTTGTTAAAGCCAAATAAGCGAGCTAAATGCGGAGCCAGTAACCCAACAAAGCTAATAGGACCAACAACCAATGTCGCACTGACCGTGAGACAAGCAACTAAAAGCAGCAGTATCGCGCGCGAACGATCAACGCAAATCCCAAGTGCTTTAGAGGAAGCGGCGCCAACAGGAAGAATATCTAGCCATCTTACGCAGAGAAAACTCAACCCTATAAAAACAAGCGCAGATAAAGACAATGGGAGTAACGTTTCAACCGAAACATAGTAGGTAGACCCAGACAACCAAGCCAATGCTTGATAACTTCTTGGGTCACCAGTGGCTAGAATAAAGCTCTGTATTGCATTCATCAGTGCGGTAATAGCAATACCAGTCAACAAAATACGCTCCGGCTGAAAGCCTGACTTACGGTTTAGCAGCACAATGACTAATACCGTCGCTAATGCGCCAACGAGCCCGCCTAGAGAAAGAGTAAAAATTGACGAACCAAACCCAGTGAACATCGCGATGATCAATCCCATCGCTGTCCCTGAACTGATGCCGATCACTTCTGGACTGGCCATTGGGTTTCCACTTAGGCGTTGAATCATGGTCCCAGCAATCGCTAACATTGCCCCCGCAATTGCTGCTGCAAATAATCGAGGCGCGCGCCATTCCAAAAAAATCCAATTTTGGCTGCCAAACAAGTTTGTCCACCCTTCATTCTGCACAGAAACCGTGGCAAAAAGAACAACGGAAATTAACGTGCCGATCAACGCCAATAAGATCGCTTTAGGGTTTCGCTTGTAAACATGTTGACGATGCCGAGTTAACACCGTTTGAGTATAGCCCTGCGTTTTTTGTGATAAGCGAGGTAGCAGCCATAACAGTAGCGGAGCGCCCAATGCAGCCGTGGCTGCTCCCGTTGGTATAAAACTCGCCATCAGCCCTGGCAGTTGTTGAATAACCAAATCGGTTAAAGTCAATAACATGGCACCAATCAGCATCGATACCCAAAGCTTATGCTGGATCTTATTGATACCTATCAATCGAGTAATCGCTGGCGCCGCTAACCCGATAAAACCGATGATTCCTACGGCAGAAACGACCCAAGAAGTGATTAACACCGCAAGCCCAAGACAGACAAAGCGCAGTTTGGCTAGCGAGACACCTAAACTTTTAGCACCTTGCTCAGAGAGCTCCAATAAGCTTAACGGCTTTGCAAACACAAATGCGATAACCGTGGCAAGTGCGATTCGAGGTGCAAGATACGAGAAATCTCCCCATCCGCTTTGAACAAGCGAGCCCGCTCCCCATATCATTAATCCATTCAGCTTTTCGGTATTCATCATCAGAATAACCGTACTTAATGATGCAAAGTACAGGTTTATCACTAACCCAGAAACGACGACGACCGTTGGAGATAACGCTCGTCGCCATGACAACAGCATCACCAACCCCATTGATGTCACACCGCCGATGAGAGCAACCAAATTAGGTGCTATATCCAACATCCAAGGGGCAAATAGCGTAGCTAACATCAAAGCAAAACTTGAACCGCTCGCCACACCTAATGTTGTTGGCGAAGCAAGAGGATTGCGCAGAACTTGTTGCATTAATACCCCAGCAACCGCTAATCCGGCACCAGAAATAATCGTGGTGAAGACTCGAGGCCACCAGCTAAAGTGAAGTAAGACGGAATCGATAGATTGAAAGTTAGGTTTCCATAAACTGCTAAGAGCCAGTGAGAATGAACTTGCTTGATACAATTGGAAAGCACCAATAGAAAAGGTAAATGCCGAAAGTAACACCACAAGGCTTAAAGGCATGGCTTTCATTGTTCTAACTCCTCGATCTTACTCGCCGTAACTAACTCCGCGAACCGAAGCGCTGAAGGCATAGAACCAAAACTCCAAACAGGTGCGACTTGCATGACTTTCTCACCAGACTGTTGAACAACGTATTGCCAAAACGGATCTTGAGAGAGCTGCTTTTCGCCACCGTGAGGCAATGGCTCAACGATAACAATTTGGGCTCTTATACCTGCTAACTTATCGATGCCGACTAAGCTGAAGCCCCAGCTATTTGTCTCTTCGTTCCACGCATTACTCAGCCCAATCTTTTTGATAGCCTGAGAGTAAAGACTATTCTGACCAAAAACACGAACGTGCTTCGTATCCATAAACTGAATCATTAAAAGCGGCGGCTGGCCTTTGTTTATGCGCTGTTTTAGTAAAGAGAAACGTTCTTCATATTGTTGGATAAGTGCCTCAGCCTCCGCTTCTCTTCCTAGCTCTTCACCAAACCTCCGAGTGAAACGAGTAAGTACCGACCAATCTGTAATCCCGCTTTCATATAAGTCAATCGTGGTAACGGGGGCAATATCGACTAAGCGATGCTTCATTGAGGAGAAATACGGGGCAATAAAAATACGGTCAGGTCTGAGCTCGTAAATACGCTCTATATTGGGTTGAGTTCTTAACCCTACATCCTTAGTTTGAGGTGGTAACGGTGGCGATTTTACCCAAGCATCGTAATCTTGCCCTTGAGCGACGCCTACGGGCACGACCCCTAACGCCAACATCGTTTCAGTTTGTGTCCAATCAACCGACATCACCCGAGGTGACGCCTCAGCTACTGCTTGAAAGGAACTGACCAAAAGCGCACTAAGTGAGAAAGCGAAAGAGAAATGCTTAAGTCGAGTGTTTGTACTGCTCATTATTCAACCTCTAGCTTGGCATCGCCACCGGATAACCCGCAGGGTGGTCAGAGATCTTCATCTCTATCCCGTATATGTCCCTTAGCTTAGGTTCAGTAAACACCTGTTCAACATTGCCTTGTGCAATCAAATCACCTTGATGCAATGCAACGATATGATCGCAAAAGCGCGCCGCTAAGTTGATATCGTGCAGTACGATAATAACGCCCAAGCCCAACTCTTTACTGAGTTTAGAGATGAGCTTCAACATATCGACTTGATGGCTAATATCTAACGCAGACAAAGGCTCATCAAGAAGCAAATACTCGGTTTTTTGCGCTAATAGCATGGCTAGCCACACTCGTTGGCGCTCCCCTCCAGATAGCGTATCAACTAAGCGATCTGCGTATTTTAGTGTTCCTGTCATCGCCATTGATTCTTCAACAATGTCATGATCTTTCTTGCTCAAACGACCAAGTAAACCATGCCATGGGTAACGACCAAAACCGACTAAATCTCGACCTAAAATACTGTCGGTCACCGGAAGATGCTGAGGCAAGTAGGCAATGTGTTGGGCGAATTTTTTCGCTGAGAGATCGTTAATGCTCGTTCCATGCAGAACCACGTCACCAGCGGTGTATGGCTGTTGCTGTGCCAGCAACTTTAACAATGTGGATTTTCCTGAACCATTGTGCCCAACAAGAGCGTATGTCTTCCCAGGTTCAAATGTCACATCAAACGCTTTTAGCAATGACTTGCCTTCAATCTCAAACTGGAGTGCTTTAGCTTCCAACATCCCTACTTCACCTAATAGCCATTCACAAATGAAAGCTAATCAATCGCTTTCATTCGTTCATCACGTTTGCCGTTCTTATTCAACAGAACGATTAATAAGGGAGGTTTTATATAACAACAAAGATACAAATGCAAACCGTTGTCATTATCATTACATCAACAAGATCATTGAGAGAATTACTAAGCGTTAATGATTATTTGTTGCGGATGACTTCATTAGTGGATTGTCGGCAGGTCAACGAGAGCAGCGGTCTACCACTGCCCTCGCATAAATTTGAATGAATACTGCGGCGCATGAAGAAATGAGAAATGCCGCAGTGAATAAATTAATGACGAGCGTCAGCGCCAAACTCTACTTCTTTATAGATATCGGCCAGCGACTTTTTACCTTGTTTGTCTTTGGCTGAACGCTTTTTCTTCGTTTGATAATGGTATTCTTGCTCCTGAAGTGCTTGTTCGTGCTCTTTTGCTGACTCAACAAACTCAGGATTTGCAAGTGCTTGTTGGCGTAAGCGGTTTACTCTTTCAAGGGTTTCCCACAACATACTTCACCTCCAAACTTATTACTGTATATAAAAACAGTATTATTTAAATATTCCTCCTCGTCAACATTTCAACTTCGTTACTGCTCTTCACATTAACCCCAAGCCTGTATAGTGCTCCGGATATTTGTGGATGATTTGCTTTATATAACCTTGATGCTCTCGCAGAGCATTAACACATTCTCGAGATAACCATCCCTGATATACCCATTTTTCAAGTTCTAACAATGCGTATGGGATGGACCACGCTTGTCTGTACGGATGGTGCGTCGTCATAAAATCAAAGGCATTCGCGACAGCCGTAATTTGCGCGGCTATTGGTATATCGCCACTGGTTAAACCATACGGATAACCAGTACCATTTAAGTTTTCGTATTGATAAGTAACCATCTGCAAAAACAAAGTCACACTCGGGTGAACCGGATTTCCGATACGAGCCACTATGTCATCGGCCGAGTCGATGCAACGCTCAATATGTTGAATCAATATCGCCTCTTGTTCTTGAGTATAATTTGTTCGGCGACTAGCAATTTCAACTGGCAGCTGAATATCACTGAGCGCATGGAATTGAGCAAAAATACCAATATCTTCGACCATTTCATCATTCAGGTGATAACGATCCGCTAACTGCGTTGCGATGACTTGGCTGTAGTACTTCATTCGTTTGGTATGCGCGTAAAACTCAGGGGAGTAGCCTGGCATCATACATTGCATTCGGTTCGCCAACGTTTCTATCGCGCTAACGACGTGGTCTTCTGATTCAACCGCAAATTGAATCATTTCGAAATAAGGTTTGAGACTATTCAACGCTTCTAAGCTAAACGCATTGGGCTGAGTGGAATTTAAAAACACAAAGCCTGTAAATGCTTTATTGTCGTAACAAGGAATCGCAACCGACGACTGGTATCCCTGTTTGAGTAAGGTTTGAACCCGAGGACAATGATTAATATCGTGAAGGTCTTCGACGATGCGAGGAATCGCGTTTTTGGAGGCAATATTGAGGTGGTGGAGTTTACGGAATGCTGACTCATGGTGGGCTAAACACCAAGTGTCGAACTCACTTTCTGCAAATGATTTGAGCACATCTTGGTCTGGGTGATATTTAGCAAATGACACCCTATCAATACACGGCAAGTGCGCCTGCATCCTGCCCTTTAGCGTTTGCAGTTGCTCATTAAGCGGTTTTGCAAACGGGTAAAAACTCCGGTGCGCCATACTTCACCTCCACACCCAAGCAGAGAAACAAGAGAAGCTCATTGTGTTGTAAATTCAATGGTATTTTGAGCGGTTTTCTCCACTTAAATTATCGATATACCACAACTTAAGTGTACGAAATAAAAGCACATTTCTACCAGTTCTTTCACCGAATATCTTACGGTAATTTGATCCAGATTAAAAAAGCCAACGAGCGAAACTCGTTAGCTTAACAATACTGATTGATTACGATGAATTCAGTAACTAGAGGTTATTCAGAGAACGTTCTAAACAACTAGCCCAGAGCAGGAAGCACACCCAGCGTAATTAACAGCTGAGCTAATACGATACCTGTGCCAGCGATACCCGTTATCACTAATGCGCCTTGGCCACCAGCTACTCGGTACTCTCCTGTAAAATCATCCGATTTACGAACCTTGATCACCATAACCAGAGGTAAAAAGATGGCTAAAATCGCTAAGGCAATCGCTGCATAGCCCAAAGCCATAATAAAGCCTTGAGGGTAAAAAAGTGCGAAGCCCAGCGGTGGGGTAAACGTCACGAGTGCCGCAACCAAGCGATTAGGCTTATCGTTGCTCCCTTTGATGGTATCACCCAAAAATTCGAATAGACCCAAACTCACACCAAGAAATGACGTTAACAGTGCCAAATCAGCAAATACACCGACAATGTTGCCTAAGTTTGATTGGTGCACCGTCTGCGATAGTTGACCAATAAGCGCGCTCAACCCGCCGTTTTCAATAAGCGTACTTTGGCTAACCACACCCAATGTCACGATCTGCCAAAAGATGTAAATCACGAGCGGGATCGTCGAGCCAATAATAACGGCTTTGCGCAAAGAAGAAGTATCGCCATCTAAGTAATTCACAATTGCCGGAATACTTCCGTGAAAACCAAACGAAGTAAAGATAACAGGAATCGCCGCTACAATAAGACCTTGCTCAATCGGCATACTCAATAAGTAAGATTCCGTAACGTTTGGAGCAAGAAAAGAAAGCACAGCAACCATCGCAACAAGTTTCATCGCGAACAACACGCGGTTAACTTTATCGACCGTACCTGTACCAACTGTCACAACTAAAGTCACAATCAAGGTAAAGATTATCGTTGATGTAGACCCTGAAATATCAAGGTCAAACCATTGTGCGAGGCGATCTCCGAACTGAGCACCACCGCCAGCGATGTATGCTGCACACAATGAGTAGAAAAGAAACAGCATCGCAAAACTTGCCACCCACTTGCCTTTTTGGCCTAGGATCTGTTTCGCTAAAGTATGAAGAGTTGCACTACTTTCTGCATGCTGATGAAGCTCAAGCATGAGTAAGGCAGTGAAAGCCATCAGAGCCCATAAACTGAGCATGATGATGATTGAAGTTAGAAAAACCAATGCCGGCAGAGGCAAGTGGAAGGGCTAGCATGCCAGCACCTATTGTAGTTCCCGCGATAATTAGAGTACTACCGAATACTTTAGAACGACTCATTGTATATTTATCTTTACACTTTATTAGGAATTATCGGTATTAGATCGGGCAACGGCGTACCGAAACCAATACCATATTTGTAATACGTCGATATTGTAGGATCTTCAGCAGAAGATCAAGCAAAGTGTAAGGATAAAAAACCACAATTGTAAATAATAATTTACACAACACTAATGTCCAACAATATCTGAGTACATTCTTCCCTGCTCATGAACTTAGGGACAGGGTAATTCCAGTGCGCCTCTTTCAGAATTAAATCTACAAGCGCATCAGCATCTTCGCGCTTAATGAGTGCACTTTTCTGCTTAATATCAATGCTTGCAAACAAAGACTCCACGTGCGTCAAAAAGTGTTGAGCACTCGCCTCACCTGACTGCCCTTCGGCCGTCAACGCATCGAGTTTTCTTTAGTTGAGGCTCTATCTCTGATAATGAAAAGCGCAGCACAGGTAATAAGGCCAGTCCGTTTGCCATGCCATGAGGTATTCCATATTTCGCACCGAATGTGTGAGCAAACGCATGAACATAACCCAAACTCGCTTTCGTAAATGCTAAACCTGCGTAATAGGATGCCATGGCCATTTTATGTCGAGCTTCAACATCATCCCCTTGCGCTACGACCCGAGGAAGATGCTTAAAAATTAACTTAATGGCGGCAACAGAGTAAGCCCTAGTTTCTTGCGTAGCGTTTCTCGACACATACGCCTCAATAGCGTGAGTTAATGCATCAACGCCAGTATCAGCCGCGATCTTAGGAGGTAAGCCAATCATTAAGTTCGCATCTAAAGCTGCCATTAGTGGCACTAACTTTGGATCCATCAAAGGGGTTTTAATGTGTGAAGAGGGATCTGACACGACCGCGGCGATGGTGACCTCACTTCCTGTTCCTGCGGTCGTTGGAATAGCAAACAGAGGCGCTGGCATTCGCCATACTTTCAATAGTCCAGCTAACTTTTTTATTGGCCGTTTATTGGTAACTTTCGCAGCAATGACCTTTGCGCAGTCCATTGCCGAGCCACCACCCAAAGCTAATATGCCCTCACAATGAAAACGATGGTAAGCCTCTAGACCGCTTTCTACCTGATCATAGGTAGGATCGGGCTGCACTTTAGAGAAAACATCTAACTGTAAATCGAGTTGTGCTGCCGCCTTGAGCACCTTATCGACAATACCGACTTGGACTAACCCTTCGTCGGTAACTAATAAGACGCGCTTAAATCCCAGTTCGGTCATCGATTCTAATAGCTCATTCATCGAACCAGGGCCGGAAAACAAGGTTGGTCTCGGCATAGGAAGGATAAGAGCTGCTATTTTTAGCCCTGCGGTGTAAGTCCGATATAAGCGATGCTTCAACATACGAAATCCTTTTCATTTAGAGCTATCATTCTAGCTACTTTTATCACCTATGCTTACTTTGCAATCACACATTTTTTAATTAAGTCATTTCATCAACACATAAATGCCGCTGAGGGAGCAATACCGTTATCTTGATCTCCCCACACCACATGAGCTGTAGAGAAAATTATTTTTTATGATTTTCCATTAGCGTTACCTTAATAACTCACCCCTCTTCGGCTTTGCCGATCATAAAGTGGTTATTGAAGGTGCCTTATCATTCATACAAACTCAAAAATATGGATTCTACTTAATCACATAACAGTACGGTATATCAGTAATATAATCCGAACATCACTTATAAAAATACAAATAAGAATGCGTTACATCATGATTTATTGTCGTTTTCAAATAAGTCAATAAAAGCAACAATAATCTTTCAAAACTAATACTTAGTTCAAATAACTGACTCTTAATCATGAGCTTCAGGTGATATTGTTATGCAACTAGGATTATTATCCGCCCCATAATTAAAACTACGTCTAAACGCCCACCTTTTTGGGGTCTATTCGCTGTCGTACCCAATTTTCCTATCACCTTCTGATTTGGGTTTCGCGTGGGCTAATTAGCAATGTCGGTATAAATCATGAATCATTCTTGCCATTCCCATACGGACACGGGCTTTGAAGTCGATCTAAAACAAGCACTTATCTGGGTTGCTCGAGCACTTGATTATGTCGGTGTTGACGATACTCACCACAGCCATCGTGTCGCTTATATCGCTTACCAATGTGCTCGCGTCATGGGTTGGGAGCCAGAAAAAGCGGAGTTTTGTTACTTCGCAGGTATGATCCACGACTGTGGAGTCTCCGAAACACAAGAACATAAAATGTTACTTGGAGAGCTGGTGCCACAAGACGTGAAAACACACTGCTTAAGAGGGTACCGAAGCCTCAAGCAATGTCGTTTGTTGCGCCAATTTGCGACACCAGTTCTTTACCACCATACACATTGGAGCGAACTAAAAGAGCTCGATTTACCGCCTTTTGAAAAAGAGGTGGCCGCCCTGCTCTACTTATCAGACCGCCTTGATTTTATGCGCTCAAAATACGTCATGAACTGCCACTGTGACATTGTCACGCTTCATGAAGAATTGATTGCTGAGTGCATCATGGCAAACGTTGGAACCTTGTTTAATCCAAGTATGGCCGAAGCAATGGTTAAACTCGTCATGACCGACGCGTTTTGGTTCGCGATGGAGTCGGAAAATATTGAAACCATAGGCCTAAATTTTAAAAGCATTGATTGGCTTCAAAAGCAATTAACCATCCAAGATATGAACAGTTTGGGAATGTTTATCGCTCAAATTGTCGATGCAAAGAGCCCGTTCACTTATCAACATTCACAAAAAGTAGCGGAATTATCTCGTTATCTAGCAATTAAGCTTGGGCTAAACGAGCACGACCAAGAAATGTTATATATTGCAGGGCTGGTGCATGATATTGGAAAGTTAAAAACACCAGATGAAATCCTTCACAAAGAAGGCTCTCTAAACAAACAAGAGTACACACGCATTAAACGCCATACCATTGATACTCAGCTCGCATTGCATAAGGTCTTCCCTAACGCGAAAATAGCGGAGTGGGCTTCCAATCATCATGAACGTTTAGACGGGTCGGGCTATCCCTATCACAAAACAGGCGACGAGCTCGATGTACCATCGCGTATTATTGCTGTCGCGGATGTCTTCCAAGCCCTGTCTCAAGATCGCCCCTATCGAGGACGAATGACTCAAACACAGATCGCCGACATTATGGGTGAGCAAATAGCCAAAGAGGAGCTTTGCTCTGACGTTTATGCGGTATTAGAACGAAACATGACAGAGTGTTACGAACTCTCAACCGACGTTTAATCAAAACAGGGGCGAACACACGCCCCCCTTTTTTAGGATGATAAGACTAGGCCGACAAATAGTTACCTAGCAATATCAAGTAAATTATCTCGCACACCATTGATTCTGAACCAACCAGCGATACTAAAACGCTCGGCATTGGTTGGTAACACCTCATGTGGGAACTGCTCTGATAAGAATACGAACAAACGCCCTGAGCGTGGGGGAATGGTTGCAATTTTATTGTCATTCAAATCGTATACTACTAATTCACCCGCGTCTTCTTCCGTCCAGGATTCGTTCATATAAAAAACGGTCGTCAATCGACGGTTTTCGTTACCTTTGAAGCAATCTAAATGTTTTTGGTAGAAGTCCCCTTTCTCGTACTTGGCAAAATGAGCTTCGTACTCAAAAAGTCCAAGAAACAAGTGACGGTTCACTTCTTGGCGGATCTCTTCCATTTTATCCAAGTAAGAAGTAACAGCATGCCCCATATTTGGCGATAACCATTGAATCTTGTCACTACGAATAGATTCAATACGAGTAACATCATCGTTACGACCAATACGTGCTTTTTTCCAATTGCTTGGAATGCAATCTCGCAGTTGAGCCACCTCTTGTTCAGAAAGAAAGTCATCCCAGATGTAGTAGCCATTGGTTGCTAACGCATCGATCATTTTATTCATTATTTTCGTTCACTCGTGTTAGTTGGGCGCTCTATATAAAAAATCTGCGACACAACAACAAATGCGATTTTTTATTCGAGACGACAACTAAGCAAAACGAGAATTAAAATAGACGATACAAGATACAAAAATGCCGCTCATGTGAGCGGCAATGTCGTTTATTATTGACGAGCTTCTAATCTCGTTGCTCGAATTCGCAACGGACGAAGACGCTTAATGCTAGGACGCTGTTTGTTTTTTAGCTGGATATGACAAAGTTCCAGAATCAAACCAAATGCCATCGCAAAGTACACATAACCTTTATTGATATGAATTGCGAAGCCTTCTGCCATCAATAAGCCACCCAATAAAACGAGGAACAGCAGTGCCAACGTTTTAAAGCCGGGATAGCGCGTCACCAGATTATTGATTTTTTCAGCAGTCATTACCATCACGATTGCAGACGAGACAATCGCCGCGACCATAAGCGGGACATCACTTGTCAAACCGACGGCGGTTATCACCGAGTCCATTGAGAATACCGCATCCACAGCAACAATCTGCAGCAGCACTACCGCTAATCCAGTACGAGCATGAGTCGAGTGGCCAGATTCATTGTGATTTAACCAGCTCCACAACTCTTTCAGGCTTTTTGCCAATAGGAATGCACCACCCGCGATCATGATCACGTCTCTTCCGGTAAACGCTTGGTTTACGACGGAAAACAGTGGTTGAGTCAACTGCATAATCC
Organism: Vibrio diabolicus; assembly: GCA_001048675.1. GTDB lineage: Bacteria > Pseudomonadota > Gammaproteobacteria > Enterobacterales > Vibrionaceae > Vibrio > Vibrio diabolicus. The sequence continues at coordinate 923,493 of CCKK01000020.1, read as the reverse complement.
AAGAGATAGAAAAAACCAATGCAATACGAGCAATAACAGCAAGGCCGATACCAAGGTTTCTTGCCAGTTTACGTTGATGCTGTGGCAATCTTTCACATAGGACGGAGATAAAAACGACGTTATCAACGCCTAAGACAACTTCAAGCGCAAACAAAGTGGCAAAAATCGCCCAAGCCTCTGGTTGCATGAAAAGTTCTAACATGAGTACGCCTCCAGTGATGGGAAGACATACGGTGAAGGGTTCTGTCGACTAAAGGGGTCGTCCATTAATTATTTATACCTCTGTTACTTAAGGATCTTGAGTAAATCACCAAACAATCAACAACACAATGGCTATTTTTAATAGGTAATGACGGCTTTTCATTCGTACACAAACTATTCAGCCCTCGCACTAGAAAGATAAATAAAATAGAAATTCTAAAATTGAAGAAAGAAAAACGCCAAAGACCTAACAAATCCAAGAGAGTTCTTTAATCTTACAAAGCTCAAATTATTTTTACGCAACACGTTAAATACATTGAGCTCAAAGCGAAAGATGCTCATTTACGAGATAAACAATAGTAAAAATTTGTTTCATCCTGATATACTGCCAAAAATCATAAGAAACCATGCTATTTATGGACTACATTGCTCTTTCACGCATTAGCCTAAAACATCTCACTGTATTGCATATGTTGTTAACCACTCACAGTGTTACGCTTGCCGCAGAGCGCCTGTGTGTGACACCTTCGAGCGTCAGCAAAACACTTGGGCAATTACGTGAAACGCTGAAAGATGACCTTTTCTATCGCGATGGTACTCGCTTGGTACCAACGGCATTTGCGCTGCACATTGGCCCCTCGATCCATGGCATACTCTCTAGCATGAATGGATTATTACATCAGGGCTCATTTAATCCAGCTTACTATCAGGGCAGTTTCTCATTAGCTATGCGTGAAAGTTCGTTTGAGCTTTTTGCGCCAGTTCTACAACATTTATCTCAGCAACTCGGTAATCACGCACATTTGAATGTGCATGCAAAAGAGGAAATGAGTTTCGATGCGTTGGTAAGAGGCCAAGTGGACTTTTTGCTGCTTCCACACGATCTTAGTCAGCCGCCCACGCAAAACAAAGACTTGGTATGGCAAACCATTCTGAAAGACGAAATGGTTTGTTTAATGGGATCATCAAATCCACTCTCTAAACAGCCTTTGTCTGTTGAAAGCTACCTCTGTGCAAGACACATTGGGATTCATGATAAAGATCTCTCACAACCTTATTTCGAGCAGAACCTCACACAAAGGCACTCGAAGCGAAATATGGCTATGCGTGTAGCGGATTTTGGTTCAGCTGCGGTGATGTGTCAGCACTCAGATTACTTGTTCACCTGTTCCAAACTTTGGGCAAGGGCGGCCATGCAAGCAAAAGGCTTGGTTGAACAATCCCTTCCATTCGATTATGGACAGGTAGCCTACAGCCTCGTTTGGAACAAAGCGAGCTTGAACGATCCGGCTTTAAAATGGCTACAAAAACAATTGCTCGATGCCTGTGCCATGCTAGACGCGTGCGATGCGTGAGTAAGATAACGAATCAAAACTGCATTACGTGAGTACAGTCGGCACTGCGATGGGGTTACTCACGTAACGTAAAAGTTCTGATTTTAAGCGTTCGATATCATGGCGCGAGCAGACATCCCAAGTTAGCGCCTCCCCCATGACTCCGTGATGTTGAAATGCATTTAAACGGATAAGCACCGATTCAGGCAAAGTACTCAAATAGCGCCCAATCGCTACGATTTCTATATCCAAATCACTTTTCCCTGGAATATGCAGTAACCGAACTTCATACAATTTTTCATGCTTTGCAAGATACTGAAGCGTTTTGAATACACGGTGATTATCACGCCCAGTTAGCCACTGGTGCGTCTCTGTCTGCCACGATTTCAAATCGATCATCGCACCGTCCAGAAAAGGAAGCACACGCTGCCAACCTGTCACTGATAAAGAGCCATTGCTGTCGATGAAACAAGAAAGGTGCTGTAGCTCAGGATCTTGCTTCATCCCTTTAAACAGCTCAATAATGAAAGGAAGTTGTAAGGTAGATTCCCCACCGGATACTGTAACACCACTGATGAAAAAGCGATGCTTGCGTATCAAATCGAGCATTGTTACCACAGAGTAGTCAGTAATTTTTGGATTAGATTGGTTCTGACATATCTCTATACAATGATCGCAGTGGGTGCACTCCTCTTTAAGCCAAACAACGTTGTTGTTTTCGTCGAACTTCAGTGCGTCTGCCGGACATTCACTCACACAATCACCACAGTGATTACAATGGTTTATTGTATGAGGGTTATGACAGTTCAAACACTTATAGTTACAACCCTGTAGAAAGATGACTAGACGATTTCCTGGCCCATCAACACAAGAGAAAGGAAGGATACGAGTGACTTTTGCCAAAAGGCTTCCACTTCGTCTAGACATCTTGTTCTTTCCTAAACCGACCTTTACGCCTGCGTGTAGGTCGGTGTCATTTCATGACTCACCACACGTGGTGAGCGATCTAAAATCCCAGTATTTTTTGCCGCCTCTGCTCCCAGAAACGTCGTATTGGTTCTCGAACCTTCTGCATCATATTTTGCGATATCAGAAAGTTTAACCATGTATCCCGTAACGCGAATCAAATCATTTGAGGCCACATTAGCGGTAAACTCACGATAACCAGCATTTAACGCCCCTTTGCACAAATTGAACATCGCTTCTGGGTTTGATTTCACCGTTTCATCAATCGTCAAAATATCGCTGATACCTGCACGATAATACTGGTGATGCTCAGCTGTTGCTTGTACATAAGTGACAGGGTCTGGCTCCGTGCCATAAGGAAGACGCACACCTGGCGTAACGCCAAGATCTAAGCTAATACCACCTTGAGCATGTAAGAGCGCTTTGCCATCCAAACCATATTTCACTGGGGTTGACTCCACTAGTTTCGCCAGTGTGGCTGAAACATCATGAGCAAAGGCATTCGCACGTTCATCTTTTCCGTACTGCCCTGTTTGGCCTTCTTTTTCGAACAGAAGATTCACCGCTTCTGCCATACCATAAATGCCATACATTGGTGCGAAACGGGACTCTTCAATCAACCCTTCTTGCGTCAAAAATCCTTGAAAGAAATTGGACTTTTCATGCAAGTGCGTACTTCTAGCATCCATCAACTCAACCATTAATTGATGGTATAGAGGTAAAACACTGTTTAAGAAGTCGTTACAATCCGATGCTCGTTCTGCGACTCCTTTTAGGTTCATTCGCACCAGCGTGTTTGAACCACCAGCCAGTGGCAGTGAATTGTAGCAACTTACAATACCAAAACGTGAACCGCTGTAGGCTTTCGAGTGCACAGGGTAATTGGCAATATGAGGCTTACTACACTCGCAAATATTCTGCGTCGCTTGACGAAGTAAATCATCAGGCGTGACCGACTCGTCGTACATGAACGTAAGATTTGGCGCAATCTGCTTGAGCTCGGCGTCCACTTTTAAAATAGTGCGACAAATAATGTTGTCTGTCGGTCCGACATTCACGTGCATAAACGCATCTGGCAATGTGCGATCCAACATGATCCAAAAATGTTTTAACTTTTTGTAAATTTGATTCTCTGTTAGGTCGCCTATGTAAGGCAGCAAGACATCATCCAACTGACCTAAATACACCGGAATATTCGTTACCGATGGAACATGATGGTAAATGATGGTGAGCATATTCAGCGCATCATCGAAATCGGCAGCTGGAAGCAACTCTAGATACTCAGAGCCTTGCGATAGGAACTTAGCGTAATCAGGCAGCACATAGCGTGGTTTGAAAGGTGCATGGCCTTCAAACATATCACAGATGATTCCTTCATCCATTGCTTGTCTTAGCGATGGGGAAATCGACATGTAAGGAATACATGCTTCCGCCTCCAAGGCCAAAAAGTTCGACTTTTGTTTTGGAGAAAGACGAACATCAGTCGCAATGTCTAGAAAACGTTGTTGTAGTTCAGAAAGGCTTTTCATCTGAGATGTCCCTGAAAAAGTAACCACAAACCCACAAGATAAAACATGGATTCTACCCCTAAAGAGTAACGTGATTTTACTCCGGCTTACCTGTTGCCACTAATGAAAATAAACAAAACGTCTATTTCCATAATGGAAATAAGCTAACGCTAAATTAGGTTATTGCAACTTACGCTATTGAAATAACCCAACCATACACCGAACACGCGCTTTCTCATCGGTCTGCCGTCGACAACATGACGCCCGCGCTAATAAATACTCCGCCAGTCAGGCGATTGAACAACTTGGCTCTTCCAGCGACAAACAGCCAGTCTGAAGCTTTTACACCTAATAATGCATAAAATGTTAGCCAACTTAGCTCAAACACCATAAATGTAGATGCAAAAATCGCGTATTGAGCCAGCAAAGTCGCTGAGGGATCAATGAACTGAGGAAACAAAGCGGTAAAAAAGACAATCGCTTTCGGGTTACTAGCGCCAACAATAAAACCACTGGTGAACGCGCTGATCCCATTCGAGGAGCTTTGGACGGCTGCCGTTTTGTTAAAATCCGTTTGAGAAGAGCGCAGCGCTTGAATGCCTAACCAAATTAAATAAGCGGCACCACACCATTTGATGATATTGAAGACCAGCTCAGATGAGGCAATCACAACCCCTAACCCGGTAAAAGAAAGCGTTAGTATAATAGTGATCGCTGATAAACTGCCTAGCGCAGTCATGAGGGCAATACGAAACCCACTACTCACACCTTTACTTAAACACAGCAATGAGCTTGGCCCAGGCGATGCAGTGAGCACCAAAATGGCCAGGGTGTAAAAAATCCATGTATCAATTTGCATTGGCATCCCTTCCCGCAAAAAGTTGAGGGTTATATCTCAATCTTTATTGAGATATTCCTAGCTCGGTTTCCATCCATGAAACTCGATTCTTTAATAACCACCTAGTCGCTACATAATTTAGAAACCATTAATAGGATAGTTATGCAATCAAAATACGCTCTGCATGCAAGGTTGTAAAGCATGTTTATTTTTCTTAATCATAAAAAGGCTTGGGATCGATTTCTAACGATGACGGAGCGACTGCTCTTTCTATTTTGTGTAGACTATTTTTCAAATCGACCATCGCCACATCAATATAACGCTGATATTTGCGTGAGTAAAAACACTTCACTTCTGGCTTTAAAGCTTGAGAGTCATTTGAGGACCAAACAATACCAACACGCCCATCACTCAACTCAACAATAGAGCCCACTGGGTACATCCCAACGCAATTAATGAACTTGTAGACTAGGTCTGCATCTAAATGAAATGGCGTTAAACTCAACAAGATTTTAAACGCTTCTGCTGAGCTCATGCCTTTTTTGTTAGCAGCGATCGGCCGTCAATGCATCGTAAATATCAACAATACAACTCATGCGGCCGTGAATCGGAATCTCATCGCCTTTCAAGCCTCTAGGGTAACCATTGCCATCTAACTTCTCATGATGCATCAAACAGACATCGCGACTCACATCACTAAGGCCCTTTACATGGAGAATAATCTCACCAGCGAACACTTGATGTAGCTTCATGTGTTCAAACTCTTCAGGTGTTAGCTTTGCTGGTTTATGCAAAATCTTGTCATCAACTTTAATTTTACCTACATCATGAATGATGCCACCAATAGCGAGCTGCTTTAATGTCTGCTTATCTAACTCCCAGAAACGTCCAAGTACTTACCAAATGACACTAAAAGGCAAGCCACATTGACGGAGTGTTCCAACAAGTAGGAGTCTTTTTTTCGGAGTGCAGAAACACATTGCAACGCATCTGAGTCGATAAAAACGCTTTCAATGACATCATCGGCCCAAGCTTCTACCTCATCAACTTCAATGATTTTGCCTTCAAAAGTTTGATTCAATAGTTTCTGCGCCAGATCTTTTGCTTCCGCAATTAGCTTTTTGGCTCGTTTATGTTGAACATCTCTCGAGCGATAAGCGCGTTGAACCTTCGAAAAGTCAGAGGACTTGGGCTCTCGCTCCTCTTCTACGGCAACAATGGATTCATCCACAGGCTTAAAGACACACTTCTGAGAAGATAATGTTTGATCTACCCAAACATACTTCACGCCGCTCGCGGTAAGCTTCTTAATGCCCTCAGGGCTAGATATCCGCCCTGCATTGGCTAAATTTACGCGCTTGTTGTGCTCTATCGCGGTAACAAACATACCAACGCCGACATCAGCGAGCGCAATTTTGATTGAATTTTTTGGATCGTACTGCATAAAAAGAAAGCTTACTCGATATTAACGGCAGTATTATAAGAGATTTGATTAATTGGCGTGATAATAAATTAGAATTGATTACTATTAATGAGCATCCTGTCAATTAATAACCCATAACGATCACTAAGCCCTTTTTATTAATATGGTCTTTAGCCTAGCAAATATACAGATATGACACTCAAGAACAGAACCTCTAACCGACACGTCTTAAAATAACTTGAGGATAATTATTCATAAATATTTATAGATTGCGGACAGCATCAATAACTGTATTTTATAAATGATTTTTACTGTTGACTATTTTTTATAAATGTCGATGATTAGCCGCCTAATCTTAGTATGTTATTAACCTAGTAGCGCATAAAATGATAGCCAAACAATTTGAACTGATACTTTTGTGATTGTAATGTACGCCAACAGATCAACTCTATGTTATCAAACCCCCACACTCATCTCTGATGCTAACACGCTCGAGGAGGAAATATCTTGACCACCATATTTGACCAACAAGCCTCAGATAGTGACCGAGAGTTCCTGAAAATCGTTGAAGAACGATTCATTCATATCTTCGACGTATTTAACGAAGGCCTCTTCTACATGGATGAGTTTGGTACCATGGTATTTTACAACAAAGGCTTCTATGAACAGCTCGGTATTAACGCTGGCCGAATCAGTTTAGAGCAGTGGTTAGAGCTTGTTCATCCTCTTGATCGAGAAAGGCTGTCCACAAGGGTCGATGCGCACATCACGACCAACAATACGAGGGTTACAACCACTTACCGAGTGCGTAAACCCAATGGACAATACGTCTGGATAGAAGGCGTAGCCATGACCAAAGAAACAGAACATGGCCATTACATGGTTGGCAGCCATCGCGATATTTCTGAGCGTAAGCTGATGGAAAGTTACATCCATCAAGTTGCATTTCATGACAACGCGTCAGGCATGGCTAACCGCGCCCATCTCTTGCTGGATATCGAGGACAGTGTACGTACCACCGATTCTTGCGCGTCTATTTGTTATATTCAGATCGAAGACATCAAATCTTACTTGAATCAATATGGCAGTGAACTGGTCGATGGGTTAGTAGAGAAGTTGCTACAAACTCTCAGTCACTTGCCCTCTCCAAACAGCTCGGTGTATCGCGTGCATGATGATGACTTTGCGATTTTGATTCACGATGAGTGCTCAATAGAAGCGCTACAGAGTTACGCTGAAAGTTTAAAACAAACCTACCATGAAGCGGTGATTGAAGAAGGCCAATACCTAGGTAGCAACATTAGCATTGGTTTGTATCCTTGTATTGACCCTAGTCACTCCGCAGAGGAAATTTTACGTAAAGCGGCAAGAACTTGTCAGTACGCGAGCGAACAAAATAGAGACCGCGTCGCGGTCTACAGTGAGAAGACGCAGCATGCCGTTGATCGCTACTTCTTTATTGAGCAAGGTCTTAAAAGTGCGCTAGAAAAACAGACATTAAGTGTTAAGTTCCAGCCAATTATTGACGCCAAAAGCTCAAAAGTGGTGAGCTTCGAATCACTAGTGCGCTGGCGTAGCAAAGAGTTTGGCGAAATTTATCCCGACGAGTTTATCCCTGTAGCAGAGAACAAAGGATTGATCGTCGAACTGGGATATCAAGTATTTGCCAAAGCGTGTGAATTCATCAAAAACTACCGTGAACGTTACCAAAACCAAGTTCGTGTTAACGTGAACGTTTCTGTACTTCAGTTGATGAACAGCGAATTCCCTACGCGAATTAAAGCCATGGCGGATGAAGCAGGCGTTGACCCCGAGTCTATTGTTTTGGAACTGACAGAAACGTTTATTTTGGATAATAACCAGACGGCTATTGCCCCCCTAAGCACGCTCAGGGAGTTAGGTTTTGCACTCTCGCTCGATGACTTTGGCTCTGGTTACAGTTCATTAAATAGCTTCTTCGACTTGCCGATGACACAAATCAAAATTGATAAGTCGATGGCATGGAAGACACTGACCAATCGCTCTTCTCAAGAGTATTTGAAGTTTCTTATAACTATGTGTCAGGAAAATAATATTGAAGTGGTGATAGAAGGCATCGAAGACGCAAAAATGTGTGACTTCTTTTCCGAGATGGGCGTCGATTATTTGCAAGGTTATTGGTTCTCTAAACCACTCTCTGTTGCCAGTGCCAGTCGCTATTCATTGAGCTAAACCGTTCTTCGGCGAAATAATCCCAGAATTAACGATATTCCGCACGGCCACGTTAAGCATGCTGAACTACTCACAGTAAATTTCAGACACTAACTGGCCGTGACGAAAACAACCTTAGAGAGCCTTGATTAACGTAGGCGCTCAAAAACAACACTCTGATCTAAGTGTTCGTGATATTGAGTGTAATCTAAGCCCATATCAAAGATATATTGAGTCACCAAGTTTCTAACGCACTCAATCAATTGGCTCGCTTGCCATGGCTTCTCAAAGTAGCGATCAATACCTGCGGAGTTAATCGCATTAATGGTATCCGTGTGCGTCGCCTGCCCCGTCAGAAGCACTTTACGTGTGCGAACAAAACGACTGTCTTGTGATACCTCTGTCAGTAGTTCCACTCCTGTTTTACCTGGCATGACATGATCGGAAATTATTAATGCGATCATCTCGCCTTCTGCATCAAGCTCATCCATCAGTTCTAGAACCTCACCTGCGGATTCGCAGTCTTCGATATTCAACCACTGATGTGACGGCTCTAAATCTTGTAGAACCGCGCTTAATACCTCTCGTTGGTCATCAACGCAAATTACATTAAGCTTCTCCATGTTCACCCTCTACTGGTAACTTGATTCTAAAAATTGTTTTTTCACTGTCGCTCTTTACCACAATAGAGCCGTTATATCCGGCGATAATGCGTTTCACAATCGACAGCCCTAATCCTAAACCAAACGACAACCCACCCTTTTTAGTGGTGAAGTTTGGCCGGAAAATTTTTCTGCGTGTCGCTTCATCGATTTCTGGTCCGTTGTTAGCAATCGTGACCAAAATTTTCCCCTTACTCTCTCGAGTATGTATTTCGATCCCCGGATCTTCGGTTTGACCAAGTGCATCACACGCATTCTTTAAAATATTGACCCAAACTTGGACGAGTTCGGTTTGAGAGCCGACAAAGTCCGGCAACTCCGCTGGGCTAAAACGTACGCTCACGCGTCTTAAGTCACTTTGCAATAGGGCCAGCGCTCGATTGATTGAGTCATTAATATTAAACGCTTCATCCAAGTCGATATCCGTACGCCCCAATTGTTTCACTGAACGTACAATGCCAACAGTATGTTTAGAGGCAATACGCAAATCATGAAGGTCTCGCCCCATTTGCCAGAAACGTATCGCTTCTTCGGGTCTTTTTAACCAATGCTCCGACAGGAAATTATTTGGAACGGCGCGAGCGAGATCACGCGCGAGATCCTTAGGTAAACCGTAATATTTTTCGAAGTGACGCCCCCGCTTTCTCGCTTCGCTGGAAGAGACTTTCTGTCCTTGCATCAAACCAAAATCAAAAAACTGACTCGCTTCCGGATGAACTTCTTCAAGCAATTCCATGATGACCGACTCGAGTCGCTCAGATTTACTGCTTACCACACCAATAGCATTGTTCAACTCATGAGCAATACCCGCGGCAAGCTGTCCTAACGTTGTCATTTGCTCTGCGGTATGCAGCTTTTGTAACGCTTTTTCTTTAGCCAAGGCCTCTTGCATTGCACGCCGTTGACGCCGAGATAACTCGTTCACCATCACAGGCATAAATTGTGTCGTCAATGGTCCGTATGTCGCCTCTTCCACCGCGGGCGTATCACGCTGTATCCAAGCCAGTTCAACGTCGGTTTGAGCAATCACTGTCGAAGAGGCAGTCCATGTACCAGAAAAGAAACTATGTACGCCAATAAACGCACCTTGAGACGCAGAAAATACCTGAATTGGCTTCTTGTCGTCTTCCGCATAATAGCCAGCCAACTCTCCTGAAAGCACGTAGTACAACCGATCGTTGTAGCCAGCTTGCTCGATCAGTACCGATCCGGATAGGACCGTTAATCGGCGTTCAAGATGGTTAAAATAGCGTTGTACTAACGCATCTAGTTTCGTTTCGTACATGGGTTACCCAATATGCCCAACGGTATGTAAAATCCAAACCATAACAAAACTAAGTAATACACCAATCACGCCCAGCACTGCACCGATACGAGCCATTTGGCTGCTTTCGACATGCCCAGTAGCATGAGCTAACGCGTTTGGTGGCGTACTGATTGGTAACGACATACCGAGTGAAGCAGCAAATGTCACGACTAAGATCAGCGTCACTTCTCCACCCAATGGCGTTAACGAAGTCATCGAGGTACCTAGCGCAGCCATAATCGGCATAAGTAAGTTTGCAGTGGCCGTATGCGACATAAAGTTTGCCATTAACAAGCACAAGAACGCCGCACCAAACAAGACCACATATGGCGAGAACTGATCAAACGGAATACTGTGTACCACCAGCTTCGCAAGCCCTGTTTTATCCAGAGCAAGACCCAGAGCGATACCACCTGACACCAACCAAAGCACGTCCCAAGAAATTTTCTTCAAATCTTCCTTGTTGATAATGCCCGTCAATGAGAATACCGCGACCGGAATTAATGCCACTGTGTAAGAGTTCATTCCATGTGCTGAACCCATCAACCAGAGAATAATCGTACCTGCGAAGGTGACATAGACAATCATCGCTTTTGGTGTTTTCAAAAACTTGCTCTTAATATTCAGATCGATGGTGGTTTGCTCGGCTTTATATAAAAAGCCAATCAGAAACCACGCTAGCGCCATCATCACAATGACGAATGGCACGCCAAATACCATCCATTCACCAAACGTAATTAAGTTGTCACCAACCAAATATTTCAGCGCGATAGCATTCGGGGGCGTGCCGATTGGTGTACCAATACCACCAATGTTGGCGGCAACAGGAATACACAAGGCAAACGCAATTCGACCGGGATCTTTAGGCCCAAATACCGCAATCACAGGGGTTAGAATCGACAACATCATCGCTGTTGTTGCGGTGTTTGACATAAACATGGAAAAGACAGCGGTGATCAACATCAAACCCAACATAACGAACTTTGGGTTTTGCCCAAATGGTTTTAGCAACACGCGCGCTAAGTTGACATCCAGCCTGTACTTTGTCGCCGCCATAGCTAAGAAGAACCCGCCGAGGAACAGCATAATAATCGGGCTAGCGAAAGTCGCCATTATCTCGTTATATTGCAACAGCTCACCAAAATGTGGCTGCCCTTCTTGCAAGCGAAAAAGCACGATGCTCTTATTCGAAACAAGCAATAATTCGAGCACAATGATAACGACCGAAGTCGCGTAGATTGGAATAGGTTCAAACACCCAGCAGAGTGCAGCAAGCAAGAAGATTGCGATCACTCTCTGCTGGACGATAGTAATGCCATCAAATGGGAATGCAGAGAGGGGCATTAACCAAATAAGCAATGGTATCAATGTTGGAATAATGTATTTGAGATAAGGGCGCATAGTACTACTTCTCTTCCTGAGATGGTTAGCCAGACACGTTTGGCGTTTGGAACGCCATTACCCACCGCAATACCGAGGCTTTTAGGCTCTGACTAAGCCTTCAGAGACGAAAAATGCAGTAATGGCTTGTTCCAGAGAAGATTATGCACACTGTTTTCAAACAAAACTTTGGTGCGAGATCAATGAACTTGTTTTCACATTGGAAAACATTTTATATCTGTGTTCAAGCTCACTAAATGCTCACGATTTCAGTGAAATATACTTTTCCATCATAAAGTTAGTTAAGGTTTCTCCCCTAACTTCAGCACGTTGCTGAACCTTAACTGTGAACCCCATTTTCTCGTAGAAAGGTCGTGCAGTGATACTCACCTCAGAGTACAGTCGCTCTATCCCCTGTACTTTCGCCTGTGAAAATAGAAAAGACATCAAATCACGACCAATACCTTGGCCTTGATATTCATGGTGACAAAAGAAATGGTCAATCAAGCCGTCACTTTGCAAATCACAATAGCCAACGACCTGCCCTTCTATTTCCGCAATATAGGGTTGAATAGCATCCATTGTGCGTTGCCATGAGTTGAGGTCAAAATCTGATGGGGCCCAAGCTGAAACTTGTGATTCGGTATAATCGCGACGATTAATGACTCGTACAGTGTGGTAAAAAAGTGTCCACAATATTGGAGCATCCTCTGTGCGATAGCGACGTATTGAGAGCATCGGTTCAACCATTCCTATTCGATAAATACCAAGTATTAACGCAAAGTAATACTGGTGAATTCATCATTTTCAATACCAACCACTAAAGGCTTTTCAAGCTGATCGCTGTTCATCAATACGGTGGTATTTAGCTCTCGACTTGATCTGCGTATTTTGCTTTTTCTGATGATATGTATATTCACAATGTAATCGGAATATTCCTTCGTGACTCCTCCAGAAAACTCCACATGTTCACTTTCATTATCTTGGACCACATGAAATTTTCGATTTGCTTGAATATCAGCGCTGAGTGAAGAGTCACCATAGTTAAGTACAACGGACGTTGGTTCACTATCTTGATTGGCAAAACAGCCAAATGCGAAGGTGCATAATGCAAGTATACTTTTTGATTTAAACATTGGTTATTCAATTTCTAGTTATTTTTCTGCCATTTGCATTACCAAACAGCACTCTCAATAATCGCCCATTGTGCCACAGGTGTACGCAAGTCTCTAAATACAGTAAAAGGATGTACGATGAAATTCCGCTAAAAATGGGGGAATCACAATGCAGTTGAGGATAAACCAGCCTATTTAATCGCCCCCAATAACACCCAAGCAATTGTTTTTATTTAATTTTAAATTACTAAATAGTGTAAGCAATATACGTACAAGCTCTTACTTTTTCATACGCAACTAAGCAAGTTAATAGAGAGAGACAATATTGTCTATGCCACATGTTACAAATCTGCTTACCTCATTATTACGTATGATCCGATATTGTGGCGCTAGCCTTCCCTTCTTTTTAACGAAGGGAAGATTTAACAATAAGGCTTGCACCTATTTTATAGCTAAAATCAATAAAGCATTTCCAACATCGGTTGGTCTAGGAGCGATCAATGAAAAACTCTCTCAGTTTTACTCATCTATTAAAAGTTGGCTTGATATCAATCGCAGCTTTGATGGGTGGATGCACTCAAGGAGATTGGCGTACCGCAAGCAGAGAACCTGCCGGTATCGCGCCTGACCCTTCCAATGTGAAACATGCCGTAATTGAGTTTTATGCCGCAGATGCATTTGGTTGGCGAGGCTGGTTTGCGGTGCACACTTGGTTTGCGATAAAGCCTGAAAATGCGAACGAATATACCGTGTATGAAGTGGTCGGGTGGCGCGTGAATCGTGGACAACCCGCTCTGTATCAATACCAAACGGGCACACCAGATCGCTACTGGTACGGTGCGAAGCCAGAAAAAATACTCTCAATACAAGGTGAAAAAGCCGATAAACTTATCCCAAAAATACAAAGCGTTATCAACCAATACCCTTGGGCTGAAGAATACACGTTGTTTCCAGGACCAAATAGCAATACATTCCCGGCTTGGGTGGGCAAGCAAATTCCAGAGTTAGAACTCGACTTGCCATTTAGAGCAATTGGTAGCGGCTACGCCAACGAGTAAAACAAAAGCTTGGTAACTGGCGCGTTTTACGTTCAGTGCATAGCACTATACCTATTGTGCGTCTTCACCTAACTCGGTTCTGTTTCTTCCGTTGCGCTTTGCTTTATACAGAGCGTTGTCCGCGTCTTTCATTACCGCTTCAATTGGCATATCGTTGCCTTTCCAGTGAGAAACTCCAAGTGATACCGTTACCTTACCAACGACCAGGAAATCGTGTTTTTCTACGTTATGCCTAATCCGCTCTGCGACATCAACCGCGTGATGAACATCCGTCGCTTCAAGGAACATCATGAACTCTTCCCCACCGGAACGGCAAAGATGATCATTCGCTCGGGCTTGATCTTTCATCAACTGAGCGAATTCTTTGAGTAGATTGTCACCCACATCATGACCATAGTTATCATTGACGCTCTTAAAATGATCAATATCCAAAGCTAAAATAGAAAAAGCGGTGTTTTCTTGCTTAAACAAGCCTAGAACTTTGTCTAAGCCGCGTCGATTTAACAACCCAGTCATCGCGTCTGTTAGCGTATCCAGTTGCAGCTTATCAATGGTTTTTGAAACGATACCAAACGCTTTGAGGAAACTGAGCTTCAAATGTGAAGCCTCAAAATACCAAGACTTAACCAGCTTCAAATCATCGATGGATGAAGAGTGTTCTTCCACTCCCCGAACAGCGCCAGCCAGTTGCCATAATGGTCTTGAAATAAGTAGAGAGAAGAACCAGATCAACAGCAGAGTTAATAAACCAATTGGAATCGATTTGAAAAATACACTCCACATCTGCTCATCTAGCACCATTAACGTCATTGATTTCGGGCGCTGAGCGACAATTCCCCACCCTGATGATTCAACTGGTGCATACCCTGCTAGCATTTCAACACCGCGAGAGTTCACAATTTCTTTGTTACCACGCTGACCCATTATCACGGCGTTAATTGCCATATTATCGTTGATCACTTCACCAACCCGCGATTTATCTGGGTGGTAGATCAGCGTGTTGCTTTCGTCCACAACGTAAAGGAAAGAGCCATCTTTGTAAGCATGCTGGCTAAGTAATTCAGCAAGAATATTGTCCTTCTCTAAATAAATAGTACCGCCGATATAGCCTAAATATTCATTGGACTGAGAAAATATAGGGTATGAGATCGTTAACAGATAATTACCTGCGGGTGAGATGAATGGCTCAGTGACAACGGGCGCTTGAGCATTTAAAGATTGACGTTTTCTTTCACCAACGAGCTTTACACCTTTCACCTGAAGTGTCTCTGGTGATACAGAAATAATGACGCCTTTCGCATTAACGATAACCACAGAGTTGAATGATTTGGTTTGCTTTCTCAGCCTCTCCGCCTCTTCGTCAAGAAACTGAGCATCGTGCATCTTATCTTTTAGCAAGTTCGCACTGTATTTTAGCTGCGACATTGAGCTTTCTATGAAAGAGTCCGTCATTTCTGACATTTTTTGCGCATAAACGCGGTTGGACTCTAACGTGTTATTGATGATGAGATCTCGTTGCACTCGATAGATCGAATAAAACGCATTGAACAAAGTGACAAGCACACTGAAAACACACAAGATTACAATAAGGTTTCTAAGATTAAGTTTTTCTTTTCTTCTAAAGGACATTTGCCAACTGCCAGCTTCGATGGCTTTTTGTATGAATGAGCGTATAGGTTATATGAAATCGATTTAATTTTCAGGTAGGAAGTTGGGAGCAATATTAAATATTTTCTCACATAATAGGACGTAAAATGAGCTAATAAGAGAATTCAGTGACACAAAATAAATGCCGTGCCACTGTAATATCGCACAACTTTAAGCAAGCTCTGTGCTGGTCATTACCATTGTCTTTAATACATCGACAACAAGCTGATGATCATCTAACTGCGGTAAACCCGATACCGTCACAACCCCAATTAAACCAGAACCCATGATTCGAATTGGGAACGCGCCACCATGAGCACAATACTCACGCGCATCGAGATGTGGCTGATTTTCAAAATCACGCTGCTTTTGCTTATTGTACAGCGAGAGGTAGTAAGAGCTGTGACCATATCTCAATACTGAGTTTCGCTTTCTACGAACCCAATCCAAATGGTCAGCGCACGTTCCTGTCATCGCGTATTGAAATAGCGTTTGTCCAAAACCGTAGACCTCAATAGCCACAGCCGCGTCACAGGCTTCCGCCGCTTCTTTTAAAGCTAAACCAATAGACCACGCAACTTGGTGGTTAAACTCTTTCAATTGAAGCTCATGCTCTTGTTGAGCGACGAGCTCAAGCGTTAAGCTCATGATTTCACATGAATCGTTTTACCCGTTTTACTGCTTTCCAATGCCATCTCAATCAGAGCGATATTCTGTACTGCTTGAACGGCAGGAACCGGGTTATCAGTACCCAAACGAATGGCATTTGCTACACCAACAAAATAAGCTTGATACGCACCTCTCTCCGTTTTGATGGTTTGCGCACCACCTTCGTCGTAGCGGACACCGTATAACGCCTCGTCCTCTTCTGACCAAGCATCGTTCTCCGGTAATCGGCCTTCTTTTAAGTAACCTTCTTGAGGATCTAATCCGTATTTTTCATATTTAGCCTCAGTACCCAATACTTTATAACGCAGGTTTGGTTCTGGGCTGTATAAGTTTGAATGTAAATGCACAATATGATCTGGGTAATGAAGCACTAAGTTGTAGTAATCAATCGTCGTCGCGCCCGGACGCATCATTCGACACTGTGCGTCTATCGCATCTGGCAAACCAAATAACACCAAGGCCTGATCGAGAAGATGGGGAGCAAGATCGAATAAAATACCACCGCCATCTTGAGCCTGCTCTCGCCAGCGTTGACGAACTTCAGGACGGTAGCGATCAAAGTGCGACTCAAACAGCCTCACATCACCTAACTTACCTTGTTCGATAAGCGATTTAACGGTAAGAAAGTCGCCATCCCAACGCCTATTATGAAAAACGCTCAGAACCAATCCTTTTTCTTCTGCTAAGGCGATCAACTCATTCCCATCTTCTATGCGCGTTACAAACGGTTTTTCGACAATGACATGTTTCCCATTGTTCAACGCGCGCTTTGCGAGCTCGTAGTGCACGTCATTTGGCGCAGTGATGATCACAAGCTCAGAGTCACTGTCATCGAGTAAAGTATTGGCATCAGCAAACCACTGAGCATCTGGCCAATCATTTTGGACCGCTTCCTGTTGACGAGAACTTATTGCGCTCAACGTTAAGTTTGGCAGTGCTTTAATGAAGGGTAAGTGGAAAGTTTTTGCTGAATATCCGTAACCAATCACGGCGGTCTTTACGGGATCGTAAGCCATACTAAGATTCCTTATTTCGGTGAAACAACAATACATTCAATATCATTGTGGTCGAGAAGTTGTTGAAAATCTGATTGAGGAGCATGATCGGTAATAACGATGTCGATCTTTGACAAATCACATACATTGTGAAAATTGTCGCTTCCAATTTTGCGGGATTCACAAACGACAATGACTTGTTGAGCTTGCTCTATCATGGTTTGTTTCATGGTTGCTTCTAGCTCATTATTTGTCGTCAACCCTCGGGATGACAACGCGCACACACCAATAAACGCCTTATTCACATGATATTGCTTCATTTGCTGTTCTGCTTGTGCACCCAAGATCGCTCTGGCGTAGGGGTCAAAGTGTCCACCTAAGAAATGGACGTCCATTGATTCACTTTTTTCAGCAGCGATTAGTACGTCAATACTGTTGGTGACCACGTTGAGCTTATCTTCTTCACAGCGTGCTTTTTCTACGTAAAGTGGGAGCAGAGATAAGATAGTACTGGTATCAATAACAAGGTGGTCACGCTCATCCACAAGCTTAGCGGACGCTTGAGCGAGGCGATGTTTAGTGTCGCTAATTGCTCGACTGGAGTACGCCTCTGTAGAGGAAGATATCGGGGCAAGCATGACGCCACCTCGGATTCTTTGTAATCCCGGTAGTTGGCTCAACTTAACTAAATCTCGACGCGCTGAATCTCGCGAGATGCCAAAATACTCGCAAACTTCCGATAACGTTATTTTGTTTTGTAGCTCTAGCTTTGCTCTGAGCTCTATCAATCGCTCTTCTTGCGTCATTACTTAAATTCACTTAAGTGGTTTTAAGCAATGATGCCACACAGCAATCAAATAACCAATACGGACGCACGCAATATTTGCTTATGCTGATACCAAACAGAATTGTTAAGTTGAGGAGATGAAGAGCGTTTTGCTCATCACCCCCTATCAAAAAATTTTTGGTGTAATGTTTGCGTTGGCTGGGTCGCTATTTTTTCATCGCTTCTTTAAAAACTTGATTCCAATCTTGTTTCATATCGACAAACAGCCAACCTTGCTCTTCACCCACTTTAAATGATTTGTCTAATTTCCCCACGTGAGAGTCTTTATCATACGCCCATTCACGCTTGTCATCCGTGTGATGGATAACCGCTGAAAATCGTGGGCCAGCCCCCGCTTTAGTCCACTCTAGCATTTGTAAGTCACCGTCAGAATTACCAAATGCCATCACCGGGCGCTTACCAATGAAGTTCTGGATCGTGACAGGCTTCACCGCTTTATCATTCACAAAATCAATTTCTGGCAAGCGTTGAATCGTTGGCTTTCCATCAACGACCTGATACTCCGCTTTTAATGTCGTCCCAACGATATTTTGCGTTGGGATCCCGTACACTTCTGGTGCCCAAACACGCATGAAATCAATGCCACCTCCAGAAATTATATAGGTCTGGTAGTCATTTGCTCTCAAGTAGTCGAGTAACTCAAGCATCGGTTGATAAACCATTTCAGTGTATGGCTTTCCCGTCGTAGGATGAACGGCCGTTTTCATCCACTCCTTCACTTCTTGATGGAACTGATCAGTCGACATTCCAGAGTGAGTCGCCATAACAAGCTGCATCACACCTTCAAGGCCTTGCTTGCCAACCCCCTCCCAAGTCACCTTTTATTGCCGAAGCAAAAGGTTCTGTTGTTTTCCAATCAGGATGCTCAGAGGCCATCTCTTTCACTTTATCGATCGCAAAAAACAGCTGTAGATAAACGGGTTTTTCTGCCCACAGCGTCCCGTCATTATCAAACGTAGCGATCCTTTGGCTTTCAGGAATATAAGCGTCCGAGCCTTGAGTCGTCGTTTTAGTAACAAACGCCATAATAGCTTGCTTCGCACCGGTGTTGTTCCATGACGGCAGAGGATCTTGCACATCAGCAGCAATGCCATAGCTAGACAGAGCAAAACTTGTCGCAAGGACAATCACCTTTAACTTTATAGCCATTTTAATTCCTTATATTGAGGTACGGGATGCAAATCCAAATGAAAGTATAGTTCACGATTAACAAGCGCAATTCAGAGCAACATATGTAACGACACCAAAAAGTGACCCTGTAACTAGAAACACGCTTTAGTTAAAGAAGCTTACTGATAAAGTGTTGAGTTCGCTGGCGTCAACCTGCTCTGAAGTACTTTGACGTCCCTTTTTCTGATTAAGCTCATCAATCACATAATCCGGAGCCACTTTCTTAAGTTCCGCTAAACACTGTTCAGACTTGGGGTTATCGTACCGAATGTAGATATCACACACTGCGTAAAGCTGCTCCGGCGCGCCAGAGATCAAATAAGCTTTTTCAAAAGCGTGCACAGATTTTTTAAGATCTAACTCTTCTTGCAGAACACCATTTAAGTACCAAAAATAACTGTTGTTCTTCGCCATGTTAGCGGCCTTTTCAATTTCGCTAGCGGCATCATGCTTCTCACCAAGTCTTACTAGCGCCAATGACTTCGAGTAATGCAAAGCAGCGTTATCAGGAAAAAGTGTGATTGCTTCATCAAGTACTTGGATAGCTTGTCGATCTTTTTGTTGCGCTCGAAAATTGTCCGCATAGCTTAACCAGACTTGGGGGTTACTTGGCATCAGCTTGGTTAGCTCTGGATAAATCAATGCCGCTTTGTCCCACTCTCGATGCCAACGATATACATCGGCAAGGAGTAATCTAGAAACGTTGTCAGTTTTCTGCGACAAGTAGGATGTTAAATCAGTCACCACGCCTTCAAGTGACTGTTGCTGCTCCGAACTTAAACTGGCGTAATCTCGAACCAAGTTTATCGCTGCGGTAATTCGAACCATTGCATCGTCATCACTTAGCAACGGGGAAACCAGACGCCAGCGATGATCTATCATATAGGGTTGAGCTCCTACAATTGCTGCTTCACGAATTCCAGCATCTGCATCTTTCAAACCACGAGCGACGGCAACCAAAGCGTTTTGGCTGGGGTAGTTGGCCAGTTCACGTAAAGCATCAATACGCTTTTCTGAAGACAACTTCTTGTTTTGTGCATCATAAGACAACTTTTCGACTTGCTGTACTAGCGTCATTGGTTCTTCTTGAGATGCTACCTCAACGGGTGAAACTCTATCTGAATTGAGCGGAGGTTTATCTTGAGCCCAAGCGCCTTGGCTTAACGCTACACTCAGCGTGAAAGTTAAAAGTGACTTCGTAAAACACGTTATCTTTTGCATTGATGAGACCTTACTTTTATAAAACTGGACCAGTTGAATCTTAGAACTTAGTGTCAAAAACAGGTTGATTAGACGCTTTCAGGTGCAAAGCCTTATCACTGTATTTGCCGTGTACCACAGGGTTGCCCATCGCTCGTAAAATGTACGCCATTGATTTATCGGCATGCGCAAAAAACTTCTTCCAACCTGCACATAGATAGTTAAGGCCGGGCTCACCTTCTCTGGTGCGAATAAAGCGGTTTTTAGGGCATTCTCCAAAGCATGCAAACTGATAATCGCAATTAACACACTGCTGAGGCAGTGTACGACTTTTAGCAAACCCGAATTTCTGCTGGTCAGGGCTATAAGCGAGAGTATCGAGTTTTTCGCGGTGAATATTTCCGATCTTGTATTCCGGGTAAACATAGTGGTCACACGCAAAGACATCACCGTTTGGTTCCATTGCTAAACCTTTGCCACAGATTTCACCTAGCGTGCATAGTGGGTTTTTGCTTCCCATCCATGTTTCCAAACTTGCTTCAAAATACTGTACAAAAACGTTACCAATATCATGCACGACCCACTCATTGAATATCGCGATAAGGAAGTTACCCCATGCTTCATCCGCCACACAAAATGGCTCGACAACTGAATCCTTGTGGCCGGGAATCAGACGTTTATCACCTTGCATTAGTTGCTCATTGGGCTTCCAAGTTTGTGGCGCTGTTGTTCTGAAAGTTTTCTGCTCAACAATCGGAATAAACTGCATTTGAGGGGAACGTACTTCATCTCGTAAGAAGCGATACACTTCCAATGGGTTTCGGCTGGTCAAGTTGTTCACGCACGTAAGCGTTGCAAACTTCACTTCATGCTTATGTAATAGATCAACGGCGTTCATCACTTGTTTAAATGTGCCTCTTCCCGCTCGATTTGTTCGGTAAGCGTTGTGCATCATCTCAGGGCCATCGATGCTTAAACCGACAAGAAAGTGGTTCGCTTTTAGAAACTCGCACCACTCATCATTAAGAAGCGTGCCATTAGTCTGAAGATCATTAGAGATCGTAATACCATGAGGGCGGTATTGATCTTGTAGTTCAACAATTCTTTTGAAGTAATCCAACCCCAGCATGGTCGGCTCTCCACCTTGCCAAGAGAAGATAATTTCAGGTGTGTTCTGCCCTTCTATGTATTGGCGGATATAGCTCTCTAAGGTTTCGTCATCCATTATTGGCGAGCACCCTTGCTTATATTCCAACAAATCTTGTTTGCTTAAGTAATAACAATAAGTGCAATCGATGTTGCAAGCAGCACCAATGGGCTTTGCCATCACATGTAAACGCTTAGATGCTTTTCCGTTGAACTGCGGCCCTTGAGTTATGTGCATTCATCACCTTCTTAGTTGCTAACCTGTCCCCAATGATGTCAAACCTAATCATCGAGTTAATCGCCTAGGGTGATGATAATGTTCAATTATTCTCGGCGCTTGTTATAGTGTGTATAACCGTTTGTTATGGTTTTGCTTGCTAGACTTTCTGACCAAAGTCGTTGACGGAGTCGCCGAATGAAGCATCCCAAAAGTAAGATTATTTCCTTTGTCTCAACCATGTCGGTCACGCTGATAATTAATGGGTGTGCAACAACCCCACCACACTCTCTCGCTCAGAAAATCGATCAAGATATGGTTCTTGTCGAAGGTGGGCAGTTTACGATGGGCGCAGATAATCCATCAGCCAAAAAGTCAGAGCGCCCAGCTCGCACTGTTAACGTTGATGGATTCTATTTGTCAAAATTCGAGGTAACTCAATCGGTCTTTGAAGCTGTCACTGGCTCCTCTCTGAGCTACTTTCGAGATCCAAATACACCCGTCAATAATATTAGTTGGCAACAAGCCAATTATTTCATTAAGAAATTGAATGAAAAAACGGGAGAGCATTACCGTCTACCAACAGAAGCTGAATGGGAGTTTGCCGCTAAAGGCGGAATTTTAAGCAAAGGCTTCACTTTTTCTGGATCAAACAATATTGACGATGTGGCTTGGTATGCGAATAACTCGCACAATAAGGCTCATAAGGTAGGTCAAAAGCAACCAAACGAGCTCGGGTTGTACGACATGACAGGTAACGTAGGCGAGTTTGTGATTGATGCTTTTGACGAAGGTTATTACAAAACAGCGCCCAGTGATAATCCGGTAAACGCAAAAGAGGAAAAAGAAAGCCTTGCACACAAGTCTGTACGTGGCGGCAGCTTTGCTTATGACGCAGACGAATCTGAAAACTATCGCCGCGATTTTGCCAGCCAATCCGTCATTATGTCTGACATGGGCCTTAGACTAGCGAAAGACGTAGACTAAACGAAGTAGAGAAAGTGGCGCGATAAAGGCTCCACTTTTTACTATTGGTGTTTAATCTCTACAGATTCGCAATAGATGCTTTCAGCTGATCAATAGCCTGCTTAGGAGCATAATTACTCAGCTCTTTTAGACACCTATCGAAAGCAAAAGCGACAGCGCCGTTTTTATGATTCCTCGCTAGAACTTCGCATTGAGCATATAAATGTTGAGGGTTCCCACCGACTTTAAACGCAGTCTGCAATGCCTTACTGGCTTCCAGAACGTCACTTTTTTCCTAAAGCTAGACCATAAACATACCAGTAGTGAGCGATAGTCTTTCCTAATTCTGCGGCATGTTTAAGTAGAGCTTTGGCCTCATCTTCCTTGCCTTGGCGTAACAAAGAAAGACCGGCACTGTAAGGTAATGAGCTGGATTTAGGCTGAGCTTTCATCCCTTGTTGTAACACCGAGAGCGCAGCTTTTTCTTTCCCAAGGCGTCGATACAGGTCCGATAAATTCACATAACTATTTTCGAAATAAGGCTCGATACTTATCGCTTCTTGGTATAACGCAATTGCCTTATCGATTTCGCCTAAGCTGCGGTATACATTTGCCAAATTGGTTCTGCCGAAACCACGATCGGCGTTAAACTTTTGAATGTCCATGTACTCTTCAAGCGGTGGTTGAATCCTATCTTTTTGTAACGGCGTCATTTGCGCATAGCTGGTCACTAATACCGAAGCCGCCTCCGCCCTCACTGAAAGTACGGGATCATCCAGCAGTGGTTCTAAAATTCGCCATCGATCATGAAACTCATAACCAGACGAGCCCGCGACTGCGCCGAGCCGAATCATTTCATTCTCATTTTTAACGGCCCTTGCGAGCGAAACTGTCGTATTTTGGTCAGTATTACCGCCCATTCGCTCTAATGCAGAAGCTCGTATGATGTCTTTTAATGATGAATCCTGAGCAGAATAAGCCAGAGCATTCGCCGCCCCTTTGTGCCCAATTGCATCGGCATAAAACGCGACAGCAAAGTGTTGTTGATTGCGGTATTGAGAGTGAGGAAACCATTCGGCTATCTGCGCATCCGCCCACTGGTTATTCTTATCCTCATGACAAGACGTACATACATTAGGCGTGTCGATGTGTTTACTCAAGTCAGGTCTAGGTACGTGCCAACTGTGGTCTCTACGAGGATCGACTTGCATATAAGTCGTTTCTGGCATGTGACAAGTCGTACATTGTGACGCTTTGGATCCCGCGTCATGGAAGGTGTGGTTTTCTGGGGTGTATTCTGACGCAATATGACATTGTGAACATACCGCCTCTTCTGGGATGTTTAGCTTTGCCGAATGAGGATCGTGGCAATTGGTGCATGTTACGCCTTTTTCAGCCATTTCAGACTGAAGAAATGAACCATAAACATAGTCTTCATCGTAAATTTGGCCATCGTGGTAGTAGAGTTCTGGAGTAATCAGGCTTAACCGATATTTATCGAAAAATGAGCCTTGAATGTGATCACCAGTCTCATTTAACTGCGTTCGACGGCTGTGACATTGTGCGCACGTCTGAACTTGATTTGTTTCTGCGATTGCTTTTGGTTGTAACGTTCTGTGGCCCTTCTCAAATACCCAATCGGTTACCGCTTTAGATAAATTTCGGTCAAAACCATAGTGACTATCTGTATCGAAAGAGCCTCCTGTAGATGCGGACTTTTTCGCCAACTCGATGTGTCCACTTGCAGGGCCATGACACGCTTCACAACCAACATTGATCTCGGACCAAGACGTGTTGTAGGTATTTTTGATTGCGTCATAGTTCTTCTTTACATTGGTCGAATGACAGTCTGCACACATGAAATTCCAATTTTGCCCAGTGTTAGTCCAGTAAAACTCATCTGTCGTTGTTGTCTCTGGATAAAGGTGAAACCAGCGCTGACCACCTTCCGATTTCGTCCTTGAATCCCACGCAAAAGGAATGAGCTGTACACGACCATCTTCAAACTCCACCATATATTGCTGTAACGGTTCCCAGCCAAATGTGTAGCTAATTTTATAATCGTGCCATTGACCATAAGGGCCTTGAATATTGACCCAATATTCCTCGCCTTGTCTAAAAAAACGGTTGGGTTGACCATCATGCGTCACTGTGCGGTTATCAAAATCACCTTGAACAGATTCTGAGTTTGCATGTTTCATTGCCATATCGTGATGAGAGCCCTTCCAAGCCTCCACCTCTTGTTGGTGACATTCCGCGCACGTTTGCGTGCCGACATATTCCAACCCAAGCTTCGTGGTATTTTGGGGACTCTCTATCACTGATGCCTGGGGAAAAAACGAACCACTCACCATGACGATACCCAGAAATAAACACCGAAACCGACCTACCCACTGACTCATAACTATCCTTAGTATTTAGATGGTGCAACTTGAATCAATATAGTCGCTAACCCATTGGTTATACAAATAATTAGAAGTGAGAGGCTTTCAAAATGAGTGCTCCATTCTTCGTCCCCCGATTAGGGAGTATCTCGGTGTTTTTGCTGAAACTTTATTCGTCTCACCAGCAATCGGCAATGGTGTTCATTAGTGACCCATCTCTATTTTTAAAACCTCCCCAAATCATCAGAATGACAAGTATTTTTATTTAGAAACAAATAGTTAAATACCCTCAATAACTTATGGTTATAAAGAGTATAAGAGGATTTTTCTATACACATCATTAACTTATGCAGCACCTAAGCATAAGGTTTACTTGTGCTTCTCGTTACTCTCAACCACCTGGAGTTTTTTATGGCAAACCAATTGAGAAAAATCGCAGTAGGCGTCGGGCTGTTAGCAACGTCCAGCGCAGCGATGGCGGCAGACAAACCCAACATACTTGCAATTTTCGGTGACGATGTCGGTTACTGGAACATCAGCGCATATAACCAAGGTATGATGCGTTACAAAACCCCTAACATCGATCGTATCGCGAACGAAGGTGCTTTGTTTACAGACCATTACGGCCAACAATCTTGTACTGCGGGTCGAGTAGCATTCATTACTGGCGAAGAACCATTTCGCACTGGCTTGCTGACGATTGGTATGCCGGGTTCCGACCATGGGATTCCAGATTGGGCACCAACTATTGCTGACTTACTAAAAGACCAAGGTTATATGACAGCTCAGTTCGGTAAAAACCACTTGGGCGATCAAGATAAGCACCTACCTACCAATCATGGTTTTGATGAATTCTTTGGTAACTTGTACCATCTTAATGCAGAAGAAGAGCCCGAAACCTACTATTACCCTAAAGACCCAGAATTCCGTAAAAACTATGGTCCTCGTGGTGTAATTAAATCTTATGCCGACGGTAAGATTGAAGATACTGGCCCAATGACGCGTAAACGCATGGAACACGCGGACGAAGAGTTCCTCGAAAGCACTTTATCGTTTATGGAGAAAGCTGTTAAAGAAGATAAGCCTTTCTTCATCTGGCATAACTCTACGCGCATGCACGTTTGGACCCGATTACAAGAGAAGTATCGAGGCAAATCCGGTGTTAGCATTTACGCTGATGGCATGTTAGAGCATGACGATCAAGTCGGCGTATTGCTCGACAAACTCGATGAGTTAGGCGTTGCTGACAACACTATCGTTATTTATACAACTGATAACGGCGCAGAAACCATGACTTGGCCTGATGGGGGCGCGACCCCATTCCACGGTGAGAAAGGCACGACTTGGGAAGGCGGTATGCGTGTGCCTCAACTTGTGCGTTGGCCTGGTGTCATTAAGCCAGGAACGAAAATCAACGAAATGATGGCTCATCAAGACTGGTTGCCAACATTGTTGGCGGCAGCTGGCGTTCCTGACGTGAAAGAAAAGCTTGCTGAAGGTTACAAAGCAAATGGTAAAGACTGGCGTGTCCATATAGACGGCTACAACTTCATGCCATACTTCGAGGGCAAAGAAGACAAAGGACCACGTGAGTCTCTGCTCTACTTCACCTCAAATGGTGAACTAAACGCAGTACGCTGGAATGACTGGAAACTTCACTTTGCAACTCTAGAAGGAAACCTAAGCGACGCCGTACGATCTGTGCCAAACTGGCCTAAAATCAATCACTTACGCGCTGACCCATTTGAAAAAGGTCCTAGCGAGTCACAAATGTACCTACGTTGGATGGCAGACAACATGTGGTTGTTTGTACCAATTCAAGACGTTGTTGGCGACTTCTTTAAAACGTTACCTGAATACCCAATGCAACGCGGTACAACTATGAACCCTGCTTCTTTAAATTACGACTCTTTGCAGATGCAAGAAAAGATGCAGCAGTTAGAAATGCTTAAACAAGAAGTGAATAAAGTTAAGTAATTTAATTAATCACTCTAGATTGCGTTACTGAGCCAGCAGAGTTCTGCTGGCTTATCTGTATCTCTACGGACACACCTAGCTCGGTAGTTTACTCCATGCAAAACGGGCCCATATTGAGAACACAGAAAAACAAAAAAAAAGGAGAGCAAACCTGCTCTCCTTTGTATTTTAACCGTGAATAAACTAAGCTACGTTAACCGATTTAGTTAAACTATTGCTCTGAAAGAATTCATCATGCAACGCACAAATTGCACGCTGATATTCTTTATCACCCACTACGAACTGAACGTTTACATTTCTCATTGATGAATGAAGTGCAACTGGCGTTACGCCATTGTTCATCAAAGAAAGTACACCTTTCGCCAGTGTCTTGTTAGTGTCAATTTGAGAACCGATGGCTGAAATCAGCGCGACCATACGGCCTTTAATCGACGCATTCGGATAGCGTTTTTCAGCTTTATACAATACTTTGTTCAAGCTATCAGTACTGCCACCTAGATAGTAAGTAATAGAGTTCGCGTTCATCTCTTTACCAACTAAACTTACGCGAGCATCAGAGATAATTTCCATTAATTCGTAGCTAACGTTATCGGCTTTTCCCACCATCGCTTGATCAAACAAATGCAGTGCGAACACCTTTTCTTTACCTGCGATAATTTCGACTTTGTCTTCTTCTGGGCGGTAGCTTGAAGAGATCAAAGTGCCTTCGTGTTCAGGTTCAAATGTATTTTTAATCTGTAGCTCAATACCACTCTCACGTAAACCTGCGGCTGCATTTGGGTGAATCGCTTCCATGCCAAGGTTAGCAAGTTGGTCTGCTACATCATAATTTGTACTACCAATTGGCAAAACTTTTTCAGGACCAACAACACGCGGGTCTGCAGAGCTCAAGTGATATTCTTTGTGAATTACCGCTAAATCCGCTTTTGTTATCGCTGCAATTCGGCTAAATGTCATTTCACTATAACCTCGGTCATAAGTGTGCATTAGGCCTTCCTTACAGTAAGCATAACCTGTAACGATTGGCAGTTCTTTTGACACATCGATATCAGCAAACGCATCACTGATCGATTCATCAAGGCTTCTTGGCGCTTGATTGTCCCAACCGGACAGGTCAACGAACTTAGCGTTAATACCCATATTTTTTAGTTTCAGTGCCGTGTTGTAAGCACTGTGCGCCTCACCGATAGACGACAGAAACTCTCGAATTTGAGGCAAATACTGACGTAGCGAAAACTGACCGTACTGACAAGTTTCTAAAATGTTCGCAATACAATTTTTCGCTTCAGCAATACGTGAGCGAATGAATTTATCTGCACGGATACGATTCATTGGGTCCGCGAAAATATTTTCATTTGTGAGCAGCATACGGCTTTCAACGTATGCTAACGCTTCTTCCCATTTGTCATCACGTTTCGCGATAAGCTGATAAACACCTGGCTTACTGGTTTTTTTACATTCGAGTAGCGCGTCGGTCATACCGCCGTATGCAGAGACGACAAAGATACGATTGTATGGCGATTTAGGACGAAGAATAATGTTGTCGAGAACAGCATCAAATGCTGTCATTGATGTACCGCCGATTTTTTCTACGGTAAATGTCATGATAAGCCTTTTTTGATTGGTAACTTTAAAAGAAAAAAGAAGAGATAGTTGATCGTGGGGCGACAAGCACCCCACCTCTATCTTTTAGTCAACGAGAGGATAAACACCGTTTTCATCGTGCACTTCAGCGCCGGTAATTGGTGGGTTGAATACGCACGCCATTACCATTTCTTTATTCTTATAAGCTCTCAAGTAGTGCTCATCGTGTTTATCAAGGATGTATAACGTACCCGGTTTAATCGGGTAAGTTTCTCCACCAACGACTTCAATTTCACCTTCACCGCTCATACAAAAAACCGATTCTAGGTGATTTTGATAGTGAATGTGTGTTTCAGTACCTTCATAAATCGTAGTAATGTGGAAAGAAAAACCCATGTTGTCATCTTTCAACAACATACGGACACTTTCCCAGTTATCTGAAACCACACGTCGCTCACTGTTGCGACACTCATCGAGTGTTCTGACGATCATAATTAATAATCCTTATTAAGATGCTTGTTTGAAATGTTTCGCAGCGATGGTTTCCACTGCACTTTCAAAGATGCTTAGTCCTTGGTCTAATTCTGACTCGCTAATCGTAAGTGGGCAGAAGAACTTAACGACTTCGTCGTCAGGGCCAGCTGTCTCAATTACCATTCCGTTTTCGAAACAGTTTTTCGCGATTTCAGATGCCATATCACCGTTGATACACTCAATACCAACCATCATGCCGCGACCTTTTTTCTGTACAAACATTTGTGGGAAGCGACAAACACAGCGATCAATAACAGCACTTACTTTGTCTGAACACTGCTTGATGTGTGTTTCAAAGTCATCATTTGCCCAATAAATTTCTAAAGCTTTCGCCGCGGTAATAAATGCATGGTTGTTACCACGGAACGTGCCGTTATGCTCACCTGGCTTCCACTGGTCTAACTCTGGTTTGAGTAGAACGACGGCCATTGGCAAACCGTAACCACCGATCGATTTCGATAGCGTCACGATATCTGGTTGAATACCTGACGGCTCAAAGCTAAAGAAAGTACCTGTGCGTCCACAACCAGCTTGAATGTCATCGACGATCACAAGAATGTCATTGGCTTTACAGATTTTGCTCAAACGTTGTAACCACTCGTTTGAAGCAGCATTTAAACCACCCTCGCCCTGCACAGTTTCAAGAAGTACAGCGGCTGGTTTATCCATACCTGCAGAGTTGTCGTTCAGCATGGTTTCGAACAGAGCTAGACCATCAACGCCAGCGTAACCTTCAAATGGAATACGAGTGACGTTACTTAAGCTAGAACCGTTACCTTGTCTGTGATGCTGGTTACCCGTTGCAGCCAGTGCGCCAGCTGTACAACCGTGGAAACCGTTGGTAAATGCAACGACGCTGTCGCGACCTTTTACTTTTTTCGCTAACTTAAGTGCTGCCTCAACGGCGTTAGTACCAGTTGGGCCAGTAAACTGGACTTTGTAGTCCAAGTTTCTTGGTTTAAGGATGTAAGTATCCAACGCTTCAAGAAACGATGCTTTCGCTTCTGAGTGCATATCCAAACCGTGAGTAATACCGTCCATCTCAATGTACTCAAGCAGTGCTTGCTTAAGTACTGGGTTGTTATGGCCGTAATTTAGAGATCCCGCTCCAGCAAGGAAGTCTAAGTATCGTTCACCTTGTTCTGTTTCCAGCCAGCAGCCTTTCGCTTTACGAAAAACGACTGGGAAATTGTTTGAATATGAGCGTACGTTGGATTCCTGCTTTTTGAAAATATCCATGATGAGACCGTTTTTAATTCCTATTGTTTGAGGATTATTTGAGAGGAATGCGATACAAATATTCTGTATCGTGTTTGCCTTTAAAGTGGGCTTCTTCGTCCAAAAATGTGCTTACTTGGCCAGAGTTGCCGTTCATCGCATCTAACTTTTTGAACAATGCCCAAGAGGCTTTATTATCTTCCGTGATGGTAGTTTCTACCGATTTAACACCGCCCAATTCCTCTCGGGTGAGAAGTTCTTTCAACATGCGGAATGCTAAACCGTGACCTCTAAAGCGAGGTGAGACTGCAACTTGCCAGACAAATAAAACGTCTTGCTCGTCTGGTTTCTGATAACCGGAAATGAAACCTGCGATTTCGCCTTTTTGCTCAACCAAAATACTGGTTTTGCTGAAATGCGTAGACTGTAGGAAATTGCAATAAGATGAGTTCATGTCCAATGGAGGACAGTCTGCAATTAAGCTGTAAATGTCGTCACCATCAGAGATTTTAGGCTCACGAAAAATCCATTTTTTACTTGAGTCTTCTCCAATCTCTGGATAAAGAACCCAAGGTGCTGATGTGATCATGTGGAAATACATATCCTTTGAGGTCTAATTAAATTTCCTTTTTATTATGGGCATTCCTCGCGACTAAAAATCAAATAATCCGCCTTTTTATCGATATTTTTGTGATATATATCACACAAACGAACCATTTAACCAAATCTTAAAATAGTTCGAGGTCTAATTTATTAAAAAATCACTTAAAGAATAAGTATAAAAAACGAACAGAAAAAACAGTCCTCCATGGTCTTCATTTCTCAGCAAAAAATTCAAAAAATCAAAAAAAAAGCGGCATGCTTTCGCATGCCGCTTTATTCAAATATTTAACTGCTGATGTTGGTTATTTCGATTTCTTCTTAGAAACCGCTTTTGGACGAGGTTCATCCATCAAGCCTTTTACTAGAGAAACCGTTGCAACAAGCAGAACAATCGTAAATGGTAGGCCTGTGGTCACGGCCATTGCTTGAGCTGCCGCTAGGCCACCACCAAGCATCAATGCAATCGCAACTAAGCCTTCAAACGTACACCAGAACACGCGTTGAGGCGTTGGCGCATCGACCTTACCGCCCGCAGCAATAGTATCAATAACCAGTGAACCAGAGTCTGAAGAGGTAATGAAGAATACCACCACCAAAATAATACCGACGAAAGATGTAATTTCAGCTAGCGGCATCACATCTAACATGGCAAATAGTTTTAACGGTAATTCCGCGTTGAACACGGCTTCATAACCATCGCTCACGTATTGGCTTATAGCGTTACCACCAAAAGCGGTCATCCATAACACACAAACAGAAGA
The DNA here is from genome assembly GCA_001048675.1 of Vibrio diabolicus. Classification (GTDB taxonomy): domain Bacteria; phylum Pseudomonadota; class Gammaproteobacteria; order Enterobacterales; family Vibrionaceae; genus Vibrio; species Vibrio diabolicus. The sequence continues at coordinate 891,594 of CCKK01000020.1, read as the reverse complement.
AGGGATAAGGATAACGCAAATAATGAACTCACGAACGGAACGACCACGAGATACACGCGCAATGAACATACCGACAAATGGTGACCAAGAAATCCACCAAGCCCAGTAGAATGCTGTCCAACCTTGAGAATAGTTTACGTCTTCTCGTCCAAATGGCATTGATAGGGCAGGAATATTAGCCACATATGACACTATATTTTCGAAGAAGCCCGTTAAAATCGCGATCGTCGGGCCGACAACAATAACGAAAAGCAGTAAAAGCGCAGCGAGACCCATGTTGATCTCAGATAAGATTTTCACGCCTTTGTCTAGTCCCGCAACAACTGAGATTAAAGCGAGTGCGGTGATGCCAATAATCAATAGTACCTGCGTAGTATTCGTCATTGGAACATCAAATAGGAAGTTCAAACCCGTTGCGGCTTGAGACGCACCGTAACCTAGAGACGTTGCCAGACCAAAAACTGTCGCTACAACAGCAAGAATGTCGATAATGTGACCAGTCCAACCCCATACACGCTCACCAAACAGTGGGTAAAAAATGGATCGCATGGTAAGTGGTAAACCTTTGTTAAACGAGAAAATCGCCAAACCAAGAGCCAATAGCGCATAGATTGACCACGGATGAAGCGCCCAGTGGTAAATCGTCGCCGCCATGCCTAGTGCAGATGCAGCACTTGCATCGCCTTCTGCACCACCTAGAGGGGCCCAGTCAGTACGAACACCGTTCTCAACGTTCACGCCACCAATAGCAGAACTAAAATGAGACATAGGTTCTGATACACCAAAGAACACCAGACCGATACCCATACCTGCTGCAAAGAGCATTGCCAGCCAACCCGCATAGGAATAATCTGGCGTCGCTTCTGTACCGCCGATTCGTACCCGACCTAGCGGTGTAAAAATCAACCCAACACAGACAATGACAAAAATATTACCAGATGCGAGAAAGAACCAATCCAAATGGTGTAACAAACCCGCTCTTAGATCTGCGAAAAACGGCTCTACCTGTTCTCGAAATAATAGTGTTACTACAACAAATAGGATGATTGCTAAACCAGAAATTGCAAAAACACGGTTATGAATATCAAGGCCAAACGGGCCTACTTTTAACGCGACGTTATCCTGACCAATTTGATAGTCAGTGTCTATCGCGTTTACCTTTCCATCGGGGCGTTGAATGCCACCGTTATTATCGGTGCTCACGGATAATCTCCTTAAAAATACGTGACCAAATTTAAATTACTTTCGTCGGAGTTTGAGTGATGAAGCCTCCCATCACTACCAAGCACATGTTCAAAAAACATAGTTCTTATAAGCGGTTACTCAGTCCGCCATCATAATCGCAAAGCCCCCTACCTTTCATTGCATTTTATTGTCTTCATCATAAACAACGCTTATTGCCAAATCGAAGAGATTGGCATGCTTCGATTAAAATGATATTGCAACTGTGCTTGAAACAGTTCAGCAGTTGCCAGCGCATCGGTCAAAGCATGATGAGGTTGATAAGCAGGAAGGCGATACCTTTCACGAGCATGCCCCAGCCTGACAGAGCCTGGCTTCTTACCTTTTAACTTATTGAATAGGCCACTGCATTCACGGCGCTGTATCGCGTGTTCAATGTCTAGCGTATCGACAACGGGAAACTGTATCCCCTCCCCAATGCTATTTAGCAACGCGTTATTAAAAAACTGCCTTTCGATATTTTTATAATGAACAAGCACAACTTTGCCTGACAGCGCATCCAATATTTCCCCTAAAATGTGGGTTAGTTGGGGCGCGTTTTTGACTTCAGAATCAGTGATGCCATGAATCACAACTGACTCTTCGTTTAACTCACGATTAGGGTTAACAACCCAATGCGCAGAGCCACTACATTGAACACGATCAATGGTAAACGGCACAAGTCCAATCGTGAGAATTGCATCCTCTTCCGCATTCAAACCTGTCGTTTCAAAATCTACCGAGACAAATGGCACTTCCTCAATTGGTGTTTCCCCATTAACCATCGGTGTCGAGTAATAACGTTTGAGCCTCTCGTCTCTTGCTTCTTTCGCGAGCTGTTTGAATAACGTTGACCACTCTGGCGCCCGAGACGTATCCAACAACGGCTGATCTTTTGCTGCATTTTTTGAGAACCACATTATTTGCTACTTCTCTGGTATCGGAACTTGATGAAGTTCTGTGCATTACTAAGGATTTGGAAAGCAGCTTTTAAGTTTCGGCGCTCAAACTCTGACATGTTCTCTGGCTCAATGTTGTTATCTGGTTCATCTCCATTTTCGATATCGAGTGCTTGATGACGAATTCGAACCATGTAGATCAATTCCATTGCATCCCTCAAGTCCATTCCTCGACCTTTAGGTAAAATGCCCGCATCATTGATATCGTCTAAACGGTCAAACGAGTTTTGCGAACGGGAACCAATTGCCAATGAATGTACTCGAATCAAATCTGCCAATGGCGCAGTACCTCTTCTTTTCAAATTAATAGAATTGCGGTGACGACCATCTTTTTCCATAACAAAATCTTTGAAGAAGCCCAATGGCGGTGTACGACGTATCGCGTTGTAAGCCATACATGCAAGGAAGCGGTTGTTTCTTTTCGCGCGCCTAACAATAAAGCTGCTTAATTGTTCCGCCCACTTCACTCGCCCATGAACACCTAATAAATCAAAAAAGATATTACTGTTTAACAACCTTTCAGGAGTTGGGTTATCTATCCAGTTGCCAAAGCACTCCTCCCACTCCGCTCGGGTTTTTCGCCACTCTGGATTGGTTGCCATAATGTCGCCAGTACAGTAAGCATAGCCGCATGCTGCTAAACCATCACAAACAAATTTGGCAAACTTTTCAAAGTACTCCCCGTGCATCTCAACATCATAACTGTTGTCGAGAATAAGGGCGTTGTCTTGGTCCGTTACAATTAACTGCTCATCCCTGGCCATCGATCCCATAGCGACCAAACAATACGGAATTGGCGCAGGGCCAAGCTCTTGCTCTGCTAATTCAGCCAAACGCTGTTTAAAGCTACTACCAATGACCGACATGGCTCGACCAATCATATGAGCGTTGGCATCTTCATTCACCATTCGCACAAAACAGTCTTTCACTTGTTCAGAAACTTGCTTGAGATCTTCAACGCTGGTTTGTTGGAAGATAGAGCTAACGAGCAGCAAGCTGTTTTGAGATTCATAACGGACAATATCCGTCATGCCAATAATTCCTATCGGCTTTTTATCTTTTAAAATTGGGAGATGGTGCACGTTGTAGCGCAACATGGTTAACATGGCTTCAAAGACATAAGCGTTGTAATCCAGAGACACCACGTCATAACTCATGACCTCACTCACTGGGATATTGGTATCAATGCCCTGAGCTAATACGCGAATACATAGATCGCGATCAGTCAATATTCCAAGTAGTTGTTCATCGTCTTCTTCTGTGAGTTCTTCTGCTGGGCGAACAATAAGCAAAGAGGTGACATTTTCCTCCGCCATCAGTATCGCGGCTTCTTGAATCGATGCCGTCGCCTCCAACGTTACCGGATCTCTCGCTAAGATCTTACGTGCTTTGGCAGTGGTAAAGTCATTACTTTCTGAGCGGCTGGATATTGCGCTTCGCAAGCGCGCGCTGTCTTCCAGTTCCATATAGTCAGCAAAGTTTTCAAACTCATCACAAAGCTCGTTGAAAATATCCTCCGGAATACAGTAAACCAAGGTGTCTTCTATCGCTTTGGCAGGCATACGCACACGGTTGTTCATTAACAACCCCATCTGTCCAAACAGTCCACCAGCGTCAATCCTGTTATAGAGTTCGCCTTTACGTCGGTAGATCTCCACAGCGCCGCTTCTCACCATATATAAGTCGCGGATCGTGTCTCCAAAATTGAGTATCTCTGTGCCTTGCCGAAAGTATGCAACCTCGGCATTTAGAGCGATCTTTTTTAACTGCTCTTCGGGTAGATCATCGAAAGGTGGGTACTGGCTAATGAAGTTGAGCACTTCTAACTGTTCGGCTTCCATCTTTTATTCCATACGTTGCCTAAACTACAGCGATAAATATCACCAAGATTGAAATCAATCAATGAATAAATCTAAGAATAACAACACCTAACCTAGTTCGCAGAATAAAACTCCAACCAAAAATTAGAGCTCTAATGTTTTTAAATATAGACCTCTAATCTATTTCTCCTTATAGCTATGCAGATGGGCTGAGTTAAAATGTACTAAAAACTTCAAAATAAATTCAAACCAATGTCATGGAAAAGTTATGCAAAGACAAGACCAACCGTAAGTATCTATTTTAATTAATAAAAACACCATTTAGCCACACCTACTTAATTGTTCATTGTATGCACATAAAACCCAATTAACCGAACTCCATTCGTTGAAAGTTGAACTAAAATTAATTAGAGTACAAATCGTTAAACAGTTATAAACACACAAAAAAGGACAGATAACATGGATCCCATACTGGAAGTTGAGGGACTGTATAAAGTGTTTGGAGAAGACCCAGAAAGAGCCTTCTCGCTTATCGAAAAAGGTATCGATAAGGACGGTATTTTTGAACAGACAGGTTTAACAGTCGGCGTAAACGATGTATCTCTCACCATTAACGAAGGTGAAATTTTCGTGATCATGGGGCTTTCTGGTTCGGGAAAATCTACTCTCGTTCGACTCCTAAACCGACTCATTGAGCCAACGAAAGGCAGTGTTTATCTAAAAGGGAAAGATATTGCCCATATCTCTGAAGACGAACTTCGAGAAGTTCGTCGCAACAATATCTCAATGGTGTTTCAAAGTTTCGCACTTATGCCTCACATGACGGTGATCGAAAACGCTGCATTCGGTTTAGAACTTGCTGGCATTGATGTTAATGAACGTCAGAAAAGTGCCCTTTCCGCCTTGGAAAGAGTTGGCTTAGACCCTTATGCAGAATCTTTCCCTGACGAGTTATCCGGTGGTATGAAACAGCGCGTGGGTCTAGCAAGGGCATTGGCTTGTGACCCAGACATTCTATTAATGGACGAGGCGTTTTCCGCTTTAGACCCATTAATCCGTTCTGAGATGCAGGATGAGCTTATTCGTCTACAAAACGATGACAAACGCACAATTGTCTTCATATCTCATGATTTGGACGAAGCAATGCGTATTGGTGATCGTATCGCCATCATGCAAAACGGTGAGGTTGTTCAGGTTGGCACACCTGATGAAATATTGCACAGCCCAGCAAATGATTATGTCGAAGCGTTTTTCCGCGGCGTAAACATCGCAAGTGTCTTGACAGCAAAAGATATCGCTCGCAAGAAGCCAGCCGCCGTCTTTAAGAAATCGGAAAATGATGGCCCAGGCTCAGCGATGCAGATTCTGATGGATCATGACCGTGATTACGGCATTGTCGTCGATAAATCTAGCCGATATTCCGGCATCGTGTCTCTTGACTCACTACGTTTGGCTCACAAAGAAAACCGCTCTCTAGCCAGTGCTCAATTGACGGATGAAGTCACTCTTCAGCCAGAGCAGTCAATCAATGACATTTTGGGGCTAGTTGCGGGCGTTCCTTATGCCGTGCCTGTCGTTGATGAGCAAGGTACTTACTTTGGTGTCGTGACTAAATCACGTCTTCTACAAACACTAGATAAGGATTAACACGATGTCTTCAGAGCAAACTAACAATGATCCCTGGTCGAATACCGCTCCTGCACAAGATGATCCTTGGTCACAAGGTGCAGGTGCTGACGCTGCCCCAAGTAATGACTGGTTAAGCTCAGAAACTGTAGAGCAAGCGCCATTCGACATTATGAACCCATTCCAAGATGCGGTTCTACCACTTGATAGCTGGGTGGAATCGGGATTGAACTGGTTGGTGGAACATGGTCGCCCTGTTTTCCAAGCAATTCGAGTTCCAATCGACTTTATTCTTACCTCGTTTGAAACTGCTTTGGTGTCCACACCTGCGCCTATCATGGTACTCATTTTATTTTTGCTGGCGTGGCAGTTTTCCAATGTAAAACTCGGTTTTTCAACGCTTGTATCCCTTGTTTTTATCGGCCTAATTGGTGCTTGGTCACAGGCGATGACAACGCTCGCACTGGTTTTAACCGCCGTCTTCTTCTGTTTGCTTATCGGGCTACCGATGGGGATATGGTTGGCGAGAAGCCAAACCGCAGCCAAATTTGTTAGACCAATACTCGATGCAATGCAAACGACCCCCGCGTTCGTTTATCTAGTGCCAATCGTTATGCTATTCGGTATTGGTAACGTTCCAGGCGTTGTAGTAACCATCATTTTCGCACTGCCTCCCGTTGTGCGCCTGACTATTTTAGGGATTCAGCAAGTACCTGAAGAGCTGATCGAAGCGGGCCACTCTTTCGGGGCAAACAAAAAACAGATGCTTTACCGCATCCAATTGCCATTGGCGTTACCAACGATTATGGCAGGGGTAAACCAAACCTTGATGCTTTCACTTTCTATGGTCGTGATCGCTTCAATGATTGCGGTTGGCGGCTTGGGCCAAATGGTACTTCGTGGTATCGGCCGACTTGATATGGGTCTTGCTGCCGTCGGTGGCTTAGGCATCGTAATTCTTGCCATTTTATTAGACCGTATTACCCAAGTATTAGGGGTTAATGCGGGTAACACCAAGCTTCGCTGGTATCACACAGGTCCTGTTTCATACCTATTAAAACTGAAAACAAAGACGAACCAAGACGATCTAAAACTTAGGAGAAACATCAATGAATAATTCATGGAAGAAAGCGCTCTCTGTTGGAGCTCTAAGTACTATCGCATTTTCAACTTATGGTGTGGCAAGCGAACTACCGGGTGAAGGTGTGACTGTTCAGCCAGTTCAATCAACCGTTGCAGAGGAAACGTTTCAAACATTGATCGTAAACCGTGCACTTGAAGAGCTTGGTTACGATGTAAAACCGACTAAAGAAGTCGATTACAACGTAGGCTATACCTCTATTGCTAAAGGCGACGCCACTTTCTTAGCTGTAGGTTGGTTCCCTCTTCACGCCGATAAGTACACGATGTCTGGCGGTGATGATAAGTTTTTCCGCAAAGGTCAATATGTAAGTGGTGCTGCGCAAGGTTACTTGATCGAATAAAAAAACCGCTGAAAAATATGGCATCACAAATATTGGTCAATTAAAAGATCCAAAACTGGCGAAGCTTTTCGATGCCAACGGTGACGGTAAAGCGGACTTAACAGGCTGTAACCCAGGTTGGGGTTGTGAAATGGTCGTTGAGCATCAGTTGGATGCGTTCAAGCTTCGTGACACAGTAACGCACAACCAAGGTAACTACGCTGCGATTATCGCTGACACGATTTCTCGTTACAAAAAAGGCGATCCGATTCTTTACTACACTTGGACACCTTACTGGGTAAGTGGCGTCTTAGTTCCGGGTAAAGATGTTGTCTGGTTAGAAGTGCCATTCTCTTCACTTCCTGGTGAGCGTAAGGACATCGACACCACACTAGAGAACGGTAAGAACTACGGCTTTGAGATGAACTCTATGCGCATCGTTGCGAACAAAGAGTTTACTGAAAAGAACCCAGCAGCAGCGAAGCTGTTTGAAATCATCAAGCTAAACATCAATGATGTTAGTGCGCAGAATATGATGATGAGCCAAGGTAAGAACAGCTCAGCAGACATCGAGTCTCATGTTAATGGCTGGATCAAAGCGAACCAGAAAAAGTTCGACGCATGGGTAGACGAAGCTAAAAAAGCAGCCATGTAACCGACACGACCATTAAAATACGTGACACCTAACTTTAGAGCCAACCGTTCACATCGGTTGGCTCTAATTTTATTCACCGTAGTAAAAAGGGTTACAACAATATTGAGCCCTGCTCCTCAGTATTTTCTTAAAGTTTCTACTTAATTTCATTCCTTAAGAGTTTCTTAAGTTTCGCGTTTTATTTTGTTGATAACCAGTCAAACAAAGGAAGCGCTCATGAAACACCATGCACAAATTTCTGCAGATGGCTTTACTTTAGACATCGTCTATCCAATGCATCCGCTTTGGAGCCAAGTTATCGAGCATGTTTCTCAGCGTTATCAAGAAGCATTCTTTGCCGAGCTCAAACAGTTTATGCCGGCGTATTTAACCCTCATTGAAGGCGCTCAAATTATTTCCGTATGCGGCTTTCGCATCGCCGAAGATGAGCCCTTGTTCCTTGAACAGTATTTAGAAGACGACGCTCAAAAGCTGGTTTCTAACGTATTTAACTGCGACGTAAAACGTTCGAACTTAGTGGAGTTTGGTCACTTGGCATCTTTCGCTAAGGGCATGTCATCTCTGCACTTCTACCTGATCGCAGAAATGCTGGTCAATCTCGGTTTTGAATGGTGCATCTTCACCGCGACAGACCCTCTTCACGCAATGATGGCGCGTCTAGGATTGGAGCCTCATATCATCGCGCAGGCCGATCAAAATAAAGTCCCCTATGCCAAGTCCACTTGGGGTTCGTACTACGAACATCAACCGCGTGTGTTAGCTGGTAATTTGCAAAAAGGACTAGAGCGCCTTCGATTAGTCCAAGAAAGAAAACGCAAACAAGCCTAGATAGAAAAGTAAACGTCGTTAAAACCGCAAGTACAACCAGAACAACTTGGTTAAAAACCACGCCAGAATATAGGTGGATGTATGAATATTCTCCTCGATGCCATTACAAAATGGGCAAAAATGACACCAGATCGAGTAGCACTTGTCGGCTACGAAGCGAATCAAACGGTTGAACTGACTTACTCTGAATTGTTAAACAAGATCGAACTTGTTGCCGCCGAGCTTATTACACAGAACATCAAAGCACTCGCGCTACGCGCAGAAAATAGCATTGATTGGGCCATTGTTGATTTGGCGGCGATGACGGCAGACATAGTCGTCGTGCCTATTCCGACTTTTTTCTCTGATGCACAAGTTGAACATACGTTAGAGCAATCAGACGTCGATGCTTTAGTCGGCGATTGGCAAGCATGGTTGGCTTCTCATCCTAAGCAAAACTTTAACCAGCAAGACCATCCGTTTTCCATTGCAAATTTGCCTTTGCTGCGTCGTAACCAGTTGGGAGATGAAGAAACACAGGTAGCTTATCTACCAGGAACCGGAAAAATCACATTTACGTCGGGCTCGACTGGTCAGCCTAAAGGCGTGTGTTTAAGCAATGATCATTTGTGTTTGGTGGCGAAATCGCTCGCCGACGCAGTAAACAGCGCGGCGCACTCACACTTAGTGCTGCTTCCGTTATCGACGCTTCTCGAGAACATAACCGGCGTTTATGTTCCACTCATGTTGGGCGTGACGTCATATATTTTACCCGGAGAGCAAACCGGCCTACTCGGTTCGAGCCAATTCGAACCGGGTTTGTTTGCACAAGCATTAGCGACCATCAAACCAGAAAGCTTAGTGCTAACACCGGCTTTATTGCTTGCGCTCATTCAGATCGCGAAACAACAGCCCTCTCTTGTGGATTCTCTAAAATTTGTCGCCGTTGGCGGCGCAAGAGTGTCGTCGCAACTGATTAACACCGCGCATGCGCTGAACATCCCTGCGTTTGAAGGTTATGGCTTGTCTGAATGTGGCTCCGTCGTTTGTTTGAATATACCAGCCGCATTTAAAGCAGGAACGTGTGGCAAACCACTTCCCCACGCTCAGATTCGTATCGCGGAAGATGGTGAACTGCTCGTCAAAGGCAACGTTGCTCTTGGTTATTTGAATGAGCCGTTTACTCAAGAATGGTTAGCAACTGGCGACTTAGCCCAAATCGACGCGCAAGGTTTTGTCACTCTCTCGGGGCGCAAGAAGAACCTTATCGTCACCGCGTATGGCAGAAATGTCTCACCGGAATGGATTGAATCAGAAGCGTTGGCGTTTTTGCCGATGACGCCACTGATCGTTACAGGTGATAGCCAACAAACATTATGTGTTGTCATTGCCAATAGCGAAGACGTCGAAGCAAAGGTTCATGCATTAAACCGAACCCTACCCGATTACGCTCAAATCCGAACCTTATTGCTGCTGGACAACCCACGAGCCATCTCTGGTTGGTACACGGATAACGGCAAGCTCAAACGAAATCAAATCGAACATGATGTGGCTCAGTTATTAGCGTGCACAACGCCTGAATTAACGCTGCAAGCGCAAAAGATCCAACGCATCGATTTGCCCTTCCAGCAACACATTACGTCTTTCCAAACTGCATCTTAGTTAACGGCTTCTTAAGGAGAAGGTTATGACTTTATTTTTCGAACAACTCAAACAAAGCACTGCCGCTGCTCAACAAGCAATGTTAACTGCGCCAGTCATCGCAGACGTTCAACAAGGCAACATTTCCAAAGAGATGTATATCGCCTTTCTAACCCAAGCTTACCATCACGTTAAGCACACTGTTCCCTTGCTGATGGCGTGTGGAGGCCGACTATCTGGCGAATACGAATGGGTACGAGATGCCATTGCCGAGTACATCGAGGAAGAGAAAGGCCATCAAGAATGGATTTTAAATGACATCAAAGCGTGCGGCGGCGATGCCGAAGCAGTGCGCAACAACAAAGATGTAGGTCAAGTAGGTGCACCGATTGAACTGATGGTTTCCTACCTTTACCACAACATTGACCGCCACAACCCACTCGCGCTGTTTGGCATGGTGTGGGTATTAGAAGGCACCAGCGTCGGCATTGGTGGCCAAATGGCAGAAAAAATCCAGTCAACGCTAAGCCTACCGCCTTCAGCAATGACTTACCTAATTTCACACAGCGTGTTGGACCAAGATCATCTGCAATTTTTTGAATCACTGATGAACAAAATCACCAAAGTGGAAGATCAACAAGTCATCATCGACTCTGCAAAAATGGTGTTTGCACTGTACGGACAAATGCTGCGCTCTTTGCCTTCCTTCCCAACCCAACAAGCGGCGTGAGGTGAAGCATGATCATTAACAACAGCACCATTCTCCTGACAGGCGCAACGGGCGGAATTGGGCAAGCCATCGCGCAAGAGTTAGCAAAACGCGGTGCCAGCCTCATTCTTGTTGGGCGAAACGAAGAGAGCTTGCAAACACTACAGCGTGAACTGTCGAATCCAGAGCGCCATAACCTAGTCGTTGCAGACATCACCTCATCAGAAGGATTAACTGCGATTAAAGCTCGAGCGCGCCGACATCAAAGAGTGGACGCACTGATTAACAATGCGGGCAGCAACGATTTCTCGTTGTTAAGCCACAAACGATCAACGCAGATTACAGACGAAATCCAACTCAATCTCGTTGCGCCGATGCTGCTGTGCCAATCGGCGTTAACGTGGTTAAAGCAGCCTGGGGTGATTCTCAATATAGGTTCCACATTCGGCTCAATTGGCTACCCAGGCTATACCTCCTATTGCGCGGCAAAAGCGGGGTTGCACCGTTTTACCGAATCGCTCGACAGAGAGCTGTTCGCAACCGGAATCCGTGCGCTGTATTTGGCACCAAGAGCGACAGAAACCTCGCTCAATAGCGATGCCGTCAATGAAATGAATCGACAACTGGGTAACAAAACGGACTCGCCGCAAGTTGTAGCCGATCACGTTGTCACCATGTTGGAAAAAGAAATTTCCGCGAAATGGATTGGTTGGCCAGAAAAGCTTTTTGCGCGCATCAATCAACTGCTTCCAAGCGTGGTTTCTTCTGCGATTCGTAAGCAGCAAGAAACCATTCACCAATACGTAAACCGAGTCAGTCACTGAAGAGGACATAGACGATGAATACCAAACAACTATTTTGCGCTTTGACGGTTTGTTCAACGTTAGCTTCGACCGCTGCGTTGGCAAGTAATACTCCACTGCAACAGGTTCAAAAGAAATGGGCGGAATGTCAGTACAGCACACCCGATGGAGACGAAAAGGAACAATGCTTCCATCGCGCGATTGCCAAAACCAGTCTTTATCTCGACAGAGAACCGGGCAATCCCGAACTCACTGTTTGGCTGGCAATCAATAAAGCATCGCTGGCTGGTGCTCAAGGTGGCTTGGGTGCACTATCACTAGCCAAAGAAGCCAAATCTTTACTCGAAGGAGTAATCGCAACTTCACCGCAAGCGCTTGATGGATCTGCATACACCAGTTTAGGTTCTTTGTATTACAAAGTTCCGGGGTGGCCAATTGGCTTTGGTGATGACGATAAAGCCGAAGAAATGTTGAAAAAAGCGTTAGAGATCAATCCAAAAGGCATCGATCCGAACTATTTTTATGGAGACTTCCTTGCAGAAGAAGGTCGAGACAAGGAAGCGAAAGTGTATTTGACTCGCGCAATGCAGGCGTCACCTCGCCCTGACCGACCTTTGGCGGATAAAGGTCGAAAACTGGAAATTAAAGCGACTCTTGGGAGTTTGAAATAATCCATGCGCTTATTACTCGTAGAAGATGACAAACTACTCGGTCAATCCATGGTGACTTCATTAAGTCGCCATGGGTGCACCGTGGATTGGGTGGAAAAAGGCTCTGGCGTGACTAGCGCACTCAAAACAGAAGCGTTCACTGCCGTAATTTTGGATCTCACTCTCCCCGATATCGATGGATTGGAAGTTCTGCGTAATATTCGCAAAGGCGGATTTAAGCTCCCAGTGATGATACTTACCGCACGAGACGACATTCGCGATCGCGTTCAAGGCCTCGACGGCGGCGCAGATGACTACCTCGGAAAACCGTTTGCACTCGAAGAGTTGCTCGCTCGCTTGCGTGTGTTGATTCGCCGTCAATCCGGTAGTGCAGAAGAAATCATTCAAGTTGGACAGTTATCTTTATCCTTATCGGAACAAAGCATTCGCTACGATGACGAGCCGCTTAAACTCACACGCAATGAATTTAAAATCCTCACCAGTTTGATGACGAACGCCGGACGCGTGCAAAGTAAGGAGCAATTGCAACAATCACTGCACGGCTGGGATGAAGGTTCAAGCGACAACGCTATCGAAGTTCATATTCACAATTTGCGTAAAAAAGTGCCCAAAGTGGTCATTAAAAATATTCGCGGTGTGGGGTACATTCTTGAAAGATAAGAAATCGTACTCGATCAAACGTCAGTTAACTCTATCAGTAGGCGTGTTGGTAAGTGTTCTCTTACTCATCTCACTTTATTTCAGTTTCCAATCTGCGAAGCACGAGGTCGAAGAAGTTTATGACGCTAGGCTTGGACAATCCGCAAAATTAATGTTGCTGACGCTCTCAATTTCAACGGAAGAGAGGACTCTCGCTAACCATCGAGAATTATTTAATGAGTGGATGAAAAACATTGAGTCAATGTCAAAGTCTGACGATGATAATGTCACAACGTTCGGCCACCCTTATGAACAAAACTTGGTTTTTCAATTCTATCGAGACAACACACTGCTCTGGAGCTCTGATCAAACCTTGCACGCACTCTCTACGTCCTTTGGTAATAACGGCTACGCTGATATTGTAAAAGACGGTACACGATGGCGTACATTTCAGATTTCACTGCCACAAACAAAACATGATAATGAATACGTCGTGGTTGCAGAAAAATACAAGATACGTAAAGAGATCATCCACGAAATTGCCCTATCCACATCAATAGAACAATTGCTGATACTACCAACTTTGTTGCTTTTGCTGTTTTGGCTGATCGATAAACATTTCCGACCGATTAACGACCTGCGCTCCGCCATCACACAAAGAAACGTACACCGATTAGATCACATTCATGTAAAAGACAACACCGTTGAACTCGCACCACTTGTCGATTCGCTCAACTCTCTCCTCTCTGAACTAGAGTTAGCCTGGCAAAGAGAGAAACGCTTTACACGTGCTGCAGCGCATGAACTAAAAACCCCACTAACAATCCTTCGTCTTAACGTAGAAAATGCACTTGAAAGTAATGATCCGGAGCAACTGAGAGGAGATTTACACAACATTCTGCAAGGCATTGAACGCACTGACCGCCTTATCCATCAGCTACTGACTTTAGCTAAAGTAGATAGCTTATCAGAACGTGTATTCGACACCGTTGAGCTAACCCCTTTGTTGCAAACCGTTGTTGCTGATTTGGCACCGTTAGCATTGAAGCATAAGCAAGACATCAGTTTATCATCTTCCAACATCGCTATATCCGGTGATCGAATGTTGTTAGAGGTGTCATTTCGTAACCTCGTCGATAATGCGATTCGTTACTCCGGCGAGCACAGTGACATAAAAGTCAGCGTCACAGAGAACAATAATACAATCAAAGTCTTAATTTCCGATACTGGTCCAGAAATCCCGAAAGAAACTCGTGAAAGAATCTTCGAACAGTTTTATCGGGGTCATTCCGAACATGGCGACGGTGCGGGTTTAGGGATGTCAATTTGCAAAGACATTACAGCACTACACCGTGCAACACTTGAGCTCATTCCCAGAGAAAATAGTAGGAATACGTTTGTCGTCACTTTCCCAAAGTGCTAACAAAAACGATACAGACCATAACCTGTTTAATTTATGTTCTAGCCGAACATGAGCTTCATTCCACACTTACATAGACATACCAACACTTACACTACTCGACCATAAACCCACATTATAATTCACGTTTATTTCACGCTTGCTTTGTTAAAAACAACACAACATAACAATTAAACTATTCGAATAAATATGAAAAACTTATCTAAGGGCTCTGTGTGGGGGCCTTTGCAGCCAATTGCTGCTTTTTCTTTGTTTTCACTTATATTTTTGTCTATCTCACGCGTTTTGCTCGCCTTTTGGCAACTTGATCGAATTGACTCTTTCAACGACTTAATTTACATCCTAGGCCAAGGCTTACGCGTAGACATTGCAACACTGTGCTGGTTATTAATCCTCCCTGCACTGCTTTCTGCCCTAATGCCATTAAACGGCAAGATTGGGCAATGCTGGAAATGGATATTGCGCATATGGATGGTTTTAGGGCTTTGGACTCTCGTGTACATGGAACTGGCAACGGCACCATTCATTCAAGAATATGACCTACGCCCAAACCGTCTGTTTGTGGAATACCTTATCTATCCGAAAGAGGTCATGGGCATGCTTTGGACTGGCTATAAGCTAGAGCTGTTTATTGGCGCGTTAGGCACGGCATTAACTCTAGTTTTGGGTTGGAAGTGGAGCAAAAAACTGACCGACAATGCACAGCAGATCAAATGGAAGTGGCGCCCACTATTAGCCATTTTTGTTGTGCTTCTTGGTGTTGCAGGCGCACGCTCGTCTTTAGGCCACCGCCCGCTAAACCCTGCCATGGTGGCATTTTCTAACGATCCACTGCTTAACGACTTAGCATTAAACTCATCTTACTCACTGCTGTTTGCTGTCAACAGCATGAAGTCAGAAAAAAGCGCAGAGCAGTTCTACGGCAAGATGGATAATCAAAAGATGTTGGATCTCGTTCGCGCTTCGTCAAAAAAGTCCGACTTTGATCCAACATTACTTCCAACCATGAACAGTAACCCTGCGACTTACCATGGTAAACGTAAGAACTTAGTGATCTTGCTACAAGAGAGCTTGGGCGCACAGTTTGTGGGCTCTTTGGGTGGTCTGCCTCTTACACCAAACCTTGATGAACTCATGGCTGAAGGTTGGCAGTTCACGCAAATGTACGCAACGGGTACTCGTTCTGTTCGTGGTATCGAAGCTGTAACCACGGGTTTTCCACCATCCCCTTCTCGCGCAGTGGTGAAACTAAGCAAAAGCCAAACAGGCTTCTTTACCATCGCAGACTTACTCAAAGCACAAGGCTATCACACGCAATTTATTTATGGCGGTGAAGCAAACTTCGATAACATGAAAACCTTCTTCTTCGGTAATGGTTTTGATCAAATCGTCGAAGAAGATGATTACAATAACCCAAGCTTTGTTGGCTCTTGGGGAGTCAGTGATGAAGACTTATACAACAAAGCAGACGAAGAGTTTGAACGCCTTTCAAAAAGCGACAAACCTTTTTTCAGCTTAGTTTTTACGTCAAGCAATCACAGTCCTTATGAGTATCCGAAAGGTAAAATTGAGCCATACGATTCCGAACACATGACGCGTAATAACGCGGTAAAATATTCAGATTACGCTTTGGGTACGTTCTTTGACAAAGCGAAAAACTCATCCTACTGGGATGATACTATTTTCATTGTCATTGCAGACCACGATGCCCGCGTGTCTGGCGCTAACTTGGTTCCAGTTAAGCACTTCCACATTCCTGCATTGATCATTGGTAAAGACATTCAACCACGTAAAGATGACCGTATCGCAAACAACATAGATATGCCGCCTACGCTGTTGTCTCTTATTGGCGTAGACGCCAAAACGCCGATGATTGGTCGTGACTTAACGAAACCACTGGCTCGCGAAGATGAACGCGCAATGATGCAATACGACAAAAACTTTGGTTATTTAACGCGTGACAACCTAGTTGTGCTTTCTCCTGGTGAAAAAGTGTCGACCATGGAATACGACTTTGAAAGCCAAACCATGAAACCGCTAGAAGTCGATGAATCCGTTATTGAACGCGCAAAAGCAAACGCATTGTTTGCATCTAAGGCGTATCAAAACAACTGGTACGCTTCGAAACGTACCAACTAATATCCGCTGATTCAGTTAAAAGGGAGCCAACTGGCTCCTTTCTTTATTCTTACACTCTCCTTCGAATCTTCTACTGACAAAACCTGTCTTAGCCTTCCGTTAGATTCAACCTCATACTTCTAGTAAATTGAGAAACAGACCATGCTAACTATCAATTCATTCGTCCTCTATGTTGAGGACATCCACGTAAGCCAAGCTTTTTACTCGAAACTGTTTGATTATGAGGTCACGTTTTTGTCTCCAACATTTGCTTCTATGCCACTCGCAAATGGCTTAAAACTGTCACTCAAGCAAAGTGATGTTCTTTCCCCTTCCAGCGACATCAAAGGTGGTGGCACCGAGTTATCATTTGCAGTGCGCAACCGCCATACGTTAGAGCACGTTTACAACAGTTGGAAAAACATGGGCGTTGAGTTTGCTCAACCACCAATGACTTCGGTGTATGGCTTAAATTTTGTGGCTACCGATCCGGATAAACATCGCATTCGCGTTTTCATTAGTGAATAAAAATGCGTTAAAAATGCTTTTTACCCATTCCCAATGTGACTTCAATAAATTAGACTCAGGGAAACATCAAAAGCTGCGTAGTATATAAGAAGGAATGCCCATGAGCTCAAGTATGATCCTTAGCGAATCTCTAATCGAGAGTGGAAGAGATATCCCCCTCAAAGAACTGCTTTATGCAAAGCGCGTGCTGGATAACTACATGGCGGTAGCAAAAGAGAGCAGCCCACTTGAGCTGTTGACAGAGATGAAATCGGCAGCAAAGCAAGTGGAATACTTTACCACTACGAGTAACCCGTGTGAGGCTCGTAATGTCATCAGTCAGATGATTGATAAAATCGACACCGCGGAATCTTTTGAGTCGTTCAAGGCTTTAGCAGGCAAGCCCTCACTAGCTCTCAATGAACTGATTGAAGATCGCGCCCAACTGATTAAACATGAGCGAGAATTGCTGCTTGCTTCAGGCTATGACGCCTCGCGTATCTAAGAATAAACGCTAGCTCCCGAGTTTAAAGCTAGCAACGAAAAAGGAGCTCTTAAAGAGCTCCTTTTACTTTCCAAAATCAGGTATAAAAGATCTAGAGGCCGATATCTTCAGTTATTGCTTTGATTTGCTTGAGATCCATTTTATAAACTTCAATCATTTGATCGACCTGACTTAGTCGTGAATTGGCTTCATCGTGTTTATCACACGCGTCCGATTTCACGTCCCAAGATTTACCTTCCAAAAATACATCACACTCTTTTTTGAGTTTCTCGATCTTAGGCAATAATTTCGCCCTTTCTTTCTCTAGAGACTCCAATTCTTGCGAAATTTTCAGCTCTTTTTGAAACACCTCGCGCGATCGTTCAAAGATAGTCGCTTGTATATCCGCTTGACGACTCAGCTTCTCATTTTCTGACTTTGTCGTGTTGATCTTATCTGCCTGTTGTTTCAATTGAGACTCTAGCGACAAGTTAACTTTCTCGACCTCAGTCAATTGCTTTTGTAACTTCTTAAGCGCTTTCTCGTGCGCTTCATCTTTCGCAACGAGCAGTTCAGTGACTTTATCTTGTATTTCTTGGTCGAGCGCTTCTTCGCGCACTTTTACTTGAGACACCAACTGCGTTTTATCTTGCGTCAACGCTTGGTATTTTTCTTCTAGCACATGATAAGTCGATTCCCACTTGTTCGCAGTGACAATCGATCCAACAAGGCCACCAAATGCCAAACCTAATACCGCAGCAATCGCGATATAGATATGAGTACGTTTGTCACGCTCTTCAATGACAACAACGTCGTCTTGTTCTTCCATCTTGTTCTGAGAACTCACCGTATACTACTCCAAGGACTCTTTTACTTTGCTAGCGGATCAATTCCGCAAACATAATCGATGCTGTATAAATCAGAAAGGCGCCAATTAATGTTATAACGGTCGCTTTTTGGACTTTTTCATTGGTTCGATAACGAAACAGCACAAATGCTACTGCAATCAACACCGCAATGGCTAATAATCTGGTCATACCGCCTCCTTGTCCATTCATGAAAAACTGCCTAGGTCCATAGACGGTTTCACAAAGATTTATTGTAACTCATTTATACGCCCCATAAGGTCAACTTAGCGTAGATTTTAAAATAAGTGCTTCGATTTTAATCAAATTTGTGTTCTCAATTGAATAACTTATGCCGTAATAATCGAAACACATTTATCGTTCTGAAGTGTGTTCTTGGTTCTATTCCCTAGCCCAATGAGTTTTGTTTATGCAGTTGCTCACACAAAAAACTTGGGTAAACATAGCTTCGTGAAAATAAGTGGGGTTATTTCGTTGAAAATAAATTGATATAGGGTGTTGAAATGGACCAAAAACATGATAGAGTTCACACGTTAATGATGACCAGCATCATTAACTAACCTTTACTCATTTAATTGAGTAATTGTTCCGATGAAGACTGCAGGAGAGTGGTTATTAATCAAATTTTAACATTTGATTAGCATAACTCGCCGAAGAATTAACTATTTCAGGTGCTACCTAGGTAGCGGGGACTGTAGTTGGAGGAACCTCTGGAGAGAACCGTTAAATCGGTCGCCGAAGGAGCAAGTCTTGCACTCACGCAAGGTGAAACTCTCAGGCAAAAGGACAGAGGAGTGGAAAGTTACAACCTAACTATTTTGCTTGGCCTTCCCGCCTACAACCAATAGCTTAGTTCTTTTAGAGATCGTTGATCTCGTCCTTTCCCTCTTCTCCTTATTAGTTGTTTTATTAAGGGGAAATCATGAACGACCTACAATCTTTACTACAAACCATCGATAATTTTGTCTGGGGTCCACCACTGCTTATTTTGCTAGTGGGTACCGGTGTTTACTTCACTTTTAGCCTCGGCTTGATCCAGTTTAAACATCTCCCAACAGCGCTAGCGATGGTGTTCAGTAAAGATAAGTCATCTGATAAACAAGGTGACGTTTCTAGCTTTGCAGCACTTTGTACTGCGCTCTCAGCAACGATTGGTACTGGTAACATTGTTGGTGTTGCCACCGCGATCAAACTTGGTGGACCAGGTGCCCTATTCTGGATGTGGCTCGCCGCCCTTTTCGGAATGGCGACTAAATACGCCGAATGTTTGTTAGCGGTTAAGTACCGAAGAGTCGATGATAAAGGCCAAATGATTGGTGGCCCGATGTACTACCTGCAATACGGTGTTGGCTCAAAAGCCCTCGCGATCATGTTTGCAGTGTTTGCTTTGGGTGTTGCTTGTTTTGGTATCGGTACGTTTCCACAAGTAAACGCGATTCTGGATGCAAGTGAGATATCTCTCGGTGTTGACCGTGAGCTCTCTGCCTTTGTACTGACTCTTTTGGTTGCTTTCGTGACTTTGGGTGGTATCAAATCCATTGCTAACGTTGCAGGAAAAGTGGTTCCTACTATGGCTGTATTTTATGTGTTGGCGTGTTTAAGCGTGATCATCATGAATGCAGACCAATTGTTCAATGCCGTTGAATTAGTGCTGGTTTCAGCATTTACATCAACAGCAGCGACCGGCGGTTTCTTAGGTGCAAGTATCATGTTGGCGATCCAATCAGGTATCGCTCGTGGCGTATTCTCAAACGAATCTGGTTTGGGTAGCGCGCCTATGGCAGCAGCGGCAGCGAAAACAGACTCTTGTGTGAAACAAGGCCTGATTTCAATGACAGGTACCTTCTTTGATACCATCATTATTTGTACCATGACGGGCCTAGCGTTGATCCTTACTGGCGCATGGCAAAGCGACTTTTCTGGTGCAGCAATGACGACTCATGCCTTTGCGGTAGGTTTGAATGCGGATACATTTGGCCCAATGCTGGTGTCAATTGGTTTGATGTTTTTTGCATTCACAACCATTCTTGGATGGAACTACTACGGTGAGCGTTGCGTTGTGTTCCTCTTTGGTACAAAAGCGGTGCTTCCTTATAAGCTGATTTTCGTTGGTTTGGTGGCATCAGGCGCGTTCCTCCATCTAGACATGATTTGGCTACTCGCCGATATCGTAAATGGTCTGATGGCGATTCCTAACCTAATCGGTTTGATCGCACTGCGTCACGTCGTACTGGCAGAAACCAAGCTGTTCTTTAGCTCAGCATCGCAATCTGATGAAATTGAAGCAGTAAAAGCTTAGTGACATGACAAGTGTTCAGTAATGAACCGTCAATCGCTGAAAGTAAATTGGAAATGGTAAAAAACATAAAGCCCGCTGGTATTCAGCGGGCTTTATTTTATCTAAAGCTAGGCGGTTAATCTCTCAACCATTGATGCTCAACCTTTTCTCCACGTTCTTGAAAAAACTTCGCATTTTTTTGCTTGAATTGATCCGACTTCAGCTCTGATAGAGGCCAGTCTGAAAACGCCTCTGTTACGAACGAATCTCCAACCCCAACTTCAATCGATTCAAGATGCTTCCCGATGTAGCGATAAAAGTAGCTCTGCCCCAGTGCATCACAAACCATCGGCACATGTCTCATGCGTTGATGGTTGACGGATACTGAAGCCCAAGTTGTCGTTTTAGGTTCGCAGCTTTGCTCTTTTACAACATCAACTTCAAATTTATTGTCCATTGTTGTCGAGACAAAAACGACAATACCGTCATTCATATACACACGTCGAAGTAATAGCTGTTTCGTATCTTGAGTTCGCGTCTGTTGTATTCCATTGGAAAATGGCTCGAAATAGCCCCAGTGCCAAGACCAGGTCATGCCACGTTGCGCAAACTGTACCTGTGGCCATGTCTGCCAAACAATGGCACCAACCACGCCAGTAATAAACACAACGAGTAATATCAAAATGTGGTAAATATTGCGCATTACACGGGCTTTTCAATCAATAACTTTACGCCAAGTGCGACTAAGACAGCGCCCGTCGCCCCTTCCATCCACTTCATAAAGCTTGCATTCTTTAACAGGCTCTTAGCTGAGTTAAGTGCGCCAGCCAAACCACACTGCCAAACCATCGCAATAATAAAGTGCACGGATGCCATCATCATTGATTGAAGCAAAGGAGAACCTTCTGGATTCACAAACTGTGGCAAGAACGCCAAGTAGAAAACTGCCGTTTTTGGGTTCAAGACGTTAGAAAGAAAGCCCTCTCTAAAAGAGCGTTTGCCATTAAACACTTCGTGAACCTGCTCAGTCACTGACAAACCATTCTTCGACGACATCAGGGCTTTTAAACTGCTCAGACCAAGCCAAATAAGATAAGCTGCACCAATCATTTTTACGATTTGGAACAACTCTGCAGATTGCGCCAGAATGGCCGAAATACCAACCGCTGAAAAGAAAGCATGCACAAATAAGCCAAAGCAAATCCCTAAACTGGTTGTACATCCGTCTTTTAAACCCGCGCGACTGGTATTACGGATAACAAGGGCCGTATCTAAACCCGGCGTTAGCGTTAAAATAGTGATGGCAATAATAAATGCCTCAAAATTCAAGATATCCATATTATCGTGATAATTAATTGTTAATCCGTCATCAATACCGTCAATCCACGAGATTCGCAAGCTTCTTTTTTAAGAGAGCTATACAACTGAGTGAATTTATGGACAATGAGTGAAGATTAATTGTTAATTATTAGTAAATTAACGCAGGTTGTTTCGTGCAACTCGACGTAAAGGACCCGTTATCGGGTGTTTAGGGAAAGAACAAAAGAATAAGAGTAGTCACATGAAAGCATTTACAAAACTCATTGAACATTCCAAAAAAGTGGCAAACTTTGAGCACCTCTCTGCCATCATAGGTTGGGACCAAGCAGCGGTCATGCCATCTGGTGGCGCTGAAGCGCGCTCCAATGCTATGGCAGAACTTGATGTACACATCCACTCATTGATGACTCAGCCACACTTGGGCGAGCTTTTCGCTCAGGCAGAAGAAGAGACGCTATCTGCAAGTGAAAAGTCCATCCTACGAGAAATGAAACGTGAATGGCAACAAGCTAACTTGCTACCAGAATCATTAGTTCAAGCTCAATCTCTTGCTGGCTCCAAATGTGAACATGCATGGCGTACGCAACGCGGAGAAAATGACTGGTCTGGCTTTGAAAAGAACTGGGCAGAAGTCGTCAAGCTATCGCAAGAAGAAGCGCAAATTAGAGCCGAAGCAAACGGCACAACGCCTTACGATGCCATGCTAGATATTTATGAACCAGGCACAACGTCTGCATCGTTAGACACGCTTTTTGCTGACGTAAAAACGTGGCTACCTTCCTTGATAGACGAAGCGCTTGAAAAACAGCAATCAGACAACATCTTATTGCCAACTGCGCACTACCCTGCGGAAAAACAAAAAGCGCTGGGACTGGAAGTCATGAAGCTACTTCAATTCGATTTTGAACACGGTCGGCTTGATGAAAGTGTCCACCCATTTTGTGGCGGTGTGCCAACAGATGTGCGTATTACAACACGTTATGATGAAAGCGAGTTTGTCCAATCATTGATGGGGATCGTCCACGAAACTGGCCATGCCAGATACGAGCAAGGGCTACCAAAAGATTTAGCAGGAACACCAGCTGGTCAAGCCCGCTCTATGGGAATTCATGAGTCACAGTCGCTCTTCTTTGAAATGCAAATAGGACGAAACAACGCATTTATCGACCACCTTGCTCACATGGCTTCCAAGCATTTTTCTGGGGATGAATTTGAAAAAGACAATCTAGCCAAAATCTACACTCGCGTAGAGAAAGGCTTTATTCGCGTAGATGCGGACGAATTAACATACCCTGCCCACGTTATTCTTCGATATGAGATTGAACGTGATCTTATTAACGGTGCCATCAAGCATACAGACGTACCAGAGCTCTGGAACGAAAAAATGAAAGCGTATTTGGGGCTCTCAACGGAAGGGAATTTCAAAAACGGTTGTATGCAGGACATTCACTGGACGGATGGAAGTTTTGGATATTTCCCATCCTACACTCTCGGTGCGATGTACGCAGCCCAATTCATGGCCGCAATGAAGCAAACGGTAGATGTGGACGCGGTTATTCGCTCTGGCGATCTGACGCCGATATTCGATTGGCTGTCGAAGAACATCTGGAGTAAAGGCAGCGTATTAACAACAGATGATCTCGTAAGAGAAGCAACGGGTGAAACACTAAATGCTAAGCACTTCCAAGCGCACCTAAAAGGCCGCTACTTGTAAATAGAAAAAGAATAGAACGTAAAAGCCCAAGGTTCGTATGTTCCTTGGGCTTTTTTAAGCTCTTTCTATGCTATGCCAAGCTAGGGATAAGTCTGGGCTTGTACAAACAATCCTCGCCTTCAGGTCTGGTTTTAAACCGACGGTGAAGCCACATATATTGGCTCGGACTTGCCATGATTGACGTTTCAACTATCTTATTCACGAAAACTGCCGCACCTTGAGGATCTTCTTTCGGGAAACCGTCGACTGGCGCACTAATCGTCAAGGTATAGTGTCCGTCTTTTCCTCTTACCATCGTAAAAGGCACGATGGCACAATCTGTCGAATCAACCAGCAGACTTGTACCTGTCGTCGTGCAAGCATTTTTAACGGCAAATAATGGCGCAAACGTTGAGCGTCGGTTTCCATAATCATGATCCGGTGCATACCAAACCCGCTCACCCGTTCTAAGCGCTTCAAGCATGGCTTTAACGTTCTTGCGGTCAATAAGCGTACGATTAGAGCGAGAACGCCCCTTGTATTGAAAGTAATCAAAACAAGGATTGTTGTTTGGACGATAAACACCAGTGCCAGACTTTTTAATGCCAAAAGCACGAGCACCTAACTCTAAGTTCATCGAGTGTACGGCCAACATTAATGCCCCTTTGCCTGATTTTTCTAAAGCCTCGAGGTGCTCCATTCCTTTTATCGTAACGTGTTTGTTTACCCGTTTATCAGACCAAAACCATGCCATCGCCGTCTCAAATAGCGCAATACCTGTATTGTCGATATTGTCTTTTAAAATTGCTTCGCGTTGGCATTCTTCCATCTGAGGAAAGCAAAGCTCAAGATTGCGTCTAATCGTAACTTGACGTTTTTTCATGATTCGCATGGCTAAACGGCCAATGCCACGTCCTAATGCTAACTGAACTTTGAAAGGAAGAAGACTGAGTAAGTACATCACGCTGATGATAATTAAGGTTCCCCAGTAACGAGGCAAAAGAAATTCAGCCTTGAATTCAGGCTTTTGGTATTTATTCATGTGAGTATTGTCAGATGTGCCCATCTATAAGTGATAAAAACAATGATAATGGACTGCACTTTTATCATTGATAGCGCTAATAACATAAATTAAAGCGCGCGGATTCTATGGTTCTTCGACACACTACACAATAAGAACTTTGCAGAAATATGTAGGGGGATGAAAAAGCAGCAAAGATGAATCACCACGTTAACATCGATTGGAGTGATTAATCTACCACACTTTCATAAAGTTTGGACAAACATAACTTTGTGTTTTCAATGCGCTAGATAATGGTGTTTTTTTAACCCCATAATGCAGCTATCATGAAAATAACAATAAACATGATAACCATTACCCTGAATAAGTAAGACAACTTTCCGGTGCCACCTTTTGGCGCTTGGTTACAGCATCCCATTGTGTTTCTCCATCGTTTCATTTCGATATGGCGTTAATGTACTCCTTGACCTTAGGGGAAAGTCAAACCTTTACCTAAAGGTTCTAATTTATCGCTATAAGTGTTTATTTATCCGACATATCACTCGTTTATATCCCATGGAAATAAAGCGTGTTGTTTTCAGCTCATTTTCGGATAAATACATACCGTTTTTCGCTATATACCCACTATTTATGAGGAATCTACAATACGCGAGTCTTACTTGTAGCACGCTACTTTTACAACCTAGAAGTTGTGCGCTCATCCATTAAAGGTATCGAATGAGCAATATCGTTAAATCCGCCGTTAAATTGAGTGTTTTCTCTATCATCATGATTACCGTAACTTCGGTCGACAGCATAAGGAACATTCCTGGGGCGGCTTTGTTTGGTAGCCATGCCATTTCTTTCTTCTTACTTGCCGGACTCTGTTTTTTTGTCCCTACAGCGCTAGTGTGTGCTGAGCTAAGTACCACTTATCCAGAGCAAGGTGGTGTATATCTTTGGGGCAAAGAAACACTAGGGCCAAACTTTGGCTTTGCCACCGTGTGGTATCAATACGCTGAAAATATTGTTTACTATCCACCTTTAATTTCATTCATTGTTGCAACGGGGGCCTACCCTTTTTTCCCAGATCTGGCGCAAAACAACATGTTTATGTTTGTGATGATTAATGTGATTTTTTGGGCGTTAACTTTAGTTAATATCTTTGGCTTGCGCCTCTCTTCCCTGATTACAAATGTATTCGGCACCCTAGGTTTGATATTTCCGATTCTATTGATTATCGGATTAGGCGGGTACTGGGCGTATACCCATCCTGGTGAGTCTCATATCTCGCTTCGCCACGTATCTGACTGGTTACCGGACCTTTCTCAAGATGGGATCGGAGCGGGTTTTACTGCGGTAGTTCTGTCACTTACAGGCCTTGAAATCACGACCTCTTATGCAAGCGAAGTCGAAAATCCGCAAAAAGCCTATCCCAAAGCTCTGCTGATCTCCACCATCTTAATCTTGGTTTCTCTGACGGCGTGCTCACTGTCCATTTCTTCGGTCGTCTCAAGTGACCATTCTAGTTTGAGTGAAGGAGTGATACTTGCCTTCAAAGCTTTTTTTGATGATCTGCACCTTTCATTCCTGCTTCCTGTCATTGCCCTTGCTATTGTTTTTGGCACGCTTGCAAGCCTGAATAACTGGATAATCGCCCCAACTAAAAGTCTGCATGTTGCCGCAAAAGATAGTTTCATGCCGATGTCGCTCGCCAAAGAAAACCGCAACCAAGCCCCCGTCTCATTGTTGCTCTTGCAAGGCACGATTGTTAGCGTGCTCTCTTTGGTTTTCATTTTTGTTCCTAACGTCAATCAAGGCATGTGGTTATTGAATATCCTGATGATTCAGCTCTATATGGTGATGTACATCTGTATTTTTGTTAGCTTTTTGGTCTCACGCTACAAACACGCAGATATTGAGCGCCCATTTCGAGTTTCGGGCGGAAAAATAGGAATGTGTTTAGTGGCTGGGTTAGGCTTGATGAGTTGCTTGGTGACGATTGTTGTATCTTTTGACGTGCCAGCAGGAATTAGCGCAAAAACTGGTGCATATGCACTGATATTAGGATTTATCACATTTAGCCTCCCAGCGTTCGCCGCCGTGATGTATCGCAATCGAAAACATCGTCAACAAAGCAAAATGCTTGAGGTACTAGTAAGTTAACTATTGGATTGACATTAAAAAGCCGCAGCAATTTCTCGCTACGGCTTTTTATTTGGCATCACAAGTTGTGTTAGTTATCCGTGTCCTACAGTCTTGGATAACAGGTTAACAATCATCACACCAGTGAGGATAAACCCAATGCCAACAAGCGCCGGCAAATCTAGCCGCTGTCCATAAACAAAGTAGCCAACCGTCGCAACTAAAACAATACCCGCCCCACTCCATATGGCGTAAACAACCCCAACAGGCATCGTTTTTACCGTGACGGAAAGCAAGAAGAAAGCAATGCCGTAACCAATCAGAACGACTGTACTCGGCATCATTTTCGTAAATTGCTCTGTTTTGGGAATATAGGAAGTGGCAATCACTTCACATACAATCGCGATCGACAGCGCCAACATTGGCGGCATAGAGACAAGCATTTTGAACATAAGGCATTAACGCTCAACAGAAATGTAACCGACAACACGTCCGGATAATTAGGTCGCGCATTATACCCAACTCATCTCTCGATGGAATACCTCTTACTCAAGCAGCTTCAAAATGCAGGATTCACAGCGTGATCACTTGAATATAGAGACATTCACACGCCATCGCTTTCACTCACTTCTTGATGAGTAAGCGACAGGCCTGCTTTTTGGTGCTGCCGAGCAATTTCAAAGTAGATGTGCATATCAATTGGCTCTGGTGTATTGAGTAGCATCTTGCCCACTTCTCGTTGAAAGTGACCATAATTACCTAACTCATCCGTCAGCCCTAGCTGCTCGTAAGAAGCTTCATTGGCAAACATTCCATAGGCATACTGATAATCACTTAGATCCTTGCTTTTATCATGACCAAGCTCTTGAAGGGCTTGATCAATTTCTTTCGGCGTATAAGTATCTTTATCGCCAAACAAGCGCAATAGTACGCTAGGAACCTCTTGAGCGATGCTCTGAATTTTTGTCTTTCTTTTAAAAATACCGAACATAATGTCCTCCACTGACGATGTTTCCAAATACACACTTTAATGCATATTGGTGAGCTGATTGTTTTTAGTATGGCTCATTAATCTGAGACTTCCTTACAACGAAGTCACTTTCGCATATTAACGTGATCACATAATTACCAGCAAATAGTACGAACAGCGTTGCAAACATATCTCATCAGAAACTCCGCTCTAGTCACAATTGTGTGACAGCTTCGAGCTCGGTTTACCATAATGTAAAGAGTAGATTGAAAAGTCATATTTCGTATCGACATCTAAACTTAATTAAGTTAGCTTTAGAAGTATAGACGTCTAGATTGACTATACTTAGGGAGAGAAAGTCGTGCCAATTAGAATTCCAGATCAATTACCAGCCACCGATGTGCTAAGGACAGAGAACATCTTCGTAATGAGTGAAACGCGTGCTGCGAGTCAGGAAATACGTCCTTTACGAGTGCTGATCCTGAATCTGATGCCCAAAAAAATGAAACTGAAACTCAGTTTTTGCGTCTACTCTCAAACAGCCCATTACAAGTCAATGTCGAGTTATTGCGCATTGATAACCGCCCAAGCAAAAATACGCCAACCGAACATTTGGATACTTTTTATCGTCAATTTGAAATGGTGAGAGATAAAAATTTCGATGGCATGATCATTACTGGTGCCCCACTAGGTTTGGTTCAATTTGAAGATGTCATTTATTGGGACCACCTAAAAACCATCATGGAATGGGCAAAAGATCATGTGACATCGACTCTTTATGTCTGCTGGGCAGCACAAGCAGGGCTGAAGTTGCTCTACGATCTACCTAAAAAAACGCGTAAAGAGAAACTTTCAGGCGTGTACCATCACCAGATTCATCATCAATTCCATCCTATGTTACGTGGGTTTGATGACACATTTTTAGCGCCTCATTCACGCTATGCCGACTTTTCACCTCACTTTTTAGAAGAACATACCGACTTAGACATCCTAGCCACATCGGATGTTGCAGGTGTTTATTTAGCTACAACAAAAGACAAGAGAAATGTGTTTGTTACTGGGCATCCTGAATACGATTCGCATACCTTACATAACGAATATATCCGCGATTTAAGCGAAGGCATGGAACCAGCCATTCCCGTCAACTACTATCCAAACAACAATCCTGATAATCCACCAATTGCCAGTTGGAGAAGTCATGGACATCTCCTCTTTTTAAACTGGCTGAACTACTGCGTTTACCAGCAAACACCTTATGATCTTGATCACTTCAGTGAAGACGCTTTTACTAAAGACGATTAACCTCAAAGCACGCAAACAAAGCGCTTATGATGCCTAAGTGTAATATGTGAACCAAGCCGCCATATGGCGGCTTTTTCATACCAGTTTGCAAACCTGATCGCATAGTGTTTTTTCCTCCATAGGCTTTTGCTACGTAATTCATATCATGCTGGGAGATTCAGGGATGTAGGGACAAAGAATGAAAACAACAAAGCTCGGTGCACTACTATTAATCTCTCAGTTTGCACTTGTGGGCTGCGTGACGGTGAAAGAAGATGGTAGTCCTGTCGTTAAAGCCGATCCTGTAGCAATGGCAGAATCACGTATCGCACTTGGCCTAGGTTATTTAGAAGGCGGCAATATGATTCGCGCGCATGATAACTTGCAACAAGCCTTAACCCACGCACCTCAATACTATCGTGCTCAGTTATCGATGGCTCACTACTATGAAACGGTTGGTGAAGATGCTAAAGCCGAGC
This sequence comes from Vibrio diabolicus, assembly GCA_001048675.1. Lineage (GTDB taxonomy): Bacteria > Pseudomonadota > Gammaproteobacteria > Enterobacterales > Vibrionaceae > Vibrio > Vibrio diabolicus. The sequence goes on along the minus strand of CCKK01000020.1, from coordinate 862,019 downwards.
AAATGTATAAACGCTCTCTACGCCAACACACCAAAAACGGTAACGTGCTCAATAACTACGGCACCTTTCTTTGCAAGCGGGGTGACTTCGAGAAAGCCGATCAAATGTTTAATCGAGCCATTGAGCAACCTTATTACTATCTCATTCCGGCCAGTTATGAAAACGCCGCATTTTGCGCGTTGAAGTCACAAGATAAAGACAAAGCGAAATACTACTTCGCCCGAGCTATTGATCATGACCCTCATAGGCCAAAATCTATTTTGCAGCTAGCCAAGCTAGAAATTGATAGCGGCAATTACACTGAAGCCAGAATTCGATTAATGAGATTTAATCAAATGTATGGCGTTAAGAAACCCTCTTTACAGCTCATGATTCAACTTGAACGTGCAGCAGGTAATGAAGCACTCGAGAAAAAATAATCAAAAGCAATTGGAGAGGTTTTCTTAACACGACATCATGATAAAGAAGGTGTACTCGCTCACAGACACTACTGAACTTGACTAAGAATCCAGTGAATTAAAACCCACGGTGAAACATTCATCCTGTACATAAACTTCAAATTCGGTACTATTTGAACGGAATAAGTGACCAAGTCACGTTATAAAAGTGCGCTAGTAAAACGAAATTTGTACATCATACTGTTTCTACTATTGATTTGGGGCGCATTGATAAATGCTAAATATTACTGACATGCACCAGAAGGAAGTTGAAGCCGGATGAAACCTGCCTGCACTCTGTTATCACTCACTTTGCTGAGTTCGCCTTTTGTCGTCAGTGCACAAGAAAATATTGAAAAAACATTCACGTTTGGCATTGTTTCCAATAAAGCTCAAAGCAAAATCAAAAAGTCGACGCCTTTCACGCAGTACGTGACCAATGGTTTGGCTGAATACGGATACACCAAGGGTGCTGTAAAAGTATTTAAAAATTATCGCCAGCTCGCGGTGGCACTTGAAAATGGCACCGTTCAAATTGCAACAGCCACCCCCTTCAATGCAATGACCCTCGAGGCAGAGTCTGGTAGCCAAGCCATTGCCATACGCTGGAAAAAAGGTTTACAAAAATATCATACGGTATTCTTTACCCACAAAGAGAGTGGTATCGAGTCGATTTCTGACCTGCGCGGAAAAACACTTGTTTTTGAAAAGCGTACATCCACCAGCAGCTATTACTTACCCGCTATTACACTGCTTAATCAAGGGGAGAAATTAGAATACCTCCCCTCCTCCGATGACAAACCAGCCAAAGACAGTATTGGATATTTATTCCTTGACGAGCACTTGGCTCAATCGAATGAAATCAACCTTTCAGTATGGGTGTATAAGCAGAGAGTCGCCGCAGGAGCGTTCAGCAATTTCAATTGGAGCAACCCTAAAGATCTTCCAGAAAGCATGAAAGGCAAACTAACGATTTTCGCTCGCTCGGTAGAAATACCTAGAGACTTAATTCTCGCCTCTCCGACCTTAAGCCAAGATCAGCAACATAAAATCACGTCAATATTGCTCGGTATGGAGGCATCTCAGCAAGGTGCCCTAACACTTAAACAGTTCCAAAACACGAAAAAGATCACCGCTCTAACGCCAGAAATGTCCGCGTCCTTAAATACCGTTCGAACATCTATTCACTTGTTACCGAAGGTGGATTGATGTTCCACAAACTCTCACTCGAAACTAAATACATTTGCTCGACCATTTTTGTTGTCCTGTTTGTCGTAGTGATAAACCTCGCACTATATATGCATGGTTACGATACGTACTCAAATAACTTAACCCGCCAAATCACCGAGAACTCACAAGAAAAAACAGAGTCTTACGTCAAGCAAAAAGGATTGGTTTACGCAGAGTTATTATCAAAACAACTTTTTGACCCTCTCTATACGGATAATATCAGCCAAGCGTACGAGCAAATTAAAGCGACATTAAGCCAACCAGATGTCTCGAAGATACACGTTGTTGATAATGAAGGGCTAATCTTTCACGACGGTACGACTCAGCTGAGTATGTTTGCCCAGCCTCATTACCGTTCTCGCTTTATTTTGAAAGCAATAGAAGAGTCTAGAATTCTCATTTCTTTTTCTAAACATCAATTAGAAATTGCGGCACCGATTCAGCAATCGAATATCACACTGGGCGCGGTGTATCTTGAACTGAACCTAGCACATCTATTAGAAGAGAAAGAACAAAACATTGCGCAAGTACAAGCGCTTACCTCAAACGATAAGCAAAAGATGTTTAACTTGCTGCTCACGATCAGTGCGATATCCGTTCTGCTCGGAAGTGCCATCGCGTATGCTTTGGGTCGCTCATTAATAAAACCACTCAAACAACTTAAAGAACAATTTACAGAGTCAAATACTCAAGCACTGCCAATCACTGATATAAAAAGTAAAGATGAAGTAGGTGATCTTATTTCGGCGTATAACAAAATGTCGAACAAAGTGAACAGATACACAAGCCGGGTGGAGTTCATGGCGTATCACGACATTCTTACCTCCCTGCCTAACAGAGAAAAGTTGCTCATTGATATCCAAAAGCAAATAACGAACCGCAGATCTCCCTCACTCGCGGTTGTTTTTATTGATCTGGATGACTTTAAACATATTAACGATAACTACGGGCATAGCATCGGAGATAAATTGCTAGGTCATCTCGCCTCAGAACTTCAAGGTCGTTTGCCGAGTTACTTCCAGCCTCTTTACCGTCTTTCAACCATCGTAAGTCGAGTCGGCGCTGACGAATTTGTGCTGGTCTTTCCATGCAAAGACAGCCTCCACGCTAGAGAAAAAGCGGACGATATTCATCGCCAATTGCTTTCTCCTTTTAACTTGGAAGAGAACGATATTCAAATTACGGCAAGCCTTGGAGTCGCGGTGTATCCGGAATTTGGCTCAAACGCAGAGTCTCTTTTACAACTCTCCTCACTGGCGGCGCAAGAATCTAAACGACGCGGCAAAGATATCATGACGATATACGATTCCGCGTTTGATGAGACCGTGAAGCAGCGCTTATACATAGAAAAAGAACTGCGCCGCTCAATACGTGATTTATCTCAGTTCGAGCTTTGGTATCAACCCCAGTTCGACCTCAACACCTACCAGTTGATTGGTGTCGAAGCATTGGTTAGGTGGAATCATCCGGAGAAGGGTTATATCAGCCCAGAATTATTTATCCCGATTGCAGAACAAAGTGACTTAATTTTAGAGCTTGGTGAATACCTCATCGAGACAGCAATTAGACAGCGAGCACAATGGGCGGATCATTTCGCTGCTGATTTTCATATCGCATTAAATTTGTCTCCTAGGCAGATCTACCGCCAAGATTTAAGTCAGCTCTTTTCGAAATATTTACAACAATATCAAGTCCCCCCTCAAACCATTCATGTTGAAGTGACAGAGTCTCTGTTTATTGATGATATTGAGAAAGCGCAGTACGTGCTCAAAAAATTACAAGCTAACGGCGTAGAAGTGTGGCTAGATGATTTTGGAACTGGGTACTCAGCCCTCGCCTACCTACAACAAATGTCGTTTGATGGGCTTAAAATTGACCGTTCATTTATCGCTCAAATCCAAAAAAATGAACAAGATGATTCATTAGTCCGTGCGATTATATCCATGGCTCATAACCTAAGAATGAGAGTGGTAGCTGAAGGCATAGAAACCCAGACCCAACTAACAAGGATGGAATCGCTTCACTGCGACGTTGTTCAAGGCTTTTTCTTGGGTAGACCAGTGCCGGCAGAAGAAATCATAGAGTTTGAGCAACAACGCCAAGCAATAGATGACTCAACCGCCAGCAACTACGCTTAACTGAATGATTTATCGCGTTCATTGAATTAAAGGGGATTCGTTCTGCAATATCGGTCACACTTCGCCATCTCGCAAGTATGAATTTCCTCTTAAAATCTAACATTTGAGATAGGTACACTACACTTTTCATATCAACTCTTTGGATATGGAAACGCGTGTGGTCGGGATATTTGCTTGGAACAACCTCTCTGTAAAGCAGAAACTTTTTGGATTGGTCCTACTACCAATCTTATTGTTATTGCTTCTGGCGGGTAAACATGTACAAAACCTCTCTATCCAAGCTCAAGAACTTCAAAAAGCACAACTCTTCTCCCAATATATAGATCGTGTTTCCTCACTGTATTATTTGACGAGCGATCCAAGGGTCGCGAATAACGCTCAAGAAACCCGCCAACTCGTTCAAACTTTACAAGATACAGCTTCACCTGTTTTTGGTGACAATGCCGATATATTAAATCAGCTCGCGAATTTCGAAGAAGCAACACTGTCAATGCTCTCGTCCAATAATACAGAAGATAAGTTAGATGCTGCTGAGTGGCGTGCCGACACATTCAAAGAGATTCTTTTGAGTTTGGATAGAGTCTACTTCAGCCATGTAAGTTATGAAACCAACACTCACCTCTCCTCATTGATGCAGCTTGAGTGGTTAATGTTTTGGTCAACAGAAGAACATAGACTCAGCAAATACTTAGTGGAATCCACAGAACAGGGGCAGATGTACGATCCAGCTATCCAAGCCAGTATCCAATCATTAATCCAGAACCAACAACTGCTGTTCGAACGTTTTGTCACACTTAATGCGAATAAGCAGCAAGTCAACCTCCTCATCGAAACCTTTACCGATAATGTGTTTGTTAAAAGCCAAGCATTTCGAACCAATTTGTTGCAGCCAACAAACCTTAGCGTGTTGACCCCCGCTCAAATAGATGACGGGTTGTCTGCGCTTTATAAACGCTTAAGTTTATTACGTAACGTTGATGACCAGATGGAACGACAACTTGTTGAGGATATAACCAAGACGATCAGTGAAACAACACAGCACCGCATTGGCTTCATTGCGCTAATGAGCCTCGTGACATTGCTGGTCGTGAGTTTAACCCTGAGGTTAGTGCGCAAGGTCACTGGCAACTTGAATTTAGTCCTCGAATTCCTAAGTCGAGACACTTACGAAGAGGACAACAATGAAAACTCACCACTGACAGAGTTGACCAAAGGGAAAGATGAACTCAGTAAGTTTGCTAAAGAGGTAAAAAAACTGAGTTACGAACGTGAGCAGTCAAGACAAAAGTTAACTCAAGCCAAAGAAGATGCTGAAAAGGCGAAAGATGATGCCATCGAGGCAAGCAAAGCCAAAAGTAGCTTTCTGGCGAATATGTCTCATGAGATTCGAACCCCGTTAAACGGCGTTATTGGCATTTCAGAAGTTTTGTCAGACACGCCGCTAACGGCGACACAACGTGATTATGTCGACACGATAGAAACCTCCTCGCAATTACTGTTGAGCTTAATAAATGACGTTCTGGACTTCTCTAAAATTGAATCTGGTATGTTGCTTATCAGCCCTCATTCAACCTGCGTTCGTGAATCCATCTACGATATTGCTTCTATTATTTCCCCGAAAGCGAAAGAAAAAGGCATCGATGTTCAAGTCAGCATCAGCCGCAATACGCCCTATCACGTTATGTTGGATGATCACCGTATACGCCAAATTATGATGAACTTCATGTCCAATTCCGTAAAGTTCACCGAACAAGGTAGCGTTGAACTCTCTGTCATCACTAGAGAAATCAAAAATGGTGAAGCGAGTATCGAGTTTTCAGTCAAAGACTCAGGGATCGGTATTGATGAGCAGCAACAAAAGAAGATATTTGCTCCTTTCGCCCAAGAAGATAACTCCACCACCCGACAGTTTGGAGGGACAGGGCTCGGGCTTGCAATTAGCACGCAGCTGGTAGAGTTGATGGGCGGTGAGATTCAGCTTGAATCCGAGAAAGGCAAAGGTAGCCGATTTTTCTTCGAACTTACGGCTCCAATTGTGACTCAAGAGTTCAATGGCTATCACTCCCTTAATCACAACGATATATGGATAGTTTGCAACAACCCTACTTTGGAGCAAAAGCTGCGTGACGAGTTGAGCTTTTTCCACATCAATGTTCAGCAATCAGTAAATACACTGGATGCTCTGCCAACGTGGATTGATAACGAGCGCATCATTGTTATCAACGTAGAAACTTCTCCAAATACCGCAGCCAAACATCTAGGTGAAATGAAAAGACTTTGCATGCAAAATGTTCGAGTTTGTCTTATTAAACACCTTCATAGCGCCCAACGTGATTTTGGTAACAGCATTAGTGCATTGGTCACTCAACCCCTCTTAGGACAGCGCTTAGTAAAAGCACTTGAAACTTGCGCTGCAAACTTCCCTCAAGTAAACAAAGAGAACACGACCACACCCAATGCTAAGACTTTCCCAAAAATCTTGGTGGTCGACGACAACACCGTCAATCAAAAAATCGCTGGATTACACGTCACAAAAGCGGGCTTCGACTTTGATATCGCCGTAAACGGAGAAGAAGCCGTAGATATGTTTCAACAGAATCAATACTGCTTAATCTTAATGGATTGCATGATGCCGGTGATGGATGGGTTTGAAGCAACCAAAATGATCCGTCAAATTGAAGTCAAAGAAAAACGGACGATCAGAATCCCAATTATCGCGCTAACAGCAAGTGTAGTCGATGATGACATTCAAAAGTGTTTTGATGTTGGAATGGATGATTATGTGCCCAAACCTTTTAAAGCGGGTTTGTTGAAAGAGAAATTAGATAAAGCCATTGGACTACGCATTTCCAATATTGCTTCTGATGAAAAGCGACTGGCAACAAACACCACTCACACTCCTGAAAAAACCTCGCATGCTGAACAATCAGAAGCGACCGTGACGCCTATTCGCTCAGAACGGATTTTGCTCGTCGAAGATAACAGAGTAAATCAAAAAGTCGCTTCGCTGCTGTTATCCAAAGCTGGTTATCAATTTGAAGTGGCCGAAAACGGACAGGTTGCGGTCGAAATGTTCCAAAAAGATGGTGGGTTCGACATCATTTTGATGGACTGCATGATGCCGATCATGGATGGGTTCGAAGCCTCGCGACAAATACGCGCCTACGAAGCAAGTAAAGGTCTTCCTAAGACTCCCATCATCGCGCTAACGGCAAGTGTTGTGGATGATGACATTCAACGCTGCTTCGATTCAGGCATGGACGCTTATGTCCCCAAGCCTGTTCGTAGAGAAAAGCTGTTGTACCAGATTGAAAATGCGATATAGGTAGCGATGATGAGCGGCGACATTTCTCTCCTCTGTTTTCTTTTGCGCTGCATAAAACGCTACCTATTCATTGTTGTTTTCCTTCTACCCATAGATAGTCAAGTACTTGCTGCAGAGAGCTACGCCGTTTTCTCGTTTAATAGTGAGTTCTCGCCCCTAACCATCAATAAAGCGCGAAAGTTGTACAGAGGAAAAACGCAACTCTTACAAGGGCAGAGAATTGAGCTATCTGACTGGCCAGCGACATCAACGGAGAGAGCGGAGTTCTATCGCTACCTTCTCAATAAAAACTTGGCGCAAATGAACGCGCACTGGGCGAGCTTGTCTTTTTCAGGCAAAGCGAGGCCACCCAAAGTGATTGCAAACTCTAGCATTGATGCGCTGATCACGTGGATGCAAGAAAAGCCCAATCGGATTGGTTATGCCCCTGCTTCGAGCGTGCCTGGAAATGCTCGTATTTTGTGTGTGGTGAGCTCGGAGGATTAATATGAAAAAATATTTGACCATGTTATCACTGAGTGTTGTCGCCTTTCCGAGCTTAGCCACCATTGAGTTATCAGATCACCTGTCTTTGAGTGGTTTTGGTTCGACATCTTGGTCTAAGTCGGATAACTCCACAACGGTTCTCGTCAACCGCTTTATTCATGATGAAGCCTGCTACGATTGTGACACAACCTTCGGCCTGCAGCTTGATTACTTTTACAAGGCATTTCGAGCATCCGCACAGATAGTCAAGCGTCCGCAAGATCATTGGAGCTCGCCCCAATTAGAGTGGGCATATTTAGCTTATACCTATAAAAATGTAGAGATACGAGGGGGACGATTGAGGCTGCCGCTGTTTTTGATGTCTGAGTATAATTATGTCGGTCACGCTTTTACCCAAGCTCGACCACCAAATGAAGTGTATGACAGCATATTAGGCATCACCGCTTACAATGGTTTATCCATTCGCTGGAATCACGACCTCAATGAGCAAATCATGCTTACTGCAATGCCGTTTATAGGGTTTAAAGACAGCAGTGATGTCACCCTCAACGAAGACACTGAACTGAAGATCGAATCAGACAACACAGCCGGAATAAACTTAACACTCAGCGGAAATGCCTACCGTTTGAACTTTTCTTATCTACATGGCGATTATGACCAAACTACGGTTCTCTCCAATACCAAGCAATCCACACCTGAAGGGGGAGCCATGTTAATTGACCGCTTGGTTCTAAAAGAAAAAGGCAACACGATTGACCAGTTTTCTCTAGGAGTAAGGTATGAGCTTGATAACCTTGTGATAATGGCTGAAGGACAAACCAGCAACATTTCCTCCTCTTGGTACGCAACAACGGGTTACAACGTGAATAAATTGACCCCCTACATAGTTTACGGCCAGCAGTTTAATAGCAGTGATACAAAGAATGGGGACAGCTATCTGTTTGGGGTGAGATACGACCTAGATTATAACGTGTCACTTAATGCTGAATGGCAAAAGTTTAACGCCCACAATAACGATACTGGCGCGTTTTCATCGATACCAGAAGATAACAGCGCCAATCTTTACACCCTGATGTTAAATTTCGTTTTTTAACTTTTCTATACTGACACCGTATAAACCATGGGCATTTACCTTTGTTATCGTTGATACATGTTGTGCGTGATTTGACGCTCTTTGTAATAGAATTCTTTGTCATGTTCGCCTATCTCTCGCAATACACGACACGGGTTCCCTACCGCAACAACATTACTTGGTATATCTTTCGTTACCACGCTACCAGCACCAATTACGCTGTTTTCTCCAATCTTGACGCCAGGCAATACCACTGAGTTAGCGCCGATCCATACATTATCACCAATATGAATAGGGATATTGAATTGCGCAACTTCTCTTCTGAGCTCCGGTTCAATCGGGTGGCCTGCCGTTGCTAGTGCCACATTGGGTCCAATCATGACGCTATTGCCAATGTAGATATACGTATCATCGACTAGGGTTAAGTTAAAGTTTGCATACACGTTATCACCAACGTATGTATGCCTCCCCCAATTCGCCCGAAGCGGCGGCTCAAAATAGCAGTTGTCACCAACAGCGCCGAGCAAACGTCGTAATATTTCTGTACGCTTTTCAGATTCAGAAGGCCGAGTTTGGTTGTAATCGTAAAGAACTTCTAAACACTGTGTTTGCTGCTCGACTAACGCTTCATCATTACAAAAATATATTTGCTGACTATGAAGCATTGATTCACTATCCATAATATCCTCCGTTCTATCTGCCCAGTAGCTTCAGGCTGCTGGAACACCTCGCCATACGAGTTCCTGTCAAGATTGGCTAACAGAATACACTATGTCGTTTTTTGCAATAAGTTTAATGACATGCGTACGAGGCCTAACGCAAAATACCGAATAACTTGAAAGAAATATGTGAATCAGACGAGTAAATAACACAAAGCTCGGTGCAGAGTTAGCTTTGTTTATCTCGTTTCATTTTCAAGCGCTTTTCTTTACGTCGTAACGCTCGGAAAAACTTCGACTCCTCGTGATACCAGCCGATAACACTAACCGGGAAGCCCACTAGCATCATGATAAAAAGATCCGCGGGCAGTTGCTCCAAAATATCACTCAGGGAGTGCAGCTCACCAAAAATGAATAAACCAATGACTTTACCAAGCAATAGTGCGCAACAAATCATAAAAAAAGACTTCATGATGTAATGCCATTTGCCTTTTTTACGCTCTTCTCGCCAATAGGCATATTTATGTTGTCGGTCGTACATTCATCCCCCAAGTGACAATGTCACTAGCCACAAACATTCAGGCAAAGTAACAGGCTTTAGCTGCACTCTAATGATAGTGTGAATTAGAAGCGAATGCTTGTCATGGCAATGAGAAAGCTGCACATCATGCTGCGCATTTTACGACTTTATGGACGCTAGCATGATCGCGCAATACAGGGAGATATCAGCTTGTTAATCACGGAGTGAGTTAATGTTTTCGGAACACCCAAATTGGACCAATAAGAAGAAACTGCAAATCTTCGAAAAAAGACGGTTTCTTCCCTTCTATTTTGTGACCAATGAACTGCAAGATCCACAGTACACCGAATAGGAGCATCGAAATATGCAGTACGGGCAGCGCCAATACCTCCAAAGACCATATCAGGCCGATGCACGCTAATGTATACCCTAACATCATCATAAAGACGCTGAGAGACAAACGAAAATAGAAAACCCATACAGGTATGACAGCAATCCAGACCCAGTTAAACTCGAAACCCAAGATGGAGATTTGAGGAATTGACCAAATTAGACCGACCACAGATAGGTAAATACCCGGAACTGCGATTGTGTGAATCTTTTGGTTGATGGGGTTTTGATGGCTCTCCCCATATTCTTTTAGCCATTCAGATAATGCTCGCATATCATTCCTACTTTTCCGCCTACTTATTCTTATATAGCTTGAGGATGGAAAAGGTGCGAATTTTTCTGTAATAGCTATTACTAACCAAGCAATGCTCGTTGCACTTTTGGTAGTTTGGCAACGACGAGAGTATAAGAGCGTTCACATAAATCCTGAATCAATCCATCTTCCACATCACCATTAAAATAAACCGTTATCCAGTGACGCTTATTTAGGTGATAACCAGGAGTGATGTCCGTAAACTGCGATGTTAAGACTTCTCCATCTTCTGGTTTTACTTTTACGCTGACATACTCCCGACCGTTTCTCTCTGCAATAATCGCAAACATTTTACCTTTGATTTTGTATACAAGCGCTTCTGGCCCAAATGGGAAATCACTCTCTGCACACATAAAGGTACTTAAATAACCTTCTAACTCTTTGCTTCTCATTCCGTCCCACCCTTCCTGTATCTTTTACTCAAACAAAGGCAATAGTAGCCTTAACGCCTGGTTAACCTGCGCTTTCTCATTGCCTTCTAAACCATGTAGCAGCGATTGCTGAACGTCCACATGCTCTAAGATCAACTTGTCAATTAAGGTTAAGCCCTTTTCGGTTAACTCAACGGTGACACTGCGTCTATCTTCTTTACTGTGTGTTCTGGTAATAAAGCCTTTCTTCTCGAGTTTATCTAATCGGTTCGTCATCGCGCCCGAAGTGAGCATCATCGAATCAATTAGCGCCGAGGGAGTAAGGCAGTATGGTGAACCTGCTCGGCGAAGTGTCGCCAACACATCAAATTCACCCATCTTAAGATCGTACTTCTTATGTAGGTCAGCGACCCGACACTCCATGTGCTTAGCAATTCGCATTAGCCGACCCATAATTGCCATCGGTTCAGTGTCGAGCTCTGGTTTCTCCTTAGCCCACTGCTCTACCACTCTATCAATTGCGTCCATGGTTTCTCTCCAAACGTCATTTAATTTTTATTTTAACATAAAGATACTTTACAAAAAGTAACCTTACCGATATCTTTACAATTAATTATCTCAACGTAAAGATATTTAACATGAATATTTTGCTTGCAATGATCCCGGCTTTTTTTTGGGGGACAACTTATGCTGTTACTCAGTTTACGCTTCCGGACTGGCCTCCCGTTTTACTTGGTGCGCTAAGAGCATTGCCTGCGGGTCTTTTGCTCCTCGCAATAAAGCCATCTTTCCCGAAAAAGAGTGAATGGAAAGTGCTGCTTGTTTTAGGAACTATCAACATCGCTTGCTTCTTTGGTCTCATTTTTGTCATGGCGTTGACGCTTCCTTCTGCGATCTCAGGTGTCGGTATGGTATCAGTGTCCCGTTTTTGCGATGCTATTTGGCTGGGCAGTCTATAAGCGCCAGCCAAGCGCAATACAGGCAATAAGCGGAGCGACTTTGATTGCTTTGGCTTGGTTCTTATTTGATCCTAGCTCTATTTCGCTCAACCCTATGGGCTTGCTGGCGATGATCTCCGCCATCATGTGTATTGTGGTAGGCAGTAGCGTAACGAAGTCACTAGGAACGAAAATGCATTGGTGGACAGTATTAACATGGCAGCTCATTTTGGGTGGTGTGATTATGTCTGTCGCAACAAGCGTGCTGGCAATAAACAATCCAGAGCCATACGTTACGGCCGTTCAAAACTTATCAATGACGAATGCCCTTGGGCTGCTGTGGGTGATCATTCTGAACACTGCATTAGGCTACGGCATGTATGTTTGGCTATTGCAGCGTATGTCGGTCGTTGACTTTACTTTTGGTGGCATTGCAAACCCCGTTGCGGGCATTGTGTCAGGTTTGCTGCTATTAGGTGAGACTTTCACCCCTCTCCAATACAGCTTGATGCTAGGGATGATTGTTATGTCATTGCTTCCTCAATTGATCGCTTCATTAAAAACCAAAAAAGCCGCCCTTTCTTCCTAAGTAAAATCCTAACGCCCGATGCTAAAATCGGGCGTTCATGTTCTCTGTAAACTCCGTTTGAATTCTAAGACTTCAACAGGTGCTCTATCGAACAGTGAACCCAAAAAGGTTCAGCAATAAAAAAGGTGCCGAAAGACACCTTTAATAATGAATACGCCCCATTATGCCTTGCTTTAAGTCATCGCAAGGTTGTTAATAGGCTCTGGTTTAGCGTAGACATACCCTTGAATAAGGTAAATAGAATGCTGAGCCAAATACGCGACTTGAGCCTCGCTCTCTACACCTTCTGCAATCATCTCACATTCTGCTTTCTTTGCTGCCGAGACAATAGAATCCAACACTTTCAATTTTTGGTCATCAGAGCCTATTGGGTCGATGAACATCTTATCCACTTTCAAGCATCGGATACCCAGATCTTGCAAATAAGAAAATCCGCCATACCCAGTCCCAAAATCGTCAATTTTGAACTTGTAGCCTTTATTCGCCAGATACAAAATCTCTTTTTTCGCTGCCTCTGTATCTTTTACAGGAATTCGCTCGGTCAACTCAAAATGCACTCTCTTCGGACATGGCCAATTCAGTTCTGACAGTAACTTGGTGAGTTCACCTGACTCTAAATGGGAAGAAACAATATTGATGCTGACCCACACATGCTCAGGTAATATACTAAGATCTTGTATGATTTTACGAATAAGCTGATTCGTCATTGGGACAATCAGACCACTTTCTTCTGCAGCGCCAATGAACATGTTTGGCGACACCATACCCTCACGACGAGACCACCGAATCAGTGCTTCATACCCCACTGTCGCACCATCACGGCTATCGACAATCGCTTGGTAATAAGGGACAAATTCCGCATTATTAATCCCATTCTGGATCAAGCCTTTGATAGACTTTCTCAAGCTCTTACTGGACACATATACAAACGCAAAAGCCAGCCCCATAAGCACACTGACTAGGCCTCCCCATAGAAAGACTCTTTCCTGAGCATAGCTCTTCAGTTTCTCGCCACTGTGTATTTTGATGAGCATATTGGCTTGAGAATCAGCCGAGAAGAATAACTCTTTTGAAACTGCCGCTTCTTCTGCTGCAATGGCTGGTTTTCCTCGACTTATTGTTAAATCTCCAAATACAGGCTCATCATATATAAACTCGACGAACAAACAGTCTTCACAAGGCGTTTTTATCACTTCTTTAACCCAACTATTATCGAGAACCCAGACAACTTCAACATGTTCATTTTCATAAATGACCATCCACTCAACTTGATCTTGGTGTTCCGGTAAAATAAGTGATGCAAAAAAGTTTTCGCCAAGCTGAAATCGTTGCGCATTGGATAAATGAGATACTTCACGACCAATCGTGGAGCATGTTTTACCGTCACTCGTTTCCATCGCAATAAAACGGATGTAATGGTTATAAAAACGTGGATCGCGTAATGTTCTAACATCACTATTACTGCACGTGAAATCTAACTGCGCAACCTGCTTTACAATCGCCTCATCCAAATACATGGATCGTTGGTGTAAATAATCGACATAGGTGTCTATTTTAGTCTCTTTGATATAGCTGATGTAAAAATTGGCTATTGAATTAAAAGCCACAACAAAAACTGCAATGGGAACTAGGCCAAGCAAAATGGCATTTCTTGTTATCTTTGTAATCAAAGCTCCTCCTAACGTTCAGCCAAACAACTTAAATTAAAGAGTGACATGAACACTATCTCACGTTCACACACCAAAAAGTGAGGATCGAATCTCAATAAGAAGTATAGAAGCGCAAGGCTTGCCACAGAAAATGAGAGTACTGCTGCATATCCAAGATAGCAACTCTCTTGAGTGAGACTTACCGACGATAATCGCGAGAAAAGAGGGGCTGATGCTCAACATAACCAATGTATAAAACGACTTTTTTGCCATCCAATGACTCGCCACAGTCACTAACTTTCTAATTGACCTTTGAAGGCACTAGCAACACACTGCATGATAAAATAGGAAAAGCTACTTAGAGCTTTTTACCAGCATTACAGGCTTATCGACCAGGGAGGGTCATGAAATGAAATTAGCTCAATTAAATATTGCGCTTGCTAAATATCCTTTGGATGCACCAGAAATTAAAGATTTCGTAGACAATTTGGACTTAATTAATGGTATAGCTGAAGAAAGTGAAGGCTTTATCTGGCGTCTAAAAGACGACTCCGGTGATGCAACAAGCATTAAATTATTTGATGACCCGAACATGATTGTAAACATGTCTATTTGGGAAAGTACTGACTCACTTAAAAACTTTATGTTTCGTACCGGTCATAGAGATTTTATGCGCCGAAAAAGCGAATGGTTTCATCGTCTAGCGGAGGATAGCTATGTTCTGTGGTGGGTAGAAGACGGTTATATACCAACACCACAAGAAGCCTTGTTACGCCTTCAGCATTTGCGCGAAAACGGAGATACGCCATTTGCTTTCACATTTAAAACAAACTTTACAGAAGCAGATCTTGTGTAAAGTACGCGTATGACAAAGAATCGGCGTTCAAATTCACACTGATTATAAAGCTAAGTGGTGTGAATCACTGTCAGTTCTACCGACTTACTCGGGAAGAAATGCAAGTGAACGCATAAAATGCGTTCACTAGGTTTATCACTCATAGGGTGTTCTATTTCAGAAATAAAGTTCATTCGTGCTAAATTTACGGTACCATGCACAATTGACCAAATTGTAGTTATTCATGATTATACCAACTAAGACTCCCTCTCCCCTGCCCTCTGATGTATCTTGCTCTAACTGTAAGGCTTGTTGTTGCCGTCTCGAGGTTATGATTATTTCAGATACTGGCGTACCTGAAGAGTTTATTGCGCGTGACCAGTATGGAGGCGAAACCATGATGCGGCTAAATGATGGTTGGTGTGCAGCTTTAGACAGAGACACATTAATGTGTACGATTTATGAAAATAGGCCTTGGATTTGCCGCGAATTCGAAATGGGCTCCAATGAATGTATAGATGAACGAGTTAAGTTCTTGTAAAACCACTCAAATTTACACTGATGGCAATGCAGAGTATTTGTAGAAAGTGTGCAAAGGAAAAGTAAGGTGTTTAAATCTGAGTATCAACAAATTATGGATACAAAAAAGCCCACCGTTTGGTGGGCTTTTTCTAAAATTTGGTGGGTCCGGGCGAACTCGAATCGCCGACCCCTACCATGTCAAGGTAGTACTCTAACCAACTGAGCTACGGACCCAAATTTTGTGTTCCTAACCATTCAATTCAGAATGGTGCGTCCGAGTGGACTCGAACCACCGACCCCCGCCATGTCAAGGCGATACTCTAACCAGCTGAGCTACGGACGCATTTCTCTTGAACGACGAGGATATTAGCTATAAGCGAACGACGGTGCAAGCACAAATTTACCTACTTTGAACCGTTTGGCGAAAATGTAAACTCAACACGCGTTTTCAGATGATTTTATCGACAAGGACTGAGCCCGTAGGGTTTAAAAGTGTGATCTATATAACTTTTATTATCCACTTAATTGTCGTAAGGCACTTCACTGAGCATCCAAATCTGTAAGGTTTGCGATACATTGGGGCAAGTACCAAACAAAATCTGATATTTAGGTTTAAATGGTTCGCCGATATAGGTTGTACGGATCAACTCTCCTGTTTTGACATCCACTTGAGTGCTCACCCTGCCTTTGAAGTTTTGAAATATGACAAACTGCTCACTGTGGTAAACCATTTGCTCTCGGTAAAACAAGAAATGATCTTGGGGTGTCTCTGTCAATTCACACTCCAGTGGTTTCAAATTAGGTATCGCACTAACATTAGATGCGATGAACAACGCTGACAAAATCCATCCGTATCGCATATGGCTTCCCTATTCTACACTCTTTTTCAAAGTATAGGTCTTGCCTTGAGGACTGATACAAAAAAGGCTTTGATTGTCTAGAATCAAAGCCTCATCAGTTTTGCTGTTCAACTGTCGTCTTTAGTCGTCCGACTCAAACACCACATTGTAATTCTCGGTGTAAGTACAATTTGGTTGGCGGCTACAAGTAAAGAAGCGTCGACCTTTGAATTCACCTTGGCTTGCGGTTTTAATGATCATCGGACTGCCGCATTTTTTACAAAAGCGTACTTCCTTGTCAGGCTCAATCAAATCAATGTGTGCAGCAAGCAAACGACGTAATCGCCCGACTTGATAACTGTGCTTTACAGAAGCGCCGATTAAAGGCAGGTTGGCCGTCTTACAAACATGAATCAGTAACTTTTGTCTTTCTACCTTGCCCTTACTTAACTCTTGCCCGTTATCCAATTCAACGATCACACGCGGCTCTAGCGTCCTAGGATCACAAATAACGTAATCAAAATAACTTCGAGATATGCGATTGTTCGCGACAAAAAACTGCTTCTTATTTTTGATTTCTTTTGGCGTAACCAAACTGGACATGTTTACTTTCGCGAATACTACGGCATGCTCCCCTACCGCCGCTCTTAACGCATTATAGAACGCACCCTCTTGACCTCTGAGCAGAGGACCTTTCGAGCGATAAGGATAATCACGCGTGTCGTCGTGCTTAATCACGTACTTTTGAATAACAAAGAAGAATAAAACCAGAAGAACAACAATGATAAAAATGTTGGTCATAAATAAAGTGCATCCAAAACAACTCGTTGCTCAAAGCGTAAATGGAAATGCTATGCAGAGCAACAAAACCTCGCAATTTTGAGGAGCCACGACGATAGCGAGAAACAGAAAATTTTGCTCCCCAATAAAAACGAGCCAATCACACACTTGGATTGGCTCGTTTAAATTTTGTTAATACATTATGATGCTAAGAATCAACTATTAGCGTCTGGCTGATTCTCTGGCATCGCATCAATAAAAGCAGGCAATTGATTACATGCTTGCACAACAGCGTTAATGGTTGGGTAAAGAGAAGTATCTACACCAAAGCGTTGTGCGTTATAAAATTGTGGTACCAGACAAATATCGACAATAGATGGCGAGCTTGTCAGGCTAAACTTACAATCACCATTTAGTTTACGATGCTTCTGAAGTTTCTCTTCTAATGCCGTAAAACCTTTGTGGATCCAGTGATGAATCCAAGCGACTTTGCGCTCTGGCTCGCAAGCTAACTCCCCCTCTAAATACTGTAGAACTCTCAAGTTATTCAGGGGATGAATCTCTATTGCAATATCCTGAGCCAAAGCCAGTGCTTGATATCGAAGGGGCGTTTGCTCGGGGATCACAGTGACATCCGGATAGTGCTCTTCTAAGTATTGAATGATGGCCAGTGACTGGGTTAACTGAACCTCCCCATCCACCAGCACAGGAACCAGTTCAGAAGCGTTTAACTCATGGTACTCGTCACTGTGTTGTTCGCCACCATTGCACACCAAGTGTACCGATTTTGAATCATACGATAACTCTTTAAGATTCAAACAAACACGTACACGATACGCCGCTGAAGACCGCCAATATCCGTACAAAACCATGCTATCGCTCATATCGTCTCCCAACTGGCGCTCTTAATGCTTGAGATAGTGGCTAACTTGTTGGTCAATCGAGCCAAAGATGTTGTTGCCATCCGCATCGAACATTTCCAGTTTGATTGAGTCGCCAAACGACATGAAGTTAGTCGACGGTTTACCATCACGAATGGTTTCAATCATGCGAACTTCCGCTATACATGAATAGCCAACGCCACCCTCCTCAATCGAAGTGCCATGTTCGGTGCCTTGCTTATTAGATACCGTGCCAGAACCAATAATCGCCCCAGCAGATAGCGGGCGCGTTTTAGTCGCATGAACAATTAAGTCTGCAAAATCAAACGTCATATCGATACCCGCATTCGGGCAACCAAACGGCTTGTGGTTGTAGGTCGAGACCAATGGTAAATGCACTTTGTTTTCGTACCACGCATCGCCTAGTTCGTCAGGTGTTACTGCCACAGGAGAAAACGCAGAAGAAGGTTTAGATTGGAAAAAACCAAACCCTTTAGCTAATTCTGCGGGAATTAGCCCACGCAGTGAGACATCATTCACCAGCATGATCAAACGAATCGACTCCTGAGCCTCTGCAACACTTGCGCCCATTGGCACGTCACCAGTTACCACAGCAACTTCGCCTTCGAAATCAATACCCCATTCATCGCTGGCAAACTCGATGTTGTCACAAGGACCAATAAAGGCATCAGAGCCTCCTTGGTACATCAACGGATCCGTCCAAAAACTTTCAGGCATTTCAGCGCCGCGAGCTTTTCTAACCAACTCAACGTGGTTTACGTAAGCACTGCCATCAGCCCACTGATAAGCGCGAGGAAGCGGCGACTCACAGTAGTGCGCTTCAAACTCTTCATACCCTGCAACCGTGCCATTGTTCAGTGCAACATATAGCTCTTCCAGTTGCGGCGCTAGTGCATCCCAGTTATCAAGCGCCACCTGCATCGTCGGAGCTAAGTTCATGGGGTGGAAAATTTCTGTCGCAGGTACGCAGCGCGTTAAGTCTTTGCTCACGACCATCAACAAACCGTCACGAGTGCCATTTTTCTTGGTTGCTAATTTCATCCTTGCCTCTTACTTCTCTTGCCAGCTATAGACGTATTCTTTGTTTTCTACTTTTTCCAGCTCATCCGAAAACTGAAGTGCGTGACGCGTATCAATCATGACCGCGACTTCGTCGGTAAAAGTTTTCTTATGCTCTCGCCCTGCTTTGAAAGCTTTCGGGTGAGGGCCATGTGTAAATCCTGCTGGATGGAATGTCACCATACCCGCTTCAATGTTGTCACGACTAAAGAAGTCACCTGCATGGTAGAACAAGACTTCGTCATAATCGTCATTGTTGTGATAGAACGGTACTTTGAGCGCTCCAGGATCACTTTCAATCGGACGAGGAACAAAGGTGCACACCACAAATCCTGCTCCTACAAATGTAGTATGTGCAGAAGGCGGTAAGTGGTAACGATGTGACATAAGTGGACGAATATCACGCCAGTTCACTTTTACTACCGCCAAATCACCATGCCAGCCAATCGCATCCAACGGGTTGAATGGGTAAGTGATAACACTGACTTTATCGTGGCGTTTCACCTGAACCTGTGTTTGATTCTCAGAATATTGATCACGGAACTGATCGTTGATCGACGGCGTTTCCAAAACCGCTGGATCAAACACCGCGTGGTTTCCAACCATGCCTTTTTCGGGCAATGTATAGGCCGCATCGGTGTTTTCGATCATCAAAATGAACATCGGCTCGCTTGGCTCTAAACGCCAGCTCGTTGAGCGCGGGATCATGACATAATCCCCTTCACTCACTTTCAAATGACCATAATCACAATACAGATCTGCCGTTCCTTGGTGGATGAACAGCAGTTCGTCGCCATCCGCGTTTCTTACCAAGAAGTCCATTTTTTCATCCATACGCCAGACACGAACTTTACAATTCGCGTTGTGTAATAGATGCGGGACTGCCCAAGGGGTAATATGGCTGGCTTTCTCGACTAAATTAAAATCGAACGCTCGTGGACGTAGCTCGCCCTCCCACTCAGACCATCCCGTTGGGGCATGTTGATGATGAAAATGTGTTGCGGGGCCGAAGAAGCCACTTCGACCTGCCTCACGTTCATAAATTGCCTCTTCCGGGAAGTCAGCATGCGCTTGTTTAGAGCACACTCCCTCCCGGTGAGGGAATGTGATCCATTTATGCATCGCTCAATACTCCTCGGCGAATTTGGTCTTCTTCTATCGATTCAAACAACGCTTTGAAGTTACCCTCGCCAAAGCCTTCATTGCCTTTACGTTGGATGATTTCGAAGAACACAGGGCCGATAACGGTTTGAGTAAAGATTTGTAGCAAGATGCCATCTTTCGTTGGCGCGCCATCAATAAGAATCTGTAAATCACGAAGCTTGCTTACATCTTCACCGTGGCCTTCAACACGCTGATCGACTTTCTCGTAATAAGTATCTGGCGTTGGCATAAAGTCCATGCCTCGCTCACGCAAGGTTTTGACCGTTTCGTAGATGTCGTCAGTGGTCAATGCGATGTGTTGAATACCTTCGCCATTGTATTCACGGATAAACTCTTCAATCTGTGATTTATCATCTGACGACTCATTGATAGGAATTCGGATTTTGCCGCAAGGTGCGGTCATCGCACGGCTGACAAGACCAGTCAGCTTACCTTCGATATCGAAATAACGAATTTCGCGGAAGTTACCAATGCGCTCATAGAAACCAGACCAGACATCCATGTTGCCTTGCTTAACGTTGTGCGTTAAGTGGTCGATTTCGTAAAGACCAACATTCGCTTTTGATAAACGCTCATCAGCATCATCATAAAAACGAAAATCGACATCATAAATACTCTGCTTTCCATAACGATCCACAAAATAAAGCAAGCTTTCACCGATGCCATAAATAGCAGGAATGCTTAGCTCCATCGGCCCAATTTCCGTTTTATATTCTTTACCGCCATTCTCTAATGCATGCGCCAGAGCAACGGTGGCGTCTTTCACACGAAATGCCATGCCACAAACCGACGGACCGTGAACTTTGGCGAATCCCTCAGCTTGGCTATGCGGCTGCGCATTCACAATAAAGCTAATGTCACCTTGTCGATATAACCACGCTTCTTTTGAGCGATGCTTTGCAATTTCCGCAAAACCTAACGATATAAACAGATCTTTAAGCTGTTGAATGCCTTTGTTGTCAGCAGCGGTATATTCAACAAACTCAAATCCGTCTGTTCCTAGTGGGTTATATGCATCAACCATGACTTTCTCCTTGTCTCAGTAGCTTTTGTTTGGACTTATTTTTCTAACTTGGCGCAGGTCTTGAGAAATTGGAATACGTTGGGAGAAATCTTTACCTTGGCGATTTTTACGCATAATTGTAAAATATATGTTACACACAGAAAGCCCATCGAACCCACTTTAGTAAACATCAAATAAACTGCTTATTTTCAATATATTAGATTGATATTTTCGGCTTTACGCCAACACACAAAATGTAAACAAGTTGTTACTTTGGCATTTTATCTTGGCAACGTAGCTCAAAAAGTAAAAGGGGATGGAAAGTCTATTGCACCCTATCTCTATCCGATTTATTCATTTGATCCTGCAAAACATCAAAAGTAATGTTTCGTGACGCTTCATACAGTTCGAAAGGCTCATCGGTCAGAATCGTGTCATGGATACTCCTTTATTGATTCACCTCAGTTTTATTCAAAAGTAACTGTGCCATAAGTGGTGCTCTGTTCCCTATCGAGCCCTAGCCACAGTGCTTCACGCTCGATCAGAAAAAGAGACATCTAATGACACACATCAATCAAGAACGCCTAGTTGAACACTTTTGCCAACTAGTACGTATCGACAGCGAATACAAAAAACGAAAAAACAAATTGCAGAAACACTGGCAGAACAGCTAGGCGAGCTAGGCTTTACCGTGCACAAACTTCCAGTGCCTGAGCACATTTCTAACGGCTTTAACCTGTACGCCCGTTTAGACGGCAAAAAAGACGGCTCTATCCTAATGAGCTGTCATATGGATACGGTCACACCGGGCATTGGCATTGAGCCAATCATCGAAGACGGCGTTATCCGTTCAAAAGGCAATACGATTCTTGGTGGCGATGATAAATCTGGTATTGCTGCCATCATGGAAGCTGTTCGTTGTATTCAATCGGAAAACCTTGAGCACAAAACGTTAGAACTTGCTTTCACCGTGTATGAAGAAGGCGGTTTATTCGGTTCACAATACTTCGATATGTCACACGTCACTTCAACGGAAGCAATCGTGTTAGATACGGGCGGCCCTATTGGCACCATTGTGACCGCAGCCCCAGGCCAGCAAAAGATCATGGCAACAATCAAAGGTCGACCAGCACACGCAGGGCTTGCGCCAGAAGAAGGCATCAGTGCGATCATGGTGGCGGCAGATGCTATCAACCAAATGAAACTGCTTCGCATCGACGAAGAAACGACAGCCAACATCGGTATAGTGAATGGCGGTCAGGCCACAAACATTGTCATGCCTGAATTAAAAATCGTGGCAGAAGCACGCTCCCTGAATGGCAATAAACTAGATGCTCAGGTCAATCATATGATCTCAACATTAGAGTCTGTCTGTGAAAAACACGGTGCAGAAGTCGACATTGAATCTAGCCGAGCCTACGATGCATTTGTTATTGAAGAAAACCACCCACACGTTAGCGCTATAAAAGCGGCGTTTTCAGAGTTGGGAATTGAGGCTTTCACAAAAGGCACTGGCGGCGGTAGCGATGCTAACAACTTTAACAAGAAAGGTCTCACAACGGTCAATCTTTCAACTGGCATGGCAAAAGTACACACGACAGAAGAGTTTATCACGGTAAGTGATATGGTCAAAATCACTGAGTTCGTGAAACATTTCCTAGTCAGTTAACGTCGTACCTTTTGAAGAACAGACGAACTACCCTCCCCTTTTAGCGCGCGCTTGAAGGGGATTTTTTATTTGCGCGAAACAAAGCCTACCCCGCAATGCAGACTTAGTACCGGCTCCATATCAATCCCCCCAGCTCACTTTTTGATACCAAATAGCCCAACATTTGGCACCCTGTTACGACATTGTTAAAACTCGATTGTGTGGACAATTTATACAATATACATTTCTAGCATCTTTCAGGATGAAAAGAGTGAGACAAGGATGAAATTACCTAAGTTGCTTTTGTTAGCGTCGATGATGAGTCCAATACTGGCAACATCAAGCTATGCCGCGACGTATCCCGCAGGTGTGACCCTCGATGAGACACAGGAAATTACGCTAAACAATGGGGCTGAAGTTACTTCTATTGACCCAGCCAAGCAAGCCGCAGAGCCCGCATTTAATCTCGGCCGAGACCTGTTTGAAGGCCTGGTCATTCAAGATAAGCAAGGTAAAACCATTCCTGGTGTTGCTGAGTCTTGGTCAGTCAATGACAACAATACGGTTTATACCTTCCACTTACGTGATGCAAAATGGTCAAATGGCGAAACGGTCACTGCGCAAGATTTTGTCTACAGCTGGCAACGCTTACTGAATCCAAGCACTGCTTCACCATACGCTTGGTTTGCGGCCATTCCAAATATCGAAAACTCGCAAGCCATTATGAAGGGCGAATCCGAACCTGAGTCCTTGGGCGTGAAGGCGCTGGATGAAAAAACGTTCCAGGTAACACTCGAAGCGCCTATTCCCTTCTTTACGAAACTATTAAGTCATCCCGTGCTTGCACCCGTTCATAAAGCGACCGTAGAAAAACATGGCAACCGCTGGACCCAGCCTGAGCATATCGTTACAAATGGTGCGTTTACTGTCTCTGAATGGAAAGTTAACGAAAAAATGGTGATGGTTAAAAACCCACATTACTGGGACGCAAGCAATGTAGTGCTGGAAAAAGTCACCTGGCTACCAATTGGTGATGCAAACGTAGTGCTAAACCGCTACCTAGCCGGTGAGATAGACCAAGCGGTTTCCATTCCTGCCGCTCAGAAGAAAAAGTTAATTCAACAACGCCCACAAGAAGTGGCAAGCACTAGTGCGTCTCTTGGCTCCACATTCTATTACCTCAACACTCAACAAGGACCAACAAAAGACGTGCGGGTCCGTAAAGCCCTCTCATATGCCATTGACCGTCAACTTTTAACGAGTGCTATTTTGAGAAACGGTGGGGTTCCAATGTATACCCTTGTGCCACCTCAAACCGATGGTTTTAAACCTCACACTCCTGAGTTCGCAACTTGGAACCGCCATAAACGTATCGAAAAAGCGCAGCAATTACTGTCAGAAGCTGGATACGATAAAAGCAATCCGCTTAAGTTAACGTTTACCGTACCAACTTTCTCGATGGACGTAAAAGTGGCAACGACCATGGCAGGTATGTGGAAAAGCCGCTTGGGTGCGCAAGTCACAATAAAACAGCTAGAACCGAAAGTGTTCTACGCACTTAAAGAGCCGACCGACATTACTCGCGGCGGCTGGACGGCCGACTACAATGAAGCCTCTACATGGTTGGATATCTTCGTTTCTAGTGGCGAGTACAACGATTCTCGTTATAACAACCCGCAATACGACGAGTTAATGGCTCGCTCAAAGACCATGAGCAATCCATCAGAACTGTATCTACAAGCAGAAAGCATGCTGATTGAAGACATGGCCATAATTCCTATTTATCGTCCGGGTAACGATCAATACCTCATCAAGCCTTATGTGGGCGGCTACGAACTGACAAACCCTGAGTCGTCGTATTACCGCAAGAATGTCTATGTGAAAGCCCACTAAAAGCATGTTTTCGGTCTGAGTCGGCAAGTTCAATGTTTACTTGCCGTTCCTCATATCTCTCGGTGGAGAAGGCAACCTGAGCTCAGACCATTTTTTATTCATAACCGTTCGAAGTGATTTCGGATGACCAAAGGATGATGGATCATGATTTGGTACATTGTTAAGCGATTAGCTATCGCTATCCCCACGCTTCTATTCATCGCACTCGTATCATTTTGGCTGATGCACATTGCACCAGGGGGGCCATTTGATATGGAACGGCCTATGCCAGAGGTGGTACGTGCGAATATCGAAGCAAAATTCCATTTGGACCAGCCCTTCCTTACTCAGTTTTGGATTTACATTGGTAATTTCATACAAGGAGATCTCGGTCCGAGCTTCGTTTATCAAGACTTCAGTGTTACACAGCTCGTCGCACAATCATGGCCAGTTTCAGCAGTATTAGGCGTACTCTCCTTTTGTATTTCCGTTCCACTTGGCATGTTGCTTGGCACCATTGCGGCATTGAACCGAAATAGCCGCCTAGATTACGGCCTGATGACACTTTCGATGACTGGAGTTGTGGTTCCGGCTTTCGTGCTTGCTCCAGTTTTAGTCATGATCTTCGCTATTCAGCTCGGCTGGTTCCCTGCTGGTGGTTGGGAAGGAGGAAAGCTGGCTTTTCTTGTTCTTCCCGTGCTCAGCCTGGCGATTGGCTCCATTGCGAGTATTGCACGCGTCATGCGTGGCGCAATGATTGAAACGCTCAACCAACCATACATTCGAACGGCAAAAGCCAAAGGTTTGTCCACAACCTACATTTTATTCCATCACGCTTTGCGACCATCCTTGATTCCCGTCGTTGCGATGCTCGGCCCTGCGTTTGTGTCTGTCGTGACAGGCTCGGTGATTATCGACATTTTCTTTGGTACAGGTGGCATGGGACAACACTTTGTGTCTGGGGCTCTCAACCGCGACTACGGCCTAGTAATGGGCATTACTCTGATTGTCGCTTCACTCACTATCTTCTTTAACCTTGTGGTCGACTTGCTATATACGATTATCGACCCTCGTATACGCGTTTAGGAGTCCGGCATGTTAACGATCAAAAAACTGGATACACAAGCTCTTCAAGATCAAGTCGTCGACAATATTGAAGCCGTCGAAGGTCGCAGTCTTTGGCAGGATGCATGGACTCGATTTCGTAAAAACAGAGCCGCGATGACATCAGTGTATGTTTTGGCGTTCATTACCTTATGCATCACCTTCGGCCCCTCTCTTGCCGCTTTTGGCCATGATGAAATTGACTGGGAAGTGCTCATCGATCCATACGAGCTAGGGAGACCTTCACTGAGCAGTGGCCATTACTTTGGTACTGATGACCTCGGGCAAGATGTCTTTGCTCGCACGATGCAAGGCGGCAGGCTCTCTATTTTGGTGGGTTTTGTTGGGGCCTTAGTCGCCGTTGTTATTGGTACGATTTGGGGAAGTATTTCCGGCTATCTTGGTGGCGTTGTCGACAGCGTAATGATGCGCATTATTGAGGTGCTCGATTCGGTACCATTTATGTTTATGGTTATCCTGTTCGTTACCCTTTTTGGCAATAACATCTACCTGATTTTTATCGTGATCGGAATGGTATCTTGGCTGGGCATTGCCCGTGTTGTACGTGGTGTCACCTTCGGTCTAAAAAAGCGAGAGTTCATCGAAGCCGCACACTCTATTGGGGTTTCTAAATTGACAATTGTCCGACGCCATGTTTTGCCTAATGTGCTTGGTATCGTGATGGTTTATTCCTCCTTAATGGTACCAGGATTCATTATGTTCGAATCGTTTTTAAGCTTCTTAGGACTTGGTGTTCAACCACCAGACACGAGCTGGGGGATCCTGATTTCCGAAGGCGCAAAAACGATTGACGTTGCATTGTGGATGCTGCTTTTTCCCTCTCTGTTTTTAGTTGCCTACCCTTTTTTTGTTTTAACTTCATCGGCGATGGCTTGCGTGATGCTCTTGACCCGAAAGACCGATAAGGACAAACCCATGCTATCTATTGAAAACATGAACGTGCGCTTCGATACGCCAGATGGGCAAGTGCAAGCGGTCAGTAATCTCTCCTACTCGATTAAAGCAGGCGAAACTCTTGGGATTGTTGGTGAGTCAGGTTCGGGAAAAAGCCAGTCTGTCTTCGCGTTAATGGGGTTAACCGCGGATAACGGCGCCGTGTCTGGCAGCGCGATGTTCCACGATGATGATTTACTCGCGATGTCGAAAAAGCAGCTCAACCGCATCCGTGCAGAGAAAATCGGAATGATCTTTCAAGATCCGATGACGTCACTCAATCCATTCATGAAAATTGGCAAACAGCTTTGTGAAGTTCTCATGATTCATAAAGGAATGAGCCGAAAACAAGCAAAAATTGAATCGATTCACATGTTGGATGCGGTGCGTACTCCCTCTCCCGAAACTCGGATGAATCAATACCCTCACGAATTATCTGGCGGAATGCGTCAGCGAATCATGATAGCGATGGCATTGTTGTGTAAGCCAGAGTTGCTAATTGCAGACGAACCAACCACCGCGCTGGATGTGACCGTTCAGGCTCAAATTTTGACGCTATTACGAGATTTACAACAAGAGTTCAACACGGCAATTTTACTGATCACTCACGATATGGGCGTCGTCGCCGAGATGTGTGATCGCGTATTGGTCATGTATGGTGGTCAAAAAATGGAGCAATCAGATACCGAGACATTGTTCGCTCAACCTGCGCACCCCTACACTCAAGGCCTGCTAAAGGCGATTCCTTCCATCACTGAAGATATGCCACGTTTACCAACCATCCCAGGTAACCCACCAAGTGCGTTGATTAACCATCAAGGGTGTCCGTTTAGAGAGCGGTGCGAGCATCGAGAGACGCGTTGCCAATACGAAACCCCTCGGTTTTCTCCATTAAACACGAGCCAGTCCATTGCCTGTCACGTTAACGCACCCAGTGTTATCACTCCTATTCAAATAAAAGCTTAAGGAGGCGTTATGAATAAAAAAGAAGTCCTCATGTCTGCTCGTGATTTAAACGTCCACTTTCCTGTGTCGCGTCACCTTATTCCAAGTCGACGTAAAATCGTGAAAGCGGTCAATGGTATCGACTTAGATGTTTATCGAGGTGAAACACTTGGCATTGTGGGGGAGTCAGGCTGCGGAAAATCAACGCTTGCACGCGCCTTACTTCGCTTAATTGAACCTACACATGGCGAGTTGACTTGGAAAGGTCAAGACATGCTCGGGTTTAGTAAAAAAGAGCTTTCCTCTCGACGTAGAGAATTTCAGATGGTGTTTCAAGACCCATCCGCTTGTTTGAATCCGAGATTAACCATCTCAGAATGCATCGCCGAACCACTGCTCACCCACGAGCCGCAACTTAAACGGGCAGAGGTAGAAAAGCGAGTCACCGCTATGATGGATAAAGTGGGTCTCTTGGCGAGCCAGCGAAACCGCTATCCACATGAATGTTCCGGAGGTCAATGCCAGCGTGTGGGCATTGCCAGAGCATTAATTCTCAATCCAGATTTGGTCGTGTGTGATGAACCCGTTAGTGCGCTAGATGCCTCCATACAAGCTCAGGTCATCAATCTTCTAGATGATCTTAAACAAGAAATGGGGTTAACACTGGTAATGATTGCGCACGACTTAAGCGTGGTGCGCCACATCAGCGACCGCGTTATGGTGATGTATCTTGGTAAACCTATGGAAGTAGGACGTTACGATAAAGTATTTGATGATGCACAACACCCCTACACCAAAGCACTGTTATCTGCTGTCCCGATAGCTAATCCGCAATTAGCACGTGACCGTGAAATACAACTATTGCTCGGCGATCTTCCTTCTCCACTTAACCCACCGAGCGGTTGCGTTTTTCGTACTCGATGCCCAGAAGCCACAGAAGTATGCGAGCAACAGAACCCAATAAAAACAGGCTCGGAGCAGCATCATATCTATTGCTCAAATATGACTTTAGGAACCATTTAATGAACAATACTAACTCAGTAAACCAACGCCTTACGTTATTGCGTGAGGCAATGTCCTTTCACAACGTGTCTGCATATATCGTGACCAACAATGACCCGCATAACAGCGAATACTCAGCGGATCATTGGTTAGCGCGAAGCTGGATTTCAGGTTTTACCGGCTCAGCAGGCGATGTCGTCATTACCCAACAAGGTGGTGGCCTTTGGACTGATGGTCGTTACTATATTCAAGCTGAAGAACAGTTACACGGCACAGGACTTGAACTGTTTAAAGCCAAACAACCAGAAACGCCGACAATTGCCAAATGGCTGGCTACCACGCTCCCAGAAAGCAGTATTGTCGCAGTTGACGGGCGCGCCATCAGTTACGCTTTTTATCAAGGCCTCAAACAAGCCTTTGAAGCGAAAAACATTAAGATCATTCTCGACCTGGATTTACTCGCACCGATTTGGCTTGAAAGACCACCTCGCCCAAGTGCACCCGTATTCGAGCACCCCACCGCTTTTGCTGGCGTTGACACAGAAAATAAGTTAGCGAGAATCCGTTCTTGGTTAACCGAGAACCAAGTAGATAGCTTATTAGTGTCAACGCTAGATGATGTCATGTGGACAATGAATATTCGAGGTGGTGATACGAATTATTGCCCAGTTTCTGAAGCGTATCTAATCGTAGAGCAATCACTTGCGACACTGTTTATTGATAAAGCCAAACTGCCTCAAGACGTTGAAAGAGCGCTGACCGAGCAGAGTGTACACATTCGCCATTACAACTACGTAAGCCAGTATTTAAATCAGCAATGTGAGGGATTATCGCTCGCTTTTAGCCCGACCCACACAGACAGCTTATTGGTAAGTTCGATTGAACGGAATGTGAATCTAAAGCCAATGGCTTGCCCTGTAACGGCAATGAAGGCCATAAAAAATGCGACCGAGCTAACTAGCCTAGAACAGGCATTAACAGATGATGGTGTGGCAATCGTAAGGTTTATGAACTGGCTAGAAGAGCAAGTTCCAAGCGGATTCGTTACAGAATTGTCTGCTGAAGCACAACTGAATCACTATCGCCGTCAAACCCGACATTATGTAAGTGACAGTTTCCGCACTATTGCAGGCTTCGCAGCTCACGGGGCAAAAATGCATTATGCCGCCGATGAAGAAAGCAATGCAGTAGTCAATGAAAGCAACTTCTTTCTCGTCGATTCTGGTGGTCAATACCTTGGCGGGACAACAGACATCACCCGTACTTTCCACTTCGGGTCACCGACCATTAAGCAGCGCAAAGATTATACCTTGGTGCTCAAAGCGGTCATCCGACTGACTCAGACTCGATTCATGAAAGGCTCTACGGGTGCCAATCTTGATATCATGGCGCGTGGCGTCTTATGGCAACATGGTATTGATTACAAGTGCGGCACTGGACACGGCGTGGGCATTTGCTTGAATGTTCACGAAGGCCCACAAAATTTCTCGCAAAGCCACCGCGAGGTTGAGCTAAAACCAGGTATGGTCATTACTAATGAACCAGGCGTTTATCGCGAAGGTGAGTACGGGGTAAGAATAGAGAACATTCTTAAAGTTGTAGAAGTAGAACAAAATGAGTTCGGCACGTTCTACGGTTTTGAGACCATCACTCTTGCTCCAATTGCGACCAACGCCCTTGATTTATCAATGCTAGATCAAGCAGAGCTAGACTGGCTCAATCATTACCATTCACGTGTCTATCAGGCGCTTAGCCCTTTTCTTGATGCGCAAGATAAAAACTGGCTGCAAAGCACAACCCAACTTATTGAGAAATAGGATATAAGCCAGTTTTATAACGTTTTCATTTTCATCTCAAACTCCTTGTTTGCCAGCCTTCGGGCTGGTTTTTTTATTAGAGATAACGGCGTAAAAACAAAAACGCCCCGCGATGTTAGCGAGGCGCTCCACTTAGTTTAAATGACGTAGTTAAATTGCCCTACTGACGACACTTCTGAACATCAAAATCAACGACGATGGCGGCATTCTCAAAGTCACCAGAGACTTTAACGTAGCCCCAGTAGTTACTCTGGTTTGACAACGTAATACACTCTCCATTACCAATATTATCTGACCATCCGTGAAGATTAGTATCATCCGGCCAACCAGAGTTACTGTATTCAAGCTTTAGGTTGCCCGTACCATTCCCCGTCGTTATCGCCAGGTTTGAGCTCTCATTCACCGCTGGCACGCTTAGCCAAATGGTTTGTTGATTTGCCAAGCAAACTGGCTCTCCTGCTGTTAAGCGCCCACCGCTTACTTTACTTTGCACCGCGCAGTCTTGTGGCAATGTGTCATTACCGCCCAACGCTGAGATAACAACAGTATGAGTGGCGGTTGCCGTCAAGCCTTCACTGTCTGTCACACTTAGGCTGACCGAATACTCCCCTTCACTCCCATATTGGTGCGTCGGCTTGGTTTGTGTACTTGTCGAGCCATCACCGAAGTCCCATAAGACGCTGACGATCTTCCCGTTTGGGTCTGCACTGTTTTCACTGCTAAATGTAATGCTTTCACCGACTTTCCCCTTGTTGTTTGCGGTTATGACTGCATTAGGTGCACCATTTGAGACAAGGGCTTGCTGCCACTGCTCAAACTCACTTTGATATAAATTCGCCCATTGGGTGATCGTTGCTTTGTAATTGCTCCAATTCCCTTGGCGTGTTTCCACCAGCATTTGGTTTACGTCATCTTTATGATTTTCAAACATAAAACGTACAGCTAAGTACCCCCAACGATAAATTCGATCGACATCAAACCCATCATAAGTAGTCTCGAAAATCTCACTTAAGGTATACGTCGAGCCGTCTAAAATCGTCTCAAGTGCTGCTTGGTTGTCATTTTCTTGAGCGACATACTCTGCAATGCCTTCACTCCACCACACTATTTTTTCAGTTGGATGACTAAACCCTCCATAGAGATCAAATCGACCATCTAAGTAATGCACGTATTCGTGCTCTAGGTTCCAGACAAAGTGATCCGCGTTCGCATAAGAGGCTTCATAAGCAATAAAGTTGGGAATATTCCCCGGCAGGGAAGGGTCGCCCTCCAAGTACATACCGCCATTGTCAGTACTAATATCGAAAATTGGCCCTGCGTACTTACCATAATCGGTGCTTGAATCGAAGATATTGACTTGGAGCTGAGTATTGTGGTCATCTTTTACTGGCTGTTCACCAGTTTCTAAAGACTGATGAAAGTAACCCTCTTCGTAACCCATTTTAGAACATGCGGCCGCGTGTTGCTCTTGCGTCATATTCTGGGACAATATTCGAATTGTCGGACTACAGGTATAAGTTTGCGATAGCACCAAGCCTTTTAGCTCAGTTTCGAAATTACAAATTCCGAACTCACTACAATCTGCGTAATATGAGGCGGTGTCTGCCGCCGCAAGCCAAACCGCGTCACCCCGACCATACATTTCATACTGTTCAAAGATTCGACTTAGCTGACTCTTCACCACAGAACTCGCGTTCCCCGTATACTTGGTCAGACGCCCGAGCTCTCGCCCCGCATTCGCGGCCATAAACTCATCTTCAGCACCGATTGATGACGCCCTTAGAGCAAAATCGCCTAAAGCTTTGGCAAGGTCCGTTTGGTTGCCAATTATTTGCACAAATTGCTCGTTCCACTGCCCACCAAACAAAATAGTGAAAACACCATTAACCGCATTGCGCATATACCAGTGCTGGGCGTATTGATCATTCCAACGAGTAAGCCACTGGGTCACTTGTGGTAAGTACACGTGCTGCAAGCCCGCACTATCCATAGTGATGATGACCTCACTAAGCACTTTGCCGTGACGGTCGCTGTTCTCGTAGAAGTTTGCGTTGTTAACAAACGCATCCACTGATTCTTTCACCGCTGGGGTGACCCATTCAATAAATGAGATGTTGTCATTGTAAAACTCGGCGTAATAACCCGCGCGTAAGTATAAGAACAACGTTTCTAGTTCATCGCTCCCGCCACCTGTATACCCCTTCGCCAATGTCGTAGTGTGCTTAGCGATGTTGTACATATGATCGGAGCTAAATACCGACTCTTGAATCCGACTTTCAGCAGAGAATAACTGGTTCACACACGTCGCGCCCTGACTTAAAATTTCGCTGATCAATTGGTTACTGCTTTCGGTAACCAATGCCTCCAAATCACAAGCAGTGCTCGACTCATCAAGGCTTTCAAGTGACTGTACTCGAGTTGCCTTAGAGGGCTGAATTGGGAGAGTTGCGGTTGGTTGGTATTCAACTCGATTGGATTCAACACCGTGTGTATGAGCCGAATGTGCATGTTGCTCTGTAACTTGAGAAACTGGCTCGCTTAACGCAAATACGCCAGTGCTGGTTAATGTTGTCGCAATCGCGACACTCAAAATCTTCAGTTCCATCTAATTTCTTCTATATTGAGTTTTCCTTAGATGCATTACGTCTTTTGCATCGCCACTGCCCTTATTACTGCAAGAGCATCTCCATATAATCTACTCGCAAGACAAGAAGAAACATTTTGTTAACAACCGAATGTAGCGGTATCAGTTTTTGGTACTCGAGTTGCCGTTGCACGAGCTTGCCAAAAATCGATTTGCTTTAGTAATATTGATCAACTAGTTGTTTATCTTTCCATTCAAATATCTTTTATTGCTCCTCACAAAAGCTATAAAATGGTTTCTTTTCTTTTTGCTAAACAACTCCTATGACCGACGCTGATATTGAGCTACAACACCTTTGGTTAGAAGTCCAAACCGAACGCTGGCAAAATCTGCCACGCTTTTTATTCAGTTACTACTGCTACAAGCACAACCTTGTCAGTAAAACCAACAAAGTTTGCTGGGAGACGGCACGTGCAAACCTGCCCGCTTCAACATCAATAAAAGAGCGAAAAAACGCGGTGGTTGAACCGTTAGTCTCTGAGGAAACCGTCGTTGGGTTATTGAAAGCCATCAGCAAAGATGGGGAAATGACGTTTGACGTGATGGGAACCACACTTAATACGTTTTTGCACTATGTTGTGATTAGCAAGGAAGAAAAAGCGCAACTTAAATCAAACATGCCAGCTAGTTGGTATCAGCAATCGAACAAGTCGCCTTTGGCACGTTTCGAGCAAGCTGGCATTAAGCTACAAGAGTGATATGTCAGTCATCGCTGACGACAAACACAAAAGAAAAGCGCCTACAATGAGGCGCACTTGGTCAAAAATTGAGGTGCCCCTAAACAAAAGTGCAAAGTGACCAACAAAGCAAAAGTTTGGTTATTCTTGAATGCCTCGAATGCGTACATTACGTCTACGTAAAACTTCTAATGTCACGAGCAAACACACCGACATGAAAATCAGCAACGTAGCGACCGCCAATATGGTCGGACTAATTTGCTCTCGAATTCCTGACCACATCTGCCTCGGAACGGTTTTTTGTTCTGCCCCAGTCAGGAATAACGCCACCACAACCTCGTCGAACGATGTGCCAAAAGCAAACAAGCCGCCAGAAATCATCCCCGGACGAATCAGCGGAAAGGTAATGTGTCTGAAAGTATAAACAGGGTTTGCTCCTAAGCTAGCCGCCGCTTTTACCAGGCTATGATCAAAGCCGCTTAAGGTCGCAGTAACGGTAATGACGACAAAAGGCGTACCTAACGCAGCATGTGCCAAAATGACGCCTAGATAAGTTTGTGATAAGCCAAGGCGTGTGTAGAAAAAGTACATCGCAGCAGCAGAGATAATGACTGGTACGATCATAGGTGAGATCAACAGTGCCATAATCGTATTGCGAAAAGGCAAATTACTACTGGCTAAACCCAACGCCGCCAGAGTTCCTAGCCCTGTTGCAACGAGTGTCGCCATAAAAGCAATGAACGTGCTGTTTTTCAGCGCCAACAGCCACTGATCACTAGTAAACATTTCTTGATACCAGCGAGTAGAATACGCTGCCGAATCAAGGTTTAGCATCCCCTCGGTAAAAGTAAAGTAAGGCGTTGCATTAAACGATAACGGGATGATGGTCAGAATTGGAGCGATTAAAAAGAACAGCACCAACCCACAAAAAACTAAGTAGCCTGCGTAAGCGACTCGCTCTACTTTTGATGCATAGTTTGGTAATGCCATGGTTATCCTCCTACCTTAAGGTTATTCATGCCAACCACACGGTTGAATATATAAAACAGAACCAGTACAACGAACAAAAGCAGTCCACCCAATGCGCCAGCCATCCCCCAGTTCAGTGATGTCTGCATATGATAGGCAATCATATTGGATATCATCTGTCCGCTTCTTCCACCAACCAAAGCGGGCGTAATGTAGAAACCAATAGAAAGAATGAAAGTGAGCAAGGCCCCCGCACCTATCCCCGGTAACGTAAGCGGCATATAAACTTTGATGAACGCAATGAAAGGCGTCGCGCCTAGAGAACGAGCGGCACGGAAATAAGTTGGGCTAATTCCTTTCATTACGCTGTACAGAGGCAGGATCATAAACGGCAGCAGAATGTGAACCATAGACACCACCGTTCCGAAGGTATTGTGAATCATCTGAATTCGTTCGGAAGTAAAACCCGACCAAATAAAGAGATCATTAATGACCCCTTGGTTTTGCAGCAGAACAATCCAAGACGTGGTTCTGACTAATAATGACGTCCAAAATGGCAGCAGCACAATGATTAAAAGTAAGTTCGCGCGCTTATCAGGTAAATTGGCAAGCAGGTAAGCAACGGGGTACGCCATCACCAAACAAATTAAGGTGATTGAAATAGACATCCAAAAAGTTTTAAAGAAAAGGTCGACGTATATTTGGCGTTTTTCTGGTTGGGGCTCAATGTCTCCAAACTCATTCACTTGCAAGTCTAGCGCAGCAAGATAATGACTGAATGTTAATGCGCCACTAAGATTCTTAAACGCCGCCCAATATTTAGGATTAGTCCATCGCTTATCAAGCTTGGCCAACTGTGTCACCGAGTTCGGCAGCGACGTCAAACGAGACAACTTTCTGCCGGTTTTCATAAGTAAACTGCGCATACCAGACTCTTCAATATTCATCCGGCTGGCTATTTTCGGTAGCTCTTTGCTTTGATAAAGCGCAAGTACTTCAACAGAGAATGCCTCAATGACTTCTTGATGAGGCAGACCTTGATAATCCCAACTTTCTAATGCTTGAATAGTTTGTGGTAGTGACTGGGATATTTCTCGGTTATCCACGCTTCGATAAAGCATATCGAGGATAGGAAAAGCAAACGTAAGCAGAATAAAACACACCAATGGCGTTGTGAGCATAATGGAGCGAAGCTTTTTTCGGCGCTCTGCCTTTTGCAACTGCGCTTTCAGATTGGTTTCTTGCTGATGAACTTGGCGTTCGATCTCCAATACAGAATCTAATGCGGTTAGCTCTCGACTCATGCTGCTACCTCGCTACTTTGAGTTTGTGTCCCATCAAGAGCATGGCAATCGTCACTTTGCCAACCAATACGACAAATCGAGCCAGGCGTTAACTGCAAGTGTTTACGATTATCGTTAGGTACTTTAACGATGAAGTGACCAACGCTCTCTACTTCGACGACCAGACGATAATGATCACCGTGATAAATCAATTCTCGTAGGACGCCTGAGACTTGGTTCTCACAAGACGCTTTCTCTGGTTGAATAACAATCTTTTCTGGTCGAATGGAAAGTGTTGTCCTCTGCCCTTGCTCAGAGACTCTGACAGGTTTCGCAGTAAATAACTCTTTCCCAACGAGCACTTGGCAATACTTTCCGTTCCACTCTTTGACTAAACCTGAGAGTTGGTTGTTTTCTCCAATAAACTGCGCAACAAACGTATTACTCGGAGATTCATAAAGCTCGGTTGGTGTCGCGAGTTGTTGCACTTCGCCGTGATTAAAAACCGCAATACGGTCGGACATAGTGAGAGCTTCGTCTTGATCGTGCGTCACATACAAAATGGTGATGCCAAGCTTTTCATGCAAATGTTTAATTTCCATCTGCATTTGCTCACGCAGCTGCTTATCTAATGCGCCGAGCGGTTCATCCATCAACACAAGTTTAGGCTCAAACACTAATGCTCGCGCTAGCGCAACACGTTGTTGTTGACCACCTGATAACTGCTTTGGGTATCGAGTCGCAACATGCTCAAGCTCGACCATTTCTAATACACTCTGAACTTTGCTTTGAATCGTGTCACTGTCGAGTTTTCGCACCTTTAAAGGAAACGCAAGATTCTCAGCAATGGTCATATGTGGAAACAACGCATAGTTTTGAAACACCATACCGATATCGCGCTTGTGCGGCGCGAGATGATTAACAGGAACGCCATCAATATAAATGTCTCCACCGGTCGCAGTTTCAAAGCCTGCTAGCATCATCAAGCAAGTGGTCTTGCCCGATCCTGACGGCCCCAACATAGTAACAAACTCTCCAGGAGCAATATCTAAGTTGAAGTCTTTCACCACCAAATTCGTGCCATCGTAGGTTTTCTTAACGTGTTGAAAGCTGACATAGTCCTTGTTTTCCGTGCTCATGACTTCCCTCTTCTCATTTTTTGAATATTACGAATGAGTAGAGCGTCAGTTAACGCTCTACTAAACAGCACAATTACAGATTGTATTTGGATAGGTCTAAGCGGGTTTCTAACGCATGTTCAACCATTTGAATGACTTGTTGACGCTCTTCACCTTGTAAAAGCTGGCGTGGCGCACGAACTTGTTCAGATCCACGTCCGCAGACTTGCTCGGCCAGTTTAATGCACTGAACCAGCGTAGGAATGGTGTCTAATCGCAGTAGCGGTAAGAACCAACGGTAGATTTCTAACGCTTCAGCATAACGACCTTGGCTTGCCAGTTTATAAATCGCGACGGACTCTTCTGGGAATGCGTTGGTTAAACCAGAAATCCAGCCGGTCGCGCCTAGCATCAATGATTCAAGAGCAATGTCATCAACACCACTGAACACGGTAAAGCGGTCATCAAATTTATTGTAAAGCTCAGTGATACGACGAGTATCAGTGGTCGACTCTTTAATAGCTACAATGCTTTCAAACTCAGCCAGTTTCGCCATGATATCGAGGTTTACATCGACACCATAAGCAACCGGGTTGTTGTAAATCATGATTGGCATTTCTGGCGTTGCTTCTGCTAGCGTGCGGTAATATTCGAACGTTTCGCTCTCAGACGTACGGTAAACCATGGCAGGCATCACCATACAACCATCGATACCAATTTTGTACGCATCCTGCATGTAATCAACAGCTGCTGTGGTAATAGACTCTGCTGTACCAGCAATCAAAGGCACACGGCCATTTACGACTTCTTTTGCCGCTTGCAAGACCTGGCGTTTCTCCTCCGGGTACAACGCGCAGTTCTCACCGACGGTACCCAAGCAGATAATGCCATTCACACCATCTTTAATTTGGTTATCTATAACAGTTTGCGTTGCGTCTAAGTCGATTGACTGATCTTGACGAAATTGCGTACTGACCGCCGGATAAACACCTTTCCAATCAATTTTCATGAACTACTTTCCTTATATGTATATTGTATGCAATTTAAATAAGCGAGCAAAAATGCTCAGGCATGGCTATCTATGCCATTATCTAACAACACCGCCTTTACAGCGGCCAAATCAGCCAAAGCACTGCCAACTGATTTGTATAAAGTAATGACCTCATCGTTTTGACGTCCTGAGATTTGTTGGGCGCAAAGCTGCGGTAATTCCCCTTTGATATCGTCTGACGTGAATACGCCCTCTTGAATTGGAATGAGAAGATCGCCCGCTTCGGCTAATACATTAATACGGCTATCAACATACACCTGTGCTCGTTGCACTGCTTTAGAGTCGCATTCACGCTTGTCCAAGTCATGATTACCGACCAAATCAATATGGGTGCCCGGCTGCACGTCTGCGCCATTAAACAAAGGCTCTGCTGATGCAGTAATACAGCTGATGATGTCAACGTGTTTGATAACGTGGTCCACTTTTTCTACGACTGAAACGCGAAACCGACGCTCATCAGGAAGCGACTGATACTCTGAAGATGACACAATGGCATCTACCGTCGCCTCGGCTTTGTTTGAGTTGCGCCCCCAAATGTAAACCTGCTTAAGCGGGCGAACCGCAGCGTATGCCCACGCAAAATAAGGCGCAAGATTGCCCGTTCCGCAGATCAGCAGACGATCAGCATTGGGGCGCGCTAAATAGTCCGCTGCCAACGCAGAAGCTGCGGCGGTGCGCCAAAACGTTAAAACTTTACCGTCTACGAGTGCGATCGGCTCACCATCGTTTCGTCTAAAAACAAGCAGCTTAGATGCAAGCGTATCTTTGCCGTGCTCAGGGTTATGCGGGAAATACGTAAAGGCTTTCACCGCAATCAACTCCTGGTTCCAAGCTGGAAGTAGCGCAAACGCCTCATATTCTCCCTCTTCTAAGGGCATGACTCGGCGTTGAGGTATTGTCGCTGGCCGCGAGTACATTTCACGCATCGTTTCAATAAGAGACTTCATTGTTAAACATTGCGCGACTTGCTGTGCTTCGATGATTTTCATCATTTCTCCGAAAACATAAATACAGTTGAGGAAAAGTACGGAACCTCGCTTATGGATGAAAACTCGGCCCCATACACAAATTAACGCCTAGTTAAGCAGCCAAGTATTAAACTCTTCATTTAGTTCATCCGCGTAGTCTGACCACCATTCATCGTTAATCAGGAAGGCGGTTTGGAAGTTTTGAGGTGCGGTAGGAAGGTTCGCTAAAATGTCTGGGTTCACCTCCGCCGAAGACGACTTACGCGTAGGCCCATAGGCAACGTACTTAGCTTGATCAGCTAATGGTTTTGTTCCTGAAGAAAAAGCAATGAAGTCCAATGCAAGCTTTGTGTTCTCACTCCCTTTAGGTATCGCCCATCCATTCATGTAACCCATTTGACGGTCCCATATAATCCGAAATGGTTGACCCTCATCTTTACGGGCATTGTGAATTCGGCCGTTAAAAGCCGAGGCGATCACCACTTCTTTGTCAGCAAGCATTTGAGGTGGCTGGGCACCTGTTGTCCACCACAGCACTTCTGATTTGATCGTATCCAACTTAGCAAACGCACGCTCACGCCCCGCTTCGGTTTCGAGCAGGCTGTAGACCTCTTCTGGTTTTACACCATCAGCCAATAGTGCCCACTCAAGATTACCCTGAGGTTGTTTTTGCAATGCACGTCGACCTGGAAAAGTTTTTAGGTCAAAAAGATCGGTCAACTTGCTAGGCAAAACCTTACCTTTAAACGCGTCTTCGTTCACCGCTAATACTGTGGACACAACGATGGTATTGATTGCGCACTCGTGAATCGCACCATCAATGAAATCCTCTTGTGCTGGTGTTCCATCTGCGCCCGGAGGCAAAATACTTGGGTTCACTGGTTCTAATAACCCTTCGGCACAACCACGAACAATGTCCGGCTTGTCGAGAGACACCAAATCCCAGCGCACGTTGTTCGCTTCCACCTGCGCTTTAATTTCGGCTAATCCGCCGCTGAAATCCTCGGATACGATCTCAACACCTTGTTTTTTTAATGAAAGGCTTGTGATATGCCTCCACTTGGCTCTTTGTGAATGCACCACCCCAAGATACGACCGTCAATTTGTCTTCAGCATAAGCAGAGGTCCCCAACAGCATTCCTGAAATCAACAGCGCCAATGGTGCTTTGGTCATTCGTGACATGTTTTACTCCTTTTGGTTGTTCTTCTGGAGGCATCCGAGTACGGCTGTTGGATACCAGCCTTGTTAAAATTAAGTTAACATTAGCATTTAATATATTTTATACAATATTTAATATTAAATTTTTCAGGTAAATCGTTGTAGTGAAAAAGGTGAAAGATCAATCGATGTCGGCTTTCCTTCGATAAGCTCTAAAAGGAGATCTGCCGTAATCGCCGCTTGAGTTAATCCAAGATGTTGGTGGCCAAATGCCAGTAATACATTTCCATCCCAAATGCTATCAATAACCGGTAACGAGTCGACTGTTGAAGGCCGATTCCCCATCCACTTTTCTCCTTGCTTGAGTGGATCTAACCCCGACTCAAACATCTCATCACCTAACTGAAAAAGCATTTCTGAACGTTTCATATTGGGTGGTGACTCTACATCGGCATACTCAACAGTGCCTGCCAAGCGTAACCCACCTGACATAGGAGTCATGATGAATTTTCTATCGGCAGAGCTAATAGGAAAAGGCAATACATTACGCCTGTCGTCCACCATTAGGTGATAACCGCGCTCGGCTTGAATCGGCACTTTGACTCCGGTTAGTTGCCGTATCAAAGGCTTAGAATGTACACCAGCGGCAACAATGATTCGGTCAAATGAATGTGTTTGAGACTCAACCAACACATCACCATTTTTCGCCAACGCAGATACACCTTTTTGTAAAACCTTACCGCCAAGAACTTCAAAAGCTTCATTTAGCTCAACACAGAGCTGATAAGGGTCTAGCGTATGACCTGTTTCGGGAAAAAAGACGCCGACACGAACCTTATGGCTGAGATCAGGTATCCGCTCTCGAATCTCCTCTTGTGTCCAAACTTGATACGTCACACCGTTTTTAGCCAGTGAGTTAAGCGTACTTTGATAATTCTGAAACAGTTTCTCGTTTTCAAAAGTGAGCAATGAACCATTCATTTTTATTAGATGTGCTTTTCCGATTGAATCAAGCACGCCACGCCAACTTGCCACTGACCGCTCGTTAAGACTCTTAATCGCGTTTTTTGCCCGCTCCGCAGCTGATGGCTTTGTTTGTAATAGAAAACGAATCATCCACCCGATTGTGTTTGGCATATCTTGCCAACGGATCGAAACCGGACTTTTGGGATCTAGCAGAATTTTAGGTAATTGTGGAAGCAGCGCTGGCGTTGCAAGAGGGAAGATTTGCTCAGTCGCGATATGACCTGCATTTCCCTTAGAGCATCCATTCCCCACGCCATTGGGATCAAAAATCGTGACTTGATAACCTTGCTGCTGCAATTTCAAGCCAATTGATAAGCCAATAATCCCCGCACCTATCACAGCGATCCTTTCCTTTTTAGTTTCATCCTTGACCAACATAAATATGCTCCGAGTCACACTTGAAAACGTAGATTGTATACAATATATTTTACATTACGTTAACATCACTATTGTTTAATTCA
This sequence comes from Vibrio diabolicus, assembly GCA_001048675.1. GTDB lineage: Bacteria > Pseudomonadota > Gammaproteobacteria > Enterobacterales > Vibrionaceae > Vibrio > Vibrio diabolicus. The sequence goes on along the minus strand of CCKK01000020.1, from coordinate 820,100 downwards.
ACCATTTTTTCAGCAAGGAGCGAAAAATGAGGCAAGGAACTTTTTTCTGTATTGATGCCCACACCTGCGGCAACCCAGTTAGGCTGGTAGCAGGCGGTGTGCCTCCACTCGAAGGCAATACCATGAGCGAAAAGCGCCAATACTTTCTTGAGCATTATGATTGGATTCGTCAGGCACTCATGTTTGAGCCTCGCGGACACTCAATGATGTCGGGGTCAGTTGTCTTGCCTCCTTGCAGTGACAACGCAGACGCTTCTATTCTGTTTATTGAAACCAGTGGCTGCTTACCAATGTGTGGCCACGGCACCATTGGAACCGTCACCACCGCTATCGAGAATCGCCTTATCACTCCCAAAAAAGAAGGCCGTTTGATACTTGATGTCCCAGCAGGACAAATCGAAGTGCACTACCAAACAAAAGGTGACAAGGTCACGTCGGTAAAGATATTTAACGTACCAGCTTACCTTGCCCACCAAGACGTAACCGTGGACATAGAGGGCTTAGGTGAGCTCACCGTCGATGTTGCTTATGGCGGAAACTATTACGTAATCGTCGACCCTCAAGATAACTACGCCGGACTTGAACACTACTCTCCAGATGAAATTTTGATGCTTTCTCCAAAAGTTCGCGAAGCGGTATCTCGAGCGGTTGAGTGCGTACATCCAGAAGATCCAACAGTGTGCGGTGTTTCTCACGTGCTATGGACCGGAGAGCCCACTCAAGAAAACGCTACCGCTCGAAATGCTGTGTTTTACGGCGACAAAGCGTTGGATCGCTCGCCATGTGGTACGGGAACAAGTGCACGCATGGCGCAATGGCATGCAAGAGGCAAACTCAATCAAGGGGAAGACTTTGTTCACGAAAGTATCATCGGCAGCCTATTTCAAGGACGTATAGAAGGCATTACCGAAGTGAATGGCAAAGCCGCTATTTTGCCAAGTATTGAAGGATGGGCACAAGTATACGGTCACAACACGATATGGGTAGACGATGAAGACCCATATGCGTACGGATTTGAAGTGAAGTAATAAGGATAGTAAGGAAGAATGATGAACCCACAAGAACCAACCACTTTTTACGCAGTCAACGCCTTTACTGGTGAGCCTCTACCCACAGCGTTTCCGGTACATGGAGAGCAAGAAGTTAATCAAGCCGCCTCCGCCGCCCAAAGCGTTGCGCGTGAGTTTCGCCAACTAAGCAATGCAAAGCGAGCGAGCTTACTTTGCTCTATCGCCTCTGAATTGGAAGTGAAGAGTGAAGAAATCGTTGCTCGTGCTCATTTGGAAACTGCCCTTCCCGAAGCACGTTTAAGCGGTGAAATAGGACGTACCGCGAACCAATTACGACTATTTGCCGAGGTCGTGAGATCGGGCAATCACCATCAAGCAATTTTCGATACGCCAAACCCAGACCGTCAACCACTGCCGAAACCAGATATTCGTCGTCAGCAAATAGCAATTGGCCCTGTCGCCGTGTTTGGTGCGTCTAATTTTCCGCTCGCATTTTCTACTGCAGGTGGTGATACGGCTTCGGCACTGGCTGCTGGCTGCCCTGTGATTGTAAAAGGCCATACCGCCCACCCTGGCACCAGTCAACTTGTTGCTGAGTGTATTGAGGCTGCACTTGAGAAAGAGTGCTTACCGCAAGCCATCTTCACGCTATTGCAAGGCAACAAACGCGCACTTGGCCAAGCACTCGTTACCCATCCAAAAATTAAAGGGGTCGGGTTTACAGGCTCAGTCGGTGGTGGCCGTGCGCTGTTTAATCTAGCTCAGCAAAGACCAGAGCCAATCCCCTTCTATGGCGAACTAGGGGCGATTAACCCAACATTTATTCTCCCTTCAGCCATACGGGCAAACGCATCATTGGCTGAAGAATTTGTGGCTTCTATGACTTTGGGCTGTGGACAATTTTGTACAAAACCAGGCGTTGTATTTGTCTTGAATAGCCCAGAAACGCAAGCCTTTATCGAAACCGCTCAAGGGTTAATTCGACAACAATCAACGGCCACTTTGCTAACGCAAGGAATCCGAGAAACATATGAATCCGAAGTGGATAAGCGAACTTCCGAAACAGGCATTAACGTCACTCGTTCTGAACAAGCAGAAGCGACCAATGTCTCACCAGCACTGTTCGTGACGGACAGTAAAAACTGGCGTAAAAACCCGCAATGGGAGGAAGAAATATTCGGCCCTCAATCGTTAATCGTAACCTGTGAAGATTTCGAAGACATGTTGAAACTGAGTGATTCACTGACTGGCTCGCTCACCGCAACCCTTCACGCTACCGCTGAAGACGAAGAACAAGCGAAGCAACTGCTTCCAAGTTTGGAAGAAATCGCCGGACGCATTGTATTCAACGGTTGGCCAACTGGCGTCGAGGTTGGTTACGCTATGGTTCATGGTGGACCATATCCTGCTTCAACCAATTCTGCCTCAACATCTGTCGGAGCGGAGGCTATTCATCGTTGGTTGCGTCCCGTCGCTTATCAAGCTTTGCCAGAATCTTTATTGCCGGATTCATTAAAAGCGTCGAACCCACTGGGTATTCAACGCGCCATAGATGGCAGAGTCTCCCAATAAGATCACCAAATGGCTCAAAAAGGCATCAACTGATGCCTTTTATTTCACTCTACTTCTCAAAACCTTCTTTCCTAGTTGGTTTGTGCCAGAAAAACAATAAACTACTAAAGTAAAATGGATTGGATACAATATTAATTTCACGGGAGACTTCAATGTCACAGAAACCTGTTTTTAAAACGCGCACTCAGCTCGTTGAGGAAGCAATTCGAACTCAGATCTTGAAGGGCGAGTTAAAAACTGGTCAACCTTTACGTCAAGATGCGTTAGCAAAAGAGTTTAATGTTAGCCGAATTCCTGTGCGTGAAGCGTTAGTTCAATTGGAAGCACAAGGACTCGTTAGCTTTGAACCTCACAAAGGTGCGACGGTCACTGAGCTATCTCCAGAGAAAATCAATGAGCTATTTGAACTGCGCGCTGTCGTGGAATGCCACATTTTAGAGCGCGCGATTCAAAATATGACAGACGCTGACCTTGAACGCGCGCGCGAAGTTCGCGAACGTTTCGAGTCAGTAGTGAACAGTGGCGACGAAGTAGAAGAATGGAGCAACTACAACTACGAGTTCCACAAAGCCCTATATGCGCCAGCCAACATGCCTGAAACTATGGACGTCATTTACAACTTGAACACAAAGTGTGACCGATACATACGTATGCAGCTATTGTTCACAACAGGCATTAAAAAGGCAGAAGAAGAGCACTTAAGCTTGTTTGAAATGTGCCAAAATCGCGATATAGAAGGCGCCAAGTATCTGCTGAAAAAACACATTCTAGAAGCAGGCACAGCGATTCGAAACCTGCTGCTTGAAAGGCAAAATATCAGCCAGTAAACGGAATAACGAATAAGGTGATATTCAAGGATGAATGTTGGACCAAAGTTTTTACTCGCAGCGCTACGACAAAAGATTAAAGAAGAAGGGCTTTGCTATAATTCCTTGTCAGAGAAAAGTGGCATCCCTTTATCTAGTATAAAACGCCACCTACATAATCCGGCTTTAGGTTTGGATAAAGTACTTATTTATCTGAACTACCTGAATACCGATCTCATCGAACTCGCAACCTTAGCCAACGAGCTTCAGCACCAAAACGAGCAAATGCTAACAGATGAAGAGAGCGCCCTTTTCGTTGAGCATCCTTATTTACTTGATTTTATTTATATGCTGACTTCTCGTGATATTAAACCGCAAGAGATAGCCCAAACTTACGGAATTTCTGATACAAGCTTACGATTCTATTTGCGTATCGCGGAAATTCTAGGATATGTCGAAAACTTCGGAGACGGCTTGTTTTACCGTTCTGGTCGTCGATTTATTATGGAAGAAGGTACCGCATTGGACACCTTATTCAAAGAGCGATTTCAACAAGAGTCGCTTTCTCATAACATCAACCCAGGTGTGTGTGTGGGTCGCATTAGGCTCACCGAAGAGCAAAAAGTGCAAATAGAGGACGAGCTTTGTAATAAATTAGCGAAACTTAACGCAGTTAACACTTCCAACAACGAAGGTGAACTAACAAATATATTAATGCGCTGCACTCCCGGCGCTCAGATATTTTTCGCTGATGATTTACCCAACATTGACGGAAGCTTATTAAAGCACGTCGCTCAACTCACTAAATTAAGTTAAAGCATCAGATAAATAAATCAAACAAATCCCAGATAACATCATATATCCCTACCAAACTATTGATTCAAAGCGTTTCCTGAATCTAATTCTGATTTTTTATTTAGCGAGCATCGCTTCGTCAACTAAGAGCTTGTCTTAATTTCACACTTACTAATGGTCTTGTTAGCTATTTTGAAATAGACAGAAAACTTAAGTAATGACTAATTTAGCTTAAGTATAAAAGACAACTTTTTTACGTTATTTACCTCACACTATTTAACTATAAATTTGCAGACGAACAAATTAAATTAATACATTCATCTAGCTAATAAAAAAGCAAAACAGATAATTATAATTCTATTATTTATAAGGACATAGAAAAGTGAAATTTAAGTATTCTTTAGCAACGGCAGTCACTCTCGCATTATTACAAGGTTGTGGCGGTGGCGGCGGTAATGGTTCATCTACTCCGTCAACTAGCAGCGCAACCGGACCAACATGGAAAGCCGGTGATTTTAGCCAACCATCAAGCTCGTTTGTCAACCAATGTGAAACCCCACGAGTGGGTCGAGACCCATATAACAATTATGCCGCCTATCCAGATGAATTAGGTTCTGCTTTACACGAAAAACTCTTTTTAAGAGCTTTTACTAACGAAACTTACCTTTGGTATGACGAAGTTCCTGATAATAATCCAGCAAACTACAAAACCGTGACGGATTACTTCAACACATTGGTCACCTCTGCTACTACCACGACTGGTAAACCGAAAGATCGCTTCCACTTTACCGTCCCTTATGAAGATGATATGAAGTCATCGCAATCTGGTTTAGTCGCTGGGTTTGGTTTTAACTGGGCATTCCTACGCGGCGTACAACCTAGAGACGTTCGTATCTCCTATACTGAAGAAGCCTCTCCAGCGGATAGAAGCGGCATTGCTCGTGGTGATAAGCTTCTAAAAATCAATAATATTGATGTGGTTAACACCGGTAGTCAGTCCGACATTGATTTTATTAATAGAACGCTGTTTAACCCTGACATCAATCAAGATTACACCTTCACATTTGAGAGTGTTGACGGCCTAAAGAAAACCGTGACGCTTACCGCCTCTGATGTCATGACTTCTCCAGTTAAAAATGCCAAAGTGATCGCACACAATGGTATGCAGATCGGCTATCTACAATACAACTCATTTGAACCAAGCGCTCAAGCCCCACTTATTGAGGCGTTCAGTACGCTCTCGGCAGAGAATGTTGACGAGATCGTCGTTGATTTACGTTACAACGGCGGTGGCTTAGTACTTCAGTCCTCGCAAGTAGGCTACATGCTAAGCGGTGCTGGTCAGAACCGAGTCTTCAGTGAGCTGATTCACAACGACAAAGTGATGCGTACCATTAAAGATGGGGATAACATCTATCGCTTCACGAATCTAGCAATAGACTGGGCAGCACAAAAGTATTCGGACCAAGTGCTTCCGACACTGAACAAAAAGCGCGTATATGTGCTGACTTCAGGAGGCACGGCTTCCTCAAGCGAACTGTTGATCAACGCTTTGCGCGGCATTGATGTTGAGGTTATCCAAATAGGCTCAACAACCACAGGTAAACCGTATGGGTTCTCACCAGAACAAAACTGCGGCACTATGTACTACACTATTCAGTTCAAGTCGGCGAACGAGAAAAAATTTGGCGACTTCGCTGATGGTTTTATTCCTACTCCAAAGAGCCAAATCAATACCGAGTTAGGCTTAAACAATAGAGTGGAAGGTTGCTGGGTCAATGACGACCTAACAAAACCATTAGGCGATCCGTCTGAAGGTATGCTTTCTGCGGCACTAAACTATATGGAAACGGGAACCTGTCCGCCAGTCTCCCCTTCAAGTTTCAACGCCATGCCGCGTAACATTTCATCTCCGGAGTTAAGCGATCTTCGCTCTCCGCTACGAACAGAGGCAATTCATGTTGAGATCAACTAACTTTTTACGAATGCTGATTCGGGTTGCGCTTTTCTTAGGTACTTCAATTTCTTTGATAGGATGCCAAGCTATGTCACAAGAACCCGTTGAAGCATTGAGTAAAAAGAACTCTCCGGAAACAGTCATAGAGATTCAAAACGCGATCGCAGAAATCCAAGGGACACCAGCACCTAGAATCGCAAATAACGTATTTGAATCCTCACCGCATTTGTTGATTGAAAAAGGACGAGTAAAAGGGAACAACAATCAACTGTTGGATGGCAGCTATACGGGTCTTCCAGACCAATATACGTTGCAGATCAGAGGTGAAACCTGCGGCTTGTACTATGCCAAAACAGATACTTTTGTCTCTCTCAGTTCACTAGATTGTGAGCCCATCATTAAGTTTTAGATCTCCCAAAATAGAAGCCCGCTGATATCAGCGGGCTTTCTACTTTATTGCTCAGTGTGAAACGGTCAACGTCACTTTAGTTCAATCCATGCTTTGCGCTGTTGTTTATCCATGTATGACCAAGCTACAAAGCGGCTCACTTTCTGTCCTTGACTCATTTCAACCACACGAATGGCTTTCACACCCAATTTTTCAAGCTGCTTGCGCATCGGGCGAACGTTGTCTTTTTTGGATATAAGTGTTGTAAACCACAAGACCTGCGCAGCAAAAGCTTGGCTTTCATTCGCCATTTTTCGGATAAACGCCGCTTCTCCGCCTTCACACCACAATTCAGCGTTTTGACCGCCAAAATTCAACGCAGGCTTACTTGTCTTTACTTGTGCGGTTTGAGGTTTTAGCCCTTTCTTACGCTGGTTTGCTTTTAGATTATCGATTTTACGCTGGCTGCCCATAGCGGCATCTTCCGCCGAACGGTGGAATGGCGGATTACATGTCGTCACATCATAACGATCATTCGGTTGAATGATACCTCGATAAATATTGGCATCATTGTGTTGCTGTATTAGTGCAATTTTTCCCGTCAAAACACGATTGTGCTCTACGATCGTTTGAGCCGATTGGATGGATTTTGGATCGACATCGCTGCCCGTATAGTGCCAACCGTATTTTGTTACACCAACAATCGGATAAATACAGTTTGCTCCCACGCCAATGTCCAACGCTTTCACTTTTTGGTGCGTGTACTGACCTTTTACTTCACTATCAAGTAGTTCTGCCACTCGGTGAATGTAATCAGCGCGGCCCGGAATCGGTGGGCAAAGGTAGGTGTCGGGAATGTCCCAGAACTCGACACCATAATACGCAGCAAGCAATGCTTTATTGAGCATTTTAACCGCGTTAGGATCAGAGAAGTTTATGGAATCTTCCCCTTTCGGATTTTTGATAACGAATGGCTTTAACTGTGGTTCACTTTCCACGAGTTTTTTTAAATCGTAACGACCTCGATGAACATTACGCTCATGCAAACCATTCTTCGCTATTTTTATGAACTCGACTTCGCTCTTTCCTGCAGGCTGAGGGGATTTGCGCGCAACTTTGTCTTTAACACGCTTCGGCTTGGCTTTATTCGCGTCTTTCTTCTGACCCGCCATTGAAGCCTTTGGCTTTGCTTGCTTCGCGTTGTGATTATTGTTCTTCATTCAAATTCGCTTTTAAATCGAGGTAAATCATAAACAAACGAGCATCAAATTCGAGTTGGTGATACTCAGGCTCCATGTAGCAACATAACTGATAGAACGCCTTGTCGTGGTTTTTCTCACGAGTATGTGCCAACTCATGTACCACCAGCATTCTTAATAGTGGCTCGGGCGCATCTTTAAATACATTGGCAATGCGAATCTCGTTTTTCGACTTCAGCTTACCGCCATGGTTTCTACTGATTACACTGTGCAAACCAAGCGCGTTGTTTACCGCGTGAATTTTCTTATCGTAGACAACTTTACTGATTGGCGCGGCTTTCTTCATGTAGCGGTTTTTGATTGCCATGGCGTACTCATAGAGCGCCCTTTCGCTTTTGATTTGGTGCCTATCGGGATAACGCTTTTCGAACCAAGGAACAAACTTGCCACTCGCTATCAATGAGCCCACCTGCTCTATGATGTTTTGTGGGTAGCCTTGAATGTATCGAAGTGACGGATGCATAGAATTAACGTCTGTTATGACAAAATAAAGGCGCTCAATATACCTGAGATAAAGGACAGTTTCACCTTAGCTTTCGCCTTTCATTTATGGTGAAAGGCCGTTAAACTTCGCCTCCCAATGATAATGGAGAGAAATTCAATGAAACGTGTCGTTCTTTACGTCAAAGATAAATGCCCTCACTGCAAAGATGCTCAACGTTATCTGGATTCGAAAAATATTAACTATCGTTTGTGTAATGCTAAGATGCAACGCGGTCGCAAAGAACTTGATGCGCTTGGTGCTCGTTCAGTGCCAGTTTTAAAAATTGGTGATCGGGTAATGATTGGCTGGAACCCAAAGAACTTCGAGAAGATGTACAAAGGCGACTAGTGCTCGGACGATGAATCAGCGCTGCGTTTAAACGTAGCGCTTGATAAAGTCGATAAACGTTCGATCTGCTATTGATAAGTACCCCTGCTTGCGCCAAGCAAGTGCCAGATCCAGCGTCACTGGTGGTTCAAACGGTAGGCCAACAACGCCCGACTCATGTTGAGTCACCAGTTCCAGTAACGCGGTAATCGCAAACTCTTGTTTCACAATACTCAAAATCAAAGGCAGTAAGTTGGTCTCGAATGATGACTTCATGGTAAACCCATGCTCCTCACTCACCTGATCCAAAAATTCGCGGTGAAAATAGCCATGCTGAAACATAACCAAATCGTGTTCAAAGAACTCATCAAAAGTAAGAGCGTCTCGCTGGGCTAACTCATGCTCAGGTGAAACAACTGCGACCATTTGGCTAGTAAACAAATGGTCAGTTTCTAGGTCATCAGGCACGTTATCACAACTGATCACACCGATATCAAGTTGACCATTAAGCAGCATACGACGAATCGATTGAGTCCCAGCTTCGACCAAGGTCAATTTTAATTCCGGGAACTGGCTTTTAAACGCCATCACAATTCGTGGAAAGAAATAACTGCCCATCATTGATGGCGTCCCGAGTCGTACTTCTCCTTTCGCTAAACCTTTCAACTCATCAATCGCGAGCTGCGCGTCATGCAACTGTTGAATCACCCGCTTGGCATGTACAAGTAGCGTTTCGCCCTCTTTCGTTAAGCTGATTTTTTTATCATCACGGCGAAATAGGGTAACGCCCAAAGACTGCTCAAACTTTTTGATAGAAATGCTTAAAGCGGGCTGGGCAATATGCAGGGCTTTCGCCGCATGGGTAATGTTTCCATGTTCAGCGACCGCCAGAAAATGTTTAAGTTGTTTCGATTCCATTAGATCAAAAATATATGGTATCCATATTTTTAATATATTTTTTTAATTTTACAACGAACTGATAGATTGATCACAGTCTCTCCATTTGCTCACATTAGGCAGGATTCATGGTCAGTTTTGGCACACCGGAATACAAACGCATTACGCTCTCGCTAGCGCTTGGTTCCTTCTTGGTTTTTTCAAATTTATACCTACTACAGCCAATGCTGCCCACTTTTGCCCAAATTTTCACGATCTCAGAAACGCAAGTTAACTGGCTATTTGCGGCCTCAACACTCGCTCTCTCTTTTAGCCTCGTTCCAATGGCTGTGTTATCAGAGTCAGTGGGACGAAAGCCAGTCATGATGGCCGGTCTGTTTTCGATTCCTACCCTTTCCGCTTTGATGCTGTTTGGTGACTCATTTCTGTTTTTGGTGGTATGTCGAGCATTGATCGGTGTCGCGCTCGCAGCTTTTGCGGCGGTCGCCGTGGCTTACATGGCAGAAGAGCTCGACAAGCACGCTTTCTCGATGGCAATTGGAACGTACATTGCGGCTAACTCATTAGGCGGTATTGCAGGGCGTATTAGCGGCGGCTTATTGGCGGACAATTTCAGTGTTGATGTTGCCATTGAAGTTATGATGGTGTTCACTCTTCTTGGTGTCATTGGTGTTCACTATTTATTGCCAACACAGCGCAACTTCACCCCGTCATCAAGCAGTTTGCGCCATCAAAATCGTGCGCTTATTGGTCATTTTAAAAACCAACGCGTGTGGTTCGCGATGCTGATAGGAGGACTCAACTTTGCTTTGTTCGTCAACCTTTACTCCGTCATGGGTTTCCGTCTGGTGAGTGAACCTCACAATGTGCCCGTCGGGTTGGCCTCACTGATCTTTATTTGTTACTTGGGAGGGACTTTCTCCTCTCGTTGCGCAGGCCACTGGAGTAAACGTTATTCATCAATCCTCGGTATGTTCTTAGGCGCGATAGTGAGCATGACGGGAATGTGGATTGCTGCGGTTGAGAGTCTGACCGCAATGCTAGCTGGGTTGTTGCTGATAAGTTTTGGTGCCTTCTTTACTCATACCCTCGCCTACGGTTGGGTCGGTCAGAATGCCACTCGCGCCAAAGCCACCGCGACAGCGCTCTACTTAGTACACTACTACGTAGGCGGTAGTTTGGGAGGATTCTTACTTCTTTATTGTTGGCAACATGGTGGTTGGTCGAGTGTTCTTATAGGGGGAAGCGCCGTCTACCTAGCGATGTTTGCTGCGATTGCGTATTTGAAACACATCGCCGAAAGAAAGCATACAGACCAAACACCTGACGCAGCGAGTTTAAAGAGTAGCTAAGTTGCGCTCATTTGCGTAATACCTCTCTGGTTACTTGGATAACCAACTCTGCTATGCTTGCGCTACTTTAATAAAAACCAGAAAGTCGTATGTCAACGCGTTCAACACAAAACACAGATATCGAAGCGATCACTCAACAGGTCGATCAATGGCTCAACGATGTGGTAATCGGACTCAACCTTTGTCCGTTTGCTGCCAAACCGCAACGTAATAAACAAATCAAAATCTTTGTTAGTGAAGCGACTCAAGAAGCAGCGCTTCTTGAAGATATTTTATTGCAGCTGATTGAGCTGAGTAACACAGAGCCCGAACAACTTGAGACCACGTTGGTTGTGGTACCCAACATGCTACAAGATTTCTGGGACTACAACTTTTGTATCGATTGGGTTGAAGGATTAATTAAGCAGCAAAACTGGGAAGGTGTTTTCCAAGTAGCAACTTTCCATCCTGATTACTGTTTTGGTGGCGCAAGGCCTGAAGACGACGAAAACCTGACCAATCGTTCTCCTTACCCGATCTTCCATTTGATTCGCGAAGAGAGTATGGAAAAGGTACTAAAACACTATCCTGATCCTGAATCCATTCCCGATACGAACATCGCTCGTGTTTCCGCCCTTTCAGAGGAAGAACGTAAAAAGCTGTTCCCTTACCTATTTCGTTAAGCACCACCATTACCCAAAGGCAGATTTATCACCAGTTGGATGCAATGCCCTTGGGGTTCAAAGTGCGGTTTGGTATCATTGCCGCTTCAATCGATTCAATGGAAATTAGAATGCAACTGTCAAAGCTAACCCAAGAGATTTTTGATCACTTATACCGTGATATCACCGAGTTCCGTAGTACGTTCGACTTACCAGTCGCAGACGCTGCAAGCCTTGATGCACAAGCAGATACACTACACACCTCTTTGGCGATCGAAGAGCTAACAGAGCTAGCAGAAGCAGATTGTAAAACTGAGCAAGCAGATGCCATCGTAGACAGCGTGTATGTATTAATGGGCCGTCTCGTTCATCTTGGCCACAGCAAAGTAGAAGACAACCTAGCGATCAGCTACTTAATTGATCTTCTATTAAACGTTGCAGTAAACCGTGGTATTGAATTTATTCCTTGCTGGGATGAAGTGCACTCAAGCAACATGAGCAAAGTATGCCGTAACGAGCAAGAGTACTCAGAAACAGAAGCATTCTACGCGGAACAAGGCATCAAGTTGATGGCGGTGCAGAAAGGTGAATACATTATCGCGAAATGCGCCGAAGATTTCGTATCGGAAGGTAAAACCATTCGTAAAGGCAAAGTACTCAAATCAGTTTACTACCGCCCAGCAGATCTAAAACCGCTGACTCAGTAAACGTTGAGTTTGGCTATCTCGATTAAAAAAACGACCTCAAGTAGGTCGTTTTTTATTGTCCCTAAATACTAATCAAAGATTAAATAAGGTTGCTCATCTACGATGACCTTTTTGACTTGAGTATTGAATACTTCCCCGAGCGCTTCTTCCGTTAGCACAGTATCGGCATTTCCTGATGAGTGCAGCACACCGTTGTTAAGCAGCAATACTTTATCTGCGTGCTTTAATGTGCGATTGAGATCGTGATTAGCAACCAATACTCCAATTCCCTGCGCCGCCATAGCGTTAATCAATTGATAGAGCAGCCCCTCTTGCGCAATATCTAATGGTGCTGCTGGCTCATCCAAAATTAAAAACTGCGAAAAAGGATTAATGGTACGCCACACCTGCAAACATACGCCTGCTAATCGGACACGTTGCCACTCACCACCGGATAATGTTTGAATACTGCGATGAAGCTTATCTTGAAGTTGTACCAGCTCCACCACCATATTGACGGCATCACGCACTTTGATATCCGCAATCTCAGCACCACTTGGCAGAGATAAAGCGAGATACTGAAACACATCAACATTAAACGCTGGGCGTGATTGCTGACACAAATAACCTCGAACATGAGCTTGCTCTGACAACGGTAAAGTAAGCAAGTTTTTGTCGCCAACGTACACTTCACCACTCATACCCTCTCGGTAGCTTAACGTACCAGAAATCGCAGCCAATAAAGTACTCTTACCTGAACCATTAGGCCCAACGACATGTACGATTTCGCCTGCTTTGCATTCAAAAGAAAGAGGCAATAATCGACTACCAACCGACATATGTTTAACGTGCATCATGACTCTTCACCAGCATCCAGATGAAAATAGGTGCGCCAATCGATGTTGTCATGACACCTAAAGGTAACTCAGCAGAGTCCAATAACAGCCTTGCGCCGATATCAGCAAATACAAGCAACGCAGCACCAGATATTGCAGAAAGTGGCAATAAATAACGGTTTTCCGTACCAAAAGCCAAACGCAACAAGTGCGGTACCACCAAACCAACAAAACTGATGATGCCCCCCAAAGCGACTGAACTACCCACCAAAACAGAAATGGCGAGGATCAGTTTCCAACGCATTTGATGCACGTCGACACCCAATTGGGTCGCATGAATCTCACCCAGCATCAATTTATCAAGCGACTTGCCTTTACAACATAACCAGATAAGCACCGGTAACATCACCAAAGTAACGGTATGTTGATACCAACTTGCACCGCCAATACTGCCCATTAACCAATACATCAGTTGGCGTAAACTGAGATCATCACTAAAGTAAAATGCCCACGTCACAATCGCGCTCGATAAAATACCCAATGCGACCCCAACCAAAAGCAATCGAGCCGTCGTCAGGTGCATTGCCCTTGCTATCGCCACCAAAACAAACGTGAATAACATCGAGCCTGCAATCGCTGCCAACATAAAAACAATCGGGGTAGGAAGAACAGGTGACGCGAACATGATTAAGACCATTGCTAAGCTTGCACCACCAGATATACCGAGTACGCCTGGTTCAGCCAACACGTTCCCAAGCAACACTTGTAACGTCGCGCCAGATACCGCTAACGCAGCACCAATAATTGCCGCAGACACCAACCTCGGTAAACGCAAGTCCACCAGTAGCTTATGTTCAAATGCAGATAAAGATTGAAAAGGAGAAAGGAAAATTTCTCCGACCATCAAGTGGATGGCAGAGAGTACAGCGAGCACGATCGACATAACCATCAGGTTACGTTGCCAGCGTCGTTCCTTGTTCAGGATAAGTTGTTGAAAATCCATAGCGGCCGATAAAAACAAACGAGGCTTAACCTTACAGTTAAGCCTCGGTAAATTGCAATTAACTTCTCAAAGCAATGTTGGATTAATCGTAAACCAACTCGCCCTCTTCAAAACGGGTTTTCACTTCACAAACCATCAGAGCTGCACGTTGACCTATTGCGACATGGCGGTTCGGGAAGACAATCGCTTCGTTTTCGTTCTTCGCCATTAATGGTTTGTCGCCATCATGACCAAACACTTCGCCGTGAACAAATGAAGTGAAGTTTTCAACATTGTCGTCGAACATAAAGTCAAAGTCTTCGTTCAGGCGAACGATTGTGCGACTTACGCGATATTTAATGCATGGTTTTGGTAGGTGTTCTGGCTTCGTTTCCGCAATCAAATTACGTAAAGACAAATCAAACGCAGTCAATTTATCGAGGTCATTTTCACCAATACGAGCCACACGACCAAGCTCCATTGTCAGAGCCTGCGCACCAAAGTTCTCGGCACTGTACCAGCTAAACGTACTCGATGGTGAGTTTGACAAGAGCACAGCTTCAATGTGTGCACTGTCCAAGAAATCGATTAATGCCTTGCTTCGCACAGGATGACGAGTCTTAGGACTCACTGCAAACGTATAGTGCTTCGAACCTCTAATCGCGCAGTGTAAATCAAGGTGCCAGCGTGTTGTCGGGTCGGTATCCTGATAAAAATCTCGAACAAGCAGCTTAAGCGTATCAGCGATGACAAGCTCTTTTGTCTGTTTGTGTTCTTTTTCGTCAAACAGACGGTTGAGGTTTTCTTCAAGGAATCGCGTGTGCGCCAGAGTGGATTCTGGATGAGCGATAATGAATAGACAACGGGTATCGACCGTCTGGAACCCAGATTCTATGTCTTGAATAATGGAATCCACCAGCTCCATCGGTGCCGTTTCATCTCCGTGAACCCCACAAGAGATGATGATGTTCTTCGTATCCTGAGTATAGTTCTCAGGGATCACTTCTAGTACACCACGCTGATAGAGTTTAAGTTTTACACCGTTAGAAAGCACCTGCTCCGCTGGTGCAACATCGATATGAACATCTAACGTGTCAGTTAAAAACGATTGGCGAAAGAGAGACTTCGTCATGCGTTACTCCTTAATAGCACGGCGGGTATGTTAATAAATTGTACAAAGGATTTTTGTTGCTGCGATCTCACTTATGAGTAGAAATCACTATTTCCCTCGAAAATCCGATACCTTTTCGCGCCAGGCACTCAAATCAAGCATTGAGGCGTTTAATTTTTAAACAATTACAAAGTGTTAGGGCTGTGAACTTTACCACAGCCCTGATTAAGATCATTATGATTTGATCAAATTTTTGTAGCTATAAAGCAGATTATGCATCAACACTGCGAAAAACTTAGCCGCGCTGTGCGAGCAAACGCTCAAACTCATCGACTTTTTCACGCACTAGCTCAACGCTCTGCTGCCAAAACGTTGGTTGAGTTAAATCCATCGATAGATGCTTTTCGACAACATCTTCCGCCATCATGCAGCCGGTATCGCGCAGCAAATTGATGTAATCGGTGTAAAACACTTCGCCTTTGGTTTCTCGCTGTGCATAAATACCCTTGCTGAATAAGAAACCAAACAGGTATGGGTAGTTATAAAAACTCACACTATCGATAGAAAAGTGCAGCTTGCTTGCCCAGAAGTACGGATCCGGCTCGCTCATTACGTCGCCATACCATTGTTTCCAAGTTTCAGACATCAACTCACAGAATTCATCTGCGGTTAACTCTCCATCCTGGCGGCGTTCATAGAACGATTTCTCAAACTCATAGCGAACCGGAATGTTGATCATTAAAGCTAGCGCAGATGACAACTCTTCCCACAACATCTCTAGCTTTTCATCGACGCTCTCCGCTTTCGAAATCAAATGATCACGAACGATGTTTTCTGCAAAAATAGAGGCGGTTTCTGCTAACGTCATTGGATAGTAAGTTTGGCAAAGTGGCAAATCACGAATAACCCAGTTATGAAACGCATGGCCAAGTTCATGTGCAAGAGTCATAAGGTCTGAGCGACTGCCACTCCAAGTCATAAACACAAGGGGTGTTCGCGTTGCTGGCAGTTTGGTGCAGTATGCGCCGAGGCGCTTGCTGGCATTTGGCGCGGCATCAATCCATCCGTTTTGTACCATCAAACGGACAAACTCCGACATCTCAGGGTTTACTGTTTCAAATGCTTCACAAATAACATCAATCGCTTCATCAAAGTCGTAGACCTTCGCTTCACCGCTCAAAGCAGGCATAGCCGCCAGATGATTCCAAGGTTTCATCTCATCCAGACCATGTACTTTCGCCATCAATAAACCCGCTTTCTGACCAATAGCTCGACTGTCTTTGGCTACGGTCATCATCGCATTTAAAGTTTCAGCTTGGATTCGGCTACCATGCAAACTCGGCTCTAGGAAGTGAACTTCACGCTTCGTCGAACGCTTTTTGTTTTCAGTTAAACGCCATCCTGCTAACGCATTCAAAATTGCAGCGAATGATTCTTGGTGCGTTTGCATTGCATCTTGTACGCCTCGCCAAGCGGCTTCTTGACGCTCGAATTCAGAACCATAAAGAATGCTTGCCGCTTGAGAAAACCCAAGCACTTCACTCTTACCATCTGCATACTCAAGCTTCACTTTCAATGAGCCAGTCAGGTTATCGTATAGGTTACCCCAAGCCGATTTACCATCCACACTCATCGCAGCAAGTAACTGTTCTTCGGCGTTACTAAGACGAGTATCCGCCAGCTTTCTGGAGTTCAAGATAGAAAATGCTTGCCCACTGATATCAGGATTCTCATGATCTAACACGCGCAAGATAAACTCTTCGTCGGCATGCGTTAATGTCAAATCAAAGGGACTGAACGCTTGGGAAAGCTCCGAAAAGATGCGGGTCATTTTACCAAGTAACGATTTCGCTTCGGCGTTTGTTGCATCAACAGAAGCATAACAACTCGCAAAATTTGCAACTGTGCCCGCTAAACGACTCGCGGCTTCATTGGTCAAAATCGCATTTTGCATGATCTCTACGTTGCCACAATCTGCTGATTGTTTATTCAAAAGATCAATACATTGTTCAACAAGAGCAATATCGTCTTGAATTCGTGGGTCAGAAAGGTCGTTATAAACGATGGACAAATCCCAACTCGGCGTTGTCATTTCTATATTTCCTTTTTATGTAACTGAGTCAATTTTCGCTTCCTGCACCTAGCAGATGGGCTTCCACTGACATCTTCCGTGACTATGCCCATAAGCAGTATCGCTTTGGGCATTTTAATATTTATAAATTAACGAGTTAAAAGAGGTACGCCAATCGAACGCACCGAGGCGTAAATTTGCTCATCTATGGTAATTGTTATATGCGTGACAGAAGCGTTTCCTATCGACAACGTCGAATACCACTTGGGGTTACGCCAATCTAACTCCAATACATGAGCAAGAATCATACGAATGACGCCACCATGCGTGACGATAAGTAGATTGTCATTGATATCGTTGATGATTTGAGACCAAACGCGACATATGCGCTCAGAAAATGTGCTTAAGCTCTCAGCATTCGGCAACGTGTGTTGTGCTGGCGATTGCCAAAAAGCATCTAGCTTTTTCCATTGTTCAGTGAGGATATCAAAAGGCACACCATCAAAATCACCAAATGCCATTTCTTGTAAAGATTCATCCGTCATTACTGGTAATAATTGCTGTTCAGCAATTATGTTTGCCAGTTCTTGACAACGTGAAAGCGGAGAACAAATCACTCCACCCACACTTCGTCCACTCTCGATCCAAGCCCGAGCAATGCTTTCTTGGTCAGCAGGCGTAACTTTTACATCCGTTTGGCCATGGAGTCCTGGTGGAGCATCTACTTTTCCATGACGCACAAGATAGATATTGAGTGTTTTCATTTTGTTCCATCCTACTCTTTAAGAACCAACGGCAAACCAGCAGCAACAAAGGTAACACGATGGCAAACACTGGCTAGTTTTTGATTCATCCGTCCTGCATTATCCACAAAGTAACGACTAACCGCCCCCAAAGGCACAATGCCCATTCCAACCTCGTTAGAGACGAATATTAACGTCGCATCTGAACCACGTACCACCTGTATAAACTTTTCAATTTCTGCTTCTAGCCTCTCATTGGAACATTCATCACCTAACTCAAATATCCAATTATTGAGCCACAAGGTTAAACAATCGACCAATACAACATCGGTGGTAGCGAAACTTGTCAGTAACTCAGATAAATGAAGGGGGCATTCATGCTCTTGCCACTCGCCCCCTCGTTGCTTTTGATGATGCGCTATTCGCTCTCGCATTTCTTGGTCAAATGGCAGCGCGGTTGCAACATAATGTAATGAGTGTTGAGAAGTGGTCGATAATTGCTTGGCTGTTTTTTCCGCCAAATGCGACTTCCCAGAGCGCGCGCCACCGAATATCAATTGCTTCATAAGATGTGATAAAACCCAATCATAGTGAGATAAATAAGCAGTTCCGACAGCTGTTGCGCTGCGCCAAGACAATCCCCCGTAAAGCCGCCAATTCGCTTGGTTAACCAACGTTTGAACATCAAACGAAATACCACGAGAACAAGCGATATAAAGATCGCCTGCGTGATACCAAGCACAAGCAATGTTATGCCACCAGTAAACAACAAAATGGAGACTTCTAAAGAAGACTGGTTATTTGCCAGCGGTTTACTTTTCGACGTATCACTGTCACTGACATAAGGCAGGTCATAAATAAGCGTCGCGGCTAGTGCTCGGCTTGCGGTATAAGCGACGACAATGACCAACCAAAACTGCGGCAAGTTAGCCAGTTCACTCCAAAAAACATACTTAGCCAATAACGCCATAATGAGAGTGGCTGCACCATAAGTGCCAATGCGGCTGTCCTTCATAATAGAGAGGCGTCGCTCGACAGTCATGCCACCGCCAATGCCATCCGCCATATCAGTCAAGCCGTCTTCGTGAAATGCCCCTGTTAACAATAAGCTAAACACCATCGTTAATACTACGGCAACCGATTCTGGGAAAAGAATTGAGGTGAGCGAAAATACCAGAGCACAAAGCGCTCCAAGCACGAGACCAACTAACGCGAAATAACGTCCGGCCTGATTCATGCGTTCTTCACTGTATGGCAACGCTTGGGGTACGGGTAAGCGACTAAAAAAACTGATAGCTAATAGAAACAACTCCCACTGGTATCTTAACGATGATGGCGTGACGTTCTCAGAATTATCAGGGACTGACACTATACTGTAACTCCTGCACTCTCAAAGCTCGCCATCTTGTTGTAAAACTGGGCAGCAGCTTTTAACAAGGGTAAGGCAAGAGCGGCTCCGGTTCCCTCCCCTAATCGTAAACCAAGATCGAGTAGAGGTTCTGCTTTTAGGTACTCTAATACAAACTTATGTCCATTTTCTTCGGAGCGGTGGGCAAACAACATGTATTCGCGTGCTTCTTCGTCTAGCAACGTTGCAATATACGCAGCAACCGATACGATAAATCCATCCACTAAAACTGGGGTTTTAAGCCGCTTGGCTTCTAAAAATGCGCCCACCATTTGTACGATTTCAAAGCCTCCAACCTGTGCGAGAATCGCTTTAGTATCAAGACCTCGACATCGGTTCACGCCCTGTGCCACTAGTTTATATTTACGGCTCAACTGCTGTTGATTGATTCCTGTACCGACACCAACACAATAATCAATATCTAATGAACTCAGCGCCGATAACAGTGCGGAAGCCGAACTGGTGTTACCAATGCCCATCTCACCGAACATCAATAGATTTGAGCCAGACAAAATGGTTTGCTCAGCAATCTTCGCACCATACTCTAAACCTAGCGCCACTTGTTCTGGGGACATCGCTGATTGTTTAGAAAAATTAGCCGTACCGTTACCCAACCGTTGTTCAACCAAGTTTGGATGAAACTTAAATTCTGGAACCAGCACATCAATAGGTGCCAACATGCCGCAATCTATTACTTTGAGTTGGATGCCATTGATGTCGCAAAAGCAGTTGATGGCTGCGCCGCCGGCGAGAAAGTTAGCCACCATTTGCTGAGTGACTTCGCTTGGCGCAATGCTCACGCCCTCCTCTGCAACGCCGTGATCTCCAGCAAACACCAGCATGCTCGGTTTACAGATAGCGATGGAATCAACTGGCTGAGGTTTATCCTGACTTTGAATAAGAGCTAGCTGTAGTGCCACCTTTTCCAATAAGCCTAAAGAACCGACGGGTTTGGTTTTGTTATCTATGCGCGCTTGTATCTCCGCTGCAAAAGAGTCATCCATTTTTTACGTTCCTTTGATGTTGTCTGGGTGAGAGGTGTTCCATTGATTAAGAAATCTTGCTCAGCCCCAGTTTTGAGCGTCCGCTATTGTATACCCTTGCATCCACTTGGGGCAGCGCTAATCAGGTTTCTGTCAGGAAAGTCTACTGAGTTCGCAGAGCGTCTCACCTTTCGAGCATTCGATTATAAGTAACTCCTTGAAATCCGCTACAATAGCTTAGGCTATATTCCCATATAGGAGAAAGGACATGGATAACAACACCTGCGCCATCATCGCTGGGGCAACTGGCTTAGTCGGCTCAAAAGTCATTACAAACCTAATAAATCAATCAGGTGTTGGTACCTTATATTATCTTTCTCGCCGCCCACTCGATGGCGTCCTAGATGTGGACAACAAGCTTGTTCCTCTCATTGATGCAGACCTTTCTATCCACCAATGGGATGAGAACCAACCAACACCAACCATCGGCTTTATCTGTTTAGGCACGACCCTTAAGCAAGCAGGCAGTAAGGATAATTTGCGTAGAGTAGATGTTGATCTGGTGTGCAAAGTCG
This sequence comes from Vibrio diabolicus, assembly GCA_001048675.1. Classification (GTDB taxonomy): domain Bacteria; phylum Pseudomonadota; class Gammaproteobacteria; order Enterobacterales; family Vibrionaceae; genus Vibrio; species Vibrio diabolicus. Next base: position 799,217 of record CCKK01000020.1, on the reverse strand, counting down.
CCCAGCAGATGAAAACAATCGGAGTTAAACGCCTTGCGGTTGTTTCTAGCCTCGGTGCAAATAGTAAATCGCCATCCCATTACTTAGCTTGTAAAGGACAAATGGAACAACGAATCGAAGCTATGGACTTTGAGGAAATCGTATTTGTTCGCCCAGGCCCGCTTGTTGGTCAACGTCAAAACCCAAGAATGGACGAGAAGTTAGTACAAACTCTGTTTAAGGTAATTCGCCCACTCATGCTTGGCAAACTGTCCAACTTCTTACCTATTCGAGCGGAAGATGTCGCCAAAGCGATGATTTATCAACTTTTCAGTTATCAAGAAGACTCGGTGGTTTACTTACAAAGGCAAGAAATGAGTGACTTACTGCATCACTACGAATAACCATTTTGTACATTTAACGTGCTAATTCACACTCTCACGCGACTTAGATCTCGTTTTTATATTCATTTTAGATCTAGCTAATACCCGTTTGTCATTTTTAAAGTTATATCGCGAGCGTTATCTTACGCCCCATAAACAAATCCGTATAAAACCCCGTATAAAAAACAACCGCCATTTCGGCAGGTTGATAAGGTCAGATTATGAATTTTGCAGTGATAGCCTCTCTAGCCGTCTTTGTTGGCATATTGTTCTTTCTATTTAACCAACAACAAAAGAAACACACACTCTCTCGTCTCGTTTTAATCGGTCTTGTTACTGGTTCTCTTTTTGGTCTTGCTTTGCAACTCATTCACGGTGAAGGCAACAGCGCAATTGCTCAAACACTTGAATGGATAGGCATTGTAGGCAGTGGCTACGTTGGTCTACTGAAAATGGTCATCATGCCACTAGTATTGGTATCGATGATCTCTGCAGTTGTTAAATTGGAAAAAGGTGGATCATTAGGTAAAATTTCTGGCCTGACCATCTCTGTTCTTCTAGTAACGACTGCAATTGCTGCACTCATCGGTATCTTGGTGACAACGACATTTGGCCTTTCAGCAGAGGGTTTAACTGAAGGCGCGCGTGAAACCGCTCGTATCGCCGTTTTAGAAAGCCGTGCCGGTACAGTAAGTGACCTAACTATTCCTCAAATGCTAGTTAGCTTCATTCCAACCAACCCATTTGCTGATCTAACAGGTGCTCGCTCGACATCAATTATCGCTGTTGTGATTTTCGGCGTGTTAACTGGTATCGCCGCTCGTAAAGTGATGATGGAAAAAGCAGAGTTGGAATCACCGATTCGTACTTTCGTAGAAGCAGCTCAATCTATCGTTATGCGATTAGTGAAGATGATCATGGCGTTAACGCCATACGGCATCGCAGCACTAATGGCGAAAGTGGTAGCGACATCAAGCGCAGGCGACATCCTAAACCTACTTGGCTTTATTGTGGCGTCTTATGTTGCTATCGCACTGATGTTTGTTGTTCACGGCGTATTAGTCTCTTTTGTTGGCGTTAGCCCTGCGGAATACTTTAAGAAAATCTGGCCAGTACTGACCTTCGCGTTTACATCTCGCAGCTCAGCAGCAACGATCCCACTAAACGTAGAAGCGCAAATCACCAAGCTTAACGTTCCACCAGCGATTGCAAACCTATCAGCATCGTTTGGTGCCACTATCGGCCAAAACGGATGTGCAGGTATCTATCCTGCAATGCTGGCAGTGATGGTAGCTCCGACAATGGGCATCAACCCTCTGGATCTTCACTTTATCCTGTCATTGATTGCGATTATCACCATCAGCTCATTTGGTATTGCAGGTGTCGGCGGCGGTGCGACGTTTGCAGCCTTGATTGTTCTTCCTGCAATGGGCTTGCCTGTGACCATCGCGGCGCTGCTTATCTCTATTGAACCATTGATTGACATGGCACGTACCGCACTAAACGTTTCAGGCTCAATGACTGCGGGTACAATTGCTAGCCGAGTGCTGAAGTCACCAGAAAGTGAAGCGACATTGGAAGAAACACGAGCATAGAACTCAAATTCCTTCCAAAGCGATAAAACGTAAAATATCAAGCCGATGGTTCGCCATCGGCTTTTTTCATTTTCAAAAATTCAACTTGCATCTTTCGTTGCTAGTCAAGGCGTTGAATGGTCTAATACTGTCATCGGTTTTGTAAACGGTAAGCAGAATGCACCAAGATAATCAGCCCACTTTTTTCTTCTTTGATTATGAGACATGGGGAACCAACCCCGCGAAAGATCGCCCAAGCCAGTTTGCTGGTGTTCGTACAGATGAAAACTTTAATATCATCGGCGAGCCTTTAGTCATGTACTGTCAACCACCAGCTGATTATCTTCCGTCTCCTGAAGCTGCGCTTATTACTGGTATTACTCCACAAAAAACGGTTCAAGAAGGCCTTTCTGAGCCAGAGTTTATCGCTAAGATTCACGCTGAACTCGCGAGACCAAATACCACCAGTTTAGGCTACAACAGCATTCGCTTTGATGACGAAGTGACCCGTTATACTTGTTATCGCAACTTTATCGATCCATACGCATGGAGTTGGCAAAACGGTAACTCGCGTTGGGATTTACTCGATGTACTACGCGCGTGCCATGCCCTTCGCCCAGAAGGCGTAGAATGGCCAGAAAACGAAGATGGCTTCACTAGCTTTAAATTAGAACACTTGTCTGTGGCTAACGGCATAGAACATAGTAACGCGCACGATGCGATGGCAGACGTGATTGCGACTATCGAAATGGCAAAGAAAGTAAAAGCAGCGCAACCAAAATTGTTTGACTACTTCTTTTCTATGCGCCAAAAGCGCAAGCTCAATGAATTAGTCGACATCGTCAACATGACGCCGTTGATGCACGTTTCAGGCATGCTCGGGCGCGAATGCCAGTACACTAGCTGGATTGTGCCTGTTGCTTGGCATCCAACCAATAATAACGCCGTTATCACTATCGATTTAGCGAAAGACCCTCAGCCGATTCTAGAGCTATCCGCAGAAGAGCTACACGAAAGACTCTACACTAAGCGAGAAGATCTTGGTGAATTGCTACCAGTGCCTGTTAAGTTAGTTCATTTAAACAAATGCCCTATTCTCGCCCCTGCAAAAACGTTAACGGCTGAAAATGCGGAGTCTATTGGCATTGATCGCCAGCAATGTCTCGCTAATCTCGCTTTGTTGCGCCAACATCCTGAAATTAGAGAAAAGCTGATTAGCCTCTTTTCAGTCGAGCGTAAATTCGATAAAAGTGATGACGTCGATACGCAACTTTACGACGGATTCTTCTCTCCGGCCGATCGCGCAGCCATGGATATCATTCGAGAAACCGACCCGAACAATCTTGCCGCATTGGACATTGAATTTGATGACAAGCGCATTAAACCTCTATTGTTCCGCTATCGTGCGCGTAACTTCCCAGGCACATTAGACGAGCAAGAACAGAGACGCTGGGCATTACACTGTCGAGAAGTGTTTGAAAGCCAAATTGAAGAGTACATGCTGAATTTAGAAAACTTAGTTCACGAACATGAAAGTGACGAAAAGAAGATTGCGATATTAAAATCCGTGTACCGTTATGTAGAGAGCTTAGCTTCTTAACTCCTCCTAATACAAGCGCACCTTATGGTGTGCTTGTTGTTTATATACTGTCAAAATGATTAAAGAACGATTCTTACAACTGATCCAACTGCTCATTTCAATCTTCCTCATCATGGGGGCACTTGGCATCGGAATTACCATTCAAAAGTTCACTGGCGTTTCCGTCCCAGGAAGTGTCATCGGTATGCTCGTACTGTTTTTCTCTATGACTCTTGGGCTTGTAAAGGTCGATTGGGTCAAACCGGGCGCCACGCTATTTATCCGCTACATGATTTTGTTGTTCGTTCCTATTAGCGTGGGATTAATGCAACATTTCGATATGCTACTCGCTAATGCCCTCCCTATCATTGCTAGCGCAGTTGGAGGCTCACTCATTGTACTAGTCAGCCTCGCTTGGCTGCTGGACTACTTGCTAAAGGAGAAGCACTGATATGTGGTTAGTTATTACCATTGCGGTTTTTCTTGTCGCACGCCAAATCGCAATCAAAGTGAATAATCCTCTAGCAAATCCTTTGCTGATCAGTATTGCAGTGCTCATTCCTTTGCTTACTTACTTAAATGTACCGTTTGAAACGTATTATGCGGATAACGAAGGGATCAGTTTTTTACTTCAACCAGCCGTAGTTGCTCTGGCTTACCCGCTATATGAACAACTACCACAGATTAAAGCAAACTGGCGAATCATCACTTTTGCTTGCACAGTAGGCAGTGTGATGTCGATGATGACAACCACCTTGATCGCAGTCGCTTTCAAAGCAGATATCAGTTTAATCGCAAGTCTAGTGGGTAAATCCGTCACTACGCCAATAGCAATGGAAATTTCGAGTCACCTCGGTGGTGAAGCTGCCGTTGCGGCGATCTTGGTTCTGATTGTTGGTTTATTGGGCGCGATTTTGGCGTACCCAATTTACAACTTAATTGGAATTAAACACCCGATTGCACGTGGCCTAACAATGGGTACCGTGTCTCATGCCTTAGGCACCGCGACATGTGCAGAGAAACAGCCCATTGATGCCGCGTTCTCATCACTCGCATTGGTTTTATGCGGCATCATCACTTCTATTTTGGCTCCAAGCTTTTTTGCTTTGGCTGTCTGGCTATATCAATAGTTAAGCGCTCTCGGTCTGCCCTCCTTCCGGCAGGCCGTGGCCTTCCCGTTTCTTCCTTATCCCTTCCAAAATTCTGTATTACCTCATCTAACAACCCGTTCTAGTAAGATCGTTAAGGCACTCTGACGAGATACACACTAATAACTTCAACATTCAGTGCAATATTACTGACTCAACGTTGCTTAGATATCTAGGAATAACGTTGTGTGGACATGTAGGCATCGTAATTAACATATCCCAGCGTCTTGGTCATATGAATATATACTGATATGGTTAATTGTGAGACGGAGATAACGCTTCACGTCAGTGCAATCGAATACATGTGTGAGCTCACTCTAATTATGTAACAGAATTATCAATTACATTATTTATCGTGATCTAACGCACGGAACATTTCTATCCTTCACATAGAATAACTGTCCATGCAATAACAAGGATTCAACATGAAAAGTCGCATTGAACAGGCGCTAGCAGGCGCTCCAGAAGCACTTTCCAAACAACTTGCTCCTATCATCCAAGCTGATGATTTTGATGCTACGCTTTCAGTTCAACAGTTTGAGCAGTTGCTTTCAGCTACCGGTCTATCAGATAAAGAGCTTCGTGTTGCTCTACTTCCTTTTGCCGCAGCATATTCCTATGCTCCTCTTTCTGAATTTTATGTCGGCGCTATCGTTCGTGGTCTCTCAGGTCGCCTTTACTTCGGTGCCAACATGGAATTCTTTGGTGTTCAGTTAGGTCAAACAGTTCACGCTGAGCAGTCTGCAATTAGCCACGCTTGGATGAAAGGTGAACGTGGTATTAAAGATATCACTATTAACTTCAGCCCATGTGGTCACTGCCGTCAGTTCATGAACGAGTTATCTACCGCAAACGAGCTTAAAATTCAGCTCCCAGAACGCGAAGAAAAGTCGCTGCATGAATACCTACCTGAAGCCTTTGGACCAAACGATCTCGGTATCGAATCCGGCTTAATGGCAGAAGTAAAGCATCAGTTCTCATGCGATGATGAAGACACTCTAATTCAAAGCGCTGTTGAAGCGATGAACATGAGCCACTCACCATATACCAACAACTTGAGTGGCTTAGCATTAGAAATGGCTAGCGGCCGTGTATTCCAAGGTGCTTATGCGGAAAATGCGGCCTTTAACCCTAGCTTGCCGCCATTACAAGTTGCGCTGATCCAAGTACTACTTGCGGGTGAAACTTTTGACAATATCAAAGCCGCTGCTCTGGTAGAAAACTCAGAAGGCAAGATCAGTCATTTGGCTGATACGCAATCAACGTTAGAAGCGTTGAATCCAGATATTCCACTTAGTTTTGTCAACGTATAAGCGACAATTTCAGTATAAAAAGCTCTACGGCATGTAGAGCTTTTTTATTGCCTAAAAACCAAAAGCAAACGTTTGCTTTGTCATAAAACTTCAGTATGATCTCCTGCAATTTCTGTCTCACCACTCTATTTTGTAAGGGAACACTATGTTTGGCACTGCAACCAGCGCAAATGCTACCCGTGTATTACTTTTAGGCTCTGGCGAACTCGGTAAAGAAGTCGCAATTGAATGTCAGAGACTTGGTTTAGAAGTGATTGCTTGTGATCGCTATGCTAATGCTCCAGCGATGCAAGTTGCTCACCGTAGTTACGTCATCGATATGTTAGATGGAAGCGCCTTAGAAGAAGTTATTACAAAGGAACAACCTACTTACGTCGTACCTGAAATCGAAGCTATCGCAACCGACAAACTGGTAGAGCTTGAAGAAAAAGGGCTGAATGTTGTTCCAACCGCTAAGGCAACCAAGCTAACAATGAATCGTGAAGGTATCCGACGTTTGGCTGCAGAAGAACTAGAACTGACGACATCACCTTATCGTTTTGCAGATACTTTTGAAGACTTCAAAGCCGCGGTTGAGCATGCAGGCATCCCGTGCGTAGTAAAGCCAGTTATGAGTTCTTCAGGTAAAGGGCAAAGTGTCATCAAGACCGAAGACGACGTAGCAAAAGCATGGGATTACGCACAGGAAGGCGGACGTACGGGGGCAGGTCGCGTGATCGTGGAAGGTTTTATCGACTTCGATTACGAAATCACTTTATTGACTGTAAGAGCCGTTGACGGTGTGCATTTCTGTGCTCCAATTGGCCATCGTCAGGAAGATGGCGACTACCGCGAATCATGGCAACCGCAAGCTATGTCAGAAAACGCAGTAAAAGCAGCTGAATACACGGCTGAGAAAGTAGTCAACGCACTCGGTGGCTACGGCATCTTTGGTGTAGAGTTATTTGTTAAAGGCGATAAGGTCATTTTCAATGAGGTCTCTCCTCGCCCACACGATACAGGCATGGTCACTATGATTTCTCAGGAAATGTCAGAGTTTGCTCTCCACGTACGTGCATTTACCGGAATGCCGATTAATAATATCGTACAATATGGTCCATCTGCGTCGGCCGTTATTCTTGGTCAAGGGACTTCCACAAACATTCGCTTTGACAACCTAACCAAAGCCTTAGCTCAACCTCAAACGCAAGTTCGTCTATTCGGCAAGCCAGAAATCGATGGTCGCCGTCGTTTAGGTGTTGTCCTTACGCGACGAAAAACCACCGAAAAAGCCGTTCAAGATGCTGTTGAAAGTGCTTCAAAAGTTAATATCACTTATTAAATACGAACCACTTATACAAAAATAGCGCAGCTCAAATTGCTGCGCTATTTCGTTTTACAAACCAAAAAAACCTATTCACTCTCGATTAGGTACACTTCTTCAAAGAAGCAACTTAAGCCTTTTTTCGCAATTTTAGGATGGTTTTCATCAGCTTCATCTACGTTCAAACAGGTAACTTTGTAACCTGAAAATAACTGCTCAATCTCTTCGACTGGCACGCTAAATGGAGGCCCTGCCATCTCTTCTTGAGGATAGTTGAGTGTAACAAGCAAAATACGACCGCCTGGATTCAAAAGTTGCTTGAGACGCTCTACATACTCCTCTCGCATATCTTGCGGTAAAGCAACCAACGCGGCGCGATCATAAATGATATCGGCTTGAGATACTGGTGCAGTGAAAAAGTCCCCAGTATAAATAGAGAGCTCATCAAATTGATAAAGCTCGTGCATACCATTAACAGGCGTCACGGTTGGCGTATAAAAATGTTCAGCAAAAAAGGCACGAACAGCGATATGGCTCAGCTCAACACCTTCAACTGAATCATGCTTCATCGCCAACCAAATCAAGTCTTCTGACTTTCCACACAAAGGCACTAACACTTTGTCTTCACGCTTTGGGTTTGTGTGTTGCCAATATGCAGGTAATAGCGGGTTTACATCTTCCAAGTGAAATCCGATTTGATTACTGGCCCATTTATTATGCCAAAACTCTTGGTCTCTCATTTTACTTTCTACTTGTCGGCTGATTTTCATTTTGAGAAGTAAGACTAACGATTTTTTTCAATTTGTCTATGCCGTTCATCTTTGGTTAATACAGCGGTGATAGGATGTAAACGTTCTTATAGGAACCACGCCTTTATCTGATAAACAGAATAAAGAAAAGAGAAATGGTGATCTAACGCACAATTCCACTTCAAGACAAAACTGAAACCTTGGAATCTTTCGTAATGACCCCATTAATAAGTTAGTACCTGATTTGCCGAACTTAGCGACCTTTATGTTCCCTATTTTCTAAGTACAAGCAAGTTAAGGAGAGTGAATGAGCTTATTTCTTCGTACTACAGCATTGATGCTTTTGGTACTTAGCCGTGCACCGGCATTTGCCGCACTTCCAATTACCCCAGCGCCGAGTGGCGATCAAAATCGTTCAACAAGTCAAAACGAAGTTTGTTCGAAACTCTTTAAACATAGCCTTAGCGGCTTGTATGGTATTCAGTCAATCGACGCAACTCCAACTCAGCCATACACTGACTTCGACATTCTTTACAGCAAAGCTCACCAAGCACAATTTGAGCTTGAAACTATCTGTAAAAGTACCGCACTTCTTAATGATGCTCAGCCATACTTCGCAGGCGTAAAGTCCAAACAACGAGCAGAAGAAAAAATAGCTTTGGAGTTAGATGGAAAAGTCGAACGCATTACTGACCTAGCCCGTGCCACGATTGTTGCTGAAGACGTCGCGAGCTTAGTCTCCATTTATGAAACCTTAGAGCGTGAAACAACAATTGTTAAAGTAAAAAATCGCTTCAAAAAACCTGGTCCTTCAGGCTATAGAGACTTGAACTTACTCGTTCGTTTACCAAAGACAAATCTAGTTGCCGAAGTTCAACTGCACTTAAAAGCCATCGCAGATGTGAAGAGCGGTCCTGAACACGACCTATACGAAAAAATCCAGAAACTAGAACGCCAAGCGATGATGGAGAAACGCGAACTAAGCGAACTAGAACTCGCTTCTATTCGCAACATGCGTGCACAGTCTAAAAACTTGTACCAACAAGCATGGCAACCATACTTAACAACGCACCTAGAAGCAGCGTAATCCATATCATTAAGATATACTCAAAAACAGAAAAACCACCGCATTGCGGTGGTTTTCGTTTATATGCGACACAAGTTTTACGCAAAAAAAAGAACCACGCCTTAGCGTGATCCATTTATTCGGCTTACTGTACTTTCTTCAGGTTTTCTACACGAGCTTTTAACTTCTGACCCGGGCGAAAAGTCACTACACGTCGAGCAGTAATTGGAATATCTTCACCGGTTTTCGGGTTACGACCAGGTCGTTCATTCTTGTCACGAAGATCAAAGTTACCAAAACCTGACAGTTTTACCTGTTCGCCACTTTCCAGTGCCTTACGAATCTCTTCAAAGAACACTTCCACCGTTTCCTTGGCGTCCCGCTTACTAAATCCTAATTTATCAAACAGGTTTTCTGCCAGTTCGGCTTTTGTGAGCGCCATAAAACTTTCCTCAAAGCTATGTTAAACAATGCTACGTTAGTGTAGCGCCAGAGCAGTTTTACCCTACCAATTCAACAACATATCGGGGTTACATCAGGAAGTGTATGACAAGCTTATGATTTTCGCCAACTTTTTTCTTGGCGAACAAAAGGAATAGCACTATGTAAATTATTGTTAAACGCCAACATTTTGATATTTTTGTTTTTGTTTTCTCTTTAATAGGAAAAACATCCAGCTGATAAAACTAAAAATAGTTAAAATATCAACATTAATCACTATTTAATAAAAATATCAGAGATTGGTTATTTAACAGACACTTGACATAGAACTTGTCGTAAATTCAGTGATTTGTATGTAACTCGATACGTAACAATTGAACTAAATGGTATGACCACCTGGCTTTGTAACTGTGCTTAGAAAGCTTGATTAAACCCACGCTTCTCACTGTTCAGCGATGACGCAATATATAAAGGTTGATAATGTGGTTCTTCGTGTATCTCCACATTAGCTCCTTACACTTCATCTAGGCGACCATGATTAATCAAATCATAAATATTCTTTTCCCTGTCTTTGCTCTTGTCGGCGTCGGCTATTTGGTAGGTCGTTACATCAAGCCTGACTTTCGTCCAATCAACCGCATTAACATTGAGGTTTTCACACCTGCGCTGGTGTTTTCTTCGCTCGTTAGCATGCCGTTAGACTCGAATCAGGGACCACTCCTTTTTGCAGCAATTGTCGCGGTTTTGGTTCCTGCACTACTCATGATCCCAGTATGTCGATTGACGTCACTGTCGTTTAAAACCTGGGCACCACCACATATGTTTCGCAATAGCGGAAACCTTGCTATTCCTTTGTTTACCTATACGTTTGGAGAAATTGCGCTATCCTCAGCAGTACTGCTATTTGTCGTATCAGCATGCTTGCACATTAGTTTAGGTGTAATGCTACTTAGTCATGGCAACCCTTTTAAGCAAATAGTCAAGATGCCAATCTTTTTAGCTGCGTCGTTGGCTCTGTTTCTCAACGTGTCAAATGGTGGGGGCATGGGCACCTTTATACGAAGCGACTGCTCTACTTGGGCAAGCGGCAGTACCCGTGATGCTTTTATCCCTGGGGGCGCAAATGTGTCATTTAAGAGTGGACGGTTTAAAGGTTGGTGTATTGTGTACCGTGCAGTCGCTTGCAACTGGGGCGGTTGCATTCGCACTTATTTATTGGTTAATTCCCCTTCCAACGATGCAATTGCAAATGATGGTACTCTTCACAATGCTGCCACCAGCCGTCATGAATTACCTATTTGCGGAAAGGCTGAATATAGAGCCCATGAAAGTGGCGTCAATGGTACTATTTGGCAACTTTTTCAGTATTCTTACGCTCCCACTTCTGCTTAGCTATACTCTCTCACTCGCCGCCTAGCTGCCAATAAACTTGCGTTAGCGTCTGTTGGCGGAAAAACGATATATGCCAAATCTCGATTAAGCGTTACCTCAAGTTTGGTCCAGATTTTTGAGGTTGTGGGAGTTGACGTAAACGGCCTAGTACGTGAATCACAATAAGATAATGCTCAACATAAAAAAACCCTGCCGATTTGACAGGGTTTTTAGTTTCTTAAGAGAGATAGTTCGTCTAACGATTAGTCACGTAGAGCAGCACCAAACTTCTCAGAAACGTGAGCAACGATAGCGTCAACCGCACCTGCGATATCTGCATCTTCAAGCGTGCGCTCAACTGATTGTAGAGTCAAAGCGATTGCTAGGCTCTTCTTACCGTCTTCAACGCCTTTACCTACGTACACGTCGAACAGTTTCGCATCTTTAAGGAACTCGCCACCTTGCTCTAAACAAGCATTAACGATGTCACCAGATGCTACCGCTTCGTCCACAACTACTGCGATGTCACGACGGTTTGATGGGAATTTAGAAAGCTGAACCGCTTCTGGAATCACTTTACTGTTGATTGCAGACCATTCGATTTCGAATACGATAGTACGACCGTTTAGACCGAACTTACGCTCAAGCTCAGGGTGAACGGTACCGATCACACCCACTTCTTTACCATCTACGATGATTGCCGCAGATTGACCTGGGTGAAGTGCTGGGTTAGCTTTTTTGCTTTCAGGTGACAGTGCAGCGAAAGAGTACGCTTTTTCGTTCGCAGATAGCTCTAGAATCGCTTCTAGATCGCCCTTAAGGTCGAAGAAATCAACGGTGTTAGTTTCGATATCCCAGTGCTCTTCACCACGAGTACCAGCAATAACACCCGCAAGCATAGGCTCTTGGCGCATGCCGTTTTCTGCAGATTCACATGGGATGAAACGTAGGCCGTATTCGAATAGACGAACACGTGGCTGTTGACGCTTCTGGTTGTGAACAACCGTGTTCAGCAGACCTTGGATAAGACCAAGACGCATTGCTGACATATCTGCAGAAATTGGGTTTGGAAGCACTAGAGGCTCAACACCAGGTACAACTAGCTTTTGTTGCTCAGGCTCAACGAAGCTGTATGTAATTGCTTCGTGGTAACCACGGTCAACAAGAAGATCACGAACGCGTTTCAGTGGAAGATCCGCTTCAACGTGGTTGTGCATCTTAAGTGCTGCTGCAGGGTGTTGGTTAGGAATGTTGTCGTAACCGTAGATACGGCCAACTTCTTCAATCAGGTCTTGCTCGATAGCGATATCGAAACGCCATGTTGGCGCTACTGCCATCCAACCTTCTTCTGAAGCTTCAACAGTCAAACCTAGGCGCTCTAGGATTTCTACTACGTCAGCATCAGCGATGTGGTGACCTAGTAGGTTGTCTAGCTTCGTACGACGTAGAGCAACTTTGTTTGACTTAGGTAGGTCTGCTTCAGACTCTACTGCAACAACAGGTGCTACTTCACCGCCACAAATTTCAACAAGAAGCTGAGTTGCACGCTCCATTGCGCTCACTTGCAGTGCGTAATCCACACCACGCTCGAAACGCATTGAAGAATCAGTGTGAAGACCGTAGCTACGAGCGCGACCACGGATGTGGTCAGGTGCAAAGAATGCACACTCTAGTAGAACGTCTTTAGTCTCAGTTGTTACACCAGACTCTTCACCACCAAAGATACCTGCGATTGCAAGTGCTTTGTTGTGGTCAGCTACAACTAATGTATCTGCATTTAGTTCTGCTTCGCTGCCGTCAAGAAGTGTTAGCTTCTCACCTTGCTCAGCCATACGAACTACGATGCCACCTTCGATCTTCGCTAGATCGAATGCGTGCATTGGTTGACCTTGCTCTAGAAGAACATAGTTAGTGATGTCTACAACAGGGTCGATAGAGCGAATACCACAACGACGCAGTTTCTCTTGCATCCATAGTGGCGTTTCAGCTTGAACGTTTACGTTCTTAACAACACGACCTAGGTAACGAGGACACGCAGCAGGAGCTTTCACTTCAATAGACACTTTATCGTCGATTGAAGGCGCAACTGCTTCTACTGATGGCTCAGTCACGTCAGCACGGTTTAGTACGCCAACTTCACGAGCTAGACCACGAATGCTGAAACAGTCAGCGCGGTTTGCTGTTAGATCTACGTCTACCGTTACGTCATCTAGACCTAGGAATTCACGGAAATCAGTACCGATTGCTGCGTCTTCTGCTAGTTCCATGATGCCGTCTGACTCAACATCAATGCCTAGTTCAGTGAACGAACAAAGCATGCCGTGAGATGGCTGGCCACGTAGTTTCGCTTTTTTGATTTTGAAATCGCCTGGAAGAACAGCACCAACTGTTGCTACCGCTACTTTCAGACCTTGGCGACAGTTAGGTGCGCCACAAACGATGTCTAGAAGCTCTTCTTCACCCACGTCAACTTTAGTAACGCGAAGTTTGTCTGCATCTGGGTGTTGACCACATTCAACAACGTGACCCACTTTAACGCCAGTGAAAGAACCCGCTACAGGAAGAACGTCGTCTACCTCTAGGCCGGCCATTGTAATTTGATGAGTGAGTTCGTCAGTAGTAACCGCTGGGTTTACCCACTCACGAAGCCATGATTCGCTGAATTTCATGTTGATGAACCCTCTGGATTACTTGAACTGTTTTAGGAAACGAAGATCGTTTTCGAAGAACGCACGTAGATCGTTCACGCCGTAACGAAGCATCGTTAGACGCTCAACACCCATACCGAATGCGAAACCAGAGTATTTTTCAGGATCGATGCCTACACTACGTAGTACGTTCGGGTGAACCATACCGCAGCCTAGTACTTCTAACCATTTACCGTTTTTGCCTTTCACGTCTACTTCAGCTGAAGGTTCAGTGAATGGGAAGTAAGATGGACGGAAACGTACTTCTACTTCTTCTTCGAAGAAGTTACATAGGAAATCGTGCAGGATGCCTTTCAACTGTGCAAAGTTTACGTTCTCATCAACCAGCATACCTTCCACTTGGTGGAACATTGGGGTATGAGTTTGGTCGTAGTCGTTACGGTATACACGGCCCGGAGCGATGAAACGGAATGGTGGTTTACCATTTTCCATCGTACGGATCTGTACGCCTGACGTATGAGTACGAAGCATCAAATCTGGATTGAAGAAGAAAGTATCGTGGTCAGTACGCGCTGGGTGATCAGCGGCAATATTTAGCGCATCAAAGTTGTGGAATGCATCTTCGATCTCTGGGCCAGCTTCGGTGTTGAAACCAAGTTCGCCAAAGAACTTCTCAATACGCTCTACAGTACGAGTTACTGGGTGTAAACCACCGTTCTCAATACGACGACCTGGTAGTGTTACGTCGATTGTTTCTGCTGCTAGTTTCGCTTCAAGCTCTGCACGTTGTAGTGCGTCTTTACGAGCTGCGATAGCTTGCTGAACGACGCCTTTCGCTTTGTTGATTTCTTGACCAGCTTCACGGCGTTCTTCTGGTGGTAGTTTACCTAGGCTTTGAAGTTGAGCAGTTAGCTCACCTTTTTTACCCAGATACTGAACACGCACTTCATCAAGTGCGACTAGCGATTCGGCAGCTTCAATTGCAGTGCTCGCGCTAGCAATGATCTCTTCTAGATGTTGCATCGTTTCCTCATCTACCTGTTGGTAGTGTCCATAAGGGAGTGATTGGTTTTTTGATAGCTGTACATAGTAGCCAAACCGGGCACCAATGCCAAATTGAATTACGAAAAGAAGAGGTTATTGAATAAAAAGAGCACAAAAACGTCAAAAATGTCATCTTTCATTAATCTGACGTTAAGTTGTGCCCTTTTGTTTTAGAAATAGTATTGAATAGATAGCTCGATAAAATCGTCATCTCGGGCGAAATAGAGCAAATCGTTTGGCGTTTCATTTTTGAACAACCAAGCATCAATTTGCCACTTAAAGTTATTCGATATTCGGCTCGAGGCTTCTAACTTGGCATTGTAAACATCGGCGTTATCTAAATCCTTTGTGATTCCCGTCAATACTTCCGTTCCGTCCTCGTCGTTGAGCGCCCAACGAATGCCTGCAAACACATCATTTTGACCGATAGTTTGTGCATTATTCCCACGACTGTCATAGAGGTATTCACCAATCACACCCACATCCCAAACCGTGTCAAATGCGCCAACGAAGGTGTACTCAAATCCCGTCACAAGGCCAACATGATTATCAGCACTATCTCGATAAACACTTTCGAGTTTCCATAACCAATCGCCAACGATTCCTTGTACATCGAGACCGACATGACTCATCAGAGCGTAGTAAGGCTTTAATTCCCCGTACTCAAAACGAAAGTAAGGATCCCGGTTTGTTCCATATAAATAGCTCAGGCCTACGTCCCAATCGCCAAGCATTTTCGAATATCGAAAAGCCACATCTACCTGCTTTTCTTCTCTGCTTGATTCATAGATAGCATCATCTGAGACAACAGGTTCGGTTCGCAAGCGCCCGTCAGTACCCGCAAACGTTCGTTCCCTAAAGTAAGGTAATAACATTGCATGGACAGTGCCCCAATCTTTGAATGAGGTAAAATGCAACATCGGCTGACCGAGTTTATCTTCACCATCGACGGCTTCAATGGCGTCTGTCTGGTTTACTACATCAACCAAATGGGCGGATTCCGTCACTCCCCAAAAGACCTTACTAATCCCAACTCGAAGCTCATAATCATCCCAATAAGTCAGATAAAGCGCCTCTCTTATGTCTCCATGACTTCGCTCATCGTCTAGGCTATCCAAACGATAGAAAGGTGTGAGGGTAAAGCTCGCATCACCATTTTGCATCTCCCAGTAAAATTCTGGCTGCAAAACCAATGACGTTTGCGCTTTTCTCTGACCCTGAGAGCCAGAATCAAAAAACTGACGATGCTCAATATTGACTTGTCCTGCAAGCTCAACGGCGGCAAGAGGCATCGAGTAAAGAGAGGTTGCTGCGCTAAGCAACAACCCAACATTTGATCGGTTCATTTCTCCTCCACTACCTCACTCGTTTTAACACATTCTTATGAAAATCATTGTCTTCGAGCCCAGTGTTAAAGCGCATTTCACTTGTTGTTAGCTCAGTGCTTTTTCCTGTTTGATGATTTGTCATCGCCATAGTGTGCGCTCGCCAATATTGGTTGAGGTACTGCTTGTAATCGGAAAAAGAAAGCGTTTTTAACAACGACCCTTTGCGATCGTAAAACTCAACTTTCAGTGGGCGGTAATGCGCTTTATCTAACCACACCGTTTGCTTGGTATAACCTGAGTTCTTATCGGTCGGAATTTGCTCTACGACGAAAACATCTTGCCCGTTTATGCTGTCATCTTTTAGGTAGTTGAAACGGTATTTTTCAATCTCAAAGGAACTGAGATCCTCATACGCAAATTCACTGCCCATGAAAGGGCCTGATTTGTTACGCGAGGAAATACGTTTCACACGCTTCAGTGCTGGAAGGTAAAGCCACTGGTCATCGGCACCCACTGTATGAGAGTGGTTGAGAAACGCGGTGCCTTTCACATCTCTTGGTTCATCAAATATTGTGAGTCCTTTGTCACCATCGTCCTCAACTTCGAGTGATTGGAGGCGCATTAAACGTGTGCTGCTTTCTCCTTGTGCGTTCCGCAGAATCATTTTCATGGTAGCAACAGAATCCCCCCACCCTTCATCACGGGCTTTGCGCTCTTGAGCAATTTCTAATCCTTTCGCTTCATCCGCTAACACCGCATGACTCATAAAAAGCGAGACAGAAAGTGCAGATACTTTTAAGGCATTTTTTAGTAAATTCATGTTCAATCCTTTGATTCGTTATGACTGAGTAACAGCCGTGGTTTGAGAGTCAGTTGATTTAAGCTTGTTTCGGCGGCCCACCTCGTCGTAGACGCCTTTGTCAAACAACATCAGTAGAGTCGGTAGAAAGATGAAATCCACAACAAGAGCAATGAAGATAACAATGGCACTCAACTGTCCCATATCGGCATTTAAGCGGAAGCTCGACATCGCCAGAACGGAGAAACCAGCAACAAGCACGACAGTCGTAATCCAAAGCGCGCGCCCCACGGTGCGAAAAGCGTAACGAACCGCTTGTTCCGCGCTATGGCCATCTTTACGAGCGTGTTGGTATTTAGAGAGAAAATGAACGGCATCATCAACCACAACGCCAAGCGTCAACGTCACAACAACAGACAACCCCAAATTAATTTCACCAGAAACCAACGCCCAAATACCAAAACCAATAAGCGCAGGGGCGATATTCGGGACCAAGCTGATTAAACCGAGCTTGAACGAGCGTAAGGCAAAGATCAGTAATGCCGAAATTAAGATCAAAGTGATAGGCAAGGTTGACAGCATGCTAGCCATATTCGTTTCGCCAATATGCGCAAACATCAGTGATGGACTAGAAGCAACAACATCATACTGAGGCGCGTTTTCGTTAAACCATTGGTAAATACGATTTTCCAAATCAACAAGCTCGACGCTGCCCAAGTTCTCCACGGTGAGAACCATCTTGATTGACGACTTATCAACATTGATTTGGTTGTTCAAATCTAAACCATACGGTAGTGACATTTCATAAAGCAGCAGATATTGAGCCGCTAATTCTCTGTCTTGAGGAAGCGAGTAATAAGTCTGATCATCTCCATGCATGTTCTTGTTTAGGCGCTTATAAACATCGCTCAAGGTCGCAACATGGTCCGTTTCTGGCTGCAACCTTAGCCAGTCAGTAAATTTACCCACGGTATTGAGAAAATTAGGATCCGCAATACCCTGCGATTCGTTAGTTTTTATCGCGATACTGATGTTCGCCATGCCACTGATTCGCTCTTCCATAAAATCAGCCGCTCGACGAAATTCATTGCTATGACCAAAGTACTCGACGGATTCATCGTTGACTTTGTTCAGCGGAATCAAACTCGCACTCGCGACAATAACAAGCACCGACAACGGCAATAACGCATGTCGCTTTGACACCACGAAATCCCCTAAGTGATCCATAAAGTGCTTTCTTTCATCAGCAGTGTCTGACTTCACCCTAACAGGAAGGATATGAAGTAACGCCGGAAGTAATGTGATGGAAAGGAAACAAGCAATCATGACGCCAAGGGCTGATAGGTTGCCGAAATCTCTCAGGATTGGAGAATCCGACATATTCATCATTAAAAAGCCGATCGCGGTGGTAATGGAGGTAATCAGGATGGGCATGAAATTGAGCGCAATACTTCGTTCAATAGAATGGGCTTTACTAAAGCCGTTTTGCATAGACTGACGCATCGTCGCTATAATGTGTACACAGTCGGCGACGGCAAGCGTCATCACCAAGGTAGGCACATTAACTGTCGCCGTGCTTAAGAACATACCAGCCCATCCTGATAATCCCATTGTCACCATAACTGAGCCGATAATAACGATGAGTGTCGCGATGACGCTAAGCAATGAGCGCAACATGAGAGTCAGGAAAACCAATATCACTAGTAGCATGGTCGGCACTAGCGTCGCGCTGTCATCTTGAGCTGCGGTCATAAACGCGTAGTTCATTGCAATAATACCGGCTTTGTGGAACTCAGTATCCGGGTACACTTGCTGATAACGCTCAATCATTCCGTTTATGTAGGCAACCACTTCTTGTACTTCAGCGGTTTTATCGACCTCAGGGAGTTGGACCGTAATATTCACGACCGTGACATCCCCTTTTTCGGAAATCAGTGAACTTTTCAAAACCGGCTCACTCAACGCAATACTTTTGACTTTCTCGATTCGCTGAGGCGTCAATTCATATTCGCTATACAGTAAATCTTCGACAAGAAGATCATCTTCAAACGCTTCGGTATGCTGGTAGTTGGCAAGGGAATCAACACGGGTGGAGTATGGGACTTGCCACGCCTCGTCAGTGATCTGCTGAATAAGAGATAAGGTGTTAGGAGTAAAAACAGTGCCACTTTTTGGCGCTATGACCAAAGCAAGACTGTCAGATTTTGCAAAGGTAGTCTGAATTTCATCAAACGCAAGTAACTGCTCATTTGTTCCATCAAAAAAGATGTCGTAATCCCCTCTAAAGTAAAGATTTTTTCCTCCAATAGTTGCTATAACAATCAATAAAACGGTAGCAAGTACAACCAACACACTGTAATTCGTTGGTAGCTTGACCCAGCCAATTCGGGCTTGTTGTTGAACGTTGTGATGTGGCATCACACTCTCCTTTTGTGACGTTTCGTCAAATTTAAAAACTAAAAAAACAAGCGAATGCTGTGATAACCAGATAACTTCAACATATGAAAATCAGATCGAATTTATTTGGTTATATAAGTTAGTTTTTGAGTAACTTCCTATACTTCTCGAGATCGGTAACTTGAGTACCAATTTCTATTTTTTTGACGATTCGTCACAATAGTATAATAAAAAAGCCAACTAAAATATTAGATGGCCTCTATAACGATTAGCGATTCACAGACTCTAAATAAGCAAGCTCTTCGCTGAACAATTCCTGTTCCACTCGACGCCACGTTTTACGGTAATCCCACTCTGTCGATAAAGGTGACCACCCTAAACCATCAAGTAACATATTCGCGTTATGCAGTACTGAGAATGGATCTTGAATTCGCTGAATACATCGACTGTTCGATGCATTTTGCGCTAGAGCGTTTGAACCGAAGGCAATAGACCAGTTAGCAAATACGATGGCATCAGAACCAATTGCGGGAGAGAACTTAAGGTCTCCACATTCCACCGCATTATTCACCAACGCATCAGCACCATCTATTACTTGTTCTTCTAAGTTGTTCAATTCATTCACACGCTTAGGCGAAGCTTTCTCTAGGACCCAAGGCGTCTTTGCAACAATCGCACAGGTTGATAGTACAGGCTCCATACGAGCGTAAATACGATAACCTACATGCATAGCAATGATTTTTTCTCTGGTATTGCCATTGAACTTAGCGGTACGTTCGAAAAATATTGCCTCGCTTCTCAGCGAGTGAATACAAAGCGCAAGAATCACATCTTCTTTGCTGCAAAAATGATTGTAGATCGTTCCCTTCGAGTAAGGACTTGCCGCTGTGAGCTTGTCCATCGTTAAGTTGGCAAAGCCTTGCTCTTGAACCAGAGACTTAGCCAATTGAATAAGCTCTATTTCACGATCAGCAATCGCCTGTTGTTTTTTAGTTAGCCCTGAAGACGTACGACATCCGTCTTGCTTGCTATCTTTTTTACAGCGAAAGTTAAACATAATCCTTTGATCCGTATACCAACACACTCCCAATAATTGTAACACGATTCTTGAATACAGGAACGCCACTAAATTTGACGAACCGTCACAAATGACACTTCGTCATAATAGATCAAAAAACAAACATTGCAAGTATGAATTTATAGCTAACCGAAAAATAAGCTTTAATTATATATAACCAAGTAACATCAAGATGCTTGGTTCAGCGAGAATGATTTGATTGTAAGGAAAGGCTAGAGTGGAGTGCGAGGACATAACCCCAAAAATCAGCACCTTAAAAATTGGACAACGAGTGATATTGAAATGATGTGATTCAAAAAAGCCCAAAACACTTAAAGTTTGGATTCAAAACAGCAACTGATAGATGCTCTATTTACAAAGTGTGCTCTGTCTTGGGCTTTTCTTTTACTGCTTCCTTTCAATATTAGAGCGACAAAACTCAATAACATAGTGAGAAAGCGATTCTCTTTAAGTAAAAGACTGAATTTCTAAATCGAGAGGCTTGGTTTATCACCTGCAGATGCAATGGCATAACGAATATCGTCAATAAATCGCCCTTCTGTCTCGATAATTCCATCAGAGAATGTGACTGGTTGATGTGGCCCTGCAAGTAGAACAATATTAGTAAAATCAGAGACGTTAAAGTTCTCTGCCACAACATTTTTGGAATGAAAATCGATAACCGTTTTTGCGACTTGATCTTCCAATTGCAAAAGCTGCTCTTCAGTAATTTTCATGCGTGCCAAAGCCACACGAACGCATTTATCGTGGGTTGTTGTCTGTTCTTTTATGATTTCCGTATATTTATCATTGAGCTTGGAGTTTTCTGCATAGCTGTAATATAACGGCCCGTGCAACGTTATATTTTTATCTTCATCAACGTAAACAAGATCCAATAACTCCAAAGCTTTTAGGTAATCAGACATGCTTTGCTCAGACAAATCATACTTTTTCTTTAAAATGGAATATCCATCTTTGCCTCGCAACATTCTCAATTCACGATAAAAATCGTAAAGGTGGGGAAATTGAAAAAAGACTTCATCTTGCGTACGGCTAAAGTAATCCTCGTCTTCACCTTGTAATTGATTCGCAAGCTTTTGTAGTTCATCTAACGTGCAATCAACAGCTCTACAATATTCAAGCAGTTTATCCAAAGCGAGATTTGTGCTTGTTAAGTGTCTCTTAAAAGTGGACAGCGGCATGCCCATTTTCTCAGATAGCTCTCGATATGTTAGCCCTTTTGTTTTAATCGCTTGGCGTAATGCGGCTAGCAAGTATTCGGGAGTCAGATCTCTCATCTACAATTCCTTTTGGCAATGTTACAACTGTATAGTATTTGTAACAATTTAGAACCGCTTGGCAAGGTATAAGTTCATATTTTTATAAGAAAAATATGAATTAATATATCGAAATCAAAATTCACACGATAAATGGAAAATTCAATATGAATTCAATTTCATTATGAATATAAAATGATACACAAAACAAAAGTGAAGCAATTACTCTAAATTATTAGGATTAATTTTAATAGTAACGTAAAGTTAAGAATATAAGCCTATTCGCTCTGCGAAAATCTAGAATAATTAACCTAAAAATAAAAAATGATAAATGAATAAAAATTCACCATTCCTAGCAACGCTTTTCCTCGTATATTAGTCCGCAAGTTTCACTGCAGTACCAAATGCCAAAATTTCCGAAGAACCATCTACGATTGAGCTCGTGGTAAATCGAATCCCTACAATCGCATCTGCACCTTTAGATTCAGCGTCTGCTACCATGCGCTGTATAGCTATATCACGCGCGTCGGTCATCATTTCCGTGTAACCGCGAATTTCGCCGCCAACAATGCTTTTGATACCCGCCATGAGGTCACGACCGATGTGTTTTGATTGAACAACATTACCAGTTACAACCCCTCTTATTTCAGAGATCTGCTTACCCGGAATGCTTTCTGTCGTTGTGTAGATCATTTTTAGTCCCTTATAAACGTAAAATATATACCCAAAACATTTTACTACCAACAGAGTAGTGATCACTAATCAAATCGGGAAGACTGATAGACAATACTCTGAATGGCAAACTGAAAAATATTTGGGTATATATTTTAGCAATAAAAAAGGAGAGCTAATGCTCTCCTTCTCTTAATCCTAAACTGCTAATTAAAGAGCAGCTTTCGCTTTTTCAACTAGAACTGCAAATGCAGCTTTGTCGAATACTGCGATGTCCGCAAGGATCTTACGGTCGATCTCGATAGATGCTTTCTTAAGACCGTTGATGAAACGGCTGTAAGATAGACCATTTTGACGAGATGCCGCATTGATACGTGCAATCCATAGTTGACGGAATTGACGTTTCTTAGCGCGACGGTCACGGTAAGCGTATTGACCAGCTTTAGTAACTGCTTGGAAAGCTACGCGGTAAACACGTGAACGCGCACCGTAGTAACCTTTAGCTTGTTTTAGAACTTTCTTATGACGTGCACGAGCTTGTACACCACGTTTTACGCGAGGCATTATGCTTCTCCTAAACTAAACGATTGATAACTAAAAAGAATTAAGCGTATGGCAACATACGGATTACTGCAGCCACTTCACATTTTGGAAGGATTGCATTCGGACGTAGTTGACGCTTGTTCTTAGTAGTACGCTTAGTCAGGATGTGACGTTTTGTAGCGTGCTTGTACTTAATACCACCAGCAGTTTTCTTAAAACGCTTAGCAGCACCTTTGTTGGTTTTCATCTTAGGCATGATGAATAACTCCGCATTGAGTAGGTTTAATAAACAACGTAATTAGGGCGAACAAAACCCAGCCGTTATGCCTTTATCGAAAGGAAAGCGGCTAGGTTTTAATTACTTGATGAGCCGTTAATTACTTCTTTTTAGGGGCTAGCACCATGATCATCTGGCGACCTTCAATCTTCTTAGGGAAAGATTCAACTACAGCAAGTTCTGCAGTATCTTCCTTAAGACGATTTAGAACGTCAACACCGATGTCTTGGTGTGCCATCTCTCGGCCACGGAAGCGAATTGTTACCTTCACTTTGTTGCCTTCTTCAAGGAAACGCGTCAGGTTGCGTAGTTTTACCTGATAGTCTCCAATATCAGTTCCAGGACGGAATTTTACTTCCTTGATCTGGACCTGCTTTTGCTTCTTCTTCTGCTCTTTAGCAGTTTTGCTCTTCTCGAAGAGGAACTTACCATAGTCCATCACACGACAAACAGGTGGCTCGGCGTTAGGACTGATCTCAACGAGATCCATACCAGCTTCTTCAGCAGCTGCAATGGCTTCTTGAATCGATACAACACCAACTGATTCACCGTCAGCGCCTGTTAGTCGAACTTCACGAATACCACGAATTTCACCGTTGATACGGTGCGGGTTTTGTTTTACCGGCTGTTGGCCACGTCTTCCGCCTTTAATAGCTTATTCCTCCAGATTGAGCTTACGGCTAGAGATCTCGTCTTGGATGTATGCAATAAAATCATCCACTTTAAATTTACCAAGATCTTTACCTTTACGAGTACGTACTGCAATTTCGCCAGCTTCCATTTCTTGGTCACCAACAACAAGCATATACGGTACACGCTTCAAAGTATGTTCGCGGATTTTAAAGCCAATCTTCTCATTTCTCAAGTCCGCTTTAGCTCTAATTCCACTTTTTTGTAGTTTTTG
The DNA here is from genome assembly GCA_001048675.1 of Vibrio diabolicus. Classification (GTDB taxonomy): domain Bacteria; phylum Pseudomonadota; class Gammaproteobacteria; order Enterobacterales; family Vibrionaceae; genus Vibrio; species Vibrio diabolicus. The sequence goes on along the minus strand of CCKK01000020.1, from coordinate 775,365 downwards.
TACTATTTCTTGAACATAAGCTGACTGTTTATCAGTAATGTTCATAAGAACTGCTTGTTCTGGCGCCAACCAAGTTGGGAAGAAACCAGCATATTCTTCGATAAGGATACCGATGAAGCGCTCTAGTGAACCTAGAATCGCACGGTGAATCATTACCGGTACAAGACGTTCGTTATTTTCACCTACATAAGTAGCGCCTAGGCGACCTGGTAGGTTGAAGTCTAGCTGGACAGTACCACACTGCCAAGCGCGGTCTAGACAATCGTATAGTGTGAATTCAATCTTAGGACCGTAGAACGCACCCTCACCTTCTTGAATTTCGTATGGGATATCCATCGATTCAAGAGACTGCTTCAATGCTTCTTCAGATTGATCCCAGATTTCATCTGAACCTACACGTTTCTCTGGACGAGTAGACAGTTTCACTACGATGTTATCGAAACCAAATGTTTGGTACGTATCGTACACCATCTTGATGCAGTTTGTTACTTCTTCTTGGATTTGGCTCTCAGTACAGAAAATGTGAGCATCATCCTGAGTAAAGCCACGTACACGCATAATGCCGTGCAGTGCACCAGATGGTTCGTTACGGTGACATGAGCCGAACTCTGCCATACGTAGCGGTAGGTCGCGGTACGATTTTAGACCTTGGTTGAAGATCTGTACGTGACCTGGACAGTTCATTGGCTTAATTGCGTATTCACGGTTCTCAGAAGAAGTTGTGAACATTGCATCAGCGTATTTATCCCAGTGACCTGAGCGTTCCCAAAGAACACGGTCCATCATTAGCGGACCTTTTACTTCTTGGTAACCGTACTCATCTAGCTTAGCGCGGATGAATACTTCCAGATCACGGAAAATAGACCAACCATTGTGATGCCAGAACACCATACCCGGTGCTTCTTGCTGCATGTGGAATAGGTCTAGTTGCTTACCAATCTTACGGTGGTCACGCTTCGCTGCTTCTTCTAGGCGAGTTAGATGCGCTTTCAGTGCTTTCTTATCGTGGAAAGCCGTACCGTAGATACGTTGAAGCATTTTATTGTCGCTGTTACCACGCCAGTAAGCACCTGCCACATTCAATAGAGTGAAGTGTTGACAGAAGCTCATGTTAGGAACGTGAGGACCACGACACATGTCGATGTATTCTTCATGGTGGTAAAGACCTGGACGATCATCACGAGATACGTTTTCGTCTAGGATTTCCACTTTGTATGGTTCGCCACGTGATTCAAACGTATCACGCGCTTCCTGCCAGCTTACTTTTTTCTTAACAACTTCGTACTTGGTTTTCGCTAGCTCTTTCATACGCTTTTCAATCTTTTCAAGATCTTCTTGCGTTAGAGACTCATCTAGGTCGATATCGTAGTAGAAGCCGTTGTCGATGGTTGGACCAATCGCCATTTTAGCTTGTGGGTAAAGCTGCTTAAGAGCGTGACCAAGAAGGTGAGCACAAGAGTGACGAACGATTTCTAGACCGTCTACTTCATCTTTTACGGTGATGATTTCAAGGCTTGCGTCTTCTTCAATTAGGTCACACGCATCAACGCGGTTACCGTTTACACGACCAGCGATCGTTGCTTTTGCAAGACCAGGACCGATCGATTGCGCAACTTCCATAGTAGAAACTGGGTTGTCAAATTGACGCTGACTGCCGTCAGGAAGAGTAATAATAGGCATGCTATGTCCTTTACAGTGGTGTTGCACACCAAGCAACACATGTTATTCAAATTAGAAGCTATTTGTTGAAAATAGTTGAGAGTCAATAAAGGCCTCTCGGTAACACGAATACCGGACCGTTATCGAAAGTGGGATTGTACCTAGCTCACATTTAGATTGCAAAGCGCGATTTTGTTTTATCATAAGAACTTAACCTCAACCCTCGTGGCAACAATCTGATGATTCTTCTTAAGGGCTCACATCACTTGTAAACAGAGTTCCCCCCTCCCAATAGAACTTGAATACACAACTGGTATAATAGTTCCTAATACATATTAACTAACACAGGACCCAGCACACCTAGTTCCACCTCAAAGTGCAATTTAGGTATATAGTTGTTTTATTGAGTAGTTTGCATGTAGGTGTTCATCATGATCTATTTCAAATCGCGCTTTATGGAGCTTCTAAGCACTTCAATATGCTGTGTACCAGCCATGGCATCAAATGACCTGTATGGGCCGCTACGTTCTTACGCACAATCTCCGATGCAAGTGGTTAGCCATACCAATATACTGCGCTCAGGGCATAGCCTTCCCTCTGATTTTGTCGAAACCTATGGCTCAGGAACCGTGGCCAGTGTTTGGGCTCATACTGATGAATACGCACTGGATTATTACCACAACCAAATCGAAATTGGCAGCAAGTGGCAAATCAATAGCCGTTGGCAATGGGAACTCAATTATCGGTGGGTTTTTGCCGCTGATAACCATTTAGATGGACTGACTAAAAGCTTCCATAACCTTTTCGGTATCGGACAGAATGGCCGAGACAAAGTAGACAGAGATCGTTTTTACATTTCAATGCCGCAATATGATGTGCTAGAAGATGATTTCGAAGGACAAACGCTTGCCAATAACTTATCTACTTATTTGCAATATCAAGTGTTTCAGAATGAACATCACGGCCTATCGATTGGTGGCAGCTTATATTTTAATGATGTTGCTCACGGGACTTTTCAAGGCAGTAATTTCGAGCAAGGTTTCCAAATAAATTACAGTTATTTGAGTGACGCCCATGCATTTTACTCGATGGTTGGCATGACGTTTCGCTCAGATGATCGCGCCTTGCTGGATCTACCCTATCGGCATAATACGATTGCCGTTGCAGCTGGGTACCGTTATGCGTTAGAAGATAACCACCACCTGATGTTTGAATACCATTGGTATCAAGGCTCAACAGAAGGACCCGCAGAGTTTGCTGATGCCTCTAATGAACTGGTATTAGGCTATCGATATCTAATGGAAAACTCCGCGCTTGAGTTTTTAGCCGTAGAGAACGCACGAAACATGGATAACAGTACCGATATCGCTTTCACAATAGGATATCGGTACATATTCTCATCAAGTTGATGAGAACTATAGATTTAGCGTTGGTGCAACCGCGGCAGCGACTTGAGCATCAGTTGCATTGATCGGCAACGTAAACGAGCGATATTGGTCCCCAGCCAAGCTGAGCGAACGGTCAACCTCCGCCAAACAATGCATGACCTGCCCTTCCAGAATAAAAGAAAGCTCAATTTCTTTTGATGAGATAAAGCCGTTATTTCGGAACTCTAGCTCTTGATAAATTCCAGAGCGAGAAGCAAACGAGCCACCGCGCAAAAAGCCTTTTTCAACATCGGCTTTAACCATAGTGAAGCCAGCTTGCTCGATCGCTTGAATAACCCGAGATGCTACTGGTAGTGGTTTCACTTCAATATAGTCACGGTCACGCGGGTCAATCGCAAAATCAATATCTAACGTCGTTTCAACCCAAACATGGCATTGATTCTTAAGTGCGCTAACCGCAGTAATTGGCGTTTCATCATGCAGTTTTAGCTCAAACGGAATCTGCTTCTCTTCATTAGGTTGAATCACAAAGGGGTCTACCGCCTTCAGCTGATCAATAGTGAACGTTTGGTAACTTACGCTATCATCCACTTCGACTTTCATCTCTGTGTTCAACTTAATAGTAATAGCATCAATTTGTTGTTCGACGTCTCCGCCTTTGATATGAACATGCCCTTTCAGCGTCGCTCCTTGAAACACGCTCATTTCGTCTAAAATCGTATCTACTTTTGCAGAACCGATCCCCAGTGATGCTTTCAATTTTTTAAACATGTTTTTCCTTTTTAGCGACTTTTCTTCTAATAATCGTTTGTTTACACAATTGTTTTATACTCTGCAAGCAATAGACCACAAGAAAATGTTCGAATTCCATCATCAATCCAAATAATACTCAGCAGCAAGAGTCATTCAGCCCCACAATAGGATTGTTCTGTCACTAAGTGGAGCATTCGTCTAGAAATGTTTGCAATTTGTACCTAAATTAAGCAGTATTTGTATAGTCAAATAAAAGGGAATCATTATGTCTGCACCACTCTACATTCAAATCAAACAATTTATCCTCGATAAAATTGATGCTGGAGAGTGGATAGTCGGTCATCGTATCGCCACAGAGATTGAGCTTACCGAGCAATTTGGTGTCAGTAGAATGACAGTGAACAAAGCAATTCGGGACTTAGTTAATGAGGGCCGATTACAACGTCGCCCACGCTTAGGTACGTTTGTGTGTGATCCTGGTGAAAAGTCAGAATCTCCTCTGTTAGACATTCGAAACATTGCCGAAGAAGTCAGCGACCGAGGGCGACAATATAGCAGTAAAGTGCTCAAACAAGTTGCCATAAAAGCAGATGACAGCATTGCGACAAAACTCGGCGTCATGCTTGGCACAACGGTGTTTTACAGTGAAATCATTCACTATGAAGACCAAACGCCTATTCAATTAGAACTCCGCTGGGTGAACAGCCAATATGCCCCGAGTTATTTAAATCAAGACTTCACACAAATCACTCCGAATCAATACCTGTCAGATAATTGCCCACTCAACGCTATTGAACATACTGTAGAGGCAATTGTGCCTGACGGCCGTATTAAGCAAGACTTAAAAATGCAAGCCAATGAGCCTTGCCTTCTCTTGAATCGCAGAACGTGGAGCCAAGATAAGTTAGTCAGTACCGCCCTACTTTATCACCCTGGTAACAAATATAAGCTGAGCTCAAAAGTGCTCATTTAATGACAAGATTGGTCCTCTAGATCTACGTTTTGATCACATTTTAGCAACATCAATCTTGTCAGTGTTCTTATTTTGCTCTATTTATTTGTATATACATTTAATGATACAAATAAACACAGGGACACAAACATGGATTTGCTGATTGAAAACGCACGTCTGGTCACCATGCAGTCGGGAGAGCGCGGTTATCTGCCAACGTCTCCTGCTCGTATTGGCATTCAATCTGGAAAAATCGTTGCGATCAGCACCTGTGTAATTGGTGAAGACGAACCGCAAACCGAGTCTCTGCTGTCTGCCCAACATTACGCTCAGAGTATCGACCTTCAAGGCAAGTTAGTTCTGCCAGGTTTGATCGACTGCCACACTCATCTTATTTACGCGGGCAATCGTGCCAACGAATTTGAAATGCGCTTAAACGGCGTGCCATATCAAGAAATTTCCAAACAAGGCGGTGGGATACTTTCAACGGTGCATGCGACGCGTTCAGCAACCGAAGCGCAATTAGTTGAGTTAGCGTTGCCACGTTTAGACGGGCTACTCGCGAGCGGCGTCACTTCTGTCGAAGTGAAATCAGGCTACGGATTGACACTGAATGATGAAGTAAAAATGCTCCGTGCAGCCAAAATGCTTGAACAAGAGCGTAAAGTTAAAATCACCACTACACTTCTTGCCGCTCACGCCATTCCGCCGGAGTTTCAAGGCCGTGCAGATGACTATATTGAGCACATTTGTCAGGACATAATCCCTGTCGTCGCAAAGGAAGAGTTAGCCACGAGTGTCGATGTGTTTTGTGAATCGATTGGCTTCAATCTTGAACAAACAGAAAAAGTGTTTATAGCTGCAAAACGCCACGGCTTAAAGGTTAAAGGGCATACAGAACAACTTTCGAATCTCGGTGGTACAGCCCTCACTGCGCAATACAACGGTTTGTCAGCGGATCACATCGAGTTTTTAGATGAGCAAGGTGTTAAAGCACTTGCTCGCTCAAACACTGTCGCCACTCTACTGCCTGGCGCTTTTTATTTTCTAAGAGAAACTCAGTTACCACCGATTGAGTTGTTGAGAGAGCATAACGTGCCGATGGCAATTGCTACGGACGTCAACCCAGGTACATCACCGTTTTCTGATCTCACACTCATGCTGAATATGGCGTGCACACTATTTCGCCTTACACCGCAAGAAGCGCTGCGTGGTGTAACGCAACATGCAGCCAAAGCTCTGGGTTATCAAAACTCACGTGGCACCATCAAAGTAGGGTTTGATGCGGACTTCTCTATCTGGGATATCGAAAGCCCTGCAGATTTAAGCTATCAAGTCGGAGCAAAACGTCTGGTAGGTCGTATAGTAAATGGTGAATACGTTTCACACGGAGGCCAATAATATGTCTCAATTCGACTTACACTCTCCCCTATTTCATTGGCAAGGCCGTCATGATGCCGAGGACGGCAAACTTGGTCAGCGAATTCATCACGTGGTTCAACGCCAGAAAGCAGATGAGTTGGGGGCCGTTGCAAGTGGCGTCTCATTACTGGGTTTTGCTACGGATGCTGGCGTAGCGAGAAACAAAGGACGCATTGGCGCGAAAAAAGCGCCAGACTTAATCCGACGAGCACTCGCTAATTTAGCATGGCACCAAGACGTCCCACTATATGACTTAGGTACCGTGGTGTGCGAAGACGACTTACTGGAAGAGAGCCAATCTCTATGTGCGGCAACCATTTCAAGCGCACTGCCTCATACGCCTGTCATCGTGTTAGGTGGCGGGCATGAGATTGCGTGGGCCTCGTTTTCCGGCTTAGCGGAGTATTTTAAAGCGCACTATCCAGAGAAGAAGCCTAAAATCGGTATCATAAATTTCGATGCGCATTTCGATTTACGCGCATTCGAGAGCAGCATCGCCGACATCAAACCAAGTTCTGGCACCCCCTTCAACCAAATTCATCATTTTTGCCAACGCAATGATTGGGACTTTCATTACGCTTGCATTGGCGTAAGCCGCAGTAGCAACACTAAAGCGCTGTTTGAAAAAGCAGATGCGTTAAATGTTTGGTATGTAGAAGACAATCAGCTTTGCTACTTAAACCACAGTTATCACTTAACCCAGCTTCAACATTTTATTGACGACTGTGACTACCTCTATTTAACCATTGATCTGGATGTATTTCCCGCCGCAACCGCACCTGGGGTCAGCGCCCCTGCGGCTCGAGGAGTAAGTTACGACACAATTGCGCCATTTTTAGACCGAATTCTTCATTACAAAAATAAGCTCATGCTGGCTGATATCGCCGAATACAACCCTAATTATGACGTCGATAGTCAAACTGCACGCTTAGCTGCCCGTTTGTGTTGGGATATCGCCAACGCGATGGCGGAAAAGCAACACAAACCATAACGCATCCTAGATGCCACTTATTATTACGACCAAGCAAGCACTTGGTCATCACGAGAAACTAAAGGAGTGTGAAAATGACACAGCGCCAGGGACAAGATCCACGACTTGATACAAGCAGAACAATTCGTGCACCTCACGGAAATAAACTGCGCGCAAAATCTTGGCTTACAGAGGCCCCACTTCGTATGCTGATGAACAACCTAGATCCTGATGTGGCAGAACATCCACATTCATTAGTGGTATACGGCGGCATTGGTCGCGCAGCACGAAACTGGGAATGTTACGACAAGATTGTAGAAGTACTGGAAAGACTCGAAGATGACCAAACACTTTTAGTGCAATCAGGTAAACCTGTGGGTGTTTTCCCAACCCACAAAAACGCACCGCGCGTGCTCATTGCCAACTCAAACTTGGTTCCGCATTGGGCAAATTGGGAACACTTCAACGAGCTTGATAAGCAAGGTTTGATGATGTACGGCCAAATGACCGCGGGTAGCTGGATTTATATCGGTTCACAAGGCATCGTCCAAGGCACTTACGAAACCTTCGTGTCAGTTGCGAAAAAGCACTTTAACGGCGATGCAAAAGGTCGCTGGGTCCTAACTGGTGGTCTTGGTGGCATGGGGGGCGCTCAACCACTTGCGAGCACCATGGCAGGTTTCTCAATGATTGCCGTTGAGTGTGACGAATCACGTATCGATTACCGTCTGCGTACTGGTTATGTTGACCAAAAAGCGACTTCCCTAGACGAAGCACTCGCAATCATCACAGAATCGGACACGCCAGTATCTGTTGGTCTACTAGGTAATGCAGCAGACGTTTTCTCTGAGTTGGTAGAACGTAATATCACGCCTGATGTAGTAACAGACCAAACATCTGCACACGACCCGCTCAATGGCTACTTACCACAAGGCTGGAGCATGTCTCACGCGGCAGAAATGCGTTTGCAAGATGAGGCAATGGTTGTTAAAGCAGCCAAAAAATCCATGGCAGTGCAAGTTCAAGCCATGTTAGAGCTACAAAATCGCGGCGCCGCAACACTCGACTACGGTAACAACATCCGCCAGATGGCCTTGGAAGAAGGCGTAGAAAACGCATTTGATTTCCCTGGCTTTGTTCCAGCCTACATTCGCCCTCTATTCTGCGAAGGTATTGGTCCTTTCCGTTGGGCTGCTCTCTCTGGCGATCCTGAGGACATCTATAAAACCGACCAAAAAGTAAAAGAGCTAATTCCAGATAATCCGCACTTACATAACTGGCTAGATATGGCGCGCGAGCGCATTCAGTTCCAAGGTTTACCTGCACGTATTTGCTGGGTCGGCCTGAAAGATCGTGAGCGTCTTGGTCAAGCATTCAATGAAATGGTGAAAAATGGCGAACTTAAGGCGCCTGTTGTCATTGGTCGTGACCACTTAGACTCTGGCTCCGTAGCAAGCCCGAACCGAGAAACAGAAGGCATGATGGACGGTTCTGACGCCGTATCAGACTGGCCACTATTAAACGCACTACTCAATACGGCGGGCGGCGCAACTTGGGTTTCACTGCACCACGGTGGTGGCGTAGGTATGGGCTTCTCGCAACACTCAGGTATGGTTATCTGCTGTGACGGCAGTGAAGATGCCTCAAAACGTATTGCCCGCGTGCTGCATAACGACCCAGCAACAGGCGTGATGCGTCATGCTGATGCGGGATACGATATTGCTAAACAATGTGCAGCAGAGCAAGGGCTAGATTTGCCAATGCTCAACGAAGAACTGAAGAAGCTCAAGTAAGGATGAAAGAGATGTTAAATTTAACGCTAAAGCCAGGTCATATTAGCTTAAACGAACTACGCCAAGTGAGCCGTTCACCAGTCAACCTTACTTTGGATCCTGAAGCAATTCCGGCCATTGAAGAAAGCACGCAAGTCGTGGATCGTGTCATCGCGGAAGATAGAACGGTTTACGGAATTAACACTGGTTTTGGTCTATTGGCTAACACACGAATAGCACCAGAAGATTTAGAAACTCTGCAACGCAGTATCGTTCTTTCTCATGCGGCAGGTATCGGTGAGTTTATGTCAGACGAAACGGTTCGTCTGATGATGGTATTGAAAATCAATAGTCTGTCTCGTGGTTTTTCTGGTATTCGCCTAAAAGTCATTAATATGCTGACCGACCTAGTTAACGCACAAGTTTACCCTTGTGTACCTAAAAAGGGCTCTGTTGGCGCATCAGGTGACTTAGCTCCTCTGGCCCACATGAGCACAGTATTACTAGGTGAAGGACAAGCTCGTCACAACGGTAATATCATTTCTGGGCAAGAAGCGTTAAAAATCGCAGGTCTAGAACCCATAACTCTGGCGCCGAAAGAAGGTTTAGCGCTGCTAAATGGTACCCAGGCATCAACAGCGTTCGCATTAGAAGGTCTGTTTATCGCGGAAGATCTTTTCGCTTCGGCTACAGTATGTGGGGCAATGTCTGTCGAAGCCGCTCTCGGCAGCCGACGTCCATTCGATCCGCGCATTCATCGTGTACGTGGTCATCGCAGCCAAATGGACGCTGCACTGGCCTACCGTCATCTATTGGATACATCAAGTGACATTGGTGATTCGCATACTAACTGTGAAAAAGTACAAGACCCGTATTCGTTGCGCTGTCAGCCTCAAGTAATGGGGGCCTGTTTGCAGCAAATCCGCAACGCCGCCGAAGTATTGCAAGTAGAAGCGAACTCCGTATCAGATAACCCGTTGGTGTTTGCTGAAGATGACGACATCATCTCTGGCGGTAACTTCCACGCTGAGCCTGTTGCAATGGCAGCTGACAACCTAGCACTGGCGATTGCTGAGATCGGCAGCCTGTCTGAACGTCGTATGGCATTGCTTATCGATAGCGCATTATCAAAATTACCACCGTTCTTAGTCGATAATGGTGGTGTGAACTCTGGTTTCATGATTGCCCAGGTCACCTCTGCTGCGCTAGCAAGCGAAAACAAAACGCTCGCTCACCCAGCGTCAGTAGACAGCTTGCCAACATCAGCAAACCAAGAAGATCACGTGTCAATGGCAACATTCGCGGCTCGCAGATTGAAAGAAATGGGCGAAAACACTCGCGGTATTCTAGCGGTCGAATACCTATCAGCAGCACAAGGCCTAGACTTTAGAGCACCAAACAAGTCCTCTGAACGTATCGAGATTGCCAAACAAATGTTGCGTGAAAAAGTATCGTTCTACGATAAAGATCGCTACTTTGCGCCGGACATTGAACAGGCCAATACTCTGCTTAAGCTGGCTATTCACAACACGCTCATGCCAGAGAGCCTGTTACCAAGTGTTCAGTAATCCAGCATTACTAGCACTTAACCTAAAAACCGGATGATAGCTTGAAGGCTCCACGTTTAGCGTGGAGCCTTTTTTATCTCCTCATTAAACGTATTCCCAGCGATCTTTATGAACACTTGCATATTGTTATTGCTATACTTTTAAAAATAGCCGACGTAATAAAGTCGCTGTTTATTGCTTTCACAAATAAAAGCGTTGCTAAAGTATGCGTTTTTAACGATTTATCCGCCGAAATAGTGTCTTATTGTTAGGATACGGTGAAGTTTTCACTGGATGGACCATTGCTACGCAGATATTCGCATATAATCCCACACAGTTTTGGTTACTACGTAAAAATTATGTTTCTAACACCTTATTTTTCAAACACTAATCACCAGTTTCAGTTCACTCGCGAACAAGCAAGCCACTTTGCAAAACGTGTCGCAGGTGACTACAACCCAATCCACGATGAAGACAACAAACGCTTTTGTGTCCCTGGGGACTTACTTTTCGCAGTGCTTCTTAGTAAAGAAGGCGTCAGCCAAAAGATGCATTTTAACTTCTCTGGCATGGTAAACGATGGTGTAGCACTTCATATTGAAAATAAGTGTGAAAAAGAAAGCGCCGTTGTTGACGAGGCAGGTAAAGAATACTTACACATGTCCCGTGAAGGTGAGACTAACCACGATCCCGCATTTATTGAGCATGTCGTAACAAATTACGTGCAATTCTCTGGCATGAACTTCCCTCACATCATGGTTCCTCTTATGGAAGAGAAGCAAATGATGATCAACTGCCAACGTCCATTAGTTATTTATGAAAGCATGGAAGTTGAACTTTCACGCTTAGACCTTACACATCCTGAAGTGGATTTCACTGGCGCAACGTTCGACGTGGAAGGCAAACGTGGGGTAGTCACCTTAAACTTTGCGTTCAAAGAAGACGATAAAGTCGTTGGCAAAGGCATCAAGCGCATGGTTGCAAGCGGCTTGAAGCCATATGACCAAGAAGCGGTTGATGACCTTGTACGCCGTTTCAATGAACGTAAGGATGCATTCCTAGCAAAGTTCGTTAAGGCAGCCTAATCGACTGCCTCAACTCAAGAAGCGCAAAAACGTATTTAAATAAAGAAAGCCCAAAACTGATGTTGGGCTTTCTTTTTACTTCTTATCCAAATGAAACCGAACTCGACGCTCAAATCCAGCGGCGGACGTGGTTTTTATAATCCACATACTCTTCACCAAACAATCGCTCTAGAACACGTTCCTCTGGCTTGATTTGAAATCGATTCATATAACTGACAAATACGACGCCACAAAGCACCACACTCAAATGCTGCCACCACAAACCAATTGCAATGATTAGAAGCAGTAGCGCCATATACATCGGGTTGCGCGAAAAAGCAAATACACCAGTTCTCACCACGGAAGAGGCCGTGTCAGGCTTTACAGGGTTAACCGTCGTTTTTACTTTATGGAATTCATACACACCAGCAATGCCCATATAACCAGAGAGCAAAGTTAACCCGCCAACCACAACCTCGACAAAGGGCACGCTAATATTCAGGCTCGGCACCAGAACTGTCAGTCCATACATGAGTAGTATGACCAACAAAAACACCGCAACAGGTGGGACTTTGAGTTCAAGTTTTCTCAAGATTCATATCCTTTGAAATTGTTGTATGTGACTTCTAAAAAAGCCCAGTAAAACTGGGCTTAATTTGATGTGATTATATCAAAGTTAACAGCGCCTGAACGGGATGTTTGGGCTTTGTTCCTTCAAAGCGTTTCACTTGGCTGCGGCAAGAGTAGCCAGTAATCAAACATCTCTCGTTATCTAACTTATCTAAGCTTGGCTTCCAGCTTAAATTGTAAATGTCTTTCGACATCGACAACTTATCGACCTCGTGACCAAACGTACCCGCCATACCACAACAACCAACAGGAACCGAATTTAAAACTGCACCAAAGTGAGCAAAAATAGCGCCCCACTCTTTTTCCGCATTCGGCATTTTGGTTTTTTCAGTACAGTGCGCAAACAGATACCAAGGTTCCTGCGCCTTATGCTCTCCGCTTTCAAACTCTTCTAGTCTTGGGTAAAGCCATTCGTGGGCCGTTAGTACATCGAAATCACCTCGCTTACTGCCAAGTACTTCAGCGTATTCATCTCGATAACACAGCACCAATGCAGGGTCGACACCAACTAATGGAATATCCAGATCCGCTACCATCGCCAAAAACTTCGCTGTATCGGCTGCTGTATCCTTAAACTGACGTAGAAAGCCTTTAATGTGTTGTGCTTTACCGTTCGGCTTAAATGGCAGAAGCACCGGATGCATGCCCAGCTTTTTCAATAATTTAACGAAGTCTTCTACAACATCGGCGTCGTAGTAGCTAGTGAATGGGTCTTGAACAATTAAAACATGCTTGCTCTTTTCAGACGAAGACAAACCGCTGAGCGCTTGCAGGTCATAAGGCGTTGTCAGCGACTCTACTCGTTGTTTCAACGTAGGTACTGATAACAACGGCGCATCGACATACCCAACTGTTGAAGCCGTTAAGCTCTTGACCCACGACTGCTTCAAAACACCGTTTACGACACCTGGCGCTTTCGCCATCATCGGCAGCATAGTCTCTATGTTCGCAACCAGATAATCTTTTGCTGGACGTTGGTAACGAGAGTGATAAATGTTTAAAAAGCGTGAGCGGAAGCTCGGAACGTCGACTTTGATCGGACACTGGCTCGCACACGCTTTACACGCTAAACAACCATTCATCGCTTCATACACTTCGTGGGAGAAATCGTATTCGTGACGACGATTGATAGAATGACGTACACGGTCAATCATGGTTTTGATTGATGTTTTGTTTTCTAGTGTTTGCTTTTCTAAGTCAAGGATATCAATGCCTTGTTCAGTGAGCTGACGCAACCACTCGCGAACCAAACCCGCACGACCTTTCGGTGAATGACGACGATCGGCTGTTACTTTCATCGATGGACACATTGGCGAGCTGGTATCGTAGTTAAAACACAAACCGTTACCGTTACACTCCATCGCTTGCTTAAAGCTGTCACGTACTTGAACGTCAATCTGACGGTCATAGTAACCACGTTTGGTATCGGTAACTTTTACTAACTCTGCATCGCTATCAAGCGGCGTACAGATTTTGCCCGGGTTCATTTTGTTGTGTGGATCGAATGCCGCTTTCACACGTCTCAGTTCAGTAAACAACTCGTCGCCGAAAAACTCAGGGCCATATTCTGAGCGGAAACCTTTGCCATGTTCACCCCACATCAAACCGCCGTATTTCGCCACCAGCTTGACCACTTCATCAGAAACTTCGTGCATCAATGCTTCTTGGTGCGGGTCACACAAATCCAACGCAGGACGTACGTGAAGCACCCCGGCATCGACGTGACCAAACATGCCGTAATTCAGAGACTTGCTGTCTAACAGTTCTCGAAACTCTACAATGAAGTCCGCCAGGTTTTCTGGTGGCACACAGGTATCTTCAGCGAATGCGACCGGTTTAGCGCGGCCTTTTGCTGCGCCTAACAAACCCACCGCTTTTTTACGCATGTTGTAAATACGCCCGATACTCGCTACATCATTACAGACTTGGTAACCGATGATGCCCGCTTCTTCTGTTTCCAGCATGGTATCGAGCTTGGCGGTCAGCGCTGTAACCTGCGCTGCAACTTCTTCTTCGTCCTGACCTGCATATTCCACCATATTGATGCCAAGCATCTCTTTATTTGGAACATCGGTAAGCAAATCACTCACGGTGTGCCAGACGATATCTTGCTTCGCGAGATTAAGCACTTTCGAGTCAACGGTTTCTACAGATAGCGCTTTCGCTTCGACCATCAACGGTGCATTACGCAGTGCAGAGTCAAAGCTGTTGTATTTAACGTTAACCAAAGTACGTGCTTTCGGAATTGGCGTCAGATTTAGCTTCGCTTCGGTAATAAATGCCAATGAACCTTCCGCACCACACAACACTCGTGTGATCACGAAACGATCATCGTCTTCATCTAGCGCGTTCTTTAAGTCATAGCCCGTTAGGAAGCGGTTGAGAGGAGGAAATTTATCCACGATCTGCTGGCGTTTTTCACGACATACGGATTCCGTCACTCGTAGCGCCTTGGCAGCAAACTCGCCTTCTTTGGGGTAGCCGTTGGACAGATCTGATTCTAAAACTGAGCCATCAGCAAACACCGCTTGTAGCGACAAAACATGATCGGATGTTTTTCCGTATTTCAGAGAACCTTGACCAGAAGCATCGGTGTTGACCATGCCGCCAATCGTTGCACGGTTACTGGTAGATAAGTCTGGAGAGAAGAAGTAGCCATAAGGGCGAACAGCGTCATTTAACTGGTCTTTCACTACACCAGTTTGTACACGAACCCAGCCTTCTTTCTCATTAATCTCAAGCACTTTGTTCATGTGGCGAGACATATCCACCACAATACCTTTGGTTAGCGACTGACCATTGGTCCCTGTGCCGCCACCACGAGGTGAAAAGGTAATTCGTTCGTACTTTTCTTTATTGCTCAGTTTCCCGAGGAGAGAAACATCTTCTGTCGTTTTGGGATGAACGACAGACTGAGGAAGTTGCTGGTAAACACTGTTGTCAGTGGCAACCGCTAGTCGGCTTGAATATTGGCTTTCGATATCACCAGTGAATCCGGCGTGCTCAAGCTCTTTCAGAAAACTAAGAACAAGAGGATCGACATCAGTTTGCGAGTGTAATCTTGGTAACATTTGCTTCCTGCCCCTACGACGCTGAATCCGATCAGCTGCGGGTTATGTAATTATTTGCTCACTTATCATACAAGTTGGCGTTCAGCGAAACAAAACACCACAAAAGAGTAAGTGAAGTAATATTCTTTGAATTTCGTCACTTTACAACATTTAAAAAGACGAGCAAATCAGAATCTCGATACAATAATTAAACTTATGCTTTATTTTTTCACGCTTGATGCCTTACATTGGGGAACGAATCGCGTTTATAGATGAGTTTTCAGAATAGAAAAAAAATAAAATTGTGACCACTGAAGATATCCTTCTCAAACTTTGCCAGTCTGTTTCTGGCGTCCTTACCTCGGCGACATCTTCTCAAGTAAATTACTCTGCAATGGTGCAAAAAATCCACAAGACTAGCCTCAAGCCAGATTTTGGCTGTTTTGTTCTGTTTGATGGCGGGTTTACCGGGCTGGTCGTAATTAATTTTACGGCAAAAGCCGCATTAGAGATCTACACCAACTACATGCGTAATATGGGTATGCCAGAAGAAGAACTGGCAATATCTCATACTTCTGACGAGGTGGGAGATGTTCTGGGTGAGCTAATGAACCAACTGGTTGGAGATTTCACCAATAAAATTCGTAAAGAGCTGCAAACGAACATCACACAAAACCAGCCAAAAATGATGGCGCTGAATAAGCAAGTCATCTTACAAGTTGATACCAACCTTGATCGCCCTCAAGCTCGCCGAGTGACGTTCTCCACCGAAAATAACAACATTTTCTATCTGGAGTTAGCGATGGACAAAACTGAGTTCATCCAACTAGAAGAGTTTGAAATCGCAGAAGACGAAAATCCAGACGATATTTTAGAAGCAACACGTAAAAATATGGCTGAGAAAGAATCTAAATCGTCGAGTTCAAACGATGACGCCGATGATTTACTCAACCAGCTCGGATTGTAATTCCAACTAATCTTAATGAAGAATGGCTTCTTAGACACAAGTACGACTTCATACTGATTATGACGAACTAAAACGCCTAGCCTCGCCTTCCGCGGGGCTTCTTTTTATGCCCATAAACCACCTTCACTCCCACCTTGTATTTCGTTTTTATGTCAAAAAAGGTAATATGTCTGACTTCATAAATTTTCTGCTTTCGTTACTGGTTGTCGATGGATAAACAAAAAGCTCTGAAAAAAATCGCCAAGTGCTTAGAACTGGGCAATTCCGCTAATGTTAATGAGGCTGCCAATGCTATCAAAATGGCACATCGCCTCATGCTCAAATATGGTCTGGATAAGGACGATATTGAGTTTATCAGAATGGGGAAAACACAGTCTTCCCACCTACTACCAGCGAATATCAGTTCTACCATATTGCGAGTGATTCGCGGCATTAACACTAAATTCGGTGTTGAAGCGGTGTTGTTGAATCACAAAGGGCTCAAACGTGTCGAGTTTATCGGTGAAGCAGATCGCGCGATTTTTGCTGCATTTGCTTTCGATATTATTTATCGCGAGATGAACGAAAGTACCGGACAATTCCGAAATAGTTTCGCAGGTACGGGCACCTCTTCTCAAGAAGTGACTCGCCGCGTGAACTCATTTGTATCTGGCTGGGTAGAGGGAGCGATAGAGAAACTTCCAGTCATTTCCCCAGACGAAGAGTCGGCCAACAAAATCAATGATTATATTGATAAAGAATTCCAAAACATTGACCGCGAAACCTTCAAGAAGCAACTGAAAGAAGCGATGAAAAACCTAACCGAAGACTACGAAGTGGGCTTGAAAAAAGGTAGAAGAGTCTCCGTTAACCGTGGTGTTGGCGGCGAGCAAGCGCGTAAAATGTTGGGCAATCCATCGAAATAACTAGAACAGCAATTGATTAACGTAGGTCCCAATATTTCAATGTTATTGGGACCTACTTTTTAAAGTTATGATAGTAACGATAAGAATTTTCTTACAGAAACTCTTATCAATCTTACTTTCTCATAACAAATATCAATGCTTACTTATTCATAATTCGCATCCCATTATGAGGCATGGTTTCGCCTCAGTTTTATACGGAGATTTTCCCTTGAAAAAGATGCCTATTGCACTAGCTCTAGTGCTAGCTCTTACTGGCTGTCAAGCCACTCAACGCCAAAATGCAACAACGGGTGAATACGAAACTAACTCAACCACGCAAGGCGCGCTTATTGGTGCTATCGCTGGTGCAGCAATCGGTCTAGCAACGGGCGATGACGCTAAAGAACGTCGTCAGCATGCGCTCATTGGTGCGGCCGCAGGCGGTGCGACTGGCGCTGGCGTTGGTTACTACTTTGACCAACAAGAAGCAGAATTGCGTCGCGCTTTGCTAAACTCTGGTGTACAGGTTCAGCGTGTTGGTGAGAACCAGCTTTTACTGCGTATGGAAAATGGTATCGGCTTCTCTTCAAGCTCTTACCAGCTTGATGCTAGCATTCATAATACGCTACGCGGTGTTGCTCGCATCTTGGTTGAATACCCAGATACCAGCCTTGTTATCGACGGTTACACTGATAGCACGGGCAGTGAGTCATACAACCAAACGTTGTCTGAGCGTCGTGCAGAGTCCGTACGTCAATTCCTAGTATCTCAAAACGTTGCACCTGGTCGTGCAATTGCACGTGGCTACGGCGAACGTAACCCAATTTGCTCAAACCAAACTTCTGAAGGTCGTGCGTGCAACCGTCGTGTTGAAATCCAGATCTTGCCACTGAAGTAATTTGGTTGCACCATAGCGGTAATAATAAAAAATTACCGGAGCAGGCCTAACCATAATCGTTAGGCCTGACATATCAATGTCTGTCAAAACGTCTGCCCTACTCTGCTTATTTATCCTCAGCTTTTCTGGTTACCTGCTTGCCTCTCAGGCTCCAAATGACCCCATAGAACAATATGAGTATGCACAGCAATTATTGGCATCAAACAAAGCTGAAGCCTCACCAGAAACGCGTTACTGGCTAGAGCAATCCGCCAACCAAGGTTACCTCCCTGCGCAAAAACAGCTCGCGAACGACTTTGCTGAGGGGATATATGGCGAAAAAAATGAAACACAAGCGTTATATTGGCTAACCTCTATCGCACTCAATGATCCAACCGATCGGGGCTTTCTTCTCGCTAACTTTATTCAGCGCAATCAAGATAAGGTCACAGCTTCTCAATTGACTGAAGCTTTGTATCAAATGGCTTCTCAGCATAATCCAGCAGCAGAACAGGCTTATAATCAACTGTTAGAGCAGCGCTTCAATCAACTGCGAGCTAAACAAGTCTCGCAAATAAAGTCGCTCGATAAAAAGGCGGAGCAAACACAAGAAGAGAAAAGCACAACAATTGCAAAACCCAACGTAGAATACTCGCAGTTTCTATGGCTGCTTTGGCTAGCGGCGATACTCATAATCAGCGGCTTAAGTTTTCTCGTAATCAAGAAACTTAAGCAGAATAGAAAAGCGCTTGAAGCCAAAGAGGAAAGCCAAAATCAACGAATGGCGGCAAAAGTTAAAGAGCTAGAGTTTACGAACAAGCAACTGAAACGTCAGCTAGAGAAAGTATTCAAAGAATTTAAGAAATCCAAAACCCAGGCAGAGAACCATAAGCTAAGCGTCGCATGCGCCATGTTTGGCTACACACCACAACACATCCCTGATTTACAAGCAATAAAGCTACGCTATAGACAGCTATCAAAGCTTTATCATCCGGACACAAGAGGCAGTGAAGAAGAAATGAAGCGACTCAATCATGCCTTTAAGCTTGTCTCACAAAATGTTACAAAACAGTAAAAACAGGTCGAGACACTTTGGCTAGCATGCTTTTAGACCCATATAATCAAGCGCCGCAATCGATCTCCCTCTCAAACAAATTAACAGACATTTAACTTAAGTCTCGCTTTTATGCCATAATGCCCGGCGCAAAATAACACCTAACGACTCAAATTAATCTAGGTGGGGAGAAAATCAATGTTCACTGAAGAAGGCACCTGTGATTGGTGTAAAAAACCTAGTCTTGTAACTCGTCACGATTATTTAGATGGCAAGCACCATTACTCATGTAAAGCTTGTTACGACATGGCGAAAATCGACGTGCGCCTATTTAACCAAGGCGAATTGCAAATGCGCGAACGCTTGCAACGAGCGAGCTAAGCAAGACGGAATCAACGGAACTGATTTTCAAAGGCGCCTTATAAGGCGCTTTTTTGATCGGCCAAGCCCTATTTCCAATCTCTATCTCGTATTCCCTCCTATCCTACATAGCACGTCGCATCGGTTATCAGCCCTCTCTTACTGTATACAAACCACTGTCCATGAAACAACACCTGTATATACAGTAGTAAACCCCTGTATGTATCTCGTCCAATTTTCTACTCATCTCACATTTTTAAATTGATGTTAGACATATCAGAAATATAAAATAACCAAATAAATTCAACAATTTAAAATAAAACCCTTTTATTTCCTTCTCGAAAAACCGCAAATAACTTTTGAAAAACGGGTTGATCAGGTCGCCAAAACAAACTACTGTACACACATACAGCATGTATAAAGGAACAGTAAGATGCAGTTACAAAGTCAATCTCATACATACTCTCGTTACAACGTATTGGCACAAGCAACTCAGCCCATGGCCGTTTCGGATCAGCTTCTATCTAAGCTGGCTGTTTTATCGCAGCAGAAACAATGGATTTTGTTTACAGCAGACTGCCCTCGCCCAGACTTTGAACAACTCACTGCTTCTAATATTTGCTGTAGAAACGTGATTCAAATGAAGCCTTCTCAACAGCTTTCAGAAGTCGAGATCGTGATCAAAGCCATCCGATCAGGCAATGCCAGTGCTGTTGTTGCATCAAATAAAATTGCACTTATGAATCAATCTATGTTGCGCGACATGGCGCAGCGCTATCAGTGTGAAGTCTTTTTCGTCGAAGGCAGAGTTAATAAGTACCACTAATAAGTTCGACGTTATCCATCCTGCATCTCGCCTCCTTTTTAAGGAGGTTTTTTTGTATTAAAGAAAACAGGCAAACGTTTGCTTTTTCTCTGGCGAGTTAAAATAGTTCTGGTATGATGCCCACATTCGATTTATTCAGCGGCCAAACTTTGCTGAATATCTTCTCTTTCTGACGTTTGATTAAGATGATAGGAATGTCGCAATGAGCCTTGCTAATCAAGTACTTGCCGTCAATGACGACCTGCCAATTCGCACCCATAAACCCGTTCATAGTGGAAAAGTTCGTTCAGTTTACTGGTTAACTGAAGAAGACAGCGCCCGACTGATCAAAGAAAAAGGATACAATGTCGCGCCAGATGCGCCTTTGGCTATCATGGTGATTAGCGACCGAATCTCTGCGTTCGATTGTATTTGGCATGCTGAAGGTGGTCTTAATGGTGTCCCGGGTAAAGGGGCTGCGCTTAATGCGATTTCTAATCACTGGTTCAAACTGTTCAAAGAAAATGGCTTAGCAGATAGCCATATTCTAGACATTCCTCACCCTTTTGTTTGGATTGTACAAAAAGCCAAACCGGTAAAAATCGAAGCCATCTGCCGCAAATACATCACGGGTTCGATGTGGCGCGCTTACGCAAATGGCGAGCGCGAGTTTTGTGGAATCCAACTTCCTGAAGGGTTAGGAAAAGACAAAGCACTGCCAGAGTTGCTCATGACCCCATCCACAAAAGGCATTCTAAAAGGTATTCCCGGTGTGCCAGAAGCGGATGACGTGAATATTACTCGTCAAAACATCGTAGACAACTACGAAGCATTTAACTTCTCAAGTGCTGACGATATCGCACTCTACGAAAAACTGCTGAAAGAAGGCTTTAACGTTATCAGCCAAGCGTTAGAAGAAATTGACCAAATCTTTGTCGATACCAAATTCGAATTTGGTTATGTTCATGATGCTGCTGGTAATGAAAAGCTGATTTACATGGATGAAGTGGGTACGCCAGACTCGTCTCGTATATGGGATGCTAAAGAGTACCAAGCAGGTCACATCGTAGAGAACTCAAAAGAAGGTTTCCGCCAGTTCCTACTTAACCACTTCCCTGACCCAGATATCTTGCTAAACAAAGAACGCATGCCAGAGCGCGAAGCACTCGCTCGTGATAATGCTTTACCCGTCGAATCTTTGATGGCGATTTCGAGCACCTACATTGGTATTGCCGAGAAGATTACAGGCAAGCCGATTCATTTGAGTGAGAATCCGAAAGCGGAAATCATCGAAGTTCTGAGCAAAGAGTACGGATTGATTGACTAGCACTGTCGCTAGATTGCTAAACGCTTTCCAACAAAAAGTCCGCACTAGCTTGCGGACTTTTTTCGTATTAGGCTCAGTTTAGCCGATATTTAACGTAGTGCCATCTGTTGTAGAGGCTGACTTGGTCGTCACCTGATATGTTTTGTCTTTAATCGTTGATACGAAATACCAGGTCGACTCTGCCTTGTCGGGCGTAAAAGTAACGCGCATAAAGCCACGCTGTTTGATATCTGCCCACTGTAATTCTGACACTAAATGCGGCAACGTGTATTCCATTTGAGCGATCGCAACAGGATCTAACGCTAGGTAGGCCTCTAGCCCAGGGGAGCTCACCGAGCTAGTTGCAAACTCTATCCCGATAGGATGCTTAGATACGTCTTTAAGCTCACTTGCCCATGCGTTGTGCGTATCTCCTGCCAAGCAGACAAAGTTACCACTGCTGGCTTTGGCCAGTTGATAAACTTTCTCTCGCTCAACGTAGTAACCATCCCATGCATCTAGGTTATATGGCAAAGCAATGGTATCTAAACTTGGGTCAGAGAGATAACCCGTAACCGCAGAGTTTACTGCTAATAACGCCTCTGTTTTTTGTTCTTCAGTGGCAGTAAACAATTGAAACATCGCGGTCATCACCGAACTTGGCAGCTCCATACGAGACATTAACACTTGTTGCCCTAGCACATTCCAAGTTGCGTCGTGCGTACTGAACGCATCCATCAGCCAAGCGAGTTGGTCAGCGCCTAACAGCTCTCGGTCTTCACTGCGCGACTGAGCAACTAAACCGCCAATAGCTTCCATCGTTGGTGAGCTGAGCGAGAAGTAATCCAACGGTTTATCACGCCCCACAAGTCGCGTGTCGAGCATCATCAAATTGACTAAACTTCCAAACGAAAACTGACGGTAAATCAGCATATTTGAGAAAGTATTTTCACGAACGGGCAACCATTCTGTCCACGCGGCAGCCGCAGCTGCACGACGATCATTAAAGCTGCCTTCCTCTTCTTGATGGTTTTCCGCACCATTTTTCCAAGTATCATTTGCAAGCTCATGGTCATCCCAGACAGCAATCATTGGTAGGCTCGCATGTAACGCTTGCAGATCAGCATCTTGGCGATATTGCGCATACCGTTTTCGGTAATCATCTAAGGTAATGCATTCAGTGCCTTTGCTTGGCTCTCGCCCTAGTGCCTCAGCATCTTCACTAGCGTAGCCACCAGCACCATACTCATAAATGTAATCACCGAGATGAAGCACCACATCAAACGGGTCTTGCTCATGTTGATTTAAAATCTCTCGATACACATGGAAATAGCCTGCAGGATAGTTTGCACAAGATACAACCGCCATGGATGCCTTTTCTACACCATCCTCTGGTAATGTTTGAGTTTGCCCGACTTCGCTAGTGACATCTCCAACCATGAATCGATAGTAGTAGCGAGAATTTGCGTTGAGATTTTGAACATCGACTTTTACCGTGAAATCTCGGCTCGTGTCTGTGGCAAAAGTGCCACTTTGCACGATATCAGTAAAATTTTCGTTAGATGAAACTTGCCAGCTTACATCTGCGTAGCTTGCTGAGGTCGTAACACGAGTCCAAATGATTACTTGTGTTTGAGTAGGATCTCCACTCGCCACCCCGTGCTCAAAGGTAACCGCAACAGATTCACTAGCATCGCTACCACAGCCCACCAGCCCGGTAACAATCGCCGTTGAAGAGGCAGCTTTCATAAAGTCTCGACGAGACAAAGACATATTGACTTCCTTTCTTATTGTGTTTGTTTTTATGCCCAAATGACGTGGTGACTCGATCATCCTTGTATGTCAATAAGGGACGTTAATTTGAACTCAAAGTACCAACCATTTGGTCGGTAATTTGTCCTAAAAACACAAAGTTAGAAGCTAGTTATGACAATTGCATTTCCAAACGTTACATTTTTGTTAATTTAAGTGCAAATACTCTATATTCATCACATTTCCTAAGACCTGTGACAAAAACCTCAAAATAAAAAAGCGACCTACTTTGAGGTCGCTTTTCATTGCACTATTGTTAAGTAGTACATCGATGAAGTGGAAATACTCAGCCTAAAACTTGATGTTAAGAACATCTTGTTCTGACGTGTCCACTTTCAACTGACTGCGAGATTCTATGTACTCGATTTGCTGAACATCGAGCGAATATGGCATAACGACTCGCAATTCATTGATCCCTTCATGTTTAGCTAACTGGGTTAAGCGGACCAAATTGGATTCATCACTTTTACGAGAAGACATCGATTTTAATGCGGCATCCCACAACCGATCTTCAGGCTTGCTCAATTCCGCAATGTTCTGTTTCCACATCAAACCGAAAATAGGCGCGATGGTGGCAAATGCCTCTAAGAAGGTCCATTTTTTACTACCTGTCGCCCCTAAAAAGCTAGTGTAGTCGAATTCAATGCACGTCTTTCCTTGTTGATCCATTCTATGCCCCCGACACTCGAAAATGAGATATACCAAATATCGTTCAACTGTTTTGATATAGCAATGGGATATAAAACATTCGTCTTTTATGCACTAATTTACATGCAAAAGGAAATATTAAAACCAGCTTTGTAACAACTGATGTACAGCTTCGCCATATATAAGCATTCAATTGATTAATATTTCAATTAAGAAACTAAAAACAACACGTAAGTAACGCTATCAATATGAAATCATTATAGATTCACCAAGAAAATATCAATTCTTGTCACAACGTCATCCGCCTACCTACTTCACATCAATCACTCGACTGGCCTTTTTATACTGTATCTTCCAACCAGCCCAGCGTGGCAGCTCCCAACGCTTTGGATCCCCCTTACGGTTTCCCTCTCGATAAACGACCTGCACCAGTTTGCGAGACGCATAATACTCAACATCCAGTTGGAGTTCTGGCAGCGAAAGTTCTAAAGGGTACTGCTCCGTGAAATCGTCGTATTCCCATTCTGGAACACCGTTAAATGTTAAGTCTTCCGGTTCAAACAACGCCATATCATCGACATTTTCAACGCCTAATGTTTCCAACTGATCCTTTAACCAGCTAGAAAATGTCAAGGAGGCCAAGTCGTTAACCTCTTCTCCTTCGACATTAAGGCCCAATGCGTTGTAGAGTTTCCAGTGTTGGATTTGTTGTTTTCTTTGAGAAGCAAAACCTGGTAACAGTGTCTCGTCTTCTATCATTTCGACAATAGACTGAACAGCAACATCACCTTGTAACGCTTGATGTTCAGAACAGACTGTTCGCCCGGCGTAGACCAAATGCATCGTTGCTCTTGGGGTCTCCTCTTCATAATTCGTCTCACCTTGTTGCCACTCCCCTAGCTCAAGTTCGCGTAATAACGTCAGCGGGATAGGCATCATAACCGATGCGAGGTTCAGTGTTTGCTTAACACCTCGTCCTGGCACGCTATGGCTATCTAGCACAATGGCCGCTTCTTCTTTATCAGGAAAGCGGCTGTTACGCCCAACCAGCATCTCGACTACTCCATTTCCTAGAGCATCTCTTCGACGAGCTCGTCGGACAAACACAAGCTCAGGGTGTAATGAGGCGATGGAGAAAAAGAGCGCTTCACGGTTATATCGAGAGGCAACGTCAAGTTCCGGTAATTCAAATACTTCTCGCATTTGTTTCGCTAAACCTTGTGCCTCTTCGAGTGCGCTGGCATCAATGACAATGCCCGGAAGTCGCTCCCCCCGAACCAAACGGATAAGCAAAGAGGCATCACATCCGTATGGCTCCTCTTGAGATAGAAGCTCAGCGACTTCGCCACTTTGTCGCTGATAGAGCTGCGCAGGCACAGATAAGGCGGCAGCCAAATCAATCATTGCTTCCTTCTCTGGCTTCGCTTGAATTCTGGTAACAAGATCGGCAAACAGTGCATCAATGGGTAGTGGATATACTTTTCTCCCATGCTGCGTGACATTGCCATCCTCATCAATCGCTTCCATAGATAACAGCGTCGAATGAGATGCCTCTAGCGACTTTGGAGGAATTGAGTCGAGAAAATCGAGTGTTGAAAGACGATATCCACAACAAGCCGCTGCCAGCATGGGCTCGACGAGCTCTTCTCTGTGCAATTCTGGAGGCGTCACTAATTCTAAAGGCGCGTGTTCACCATATAGACGAATACAAGCCCCTTCAGCAACACGGCCCGCCCGCCCCATTCGCTGCGCGGCGCTGGCCTTAGAAATGTGGGTCAGCGTTAACGCTGTGCGACCGTTACGTTGAATGGTTCGACGCTCTAAGCCGCTATCAATGACAACTCGGATGTTAGGTATCGTTAAGGAGGTTTCCGCAACATTGGTTGCCAATACGACTTTTCGTTGTTTTTGCGTAGTTAACGCGCAGTGCCGTTCTTCATCACTAACCGAGGCATGAAGTTTGACCACCATGACATCGCCGCAACTTTGTAACATCTGAGCACATTGGGTGATCTCTTTGCGTCCAGGCAGGAAAACAAGAATATCGCCATCTTCATCTTCCAATGCTTCTTTTACCGCTCTGACAACCTCTTGTTCACATCCCTTCTTATTCGGTAAATAACGGCTGTCTAAAGAACGATGTGTCACCGTGACTGGAAAGCAACGCCCTTCAGATCGCAGACGCTTCGCATTCAGGTAACGCGCTAGCTTTTCGCTCTCCAGCGTAGCGGAAGTGACGATCAACCGATGTTGATTTTCTTGCTTCAAAATTGCGGTTAATAGATCAATATCCCAGCGTCGCTCGTGAAATTCGTCCACTATCACGATATCGAAGCCTGCTAGCTTGTTTTCCGCAAACCAACGCAGTGCGACTCCCGGAGTCACAAATACAACTTCGGTTTTTTCATCAAAGTAGGCATGAAGCTTGATCGCATAACCAACTTTGCGACCTATTGGCTCACCAGATTGCTCCGCAAGATATTCAGCCAACGAGGTACAAGCAATTCGACGTGGTTCAATAACCAGCACGCGTCCGTGTTTTGCCGCCCACATAGGCAAACGGGTAGATTTACCTGACCCGGTTTCGGCTTCCACCACGAGATGGTTTTGGTTCACATGTTGGTCAAACTCAGCTTGCAGGCTGTCGATAGGTAGTTGAAACATAGAAATTGGATTTGATTTGATGATGCAGAACATTATACCCAAGTAAAAAAATCCTGCTTTAGGTATCTCTAAACAACCAATATTGCCGATATTTTCGGCGGTATCTGAGTTTTTTTGCGACATTACATTGATGTGCATCAACGCATGTTTACAACTAAATGGTGAACCCGTTAAAATTTGGTGCGCATCCTTCAACCCTACATAAGGCACCCAATGAACAACGATAAACGCCCACTATATATTCCATATGCGGGTCCGGCTCTTTTAGCAACCCCTCTTTTGAACAAAGGCAGTGCATTCTCTGCTGAAGAACGTAGTTCATTCAACTTAGAAGGCTTGCTTCCAGAGTCTACCGAAACAATCCAAGAGCAGGTGGAACGTGCCTACCAGCAATACAAGAGTTTCGAAAGCGATATGGATAAGCACATTTATCTGCGTAATATCCAAGACACCAACGAAACACTGTATTACCGCCTAGTGCAAAACCACATTTCTGAGATGATGCCTATCATCTATACGCCAACTGTCGGCGCAGCATGTGAAAACTTCTCTAACATTTACCGTCGTGGTCGTGGTCTATTCATTTCATACCCGAACCGTGACCGTATTGACGACTTGCTGAATAATGCAGCAAACCACAACGTTAAAGTGATTGTTGTGACAGATGGCGAACGTATCCTTGGCTTGGGTGACCAAGGTATCGGCGGCATGGGTATTCCTATTGGTAAACTGTCACTTTATACCGCGTGTGGTGGTATCAGCCCTGCTTATACGCTACCAATCGTGCTTGATGTGGGTACCAATAACCCACAACGTTTAGCTGATCCGATGTACATGGGTTGGCGTCACCCTCGTATTACGGGTGCAGAATACGATGCATTTGTAGAAGAGTTTATCCAAGCAGTACAGCGCCGTTGGCCTGATGCCTTGATCCAGTTCGAAGACTTTGCTCAGAAAAATGCGATGCCTCTTCTTGAACGTTACAAAGATCGCGTGTGCTGCTTCAATGATGATATTCAAGGCACGGCGGCCGTTACTGTTGGCTCTCTACTTGCAGCCTGTAAAGCAGCAGGCACTCAGCTGTCTAAACAGCGTATCACCTTCTTGGGCGCTGGCTCTGCTGGTTGCGGTATCGCAGAAGCGATCATCGCACAAATGGTATCGGAAGGGATTTCTGACGAGCAAGCTCGCTCACAAGTTTACATGGTTGACCGTTGGGGTCTATTACAAGAAGGTATGCCTAACCTTCTTGATTTCCAACAACGCTTGGTGCAGAAACATACCAATACGAAAGAGTGGGAAAATGAAGGAAATGGCTTCTCACTACTCGATGTTATGCGTAACGCCAAGCCAACGGTACTAATTGGAGTTTCTGGTGCTCCTGGCCTATTTAGCCAAGAAGTCATCGAAGAAATGCATAAACACTGTAAGCGTCCGATTGTCTTCCCACTGTCGAACCCAACAAGCCGCGTAGAAGCAACACCGAACGACATCATTCGTTGGACAAATGGTGAAGCACTGGTTGCAACAGGTAGCCCATTTGAGCCTGTGGTTCATGAAGGTCGCACTTACCCTATTGCCCAATGTAACAACAGCTACATCTTCCCTGGCATTGGCCTTGGTGTACTTGCTGTAAACGCAAAACGTGTCACCGACGAGATGCTAATGGAATCAAGCCGTGCGCTCGCAACATGCTCTCCTCTAGCAATCAACGGTCGTGGTGCGCTACTTCCACCGTTGGAAGAGATCCACTCGGTATCGAAAAAGATCGCGTTTGCTGTTGGTAAGAAGGCAATCGAGCAAGGTGTGGCGTTAGAAATTACTGATGAAGCATTGAACGTGGCGATTGAACAATCGTTCTGGCAACCGGTTTACCGTCGCTACAAACGCACTGCGTTTTAAGCTTGAGACATTTCGTTTAATAATTAGCCCCTACCATGTAGGGGCTTTTATTTTTTTATCATCCTAACCAGATTTTGGCATAAATGGGCTTCTCTCTTTTTGTTTCTATCAGATATGATGAGAACTACATTTTTAGTTAAGGATATAAAACGTTTTGTTGTTTTCTCGCATAAGATCAAAGTGGAAGCTGAAATTTTCCTGGAAGCGACTTGCTTTGATTTTGTCGATCTCTGTACTTAGTCTGCTTGTTTCTGTTATTGCCATCGACCGGTGGGTGGTTTTACAAGCCAAAGAAAGCATTTTCACTGAATACGAACAAATACCTCAACATGAGGTTGCTGTGGTTCTCGGTACCAGTAAATACATCGGTAAGATCCTCAACACTTACTACACTCATCGCATTAATGCGGCGATTGAGCTTTACAACCAAGGTAAAGTAAAACAGTTTTTATTGAGTGGCGATAACGCCCATCGCTCCTACAACGAACCGTGGACGATGAAACGCGACTTACTTAAAGCCGGCGTGCCTGAGGAAGTGATTCACCTTGATTATGCTGGCTTTCGTACTCTAGATTCGATTGTGAGGGCGAAAAAGATTTTTGCTTCGGAGCGCTTTCTGATTGTGACTCAGCGCTTTCATTGTGAGCGAGCGCTGTTTATTGCCGATGCTTACAACATTGATGCGCAGTGTCTTGCGGTAGCAGGACCTACGACAAACAAACAAAAAACATCAATGCGTATTCGAGAGTTGCTCGCCCGTGTGAAAGCCTTTTTAGACCTCTACATTATTAATACGCAGCCCAAGTTTCTTGGTCCTCAAGAGCCTATCGTTGCAGTAAAAGAGCCTGAAAAAATCTCTAATGAGCCTCTGCAAGTTCCCGTCGAATAGAGGAACAACGCAGCTCACAAGGCTAATAACATTTCTATAAAACAAATGGGTAGTTTTCTACCCATTTCCAATTCTCAACATCACATTTTCTAATTTGCTCTATGATTCAGGCAAAACTCTTTTTTGCATTCCAAGTAACATTTAATCAATAAATAACTACAAGTCAGTTACTTTGCCATAAAAAAACCGACAAAAGGCAATGCAAAAGGAGCACTACCCATGACCGCACTCGCTGTGACATTGAAGAACTGGTTCTTCACTCGCAACAGCATGATTTTGAACGCGAATATCGTATTGTTCATTATCTTGTTTAATACCCTACCCTTTGAGCCACAAGTAGTAACCGGCCTGAGCATCTTAGTTTTTGTTGCTATTCTTTGGCTAACCGAAGCGATTCACGTCAGCATAACCGCGCTACTCATACCATTACTTGCGGTATTTTTAGGCGTGTTTAACACTCAGACCGCACTGAACAACTTCTCCAACTCCATCATCTTTCTATTCTTAGGTGGTTTTGCACTTGCTGCAGCTTTGCATAAACAGAAGTTAGACCAAGCTATTGCTGATAAAGTGCTGTTACTCGCACGAGGCAAAATGTCTGTCGCTGTATTCATGCTATTTGGTGTGAGTGCTGGCCTGTCAATGTGGATTTCAAACACCGCCACTGCCGCTATGATGCTGCCCCTTGTACTGGGTGTGATGACAAAGCTAGACGCGAAGAAAAATCACAATACCTTTTTGTTTGTTCTGCTCGGCATCGCTTACAGTGCTTCGATTGGTGGTATTGCAACGCTGGTTGGTAGCCCACCAAACGCCATTGCAGCAGCTGAAGTTGGCCTAAGTTTTACTGAGTGGATGAAGCTCGGTGTGCCTATCTCATTAGTACTAATGCCAATCGCTATTCTCGTGTTGTACACCATGACTAAGCCTGACCTTAGCCACAAGTTTGACCTTGACCATCAGCCTGTCGAGTGGACAAACGGCAAAATGATTACACTGGCTATTTTCTTACTGACGGTCACGTTGTGGATTTTCAGTAAGCCTATTAACGCGATGCTAGGTGGCTTCGCTAAGTTCGATACCCTTGTCGCAATAGGTGCGATCCTTCTGCTTGGGGCTTCTCGCGCTGTAGAGTGGAAAGATATTGAGAAAACAACCGACTGGGGTGTGTTAATCCTATTTGGTGGTGGTATCTGTTTGAGCAACGTTCTAAAAGCAACCGGAACAAGCGTATTTTTGGCTCATAGCTTGTCAGGCTTCCTTGAGCAAGCCGGTATCCTTCTAACGATTCTTGCTGTGGTTGCTTTTGTTGTCTTCTTGACTGAGTTTGCAAGTAACACCGCTAGTGCTGCACTGCTGGTCCCTGTATTTGCAACCATCGCAGAGGCCTTAGGCATGTCTCCGGTCATTCTCTCTGCATTGATTGCCGTCGCCGCTTCTTGTGCATTTATGTTACCAGTTGCGACGCCTCCAAATGCGATTGTGTTCGGTACGGGTCATATCAAGCAAAAAGAAATGATGCGAATTGGCTTCGTCTTAAACATTGCCTGTATTGCTGCACTAACGCTTTTCGCTTGGTTGTTCTGGTAAAAAATAGCAAGTTCGATTAGCACTACACTGCTGCTCACGGTAATCATATCGATGACCCAAACTTCCCCCTAAGTGGTGTTCAGCAGTTTCCCTCTTGGTGGCCAGTTGGCCACCTTTTTTTATTCCTTTGAGTGACGAATAGTTAGGCTTGCTTCTTTTCGCAGGCAAGCAAACCATAATGAACCTCGACCCGGTTACGACCATTGCGCTTCGCTTGATAGAGCACTTCATCTGCTCTCGCCATGGTTTCTGAGACACGTTCATTTTGCATTTGGGCGACGCCAATACTGCATGTTAATGATTCACCGTGTACCCACAAATGACTCTCCACATTTTTGCGAATCATTTCCGACTTCTTCACAGCTTGCTCAATATTGGTGTCAGGGCAAAATACAACAAACTCTTCTCCCCCCCAACGAACAAGTCGGTCATCTGGGTAGATGGAACTTGCCACCACCATGACAAATTCGCGCAATATGTCATCCCCCATTTGGTGCCCAAATTTGTCATTCACCTTCTTAAATTTATCCAAATCCATATAAAGGATACTGAATGTACTATGCCCCCAGCGAACTTGGCGTGATTGCTGCTCAAGCCAGTGCTGAACTGCGTGACGGTTCATCGCTCCCGTCAACGCATCGCGATGCGCCAACTCTGCAAACTCATAGTTTTGAGCTCGCAACGTACCATTCACCTTCTCTAAATGACGATGACGTTTTTTCGCTTTTTCATAAGCGACTCGATTTTTTCGTAATTCGTGCAGCGAAAATGCCAGTCCAAGCGCCATCCAAGAGAGTAAGAGCGCATACAGTAACGTTTCTTGTGCAAGGTAAGCGCCTTCAAACTCAATTTTATCAATCACAATTTTGTGCTCGCCAAGTGCCGCACCAGATCCGGTCGCTATATCAATACGTGTGATGTTTGAAAATTCAGGTGCTGAGTGTTCAATTGCGACTTTGTTGTCTACTAACCACCACGTCATCACCTGTAAATTTTTAATCGGAATTTCGATGATGTCGTTTGAACCGGACGGAGAAAACTGCATGCCATTGTATTTAATCGTGTACTCGTCGTCTGGTTTGGAATACTCAGGGTTATAGTTGCGCAGATATAAACGCAAATCATGGCTCGGATTGGGCCCCACCCCCGCCTCTTCATATCTCACTTTCAATCGAATCGTATGGTAGTTGGAAAGATCAATCCCCTGTGTTGGCGTTGTGGAGTCGGTATAAACAGAGATTCCGCAATAAGGCCAAGCATACGAGCTTTGCTTTAAGTCACAGCTGAGAACTAGGCTTTGCTTATCGTAAATAATATCAGCCTCACTCAAGCCACCTTCGCTGGCGTCTTTAGTCGCATAGATATTGAAATGTTCTGGTGTAATGGTCAGCTTTCGTGTATCGCCAAGAACACTATAAAGCGCAACCAAACTAATAGTGCAAATAGAGAGGGCAAAGATAAATTTATGGATCCACTTCATGGGCGAGTGACCTGCTCAGCTTATATACAACACAATGTACTCAATGATTTTTCGAACTTCAAACAAAGTCATTTATCAAGAAACAAAATTACTTTTAGTCTTCGTTCTTACTTTCGATACATGGTAACGTGTTTTGAACCGTTATCACGTTTTTAAATCTCTCAAAAATGCGGTTCACTTGTTATTTGCGAAGCATTTCACAGCCGTATTTCCTAACCCATGAAGGCCAGTGCATAACATTTCAGAGCGATACATTTCGCTTTAATGTGCCTGTCAACCCTGCATCTCATCACCACTTCGGATATACTGTGCAAAAACACAATAATGAGTAATGTCATGTCATTAATTGCAACTGGTACGCTAAATAAAATGCGTGCATCTCTGGACGGTGCTGTCAGTTACCGTCTACCTGTTGGTGAGGAAGAAATTGATCTATCGCCGTTTCTGGGTAAAACGCTCACACTGACTCACACGGGCAATATTTTTTGTTGCTCATGTGGTAAGAAAACGAAAAAGAGTTATTCGCAAGGCCATTGTTTTGTCTGTATGAAAAAGCTAGCAAGCTGCGATATGTGCATCATGAAGCCAGAGACTTGCCACTACGACCAAGGGACTTGTCGCGAGCCACAATGGGGCGAAGAGAACTGCATGGTGGATCACTTTGTCTACCTATCCAATACATCCAGCTTAAAAGTTGGTATCACTCGTCATACGCAAATCCCAACTCGTTGGATTGATCAAGGTGCGACTCAGGGTTTGCCAATTTTTAAGGTAAAAACTCGACATATCTCCGGATTAATTGAAGTTGAACTGGCGAAACACATCGCAGATAAAACCAATTGGCGCACACTGCTGAAAGGCGATGGTGAACCAATGGCACTGCAAGATCGTTTTGCTGAGCTATTACCTTTAGTCGAAGACAAGATTGCTGAGATAAAACAGCAATTCGGTGAAGATGCAATTGAAATATTAAGCGAAAGCATTACCGACCTTAGCTATCCGGTGCAACAGCACCCAACTAAGATCACCTCGCATAATTTCGATAAAAACCCGGTTGTTACTGGCACTTTGCAAGGCATCAAAGGTCAATACCTCATTTTTGACACTGGCGTGATCAACGTAAGAAAATTCACTTCCTATGAAGTGGAAGTAAGCACCTAGTTTCGTATGTAGCTGGTTTATTGAAATAAAAACGAAAAAGCTCGAGTTTGACTCGAGCTTTTGTTTTTCTATCAGGAAGATATGATCAGTTACGCATCAAGGATGTTTTCTAGTACATCGAACAACATGTCGACTTCTTCTATTGTGTTGTAATGCATGCAACCAATTCGTACCACACCACCCGACTCTTCTAGACCAAGTTGACGAACTAAGCCCAGCGCATAAAAGTGGCCGTTCCAAACACAGATGTTGTGTTCACCCAGCGTTTTCGCGATAAACTCTGGAGAATATCGGTCGAATGTTAGCGCAAAAGTTGGTGTGCGGAGCTGGCTATCTTCTTTCGCAATGCCAAATAGATTGACACCATCTAGTGCACTCAGACGCTGTAAGAATCGCTCACTCAAGCGTTGCTCATGTTGTTCATACAATTGGTAACTTTGCTCCAATCGTTGACGAAGGGGTAAACTGGCTTCACCAAATTGAGCCAGATACTCAACCGCAGCAACGACACCAGCAAGACCTTCAAAACTTTGCGTCCCCGTTTCAAATCGGCCTGGGCCAATATTGGTAGCAGGCTCGACTTTGTACGGACGAATACTGTGCAGCCACTGATCGGCTATGTAAGCAATACCAACGTGCGGGCCGAAAAACTTGTAAGCTGAGCAAGCTAAAAAGTCACAGCCTAACGCTTGAACATCAACCAAATGATGCGGCGCATAATGAACGGCATCCACATAAACTTGTGCCCCAACGTTGTGCGCCATGCTTACTACTCGCTGCACATCCACGATAGAACCAGTCGTATTCGATGCATAGGTCACCGCTACAAGGCGCGTTTTATCAGAAAGAAGACTGCTTAAATGCTCCAAGTCCAACATACAATCATCTTCGTTGATACGAACCTGATGAACCGTAACGCCTTTATCTTCTGCCGCTTGCTGCCAGCTAGACACATTCGAATAGTGGTCCAAAGCAGAAACAATGATCTCATCTCCCTCTTGCCAATCTCGGCTAATCGCACGACTAAGCTGAAAGGTTAACGATGTCATGTTCGCACCGAAGACGATATTGCCAGATGACGGCGCGTTAAGCAGAGCTTGCGCTGACTCGCGTGCGTTTTGCATCACGTCAACCGTCTTTTGGCTAGAAAAATAATGCCCGCCTAAGTTGGCGTTGAAACGACCTAAATACCCCACCATGCTATCTAGCACTGATTGAGGTACCTGTGACCCGCCAGGACCATCAAAAAACGTCACAGGTTTGTCGTTATGGTATTGAGCGAGTGCCGGAAACTGCTCTCTGATCAGATTAAGATTGAAGTTCATTGCGCTTATCCGTAGCCGTGAGTACAAACACATCCATATGACCCGCTTCATCATCAATGACAGAACGGATTGGGCACGCGTTGTGCCACAGTTTACTGTCTGCCAATATTGCAACCTCCCCCGTTTCTAACACCTTACGGAAAAATGGGGCTTGGTTATGACTACTGTACAGCATGATGTCACCACCAATGATGTTATGGCGTCCTACGCCAACCATTGCAATGTGATCAAAACCGTCTTGGTGCACACCTTCAGGTGCCACTTGAGTTTCTTCTTCTAGCGCTGTGATTCGGATTTGGTGAATTTCTATTTCCTGGCCGTTAGGCAGATGATTCGCATTGACAAACAATTCGCACATTTCTCGGAAACCATCACTGGTGAGAATATCCTTCTCAATCGGCTCAAATTGTCTTACAACATCACCTTGGAATCGGTTGATATCAGACGATTGAACAAAGCTGTTTTTGTTTAAGTCAATGACTTTGCCATTATCAAAACCAACCACAGAATAACGTCTTAGTCGATACTGACCATCTGCATGCTCGGTACGAGGCAGTTCTTCAAACGATGGGGAAAGCTGCTCAATTGCTGCCATGCTGAGCTGTGTTAAATGCAGAGTATTCTCACGTGAATGTAACATCATTGTCTCCTTTAATGAGGCACATTAATTAACATTTAATTTACACACTAGGTTACGCAAATATTCTGTAATTGCCAGCTTTTAACGTTGATAGCTTCAACAAAACAACAAAAACAACACAACAAACCAATCCAAAGCAAAAATGCAGAACCATATTTCAGTTTTGCGCTTTGGCGATATTTGAAACTAGACTTCTCTACTACGAATAGAATTTTATGCTAGAAGTCAACGTTCTTTATCAATCTTTAGTGGGTTCTAATCTATAACCAATTATTCGATCACAATCGTTGTTTATGCTTTTAAAGCACTAAGAATTTCCATACAATCGAGGGAAATGTTCAGCCCTTTTTGGAGCCATAATGAGCGACGTAAAACATTGTAAACTATTAATTCTTGGTTCTGGTCCAGCAGGATACACAGCTGCCGTCTACGCAGCGCGTGCCAACCTAAACCCTGTGCTTGTGACGGGAATGCAACAAGGTGGTCAGCTAACCACCACTACTGAAGTTGAAAACTGGCCCGGCGACGCTGAAGGTCTGACAGGTCCTGCATTGATGGATCGCATGAAAGAGCACGCCGAGCGTTTCGAAACTGAGATCGTGTTTGATCACATCAACGAAGTAGAACTATCACAACGCCCATTTCGTTTAAAAGGCGATTCTGGCGAGTACACATGTGACGCATTGATTATTTCTACGGGTGCATCAGCAAAATACCTTGGCCTTGAGTCTGAAGAAGCATTTAAAGGTCGCGGCGTTTCTGCTTGTGCAACCTGTGACGGTTTCTTCTACCGTAATCAGAAAGTTGCAGTTGTGGGCGGTGGTAACACTGCTGTTGAGGAAGCACTTTACCTATCTAACATTGCGTCAGAAGTTCACCTGATCCACCGCCGCGATTCATTCCGTGCAGAGAAGATCCTTGTGAAACGTCTGATGGATAAAGTTGAAAGCGGTAATATCGTTCTTCATACCGATCGAACTCTCGATGAAGTACTTGGCGACGACATGGGCGTAACTGGCGTTCGTATTAAAGACGTCAACACAGGTGCGACTGAAGACCTTGAAGTGATGGGTGCGTTTATTGCGATCGGCCACCAGCCAAACACACAAATCTTTGAAGGCCAAGTAGACATGAAAGATGGCTACATCATCGTTAAGTCTGGCCTAGAAGGCAACGCGACACAAACTAGCATTGAAGGTGTATTTGCAGCAGGCGACGTTATGGACCATAACTACCGTCAAGCTATCACATCTGCAGG
Organism: Vibrio diabolicus; assembly: GCA_001048675.1. Lineage (GTDB taxonomy): Bacteria > Pseudomonadota > Gammaproteobacteria > Enterobacterales > Vibrionaceae > Vibrio > Vibrio diabolicus. The sequence goes on along the minus strand of CCKK01000020.1, from coordinate 738,536 downwards.
TACAGGTTGTATGGCGGCATTAGATGCTGAGCGTTTCTTAGACTCACTTGGTGACAAATAACTTTTCACATTTGTGTCATATCCTTAAAGCCCAGCGGTATTCCCGCTGGGTTTTCTTTTGTATACTACCGCCTCATTAAAACAATTATCATTAAGCCTTCACGATGGATAAGAAAAAGCAAAGCAGCTTGAATAAGTGGCTTAAGCAACAAAGTAAGTTAGCCAAGCGCTGGCTTATGATTGCGATAGGCCTAGGCGTACTTTCAAGCGTGTTTTTATTGGCTCAAGCAGCCCTGCTCGCCTCCATTCTGCACCAGTTAATCATTGACCAAGTCGACAAAGCCGACCTCATTTGGCATTTTGTTGGGCTTGGTGGCACGGTTATCGGTCGAGCTGCTTGTACCTGGGGTCGAGAGCTTGCCGGTTACCGTTGCGGTGAGCAAATTCGAGTTTATATTCGCCAACTCATTTTAGATAAAGTTCATAAACTTGGGCCCGCTTACATCAAAGGCAAACCTGCCGGCAGCTGGGCGACGCTCATCTTAGAGCAGGTAGAAGATATGCAAGATTTCTTCTCTCGCTACTTGCCTCAGATGTCATTATCGGTATTAGTGCCTTTCATTATTTTGGTTGTCGTATTCCCAGTAAACTGGGCGGCAGGCTTGATCTTCCTCGTCACAGCACCACTAGTGCCTATTTTCATGGCACTGGTTGGGATGAAAGCCGCAGAAGCAAACCGTAAAAACTTTAAAGCGATGCAGCGTTTGTCCGGTCACTTTTATGACCGCTTGCAAGCAATGACGACCATTCGCTTATTCGATAGAACAAAATCTGAAACTGAAACTCTGAAGGGTGCTTCGGAAGTCTTTCGTACTCGTACCATGGACGTTCTGAAGATCGCGTTTCTATCTTCTGCGGTTTTAGAGTTTTTCACTTCCATTTCTATCGCAATTACCGCCGTCTACTTTGGCTTTAGTTATATCGGAGAGCTCGATTTCGGCTACTACGGCACAGGTGTTACGCTGTTTGCTGGCTTGTTCATTCTGATTCTTGCGCCAGAGTTTTATCAGCCATTACGTGATTTGGGCACGTTCTACCATGCGAAACAGCAAGCGGTTGGCGCAGCAGAAAGCATTGTCGAGTTTCTAGATTTGGAAGTCGATCAAATCAAAGATGGTACCCAAGCGTTAGATAAAAACAGCCCTATCTATATTGAAGCGGACCAGTTAACCATTTTTAGTCCGGAAGGTCAGCAGCTCGCAGGTCCCCTATCCTTCTCTCTTGAAGCCAACAAAAGTACGGCTTTAGTTGGACCAAGTGGCGCAGGTAAAACAAGCTTGGTAAACACCATCCTCGGTTTCATGCCTTATCAAGGTAGCTTGAAGATTAATGGTTGTGAATTGTCACAACTGGATCTAGCCACATGGCGAGAGGCCGTAAGCTGGATTGGTCAAAACCCAATGCTATTACATGGCAGCATTCGAGATAACGTCACGTTAGGCAAACACAACATTCAAGATGCAGACGTTCATTCTGTTTTGAATGACTCTCATGCTGCTGAATTTGTTGAAATGCATGGGTTGGATTACCCGATATCTGACCGCTCTGGTGGTTTATCCGTCGGCCAAGCCCAGCGTTTAGCGTTGGCTCGCGCTATGCTACAAAATGGTCGTTTTTGGTTATTAGATGAACCGACCGCAAGCTTAGATGCTCGTAGTGAAAAACTCGTCATGGAAGGCATTAACAAGTACGCACATGCCACAACGAATTTGATGATTACTCACCAGTTGGCGCCTTTACAAAGCGTATCGCAAATTCTTGTTATGCAGGACGGCCAGATTGTTCAACGTGGTGATTACGACACACTGTCGACAGAAGATGGCTTATTTAAAGACATGTTGGAAGCGAACCTCGCACAACGTGAAACAGACAAGGGGAACTTAGATGCGTGATTTACTCCCTTATCTAAAACTCTATAAGAAACATTGGTTTGGTCTTTCTCTAGGTATGCTATTGGCATTTCTGACCTTAGCTGCATCTATTGGCTTATTAACGCTATCGGGTTGGTTTATTTCAGCCGCAGCGGTGGCAGGCTTGACGGTTGCTCGTGAGACCTTCAACTACATGTTACCAGGTGCCGGGGTACGCGGCGCTGCAATGGCTCGAACCGCAGGTCGATGGGGAGAACGTGTCGTCAGCCACAATGCGACGTTCAAGTTACTTACCGATCTACGTATCTTCTTCTTTAAGAAACTTGCACCACTGATTCCGGGTCGTGTCTCTACAATGCGTGATGCTGATCTGCTCAACCGCCTAGTGGCGGACGTTGACGCGATGGATCACGTTTATCTTCGACTTATCAGCCCTGTCGTGATTGGCATTTTTGGCATATTGAGTTTAACGGCTGTCCTGGCGTTCTTTGATTGGCATCTCGCGCTGCTGCTTGGCTCGATTCTTACCGTCATGTTGTTTGTATGGCCAGTGTTGTTCTATAAACTTGGTAAAAGTAATGGCGAGAATCTCACTCATCATAAAGCGCAATTGCGAGTGGCGACTCTGGACTGGCTTCAAGGCTACAGCGAACTGAGTATCTTTGGAGCAGAAGAGCGTTATCGCTATCTCATTCTAGAGAAGCAAAAGCAGCTGTTGTCTAATCAGTTTGTGAACGCGAATTTAACGGGCATGGCTTCAGGCCTGCTTATGCTTGTGAACGGTCTTACACTGGTTGTGATGCTTTGGTTTGCTGCAGACGGCGTAGGAGGTCGTGCTCCTGATCCTTGGATTGCGTTGTTTGCATTTGCAACGATGGCAAGTTTTGAAATTTTGATGCCTATTGCGGGCGCGTTCCAGTACCTGGGTCAAACGTTGACTTCTGCTCGTCGTTTAAATGAAGTAATTTTGGCTGAACCTGACGTTGTCTTCCCTGAGCAATCAAAATATAAAGACACAACGTTAGACATTGAATTCGACAACATTGACTTCACTTACCCTGACGGTCAGCAAAAGGTGCTGAAAGACTTGTCACTCTCACTACCGTTGGGCACTAAAACAGCGATTGTAGGTCAAACAGGTTCAGGTAAATCAACACTGATTCAGCTTCTTTGTCGCTACTGGGATGTAAACCAAGGTGAAGTTCGAATCGGTGGTACAAAGCTGCAAGATTGGAGCGAGTCTGACCTGCGAGAAGCAATGACAGTGGTAAGTCAACGCGTTGATGTACTGAATGGAACACTGCGTGACAACTTACTTATGGCCGCTCCAGAAGCAAGTGATGAGCGACTGTCTGAGATTCTTCAAAAAGTCGAACTTGGTGGCCTTCTTGAGGCTCCAGGGTTAGATGCTTGGTTAGGCGACGGTGGTCGTCAGTTATCTGGTGGTGAGAAACGCCGAATCGGTATCGCTCGCGCATTGCTACGTGATGCCCCAATCCTACTCTTAGATGAACCGACTGAAGGCCTCGATAAGCGTACGGAACAAAAAGTGATGGCGCTTTTCAATGAACACTTTGCTAATAAGACAGTAGTATTCATTACACACCGACTGATAGAGCTAGAAAGTATGGATAGCATCTGTTTGATGGAACAAGGTGAGATCATCGAACAAGGCGACCATCCAACGCTACTCGCTCAGAAAGGTCGTTACTACCAGCTATTACAGTCTCTATAATTCGATATTCAGTGACGAGAAGGGCTCATCAAACGATGAGCCCTTTGTTATTCCTGTATTGTTAATTGCCTAGTTAAGTACGTATACAGAGCTCATTTACCGACCTGATTTTTTGAGATAAGCCGCCATTTCATCTTCCGGAACCATCCCTCCACCTGTAGCCCAAACAAGATGCGTGGCGTTTCTGAGTTTTTCTTCGTCAAACTGCATTTGAGACTGATAAGCATGGTTATTCGAGACGTGCACTGCACCAACCATACCGGCTAATGCAGAAGGCTCTAGATTAATGCCTTCTAGTTCACTTAACTCACCCAAGTGGTGATACATACGAGCATCATCAATGGTGTAAAAGCCATCAATTAGCCTTTCCATTGCTCTACCGACAAATCCCGACGCACGCCCTACTGCCAAACCATCAGCGGCAGTTATGTTGTCGATACCCAAATCTTGTACCGCAATCTCGTCATGCAAGCCGGTATGCACGCCCAACAACATGCACGGAGAGTGCGTTGGCTCTGCGAAAATACAATGAACATGATCACCAAACGCGACTTTCAAACCAAATGCCACGCCACCAGGCCCACCGCCAACACCACAGGGTAGATAAACAAAGAGCGGATGATGCTCATCAACCACGATTCCCAAGTCATCAAACTGCTGCTTTAGACGCTCACCCGCAACAGAGTAACCTAGAAACAACGTCTGCGAGTTTTCATCATCAATAAAGAAGCAGTTAGGGTCTTGCTCAGCTTCTTTACGACCTTGCTCAACGGCAACACCATAGTCTTGCTGGTACTCCACCACTTTGACGCCATGTGATCGGAGCTTATTTTTCTTCCACTCCCGCGCATCAGAAGACATGTGAACCGAGACTGAAAAACCAAGCTTTGCACTCATGATGCCAATGGACATACCGAGGTTACCCGTTGACCCAACCGCAATACTGTACTGCTTAAAAAACTGCCGAAACTCATTGCTGAACAATTTGCTGTAATCATCGGTTTCGCAGAGTAAGCCAGCTTCAAACGCCAACTTTTCTGCATGGGTGAGCACTTCATAAATGCCACCTCTCGCTTTGATAGAACCAGAAATTGACAGATGGCTGTCCTTTTTAAGCATTAAACGACCCAATATTGGCGTGTCGTATTGCTGCTCCAAACGCACTTTCATCTTGGGAACATCCACCACAGAAGACTCAATGATGCCATACGAAGCTTCCGTTTCGGGAAATGCTTTCATCAAATAAGGCGCAAATCGTGCTAGCCGTTCACTCGCAGCTTGAATATCTTTCTCATCTAGCCTCACATAGGGCAAACCTTCTGCTAAAGAGGTTATGTTTGGGTTAAACCAGCAAACCTCCTTAAGATCGATAAGTGGCGCCAAGAGTGGGAACTGCTTGATCAGCGCTTCAATATTCGCCTTGGTCATTTTACCTTCCTGGAGTGATGTGAGTTGAGATAAACAAAAGCGCCGCAATTGCGACGCTTTCATGAATAACAGTGAATTTGATTTTATGCGTAGTTTTTCTCAAACTCTTGCATAAAATCGACTAACGCTTGTACACCTTCTAGCGGCATGGCGTTATAAATGGAAGCTCGCATACCACCAACGGCTCGGTGCCCTTTTAGTGATTTCAGCCCTTTGGCATCGGCTAGTTCAAGGAAGGTCGCATCCAGTTCAGGTTTCGCAAGTTGGAATGGCACATTCATCAAAGAACGGTTTGCTGAGTGCACGCCATTACGGTAGAAATCAGACTGATCGATGTAATCATACAGTAGTGCGGCTTTAGCGCGGTTCACTTGCTCGATCACTTTTACCCCACCCTGCGCCTTCAACCATTTGAAAACAAGACCAGACAGGTACCATGCAAAGGTTGGTGGCGTGTTGAACATTGATTCTTTCTCAGCCAGAACAGTGTAATCCAAGATACTTGGCAGTACCTGCTTCGCCATACCTAACAAGTCGTCGCGCACGATAGCGATAGCAATGCCTGAAGGACCAATGTTTTTCTTGAGCGCCCGCATAAATCACACCGTATTTCGATACATCAATCTCACGAGAAAGAATCGTCGAAGACATGTCAGCAACGATTGGTTTGTCGGTGACAGGAAGATCGTTAATCTCGATACCGTCAATGGTTTCATTTGGACAGAAATGCACGTAAGCCGCTTCTGGAGCAATTTTCCATTCGTTTGCAGGTAGAACGGCTACTTTTCCGTTGATTTCTGTTTTTGCATCAAATACGTCTGGTTCGCAGTATTTCTTCGCTTCAGCTACCGCACTTTCAGCCCAATAACCGCCGTCGATGTAAGTTGCCGTCTCGGCATCACCAAGTAAGTTTAGAGGAACAGCAGCAAATTGAGCACGAGCACCACCTTGGCAGAACAGCACTTTATAGTTGTCCGGAATATTCAGAAGATCACGTAAATCTTGCTCGGCTTCTTCTGCAACTTTGATGAACTCTTTGCTTCGGTGGCTGATTTCCATGACCGAAGTACCAAGGCCTTGCCAATCGATTAGTTCCTGTTGTGCTTGCTGCATAACTGCTTTAGGCAGACCTGCTGGCCCTGCACTGAAGTTAAATACGTTGTCCGTATTTTGTTCCATGATGCTCATTGCTCCTGCTATGTAAATATTACGAAATTAATATCACGTTTTCGCAGCGAATAAAAACAAGAAAAGAGGTCTTACGACCTCTTTTTAAATACTAAGCGTTAAATTGGATTAATTCCGCAACAATACTTGGCTACTGTTGTTGCATCAAGGCAGGCATAAGTAGCGCCACCAATGGGAACTCATGGCCATTTTCGAACTTCAATTTGCCTTCACCGATTTCTGCTTTGAGTTGATAACCGCCCTCGACTTTCTCGATCAACTCCATGATGAGCAGCTCATCGATTCCTTCTTGAATAAATGGGTAGTGCGTCACTAATTCGTCAGAGAAGTAAGTGCTGAGCTCACCAGTAGTCGCCGTCATCAACTTCATTGGGTCTTGAGTAATGTGGTCAGTACCTTCAGGAATGGACAATTGCCACTCGTTATGAAACTTACCGTCACCAAATGCAAGTGAAAGCTCATTCACGGATAAATCAAAACCTTTGCTAAACAGCGTGTCAACATGCGGCAATAAGCTCGCAATTTCCTGCTCGTCTAACATTGGAGAGCTTTGATAGATAGACATAATTTGGTCAAATGACTGGCTATCCACATCTGCAATTGAGAAATCCAACTTAAAGTTATCGACATCCGTACCATCAGTTAAACGCAGTTTCTTAGCATCTAGGTTCAGCTGACTGTTCAGCTTATCACCAGACTCATTCATCGTAGTGTTGCCGCGGTAACTTGCATTCTCAATCAAAAAGACAGGCGTTAAGTTCGAATCAACCACATCCAGCTTCTCTAGAGAAAAAGATTGCTCACCCAGCCAATAGCCTTTTGCTTGCTTACCTTTACCCTGACCTGTCAATGCATTCAGATGAAGCTCTTCACCGTTTTCAAAATCCACTTGAACAGAAGGAACAGAAACTTGGTAATTGAGATCACCCAATACCGTCACATCCCCTGTCACTTTTGCAGGGCTTGTAGAAACAGAAACACCTTGCGCTTCGTTACGATAATGCCAACTGTCTAGGTCAAGGGTGAATGCCGTATTGCCATTTAGTTGAGTCTGACTATGCATCGTGAGAGGCAAAAAGTCATTGTCCACCAATTTTGAATCTGCTGTTAGGCTTGTTAGACCGTGGCTTACATCACTGGTTACGTCAAACGTCGTTGGCATACCATCACGCTCTAGCTGCGTTTTAAGCTCAGGATCAACAACTGAATAACGAGTCAGCACGACTGAAGACAAATAGCCACGTTGATACTCGACCACTTCGCCTTTAATCATTTCATCATTCATATTGGTAATACCATCTTCAATGATGGACTGACCAATTTGTCCGACAGCCAATGGCCAACACAGCGCTAATGAGATAGCACCACCAATGGCGCCGATTTTTTTAAGTATTTTGCATAACGTCACTTATTAGGTATTTTCGGTCAGTCTACCCCAAACCACCTGCGGAGAAAACATTGAGACAAATCAGACTATTGATGCTTATTCTAGTCCATTAATCAGGAATCATACTTGGCTCCCACTCATCATGTCCTTTTATTGTTAAAGTTTACGTGGCGAAGTTTTAACCGGAGCTAAAACATCTGTGAATCGTTATGCTGTGTTGTGTCTCGACAACAACCCAATCAGTGCTGAACAATTTCGATTGGAGCTGTCTGCCTTCTCAAGTAAATTTGATATCTTTTCTGTCGAATCGATAGAAGAGGCTCAAAGCGCTTTAGAGTATCTGGAAGAAAGAGAGCAGACTGTTGCTTTAGTTATAGCGAGCCATCACGCTCATTTTAATGGCGTGGATTTTCTTATTGGTTTAGACCGGATGCCGCATACCGAGCAAGCAAGAAAAATTCTTATTAGCTGCTCGTCTGATATAGAGGCAATTCTCACTGCCGTTAATGAGGGCAGGCTCGACCACTGCCTCACTAAACCTTTGCCAGATCACGTCTTATTTAACACAGTGCAAAAAGAGCTGACCCAATTTATATTGCGAAATGGCAAAGAAGACCTGCTAAGTTACAGTCAGATATTGGATCATCACAGCTTGTTGCGAGCGCACATCAATAATCAGATGAGCCATTATCAAGCGGGCTTTTTACACGACTACCACTCGATGTCTGATGCTGAGTTAGCCGAGCAAGTGATCTCCGCTCTCCAGCAATTTTTCAAAGATAATGACGAAACAAGAGCCTGCCGCACCTATTCAACTGAACACCTATTAACCGTAGAAGGCGAGCCAAATAGCTTCTTGTGGTTTATCACCGATGGTGAAGTGGCTCTGTACAAGCGCGATGAGCAAGGCATGCAGCGAGAGGTTGTACGCCATAACAAAGGTAATATTGTCGGAGGCATGTCGTTTGTTACTGGAGAATGTTCTTTCTCGACAGCCCTAACGCTGACAAAGACAGAGGTCATCAAACTCGATCGCAACGTATTCAATAAAGTGATGCAAAGCGACTCAAACTTGCTGCCTCTTTTTACAAACTTGCTTTTACGCCACTTCAACCGCCGATTACAAAGAAGCATCAACACCAAGCTGCAACTTCAAAAAACGCTCGAATCGCTGGAGTCTGCCCACCAGCAACTCATTGAGAGAGAAAAAATGGCGATGCTCGGCCAGTTGGTTGCGGGCGTGGCGCATGAACTAAATAATCCGATAGCAGCGATATTGAGGGGCGTAGAGAATTTAACGCATACGCTAGAAAGATTACTTAACGAAGTACCCAGTTCCGATATACAAACCAAAGGCATTGAGTTGCTGAGCAAAGCTCAAACCGCAAAACCCGCTTCAACCGCAGAGCTCAGATCACGCGTTAAAGCACTTAATCATGCCCTTCCAGACCGAACATTGGCAAAGAAAGTGGTGAACCTTGGGCTAGAGTCAGATCACGAGTTACTCACTCAACTAACGAAAAAACAGCAAGTATCTTCTCATGTTCTCGATACTCTTGAGCAATACCACAAAGCTGGTTCTACTCTTCGCTCAATTAACGTCTGTGCTGCGCGAATTGCAGATATGGTGAAAAGCCTTAAAGGTTACGCACGCTCAGATGATGAGATCCAGCACTATGCTGATATTCATGAAGGTATTGAAGACACCTTGGTGATCTTCGAAAACAAACTAAAAATGCATCAGGTTTCCACTGATTATGCGGATTTACCTCCCATCCTTTGTCAACCAATCGCACTCCAACAGGTATGGACGAATTTGGTCTCTAACGCCATTGATGCATTTCCGGAAAAAGGCGTTTTAAAAATACAAACACGTCTTACAGAAAAAGATCATACACATTACGCCGTTATCTCGTTTGAAGATAATGGGTGTGGCATTCCTGAATCGCAAAGAGAAGCCATTTTCGAGCTCAACTTCACGACGAAAAAAGAAGGCAACTTTGGTTTAGGCATTGGGCTGTCCATCTGCCAGCAAATCGTGACAGCACATAAGGGATGGATTGACGTCGAATCAGAACTCGACAAGTTCACACGAATGACAGTCTGGTTACCAGTCATCGAAAAAGGAGATGAAATATGACCAAGTATTTAATTTTATGTGTCGATGACGAACGAGAAGTCTTGGATAGCGTACTCCAGGATCTCGCTCCCTTTGAGGAACATTTTATTGTCGAGGGAGCGGAATCAGTCACTGAAGCAAGGCAAGTGATCGAGGAGATGGCGGAAGAGGAAGTTCAGCTTGCGCTCATTTTATGCGACCACATTATGCCGGAGCAAACTGGGATTAGCTTCTTAATCGAACTCAGTCAAAATGGTGACACAAAAGCGGCCCGCAAAGTCTTACTTACAGGACAAGCCGGCTTAGAAGACACCGTTGAGGCCGTCAATAACGCAAGTCTGGACTATTACATAGCCAAACCATGGAGAGGTGAAGAGTTGAGAAAAGCAATCGTGTCTCAGCTTACTGCTTTTATGATTGCAAATGATGATAACTTATTATCTTGGACTCAAGTCCTTGATTCTGAGGCGATCCTCAATGCCATGGCTGAACGCAGAGCAAGCTTCGGCGAGTAATATGCGTGGCTCTAGCTTGAATGTCACCAAAGCCAGCTGATCCACGTTATTTCGCGCAATAGCGCGAGTATGGAAAAGCATCACTATTTATCCGATTGATGCTCTTAGAAGTTATGTATATGGCGTAGTTTTTGCTTAAACCAACTAACTATTAAGTTAATTGACAAAACATCGACACATTTTTGTTGGTCGTGGACCTTCCTTTTTATTATGATGTCGAACAAATCAGATTACGGTTCAAGTGGTTGCTTGAATCCATGGAAATAATGAACAAGGTTTATCGTTAGTTATGCGTAAAACACTATTAGCCGCTGCCTTACTAGTGGCATCAAGCCATGCCCTAGCCGCAAACGACCGCAATGCGCCAGCAACTATGAGCAACTTTAGCTACGACTATTTCGAAGCACGTATTGGCGCAAGTCCTGTGACATTTGGTGCTGGATTCAGCAAATCAATTCACCCTAACGCACATGTTATTGCTCGTATCGACTCTGAGTTTGAAAGTGATTTTGACTCAGCCGCTGGTTTTGGCTTTCATTCGCCACTAAACAACTGGGCTGACCTTACAGGTGAAATGCTAATGCGCGTTGTACAACCTTCAAGCGATAGCAGCACTGACGTAGGTATGGAACTGAACTTAGGTGTTCGTCAATGGTTAGGTCCTCAATTAGAAGTAGGCGGCAAAGTCGGCTACGTTTCTATTGATAACGATGACGACTGGACCGGTGCAGCATACGCTCGTTTCCACTCAACTGAGCTTTTCTCTCTAGGCGCTGAAGCGCGTATCAACGACTTTTATGGTGATCAGGTAATGTTCACCACGCGTTTTAAGTTTTAAGATTTGTGCTTTAAGAAAAGAGCAAATTAAAAAACAAAAACCGAGGCCCATGCCTCGGTTTTTTGTCTAATCTAATGACTAACTCAATGAAGTGGTCAAAAACTTCAATGTCCTTTTTCCGCTTTCAACACTTGCCTTTACGACCCGCTAACTCCATCAAAACGAGTCAATCATCGTGCGTTCAGCTTGCTTACTCACACAGCGCCAGTAACTGCTTTTTACGCGGCTCTTGAATCAGTTTCCAATGAACACCGTCAGTGGCACCAGCGAATTTCCAAAGCAACTTAACATCAACGTCATTGCCATAAGCCACTTTAACTTTGTTGAAGACTTTTACAGGTCCAAGTTCTAAAAAGGTTTCTACGTCATCAACACCTGCTTTCTTGACCATTCGCTCAAGAGTTAACTGCATATTTGGCAGATCTCTCAAACGTCTACTGGCAGAAGACTTTTGATATTTTCGTTCCTTAATTGAGTATTCAATTGATTTTTGTACCAGTTCATCGAGTCCTGCATATCCGGATTCAAACAAATCTGTTACATCATAATAATTTACGGTTGCCGTCGTCTGTTTTTTGACGTGCTTATATTTTTCGCAATTCAGTTGAGTAAACACTTCGTCCAATCCATTACCACCACGTAAGTAGCAGCAATCATTGCTGACAAGCGAAAACATAGCATCATCGGTGAATAAACCGATACCACCGAACATAGAACGTTTTTGATACTCACTAAAGTTGCGTACATATTTAAAAAAAGCTTGGTCTGTCATGTCCATTGACCTCTTTAATCTGAATAAATTACCCCGATTAGCGATGTCACCAGATAAACAGCAGCTTATAGCGAATTATAAATGTCGATTTGTTGGCGATATTTTTGTGAGTTGTGCTCACCAACTTGCTTAATCATACTTAACGTTGAAAAATAAGTTAGGACATAGGTCACATATAAAAAAGTATATATTCAGCATACGTGATTAGTTTCACACTTATTATTCATGTGGTGATTATTTTTTTGACGCACGGCATGCCCAAAACACGCCATCATTATGATCTCGCTGGCAATTACGAGCACGTGATACGCATTTAATTGATAAAGAATACGCTGTAAGGGTACACTGTACGAAAGATCTCAAGTACAGCGTCACAATGGAACATTTATCATTTTTTTGGCTGCCAAATAATAAAGATAAGCTTATAAACGCACTGGAATCCGAGTTTGCTCAGCTGGTAGAACAGTCCATCTCAACGGGTAAGATTTCATTACCCCCTATTCCTGATGTCGTGCTTAAAATTCAGCAGTTATGTGTCGAAGAACACACCACTATTTCAGATGTTGCTAACTGTTTGTTAGAAGATCCCGGCTTGGCGGCGGTCGTTCTGCGAGTAGCAAACTCTGTAATTTTCAATCGTAGAAACATTACCTGCAACGACTTAACCACCGCGGTATCTCGCCTTGGTATACTGCGCGTGCGTGATATTGTTACCGCACAAGCGATTGAACAACTTAAACATTCAGTAAATTTAACCAAAGAATGTAATGCCATCTTGGTGAAAAGTGCAGCGGTATCCCGAGAACTCGGTGCCGTCATGGTGATATTGGTTCAATCGTTTCGTAAACACGAGCCAGGTACTTATGGGCACTTGGAGCAAGAAAAAGCATTGCTGGTTGGTCTGCTAGCCGATATCGGTTTGTTTTGTCTAATTAACGAGTACCACCTTTACTTAGATAGAGGCAATTACCTAGATCCTGAAATTGCGTTGCAAATCTTCCAAACTCGTTGTTCAGCAACAAGCAAACTGGTGCTCGAGCGCTGGGGATTTGACAATGACTTTAGAGAGGTCTCCTCAAACGAGAAGTACGAGCAAACGCGACCGGAAGTAAGTTATTTAGACATTGCAAGAATCGCGCATCACCTATTGATGTTCCGCAATCATGATGAACGCATTGATGAACACGAAGTTGAATTCAACTTAACAGGTGCAGAGGTCTTGTATGAACTCAGCAATATGAGTGATACTGACTTCAATGACCAAATACGTGCAGTGCTAAGTGCTAGCGGCTTGTAATTTATCGTTTTCTCACACCTAATTCGCGATAAACGATTCGCTCAAGGCTGAGCAGCGTTTGGTATTTGGTGAAATATCTCTCTAATTTCAACCGATAAATAATTTGATTTATGTGTGTTGGTATTATCTCAAAAAAGGAATCATAGAGCTTTATGTTCTCAGGGATGCTATTTATTTTCGCTCCACTTGTTGTGGGGTATCTAATTCCTATATCTCGAGCCTCGTTACTGGAGAAGATCAATCAATCAACGTCCTACCTTATTTACGTCATTTTGTCGTTGATGGGACTTAGCCTAGCAGCGCTCGATAACTTAAGTAGCAACTTACAGAGTATTCTCCTCTATGCGAGTACTTTCTTTTTATGTTTAAGTACCTGTAACCTGTTAGCGCTGCCTATTATCGATAGGATTATTCCTCTCCAGACCAATCAGAATCAAAAGAAGCTGCCACTATCCTCGATGGCTTTAGAGTCAGTAAAGCTGATTGTTGTCGTTGGTGGCGGGCTAGTAGTTGGTCTGCTGTTACCCATCGATTTAAGTTGGGTGGATACAGCGAGCGAATGGATACTCTTCCTGCTCCTATTTTTTATTGGTATTCAGCTTCGCAATAGTGGTCTTACTCTTCGCCAAATTTTATTAAATAAACAGGGTATGGCCATTGCGGCAGTTGTGATCGCAACATGTATGTTTGGTGGCGTTATTGCAGCGATACTTTTGGACCTTCCTCTCTATCAAGCCCTCGCGATGGCTTCAGGCTTTGGCTGGTATTCACTCGCAGGAATTTTGATGGGAGACGCTTTTGGCCCCGTGTTTGGGGGAGCATCTTTCCTGATCGAATTGATGAGAGAGCTGGTCGCGCTGGTAGCCATTCCTCTCTTTATTCGCAGCTATCCGTGCACAGCAATTGGTTATGCAGGTGCAACAGCAATGGACTTTACCCTACCTGTTATTCAGACTACAGGTGGTGTGCGTTGTGTCCCAGTCGCCATCGTTAGTGGGTTTATTTTGAGTTTACTGGTACCAGTTATGATGCTTTTCTTTGTATCACTTGCTAGCTAGATCTCAGGTTTTCGCTTTAACATCCATTACAATACGGCAAAAATTCAAATACCCAGTTAACGTCAAAGTGATCAAGATTTTGGCAATAATCCGCTTTCTTTTTATCAATTAGCCCAATGATTTATCACGACTAAAGAGAAAGAAGGGTGAAACATCAACTTATGTGCCTTGCGTTAATAAAGGGATAACAACCAGAAGGAAGAAGAATGAAACGCTTTGTCGTTGCAGCGCTCCTCGCTACAAGCTCAACTTTTACGTTTGCCGCAGATCAACAATGTCTTGCAAGCAAATACGACGGCTATGTTGATGCCTCACTACAGTGGTATCAAGATCTTGTTGATTTGACGGTTACCCAGTATCCAGATCTAAAAGAAGTTAGCCAGTGGTTCTTGGACGGCCGTAAACATCACTTTGAATTAAACCGTGAAGCGGTTCACTATTTTCTAGAGAACGATCCTAGCCGTGTTGCAACAGAACAGCCAATCGAAGCATGGCTAAAACTGGAACAACACGACGTTAAGCAGCTAGCAAGCCGAAGTGATAAGTTAGGTGAAGTCGCAAAACAAACGTTTAGTGACCGTCAATCGACTAACCATCCAAAAAACTACGAACTCCGTTCAGCATTCGCCGACCTGCTTAGCCATCCACAACAAATTGATACCGCGCTTAATAAGTACAATCAGTCAATAGAGAAGATTGAAAAGCAGAAGTGTGATTAATTAATCGTTGAGGATGCTCGAAAACGCCGAGTGTTTTAACACATTAAAATCAACGATTTTTTAATGCGAAGATTGTAGCCCTCACCTAAAATTTTCATTTCAGCAACATGGGTTTCAACAATTAAAACGGGACTTTGCGCCCGTTTTAGTTTAGATTGTGCCGCTCGCATTACCAAAATAACTACAAAGATTCTTTGCTATGGTTAAGGAACAAAAAACCGCTGACGTTAGCTTTGAGAGCTTGCTAAAGATCTTCACTGTCCCAGAAGGTCCTGACTCAACGTTAACCAAAATTGACGAGAGCCTCTCGCGAAATCTAAATCAATTTCTTCGTGAACACATCGTGGCAGAAGAAAAGCCTTTACGCGAAATCGAAAAAGACTTTTCTTCTGCTCAGATTCCTGAGCAGCCAGAGTTCGTGTCAGATCATACAGAACACTTACTCGACACTTTGGTGTCGCACTCCGTTCACACTTCTTCACCAAGCTTCATTGGTCATATGACATCGGCGCTGCCTTATTTCTTGATGCCACTGTCAAAGATCATGATCGCCTTAAACCAAAACCTGGTAAAGATAGAGACTTCTAAAGCCTTTACCCCGCTTGAACGTCAAGTTTTGGGCATGCTACATCGCTTGATCTATGGTCAGAGCGATACGTTTTACGATCAGTGGATGCATAGCGCAAACCACTCATTGGGCGCATTTTGCTCCGGCGGTACCATTGCCAATATCACTGCACTTTGGGTAGCACGTAACAAGGCTTTAAGAGCCAATGGTTCATTTAAAGGCGTTGAGAAAGAAGGCCTATTTAAAGCCATGAAGCATTATGGCTACGATGGCTTAGCGGTATTGGTGTCTGAGCGTGGTCACTACTCCCTTAAGAAAGCAGCCGATGTACTAGGTATAGGTCAAGATGGCTTGGTTGCGGTTAAAACAGATGCCAACAACCGTATTATTGTCGACGACCTTAAAGCGAAAATTGTTGAACTAGAGAAACAAAACATCAAGCCTATTGCTGTTATTGGTGTAGCTGGTACAACAGAGACTGGTAATGTCGACCCGCTACCTGAAATCGCAGAAGTCTGCCAAGCTCACGGTTGTCATTTCCATGTGGATGCCGCATGGGGTGGCGCAACACTTATGTCTAATCACCACCGTCACCTTCTTAACGGTGTGGAAATGGCAGACTCAGTAACCATTGATGCGCACAAGCAACTCTACATCCCGATGGGCGCTGGTATGGTTCTGTTCAAAGACCCTGACGCAATGAAATCCATAGAGCATCACGCTCAATATATCTTGCGTAAAGGCTCAAAAGACCTAGGCAGTCATACATTAGAAGGCTCTCGTTCAGGCATGGCAATGTTGGTCTATGCCGCAATGCACATCATCAGCCGCCCAGGCTATGAGCTGCTGATAGACCAAAGCATTGAAAAAGCTCGCTACTTTGCGGATTTAATCAAGCAGCAAGATGATTTCGAGTTGGTTTCTGAACCAGAGCTTTGTCTGCTCACATACCGCTACTTGCCGCCATTCATCCGTGAGGCATTAGCAAAAGCGGAAGGTTCACAAAAAGAACAACTGAATGAACTGATTAATGAATTAACACAGTTTATTCAAAAGCGTCAGCGCGAAACGGGCAAATCGTTTGTTTCACGTACAAGACTGAACCCAGACCAATGGCAGCGCATGAACACGATTGTGTTCCGAGTGGTTTTGGCTAATCCGCTGACGACCAAAGAGATTTTGAGTTCGGTGCTTGATGAACAGCGTGAAATCGCCAAGCAAGCACCAAATTTGATGGAAAGAATTCAGCAGGTGGTCACTAATATCCAATCGTCTTAATGGCCCGAAAGAGTTACATCAATTTGTAAATTTTTTTTCGTTTTTGATGTAACTCAAACATCATTCTCGTGCGACTGGCGCAACAAAACATCGATTACACATCCAATTCTGTAGTTTTTACAACATTTTGTTTGAGGCCTGTCAAATTCTCACTAAATAGTATCCGTTATTGGTTTAGACTGATTGAAGATCAGGTTTATACTGATTCTATGGCGCTGGTTGTTTTCGTTAACGCCCCACTCTACTCTGGAATCTTCGTGTTTCCTTTCGTTAACAGAGCCAGCGAGTTGTTCTCTATACCCTCGTGAACACTATGAATACATTAGAAAAAATTCAAAAAAACCTGGAGAATTTCAGTAAGTCAGAGCGCAAAGTTGCGGAAGTAATTATGGCGTCTCCACAAACTGCAATTCATTCAAGCATTGCAACGTTGGCTAAAATGGCTGATGTTAGTGAGCCCACTGTAAACCGCTTCTGTCGTCGTCTGGACACCAAGGGCTTTCCAGATTTTAAGCTTCACTTGGCACAGAGCCTAGCCAATGGTACCCCTTACGTTAACCGTAACGTGGAAGAAGACGATGGCCCAGACGCGTACACCCATAAGATTTTCGAATCGACCATGGCGTGTTTAGATGTCGCGAAAAACAGCCTAGATCCAATGCAAGTGAACCGTGCGGTCGATTTGCTAACGCAAGCGAAGCGCATTTCATTCTTTGGCCTTGGTGCATCATCTTCTGTAGCCCGAGACGCACAAAACAAGTTTATTCGCTTTAACATTCCAATTACTTGTTTTGAAGACATTGTCATGCAGCGCATGAGTTGTATTAACTGCAGTGATAATGATGTTGTGGTTCTTATTTCTCACACAGGTCGAACGAAGAGTCAGGTCGAAATAGCAAACCTTGCTCGTGAAAACGGCGCGACGGTCATTGCGATTACAGCAAAGGACTCACCGCTAGAAAAGGCAAGTTCACTCGCTATTACGCTTGATATTCCTGAAGATACCGACGTTTATATGCCAATGGCGAGTCGAGTTGTACAGATGACGGTGATTGATGTACTGGCAACTGGCTTCACACTCCGCCGTGGTACAGGTTTCCGTGAGAACCTAAAACGCGTAAAAGATGCGTTGAAAGACAGTCGCTATGACAAGCTAAGTCAGTACTAAGTCCTGCTGTTTAGTGAAAGATTTAATAAAGGGGAGCTCGACGCTCCCCCTTTTTTCAATGTGCTTTAGATCAATACATCAACCCAAGTCGTTCACACTCGATAAGTCCGTTCTTGATTCAAGCACTTCTACAGAGCTCACGTGTTGTGTGCTCTCTGCCACACACTCTCCACTGCAATCACAGACTTGCTGCAATATGTATATCAAACGTTCCTGATTAAGGGGTAGCGGGTTGCCTTTGATCGCCATCGACTTAAGCGCATCGTTCGCCACTTGTTCAAAAGAAGTTTGGCATACTCCGAATTGGCCAAGTAACGGCAACGCTAACTTATCTAACACCATATTTACCCAAAGAACCCCATCGTGCTCATTCGCGTTCGCACGATCGGTAACCAATTGGGCAAGTTTACGATAACGACTTATCACATCATTCCTGCCAGCGAGCTTCGCGGCGTTAATATTTTCCTGCATCACGTGCGGTGCAAGACGCGCCGTGATCACGCTGTGGGGTGCATCTAACTTACCTCCTAACGCCGACGCAAGCCCATGCGCAGCACCTAATTTGGCATTAGTTATGGCCATACCACCAAGCAACGCAGCGAACGATAAATCCGACCGAGCCTTATGATTATCTTGCTTACAAGCAGCAATCACTGAACGGCTTAAACGACGAAGTCCCTCTTCGCACACCATATCTGTAAGAGGGTTTGGCTCACCACACACATACGCTTCCATCAAATGAGTGAACGCATCCATCGCGCCACGCCCGGATGTGTATTGATCGGTTCCATATGTGAGCGTCGGATCCACAATGGCAACGTCTGCCAGCATATCAGGGCTTCGAAGACTCACTTTCACTTTATCTTGTCCAGACTTCAACACCGCATTTCGGGTTACCTCTGAACCCGTGCTTGCTGTCGTAGGAATTGCAATAAAATGAAGAGGTTTTGCCTTTAATGGTACGTTTCTTCCTACCACCTCGACGTAGTCGTAAACATTGCCTTGATTAGGAATAATAGCGGCTAGAGCTTTACCCATATCGATGACACTGCCACCGCCAATAGCAATCACCATATCAGGCTGGAATTTTCTACCGAGTACCGCGGTCTCTTCTACCATTGTGATATAAGGTTCGCCATTGATTGCTACGTGTTGGTAACGCATATTTTGAGCTTTAAGGTAGTTAATGATGGGCGTGGCTCGTTGGGTATCCTTCCCGGTTACCAGCAAAACACTGTAGCCAAATTGGTTGATAACGGATAATGAAGACTGAAGTGCACCTTCACCAAATATAATCCTTGTTGCAGTCATAAACTGAAACATACACATCCTCCCAAAATAATATACCCAAATAACCTCTTGCCCTCTGATTTAACACTTATGTAAGAGTTGAAGTCATTTGCGTATAGCCAGATTAGATTGCTATGTTTTTGAATAAAAAAAATTGACCAATTCCACCTTGCCATCATTACCCCCTTAAAATGTATGTTTTTTATTGCGTCACTTCACATACTTTAGAGCCATAGAATAAGGGAGCGCGTTTAGTTTTTATTCGATAGATTTCACCTATAGAACCAAGAGGTAATTGCCGCTTTATTTCCGTATCTGGATCGGGCATAGTTACTGCAACAAAAGAGAGCGCACTCAGCCGCTATGTTTTGTACGCTTTCAAAAAAGAATAGATTTAGGAGAAATAAGATTATGTTCGTTGTTATCTTTGGTCGCCCTGCATGTCCTTTCTGTGTTCGTGCAAAAGAACACGCAGAAACGCTAAAAGCGAAGCGTGACGACTTCAACTACCGTTACGTTGATATCCATGCTGAAGGCATTTCTAAAGCAGATCTTGAGAAAACAGTTGGTAAACCAGTTGAAACTGTTCCTCAAATCTTTATCGACCAAGAGCACATCGGTGGCTGCGACGAGTTCGAAGCATACGCGAAAGAGCACCTAGGTCTATTTGACGAATAATAAAGACAGTTTTTAAGAAAGCCGCTTCATGCGGCTTTTTTATTATTTTTCAGTTGGTTATTACCTTACGTCAACTAATGGTAAAACCTAAAAAAATTCACTTATCTTTTTTCTATATTTAGTTACAATTCGCAATTCTTAATCTTTTTGGCACACACTTTACCGAGCCACACAGTGAACATAGACGTCGTATACCTTCTTGAGCAAAACCCTATCCTTCTAATCTTCGTCGTATTAGCCATTGGCCTTGCCATCGGAAAAATCCGATTTGGCAAATTACAACTAGGCAACTCCATAGGCGTTCTAATTACCTCGTTGGTAATGGGTCACCTTGGCTTCTCATTCAATGCAGAAGCATTAACCATTGGCTTTATGCTGTTTATCTATTGCGTTGGCATTGAAGCTGGACCAAACTTTTTTGGCATATTCTTCAGAGATGGTAAGCATTACTTTATTTTAAGTATGACCGTTCTCGTCTCCGCAGTCAGCTTAACGTATGGCTTGAGCCACTATTTCGGCCTCGATTTTGGCTTGTCAGCCGGTATGATGGCTGGCGCGTTGACAGCTACACCTGTACTGGTTGGTGCACAAGACGCTCTTAACTCTGGCCTTGCGACTATACCGCGCAATATGGATTTTTCTTTGGTATTAGAAAATCTATCTGTAGGTTACGCGATGGCTTATCTGGTCGGCCTAATAAGCATGATCATGTTCGCGAAGCTGTTGCCAAAACTACAGAAGCAGAACCTGTCTGATTCTGCGCAGCAAATTGCTCAAGAACGTGGCCTTGGAAATTCAAGCCAAAGAAAAGTGTACTTACCGATTATTCGTGCTTACCGAGTCGGCCCAGAATTGATTGACTGGACTGACGGCAAGAACTTGCGTGAACTGGGCATTTATCGTCAAACTGGCTGTTACATTGAGCGAATCCGCCGTAACGGTATTCTCGCCCATCCAGATGGTGATGCCATTTTGCAAGAGGGTGATGAAATTGCACTGGTTGGCTTCCCTGATAGCCATGCTCGCTTGGATCCTAGCTTCCGCAACGGAAAAGAAGTATTTGATCGTAACTTGCTTGATTTGCGCATCGTTGAAGAAGAAATTGTCGTAAAAAGTGACGCTATCGCAGGCAAGCGTTTATCTGATTTAAACTTATCTGAGTTTGGCTGTTTCTTAAACCGCGTGGTACGTGCGCAAATAGAAATGCCGATGGACTTAGACATTGTGCTCGCTAAAGGTGACGTCCTTCAGGTGAGCGGCGAGAAAAGCCGAGTACATGGACTCGCGGAAAAAATCGGTTTCATCTCGATCCACAGTCAAATGGCCGATTTACTCGCTTTTTGCAGCTTCTTTATTTTGGGTATTCTGTTTGGCCTCATCACCATGACATTCGGCCAGGTTTCGTTCAGCTTGGGTAACGCGGTAGGTCTTTTGTTATCTGGTATTACACTTGGTTTCTTACGAGCAAATCACCCTACTTTCGGCTATGTCCCGCAGGGGGCGCTGAATATGGTCAAAGATTTGGGTTTGATGTTCTTTATGGTGGGAATAGGTCTAAGTGCAGGCGGAAAGATGTTCGAGCACTTGACTCAAGTTGGTCCAAAAGTGATTGGTTTAGCATTCATTGTTAGTGTTGTGCCTGTGGTATTGGCCTATTTAGTGGGCGCACACATACTCAAGATGAACCGTGCCCTGCTCTTCGGTGCCATTATTGGTGCCCGAACTTGTGCCCCAGCTATGGATGTCGTCAACGACTACGCTAAATCCACCATCCCAGCTCTTGGCTATGCGGGTACCTATGCGATTGCCAATATTCTGATGACGTTGGCAGGTACAATCCTGATAATATTAAGTTAATAACTTTGACTGATGAAAGCAAAAAAGGCGCTCAATGAGCGCCTTTTGTATATCGGTTGTCTAATCAGTCATTCGATTAGATTTGGATAAAATCAGCTTCAACCGCTGGATTTACATCCGCTTCGTAATCTACGCCTTCAACACCGAAACCAAATAGTTTCAAGAACTCTTCTTTGTACTCTACGTAGTCAGTCAGTTCTTTTAGGTTCTCAGTCGTAATTTGAGGCCATAGTTCACGACAGTGCTGCTGAATGTCGTCACGAAGTTCCCAATCATCCAGACGTAGACGGTTCATCTCATCCACTTCTGCTGCGCTACCATCTTCTTTGTACAGACGTTGGCTGAACATACGGTAGATTTGTTCCATACAGCCTTCGTGTACGCCTTCTTCGCGCATTTTCTTGAATACCATTGCAATGTACAGTGGCATAACAGGAATTGCGGAACTTGCCTGAGTTACAACAGATTTAAGTACAGCAACATTTGCACTGCCGCCTGTCGCTGCTAACTTGTCGTTTAGCGCTTTCGCCGCACGATCTAGGTCCATTTTCGCTTTACCTAGTGCGCCATCCCAGTAGATTGGCCAAGTTAGCTCAGTACCAATGTAGCTGTACGCGACTGTCTTACAGCCTTCAGCAAGAACACCAGCATCAGACAGTGCATTGATCCAAAGTTCCCAGTCTTCACCGCCCATAACGGTTACTGTGTCTTTGATTTCTTCTTCTGTTGCAGGCTCAACACTTGCTTCGATGATCACATCTTTGTTGGTATCAACAGCAGTTGATGTATAAGTTTCACCGATAGGCTTAAGCGCTGAACGAACTAGCTCGCCAGTTTCTGGCATTTTACGTACTGGGGAAGCCAGTGAGTAAACCACCATATCGATCTGACCTAAATCTTCTTTGATCAGTTCGATAGTTTTCTGTTTCGCTTCATTTGAGAAAGCGTCGCCGTTTAGGCTTTTTGCGTACAGGCCTTCTTCACGCGCTAGCTTTTCAAAAGCAGCTGCATTGTAGAAACCTGCCGTACCTGGTTTCTTCTCAGTACCTTCTTTTTCGAAGAAAACACCGATAGTTGATGCACCGCCACCAAATGCCGCAGCGATACGAGAAGATAGACCGTAGCCACTTGATGCACCGACAACAAGAACGCGCTTAGGTGCGTTTTTGATTGGGCCTTGCGCTTTAGTGTACGCAATTTGTTCTTTTACGTTAGCTTCACAACCAACAGGGTGCGTTGTAGTACAGATAAATCCACGAATTCTAGGTTTGATGATCATATTCAACTTCCTTTAAAAAACCTTGTTAGGATAAAAGTTTCGTCGGGATTTCGCATCTAATTTCTGTAAAAATGCTCTGAAAAGGCAAGTGGTTGGAGCACTATCCCAACATCCACTCAGCAAGAACAACAAAAAAGCACCTCATTGAGGTGCTTTTCTTAGTATTAACGGTTTACTATGCCGCCGGGTTCAAATGCGACTTTTTTGGGCAATCGGTTCGTACTTCAGAAAAGTCATGACTAAAGTGGTCAACTTGAATCGCCTTGTAACGCAATTTGTCTGCCGCCATTATTTGGTCAATTTCTTGCTCAGTTAACACGCCAGCTTCAAATGCTTGCTGCAGACGGTCGTGTAGCAGACCTTTACGAGCCACTTTCCCATCCTTCGCCGCCTTCATAAGCTTACGCTCTAATGGTTTGATTTCGTACATTGCGAGGAAGGCATTCTCCATTAAGCCTACGCTGTCGTCGTCGGATTTTCCGATGTAGCAAAGATGCGTGAGTCGATCGCGTTGTGCTCCTGGCGTCATCATCGCTTCCGCCAGATTCACACACAGTTCATCGCTTGGCTTATTAAAATGATTACCAAGTGGGAATAATAACCCTTTCAGCACACCGCCAACGTATTTCACAGGGAAGTTGGTATAAGCCTCATTTAATGACTTAGATGCGTTATGCAAACAGTGTTGAACGGCGTAGTGGACAAAATCTAGATCGCCTTGTTGACGTCCTTCATCTTCATACTTTTTCAGTGCGGCAGACGCCATATATAGATAACTTAAGCCATCACCCAGACGTGCAGAAATCATTTCTTTACGCTTCAAATCACCGCCTAGTGTTAACATCGCGAAGTCAGCACTAACAGCAAGCGCTCGGCTTAATCTTGTGATTTCTTTGTAGTATTGCTGTGTTGGGCCACTCATGTGCGCTTTTACAAACCGAGAACCAGTTAGCGCCGCGCCAAATGCACCAAATGTATTGCCTACCGCATGTTTGATGTGTTTAAAGAGCAAGTTGTCAAATTCTTTCGCCCCTTGTTCAGAATCTGGATTCGCCGCGGCTTCCATTTCTTTCAGTACATATGGGTGACAACGAGTCGCACCTTGACCAAAAATCATCAGGTTACGAGTCAGAATATTCGCGCCTTCAACAGTGATCGCAACTGGAATACCGAGATAATGTTTAGCAAGATAGTTCATTGGGCCATCTTGAATCGCACGACCCGCATGGATATCAAACGAATCATTTAGAATAGTACGCGCGATTTCCGTCATGTGGTACTTGGCAATCGCGGTTACGATCCCAGGTTTTTCTTTCATATCGAGAGAAGTCGTCGTCAGCGTACGTGTCGCTTCTAGTAGGTAAGTAAGACCACCAATGCGCCCCATTGCTTCTGCGACACCTTCAAACTTACCGATCGACATACCAAACTGTTTACGCACGTAAGCATAAGCACCGGTTGTACGTGTAGTAAGGTGGCCAATCGCTGTGCCAAGCGCTGGGAGAGAGATACCACGACCAGCAGAAAGACACTCCACCAGCATACGCCAACCTTTACCTGCGTAATCAGCGCCACCGATCAACCAGTCCATAGGGATGAAGACATCTTCACCACGAGTCGGACCATTCATGAATGCAGAACCCAGAGGATCATGGCGCTCGCCTATCTCGACACCTTCATGGTCAGCGGGGATCAGCGCACATGTGATTCCAACCTCTTTCTTATCACCAAGTAGCCCTTCTGGATCCTGTAGCTTAAATGCTAATCCGAGCACTGTCGCCACTGGCGCAAGTGTGATGTAGCGTTTATTCCAGCTAACTCGCACGCCAAGCACTTCTTTGCCTTCGTGAGTGCCATAACAAACTACGCCTTGATCTGGTATACCACCGGCGTCAGATCCCGCTTCGGGCCCTGTTAATGCAAAACAAGGAATGTCGGTACCATCAGCAAGACGAGGCAACCAGTAATCTTTTTGCTCTTGCGTGCCATAGTGCGATAAAAGCTCACCTGGACCAAGAGAGTTCGGTACCATTACCGAGACAGCGGTGCTGATGCTACGAGTCGCAATACGAGAAACAATGGTTGAGTTCGCTAAAGCGGAAAATTCACGACCACCATACGCTTTTGAAATGATCAGTGAGAAAAATCGCTCTTTACGTAAGTACTCCCATACTTCAGGCGGTAAATCCCTGTCTTCTTTGACAATCTTCTGGTCATCAAGCATTTCTAGCAGGGTTTCAAGCTCATTATCCATAAATGACTGCTCTTCTGCTGTCAGTGTCGGCGTTGGATAATGGTGCAATGTAGTGAAGTTAGGCTTGCCTGAAAATAGTTCGGCATCCCACCACACACTACCCGCTTCCATCGCCTCTTTCTCGGTGCTAGAGAGAGGTGGCAATACTTTTTTGAACACTTTAAAAGCTGGGTCACTAATCCATTTTCTTCGTAGAGAGCTCATAGTTCAGATCCTTTTGTTCACGTAACCGCTCTGGGCATAATTTTATTATTGGTTTAACTTTCTTATTTGTCTTGTGCCAACTGCTTCGCTGACATTCCTGCAGACAAATAAGGAATCAGTAAATCGACGACAGATTTCACATCGACTTCCTTTTCAAATTTACTTTCAGCAAGCTCCGAAAGAGCCTGGCTTGAAGCCATCGTAAATACGCAGGTACCTAGCGTGAAGTGCAGTCGCCAAAACAGCTGCTCCTCACATAGTTCCGGGTTTGCCTTCATTATCGAGAAGGTGAAGAGGTTAAGTACCTCTTCATATCGAGTGGTGATGAACCAACGCAGATGACCTTGTACGTCTGTGTAACCACGGCCAATTAACAACATGAATAATGCAGTACCATTGGGGCGCACATCATTTAATGTGCGCAAAGGTAAACGCAATGACTCAAAGACGTCGTCCATGTCGTAGCTATCACGCGTATTTAACTCAATTAGTGAGGTTTTAATGCTCGGCATGAGCGCTTCTAGGTATCTATCTAAAACCGCTCTAACTAGCGTTTTTTTATCGCCAAAGTGATAATTTACCGATGCTAAGTTGACGTTCGCTTTACCTGTTATCGTTCTTAGCGAAGTATCATTAAAACCATGTTCAGCAAAGAGTCCTTCTGCGACATCGAGTATTTTTTCTTTTGTTGATGTTCTCGGGGCCATTTTAATCACTCGTATTAAACAACTGTTTGAAAATATACTCCCGAAACTTTAGATTAACAAATGATTAACATCACACTTTCACCAATTGGTCTGACCAGAACTTAGAAGGTGTGATCTAATCTTTTGAATTTAAGTCTAATAAGCAAATGATGCTCGCCTGAAGAAAATGACCAAGTTTCGCAAACCATCGTATTTGAAACGCTAGCAATGTCGTTAGGCGGTCGGAGCAGGAGGTGCAGGTTTGAAATGCAATTTAAGTTTATAGCTACTATAGAAAAGAGGGCTATCGAGTTTCAAACCGCCATTAAGTTGGTTACGCTGTTCGCTTCTTCTCTTACCTCTTTACGATACAAGCGGGCAGAAAGAATTAAATCGAATTTTTTTGAAAAAAAAATGGAACTGTTTGGAAAAGGCTCGGTCTGAATAAATGTAACAACTAGGGCATTTTAAGTTTCACTGGCCGTCAAACTTGTTTCCATCTAATTGTTACGTTGCTGCTTTTTTCTTATTAACTCCTATGTTTGTATCCGCCCAGTCAAATTTTCGGCTGGGCTTTTTTTCGCCTGCAGATCTGCCAACCTACCTTTTTCGATGATTCCGTTCATCTCCATGGGCTAGACATCCGCTTAATACGAAAGTGTCGCTATTAAGTCGCTGATGTACTGAACTATGGGTATAAAAAAGCCTCCCGATTGGGAGGCTTTACAAAATAGCGCATTTTTATCTTACGCTTGCGCTTTCTTAGGCAAAGAAAAGTGCAGTAAGGCATAGCCAAGTAATGCTGCTGTCGTCGAACCCATTAAGATACCGAGTCGAGCATAGGTATCAAATTCAGGACTTACATTTCCGAACGCTAAAGAGGAAATGAAGATAGACATTGTAAAGCCAATACCACACAACACAGATACCGCAAAGATATGCTTGAAGTTAACGCCTTCAGGTAACTTAGCAACGCCCATTTTTACCGCTGCCCAGCTAAAGGTAAAGATACCTAGAGGCTTACCAACCAGCAGACCCAAAGCAATACCGAGTGGCAGCATTGAAGTTAGACCTGACATCGATACGCCTTCTAACGAAATCCCCGCATTGGCAAATGCGAATAGAGGCAGAATACCAAATGCCACGTATGGGTGAAGCGCGTGCTCCATATGTTTAAGTGGAGAATGTTCGCCCTGCTTTCCCTTTAGTGGGATAGCAAAACCAATCACTACACCTGCCAATGTTGCGTGAACACCAGATTTAAGCACCGCAAACCATAAGATCGCACCGACGATCATGTATGGCGTAAGTTTTGTTACTTCCTTCGCATTCAACATGAATAGGACACCAGTCATGATGAAGCCAACAAGCAACGCCATGGTCGACAGGTCACCAGTGTAAAATAGCGCGATAATAACAACCACACCCAAATCATCGATGATAGCAAGCGCTAGCAAGAACACTTTTAGGCTTACTGGTACACGCTTACCTAATAACGCCATGATACCTAAAGCAAAAGCGATATCTGTCGCCGCTGGAATTGCCCAACCAGAAATCGCCTCAGGATCGTTGGCATTAAAGGCTACGTAAATAAGAGCAGGAGCTAACATACCGCCAACCGCTGCAATCGCAGGGAAAATTGCGGTTTCTTTTGATTTTAACGCACCTTCAAGTAGCTCTCGCTTAACTTCAAGGCCAATGAGTAAGAAGAAAACAGCCATTAGGCCGTCATTAATCCAGTGAGAAACTGACATACCAAATACATAAGTATGCAGTACAGATTGATAAGTTTCGCCCAGCGGTGAGTTAGCAATGGTCATCGCAATTGCCGCTGCAATCACGAGAAGAATACCACCAGCTGATTCCATTTTGAAAAAGTCACGAATGACATCGTTCATGGTTTCGTCCTTATATTTATTATCTTAATAAACGATTAACAAAGAATGATAAGAGTGTATAGCGGTCGAAAACTTTAGAATAATCGCTTCTTCAGAGTATAAACTTCGATTTTTCCGATATGAAGTTTACTATACATCGTATTTTCCAACATAACACTCAATTTTGATCACAGCGCGTACTTGTGGTTATCGCGCCAAATGTTTATCAAGATTATGAGAAAATCAGCATAACATGGCATGTACTGTCATGATAACCCCATACTTTTGAGAAAAATTCAGGAAGTTTCATCCACTAAAAAACCAACCCATTGGGGTGGTTTTTATTCAGAATTTAATAACCGGTGAGCTGCATAAAGCCCCAAGCCTCGTTGGAGCCAGAAGCTAAGGTAGGACCTTCCCAATACGGTATAACAAAAGGAAGCCACATATCTGATTTGATAATACGAGTGGTCAAGTTAATTTGATGCTTTGGAATATTAATAATCCACTGCAAAGGCAGCCTTCTTCCATTTGATAAACTGGTCACTTGCATTGGTTTAATACTGATATCATCATCTGAGAGATTAATGACTTTACCTGAGCGTGTGGACACGGTGCCAAACACATGCGGTGTTTGTCCATGGTGGCGATAGCGGCTGACTGTCAGTGCTCGACCATCATCTAAATTGAATACAAACCAATCCCAACCCTGTTGCCCTTCACCAATTAAGCCACTGCCCCACTCTTTCTGAGCCCAAGCAGAGCCAGCAACAGAGAAGCGTTTGCCATTAATGTTCAAACTCCCTTTCACCTTTAAAAATGGCGCACTAAAACTGAAAGAGGCAACAGATTGCAACGCGTGTTTCACCTGAAAACCTTTGTCTCCATTCACGACAAAGGGGCCATTTGTCATAGTATTGAGATCTAAACCAAACGTATCGGTAGTCACATTCAAGTTACCAGGGAAAGGTGTTGCACCAAGTGAACGCCACGTCCAATTATCAATCCATAACCTGAAAGGACGATTAGTCATGCCAGCTTGGCCTATCCCGCCTCTCGCTACACGTTGCTCTTTCCAGACGTGCGAACCATGGCTAACGACAACATGTGAAATGTACAGTTGAGGGTTTTGCCATCCGCTGGTTTCTCGCTCGTCTGTCGCGACCCTGAAGTAACTCCATTGAACATTGTATATTTTCCCTTGTTCATCTTTCAGTTTCGCAAAGTAGTGCCACCATTCATGTTGGTACTCGGGATGAAAGCGAAAATCTGACGGTAAAGAGACATGCTCGTCAGGTAATACAGGTTCGAAAATCGTTTGATTTTCACGCGTTAGAATAGAATTAAGCTCGCTTTCTTGTGTCGCTGTCGCTTCCAACCAAAAAGTTGAGTAAAAAGCAGCACCGGTCAAAAAGGCAAACGTAATAACAATGATCGTTGAAACTAACAAGCGTTTTTTAGAGCCCACTTTTTTCATTACAACGCATCCCTTAATGACTTCATTGGCGTACTCTTAATCATTCTAATAACTGGCAATGCGCCAGCAATCATGATGGCAAGCATCGCCCAAGCAATAGTTTGAGCATATTCCCAAGGGATCGTTTGAAGCTCCAGAGACCAGCCGAATGATTGCTTAATGATAATATCAACGATCAAGTGTGCAAGTGCCAGACCAAGTGGCACCGCAATAATTGCGGAAATGGCCCCGAAGACAAACAACTGCAAACCACCTAATGCGACAAGTTCCTTTCCGGATACCCCCATACATCTCAGCAAAGAGAAGTGCCGCTGCCGCGACAGCTCGCCCGCCAATGTCGCGAAGAATAAGCCAAACACAGCAATAATCAGCGTGATGTTGCCCAAGGTTCCTGCAATAGCGAAGGTATGATCAAATACCCTCATTGCCTGACTATAAATATTACCATTATCAAACACACGGTCTTGCGGGAGGCGGAATACATTTTCTAAGCGATTTTTCAGCCCCTCCCCATTAACGCTATCTTTTAACACCACACCAAGGCCAACATTGCCCGTCCCTGCAAATGCATACAGCCAATTCCGGTGCGACATCATCACCTGGTTATACGGGTTTCCATAATCGTAATAAACACCAACGACTTGCCAGTCTCCACCTAGTGGTTCCTGCAAGTTAATGAAGTCTCCTGGGCGAATATCCAACTTCAAAGCCATCGATTCACTCACCATCAAGCTCTTGGTCGCGTGCAGTTGATACCAGTAATTCGGGACACCTAGTTTTACCGTCAGTGCATCTAGCTCACCTTCAGAAGAGCCTGTACTCACCACTTGCAAAGCACCATGTTCGGTTGGCATATCTTTTTCCCAACGCCACCAAACCGAGTTGACTTCTGGTTGGTTTTGCAGCCACGCACTCATCCGAGCTGCTGAGTTATTTGTCGGATAGATATAAATATCCGCTGCTAATCGCTGGCTCAGCCATTTATCGGTCGTATCCCTAAAGCTGCCTACCATCGTTTCTACGCCGATGTTTGCCGCCAGTGCCAACATAAACGCCATTGTTGCCACACCGCGATAACTCATGCTCGCAGCCGCATCGGCAAAAAACCAACGTACACGTACCCAACGCATGGTGTAAGAAAAGCTCTGGAACATATGCCACATAATAAATGGCATGAACAAGGCCACACTAACCAACATCAGCGCAATAATGGCAAAGCCAGTTTCTTGTGTTTTCGGTGCTTGATACACTGCGATTGCCGCGACACAAAACGCACACGCAGCAAGAGCCTGCCAAGAGAACTCACGCCCTGCAAATCGCATTAATGACAGTCGAGAAGATAGACGAATTGGCTGTGACTTCAACAAACGAATCAATGGCCACAAACACGATATTAATGCGCCCATCGCTGCCATGATCAGACTATATAAGCTGGACTGCCAAGACCATCCTATTGTTAAGCCTACGTTGGCATCGTACAAATCGCTCAGGCTCGATGAGACTGCAGGGATCAGTTCATTTGCCAAGATCAAACCAAAAAAGTTACCACACGCCCACGCAATAAAGACGAGCAACGACAACTCTAACAACAATGCTTGAGCCAACTGCGTTCCGTTGACCCCCGTCTGTCTCAAAATACCCACCAAACGTTGTCGCTGAATAAATGACAAAGACATCGCTTGATAAAAAATAAACAACCCGACCAAAAATGACAGCATCCCCATCGCAGTGAGATTCATATGGAATGCATTAGTTAACGACTCAAGCTCCGTACGCGTATTCCTAACGAGCGTCATGCCATTGGGAAGCATATTTTTCAGTGCTATTAGCTTTTCCTCTGGCATTTCACCACAAGAAATCGCAGATAAACCTGAGCTCCGCTTGAGCATACGCAACAACGATATATCAGTAACCAGCCGAGTCCCTGAGAGCATTTTGTTTTTATCGACTTGAATCGGTCCGAGACGACTTCCGTCATTCATTTCAATAAAGTCCCCATCCTGCCAACTCATGTAAGCGGCCAAATCTTGACTGACTAGAATGGGATAAGGAGGTTTCATTAATGATAGAACGGGCATCTCACCCAAAGATTTGCCTTGCTGCAATGGAATCATCGCGACAGGATCAATCCCCACCAGCATCAAGCTCATATCGGTTTTAGCATCTAGATGCAGCACGTCAAACGGCGCACATTGGTTAAACCCAGCTCGACGCAACTGGATATAGAAACCTTGAGGGATTTTATTGGCAGAGTGTTTAGTTCGGATTCGGTATGGCAAAGGATTGGAGAAAAGCTTTTCTCCTGTCGCATAACTTTGTTTTGCATGCTGGTTGATAGAAGTAACACCAACAAGAAGGGACACGCCTAAGGTTAACCCTAGCCAGACAAGAATAATTTGTAGTGGGTAACGACGGTAATGACCGAGTAGTGCCTTAACTACGGGCCATAACATGCAGTTGCCCTCCTTGAAGTCGAATCTTACCTTCCATATGGGCCGCAACTTTTTCACTGTGCGTCACTAACAGCAAAGTACACTCCAGTTGGCGAGCGAGACTCGTCAATAAGCGCATTACCGCTTCTGCGTTTCGCTCGTCTAGGCTACCAGTTGGCTCATCAGCGAGTAGGATTTTAGGTTCCATATAGAGTGCGCGAGCAATAGCAGCACGTTGTTGCTGACCACCAGATGCTTCTTCCGGGTAACGGCCTAGCAGAGGCATTAAATCCAGAGCAGAAAGAATTTGACGCCACAACTCTTTATCTTCTGGCAAACCTTTTAACTGACGACAAAAACGAATATTGTCGGCAATATTGAGCGTAGGAAGCAGGTTGAACTGTTGGAAGATATTACCAATATTGTTGCGGCGGTAAAGGGTTCTCAAATGCTCTGGCGCATCATGCATGGCAAAATTTGGAAACTGAACTTCACCAGAGTCTGCAGTATCCAGTCCGGCAATTAAGTTCAGCAAAGTACTTTTACCCGAACCACTTTCTCCCATCAGAGCGACTTGGTCACCTTGCTGTAATGTTAATTCTGCCCCTTGTAATACAGGGTGAAATTCTCCCCCGTCTACATAGCCTTTACATAGGTCTGACAGTTTTAACATTGATTATGCCGCTCGGATGGTATTTAAAAATTGGGATCAGAATCTACACTAAAATCCTGTTAGTAGAAAGTATTTTGAATGCTTGATCACACTATGAGAGTACAAATGCAACTCGATTCACTTTCTGTTCCTAATTTTGTTGACGTATTGAGCAGATTTTTGCAGCTGCAGAAAGCTCTGTTTACCTCTATTGACCGATAAGGTTTTTCATCCATTTTCGGCTCACCATTCTTGGCAGACAAATCGTCCACTTCACAACTTCCTCGGTCAAAAAGAGTAAGTAAACCCATTGTGGGTCCCAACCGAGCTGAATCGCTGCAAATGCCGCGAGTGGAATCCCGATCACCCACTGCGCAAGAATGTCTTGATACAAACAAAACTTAACGTCACCACCTGCACGTAATACCCCAACAATGACCATCATCGGCACCGAGCGTAGTACGACACCTAAAGCAAGAATCACCATAAACTGTTCAGCTAACTGGCGAGTATCCGCTGTCAGTGCACTAAACGCATTAAGGATCCATTGATTGGACACTATCAATACAACAGCGACCACAAATGCGATAAACACATTCAAAATGACCGTAGCCCAAGCTTGGTAATACACAGGTTCAAAGTTTTTCGCGCCGAGTTGGTTACCCACTAAAACCGCAGCTGCATTCGATAGGCCAATCATCATAGCGAGAGCGATTGACTCAACGGGCGTCATCACCGACAACGCTGCCAAACCTTGCACACCCGCTTGCCCCATGATGGCATGGTAAGCGAACAATCCACCAGCCCATGCCAAAAAGTTAAATGTGGTCGGTAAGGAAAGGCTCAAGAAACGCGTTATTTTGTCTAAAACCAAACCTGCGCGTATATCATCCCAACCAAATGCAATTATGTGTTTCTTCAGCCATAAATAGCCAAATAGACAACCGACTTCGATCGCGCCACTGATAACCGTTGCAATGGCTGCCCCTGTAATCCCTAAAGCAGGAAAACCTAAGTGACCAAAAATTAACACCCAGTTGAGGAAAACATTAGACAGAATGCCTATACCACTAAAAAATGTGCTCAGCCCCGGTTGGTGCATCGCTCTCAAGCCCACCGACATACTAGCGACACACGCAACAGCAAACATGCTAACGGATGAAATAATTAGATAGCTGGCCCCTAACTCAATCACTTCTTGTGAGTCTGTAGTCAGTTTCATGACTGGCTGTGGGAAAATAACAAACAAAGCAACAGCAATGGCGGCAAACACCATGGCTATCATCCATGTTAAAGCGGTACTGCGACGTACCCCGACTTTATCGCCTGCCCCCCAATATTGTGCGGTCAGTAATGCACCACCCGTCGTCACCCCAACTAACATGATGGTAGTAACAAACGTCGCGCGCGCCGCTACCCCAACAGCGGCTATTTCAGCTTCACCAAGTTGGCCGAGCATAAGCACATCGACGAGGCTTCGGCTAGAAAACATCATGCTTTGCAGTGTAATTGGTAGCGCGATCGCGAATAAGCGACGTAAGAATGCTTTATCTGCATGTATTGAGAGTTGAGAGAGAAAAGTCACAAGCGCTCCAACGACAACTTATTGATAGAATGGGGAAAGTGTCTCATGATTATACTCTGTGGTGTTTATTCCACCAACGATTAAAAGGACAGA
This sequence comes from Vibrio diabolicus, assembly GCA_001048675.1. Lineage (GTDB taxonomy): Bacteria > Pseudomonadota > Gammaproteobacteria > Enterobacterales > Vibrionaceae > Vibrio > Vibrio diabolicus. The sequence goes on along the minus strand of CCKK01000020.1, from coordinate 704,171 downwards.
TAATGAAAAAGGTGTTGGTGCTAGGCGCCTCGGGTTACATTGGTTCTCAACTTCTTCCGTTACTCTTAGATAAAGGTTACGCCGTCACGGCCGCAGCGCGACATATCGATTATTTGGAGTCAAGGACTCGACCCCATCCTAATTTAACGTTGCGGTATCTGGACCTAGCCGACGCAGAAGCCACGCTCGCTGTGGTGAACGATTTTGACTTGGTATTTTTCCTAGTACACGGAATGGCACAAGGCGATGACTTTGTTGAGTACGAGCTAAACCTTGCTTTGAACTTTAAATACGCATTGGAGCAAAGCCGTGTCAAACATGTCATTTATTTAAGTGCCATCCAACCGCAAACCGGAAACTCGCGCCATTTAGCCGCACGCAAAGCAACGGGCAAAATTATCCGACAGTCTGGCGTTCCAGTAACTGAATTGCGTGCAGGCGTCATCATTGGCCCCGGCTCCGCGGCTTTCGAGATCATGCGAGATTTTGTCTACAACTTACCTATTTTGATCGCGCCTAAATGGGTCGACTCAAAAGCCAACCCTATTGCCCTACCCAACCTCAATCACTATTTATTGCAGCTGACCGAAGCATCACCCCCAGAAGAAAACCAAATTTATGAAGTTGGTGGGCCAGATACACTCAGCTACCGCGAGCAGTTTAAAGTCATATGCCGAATCACCAACAAGCCTTATCGGCTGTGGTCGACACCGTTGCTTACCCCAAAAATGGCATCGTACTGGCTCGGCTTGGTCACCTCTGTACCAGCAAACATCGGCAAAGCATTACTCGCGGGGTTAGAGCATGACTACATTGCCGATTCCAAAGCGATTGAAGCACGATTTCCGCAAACGCTGATCAGCTACGAGCAAGCGGTATCCGATACCATTCAAGATGAAGGCACGTTTGTGCGCAGCAATGTTTGGGGCTTTGAGCCAGCGGCACTTCGTCGATGGCAACCGGGGTATGGCTACTACCCTAAACAAGCCGGTGCGAGCATAAAAACTCAAGCCTCCGCTGCGGCATTATGGAAAGTGGCTCAAAAAATCGGGAGTCGTGAAAAAGGCTATTACTTTGCCAACATTTTGTGGCGCACACGTGAATGGCTCGACATCTTTTTTGGTGGCGGGAAACCGATTCGCGTTTCTCCTCCGGGGCCGGAGCTCAAAGTCGGCGATTATATTGACTCTTGGAAAGTGATTCGCTGCGAGGAAGATCAGTTCCTCTCCCTGTTTTTTGGGATGAAAGGCCCAGGGCTTGGACGTTTAGAAATTACCATCAAAGACCATGGTGATGAACGAGAACTGGATATCACCGCTTGGTGGCACCCACAGGGGTTTCTCGGGCTGCTTTACTGGTTTGCCATGATGCCAGCCCATCTATTCATATTCAAAGGCATGGTCAAAGCCATCGCGAAAGAAGCCGAAAGTATCAGTATTACTCCTCAGGTGGGACAGTCTCTGGAGAATCTAGAGAAATAGGCAGGTGATGAGCAATCCCCGCATGGCAATCAATGCACGATTGCTCTCGACTTTCCATCATTTGATGTCGACGCGCAACGGTTCGTCCTTGCGCTTCGAAATCCATCTTGTCAACGGAATGGCAATATCGACACTGTTTTGATTTATTCTCGATAAACTGCTGTGTGACTTCAGCAGCCAACCTCGGACGATGCTCCGCCTCGAAGTTCTCTAACGTAATTTCTCCAGTCAGTTTGTGATAGATGTCGGCTGTAGCGCCGATTTTCAATGCGATTTTAGCAAAAAACTCCCTAGGGACATGGCAATCACTGCACGTAGCGGCAACCACACCCTGAGCATTTTTGAAGTGTGGAGATGCTTGGTACTCCTCAACTATCGTATCCATCCCAATATGGCAACTGTAACAAAACTCGTTGCGATTGGTGTAATCCATACCAAAGTGAAAAACACTGAGGGCCGCCCCACCAAGGATAAACGCCAATAAGCCACCAATTGGTATGCCGAGCATCCATTTTCTGTTTGGTTTACGCCATAAACTCATTGGTGTTCATCCCAAAGCAGCGCTAGCGATAACTCGCATAGTATTCTACGAGCGCGTTTAAATCATCGGCACTAAGCCCTTTGAACGCCTCATCCATTTTTTTATCAACGGAGCGTTTGCCTTGCTTAAACTGTTTCAATGTCGTGGCGAGATAGCCCTTCTGCTGACCAGCTAAAATCGAAGCTTCATCCAGAGCGTTACTGCCACCATCCGAATGACAGTTCTCGCAACTTTTCGCGTGGATAGCCTTACCTTTCATCGCTAACGCTTGATCAAAAGACTGCTTAGCTGGCACAAACTCAAGCCCAGCATAATGCTTTGCTAACTCTTCAATCTGCGCCTCAGATAAAGATTTAACTATCGACACCATGTCGCCTTTTTTGCTCGTGTCTCCGTATACGTGATTAACCGAAGCGGAGGGTCTGCCTTCAAGGTAACGCAACATCTGGTCGAAAAAGTTGAACTCGGGAATCCCTGCGATGGTCGGAATATTCGTGTCTGAGCTAACACCGTTTGGCCCATGACAAGCTTCACATTCATGTTGTGAAATTAGCTCACTTGGTGACGCTAAACTGTGGGAGGCCAAAACTGAGCTAATGGCTAACACCGAGGAAAATTTTAGAGATAATTTAATTAGTTGGTGCATATTAGACTGACTCCGTAGTAATTATCTTTGTTAATCAAAACCAGACAGCGAATAAACGATAAGAAAATCATTTTATAAACGCGACTTAAAACCAACGATATCCAAGATAAAAATATTAAGCCGTCAACCATTTAAAGTAGCGTAGTTCAATACCCTTACTTTTTCTGCACCGACCTCTTCAAGAACAACAAACCTCAATACAAACAATTGATTTAAAAACATAATAATTTAAAATCAAAAATTCACACATAGAAAAAGCGGTTTATTTTAATAATATTTCATATTGCGTCTATACTCTTACAAGCCATGTATTTCGATTTATTCAAGCGATGTAAATATGGATATTTTGCTTTTGGCTTGAATATAAAATTAATATTTCAATCAATTGTTTATTGAGATATTTAACCATTCCAACGCATTCCCACTTACTTTAGGACGAATCGAGAGGGACTATGAACGGTTTAAAGTCGATCGCTACATTAATATTTTTTATTTTTACTGCTCACCGGATGTGGTCCAGACAGCAAAAACGATCAAAATACACCACCACCTGCACTTGGTGATTTCGAGATCAATGTTTCCGAGCCATCATTGTTCACTCAAGAAACCGGAGAAACCAAACTGGTGGTCGATTTTACCGTCAAAGACGGCAGTGGCAGATCTTATGAGCTAGACGAAACGAAAGATTTTCGCATCGCACTTCTTAAAGCAATGCCCTCTCGTGTCGATACACAAAACTCGAGCGATCCAGCCTTTGCCTTCAATGGACGCCATGGCAATACCTATTGGAAGAGTTTCCATCATTCAAGTAATACCGTAAATAACCGTGCCAGCATGGAGAGTGTTTGGGATGGAACACTAGTAAAAACAGACGAAGGGTATCGCTACACGTTTGCCATTCCTGACGTTTTAAAAGTGTCCGATCCTTACACTGCCGACTCTTCTAACAACAACGGTTTTATCGCTTGGGATGCGGATAAACTCCACCGAATCGTCATGGCGTATGGCGAGCAAGGCAACGGTTTTACCTACGTGTTTGAATGGGTGCCGCAAGAAAGTTCAGATACGGCTGTCTCCCGCAATGTGATTGAAACAGGCACCTGTGAAAACTGTCATATGGGTGAACCGCTTCATCATGGACCGGGCTATCGCTCAATTGATAACAACATTGCCGTTTGTACCGCTTGCCACAATGACAGTAATCCTAGCGCTGCGCCAGCCAGACGCCCTCTCGCTGCCGTTGTTCATCAATACCACGGTAATGTTTTCAAATTAGGTAGCGACAGAAATAACACCGACACTTACAAACAGCCTGTCGACGAGAATGACATGCTCGTTACCGACATCAATGGTTTAGTCATTGAAGGCAACCCTTTCCCGCAAGATGCCCGCAACTGTACAACCTGCCATTCGACCGATGTCGCGAAAGCATCAGACGCCAACAATTGGTTTGAACACCCAAGCCAAGTTGCCTGTGAAACCTGTCACTTGTACCGAGACAGAGGCGCGCATGATAACCAAGTCGGTACGGTTTGGGTAAGAAACGGCGAGCCACAAAACTCCTGCTCGGGCTGTCACCGACCTTATGACCGAGATGACAATGGCGATCCAATCATCGGCCAAGACGCAAGCCGAAGTGCTAAAACGGTTCACGTAATGCGTTTAGAGAATCTTGCAAAAGCGCGTGATGCGCTTGAAATCAACGTTGAAAGCGCGCGATTTATTGATGACCAGTTTGAGATTGAACTAAGAGTGTCGAAAGCGGGCACAGGTATTGAATCCATCAACGAACTGACCCCTTTCATTAATGAACATGGGCACCTCAATTTGTTGCTGAACTGGGATAACGGCCAAGGTCCGATGGTTGCAAACAACAGTCTCAACGTCGCCGATGATGGCGCACTTGGTGACGGCTGTGAGGCTCAAGGTGAAGGCCTATTCTTGTGTCATAAAGACTTCACTGACGCTGCGATTAAGCCAATCTCCAACTCTACGTTGACGGTTAACATCGCCGACATGCCACTTTGTGCCAACCGTAGAGATGGCGAGCTCGCCGAATGCGTCACGTTTGAAGGCATCGATCTTATCAAATCGCCTTTCGTCATTGCCGCCAATAACGCATCCGGCTCGTTTGATGTGTCTGGTATCAACAAGCAACACAAACTGCCAGTGGGCGCGGACATTTCATCGTGTAACGATTGTCACAAAGAGCTGACTATCCATAAGCTGGGTGAGCATCCACATGCCGCCACCGACTTCCAACAATGTAAAAATTGCCATAACTCTGAACGTTCTGCGTTTTATCCTGGGATGGCAGCTGATCTAAAGTACCACGTGCACTCATTCCACGCCTTTGGCTCCGCTCATAGCGGTGAAGCGCCTTTCCCTGGCGCAGTCAACAACTGTGAGGCCTGCCATACCAATGCTCAATACAACTTACCTAGCCAACAAAATACGCGCCCTTCTCTGGCAAGTGGTAAGTACTTTAGTCCTGCATTAGTCGCCTGTGGCGCGTGTCACCTAGAGTCATCTTTAGCTAATGCTGACCCGGATACCGTGGCAGGAGATGCGCCTCTGAACCATATGCTGAATCACGGCGCGGTATTTGGAGCAGACACAGCAGCACAAGCCATGGGCTCCGAGCAATGTGCAACTTGCCATGCCATTGGTCAGTCACAAGGGGTAGATAAGGTTCACAAGGTATACGACTACCGTTGAATTCGTCATTGAACACAATGCTTTGACAATTAAGGACAAGAAAAGGAAGAGCTATGAAAGCAATGTTTCTGCGGTGGTTGGTAGCTGGGATACTTGGGTTAGGCGTCATCTTCACCGTCAGTTCGGAAGATGTCGCCGAGCCAGAACCCAAAGCGGCGACGTTAACTCAAGAAGAAATTGAAACCATATTAGACACCAAGTTTTCCGAGGGGAAATATTCACGCCGCGGGCCAGATGGCTGCCTTCGTTGCCATGACGATACCTCAGACAAACCTGCAACCGGTATTTTCGACAACATCCACGGCAAGTCAGCGAACTTGCATGGTCCAATGAATGATAAACAATGTGAAGCATGCCATGGCCCAGCAAACAATCACGCGCGCAATCCGCGAAAAGGACAAGTTCGTGAGCCGATGATCACCTTTGGGCCAAACTCCCCTGCTCCGGCCGAAAAGCAAAACAGCGTGTGTTTATCTTGCCACCAAGATGCGAAACGCTCGACTTGGCATAGCAGTGAGCACGCTTTTGAAGGGCTGTCTTGTGCAAGCTGTCACCAACTGCATCAAAAAAACGATCCGATGATGGTTGCCGAAATGCAAGCAGACAAATGCACCGATTGCCACTCCCGCACCAAATCGGATATCCACAAACGCAGTCGTCATCCTATCATTGACGGCGTCATGACTTGTTCTAGCTGCCACAATCCACATCAGGCATTAAATGAAGCAAGCCTGAACTGGTCAACCGTCAATAACGCTTGTTACGAGTGTCATGCAGAAAAACGCGGCCCATTCTTATGGGAGCATGAGCCTGTAACTGAAGATTGTACATCCTGCCACACACCTCATGGTTCAGTGAACAAAGCCCTGCTCAATAAACGGCTGCCAATGCTATGTCAGGAATGTCACCGTGTGCCACATGCAAACGTAGCCATTCCTGAAAACGACTTGAGAGTGCGTGGCGGAAGTTGTTTGAACTGCCACAATCAAGTGCATGGCTCTAACCACCCACGTGGTCAAACATTAAGTTATTAGGAGGGAGGCATGAAACTATCTCAACTGTGCATCGCTATTTCCCTTGCTTTTGCTGTGCAAGCGCACGCCAACGATTATTCGTTACAACGTTCTCAACCAGCCGACACTAGCCGCTGGCAGTGCAGTGAATGCAGCAGCGATGGCACGTGGAGTGGAGAAGTCAGCGCTGGCGTCGGTTACCTTAACAACGATGGTTCCTCGCGATTCTATAATTGGAATCCACCCGTTTACGGTACAAACTCTGACAATAAACACTTTAACGCGAGCCTAAACGCCGATATCGAACAATATGAAGACGATGGGTTCTACAATCGAATCGTCGTCGAAGATCTTGGTTTGCAACGCTTCTTACTGCAGTGGGAAATGGGCCAGTACGACGGATTACGTGTCCTCGGCAGTTATAGTGAAACGCCGTATTTCTGGAATCAGTCCTCACTCAGTGCGTATCATCCAAGAGAGGATGCACTCGTCAGTGGTGACCTATCGAAATATGAAAACTCAGTGACGCGAGAGACGTTTAAGTTAGAACTCAAGTACACACCACATACGCCATGGAAGCCATATGCATCCATGAAGCACGAACGTAAAGAAGGCACAACTTCGCTTTATTCAACGACTATTCCGGGTTACGCCAACGCGCCGGGATTCATACCCAAAGCCGTCGACCATGAAACCTTAAATACTCAAGTTGGAGTAAGCTACATGGAAGATTTTTGGCTGGTGGATATTGCGTATCGCGGCTCGTTTTTTAGAAATGACAAGTCCGCACTTTATTACGGCAGCACTACCAATCCTTACGCTAACCACCTCGCGTATGAGCCTGACAACGACTTTCACCAGTTTGCTGTCACGGGGAATTATCGGTTGAATCAACAAACGTTCAGTGGCCGCTTACTTTGGTCACAGACGTCTTCTGAAGGCGGGTTAAATCCATTCCCGCAGTCCCCCGTTAACTCCAATACATTCCATGGCGAAACTAACACTTGGCAAATGAGCGCGGATTACCACAACAAACTTTCGCGAGACACTGCTTTCGCCATTTCTGCGGACTATTCAGATAAAGACGATAACTCCGATAGAAACACCATCATCGGATCGACGAGAGAAAAATACGACCACACCAAAACCAAACTGGAAGCAACACTCAAGCATCGTGTTACTTCTGATGTAAAAGTGAATACGGGTTACCATTTTAGACAAGATGAGCGAAGTTATGCTGATAGGAAACGTACCGATGAACAACGCGTTTTTGTTGGAGCCCAGTACCGACCAAATAGACCGTGGCAATTAGGCGGTAAAGTCTCCTACTCTTTTCGCGATGGCTCTGATTGGCAGGACGACAGCAGCGACTCGCCTAATTTGCGCCAATACTATTTAGCCGATAAAGAGAGGATTGAGCTCCGTGGCGACGGCGGCTATGACGTAACAAACGATGTCCAGTTACTTGCTGAGCTTTGGTACGGAAACGACGACTATGTTAAACCCGATATAGGTTTAAGCGAAGGAGAAGATTACGGCTACGATATCAGCGTCAACTTCAATTTACTCGACGGACTAAACGGGCATGTTTTTTACAATCAACAGGTCATCCGCTCCGAGCAACAACAAGCAAACTCTGACGTTGTCGGTTGGAATCGCTACACCACCAAACTCAAAGATGACATCACAACCATTGGCTTTGGTGTGAGTAAAGAGCAGCTACTAGACGACAAACTTTCTATCTCGTTTGATTACAGCTACAGCCAAGCTGATGGAAAATCTTCAGCCACATCTGGTGGCTACCAATATCCTGATAACGAGGCAAACTCGTACCGATTTGAAGTCATCGCTGACTATGAAGTATCTGAAAATCAAAACGTGCAGCTTAACCTCCGTTATGAAGACTACTCAGAAGAGGATTACTTGTTTAATAACGAAACCGAAACGATGGGCGGCGTTTTGCAAAGCTATGAAGGTTTATATGGCGGCGTCTATTGGAAATATCGCTTTTAAACACAGAGTGACGTAAACAAAAAAAGCATCAGACGTTTCAAACGCCTGATGCTTTCGTATTTCAATTCTACTGCTGTGAGAAGTTGATTAAGCTTGGAAGCTCAACGGAATCTCAGCCAATTGGTTACCTTCGTTTGCAGGAAAGATAAGGTACTCGCCGTGGTATTTCACCATCGATTTGTAGTCCGTCACTTTATGCACCATAAAGCCCGCTTGCGCTGCTTTCTCAACAAACTCAGCATGGTTGCCACGTACAAACCAGCTCATTGGTTTGACGAGCAGCTCGCCGTCGAAGCAGCTTTCGCATTGATCTGCACATAGCGCCAAAGAGTTTTGACCTTCCGTGAAGATTTGGATTTTGCCACAACCAACAAGTTGCTCAGACGTTGATACTTCCCAGCCAGCTTGCTCCATCAAATCAAGAAATGATTCAATATCGGAGTCTTTTATCACTTTGGACTCTTCACCTTCAGGAAAAAACTGAGCGTAAAAAGCGGAAATACGCTTGAAGATAAACAACAAACCAGCGTCATTACCCTTTGAACGACCCGCTTTTTGCCAACGTGTTAAGTCATCGCCTACGGCTCGACCGAAACGCTGAGATTTAAGTGCTTTGGTAACCCAGCGCACTAAATAATGGTTATTCGCAACAGGGGCATTGGCTAACTTACCTGAGCGATGCTCTTGATCTAACTCTTCAAGTGCTGAGTTAACTAAGTTTTGAATTTCTTTGGTGTAATTCGACATTACGCCTTTCTTCCTAAAGTCCAATAAAACAGTGCTGAAAGCACAGAACAAGCAAACATTACAATGATCATCGGCCAAGCAACATTACCGGGTAGTGATGCCACCAGCGCACCAACCAATGAGCCGATACCGAATCTTAACGTCCCCGCCAGAGACGATGCTGTACCCGCCATTGATGGGTAGCCACTTAAAAGCAGCGCCATCGCGTTACTACCTATCGTCGACAATGTACCGATAAACAGCACAACAAAAGGTACGATGCCCCATAATCCGAAGTCCATTAACCAACTTACGAATAAACCAATCCCCGCCAAAAGTTGCACGAACAACCCAAAACGAAGCATGGCATGAGAGCCAACTTTCTTCACCAAGCGACCATTAATACTGGTCATGATAATCATCGCAACAATGTTCAAACCAAATAAATAACCAAAGTGGTCTGGTCGAACACCATATAAATCAATGTAAACAAACGAGCCCGCAGTCAGGAATGCAAACATTCCGGAAAATGAAAACGCTCCAGAAAGCATCAAACCTATCGCTTCAGGGTTGGAGCATAATCTGGCGTAGTTTCTCATCGTAGTGCGAAAACGAAGCGGCTGACGATTTTCTGGTTTCAACGTCTCTGGGATTTTCCAAAGTACCAGTAGAATTACCACCACAGCGAAAATGGCTAACACCCAAAAGATCGAACGCCAACCAAACCAGATCGCTAGGTGACCACCTATCATAGGCGCAACCAAGGGTGCCATGGTGATCACTAAGGTGACGAAAGACATTGCACGGGCAAAGTCTTCACGGTCAAACATGTCACGCACGACGGCTTGGATAATGACCGCCGCTGCCGCGCCAGCAAAACCTTGCGCTGTTCGCACATAAGTCAATGCATCAATGCCGTTTGTGGTCGCACTCACTACCGCCGCTAATCCAAAGAAAAGCACACCCAAAATCAGTACAGGTCTACGGCCAAAACTATCGGCAAGCGGCCCGTGAATTAACTGGCCAATCGCAAAACCTGCCGTATAAGCCGTCAACGTAATCTGAACCGCGCCAGGCGCGACCCCCAAATCTTTCGCGATGGTCGGCATTGCAGGCAGATACATGTCGATCGCCAAAGGCGTCAAAGCACCAATCGCTCCTAATACAAGAAACAATAGAAAACTGATTTGGGATTGCGGAGCGCTTTGAGCTTTTTCTGTCATTCTTTTACCTCTTGTTGGAGCCCTTTCGTCAATACTTTCAGAGCAAAGTGAACGTAACGGACGGTTCTCATATCGCTGATATCTAGAAGCCAAAGGCCTGGTCTATCAACGTTCGAGAATCATAAGGGCAAATATGTACCAAGGTGTGACCTTGACGAACTCGACATAGAAAAGCGTGTGAAAGCGAAGTGTGTTTATGGGAAATAAACACAATGCAGTAAAAATGATGGAATTGATTCCACCATTTATTCACCACAGCCGAATGCTTTGCAATAAGAGTATGCATGGCTCAGCTAAATGCAAAGGCATATCACTCAGATGAGTAAGCACACCGGAATTGTCTAGGCACTAATTTTGGTAGGAAAATTAATTTTGAGCCAATTCCTACCAAAAAACTAGTTCCAATTGGGAACTAAAGAATTTCCCATGCCGATAATTAATTCCAAATAGAATCAATTTCTTCCTGCGTGAGGTAGCGATAATCACCAGGTTCTAGTGCCTCATCGAGTTCAATCGAACCAATACGCTCACGATGTAAGTACTCAACTTTATTTCCTAACGCCGCAAACATGCGTTTCACTTGGTGATACTTACCTTCCACAATAGTTAACAATACTTCATTCTCTGCCTCGTTCACGATCTCCAAACGAGCAGGCAATGTTGCTTCTGATTCATTGCGCAAAATGATGCCTTGTTCGAGCTTTTCCGCGTAATCTGGCTGAATAGCATCGACGAGCCAAACACGGTACGTTTTCTCACACTTATGCTTAGGTGAGGTAATACGGTGAGACCACTTACCATCATCCGTAATCAACACCAAGCCAGTTGTGTCGACATCTAATCGGCCCGCAAAGTGAAGGTTTTCAATTTTAGGCTCATCAAGCAATGCGAATGCAGTTTGGTTGTAGCCATCTTCATGTGAACAAACAAAGTCAGCAGGCTTATACAACATAATGTAACGAGGACCAGGAGCACCAATAACGCGGTCTTCCCACATTACTTCTGCACCTTCAGGTACTTTAAATGCACCACTTTTTTGAACCTCACCGTCAACGGTGATGTCACCACTTTTGATGATCTTTGTTGCCTGTTTGCGTGTTGCACCCAGAGCGTCACACAAATATTTATCTAAACGCATGAATACCTCATTGAATTATACCCAAGTAACCTCCAAATCTCGGTTTAAAGGTCACTTGGGTATAAAAGTCAGGTATTATAGCGTTCCTCGTTCGAATAGTTGAGCAATTTCACATATTTTCATGTACACACTTCGCCCTTATCAAGCCGACTCGGTTAAAGCAGTCATTCATTACTTTCGTAAACACTCGACACCAGCAGTGATCGTACTGCCTACTGGTGCCGGAAAAAGCTTGGTGATCGCAGAGCTTGCTCGCCTTGCGAAAGGGAGAGTGTTAGTCCTCGCTCACGTTAAAGAGCTAGTCGAGCAAAACCACGCGAAGTATGAAGGTTATGGTTTAAAAGGTTCCATCTTCTCAGCAGGATTGGGGCGAAAAGAAACTGACCAGCAAGTCGTGTTTGCTTCGGTTCAATCGGTGGTGCGTAACTTAGATTCGTTCAAAAACCAGTTTTCTCTGCTCGTTATTGATGAGTGCCATCGTGTGCCGGATGACAAAAACAGCAGCTACCAAAAAGTTATTACTCACTTACGAGAACTGAACCCAGGCATTAAGGTGCTGGGACTAACTGCAACGCCCTATCGTTTAGGAATGGGCTGGATTTATCAGTATCACACCCGAGGTCAAGTACGCACCGAAGAGCCTCGATTCTTCCGCGATTGTATTTTCGAACTGCCGATCCGTTACTTGCTCGACGAAAACTTCCTCACTCCAGCCCGCATGATGGACGCGCCCGTTTTGTCTTACGACTTCTCGCAACTGAAACCCGCAAACACCGGACGCTACAAAGAAGCAGAAATGGACATGGTGATCGATAAAGCCAAACGTGCGACTCCGCAAATTGTTGAGCAAATCATGCAATATGCGAAAGAGCGTCAAGGGGTCATGATCTTCGCCGCGACTGTCCGACACGCACAAGAGATCCACAGTTTACTGCCAGAAGGCGAAACTGAAATCGTCATTGGTGATACACCTACGCCGGAACGTGACGCGATCATCCAAGCGTTCAAGAATCGTCAAATAAAATATTTGGTCAATGTTTCGGTACTGACTACCGGGTTTGATGCGCCGCATGTCGATTTAATCGCGATTTTGCGACCAACAGAGTCAGTCAGTCTATACCAGCAGATTGTAGGGCGAGGATTACGCTTATCAGGCGGAAAATCGGAATGTTTAGTGCTTGATTACGCAGGCAACAGCTACGATTTATACCAACCTGAAGTCGGTGATCCCAAGCCAGACTCTGACAGTGAAATTATCACGATTCCCTGCCCGGCTTGCGGATTCAATAACAACTTCTGGGGTAAATTGGATAGTAACGGTTTCTTGGTTGAACACTTTGGCAGACGTTGCCAAGGTTACTTTGAAGATGAAGACACAGGCGAGCGTGAACACTGTGGATACCGTTTTCGTGCCAAATACTGTGGTGAATGTGGTGCCGACAACGATATCGCTGCGCGCATTTGTCATGAGTGTGACGCAACGCTTGTTGATCCAGATAAAAAATTAAAAGAAGCCCTTAATCTGAAAGATGCATTGATATTTGAATGCACAGAAATGGACCTGTCAGTATTCAAGTCCAGTGATGGTAAATCTCAACTCAAGGTGACGTATTCTGGTGAACCATACCAAGGAGAAGGCAATGCGTTAGTTCATGAGTTTTGGTCATTGAGTACCAAAAAACAAAAACAAACGTTTAAAGACCAGTTTGTGCGCCCTCACTTGGCAGACAAGCATCGCCCTTTTGAAGAGGCTTCACCGACACGTGTTGTTGCCAATCAACATCGTTTCCGTTTACCTCAGTTTGTTATTGCAAGGAAATCCGGTCGCTTTTGGAAATTGCGAGACAAAATTTTTGAAGACGAGTTGAAATAACGTCCGCAACATTTAGTAAAACTGAACTCGATGATTCACTCTCTGTTCATCTATATCCGATATACTGCGGCTCACGTTCTAGAAAAGGTTTGACTATGTATAAAGCAACGACTTCTCAACATTCTGCGTTACTTTTCGGCCTTATCACGACATTGATGTGTGCACCAAGTTTCGCCAAGCATGACGACTACTATGCCTCACAAAATGGTCACGCCATCGTGCAAGATGTCGAAAAGCCCGGAACACGTATTGAATTCGATGAAGATCAAGATGAGGTCTATCGCGCGGTTCAACAAGGATATATACGACCATTTTCGGACCTTTACGCCGCAGTAGAAAACGACCTATACGGCCGTATCATCAAGGTCGAGCTTGAAGAAGATGATGATGCTTGGGTGTATGAATTGAAAATTCTGTACAACAATAGCGTCCTGAAAGTTGAGTACGACGCCGCTACGCTGGAAATGCTTGAGATCAAAGGTCGCAGCTTTAACAAAGCGTTAAAGCCACAAAACAACTAAACTGGTCTAATGCGTAATCCCGACGCAATGCGTAACTTACTTCGATAACACTCCAAACATAATAAGAATCACCAATATGAAAATACTTGTCGTTGAAGATGACCCTCGTTTAGGCGAGCAAATCATCGAAACATTAGAAAGTACCGGCTGGGTACCAGAATTATCTCAAGATGGCATAGACGCTCTGTATCGCGCGACATCGGAAGAATGGGACGCTATTGTTCTTGATCTAGGACTGCCGAAATTGGATGGCCTCACTGTGCTAAAAGGCATTCGAGATGAAAACATCAATACCCCTGTCGTTATCCTGAGTGCTCGCGATACCCTAACGCAGCGAGTTGAAGGTCTAAACGCAGGTGCAGACGATTACCTAACTAAGCCGTTTGAAATGGTTGAGCTTATCGCTCGTATTCGCGCGCAACTGCGAAGAGCATCAGGTAACGCCTCTCCTGTGATGCAAATTGGCGACTTGAGCTTGGATACGCGCACTTCTAAAGTAATGTGGCAAGGGCAAGCAGTAAGCTTAACGGCGCTGGAATATAAAGTGGTCGCTTACTTTATGCATAACCCAGAAAAAGTAATTTCTCGCACCGAACTCGTCGAGCACATTTACAAACAAGACTTTGATCGTGACTCCAACACAATCGAAGTTTTTATCGGCCGAATTCGCAAAAAAATCGCGCCAAAGATCATCAAAACTGTCCGAGGGTTGGGATACCAATTAAATGCCGAATAAGAACAGGCTACCGTTGAACGCAATAAAACGACTGAGTATCAAAAGTCGCCTCGTTTTAGCGGCGATCGTTTGGTTGACGGCAATGATCCTCGCAGCTGGTGTGACGATACCGACCCAAGTGTACAACTATATGGTTGACGACACTCGCTCACAGCTGAGCATTTTTATGGATGAAATCGCCGCTCAGTTAGAAGTCGATGAGACTGGGCACCTCTCACTCGCTGCTCTGCTCTCAGATCCTCGATTTAACCGACCTTACAGTGGTTTATATTGGAGTGCCTCCACTGAGACGAGTCTCGAGCGTTCTCGTTCTTTGTGGGAACAAAAAAATCGAATACAAAGGTCTGGATAACGATGCTTACGGCGCGAGAGGCGAAAAGCTGATTACCATAGAAAAAGCTCTGTACTTACCAGATTACGATGGGCCTATCCATATCATTATTGGTATTGACGAAGAGCCTATCAAAAGCACCCTACAAACGCTAATCGGGCAACTCTGGCTTATTTTAGGCTTATTATTCGCAGGGGTTCTTGCCGTCATTTTGCTGCAAATTGCATGGTCATTGAGTCCGCTTACGAAGTTACAAAAAGAGTTGGCCGAGCTGAAGTCTGGTAACAAAAAGAGTCTAGAAGAAACCTATCCGAAAGAGATTTCTCCTCTTATCTTCGACCTCAACGCTCTGCTTTTCCATTACCAGGAGTTGTTAGAACGAGCTAGGAATCATGCAGGCAATCTCTCACATGCGCTAAAAACCCCACTTTCTGTCCTAAAAAATAGAAGTACAGACGTTAGAACCTGATACGCAATCCCGTCTGCGTACTCCGATCAATCAAATACAAGATCATATCGATTACCATCTGGGCCGTGCTCGCATGGCGGGGTCTATGAATATTTTATCAGTGAAATCGAACCCAGCAGAGCGTGTAGATGCTATATCAATGGCGTTTGATAAAGTGTATGCGAGCCGAGATATCTCCTTAATTAATGAACTTGATTCAGAGCTGAATGTAGCGGTAGAGCAGACCGATCTCGACGAAATGCTGGGTAACTTGCTTGAAAATGCCTATAAGTGGGCCAACAACATGATTCGTGTGCACTCCTCTCAGGATAAAGACAATATACACATCATCATTGAAGATGATGGGCCAGGCATCCCTAAAGAGAAACTGAGTCAAGTAATCAAGAGAGGCGTTAGATTGGATGAAGCAACCCCTGGGTCAGGTCTTGGTCTAAATATAGTCAGTGAAATGGCACACAGTTACCGAGGTCAATTAACACTGGAAGCGAGCGCTTTAGGTGGCTTAAAAGCATCTTTAGTCTTACACCTCAGCCGAACATAAAGCATATAACGCATAAACTTTGTTCTTCGGACCATGATTAGTAAACCGATGAAAATGAAGCCGATGTGAACAAAATCCAAGCAAAGCGTTAAAAGGGATAGCCTTCCACCCAGCTAAATCATACCTTTTTGTTGATTTGGATACGATTTGGGTTGCCCATTTATAAGTGGAATGATAGTATCCGCGCTCGCTTGAACAGTTCCTGTTTCAAGCTTTACCACGAACAACAAGGTCGCATTGTTGATTGTGAACATTTGATTTTTACTAATTTGAGAGTAAATACTATGAAATTCGAAGCAGTAGTACGTACTGAACTAGGTAAAGGTGCGAGCCGCCGCCTACGTCACGCTGGCAAATTCCCTGCAGTTGTATACGGCGGTGAAGAAGCAGCAGTAGCTATCGTTCTTAACCACGACGACATCGTAAACCAAATGGACAAGCCTGAATTCTACGAAGGCCTAGTTCTAGTTATCGATGGCAAAGAAGTTAAAGTTAAGCCACAAGACGTTCAACGTCACGCGTTCAAGCCAAAAGTTGAACACATGGACTTCATCCGTATCTAATTCCCTACCAAGGAATTAATCGGATTAAATCCAAACCTTTTGCATTAAAGATAATCGGACTTACCAACCGAGACATCTAAAAAATTTCAAAACCCCGGAGTCTTACCACCTCCGGGGTTTTACTATATGTGGCATATAACAATTGATTTACGAACGGGCAATGTACTTCACTAAAGTGAGATCCGTCAGCGTCATACGGTCAATGATTTCCGCCTCTTCCTCTCCAGTACGTACAAAACCACACTTCTTGTAAAAGTTAAGCCCCTGTTTATTGGTATCCAGTGCTTTCAAACTTATCTGCATAACGGGCGTAGAGAGTAGACGCGTTTCTAGTTCATCTAACAATGCACTCCCTGCCCCTTGCCCATAATGCAAAGGAGAGACATAGCAACATGTTACCCACGCCGTTTTATCTTCACAGGTGTGGTTAGGTAGTTCGTAACTTAAAAAGCCGACGATTTCCCCTTGTCTCTCAACGACGATCAATTGGGCCAGTTGCTCAGTCATGACTCGCGTCCACATCCTTTCTCGGCGCTCAATCGTAAACTGATCGATGTAGCTCTGTGGCATTAACCCTTTGTATGCTACCTGCCACGAATCAACATGTATCTTGGCGATTTGAGTTGCTTCCTCTCTGACTGCGTTCCTTACTGTGTATCTCATTACTATCCTTTCTTAAAATTCACCACTTACAAATTCTTTCAACCCTACTCTTTAAATCGAAGCTCAAAGCGAGCAGCCACAGATGCAACGCTTTACATTACTCCATTTCATTTTCATTAATTCAATGATAGTGCACATCGTAATATCCGAAGAAAACGCCTCGTTATTTACGTTTCACTTTCGCTCATTAGATTGAATCTATTTGTTTTAACATCCGGGTATCGAAAGCGGGATAAACACGGTAAGGTATCGAATAAGAATAAATAAACGATATCTAAGGCATAAGATTTCTAAACGGTCGCAATTATAGTACAGAGAGAAATACCCTTTCTGGTTGTATTAAACAGAGTAAGCCAAGATCAAACGAGTTTGGGTTTTACAGTGATCATTTTATATACAAAACATTTCCCTCATCATCAGAGCGAAAATTTATAACGATTTGTGTCATAGCTGCTAAGAAAAACATGAACTTGGCAAAATAATCACCAAAATCAGCGCTATACTTCGCAAAAATGCGCATTGATTCACACAAACCACATTCATTCAATTGGCCACTTCACAAAATAACCCCCTCCCTCTAATTTCAATATACTAAAAACTATTTCTGTTTAATTGGAGACGTAGTTTGCAGGCTTATTAATTCATTTCTCCGATAGAAGTATAAATAAGAGATAGATCACTAAAGTTTCACATTAATTCCGTATATTTCACGCCGTAACAATAACAAAATCACAAAGAAAGGATCCCTTATGAAGTTTTCCAAATCTCTTTTGGTAATGGCAGTGGGCGCTGCGCTAGCAGGATGCGGCTCAGACAGCGATAATTCTCCAGTAACCTGCGAGACTGCAGATTCTTGTACTAAGTTCACCGTTCTCCACACTAACGATAACCACGGTCGCTTTTGGCATAACAGCGACGGCGAATATGGCATGGCTGCGCGTCACACTTTAATCGAATCTATTCGCGCAGAAGTCGAAGCAAAAGGCGGTGAAACCATTCTGCTGTCTGGCGGTGATATTAATACCGGCGTACCAGAATCAGACATGCAAGATGCGGTTCCAGACTTCGTAGGGATGAACCTACTTGGTTACGATGCAATGGCTGTCGGTAACCACGAGTTTGATAACTCACTAGATATTCTCGACATGCAAGCTGAGCTAGCTGACTTCCCTATGCTGGCTGCGAATATCTATAAGAAAGATACCAATGAGCGTTACTTCGACCCTTACAAAGTATTTACTATCAACGGCCTTAAGATCGCTGTAATTGGTCTAACCACCCAGGACACGGCGAAGCTAGTCAATCCAGACAACGTATCAAACATCCACTTCGAAGACCCTCAAGTTGAAATCAAAAAAGTACTTAAGGAAATCGAAGAAAACGAAAAAGTAGATCTAGTATTTGCAACGACGCACATGGGTCACTACCAAGATGGTAATAATGGTAGTGAAGCACCAGGGGACGTGAAGCTCGCTCGCTCTCTTGAAGAGGGACAACTAGACGCTATCATCGGTGGTCACTCACAAAACCCAGTGTGTATGGAGCCAGGTACCAATGAGTATGCTGATTTCAAACCTGGTGATGATTGCGCGCCAGACCAACAAAAAGGCACTTGGATTATGCAAGCGCATGAGTGGGGTAAATATGTGGGTCGTGCGGACTTCGAATATTACGACGGCAAGCTTCACTTAGCGAACTATGCACTGATTCCTGTAAACCTTCTGGACGACAACGATGAAGTGATCGGTGAACGCATTCAACAAGATGCGACGGTAAAAGCGTTACTACTGCCATACCAACAGCAAGGTCAAGAGTTATTAGATGAGAAGATTTCTAATACAACGGGTAAGTTAGAAGGTGATCGTAACGTAGTTCGCTCTCAACAAACTAACCTAGGTCACCTACTGGGCGAGGCATACCGTACTTACAAAACGGTAGGTGCTGACTTTGGTGTGATGAACTCTGGCGGTGTGCGTGATTCAATCCAAGATGGTGATATCACTTACCGTGATGTACTAACCGTTCAGCCATTTGGTAACTTCGTGACTAAAGCAACTATGACAGGTAAAGAAGTTAAAGAATACCTAGATGTGGTTGCGACGAAATCTGCAGGCTCTGGTGCTTACGCTCAACTAGATAACATCACTTTAGATGTAAATTGTGATGCTGGTTCAGTAACCATTACCGACATTAACAATAAAGGCTTCGATCTAGACGCAACGTACACATTCTCTGTAATCAGCTTCAGTGCTGCTGGTGGCGATAACTATCCAATCATCGATGTTCAATCTACCCAGCTAACCGATGCATACGTTTTACGTGAGTTCTTCGTAAATAACCCACAGATCTCTGCGGATAGCTACAACAAGAACTTAGAAAACATCAAGTATTTCAGTAACGGTCAAGCTGTGAAAGGTTGCCCAGCAACTAATAGCTAAAAACACCTTACACTCTGACGTGAAGAGCTTTTAGAAGTTGTTCCGTCAGAGCCTCCCTAAAAACCGAAGCGTGACGCTTCGGTTTTTTTATTTTTCGTTAAAGTGCTGAAAATTATCGCCCTTCATAAAGTGTTCAAAAATTATTCATTTGTGTTGTTGACGCCCATGTGCTGGGCTTCTATGTTTGATAAGGTCTTTCGAAAATACAGATTCATCAACTGACTTTTCGCTATGAAGTTTCGTAGCTTAGTGGATGATTCTAGGAAAGATGTGAATGGCGTTACAAACACTGCTCTCAAACAATTTGTCTTTTTGACCTAAAACGAAGGTGATTCGCCGCCAAGCGTTCACCAATGAGCAGCGATCTGGACGTCAATATGTTCAAACTGCTGCCATCGAGTTCAGGAGGTCAAAAATGAAACGAGCCAGCAATAGCTACAGACTTCAAATGATCAAAGAAGTGGTTACCCGTAGAGAGCGCGAAGCTTGCACGGATCCTATGGCGAGATACATTCATCAGCTGATGGATGAACGCCCGACAAGTAAATTAGATGTTGAATTCAATCATCGATTTTCAGGAAGCCACTTTGACGAACATGCTGGGGGATGGGTCAGTGACCGTTGGTCAATGAAGTAGCGCTAATTTAACGAGTTTGCCTTACACGCACCGCATAGTAAGAGCTAATACAGTCCCGGCTCATCATTGATTATTGCCGAGCCGGGATAATTCGAAATTTAAAAGAGATTTTGCTGTGGTGATAATTCTTCTTGAGACTCTTCTGCCTTCCCCTTCCCTGCCAATACCTTTCTTCTATAGCGCTGACGGCATAGCTTAATTACATGCAACTGTTGAGCAGGCGTATAAGTGAGCCAGTTAAATCGCTCTTCTCTTTTACGCATACATCCTTTGCAATACCCTTTTTCGTCCACACTACAAATACCAACGCAAGGGTTTGGGACGGTAAAAAACTCTAGTTGCTCCATGCTCTAACCGTTTTTTGCTCGCTGTGCTGTAATGATATTATAACGACTTCAATATACGCTCCCAACAGTGCTATACATCTTGCACCTTGAAGCCGTTTGAGTATATAAACTGGACTCTGTCACAGTAATACGAAACTATTACCTTATGCTGACAAAAACAGTGTTTTATTACCTATACTTACCACGTTTTCTAAAAACGGAGTCTATAAAATGAAGCTTAGCCTAAAAACGTTAGTTACAGCAATCTCTCTTCCTGTTCTTATGACTGCATGTGCTAGCAACGGTGACAATGTGAAAGAAATTACGGCTCAAGATTTACAGCACCATAATTGGGAGCTGGTTCAGATTGATGGTAAAAACATCGAATTAAAAGAACGTCAGCAAGCGCCTCGCTTAGAAATCGGAGAAAATCTGACTGCAAATGGTAACGCGGGGTGTAACAACTTCTTTGGTCAAGCTGAACTAAAAAACAATCAACTACGCATCGAAAAAATGGGAATGACCATGAAGATGTGTATGGATGACCAAATGAAAATTGAGCAAGCAATGTCTGAAACTCTTACTGAATGGAGTGATATAACGCTAACCAAAGAAGGGCTAATGCTTAAAAATGACGATCACGAACTAACGTTTCAGTTGCGTGATTGGGTAAACTAAGTCCCATTTCATATTCTAAGAGCAGCCATAAAATGGCTGCTTTTTTTATGCCTCCTAATCCATATCAAAGCAGGCAGGATGTCTGTTTCGCACGTTTCGGTTAGCAAAATCGTTTACAACGACAACCTCTTTCCCTCTTTACGCCCTCAACGCCACGTCTACGACGCGGGTTCAGTCTTCCAAATCAACATATCGAAGTTGCTTGAGGACAATAATTTTCAATTACTTGAAAGAATATCGTCAAACAAGCGGTCCGCTCTTGTATACCTAAAACGACACCAGAATTGTCCTTTCTTCGTTTTGCTTCACATTGAGAATAATTCTTTGAATCAATGAGTGATTCCGTTTGGGATTGGCATTGATAATAGAGAGAGATGGATTACTATCCTTGTAACAAAGCGGAGCGACTTGTTTAGACGTCAATAACGCCGGAAACGAGAATAAAAAGACATAACACGGAATAGATATGAAAAAGCTACTCAGTACCGTTGGCATTTTAGCCACCACTTTCGCGACATCTTCTTTTGCCAACTCATCGGTTGCTAGTGAATGGCAAAAAATCGAACAACAAGCCGACGGACAATCCGTCTACTTTCATGCTTGGGGCGGAAGCCAAGAAATTAATCGCTACATCCAGTGGGCGAGTAGAGAGCTAAAATCGCGTTATAACGTGACGCTAAACCACGTTAAAGTCACCGATATTTCTGAGACCACCACTCGACTTATCGCAGAAAAAGCCGCAGGTAAAAACAGCGGTGGCAGTGTTGATATGGTTTGGATTAATGGCGAAAACTTCAAATCAATGAAGGATAACCAATTGCTGTTTGGTCCTTTTGTTGAAGGTTTGCCAAGCTGGCAATACGTCGATAAATCATTGCCAATTGATGTGGATTTTTCAGAGCCGACTGAAGGTCTGGAAGCACCTTGGGGTGTGGGGCAATTAGTGTTTATCCATGATGAGCAAACCCTGCATAACCCTCCTCGATCATTTGCTGAAATGCTGAGTTACGCAAAAGCGTTTCCAAATCGCCTAACTTACCCTCGTCCACCAGAGTTTCATGGCACAAGCTTTATTAAAGCATTACTCATTGAACTGTCTAACAACGCCCCTGCTCTGCAACAACCAGTTACCGATGACACGTTTGAACAAGTTACTCAACCGCTATGGGCTTACCTAGATGAGTTCCATAAAGTCGCTTGGCGCGGTGGTAAACAGTTTCCAGGCGGTACAGCAGAAACCCTTCAACTACTGGATGATGGTCAGATTGATCTTGCGATTACCTTTAACCCAAACGCGGTTTTCTCTGCACAATCAAGTGGTAATCTTGCAGACAGCACCAAAGCGTATGCGATGGACGCAGGTGCACTCTCAAACATTCACTTCTTAGCGATTCCTTGGAACGCAAATGCCAGTGCCGGTGCGCAAGTTGCGATAAACTTTTTATTGAGCCCTGAAGCACAATCTCGCAAAGGTAACCTTAACATCTGGGGCGATCCTTCAGTGCTAAGCAGCCAATACCTAACTGGTTCGGCCAAAAACACGCAACAATTCAAATCTATCGCTGAGCCACATCCAAGTTGGCAAGCTGCGTTGGAAAAAGAATGGTTGAAACGCTACGGGAATTAGTAAGAATCCATGTTAAGAGCGCTGTATTTAGTCATTATCGCAGTTTGTATTTTGCCTACCATTCCGGGACTACTTGGAGTGGTGGTCTCTGCGCTCGGTTATGTGCCTCCTATCGGCTTGCACCACTTTTCTTTTGATGGCTTCAATGCCGTCTTTGATTGGGAAGGGGTTTGGACATCCATCGGGCTTACTTTCTACTCCGCCATTTTCAGTAGCTACTTGGCTTGCTTGATCACATTTGCGATTTTGCAAGCATCGTGGGGCAGCAAGTTTTGGCGAAAAATTGAAGTAAGCCTCTCGCCACTTCTTGCCATGCCGCACGTAGCGTTTGCGATTGGCTTTGCGTTCTTGTTTGCCCCAACTGGTATGGGCGTTAGGGTTCTCAACCAACTGTTTGGTTACGATCCCAATGCGCAAACGGTGAATGACTTAGCATTGCTGATTAAAGATCCGCATGCACTCGGTTTGATCATCATGCTTGCGATTAAAGAAGTGCCGTTTTTATTGTTGATGAGTATTCCAATTCTTCAGCAATTGAAAGTCGATAAGATTGAAAAAGTCAGTCACTCAATGGGCTACAGTTCGGCGCAAGCGTGGTGGAAATGCGTGTTCCCACAGTGGATAGCAAAACTGCGCTTTCCAATGCTGGCGGTATTGGCTTACAGCTTGTCGGTTGTCGATGTTGCATTGATTATTGGCCCTACCAACCCACCAACATTTGCGGTTTTAGTGTGGCAGTGGTTTAACGACCCTGATTTATCGCTACTACCAAGAGCTGCCGCAGGCGCGGTAGTGTTGTTTGCGATCGCTAGCCTTGTGATTGGATTTGCACGCTTAATGGAATGGTGTATTACCAAAGGCTTCAAACGCTGGCAGTACTCTGGTCGAAACGGGTTTCGTTTACCCGGTAAGACCCTGTTTTCACTGATTGCGCTACTCGCACTTCTAATGATTCCACTCATGGTGGTATGGAGCTTTGCTCAACGCTGGCGCTTTCCAGATTTACTACCGAGCCGCTATAGCCTGCGTTTTTGGGAATACGAATGGCACAGCATTCTTGGCACGCTGGAGCAGAGCATGCTGATTGCGGTTATCAGCGCGACCGTCGCTCTAGCCCTTGCCTTGATCGCACACGAGTATCGCCTTCGTTATCGCTGGCAGGTGCCCGGTTACATCATCGCCATCCCAATGCTGATTCCTCAGCTATCCGTGCTATTCGGTATGCAAATAGTGACGCTGTATTTAAACAGTAACGCGTATTTCTTTTGGGTATGCTGGGCGCATGTGTTCTTCGCATTCCCATTTATTTACCTCTCGCTAGACGGCCCGTGGCGCAGCTTCGACAACGGCTTAACTCGCGTCGCACTCAGCTTGGGTAAATCACCGATGCAAGCTTGGTTAAAAGTGAAACTGCCAATCCTCCTACCTGCAATTACATTCGCATGGGCGGTCGGTATTAGCGTAAGTCTGGCGCAATACCTACCGACACTGGTGCTAGGGGCTGGGCGCATTAGCACCATCACCACCGAAGCCGTTGCGCTATCCAGTGGTTTTGACCGACGTGTCACCGCGATTTATGCCATTTGGCAAGCACTCTTGCCGTTCTTGTTCTTCTCTTTTGCGATACTACTAAGCCGCTTACACGTGAAGTATCGCCGCTTGTCTATAAAAGGTTTACTACTGAATGAGTCTTTGTCTCGAAAACCTCGCCATCCGTAAAACCAATGGCGACACGCTTTTCTCAGCGTTCAACATGACCGTAGAGAAAGGTGAAATTGTTACTCTGATGGGACCAAGCGGTTGTGGTAAATCCACTTTGTTGAATGCCATTGCTGGACACCTCTCCGCCGAGTTCAACTACTCTGGCTCCATTACGCTTGATAACGAAAAGTTGGATGCCCTCCCTGCACATAAGCGGCAGGTTGGTATTCTGTTCCAAGAAGATTTGCTCTTCCCTCACTTAACGGTATGGGAGAATCTTGCATTCGCGCTACCAAACTCAATCAAAGGTGAGGAGCGTAAAGCACACGCCATGCAAGCACTGAAGAACATTGCATTGACCAAACTTGCCGAATCCTTCCCAGATCAAATCTCCGGAGGACAACGTGCTCGGATTGCTTTAACTCGTATGCTGTTGGCAAAGCCGAAAGTTGCGCTACTCGATGAGCCCTACAGCAAGTTAGATAAAGATCTGCGCGTACAATTTCGCAATTGGGTGGTCGAGCAATTGCAGCAAGCGAACATCCCTACTTTGATGGTAACCCACGATGAAGACGATATTCCCAATGGCAGCCGCTGCCTAAACTGGCCGTGGGAGACAAATCATGCTTGATAGCCTGAGTATAAAGCTCATCCGCAAACCGCTGGCACTCAGTGCGACATACCTCGACAAATGTGGCATCACCGCAAACCAAACGACAGTATTTGGTTTTGTGCTTGGCTGTTTTGCTCTGCCGGCTTTGATCGCCGAACAATACTTGTTGGCATTGCTGTTTATTTTGCTGAACAGAATCTGTGATGGATTAGACGGCGCACTGGCGAGGATTCAAGGCATTACTGATGCGGGCGGTTTTCTCGATATCAGCTTAGATTTTCTGTTCTATTCCCTGATTCCTTTTGGTTTTGTGTTAGCAAACCCAGAACAAAATGCCATTGCAGGGGCATTTTTGATTTTTTCCTTTGTCGGAACGGGAAGCAGCTTTTTGGCTTTTGCCATCATGGCAGGGAAACAAGGCATCGATAATCCGGTGTATAAACACAAATCTCTCTACTACATGAGCGGTTTAACCGAAGGCACGGAAACCATCGGCTGTTTTGTGCTGTTTTGCCTGATGCCGCAGCACTTTTCGGTCATTGCTTACATTTTTGGTGCGGCATGTTGGTTTACCACAGTTACGCGAATTTACTCTGGGTTTCATACGCTAAAAGGCCGTTAACATCGCTCAGAAATGTACGTATTCTTGAGAAAGAACATAACTAAGCGGCTGTTTATTAACGCATCAAAGCACATGCTAAATTGAGGTATATACTCTTTGGATGGAGAGAAATCATTCGGAGGCTATATGAAAAAATACGTCAAGCTAGGTATGCTGCTCATCATGTCTTGTATTGTTATGCTTAGCGGCTGTACCTCACCTAACCCGTACGGAGATGCATACGGCTCTTCAGACACGCGCAAAGTTCAGCAGGTTTACTACGGAACGATAGAAAAAGTTGAACCAGTAACCATTGATGCCTCTACCCAATCCAACGCCATAGGCACAATCGCTGGTGCTGCCGTGGGTGGTATATTAGGCTCAAAAGTCGGGGGTGGCTCTGGCTCGGATATCGCAGCTATTGGTGGTGGTCTGCTGGGTGGTTATGCCGGCAGTAAAGCCGCTGAAGCAACCGCGAAACGAAATGGTGTGAATCTGACCATTCGCTTAGAGGATGGACAAATAATATCTGTCGTTCAAGAAGCAAACCCAAACATGATTTTTCAGCCAGGCCAAGCGGTTCAAATCAACATGTCTGGCAATGAAGCAAGGGTTGTTCCTCGCTAATTTGAACGCGGTTACTCCTTTCCATTGGTCTGCTGTTTTGTTTCAAAGAGCTTAATCCGCGCAAGCGTACGTTGCTTACTCATCGGCTTGCGCGATTCTATTTGTATCAAGTTTGATCGTCGTCAATGGAACATCAATCTCCCACACCTTTCGATGTTCAAATGACATCAAGTTGCTAGCATGAGCCCATTCTAGATAACTTTGGGCTTGTTATGACTCCGACTGTTGACCACGTACTCCTTAACATCGCGCTAAACCTCAGCTCTAATCGCTCTCACGAGCAGCAATATCAAAACCTCATTGATGGGGTCGCGCAAGTATTCCCATGTGATGCGAGCTGCCTGTTTATCTTTGATGAGGATTGGTTTTTTGACTCCTGTCGCGGTAAAAGGCTTATCCAGCTCGGTCTTAGGTCGTCGCTATTTCCCCAAAGCACATCCACGCTTAGATGCCATTATTCATAGCCGCGCACCTGTGCGTTTCGATGCCGATTGTGCGCTTCCGGATCCTTTTGACGGCACACTATTAACCGAAGACCAGTGCATTGATGTTCACGATTGCATGGGCTTTAGCTTGTATGTGGAAGGACAACTTGTTGGCGCACTAACTATGGATGCCCTAACGGTGGGCGCGTTTGATGACATTGACCCTGTCGCTATCGAAACCTTTGCGGCTTTGACCGCTGCGACATTGCGTAACATTGCGCAATTAAAAGCACTCAAAGCACAAAACCAGAAGCAAAAAAGCGTCACTCAAACCCTTATCCAGCAAGCCCGTTCTCAACATGGCGAAATGGTGGGTTTGAGTCCGCAGATCAACCAGTTACGAAACAACATTGCGACCGTTGCTCAATCAGATTACGCGGTACTTATCACAGGAGAGACCGGTACGGGTAAAGAACTGGTCGCGCACTCGGTGCACGCGCAATCTCATCGTAGCGATAAGCCGATGATTTACGTCAACTGTGCGGCCCTGCCTGAAGGTCTGGCTGAGAGTGAACTGTTTGGCCATGTCAAAGGCGCATTTACAGGTGCTAATAGCCACCGTGCCGGTAAGTTTGAACTGGCAGACGGTGGAACGATTTTCCTTGATGAAGTGGGCGAACTGCCTTTGATTTTGCAAGCAAAATTGCTGCGCGTAATTCAGCAAGGCGAACTGCAACGTGTAGGTAGCGATCAGCATTTGATGGTCAATGTGCGCATCATCGCCGCGACCAATCGACAATTAGAAAAAGAGGTCGAATCTGGCACGTTTCGAGCAGACCTTTTCCACCGTTTGAACGTGTTCCCAATCCAAGTCCCCCCACTGCGTGCCCGTGACGGGGATATTCCCGTTTTAGCAGGATACCTGTTAGAAAAAGTACGCCAACAATTTAATGCGCCCAATCTGCACGTTCACCCTAAGGTGTTGACTCAACTGGAGTCTTTACCTTGGTACGGAAACGTGCGCGAGCTCGAACATACTTTAACTCGCGCGGCTTTGCACGCCATTCAACAAGGCGCAAGCACAATCATGCTTAACCATTTCGACACCTCATTGGCTCTCGATGATGTAAAAAACACATCACATTATTTACCCAAAAAAAGCCAACCAATGCGAGAGCTAATAGAAAGCTATCAGCGTGATTTAATTGAACATGCTTTGAGCCAAACTGGTGGCGTTTGGGCAAAAGCAGCGGAGTTTTTGCAAATGGATCGCGGGAACTTATATCGGATGGGTAAAAAACTTGGGATCAATAAATAACCAACCACAAGAAGCTGATGTAATTAAGACATCAACCGCGTTGTCTTAATTACATCAACCACTCATCTAAAAACGATAAAATTAAATATAAATCAATAAGATAACAATTGGCACGCATTCTGCTCTCTAGTGGTCAACATCACGACTATTAAAATAATCACTGGAGAACCCAATATGTTCTGTATTCAATGTGAACAGACAATTCAAACCCCTGCTGTTAAAGGTTGTTCTTTTGCACAAGGCATGTGTGGCAAAACTTCTGAAGTATCAGACCTACAAGACGTGTTGGTTTACACACTGCAAGGGGTTTCTTTTTGGGCATCAAAAGCACTTGAATTCAATATCATTAACGATGAAATCAACCAATGGGCACCAAAAGCATTTTTCTCTACATTGACGAACGTAAACTTCGACCCTGAACGTGTCCTAGAGCTGACTTCTCAAGCTGCAACGTACAAAGCATTGCTAAAAGAGCAAGTGATGTCTGCAGCCACGCTCGCCGATACCGAAGTCGCTGACATTCCTGCTGTTGCTCACTTTGAGCTACCAAACAGCGCAGAAGCAATCTTAGCTTTTGCTCCTCAAGTTGCGGTTAACCGTGGTAAAGACCAAGTACATGAAGATGTTATTGGCCTGCGCCTACTTTGCCTATACGGACTTAAAGGTGCAGCCGCGTACATGGAGCACGCACGTGTTCTTGAGCAAACCAACAACGATATCTATGCCGAATATCATGAAATCATGGCGTGGTTAGGTACTGATCCTGAAGATCTCGGTGAACTACTTGATTGCTCAATGCGCATTGGCCTGATGAACTATAAAGTGATGGAAATGCTCGACCAAGGTGAAACAACGACCTTCGGTCATCCAGAACCAACTACGGTGAACGTCAAGCCAGTAAAAGGCAAGTGTATTCTTGTTTCTGGCCATGATTTGCATGACCTAGAAAAAATCCTGCAACAGACTGAAGGCAAAGGCATTAACGTTTACACCAACGGTGAAATGCTGCCTGCACACGGCTACCCTGAGCTGAAGAAATACCCTCATCTCGTCGGTAACTACGGCAGCGCATGGCAAAACCAGCAGAAAGAATTCGCAAACTTCCCTGGCGCAATCGTAATGACGTCAAACTGCTTGTTGAATCCAAATGTGGGTCAATACGCAGACCGTCTATTCACCCGTAGTATTGTTGGCTGGCCTGGAGTGGCTCACATCGAAGGCGATGATTTTAGCCAAGTGATTGAATGTGCTCTAGCGCAAGACGGTTTCCAACACGATGAAATCGAACACCATATCACGGTTGGTTTTGGTCGCAATGCACTGATGAACGCCGCCCCTGCGGTTATCGACCAAGTGAAGCAAGGCAACATCAAACACTTCTTCCTAGTCGGTGGTTGTGATGGTGATAAAGCGGAACGTAGCTACTACACCGATTTTACGGCTGAAGCACCAGAAGACACGCTAATCCTGACGTTGGCGTGTGGTAAGTTCCGCTTCAACAAGAATACGTTCGGCGATATCAACGGCATCCCTCGCCTATTGGATGTGGGCCAATGTAACGATGCTTACTCTGCAATCCAGCTTGCACTTGCACTGGCGAAAGAGTTTGACTGTGACATCAATGAACTGCCACTCACGCTTGTACTTTCTTGGTTCGAGCAAAAAGCGATCGTTATCTTGCTAACGCTATTTGCATTGGGCGTGAAAGGCATTTACACAGGCCCTACTGCACCGGCATTCCTAACGCCAAACCTAATCGCCATCATCCAAGAGAAGTTCGATATGCGCAGTATTGGCAATGTTCAGGATGATCTAAAAGCCATCCTAGCAGCCTAATAAACCTGCTTGTTACGCGCCTCCTTACGTGGAGGCGCTATCTATTTCGAACTAAAAATAGCCACAACCAAAGAGATTGTTATGTTTTTTGAATGGCAAGGTAACCAACCCGTCACGCTCCGTTGCATCGACAAATACTTCGAAACACACGACACCGTCAGCATCAAATTGGCCGAACTAACCGAATCACTTTTGTTTCAGTTTAAGCCTGGCCAGTTTATTAACTTAGGCGTCGAAATTGATGGAAAAATGGAGTTTCGTGCCTATTCAATCAGCTCGATCAATGAAGACGATCACCTTCAACTCACCATCAAACGAGTATCTGGCGGTAAAGTATCGAACTACATCGTTGACTCGCTGCTGCTTGGTGATACCGTTCAAGCATTTCCACCAGCGGGCGAATTTAACTGCATTGACCATCCACCGTTTTTACGTGATGGCGAAACAAAAGCCTTACTTATCAGTGCAGGTTGCGGCGTCACGCCCGTATTTTCGATGGCAAAACACTGGCTGAGTGAGCAAGATGAAAACGACAACGATGTGGACATCGCATTTCTTCATATCGCACGCAGCCCAGAAGAGACGATTTACTACGATCAGCTAGAAACGTTCGACGCTGTGTATCCCAACTTCCATTTAAAGCTGTTGCTGAAAAACCGCGAAGGAACGTCACACCCACAAGGTCGTTTGAATGCCGACTGGCTTAAAGAGCTTGTTCCTGATTTCAAGCAACGTACCGTTTACCTGTGTGGTCCAAGCCAGTTTATGCAAGATGTTCACGGCTATTTGAATGACCTTGGTTTTGACATGACAAACTTCTACCAAGAGAGTTTTACGCCAGCGACTGGCGCAGAAACATCGGTCTCCGATGAAGCTGTTCGTGTTTCCGTTCCTGACTTTGCTCAAAACATCGATGCGCAAAAAGGTCAGGTACTGGCCGGTGTGCTTGAAGGCGCAGGTTTACCATTAATCGTCGCTTGTCGTAGCGGCATTTGTGGCTCGTGCAAATGCAAGGTTCGTCAAGGCAACGTCTCTTCTACCAGCCTAGAAACACTAACGCCAGAAGAAATTGAACAAGGCTATGTGCTCGCCTGCTCATCAACCATCGAAGCGGATCTTGAAGTGCAGCTCGGTTAATGCTGCTGGTATCGATCTTTTATTGTTTCCCGTCATTCCGACGAGCCTAGGCGAGATCAGGAATCTAATATCAGTGTGTTGGGAATAACTCACTCTGAGAATAGACTCTGAATCACACTCGTGTCTCGCTATTCAGATTGACGGGGTATCGCGGAAATGCCAGCCGTACTCAAACGGCTGGTATTATAGATAGGTACAACTTTCGTTTCGTCGTCATTGCTTCTCGCTAAACAACAACACTTTCAATGCTGCTTCGCTGTCTACGTCCATAAACTCTGGCGGGTTATCCAGACGCTCACGGAATGTCAACTCTGGCGCTTCTTCTTTCATGCTTTCAATCAAGAAGTCGCTTGTCACAGATGGCGAGTTCACACATGCCATCACTTGACCACCGTCTGCCAACAAATCCGGCAACCGACGTAAAATCTTTTTGTAATCTTTAGTCAGCGCAAAGCTGCCTTTCTGGAATGAAGGCGGATCGATGATAATCAAGTCATACTGACCAGATTTCTTAATCTTACCCCACGATTTAAAGATATCGTGCCCCATAAAGCTTACCTGGTTGATGTTATGACCATTTAGCTTGTGGTTCTCACGACCTTTAGACAGCGACGCTTTTGCCATGTCGACGTTAACCACTTTATCTGCGCCACCCGCAATGGCAGCGACAGAAAAGCCACACGTGTAAGCAAACAAGTTAAGCACGTTTTTATGCTTCGCATTTTCCCGTACCCAATCACGACCGTAGCGCATGTCCAAAAACAGACCGAAGTTTTGATTGCGGCCAATATCCAATTGGTATTTCAAACCGCTTTCTTCAACGACAGGGCGAGCGTCTAATTCACCGACAAGCACTTCTGAAGGCGCACCATCGGCATAACGGTGCTGAAGAACCATAGTGCGACCTTGCTTATCTGCCCACAGTTGTGATTGTGCCAACGCATTGAGGCCGTCTTTCAGCTCAGCGAGAAACGCGTCGTCGACTTCTTTAAACAAGTTGATAATCAACTGACCTTGTAACCAATCACAGGTGATTTGCTCTAGGCCCTCAAAACGACGGCCACGACCATGAAACAGTCGACGAATTTCGTTAGGAGCTTGCGCGAGCTCGGTTTCTAGATGCTGAAAGAACAGCGGAAGTTGTGATGCTTGCATCGAGTTCTCTTATTAGTTTTCTTTGTGACGGTTATTTGATCGTAGGCCAGTTCAGTTCCCAAGGGGAAAGCCAAGTATCCAAACCCTGGGAGACGGTTTCACTGCGCCATTTGCTACCTAGCACTTGGTATTCTCGTGGGTCGCAAACAAAGCGATATTGCTCATCTCGGTATTGGAAGCAAAGTGAAAATGCATGCAGATAACCGCGATCAGCCTCATTGCCTGCATTGTAAATCGGGTCACCAACAATACCTGAGCCAACCGATTTTAATGCCACGCGGATTTGATGCGTTTTACCAGTGTGCGGCTTACATAAAAATAGGCGCTCTCCGGGCTCTGCCGCAAGAGAGAAAAACTGGGTAACGGCTGGGTTGTTTTTGCTGTTGACCAGCTTCCATGATGAACGGCGAGAACGCTCCATATCACCAACGACCAAACCTTGTTTCTTTTTCGGCTTTTTAGAGCCAATCGCCAGATAGAACTTTTCCACTTGGCGGTCAGCAAAGGCTTGCGATAACGCACTGGCCGCTTTGGCGTTGCGTCCGAGGAGCAGAATACCCGATGTCATTTTATCCAAGCGATGGATAAGATAGAGCTGCTCATCACCACTCTGCTTAGCCACTTCTTGCAGCAGCATTGTGTCGCCATCGTCTTTATGAACAGAGACGTTGGGATGCTTATTGATGATCAGAAAATCGGGATGGGTATGTAGAATATCGAACAATAAAAAAACTGGCTCCACGTTTGGAGCCAGCAGTATACATAAGTTATCGGACAAAGCTATCGAGGCTTGCCCCAAGGCCTGAGCTAGAGCTTTCTAGAGAAAATACCAGCAAGACCAATGATTGCGATACCCAGCAGCATGATTTCACCTTTGCCACTGTCAAAGCCCGACTTAATCCCCATGAAGGCAACAATAGCAATCGCAACAGGAATCAGGTATTTAACTAGGTTGTACCACAATCCAAATAGCGGGAAGGATACTTCGCCGTCATTAGTGATCTCTTTTTCTAGCTCAGCACGGCTTAGGCGCCATCCTGCAAAGATACAAACCAACATACCACCAACCGCTAGGAAGATTTTGTCCGTTAGCAAGTCGAAGATATCAAAGGCACCGGTACCAAACAGCGTTGGTCCCATTCCACCTAACGATAGTGACGCAAAAATACATAATGCCGCCATAACTGCACTTGCAGACAGAACTGCGTTAGAACGCTTCATGCCTTTCTCGTCGATTAGGTAAGACACGACAACTTCCAATAGTGATACTGAAGAAGTTAATGCCGCCACCGTCAAACCGATGAAAAATAGCAACGCGAATAGCAACCCAATCACACCGCCCATTTCAGCAAATAGCTGAGGAACGACAACGAATACAAGACCAGGGCCTGCCGCAGGCTCCATGCCAAAGGCAAACATAGCAGGGAACATAGCAACACCAGCAAGAATCGCGACACCTGTATCCATCGCTGTAACCATACCGGTTGTTTGAACTAGGTTCTCTTTCTTCTTCAGGTAAGAACCGTACGTCATCATACAACCCATACCTAAGCTAAGTGAGAAGAACGCTTGCCCTAGTGCAGCAAGAACCACGTTGCTGTCGACTTTAGAAAAGTCCGGCATGAATAAGAACTCAAGGCCAGCCATTGCACCTGGCAGCATTAAGCCCTTAACAGAAACAACGATTAGGATTAAGAACAGAAGCGGCATCAGAACCTTACCGGCTTTCTCAATACCACCCGAGATCCCTTTCATCACAATCATGACGTTAAGGAACAGGTAAACACCCATCCACATGAGAGGCTGAATCGGATCTGAGATGAAACCGCCAAAGCTGTCGCCAATTGCTTCTGGTGCGCTGAGTAGACCACCACCCACTTTAAAGATGTAGGCCAATGCCCAACCACCAACCACAGGGTAGAAGCCCATGATCAAAAGACCACTGAAGACTCCCATGACGCCAGTGAACGTCCAGCGTCGGTCAGTTGTTTTGAATGCACCTACAGCAGAAAGACCTGTCTTACGACCAATAGCGAACTCTGTCAGCATCACGCTAAAGCCGATAAAAATAACAAAGATAAGGTAGATAGCAACGAATGCACCGCCTCCACTCTCACCCGCTGTGTAAGGGAATTTCCATATATTGCCTAAACCGACAGCGGAACCCGCTGCTGCCATTACGAAGCCTAGTTTAGACCCCCACGTATCACGTGGTGCTGCTGTATTAGTTGTAGCCACGCTTTTTCTCCAAAATTAGTTTGTTGTGTATGCATAGAGATAGGCGTCTAAAAAGTTTATGTAAAAATTATTGTACACTTATAAAATAAGCGTTCGACGCACTATGTCTAGAAAGTAAAGCAGCTCCCCTTTAAAATTGGAACCCCAAAAAAGTACATTTATCGCACAAGTGTCGAGTTACGCAGGTTAAATGCTGCTTTTTTGTTCAAAAGTTAAAGAATGGCCTTATTTTTCACATTAAAATAACAGAATCAGCTGTTATGAAATTCGTTCCTCATATAAGGTCAATCCCACGTCTAAATGGGAAATCTATTCCCCCAACCCACTTTTATGCTTAATATCCTAGAAGGGCATATTACTCTGAGCGTATATGGACAAGTTTTATCACTTTCTTACTTTAGCTGGCATCGGGCTATATTGGTTACTGGTCGCAGGTGTGACCATTCGTGTCGTTTTAAAGCGCCGTGCAGTGAGCGTGTCTTTAGCTTGGCTAATGATCATTTATATCCTTCCCGTTCTGGGTGTCGCGTGTTATTTCCTCTTCGGTGAACTGAACTTAGGCAGAAAACGGGCCGAACGCGCAAAAGAGATGTTTACACCATTCGAGAAATGGTTCAGCCAGTTGAACGACTGTAACGCGCACAACCCAGAAACAATGGGAAGGCACATCTACCGAATTGATGAACTTTGTAACAACCGCCTTGGTCTTCCCGCATTGAGCGGTAATACATTGTCGCTGCAACAGTCACCTAATGAGATTTTGCATTCCATTATTGAAGACATCGAAAATGCGCAGAGCAGTATTCGAATGGTATTCTACATTTGGCATCCGGGTGGTTTGGCTGACTCTGTCTCTTCTGCACTTATCCAAGCGGCTAAACGCGGCGTAGATGTCAAACTATTGCTCGATTCAGCAGGTAGTCCACGTTTTTTCAGAAGTCCTTGGTATCGAATGATGCAGGATGCTGGAATTGAAGTTATTCAAGCGCTAGAAGTGAAGATGTGGCGTATTTTCTTACGTCGTCTTGATCTTCGCCAACATCGCAAGATCATCGTAATTGATGATGAAATTGCTTATACAGGTTCAATGAACTTGGTTGACCCGGCTTACTTCAAGCAAAACAGTGGCGTCGGGCATTGGGTGGACATCATGGTTCGCATTACGGGACCAACGGTAAACGTATTGAGTGCTATCCACTGTTGGGATTGGGAAGTCGAAACTGGCGAACGTCATTTACCGAGACTACCTGAATGCAAGATCGATGAGAGTGAATTCCAACACCCTATTCAGGTTGTGCCTTCTGGCCCTGGTATGCCGGAATATCTGATCTATCAAGTATTAACATTGGCAATCAACCAAGCCAATCGCTCAGTACGAATCACAACGCCATATTTCGTGCCCAATGCTGATTTACTTGAAACGTTAAAGATGACAGCACAACGAGGCATTGATGTTGAACTGATCATTCCACATAAAAATGACTCAATGATGGTGCAATGGGCGTCACGCGCTTTTTATAGTGAGCTTTTGTGTGCAGGAGTCAAAATCTATGAGTTTTACGGTGGTTTGCTGCATACGAAATCCGTCGTAATTGACGACCAATTCTGTTTAGTTGGCACCGTAAACATGGATATGCGCAGCTTGTGGCTGAACTTCGAAGTTACCCTCGCCGTT
The DNA here is from genome assembly GCA_001048675.1 of Vibrio diabolicus. Lineage (GTDB taxonomy): Bacteria > Pseudomonadota > Gammaproteobacteria > Enterobacterales > Vibrionaceae > Vibrio > Vibrio diabolicus. The sequence continues at coordinate 667,943 of CCKK01000020.1, read as the reverse complement.
GACGACGAAGAGTTCACAAAGCAAATGTCTTGGTTACAAGATAGCTATATTAAGCAATCTCACACTGTTGTATTGGAAGAATGGGAGAAAAGAAGCCTATTTTCGCGATTCTTAGAGCGAGTGTTCTATCTCTTCAATCCACTCCTCTAATACCTCAAATACACCGACTAAAAAAACCTCCAGCGCTTCAAACATCTTGCTGGAGGTTTGTTCTACTTACGTTTTCCACCTTAGCGATACACTCTAAGCCTACAACTCAACCTTTCAGCTTTGACGCCTTCACTCGATAATCTCGGCTATTATTGCGTGATAGTTGACTTTTCCCTTGCAAACGTTATGTCGTCCATGTTTTAAATAATCAAAATCGTAATATTTAAGACAGGGAACTTTTATGTCAGAGGGCAAAAAAACCAAGCTCATTACCGCTGGCCGCGATAAAAAGTGGACAAACGGTGTTGTAAACCCACCCGTTCAACGCGCTTCAACCGTGGTATTCAACACGGTTGCAGAGAAGAACCAAGCCACCATGAACCGCACCAATAAAACATTATTTTATGGTCGCCGTGGCACCAACACGCACTTCGCTTTTCAAGATGCAATGGTTGAGATTGAAGGTGGATCAGGTTGTGCTCTCTACCCTTGTGGCACGGCAGCAATTTCAAATGCGATTCTCTCTTTCGTCGAAACTGGCGATCACATTCTGATGGTGGACACTTGTTACGAACCAACTCGTGATTTTTGTAATACCATCATGAAGAAAATGGGCATCGAAACTACCTATTATGATCCGATGATTGGAGAAGGTATTCGTGATTTGATTCAACCAAATACCAAAGTCCTTTTCCTAGAATCTCCGGGGTCAGTCACAATGGAGGTGCAGGACGTACCAACATTGGCGCGCATTGCTCACAAGCACGATATTATTGTGATGCTTGATAACACATGGGGAGCTGGCGTGAACTTCTCACCATTTGAACATGGTGTCGATATTTCCATTCAAGCCGCCACCAAATACATAGTTGGTCACTCTGATGTAATGTTAGGTACAGCCGTAGCTTCCGAAAAATACTGGCCCCAACTGCGCGAACAAAGCTACTTGATGGGTCAGTGCGTTTCTCCTGACGACGCATACCTAGGCCTTCGTGGTATTCGCACGCTGGATGTTCGCCTAAGACAACACGCAGAAAGTAGCTTGAAAGTCGCGAAGTGGCTAGCTTCTCGTCCGGAAGTTGATCATGTCCGCCACCCAGCATTGGAATCGTGCCCTGGCCATGAGTTTTTCAAACGTGACTTCACTGGTGGAAACGGCTTGTTTTCATTTGTTCTCAAAACGTCTTATCCAAAAGCAACGACGGCTCTGCTTGACGGTATGAAACACTTCAGTATGGGTTATTCTTGGGGCGGGTATGAAAGCCTCATTCTTGCTAACGAACCAAAGAGCTTTAACAGCTTGAGAACCGTAGCGCACCCACACTTTGAGGGCACTTTAGTTCGAATTCATATTGGCTTAGAAGACGTGGATGACTTGATCGCCGATCTAGAGGCTGGTTTTGCACGCTATAACGCGTTAATTTTAGAAAAAGAAGTCTCTCTAAAATAGTAATTGAATCGCCCTGCTTCGCGGGGCGTTTTTATAACTCGCTGACTTAATTAGAATTACCTAACATTCCCACCACCTATTCGTTAATGTTAATCATTTGTGTTGTTTTTCAATTGAGCAGTCACAGAATGAAATAATGTGCCACAAATAGGCTTTCCAAATTTAGAGTTTCTCTCCTACTTTTTATCATTCATAAGAGGTCATACCACAAGGAGATAGTTTTGAAACTCAAATTCATAGCGCTAATGCTTTTTACCTTAATTACCGTCCCAATAACCACCGTACACGCCGCAACGGGTTATACCCAAACCAAGTATCCAATTGTTCTGGTTCATGGATTATTTGGTTTTGATACCCTCGCAGGCGTAGATTACTTTTTCGGAATACCACATTCCTTAACGAAAGACGGCGCTAAAGTTTATGTAGCGCAGGTATCCGCGACCAACAGCAGCGAAGTTCGAGGGGAGCAACTGCTTGCTCAAGTAGAAACCTTACTTGCTGCAACAGGCGCAGAGAAAGTCAATCTCATCGGTCACAGTCATGGTGGTCCAACAACGCGCTACGTCGCCTCTGTCCGTCCTGACCTAGTCGCATCAGTTACGAGTATCGGTGGCGTTAATAAAGGGTCTAAAGTGGCAGATTTAGTTCGTGGCACCGTATCTGAGGGTTCTGGTAGCGAGCAGGTCGCGGTAAAACTGGCGCAAGGCTTAACCACTCTTATTAATCTTCTATCAGGCGGTTCTGATCTCGACCAAGACCCTTTGGCCTCATTAGCAGCCTTGACCACGGAAGGCTCATTGGCGTTTAACCAGCACTACCCAGAGGGAGTGCCTACTAGCGAATGTGGTAATGGCGACTTGCTAGCTTCAAATGGCGTTTATTACTACTCATGGACCGGATCATCCACTTTTACAAACGTTTTCGATCCGACTGACGCTGCCATGATGGTACTTGGCTTAGCCTTTGATGGGCCGAATGATGGCTTAGTTGGTGCGTGCAGCACACATTTAGGCAAAGTCATACGTGATGATTATCAAATGAACCATTTGGATGAAATTAACGGTCTACTCGGTATTCATCATCTTTTTGAAACCGATCCAGTCACGCTTTATCGCCAACATGCAAATCGTCTCAAACTTCAAGGTTTATAAGAGGTCATCACAATGAAGAAAGTCGCTCTCACCACTTTTATCCTGCTCTCGATATTTGGCGTGGGAGCGCTTTCTCTGTTGCAAAGCGACAAACAACAAGAGACAACCTCTAACCATTCGCAATCTCAGCAAGATATAGCCGCCGATGTCTCTTCCCCAAAAGACTTCTTCGAATATTCTCTTAGCCGACTGGGCGAAGAAGATCTCGATACGATCAAAGCGGAAGTCAATGATGACACTTTAGCAAAACAAACACTGAATATTGATGCCAAACTCTTCCAGACCTACCTTTCCTACAAGCAAGCGCTCTCTGCATTGGAGCCTTTTGAGCATAACCAACTAACGCTTGAACAGTTAACCATGCTGAATGAAGCGATACTGAATTTACAACTTCAATACTTTAGCGAGGTCCAGATAGCTCAATTGTTTGACGAAGAAAACCGACTTCGCCAACTTGCATTGGAAAAGCTGACGATTAAAAAACAAGGCATCGGATATCGAGAGTCAAACACACCTTCTCAATCAAGCGTTGTCAGAACAACCGGATTACATCCGAGAGAGTGAACGCAATAACGCATTAACGGAGCAACTCGAGCGAGCTTCTCAGCTTGATTCACAAGATAAGTACATCGCCCGTGTTGCACTGGTGGGAGACGCTGGAGCGCAAAGGCTGCAAAAGCTTGATGAGCAAAGAGCATCATTTGAGACTCAACTCGCCACTTACTTAAAACAGCGTCAAGATATTCTGAATAGGGATTTTCTAGGGCAAGATGAAAAACAGGCAGAAATCATTGCTTTAAGAAAACAAAGCTTCGATGCAGCTCAATGGCGTCGAATCGAAGCTTTGGAACGTATCCATGATAGCCAGAATTAACGATATAAACTGAACAAGCCAAACGTTACTTATTCTGCTTTTTAGGACATCCAACGATATGGTCATCCACCATGCCGACGGCTTGCATGAAAGCATAACAGATGGTTTCACCGACAAACTTGAAGCCTTTCTTTTTTAGGAACTTACTCATGGCTTTGGATTGCTCTGTCGAAGCTGGTACGTCACTCATATGCTGCCATTGATTGACGATTGGTTCGCCATCCACGAACTGCCACAACGCGTCTGATAAACTTCCGTATTCAGCAATTAACGCTTTTGCCGCTTTGGCATTACTGAAAACCGAGTTAACCTTTCCGCGATGTCTCACAACATCGAAGTTTTCCACGATGTATTCAGTGCGTTCTTCATTTCTTTGTTCCAACGCATCTAGGTCGTAATTCTCGAACGCTTCTCTATACCCTTCGCGCTTTTTAAGAATGGTGATCCAACTAAGCCCAGCTTGCGCACCTTCCAACGTAATAAATTCAAACAGGGTTTGGTCGTCATATACTGGTACGCCCCATTCGGAATCATGATATTCGCGCTCTAATGGGTGATTCATCGCCCACGCACACGTTTTTTGTTCTGTCATTATTCTTCCTTAAAAAGCGCCTCTAACTGATGAGCTAGAGGCGCGATACTTTTCATCGTTATATCAGTAGCACTAAGCCTGTTTCGGTACTGCCACTTTATGGAATAAACGATACAACACTGGCACGACAATCAGTGTCAGTACTGTCGCAAAGCCCAAACCAAACATAATCGTAACCGCCATTGGTTTGAAGAAAATATCTGGTAATAGTGGGATCATACCAAGGATCGTCGTGATTGCAGCCATACACACAGGACGAACACGGCTTACCGCAGCATCAACGACCGCATCATAAGCCTCTTTACCTGATTTCATTTCAATTTCAATTTGGTCCAGTAATACGATGCCATTTTTGAGCACCATTCCCGATAAGCTTAAGAAGCCGAGCAAAGCCATAAAACCAAACGGCGTGTTGAGTGCTAATAAACCGGTGGTGACACCAATTAACGCCAGCGGCACGGTAAGCCAAACAATGAGTGGCTCTTTGATAGAGTTAAATAGGAATACGGTGATCAAGAACATGAACAAGTACCCCATTGGCATGGTAGTAAACAGCGACTCTTGAGCATCACCTGAAGATTCGTACTCACCACCCCATTCTAGTGAATAGCCAGGAGGCATTTGAATCGCTTCGATTTGGGGCTGTAAACGTTTTTGCAACGTCGATGCGGTTTCTTCACCTAGAATATCAGGGTCTGCCATCACAGTGAGCATGCGCTTACGGTTCTTACGCACGATGATAGGATCCTCCCAGCGCATGTCGTAACCCATTGTAACTTGTTGAAGTGGGATAAACTCACTCTGTGCTGGGCTCCATATTTTCATCCCTTCAATGTTACGAATATCAATGCGTTCATCTTCAGGTAAGCGAGCCACGATAGGCATGAGCGTCGTGCCGTCTCGGTAGAGGCCTATCGTCATTCCAGAGAATGACATGGACAAGAAGTCATCGACATCTGATTTGGTAATGCCATAGCGACGTGCCTGACTCTCGTTAAACTGAGGTTCAAGAACTTGGGTTCGTTCACGCCAATCATGCCTGATATTTGTTGCCTGAGGATCGGCGTACATGATGTCCTTGACCTGAGCGGCTATCGTACGAAGGACGGTTGGATCAGAGCCAATAATGCGCGCTTCAATTTTTGCACCACCACCAGGGCCTAACTCAATCTGTTTGAGCTTGTAATTGATTTCTGGGTAGTTGGCTTTTAAATACTCTCGAAACTTCGCCATCAATGGTTTTAACGCTTCGTAATTTTCCATACGAGTGGTTATCTCACCATAAGCCGCATAACTTTTCTCGGGCGCGTACGTTAACATGAAGCGCTGTAAGCCTTTACCCGCGGTCGTCGTGATATGGTCAACATGCTCTTGCTTAGCTAACCAACTTTCTAACTCTTTAAGCGTTGTGTTGGTGGCGCGAATATCAGTTCCTTCTGGCATCCATACATCTAACTGAAAAATCGGCGTTGTCGAAGATGGGAAAAACGCTTGCTTCACAAAGGTGAACCCGTAAACACTTGCCGCTAATCCCGCAATCAGCACCACAACGGTAAACCAAGCACGACGCATACAAAACTGAAGAAACTTTTTATAAATAACGAAAATAACCCCGTTATATGGATCATTTTCTTCCCCTTCACCTTGTTTAATCTTCTGGCCTTTAAAGAAGATGTCAGCAAAGAATGGTGTCAACGAGATAGCGGTAAACCAACTCAACATCAATGAGATCAACAGAACCGTAAACAAAGTGCCACAGTATTCACCCGTCGAATCCTCAGACAGTCCAATGGGCGCAAATGCAGTTACCGCGATCACAGTTGCCCCAAGTAATGGCCACTTGGTTTGGGTAACAATGTCAGTCGCTGCTTGGAGTCGAGTTCGTCCTTTTTGAGTACCAATCAAAATCCCTTCAACCACGACGATTGCATTGTCCACCAACATACCTAACGCGATAACCAAGGCACCTAATGAAATCCGCTGCAAATCTATCGCGAGATACTTCATGAAAATGAACGTACCCAACACCGTCAGCAGTAAAATTAAACCGATAAGCAGACCTGAACGTAGCCCCATAAAGAACAGAAGTACGATAATGACGATACCGACAGCTTGAGCCAAGCTGACAACAAAACCGCTAACCGATTTATCCACTTCTTTAGGCTGACTGTAAATTTCCGAGATTTCGATACCAACAGGTTGTTGGTACTTTAGCTCTGCAAGGCGATGATCAAACGCTTTTCCGACTTCAACGACATTGACGCCTTCAGCAAAAGAAACACCCACGTTTAGTGCGAGGCTGCCGTTAAAATTAATAATATTATTCGGGACTTCTACATAACCACGTTTTATTTCCGCTACATCTTTCAAGAAGATGAGCCCCTGAGCACCCGACTCAGTAATCAACAAATCGCCTAGCTCATCCACACTCTGGAATTCGCCAGTCGGCTGAATTCTGATGTACTCGTCACCAATTCTGATCGCCCCTGCGTCAGAAACCACGTTTTGCGTCGAGAGAAGATTAAAGACCGTATCGGGAGAAAGTCCTATACTGCTCAGCTTTTTCATCGATACTTCGATGAAAACTTGCTCTTGCTGCTGCCCGGATACCGAAACTTTGCTCACGCCATCAACCAGTTCGAGCTCTCGGCGTAAGTAATCGACGTAATCCAGTAGCTCCTTATAGCTATAACCGTCGCCAGTTACCGCTAACAAAATCCCGTAAACATCACCAAAATCATCGATCACTTGAGGTTCATTCACACCCGGAGGCAACGTCCCTTTAAGGTCATTCACTTTACGGCGCAACTCATCCCAGATTTGTGGTAGATCATCAGGGCCATAATTGTTCTTCATAGTGACCGTGATTTGCGATAATCCTCGGCTAGAAATCGAATTCACTTCATCAACATAAGTAAGCTGCTGAATCGCTTTTTCGATCGGATAAGTCACTTCTTCTTCGACTTGTTGCGGCGTCGCACCAGGATAAGAGGTCACCACCATGGCATCTTTGATGGTAAAAGCAGGGTCTTCAAGACGCCCTAACCCAAAGAATGCAGCGATACCACCAATCAAAAAGATCAGTGCGACCATCCAACTGATGACACGATTTCGGATGAAGTACGCAGCAATACCGGTCACATCATCATCACTTTGAGGCACTGATTTATTAAGATCGCTCATAGACCGGCCTCCTGCGTAGCCATTTCCTGTATCACTTCCACTTTCATGCCATCCCTTAATCGAGAAACACCGGCAATCACAACTTTGTCTTTGAGCATGAGACCATCAAGGATTTGAATGGACGTTTTAGATGCTTTACCTGCTCGAACCTGTTTGCGCGATACCGTATTGTCATCATTCAGTACCCAAACAAATTTGTTTTCGCGCCCCAGCTCGTCACCGTCCGCATTAAAAATGGCTTCAATAGGAACATTAATTCCTAAATTGAGATCCAAGCCAACGTTCTTATCTTTGGAGGTCACCTCAACTGCCATCCCATCTAGGATGTATTCTTCTTCCGGCATAGGAAGCGATAATGTGACGGTAAACGTGCCTGTTGTTGGGTCTGGCTCAGTCGTAAATTCTTTCACGGTCGCGTTGTACTCGTTACCACTAGGCACGCGCACCAATGCTTTTATCGCGGTAAGTCTTTCTTCCGTTGGAGGTTGGTTCACATAGAGCCGGTCTGGAAGTTGAATCAGCACCTCTACTCGCTCCAAACTATGAATATTGACGATATGCTGTCCGACTTGGACATTTTCGAATTGCTCGATATTAACTCGCGAAATGATCCCATCCACAGGCGCTTTTAAAGTAGTAAATGATAAACGGAGTTTCGCTAACTTAAGCTCAGCCAGAGCGATTTGTCGTTGTGCTGCAATTTCATCAAACTGAGACTTAGCTAATAGGCCTTTATCAACCAAAGGACGTGAACGGCGATACTGACTGTCAACAACAGAAAAACGCGCACTCGCATTATCTACATCCAACTCATAGTCCGTAGGGTCCAACGTTGCGATAACATCACCCTTCGTGACTTTATCGCCCTCTTTTACCATGATGCGGCTGACTTCTCCTGCCACTCGGAAACTCAAATGAGAGCGATCCGCTGCATTCGCAACCGCAGGGAAATATAAGTTGTCATCCACCTTGTTTCCCGCTAATGAGGTAACTCTTACACGCGGTGTCTCAAGAGCTTTTTCTGGTGCCTTATCGCCACAACCAACAAGAAGAAATGTTGAAAATAATGCCGCTAGAGAGATGATTCCTTTCATATTACAACCCTCTTTCCTTAATCCAGGCTCTTACCTTAATTCCGGGTTCAATTACACTAACACCAGAGATAATGATTTGATCGCCATCGTTAAGCCCAGCTAACACTTGGTTTTTGTCATTCATCTCAATAGCGGCTTTGGACACAATGCCTTGCTCATCAACACGCCAAACGTATGTTTTGCCGTTCTCTTCTAGCAGCGCGGAATTAGGAATTTTTGTTGCACCAGCATTTTTAGATAGGAGGTAAGCATTGCCAGACATGCCCGGTAAAAGGCCTATTTCTGCTGGTCGCTCCATAACCATAGTGACTTTATAACTACCGGTTTTAGGATCGGCTTCTGTATCGATTTCTTGAAAGGTCAAGTCAAATGACTGCTCGGGGAAAGCGTCAAAGACCATTCTGGCAGAGACATCGCTCCCCTGCGTGTAACGGTTTAGCAGATAGTCAGGGACTTGGAATATCACCTTAAGCAGTTGGTTGGATTGGATATTCATCACGCCTTCTTTTGCGGCAACATACTCATGGTTTTCTGCTGGAATATACGAAATCGTACCATCATATGGCGCGACAAGTTTGGTATACCTTAAATTTGCCTTTGCTTGATTCCACTGAGCTTTGGCTGAATTGTGATTCGCTTTTGCCTCATCAAAGTCTTGTTCGGACACCACTTGGTCTTTACGTAACTTTTGGTATCGCTTGTACTGCACGTCTGCGAGCGCGAAATTTGCCCGAGCTTGCTGTTCAAGCAGAGAATACTCATCAGGATTTAATGAAGCCAATACATCGCCTTTGCTGACGACTTGACCTTCATTCACCTCAATCGTTTGAAGAAGTCCAGGAACTCGAAACGTCAGTACCGCTTTATCACCAGCTTCCGTCGTGGCAGGAAAGTGTCGTTCAAATTGGGCATTGCCAACAGATACTGTAAATAGCTTTGCGGGGCGGGATTCAGGTTCTGGAACAGGGGGAAGTTCTTTACCACACCCCGACAACACAGCCGAGATGGCGACAGGAATGAGCAATCTTCTCATTACATTCATCCATAAAAATTAAGGGATTATTTTTAAAGTAGATGAATTCTGGGCGAACTTCCAGAGTTGAAAAGATTAATAGTGCTTTAAAATTAGTAATTTGTGACAAAAAAGCAGGCTTTGCACCTGCTTCGTTTAAATCTTCTTTGGATGCGGAGTGTTTAGAGCTTACTGAACTCCCGATTCACCCTATATGTATCAGACGTAACATACGCTTCCATGTTACGGATTTTGCCATCAAGACGGTCAAAATCGCGTTCCAACACACTGAGCAATTGGTCCGGACTTTGTCCTTTCTGCCAAGGCTTACTTTTAAGTGTGTGCTCTTGTTGCGCTCGGATATTTTCAGAATACGTCACTGGTTGCTTTTCTAACATAAACGCCATCGCGACGTATGCTAACAACACCAAAAACGTACCGCCCAACAGAGCTGCAGAAATCACTACAATACGAATCAACCAAACCTCTGCACCAAAGTAGTTGGCAATTCCGGCGCAAACACCGGAGATTTTGCCATTTACTGGGTCACGATACAGCTCTCGATTAGTCATACTTGCGTCTCCATGTTGGTGACTCAGCATCCAAGATGCGCTCCAATGTATCAACTCGGGACTGCATCGCTTCCGCTTTTTCAGATAGTACCTGAAGGCGCTCTAAATCTTGGCTCGACAGTGCACTATCCGTTTTGCGTTTACTGCGATAGTGTAAGAAGAGCCATAGAGGAGCGACAAAGATCAGAAAGACAATTGCTGGTCCTGCAAATAAAAATGTCGACATAAATGGCTCCTTTATTATTTATCTTTCGATGACATCTGTTCTTTCAGTTTTGCCAACTCTTTTTCGATTTCGTCTTGAGCTTGAAGCTCTGCAAACTCTTGCTCTAGCGATTTTGCATTACCAGTTTGTGCGTACAAATCTGCTTCTGCTTCCATTTCATCCACTTTACGCGAGTACTGCTCAAACTTCGCCATCGCTTCATTAGTACGGCTAGTGTGCAGGTGTTTTTGCACATCACGACGGTTAGAGGCGGTTTGGTTACGAATTGCTAGTGCTTGCTGTTTTGCACGCGTTTCTGCAATTTTGCTTTCTAACTTACCGATCTCGCCTGTAAGCTTGTCGATCGTTTCTTCTACTAACGTCTGCTCAGTGTGAAGGCCTTTAATCACTTGCTCAAGCTTTTGCTTTTCAATTAATGCTGCACGAGCCAAATCTTCACGCTGTTTTACCAACGCTAGGCTCGCTTTTTGGCTCCATTCGCCAATTTGCTCTTCTAACGTTTCAACTTTACGAGCCAACTCTTTTTTGTCTGCAATCGCTTTAGCCGAGTTAGTACGCACTTCAACAAGTGTGTCTTCCATTTCTTGAATGATAAGACGGATCATTTTTTCAGGATCTTCCGCCTTGTCCAGCAATGCACTGATGTTTGAGTTAACGATATCTGCAAATCGAGAAAAAATACCCATAACGGAACTCCTCTTTTTTCCTATTAAAACTCGACAAGGTGGTGGTTGACCTTGCGTCTCCCTGAATACATTACAAGTAGCATGCCAACTTAAAATTACATTTAAAATCAGCAATTTATGCATTTTGTTGTCGTTATGCACTATTATGCTATGATGTTTTTCACCAACTGTTGGTGAAATTCACCAACTCCATATGTAAATCATGGCTCGGCTGTTAAATAAGAAGGACTTTATGAAGCAAAACCTGATTGGTGAATCACCTGCTTTTCTCGCCGTATTAGATAAAGTATCACAACTTGCGCCTATTGAGCGTCCAGTCCTCATTATCGGTGAACGAGGAACGGGTAAAGAACTCATCGCTCAGCGTTTGCATTATTTATCAAGACGTTGGGATAAGCCACTACTATCACTCAACTGTGCGACCTTAAGCGAAGGACTAATAGATTCAGAGCTATTTGGTCATGAGTCCGGCTCCTTTACAGGCTCTAAGGGCAAGCATAAAGGACGTTTCGAACGCGCCGAAGGCGGCACTTTGTTTCTTGACGAACTGGCCACCGCACCACTTTTAGTTCAAGAAAAGCTGTTGCGTGTCATCGAATATGGTGAATATGAACGAGTTGGCGGTCATACCGCTCTCAATGCGGATGTTCGACTTGTTTGTGCAACCAATGCGGACTTACCAAAATTGGCGGAACAAGGAGATTTCCGTGCCGACTTACTCGATCGTTTAGCGTTTGATGTCATCATGCTGCCTCCTCTTCGTGAACGAAAAGAAGACATCCTGTCTTTAGCAGAGCACTACGCGATGAAGATGTGCCGTGAACTTCAGCTCGAATATTTTGTCGGTTTTACCTCAAAAGCACAGCATTCGCTTCTTGAATATGAATGGCCAGGTAATGTCCGTGAACTAAAAAACGTGATTGAACGTGCTATTTACCAACATGGTCTCAATGCCGATCCAATTGATGAACTGATTTTCAATCCTTTTGAAACAGTTTGGAATAACACGCTTGGTCATAATGCCGAGCAAGCCGAACTGCAGCAAGAAGAGGAAGCACCAAGCAGCGCAGTTCAATTCCCTCTAGACTATAAACAGTGGCAAGAAGAGCAAGACATCCACTTACTCAATCGCGCATTGGAAGAAGCCAAGTTTAATCAACGACAAGCAGCCGAGCTACTTGGTTTGAGCTACCACCAATTACGAGGGATGGTTAGAAAATATGGTTTGGTCGGGCAAAGCTAGCTTGGTCGAAGGTGCTTGATCGGTTAGCGAGCGAGTGACAGCGCTCTAATTTGTATGTCTTTCAAGCATAACACCTTACAGTGTATGGATTTTATGTTTGGAGCGAGTTCACAAAGGTGATAAATTAGCGAGATCATTTTCGCTTGTTAGCTCTGAAAGAGTAAGATCAAATGAAACAAGCAAGATCCAATGAACATTTCATATTATGAATGCTTTTATAAGATTATCGCTGAGCCTTATTGGGATTAGCCTACTGACCGCTTGTGGTGATGAAATTGACCACAATGACATTCGCAAAGCTGGCTTTGTGTTTTGCGGACAAGGTAAGCCAACCACGTTTAACCCTCAGCTTATTGATAGCGGTATTACCGCAGAGGCACTGAGCCCGCAGTTGTACGATACGCTGCTCACGCTCGATCCTAAATCACATCAGCCAGTTGCAAATATCGCTGAGAGTTGGTCTGTGAATGAGTCAGGAACGGAATACACGTTTAAGCTTAAACGTAATGTTCAATTCCAAACCACGTCCTGGTTCACTCCCACTCGACCATTAAATGCAAAAGATGTGGTATTTAGCTTCAAGCGAATCATTGATGTAGACCATCCTTTTCACCAAGTAGGTGGTGGTTTTTATCCATGGTTTGCAGGGTTAGATTTTCAAAACCTGCTGCAAGACGTGACTGCGATTGACGAGCATACGGTAAGGTTTACCTTATCTCAGCCAAATTTTTCCTTCTTGGCAAATATTGCCACCAGCCATGCTGTCATATTGTCTGCGGAGTACGGACAGCAACTGGCAGCAAAAGATCATAAAGAAGAAATCGACCAACTTCCTATCGGTACCGGCCCATATCAGCTAAAAGAATACCAAGTGAACGACTTGATTCGTTTGGAACGTCACTCTAACTACTGGAAGTCACCCGCGAAAATGGAGCAAGTGGTGTTCGATATCTCTCATCGAGGCACTGGTACCTTGGCGAAACTTTTAAGAAACGAGTGCGATGTGCTCTCTTCGCCTATTTCGAGCCAAATACCCGTTATTCAAGAAAATGACAACCTTGAGCTAACTGCTACGCCAGCCAACAACGTATCCTTTATTGCGATCAACACTGAAACGACCGCACTTAGTGATGCTCGCGTCCGCCAAGCACTTAACTTAGCGATTAACCGTCAGAACATTTTAGATTCGGTTTACTACGGAACTGGCTCGCAAGCTTATACATTGCTACCACCTAATTCATGGGCCTATCAAAAGGACAGCGTAAAAATTCGTTATGACCGTAACTATGCATTAGCACTACTCCGTGATGCTGGCTATGAAGACGGTCTAGAGCTGACCATGTGGGTACCACTTGAACCACGCGCCTTTAACCCAAGTCCTCGCAAGACCGCGGAGCTAATCCAAGCGAATTTTGCCGATATTGGGGTTGAGTTAACGTTGCTAACCGATGATAGATTCGAACGTGTGGATTTAGAGAACATCAACGACATCGATTTACTTTTAACTGGCTGGATTGGCGATACCGGGGACCCTGACAACTTTTTCCGCCCGTTATTATCTTGTGAGTCTGATCGCGTTGGCCTCAACGTATCGATGTGGTGTAACGATGATTTCGATTTCTTGCTCGATTTGGCATTGGAAACCCAAGAACCGCGTTACCGTCTGAACCTATATCGCCAAGCGCAGAACATTTTAAATCAAGAATTCCCGGTAATTCCTCTGGCACATGGTGTGCAATTCCGTGTTCACGACAAATCACTGACAGGCTTCAAATCAAGCCCTTTCAATGCCCAACCGTTTGATAGAGTTGAGAGAATTCACTGATGTTTTGGTATACCGTTCGACGCTTTAACCTATTTTTCATCACTTTGATGATCCTCACATTAGTGGGCTTTTCTCTGCTGCGCCTTGACCCTCTCTCGCACTGGGCAAACGTTGATTTTTGGTCTGGTTGGCAAACTTACTTAATCAACCTTTCTCAGCTTGATTTTGGCATAAGTAAAAACGGCAACGCGATTTATGACGAGCTCGCCGTCGTATTCCCTGCCACTTTGGAACTGTGCTTTTTTGCCTTTTTGGTGTCCCTTCTGATCGGCATTCCACTTGGAACCGTGGCTGGGATGAAGCAAGGTAAATGGCTCGACACCAGCATTTCATTCATGTCGATGTCTGGTTATTCCGCTCCAATTTTTTGGGTGGCTCTGCTACTTATCATGGTTTTTTCATTGGAATACCAACTCTTTCCCGTGGCAGGACGGTATGACCTGCTTTACGAAATTGATCATGTAACCGGATTTGCCATTATCGACGCTTTCATGGCGAAAGGTGAATACCGCGCTCACGCACTGCAAAGCGTCATTGAGCATATGGTGCTGCCATGTTTGGTGCTCGCTTTGGCTCCAACCACGCAGGTTGTCGGACTAATGCGTTCTTCGGTGGCGGAAGTGATGAGCCAAAACTACATTCGTGCAGCGAGAATCAAAGGTCTCTCTAACCGCGAGATCGTTACTCAACATGTCTTGCGTAATGCAATACCGCCTATCATCCCCAAAGTCGGTGTTCAACTTTCCAGTATGATTACCTTGGCTATCATCACTGAATCTATTTTTAACTGGCCAGGTATTGGTCGTTGGTTGTTAGATGCATTGGCAAACCAAGATTATGCATCAATCCAAGCTGGCGTGATGGTACTTGCGACTTTGGTTCTCACCGCTAATATTCTCTCTGATTTGATTGGCGCGATGATTAACCCTCTAGTTCGAAAGGAATGGTATGCTAACAAATAACGTTTATCAGGAAGAGCGCATTCCAACTCAGTTTGAGCGATTTTGGCGAAGTTACCGCGCCAACGGGCTAGCCATGTTTGGCCTATGGTGCTTGGTATTTATCGTCCTAATTACCATTTTTGCGCCACTGCTTGCGCCGTTTGATGCCCAAGCACAGTCAGGCGAATTGCTTGTGCCGCCATCATGGGCCCCAGCTGGAACGGTTGATTACTTTTTGGGAACCGATGACTTAGGCCGAGACATTTTGTCACGCTTGATCATGGGCTCTCAACTTACATTTGGTGCAGCCGTTGCCATCACTGCGATTGCCGCGGTCGTAGGTTGTTTGATTGGCGTATTAGCAGGTATGACGAAAGGCTTACTCTCAAGTACTCTCAATCACTTGCTCGATACTGTCATGTCGATTCCCTCGTTGTTATTAGCGATCATTTTTGTGGCATTTCTAGGTTTTGGTGGGTTCAACATTTTACTCGCGATCTGCTTGGCATTGATTCCGCGTTTTATTCGTTCTGTTTATATCGCAGTCCACACCGAAGTTGAAAAAGACTACATCATGGCAGCACGTCTTGATGGCGCTAATGATTTCTACTTACTGTGGAGTTCAATTCTTCCCAACATATTGACGGTTATTGCTGCTGAAATCACGCTCGCGCTCTCTGCTGCGATTTTAGATATTACTGCGCTGGGTTTTCTTGGCTTAGGCGCACAAGCCCCAAGTACTGAGTGGGGAGCGATATTAGGTGACTCTGTCGAGTTGATTTATATTGCACCTTGGACCGTAACCCTACCCGGCCTAACCATCATGTTTACCGTTATTACCCTAAACTTAGTAGGTGAAGGTGTACGTCAAGCGCTTAATGCGGGGATCGAATAATGCCGTTGTTAGATATTCGACATTTGACTATTGAGATTGAAACCCCTCAAGGGTTGGTCAAAGCCGTGGACCGAATGAGCCTAACTTTGAATGAAGGCGAAATTCGTGGTCTTGTAGGTGAGTCTGGTTCAGGGAAAAGCTTGGTTGCAAAAGCGATTGTTGGGGTAAGTAAAGATAACTGGCGCATTACCGCAGACCGTATGCGCCTTGGCAATATTGACTTGCTTCAGCTTACGCCAAAAGAGCGTCGGCGCGTCATTGCTCGTGATATTGCGATGATTTTCCAAGAGCCTTCAACTTGTCTTGACCCTTCAGAAGAAGTGGGACGTCAATTGATCGAGTCCATTCCATCTCGTGCGTTTGAAGGGAAATGGTGGGAGCGATTTAAATGGCGTAAAAAACAGGCCATCGCGCTTCTGCATAAAGTAGGCATTAAAGATCACAAGCGTTTAATGGGTAGCTACCCTTATGAACTGACTGATGGTGAGTGCCAAAAAGTCATGATTGCCATGGCGATAGCGACCAAACCAAAGTTGCTGATCGCAGATGAACCAACCAACGACTTAGACCCGATTACCCAATCTCAAATATTGCGTTTATTGAGCCGTATGAACCAGCTCAATAACACGACCATTTTGCTTATCGGTCACGACTTAGCGACCATCACACAATGGGCGGGCCGCATTACGGTAATGTATTGTGGTCAGTCGGTAGAGTCTGCCGATACCAGTAAAATCATTGCGGCACCCAAGCACCCGTATACAGATGCCTTGCTTAAAGCGATGCCAGACTTTAATGATTGGGTACCACACAAGCAAAAACTCCAATCCCTACCGGGATCGATTCCGCCATTGCAGCATCTGCCCATCGGTTGTCGACTCGGTCCACGTTGCCCGTATGCGCAGAAACAATGTGTTGAAATTCCACACACCAGACGAATTAAGAATCATAAATTTAACTGCCACTTTCCATTGAACACGGAGAAAAAGTCATGAGTGCGTTACTTGAAGTCGATAATTTATCGAAGCAGTTTGTTACGCGCTCCCGACTATTCAAACGTCAGGTTAATGAGGCTGTCAAACCGGTGAGCTTTACGTTGGAGCCGGGGCAAACTATCGGTTTTATTGGCCAAAACGGTTCAGGAAAATCCACTCTTGCCCGTATGCTTGCAGGCGTTGTAGAGCCAAGCTCCGGAGAGATCCGTGTAAATGGCGAACGATTGGAGCACAAAGATTACGCGACACGCTGTAAGCTCATTCGCATGATTTTCCAAGATCCAAACACATCGCTCAACCCGCGTATCCAGATTGGCCGTATTTTGGAAGGTCCATTAAAGCGAAACACCAACATGCCGCCAGATGCACGCATGCAGCGTGTGAAGAACACCCTACTCCGCGTCGGATTGTTGCCTGAACACGCCTATTTTTACCCACAAATGCTAGCGGCAGGCCAAAAACAGCGTGTGTGTTTAGCTCGTGCGCTTATTCTTCAACCTTCCATCATTGTCGCTGACGAGGCGTTAAACGGTTTGGATATGGCAATGCGCTCACAGATCATTAACTTATTCCTCGAGTTACAAGAAGAGATGGGATTGTCATTTGTGTATGTATCTCAACACATTGGCATTGTTAAGCACATCACTGACAAAGTGATG
Source organism: Vibrio diabolicus (assembly GCA_001048675.1). GTDB lineage: Bacteria > Pseudomonadota > Gammaproteobacteria > Enterobacterales > Vibrionaceae > Vibrio > Vibrio diabolicus. The sequence continues at coordinate 650,395 of CCKK01000020.1, read as the reverse complement.
GTGATGCATGAAGGTGAAGTGGTCGAGTTTGGCGAAACTAACCAGGTACTCACTAGCCCAGAACATCCGATCACTCAACGCCTAGTCGAAAGCCACTTCTATAAGGCGCCAAGCCACCAAACAAAATAGCCTATCAAAGATGTCATCGTGCAAATGTAAAGAAGCCTGCGTTAAAGCAGGCTTCTTTATTAAATGGACACGAATCGAAAAATTAGCGGCGGCTCGCTTGTTTGCGAAGTTCGAAATCAAACTCATCAGGAAACAAAACCACCCCTTCTTCATTTTGATTTGGGAATACAACAACAGATAATTCGTCATCTTCTAGACCAGAGGTCCAACGACTGTGCCACTTGTTTAGAGAGATCGCTTCTGGCTCGCAATCTTCCCAATCACCATTCGCCCATTGCAAAGCAAACTCTTCGTTTGGCCATACTGGTACACAATCATCATCTTCTGTATTTAACATGACACAGCCATGTTCATCTTTCAGAATCCAAACTTTACGATTCGCCACAATCTCTTTTACGCAGTACTTTAAGCGTTGCTCTTCGTTGTAGCGATTGATGGTATCCATCTGCTCTTGGGTGAGTTGCTCAGACATATTCGTCTCCTGTTTCCCATAGAAAAATGCCCGCAGCTAAGCGGGCATTTACAGTATATGCTGGTAATAATGAAATTACGCTAGCTCAGTTTGAAGCCAAGGCCAACCTTGCTTCTTACGGCTTAGCGTGTTTTCCATCATTAACATGCCGTCTTTTTCGTGCTTAACAAGCTTCTCAGCCCACTCACCTTTGTATAGAAGACGAGTTTGAGCAGTCGTGATGTCTGTTAGCATTACAGCAGCAAATGCAAGATTATCTTTTTCGCAACGCGCTTCTAGATCCGCTTCTAGTGCTTCGATCATACCGTCAACTTGCTCTAGTGTTGCAAGCTCAACCTGACCTACTACTACGTCACGACCGTTGAATGGGTAACCTTTAAGGTCTTTCTCAACAAGCTCAGCCGCAGATAGACCTTCGATGTTTGTCTTAGCAATTAGAAGATCTTTAGTGAATGCGTCAACATCTTGTACGTCTGCAATTACCGCTAGCTCAGCAACGGCATCTTTGTCTTTTTGTGTACAAGTTGGAGAAGCGAAGCCTACTGTGTCAGATAGAATTGCTGACATCATTAGCTTAGCGATTTGTGGAGTAATCGCGTGACCTTCAATCTTGAACATGTTGAATAGAACAGTGTTGGTACAACCAACAGGCCAGATCCATGCTTCCATTGGGTTTACTGTCATCACGTCACCTAGGCGGTGGTGGTCAACAATACCCGCAATTTCAGCTTCTGCGATATCGTCTGGTGCTTGTGCTAGATCTGAGTAATCTACTAGCCAAACGGTCTCACCCGCAACTGATGTGCGAAGCTCAGGAACTTCAGCGCCAGCAACTTCTAGGATGTGCTGAGTTTCACGGTTGATTTCGCCTTGGCGAATTGGCATAGCTTCAACGCCACGCGCTTTTAGAAGTTCAGTTGCAACGAGTGCACTACAAATACTGTCACTGTCTGGGTTCTTATGACCTACAACTAGAATCATGTTTCTTCCTATTCAAGTCAATTTTATACGCCGCCTAATACAGTTAATTAGGGCGTGTTTGCTCACAAAGGCCGATACTTTACCTGATTTCAGAGAGTTTGACACGAAGAAAAGTTCACAATGCTATTGCGAATAAATCTCATTTACATATAATGATAATTATTCCTATTTGCATTTGAGTAAACGATGAACGCGACCCAATTATTACACTCTGCACAACAGTTGTTTCAGCCTACTCAGTTTCGTTTAGCTTATAAGCGATTGCTGATCCCTATCGTCATGCTCATTTTGCTAGGCAATGAAAATACACGTGACGTAGCCGTACAGACGCTATCCGACTCATTCTGGGCAGTGTCATGCTATGTTGCTGCCACATTGGCTATTTATCATTATCTTTCAAACTTTATGTCGAAAACCAATCGAATTACCGAGTTCTACCATCGCTCGCGTAATCATCAGGTTTTCTTTGCTTCTTTATTGGGTGCTTTGCCTGGCTGTGGTGGCGCTATTGTTGTGACAACGCAATTTATTAGTGGCCGAGTGGGATTTGGGGCGATTGTCGCGGTACTTACTTCAACAATGGGTGACGCTGCCTTTTTACTTCTTGCCGCCAAGCCAAGTGTTGGATTAGGCGTGGTTGGATTAGGCATTATCGTGGGTACTCTTTCAGGGTTAGTCGTTAATGCTTTTCATGCTGATAACTTTCTGCGACCAGAACCAAAAGAAGCACCTCAGACACATGCTTGTTGCCAACACCAGACAGACCGACACACACCCCTTGAACAACGTGCAATCAATCTACAAGGCGCATTTTGGAAATGGCTTATTGTGCCTGCTAGTGTCGTTGCTGTGTTAATGTCTTTCCAAATCGATATTAATCAGCTGTTGTCTTTGCAGGCCAACACCATTGAATGGCTGGGCGCTATCTTTGCAGTGATCACAATGTCATTATGGGCGATGACAAAAGAACTTGGCGATTATCAGTCAACGGTCTCTGAAGATGAAAAAATCGTGGACTCACACCCGATTCAAAAAGCAGCCCAAGATACGAATTTCGTCAGTGCTTGGGTGATCGTGGCGTTTCTGGCGTTTGAACTGACGACCTATTTTTCTGGAATCGACCTCGTAGAAACCTTTTCTCATTGGGGGATATGGATGCCATTAGCTGGCTTAGCCATTGGTATGCTACCTGGTTGTGGTCCGCAAATTCTAGTCACCAGCCTTTACATCTCTGGTGCAGCGCCACTTTCGGCGCAGTTGGCAAATGCGATTTCCAATGATGGTGACGCCCTATTCCCCGCCATTGCTATGGCACCGAAAGCCGCTTTGGTCGCGACTATTTATTCGTCCATTCCTGCTTTTATTGTTGGATACGGGTATTACTTTTTATTCGAGTTCTAACGCTCAGGACGTCAAAATAAGAAAGGAGCCACAGTAGGCCCCTTTCTTGTTTTTATAATCGAACGATTTGCTGCACGTTATGCCGTGACGATCGCTTTCGCATTTAACCCTTTATCCACGCTCACCATTAATAACTGACAAGGTTCTTGGTTTAGCTTTTCTCCTGTCCAGTAATCATACCAATCCATCGGTTGATCAGACGTCAGCGTAAATTCCATCGCACCGTAGCTGGCATAGTTAAACAAGCAGTGAAGGTCATTCTTCGTCGTTAGTTTTAAAAACGCATGATTTAAACTCAAAGCCGTGAACTTTGCTGACTCTTGGTTACGTTGTTGACGTAGCATGAGCTTAGCCAATGTCTTCTTTGCAAATGGCGTAATCTCAGGGAGCGGATCGCCAGACAGCAGCAAACCACCACACGCCAATAACACCGTGCGATGAAATTCATACTCTTCTCTGGATGCGGCTTGATTAGCTAATGACGTGAATGTCGCGCAATCCGGGTCAATTTGCCACAGTTTTCGATGCTGCCAACTACGGTAAAAGGTTTCTTTGGCTATCTGCTCGAAACGACGACTATGGCGTTCTACGTCATCAGAAACACGCATTGCATCCACAAGCCCTAGAGATGGCCACATTGGCGCGTTGCAACCTAAAAGCCACGCATCACCAGCGCCTTTAGCAATCGCTTCCATTCCTAAGCGATACGCCTCAACGCCTGTAATACCAGATTGTTTACGCACACCTTTCAAGGTTCCCCAATAGTTCGCGTCTAGCTTGAACAATTCAACGCCCCACTCTTGTCTCATGACAGAGACCACATTCGTCAGATGGTCTTGCACTTCTGGATTTGAGGTATCGAGTATGTACCAAGGCGTGCAGCGCCAACCACCGTATGTGACATCTTCTGCTTTAAGTAAGCTTCCATCTTTGTGACGAACAAACCACTCTGGGTGTTGTTTGAAGATCTCCGACTGAGGTTGAGCAATAAAGGGTGCCATCCAAATTGCCGGCTTTTTGCCTTTTGCACGGATACCATGAATGAGCTCTTTCACACCACCAGAAAACTTATCCGATGGGATTAACCAATCGCCCATAAAGGCTTGATAGCCATCATCCAGAAGTACCCACTCTAGGTCTTCAAGCTTATCTTGCATGCAATCAACGTTCTGCATGATGTTTTGCTCTGTCACGTCTGCGTAGTAGGCATACCACGAACACCAACCGACAGGCGCATCTTGTGTCACACCTTGGCGAACAGGATGATGCTCTGCAATCATCTCGCCATAGATTTGATAAAGCTCAGACAGAGATTGGCCACAGAGTACCGCCACGGACTCAAGTTGATTACTTTCCCAATCCGCCACTTGAGTAAACTCACCATCAATCGCGGCCGATAAAAACCAATGTCCATCACGCAGTACAACATCAAAATAGCCCGCAAAACGGTGACATGAAGTAAAGCCAAACAAGGTATAGCCAGCCGAGCCTTCCACCACTAAATAGTTGTAGTAACGCTTAGGGGCATCTTTGGGATAGATTCGATAAGAAGGGTTGTTGTCTGGACAGCGACCAATATCAACGGGATGGCTAACCGTTCCCGCTGTTTGCGCCAGCATTTGGAAGCCATCGCCAATCACATTGGCCTCGTGCTCGTATAAAAACGGCATCTCGAATAACACTTCACGGTCGGTAAACGTTTTATTGTGAAGCCCAGCAAAAGAAAAATGTAATTGATCACCCTCAACTTCAACTTGGAAGTCGTTGTTATTCACAGTGATCTCAATGTGATTTGCCAATTGAATGCTCTGAGCCATAAAAAGTCTACTCACTTAATTATTATTGTTTAGCTTGGTTCATTATCCCCTGCTTGTCCCACCCAATTCGTTATCGACGTCACGAATCCTACTGTCGTTTAGCGTCACAAATTTATTATTGAGATAACGCTCACTGAAATTTTGGTTAAAAAAATACCAGCCCGAAGGCTGGTATTTCGATTAATATGAATTGCGTTAATTAAGCAACTTCGATCGGGCCACCGAATGAAGTCACTGGCGGTACTTTGCCGGTGAACTTCTCGAAGTCTACGATACATGTGTTCGCAGAAGTCGCCTGCGCAAGTTCAGAAGAGCCAATGTCTTGCGTTAGCGTGTTAGGGTCACCGTAAGTACAGATTGCGCCCTCTTTCTCGTTTAGAGGACCGTACCATGCACCTTCTTCGATACGAATAACGCCACGTGGGTAGCTGTCAGTAAGAACAGCACCAGCTAATAGCTGACCACGACCGTTGAATACGCGCACTAAGTCACCGTCTTTGATGCCTTTCGCTTTCGCATCCGCTGGGTTGATGTAAACAGGCTCACGACCTTGCACCGCGTAAGTTGCACGGAACTCTTCAGATTCACACATTTGAGAGTGCAGACGCTTGTCTGGGTGACAAGACTGCAACCAGAATGGGTATTTATCTGAACCAGGGCCACCGTGTGAACGCTCTGATTTTTCGAACCACATTGGGTGCTCTTGACAGTGTTCGTAACCGTAACGGCCGATCTTACGTGATGTAATCTCGATGAAGCCAGACGGTGTACCTAGAGGGTTAAGCTCAGGGTCTTTACGGAAGTCCGCGTGACGAACCCAAGGTTTACCTTCACCGAAGTCTAGTACGCTCTTCTCCCAGAACTCGTTGAATTCTGGCATTTCGAACTTACCTTCGTTCGCTTTCTTACAATCGTTGTATAGGCTTTCGATCCATTCCATCTCGCTCATACCACGAGTGTATTCTTCGCGGCGACCAAAACGCTGAGTGAGTTCACTCATGATTTGGAAATCAGGCTTAGATTGGAACAATGGATCGACGAGACGATGCATCGCAATCAGACCTTTGTTCGAGTATGAACCGTATACGTCGATGTCGTTACGTTCCCATTGCGTACACGCAGGTAGAACGATATCCGAGAAACGACATGTTGCAGTCCAAGCAAACTCGATCGTTACAACCGTTTGAAGTTTGCGGAACGCTTTCTTCATGCGGTTACGATCTTGATGGTGGTGCCATGGGTTACAACCCGAGATAACCATCATCTTGAAGTCTGGTAGTTTCACTTTACCGCCGTTGTAGTTGATCTCTTTGCCTGGCTCAAGCAGACAGTCGATCCAACGTGCAACTGGGATAGTACGGCTGTAACCGTTAAAGTCGTTGTTGTCCCACTTCGGCTTCATACCTTGGTCAAGGTTACGAGGGAAACCACCAGGGCCCGCGAAACCAGTTGAAGGTACACCGATACTTGAGTAGTGGTGACCGTAAGAGATACCACCGCCAGGTAAACCGATTTGACCAACCATTGCAGCAACCACAGCCGCTGCCCAGTATGGCTGCTCACCGTGCTCTTGACGCTGAATACACCAACCCATCAGGATCTGTGTACGACCACTGACTAGCATACGCGCGAATTCGCGAATCTTGTCCGCTTTCACGCCACAGATAGCCGCAGCCCACTCTGGTGTTTTCTCTACTTTATCTTTTGTCTTACCTTGAACGTATTGAATGAACTCTTCAAAGCCTAGACAGTAAGTATCAATGAACTTCTTATCGTACAAATCTTCGTTGTACAGCACGTGCGCCACAGCAAGCATGAACGCTACGTCTGTCAGCGGGTTGATGTACAAGTGATCGTTCTCTAAGTAGCGCTGAGTCTTGTTCTTCACTGGGTCTACAGATAGAACGTTGATCTCACCTTTCGCAACTTTTTCTTTTAGCTGTGCTAGGTACTTGAATGATTCATGCGTTTCACAGTTCCAACCTACTTGAAGGTTTTTCACTGGGTCGTTAGCCCAAAGAACGATGTTGTCAGAGTTCTCTAGGATTTCAGACCAAGACGTACCTTGTGCGTAAACTTCGGTTGAACCAAGTACGTAAGGCATGATGGTTTGACCTGCACCCGTCGAGTAGTCACCTACTTTCGTGATGAAGTTGCCGTGCATACCCACTGCACGTTGCATGTGCGCGGTACAGTTGTTGAATGAACCTGTTTGGTTCCAACCCGTTTGACCTGCGTGTAGCGCCCATGGACCGTAGTCTTTTTGAATACGTTCTAGTTCACGGTAGAACAAATCTAGCGCTTCATCCCAAGTCACGCGGATGAAACGGTTGTTACCGCGAGTATCGGCGCTGTATTTGTGTTTCTTCAACCAATCTAGACGAACCATTGGGTAACGCACACGTGAAGGGCTGTAAATAATGCCCTTGATGCCGTTTAGCATTTCAGTTGGGTTTTTGTCTAGCTCTAGCGGTTTGATCTCTTGAACTTTACCCGCGTAGATGTGGGCGCGGAACGCGCCCCAGTGAGAACCTGTTACTTTCCAAGTACCCGTCGTCTCAACAGCATTGGCAGAGGCTGACGCCAATAAGCTAGGACCAATAACTGACGCTGCACTTGTGGTTGCTACACCTTTAAGAAAACTTCTTCGTGTAATAGCCATTTAAATTACTCCAATCCGACGCTTATTAGTGGTGACCTTCAGCATAATCTGAAGAGTGTTTCTGTAGATACTTCAAGATCAGGGCTTCACTGTCTGTATCTAGGTTAACGAACGCCAACATACCGTCGAACATACCTGGCCAGGTGTTCGCGTCGAAGTGCGCTTCCGCAGGTTGAGTGTGACATACAGAACAATTGGTCTTGTACGCTTCACGAGATTTTTCCCAAACAGGATTGATGTCGTTCAGCATAGACTCTTTCTTAATCCATACTTTCGCCGCGACTTTTTCCCATGGAAGACCCGTTAGCTCATCCACTTTTTTCTCACCAGTCGTCACAATGTTGCTATCTGTCGCTGCTTCTTTCATCAGAGACGCAGTCGCAATGTTCTTACCGAAGTCTTCTTGAATTACGCGACCAAAACCTTTCGCTTTACGCCAGCCATCGATTTCGATTTCAACAAACTCGCCTTTGTCTTCAAGAACTTTAACGGTCGATGCTGGGTTAAGAAGACCGGCTTCTTTAGTGCCTTGTGCATCAAAGTAAATAGGTAGGTGACGAACACTCACTAGTTGCTGACCTACAGAGTAATCTGTATTTGAAGTCATACCTTCTAGGTCACCCACGATACCGCCGATGCTGTCCATACCTGCTGGCAGGTTATGCGCGATACCTTTATGACAGTCAACACAGCTTTGATCTTTCTCTGCTGCTTGCTTCATTTGGATACGAGCGGTTGGAGACATTTGCTCGAAATCCATCGATTCATAGTTGTGACAGTTCTTACACTCTAAAGATTTGTTTGCCGAGAAACGATCCCATTCGTGTTTCGCAAGTTCGATACGACGCTCTTCGAACACACCCGGTTCATCGTAGTTGCCAAATACCTGCGCAAATACCTCTTTAGATGCCTGCATTTTACGAGCAATTTTGTCTGTCCAGTTATGAGGAACGTGACAGTCAGGGCAAGTAGCACGAACACCTGAATGGTTTTTCCAGTGAACCGTTTCTTGCAGCTCAACGTACACGTTGTCACGCATTGTGTGACAACTAATACAGAATTCTTCTGTGTTGGTTGCTTCTAGAGCGGTGTTAAAGCCACCCCAAAAGATAACACCAGCAATGAAGCCGCCCATAGTCAGCACACCTAGGCTGATATGTACAGCTGGGCGCGTCATGGTACGCCACAGTTTAATGATTAATGATTTCATTATTTGCTCTCTTAAAATCTTTTCAAAAGTGTGGTTATGAGCTCACAGGCTTACATGCCGTGCGCGCCTGGAGGTCCAAAGAAGAACACTTGCAACATCCAAACGATGAACCCGTAACCGCCGACAAAAGCCACACTCAGAATTGGGAAGAGAACAACTGCAATGAAGAGGAACGACTTCCACTCCAGGGAGCGTTTTTCACCACTCTCAATTTTATTAACATCACTCATACATTTGCCTATTTTGTATCTAGTGTTATTGAAAAGCCCGCGTAACCAAGCTTAAGTTTTTTACAATCTCTAATGGAAAATGTTAGACCATACTAATAGTAAGGTTCAATCAAATAAGAGCTCTCAGGCCTTGTAATTCAACACTTTTTTGAGCTCATCCAGAGATGTGATTGATTGATGTTATTTATTAAAAAACAATGAACAGATGTGACAAAATAAGTCTTTTAACTAATTGTTAAAACGACAACATTTACCAAACATAAGTTACATTTGGATAGTAATTAACGGGTCATAAATTGGCTTAAAAACCCGTCAAAAGATAATCAGTTGTGAATAAAATGATGCGAAATAATGACAAGAATAGCGCTAAAGGTTTACGTTGAGAACATCAAAAAATGCACATTGATGTTCATATAAAGGAGGAGCTTAGTTACAATTATTCGCGGATTTTCGAGGAGCGATTATGGATAGCGTGGTGGATATAAGTTGGGCCAAACTGGCATTGTTTGGTCTGATTTTGTTGGTTCCCTTCTTTATTAATGCCCGCTACAAATTAGGCATTGCGAAAGACACAATAATTAGTGTTATTCGTATGACACTTCAGCTCATATTGATTGGCGTGTATTTAGAATATCTTTTTCAATTAAACAGCTTACTTGTCAATATACTTTGGCTTGCCATCATGTTACTGATTGGCGCAAGCTCAATTGCAGGAAAAGCTCGCCTGCCTAAAAAGCCACTTATGCTTCCTCTTCTTACAGGCTTAACCTGTGGTCTAATTCCACTTCTTATAGCGATTACCGCAGGCCTAGTGCAGCCATCCCCTATTTACAACGCCCAGTACATGATCCCACTTGCGGGCATGCTATTGGGTAACAGCTTAAGTAGTAACATCATCGCACTGCAGAATTTATTTACGGCTTTTGAACAGAGACAATCAGAATACGAGGCTGCTATCTCACTTGGTGCCTCTCCTCGTTATGCATCATTCCCCTTCATTCAAGAGGCCCTTAGAAAGTCACTTGCTCCAACTTTAGCCTCTATGGCCACTACAGGGCTGGTTACCTTGCCAGGCATGATGACTGGTCAAATTCTAGGTGGCGCAAGCCCGATGGTTGCAATTAAATATCAGTTGGTGATTATGCTGGCTATTTTCGTCATGTTGAGTACCTCCGTCGCTATTACGCTGGAGATGACACTGAGCTGGGTACAAACGAAAGAAGGCCGGATCAAAATAAAAATCCAACAACCAGAACCTACCAAAACTCATAGATAGTTTAAGCGTGTGAACAAAGCCAGTGGAAGGGCTTGTATTATCAAGTCAAACGCACTTTTAACTGAATAACTCATCCATTCTTTAAACATTCATCAAGACGCTTTCTGGAGAAAAGTCAGACAGAATTCTCTCGAGTATAAGCCTCTAATTTTATGAAATTTTCTTTGCAAGTTTAGATACGCACGGCCTTTGAGACAGGTTATCCACAGAAAATGTGGATAAACACCCTAAACCCATACGCAACCAGAAACATAGCAACATAAGTGATCAATCTAATCGTCATGCTTTGATCACTTGCCTGACATATTCTAATTTTAGAGTAAAGATAGTGACCACAAACTTGGAGAGACGTACATGGATGTCTTAATGATCAAAGAAAATTACGATGAACTCCTATCCGATGCACCTCTGGACTGGCTCGTTCAAGAACCAAAGGAAGTGACTTCTCATTGGCTCCCAACCGATTTTGGCATCAATGAAGAGCTGATTTAACTCACTCGATTTGTGTGAAACTTATCGACACGAATAAAAGAAAGGCGAACCATTTGGCTCGCCTTTCTTTTATTCTTTTAGATTTATCTTAAATGCTTGTCTTCATCACGTAGATAAATCATCCAATACCACATACCAACGAATACACCGCCACCAATGATGTTCCCTATCGTTACAGGGATAAGGTTATTTACGATGAACCCCATCATGTTTAAGTCCGCATAGTTTGCAATATCCGCCCCTGTCATTTGCCAAAATGCTTCCGGTGCAAAATATTTGATTCCAATCGCCATGGGTACTTGGAACATGTTCGCAATACAGTGCTCGAAACCTGCCGACACGAACATAGCTACTGGCAGAATCATGACCGCTATTTTGTCAGTTAATGTACGTCCACTAAACGTCATCCAAACAGCAATACACACCAGCACGTTACACATGATGCCAAGCGCAACAGCAGCAAAGAAACCATGGTGCAATTTGTGTTGAGAGATCGCCATCGCGTTGAGGCCAACTTGGCCGTGATCAAACATATACTGCTTGGTGACCAACATGCATGCTACCAACAAAAGAGCACCAACCATGTTGCCGAAATAAACCACAAACCAGTTTTTGATTAGCGCTTGCCACGAGATCTTTCCACTCGCTCGCGCTACCAATGTTAATACTGAGCTAGTGAAAAGCTCACCACCTGTAACGACAACAAGAATCAAACCAAGGCTGAAGGCTAGGCCACCGATTAGCCTGGTAATACCCCATGGAAGGTCGCCTGCACCTGTTGTCACCGTGGTGTAAAAGATGAACGCAATACCAATATGAAGTCCGGCAGAAATTGCCAATAAAAAAGATTTGATCGGTGCTTTAGTTGCTTTACCTACCCCCACTTCAGCCGCGCGTTCCGCAGCCTGAGGCGGTAATAGTGAGTCAAACTGATTGAAGTTCATTGTGGTGTAACATTTGGAAACAATTAAAGAGGCGCGGATAATCGCTCCATTTCCCTACTTTTTCAAGCGCTATTTGACATGTTTACTAAAAATGTTGTTATCGAGAGATCAACCGATAAAGGTCAACTATCATTCGCAATCGTAACTATCATTGATACTTAACAAGTATTCTGCCTTTCGAACAAAGATCCTGCGTTATATCAGCCTGATAGCGCCATACTTAACACTTCTTATCGTTTAATGTTGCTCAACTCTTCTTTTCAGACTAGCTTGGTAAAAAAAGCGTAAAGGAATCATTTATGAAATATTCAGCTGAACATATCGCCGAATTGAACCTACTTCTTCAGTTCGACCTAAGTAGTGCTGCAACTGGTATTAAAGTTCATACAGACGCGTCAGAAGAAATGCAGGCAGCCGTTGCTCGTCTATACGAGAAGCAACTTTGTACACAGCCTGATGGTGGTTATTTAACAGATGAAGGTATTGAAGTTGCAGAGCATGCAGATAAGATTTTAAGAGTCCTTTCTGTGTAATTTGAACAAAAACGCCACCGAGTTCGGTGGCGTTTTTTATTGGTCCCTGCATTTTGTTCCTGCCGAAACCTGCGGTGCTAATCGTTTTTTCATTTTGCTAAATGGCTGAACCTTGTCGTACAACCAATTAAAGCCTGTGGCATAAAATAGGAAGAACACTAGGAAGCCAGCTTCCAACACCAGAGCTTGGAGAAGCGTAATTTCTAAGAACCAAGCAATGACGGGTATAGAGATAAAGATCAACCCTCCCTCGAATCCAATTGTATGCCCAAAACGCATCGCTAAACTTCGCTCAGTTCGATTGCTGCCAAACCACTTATCAAAGTACAAGTTGTAGATGTAATTCCACACGACGGTATACATGCTCAACCCAATCCCAACTAACGCGAGATCACTCGATCCCTTTCCGGTGATCAATGAAGCCGCTGGCACAATGATCGCGAGTGCGATTAACTCAAAAAGTACTGCATGAAAAATTCGTTCGTTACGAGTCATATTTCTCTGTCCAAATAGTTCTACTCAATGCTTAGAATTTTATCTATTATTCAGATAACAAAAAGTTAGATACCATCGGCAAAAGCGATATGTTTACCATCGAACAACTGCAAGCTTTCATTGCTACATCAGAAACCGGATCATTTTCAGGCGCGGCAAGAAAACTGGGGCGAGCTCAATCCGTAGTCAGCCAACACATCATAAATATGGAGGTCGACTGTGGTGTTGATCTATTTGATCGCTCTGGTCGATATCCGAAATTAACCGAGAGTGGCCTCGCGCTCATACCTTATGCACAAGCGGCAATCAGCCAACTAGACCGATTAAACAACAGAGCATCACAGCTTTTTTCAACACCAACGAATAAATTGGTCTTAGCCATTGATGAAGGGATTCCTCTGACTCGCTTGCCCGACGTGCTAAAAAATTTAGAGCAACGCTTTCCACATTTGCAAGTTGAATGCTTAACAGCTTCAAGTCCGGATATCATTGAATTGGTCAAATCGGAGCGCGCCACTACTGGGATTATTTTGAGTGACTTACAAATGCCGAGACATATCGATTTCACTAATCTTGGTAACATTGCGTTCGATGTCTATGTCTCTTCAACGCACGCTCTAGCACAGCAACGCGTCACTCACATTGATCAACTCAAACAACATCGTCAACTGGTCATACGCTCCAAAAACGCAGAGCCATGTGGTCTCAATCAAGCATTCAGCCCGGATATCTGGTACGCTGATAACTACTATATTTTGTTGGAATTAGCGAATAAAGGGTTTGGTTGGTGCTTTCTTCCGGAGCATTTAGTCGCGTATTCACCGAACACACTGAAAAGAGTTGGGGATGATTTCACAAAGCTGGCTTGGCAAGTCAATGTTGACCTTATTCAACATCAGAAATGGCATTCAGATCCCCTCCATCAACAAGCCAAAGCAGAGCTGCTCAATCTATTCGAGCAGACATAAATAAGTAAGTAGGAAGACCCAAATGGCAAATACATTGATCGTAGGTGCAGGCTGGCTCGGAACTCCGCTAGCAGAAACTTTGATGAAAGACGGACACCGCGTTGTCGTTACTCGTCGTAACCAAGCTCGGTTAAACGAGTTACCCGCTTCATTAACTCACTCCGCATTATTCGATTTTAATCAACTTAACGCGGCGAAACGGCTAGATGAGTTGCTTAAACAACATCAAATTACTCACGTTGTTGGTGCTTTTCCCCCTGGTTTTCGTAAAGGACGCGGACAAGAATACGCCCAACAATGGCAAATGCTCGCAAACGCAGCAAAGCAAAACAACGTTGAAAAGCTCGTTATGATTAGCTCTACAACGGTGTATCCCAACCTAGCTTCTGATATGGAAGAAGCAGATGCGTCACTCTCTTTAGCAGCCGACAGCCCTTATTTCTCTGACAATGCACGTATTATGCTACAAGCCGAGCAGCATGTTATCGATTCTAATATTAGCTTCGTCATTATGCGTTGTAGCGGGCTAATTGGGCCAGACAGGCACCCTTCTCGCTTTGCAATGAGACTAAAACAAGTCAGTCGTAAAGCGCCTGCTAATATGCTTCATCAAGATGATGCGGTATCGGCGGTCAAATTTGCTTTAGATAATTTAAGTAACCAAGTTATTAACGTGACCACACCGCATACCGTCAGCAAGGCGGAGTTCTACCAAGCCGCTATAAATAAGAGCGAAAGTGAGATACCTCTTCCACCAGTCACAGAACAAACAGATAAACGCATTCTCGCAGACAAACTACTCTCACTTGGCTATCAATTTCATTTCAACTCAACTTTGGACGCGCTATGAAACTCTATCGACACATAGAAACACTTTGGGATTACATGCAACTCAAACATGAGCTGAAACCCGCAGACTGTTTGCTTGTGATGTGCAGTAACGATGTGCGTGTAGCAGAGCATGCAGCAAATCTGTACCACCAAAAGTTAGCGCCTTTGATTGTATTTTCAGGGGGAGAAGGCCGTTTTACCGATGGACTGTTTGAAAAAAGCGAAGCGGAAACTTTTGCCGAGATTGCCAAGATGTCAGGTGTGCCCAGTGAAGCAATTTTGCTCGAAACTGAATCCACCAACAGTGGAGAAAACGTTCGCTTTACTGAGCAGCGATTGAAAGAGGAAGGAAAACATTGCTCATCGTTTATTCTGGTGCAAAAACCATTTATGGAACGCAGAGCTATAGCGACATTTGAAAAACAGTGGCAGTCACCCTACTCCCTGCTCCAGGTAAGCTCTACGGCTCATCCGTTTTTTGAATATATTAATGAAGACATGCCATTAATGATGGTGCTAGAAGCACTAATGGAAGATTTCTCTCGCGTAAAAAGCTATCCAGAGAAAGGATTTCAAACCGAGCAGAACATCCCTCCGCAGGTAGAATCATCTTATCAGGTTTTGCTAGAGAAATTTGGTTTTGACTTAGTCTAAGCCCTTTCTTGCAGACAACAAAAAGCCACCGATTACGGTGGCTTTTCTGTATTAATACGGATTATTTACCGAGTGCTTCTTTGTAATGCTGACGGCACACGGAGACATATTTGTCGTTACCGCCGATCGCAACTTGATCGCCCTCTTTAATCGCCACGCCATGTTCATCGGTACGAATAACCATATTCGCTTTGCGACCGCAGTGGCAGATCGTTTTGAGCTCAACCAACTTGTCTGCCCAAGATAACAGGTACTTACTGCCTTCAAAAAGTTCGCCTAGAAAGTCGGTGCGAAGGCCATAACACAATACTGGAATATGCAGTTTATCAACAACTTCAGTAAGTTGGTAAACCTGCTCTTTCGACAAGAACTGACACTCATCAACAAGAATACAGTGACGTTTCTCAACCTCATTCAGAGCTGCGATCTCTTGATATAAATTGGTATCCTGACGAAACAAGTGTGCGTCAGATTGAAGACCAATACGAGAGCTCACTTTACCAACACCAAAGCGATCATCTAGTGCAGCCGTAAAAATAACTGGCGTCATGCCGCGTTCTTGATAGTTGAAAGAGGATTGAAGAAGCGTTGTTGATTTACCCGCATTCATTGCTGAGTAATAGAAATACATCTGAGCCACAGAGCATTACCTAAAGTTAAAGTTTTAATTTATGGAAATGGAAAATAAAAGGGCTGAATTATCAGCCCTTTAAAATTGAAAATTCAATTACTTACGACGCCACGTTGTGCCTTCTGGACCATCTTCCAGAACAATGCCCATTTCGGTTAGCTTGTCACGAGCCATATCTGCATTCGCCCAATCTTTCGCAGCGCGAGAGTCGTTACGCAGCTTGATAAGAGCTTCGATTTCAGCCACTTCATCATCGTTACCTGCATCACCTTTTAGGAAGGCTTCTGGATCTTGGTGAAGAATACCGATCACATCTGCTAGTTCACGCATAAGCGCACCTAGCTCGCTCGCTTTCTCTAGGTTTTCTGTTTTCAGACGGTTAACTTCGCGCGCCATGTCGAACAGAACTGAGTACGCTTCTGGCGTATTGAAGTCATCGTTCATCGCTGCTGTAAAGCGAGATACATACTCTTCACCACCAGCAGGAGCAGCATTTAGATCCAAACCACGTAGAGAAGTGTATAGACGCTCAAGCGAAGCGCGTGCTTGGTTTAGGTTCTCTTCGCTGTAGTTTAACTGGCTACGGTAGTGACCAGACATAAGGAAGTAACGAACCGTTTCTGCATCGTAGTGACCAAGTACGTCACGGATAGTAAAGAAGTTGCCTAGAGACTTAGACATCTTCTCGCGATCTACCATCACCATGCCACTGTGCATCCAAGTATTTACGTACTTAGTGTCGTGTGCACAGCATGATTGCGCGATTTCGTTTTCGTGGTGTGGGAACTGAAGATCAGAGCCGCCACCGTGAATATCAAAGTGATCGCCTAGGATTGAAGAGTTCATAGCAGAACATTCAATGTGCCAGCCTGGACGACCAGGGCCCCATGGTGATTCCCACGTAGGTTCACCTGGTTTAGACATCTTCCAAAGAACGAAGTCTAGTGGGCTGCGTTTGGCTGTTTCGACATCAACGCGCGCGCCCGCTTGCAGCTGATCCAAATCTTGTTTAGACAGTTTGCCGTATTCGTCAAACTTGCGAACCTCAAACATTACATCGCCATTATCCGCAACGTAAGCAAAACCACGTTCAATCAGTTTTTGAACAAGTTCGATGATTTCTGGAATAAACTGGGTTGCACGAGGCTCAATATCAGGGCGCTTCATGTTTAATGCGTCGAAGTCTGCGTGCATTTCACCGATCAAGCGCTCGGTCAATGAGTCACAAGACTCGCCATTTTCAGCCGCACGTTTAATGATCTTATCATCGATGTCTGTGATGTTGCGTACAAACGTTAGATCGTAACCTAGGTAACGAAGGTAACGTGATACCACGTCAAAGGAGACAAAAGTGCGACCGTGACCGATGTGACAGAGATCGTAGATGGTAACTCCACAGACATACATGCCGACTTTGCCAGCTGTAATTGGTTTGAATTCCTCTTTCTGTCTTGTGAGTGTGTTATATATCTTTAACATGATCTCTATCTATGATTGTGAATGAATAAAAGAAGGTCGAGTATATCAACTCCGACCTGGTTAGGTAATAGCAATTAACCGATAAAACGATAATCGGCTAAACTTCAAGCACAAAACGAAGAATTTCCTCTTCCTGAGTTTTTAAAGCACTAGAACTTAGGCTAGAATCTCGGGCTCAACACAACACAGTAAAGGAAAGTAGCATGATCACCCTTCACACTAATTTTGGTGACATCAAGATTCAACTAAACGAAGAGAAAGCGCCAGAGACTAGCGCAAACTTCCTTCAGTACTGCCGCGATGGCTTTTACGACAACACTCTTTTCCACCGTGTTATTGACGGTTTCATGATCCAAGGTGGTGGCATGGAACCTGGTCTACGTGAAAAAGCATCACGTGCACCTATCAAGAACGAAGCAAACAACGGCCTAAGCAACAAAGTGGGTACACTTGCTATGGCACGTACTATGGAACCGCATTCAGCAAGCTCTCAGTTCTTTATCAACGTAAACAACAACACATTCCTAGATTTCCGTAGCGAAAGCCTAGATGGTTGGGGTTACTGTGTATTCGGTGAAGTTGTAGAAGGCATGGACATCGTAAATAAGATCAAAGGCGTTAGCACTGGTTCTTACGGCATGCACCAAGACGTACCTCTAGAGGACGTAGTAATCACTGGTACAACAATTGAAGAATAATTCGTAAGAATTATTTCTAAGAGATAAGTTAATGGGGAGGCATCGCTTCCCCTTATTTCTATGACAACATTATTTATTTCCGATCTTCACCTCACCCCATCGCGTCCGGATATTACGGAATGTTTTGTGACGTTCATGCGAACAGAAGCAACGAAAGCCGATGCACTTTATGTATTAGGCGATCTGTTCGAGTTTTGGGTTGGAGACGATGACAAAACTCCTTTTGCCAATCAAATCCGTACAGAGTTCCAGCAACTAACAAAGACTGGCGTTCCTGTTTATTTCATTCAGGGCAATCGCGACTTCCTATTGGGAAAACGCTTCTGTAAAGAGACAGGCATTACATTATTAGATGAAGTTAGCCTCATAGACCTTTATGGTACTAAAGCAGTTATTCTCCACGGTGACACCCTGTGTACTGACGACATTGATTATCAAAAATTCCGTAAGACTGTTCATCAACCTTGGTTGCAATGGCTGTTTAATCACATTCCTTGGTTTATTAAGAAGAAAATTGTCTCAAAAGTTCAATCCGATATTCGTGATGATAAAATGAGCAAGCCTTTAGACATCATGGACGTCAATCAAAATGAAGTCGAGAAAGTGATGTCTCAGAATTGCGTCAACTTAATGATTCATGGTCACACTCATCGCCCGAATACACATTTTTTTGACGTCGATGGCGTTAAAAAGACCCGGATAGTTTTAGGGGATTGGTATACGCAAGGCTCAGTTTTACAAGTAAATTCTGATGGCTTTGACCTACAAACGAGACCATTCATACAGAATTTGCGTTAAGCATGTAGAGCGTGTAGAAGATTCACGCTCAAGTCGTAGATATTTTGTAAAAAATCGCTATTATCATAATACTAAGTTAAACAGAACGAAGTACCTAATTGAAGTATTCTTACGTAGCTCGCCAACCGATTCTGGATAGAGAAAAACGAACCATAGGTTACGAACTTCTCTTTCGAGACGGTCCTAAAAATACCTTCCCTGAAGTAGAACCAGAGCTGGCTACTAGTCGACTGCTATCCGATCATTTTTTGTCGACGCATTACAACACATTAGGGAACAAACTTGGCTTTGTTAACTTTCCGCATCAAAGCTTGGTGAATCTAGTCCCAACTCTGTTTCCCAAAGAGTCTCTCGTCATTGAAGTCCTTGAAGATTGTGAACCGACAGAAGAGCTGCTAGAAGCCATCAAGCACCTTCATGAGTGCGGATACAAAATTGCTTTAGATGATTTTGTGCCGACGAAGGCTTGGAAACGTTTTCTTCCATACGTTTCCATGATCAAGTTTGACATTCGACTCGTACCGATCAAGAAAGCCGCTATTTTTATTCAGGCATTAAGCCCATTTAAAATCGACTTTCTTGCTGAAAAAGTTGAGACCTATGAAGAATTTGAGCAAGCTTTAGAAGCCGGCTTTAACTATTTTCAAGGATATTTTTTCAGCAAGCCTGAGATGATCCAGAAAAAACGGTTGAACCCCGCGTTTCTTACCGTCATACAGCTGTGTAAAGAGATTGCAGATAAGCCCATCGACTTCAATGAGGTTGAACGTCTGTTTTCGATTGATGTGACGCTGTCATACAAGTTGCTTACTTACGTAAATTCAGGATATACATTAACGACTAAGATCAAATCGTTCAGACAGGCACTTATTTATCTGGGTGAAGAGCGACTACGACGCTTTATTTCCTTAGTTGCAATTGCATCCGTTCAAGAGGATAAACCTGACTCTCTTTACTCTTTAGCGATTCAGCGTGCAAGAATGTGTGAACTGTTACTTAGTCAAATGAACACTAGGTATGACCCTGGGCAGGCTTTTTTGACAGGAATGTTTTCTCTACTCGGATCTTTGCTCGATCAACCGCTCTCGGATGTCATTGAAGATATCCCCGTTGACGAAGATATAAAACTCGCATTAACCAGTCGAAAAGGCGTACTTGGCCACTTACTTTCAATGACGATCGCCTACGAACAAGCAGACTGGGAATTAGCTGAGCGGTATTGCACCGTTCTTAAATTAACCGAGCCTCAATTAGCAGACGCTTTTAATCAATCTACCGAGTGGGCTCAAGAACTGCTGTCTCAAACGCCCTAAACCGCTATAATGCCTCACCTCCAGCCTCGCAATTGTGAGGTTGTTTGTTTTTACCGCTTAATTAATCGAGATTTCATTTTATGGCTTCTTCTTGTCCTTGCGGCTCTAACCGCACCTACCAACAGTGTTGTGAAATTGCCCACAATAACCATGCTGACGTTACCACTCCGGAGCAGTTAATGCGCTCTCGTTACAGTGCGCATGTGTTAGGTCTAGTGGATTACGTGGTTAACACGTACCACCCAAGCTGTAATGCAGAAGAGCAACGTGAAGGCATTGCCCAATCCATCGACAGCGATTGGTGCAAACTTGAAGTGTTAAAAGCGGAAGCTGGCAGTAATGACAATGAAGGCTTTGTCGAGTTCAACGCTTATTTTGATGAAGACGGCAAACGCTACTGTATGACTGAGCTTTCTCGCTTCGTAAAAGAAAATGGGCTTTGGTACTACATTGACGGCACATTTCCTGAAGAAGAGCCAGAAGAAGAGCCAGAACAGGATCCACGATTGAGCCAACCGGTAAGTAGCCTAAAGGTCGGTCGTAACGATCCGTGTATCTGCGGAAGCGGTAAGAAGTTTAAGAAGTGTTGTGGGTAAAGGCATCCACGCTTAGCTTATTGAGCTCGCTTTAATGAGATTTATGATCTCACCTAAGCTCGTCGGAATAACGTGAATATGTACTTTCGTTTGAAATAGATAACGCGACTTCAAATACCATTAGAAAATATTCCGTCATTCTGAACAGCGAGGGACGAGCGTGATTCAGAATCTAATCGCCACCAGCACTGTTGCCGGTTTTTACCCCCGAATCAAGAACACTAAATTAAAAAAGCCCCTAGGCTCGAGAGCATAGGGGCTTTCACTTATCTATAGCAAGCTTACTTATGACGCTCTTTCAGTTTGTTCACTACGTCATTCATCGATAAGCCTTGGTCTTGAAGCAATACCATTAAGTGATAAATCAAATCTGCTGATTCACACACTAACTCCGCCTTATCGCCCGACGTCGCCGCAAGCGCGACTTCAACGCCTTCTTCGCCCACTTTTTGCGAAATACGCTTGGTGCCACGGGCATAAAGACTGGCAGTATAAGAGGAATCTGGGTCGGCACTCTTGCGGGCAGCCAATAGCTGCTCAAGTTGATGAAGCCACACCATTTGTGACTCCTCTTGAGGGTCCACATCCCAGCAAGTTGTGTTACCCAAGTGACACGTAGGGCCAATGGGATTCACTTTCACCAGTAGCGTATCGTTGTCGCAATCGAGCTGCATGTTCACCAATTGTAATACATTGCCTGAGGTTTCCCCTTTGGTCCAAAGACGCTCTTTGGTACGAGAGAAAAACGTCACTTGACCCGTTTCGCCCGTTTTTGCCAACGCATCTTGGTTCATGTAACCCATCATCAGCACTTGGCTTGATTGAAAATCTTGTACGATGGCAGGTACCAGACCATCCACCTTTTCCCAGTTGATTCGCTCAGCTAGCGAACTTACTTCGGCGGCTTTCACACTCATAGTCGTACCTCAATGCCTTGTTGTTTCAAATACTGCTTTAGTTCACCAATATTGATGACTTGCTTGTGGAATACCGATGCGGCAAGCGCGCCATCCACATTTGCTTTTTGGTAGGCTTCTGCGAAGTGCTCCATGGCACCTGCACCACCCGATGCAATCAATGGCACGTTACACACTTCACGCACCATATTAAGTTGTTCAATATCGTAGCCGTTACGCACGCCGTCTTGGTTCATCATGTTAAGTACGATTTCACCAGCGCCACGTTTTTGTACTTCTTGCACCCAATCACGCGTTTCCCATTGGGTCGCTTTGGTGCGTTCTTCATCACCAGTAAACTGGTAAACCTGATACTTGCCCGTCTCTTTGTCATAGTATGAATCGATACCAACGACGATACATTGCACACCAAACTTATCAGCAAGGTCAGTAATCAACTGAGGGTTCGCCAAGGCAGGAGAGTTAATAGATACCTTATCTGCACCAAACTCAAGAATGCGCGCCGCGTCCTCTGCTGATTTAATGCCACCAGCCACACAGAACGGAATATCAATCACTTCTGCAACGCGAGCGACCCAACTTTTATCAACGACACGCCCATCACTTGAAGCGGTAATATCGTAGAACACAAGCTCGTCAGCGCCTTCTTCAGCATAACGCTGCGCCAGAGGAACGATGTCACCAATGATTTCGTGGTTGCGGAACTGGACGCCCTTCACCACTTGTCCATCACGAACATCAAGACATGGAATTATTCGCTTTGCCAGCATGCAAACGCCTCCTCTGCTGTGAACTTACCATCTAACAATGCGCGACCAACAATCACACCAGCAACACCGCTGCCTTTTAGTGCTTCGATATCCGCTAATGAGCCAATGCCGCCTGAAGATTGAAACTGCACTTGTGGGTACTGTTTACATAAGTCGACGTAAAGCTCAACATTTGAGCCTTCTAGCGTACCATCACGAGAAATGTCCGTGCAAAGCACATGCTGTAGACCTACCGTCAGATAATCGTTGATCAAAGCTTCGATAGTCACACCTGAGTCTTCTTGCCAACCAGATATTGCCACTTTACGCGTGCCGTCTTGGTCGATGTTGATATCTAGAGCGAGAACGATTTTCTCCGCGCCATACTTTTCCATCCAACCTTTCACAAGCTCTGGTTGTTTTACTGCTGTAGAACCAACCACAACACGTTGAGCACCGGCTTCTAACAGATCAATCACGTCTTGCTCTGTACGCACTCCACCACCGATTTGGATGTTCGCTGGCGTGCTTGCGAGTAGCTTTGCAATCAAATCAAGTTGACGTGCTGTCGTGTCTTTCGCGCCAGTTAAATCCACCAAGTGCAGCCAGTTGGCACCTGCTTGGTGGTACAAGTTGAACTGCTCTGCTGGGTCGACTTTGTACTCGGTTACTTGGCCGTAATCACCTTGATAAAGGCGAACCACCTGTCCTTCAATTAAATCAAGAGCTGGAATAATCACACTAAATCCCTTTTATAATTCTAAGAAGTTTTGAATAAGCTTCGCGCCCGCTTTTGAAGAACGCTCTGGGTGGAATTGCACACCATAATAGTTACCGCTTTGTACTGCTGCTGTGAACGGGTTACCGTACTCACATTCGGCAATGGTGTAGTCTCCAACTGGCATCGCAAAGCTGTGCACAAAATAGAAGTACTCACCCTCTTCAATACCTTTGAATAACGGATTGCCTGCTTTTGCAGAAACGGTATTCCACCCCATGTGCGGCAGTGGCAAATCGCCGGTTTGAAGCAGCTTCACTTCGCCATCACAAAGTCCAAGACACTCAACTAACTCGTCTGCTTTCTGGCCTTTTTCTTGAGACACTTTGCCAAGCAATTGCATGCCTAAACAGATACCTAGCAGTGGCTTTTCTACCTGTTTTACCAAGCTGATAAGGTCACGCTCTTCTAGGTTCTTCATCGCTTCACTGGCGGTTCCCACGCCCGGTAGAAATAGCTTGTCAGCCGCCAATACAACTTGTGGATCTTTTGAAATCGTTACGTCATAACCTAGGCGTTCAATAGCAAACTTCACCGAAGAGACGTTGGCACAGCCAGTATCGATAATGACAACTTTCTGTTCTGTCACTGTTTTTCTCCTTGCTAACGTTAGCCTTAAAGTACGCCTTTACTACTCGGTAGCTCAGTGCCTTCTACTTTGATTGCTTGGCGTAAAGTACGGCCAAACGCTTTAAATAGGCTCTCAATGATGTGGTGATCATTGTTGCCCGCAGAAGAAAGGTGCAGCGTACACGCTAGAGTGTCAGTTAGAGAGCGGAAGAAGTGAACCACCATCTCTGTTGAAAGGTCACCCACTTGATCACGCCTAAACTGCGCGTCGAACTTAAGGTAAGGACGACCAGATAGGTCCAGTGCACATTGTGCCAAGCACTCATCCATTGGCAGGCTGAAACCAAAGCGACCAATACCACGTTTGTCACCCAGTGCTTCTTTCAATGCTTGACCCAACGCAAGAGCGGTATCTTCGACCGTGTGGTGATCATCAATGTGTAGATCACCTTCTACTTTGCACACCATTTGGAATCCACCGTGCGTCGCAATTTGATCCAACATGTGGTCGAAGAAACCAAGACCCGTTGAGATATCGTTACCGCCTTGCTCATCAAGATTAACCGCAACTTTGATGTCCGTTTCTTTCGTGGTACGAATAACTTCAGCAACACGAGCTTTCACCGTCAGATCTTTCAGGATCTGTTTCCAACCCATGGTTTCTGGGTTGTATTGAATACCACGAATTGCCATGTTTTCTGCAAGTTGAAGATCGGTTTGACGATCGCCAATCACGACAGAGTTTTGGAAATCAACTTTGCCACCTTGAAGGTACTCTTTCACCATGCCTAGCTTAGGCTTACGGCAAGAGCAGTTATCTTCTTCAAAGTGAGGACAAATCAACACGTCATCGAACTTCACACCTTGAGACTCGAAGATCTCCATCATCATGTTGTGCGGTGCATCAAAATCAGCTTGTGGGTAGCTGTCAGTACCCAAACCATCTTGGTTAGTGACCATCACTAGACGGTATCCAGCATCCTGCAACGACAACAGGCTTGGGATAACAAATGGCTCTAGTTTTAACTTATCCAAGCGGTCAACTTGGAAATCAATCGGTGGCTCAACAATCAGCGTGCCATCTCGGTCGATAAATAGGATTTTTTGTTGCTTGCTCACTCGAACTTCCTTATTACTAATCTTGTTTCGTTCTCGGCATAAACCGAGAACGTTGAGAATTCTATTTATGAATAGTAGTTTCTAATGAAACCCAGTGTCTTTTCACACTCGTCGCGGTTACCAACACTGATACGCACGCAGTTCTCAATTGGCGAGTTACGCAGGATAATGCCCGTATCCCAAGCGACTTTGAAAAGAGCATCGCCATCTGGGAATTTCACCAATAAGTAGTTCCCCCACCCTTCAAAAACCTCCAGACCCGGAATCATCGACAAACCAACTTGTAAGTAAGCTCGGTTCGCGTTCAAATCGAGAACTTGGAACTTCGCTCGCGCTAATCCTGCTTCTGAGAGCGCTTGAGTAGCAATTTCTGCAACTGGCACCGGTACTGGATATGGTGCGATCACTTTAAGAAGGACGTTAATCAGTTCTTCGTTTGCTAGCGTAAATCCACAACGAAGACCAGCAAGCGCGAAAGCTTTCGACAGAGTACGCAGAATCGCTAGATTTGGATATTCTGCCAATAAATCTACTGTTGACGCTTCTGGACAAAAATCGATGTACGCTTCGTCCATGACCACGATTGCGCGGTCTTTTGTCATCTCAAGCAGAGAGACAATATCGTCACGCTTAACTAAGTTACCCGTTGGGTTGTTTGGCGAGCATACGAAAACCAGTTTTACGTTATCTAGATTCGCTTCGATGCCTGCAAGGTCTAGTTGCCAATCTGACGTTAGCGGCACCGTTTTGCGCTCTACACCGATGGTTTCTGCACTGATGGCGTACATACCGTAAGTCGGTGGGCAGTATAAAATCGCGTCTTCACCCGGTTCACAGAAAGCACGAATCAATAACTCAATACCTTCATCTGCACCGCGAGAAGTCAGCGTTTGTTCTGGCTTCACTCCAGCATACGCGGCGTAAGCAGAAATCAGTTCTTTCGGCTGGCATTCGCTGTAACGATTAAGACGAGCAAAGTCTGTTTTGTATTCATTGTTGAATGGCGATTCGTTGGCGTTCAGCCATACGTCACCTGTACCACCAATTCGGCGAGCCGAAAGATAAGGTGTTAGTTGTTGGACTTGTTTACGCGCTAGCTTTTCCATCTCTTTACTCTCTTATTCTTACTTACTTGCTAATTTTTCTACACGGATAGTAACAGCACGTTTGTGGGCGTCCAGACCTTCTGCTTCAGCCATGGTGACAACCGTTGGCGCAAGATTTTTAAGACCATCAGCTGAAAGCTCTTGAACCGTCATTCGTTTAGAAAAATCAGCCAAACCTAAGCTCGAATATGTCCGTGTGTAACCGTAAGTAGGAAGAACGTGGTTAGTGCCCGATGCGTAATCACCTGCAGATTCAGGCGACCAATCACCAAGGAAGATCGAACCTGCGTTGTCTAATAGAGGCAGAAGCTCGCGTGGGTTCTTAGTCTGAACAATTAAGTGCTCAGGGCCATAATAATTAGAAATAGAGATTGCTTGGGTGATCGATTCAGCAATAATGATTAAAC
Organism: Vibrio diabolicus; assembly: GCA_001048675.1. GTDB lineage: Bacteria > Pseudomonadota > Gammaproteobacteria > Enterobacterales > Vibrionaceae > Vibrio > Vibrio diabolicus. The sequence continues at coordinate 624,139 of CCKK01000020.1, read as the reverse complement.
TCGATGCGAGCGCTTTTTCTGCAATCTCTGAACGAGACAACTCTTTCAATTGACGACGAACGGCATCTGTCACCTGATCTGCAATAATGGCTGATGGCGTCACAAGTACAACTTGAGAGTCAGGTCCATGCTCTGCCTGACTTAGAAGGTCCGCCGCAATAAAATCTGGGTCCGCTGTTTCATCCGCAATCACAAGAACTTCCGAAGGACCCGCTGGCATATCAATCGCTGCGCCACGGAAATCATTGCTCACCTGACGCTTTGCTTCCGTCACGTAAGCGTTACCCGGGCCAAAAATCTTATCAACTTTTGATACGGTCTCTGTACCATATGCCATTGCAGCAACAGCTTGACCACCACCGACGTTGTACACTTCATCAATGCCACACAATTTTGCTACGTAAAGGATCTCGTCAGCGATTGGAGGCGGAGAGCAAAGCACAACTTTACGACAGCCAGCAATTTTCGCAGGCACGCCCAGCATCAAAACCGTCGATGGCAATGGCGCGCTACCACCAGGAATGTACAAACCCACTTTTTGAATTGGACGTGTTACCTGTTCACAAAGCACACCCGGTTGAGTTTCAACTTTAATTGGCTGTGGCTTTTGCGCTTTGTGGAATTTAGAAATATTGGCATAAGCTTGCTCTAATGCGTTTTTCATTGATTCAGACAAGCGCTCTGAAGCGGCTTTAATTTCCTGAGAGGAAACACGAATGGACTCAGGTTTAACGCGATCAAACTTTTCTGTCAGCTCGTTGAGAGCAGAGTCGCCTTCATTTCTAACTTTAGCGATAACCTCAGACACTGCTGCAGTGATATTTGCACCTTCTGCAATAGCAGGACGTTCTAAGATCGAATCTTGCTGCTCTTCACTTAAAGATTGCCAAACGACTGTTCTCATGATGTTTACTCCATCATTTTTTCAATTGGTAGCACTAGGATTGAGCTAGCACCTAACTCTTTTAGCTGTTCCATGGTTTCCCAGAACAGGTTTTCAGAACTCACTAAGTGAACAGCCATTTTCTGCTTATCTGCAGAAAGAGGAAGAACCGTAGGATCCTCAGCACCAGGAAGTAGTGCTTTGATTTGATCGAGCTTTTCAGCTGGCGCGTGAAGCATGATGTACTTAGACTCTTTCGCTTGTTGTACGCCTTGCATGCGAGTCAGTAGTTTTTCAATCAGTGCTGTTTTGTCTGCATCAAACTCACCGATACGTTGAATCAGCGTCGCTTTAGATTTAAAGATCACTTCCGCTTCTTTTAAGCCATTCGCTTCTAACGTTGCGCCAGTCGATACCAAATCAGCAATAGCGTCAGCTAGACCTGCGCGAGGTGCAACTTCTACAGAGCCAGTTAGCATACATGTGGAGAATGGAACGCCTGCTTCATCCATGTAAGCTTTTAGGAGTTGAGGGTAAGTTGTGGCAATACGCTTACCGGCTAAGTCTTGTGGACCGTTGTACTCTTCATCCTTGTCGATAGCGATAGACAAGCGACAACCGCCAAAGTCAAGTCGACGAAGTTGTACAAACTCACATGGTTCACCCAGAGCTTTACGATCTAGACGAACTTCTTCCAATTCATTTTCACCAATGAAACCTAAGTCAACAACACCATCCATGATCAAGCCAGGGATATCATCGTCACGAACCAAAAGCAAATCAATTGGCATGTTCTCCGAGTGAACCACTAAACGCTCACCCATTACATTAAATTTTACGCCGCACTGTTTTAGCAGAGCTTGGCTCTCTTTGCTAAGGCGACCTTTTTTCTGAATTGCGATTCTTAAGCGTTGTGTTTGCATTGCTTTTTCCCTGTGCAAGATTTTGATATCTAAGTAATTTTTGAATTAATAAAACTAAAAAACCCTCGAGAGATTGGAGTCTCCCGAGGGTTTAAAATCTGCTTTTACTTTGATTTCACCTCCGGGAGTTTCCTGCCTCCCGGGTATGCGTGCATCGCCCGAAAGACTAGATTGGGTGATGATGGTGATGAATGTTCATTACAAAATTACGCATACTTATTTAAGGCTCTATTGAGTTGCTTCGTTAGTAACCACACTAACCAAGGATTCTATATTTTTCAATACTGAATTTAGCATTTTCTAACTATTTTTTATAATCACTTGATTTTAAAGGATTTAAATTTAATTTCAGTTGAATATATGGGTAGAAATTAGGTTTCTATTCAACCCTATTCTTAAAGAAAAAGAAGAATAGTATGAATTTTCATCAAAACAACTATTTAGATCTCACCGCCCTTAGTAATTGACATCATTCTCAATAAAGAGACATCCACTCACGTTTGAGACGACTCATTCAAAACTATTATTTGAGTGGGGCAAAAAATAGTGATTAACCATGAAACTGCGTAACGGTAGTAACAAACAAGCTGTGGATTTCAGCGATACAACACTATACCCATTAATCGGCAATAGTGCATGTATCCAAGAACTTCGCACGGCAATCCAAAAGTACGCTCAATGTGATGCTGAAGTACTCATTCAGGGTGAAACAGGGGTGGGCAAAGGTCTCTGTGCTCGTCTTATTCATCAGTTGTCGAACAGACACTCGGCACCTTTTGTTGAAGTTAACTGCGGCGCAATTCCAAGTGGTCTTATTGCGTCCGAACTTTTCGGTCACGAAAAAGGAGCATTTACAGGAGCGATTTCAGATCGTATCGGTTTTATTCAAAAAGCACATAAAGGTACCCTATTCCTAGATGAGATTGGTGATATGCCGCCGGATCTACAAATCCACCTTCTGCACTTTTTAGAGAGTAAGCAAATCCATAAAGTCGGCGCTGATAAATTCATTGACGTGGACTGTAGAGTCATTGCTGCGAGCCACGTGGATTTGAAAAATGAGGTTGTACAAGGTGGATTCCGTGAAGATTTATTCTATCGGCTTAATATCTTGCCATTAACTATTCCTCCACTGAGAAAGCGTGGGAAAGATATCCTTATGTTATCAGAACACTTCTTGACCGATTTGTCTCATGGTCAGGTACAAAAAATGTCGGATAAAGTGAAAGCCAAGCTCCTCAAGCATCGTTGGCCAGGTAACGTAAGAGAACTGCGAAATGTAATCCAACGAGCGATTGTCATGTGTGAAGATCACACGCTTCTCGTCGCTGACTTGGGCCTTGATAATAATGAAAGGCAATTACTTCCTTCAGTGGACCAAATTGATCTTGACTACCTACTGCAAGCTATCGAAGAAAATAAGCACAATATGAGTGCGGCTGCACGTCATCTTGGTATTTCAAGAACAACGCTTTATCGTCTAATAAAGAAATACAACTTAAATGTTTAGTTGCTGTACAGGTGTAACGTGACACTGTGTAACAGACAACTCATCATATATCATTTACTTAGCCCCTCATCATAAACCTCTTGATATTGCCACCTTTAAAATCAACAACTTAAACTAGGCATAGTCTTTGCTTAGAGCTAAGAAGAAGTCGGTTGATAGATTTTCTATCACAGCACAGAAAGGAGTGCTCAGAACACAAATAGCTCGCTTTTAACACGAAACGATTATCCCCCAAAAACGCGATTGCCCCCCTCACCTAAATCGCGTTAAAAAAAGCTCCGCTAAATTTAGCGGAGCTTCCTCTTTATTAAAAACACTGAGCTGTACTAGACATTTTGACACGATGCCATTTTAGACTTCGACAACCAAGAAAGTGCTCCACATACAATAATAAATGTGATTGATGCAGCGATGAATGAGAATGCAATTGACGCAGTCATCCCCAAAGTAATGAAGCCAACACAGGAAACTAGCGCCACGGACAATGCATAAGGCAACTGGGTCGATACGTGATCAATATGATTACAACGTGCACCAGTCGACGACAGAATAGTGGTATCGGAGATAGGTGAACAATGGTCACCAAAAACGGCACCGGCTAAAACTGCACTTAGCATTGGGAGCATTAGCGCAAGATCGGTTGCACCAGCCATATCACCCGCGATTGGAAGCATAATGCCGAACGTCCCCCAAGAAGTACCGGTTGAAAATGCCATTAGACCAGACAACAAGAATAGGATAACCGGTAGCCAATGTGGATTGATATTGCCCTGCGCCATTGTAGAAAGGTAAGAACCCGTCTTCATGTCACCGATAACCGAACCGATAGTCCAAGCAAATACTAGGATTAGAATCGCGCCAAACATAGACTTAGCACCAATCCAAAGTGTGCGTGCAATTTCACCCATTGGAAGACCTTGCTTCACAACAGTAAACAGTGCAACTGCTAAGCCAAGCAAGCTACCGTAGATTAGTGATGTACCTACATCTGTATTTTCAAACGCACCTAGAAGCGCAAACTCTTTGCCGTCAGCAACCAATGCTTGGCCACCCGTGTAAAGCATAGAAGCGATAGTCGCAATAATCAGCGTCACGATAGGAAGTACCAAGTCTGACACTTTACCCTTTTCGCTTTCACGGATATCTAGCTCTTCGTTTAGATCATGCGCTTCTTGCGAGTCGTTTTCTTTGTCTTTATCAAAGCCGCGGCCTTGAGATGCAGAGATTTCATGCTCACGCATCTTACCGATATCGAGGCCAAACCACGCCACAGCAAACACCATAAGCAGTGCAAAAACTGCGTAGAAGTTCATTGGAATAAGACGAACGTACGCGCCAAGAGCCGAATACTCAGTGATCCCATGTGAGACTAAGATACCGCCGATAATCGTAATAATGTAAGCACCCCAGCTAGAAGCAGGCATGATCACACACATTGGTGCAGCAGTTGAGTCTAGAATGTACGCAAGCTTCGCGCGAGACACATAAAAACGATCGGTTACTGGACGAGAAATGGCACCAACAGCAAGACTGTTAAAGTAATCGTCGACAAAAATGAATACGCCTAAAAAGGCAGCAAGAAGTTTGGAGCCGCGTTTACTCTTTACTCGAGATTGTGCCCATTCGGCAAATGCACGAGTACCACCAGATAGCGTTAATAACGCAGTTGTCATACCTAATAAGATTAGGAAACCAACAATGCTCATGTTCCAAGTGTTAATTCCGCCATCTTCAATAAAGACAGAAGAAACTTGAGAACTCACGTAACTAACGGTATCACCGATAGACCAGCTATTAAGTAGAACCGCACCCAGCACGATACCTACACCTAAGGAAACTAATACACGTCGAGTCAGAATCGCCAAAGTCAAAGCGACAATAGGTGGCAATAATGAAACAGGAGAACTAGAAAAATCTATTAAATTCATGATCTTCAAAAACCAAAGTTTGGCTAGAGATCTACTGCAGACAAGTCACGTAGCATACGATACGTGCTCATGTTGAACTTAGCGACAGGGAAGCGAACACTCCACCCAACCCTACAGTAGCGCTCCATAGTTTAATGTGAATATATACTATGGCAGTGTTGTTCCTTTCAGATACAACCCCAGCAAGTAACTTTGATGAGTTACTTACTTCGGCAATCTTCGCCTTCCACTATTATTCATTGGCATCACCCCAATAATAGCTACTCTTCGAGACCGCGCCTCTACGGCAACAACAAACAATTAACCACTAACTGTACAAATTAACAACAAATTGTCTGCAATATTGCATCAGGTAGCAGCCATTGTACTTATGATGAGAGTCAATGCAACACATCAAACTAAATTAAACAAATAAATAATGACTGAGATAATTTATAAACCTTGTCTACTTCAAGTTAGTTTTGTGCAACTGAAATCACATCAATTTTGTTATTTATGAAACATTATTACTACCTTAAAAATATCATGGTTTATCTTGTATCAATAAATTAAGGATATATGACACTCCATCAAAGATGGACGCTTCATATTTTTAAGTAATAACTCAACTTTTTTTATAAAAACCAAGCTGGCTCTATCTCTATACAATAACGAGTGTTGATTTCAATTCTCATCTAATAAGATTTATTTCGAGTGTAATAATATTTATTGCTTTAAAAAATAGCTAAATTTAAACAAAATCTTGATTTAGTATTTGCACATAAGGAAAAGATAAAGTTAAATATAAGGACTCTTTGTTTATTTATAGATTGGCATTATTTAATCGTAACGATAAAAAGTGCCCAACACATTAACCTTTTAATAGGAATCGTTATGTCAGAGCTGACTAAAACCCTTCTAAATATCCGTAGCCTTCGTGCATTTTCTCGTGAGCTGACTCTAGAACAATTGGAAGAAGCTCTAGATAAACTAACTACTGTCGTAGAAGAGCGTCGTGAAGCAGAAGAAGCAGAACGTGCAGCACAAGCTGAGCAAGAAGCTAAGCTAGCAGAGATCGCAGAGAAAATTGCTCAAGACGGTATTGACGTAGAAGCGCTTATTACTGCGCTATCTGGCGAAACTAAGACGAAAGGCAAAGCGAAGCGTGCACCTCGTCCAGCTAAATACAAATACACAGACTCAAACGGTAATGAGAAGACTTGGACAGGCCAAGGTCGTACACCTTCTGCAATTCAAGAGCAACTTGATGCAGGTAAATCTCTGGATGATTTCCTGATCTAAATCCGCGCTATTTTTTAAAAGGCTCCCAATGGGAGCCTTTTTTATTTGGTTCATTACAAATAAAAAAAAGGCGCATTAAAAAATGCGCCTTTTACTTTAGTTATAGAATAGTTAATTAAACTACTGTGTATTAACGTTCCCAGTATGCTTCTTCTAGGCTATCTTCTCGCTCAGGAAGCCCACGTGACAAACGTGGAGAATGTTGCACGAGAACTTCGTAGCTCGCACGGTTTGCGTATTTACATACTTGAGAAAAAGAAGAGTAAGTTAAATATTCGTTACTGTGCTTGCTTGAATTAGGCACATTTTCTTTATGGTATTTGTTTGCCGCCATATCATGAAGAACAGCAGATAACGCAGCATCACCGGCACCATTGGTATTCTTGATTTTTTCTGGACCACCCATATATGGCGAGATATGTGAGTACACTTTTATTGGTGTTTCACATGTATCTTTTTTCGCCGGACGACTAAATTCATAGCGATTAAATTCAGCGATTGACCCCGGAAGTAATGGCAAAGAAGTTTCGCGCTTCGCGCTGTCTTCCGTATAGCCCGCCATAAATAGGCCTACAGGCCCCGCTGTGCACAATACTAGATCTGCCCACTCCAGTGTTTTATCAGATGCAGCAAGTGGGTCTGACTCACCCGTCAGAGCTTCTGCTTCATCTTCATTCATCGCAACGACTGAAACGTTATCTCGAATGAATTCTTGCCAATATTTCGGGTCATCTTGAATAACGAACTTCGTCCCAAGAGTCAGAACAACAGGTACATCATTCTTTTTCGCGTACTCAATCGCTTTCATTGTTGCTTCAGGCATTGGGTCGCCTTCTTTACAGCGTACTAAATATGACGTTAGTACAAGCGCCGATGCATTTTTAAAGATTTTTTCTGGAATGCTATCAGGATGCAGTTGGTTCATTTGCCCTTCACTGATCGCAAAAGTACGTTCACCATCTTCAGTGATAAGAGCGAAACAACGACCGATAGCGCCATCAACACCTTGTAGATAGTTCAAGTCCATGCGGCTTGATGTATTACAAAGGTAACGGTAGCCATAGCTGCCAATTTTGATATCCTGGCTCATCACTCCAAGCAGCGTAGAGCGATCATCTGCTAGCACAGAGTAGTTGTGTAGCGTGTTACCAATTGTGCCACCCGCATACTCATTGGTAATTAAGTTCTCTTCTTTAAGTTGCTGGTACAACTCTTCTGCTCTTTCGTCATCAATAACCAAAGAGTGACCTTTACTCAGACCGTACTTTTCAATCACATCCGTTGTAACTTTAGCTTCAATATCAACCAAAGTTTGGTCAATACCAATGATGTGAGTGCGCGTCATCTTCTTGCTTTCTTGTGCTTGGCTCACCAGCGGGTCACGAGCATGAACAGGAAAATAGTGCTTCGATTTGCGTTGTCCAGGAAATTTCATATTGTCAGTCTGAGTAAGGGGATGAAAAGGAGAACGGATTCTATACCGCTAATAATAAAGCGGCAATAAAAGCAATTATAGCAAACGTTTGCTAGCCACTTTTTTCTTCTAGACTCCTTATTCACCTTCCATAAAACTTAGATCTGGCAGTTGCTCAAGGTGCTCGCAGTAACGCTTTAGGTTGAACTCACCTTCATTTTTCATCACATCGAAAATTTCAATCGACATGGCACATGCCATCATTGCAACCGCTTCTTCTCTAGGTGTCCCTGTCATCATTAAGCGCATTAGCGTCTCTTTAACTTTTAATGGATTGCCGTCCTCAAGTTGGTTTTCAACAATTTCAATCAACTCGGCTTCTTGCATAAACTGGTTTTCTTCGGTCATTTGGACTTTCCTCTTGGATTTTTGCCAACTATGCCATATATACCTCTTCTATACTTGCGAAATTGCCCGTTCGAATTTCTGTTGAAGAAAAATGCAGCGAAACGAATTGTGATTTCGATCTCGGATCTGTCACCGGTCTGTGGATTCTGATAGAATCTGCATCCCGTTTATTTAAGTGGTGTTTAGTAATGTCTGATAACAGCCAAAAGAAAGTCATCGTCGGTATGTCCGGCGGCGTTGATTCATCTGTTTCTGCGTATCTTCTCAAGCAACAAGGCTACCAAGTAGAAGGCCTGTTCATGAAGAACTGGGAAGAAGATGACAACGAAGAATATTGTACAGCAGCAGAAGATCTTGCTGATGCTCAGGCAGTATGTGACAAGCTAGGCATTCATCTACACACCATAAACTTTGCTGCCGAATACTGGGATAACGTATTTGAGTACTTCCTTGCTGAATACAAAGCGGGTCGTACACCGAACCCTGACATTCTTTGTAACAAAGAAATCAAGTTCAAAGCATTCCTAGAATTCGCTGATGAAGTGCTTGATGCTGACTACATTGCAATGGGTCACTACGTACGTCGCTCTTTCCCGGATAACGGTGAGAAACCAGCGATGTTGCGTGGCCTAGATGGCAACAAAGACCAGAGCTACTTTCTATATACACTAAGCCACGAACAAATTGGCCGTAGCCTCTTCCCTGTTGGTGATTTAGAGAAACCTGAAGTACGCCGTATTGCGGAAGAGCAAGGTTTAGTAACAGCGAAGAAGAAAGACTCGACAGGTATTTGTTTCATCGGTGAGCGTAAATTTACCGACTTCCTAGGTCGTTACCTTCCTGCTCAGCCTGGTAATATCGAAACGCCAGAAGGCGAAGTGATCGGTCAACACCAAGGTTTGATGTACCACACACTAGGTCAGCGTAAAGGTCTACACATCGGTGGCCGTAAAGGCGGCGGTGGTAACGAAGAGCCGTGGTTTGTTGGTGAAAAAGACCTAGAGCGTAACGTGCTAATCGCAGTCCAAGGTAAAGACCACCCGATGCTAAAATCAGAAGGTCTACTTGCGTCACAACTTCACTGGGTAGATCGTGAGCCAATTCGCGATGTTATGAAGTGCACAGTGAAAACTCGTTACCGTCAGGAAGATATTCCTTGTACAATCATCCCGATCGATGATGAAAACATTAAAGTGATCTTTGATGAACCACAAATTGCAGTGACGCCTGGTCAATCAGCAGTGTTTTATAAAGATGACGTATGTCTAGGTGGCGGCATCATCGAGCAACGCATTAAATATTCTCAAGCTTAGGAGTCGTTACGTGGCGAATACACTTTATGACCGTACTATCGCTTTCGCTGGTATTTGCCAAGCTGTCGCTTTGGTTCAACAAGTTGCGAGAAACGGGCATTGTGATCAAGATGCTTTTGAAACATCAATCAACGCTATTTTGAACACAAACCCTGCTAACACCGTTGGCGTATTCGGTCGCGAAGCCGATCTAAAGCTCGGTCTGGAGTGTCTGGTTAAAGGGATTGATAGCACCCCATCAGGCAGTGAGATCACTCGTTACATCATTAGCTTAATGGCGCTAGAGCGTAAGTTAAGCGCTCGCAACGATGCCATGTCCCAGCTTGGTGACCGTATCCAAATGGCCAAACGTCAGTCAGAGCATTTTGAGCTGCTAGATGATCAAATGATCAGCAATTTAGCAAGCATCTACTTGGATGTTGTTAGCCCTATTGGACCACGCATTCAAGTAACAGGCACGCCTTCTGTACTGCAACAAACGGCAAGCCAACACAAAGTCCGTGCTCTACTGCTATCTGGTATTCGTAGTGCTGTTCTGTGGCGCCAAGTAGGCGGTAAACGTCGTCATCTAATTTTTGGCCGAAAGAAAATGGTCGAACAGGCTCAAATCCTGTTAGCCAGAATGTAGAATACTCTGCTAGCTCGCGTTTATCGCGAGCTTACTTTTTTTCGAATAAAACAAATCCAGCGCAAACGTTTGCGCAATATTCGTGACAATTGCCACAGTTATTGGTATAACGCTCACGAAATTTAGAAACCCAATTCAGGAGAACATCATGGAACTGTCAGCATTGACTGCTGTTTCACCAGTAGACGGCCGTTACGGAAGTAAGACGATTGCGTTACGCGAAATTTTCAGCGAGTACGGTCTACTAAAATACCGTACTATCGTAGAAATTCGTTGGCTACAGAAGCTAGCGGCTACTGCTGAAATTGCAGAAGTGCCAGCATTCAGCGCAGAAGCTAACCAATTCCTAGACGACCTTGCTGCTAACTTCTCTGAAGAAGATGCACGCCGTATTAAAGAAATCGAGCGTACAACTAACCACGACGTTAAAGCGGTTGAGTACTTCTTAAAAGAGAAAGTAGCAGACGTTCCTGAACTGCACGCTGTTAATGAGTTCTTCCACTTTGCATGTACTTCTGAAGACATCAATAACACCTCTCATGCGTTAATGCTAAAAGAAGCACGTGAGCAAGTGATTCTTCCAGAAATCCGTAACCTAATTGACGCTATCAAAGCACTCGCAGTTGAATACCGCGACATTCCTCTTCTATCTCGTACACACGGCCAGCCTGCTTCTCCATCTACAATGGGTAAAGAAATGGCAAACGTGGCGTACCGTATGGAGCGTCAATTCAAGCAAATCGAAAACGTTGAGATCCTAGCGAAAATCAACGGTGCAGTAGGTAACTACAACGCACACCTTTCTGCTTACCCAGAGCTAGATTGGCACAAGTTCTCTGAAGAATTCATTACAGAGTCTCTAGGCGTAACTTGGAACCCTTACACAACACAAATCGAGCCGCATGATTACATCGCTGAGCTGTTCGACGCTATCGCTCGTTTCAACACTATCCTGATTGACTTCGATCGTGACGTTTGGGGTTACATTGCATTAGGCCACTTCAAGCAAAAAACCATTGCTGGTGAGATCGGTTCTTCAACAATGCCGCACAAAGTTAACCCAATCGACTTTGAAAACTCTGAAGGTAACCTAGGTCTTGCGAACGCAGTATTCGGCCACCTAGCACAAAAACTGCCTATCTCTCGTTGGCAACGTGACCTAACTGACTCAACAGTTCTACGTAACCTTGGTGTTGGTGTTGGCTACGCTATTATCGCGTACACTTCTACGCTTAAAGGCATCAGCAAGCTAGAAGTAAACCGTGAAGCGCTTCTTGCTGAACTAGATAAAAACTGGGAAGTACTCGCTGAGCCAGTACAAACAGTAATGCGTCGTTACGGCATCGAGAAGCCATACGAGAAGCTAAAAGAGCTAACTCGTGGTAAGCGTGTAGACGGCGAAGCAATGCGCAACTTCATCGACGGTCTTGAGCTCCCTGAGCACGAGAAAGCACGTCTGAAAGAGATGACGCCAGCGAACTACATTGGTCAAGCGGTTGAGCTGACAGATAAGCTGTAATCACACCTTGATGATCTGCAATTGAAATGGTTGACGTGAAAGCGTCAACCTTTTTAGTTAGGAAGAAATAATTTCGGTTATTTGGTAGTAATGCAAGAGGATAAATCCCTCAACTATTATGGCTGTTTTTGGAAGAATAAGGTTATTGTCCCGACCTCTATACCAAACTTTTTAATTTTGGTGAGGTTGAAAACATGCTTCTCGTCCTGACGATAAAGCCAATCATCAAAAGCGACCGTTACTGTTGAGTCATCCATTTGCAACTCAAAGTCATACCGCCACTGCAACGCATTGCCTTGCTCAGCCCCTGTTGCTACACCAATAATATCCTCTGCTTTACCTTCATAGCGTCCATCTTCTAATTTGGTAATAACCCAAATTCGCTGGTCAACCTCTCCATCATCAAACACAAAGTCTTCCACCAGCGTCAACGTGTTACCTTCCACAGTACCCACTATGTCGACTTCAAAACGACGAGTTTGTTGTTCAGTGTAATCTTGGACCATCCCCCACGCCTTTGTATCGCCTTCAAAATAGCCGAATAAATCAAAAGTCGGTGTAGATGATTGATAATTATCGATACCTGCTGAGCATGCTGAAAGTAAGGCCGCAGCAGCCAAGGCGACTGATTTTAAAATTCGTTTAAGCACTATCTAACCTGCCCTATTAATTGTTTTCGAAGTTTTGGGAACTCTGTATTAGGTGACAACCATATAGACAAAAACGCATCGTTCATTCGCTCATCTTGAACGAAGCCGACTGTCTTGATTTGTGCAATGCCAGCTTGTCGGTAAAGAAGCTGACCAGTTTTACCATCGGTTAAGTAAGTAAGCTCATCCCCTTTTTTTATTATCAGGGAACATACGGTTTAGTTCACTGATCCAACTTTTTCGATATGATTCAGTAAAACCAAGTTTTGCCCATTGCTCATCAGTTACATCAAGCAACTGCTGCTTGCTGATGTCTCTTTGATAGTTAATTTCCAATGCCAGAGGGTGTGGTGATACATCGCCATTTACAATGAACTTTCCATCGGGTGCTTTTAGTCGAGACTGATATATATCGAAGATGAACCATGTGAGTTGTGCCTCACCGACAGTTTTCCACCCCTCCCAACTCGACATCTTATCTGCGTTTTCACTGTTTCCAACTGGCTGAGCTTGTAGAGCAAAGGAGCCCATAACTACTAGAGAAGCAACTACCTTAATCAGCCTCTGGGTTAAATCTCTCTTCAAGCTTTTCATATCCGTATACCTTGAGTATCAAAAGCGTCATGGCAAACCATTCAGCAAATAGAATGACCAACGTAACGCTGGTATTAAATCCATATTCAACGACTTGGAGCTTGTAACCGGCGTAGTAACTGACGGTTCCTCCAACGCCACCTACAATTGATACGTAGATTTTTGGGAAACGGTACAAAACAGGCTTGAGCTGATAGGCATACCAAGAGAACAGAACCCAAAGGCACAACAACCAAATGGGTAACCATTGTGTTGGAAAGACAAAAACAGAAAACTGTTGATTGAGCGTATCGAGCACTACACCCGCCAAAACGATACTCGCGATGTGCTTCAAGGCAGAAGCGTCCGTCCTCCAACAATAGACAAGAGTAATAAATGTTAAGATCAGTGTTAGCCACTGCCATTGATAGGTCCCAAGCACTGCAGAGAACCAACTGAGCTGGAACCATGTAGAGGCAATCAGCAACTTCATAACGGCTTAAGGTCGCTGGAATGTCATGTGAACGGCACTGATACTTCGAGCTAAAAAGCCACCTTCACAATAGCTCAGGTAATAGCGCCACATGCGGACAAAGCGGTCGTCATAACCGAGAGAGCGTACGTGCTCTTCAGCTTGATTAAATCTAGAGTGCCACTCGCTCAAGGTTTTCGCATAGTCCAGACCAATATCAAATAAGTCTCTCACCACCAAGTCACTGTATTTGGTCGCAGCTTGAGTTAAAGATGTAACCGAAGGTAAAAACCCACCTGGAAAAATGTATTTCTGGATAAAGTCAACGTTGTTACTGTAGTAATCATAACGCTGGTCAGCGATAGTGATGGCTTGAATTGCCATTAAACCACCCGGCTTGAGTAATGATTGGCATTGCTTGATGTAGGAAGGCAAAAATTGTTTTCCAACCGCTTCGATCATTTCTATCGAGACTAACTTATCGTAGTGACCCGAAAGGTCTCGATAGTCTTGTTTTAACAGAGTGATCTTGTCACCCAAATTTCGCTCTCTAATTTTTTGTTCAGCGTAAGCATGCTGCTCTTCAGAAATCGTCGTTGTCGTTACATGACAACCATATTGCTCTGCCATGTAAATGGCCATAGCCCCCCACCCTGTACCGATCTCAATCACTCGATCGGATGGTTGAAGATCAAGCTGCTGGCACAAACGATCCATTTTGTTGATTTGCGCTTGTTCCAAAGTGTCGTTGTGTTGCGCATATAAGGCCGATGAGTACAGCATGTTGTCGTCTAAAAATGACTCGTACAAATTGTTGCCCAAGTCGTAATGCGCATGAATGTTTTTACGAGAGTTCTCTTGAGAATTGCGGTTGCTCCAATGACTGAACTTGTACAGTATTTTAGTCAGCCAACTTCCTTTCTCTTCAAGTTTATCTAGCGCTCGCATATTGAGAGCCATAAGTTTCATTAACGAGGTTAGATCCGGGCTGTCCCACCAACCATCCATATAAGCCTCACCCGCCGCAATGCTGCCACCTTGCAAGATTCGCGAGTAAAAGCCAGGATGCTTTACCTCAATCGTCGCCACAACAGGCTGACCGCTGTATTCACCGTTGGGCGCATTAAAGCGCTCGCTTCTTTCTTTCGTTTCCGTCTTAAAGCTTTCAATAACAGTTAAGCAGCCGATTTCCATTTTTTGCAGACATTGAAAAATAACTCCGCGAGCCGCCTTTTGTGTTGTCGTCAATTTGCGCGGCAATGTCATAGAACTGGTATTTAACATGCAGAATTCTCCTTGTGCTTTTTATTTTTTTTGTTCTGTTTTTTTAGTGTCGGCTTCTATTTCGTCGTGTGTTGAATATTTAGGATGAGAATAAAAAGGCGCGCCTTTCACCCAAAGTTTTAATGCGTGCCAATAAATACCAACCATTACTTTTACCGTCTGTATTGGCGTAACGATCAAACACTTCAATAAGCTTTTGCTCGAAAACACTTGAGCTTTCATTGTCATCGTCGCATCAAAGTGCTTTTCGCTTTTGTGGCATTCAAGATGAATCCTTAACTTGTCCGTCAGTGGTTTAATCTTCCAGTGATACTGTTGGTCAATTGGATTAAACGGAGAAACATGAAAGGCTTTCTCTTGTTCCCATCCAAAGTTTTCATCGTTTTGCTCAGCAGCGACTGCGTAGTAATGACGCTCGTTCCAAGGTGTATTGCTGACTTCAGCTAAGAGGTATTTCCATTCCCCTTCTTTGTTATAAACGTAGTAGAAATTCACTGGACTAAAATAAAGTCCTAAATAGCGCAAATGACAAACAGCGATGACTTTACCGGTACAACGAACACCTGTTAACCCTTCAATTTTGTCGTGTACGGCCACCTTTAAACAGCCCTCACCAACATAGTCACTACGTTTAAAGCGTGCCCAATGCCACCAACGAGAGCCAAATCCCCAAACTTTTTCCTCTAGTTTTTTTAGCTCATCGACGTCAATAGCTGGCATAAACAATGAGTAGTTCAATTCATGTTTTATCGGCGTGAACCTGCGATGTCGAACGTTGCCAACAAATAACTGGCTGTTCATTTGGCTATCCATATCACGCTGCACCTTTTTCTAAGTTGACATCAGTTTGAACGCGATATTTCTCTTCAAGCCCTTTCACTACGTCCAACGCGCTGCGAACGCCATCCTCATGGAAACCGTTGTACCAGTAAGCGCCGCAGAACCAAGTATTGTTCAACCCTTGCACCTCTTCTTTACGTTGCTGTGCAGCGATAGAGTCGGTGGAGAACACTGGATGGTGATAGGTAAACGTCCGTAATACTTTGCTCGGTTCGATCTGCTCAGTGCTATTTAGCGTGACACAGAATGTGTGCTCAGATTGAACATGTTGGAGAATATTCATGTTGTAAGTGAGCGAAGGGAGACGTTGCTGTTCGTCTTCACTGCCCTCCAGTAGGTAGTTCCACGAAGCCCACGCCGCTTTACGCTTTGGAAGTAAACTCGTATCAGTGTGAAGCACCACTTCATTCGCTTGATAAGCCATATTACCCAGCACCTCTTGCTCGACTGGGCTAATGTCACCTAACATGTTCATCGCTTGATCACTGTGACAAGCAAAGATGACATCATCAAACCAGTGCATTTCACCGCTAACTTTTAAACCCACACCATTCTCACTACGGAGCACTTTTTCTACCGGACTATTGAGTCGAATTTTATCGATAAAACCTTGAGTCAAAGGTGGAATGTACTCACGAGAGCCACCTTTAATTACATACCACTGCGGCCTGTTAGTGACATCAAGCAATCCGTGATTTAAGAAAAAGCGAAGGAAAAACATCAGCGGAAATGCGCGCATGTCCGCTAAAGTCGAAGACCAAATTGCAGCGCCCATCGGCAAAATGTAGTTATCTGAAAAGAAAGTACTGAAGTTGTGCTCATCAAGAAACTCACCTAGCGTCTGAGAATGACTCGATTGTTTGCTAGCGACGCTTTTGGCAAGTTTGTTGAAACGAAGGATCTCGAAGATAAAACGATAGAACTTAGGATTTACCCAATTGCGCTTTTGAGCAAATAATGTCGACAAGGTATGACCGTTATATTCCAAGCCATTGCCGTCGTTTCTTACGCTGAAGCTCATCTGGGTTGGCAATCCTTCGACACCAATCTCGTTCATCATTTTGATGAAATTAGGATAAGTGCGATCGTTGTAAACGATAAAGCCCGTATCAATCGCATATTCTTTACCATCGAGTTTTACATCCACCGTCGCGGTGTGCCCACCAATGTAATCGTTAGCTTCAAATACGGTGACATCGTGCTCTTTATGTAGATAGTAACCACACGTAAGGCCAGAAATTCCGGTTCCCACAATCGCTATCTTCTTTCTTCCTGCTGTTTTCATTTTTATTCCTTCTTATGACACGAGTTTAGCAGTTAGGCGAGCTTGCCAACTGTATGGAAGTAACGAGATAAAACGTAAAATACTGGTAAACCTCGCGGGGAAATAGATGTGAGTCTTGTTGGCAGCCAACTGTTTTCTGATAGAGTTCGAGGCTTGCTGAGTAGAAATAATCATCGGCATTTCGAAGTCATTTTTGTCAGTTAACGGGGTTTCCACAAAGCCTGGGAACACGGTCACCACTTGAATGCCCTTCTTCTTCAAATCAACAGCTAATGTGCGAGCAAAGTAGCTCACAGCGGCCTTAGAAGCGCCGTAGGCTTCAGCCCTTGGTAACGCGACTTCTGAAGCAATAGAACCCACGATAACGATGCGATGCCCTTTATCTAAGTGTGGTTGGCAACCTTCTACGCAGTTGGCAACACCAACGACGTTTACATTCATCACACGCGCCATGAGTTTCGCGTCAACCACACCGTTGTCCATGTACTCACAACCCCCTGCATTAAAAACCCAGGTACTCGGCGTGAAAGGCAAACTGGACAGCGCATGCTGAGTTTGTTCATGGTTTGTCACGTCAAACTGTAATGTATGGATATTAGAAGAAGCAGCCCCCAATTCAGCAAGAACGTCTTTGTTTCGTCCACAAGCAATAACGCTCCAATCAGAGTTCGCGTAATCTAAAGCCAATTGCTTCCCTATTCCGGAGGTAGCGCCAGTGATTAAGATAGTATTGTTCATTGTCCTAACCTCTGCTTGATGGTTTTTACGACTGAGCCAAGTAAAGGTAAGTTTTCGTAAAGCATTTCTCCGAGATCAAAGTAATCTCGGTGATAAATAACTTGGCCTTCGCTGAACTTAAGATGCGACACACCATTAACGAGAATAGGTGCACCTTTTTGAAGTTTGGGATGCTGAAGATCCATGGTCCACGTTAGGAAGCCAGTATCTCCGACTTGTTGATGTTCGTGGATAACAAAGTCACAGCTTATGACGTTGGCATATAATGATGTGAAGTAATCTGAAAGTGCAGGCCACCCTTCTAAACGATGAGCAGCATCTTCAAAGACGACATCTTGGTGATATACGTCTTTAAGCAGATGTAAGTTCGCTTTATTCAGCTTTTGATAGATATTGCCAACAGACTGTATGTCCATGTGTTTACTCCTACATGCCCATCAAGTTGTACAAAATTATTATATGTACAAGATAGTTCATTCTTTAAAAGTTGTACAAAAATAATTTTGTATAACTTTGTTTCTGTAGGTAGATACGTGATGGATCTCGCAAGCGATCAATCGATCAAAAAAAAGGCTTGGTCAAAACCAAGCCTTTTCAGGAAATTAACGATTACTTTCGTGTGCGCTGTCAGTTTTTACAACTAGTATTGCTGACTACGTAACGCTGCAATACGTTTATCTAGCGGAGGGTGGCTCATCAGTAGCTCAGTCAATGACTGCTTGCCATTGATACCGAATGCCATCATTGTGCCATCAAGTTGAGATTCGTGACTCATCTTCAAACGTTCCAATGCCGCGATCATTTTCTCTTTACCAACTAAGTGAGCAGCACCTGCGTCGGCATGGAATTCGCGATGACGGCTGTACCACATGGTAATAAAGCTTGCTAAGAAACCAAACACTAGCTCAAGCACCATAGATACACCGAAGTAAACCATCATGTTTGTACCTTGACCTTCTTCATCATCGTTCGATGCCACAATATTGGCGATAAAACGGGATAGGAAGATAACAAACGTGTTCACAACACCTTGCATCAATGTCATCGTGACCATGTCACCATTTGCAATATGGCTCACTTCGTGGGCCAGTACCGCTTCTGCTTCATCACGAGTCATATTGTGTAAAAGGCCAGTGGAAACCGCGACAAGAGAGTCATCTCGCTTTGCACCCGTCGCGAATGCATTGATATCTGGTGAGTCATAAATAGCCACCGTTGGCATACCAATACCCGCTTGCTGAGCTTGACGACCCACAGTTTCGACTAACCAATGCTCAGTTTCGTTACGCGGACTTTCAATGACCATACCGCCAACCGAGCGCAGTGCCATGCCCTTTGACATCATCAACGAAATCAGTGCACCACCAAAACCAAATATGGCGGCCATAACTAGCAAACCAGAAAGACTGCCAGGTTGCATTCCAGTGGTAGCGTAAACAATATTCAGAACAACACTAAGCACTAGCACGACAGCTAGGTTAGTTGCTAGGAATAACATAATTCGCTTCATTACTTTTCTCCGAGGAAGCTTATCGTTTTTTTTAAAACGGATTGTTATAAGGAACAGGTGGTAATCGCTGTAAAAGCCAATTCCGCTAAGTTTCATGCTCCGTGCGTTATAGATATAGTCTATCCGCGATAAAAACAAGGTTAAGCAATAAATTGCAACATTTGTTTTCGAGACTGAAAGATTATGTTCAAGCGATTTCTAGGCACGTTCTGATAAAAGCTATTACCTCCATTCATATTCATTCCTTTCCGTAATGAAAAGTACTTTGAATCGCACCTCATCTATCAATGGATGACCTTGATGTTAAATCTATCACCTCTAGGCAACTTAGCTAGAAATATTTTACTAGACCAAAAACAGTATGTTAGCCCCGCTATAGACTTTGGTCTTATTGTGCGGTGACATGGACATGCTAGATTCAAGTGAGATGAACAAAACAGAGCCACTCTAAGTACATTAAAAAGGTACATTAGGCGAGCTCAAAACTTCCATGTATTGAGGGAAAAACCATGGTAGAAACTAACGACTATCAAATGGCTATTGATTTACTACGTTGTCATCTAGGCATCTCAGAGGATGAGGCGAAGCAACAACTTGGTATTTCAACCGATCATCATATGTCTCAGCGTGTTGCAGAAACTCAGCAAGCATTGATGGGGCTTAGCCAAGATAAGTAATCTGATGTTATAGATTACACCAATAAAAAAGGGCTGCATTACGCAGCCCTTTGGTTTTTAGTATTTTAAACACAATCAGTCAGTATTTAGCAAAGGCTCGACATTAATGTACTTGCCCAGCTCTTTGCGCTTAGCACTTGGAATGTATGGGATTTCGCCAAGCTTAGGCGCACCGATACGCGCTTCAAGCATCTCGATAATATCAGCATAGTGCTCGGTGCCAGGGTTCACTCGGTTTGCCACCCAACCAACAAGATTCAAGCCATCCGCTTTAATACTCTCAGCCGTGAGTAAAGCATGGCTCAAACAACCTAATTTAATACCAACCACCAAGACCACGGGTAACTGCTCTGCTTGTACCCAAGTAGATAAACAGTCGGTATCTGACACAGGCACACGCCAACCACCAGCGCCCTCAACGAGAACGACATCAGCTTGCTGCTTGTGTTGAGCCAGCTTTTCACTGAGGAGTTCGTATTTTATTTCGACATGTTCATGTTTTGCCGCGATGTGAGGAGAAGCTGGCAATTCTAAAGCGTATGGATTCACATCATCATAAGCGACATCAAGTGTCGCGGCCGCTTGTAAATGTAAGGCGTCAGAGTTACGCCATCCAGCTTCAGTCTTATCACTCCCTGCTGCCACTGGTTTATAACCAATAGTGTTTAGTCCTTTTGCTGCCAACGCTTGCAAAATGGCTTTAGACGCTACCGTTTTTCCTACATCAGTATCCGTACCAGCAATAAAAAAAGCATCAATCATAGATGTATTACTCCAAAACAAACCTGATAACTTGCAGGTAGAAGACCTTGATCATTTTTAAACGCTTGGTACTCATGCTCAACTTGCAACAAAGTCTCTCGACTGGTTAAACCATGTGAGCGCCCGCTTACGTGATTTGCACCTATACCTTTGAGGTCACGCATAACTGAAAATGCTGAGTCGTACCAAACTGTGATGGTGGTCAAGTCTAGTTGATGGTTGTCACATCGAGATTGCGCTAACGCAATTTTTACCTGATTGAGCGATAGAAAGTTATTGACGTGTTGATATGCATCAATTTTTTTCCATGATGCACGCAACTCGCACAGTGACCCTTCAGCTAGTGTAGAAAAAGCCGCCTTCCCATTAGCTTTTAGTACACGACGAACTTCTCTCAGGGGATAACTTAAATCGGCACACCATTGCAAAGCCAAGCTAGAGAATACGTAGTCGAAGCTTGTATCGTCGAAAGGTAAGTTTTCTGCGTCGGCTAGCACATAATTCATTCGTTCATGGCCACAGCGCACCATAGCTTTGCTTAACATCTCTTGAGAGATGTCCACACAAAACACTTCAGCGCCACGCTCTTGAAGAAGTTGAGAAAAATAGCCCGTACCACATCCTAAATCCAAAACACGTTTATGAGTTAAGTCATTCGGAAGTTTGTCTAGTAAGCGATGGCCGACATCACGCTGGAAAGCGGCATGTTTGTCGTACGTGTTAGCTGCTTTACTAAAGGAAGCGGCGATCGCTTGTTTATTAGGCAGTAAGCAATCCAACTTCATTTGCTCTGCATTATCCATTACTGCGTTCCTAATGCTTGCTTCAATGCCATTGAAAGCGTTTTAACTTGTTCGTTAGTGTGATTAGCAGTGAGTGTGATTCGCAGACGAGACGTCCCTTTCGGAACTGTTGGAGGACGAATAGCAGTAACCCAAATACCGTTTTGGCGACAAGCACCTGCTACTCGCAAAGCCAAATCAGATTCACCAATCACAAACGGCTTAATCGAAGTTTGAGTCTCAACAAAGCCCTCAACGTCGCTGAGGCTATCTCGATACACTTCACTTAACTCTGTGAGCTTTTCACGTCGCCAAGACTGCTCTTGAACCATCGAGACAGCATGCGTGAGCGCATAGGCTTGTGCCGGAGGCATCGCCGTGGAATACACATGGTGACGAGCAAACTGAGTTAAAAAGTCCCCCGTTGCGCGGTCACATAAAATAGCCGCGCCAGACATACCAAACGCTTTGCCGAAAGTAACGATCAGTATCTCAGGCTTAACCGCCGCTAATTCACATGAGCCACCGCCAGATTCCCCTAGAACACCGATACCATGAGCGTCGTCTACAGCAAGCCATGCATCATGATTACTGGTGACGTCAGCGATATCAGCAAGTGGGGCACAGTCACCGTCCATGCTGAACACCCCTTCAGTCACGACTAAGTGATTGTCTTCGCTATTCAGCAGCGACTTTAGGTGCTCGATGTCATTGTGCTTGAAGCGCTTCATCTTAGCTGGTGACAACGCCCCCGCTTCCATCAACGAGGCATGGTTCAAACGGTCTTGAATGAGTACGTCTGATTTTTCTAACAAGGTGAACAACAAGGCTTGATTAGCACTGAATCCAGAACCAAACAGAATTGCTCTGTCGTAACCCAGCCATTCGGTCAGTGCGGCTTCTAAATTGCTGTGCGCGGCACTAAAGCCAGTCACCATCGGTGATGCTCCACTGCCACTACCATATACGCTTAAACCTTGCTGCCAAGCACGAACAAGCGCTTGGTCATTAGCCAAGCCTAAATAATCATTACTTGAGAAGTTGATGTAGCGTCTGCCTTCGTGTTCCAAAACGGACTGGTTACCGGCAAACACCACATTCATAGAACGATTCAACCCTTGCGTCTTACGCTCAGCAAGGGCGGACTCGATACGAGATTTAAACGCTGGCATCGTAGAAAAGGTCGTCTTTTGTCGGACGAGCAGCAACGCGCTCTACGACGCGATCGAGTAACTCGTTTTCTTCGATTTCATCAGGTTTTTGAGACACCTCTTGGCTGTTAATACCGAGCTTGTTGAACAGCATCATGTCTTTGTCTTCTGAAGGGTTTGGCGTGGTCAGAAGCTTGCAGCCGTAGAAGACGGAGTTTGCACCCGCCATAAAACACAGCGCTTGCATTTGTTCGTTCATATTTTCACGGCCAGCGGATAAACGAACGGCTGATTGAGGCATCATGATTCGTGCAATCGCAATCAGGCGAATGAAATCGAATGGCTCAACATCATCCACTTCTTCCAGTGGTGTGCCCTTTACCTTCACGAGCATGTTGATTGGAACGCTTTCAGGGTGTACCGGTAAGTTCGCCAATTCAACCAACAGACCAGCTCGGTCGTTAGCACTTTCACCCATGCCGATAATGCCACCGGAACAGATCTTCATGCCAGCATCACGTACGTGAGACAAAGTATCTAAACGGTCTTGGTAAGTACGTGTGGTAATGATGTTGCCGTAAAACTCAGGAGAGGTATCTAGGTTGTGGTTGTAGTAATCCAGACCTGCGGTTGCCAATTGCTTTGCTTGATCTGGCGTCAGCATGCCTAATGTCATACACGTTTCTAAACCCATGCCCTTCACGCCTTTGATCATGTCGGTCAAATGCGGCATGTCACGCTCTTTCGGGTTTTTCCATGCTGCACCCATACAGAATCGAGTAGAACCAGCATTTTTGGCTTTTTGCGCAGCATCGAGTACGCGTTCTACTTCCATCAAACGCTCTTTCTCGATGTCTGTGGTGTAACGAGCACTCTGAGGACAGTACTTACAATCTTCTGGACAAGCACCTGTCTTAATCGACAGAAGCGTGCTTACTTGAACATGGTTGGTTTGTTGATATTGACGATGTACAAGCTGCGCTTCGAATAGGAGATCCATGAATGGTTTTTCCATGAGATCGCGCACTTCAGCATGCGTCCAGTTATGACGAACTTCCACGTGTATTCCTTTAGTCACTTTTGTTGTTGTGTTGACAGTCTACTGAGTCTCGATAAACTGTCAACACAACACAAAACAACAAAGTTTACATCTGTATACTTTTCATTCTAAGCTATTATTGGAATCGCACATGGATCTCGCCTTCGACCGCCAGCATATCTGGCATCCTTACACTTCAACATTGACACCTCTGACCTGCTACCCAGTGGCATCGGCAAATGGTGTTCACATTAAATTGGAAGACGGTACTGAGCTGGTCGATGGCATGTCTTCTTGGTGGTCGACGATCCACGGCTACAACCATCCGCACTTAAATCAAGCCGCTCACCAGCAAATCGATCAGGTCTCTCATGTGATGTTTGGCGGGATTACCCACCAGCCAGCAATCAGTTTGTGTAAGAAGTTGCTACCCCTAGCCCCAAGTAATCTTGAACATGTATTCCTTGCCGATTCAGGTTCCGTTGCCGTAGAAGTCAGCTTAAAAATGGCACTGCAATATTGGCATGCAAAAGGCGAACGCCGACCGAAGTTTCTTACTTTGCGACACGGTTATCACGGCGATACGTTTGCGGCGATGTCGGTTACCGATCCTGACAACTCAATGCACTCTCTCTACAAAGGCTTTTTGCCTGAGCATATCTTTGCGGAGTCACCAACTTGTGGTTATTGGGATAAATGGAAGCCAGAAGACCTTACCGACTTCGAGCACAAGATTGAAACGCACCATCAAGAACTTGCTGCGGTGATCCTTGAGCCTATCGTTCAAGGCGCAGGTGGCATGCGTATCTACCATCCCGAATTTCTCAAAGGCGTGCGTAGACTTTGCGACAAATACGGTTTGTTATTGATTGCAGATGAGATCGCTACCGGTTTTGGACGCACAGGCAAATTGTTTGCCTGCGAACATGCAGATATTCAACCAGACATTCTGTGTGTCGGGAAAGCACTCACTGGCGGCTACATGACCCTCTCTGCGACCCTCGCGAGCAAACACGTAGCAGACACTGTTTGTGGTGGTGATGCTGGTTGTTTTATGCACGGTCCAACCTTTATGGGGAATCCACTCGCTTGTGCTGTAGCTACTGCAAGTTTGGAATTGATCGAGCAAGGTGATTGGAAGCAACAAACCCAACAAATTGAAACGCTGTTTTCTGAGTTACTACCAAAACTTGAAGAATACGACTTGGTGAAAAACACCCGTTGGTTGGGTGCTATTGGCGTAGTGGAGACGCATCGACCTGTGAATATGGAAACCATCCAGGCTCTCTTTGTTGAGCACGGTGTTTGGATTCGTCCATTTGGCAAACTGATTTATATGATGCCGCCGTTCATCAGCAAGCCGGAAGATATTGAAAAGTTAGTGAATGCGATTGATGCTGCGTTACAACGCAAAGACTGCTTCGCTTCATAGTTCAATTCAACATGAAAACGGTTTGAGTATGAGACTCAAACCGTCTCTTTATTTACGAGAAAAGCAAAGCTATCGAAGTTGACTGTCTTTACTCGCTCGTCGATGATATGTTGAATTTGTTGGCTGACGCTATCGTCGTTTGCCCACCCTACGGCCACAAGCCCTCCTCGTTACTTGAATGAGAAAAATCTACTTACCGTGTTAAGGTGGATGACTATATCGCCTACAAATAACAAGATAATTAGGGTAAATTCGAAAACACTATTACGATTTGGTAATAATCACTCTGTAATCGATTATTCGGCAGTCTCATGGAAAAGCAATGCAAGGTTACTCATACTCCCTTCCTCACATTCAAAATACTGCGTTTGCTCAGGCTCTCTCAAAGTAACACTGAGTATCTTCTCTGCCTCATTAAACTCCTCACTAAAGTACTCACTGACTAATATGACGCGCTCACCAATACTAAATTCCAAAGACTTCTCATCTACCAACGCTCGATGATAATGTTCAACACGATAATCTTGAGGTTTTATCCGCTGTAAAACAGAGCTTTGATTCTCAATGGACTCATTAAAGATAATCCCACCTTTGCCTTGCTCTATAAAAATACTAAAGTTCATAGTTTGGTTCACTGAGCATTCAAAGACTTTTCTGGGCGAGGTGTTAGCAACAGCAAACGTGCTCATCATCGCAACACTTAAACCCAAAGTGACCGCCAATCGTTTCATTACCATTCAGCCAACACTGTAAATAGCGCTTGTTCAGACATACGGGTTAATACATATCCGTGTGAAGATGAATACGAGCCACTGAGTACACTATTCTCTTTCTCAATAACGATATCCTCGATGCCGTCAGCGTTGTAATCACCTTTTGCGGTAACGCTAATAACCTGAAAGCCATCAGTCGAATCGTAATACTCTGCTCTGACTTCACTGATGACCTGAGTTCTTTGGATATGGTCCGCTTCATCCCACGTTGATAGTGTCTTTGCTTTCTCTGCACTTTCGTCAGAAATAACAAAAGCAAGTGCACTTGGAGCGAAATTAGGAAAGGTATCGTCTAACTTAAAGTCTGATATAAATGAGCGCTTAGAGGCAGCTAACTTTGCCATCTCACTCCATGTTTGGCACTGAGTTAAATATGCTTTAAACGCGCCGTATTCATAGGCTTTTGCCGCAGTAAAGCCCGTAGAGTATGCCGTAGCTAAGTCTTGGCAATTAGATACTAGTTTTTCTTCATCAGATGCACGTTTCAATTCAAGTTCATAGCCCCAATCGAGTGAGTTACGAAGTTGCATATTTTCTTTGGAAGGTTGCGCTATTTCGCGCGCGAAAAAGCGATCGGTTCGCTCACTATCTAAGTATTGAGGCTGAATAAGTTCACTTGCGATAACACTCTTACTAACGAGCAAAGTAAGCGCAAAAATAACAAGCAATGAAAGATGATTTACTGGCATAACGTTTAACAACAAGGGCAAATGATGCCATTAGCTTGTCACGTGAAAAACCGTTTAGAAAAATATCATTTGTCTCGTACTGCCAGATTCTGGGCGAGCTCTTCACTATTGCGTGTGCTAATTACATAACAACGTATTTTCACTCGACGCAAATAACAAAAAACCCAGCACTGAAGCTGGGTTTTGGTGTTCTAGTGGTTAATGAATTAACCGATGTGCGTTGCGCCACCCATGTACTTCTGAAGTACTGCAGGGATTGCAATACGGCCATCTGCTTCTTGGTTGTTTTCTAGGATAGCAACCATGGTGCGACCAACTGCTAGACCAGAACCGTTTAGCGTGTGTACAAGCTCAGGTTTCTTCTCGCCTTTACGACGGAAACGCGCTTGCATACGACGAGCTTGGAAGTCCCACATGTTAGAACATGAAGAGATCTCACGGTAAGTTTCTTGAGCAGGAACCCAAACTTCTAGGTCGTAAGTCTTACGAGCGCCGAAGCCCATGTCACCTGTACATAGAACCACTTTACGGTAAGGAAGCTCTAGAAGTTGTAGAACTTTCTCAGCGTGACCTGTTAGCTCTTCTAGCGCGTTCATTGAATCTTCTGGCTTAGTGATTTGTACTAGCTCGACTTTGTCGAACTGGTGCATACGAATCAGACCACGAGTATCACGACCGTAAGAACCTGCTTCTGAGCGGAAACATGGCGTGTGAGCTGTCATCTTAATTGGTAGATCCGCTTCGTCAGAAATCGTGTCACGAACTAGGTTCGTTACAGGTACTTCTGCAGTAGGGATTAGAGACAGTTTACGTGGCTCTTCGTCGTTCACTTTTTCTACTAGCGGCTCAGTGTGGAAAAGATCTTTACCAAACTTAGGAAGCTGACCAGTACCGAATAGGCTGTCAGAGTTTACTAGGTAAGGTACGTACATTTCTGTGTAGCCGTGCTCTTCAGTGTGAAGATCTAGCATGAACTGAGCGATTGCGCGGTGTAGACGAGCAAATTGGCCTTTCATCACGATGAAACGTGCGCCAGTGATCTTAACTGCGCTTGCGAAGTCTAGACCGCCACCCATTTCACCTAGGTCAACATGGTCTTTTAGTTCGAAGTCGTAAGTCTTAGGCTCACCCCAACGAGAGATTTCAACGTTGTCATTTTCGTCTTTGCCATCTGGCACTTCATCTGCTGGGATGTTTGGTACAGAAAGCGTGAATTCGTCTAGTTGAGCCATTACTTGCTCAAGTTCAACTTTCTTCGCGTCAAGATCGCTACCTAGAGTACCGATTTGTTTCTTGATCTCTTCTGCGCCTTCTTTGTCGCCAGCCGCCATTTTTTGGCCGATTTGCTTGGAGATGGAGTTACGCGTGGATTGTAAATTTTCTACTTCTACTTGAATGGACTTACGTTGTTCTTCAAGTTTACGAATAGTCTCTACGTCTAGCTTAAAGCCACGACGCGCCAGTTTAGCAGCTGTTTCATCCAGCTCTGTACGAAGTAATTTAGAATCCAGCATTGTTAATCCTATGCTTTTTGTTGTGAAATCACGCGCACTTTCCAAGCGTACGCGTTAAAAAAATTTACTGAACAAATGTATCCAAAAATGCCTACTTTTCATAGCGCTTTTGTTGGCTATTTGCGTCTAATTTAGCCAAGTAATCTAACTTTTCGCCGATTTTGGTTTCTAGACCGCGATTTGTCGGCTGATAGTACTTACGATCTGCCATTTCTGGTGGCAAATATTGCTCACCCGCTGCATAAGCACCTGGCTCGTCGTGAGCATATCGATATTCTACGCCATAGCCCATGTCTTTCATCAGACTGGTGGGTGCATTACGCAAGTGATGCGGCACTTCATATTCAGGCAAGTTATGTGCGTCAGTGAGCGCTTGTTTCCAAGCAACATAAACGGCATTACTCTTTGGAGCGCACGCGAGATAAACAATTGCTTGAGCAATCGCACGCTCACCTTCTGCTGGACCAACGCGTGTAAAACAGTCCCACGCGGAGAGTGCAACTTGCATGGCTCTAGGGTCCGCATTGCCGACATCTTCCGATGCTATCGCAAGTAATCGACGGGCAATGTAAAGTGGATCACAACCTGCAGCTATCATACGAGCAGCCCAATACAAAGCGGCATCTGGGTTTGATCCACGAATAGATTTGTGAACCGCAGAGATTAAGTCGTACCAGATATCACCTTTGTTATCAAAGCGAGAGACCTTTTCTCCCGCCACTTCCGCAAGCAACTTAAGCGTGATTTCTTTTTCACCTTGCGCATTGTCTTCTGCCATATCGTATAGCAGCTCAAGGTAGTTAAGAGACATGCGAGCATCACCGTTAACTAGCTCTGCTAGACGATCTAGTACGTTATCGGCGAAATGTGCTGGTATATTCCCCAAGCCGCGCTCTTTGTCGTTAATCGCTTGAGCAAGCGCCAGCGATATTTCGCTCTGGCCAAGAGAAGTCAACTTGTAAACGCGAGCACGCGAGAGTAATGCGTTGTTTAACTCAAACGAAGGGTTCTCTGTGGTCGCACCGATAAACGTAACCGTACCGTCTTCAATATGCGGTAAAAACGCATCTTGCTGTGATTTGTTAAAGCGATGCACCTCATCCACGAATAAGATAGTGCGGCGACCTGCCATTTTGTTCTCACGCGCTTTGTCGATCGCAGCACGGATCTCTTTAACGCCAGACGTCACCGCAGATACACGCTCAACTTCGGCGTTGGCATAGTTTGCTGCCACTTCCGCTAATGTCGTTTTGCCTGTGCCTGGTGGTCCCCACAAAATCATCGAGTGAATGTGTCCAGCCTCTAGCGCTCGGCGTAGGGGTTTACCCGGACCTAAAATATGCTGCTGTCCAATATACTGTTCGATAGTTTGTGGTCTCATACGAGCAGCAAGGGGACGAAAATCTTCGTCCCCTGAGAAATCTAACGTGTAATTACTCACTACCAATTAATTCCTTTGGTCATCCACTTCCACGCCATCTGGAATTGTGAATGTAAATCTGTCTACCTTTGGTTTACCAAGCTTAACATTACTAAAAGTAAACAGCCCTTTCTGACCATCTTGCTCAATGACGTTAAAGCCTTTCACTACGCCTTTTGCATCAATATTAATCTGGAATTGGCCTTGAGTAGAGTCAATTGCCGTTGGAATGAGCGTAAACTCATTACCTTTCTGAGAAATCTTATAGTTATCCCAGTCGCTTGCTCTATTGCGAGTTAACAGCACAAATGGTGTTTGCTCGGTCGCTTGCTCTTGCCAGTAAATGCTTACTTGTTCAATGAATGGGCTGTAATACCACAACGTCTTACCGTCAGATACTAAAAGGTTTTCATCAGGAAAAGTCGTACTCCAACGGAACAAGCTTGGACGAGCGATTTCAACCGTGCCCTCACCTTCCATTACCGTTTCACCTTCAGGGCTGATCACTTGCTGGGAGAAATCGGCACTGAAACCCTCGTTCATTGCGAGGCGTTTATTGAGTTCATCTTTGGGAGATGCTGCATTCGCAGCTGAGAAGAAAGAAACGCTTAAAACTAGCGCTGAGAAAAGTTTCGCTGAAAATCGTTTTTTCATTCAGATACCTATCAGAGGGTCAAAGACCTAAAGTTACTCACCTCAGTTGGACTGAAGTGAGTAAAACAAGTTCATTAATCTTTTGGCGGCGCAGGAGCTAAAACTTCGCGGTTACCGTTGTGACCCGGTGCACTCACGATACCTTGCGCTTCGAGTTGCTCAACAATACGGGCGGCACGGTTGTAACCGATCTTAAATCGACGCTGTACGCCAGAAACAGAGCCTCGACGTGACTGAACTACGTGCTCAACGACTTGATCGAAGAGTGGATCCACATCTTCATCCGCTTCCATTTGCTCACCTGGCAATAAGCTTTCTGGACTTTGATCTCCGCTGATGATCTCTTCAATGTAGTTCGGTTTACCACGCGCTTTCCAGTTGTTTACAACAGCATGAACATCATCATCTGATGCAAATGCACCGTGGACACGAGTTGTATGACTTGAGCCCGGCGGTAGATACAACATATCACCCATACCAAGCAGTGATTCTGCACCACCTTGGTCTAGAATCGTACGGGAGTCTGTTTTAGTCGATACCGTAAACGCAACACGAGTTGGAATATTCGCTTTAATCAGACCCGTGATAACATCCACCGATGGACGCTGAGTCGCAAGAATTAAATGAATACCTGCCGCACGCGCCTTTTGTGCCAAGCGCGCAATCAGTTCTTCAACTTTCTTACCTACCACCATCATTAGGTCAGCAAATTCGTCAACAACAACAACGATATACGGCAGTTTTTCTAGCAATGGCGGTTCAGTATCCATGCTGTCGCCTTCTTGCCAGAATGGGTCATGAATTGGGTGACCCGCTTCTGCTGCCATCTTCAACTTCTCGTTAAAGCCTTTCACATTACGAACGCCCAATGCCGACATCAATTTATAACGACGTTCCATCTCACCCACACACCAACGTAGAGCGTTTGATGCGTCTTTCATATCAGTCACAACTTCAGAAAGAAGATGAGGGATACCTTCGTAAATAGAAAGCTCTAGCATTTTCGGGTCAATCATGATGAAGCGCACATCTTCTGGACCTGCTTTATATAGCATGCTCAAAATCATCACGTTCACACCCACCGACTTACCAGAACCAGTTGTACCTGCTACTAGCACGTGAGGCATCTTCGCGAGATCGGCCACAACAGCTTCGCCCGCAATGTCTTGACCTAACACAACCGTTGTTGGTGACGTTGCTTGCTCAAACTGAGGACTACTGATTACATCAGATAAATAGACCGTCTGACGACTCATGTTT
Organism: Vibrio diabolicus; assembly: GCA_001048675.1. Classification (GTDB taxonomy): domain Bacteria; phylum Pseudomonadota; class Gammaproteobacteria; order Enterobacterales; family Vibrionaceae; genus Vibrio; species Vibrio diabolicus. The sequence goes on along the minus strand of CCKK01000020.1, from coordinate 592,827 downwards.
GGCAGTTCCAAACCGATGTAAGGCTTGCCTGGGATTACTTCTACAACACGTACCGCCATTGCAGACAATGCACGAGCTAAGTCAGTTGAAAGACCAGAAATACGGCTTACTTTTACCCCCGGCGCCAAATCAAGCTCAAAACGAGTGATCACTGGACCAGGATAAATCCCCACCACGTCGGCTTTGATTTTGTAGTCCGCTAGCTTGCTCTCAACCAATCGAGCGACCTGCTCTAGCGCATCTCGGTCGATAAAGTTTTCGCGTTTTTCTGGATGGTAAAGCAACTCGAGCGTTGGAAGTGGCTCTTCTGGAACAGGCAAGTTTTCTTCTTTCTGTACCAAAAATGGGTTCTGTGTCGCTGCTACTTTGGCTTGCGCACTAGAAACCATGTCTTGGAATGCCGCTACATCTTCGTCGCCGTCTTGAACCTCTTCAACCTCCGCTTTTTGAAGTGCAGGTTCAAATGTTGTTGAAGGTGTTGCCACTTGCTGATGAGGTGTTGCTGGAGCTGGCTGTACTTGTTGTACAGACTGTGACTCCACTTCGTCTTCATCGTCTAACACGTCTAAATCAGAGATCATAGGTTCAATGTGTTGACTCGATTCTGTTTGCTCCGTGATGCTATCTAGCGCAGCGGAATCAATTACAGGCTCTTCATGCACAGGATGCTCAATACTTGGCTGCTGTACTTGCTCTGCTTCAAATTGTTCGTACTCCGCATAATCTGGTTCAACACTGATCGGTTCTTCTGTAGCTGTATGTTGCTCTACATAGGAAGAGTAAGTGTCTGCAAATGATGGGGCTACCTGTTCTTCAGTTCCCCAGTCATCTGCTTGTTGCGCTGCAGCTTCAAGCTCTTCTATCGTGACATTCAGCTGCTTGGTACGCTCCAGAAGCGGATCAACGTTATCAGTATTCACCGCATGGACAGGTTGCGTTTGGTGCTCAGGTTGAGCATAAACTGGCGCAGCATTAACCGTAGCCTTGTGTTGTGGTGGCGTTGGTTCCACCATCATTTGTTCCGCTGGCTTCTCAGGTTTAGCTTGCGGCATATAAATAGGATACTCATGTGCAGGCGCCGATTCTTTCGGCTCATCGACATCGAACGCCGTTAAATGAGGAAGCGGCTCATCATCAATGTCATGGTCTACGTTATGTCTAGGCGTAGAGACTTTATCTTCCACGAACTCATCTAGCTGAGGTTCTAAAACTTCTTGCTCAGAGCCTCTTATCTTATTTGCAAGCGCCGCAATTAGCGCTAATGCACGATCTCCAAGCCACTCAACGATGTTAAGCCATGAGATGCCAGTAAAGAGAGTAAAACCCGCTCCCCATAAGAACAGCAGTACCAATGTCGTGCCAAGTACATTCAATGTAGGTAAAGCTAGGCTAGACAACACGTCCCCGACGACACCACCGGACGAGAAATACCAAATATCATCAAAATTAATATCGGCTAGACCACAGCTAGTCATTATAAGGACGACAAGGCCGAGTAACCTCGTACCCCATAACATGAAATCAATTGGCTCATCTTCTCCTCGTTTACGGCAAATCACCCATGCAGCCGCAGCTAGCAAGAAAGGGATGGGATAAGCGAGAGAGCCAAATGTGAAGAATAGTGTGTCCGCAAGCCAAGCGCCGAAAAGGCCACCAGCATTGTCGATCTCCCCTCCCCATGCGGTTTGGGACCAGGAAGGATCGGCCGGACTGAAGGTAAATAGTGCAACCGCAAGCAATACCGAGCTAAGAACGCCAACGATAAAGCAGCACTCTTTTAAGCGTTGGAAGCCATTTAAGCGTGAAGACTGGGGCTCTTCACTGGTTTTGATAATGGTTTCGACTTTCTTTGCGTTCTCTTTGAACATAAATCAACTTGAATATGGAAATGAAATAGGAAATTGCAAAACATTCCGAGCGGCATCAAGCCGCTCGGTAAATTGATTTAACCATATCAAAGAGAAAAACCCAATTACTCTCTGGCGAAAGCGGAAGCATATACCGCTTTCTTTGCAAGAAATTAACGAGTTTTGATCACAAGCTGGTTAGATTGTTTCACTTCTTCCATTACAACGTATGTGCGAGTGTCATTTACGCCAGGTAGGCGTAGTAACGTATCGCCCAATAGTCGGCGGTAAGCACCCATATCTGATACACGGGTTTTAAGAAGATAGTCAAAGTCACCTGATACAAGATGACACTCTTGTATGTCGTCTAGCTTTTGAACAGCTGAGTTAAACTGCTCAAATACATCCGGCGCACCACGGTTTAGTGTAATCTCAACGAAAACTAATAGTGACGCATCCAGGAACTGCGGATTCAATAATGCAGTGTATCCTGTGATGTAACCCTGACGCTCTAAGCGACGCACACGCTCCAAACATGGCGTTGGAGAAAGTCCCACACGTTTTGAAAGCTCAACGTTTGAAATACGACCGTCTTTCTGCAGTTCATTAAGAATGTTGCGGTCGATACGGTCTAGTTCCTTGGACGGCTTTTTATAGTTGTCTGCCATTTTTTATTCCACCTTATTACTTCCTTGCAAAAAAATATACTACAACTTTTTAATATTTGGTGCCAAATTTTACAAATCTATAACTATACTAGTTATTAATTCGACAATAACACCCTACAAACAGTTAATACAACCATTATAGAAAGAGGATACAGGATGATCATTGGCGTACCTAAGGAAATCAAGAACCACGAATATCGTGTTGGTATGATCCCAGCAAGCGTGAGAGAACTCATCTCACATGGTCACCAAGTTTTAGTTGAGACCAATGCAGGTGCCGGCATTGGTTTTTCAGACGATGATTACATCGCTGTCGGCGCATCCATTCTCCCTCATGCTGCAGACGTATTCGCGCAAGCAGACATGATTGTAAAAGTAAAAGAACCCCAAGCAGTAGAGAGAGCAATGCTCCGCGAAGGGCAAATTTTATTTACTTATTTACACCTAGCACCAGATTTTCCACAAACTGATGAGCTAATCAAGAGCAAAGCTGTCTGTATAGCCTATGAGACTGTAACAGATAATATGGGTCGTTTGCCACTGTTAGCACCAATGTCAGAAGTGGCAGGTCGGATGTCTATCCAAGCTGGTGCGCAAACATTGGAAAAATCACACGGCGGTCGTGGTCTGCTACTAGGTGGCGTACCTGGTGTTGAGCCAGCGAAAGTCGTCATCGTTGGTGGTGGTGTTGTTGGTGCAAACGCAGCTCGTATGGCTGTTGGTCTTCGCGCTGACGTAACCATTCTAGACCGCAACGTAGATACACTTCGTAAGCTTGACGAAGAATTCCAAGGTCGCGCTAAAGTGGTTTATTCTACTGAAGATGCTATCGAGAAGCATGTTCTAGAAGCTGACCTTGTTATCGGTGCCGTTCTAATTCCTGGAGCAGCAGCGCCTAAGCTGGTAACAAAAGAGCACATTGCTAAGATGAAACCTGGTGCGGCAGTGGTTGACGTGGCTATTGACCAAGGTGGCTGTTTCGAGACATCTCACGCAACAACCCACGCAGATCCAACTTACATCGTGGATGAAGTGGTTCACTACTGCGTAGCAAATATGCCTGGTGCGGTTGCACGTACTTCAACTTTCGCATTGAACAATGCAACACTCCCTTACATTGTGAAACTCGCAAACAAAGGCTACCGTGAGGCACTTCTAGAAGACAAAGGCTTCCTTGAAGGTCTAAACGTTATTCACGGAAAAGTAACATGTAAAGAAGTAGCAGAAAGCTTTGACTTGGAATACGTTGAACCAACTCAAGCTATCGCTATGTTCAATTAATGACAAAATAAAACACAATTTGTCACGTTTTGTTTACAAAAGCCCACGCATAAGTGGGCTTTTTCATATAGAGCGTTTAGCTATAAAAAATAACTAATTCTTATATGCGCAAATTAAAATATTTCTAGGTGTAACTGATTTAGGGCAAAACTCTGACAATCTAACACGATAACCACGTTCTTCAAGATAAAGTGCTTTGTCCAATGCGAGCCAGATCTCCAATGGACGTTGAAAAACCAGTTGCACTAAGCTCATTCTCTCCATTTGCCAGAAGCGTTGTTCGCTTAACTTTTCAAAATGATCGAAATCGATTTCTTGAGAAAGAACGATACCTTTCTGCTCCGCCGCCCAGCGACACAAAGATTCAAAGCCTTCACTTAATTGCGACTTACGAATACTGGGGACAGGTTGGTACTCTGCCATGCCTAACGCTCGTCGAGTAATCAAATCGAAGCCAAGACGAAACACCATTTCCTGCTGACGATGGCGACGTACACGCTCTCCCCCTGTCACCGTTTGCTGTAACGGGATACGCAGTTCTTGCTTAGACAATGAGAGAGAAGAAACCCTCCCCGGTTTCGACATCGGCTGGTATTGTTCCGACTGAATCAAGTGATAACAACAAGGTGAGATAGTCATCGCAGCAATCCCATTCTCACTGCCGTACTGCATTAGACGAACATGGAGGTCACCACACGCATGCAGTGCCACCGCGTGTTGCGTTGGCTTGAATACCGCTTTTGCTTTGCTATCGAACGCGTCACCTTGAATAAACGTCATTTTCCAATGGTGTTCATTCGCAGCTTGTTGCCCCGAATCACACAGTACTTGTTGATATTCGAAACTGGTCACAGGCTGATCGGTTTGTGTTGCCAGGATTCGTCCTAAATAACCTTTCCCTGAACACCACTCTAACCATTCTTCGCCACAGTGTTGTTGAATTGCAGCTTCACCCATCGAGCTGATTTGCTCCAGCTTACGTCCGGGAATGCCGTTGTCTAAACCACGAGCGAGTGCCAAGCCATTTAAGGTTAAAGACTCTAAACGCGTGTGATAAGCGAGTTGTTCGAGTTGAGGCACGAACGCGCTTATCGCTTTTAAGGCGAGTTCAGGTTCCGCTTTATACTCTTCGATTTGAGAGGGAGAAAGAGACACTAACCACTGGCACAACTGAGGGTGTTGCTCTTGCCAAGGTAATGAGATGTGGATGCTACTTTTAAATGGTTCAAACCGCCATAGCGATTCGTTTTCCAATAAGCAGTCATTAATAAATTGAAATTGCGTTTTCATAGCTCCCCCTACAACGAGCGCATTGTAGAGGGAATCGAAACATCAATGAAGTGTTATCTCACCGGGAGCTCGATGTCTTTAAACATCTCTTCGATTTCTGCATTAGATTTCAACGAAATCGCCTGCTCTACCACTGGGCGAGTTAAATGAGGAGCAAAGCGTTCCATAAAATCGAACATGTATGAGCGCAGGAATGTACCGCGACGGAAACCAATACTTGTCGTACTAGCCCCGAATAAATGGCTCGCATCTATTGCGACTAAATCGCTGTCCTGCTCTTCATCCACAGCCATGCTAGCAATTACGCCGACACCAATACCCATGCGAACATACGTTTTAATAACGTCCGCATCAGTTGCAGTGAACACCACTCTCGGGGTTAAACCTTCACGATTAAATGCGGTATCTAACTCTGAACGGCCCGTAAAACCAAACACATAAGTGACCAATGGATAAGCGGCAAGATCGCTGATCGTTACTTTGTCTTTCTTCGCTAATGGATGATCTTTAGGCACGACAATTGAACGGTTCCAGTGATAACAAGGCAGCATGATGGCATCTTGATATAAATGAAGAGCTTCTGTCGCAATCGCAAAGTTCGCCGTACCTTTAGCAATCGCCTCAGACATTTGTGACGGCGTACCTTGATGCATGTGTAATGACACTTTTGGATAGCGAGAAGTGAAACCTTTGATGACATCCGGCAAAGCATAACGCGCTTGCGTATGTGTCGTGGTGATATTCAGCGTCCCCATTTCTGGGTGGGTGTGCTCCCCTGCTACAGCTTTGATACTTTCTACACGAGCCAGAATCTCTTGGGAAATACGTACAATTTCTTCACCAGCAGGTGTCACCTGTGTTAAGTGCTTACCGCTACGTTCAAAAATCTGAATGCCTAACTCATCTTCCAGCAACCGAACCTGTTTACTGATACCCGGCTGAGAGGTATACAAGCTTTCTGCCGTCGCGGATACATTCAGATTATGGTTTACAACCTCAACAATATACTTCAGCTGCTGCAGTTTCATCGTAATCCCTTACTTATTCATGAGAGAGTTTATTGGCCACTCGGACGAGCGATATAATAATTAGTTATAACGCGTTCAAATCGAAATGAACAGTAATTTCTAACTTATACCTCAATCACATACTGATAATCCTCAACATAGAAACAATATGCACAAAGTTGAGCCAATAAATGACTGAAGTTCTATGATGTGACTTCTATCAGTAGCTAAAACGTGGGAGAGACAAAATAATCAAACAAATAGGGTGCCGAGTAAGATAAGATTCATGTATTCTTTAACGCTAGCCGTAGAAAAGTAAAGCAGACGCAAAGATATGAATATTGGTTTAATAATCGCTTTGGTAGCCATCCTACTGGTGTTGATCCTAGGCTATAACATTATGTTGCAGTATAAGGTCAAGGTAGAGACTGCGAAAAGACAGGAGTCCGCACGCTATGTTGCCTTGATTGATGGCACTGAAGAGTTGATTGGTCATGCGCACCATATCCCTTTTAGCAAGGAGCTGTTGCTATGTCTAAACAATCGTATTCTTGACGCGCTAGAAAGCATGCATGAGCTTGACCCGAAGAATAAGCAGCTTGCTCAACGTATCGAAAACATGAAGCAACAGATTGAGCAACTGAAAGAGAATGGTCCCACTGGCGAGAGTACCACGTTCAAAATGCCGAGCAGTGATAAACAAGCCATCGTCATGCTTAAGTTGGTGAAACGCCTCCGCGATACTATCCGTAACGAACACAATAAAGGCCGTATCGACACCCAGACTTATGTCGCTGAAAATGCGCGTTTAGAAACGATGCAGATTCGTATCAACATCGAAAACGTCATTAAAAGAGCAAATGACTCAATCGCTCGAGGTCAACCTGGTACAGCACTTCAACTGCTACGCAAAGGTATCGATGCATTGAGTACAAAGAGCGATCCCTACTCTATTCAAGCGAAACAAAAGCTTGAAGACATGCTGGGCGACCTAGATAAAAAACGCCAAGATAAAAGTGATGCCGAAATGCAGCAGATCGCCGATAAAGAGCGCGACAATGACATGGAAGCACTCTTCGGCGAGAAGAAAAAGTGGTAACATTCACTTAAGGTCAATAAAGGCTGCAATCGCAGCCTTTTTTCTATCCGTAAGATAGCGGATATGCCCAATTAGAATGTGAAGTACTAAAACTAAAATGATGAATCTAGACGCCTATCAAGATCTTCTTGCTCCCATTAACCAATTTCTGCAATGCAGCACACCTGATGAATGGGTAGAGGAAGCAAAGAAACCAGAAAACCTTCAAACCATTTTATTAGACCACCTACTGTGTGAGCTAAAAGCTGGCCAATCTGCGATGTTTTTAATTCGTAAGTATGCCGTTGACCAATCCAGTTCACATGCTCTGCTTGACTGGTTTAAACCCTATGAAGATTTTGCTTATCGCAATGTAGGCTCACTAGAAACTTTAAAAGGTAAGAGCAATATTTCCAAAGCGATCATGGCTAAGTCCAACTCACCTTACAGCCAAGATTTGATCGATAAAATGGTGCTTTTGATTAAAGAGGAGTTACACCACTTTTATCAAGTTTTAGAGATCATGGAAAGTCGTGGAATTGAGTATAAAAATATTCCAGCAAGTCGCTATGCTAAAGGGCTCATTTCGCATATGAAGACTCATGAACCGGAAACGCTGATCGATAAGCTCATCATTGGTGCGTACATCGAAGCCCGATCTTGTGAGCGTTTTGCCAAACTAGCACCACATATGGATGACGATATCGCAAAATTCTACGTTTCTTTACTGCGCTCAGAAGCACGCCACTATCAAGATTATCTTGTATTGGCAGAGCAAATCGCGGGCAAAGACATCAGCGAACGCATAGCCTATTTTGGCCGAGTTGAGGCGGGTTTAATTTCTACGCCAGATACAGATTTTAAGTTCCATAGTGGTATTCCAGCCTAGCGAGCATATTCTCCCAAGATTGAGCATGCTCTGAACTTATTTATATAGACAGAGAATAAATAAGCCGGACATTTCGTCCGGCTTATTTTTTATAGCAATGAGGTTAGGAAAAAAGCTGAAACACAACAACTAGAGCTGGAATGAACCCATTCGAGTTTTCAAGTTGTGCGCTAGGCTACTGATCTGCTGGCAAGCCACAGCCGTTTGCGAAGCTCCCTCAGCCATCTCTGTTGAGGCACTATTAATATGCTCCACACTGCGATTCAGCTCTTCGGATACAGAATTCTGCTCGCTGCACGCCGTTGCGATTTGTGTGCTCATTTGCGCTATGTTATCGACAGAATGTTCAATTTCTTTTATCTGGCTATCAGCGTCATTGACTTGCTCAACACACTGAGAAATGCCCTCCTGACAATCACGGCTTGAATGCCCTATTTTGCTGCTGCTCTCTTGTAGTTGATTAACAATTTCCACAATTTGTGAAGTGGAGTCTTGAGTGCGTTGCGCCAGAGAACGAACCTCATCTGCCACAACAGCAAACCCACGTCCTTGTTCACCGGCCCGAGCAGCTTCAATTGCGGCGTTCAGTGCTAACAAGTTTGTTTGCTCCGCAATCCCGCGGATCACATCTACGACCACATTGATATTGTTTGAGCTCGATTCAAGCTCACGTGCCAGTTCATCTGACTCTTGGATCGTATGTGATACACGCTCAATTACTGCGATAGTTTGTTGTAACGTCGCCGTTCCTTGTTTAGCCACTTCCGTTGCCGAGTAAGCAGAGGTCGCGCCAACTTCGGTATTTTGTGCCACTTCACTTACAGCAGCTTGCATTTCTGTCATCGCAGAAGCCACCGAACTAAGTTCAATTTGTTGATTTTGCATACCAGAAGCGGTCTGAGAAGAAATAGCACTCACTTCCTCTACTGCTGCCGTTAGCTGAATCGTTGAGTCATTAATCTCAGAAACCAGCGAATGTAAGTTTGTTTGCATACCGACAAGCTCTTTGAGCAACGTTCCTAACTCGTCTTTGCTCAATTCACTTTCGTCGATTTGATTATTCAATTGACCCTTGGCGATTTTAGAAGCGAATTCCAATGCTCGATCAACAGGCCCGCAAATGACTCGAGAAAGCAACATAGCAGACATTACCATGACCAATGCGACGACAAGCGCCCCAACAGCAGCGCTATATTGTGTAAATGCCGCTTCATTTTGTACTTCTTCGCCAATCAAATTCACCAACTCATCGTTCAACGCGAGGGTATCATCCAAGCTGCTCAACGCTTTTGAGTAGGTATCGAAACTCGATAAAATCACATCATTTGCACTTTCAGCATCACCTTGGCTTAGCAGTGCGTTGTAAGTCTTCGTTTCTTTGATGTATTGATTCCAGGTTTCTTTAAAAACGTTAAAAGACTGCGTTTCACGCTGATTAAGGTCGAGCTTTTCGTATTCTGCAATACCAGCCTGCACATCAGAACGCCATTGGTCGAGGCCTTTTAACCACTCACCAATTTTGGGATGACTTGCGTTTGGCAATAAAGAGAACTCATCTTTGCGCACTTTAGTAATATCAACTTGGATACCTTTCAAAATCGCAACAGAAGGTAAGCTTTTATCTTTTAGCACTGAGATGTCTTTATTCAGTGTTAACAAACCTTGTACCAACATTACTGACACTAAACCAAACACGGCAAAAACGGTTAAATAACTAACCGATATTTTCTTTACGACACTTAAGTCTTTAATACGCATGCACTTTCTCCCTGCAGCCTTTCCAAACCTCTCACTTAAGTGAAAGCTTAACCTCTAAAACACACTGTTTTTTGTCACTCGATATCATTGAGCGCTCTTATATACATCGGCCTGAGAGATCAAATCTTGACCAGTAATTGATATTTTTATCACGTTCTATTTTAGAGATAGGCTCGCATGCTCCGTATTGTGTCTACATTTTTTTATGAGCGCTTCCCGGCGCAACTCTAAGATCTCATCGATGAGTTTTTCTTTAGCGTTTATGCCAAAGTGCTGGGCATAATTTTTGACTTTTTCAATTTCATTAGGCTGTAAGCGGTATACCTCTTTCTTTAAACGAGCTTCTGCTTCGCTTCTAATCAAACCTTGGTCTTGTAGTAATTTAATGATGGTTTCATCGATTGGATTTACTGCTCTAGCCATAGTGCTCCATCTATCAATTTAAGTTCTAGCCATGTGGCTGGATGAATGACGCCGCACAACTTATAGAGCGAAGATGACAACTTGATTGCAGTGAGTACGATTCGTTAACCATCGCTATTATTTACAACCGCTTAAGCAACCATTAACTCTCTACCCCGACTCCTCACCATTGAATAAAGATCACATTCTGATAACAATTTTTAGTACTGGCTTCGATGTCATCCATATTTAACGTGCAAGTAATATTTATAAACAAGAATGATTGCTCTAGTTCAAATGATGGAAAAATAAGATGAAGTTATCGCAGTGGGGTCTTTTATTAAGTGGCTTGGTGGCATTGCCAAGCATTGCAGATACAGATGTTTATCTAACCAATAACTCTGATCAGCCTTTAACTATTCAAGTAAAGCACGAAGGCAGTGATTTACTTCAATACGGAGAAGAGTGGCAGCAACATGTGCAAGTACTTGGTCCGTGGGAAACCAAACCTGTATTGAGCTTCAATCGTTGGGAAGGCGTGAAATCAAACCAAACTTACCGTTTTGAAACTGTGGTTTCTAGCCCTAAAGGTGAAAGCATAACACTCAATCAGGTCATGGAAGGTCATTGGTATAATTCAACCATTGAATATGGCTTATCGGCGTCCGATGTCGATTTATCTCTTAAAGATGATCGTAATATTCATCGTGCCAACACTAACGCTTTTGGCATCCGAGAAACCGAACTGGCATTTAAGTCAGACAGTACCGCTCGATACGACGATCTTTATTACACCATCACGCCAAGCAAAGTAAATGAATCTGTCGATAACGAAGAACAAAACCTTAAGTTGATGACATACAACATCTGGGCTCTTACGGCTATTGCATCGCACATCGGTGATCGTTACGAACTGATTCCTCAATACGTCAAAGGTTATGATGTATTAGCGCTGCAAGAAGTGTTTGCAAGCGGTCGTGAAGGATTCCTACGTGAGTTAGCTAAGGAGTATCCGTACCAAACTAAGATGTTAGATAAAGAAGGCGTTAATATTCATGATGGTGGGGTGATCATTGTCAGTCGCTATCCTATCGTGAATGAAGCGCAATATGTCTTCCCCGACTGCTCTGGCACAGACTGCTTTGCCGACAAAGGCGTTAATTATGCGGAAATTATTAAGGGTGGTCAGGCTTACCATGTGTTTGCTACCCATACCGCATCTTTCGATACAGACACCGCTCGCGAGTATCGTCAGCGCCAGTTCAAACAAATCCGCGCACTCGCTAAATCTCTCAACATTCCTTCAAGCGAAACTGTGGTATACAGCGGCGACTTTAACGTAAACAAAAGAAAGTTCCCTGGTGACTACCAACAAATGATCGCTAACTTAAGCGCCATCGAACCTCAGTATTCAGGTTACACGGAGTCAACCTTTGATCCCCGTATCAATAACTTCGCAGGTGAAGCGTTATCAGGCGGCGAAAACGTGGAATACCTTGACTATGTTATGGTGAGTAGTGAATACGGGGTGAAATCATTCAATGACAACCGTGTAGACGTGCCGCGCACAACCGCAGAGAGTTTATGGAAACACTACAACCTTTCTGACCATTTCCCAGTAAGCGCAACAATCAAGCCATGAAGAAAATCGCTTTGATAATCATGTCCGCCATTATGGCGGGCATGATATTTTTAACTTTCAATCACGATGTTCAAAAAGAAGAGCTCGCTTCCTCTCCTTCCCCTAAGAACAAAAAATCAGAGTGTCTCCAGTACATCACCACAAACAAGCAGCATCGTGCCCGATACAGATACTTCACCACAAACCGCTAAGCTCCCTTCCACAGTTCAAATAACGACTGAGAGACTAACTCTGTTCAAAGGGAGAGAACTCGTCGCAGAGCTTGAGTCATTTTGGCATGAGTGCATGTCGAACCGCGACTGTGAGGAACAGTTAGCCTTGCTCGAGCCTTATTTATCTTCAGCACGATTTCAACTTTTGGCGAGCTACCATCAACTCAACAGTCAATGGCAAGAAAGTGTGGGTAATTTGTTGTTTGATGAGCAACAACCACTAGCCTCACGTATTGCACAACTTAAAGCCGAGGCAAGAGGCATTTGGGGCGAGTTGGCTGATGTTATTTTCGCGGATGAGTTCGCCCTATACGATTTCAATTTAGAGGCCCAACAGCTCAACACGCAAAGTCCAGAAAGCTTTTTGCAAGCTTTCGAGCAACTCATCATAGACTGGCAAGAAAATGCAGAGGCTATCGGGCTTACAAACGACCAAGCAAAATATGAGCGTGCAGTCGCCCTGATACCCAATAGCATGAGCTTTCCAGATCGCCAAACCATCATCGCAGAGCTGCAAAAAACTTACTTAACGAAGGACGAAAGCGAAGAGATTCACGATCGTCAGCAACAAATTGCTGAGCAAAAAGAGCAAGTCAGAGATTACCAACAAGCATTGCAACAACTTGAGTCCAGACTCAGAAAAGAAAGAACCACAAGCCATTCGAATTTGTCAGAACCGGAGTGGCAAAGCTATTACCAACAAGAAGTAGCGGATTTTCGTCGCGAATTTTTTCTTCTTAACAATCAGCTTTGACTGACTGGGAGCAAAAAAAAAGGCACGTTGCTAATAAGCCGTCGTGCCTTATGTTCAACTCTCTACTTTTAATTCAGAACAAATTCAAACCAAATACATCTTTCACATCAAATAGCACTTGTTCAGTTTTCTCACGAGAACGCTGACTACCTTGTTTTAAAATATCAATCAGCTGTGCTTTATCATTCAAATACATAGTGCGCTTTTCTCGAATAGGTCGAAGCATCTCTTGTAGGCATTCTTCTAACACTTTCTTGGTCAAACCATCACCTAACCCACCTCGTCGATAATGCTCTTTTAGCTGTTCGACGTAATCTTTATCAGGGTGAAAGGCATCGAGGTAGGTAAATACAATATTACCTTCGACTTGGCCAGGGTCCTCAATTTTCAGATGATTGGGATCGGTATACATAGATTTCACTGCCACAGAAATCTCCTTTTCAGAAGCTCCTAGGTTGATTGCGTTCCCCATGCTTTTAGACATCTTATTTTTACCGTCGGTACTCGGCAACCGAGGGGCATCACTAAGTAATGGACGGCATTCTCTAAGAACCTCTTTTCCACCCAGGTGGTTTATTTTTCTTACGATTTCATTAGTTTGCTCCAACATCGGCAGTTGGTCATCACCTACCGGAACCAACGTCGCGTGGAACCCCGTAATATCGGCAGCTTGAGAAATTGGATACGTTAAAAAGCCAGCAGGAATAGAGCGTTCAAAGCCTTTACTCTGTATCTCATTTTTAACCGTGGGATTACGCTCTAAACGCGCAATAGAGACAAGATTGCTGTAATACATCGTTAACTCTGCTAACGCTGGTATTTGAGATTGCAACGTGATCGTGGTTTGTGTGGGGTCGATACCAACGGCCAAATAATCCGCAACGACATTGAGAATATTGGAGGATACTTTTGATGGATTGTGGGCGTTATCCGTCAACCCTTGCATGTCTGCGACTAAGATCGTTTGCTCATGCTCCGTTTGCAATTTGACTCGTTGTTGCAATGAACCGACATAGTGCCCGAGGTGTAACGGACCTGTCGCTCGATCGCCGGTCAGGATAATTTCACGCTGTGATGTACTTTGAATGGTGTTCATATTTATCTCCAAGTATTTAATAGATCGCTACTGGAGATAAAAAGATCAAACACTCTTAGCTACCATCCAGCAGCTTAAGAATGTGAGTATTCCGTGCCGCTCTATTTAGAGCGCCACCAAAAGAAGGTTGTTGATGAAGGGCTAACGTGTATTTTCATGTTTTCAAACTAACAGTACATCAAGCTGAACTCAATCTGTTTTTGTATTGAATTAGCGTAAGTATTCAAAGAGCCTACAGAAACGATTACATTGGTAAAGACATCGCAATGACTAAAGCTGCACCAAACACCGAACCTGAGACAAATGCACAAAGTACGGTTTTGTTGTGTTTCCTTTTCATCGATGAACTCCTATCCATAACCACAATGACCAACTCTTTTATTTAATACGCATGTGGATGCATCACGATAAGTAGTAAACCAACATATCGCGCATAGAACCAGTGCAGCTTTGTTAAACTGGGACCTCGTCCATAACTTGGAATGCAAATGGTTCTGGAAACAACAAAAGAGGAAAATTTCATCACTTTTCTGTCCTGTCTCCCAGAGTTTATGGCTTAATAGACAGCAGGAATATTTTTCTTTTGCTGCGGGTACTTACATGGAAGCTGTTCTACATCAGTTGCAATTCTCTTTGTCGATAACCGGCCCTATCTGCTTAATGTTAATACTTGGCGTGGTGTTCAAACGCATTGGACTGATCAACGATAATTTTATCGAAGTGGGCTCTAAACTGGTGTTTCAAGTTACGCTACCTGCGATGTTATTTGTCAGTATTGTGGCTTCAGAACACGATTTTTCCGCGGCGAGTGGCTTTGTCAATTTCGGCGTCATCGCTAGCATTTCGTTTTTCATTTTCACCTACCTTTCGGTCAAGCTTCTGTTCAAAGCATCGCCTGACCAAGGTGTTCTTATCCAAGGTGGGTTTCGAGCAAACACAGGGATTATTGGCATCGCTTACGTTGCCAATGCGTATGGTTCTCAAGGTGTGGCGTTAGCAGCGCTTTATGTCGCGGTCACCACGTTTCTTTATAACGTCCAAGCGGTTATTTGCTTATCTCCCAAGGGCGCAACTTCTGTCCCACAAGCCGCAAAAATGATGGGCCGAACACTGACGAGGAATCCACTGATAATCTCAATCGTCCTAGGGATGGCTTTCTATTTGCTCTCTATTCCAGTACCGAATGTTGTTATTGATGCAGGGGACTACTTGTCCAAAATGACATTACCTTTAGCGCTGTTGTGTACGGGCGGCTCACTCGATTTTAGCTTGATGAGAAAAGAGAAAGGTCCATCTTGGTTTGCAAGCAGTTACAAGCTCATCGTGGCACCCGTAATGATCACTATTGGTGCTTACTTAGTAGGTTTTCGAGGAATTGAGTTAGGTATTCTTTTCTTTATGAACGCTTCCCCAGTGGCAGCAGCCAGTTATGTCATGGCGCGTTCGATGGGAGGCAATGCCACATTAGCCGCAAATATCATCGCACTCACTACGGTGCTTTCTACCGTCACGTGTACGTTGGGCATTCTATTTCTTAAGTTTTACGACTTAATATAATTGATCACCGATAAAGTAAAGGCGCGCTAGATAGCATTAAGATAAGCTACTGGTCGTGATTCGCAAAAGTGAGTTTTCTTACCAGACGAAAAAACTCACTCGCTTCTGATTCAGACAAACAAGCGAAAAATTCTTTCTGTAAATTCGTCATGATTTGATGCACTTGCTTTAAAGCATTTGCCCCCTCTTTTGTCATGCTGAGCATTTTGAGACGCTGATTCGATTTACTTTTAGAAACTTGAACAAACCCTCGCTTTTCCAAATTATCCACCATTCGCTTTGCTACACTTCGCTCAGTTCGAACCGCGTCAGCCAACGCTTGCTGACTCATGGGTTGAAACTCTTCCAAAGCGGCCAGTGCACTTGCCATCTCGAGTGTCATTAAATTTTGCCGAGAGAGCTCAGCTTGAGCACGGTTGCGATACATTCGCTGCATCACACCGCAGACAAACATAGGGCTTTGATCCAAAACGGAAATTGGGGAGATTTTCTGATCTTTCATCGTCGTTTGTTCTTCTTTAGGCTTTCATTCGGTCGGAAGGAATAAACAGATTCTGCATAAGGCAAAACGCTCCCCCTTCAAGTTTGCGTCAAAGACGGTAACCACCAAGTGAAAACATAAAATAAAGAGCGCCGAAGCGCCCTTTTATCGTGTTTATTATCACCAGTATAACTCAGTTACAGCAACCAAGTCTTACTCGCTTTGCTGAGCTGGTTTAGGATTAGTCTCAGACAACTCTGCCTCCGATTCTTTTCTCGCACGTCGATCAAACAATCGCTCAACCACCACAAAGAAGATTGGCACAAAGAATATACCTAAGATCGTCGCACTGATCATGCCACCAAGTACACCAGTACCTACCGCATTTTGACCTGCTGAGCCCACGCCAGAGCTGATAGCAAGCGGTACTACACCTAGACCAAAGGCAAGCGATGTCATAATAATTGGGCGCAGACGAACACGAACGGCATGCAGGGTTGCTTCGATAAGGCCAGCGCCTTTCTCGTAGTAATCTTTCGCAAACTCAACAATCAGAATGGCGTTTTTAGTTGCCAAGCCGACCGTCGTTAATAAACTCACCTGGAAGAATACATCGTTGTCCATACTTCGCGTCATTACCGCGAGCACAGCACCAAGCACACCAAGAGGCACAACTAACACCACGGCAAAAGGTACTGACCAACTTTCATACAAAGCGGCGAGAACTAAGAATACGACGAGGATAGACAGCGCATATAACATTGGCGCTTGGTTTCCGGAAAGGCGCTCTTCATACGAAATACCATTCCAGTTCACCGTAAAGCCTTCTGGTAATTTTTCTACCATTGCTTCAATTTCTGCCATGGCTTCACCAGTACTGACGCCAGGAGCTGCGCCGCCTTGGATATTCATCGCTGGCAAACCATCAAAACGCTGCAAAAGAGGTGAACCATACGTCCACTCTCCGCTCGCAAAGGCAGAGAAAGGCACCATCTCACCTTTTGAGTTGCGCACGTACCACGAATCGAAGTCTTTTGGCTGCATACGGTATTCCGCATCACTTTGCATCATGACTTTTTTCACTCGACCGCGATCAATATAGTCGTTAATGTACGCCCCGCCCCATGCCGCTGACAGGATTTGGTTGACGTCATTAATGCTAACATCCAGAGCACGCAGTTTAACGTGGTCAATGTTCACTTTGTACATTGGCGCATCTGCTTGGCCGTTCGGACGAACACCGACAAGTTTCGGGTTTTGTGCAGCCATGCCAAGCAGTTGACCTTGCGCAGCGACTAATGCGTCGTGACCTTTGTTCAACGAATCTTGAAGATAGAAATCAAAGCCTGTCGAGTTACCCAATTCTTGAATCGCAGGAGGTGCAAATGCAAACACCAGTGCTTCTTTAATGGTTGAGAAGTACCCCATCGCTCGACCCGTAATGGAAGCTGCATCAGCACCCGGCGCTTCACGCTCTGACCAATCTTTCAGACCGATAAAGGCCATCCCCATGTTTTGGCCTTGACCTGCAAAACTAAAGCCCGCAACGGAGAAGACGGATTTCACGTTGTCTTTCTCATCCACAAGGTAAAAGTCGCGCATTTTCTCAAGTGTTTTTTCCGTCTGCTCTTGCGTTGAGTTAGGCGGCAAAATGGCCATTGAGAATACCGTGCCTTGGTCTTCATCCGGCAAGAATGACGTCGGAAGGTTCATAAACAGCCAGCCCGCACCTGCACTCATTGCCAAGAATACAACCAACATACGACCTGTGCGCTTTAGGAGTTTAGCAACGCCGGTTTCATAGCCAGCTGTCATCGCATCAAACTTGCGGTTAAACCAGCCAAAGAAGCCTTTCTTTTCTAGAAGCTCAGCATCGCCTTTTTTCAGTAATGTTGCACATAATGCTGGAGTCAGAATTATTGCTACCAAAACTGAAAGTGTCATCGCCGCCACAATCGTTATCGAGAACTGACGGTAAATAACCCCTGTAGAGCCAGACATAAACGCCATAGGGACGAATACCGCAGAAAGCGTCAGACCCACACCAATCAGAGCACCCGTGATCTGCCCCATCGATTTTTTGGTCGCTTCTTTGGGCTCTAACCCATCCTCATGCATCACACGCTCGACGTTTTCCACCACAACGATGGCATCGTCCACCAGCAAACCGATAGCCAGAACCATCGCGAACATGGTTAACGTATTTACGCTAAATCCAGTCGCGTACAAAATAGCGAAGGTGCCGAGCAGTACGACAGGCACTGCGATCGTTGGAATGATCGTCGCACGGAAGTTCTGCAAGAACAGGTACATGATTAAGAACACAAGAAGAATGGCTTCTAATAGCGTTTTAACCACTTCTTGAATCGAGGCTTTGACGAATGGCGTAGTTTCAAATGGGTAAGCAATCTGCAACCCTTCTGGGAACGTTGCACTCAGTTGTTCTAAACGCTCTTTCACCGCATTGGCAGTCTCAAGCGCGTTTGCACCAGTACCTAATGAAATACCTAAACCCGATGCTGGGAAGCCATTATATTGGCCTCGAATATCGTAACTTTCTGCACCACGTTCAACACGAGCCACATCTTTCAAATAAACATTCGAACCACTGGCGTCAGACTTAAGAATGATGTCTTGGAACTCTTCCACACTGCTCAAACGACTTGCAGATGAAATCGTTGCATTCAACAGCTGACCTTCCTGCGCAGGTGCTGCACCCAGTTGACCTGAAGAA
This sequence comes from Vibrio diabolicus, assembly GCA_001048675.1. Taxonomy (GTDB): domain Bacteria; phylum Pseudomonadota; class Gammaproteobacteria; order Enterobacterales; family Vibrionaceae; genus Vibrio; species Vibrio diabolicus. Next base: position 574,131 of record CCKK01000020.1, on the reverse strand, counting down.
ACTTGCGCGTTCTGTTCACTGATAGCATTTGCTACGTCGATTGCGGTCAAGTTGAACTGCGTAAGCTTAAATGGATCCAGCCAGACTCGCATCGCATACTGCGCACCAAACGCCTGCACTTGTCCTACGCCAGTTACACGACTAATAGGGTCTTGAATATTCGTTACAACAAAGTCACCGATATCGTTTTCTGTAAAGTCGGGATCTTCAGAATAAACCGCGACAACCATGAGAAATGCCGTATTGGATTTATTCACGACGATACCTTGGTTTTGTACTTCCATCGGCAATGACGTCAAGGCCAATTGCAGTTTGTTCTGCACCTGTACTTGCGCGATATCAGGATCAGCTTCGCTATCAAACGTCAGGGTAATTGTCGCATTACCGAATGCATCACTGCTCGATGATAGGTAGCGAAGATAATCTAGTCCCGTCATATTTTGCTCGATAACCTGCGTTACCGAGTCTTCAACGGTTTTCGCTGATGCACCTGGATAACGAGCACTGATGGTGATCGTTGTCGGTGAAATCGTTGGGTATTGCGAGACGGGTAAATTGAATAATGACATTACCCCCGCCAACATCGTTAGAATTGCGAGAACCCAAGCAAATACCGGACGATCGATAAAAAATCGTGCCATGATTACTCCTGTTCACCGTTTTGGATAGTTACAGGACTGCCTGGACCTACCTTTTGTAACCCAGCAGTAATGACTTTATCGCCCGCTTTCAAACCATCAATGATACGCCATTGATTATTGATCGCTTCGGCTGTCTTCACTGGTCTCGCTTCCACTTTGTTCTCACCATTCACCATCATCACTGTCGCTTTGCCTGTCGCGTCGCGAGAAACGGTATTTTGTGGTATCAAAATCGCGTCAGGGTCAACACCAGTAATAACCGTCGCACGAACAAACATTCCTGGTAGTAACAAACCGTCAGGGTTTGGGAATTCAGCACGAAGCGTCACGCTACCCGTACTTTCGTTCACATTGACCTCGGTAAATTTCATCGTGCCTTTATGTTCGTACGTGCTGCCATCTTCAAGCATCAATGTAACTTGCGCAGAGTCATCTTCTTGCATATGACCTTGGGAAAGAGCCGCTTTTAAACGCAGCAGTTGCGCGGATGATTGCACAATATCAACGTTGATAGGATCAAGCTGCTGAATGGTCGCTAATTTGGCTGCTTGGTTAGCCGTAACCAACGCACCCGCCGTCACACTCGATTTACCGATCACACCGCTAATCGGAGCTTTCACTTGCGTGTAATCTAAATTGATTTTTGCCGTATTGATCTTAGCTTTTGCGACTAGGACCTGTGCTTGCGCTTCCTTGTATGCTGCTTCTGCTTCATCCAAATCTTGTTGGCTGATGGACTTTTTGGTGATCAAGGTTCTGTAACGCTTCACTGTGGCATGGGTCGATTCTGCCGCTGCTTGAGCTCGGATTAATTCCGCTTCAGCGCTCAGCAAATCCGCTTGAAATGATGAATCATCAATTTGATATAGGGACTGTCCTTGTTCAACAAGGCCCCCTTCAACAAAATTTCGCTCTGAAATAATGCCTGTAACTTGCGGACGAACTTCCGCTTCTTTGAATGCACGGCTACGACCTGGCAACTCAACAGTTAACGCTTGACGAGTTGGCTCCACCGTTAACACTTCAACTTCGGTTGCGGGCGCAGGACCACTACCTTGACTCGATCCTTCTTCGCTAGGTTGACATCCAACCACAAAAAGGCTCGACGCAATCAGCAGAGATAGCGTGGTTTTACGTCTCATGAATTTTTCTCTCTTTTACCTACAAGCCTTCAAGATTCCTTGCTAAAAACTTCTAGAATGACTTAATGATGACTAACGGATGTATATCCAGAACAAATTAATTAGGATGATAATTACCCAGTGTTGTACATACAACAAAATTTACAGTTCTATACGCTTACGAAAAACGTTTATGGTAAAGGTGTAATGAAGTTCTCAAATTTGAAGATTTTGGGTTGGAAATCACACTTTCCTGTGAGCAATTGCAATGGTTAAAAAGCAGCAAAAGTGATGATAAAAGCATCATCACGCTGTACAGAGTTTGTCACCGCTGTCTAGGATTATTTACCCCTCTGGTATACAAAGTTAAGTAAAAGAGGAATGTAAATATAGTCGAGCCTTCACAAATCAGGTTCGACCCTTATCTAAAAAATAACCCGCTAAGAAGCGGGTTATTTCGTCAGTGAGACTGCAGTTCTCAAGCTTATACTTTGAACTGACTAACCTGATGATCTAAGCGCTGGGTTTGCTCTGATAACATGGCTAAAGATGCTTGCGCTTGGTTTACGATTTCCACAATAGATGTACTGCTATCTGCAATGCCTTGTACGTTGCTATTTACTTCGTCACTTACCGTACTTTGCTGGCTTGCAGCCGTTGCAATGTGTGTATTCATCTCGTTCATACGTGAAATCGCGTTCAAGATTTCAGAAAGGGATTGACTCGCCCTCCCTGCCGATTGAATTGTTTCATCACTGCTATTTTGGCTACCACGCATCACTTCTACGGCTTGTCCCGCACCAGATTGTAGCTTTTCAATCATGGTTTGGATTTCACCCGTACTCTGTTGTGTACGACTGGCTAACGAGCGAACCTCATCTGCTACAACAGCAAAACCTCGCCCTTGCTCTCCTGCACGAGCCGCTTCAATCGCTGCGTTAAGCGCCAATAAGTTCGTTTGCTCTGCGATACCACGAATGACATCCAATACAGAAGCAATGTTACTCACATCATGATCCAATGTGTTAATGACGTGGCTTGCACTTTCGATTTCACTTGCGAGGCTACGAATTGAGCTAACGGTTTGATCCAAAATAACATTGGTATTGGTAAGTTCATCATTCGCTGTTTGGCTCGCAACCGCAGCTTCGTTAGCGCTATCGCTGACATTTCTGCTGGTGACTTGCATCTCATGCACTGCCGCTGCTACCGCCTCGCTGTTCTTTTTGCTGTGAAACGGTCGAGTTATGGTCGTGGTCAACGAGCTAAGATTTTCCATCTCATTACGCAAGGTATTCGAACTTTCAATTACTTGAGAAACTGTCGCTTGGATTTTAGACACAAACTGATTAAACGCGTTCGCTAAATTGCCAATTTCGTCTTGTGTTTTCACATCGATTCGCTGGCTTAAATCACCTTCACCAGAAGCAATTTCTGTCATCGCATTTTTGATATCGTTGATAGGCTTCACGACGGTTTGCAACAACAAAAATGCCATCGCAATAGCGGCCAGAATAACAATCACAATGCCCGCTTCAAGAATTAACTCTGCTCTTGATGCAGCTGCTGAGATTTCATCTTTCAATAAGCTTTGTTTTTCTTCTATAGCATCTTTCACAACATTAAGTTGCGCTCTTACCTCGATAAACTGATTTTCAAAGGTGTGTTTGTGTTCGTTGTAGTAACCAAGCCATTGTGATTGAGGTAAACGCAACATCGCTTCATAACTCGCCAACCATTTTTCACCTAGGGAGACAAGCTTTCTCACTTCATTACCGTGTGAAGAAGACATCACGCCAGCTTGCGATAGCTCAATCATTTTCTCCATACGTGGCAGCGCTTTGTATGCGTTGTCTTTGTATTCACCGATGTGGTGGTCAATATCGGTTTGAGTATCAGAAAGAGCAACACCTTGGATTGCAGATGTAGCTTGGTAAAGATCGCGGTAAGCATCCTCAATCGTTAATAAGTTCGGCACTATCTGTTCGTTAAGTGTTTCACTCAACTCAGATTGTTTCCAACTTGTCATAACGTTTAATACAGAGCTCACAATAAACAATCCAATAATCAGTGACAGCGGAATCACTATCTTCTGCTTGATCGTTAAGTTCTGGAACATGAATAGACTCTCTTTAATTATGGTATACAAACTGCCAGAAATTATATCAAACAAATAGAGTATCCCATTAGGTAAAAGGCTCTATTAAACATGATATCTGATGACTTTTTGACAAGCGTTCTAATTTCAACAATTAATTGATTTTATGGAAAATTTAATAAGGAACGCTCATCACAACATGCGAATAAAAACGCACTACCTGTACGGAAAATGTGTAACAAAAGATGAATAAAAAAGGAGGCTTTTTGAAGGGCTTGCCGACTCAATGAGTAATTGAGAATCAATACGATATACAGCTCTGGGATTGAACTTGTCGCGTAATACGAAAAAGCCCCAGCATTTCTGCTAGGGCTCAAATGTGGCGGTGAGTGAGAGATTCGAACTCTCGATACGTAAAGCTACGCTTTCACCATCACCTAACGGCGATGTGCCGTATATAGGTCAATGACTTATCTACACTGAGAAAACAAAACTAGCACGCTAGTGTATGTAGTTGTGTGGGTTCATTTTATCGCAAAAACATACATTGTGCTGACTTTTTTAATCCCACTGTCACTTAAACTTTCTACTCCATCCTTGCAACTGTCTGGATGGTGTTGACTTTCACATATGGAATTGTGGATACACATAGATGCATGCTGAAAATGTTTGGAGCAATCCATAGTTTCCTTAATCACAAGGAACTATAGTTATGCCTAGAAATCAATTTTCTATCACAAAACAAATCATTGAAGCCAATCTAAAAAAGTCACATGGTTTGACTGTTACTAACAAAAGCGTTTTGGTGACGCTTTCTAGTTACTTCGGTACAAGAGGCAACAGTAACACCTATAGCTGTTATCCAAGTCAAGATCGTATTGCAGAACAAGTTGGATGTACCCGTTCAACTGTAAACAATGCGCTTCAAAAACTTGAGAGGCTTGGTTTTATTAGTAGTTCTTATAGAGGTACAAATACATCCAAACTCTATATGTGGCTTGGGATTCCAACACTTAAGGAAGAAGAAGCAGAAGAGCTTAGCCCTACTAATGAGCGAAGTGAGACTGTAAGTGCGGAATCACAAACGGGTAACGATTCAGAGACTGAAAATTCTGAAACTCTAGTTAGTTCGACTTTTGATACAGTTCAACTACCGAGAGAGCAACATCAGGCTACCAGTGATTGGTGGACTGACTTTGAACAAGAAGAGTTAGAGGTTAGTGAGTCACCGTTCTAAGATAGCCTCTTCGGAGGCTTTCTTTCTCAATGTATGGAGAACGGACATCCATGTTCGCTGAAAGCTCTAACCCTGTATAATAGAAGGTAAATCCTTGTATGCTCAGGCAACACAAACATACTAAGGAACATACTATTTATCCTACTATTTACCATACTAAATACTTAAGTTAGACACTGAAAGAAAGGTGATAGATGGAAAATAGATACCCACTTCCCCCTTTTAGTGAACCTCTACCCTCTCAGTGGATAGTCATGGTAAACGGTCAAATCCCCCAATCATACATACATCTACTGTTAAAAACTTAGCAAGTAGCAGTGTCTATTTCTCTACTGATTTAGCTCCATAACCATCCTAGAATTCCCCCTCCGATTGTCAAAGTCACCTGTATAAGGACTAGGTTTTGAACTGATAAGTACACATACTTCCAAAACTCATTTTCTATACTTTCGGGGTTCTTTGCTCCGTAAAGGCGGTCAGAAACCTGAACTATACTAAAAATACAATAAATGGCTTGAGCTATACCAACACTACCTTGGCTTAGCATCCAATCTCCTGAGCCATCGTTGAGGAGGATAAAGGATACTTTCTGTACAAACTTAAAGCCAATTACCATCAAGATGAACGCGGTGCAGAACGCTATCAACTTCCACAATGTTGTTAACTGACTTTCAAAACCCACTTTCAGCGAGGGCGTATTAATCCCCTTTTTCATTCTCAACATCCTCATTTCATCATTAGGTTAACAAATCAAATGCTCCGCCAGCAGAGCAATTTAGGACACATTAACAACTAAAATTTGCTCTACAAGCAGAGCAAAAAGAGTTAAACTAAAAAATGACAATGATGAATGTTGTTGGAGTGAACATAAGGCAGTTTAGAAAGCAGCAAAAAATCACGCAGGAGCAGTTATCAGCAAAATGCAATGTCATTGGCTTGGACATCAGTAGAGGAACTCTGGCAAAAATCGAAGCTGGCGTGAGACAAGTAACGGATGTAGAAGTAGTGATGATAGCGAAAGCACTAAGGGTAAATGAAGGAGAACTTTTTCCAACACAAAACAAGGAACAGTGAGCTCTTCGTTATGTTCTTCAACATAAAGGTAACTTTTCAGACACACAGCCAAAGTAACTAGCAACTAGCTAGTAACGCCCCATCTTCATAGCAAATCTATTTCCGCTCAAATGTGCACAAAAAATCGTCTTTTCAACGAATACGTGCACATTCCTAGCACAAAGTACCGCATTTCATGCTGCCTTTTACATATTCACACTGTAGAATAGCCACAACTTTTTAATGGCTTAGATGCTTATCCAAGGTACTGTCAAAAATTGGAACAACAAACCCCTTCTTCTTATCTCGAAAAAGAGATAAACACAAACATTGAAATATTGAAAAAGAAAGTACAAAGCCAAAAGAGTAAAACAAGGTTCTTTAATGGGCTCTCTATCATATTAGGTGCACTAATCACGTTGACACTCGGGATAAAAGCATCTGGTTACGAAGAGTTTCAAAAGAACTTAGCGTTGTTTCTGGGCGCACTTTTGACCATCATAAATGGATGGAACGCTATGTTTGACTACAAAAAGCTCTGGAGAAGACAAAAGTCGACCCTACTAGATCTTTACCAGCTTCGAAATGAACTCGGGTTTCGTCTATCTACTAAATCCTCTGAAGCTATTGACGTTAATGATCTTTTTTCTCGTTATCAAAACATATGGGAGCGAGATGGGAATGAATGGAGAAATATTATCCACACCCAAAAAACAGATAGTTCTTTACAGCAACAGATTCCTTCAAACACCACGAGCAAGTAAAAATGCAGCTTACCAACCTATACATAGATAAAATAGTCATTCATCAGATTTTTAAAGAAAAACAATGACGGCTCGACTAAGCCACCTAAAAAAAGCTCTAGCTTCATTAAATTTGACCACTCAGCTATGGAGACATTCAAAGTACGTGTTATCGATGCGCTGGGTTCACAATCTAAAGCCGTAGATATGGTTATAGTAAGGCAGGGGCAAGAGGATACATCGACCGCTATTGAAAAGCTAAATAATGCCAATGACGAGGATTTCATTGACATTTCTTACGATATAGCCTCAAAGCTAACTGGTGCTCAAGTAAGAAAAAGTATACCTGGTGGTATCTTAGTGGTGTTTAAAGGTCGCTATGACAACCCACAAAAATCGTTCATAGGTGTAATGAAAGCAGAAATTCATAGCGCATACGAAAAAACAGAGAACCCTAATACAAACGAAATTTCATTAAAGTTCGTGGAAGAAGCCCTATTAACGCCTGCTACAAAGCTTTACAAAACCGCAGGTTTCTTTGCTAAACGTACTGCTAATGACGGCAAAGCCAATAGTGATTTGAACGATGTTTGGCACGTAGGTATTTCTGACTCACAGATAAGCCAAACAGATGGTAAAGCTGCAGCTCAGTACTTTTATTCCGGCTTTCTAGGATGTGGCTATCCAGAATCAAGTGCCAGAACGACTCGTGAGTTTTATGAAGCTACATGTGAGTTCCTAACTAGCATGAACATCTCTGACGAAGAGAGAAATGACTACCATAATGCTCTTATTTCGTACTTAAAATATGAGAACACAGACGTTGTTAGTGCCAATGAGTTCTCCGAACGTTACTTCGATGTAGATACACGAGACCTATTCGCCGAACACATAGAAGAAAAAGGATTACCTCTAACAGCTTTTACAAAAGATATTGAGCAAATTTCTACAAGGCTCAAGCAGAGAAAGCTATCCTTTAGTAAAAACGTAAAAATCACTGCACCATCAGATGTATTTAAAGAATTGATTGAAATAGAATCCATCTCTGAAAATCAAGATGGCGAACCTGTCAACTGGACTAGAATTACTGTAAAAGACAAAATCATATCTCAGCAATGAACGAACTAGAATTCCTACAGCACTGGCATGATGAGAAGCCTATGTATAAAGCATGGGGAGACTTAGTCGTGTCTGATTTGTGCCAACGATTGGTTTCAGTAGGAAGAGAACTAGATGTTCATCTCAAACAACCAGCAAAAGCAAGAGTTAAGTCAGATGACTCCCTGATTGACAAAGCTTTTTATCGTCCAAATAAGAATTATGAAAATCCTTATGAGGATATTGAAGACAAGGTTGGTTGTAGGTTTGTTGTTCTGTTAGTCGAGCACATTAATGAACTCTCTGACATCATTAAAAGTAGTGACAGATGGGAGTACAAAGAATGTCGCCACTTCAATGAAGAACGTAAGAAAGATCCATTACTCTTCACTTATCAATCTGTGCACTATGTAGTGAGAGCCAAAACTGACGAACAAGCTAATGGATTAACAGTTAAGGCAGGGACGCCTTGCGAGATACAAGTCAGAACCTTATTACAACATGCATACGCGGAGCTCACGCATGACGCAGTCTATAAGGCTAAGACTGTTGTCGAACCTGAGGTTCATAGAACCGTTGCTAAAAGTATGGCTTTGATTGAAACAACTGATGATTTTTTTTCAGATGTAAACAACAAATTAAATCGCTCTGCCTCAGATGAGTTGTCTTTCCAGCAAGGGCTTGACACTTTATACACTGAACTTATTGGAATCGCTCCTCGTCCCGCTCAGAAGTCCTCGATAGTGGTACTTGATGAATTTGACAATCTAGTTAATGAAGACCTTATTGTTACAATTCAAAAGCTTGCCGAAAGAAGAACGTTCATTATCGATTCAATAAAAGCAGGAGTAAACAACTTCCCATTCTATAGCCAAAGTGTCTCGATATTTACGTTTTGGTTAGCTCTCAAAAGAAGAAATAGGCTTTTGGAAGATTGGCCATTGGAACGGAAGATCCTTGAGCGAGTTGCATCTGACGCAGGCGTATCTATTGAACGTTAGTATTCACACACATTGCTTTGTCCATTAATTACAATATGAGTTTACCTATTGCATCACGCTTTGCGTAGTAACTAAATCCTGCGAGGTAAACCTTACCAGTAGTCAGTTTACCTACACTGTGCCCCATTAATGTTCCTATTAGCTCTTCCTTAACGCCCATATTAAAGAGCTCGGTGACCACATAGTGACGTAGAGAATGAAACGATACACCATCGATAGCTAAGGACTTTAGAAGCCCCGAGAAGTACTTGCTGGGCTTTCCTGCATAGCCATTCTGCTTACTGTACGGAAGAGAGAACAAGTGTTCATTTTTTCCTTTACCTGCTGTTAACTCACTTAGCAAGTTCAGTAAAAGAGTAGTAACAGGCAAGACTCGCTTACTCGATGAATTCTTTAGTTTTTTATCATCATGGTCATCATTAATGCTCAATGTTGGTTCATCTCCCAATTGAACATCACACACCCTCAACTGCGCTATCTCATTGAGCCTACAGCCTGTTAGAGCCGCTATGCGAGGAAGATAATACTTCCACTCATCTTTGCTCTTTTTATAGCACTGTGTGGCTTTCAGTAGCTCTCCAAGCTCTTGCTTGGTTATAGCCCGCTTGGGTCTAACTGGTGCCTTTTCGACTGCTACTTTAAACCAATCTTGTTCTACTTTATGACCAACTCTCCCGAAACAACTAGACAGCAATCTAAGCTTCTTCTTCATAGTAGTAAGGCTACAAGTTTGGGTTTTCTTCCATAGGTCAATGTGTGACTGTCTGACACTAGCTAATGTCGTTGATTGGCTGAGAGAGTTAACAAAACTATTCCAACAATTTCTGTATTCTGTTTGGCTTTTGATACTGAGGTCTGTTAGATGATTTGAGATATCAATGCTATGAAGCAGTAGAATTTTCTTTGACTGCGAGCCTTTGAAATCACTGTAGATTGACTTGATATCTTCTAAAGTTGGTTGGGTAATTTGCTGTATGCGAATTGCTATTTCTGACGCGAGCTTAACCGCTTGGAGGTAGTCCCTTGTTTTCAGACTCAATGTTGGCTGGTGGTGCTTACCATTAACTCTGAGATTCCAGCGGAACGCAAAAACGCCCGTCCTACTGGTAATCAAGTAAAGTGATTTTCTAGAAGATAGCCTTTGATTCGATAACATGTGTTAGCTCCAGTGTGGGCTAGCGTTATCTCAATAAGCCTTAAAAACGAAAAAAGGCCTGATAAATCAGACCTTTTAGAATGTGGCGGTGAGTGAGAGATTCGAACTCTCGATACGTTGCCGTATACACACTTTCCAGGCGTGCTCCTTCAGCCACTCGGACAACTCACCGAATCAATTTTTGGTTAGCATCATTGGCTAACGAGGCGCTAATTTAATGATTATGTGCCTGATGGTCAAGGCTAAACATAAAAAAAAGCGCCCTTTTCCACTCGATTGCTCACTAAGTAACTAAATTGAGCAAAACTGGGGCATTTAGATGCCTTGAGAATAACCGGGAACACGGAACCAACGGCGGCACATGTCCAAGAAGTACCCATACAACACACCCATACCGCAAGAAATAATGGCGTTACTTGTCACCGCGGTCACTATTTGGTCTGTAGACGCACCAACTGCGAATAAAATTCCCGCATAAACTGGAGACTGAAAAAGCACATAAGCGACCAGATCAGATACGTTTTTCATAAATGAAGACGGCGATACCTTGTTACCCTGACGTAGTACCCAATCACGAAAAACGCCATACGGCCAAGCAATAGCAATATTCACTGGAATAGATAGTGTACGTGATGCTAAAGATTGCTCAAACGTCATCCCTGAAATCAAAATCTCGACAATCATCCCTGTGATAAAGCAAAAAACAACCATAGCAAAGGTATCCGCTGCGGCGTGACGAATACAAAATGGTCCACGAGACCTCATTAACTAACCCCTAAAATTAAATACTACCAACAATAAACAAAATAAAACTATCAACCATCAAACAAATACATGACCAGTTAATAAGACAATTAAATCACATAAAAAGCAGCGTATGGCACTGTATTTGAAATCAAGTTGTAAATTTATAACCATTTTTTAAAATGAAAGTAGTTTTTTTCACCACTAACAACTAAACACGCTTAAAATGACGTAAAAATGGTAGAAAAATACGGATTTAACTTACACAAAAAGTGGGATAAGTGATTGTTTGGATGGAAGGTTAGGATAAAGTTCGGGGAATAAACGATCATTCTAATAACTTATGCTACTGAGTTGTAAAAATTCAGAGTATTCCCGATGTGAGCGCAACTGAGAGCCGCACCGTTTCTCTTATGACAGAATCCAACAGCAGCGCTAAGCTCATTGAAAGTAAGGAAAAGATAGACGATTCAGCTAAAGGTTAGGTATGAAGAGTAAAGACAATTCATGATTGCATTGAATCGCGCTATATGGATTAAGCTATGATGATGCGAGCAAGAGCGTTAAGGTGTCGATATCATCTTGGTTTGGAGACTGCTGACGCTTTAAGTTACGCCTTATTCGCTCGGCAACTAAAGAAACGTCTTTATTAGCATCAGGGGTGACTTGAGCAATAATCGCTGAAATAGCCTCTAACGCTTCGTTGAGATGACCATTATCTAGAGCAACATAGAAGTTTAGTAGCCACTTTTCCGCATCAAGGATATCCGTTGTATTATCACCAAAGTCCGACTGGTATTGGTATAACCGTGCTGCATGGAGATACAACGCATCATTTAATTCAGACTCCACAATTGGTTTCGCAATTATGTGGTCGGCTCCTACATTTATCATGCGCTCTTGTGTTTCTTTGAATACATCCGCTGTGCAGCCAAAGATCAGTACCGACTTTACAGGCGAACTCATCGCTCGAATGGCTGATATTGCCCCAACACCATCAAGAACAGGCATATGATTGTCCATTAATATCAAATCAAATGACTGAACGGCTACCTCATCGACGGCAAGCTGACCATTTTCAACACTTGTGCACTCAAAGCCTTTGGCTCTTAGGAAAGTTTCCATAATGATCGCATTTGTTCGGTTGTCTTCGACAATGAGCGCTTTCAAACCTTTGCAATTCAGCTTATGTGCATTGACTGCTTCCACTTTCCCAGGCTCACAAGGCGTAAGCGCGATCTCGACGGTAAAGGTTGTCCCGACATTCTCTTGACTCTGCACAATCACATGCCCTCCCATATGCTCGGCAATTTCTTTTACTATCGCCAAACCAAGCCCTGTACCACCAAACCGCCTAGTCGTCGAGGACTCCGCTTGTTCAAAAGGACGGAAAATGCGTTTTTGCGCTTCTTGAGAAATACCGATACCCGTATCTTTCACTGCGAGAATAAGCTTGGTACCTGCCTTGCTCGATTTCTCGGTCAGCTCTACCTCTACGATGCCTCGGTCGGTGAACTTGACAGCGTTGTTTAGTAGGTTAAACAATACTTGGCGCAGACGGGCTTTGTCATTGTTGTACCAGCGCCCTGTTGGTAAATGAGACACGACTCTAAAACGAAGGCCTTTTTCTGCACATAGTGTTTGATAAACACTTTTTATGCTGCCGATGATCGACTCAATTGGGAAAGGCGTATTTTCGAATTCAACATGTCCTTGCTCAATTTTTGAGTAATCTAAAATCTCATTAAGTAACGTCATCATATGATCACCTGAGTCATAAAGTGTTCTCAGGTGCTTACGTTGATCATCGGTGAGTGGCGTTTTTAACAATATCTGAGCGGTTCCTAATACACCGTTCATTGGCGTACGAATCTCATGGGATAATGTGGCTAAAAATGCCGTTTTAGCGTTCGTCGAAGCCTGGGCTTTTATTCTCTCTTGCTCTAGATAGATGGTTTTTTCATTGAACTTCTCGATGAGCTGTCCAATTTCATCTTCGCTATCGTAGTCAATGTCTATGATCCCGCCAGTTTTCGAGTCATCGATCTTAGCGGCAATACGGACAATCGGTTCGACAATGTAACGATTCAGCAAGTAATACCCGACCAGTACACACAAGAGTAAGAATGGAATGATCCTCCCCTCAACACTCATGACTTGTTCAAACACTTGATCGGCTACTTTAGCTTTCGCGTTGACAACTTCCATGCGCCAATCGAACTCTCCAAAATCAAGCTCACTGACATAAATTTCGTCTGTTAGTTGGAAGTTGTGCTCAATAATCACGTTCGATTCAGCATCGCGAACCACCACACCTAAAGAATGCAGGTTCGTGTGCTCTCGAATAAACTGAAAAAGTGCATCAAGTGATAAGTCTACCGTTACAACGCCAGCGAATTGACCGTTTTGATAATATGGGGAAGACGCAGTAATCATCTGAACCTGAGTAAAAGTGTCGATATAAACCGTAGACCAACTCACAGAACCAACTGGCGCGTCAGCAGCTGCCTTATACCATGGTTCATTATCATAGCCGCCAGATTCAGGATTATTGTAGGAGTGAATTTGGTCAATACCGCCATGACTGTTTTTATTGAAGAATAGGCTTTTATATCGCCATTGTTCAGCTTTGAGTTCTGGTTTAGGCCATACGCCACCACTGACGAGCATCTCATCACTCAATTGGAGAATATGCGGAATTGTCGTGTTGAGAGATTGAATATTTTCAGTCCCCTGGGCGAGTCCTGCAAGGCTACTCAATACACCGGTAGAGCTAAGGAGAGGCTCTTTAATCTCTAGAGCAAGGAGTTGGGTGCGTAACTCTAGGTTTTGCTCTAGCTTTTGCCTAACCGGAGGCTCGACAACCAAATAGGCAACAGAACCAATCGTTGCGATAAAGAAACACAGGTACAGTGTCAGGGCGAGAATGCTTTTTTTTCTTAAGTGATGAGCGAATTTCCATAGATGTCTGTGAATCATTCCCTAATATCGATTTATCACAAATTGATTGGTAAGATGAGCGCAATCAACCAGCCCATTAACAAATGGTATTCTATTTTGAAACTACAAGACATCCTTTCTCTCCCAGAACTTGACGGTAAACTACTAAACCTAGCAAAAACTCAAGGCTTTGTAACAGCGATGGCTGCAGCGCCAAACGTATTAATGCCTCAAGAGTGGTTGCCATTCTTATGGGGTGGTGAAGAAACAGCGCCATTTACTGACGGTGAGCAATTAGAGCAATACATTGATGAGATTGTACAAATGTGGAACCAAACTCGTCCTACTCTTCTAGAAGGATCTTGGCAGTGGCCTGAAGGATGCGCGTTAGATGAACAAGATATTGTAACAAGCCAGACCCGTGATTTCTGTGAAGGTGTATTACAAGGTTGGCAACTTGCTCGTGATGACTGGGAAACGCTAATGCCAGAGGACAGCGAAGATAATGCTCTACTCGGCGGTGTTTTGCTTTCTCTTACGATGCTTTACGATCCAGAAACGACCATTGAAACGTTGGCAGAACAAGGCATGGAAGGCTTAGAACAGTTTGAAGAGATCTTCAATGCCATGCCAGTGATGCTATGTGGTCTTACTCAGCGCGGTGTTGCATTAGCTGAAGAACAATAAGACACAACGCTGTCGACCATCAAGATTGAACCGCTGAATAGACAAAAGCTCTCTGGATGGAGAGCTTTTTTGATCATGTTAAAATCACATGTGGAATATATCGCGCCATATCTTGCGTGACTAAGCTAGTGTCTTCCCGAATCGAAATCCCAGCGGCTCTATCGTTGACTAGCCAACTGCCAATTAACGTATGGCTTTGCCCAAACTTGGGTAACGGACGATACTGCTGGACGATATTGAATTTAGATTCATAAGGCCCTGCTGTTTTGAGTATGCGTTTCCCACCTTTGACGATCTCAATATTCGCGCCTTCTCGAGAGAATAGTGGTTTGATTACATAGTCTTTCAAAGTGTTCGCTTTTGAATCGTTAGCAAAATAGGCAGGTAAAAGATTAGGATGATTCGGAAAGCGCTCCCACAATAACGGTAAAAGTGCTTTGTTGGATAGAATCGACTTCCACATGGGTTCTAACCAATTCACTTTCGCGGTCGCTAGGTATTTCGCATATTCCTCTTCAAACATAAACTCCCACGGATAAAGCTTGAACATCCAACGAATCGCTCTGTCACCTGCATCCACAAACAGACCATCTTCCGTCGCACCAATATCTTCGACATAAACAAACGCCGTCGCTAACCCAGCTTCGCGCGCGCAGTCTTCTAAATACTGGACAGTCCCTTTATCTTCTTCAGTGTACTTGCAGCAGCTAAAGTGAAGGGTTTGCCCGGGTTGATATTTGGCTATCTCGGAAAAACGCTCAATCAAAAAGTCTTGAAGAATGTTGAATTGATCCGCGCTCTGGTGAATTAGACCTTTATTTACAACATCCTCTAACCACACCCACTGCCAAAAACCCGTTTCAAACAGGCTGGTCGGCGTATCCGCATTGTTCTCCAGTAACTTAGCTGGCGAAGTTCCGTTGTATGCAAAGTCCAGACGCGAATAGAGTGAGGGTTCATTTCGGTGCCACGAAGAAGCAACCTGCTCCCACATAAATTCAGGGATCGCACATTGCGTCAGCAACCTCTCACTCCGAACTACTTCATCCACAATAGCCAAGCACATCTGATGCAGCTCTTCAGTGGGCGCTTCAATATCGTTCTCTATTTGCTCAAGCGTGAATTGATAGTAAGCACTCTCATCCCAATACGGTTGGTCATACATGGAATGGAAGCCAAAACCAAACTGGCGTGCTAACTCACGCCAGTTTTCTCGTTCTTGTATTTCTCGTCGAAACATAGTGCTTATTAACCGCCTCGGCTGACCGATACCGCTTTACCAAACCCGCCTCGAGACATCGCTCTACCAATAGTTCCACCACCACGTTTATTTAGGTTACTGGTCGCAACCTTCGTCGGCTGATTACGATAGGAACCAAAAAATTGTCCGGCACCATTATAGAATTTGGATTTATAGCGATACATTGGTTCAGAGTAATAGCTCTTGTTGTAACCTTTCAAACCGCTCAGTGCTCGACTGTAAAAGAAGCCCCCAAAGTGAGGCACATAAGCTTGGGAACTCGAACTGTAGTAACAATCGTCTTCGTAAAAATCATTTTCACATTCGAACTCATTGTTGTAGCGAGGGGCATTTCGTTCAGCGCGAGCCAAAGCTTCTTGATAAGCAATATCGCACTGCTCACTGAACTCTGGCGAGTTTGATTTGCATTCATCAGCGTCAGAAAAAATGTAGCCTTCGGTTTTCGATTCTTGTGTCGCAAAGAAGAAAATACCGCCAAAAGCAGCAAAGGGAATAATTTTCCCAAGCTTTAAACTTTTGTCCATGGAAGAACGTTTAACGTTAAAACTCCGCTTCATCGTTCCTCCTAGTAGGTCATACAAGCGGCATTTAATACACCGACCGATATAGAAACAGCCGCTAATACAATACCGGCAGGCAGCTCATCTTTTTCGATACGCTCAGTCACTTTTGGAAGTAAAACAAAACGTACAATCGCAAATGCAATGATCTGCGCCAGCATTGCAACAACGCCCCACACCATAAAATCGACAATGTTGACTGAGTTTTTTGCCGCCCCCGAAATCGCAATACAATAACCAAGAAATGCACCACTTAGTGCAATCGCTGCCGCTGTATTCTGCTTTTCTTTGATCAGGTGCCATTCATCGTAAGGCGTAAGCTTGACGTAGATGAACTTAAACGCCAAAACGAAAATAATAGAAACAGAAAAATAGAGTAAAAAATTGGGAAAACCTGCTAACAGGTCAGCAATCATGTGCATTATTGTTCCTTGTTCATTTCTTTCCATGCAAAATCTTCAATACGTTCATCTGCAATGTAAAACAGCTTGGTACTCGGTGGTACTTCTGCATCTAAATCTGGGTTGAGTTGGATACCATGGCCAATGTCAAAAGCAATTAGCGTGGCATGATGACGCCTTTTGAGAAAAACGAAGAGACTCTCAACAGTAGTTACTGGCAGCCTTTCAGGATAAATGACCGAGTATTGAGTCATACCTCGTGTTGAAGCTAATAGCTCTTGGTGAAGTGCACTTGAGCCCGGATCTACCGCCGCTTTTGCCAGCATTTCCGCGCCAACTGCAGGTATGCATTCCGCTTTCGGACAATGTTGACTTAAAAGACGGCCTAACGCCTCATCTTTAAAGTAAGCGACCAAATGTGCGGAAGGATTCACAGAAGCGCAGTACAGCGCGGCTGACAGCGTAATATCGTCCGAGAGGTTATCAACAATAACGCAAGCGGCTTCCGCAATGTTGGCGTTTTTCATCTCTTGTGAATCCGTGTAGCTGGTCACTTTGATAAAACTGATCTCGCCTGGTAACGGGTTTTCTATTTCTGAACGGCTGCACAAAACAATCGGACGCTTCCCCTCTTCTTCATGTTGTAACATGCGAATAAGGTGCATCGTTCTCGATCCATTCCAACCCAACAATACAATATGGTTTTCCACTCTTACTCTCCGTTTTCCTAAAATACCCGCTCGCCAGTAATCCATCGCTGCTCCAGCGACACGTCCCAATAATGCAGCGAATAGGCTCAAGCCGCCTGGGATCACAAACAGTACAACAACCCATTTACCCAAATCTGTCACTGGAGAATAATCGCCATAGCCAACCGTACTCGCCGTAACCATAAGGTAATAGATAAAGTTAGAGAAGCTGTCTGTTAATGCGGTTTCACCAGCGAGAATGAGCACCCCCCAAGAAACGCTCACATATAAGCCACTAAAGATGAGAAGACTTCGGTTGCTCAATTTAAAAAGGTGTGAACTAAGCCACTTTTTAACTACTAACCACACCGCCATAAATTTATAACCTCGACATTCATTGATTGCATCAATAGTAACTCATTGATAGTAAGACACAAAAAAACCAGCCATATTCGGCTGGTTTTTGAGATTTACTTTCAGTTACGCCTACTTTTTAAACATTACCTTTCACTTGCATATTTAGCTGCTCAGCAAAGTCCAACATACGATTTAACGGAGTGAGCGATTTAACACGCAATTCTTCATCAACAAAGATCTCGTGTTCTTCACCGCCTTCACTAAGCGCTTTCTCTATCGCTTTCAAACCGTTCATTGCCATCCAAGGGCAATGTGCGCAGCTACGGCATGTTGCGCCAGCACCTGCGGTTGGCGCTTCGATAAGTTCTTTCTCTGGCACAAGTTGCTGCATTTTAAAGAAAATGCCTTTGTCTGTTGCAACGATCATTTGTTTATGAGGCAGCGCTTTCGCTGCTTTGATCAACTGACTCGTCGAGCCAACGGCATCGGCAAGTTCTACGACACTTGCTGGTGATTCAGGGTGAACCAAAATAGCCGCATCTGGATACACGCTCTTCATTTTGCGTAGCGCATCAGCAGAAAACTCATCATGAACCACACACTCACCTTGCCATAGCAGCATGTCTGCGCCAGTTTTATTAGCGATGTACGACCCTAGGTGACGGTCCGGTCCCCAAATAATTGGCTTATCTTCAGCGTCTAAGTGTTCTACGATTTCAAGCGCAATGCTTGATGTAACGACCCAGTCGGCACGGGCTTTAACCGCTGCTGAGGTATTTGCATAAACCACAACCGTGTGATCAGGGTGAGCATCACAGAACTCACTGAACTTATCCGCTGGACAGCCAAGATCGAGCGAACATTCCGCTTCCAACGTTGGCATTAGAATTCGCTTTTCTGGTGTTAGGATTTTGGCCGACTCGCCCATAAAGCGAACACCGCCAATGATCAGTGTGCTTGCAGGATGACGATTACCAAACTTCGCCATTTCCAACGAGTCACCAACAAAACCACCCGTTTCTTCCGCTAGGGCTTGAATCTCAGGATCGGTATAGTAGTGCGCGATAAGTACCGCATCCTTCTCTTTTAGCAGCTTTTTAATGCGCTCAATGTAAGACGCTTTTTCTTCTTCGCTTAATGGAACTGGCTTCGGTGGGAATGGGTAAACAGTGTCGATTTTATCTAATATATGGCTCATTGCTCTTGCTCTACGCAACTTCCTTTAATCCGAGTATTGTAACCTCGTTAATTTTCAAAAACCAACTTGTCGCGGGGATTTCTAGCTATCTAGCCGTATATCTTTGTTACAGGTAGCATTTCTGATTGAAAGGATCCGTTGCAAGATGGGGATAAAAGGCTCGATGCCATTCCTCTCGATTTATTCGATCACCACCGATAAAGAAACGGAAAAGAAAAAGGAAGCCGAAGCTTCCTTTTTAAAACATAACGTCTTACAGCTTAGAGCTGGCAAGTTTTGCAGATGCACTACCTGGGTATTCATCAACCACTTGTTGGTAGTACTTTTTCGCTTGAGCTGCATTGTTATTACGCTCAGCGATTTCACCTAACTTGAGCAAAGCATCGGCTCGCTTATTGGAGTCTTTATAAGACACCACCGCTGCAAAGCTCTTTACAGCATCTTTGTCCTGCTTCTTAGCGAAGTACAATTGGCCTAGCCAATAGTGAGAATTCGCTGAGTATGTGGAATCAGGATAATCTTTCTGGAACTGCTGGAACGCTGCAATTGCGCCAGTGTAGTCACGTTTCTTGAGAATGAGGTCGACTGCATTTTGGTATGCCGTTTGCTCATCAACATTTGGTGTGTACTGACCACCTGTTTTAGCCGGTTTCGCTTCTTGCGCAGGCGCGGATTTGATTTCTCCACGCACACGATCTAGCTCGACAAACAACTCTCGTTGACGTTGCAACATTTGCTTCATTTCGTAGCTATTTCGCTCTAATTGACCACGTAATTCACTGATCTCTTGTGACATTTGGTCAATTTGTTGCTGCATTTGGAGCTGGACGCGATTGCGGTTTTGTAGCAAGCGCTCTAGACGCTCTACTTCCGTTTCAGATGAACGGCTCTTAGAGACGGATGATGTGCTGTTGAGATCGGATACTGGAGCTGGTGCAGCGAACGCAAAGTTCGCTGCACTTGCCAGTAACGTAAGCGCAACAGCGCGCTTAGTGTTACTGAACATGAGGATTACCTCGAATTAGTATACTAGAACCGCGCGACGGTTCTTAGCGTAAACTTCATCTGATTGACCTAGAAGAAGTGGCTTCTCTTCACCGTAGCTAACGATTGAGATTTGATCAGCTTGAACACCTAGTGCTTGCAGGTAGTTCGCTACTGCTTGTGCACGACGCTCACCTAGAGCAATGTTGTACTCAGGTGTACCGCGCTCATCAGCGTGACCTTCGATAGTTACGTTAAGTGCTGGGTTCTTACTTAGGTAAGAAGCGTGAGCTGCAAGCATCTCTTCGTAATCTGCTGCAATTGTTGAGTTATCAAAAGCAAAGTAGATTGTTTGAGTTTCGCGTAGCGCTTGCTCTTTTAGCTCTTGCTCTGTTAGCTGACCGCTTTGATCAATTGGCGTAGCTACTGTTGTTTCAACTGCGCCATTGTTGTTTGTTGCTGCACCAGTGTTAGAAGCAGCGTCGTCGCTTGAACTACACGCTGTAACAGCCATTACAGGAAGCGCGATTAGTAGCCCTTTTAGAACCTTGTTCAGTTGCATCTTATTTTCCTTTATTAATCAAACTTATTACTACAAAAACGGTGACCATGCAGGCGCTCTAACACGCCCATTTGTTGCCGGTAATCTAGCTTTGAATCGACCATCAATTGACACCATCGATAGTACGTTTTTCTTGTTGTAAATCGAGCTATACACAACCATGCCACCGTTTGGGGCAATACTAGGAGACTCATCAAGCAAGGTCTTAGTTAAGACTTGAAGAGCACCAGTTTCCAAATCTTGTTTCGCCAAGTTAAATCCTGCGTTGCTGCGGTTCACCATTACTAGGAATCGCCCATCAGGAGTAATCTGGCCACCCAAATTTTGGCTGCCTTGCCAAGTCAAACGGTCAATAGAACCGCTGCCCAAATTTACTTGATAAATCTGTGGTTTACCACCCCTATCCGATGTGAAAATCAACGATTTTCCATCTGGATGCCAGAACGGTTCAGTATTATTTGATCTGCCACGCGTAATTTGCGTCAGCTTGCGAGTGTTAAGATCGAACGTGTAAACATGAAGCGAGCCTGTCTTAGAGAGAACAATCGCTAACTTATTGCCGTCAGGCGAAAATCTTGGCGCACCATTATGACGTGGGTATGAAGTGATCTTCTCACGCTCACCGGTGTAGATGTTCATGATAAAGATTTCTGCTTGACCATTTTGGAAGCTAACATACGCAAGCTTTTTACCATCTGGCGACCATGCTGGTGACATTAATGGTTGCTTAGAACGTAAAACCAAGCGCTCGTTGTAACCATCGTAATCAGCCACACGAAGTTGGTAAGGGAAACGGTCTTTATCATTCACCACCACGTATGCAATACGGGTCATGAAGGCACCACGGTCACCCGTTAACTGCTCATACACCAAATCAGATATGCGGTGAGCGTACTCACGCATGCGAGGGCCTTGAACGGTCGCGACCTTATTGAACAGCACATGATCTTTTGACAGTACTAATTCGCCATCGCTACCAAGCGCTTTACTTTTTCCACCCGTTAGCTGGCCACGCACAATATCAACAAGTTGATAGTTGATAACGTAATCACCTTGAGCGTTTTGTTTGATTGAGCCAGTCAGCAGAGCATCTACACCTAAATTAGTCCAGGCGTCAAAATTGACTTCTGATTCGCTGAACGGAGTTTGTGGCATCTTGCTCGTTGGAACGGGGCTGAACTTACCACTGCGTTGCAAATCCGAGGCAATAACAGCAGAAATATCCGTTGGAAGCGCTTGAGTGCCCTCCCACTTAAACGGAACAACAGCAATTGGTCGTGCTGAATCAATACCATCGGTAATGACCAACTCTAATGCGGCATTCGCCACATTTGTCATACTGCTAAACAGTACAAACATTCCTAGTAAAAGGCGTCTAATCACGTCTTATTCCTTTTAGTCCAAAGCAACAGTTATGTTGATGTCTTTTAGTCTTTCGTTTACCGCAGCTTCTGAAGATTTAGGGAACGTCCCTACCTGAGCTATCGCTCTCTTCGCCGCTGCACATACTCGAGTATCGCCACTCAAAACGGTAACACCAGAGACCATCATATCAGTTCCTGTCGGAATCAATTTGATGTTTACCCTACACTCCTTTCCCAGCAAGTAGTCATCCTTAATCAACTTTTGCTGAATATTTTGAGTATAGATGGATGACATTCGAGAAAGTTCGTCGTCAATAAATTGATTTCGAGCAGCACTATTTTTACTAACCTCATCCTCAAGGCCTGCAAAAATATCATCTAGCGCGGCTTCTTGCGCTTTACGCTCGCGCTCTGCACGTTCCGCAGCTTCTCTCGCTTTGCGCTCTCGCTCTGCCGCCTCTTTTGCCGCTTTCTCTTTTGCAATGCGCTCTTTTTCAGCTTTTTCAGCAGCTTCACGCTCACGACGTGCTTTTTCTTCCGCTTCTTTTGCCGCTTTTTCACGAGCTAGACGTTCTTGCTCTGCTTTTGCAATAGCGGCTTCTTTTGCTAAACGCTCCTGCTCAGCTTTACGCACAGCTTCTTCTTTTGCCTTACGCTCTTTTTCTAGCTTAGCAGCTCGCTCTTTTTCTTTGCGAACGCGTTCTTCTTCCTGCTTGCGCTCTTGCTCTTTTTTCTTACGTGCAGCTTCTGCTTCTCGTGCCGCTTGAGCATCTTTCGCTTGCTGTTCTTTCAACTTGCGAATTTGCTCTTCTTCAGCTTTACGGTTTTTTTCTTAGCTGCTCTGCTTCGCGTCTCAATTTATCAAGACGCTCTTGTTCTTTTTTTGCTGCCTTTTCGCGTTGCTGGCGAATTTCTTTCGCTTGTTGCTGCACAAGTTTTGGATCGATGACAACAGCTTGAACCATTTGCCCTGTAGGCTCTGGTTTAGACATGTTGAAGTCCGTCCCCCAAAGCAGGGCTGCAACGAGAATTGCATGCAAACCAACCGATATTGCTATCGGTTTGGCGTATTGGTTGGGCTTCTTCTTGTGATCTTTCATAGATAATTGATGTCTATTCCCTGATATCGGTCATTAGACCTACCTTAGGGATACCAGCTCGACTTAGTTCATCCAGTAATAGAACAACATCGGCATATGGTGTTGCCGCGTCGCCACCTACCGCAACTGGTGAATCTGGCTTAACCTCTCGCTCCGCTTTCACTCGCACAATAACATCTTGCAACGACAAACCTCGCTGAACTTCTTCATCATTTACGCTTAGGCCTAAATTACCCTCGCTATCAATTTCGATGATGATAAAACTACTGTCAGTTTCGCCAGCAAGGTCTTGCATAGATTCAGCGGTCGATGTTTTCGGAAGATCAACATCGACGCCTTGAGTCACAAATGGAGCGGTCGCCATAAAAATGATCAACAGTACGAGCATTACGTCAATGTACGGAACAACGTTGATCTCCGCTGTCATTTTTCGCTTTTTAGGTTGATAACCCGCCATGCTTTATTCCTTATCCGCGCTGTCTCGGCCAGCCATCGCTTGACGATGAAGGATGCTGTGGAATTCTTCAGAAAATGTTGCGTAAGTGTGCTCTAGTTTGCTCACTTTATTGCTTAGGCGGTTGTAGGCCATTACAGCCGGGATAGCCGCAAATAGACCCATCGCTGTCGCGATCAATGCCTCGGCGATACCCGGTGCAACCATAGACAACGTAGCTTGTTTTACTTCACCCAACGCAATAAAAGCGTGCATGATGCCCCAAACGGTACCAAATAGGCCGATGTAAGGACTGATAGAACCGACTGTCGCTAAGAATGGTAAGCTTGTTTCTAGTTCATCAACTTCACGAGAGACAGCAACGCGCATTGCGCGGCCAGTGCCTTCCATGATGTACGCTGGTGAGTTTGCGTTGCTCTTACGTAGACGAGCAAACTCCGTGAAACCCGCGTAAAAAATTTCTTCTGTGCCTTCAATTTCGTCTTTACGCGCTTTTACTTTTTGGTAAAGCTGAGAAAGATCAGTACCCGACCAGAATTTGTCTTCAAACTGCTCTGCATTCTTTGACGCTTGAGAAAGCACTTTGCTGCGCTTGATGATCATTGCCCATGACACAATTGACATGCCAAGCAACGTCAGCATCACAAGCTTTACCAACAGACTGGCCTGAAGAAAGAGATCTAAAATGGAAATATCAGCAGTCACTATTTGTTAGCTCCGAATTTATAAAGGTTGGAATAGCTATTGGTTTCATTTTCTTATTATCGATACATGCTACCTTAACAGAGGCCTTGCACAATATCTTGCCTTGATCATTGACCAACTCTTGACAGAATTGCAGGGAAGCACGTTTTATTTCTGACACTCGGGTTAATACTGTCAAATGCTCGTCCAGCCTTGCCCCTTGGTTGAAATCAATATCCATGTGTCGAACAACAAAGCCGATATTTTGTTCCAGTAACACATGTTGAGAAATGCCTTTGGCACGTAACATTTCTGTCCGCGCGCGCTCAAAGAATTTTAGATAATTAGAATGATATACAACGCCGCCCGCATCGGTGTCTTCATAGTAAACGGTGATCGGCCAGCGAAAGAGATTTGATGTGCCTTGCAAGGGAGTCCCAATATATTCAATTCTTTAAAGTAATTACTATAACTGAAGCGACAGCAATTGGTACCGAGCTAAGGGAATATTTTTGAAATTTGTAGAAAAAATAAAAGCTAGGCGAAATACCTAGCTTTTATTCGATGATTTAGTAACCGACTTTATTACAGCGTATTTCAGCCTAAAAGAAATAAAGTGCCGTTAAATAAATTAAGATAGCTAACGAAAAGTAGGGACTAAACAAAACTTGCCAGTACCAGTTTCTCGGTTTGAAGCCCACACCGTAAACCATGCTTGAGCATACAGACCAAATCAGTGCCGGTGCGATGATTGAGTTAAAACCACCAATTGCTTGATGGTAAGCTTCAGGGTCCCACATCACCAATCCTACATGCATAAAGCCAAGGATGAGAGATAAGACTCTTAACAGAGTCTTATCCATCGGAGCGTGAAGTTGCGCTACCTTATCAGCGAGATTACTCACTGTCTTTGTCCATCATTTCTGAGTGCTCTAACCAAAGAGCGTTGATGATACCGAATGCACAAGCAAGTAGTACACCTAGAATCCATGCGAAATACCACATAGTAAATGCTCCTTAGTAAAGTGAGTTTTTGTTGTCTTCAATGTACTGATCATCAAGGCGACCAAACATCTTGTAGTAAGTCCAAGACGTGTAACCAAGGATGATTGGCACCATAACAAACGCAACGCCTGTCATTAGGTTCAGAGTCAGTTCAGATGACGTTGCATCCCACATTGTTAAGCTGTGGCTTGGCATTAAGTCTGAAGGCATGATGAATGGGAACATCGCAAAACCTGCAGTAAAGATAACGCCAGCAACACCCAGACTTGAAGTAATGAACGAAATCGCACATTTTTCAAGACGAGATGCCAATACGGCAAGAAGCGGCATTGCGACACCTAGTACAGGAGCAGCCCATAGTAGTGGGTAGCTTTCAAAATTCTTCATCCACGCACCAGCTTCACGGATTACCTCTTTGTTTAGAGGGTTAGAAGCTGCATTAGTGTCGATACCGCCAACAATGACGTAACCATCAATATTTTGGATCCAGAAACCAGCAGCTACAAACGCTGCAACCGTCAGTAAACCAGCCAACTGAGCAACGTTGCGAGCACGCACATGCACTTCGCCCGTTGTTTTCATTTGTAGCCAAGTCGAACCTTGCATCAAAATCATGAACAAACTAACTAAGCCACACAGCAGTGCAAATGGGTTTAGAAGACCAAAGAATGAGCCATGGTATGTTGGCATCAAGAACTCACTCAATTGGAATGGTACACCCTGTAGTAGGTTGCCAAACGCTACACCAAAGATGATTGGTGGAACAAAACCACTGATTGAGATACATATATCCCAGGTATTACGCCACTTTGGATCTTCGATTTTAGAGCGGTAGTCTAGGCCCAGAGGACGAAGCCATAGCGCTGCTAGTGTCAAAATCATCGCTAAGTAGAAGCCTGAAAATGACGTTGCATAAACCAAAGGCCAAGCTGCAAACAATGCACCACCAGCAGTGATAAGCCAAACTTGGTTACCATCCCAGTGAGGGGCTATTGAGTTAATCATGACGCGACGTTGCGTGTCGTTTTTACCGATAATAGGTACAAGCGCGCCTACACCCATATCGAAACCGTCTGTTACTGCAAAACCAACTAGTAGAACACCGATTAGTACCCACCAGATGAGTCGCAAGATTTCGTAATCAAACATCTTGTTATCTCCTTACCTTACGCTTCTACTTGGCGACTAACTTTGTCTTCAACAGAGTCAGCATTTTGCTCGAAGTGGTAGCGACCCGTTTTCAGGCTACTTGGGCCTTTACGAGCGAATTTCAACATTAGGTAAACTTCTGCAACCAGGAATACCGTGTATAGCGCCAGAATTGCGAATAGTGAAGTCCAGATTTCGCCAGCAGTTAATGCAGAAGCTGCAACGTGCACTGGTAAAATTTCACCAACAGCCCATGGCTGACGACCGTACTCAGCGACGAACCAACCCGCTTCAATCGCAATCCACGGTAGTGGGATGCTGAATAGTGCAGCTTTAAGAATCCATTGTTTCTGTTCGATCTTCTGACGACACGTTTGAATAAACGCCGCACCGAAAACGAATAGCATGATGAAACCACAAGCAACCATGATACGGAATGACCAGAATAGCGGCCATACTGTTGGGATTGAGTCATCCGCAGCAGCTTGGATTTGCTCTTCTGTCGCATCAACAACATTGTCTGTGTAGCGTTTTAGAAGTAGACCGTAACCTAGGTCACCCTTCACTTCATCAAACGCAGTCATGTTTTCTTCTGACTTGTCGCCCGCACGAAGCTTCTCAAGAAGTTCATAAGCGTACATACCGTCACGAATACGATCGACGTGCTCATCACGTAGGTCACGAAGACCTGTTACTTGCTCATCAAAAGAACGTGTCGCGATGATACCCATTACGTAAGGGATCTTGATTGCGTAATCTGTGTGCATGGTTTCTTGGTTAGGAACACCAAACAACGTAAACGCTGCTGGAGCTGGTTCTGTGTGCCACTCTGCTTCAATTGCAGCAAGCTTCACTTTTTGAACTTCACCAAGCTCGTAGCCAGATTCATCGCCAAGAACGATGGTAGATAAGATAGCCGCAATACCGAAAGAAGCAGCGATAGCAAATGAACGACGAGCAAACGCAATGTCACGACCTTTTAATAGGTAGTATGAACTGATGCCTAGAATAAACATTGCGCCACAAGTGTAACCAGAAGCAACCGTATGCACGAACTTAACCTGAGCTACTGGGTTTAGTACAACCTCAGAGAAGCTCACCATTTCCATTCGCATAGTTTCGAAGTTGAAGTCCGCGCCTACTGGGTTTTGCATCCAGCCGTTTGCGATAAGAATCCAAAGTGCAGAGAAGTTAGAACCCAGCGCCACAAGCCAAGTAACCGCTAAGTGTTGACGTTTAGATAGACGATCCCACCCGAAGAAGAATAGACCAACAAAAGTTGACTCCAGGAAGAATGCGACAAGGGCTTCGATCGCTAGCGGCGCACCGAAGATGTCACCTACATAGTGGGAGTAGTAAGACCAGTTCGTACCAAACTGGAATTCCATGGTAAGGCCTGTCGCCACACCAAGTGCAAAGTTAATACCGAATAGCTTACCCCAGAACTTGGTCATGTCCTTATAGATTTGCTTGTTCGTCATTACGTACATCGATTCCATAATGGCCAGAAGGAAGGCCATACCAAGGGTCAATGGTACGAATAGGAAGTGATACATCGCTGTCAGTGCAAACTGCAACCGCGATAGATCAACTACGTCAATCATGGTAACTCCTATGTGTCGGCTGAATGACACTCTCTACATATTGCAATCCATATTCAAGTGTTATTTACACTTGAAAAATGTTGAATTATCACAACTCATTGTTGCAAAAATGTGCTTCATTGGTTAGTTAATTGTTAAGCATCAGCTAATATAGCTAGGGCTAATATTACTTGTAAAAACAGATTGTTTCAAAAGGTTTATAGCCGGAATGCGCTTTGATATACATCAATGTTTATGCGCGGAATTTGCACAAAAATCCATCACATTGATCCAGATCAACCAGTATTAGATACGGATGTTAAGAGAGAGTAATCAGGGGAGAAATTAACCAGTTGTGAGCAAACATAGAGTTAACAATCAATGCTTTTTACTTACTAAACTGGTATGAGAAGAAATTCAAAAAATGTGAGTTTGGTCAACTTTAATGAAGCGCTGGGCCGCAAAGGCCCAGCGAGGGAATCTTATTTTTCAATTCCGAAATGCAAATACGCACGATCTGTCGCGATTCTTCCACGTGGAGTGCGTTGTAAATAACCTTGCTGAATAAGATAAGGCTCAAGAACGTCTTCGATAGTATCCTTTTCTTCACCAATCGCTGCCGCCATGTTATCGAGTCCGACCGGACCACCACCAAATTTCTCCATAATTGCGAGTAGCAGTTTGCGGTCCATATAATCGAAACCTTCGGCGTCCACATCAAGCATATTCAGCGCTTTGTCGGCAACCTCTGCACAAATGTGACCATTTCCTTTCACTTCCGCATAATCGCGAACACGACGTAGTAGACGGTTAGCAATACGTGGTGTGCCACGTGCACGTCTTGCCACTTCCAATGCACCTTCAGGTTCCATTGACAAACCTAAACAATCCGCGCTGCGCTGCACAATATCTTGGAGGTCTTTTATCTTATAAAACTCAAGGCGCTGAGTAATACCAAAGCGGTCGCGCAATGGTGACGTTAAAGAGCCCGCTCGGGTCGTCGCACCAATTAACGTAAATGGTGGTAAATCGATCTTAATAGAACGAGCGGCCGGACCTTCACCGATCATAATATCCAGTTGATAATCTTCCATCGCCGGATACAGCACCTCTTCAACCATCGGGCTCAAGCGGTGAATCTCATCGATGAACAACACATCGTTTTCTTCTAGGTTAGTTAACAGCGCGGCCAAATCCCCTGCTTTCTCAAGTACAGGGCCCGAAGTGGTGCGAATGTTCACTTCCATTTCATTGGCAACGATATTCGCAAGTGTGGTTTTACCCAAACCTGGAGGACCAAAAATTAACAGGTGATCAAGTGCTTCGCTACGTAACTGAGCAGCTTTAATGAAGATCTCCATTTGGTCACGGACATGGTCCTGACCTTGGTAATCCGCTAATTTTTTTGGTCGAATAGCACGGTCAATGACATCTTCATCACGAAAGGCAGGGTTTTCTGGCGCGATTAAACGATCGGCTTCAATCATCTTTTTACCTTGAAAAATGGTTACCTGAGAGAATAATGCCGCTCGTTTAACAGCAAGTGGCATATTTCTGTATCTCGTCATCCTGTACAGCGACGAAGGAGCGTGATACAGGATCTTCTATCCGAGCGGTTTATGGTCAAATTGTTTCATTAACCGCTCAGCGTGCTGCTATTAGATTCCCAGTCTCGCTAGGCTCGCTGGAATGACACAAAAAATATCGTTAAGCGATTGGCGTTAACCTTAGAGAATGAGTTATCTTGAACAAATGCTCACTGTGAAACCAGCGTTACACCATTGATTTTAGAGCTTCACGGATCATTTGCTCACTGCTCATGTCCGGTTTAGCGATCTGAGACACCACTTTCGACGCTTGAGTCGGCTTGTAACCCAAAGCTAGAAGCGCGCTAATTGCCTCTTCTTCCGCGTTGTTGGATGTCGCACCAGAATCCGCAGGAGCAGCATCCGTAAATGGTGTAAATAGATCGCCAGCGCCCCACCCTTTCAAGCGGTCTTTCATTTCAACAACCAATCGCTCTGCGGTTTTCTTGCCAACGCCTGGAAGCTTAACCAGCGTAGAAACGTCTTCATGTTCCACACAAGTAACAAATTGCGTTGCTGTCATACCAGAGAGAATACCAAGACCGAGTTTAGGACCAACGCCATTGGCTTTGATCACTTCACGGAAAAGTGCTCGTTCTTTTACTGTGTTGAAACCGTATAGCAATTGTGCATCTTCACGGACGACAAAGTGAGTATAAATAACGGCTTCTTCGCCAACATTTGGCAGCTCGTAAAAACAGCTCATTGGCATCTGGACTTCATAACCAATGCCATTAACTTCAATTAACACTTCAGGTGGTTGTTTTTCAATCAGTGTGCCACGAAGACGTCCAATCACTATAAATACTCTTTGGAAATGAATTTGCGACAGGATAATAAAGAACTGGATAGACATCCAGTTAATTTTATCGGTAGCGCCCTTTTCTGGCACTGGTTGCTTTGCCCGCTAAGGCAACGAGAGTTTTGTTCGTATTGGCATGACAAATCGCCACACCTAAAGCATCGGCTGCATCCGCTTGAGGCTTGGCGGGCAGTTTAAGCATCTGCTGAACCATATGCTGAACTTGCGCTTTGTCCGCACCACCAGTACCGACTACAGCTTGCTTAATAAGACGCGCGGCGTATTCGTATACCGGCAACTCTGCATTCACAGCAGCAACAATTGCGCTGCCACGAGCCTGGCCAAGCTTTAATGCTGAATCCGCATTTTTAGCCATAAACACTTGTTCAATCGCAAATACGTCCGGTTGAAACTGAGTAATGATTTCCGTGACGCCAGCGTAAATCTGCTTAAGACGGCCCGGAAGTTCTTTTTCTGAAGTACGAATACAGCCACTACCAAGGTATTGCAAATGGCGTCCATTTTGACGAATGACCCCATAACCGGTAATGCGTGAACCTGGGTCAATGCCCAAAATAATTGACATGAATGTTCCTAAAAATGAGGCCGAATGCGACCTCAATTTCTTATTATTACTTTCTAATTTCGGAGCGAATACCGCTCACTGCACATTGAGTTTACTCTAGAGAGGCTGCAACGTCGTCAGAGATGTCACCGTTGTGATAAACCTCCTGAACATCGTCCAGATCTTCTAAAGCGTCAATCAAACGAAGCAGTTTTGGCGCAGTGCCCACATCCAGCTCTGCTTTCGTTGAAGGGATAAGCGACACTTCGGCGTTCTCCGCCTCAAAACCTGCAGCATCAAGGGCATCTTTTACGAGTCCAAAATCGCTTGGCGCGGTGTAAACATCAATCGAGCCATCTTCTGATGTTTCGATGTCATCAGCGCCACTTTCTAACGCCACTTCCATCACCGCATCTTCATCTAAACCTGGGGCGTATGAGATCACGCCTTTCTTGTCGAAAAGATAGTTTACACTACCATCCGTACCCAGATTGCCTCCTGACTTCGAGAACGCATGGCGTACGCCAGATACTGTGCGATTTCGGTTATCCGTCATACATTCGACCATGACCGCAGTGCCACCCGGACCATAACCTTCATAGATTACGGTTTCCATATTGTCATCGCCTTCACCACCAGCACCTCGGCTGACAGCGCGGTTGACAGTGTCACGCGTCATGTTGTTAGACAACGCTTTATCAATTGCAGCTCGCAAACGTGGGTTATTTTCTGGCTCACCGCCTCCCTCTTTTGCCGCAACAACGATTTCACGGATTAATTTGGTAAAGATTTTGCCGCGCTTCGCATCTTGCGCTGCTTTACGGTGACGAATATTCGCCCATTTACTATGACCTGCCATAATTCACCTTTTAATGTATTTTGACGCTTAATAGCAAACATGAGCTAAAAAGCGTTGCTTGGGAAATTGCTTTGGAAGTTTCTTAGGTTTATTTAAACAAAAACTCCCGCAGTTGCGGGAGTTTTCTTCAAATGTTGTGCGCTTATTCTGCGTCTTTTTCTTTCGCTGCAGTCACTGCGATTGCTAGCTCTTCTAGCGCTGCTGGGTTCGCAATGCTTGGTGCGTCTGTTAGTAGACACGCCGCTGCTGTTGTTTTAGGGAACGCGATAACATCACGGATGTTCTCAGTACCACATAGCAGCATCACTAGACGGTCAAGACCGAATGCAAGACCAGCGTGTGGAGGCGTACCGAATTTCAGTGCATCAAGCAGGAAGCCGAACTTAAGCTGTTGCTCTTCAGGTGTGATGCCTAGAATATCAAATACGGCTTCTTGCATATCTGCGTTGTGGATACGAACAGAACCGCCGCCAACTTCGTAACCATTTAGAACCATATCGTAAGCGTTAGAGTTTGCCGCAGCTGGGTTCGCTTTTAACTCTTCCGCAGTCACACCTAGAGGTGACGTGAATGGGTGGTGCATCGCGTGTAGGTTGCCTTCGTCATCTTCTTCGAACATTGGGAAGTCAACAACCCATAGTGGAGCCCA
The DNA here is from genome assembly GCA_001048675.1 of Vibrio diabolicus. Classification (GTDB taxonomy): domain Bacteria; phylum Pseudomonadota; class Gammaproteobacteria; order Enterobacterales; family Vibrionaceae; genus Vibrio; species Vibrio diabolicus. The sequence goes on along the minus strand of CCKK01000020.1, from coordinate 541,800 downwards.
TGCTGATTCGTCAGTTAGCTCTAGATCTTTACCTAGCTTCAGACGCAGTGCGCCCATAGCTTCTGCAACGATGCCCGCTTTATCAGCGCCAAATAGGATGATATCGCCAGATTCCGCTTGAGTGCGATCTAGGATGCCGTTGATCACGTCTTCGTTTAGGAATTTAGCTACTGGAGATTGGATACCTTCCATGCCTGCAGCACGGTCGTTAACCTTCATCCAAGCTAGACCTTTCGCACCGTAGATACCAACGAATTCACCGTAGCCATCAATTTGCTTACGAGTCAAAGATGCACCACCTGGAACGCGAATAACGGCAACGCGGCCTTTCTCGTCGTTTGCTGGGCCAGAGAATACTTTGAACTCAACGTCTTTCACTAGGTCAGCAACGTCTACTAGCTCTAGTGGGTTACGTAGGTCTGGCTTGTCAGAACCGAAACGGCGAATCGCTTCGCTGAATGGCATTACTGGGAACTGACCTAGGTCTACGTTTAGTAGCTCTTGCCACATATCGCGAACCATGTTTTCCGTCACTTCACGTACTTGGTCAGCCGTCATGAATGACGTTTCGATATCGATCTGAGTGAATTCTGGCTGACGGTCAGCACGTAAGTCTTCATCACGGAAACACTTAACGATTTGGTAGTAACGGTCAAAACCAGACATCATTAGAAGCTGTTTGAATAGCTGTGGAGACTGAGGAAGCGCGTAGAAGCTGCCTTTGTGAACACGGCTAGGTACTAGGTAGTCACGCGCACCTTCTGGTGTCGCTTTCGTTAGTACTGGTGTTTCGATATCTAGGAAGCCGTTGTCATCTAGGAAACGACGAACAAAGCTAGATGCTTTAGCACGTAGCTTGATGCGGTCACTCATTTCTGGACGACGAAGGTCTAAGTAACGGTACTTCAGACGTTGCTCTTCAGAGTTCTTTTGGTTGAAGTCTAGAGGCAAAACGTCACTGCGGTTGATGATTTCAAGACCTGTCGCAAGGATCTCAACTTCACCTGTTGCCATGTCTTTGTTTGCTTGGCTTTCTGGACGAACGCGTACTTCACCCGTTAGTTTGATACAGAATTCATTACGAAGTGTGTTAGCCACTTCATACGCATCCGCCATATCTGGATCAACAACTACCTGAACGATACCTTCGCGATCTCGCATATCAATAAAAATAAGACCGCCTAAATCACGACGACGGTTAACCCAGCCGCAAAGTTCTACAGTTTGTCCTGCAAGGGACTTGTTCAGGTGACCACAGTAATGGGTACGCATAATGAAATTCCCAATCTCTCAAATGTTGTTAACTACGCTCTGTCAGCCTCATTGCCAAGCAGAGTAAAGATTCAGTTATACGCTGAATGTCCACGAAAATCGACTACTCAACATACAATTACGTGTGTTTTATCATTCACTGGTGCTTTTTAGTACAACAAATGTTCAAAAGCGCACCAAAGCGAAAAAATTGGTGGGGATTATAGCGTGAAATTACCTATTTCAGCAAAACTCTCGTAAAGTATTCACACGAGTAGCAAGCAGTAAAGAATAATGGATAACTTACCTCTTCGACTTGGATTGACAATGTGGTCGCATAATCAATGGCAGCAAAGCTTTTACGGCAGCGGAACAAAGCCCGCTGAACGTTTAGAAAAGTATGCACAGGTGTTCCATACCGTAGAAGGCAACACGACATTTTATGCCACGCCGACGCTCAACACGGTGCAAAACTGGAGAGCAGCAACCCACGATGATTTTCGCTTTACTTTCAAACTTCCTAAAGCCATCACTCATGAGCAAATGCTAAGAGGTTGCAGCGAACAACTGAGAGACTTCATGAAAATCATGGAGCCGTTGCATGACCGTGTGGGGCAATGGACAATTCAATTGCCAGCCGCTTTTGGTCCTGAGCACCTTGATCGATTGAAAAAGTTCTGTGCGAGCTTTCCACCTAACTTCCCTCTTGGTGTTGAGGTTCGTCATATGGCATTTTTCTCCAAAGATGAAGAAGAGCGAGCGCTTAACCAATGGTTAGTAGAAAATAACATTGACCGCATTATTATGGATAGCCGCCCTGTCTTTGCCGCTAAGCCAAACAATGAAGCGATCATTGATGCGCAAATGAAAAAACCAAGAGTACCAGTCCACGCCATTGCTACCGCTTCACACCCTTTGATTCGCTTTATTGGTCATCCAGAAGAACAGCAAAATTACGAGTTTTTTACACCATGGCTCAGCAAGTTGCCGCAATGGGTTGCAGAAGGTAAACAGCCGTATGTCATGATCCATACTGCGGACAATATAATTGCGCCGGAGTTGGCAGCCAATCTGTATAAAGACATACAGAAGCGTATAACACTTCCTGACTTGGCATCTTTCCCGGCTAACGATGGCAACTCGCAGTTGCAGATGTTCTAACGCAACACATGACAGAGGCGTGAAATTCCCATAAAATACGCGCCTTTTTTGGTGCCTGACGTTTTCAGGCGGCTTGTATGCAGAGACTTGGTTATGAACCCTAAGAGCAATCCAGATACTATTTTTTCGGCTCCAATCGATAAAATTGGGGATTTCACGTTCGATGAACGCGTAGCGGAAGTATTTCCTGACATGATTCAACGATCAGTACCGGGTTACAGCAATATTATTTCTGCAATCGGTATGCTGGCAGAGCGTTTTGTAAAGCCCCACTCAAACATCTATGACCTTGGCTGTTCTTTGGGTGCTGCAACATTGTCTATGCGTCGCCATATCAAACAAGAAGGCTGTAAGATCATTGCGGTCGACAATTCACCTGCAATGGTTGAGCGTTGCAAATTACATGTAAACGCGTACCGAAGCGATACTCCTGTAGATGTGGTTGAAGCGGATATCCGTAATATCGATATTGAAAACGCATCGGTTGTCGTACTGAACTTTACTCTGCAATTTCTTTCTCCAGACGATCGTTACGCCCTGCTTGAACGAATCTACGCGGGTCTACGTCCAGGCGGAATTTTGATTTTGTCGGAGAAATTCGTCTTCGAAGATGAAGTGTCAAACGAGCTATTAATTGACCTTCACCACGACTTTAAACGTGCAAATGGTTATAGCGAACTAGAAATCAGCCAAAAGCGCAGCGCGATAGAAAACGTAATGCGCCCAGATTCAAAGAAAGAGCATAAAGAGCGTTTCGCTAAAATTGGCTTTTCTAGCTACGATGTTTGGTTCCAATGCTTTAACTTTGGCTCTATGTTCGCAATTAAATAAACCTTGCATACAAATGCCCTGAATCACGCCGATTTAGGCTGTTATTTAATAATTTTAATACCATCAACTCAGCGATTAACTAACTATGTTTAACTTTGCAAACTTCTACCAATTGATTGCCCAAGACACACGTCTTCAACCTTGGCTCAATGTGCTACCACAACAGCTAACGGATTGGCAAAATGCAGAGCACGGTGACTTTGGTCGCTGGTTGAAAGCACTGAACAAGATTCCAGAAGGCTCACCGGATCAAATTGACATCAAGAATTCAGTGACCATCAGCAACGACACTCCTTTCCATGAAGGTGAGCTGAAGAAATTAGAGAACTTACTTCGTACATTCCATCCGTGGCGCAAAGGGCCATACCACGTACACGGCATTCATATTGATACTGAGTGGCGCAGTGATTGGAAATGGGACCGCGTGCTTCCGCATATTTCTCCATTAAAGAGCCGCAGCGTACTCGATGTTGGTTGTGGTAACGGCTACCACATGTGGCGTATGCTGGGTGAAGGTGCACGCTTAACCGTCGGTATCGATCCATCTCACCTGTTCCTAATTCAGTTCGAAGCAATTCGTAAACTCATGGGAGATGACCAACGTGCGCACCTACTGCCGTTGGGTATTGAACAACTACCTAAGTTAGAAGCGTTCGACACGGTATTCAGCATGGGCGTGCTTTACCACCGTCGCTCTCCACTGGATCACTTGGTGCAGCTAAAAGATCAATTAGTGTCCGGTGGTGAACTCGTACTAGAAACACTAGTGATTGAAGGTGATGAGAATTCAGTGTTGGTTCCAACTTCTCGTTACGCACAAATGCGCAATGTCTATTTCTTCCCTTCAGCAAAAGCGCTGAAAGTGTGGTTAGAGTTGGTAGGATTTGAAGATGTACGCATCGTTGATGAAAACGTCACTTCGGTTGATGAACAACGTACCACAGATTGGATGACGCATAACTCTCTGCCAGACTATCTAGATCCGAACGACCCAAGCAAGACTGTAGAAGGTTACCCTGCCCCTCGCCGCGCGGTTCTTGTCGCTCGCAAACCATAATTCGCTGAGATTCCTGACATTGTCTTAACTCATTTTACGAGTTAAGACATTACCCTCTTTCCTCGTACTGAGCGTGTTTGTTTTTCGAGTCCATTTGTTACATCAAAACATAAGCACGCTCTAAATAAGGATGCGCTTTTATGTCCTTGATTTTTAGCTTTTCATCACTATTCCTCAAACAATAAGTAATAGAGAAACATTCTTACTTGTGAGGCTTTATCGATATGAGCTAAACTCCTAAAAAATAAACAACTTAATCCAATCCCAAGGTTTTCAATGTTATTACGATTGACCCCGATTGTTGCCATCGCCTTACTATCTGGATGCTCACTAACCAAAGGCGAACAGTACCACCAAGAAACGTTAGCGGCTATTCAAACTTCAGAAGCGAATGTCAATAATCGCATTACTAACTTAGAGCTTCAGCTCAGCAACCAATCGGACTATATCGACAGCCTTGAAGAACAAGTCGATAAACTACAGGTTGAACTTCTGACATTTCGTGATGAAGCAATGGCAGAAGTGAAAAAGCCAAAAGAGCCGATTATTGTCCAATCTCCTGCTCCTGTGGAACCAACACCAACTCATGATATTGTCCTTGGCTCAATTGAAAAGGTCACTATTGACTCCATTAAGCAGACTTTTGATGCACGTGTCGACACCGGTGCCGCAACCTCATCTTTAAATGCAGTTGATATTGAAGAGTTCGAAAGAAACGGCAAAAACTGGGTTCGATTCCACCTGGCAGATACCAGTAAATCCGAAGAAAGAAAAAAATACTTGGATTGAAGCGCCTGTCATTCGTTACGTAAAAATTCGCCAAGTTACCAGTGAAGAACTAGAACGTCGCGCTGTAGTAGAACTTTGGGTGCGCGTTGGAAAAATTCATGAAAAAGCGCAATTTACGTTGGCAGATCGCTCGCATATGAACCATCCTATTTTACTGGGTAGAGAATTTATGCGCGACATCGCACTTGTCGATGTAAGTCGTACCTATATCCAAACGGACGAAGATAAAAAATAATAAGGTAGATTATGACGTCAAAAATACCGTTTTACCTTTCAATCATCTTATTGGTGATTGCGGGCATTGCTTTGAGTGTTTTCAGACATGAAAACTACGGCGTGCCTTGGACACCAGGCGAAACTCGTCAGGTATGGGATGTAGAGGCACGTATTGAGTTCAATGCTAACGGCAATGAAGTCAAAGCTTCACTCGCAGCACCTCATACACAAAGTGGTTATACGCTTATCGGTGAATCCGCTTCCTCTTCTGGTTATGGCGTTTCCTACATTAATTCTGATTCTGGACGTCGTGCCGAGTGGTCAATTCGTCAGGCCAAAGGTCCTCAAACCATTTACTACAAAGCGCAGTTCTTAGTGGACCCTCAGGCTAAAGTTACGCCTCTACCACCAACTGAAGACATTACGCCACCAACTCTATCAGCGCCACAAGCTGCGGCGGCAAATGCCCTTGTTGAGCGTGCGATGAGTCGTTCTGCCGACAATGTGACCTTTACTCGTGAACTCATCAAAGCGCTTAATGACCCAGACAGTCAAAACTCATCGCTACTACTGAATGACTTCAGCCGTACTGATGCACTACATAATATTTTGCTTACCGCAGGTATACAGAGCAAAACTGTCGGTGTTATCGAACTAGAAGATGGCCGTCGACGCCAAACCATTCAACCAATGGTTCAGGTTTGGTCAGGTAAAGATTGGGTACTGTTCTCACCAAATTCCGAACAGAAAGCCGTGAAACCAAACTTATTAGTTTGGGATGAGTCGAATGTATCCCTGCTTGATCTTGTTGGTGGTAAAAATAGCCAAGTTCATTTCTCAATGATCAAGCAAGAAATGACTCCACAGCAAGCGACGAACAACAAGATAGAAGCTGATGGGCTTCTGAATATTTCAATTCATAGCTTGCCTCTTGAAGAACAAGCGATGTTTAAGACTATCATGCTGATCCCTATCGGTGCCCTTATCGTGGTGTTCTTGCGTGTGATTATCGGTCTGAAAACATCCGGTACTTTCATGCCAGTACTGATTGCTGTTGCGTTTGTTCAAACCCAGCTATTAACGGGTATTGTCGGTTTCTTACTAATCGTTGGCACAGGCTTGATTATTCGAAGTTACTTATCGAGGTTGAACTTACTGCTTGTAGCACGGATATCAGCGGTCATTATTACCGTTATTATGATCATTTCGGTGTTCACAGTAGTCGCATTTAAGATGGGCTTAACGGAAGGCTTAACAATTACGTTCTTCCCGATGATCATCTTGTCTTGGACAATTGAACGTATGTCTATCCTATGGGAAGAAGAAGGCGCGAAAGAAGTCGCTCTGCAAGGTGGGGGCTCACTGCTCACCGCAGTATTGGTTTACTTAGCGATGACGAACTCATACATTCAGCACCTAACCTTTAATTTCATTGGTCTACAGTTGATTGTTCTGGCCGGTATTCTATTGCTAGGTACTTACACAGGTTACCGTCTAACTGAGTTACGTCGTTTCAAACCACTAGCGGAGGACTAAACGATGTTCGAAAGTTTTACTTCGCCAGCTAAGCTTCGCCATAAAGGCATTATGGGAATGAACAAACGTAACCACAGTTATATCGGCCGTTACAATGATCGTTCTAAATACCCATTAGTTGATGACAAGCTCAAGACTAAAATCATTGCGCAGGCAGCAGGGGCGACAGTCCCTGCCCTGATCGGCGTTATTCATAACCAAGCAGAAGTAAAGACCATCCATAAGATGGTGCAAGATTGGCCTGGTTTTGTTATCAAACCCGCTCAAGGTAGTGGTGGTAAGGGTATTTTGGTTATTACCTCGCATAAAGATGGGGTCTATACCAAACCTTCCGGCTCTACAATTGGTAAGGACGAAGTTGAACGTCATATCAGTAATGCGCTTGCAGGCCTTTTCTCTCTTGGTGGTAAAAACGACGTCGCAGTCGTTGAGAACCTGATTAAGTTTGATGATTGTTTCGATGGCTTCAGTTATGAAGGCGTGCCTGATGTTCGAATCATCGTATTTAAAGGCTACCCTGTTATGGCAATGATGCGCTGTTCTACGGCGGCGTCGGACGGTAAAGCAAACCTCCACCAAGGCGCTGTGGGCGTGGGCATTGATATCGCCACAGGTAAAGCAATCCGAGCGGTGCAATTCGACCATCCAGTCACCCACCATCCGGATACCGGCAAAGACCTTTCTACCCTCCAAGTCCCGCACTGGGAGCGCTTGCTTGAGCTTGCGTCTAGTGCGTGGGAGATGACAGGGTTGGGATACATGGGCACTGATATGGTGTTAGATAAAGAGGAAGGGCCTATGGTTTTAGAGCTCAACGCTCGTCCTGGCTTAGCAATCCAAATCGCTAATGGTGCAGGCTTGCTTCCTCGTTTGAAACACATAGAGAGCCTCGGCACACCTGCCGAGTATCCAAAGCCGATTGAACGTGTCGCCTACGCAGCAGAGCAGTTTGGGGTAAAACCGCAGTTCTAATCGCCAATCACAATATCATTCGCCAGTAATTGTTCGGATTGCTGGCGTTTTTTGTTTCCGTTTCCAAAACCGTCTACCTACTCATCTTATTAAACAAACCTATCTCACCTATAACTTGAATCAATGATCGAGCTAACAGAATCAACATAGATCGTTTCTTTTCTCCTTTAACTTTTGAGTATGATGAGGTCTCCCCTTACTCAACTTGAGAGGTTGAGAAATGCTAACAAAAGAAACAGATAACGATGAACCAGAGCTTGAAGAACAAGAGAGCTTAGACCAGCATTTACAACGCTTGTCTGAGCTTTCTGTCCAAGCACTTGAAGAGCTTGCTGAAATGATCGATATCAGAGACGACATTTCAGAGGAATAAAACTTAGCCTCCCCGCTAAGTTCTATTAATAAGCCGAGACTGTCGTCCTACAGTCTCGGCTTATTTTATACGCTTTGAAGCCTCCCTCTAACAAATACAAAAACGCCCGCAATAAATGCGGGCGTTTTGCTAGATTCGAAGTTTACGATTCAAACTCTTCGATCATCTCTTGCGCTTCGGTCTTAGGCTTATCTGTTTGACCAAAACCACGTAGACCAACTACGTGTACGTGCTCATGGTCTTTAAACACCTTACGCACCAACTTGTAGGTAGTACCTTTCTCTGGGCTGATGTTTTCTGGTGCCGCGATAAGAAGTTGCATATCCAGACGGTCACACAATTCGAACAATGTCGCGATCGATTTCGCATCCAGACGCGCTGCTTCATCCAAGAAGAGTAAACGACAAGGCACAATGTCTTTGCTGCGTAGACGACGAGACTCTTCTTCCCAGCTTTGCACTACCATCAGTAGGATTGACTGACCGGTACCGATCGCTTCACCTGTCGATAGTGCGCCAGACTCAGCCTGTAGCCAGCCATCTGTACCACGGTTCACTTCTACACTTAGCTCTAGGTAGTTACGGTAATCCAGTAGCTCTTCACCCAGAACCTGAGGAGAACGTTGACCCATATCGATATGTGGGTTCACACGTTGGAACAGTTTCGCCATTGCTTCAGAGAAGGTAAAGCGAGTCGATTCGAACAGATCTTTATGCTGCTCTTGTTGTGTCGCTAGACCGTTCAGTAGCACTTCGTGACTTTCGCGAATTTTCACGTTTAGACGTACGCCCTTGACCTGACCGAACGAGATGTTCGACAAGCCTTGGTTCAGCATACGAATACGGTTTTGCTCACGCTGAATCGTCTTCTTGATGATGCTCGCTACCGACTCAGAGCTGATCGCTAGGCGGTTTTCACGTTGCGTTAGCTCTTCCGTTAGACGCGCCAGTTCCACTTCCATCTCTTCGATTGCTTCAACTGGGTCATCAGTACGGATGATATCCTGACGAATACGCTCACGAAGGTGTTGGTATACCGCAATGTAGAACAGAACTTTACGCTCTGGGCGAGCGTTGTCTTCAGACAAACGGAGTGCATCACGCAAGTCATCATTGTTTGCAACAGCAAGACGCAGCGCACCCAATGATTTATCCGACATGGAACGCAATTCATCTGCCGACATATACGCCAGTTCACGTTTGTGTAGACGACGCTCAACATCGTTTTCACGCGCTAAGCGAAGTACTGAACACCAACCCGCTTTCGCTGCAACGACAAATTTGCGCAGCTCTGCGTATTCTTTCTGCACTTTCTTCAGACGTTTCGCTAAGCCTTTCATCTCAAGCTCGGTCGACGTTATCGTGCGCTCGTATTCACTCTTACGACTACGTGAAGTATGTAAGCGTTCGTGCAGCTCGTCACGACGGCGCATTGCACGCTCTTCCGCACCTTCGTCGGCATTTACGCCATACTCTTGCAGCTCTTGTTTGAACTCTTGTACGGTTTCTTGCTTAGCTTGATGCGAACTCTTCAAAGACGCCAATACTTGGTTGTATTGGTTCATTTGTCCTTGTGCTTGCTTCAACTCTTCACGAGAACGAGTACGAGTCTGTTCAGCTTGAACCAACTTCGCTTTTAGCTGCTCGCTCAGTTCGCTGCTCTTGTTCAATAGGTCTACTGAATCTGAGTAAGCGAAGTAGTGACGACGTTCAACCAGATCCGAGAGTGCAAAGATTTGCTTCTTAAGATCTTGTAACTGTTCATCTGCCGCTTTGTATTCTGCTTCTAGTGCATCAAATTGCTCTGGGTCAGCATCAAGCGCAGACGCAATATTCTCTAGTTGCGCGACGGCTTTTGCATGGTTGTTTAAGAAGTTTTTCGCCTCTGCAAGCTGAGCGATTTTCTCTTCTAGCTCATCAAAACGCGCTTGCAATGATTCATCTTCAACAAGCACCATGTGTGATGATAACTTGTCCAGAGAAGACAGTGCTTGCTTACTAGTTTGAAGCTGAGAGCGTTGCTGCTGCTCTTTTGCATCCAGATCCGCCAGCACGCGAGCGATTTGGTTACGCTTATCACGAATGGTTGCGAGTGCTTGTTCTGGATCGGCGTCAAAAGCAACTTGAATATGGTTAGACACAAATTGGTTAAATGCTTGGTACAAACGCTGCATTTTCTGAGAATCAAACGCCGCTTTTGCGTGTTTCTCTACCACTTCTTCTCGTTCGTTACGCAGCAACTCAAGACGCTGCTCACGTGCTGCACGACCAAACAATGGGATCTCAGGCAAGCGAGAGTAACGCATTTGGCGATCGTTCATGCGAACACAAACCGCGCCCTCTAACTCTTCTGCATCGAACGAGCTGTCATCAAAGGCATCGATGTCACCTTCAATGATGTACAAGTCCTCTGGACAGTCGTCTAGCTCTACCAGTTTCTCTTCGATACCTGACAGGTCAGAAACAACGATAGCGTGACGAGCCGGACCGTACATCGCACTGAAGTAAGGCGCATCATCAATCGTGATGTCATCGTAGATCTCAGACAGTAATACACCGCCTAAAGTATCAGCCAAACCTTTCAGGCGAGGGTCGTTTGAACCACCAGGAGAAGCAAGACGTTCAATCTCAGTGTCAAGCTGACTGCGACGCTCAGCAAGTTTATCTTTAGCTAAGGACAGCTCCCTTTCTTGCTCAAGAACAACCTGCATGTGGTTCATTACCGCATGGCGATCCTCAAGGTCTGCCCCGCTCTGCTCTCTCAGTTTCTCTAGCGCATCGTTCGCCGCAATCCAAGCTGGCGCTATCGCTTCAAACTTACTGATTTCTGCCGCCGCGTTTTGCTCTAGACGGCGCTGTTCACCACGCTGATCACGAACTTCCTCTTGAGCTATCTCTAGTGATTCGATTTGCATCGCATGACGTTCACGTTCTTGTTCAAACGTAACTTCATCGGTTAGCTCGACGTGATATTGCTTTTTGTATTCAGCAACCAGTTCACGTGCTTGACGCTGCTGGTTAAGGCTGCGTTCGAGATCACGGTGTTGTGCTCGCCATTGCTGTTCGTTTTGTGCAATTTGCTGTGATTCTCGAGCTTTAGCGATTGCCGATTTTGCGTGCTCAGAGGCTTCTTTGCGCTCAACAGGGCCAACGATGCTCTGTACAAGCTTCAATGCAGTATCAAACTGCTCTGCCGCAGCTGATGACATATCGAGCTTATGTTTCACAGACAACAACGTATTGGTATTTTCTGACTCTTTGTTTTTAAGCTCCGCCACTAACGCTTGTGCGGATTCTGCCGTTAGGCTGTCATCGCCAAGTAGCTGCTTCGCTTTCTCCAGCGCTTGAACGGCTTGTTGGTATTGAAGCGCGCGAGTTTGCTGAACGTCAAGAGCTTGCTGGTAATCAGCAAGTTGCGTCTTAAGGCTGTCCACCTCTTCTTCTGCAACGGTCGCTTGCTCTTCAGCCATCATCACGCGTTCTTGCGCTTCTTCCACTACCATCATTTGTTCTTCAAGACGCTCGCTCAGCTCTTCAAGATCTTCTTGGTAGCGTTCGATCTTCTCTTGCTGACGCAGCGCGTTTTGCACCAGTTGCAAGTGATCCGAAGCCGCTTGGTAGTCTTGCTCTAAAGAAGATTCTGATTCGATCAGCAGTTCCAGCTCTTCTTGAACGCGGTTAAGCAGGTTGTTTTGCTCAATCAAGGTCTCGCGAGAACCAAATAACTCTGAACGCAAAGACAGTGTCTGTTCTAGTTTTTTACGACGCTCGTTGGCATGGCGCATATAGTCTGCTGCCACGTAGTTGGTCGACTCTGTAATCAAGTGCTTGAACAAGTCACGGTCTGCTTGCGTAGTTTTGATCGCTTCTAGCGTCATGCGGTTTTCACGCAGCGCCGATTCCATATCTTGGAACGCTTTCTTCACACCACCGTTTTGTGGCAGAAGGTAGTCACGTAGCGAGCGCGTAATCGCACTTGAAATACCACCGTAAAGCGATGCTTCGATCAGACGGTAGAATTTAGAGCGGTCACCAGAGTTGCGCAGTTTCTTCGGAATAACACCGAATTCAAACATCTGCGCATGGTAATCAACAATAGAAGAGAAGGCTTTGAATTGAACACCTTCAAATTCCGCGATCGATTCTTTTACTTCGTTGATTTGACGTACACGAGCTTGAGTCGCAGATACGCTTTCAACCAAAATATCTGTTGGTTTTACATGGCTTGGAAGGCCTTGAATAACAAACGGTTTGATGTCTACTTTCTTATCACGACCCGCAACTTGCTGCAGTTTTACTGCAAACAGTAGGCGTTGGTTACGTGAGTTCACCACATCTAGCGCCGCATAACATGCGCCCGGCTGCAGCTTACCGTATAAACCTTTATCGCGAGACGATTGGCTGCTGCCCGCTTCTGTCGTGTTACGGAAGTGCAGTAGCGTTTGGTCAGGAATCAATGCGGTGATGAACGCCGCCATTGTGGTTGATTTACCTGCACCGTTACCACCTGATAGTGTGGTGACCAGACCATCGATGTCAAACGTACGGGCAAAGAAGCCGTTCCAGTTGACCATGGTCAGCGATTGGTATTTACCGCGTTCAATCATGCTCATGCTTCACCCTCTTCTGTTGTTTCTTCTTGGGCTTGGTCGTCTTGATCTTCTTCAGACAATAGGCTGCCTTGGCTTGGCTCCTTGGTGTGCACTACCGCTTCACCATCACGGATCAGACGTAGCTGCGCTTCACGCATATCATCGCCAATACGTACATCGGCACCAAAGCGGAATACCGCTTCACTGATGCTGAATTTACCGGTCTCACCAATGTTGATGATCATGCCTAGACGACGCAGACGACGAAGTGACGTACGTACTTTTTCAAACAGCTTTTCTTTATCAAGGTCAGAACCGGTAGCACGGTTGGTCACCAGCTTCATCAGCTTGTTTTCATCTGCTAGCGCAAGCAGTTCGTCGTACAGCTCTTGGTTAGTGAAGATACCTTCGTGCGCAAGACGCTCAGGGCTTAGGTAAAGGAAACACAGTACCTTACCCACCAGCATATCCAGCTCAGAAAGCACACTGCGGCCAATCAAAGAAGTTGAACGAGGACGAAGGTAGAAGAAACCTTCTGGCGCTTTCACCAATTCGGTGTTGTAGCGTTGGTAGAAAGAAGAAAGCTCAAGTTCGAAATCCGACAACAACGCGTGGTTATCCAGATCTTCACTTGAGATATGACGCCCTGCCCGAAGCATGCTGTCTAGCGCTGGGAACAGAGGGTTAGAGATTGCTTTTGCCAGATTCTCTGACATGTATTCATTAGTATCGGTCGATGACATTCGCTTGTACCTTTGCCCCAAATTCGTTGATTGCTTTCCAGTCCGGTTGAATCGCTTGGTAATCCGATTCTGAATACCCCAGACGTACGGCTTGATCGACGATAATGCGAGCTAAATCAAAATGATGAGTGTAAGGATGCTGTGCAAGGTAATCTCGCAATACCACACTCAAGTCGATTGGCGTGCCTTGATCTTTATGCGCTTTTAGCATGTCACCAATTCGTTCAGACAACTCATCATTGACTTGTTGAAACTCTTCGTATTCTACTTCCATCGGAACTTGACCCGTTACCTCGTCATCACGCAGTACTAGAGCCTCATCACGAAGGTCAGAAAGCCTTTCCGCATCTGCATAAGTCAGATACCAAGGCGCATCGAAGTAATCTTTGACGGATTGACGCAGACGCGAGCTAAACGCACGGTTCTTATCCATATCAATTGCAGTACGGATGAACTTGTGCACATGTCGGTCGTAACCAATCCAAAGGTCGATCGCTTGCTGGCCCCAGCTTGTGATTCGATCCAGCTTCATTTGCAGACCAAACAACGCTTCTTCGATGAACTCTAGCTCAGGATCGCCGTACACAATTTCTTGAATATCTAGGATCTGAGTTTGCAGTTCATCACTGGCGGCTTGCAGCGTATCTTGAAGTTCACGCAACGTGCTTGATGTTTCTGATAGGAGCGCTTCACAGTTGTTGATCGCTTCGCGCCAGTCTTTATTTAGCAGGTCGGCAATTTGTTGTTTTACAGATTGCTGCTGCTCATCCATCACACGTTGGTTAAGATCGATTTGATCGAAGATTTCGCCTACAGAATATTTTAAAACTCCGTATACGTTTTTCTTCCAGTGGCCCGGTGTGCCACCTTTTTGTGCTGCCTCAATCGCTTTCGCCATTTCATCTGCCACCATAGACAGTTGAATAGAAAGGCGCAGTTTCGAGAACTCACGATGACGCACGTAGTAATCGGTAATTCCTATCGCTAAAGGCGACAAGCGGTAAATGCTCGCTCCATCAGTAATCTCACTGACAAAACGGCTAATAAGGCGCTGCTTTACCATCTCGTTGATGGCGTTGTTAGCACGAAAAGCGGATGCTTCGCCAGTCTCATCAAATAATCGAGTGACGATGGCAAACGCATCATGCAATTCACCTTCACCCAATTCTTCATCGAACCTTTCATTACTCAGTACGGCAATGGCTATCAAGAATGCCAATCGCTCTGTGGTCAGGTTCAACGAGAAATCGTGCTGCTTAACCCAGCCAACCAACTCATCGATTGGTTGCTCTGCAGCATTGAGAGTCATCTCACTCATTGTTATTCCTGTTTATCGTTCTTTTTAGCCCACACATGAATGTAGCGGCCTAATGAGAGGTATGGCTCTTGTCGACAAAGTTGTTTTTCTAGCGCCAACACATCTTCAAACTCGTAATCGCCCATGTATTGCATATTGCCTATGTAATCACTAAATGAGCGGATACCAGATTTGCCACAAATACTAAAGCCTGAATCTTCTATCCATTGGTAGACTTCTTCAGGTTTTAAGCCTTTTTGCGGCTGTAGTTTAAATCTTTTTCGGTGAGGCATGCCGTCTAATATATGAGGAATGTTGCCACAAACCACGTTTTTATAGACTAAACCATGGTGGTTATAGAACATCACTGATGCGATGCCTCCCGGTTTTACTTGTTCTAGTACCGTTTCAAGTGCGGCCTTAGGATCGACCAACCACTCCATGACGGCGTGAAACATAACAAGATCCACCTGTTCATCCATATGCTCACCAATGGATTGGACAGGCGAATGAATCAGGCGATACTGCTCAAGCAAACCGTTTTTTTCAATATCCTGCTTAGCCAACTGCAGCATTTCCGAAGATAGATCACATAAAGCGATTCGATGTCCGAGCTTAGCAAGCTTTTGCGACATTTGTGCCAAACCACCACCAGCATCCAACACCTCTAGGGGTTGCTGGTCAGCATCTAATTCACTTAGAATCTGTAGAAAATCTTCCCACACAATGATTTGGCGGATCTCCCCTTTGTCGGAGCCGTAAATATTTTTTGCAAATTTGTGGGCGATATCGTCGAAATTGCGGTCTTCTGTCACTTCTGCTGAGTTATCATAACGGATTGTGCCGCTATTCTGGCACAAGGAAAGCAGGAATAAAGAGGGGTACCCTCATTTTTATTATCAATTGATGTTTTTTCGGACTATTTATGTATGTTTGAGCTGAAAAAAGTAGTGTCAGCCTTGCTTATGCCACTTCCGGCATTGCTGCTGATAGGCTTGTTGGGTCTTGCTCTCATTAGTTTTACCACAAAACGTAAAACTGGCTGCTTCGTTGTTCTATTCTCTTTTGTTGGCATTTTTCTTGTTGCCTTCCAACCTGTTTCAACCAAGCTTCTTATGCCATTAGAGCGAGAGCATAAAGCCTTTTTGCCAGTTTCTGGCACCATCGACTACGTGATGGTTCTAGGGAATGGTCATGTTATCGATGACGAAATTCCACCCACCTCGCAGTTAAGCCGTGCAGCATTAATGCGCTTAACTGAAGGCATTCGTATTTTAAGAATGTATCCAGGTGCTAAATTAATTTTGTCTGGCTATGCTGGCGGTTCTGAAATTAGCCATGCGAGAATGATGGCGAACGTTGCCCTTGCGTTGGGAGTCGCGAAATCCGATATCATTTTATTAGAAGATGCGAAAGATACGTGGGAAGAGGCGCGTCAAGCGGCTGCATTCGTTCAACAAAAGGAGATTGTGTTAGTCACTTCTGCGAGCCACATGAGCCGTGCATTGTATGAGTTCAACGCAGCAGGCATTAAACCAACCCCAGCCCCGACCAACTTCTTGGCTATTAGCGAAATCAGTCAACCTTGGGATAAATACTCACCTAAAGCCCGTTACTTAGAACAAACGGAGCTTTATTGGCATGAGTACTTGGGCAGTATTTGGCAAAGGTTGCGTGATACTGTCGGCCAAACACCAATGGTTGAAGCAAAGTAGTACTATCTTGAAACCACAAAAAAGGAGAGCCGAAGCTCTCCTTTTTCTTTTTAAGACTTAGGTTTATTCAGTTTAATCACCAGCAAACATATAGCCTTCGCCGTGCACCGTCACAAAAATTTGTGGGTTCTTTGGATCAAACTCCATTTTTGCGCGCATACGTCGAATAAGAACATCGATAGTACGATCATTGGGAGCATCAACTCGGTGGCTGATCATATTCAAAATACGCTCGCGACTTAACACCTGGTTAGGGTAAGACGATAATGCCACCAAAAGTTCGTATTCCGCTTTGGTCAATTTTACGGGTTCGCCGTTACGGCTCAGCGCACGACGTTGAATGTCGAATGTCCACTCTCCAAAACGTACAATATGTTCTTCACTGGTTTCGTTCGCTTTCGCGCTACCGCTACGCGCTGCTGAAATACGCCACAGCAAGTTTTTAACGCGAACCAACAATTCCCTCAGTTCAAAAGGTTTTGTCACATAATCGTCAGCGCCCATTTCTAGGCCTACGATTTTATCAATGCTATCCGTGCGTCCTGTTACTAATATGATACCAATATCCGATTGGCTACGTAATTCACGAGTAAGCATCAGGCCGTCTTCACCCGGCAGGTTGATATCCAGCATGATCAGGTCTACATCGCCCGCTTGCAGGACCTCACGCATTTCTGCGCCACTCTCTGCTTCGCTGACTTGGTAACCCTCATTTTGGAAATATCCCGCAAGCTTACTACGAGTTACAACATCATCTTCTACGACTAATACGTGATAGCTCATTTACACCACTTTTCTGTCTTCTTATTATCCAAGACGTATTCTATTCATAACTAGTAACATTTCTAGTCATAGATACATTAAAAAGCAAGATTTAGCGTTTTTATTGATTCAAAACAAGCTTACCCATCGCTATTAATAAACGTTAATTTTTGACCATAAAACATAATAATTATAGTTACTGCTATTCATTTTAATTGATTACACTTAGGGGATATCCCTAATTGACTTTGTGATGCACAACTTAAAGCATCATTCAGGAGCCCAAAATGCAAGAAGTGAAAGCTTTTAATGAAAAACGCGCTGAAATTTACTGGTGGTTTTCGAGCTTGTTCGCAAAAGAGCTAACAGAGAAAGAGCTGGAAGCCTACCACAGTGTTGAAATTCGCAGTTTTCTAGCAGGTTTAGGTGAAAATGAGTCGCTGAAACCAGCCGTTGATAGCCTCGTTGATGCGCTAAACCGATTGCAAGATCGTGAAGACGCTCAATTGGAGCTTGCTGCTGACTTTTGTGAACTGTTTTTGAAGACAGAAAAATACGGCGCTCTTCCTTACGCATCGATGTACATCGGTGAATCAGGTTTGCTGAATGACAAGCCAGCCGAGGAAATGGAAAAGTTGATGGCAGAATTTGGCGTTCAAGTAGATGAAAATCTAAAAGAGCCTGCGGACCACTTAGCCGTTGAACTCGACTTTCTCGGCAACATGATTATCCGCTCAAACGAACTTGAGCAAGAAAAACACATGGAAGAAGCCTTCGTTAAACAAAACGACTTTATCCAGAAACAGTTAATGTCTTGGTTACCTCGGTTTGCAGACAAATGTAAACAATTCGACGAATTTGGGTTCTACTCGAGCGTCGCGAAACTATTAGTTGCATTTTGTAAACTAGACAGCGCTTACCTTCTTGGTGAATAATTGCCGCCTATTTTTAAGGAGCCCGCCTATCGGGCTTCCTGTATACCTGAAATAACTGAATGTAAATAAGTTGGGTATATTATTCGTTTGCCTTAACTTAGCTCAAAGACGCTTGGTTATTTAGCAGTCAAAATGTGACTTCAAATACACAAATCTCTTGCTGAAAACATTGCTAGTCAGTCCACATAGGGCTAAAATGTGAGCGCAAACGATTAAATATGATTTATATGTAAACCGCTGAAATATAGCGGTTTTTGTGTTTTTTAACAGGTTGATGGCAATTTCTCATCAGATAAGAAAAAAGATAAAATTCATCGACCGATGCTGCTACGTACCCTTTTGTCGTACTTGGACCAACCGCTGCCGAAACACTTAGCGCCAACCTTAGATTGCTGGGTGTAAAACCATTAGAGCATCAGGTACATCCAACACGACATATTTCAGTAGCTCGATACAGGACACCATTTATGGCCACTATAAAAGACGTTGCTCGCTTAGCCGGCGTTTCCACTACGACAGTTTCGCACGTTATCAATAAAACGCGTTTCGTTGCAGAAGCAACGCAAGAAAAAGTAATGAAAGCCGTGGACGAGTTGAATTACGCGCCAAGTGCGGTTGCACGCAGCCTAAAGTGCAACTCAACTCGTACGATTGGCATGTTAGTAACGCAGTCAACCAACCTATTCTTCTCAGAAGTGATTGACGGGGTTGAGAGCTACTGTTACCGCCAAGGCTACACTCTGATTCTGTGTAATACGGGTGGGATTTACGAAAAACAACGCGATTACATCCGTATGCTGGCTGAAAAACGTGTTGATGGCATCCTAGTGATGTGTTCTGACTTAACCGAAGAGCTTAAAGAGATGCTTGACCGTCATGCCGACATCCCTAAAGTGGTCATGGATTGGGGTCCAGAAAGCTCACAAGCGGACAAGATCATGGATAACTCAGAAGAAGGTGGCTACATCGCAACCAAACATCTGATCGACAATGGCCATACTGATATTGCTTGTCTAAGCGGTCATTTTGAAAAACTTGCTTGCCAAGAGCGCATTGCAGGTTTCCGTCGCGCGATGAGCGAAGCGAACCTAACTGTAAATGAGGACTGGATCCTTGAAGGTAACTTTGAATGTGATACGGCCGTATTAGTCGCAGATAAAATTACAGCAATGGACAAACGTCCGACAGCGGTATTCTGTTTTAACGACACAATGGCTCTGGGCCTAATGAGCCGCCTACAACAAAACGGTATCAAAGTTCCTGATGATATTTCAGTGATCGGCTACGACAACATCGAGCTTGCGGAATACTTCTCTCCACCGTTAACAACTATCCACCAACCTAAACGTCGTGTGGGTAAAAATGCGTTCGAGATCCTACTTGAGCGAATCAAAGATAAAGAACACGAAAAGCGAATTTTCGAAATGCAACCTGAGCTTGTAATTCGAAACACCGTGAAGAAAATGAACTAAAATTCGCCAAATATAACGATGTCAAATAAGCGCTCTAAAAGGGCGCTTATTTTTTATCTCTAAATAACTTTTTCCTGACTTAGGTTTGTTAGACAAAAAATCTCGAATCTCTAAGTCTCTGTTTTATATGTAGGTAAATCACACTCCCTCACAACCTCGAGATCATCCCGCCTTATTCTCAAA
Organism: Vibrio diabolicus; assembly: GCA_001048675.1. Lineage (GTDB taxonomy): Bacteria > Pseudomonadota > Gammaproteobacteria > Enterobacterales > Vibrionaceae > Vibrio > Vibrio diabolicus. The sequence goes on along the minus strand of CCKK01000020.1, from coordinate 521,916 downwards.
TATGCACAAATATGCGCTTGTCGACACTTTTTATTGAACCAGAATCACACTTTTACGGGTAAAACGTGATGTTAATTCAATATACGAAGTATGCTCATTCTGTCACGCACAGGGCAAACCATTCGAAAGGGTGGGACGCAAAGCCTCCGGCCTGAACCATAGTACTATATGGAAGGTAGCGGGGTTACCGATGGCAAGTGTGCAAGCGATGACTTTACCCTGTAATGACATTGCTTTTGCGCATGTTTGCTACTCTCTCGGACCTGACTTTTGGTGGCGTAATATTAATTACACCGAGATAACAAAACATGGATAAACCGATACTCAAAGACTCTATGAAGCTATTTGAGGCACTTGGTAATATCAAGTCGCGCTCAATGTTTGGTGGCTTCGGACTATTCGCTGATGAAACAATGTTTGCACTAGTTGTAAATAATCAGCTTCATATAAGAGCAGACCAACAAACTTCATCTGACTTCGAGAAACAAGGGCTAAAGCCTTACGTTTATAAGAAACGTGGCTTCCCAGTCGTTACTAAGTACTACGCAATTTCCAACGATTTATGGGAGTCTAGCGAACGCTTAATCGAAGTAGCTAACCAATCGTTGAAAAAGGCAAAGCTTGAAAAAGAACAGCAAGCAACTACAAAGCCTAATCGCTTAAAAGATTTGCCTAACTTACGACTGGCGACTGAACGCATGCTGAAAAAAGCAGGCATTGAGTCAGTAGAAAAACTGGAAGAGGAAGGTGCACTTAACGCTTATAAAGCGATAAGAGATACGCACTCTGCAACCGTCAACATTGAGCTGTTATGGGCACTAGAAGGGGCTATTAACGGTACTCATTGGAGCGTTGTACCTCAAGCTCGCCGAGATGAGTTGATGAACGGCCTCCAATAAAAGTCGGCCTTAAAAACTATCTTGTAAAACCGCAGTCTAATCTGCGGTTTTTTTGTGAAATTTTTTCGACTTTCCTTCTGTCTTATTACATATATCCCAAATTGGAATCATAAATATGAATAAGAAACTGATATTAGGCCTAATCCTGGTCGCGATCATTATCTTTTTAGGCGTTAACTTTAGTCAGTATTTAACGTTGGAAAATGCAAAAGCCCAACAAGAAGCGCTGACCACATACATCGATCAGAACTTTGTTTTTTCGGCAGCTATTTACTTTTTTGCCTACATTGCAATTACCGCTTTTTCTATTCCTGGGGCAGCTGTGGTTACATTACTTGGTGCGGCTCTATTTGGTTTTTGGACGAGCTTATTACTGGTTTCTTTCGCCAGTACTATGGGTGCAACACTAGCATTTTTAAGCAGCCGATATTTGCTGCGTGACTGGGTACAAAACAAGTTTGGCAATAAGTTAATCGCAATTAATCAAGGTGTCGAAAAAGATGGTGCATTTTATCTATTTTCCTTGCGTCTCATTCCGGTATTCCCTTTCTTTCTTATCAACTTGTTGATGGGCTTAACGCCAATGTCTGTAGGTCGATTTTACCTTACTAGCCAAGTAGGTATGTTGCCAGGCACTGCAGTTTACTTAAACGCCGGTACTCAGTTAGCAACAATTGAAAGCCTGTCAGGCATTATTTCACCTGCGGTATTGGCCTCTTTTGCGTTACTGGGGCTGTTTCCAATCATCACTAAATGGGTTATGAATAAAGTAAGGCCAACACCGAGTCAGCAAAACTCATAATTAGTAAGTGGACGTGTTTAATGAAAATATTCATTGCTAAAAACCCAGCAGAAGCGCATATCGTGTGCGAATTATTGAAAACCGAGCAAGTCTACTGTGAAGTCCGCGGAGAAGGTATTTTCGGTTTAAAAGGAGAGCTGCCGTTTAGTGATGATACCGATCCTTATGTCTGGCTTTTTGACGCCAAACAACAAGTAAAAGCAGAAGGAATAGTACAAGCCTACCGCAAACAATCCGATGGAAATGAGTATCAAGATTGGCAGTGCCCGAAGTGCCATGAGGTAAACGAGGGGCAGTTTGGTGCTTGTTGGCAATGTGGACATCAAATAGGGGAGCCTTAATAACTCCCCTACTCCTACTCAATCGATTTATTCAGCGCTAAGCAGAAACCGTTTGCTGCTTAATAAATTCGATGGAATGTTGATTGAAATCTTCAGGGCGCTCAACATTACAAACATGACCACAGTTGGGGATCTCTCGTAAAACACTAAGCTTATGCGCCGCAACCATTTCTTTAACAGGCTTAATAAACATGTAATCTCTGTCGCCCATTAAATAGAGTGTGGGAATGGGTAACTCTCGATCTTTAAAATACTTCATTAAAGGGTTTACATCAGCAGCAAGAATAAACCAACGTTTAAATTCTTTTTGGCAAAGCTTCTTGGCCTCACGAATAAAAAGATGGCGAGACTCTCGCTGGCTTCTCTGTGGCATAACAATGTACGCAAAAAGTTTGTAGAGCCACATGTACGGCAGGATATGCTTACAAAAATTACCTAATTTAACCAATATTTGAGAACGAGTATTGAGCCTTGTGACAGCGCCACCGAGTACCATTGAACGCACGCGCTCTGCTGATAATTCAGCAAGGTTTCGAACAATAATGGTACCAAGTGACATACCGACAAAATGAGCGGATTGGATCTTTAAATGATCCAATACTTTCAAAATATCTTGGGTAACTTCCGTAAAGGTATAACGGCTGGCAATGAGCTCTTTAAGTAACTGATTTGACTTTCCATGACCTCTTAAATCGATCAGCAATAAGTTAAAGTGTTGCTTGTAAGCTTTGATTTGCTTGAACCAGATAGAAGAGCTACCGCCAGCACCATGCACAAATACAACCCACTCATGACTAGTAGGGTGCAAATAGGTTTTATGAAAAAGTAGCGGCTGGGTCATATTCAAGTATCAAAAAGGTCGTGCTATTGAGTAAAAAGCCATCCTACCACACTCCCCTTACTCAAGATAATAAAGGCACCTCATTCGGTGCCTTTCGTTACAATTTTAAGTTAATTTAACGCCGAATTGTAAAGTTGCAAATAAGCTTCTGCGGCCTTTTGCCAACAAAAATCTTGTTGCATCGCGTGCAACTGTACTTTATTCACTTCAGGTTCGTTTTGAGCATAGAGCAACAGTGCCCTTAGCATCGTTAACAACAATGCCTGCGGTGTCGGTTCGAAAAAAACAAACCCCGTCGCTTCAGAAGGGTTCACATCATAATCGTTGACGCTGTCTTTTAGACCACCGACACCACGTACTATCGGCAATGTCCCATAAGCCATACTATAGATTTGGTTTAAACCACATGGTTCAAACTCAGAAGGCATCAGAAAGAAATCAGAACCCGCTTCAACGATATGCGCAAGTTCATTATCATAAGCTTCTACGAAGACAAATTTACTAGAAAACTGTGCAGCAACCTCTTCTAGCTGAGCGGCTAGTACAGGGTCTCCGGTCCCAACGACAACTAGTTGAACATCGTGCTTCAAAAAATCGGCCAAAGCAGGCAACAAGTAATGCACACCTTTTTGCTGGGTCAACCGACAAACCATACCGAACATGGCTACATCTTTTTCAGGCAAATTTAGCCGCAGTTGTAATGCTTGTTTACACGCTTTCTTGCCTTGCGTCATACTTTGTTGGTCAGCGCAGTAATTAACTGGCAAGTAAGTATCCGTTTCCGGGTTCCAAGCACTGTAATCACAACCGTTCAAAATACCAACTAAGTCCTGCGCGCGTTGCTGAAACTCCCAAGCCATTCCATGACTGCCAAGCTCTGTTTTGAGTTCCTCTGCGTACGTAGGGCTGACCGCGTTTATCTTATCGGCATTCATTACACCAGCTTTAAGCATAGTAATATGCGTTGCACTCACCGCAGCATCGGGAACGTTTCGACAATGAAACTCTGGCAAGCACTGCACGTCTTCATAACTAAATACGCCTTTAAAAACCGCATTATGTATAGAAATGACACTTTTAGTATGAGCAAAAAACGGATCATTGCCATACCTGTGCTTGAGCAAAAATGGAACAAGACCAGTGTGCCAATCGTTCGCGTGTATGATATCTGGCTGAAAAGCAAGCTTCGGCAACATGTCTAAACACGCTGCAACTAAAAAACGCAAAGCGCTCACCGTTATCGGTATACGCTTGGTTGTTCTCCGCATACATCGATGGTCGATTGAAATACGGCTGACAATCAATCAGATAAACAGGATTTTGACCTAGCATGAGCCGCAGAACTCGATACTCCGTATGCGGCCATGATGTTAGTTCTGTTTCTAATACAACTTCTGCGTCAGCGAGCTTATCAATACTGCTGTACGCAGGGATGGTAATTCTTACCTCTTGCTGTAGGTTTTGAAGGGCTTCCGGTAGTGCCTTGGCAACGTCTGCCAAGCCACCACTTTTAATGAGACCTTCAACCTCAGAAGCTACAAACAGAATAGATAAGTTGTTAGTAGCCAACTCGAGCTCCTTTCGGAATAACAACAATGCCCTCCTCAGACACGTGGAAGTGTTTTTTATCTTCTTGAAGATTCACACCAATCTGAGTACCAGGAGCAATATCGGCATCCTTATCGACAATCACACGACGTAAAACACAGCCTTCGCCAATTTTCACGTCACCAAGAAGGATACATTCGCTGATATCGCAAGCAGATGCAATATTACTGCGGAACCCAAGCACCGACTTTTCTATTCTTGAGCCTCTGACGTAACTGCCATTACATACCAAACTGTCGATGATCTGAACACGGCCATTATCAGAGTCTGTAAATGTCGCTGGCGGCAATGGAGGATAATAAGTATGCAGCGGCCATTTACGGTTATATAGTGAAAACGGTGCGTCTTTTTCTAGCAGATCCATGTGCGCTTCCCAGTACGCATCAATGGTTCCCACGTCACGCCAGTACACCTCTTCTCTTTCACCGCTGATTTTGTTAGTACTGAAGTCATACACGAACACGTCACCTCGAGGGAACATCTTAGGAATAATGTCCTTCCCAAAATCATGTGATGAAGCTTCATTATCCGCATCTTCAACCAACTCAGAGAATAACACCTGAGCCTCAAAAACGTAGTTACCCATTGAAACTAAAGCGTAATCAGGATCGCCAGGAATTGACTTCGGGTTTGCTGGTTTCTCTTCAAAGCCTATCATGCGACCTTCACTGTCCACTTCGATAACCCCAAATTGAGACGCCTCTTTTAGTGGCATACGCAATGCAGATACCGTCAGAGAAGCCTGCTTTTCTGAATGGAAGTTCAGCATTTGTTTGATATCCATCTTATAGATATGGTCAGAACCAAAAATACAAACTTGATCCGGTTCCTCTAGTTCCATAAAACGGAGGTTTTGATAGATCGCGTCCGCCGTTCCTTCGTACCAACGCTTACCAGTGCGCATTTGAGCAGGAATAGGATCGATAAAGCGGTCAGTGATGCCATTAATGTTCCAGCCCTTTTTTAAATGATGGAACAAAGATTGAGATTTAAATTGGGTGAGGACGTAAATGCGCATTAAATCCGCATTTACAAAATTGTTTAGAGCAAAATCGATCAATCGATAGCTACCACCAAACGGTACCGAAGGTTTACTACGAGATTCTGTTAAAGGTCTCAAACGAGAGCCTTCACCGCCAGCAAGAATCATTCCCAAAACACCAGCCATTTGTTGTTCTCCATATCGTTATAGCTTGGATTTGGTACTCGCTTGAATGAGTCATACTCGGGGAGTCAAGCGAATACATTTAGTAACCGTATCAGGAGTTTCTTTGAACTCTTACAACACGATAAAAAAGCTACGGCACTTCCAGTATGCAACGTCCACTCTTTTCTTATTTTTCGACGCAAAATGCACACAGTTGCACTAATTTTTGTAATAAATTATCTAAGCAGGTTCTAAATTACAATTTTTAATACGCCATTCTGTGTTCCATACAGTTCTTGCTTACTCAAGACGATATCTAGATCACACATGCAAAAGCAAACGATTACATTATGAAAACAATTTACGAACGGATTCACTACACGACCGACTTTTTGAGCTTAATATATAACAAATATATGAACGCAAAATGAAAGTTACGACGAATGTTTTTTACATAAAAAGTACGTTCGCTACCAATAAATCGTGACTCTGGTGTTTTCTAGCGACAATGGTGCTTGTTAAAGTAAGGAAAGGTCGATTAGAGGAAGAATACGCAGGAGAAAACTGTCGGCCCCTACGCAAAAAAGGCAGCGATATCGCTGCCTTTTTACATTACTTTAATGGTGAATTTTTATGCTTTCGCTTTTTTACGCTTATCTGTGACTTCCCACTTACCTTCAACAAAGAGCGCTGTCCAACCAGATGGTTTGCCGTTCTCTTCCGAACGAACGTAGTTCTCTTTTGTTTTGCGACTAAAGCGTACGACTGCAGGACGACCATCAGGATCTTCTTGCGGCGCTGTCGCTAGGTATTTGAACTTCTCAGGCAAACGCTCTTCAAAACGTGCCAGTTCCGCAACCAAAGGAGCTCGTGTCTCACGAGATTTCGGGAAGTTGCTTGCCGCCATAAATAGACCTGAAGCACCATCACGAAGTACGAAATACGCATCTGAGTTTTCACAAGGCAACTCGGGGAAATGAACAGGATCTTCTTTCGGTGGCGCGACTTCGCCATTCTTCAGAATCTTACGAGTGTTCTTACACGTTTCACTCGTACAGTCCATGTATTTACCAAAGCGACCGTTCTTAAGCACCATATCAGAGCCACATTTGTCACATTCAACAACTGGACCATCATAGCCTTTGACTTTGAACTCACCGTATTCAACAAGGTAGCCTTCACAGTTCGGGTTATTACCACAAACATGCATCTTACGCTTGTCATCAATCAGGTATGCATCCATCGCCGTTTCACAGATCGGACAACGCTTTTTAGCACGAAGCGCGGCCGTTTCAACGTCTTCTTCTAAAACGTTAATAATGCCTTCTTCATCACCCAAGTTGATGGTTGTCTTACAACGCTCTTTAGGTGGTAACGCGTAACCTGAACAGCCTAAGAACACACCTGTCGAAGCGGTGCGGATACCCATTGGGCGCCCACACGTCGGACATTCGATATCCGTCATGACGATATGGTTTAGCTTCATACCGCCTTCTGACTCATCCAATTCCGCTTTTTCAAGATCGCCAGTGAAATCAGCAAAGAAGTTATCTAGCACTGCTTTCCAGTTCACTTCACCTTCAGCGATTTGGTCCAGTTTCTGTTCCATGCGGGCGGTGAAGTCGTAGTTCATTAAATCGTTAAAGCTGTCATCAAGGCGGTCGGTAACAATTTCGCCCATTTTTTCGGCGTAGAAACGACGCTGATCAACTTTTACGTAACCACGATCTTGAATCGTAGAAATGATCGATGCATAAGTCGAAGGACGACCAATACCTCGTTTTTCCAGCTCTTTAACCAGTGCTGCTTCAGTGTAGCGCGCAGGTGGCTTTGTAAAGTGCTGTTTAGGGTCAAGTGACTCTAAGCTTAGCTTATCGCCAAGTTGTACCGCAGGAAGGATTGTATCCTCGTTTTTGCCCATTGGACGTTGTACACGAGTCCAACCGTCAAATTTAAGGATACGGCCTTTCGCTTTAAGCGTGTATTCTGCTGCTTTTACGCTGATGGTTGTTGAATCGTATTCTGCTGGCGTCATTTGACACGCGACAAACTGATTCCAAATCAAAGCGTAAAGTTTGTGCGCATCAGCATCGACACCTTGCAGGTCTTCCGCTTTAACACCCACATTTGAAGGACGGATCGCTTCGTGCGCTTCCTGTGCCCCTTCTTTACTGCCATACGTCAGCGGTTTCGCTGGTAAGTACTTATCACCAAATTCAGAACCAATAAAGTCACGTACAGCGTCCACAGCCTCGGCACTTAGGTTAGTCGAGTCCGTACGCATATAAGTGATGTAACCGGCCTCATAGAGGCGCTGAGCTAGCATCATGGTCTTTTTCACGCCGTAGCCCAGACGTGTACTTGCTGCCTGTTGAAGCGTAGAGGTGATGTAAGGTGCTGAAGGCTTGCTCTTTGTAGGGCGATCTTCACGCTTACATACTTCATAACTTGCATTCTCAAGTACAGACATCGCTGCTTTGGTTTCTGCCTCATTAACTGGCTTAAACGCAGAACCATCTTTCTGAGCAACAAGTAGTTTAAAGTCCGCTTTGTCTTTCGTTTTCGTATTCGCATGAATATCCCAGAATTCTTCTGGTACAAACGCGTTAATCTCACGCTCACGCTCAACTAATAGTTTCACCGCAACAGACTGCACGCGACCAGCAGATAAACCACGAGCCACTTTCTTCCAAAGTAAAGGTGAAACCATAAAACCAACGACACGGTCCATGAAGCGACGCGCTTGTTGGGCATTAACACCATCCATGTTCAGCTCTCCAGGTGTTTGGAAAGCTTGTTGGATCGCGTTTTTCGTAATTTCGTTAAAAACTACACGTTTGTATCGCTCTTCATCGCCACCGATGATCTCACGAAGGTGCCATGCGATTGCTTCCCCTTCGCGGTCCAAGTCGGTTGCGAGATAAACGCAATCTGCGTCTTTGGCGAGTTTTTGTAGTTCGTTGACAACTTTTTCTTTGCCTGGAAGGATTTGGTAATTCGCTTCCCAGTCATGATATGGGTTAATCCCCATTTTTTTGATCAACGCTTTGCGGTCTTTCTCTTTTTTAACGCGCGCTTTCTCTTCCGGACTCATCCCTTTTGTTGAGATGGCTGCGGCTTTTTTCTCACCAGTGCTTTGACCGGCCGTAGGCAGATCACGCACATGACCAACACTAGACTTAACAATAAAGTCTTTACCAAGGTACTTATTTATCGTCTTTGCCTTGGCTGGTGACTCCACTATAACGAGTGATTTACCCATAACTGACTCTAACGTCCTTCATAATAATGCGGGTAGAAACCTTGTTTAAAGGCCACCCGCATAATGTTCTATTTCATTGCTTCTTTTTTTACTTATTGTGCGAGATGAAAAGAAGATCAACTGCTTTTTTGTAAATTCAGATCCGATTGGTTGACAATTCATCGTCTTTATACTTCAAAGAGACAGGGTTCTGAAAGGTATTGAGCGGCATATCTAAACAGGCAAACTTAGCATCCGCTAATCCAATGCAATAAATTTTGTTACCCATCACAAAATAGTTTCGTTCAGTGGCTCTTCCATATCCTCCAACTAATCATACTTACACTCTAAAAATTGATCTGTTTAGGCTAAGTGAACGATTGACTGAATTAATCATGCAAACCCATTTTAGTTGTAGGTATACTCAGCGTTCTCAACTGAAATGAATGGTAGAAAAAGTATGTCTGATAGAACGTTTATCGAAGAGTTCGACCTTCTTTTGATCGCTAACCAAATCATCCAAGAACACGATGATTACATCGAAGGGATGCGAGCAACAAGCGTAGAAGAAAAAGAAGGTGTTTTAGTTTTTAAAGGTGAATACTTCCTTGATGACAAAGGTTTACCAACTTCAAATACGACTGCAGTATTCAATATGTTCAAATACTTAGCGCATCACCTTTCCAAGGAATTTACGCTGGTTAAATAGTAGCGGAAAACAAAAAAGCCAGAGTGTTATTCACTCTGGCTTTCCTGTTTCAGGTCAGAATATTTAGCAGCTTAAAGCCTTAAGTTTGTCGAAGTAGTCAGGGAACGTTTTCGACGTACACTTTGGATCGTTAATCGTCACAGGCGTATCACTAAGTGCCACCAGCGAAAAACACATCGCCATTCGATGATCATCGTAAGTATCAATCGCAGCATGCTTTAACTGAGAGACAGGTTTGACAATGATGTAGTCTTCCCCTTCTTCCACTTCCGCACCCACTTTACGTAATTCCGTCGCCATAGCTGACAAACGGTCTGTTTCTTTTACACGCCAGTTATAAACGTTACGAATAGCAGTAGTGCCTTCGGCAAATAACGCTGTTGTCGCGATGGTCATTGCTGCATCAGGGATATGGTTGTAATCCATATCGATGCCTTTCAATTGACCAACACGTGAAATTACGTAGTCATCACCCCATTCAATTTCTGCACCCATTTTTTCAAGCGCATCAGCAAATTGAATATCACCTTGAATGCTGTTTTTACCGATACCCGTGACTTTAACTTCTCCGCCTTTGATGGCTGCCGCCGCTAAGAAGTAAGAAGCAGAAGACGCGTCACCTTCAACCAAGAAATCACCTGGAGCGATGTATTGCTGACCGGCAGGAATCACAAACTCTTGATAGTCGTTGTTGATCACATCGACCCCAAACTGCTTCATGATATGCAGGGTGATATCGATATAAGGCTTAGAAACCAACTCGCCTTCGATGTTGATGCGAATTTCACCTTCAGCCAATGGCGCAGACATTAAGAAAGCGGTCAAGAACTGACTTGAAATGGATCCATCGATAGAAACTGTACCTGCTTTTAGGCCAGTACCGACTATTTTGAGAGGCGGAAAGTTCTCGTTCTCCATGTACTCAACCTTCGCACCAGCATCTTTCAGTGCCGTGACAAGGTGACCAATTGGACGCTCTTTCATACGAGGTTCGCCCGTCAGTACATACTCCCCTTCTCCAAGACAAAGAGCCGCAGCTAATGGTCGCATAGCAGTGCCAGCATTACCGAGAAATAACTCTACCGGTTCTGAGACAGAAAACGGACGCCCAAGGCCTTCAACGAGACATTCTGTTTTATCTTCGGAAAGTTGGTATTGAACGCCGAGTTTAGTCAGCGCATTCAGCATATGACGGATATCATCACTGTCGAGGAGGTTAGTAAGGCGAGTTCTGCCTTTAGCAAGAGCAGCAAGTAAAAGAGCTCGATTAGAAACGCTTTTAGAGCCAGGAAGGTTCACTTCCCCTTGAATTTTATTGATAGGTTGTAACGTTAGGCTTTCCATTAAAAGTTGATAATCCTTTGTGCCCTCAACATACGATTTTTTATGAGAGCTAAACAATTCTTCGTGAATTCAGACTAACCCAAAAAAACACGACAAAACCAGAGCAAATCGGCGCTAATTTATGAATATACTCAAGTAGCCTAAAGATGCAGAATTAAAGGCATTGCCAGCGATGTAAATAAGAGCGAAAGAGGCGCGACGAAACAGCAAGCTATTTCGACTTTATTTGACGATAAGCCAGCCCTACTGTGCATGCCTGGTTAGGCTACCTTAGGTTAAAATAACGTAGGATTAATAAGCGATATCAACCCTGACTCCATCATCAAAATATAAGATACGAACTTCATCCCCTCGACTAAATAGCATATTTTTATCAACATCTTGGATAACATTAATCAGCTTGTCGCCCTTCACTTTGATGAGTAGCTCAACTAACTTATATTCAACCGTGTATTGGTAATTACTTTGATTTTGTGCAACCGCTGCACCTGCAAGTGCACCCACTGCCGTCGCAACTTCTCGTCCAGTACCACCACCAAATTGATTGCCGACTAAACCGCCTATTGTGGCACCAAGTAGCGTTTTCCAACCATTATTTTTCGATTGAACGACCTCTTGCTGAGTAATATAACGGACAGAGTCAATCTTCCCATACACCACTTCATTTACCGGCTTGGCAACATTTCTTTCATATGCTGCGTTGGCGGCAAGTGGGAAAAACAGTATGATCCAAAGCCATACTTTCACAATATTTCTTGACCAGGTCATCATAAACTCCTCTGACTCTAATGTTGGTAACGACTTCTTATGGCTATTTATTTAACTGAACTCGATGATACGTTCAACTTTCCCTCTCCGTATAAAGCACTCAGCGATCCCAATGGTTTGCTTGCTTTTGGCGGTGACTTAGATCCCATGAGAATCCTCAATGGTTACTATCAAGGCATTTTCCCTTGGTATGGTCCTGGAGAACCTATTCTATGGTGGAGCCCTTCCCCACGCGCTGTTTTTGATCCCTTAGCGTTTAAACCGTCTAAAAGTCTCAAAAAATTTCAGCGTAAACATAACTATAAAGTAACGCTCAATTTCGCGACAGAAGAAGTGATTAGACTATGTTCATCAACACGTCCTGCAGAGGAAACTTGGCTCAACGAGGAAATGCAAGCGTCTTACATTGAGTTAGCTAAACTTGGTCACTGTCACTCTGTAGAAGTATGGCATGACAACGAGCTCATTGGGGGACTATATGGCATCTGCGTTGGTCAACTTTTTTGCGGAGAGTCGATGTTTAGCCTAAAAGATAACGCATCTAAAATTGCATTGTGGTACTTATGCAACCATTTGGCGTCAAAGCAAGGTCAATTAATCGATTGTCAGGTTATGAACTCGCACTTGGCATCACTTGGCGCATTTGAACTAGAGCGTAACGAGTTTATGCAAAAACTACTATCTTTAAGAGAAAAACAAACACTATTTGATACCTATAAGCCCCAAGTTTTGCAGGATTCAGTATGAGTACGGATATACAACATATTCGAATTGGATTAACGAATAATCACCCTTGCAGTTACTTGCCTGAACGGCAAGAGCGTGTGGCGGTGGCACTTGATGCAGGGCTGCATACTGAAGAAAACTATCAACTGCTGATGGCCAACGGCTTTCGTCGTAGCGGAGATACCATATATAAACCGCACTGTGAGCATTGTAATGCTTGCCAGCCAATTCGAGTCTCGATTCCGGATGTGACGCTATCAAAAAGCCAGAAGAGGCTGCTCAGTAAAGCACAGCCTTTACGTTGGGAAATGAAACCCGAAATGGATGAGGAATGGTTTGCGCTTTACAGTCGTTACATTGCCAAACGACACAAAAACGGCACTATGTACCCACCAAAGCGTGATGAATTTTCTCGGTTTGCCCAGACCAGCTGGCTGACTACTTTGTTTTTACATATTTACGATGAGTCAAATCAATTACTTGCCATTGCGGTAACGGATGTAATGACTCAATGTTCGAGTGCATTTTATACTTTTTTTGACCCTGACTACCCGTTATCTCTTGGCACTTTGGCAGTGCTCTATCAAATAAAATACTGCCAAGAAAACAAACAACAGTGGCTTTATTTGGGTTATCAGATTGATGAGTGCCCAGCAATGAGCTACAAAACACGCTTTCAACGCCACCAAAGGCTAGTAAATCAGCGTTGGCGAGGGTAGAATACGCCTCAACTTTACATAATTACTATTTAGCGGCAGAATATAGCCCGCTAATATTGCCTAATTTCTAAAGAGGATTAAATGGCTAAAGAAGACGTAATCGAGATGCAAGGCACAGTCCTTGACACTCTACCAAACACTATGTTCCGTGTTGAACTTGAAAACGGTCACGTTGTGACTGCTCACATCTCTGGCAAGATGCGTAAGAACTACATCCGTATCCTAACGGGTGACAAAGTAACTGTAGAGATGACTCCATACGACCTGTCAAAAGGCCGCATCGTCTTCCGCGCTCGTTAATCTCTGATTTTCGGATGCAAATAAAAAACGGAGCAAACTGCTCCGTTTTTTATTGCATGATTTTTACTTCCGAGTAGGTTCAGACAAACAAAAAGCGCGCGATAAAATCGTGCGCTTTTACTTCCCTTACGGGGCAATTAATGCATCGCAGCCTCTTTCTCACTCAAATATTCAAATTTAAGTGTGTCGTTTACTAGCGTTACTTTCACAGTGCCGCCGTCGACTAGAGAGCCAAACAACAATTCATTAGCCAAAGGTTTCTTAAGTTGCTCTTGGATAACACGTCCCATTGGGCGAGCACCCATCGCCTTATCATAACCTTTATTCGCTAACCAATGGCGTGCATCTTGCGATACCTCCATTGATACGCCACGAGCATCAAGTTGCACCTGCAGTTCAACAATAAACTTATCAACAACTTGATGGATAACGCTTTCATCAAGGCTGTTAAACCAGATGATGTTATCAAGACGGTTACGGAACTCAGGAGTGAATACCTTCTTAATTTCCGCCATCGCATCGTGACTGTTGTCTTGCTGAATCAAACCAATTGATTTCTTCTCAGTTTCAGCCACACCCGCGTTGGTTGTCATAACGAGGATGACATTACGGAAGTCTGCTTTACGACCGTTGTTGTCCGTTAGCGTACCATTATCCATCACTTGCAATAGCAAATTAAAGATATCTGGATGCGCTTTCTCAATCTCATCAAGCAATACGACTGAATGTGGGTGCTTGATAACAGCGTCTGTCAGCAAACCACCTTGGTCGTAACCGACATAACCAGGAGGTGCACCAATTAAGCGACTCACGGAGTGACGCTCACCATATTCCGACATATCAAAACGAAGTAGCTCGATCCCTAGAAGCTTAGATAGCTGCACCGTCACCTCTGTTTTACCCACCCCAGTAGGGCCAGCAAACAAGAATGAACCAACTGGTTTGTTATCCACGCCCAAACCTGCACGTGTCAGCTTGATCGCTTCGGATAATGCATCAATCGCATTATCTTGACCAAATACCAACATCTTCATCTTGCTATCTAGGTTCTTCAAGATGTCTTTATCTGAAGAAGAAACCGACTTCTCTGGGATTCGTGCCATCTTGGCAACCATCGCTTCGATATCGGCAACACCAACAGTTTTCTTACGGCGGCTTGCAGGAGCAAGACGACTGCGAGCGCCAGCTTCATCAATGACATCAATGGCTTTATCTGGTAAATGACGTTCATTGATGTATTTCGCCGAAAGTTCTACCGCGGCACGCAGTGCTTTATTGGTGTAACGTACTTCATGATGTGCTTCGTACTTCGGCTTCAAGCCCATCAAGATTTTAGTTGTGTCATCCAGAGAAGGTTCTACAACGTCAATCTTTTGGAAGCGACGGGACAACGCACGCTCTTTCTCGAAAATGTTGCTGTATTCTTGGTATGTAGTCGAGCCGATACAACGCAACTTACCGCTACTTAGTAGAGGTTTGATAAGGTTTGCGGCATCAACTTGACCACCAGAAGCCGCACCCGCACCGATGATTGTGTGTATCTCATCGATGAACAAAATTGCATCTTCTTCTTTTTCAAGCTGTTTCAAAATCGCCTTGAAGCGTTTTTCAAAATCACCACGGTACTTAGTACCAGCCAATAGAGAACCAATATCCAATGAGTAAATCACGCTGTTTTGAATAACTTCCGGGACCTGCCCTTCTACAATTCGCCAAGCAAGACCTTCTGCGATGGCTGTTTTACCTACCCCGGCTTCACCCACTAATAATGGGTTATTCTTGCGGCGGCGGCAAAGTACTTGAATAGTGCGCTCTAGCTCTTTATCGCGACCAATCAGTGGATCGATATTGCCATCTTTAGCGACCTGATTAAGGTTAGTCGCAAAGCTTTCCAAACGTTCTTCAGAATTCGGCTCTTCGACACTCTCTGAACTGAACGAATCTGATGATGGGTCTTCGCTTGCACCTGACGCTTTAGTAA
The DNA here is from genome assembly GCA_001048675.1 of Vibrio diabolicus. Classification (GTDB taxonomy): domain Bacteria; phylum Pseudomonadota; class Gammaproteobacteria; order Enterobacterales; family Vibrionaceae; genus Vibrio; species Vibrio diabolicus. The sequence continues at coordinate 506,490 of CCKK01000020.1, read as the reverse complement.
TACCATGGGAGATAAAGTTAACAATATCTAATCGGGAGATGTCGTTTTTCTTCAGTAGGTAGGCGGCATGCGACTCTTGCTCACTGAAGATCGCCACAAGCACGTTTGCACCTGTTACTTCGTTGCGGCCAGACGACTGTACATGAAAGACGGCGCGTTGTAGCACACGTTGAAAACTCAAAGTCGGCTGGGTTTCACGCGTCTCATCACTGTCTGGGATAAGAGGCGTAGTTTGATCGATGAATATATCGAGTTCGTTACGTAAAGCGTCAAGATCCGCTTTACAAGCTAAAAGGGCTTCCTTAGCTGCATCATTTTCCAATAATGCAAGTAGGAGGTGTTCGACAGTCATAAACTCGTGGCGTTTATCTCGCGCCCGAGCAAATGCACCGTTAAGGCTTGACTCTAGTTCTTTATTTAGCATAAGTACCTCCCGAAAAAACAACTTGGGTTGTTCGAGCAAGTCTTCTTTGTTTACGCTTGCTCCATAGTGCAAAGTAGCGGATGTTCATTTTCCCTTGCGTACATCGTAACTTGCGCTACTTTTGTTTCGGCAATTTCTGCACTGTATGTGCCACAGATTGCCTTTCCTTCATAGTGAATCTTGAGCATGATCTGAGTCGCTTTATCAATGTCATGTGAAAAGAAACGCTCAAGTACCTCTATGACGAAATCCATAGGTGTATAGTCATCATTATTTAGTACAACGTTGTACAGCTTAGGTGGCTGAACTTTCGTACTTTCTCGCTCCAGAAGATCAGAGTCCGGAGTGACCCATTCAAAATTTTTACTCATGGCAATTCAAAGATATCGTATCAAAGGGTTGATGTTTTCGACCTATAAAAACAATCTACCACAAGCGTGCAGCGCGGTGTAGTGAGATATGGCACCGAATTCGATCTTTGATCGATAAAAGTTGCTACCTAATATAGAGACTAATGCAGGTCTTGAGGGGGCGCAAATAAAAGATGCTTGTCGATAAGTTACACATTTTTACTTATAAAATAACTTTCTTTTTACCCCCTCCGAGCTATTGCGAAACATCTCTCAGTCTTCTACCGAGATCACACTTCCTAACTGAGAATGGGGTAATTATCACGAAAACTTCATTTTTTATTCAGTTAGAGGATTCATCTATCATAAGCAACACGAACAGTATGGTTTTTCCAGTGAATACTACTTTGCAGGCTAATTGACCAAACTTCCGCGTATATACGAAAAACTGTTTGCAAATTTGTTAATCTCAAAAGTGATTTGTTTTCAATTATGTTTCTGTTTGTTGCTTAATGCTATTGACTGTCGGGATTCATTGACTACAGTGGAAAGTGTTGATGCATAAATCGTCATTTTAAATCCATTTGTTTTTAAGCAGCTTGGTGAATGTGATTTCTCATTGACTAGATGTTTGTTAGCGTTCGCTGACAATAGTAGTACCAAGTTAAAGGTATAACTTGGTTGTTGTAACAACTCAGTAAAAAATGCATGAGGGATGTAAAAGCATGGCTACAGGTACAGTAAAGTGGTTTAACAATGCCAAAGGATTTGGGTTTATTTGTTCAGATGAAGAAGAGGGAGATATCTTTGCCCACTACTCAACTATCCAGATGGACGGTTATCGTACACTGAAAGCAGGCCAACAAGTCTCATACGAGATTGAAAAAGGTCCCAAAGGCTGTCACGCGAGTAGCGTCGTGCCTCTTGAAGGTCAAGCCAAATAATTAGAGCGCTGTCGAAAAATAAAAATATTGCTCTCGAAACGTCATTTTGATGTTCTGAAGAGAAAAATAAACCCGCCAAGATAGCGGGTTTCTTACTATTTGTAGCTTATGAAATACAGATAGACCACATACAAAGTATTGATAAAAGAAGAAACACGCCGAAAGCGACGTGCTCTTTTCATCTATTTTACTTGTTAATGATCGCGTTAAAGGTTTCGCTTGGGCGCATCAACTTAGAAACCAATGCATCATCTAGCAGATAGTAACCGCCCAGTTCTCCTTTCACACCCTGTGCGTTGTTTAGCTCAGCGACGATTTTTTCTTCATGCTCTGACAACGCTTTCGCAATCGGTGCAAACTCAGCAGCGAGATCAGCATCGTCTGTTTGCTCGGCAAGTGCTTTCGCCCAGTAAAGTGCGAGGTAGAAATGACTACCTCGGTTATCTAATTCGCCCACTTTACGTGACGGAGACTTGTTGGTATCTAAAAACTCACCAGTCGCTTTGTCTAGCGTATCCGCCAAAACTTGCGCTTTCGGGTTGTTTGCCACCACACTTAGATGTTCTAGGGATGCAGCTAGTGCTAAGAACTCACCTAAAGAATCCCAACGAAGGTGATTCTCTTTTTCTACTTGTTGAACATGCTTAGGAGCAGAACCACCAGCACCTGTTTCAAATAGACCACCGCCATTCATCAATGGAACGATAGATAGCATCTTAGCTGACGTGCCTAACTCTAGAATTGGGAACAGGTCTGTTAGGTAGTCACGAAGAACGTTACCTGTTACAGAGATAGTATCCAGACCCGCTTTCATACGCTCTAGCGAGTACTTACAAGCATCAACAGGAGATAGGATCTTAATCTCTAGACCGTCAGTATCGTGCTCTGGTAAGTAGGTATTTACTTTCTTAATGAGTTCAGCATCGTGCGCACGGTTTTCGTCTAGCCAGAATACGGCTGGAACACCTGTTGCACGTGCGCGAGTCACTGCTAGCTTAACCCAATCTTGGATTGGTGCGTCCTTCACCTGACACATACGGAAGATATCGCCTTCTTCAACCGCTTGCTCTAACAATACGTTACCCGCAGTATCAACAACGCGAACAGTACCCGCTGCGTCTAGAATAAATGTCTTGTCGTGAGAACCATACTCTTCTGCCTTTTGAGCCATTAAGCCAACGTTAGGCACGCTACCCATAGTGGTCGGGTCAAATGCGCCGTGCTCTTTACAGAAATCAATCACCGCTTGGTAAATACCTGCGTAGCTACGATCTGGTATCATCGCTTTGGTGTCTTTTTGTTTACCATCTGGTCCCCACATTTGACCAGAAGAGCGAAGCATTGCTGGCATAGAAGCATCTACAATGATGTCGCTTGGTACATGTAAGTTTGTGATACCACGATCAGAGTCAACCATCGCAAGCTCTGGTTGAGTTTGGTAAACCGCTTGAATTGCCGCTTCAATTTCTGCTTTTTGTGCTTCAGGTAGAGACTCAATTTTCGAGTAAACATCACCAATGCCATTGTTTACATCAACGCCCAGTTCTTCAAACAGCTTACCGTATTTATCGAAAACGTCTTTGTAGTAAACTTTTACTGCATGGCCGAAAATGACTGGGTCAGAAACCTTCATCATCGTCGCTTTCATATGAAGAGACAACAGCACGTCTTGTGCTTTCGCTTCAGCAATCTCTTTCTCGAAAAATTCAACCAGCGCCTTCTTCTTCATGACTGAAGTGTCAATGACTTCTTTATCTAGTAATGGGAAAGCCGGCTTAAGCTCTTTAACTGTACCGTCATTACCGACGAACTCGATTTTGACCTCTGTTGCGCCAGAGATAGTCGTAGACTTTTCGCTACCAAAGAAGTCATTGTCTGACATGCTCGCAACATGAGACTTAGATTCTGATGACCACGCACCCATCGAATGTGGATTTTTCTTCGCGTAGTTCTTAACCGAAGTTGGAGCACGACGGTCTGAGTTACCTTCACGAAGTACTGGGTTAACCGCACTACCTTTGATTTTGTCGTAAGCCGCTTTAATCGCTTTCTCTTCGTACGTGCTCGGTTCTTCTGGGTAGTTTGGTAAATCGTAACCTTTCACCTGAAGCTCTTTAATCGCCGCTTTAAGCTGAGGAACTGAAGCAGAAATGTTAGGCAGCTTGATGATATTTGCTTCTGGAGTTTGAGCCAGTTCACCAAGCTCAGTTAACGCATCGCCAATGCGCTGTTCTTCTTTTAGATGCTCTGGGAAGTTAGCGATAATTCGACCTGCTAGTGAAATATCACGAGTATCTACATTGATGCCAGACGATGCTGTGAATGATTGAATGATTGGTAGTAATGAATAAGTTGCTAGCGCCGGCGCTTCATCAGTGATGGTGTAGATAATTGTAGGTTTTTCTGTAGGCATGAAATTTCCCTATTTTTTAATCAACTTGTTGGCTGATCAACTCAGCGTCTGAGTTGGTTTAATTGACGCATTGCTGCACGTTAGCAGTACATGTCTCCTCACTAACGCCACATGCGGTTCGCACTCTTTGTTGTAGTTTGAAGCTCTAAGCTCTGAATCCATGAGTGCACTGATATAATTAAACAAATAACACGAATTAGTCTATCATTCTGTGCGCGTTTGTTAGTTTTAGGCGCGCAAATCATATCCGATCATGAGAAAACTTAAAACTTTCAAACACAGTTCATTTACATTTTTGCAGGGTAGTTAACATGTCATCTCGTACAGGTCATGAAAAAGGTCGCGGTCGCAATCAATCCCAAACGGGCCATTTTAAACACTCAGGAGCTCGCAATGGCTCGAAGACTCGTACTCAGCAAGACCGTCGCCCTAATCGCCCAACAAAAAGCCAAAAGCCAAAAGTGGCCCCCAAAGATCGTAAAGTCATTATTTTCAATAAGCCTTACGATACGCTCAGTCAATTTACCGATGGCGATGGTCGCAAAACGTTAGCGGACTATATCCCAATCAAAGATGTCTATGCGGCTGGCCGATTGGACCGAGACAGCGAAGGTTTGATGGTACTCACTAACGATGGCATCTTGCAGGCGAAGCTAACGCAGCCAAAGTCAAAATCGCCGAAGACTTATTGGGTTCAAGTTGATGGCGCTCCTCAGGAGCAAGATCTTGAAAAATTGAGAAAGGGAGTAGAGCTAAAAGATGGTATGACTCTACCAGCCGAAGTTGAAGTGATTCCAGAACCACAAGTCTGGGATAGAACCCCTCCTGTTCGTTTTCGCGCAAATATCCCTACCACTTGGTTAGCCATTACCATTATTGAAGGAAGAAATCGTCAGGTGCGTCGCATGACTGCGCACATTGGCTTCCCTACTTTGCGCCTCATTCGTCATTCGATGGGTGATATCGTCCTTAAAGACCTAATGCCTGGTGAATGGAGAGAAATCTCTCTCTAATAGGCAGAAAAGATAAAAGCAGGCTTAAAGCCTGCTTTTTAGATTCGTACTTTTTCAGTTAAGCCCTATCTAATGAACTAAGGGATTACTGCTCAGCAAGCCAGTTTTTAAATGCCTCTTTTTCCGCCGGAGACGCTTTCTGGTACATCGTCTTTAATACATCAACCATTGGGCTGTCGTTCGATGCGACTGTTGAACGGGTATCACTACTCTCAACTCGAGGCTCGATATCACTTACTGATTGTTGATGCTGATTCACAGTTACATAACTAACGGCAACACTCGCGATACCGCCAGCAATATTGTAGTTACGAGATTCTTGAGGGTAATTACGACCAATTTGAACACCATCTGACTCTAATACATCTTCGACCAAAGCAATAGGTTGACCTTTGGTGTCCAGCAGTTGCCAATCTAAAGGTGAGATGTTGTTTTGCGCTTGACGAAGAGTTTTAAACTCTGGTAGTTCAAACTTTAGTTTTTCATTTTCAACATCAAACTTAGCGATGATCACGTCACTGTAAACTGTCTTAAGGTTTTCGTTTGTTTCAAAAGCAGGTTGATATTTGAAGACAATTTGGTTAGTTCCGTCGGGGATCTCAATTGTCTTCTCACTAGAGAAAAGTCCCCCCTCAAGTTTTGGCTTCTCCATATTGACGGCCAGTAACTTCACGTCTTCTGGAACCACTAAAGTCGTTGCAGCATAAAGGTTTGTACTGGCAAGAATAGACAACGCCATTGCCACTTTTAATGATAACTGCATAGAGTTTTTCATCCTTATCTTCATAGTAAAAGACCCAGCATATAGCTGGGTCTTACAATATCAAACTGGGTATTGATTACCAGTAGAAACGTGCACCAACACCGAAGTCAGTTTTAGAATCAGTTTCTGCAGTTGTTTTACCAGCTTCTAGCTTATCACCATCAAAATTGTAACCCGCTTCTGCGAATACGCGAGCCCATTTAGAGAACTTGTATTCAACGCCAGCGTAAAACTTAGATTGGTCGCCATCTTTCTTGCCAGATTTGTCAGAAGATGACATTACTAGCTCGTAGCCAGAGTAAAGTGTTGTTTTAGGAGCTACAGCGAACATGCCTGCTAGAGAGATACCGTGAGAATCGATAGTCTCGTTAGCTGCTTTGTCTTCATTTTCGTTGTAGTAGTACGTAGCACCTAGAGTGTGCTCATCTAGAGCGTATTCAGCAGTTACTTCGAAAGATAGGTTCTCAGTGTTGTTACCTTTAGAAGCAATCTTGTTCTCAGAAGAAAGAACGCCAGCGTGTACAGATAGGTCATTGAAAGACTTACCTACGAATACTTCGCGGATTTCTTCGTTTTGATCTTTCTCACCTAGCGCGTAACCAGCTTTTAGCCAGAATGCGTCATTTTCGTAAGCGTATTTAATTTGAGAAGAGTTGTTCCACGCGTGTCCGTAAAGAAGTGCAGAACCACCGAAGAAGTATGAGTAATCAGCTCCGTAGATGTCATCAGCCCAAGTACCTTCTTTACCAAAACGAAGTGTACCCATATCGCCCATGTCGAAGCCAAAGATGTGACGGCGTACGTATACTGAGTCATCAGTACGCTCGCTTGAATCAGCACCTGCACCGTAGTTGTCACCTAGAGCAACACCGATTTCAACTTCACCTAGAACTTTTAGGTTGTCGTTTACAACGTAAACACCATTTACACCCATACGAGAAGAGCTAGTGTTTAGCTCTGCAGTGTGGTCTGTGCTGTCTAGGAATAGAAGAGTTGGACGTAGCTGACCGTAGAAATCTACAGAACCTTCTTCAGATTTGAATACTTCAGCTGCGTTCACTGAAGTTGCAGACGCAACTACAGCTAGTGCTAATAGAGTTTTTTTCATAATTAATCCACTGCCTTTTCTTAGTTCGGGATATCCTTGTCCGGTTCCCTTTTTTTATATGTTTGAGATAGAGCGTTAACAAAACGTTATACAGCGCCTTCTCAAAATCTGGAGCTAAGAGTGCAAAAGATTATTCTGGCTGTCAAATTTTCTAAATACCAATGTAAAAAAACAAAAATAACATTTAAAAACAATAGCTTGAAAAGTTTATCTTTATTTATTCGACGAACATCTAATCAATCCTCTTGATTTTTCATAATTTATAAAACCATTAACAATGAGATTTTAAAACCAAAACAAATACTAAAAAACACAATATATAGAATAAAAAACCATACAAATATCATATTTGGAGTTTTATATTTTTCATATAATGAAATTAATTTCATTTAGATAAGGTTCAATATTTTTTTGTGAAGAAGATCTACATTCCTCATAAAAGCATTCCGTTTTGTGAACTACTGTACAACTAGTGATGTGTGCTACTATTCGCCTCCAACGCATTTGAGGCCCGTATGCTGACCAGTAACATTCAAAAATCGATTCGTAATAGCTATCAAAACCTGCAAGATCAACTTGATAACTTTGTACCTAGAAGAGCACAAAACTACCTTGTTGCAGAGATTGCAAAAACGCTGTGCGGTCAGTACCACAAATCTAACCGAATACTGGTTGCAGAAGCAGGGACTGGAATTGGTAAGTCGCTCTCCTATCTAATGGCTGCCATCCCCGTGGCTGTACATAACAATAGAAAAGTGGTTATCTCAACGGCGACCGTAGCTCTGCAAGAGCAGCTCATAAATAAAGACCTCCCTCTTTTTCGTCGGATTACCGACCGAGAGTTTTCTTTTATTTTGGCAAAAGGCCGTCAACGCTATTGTTGTGCAGAAAAACTTGCTTCAGCTTGTGGTGCTGATGGTGGTCAGTTAGCCATGTTCGAAACCAAGCCTAAGCAAAAAGATATAGAGCTGTTGGAAACAATGCATCGCTCTCTTGCGCAAGGTAAATGGGATGGTGACCGTGATTCTTGGCCTAAAACCATCGATGATAAGCTTTGGCAACTGATTGTCAGTGATAAACACAGTTGCAATAACAGTCTACCGGGCCATCGCGGCTGTCCATTTCAAAAAGCGCGCTCGGAGCTGGATAAGAATGATGTCATCATTGCGAACCACTCTCTCGTCATGGCAGACGCAGACGTTGGGGGGCGGAGTAATCTTACCTGAGCCAGAAAACACGATATACGTCTTTGACGAGGCACATCACTTACCTCACGTCGCCCGCGATCATGCTTCAGCATCTGCTAGCTTAAAAGGTGCGGCAGCATGGCTTGAGAAGTTAAATCAGTCGATTAGCAAGTTTTCGTCGCTCGCAGACGAGAAGCGCGTAGCTCGATTTCGCAACGACCTTCAAGACGCGGTTCAGAACTTGATACCAGCACTGACTCAACTGCCTAAACAGTTCGATCCAGCTCAATTTGAAGAGAGTATCTACCGCTTTGAGCACGGTGAACTACCAGAATGGCTAGAGAACCAATCCAAAGAGTTAAAGCAGTTCAGTAAAAAAGCAAATCAAAGTGTGGCAAAAATTGCCGACCTTATTGCGGAAAGAGTAAAAGATGGGGAGCTTGCGACAAGATTGGCTGAACCAGCGCTTGCAGAGCTCGGCTTCTACATTCAAAGGTTAGAAAACCTAGCGCAAGTATGGCACTTGATGGCTGAGCCAACTCGTGAAAAAGGTGCGCCTTTAGCTCGCTGGTTAGAAACCCACCCCGATCGCGAGGGTGATTTCATTGTGAGTGTTTCTCCGCTTGAAATTGGATGGCAACTCGACCAACAAATTTGGAGCAGGTGCATTGGCGCCATTTTAGTTTCCGCAACGATGCGTGCATTAAACTCCTTCCATTACTTTTGCCATCAGGTTGGTATTGATGGAAAACCAGAATCAGGCACACAGTTTTTAGCGCTTGCGTCACCATTCGATTACCAAAACCAGGCAGAATTGCTCATCCCTGCGATGAAATATGAACCACCAGCGCCTCAATTTACTGAATATCTTATCGAGATATTGCCTAAGTACTTGGAAGACAAGAAAGCCAACTTAGTATTATTCTCATCCTATTGGCAGATGAACCAAGTTGCGAAGGCGCTGTCTTCGGAGTTCAATAAAAAAAGGCTGGGCATTGCAAGTTCAAGGTGAAAGCTCACGTCAAGAAATTCTAAAAAAACATAAAAAGCTAATAGAATCAAATAAAACCAGCATCTTATTTGGTACTGGCAGTTTCTCTGAGGGGCTAGATTTACCTGGCGAATTACTTGAAAACTTGGTGATAACAAAAATTCCATTTGGTGTTCCAACCTCCCCTGTCGAACAGGCTCACTCCGAATATATCGAGAAAAAAGGAGGGAACCCATTTATGCAAATAACTGTACCTGACGCAAGCAAAAAGCTGATCCAGAGCGTAGGTCGCTTACTGCGTAAAGAGAGAGATTCTGGTAGAGTAACGATTCTTGATCGACGCCTAGTCACTAAGCGATACGGACAAGCCTTAATCGACTCACTACCTCCATTTAAACGTAAAATAGAATATTAGAAGAATCACCATTTATGGAAATGATTGAGCCAACTATGCTGTTGGTGTTGGCGCTTGTCGCTTTTGTCGCTGGATTTATTGATGCAGTTGCCGGTGGTGGTGGCATGCTAACCGTACCTGCCCTACTATCGTTGGGCTTGCCGCCTCATATTGCACTAGGCACCAATAAACTTGCGGCTACCTTTGCCTCTTCTACTGCGGCATTTACGTACTACAAGAAACGTTTATTCAAGCCTCAATGCTGGGGAAGAGCATTTGTAGCGACGCTTGTCGGAGCAACATTAGGTACCCTACTTGTGGACGCGATTAGCACGGATTGGCTAGAAAAAGGGTTACCTCTTGTTATTTTAGCGGCGGCGTTATACACCGTCTTCCATAAAACACCGCACTCTCCTCATCAAAGTCCAATTCCCGAGCCTTGCCCAAAACTTCATAGAAAACAGTACATGCAAGGATTATCCATAGGGTTCTATGACGGGCTCGCAGGGCCTGGAACTGGGGCTTTTTGGACGGTCAGTTCAATGGCTCTGTATCGGCTGAATATCTTGCTCGCCTCTGGCTTAGCAAAAGCAATGAACTTTACCAGCAACTTTACCTCTTTGATTACGTTTGCAGTCCTCGGTCATATCAACTGGGTGCTAGGCTTAACAATGGGGGTATGTTTAATGGCTGGCGCTTTTGTTGGCGCGCATTCCGCCATTCGGTTTGGTTCTAAATTCATTCGCCCTGTATTTGTTACTGTCGTCAGTATACTGGCCATAAAATTGGCTTATGACGCATGGTTTGTAGGTTTGTCATGAACATTTCTCAACTCCAGGAAAACCTAGAACAAATGGCGAAGCAAGCCGCTGTTCTTGACCGTCAAAGAGGCGAACACCATGTTCCGCTTTTTGATGAGCGCTTATTTGGTTGTCGCTCTCGCTTACTTACTCCTTGCGTAAAAGAAGCAAAAGCCACGCTGGATGCGATTGTGCGTGAGCAAAATGAAGGTAAGCTCACCGCTTTGCGTGCTGAGTACCTCACTGAACGGTTAGTAGCGCAAATAGGTGCGATTCAACGCGAGATTTCTACCACCAAAATTCGCAAGAATGAGATCAAACATAGCAGCCATTTCCGCAAGCCTATTAACGTGCTTTATCAGGAACTCGCTCAACACCAAGAGTGGGCAAGACGCCTGCGCGAAATGGTGTTAGAAAAAGAACGTGCTGTCGAAAGCGCTCCGAGTTTTATGCGTGCCGAAGCTCAGAAAGTGTTACTAGCGACCGAGCAACGTTTGGCACGTTGTGAGGCAGCGCTTCTGAAACTAGAGAACCAAATTACACATAGGGAAAAACATCAATAATGGCTGACCAACCAACCTCGCCTTTAGATGACGCACCTGAAGAGATCAAACTGGCTGTCGATTTAATCTATTTGCTTGAGAGCAATGAGATAGATCCAGAAGTTGCGCTTAACGCTTTGAAGATCGTGCAAAATGACTTAGAAAACAAATTAAAAGCAAAGTAGCTCAGAGCGTTTCACTCCTTTCACGAGACTCATTTTCAGTGCTCTTACACAATGATACTATTCATAAAAAAGTACGCCCCCAAAAGGATAAATAATGAAAGTAATCAGCTTTAACATCAATGGACTACGTGCGCGACTGCACCAACTCCAAGCGCTAATCGACAAACACCAACCTGATGTGATTGGTCTTCAGGAAATTAAAGTTCACGATGAAGCATTCCCGATTGAAGCTGTCGAAGCCATGGGCTACAAAGTGTATTTCCATGGTCAAAAAGCGCACTACGGCGTCGCAATGCTTTGTAAGCAAGAGCCTCTACACGTACAAAAAGGGTTCCCGACGGATAACGAGGAACATCAAAAGCGAATGATCATGGCAACGTTTTTAAATGAAAACGGCGAGAAGGTCACTGTGCTAAACGGCTACTTCCCTCAAGGGGATAACATCAGCCACGAAACAAAATTCCCATACAAACGTCAGTTTTATAAAGATCTGATGACCTACCTAAACGATCATCACAATAGTGACGAGCAATTGATTGTTATGGGTGACATCAACATCAGCCCTATTGATGCAGATATCGGTATCGGCGAACCAAACCGTAAGCGTTGGCTAAAAACAGGTAAATGTTCATTCCAACCGGAAGAGCGCGAATGGCTGAAAACCTTGCTAGATTGGGGCTTTGAGGACACCTTCCGCAAGCTATATCCAGAAGTGAACGATCAATTCTCGTGGTTTGATTATCGCTCTCGCGGGTTTGATGATAACCGAGGTCTACGAATTGATGTCATTTTGGCGACCCCTTCTCTCGCGCAAAAATGTATTGAGTCGGGTATCGATTATGAATTGCGCGGTATTGAAAAACCTTCAGACCACGCTCCAATTTGGTCGACGTTCAAGTAATACATAACTGAGCAATAAGCGGGACTCAACGCTAAGCTTAACCCATGAAAAAGGGAGACTCTGTCTCCCTTTTTCATGCAAGTTACTTTCTACTCAGCTAGTTCAGCGGCCAAACCGTTTGACCATCAACACTGACTGGCGTTTGAGCAAATTCGTTCAGACAGTAGCCGGTATTGCTGCTTGCAAAGTAAGTGAGAGGCATCGGCGGTAGATTCAGCGCCACAACCTGCTGTTTCGCTTTTTCTGTGAACGAGAAGCCCCACATATCTAAATAGCTCGTCATGTCTCGCTGAGAGATGTAGCTCAGAGCAATAAGCAACCAGTCGTTGTTTGAGATGCTATTTGCCTCTTCACGAGAGTAGTTGGTGAAACCAATACTCAATCGTCTCTCATTCCAAAGCGCATCATCCGATTTCAAGCGGTTAAACTCACGTTCAATCAGGTGCAATCGCGCCAATAAATGCCAACCATTTTGCAGTACACCTTCATGCTGCGTCGCCATCATCATTTGAATGTAAACGCGAGCTCCCCAACTCCAACCAGTTTGATTTTGCGCTGCCATGTAAGCGTTTGGATCCGCTTGAGTTCGGCTTGCTTGCAATAATTCAAACTGGCCTTTGAAATCTAAGCTTTGGCAAGTTGAAACTTTCCCCGTATTCTGGAAGAAACGAGACTTACTGTAATACGAGTAGTAATTAGTCGTTGAATGCCCTTCCCAGCCTGCAAATCGGAATCGACCTTTTTCCAAGCCATGACCAAGCTCATGTAAATCACCGTGACCGAGTGGGCTGAATGACCAGTAAGCATCGTATGGGTTACCAGAACAGCCGTAACCACACGTCGCTTGGTCAGCGTTCATATGCTTCACCATATCAATATTGGCGATTTCCCAACCTTGATTTTTGGCATACTGGATAATTTCCGGAACCTCATCGATACCCGGCCCTTGGAAACCAGCCAAGACATGTGGGTAGTTATGAACATACTCTTCTGTCGCCAGGGCCATTTCAGCTGGTGTCGACCACATCTCATCGTTGACCGACTCTAACATCTTGTCACGCTTTGAGTGCACTTCAAACCCAGGGGTGATCAGCTCGGCCCAATCAAACAAATTGGCTTCTAGCTGCTGAATAAAGGTGTCGTTGTCCTTCTCACTTCTCCATACAGGATGCTGTGCCACATGGTTAAATCTCAGTTCAACCGGAATACCATTTTTGTCAAAGTGAACCTGTACTGGGCCGCCATAAGGAGATGTCAGCGTGATGGTTTCACCCGCTTTAACTTCGTAAGCAAATGAAGTCAGCATTTTTGGTCGCGTGTATCCATCTTTGCTGAACTCATGAGTTGCGCCACTTCTTAAACTGTTGATGACAATTTTAGTCGTCACTTCATTACTGTCATTGCGCGTGACCGTAAAGGTTTCCCCAGGAAGCACATACACACCAGCCGAACGGAAGTTGCGCTTTGATTCCATATTAATCGTTGCACTGATTCTCTTTATTTCAGGGCTAAACTCACTACGGCTGAAGTTCCCCATATTTGGTTGTTTTGGGTTCACGCTTCGGCTGTTGTATTGCACGTAATCGGCAAAATACGACTTTAGGAATTCGGTCGTTTGGGTTGATTGTTTGTCCATTGGGAACACAACCGTTTGACGATAGTGATCAGCCAGCAATACCATGAGTTTTTCGTATTGGTAGCCATCTTGATTAAACAAATCTACTTTTTGTTCATCAAGCTTTTGCAACCGATGGCGAATACTGTTTGCCCCTGCATAAAATTGACTTTCCATATTCGCAGTGTCAGGACAAGATTTGTCATCACACTGTGACAAGTCAACATTGAAGTTTTGAGATTCAAAACGAGACAACAGCGCTTGTTGCGTAGCAACAGAGTCTGGCACGAAGTTCATGAGTGATGAAGGCGCCCAATCAACCAAGCCTAACTTACGCCAATAGTTATCTCCCACATAATCAACATGGAATTTTTCCAAAATGTCTCGGCCAAGTTCAGTTAGTCCTCCATCCCAATGCAGGTATAGAACAGGAATTTGGGCTTGCTCAGCGTATGCCAGAGCATCGAGTACTTGTTGGTTGGTGTCGCCAGATTGCAGATGCTGTGACAAGATCAATAAGTTTGGAGTATTGGTTTGCAAGCAGCTAAGTAGCTTCGAACCATCGCATAGGTTGGCCTCGTTAAACGCCAACTCTTGTGAAACATTGTCTTTCAGCCAATTCCGAGTCGCTTGCTCATCAGGGAAGTAATAAGACTGATCCATTTGCGCGATGACAACGTTTGAAGTAGTTCCGCCTGACAACCAAGTGACTAGGTTGCTTAGCCATTGAGTCATCGCTGCATTCGAAGACTCGGGAAAGCGTTGTGCCGTTCTAAATGGGTTACTACCTAATAGCGCATAACGTTGACCATTAGCTTTTTCTCCAGCAACGCCAATTGACAACGCCTGATCTTTATAACCGTTGGCCATGGCCTTGTTGGTCATCAAGATGGTGTCGTTGAACCCATACTGAGGTGCCAAGATCGCTGCATCATGGGTTGGATCCCAATAAAGGCCAGAAAGGTTTTTCGCAATTGCAGATTTGATCGTATTCGACTGTTTCTTGTGCCCTTCCACAACTTGCCGACTTTCTCGGATGAAATCGATCGGGTCAGAAACGAGCAGTGCATTACCAGTTTCCAGAGCTTGTTGAACTGGAGCTGGCGTTGGTTTTACTTGAGCATTAGATTGTGACTCTCCCTCTCCCCCACCACATCCAGTGGCAACGGCGGCAAGGCCCAACGATAGAATTGTTTTTTTCATTTTTACTTACTAAACAATGGGTTTATCAAATATTAATGTAAGTACATGAATAAAAAGAAATAGTCTTTTGTATCGGTAGGGAAAATAGGAATGAAGATAACAAAATCATCAAAAAGCAATGGTACCCATTCCGATACCATTGCTGACATTAATTATTAACTTAAAGGACGTAGGTATGCCAAGAAGCGCTTCTCTGCCACTTTAAAGCACCACAAGATCATAAATGTCAGTGCCATGTAGAACAGCCCCGCCGTAAGGAAAGATTCAAATGGCGCATAGTAACGTGAGTTAACTAAGCGCGCAGCGCCAGTTAGATCCATAATGGTAACGATACCCGCGACCGCACTACCGTGCAGCATGAAAATCACTTCGTTTGAATAAGCTGGTAATGCTCGACGCAGTGCACTAGGCAAGATAATACGTCTGTATGTCATAAACTTACTCATCCCATACGCTTTGGCAGCTTCTACTTCACCTTTGGGCAAGCCATTAATCGCACCACGAATAATTTCTGCAGTATAAGCCGACGTATTAAGAATAAAAGCGACTAAAGCACAGAACCAAGCGTTTTCCCACAAGGTATCTTTCACAGGAAAGAACTGATCCATACCGTAATAAATCAAATACAACTGGACCAACAACGGTGTTCCACGGAAAAAGTAAATGAATCCCCAAGAAGGTAAGCTAAAGGCATAATTCGTACTATTACGTGCCACGGCTAATGGAATCGAGACACACAAACCGATAACCAACGCTAATCCTACCAGCCAAACTGTCGTCCAAAGTCCCTGAAGATAAGTTGGGAAGCTTTCAATAATCAAAGAAAAATCCATAACTTACCTCGCATGAATACTGAACTTACGCTCAACAAGCTTGAGTAGCCCGGTCGAAACGCTGGTAAAAAATAGAAAGATGAGCGCGACAGCCATGTAAAAGGTAAACGGCATTTTCGTCGTACCTGCCGCCAACGAGCTCATTCTCACCATGTCATCCAGGCCGATGATGGACACTAACGCTGTGGTCTTGAGTAACACTAACCAGTTATTACCAAATCCAGGTAATGCATGACGAATCATCTGAGGCAGTAAGATTCTTCTAAACGATAAGGCTGAGCTCATACCATAAGCTTTCGCCGCTTCTAGTTCACCTTTGTCCACCGCCATGATCGCTCCGCGAAAAGTCTCCGCCATGTAGGCACCAAAGATAAAACCAATCGTGAGTACACCTGCAATAAATGGGCTGACATCAATATAGTCGGGTAAGTAAGACGTCCATTCATGGTTTGGATCACTCGAAGCAAACCACTCATTGAGCGTTTCGTTAATGGAGTACAGGCTATTGTTTAAAAGTATTTGTCCACCAAAGAAAATCAGCATCATCAGAACCAAATCTGGAATGCCGCGAATGACGGTGGTGTAAAGAGTGGCAATCGCCCTTGCCCATTTGTAAGGTGCTAACTTAGCTAATGCGCCAAGCATACCTAAGATCACCGCAAGAAGGAGTGAAAGCACTGCAACTTCTATCGTTACTAAAGCCCCTTTTAAAATCGAAGCTTCGTATCCTTGTAAATCTAGCATAGGTGAGTTCCTAATCCCTAAACTCAAAAAATCGACCGTTGACTACTTCTAGGAACAAGCCAACGGTCGCTTAATTACGGTTTATTCACCGTACACATCGTAGTTAAAGTATTTACCAGCAATTTCTTGATAAACACCTTTCTCACGTAGTGAAATTATCGCCGCGTCCAATTTCTTCGTTAGATCTTTATCTTGTTTACGCACGGCAATACCAAAACCTTCACCGAACCACTTAGGATCGGTCAATGACGGACCAACAAACTCGTACGCGTCGCCGCCCGCTTTATTAAGCACACCTTCTTCTAGAGCAGAGGCGTCTCCCAATACAGCGGCAACACGACCATTGGCTAAATCTAGGTAAGCCTCATCAAAAGAACCGTAACGAACAATCTCTACTTTATCGCCATAGTTATCTGTCAGATATTTGTCGTGTGTTGTTGCACGTTGAACGGCGATTTTCTTGCCATCTAGGTTGTCAAAATCCAGATTCGCACCCTTCTTGGCAATAAATTTGTTTGGAATCAGTGCGTATTTGCCAGTGAAATCGACTTTCTTCTTACGTTCTTCAGTAATAGACATCGCAGCGATGATTGCGTCGTACTTACGCGCTAATAGAGAAGGAATGATGCCATCCCAATCTTGCGCGACAATCTTACATTTCACTTGCATTTCTTCACAAAGCGCGTTGGCCATGTCTACGTCGAAGCCTTTCAGAGAACCATCAGTTTCTGTCCAGCTAAACGGAGGGTAAGCACCCTCAATGCCGAAGCGAACTGTTTTCCATTCTTTCGCTTGAGCGACACCAGATACTGCCGTTGCAGCGATCGTTGCTGCTAATAACCACTTTTTCATTTCCATACTCCTGTGATTGCTATTTTATTTCGTTTTGTTTGTTGTGCTGGCTTAGGAGGCAATAGTCTGCCGCCTAAAAATATTAGTAAATGGATGAGATAAACTGCTGTAATCGTTCTGAATCCGGGTTTGTAAATAGCTTAGCTGGATTTCCCTGTTCTTCCACTAAGCCTTGATGCAAGAACATCACATGGTTTGATACGTCTCGCGCAAATGCCATCTCGTGCGTGACCACCAGCATGGTTCGTCCTTCATCTGCCAAATCTCTCATTACCCCTAATACTTCCCAACAAGTTCTGGGTCAAGCGCAGAGGTTGGCTCGTCAAACAACATCACTTCAGGGTCAACTGCTAGCGCACGGGCAATAGCGGCACGTTGCTGCTGACCGCCAGATAAGTGCCCAGGATAATAGTCTTTACGCTCATATAGGCCTACTTTCTTAAGCAAGACTTCTGCGTTTTCAATCGCTTGGGCTTTTGGCACACCTAGAACATGAACAGGGGCTTCAATCACGTTTTCTAGTACTGTCAGGTGTGACCATAAGTTGAAACCTTGGAACACCATCGCTAGACGTGAGCGAATACGTTGCACTTGCTTTTCATTAGCAGGAACGGATTCCCCTGCTCGGTTGTTCTTCATTTGGATTAATTCACCATTCACCCAAATTTCACCTGCGGTAGGCGTTTCTAGCAAGTTGATACATCGAAGAAAGGTACTCTTACCAGAACCGGAAGAGCCAATGATGGAGATGACATCTCCTTTGTGCGCGGCAAGAGAAATTCCCTTGAGAACTTCATTTTGTCCAAATGTTTTGTGCAGGTCTTTTATATCTAGCGCTGGTACATCATTCATGCGCTCTACTCCCTGTGTTTTTGTCACTGCAATTAAGGGACTCCGCCCTCTCTAATTCGGAACAAATTAGCACCACACCCTGAAACTTGCAACAAATTATTAACCTAAATAATTCGAATAGAAAGATACGATAGCCAAATTAATATGCAATATATAGCAACTTATTCTTCAAAAGCTGAATATTAAATATAAAAAAGCCCCTTTAGAAGGGGCTTAATAAATTTACAAAAGTGTTAAGAAGCTACTTAACCAATACCATAAAATCAGATTTCTGAGCATTCGTATTGACCTTCTCAGAATCAACTTCACTGATCACAAGACCATCGTGATCCACTTTAAGATCGGTCACATCACCATGAGAGAAAAGAGAAACAAAGTCATAGCTATTTAGGTTTGCTTCAGCAGACTCCACGACAATAGATTGTGAGTAATCACTTGTAGAAGAAACTTTCAAATCTTGTTTCACACTGTCATCGAATGTGTAGTAGAACAACTCCGGAACAACGACATCACTCTCTAAAGTTGTAAATATCTTGTGTGTTACTCGGTGTAGTGTTCCAGAGTTAGACTCTGCACGATATGCAAGGCGGCTAAAGCCTTTATCTTGGTCAGTGAAAGCAAAACCAGTATCAATAGTTGAACCTCTCACCACATGCGACGCAGGCAGAGCATTTAGGTTGTAGTAAGCGCTTGGATCAATTGAGATATCCCAATTTGCGTCCTGATACATCTTTTGGTTCAGCGCTACCGTCCAACCATTGATAGGTTTTTCAGCTGCAACACTGTAAGTCCAAGTTTCCGTTTTTGGCTCAAGCGGGTGGTAGAACTTCGTCGTTGACATAGGTAGCTCTGCAACTTCGTAGTTGTAATCACCAACAAGTACACTGATGTCTAAAGTGTCATATTTGAAAGATGTTGGGTTCAAGATTGGAGAAGAACCATTCATGCCAACCAATGGCAATGGTGATTCACTCGACCAATCGCGAATACCATACTGGTGCAGTTCTGTTTTCGCTGCGTCTGCATATTGCAGCACGACTGTCGACTCCATCTTCGAACCAATTGATCTTACATCTAAAGAATCAATAGAATAGGTAGGCTTAGACTCTTTCGCAATTTGAGATATGAAGTTGTACTCTAAGCCACCAGCCTCCGTTGCTTCATACTTAAGGTCAGTTCGGGTAGCCTTACGGAAGTTGCCATTTTTATTTACAAGCAGACACCGCCTCTCGATTCATAGAGAACGTTGAGTTTCTAAGGTTATTGTCCTTTAAAAAGTCTCGACTGAAGCTGTTTGCCGTAAATACGGTTCCAGAAGCATCAAGCAACTGATAAGTAAAATAGCCGTCCTCAGGAATGTCTTCTAGAACAAATTTCAAAGTAGTGCCTGATGGGTAGATAAAGTCGCCTTGACGGACACCATTCTTGTCTGAATAGAAACCGACAACCTTACCTCCTGTTAGCTGTGCACTTACGGCTGGTTGATAGGTCAATACCTGCTCGATGCCATTGCCATCTACTCTACGGTCGTAAATAGTACAGCTGTCTTTTTGTGCATTTGTTTCACTAATGACATTTGGAGCTGCAAAAGTAAAAGTGAATGTAGTTCTTGGTGTGGAACTACCACCGCCACCGCCACCGCCGCCACAACCGACCATTAACCCTGAGATGATTGCCACTAGTGGCAGTACTTTAAGCTGTTTCATGTCTTTTTCCTAAACTGAGCGGCAATGATTAGCCAAAAAATCGTCTTTGCCCTGTAGAAAGCAAGAATAAAGCCAGCTTTATATAATCATCATGAATATTGATATTTACCCCGCATCCCCGAACGATAAGAGCAACAAATTCTAATTTTATGCAACTTGTGTAATGAAATTACACAAGATTTCACCATCTCATTCGCATGCCAGAAACTTTCTGTAGTTTTATTTCACAACCATTCTTAAAGTGATCTAAATCAATCACCCTAAATGGCTATCTTGCTAGACTCCTGCCAAAAGATGAGGATTTTTTTGTGCCTCAACACAATAAGTTATTAGCTATGCTTAGGCACAATGTCGACGTGTAACAAATCTAATAATAGCTAGCATAAGCGTGCCGCAGGATGCGGATTAACACAATTGAATGAAGAATTCATAACTTTTAAATATATGAGGAATCTATGTCAGACGCAGTTAACAAAACGCACTCTGATTCAGATATCGAGACCAAGAGCTACCGTGAGCTTCATCGTCCAGCATCTGAGTTCGCAAGCCGTTCAGACTACCTAGACCACGAACTACAAATTATGAAGCCGCGTCGTTTCGGCTTAAACTTGCCAGGTCGTGACTTCCGTTTTGAACTTGAAGATCTTGTTCCAGCACTTGCCGGTACGATTGGTATTATCGCGATGTACTCTGCGGTAATGATGTCTTGGGCTGAAGGCCTAACTGCCGCATGGGACCATGTTAACCTGGGCAAAGATTTCGCCATCGAAGTTGCCCGTGTAGAGATGCTCATCCCTGCACTTCTTTTCTGTGTACTTGCTTCTGGCTTTATTAACCCTAAAGCCAACCTAGCAGGTAACCACGGCCCAATGATCCCTCTTATTGGTACCATCGCGCTTGCTGGTGCTCACCCTCTTGCATTGGCAATTCTCATTGGTGTGTTTGGTTTAATTCTGAGCCTGTTAAAAGGTGGTTCAAAACTGGTTAACCTCACCTCTGAAGGTACGGCTGGTGGCCTTCTCATCTTCTTGGGTTTAACCGGAACGATGAGCCAAATTAATTCCATTCAAGCTTGGGCTGTTGGTTTGCAATCCGACACAGTTGCCGCAGGTAGCATGGGTTACATCGGTCTCATCGTTCTTGCGGTTACTATTGGCCTATACGCGTTCCTTGCTAAAGTGAACAAACGCTGGCTAGCAATCCCTGTTTGTGCCTTCACAGGCCTTGCAATCGCACTTGCTCTTGGCGCAGGCTTCGATATTAAATTCGTAACCGAGACGGGTCTTCCAAACCTAAACCCAATCTACTGGTGGGGTTCAACAGAAGAAGGTTGGATGCTTGGTCTTCCTAATATGGAACACTTCATTGCTTCTCTACCATTCGCAATTCTTGCTGTAGCAATGTGGTCTCCTGACTTCTTGGGTCACCGCATCTTCCAAGAAATGAACTACCCACGTAAGAGTGAAAAAGTACTGATGGACGTTGATGACACAATGACAATGTGTTCTGTGCGCCAAATGGTCGGTACCGCTGTCGGTGGTGGTAACATCACATCATCTTGGGGGACTTACATGATCCCTGCAGCAATCGCGAAGCGCCCTATTCCTGGCGGTGCAATCTTACTAGGTTCTCTATGTATTATTGTTGCAATCCTTGGTTTCCCTATGGATGTTGCTGTATGGCCACCAGTTATGCGCGTTGCTCTTCTCGTTGGTGTCTCTCTACCACTACTTGAAGCAGGCATGCAGATGGTGAAAGACTCAAAAGATTCACAAGCAGCAGGCATCTGTATCTTTGGTTCAGCAGTCGTTAACCCTGTTCTAGCTTGGGCACTAACGATGCTTTTAGATAACAACGGCTTAATTGGTGATAAAGAGCGCGCGTCTCGCTTGTCGTTTGTAGACAAGATTGTGATCCCAGTAAGCGTACTTATTATCTGTTTAGTTGCTATGCTTGCAGTTGGTATGCTTGAAGGCCAATATGGCATCCAAGCTTGGCTGTAAAGCTGACAGTTCAGAAAATGTGTGGGTAGCGCTAGTCGCTACCCCATTTTTATCGAGATTTTTGAGGATTTATTGATTTAGTTTAAGGTTTGCAAAAAAATTTTAGTTTAACCTCTAACTGTTGCTTAAAAAGAGAAACGTTAAAACTAGTGACAATATTTATAGTTTTGTAACTCGAACATTTAAATTTAAGACTATAAATATTGTTATTCATAAGAGTGTACTGTTCCCCTCTTTAACTTGGGGATAGCTGGCTCAACGGCGAAGCAGTACGTATTTTTTTCTACTAAAAAGGTAGGTATGTCATGGCAGAGCAATTTGCTAAAGCTTGGGAAGGTTTTGCTGCAGGCGACTGGCAAAACGAAGTAAACGTTCGTGATTTCATTCAGAAGAACTACACTCCGTACGAAGGCGACGAATCTTTCCTAGTTTCTGAAGGTACTGAAGCGACTAACAAGCTTTGGGCTAAGGTAATGGAAGGCATCAAACAAGAGAACGCGACTCACGCTCCTGTTGATTTTGATACTTCAGTTATCTCTACCATCACTGCTCACGATGCAGGCTACATCGAAAAAGACCTAGAAACTATCGTAGGTCTTCAAACTGACGCTCCTCTAAAACGTGCGATCATCCCTAACGGTGGTATCCGTATGGTTGAAGGCTCATGCAAAGCCTACAACCGCGAGCTTGACCCACAAGTTAAGAAAATCTACACAGAATACCGTAAAACTCACAACCAAGGCGTTTTCGACATCTACACTCCACAAATCATGGCGTGTCGTAAGTCTGGCGTATTGACTGGTCTTCCTGATGCATACGGTCGTGGTCGTATCATCGGTGACTACCGTCGTGTTGCTCTATACGGTATTGATTTCCTAATGAAGGATAAATTCGCACAGTTCTCTTCTCTACAAGAGCGTTTCGAGAACGGCGAAGACCTACAAATGACAATGCAGCTTCGTGAAGAGATCGCAGAGCAACACCGTGCTCTAGGTCAAATCAAAGAAATGGCTGCAAAATACGGTTGTGACATTTCTCGTCCTGCTGAAACTGCACAAGAAGCTATCCAGTGGACTTACTTCGGTTACCTAGCTGCTGTTAAATCTCAAAACGGCGCGGCAATGTCTCTAGGCCGTACTTCTACGTTCCTAGACATCTTCATCGAGCGCGATATCGCTGCTGGCCGCATCACAGAAGAACAAGCTCAGGAAATGATCGACCACTTCGTAATGAAACTACGTATGGTTCGTTTCCTACGTACTCCTGAGTACGATGATCTATTCTCTGGCGACCCTATCTGGGCAACTGAGTCGATGGGTGGTATGGGTCTTGACGGTCGTACGCTAGTTACTCGTACAAACTTCCGTTTCCTAAACTCACTATACACAATGGGTCCTTCTCCAGAGCCAAACATCACTGTTCTTTGGTCTGAGCAACTACCTGAAGGCTTCAAGAAGTTCTGTGCGAAAGTGTCTATCGATACTTCTTCAATCCAGTACGAAAACGACGACCTAATGCGTCCAGACATGAACTCTGACGACTACGCAATCGCATGTTGTGTATCTCCAATGGTTGTTGGTAAGCAAATGCAGTTCTTTGGTGCTCGTGCTAACCTTGCGAAAACTATGCTTTACACCATCAACGGTGGTGTGGATGAGAAGCTAAAAATCCAAGTTGGTCCACAAATGCCGAAGATCGAAGGCGATGTACTGAACTACGATGAGTTGTGGGAGAAAATGGACCACTTCATGGATTGGCTAGCGAAGCAGTACGTGACTGCACTAAACGCTATCCACTTCATGCACGACAAGTACAGCTACGAAGCGGCACTAATGGCTCTACATGACCGTGACGTTAAACGTACTATGGCTTGTGGTATTGCTGGTCTATCTGTTGCGGCTGACTCTCTGTCTGCAATCAAATACGCAAAAGTTAAGCCAATCCGTGACGAAGACGGTCTAGCAATCGACTTCGAAATCGAAGGTGATTACCCTAAATTTGGTAACAACGACCCACGCGTTGATGATATCGCATGTGAACTTGTTTCTGTATTTATGGGCAAAATCCGTAAGCTTAAGACTTACCGTGATGCAATCCCTACTCAGTCAATTCTTACTATCACTTCAAACGTGGTTTACGGTAAGAAAACTGGTAACACACCTGATGGTCGTCGTGCTGGTGCTCCATTTGCTCCAGGTGCGAACCCAATGCACGGTCGCGATGAGAAAGGTGCCGTAGCATCACTAACTTCAGTTGCAAAACTGCCGTTTGCTGACGCACAAGATGGTATCTCTTACACATTCTCTATCGTACCTAATGCACTAGGTAAAGATGAGGGTTCACAACGCGCTAACCTTGCTGGTCTGATGGATGGTTACTTCCACCACGAAGCGGGGATCGAAGGTGGTCAACACCTAAACGTGAACGTTCTTAACCGCGAAACTCTAGAAGACGCCGTTAAGCACCCAGAGAAATACCCTCAGCTAACAATCCGTGTATCTGGTTACGCTGTTCGCTTTAACTCTCTAACTGCAGAGCAACAAGCTGACGTAATCGCACGTACATTCACAGAGTCTCTATAAGACTTTAGCGAAATAACGTTTTAGTGATACAACAAAGGCTGATGCTTAGAAGCATCAGCCTTTTTTTATTTCTTGAATGAAAGTTGTGATATTACGAAAGATTTTGCCCACATTCTTACGTATGATGCGAAAAAAGTTAGTAAATAAAGTATATGAAACTCAGTAAATTAATTGTTCTTACTCTTCTTTCTCCAGTTGCGATGGCATCCACTAAGTCTACGGTCTCTTTTACACTCGACAATGATGGTATTTTCGGCGTCGACCAAGACTACACAAATGGTATTTTTCTTTCCTACGCAACAGGCCAACTGAAACAAGAAAGCCAATGGAAATGGCTGAGTCTGGCAGACTCAGTACACGCCAATATCGATAAAATAGAGTTGGTTCTAGGCCACAAAATGTGGACTCCGAGCGACATTGAAGCGGATTATCCACTGGTCAATGATCGCCCATATGCGGGTTATCTACATACTGAGATCAACTATCTTTCTTTGACTGATGATAAGGCCGTCCGCTACAACTTCACCATCGGTGCAACAGGTGAAAGTTCGCTTTCAGAAAAAGCGCAAGAAATCGTTCACGGCATAACAGGCTCGACTGACCCACAAGGTTGGGATTACCAGATCGACGATAAAGTGGCGTTTAGCCTTGGCTACCGCGTATTTAATAAATTGATGCGCAGCGAAGAACAAAAAACGCAATGGGAAATCACCAACATTAACGACATCAATGCAGGTAACTTCCGTAGTGATGTCTCTCAAGGCGTCATGTTTCGTTGGGGTACAAACCTAGCAAGCAGCATCGGAGCCGCCAATATTAGTGTTGAGAGCCCGTTCTCAGCGAGTATGCTCGCACAGGATACTTCAAGCTGGTTCTTATTTACGGGGTTTGAAGGTCGTTACCGTTTCAATGACATGACCATCGAAGGCGATCGCCCTGGTATTCCTGAGCCATCCGCGCCATACGACGTCACACTGCAAAATTGGCAAGCAAGCGCCGTAGCGGGTGCAACTTGGTATAACCAAAATTACGGTGCAAGCCTAACCTTTACGATAAAAACGCCAGATTATGAAGAATCCCAAACTGATGTTTATGGGACAGGCTCCTTCTCTGTGTTCGCCTTTTTCTAAAAGCTGACTTATCCCTGTATCCGTACCAATCTAAATACAAGGCAAGTTCTCTCGTTTGGTATTAACCAACCCTGTGATCAAGCATTTATTTAGATTGGTCTATCTATTTTCTTTCTTCACATAACCTTGCCTTTAGTACCGACAAAGCTGTTTTAACCCTGCTTTTTGTAATAAAATAACAGCTAGAATTTACTAGTAATGAGAGCAAAAGATGTCAACAACTGGTCGTATTCACTCATTTGAGTCATGTGGTACCGTAGACGGACCTGGTATTCGTTTTATCGTCTTCTTGCAAGGTTGTTTGATGCGCTGTAAGTATTGCCACAATCGCGATACATGGGATACGCATGATGGCAAAGAAGTTACGGTTGAAGAGATCATTTCCGAAGCGAAAAGTTACCGCCACTTCATGAATGCATCAGGTGGTGGCGTTACTTGTTCTGGCGGCGAAGCGATGCTTCAGCCTGAATTTGTACGGGACTTTTTCCGCGCAGCTAAGGCAGAAGGTATTCATACGTGTCTAGATACGAACGGTTATGTTCGTAAACACACTGATGTTATCGATGAAGTACTGGATGCAACAGACTTAGTAATGCTTGATATCAAGCACATGAAAGATGAAGTGCACCAAGATCTCATCGGAGTATCGAATCGACGTACATTGGACTTTGCTCGTTACTTGCAAAAAATCGGAAAGAAAACCTGGATTCGATATGTAGTCGTGCCTGGTTACACAGATGACCCTGAGGCAGCACACATGCTTGGTGAGTTTATTAAAGATATGGATAACATCGAAAAGGTCGAGTTACTTCCTTATCACAAATTGGGTGCCCATAAATGGGAAGCATTGGGCTTAGAATACCCACTCGAAGGGGTAAACCCTCCACCGAAAGAAACCATGGACGAGATTCAATCCATTCTTGCGCAGTACAACGATAACGTAAAATACTAAGTGAACAGCAAGACTAACCTCTTTAAAATACCAGCATATTGCTGGTATTTTTTTAACTATACCTAAGTACCTTCAATGAATCTCTATGAGTTGATTTAGGTATAAAAAGAACAATAGAAATGATTGCGTCATGATCGCATAGGAAGGAAGTAACATGGATTGGTTTAACTTGGGCTCTCTGGTTGTCATACTTTGGATAGTGCTCGCCTACTGTCTACCAGATTGGAAAAAAGTCGTTTGGCCCAAGCTTGAAAAGGAAAAAGCATTTCAGCACCTCGTTTTCGCAACACTCTTTTTTTTCTAGCATCTTATGGGCAACCCAAGCAGGCGTAAAAGAAGGACTACAGATTCATTTTCTCGCGCTAACAACGCTGACGATGATGTATGGTTGGCGTATGGCCTTTCTAATCAGTATCCCCGCAATGCTGGTCAACCACCTGCTACATGATGTGTCGTTGTTGCAGTTACCCACGTCTTTAGTATTGTCTGCCCTGCTTCCTATCTTCATTAGTTACCTCGTCTTTCTTTTGAGTTATCACTACTTGCCAAGAAACATTTTTGTGTTCATCTTCGTTGCAGGTTTTTTCAACGGCGCGATAACAGGAAGCCTGCATCTGCTGATTAACTCCTTTTACCATTTATCGGTTGGTCATTACGATTGGGAAACCATTCAACATAACTACTTTATTTTTGTACCGTTGCTTGCCTTCCCTGAGGGTCTATTAAATGGTATGTCACTGGCGGTTTTAACCGTATTCAAACCAGAGTGGCTAAGAGTATTTTCAGACCGAGACTACATATACAATCATTACCATAAATAAGTGTTTTTAAACTGGTCAAAAGTGACAGTTCTTGCCATTTTTTAGTATTAAATATGTGTTGAGATCATGTTTCACTCATGTCTTAAGCGTTAACCTAAGCACATTAAAAATGTATTAGATATCTAGTGAGGTCATCATGGAAATGTCAAACGCTCAACGTTTGATTCTATCAAACCAATACAACCTTATGTCTCAACTTGATCCAAGTAATGCGGCCAAATACAAACGCTTACAAACGATCGTTGAACGTGGCTATGAGCTACAAATGCGTGAGTTGAATAAAGATTTCGGCTGTCTCTCAGAAGCGGAGTGTCGTGAGATCATCGACGTTATGGAGATGTATCACGCGATGCAAGAATCTTACAACATGCTCGATACCGAAGATCGTAACAAAGTGGATCAGCGCCGCTTGCAGTTCCTTGGGTTTGATATTGCTTCAGAGGCCCAACAAGTCCATTACGTACGCTTCCTTATTGATTCTGAAGGTCTGTACCCTCAATTTGATAAAGCAGACCATCACTTTAACAGCCAAATGCCAATGCTGGATAAATACCGTCGTATGCTACAAACTTGGCGCAACTGCCCTCGTCAGTACCATTTATGCGAAAACGAGCTTGCACAAATCTTCAGCGCATAAACTATTCGTCTACGAAAAGGAAAGCACTCGCTTTCCTTTTTTATTTGCCCTGTCACAATCTTACCGCTGCTTTTCTGTCTTCTTACGCTTACCTTATGCGATGTAGAGCAATGAATCACTGAGACTCTTCTGTCTTTGCCAAATATTTGATTTCTATTGCACCTATTCACGACATAAATTCATCTTCAGTGAAAGAGTGATTCAAATGTCACTTTTGCAATAAATTCATAATTGTTAAGCAAAATTGCAAATCCCCGACTAGGCTTAAGTAGAGAAAGGCTGTGATTGAAAGATTCATACCCACCGCTCACCGTTGTAATGAAAAAACTGTCCATAAAGCAAAGTCTTTGGTGTCGCCAATCTTACATTCTGTACGAACCAAATGTGATAACAGGACGTATATTCAAACAACAAGGAGCATAACAATAGGTGGGAAAGCCTGAATCAACGTTCGTCGGTAGACTGACTATTAAAGGGGAAAGCGACATGAGTATTTTCGACCACTATCAATCAAGATATGAAGCTGCAAAAGATGAAGAGATGTCGTTACAGGAGTTTCTAGCCCTGTGTAAGGATGACAAAAGCGCTTATGCTAATGCAGCAGAACGCCTACTGATGGCGATCGGTGAACCAGAGATAATCGATACGGCAAAAGACCCGAGATTGAGCCGCATCTTCTCGAATCGTGTTATCTCTCGTTATGAAACCTTTAAAGATTTTTATGGTATGGAAGATGCCATAGAGCAAATTGTGTCTTACCTAAAACACGCGGCGCAAGGTTTAGAGGAACGTAAGCAGATCCTATACCTACTCGGTCCTGTCGGCGGTGGTAAGTCCTCACTAGCAGAAAAACTTAAGGCTCTGATGGAACAGATGCCTATCTATGTTCTTACTGCCAATGGCGAACGCAGTCCAGTGAATGACCATCCATTCTGTCTATTCAAAGCCACGGAAGACGGCGATATTTTGAAAAAAGAATATGGTATCGAGCAACGTTATCTTCGCTCAATTATGTCACCATGGGCCGCTAAGCGCCTTCATGAATTTGGCGGCGATATCACTAAATTTAAGGTAGTGAAAGTTCGCCCTTCAATTCTCGATCAGATCGGTATTGCTAAAACAGAACCAGGGGATGAAAACAACCAAGATATTTCATCACTGGTTGGTAAAGTCGATATCCGTAAACTCGAACATTATTCGCAAGACGACCCCGATGCCTACAGCTACTCCGGTGCGCTGTGTAAAGCAAATCAAGGTTTAATGGAATTCGTTGAGATGTTCAAAGCGCCGATCAAAGTACTTCACCCACTTTTGACGGCAACGCAAGAAGGTAACTTCAACGGTACTGAAGGTCTATCTGCGATTCCATTCGACGGTATGATTCTGGCTCACTCGAACGAATCTGAGTGGCAGACTTTCCGTAACAACAAAAATAACGAAGCCTTCCTCGACCGTGTGTACATTGTAAAAGTACCTTACTGTCTCCGCGTATCCGAAGAAGTGAAAATCTACCAAAAACTGCTTGAAAACAGTGAGCTGTCTCAGGCCCCTTGCTCTCCAAGCACGCTCGAAACTCTAGCGCAATTCAGTATTCTTTCACGCCTGAAAGAGCCTGAAAACTCATCCATTTTCTCAAAAATGCGCGTCTACGATGGTGAAACACTCAAAGACACCGATCCAAAGGCAAAAAGCTATCAAGAGTATCGTGATTATGCGGGTGTCGATGAAGGCATGAATGGTCTCTCTACACGTTTCGCCTTTAAGATTTTGTCGCGCGTATTTAACTTCGACCAAACCGAGGTGGCAGCCAACCCTGTACACCTGTTCTATGTGATTGAACAACAGGTTGAACGTGAACAGTTCCCTGCTGAAACGGCAGAGAAATATCTCGAGTTCTTGAAAGGCTACCTAGTGCCTCGCTACGTTGAATTTATTGGTAAAGAGATTCAGACCGCTTATCTCGAGTCTTACTCTGAATACGGTCAGAACATCTTCGACCGCTATGTCACCTACGCAGACTTCTGGATTCAAGACCAAGAGTACCGAGATCCAGAAACTGGTCAGCTATTTGATCGATCTTCACTCAACGCTGAGCTAGAGAAGATCGAGAAAACCGCTGGTATTTCTAACCCGAAAGATTTCCGAAACGAAATCGTTAACTTTGTGCTTCGTGCGAAAGCGAATAACAATGGTCAAAACCCGGTTTGGACCAGCTACGAAAAACTGCGCACAGTAATCGAGAAGAAAATGTTCTCCAATACCGAAGAGCTACTTCCGGTTATCTCATTTAATGCGAAAACCTCTTCTGAAGATCAGAAGAAGCATGACGACTTTGTCGCTCGCATGATGGAAAAAGGCTATACCGAGAAACAGGTTCGCCTACTTTCTGAGTGGTACCTACGAGTACGTAAGTCATCCTAACCCAGTATTGAGTTAGGTCGCTTGTGAAACATGAAGAGGGCTATTTCATGGCGCAATTTATAGACCGAAGGCTCAATGGCAAGAACAAGAGCGCTGTTAATCGACAGCGCTTCTTGAAGCGCCACAAAGAGCAAATAAAAGAGTCGGTAGCAGACGCAGTGAATCGACGCTCGATTACGAATACGGAAACGGGCGAAGACGTCTCTATCCCTCACAAAGACATCAATGAACCGATCTTTCATCAAGGCAAAGGTGGTGTTCGCGAACGAGTTCATCCCGGCAATGACCAATTCATTACTGGTGATAAAATTGAGCGTCCCAAAGGTGGCGGTCAAGGTGGTGGCTCGGGAGAAGGCAATGCCAGTCCAGATGGAGAAGGCCAAGACGAATTTGTATTCCAAATATCAAAAGATGAGTACCTCGATATTTTGTTCGAAGATCTCGAGCTGCCTAATCTAGAAAAAAACCAAATTGCCAAAATTACTGAATGGAAAACGCACCGCGCAGGCTTTCAAACTGCTGGTATCCCTTCAAACATTGCGGTTGTACGTTCGCTACAACAATCTCTTGCACGACGTACGGCAATGACCGCAGGTAAGAAACGTCTTCTCAAAGAGCTAGAAGATGAACTTGCTCGTATCAAAAACATTGAACCCGCTCAGCAGTTTGAAGAGAACCGCTTGAAGGCTGAAATTGAAGAGCTGCGTAAGAAAATTGAGGGGGTTCCATTTATTGACACCTTCGACTTACGCTTTAAAAACTATGAAAAACGCCCTGTACCATCTAGTCAAGCTGTGATGTTTTGTTTGATGGACGTATCGGGCTCGATGGATCAAGCAACGAAAGACATCGCAAAACGTTTTTACGTTCTGTTATACCTGTTCTTAACTCGAACTTACGAGAATGTAGACGTTGTCTTTATTCGCCACCACACCCAAGCGAAAGAAGTGGACGAGCACGAGTTCTTCTACTCGCAAGAAACCGGGGGCACCATTGTATCCAGCGCATTGAAACTGATGGACGAAATCGTAAAAGAGCGCTATCCAATTGGACAATGGAACATTTATGCTGCGCAAGCATCCGATGGTGATAACTGGGCAGATGACTCGCCAAGATGCCGCGATCTATTAGTGAACAAACTACTGCCAAACTGTCAGTACTACTCCTACATAGAGATCACACGGCGCTCGCACCAAACTCTATGGCATGAGTACGAAAAACTCACCGATGAATTTCCGAACTTCGCAATGAAAAACATTCGCTCTGTGGAGGATATTTTCCCAGTCTTCCGTGAACTATTCCAAAAAGAAACGGCGTAAGGAGGCTAGCGATGAGTACCGCAACGAAAAACCTCTCAGGAGAGGCGCCTAAGAAGCGTAATAGTAAAATGTTGCCAGATGGACCGGATTGGACATTTGAGCTGTTGGAACGCTACCACAAAGAGATTAAGCGTGTCGCACAACACTATCGCCTAGACACTTACCCTAACCAGATAGAAGTGATTACTTCCGAGCAAATGATGGATGCCTACTCAAGTATTGGTATGCCCATCAATTACAACCACTGGTCGTTTGGTAAAAAGTTCATCCAAACGGAACAGAACTATAAGCATGGTCAAATGGGGTTAGCCTACGAGATTGTCATTAACTCCAATCCGTGTATCGCCTATTTGATGGAAGAAAATACCGTGACAATGCAAGCGCTAGTGATTGCTCACGCTTGTTACGGGCACAACTCTTTCTTCAAAGGTAATTATCTGTTCCAAACATGGACGGACGCTAGCTCCATCATCGATTATTTGCTGTTTGCCAAAAAGTATTTGGCTGAATGTGAGGAGCGATATGGAGTACAGGAAGTGGAAAAACTGCTCGACTCCTGCCACGCCTTAATGAACTTTGGTGTGGATCGTTACAAGCGACCAGAAAAAATCTCCATTACCGAAGAGAAAGCGCGACAAGAAGAACGCGAGGCATACTTACAGTCTCAAGTGAATGAATTGTGGCGCACAGTACCAAGAGCCAAAACCAAAGAGGAAGATCTTAAAGAGCGTTTCCCAAGCGAGCCTCAGGAAAACTTGCTCTACTTTTTCGAAAAGCATGCCCCGCTACTAGAGCCGTGGCAACGTGAAGTCGTGCGGATTGTACGCAAAATCAGTCAGTATTTTTATCCGCAAAAACAAACGCAGGTCATGAACGAAGGCTGGGCAACATTCTGGCATTACACCATTCTCAACCATCTTTACGATGAGGGTTTGGTATCCGAAAAGTTCATACTAGAGTTCTTACATAGCCATACCAGTGTGGTAGCTCAACCGCCTTATAATAGCCCTTACTTTAATGGTATTAATCCATACGCCTTGGGCTTTGCAATGTTCCGGGATATTAAACGTATCTGTGAAGAACCAACTGATGAGGACAAGGAGTGGTTTCCGGATTTGGCAGGAACCGATTGGTTAGATGCGGTACATTTCGCGATGCATAATTTCAAAGATGAAAGCTTCATTAGCCAATACCTTTCTCCGAAATTAATGCGTGATTTCAAGCTGTTTGCGATCAACGATGATGACCACAAAAACTTTATTGAAGTCGCCGCGATACACGATGAGATGGGTTATAAACGCATTAGAGAAACCTTAGCCGCTCAGTACAACTTATCTAACCTTGAGCCAAACATTCAGGTATTTAATGTCGATGTTCGTGGGGACCGCTCACTCACGTTGCAATACGTACCTCATAACCGAATCCCGCTTGATGACAGTTACGAAGAAGTTCTGAAACACGTATACCGATTGTGGGGATTTGATGTCATTCTGCAAGAAGTAAAAGACACAGGTCACCGAGAAGTCTTAGCGACCTGCCCTAAACGGAACCAATATGACACAAACATCTAACTAATACTTGGATATAAGCAACAAAAAGGCTCCTAATTCAGGAGCCTTTCTCGTTCTTAATTCAATGTGACCTTTAGTTATGCTTGCTTCGCCACAATAGCGCGCACCGCCTCTAGATCTTCTGGCGTATCAACGCCGGCTGCTGGCGCTTCTTTCGCTACCGCTACATGAATTTTTTCACCGTACCAAAGCACTCGTAGTTGCTCAAGGCACTCGATCTGCTCCAATGCGCTCGGAGCCCAGTTTACATACGTATTAATGAAACCAGCTCGATAAGCATAAATACCAATATGACGCATTAATGGATTGGCAATGATTTTGTCTTGTTTGGCAAAGTTATCGCGATCCCAAGGGATAGTTGCTCGGCTAAAGTACATCGCATAGCCTTGCTCATTAGCCACAACTTTAACTGCATTCGGATTGAACACTTCTTCTTCCGAGTCTATTTCTACGGCTAATGTCGCCATCGGAGCATCACACCCCGATAAGTTATCAGCAACCTGACGAATGATAGACGGTGGAATCAAAGGCTCGTCCCCTTGCACATTAACAATAATGTGGTCTGCAGGAATAGCCATCTTTTCAACAACTTCAGCAAGGCGTTCAGTACCTGATTCGTGGTTAGGAGAGGTCATACAGACTTTACCACCAAACGACGAGACAGCATCAGCAACACGCTCGTCATCAGTTGCCACGATAACATCTTCCGCACCCGCTTGTAGCGCTTGCTCGTAAACCCACTGAACCATAGGCTTACCGCCAATATCCGCTAACGGTTTACCAGGCAAGCGGCTCGATGCGTAACGCGAAGGAATGACAACCGTAAAAGACATTAGCGTCCCTCATCCATACTCATAGTACGAGCTTCAGGCTCGAGCAGAACGGGAATACCCTCTTTGATCGGGTAAGCGAGGCGATCCAATTTGCAGATCAACTCTTGATTCTCTTTATCGTACGTCAGCTTACCTTTGCAAACAGGGCAAGCTACAATCTCAAGCAGACGGTGATCCATAAGCCGCTTTAACCTCTTTTATTCTATTTAAAATTTGCTCTGCATCGTTTGGTTCAAACTGGGCAGATACAGGCAGATACCACCAATTATCTTGCGCATAATGGCTGCACTTGACAGCATCTTTCTCGGTCATAATCACATTGGCCCCTTGTTGAGCCAATGCTTCTAATTCTTGTTGGTCAAAGTCTTGATGGTCAGCAAAACCTTTTGTGACTTTAACATCTGCGTTCATCGAGTTTAGTGTATGAAAAAATCGTGGTGGATGCCCAATCCCTGCAAATGCCACTAGCTCTTTTAACTCAGAAACTTCCACAAGTTGCTTAGTCTTGAGGTTAATGGCTTTAGATGGCGCTAAAGTCATTGCGATTTCGCCCGTATGTGCTTGACCGCCATTGGTGATGATAAAGTCGACTTCAGCAAGACGCTCGACCCCTTCACGAAGTGGGCCAAGCGGAATGAGGCTTTCATTCCCAAATCGGCGATTCCCATCCACAATCACTAACTCAATATCACGGCCTAACGCATAATGTTGTAACCCATCGTCCGTAATAATGATATCCACACCTGACTCAAGCAGTGCTTTCACTGCATTTGAACGCACCGGGTCTACCGCAACAGGCGCTCCTGTGCGGCGATGAATCAACTTAGGCTCATCACCACAATGTTTCGCAGGCGTATCTTCTTTTAGCACTAACGGATAGGCAGGAGCTTTTGCTCCATAGCCACGAGAAACGACACCTGGCTTAAGCCCAAGCTGTTGCAGTTGCTCAACAAGCCAAACCACAACTGGTGTTTTGCCATTACCACCAGCTGTGATATTGCCGACAACAATAACAGGGATAGGCGCGTTGTAGGCTTGCTTACGGCCTGTTTGATATTGCTTTCGCTTAGACTTACTTATTGCTCCAAATAATACACTCAGTGGCCACAAAAGCGGCCACAAGAGGTATTTTATTGGATGGTTTTCAAACCAGATTTTTTCAACCACCGCGTTTATTCACCAAACTGAATACGGTGCAATTGTGCATACGCACCATTTTTTGCAATAAGATCGGCGTGGTTGCCACGCTCAATGATGGCGCCATCATCAACCACAAGAATTTCATCGGCTTTCTCGATTGTGGATAAGCGGTGCGCAATCACGAGTACCGTTTTGTCTTTCTGCAGTTCATCTAATGCAGCTTGGATAGCGCGTTCGGATTCCGTATCCAAAGCAGAGGTCGCCTCATCAAGAATCAATACCGGTGCATCACGCAATAGAGCACGTGCAATAGCGACACGTTGACGTTGACCGCCAGATAGACTCGCGCCATTTTCACCAATCATGGTATCAAGCCCATCATCCATTTTGCTGATGAATTCCATAGCATGCGCGAGTTTTGCCGCTTTCTCGATATCACTGCGCTCGTATTTTCCATCCGTTGCGTAAGCAATATTGTTTGCAATCGTGTCATTAAATAAATGAACATTTTGTGATACTAGCGCAAACTGCTGACGCAAGTTCTTTAGCTCGTATTCACGAATATCATGTCCGTCTAATGTGATGGAGCCACTATCAACATCATAGAAACGATTGAACAAGTTCGCGATGGTACTTTTACCGGAACCGGAACGACCAACCAGCGCAACGGTCTTCCCTCTTGGAATATCGAAGCTGACATTTTCCAATGCTGGCTTTTCTGCGCCAGTATAAGTAAAGCTTACGTTTTTAACTGAAACATCGCCATTTGCGCGTTCAACTGTCAACTTACCTTCGTTTTTCTCAGGCTCAAGGTCAATCAACGCAAAGAGCGTTTGGCTCGCGGCCATACCACGTTGGAACTGAGAGGTAACGTTAGTAAGCGCTTTAAGCGGACGCATCAAACCAAACATCGCAGAGAAGACAACGGTAAATGTACCTGGAGTCAGTTGCTCTTTAATCGAGTCAATACTTGCTAAGTAAAGAACGGCAACAATAGCAAGTGACGCAATCATTTGGATGATAGGGTTAGCCGCTGCTTGAGCTGTCACCAACTTCATGCTTTGTTGACGCATTTGGTTGCTGACTTTTTCAAATCGTTTACGTTCGATATCCTGGCCGCCGTAGCTCAACACGACTTTATGGCCTTTCAGCATCTGCTCTGCTGACGCAGTCACGTTGCCCATCATTGTCTGCATATTTTTGGATATTTTTCTAAAACGTTTAGAAACGACACCAATACCCCACGCGACAACAGGAGCAACAGCAAACAGCACTAACGACAACTGCCAGCTGTTGTAAAACATCAGGACTAACAGGCCAATGATACTTGCACCTTCGCGAACGATGCTCACTAACGCTTGGCTAGTTGCCGCAGATACTTGCTCTGAATCGTAGGTAATGCGTGACAATAAATTGCCCGTCTTTTCCTTATCGAAGTAAGACACAGGCATATGCATAAAGTGATTGAATACCATACGGCGGACTTGCATAACCACATTTCCGGATACCCAGCTCAAACAGTATGTGGAGACAAATCCACTTATGCCACGGACAAACATCATGGCAAAAATAATCAATGGAAGCGTGCGTAGAAAATCAGATTCAGCGTTCCCAAAACCTTCATCTAGTAATGGTTTTAATAGGGAAATCATATAGGTATCTGATATAGCATTAATAACTAATGCAATGACTGCAACGACAAGACCTGACTTGTAAAGGCGAATAAATTGCCATAGACGCTTAAACGTCTGCCAAGTCGTTTCATCAGTATTTATCGACATAGAAGTGCTTTATTTTCTTACATTAAGACTCTCATTCTACTCCCTTACGCAGCATCTGCCTATACCAAGGCTCAAATGTATCGCTACGTTTGGTTTCTGAGCGCCAATTATCACGGTGAATAGAGAAGCTTACCTGACCATATTCCCCAGTATCAAGCCAAGTAATGTCAAGCTTGCGATATGCTGCAACAACATGTTCTGCCGGCATTCCCCATTGATTATTTTTTGCCAAAGAAGCAACGGCCACACTCGGTTTTACCGCCTCAATAAAGCGAGGATTCGACGAACTTTTACTACCATGATGAGGGACCAACATCACATCACTTTTTAACTTTTCAGGCTCCCTGAGCAAGATCCACTCGCTAATGGTCTCAATATCACCAGTAAAAAGCATACTGAACGTAGAAATAGGATCGGTAAGGCGTAGTACACAAGAGTGCGGATTATATGCACGTTGAACAAGAGCAGGAGGCCAAAGTGCTTCTATATTTAACCCTTGCCATTTCCAATGATCGCCGCGAGTACAAGACTCATATCCGATAAAGTTTTGGCTACTGAGTTTGCGCTGTGGCGAAAAGGAATCTTCAATGAACAAGCGTCCTCCTGCATGGTCATTGTCGGAGTGGCTGAGGATCATCGTATCGATGCTTTGATAACCTCGTTGATGCAAGACCGGAGTGACGACCTGCTCCGCAATACTGCCATTTTGCCATGCTTTACCTGTATCATAGAGCAACACTTTATCGTCTTTTTCTACAATCACCGCAAGGCCATGGCCCACATCTAGTACATCAATGCGCCAATGTTGCTGATCATATTCCGATGTGAGCTTAATACTAATTACAATGCCAAGTAACAAACACCACGCGTACTGAAACATTAATCGTTGAAACACCAAGCAAATAATTCCCGCCAGAATCAACCCTGTCATTTCTATACTAATGGGTTGCCAGGAGCCTATCGCGTACTGAATTGACGTGCTCAATGGCTGCAATGACCAGTCCACCAACTGCCACAGAGGCTTTGCTATCATTTCAAGAAATAAAGATGAGAACAGGGCCAGAAACATCAAAGGCACAACGATAAATCCGAACCAAGGAATAAACGCCAAGTTGTATGCAATTGATGACAAACTGAAACCAGAAAAGTAATAGCCACTAATAGGCACGATTAACGCACTCAACATCAATTGAGTAAGCAATAACACTTTTAACTTCGCCTTCCAGCCCCCGTTTTGATGCCGAATCAAATTGATTGCAAACAGCACTGCGCAAACTGACAAATACGATAACCAAAAACTCATGCTATACGATGCAAAAGGTTGAACAAGCAGTTGTAGCGCTACCGCGAGCAAAAGTACCCGCCAGGAAGCCCAGTGCACTAAGGTATATTTGAGAACGACGTAAATAACACATACAGACACCGCGCGGGTAGTAGGTAATGAGAAGTCCGCTAACCAAGCATAGGCAACGGCAAACATCAGCCCACATAAG
The DNA here is from genome assembly GCA_001048675.1 of Vibrio diabolicus. Classification (GTDB taxonomy): domain Bacteria; phylum Pseudomonadota; class Gammaproteobacteria; order Enterobacterales; family Vibrionaceae; genus Vibrio; species Vibrio diabolicus. The sequence continues at coordinate 467,987 of CCKK01000020.1, read as the reverse complement.
CTAGGCAATAGCTGGTATTGAGGTAACGCATAACGAATGGCACCGCCCACCACTACCCCAAAAGTAAACGCCATACCAATATGTAAGCCCGAAATCGAGACCAAGTGCAGTAAACCACTGTCTCTGAGTGCTTGCCAATCCTCCTTAGATAACCAAGAGCGATCGGCAAAAACTAACGCATTTATTAACGAGAAATGATGAAGGGAGGACACATCCTCCGAAACATCAGCGATAATGGCTTGGCGCAAAGATGTAGTAGAACGAATAATCCAGGTAACATCCTTGTTAACAACACCGCGTGCGATAATACTTTTACCCATTGCGTGCTTTTCAGCGTCAAAACCAGCTTCGTTGCGTAGGCCTGTAATCGGCTTTAACGAGACGGATGTCGTAAACTCACTGTTAACATCGAGTGGAAAAGGCGTAATAAGACGGATTTTAGGTTTAAGAAAAGGTAACAGAGTTTGAGAATTTTACCTTTTTTAGAGCCACAATGCCTTCATATCCGTGACTTATTTGCGTAAAAGGGCTGTCAACTTTACCAATTATGGTAATATTCTCCCCTGCTTGAAAAAGGGCTTGTCTCTGAGACTCCAATACATTGCCGTGGACGATGACAACCATAAAGCCCGCAATTGCGCCTATGCTAATTAAGCCACGACGTAATTTGATTATTGAGCCAGTGGTTATTATTCCCAGCAGCAGCCAACGCCAATCTGGTATTGTCGGCCACCAAGCTGACGAAATTACGCTCGCTACAAATAACGCCAAGGTCCAACTTTTTTCTTGAGAGAGTCATGCTGTCCTATGCCTAGAAAGCTGATAAAACGCTTCATGCCAGATCATGAATTGATCAAACGCCAAAAAGCATTGAAGGTCTTCGGCAATGTGTTGTACAACCCGAACTTGTGGTGTTTAAATCGTCGCTCGGCGTCTGGGGCTTTTGCTGTCGGGTTATTTATGGCATTTGTTCCGCTACCAAGCCAAATGATCATGGCTGCAGGTTTGGCAATCATGCTTGGCGTCAATTTACCTCTCTCCGTCGCTTTGGTATGGATAAGCAACCCCATCACCATGCCTGTGTTATTTTATTTTGCGTATAAGCTTGGCGCTTTAGTGATGCATGTTCCTCCGCAACCTTTCCACTTTGAACTTTCGTGGGAATTCATCATGCAACAGATGAGCACTATTGGCCCTCCATTCTTATTAGGCTGTGCTATCTGTGGTGTCATATCCGCGATTATTGGCTACTTCGGCATTAGAGGACTTTGGCGCTACTCAGTGGTTCGGAGCTGGCAAAAACGCAAAATAAGATAAGACGTTACTGCATAAAAATCAGCATTTGCGCTATCAGTTGAGGGGCACCTAACAGTTAGAATGAAACACGATGTCGCTCAAGTTGGATAAATACAAAAAAGGACCGAATTCGGTCCTTTTTGCTTTTCTCGTATTGTAAAACGGTTGGTTATTTAGAACTCAGCACCGCTGCCGGATTTAACTTCGCGGCGCGAGAAGCGGGATACCACGTTGCAAGCAAACTCAAAACGATCGCCGTCACCGACACCAATGCTACGTCTGGCCAGTGTAACTGTGATGGTAAGAAGTCGACGAAGTAAATATCACCCGATAAAAACTGATGACCGATTAAGCTCTCTAACCCTTTAATTAACGGAGTCAGGTTTAACGCCACTAAGACACCAATAACACTGCCGACGAGACTGCCAAATACACCAGAGAACACGCCTTGCCAAACAAAGATACGTTTGATTAGGCTATCTTTTGCTCCCATTGTTCGCAAAATTGCAATTTCTGCGGCTCGATCTTTCACTGCCATCATCAGCGTAGACACAATGTTAAAACATGCCACACCAATCACGAGTACCATCACCAAGTACATAATGGTGCGTACGAGCTGAATATCGCGATACAAAAAACCAAACTTTTGCTGCCAGCTTTTCAAATACACGTAAACATCCACCATGCTACCTACCTCACGAACAATAGAAGGCGCATTGAGAACATCATCCGTTTTTAGTGAAATGCCAGTGACCCCTTCCCCTAACCTCGCGTATTGCTGAGCATCCGCTAATGGCACTAACGCTAAAGAATGGTCTATTTGGCCATTCAACGTTAAGAACCCAGACACCTTCACGCGCACACGCTTGGGAGCCTGCACTTTGTTTGCGCCGCCTGTTTGCGGAATCATCAACGTAATGTAATCCCCCACTGCGACATTTAGCTCGTTTGCAACACCTCGGCCTAAGATCACTTGCTTCTGACCGGCATAAAAGTTTTGCCAAGCTTCCTGGTCAATAAAATTCGATAAGCTCGACACCGCTTGCTCGAAAGTAGGCTCTACGCCACGAACTTCTATCGCTTTTAGCTTACTGCCTTTTTCTGCTAACCCCGTAAAACGAACGTACGGCGCTGCCGCAACAACATCTTCATGGTTTAGGGCTTGATTCATCGTTTTGGTGTAGTTATGAAGCGGACCATTAACGCCTTCCAACTCACCGTGTGGAATAACTGACAACACACGCGATTGCAGCTCGCGCTCAAAGCCATTCATTGCAGAAAGACCGATAATGATCACGGCTACACCAACCGCAATACCAATCGTTGAAGAAAGCGAAATGAAAGACACCATCTTGTTGCGCTTTTTCGCTCGACTGAAGCGACCACCAATCATCAATGCTAAAGATGAAAACAAAATTAGCCCTCCGCAGACGCAGTATCAGTCACAAAACGATCTACGAGCAAACCATCTTGCATGTGCATTTGACGATCCATTTTCGCTGCCAGCTCTTTGTCATGCGTGACAACCAAAAATGCAATGTTTGACTCTTTATTGAGCTCGCGCATCAAATCATAGATAGACAGTGCCGTATTGTGATCTAAGTTCCCCGTAGGTTCATCGGCCAAAACCAGATCAGGCTTATTCACCAATGCACGCGCAATCGCAACACGTTGACGCTCACCGCCCGATAACTCGGAAGGTCTATGTTGCATCCGATGACTCAAACCCACTTTATCTAACAGCGCTTTAGCCGCCTGTTTTGCATCCGCTACTTTAGCGCCGCCAATCATCAGTGGCATCGCCACGTTTTCAAGCGCAGTAAAGTCAGCTAACAAGTGATGGAACTGGTATACAAAACCAAGGTGCTTGTTGCGTAAAGCCGCCTGTTTATTCGAACTTAAAGCCGATAGGTTTTGCCCTAGAAAATCAACTTCACCATGAGTTGCGTCATCTAACGCCCCTAAAATATGCAATAAGGTACTTTTTCCAGAACCAGAAGAGCCAACAATAGAAACCAGCTCCCCTTTATCGATATCGAAACTTACGCCTTTCAACACTTCCGTATCTAACGAACCCTCTCGGTAGACTTTACGAATATCACGACATTCTAATAGCTTATTCATAGCGAAGTGCCTCAGCAGGTTTAACAGAAGATGCTCGATAAGAAGGATAAAGCGTAGCAGCGAGGCTAAGAGCAATCGCCAACACCACCACTAAAAGAATTTGCAGTGAATCAATCAAAATAGGTAGATGGCCACCGAAACTGAATAGCGCCACACCGGCAGATTCAAGAATCGCATTCAGGTTAAGTGACAAGATCACGCCCGCAGCGCCACCGACAATCGCGCCAATTACACCGCTGCTCGCCCCTTGTACCATGAAAATGGTCATCACTTGAGATTGAGTCATGCCTTGAGTTTTCAATATTGCGACTTCTGATTGTTTCTCCATCACCACCATGATTAAGGCGGAGATAATATTGAATGCAGCAACGCCCACTATCAGACCTAGCATGAGTCCCATCATGTTCTTTTCCATTTTCACCGCTTGGAAAAGCTCACCACGCTGCTCGCGCCAATCACTCCATTGCCACCCGTCAGGCATGGGTTGATCAGCAAAATCCGTCACCATAAATGGATCAGAGAAAAAGACACGCCAACCAGAAACCGTGTCTTTCGGAAAACGCATCAGCTTAGATGCATCCGTCATGTTAACAATCATTAATTGACCATCAACGTCCGATCCCGTATTGAAAATACCAGCGACAGTAAAATTGCGCTGGCTAGGAATACGGCCAAGTGGGGTAAACTGCGTCGCGTTGGTCACCATTAAGCGCACTTTATCCCCCATTGATACCTTTAGAGAGCGCGCCAAACTATGACCTAAAAAGACATTGTAATCGCCCGCTTGAAGTGACGACAATCGCCCAGCAATCAAATGGTTGCTAATCGGGTCGCCTTTCTTTGGTTCAATGCCAATGAGGTAACCTGCCGTCAGTTGCGCAGAACTCTGAATTACAGCCTCTCCACGAACGATAGGCTCCGGTTCAGATTCACTCGACATCGCTTGAACAAATGGAGGGGCAGACTTGGTCAACGGCGTTTTTCCATCGTGTTGCGAAACAACGGCATGAGGCAGCACACCTAAAATGCGCTCTTTTAACTGCGATTCGAACCCATTCATCACAGAAAGAACCGTCACCAACGCCATTACACCGATAGTAATACCCGCCGTCGACATATAAGAAACAAATCGGCTGAACCTATCCCCAGAGCGTCCCCGAAGATATCTCAAACCAATAAATAATGAGATAGGATGATACATATAAGACAAACCAACTGGTTGTTTTGATATAAAGCTTTAGCAGATTATCTTACCTTACTCTTCTCATTAAGAAGACAAGAGAATCGCTAAATTTGTCAACGACATGCAATAAGTCTGTATTTAGGGCAAAAAGTTCAAGGACAAATCAGGTAAACTTGATAACTTCATTCAGTTAGCGATAATCAGTGCCCTACTTCTCTTTGTTTGTTGAGTAAACAGGGAGCGCTCGCTGGCAAAAGGACCGACTATATGACAGAGCAAGAATACTTTACCGTCCATCATAATCTCACTATCAACGTCGAAACGTTGAGTGCGGATTTTGCTTTGCCAGATGAAGAAACCTTTGTCTCCGAAATTCCAGCACCGTTTATTGTTGCCAGCGAATTTAGCCATCTAGATATGTTGGCAGACAATGCACGTCTAGAGCTAAAAAACAAAGATTTAAAGCATGTGATTAACTTGCTTGATACGCAAAACGCGAAACTTAACCTCTTGTTGAGCTTTATGCTTTCACAACAAGATGATGCCTCCATTCGATACCAAACCACGAAGTTTGGCGCCAGCCAACTCAGTTACCGTTCAGATACAGCGCTATCTGCCCAACAACTCGTTCGTGTTAAACTGTTTCTCGATCATCCTGCAGCAGCGATTTACGGCTACGCTCAAGTGGAAGAATGTGATGCTTCAGAGCAAGATTTCATTATCACTCTTAGATATAAGATGCTACGTGAATCTGACCAAGATTTGCTGATAAAAGCGGCACTATATCAACAACAAAAACTTTTACGTCAGCGCTCGATGGAGCGAGATAAAAAATAACTCCTATGACAAAAGCAACGATTCTTTCCGTCACCAATCCTTCTGAGCGTGGCGACAAAAAACAGCTAGGTAATTTACCGGGCGCGGCTCTACCTCTAGCTATTGCTGAGCTAGCCAAGCAGCATTCGAGTCACTCGCTACTCGTCGTGCCTGACCCGCAAATCGCTTTAAAGCTTCAAGCGGAGATTGAACAATTCACCGACCAAACAGTAAGCCTGTTCCCTGATTGGGAAACGCTGCCTTACGATAACTTTTCTCCGCATCAAGAAATCATCTCTGAACGTATCGCGCGCCTATACCAACTGCCAAGCCAACGTAATGGCATTACCATCGTGCCAGTCAGTACGGTGCTGCAGCGACAGTCGCCACGTGATTTTCTATTGCAACATACCTTAATGGTGAAAACCGGCGATCAACTCTCGCTTGAGAAACTACGTGTACAACTTGAAAATTCGGGCTACCGCCACGTAGACCAAGTATTTGGGCCAGGTGAATACGCGAGCCGTGGGTCGATTCTCGATCTATTTCCTATGGGCAGCGATGACCCGTATCGCATCGACTTCTTTGATGATGAGATAGATACCATTCGCACGTTTGATCCAGAGAACCAACGCTCTATCGACGATATTCAGCAAATCCAATTGCTGCCTGCGCATGAGTTCCCAACCACTAAAGAAGCGATTGAGGATTTCCGTACACGTTGGCGCACCCAATTTGAAGCACGCCGAGAGCCAGAGTCGATCTACATGCAAGTGACCAAAGGCACTTGGCCCGCTGGTATTGAGTATTGGCAACCGCTGTTTTTTGACCATACCGAGACTTTATTTGAATATTTTCCAGAAGACTCTCAAGTCATCACATATGGTGATATTGAATCTGCGGTCGATACTTTCTTAACCGATGTCGAATATCGGTACGACCAGAAAAAAGTTGATCCACTACGTCCTCTTTTGACTCCTGAACAACTTTGGCTGAAAAAAGACGAACTCTTCAGCCAACTAAAACAGCTCCCTATGGCTCAATTGAGCCTAGAGAAAGTGGTTAAGCGTGCTGGTCGTCAAAACCTACCAGTACAATCGTTAGCCGAGCTTGGCGTTCAGCAACAAAATAAAGAACCGCTTTCGCGTCTTCGTCAATTCAGTGAGCAATTCAGCGGCAAAATTGTTTTCTCGGTAGAGTCAGAAGGTCGTCGTGAAGCACTAACGGAACTGTTGCAAGGCATCAAAGTTCGCCCTGTCGTACATGGCTCACTTTACCAAGCTCTAGATTCGGGTGATCGCTTCAGTTTGATCTTAGGCGCTGCAGAGCATGGTTTCATTCACGAAGAGCTGAACTTCGCTCTGATCTGTGAAAGTGATCTACTTGGTGACCGCGTTATCCAGCGACGCCGCAAAGAATAAAAAAGCAGTCAACAGTGACACCGTTATTCGCCACCTTGCGGAATTGAAACCCGGTCAACCCGTGGTTCATATTGATCACGGTATTGGCCGCTACATCGGTTTACAAACACTTGAAGCCGGTGGCATGAAAACGGAATACGTCACCCTTGAGTATCAAAACGATGCCAAGCTCTACGTACCAGTTTCATCACTAAACCTTATTAGCCGTTATTCAGGCGGTGCTGAAGAAAGTGCACCACTGCATAAATTGGGTGGCGAGGCTTGGGCAAAAGCACGTCGTAAAGCGGCAGAAAAAGTGCGTGATGTCGCGGCTGAGTTGCTGGATGTTTACGCTAAACGAGAATTAAAACCGGGCTTCAAATTTGAGCTAGATCGTGGGCAATACGCAACGTTTAAAGCAACGTTCCCATTTGAAGAAACGGATGACCAAGCGATGGCCATCAATGCCGTCTTGTCAGACATGTGCCAAGCAAAAGCGATGGATCGCTTAGTGTGTGGTGACGTGGGCTTTGGGAAAACGGAAGTCGCTATGCGCGCAGCATTTGTCGCAACGGATAACAGTAAACAGGTCGCCGTACTCGTACCAACAACCTTACTTGCTCAGCAGCATTTCGAAAACTTCCGTGACCGTTTTGCCAACTTGCCAATCCGAGTTGAAGTACTGTCTCGTTTTAAATCGGCCAAAGAACAAAAAGTCATTTTGCAAGACGTTGCAGATGGTAAAGTCGATATTGTCGTCGGTACGCATAAGCTGCTTTCAAGCGACATTAAATTCAAAGATTTAGGTTTGTTGATCGTTGACGAGGAACACCGCTTCGGGGTTCGTCAAAAAGAAAAAGTCAAAGCAATGCGTGCGGATGTGGATATTCTTACCCTTACCGCAACACCAATTCCACGTACTCTGAATATGGCCATGAGTGGCATGCGCGATCTGTCGATCATCGCGACACCTCCAGCGCGTCGTTTAGCCATCAAAACCTTTGTTCGTCAAAGAGAAGAATCTGTGGTCCGTGAGGCGGTACTGCGTGAAATCATGCGTGGTGGTCAGGTTTACTTCCTGCACAATCAGGTAGAAACTATCGAGAAAACCGCGGAAGACTTGCAAAAGCTGATTCCTGAAGCACGAATTACCGTGGCACATGGTCAAATGCGTGAGCGCGAACTAGAGCGCATCATGAATGATTTCTACCACCAGCGCTTTAATGTGTTGGTGTGTACAACGATCATCGAGACCGGTATCGACGTACCAACGGCGAATACCATTATTATGGATCGTGCAGACAACCTTGGTTTAGCGCAACTGCACCAATTGCGTGGCCGTGTTGGACGCTCTCATCATCAAGCCTATGCTTACTTATTAACGCCACATCCAAAAGCCATGACCAAAGATGCTATCAAGCGTCTTGATGCGATTGCTTCACTGGAAGACTTAGGCGCAGGCTTTACTCTAGCAACTCACGACTTGGAAATCCGTGGGGCTGGTGAGCTGCTTGGTGACGAGCAAAGTGGGCAAATTCAATCGGTTGGTTTTACACTGTACATGGAAATGCTGGAACAAGCAGTCCAAGCATTGAAAGAAGGTAAAGAACCTTCTTTGGACGAGCTGCTTCGAGAACAAACTGAAGTTGAAATGCGAATCCCAGCGCTCTTGCCAGACGATTACATCCCAGATGTGAATACACGACTGTCGATGTACAAACGTATTGCGAGCGTTACGAGTGGTGAAGAACTCTCAGAGCTCAAAGTGGAACTTATCGATCGATTTGGACTGCTTCCAGACGCGACGAAGAACTTACTTGCTGTCTCAGAATTGAAAATTTCGGCTGGTAGCCTAAAAGCGAAAAAGATAGAAGCCCATGATAAGGGTGGATTTATCGAGTTTTACCCTGATGCTGACATAAATCCAGCGTATTTGGTTAAACTGCTGCAATCACAGCCGCAAAAATTTGCAATGGAAGGTCCAACTAAGTTCAAGTTTAGCGTACCATTGGCGGACCGACGTAAACGCATTCAGTTTGTTCAAGACTTACTGAATGATTTTAAACAGAATTTATTACCAACGAGCTAATAGTCGAATGAGAATACTGATCCCGTTATTGCTTCTATGTGTCTCAATGCCTTCTTGGGCACAGCGTCAATTTGATATTGAAGTGATCATTTTCAAGCGAGCAGTCGACGCTGAAAGCACCACTGAATCTTGGCCGAATCAACTGCCAAAAATCGATATGGAAAATGTCGGCAGCTTAGAGAGTGAATCATACCGTCGCTCTAAAGGCGTAACACTACTGCCACGCTCATCTTTCCGCCTGAATGCGCAAGAAGCAGCATTAAACAACCACGCTGGGTTTAAAGTGCTTAAACACGTAGCATGGCGTCAAGGTGACCGAGGCAAATCTAGTGCCCCAATTTTCCGTATTGTTGGTGGACGAGATTTTTCTGATTCTTATCACGCAGATGGTAGTCCAATCAATGGCAGTACTCAGACATTTTCCACTGACGGTTACAGTGAAGAGACAGTCAACGGTCCTTTGTATGAACTAGACGGTCGATTCCAAATTTACGTGCAGCATTATCTATTCGCTGAAACGACACTAGACCTGCGCGAGCCAAGTGTTAGAGAAGTGCGTTTTGAACCAACTTCAACCGAGCAATTGGCGGATGATTTAGGTGAGGTCGATGGTAATGTTCAAGTGGGTAACTTGGCGGAAATCTCTCCTACTATAACAGAAGAAAAGTTCCTCAAGAGCTATCGAATGGATCAAAAACGCCGTATGCGTAGTAGTGAGACTCATTACCTAGACAACCCATTGATGGGCATGATCATTCAAGTTCGTCGCGTTCGATAAGTACGAGTGATTCAACAAAGCGCAGCATTTGCTGCGCTTTGTTTTTATCTGTTATGTCCTCAGTTATTCCTAACCAACGCAGAGCAAGGAAAATAACTGCGTTACAGTATGAAATAAACAGTTTTCAAATTACTTACACTCAACATGGAAGTCGTATCAGTTCATGAGTCCAGATTTTGAAATCATTGCGCCCCGCTTAGCGCTCAAGCTCATCCCTTCTGAAGAAGCTCACTTACTACAACGTTTGCTTGCAGAGTCCCCTTCCCTACACCAGTGGCTAGATTGGTGTAATCAAAACGTTACGTTGAAAGATGCACAGGACTTCCTGTTGGCAACCCGACTTAACTGGGTAAAAACAGAAGCTTTCGGTTTCGGTATCTATGAGCGACAAAGTAACACGCTAGTAGGAATGGCCGCCGTAAACGAGTTATATCACACGTTTAATATGGCAAGTATTGGCTACTGGGTTGCTGACCGCTATCAACGACAGGGCTATGCTCAAGAAGCCGTTAGAGCCTTGGCTGAATTCTGCTTCGCAAAGCTGAGTTTAACTCGACTGGAAATTGTCTGTGACCCCGACAACGAAGCAAGCCAAACCTTAATTGAGTCAGTCGGTGCACAAAAAGAAACCATCGCCAGAAATCGGTTTATTTTTCATGGTAAGCCTAAGGATGGCGTTGTGTACTCACTTTTACCGGCAGATCTAACATAAATAAAAAGCCACCGACTTGCGGTGGCTTTTTATATTTCGAAGATACAGCATCCGCGCAATCCGCGTAGATGTGAATTTGGCGTCTTAGTGAAGCTTAAGGTTTGGACGCAGTACTCGGTTGATACGGCCCACGAGCATCATCAGTCCGGTTTTAAATACGCCGTGCAACGCCATCAGGTGCATTCGATATAATGAGATATAAACGACACGTGCAATACGGCCTTCTACCATCATCGATCCTTTGGTTAGGTTGCCCATCAAGCTACCAACGGTAGAGAAACGGCTTAGAGACACCAATGAGCCGTGATCTTTATACACATAATCTTTCAGCTCGCGTCCGTTGATCTTCGCAACGATGTTGCTGAATGCTTGGCTTGCCATTTGGTGCGCAGCTTGCGCACGTGGTGGAACAAACGAACCATCAGCCTGAGTACATTGTGCTAAGTCACCAATAACGAAAATGTCATCATCACGCGTCGTTTGTAGTGTATTTTTCACTACCAGCTGGTTGATACGGTTCGTTTCTAAACCAGCGATATCTTTAATAAAATCTGGTGCTTTAATACCCGCAGCCCAAACCATGATTTGTGCCGGGATCTTCTCACCATCTTTCGTGGTGAGGCCATCTTTTTCAGCTTTAGTCACCATGGTTGCCGTGCGTACATTTACGCCCAACTTCACCAGCTCCTGATGAGCAGCAGCCGAAATACGTGGAGGAAGCGCAGGTAGAATACGCTCACCCGCTTCAATCAGGTTGACGTTCAGCTTGCTAGAGTCAAGATCGCCAAAGCCGTAAGTACGCAGCTCTTTAACGGCATTGTGTAGTTCTGCAGATAGCTCAACGCCAGTTGCACCAGCACCAACAATCGCGATATCCACCGTACCGTTGCCGTTTTTCGCGTGCAGTTTTAGGAACTCATTGTTCATTTCTGTGCGGAAACGGTGCGCTTGTTCTGGACTGTCTAGGAAAATACAGTTCTCACGAACGCCAGGAGTGTTGAAGTCGTTTGATGTTGAACCAATCGCCATGACCAGAATGTCGTACTCTAGCTCGCGGCTTGGCATCAGAAGCTCACCATGCTCATCTTTAAGCTCACTTAAGATGATCACTTTACGTTCGCGGTCGATGTCTTGAAGGCTACCCATTTGGAAGTCGAAGCTGTGGTTTTTTGCATGAGCTCGATAACTCAGAGCATCCACCCCTTCGTCCAAAGAGCCAGTTGCAACTTCATGCAATAATGGCTTCCACAAGTGGCTCGCTTTACGATCTACTAGCGTAATTTGCGCACGGTTCTTGCGACCTAGAGTTCGGCCAAGCTTAGTTGCCAACTCAAGACCACCAGCACCGCCGCCTACAACGATAATGCGTGTCACAATGATTTTCCTCTACAAAAATGAATATATGGGGTTCAGCTCGACATATGGCTCACAGGCATGCTGTGCCATACATCCAACCGATGAATTCTTGGTTCTTAGAGGTGTCTCAATTTATTTGGATTAAAAACTGCTGCCTAATTTTATTCTTTATCTATCAATAACTTGTTAGGAATCAGCATATTTGTCTGGTACGCATACGACGCCAGAGATTTTTGGGCAAGTTTATTACTCGCTCTCAATTTTTTTTGATATTTATCAAATTATTTTAGTCTGGTTCATTATATAGAGACGTACTTTGAAGGCAACCAAAATCCGTGTGACGAGTACGGATTGACTACTTTTCGACTACTCTACAACAAGGTATTCGTGCCACATAGGATGGAAGTAAGAAAACGGTAAGGAGAACACAATATTCTAAGCGCTAAACCAAGAAAATGAGGCCTTTAAAGAGAAAGGGACTCGGCATACTCACAAGAGGGGGCGCAGCAAAGCAGCCGATAAAAAATGCCGCTTTACTGTTCACACTCAGACACTCTTAAGTATTTTTAAATGCCTTCATCGCTTGTAAATGGTGAGAGATCTTTTTGAACTTGTGGGACTGCGTTTCGTCCCAAATGATTTGATAGTATTTTTCTAACTCAGCTGCAGTTTTCGCATTGTCATGCACTTCATCATCTTTGGATAAAATCACCAAGCAGTGCGCCTGATTTTTCGCTCGAAACTGATCAACACATTTTGTTGCGATATCTTCGTACTCTTCTGGGCGATCGATTCGACCAGCCATCGTTTTTTCTGGGTGCAAGTTCGGGTTAAACATCACTTGTTTGATACCGCATAGAAAACCAATTCGTTCAGACCAATAACCACCTAAACCAACCCCACAGATTAACGGGTTTGGATCATCAGATTGATCGATAACTTTAGACACTTCTTTTAACAAGTGTTGCATGTCGTGCTTTGGGTGAAGGGTGCTGTAATTAATAAAACGAACGTCGTCGTCGATGAATTGCAGTTGAAGAACTTTTTCGTGGTTACCCGGGCTTGTACTGTCAAAGCCGTGTAAGTAAATAATCATGTGTACCTCTCCCTGTGTGTATCTGGTACTTTTATTAAAACTACCACTATTTCCTTACTGTTAAAGGGGAAAATATCACGAGTTCTCAAAACAGTGATCTTCCATACACAATGAGCCTTTCAACTCATACGCACTGTTTAAGTATTGCTCATCTCCCCACAATTTATAGGCCAATAAATACCAAAGCATCGCCATCACTAGGGTTCTTGGCTGCCACGCCTGTACACCACTTAACCAAAGAGACGCATCTTCGATACCTCGAATTTGGCAATACTGTTTCACCGCCTCTTCCACAGGCGCATCCGCGACTTGAATAGTCAAGGTCAAATCAAGCCTAGGGTCAGCAATACCAGCATACTCCCAATCAATGACTTTCACCCCACTCTCTCCCCGAACGAGGTTGTAACACCCCAGGTCAAAGTGACAAAGAGCTAGTGGAACCGGCGCTACACTCGGTTCCGTGCGCCACTTCATGTATAGAGCCTCAAATTCCGTATCCGCATACTGACCATCAAGCTCAAGCCAATAATGATCGATGCGAGAAATATAAGAAAATGGAACCAAAGGGAGCGCGCTGATCGGGTGCTGATGAATGGTCGCCGCAATGGATAATAAATCTCTTACTGGTAGCCCTACCTCTGAAAGTGCTTGCCCTTCGATCCATTCCACTAGTAAACCTTGCTCGTGGATAAATACTGGCTTGGGGCCAATTTCTAATGAAGAGATAGCATTCAGAACTTGATATTCATTGTGGCGAGAAATTGAAAAAGCCTTGCAAACATTACTGGTCGGTCGCCAGATGTATACAAGGCCTTGAGAGGATTCCAACCGCCAACAACGGTTGGTTAGCCCCCCGGTAACGGTTTGAACTTTTACCGGAGGCTCAGTAAAGAAGCCATCGAGAGCATTAAGACTCGGATCTAACTGTTTTGCTTGTTGCCAAGAAAACCATGCCATTGATGACTTCTCCATCAGTATCGATTAAAGACCGAATAAGCTCTTCGATTGCGCTTTACGAATTTCCGTTTCATCCGCCCACTCAATCAAACCTGTTTCTAGGTCCATTAGGCGCATGGTCATCTTGTAGTATACATCTTTATCGCTACCTGCATTTTTGACGATGCTAGATAGGTTACCGTAAAGCATGTATTGCGCACCCACCATTTTACCAAATTGGATCGCTGTGCTTTGGTTAACCAGCTCATCCGTGTTTTGGAAGTTAAGCTGTTCACGCACAGACTCAACACGGTCCATATCAACAAAGCGGAACTTACCAGAGTTCAGCATCTTAGTAGAAATAGTGTCGGTAATGGATTCAGTGTCAATGTGTTCACTGGTCTTGTTCTTAATTCGCTCAACAAAAACGATAGGACGTTGATCACGAGTAATTGCTGCTACAGAACCCGACATCATCATGCTATCCACCATTTCAGCCGCGATTTTTTGTAAATCTGTTGAGCCAAAATCGATAGTTGTGGTTTCTGTTGCTTGCGCATCGCCGTAAGAGACTTTGTTAGAACAGCCACCCAAAATGACGGCAAGACCTAAAAGAGCAATAATACTTTTTTTCATGAGAGTTCCTTAGTTTTTCAATACCAGCGCATCGTTAGCGCGGCAGCTTCGGCAAAGCCGTTAAGATTAATTGTCTTGTGCTTCTCTAATTTGAACACGGAATTTGGTGCCATTTGGATTCACAGTAACTTCAGATAACGTGACTTGCTCAAACCCTCGCACAATCATTTTGCGCCATGGGCCAGGCTTGGTATTCACTTCTAAACCATTATTGTCATACCAATAGAAGCGGTAAAGAATGTGCTGGTCACCTTTATAGTTACTGCTTAGTTGCACCACTCCACGTGGACGATCATCAACGTAAGTGGTGGTGATGTTGTCAACTAATAAGCGACTACCCAAAACGTTATCATTAAAAAATACTTTTTGCGTTTGACCATCAATTCGAATACCAGCCGTGTTTTCGGCGCATCCAACTAAACCAATAGCCATTGCTAAACAAATAAGCCATGCTTTCATTACAGTCTCCCTAGCTGTTTATGCCACACGGTTGAGTGTGTTCCCTGACGAGATACCCATACCAATGTAGTCTGCTGTGCAGGCACTTCAAACTGATAGGTTTGATCACCCAAGTTTAAACTTTGTGTTCCCGGTTTCACGACTTTTGATGCCGTTTTCACTTGCGCTGGTAATGTTTGCCAACTTCTCGTATCCGGCTGCTCGGTCAATGTGTTCCATACATTGAAAAGTATGTTACCCACATCATCGCCTTTTTTCGCCGCCTCTTTTCGGATTCGATCTTTTGCCCAAACGCGAAGAGCTTGACGGATCACCATTGTAGTCAGACGTTCATTAAGATCGTTTTGTGCCATCGCATTAACATCAGTCAGCGTGCTAGAAGGCAATACCTGACCATTTAAAACCACATCGCTAAAACGTTGCGCACCCCGATTCGGATAATAAGGAAGCGCCAACGAATAAATAGCCCCATTATCGCGACTGTCGTAAATCGGTAGATCAATACGCCAACCTTTCAAAGCCTCCACAACGCCTTGTTCATCAATAACGATGACTCGACCTTGAGACTGAGTTAACCCAGAAGGTGCTTTACCATACCGTTTCTCTAGCATGCGTAAGTCTTCACGCATGCCTAGTTTCTTAGCGGCGTACAGCGTGCTTTCAACAACTTGTTTGTTGTCTGGCATCACAGCGAGTGCTCGTCGGTAATCAACATAAGCACTGTTTAAATCTCGTGACGCTTCATATAACAAGCCAGAAAGATAGAACAAATAGCCGTTTTGTACTGCGCTTAGTTTTTTACCAGCATCAGGGTAGCTCGCCAACACACTGCCTAAATTGGCAGACATGCCTTGCTTTTTCAGGTCTTTTTCTGCTGCTTTTAGTTCTTTTTCACGCGCCTTTCTTGCCGCTTCCTGAACTTGATTGGCTCGACGCACTTCAACAAGCGCCCCTTCCAAATCGTTTTTCTGTAAATAGTTTAGCCCGAGATAAAGGTGCAGAAAGCCAAGTTCATAATCGGCGGGATGATAATCTTGGAGATTGTCGTTCACTGCGAGAGAGCCGACGCTCGTTGCCGTTTCTGACACAGAAATAGTCGCGCGATCTTGCTGAACACGAACGGCACGATCACCATTTTCCAGTGCTTTCAAACTTGTCGGGTAATCTTCAGCAAGAAAAGAAATACGGCCCTTTTCAAAGTTGCCAAGTATCTCGCCACCCACTTCGCTCGATTGAAGTTGTTTCGCTTTCGCATATTCCCCTGCAACAACGGCTTGATAAACTTCTTGATTCTGGTTGCTGTAGTGACTAAACAGATTGCCCGCAGACAAATTCGCGCAGCCAGAGGCCATTAAAGCCCAGCTCATCAGCCCTAACAGCTTTACACCTAGTTTCACATTTATCTCCACAAATGTGTCATTCGACAGGAAAAAGAAGTGGGTGAACTGCGCCACCCACTTTTTAAAGCTTAGCTCAATACCATTGGACCTAGAGGACGACCGCCTAATAGGTGCATGTGAATATGGTAAACCTCTTGGCCACCGTGCGGGTTACAATTAACGATCAGGCGATAGCCGTCTTCCGCAATGCCTTCCTCTTTCGCCAGTTTTTTAGCAACAGTGAACAAACGCCCCATCATTGCTTCATCTTCAGCTTCAACATCATTCGTTGTTGGGATCAATTTATTCGGAATAATGAGAATATGGCTCGGTGTGCGCGGGTTAATATCGCGAAACGCAGTCACCAACTCATCTTGATAAAGAATATCGGCAGGGATTTCCTTACGAATAATTTTACTAAAGATCGTTTCTTCCGCCATGAGGACTCCATTTTATAAAGGTAATTAGACCCCAATTAGTATGCGCCAACCAAAAGCGGAGCTCAATAAAAACAGTGTTCACTTAACATTATTAATCAAACGCTAATTAACGAAGCTTTTTTTGTCGTGTGCGTCATAAAATGCGCGTCACAAACTCAATACAATCCAATGAATTTTGTTACTTTTTTAAGACAATTATTATTTTTATACCCAAGTAAGCTCAAAATTCTTGGGTAGCTTGTCTATTTTGGGAGAGGAAGCTCACTTATGCGAGGTTCAGTTATTAAAAGGATGTATGCGGGCTTTGCTCTGATCATCATCCTATTTGCCGTCACAATTGCCATTATGATGGGAGGAATGAGTGATATTCACGGGAAGTTTGGCACCGTGTCTAAATCATCCCTACCTCTGGTATCGTTATCTAACCAAACCAGTGTTGAACTGCTTTCTGCCGACAAATCGTTTAAAGATTTTCTGACGACAGAGAATAAACAACGCATGGATGAAATGCGTCAGGAATTTGCTAGATCTCAACAACGTTTCGAATCCACTTTGGCTCAATTGGAAACTGCAAGCCAAATCTATCCTTCCCTTGCAGAACCGTTTTCACAATTAAAAGCATTAGAGCAGAGCTATTTTACTGAAGCTCTTGAAGCCATGGACAACTACGAAGCAATGTTCGCTGCGCAAGAAAAAGTGCAAAAATCGTCACGTCGCTTCCAAAAGCTGAATACCGAGTTGTCGGTCGGCCTTAAAGAATATGTGGCAGATCAAACCAGCATTTCTGTCAAAGTCATGGCGAAGAGTTACTTCATTAAGCTAAAAGATGCCGAAGTTATAACCTCTGATGCCCTCGCCAGCTCTGATCCTGAGTTTGTTACACAAGCCGTGACCAAAAACCGCAAAGCAGTGACTCATTTGAACTATGCTTTCCGTGGTTTAGTTACTCAATTACCTGAACTAAAAACAGCGTTTGGTGAGTCGGTAGAACAATTCACACGCGACGTGGGAATGCGTGGAGGGGTGTTAGACCAGCACAATAATTACCTCAATGCTCGTGCAGCGCTATACAACAACATCGCCAACCTAGCGAATAAAGTTGATTCAACCATGGCGATTCTTGAGCAATTTACGACAACCGCAACGGATAAACTTAATGAATCGTTAGCAGACGCTGGTGACATTTATTCTGCGGGTGTGACGAAAGCCATCATCATTGGCGTTGTTGTCGTGCTACTTGCCACAGCGATTGGCTACCACATCGCGCACAGCGTTCGCGAACCATTGACTCGTATTCTAAAAGTGCTTGAAAGCCTGACTGAAGGTGACATGACACAACGTATCGATATTCGCTATAACAACGAGTTCAGCCGAGTGAGTGGACACATTAACTCACTAGCCGACAGTCTTCACGAGATCTTAGTGAAACTCAACGAAGCGTCAGAGAACCTATCTTCGACCGCAGCAACAAACGAAAGCACGTCTTCGCAAGCGCAAAGCAAATTAAGCTCACAACGCGAGCAAACAGCAAACGTTGCGACCGCAATGACGGAAATGTCTCACTCAGTGCAAGAAGTCGCTCAAAGTGCACAAGGTTCACTAGAAATGGTGCAGCGTGTCGAATCTGCCTCTGAAGAAGGCAGAAATGTCATGAGCAGCAATATCTCGACCATAAATCAACTGGAAACGCGTTTGAACGAATCCGTTTCCGCTGTCTCTGAACTGCAAAAAATGAGTGGTCAAATTGGTTCTATCCTCGATGTGATTCGCAACATTGCTGAACAAACTAACCTATTGGCATTGAATGCAGCAATTGAAGCGGCTCGCGCTGGCGAGCAAGGTCGCGGCTTTGCGGTAGTGGCCGATGAGGTGCGTGTGCTTGCATCCAGAACCACTCAGTCCACCACTGAAATTGAATCGATGATCAGTAATCTGCAATCCAGCTCTCAGTCAGCAAATCAAGTGATACAAAGCTGCATGAGCGATATGGAGATGTCTGTTGAGCAAGCATCAAAAGCGAACAGCTCAATGGAAGAGATTCAAGCGCTAATCATCGAAATCAGCCAAATGAGTACGCATATTTCGCAAGCGGCAGCAGAGCAAAGTGAAACCTCAGCAGACATTGCACGCAGTATTGAAGATATCAATAGTATCGCCGATGAAAGCTTCCAAGCTATGTCGAGCATCGCACAGACCAGTGAATCCCTGACTCACTTGGCTCATCAACAGAATGAATTGGTTCACCGCTTTAAGTTATAAATAATTTATAAATTTGAGCATTAATTAGTGCAATCAACTGTATAAGGGCGACTTTTTGTTAAGTCGCCCTTGTTTTTTATCAGCCATGTCTACATATGATTAATATGGCCAGCTCATCCCCTTGCACATCTCTTTTCGAGCGGCCTCATAAAAAGGAAAATCTATGGCTGTTCATGTTGGTATTATCGACCAAGACCCAGTGAGATTGGTCACTCCTCTATTAGATAATCGTACGCTAAGCACACATATCGTCTTCATCGGAGACAAGAGCCAGTTAGATATATTTGACCGACTGAGTGCCGTTTTAGAGCAACGAGACATTACTTCCGAATTTTTTGAAATCCCATCCGCCGTCAATACTTCGCTGATCAAACAAGCGATTCAAAAACTGGCAAAAGATCTCCATGAGCGCGGCGAAGATGTGAAATTGAACGCCAGTTGCGGTCTTCGTCATCGCTTATTGTCTGTGTACGAGGTTTTCCGTACCTATCGCTGGCCAATTTTTGTGGTTGAGCCAAGTAGCGATAAGCTTTGCTGGTTATACCCAGATGGCAAAGAAGATACTCAAGTCGAAGACCACATTACGATTGCTGACTACCTCACTATCTTCGGCGCACGCGGCGAGTTCCACCACGTTGATTTACCTCCTCTTCTTGATAAAAAACTGTATGAACTTGGTGAACGCTGGGCCTCAAATGCGCTTGAGCTTGGTCCAGGCTTAGCGACTCTTAACTACCTTGCAACCACATGCCGCAAAGAGCAAAAACTTGATGTGGAGCTTTCTGAAAAGCAACAAGGCTACCGTGAGCTCAACATGCTGCTTTCGGACTTAGTGGAAGCGCAAATCGCCACTTATGAGAATGGCGTTCTAACGTTTGCAGATGAAGATGCACGCCGCTTTTCAAACGGTGAATGGTTAGAGACTCTGGTACACAGCACGGTCAAGCAAATTCAAGATACGATGCCGACGATTCAAGATCGCTCTTTGAATGTTCAGGTTTATCGCAAACTTGGTGAAAGTGAAGTACGCAATGAGTTGGATGTTGCAACAGTGGTAAACAACAAGCTCCACATCATTGAGTGTAAAACCAAAGGCATGCGAGATGACGGCGATGACACCTTGTACAAGCTAGAATCCCTCAGAGATCTGCTAGGTGGTTTACAAGCACGTGCAATGCTGGTGAGCTTCCGACCGCTTCGTCACAATGACATTACTCGTGCAGAAGATTTGGGGCTAGCTCTGATTGGCCCTGATGAGCTTAAAGACTTAAGAACGCACCTAACGGCTTGGTTTAAAGACGCAGGTGGCTCGGACGAGATCTAGTATCAGCGATAAAAGCTAGAATTCAAAATGATCAAAAGCAGCGTTACAGGCTGCTTTTTTATACCTAATTTTAAGTGTGGGTTTAGATAGGTAGAAAAAAACCAGAGGCATGCCTCTGGTTTTTCCGTTTGTTTAAAATGCCAATTATCGCGGCTTACAGCATTTTACGCGCTGCTTCTACTACCACCTTAATTGAACGAGCTTCCGTCTCTTTCAGAGTTGAATGATCTGGAATCTCTTTTTGTGTACGGTTGATGATTACACCCGCCACACAACCTGCTTTTAGACCAGAGCTCGCACACATTGTTAGCAATGTTGCAGACTCCATCTCAAAGTTAAGTACGCCCATGTCTTGCCATTCTTGCATAGAACCTTGGAAACGCTTAACAACGCGACCAGAGAACGTGTCGTAGCGCTCTTGACCTGGGTAGAAAGTATCACTTGAAGCCGTCACACCCATGTGAACCGCAGCGCCAGACTCTTCTACTGCCGCTTTCATTGCAGTTGCTACTTCAAAGTCAGCAACTGCTGGGAATTCCATTGGCGCAAAGTGCAGGCTCGCACCGTCAAGGCGAACTGACCCCGTCGTTACGATCATGTCACCTACGTTTACATGCGGTTGAATTGCGCCAGTTGTACCAACACGTAGGAAAGTACGAACACCAAGCTGCGCGAGTTCCTCAACTGCGATAGAGGTAGAAGGGCCACCAATACCTGTAGAACAAACCACAACAGGTTTACCGTCTAATTCGGCACGGTATAGCGTGTATTCACGGTGACTTGCTAGAAATACTGGGTTTTCCATTTGTTCTGCGATTTTTTGAACGCGCGCTGGATCACCAGGAATGATGGCTAGAGTCGCACCATTAAGATCAGCTTCAGTAACACCTAAATGAAATACAGCTTGAGACATAAGTCGCTCCTTATTGTGGCTTATTTTATGAACAATAAGCTCATTAATCAGTTATTGGGTACAAATGCACTGTAGCGAACCTTTCACCAACATAGAGTGATCATAATCACAATGAGAAAATGTAATGAAACTATAATTTCATCCAAAACAAGTAATGATCACACTTTTAGAGAGTTTGGCTCATTTTGTTGCATAGCGATGCGTGATTTCAAAAACAAACTAGACATCTTATTGAATTTCGTCGACACGGTTAAAAAAGCCCGAGACACGAATGCCTCGGGCTTTTTATTAGCTAGTTAGGTAGGTCACTTGGCCTGCTTGGACTCAAAACGGAGCAATCTCAACGCATTTAACGTAACCAGTGCAGTTGCGCCGCTGTCGGCTAATACTGCCACCCATAGACCCGTAATGCCCAATAAACTTGTCACCAAGAAAACGCCTTTCAAACCAAGCGCTAACGCAACATTCTGACGAATATTACTTAACGTCGCACGCGATAGTTCTATCATGGCAGGTAACTCAATCAGACGATTGTGCGTTAATGCCGCGTCGGCCGTTTCCAGCGCAACATCCGTACCGCCTCCCATCGCAATACCGATACTCGAAGCTTTCATCGCTGGCGCATCATTAATACCATCTCCCACCATTGCAACGGTGTGTTGCTGTGATAGTTTCTCGACGTAATGCACTTTATCTGCTGGTAATAAGCTTGCTTTATAATCCAAGCCTATTCTGGTCGCCATTGCTTCAGCACTTCTCGGGTTGTCACCGGTTAGCATCACCGACGTTATCCCAAGCTCCTTCAACGTAGCGATAGCTTCTTGGGCATCTGGGCGCAATGTATCTTGCCATGCGATCACGCCAATGACCTCGTAATCGTAACGCACAATAACAACCGTTTTACCTTGTTGTTCCAACGTCACCACTCGCTCTTCGGTTTCTTGAGAAAGTGGGAAATCGGCCTTAGAAGGCGTGACTACTTGGACTATTTTCCCATCGACGTAACCTGTGACACCAGAGCCCACTTGCGCGGTTTTATCTAGCGCTTCAGGAATAGGAAGCCCCTGCTGTTGCACTTTATTAACTAAAGAAACCGCGAGAGGATGGCTTGAGCCAACTTCGATTGAGGCTGTCAGGCTAAGTAACTTGTCTTCATCTACATCAAAAGCAAAGACGTCGGTCACCTGCGGCTTACCTTGCGTCAATGTACCGGTTTTATCAAATGCGACGGACTCCACCTTACCAAGCAACTCAAGCGCCGCACCACCTTTGATTAATGCCCCCCGCTTCGCCGCAGCCGCCAAGCCAGAAGTAATCGCTGCAGGCGTTGAAATAACCAACGCACACGGACAGGCGATCAGTAACATGGCAAGTCCTCGATAAATCCACGTTTCCCATGGTTGAGCAAACAACAGTGGTGGCGTGACGATAACCATCAAGGACACCAACATCATCAGCGGCGTATACCAACGACTGAATTTATCCAGAAAACGTTCTAATGGTGCCTTACGAGATTCTGCGTCTTCAATCAAATGGAGAATTCGGTCAATCGCATTCTCGCCTTGACGAGAAGTCACCTGTAAACGAACGACTTTATCGACAACCACAGCCCCGGCCATCACTTTGCCACCCGTTTGGTGCTCAACGGGAACGGATTCTCCCGTTAACGCGCTTTCGTCAAAACTTGCAAGCGCATCTTGCAACACACCATCCGCTGGCAAACGACCACCGGGTGCAACTTCTATAATATCCCCCGGCTTAAGCTGAGCTGCAGGCACCTCTTTACGCTCACCATCAACAATTAAAATTGAATTTTCTGGGACTAAGTCCATTAGCGCTTGGACACCACTTCGAGCTCGGGATGATGCATATGCTTCTAACTTTTCACCAATAAGGAAAAGCAATAACACCATTGCCGCTTCAGCGGTTTCACCTAAATATAAAGCGCCGAGCGCTGCCACACTCATTAACGTTTCAATCGCAAAAGGCGTACCGCTACGCGCCAACTTGAACGCTTTGAGCGCAATTGGGTATAAACCCAGTAAACAGGTCAACGTGAATAACCAAGTGCTTATTTGAGGGTCGATCTTAGAAATTATTGCCGCGACAACCATCGCACTAGCAATAGAGAGAATTTGAATGTTGTCTTTTACTACCCCACGCCAGCCCTTCGTTGCGGTATTTGGTTTTGGAGCATCGATTGAAGAAAGCGGAAAACCTGTTTGTTGGGCTGTATGCTCTATCGTAGAGGTCAGCTCGCGATCGTTAAAATCGACAACCAGTTTTTCTGTTGCAAATAAGACTTTTGCTTGGTTAACACCTTCCAAAGACGTAATAGCCTTTTCAAGCTTTTGCGCACATGAAGGGCAATCCATACCTGACACAAGCCACGAGTTTCGAATTGAGGAATCATTCTCCCTTGAGGGCTCTTCTTCCTCACTAGGGTCGGCGCTACAACTCCCTCCGCTGCAACATGAACTTTCAGACACTTCTACGCCAGCTTGAGAAATGTTGAGTGAAGATTTTACTGGTGCGCAGCACGACTCGCTCGCGCCAAGCGGCACCGCAGTTTTGATTTTGCTAGATTGGCAACCTTGATGTTTCGTACACATAATTTATTTTCCTTATTGGTGTAGGCTCTTTGCCTATGACTAAGGATAAACCTTAGAGCTAGCTCCAAGGTCAAGGTGATTTTTTAAAAACTCGTCGATTGAAAATAAAAAAGACGCCGAAGCGTCTTTCCAAATGACTTATTTAAAATCAAGCACCTATGATATTTGATCAAAAAGGTTAAACTGGATGCTTAAAACACTCATTTAAAGTCATCCCGATGGCGCGCAGCACATCTCGCCTAGTGATAACGCCAACCAATTTACCTTTACCGTCAACCACTGGATACATTTTTGGCTTACCAATCTTCATCATGTCAGCCAACTCAATCACTGACATGTCTGGAGAAACAGATAAAACATCGTCATGCATACACTCTTGAACGGTATGCGTATCTTGGCAGTGATAACTCGCTTTCACCAATTTATCTAACAAGTCTTGCTCTGATAAGAATCCAACTACCTTTTCATTCTCATCAATGACGGGTCCACCTAATGTGACGCTTTGCATGACTTTATTCAAAGCAGCCGAAAGTGACATATCTTTAGTGAAGGTCACCGCTTGCAACGTCATGTAATCTTTTACTTTTAATGAATGCATTCTTATCTCCTTAAGGGCATTTTATTGCGGCCTTTAGATAAGTGTCGCCTAATTTCCTGAATTTACTAAATGGAAATGAGTAATTTTATTTATAGGTGCAGCCTATTGATCTGAATCAAAATTAAGTCATCATCGGCATTCACTGTTGTTTAATTGAGTACAACTTGCAAATGGGCTCATTTTTAACAGGTGGTAAATACAACAAAGCCAGTCAAATTGACTGGCTTCATTATTGGCGCATAGTTACATTAACAATGATGTCGACGCATGTTGTCTAAAATAATACCGGTTGCCATTGCGACATTCAGCGACTCAGCACCACCAAATGCCGGAATCGTGATCTTGTTTGTCACGAGCTTCGCAGCGTCTTCACGTACGCCGTGGGACTCGCTGCCCATCAACAAAATACCTTCAGCAGCGAATTCCGTTTTATGAACGCTCTCCCCTTCCAGAAACGCGCCATAAACCGGCAAGTTGGCTTCTTCTAAGTAACTTGGCAAATCCACCAGACTCACTTGTACGCGGCCAAAACTGCCCATGGTCGCGCTGATCGTCTTAGGGTTATACGGATCAGCACAATCTGTACTCGCAATAATGTGCTTGATGCCATACCAGTCTGCGACACGAATAATTGTTCCTAGATTACCTGGGTCAGATACACCATCTAGCGCAATCATCAAGCCTTTTGCTTGAGGCACTTTTACACTCGGGATTTCAACCACTGCAATGGCCGCGTTATTGCTCACGAGAGTGCTCGCTTTGGTCAGGTCGTCAAGCGATGCTTCAATGCAATCAAAACCACTTAGCGCACTAGCGTTTTGTTCGAGAAATGCCTCGGTTGCGAAGACATGCTTCACCTTTAATGAACTACTTGCCAGCTCTAAAACGTTCTTTTCACCCTGAACTAGGAATAAGCCATGCGCTTTACGCTGTTTCTTTTGACCTAAAGCACGAAGCAGTTTTAATTGGTTTTTTGAAATCATTAAAGTATCCCAGGTGAAAATGGTTATTCGGCGAATGTACTCGAAACAATCTTCACGACAGTTCGGTATCAAGCGCGTGAGATTATAAATTATACCTAAATAACCTCAAGAAACTTGATTCATCAGAAGACTTTGAAGAGCAAACGCAGTAAAAGAGGGTTCAAAAACGAAAAAAGCCCTGCGATATACGCAGGGCTTTTAAAGGGTGGGACCCCAGCCACATCCCGGCACACAAGTCACCCGCTGCGGCTGCTTCCTTCCGGACCTGACCGAGTTCACGAGCTATTGTTGCGAGAGGACCAGAGCCCCATAATTCTTTTCGAGAGGACTTGCCTCAATCGATGGGGCGATTATTCAGTATCAGCCCTCATAATGCAAGAGCAAAAGCCTTGAATTTCGTCATTTCATTACCGTTTGGACAAAACTCGATCAATTCATTCCTCTATGATTGAGCCACGTAACGATGCGAAGAAGGATAGCGGCGTGTTGACTGCTTACTTGAATACATATCTTCATCAGCTAAATGCATGGCTTGCTCTAAGCTCATGTGCTGTTCTCTCTTTGCAGAGACACCGATAGAGATACCCACAGACTCTAACTCACTACACAGTTTGCCTTTTACATCAATTCTGCTGAGCTCTTTCATTGCCCTATTTAATTCTGCTTGAGTCGGGTAGCCCAACAAGATGAACTCATCTCCCCCTATCCGGTAACTTTTCCCTGACCATACATAATGAATTTTTAGCGCCAATAATTGTAACACCTCATCACCAGCACGATGACCGTACGTATCATTGATTCGTTTGAAGTGGTTAATATCCAAGTAAAGTATGGATAGCTCTTTGTTTACGCCTTTTCGATGTTTTACTTGCAACGCGCGGCGATTTCTTAACCCCGTTAAATTGTCGGTATTCGATTGACGGTAAAGATAAAGCGAAACGCAAATCGCAAACAACAATACAAAGACAAACACAGCCTGCGTTTGCGTTGCCAGCCGAACCTCATATTCAAGCGCGGTACGCCAATCTGGGCGCAGGTCGTACTGGGCAATGATCTTATCAACTTCCAACATCGCTATCGCTCGACTGAAAAAAGGAGCAAGCATGGCACCTTTCTCGTTCGCCACCAATCCAACAGAAAGTTGTGACTGGTAAAACTCGCCAATCGCCGTGTCCTGCTCTATCGGAACCAACTCGCTCAGACGTAAAAAGTGGTTGAGCATCGCGGTATCCATCGGAATGTAATCGACTTCTTCATTCAATAAACCCTGAATGAGTTCTTGTTGGGTACGATAACGTTTCAGCTCTTTTAGCGGTAAAAGTTGCGTCATCATTTGGTCGAAAAAGTCGTCCTCAACCACACCAATCCGCTCAGAGATCAACTGTGACACATGAGAGTAAGTGTTCGGCTTGTAACCTAAACGCTTGACCATAACGGATGCTGGTGAGTAATGGGGCTTGGGAAAGTAACTAAATTCATGCCGCTCGCGACTGACCGTTAACGGCGCTAAAATTTCGAAATCCCCCTGCATAAACTCATGATACATGGAACCCCAACTTTCATTTGGCTCACTAATGATCACGCAGTTTAATGCCAAGATCTCACAGCTTCTCAGGACGACATCTGCCGTCATCCCCTCGATACTGCCGTCTTCGTTGTAAACAACATATGGAAAGATAGATTCGAGCTTAATCCGTATAGGCTCACTAAAATCGAGAGGTAATAAGCGAATAGATTCTCGCAATGCCGCTCGCCTTAGTTCAAATTGATACTGGGAGATCTCTTCACGAAGTTGCTTTTGCACTCCTTCCCCATGAATAAACGTAGCGAACGTATCCAACTCTTCGAGATGATGATCTTTTTTACTTGATGATCGATACTGGCTTTATCGAAATCTGATCATTCAACATCTTAGCGTCAAAGCCCTCCAGCAGCATCGGCTTAAGCTGATTGATGGCATCGACTACGCCTTCAACAACGCCTGATCTCAGTAACGTTACCGCTTGCTCATGACCTTGATAAGAGACCTGTTTTAGCTCCGGGTAGTATTGTTTGAGTAATTCGGCATAAACCGTATCTTTAGGGACGCCAACTCGTGAAATTTCACTCAACGTCGAGTCTTTTAAACCAAAAAGGTAGGTATATTCGATATTAGTTGGACGGGAGTAACTAAAGCGTTGAGCACGCTCTTCTGTGTAAGTGATATTAGCAGCAAAGTCCGCTTCTCCATTCGCGACGGAATTTAGAATGGCATCAAAGCTGGAATAGTTCACATATTGAACGGTAAAGCCGAACTCTTTCGATGCAGCATTAAAAAGAACACGGGTGACGACATCATCCGCTTCTGTCGCAACTTTATAATGAGCAATTAAAGGTGATTCAGCTTTTACATTCAAACTCAGTAGGCAACAAGTAAAAAGCAACAGTGTTCGAGCAAAGGTAGTCATGACAAACTTATCTTAAATCAACCACTTATAATGTGGTTATTATTATTGGAAGTTTAGTAAATATGAAATGAAGAACATATACTAATCTTCATTTTGTTCCACAACCAATTCGATAGTCTGCCGCACGTGTCACTTTTTACCTGACGAAATACTCATAATTCTGCCTGTTCATCGCTGCTACGTAAGATATAGTCCGTCATCCAAGCCGTTCCTAACAAACAGATCCAAACAACAAAAACAGGGTTTGGTACATCTGTAGTCGGACTTACCACTAAGGCAGCAAAGCCAACGGTCGGTAATGTCCAGCACAATAGTTTACTCCAACGAATGGAGTGTTTAAGCTTCGCGAGGGTTTCCATTGAAGCCAGCATTCCTGTCACGCTCAGTGCCACAAGAACGGCATATGGCAAGCCAGCAATCCATAATGGGAACAACAACAGCATCGGCCACCAGCTGTGCTTATTGGATGGGGTCCAATGTACAGCAGACCACCACATCGCCATGACAGCGACAGTTTGAACCACTGTAACCCAAGCGGAGCCATCTAGCTTCCCACCTTGTTGCGTGACCATAATACCGACTTGTAGAGTAAGTACGATTAGGCCTGCGGTGAGCAGAACGCCCAACGAACTTCTACGAGAGAACACTACCATTAAAAGTGGGAAAAGGATCAAAATACCAATCGATAGCGCGATTGGTTGCATTGAGAGCGTAGCGCCAAAAGCCATCATTGCGCCCAGCAACACCAAGCCTGCAAACCCGCCTTGTGGCAAGATCCACAACGCCGGGATCATGAGTGCAAGAACGGGAATATCTCCCTCGCTCAAACTCATCGCTCGAACGCACACCACTGCGAGTAAAGTCGTAATGAAAAATTGAAGTGTCGATAAAATCATAGCGCCTCCTGGCTTCCCCACCTACTTGGTAACTCAACGGCAAAAACTGGGATTAAAAGTCGTTGAGAGGGTCTAGATTCAAGCTTAGCTTGTGTTTGTTTTATGCTTTTTAACGCTCATTAACATACGGCACGACTGAAGAAAAAATGTGATCAACAAAAGTCAATCGCGGGCAATATAAACGTTAAGAACCGTTAGCAATATACAAGTCCGATGGTTTACCATTCCTTAGTAATCCACAATAGACACTTTTGAGTATGGACCAATTTTTAGCGCAAATCTTTGCTGTAATTCACCAAATTCCAAAAGGAAAAGTCTCCACCTACGGGGAAATCGCAAAAATGGCAGGTTACCCGGGCTACGCAAGACATGTTGGTAAGGCGCTTGGTAATTTGCCAGAGGACAGCAAACTCCCGTGGTTTAGAGTGATAAATAGTCAAGGAAAAATATCCTTAAAAGGCAGTAATTTAGAACGACAAAAACAGAAATTAGAAGCCGAAGGAATTGAAGTATCTGAGATTGGAAAAATTTCGCTAAGAAAATACAAATGGCAGCCTTAGGCTGCCATTTTTTGTTTCGCTGTGTTTGAGATTAACGCGTGCCAACTAGACGAATATCCAACTGGTGAGTTTGTGCTTCATCTGTGATTACACCGTTATGTGTATCGCTGATAAAACGCAATTTACCATCCACTTCAATACGCGCACGGACACTATAACGATGGTTTGGTTTGATTTCATTGTTATCGTAGTTCAGCTCAAAAGAAAGAGGAACTTGTTTACCTTCCGTTTCGAATGTCTGCTTTGCTAGTACTTTTGCTGGCGCGTCAGCCAAAGACACATCTTCTAACGCGACGGTAACCACTGCGTTTGGCGGCAGAGCAATACGCTCACGGTAAGCCACTGTACCTGTAATCGTCTTCATTGACGCCTCTGCAGATTCCATTTCTGTATTTTGAGAAGTTTGGCAACCCACTAACGCAGCCCCAAAGAGTAAAGAAGTAACAAGCAGTAGTGTTTTTTTCATATCTTCCTCGAAAAGAGTATTAAACCGGAGCAATTATAGGTGTGGAATATAAAACTGTCTGCTTCCTGTCAGTTTATTTGACAATAGTTTGACTGAGTTAGAATTTATCAAACAATTGATTTTGTTTCATAATCGGAACAATACTATTTCTAAGTTACTCAATAGTTCTTAACTATGGCACTTCACAAGAGTGAGACTGTTGAGGTAAGTTGGAGTGAAAGACAACGGTGAGGAGACACAATGAGTAAACCATTACGAGAATTGCTCAGCCTACTACAACTCGAAAAATTAGAAGAAGGCTTGTTTCGTGGCCAAAGTGAAAACCTAGGTTTGCCTCAAGTGTATGGCGGCCAAGTGATTGGGCAAGCGCTTTCTGCTGCGCGCTACACCGTTGAAGAAACACGCGCGGTGCACTCCTTCCATAGCTATTTTTTGTTACCCTGGTGATCCAGAAAAGCCCATCATTTATGATGTAGAAAACCTAAGGGATGGCCGTAGCTTCAGCACCAGACGCGTTAAGGCGATTCAAAATGGACGCCCTATTTTCTACCTAACGGCGTCTTACCATGGCGATCAACCTGGGTTTGATCATCAAAAGGAAATGCCAGACATTCCTGGCCCAGAAAACTTCGCCTCTGAGAGTGAGCTTGCTAGCCATATAGCCGAATTCCTGCCAGAGCGACTACGCAAAACATTTTGTGGTGAAAAGCCAATTGAAACCCGTCCTGTTACGGTCATCAACCCTCTAAAACCCAAAAAAAGCAGAGCCTAAACAGTATCTTTGGATTCGAGCCAATGGTGAAATGCCAGAGAACCTGCTTATACATCAGTACCTGTTGGCCTATGCATCAGATTGGGGATTCCTCGTGACAGCAATGCACCCACATGAAGTGTCATTAATGACGCCAAACTTCCAAGTTGCAACCATTGACCATTCAATCTGGTTCCACCGTCCGTTCAAAATGGATGAATGGCTGTTGTACGCAATAGAAAGCCCAACAGCGAGTAATACTCGTGGGTTAGTGCGTGGCGAAATCTATAACCAGCAAGGTCATTTAGTGGCAACCGCAGTGCAAGAAGGTGTAATGCGCTATACCAAGTAACCGCTAAACCTTAAACGACAAAAGGAGTGCTCAGCACTCCTTTTTTGTGGGTATCAAACGATAATTAATTTGGTTGATACTTCATAGTAATGACCGACCATTCGTAAAGTGATTTCGGGTAACCGTATTCGCTTTTCCCGTAAACGACATTCGGGTCAGCATAGAATCCACCTTTATCCGTTGCTAAAAATTCACGCACCCCACGACGGTAAGTAATGATTGGTGCAGCCAACTCATATTCTATGTCTTCCAAATTAGAATCATCAATCACTAAGAACCGAGTCATACGGATAGTGCTACCGCTGGTGCAATACCCTGGATCATCATAACCAATTGCATTAAAAGGCTTAAGGTCATCAGCAAATAGCTCTGATGTACATCCATCGAATCGAGCAGCATGCACCCATGCTGCCTTTTCTTGTCTTCGGTCATCGCTACCAACTGGCTTAAACATAAATAGCACAACCTTACCTTTACCGTGTTTTTGCAGCTCGTCATCCGTGGGTTCACGTACCGAACGCGAACCCAAGATACCAAATTCACTCTCTTCTAAATTGGCAAACTGTGGGGCACTAAGCGTGCTCACAATGACGGTTTGTTCGCTATTAAGTTGTGTGTATTTATCTGCAACACCCGACTCTGCCAAATCGACACTAACCGTGACTTTTGTTCTTGGTAACGCTTTGTAATCTCGCGATTCACTCTCAGAGATGTCTAGCGCAATAGAATGGTATTGAGAGTAATTGGTTAGCGTCAACTCTGCATTCGCATTGTCTAACGTGGCAAGATCTTTGCTCACAGTATCGCCAAATGAGTAAGTTCGAGTACCGACCGTTCTACCGAAATCTAAGTCAATTGCCTTGAAAGGCGTAAACTCAACGGTTTGAAGTTTCGTGGTAAGACCGGGATGATCCGCTTTATTAATGATGCCGTTAACTAATACGGTTTTAGTTGTATAGTTACGTGCAGTTAACGTCACTTCTAATTGGTACTCGCCTGCGTGCAAAACCTTCAAACGCCCCGTTTCAGAAGAGACTAACTCAACCACAGGATCTTTTTGGTTAATAAGACGATAGCTGGCTTTCGCCTCTCCTCCACTCATCACTGGTGAGATAATAGTACCCGCTGAAAAGTCTACCGTTGGATAAGCAATCGATACAGGGTTTGTGCCCTGTTTGATCGTGACAGAGAAACTGCTTTCACCCGGAGTAAATTTATCGTCCCCTGCATCCGATACAACAACTCTTGTGCTGCCAGCATTGAGGATACGCATCTCTCCCGTTTTGCTGTCTAGGGAAACCACATCCGTTGCTGCATTTTCTGCAAATCGATACGAAACTTCGCCAACCGTACCAGAGATGGTCGGTTTTTGAACATAAGGCTGGTTGGTTTTCCAAGTCTCTTCCACTTCGGATTGCACATCAATCCGACTCGGCGCACTCAGAATACTAACGTACACTTTCTGATCTGGCCCCGCAGTATAATTCGCGCTCTCCCGTCTGCGAACTGTTAACGTCGCTTTACCCGCTTTGTAAACATAGGCACGTCCATCCGCAGTAACCTCTATAACATCTGTAGCAGTGTTATCAACGAGTTCTACATGATCGTTACTTGTACTTAAACCAAAGTCACGACGAAGATCAAAGCTATAGTCTTTGCTATACACCATTTCATAATCTTGTGTCACCATGGCTTGTCCCGCA
The DNA here is from genome assembly GCA_001048675.1 of Vibrio diabolicus. Lineage (GTDB taxonomy): Bacteria > Pseudomonadota > Gammaproteobacteria > Enterobacterales > Vibrionaceae > Vibrio > Vibrio diabolicus. The sequence goes on along the minus strand of CCKK01000020.1, from coordinate 435,423 downwards.
GCTTTCGCTACTTTGATGACTACATTAAACTGAATTGGTTGATATAAATCCCCACCATCATCTTCAAACTTAAGACGATATTCTCCAGCCGTCTCTACTTCTAACTTGCCATCGGTCATTCTTAAGCCGTCCGGTAAACTACCGACTAGGCTTACGTTGCCTTTTTGTCCTGAAAATGCCAAAGGAATTGAGAGGCTAGGCTGATAAATAAGCGACATTTCAATGTCGTTCATCACTGGATGAGGCGCGCGATTAACTTCAACATTGAAGCGAGCTTTACTTGCAGGATAATTACGCATTTCATGCTCGTAGATTTCAACTTCAGCCGTACCTACACCTTTGATCAGCAGTGCTTCACTGCTCATAGACTTAGCGATAACATCTGTGCCGCTAATAATTCGCAGTGAATAGTCGCCGCGAGCATTCGTCACCTTAGGGAAAATTCGGCCACCTTCCTCATAAGTTTTCACAACATCCGCTACGCTGATTGTTTCGCGTTGGCCTTGTTTTACATCCACAACAAATTGCGCCGTTTGCTGCTTATCTAAAAAGGCATCGCTGTAAGTTGCTGTCGCTTCAACGGTTAACTGCCCAACATTATGAACAAGGAGCACACCTGACTCAGGGTTGAGTAACTCGGCAACTTTGTTGTCTGGTTCGCTGCGAATGATTTTGTATGTGATGCTTTGCGTTTGAGCTTTATCTAAACGTGCAGGTTCTAACGTCAGCCCTTCTCTATATTCGTCTTCCAGCAAGGCGAATTGAAGTTGCCCGGATGCTACTCCATGAAGCTTCACCGTCGCGCGAACTTGCTTCGGCAGATAAAGCTCGTTACCTGAGTCAGTAATCAGTACCGACGCCTGACCAATTGAGCCTAATGAATATACCGAACCGTTCTGATCAACCCGAATCAAGTTATGACCACTTTCTACTTCATAACTCAATTCACCTTTTTGGCCACGAACGGTCAGCGCTTTCCCTTCAGATTCGATTGCATTGAAGTTTAGATCACTAACCGAAAGGTCTGTGTTAATACCTCGTTCCACAGTGATAGAAAATCGTGCTTCAGAGGATTCATAAGCAGAACTGTTATCCGTAGCCAGAATTGTTGCCGTTCCTGGACGCAAAATTTGTAGCATTCCAGAGTCATTAATTTTCACAACATTTAGCGGATTAGAGTCAATGACTTGATAAGACACCGAGCCATGTACATTGCTCAATTTTGCCTCTGTAACGGTTCCCACGCCCTCAAACTTCAATACCGTGTCTTCAGCTTTTAACTGTGGACGACTCTGCTTTGTTATCGTAGTTGGTGTCTTTGTATTGTTCGTTTTAGAGTCACCTCCACCACCACAACCAGCGAGTAAAGCCGCAAGAAAAAGCAAATAATATTTTCTGTTCATTTTTAGAAACACTTTGTCACAAATAAGTGCTAGCGATAATAATACGATGTTTTATTAATCACTATATCCATTTTTGAGTACTTTATTACTTAAGTATTTGCTACTGTATTACGCATAAAAATAAATGTTCAGAAGTGGTGACTAAAATACACAAAACAACACAAAGCAAACGTTTAAATTAAACCAATTAATTAATTTAGTAAGAATGAATATTCAACAAAAATAAAACACGAAAAATAAAGAGAAAAAATTGCGTTATTTTTTCATGCATTTTGCTGTATTAGCGCTTGGTGGAGGATAAAAAACAAACAGTTAATGCGGAAATAGAAGAGAGAATAAATATCGTTTATATTTATTCCAACCCAGTAAAAAGTAACTTAGTTAGAATAACCCTGCTACCTGTTAACATTTAAAATGCTAACAGATAGAGTAACCATTAAATAAAATTCGTATAAAGCTATTTAGTTGAGAAGTGGTAACTCAGTCGTATATTTAATGGATTCCATAGCAAATGTTGAAGTCACATTAGACAGTCCCTTTACACTATTAACTAAGCGCTTATAAAACTCGTCAAAACACTTCATATCTTTGACTAGCACTTTCATCATGTAGTCATACTCGCCGGCCATACGATAAAACTCCATCACCTCAGGGAAATCACTCACTGTTGTGACAAAGTGGTGATACCAATCTTCAGAGTGATCGATGGTTTTTAGCTGAACAAAAGCGATAAAAGACAGGTCGAGTTTTTCTGCACTCAGTAACGCCACGCGCTTTTCGATGTAGCCTTCTTCTTCCAACCTTTTCAAACGCTTCCAACATGGCGTTGTTGTCAGATTAACCTGCTCTGCTAACTCATTTAATGACAAGGTGCTGTCGGTTTGTAACAACGCAAGCAGCTGCTTATCGACTTGATCCAAAATCATCCTATAAAACCCACAAAGTGTAGAAAACTTTTCTATCAAAACATCTATTACCAGCAACTATAGCAAAGTTTTTCTCTCATATTATAGGTAAATTATTCCCATCCAATGCTTATCTATCGATTTCCAAGGAGAGACGCCATGTGTACTGACCACAACTGGATCAACAATGCAGTGCGTAAAATTGAAGCAGACTTTCAACGTTCTGCTGATACTCATTTATTTAAACTCGAACTGCCTTCTCTTGATGGTATCGATATCTACCTAAAAGATGAGAGCACGCACCCAACAGGCTCTCTGAAACACCGATTGGCACGCTCGTTGTTTCTTTATGCGATTTGTAACGGATGGATTGGTCCTGAAACCACAGTGATTGAAGCGTCCTCAGGCAGCACTGCCGTTTCAGAAGCGTATTTTGCTCGCTTGCTTGGCTTACCGTTCATTGCTGTTATGCCGAAAACCACCGCACGTAAAAAGATTGAACAAATTGAGTTTTACGGTGGTAAAGCGCATCTTGTAGAGCGCTCAGATCAGATTTATGATGAGTCTCGACGTTTGGCTCAAGAGTTAAATGGTCACTACATGGATCAGTTTACTTATGCTGAACGTGCGACTGACTGGCGCGGCAACAACAACATTGCGAACTCTATCTTTAGCCAAATGGAACTAGAAGATCACCCAATTCCTAATTGGGTAGTAATGAGCCCAGGAACTGGTGGCACGTCAGCAACCATTGGCCGTTTTATTCGTTACCAAAAATACGACACCAAACTTTGTGTCGTAGACCCTGAAAACTCGGTGTTTTACGACGCTTTCCAGTCAGGTAATCACTCGTTAAAAGGTGAGGCCGGCAGCAAAATTGAAGGCATCGGTCGACCACGTGTCGAGCCAAGCTTTATTGCAGGTGTTATTGACGAGATGCGCAAAATTCCAGACGCTGCCAGTGTGGCAACTGCACATTGGGTTTCTCAACTGATTGGGCGTAAAGTCGGTGCATCAACGGGGACAAACCTCTGCGGTGTGCTTCAACTGGCCTGCGAAATGAAACAACGCGGTGAAACAGGCTCTATCGTGACACTTTTATGTGACTCTGGTGAGCGTTACTTAGATACGTATTACGACTTAGCATGGGTAAAAGAGAACATCGGTGATATTCAACCTTACCTCGCGCAACTTGAAGTCATTCAAGCGAAAGGCTGTGTCGAACCTGCATGTTGCGGTCCAATTACCGCTTAATATGTAAATTCGAATGTAAAAAAACAGCCCGCTGATGTGCGGGCTGTTTTTTTGGAAATGAGTATTACTTTTTCTGACGCGCTTCAAACGCCGCCAATTGTTCTGGCGTTGCCGCTGGCTGATGATTTTGTTTCCATTCATCGTAAGTCATGCCGTAAACACGTTCGCGAGCGTCATCAATATCTAAATCCACACCAAGATTTTCCGCTTCAGCTTTGTACCATTTGCTAAAGCAGTTGCGACAGAAGCCCGCAAGAATCATGAGGTCGATGTTCTGCACGTCTTTATTCGCGTCTAAATGCGCCAATAAACGACGAAATGTCGCCGCGTCTAACTTATCTTGTTCTTCTTGAGTCAGGTTTTTATATTTGAATTCAGCCACTTTCCTTCTCTCTTATTTGATTGACGTTAGTCACCATACCGAATAGTAAGTTCTCCAGCCTAGGAAGTCTGCTTTAGCGCAACAATTCCCAGTCTAAATGACTACCTTTGCGTAAAAGCTGATATGATAAACGCCATCTATCTTATTGATTGAATTAATATTAACACAACTAATTACAACGGTCTTTTACAAAGGTTATCGTCAAGTTATGAAAAACGCCATTCTATTATTGTCTGCCTTGACCATCAGTGTGCCGACTTTTGCTGCTCAAGAACAAACTCATCAACCTTATTTTTATCTGGGTACTGGTAACGTCGGTTTTGATACGCCCTATTTTGGCTCAGACAGAGACAATGAGTGGTCCACACCACATATCACTGTTGGTTGGGGCTATCATGTTAATCAATACCTTGCGTTTGAAGGTGTGCTTCGCTATTCCCAAAACGAACTGAAGAACGACAAACTGAAAACAGATTTGGATTTGCACTATTACCAAGCGGGTATGTCAGCTGTATTGACCAGTGATAACCTTGGCGATACGCCACTTTCTTTGTTCGGCCGCGTGACCGCGTTAGGGACTCAGGCAGAAATGTACGTTCCAAACCAACAAAAAGTCACAGATGATTCAGGAGCACTATTCAATATCGGTGCTGGTGTCCATTGGGATATGAGCAAAGACATCTGGTTGCGCGCAGAGTACATCTATAATGTCGCAGATATGGGCTTTGAAGATTTTTACGACAGCTACGAAGGTGTGCAAGTTAGCTTAGGGAAACGCTTCTAACATTAGATAGCACCAAGTTACCAGAATTGAAATACAAACAAGCCGAGGTTTTTACCTCGGCTTGTTTTACAATCTACGGTGTGTCATCAGTTACTGAGCGGAGAACTTTTCTGTTGTCTCTTGATTCACATGGCTACTTGGTTGCCCGGCATCGAGAGAGTGTAAAATGCCATCTTGACGATCTTTTAGTGCATTCGTTAACGTCGGAAGTGCAGTGGTCGCTAACAACGCCATAACACCCGCAACTAAAACCATTTCTACCATGTAACTACCACGTACTTTTTTCAAGAGAACACCTCAAATAATAGGTATATGCTGCTTTCCCGGCATGACACCTAACAAGACCCGACATTCAGTCAATACGATGAGCGAGTCCTGTGCTCCTCGAAGAAGTGGCGAAATAATAAACAAAAATAATCATTAGATCTATAAGTAATCACTCTCAATAATAAAAAAACAACCGAACAACTTTTGTTCGGTGTTTTCAATCAAAGCTTTACGTACAGCGGCTAAGGATGAGCAATACGGCCTTTTGTATCGTGGCTGAGTGCTTTGTTCAATTCTGCTTCTACATGGCCTGGCGCCTGTGTTTTCGCCGAAATCAATCGGTACATAGCCGGGATGACAAATAAGGTCACCAATGTCGCAAATCCCATCCCGAAAAAGATCACGGTACCCACGGCAATACGGCTCTCATAACCAGCCCCTGTCGATACAATCAACGGGATGGCACCAGCAAGCGTGGTAAATGCTGTCATCAAGATCGGGCGTAGACGTCGCGCAGCTGCATCAATAACCGCTTTTTCGAATTCAACACCGCGGTCTCGCAACTGGTTGGCAAACTCAACAATCAAAATGCCGTTTTTCGTCACCATGCCGATCAACATGATCATGCCAATCTGGCTGTAAATGTTCATGCCTTGCCCCATCACAACCAAGCCAAGGAAGCCACCAAATACGCCCATCGGCACCGTAAACATCACCACTAACGGGTTCACGAAGCTTTCAAACTGAGCCGCCAACACGAGATACGCCACAAGCAATGCCAACGCAAACACGACAGCAACACTCGCTTGGTTCTCTTTAAAGTCTTTTGACTCGCCAGAATAACTCACCGAGATGTCACCTGGTAAGTTGTCTATCGCTTGTTGATCAAGGTAATTCAGCGCGTCTCCTAATGTGTAGCCTTCTGACAGATTAGCCGTAATAGTGATGGATTTCTGTTTGTTGTAGTGAGATAGACGAATAGAAGCTGCCACTTCTTCAATTTTAGTGACCGCGTCTAACGTCACTAACTGCCCACTATTGGTTCGCAGATAAATCTGGCTTAAATCCGCAGCATTATTAAAGCTGTTTTCATCACCACGAAGATACACATCATACTCTTCGCCACGCTCAACATAAGTCGTCTCACTTTTACCACCAAGCATGATTTCTAGCGTATCAGAAATGTCTTTGACACTGACCCCTAGTTCTGCAGCACGCTGTCTGTCGACCGTAACCAATAGCTCTGGCGTTTTCTCTGAGTAATCGATCTCAGCGCCTTCCATCATTGGCGATTCTTCTGCTTTGTTTTTCAACATTTCAGCCCAGACGAGAAGTTCATCGTAATCAGAGCCACCTAATACAAACTGAACAGGCTCACTCGAACCACCTTGGAAACCAGGCATGAATGGGAACACTCGAACATCAGGTATGCCAGCCAGTGCGCCACGCACTTTGTTAAGCGCTTCCTGAGCTGTTACATCTCGCTCGTTCCAGTCTTCTAGAATCATGATAACAAAGCCGGTTTGGTCGCCAGCCTGTCCACCAAATGCAGGCGTTTGGATACTAAACGACTTCAGATACCCTTGCCCGAGTAATGGCATCAATCGGTCTTCAACAATGTCCATATTGGCTGACATACGATTGTATGACGTGGCATCAGCCCCGCGCACAAACGCAAACATCACGCCGCGATCTTCTTGAGGGGTCAACTGGGCTGGCACTTGGTTCATCAAGAAGTAACTGCCGCCCAAACACGCCAAAATCACCAGCGGTGCAGCCCAACGCATTTTCAATGCGCCTTTCAATAATGAGCGGTAGCCACTCTCCAGTTTACTAAATAGGCGATCGACCACTTGATTAAATCGATTTGGTTTTACATTCGCCTTCAAAATCTGACTACCCAATACAGGAGTTAATGTTAGGGCGATCAAAGACGAGAAAATTACTGACATCGCCAACAAGACAGAAAACTCAGTAAATAGCAGACCTACCATGCCATCCATAAAAGAAATCGGCAGGAATACCATCACCAGCACTAGCGTTGTCGCGATAACGGCAAAGCCTACTTCCCGCGTGCCTTTATAGGCCGCAAGCAAAGGCGATTCACCACGTTCGATATGGTGGAAGATGTTTTCAACAACCACAATCGCGTCATCCACTACCAAGCCGATAGACAGGATCAGCGCCATCAAGGTGATTAAGTTGATAGAAAAGCCAAAGTAATAAGCGGCAATGAACGAAGAAATCAGCGATACCGGAACCGTAACAGCTGGGATCAAGGTTGCACGAGCTTGACCAATGAAGATGTACAACACCAAAATGACCAAACCGCCCGTAATAAATAGCGTGCTATACACCTCTTCTATCGAGCGCTCGATAAACACCGTCGCATCGTAGTCGATAGCAAGCCGCGTTCCTTCCGGCAAGAACTTCTGGATGTTATCAACTTCAGCTCGAACTAATTTTGCTACTTCTAACGGGTTCGCATCAGACTGAGGAACAACCCCCAAACTAACATTGACGACGCCATCGCTTTTAAAGGTCGAGTTTTCGTTTTCTGCACCGATAAAAACATCAGCGACATCTTTCAAATAGATAGGCGTGTTGTCGCTCGCCCTTTTAATCACGAGGTACTGAAAATCTTCCGGCGTGTTATAACTACGCGCTGTCCGTACCGACATGACTGTCGAATCATTACGAACTTCACCACCCGGACTTTCTAAGTTTTCACTTCGCAGTGCCGATGTAATGTCCGAAGCCGTGACTGAGCGCCCCGCCATCAGCTCTGGCTTAAGCTTCACGTACATCACCTTGTACAAACCACCAGAGAGATCAATGGAGCTCACCCCAGAGATCAAGCTAAAGCGATCCATCAGTACACGTTCGGCATAATCCGTCAATTGAGTGCGGTCCATCTCTGTAGAGCTGAGGTTAATATAGAGGGAGGCCTGACCTGAACCGTTATTCTTGTAGACAATTGGATCGTCCGCTTCATCAGGTAGCGAACGTTGAGCGCGAGCCACCGCGTCGCGAACATCACTAACACCCGTATTGAGATCGTAACCTAGCTCAAAAGTGATCGTGATACGCGAACTGCTGTTTCGCGTCGTCGAACTGATCTCATCTATTCCGCTGATGCCTGAAAGCTGATCTTCTAATACAGAAGTAATTTGACTCTCGATGATCGTCGCGGAAGCGCCCTCATAACGCGTACTAATGGAAACGACCGGACTTTCAATGTCCGGCATTTCTCGCACCGCTAGTTTCGTAAAGGATACAAAACCAAATACACACAGCAGCATACTCAATACCAACGCTGCGACTGGGCGTTTTACAGAAACGTCAGAAAGTAACATTAGTTTGCTTCCTTAGCCGCTTCGTCTTGCGTGCTTTGAACACCTTGATTACCAGTTGCGTTAGCTGTTTCTGCCTTTCCTGGTGCGACAATTTCCTTAACTTCAACACCATCTCGCATATTAACGATGCCCTGTACAACAATTTTGTCGCCAACTTCAACGCCTGACTCAATAACGACTTCGTTATCGACACGAGCACCGAGAATGACTTCTTGTCGAGTCGCTTTATTGTTGTCATCGATGACGTATACGTAACGCTTGGTGCCAGAGTATTCTAGTGCTTGAACTGGGATAATTGGCGCTTCAATCGCTGGGAAGGCCAATGATGCATTCATTAACATGCCCGGCTTTAAGCGGTTTTCAGGGTTCTCAAACTCAATACGTACACGCAGGTTCAGCGTTTCTGAGCTAATCCGCGTATCAATGCCTGTGACTTGACCAGTAAACGTCTGTTCACCCCATGCACTGGTTTTGGCAATGACTTCCATACGAATAGAAAGCATTGATAAATAGCGCTCCGGTACTTGTAAGTCCAGCTCCATGACGGAAAGGTCATCCAAGGTCAACAGCTCTGTACCCGCGCTAACCATTTTACCGCGACTAAAATCGATGAAACCAACAGTGCCAGAGAACGGCGCAGTAATATGAAGATCGGCCAAATTTGCTTGAGCGGCGTCCAGCCTTGCTTGTGCAATTTCAACGCTTGCTTTTTGTGCGTCGATCTCAGTTTGGGTGATAGCATTTCGCTTAACCAAACGTTGAAACTCTTTTAGCTTACGTTGTTCATCTTTAAGGTACGCCTTTGCCTCAATCAAAGCAGCTTGAGCCTTATCATCATCCAACTTGATTAACAGTTGACCTTGTTGGACATTTTGATTCGCTTTAACAGCGATTTGATTCACTTTGCCGGCGACTTCCGATGCAACAACCACAGACTCCGCCGCTTCTAATTTACCGATAAGCGATAAGGATTGATTGATCTCGTGCGTTTCTACTTGTTCAGTTACGACGGTAACTGCTGAGCCTCGCATAGCTGCGAACGCTGATGGAGAACTCATTAATATAGAAAGCGTTAAAACAGATAACGATAACGTGGCTTTCATGCTCATGATATTGACTTCTAAACGAATAAACTTATGTCATTAAACTGCTTACATTTTATCAGTAGATACGTGGTTTAACGTCAAGTAGTGTAAATTCAAGTAAAAAGAGCGTTTCTCTTCTGTTCAAAGGACGCACAAAACGCTGACTTTCTACCATCTTTGCCCAAAAAGACAGCATTCAACGTAAAAACGCAAGAAAAACGCTTTACAGCCTGAGCGAGTTTGCTATGATTCGCTCCGCACTTGGGAGATGAGTTGGGAAAACATCTTACTAAGTATAAAAATCCTCTGGAGGGGTTCCCGAGTGGCCAAAGGGAGCAGACTGTAAATCTGCCGGCACTGCCTTCGATGGTTCGAATCCGTCCCCCTCCACCATATTCTTTCTTGTGTTTTTCCTTTAAACATAAGAACAACTTGGAAGCTAGGTTGGGAAACTATCTTTTAAGTATAAAACACCCTGGAGGGGTTCCCGAGTGGCCAAAGGGAGCAGACTGTAAATCTGCCGGCACTGCCTTCGATGGTTCGAATCCCGTCCCCCTCCCACCATATTCTCTCTTGTGTTTTTCCTTTAAACATAAGAACAACTTGGAAGTTAGGTTGGGAAACTATCTTTTAAGTATAAAACACCCTGGAGGGGTTCCCGAGTGGCCAAAGGGAGCAGGGAGGGGTTCCCGAGTGGCCAAAGGGAGCAGACTGTAAATCTGCCGGCACTGCCTTCGATGGTTCGAATCCGTCCCCCTCCACCATATTGAAAAAGCCAGCTCATTGAGCTGGCTTTTTTCGTTTCGGATTCTTGATAAAGTAACAAGACCTTCCTTATTTAACCCAACTTCTTCGCGGTTCTCCCTCTGTTGGATCCTACTTTAACAACTGGGCCAAAGCGAATCTCCTATGGCCAAAGTTCGGATCTGGTCGTTGTAATACAAACAATGTACTAGCACTTTGTCCTTGTTTTATCGCAATGACCATAATGTGAATGCTAAAAACATTCAGTAAAGCACTTGAGGAGTAGCTAGCAAAAAAGATATTCGGCAGAGTTAAGCGCGAGCTATGATGAAGACTCCACCTGGCAGGTTTTATAAAAATATCTTTCGTAGATACAAACAACAGATACAAAAAATCCCGCAGGGGGCGCGGGATTTTTATTAGTGACTAAATTGGTTTAAAGGTGACTAGCCTTGAATACCAACAATTAACCATGGTGCATTAGGCACAGTCAGGTCACGCTCTAGGTGCCAGATATCTTCGATTTCTTCTTCAACACCTTCTACTGTGTCACGGTAACGACCGCTAAACTGCAGGCTAAGCTGTGCTTTATTTGCATCGTAATCGGCACGGACGATCTCTGCATCAACGTACATTACATCAGTATGCTGATCACCGTCGAGCTTCGCGCGCTCTGCTTTCAGATCTTCAAACAAGCTTGGAGAAACATATTCTTCAATGGTTTCCAGTTGATTGTGATTCCACGCACCTTGCAGGATTCGGTAGTGTTCACGAGAGCCGTTAATAAACGCTGCTTGGTCAAAGCCCGGTGGGTAGTTATGTGGTACGTCCGTTTGAGCGCCGAAACCACCAAAGCCACCATTATTTGTGTTTGGCTGTTGCTCAAAGTTTTGCATGTTTGGTTGCTCAAACTTAGATGCGTTACCACCAAATGCAGGTTGCTGACGATGCTGGTTCATACTGCCCTGCTTCGCACCTAGCATACCGCGCATTAATTTAAAGATGACAAAGGCAATCAAACCAATAATTAGGATATCCATAAATTGGATACCTTCAAAAGCACCGCCAAAGAATGCAGCAAGTAGACCACCAGCAAGAAGTCCGCCTAGCAGACCACCCATTAAGCCTTTTTTACTTGAAGACTTTGCCGTCTGATCTTTGCCGACCGTATTGGTGTTTTGTTGCTGTTGTTTTGGTGCTGGCGCTGTTTTGTAGCTCTTACCGAAAGACTTACTGCCACCAAACTTCTTCGCTTCCGCGATAGGCGTTACAGCAACGGTAAACATCAACAGAGCAACAATAGAAAATAAACGTTTCATCGTTATCCTTAAAGTTAGCTATCTAAGATTGTGCTCTATCAGACGAAACAACGATTGTTTCAAACAGTAGCACGCCAAAGATGATTGTTACGTCATCATACTCTGTATGCCTGTTGATGAAAACAGCTTACAGAAGCTGACATGTATCAGAATATTGCCAAAGATATAGACTGCTCTCGGTTAACTTCGAGATACTTGGTTCGTTTAGAAATGCTGGGAATGAACTCGCTGCTACTTGGGGATGTTTTACTTGAATTAGAATCAGTGACACAGCTCAGAATCCTGCACCTTGACGTCACTTGAGTATATTGCCTTGTTGACGGTTAATAGGTAGCTGACTATCATATTGAACGATGTTCAATAAAGCAGTTTGAGAATATGGCGCGCAGAAACGATCACACCAGAGAAGAGTTAGTGAATTTGACTTTAACAACAGTCAAAAACTTTTTAGATGAGAATTCTTACCACGAACTCAGTCTTCGTAAAATCGCTAACATGATTGGTTACGTGCCAAGCACATTAGTCAACATTTTTGGCAACTATAACCTGTTACTTTTACACGTAGTCGCGCAAACTTTAGACGAACTCTCCCAAGAAGCACTGAAGGCGACCAATAGCAGTAAAGACGCTCATCAAGCTCTATTTGAACTGGCTTATTGCTACCACGATTTCGCTCAAAAGCACCCTTACCGTTGGCAGTTAGTTTTCGAGCACAACATGAATGGTGCAGAGCTTCCAGAATGGCATGCCAAACGTATCGACGGGATGACAGGAATGCTGGAGTCACTATTGGCTCAAATCGCACCACATCGTACCGAGTCCGAAGTGATTCAAGCAAGTCGAGTGCTTTGGTCTGGCGTACACGGTATTACTTTACTCAGTGTTGATGATAAATTTTTCTCTAGTGAACCCATTGATGGTAAAGAATTAATCAGTAACCTGCTTTCTAACTACCTCACAAACTGGTAACAAAGGATTATCCATGTCGTCCGACAGACAGCCGTCCTTACTTACACAAAGAAAGTTCCTACCCTATTTCATTACTCAGTTTTTTGGCGCTTTCAACGACAATATTTTTAAAAACGTTTTGCTGCTGTTTGTCGCCTTCGCGGGATCCAGCGCACTACCTATTTCGAGCAACTTGTTCATCAATTTAGCGGCTGGCTTGTTCATTCTACCGTTCTTTCTATTCTCCGCTTCAGCTGGCGTATTAGCCGATAAATATGAAAAATCATGGTTTATTCGCAAGGTAAAGCTGTTTGAAATCGCCATCATGCTTTTGGGCGCCATTGGTTTTATAACCGAAAGTTATGGTGTGCTTTTGCTGCTACTGTTCTTAATGGGCACACAGTCAGCATTCTTTGGACCGGTTAAATATGCCCTTTTGCCCCAAAAATTAAACGCAAAAGAGTTAGTGCCAGGCAACGCCCTTGTTGAAGCTGGTACCTTTATCGCCATCCTTATTGGTACCCTAGGTGCTGGAATTATCGCCTCAGCAGACAACGCAAAATACCTTGCCGCATTTTGTGTCGTACTCTTTGCATTATTGGGATATTTGTCGAGCCGCTCAATACCCTTTGCAGCCGCCAGCGCACCTAATCTTTCTTTTCGTTGGCAACCGTACAAACAAACTAAACACACGCTATCCATCGCAAAATCAGATCGTGTTGTTTTTCAATGTATTATGGCGATAAGCTGGTTTTGGTTTTTAGGCGCCGCCTATCTAACCCAGTTCCCGAATTTCACCAAGATTTACTTAAATGGCACCGAGAGTGCGGTGTCTTTCTTGCTAGCTCTGTTTTCCATTGGTATCGCGCTGGGGTCGCTACTTTGCAATTGGATCTCAAATCATCGTATCGAAGTCGGTATTGTGCCTATTGGCGCACTTGGCATTACGGTATTTGGGTACTTGATGGCAACCTCCATTCCAAGTGACCTACCTATCTTCCATAACTTTGTAGACTTCTTTAGATATGAGCCTTTTTGGCCATTATTTTTCTATCTATTGATGATTGGCGCCTCTGGCGGGCTGTTTATCGTACCGCTTTACGCATTAATGCAACATAGAGCAAAGGAAACCGAGCGCGCACAAGTCATCGCAGGGCTCAATATCTTTAACTCTCTGTTTATGGTCGGCAGTGCTGTCTTAGGTATTGTGTGCCTGAGTGTCATCAAGATGACAATTCCTCAGCTGTTTGCATTGTTAGCCATTTTGAATTTCTTGGTCGCCGCTTACATTTTTTTGTCAAATACCTATATTCGTTGTCCGTTTTGTGGTTTGGATGCTAACTCACACTATTTATCGAGTGAAACATAAAAACCTACATAACTTGCCAGAACAAGGCGGTGCGTTGATCGTATGTAATCACGTGAGCTATATGGACGCCTTGCTACTTAGCGCAGTATGCCCAAGGTTGATTCGTTTTGTGATGGAGGAAGATTACGCCAACCTACCTCCACTAAGACGCTTTTTACGCAGAACTGGGGTAATTCCGATTTCAGCGAGTAACAGAAACTCCATCAGGCGTGCATTTAATGATGTAGAAACCGCATTAAGCGAAGGACATATCGTCTGTATTTTCCCAGAGGGAAATTAACCTCAGACGGTGAAATGAATGAATTCATGCGTGGCATTGATATTATTCTGCGTCGCAGCCCAGTACCTGTCATACCCGTGGCACTCAAAGGCTTATGGGGAAGCTATTTCAGCCGCGCGAAAGGCCGCGCATGTTGTGGCTTACCGACTCGATTTTGGTCAAAGCTAGAAATTGAAGCCGGACAGCCGGTTCCACCAAATGAAGCAACGGCAAAAACGATGTTCGATAGAGTGCATCAACTTAGAGGCGACTGGCGATAAAAATACATTTGAACACATGTTTAGAATAACTGAACATGTGTTCAAATCATTAAGACAAACTGACCACACTCAGTGCGATATACTCGCGCTTTCATTCACAACAGCGAATAAAAACCTTGAATAGAAACTACCTCTTGTTTGGATTGGCGTTACTCTTTTGCTTAACCCCTTTTGTCTCCTCTCCTATTGCCCTAGTTATTGGTTTTCTACTCGCAAGTTTTGGTTTTGTGCCTTCAGAACTGCCCATTGCTTCTTTTACTAAAAAGCTGTTGTCCTACTCGATTATTGGTTTAGGCTTTGGCATCAACTTTGAGCAAGCACTCTCCGTTACATCGGATGGTATCGGTCTGATTATTGCCACGATTGCGGGCACACTGATCATAGGCACTATCATTGCCAGAATAATTAAGTTGGAGCGAGTAACCGCATACTTAATCTCGTCAGGTACAGCAATTTGTGGTGGTAGTGCAATTGCCGCGGTGGCACCAGCGATTAAAGCAAAAGACGAACAGATTGGATTAGCACTGGCAACGGTATTCGTCCTAAACTCCATCGCACTATTCGTGTTTCCTGTGGTTGGGCATGCTTTAGGGCTAGATCAACACACATTTGGTACATGGGCCGCGATTGCTATTCATGACACTTCTTCTGTTGTTGGGGCAGCCTCAGCCTACGGTGAAGAAGCACTAACTACAGCAACAACGTTAAAACTCGCACGAGCTTTGTGGATCATTCCTGTTGCACTGATCAGTGCCGTGATCTTTTCGAGAGACCAGAAAGAGAATGGAACGAAAAAGTTAGTTATTCCTTATTTCATTTTTTGGTACTGTGCAGCCATCGCGTTTAGCGACTTCTTCCCTCAATTTGAAATGGTCTATCACGGTATTTTCGTTGGAGCGAAACAAGCTTTGGTGGTGTGTCTGTTCCTGATTGGTTGCAGCATTTCAATTTCGAAGCTGAGGTCTGCTGGAGCTAAGCCACTGTTGTTTGGTGTAACTCTGTGGGTGTTAATTTCAACCACTTCTCTAAGTTGGTTATTGTTTAGATATTAGTGGTCTTCTCATCGTGTTGAGATGACGACGGCTCAAGTTTGCTGTTTTTGTATGTAACAACCAATGCGATAGCGATCAAAAAGGCCGTCAGCTCTGCAAGAGAGCGGGCGAGCCCTTCACTGCTTATTGCAATACCAATTTGTAGTGCTACCGCCGCAATTAATACTAGCTTTACCATCCTGAACCTTATGCCTTTTCTCTCTTCGAAGAAGCATAATTATGATTCAGAGTTATAAGGATACGAAATTCCCTTTCTGACTAATACATAGCAAAATTGACTAATGCTGAATTGATGGCAATAGCCACTCCTTCACTGCCTTCCGAGAAACTTTGATCCCACTTTCTAGTAGCACTTGTGGCATTAAATGGTATTCCACTGGCCATTTAAACTTCTCTAATTTGGATTGCAAATGCAGGTCATATTCCGCTTTGCTGCGCAAATCATTGGTCTGAATCACAGCAACAGGGCGATGACCAAATTCCGCATCTTCGACTGGAACCACTATGCTCTGCACCACGCCATCAATTTGGTTCAATGCTGCCTCAATCTCTTCACAATGAATGTTCTCACCACCAGAGATAAATTGATTGTCGGCACGGCCGATGATCTTTAACTCGTCACCTTGCCACTCACCGAGATCCTTGCTATCGAACCAGCCTTTCTCATCCAGAAACGGAGTAACATGACCTTGATGAAAATACCCTGCCGCTAATGTTTTACCACCGACAAAAATGCGTTGGTCAACCAACTTTATCTTACGGTGATTCAATACGTGTCCAGCATTACTGGTACTGTCAATTCTCTTTGCGGTAACGGTAGAGGCTGCTTCCGTCATCCCATAACCTAACCACGCCTCAATCCCTCGTCCTGTTGCTCGCAACGCCAACTCGTGAGCAACGTGGCTGCCGCCCAATAGCACATGCGTCAATGACAAGTGAGCATCATCATCCAATAGCCGTTTGAGCTGCGTTGCAACCAAAGATGCGTGTGACACGCCCTGAATATCTTTGATAAGTTTTCCTGTACCGATTTTCAATGTCGCTCCGACATATAGCCAACGATATACAATCGCCAATCCAGAGACGTGATAAAGCGGAAGCGACAATAGCCAAGAATCTTGCTGAGTGAAAACGAACTCTTGCAACAAGCCTTCTGCTGAAGCAAGGTGTTGTCGATGTGTATGAACCACAGCTTTAGGCTCCCCTGTCGAGCCAGAGGTAAATACCACTGAAGCGAGCCTGTCATGGTGATAGGCATCTTCAATCACCGCATCACGCTCTTGTTGTGAAACTAAGGGCGGTGAAAGCAATGTTGCCTTGAGTTTTTGTATATCATGTTCAGAAAAGGTCGAAGCGCACTCCTGAGCAAACCAGATAAACCGAGTTTGTTCAGGTTTATAAAGGGTCGCAAGTTTACTCTGTAGCGTATCGAGTGGTTGTACCATGGTCAGCGCGGCAAGTGCGCCTAACTGCTTGGAAGCAAGATAAAACAGCAGAGTTTCGACTTGGTTTTTACCTACCAAAGTCAGCACATCTCCCCGCGTTACGCCCAAGTCATTCAAATAGTGAGCATATTGGTCAATACGTACTGAGAGTTGTTGCCAGTTTAATGTTTCTGTTGGTGTCTTGAGTGCAATAGAAAAAGGGCTCGTTTGAGCCCAATATTTCCACGGTGCCTTCGCAACATTATCTATGCAGAATGCCACACAATCTCCTGATCTTTCAGAGGAAGAACGGGAAGTTCACACTTAGGCCAGCCTTGCTCTAACTGAGCTTTGAATAGGCCAATCGTATCCAAACCTGGAACTTCATCAGGCAGCTGCCATTGGGCAAAGCGCGCTAATTGCGTTAAACCGAGACTGGATTCAATGCTCGAGCTAATAACCGCTTTCATCCCCAGTGACTTCGCCTTCTCTATCAGTGTAATACAAAAATCCACCGAACCAATGAGTGTGGGTTTGATGATGATCGTTTTCACACCAGTTAGATCTTCAAGACGGAAATCCTCTCGACGAACCGCATCTTGCAACGTTTCATCCCAAGCAATCGCAATACCAGTATTGATAGCAAAAGAGAGACTATCGCCAGGAGAGCGGCACGGCTCTTCCAAAAAGGTAATGCGCTGACGCAGAGACGGAGTAATGTATTTAGCAAACTGCTGCGCTTTTTCTGGTGTCCAAGCGCGGTTTGCATCAAGTCGAAGCGTTAATTGAGGGATAGATTCAAGAAAAAGGTTCACAAGCATGCCATCGCGAATTGGCTCATAAAGCCCGACTTTTACTTTCGCGACTTTCTCGCCTTCCATTTCGTTCAGCTTTGGAATGAGCTCGTCTGGGTCACCAGTACACAGCGGCGCTGTTTGATACTTACCTTGTTGGGGTAAGCCACCAGCTAACTCTAACTGTGCCATCGATAAACCAAACGCGACCGATGGATACATGTTGGCGTAATCCACATCCAATCCAGCAACCCAAC
Organism: Vibrio diabolicus; assembly: GCA_001048675.1. Classification (GTDB taxonomy): domain Bacteria; phylum Pseudomonadota; class Gammaproteobacteria; order Enterobacterales; family Vibrionaceae; genus Vibrio; species Vibrio diabolicus. Next base: position 417,540 of record CCKK01000020.1, on the reverse strand, counting down.
GCTCCGCTTGTTCCTGTAGCTGAATACCAGCATCTTCAGTGCTCTCTAAACTAAAACCAGGAAGAGGAGCGACTTCTCCAAGCCCTATTTGGTCACCTTCAGAAAGCGCAACAACATAACCAACACGTTCAGTTAGCTTATTGTCTCGCAGGATGACACCACTATCCATGGGCAAGATATAACGATAAATTTTCGCTTCACGCATAATTCGAGTCCTATGTAATGCCGTATATTTGAGCGTTCTGGCGAGCAATCCCACCAGCCTCCCAGAGGGCGAGGCGCTCAGGAAAAATGGAACAGAGGAGCTGAAACACTCCTCTTTTTATACGGATTATGGGTTACGAGGGAATTTGTCGAAGTCTGGGCGACGTTTCTCGTTGAATGCGTTACGACCTTCTTGTCCTTCATCGGTCATGTAGAACATCATCGTTGCGTTACCCGCAAGCTCTTGAAGACCGGCTTGACCATCACAGTCCGCATTCAATGCTGCTTTCAGGCAGCGTAGCGCCATTGGACTATGCTGAAGAACTTCACGACACCAACGAACAGTTTCTTTCTCTAGCTCTTCTAGCGGCACAACCGTGTTGACCAAGCCCATGTCTAACGCTTCTTGCGCGTTATAGAAACGACATAGGAACCAGATTTCGCGTGCTTTCTTCTGGCCTACGATACGAGCCATGTAAGACGCGCCCCAACCACCATCAAATGAACCCACTTTAGGGCCCGTTTGACCAAACTGTGCGTTGTCCGCTGCAATTGTTAGGTCACACATCATGTGCAGTACATGACCGCCGCCAACAGCCCAACCCGCAACTGAAGCAATAACAGGTTTTGGACAAGTACGGATATCACGTTGGAAATCCAATACATTTAGGTGATGCGTACCTTGGTCATCTTTGTAACCGCCGTAGTCGCCACGAATCTTCTGGTCACCACCAGAACAGAATGCGTCTTCACCTAGACCTGTCAGAATGATCACGCCAACATCAGAGTCATAACGCGCATCTGCCAACGCATCAATCATCTCTTTTACTGTTTGAGGGCGGAATGCATTACGCACTTGTGGGCGTGCAATGGTAATTTTCGCGATACCATCGTCAGATTTATGGTAGTGAATATCCTCGTATTTCTCGCTGCAATCTTTCCATTGAACCGGAGCGTAAAGTTCTTCTTCAGAAATGCCTACTGTTTTAGCCATGGTGATTCCCATTGTTCTCGTTACTCTCACCAAAGTGAGATTGAATTATTTGCTTAATATGCATCGCAAATTGTTGGGGCTGCTCTTGATGAACGTTATGTCCTGCGCCTTCAACTTGTCGATACGCCAACCCGCTACGTTGTGCCAGTTGGCTAAATTTTTGGTCTTTCGCGCCACACAAGTAATACATCGGTATATTCTGCTTTTTCAGTGTGGGCAACAAATACGCCTGCTTGGCTAACGATGTTGCCATCAGCATGCTCGCGACCGCCGAGCCAAGATTATCACTTCGCTTCGCAATTAATGTTTGTCTTTGCTCATGGTTTAGTGAAGAAAACACCGCTTGCTGATACCAATCGTTCAAAACACGTTCAAGTGGTTCAGTTTTGAAACGCTTTGCCCAGCGAACATCATTCTCCAATCTCACCTGTTTCTCTGACTCAGTTTGAAGCCCGAAGTTTCCCCCTTCCACAATTGCACCCACAATATTGAGATCTGGGAAGCATTGATTGGCAATACCATGCATCGCAATACGACCGCCCATAGAGTAACCAATCAAAATAAGTGGTTGTTGCGGAGGAAATAATAAAGATAGTGTGGAATTAAGAAGTTTGCAGCAATCATCGAGATCGTTGCACTTTGTAAACTGGCTACGACCATGACCAGGAAGGTCTATAACAATTCGTTCAAACCGAGTCAGCTCATCCAAACAAGCTTGCCAATCAGCACCACTTCCTAAAAAGCCATGCAAAAACACCAGAGTGGGAAGATCACCACTTTGGTGTTTTTCAGTTGAAGAGAGACGCTCAGAGTGAAGCATGCAGGCTCTTATTAAATGCCTTTATCAACTCTGCGGCTTGACTTGGTGGGGTTTGAACTTCCACCAGCAGTGTGCCTTGACCGCTCGACAGGTGCTCGGCAACCATTGCTTGATACATTTCTAACGTAGTTGGCTTCTCATACTTTAAACCAAACTGTTTGGCTGCATGTTCAAACTGATAACCGTGGGGCATTTGGTAGTACGCAGTGCGATGCTCCTGAGGCACCGGTAACATATCGAAAATTGCGCCACCATCATTGTTTGTGACCACAAGTACCGTCGGCAATTTATTGTGAGAAAACAGCGCTAGTGAATTGAGATCATACAGTGCTGATGTGTCACCAATATACATCAGTAACGGATTACCTCTTGCTCGCTGCACACCTGATGCGGTAGCAAACAAACCGTCAATTCCTGACGCGCCTCGGTTAGTGAACACTTCTACATCATCAAGTTTGCCGTACATATCGACAAGTCGAACAAACAAACTGTTACCCAAAAAGACATCAGCGTTTTTAGTGCGCTCGTTGATGTCTGCTGCCAACGCAATTTCGTCAATGGCAGACGCTGAATCAGATAGGAAAGCTTCTTCGATACGTTGATGAACTCGCTTAACTCCATTCGCTAACCTATCAGCCCACCCAGCAAATATTGGCTTCTCAAAGCTAATGCGAGAAATCCAAGTTTGAGGAAGCTCGACCCAGTGCATTTGCGCCAGATGATTTTGGTTATTACGGTCCATACGCGGCGAGATATACCAGTATTGAACGTCTTTATCTTGTTGACTCTGCGAAACTTGTTTATCAATCCACTGGTTCAAACGTTTGGAGATGATTCGGCTACCAAATTGGATAATAAGTTCACAAGATTCAAGCTCGTTTGCGAACTCGGGAAGTTGAAGCCATACATCGTAATGCGCCCAATCCGAACTGAGACCACTTTGCGGGTCTGCAAGTACTGGCCATCCCATCTTTTGTGCAAATGCCTGCGCCGACTTCGCTTGTTCAAGCGGTAAGCTGCCAATCACAACCAAGCCTTTTTTATTCCGCACAAGACGGGATTTTCGCCTGTGACAAGTGGCTAAAACGCTGGGTATAACTACCACTTCCTTTTCGCCATCCGGCTACCGAGTCTAAGTAGGTTTGATAATCCGCTTTTGCGCCGTTGGAATACAAAGGTTCTGGAAATGCACAGTTAATATGAACAGCACTGCCTTGCAGCTGCTGAGTAAACATCACTTCGTCAACAGAGGTCAGCAACCAATTAAGCGATGTTGTTAAAGTTGGGCTTGGTAAATTCAAGCTGGCCGAGACATGATGTGAAAAAATACCCAACTGGTTAATCGCTTGGTTTGCGCCACAGCCAACGAGCTCCATCGGACGATCCGCAGTGAGCAGCACCAGCTTTTCACCAGTAAGCCTAGCCTCCGCAACGGCTGGTAATAAGTTCGCCACTGCCGTACCAGAGGTAACGATGATTGCCACTGGCTCTTGAGTAGCTTTCGCTAAACCAAGAGCCATAAAGCCGAGACCACGCTCATCAAAGTGAGTATGAATAGAAACATTGGACCGTTCTGCCACCTCTAAAGTTAAAGGAGTAGAACGAGAGCCAGGAGCGATACAAACATGCTTAACGCCAAATCGCTGAAGCTCAATCAATATGGTTTCTGACCAAATTCGATTGAGCACCGCTTGGTCATGATTCATGATGCGACTCCCAACGGGGGGTGATCAGAAATCAGCGTAAGTAACGTCGACATTTTCTTATCAAGTTCCGCCCACTCATGCTCTGCCACAGAGCCTGGCACAATACCTGCGCCCGCAAACAGTTGTACTTGGTCACCGAGCACAAGCGCGCTTCTGATCGCGACACAAAACTCTGCTCGTTCATGGCTTATGTACCCCATTGACCCCGCGTACCAGCCGCGTGCAAAGGGCTCATTATCAAGAATAAACTGCATGGATTCTTGTCGAGGTAAGCCAGCAACCGCCGCCGTCGGCTGAAGCGCCGATAACAACTGAACACCGTTTATTCCCGTCTTTAGGCTCGCGTGAATATTTCGCTTGAGGTGTTGCACTTTTCGTAGCCTAACCAAACTTGCCTCGGCCTCCACTTCAACCGCTTCGGAATGCGGTGATAGGCGATCAATAATGTCATCAACCACATATTGGTTTTCGTTGAGGTTCTTTTCATCTTGGGATAACCAATTCGCCAACTCCATATCGTGAGTGGCATTGTCCCCTCTACCAATCGTGCCTGCTAACGCTTCGGTATGAAGTTCGTGCCCTACGCGAGAATACAAACGTTCTGGCGTAGAGCCCATAAAGCTGTGTTTGCTGTCTAAGCTCAGCATGAAATGGAAACTATGATGGTTGTTTAAGTAACTCGCTTTCAGCAATTGTGCAGCGCTTAATGTGTTATCAAGCTGCACGGTAGAGCGACGCGCCAATACCACTTTCTTAAAATCATCATTCTTTATACCAGTCAAAACTTTATGAACTAACTCATTCCATTGAGGCTGACTTGGCGTATGAACAATAGAGCGGATGTGAGAAGAAATCGGAGCTAAGGTCGCGACCTCACAAACCAGTTTATTCAGTCCTGCTAGGGTTCGTGCTTTATCTTCTGAAATATTAACTGCGAGAGACCATTGTTGGTCAAAACGAATTAACTCAATTTGAGGCAAAAAGAAGAAAGAAGGCATACAGCGACGATTCTTCTCATGCTGGCCGTCAAAAGAGCGTCCGCCCCAGACTCGTTGCCCTTCACCTAGAATGGTATAAGCAGGGCCTGGCTCAACAAAAGCGTGTAATTGCCCTAGTGCAACGACCTCTTCACGAGTATCGCGGGACTGCCAGTAGAATTTAGGGAAAAGTGGTTGTGCATCAAGCCAATCAATAAATGAGAAATTAGGTTTCTCGCTCAGGGGCTCGACCAGACGTGTTTGATTGCCTTCCGCTTGCTGAACTCGCTCGATAATTCTCTTTACGGCTTGATGGAACTGTGACAAATCAACCTCGTAGTATGTGAGGATAAATGGTAACTGACGGCTACTCTAAGTTTAGACCCAAAGCAAATCAAGGTCGTATGCGATCTTTTGCAAAATCCTGTGATAGCAAACGAGCAAAACTTAACCAGCAAACAGATAATTTACAGATATATATTCTAATAAAAAACAAATTATTGTATTTTAATAAAGAAATTAACGAATTTTTAGGAATTATACAATGCAAAATATCGGGATGTCGTCAAAACTCGATAATGTCTGCTACGACATTAGGGGTCCTGTACTCAAACATGCTAAGCGCATGGAGGAAGAAGGGCATAAAATCCTAAAGCTAAACATTGGTAACCCTGCCCCATTTGGTTTTGACGCCCCTGATGAGATTTTAGTCGACGTGATTCGTAATCTGCCGACTTCTCAAGGCTATTGTGATTCCAAAGGCATTTACTCTGCTCGTAAAGCCGTGGTCCAACACTATCAACGTAAAGGTATCCGCTCGCTAGATGTCGAAGATGTGTATGTGGGTAACGGCGTGTCTGAGCTGATCGTGATGGCCATGCAAGCGCTGTTAAATAATGGCGACGAAATGCTGATCCCAGCACCTGATTATCCGTTGTGGACAGCTTCAGTTGCACTATCAGGCGGTAAGCCGGTTCATTACCTATGTGATGAAGGTGCAGACTGGTACCCAGATCTTGAAGACATCAAAAAGAAAATCACACCAAAGACACGTGGCATTGTTCTGATCAACCCGAACAATCCGACAGGTGCGGTATATAGCCGTGATTTCCTACTTGAAGTGATTGAAATCGCGCGCCAGCACAAACTGATCATTTTCGCAGATGAGATCTACGACAAAGTGTTGTACGACGGTGCAACACATACCTCAGTCGCAACACTCACTGAAGACGTGCTCGTCATGACATTCAATGGCCTTTCAAAAGCCTACCGTGTTTGCGGTTTCCGTGGTGGCTGGATGTTCCTAACGGGGCCTAAACATCTAGCTCAAGGGTACGTGAATGGCTTGGAGTTGCTTTCATCGATGCGTTTATGTGCAAACGTACCAATGCAACATGCGATTCAAACTGCGCTAGGTGGATACCAGAGTATCAATGAACTGATTTTACCTGGCGGACGCTTATTAGAGCAGCGCAATAGAGCGTATGAACTGATCAATCAGATTCCTGGTGTTTCTTGTGTCAAACCTAAGGGGGCGATGTACCTCTTCCCGAAAATCGACACAAAAATGTACAACATCAAGAACGATCAGCAGATGGTTTTAGATTTCTTAAAACAAGAGAAGGTCTTACTGGTGCAAGGTTCCGGTTTCAACTGGCCAAAATCAGACCATTTCCGCATCGTGACACTACCGCACGTTGAAGATCTAGAAATCGCCATTGGACGTTTTGAGCGATTCCTATCAACCTACAGCCAGTAATGAATCACTGGTAGTAATTAGTGCTGATCTCTCATATGCTTAGAGGAACTCCTAGTGAGTTCCTTTTTTACACCAGAAACGGAGAAAGCCATGAAAGAAAGCCATTTTTTCGCCCACCTGGCTCGAATGAAGCTGATCCAACGCTGGCCTTTAATGCGGTCCGTCTCACCAGAAAACGTTTCAGAGCATAGCTTACAAGTTGCTTTTGTCGCTCATGCTCTTGCCCTAATTAAAAACAAAAAGTTCGGCGGCAACCTTAACCCAGAACGCATCGCGATTCTTGCCATGTACCATGACTCCAGCGAAGTATTAACGGGGGACCTTCCAACCCCAGTGAAGTATTACAATCCTGAAATTGCCAAAGAATATAAGAAGATAGAATCGGCAGCGGAACAAAAATTACTCTCAATGTTACCGGAAGAGTTCCAAGATGAATTTGCCCCCTACCTTCTTTCTCACTCTGCACACGAAGAGGACGCAAAAATCGTCAAGCAAGCCGACTCCATCTGTGCCTATTTAAAATGTCTCGAAGAACTAAGCGCAGGCAATCATGAGTTCGCTCTGGCAAAAAAACGCTTAGACATCACTTTGCAAGAACGTAGAACGCCTGAAATGGATTACTTCCTCAATACCTTTGCCCCAAGTTTCGAATTATCGTTAGATGAAATCAGTTAGCTTACGGAGATAATCGTGTCGTTTGAATTACACCCGCAATGGCAAGAGCGCCATGATGATGAGCATAAAATCCGTCGTGACGACCATCGGAGCCCGTACCAACGAGACCGAGCGCGCATTCTTCACTCGGCTGCATTTCGACGCTTACAAGCAAAAACCCAAGTACACGGCAATAGCTTGGAAGACTTTCACCGCAGCCGGTTAACACACTCCTTAGAAGCGTCGCAACTCGGGACCGGTATCGTCGCCCAGTTAAAGAAAAAACAACCAGAGTTCCGTGATCTATTGCCATCAGACAGCTTAATTGATTCATTATGTTTGGCGCACGACATCGGGCATCCTCCATACGGTCATGGGGGAGAAGTCGCTCTAAACTACGTAATGCGCGAACATGGCGGTTTCGAGGGGAACGCCCAAACCTTTCGTATCGTCACTAAGTTAGAGCCTTATACTGAGCATTTCGGAATGAATTTATCACGCCGCACACTGCTTGGTTTGATCAAGTACCCTGCCCTTATTAGTCAAACACGCTCCGTCAAGTTGCCTCAACCAGCCGAGCATCAACGCAAACTAAAAGCCAAAGATTGGAGCCCAGCGAAGGGCATTTATGATTGTGACAAAGACTTATTTGATTGGGTAATTGCGCCGCTTTCTGACAACGACAAGGCATTGCTTAGCTTAATGCGCTCAAAACCAGAATCGGAGTTTGAGCACAGTAAAACGCGTTTTAAATCACTCGATTGCTCAATCATGGAGCTAGCGGACGATATCGCCTACGGCGTTCATGATTTAGAAGATGCAATCGTGCTTGGTATGGTGACACGTCAGCAATGGCAAGAAGGCGCAGCAAGTCAATTAGCGGACTGTGGCGACCCGTGGTTTGAAGCACATATCGATTCCATCGGACAGATGCTATTTAGTGGTAAGCATCATGAACGGAAAGATGCCATCGGTGGTATGGTTAACGCCCTGCTGACCAGCATTTCAATTAAGGCGGTGGATGAGTCTTTCAGTAATCCATTACTGTCTTGGAATGCGTGTTTAGAGCCACAAATGGCACGTGCACTTGACGTACTCAAGCACTTTGTCAGCACCTTCGTTATCCAAGTCCCGCAGGTCCAGATCGTTGAGTATAAGGGTCAGCAAATTATTATGGATATTTTTGAAGCGTTAACAGCGGACCCAGAGCGCTTGCTGCCTGTTCATACAAAAGAACTGTGGTGCCAAGCGAAAAGCGAGAGCAATAAGATGAGAGTCATCGCCGATTACATTTCTGCTATGACCGATGGACACGCGCAAAAGCTTCACCGTCAGCTATTCTCTTCCATCGTTCTTTAGTAACACTCAACCTTTCAAGTAATTCTTTTCAAATACGCCCGGCGGCATCTGGGCGATTTGGAATTCGATCATCTTTTCAAAGGCATGCATAAGCGGTGTAAAGTCTCTCTCGGGTTCAAGCAAACGAAGCGAATGATAACCCGCCTCGACTGTCGATAAGCTATTCTCAGAGGGCGCCTTACGAATGGTGTAATGCCCTTGCAATTGCTTCGGTAATTGCACGGTTGGGAGTGGATGTAAATTGCTAGAAAGCTGCCACATTTTGTACGCTTTTTTCCACGTCCCATCGAGCAAAACCAAACGTATTTTCTTAGATACACTACGGCTCACTTGATTGATTTCAGAGATGCATCGTGACTGTTCCGATGGGTAAAGAACAAAATGTTGATATGATTCATCCGCCAACAAGTGATTTAAGACATCATCACCAGAAAAGTCCTCTCCTATCAGACAAATACAGTTATCTAAACTCAAATTGAGAATCCGTGCCGTACCAAGCGGACGATGTTCTTCACTCGTGTGCTGAAGAATGATAAGTTCTACCTCGCTTGCCAACGGTACAATCCATTGGCAAATACACGCTTTTTGCGATTTTCCACAACGAGAACAATAACGAGACATAGAGTGAACCTTTATACCTTGCTGAGTATTATCAGCGTGATCTGTTTGATACTTCAATTCGAACCAATGGCAAGCCTAACCGAGTGGCACAGCTACAATATACGCCATGGCGAATGGTGGCGAATCGTAACAGGAAATCTCACACATACCAACTTTGCGCACTTAGGGATGAACCTGGCAGGATTGTGGATCATTACTTTTATTTTTCGTCCAAGCACTCGCAACTTCCTTATCGTTTTCTCACTCTTGTGCGCATTTGTTGGCGCAATGAATTTGTTTACCAACATGTCGGTGTACGTGGGATTATCTGGCGTACTACACGGACTATTTGGATTCTGGGCACTCAGAGAAGTCTTTGAAAGCAGAAGAAGCAGCTTGTTGTTGGTCGGCGGGCTTATTGCCAAAGTAGCATGGGAGCAGATCTATGGTCCATCAAGCAGCACTGCTGCGCTTATCGGCGCAAACGTTGCTATTGATGCTCATTTATTTGGCGCACTCGGTGGGTTAACAATGGCTCTAATGGAAAAAGGCTTTCGCCGTCGTTTATTCGGTTAAAAAATCCCGAACCACGAAAGAGGGGTTGGTTCGGGAAAGCAGTAATAGGGAAACAGATATTGTTCTGAATTCAGACTCAATATCTGAAATACATCAAGCTACAGTAAAATGCGGTCTTCGTTTTTCTTAACTGTCGCTTCACCAATGCCTTTTACGCTCTTCAAATCTGCTGCCGTTTTAAAAGGGCCATGCTCCTCGCGGTAGTCCACGATACTCTGCGCTTTCTTCTCACCAATACCTTTCAACATGGTCGCTATTTCTTCAGCAGAGGCCGTGTTGATATTTACGGTAATTTCAATTCCTTCATATTTGTCAGTGGCTGAATCCGCAGCCATGCTAAAAGGCGCAAAAACAAATAAGCACAATGTCAAAATCCATTTCATATTGAACATACAATCTCCAAAATAGTAGGCTAAAACTAGTCATCGGGAGCAAGTCACTATCAGTTAACAAACCTAGATGACCCGATATTCGCAATGACTGGTATCACTTAAACGCGCACTAATTTAAGTAATGCTTATTGATGATTGAAGTTAATAAAGACAAAAATAAAACGGACCGCTTATGCGGTCCGTTTTAGTTAACATGCAAATTACACTAATTGTGCTTAGTTGCTCACAATAAAGTACTCAATGTCAGTGTTTGCGCGCAGTACAGCTAGCACAGATGATAGGTCTTGCTGAGAAGATGCACGCTGCATTTGCATCGCAACTTGCTCTTCTAACTCACTATCTAGCTCAGCATTTACAGCATCAAGCTCGATGATAACAATGTTACCTTCAAGATCTTTAGACTGACCATATACTGGCTTACCATCGACTGGTTTTGCCATCGCGAATACCGTTGTTGCCAACGGAGAACGGCGATCTACTGTCTCTTGTTCACCAAATGCAAGGTTGTTTTCAGTAAGCACATCTGTCTTACCTTCTTTCAATGCAGCAACAACCTGTGTACCAAGTTCCATCGCATCTTGCTCGCCCTTAACGCGAGATAGCTCTGCAATAACCTGATCTTTCACTTCTTCTAGTGGAAGAACCGTCTCATCACGTGCGTCTTCAACACGAACAACAATAATATGTTCAGGTGCAACTTCGATAGCTTCAGAGTTTAAGCCATCTTCTTTTACTTCAGGGCTAAGGATAGCTTGCATTACCGCAGGGTTACGAAGCACTTCAGGTGCGTCAACTTGAGAAATAAAGTCCGTTGTCTTCACTTCTTGGTTAACGGCTTGAGAAGCGTCATACAATGAGTCTGGGTATTCAAACGCTACGCGCTCAAGCTCACTTTGTAGCTCGTAGAATTGATCAAGCGCTTGTTGGTCAACCATTTCTTGTTTGATTTCAGCGGCTACTTCTTCAAATGGCTTCGCCACAGAGTCTTTTAGCTCTTCAAGCTTGATAATATGGTAACCAAAGTCCGACTTTACTAGACCTGACGTATCGCCTGGATTCTTCAACGCGAATGCCGCTTCTTCAAAAGCAGGGTCCATCACATCACGCTCAATCCAACCTAAGTCACCGCCGTTTTCAGCACTGCCAAAATCGTCAGATTTCTCTTGAGCAAGCGTCGCAAAATCTGCTCCCGCATTTAGCTCATCTAAGATAGCCTGCGCTTTTGCTTCATCGTCCCCTTCTACAAGAATATGAGCGACACGGCGCTGCTCTTCTGAAGAATATTTGTTTAAGTGCTCATCGTAGTACTTTTTCACCTCAGCGTCAGAAACATTAACTTGTTCCTTTAGCGCTTCAGCAGACAGTTCGATATAAGCGACTTTAACCTGCTCTGGGCGAGTAAAGTTGTCAGGGTTTGCTTTGTAGTACTGTTGAATTTCTTCGTCAGTCAATTCAATGTTTTTCGCAAACTCTGCTAAGTCGATTTTAATCGTGCGAATATCACGAGTTTGAGTGAACAGCTTACCTTCTGCCTGTACTTCACCTGGCAGAATAAATTCACTGTTTTGTAGTGCATTCAGCAGTTGTTCACGAACCAACTCACGACGCATGTACTCAGCAAAAGAGTCTGGCGAAAAGCCTGCACGACGCAGAGAAGCTTGATAGATCTCTTGATCGAACTGACCATTAGATTGGAATTGAGGCATGTCTAGAATCATGCTGCGAACTTGGGTGTCGCTGATTCGCAGACCTAAAGCTTCTGCTTGTTGGTCAAGCAACACGTCATTGATCATTCGATCTAAAACGGATTTGCGGAAAGATTCAACATATGCAGGGTCAGCCAGCATTTGAGAGAAGTAGTCACCCAACTGAGCTTGCATACGGTTACGCTCATTTTGGTATGCCATCTCAAACTCACCACGAGGAATCTCAGTGTTACCGACTTTCGCTGCAGAGTTGTTGTTACCACTAACGATGTAGCTACCCACACCTGCAAATACGAAAGACAGGATGATAAGCCCAAGGATAATTTTGACCGCGATGCTATTCACGCCTTCGCGTAGTCGATCCATCATAATTTAACTGCTCTCCACAATTGAAGCCTACTGCTTCTATCTAATAGAAATAATGGCGCAATAATATCAGAAAAAGAAATGCGCATCAGTATGATGCGCATAATTTAAGAAAGTTCGGCTCGAAGTTTGTAAATTTTTGTTCGAAACTTATTGTTTGAGCAAAAGTTAAGCAAATGGCCGGTTACAGAATTAACGCTGTGATTAGTTACAAGCGTCTTTCAGTGCTTTACCAGCTTTAAAAGCTGGTACTTTTGCTTCTGCGATTTGGATTTCTTCACCAGTTTTTGGGTTACGACCAGTACGTGCAGCACGAGTACGAACGCTAAATGTACCAAAGCCAACTAGAGCAACTTGATCACCAGACTGAAGAGTACCGCTTACTGCTTCGATGAATGCATCTAGAGCACGACCCGCTGACGCTTTAGAAATGTCTGCATTTTCTGCGATTTGTTCTACTAACTGAGTTTTATTCACTGTAATTTCCCCTTTGTGTCATCTGTGATTATTTTTGTGATGACTTTCGTTCCATTGTTAAGAAAATATGCTCCATCCCTTATTCGTCAAGGGCTGGCAGCTATCGAAACTAACTTAGCGCCCAAAAAAAACGCTGACAAGCCTTTTTAGACTTATCAGCGTAAACTTTTACTTATTTTTGCTGCACATCACTATTTTTGAGACTCAAACTCAACGCCCGTCGGGTCTCGCTCTAGTGCGACTTTCAGTACTTCATCAATCCACTGTACAGGGATGACTTCCAGATCAGCGATAACATTATCAGGAATCTCTTCCAAATCACGCTCGTTGTCTTTTGGAATTAGCACAGTCTTAATGCCGCCACGGTGTGCCGCAAGTAACTTCTCTTTTAGGCCACCGATAGGTAGGACTTCACCACGCAGTGTTATTTCACCCGTCATCGCTACCTCTGCTTTCACAGGGTTACCTGTCAGAGCAGAAACCAAGGCAGTACACATTGCAGTACCCGCACTTGGGCCATCTTTTGGCGTCGCGCCTTCCGGTACGTGCACGTGAATATCTTTCTTCTCGTAGAAGTCAGTATTGATACCCAGTTTTTCTGCACGAGAGCGAACTACTGTCATTGCGGCTTGGATAGACTCTTGCATCACGTCACCAAGAGAGCCCGTTTGCGTCAGCTTACCTTTACCTGGCATAGATTGAGTTTCAATCGTTAGCAGATCACCACCCACTTCTGTCCAAGCTAGACCTGTCACTTGACCAATTCGGTTACTTTCATCCGCTTTACCGTAATCGAAACGTTGAACACCCAAGTACTCTTTTAGGTTGTCCATCGTTACCGTTACTGACTTGATGTCTTTATCCAGCAAGATGTTCTTCACGGCTTTACGGCAGATCTTAGAGATCTCACGTTCTAAGTTACGGACACCCGCTTCACGAGTGTAATAACGGATGATGCCAATAATCGCAGAGTCTTCAATGATGATCTCATCCGGTTTTAGACCATTGCGCTTCACTTGCTTATCAACAAGGTGACGTTTTGCAATGTTCAGCTTCTCGTCTTCGGTGTAACCAGATAAACGAATAACTTCCATACGGTCTAACAATGGACCTGGAATGTTCATTGAGTTCGAGGTTGCAACGAACATAACGTCAGAAAGGTCGTAATCCACTTCTAAGTAGTGATCGTTGAACGAGTTATTCTGTTCAGGATCAAGTACCTCTAGTAGCGCTGATGCCGGATCGCCGCGCATATCTGAAGACATTTTGTCGATTTCGTCCAATAAGAACAATGGGTTCTTCACGCCAACTTTCGACATCTTCTGGATTAATTTACCTGGCAATGAGCCAATGTAAGTACGGCGGTGACCGCGAATTTCTGCTTCATCACGTACACCACCCAGCGCCATACGAACGTACTTACGACCTGTAGCAGAAGCAATTGAACGACCAAGAGACGTTTTACCCACACCTGGAGGACCAACAAGACAAAGGATTGGACCTTTTAACTTATTGATTCGGTTTTGAACCGCCAAGTATTCAAGAATACGCTCTTTTACGCGCTCTAGACCGTAGTGGTCTTCATTAAGAATCTCTTCTGCTTTCGCTAAATTTTTCTTAACTTTTGAGCGTTTAGCCCAAGGCACGCTGACCATCCAATCGATGTAGCTACGAACCACTGTTGCTTCGGCAGACATTGGAGACATCATCTTAAGCTTTTGCAGCTCTTGCTCAGTCTTTTCACGTGCCTCTTGAGGCATTTTTGATTCGTCAATCTTCTTCTGCAGCGTTTCGAACTCGTCTGGTGCGTCTTCCATCTCACCAAGTTCTTTCTGAATCGCTTTCATTTGCTCATTCAGATAGTACTCACGCTGAGATTTTTCCATTTGCTTTTTAACGCGACCACGAATGCGTTTTTCAACTTGCAGCAAATCGATCTCTGATTCCATCTGGCCCATTAGGAATTCGAGACGCTCAGTGACATCAACAATTTCAAGTACTTGCTGCTTATCCACCAGCTTCAACGGCATATGAGCTGCAATAGTATCCGCTAAGCGAGCCGCTTCGTCGATACCGTTGAGTGAGGTGAGAACTTCTGGTGGAATCTTCTTGTTTAGCTTAATAAAGCCTTCAAACTGATTGATCGCACTGCGAACAATCACTTCTTGCTCACGCTCATCCAATTCTGGCGTAACCACAAATTCCGCTTCCGCTAGGAAGAAGTCACTCTCTTTAAAGTGATTGATTTTCGCACGTTGCTGGCCTTCAACCAGTACTTTTACTGTGCCATCCGGAAGCTTCAGTAGCTGGAGAATGGTGGCTACCGTACCTACTTCAAATAGGTCGTCAACCGTAGGCTCATCAGTATCAGCTTGCTTTTGTGCCACAAGAAGAACTTGTTTGTTGGTTTCCATCGCCGTTTCTAAACAGCTAATCGATTTCTCACGACCAACAAACAATGGAATAACCATGTGCGGGTAGACCACTACGTCACGTAGAGGTAGTACCGGGATCTCGATACGCTCGGAACGTTCCAAGTTCATATAATTCTCTCTTCCGCTTTCACGTTTACGTATTACTTATCGATTTATATGGGGGCTAATTGTTTGGATTCAATAAGAGAAATAAAAAAAGGAGGTAATTACTTACCTCCTTTTTCATTACGGCTGAATTTATTCTGCTCCAGCGGCCTGATTGTCTGAGTTGCTATAAATAAGCAATGGCTCTGACTCACCATTGATGACGGACTCATCAATCACGACCTTACTTACGTCTGTCGCAGATGGCAGTTCGTACATGGTTTCCAGTAATACGCCTTCAAGGATCGAGCGTAAACCACGAGCACCTGTTTTACGCTCCATTGCTTTCTTAGCGATAGCGCGCAGCGCATCTTCTCGGAACTCAAGTTCAGCGTTTTCAAGCTCAAACAATGCTGCGTACTGCTTGGTTAATGCGTTCTTCGGTTCACATAGGATCTGAATCAACGCTTCTTCATCAAGCTCAGTCAGTGTTGTTGTCACAGGAAGACGACCAATGAATTCTGGAATGAGTCCGTACTTCACTAAATCCTCAGGCTCAACCTGAGTAAATAGCTCACCCACGGTCTTCGATTCGTTTTTAGAACGAACTTCAGCACCGAAGCCAATACCTGTACCTGTTGCAACACGCTGCTCAATCACCTTATCTAGGCCAGCAAATGCACCACCACAGATGAACAGGATCTTCGACGTGTCCACTTGTAGGAATTCTTGCTGAGGGTGCTTACGACCACCTTGAGGTGGAACCGATGCAACCGTGCCTTCGATAAGTTTTAGTAGCGCCTGCTGAACACCTTCACCAGATACGTCACGCGTAATAGATGGGTTTTCAGCTTTGCGTGAAATTTTATCAATTTCATCAATGTAAACGATGCCGCGTTCAGCTTTAGCTACATCGTAATCACATTTTTGCAGAAGCTTTTGGATGATGTTTTCAACGTCTTCACCCACATAACCAGCCTCGGTTAGTGTGGTTGCGTCTGCCATTGTAAATGGCACATCCAAGAATCGAGCTAATGTCTCAGCAAGTAGTGTTTTACCGCTACCTGTTGGGCCAATTAGAAGGATGTTACTTTTACCAAGCTCCACACCTTCACTCGTTGTATCACCATTGCGTAAACGCTTGTAGTGGTTATATACCGCAACTGCGAGCACTTTTTTCGCGTAATCTTGCCCGATCACATAGTCATCAAGGTGTTCACGGATCTGTTTTGGCGTTGGTAACGCTTCAGATTCTTTCTTAGGGAGAACATCCTTGATTTCTTCGCGAATAATATCGTTACATAAGTCGACACACTCGTCGCAAATGTACACTGACGGACCTGCGATTAGCTTGCGAACTTCGTGCTGACTTTTGCCGCAGAAAGAACAGTACAGCAATTTACCGCTGCCACTTTCTTTGCTTTTATCTGTCATTCGCTAACCTCTTAGCCTTTACTCTTCATGAATGAGTGTATATCAATTTTTGCCAAAATGCGCTGGCTAATTACTCGCCGCGGTGGCTTAACACTGCATCCACGATACCGTATTCCACAGCCTGCTCTGATGACATGAAGTTATCACGATCAGTATCGCGCTCAATGACTTCAAGAGGTTGGCCAGTATGTTCTGCTAACAGCTTGTTTAGCTTCTGCTTAATGGTCAGGATTTCCTGAGCATGGATTTGGATATCAGAAGCTTGACCCTGGAAACCACCCAATGGTTGGTGGATCATTACACGAGAGTTAGGCAGTACGTAGCGCTTACCTGGCGCACCACCTGCTAACAGGAAGGCACCCATTGAACATGCTTGACCCATACATACAGTGCTCACATTTGGCTTAATAAACTGCATGGTATCGTAGATAGACATACCAGCTGTTACGCTGCCGCCTGGCGAGTTGATGTATAGGAAAATATCTTTATCTGGATTTTCAGATTCTAGGAAAAGTAGCTGAGCCACGACAAGGTTTGCCATGTGGTCTTCCACTTGACCCGTTAAAAAAATCACGCGCTCTTTCAGCAGACGTGAGTAGATGTCGTAAGAGCGTTCGCCGCGGGAAGTTTGTTCAACCACCATTGGTACTAGCGCGTCCATAATTGGCGACATTGCATTTTTTTCTTGGTAGCTCATATTCTTATGTCCCTAAAATAAATGGCCCGGATGATGACTATCATACGGACCATTGTTAGCAGAATAGTTAACGTTAAGTCAACCTTCTACGCAAGATATTGCTTATTAAGCAGCAGGTTGTTGTTGGTTAAGTAGCTCGTTGAAGCCTACTTCTTTCTCAGAAACCTGTGCTTTAGCGATGATCGCGTCGATTGCTTGCTCTTCTAGAGCTACATTGCGCATGTTGTTCATCATTTCTTCGTTTTGCTCGTAGTAAGCAATAACTTCTGATGGATCTTCGTATGCAGTAGCCATTTCTTCAATTAGAGCTTTAACTTTCTCGTCGTCCGCTTTTAGCTCTTCAGACTTGATTACTTCACCTAGTAGAAGACCAACTACTACGCGACGTTTAGCTTGCTCTTCGAACAGCTCACGTGGAAGCTGAGCAGCAGCTTCTGGGTTACCACCGAAGCGTTGTGCAGCTTGTTGACGTAGAACTTGGATTTCTTGCTCGATAAGCGCTGATGGTACGTTGATGTCGTTTTGCTCAACTAGACCGTCAATCGCTTGCTCTTTGATGCGGTTCTTAACAGCTTGCTTAAGCTCGCGTTCCATGTTTTTACGAACTTCAGCTTTAAGTGCTTCAACACCGCCTTCAACAACACCGAACTTAGCAACGAACTCGTCGTTTAGTTCTGGTAGTTCACGAGCTTCCACTTTGTTCACTTTGATTGCGAACTTAGCTGCTTTACCTTTTAGGTTTTCAGCGTGGTAATCTTCTGGGAAAGTCACGTCGATGTCGAATTCCATACCTGCAGTTTTACCTGCGATACCGTCTTCGAAACCAGGGATCATGCGACCAGCGCCCATTTCTAGTGGGAAGTTCTCAGCTTTACCGCCTTCGAATTCTTCACCGTCGATAGAACCAACGAAGTCAATGCTTACGCGTTTGCCATCTTCTGCTGCTTCTTCAACTTCAACCCAAGTAGCTTGTTGCTTACGTAGAGTATCGATCATCTCTTCTACGTCTGCGTCTTTAACTTCAGTTAGCGGTTTTTCAACAGTGATGTTTTCTAGGCCTTTAAGCTCAACTTCTGGGTAAACTTCAAAAGTTGCAGTGAAAACTAGGTCTGAACCTTCTTTGTTTTCTACAGGAGCGAAAGTTGGAGCGCCAGCTGGGTTGATTTTCTCTTTAACGATAGCTTCGATGAAGTGGCGTTGCATAACTTCACCAAGAACGTCTTGACGTACTGCTTTGCCGTACATCTTAGCAACCATTTTTAGAGGCACTTTACCCTTACGGAAACCATCGAAACGACGGTTTTTAGCGATGTTGCGTAGTTCAGCTGTTACAGCGTCTTCGATGTTTGCAGCTGGAACAGTAATGTTTAGACGGCGCTCTAGGCCCTCTAGCGTTTCAACAGTAACTTGCATTATATATAAACCTCTAAAGTGGCTCGGTTTTCCGAGCGTATGAGCGAAACTCAGCGGAGCTTACGCTTCATCCTTGTGTAGTGTTCTGTCCGAACACCTAATTTAAATCGAGTATCGATACTGTTTGTCAGTACCGGACTAATCAGTGATATCTTCGATAAAATTACCAAAGGTATCTCCTATTAGCCTCAGGACAGAATTTTTAGACGCGACATTCTAGCGATCTGTCGCAACCCTGTCGAGCCAATAGCCACTATGTGGACATTGTCTGCGCTAAATTCTCGAATGCTGACCCATTTTTTCTTCAAATATGCGATTCAAACAGCGTCTAAGTATCGTCAGCATATCTAGAATGGGGACAATAGCGACTTTTTCAAGAGAATCGACCGGTTTTTTTATTCGAAAAGCCTAAAAAGAGATCTTGCTCTTGTTTTACTCCACAGAGTTGAAAACTAAATCCCTAATCCTCCCTACAAACTATTAACATTTTCTTACGTGACCAAAGGAAAGGTTTAAGGAGTGTAAGGATGTCGCAAAAAAACCGGATTCTGCTGACTTTTTTTGCCTTCTATTTCCTTTGCGCAATCATAGGTGGTCATTGGGTTTGGCAGACTAGTTATCAATCATTGCTTGATAAACACCAGTCCCAACTTGAGCAATTTTCTAGTCATATTAAAAACAAACTCGATAAATACGCCCATATCCCTAATCTTCTGGCTAAAGATGACCCTCTCCATCAAGCGTTACTGCATCCAAATAACAGTGCCCAACTGGAACTCACCAATCGGTATTTAGAATCCGTTAATGACGTGATTGAAGCGGCAGATACCTATTTAATCGATCAATGGGGTACGACGGTCGCGGCCAGCAACTGGCGTAAAGAGCGATCTTTTATTGGACGAAATTTTGCGTTCCGCCCTTATTTCAAACAAGCAATCGTTGGGGAACGAAGCCAATACTACGCGCTTGGTTCGACTTCGGGTAAGCGTGGCTACTACTATTCTTATCCGATCATATACGCGGGCGGCGTCCTTGGTGTGGTCGTGGTTAAGATGGACTTGAGTAAGATAGAAGACAACTGGCAGCAGCCAAATAGTGTGTTCGTCGCGAGCGATCCGCACGGGATTGTTTTCATGAGCAGCCGAAGTGATTGGCTACTCAAAAGCTTACAACCACTGACTGAGAATGAAAGAAAACAAGTTTGGGCAAGCCGACAATACCTTGATGAGCCAATTGAAACTCTAGGATTGGTGGGCAATGTGGAGGAAACGCATTCTGAGCTAAAACAAGGTTACCCATATAACAAAGGGACCTTGGTGGTCTCTTCGTTGCCCCTACCAGAGCTCAAGCTGACCATCCGTGTACTATCTCCTAAGCAGTCTGTCGTCTGGCTCACAATGGGTTACATTTTTGTACTTACTCTTGCATTCACCGTGTTGTTTTTAATTGGCCAGCTCATCTATCACCGTCAACAACGCCACTTACAACTTGAGAGAATTCAACAAGAGGCCAATCAAAAACTTGAATATCAAGTCATGGCTCGCACCGCAGAATTGCAAGCAGAAATCGCCCAGAGAATAGAAACCGAACAAACACTTCGCCTAACGCAAGACGAACTCGTTCAAGCTGCGAAACTAGCAGTATTAGGGCAAATGTCAGCCAGTATCAGTCATGAACTGAATAATCCACTTGCGGCCATTCGCAGCTTTGCTGAAAACGGCAAGCTGTTCCTCCAAAAAGAAAAATATGAGCGAGTGGAAGATAATCTAACTCGCATCTCAGCCCTCACTGATCGTATGGCAAACATCAGTCAGCAGCTTCGTTCTTTCGACTAAAAAAACCAGTGGAAACGAGCTGGCTCAATCTCGTTTGTTTCCAGTAATTGCCTCAGTCAAAGAGCTGATGAAACCCGCACTTAAATCTGCACGTGTCACACTAGAAATGCAGGTACCAGAGCACGATGTTGAAGTTCAGATCAATATCATTCAACTTGAACAAGTGTTGGTTAATCTGCTGACCAATGCGATAGAGGCTCTCAAAGAGCAACAAGACAAACAAGTACAGTTATCCGTAGAGCAAGACGAACATGCCGGTTTGATTTGGATTCATGTAGATGACAATGGTCCAGGGCTTGGAGATTTCTCACTTTCGGACTTATGTGAGCCTTTCCTAACTACCAAACAAAATGGGTTAGGTTTAGGGCTCTCTATCTCGCAACAAATCTTAGCCAGTATGAACGGAAGATTATGTGCCCAAAATCGAGAACAAGGCGGAGCTCGATTTTCATTGTGTTTACCTATCGCTCCTAACAACACAGAACAATCAAAAGGATGAGATCATGTGTCAGGTGTTTTTTATTGATGATGAAGCCGATCTTAGACTGGCAATAGAACAAACGTTTGAATTGGCAGATATCGATGCCACATTCTTTCCAGACGCTGAATCTGCCTTACTCGCCATTAAGCAGGGAGCCGAGCCAGGTGTGGTGATTACCGATATTTGCTTACCCGGTATTTCAGGGATGGATTTACTGAATACCCTTGTACGAAAAGACACCCATCTTCCCGTGATTATGATTACTGGTCATGGCGATATCTCAATGGCGGTTAATGCGTTACACCAAGGAGCGTATGATTTTATCGAAAAGCCATTCCCACCTGAGCACCTAGTTGAAACCGTCAAGCGCGCCATTGAGAAGCGCCAATTAACGGTTGAAAACGAGAAGTTACGCCTGTCTCTCAAGGCAAGTAAAACGCTCGGACCTCGTGTTATCGGAGAAACGTCTAGCATTCAAATGTTACGCGAAACCATTGCTCACATCGCCGATACTGATGCAGATATCTTATTGTTTGGCGAGACTGGTACAGGTAAAGAGTTAATCGCCCGCTCTTTGCATGAGCAAAGCTCTCGACGGAACCAAAACTTTGTCGCAGTAAATTGTGGTGCAGTACCAGAGAATTTGATTGAGAGCGAACTCTACGGGCATGAAAAAGGCGCATTTACTGGCGCAGAAAGCCGCCGTATCGGTAAATTTGAATTTGCTCAAGGCGGTACACTTTTCTTGGATGAAATCGAGTCAATGCCAATCCAAGCCCAAATCCGTTTACTGAGAGTACTGCAAGAGCGTGTGATTGAGCGTGTCGGCTCGAATGAACTCTTGCCCTTAGATATTCGAGTAATTGCCGCAACCAAAGTCGATTTGAAACGCGCTGCTGAAGAGGGAACCTTTCGCCAAGATCTTTACTATCGACTGAATGTGGTTACCTTAGATCTCCCGCCACTGCGTGAACGGAAAGAAGACATCCCTGCCCTCTTCCATCATTTCCTATTGGTAGCGGCTTCACGTTACGGTAAAAGCTCTCCTAGCTTGTCATCCCACGACCTCGCCCAACTGATGAACCATGACTGGCCAGGCAATGTTCGCGAGCTAAGAAATGCAGCAGAGCGTTTCGTGCTATTGGGTAAATTAATTCAGTTAGGAGAATCGACTCCGGTTGCCAAGCCTTCTTCAAGTCTTGCAGAACAAGTAGCAGAGTTCGAGAGAGCAGCCATTGAAGGCGCATTACTGGAAAATAACGGCAGCATTAAACAGACAATGGCACAATTGAATGTGCCTCGAAAAACTCTGTATGACAAAATGCAACGCTATCAAATAGATAAAGAGCTCTATAAATAAAACGATTCTCAAGGATTGGTATTATATCCAACTTGAATCATAATTTTTAATAATTGATTCATCATGGTTGTTACGGATATGAACGAGAAAGTGAGAATACCGATCATTACAGATACCGTGATGGTAGACGGGCAATATCAAGAAGAGAGACGTTCAGGCGAGGAGCGGCGCAAGAATAAAAAGAAGTGGCGAAGCTACGAACGGCGAGTCCACCCAGACCCTCGTAGGCCTAGCTACAAACCCATAGACGAAGAGGTGTGAATCATCACACCTCTTTTGTTTTTCTTCAAATATCTGGTGCCATTACTTAGTAATGATTTCTGGCCCCATCAAGGTCGTTGGTAACCAAGTCGACACCCATGGCACGTACGTTACAATAATGAGGAATAGGAACATCACCGCCACCCATGGCAGTGCGGCTTTTACTACATTCATCATCGACATTTTGGCGACACCTGCAGTAACAAACAAGTTAAGCCCAACAGGTGGTGTTATCATACCTATCTCCATATTCACCACCATCATAATACCTAAGTGAATTGGGTCGATCCCCAGTGCTATCGCAATTGGGAACACCAGTGGTGCAACAATGATCAATAAGCCTGATGGCTCCATAAACTGACCACCAATCAACAGCAATACGTTCACCACAATCAAGAAGGTGATTGGTCCTAAACCAGCTGACATCATTGACTCTGTGATCATTTGCGGGATGCGTTCTTCCGTTAGAACGTGCTTCAAAATTAACGCATTGGCAATAATGAAAAGCAGCATGATGGTGAGTTTACCCGCTTCATACAGCGTGTGTTTGGTGTCTTTATGAACGAAGGTTTGGAAGATTTTAACGAGCGCAGGTTTAGTGTTTTTCTTGTCTGCAAATGGCCCCATGTCTTTGTATACAAAGTTGGCAATAAAGAACGAGTACACAGCAGCAACTGCAGCGGCTTCTGTTGGGGTGAAAATACCGCCATAAATACCACCGAGAATGATCACCACCAGCAACAAGCCCCAGCTTGCATCCTTAGCTGCATCAAACGTCTCTTTCCAACCGACAAATGGTTGTTTTGGCAGGTTCTTAATACGGGCAGCAATATAGATCGCTATCATCAGCATGACGCCAGCCAACAAACCCGGTATCACACCACCGAGGAACATACGTCCAACTGATACATCAGTCGCGGCAGCGTAAACTACCATAACGATAGACGGCGGAATCAAAATCCCTAGCGTACCTGCGTTACAAATTACGCCGGCCGCAAACTCTTTTGAGTAACCGTTTTTGATCATACCTGCGATAACGATGCTACCTATGGCAACAACCGTTGCTGGAGATGAACCTGATAGCGCGGCAAACATCATACACGCGACAACCGAAGCCATCGCTAAACCACCACGGAACCAGCCTACAATCGCAATCGCGAAACGAATGATCCGTTTCGCTACACCACCTGTCGACATAAAGCTTGAAGCTAAAATGAAGAATGGAATTGCTAATAGAGTGTAGTGTCCAGCAAATGCATTAAACAACGTTTGAGCAACAGACGCCAAAGACGCATCCGAATGAATCAAAAGGAAAAGAATACTGGAAAGACCCAGAGAAACTGCGATTGGCACGCCGACGAGCATGAAGCCAATCACCATCAAAAATAGAAATAAGATATCCATGGCTTATTGCTCCTTGCTCTTAGAATTGTCTGAGGCCTTTGGAGCCATAAGATCACCGGCATCACTCATCTCTTCTTGAAGCGCCTCTAGCTCTTCTTCTGCTTCATGCCCTGCAATCAGTCGGTCGAGCTTTCCGGTAGCAATTTGCCATGTTGCCTGAGCAAATCTCAGCGTTAGCAACGCCATACCAAGCGGCAAAGCGAAATAAGGAATAAAACGTGGCAGCTTTTCGTAACGCTCTCCCTCGTTTAACCAATCCGCCATAAACTGAAGCATTTCCGGCATTGGAATATCATCCGTTTCATACCACGCTCGGTCTGTGGCGAACGGATACCAGTAGTTCCAAGAGCCAATTAAAAGCAAAATAGAGAAGGCTAAACAGCATATTGCAGCAAATAACGCCAAGGCTTTTCGTTTGCCCTCTGGCACTATGTTGATGATCACATCAACACCAATATGAAAGTGTTTTTTCACACCGTAAGAAGCGCCGACCAACACCATCCATGCAAACATAAAGACGGTGAGCTCAAGCGCCCAAAGAATATTGTCGTTAAAGACATAACGAAAGATGACATTGGCAAAGGTTAACAAGGTCATGGCACCTAGGAAGAAAGCAATCAAAGTCTCTTCAATGGCATCGGTGATTCGTCCAGCCTTGGCAAAAAAAGTCTGTTCCATAATTACATCACGTCGTCTGTAGGGGAAAAGAGCCCCCTCTAATCGAGAGGGCTAAGCGTGCTAGGCGTTATTATTTTTGGTTAGAAGCCAAAGCGGCTTCAATTAGGTCAGAACCAATGTCTTTTTCAAACTTCTTCCATACTGGCTGAAGTGCAGTGACCCATTCTTGGCGCTGCTCTGGCGTTAACGTACGAACTACACCACCAGCTTCGATGATGTTGTTTTTGTTCGCCAGGTTCACTTTGGTCGACTCAGCATTACGCTGCGCTGTCACCTCTTGGATGATTGTGTTTAGCTGCTCGCGCTGATCGTCTGGTAAGTTTTTCCAGAAGTCGTTTGACGTCACCACTAGGTAATCCAGAATCCCGTGGTTCGTTTCCGTAATGCCATCTTGAACTTCGAAGAACTTTTTGCCGTAGATGTTTGACCAAGTATTTTCTTGACCATCAATAACCTTAGTTTGCAGGCCACCGTACACTTCTTTGAATGACATTTTTTGCGGGTTTGCACCTAGCTGTTCAAACTGAGCAACGAGAACGTCAGAAGCTTGAACACGGAACTTAAGCCCTTCAGCATCGGCTGGAGAAATGAGCGGCTTGTTGGCTGACATTTGCTTCATGCCATTATGCCAAAACGCAATACCTTGTAGACCACGTCGTTTCATTGAGTTTTTCAGCTTTTCACCGGCTTCAGAGTTTTGGAAGCGGTCAACAGCGTCGACATCGTCGAATAAGAAAGGCAGATCGAAAAGGCGGTACTTTTTGGTGAATTTCTCAAACTTAGAAAGAGAAGGTGCAGCGAGTTGAACATCACCATTTAGTAGTGCTTCCAACACCTTATCATCATCGTAAAGCGTTGAGTTCGGAAACACCTGCATACAGACTTTACCGTTCATCTCTTCGTTAACGCGTTTTTCAAGTAACGAAGCCGCAATACCTTTTGGGTGTTTGTCCGCGTTCGTTACATGGCTGAACTTGATGACCGTTTCACCTGGGTCACAATTCGCGGCAGCGTTAAAGCTCATTACAGCAAGCGCAGAGACAGATAGTAGAGTTAGAGGCTTAAACATTATTATTCTCCTTGTTGAATCACATCCCATCCCGTCCATGAATAACTAGGTATTAGACGATGGGTACGGATGTTCAACAAAGAGCAATTAATGGACCATGTTAAAATTTATATGTATTTCAATAAATTAACAAAGACCATTAACATGAACACAGAGTATAACGAGTGAATTCCACCCAAGAAAAAGATTCAAATGGGTGGGAAATGACCCATTTATGAAGAACAGCTTATCTCCATTTTCTTCCCCCATTCTGGTGGCAATTTCGCGTAATCTTCAAACTCGGGTTGCTCATCAAATGGGCGCTTTAACAGTTCGGCCAATCGGTGTAATTCGCTAAAGTCCCCTTCTTCCGCTTTATCAATCGCCAACTGAGCCAAGTAGTTACGCAAGATGTATTTGGGATTGGCTTGACGCATCTGTTCGCAACGCTGTTCGGCTGAAATCAGGCCCCCTAGTTCATCAACCTCTAGCTCACATCGAGCTAAGTACAGATCAAGCCAAGCTCGCGCAGCTTCTCGGTCGAGAAACAAGTCGATTACGGATTGAGAAGAATCAGTATCAAGATTTGAAAGCGTTCTAAAGAAGCGAGTGTAATCCGTGTTATTTTGGTGAAGGAGCTCAAACATTGCTTCAAATAAACGTCCATCTTCCGCGATCTGGGTTTTTAAACCCAACTTCTCACGCATTAGGCGGCTGAACTGCTGACTCAACCGGACTTCAAATTGGCTCAACGACGCTTCTAAATCTTCTCGCTCAACGAGTGGCGATAGCGCATGCGCGAGCGCTGAGAGGTTCCAAAGCGCAATTCTTGGCTGTTGGTCAAATGCATAACGGCCTTGGTAGTCGGAATGATTACAAATATATCCCGGCTCATAATCATCAAGAAAACCAAACGGGCCGTAATCAAACGTTTGACCAAGGATCGACATGTTGTCGGTGTTCATTACCCCATGAGCAAACCCATACGCTTGCCAATAAGCAATCATGTCCGCTGTTTTCTGAACAATTTCACCAAACATTGCGGCGTATGGCTTCTCTGCCGACGCACAATCAGCAAAGTGCCACTCGATCACTTTGTCCGCCAGCAACTTCTGCTCTGCCAATTGATTGGTATAGAAAAAATGCTCGAAATGGCCAAAACGCACGTGGGTCTCCGCCATACGAATCAACATTGCGCCGAATTCTGTTTTCTCGCGATAAACCGGCGTGTCACTGACCATCATGCCAAGAGCACGAGTCGTCGGGATCCCAAGCCCTGCCATGGCTTCACTACATAGATACTCACGAATGGTTGAGCGCAACACCGCCCTGCCGTCCCCCATTCGCGAGTAGGGGGTTAGCCCCGCGCCTTTAAGGTGAATATCAAACCAAGTGCCATCTTGATGCTCAATTTCCGCCAACAGCAATCCACGTCCATCGCCCAAGTCTGGGTTGTAAACGCCAAACTGATGTCCTGCGTATTTCATCGCCAGAGGACGAAACGGTTCGAATTCGCTTTGCCCAGAAAAAACCGCCAATAGCTCATCGCTTTGCTCTGCTGGTAAACCAAACTGCTGCGCAAACTCACTATTCCAAGCGACCCAACGAGTATTATCCAAGGGTTGCGGCCCGACCAAAGTATAGAAAGCTGACGGTAATTGACTAAAGCGATGGGTGAAACTGACCCGTTGCCAAATGGACATGTGGGGTTCCTTAATAAAAAGAAGTACTGCTGTCAGTATACGTGTGAACGTCACTGTCATTCAGCCATGAAATGGGCATGGGTATTTTGCGTGAATAACGCGAAGGCGGTTGGAAGGTATTAACCCGCTGCATACCACCTCACAAACAGAAGTGGTATGTAAAAGCGATCAAATGATTAAGCGGAAAACTCTTCACCCGTTTTTGGTGGCTCTGATGGTGTATCAAAACGAGCGCGTTCAATGTCCACGACCGTTTTATAGCTCAACGATAACAAAGCCAACTGGTACGCACCGAAAATACCATAGGCAACACCCACAAGACTCAGCATGAAGAGGTTAGTAAAGTGACTAAAGATAAGCTGACTGAGCAATCCCGCGCCCAATGGAATTAAGCCCATCAAAATGAATACTTGTTTGTTGTATGGTCTGCTTTGGTTCCACGAACGACGCAAGCTGCGCGGCTGATGATCCATTGCGGTCGCTGGCAACACGAACGACCAGCGCGCCATCACCCAATAGCCCGGAATGCTTGCAACCGTTGTGATAAACGCCATGGCGACAAAATCAGGTTCACCACTTTCTGCAATATAGAGAAACGACAACACAAAGATTGGGATACCAATGACGAGCATCATCATCAACCCAAATAATATCCACCAGCCAATGAAACGGAATTCTCTGGCTGACAAGCGAAATACATCCAACGCTGATTGCATGTAATCGCCAACCAAATAAATTCGGTGTACACGCACAGCCGCCATCGCGGCAACAAGTGGGTATAAAATGATTGTGACGAAATAAAATCCCGCGATGTTTCCTTCTTGAGCGTTCGCTTGATCTTGCCCCGTCATTTCAGGATACATAAACACAAAAATTGAGTGCACGATGATCAATGGAATACAAGCAATGACAATTGCGAGTAGGTTCCTTCTAACCATCACTGCTGCTTCTCGGCATATTGCCGAAACAGAAAAGTCCTCGGTTGACATACAACATCCTTAATTTATAAAAATCTGCCCATAGGGTAACCGCTGAATAGAAAAATCGCTTTAAAAATAAATGAGAAACACATCTCATAAGATAATGAGAGATACTAGGAAGTAAAACAGGCACAAAAAATAAGCCACTCAATGTGAGTGGCTTATACCGTAATTCGATATCGTTTTAGACGCGGCGTCGCCAGCCCAATGCAACAAGTAACATCAGAGCCCAATAAGAAACACTGCCACTACCTTCAGAGTTCTTGAATGTCGTTGTTTTCAAAGAAGCGACAACCGTCACGGTCACTTCACCTATTGCGGTAGCACCGTTGCCATCTGAAACCGTATATTGCAGCTTGATGTTATCAACCGCACTATCCGGAGCTTGAAAACGAATTTTGCCATTTTCTACACTCGCACTTCCCACGCCCGTTAGGTTCTGTACGCTTTCTACAACCAGTTTATCGCCATTCACATCCGAATCATTGCCAGCAGCATCAATCACAATGCTTTCACCAACGGCAACGGTCGCCGTATCTGCTAACGTGACTGGCGCTGCGTTTTGCATGGTTAAATTGACGGTAGCACTGGAGGTTTCATTACTTGGATCAGTAACGGTTAGACGGAATGTCAGAACCTCACCCGCTTTTATACCTTGAGGCACTGTAAAGCTTGCCGTAGCACTGGTCGAATTTCCGATAGAAACTGAAGTACCAGCCAATTGCTCCCATCGGTAGTTCAACACATCGCCATCCGCATCAGTGCTGTTTGCCGCCGACAATGTTACTTTCTGTCCAGCAGTAATCTTTTGGCTATCCACATCGATGAGCGCTTTTGGTGCTTCATTACTACCAAGTACTTCGACCTGCACGCTCACAACCGAAGACGAATACACGCCGTCCGTAGACAGCAAACGATATTGGAAGCTGTCCAAACCAACAAAGTTAGCTTCAGGTTGGTATTGGTTGCCAGAAATGGTGCCGTGCTCAGGCTTCTGCACAATGTCCACATTGAACTGATACCCTATGGCCATGAAATCATTGTCCATCAGGTTCAGATCGACTGGCGTATTCTTATCGGTTTGCAGTGAATCAGCTTTCGCTTCAACAATGTTGTTCGCCTCCACATTCAACAGTGCTGCGAACGGAACATAAGAGAACCCGGCTTGCTCTAAACCAAACGTACCTATCTCGTTGTAATTACCAGTCCACATTACGGGCAGGGATGATTTTTCAGTTTTTAGTAAGCGGCCAAAGTCAAAGTTCGATTCAAATTCACCGCCTTCTAATTCCACTACTAACAGGTGCTGACCCGCACTTAATTGGCTCGGTTGAGGGAATAAAATTCGGGATGGCTTTTGGAAGCTACCTTGCTGTAAAAGTTCAGCATTGTTCTGATCCAATATTAATCGGTAGCCCACGTTACCTGAGAATGGGAATCGCCATACTCGATAAGTCATGTCACTTTGAGCGCTATTGCTTTGCGCGTAAAGTTGAAGACCATCAAGCTTTGTCTCTGCATTCAAATCCAATGATACCGCCAGGGTGTTACTGCCACTTGCGTACACATAACCTTGGTGAAGAGAGTTCAACCATGCCGATTTATTTGGCTCGTTTATATGCTCAAGAGAAAAACTGCCGCCGTTGGTATTGCTGGCAATGTTGGAAATACGAACCCCGGTATCAAACCCGGCGATCGCTCTCAGACCCGGGGTCGATGTATCTGAAATGACATTGCCACCATTAGGATACAAATCGCCGGCATCACTGCTTCCATCATGTTCTAACTCATTCAGACCATCGGCCTGCATGATTTGAACCTGCATCGCGCCAACATCGTTAAAGCGATTCTGGACATTAACCGACGTCGCTAGTATGCCTTCTGCCGCCAATGCTCGGTCGTAACCGCTAAAGGTACGGTTTTCCAAATAAACGCGTGGGCCAAACTCTTTCAAGTATGGGTCGAGATACACCAGTTTGACATCGTCGTTGTTCACGGAAATAGGCATCGGGCTTTCATGAGTGATCGTTGGTACTACGAAACCAGCGGCGTGTTTGCTCCACGCACTCATGTTCACTGGCGTGTCTCCTGCGTATGAGTCTCCCGGTTTCTGTGCCCATGAACCACCGCCCATCACGCCCCAAGAACCGATCGAGGCATCACTGTTCCTTGCGTACAAATCCGGCAAGCCAAGCATTAAGTGGCCAAGCTCATGTACGATTACGCCTAACGTCGCTTGATGATCAACTTGGTAGTCAGCAAACACACAATAATCGGCAATTTTTTTGCCATCTAGTGTCACATCGTCGTGAGAGAATTTATGAGGCCAAATAGAAGGACGATCAAGGAATCCGGTTGAACGGTCGCCACCAGCAAAAATAAACATCACTGACAACTCTGACGGTTCTACGGTACCATTTTGATTGCTGTCGTAAGCCGAAAGATTAAAGTACGGATCCAGTTTTTGATACGCTTCGGTGAAGACCGCATTCAACTTGGCAGTACAAGTCTTGTCAGTTGAGCTAGAGTGGCAATTTGGGTGGCTTTGCGCCACGGTCACATTGATCACACCATCATTCGCGGTACCATAACTCTCAATCGCAGGGACAACTTTGAATTTCCCTTGAGAGTTTTTATCAAAATAATCGACAACGCTTTGGCCATCGGTATTAAACACACGTTGTTCGAAGTCATGCACCATTGCTTGGTCATCAAAGGAGACTTGCACAACCAACAGTGGTTGTTGCTTCATCGATGAGCTACTCATCGCCTGATAACCTTGCGCCGAACGCAATAGATTTTGGCGCGCCATCGGTTCAATGGTTTTTAGAGAAGATAACTGCGGCTTAACTTGTAGATCCGGGCGAAACTTCGCCAATTCAGGCGCATCACTCGATTGAGTTTTAGCAACACCCGTCGAGCGTAACGTTGGGATGTCTGACTCGCGCTGAATCTGTGCAAAAAACCAAATGCCATCTTCATGAACCAAGGCATTACCTTGTTTATCTTCAAACCAGTGGAAATCGGCAGTGCCGCGTAAAATTGCCTCACTAGAGGTACCATCGCTCAACGCAATAGTATGCCAAACTGGTGATGGCGGAGTAGTTGCCATGCTCTTACCTGCAAGAAGCGCAGTTAGCATAGTCAAGGCGAGTGTGTTGAATTTCAAAGTACGGCTCCATCTTTTCGATTCGTTTAATACCAAGCACAGCCAGTACACAATAGCCCATAAACATAGAATGAAGTTGAGTGGCTAACGACTAAGGCTGGTATCAATTCGCTCAGATAACACAATATTATTTAGCATCACGTTACAAAAGCGTCGGATGCCCAAATACTTTTGTAAGTGTGGCTTCCGAGGGTATAAATTGAGTGAATGAATAGTATCGAAACAAAAGGAAGAAGAAATAAACTTCTGCGACTTTGTAGATAAAATTGGGCAACGTCCCACATATTTTATAAATGTACGAGCACTGCTATTAATCAGTGCTCGTTATGGTCGGTGGGGTGCAGATAAACGCTACTTTAACCTGTAAGAACGGCGTCTTCTGGGTATTTGATTAAGGTAGGCTCAGGGCGGGCCAACATGTAGGCAAGCGTGAGTGGCCCGATACGACCAATGATCATCACCACGATCATAATGTACTTGCCAGGTTCAGAAAGCTCTGCCGTCAAACCAGCGGTAAGTCCTACCGTCGCAAATGCGGAAATGGTTTCAAACATGACCTTATCAAAGCTTGCCTTCTCTGTGAGCATCAATAAAAACATCGCGCTTGTCAGAATGGCGCCGCTCACAACGATAATGGCGAGTGACTTAGTCACGGTTTGCCAGTTTACGGTTCGTTTAAACATAACCACGTGTTTCTTTTGGCGCAAAAAGGTCCACGTAGCCATGAACGCAACGGCAAATGTGGAAACCTTAATACCGCCCCCCGTTGAGGTGGACCCAGCACCAATCAACATCAGAACAATCATGATCAATAAAGCTGGCTGGGTAAACTGCGCCAAGTCGACACTGTTGAATCCGGCCGTTCGAGCACTAGCTGATTGGAAGAATGCCGCCAACCATTGACCCGCCAAAGGTAACGATTCCATTGTATTTGGATTACTCCGCTCGAGTAACCAAAACATCACCGTCCCAACGAGGAGCAATATCGGTGTCGCGATAAGCATGATTTTGGTATGAAGATGCAAAAAGTGGAAACCTTTACGCCAGTTCAGCCAGATGTCTCCGACAACAGTAAAACCAAGCCCACCAAAAATGAATAACCCGGCTAGGGTAAAGATGACCAGCGGGTCATTCACAAAGCTCATCATACTGTCTGAAAACAGAGCAAACCCTGCGTTGTTAAACGCAGAAATCGCATGAAATAACGCGTAAAACATGCCAGTTTGCCAGCCCACTTCAGGAACCCAACGAACGGAAAGGAAAATAAACCCAATAGATTCCGCGACAAGCGCAAAAATCACAATCCGCTTCACCAGTCGGTTTAAATTGACCTGTCGGTCTTGCCCTAGCGCTTCTTTCGCTAACGCCTGCTGGCGTAAGCTTAAACGCACACCAAACATATAGAGTAAAACCGCCGACAACGTCATCTGTCCCAACCCACCGATTTGCATTAAAAACATCAGCAAGATTTTTCCGGCTAACGTAAAGTGCTGCCCGGTATCGACAACACCAAGCCCTGTCACACTTATGGCGGATGTTGCGGTAAACAAAGCGTCCGTTATCGAAAGGCCTGTAACAGAAAAAACTGGCAAGGTTAACAGCACGGCAGAAGGCAGCAACACACCGAGAAAACTCAGCAATATAATCCGCGGCTCGTTACCCTTTGCTTTTTCTCGTTTACCATCTGGCGCGTAAAAAACGCCTTTTTGATGAAACTGCGTCATAGTGATTTTAATTTATTTGCTAGCGCATCTTGCGGGCCAACCACAATAATGAGATCGCCAATTTCCAGCTTGGTATTAAGGTCTGGCGCCTTGGTAATTTCTGGGCCCCGTTTAAACCCGAGTACTTGCACACCGTCGACTTTGCACAGTGCGAGGTCACTTAATGTCTTACCCATCCAACGAGATCCAATCACAAACTCCGTCATGGCTAAGCCACTACCTAAAGGGTGGAACTCAAGAACCCGTTTATCGAGCATTTTACGCGCGACACGTATCCCCATGTCACGTTCAGGCATGATAATGTGGTCCGCACCAATCTTTTGCAGGACACGCGCTTGAAATCGATCGTTGGCTTTAACCCATACAGACTTCACTCCCGCTTCTTTGGCGATCAGTGTGGCGAGAATACTGGCATTAACGTCCGCTCCGATAGCAATCATCACCATGTCGTAATCATCAAGCTTAAGCTCAGCAACCGTCTCTTCGTGAGTACAATTAGCCACAATTGCCTGACTAACAAAACTGGCAGCTTCTTTAACTCTGTCTTCGTTGATATCAACCGCTAAAACTTGAGCTCCTGAATCTTGTAGCTCTTTACACACTGCCAAACCAAATCGGCCAAGACCAATAACGGCGAATTGCTTATCACCTGTTTTCATTTATGCCTCATCTTATGCATTCACTAGCAAGCAAAAAAGTCTGCGCCCATTCCTAACCTTGTGCAAACCTGAGGACAGAGAATTGACAAAAGCTTTACGAAAGCTGACTCACTTTGAGTGTTAAGCGTATGACATAAATTAACTTTTTTCCTCATTACGGCATAAAAGCCAACACTGTCAACCCATGAGTGAATCTCCCTAAAACGCAAAAAGCCGCAACAATGCGGCTTTTGGATCGTAGAGATAAAACAGGCTATTTTGATTCGCGCTTATCGTGCGGTTTACGCTTGTTCTTAGGTACGTAATTTAAAATAGAAATCGGCACTGGCTTTCTTGGTGCAAAGCCGTCAATTTCCACTCGCTCTAGCAAGTGCCCTAAACGGCTCTCGATCATACAAAGGTTTTTAAAGTCATCTTTTGAGACTAATGAGATCGCTTCACCTTGTGCGCCAGCACGACCAGTACGACCAATACGGTGTACATATTCATCTGCTGGATACGGTAAGTCGTAGTTAATAACAACGGGCAAGTTATCGATATCAATACCGCGTGCTGCAACACCAGTTGCGACTAGGTACTGGATTTCACCGGCTTTGAACTTTTCTATTAATTCTTGGCGAACACGCTGATTACGGCCACTGTGAAACGCTTCAGCCACAATGCCGCGCTTTTCAAGTTGGCTAACAAGCTTGGCAGCACCGTGTTTGGTTTCAATAAATACCAGTACTTGTGACCAGTCGTTTTCTTTGAGCATGTGACTTAACAGCGACGACTTCATGTCCTTATCGACGGTGGTGATCCACTGCTTGATGTTCGACTTAGATGCACTGTGTTTTGCAATCGTGATCTCTTCAGGATCAATAATCGCGTTTTTCGCCAAATCACGAACAGGGTTAGATAGCGTTGCCGAGAACAGCAGACTTTGAACATGTTCTGGCATGCAATCAACGATCTTATCGATCGCATCGATGAATCCCATGTCCAACATTTTGTCCGCTTCATCAAGCACTAGCATTTCCACTTCATCAAAGTGAATAGCGCGTTGACCATACAGGTCAATCAAACGTCCCGGCGTACTTACCACAATATCGACACCCTCGATCAAAGCTTGTTTTTGTGGCGCATAATCCACACCACCAAACATCGCCATTGAGCGCAGCGGTAAGTTTTTACCATAAGCTTCAATGCTTTGATGAACCTGAAGCGCAAGTTCGCGTGTGGGCGTAAGAATAATAGCGCGAGCACGTTTTTTACGTTGCGTTTCGCCTTGACTAAGCTTTTCTAAGATTGGTAGAACAAAACTGGCCGTTTTACCTGTCCCCGTTTGTGCTGCGGCAATTAAGTTGCTACCACGCAGTACGATTGGAATGGCTTTTTGCTGGATAGAGGTCGGTTTTTCATAACCTAGCGCTTTTACTGCATCAGTAATCGATGCGCTTAAACCAAGCTTAGAAAATGGCATAGAAACGTCTCAACAGAGGAAATGGGCGCGTAGTGTATCAGAATCCCAGTGAAGTAACAGAAGGATTCATGC
Source organism: Vibrio diabolicus (assembly GCA_001048675.1). Classification (GTDB taxonomy): domain Bacteria; phylum Pseudomonadota; class Gammaproteobacteria; order Enterobacterales; family Vibrionaceae; genus Vibrio; species Vibrio diabolicus. The sequence continues at coordinate 382,051 of CCKK01000020.1, read as the reverse complement.
GCGTAGAGCCCGATAATAGAGCGCTGCATGATTTACTCGCAACATCACATTTCTTGCACGTGAATCTAGTTATGCTGCTAACGTGTACATTACTGGGAAACGTTATGGACGTATTACTGCTGGTTGGATTAATCGCACTCAATGGCGCGTTTGCTATGTCAGAGATCGCTCTAGTCGCAGCCAAAAGCGGAAGGCTAAAATTAATTGCAGAACACAACGCCTCTGCCGCTTTAGCGCTCGAACTTAAAAACAATCCGACTCAGTTTCTTTCCACGATCCAAATAGGCATTACCGTCATCGGGCTATTAAGTGGTATTTTTGGTGAAGCAACGCTTTCAGTACCATTCGAAAATTGGTTAGTAACCCAAGGGCTAGAAAGAGAGATAGCCACGGTACTTTCAACGATGAGCGTCGTGCTCATGATCACCTACTTCGCGATTGTGGTGGGAGAACTCGTTCCCAAGCGCTTTGCACAAAACAACGCAGAAACCATCGCTATTATCGTAGCTTATCCGATCCACTGGCTCGCCAAGCTCACCACTCCTTTTGTCTTCTTATTGACGTTTTCAACCGATACTTTTCTCCGATTATTGCGCCAAAACGACAGCAACGGTGAGATTGTTACCGAGGAGGATATTTTTGCTATTGTTAGCGAAGGCTCTGAGTCCGGTGCGATTGAGCCACAAGAGCAATTGATGATTCGCAACTTACTCCACCTTAACGATCGTTTAGCATTATCGTTAATGACACCACGGTGCGATATCCATTACCTGGATGCCAACCAACCTATTGATGTCATCCTTACTGACCTTCGCCAAACCCAACACTCCGTATGGCCAGTCTGTAAGGGTAGTTTGGACAATATTATTGGCACCATTTCATCCAAAGTCCTGCTCGATGAATATGACGAATTGTCTATCAGTAAACTGGCTAAACAGCTCAAGCGTCCACGTTTTGTACCCGAGTCCATGAAAGGGTTACCTCTCCTTAACTACATGCAACAAACCAGTGCGGAAATGGTCTTTATTGTCGATGAGTATGGTGATGTACAAGGCCTAGTAACCCTATACGACTTGTTAAAGTCGATTGCTGGAGAACTGGGCATGGCGCCACAGCAAGTGTGGGCCAAGCAACAAAAAGATGGCAGCTGGTTGATGGACGCGTTGATCCCGCTCAATGAGCTCAAGAATAAACTCGAACTGAGCAGCATAGAAGGCGAAGAGCGAGAAGGCTTTCAAACATTAAATGGGCTTTTGACATGGCTTTATGGTCGAGTCCCAAATGTTGGGGAGCACATTCACTACCAAGGTTGGCGATTTGACATACTCCTCATTAAAAAACATCGCATTATGCAAGTCAGAGTCACCAAAGACACCGATATACCAACCAACAATAGCGAAGTGGAATAAAGCACGGCCCTATCCCATCAAATTGGGCTGTAAACCTTTCTCTAGTTTTTCCGTACTTTATAGGAAACATCATTAAGCGTGATTTTTCCTGTATTGTGACGATCGATACCCGCATTTTGTCGGTATGCAATCGAGCCTTGCTTGAACAAAACGAAAGAAGACGGTTTGCCAATCGCAGCAGGATAGAGAATTGCCATATACGCATCTTCCAGGCTATTGATTTTATGGCGATATGGCCAGTAATAGGCTTTTACATAGTCAAGTTGCTCGACCGCGCTCATCCTCGCAAGAGTTTTCGTACTCACTCCTAATGACTCAGCGGTAGAGGGCATAAATTGAATTAACCCTGTCGCCCCACTTCCTGAACCATTTTTGATGCTTGGACTGAAGGTTTCAGCGGTTTCAAATGCCATGCAGGCCATCAGATGATTAGGGTTGATCTCCAGCTCTTCACTAATACGAATGACTTTGTATTTGAACTCTGGAGAAACTTTGCCTCCCCACGCCACCGCGTTCTCGGGATCAACAACCGAAGAGACCGTTGACGCGTCGTGTTCTTTGACAATTCGAGAAAGTAAAGGAAGTGTTTGGCGCAGTCGATGGTTCGAACTCACCAAGCGAATTGATTTGGCAAGAAACTTATCTTTTTTTTGGTGCAGTTTTTGGAACTTTACTAATTTATACAGTTGCTTATAAACCGTTTTCACAACGAAGCCGGATTTAGGGAACACTCCCAAAATGTAATCCATTTCCTACACGTTTAATATAAATATCAGCAACAATGAGTATGTATGTGATCATAATCACTATAAATTTTCTCAAATTCGATACACCTCGAAACAAGTGGTCAAGATGTCTCCAGTAAGCTCGAAGTACAAATAAAAAGGTATTGTCGAGAATAAAAAAGGTCTTACCAATTTCTCGGTAAGACCTAGGTTTACGCATCCTCAGCTAAGAGAATTTATACTCTTACAGTTCCGCTTCTCGAACCAGCTCAGCGAGCGTCGACAAACGTTGTTCGCTTTGTTTTACGTAAGGGTTGTTTGTATCCCAAGCGTACCCAGCCAAAATCGCGCTAATCATCTGCTTAATACGTGGATTCGGGTTTTGGTAGAAAATCACATCTTGCAATGTGCCGTTGTACCACCCCTCCACATAAGTACGGAATGTGTTCACCCCCACCATCAAGCGTTCCGAATACTCTTCTTGCCAGTCAACCACTTCACCATTTAATTGACGAGCTACACAATCGGCCGCAAATTCCGCTGACTTCATGGCAATAGTAACGCCAGATGAAAACACAGGATCAAGAAACTCGCCGGCATTACCAAGCAGTGCGTAGTTTTCTGTCGCTAAGCGTTTGACGTTCGCTGAATAGCCACCCAACTCTCCTGTTGGATTTGGGTAATTCGCATTTCGCAACAAAGAAGCCAACCCCGGCTCTTCATTCGCCAACTGCTGCAAAGCTGCAAGCTTATCTTCTGGATATTGCTCGAAAAACTCAGGCTCACCCACCACACCAAACGAACACGTACCATTCGAGAATGGAATTAGCCAGTACCACACATCGTGATTTTCAGGATGCACGGAAATCAGAATTTTATTACGATCGTACTCTGGCTCTTGTGGAGAGATACGATCTTCAATGTGAGTAAATATCGCTTTTCTTGGAGGAAGACAAGAAGGCTCTTCAAGATCCAACAAGCGTGGCAAAACACGGCCAAAACCACTCGCATCCAAAACAAAATCAGCTTCGATTTGATAGGTCTGTTTATCCGGCCCAACAACTTCTAAGCGCGATTTTTTGCCTTCAAACGCCAAGCTAACTAGCTCATGTTGATAACGAATATCGACGCCCTGCTCTGCGGCACTGTCGGCGAGCACTTTATCAAAACTGGCACGTTGCACCTGAAACGTCGTACCCGGCCCTAGGGTATATTTGTCCGTAAAATCGAACTGGGTGTAAACACCATTGCGACGAAATGCAGCGCCATCTTTATATTGGAAGCCAAACTGCTTTACCGCATTGGTCATTCCGGCTTGCTCGACAACTTCCATACATGCAGGAAGCAGGCTTTCTCCGATAGAGAAACGTGGAAAGGTGGCTTTTTCTATGACAACGACATCTATGCCACGCGATTTTAATAACGCAGAAACGGTGGAGCCAGATGGGCCCGCTCCTACGACAACAACTTGCTTGAGCTCTGTTTTCATTCTGAATTTAGTTTGCTTGTAGTTTTAATAAGGTGTGACCAAGGCCAATGTTGTCGGTTCTTTCGACGACAGATAAACCTGCCGCTTCGACAATTTCTAAGAAATCATCACTGCGATAAAAACGACTATTGCCGTTGGCTAAACAGGTAAAGTAGAGAGAGGTTGCATTAAGACTATAGGAAGCACCCGCGTATTTTTGGGCATCCCAAAATAGCTCCAATACGTAAATAGTATCTCCCTTCGTTAACTGGGCTTTGACTTTTTTAAGGATATTTAGGATCTCAATTGGTGAAAAGCAATCCAAGAACTGGCTCATCCACCATACGTCAGCATGCTCAGGCAATGTTTGTGCTTTATCAAGCATGTTGGCAGGGTATGGACGTACACGCTCGGCGAACTGGTTTTCTGAGACATTTGACATCGCCACTTCTAATTGCTGCGGCAAATCGACAATAGTAACTTCAACATCAGGATCATGCTTACAACACTGAATAGCCCATTTCCCGGTATTTCCGCCAATATCCACGAGGTGCTTTGGCTTGCTTGCAAACACTTCTTTAAGCAGTAATGGAAACGAGCGATCCGAATAGAAGTGATCGAACTTAAACCAACTCTGTTTGGCTTGGTCTGGCAGCGTCGACAGACCTTGATAAATCGTCTCCCAATTGCCCAACTCTTTCAAACCTGAAGGCTTACCTTCTTGAATCGCTTCCGTCAGATGCATCATCGCGGCGTAACAGACATCAGCCGTAAAATCCATGTTTGCGTTCGTCATACCATCGTGAAGAAGGTAAAAACCAAGGTTCGCAAGCGAATAGTTAGGTCTTTCCCATAAAACAATATGTGCGCTAATCGCCATATCCAACAATACTTTGACACCATATTCTGACACGCCCGTTTTCTCGGCAATGTCCGTGGCACTCATGCCTTGTGAACCGGCGCTGTCTAGCGCGGCTAAAATACCTAAATCTCGGAGCGTTCTGGCGGTCTGGAACACGATTGGTGCAAAAGATAACTTCTGAGCTTCTGTTTTTGCTTCAAAAGCATTAAAAGGGTCATTATTTTGATTTAACACGGAAAAACCTAACTGCAATTAATATTTTTATTGTTTAGACTGAGAGCCTAACAATGCAATAGCTCGTTGAATATCAACATTCAAGTTGTTTATCCAACGATTGTAATTGCGATGGATTTTGCCATCACTGGCTTTTAGATTTACTGAGTTGAGATAAATAATTGAGTAATATTTGTTGTTATATGGAATTTTTACTTCTGCAAAGTGTTTACGAACGTGAATTTTTGCAATAAGAACGCCTGGGCTTACTTCTTCAATCGTCCAACCTCGGTTGGTTGCCGATTGCACAATGGCCATTTTTACTTGTTTATTTTGAAGATCATAAGCAACTGGAGTATCCTCCACATTCATTACAGGTTGTACTCGTCCACAACCGACAAGAAGCAAAGTTAATAATAACGAGACATACAGCTTAAAACGCGACATGATAATTTCCTTTTTTATTATGACTTTGGGTAAAGCCCAATTTGTATCGAGCTGTAAAATAAACAATTTAACCCAATATGCCAAACTCGAAGATCAACATTTCGTTCAATATTGATGCGTGGACAGCGAATTCATTCGGTTTATCCGAATCCAATGAATGGAAACAATGGGCAACAGAGATAAAATGGCCAGAAGATGGCAAAATCAATGTTGCAGATATTCCTGCGATGATGCGCAGAAGAATGAGTCCACTTAGCAAACTGGCAGTGCAAACGGCAATCGAATTGCTTAATCAACATCAGGTTGATTACCTCGTATTTTCGAGTCGTCATGGCGAATTGCATCGCAGTGTCGCGTTAGTTAAAGATATTATTAACGGTGAAGAAGCGTCTCCGATGGCTTTTTCTCAGTCAGTGCATAATACCGCCGCAGGGCTTGCCACTATTGCAACCAAACAGCCCATCCCCCTAACTTCGATCGCTGCGGCAGAAAACACATTCCAAAGTGCAATATTAGAAGCATGGCTGTTTTTGTCCGACAATCCTGACAAAAAAGTCCTGCTTGTTGATTTTGATGAGCCTATGCCTGACTCTTATTTAGAATATGAAAACCAACAATACCAAGGGTTTGGACTCGGCTTGATACTTTCTCATGGAGATAGCTTCACGGTGCAAAGCGGCATCAGTGCAAAATGCTCAAACCATCCGTTGCCACAAGGCTTAGCGTTTTTGCAACACTACTTGTCAGATGAAAATCAGTGGACTATTCACGCTCCGCAACAAATTTGGGAATGGCAAAAGCAATGAGTCGCTTAAATCAGTATTGGCGTGTGCTAGCAACCGGCTTTTGTTTTTCAGTGTTTGGGTTAGGTGGTTTAGCACTAAGCTTCATTGTTATTCCGACCATTCGTATTTTCGTTTCGGATCAAACCGAACGTGAATATAAAGTTCAAGGTGCCATTCGATATTCATTCAACACCTTTTGTAAATTGATGAAGTTAAGTGGAGCAATCGATTACGAAATTATTGGTGCCGATATTCTTCAACAAGATCGTAATTGTTTAATTGTTGCCAACCATCCTAGTTTAATCGATTACGTTCTCATTGCTTCACAATTAAATCGCTGCGACTGTTTAGTAAAATCGGCAATATGGTCGAATCCTTTTATGAAGCACATCGTAAAAGCAGCCGGATATATTCCCAATGAAGCGCCGGATGATTTATTAGCACTTTGTGATGAACGATTTAACAAAGGCAACGTGTTGCTTATATTTCCTGAAGGGACAAGAACAACACCTGGTGTAGAACCAAAATTACAACGCGGCGCAGCACAAATTGCGGTAAGAACAGAGCGAGATTTAAGGGTTGTCCATATTACAGTAACGCCAAGTTTCCTCACAAAAGAGAAAAAATGGTATCAAGTACCGGCAACAAAGCCTTTTTTCAGGGTTGAAGTTAAGGATAAAGTTGAGATTGACCCTTTTATAAAGCAAACTACGTCGCCGACAATAGCGGCGCGACGCTTACAACAGCACCTAGCTGAAAACATTTTTCCAGAAAACTTTTATTAATAAGCAGGTCCCAGTGGAACAGTTACACAACGACATTAAGCAACTTATTATTGATGCTTTAAACCTTGAAGATTTAACCGTAGATGATATTGAAACGGATGCACCACTTTTTGGTGATGGACTTGGCTTAGATTCTATCGATGCACTTGAGCTTGGACTCGCAATTAAAAAACAATACAACATCGTTATTGATGCCGACGACTCAAACACGCGCGAACACTTTGCTTCTGTAGCAAACCTAGCGAAATACGTTTCTTCTCAAACTAATGAATAAGTTGTAGGTATATTCATGACTGATGTAAATAAAGATCAAGTATTTGAACAAGTTAAAGATGCGCTTGTTGAGCTGTTCGAAATTGACGCAGCCGACATTCAGTCAGATGCGCACTTATACCAAGATCTCGACCTTGATAGCATTGACGCCGTTGATTTGGTCGTACACCTACAGAATGTCACTGGCAAAAAAATCAAGCCAGCAGAGTTTAGTGCTGTAAGAACCGTTGACGATGTGGTTAACGCCGTCACTGAGTTATTGAAGGAAAGTTAATGCGCCAATTGCTGACTGGTCTGTCTGCAATTGTACTGTTTGCCTACCCCTTCGCCGTCTATTTCGGTATAGATAAATTTGGCTTGAACTTAGTCGGGGGCTTGTTAATTGCTGCGTTACTTTTGCGTGTTTTCATCGCAAATAAGACCCCACTAAAAGAGTTTAAATTCTTGGCGCTCGCTACGGGCGCTGTTGGCATTGTTCTAATTACACTTGGCATGGTGTTTAAACAACACGGGTGGCTTCAGTTTTACCCTGTGGTTGTCAATGTATGTATGCTGTGTGTCTTTGGACTGAGCTTAAAACAGCCGCAATCAATCATTGAAAGGCTTGCTCGCTTGCAAGAGCCTGACCTTCCGGCTAGTGGCGTGGCTTACACACGCAAAGTCACGATGGTTTGGTGCGTTTTTTTTACGTCTCAACGCTGCCGTTGCACTCTATACCTGTTTCCTACCAGTAAAAATATGGACGCTTTATAACGGCCTCATCAGCTACTTACTTGCTGGTGGCTTGTTCGCTGGAGAATGGATCGTGCGTCAATTTGTTCGAAAGGAACACTAATCGTATGAATACAACGTATTCGAGCTTTACCTCCCTAGCGACCTTGTTCGTCGCAGAAAGGTCTGAGCAATCCCCTGTCTCTTACGATCGCGACACAGTTATCACTTGGGGTGATTTCCAGCAGCACGTCGCAACACTTGCTCAGAAGTTAGAAACCCAGCCAATGCAAAACATTGCGTTGTGTTTTGGCAACAGCTACCTGTTTGCCGTTGGCTTTTTTGCTTGTTGCCACGCAGGAAAATCCATTGTATTACCTGGTAATTACCAACCAGAAGCACTCAAAGAGCTCAGTGAGCACTACGATTTATTGCTGCACGATGCCGATGTCTCGGTTCCAGAACAGGTGAGTTCGCTTTTAATCGAAGCTAGTTCATTGTTAGAAACCACATTGACTAACAAACAACAGGTTGACCAACCTTATGTTTGGCGTGAATTGAATCTAGCACAAATACCAGTGACGCTATTCACTTCGGGTTCAAGCGGCAAACCAAAAGCCATTGCAAAAACGCTGAAACAGCTCGATATCGAAGTGTCTATTCTAGACAACCTATGGGGCGACACGGTTGCCAACACACGCGTTGAAAGCACCGTCTCTCATCAACACATTTACGGCTTGCTGTTCCGCGTATTTTGGCCTTTGTGCTCTGCACGTCCATTTTCAGCACACAACCTTGAGTTCCCAGAGCAAATTGTCCATCACGCCGATGCTGACACCACGCTAGTAAGCAGCCCTGCGTTACTAAAACGACTCAGTGAAGAGCATAATCCGGTTGCAATTCGGTGCGTATTCTCTTCTGGAGGCCCCTTGCCAAACCAAGCCGCGCAACACAGCCAGCTGTTGTTTGGGTCACTTCCTATTGAAGTTTTTGGCAGCACAGAAACCGGCGGCATCGCTTACCGTCAACAGCACGTAGCCAGCACTCCTTGGACGTTATTCCCAGGTGTTGAAGCAAAGCTTAACCATGAAAATTGTTTAAAGCTCCGCTCGCCACACATTGATGAAAACACTTGGTACCAAACTGCGGATGAGTGCTATTTCCATGATAGTATTTCTTTTGAATTGCGTGGACGCACTGACCGAATCGTCAAAGTCGAAGAAAAGCGTATTTCCCTTGTCGAAGTGGAAAAACGTTTAGAGCAACTGCCGTGGGTTCAAGAAAGCGTGGTGATCCCAATGGAAGAATCAGGTCGCCTCACGTTAGTCTCGATCATCGTACTTAACGATAAAGGCAGCGATGTGCTTGATGAACTTGGTAAAGGCAAGTTTTGGCTTGAGCTTCGCAAGGCACTGCGCAATTGGCTAGAACCGATCGCTATCCCGAGAAAATTCCGAGTGGTCGACGAAATTCCATTGAACAGCCAAGGCAAACGCCAAGTTGCTGAAATTGAAAAACTATTCCAATAAAGCTAGTAACATGGATAAAAGAAAACCAACTATTCAGAATATTGAAGTGAGTGACCACACCGCAGAGCTGTCGCTGCGTGTGGATGCTGACATCTTAGATTTCCAAGGTCATTTCAGTCACTTTCCTCTTTTACCCGGCGTCACTCAAATTGACTGGGCGTTGTTCTACGCCGTTCAATATTTGAACACCCCCAAGGTATTTAAAGGAATGGAAGTCATCAAATTTCAAGAGCCGATTCAGCCAAACGCCGACGTTTGTCTCTCACTCTCTTGGGACAATGAGCGCGAGAAATTGACCTTTAAGTACACATCGAAAAACGGTGAAACCTTGGTGACTCACTCTTCAGGCAAAATGAAACTGGGTGAGTCACGTGAGTGATTACCGTCCCTGCTTTTTAATTCCTTGCTACAACCACGGCAGCACAATTGCAGACGTGGTTGCGTCGTTATCCTCTTTCGCTTTGCCAGTGCTGGTCGTGGACGACGGCAGCAATGAAGACACCAAACAAGCGCTTTCAGCTTTGAGTGAGCAAGGACTGATAAAACTGATTAGTTTGAGCGAAAACCAAGGTAAAGGTGGCGCGGTAATGGCTGGCCTACATCAAGCTCACCAGCTTGGTTTTACGCACACCATTCAAATCGACGCAGATGGTCAGCACGACCTAGAAGCATTGCCGAAATTGCTCAGCGCCAGCGAAACAAAACCAGATAACCTGATTTCGGGCCAACCGATATACGACGAGAGCGTACCTAAATCCCGTTTGTATGGTCGCTACGCTACGCACGTTTGGGTGTGGATAGAAACCTTGTCACTGTCTATCAAAGACAGCATGTGCGGTTTTCGCGCCTACCCAGTGGCGAAAACGGTCGCCGTGTTGAACAAGTACAACATCGGCAAGCGCATGGATTTTGATATCGAAATTCTGGTGCGAATGTATTGGGAAGGCGTCGATATTGATTTTGTTCCAACGCGCGTGATCTACCCTGAAGGTGGCATTTCCCACTTCGACGCATTGTGGGATAACGTCAAGATAAGCTGGATGCACACTCGCCTATTTTTTGGCATGTTGCCGCGCATCCCTTCACTACTCGCCAGAAAGCGCCGTCACACAGACGACAGTAATGCCCACTGGTCGAAACGAAAAGAACAAGGCACGATTTTAGGCATCAAAACCTTGCTCGCGGTTTACCGCTTGTTCGGTAGAAAAGCGTTCGACCTGATTTTAAAACTAGTCATGCGCTACTACCACTTCACGGGTAAATCTGCCCGCGAAGCGTCTGAGATTTACCTGCAAAACTTGCAGCGCTACGCAGCGCAGCAGAACATCGCACTACCAAAACAGTTGGACAACTATCATCATCTGCTTTCTTTTGGGCGAACCATGCTCGAAAAACTGGCTGCATGGCAAGGTGACTTTAACGTCGATAACCTAACCATTCACGGCCAGCATCATTTCGAAGAGATGGCGCAGAAAAAACAAGGCGTGCTCATTTTAGGCTCGCATCTTGGCAATATCGAACTCTGCCGCGCGCTTGGTCGTCGACACTCTCATGTCAAAATCAATGCCTTGGTATTTACCCAACACGCTGAACAATTTAATGCGGTAATGAAGGCGGTAAACCCAAATTCGGAACTGAATCTGATTCAAGTCAGCTCAATGGGGCCAGACACCGCGATTCTGCTTCAAACAAAAAATCGAGCAAGGCGAATGGGTGGTGATCGTTGGCGATCGCACTTCCACCAGCAAAGAAAATCGTGTCGTTTGGGCAGATTTTCTTGGTAAACCCGCGCCATTCCCGCAAGGCCCATTCATGCTGGCCTCGGTATTAAAAGCACCGGTTTACCTACTCTTCGGCCTACGCGACGACGAAGCAAACACTCCGCATTTTAATGTGTACTTTGAACACTTTAGTGACCAAATCACGCTACCACGCAAGGAGCGTCGGCAGGCACTAGAACGCGTTGTTCAACAGTACGCACAAAGATTAGAACACCACACACTGCAAGCGCCGTTACAGTGGTATAACTTTTTTAACTTCTGGACTTTAAGTAATCAGCCACATGACAAACAACAATAATCACAACATCACTTTTGGTGCCCAATCTTTAACCATCGAAGATGTCGTTGCCATTGCTCAAGGTGCAAAGGCAAGCATGAACACCTCGCCAGAATTTACCGCGAAAATCGATCGTGGCGTGGCGTTTCTGGAACGATTACTGAAAGAAGAAGGCGTTATTTACGGCGTGACCACGGGTTACGGCGATTCATGTACAGTGGCGATTCCATCCGCGCTTGTGGATGAACTTCCGTTGCACCTTACGCGCTTCCATGGCTGTGGCTTGGGTCAAATCCTTTCTCATGAACAGGCTCGCGCGGTGTTGGCAACACGTTTATGTTCATTATCGCAAGGCGTATCTGGCGTGTCTCACGATCTGTTGAACCAAATCGTTACGCTTATCAATCACGACATTGCGCCGCGTATTCCACAAGAAGGTTCGGTGGGCGCAAGCGGCGATTTGACGCCTCTGTCGTACCTAGCGGCGACCTTGATTGGCGAGCGCGAAGTACTTTACAAAGGCGATGTGCGACCAACACAAGAAGTGTTTGCAGAGCTGGGCATTGAGCCAATTCGCCTAAAACCAAAAGAAGGTTTGGCGTTAATGAACGGTACATCCGTGATGACTGCCCTCGCCTGTCTTGCCTACAAGCGCGCGGAATACCTAGCGCAGCTTTGCACCAAGATTACCGCGATGGTCTCTGTGGGTATGCAAGGTAATGACTTCCACTTTGATGAAGCATTGTTTGCGGTAAAACCTCACCCTGGTCAACAGCAAGTTGCGGCTTGGCTGCGTGATGATCTCAATGCTGAACGTCCGCCACGCAATAGCGACCGACTGCAAGATCGCTACTCGCTGCGTTGTGCGCCACACGTGATTGGCATGGTGCAAGACTCACTGCCTTGGCTACGTCAATTGATTGAGAATGAACTAAATAGTGCCAACGACAATCCAATTATCGATGGCGACAACGAGCGCGTTCTGCACGGCGGTCACTTCTACGGTGGTCATATCGCAATGGCGATGGATACGTTGAAAGTGAACATTGCCAACTTAGCTGATTTGCTGGACCGTCAGATGGCGCAACTGATGGATTACAAGTTCAATAACGGCCTGCCGTTTAACTTAACTGGTGCAGAAGGCGAGCGAAAACCGATCAACCACGGCTTTAAAGCGGTTCAGATTGGTATCTCAGCGTGGACGGCAGAAGCGTTAAAAAACACCATGCCAGCGAGCGTTTTTTCTCGCTCAACCGAATGTCACAACCAAGACAAAGTGAGCATGGGCACCATTGCAGCTCGTGATTGCCTACGCGTACTTGAGTTAACAGAGCAAGTTACTGCGGCTTCACTCCTAGCAAGCGTTCAAGCGATTGAGATTCGTCGCCGTCATAACGAATTGGACGAACACCACATGAGTCAGAGTTTGCGAGTAATTCGTGACGCCGTACTGAGCGAGTTTGAATTTGTGATTGAAGATCGCCCGTTAGAACAAGATTTGCGTCATTTTATTGAACGCATTCAGCAACGTCATTGGCCACTCTACGCGGAGGTATAATGCAAGAGCAGGTTCTCTACCCATTAGAAGCGGAGGTGACTATAGTCACCTCATTCCAAGATGCTGACCCGATGGGCGTGATTTATCACGGCAACTTCTTTCGATATTTTGAAGAAGCGCGTCGTGTGCTGATGGAGAAGATCCAATACAGCTATCGCGATATGCAAGACTCTGGGTACATGTGGCCGATCATCGACACGCGCGTTAAATACGTCAAGGCGATTCCGTTTAATCACGCCATTCGCATTACCGCGCAACTCACGGAGTGGGAAAACCGCTTGCGTGTGGATTACGTGATTTACGACGCCGAAACGAATCAACGCATGTGCAAAGCGCATACAACGCAAGTCGCCGTATCCATTGAAAAGCAAGAGATGTGCTTTGTTTCTCCAGCAGTCTTTTTAGATAAAGTAGAGCGATGGCACAACCATGGGAGCCTGAACTAATGCAAAAGTGGTTACTCTCTTTTTTGCTGATATTGTCTGTTCCAGCACTGGCCACACCGACTGCAAACGTAACGGATTTGGCATCGCTTCAACAGCAGTTGTCTCAGCATGAAATCATACGCGGAGATTTTACGCAGCAGCGTCATCTGGAAATATTTAGTCAACCTTTAACCTCTAAAGGTCAGTTCACACTGAGCAAAACACATGGCTTGTTGTGGCAACAAACAGAACCTTTCGCAGTCAATTTGGTATTGACGGAAAACAAACTTCGTCAGACTTTTGCCGACCAAGCTCCGAAAACGATCTCTGCAGAAGAAAACCCAATGGCGTTCTACTTTAGCCATGTGTTTTTATCCGTGTTCCACGGGGATACTTCTGCACTGCAAGAACAATTCACACTCGATTTTTCAGTTGAGAACAATCAGTGGCAGCTCGTTTTAGTGCCCAAACAGTCGCCATTAAATGCGGTGTTTAAAGCCATCACCCTTTCAGGTAAAACGCACATTGATCGCCTAACCCTACAAGAGCTGCGTGGCGATAAAACCGAAATCACGTTTACGAACCAGACCTCTCTACCTCAGGAACTCACGGATGCCGAAGTCGCTCAATTCCGTTTCTAAACTCAGTCTCGGCACTCACACCTTTGCTCTGGTTTGGCTCAATCTCGTTGTTTTAGCGGGCGCGTTGCTACTCAAACAATGGGTTTGGAGTGCAGAGTCTCCGATTGAGACCAACATTTTAAAACTGCTGCCTAAGAACCAACAAAACCCGGTGGCTGAGCAAGCCTTTGAGTCGGTCTCGGCAAGTATGAGCGACAAAGTCATTTTCGTGATCACAGCGCCGGACAAAAACGCCCTTTTTGCAGCGGCTGCAGAGTTTGATAAGGAGTTACGCCAAAGTAATCATTTTCGCGATGTGGTAGGAAAAATCTCACCTCAAGAACAGCAAGCTTGGGCGAGTTACTACTTTAAGCACCGATTCCAATTGCTGACGTCTGAACAACGAGAACGTTTAAGCCAAAACCCAGAACAGCAAGTGCAGCATGTGATTCAGTCGCTGTACAACCCGTTTTCTGGAGTGACCGGACAAGAGTTACAAAATGACCCTTTCTTGCTATTTCGTGATTATTTAAGCCAAGTTACCCAGCAATCGTCCTCTTTCCGATTGGATAACGGCTATCTGTCCGTCGAAAAAGACGGTGCTCAATACTTGCTTATTACTGCCGAACTAAAAGACTCGCCTTATAGCCTAACTGGGCAGCTTGCAGTCCCTGATATTCAAGCGCTAGAACACAGCGTCGCGCAGAAATATGGCGCTGAAGTCGCACATACTGGCGTTCTATTTTACGCCGACTTTGGTACGCAAAGTGCAAAATCGGAGATCAGTACCATCGGTGTGTTCTCTCTGCTCGGTATCATTGCATTGTTCGTGTTGGTCTTTCGTAGTGTGATGCCACTGTCTCTGGCACTGCTTTCCATCACCATTGGTTTGCTCGTTGCGTTGTCCGTTACGACGTGGATTTTTGGAAAAGTCCATCTGTTCAGCTTAGTGTTTGGCGCAAGTTTAATCGGTGTGTCTATCGACTACGCATTCCACTACCTAACGGAACGTCTTGCGGCGGGAAATGAATGGGATAGCGAGCAAGGGTTAAAGCACATTTTCATAGCGATCACACTGGGCTTAATCACCAGTTTGATCGGCTATTTGGGCATGTTAGTGGCACCGTTTCCTGGTTTGCAGCAGCTTGCGCTGTTTTCATCCATTGGTCTGATTGCCGCTTACATCACCGTGGTGGCTTGGTATCCGATACTGGCTCGTAACCCATCGCGCTCCGTTTCGAATTTACCGGGACAATCACTGTTGGCGAAATGGTTAACGCTTTGGAATCAACCTCGAATTAAAGTCGGATTACCGATGTTATGTGTGGTTGCGAGTGGCTTTTTCTTGCTGCAATTGAACTACGATGACGACATTCGTCTGCTGCAAACGATGCCGAACGATCTCAAGCAGCAAGAAACCTTGATTACGACGCTCAGTGGCATGCAATCTTCTCAGCAAATGTTGGTCGTTACCGCCGACGATGACGAAAACCTAATGAAAAAGCTGGAGTCTTTGACGCCAACATTAGAAGCGTGGAAAGCGGACAGCACCATCGAAAGCTACCAGAGTCTGAGTCGCTACTTGAGCTCGGTGGAGCGTCAGCAACAAGACTATCAATTGATTCGCGATCTTTACGCGACACAATCCAGCCCACTAGCTTCCGGACTGAGCTTAAGTAAAAAGCCTAAAATGGACGCCGACTTTATCCCTGTCACGGTTGATCAGTACTTGCAAAACCCAGTATCAGCGCCTGTGCGTTTTCTCCATTTGGGTAAGATCAAAGGAAAATCTGCAACGGTAGTGGTGTTAAACCAATTGCAAGACTCCGCCGTTGTTAAGGCATTTGCCAAATCGCAGTCTGATGTTGTTTACCTAAACAAAGCAGAAGAAATTTCCGCCCTATTTGGTGAATACCGAATCAAAATCATGGATCTGTTGGCAGCCGCCAGTACTGTGATCTTTCTGGTGTTAATCAAGCGGTACGGTCTGCAACACAGTTGGCGAGTTTTACTGCCATCATTGATTGCTTGCGCCTGCGGTCTGGCAACGGCTGTCGCGATGGGAACAACATTAAACCTGTTCAACTTGCTTGGCTTGGTGCTCATTCTTGGTATAGGGATCGATTACACTCTGTTCTTTGCCGAGAAAGCCCGCAGTGTGAGCACACTATTGGCGATCACCCTTTCGGCAATCACCACAGTGTTGTCATTTGGGTTGCTGTCACTCAGCCAAACTCACGCAATTCACAGTTTCGGCATTACGGTGTTAAGTGGTATTTTTGTCGCTTGGCTGCTCTCTCCGATTGCAATTAAAACAGAGGAAACGACGTCATGATTTTCAATCACGCCTTTCGCTGCGCGACGTTATTCGCACTGAGCCTGTTTTTAAGTGCATGCAGCTTGGTCCCTCACCAATCGACGCCTCAGGTCGACATTGACGAGCACACCCAAGTTAGCTTGCCCACTCCCGCAAGCTTGGGCTACCAGTTGTCTGCCAGTCAGTTGATTACGGCTTCTTGGGCAATAGATGGTAAAACCACATCTGAGCAACTTCCGGTACAACTGCAAGTAACCAACAACGAAGTGGTGCTAGCAGGCTTCTCATCCTGGGGGACAAGAGTACTGTCATTGTCTTACGATGGAGAACAAATCCAAACCGAAGTACTCAACGGTTTACAAGGTTCGCTACCGCAGCCAGAACAGGTATTATTTAACCTGATGATCACGCTCTGGCCGAGTTCCGCTTGGGAAGGATCGTTAAATGAGGTAAGGTGGCGAATTATTGATAAAAATAATTCTCGCGCCATCTTTGATAGCGACGGTGAAAAGATCATTGAGATTCAATACAGCTCTTCGAACAAGTTAGAGGGTGAGATTGATTTTCATCACCTCAAACATCAGTTTTCAATTTCTATTCAAACACTGCAACATCAGATTAATTAAGAACAATTTAGAATAACAATATGCCTATTCGCTCTTCTCAACCTTTGTATATTCAGGCCTGTGGCTTTCACTCTGCCATGGGACAAGATGACGCGCTCATCCATCAGTGTTTATCGGGAGCGAAGCCATCCAACATGGTGGTTGACCAAGATATTTTAAATTCAGGCCGCCAAACAGTAATCGGTCGAATTGCACAGACGTTACCGCAATTACCGACCGCACTCAGCCAGTTTGATACGAGAAACAACCGCCTCGCACTGTCAGCTTTGCAGCAAATCGAAAGCGACGTGCGTGACGCCATTGCTAAATATGGTCGTGACCGTATCGCAGTCGTGATCGGCACCAGCACATCTGGCATTTCAGATGGCGAAGTCGCATTTGGCGAAAAGCTGGCAAACGGTGAGTTTCCTGCCGACTACCATTACACCAAACAAGAGCTTGGCAACTGCAGCGATTTTATTGCCGCCTACTTTGATTTGAGCGGCCCACATTACTCAGTTTCAACCGCTTGCTCTTCTAGTGGTCGTGTCTTTTTAACCGCGCAACGCCTGATTCGCTCTGGCATTGTTGATGCGGTCATTGTGGGTGGCGTGGATACCATTTGTCGCCTAACGCTAAACGGCTTTAACGGTTTAGAAGCTCTATCCGATACCCTTTGTAAGCCGTTTGACCAACATCGCAACGGCATCAATATCGGCGAAGCCGCAGCATTAATGTTGCTAAGCAAAACACCTGCGCCCGTTGCTCTTCTCGGAGCTGGCGACAGCTCAGACGCACACCATATTTCCGCACCACATCCAGAAGGTTTAGGCGCAGAAGAAGCGATGAAAAAAGCGTTGGCCAATGCAGGACTTACAGCGCAAGACATTGGTTACATCAACGCGCATGGCACAGCAACGCCGTTAAACGATGTGATGGAAAGCAAAGCCATTCATCGCTGCTTTGGTGACTCCGTCCCTGTGAGCTCTACAAAGCCACTTACCGGACACACATTAGGCGCTGCAAGTGCAACGGAAGCCGCGATCGCTTGGCATATTCTCAAGTACAACCTTGATTTGCCAATACAACACTGCGAAACCAAGGCAGACGATATCCATATATCGTTAGTTGAGACGCCAACCAAACTGGGTAACAAAGCGATTCTCAGCAACTCTTTTGCTTTTGGTGGCAACAATATTAGTCTTATTTTTGGTTACGCTCATGACTAAACTTCCTCCCATCGAACAACTTTTGCCACACGACAAACCAATGATTTTGGTCGATCGTGCCTTGGATGTTCAACAAGATACGATTCACTGCCAGGTTGATATCGCAGAACACAACCCGTTCTTCGACTTGACCTCTCAAACTGTGCCAGCTTACGTTGGCATTGAGTTTATGGCGCAATCTGTCGCGGCGTGGTCTGGTTACCACGCATTAATGAAAGAACAAGCGCCACCGATTGGCTTTTTGCTTGGTAGCCGTCGATACACGTCTGAATGCGATACGTTTTCTCGCGGACAGGTGCTCGATGTGTATGCTGAAAAAGTTATGGAAGATAACGGTATGGCGGTTTTTTCAGCCCGTATTGAGCTACAAGGAACTGTTGTAGCGACTTGCCAATTGAACGTTTACGTTCCATCAGAAGAAAAATTACAAGAAATGAAAATCAGGAGTCAACAATGACCCGACAAGTCCTCGTTACAGGTGCCAGCAAAGGCATCGGTAAAGCCATTGCCGTTCAGTTAGCCAAAGATGGTTTCCAAATCATTGTCCATTACATGGGCGATCAACAAGGCGCGCAAGACACCCTAGACACCATCGAACAGCATGGTGGTAACGGTCGTCTTATCCAATTCGACATCAGTGACCGTGCAGATTGTCGTGAGAAGCTAGAAGCCGATATCGCCAAACACGGCGCTTACTATGGCGTCGTGAACAATGCTGGCATCACAAAAGATACCGCTTTCCCTGCGATGACCGAAGAAGAATGGGATGGTGTGATTCATACCAACCTAGATAGCTTCTACAACGTTCTTCACCCTTGTGTTATGCCAATGGTGCAAAAGCGTAAAGGTGGTCGAATTGTTACCCTTGCATCAGTATCTGGCCTGATGGGTAACCGTGGTCAAACCAACTACAGCGCAGCAAAAGCGGGCGTAATTGGTGCGACAAAATCACTCGCACTTGAACTGGCAAAACGCAAAATCACCGTTAACTGCGTTGCTCCAGGGCTTATCGACACAGGCATGGTAGACGAACACGTAAAAGAACACGCGATGCCACAAATTCCTTTGCGCCGCATGGGAGAACCAGAAGAAGTCGCTGGTTTAGTCAGTTACCTTATGTCTGACATCGCAGGCTATGTAACTCGCCAAGTCATTTCGGTAAACGGAGGCCTAGTATGAGCCGTCGAGTTGTTGTAACCGGAATGTCGGGTGTGACTGCGTTTGGTAACGATTGGCAATCTGTCGAGCCAAAACTGCGTGACTGCCAGAACGCGACGCAATACATGCCTTCTTACGAACAGTATGATGGTTTGAACACCAAGCTCGCGGCACCAATTTTAGATTTTGATCTGCCAAAGCACTACAAGCGCAAGCAAGTACGCGGCATGGGCCGTGTTTCCAAATTAGCGACCGTCGCAACAGAAAACGCACTGAGCCAAGCAGGTTTGATTGGTAACTGCGTACTCACCAATGGTCAAACGGGTATCGCATACGGCTCATCAACAGGCAGTACTGACGCAATCGGCGCATTTGGTGTCATGCTGAATGAGAAAACCACTAAAGCGATCACCGCAACGACTTACGTGCAGATGATGCCACATACCACGGCGGTGAACGTTGGTCTATTTTTCGGTTTGAAAGGCCGAGTGATCCCAACCAGCAGTGCATGTACCTCTGGCAGCCAAGCAATCGGCTACGCCTACGAAGCGATCAAACACGGCTACCAAACGGTCATGGTTGCGGGTGGCGCTGAAGAATTGTGCCCAACGGAATCCGCTGTCTTCGATACCCTTTTTGCCACCAGTCTGAAGAATGAAGACCCGAAAAGCACACCAAGACCTTATGACTCCGATCGCGATGGTTTGGTGATTGGTGAAGGTGCGGGAACGCTAGTTCTGGAAGAGTACGAACACGCCGTCGCTCGTGGCGCGAAAATCTATGCAGAAATCATCGGTTTTGCCAGCAACTGTGATGCCGCACACGTCACTCAACCACAGATGGAAACCATGCAAATCTGTATGGAAATGGCTTTGCAAAACGCGGGCATTCCTGCTGAGAAGATCGACTATGTATCTGCTCACGGCACTGCCACCGACCGCGGCGATATTGCGGAAAGCAACGCAACAGCGAATGCTCTGGGCAAAGTGCCAATAAGTTCACTCAAGAGCTACTTTGGCCACACACTAGGCGCCTGTGGCGCGATTGAAGCGTGGCTAGGTTTAGAAATGATGCACACAGGCTGGTTCAACCCAACGCTCAACCTAAAAAACCTCGACGAGCAATGTGGTGATTTAGACTACATCGCCGGACAAGGCCGAGAGCTGGACGTGAAATATTTGATGAGTAACAACTTCGCCTTTGGCGGCATCAACACCTCCATCATCTTTAAAAAGATGTAATGCCCTTAATAAATGCAAAAGCGCTGGTTAACCAGCGCTTTTTTGTTAGTTGAAGGCAACTGAACGGTGCTTGCAACGATAGATATCAGCAGAAACAGATGTTGGAGTTTGTCCTTCAGACTCAATAATATTAGTCACATGATATCGATTACCACCCGCCATGTAGACTTGGTTAGACAACTCATCAAAAAGAGAACCTTTCTGGCTTTCTGATACAACTTTGTTTCCAATCACTTTGCACTCATTGTTTTCGACTTCTGCAAACGAGATGGGTTGAACTTCATTTGCACCAGGTAGTAATTTAACTTTCTCAGCTTCTAAACTGATTTTGGCAACCTGGCAGTCATAAAGCTCCGCAACAACACTAGATGGGCGTCCACGGCTAGTATCTAGAACAGTTGCGATATGGTACCGGTTTCCACCAGATGCGTAAGTTTGATTCTTAAGTATACGATCTACATTGTTTGGATGAACATCCTCGATCGTGTAAGAGTCAACCATTCTGCAATTAAGGTTTTTAATTGCAATATCAGTAATTGGGGTAATATTTATAGCTTGGGGTAAAACACGAACTTTGCGTGTGACACACCCACTTAAAAGAGTAACAATCAATGCAGTAAAAATTATTTTTTTCATGAGTTTAAGCATCAAAATAAAGCTCATGTAACAGAGCTAAGTTAATACATTTGAGACAAGATCGACAAAGCCCCGACAACTCAAAGAGTTATCGGGGCTTTTAAATAAATGGCACGCCCTATTGGATTCGAACCAATGACCACATCCTTAGAAGGGACGTGCTCTATCCAGCTGAGCTAAGGGCGCGCTACAGGGAAAGGATTATACGAGTTCAAACGGGTAAATCAACGGGTTTTCATAACATTCTGATCTGAATGCCTAAAAAAAGTCCATCAAAACGCTTAATGTTCAAAAACACCACAAAGCAAACGTTTGCGTATGGATGTTAATAAGAAATTCTGCGACAATGCGCCGCAGATAATTTGCCTTCTTAATTTATAAGGAAAGTCATGACTGCTCAAAATATAGACGGAACTCTCATTTCCCAAACTGTTCGATCCGAAGTGGCAGCACGTGTTAAAGCTCGTGTTGAAGCTGGGCTACGTGCTCCTGGTTTAGCAGTGGTTCTAGTTGGTGAAGATCCTGCTTCTCAGGTTTATGTCGGTAGCAAACGCCGCGCATGTGAAGAAGTTGGGTTTGTTTCTAAGTCTTTTGACCTTCCTGCGTCTAGCTCAGAAGAAGAGTTACTAGCGCTGATTGATGAATTAAACAACGATGATGAAATTGACGGCATTCTAGTGCAATTACCCCTTCCTGCGGGCATCGACACAACACATGTTTTAGAGCGCATTCACCCAGAGAAAGACGTGGATGGCTTCCACCCTTACAACGTTGGTCGTCTTGCGCAACGTATTCCAAAGCTTCGCTCTTGCACGCCAAAGGGCATAATTACCCTACTCGACCGTTACAACATCGAGCTTCGTGGCAAACATGCTGTTGTGGTTGGTGCATCAAACATTGTTGGTCGTCCAATGACACTTGAGCTGCTGCTTGCGGGCTGCACGACAACAACATGTCACCGTTTTACCAAAGACCTAGAGAGTCATGTGCGTCAAGCTGACGTCGTTGTGGTTGCGGTTGGTAAGCCAAACTTCATCCCTGGAGAGTGGATTAAGAAAGGTGCAGTGGTTATCGATGTCGGCATTAACCGTCTTGATTCAGGCAAGCTAGTTGGCGACGTGGAATACGATAAAGCACGTGAAAGTGCGAGCTTTATTACTCCTGTCCCTGGTGGTGTTGGCCCAATGA
This sequence comes from Vibrio diabolicus, assembly GCA_001048675.1. GTDB lineage: Bacteria > Pseudomonadota > Gammaproteobacteria > Enterobacterales > Vibrionaceae > Vibrio > Vibrio diabolicus. The sequence continues at coordinate 359,809 of CCKK01000020.1, read as the reverse complement.
CCGTCGCAAGCTTAATTGAGAACACGATGCTCGCTTGCGAGCAGTTCCACACAGACAAATAACGTAAAACTTCAGATACGAAAAAGGCTCCGCAAGGAGCCTTTTTGCTAATTTTAGGTATCTCTTTCAGTTACAGACTTAAAATCACGCCCGCAATTGAAGCGCTCATTAAGTTCGCCATCACACCAGCGATAATCGCACGGAAACCATGCTTAGAAACAAATGCACGCTTTTCAGGTACCAATGAGCCCAGTCCGCCAATCAACATCGCCATACTTGAGATGTTTGCAAAACCACACAAAGCAAACGTCACGATTGCTTGTGAGTGTTCGCTGAGTTGAGACTTCACTTCAGCAAGCTGGATGAAAGCAACGAACTCATTCACCACAATCTTATTACCAATCAGCGAGCCTGCTGTGGTTGCTTCTTGCCATGGTACACCTAATAACCAAGCGACAGGTGCGAATACATACCCTAGGATCAGCTCGAAGCTTAGTGGCGTCCCAACAAGGTCACCAATCCAACCTAGCATGCCGTTTAACATTGCAATGACACTGATGAAAGCCAATAGCGTACCACCTACCGATACAGCAATGCGTACACCCGCCATGGCACCATCGGCTAATGCTTCTACTACGTTGGTTGCACGTGGAATTTCAACTTGGCTAATGTCGATATCTGCTGCTTTATCCGTATCTTCTGGCATTAAAATTTTTGCCATCAGCAAGCCCGCAGGTGCCGACATAAATGCAGCAGCGATCAGGTAGTTAAGGTCAACGCCTAGTGACGCGTAACCAACCAACGTTCCACCAGCAACAGAAGCCAAACCGCCAGTCATCACCGCAAAGAACTGCGAGTCGGTCATGTGCTTTAGGTATGGCTTTACCATCAATGGCGCTTCAATGGTGCCAACAAAAATATTCGCCGTTGCAGACAAAGACTCCGCACGACCGATACCCAGCAGTTTTTGAATACCGCCACCGATAAAGTTAATGATTTTTGGCATCACACCAATGTGATAAAGACCGGAGATAAGAGAGGAGAAGAAAACGATGATACCCAGGACATTGATCGCAAAGGTGAAGCCCCCTGTCGCCAAATTACCGAATAAAAACGCAATGCCCTCTTGACCATAGTTGATCAAATTCGACACAACGCTGCTCACTGAATTCAGCGCATCTCGTCCTGCTGGTACATATAAAACCAACAACGCAAACAGTACCTGCAAAGCAAACGCAAACGACACTGTTCTCAGCTTTATATTTTTTCTATTTGTAGAAAGTAGCCATGCTACGAATAGTATGGCTACGATACCAATAATTGAGTTCATAAAATGAATCCGACAGAAGGGGGATATGGAAGGCACCGGATTGTATAGCGGACTCAAAATGCTGCAAGTTGAGGATGTTAACAGTGTGAAAAGTTTAAGCGCCCAATAATTGACCTTAATTATAAGGCATTGAATTATATAAATATAAACGTTTGCTTATTTTTATTGTTTCTATATGGAAAAGATGTTTCTAGTTCTGGAAAAATTTTTGTGAAGTGAATCACCTTATGTGCCGTTCAATAACGTCATTGATCCTGTTACTTAGGAATAGATATGTAAGGCGCTAGACGTTGATCCCAATGACACGGGTTACCGATCTTCTGTTTGATGAAGTTAATCACTGCGGATATTTTTTTGGGCATATGTTGGCGGCTTGGATACACCGCATAAAACGGCATCGACTGGCTTGCTTTCCAGTCCGGTAACAACTGTATTAACTTACCCGTTCTAAACTCATCACCCAGTAAGTAAGTGGCAAGGTAGGCAATGCCCCAACCTGCAATAGCGGCATCCCGAACGGCTTCTGCCAGATCCACTGAATAGTTACCCGAGACTTTTACGTTCAATTCTTGCTGATCTTTGGTAAACGCCCACCCCGTATAGTCGCGCTCCCAGCTTCTGTATATAAGACAGTTATGAGAAGACAAATCATCCGGCTCTGTTGGCGTATCATGTTTCAATAAGTAATCTGGTGATGCCGCCACAACAAACTGGCAATCCGTCAAACGCTGCGCAATGTAGCCTTCAGGCAAATGCTCGTTGTTGGTTACCCATAAATCGAGCCCTTCGGCTAACATATCGACCTTATAGTCAAACAGATGTACTTCCACTTGAAGTTGAGGATACAGTTCGCGTAACTCTTGAATCGCTGGGATAATGTGTAAGGTACCAAATGATTGCGACAATCCAAGACGTACCAAACCTGCCACTTCATCCCGCTGGGTTTCCATCTCTAATGTGGCGCTGCTCACCGCTTGTACCACTTGCTCACAGTGATGAAAAAAGGTTTTTCCTGCTTCAGTCGGCGTAAAGCTTCGCGTAGTGCGTTGAACAAGCTTGATACCAAGAGACGCTTCCAGCTGGCTCAACTGTTTACTCACATGAGACACCGACACGCCTAAGCTCTTTGCAGCCGCTGTGAAGCTTTTATGTTTAAGAAGAGCGGAGAAAATCACCATTTGTGCGGCACGTTCAGATAACACGCTTTACCTCGATTTGATTATAGGAAAAACAAAGGACTCCGAAGAGCCCTCATATTGAATACTGGATGCCAAGTGATTATTTGATAACAGCTCAGTATTTAATTCGGTCAGCCAAGTGACTCACGGCGAGTGCGAAGTAGTAAGAGCGGTTCCACTTCATCAGTACGTTGTAGTTATTGTAAACCAGATACGTACGACCATTTTCGTCGTCCGGCATGATCAACCATGCTTTGATGTCTTCATCCAGTTTTGGCAACGGACTACCGTCGTATTTTGTGATGCCAAGTTTGCTCCACTCCTGAAGGTATTTACCTTTTTCAGCCGTGCGCCCTTCTAAGCTGCGATCAATGCCTTTAGGAACTTTCACTTGGCGACCCCAAGTGTATTTGTCATCCCAGCCAGACTTGCTCAAATAGTTAGCGGTTGATGCAAATACGTCGGCTTCAGATTGCCAAATGTCTTTTTTACCATCCCCGTTGCCGTCAGCGGCAAAACGTAGGAAAGAGCTTGGCATAAATTGACACTGTCCCATCGCACCAGCCCAAGAACCTTTAAAATTATCTAGCTCGATATGGCCTTGATCGAGGATCTGCAATGCCGACATGGTCTCTTTACGGAAAAACTCTTCACGACGACCTTCAAATGCCATTGTCGACAACGCGTCAATCACTTTGAAGTTACCCGTAAATTTACCAAAGTTACTTTCTACACCCCACAGCGCCACGATAAAGCGAGGCTGCACACCGTACTCATCGCCTATACGCTTTAGCTCGGTGTAATGCTCTTTATAGAGTTGTCTTGCTTGCTTCACCTTCCATTCGGGCACCGCGCGAGGAATGTATTCATCCAACGTCAGTTTCTTCTCTGGCTGGTTTCGGTCCGCTTTTACTGCTCGAGGCTTGTACTCAACATTCGCAAAAGCAGCACTAATGACCTGCTCTGAGATACCTTTATCACGCGCTTCAGCACGCAGCTTATTCAAGTATTCATCGAAACCCTCGCTACTTGCAAAAGCCGAGGTACACACACCAACGCTAAGCATGGTAGCCAGTATCTTTTTCATATTGCCCTCCTTGAGCAAGGCAGAAATCCCAGATGAAAAACGATGACGTTATTCGCCTTTCTGCTGGGCTTTTTGTTCTTTGTACTTTTCTAGTAGGTTCTCCGGCGGAGGCGGAACCTGCAAAAAGAAGCCATCATTTTGCAATGAAGCCTTCACTTTTTCGATATCAACTTGTGCCAATTTACGGCCATCAAGTTTAATCGTCATAACAGCGATAGGCTTACCGAACATCTGCATTAAGGTGTCAGGAACCTGTGAAAAATCATCCTTTTTCGGAATATAGAGATAAGTACCTTCTTTTTTCGAGCTTTTATAAATAGAACAAAGCATGACACGCCTTTTATGCTGATTTAGCCGCGTTGAGTGCGGATTAGGTTGAAAACGTCAAATTCTCGCAAACTTAATAGCAAATTTGAGATTAATTCACCTATTTGCCCACGAGAGAACTTGCTGCGTCAAAGGATGAAATATAACATGACATACCTAGTTTAAGGCAACGCTCTTTCAATAAAGGCAAGAAGTCCACGATGACCCATTCACCAGACCTTAAAGGTAGCAGTTTTACATTGTCAGTTTTACACCTTTCTGACAATGAGATCGCAAAGACTGTCGAATTTTTGCAAGAAAAAGTTTCTCAAGCACCTTCTTTTTTTGCATCCGCGCCTTTGGTAATCAATATAGCAAAAGTACAAGGCGACATTGATTTCCCTAAGCTTAAACAAGGCATCTCAGATGCTGGTTTTATTCCGGTCGGTGTAACGGGCAGTAAAGACAAGCGTGTACAAAATCTTGCTTCCGAAGCTGGCTTCGCCATTATGTCGGCAAGCAAATCACCAAGCCAGGCGCCAGCCAAAATGGCACCAACGAAAGTAGTTCGTACGCCTGTTCGATCAGGACAACAGATCTACGCGAAAGATGGTGATTTGGTGGTGTTAGCGCACGTAAGTGCTGGTGCTGAAGTCATCGCTGACGGCTCTATTCATATCCATGGCACACTTCGAGGCCGTGCGATTGCAGGCGCAAGTGGTCAGCAGGAAGCGCGTATTATTTGCCACGATTTACAAGCAGAACTGGTATCCATTGCGGGTGACTACTGGTTAAGCGATCAAATTGAAAGCGAGTACTGGCAAAAGAAAGTAATGATCAGTAAAGCCGATGAATCACTACATTTAGAAGTTCTCGCGATTTAATCTAAAAAGGAAAAAAAATGGCACGCATTATTGTAGTAACGTCTGGTAAAGGTGGCGTTGGTAAAACCACTTCAAGCGCAGCCATCGCCTCTGGTCTAGCTCTGAAGGGAAAAAAGACCGCGGTGATCGATTTTGATATCGGTTTGCGTAACCTCGACCTAATCATGGGCTGTGAGCGCCGTGTCGTGTATGACTTTGTAAACGTCATTAACGGCGAAGCGACATTAAACCAAGCGCTGATCAAAGATAAGCGCACGGACAACCTATTCATTCTTCCTGCTTCTCAAACTCGTGATAAAGACGCACTGACAAAAGATGGTGTTCAGCGCGTGTTCGGCGAGCTTGATGAAATGGGCTTTGATTTCATTATTTGTGATTCACCAGCAGGTATCGAGCAAGGCGCATTGATGGCCTTGTACTACGCCGATGAAGCCATTGTCACAACGAACCCAGAAGTCTCTTCTGTGCGTGACTCTGACCGAATTCTAGGTATTTTAGATTCTAAGTCCCTGCGTGCAGAACAAGGGCTAGAACCAGTAAAACAGCACCTGCTACTGACTCGCTACAACCCATCTCGCGTGACTCAAGGCGAAATGCTAAGCGTTGAGGACGTAGAGGAGATCTTACATATTCCACTACTGGGCGTGATTCCAGAAAGCCAAGCCGTGCTTAACGCGTCAAACAAAGGTGTACCGGTTACTTTTGACGATAACACCGATGCGGGCATGGCTTATTCTGACACCGTTGATCGCCTATTAGGCAATCAGGTTGAATTTCGTTTCCTTACTGAGGAGAAGAAAGGACTCTTTAAACGACTCTTTGGAGGCTAGACATGTCATTATTAGAATTTTTCCGCCCACAGAAGAAAACTTCTGCGAATCTAGCTAAAGAGCGTTTGCAAATCATTGTTGCTGAGCGCCGCAGCCAAAATGATCCTGCGCCTTCTTACTTGCCTCAATTGAAAGAGGACATCTTGAAGGTGATCAGTAAGTACGTGGCAATTGATCCAAATATGGTTGACTTAACATTTGAGCACAAAGACGACGATATCTCAGTTCTTGAGCTCAATGTGAAGCTACCAGACGACGAGAAGTAATCAGTTTCTCTCGCGAGACGAATACTCTAATTAGAACGAAAAAGGTTGGCATCGAGGCCAACCTTTTAATCATTCATTACTTTAACGCTTTATTCATCTTATCGCCCAGCAGGTCCAAACGCCAGCCCTGCATCAAGTCAGGCAACACTTCTGGATCGCGATCTTTTTTCCACACCCAACTGATCAGCTGATTAATCTGCTTTTTAGAAGCAAGGAACTCCGTCGCTAAGCCAGACTTCTGCGACGCCGATTTCACTATGTCTTTCATATTTTTGAAGACTTGTTTGTAACCTGGATAATCCATTAAGCGTTCAATTTTTGCTGGATACTCTTCAGAAGGTGTTTGCTTCGCTTGTTTAACAATCGCGGCAATCTTCGCGCCATGGCGGTTAATCGCTCGGATATCAATATCTTCCGCTTCCATCTTCTTAAAGTTAGTTAAGCCAAGACGAGCGACTGTTAATAGGTCACCTTCTTTGAAGATAAAGTTCAGCGCTAAATCTCGTTTGATTGCTTCACGGTAACGCCACGTCGCTAGAGGCTTTAAAATAGCCAGCTCAGAAGGTTTTAACTGCCAAGCACCTTTAATATCAAGGTAGGCATTCTCCTCATTAGTGACGCGAATGCGTTTTGAAACCAACAAATCACTTTCTTGTTGTACGGCTTCCCACCAACCTGCTTGCGTCACCTTATCGAACAGCTTCTCGTATAACGGTAGCAAGTAATGCACGTCTGCAGCAGCATAGTCTAATTGCTTTTGCGTCAACGGTCGGGCCATCCAGTCAGTACGTGACTCACTTTTGTCTAGCTCAACACCTAAATATTCTTCCACCAGCGTTGCAAAGCCTGTTGATAGACCGTGGCCAAGAAAGGCCGCCATCAACTGAGTATCTACCATAGGGAACGGCGTACAACCAAATGCATTTTGGAAAACTTCTAAATCTTCACCGCAGGCATGCAGCACTTTTAACACGGAAGTATCTTTTAATAGCGCTACGAACGGCGTCATATCCGTTAATTCGGTCGGATCAATCAGCGAGAGGCGATTACCATCGAAAAGCTGAATCAGACCTAACTGCGGGTAGAAAGTGCGAATACGGACGAATTCGGTATCCAGCATCACTACATCTGCCTCTCGGGCGTGAATGCAAACTTCTTCTAGGTCTTTGTTTTTGGTAATAATTTGATAATTCACATACTTCTCGCTATAAAAAATGCCAGCAAAACGCTGGCATTCTATCATTTTTTAAATCTCTCGACTCGACGAAATCGGCTTATGCGCTTTTCTTCGCGAGTTCAGCGTCGTTCTCTTCACGCAGAACACGACGCAAGATCTTACCGACATTGGTTTTAGGGAGGTCTTCACGGAACTCAACCAACTTAGGTACTTTGTAGCCAGTTAAGTGCTGACGGCAATGCGTAATAACTTCATCTTTGGTCAAGCTCGGATCGCGCTTCACGACGTAGATCTTCACTAATTCACCAGAGACTTCGTGCGGTTGACCAATAGCAGCCACTTCAAGGACTTTGCCGTGTAGCGCTACAACGTCTTCGATTTCGTTCGGGTAAACATTAAAGCCTGATACCAAGATCATGTCTTTCTTACGGTCAACGATGTGCAGGAAGCCTTCGTCATCGAACTTAACAATGTCGCCGGTTGATAGCCAGCCGTCTTCGTTAATCGTATCTTTCGTTGCTTCAGGTCGTTGCCAGTAGCCTTGCATAACCTGAGGGCCACGGACTTGAAGCTCACCAGTTTCAGTATTCGCAAGAGCGTTGCCTTCTTCGTCCACAATGCGAACTTCCGTTGATGGCACAGGCAGACCAATCGATCCATTGTATTCAACAAGGTCATGCGGGTATGCCGCAACCAATGGAGAACACTCGGTTAGGCCGTAACCTTCTAGTAGGTAACAACCCGTGGTCTTCTGCCATCTTTCTGCCACTGAGCGCTGCACTGCCATGCCGCCGCCAACGGCTAAACGTAGGTTACTGAAATCCAACTCGTGGAAGTCTTCGTTGTTGATCAAAGCATTAAATAAGGTGTTCACGCCCGTAATCGCAGTAAACGGATGCTTTTGTAGCTCTTTCACGAACCCTGGAATATCTCTAGGGTTGGTAATAAGTAGGTTACGGCCACCCATTTCGACAAACAGTAAACAGTTTACGGTAAGAGCAAATACGTGATACAGCGGTAACGCTGTCACGACTAACTCGCGCCCCGGAGATAAAACCGGTCCGTACGCGCCTTTTGCCTGTAGAACGTTCGCAATCATGTTGCGGTGAGTCAGAATGGCACCTTTCGCGACGCCTGTCGTCCCCCCCGTATATTGCAGGAATGCAATGTCATCCCCAGACATAAACGGTTTAACGTATTGTAGACGACGACCTTTACGTAGAGCCTGACGCATTGAGATCGCACCAGGTAAATCGTACTTAGGCACCATGCCCTTAACGTACTTCACAACAAAATCGACAATCGTACCTTTCGCTCGTGGCAGCATTTGACCAAGGCTGGTTAACACCACGTGTTTAACTGGTGTTTTATCGACGATTTGTTCTAGCGTGTTCGCAAAGTTAGATACAATCACAATCGTCGTCGCACCTGAGTCATTCAATTGGTGTTCAAGTTCACGAGGAGTGTAAAGTGGGTTAACGTTTACGGCGATACAACCTGCACGCAAAATACCAAACAACGCCACTGGGTATTGCAGTAGGTTTGGCATCATCAGAGCAACACGGTCACCCTTTTGCAGTTTTAACTCGTTTTGCAGATACGCTGCGAATGCGCGACTACGCTCTTCCAATTTACGGAAGGTCATAACCGAGCCCATGTTCATGAATGCTGGTTGGTCTGCATATTTTTGTACAGACTGCTCAAACATTTCTACCAAAGACTCATATTGCTCTGGATTAATGGTTTCAGGTACGTCACTTGGATAACGTGAAAGCCATGGTTTATCCACGATGTTACTCCTCGTTTATAACTGGCTAAAAAATAGCGTCCTTTTTATTTTGAAAGCTATTACAGCACAGCGAACGTGCTTGAGCACGCAACTCTCAAACACTTGTTTAAATTTTGTTAACTACACCAAGAATTCGCGTTGCGACCTCGAGTATTTGCTCTAAATGACAGTGATGACCACCCTTGACAGAAACCACTTGCGGCGGGTTCTCTCCCCAATCAGCTTGGTTAGATGGTAAATTCTGAAATCCTTGATCGCCTAATACGATCAAATGAGGACAACGTATTTGGCTGGTAATCGAGTTAGCATGCGCTTGCGCCATTCGGTAAAGCGACGCACATTTTAACTTGGCGTCATGCCGCCAATACCATTTATCTCCTCGCTGCTCCGTTCCTCGCTCGACTATCGGCAGAAGCTGCTCAGCGGTTAATTGGTTGGCTTGCACGCGTAATTTTAACGCCAGATCGAAAGAGGCAATGGCTCGCTCTGGCTTGTTTTGCTGTCTTATTCGACTTAAAACGCCATCGCGAAGACGAGGCAAACTGTTAGTAGGATCTTCAGTAAGAGGTCCTGCTCCCTCAATTTGCACAAGAGCTTCGACCTGCTCTGGAAACGCAGCACTATAGCAACTTGCGATTAAAGCACCAAGTGAATGCCCTACTAATATCAGTCTGTTTGGCGATAATTCGTCCAACAACTGATATAAATCGGCAATATAGTCGTGAAAGGGGTAATAGTTATCGTGAGATTTATGACTCGATAAACCGTGACCAAAATGATCGATGGCGAGGAGGTGTAAGTGAGGATTAAGTTGGTTCAACTGCTCCATGAGCGCTTTAAAGCTGCCCGCATTATCTAACCACCCATGAAGAAAAACGACTGACAAGTCAGCCGTTTTCTCGTTCCCTATCTCAAGGGCTGCCATTTTGCCGGCAGGAAGCTCGAATTGACGCTCATGCATCGCAGATTATTTGACCTGTTTTATCACTTTACCGTCTTGTGGGAAATCATTACGCCACATGCGGCAATTAATCGAGTAACATGGGTAAAAGTAGGTTGGCGAGTCATACATGCGTACACGTTCTTCAATTTTCCACAAACGGTAGCCTTGCCCCTTAATGATCGGGAATACGTATTCGTGCTCACCAATCTTTCCTTCTTCTTCTCCGGCGCCTTTACCTACAACCGTCAACAAGCGGCCTTCACTAAAGGCGACGGGCTCTAAATAGCCATCAAAATAGGCGACAAAACGTCCCGTTGGCTCTTCATCAATATCCGGTTTACCAGATTTACTGATTGGTAGGTTTACGATTTCTAGACGGGTTTTATCTTTAAAGTTATCCACTTTAGCGATGATTCCACCAAGACGAACATCTTCACTCACTTGCCCCTGAGACTCAGCGAAAGCTTTATAATCAGTAACGACTTGTTCTGTGCTGGCATTTAACTCCTCTGGCAACGAGCTACACGCAGACAAACCAACCGTAGCAAATAATGCGAGAAAAAACCGTCCAAAAACCTTCATAAACCACCTTTCAATATTAGTAACCCCAAGCTGGGGAGATCTCACACGTAAATATCGACACCAAGTAATTGAGCCAGTTCCTCTTTTTTAGTTCGATTCATGACATCCATGTACTGCTCCATTGCTTTACGTGCGCTCCCTTCAGGAAGGTCATATTGCACTTGAGCTCGGTGAATTTGGGACTCATCCACGTGTTTTATGGAGTGCGCCACAGCGTTAGCAACCTTTGAAGGCTGACCTACAGGCTGCTTTGTTTGTGATTTATCTACCTGCTTCTTTTTGCTGACTTTATTAGTGCGATTTGCACCGGGAATCAAAGAAGGAGGCAAGCCATTAATCGACGCCATAGCACTCCATAAAAATACAGGGCAAACGCCCTGCTTTTTGTCAGGTTAATGAAAAACGGACTATTCGCGACCAGGAAGTTTTTTCCATGTCACATTATCACGTAAATAGACAGGGCTCGAATCTTCGACCGGCACGGTATTACCCTTTTTAAATTCTTGTTCAGCAAGAATCACGATGTCTTGTGAATCAGGGTACAGAACGTCACCATGCGTCAAGTTAAACGGTAAATCTGCTAACGCTTCTTGGTAGGCATCCCAACCCGTGCCTGCTGTCGTCCACGTTTTGTCGTCTGCTTGTGCTTCTTCAGTTAGACGTGCAGGTGGAATAACACACTCTTCATCAATACCAACCCATTCACCATTGTCTTGACGAGAATAGCGCGCCCAATAAATTTCACTCATACGTGCATCAATGGCCACAGCAACATTGGTCACACCATGTAAACGATGGCTACCTTGAGCCATCGCAGCCAGCGTTGAAACGCCGATCATAGGTAAGTCAGCCCCGAACGCCAAACCTTGTGCGATACCAATACCGATACGAACGCCAGTAAAGCTACCTGGACCACGTCCAAACGCTAACGCATCTAGCTCTTGTAGAGTCAGGCCAGCTTCTTTAAGTACTTCATCAACCATTGGCAGTACTTTTTTGGTGTGATCGCGTGGTGCAACCGCGCTACGTGAAATCACTTGATCATTAGCCAACAACGCAACTGAACAGTTTTCAGTCGCTGTATCGATAGCAAGAATTTTTGCGCTCATTTAACTCTCTACAACTCTCATTTATTGGGTTATGCCTCAGCACTTGCGTCTGTGACAGATTGTTCTGCTTTCAGGAATGCTTTGATTCCATCTAAGTCTCGCGTTCTTGGGATAGGTGGTAGACTTCCAAGGAAAATACCACCGTAGTCTCGCGTGACAAGGCGATTATCACAAATGATCAACGCACCGTGCTCCTTCTGATCTCGAATTAATCGCCCTACTCCCTGCTTTAACGTAATCACTGCATCCGGGATTTGTACTTCAGCAAATGGTTCACCGCCACGTAATCGACAATCCTCGATACGGGCTTTGAGTAGCGGATCGTCAGGGGCGGTAAACGGTAATTTGTCGATAATAACACAGCTCAGCGCATCACCTCTAACATCAATCCCTTCCCAGAAAGCGCCTGTCGCCACGAGTAAAGCGTTACCCAGTTCCATAAACTCCGCCAAGGTTTTCTGCTTACTCATCTCCCCTTGCATTAACACAGGCAGCTCAAGTACTTCTCGGAACTTCTCACCTAGTTCACGCATCATGCTGTGCGAGGTACATAAAAAGAAGCAGCGACCATCATTTTCTTCAATCACCGGAGCAAGCATTCGGACTAACTTATCCGCTAAGCCGTTACTGTTTGGCTCTGGCAGATACCTTGGCACACAAAGGCGCGCTTGTTTTTGATAATCAAAGGGGGACGGCAGAGAAAATTGCTTTGTAGGCTTGAGGCCAAGGCGCTCAGTAAAGTGCTTGAAGTCGCCCGATACGGCTAGAGTTGCTGACGTGAAAATCCACGCGCCTTGTTTAATCTCTATTTGCTCATGGAACTTGTCCGCGACAGAAAGAGGCGTAATGTGCAGAGCGAAATGACGAGGCGAGGTATCGTACCAGTATGAGTAACCAGTAATATCGACATCACATACCCGGTCGATGCGGCCTTTGATCAAATTGGCTCGTTCAAAGGCGGTATCCAGTAATTGACTGCGCCCTAAGGCTATTTTGAGAACATCAATCGCCAATTCGAGGCTATCAGTTAAGCGCAATAATTCTCGCTTAATAGAGCCTGATTGCAACGCCTCACGCCAGTTGCCACGAAAGCCTGGCTCACCCAGTACAATCCGCATGTCCATTGCGCTTTGCATGAGTTTGTCGCCCACTTTTTGCAATTGACGCATATCTTTGGCTTCGGTGCGGTAGGCTATTTCAATGTCTTTGGCAAGATCGTGAATTTGGCGGCTTGAAACTGACTGGCCGAAATATTCACTCGCAATATCTGGCAACTGATGAGCTTCATCAAAAATAAACACATCGGCTTCTGGGATCAGTTCGCCAAATCCTGTTTCTTTGATCGCTAAGTCAGCAAGAAATAAGTGATGGTTCACTACAACAATGTCGGAATCCATGGCTCGCTTACGCGCTTTCAATACAAAGCAATCGGTGTAGCTCGGACACTCTTTACCTAAACAGTTATCATTGGTTGAAGTGATGGTCGGAATGATCATGCTGTCTTCTGGTAGATCATCACAATCACCAAGGTCACCTGTTTTGGTTTCTGATGACCAAGCACGCACTTTAACCAGTTGAGTTAGTAACGTCGGGTCAGATTCATTAGTGTGGCTCTCGACCATTTGGCGGCTCAAACGATCCAAACACAGATAATTAGAACGCCCTTTTAATAACGCCACTTGGCCATAAAAACCAAGCGCATTGACCATAAGCGGTAAGTCACGATGGTACAACTGCTCTTGCAAGTTTTTCGAGCCTGTACTGATGATCACTTTTTTACCGCTCAACAGCGCAGGGACTAGGTATGCGAAGGTCTTACCGGTTCCGGTTCCTGCCTCCACCACCAACTGGGTTTGATCTTTGATCGCACTGCTGACGGCTTCCGCCATATCGATTTGTGGCTGACGAGCTTGAAAGCCCGGAATGGCCTTACCTAACGCGCCATCAGAGGAAAAAGTTTTTGCGATCATGCTTGGTATTGAGTTTGAAAAATTATCGAGAGTATATCAGAGGAATAGGAGTGACATCAGCCCACAATCTGACCAGCTTGCGGCGACACACGGATATTTTGTTGAAACCAACGTAAGAATAGATTATTTATGGTGAAACATGGCAGTACAGTTACACCCGCCAGGGAATAATAACAAATTCGTACGCTAAAATATTAATGCATGGAAGTACCTGATTTATGGAAAAGAAAACACTGTTGACCCACTGTTCTGACGCCCCGGGTCTCATCTCGAAAATCACTAATATCTGTTACAAGCACCAACTCAACATCGTTCACAATAACGAATTTGTTGATAATACCAGTGGCCACTTTTTCATGAGAACGGAGTTGGAGGGATACTTCAACGATCAAACGTTTCTTGCCGATTTGGACCAAGCACTCCCGCAAGGCGCTAAGCGTAAATTGGTTGGCTCTCGCCGTAAGCGCATCGTCATTCTCGTCACAAAAGAAGCGCATTGTTTAGGCGATATTCTGATGAAAACCTACGATGGAAGCCTAGATGTTGAGATCGCCGCTGTGGTGGGGAATTACGACAAACTTCAAACTCTCACCGAGCGCTTCGACATTCCTTACCACCACGTGACCCATGAAAACCTTAGCCGTGAAGAACACGAGCAGAAGATGCTAGAAGTGATCGACCAATACGATGCTGATTTTTTGGTGTTAGCTAAATACATGCGCGTATTGACGCCTACATTTGTTGAGAAATACCACCACAAAATCATTAATATTCATCACAGCTTCTTACCTGCTTTTATTGGCGCGAAGCCATATCAACAAGCTTACGATCGCGGTGTGAAAATCATCGGTGCAACGGCACACTTCGTGACCAATGATTTAGATGAAGGGCCGATCATCAAGCAAGACGTAATTCCTGTCGACCATACATTCAATGCCCAAGATATGGCACAAGCGGGACGCGATGTAGAAAAGAATGTGTTGAGCAAAGCTTTGAATAAAGTCATTAACGACCACGTCTTTGTTTATGGAAATAAAACAGTGATCCTGTAATCCCTCCGCACTAGTTACAACGAGAATGAAACCCGTCCAACTTGGCGGGTTTCATCTTTTCAGGGATATCCCCCGACTCTAACCATCAAAATTAAACCGATATATTATAATTTTTCATTTCACTACAACTATTTACTGAGAGAATGATTCCGTTTATCATTTGGACCCCTTATAATAAACCACGTTAATATTACGGAATTAAAATGAAAAAAACGTTAGTGGCTTTTCTGATTGGGCTGACTTTGCCAGCAACCACAATCGCAGATACTCTTAAGCCTGTTCAGAATGATGTATCCACTCGCATTATTGGCGGCGAGCCAGCTAATACTTCCGACTGGAAGTTTATTGCTTCACTGGTCCGTAAAGGACAGCCAACATCTATTGGTCACTTCTGTGGCGGTAGTTTCCTTGGTGGAAAATACGTATTAACTGCTGCGCACTGTGTGGAAGGTCTTAATGCGGACGATATTGATATCGCTCTTGGTCTTTATGATCAAAACAACGAGTCTCACGCGCAGCGCATCGCGGTTAACAATATCTACTCGCATACTGCATATAACAGTAATACAACGAACAATGACATCGCTCTTATCGAATTAGAACGCAATGTCGATAGCGCAACTATTGATCTGGCAACGCCAGAACTTTTAGATAGCGTACGTGTGGGAGACAAGTTGCATGTGGCTGGATGGGGAAATACGTCCACGACAGACAGAATATACCCAACCGTTTTACAACAAGTAGATTTGGAATACGTAGATCGAGCTACCTGCCAAAACCTACCAGGAAACTACTCTAATGTATCAGATGACGGCATTTGCGCCGGATACTATTGGGGAGGTAAAGATAGCTGCCAAGGAGATAGCGGCGGTCCGCTCATCGTTGACGATAACGGCATCAACAAATTATTAGGGGTGGTCAGTTGGGGTGATGGATGTGCTCAACCAAATGCTTATGGTGTTTACGCAAACGTCGCTCATTTTCAGCACAACGGCTGGATAGATAGTCATCGTAATACTATCAGCTACACTCAGTATCGAGATCTTCATTTCGTTGAGCGAAAAGCGCAGCAAGAGACCTTTACTATTCGTAATGATGAGGTGAATACGCCAATCAACATCACGGGCGTTACCCTAACAAGCGGAATCAGCCTCGCCAAAAATACCTGTACGGCGACACTGGCACCATCTCAGAGCTGTCAAATTACGGTAGGCTACTACCCAAGCTACTCGCACTCAGTTGAAACGATTGAAGTCTCTACTGATCATCCGAAACTATCTAAACTTTCGACTACCTTAATATATAGTGGTATTGATAAAGCAAGCAGCTCATTGAGCAGTGCCGTTACGCTAGCTGGCGCAAACGTGTACACCAATGAACACGCTTGGACCGCTGAAAATGGTGAACTTCAATCAGCAGAAATGGGAATGTCTACTGGTGCATCCATCTTGCATTTAACCGATCTTCCAAAAGGCAAACTATCAATGGACTTTAAAGTCTTGTCAGATGGTTTCGATGTTTTTGTCGTTTACGTCAATGGCCAAGAGTATGACTACACTCGCCAGCTTCTTGAGTACAATGAACTTTCTATCGATCTTTACCGGAAGTCAAACACGGTTACTTTTGCTTATCTGAAAAACTACGAGTTTAGCGGTGGTTACAACGCGCAAGCGTATATTCGCAATATCAAGATGTCAGTTAGTTCAGATAACACTAGCGAGAGCAGCGTAACAAAAACATCGAGTTCAGGCGGCAGCCTCTCAATTAGCCTATTAATGTTGCTAGCTGCAGGTCCTTTCCTGCGTCGCAAAAAAGGATAACAAGATGCAATATATACTCAAAACAATGCTGCTTGGTTTGAGCTCAATCAGCTTAGTCGCTTGCTCGGCAAATACAGAATTGCAGCAAGGTCAAGAGTCTGAACACCAAGCAATCATGGTAGAAGCGTACCAAGCTAGCGATAGTCAAATTTCATTTATCGCCGAGTCTAATGGCTGCAGTAAGAACGATGACTTTAGCTTAAAAATAGAGCAAAACTCTTCAACGGAAGCCCTACTCACAATCGTCAGGAACAAAGTGGATCATTGTAAACGAATGCCGTTTCCAAAGACTTTCACACTAACTCTAGATGAAGAGTTGAAAGGCAAAAAACTTTCCATTACCAACCCAAAAAGCAAGTCACTGGCTAAATAGTGATTCGCTTACGAAAGGGAGCCTCGGCTCCCTTTTTACCTCTCGCAACTCAGAAATTTCACTCTAGCGTTTTACGCCTGTTCAGACTCCACAATACGCTTAAGTGAATGCGGGTGCAGCTTGATACAAATGCCTTGGTACTTAAACGCCACGGTTGGGTTGTTCAAGCGTTCGCCTTCCCCTTTCGGGCTCGACAATTTGATCTTCACACCCAGCTCTTTTAACTCATCAAAACGCGCGCCAAACGCTGGGTAAGTGTGTTTCAAATCAGCAAGAAACTCATCTGCGGTTTCGGCATGAGACGGAATCACAAACTCCACATGTTCCCAGCATTCATTTGGGTAGATTTTGCCTTCTGCAGGGTATGGCAGCTCCAGACACTCAATCTTCCAGCCACGGCTTTCCAACGCTTTATCGAATTCGATAACGATGATTGGGCGACCGTTTATTTTCGCTTGTGAAATCACCTTACCGTATTGATTCCATGCTTCATGCGCGGCTTTCGCTGTTTCAGTATCATTAATACGCAGCGCAATATGGTCAGCTTGAGCAAAGCTCAGGTCCAGTTTTAACAGGGTTGCAAGCTCTTCAATCTTCGCCATAAATGCGTCCAGATCTTGGATCATCAATTCAGGCGTTAGGCGCTTTTCAACTAGTTGAGTCGTCATTGTGGGTCTCTTATGGGGCGATTTATCTCATTACTTTGAGCGCAATAGTAAACGCAAACTGAGCCACATTTCCATTCAATCGAAAAAGTAAAAATTTCGCCTATTCATCTCTGTATGAAAAGCAATAAAGTTGTTATGATTAGCCCCATTTTTGTGAACTCTAACAGAGCTCGGCGTACATATTGCCGAGTTCTTTGTCCTTGAATTGAAGGAAACGCGTGTGAATATCCAAGCACTTATTAATGACAAAGTATCTCAGGCTCTAGAAGCCGCTGGCGCACCTGCAGGCAGTCCTGCAGCCGTTCGCCAATCAGCAAAGCCACAATTTGGTGATTACCAAGCAAACGGCGTAATGGGCGTTGCTAAAAAACTGGGTACTAACCCTCGAGAATTTGCACAGAAAGTACTGGATGTTCTAGACCTAGATGGTATTGCGAGCAAAACAGAAATCGCTGGCCCTGGTTTCATCAACATTTTCCTAAGCGAAGAGTTCCTTGCGAAACAAGCCGACGCGGCGCTAGCAGACGAACGTCTTGGCGTAGCTAAAGAAGAAGCGCAAACCATCGTTGCCGACTACTCTGCACCAAACGTAGCAAAAGAAATGCACGTAGGTCACCTGCGTTCAACCATCATCGGTGATGCGGTAGTACGTACGCTTGAGTTCTTAGGTCACAAAGTGATCCGCGCGAACCACATCGGTGACTGGGGTACTCAGTTCGGTATGCTTATCGCAAACCTTGAGCGTGTACAACAAGAGTCTGGCGAAGTTTCTATGGAACTTGCGGACCTTGAAGGCTTCTACCGCGAATCGAAAAAGCTATACGATGAAGATGAAGAGTTCGCAGTAAAGGCGCGAAACTACGTGGTAAGACTGCAAAGCGGTGACGAGTACTGTGCAGAAATGTGGAAAAAACTCGTTGATGTAACCATGATCCAAAACCAGCGCAACTACGACCGTCTAAACGTGTCACTGACTCGTGACGACGTAATGGGCGAAAGCATGTACAACGACATGCTTCCTAAGATCGTTGCAGACCTAAAAGAACAAGGTCTTGCCGTTGAAGATGATGGCGCGCAAGTTGTATTCCTAGATGAATACAAGAACAAAGATGGCGAACCAATGGGCGTTATCGTTCAAAAACGCGATGGCGGTTTCCTATACACAACAACAGATATCGCATGTGCAAAATATCGTTATGAAGAGCTAAGCGCAGACCGTGTGCTTTACTTCATCGACTCACGTCAACACCAGCACCTAATGCAAGCTTGGACGATTGTTCGTAAAGCGGGCTATGTGCCTGAGTCTGTATCTCTTGAGCACCACGCGTTCGGCATGATGCTGGGTAAAGACGGAAAGCCATTCAAGACTCGTGCGGGTGGTACCGTTCGTTTGGCAGATCTTCTGGATGAAGCAGAAGTTCGCGCAGCACAGCTGATCGAATCTAAAAACCCTGAACTAGATGCGGAAGAAAAAGAGAAGATCTCTAAAACAGTTGCAATGGCAGCGGTTAAATACTCTGACTTATCTAAACACCGTACGACTGACTACGTGTTCGATTGGGACAACATGTTAGCGTTTGAAGGCAACACAGCACCATACATGCAATATGCATACACTCGTGTAGCTTCAATTTTCGCTAAAGCTGGTGTTGCTATGGATGCTCTCCAAGGTGATATCAAAATCACTGATGAGAAAGAGAAAGCACTTATTGCTAAACTTATGCAATTCGAAGAAGCGGTTCAATCTGTTGCTCGCGAAGGCCAACCACACATCATGTGTAGCTACCTATTCGAACTAGCAGGTCAGTTCTCTAGCTTCTACGAAGCGTGCCCTATCCTAGTTGCTGAAGACGAAGCAGTGAAACAAAGCCGTCTGAAACTAGCTGCGCTAACAGCGAAGACCATCAAGCAAGGTCTGTCTCTACTAGGTATCGATACTCTAGAGCGTATGTAATCCGCTTTTATGTAGTTAGCTTAAGTAGCACAAGCTAAATGATGACAAAGGTTGACGTGAAAGCGCCAACCTTTTGTTTTATCTGTCGTATACTAATTCAAACTAAAAATTAATCGGACAGCAATAATGAGTTTTGAACTTCATCCTCAATTGGCAAAAGACACTTCGGTGATTGGTCACTTCCCACTTTGCGTCGCTCTTCTTCATAAAGATAATGCTGTGCCATGGGTTATCTTGGTGCCTAAACGCGAAAATTTGAAAGAGCTACACCACTTGCCAATGCAAGAGCAACAACAGTTTTTGCTCGAATCTCAAGCGGTAAGCCAAGCACTCGAAGCGACATTCCGCCCAGACAAGTTAAACCTTGGTGCCCTAGGTAACATGGTGCCACAGCTGCACATTCACCATGTTGCTCGCTTTAAAGACGATATGGCATGGCCGGGACCAGTTTGGGGTAACACCAAAGGTGAGTTTCGTACTGACGAAGAACAAGAAGAGATTCTTAACCGAATTCGTAATGTGTTGTCGTTAAGCTCTATCTTCCGTAAAGCGTAACCGTTATATAACTTTTAATTCAGGCAGAAAGTAAAAAGCCGCATCATTGCTGATGCGGCTTTGTTGTTTTTGCGCGATGGTTCATTGCTCTTACTACATGGTTACGGTAAGTGACAAACCATCGTGCTTTGTGACTGCATAGCGTATTCGCGTTATATGATGAGCTTTATTTGTATCTACCAAGCGAGAAATACGACCTTTGTTAATCCATACACTTAACATGGCGTCTGCACCGTCTTCACTCATTCCGAACTGTTTTGCTAGCTCAGATTGGGAAACCGTTCCTTTTTCGGCAATATATTGATAAAGCTCTTTTAAAATCATACGACTTGCGCCTCAAACTCGCCTTGATGTTTCTTGCCTACGCGCATGAAAACGCGGTACGTGCCAAAGAAAATCGCAATAATTGCGGCAATCCAAACGCCGCTGGTGATAGGGCTATCAGCGAAATGCATAAGCTGATGATAGAAAGTCGCACTCAAGTACGCGAGCCCCATTGTCCATACCGCTATAAAGCGCGCAAAGTTATTGCCGAATTCTCGAACATAGGCACCCATCGCAGCCACACAAGGAGTGTAAAGTAAGATAAAAATTAGGTACGCAAAAGCAGCATGACCAGAAACAAATTTCTCTTTTATGTTACCAAAGATCGATTCATCAATTTCTTGCTCCTCTGCGACTGCATGAGAATCTGCTAAATCACCGACGTCAATCCCCAGAGGATCAGAATAGCTCAGCCCTGCTAGGTTTTCAGGAATGCTCATCACCGCTTCTTCTAGGCTACCCATAAGATCAAATTCTGCATCCTCTCCATCGGTTGGCGTAGTATATAAGCTGTTCAATGTGCCCACGACTGCCTCTTTCGCGAAGATACCAGTAATAATACCAACCGTTGCTGGCCAGTTATCCTTTTGAATACCAATTGGTGCAAACACTGGCGTCACAACCTGAGCGGCTTTTGATAGAACCGATTTATCACTGTCTTCATTACCGAATGTACCGTCAGTTCCTAGCGAGTTGAGGAAGCTCAAGATAGCAACAACCACAACGATGGTTTTACCTGCACCCAATACAAACCGCTTAAGTTTTTGCCAAGTTTTGATCACGACGTTCTGCAATGTCGGAAGCTCATAGTCAGGCATTTCCATCACCAAGCTATCACTGCTGCCAGGATACAGCGTGTGCTTGAGGAACAAACCGGTAAACACCGCGGCGACAATACCAAGTAGGTAAAGTGCAAACACAATGTTTTGACCAGAGCCTGGGAAGAAAGCGGCAGCAAATAAAGCGTACACAGGTAAGCGAGCACCACATGACATAAACGGTGCCATCGACGCAGCCAACTTGCGCTCACGCTCTTGGTCTAGCGTGCGCGTTGCCATGATCGACGGAACGTTACAGCCAAAACCAAGAACCAAAGGGACAAACGCTTTACCCGGCAAGCCGATTTTCTGCATCACTTTATCAAGCACAAACGCAGCGCGTGCCATGTAACCCGAGCTCTCAAGCACAGCAAGGAATAAGTACAAACACGCTATGACCGGGATAAAGGTCGCAACTGTTTGAATACCGCCGCCTAAACCATCAGCAATCACCGTAACTAGCCATACGGGGAGGTGACCATCTAATAAGTGGTGTCCACCATCAACCAGCAATGCGCCTACACCAATGTCAAAAAAGTCGATAAATGCACTACCGATGTTAATCGAGAACATAAACATCAAGTACATAACCACAAAGAAGAATGGGATCCCAATCCACTTGTTCAAAATAAACTGGTCGAGTTTTTCAGTCACGCTACGGCTTAATTTGCCTTCGCTTCGGCGAACTTTTTTACACTGTTCATGCAGGTATGTGTACTTGGTATCCGCGACATGCAAATCGATATCCAAGTCTAAAGTCGCAATGACTTCCAATACTTTGCTTCTATCAATATCGGAAAGGCTATTGAGAACCATCGTGTCTTTTTCAAGCGCACGAATCGCTAATGCACGATGGGCGACGGTTTGATCGTTAAAAAGTGCGGAAACAGTTTGAATCGCCGACTCCATCTTTTCACCGTAATGCAAAGATAGCTCTTTAAGCGCGACCCCTTGAACGATGGACTTATGAAGTTTTTCTTTAAACTCTGCAACTTGAGTTTTATTGGTTGCAGATAAACTTACTACAGGACAACCTAACGTTTTCTCAAGCTCTGAAACGTTAATCATTTGACGTTCACGTTTTAGCGCATCCATTTTGTTGAGAACAACAATCATAGGACGGCCAAGTTCGCGAAGTTGCAACGTCATATATAAGCTGCGCTCTAAACTCGTGGCATCAACCACGTTGATAATGAGATCAGCAGGATGAGTTAGAACCGCACGCGATGCAATGGATTCGTCAATACTATTGCTATCATTACCACTGTCTAACGAGTAAATGCCAGGGAGGTCAGTGAGCAAAAACTCGTCACCCGCATGTTTGAATTGTCCCGTTTTCTTTTCAACGGTGACGCCTGCCCAGTTACCAACTTGCTGTTTTGCGCCAGTCAAACCATTAAATAGCGTCGTTTTACCACTATTAGGATTACCTACGGTAAGCACTTGATATTGCATTACACTCGCTCCACTTCAATTTTCTGAGCAATGGTTTCTCGCAATGCGACAGACACACCACGGACTTCGACTTGTAAAGGATCGCCCATTGGAGCACGTCGAATCACTTTGACTTCTGTATTGGGAAGCAGCCCCATTACCATGAGTTTCTTTCTGATATCTGATGAAAGACCATCTAACAACCGAATCGTCACCGTATCGCCAGGATTAATCTCTGATAACTTCATAGTGGCCCTTAAGAGTATTGCTAATGAGAAATATTATTATTTAATAAGTTTAGGCTGCCAATATTACTCTTCTATAACCCTTCAATCCTTGTGTGAAATCAAAGATTTCATAAATGTTTTCATGCTTTCAAACGTCAACTCCGTAAATTTCCTCTCGTTATTTACGTCAAAATTAACAATTAAAAATCACGATCAATGAAATAAAAATGTCACAAACAAAGGGCAAAAAATAAAAAATTCAATACAAAACAATAATTTAGCTGGAACTTAAAACTTTGTCGCTTTTCTCATATCAACATGGCGTTATTTTTATAAGAAAAATAAGTAACCTCTCGTATAGTTACTCCATCGAGAGGGCAACCTCTCAAATGAATTCCAGAGGTGGCATGGCAACATGTCACTCCGGCAGCAAGCGAAGGTGTCATTGACACCCGTGGTATAGTCCCCCCGGCTATACCACGATATTTTTTTTCTATCTCTCTAAACTCTTTAGCTTATCCACCTTTTCAGCACAGTTCTGTTTTCACGAATTTCGCATTCCCCCACTACTCAAATGAACCAACGCACTCTAGATACAAAAATACAACCATTCATCTATTTGTCGCCGTAGGTAAATCCGTCCTCTTAAGCCATGTATGGTTATAGCTAAGAACAGCGCTACTAACAGATAGAGCGTGACCGTGCTTACGTATTGAGAATGGATTTGTAGGCTAGATGTTATGAAGAAGCAATGAGAATCACTGCATTGGTAGCTCTAGCAATAGTAGAGCACTATAAGCAGCTCCCCAGTCTTTTGAATATTCACTAGGGAGTGTGTAATGAGTTTTTTTAGTTGGTTTCTTGGCTTTCTTGAGTCAAAGCAAACTTGGAAGGAGGCAAACCAAAATGCAATTTAAACTTTTGGCTAAAGTAAGAAGGATCATTAAAGCCGCAGTTAAACGCTACTTCGCTGATTTTCTCGCCCGCTAATAACTGCTCACACGCCGTTTCTAAACGAACTTCGGTTACATAATCTTTTAACGTTCTTGACGAGGCTGATTTAAAGCGCCTCTGTAAAGAGCGTTCTGACATGAACAGCATTTTAGCCGCTAAAGCAGTACCAAACTCAGGGTCATGGTAATGCTCAGCCACCAGCTGATAGACTTTTTGCAACCATTCTTTCTCTGGGGTCACTTTATCTTCGACGATAGGTTCAGACTCAAATTCTTGCAAAGATTCATCCACATAACTCATTTCCTTCGCAGTTGGCCATGTAATTTCGATTTTATTTTGAGCGTCGGAAGTAAACACCGCCAAGTATCCTCCACTCGTTGTCACTAACTGGGCAAGATGATCAATACTCAATTCAGAGTGGTTCATATTAGATGGACGCCCGGTCGTGACTTTATTAGGCAGTTGCGTCCCATAATCAAGAAAACTCAATGAAACAATATCATTGCCCTCTTCTAGCATGATTCTCACCGTTTGGCCTCGGAAAGAACGCTTGATGATATTGGCAAAAATGCTGTTGAAGATAACATCAAGGTTAAAGCTTTCCAGAGCAATTCGACTTGTTTTTCTCTCATCTTCAAGCTCCACCATAATCCCAGCCTTCGCAAAATCATCTTGCCATACATCAACCACCGATTGAGTTATCTGACTCAAATTGTAATTGTGACTACCGCCGCTAGCTTCGCCAGGAACACTTTTTAACTCATTTAATTGCCATGTCGTTTTCGCCAGATGATCTTCCGTAGCTGCATCCAAAGGTATGGGTAATTTTGACGCTATAAAATCCACACTGGACTTAATAGATTGCGCCACGTGATCAACCAACAGGTTTCTGACTTGAATCTGTTTACGTAGCTGTTGGTTACTCGTCAACAACACTCGGCTTTGATGCCTCAACTGGTTAGTTTTGAGTGTCACTTGCGCAGCTAAATCACGGTTAGCCTGTACAACATAGCGAGAACGCCAGTACATAAGTAGTGCAACCATGGCAATACTCACGACCACAAAACCTAAAATTGCGAGTTGCGATAAATACCAAGGATTAAGCACAATAAAATACGACTCGAGCCCAACCAATCCAGCAGCGACTTGAGACTCATTACTTACCTGTAGATGGTATTCACCGGAATTGAGGTGCTCTAGAGTCAGTTGGCCTCCCTCTAGCGCTTGCCAAGGATCATCGCTATTCAATCGATAATACAAATTTTGGCTGTCTGGTTTTGGCATCACGCCAAATAAGAAACTTAGAGAAGAGCCATACGGTAATTTTATTCCATTCAAATCGGCGCTACCAACTTGTAGAACCTCGTTTTCAAGCACAACTTGGCTCACGATAAACTTCGACTCTGGAGGGTTGGACACAAGCAGCTTGGATGCTTCAGCTTTTACCAACCCGTATTTCGACCCTAGGACGAGCTCTCGCTCACCACCTTCTTTTTGCTGTATAACACTGCAAATTCCTGGTAGAAACTCGTTGTTCATTAAGCCAGACGCCGATGAATAATGTTTCACTAATTCACCCGAAAGGTGGTAATAGCTTAATCCGACAGAAGAGGCTAACCACACACCTTGCCTGTCTCTGATCAAGCAAGCAGGTCGCGCGTTGGGCACACTCATTTCAACAACATGTTTCTCGTCACTTCCTTTAATCGTTTTAAAAACGCCGTAAGATGACGCAAACCACTGACTGCCATCAACCGCCGTGACCATGTCTAATGATTCACCAAATTTTTCGGAATAGCGGATGAACTGGATGTGTTCATTGCTGTATTGATAAACCCCATGATCGGTCCCTATCAATAGAGAATCTTCAGTGTCGTATAAACGCGTAACCTTAGCTGGTAAGTACTGACTTACTAGCCACTCACTTCCAAAGTTTCTTACGCTTTGCTTGGTTATATCAACATTGTAAAGATGGTATCCACTTGATACCCAGAGACGATCATTACCATCTACAGTCACGTGCTCCACTGCGTGTCCAGCCATAACCTGTAAATAAGGAAATGTCACTTTGTTAAGACCATTCAACTCGAATATTTCGAGCCCTTTAGAGGTCGCAAGCCAAAGCATCCCACCTTGAAATGCAAATTCATTGATCTGCGAATCAAGCTCCAAGACTTTGATGTTGCCACTCTCACCTGTCCGATAAAGCTTTCGGTCATCCGCGAACCAAAGTGCATCATCAGGTCCTGTGGCGGTTTGTCGAATTCGCCCTGATAAAGTTTGCGAGTCATAACTACTGAAGGTTACTCGTTCAAACTTTTTACTAAACAAGGAGTAATAACGAATGCCTTGGTTAGTCGCGATCCACATCCCTCCCATGTTGTCACTCAGTAGAGAATAGATCTTTGTATTATCCAGCTCCAGTTCAAGAAAGCTTGCAGGCTCGACTTCTGTCACTTCACCTGACAAGAATGAGTATAAATACAGACCATGCTCAGTCCCCACCCAGTACTCTTGATTTGTCTCAGCGAAAGTCAATACATGAGAACCGCCAATCTTAATCACCTCTTTATCAGGTTGATAAATATTGAAAATTAATGCCCCACGCAACGTTCCTACCAGAATTTCTCTGCGCGTGTGTGAGTAGTAGATCTTTTCAATGTAGTTCTGACCTGAAGCGACTACATGGTCAAACTTATCTCCTTCTGAAAGATAAAAGCCAGAAGTTGTAGCAAGTGCCCACTTCTCTTCGAGCAGAACTGCATCGTTAATATAAACATAGCTATTGTTGCTATGTTGATAGAGCTGCAACAAAGAAAAGGACTTTAACTCGCTAGTATCGATGTTGTAAGTATAGAAATGTGCGCCATCGCTAACCCAAATATAATTTTCAGAAGAACCGATTTTTCTTATTTGCGACCCGGGGTTTAAGCTAAAGACTAAACGTCTTTCTTGATTTGGATAATTTTGATACACCTCATTCTCAACAAAGGTCCAGAACGAGCCTTCATGATAAGCCAGTTGCTTGGCAGACATTTGTAAAAAACTGCCTGATTTAGGTAGGATATTTTGGCCATCATAAAACAACACCCGCCCATGCACGTCGTGAATCCACAAGCCCCCTTGCTCACCCAAGAACAATTTTTTAGCCGCAATAAAAGTACCCTTAACCTGAGTCGGCAAAGGGTAAAAGATGGCATTCGCATTATGAAGAGCAAATGCTTGGAAAGATAGGAAAAAGCCCAACAAGACAAGGGCTAATTGGCGTAGCAAGACGAAAACCTTTTATATCAATTTATGCTCGGCGCTCACCGTCCATATCTTCTACAGCATGGACTTATACGGTTATTTTGAGCTGCTAATTATTGATAATGATATCTCAATTACTGTTTGAGAAAAGGCTCGCCTTGCCAAAGGTTGTAATTCTTACTACTGGATCACGTTAAAAGGACTATTCCTACACAACAACACTACTTAATCCGTCTTTTGGCTCAAGCACTGCTCAAAATTATTCGCCATATTGTTGAGAAAAGTAAAGTAACTGCCCAGTTTTGCTTCAATTGTGCTCCCTAATGGGTCAAGTTCACCTTTGGCAACTTTGCTACCTCGCATCACGCTCTGAACGACAGCTGGAGTAAACTGAGGTTCAGAAAACACGCAGGCTACATCTCCTGAACTTAACTTTTGACGAATTTGGATTAAGGTTTTTGCGCCCGGCTTACGATCCGGGCTCACGGTGAAGTGCCCCATTTGATTTAACTCATAACGCTCTTCGAAATAACCATAAGCATCGTGAAACACAAAGTAACCTTTGTCTTTCACTGGCGATAATTTCTTCTTGATCTCTAGGTCCGTCTGGCTGAGCTCAGTTTCTAAATTTTTTTAAGGTTTTCTTGGTACTGTGCTGCATTTTCCGGATCAAGTGATCCCAGTTGATTCACGACAGCCTTGGCAACTTGTTGTGCTTGACTTACACCTAACCAAAAGTGCGGATCATGTGAACCATGATCGTGGCCATCATGGTCATGATTGTGCTCACTATCAAACTCACGCAAATCTAGATCTGGAATTTGACTAATAGTCAGAATATTCGATCTGTCTGACACGACTTTTTCCAGAAACGGTTCGAGATCATGTCCGTACCAAATAACTAAATCAGCAGAAGCGATTTTCTTAACATCCGATGGGCGTAAAGCGTAATCATGGGGTGAAGTGTTGGACTGCAGTAATACATCTGGCGAAGTCACCCCTTGAGTAAGTTCTGTCACTAATAACTGAATAGGTTTGATACTCGTTAGTACCGTTACTGCGTGTGCTGGCAACGTTAGCATCGCTGACGCAGCAAGAATTAATGCTCTTTTCATAGTTTTACTTGGGATATGGTGTAGAAAGTGTGATAATGTTACATTATAACATTATTGATTTGCAAATGAGTTTCATTCATGTCTTCCTTAGTCCATCTTGAGCACTTATGCGTCGAGTTCGATGGCCGCAGAGTTCTCGATAACATTAGTATGGAATTACAAAAGGGCAAAATAACAACCCTAATTGGTCCCAATGGAGCGGGAAAATCAACGTTAGTCAAAGTCATTTTAGGCCTTCAAAAACCGACTAGCGGCAAATTAAACCGACAAAGAAAACTAAAAATTGGTTATGTTCCTCAAAAATTGAAACTCAATGACTCTCTTCCATTGAATGTCACCCGTTTTCTAAATTTAGCAGGAAAATACAGTAAACAAGAATGTATTGATGCATTAAGGCTTGTTGGCGCTGAGCATTTAATTAGTAGTAACATGCATCGCTTATCAGGTGGTGAAAACCAACGCGTATTACTTGCGCGTGCTTTGCTTCAACGCCCAGAGCTGTTAGTGCTAGATGAACCTGCGCAGGGTGTGGATATTCAAGGTCAAATCGATCTCTACGATCTAATTGAAAGCATTCGTCACCGATTCGATTGCGGTGTATTTATGGTGTCACACGACTTACATTTAGTAATGGCCAAAACAGATGATGTCATTTGTCTACATCACCATGTTTGCTGTTCTGGTTCACCTGCCACGATTACTCAGCACCCTTCTTACATCGCGCTATTTGGCAATGCAGCGAGAGAATCGCTCGCGTTTTATCATCACGACCACGAGCATCATCATCACGATTTATCCGGAACGCCAGTAACTGGCGATGCGACATCATGCTCCAACCATAAACACGGACATCATCACCATGATTGAGTTTCTTCTACCTTCTATTCTTGCTGGTATTGGCATCGCGATCATTGCAGGTCCTCTTGGGTCATTTGTCGTTTGGCGCAAAATGGCTTACTTCGGTGATACCTTGGCACATGCTTCATTGATGGGTTTGGCATTAGGCTTTCTGCTCAACGTGAACCTTTATCTTGCCCTACTCGTTTGCTGTTTAGCACTCGCGGTATTGCTCGTGACACTGCAGAAACAACAACTGGTCGCAACCGATACGCTTCTGGGTATACTCGCCCATAGCGCATTATCTGTTGGTCTAGTTTCTGTTAGTTTCTTGGATAATGTCCGTGTAGATCTGATGAGTTACTTGTTCGGTGACTTACTCGCAGTATCTCCGCAAGATCTGATGTTCATTTACGCAGGTGTCGCTGCTGTTAGTGTGTGTCTTTACGTTTTTTGGCGACCTTTATTGTCGAGCACAGTTAGTGAAGAGCTTGCTGCCGTCGAGGGCGTCAATACAGACTTGGTTAGATTGGTGTTAATGCTTATGGTAGGTGTTGTGATTGCCGTAGGAATGAAGTTTGTTGGGGCACTTATCATGACTTCTTTGCTGATCATCCCAGCAGCAACAGCACGTAAGGTCTCTTCATCACCTGAGCAAATGGCACTGTTCGCATCTATTATTGGCTCTGTGGCAGTACTAATGGGGCTTAGCCTATCATGGCACTTCGATACGCCGGCTGGCCCATCAGTAGTAATCAGCGCAACATCTCTGTTTATGCTTAGCCAATTTATTCGCCAAAAATCGTAAAAAGTACCTTGATACAAAAAAGCCTAGCAATAATTGCTAGGCTTTTCTAGCTTTAAGCTTCGAGTTGGAAATTACCAGCCCGTTACTTCACGTAGACCTTGGCCGATCTCTGCTAGAGATTTCACAGTCTTAACGCCCGCCGCTTCTAGTGCTGCAAATTTGTCTTCAGCAGTACCTTTACCGCCAGAGATAATCGCACCAGCGTGGCCCATACGTTTACCAGGAGGAGCAGTTACACCAGCAATGTAGGAAACCACTGGCTTCGTTACGTTTTCTTTAATGTATGCTGCTGCTTCTTCTTCTGCTGTACCACCGATTTCACCGATCATAACAATCGCTTCAGTTTCAGGGTCTTCTTGGAACAGTTTTAGAATATCAATGAAGTTTGAACCTGGGATTGGGTCACCACCGATACCAACACAAGTAGACTGGCCGAAACCTTCGTCAGTTGTTTGCTTAACTGCTTCGTAAGTTAGAGTACCGCTGCGAGATACGATACCTACTTTACCTTTCTTGTGGATGTGACCAGGCATGATACCGATCTTACACTCATCAGGAGTGATAACACCCGGACAGTTAGGACCGATCATACGAACGCCAGTTTCTTCTAGCTTCACTTTCACGTCGATCATATCTGTTGTAGGGATGCCTTCCGTGATTGTTACGATTAGCTCGATGCCCGCATCAATCGCTTCTAGAATTGCATCTTTACAGAAAGGTGCTGGAACGTAGATTACTGTCGCTGTTGCGCCAGTTGCTTCTACTGCTTCGCGAACTGTGTTGAATACAGGTAGACCTAGGTGAGTTTGGCCACCTTTACCTGGAGACACACCACCAACCATCTGAGTGCCGTATGCGATAGCTTGCTCTGAGTGGAAAGTACCTTGACCACCAGTGAAACCCTGACAGATTACTTTAGTGTCTTTGTTAATTAATACAGACATTATTTAGCCTCCGCAGCAGCAACAACTTTCTGAGCAGCATCCGTTAGCGACTCAGCAGCAATGATATCAACATCAGAATTAGCAAGAACTTCGCGACCTAGGTCAGCGTTAGTACCTTCTAGACGAACAACAACTGGTACGCTTACACCTACTTCTTTAACCGCACCGATAATACCTTCTGCGATCATGTCACAACGTACGATACCACCGAAGATGTTAACAAGTACCGCTTTCACGTTGTCATCTGATAGGATGATCTTGAATGCTTCAGCAACACGCTCTTTCGTCGCGCCGCCACCTACATCTAAGAAGTTAGCTGGCTTGCCGCCGTGTAGGTTTACGATATCCATCGTACCCATTGCTAGGCCAGCACCGTTAACCATACAGCCAACGTTACCGTCTAGTGCTACGTAGTTTAGTTCCCACTGAGCTGCGTGCGCTTCACGCTCATCTTCTTGTGAAGGATCGTGCATTTCACGAAGCTTAGGCTGACGGTACAGTGCGTTTGAGTCGATGTTGATCTTACCGTCAAGACATAGCAGGTTGCCTTCGCCAGTAATCACAAGTGGGTTGATCTCTAGCAGAGCAAGGTCGTACTGAGAGAACATAGTGCCAAGACCCATGAAGATCTTAACGAATTGTTTGATTTGGTCACCTTCAAGACCAAGTTTGAACGCAAGCTCGCGACCTTGGTAAGCTTGTGGGCCTACTAGTGGATCGATTGCTGCTTTGTGGATAAGCTCCGGCGTTTCTTCCGCAACTTTTTCGATTTCCACACCACCTTCTGTTGAAGCCATGAAAACGATCTTACGGCTTGCACGGTCAACAACCGCACCTAGGTATAATTCGTTTGCAATGTTTGATGCTTCTTCAACAAGGATTTTTGTAACTGGCTGACCGTTAGCGTCAGTTTGGTAAGTCACTAGGTTTTTACCTAACCACTTTTGTGCAAACTCTTTAACGCCTTCTTTTGTATCGTGCAGCTCTACACCGCCCGCTTTACCACGGCCACCAGCGTGAACCTGACATTTAACTACTTTCTTTTCTGTACTGATACGGCCTGCAGCTTCAAAAGCTTCTTGTGGTGTATCACACGCGTAGCCTTCTGGCACAGGCAAACCGAATTCTGCAAACAGCTGTTTGGCTTGGTATTCATGCAAATTCATTTCGATATTCCGTTTGTTTTTCCCTTAAGGGATTTATTATTTCCATAACGCTGCAGTCTTGGCTGCTTGTACGTCTGTAGGGTCTTCTCAAATCAATCCCTCATCACGAGTACTCATGGTGTGGGATTCAAATGAAGGCCAGACGTTGAGCTAGTCTAGCCATTGAAATTTTTAACGTCTAGCTACCTACGATAACTAGACGTTTTAGCGATATTAAACGTCTAATAGGAGACGTGCTGGATCTTCTAGCAACTCTTTAATCGTCACTAGGAAGCCAACAGACTCGCGACCATCAATTAGGCGATGATCATAAGACAGCGCTAGGTACATCATCGGCAAGATTTCAACTTTGCCATCCACTGCCATCGGACGCTCTTGGATCTTATGCATACCAAGAATCGCTGATTGAGGTGGGTTGATGATTGGTGTAGACATTAGTGAACCGAACACACCACCGTTTGTGATAGTGAAGTTACCGCCCATTAGCTCGTCTACCGTGAGCTTGCCATCACGACCTTTGATAGCCAGTTCTTTGATGCCTTTTTCAACATCAGCGAAACCAAGCTTGTCACAGTCTTTTAGGACAGGTGTAACTAGACCACGTGGCGTTGATACCGCCATGCTAATGTCGAAGTAGTTGTGGTAAACAATGTCATCGCCATCAATCGAAGCATTTACTTCTGGGTAACGCTTAAGCGCTTCTGTTACAGCTTTCACGTAGAAAGACATGAAGCCTAAACGAATCCCGTGACGCTCTTCGAACTGATCTTTGTACTGCTTACGAAGGTCCATGATTGGTTTCATGTTCACTTCGTTAAACGTCGTTAGCATTGCCGTGTTGTTCTTCGCCTCTAGCAGACGGTTAGCGACTGTCTTACGCAGGCGAGTCATTGGAACACGTTTTTGGCTACGAGCCGTTGCCGGTACGTCAACCACTGCTGGTGCTTCTTCTTTTGGCGCAGCTTTAGCGTTTGCAAGATGCGCTTCAATATCTTCGCGCGTAATACGACCGCCAACGCCAGTGCCTTTCACTTGGCTCGCTTCTAAGCCATGCTCAGCCAATAAACGGCGTACTGCTGGGCTTAACGCATCATTGCTTTCTTCGCTAAGCGCAGCTTTATGACGTTTATCAGGAGATGCTTCCGTACCTTCTGTTTTGTCTGCGGTAGGCTCACCTGCAACTGCACCTGGCTTCAATTTAGCAATGATTTGTTTAGAAAGTACTGTCGCACCTTCTTCTTCAACGATAGCTTCCAAAACGCCTGCTTCCGGAGCTGGCACTTCTAGCACGACTTTGTCTGTCTCGATGTCAACCAAAACCTCGTCACGCTCTACTGCGTCGCCTGGTTGTTTGTGCCATGTCGCTACGGTTGCATCAGCAACTGATTCAGGTAAATCTGGAACCAGAATTTCAATTGTCATATCTGTTTCTTCCTTTAACTTCTAGTTCTTAATTCGAAGTTTTTGAGTTCACGTTCAGAGCGTCTTCAACCAACGCTTTTTGTTGTTTCAAGTGCACCGACATGTAGCCAACTGCTGGCGAAGCAGAAGCTGGGCGACCTGCGTATTTAAGATCTGCACCTGCAGGAATAGCGGCACGGAAGTTGTGTTGGCTACAGTACCAAGCACCTTGGTTCTGAGGCTCTTCCTGACACCACACGAAGTCTTCAACGTTAGTGTATTGAGCAATCGCTGCTTGTACTTCTTCCATCGGGAATGGATAAAGCTGCTCGATACGCACGATAGCAACATCGTCTTGCTCGTTGTTACGGCGCTGCTCCAGTAGGTCAAAATAAACCTTACCTGAACAGAACACGACGCGTTTTACTTTGCTTGGGTCTAAATCATCTACTTCTGGAATTGCAGATTGGAATGTACCGTCCGCTAAGTCTTCAATTGTCGAAGTACATAGGGGATGGCGCAGCAAAGATTTTGGCGACATAACAATCAGAGGTCGACGCATTGGGCGTACAACTTGACGACGAATCATGTGGTATACCTGAGCCGGTGTTGAAGGAACTACAACCTGCATATTTTGCTCAGCACACAACTGAAGGTAACGCTCTAGACGTGCAGAGGAGTGCTCAGGGCCTTGACCTTCGTAACCGTGAGGTAGAAGCATTGTGAGACCACACAAGCGTGCCCATTTCTGCTCACCTGACGAGATGAATTGGTCAATCACAACCTGCGCGCCGTTGGCAAAGTCACCAAACTGCGCTTCCCAAATAGTCAAGCCACCTGGCTCTGCTGTTGCGTAACCGTATTCAAATGCCAATACCGCTTCTTC
The DNA here is from genome assembly GCA_001048675.1 of Vibrio diabolicus. GTDB lineage: Bacteria > Pseudomonadota > Gammaproteobacteria > Enterobacterales > Vibrionaceae > Vibrio > Vibrio diabolicus. The sequence goes on along the minus strand of CCKK01000020.1, from coordinate 325,773 downwards.
TGACAGTACTGAGTCAAACACTTGGAATGGACCCTGATTGTCATGAATATTCGCTAATGGAATGTACGTACTTGCATCTGTTTGGTTATGAAGAACCGAGTGACGGTGGAAGAACGTACCACGACCCGAATCCTGACCAGAAAGGCGAATACGCTTACCATCATCAACTAATGTTGCATACGCCAATGTTTCGGCCATACCCCAGTCGATTGCTTTTTCACCGGTCATCATTGCTAGGCGATCGTTGTAAAGCTTATTAACACGGCTTTGCAGTTTATGGCTTTCTGGATACTGACAAAGACGATTACCCAACTCGATAAGACGCGTCTTGTCATATTTTGAATCCCACTCCATATCCCATTCATGCCCTAAGTAAGGGGACCAGTCTACAGAGTGCAACGCCATTGGACGCCATTCTTTAACCACCACTTCACCGCGGTCTAATGCGTCGCGGTACTCATTGACTAACTGAGTCGCTGTCTCGATATCTGATTCGTTTTTATCGATCAGAATATCCGCATACAATTTGCGTGGTGTAGGGTGTTTTTTGATTTTTTGGTACATCAAAGGCTGAGTCGCGTTTGGCTCATCGGCCTCGTTGTGACCATGGCGACGGTAACACACCAAATCAATCACGACATCGCGCTTGAACTCGTTGCGGTAATCCAAAGCAATACGAGTAACAAAAGCAACCGCTTCTGGGTCATCGGCATTCACGTGGAAGATTGGCGCCTGAACCATCTTCGCGATATCTGTACAGTACATCGTTGAACGCGTGTCACGAGGGTTAGACGTCGTAAAGCCAACTTGGTTGTTAATAACGATACGCACCGTACCACCGACTTGGAAACCACGAGCCAGTGACATGTTGAACGTTTCGGCAACCACACCCTGACCAGCGATTGCAGAGTCACCGTGGATAGTGATAGGAAGCACTTTGCTACCTTGATTATCACCCAAGCGATCTTGGCGTGCTCGCACCGACCCCATGACTACTGGGTTGACGATTTCTAGATGCGATGGGTTAAATGCAAGAGCTAAGTGAACATCACCACCTGGGGTAGCAAAGTCGGCAGAGAAACCTTGGTGATATTTCACATCACCAGTGCCCCAAGTTTCGTCGTGTTTACCGGCAAACTCATCGAATAGATCTTGAGGCTTCTTACCAAGCACGTTCACCAGCATGTTCAAACGACCACGGTGAGCCATACCGATAACCACTTCACGCATCCCACTTGTTCCCGCGTGACGGATCAACTCTTTCGTCATCGGAATCAGTGCGTCACCACCTTCTAGAGAGAAACGTTTTGCACCTGGGAATTTCGCCCCGAGGTAACGCTCCAAACCTTCAGCGGCTGTTAGCTCTTCTAGGAATGTGCGCTTCTCATCTTTGTTGAATGATGGCTGGCCTACGACAGACTCAAGACGTTGTTGGATCCAACGTTTTTGCTCTGTGTCAGTCATGTGCATGTATTCAGCACCGATGGAACCGCAGTAAGTTTTGTTGAGGGCTTCATAGATGTCTTTCAACTTCATGGTTTCTTGCCCAACAGCAAAAGAACCTACGTTGAAAGTTTCTTCGAAGTCATCTTCGGTAAGATTATGAAAAGCAGGGTCTAACTCCGCCACGGTTGGGCGTTGCCATAGACCTAGTGGGTCTAATTCTGCAGCTTCATGTCCGCGGAAACGGTATGCGTTTATTAGCTGTAGAACTTTTACTTGTTTTGCATCGACATCTGGGTCACTAACTTGGACATTGTAATGCTTTGTTTCTCTAGCGAGTCGACGGAAGTAGTCACGGACACGTGAATGTGGTTGTTCTGCCACTTCTTCTGACGGCTTAGGTAAGCCTTCAAAAACACGTTTCCACTCCTCACTTACCAGATCGGGATCACTTAGATACAGTTCGTAGAGGTCCTCTACATACGTTGCATTGGCGCCAGCCAAGTGTGAAGACTCGAGCCATGCCTTCATCACGCCGTTGTGCATATTTTCCCTTAACCAGTAGTTTTCACGTTTGCTTCGGTCTTTGCCGAGCTATAAGAGCCGACCAGAACTAGTCGGCAATTTTTGTATTCTTTACTCGAAATATTCTTGAAGCAGTGAAGCGGTCATATCGGGTGATCCGCAACACTGCGACATTCCTAAGAGCGAGTAAATTAAACCGAGCGATTAACCAGCATCGACTTAATATGGCCGATGGCTTTCGTCGGATTTAATCCCTTAGGACAAACACTTACACAATTCATGATGCCATGGCAACGAAAAACGCTAAATGCATCATCAAGATCAGACAAACGTTCATCTGTTGCCGTATCGCGGCTATCAATTAGCCAACGGTACGCCGCAAGAAGACCAGCTGGACCGATGAATTTGTCAGGGTTCCACCAGAATGATGGGCAAGACGTTGTACAACATGCACACATGATACATTCGTACAATCCATCTAAATGCGCACGGTCATCAGGCGATTGTAGGTTCTCGCGTGATGGTGGTAATGCACCATCATCAATCAAGAATGGTTTAACTTTCGCATAGTTATCATAGAACTGCGTCATGTCAACGATAAGATCGCGCACGACAGGTAACCCTGGCAGTGGACGAATAACTATCTTATCGCCTTGTAGAGCAGATAACGGTGTGATACACGCTAGACCATTTTTACCATTCATGTTCAAACCATCAGAACCACATACCCCTTCACGGCATGAGCGACGGAACGCGATGCTTGGATCTTGCTCTTTTAGCAGAATCAATGCATCAAGCACCATCATGTCTGAGCCTTCGTCTACCTCAAGGGTATACTCTTTCATGTAAGGCTTGGTATCCACATCCGGATTGTAACGGTATAAAGAGAAGTTCAATTTCATAGTCGTATCCTCCCTTTAGTATGTACGTACTTTCGGCGGGAAAGCTTCACGATGCGTTGGCGTCATGTTCACATCACGCTTAGTCATCGCTTCTGTTTCCGGGTTGTAGATAGAGTGGCATAACCAGTTCTCATCATCACGCTCAGGGAAATCGAAACGAGCATGTGCGCCACGGCTTTCAGTACGGTAGTTCGCCGCTACGGCTGTAGAGAATGCTGTTTCCATCAAGTTGTCTAACTCTAGACACTCAATACGTTGCGTGTTGAATTCAGAAGACTTGTCCGCTAGATGCGCATCTTTCAGACGTTCGCGAATTACTTTCAACTCTTCTAGACCCGTTGCCATTGCATCGCCTTCACGGAATACCGAGAAGCTGTTTTGCATGCAAGCTTGTAGGTCTTTACGGATTTGAACTGGATCTTCACCGCCAGTACTATTTTCCCAACGCATGGTACGCGCTAGAGATGCTTCAATATCAGATTCAGTTGCAGGGCGTGCCTCAGCTTGCGCTGCGAGCGTTTCGCCAAGATGCAAGCCAGTCGCGCGACCAAATACGACTAAGTCTAGTAATGAATTGCCGCCTAGACGGTTTGCTCCGTGTACTGATACAGAAGCAATCTCACCACATGCATATAGACCTTGTACTTCCATCTCGCTGCCGTCAGCCTTTTGCTTGATTGCTTGGCCAGACACTTGAGTCGGTACACCACCCATCATGTAGTGACAGGTTGGAATTACTGGAATTGGCTCTTTCACTGGATCAACGTGCGCGAAAGTACGAGACAGCTCACAGATACCAGGCAGACGTGACTCAAGCACTTCTTTACCAAGGTGATCCAACTTCAGCTTAATGTGTGGACCCCAAGGACCATCACAACCACGGCCTTCACGAATTTCGATCATCATTGAACGTGCAACTACGTCACGACCTGCAAGGTCTTTCGCGTTAGGAGCATAGCGCTCCATGAAGCGTTCGCCATCTTTATTTAGAAGGTAACCACCTTCACCACGACAACCTTCTGTTACAAGAACACCTGCACCAGCGATACCCGTTGGGTGGAACTGCCACATTTCCATGTCTTGCATAGGTACACCCGCACGCAATGCCATACCTACACCGTCACCAGTGTTGATGTGTGCGTTAGTGGTCGACGCGTAAATACGACCTGCACCACCTGTTGCTAGAATCGTTGCTTTTGATTTGAAGTAACAGATTTCGCCTGTTTCCATACAAATCGCAGTACAGCCCATTACGGCGCCGTCTTGGTTTTTCACCAAGTCCAGTGCATACCATTCCGAGAAAATGGTGGTTTTGTGTTTCACATTTTGTTGGTAAAGCGTATGAAGAAGCGCGTGACCTGTACGGTCCGCAGCTGCTGCTGTACGTGCAGCTTGCTCACCACCAAATTCTTTTGACTGACCACCGAATGGACGTTGGTAGATAGTACCGTTATCAAAACGAGAGAATGGAAGGCCCATTTTTTCTAGTTCGATAACGGACTCAGGGCCATTCTTACACATGTATTCAATCGCATTTTGGTCACCGATGTAATCGGAACCTTTAACGGTATCGTACATGTGCCATTGCCAATCGTCTTTGTGCGAGTTACCCAGAGCAACGGTAATACCGCCCTGTGCAGACACAGTATGAGAACGTGTTGGAAATACTTTTGACAACAAAGCACATGATAGGCCTTGTTCTGAAATTTGTAGTGCAGCGCGCATACCTGCACCACCAGCGCCGATTACTACGGCGTCAAACTCACGAACTGGAATAGACACTTACGCACCCCACAGAATAAATAGACCAGAGAAGACATAGCCGAATAGCACGGCAATAACACCAAGTTGCAGTGCGCCACGCAGTTTCGCGCACTTAATGTAATCCGTTAATACCTGCCACAAACCGACCCATGCGTGGATCAGGATCGAGACAAGTGCCAACATGGTGAATACTTTAGTGAAGGTACCACCAAAGAATTGGGTCCAAGATGCGTAAGAGATATCTGAAAATGCACAGAAGCTAATCAGATAAATCGTGTATAGCGTCATAATGATTGCAGTTGCACGAATTAGTAGGAAATCGTGTACACCATTACGACCAAATGAAGATACGTGTTTTACCATACCAAGATCCCCGCCAATAATGATAATACTGCTGTTGCACCAAACGCGACTTTAGCGCTCATCGTGCCAGAATCTAGCTCTTCAAAGTGACCTAGATCCATCAACAAGTGACGGATACCACCTGCAATGTGGTAGGCAAGTGCAGTAAGAATTCCCCACAGGATGAATTTTACGAAGAAGCTATCGACGATGTCAGCGGCTTCCATAAAACCCATTGGGGATGACAGAGAAATGGACAGTAACCACAGTAGTATACCCACCGCAACAAACGTAATTACCCCAGACACACGGTGTAGGATGGATGCGATTGCTGTGATAGGAAAGTGGATGGTCTGTAAATCTAAATTAACAGGTCTTGACTTTCTTTCTTTCACGGGCTTGCTCACTCAGCTCCATTGAGCATTTATTGTTATAACCAATTTCAGCTTCCAAACGTACAAAAGTTAACATCTATTTAACAAATATCGCGAGTAACCACCCGGATAATTGTAAACAACTTGTTAACAATCGGAGTCCAGCAACAAACCTCACTCTTTGTTTCTAGCCCCGAATTTATAAGGATTTAACTAAAATTTTCTTAGCCAATATACGGCGAGCAACATTCTAATACAATTGGTGTAACAAATTATGCTACATAGAACAGATTTTTAACGATTTTCATGAGAAAAATCATAACAAGTGCACACAAAGATGGAGAAAAATTGACTTTAAGCTTTAACAACAGTACAAAAATGGCACATAAACATCCTGGACGGATTAAATAATAAACAAAGGAGATTGTTATGGCGGATAAGAAAGCGACCCTTCATGTTGAAGGTCAAGCGCCAATCGAACTGCCAATTATGGACGGTACGCTAGGTACACCTGTAATTGACGTTCGTAAGCTGGGAGCCAATGGTTACTTTACTTTTGACCCAGGTTTTCTTGCCACTGCATCTTGTGAATCATCAATCACGTACATCGATGGCGGCAAAGGTATTCTTTTGCACCGCGGTTTCCCGATTGATCAATTAGCCAATAACGCAGATTACTTAGAAGTATGTTACATCCTTCTTTATGGTGAAGCCCCTACCCGAGAACAATACGAGCAATTCAAAACGACCGTTACTCGCCATACTATGGTCCACGAACAAATCGCAAGCTTTTTCCATGGCTTCCGACGTGATGCTCACCCAATGGCAGTAATGTGTGGTGTAGTCGGTGCACTTGCAGCCTTCTACCACGACTCTCTTGACATCAACAACGACGAGCACCGTGAGATCGCGGCGTACCGTCTGCTATCGAAGATGCCGACACTGGCTGCAATGTGTTACAAATACTCTATCGGTCAGCCATTTATCTATCCACGCAACGATTTGAGCTACGCAGAAAACTTCCTACACATGATGTTCGCAAACCCTTGCGAAGAGTATGAAGTAAACCCTGTCGTTGCTCGTGCGATGGACAAAATCTTCACGCTACACGCGGATCACGAACAGAATGCGTCGACGTCAACTGTACGTCTAGCTGGCTCTTCTGGTGCTAACCCATTTGCATGTATTGCCGCTGGTATTGCATCACTTTGGGGACCTGCTCACGGTGGTGCAAACGAAGCGTGCTTGAGAATGCTAGAAGAGATTGGCAGCGTCGATAACATCCCTGAGTATGTAGACCGCGCGAAAGACAAAGATGACCCATTCCGCTTAATGGGCTTTGGTCACCGCGTTTATAAAAACTACGATCCACGTGCGACAGTAATGCGCGAAACGTGTCATGAAGTTCTCAAAGAGCTAAACATTCAAGACCCTCTACTAGATGTAGCAATGGAACTTGAGCGCATTGCGCTTTCTGATGAGTACTTCGTTTCTAAGAAGCTGTACCCGAACGTAGACTTCTACTCAGGTATCATTCTTAAAGCAATTGGTATTCCAGTTTCTATGTTTACGGTTATCTTCGCGATTTCTCGTACCATCGGCTGGATTGCTCACTGGAACGAAATGCACAGCGATCCACTGAACCGCATCGGTCGTCCTCGTCAGCTATACACTGGTGAGACACAGCGTGAGTTTTCTCCACTTCACGAACGTGAATGATCTTTTTAGTTAGAAGATAAACAAACAAAAGGGTTGAGATTTTGTCTCAACCCTTTTTTCTTTTCAGCATTTCACGTTATGAATAGCGAACACTAAACCGGATTATCAATATCGATAAACTCGACATGTAGGCCGTATTCATCCGCTAGCCATTTGCCTAAAGCCTGAACACCATAACGCTCAGTAGCATGATGACCTGCAGCAAAGTAATGAATGTCCATTTCACGAGCGGTATAAGTGGTACGCTCTGAAATTTCGCCAGAGATAAATGCATCCAGCCCGTGTTGTACAGCAAGTTCAATAAAATCCTGCCCTCCACCAGTGCACCAACCGACCGTCTCAATCATCTTATCGGTATTCTCTGGCGCAATATGCAGTGGTTGTCTATCAAGAACTTGATTGATCTTGCTCGCAAACTCAGCACCAGACATCGGTTTTTTCAAGCGTCCAAACATGGCTACTGATTGAGGATGTCCTTCAAGTCCACCTTCTACTTCGATTTCAAGTAAGCGAGCTAATTCGGCGTTGTTGCCTAGCTCTGGGTGAATATCCAGAGGAAGGTGATAACCATATAAGTTGATATCGTTTTTGATCAGACTACGAATTCGTTTACCTTTCATACCACGAATTGGCTCAGGTTCACCTTTCCAAAAATAACCGTGATGAACGAGTAATGCGTCTGCATTAAGCTCAATCGCTTTATCGATTAAGGCTTGAGAGGCAGTTACGCCAGTGATAATACGCTTTACGGCTGGCGTCCCTTCTACCTGTAACCCGTTTGGTGCGTAATCTTTAATTAACTGCGGTGACAGTTTGTCATTAAGAATCTGTTCTAGCTTTAAGTTATTCATTATTACTTCCAATTTCTAGCGCATGTAAACCTAAATAACCTCTCGATGAAATCAGACCGAGAGTGTGCAACCTAGTTGATACAACAACGTTTTGACATCTGGCACCTTGATATCATTTAGGTACTTAAAGTGTATCTCGAACCTTAATATCGATGCTAGCCACCCTACCCTCAAAAGCAAATTTAGTTACAATAACAAAGCTTGTCGCCTCACCATACATATAGGGATACGGATGAACCAACTGCAAAGCTTTTACCAATGGATCGCCACTTCACCTCCTCTTTTCAAGTTACGCCCTCCGTTTGCAACCTTAGAGGATCTTACGGTAACGCCTTTAAAGAACACTGAGCAATACAATGGTAATCCAAGATTGGGCTTTTTATATCAGCACTTATGCACTGCAGTTCTCTCTAGTTCAGAACGATATCAGGTTATCGCGGAAGAGGTTCAGTTAAACGACATCGAAGGTAAGACCATTGGTGCTATCGACTTGGTGTTGCGGAATACAGAATCAAATCAAATAGAACACTGGGAAGTAGCGATTAAGTTTTATCTTCTTTATAACGGCGTTTGGTATGGTCCGAATGCTCACGACCAGCTGCATACAAAACTGAATAGAATGCTTACTCATCAGTTGAAAATGAGCGATCGCCCGGAATTTCAAAAAATAATTCCGTTAAACGACGCTCCACAAGAACGTCTATTGATGCAAGGACGACTCTATATTAATCCGTTTACTCCAGAGCCAAATCCTAGCGAGTGCTTGGGTTATGAACTAAATCCAAGTCAGATTAGTGGTTACTGGTGCTACCAGAGCCAATGGGAGTTAATCGGTAAGCCACTTTATCATTTACACAAACCATGCTGGGCGATTGGTACGGACGATTTCTCTCAACCCATTGAAAAGCCTTCGGACCGATTTGTACATGCACAAACGGAGGACGGTCAATTCTGGTTTGTGGTACCGGATTCCTGGCCCGGCAACAACTCAGTTCAGGAATCTTAAAACGCAAAAGGGTTGATGCTTGCACATCAACCCTTTGTTTTCTAAATCGACTATTGAATGGTTTACAGGCCGGCAGCTGCAAACACTTGATTAACGATCTCTTGTGCTTCTGCTTCGATTTGTTTTAGGTGTTCTTCACCTTTGAAGCTTTCACAGTAAATCTTGTAGATGTCCTCTGTGCCTGATGGACGAGCAGCAAACCAGCCGTTGGCAGTCGTTACTTTTAGACCACCGATTGCAGCACCATTACCAGGCGCATGCGTTAGACGAGCAGTGATAGCATCACCCGCTAGTGTTTCAGCCGCGACCATTTCTGGTGACAACTTCTTCAGTACGTCTTTTTGAGGGCCATTCGCTACAGCTTGAATACGGTTGTATTTCGACTCACCGTGTTTCGCCGCTAGCTCTTCATAGTAGTCTTGTGGGTTCTTACCCGTTACCGCAGTGATCTCTGCCGCTAGAAGACATAACAAGATGCCGTCTTTGTCTGTTGACCAAGGCGTACCATCTTTACGAAGAAAAGATGCCCCGGCACTTTCTTCGCCACCGAAGCCGAATTTACCAGTGTACAGACCATCAACAAACCATTTAAAGCCTACTGGTACTTCACATAGCTCACGACCTAGATCCGCAACAACACGGTCAATCAGTGCACTTGATACTAGTGTTTTACCAACCGCTACATCTTTACCCCATGCGTCACGATGGCGGTATAGGTAGTCGATACACACGGCTAAGAAGTGATTCGGGTTCATCAAACCTTTTGGCGTAACGATACCGTGACGGTCGTAGTCAGGATCGTTACCAAATGCTAGATCGTACTCATCTTTCAATGCCAATAGACCCGCCATTGCGTAAGGAGAAGAACAGTCCATACGTACAACGCCGTCTTTATCGAGAGACATGAATTGGAAAGAAGGATCAATCGCTTCACTTACTAGCGTTAGGTCTAGGTTGTATGCCTGACCAATTTGACGCCAGTAATCGATGCCGCTGCCACCCAATGGATCTACACCAATCTTCAGATTTGCTTTTTGGATTGCTTCCATATCGATAACGTTCACCAGATCATCGATATAGGGTTTAACCAAGTCCATCTCCACAAACAGATCCGATGCTTTCGCCTTTGCCAGTGGTAGGCGTTTAACACCTTGCAGCCCCTCAGCAATCAGTGCGTTCGCACGATCTTCGATCGCTTGAGTCAACTCAGCTTCTGCCGGACCACCATGAGTCGGATTGTATTTGATACCACCGTCTTGTGGTGGGTTATGAGATGGTGTAATCACAATACCGTCTGCTTTTTCATCGTGCTTGATGTTGTAAGTCAGAATTGCGTGCGAGATACCTGGTGTTGGCGTGTAGCCGTTATCCTGCTGTACGATGACTTTTACGCCATTCGCAATCAAAACTTCAATCACGCTAGAAAATGCAGGTTCAGACAAAGCATGCGTGTCTTTACCGACAAACAAAGGACCTGTGGTCCCTTGCTGGGCACGAACTTCTGCAACCGCTTGAGCAATAGCCAAAATGTGGTTTTCGTTAAATGTATGCTTATCAGCGGTACCACGGTGACCTGATGTGCCGAATTGAACCTTGTGATCGGGGTTCTTAGCATCAGGTTGAAGCAAGAAGTAATTGGCAACAAGTGCCGGAATATTATGAAGATCTTCCTGCTGCGCTTTTTGCCCAGCACGAGGGTGCATAGCCATGTTTGACATCCTTTCTTTAAATACAAATAAAATTAAAAAAGCCTCATAATATCCGCTAACTGCGACACATTATGAGGCTTCTATCAGGTTTCTTAGATTGAACCTGTTACTTTTTCTATTAAGTCAGGTTGGTACCCCATGTGTGTCATCACTTGTTCAACCATCTGTCTTTTACGACTGGTATTGTTGTTCGTGATAACCCAAAACGGTGTGCCAGGAATGGCTTTTGGCTTGGTCGTGTTGCCATTTGCCAACAAGGTTTCTTCATTATCTGCAAAGTACACGCGTTTGCGTCCCTTTACATTCGTAGCCTGCGCGAAACCTTCTGGATTTAATTTATGTAAGGTCGATAGTACTAACATAAAGCGATCAATCGCTTTTTTTAGACCGGCAAACTCATCAGAAATAAGCAGCGAACGCATTTCTTTCACTACATCAACAGATTCCGTTTTACCCGCATCTTTACTTACTACAATCCCTTGTGGCTTCTCTACTACAGGCGCGGCTTCAGCTTCCTGCAACTGACCATCAAGGTTTAAAAGGCGTCGCAAAATATCCGAGGCGCTTTCACCGATATGCTTAGTTTGGCTAGCAATGTAACGGTATAGATCCTCATCAACCTCAATTGTTTTCATTCGCTTTTCACATTCTCAATGTTTAAACTCTGGGGGATTATAACGAGATCCTCTCGGATACTCCACGTTAAACCCATCACGAATAAGATAAAATGTCAGCATTACTCAACTATAAGCAGGAAGGCCAAGGCCAAACAGTTGTTTTGATTCACGGATTGTTTGGTAGTTTAAGTAATCTGGGTCTACTAGCCCGCGATCTTATTAAAGATCACACGGTGATCAGTATTGATCTGAGAAATCACGGCCTCTCTTTTCACTCAAACATTCATAATTACGCCGACATGGCAAAAGATGTGGCACAACTCCTACAACACTTAAATGTTGATCCATCTATTATTATTGGGCATTCAATGGGTGGAAAGGTCGCGATGACACTGGTGGACATTGCTCCAGAGCTCGTCAAACAGTTGGTTGTGCTCGACATGGCACCTGTCGCCTACACAGCAAACCGTCACGACAATGTGTTTAATGGTTTACACGCCGTAATTAACGAAAAGCCAGCAAGCCGTCAACAAGCGATGGATATCCTAGCTCAACATGTTGAGATCGACGGTGTAAGACAATTTCTCTCTAAGTCACTATACAAAAATGGCGATAAAATGGACTGGCGGTTTAACGTACCGAGCCTTTTTGAGAATTACGCACAAATTATCGGCTGGCAGGAAATTGCCCCAACAGACATACCCACTCTGTTTGTTAAAGGTGGTGATTCCGATTACTTAATGCCAGAGCACCAACCTGCGGTGCAAAAACAGTTCAAACAAGCAAAAGCACATATTATCGCTAATACTGGCCACTGGCTTCACGCCGAAAAACCGGCTGAAGTAATGAGAGTCATTCGGAAATACATTTCGAGTTAACAAATTCGAAAAGCAACAATAGATTATTGAAATAACCCTTCTTGTAGTGCATTAACTTTACCGTTTAACAGTGGTATAGTGCGCCCAAGATTTTTCGGCATGAAGGACTAAAATGCTTTACGACTATATGGATATGCTCGAGTCTATTGGGCTCGATCTTCTTTTTGCTGCTATCTTCTTTTTCATCGGGATGGCGATAAAAGATGTGCTAAAGCAAGGCAATGTACCTGTTTTTGGTCGTCGTATTGTATGGTTAGTCCTTTTCCTAGGCTGTGCTGGCTTTATTGCAAAAGGTGTAATTCAGCTAACTTGGGAAGGCTCTGGGTTAGGTTAAACCCTTAGTACCATCGCCAATAACAAACAATGTAAAGGTATAGACTCTATGGCAAGTGTAGGTATCTTCTTCGGTAGCGACACAGGTAATACTGAAGCCGTTGCAAAGATGATTCAAAAGCAACTAGGTAAGCATCTAGTTCACGTTCAAGACATCGCGAAAAGCAGCAAAGAAGACATTGATAACTTCGATCTTCTTCTTCTAGGTATCCCAACTTGGTACTACGGTGAAGCACAATGTGATTGGGATGACTTCTTCCCTGAACTTGAGCAAATCGACTTCTCTACTAAGCTAGTGGCTATCTTTGGCTGTGGCGACCAAGAGGACTACGCAGAATATTTCTGTGACGCGATGGGCACGGTACGTGATATCGTTGAGTCTAAAGGCGGCACAATTCTTGGCCATACTTCAACAGAAGGCTACGAATTTGAAGCGTCTAAAGCACTTGTTGAAGGCGACGACAGCCAATTCGTAGGTCTATGTATCGATGAAGACCGTCAACCGGAACTGACTGACGAGCGTGTTGAGAACTGGGTTAAACAGATTTACGAAGAAATGTGTTTAGCTGAGCTTGAAGGCTAAATAAATCGAATTATGCAAAGACCTCCGATTGGAGGTCTTTTTGTATATTTTCACAAAGCATCGGTGAGCACTTCCTCTTCACGATACTGAGGTTTCTTTCTTACATAAAGCTTGCGTTGAACCTCTGAAACCACGTTCCCCTGTTTATCTTTTACATGGGTAATAAATTCAGGAAAACACTTTTCCCCATTCCGTGTCATTTGATAAATGTTTTCTAGCATCCCTTCAGTAACTTCGAATTCTGCATATAAATCACTTTGCCCTGGCTTAATAAAGTTAATACTCGCCTCTTTATCCCACACGTAATACTCCTCGCGTAGAATCCCCATCAGCATCAACGAGTAAATGGGATCAGTTAAAGAGAAAATACTGCCACCATACTGAGTACGATTGGCGTTTTTATTCCACCAGCGAAGTTTCAAACGCACCTTCACGGTACGAAAGTCTTCAGAAATATGTAAGATTTTAATACCAGCGCCCCAAAAAGGTGGCCAAATATTGAGTGCGAATTTTACAATTCCTGGTTTGTATATCTTCGCAAGTCGCTTATTCATCGCAGTCCGTGCCCTCTCTAAGCTCAATGTTACAAAGTTGTAACTGGTCAGATCTGTAATATAATCGACCTGTTTCTAATTTACAAAAAGATTCTATTAACCCTTTGAAGTTCGTGGTTTAATGTTCTGAGCGCTTATCCTATAATGGTAGGAAGATTGAATTCTGTTAAATCGCTGCAGATGATCCAACGGGAAAGTATATGTCAGATAATAATCAGGCGCTGAAGGATGCGGGTTTAAAAGTAACCCTTCCAAGGCTAAAAATTCTAGAAGTACTTCAGCAGCCAGACTGCCAGCACATCAGTGCTGAAGATTTGTACAAAAAGTTGATTGATCTAGGTGAAGAGATTGGCCTAGCAACTGTTTACCGAGTTCTAAACCAATTCGATGATGCTGGTATTGTAACTCGTCACCACTTTGAAGGTGGTAAGTCAGTCTTCGAATTATCGACTCAACATCACCACGACCATCTAGTGTGCCTAGACTGTGGTGAGGTAATTGAATTTTCTGACGATCTTATTGAAGAACGTCAAAAAGAGATTGCAGCTAAGTACAATGTCACGCTAACAAACCACAGCTTATACTTGTACGGCAAGTGCAGTGATGGTGGTTGTAAAGACAATCCAGATGCACACAAACCAAAAAAATAACGGTTTGTTGATTTAAAATAAACGTCAGCTCATGCTGGCGTTTTTTGTTTCTGAGGGCGATATCTTTCAATAGCTGAATTGCCGTACCAACTTTTGTAAAGCGTCGATTAGACTTACCAATTCAAACCTTAATAAACATCATTGTTTTACCTCCAAACCGAACATTTATCAAACGTCCCTCGTTCTTAAGCAACTCCCTACACTACCTATAACCGCCGCATTACGATAATGAGAAATAAAAAAATGCCAGCATTTGCTGGCATTTTTATCGGCTTTTGCATTAATCGAGATTATTGGTTCTCAATTTTTGCCCAAGTATCACGTAGACCAACCGTGCGGTTGAATACTAGTTTATCTGCTGAAGAATCTTTCGAGTCTGCGCAGAAGTAACCCATACGCTCAAACTGGTAGCCTTTTTCTGCTACTGCTGACGCTAAGCTAGGCTCTACAAAACCATTGATCACAACTAATGATTCAGGGTTGATTGTAGAAGCAAAGTCTTCTGCTGCACCCGGGTTTGGAACCGTAAATAGACGATCGTACAGACGGATTTCCGCTGGTAATGCTTTATCAGCTGATACCCAATGAATCACACCTTTTACTTTACGGCCATCAGCCGGGTTCTTACCTAGTGTGTCTGCATCGTAAGAACAGAAGATAGTCGTGATGTTGCCTTCGGCATCTTTTTCAACGCGCTCTGCTTTGATCACGTAAGCACCACGTAAGCGAACTTCTTTACCTAGCACTAAACGCTTGTACTTTTTGTTCGCCTCTTCACGGAAGTCTTCACGCTCAATCCACAACTCACGAGTGAATGGTACTTCACGCACACCCATCTCTGGTTTGTTTGGGTGATTAGCAACCGTCAAGTTTTCTACTGCACCTTCTTCAAAGTTTTCGATAACAACTTTAACAGGATCCAGCACAGCCATTGCACGCGGAGCGTTCTCGTTTAGGTCATCACGAATACAAGATTCTAATGAGCTAAACTCGATCATATTTTCTTGCTTCGTTACACCAATACGCTTACAGAACTCACGGATAGATGCTGGCGTGAAGCCACGACGACGCAGACCTGAGACTGTTGGCATACGTGGGTCATCCCAACCGTTAACCAGTTTTTCAGTGACGAGTTGATTAAGCTTACGCTTAGACATCACCGTGTATTCAAGGTTTAGGCGACTAAACTCGTACTGATGTGGACGGCTTTCGATCGTGATGTTGTCCAGAACCCAGTCGTACAGACGACGGTTATCCATAAACTCAAGCGTACAGATAGAGTGTGTAATGCCTTCTAATGCATCAGAGATACAGTGCGTGAAGTCGTACATTGGGTAAATGCACCACTTATCACCAGTTTGGTGGTGCGTAGCAAAACGCACACGGTATAAAACTGGATCGCGCATAACCATGAATGAAGAACCCATGTCAATCTTGGCACGAAGACACGCTTTACCTTCTTCAAATTCACCAGCGCGCATTTTTTCAAATAACGCTAAGTTCTCTTCAACAGAACGGTCACGGTATGGGCTTGGTTTACCTGGCGCCTTTAGCGTGCCACGGTATTCACGAATCTGCTCTGGACTTAGCTCATCTACATACGCTAAGCCTTTGTTAATCAATTCAATTGCATATTCGTAAAGCTTATCGAAGTAGTTTGATGAGTAACATACTTCACCACTCCACTCAAAGCCCAACCAGTTTACATCTTTCTTGATAGACTCAACGTATTCGATGTCTTCTTTTTCAGGGTTCGTATCGTCGAAACGTAGATTACATTGACCCTGGTAGTCCTGAGCAATACCGAAGTTCAAACAGATAGACTTAGCATGACCGATATGCAGGTAGCCATTTGGCTCCGGCGGGAATCGAGTATGCACGCTAGTGTGTTTACCATCCGCTAGATCTTTATCAATGATCTGGCGAATAAAGTTTGATGGACGAGCATCAGCTTCACTCATCTATAGCACCTCAAAAATATTAGTATTGTCAGAGAAAACGGAACTCTGCATCCAAGTATGGTTTTGCAGAGTACATTGTTTCTAATGATCCACAATTCTAAGCAATTAGACAACAAGAACTCGCGCTAAAACGACAATATTTATCGAGTTAGTGCGAAAGCACAGCAGATTCAAAGTGCCAAAACAAAAAAAGAACCTCCCGAGGGAGGTCTTTAGTCAGATATCAGTTCGATGTAATTAAGGCAATTTTACATTCGATAGGTCTTCATTAGCACCGATTGCTTTCATTTCGCCAGCAACGATTTCAGCTAGAGGGCCAAGGATAACTTGAAGGTTGTTTTCACCAAGTTTAACCACACCTTTCGCACCCAATTTCTTCAGTACTTCCTCATCAGCGACTGAACGATCTTTTAGCGTCAAGCGTAGTCGAGTGATACATGCGTCGATTGAAGTTAGGTTGTCATGACCGCCAAGTGCTTTTAAGTATTGGCGAGCTAGGTCACCACTTTTCTTCTCACCAGCAGGCGCTGCTGCTTCGCTGTCGTCATCTTCACGACCAGGCGATTTCAAGTTGAATGCGCGGATTGCGAAGCTGAATGTGAAGAAGTATAGAGCACCAAAGCCAAGACCAACTGCACCAAGTAGTAGCGGTTTAGTTGCTAGACCGTAGTTCAACAAGTAGTCAATTAGACCAGCTGAGAATGTGAAGCCGTGTAGCGTACCAAGCATGTTCGCAACAACAAGCGACAGACCAGTGAACACTGCGTGAATCGCGTATAGTGCAGGCGCTAGGAATACGAACATGAACTCTAGAGGCTCTGTGATACCAGTTAGGAATGAACAGAATGCAACAGAGAACAATGCACCACCAACTTGGCTGCGTTTCTCAGCAGGAGCCGCTAGGTACATAGCAAGCGCCGCACCAGGTAGACCGAACATCATTACTGGGAAGAAACCGTTCATGAACACACCAGCGCTCTTATCGCCGCCGAAGAAACGGTGTAGGTCACCAGATTTAACTGTTTCAGTTACTTCCTTCACTGTTGCAGTGATTTCAGGAGTGACAGAGTTAGCGAATTCAAATGTATGAGTTTGACCAGCCACAAGCGTTTTCGCTAGCGCAGGGTCAACACACAGTTGTTGTAGAGCAGGAAGCGCTTGACCCGCAGCATTTGCACCAGTTACTAGCACTTCTTGACAAGACCCCATGCCAAACCAGAAGAATGAGTTAAGTACGTGGTGTAGACCTACAGGAATAAGGGCTCGGTTCAGTGTACCGTAGATAAACTGACCAATAGCGCCAGAAGTTGAGATGCCATGAGCAAGCGCATCTAGACCACCTTGAATTGTTGGCCATACAATGCCACCAACTGCACCAGCAACTAAAGCGAATAGACCTGCCATAATCGGCACTAAACGTTTACCAGAGAAGAAAGCAAGCCACTCAGGAAGACGTGTAGCATGGAAAGCGTTGTAAGAGTGGCCAGCAATAATACCTGCGATGATACCACCAAAGAACGACATGTTTACTGATGCATCAATTGTTGACGCTGTCGCTGTCAGTACAAAGTACGCAACTGCACCAGCAAGGCCAGCTGCACCTTGACCGTCTTTAGATAGACCGATCGCAATACCAAGGCCAAACAACAATGGAAGGTTAGAAAAGATTGAGTTACCTGCTTGTGCCATAAATGCGATGTCAAAAACATCCGGCTGGCCCAAGCGCAGTAACAAGCCTGCGATTGGCAAAGTCGCAATAGGAAGCATAAGAGCTTTACCTAACTTCTGCGCGTATCCGAGAATATTCACCTTAAGTTCCCCCTATAGGATTAGATGTTATGTTGAATGACTTATTTCAGTCGTCCAATTTAGTCATCCTCAGTTTATGACATTAATTTTGCTCCGCAAATTAAAAGCTCACCGTTTGTGATCATAATCACCACAATTTGCCCTTTCGGAAGGTTTTTGCTAGCGAGATCATAAAACTTATTTTATTATACGAAAAAATGACGTTTTAAAGATAATATTCTCGCACTTTATGCAAGGCAGAATCAGTGTTATTTTGGTATCTAGGCGGGTAAATCACTGTAACTTTGCTCTGAAAAAGAATCATAAAAAACCATACAATTATTACTTTTCAGTTAGTTACTATGACAATAACATCGATAAAACGCGACTTGCTGTATGTGACTCGTTATCTAATTCAGTGATACAAACTAAGTACCCATATGACTAAAGCAGTCTCCACTTAGGTAACGATATAGAAATTGAATTCTCATCTATAAGGACTAGCTGACTATGTACGCGCTAAGTAACTGTAAAATTTATACCGGTAGTGATGTTCTTACCGATCATGCGGTCATCATCGAAAACGACCTTATTCAATCTATTGTGCCGGTTGCAGAGCTACCTCAGGGCATCGAAGTGAAAGACCTCGCAGGCGCAAACCTAAGTCCGGGCTTTATCGACCTGCAACTGAATGGCTGTGGCGGTGTAATGCTAAACGATGCAATCACACCGGAAACCATGCAAATCATGCACGAAGCAAACCTCAAGTCCGGCTGTACTAGCTTCTTACCAACGCTCATTACTTCATCAGACGAAGATATGCGAACTGCAATTTCTGCCGCTCGTGAATATCATAACCAATATCAAAACCAATCACTTGGTCTACACCTAGAAGGCCCTTATCTTAACGTCGCGAAAAAAGGTATCCACAACGTCGATTTTATTCGCCCGTCAGATGAAAGCATGATTGATCTGATCTGCGCAAACGCCGATATCATCGCTAAAGTAACGCTTGCACCAGAGCAAAACGATCCAGAGCATATTGCACGATTAAAAGCAGCCGGCATCGTAGTTTCTATTGGTCATACAAATGCGACCTACGCCGAAGCGCGTAAAGGCTTTGAAGCAGGTATTACTTTTGCCACACACCTATTTAATGCGATGACACCTATGGTTGGTCGTGAACCTGGAGTTGTTGGTGCAATTTATGATACGCCTGACGTTTATGCTGGCATTATTGCTGATGGTTTCCACGTAGACTACGCAAACATCCGAATTGCTCATAAAATCAAAGGTGAAAAGCTTGTTTTGGTGACGGATGCCACAGCTCCAGCAGGTGCTAACATTGATCACTTTATTTTTGTCGGTAAGAAAGTATATTACCGAGATGGTAAGTGTGTTGATGAAAACGGCACACTAGGCGGCTCAGCTTTGACAATGATAGAAGCAGTTCAGAATTCAGTTGAGCACGCGGGGATCGCTTTAGACGAAGCTCTACGAATGGCCACGTTATACCCAGCAACTGCAATTGGTGTTGAGGATCGCCTTGGCCGAGTTCGAAAAGGGATGGTTGCAAACCTAACCATTTTCGATCGTGACTTCAAAGTAAAAGCGACGGTTGTTAACGGACAATACGAGCAAAATTAAGCATGAATGGCGGACAGATTGGTAATGTAGATTTAGTAAAACAGCTTAACAGCGCTGCGGTATATAGGCTGATTGATCAGCAAGGTCCTATCTCCCGTATTCAAGTCGCAGATGTGAGCCAGCTCGCACCTGCTAGTGTTACCAAAATAACCCGCCAACTTTTAGAGCGCGGCCTTATTAAAGAGGTCGCCCAGCAAGCTTCAACTGGTGGTCGTCGTGCAATCTCTCTGACCACCGAAGTCAAACCCTTCCACTCTATTGCGGTTCGTTTAGGTCGAGATTACGTACAATTTTGTTTGTACGATTTAGGTGGCACTGCACTTGCGGAAGATCAGCACGAACTGCATTACACCAACCAAGCTGACTTGATCGCTGGGCTTATCGATTTACTTAAAGACTTCGTAAACCGTTGCGAAGACAAAATTGATCAGCTCATCGCAATTGGTATTACGCTACCGGGCCTTGTTAACCCAACAACAGGCGTAGTTGAGTACATGCCGAATACCGATATCGATAATCTAGCGTTGGGTGAAATTGTTGGAGAGAAGTTTAATACCGCATGCTTTGTTGGGAATGACGTACGTGGCATGGCGTTAGCGGAGCACTACTTTGGGGCAAGCCAAGACTGTCAGGACTCCATTTTAGTTAGCGTTCACCGCGGTACCGGCGCAGGTATTATCGTTAACGGCCAGGTTTTTCTGGGCTTTAACCGCAACGTCGGTGAAATTGGTCATATCCAAATCGATCCGCTTGGTGAACAGTGCCAATGTGGGAACTTTGGTTGCTTAGAAACCGTAGCAGCGAACCCAGCTATTATCCAACGAGTAAAACAATTGATTGCTCAAGGCTATGAGTCAAGCTTGACTGACCTTGAAAACATCACGATTGAAGCTGTGTGTCAGCATGCAATGGATGGTGACGAACTTGCAAAGCAGAGTTTAGTGCGAGTGGGTAACCAGTTAGGTAAAGCGATTGCAATTACCGTTAACTTGTTTAACCCTCAGAAAATTGTCATTGCGGGCGACATTACTGCCGCACAAGATATTGTCTTCCCTGCAATTCAACGTAATGTCGAAAATCAATCTCTCAAAACTTTCCATAACGACCTTCCTATCGTGGCTTCACACATTGATAAGCAGCCAACGATGGGCGCATTTGCGATGATTAAACGCGCAATGCTAAACGGAGTTTTGTTACAAAAGTTACTTGAAGACTAAGTTTATACAACTAATTGAGTTACAATCTCGGGCTGTGTTTTCACAGCCCGTTTTTGTATATCAGGAATACAGCTCAACAGTATGGAAATTATTCTAATTACAACAGCTTTTTTAGCTGGCTTTATTGCGCTTAAATGTAGCCTCCCTCCCCTCGTTGGTTTTCTACTGGCAGGATTTGGTTTGCATGCATTTGGCTATCAAAGCAATGACGTTATCGTCACTCTTGCAGATCTTGGTGTCACTCTTCTTCTATTCACGATCGGACTCAAGCTTGATGTCAAAACGCTACTGTCCAAAGAAATATGGGGAGGAGCGACCGCCCACAACATACTGTCTACCGCTTTTTTTGCACTAGCGCTATCAGGTTTAAAACTACTGGGCTTAACTTCGCTCGCCAGTATGGATAGCGGTCAAATCCTACTTTTAGCTTTTGCACTATCGTTCTCCAGTACCGTTTTTGCCGTAAAAGCATTGCAAGAAAAAGGGGAAATGAACGCGACCTACGGCACACTCGCGATCGGTATCTTGGTTATGCAAGATATTTTTGCCGTGGTATTCCTGACTGCTTCAACCGGAAAAGTCCCAGAATGGTATGCCATTGGTTTGTTCGCATTGCCTTTCCTTCGTCCACTATTCTATAAACTGTTAGATAAAGTTGGCCACGGCGAAATGCTGGTGCTATTCGGTATTTTCTTCGCGCTTGTTGTTGGGGCAGGGCTATTCGAACTGGTCGGAATGAAACCAGACTTGGGCGCGCTGATTTTAGGCATGCTACTCGCTGGCCACTCTAAAGCTTCAGAGCTATCCAAATCGCTATTCAATATGAAGGAGCTGTTCTTAGTCTGCTTCTTTTTAAACATTGGCTTGTCCGCTTCATTGAGCGTCAATGGCGTCGTACTCGCCCTACTATTTATCTTACTGTTGCCAATAAAAGGGCTCTTGTACTTCGTCACGATTAATCACTTTAAGTTTCGAGTACGTACCTCTTTGCTCGCTTCTTTATCGCTGTTCAACTACAGTGAGTTTGGCCTTATAGTCGCAGGGTTGGCCTATAAAATGGGCTGGATGCCAAGCGATATGCTCGCTGCGATTGCGGTTGCGGTGTCCGTGTCCTTTATTATTTCTGCGCCACTTAACCGCCTTAGCCACAAAATTTATCAACACTCCGGCAAGTGGCTGCAAGAGACAGCCGCAGAAAAGCTTAACCAGCGTGACCAACTCATTAACCCTGGGCATGCCCAGGTATTGATCTTAGGCATGGGGCGCATCGGGACTGGGGCCTATGATGAATTACGTGCGCGCTATGGCAAAATTTCACTAGGCATAGAAATTCGTGAAGATGCAGCACATCAGCACCGTTCAGAGGGAAGAAACGTGATCGCTGGCGATGCCACAGACCCAGATTTTTGGGAACGAATTTTAGATACAGGTCATGTCAAACTGGTGCTGCTTGCTATGCCTCATCATCAAGGTAACCAAACCGCACTTGAGCAGCTTAAACGCAGAAAATATAAAGGGCAAATAGCTGCTATCGCCGAGTACCCAGATCAGTTGGAAGGTTTGCTGGAAAGCGGAGTTGACGCCGCATTCAATATATACAGTGAAGCAGGTAGCGGTTTTGCTCGACATGTGTGTAAACAACTCGAACCTCAGTTCACACCAATAAAATAAGCAACCATATTAATATTTTTAAAAGCCTTTCTATCAATAGAAAGGCTTTTTTGTATGGTTTTTATACCAAACCTTGATTTCATTCACCAAACGAGCCATTAAATTAAATAATATTTACACAACAAGGCTTTTTATCATTTTTATAATCACAAAACGTTGCTTTTTTTACTAGTAATGGCAAATTGAAGCCATACCGATTAGAAATTATTTAGTTTAGTAAGGATGTAGTATGTGTTCAGTATTTGGCATTTTAGACATTAAAAGCGATGCAGCCGCATTGCGCCCTATCGCATTAGAAATGTCGAAAAAACTTCGTCATCGTGGCCCTGACTGGTCTGGGATTTACTCTTCAGAGCGCGCTATTTTAGCGCATGAGCGCTTGGCGATTGTTGGTCTAAATAGTGGTGCACAACCGCTATACAGCCCTGATAAAAAGCTCATCCTTGCAGTCAATGGTGAAATCTACAACCATAAAGAAATTCGTGCTCGTTACGAAGGAAAATACGAGTTTCAAACCGATTCAGACTGTGAAGTCATTCTTGCACTGTACCAAGATATGGGTGCAGATCTCCTTGAAGAACTAAACGGTATTTTCGCTTTTGTTCTGTACGATGAAGAAAAAGACGAATACTTAGTCGGTCGCGACCACATTGGTATTATCCCTCTTTATCAAGGTCATGATGAGCATGGCAACTACTATGTTGCATCAGAGATGAAGGCACTTGTTCCAGTATGTAAAACAGTGAGCGAGTTCCCTCCTGGTAGCTACTACAGCTCAAAAGATGCCGAGCCAACGCGTTACTATGTTCGTGACTGGAACGAATACGCTGCCGTTCAAGGTAACACCACCAGCAAAGAAGAACTGACTGAAGCGCTAGAAGCAGCGGTTAAACGCCAACTAATGACGGATGTTCCATACGGTGTTTTACTATCAGGTGGTTTAGATTCATCCATCACCTCTGCTGTGGCTAAACGTTTTGCTGCAATGCGAATTGAAGACGATGAAAAGTCTGAAGCTTGGTGGCCACAACTGCACTCTTTTGCTGTTGGCCTAGAAGGCGCGCCTGACCTGAAAGCCGCTCGCGAAGTTGCCGACCAAATCGGTACCGTTCACCATGAAATGACTTATACAATTCAAGAAGGTCTCGACGCGATTCGCGACGTGATTTACCACATCGAAACGTACGATGTGACCACCATCCGCGCATCCACACCTATGTTCTTAATGGGTCGTAAGATCAAAGCGATGGGCATTAAGATGGTACTTTCTGGTGAAGGTGCAGATGAGATCTTTGGTGGTTACCTATATTTCCACAAAGCACCAAACGCGAAAGAGTTCCACGAAGAAACGGTACGTAAGCTGCTTGCTCTGAACATGTTTGACTGCGCGCGCGCAAACAAATCGCTAGCGGCATGGGGGGTTGAAGGCCGAGTACCGTTCCTTGATAAAGAGTTTATCGACGTTGCAATGCGCCTAAACCCAGCAGATAAGATGTGTGGCAACGGCAAAATGGAAAAACACATTCTACGCGAGTGTTTTGAGCATTACTTGCCAGAGTCGATCGCATGGCGTCAAAAAGAGCAGTTCTCTGATGGCGTAGGTTACAGCTGGATTGATACGTTGAAAGAAGTCGCAGAGCAAAAAGTGACGGATCAGCAGATGGAAACGGCTCAATACCGCTTCCCATACAACACGCCAACCACAAAAGAAGGTTACGTGTACCGAGAAATCTTTGAAGAGCTGTTCCCACTACCTTCAGCGGCTGAGTGTGTGCCAGGTGGTCCTTCAGTAGCTTGTTCATCAGCGAAAGCGATTGAATGGGATGAGTCATTCCAAAACTGTGTAGACCCGTCAGGTCGTGCGGTGCAAACCGTCCATAACGACGCTTACTAAGCGACTAAGTAGGGTGTCATGCCCTACTCCTAATCGGTAACCATCGTTGTTTTGCTAAGCTCGCTAAACAGCGTCCCACTGCTGGTGATTACCAGCAAGATTAAAAAAGAGGTGCCAAAGCACCTCTTTTTTTGTTTTTACACATTAGCTATTTCAAGTCTAAATCGCTGTTATCAATACTGACAGGCACTCGTTTAGTGATCATCTGCACTAACATGATTGAGCGTTTCTCACCATCTTGCTCTTGGAAGATAGCATCTATACCAGCAAACTGACCGCTCTTAACTCGGATTTGATCACCTGGTTTTGGCATACACTCAGAAGCGGTATTTTCATTACAGCATTTTTCTAGCTGCATCAATTCAAAGACTAAGTCACCTTGGACTTCTTTCGGTTGAGCACCAAAACGCACAAAATCAACAACCCCTCGAGTGGAGCGGACTGAGGTGAAGTTAGGTCCCTGTTCATAATCAAAGTAAGCAAACACATAACAAGGAAACAGCGGCTCTTCGACTTTTTGTCTTTTCCCGCGCAAAATCTTCTCAACTTCTACAGTTGGATAAAAGCACTCTACACCTTGGTTTTCAAGGTGCTGTTTCGCCCTAACCTGCTCCCCACGTTTACAATAAAGTAGATACCAACGTTTCATCTTTTTTACTAGCCAATTCTATTTTGTTTTTATCCTAGCATTAAGCCCAAGTTGAGTCATTGACATTCAGTTTATCTATAAAAGTATGATTATACATCGCTCGCATTAACGGTATCTTTTCAAGAACTTACGAGAAGAAGTCCATAGACAAAAATGGAAATTAAGTTTGTAGCACAGCCAACACGCCATCATATCATCTGCAAATCCACTCAAAAACAGTCACTTAACAAACAACTTTAGTCGTAAGGCAAAATTTTATTATTTGTCACTCATTAAATTGCAATGTATACGTAGAAGTCGTTAAAAAATGTAATAACTATTATTAGAAGAGCTTATGTCAAACCAACATCAATATTTCGGCCATCCTCGTGGCTTGTTCTTATTGTTCGGTACTGAACTGTGGGAACGCTTTTCTTACTACGCAATGCGCGCCATTCTAGTACTTTACCTTACAGATACAACGATGAATGGCGGCCTTGGCTGGTCAACCAAAGACGCACTAGACCTATACGGTATTTATACTGGTCTTGTGTATATCACTCCTCTTATCGGTGGTTACTTAGCGGATAACTATCTAGGTCAACGCCGTTCAATTTTGCTTGGTGGCGCGTTAATGGCTATCGGCCAGTTTACACTCGCACTTCCTGCTGACGCTCTGGGTATTGGTTCGCTACACAGTTTCTATTTAGGCCTTGGTCTGCTTATCACTGGTAACGGCCTCTTTAAGCCGAATATCTCAACCATGGTTGGCGATTTATATAAAGAGGGTGACAACCGTCGTGACGGTGCATTCACCATCTTCTACATGGGGATCAACTTAGGTGCATTACTTGCAGGCGTCGTTTCTGGCTCTGTGACAACCTCTTACGGTTGGAAAGCCGGTTTTGTGGCCGCAGGTGTAGGTATGATTATTAGCTTAGTGATGCAAATGGTGCTAGCTCAGTCTTGGCTTGGTGACATCGGTCGCGAGCCCGCAGCAAAACGAGATCTAAGCAACAAAAACTCAACCACGAAGCAACCCCTAACGAAAGAAGAAGTAAACCGACTAAAAGTAATTTTGGTCATGAGCTTATTCACTATCGTCTTCTGGGCTGGCTTTGAGCAGGCCGGTGGCCTAATGAACATCTACACTCAACAATATACTGATCGTATGATTGGTGGCTTTGAAGTACCTGCTGCGTGGTTCCAATCGCTAAACCCATTTTTCATTATTACCCTAGCACCAGTTCTGGCGGTCCTTTGGGTAAAACTGGGTAAACGCGAACCTACGTCGCCAGTGAAATTTGCGATGGCACTATTTTTCTTGGCAATTGGCTTCCTATGTATGGTTGGCGCTGTGCTAGAACAAGGTGGAGACACAACGGTAAAAACATCAATGTTGTGGCTGGTGGGTGCTTTCTTCTTCCATACATTGGGCGAACTGTGCTTATCTCCAATTGGTCTTTCACTGGTGACCAAGTTAGCACCGCTTCGCTTAGCTTCACTCATGATGGGTGCATGGTTTGGCTGTAATGCAATTGCAAACTACGTTGCGGGCTATGTGGGATCTCACGTAGGAGAATTGGGCGCAATGGCTATCTTTAGTGGCATTGCCGTCAGCGCTACCGTGAGTGGTGTCATCCTACTTCTATTCTCGAATACGCTCGTTCGCTGGATGCATGGTGCAGAGAATACTCACAGCACAGCAGAACAAGTCGAAGAGCAGCAAGTACAAGTCGCTTAATCGCTCTACAAAAAGGGTCGCTTTTGCGACCCTTTTTTGTACCTAAAGCTTAGAGTGAACTAGCTCAGCCATCATTTCTATATGAAGCTCACTATCGTTCAAACAAGGAATGTAGGTAAAGCTTTCACCACCTGCTTCAAGGAAAATCTCTTTACACTCTTCCGAGATCTCTTCCAACGTTTCTAAACAATCCGAAGAGAATGCTGGTGTCACTACATTGATATTTTTTACCCCTTTTTGCAGGAAGTGCCTCTAGGGTTTTATCGGTATAGGGCTGTAACCACTCTTCTCGGCCAAATCGAGACTGATACGTCATACCTATCTGTTGCTCGTTTAACCCTAACGCTTCAGCGAGTAAGCGAGTCGTTTCTTCACAGTGCTGAGGGTAAACATCTCCATTATCAGCGTAACGTTTTGGAATACCGTGATAAGAACATAGCAAGTAGTCTCCCTTACCATACTCTTGCCAATGTTCACGAACTGAATGCGCTAACGCTTCAATGTATTTCGGGTGATTGTAGTAATCCCGAATAAAGCTAAAGCCCGGTATCACGGGCAGGTTTTTAAACGCTTTAGTGATTCCGTCAGAAACCGCTGCCGTTGTTGTGCCCGAGTATTGCGGATACAAAGGTAAAACGATGACTTCTTCTACCCCTTGAGCCAACAGCGCTTCAAAACCTGATTGCAAACTTGGATTTCCATAAGTCATGCCAAGTTCGACTGGCATATCAAGCTTTTGAGCCAACTTTTCTGTTTGACGCTTAGAGTACACCATCAGTGGCGAGCCCTCTTCCATCCAAACTGATTGATAGAGTTTAGCAACCTTGGGAGCTCGGATTGGAAGGATAACGCCGTGCAATAGCGGACACCAAAGCCATCGAGTCATGTCTACCACTCGGTGATCATGAAGAAACTGACTTAAAAAGCGCTTTACGGCAGGAGCGGTTGGTGCGTCAGGAGTACCCAGGTTCACTAGGAGTACACCCTGTTTATTATTCTCTTTCATAACATCCTATTCATGGTAAACGGCTTAGTTCATATACTTAAATAGCCTCACATCGCTGCCACTTGAAGTCATTTAGATATATGTTTACGAGTAAACTAAAAAAAGCGACCACTTGGGTCGCTTTCAATATATCAAAATATTAAATTTTTGACTTCAGCAAATTAAGAGAGTGCTTTCTCGATATCTGCACTAACTTCAGCTACTTGCTTAGTACCATCAAACTTAAGGTACTTAGTGTTGCCTGCTTCAGCTTCTTTACCGTAGTAGTTGATTAGTGGTGCAGTTTGCTCGTGGTAAACACCTAGACGTGCACGTACTGTTTCTTCTTTGTCGTCATCACGAACAACAAGATCTTCACCAGTTACGTCATCTTTACCTTCCACTTTAGGTGGGTTGTAAACAACGTGGTAAGTACGACCAGAAGGAAGGTGAGCACGACGACCTGCCATACGCTCAACAATCACATCATCTGCAACGTCAAATTCGATAACGTAGTCTACATCAACGCCCATTTCTTTTAGGCCGTCAGCTTGAGGAATAGTACGTGGGAAACCATCCAGTAGGAAACCGTTCGCACAGTCTTCTTGAGCGATACGCTCTTTGATAAGTCCAAGGATGATTTCATCAGAAACTAGCTGACCAGCGTCGATAACAGCTTTAGCTTGTTTACCAAGCTCTGTACCTGCTTTGATAGCAGCACGAAGCATATCACCAGTAGAGATTTGTGGAATACCGTATTTTTCCATGATGAAGTTTGCTTGTGTGCCTTTACCTGCACCTGGAGCACCTAGAAGAATGATGCGCATGATTTATCCTCTTTAATATTTAAGATTTATACCGAAGCTCACAATAGCTGGGCTTCTTAGACATCAAACCCGAGAAGCACTCGCAACGATAAGTTTCGGTATAACGTATATAGGCGAGCAAAAATACACGCCTTATTACTCACATTCAAGTCGCAGATTCTATCACAGGTTCGCCGCGCAAAGAGTGTATTAAGACTAAAGAATGTTAACGATACCCTCTTTCACGCCCTATTGATTATTAACTCAACACCTGAGATGCAAAATTTTGCGACAACAAACAAAAAGCTCGCGAAATGCGAGCTTTTTGATGTACTGAGGTTATTACACCTTAGTCAAAAGTTTATTAACAGCTCCTAAGAACTCCGTTGGGTCCTCAATTGAGCCTCGCTCTGCAAGCATTGCTTGACCAAGCAGGACTTCTACCCAACGACCAAATGCCTCTTCATCCGCTTCGTCAGCCATGCGCTTAACCAGCTCGTGCTCAGGGTTTAGCTCAAAGATGTACTTCACTTCTGGCACTGCCTGACCCGCCGCTGCAAGAAGCTTCGCCATTTGAGTGCCCATTTCGTAATCGTCCGTTACCACAACAGCAGGTGTAGACGCGAGTTTAAAGGTCGTACGAACTTCTTTCACACGATCACCTAGGTAAGACTTCGTGCGTTCTACAACCGACTTAAACTCTTCTTCAGTTTCTTTCTGCTTCTCTTTTTCTGCTTCATCTTCAAACTGACTTAGATCGAGCCCAGCTTTTGTGATTGACTGGAACTGCTTGCCGTCAAACTCAGTTAAGTAGTTCATCAGCCACTCATCAATGCGGTCGTACATCAAGATAACTTCAATGCCTTTCGCTTTGAACTGCTCTAAGTGAGGGCTGTTTTTCGCAGCTGCATAGCTGTCTGCCGTCAAGTAGTAGATTTTATCTTGACCTTCTTTCATGCGCTCAACGTAAGCAGCTAGACCCACGGTTTGCTCCGCAGAATCCACTTCAGTTGAAGCAAAGCGCAATAGGCCTGCAACTTTCTCTTTGTTTGCGAAGTCTTCTGCCGGCCCCTCTTTCATCACAAGGCCGAACTCTTTCCAGAATGATTGGTATTTCTCTTCATCATTCTTAGCCATGCGCTCTAGCATCGTTAGCACACGCTTAGTACAAGCATTACGTAGAGACTGAGTCACTTTGTTGTCTTGTAAGATCTCACGCGAAACGTTGAGTGGCAGATCATTGGAGTCTATTAAGCCACGTACAAAACGTAGGTAAGACGGCATGAACTGCTCTGCATCGTCCATAATGAACACGCGTTGTACGTACAGTTTCAAACCTGATTTGTGGTCGCGGTTCATCATATCCCATGGCGCTTTAGATGGGATGTAAAGCAAGCTCGTGTAATCGTTTTTACCTTCTACACGGTTATGGCTCCAAACCAATGGATCGGCAAAGTCATGTGATACGTGCTTGTAGAACTCTTGATACTCTTCATCTGAGATATCCGATTTATTACGCGTCCACAGAGCTTGAGCTTTGTTGATTTGCTCCCACTTCTTCTCATCCGTTTCTTTGCCTTCGTCATCGCGAACAACAGTTTGGATGGAAACTGGGATGCCAATGTGATCCGAGTACTTGCTGATCACATCACGTAGACGCCATTCATTTAGGAATTCTTTACCTTCTTCACGCATATGAAGAATAATGTCAGTACCACGCGATTCTTTAGTGATGTTTTCGATGGTGTACTCACCTTCACCGGCTGAGTGCCATTGTACTGCTTCATCAGCGGCTAGGCCCGCAGCACGAGTGCGTACGGTGACGGCATCAGCAACGATAAACGCAGAGTAGAAGCCAACACCAAACTGACCAATAAGCTGAGAGTCTTTGCTCTGCTCTTCAGACAGCTTTGAGAAAAACTCCGCGGTCCCGGATTTTGCGATCGTACCTAAGTGCTCGATCACATCATCGCGGCTCATACCGATACCGTTATCAGAAATGGTTAAGGTATTTGCGCTTTCATCAAACGACAGTTTCACGCAAAGGTCTGCATTACCTTCATATAAGTCTGGGTTAGATAGCGCTTGGAAGCGCAGCTTGTCCGATGCATCTGATGCGTTAGAAATCAGCTCGCGCAAAAAGATCTCTTTATTTGAATAAAGAGAATGGATCATTAAATGCAGTAGTTGTTTTACTTCTGATTGAAAACCACGAGTTTCTTTGTTTTGAGATACGGTTTCGCTCATGTGTGCTCCATAACATCTAAACTAATTGGCTTTTTCATGGAGATAAGTTTGTGACTTTCCCCTTGAAATTACCTTACTGAGATGTCATTTAACATGTGGCTGACAAATGTAAATTCAAGGTCAATATTGCTAAAAACGGTGTTTTTTTAGAAAAATTTAATTATCCTACCAGCCTAAAAGCATCTAAAATGTCGTGCGCACTCCATGCGCTTCGGTAATTTTGTGACATAAATCACTATAATTACAACATCATCCATCTAAGAAGAACTAAATGACTAACATCGGCACCAAATTTCTACTTGCTCAAAGGTTCACCTTTGATCCAAATAGTAATTCGCTCGCTGACCAACAAAACGGCAACGACGTTGTACGATTAGGAAGCAACGAAAGCCGTATACTTCTGATGTTGGCAGAGAGACCAAACGAAGTTTTAACCCGTAACGAGCTTCACGAGTTTGTTTGGCGTGAGCAAGGTTTTGAGGTGGATGACTCAAGCCTGACTCAAGCGATCTCTACTCTGCGTAAGATGTTGAAGGACTCAACAAAATCTCCAGAGTTTGTTAAAACGGTTCCTAAACGCGGTTATCAACTCATTTGTTCAGTGGAACGCTTAAGCCCATTATCTGCTGACTCTAATACTGACGTTGAAGAAGCCACTTCTGAAAATGAAGTGCACGCTGCGGAAATAGAAACAAGTGACGCGCCGTCAACAGAAGCGGCGACAGACACCACGACTGAAGTAGAGCCTCAAGTAGAACTACCTAAGGCACAGCCAAAACCAGCAGCTAACACTAATAACTGGCTGCCGCGTATGATCGTTCTTTTGTCTCTGCTGCTTCCTATTTGTGTATTGCTCTTCACCAATCCTGCAGAATCCCAATTCCGTCAGATTGGTGAGTATCAAAATGTACCTGTGATGACGCCAGTGAACCACCCGCAAATCAATAGTTGGTTGCCGTCCATTGAGCAGTGCATTGAACGCTACGTAAAATACCATGCAGAAGATTCAATGCCGGTAGAAGTGATTGCTACAGGTGGCCAGAACAATCAGCTGATTCTGAACTACATTCATGACAGTCAACATTCATATGAGAACGTGACATTGCGTATTTTCGCAGGTCAAAATGACCCAACCGATATCTGTAAATAAGGAGGCCAGAATGAAGATAAAATTAGCATCTGCGGTTTTGGCCGTATCCGTTCTTTTCAGTGGTTGGTTATATTGGGGTAGCGACCTAAAAGTGGAACAGGTCCTCACTGCCAATGAGTGGCAGTCAACCATGGTGACGGTCATTACAGACAGCTTGCCTGACGATCCTGTCGGCCCACTGCGTCGTGTTAATGTTGAATCAAATGTGAAATATCTCCCTAATGGAGACTATATTCGCGTAGCAAATATCAAACTATTCGCTCAAGGTTCAACGGCAGAATCCACGATTAATATCTCGGAAAAAGGGCGCTGGGAAGTAAGTGACAACTATTTGTTGGTTTCGCCTTCTGAGTTTAAAGATATTTCATCTTCTCAATCAAAAGACTTCTCCGAAGCACAGCTACGTTTGATCACTCAAATCTTTAAGCTTGATGCTGAGCAAAGTCGCCGTATTGATGTCGTGAACGAAAAAACGCTATTGCTCACTAGCTTGAACCACGGTTCTTCGGTGCTGTTTAAAAACTAACTTTGATTTGATGATAAGGGGGCAAGACGCCCCCTTTATTTTGCTTATGGATTGGCTAGATACCCTCACCCTCTTTTTCGGCTCACTTATCGCCAATACTCTGGCTTCGCTTTCTGGCGGCGGTGCAGGCTTACTTCAATTCCCTTTGCTCATCTTTCTCGGCTTGCCATTCTCGGTTGCGCTAGGGACACATAAAGTGGCTTCCGTCGCTTTAGGCTTAGGGGCAGCAAGCACACATTTAAAAGCAGGCACAATTAAGTGGAAGGTCGCGCTCTACCTTATAGTCTCTGGCAGCATTGGCGTAGTCTTAGGGGCAAACCTAATTGTCCAAATACCTGATGGTATGGCGGAAAAAATGCTAGGGAGCATGATTCTCGCGCTCGGCATCTATTCACGGTTTAAGAAATCATTAGGCCAAGAAGAAATAATACGTAACCGTCACCCAATCGGTGGGGTCATCGGCGGTGTCGGACTAATGCTCATCGGGATCATCAACGGGTCGCTGACCGCAGGTTCTGGTTTACTCGTGACACTATTTTTAGTTCGCTGGTTTGGGTATAACTATAAACAAGCCGTTGCTTACACCATGATTTGTGTCGGCCTGTTTTGGAATGGCATTGGAGGCATTGCCGTCGTCCAAGCTGGCGCTCCGATACATTGGGCTTGGCTGCCTATTTTACTGTTAAGCTCTTTTCTAGGCGGCAGTTTAGGCGCATGGGCCGCGACTCGATACAGCAACCGAGTGATTAAAATTGCATTCGAAATTCTCACGTTTGCCGTGGGCATCAAGTTGCTAGTTTAAACCGATTAAAAGGAAAGTTTCATGGATAAAGCGATCATTGATATTTATTACTGCCGCCAATGCAACTGGATGTTGCGTTCAACTTGGCTATCGCAAGAACTACTGCATACTTTTAGCGAAGAAATAGAAACGATCAGCTTACACCCAGATACGGGTGGTCGCTTCGAAATTTTCTGTAATGGCCAGCAAATTTGGGAACGGAAAAAAGACAGCGGCTTTCCTGAAGCAAAGGTGCTAAAACAGCGCGTAAGAGACATTATCGACCCAGAACGCGATTTAGGACATTCAGACACAAAATAGGGAGCAATTCGCTCCCTATATTTTTACTTAGTGAAAGCGTTAAATCATGGTTTGTGCTAAGACTTCGCCTTCTGGCGTTTTTACCGTTAGCGTATTGTCTTCTAAAGTACCAAAGCTTCTTGGTAAACCATTACGTGGAAATGTCATCGAGCCTGGGTTAAATATAATGGCTCCATCTTGCATCTCTGCGACAGGAACATGCGTATGACCGTGGGCGATGATATCACCTTCACGCAGTGGCGGCCGTTTTTCAGAGTTGTACAAGTGACCATGAGTCAAAAAGATTCTCTTACCAGATTCAAGTAGCACCCACGAGTAATCCATCATCATTGGAAACTTCAATAGCATTTGGTCCACTTCACTATCGCAGTTACCACGCACAGAAATAATTTGATCACTGTATTGGTTCAATAGCTCCGCCACCTGAGGTGGGTTGTAACCTTCTGGAATCGGGTTTCTTGGCCCGTGGTTTAGCGTATCCCCCAACAAAATCAGGTGCTCCGCACCAGAGGCTAAAAATAGCTCAATAGTTTCTTTAGTTGCTGGCAAAGAGCCATGCAGATCTGAGGCAAAAAATAGTTTCACGACATCGTCTCCTCACAAAGTACGAGGTCATTCTACGGCATTTTTATGACAGCTCAACCAACGACTACTGATAACGCAATGATTCAATGACCATAGGCAAAATATAGAACCATGCGGCATACGCAGTTCCAACCAACACCAGTATCCAAAACACCATCGACATAAATTTTGACTTAGCTAGGTGGTGCAGCGGGTCTGGCTCTCCGCATCCTGGGCATGCGTGAGCGCGCTTTGAGATTTGTTTCTCACACACAGGGCAAGAGACTAAAGGCATGATACAAATTCCTCGACAATAGACTTAGGGCGCAAAGAATAATGGTGAATTAACACATATGCAACCTAACATATATTAAATATTTTAGTTCTTTGTAACAGTCGCTGACTTGAGAAAAAATGCGTTGATTTTTCATTTATATCAACCTATTACACTTCTTCTCGCACCATGCCATTGATGACAATATTGTTATAACTCACCATGCCAATGACCTCCCCATCTTCAATGACAGGAGCTCGGCTAATGCCAAATCGTTCAAATAGGCGCGCACAATATTTCACATTCATATCAGGGTCGACACACAAAGCGGGCTTGGTCATGATTTCATAAATATTCGTGCGCTGTGGAGAGCGATTATTCGCCAGCACCTTTTTGGCGATATCATTCATCAAGACGATGCCATATTCATCGTTGTCATCTCGCTTTTTCACCACCAGCGCTTTGACTTGGTATTTTTTAGCCAACGTTATGCCTTCATAAACTGTCATTAGCCCATCAACCATGACATAAGTAGCCGCCATTACATCTCGAACTCTAATTATCGTTTGACTGCTCATAACTCATCCTCGACCACTTTGGTCAACGTCTCTACTTGATGCGCGACACCGACTGCATCCTCAATATCGATCTGAATAGCAATGCCCTGCCCCGACTCTCGGTCGAACTCACCAACTTCATTGATGGTTTCTAATATGTGTCGAGAAAGGTGCTCCTCAACGACAAACAGCAGCACATCTTTTTGTACCTCCAGCGTTAAGCCAAAAAACGTTCGCTTTTGATTTAAACCTTGTCCACGAGCGTTATTAATCACCGTCGCACCAGTCGCGCCAGCTTCGCGAGCAGCGTCCAGTACCTTGTCTGTTTTGCTGTCTTCAACAAACGCAAGTATCAATTTAAAGCGCATTTTCTTCGTCCTCCGAGACATCTTTATTCAGCCATTGGGTTATTTGCGCATAGCCCATCACAGAGATCATAGGAAACAGACTGGCAAAAGCGATCAAGCCAAAGCCATCAATCATTGGGTTTCTTCCTGGGACGGTAGAAGCAAGCCCCAGCCCTAGTGCGGTTACAAGCGGAACAGTGACAGTAGAAGTCGTGACGCCTCCAGAATCGTAGGCGAGTGGAACAATAAGCTTTGGCGCATAAAACGTTTGAATCACAACCACGATGTAACCCGCGATGATGTAATAGTGAATAGGGTCACCGACAACAATCCGATAGCTCCCTAGCGCGATGCCAATGGCCACCCCAAATGCAACGGCCACGCGTAAGCCGTTAATACTGATGCTGCCACCAGAAACTTGGTTTGCTTTTATCGCTACGGCTATGAGAGAAGGCTCAGCAATCGTGGTACTAAAACCGATAAAAAAGGCGAAGGTATACACCCAATAGTAGTCGACCCACACTAAGGCTTTTCCCACAGAGACTTTAAACTCTTGTAAAAATTCCGGCGCCGTCAGTTGCACGGCCATGGTCTCTCCGAGCGGAAACAGAGCCATTTCTAATCCGAGCAAAAAAAGAGCGAGCCCAAGAATCACATAAACAAACCCAAGCAAAACCTTCTTAAGGTTGTTAACTGGACGCCTTAACACCGCTAACTGAAAACCAAAAATAATGCTGGCGATGGGAATGACATCTCGAACGGTCGATAATAAAGTGTCTAGGAAATGTTCAATTGAAATCATGTTACGACCATTCCGTAAACCATCACAAACATCATCGGTAGCAGCGAGGCAAAAGCGATTAAACCAAAACCATCCACCATGGGGTTGCGCCCTTTAATCGCCGATGCTAAACCAACCCCTAGTGCAGTGACCAAAGGCACGGTGATAGTCGACGTCGTCACACCTCCAGAATCATAAGCAACGCCAATAATGGCTTCCGGTGCAAACCACGTCAGGACTACAACGCCGACGTAGCCGCCGATGATCATGTAATGAATTGGCCACCCTTTTAAGATGCGCAGAACGCCAATAACGATGGCGATCCCCACAGAAAGAGCCACCGTTACTCGTAGCCCTTGTCCATAGTCCTGCATGGATTGCTCTGAGTTTGTGATCATCCCTCCTTCTGCCGCAACTTCTGATGCTTCTTCTGCTACGGCCGTTAATGCTGGCTCTGCGATCGTGGTGCCAAACCCCAAACAAAACGCAAAAACTAACAACCAGAACACGCTACCTTTTTTTGCAAAGGCTTGAGCCATACTCTCTCCGATAGGAAAAAGACCAAGCTCTAGACCAAAAATAAAAAACGTTAACCCTAAAACCACAAGCAATAAGCCAAAAAGAATGGAGATGAGATTAGGAAGTGGCTCTTGCAAAACAACTAATTGAAAAAAAGTGATAACAACAACGATGGGTAGCAGATCGCGAGCACTATTAAGGAGCGCTCGAAAAAGAGCAACAAATGCTTCCATACCTATCCTCCTTGATGGTGCAAACTGATTACGCTTGTTCCGGTAGCGATGTTTTTAGTCTGGCATAGATTTAGTTCTCCTACCGTGAACGAATTAGCGCCATGCATAACATTTAGTTACATTTTTTCAATATGTGAAGTCAGTAGCCTCGCTACAGGCTTGCCACTATCCTAGAAATAATAGTGTTGAGATGATCAAGCTCAGCACAAAACGACTATAATGTTCTAATACGTGTACATTCAAAGAGATAACATGAAGATATTACTCACAGGTGGCACTGGGTTTATTGGTTCGGAGTTGCTCAAGCTGCTATCCACTCACCAAGTTATGCTACTTACACGCTCTCCTGAGCAGGCAAAACAACGCCTCCAACACGCTGATTTGGGTAATATCGAATACCTTGACTCGCTTGAGTCATTCGCCGATCTCAATCACATTGATGCCATAATTAATCTTGCGGGTGAGCCTATCGCAGATAAAAGATGGACCAGTGAGCAGAAAGAAAAAAATACTGCAAAAGTCGCTGGAAAATTACCGAACAAATCGTTGAGCTGATCCACGCCAGCACAGAACCTCCCGCTGTTTTTATTAGTGGCTCGGCCGTTGGTTACTATGGCGATCAACAAGACCACCCGTTTGATGAGTGCCTGCATGTTAACAGTGAAGACTTTCCTCACGAAGTTTGTGCAAAGTGGGAGCAAATAGCCAAACGCGCAGAGTCTGAACAAACACGTGTTTGTCTATTGCGAACTGGCGTAGTACTCGGCCTTAATGGCGGGGCTTTGGCGAAAATGCTCTTACCTTACAAACTTGGCGTAGGCGGCCCGCTCGGGAACGGTAACCAGTACATGCCTTGGATTCACATTCTGGATATGGTCCGCGCCATCATGTACTTGCTTGAAACACCACATGCCCACGGTACGTTCAATATGTGCGCACCTCACCCTGTGACTAACCGTATCTTTAGCGGCACGTTGGCAAAAACGCTCAAACGACCACATATCTTGTTCACGCCTAAATGGGCAATGGAACTCCTAATGGGTGAATCTTCCTGTTTATTGTTCGATAGCATGAGAGCCAAACCCAAAAAGCTCACCGAACTTGGCTTCAAATTTAGCTACTCCAGAATAGAGCCAGCACTCAAGCACTTGCTTCATGACCGGAGCTGATGAATGATGACCTCATTCAATGTTTCTTGAGGCTTAATTTATGAAAAAGTCGATTCTTATTACTGGTTGCTCAACCGGTATCGGTTACGTGTGCGCTCACGCCCTGCAAGACGAGGGATTTCATGTCATTGCATCTTGTAGGAAAGAGCAAGATGTCCAACGTCTAATTAATGAAGGGCTAACCTGCATCAAGCTAGACCTAAACAGCCCTGAAAGTATTTCTTCGGGCGTGAAGCAAGCATTAGAGCTAGCAGAGGGTAAGCTTTATGCCGTGTTCAATAATGGTGCCTATGGCCAGCCCGGTGCATTGGAAGACTTGCCCACCGAGGCTCTTCAAGCTCAATTTCAGGCCAACTTTTTTGGTTGGCACCAGTTAGTCAGAGAAGTGCTTCCTCACATGCGCATACAAGGCGAAGGACGGATAATACAAAACAGTTCTGTTCTTGGCTTTGCTGCAATGAAATACCGCGGCGCCTACAATGCGTCAAAGTTTGCCCTAGAAGGCTGGACTGACACACTACGGCTAGAGCTTGCGGATACGAATATCAAAGTGGCATTGATAGAACCTGGGCCTATCGAAACTCAATTTAGAAACAATGCATTAAAAGCCTTCGAGAAGTGGATTGATATTGAATCCAGCCCTCACCGCCTCGCCTATGAAGGACAAAGAGAGCGACTCAACAACGACAAATCTAATAATCGATTTGTTTTACCTGCAGAGTCCTGCGTCGCACCTGTTCTTCATGCATTAACTAGCGCTTCACCTAAAATTCGCTATCGAATTACTACGCCGACTAAATTATTCGCAATCTTGAAAAGGTTATTACCAACCCGTGTGCTTGATAAAATTTTGCGACAAGCTGCATAAAAAAGTTTTGTCACAATGTAATTTCATCGTAACAATGTGATGTCATTATGAGCATGTAGGTTAAAAAAACCTCAAGCAAACGAATCAATTTCTACGCAATTCAGTGAGCACTATTCAGCCTAAAGTGAATGAGTTGCTTAGATTTGGTATCGCCACCCATTACGTTTTGTAGCAATGTTTTTACTACTGCGAGGCAACAATGACATTAAATCAGCTTAACTGGCTTAGTGTGGGTGTAGTGTTGACCATGTTCATCCTATTTTGATACCGCACTAACAAATAGCATTAGAACTGCGCTGCTTCGGCAGCGTTTTTCTTTTTGCCTTACACCTATTCAGCAGTAACACTATTCTCTTACCGCATCCTTTCACAAAATAGAATGATTCATTATTGATGACGATTAGCAACCATCGCTTGAATTTCCCTTAAATCAACTCCATATCTATTATCAACGACAAGACACAAAGCAAGGATACTCTGATGCAATCCCCATTTATCGTTGAGATAACAGAACAGAACTTTCGCGAAACTCTTGAAGGATCAATGAACACGCCCGTTCTGATCCACTTTTGGGCCAATGCTCAACCAGAAAGCGCCCAGATACTCCCTGAGTTGCAATCTCTTGCTCAACAGTACAACGGTGCATTTACGCTTGCTTTATTAAATTGTGAAGATCAGCCGGCTTTAGCGTCTCAATTTGGTGTGCAAGTATTGCCAACTATCGCGCTGTTTATAAATGGTCAAGCCGTCGATGGATTGGGTGGCCCTCAGCCAATTGATGCCATTGCAACCATGCTACAAAAGCATTTGCCAAGCCCAGATGAACAGCTATTAAAGCAAGTCAGTGAACTTCTTCAGCAAGGTGAGCATGCTCAGGCTTTAAGCATCATCCACACTTTGCCGCCAGAACTGCAAGAGCGTGGTGATGTGAAACTCGCGATGGCTGATTGTTTATTAGAAACCAAACAATTTGATGTCGCCCAAGAGCTACTGAACGCTATCCCTCTTGAGTATCAAGATAACTACTACAAGAGTCTAATAGCCAAGCTCGAGCTGCATTTGCAGGCTGCAGATAGCCCTGAGTTACAACGACTAGAACAAGCATACGCAGCAGACATGGCAAACTTCGAACTTGCTTGTGAATTGGCGGTACAGTACAACCAAGTGGGTCGTGATGAAGAAGCGCTGGAACTGCTGTGGAATATTCTTAAAAAAGACTTGGGCGCCCAAGACGGTGAAGTGAAGAAGACTTTTATGGATATTCTCAGCGCGCTAGGTCAAGGCAACGCATTAGCAAGCAAATATCGCCGTCAGCTGTATTCGATTCTGTACTAACTCGCTGAAAAGCGAAACTTCAACTAAAGGCCGGATATTCCGGCCTTTGTTATATAAAAAACCAATAACCTCTTAAGGTTCTCAGAACTTCAATTGTCTATTGTCTATAAATAGGTAAAAATGAATCGGACATTATGCACTTAAGGGAATAACTCATGCCAATTGATTCACTGATTACCATCGGTATTTTCGTCGTTCTTGCTGTAGTTATCTTATCTTCAGCCATTAAGACGGTGCCACAAGGAAATAACTGGACAGTCGAACGCTTCGGACGCTACACCCATACGCTAAAACCCGGCTTAAACTTGATCATCCCATTTGTTGATAAGATAGGGCAAAAAGTCAACATGATGGAGCGCGTTCTTGATATTCCAGCGCAAGAAGTTATTTCAAAAGACAACGCTAACGTGGTTATTGATGCCGTCGGATTTGTTCAAGTCATCGATGCTGCCAAAGCGGCTTATGAAGTCAACGATTTGGAACATGCCATTAGAAATTTAACTCTCACCAATATCCGCACCGTTTTAGGCTCAATGGAGCTGGACGAAATGCTGAG
The DNA here is from genome assembly GCA_001048675.1 of Vibrio diabolicus. Classification (GTDB taxonomy): domain Bacteria; phylum Pseudomonadota; class Gammaproteobacteria; order Enterobacterales; family Vibrionaceae; genus Vibrio; species Vibrio diabolicus. The sequence continues at coordinate 284,954 of CCKK01000020.1, read as the reverse complement.
TCAGCGTGACATGATCAACTCCAAGCTGCTGGCAATTGTTGACCAAGCCACCAACCCATGGGGTGTAAAAGTCACGCGAATTGAAATAAAAGATGTCCAGCCACCATCCGATCTAACGGCGGCGATGAATGCTCAAATGAAAGCCGAGCGAAATAAACGTGCGGAGATTCTCGAAGCAGAAGGGTACGCCAAGCTGAAATTTTAAAGGCTGAAGGTCATAAGCAATCGGAGATATTAAAAGCTGAGGGCGAAAAGCAGTCTGCTATTCTCCATGCTGAAGCTCGTGAACGCGCCGCACAAGCAGAAGCAAAAGCGACTTATATGGTTTCTGAAGCGATTGCCAAAGGCGATATGCAAGCCGTCAATTACTTCATTGCTCAGGGCTATACCGAAGCGATCAAAAGCATTGGTCAAGCCGAAAACGGCAAAATCATTATGCTTCCATTAGAAGCGACCGGACTAATGGGCTCGGTTGCAGGGATAGCAGAGATGTTTAAACAACAAGATAAAGAATAACTTATGGACTTTTTCAGTTTGCTGGAAGGCGTCTCTTTCTGGCATTGGCTAGCCTTCGGTTTTGCACTTCTAGCGGTAGAGCTACTTGGGACTGCGGGATATTTTCTCTGGCTCGGAGTTTCTGCACTTATCGTTGGAGCACTAATGACCGTTTTGCCAATGAGCTTGCAATTACAATGGCTTTGCTTTGCAAGTTTCAGCTTAATCACCACTTGGTTATGGTGGCGACGACAATGGTCTCAAGACAAGAAAGAAGACCAAGAAAGAGATCTGAACCAAAAGTATAAGCAGTTAATCGGACGCACACTTACCATTGAAGAGGACTTTTCTGTTGGACTCAATCGTATCAAGGTTGCCGATACCACGTGGTCGGCGCAGTCGGATCAAGCTCTTCCAGCAGGAACGCGCGTTAAAATAAAAGATATCGATGGTATTATTTTAATCATTGAGCCTGATTCTAAGTAATTTATGCCAAAGTAATGGGGCAAATTATGCTCCATTACTTTAATCTAAACAACCGCTTTCATTTCATTGATTTAATTAAAATCGAACAAAAAATAAGTAGCAGCAATATTATTAATATCCTACCCTATCCTTCCAATAATTTAATTATTCATCATACGACAATCAATAAGATAGAAATATATCGATATAAATTATCTTTATAAATTTATTTTAAAAATAAAACTTTATTGAATTATTTTTTGATCTTTTTGCCCCCCCATACATACTTAACGCATAAGCATTTAAGTTGAATGCTTTTTATTTGGTAAGTAAGAGGATGTACTATGAAGAAACTTCTCTTTTTAATGTTATGCGGTATCTTTTCTTTTTCTTCCTTTGCCTACACCAACGGAAATGGTGGTACAACTAATTTAGGACCGATAGTCGAATGTAAATTGCCAAGTGGTGATGTCACTAATATTCCAAGTGAAATGTGTCGATTTAGAGGCGGAGAATGGAACTAATATAGAAGTCAGTAGTTAGTTCGATATAAGTAAACTATTGATACCTTACTTTTCAGTAAAGTCATTATTTACCCAAGCAAGTAGATATTAAATGTCTACATTAAGGTGATGATTATGAGATTTTTAGCTGGTCTATTGTTAGCATGTTTTGCCCTAGCTCCATTAACTACTCATGCCAATGGTGCTTCAGGTGGACGTACGCTAGCCCCAGAGATAAAGTGTGAGTTACCAAACGGTAACGTGCATATGTTACCGCCGTTATATTGCAAAATATATGATGGTCGAGAAGTAAAATAAAAAAGGAAGCCTAGCGGCTCCTTTTCATTATCTCACTAAGTATTAGTGGAAGCTGTAAGGGATAAGAACTTGTAGACGTAGGTCCGTTTCATCCGCATCACCAGCACCAGCGTACTCATCGCGCTCTAGGATTGTACCGTGTAGACGGATCGTAGAACCTTTCAGTGCACCACTCTGTAGAGAGTAAGATACTGTCGCGTTAACTGCGTATTCACTTTCGTAATCCCAGTCACCTGATGCACCGCTTGCTGCAGAATCAGCACCAGTACCGTAACCAAAGCCTAGGTAGTAGTTCCAGCCGTTACCTTGGTTGTAAGATAGACGGTTGTACCACGCTAGCTCACCCGCTTTGTTCCAGTCAGACAGTGCATCCCACCACTGAGACCAAGTACCGTTGTTCATACCGTAAGTATGAATTGTACGTGGAACGAAGTCAGCACGGTTGTCTGTGTCTGTGTAGCGTAGCTCAGACATCCAAGCTAGCTTGCCGAAAGATTGATTCAAAGATAGACCAGTGTGGAAACCTAGACCATCATATTTCACATCATCGTCAACACCGTAGAAATCAAATGCTAGAGTTGTACGGTCACTCACAGTGTACTTCAAGTAAGCCTTGTAAGAAGTGTTGTCAGTTTCGTTGTGGTAGCTAGTTACTTGACCTGCACCCCAGTCGATACCATTTGCATATTGAACGCCAGTAGCTTGACCCAAACCAAGTTGCATAAACAAGCTGTCAGTTAGGTTACCGTTTAGGCCTAGAGAGTGTAGGTAGCTCCATGAAGTATCAGACCAAAGCGCTGGCGCGTAGTCATCTTCGTGAAGTAGCCAAGGTGCTGTAAATTGGTCTGCACCAAAGTAGCTTAGGTTGAAATCACCTAGTTTAGCGTTCAGTTCGAAACCACGGTAAGTACCAGGTACGAAACTCCAAACGTTACCAATAGTACCGTTACCACCCGCTTGTAGCATACCAAAGCGCGCGTTGAAGCTTTCGTTTGCTTTGAACTTCAGTGCTGCTTTGTAAACTTTAAGCTGTTGACCATCACCTGCACCCCAGTCTAGGTTGTTACAAGTTGAAATTTCATTACATAGGTAGCCTTCGTTTGAATTGTAAAGGCTATCGTTGTAAAGGTCGCCAGAATAGTAAGCCGCAACATCTGCACCAACCCAACCATCGTGGTAGCCAGAAGTAAAGTCTAAAATTGCGTTGTAAGAAGAGTAGTTTAGACGACTCCAACGGTCACCGTTTTCACCGCCAGGCTTACCTGTTGTACGAGTACGAGAACGAGTATCAACTAGAAATAATGCATTAAGACTAGAGTCTTGCATAAATTCGTTCACTTTCTCTACGTACTCGCCACCTGCTGCACTTTCAGTAGACGCTGTAGCTGGAGCAACAGCAACAACACCAAACATTGCTGCGGTTAACGCTGAAACCTTAAAAAATTTGTCCATGGAAAAACTCCTAAAAATGGATATAGCTGTATTTTTCTATCTCACCTTTAGTTGGCCGCCGAAGGAGAGAAGTAAATTCCTGATCAAACCTCATTATTTCTAATTTGGCTTTTTTTAGTTCCTGCATACACACCGTGTATCCACGTGATTAAGACTAACTTCGCAGCTAAAAACATCCAAACGGAACTTATTTTTTTTCTAAAAAAATATGAGCCAGTCCAAAGTTCCATATAAGTTGTTGATCCAGATCTTACTTTTAACAACACCAACACAAAAAGACAGTTAAACATTAAATATCAATAACTTAAAACACACCCTAGAATTCCAACTTGAAGTCACTCGCAGACTAAAGAAGTAAAAAACCTTAATAATTCAATGGGAGATCTTGATCACTGAAAAGATAAAAAGCACAAATACTCAATCAAAAAGCACTTAATTATGAGCAAGAAAAAGCCCCACATGCTTACTATGTGGGGCTTTTAGTTATTTTTTAGCTTTTTTGATAAGACTTAATTCATCAACTCGAGTAAGTCTTGTTCTGTTTTGATCTCGATACCCAGTTCTTGTGCCTTTGCCAACTTCGAACCTGCATTTTCACCAGCAAACAAAATATCCGTTTTCTTAGAAACACTACCTGTCACTTTTGCACCTAGGGATTGGAGGGCTTCTTTAGCCTCTGTGCGACCTAATTGAGAAAGTGTTCCTGTCAATACAACTGTCTTACCTTCTAACGGTAGCTCTCCTACCTGCTCAGTAGTATTAATCTCTGGCCAGTGGATCCCTTGTTCAAGCAAATCTTTAACCACTGCTTGGTTCTGCTCTTCACTGAAGAAAGTCGTAATATGTTGAGCAACCACAGCACCGATGTCTTGCACTTCAATTAACTGCTGTTCGTTAGCATTTTGGATGGCTTCCAACGTTTTAAAGTGCATTGCTAGGTTTGCGGCGGTTGCCTCGCCAACTTCACGAATCCCAAGCGAATACAAAAAGCGAGGTAACGTTGTTTCTTTGGATTTTTCTAACGCATTCACAATATTCTGCGCAGACTTTGGCCCCATGCGATCTAATACCGTTAAAATCCCCGCAGATAACTTAAATAAGTCAGCAGGAGTTTTCACCATCTCACGGTCAACAAGTTGCTCGATCACTTTATCGCCTAGACCGTCAACGTCTAACGCTTTACGAGACACAAAGTGTTTTAGCGCTTGTTTACGTTGGGCTTGGCAAACTAAGCCACCCGTACAACGTGTTACCGCCTCTCCTTCGATCCGCTCAACATGCGAACCACAAACCGGACACTGAGTTGGGAAAATAATATCTCGCGCCGTTTCTGGTCGACGCTCTTTGATGACAGAAACGACTTGAGGAATAACGTCACCCGCTCGACGAATCACAACGTGATCACCGATCTTAACTTGCAGACGCTCTATCTCATCTGCGTTATGAAGCGTCGCATTACTTACCGTTACCCCGCCAACAAATACAGGCTCTAGTTTAGCAACAGGTGTAATCGCACCAGTACGACCGACTTGGAATTCCACCTCATTCAACGTCGTCATTTCTTCCTGAGCCGGGAATTTGTAGGCAATCGCCCAACGTGGAGCGCGAGCAACAAATCCAAGACGCTCTTGCACGGCAATATCGTCAATTTTAATGACGACACCATCGATCTCATAAGGAAGGGCATCACGACGCTGCAAGATATCTTGGTAGTAAGCTTTTACATCCGCCAAACTTTCAACTCGCTTGGTCTCGGGGCACATTGGTAATCCCCAAGATTTAATTTGCAAGAAGCGTTCGTAGTGACTTGCCGCCAATTCAGCGCCTTGCACCACGCCTACACTGTATGCATAGAAGCTAAGCGGACGAGAAGCCGTAATGCGTGAATCCAATTGTCGTAAGCTACCTGCCGCAGCATTACGTGGATTAACAAAGATTTTCTCGCCTTTCTTCCTTGCTAATTCATTGAGCTTTTCAAACCCAGCTTTCGGCATAAAGACTTCACCACGAACTTCAAGACGATTTGGCCAGTCATTACCCCTGAGTTTTAAAGGAATGGCTTTAATCGTACGTACATTTTCTGTGATGTTCTCGCCAGTAGTGCCATCGCCTCGTGTTGCCGCCTGAACTAAAACACCGTTCTCATACAGTAAACTAACTGCGAGTCCATCCAGTTTCGGCTCACAACAGTATTCTTTCACACTCTGACTGCCCACCCGCTCTTGTGCTCGCTTATGGAAACTATCAAGTTCGCTGTCATCAAACGCATTATCAAGCGAAAGCATCGGTACTTCATGTGTCACTTGGCTAAACGCAGAGAGAGGTTGTCCACCGACACGTTGACTTGGTGAATCTACGGTAATTAAATCAGGGTTCTCAGCTTCAATATCCAGGAGCTCTCGCATTAAGCGGTCGTACTCGGCATCAGGGATCTCTGGGTTATCTTCCACGTAGTAACGCACAGCGTGGTAATGCAACGACTCTTTTAGTTCTTCTAATCGCTGAAGTACTGATTCAGACATAGTAAAGCCCCGTGTATTTTCAATCGGTGAGGTTGGGAAATCCAAGAAAAAGGGCTCCATCCGGAGCCCTATTATTATTTGCTGTTAAGATTATGCGTTAGCGGCATTAAACTCAACTATTTGACGTCGATAAGACGCTAAACGGTCTGGCGTCATTAAGTTACGCTGGTCATCAAGAACGTTGCCACCTAAATCATCAGCAATTTGCTGCGCAGTTCGGAGCATTAAGTTGAAGTTCTGTTCAGCCTCGCCATAACAAGGCAATGTCATGAAGAATGAAATACCCTTCGTTGTAAACTCAGCAGGATCAGCATGCTCAAACGTACCAGGGTGCATCATATTAGCGACGCTAAACAGCACTTTGCCGTTACCGGACAAGTCGACATGACGGTGGAAAATATCCATCTCGCCATAAATTAAGCCGTTTTGTTGCATACTCTCAAATAAAGCAGTACCAACAAATGGCTCTTCACCCGCACAGTGCACATTCAATACAATCACTTGCATTTCAGGTTCTGGCTTTGGCTCTTCCTTAGGCTCTGCAACGACAGGCTCACTAACCGTTTCGACTTGCTGTTCTTTCTCAGCAATATCAAACGCGGCGGGAATAGCTTCTTCTTCCACAGCAGACTGGAGTGGCTCTTCAGCTACTGGTGCTTGAACAACAGGCTCAACGTCCTCTTCTTTATCTTTTTCTGCAACAAATGAAGGGATGTCATCTGGCTCCTGCTGTGTCTGTGTTACTTCAGATGGACCACCGAATAGCGGGTCAGATTCAAATTTGTTGTCGAAAGAACTCGCCATCCCAAAATCTGGTTCTTTGCGATCTTTACGAATGATCTCAAAGTCATCTTCAGGAGCGGGAGCGAAGTCTCGTTCTTTTTCGACAAGATCATTTTTGTCCCCTTGGTCAACATCCAGCTTACCAAGCGGCTTGTTACCAAACTTTGCTTTGCCTTCTTTTTTACTGCTCCACAAACCATGAAACAGCAATGCCGCGATGGCTAATGCGCCAACAACAATGAGTACGAATCGCAATTCCTGCATTATTTACTCTCAATATACTTGTTTTTACTACTCGCAGTTCCTTGAGCAGCAACCCAAGTGCAATAAATCTGAATGATACGTTTACTTTACCAAAACTATATGTAGATTTAGAACAACTTAATGCAAGAAGTTCCGTTTTTTGTTGTGATTCTTGCCACGATTCCACTTAACAAGACGTCATTTGTCAGGGCATTGAAAGAAAAGCCCTCACAGGTACAATGAGTTTTCATTTACACGAAGCCAAAATAGACATGAAGCAAAACAATCAGCAGAGAACCGGATTCGGTTATTTTCTATACGGGATACAATTGGCACTTGCCCCTAAAATCAGGCGCTTTGTCATCTTGCCTCTACTTGCAAATATCTTGCTTGTAGGTGGTGCCATCTTCTATCTATTTTCAAACCTTAATATATGGATCGAAGACTGGATTGGGCAGCTACCTGAGTTTTTATCCTGGTTAACTTACATTCTTTGGCCTTTACTCGCTCTGACGATACTCGCTACCTTCTCCTATTTTTTCAGCACGCTCGCGAACTTTATCGCCGCGCCATTCAATGGCCTCTTAGCTGAAAAAGTGGAAGAGTACTTAACGGGACAAAAAGTAAATGATGATGGATTCACTGCCGTTCTGAAAGATGTTCCTCGCGTTTTAGCTCGTGAATGGAGAAAGCTGCTTTACATCTTACCTAAAGCAATAGGCCTATTCCTGTTATTGCTCATCCCTGCCCTTGGGCAAACAGTAGGCCCATTTTTATGGTTTATTTTTACCGCTTGGATGCTCGCGATTCAATATTGTGACTACCCATTTGATAACCATAAAATCCCATTTAACGACATGCGTTACAAATTGAAACAAAAGCAAGGTAAGGCCTATGGCTTTGGGGTATTGGTGTCTGTGTTTACGACGATCCCAATTTTGAACCTCATTGTCATGCCTGTAGCAATATGTGGCGCAACCGCTATGTGGGTGGCGGAGTTTAAGCACCAACGATAGTCGATTAGAGATTAAGGAAAGGGATCTGCGCCAGCTTTTCCCTTTTCTTTTATCGAGTTCTGGGCCAACCTAATAAGATATAACTTTTTAATCCTTTTCCCTTTTTTTCATACCGCATATTCTTCTATCCATATTCACACAACGTGTAATGAAGGAACATCACTATGAGCAAAATCTACGAAGATAACTCTCTTACTATCGGTAATACACCTCTCGTTCGTCTAAACAAAGTAAGCAAAGGCAAAGTTCTCGCGAAAATTGAAGCGCGTAACCCTAGCTTCAGTGTTAAGTGCCGTATCGGTGCAAACATGATTTGGGAAGCAGAAAAAGCGGGGCTTCTTAAGCCAGGTGTAGAGCTTGTAGAACCTACCAGTGGTAACACAGGTGTTGCTCTAGCATTCGTAGCGGCCGCTCGCGGTTACAAGCTAACATTGACCATGCCTGAATCAATGAGCCTAGAACGCCGTAAGCTACTTAAAGCACTGGGCGCTAACCTTGAGCTGACTGAAGCGGCGAAAGGCATGAAAGGGGCGATTGCTAAAGCAGAAGAAATCGTAGCAAGCAACCCTGAGAAGTACCTACTTCTTCAACAATTTGACAACCCTGCGAACCCAGAGATCCACGAAAAGACTACGGGCCCTGAGATTTGGGAAGCGACAGACGGTGAAATCGACGTATTCGTTGCTGGTGTCGGTACGGGCGGTACTATCACAGGTACAAGCCGTTACATCAAAGGTGAAAAAGGCAAAGCCATCACTTCTGTCGCAGTTGAGCCAGCAGAGTCTCCAGTTATTGCCCAAGCACTTGCTGGCGAAGAAATCCAACCTGCTCCGCACAAAATCCAAGGTATCGGTGCTGGTTTCATCCCAGGTAACCTCGATTTAGACATTATTGACCGCGTTGAACAAGTCACCTCAGAAGAAGCGATTGAGATGGCTCGTCGCCTAATGGAAGAGGAAGGTATCCTAGCTGGCATCTCATCCGGCGCGGCTGTTGTTGCAGCTAACCGACTTGCAGAACTCCCTGAATTTGAAGGAAAAACAATTGTAACCGTTCTACCAAGTTCAGGTGAGCGTTACCTAAGTACAGCACTCTTTGCAGGTATCTTTACCGAAAAAGAGAACCAACAATAATATGTGTTCAAATCAATTTTTAGTTTAAAAAAGCCCCGTTTAGGGGCTTTTTTGTTGATCCCTGCCCTACCTTTGGTAATATCAGGGTGTTTTATTTCTAGCTTCAAAATAAAGAAGCAGAACACAAAAAGGTTTCAAAGTGATTACGCACGCAAACAGTTGCGTAGTTACCAAACTTTTGACTAGTATCAGAACTGACGCGCTTTGAACTCTTCCCGTGCTAGCGCACAAGATGTAAAGCAGTTAAGCTAAAATCTAGTCACAAACTAACAAAAAAATACATTTATTGGGGTATATCACATGTACGAGAAGCAAGTAGAAATCACAGCAGAAAACGGCCTTCACACTCGTCCAGCTGCACAGTTTGTTAAAGAAGCAAAAGCATTCGACGCAGACATCACTGTGACTTCTAACGGTAAAAGCGCTAGCGCTAAGAGCCTATTCAAACTACAAACACTAGGCCTAGTAAAAGGTACTCAAGTAACTATTTCTGCTGAAGGCCCACAAGCTCAGCAAGCAGTTGACCACCTAGTTGCTCTAATGGACCAACTACACTAATCCGGTCTCCTACTCCAGAAGCCATTTTGTGAAAGCAAAATGGCTTCGTTGGAAATAGGCTCAAAACTAAGCTAAAACTATTCGTTAGCGCACCCATTATTCTCCCGTTTTATAAAGTTGACCAAACTTAAGGTAAGGCTATGATTTCAGGCATCCTAGCATCTCCTGGTATTGCAATCGGTAAAGCACTACTACTTCAAGAAGATGAAATTGTCCTAAACACAAACACTATTTCTGACGATCAAGTAGAAGCTGAAGTTCAGCGTTTCTTCGACGCTCGTAACAAATCTGCAGCTCAGCTAGAAACTATCAAGCAAAAAGCGCTTGAAACGTTTGGTGAAGAAAAAGAAGCGATCTTTGAAGGTCACATCATGCTTCTTGAAGACGAAGAGCTAGAAGAAGAGATCCTAGCACTTATCAAAAACGACAAGATGACTGCGGATCACGCTATCCACTCAGTTATCGAAGAGCAAGCATGTGCTCTTGAGTCACTAGATGACGAATACCTAAAAGAACGTGCAACTGACATCCGCGATATCGGTTCTCGTTTTGTGAAAAACGCACTGGGTATCAACATTGTTTCGCTTAGCGACATCAATGAAGAAGTTATCCTAGTTGCTTACGACCTAACGCCATCTGAAACGGCACAGATTAACCTAGACTACGTACTTGGTTTTGCTTGTGATATCGGCGGTCGTACATCTCACACTTCAATCATGGCTCGCTCTCTTGAGCTTCCAGCTATCGTTGGTACTAACGACATCAACGAAAAAAGTTAAGAATGGCGATATGCTGATTCTTGACGCGATGAACAACAAGATTGTTGTTAACCCATCAGAAGCTGAGCTAGAAGAAGCAAAAGCGGTTAAAGCGGCATTCCTAGCTGAAAAAGAAGAGCTAGCGAAACTGAAAGACCTACACGCAGAAACGACTGACGGCCACCGTGTAGAAGTTTGCGGTAACATCGGTACAGTGAAAGACTGTGACGGTATCCTCCGTAACGGCGGTGAAGGTGTTGGTCTGTACCGTACTGAATTCCTATTTATGGACCGTACTGCACTTCCAACTGAAGAAGAACAGTACCAAGCGTACAAAGAAGTTGCGGAAGCAATGAACGGTCAAGCTGTGATCATCCGTACTATGGATATCGGCGGCGATAAAGATCTCCCATACATGGATCTTCCAAAAGAGATGAACCCATTCCTAGGCTGGCGTGCTGTACGTATCAGTCTTGATCGTCGTGAAATCCTTCGTGATCAGCTACGTGGCATCCTACGTGCTTCTGCACACGGCAAACTGCGTATCATGTTCCCAATGATCATCTCTGTCGAAGAAATCCGTGAGCTTAAGAAAGCGATCGAAGAGTACAAAGAAGAGCTACGCGCTGAAGGCCACGCATTCGACGAAAACATCGAAATCGGTGTTATGGTTGAAACTCCTGCTGCTGCAGCGATCGCACACCACTTAGCGAAAGAAGTATCTTTCTTCTCTATCGGTACAAACGACCTAACTCAGTACACGCTAGCGGTAGACCGTGGTAACGAGATGATCTCTCATCTTTACAACCCACTATCACCAGCAGTACTAACCGTGATCAAGCAAGTTATTGACGCTTCTCACGCAGAAGGTAAATGGACTGGTATGTGTGGTGAACTTGCAGGTGACGAGCGTGCAACGCTTCTACTTCTAGGTATGGGTCTGGACGAGTTCTCAATGAGCGGCATTTCAATCCCTAAAGTGAAGAAAGTAGTTCGTAACTCTAACTTCGCAGAAGTGAAAGCAATGGCTGAAGAAGCCCTTTCTTTACCAACAGCTGCAGAAATCGAAGCAGTGGTAGAAAAGTTTATTGCTGAGAAAGCTCAGTAATCGGTAGTACCAAGTAATTCAATACTTAATGGCCATTAGACGGCGAAAAAAGTCGTCTAATGCGCTATATTGGTATACTATAATTCGACAGAATAAAACCAAACCTTAGGAGCATGACACAATGGGTCTGTTTGACAAACTTAAGAAGCTTGTATCTGATGACAGCGCTGACGCTGGTGCTATCGAAATCATCGCGCCACTTTCTGGTGAGATTGTAAACATCGAAGACGTGCCAGATGTTGTTTTCGCTGAGAAAATCGTTGGTGACGGTATTGCTATCAAGCCAGCAGGCAACAAAATGGTAGCTCCTGTAAACGGTACTATCGGTAAGATCTTCGAAACTAACCACGCATTCTCTATCGAGTCTGACGACGGTGTTGAGCTTTTCGTTCACTTCGGTATCGACACAGTTGAACTAAAAGGCGAAGGCTTCACGCGTATCGCTGAAGAAGGTCAAACTGTTAAAGCTGGCGACACTGTAATTGAATTCGATCTAGCTCTTCTAGAAGAGAAAGCGAAGTCAACGCTAACTCCAGTTGTTATCTCTAACATGGACGAAATCAAAGAGCTGAACAAGCTTTCTGGTTCTGTGACTGTTGGTGAAACTCCAGTTCTACGTGTAACTAAGTAATTTTTACTTAGCCGAACACGAAAAAACGCTGCCATTGGCAGCGTTTTTTATTACCTGAAGTTTATGCTTTCTTACCGGATTCAACTGAGTAGACCAAGTGCCGAACTCGGCCTTTGTTTTGCTTGAGCCAATAACGCAGTTGTCGCATCTTGGAGCACTTGAGAACGCACCATTTCCGTAGACTCTCTTGCAAAATCCGTGTCTCTTATTCGACTCTTGGATTCCGTAACACTCCGATTCACGGTATTTAAGTTATCCACCGAACCATTTACACGATTCTGAAAGCTGCCAATTTCACTTCGGTGCGAATCAACGTACTTAATCGCTGCATCAATCACCCCTATTGCAAGCTGCGCCTTACCTGCCGTCGACATATCGATGTCATCCATTGTGACTAATTGACCAGCGCTCACATCAAACTCATCCGCTAAACTCCCATCGAGAACCACGCCCTCTGGCGCCTTGATCGTAGAAGCGAAGAATTGCAGTTCATTGTTTTCCGTTACTGAGGCACTCACTATCGATTGTTGAGCATTGATGTAAGTGGCGACCTGTTCTATGCGATCACCCAATTTGAGCCCAATGGATTCCGTTTGGGTTTGCCCTTTACTGTCTTGGTATTCGACTTTTAGAGTTTGGTTATCTTTAGTGACTCGCCAATCTTTATCGACCGCATCACCAACATAATGCTGCCCTCCCATCTCTGGGATATGGCTACGCATGTTACGTAACGTCAAAGAGATTGAATTAGCGTTCGCGCCAATATGGAAGCTTTGCGAGCCATAAGAACCATCAAATAAATTTTTATCCGCAAATGTTGTCGTGATCGCGACACGATCAAGCTCATCCTGCAGCGCTACGACCTCGTATTGGATGCTTTGTCGGTCACTGGTATCGTTACTACCATTTGCCGCTTGAAGCCCTAGAGAGCGTAACCGTTGCAAAATATCACTGCTCTCATGTAACGCACCTTCCGCGGTTTGCGCGACCGAATAAGCATCGTGCGCATTTCTTAAGGCGACATCAAGCCCTCTCGTTTGCACATGGAGAGTATTGGATATCTGTAAACCTGCCGCATCATCACTCGCCGAGTTAATTCGAAAACCAGAAGTGAGGTTCCGTTGTGACTCGACGTTTTGCGCTGCCGCTTGACTCAGATGTCTCTGCGCCACCATCGCGGCAACATTGGTATTTAAAGAGACCATCTAATCGATATGAGTGCCTTGTCGAACATCCTGTTGGGACGCATCTAAATCGTTATAGCCGATTAGCAAAAAAGCCAGGGATGAGCCTGGCTTTTGTATCTTGTCTTATTAAGGTGATTAACCTAGCAGACTTAGCGCTGACTCTTGACCGTAGCTGTCCGTTAGGTTGATTTTTAGGTCGTTCTTACCTTCAGCAACGTTCCAGTCTTTACCTTTACCACTTTCAGCTTGGTAGCTTACACCGCCCATCATTTTGTTGTCTGAACGCATGTCTTTGAGCTCAAGCATCACGGCTTCACCGTTATCCGCACCGATTTGGAACGATTTCGCACCGTGTGTGCCGTTTAGTAGCTTGTTACCACCGAAAGAAGTGGTTTCTGCGATACGGTTTAGTTCGTCGTTTAGCGCGGTCACTTCTTCTTGAATCGCCACACGCTCTGATTTCGAGTTTGAGCCGTTTGCTGATTGTAGAGACAAGTCACGCATACGTTGAAGAATGTTAGTGGTCTCGTTCATTGCACCTTCAGCGGTTTGTGCAATTGAGATACCGTCGTTCGCGTTGCGAACCGCCACATCCAGGCCACGGCTTTGTACGTTCAAACGGTTCGAGATTTGTAGACCCGCAGCGTCATCTTTTGCGCTGTTGATTTTGAAACCCGAAGACAAACGCTCCATAGAAGTTTGTTGAGCTGAGTTTGCGTTGTTTAGGTAACGCTGAGCGGTCATCGCTGATACGTTAGTGTTTACATTCACTGCCATGGTGATTTCTCCAATTGATTTTCCGGTGTAGCGGTTTCCGACGTCTCGGAAAACCAAGTAGTTCTCTCAAAGTTACCTTTATTAACGGCGCTCAAACTGCCACAGATTCTTGTGCGCCACCAACTGAGGTTACGTCAATAGTATCTACCGTCACTTTTTTACCTTCGCCCAAACCTAGCTCACCAGATAGGCCGCCTGAAAACTCGACCTCGCCTTCGACTTTGTTGTTGCCAGCAAAGATTTGCAGTTTACCGTCTTGGTCTACTGAGGCTTTCACTAGGTCAGTTTGACCGTTAATGTAAGTCGCAAGCTCTTCGATATCATCACCTGCTTTTGCGCTGATGTTGATTTCTTGCTCTTGACCGTAGCTGTCCGTTAGGTTGATTTTTAGGTCGTTCTTAAAACCAAGTAGTTCTCTCAAAGTTACCTCTATTAACGACACCAAATTCAGAAGCTTTAGAAAAAAATTTAAAAAAATAACATTGCGAGATTTAGCTAATAAAATTGAAGAAAAGTAAGAAAAAGTGCTCAAGTTTCCACAAATCGAGCCGAGTGGGCCAAATTGTATAGAAAACCAGCAAAAGGAAACAATTGAAGGTAAGTTCGCAGACGATAGACGTGAGAATTAGAAAAGAAAAAGCCCCTTTTCCTTTGAGAGAACTGGGGCTAGGTTGGTCGCCAGAGCCTATGTGGAGATCAAGAGAAATGAACACATTTCCGGCATACCGAGTGCAACTTTACATTGAAAATGATTGGCAGGTGAGAGATGAGAGAGCCGCTCATTCTATTATAAAGTTGCTTGCCAAAAGCCTGCATTCCCATCCACGTCTGAATGTATTGAGTACAGGCTAAGTAAACTACTGCAATAGTGACATTGCAGAGTTTGGCAACTGTTTCGCTTGAGCAAGAATCGATGTACCTGCTTGTTGCAAAATTTGTGCTTTGGTCATTTGCGTGGTTTCTTTCGCAAAGTCCGTGTCTTTAATTCGGCTGTTCGACGCGTCAACGTTTTCTTGGATGTTTGCCAAGTTGTTGATGCTGTGACTCAAACGGTTTTGCTTCGCACCCAGATCCGCACGTTGTGAATCCACGTATTTCAGTGCCGAATCCAGCACAGAGATAGCGTTTTGAGAACCTTGTACGGTTGTCATATCAATATCTTGTACTGATGTTCTAAGAGGTTCATCGCTCAAACCAAGCTCAGACGCCAATCCACCCGAAATTGAAATTTCACCCTGAACGTTTGGATGTGCAACAAAAACTTGTAACTTGCCATCTTCACTTACAGACGCGTTGATCATATCAGACTGACCATTAATGTACGTTGCAAGCTCTTCGATGTCGTCACCTGCTTTTGCATTAATGTTGATTTCTAGATCATCGACATTGCCATCTTCGTCTTCACCCATACCTGGCAAAGTGATTTTTAGATCCGATTTAGCTGGGTCAACGCCCCAATCTTTATCTTTACCGTTTTCCGATAAGAAGGTCACACCGCCCATGCGAGTATCGTCCGCACGAATGCTGGTTAGCCCCATAATCATTGCTTCACCTGAGCTCGCACCAATCTGGAATGCCGCTTCACCGAATGAGCCGTTCAATAGACGACGGCCACCGAATGACGTGGTTTCTGCGATACGGTTTAGCTCGTCAATCAATGCCATTGACTCTTCGTTGATCGCCTGACGCTCAGCCGGAGAGTTAGTACCGTTCGATGATTGAATAGCAAGGTCACGCATACGTTGCATGACAGATGTTGCCTCATTCATCGCACCTTCAGCGGTTTGGGCAATCGAGATACCATCGTTCGCGTTACGCATTGCGACATCTAGGCCACGAGACTGTGCGGTTAAGCGGTTAGAGATCTGGAGACCTGCCGCATCATCTTTTGCACTGTTAATCTTATGTCCTGAAGATAAGCGCTCCATCGACGTGTTTAATTCGTCAGTCGCTTTGTTTAGGTAACGCTGCGCGGTCATCGCGGAGACGTTAGTACTAACTGTTACAGCCATTTTGCTCTCCTTTTGAGTTCGCAAGCTTTTGCGAAGCGGCCAGCTTTACTCTCATTTGGATAAGCACTGACCGTAAAAATTACTTGCTAAATCTGCCTTAAACGCAGGGTTTAGAATCTCTAAATCTGTTCTGATATTTTCAATACAATTTGTGTGCCAACTTATAAAATTTATTTCACCGCTTTTAAAAGAAGCACATAAACAATAAGTTAGCGTTATCACTAAACCATTTCCGGATAATGAGGCTCATCTTGCTTCATAGATATTGACCGCTACTTTGTTGCCGCCCGACTTGCCTCTCGCGTCATTGCCGCTTTGGGTAAAATCGTGCCGCATAGCATGACTCTTAATTTACGTCGATTTATCGCACTTAAGGCTTTGCACATAAGGCATCAAAAATCAGACAGTGTGTCTTAAGTCAGACTAAATATAGTTAAACAGAGTTAGATCTTTGGTCTTACCGAATGCTTGTTGCGATGCCTGTAACGCTCGCGAGTTTTCACTGAACTCGATAACGGCTTTAGAGTAATCCAAATCCTCAAAGTTGCTCTTCGCTTTCGCCAGAGACAAATTAAAGTCTTCGTGGTTTTGCTCTTGGATATCGAGCGTGCTCAATCGAGCGCCAGCATCAGTACGCGCTTTATTCAAATGGATAAAAGCAGCGTGAAATTCTTCTGTCATTTGGTGCAATTTGGCGGTCGCCGACGTATCCGACACCGATTTATCTGACCACGTCATTGCATCCTTGAAGGTATCGAAAATGCTGAACTCTGCCCGCTTTTCGATCTCGATGCT
The DNA here is from genome assembly GCA_001048675.1 of Vibrio diabolicus. Lineage (GTDB taxonomy): Bacteria > Pseudomonadota > Gammaproteobacteria > Enterobacterales > Vibrionaceae > Vibrio > Vibrio diabolicus. The sequence goes on along the minus strand of CCKK01000020.1, from coordinate 268,198 downwards.
ATCGCCAGGCGTAATTTGACCTTTTACGTGCACTTTCAGGCCTTTGTACTCAATGCCTTTTTCTGGAGAAAACTCATCGGCATCCACGACTTTACCGTTACGCTCTAGTTGGTAACCAAATTTGCCGTTGTTCATATCGACAAATGTCACGCGATACGCCGCATCATCCTTCGTATCAACGTTAGTGGCTCTGTTTAATAGCAACTCAGAACCGTTTTGTAGATCGTAATTCGGCTGATAATCGCCAAATGGGTTTGGTATCTCCATAAACAGCTTGCTGCCAGGATCGTTCATTGGCATCTCAAGCATGCTGGAGACTTTCATTTTGCGCTGGTAATCGTCTCCAGCGTACTGAACACTACCGTCTTTATCGCGATAGAATGGTTGGCTTTTTGGCTTAGTGCCAGCAAACACGTAGTTACCAGATTCATCTTGCGAGTTCACTAAGTTAAGGAAGTTGTTCGCAATCTCTTCTAGCTCACGCTTCTTTGCTTGTCGGTCTTCCGCAGAAAACGCACCGTTAATCATCTCCATCGTTAAGCGCTTCGACTCGTCGGCAAAGTTCTCTGCATTGGCGATATTAACTTCGTGGTTTTCTAGACGATTACGCACCAACACTATCGAGCTAAGATATTGCTGTAGCTGTTCTTGTTGCTGACTAATATTTTGAATGTAATGCGACGCAAGGGGATCGTCGCTAGGTTTCAGTAACTTTTTCCCTGAAGCAAGTTGCTCTTGGTTATGGTGAACCTTATTCTCTTGACGACGCAAATCATTTTGTACGGACTGATAGTTATGGAAACTAGAAATTCGGGTTAGCACTTATCTCTTCTCCTTACCTCAGTTGTAAAATGGTATTGAAGGTGTCATTCGCCGCTTGCATCACACGTGATGAAGCCATGTACGCTTGTTGAAACTTCATCATGTTGGCCGCTTCTTCATCGAGGTTAACGCCAGAGATAGAAGCAACGCGCTCTTGTGCCGCCTCATGCTCTAAGCGAGCGACAGAAGCTAATCGGTTTGCTGTAGAAGATTTCAATCCGACTTCGGTATTGAGGTTGTGATAAACATCAATCAAAGTACTGGATTTTCCGTCCATCATCTTGTCTGTTTGGATCTTCTGCATTTTTCTCAAGTTGCCATTACCACCTTCCGAAGGCACCAAGTTAGCGGTGAACTTGTCATTCATCAGCGCACCTTCGCTCAGCTCAAATACAGTCGCATCGCCGTTTTTATACAGCGGATGGCTTTTCGGCACTGAGATTTCAATCATCGGGTTATCTTTGTCTAGCGGGTATGAGTATTTGTCCGATAGCAAATTGCCTTTGTTGTCCGTGATCTTTAACCACGGCTTATCATGTTTCTCGTCGGCTGGTTGTACGGTAACCTCAAACTCTTTGACATCCCCCGCCTCACGAATTTTGAACTTGGCGTTACCTTGAGCAAAAGTGGTTGAAGCTTCATAACTTTGCGCTGCAATGGCTTTTGCATCATTGGTTTCCATCTTGATGATGGCTGCGCCACTTCGTGTTGGGCGCAATAATACGCGCTCACCAGCGGCAAGACCTTCACCGATTTGCACTTTCATACCATCCAGAACAAACGAAGAATCTGATTGATCAATGTTCAACGACATTTGCTCACCTTTCGGTGTTGTCACGCTATACTGGTCGCCATCATAACGTAGCGAATATTCACCACCTTTGATCGCTGAAATATCATCAATGTAAACCGCAACATCTGCTTGAGAGTCAGGCGCAGCAAAAACTCGAGATTTTGCCACCAGCTCAGAGTTCACGTCGGTAAATACGTCTTTACCTATCTTACCGTTAAGATCCAGGCCTTGAGATTGCAGCTGATTAATTTTGTAGGAAAAGCCCGTCGCTAAACGGCCCATTTCATCCTGAAGTTGCGGAATGTGTTTGTCGCGCATTTCAAGCAAGGCACCGATTTTGCCATCCATGTCGTCAGACTTGATCGCTTTAATGCCATCCCCTTCCACCATTGCTAAGCGTCTTTGGTGAACATCAGGATAGCCGTCAATCATTTTGAGCTGGCTTGCTTCCGTGCCAGAAACAAGTGTGTGTCCATTGCCGATGTGAACATTAAACCCTTCCGCATTTTTGCGTGGGGTGACGGTAACTTTGGTGTACTCAGATAACTCAGTAACCAGCTTTTCATGCTGGTCCATCAAATCATTGTGTGGACCGGGTGTGCGCATCATTAACCGATGCACATCGCGGATTTCCAACGCAAGTTGGTTCACGCGTTCAATGCCCATATCCAATTTTTTATTGGTCACATCAGATTGCAATCGCACGGTTTCATGGAAGTCATTTAATGTATCAGAGAAGATTTTCGCCTTTTCCAATACCACTTTCCGTGCCCCCAAATCGTTCGGGGTATCTGCCATGGTTTTGACCGCATCGAACCACTCGTTCAAGTTCTCTGGAATTTTCTTCGATGCAACTGAGCTCAACATGCTAGAGAGCATATCAAGATTGTCTTGGGTATCCGTTTTGTTGGCATTGTTGGTTGACGACAAGTTCAGTTCATTCACGGCAAACTGATCCCACGAGCGGCGAACATTTTCCACATGCACACCCATGCCGTAGGTAGAGCCACCAAACATGCGCGGATCATTCGTACCTTGGATAACAGACTGGCGGCTATAACCCTCTGTATTAACATTAGAAATGTTATGACCAGTGGTGTTTAATTGTCTCTGAGCAGTAAGCACACTTTGAGTACCTACATTCAGAAGATCTGACGCCATACATGCCCCCAAAAACGAAATAAAATCGGCAAAACCGATCACCTAGACACATCAAAGCAAAAGGTGTGCCAAATAAAATAGAGGTATGAATGTTCAGAAAAAGTAAAGGCTTGCACTGTGGCAAGCCTTCGAAAACAACATGAACTGGCGAAGAGTAAATTACATACTTTCGATTTTCTGCTTCACCTGCAGGACTTTGTCTGCGTAATTCGGATCGGTCGCGTAACCCGCGCTGTGGATGCCGCGAATGAAGGACTCTGAATTCCCTCGCTGTTGCAATGCCGTCTCGTAACGTGGGTTGTCATTTAAAAAACGCACAAAGTCATTAAAGCTGTCTTCGTAATTTGAGTAGGCGCGAAACGCTGCCGTCTCTTTCACTGGCGTATTATCGTGGAACTCTAGCGTTTGAGTCGTCACTTTGTCACCCTGCCAACTTCGATCTGCTTTGATGTTAAATAAGTTGTTGCTGCTGCCACGCGCGTTCTTCACGACCTTTTGTCCCCACCCGGTTTCCAAAGCCGCTTGCGCAAGTAGCAGAGATGGCTCGACACCTAGGGCTTTCGCGGCTTTCTCCGCGTATGGCTTCATCGAGTTAACAAAAGATTCTGGCGAATCGAATCGAGTTGGTTCATTGCTTGGTCGAGATAGCTGGCCAGATTCAATCAAGCGCTGTTCAATCTCACGCGCTTTTTTCGGGTCAATACGACGATATTCCACAGCATTATTTGCCGCATCACGCATTGCCGTTTCACTCTTGTCGTTACCTTGCCCAGCCGTTAATTGCTTAACAATCATATCGGCCAAGCCCATTGAACCAGACGAACTGAGCTCGCTCGCCATCTGCTCATCCAGCATTTGTCGGTAGAACTTCTCGTTCTGGCTGTTCATCATGTTGGACTCAAAGCCCTCATTGGCTTCTCGCATAGATTTCAACATCATGGAGGTGAAAATAGATTCGAACTGACGAGCCGCTGCACGCAGTGCTTCTTGCTCGCCATCTTTACCTTCCTTCACTGCTTTTTGACGCAGGGTATCCAGCGAACTGATGTCATGAATAAAACCAATGTCGTTAGGATTGTTCATTATACCTACCTCCTAACCATTAAATGATGATCAACTGGCCTTCAATGGCACCAGCTTGTTTCAATGCTTGCAAGATAGCCATCAAATCCGACGGCGCTGCGCCGACTTGATTCACTGCACGGACCAAATCATCCAACGTTAAGCCTGGCTCAAACTTAAACATCTTGCCCTGCTCTTCGCTGACTTCGATATCCGAGTCTGGCACGACAACAGTTTGCCCACCAGAAAAGCCGTTCGGTTGGCTAACATTCAGGTTTTCTTTGATCGCAACCGTCATGCCACCATGCGTTACCGCAGCAGGTTTGAGACGAACATGTTTACCAACTACGATGGTACCCGTGCGAGAGTTAACGATGATTTTGGCTGCGCCATCTGCTGGGTCGAACTCTAGGTTTTCAATTGCCGATAAGAACGCCACACGCTGGCTGACATCACGAGGGGCACGTACACGTACCGACGTCGCGTCTACTGCACTCGCCATTTGTGGGCCAAGGAAGTTGTTTACCGCATCCGCCATACGTTGAGCCGTTGTGAAGTCTGACTCAAGCAAGTTGAACGTGATGTAATCACCACGACCAAATGGGTTTGGAATTTCTCGCTCTACTGTCGCACCACTAGAGATAAGACCAACGGTTGGATTGTTACCTACGATTTTTGAACCGTCAGCGCCTTCAGCACTGAAGCCGCTCACTACTAAGTTACCTTGAGCAACCGCGTAAACTTGACCGTCTAAGCCTTTCAAGAAGGTTTGTAGTAGCGTACCACCACGCAAACTTTTGGCACTTCCGATGGAAGAGACTGTCACGTCTACTTGCTGACCCGGTTTAGAGAAAGGCGGCAACTCTGCCGTAACCATGACTGCAGCAACGTTTTTTATTTTCGGCTTTGTTCCCGGCGGCATCTGAATGCCGAAGTTTTGCAGCATGGCGGCGAAACTTTGCTCCGTAAACGGGTTCGCTTCGCCTGTGCCAGGTAAGCCTGAAACCAAACCATAACCCACGAGTTGGTTGCTTCGTACACCTGCCACTTGCGCGACGTCTTTGATACGTGCAGCTTGGGCAGCGCTAGAAAACAGAGCAACGCTCATCAGTATTAAAAGGAGTTTTTTCATGCTTACTTATCTCTTGCAGTCAAATTGCCGTCAGCACGGCGTGTTATAGCGCTACATTAAAGAATCGTGCCAAGAAACCCGGCTCTTGCATATCTTGTTGTACACCGGTGCCAGAGTACTGAATTCTTGCGTTAGAAACGCGGTTTGATGCAATAGTATTATCGAAACTAATGTCATCCGGACGAATAGTGCCGCTTAAACGTATGTACTCATCACCCGTATTAAGCGTCATCCATTTTTCTCCACGGATAACGAGGTTGCCATTTGCCAGAACTTCAATCACCTCAACAGTAATGTAACCACTGATGCTGTTGCTCTGCTTTGCAGAAGAGTCACCTGCAAATGAGTTGGAGTTGTTTAAGTCATAAGAGAAATTATATTTTCCGCCAATTTGCAGCTCTTCTCCGCCCACTTGAAGCGGGTCCATTTGTGCTTCATTGGTTTTCGATAAATCGGCATTGGCGCTTTTCGTCGCACTGGTTGTCTCATCCAGAGTTACGGTAATAATGTCGCCAATACCACGTGGCTTGGAATCGTCGTAAAGATCGGTAATGTGCTCGGCGCTAAACAGTGAACCTGTTGCAGCAGCATAATGCTCAGGTTTCTTTTTCGGATGAATAGGAGCCCATGCAGGATCACCCGCAACCGGATCGCTTCTGCCACGCAGTGTATCCACGATACCGCTGCTCTCTTCTTTCGATTTATCGCCTTCTACCGCGTCAACCACCGTCGTTGCTTGTGTCACTTCATCCGTTTCAATCGGCTCTAACATGGCACAACCCGACATCGTGGCAATCAAAGCAAGTAGACAAATACGTTTCATCGTGAGCTCCTCAATTCTTGCTCTTAACCGTTATAACTGCTGGTTAACGAAGCTCATCATCTTATCGACTGACGAGATCACTTTTGAGTTCATTTCGTAAACACGCTGGGCTTCGATCATGTTGACCAACTCTTCCGTTACATTCACGTTAGACGCTTCCAGCATGGATTGACGGATTTCACCCAAACCGTCCAAACCAGGAACACCTTCTTGTGGATCGCCACTGGCACCCGTTGGTAAGTAAAGGTTCTGGCCAATTGGCTCTAGGCCACCTGGGTTAACAAAGTCTGTAATGGTTAGCTGACCAACGACTTGGTTGTCTTGCTGACCACGGACGCGAACCGATACTTCACCATCCGTACCGACAGTGATAGAAATCGCATCTTCTGGAATCACAATTTCAGGTTCTACAGGGTAGCCAGAACCCGACGTGACTAACGTGCCTTCACCATTTAACGTGAACTGACCGTTACGGGTGTAACCGATGTTGCCATCCGGCAACGTCACTTGGAAGAAGCCGTCGCCTTCAACCATCATGTCCAGTGCGTTGGTCGTTGTCTGCGCATTACCATGCGTGTGCACTTTTTGCGTCGCAACCACTTTAGAACCCGCACCTAGCATCAAGCCACTCGGAAGCTCAGTGTTCTGAGATGATTGGCCGCCAGGCTGGTTGATGTTCTGATAGAACAAATCTTCGAATACCGCACGGCTCTTTTTGTAGCCCACAGTAGAGGCGTTCGCCAAGTTGTTCGAAATCGTTGCAATGTTGGTTTGTTGGGCGTCTAGACCTGTTTTACTTACCCATAGTGCTGGATGCATAGTGAACCTCTAACTCTGTTAACTCATACGAAGCAGTGAATCTGAAGATTTATCCATTTCTTCAGCTGTGCTCATCATCTTGACTTGCATTTCAAACTGACGTTGTAAGTCAATCAATGCGGTCATTTCACCTACGGCATTCACGTTACTGCCTTCAATCGCTCCTGTCTGGAGGCTAACAGTAGCGTCTGCTTCGTAAGGTTGGTTTGGAGTTTTATGGCGAAATAAGCCATTGGTATCTTTAAATAAGCTTTGATCATTAGGCTTAACAAGCTTGATGCGATCAACCGCTTGGAATTCTTCTGCCGGGGCACCTTGAGGAAGCACAGAGATGGTGCCATCTCGACCGATTTCAATTTTGGAGAGAGGAATAGGCAAAGTAATCGGCGCATCATTTTCACCTAGCACTAAATGGCCACTTGCGTTAGTAAGCATGCCATTTTGATCGACTTTTAGGTTACCGTTACGGGTCAACCCTTCTTTACCCGTGTGATCGAGTACCGAAATCCAGCCGCTGCCTTCAATCGTCACATCCAGATCACGCCCTGTTGTAATCACGCTACCTTGAGCAAAGTTATGTCCTGGACGCTCTGTCATGCTGAACACACGTGAAGGATGGCCTTCACCATAAGCCTGCATTGAGCGAGCCTGTGCTAAATCCGCACGAAACCCTGTCGTGCTTACGTTAGCCAAGTTATTAGCACGCAATTGTAGTGCCTGCATATTTTGCTTGGCCCCACTCATTGCGAGAAACAGTGCGCGATCCATAAATTACTCCAAAAACTTCTCTGTACACGGAGTAAAAGCAATAGTTATGCCAACATAAAATGAGCTTATTTATCAAATATTTAAATCAGAAACAAACGATTAAGAGGAGTTTCAGTGGCAGAAAACTGCAACAAGGGGCAAGGTTTTGATCCACATGGCGGCAATGGCGGCAAATCAGAGATCAAAGCATGCTTAACCTGAACTGAGGTATTTTCAGGCTAAGCATCAGATGAATGTCATGATGTTATCAAGCCAAGCGGCGAAAGCTCGCCTAACTTGATGATGCAGATTATCGGATCTGCAGGATATTTTGTTGTAGCTGGTTGTGCACTTCTAGCGAACGTGAGTTTGCTTGGAAGTTACGCTGAGCAGAAATCAGGTCCACCAGCTCCTGCGTCATATCAATGTTTGACTGTTCCAGCATACCGTTGTTGATGGTGCCAAAAGAGCCTTTGTTTGATTCACCCCAAATCTTGTCACCAGAGAACTGAGTTGAATCCCATTGCGTACCGCCCTTCTTATCCAGACCTTGCTCGTTTGGAACACGTACTAGCGCGACACGACCCAATGTGACGTTTTCACCGTTTGAGTAAGTCCCCATTACGCTGCCGTTTTCATCGAAGTCAACCTTGGTTAGGAAGCCCGTTGTTGCACCGTCTTCATCGAACTTGGTCAGTTCGAACGGAGCAGCAAACTGTGTTGCCGAGCCTAAACCGAAGTTAAGCGTCTGCGCAGGATCGGCACCATTCATATCGACTGGTGTCGTGTTCGTCGCCGGATCGCCTAATGCCACAGACGTAATTGGCTGACCATTGTTCAAGCTCGCCAACGTACCATCGTTGTTGAACTTCATGGTATGCCCCACATGGCCTGTTGGCGTTTGTGCATCACCTGCCGCAACATTTAAAGGCTTTTCACCTTCTTTATCTGTCACGGTGTAGTAAGTGTTCCACGTGTTTGGCTGAGTCTGATCTTTCAAGTAGTACGTCGTTAGCTTGTAAGACTGACCCATCGAGTCATAAATAGTCGAAGAGGTTGAACGGTTGTATGTATCTGGGTCTGAAAAATCAAACTGAGTTGGGTCTTTCAAATCGCCGTTTGCTGGCAAGTTCACGCCCACTTCAATGTTTGCTGTTTGCTTTGGCTTACCAAATTCAGCAGGAATATTGATAGGTTGTGGCTCGTATGAAGAAACCTCACCAGAGCTTGGATCCACTTGGTAACCTAATAAGAACTCATCGTTCGCGGTCACCATGTAGTTTTCTTTATTTAAATGGAATGCACCATTACGTGTCAGTTCATTCTGTTGTGGAGTCAGACGCTCCTTCGCCACGGCGAAGAAACCTGTACCCGAAACACGCAGATCCATTGGGTTGTTGGTGTAAATGCTTGAGCCTTCATGGAACTGCTGCGCCACTTGGCTTGCTTGCGCACCACCACCCGGAGTGGTTTTTGCGTTAGTAAATAAAGAGTTAGAGTAAACATCAGCAAACTCAGCACGGGACTCTTTAAAGCCGTACGTGTTGGCGTTCGCAATGTTGTTACTGGTGGTGTTCAAATCCAGTTGGGCGGCGGACAAACCGCTTAAAGATACATATGACATTCCAAAATCTCCTAATCTAGCGAGCTATGACTACGCTTTGCCAACTTCCAATACTTCTGCAAGTCGAACTGGCGATTCAAAACCAGCCAGATTGAGTAATACGTTTCCGTCACCTTTGCCGAGCAATACGCTATTTACGTTGGCATATGTCGATACTGGGAACTCTTGCGACTCCCCTTCAACCAAGCCAGACGCTTTCACTTTGTATTTGCCAGCAGGCAGTGGATTTCCGCTTTCATCTTTACCGTCCCAAAGCACACGCGTGTCGCCGGCTGGTTTCGCCCCTACCTCAAAAGTACGAACCAGTTGGCCAGCTTCATCCTCTACACGAACAAACAGATTATCGATAGATTGTGAAAGCTTAACCATTGCCGCCATTGGCGCGTCGTCCTGCTTCACACCTGCCGCTCCTGGGACCAATACGTCACGTCCTACCAAAGAGGAAGCTTGTAACGCTTGGTTTGATGTCATTGACGAGTTCAAACTCTCAAACTGAGTGTTCATCTTGCCAATGCCATCAACGGTCGCAAATGAAGCCATTTGCGCAATCATCTGGTCATTACTTACCGGCTTAAAAGGGTCCTGTTGAGACAATTGCTTCGTGAGCAATGATAAGAAGTCTTCCTGCTTTAGGTCCTGCTTACCCGTGCTCTCTTCCGTCTTCTTGTTACTCTCTTGTAGACTTTTAAGCTGGTCGATATAGGACAAGCCGCTTTGACCAACGTTGTTAATTCCGGCCATACGCTACCTCCTTATCCTTATTGACCCATCTGCAGCGTACGCAGCAGCATTTGTTTACTAGAATCCGCTACTTGCACATTGGTTTGGTATGCGCGAGAAGCTGAAATCATGTTCGCCATTTCTTCCATTACATTCACGTTCGGCTTGTAGATGTAGCCTTCTTCGTTTGCAAGGGGATGGTCTGGGTTGTACTCCGCACTCAGCGGTTTATCGCTTTCTACAATACCCATCACTTTCACTGGCACCGTATCACCGCCACGCATGGCGTTACTTAACTCAGCACCAAACACAGCATGGCGCGCTTTATAAGTGTCTTTCGCAGAGCTGCTGACACTGTCGGCGTTCGCCAAGTTGCTTGAGGTAGTGTTCAGACGAACGGATTCAGCGCTCATTGCGGAACCTGTCACATTGAAAACGTTAAATAAGCTCATCTAAATTATTCCCCTTTGATTGCTTTGGTTAAGTTCTTGAATTTGCTGCCTAGAAAGTCGAGTGATGCTTGGTGTCTGATTTGGTTTTGCATAAACAAGTTACGCTCTAAATCCAAGTCTACCGTGTTGCCATCACCCGTATCAGGTTGCGTAGGAAGACGATATAGCTTGTCCCCGACCAACGTTGTAGTGGCAGGAATATGCCGACCATCCGTACGACTAAGACCAATGCTTGCCCCAGATGTTGCCGCTTGCAATTCCTTCGCAAAGTCTAAACCTCTTGCTTTGTAACCAGGCGTGTTGGCTTGTGCAATGTTGGTGGAAATCACCTCAGCATTGCGCTCACGTACGCCCACCGTGTGCTGGTGGATGCCTAGTGCATTGTCAAAAGATATAGCCATGTTTGCCTCTACAATTAAGAACTGACCGTGATTGATAACCAAAAAGCAATTAGCATGCCAAAAACATAAAGCGCTCTATCTACTTAATAGCTATCACCCATTGGAATAGCAATAAGTGAGCCAAAGTGACTGGAATGTCATGTCGTTTCACTTTGTTCACTTAATAAAGATACACCGTGATGAGGGAACAAAGCAAAATCGCGCTTCAATTTAGCAAGTGAAAACGTGGAAACACTCGAAGTCAGGAAACCAGCAAACAAAAAAAGCCTGACACTAGGTCAGGCTTTTTATCAATGAAGAGATACCGCTATTTAAGCTTGTAAATGATACCCGGATTACAGCGCACCATTTCAAATTTATCAGTCAGACCAGTTAGCGACTCTGATGCCCCTAACAGCAGATAACCACCTGGGTTTAAGCTGCTCGCCATTTGGTTAAGCACTTTTGATTTCATTTCCGGTGAGAAGTAAATCAGCACGTTGCGACAAAAAATAAATGTCGAACTTACCCATCAGTGCATAACTGTCCATCAAGTTTTGTGGACGAAAGTTCACCAAACGTTTGACGTTATCTTTGACTTTCATACGGCCACCGTCCGCATTCTCAAAGAAGGTGCGGCGACGTTCTGGTGAAAGTCCGCGCCCTAGAGCCAAATTGTCATACACACCTGCACGACACATCTCGAGCATACTTGCTGAAATGTCTGTTGCTGTAATAGACACGTTTGGTAACAAACCCGGCTTGCGCTGTTGCGTTTCCAGAATCGTCATTGCAATAGAATACGGCTCTTGGCCCGATGAACTGGCTGCAGACCAGATCTTGATTGGGCGCTTGCTTGCCGCTACTTCTGGCAATAATTTGTCAGCTAAAACTGTGAACGGATAAGTATCTCGAAACCACAAGGTTTCGTTAGTCGTCATCGCGTCCACAGCGGCCACTCGTAATTCACGATTGCGCCCTGTAACAACATCACGTAGCAAATCTGATAACGATGCGAGCTTAAACTTCGTCACTAAAGGACTCAGTCGGCTACGCACAAGGTATTGCTTGCTATCACCTAACACGATGCCACATTGCGATTCTAGAAAACGGCTAAAGTCACGATACTCTTGATCACTGATTGTAATAGCAGTCATTAATGTCTCTTTTATTGTGTTAATGCAGATTTAACCGCGTTACCCAATTCATCTGGGTTAAATTTCGCAATGAAGGTATTGGCACCTACACGCTCAACCATAGCCTGGTTGAATACACCACTTAATGAAGAATGGAGGATAACATAAAGGTCTTTCAAATCGGCATGTCTGCGAATTTCAGCCGTTAAGGTATAGCCGTCCATTTCTGGCATTTCAATATCGGAAATAACCAACGAAATTTGATCGTAGATATTGCCTTCTTGAGCCATTTCAATCAACTTATTGTACGCTTCTTTGCCATCTTTGACAGATACGACCTCGAAACCGATTGATGTAATCGCACGCTCTACCTGTTTACGCGCGACAGTCGAGTCATCAGCAATCAATATACGGCGTACAATAGGCTTTTCTTGTTCTGCTTGCGCGATTTCTTCACCGATAGCGGAATCCATCGTTTCATCAACCGGCGCAATCTCCGCCAGGATTTTTTCAACGTCAAGGATTTCAACCAGCTCGTTGTCGATGTTCGTCACTGCGGTCAAGTAGTGCGCTTTACCCGCACCGTCTGGCGGCGGTAAAATCGCTTCCCAATGCATATTGATAATACGCTCAACCGATGATACCAAAAATGCTTGGATCGTACGGTTAAATTCTGCGATAACAACAAAACATTTATCCAGATCAGTGGTTGGGCGGCCACCAATTGCCAGGCTCAAATCAATAACGGACACGGTATGGCCGCGGATATGAGCGATACCTTTTACCAGCGGGTGTAGATTTGGCATTGAAGTCAGCTTAGGGCACTGCAGTACTTCTTTCACTTTGAATACGTTAATGCCGTAGCGCTGTCGGCCCATCAGTCGAAAGGTCAATAATTCCAATCGGTTCTGACCGACGAGTTGCGTACGCTGATTCACCGAGTCAAGAATCCCCGTCATATGCTCATCTCCATCTCAAACTTTTTTGTTTTTAAATGATACTCTACCACTGGCAAGCACGATACCAGGGAGACAGTATGGCGTATTTCACTTTCACTTCGACACCATTGACTATGACAATATGTAGAGCGCTAATTACAAAGTACGCTAAGTCTATCGGCATTTTGCTCAGTATGTTTAGCTTTTTTGTTTCATTCAGCTTCAGATAATCAGATCGAGCAAATAAAAACGGCAGCAGAACAACATATTCTTGCTACAGTTGATCAGCCTGATGGTGGCGAGCTATCTGTTAATGCGGCAGATATCGACTCGAGAATAAAAGCAACGGATTGCCCAGTGCCCCTAGATACGTCAGCTTCTTCCACCAGCAGTACTCGAAGCAACATCAATGTTCTAGTGGAATGCCCACCGGATGACTGGAAAGTCTATGTCCCTGTGAGGATCTCAGTATCGGTGCCAATGATCGTCGCAACACGAACACTAGGGAGAGGAGAAATCGTCAGCGCGTCGGATGTCACCACTTCCATGATCGAGCTGCAGCGCTTTCGCAAAGATGGCTTTTCTAGCTACGATCAAGTGGTTGGCGCAAAGCTAAAACGCAACGTTCGCCTAGGTGATGTTGTTGAACGTAATGATGTCTGTGTCGTTTGCCGGAATGAAAAGGTCATTATCAAAGCGGTGAATTCTGGCATGACGATCACAACGCAAGGCACAGCATTGCAGGATGGTTCAGCTGGCGATCAAGTAAGAGTGAAAAATGATAAGTCACAACGTATAATAGAAGGCATAGTGACTGACATTGCGGAAATCACTGTTAATTTTTAATACCCACTGGTAGCGTGTTTAAACTGATCAATAAAAATGCAAAAAATGACTAAAGTTATTTTTGCACTGGTCGATAGTCTGGATACCAGTATTACGATACAAGGCAAAGGTTAAACATGGCAGGTATAGATAATATACGTTCAGGGCAAATGATGACGACGACAAGTCGTGCACCTGCGCGTAACGATTCCAATGCTACCAGCACGACTGAATCGAAAAAAGCACCCGCACAACAAGACGCTGTATCACTCAGCCAGCAAAGCAAAGCCGTTAGCAAACTCCAAAAAGATATGGCAGCTTCTCCGGCCTATGACAGTGCCAAAGTGGCGGCAATCAAAGAAGCAATCACAAACGGTTCATACAAAGTCGATCCTGAAAAATTGGCCGACAACATGATTAAGTTTGAAAACGAATTGCAAGGCAAAAGCTAACTGACTTAGGCCGAAGGTAAGTATTTTATGGCAGCATTAGTCGATCTCGTCAATTTCCAACTAGAAAATGCTAAGGCACTTTCTGCTGTTTTGCGTCAAGAAACACAAGCGATAACTGCGCGTGTCTCTACCGAGATTGAGAGTATTGCCAAACAGAAGATGACACTCATTGATCAGCTTAGAACAACTGATCAGCGAATCGCCTCTCACCCGCACGTCAATCAACTTACTGAAGATGAGCACCTAAGTCAGGTTGTTGCTCAAATCCAATCGATCGTCCTCGACTGTCAACAAGTCAACAAAGTAAATGGTGAATCGCTTAGTCGCGCACAGCTGAGTTTCAATAAACTCAATAACATGCTTCAGCGAACTCATGGCAAAGTGGGCATGACCTACAATGCCGGTGGTAAAACCCACACAATTTCGACACTTGGCACCAATATAAAAGCCTAAACGTCACTCCTACCCCACACCATCTCTAGAATGTAGATATAAAAAAGCGACTCATTGTTGCCAATCAGCCGCTGGAAAGATTATCTGGTCTTCTGAAGTAATGCGCTTAGTGCATTAGAACAAGGTTTGTTGACGCTTCTCAGGCACCTGTTGAACTTCTCCGTAATCACGTAGCTTATCCATTTTACGAATATCAAGACGCAGCTCTGTCACGTAACTGTCCTCAACAAGATAACTACGCACAACTTCTGCACCGCGAATCACACCATCAACCGCACCTGTAGTGCTCTCAATACCTAAACGCTGGTCTTGCAGTTCTGCACGTCCACTAACACGCATACCATACACTTGTTCTGCCAGTTCACGGTATGCATCAATTTTTGATGCGCGCATTGCTCGTACGCGCTTTTCTTCTACTGTGCGGCCTGTTTGCTCACTGACACTCGCATAACCCACTGCCACTAAGATTTCATCTTGACGCATCTGTTGTAGTGGCTGACACCCCACCAATACCAGTGTGGCAATAATAAATAATAACTTCTTCATGCTTCTATCCTATGGACGCAGAATCACAGTGTACGGCTGACGAATGGTTGGGTCTGAGCGAATCAACACGCCATCTTGCGTACGGATACTGTTTAACGTATCTAAGTCACGACCAATACGGTCAGCCGGAAGGAAACCCTGCGCCGTTGCTACAACCACACGGCTCTGCATACCGACCACACGTGCATTGACCAGCACCCCGCCCTCTTGGCGCAGCATCGTGCCAGTCAGTACATACTGAATTTGTTGCTCTTGCGCCAGATCTTGCCAATCACGGCTTAAAGCAAAATCGCCCTGCTGCGTCACTTGGATAGAGCCCGTAGTTTTGAAATCAACCACTTTAAACCCTCGGCGCTGGAACTGATGGATAAAACCTTCCGAAACCGAGTTACCTAACCAGTTTGTTGCATCCATATTTTGTAGGTCAACAAACGAGGTAATTGCAATCGGTGTCCGCGCAGATACCGCCACATTAGAAACCATCAGGTCTTCGGTCATGCTTTCAATGAAAAAGTCCATCGTATGACGTGGACTATCCATCAGCATGAACTGGCTTCCCGAGTACGGTTCTTTACCATTGTAAATCGGTGAGTACGCGCACGATGTCAGAAGCGTCATCATCGATGCGGCGACAAGCCACTTTTTCATGGTTTGATTCTCCAGATAATCTTAGGTGATACCGTTCTTGATTAATTCCTTTCTAAGAAAGTGAATATTGGAACAGTCTTTGCTTTTCTTTGTTTGCCTAACGAAGAAAAATCCACCAAACTTCACTGAAATTGTTAAAGCAATATTTATACCCGAACGGTTGTAATCAATGAAAAAAATATTAAACAGTCTGTTTTCAATCACTTTAGTGATGCTTGTGCCTTTTAAAGTAATGGCATCTTGGTATGAAGTAACAGGCGTTGCCACTATCGTTTCTTCAGAAGAAACGGCAAGGCTCCATGCGTTGGAAGACGCGCTGTTCAAAGCCGTCAATTTTTCGGGCGCAGATATTGGCAGTATTAGCAATTTGATGCCGCTATTAGAGGAAAGCCGTAACGAGTACCAGTTTACCAACCATGAAGTCCGTTACATTTTGGTCGAGTCTGAACGTAAACGTCGAGGTAAAGTCGAGGTAAAAATTCGCGTCGATATTTATCCATCGGCAACGGGTTGCCACACCGATCAATACAAAAAGACGATCCTTGTCGGCAATATTGAGGTCGCCTCACCACAACAAGCGGTGATGGGACAGATTTACCAAGTGGGTGACGATTTTAGCCGCGTGGTGAATCGCCAGCTGGATCAAACCTCTCGCAGCTTTGTATCTGTGGGTACAACGGACTATTCAATTAGCAGTAACTATCCCGCTCGTACTCAAATGATCGCGCAAGATAACGGCGCACAATACATCATTGGGGGAGTCATTACCGATCTCACTGCGACGGTCGAATCTCAACTACTGCAAGATGACATCATCAATCGTCAGTTTGCGTTAGAGATGAAAGTATTTGATGGTAAAACTGGCCATGAAGTCTTCAACAAAGCCTACCGTGAAGTGGCGCGTTGGCCATTTGCCAAAACGAGCCAAGTAGATACTCGCAGTGCGCGCTTTTGGGCGTCGACCTATGGCGAGATGATGCTACGCGTTAGTCGCAATATAATGCTGGATCTAGAGTCAGAGCTGTCTTGCAAAATTACGCTGCCAGAGGTCGTCGCAGTCTTCGGCAATACGGTAACGATGGATCTCGGCCGTATGCATGGCGTAAAAGAGGGAGACAAATTGCAACTTTGGCACACCGCATCATTTATCGACCAAAACGGATTACCAAGAAATAAAGTATCGCAAAGTGAAATTACATTGACGGTATCTCGTATATACGAACACGAAGCCGAGCTGACGATTGATCAGCCAAATTTAGCGTCTAGTGTTCAAATTGGCGACGTAATGAACAAGATCCTATAAAAGCAAACATTAAGTCTTGAGATATGCTCACTTTTGAATATCATAGGCAGCGCATCTTATTTGATTATACCAATGACCGTAGTGAGTCGTTCAAAGTGATACTGATAAAGACCTAAACAAAGTTACTAGGTTTGCATTCAGTAAAACGGTTCAATGAACTGCAACTATTGGTATTACGCCCCCATGGCACAGCTGGATAGCGCAGTCCCCTCCTAAGGGACAGGTCGTAGGTTCGAATCCTACTGGGGGCGCCATATCATAGCCTTAGCTCCCACTTGAGCTAAGGCTTTTTTGTATCCACTATTTCGAGCTTCACAGAGCGTTTCCAAGTAACGTCTGAAACAATTTCCTCAGTAATCAATATGATCGCCTCGCTCCTTTACTCGACGAGATAAAACCTTTTACTGTTCCGACCTCTTCCCCTTGAAATCATTTCAACAAGCCCTATTTACAGTTTTGTATTTTATTACTTTAATTATCTATGAGTTTTGCTTACCCTTTCAGCTATTAATAAAATTATTAGTTAGCACTATGTCTAAGAGCAATTTAATAACTAACACTGGACACCGCTTTATTTCTAAAGGCAAGACTGCCTTTAAGATTCATATCCATACCCCCGAGGACACGGTATTGCACCGCTCGGTTGGGTTTGTTCGTATTGGAGAAAAGAAAGGCTTACAAAAAGCCATTAAGCTGAGAAACGAATTAGGCCGGCAAATGTGGGGCAAATTTTGGCGACGTCTTTTGAAGGATCCTTATCTCATGACCAGACTCCCACACAGCGTTGAGCCAAAAATTGTTCACAAACCTAACCCCACTCTTGAAAACCCAGATAACCGAGATACGTGTTACATCGCTAAGTGGCGAGAGTTCAATGACGACGGTGACTACAAATACAAAACGGTGGTTCGCTCTATTAGTAAATACGGCAAGCTTGCCGCCTACATGCAAACCAAAAAAGCGTTGCTAGAAGCACATAAAGACAACTTGGAAATCCTAACGTTCATGGGGCGCTTAAACAGCATTGACCTCAAGTGATGTTTACCGTTTTTAACTTTTCATTCCGTTTCAAATAGAAATGAAAAAGCCCCAAAGAGCGAACTCTTTGGGGCTTTCAGCTTTAGTCTTCTATACTACGGTCGGATAGAAGCTTATTGCTGAACTTGGTATTCAAATTCTGGAACAACGATTTCTACGCGACGGTTTTGCTGACGACCTTCACGAGTGTCGTTTGAAGCGATTGGATTGTTTTCACCTTCGCCACGCGCTTGAATACGTGATGAATCAATGCCTTTTTCAACAAGTGCGTTAGCTACAGATTCCGCGCGTTTCTCAGAAACTTTTAGGTTGTAAGCTGCTGGGCCAGAAGTATCTGTGTAACCTACAACTTCAACGTTCGCTTGTGGGTGCTCGTTTAGGAAAGCAACTAGGTTATCAAGTTTTGCAGCGCTCTCTGGTTTTAGAGTTGTGCTGTTTAGATCAAAGCTACCAGTGCCGATTGTTTGAGTTTCGAATGTTTTCGTTACAACTACTGGCTCTTCTACCACTTCTTCTACAACCACTTCTTCAACAACAACTGGCTCTTCTACGATTACTGGCTCATCGTTGCCACCGAATTTGAAAGAAACACCCAGTGTTGCTGTGTTACCTGTCGCACGAGTTACATCGTTGCTGATATCAGTCAGAGTTTGGTATTCCGCGCGAGCAGTTACGTTTTGGCTTAGGTTGAACTCAAGGCCAGCTGCGCCTAGGTAAGAGTAATCATCTTTACCATCAAACATTACGTAAGCGCCACCCACTTTACCGTAAAGTGCGATGTCTTCAGTGATTGGTAGGCTGAATTTAGGTGCAAGAGTGATTGCTTCTACATGGCCACCGAAAGAAGTTTGGTTAAAATCACCGATGTTGTCGAAACCTGCTTCTACTGCGAAGTATTTATTCATTTCGTAACCAACAAAAGCGCCAAGAGTAGAGTCGTCTTTGTCACAAGCCTGGCCCGCTACACACGCGTCTTCCATCCATGACTTACCCATCTTACCACCAACGTATACTTCTGCTTGTGCTGCTGAAGCCATAAGTAGAGACGCTGAAATTACCGCTGCTAATTTTTTCATTATTGATTCCTCTAAAGAAGTTCTTTTGTTAGATGCCGAAATGCGCCGTCTGACTGACGTTGTATTTCAATTCTTTTTATTCATTCCTTGAGTGAGATACTTAGTCAGCTTCTTTTTATGCACATGCATTTTTTTTATTGGAAGCTACTTACGTACATTTCCTGTTCAGTGATACATATCGCCATCTCGGTATCACTGACGGGGTGAACTATAACGCTAAGAAATCGCGAGAAAAATCCCAATTCTGTCAATTTATTGTCATCAAAAATCTCAACAACATGTGATCTTAAGCAAAAAAATCCCCACACAATCACGACGCAAACGTTTGCTTTATTTTCTGGAACACTACAACTTAAGCAAAGTTTTTTCTTAAAAATGAGACAACAAAAATGGAACTTTAAGGAAGGTGGATAAAAATCAATCAGATATTTGATATATAATCGCTCGTTTTTTATTCATGCCAACGATATTTGGATTAAAAAATCTTATCCATACCTAGGTGAATTACGGTCCTAAATACCACATCCTTCACCGACATATGAGAAGATTTCTCATTATCTAGGATTCAGATAACAAAAAAGCCGCGGGTGTTTACCGCGGCTTTGTGACTATTTATTCAAAAGAACGTTTAGTTCAAAGCAATTATGCGTTTGCTTCACGCTCAGCAATGAACTCAAGCGCCATCTTAATACGAGCAACACAACGCTCTTTGCCAACCAGTTCCATTACTGCATCTACAGAAGGAGACTGACCGCCGCCTGTTACAGCAACACGTAATGGCATACCGATTTTGCCCATGCCGATTTCTAGCTCTTCACAGACTGCAGCGATAACGCCATCTTTGATGTTTGCTGTTGTCCACTCGGTCAGTGCTTCAGCTTTCGCTAGAGCAAGCTCTAAAGGCTCTTTAGCCACACCGCGTAGGTGTTTCTTCGCTGCGCCCGCTTCAAACTCAGAAAAATCTTCGTAGAAGTAACGGATTTGCTCAGCTAGCTCAACCAGCGTGTTGCAACGCTCACCCACTAGCTTGATCACGTCAGTGATAGCAGGACCATTCGTTACGTCTAGTTTTTGTTGATCTAGGTGCCATTGTAGGTGCTCTGCAACGTACGCAGGATCTGAGTTCTTGATGTAATGGTTGTTCAACCATTGCAGTTTGTCCGTGTTGAAGGCAGACGCTGACTTAGATACTGCATTTAGGCTGAATAGGTTGATCATCTCTTCTTGAGAGAAGATTTCTTGGTCGCCATGAGACCAACCTAGGCGCACTAGGTAGTTGTTTAGTGCTGCAGGCAGGTAACCCATATCGCGATATTGCATGACTGATACTGCACCATGACGCTTAGACAGTTTCGCACCGTCATCACCCAAGATCATTGCACAGTGCGCAAACGTTGGTACTGGCGCACCTAGTGCTTCGTAGATGTTGATTTGACGAGGCGTATTGTTGATGTGGTCTTCACCACGAACAACGTGAGTGATACCCATGTCCCAGTCATCCACTACTACACAGAAGTTGTAAGTAGGTGAACCGTCAGTACGACGAATGATTAGGTCATCCATTTGATCGTTGCGGATTTCAATGCGACCACGGATTTGATCATCAAATACTACGCTGCCTTCTTTCGGGTTACGGAAACGGATAACACATGGATCGCCATCTTTTGCCGCTTCGTTTGCTGCTTTGATTTTTGGATGGTTAGCATCGTAGCGAGGCATTTCTTTATTTGCTTCTTGCTCTGCACGGATTTCATCTAGCAGCTCTTTAGACGCGTAACATTTGTAAGCTTTGTCTTCTGCCAGCAGCTTATCAACCATTTCGTTGTAACGATCAAAACGTTGAGTTTGGTAGTAAGGACCTTCATCCCACTCCAAGCCTAGCCATTCCATGCCTTCAAGAATTGCATCAACCGCTTCCTGAGAGTTACGCTCAAGGTCTGTATCTTCGATACGTAGAACGAATTCACCACCTTGGTTTTTAGCGTATAGCCAAGAGTAAAGTGCAGTACGCGCACCACCAACGTGTAGATAGCCAGTTGGGCTAGGAGCAAAACGAGTTTTAACCGTCATTTGAGTTCCTTAGGGGTAATGAGCAACGAGAGATCTCTCGTTGTAATGTCAAGGATAAAAGTGGCGACATTTTACCACCGTAAGTCAATTCTACAATCGGTTTGACACCAGAAATACAAACAGGGCAGCACCAATAAAGGTACTGCCCTCCTATTTACTGTTAAAGTGCAGAATGAAATTACTTCAGGTTACGCATCGCCCATTGCATAAATTCTTGCTGCTCTTCACGGCTTAACTCATTAAACGATGCTTTGATTGTTTTGGTTTCCGCCGGAGAAGACGCAATGCTTGCCTTGGTCGATTCTTTGTTCATTGCATTGTTATAGTCAGCCACTTCTCGCTCGTAATCACGAAAACCTTGCAAGCCACCTTTACGAAGTTGAACCATAGAGAATTCCACTTCTTTTCCGTGTTTGTCTTTCAATACCACTTTTGGATCGAGTTCAAAAGCTTTCGCTTCTTCGATGGTACGGAACGCTTTGTAAGTCAGCGATAGCTCGGCGTCTTTTTCTGCTTCAAACTCTAATACCAGTGGCTGCGAATCGAACTTACGGCGCTTGCCATCTTCAAAGACAATTTGTCCAACCGTCACCGCCAACTGATTTTCCCCGTCCTTCAGCTCGATGCTGTTATTTTTGGAAATCCACTCAGGGTACACGAACTCACCGTTGAGAACGCGAGGAACCAGTTCAGCTTGCAGAGTCAGTTGAGCAGCAAAAGCAGGCGCAGAAAGCATTGCGCAAAGTCCGAGAAGTGTCGTTGTTTTTTTCATCGTGGTTTCTCACTTTATACCAATTTAGATAAGCCTCTAAAACTTACAGGCCAGTCATTCCAAAGGCTTATTTGAATCAGTATCAAGACAAAAAGGGCGTTTCCGCCCTTTTAGCTGCTTCTTTATTAGAAGTAGTATTCAACACCCACAGAGAACTCATCGTAGTCTGCAGATTTCCAACGCGCTTCTGTTGGTTTATCCAGTTGATATGCACCGTCGCCAAAGTCTAGAGTACGAGCACGTACGTAAAGCACTGCCGATGGGTCTACGAAATACATAACTTGTGCAGATAGTACATCGTCTGCTGTATCGTTAATTGTCTTACCATCACGCTCTAGATCAAAGTTCGCTGCGTAAGCCAGTTTGTATTGCCAATCACCAGTGGTGTACATGATAGCGGCAGACATTGCGTCTTGCTTCTCACTCACGCCGTTGCTTGCGTCAGCTTCCATGTATTTGTATTGCGCGAAGAAAGAAATACCGTTATCAAACCAGCCTTGAGCACCCACCAAGTATGTGTTGTTTTCCCACGTTTGGCCTTCCATCTTAATGTTACGGTTACCCTCGTATGCAGCATCTAACTGAATTGGACCAATTTTGTAGTGCGCTGCGACACCACCCCAGTAGTCATCACCTTCACCCAGACCCGCTTTGTCACCTGCACCTGCCGCGATATCTAGAGAGAATTTGTCCGCATACATTGGGGAGTCCCAACGAATGGTGTTTGATTGACGGTCTTGATACTTAGCACCACCGATTGCACCACCCCAGTCGTAAACGTCACCGAGACCTGGGTTAGATGCAGGCCAGTCAACCAATTCGTACATCGGTGTTAATACACGACCTAAACGAACTTGACCCCAAGATGCACTTTCAAAACCGACGAATGTGTCACGTTCACCAAGACCTGCACCCTCGCCGCCAAAGCTTGGGTCAACGTAACCACCTTCGATTTGCCAAATAAAAGTAGGGCCGAAGTTAGCAAATTGTTTTTTACCACGGAAACCGATGCGAGATTCGTTGTTTAGCTGCATGCCACCTAGATCATCGTCCGTTGCTTTGTTTCCAGAATCGTAATCGCGGTACGCGGCCTGCATCGCGATGATCCCGTAAACTTCATAAGAGAATGAATCTTTGGTTAGGAACTCTTTTGCTGCGTCACTGTTTGCACCATCAGCAAATGCAGCACCACTGAACATCATGCCTGTGATTGCCGTAGCAAGTAGGCTTTTCTTTAGGTAAGACATTTTTAACCCCTATATTTTTTAGTTTTTTCCATTTTCAAATTCGCTAACTAGGACATGGCAGGAACTTGAAACAATGTTTGGACGGGGCAAATATGACAAACTTTTTTCGCACTAAAAAACTTTCCCTACAGCAATCTGAGCGACTTCAAAATGAGAAGATCAAAAATAATATAATCAATTAAAAATACAAAAACTTAAATTTAAATAATAAAAAATACAAAAACGTTAAAAGCACTTTTTGACACTGAACTGACATTGAGAGCATCTCAAAAGCGTGAGCGACTTCATTCATCTTTTAGGTGTTTTAACGGAACTTTATATTCAGAGAGAAAAAACCTTGAGATCACTCGCAAGTAAAATGGCAGTGAACTTTTGTGATTCAAGCGATTTTGACGAAATTGTTGAGAGCAAAAAATGGGTATTGACCTTACCCTTGCAGGAAGGTTTAAGCTCAATGTATCACTATTATTGAGGTGCAGATTATGTATCAGTTTGTTATACCTTTATCAGGGCTCAACTGCATGGGCTGTGCGAGAAAAGTTGAGAAGGCTTTACATGCGAATCACGATGTAGAGATCCTCACTTTGTCCCCAACGCAAGTCGAGGTCAAAACCAAGTCCTCTCTCAAAGAGCTTGTCTCATCAATTGAATCTCTTGGTTACCAAGCAGGAAATCAGTACGAGTTAAACCTTTCAGGCTTAAGCTGTGGCGGCTGCGTGAAAAAACTCTCGTCTTTATTAGACTCTCATCAAGACGTTATTTCTTTCGAGGCTTCAACAACGCACTTAGAGATTCGTACCCTACTCTCCGAGCAACAAGTCATTGAGCTAGTTGCCAGCTTGGGCTATACGGCCAACAATAGCGCTGTTACTGATAACTCAGTTGCTGAAGAGCACAAGGCAATCACTCCCGATCAACGCCAAAGCCAGACATATCAAAGCGAAAAAGGCGACCAAGCAGCGCCTGACGAGCAACCAGCAGGCACGGCTCAGCTACAGATGTTGATTCAAGGTATGACCTGTGCAAGCTGTGTCGCATCAGTAGAAAAAGCCCTGACTAATGTACAAGGGGTTGAAAAAGCTCAGGTAAACCTCGCAGAACAAAGCGCACTGGTGTTTGTGACTGAAGACTCAGATTCGTTACATCAATCTATTTTGCAATCTGTCAAACAAGCGGGTTACCAAGGCGAGGTTTTACAAGACGCCGCGACACAGCAAGAAAAGCAAGCGCAGCAACAACGTCAACAGCAAAAACGTTTTAAGTTGGATGCAATTGCTGGCCTTGTTGTGGGTGCCCCTTTGATGATTTGGGGTGTTGCTGGTGGCAACATGATGATTCGCAACACCAATGACCAATTGGTTTGGGGCGCGATCGGTATTGTGTGTTTGCTGCTGCTTGCCACTGCCGGAAAACAGTTCTTTAGTAACGCTTGGTTAGCGGCCACTCACAAGCGCGCCACGATGGATACCTTAGTTGCGCTCGGTACTGGCGCAGCGTGGTTCTATTCTATGCTTGTGGTAATTTTCCCAGATTGGTTCCCAATGGCATCTCGTCATGTTTACTTCGAAGCCAGCGCGATGATCATTGGTTTGATTTCACTTGGCCACTATATAGAAGCCAAAGCGAAAGCAAACACAACGCGCTCGCTTCAGGCTTTGGTGAACTTACAGCCTCAACAAGCGACCGTCATCACTGAGCAAGGTGATAAACAAATCGCGGTAGAAGAAATCACTTTAGGAATGAAGTTACGTATCAAGCCGGGAGAGAAAGTGCCCGTCGACGGTACGGTAATCAATGGTGAATCGTATATCGATGAGTCCATGCTAACTGGTGAACCCGTTCCTGTATTAAAAGCACAAGAGGCACATGTATCCGCAGGGACATTGAATACCGACGGATCTCTTACTATAGAAGCCACCGGAATCGGCGCAAATACGATGCTCGCACGTATTATTCGTATGGTGCGCAGCGCTCAGAGCAGTAAGCCTGCCATCGCGAAATTAGCAGACCAGATTTCATCGGTGTTTGTCCCTGTCGTTGTAGGCATAGCAATACTGGCTGCGCTTGTTTGGTTTGCCGTTGGCCCAGAGCCAAAAGCGAGCTATATGCTGGTGGTCACCACAACCGTACTTATCATCGCCTGCCCTTGTGCTCTAGGCTTAGCAACCCCACTTTCTGTCACGGTGGGTGTGGGTAAAGCCGCAGAACTCGGCATTTTGATCAAAGATGCTGATGCCCTACAGCTAGCGAGTAAAATAGATACGGTTGTGTTCGATAAAACAGGCACGCTTACCCAAGGTAAACCAAGTGTGCAGCAAGTGTTTACTCACACCACCAGCCAAGAAGAGCTGTTGGGGTTAGCGTACGCCGCCGAGCGTCAGTCAGAGCACCCACTAGCAAAAGCGGTATGCGACTTTGCTAATCAGCACGACACACAAGAAGTGACTCTCGATAAATTTGAAAACGTTCGTGGACGCGGCATTTTGGCAGCGTATCAAGGTAAACCGCTGCTTATTGGCTCGCTTCAATTTATGCAAGCGGAAAACGTTGCAACAGAGGCTCTTCAGGATGCAATTGACGAATGCGCTCAGAACGCATGGACTCCGGTTGCCGTTGCGCTCGATGGTGAGTTAGTCGGCCTGATCGCCATTGCTGACCCAATCAAATCAGATGCAAAACAAAGCGCTCTCTGCATTAAAATCGCAAGGCATCAAAACGGTAATGCTAACGGGTGACAACCAACACGTAGCCAACGCTATCGGTCAAGAACTTGGTATTGATGAAGTAATCGCTCAAGTAATGCCAGATGAGAAAGCTCAGCACATTGAGCAACTTCAATCCCAAGGCCATGTCGTGGCAATGGTGGGGGATGGCATTAACGACGCCCCTGCTCTCGCGTTAGCCAACCTTGGTATTGCAATGGGTAGCGGCAGCGATGTCGCCATTGAAAGTTCGCAAATGACCATCCTTAACACGTCACCAATGGCGGTGGTACATGCGATTGAACTGTCGCGCGCTACACTTAAAAACATGAAGCAAAACCTATTTGGAGCCTTCGTTTATAACTCACTGGGGATCCCTGTTGCCGCAGGCGTACTTTATCCTGCATTTGGATTTTTGCTCAGCCCAGTTGTCGCAGGTGCGGCAATGGCGCTGTCATCTATTACTGTCGTTAGTAATGCAAATCGACTACGACTTTTTTCAGTAAAATAACCACTTATATTTGAGGCTATTATGAAGTTGAAATTATTGACCTTTGCAATGCTTGCGACCGCATCCGCCAACGTATTGGCAGCTGATGTCATTAACCACAAATCGCCATACTGCGGCTGCTGTGGTGAATGGACAAAACACATGGAAGAGAACGGATTTACGGTCGAAGAGAAATTGCACGATGACATGAACGCCATAAAACGCGATCTAGGCATCAAGAACGAACAGCTTTACTCTTGCCACACAGCAGAAATCAACGGCTATGTGTTCGAAGGTCACATTCCAGCCGAAGACATTAAAGCATTCTTAGAAAATCCACCACGTAACGCAAAAGGGCTCTCGGTACCGGGCATGCCAATGGGTTCCCCTGGTATGGAGTATGGCGATAAAAAAGACAGCTACACTGTTTACGCCTTTAACGAAAAAGGCCAAGTGTTCGAATATAGCCACCACGAAGGCAACGACAAATAACAAGAAAGCCCAGCAAATCAATTGCTGGGCTTTTTCTTAACGGACAAATATAAGATTAGAAGCCGTAAGAGGCACCAAATACAAACGCATTGTTAACTAGGCTATCACCACTTGCGTTTTCTGCACCGTGTGCTTGGCTACGGAACTCAAAGTAAGGCTGAACACCTTTACGTGTCCACGTTGCGCGAAGCTCGTGGTCCATCGTTTCCGCTTCAATCATGTAGACGTTGTTGTAGCTTAGCGTCACATCTTCATTCATCACGTAACCAATACGGTTATCCATGCGGTAATCTGTATCCGCATCTGCGTCTGTCGCATCAATATGCGCACGAGTACGGTTACTTAAGGAGATACCGTTATCGAAGTTGTAACCGATCTTAACCAATGGACGGTACTGTACGTTCTCGCCAGCAGAGAACAAGTGTTGGTAACCCGCTGCAACCCATAAATGATCGGTAATGTTAAATGACTGCTCACCACCCACAGTGATTGCTGGTGTTGTGTTACCCGCGCCACCGTTTTCTGTTTCCAGTTTACCCAGCTGAATACCATCAAACTCGGTGTAAACCGTAAAGCCACCAAATTGGTTATCAAAAGTATGACCAGCTTCCAGTGTAGACGTAACGTCCGAACCATGGATTCGACCATCATCGTGGAATTGAACGTTACCTGTTACGTAAGAAGAACCAGCAAAAGCGCTAGAAGCGAAAGCGAGAGAAAGAGCACTCAGTGCAAAAATGTTTTTCATAATTACTGCCTTTATTTATTCACGTTATGCGACGGTTTTAAAGGGCTTCTCTTCCCTTTTATCGCAAACATTTGGAATGTGCCTCCTTGGCGATCGCAATATTGTTCCAATTAATTCGCGATGGAAAATAAAACATTTTAAAAAGTGATCTTGTTCAAACCGACGCTCAACAACCCTGATAAAAGTATGGTAAATACAGGCACTTACCGTATTTTTCTATAATGATTCAAAAAATAGAAGTGTGATCATAAACAGGTAATTTATTGACATTTAGCAAATTAAGTCGATCCAGTTCACAATAACCCTGACCATTACAAGCTAAAACTTATTTATCAATGAAAAATAATCAGACATTGGTCACACTTAATTTCCCATAAAAATAAAGAAACCCTCAACATGATATTGAGGGTTTGCTTAAATTTAGCTGAGAAGATTAAGGTTATTTCACGCTAGTTACTCGGCTTGCTCTTTCCCCTGTCGCCGATACAGAGCGGATAAACACTTCCCCTTTAACACTTGGACGAGCATTGTCTGCGTAAGTCAGCCAGTTTTGACCGTCTAACGAGTATTGCAGTTCAACGCCAGGGAACTGAACGTTCATAGCTAGCTTGTCGTTTTCTACTTTCGCACCAGGAATTGGAAGGCGGTAGTCGATACCAGATTTTTCTAGCTTAGCCAGTTCACGTTGGCCAAGTACGTTCGCAAAGCGGTTGTAGTCTTGGTTTAGCGATGCTTTATCAACTAGGTTAGAGTTTTGCGAGTACTCAACACCGACTTTGTAGTCGTTCTCCCAAACTGCGCGGTGCCATGCACGCTCAGCGGCTGCGAGTACGCGAGGGAATACCATGTACTCGTATTGCTCATCGTTACGTACTGTCTCAGACCAAAGCTGTGCTGATAGACCGTAGAAAGGTTTCGCTTCGATTTCACCTTTACCAGTAAAGCCGTTGCCATCGCGGTCTACAGAGGTTTCTGCGTTCTGAGGCATGTTCTCTGGTGCAAAGCCAAACATCTTACGCGTATCGGTTGCACGTGTTGCCCAGTAGTAACCACGCTCTTTCGGATCAACTTCGTATGGCATGTCCATGTACACATAGTCAGGGTTAGAAACGATCACGTCGTAACCTTTCTCAGACCACTCGTACACTGATGATGTACCACCCCAGTAAAGAACGTCCCAGAAGTTAACACGCGTATTTTCTGTTGCGAATGCTTTCTCACTCTCGCTGTATTTCAAACCATCTTGCCATGCTTGGAAGTTTGGAATGCCTTTCTCAGCAACTAATTTTGATACTTCTTGTGCAAAATGACTCGGTAGGTGAGCAAAATCGCTCACTGTGCCGTCTGCGATTAACGCCTGACATTGTGGAGATTGCGCGAATGGCTTGTCTTGTTTCGACAGATCAATCGTGCCCTTCCAGCTAACTTTGTCTTGCGCGTTCACGTCTTGGAAACCAGCGCCAAGCTTGATGTTCTTCGCTTCATCGCCACCAAAGTGCCATGTCGTTAGCGGTGCCCCAGCTTCAGCGTGCATTGCTGCCACTTCTGAAATCACTTTATCAACAAAGCGAGTGGAAGATTCCATACACGGGTTGATAAAGCTTTGCTTATCGTAGAACTGAACCGTAGTGACATTAGAAGTATCTTGAGGATCCATCAGGCGGTATTCGTTCGCTTCAGCTTCCTTACCTTCTTCCATCAGGCGGTCGTAACGTGCTTCCATTGATACTACCGCTGCACGCGCGTGTGCTGGCATATCGATTTCGGGAATGACTTCAATGTTACGCGCTTTCGCGTATTTCAAGATTTCCACGTAGTCTGTTTTACTGAAGTAGCCAGAGCCAAAGTTGTCTGTCGTTGGACCGGAACCAAGCTGAGGCAGTACGCAGCTTTTCTCTTGTGTATCGAAACAACGATTAGCGCCAACCTCTGTCAACTCAGGTAGGCCCGGGATTTCTAAACGCCAGCCTTCATCATCGGTTAGGTGAAGGTGAAGTTTGTTCATCTTGTACGCTGCCATTTGGTCTAGCGTTGCAAGAATTGCGTCTTTAGAGTGGAAGTTACGAGCTACATCCACCATCACACCACGGTAATCAAAGCGAGGTGCATCTTGAATAGACAGTTGTGGTAGAGAATCAGCATTTTGGCTATCTACCAGGCCAAAGATAGATTGTACTGCGTAGAAAGCACCTGCTTGGTCAAACGCTTTAATCGCAATACCATCGCCTTTGATGCTCATCTCGTAAGCACCAGATTTTGCCAATTCACCGGTGAAGTCTGCAGGAACAACAGTGATGCTTACAGGAAGATCACCACGAACGTCCACACCTACCACTTCTGAACGATCTTGAATTGCTGCGAATTGAGTCGCATCGAATGCGTCTTTAGGCAGCGCAATACCATCCGCGATATCTACTTTGCCTTTACCCGCTTCAACGTGCATCGGTGTTGGTAGTAACGTGGTTGATACGTCTTGTGTTGCTAGGTCTTCGTTTTTCTCAAAACGAGACACAGCGTTTGCAAATACATTGTTGTCGTCTGGTGTACGTTTTAGGTTGTTACCCTCAAGGCCAGTCACGAAAGACGCAACGTCTTCTGTGTTAAGAGAAGCGATCATCTTAGGTTCTGCGTTTGGTGCAGCCACGAAAGCGCCCGGCATAAAGTCGGTTTCAAATAACTGCCAGTATTCGCCAATTAGTGGAAGTACCACTTCTTCGCCCGCCGCAAAGCCATCAAACTTATCTGTTGGTTCCAGTTTGTGTAGGTCACCCGTTACACGAGAAATTTTGAACTGATCATTATCTACATCCAAAATCAGACGAATGCTGTGGAAGTAGATAGCCCAATCTTTTGAGTTAACCGCTTCACCTTGGTTAACTAGCGTCATGTTCACCTTGTTACAAGAAGCCCACTCAGCCCCTAAATCCTGACAAGCAAGACCTTCGTTTGCACCGTGGTTAGTCAACACTTCATATTGGATATCAAGGTTATTAGCCAGTGAATTTACAGCTTGTTGCTCAGAGCTTTGCAGAGCAGAGCAACCTGCTAATGTGGTGATAACAGAAACAGCAATCAGACTAGGTTTAAACATCTTACTTCCCCAAAAAAGTCAGTGGTTCAAAACGACAATGATAAAAATCGCGGCTCCTCAAATACGAGGGGCCTAACAGTTGCATTCAACATACAACCAGTTATTTCTAAGCGTAAAATAAATAGAAATAGGAAGTGATCTAGTTCAAAAAATGATACTCAGCAAAAACCATAAAAACTTAACTTTCATGAAGTTACAAGCTACGTCAAAATCGAATAACTTGTTTTGACGAGTTTGCTGCGATCTAGGTCACTCATATTCATGAGTTACGACTGATTTTGTAAGATTTGGATCACGCCTAATTATTTTGTGAACCATTAGTAAGCGAATTACCTATTTATCTTTCGTGAAGTGACTCTCATTTATTCGTCGTCAAAACTCGTCAATATTTTTAGAAATGACGATTTTGTCGAATATCCCCACTAGAGAAATTGCACTTAACCTCAAGCATTTTTGCGTATAAAGTTTAAAGGTACTTACCTGAGGACCATTCTATGTTTCGTCTCTTGACACTCATATCATCCCTACTTGTTGCCTTTGCTCCCTTTTCCTCTTATGCAGAACCGCAACATTGGTTAGCAAAAAAAGGGGAAACCGAGCTGATGATCATTGGCTCTGTGCATGTGGGCGATAAAACGATGTACCCACTCCCTAAAACTATTACTCAGCACTTAAGCCAAAGCGCTGGATTGATTATCGAAGCTGATGTCAGAAACTCTGAAGGCTTGGTTTACCCACAAACAACCATCCTTTCTAAAGATGTTTTAGACAAGGCTCAACGTCGCCACTTAGTCGAGATAGCACAAGATTTAGGGTTGCCAGAAACTCAACTTTTGAATTCTCCACCATGGACGGCTGCATTAACCATCCAACTCGCTTTAGTCAACAAACTGGGGTATGTCTCTGATAAAGGGGTCGACATGCACTTAATAGGACTCGCTGAATAAAAAACAAATCCCGGTCATTCCACTGGAGTCCGTGCAATTCCAAATTGATTTAATAGCAGGTCAATCAGAAGGCGGTAAAGAGATGCTCCTCTCGTCAATTGAAGAATATGACGGTGGGGAAGAATTGGTTCAGTGTTTGATAGAAAGCTGGAAGAGCGGTGATGGTAGTATGTTGGTCGAGGCATCATTAACCGATCAAGCAACAGAAGATTTTAATCAGGCTTTCTTATATGAGCGCAATCGAGATTGGGCAAAAAAACTTGATACTGGCAGTGTCCTACCTCAACGTTCGGGTCGCTATACCGTTGTTGTCGGCAGTTTGCATCTAGTTGGTAAAGATAATCTGATTGAGCTGCTTAAAAAAAGGGGCTTTGACATAAAACCACTCGGTAAAACCCGCCAAGCTAGGTGCCATATTTAGAAATTTATTTGAAGGCAGCCTCATCAATGATGAATAGCAAGGCATCACGCTAACACGATCACTGACAATGGTTTACTCTTCTGCTAAAACGACTCTAACCTATGTGGATACATAATAACTCATATGAAATTTAAAGCTTTATTCCTATGCGTGAGCAGTATGATGCTCACTTCATCGCTTGCTTATGCTAAACCGTCATGTAACGTAGAAAATTTTCAAGCTATTGATATAACCCCGGAAGCAAAAGGCGGGGTACTAGATAAAGAGAGTGGCCAGTTTCTTATTACCGAAAAACCAATGATGCGTTGTGCGAACATCACTTTTTCCACTAACCATACCCGAAATCGCGTCGCACATATGATGAATCAAGGCTTTGAAGCTGTTTACTTTGATGGAAGCTCGAGCAAATCTCACTCTGTCACGTTTGATGAAGACGAACTAAAAGCAGGTTACATCAAAGTTGGTCCAAACCATCCAAAGACCGCTTATGTTTGCTTCACAACTTCTGAAACCCCTATCAGCACTATCTCGTGTGACATCAAGTAATAAATTTACTCGCTCTAAAAAATGAAAAGGCCCTACATCTCTGTAGAGCCTTCCTCTCAATAACGTGTCGGTGAAGTGCCATATTCTAACGTCAGGTGAACCCATTTGGCTCGATACTATTGAAGTCTAAAATTACTAGCGCTAAAAACGACGAAAGCCTGCTCATTGAGCAGGCTTTCTAAAAGTGGTCGGTGAAGTAGGGATTCGATTGGACTGGCATTCCAGACCCCGACCCTCTGGCTCCAAATAAATATCACCAAATACGAAAAAGGCTCTACATTTCTGTAGAGCCTTTTTCTCAATATGGTCGGTGAAGAGGGATTCGAACCCCCGACCCTCTGGTCCCAAACCAGATGCGCTACCAAACTGCGCTATTCACCGAGATGTTTAACTGAGGACTTGTCCCCGTCAACGAATGCGTATATTACGGATTCTGAACTGTGACGCAAGTGCTTTTTACAAAAAAACCTTAGGTCTTAATTCGTTTGATGAATAACTAAACACTAGCACGTAAAATGTGACTGATAACTCACAACAAAATACAGTTTATTAACCTTAGCAACATAATTGATCCAGATCAGTGTGCAACAAGGCACTGCCATTTAGTTTTATGCCTGTCGGGAACATCTTGGAGGAAACGTATGGACTTTTGGCTTGATCTCCTATTTGGTAATGCGGTGGGTCTATCGTCAATGATAGTAATCTTTGGGGCAATTGGTCTGATGTTATTTTACGGCGGTTTCTTCATATACAAGATCATGAACGACAAATCTCCTCACTAGATCTCGCTTAGCTCTAGAAACGCTTTGCACCGGAGTCGGTTACTTGCCTACTCCGGTTTTTTATTTGATCTCAATGCACCACTCATTGATATAATCCTATTATTCCTCCCTGTTCTTAATGAGATTACTACTATGTCTCACGATGACGATTTTGATCTGTTCCAACAGATGATGGGCGATGTGAAGCCGATCACTCAAGACACCGCCGAACACAAAAAAGTACACCAAGTAACCGAAGCGCAGCTCGCCAAGAGAGAAGCGGCAATCTGGCTAACAGAAGATGACCCAGAATACCTGTCACTTGATCACGCAGAAATGCTGAAACCAGAGGACTTTGTTGAGTTTAAACGTGATGGCGTACAAGACGGGGTTTACCGCAAACTTCGTCTTGGCAAATATCCAATCCAAGCACGCCTAGATCTGCATCGTAAAACATTGAAAGAAGCTCGTGATGAAGTCGTAAAGTTTTTAAAACAGTGCCTATCAATGGACATACGAACGGTCGTTATTGTCCACGGCCGAGGAGAACGCTCAAATCCACCAGCACTAATGAAAAGCTTTGTTAGCAGCTGGCTACAACAAATCAGGGAAGTTCAGTGCGTGCATAGTGCGCAACGCTTTCACGGTGGAACCGGAGCCGTTTACGTTCTACTTAGAAAAAGTGCGGAAAAGAAATTAGAAACTCGCGAACGTCACCAAAAACGGTTGGGCTAAATTTCACCCTAATGCTAGAATGCCCGCCCTTATTCTTCCTTCCCTTTCACGGGAAGGAAACTTCATTCGCCGTTGTGAAACGTTAGGAGACAAAAATGTCACAAGACAACGCTAAACGATTAAATAAATTCATCAGTGAAACAGGTTTTTGTTCACGCCGTGAGGCAGACAGACTGATTGAACAAGGTCGTGTCACCATTAATGGAAACAAGCCTGAAATGGGAACAAAAGTGCTACCTGGTGATGATGTTTGTGTGGATGGTAAGCCAGTTGCAGCAAAAGAGAAGCCGATTTATATCGCTCTCAATAAACCAACAGGCATCACCTGTACAACAGAACGAGATGTACCTGGAAACATCGTTGATTTTATCGGTCACAAAAAACGTATCTTTCCGATCGGCCGCTTGGATAAACCCTCTGATGGTCTGATTTTTTTGACCAACGATGGTGATATCGTCAACAAAATCCTCCGTGCTGGCAACAGCCACGAAAAAGAGTACGTTGTGCGCGTGGACAAACCGATTACAGGTGAGTTTCTCAAACAGATGTCGAGCGGCGTTAAGATTCTCGATACCGTCACTCTACCTTGTAAGGTAACGAAAGAGACTAAGTTCTCTTTCCGTATTGTGCTCACTCAAGGACTTAACCGCCAAATCCGTCGTATGTGTGAAGCACTAGGTTACGAAGTCTTTAAGCTTCGTCGTGTTCGAATCATGAATATCTCTCTTGACGGTATTCCGAACGGAAAATGGCGTTACTTAACTGACGATGAAGTCGCTGAGATTCTTGCTATGTGCGATGGTTCGGTGGGTACAGAAGAGGCATCTCGTGTTGACTCAAAAGGCCGCAATATTCGTAAAGCGACCGACGCGAAGTTATATGACAGCCGTGAAGAAAACCAAGACTCGGTATCTCGACGAAATCAAAAGCCACGTACCTACCGCGGAAATAACGCAGACGATTTTCGTCATGCTCCAAACTCGAAAAAAGGTCAACAAAAGCGTCGTCAGCGTGACGATGAAGGCGGACGTCCAGCTAAAGAACATTACAAAGCGAAACCACAAGGTGAACGTAGCAGACCGCAAGGCGAGCATGGAAAATCACACCGTAAACCAGATGCATCGAGCAATACGCACTCAGCAAACAAGCCTCAATCACCGAGTAAGCCTAAGCAGCATTACATGAACCCAAATGCCGCGAAGCCAAGCAAACCAGCTAAACGCACCGGTGGTACATTGAGTCTGAAGAAGTAAGTAACGCTTCTCTGACAGGCAAGATCAAAAAAGGACGCTCATGAGCGTCCTTTTTATTTGTCATGAGTTTACAAACAAAGAGGTGCAAACTGACCACGAGTTAATCCAAGCAAATCTTTCGGGGCTAACTCGATTTCTAAACCACGTTTACCTGCACTCACACAGATGGTGTCTTGCTCTGCTGCGCTTTCGTGCAAAAAAGTAGGTAAGGCTTTCTTCTGCCCCAGTGGGCTAATCCCACCAACAACATAACCTGTGATCTTTTGCGCGATTTCCGGATCAGCCATATCGGCCTTTTTGCCCTTCGCTGCTTTCGCTGCCAGTTTTAGGTTCAGCTTTTGATCAACAGGGATAATCGCAACCGCAAGGTTCTTTGGCTCGCCGTTCAAGCAGAACAGCAAGGTTTTAAATACTGTTTTCGGATCCTGCCCCAGTACTTCAGCAGCCTCCAAGCCATAACTATCGGCTCTAGGGTCGTGCTCATACTGATGAATCGTGTGTGGTAATTTTTTTCTTTTTCGCAAGATTAATGGCCGGAGTCATCAAGATTCTCCTCATAAAAACAAAAAGCGCAGATTGAATCGGCTCTGCGCTTTTAGTTAATGATATCAGCGAGTTTGAGTCAATCGCTTTTTCTCTGTTGGGTTACTGATCAATCGCCGTATCAACTAAATACGTGATTTCACCTGAAGGGGCATACTCATTAACATCAACAGGGCTGTGTGTTTCTAAATAATCCTTCAAAACCTCAGCATCGGTAAAACCTGTATTTACATATCCTGGATGATCGTCGATTTTAGGGTAACCATCACCACCAGCAGCATTATAGCTTGGTACGGTAAAGCGGTAATTACCATCTAAGCGAAGCTGCTTGTTACCAATGAACACATTGGTTACCTCACCATTATTGATACTCATCGCAATACCCGCAAACTGCGCGTAAGCTCCAGAGTCGACAGGCTTAGTTGCAACGACATTTAGGTAATCCAATACTTCTTTGCCCGTCATATCAACGTAAGAGACCATATTGCCAAATGGCTGCACAGTCAGCACATCTTTGTAGGTAATGTCACCTGCTGCAATCGAATCGCGAACGCCGCCAGAATTCATTACGGCGAAATCTGCTTTTGCACGTTCCATGTGAGCCGTTGCAATTAATCGACCTAAGTTTGTTTGCTGGTAACGAACCACACTGCGGTCACCCTCAAGCTTACCGTTAGATTCTGCAATCTTCACGTTTAGCTTGCCCTGACCTTTTTCTTGATAAGGACGAAGAAACTCAAGCATCGCTTCGTCTTGTTCAATCTCTTCTTGGATCAAAACTCGTTGCGACTGACCATCAACTTTAATTTTCTTTTTCAAGTTTACTGGGATCAGATCGTAGCTCACCATCGAGAGTTCACCATTACGAAACTCGTAATCGGCGCGTCCCACATATTTCCCCCACTCATGTGCCTGAACAATATAAGCACCATTTTGTTGATCAGGCTGACATTCATTACCCGGTTTAAAACTCTTTTTGATGACGTTTGGACCTTCCATGCAAACCGGCTCTTGTGAGTGACCACCGACAATCATATCCAGATCACCTTCATTCAAATAACGAGCTAACGCTACATCACCAGGTGCATTGATGCCTCTATTGCCATTCTCATAGTGTCCCATATGTGTGACAGCAAAAATAAGGTCTGGGTACTCCGTTTCTTTCAGCTCAGCAATTAGATTCTTGGCTTCTTCTTTTGGGTCACGGAAGTCAATTTGTTCAATGAATTCAGGGTTGCCAAGTTTCGCTGTATCTTCGGTTGTAAGACCAATTACTGCAATCTTAATACCCTGTTTGTTAAACATCGCGTACGGTTGGAATAGGCGCTTGCCAGTATTTTTATCGTAAATATTGGCAGACAACATCGGAAAACTTGCCCACTCTTGCTGCTTGAAAAGCACATCCAATGGATTATCAAACTCATGATTACCTAGCGCCATCGCATCGTAACCAATTTTGCTCATGCCTTTAAAATCTGGCTCGGCATCTTGTAAATCAGACTCAGGTACTCCAGTGTTGATGTCACCACCAGAAAGCAGTAACACACTGCCCTCCTCTGCTTGTATTTCTTCACGCAAATCATCTATTAACGTTTTACGTGCCGCCATACCGTACTCGCCGTATCGATTTTGCCAAAAACGACCGTGATGATCGTTAGTGTGTAGCACGGTCAATTTATAGGTTGTATCTGCATTCCATTCTGGTGCAGGTTGCGTAGCACACCCAGCTAACGAGGCCAAAATAGCGGCACTCAACGCAGTTTTAATAATCAGACGCTGCTTCATTTATTTACCTTTTTTCTTATTGGGAGTCACTGATGCACATTCCCAGCGGCCTAGAGCCTTTACAGCAAGAAGCTGAGAATGATGCGCCATCTGAATAAAAAAATAGCCAACACGAGGTTGGCTATTGCATTTGATCACCAGTCATCTGGCGTTTACTTGATATCGATATCTGCAAAGCTCTTGATCAGATCATCAAGAGATTTCATTTGCGCTAGAAACGGTTCTAACTTGTCTAGCGGCAGTGCAGATGGGCCATCACAGCGTGCTTGGTCTGGGTTTGGATGCGCCTCGATAAATAGACCTGCGATGCCTGTTGCTAGACCCGCTTTCGCAAGTTCAACTGTCTGCTCACGACGACCGCCAGATGCCGCACCTGACGGGTCACGCATCTGTAGTGAGTGCGTCACGTCAAAGATGATTGGGCTGCCTTTCGACGCATTTTTCATCACACCAAAGCCAAGCATGTCTACGACTAGGTTATCGTAACCGTGGCAAGAGCCGCGCTCACATAGGATGATCTTGTCGTTACCGCATTCCGCGAACTTCTCAACGATGTTACCCACTTGACCTGGGCTCATAAATTGAGGTTTCTTCACGTTGATAACCGCACCTGTTTTTGCCATTGCTTCAACAAGGTCAGTTTGACGAGCTAGGAATGCAGGAAGCTGAATAACGTCTACCACGTCAGCGACAGGTTGAGCTTGCGCTTCAGTGTGAACGTCAGTGATGATCTTCACACCAAATGTGTCTTTTAGCTCTTGGAAGATTTTCATACCTTCTTCAAGGCCTGGGCCACGGTATGAATGAACAGAACTGCGGTTTGCTTTGTCAAACGACGCCTTAAATACGTAAGGAATGCCAAGTTTTTCCGTTACTTTTACGTAGTGCTCACAGATCTGCATCGCAAGATCACGAGACTCAAGAACGTTCATACCTGCAAATAGGGTGAATGGCTTGTCGTTAGCAACCTGAATGTCGCCGATATTAACGATTTTCTGTTCCATTTTGATTCTCTTTTTCTGTCCACGATACGCCACAGTTCGGCACATCGATAAAATTAGTGAAGTGTGACGTGCGTTTCACTCATAACATTAACTTGTGATTTTAGTAGCTCAGAAGCCGGATCGTCAGGGCATTGGTCAATAAAGTACTGAAAATCTGACACCGCCACTTGAGGGCACTCTAGCTGTTGGAAAATAAAACCACGGTCACGAATCTCGTATGGGTCATCTGGCACAAAGGTTAACGCAAGGTTCGTACAACGCAACGCCAGCGTGTAGTGCTCTTCACGTAACATCGCGCTTTTGATCAACGCTAACCAGCGACCAATAATGGTTGGATTGTCAGCTTCTTCAAAGTGTTCTGGCTTTAACTGAGCCAACGGCCCTTCTTGGCCAATAAGCCAAGCTTGGAGAATTCTTTCCCCCACATACTCACCATTAAATGGGTTAATGTAGTCTGGCTTTTTATGCATCCAATCGACTTTTAGTAGGAACTGAGTAGGAAAAGTGACTCCCTTCAACGGGAAACCCAGCTTTTTACCTAGATATAATAAAATCGAACCTAAACTAACCGGGATACCTTTTCGGCGCTCCAACACTTTATCGATAAAGCTGTTGTCCGAAATAAAGTATTCCTGTTCGTCGCCTTTGAATCCCCACTCATGGAAAAACAGTCGTAGGAATGCATCAAATCGCTGCTCTTCATCGGTTTCATGAACAAGCGTGGCTTCTGCATCTTTGTAAAGACGCTCTAACTCTTGTTTCGCCCAATGTACTTTGGTTTCTGGGTTAATCGCTTTGTTTAGCTCAAGCGCACCTTCCACCAACGGTATATTGTCAAAATCTTCGTCAAAAAACTCTAACATGACGTCTTACCCAAATAACGTAGGGCTCTTAGACACAGCAATATTCGCAGCCATGACTAACCAACCTAATGCGCCGAAAAAGCCAAATATCTTCAGTAGGTTGTTTTTCGCAAGCTTCAACGAGAAGAAACCGAGTGCAATGTACGCCAGTACGCAGGTAATTTTGTTTGTTAACCACGGTGCGGCATCAGTAAACGGGATGAAACCAGTAATGAAAATAAGCGCGATACCTGACACTAGCAATGCAGTATCAACGATGTGGGGAAACACTTTCAAAAAGCGATTATTTCGCTTCGGTGAGTTCATCATCATTAACACGAATCGGATCGATAATAGTGTCGCGCTGAGCGCAATCGTCACTAAGTGTATGTGTTTTAGAGCTACGTACATTTTTCTTCTCTTTTTAGTTAGTGTTTGCTGACTTCCGTGATTAATTGGCCAGGCAACCAAGTGTTACTCGGTCGTTACCGCCATAATCTTTTTCCGTGGCAACTTGTTGGTAACCAAAACCACGCATTATCTCACGTACGGCATCACCCTGATCATAACCATGTTCGAATGCCAGCCAACCGCCCACTTCAAGATACTGACGAGCAAGATCCGAGATATGGCGGATATCGGCTAAACCATTCTCCTTAGCAACTAATGCAGATTTTGGCTCAAAGCGCACATCACCTTGGGATAAATGTGGATCTTTTTCATCAATATACGGCGGATTGGAGACAATTAAAGCAAACTTCGTACCCTCTGCAATAGGCTCGAACCAACTGCCTTGAGCAAAGGTCACATTTTTGATGTTTAGCTGCTCAGCATTGTACTCTGCAAGTGCTTTCGCTTCTTGCTTGAGATCTACACCCATCACTTGACGTTTTGGCATTTCAGATGCGAGTGCGATAGCAATTGCCCCCGTCCCCGTTCCAAGATCTAAAATAGGTCCTGTTTGCTCATAGGTCTTATCGAGTGCAACTTCGACCAAACGTTCTGTATCCGGTCTTGGGATCAAGGTGGAGGGAGAAACTTTGAACGGTAGAGACCAAAACTCTCGTTCACCAATAATATAAGCGACGGGTTCACCAGTTAAACGTCGTTCAAGTAGAGCGTCGAATTTTGCTTGTTGCTCTGCTTCTAATGCTTTTTCTGGCCAGGTCAGTAGATAAGTTCGTGGTTTGCCAAGGATATGGCAGAGGAGTACAGCTGCATCGAGAGAAGGCGACTCTTTGCCGCCTTCTGCCAGTTTCGCCGTCGCACTTTTCAGTGCTTGCTCAATTGATTGAACTTGGCTCATCGATTAGCCGTTCTCTGCGAGCGCCGCAAGTTGGTCTGC
Organism: Vibrio diabolicus; assembly: GCA_001048675.1. Taxonomy (GTDB): domain Bacteria; phylum Pseudomonadota; class Gammaproteobacteria; order Enterobacterales; family Vibrionaceae; genus Vibrio; species Vibrio diabolicus. The sequence goes on along the minus strand of CCKK01000020.1, from coordinate 227,454 downwards.
TTGGTGCTCTTGAATCACAGGATCAATCAAGCTCTGCAGGTCACCTTCCATCACTTCGTTCAAACGATAGATGGTTAGGTTGATACGATGATCAGACACACGACCTTGTGGGTAGTTGTAGGTACGAATACGGTCACTGCGGTCACCAGAACCTAGAAGGTTACGACGTGTATCAGACACTTCTGCGGCACGACGTTCTTCTTCCGCTTGAACGATACGAGCAGCAAGAACTGCCATCGCTTTCGCTTTGTTCTTGTGCTGTGAACGCTCGTCCTGACACTCTACTACCGTACCCGTTGGTAAGTGGGTAATACGGATTGCAGAATCCGTGGTGTTAACGTGCTGACCACCCGCGCCAGATGCACGGAACGTATCGATTTTCAGGTCTGCTGCTTTGATTTCTGGCAGATCCGCCTCTGGGATTTCCGCCATCACCGCTACGGTACATGCAGAAGTATGCACACGGCCTTGGGATTCAGTTGCAGGAACACGCTGTACACGGTGACCGCCAGACTCAAACTTCAGTACGCCGTACGCACCATCGCCGCTCACTTTTGCGATCATCTCTTTGTAACCACCGTGTTCAGCTTCGTTTGAAGACATCACTTCGATGCGCCAGCCACGCTTTTCTGCGTACTTGCTGTACATACGGAATAAGTCACCCGCGAAAATACCCGCTTCGTCGCCACCCGCACCTGCGCGAATTTCTAGGAAACAGTTACGATCATCGTTCGGATCTTTTGGCAGAAGAAGAATCTGTAGCTCATCAGTAAGACGCTCAATCGTCGCTTTCGCTTCTTTGATTTCTTCTTGCGCCATTTCACGCATTTCTTCGTCGTCTTCGTTTGCCATCTCTTCAGCGGCGACAAGATCTTCTTGCGCTTGTTGATAAGCTTGGAAGCACTTGGTTACTTCTTCTAGCTGAGAGTACTCTCTTGATAGAGCACGGAATTTGTCCTGATCTCCAATAACATCAGGATCACCAAGAAGATGTTGAACTTCTTCGTAACGTTCTACTAGCGTTTCTAGCTTAGTCAGAATAGAGGCTTTCATAGTGTCGTTTTCTTAATAAAAAGCGTGAGTTATAGATCATCCAAGCCGAGTGTCTGGCGGATAATCGTTAATTTTGCTGGTTCGCCTTGCTCTGCCGCACTTTGCAGTGCGCGAGTTGGGGCGTGAATCAGTTTGTTGGTGAGTTTATTACTCAGCTCGCGCAGCACTTTCTCCGGATCTGCGCCCGCCGCTAAAGATTGCAAACTTTTGCTCAGTAACTCTTCACGAATTTCGTTGGCTGATTTGCGATAATCGCGAATACTATCGACGGCTTGCAGTGAACGCAACCATGTCATAAACGCAGCGCTTTCTTCACTAACAATCGCTTCGGCTTGAATCGCTTCGACTTTACGCTGCTCAATGTTGCTGTCGATGATAGATTGCAAGTCATCAACTGAATACAAATATGCGTCGTTCAGCTCACCAACTTCCGACTCTACATCTCGCGGCACCGCAATATCGACTAACAAGATAGGTTGATGTCGGCGCTGCTTTAGAGCCGTTTCGACCATACCTTTGCCAATAATAGGCAATGGGCTCGCCGTTGAGCTAATCACAATATCCGCTTTCGCCAAATGTTCAGGAATTTCGTTTAAACTGATGACTTCTGCGCCAAATTGATCCGCTAAGCCTTGCGCGCGCTCTTTGGTACGGTTTGCGACAATCATTTTTGTGCAGCCGTTGGATGCTAAATGCTTCGCGACCAGTTCAATCGTCTCACCCGCACCAACCAAAAGCACGGTTGAATCAGATAACGACTCAAAAATATGTTTTGCCAATGTACATGCGGCATAAGCCACGGACACAGCATTACCGCCGATATCTGTTTCTGTTCTCACACGCTTGGCGACTGAGAACGTCTTTTGAAACAGTTTATCAATTGAAGCATCGACCGCTTGATGATCTCGCGAGTCAGAAAATGCTTGCTTTACCTGCCCCAAAATTTGAGGCTCACCCAACACCAGAGAATCTAGCCCACATGATACGCGCATCAAATGCTTAATTGCGGCTTGTTCTTCATGAACATACAAACTCGGCATTAAATCTTCGCGGCTCACTTGATGAAACTGAGCAAGCCAATCGATTAACTTATTTCGCGCTCCTTGCTTAACATCGCAGTACAACTCAGTTCGGTTACAGGTTGAAACAATCACACTGCCGTTAACCGCTTCGTGCTCTCTAAGTTGCTCGAGTGCAGGGCCGAGTTTATCCGGACCAAACGCCACCTTCTCTCGCAAGTCGACAGACGCTGTATTGTGATTGATTCCAATAGCAAGCAAGGACATCTAACGTGGTATCTCTGGGATAGGTTATAAAATAGGTCCAGAATTTTACTGTAAGCACGCATTTATTGAAAGGGTAAGCCGGATTTGTTTTCCTAACTGCGACTTTTCAATGCTATAGTTGTGAGCGATTCCCGACGAAACTGATTAATAAGCCATCAAACATGACGTTACGCTCCTTTATTCTTTTTTTCTTGTCGAGCTTACTGCTCGCTGGTTGTTCCTCCGTTCCTGAAAGTGTTACCAGCGTTGAATGGCAAGCTCATGAGCAACGACTCGAGACCATCCAAGATTTTCAAGCAACGGGAAAACTTGGTTATATTGGCCCAGACCAAAGACAAAATTTAAATTTCTACTGGAAACATTCTTCAGCACTCAGTCAACTACGTTTAACAACGATTCTTGGTCAAACGGCATTAAAGCTCACCATCACGCCACAAGGTGCCACAGTAGAAACTTACGACGATCAGGTCCTTTCCTCTCGCAGTGCAAACCAGCTAATTTACCGTCTTACGGGGTTAATGATGCCCGTTGAACACATGCCTGACTGGCTATTAGGCCTACCGACCGATGCCGACAAATTCCAATTGTCCCCAACCAATACACTGCAAGCGTTAAACAAACAAATTGGTTTAAATGATTGGAGTATTGCTTATCAACGGTATGGCGACGTTCAATGGCATGAGCAGTCTCTACCACTGCCAAATAAGCTGAAACTCACCACTGCTGACGTCAAAATAAATCTAGTGATCACAAAATGGAACATCACCCAATGATCGAACTTTCAACCCGCTGGCCTTCACCAGCGAAATTGAATCTCTTTCTATACATCAACGGTCGCACAGAAAATGGCTACCACGAGTTACAAACCTTATTCCAATTCGTCGATCACGGCGATGAGCTCACCATTAAAGCAAACCATTCTGGTGATATTACGATTTCTCCAGATATAGAAGGTGTGCCTCTTCAAGACAATTTAATTTGGAAAGCAGCAACCGCGCTTCAAGCTTACTCAAACTGCCCTTTTGGCGCGCATATTGAGCTACAGAAAGTGCTGCCTATGGGTGGGGGCATTGGTGGGGGCTCATCGAATGCAGCTACAGCATTAGTGGCACTGAACTACTTGTGGCAACTGAATCTAACTGACGATGAACTGGCTGAAATTGGTTTAAAGTTGGGCGCAGATGTGCCCGTGTTTGTGCGCGGATTTGCAGCTTTCGCTGAAGGTGTTGGCGAGAAACTCTCCCCCGCTTATCCAGAAGAAAAGTGGTATTTAGTCGTCAGACCGAATGTTTCTATCGCAACCGTCGACGTTTTTTGTCATCCAGATCTAACGCGAAACACCCCAAAACGAGATCTAGAAACACTTTTAAATACGCCAAGCGTAAACGATTGCGAAAAAATTGTACGAATGCTCTACCCAGAGGTTGATAAGCAACTTTCTTGGCTGCTACAATACGCGCCGTCAAGATTGACGGGGACAGGATCTTGCATTTTTGCTGAATTTTCGAGCAAACCTGAAGCAGAAACTATCCTTGCACAACTCTCTGATAAAGTCTCGGCATTTGTCGCTCAAGGGCGCAATATTTCGCCACTAAAAGAGACTTTGGCTGAATACCAATCAGCCTCACACCGACCTATTTAAACTGGACGCAAACCCGAGGTTTCCACCGTGCCTGATATGAAGCTATTTGCTGGTAACGCAACACCTGAACTAGCCCAACGTATTGCTGATCGTCTTTACATCTCTCTTGGTGATGCATCTGTTTCTCGCTTTTCTGATGGCGAAGTTGCAGTTCAAATCAATGAGAATGTTCGTGGTAGCGATGTTTTCATCATTCAATCCACTTGTGCACCGACTAACGACAACCTAATGGAATTGGTTGTTATGATTGATGCAATGCGCCGTGCTTCAGCAGGCCGTATCACTGCAGTTATCCCTTACTTCGGCTACGCTCGCCAAGACCGTCGTGTACGTTCTGCGCGTGTGCCAATTACTGCAAAAGTTGTTGCTGATTTCCTATCTAACGTTGGTGTTGACCGCGTTCTAACTATCGACCTACACGCAGAGCAAATTCAAGGCTTCTTCGATGTACCTGTAGACAACATCTTCGGCACGCCAGTGCTACTTGAAGATATGCAGGCTCGCGGTCTAGATAACCCTGTTGTGGTATCTCCTGACCTAGGTGGCGTTGTTCGTGCTCGCGCAACAGCAAAAGCACTAGGCGACATCGACATCGCAATCGTAGATAAGCGTCGTCCACGTGCAAACGTTTCTGAAGTAATGAACCTCATCGGTGATGTTGAAGGTCGTGACTGTGTGATCGTTGATGACATGATCGACACAGGTGGCACACTATGTAAAGCAGCTGAAGCACTAAAAGAGCGCGGTGCTAAGCGTGTATTCGCTTACGCTACTCACGCTGTATTCTCAGGCAACGCTGCGGACAACATCAAGAACTCAGTTCTTGACCAAGTTATCGTAACTGACTCTATCTCTCTATCTAAAGAGATGGCTGCAACAGGCAAAGTGACAACACTAAGCCTATCTCGCATGCTGGCTGAAGCGATTCGTCGTATCAGCAACGAAGAGTCAATCTCTGCAATGTTCAACTAATCCGAACATTTCAGTTACACTGATTTCAAAAGCACCCCTCTTTGGGGTGTTTTTTTATTTGTACTGATAACCAGAAAATCCCTTGGTCGCCCACTGCGAGAATTCTGTGCTATCATACTGCGCTTTTTGAGATTCCAGAGAGATCCTAACCTTGAGTCAACAAATCAAACTTCTTGTTGGTCTTGCTAATCCAGGACCAGAATACGCCAGAACTCGTCACAATGCGGGCGCTTGGGTTGTAGAAGAATTAGCACGCGTTCACAACGTTACACTGAAGAACGAACCAAAGTTTTTTGGTCTAACAGGACGCATTATGGTCAATGGCCAGGATCTCCGTTTGCTTATCCCAACCACCTTCATGAATCTATCAGGTAAATCGATCGCAGCGCTTGCGAAATTTTATCAAATTAAACCTGAAGAGATCATGGTTGCTCATGACGAGCTAGACTTACCGCCAGGTGTCGCTAAGTTTAAAAAAGGTGGGGGTCACGGTGGACACAACGGTCTGCGTGACACCATTAGCAAACTGGGCAATAACAAAGATTTTTATCGTCTTCGCATTGGCATTGGTCATCCGGGACACAAAGATAAAGTGGCGGGTTTTGTATTAGGTAAAGCGCCAGCTAAAGAGCAAGAGCTTTTAGATGCAGCAGCTGATGAGGCTGTTCGTTGTCTAGATATCCTGATTAAGGATGGCCTATCTAAAGCACAAAATCGCCTCCACACGTTCAAAGCTGAATAAGGTTACTATCATGGGTTTTAAATGTGGCATCGTTGGTCTACCTAACGTAGGTAAATCAACTCTGTTCAACGCACTAACTAAAGCGGGTATCGAAGCAGCAAACTTCCCGTTCTGTACCATTGAACCAAACACTGGTGTGGTTCCTGTGCCAGATCTACGTCTAGACGCACTAGCTAAGATCGTTAACCCACAGAGAGTTCTTCCAACGACGATGGAGTTCGTGGACATCGCTGGTCTTGTTGCTGGTGCATCACGTGGTGAAGGTTTAGGTAACAAATTCCTAGCTAACATCCGTGAAACAGACGCGATTGGCCACGTTGTACGTTGTTTTGAAAACGAAAACATTGTTCATGTTTCAGGTAAAGTTTCACCTATCGAAGATATCGAAGTGATCAACCTTGAACTTGCAATGGCTGACCTTGATTCTTGTGAGCGCGCGATTCAACGTAACGCGAAGAAGGCAAAAGGCGGCGATAAAGACGCAAAATTTGAACTAACCGTACTAGAAAAACTGTTACCAGTACTAACTGAAGGCGGCATGGCGCGCACAGTTGAGCTATCTAAAGAAGAGTTAGCAGCAATCGGCTACCTAAACTTCCTTACACTGAAGCCAACTATGTACATTGCAAACGTAAACGAAGATGGTTTCGAAAATAACCCATATCTAGATGCAGTTCGCGAGTTCGCAGAAAAAGAAAACAACGTCGTTGTACCTGTATGTGCAGCTATCGAATCTGAACTATCTGAACTAGAAGATGAAGATCGCGAAGAATTCCTAGCGGATATGGGGATCGAAGAACCGGGGCTGAACCGTGTAATTCGCTCTGGTTACGAGCTACTGACTCTACACACCTACTTCACGGCGGGTGTTAAAGAAGTACGTGCGTGGACAATCCCTGTTGGTGCAACTGCGCCTCAGGCTGCAGGTAAGATCCACACTGACTTCGAGAAAGGCTTTATTCGTGCAGAAGTAGTCGGTTACGACGATTTCATCCAATTCAATGGTGAAAATGGCGCAAAAGACGCAGGTAAATGGCGTCTAGAAGGTAAAGACTACATCGTAAAAGATGGTGATGTTGTACACTTCCGCTTCAATGTTTAATTAAATGAATGAGTTTTAAACACTTCATTTACACTAAAAGCCAGCTGCTAAGCTGGCTTTTTTAATACCTTAAGTAAATGAGCAAAAATAAATTACCTAACTGCAAGCTAATTTATTTCCAGTTTTAGATCATAAACACGCCTCTTTGTTTAAAAAGGAAGCGAACGAGGTTTTTTCCGAAATTTAATTAAAAAAAACTGTTGACGGATCTCACTCAACTTCGCATAATGCGCGCCGTTCCCAACGACAAGGCAACAAAGCGTTGAGAGCAAAAAATATGGTTTTGGCTACGTAGCTCAGCTGGTTAGAGCACATCACTCATAATGATGGGGTCACAGGTTCGAATCCCGTCGTAGCCACCATTCCTAAGTGTTCTTTTTATCAGAGCAATTAGGAATAGATGCGGAAGTGGCGGAATTGGTAGACGCACCAGATTTAGGTTCTGGCGCCGCAAGGTGTGAGAGTTCAAGTCTCTCCTTCCGCACCATATTTTAAATAGTCATTGTGACTATTGCCTGCAGGTCTATCGCCAAGCGGTAAGGCAGCGGCTTTTGATGCCGCCATTCCCTGGTTCGAATCCAGGTAGACCTGCCATTATTCAAGTGAGATTCCTTTATAAAAGGGGTTGTCACTGAGAGCGTGAAGGTTTATATTGTCTCGCTCCAAAAGATGGCTACGTAGCTCAGCTGGTTAGAGCACATCACTCATAATGATGGGGTCACAGGTTCGAATCCCGTCGTAGCCACCATGAACAACGTTATTTAGGTTTTTACCAATTACCTTGATAACTACAGAATAAGTTGCGGAAGTGGCGGAATCGAATCCCGTCGTAGCCACCATAAACAACGTTATTTAGGTTTTTACCAATTACCTTGATAACTACAGAATAAGTTGCGGAAGTGGCGGAATTGGTAGACGCACCAGATTTAGGTTCTGGCGCCGCAAGGTGTGAGAGTTCAAGTCTCTCCTTCCGCACCATTATTGAAGTCTCTTGTATTAGAGCAATGTAGGGCTATCGCCAAGCGGTAAGGCAGCGGCTTTTGATGCCGCCATTCCCTGGTTCGAATCCAGGTAGCCCTGCCACATACAATGATATTGAGATTTTACCAATTATCTTAATATCTACAGATCAAGTTGCGGAAGTGGCGGAATTGTTCGAATCCCGTCGTAGCCACCATTGATTAGATTGCTAGCATAAGCTATCAGTCACGTAGATTTAAGATGCGGAAGTGGCGGAATTGGTAGACGCACCAGATTTAGGTTCTGGCGCCGCAAGGTGTGAGAGTTCAAGTCTCTCCTTCCGCACCATCTTAAATTAATCTACACTATCAGAATACGCGGAAGTGGCGGAATTGGTAGACGCACCAGATTTAGGTTACCAGATTTAGGTTCTGGCGCCGTAAGGTGTGAGAGTTCAAGTCTCTCCTTCCGCACCATTCTTTCTCTCGATAAGAGAGGTTAAGTAGTCTTTGACTATTTACGCTGTAGGGCTATCGCCAAGCGGTAAGGCAGCGGCTTTTGATGCCGCCATTCCCTGGTTCGAATCCAGGTAGCCCTGCCATATACAACGATATTGAGATTTTACCAATTATCTTGATATCTATAGATTAAGTTGCGGAAGTGGCGGAATTGGTAGACGCACCAGATTTAGGTTCTGGCGCCGCAAGGTGTGAGAGTTCAAGTCTCTCCTTCCGCACCATTATCGGAAAACCCAGCATTACTTTGCTGGGTTTTTTCTTTTTTTGGTTCTGGACTCGGGAAATCATTAGATTTGCCGAATTAAAAAAGCGAGCCCATGGCTCGCTTTTTTTCTTATCTGTGATTTGAGTAGCTTACTACATACCTAACGCGTATTTCAGTACTTGAGCCTTAATTGGCCCTGAGTTTTCAGCAAACTTCAATGCAGCATTACGTACAAACTTCAATGGCCCAAGATCGTTGCTAAAACTTTTATAGAAAAAGTCCATGCCTGTCTGCATGAGTAAGTTGTCAGGTCGACGTGCACGTTCGTATTTCGCTAGTAAGGCATCTTCTAGCTGTTCTCGGTGTTCTGTTACCGAAAGGAGAACGTCTACATCTTTGAATCCTAAGTTTACCCCTTGCCCTGCAAGCGGATTGATCGTATGAGCAGAGTCACCTACTAATACGCAATTTTTGCTTGAGTAGCTTTGCGCATGACGACGAGTGAGTGGGAATGAGCCAAACTGTAAAACTTCAATATCGCCCAATTCAACAGGGAAATGACGTAAGATTTCTTCCCTTAGTTGAGGTTTACCCATCGCACACAGTTGTTTAATGCGTTTTGGCGAGTCATACCAAACCAACGAACCTTGGCCTACTTCTTGACCGTCTTCATTAGTCAAAGAGCACAAAGGTAAAAATGAACGCGGGCCTGAAGGAGTAAATTGTTGCCAAGTGATATCTTGCTGTGGCAATTCTGTTTTCACGTTAATCAACATGCAGTGTTGTCGGTAATCCCACGCAGTCACACCAATTCCAGCCAATTGACGAACTTTAGAGTTTGCACCATCAGCACCAATTACCCAGTTAGCTTCAAACTGCACCCCACTTTCTAGTGTCACAAGGTTTACATCTGCAAACTCAATGTCTTTTAATCGCTCGGGACACATCACGGTTAGATTGTCATACTGAGAGAAGACTTGCCAAAGACCTAATTGGATTAGGCGGTTTTCAACGATATAACCTAGCTGCTCCAATGACAGTTCATCAGAGTGAAAACGAGTACGGCACTCCGGGTGCTCCCAAGTTTCTAAACGCCGATAAGGGCAAACTCGCATACTTTTAATTTCTGACCATGCGCCGAGTGAATCAAGTAACTCCACCGACTGGTGCGAAATCGCAGATACGCGAATATCCATCGCCTGAGCGGCATCAAAAGCTTTGGGTTTTGCACCTTCAACCAAGACAACGCTTCTGCCCTGCTTGGCAAATCCAACAGCGACGGCTGCCCCAACCATACCGCCACCGATCACGGCGATGTCATACTTGTTCATTTTTTACTCTTCATCGTGCTGATTAATTGGCGTTTTTTATTGTACTTTCCATGGCTATTTTTACAAAATTGTTTAACAAAAAACCTTGTTCTGCATAGGGCGAAAAACTAGATTTCATCAGGCTTTGCAGAGAATTAGCCAGATCACTAGTCAGGTGCTTTTTAAAGCAGTACAATACGCCGCTTACCGCCGTGATGGCGGCTATAATTTGAGCAATAGCTCTCCAATTTAAGTACAACTGAACGAGCGAAAGTGAGATGAGTAAGAAACTGCTAATTAAAACCTGGGGCTGCCAGATGAACGAATACGATTCATCAAAAATGGCCGACCTGCTTAATGCTGCAAACGGCTACGAGCTGACGGAAGAGCCAGAGGAAGCAGACGTACTTCTACTTAACACCTGTTCGATCCGTGAAAAAGCGCAAGAGAAAGTTTTCCACCAGCTTGGCCGCTGGAAAACACTAAAAGATAAAAAACCTGGCGTAGTTATCGGTGTAGGTGGTTGTGTAGCAACGCAAGAAGGTGACCATATTCGTGAACGTGCACCATACGTCGACGTTATTTTTGGCCCACAAACTCTGCACCGCCTACCTGAGATGATCAAACAATCTCAGTCGGATGACGCACCAGTTATGGACATTTCGTTCCCAGAGATCGAAAAGTTCGACCGCCTACCAGAGCCTCGTGCGGAAGGCGCGACAGCATTCGTTTCTATTATGGAAGGCTGCTCGAAGTACTGTACTTACTGTGTCGTACCGTACACTCGTGGTGAAGAAGTAAGCCGTCCAATGGATGACGTGCTGTTCGAAATCGCACAGCTTGCTGAACAAGGCGTACGTGAAGTAAACCTACTGGGTCAAAACGTAAACGCGTACCGCGGTCCAACACACGACGGTGAAATCTGTTCATTTGCAGAACTGCTTCGTTTGGTTGCGTCTATCGATGGTATCGACCGTATTCGTTTCACAACGAGCCACCCGCTAGAATTCACTGACGACATCATCGCGGTTTACGAAGATACGCCTGAGCTTGTGAGCTTCCTGCACTTACCTGTGCAAAGTGGTAGTGACCGTATCCTAACTATGATGAAACGCCCTCACACCGCTATCGAGTACAAGTCGATCATCCGTAAACTGCGTAAAGCTCGTCCTGATATTCAAATCAGTTCAGACTTTATTGTTGGTTTCCCTGGTGAGACAGACAAAGACTTCCAAGACACAATGAAGCTAATCAAAGATGTAGACTTTGACATGAGCTTCAGCTTCATCTTCTCTCCACGTCCAGGTACGCCAGCAGCGGATTACCCTTGTGATGTATCAGAACAAGTGAAGAAAGAGCGCCTTTACGAACTACAGCAAACTATCAATGCTCAAGCGATGCGTTACTCTCGCTTAATGCTTGGCACAGAACAACGTGTTCTAGTTGAAGGTCCTTCGAAGAAAAACCTAATGGAACTGCGCGCTCGTACAGAAAACAACCGTGTAGTAAACTTTGAAGGTAGTGCAGACCTAATTGGTCAGTTCGTTGATGTGAAGATCGTAGACGTATTTGCGAACTCACTGCGTGGTGAGCTAGTACGTACTGAAAAAGACATGGATCTTCGTAGTGTGATTTCCCCAACGCAGATGATGGCGAAAACACGTCGCGAAGATGAGCTGGGTGTAGCTACTTTTACGCCATAAGCTCGTATAAATAGCCATGGAGAGCCTGGTCGTTATCAGGCTCTCATTAAGTGGCAAAAAATGAGAGGCAACATTGAGTAATAAAATCGTAACTCTAGAAATTAACCTAGAACCTTCCGACAACCGCCGACTTGCTAGCCTGTGCGGTCCATTCGATGACAACATCAAGCATTTAGAACGTCGTCTAGGCGTTGAAATTAACCACCGTAGTGACCATTTTACAATTGTCGGTAAACCTCATACCGCATCAGCTGCGCTGGATATCCTGAAAACTCTGTATGTTGATACCGCACCTGTACGAGGTGAGATCCCAGACATTGAGCCTGAACAGATCCATTTAGCGATTAAAGAGTCTGGTGTTCTTGAGCAGAATACTGAGTCTAATATCGAGCATGGTAAAGAAGTCTTCGTCAAAACCAAGAAAGGCGTGATCAAACCACGTACGCCAAACCAAGCTCAGTACTTGGTTAATATGGTCACGCATGATATTTCTTTTGGTATTGGCCCAGCTGGTACAGGTAAAACTTATCTTGCTGTTGCAGCAGCAGTTGACGCACTAGAGCGCCAAGAGATCCGTCGTATTCTATTGACGCGCCCTGCGGTTGAAGCCGGTGAGAAACTGGGCTTCCTACCTGGTGACTTAAGCCAGAAAGTCGACCCATACCTACGTCCACTATACGATGCCCTATTTGAAATGTTGGGCTTTGAGCGCGTAGAGAAGCTGATTGAACGTAACGTGATTGAGGTAGCCCCTCTTGCTTACATGCGTGGTCGTACTCTAAACGACGCTTTCATCATTCTTGATGAGAGTCAGAACACCACGGTTGAGCAGATGAAGATGTTCCTAACGCGTATTGGTTTTAACTCTCGCGCAGTTATCACTGGTGACGTCACGCAAATCGACTTACCTCGTGGTGCAAAATCAGGTCTTCGTCATGCTATTGAAGTATTAAGCGAAGTCGACGACATCAGCTTTAACTTCTTCTTAGCAGACGACGTTGTACGTCACCCAGTTGTTGCTCGTATCGTTAACGCGTATGAGAAGTGGGAAGCACAAGACCAGAAAGAGCGTAAAGAGTTCGAGAAGCGTCGTCGTGAAGAACGCGATGCGAAGTTACTAGAAGCAGCAAAAGCTGAACTGAATGCACAAGTTGCTTCCACTAAGGAATAATCATGGCGATTGAACTTGATCTGCAACTGGCAGTCGAAAATGAAGAAGGGCTGCCTTCGCAGCAAGATTTCCAATTGTGGCTAGATAAGACGATTCCTCTCTTCCAGCCACAAGCCGAAGTGACCATTCGCATTGTTGATGAACAAGAAAGTCACACGCTTAACCATGAGTATCGTGGTAAAGATAAACCGACTAATGTGCTGTCTTTTCCATTTGAAGCTCCTCCGGGTATGGAAATAGATTTACTTGGCGACTTAATTATTTGCCGCCAAGTCGTTGAAAAAGAAGGCAATTGAACAGAACAAGCCTCTGTTAGCACATTGGGCGCATATGGTTGTACATGGCAGCTTGCATCTGCTAGGTTATGATCATATCGAGGATGACGAAGCCGAAGAGATGGAGTCCCTCGAAACCGAAATCATGCAAGGTATGGGCTATGAAGACCCTTACCTTGCTGAAAAAGAGTAGCCATTGGCTATTCAGCAGGGAAAGGCGAACCACCTAAATGATTCTCGTGTTCGCCTCTCTATGTGTGCTATCACACTTCTGATAGCGTTACTTAATTGAGAAACAATGAACGAAGATAATTCTCCCTCTTCTAACGAAGATAAGAAAGAAAAGGCAGAAGGTCCGAGTAGAAAGTCCTTCTTTGAACGTCTAGGTCAATTATTTCAGGGCGAGCCAAAAGATCGCCAAGAGCTTGTGGATGTTATCCGTGACTCTGAAGTCAATGACCTGATTGACCATGACACCCGCGATATGCTTGAAGGTGTTATGGAAATCTCCGAAATGCGCGTGCGTGACATTATGATCCCGCGTTCGCAAATGGTTACGGTTGAGCGTACTCACGACCTTGATACCTTGGTTGCCTTGATTACCGATGCTCAACACTCTCGCTACCCTGTGATCAGCGAAGATAAAGACCATGTGGAAGGCATTCTTCTTGCGAAGGACTTACTTAAATACTTAGGCTCAGGCAGTAATCCATTTGATATCGAAGAAGTTATTCGACCAGCCGTTGTGGTACCGGAAAGTAAACGCGTTGATCGACTGCTGAAAGAGTTCCGTGAAGAACGTTATCATATGGCCATTGTTGTCGATGAATTCGGTGGTGTTTCTGGTCTTGTGACCATTGAAGATATCCTTGAAGAAATCGTCGGGGATATCGAAGATGAATTCGATGAAAGCGAAGAGACAGACATTCGTAAGCTTAGCAAGCATACGTTTGCTGTCAGAGCGCTGACAACCATCGAAGAGTTTAATGAGACATTTGGAACTAACTTCAGCGATGAGGAAGTAGATACCGTTGGTGGCATGGTCATGACTGCCTTTGGTCACTTACCTTCTCGTGGTGAACTGGTTGAAATTGAAGGTTACAACTTCAAAGTCACCGCTGCCGATAACCGTCGTGTCATTCAACTCCAAGTGACGATCCCAGACGAAGAAACCCTGGTTGAAGCCACTCAAGAGTAACGCGATACCCATTGGGAATCTCAGAAAATTATAATGATGAATGAACTCTTTCATCGCCTCAAGCGGCCCTTAGTGGCCGCTTTTGTTGGCGCCTCTACTACGCTCGCTTTTGCACCTTACCAGTTGTGGCCTGTTGCCATTCTTAGCCCAGCTATTCTACTGATTCTTCTTGCTAACCAAACTCCGAAACGTGCACTGTGGATTGGCTATGCTTGGGGGTTGGGTCAATTTGCAACTGGCGTTAGCTGGGTGTACGTCAGTATCTCCGGCTTTGGTGGCATGCCACTGATTGCCAATTTATTTTTAATGGGCTTGCTTGTCGCCTACTTGGCTGTTTATTCAGGCTTATTTGCTTGGCTTAACAACAAGCTATTTCCTCAATTCACACTCACAAAAGCGCTTCTCGCTGCGCCCGCTTTATGGCTAATCAGTGATTGGTTGCGTGGTTGGGTGATGACCGGCTTCCCGTGGCTATGGCTAGGCTACAGCCAGATTGATGCTCCACTAGCAAGCTTTGCGCCTATCGGTGGCGTGGAACTGCTCACTCTGTTTATCCTTATTAGTGCGGGGGCATTAGCCTATGCTTGGGTTCATAAACAGTGGCTGATGGTGATTATTCCTGCGGTACTACTCAGCACAGGCTTTGGGATTCGTAACTACGATTGGGTAACACCTCGGCCAGAAGACACGACTAAGCTCGCGCTGATTCAAGGTAACGTTGACCAAAACCTTAAGTGGCTGCCAAGCCAACGTTGGCCAACCATCATGAAATACGCCGATCTCACTCGTGAAAACTGGGACGCTGATATTATCGTCTGGCCAGAAGCTGCAATTCCTGCTTTTGAAATTGAAGTGCCTTCATTTTTGAGCAATATCGACAGTGCAGCAAAAATGAATAACAGCGCAATCATCACTGGTGTCGTCAACCAAGCTGAAGATCGACAGTTCTACAACAGTATCCTGTCCCTTGGCATCACACCATACGGTGACTACAGTTTCGACTTGAGCGAACGCTACCATAAGCATCACCTATTACCGTTTGGTGAGTTTGTACCATTTGAAGATATTTTGCGCCCATTGGCGCCATTCTTTAACTTACCGATGTCGTCGTTTAGCCGTGGGGCTTTTGTGCAGCCCAACATCGTTGCGAATGGCATGCACATGGCACCAGCGCTTTGCTATGAGATCATCTTTAATGAGCAAGTGCGTCAAAATGTGACTGACGAAACAGACTTCATTCTAACGCTATCGAACGACGCATGGTTTGGTCACTCTATCGGCCCTCTTCAGCATATGGAGATCGCCCGTATGCGTGCCTTAGAATTAGGTAAACCGCTCATCCGCTCGACTAACAACGGATTAACAGCGGTAACCGATCACAAGGGTAAAATCGTTGAGCAAGTACCGCAATTTGAAACTGCAGTACTGCGCGCAGAGCTCACCCCAACCGATGGGAAAACGCCATATCGAATCGTTGGTACTTTGCCATTGTATATTTGGGTTGGGTTAAGTTTAGCGCTGGCTTTCGGTTTAAGAAGAAAACAGAGCTGATAACAGCTTGAAAGTAGAAAAGACAAAAAAGAGGCGACCAAGCCTCTTTTATTCATTGCATTATACAGTCGTTACGCGCCATTTATGGCTTTAATGACTGGCGAGTAAAGCCTTTGTGACCACATTTAATACACGGAATGATTACAGTTGGGTGGTTATACGTTGTCTTGTGACCACACTCATCACAGACCAAGGTACCTAAGCCTATCACCTCTCCTGCTTCATATAGCCCTTGATGCTCTAAGTCATCGAACAACTCAACCCACTCAACTTTAGTTCGGTCTGTTATCTCTAACAGCCCTTGCCATATCGAATCCGCAATCGTTAAGTAAAACGGTCCGCTTTTGCTATCCTCGTAACTCTCTGAAAACTCTTTTAAGTCTGCTTTAAGGTACGCTTTGATTAAAGCCAATTCATCTTTGGTCAAGTCATTAGCAGCATCCACCACTTTGCCCGACGTCTCAATCGCTTTGTTAACTTCTTCCGGACTGTGCTTCAAGGTTTCAATCACATCCTCGAGCATTTCCTCATAACCTGTTTTACGTTTAGGCATAACTGACCTCCATCTTTCTCCTACCTGCGTCACTTAAGGGCGCATGGGTACAGATTGGCTATTGTTGTGATCCCTAGCTTTAGGTATTCTATGACGATCTATTTAAGTCTGTTCTAACCGAACTCACAAATTCCAAGATAACGGATACCATCGATGCAAGAACAATACAACCCACAAGATATTGAACAAAAAGTTCAAAAGCACTGGGATGACAACAAAACCTTTGTTGTAAGTGAAGACCCAAATAAAGAAAAATTCTACTGTCTATCCATGTTCCCATACCCAAGTGGTCGACTGCACATGGGTCACGTGCGCAACTACACTATCGGTGATGTAGTATCTCGTTTCCAACGCCTACAAGGCAAAAACGTGATGCAACCAATCGGTTGGGACGCATTCGGTCTACCAGCAGAAAACGCAGCAGTAAAAAACAAAACTGCGCCAGCACCTTGGACTTACGAAAACATCGAATACATGAAGAACCAACTTAAGCTTCTAGGCTTTGGTTACGATTGGAACCGTGAATTCGCAACTTGTACACCGGAGTACTACCGCTGGGAGCAAGAGTTCTTCACTAAGCTTTACGAGAAAGGTTTAGTTTACAAGAAGACTTCTTCTGTTAACTGGTGTCCTAACGACCAAACTGTTCTTGCAAACGAGCAGGTTGAAGACGGTTGTTGCTGGCGTTGTGATACGCCTGTAGAGCAAAAAGAAATCCCTCAATGGTTCATCAAAATCACTGAATATGCTCAAGAGCTACTAGACGACCTAGACAAGCTTGAAGGTTGGCCTGAAATGGTGAAAACCATGCAGCGCAACTGGATTGGCCGCTCTGAAGGCGTTGAGCTGAAGTTTGAAGTTAAGGGTCAACAAGACCTAGAAGTTTACACGACACGTCCAGATACGCTAATGGGTGTGACTTACGTGGGCATCGCAGCCGGCCACCCTCTTGCAGCCCTTGCCGCAGAGAACAACCCAGAGCTTGCAGCGTTTATCGACGAGTGCAAGAACAACAAGGTTGCAGAAGCTGAGCTAGCGACAATGGAGAAGAAAGGTATGGCAACTGGCCTTACTGCTATTCATCCATTGAACGGCCGCGAAGTACCAGTTTACGTAGCAAACTTCGTACTGATGGACTACGGTACAGGCGCGGTAATGGCAGTACCTGCACACGACCAACGTGACTACGAGTTCGCAACGAAGTACGGTCTAGACATCGTGCCAGTTATCAAGCCTGCTGATGGCAGCGAGCTAGACATCTCTGAAGCGGCATACACAGAGAAAGGTGTACTGTTCGATTCAGGTGAATTCGACGGCCTAGAATTCCAAGCGGCGTTCGATGCAATTGCAGCGAAGCTAGAAGCAGAGGGCAAAGGCACTAAGACTGTAAACTTCCGTCTACGCGACTGGGGTGTATCTCGTCAACGTTACTGGGGCGCACCAATCCCAATGGTAACGACTGAAGACGGTGAAGTTCACCCAGTACCTGCTGACCAACTACCAGTGATTCTTCCAGAAGACGTGGTAATGGACGGCGTAACCAGCCCAATCAAAGCAGATAAAGAATGGGCGAAGACCACATTCAACGGCGAACCTGCTCTACGTGAGACAGATACGTTCGATACGTTCATGGAATCTTCTTGGTACTACGCGCGTTACTGTTCACCGCAAGCAGACGACATCCTAGATCCAGAAAAAGCAAACTACTGGCTACCAGTAGACCAGTACATCGGCGGTATCGAGCACGCTTGTATGCACCTACTGTACTCACGCTTCTTCCACAAGTTGCTACGTGACGCGGGCTACGTAACGTCTGACGAACCGTTCAAGCAACTACTGTGTCAAGGCATGGTACTGGCTGATGCGTTCTACTTCGAGAACGAGAAAGGTGGTAAAGAGTGGGTAGCTCCAACAGACGTAGCCGTTGAACGTGATGGTAAAGGCCGCATTACTTCTGCTAAAGACACTGAAGGTCGCGATGTAACGCACTCAGGCATGATCAAGATGTCTAAGTCTAAGAACAACGGTATCGACCCTCAAGAAATGGTAGATAAGTACGGCGCTGACACAGTACGTCTATTCATGATGTTCGCGTCTCCAGCGGACATGACACTTGAATGGCAAGAGTCTGGCGTAGAAGGTGCGAACCGCTTCCTAAAACGTGTTTGGAAACTAGTGAAAGAGCACACAGCGAAAGGCGCAGCAGAAGCAGTAGATACAGCCGCGCTTTCTGGTGATCAAAAAGCACTTCGCCGCGACGTTCACAAAACTATCGCGAAAGTGACGGACGATATCGCTCGCCGTCAAACATTCAACACCGCGATCGCTGCGATCATGGAGCTGATGAACAAACTAGCGAAAGCGCCTCAAGAATCTGCGCAAGATCGTGCAATCCTTGACGAAGCACTGAAAGCTATTGTTGTCATGCTTTACCCTATCACTCCGCATATCTCATACGAGCTATGGGCAGCACTAGGTGAAACAGACATTGATAACGCAGCATGGCCGACGTTTGACGAAAAAGCGCTAGTTGAAGACGAAAAAACTATCGTTGTTCAAGTTAACGGTAAGCTACGTGCGAAGCTAACAGTCCCAGCGGATATCTCTAAAGACGATATCGAACAGCTTGGTCTAAACGACGAAAACGTGGTTAAGTTCACTGATGGCCTGACTATTCGTAAAGTCATTTACGTTCCAGGTAAACTGCTGAACATCGTTGCAAACTAATCACAGCTTGCAATTTGTCTCTGTTTAGCGAACTTATTTGTTAACCAAGAGTCATTAAACAGGGTAGTTCGCTACCCTGTTTATTTACCTCAAACCATTCACATGAGTGGTTTAAGGTAAATAACCCCTTCAATTTAGGATGAATACAATCAATGCGCTTTTTCTCTTTGATTAAACTACCAGTGGTATTGGTATTAGCGGGGCTTCTTTCTGCCTGTGGTTTTCACCTTCGCGGCGAGTATTCCGTACCGGAAGAGCTGCACACTATGTCTTTCTCCAGCTACGATGAATACAGTGAATTAACTCGCTATGTTCGCTCTCAACTCGAACTGAACAAAGTTGAACTTGTTCAACCATCATCGACTGTACCCAACCTTCATTTGACGGAAGCGACTATCGATGAGCGTACACTGTCTCTGTATCAAAATAGCCGTGCAGCAGAAAAAGAGCTGACATACGTAGTAAAATACCGTGTGACGATTCCTGGCTATGGCTCTAAAAACTTTACGACAACAGTAAACCGCAACTACCTAGACAACCCGTTGACGGCACTTGCAAAATCTGTTGAACGTGACGTAATTGAAGACGAGATGCGCTTGCAAGCTGCAAAACAGATGATGCGCCAGTTGGGCCGTATTCGTGCCGAATATGAAGCAGGACAAATCTCTGAGCCAGCGAACACAAACTCTTAATCACTATGCGAATTTATGCCGATAAGCTAACGGATCATTTAACTAAACAAGTTAAACAGGTTTACCTAATCTTTGGGAATGAGCCGTTACTGATTCAAGAGAGCCGCCAAGCAATCCAAAAGGCAGCGTTTCAACAAGGTTTTGAGGAAAAACACCGTTTTGCGGTAGACGCAAGCATCGACTGGAATCAAGTTTACGATTGCTTCCAAGCGATGAGCCTGTTCTCAAACCGTCAATTGATCGAGCTTGAAATTCCAGAGAGTGGCGTGACAACCGCCGTCAGCAAAGAGCTGCAAACACTGTGTGATATGCTGCATGATGACATCATGCTCGTCATTGTTGGTAGCAAACTGACCAAAGCCCAAGAAAATGCGAAATGGTTCAAAGCATTAAGCTCAAAAGGCGACTGGGTAAGCTGTTTGTCGCCAGATCTACAACGCTTACCTATGTTCATTCAGGCACGTTGCCGCACGTTGGGCCTAAAACCCGATCAACAATCACTGCAAATGTTGGCTCAATGGCATGAAGGTAACCTATTTGCATTGTCACAAAGCTTAGAGAAATTGGCCCTACTCTACCCGGATGGTGAGCTGACCATCATACGTTTAGAGGAAGCCCTAAGTCGCCATAATCACTTTACTACGTTTAACTGGATCGACGCCTTACTGGCAGGTAAAGCAAACCGTGCACAACGTATTCTTCGCCAACTTGAGGCGGAAGGGGTCGAGACCGTGATCTTGATTCGAAGTGTACAAAAAGAGTTGAGCCAACTTTTAAATATGCATCAAGACTTAACTCAAATGGGAATGAACCAGGTATTTGAGAAATATCGAGTTTGGCAAAACAAGCGTCCACTCTATAACGCAGCACTGACCCGCTTATCGGCGAGTCGTATTTGTGCATTGATCTCCTTGTTGGCTCAAGCAGAGATAAAAGCCAAAACTCAATATGACGAGTCTGTATGGCCAACTATTCATCAGTTGAGCTTAGAAACCTGCTCTCCTGATATTAAGCTGGCAATTTAAAAATCAAAGCGTGATATAGTGCGCGACCTGTTTTGCAAGCAAGAATGTAAAACACTGTAGAGATAAGAGACAAACCGAGGAAAACCGAGTGCTTCGCGAAGAACTGAAAGACTTTTTAGCTGATAAAGCCGACGACATGAAAGCGGAAGACATTATCGTCCTAAATGTGGAAGATAAATCAAGCGTGACAGATTACATGATCATCTGTACTGGCACATCCAAACGCCACGTTTCATCCATCGCTGACCACGTTGCAACAGAAGTGAAAAAAGCCGGTCTTGAGCCACTAGGAATGGAAGGTGAAAACGAAGGTGAATGGGTAGTCCTAGATATGGGCGACGCCATGCTTCACGTGATGCAAGAAGAGCACCGCGAACTCTACCAGCTAGAAAAACTCTGGGGTTAATCTTTTGAAAATTCAACTAATTGCTGTTGGCACAAAAATGCCAAAATGGGTTGAGGAAGGCTTTCAAGAATATCGTCGCCGTTTCCCACATGATATGCCATTGGAGTTGATTGAAATCTCTGCTGGCAAACGTGGAAAAAATGCCGATATCGCTCGTATCCTGCAAAAAGAAGGGGAAGCGATGCTCGCTGCGGTACCAAAAGGCAACCGTATCGTCACGTTAGATATCCCAGGTAAAAAATGGGACACTCCTCAACTCGCTGAGCAGTTAGAAGCTTGGAAATTAGATGGCCGTGATGTATCAATCTTAATCGGCGGTCCTGAAGGACTCGCTCCTGCATGCAAAGCTGCAGCAGACCAAAGCTGGTCATTGTCTGCCTTAACGCTACCCCACCCTTTAGTGCGTATCGTAATGGCAGAAAGCTTATACCGAGCGTGGAGCATCACCGCGAACCATCCTTACCACCGCGAATAATCGTTGTTTAACTTTAGAGCCAAGCGTTAATGATTCGTAAGCGCCGCAGTCAAATCCGAGATTATCAAGCCGAAGCGCGTCTGTTTGCCAGCCGCGCTATTGTCGCTTTTATCGGCATTGTTCTCTTGATGGGAGCTCTGGTCGCCAATATGTACAACATTCAGGTGAACCAGTTTCAAGATTATCAAACCCGCTCGAACGATAACCGTATCAAAGTGGTTCCTATCGCGCCTAACCGAGGTCTGATTTATGATCGAAATGGTGTTTTACTGGCAGAGAACCGTCCCGTCTTTAACTTAGAACTGACTCCAGAAAAAATTAAAGACATTGATGCAACCATCCAAGAACTACAAACCATTCTGGAAATTACCCCAGATCAGATTGAACGTTTCCACCAAGAGCGTAAACGGACTCGTCGATTTAAGTCGGTCCCACTGCTTACCCAACTGAACGAAAAACAAGTAGCGGTATTCTCCGTCAATCAGTACCGCTTTCCTGGTGTAGAAATAAGTGCGACCTTAAAGCGCTATTACCCTTTCAGCGAAGTCTTAACCCACGTGATTGGTTACGTTTCTCGAATCAATGATCGCGACATGCAGCGCCTGATCCGAGAAGAAAAAGACGCAAACTATCAAGCCACTCGCGACATTGGTAAGCTGGGCATCGAAAAATACTACGAAGACCTCTTACACGGTACGGCCGGATATCAAGAAGTCGAGGTAAACAGCCGCGGCCGAGTAATTCGTACGTTAAAGTACGTTCCACCTGTACCCGGAAAAGACATCGTTTTAAACCTTGATATCAACTTGCAGCTGTACGTACACCAATTATTGGATGGCCGCAGAGGCAGTGCTGTAGTGATCGATCCTAGAGACAACGGCGTACTGGCTATGGTTTCAAGTCCTAGCTACGATCCTAACTCGTTCGTGCACGGAATCTCAGGTAAAGACTATCGCGCCCTTTTGAACGATAAAAACCGTCCCTTGGTCAACCGAACCACACTTGGCATTTATCCACCCGCGTCTACCATCAAACCATTTATGGCGGTAGCCGCGCTACAAGAAGGTGTCGTCACACCGAACACTACGCGAAATGATCCAGGTTATTGGCGCATACCAAACTCCAACACTCGCCCATTCCGTGACTGGTTGCGTTGGGGACACGGACGCGTCGATATCATTAAGTCGATCGAAGAGTCTGTTGATACCTTCTACTATCAAATCGCTTATGACATGGGTATTGACCGTATTTCGAATTGGATGATGATGTTCGGTTTTGGTGATTACACTGGCATCGATATCTACGAAGAAAGTAAGGCGAATATGCCGACTCGTGACTGGAAAATGTCTCGCCATAAAACCCCGTGGTACAAAGGCGATACGATCCCTGTGGGTATCGGCCAAGGTTATTGGACAGCAACACCAATGCAAATCGCCAAAGCGACCTCCGTATTAGTAAATGAGGGAGAAGTTATCGCACCTCACTTGCTCAAAGCGACGATAGAGAACGGCAACGACTTCGAAGAACAACAAACAACAGAATACGTGACTTACCCGCCAATCAAGAATGTACCGAAAAAGTACTGGGATATGGCGAAAGAAGGCATGCGTCGGGTAAACCATGGCACGCGCGGAACAGCTCGCCGCTCATTCTACAAAATGAGTTATCAAACAGCGGGTAAATCAGGTACTGCACAGGTCTTCGGTCTGGGTGAAAACGAAGAGTACAACGCCGATGAGATCGCCGAGCACTTACGTGACCATGCGTTATTTACTGGCTTTGCACCATTTGATGATCCTAAAGTGGTCGTCACTGTAGTACTAGAAAACGCCGGCGGTGGTTCTAGCAACGGTGCCCCAGTAGTAAGGAAAATTTTTGACCGAGTCGTTCTAGGCCCAGAAGAAATTGAGCCTGAAAACAATGCGAAGAAAGAGGTAAAACAGTAATGAAGATGGATCCCTCTACAGGTAAAAATCGCGCCCTGTTTGAACGCTTCCATATCGACTTACCACTCCTACTTGGCATATTGGCCCTGATGGGGTTTGGCCTCGTGATCATGTACAGCGCCAGTGGCCAAAGTTTACTGATGATGGATCGCCAAGCTATGCGAATGGTGCTTTCACTCGTTGTGATGATCGTTCTTGCGCAGCTTTCTCCACGAACCTACGAGAGCCTGGCACCTTTGATGTTCGTCGGCGGCGTCATACTGCTCTTTGGCGTGTTATTTTTCGGTGAAGCCTCGAAAGGCGCACAGCGTTGGCTTAACCTCGGTTTTGTGCGCTTTCAACCTTCCGAGTTATTGAAGCTCGCGGTGCCATTAATGGTGGCACGCTATGTTGGTCGACAGCCCCTTCCGCCAACGCTAAAAACACTCATTGTTGCACTGATTATGGTCTGCTTGCCAACCATCCTCATTGCAAAACAGCCTGACTTAGGGACCTCTATTCTAATCGCCGCTTCCGGTATTTTTGTTATCTTCCTCGCGGGCATTAGTTGGAAAATCATCGCTGGTGCTGCGATTGCACTGGGTGGTTTCATTCCGATTTTGTGGTTTTTCTTGATGCGTGAGTATCAAAAAGTACGAGTTCGTACTCTGTTTAATCCAGAGTCTGACCCGCTAGGTGCGGGCTACCACATTATTCAGAGTAAAATTGCGATTGGCTCCGGTGGTATTTCCGGCAAAGGTTGGTTGCAAGGTACGCAGTCACAACTGGAATTTCTTCCTGAACGACACACTGACTTTATCTTTGCAGTAATTGCTGAAGAATGGGGTATGATTGGCTTCCTTTGCCTTTTAGCCATCTATCTATTTATTATTGGACGAGGTTTATACCTCGCCAGCCAAGCGCAAACCGCATTTGGACGAATGATGGCAGGCAGTATTGTACTCAGCTTCTTCGTGTATATTTTTGTAAATATTGGCATGGTAAGTGGCATCCTACCTGTAGTAGGTGTACCGTTGCCACTCATTAGTTATGGCGGCACATCAATGGTAACCTTGATGGCTGGCTTTGGTATTCTGATGTCAATTCATACGCACCGAAAAGCATTCTCTAAGGCGACCTAGACATGCAAAAACGCGCTTTATATTCCTTGGTTTTCTCAGCTCTTATTTTGGCAGGCTGTTCATCAACTAGCCAAAAAGAACAAGAAGGCCGTTACGAACTCGAATCCGATGTTGCACCGGATACACCGCTTTCAGTCGAACACATCGAGGATGCGCACCCTAAATATGAACCGTACAGCCTAGGTGGGAACAAAGATTACCACTTGCGTGGCAAAGACTACAAAATAGTTCGCGATGCCAAAGGCTTTAAAGAAAAAGGCCGCGCATCTTGGTATGGGAAGAAGTTCCAAGGTCATTTGACTTCTAATGGCGAAATCTATGACATGTACTCAATGACAGCGGCTCATAAAACGCTACCGTTACCGAGTTACGTAAAAGTCACCAACACTGACAACGGCAAAACTACCGTAGTACGAGTTAATGACCGAGGTCCGTTTCACGATGGCCGTATTATCGATTTAAGCTATGCCGCAGCACATAAGTTAGATGTGATAAAAACAGGTACAGCGAACGTGGAAATTGAAGTAATAAGTATCAATCAGCCCACGGATAAAAAATCTTTAGAAGCGCACCCTAAGTACGTTATTCAGGTGGCATCATCAAAAAATGAAGAACGCGCACGAACTTTAGGGACAGAGCTTGGTCAAAAACTGGATACAGAAACTTTCCTAGAAAATGCGAAAGAGTCTTATCGCTTGTTGTTAGGGCCATTTACTGACTATTCCCTGACGCAAGCCACTCTAGATAAAGTAAAGTTGCTCGGCTATTCGTCTGCATTTATTAAAAAACACAACACTGCCAAATGACCTAGTGTCATGAATTTCTCCTCGATCCCCTCTTACATAGCTGGGGATTCTGATAAGATGTCCGCAGTTAACCCAAAAATTTGAATTACCATGAATAAAAATAAGTTTGTGAAATCTATTCTCGTTTCTTCGGTTGCCCTTTCTGCAACTTTCGCTCAATCTGCTCTTGCATCACCTATCGTTGTTCCAGATGCCCCTCAAATCGCTGCGAAGGGCTACGTTCTGATGGATTACCATTCAGGTAAAGTACTGGCAGAGAAAGAGATGAACACAAAGTTGTCTCCAGCCAGTCTGACTAAGATGATGACCAGCTACGTAATCGGCCAAGAACTAGCGCGTGGTAATATCTCAGAAGATGACGATGTCACCATCAGTAAAAATGCATGGGCGAAAAACTTCCCTGAATCATCAAAAATGTTCATTGAAGTGGGCACAACTGTAAAAGTACGTGACCTAAACCGCGGTATCATCGTCCAGTCTGGTAACGATGCCTGTGTAGCAATGGCTGAACACATTGCAGGCTCAGAAGATGCGTTTGTTGACCTAATGAACGCTTGGGCCAACACACTAGGTATGACGAACTCGCACTTTGCTAACGTTCATGGTCTAGATAACGCTGAGCTGTACTCGACACCATACGACATGGCATTGCTAGGTAAAGCCCTGATCCGTGACGTACCAAATGAGTACCGCGTGTACTCAGAGAAGAAATTCACTTACAACGGCATCACCCAATACAACCGTAACGGTCTACTTTGGGATAAGAGCATGAACGTTGATGGCATCAAAACGGGTCACACAAGCAATGCGGGTTACAGCCTAGTAAGTTCTGCGACTGAAGGCCAAATGCGTTTGGTTGCAGTCGTAATGGGCACGAAAGATGCCAATGCTCGTAAGTCAGAAAGCAAAAAGCTACTAAGCTACGGCTTCCGTTTCTTCGAAACAGTAGCGCCGCACAAAGCGGGTGAAACGTTTGTAGAAGAAAAAGTGTGGATGGGCAACAAAGACACTGTAGCGTTGGGCCTTGACCAAGATACTTACGTAACACTACCACGTGGTGAAGCGAAAAACCTAAAAGCCAGCTTCGTCCTTGAAAAAGAGCTAGAAGCCCCAATTAATAAAGGTGATGTAGTTGGTAAGCTATACTATCAGATCGATGGTGAAGATATTGCCGAATACCCACTAATGGCACTAGAAACCGTAGAGCAAGGTAGTCTATTTAGCCGCATGTGGGATTACATCGTATTGTTATTCAAGAGCTTCTTCTAAGAAGAACGTTAGAGTAGCAAACTTATTCGCAAAGCCGCCTGAAAGGGCGGCTTTTTAAGTTTGAGATCCTCGTCTTGAGTTCCCCCTAATTTGACTGTACTATTTCGCACCGCAACGAATATCTACTGGAGTTATCGATATGCTAACCATCAACTCTGATGCAAAATTAAAAGACCTGCTTGAGTTCCCTTGTTCATTTACTTACAAGGTAATGGGTCATGCAAAGCCTGAACTTCCAGAGCTTGTTCTTGAAGTTATTCAGCGCCATGCTCCAGGTGACTACAGCCCGACCGTTAAACCAAGTGCTAAGGGCAACTACCACTCGGTATCAATCAACATCACTGCAACGTCTATCGAGCAAGTTGAGACGCTATACAAAGAGTTAGGTGAAATTGACATCGTGCGCATGGTTCTATAATTTTTTGATAGATTTAAATTTTTTTTGAAAGCAGCTTCGGCTGCTTTCTTTTTATTTATCAACCAGATAACAAAACTTTACATCGCTTTCAGTTAAAAATCTGTTACTCAGCGGTAGAGCATCAGGGTTATCCGGTTTATAATCCAAAAACTTTATATATTAGCAACAGGAATTCCCATGCAACACCAACTTGTTGTAAAACGACTTGGCCGCCAAGACTATGAGCCTGTATGGAAGGCGATGCATGAGTTCACCGACCAACGCACAGAAGAAACCCCTGATGAAGTCTGGTTGGTAGAACATAACCCAGTATTTACGCAAGGTCAGGCAGGTAAAGCTGAGCACCTTATTAACACTGGTGACATTCCTGTTGTACAAAGTGATCGCGGAGGCCAGGTTACGTATCATGGCCCTGGTCAGTTGGTCGCCTATTTCTTGATCAACTTACGCCGCAAAAAATTAGGTGTACGAGATCTCGTTACCACTATCGAGAACCTCGTGATCAACACGCTAAAAGCATACAATATCGATTCGGCCGCGCGACCTGACGCACCAGGCGTTTACGTTGACGGTAAAAAAATATGCTCTCTCGGTTTACGCATTCGTAAAGGATGCTCGTTTCATGGCTTAGCCTTGAACGTAAATATGGATTTAACACCGTTTCTGCGTATTAACCCTTGTGGTTATGAAGGTATGGAAATGGTTCAGGTCAGCCAATTTGGCGGCCCAGACAATGTAGAAGCCGTAGAAAAACAATTAATAGAAGAACTCGTTACTTTGCTCGACTATGAGCAAGTAGAATTCAGCACAGAAGCACCTTCTCAAGGTAATAAAGCATGAGCAAACCAATCCAGATGGAAAAAGGCGTTAAATATCGTGACGCCGATAAAATGGCATTGATTCCCGTAAAGAACATGCCTACAGAGCAGAAAGAAGTGCTACGTAAGCCTGATTGGATGAAGATCAAGCTACCAGCCGACAGCCAACGAATTCAAGACATCAAGGCGGCGATGCGCAAGAATAAACTTCACTCCGTATGTGAAGAAGCATCTTGCCCTAACCTAGCGGAATGTTTTAACCACGGTACAGCTACCTTCATGATCCTAGGTGCTATTTGTACTCGTCGTTGTCCTTTCTGTGACGTTGCTCATGGCCGCCCATTACCACCGGAAGCAGAAGAGCCTCAAAAACTGGCGAAAACCATCGCCGATATGAAGCTGAAATACGTAGTAATCACTTCTGTAGACCGTGACGATCTGCGTGATGGTGGTGCACAGCACTTTGCCGACTGTAACCGCGAGATCCGTGCGTTGAACCCGCATATTAAGATTGAAACTCTGGTTCCTGACTTCCGTGGTCGTATGGACGTAGCGCTTGATCTAATGAAAGATAACCCGCCAGATGTCTTCAACCACAACCTAGAAACAGCGCCACGTCTTTACCGTAAAGCTCGCCCAGGTGCAAACTACAAGTGGTCGCTGGAGCTTCTTAAGAAGTTCAAAGAGCAGCATCCAAATGTACCGACCAAATCTGGTTTGATGATGGGTCTTGGTGAAACCAAAGAAGAAATCATCGAAGTACTGAAAGATCTACGCGCACACGGCGTAACGATGCTGACTCTAGGTCAGTACTTAGCGCCAAGCCGTCACCACTTGCCAGTAGAGCGTTACGTTCCGCCATCAGAGTTTGACGAGCTAAAAGAAGTTGCACTAGAGCTTGGCTTCACGCACGCAGCGTGTGGTCCATTTGTTCGCTCTTCTTACCATGCCGATATGCAGGCTCAAGGCATCGAGATTAAGTAAGCTCTCGTTTGTTTTCAAAAGAAAGGTTGGCTCAGTGCCAACCTTTTTTGTATCTGTCAAATGATGATAAAAAGCCATTCTACCTCCGTCATTCTGAACAGCGAGGAACGAGCGTGATTGAGAATCAGTTTCCAACGTACTGATGATTTTTAGGGAAACTCTGAGTAAAAGAGTGTGCCTCAACAATATTCCTGATCTCGCCTAGGCTCGTCGGAATGACGTGGTTTGGATATATTGAAAAGGGACAGTGTTGGTAGCCATCTCCTTATCACACACTCTTCGCTATATCTCATTCCAAACGCCAGACAAACAAAAAGGCCCTCAATTGAGGACCTTTAGTATATCAATGTTCAAAATAGATGAGTCGAGTTCTAGGAGAACACACGGAGTTTGCGCGAGCAAGTGAGTATGTTCGACACCGAAATTGACTCATTCTATGAAGAATAGTTAGGCGTAAACCGGTAGACGCTTACAAATTTCGAGCACTTTCTGTTTAGTCGCTTCGATAACTTCTTCGTTGCCGATGTTATCTAGAACGTCACACATCCAGTTTGCTAGCTCTTTTGCGTCTTCTTCAGTGAAGCCACGACGAGTGATCGCTGGCGTACCTACACGAATACCAGACGTTACGAATGGGCTGCGTGGGTCATTTGGTACTGAGTTTTTGTTCACTGTGATGTTTGCTGCACCTAGTGCCGCGTCTGCATCTTTACCAGTGATGTCTTTGTCGATCAGGTCCACAAGGAACAAGTGGTTTTCTGTGCCGTTAGATACGATTTTGTAGCCACGCTCTTGGAATTGACCAACCATTGCTTTTGCGTTTTTCACTACGCGAGCTTGGTAAGCTTTGAACTCTGGCTCCATCGCTTCTTTGAACGCTACTGCTTTACCAGCGATAACGTGCATTAGAGGGCCACCTTGACCACCAGGGAACACTGCTGAGTTCAATTTCTTGTACATATCTTCGCCAGCATTTGACAAGATAAGACCACCGCGAGGACCTGCTAGTGTTTTGTGTGTTGTTGTTGTTACTACGTGAGCGTGTGGAACAGGTGTTGGGTATTCGCCTGCTGCGATAAGACCCGCTACGTGCGCCATATCAACGAAAAGGTAAGCATCTACTTTGTCAGCGATTTCACGCATGCGCTTCCAATCAACGATTTGCGAGTAAGCAGAGAAACCACCGATGATCATCTTAGGCTTGTGCTCAAGCGCTAGCTGTTCCATCTCGTCGTAGTTGATTTGACCCGCTTCATCGATACCGTAAGGGATAACGTTGTAGTGCTTACCAGAGAAGTTTACTGGAGAACCGTGAGTCAGGTGACCACCGTGCGCTAGGCTCATGCCTAGAACTGTATCGCCTGGGTTAAGAAGCGCCATGTAAACCGCGCTGTTTGCTTGAGAACCTGAGTGAGGCTGTACGTTCGCGTATTCACAACCGAACAGTTTGCATGCACGGTCGATAGCAAGTTGTTCCGCTTTATCTACGTACTCACAACCGCCGTAGTAACGCTTGCCTGGGTAGCCTTCAGCGTATTTGTTCGTTAGCTGAGAACCTTGCGCCTCCATTACACGTGGGCTTGTGTAGTTTTCAGAAGCGATAAGTTCAATGTGTTCTTCCTGGCGAAGAGTTTCTTCCTGGATAGCTGCGAACAGTTCCGCATCGTAATCTGCGATGTTCATATCACGCTTAAGCATCTGTATCTCCTGACTCAGATTAGTACTGAAAGTTGCAAAAAAACTGTTGAATGACCCTACGCAAACGTTTTCGTCACCCTAATGGCGCGCATTCTACATAATTTGATCTGGGTCATAAAGAGAAATTTATAATTTTTCTCATGCAGTTTTTTCATGATGGCAAGCAATCTGTATCACGCCCGCATTGCAATTGCATAACGACGATCTATTGCCTGTCAATTTTGTGCTTTACACCCTGTAAAACAGCAATTACATAGGTTTACCGTAAATTTTACCCTCTAGCTACCGAAAAGATCATCTTTTTACTACTATGCACGCCTTATTTATCACTAATGACTGCAACATTGATGGAAAAACACTCATTAAAAGAAGACTGGATAGCGATTCTCACGGGTACCTTTTTGGTAGCTCAAGGCGTTTTCTTTCTCCAATCCGCAAACCTCCTAACAGGGGGTACGACAGGATTGGCTCTGCTTATTAGCCAATTTACACCTTTTACGTTTGGTGTGCTGTACTTTTTAGCAAACAGTCCCTTTTACTTGCTAGCATGGAAACGCTTCGGCCGTCATTTCGCCATTAATAGTGCCATTTCTGGCGCTTTGGTTTCTATCTTTGCCGATCATCTTTATTTGCTAATCTCGCTCGAATCGGTAAATGAAGTTTATTGTGCCGTCGCAGGTGGGCTTTTAATGGGACTCGGTATGCTGATCTTGTTCCGACATCGCTCCAGCTTAGGTGGCTTTAACGTGCTGTGTTTATTTATTCAGGACAAATTTGGCATTTCAGTTGGCAAAAGCCAAATGGCAATCGATGCGTGCATCCTGTTTGCGTCATTCTTCTTTGTCACTCCAGAAGTAATTGGTCTTTCGATTTTGGGCGCGTTTGCACTGAATGTCGTGTTAGCGATGAACCACAAGCCTCATCGCTACTCCGTGACCTACGGCTCATAAACTTTTGATGATAATTGGAGCGCAATTTATAAGATTTCGCGCTCCAATCGCTATATAATATTTCGCCATTTCCAAATAACGCGGTGCGGTATGCGCGATTTTTTGCAACAAGCCAAACAAACTCACAGTTGTATTACGATTGGCGAGTTGGTCTATAATCCGAAGACACAAACTCTTCATCAAGACACTGTCGCGATTGATCTCGAACCTCGTACCATTGAGTTATTAGAGCTGCTGCTAACCAGCGTGGGACATCCGCTTTCTGCCGATACCATTATCGAAACTATTTGGCAGAGCAAATTCATCTCTAAGAATGTACTCACTAACCGCATTAGCACCTTACGTGCGCTGCTACAACAGCATCTCCCCGAGTACGATGCGACTAAGCTCTTGGTCACTTATCCTCGCAAAGGTTACTTTCTAAACCCAGCGAATATCCGTTTAGTGCCACCAGCGAAAAACCATCGACGCGTTATCACAGCTCAAGTTACGAACCGTAAGAACATCAAGCTGATTTTTGCTTATAGCTTATGTGCCGTACTTACGGTTTGTAGCGTGACGCTCGCAAGCTTGTTATGGCAACGCCAAGAGATTTCAACGCAACAAACACGTCATCAGTTACTTATCCCCAAAGTCGAACTGCTGCTCAACCGTGTCGATGCGATTGGCTCCCAAGCAAGAAAGTATCGCATACTGGTCAAAGCCATCTTGCTGCAACAACAGGTCGAATATCCATACACCGACATCGCCAACCAAGACGCTCCCAGTTACTTTCTTGATCCTATCGGTCATACGCCGTATTTCCCTGGCGCGCGAAACATGCAGACCAGTGATTACGAACTCAACATAGAGTTAAAAGACGGCGCAGAGCAAGGCACCTTGAAAGCTCAGATGAACCTTATTTATCCTGCGACGGGGAAACTGGCGTTTCGCAACGAATACACACTGCACTTATCCGACCTACAATCGGATATCTTCCAAATTCACTCAGATGTCGCGCAATACTTCAACTTGCCTGCACCTTCGGCAAGCACATGGCAACTGTCAGACGTTCACCAAAAAATGCTGTTTGAGAATGTCTTTTCTAACCAACCTCTACAACAAGCTGATGAGTTTGCAGCTATCACAACCGCAAGGCATCTCGCTTTGTACGAGCAAGAACCTCAAAAGCTGGAGGCGTATTTGACGCAAGTGCAGTCGTCGTTCGATGTTTTGCCAGATGAGCTAAGCCTCTGGTTGGGCGTATTGCATTTCAAACTAGGTAACCTAGACCGAGCAAAAGTTCTGCTGACCACTCCAGATGGCGACTCACGTATTCAAAACGCGCTGATTTATACGTTTGTGTCTCACATCGCTTATAAACAAAACAAACTCGAACAGTTCCGTCTCAACTACATGGAATCACTGGTGGCACTGCTGCGCGTTTTACCGTCCGAGACATTGTTTGAACGTCTTTCTCAATCTGAATCGAAAGAGACTTGCCTTCAACCATGGAAAACGTTGCATGTCAGTTTGACCGATCAAGAAATTATCAGCCGATGGAAAGCGCTCATCAACGAGTATTGCACCAACGTAGCTAACGAAATAAGCCCAAATAAAACAAATACTTAAATATAAAATTAAGCTTTCATTAAGCCCTATTAGCTTTTGTTTTTTGCCCTTTTTAGCTCACTAAACTTAGCATGCTCGCATTCAAGCAACGGCCCAACATGAAGCGGCCTAATCAATCAGGAATGTAAACCATGCTAAACAAAATGACGCTTATCGCAGCAGCAACTCTGGCTCTTTACGGCTGTGGCGGTGGTTCGTCTTCTGGCAGTGCTAATCCAAACAAAGTGCCTCAAGAAAGTTTCGACGTCGCGATTCAACACTCAATCTTCGCTCCCACGCCAAGCACACAACTAAACTACGCGTTTAGCCTGGATGGCCAACCTGAAGGCGAGATGAAACTGAGCTTCCAAGCGATGGATAACGAGCAATTGTTGGCAGCGTTGGCACAAATCCCAAACAGTGAGGCAATGGTCCTGTTGGTTAATGACTTGGTGAACTACGGCGCCAAACAGTTCTACTATTCTGACGAACAGTACAACGACGATGAAGAGAGCAATACACTTTATTTTGCAGGCTCTGATGGCGCACTTCATGAAGTCACCGACGCTTATTCCATTAACCAGCAGTTTGTTGCCATGCTGATGCACAGCAGCCCTATTTTCCGTCTCAACGGTGACGACGTAAAAGAGAAAAGCCCGAACATTGATATCGGTGAAGAGACCATATCTCTGCAAACCACTCTAACAGGCTACGCAGTTCACAACCTACTAGACAGTTTTGAAGATCATGAGTGGGTGCAAAACCTGCCAATGACAGCATCTTGCCAAGTGGTTTGGCAGCAGCAAATCCGAGAGACTGGCGTACGTAAAACGTTCTCGATTTCAAGCAAGAAAATTGAAGCGGCGTACCTGACGGAAGAGAATACTTACAACCTAAACTGCGATGGTATGGACTCAATGGAGTTCGCCACTTCGGCAGAACGTTGGTTTAACCCGAGCTTAGGTCTGATTGAGCAAATCGAGCTGCTAAAAGTACAACAAGTACAAATCAACGAAGAGAAAGTGCTGCTAACAGCAATTGAAACAAAATAAGCCTGTACTCCACAAGTATCTCGCATCTCAATAAAAAAGGCTTTGGGGAGCACACCAAAGCCTTTATCTCGAACATCAATCTTAGGGGGTGACACCCGAGTTTATTCTTCTATCAATAAAATACGAGTTTCGTAAGGTCGTAATACTTGATGGTTTGACGCGACTGCACTCGCTGAGTTTTGATAGTTAGATAGCAAGTTTTTCGCTTTACTCATATCAAAACGCTCTGGCAGAACGCATTCCACCTCTTCAGCGTAGTAATTGTTGATACACAGCAGCGTTTGTTTGTCGTTCTGGCGAGCGTAAGCAAAAATGCGTTGATGCTCTGGCAATAAATCTTCATAACGGCCATCGGTGATCACCGGAACCTGTTTACGTAGCTCAATTAAACGTTTGTAGAAATAGAACACCGAGTTTAAATCAGCAACCGCAGCTTCTGCGTTGATTTCAGAGTAGTTCTGCGCCACTTCAAGCCACGGTGTTCCTTCGGTAAAACCGGCGTGCTTTTGGCTGTTCCATTGCATTGGCGTACGTGAGTTATCACGCGACTTCTGCGCCAAAATCGCCATCATCTCCTCGTGTGATACGCCATCACGGTTGACCATGATGTCGTACATGTTGGTGCTTTCTACGTCGCGGTACTGGCTGATATCAGTGTAACCTGGGTTGATCATACCAATCTCTTCACCTTGGTAAACATAAGGTGTGCCTTGCATCATGTGTACAGACGCCGCCAACATTTTGGCTGATTCGACGCGGTATTGTTTATCATCGCCTAAGCGGCTGACCACACGAGGTTGGTCGTGGTTACACCAGAACAGCGCCCCCCACCCTTTGCCATTTAAGCCCGTTTGCCAATGGTTGAAGATCTGCTTTAACTGAATGAAATCAAACGGCGCTTTGGTCCATTTTTCACCATTCGGATAATCCACTTTCAGGTGGTGGAAGTTGAACACCATGGATAGCTCTTTGCCGTCTAGCGAAGAGTATTGCTGGCAGTGCTCTAGCGTGGTGGAAGACATTTCACCCACCGTCACGCTGCCGTACTTTTGGAACACGGCTTCGCTGATTTCTTGCAGATATTCGTGCACGCGAGGACCATCAGTATAGAAACGACGGCCATCGCCAATATCATCGCTTGGGAAATCTTGTTGTTTAGAAATCAGGTTGATGACATCAAGACGGAAACCATCCACGCCTTTGTCTGCCCAGAAGCTGATGACTTCTTTCACTTCTTCACGCACCACTGGGTTTTCCCAGTTTAAGTCCGCCTGCTCTTTAGCAAAAAGGTGCAAGTAGTACTGCCCTGTCGCTTCATCCAATTTCCAAGCATTGCCTCCAAACTTCGATTGCCAGTTGTTGGGCTCTGCGCCATCAACCGGATCTTTCCAGATGTAGTAATCACGGTATGGGCTGTTTTTGTCCCCTAACGCGGATTGGAACCAATGATGCTCAGTCGAAGTATGGTTGACCACGATGTCCATGATGATTCGAATGCCCAACTGATGAGCCTCTGCCAACAGGGTATCGAAATCTTGCATCGTGCCGAACTCGGGGTTGACCGCGTAGTAATCGGAGATGTCATAACCGTTATCAACCATTGGAGACTGATACACTGGCGTCAGCCAAATCGCATCCACACCGAGGTGTTTTAGATAATCCAGTTTAGAAATGATCCCTTTAATATCGCCCGTGCCTTTACTGCCGCTGTCACAAAAGCTTTTTGGGTAAATTTGATAGATGGTTGCGGTTTTCCACCAGCTCTCATCATGCTTGGTCATAGCCATTTCTAACACTCACTTACCAGTAATCGGAAACTTAAAATTTGAAAAGAAAAATAGGAGGAGGCAGCCAAGTCACTGCCTCAAATTGAATTACGCGTTTGCCGCCTCAAGCTCACCTTTCGCTTGCGCACGCTTATAAAGAAGTAACGTTAATGCAGCGGGTACCACCATCGCGACCAACATCGCCAGAGCAAAGATGCCCCAGAACTGCGGCTGGATAGATAAGATTCCTGGCAAGCCGCCCACACCGATACCGTTCGCCATGACGCCCGCACTACCACAGATAGCAGCAGCACATGCACTACCGATCATCGCACTCAACATTGGGAACTTGTATTTCAAGTTGATGCCGTACATCGCCGGCTCCGTTACGCCAAGGTAGGCAGAAATCGCTGCTGGCACTGAGATTTCACGCTCATCCTGCTTTTTACTGATGATAATGATGCCAACCACTGCCGATGCTTGAGCAATGTTCGATAGTGCAATCAAAGGCCAAATCGGCGTGCCACCCAATTCTTGCATCAACTGCAAGTCAACGGCGTTGGTTGTGTGGTGGATACCTGTGATCACAAGTGGCGCGTATAAGAAGCCGAAGATGGTTGAACCAATCATCGCAAAGTCACCGGTCATGGCCGCTTTTGCTGCGAATGCTACGCCATCACCCAACATGCGACCAAATGGGCCAATGATTGAGTGCGCTAAAATCACAGACACAATGATGGAAACAAACGGCACCACCACGAGGTACAGATAAGATGGAATAATGCGTTTTAAGCGTGTTTCGATAAACGCCAGTGCGATACCTGCTAACATCGCGGGAATCACCTGCGCTTGGTAACCGACTTTCTCAATCGCAAACAACCCAAAGTCCCACACTTCAGGTACTTGCTTACCAATCAGGTAGGCGTTCATTAACTGCGGCGAAACCAATGTCACACCAAGCGTGATACCCAGAATCGGTGTCCCGCCGAGCTTTTTCACGGTCGACCAACACACACCAACGGGTAGGAAGAAGAAAATCGCTTCACCAATTAACCATAGGAATGAGTGAACAGTCGCCCAAAACTGACTGATTTCCGTTAGGGTTTGACCATCAAACATTTTGATGTCGCCAATCACATTACGGAAACCAAGAATCAAACCACCAGTAATGATCGCAGGCAACAGTGGTACAAAGATTTCTGCAAGGTGGGAAATACCACGCTCAACGATATTCATGTTTTGGCGAGCAGCATTCTTGGATTCGTCTTTGCTCGCTTCACTTTTACCGCTTAGCTCGATCAGTACTTTGTAAACCTCATCAACTTCAGTGCCGATGACGACTTGGAATTGACCTGCGTTGGTAAAGCAGCCCTTCACCATCGGTAATGCTTCTAACTGTTTTGTATCTGCTTTGTCCGTATCGTTTAGAACAAAACGCAAGCGAGTTAAACAGTGGCTTACACTGGCAATATTGTCCGGCCCCCCGACCAGCTCAATAAGACGCTCCACGTCTTTACGCGCAATCTTACTCATAACTTTGTCCACCCTGTATTGGATACATTCGATTCATCATTTTATTTTTATAAATGGGAACATTCCCATTTCTTAATTTTAATATTGCCATTCAAAGACAAAAAACAAAATGGGAACAGTCCCATTAATTGAGAATGATCACAGTATAATTTTAGAGCAAACCGTTGTAGTGTGGATTAGCGGCAAATAGGTTGTTGAGTGAAGTGAACGACTTCTTCATCGCCATTTAATTGATTAATCAGCATTTTAGCGGACTTTTCACCCGCAAGGGTATAACCAGGATCGACACTAAATACTTTAGGGAAAAGGAAAGACAGCAACTCGTTACCACCCACGCCTGTCACGACCACGTCTTCACGACCTAACTCTTGAAGACGCTTGATTACGCCCAATGCAATGGTATCGCTGGCACACACAATGGCTTGCGTGTCTGCATTGAGAACGTGGTCCACCAGCTGATAAGCACTTTCATGGCTAAGCTTACCGGTTTGGAAGCAAGGCGTAAGTTGCTTGCGCTGACACCAAGCTTTGTAAGCATTTAAACGAGCCAAGCCTGTGGTTTTATCTTCGGGATCAACACCAATATAAGCAATGCGAGATAAAGATTGCTGCTCAAGGTGAGACAAAGCCATGTCTATCACGCCTTGGTTATCATAATTGATGGAAGAGACGTTATCGGTATCCATCGCAATCACCACAATGCGATTGCCCCACTCGGCTAAGGCTTGCTCATCGCATCCAGTAAAGCCAAATACAATCACGCCATCCACATTGCGACGCTTAAGCACACTCAAGTGCTCATTGGTTTTGTCTCGGTCAAACTGACTCTCCATGATCACCGCATCATAACCAGCGGAATACAATGCATTGAGCATTGTACCAACGGCGCGATTTTCTGATGGTGAGTCCAGACGGGAGATGATAACACCAATGACTTTTTGGCTACCGCCACGCATTGATTGCGCAGATTTGGACGGTACATAACCAGATTCACGAATGATTTGCTCTACTTTCTCTCGCGTTTGAGGTTTCACTTTTGGATCGTTGGTAAGCACACGGCTTACTGTTGATTTGCCAACGCCTGCCAATTTCGCGATATCAAGAATGGTGAGTTTTTTGCTCATAAGTGATCAAACTAGAATGGATGAATGCTTAGGTGACTGAACTTTAACAGTAATAAGAGAAAAGGGAAGCAAACGCTTCCCTTAAATATGCGAATTGTGCAGATTATTTCTTTAGATATGCAGGCACGTCAGCAACACTATCAAGCACAACCGTTGCTAATGCTTCACCTTGCTCAGTAACAGGCTTACCTGTGCGCACCAAAATCTTGGTGCCAACGCCCGCGGCTTCTGCTGCCATCATGTCTTCGGCTTTATCACCAATCATCACAGATTTTTCCATGTCGATTTTCAAGAAGTCGCGAGCAGAGATAAACATACCAGGTTTAGGCTTGCGGCAATCACAATCCTGCTTGTAATCCCCAATGCCATGTTCAGGGTGATGTGGACAGTAGTAGATACCATCAAACTCAACACCATGATCAACAAAGTTCCAGTCCATCCATTGAGTCAGAGACAAGAAACGGTCTTCACTGAATTTACCACGTGCGATGCCCGATTGATTCGTCACTAGCACTAAGAGGTAACCTTGATCTTTCAGCGCTTTCGTCGCTTCAAACACACCATCAATGTACTCAAAATCATGTTCGTCATGAACGTAGCCGTGGTCAACGTTTATCACGCCATCACGATCGATAAAAACAGCAGGTTTTGCCAAAACGTATTTCTCTATTAACTCGGTTTAATCAGATTATTACATACCTTATAAACTTCAACACTATCTAATTCATTCTAGGCCTCGACAAAACAGTTGATTTGTTGGGCAAGAATCGGTAATTCTGAGGGGGCTCTCCACTTATCTTCTCCTCGTAACTTACTCCTCATTCTCTTCAAAACAGAACACCCATACATTTAGACGTCTAGACGTAAAAATATCTATTGACTTCATTCTGCTTAACCCATAGCATCAACTGAGAAGTGAGATAAAGCTCAACATTAAGTTCTGTCAAAGGCCGTTTTTGACAGCGAAGTTCCCCGTATCTTTGGGCAGGTTGAAACATGATAGAAATAAAAAACGTCAATAAAGTGTTCTACCAAGGCAGTAAGGAAATCCTTGCCCTGAAAGACATTAACCTACACATCGCCAAGGGCACCATCTTCGGTGTTATCGGTTCATCTGGTGCTGGTAAAAGTACGCTGATCCGCTGCGTAAACATGTTAGAAGCACCAACATCTGGCTCCATCATCGTTGATGGCATTGATTTAACAAAACTCAGCAAAAAGCAGTTGGTCGAAACGCGCCGTAACATCGGCATGATCTTCCAGCATTTTAATCTGCTTTCGTCTCGTACTGTGTTTGATAACGTGGCGCTACCACTGGAACTGGCAGGCAAAGACAAATCGCAAATCACAACAAAAGTCACTGAGTTACTAAAACTTGTTGGCTTAGCCGACAAACACGAAAGCTATCCGTCCAACCTAAGTGGCGGTCAAAAACAACGTGTGGCTATTGCTCGCGCATTGGCATCCGATCCAAGCGTACTACTGTGTGACGAAGCCACTAGCGCACTGGATCCTGCAACAACTCAATCTATCCTTGAGCTATTGAAAGAGATCAACCGCAAACTCAACATCACGATTCTACTGATCACCCACGAAATGGAAGTGGTAAAAAGTATCTGTCACGAAGTGGCGATCATCGGTGGTGGTGAGTTGGTGGAGAAAGGCACCGTTGGCGATATTTTCGCGCACCCTAAAACGGAGCTGGCGCATCAATTCATTCGCTCAACGCTAGATCTATCCATTCCTGAAGATTACCAAGCACGTCTGCAAGCAGAGCGTGTTGAAGGCAGCTACCCGTTGGTTCGCTTAGAGTTTACTGGCGCAACCGTCGATGCACCGTTAATGTCGCAAATTTCTCGTAAATACAATATTGATGTGAGTATTTTGAGCTCCGATCTTGATTACGCTGGCGGCGTGAAATTCGGCATGATGGTCGCAGAGCTATTTGGTAACGAAGAAGATGATAACGCAGCATTGGAATACCTGCGTAAGCACAACGTAAAAGTAGAGGTACTTGGTTATGTCCTTTAACACAATTTCTGAATGGCTGAGTTTAAACAGCAAACTACTTTTAGGTGCAACGTGGGAAACGCTTTACATGGTTGCGGTTGCCGGATTAGTCGGCTTTGCCGTGGGTATTCCATTAGGCGTAATCCTCCATATTACTAAGAAAGGCGGCCTACTTGAAAACACCAAACTAAATAGCAGCTTAGGCGCTGTCGTTAACATTGGTCGTTCTGTGCCATTCCTCGTCCTGATGGTTGCGATTATTCCAGTGACAAAAATGCTAGTTGGAACCTTTATCGGTACAACCGCAGCAATCGTCCCACTGACTATTGGTGCCATTCCGTTTGTTGCCCGTCTTATTGAAGGTGCTTTGTTAGAGGTACCAACAGGCTTGGTGGAAGCGGCACAATCAATGGGGGCGACACCAACACAGATCATCACAAAAGTTCTACTACCTGAAGCAATGCCGACTATTGTTAACTCAGTAACGATCACCTTAGTCACTCTCGTTAGCTACTCGGCCATGGCGGGTACGGTAGGCGGCGGCGGCCTCGGCGACGTAGCCATCCGTTACGGTTTCCACCGCTACGATGTAACTATCATGGCTGTGACTGTCGTGATGCTGATTGTTCTAGTACAGATTATTCAGTCTATCGGTGACGCAGTGGTGCGCCGTGTAGACCACAGATAAGCATTGAAAATACAAATTATAAGGAGATAAAGATGAAATTTAGCCTTAAAGGTCTTTTGACTGTAGCAACGGCCGCTTCTGCTCTTGTTCTAGCGGGTTGTGGCGACAAAGAAGTAGACGTAAATAAAGTAAAAGTTGGCGTTATTGCTGGTGCTGAAGCACAAGTTGCCGAAGTTGCAGCTAAAGTAGCAAAAGAAAAGTACAACCTAGACGTTGAATTAGTAACATTTACCGATTACGTAACGCCAAATGCCGCTCTGGATGATGGTTCAGTAGACGCGAATGCGTTCCAACATAAACCATACCTAGACCAACAAGTGAAAGACCGCGGCTACAAACTGGCTATCGCGGGTAACTCATTCGTTTACCCTATTGCTGGTTACTCTAAGCAAGTGAAGTCAATCGATGAAATCCAAGATGGCGCACGCATCGCAGTTCCAAACGATCCAACGAACCTAGGTCGCTCACTACTGCTTCTTGAGCAACAAGGTTTGATTACGCTGCGTGATGGCGTTGGTCTACTCGCTACAGTACGTGACATCGTAGGCAACCCTAAAAATATCGAAATCATTGAGTTAGAAGCGCCACAACTTCCACGTTCATTGGATGACGTAACGCTATCTATCATCAACACCACTTACGCAAGCTCTATCGACCTATCGCCAGAGCGTGACGGTGTGTTTGTTGAAGATAAAGACTCACCATACGTAAACCTAATTGTTGCTCGCGAAGAAAATGTTAATGCGCAAAACGTACAAAACTTCGTAAAAGCTTACCAAACGGAAGAAGTTTACGAAGCGGCAAAAGAGCTATTCAAAGGCGGCGTAGTGAAAGGTTGGTAATCCCACTTTTCTAAACCGTACTGAAAATAATAGTCTGAACATAAAAGGGCTGATGTGAAAACATCAGCCCTTTTTATTTCTCTATCCACCCATTTAAGTAACTTCAATTCGCTACTTAAGGTGGTCCCAAGAGATGTTCGACACGATTCGGCAGTCATCACACTTAAAATGAAATATGTCATGTAGTGGCTCATCGAGTAGCCACTCTCCACCGCATTTTGGGCACTTGCGCGCTTTCTCGCTCTCCAGCGACTGACCGCCCACGCGATACTGGTAATAGTATGTTGGAACCTTGGTGATGTATTCGATACGACCTCGCAAATCCCAACCGCGGCGGAACAACACGCTGTCTACATCGCAAATCTCGTGCAGCGCCGCATGCTCTGCGCGGCACCCGCCAGCCATTTGGATTTCATCGCACGCTTGCCATTCTGTCTGCCATTTGATGACGGCTTTATGGTCACCATTTAGCGTCGGCTCATTGCGATACAAAGGAATCGGCAACAACGTTTCCCCACTGCGCAAAGGCGAACACGTATGAACATAAGTCGTGTACAACACTTGCCAGCTAGGTGTCTCTTCTTCGGCCGCTTGTTCTGAATTTAAATCACGGCCAAGCATACGCATTTTCGGTGCAAGCAAAGACGCGTCTGACAAACGGTTCATGCACACTTTGACAAAATCTGAGTGGTAACGTGGATGCAAACTGTCTTGCTCTGGGCAAACGACACGAACATAAAACTCGCCATCTCCCATCACTATCGGGAATTCTCGGCCTAGTACTTGGCCGTTGTAACGCAACGCATCCATCAAGCCATTAATGGCTTTGTCTACCGCGCTGACGGTGGTGTTATCAAAACACTCAAACTGCAACTCAACAACGTACATATTTAGACAGCGGCCTCTAACTTGCTCAAGAACTCAGCCAATGAATCCGCCAGCACATCGCGTTTAGACGTACCTAAACGCTCTAAAATCACATTACCAGTGAGGTTACAAATCGAGATCACATCCATTTCCTCATCTGTCGCCGCAATAAATACCGTTGGTTTAAGTTTCAGGCGACGTTGCGTCACCAAATGACCAAGAATATTTTCTTGTAGGCGCACAAAATCATCATCGCTCCACACTTGCAGCAGCGTCAACGAATTACCTTGCCAAGTTGCCTCCATATCGGCGCAGTATTGAGAACCATAAAAGGCTTTAACATCATCTTGCAGTGACAACTCAATCGCATTTTCCACATTAGTGAAATCGGCCATCTCATTACGCGCGACCGCTTTCCAAAGCACCTTTCCATCACGCTTCTCTT
This sequence comes from Vibrio diabolicus, assembly GCA_001048675.1. GTDB lineage: Bacteria > Pseudomonadota > Gammaproteobacteria > Enterobacterales > Vibrionaceae > Vibrio > Vibrio diabolicus. The sequence goes on along the minus strand of CCKK01000020.1, from coordinate 183,961 downwards.
CGACACAAGGAGAAACAAGATCTGCAAGCTCTTCACTGCTTGGCAACTCATTATATTTAGCTTGCCAAGCTTGTTGGTAGCGCAGGCTGAACTCTTGTAGCGCCTGAGTAACGTTTTGGGTCATGAAGGTCTCCTCATTCCTTATTTATCAGATAGCCGTGTTTGCCGGATGGCAATTGACCAGCGGATTCAGTAAAATTCTCGCCATTCTAATCGAAAACGACCACAAAGTATGAGCAAATATTCTGACGCTAAAGAGCTTGCTGGCCTAACACTAGGTAAAAAGACCGAGTATGCGAACCAATACGACCCAGGCTTGCTGCAACCAGTTCCTCGTAGCCTAAACCGAGATGACCTTCAGTTAGGCGACAGCCTTCCTTTTATGGGCCACGACATTTGGACGCTGTACGAGCTCTCTTGGTTAAATAGTAAAGGCTTACCACAAGTGGCCGTTGGCGAAGTATACATTCCAGCCACCAGTGCAAACTTAATTGAGTCGAAGTCTTTCAAACTGTACTTAAACAGCTACAACCAAACCCGCTTTGCAAGCTGGGAAGAAGTTGAAGAGCGTTTAACGCAAGACCTATCTGAATGTGCCGGTGAAAAGGTGTTGGTCGAGGTGAACCCGGTTACTCACTACACCAATCAGCCTATTGTGACAATGGAAGGCGAATGCATTGATGACCAAGACATTGACATCACCAGTTACGATTTTGATGCCGATTTGCTTGAAGGCGCAGCAGGTGAAGAGCAAGTGGAAGAAATCCTACATAGCCACCTATTGAAGTCAAACTGTTTGATCACCAATCAACCCGACTGGGGCAGTGTAGAAATTCGCTACCAAGGTGCGAAAATAGATCGCGAGAAACTGCTGCGTTACTTGGTATCTTTCCGCGAGCACAACGAATTTCACGAACAATGTGTTGAGCGTATTTTTACGGATCTAATGAAATACTGCCAACCAAGCAAACTGACCGTATTCGCCCGCTACACGCGCCGTGGTGGCTTGGACATCAACCCGTACCGCTCAACGGAACAAGACAAGCCAGATCACAACCACCGCATGGCTCGTCAGTAATCACGTTAGTGACAGAAATAAGTTCGGTAATCTAAAGGGTTACCGGACGTTTTTATTGTCCAAGCATGTTACTATATCAAATGGCTTCAACCTGCATTTAAGGGGCTTGTTGAGGTCTTTTACCGTTATCCGCCATATCTAAAAACAGTTCGAGGGAACGAAAGGATGTTTTGGGACAGTTCGCGTCTATTCAAGTTGATTGGCTTTCTTTGCTTGCTGTTTGTACAGCCGCTTCATGCGACTATTTTATCGTCCGCGTTACTCAACGAAGCACAACAATTGGCGGAAATAGAGCCATCACAAGCAAAACAAGCGGCAACCAACTACTTGTCACAACGTGAGCTAACGGAACGCAAAGAGAGTGACAGCCCTTCTGCTATGTCTCGTGACGAGACCGATCGTAGCGTTCGCACACCAAGCAGCACCATCGAAGCACACAAGATTATAGCTCAGGCAGACTACGCCATGGGTAACGTTCGTTCGGCTATCGAACACCTAAACAAAGCCGAGCGCTTAGCGCAAGAATATCAATTGCCGTACATGGACTTAGATCTCCAGCTGATGCGCAACCAAATGATTTGGATGTACGACAAAAACTATTCAAAAGCGGAAGATACGCTTAACCAAATTGAGCAGCAACTCGATGAAGCCGATGCGGTATTGCAACGTACCGACAGCGTTCGCTATCGATTAGTGATGCAAAGAGCGCTCCTCGCTTCACATAGTGGCGATCTGATTAAAGCGGAAAGTTTGTATTCTCAAGCCAAAACTATGCTTGAAGACAGCCGATCTGACTTAGCCTTGATCGACTATTACACAGCCGTCGGCGAGTTTTATCTGAATAGCAAGAAATACAATTTGGCTTTGTCGGAACTGCTTTATGGTTATTGGCAATCTATTGAGAGTGACAGTGGCGCAAGGTTAGCAAAAGTTAATCGCCTGTTGGCAAGACTCTTCCAAGAGCGCCGAGTTTACGACAAAGCGATCGAATACTTATCTCAAGCCGCAGACTTCTATGACTCCTACCCTAGCTCTCCCATCCTAGCGGATGTCCTTGAGCAAATGGGTGACATTTATTTTTACCAAGGCAAGTTTAACCTTGCCTTAGTGCACTACTTCAACGTGCTGGACCATGAAAGCACCAGTAAGAACATTAATCGGATCATTAAGATTCGCTTAAGCTTGGCGGCTACCTATCTACAACTCTATAACTACGCGCTAGCTGAACAATACCTAGACCGTTCTAAAGAGCTTTTAGAATACACTGACATTCCTAAGCTTGAAGCAAAGGCAGCGTTGCTTCAGTCAGGCCTGGCTTATCATCAAAACGACAGTAAAAACGTCATTACCAATGCAAAGCTGGCGTTAGCTCTTGCTGAAAAGTCACCAGAAAATAACAACTTCATTAAGCAGCAGTCTTACCGCTTACTCGGGCTTGGTTACGAGCAGGCAGGCGAATACCAACTTTCTCTGCAGGCTTATAAGAAATACACCAACCTTGTGCGTTTAGAGCAAAAGCAGCTCAACCAAATCAGTGAGGATGCATTCCGCCAACAAAAAGAGTTTGCTGAACAAACCATCCACTATATCGGCCAATCGGAACGCCTTGAACAAGTGGAAAGGGAGCACCGCAAATTCCAGAAAATCTCATTCGCATTGTTTATTACTGTGTTGGTGATGTTTTTGTTCATTATGCGCCGCGGCGTGATCATGCAACGCCAAGCAAGTGAAATCGAAAAACTGCGTAATGATCTCTTCACTCACTCTCGTTCCCGTTTGCGTAACTTGCGTATGCTGAACGTGAAGCTGTCTCGCTCATTGAAAAAGTCGAGCGAAACTTTCGAGCAATGGCAAATGGGCGAATTGATCCACGAGCCACTTAACGACCGCCTGCGCTTTGTCATGATCGACTTGCCATTCCTACGAAGCATGTACGTCCACAACGGTTATAAAGCAGGCCTGGAGCTGGAGCGCGCATTTGGTGACTTCCTAGCGGAAAAGATAGAAAAACCGTCGCGTCTTTACCATTTCTCAGATGCAAACCTACTCTACATAGAACCGAATGCTGACCGTGATGCTTCTGCCGAAGTCATGTTCGAGAAATTCCAGACTTGGGTGGATGAGTTCGCTCAACAACACAACGTCAACCGTATTATTCGCATGGGTATCAGCGATTATCCGTTCTTACCCCGAGCCTACACTGCAATTAACGACGAGGAATTACTCGATCTGTTGCTACTTGCGACTCACATTGCGCGAGAAGTCAGCTTGAAGGATAAGCAAAGCCACTGGGTTTTCTTGAAAGCCATCGATAACGCACCCGCCGCGAGCTTTGCAACGGGTAACATAAGAACCGCCTGTCAGCATGCCATTAGCCAAGGCCTGATTAAGATCCATTCGTCCTACAAGAATGAGGACGACATCAAGAAAATATTAAAAAATGGATAATTAAACGCCTGTTAGACATAATAACTAATGACGCTATAACGTTTTTTGTTATTATCGGATAATTATCAGTAGTACATGGACTTAACCGTAGTCACTTCATGGGAATCTTGGAATCCGATATTCAGTCGCAGCTTCATCAGCTGAGTTGTCAACTTGACCAACTCAGACTGACACATCGTGATACTTCACTCAAATTCAAACGTGAACAACAAGTTCTTAAACGCGTTGTGGCATCATTGTCTTCAGCTTGCCAGGGTTCGAATACCCAGGTATCCAATTACCTGTTTGAAATCCAACAAGAGCTGCAACATCAAAAAGATATCAGTACTCTTATCCCACGTTTAGCGGTATTAGAGAGAATGCTCAAACAGCAGTCGAAGACGATGGACAAACAGAACGGCTACCTAGACGAACAAATCAAACACAGTGGTGAAACACTCCAACGTGTCACAGGTTTACCTGCGCAGTTAAAACGTGAACTACGGAACTTAATGAGTTTCTCAGAAGCTCATGCCAGCAATAAAGCCGATCAAGCCACTAAGCTACTGAGCATTTACGAACGCGCTCTGAAAATCATCACTTCCAACTCGCGTTTGCATCTCAGTGAGTTTGAGAATAATCCTGATAAGTCTCAACTTGAGTGCTTAGCCAGCGATCTACAACATACCATCACCGAGCTGGATTTTGAGGGAGAAACGGGAGATCGATTGCTCGATATTCGGGCTAAGCTGCTTCTTGGCGTGAGTGCAGAGTCTCTCATTGAGCTTACGCTCTCAACGCTGAAATTGGTTGTCGAAGCAACCAAGTTTGAGCGCGAAGCGTCTAGCCAATTCCTTGATCAACTGAACACTTCTCTCGCAAGTAATCTAAAAACCGTTCATCAGAACGTCGACCAACATCATACTTACTTTGAGCACCGCCAAGAGCTCAACACAGAAATGAACAGTCTAGTTGAATTGAGTCAACTATCGCTCGACCAAGCTCAAGATCTAGCGGATGTAAAAAAAGAAATCGCCCCGTTACTTGCGAAAATGGCGTCGCTGACAGAGCGACTTAAAATGACGGAAGAACGAGAACAAGCGCTGCAAGAGCGTTTGAATTACAGTAAGAACCAGCTCGAAGCCGTGTTTGAAACCACCCAAGATCATCGTCGACGCTTAGATGACCAAGCTCAGCGCATGTTGCTCGACCCTCTGACGAAAGTCTATAACCGCACCGCATTTAATGATCGACTAGAGCTAGAGTATCGCCGTTGGATTCGCTCTCAACAGAACCTGCGTGTAGTGTTGTTTGACGTTGATAACTTCAAAGCGGTGAATGACAGCTATGGCTATACGGCTGGTGATAAAGCGTTGAAGATCATCGCTCGCACCATTAATAAACGCGTATCAGAAACTGAGACGGTAGCTCGCTTTGGTGGTGAAGAGTTTATTTTACTCGTTCCAGAACAATCTGAAGAGTACACACTGGATCTCATTAAACATATCCAGCGTGATATTAGCCAATTACCATTTAAGTTCCGTGAGCAAAATATCATGATCACCCTAGCGGCTGTGTCGACCTCTTTTAAAGAGTCCGATACGACAGAGTATGTACTCGATCGACTCGGCAAGATGCTTGCGGACGCTAAAAAACGTGGAACAAATCAGCTTAACTGGAGCTAGATTTAGTACAAAAAGCGAACAAACAAACCAGAATTGGCGCAATTTACGCTTTATAACCACCCATTTTCAACGAGTTATCACATTTCTTCCCTTTCAGTCTGCTAAGCTGTAAAAACCCAAGTCACTTCAAGATGATGCATTTACAGAACGCGAATGTACCATCTTGAGGTTGCTTGGGAGTCAATAACCATAAAACCAAATCGGCCAACTGCCTTTCATCAAACCATACGTATAACCCAAAAAGGTGAGTTGGTACTTTCCCTCAAAATAATGCAACACAAGGAGGCGTTATGATTACCCATATAAGCCCCGCTGGTAGCATGGACTTGCTATCTCAATTAGAAGTAGAGCGCTTAAAAAACACGGCCTCGAGTGAACTTTATCAACTGTACCGCAACTGCACGTTAGCGGTGTTGAACTCCGGCAGTCATACCGATAACTCGAAAGAGCTGCTCGATAAACACCAGTCGTTTGATGTCAACGTAGTGCGCCGCGAGCGTGGTATTAAGCTTGAACTGACTAACCCACCTGAGCACGCCTTTGTCGATGGCGAGATAATTAAAGGTATCCAAGAGCATCTGTTCTCCGTGTTACGCGATATCGTTTATGTCAACATGCACTTAGCAGACGCACAACGACTCAACCTGACGAACCCAATTCACATCACTAACCTCGTGTTCGGTATTCTGCGTAATGCCAGAGCACTCACACCAGGTATCGAGCCAAACCTCGTCGTGTGTTGGGGTGGTCACTCTATCAATGGCGTGGAATATCAATATACACGTGAAGTCGGTAACGAGCTTGGCTTGCGTGAACTTAATATCTGCACGGGTTGTGGCCCTGGTGCGATGGAAGGGCCAATGAAAGGTGCCGCTATCGGACATGCGAAGCAGCGTTATACTCAGCAACGTTATCTTGGTTTAACCGAACCTTCGATTATTGCAGCCGAGCCACCAAACCCAATCGTGAATGAGCTGGTTATCATGCCGGACATCGAAAAGCGTTTGGAAGCCTTTGTACGTATGGCGCATGGCATTGTGATTTTCCCTGGTGGTCCGGGTACTGCAGAAGAGTTGCTGTATATTCTTGGCATTATGATGCATCCAGACAACGCCGATCAGCCAATGCCTATCGTGTTAACTGGACCAAAAGAGAGTGAAGAGTACTTCCGCTCTATCGACGAGTTTGTTCGCGATACACTTGGCGAAGAAGGTCAAAAGCATTACGAGATCGTCATTGACGATCCGGCAGAAGTGGCACGTATCATGAAGCGCTCCATGGACTCTGTTCGCCTTCACCGAAAAGAGAAAGGCGATGCTTATAGCTTTAACTGGTCATTAAAAATCGAGCCTAACTTCCAGTTACCATTCGATCCAACTCATGAGTCGATGGAGCAATTGGATTTAAGCTTAGATCAAGAACCTCAAGTCTTAGCGGCCAACCTGCGTCAAGCCTTCTCCGGTATCGTGGCTGGTAACGTAAAAGCCGAAGGCATTCGAGAAATCGAACGTCGAGGCCCTTTCACCATTCACGGTGATCCTGTGCTAATGAAAAAGCTCGATAAGTTACTACAAGACTTTGTCGAACAACACCGAATGAAATTGCCTGGCGGTTCAGACTACGAACCGTGTTATCGCATCGCTCACCCAGAAATTGGTGGTCGATAGTCAGGCTAGCATTCGTTACACTAGGGGCATTACGCCCCTTTTTTATTGCTAAGTCATTATGTCTATTCATCTTGTTATTATTGATGCCCTAAACCTGATCCGCCGTGTGCACTCTGCACAACCGGATCCAACCGACATAGCAAGAACCATCACCACGACACAAAGAACCCTCACTCGCATTCTGTCAGAAGCCAACCCGACACACATCATCGCGGTTTTCGATCACCATGAACAAAACAGAGGATGGCGAGCTGAGATTCTCCCAGACTATAAGCAAAATCGAAAACCAATGCCGGAACCACTGATGCAAGGTCTAGATGCGATTCAGCAAGCATGGTGGGAACAAGGTATTGATTCATTGCTTTCTGAAGGCGATGAAGCGGACGACTTGGTTGCTACTCTCGCGACGAAAGTGGCCAGTCATGGTGAAAAAGTCACCATCGTTTCTACGGATAAAGGCTACTGTCAGCTGCTTTCTCCTACCCTACAGATCCGTGATTACTTCCAACATCGTTGGTTAGATGAACCGTTTATCGAAAAAGAGTTCGGCGTAAAACCGAGCCAACTGGCCGATTATTGGGGGTTAACGGGGATCAGCTCTAGCCAAGTGCCGGGGGTTCAGGGCATTGGACCAAAAGCGGCGAAAGAGATTCTTACTCAGTTTGAGAATATTGAAGCAGCCTACGCCAGTGAAGACCTCGCACCGAAATACCGTAAAAAATTAGACGAGCACATTGAGTCTGCACGCTTATGTAAACGCGTCGCGGCTTTAAAGTGCGACATTGAACTCGGCTTTAACTTACAGGACATTCGCTTTACAGGACCAAATAAAGCGGAATAGTGTCTGATGATGCTTTCAAACCATAAAGCTCTCAGACAATAAAAAAGCGCCATTTGAAGGCGCTTTTTTCTATTCTCGGGACTATCCCCAAATGACTCGGAGATAGAATTAGTACGGCGAAATGTTCGATAGACACTGGATATGAATCGTGATTTCTTCACGATCATGATACAAATGCTTAGCTTGTAGTCTGAACTTTACCTTATTATCAATCAGGAACTGCTTCAGGTTTTCAAGGTCTTGCAGTACCTCGTCATAGCGGCCTTTCATTGGCAGCTTAAGGTTAAAGATTGCCTCTTTCGCCCAACCTTTTAACAGCCACTGGCCCATAAGGTGAGCAACACGAGCTGGCTTTTCTACCATGTCACAAACAATCCATGTTACGTTCTTACGGTCTGGTTCGAATTTAAAACCATCCACCATATGATGCTTGATCTGGCCGGTTTCCATCAAGCTGTCTGCCATCATGCCGTTATCGACACAGTGAACGAACATCGAGCGCTTCACCAGTTGGTACGTCCAACCGCCTGGACATGCCCCTAAATCGACCCCCCACATTCCTGGAGCCAAACGCTCATCCCACTCTTCACGTGGAATAAAGACGTGAAATGCTTCTTCCAGTTTAAGCGTTGAACGACTTGGGGCGTCTGCTGGGAACTTAAGGCGAGGAATACCCATGAAGAACTGAGAGTTATTGTCTGTGTAAGAATAACCTACATAACAGTGGCCAGGCTCCACAAAACAAATGTGCAGTACTGGCTTCTTCGCGTTGTCTTTGTTCAACATTAAACCTTTACCGCGCAACGCTTGACGCATTGGGACAGTAAATTTACGGCAGAACTTCAGTAGCTCTTTCGCTTCATTCGTATCCGGAGTTTCAATTCTCAAATCTCCACAGCGAGGAAACGCTTCAATGTCTGCTAGCTCATTCAAAATTGGGCTAATGCGGTCATCACTTGGCAGCGATTGAAACTCAGCCGCTACCGCAAACATTTGGCGAGCGAAGATTAACGACTTAAAGTCCAAACCTCTCGCAAGTTTGTCCGCATCTCCATCTTGGTAACACTCGAAGACAACATAACCTGAGTTTCTCTTCACACGAGGGAAGCCATACACTTCCAACTGTGTCGCTTTGTCCTGAATTTCACCAGCACACTCTTTCTCAAAGCCAGAACGGCAATAGAGCATTAGTTGTTTCACTTGGAGACCTCTTTGATATTGAACGCAGCAAAAAAGAACAGACACCAACCAATCATGAACAGTAATCCTCCCATTGGAGTAATCGGCCCAAACCACTTAATGCCTGTCAGCGCCAGCGCGTAAAGACTGCCGCTAAAACAAAAGATGCCGATGATAAAGCAAATCGCTGCAATGAAAAAATATTTTTGTGCTTTTTGTCCCAAATTCAATAGCAATAAAACCGCACAAAACACAATCGCCAGCGTGTGAATAAATTGGTACAACACTCCAGTCTCAAATACGCCAAGTAAATACGGAGCCAACTGAGCTTTTAGCCCATGTGCAGCAAAGGCACCTAGAGCGACAGAAACCAGCCCAGACAGACCAGAAAATGAGAGTAACCACTTACTTTTCACGGTACACCTCTTTGATAAACGCCGCTAACTGCTCTACCGCGAGCTCGATGTTACCCGCCTCGGTATGGCCTGAGCTCTTGCGCGGTTTAAAGCTATGGTCACCATCGGGTAAAAAACTCACCTTAACTTGCGATGAAAGGACAAAGTCATCGAATTCCTCACGCTTACCAAAGGCGTCTCGCTCCCCTTGTAGAATCAGCGTAGGTTTCTCGATATTCGCTAAGTGATCGCCTTTGAACTTTTCTGGCTTTCCCGGTGGGTGAAATGGAAACCCTAAACAGGCAATGCCCGCCACCAGCTCATTTTCAGCCAGTAAACTCGACATGCGGCCACCCATTGACTTACCACCAATGACAATAGGTTGAGAGGTAAAGTGAGCAATCACTTCTTCATAGGCTTCCAGCAGTTTTGGCGCACGATCTGGTGGACGCTTTTTCCCATCTTCCGCTCGCTTAATCATATACGGGAAGTTAAATCGCACCACGCGAATTCCTTGCTCAACTAATCCTTTGGCAACGGCGGCCATGAAATCATGTTCCATCCCCGCTCCAGCGCCATGGGCAAAGATAAATAGAGGACCGCTCTCAGGTCCCTCAACTATCCATTGGCTCATCTAATACTTCCTCTTGCTCTTTTCTCGCGGTCGCCAACATCCAGTCTCTAAACGTTGCGATTCGGCCCATATCTGCCTGCTGTTCATGACACACCACGTAGAATGCATTCTTGGAGATCAACACCTCGTCGAATGGCGCTATGAGTCGTCCAGCTTCCATTTCTGGCTTGGCGAGTACGTTGTTACCAAGCGCGACCCCCTGACCATGCGCAGCAGCCTGTAGCACCATCGTCGAGTGGCTGAAGATAGGACCGTGGTTTACATTGATACCTTCGATGTTGTAATGACGCGCAAACTGCTTCCAGTCTTTACGCGAAGTATCATGTAACAAAGTGTGTAATTTGAGGTCACTTAGAGATTCTAATGGTTTGTTACCTAAAAGTAACGAAGGTGAACAAAGTGGGATCAGAAACTCTTGGTACAATTTATCCGCTCGCAAACCCGGCCAATTCCCTCGACCATAGTAGATAGCCACATCTACATCATCAGTCAGTGAACCTTCATCCATATCCACAGCTTTAATACGTACATCGATATCTGGCTCTTGAGCATTAAAATCGGCCAAACGAGGCACCAACCATTGGATAGCAAAACTCGGCGGTAGACTGATCGTCAATGCCCCTTTTTCACTACGTTCCAATACCTTATCTGTCGCCTCGGCAATCGAGGTGAAAATATCTTTGATGTCGAGAAAGTAACTTTGTCCTTCTTCTGTCAACAATAGCGAACGATTACGGCGACGAAAGAGCTTCAACGATAAGAACTCTTCGAGTGCTTTAATTTGGTGACTGACCGCGGCTTGAGTAACAAACAACTCTTCTGCCGCTCGCGTAAAACTGAGATGGCGAGCAGCCGCTTCGAAGACTCGAAGCGAATTTAATGGAGGCAATCTGCGAGACATATGGGACCTCAAATAGGATTAGTTTTTTTAATTCTGAAACATTATAAAATGTCCGTTGTCGAACAGCCAGATAAATTCTATATTTCACCCCGCAACACGAGCCTGAACGGCTTGATTTCTTTGGAAATCAATTGGCTTCGTTGTTGCGATGTTGTGTTTGCAAACTCGTATTTCGAGTTAGGTAGATTTCTACCATAATGTTTTGTCCACACTCCCTGTGACAAAACATATACTTCCTGTATTTATTTTTGACCTGTCTGTCAAATTTGTTACACCGCCTAAATTAGGCGGTGTTTTTTTATCTATCGAAAATCTCATCCGCATATCTGGCAGCAACATCACTTTATTACTCTTCTTTCGGATTAATTATCGTTATATCAACAAAAAGTGTATGGCTTTGCGATAAGCCTCAACATTATGCTAAGTAATGATTAGCTGTAACGCGATCAAAAAACAAAAAAGGCGCAAATTGATGTCTCAATTTGCGCCTTTTAACGTCTTTTTATCAGTCAACTATGGGCGGTAAACTTTTACGTTATTGAAGCCTTGCTCTTGCAAGTAAAGTGCTTGCAGACGGCTCATCACCCCACGCTCACAGTACAATAGATATGTCTTAGATTGGTCTAAATCACCAAACTGTGTACCCAACTTGTAGAATGGGATATGTTTCACATCCACACCTTCGATTTCGAGCGGGTTATCGTCTTCCTCTTCAGGACTACGAATATCTAGCACAACCGCGTGCTCTTCTACCGCTTCAACCTGCTCGACTTCTGGTGCAGCTTGCTCAGATTCTTTCGCGATATCACGAATGTCCATCATGCGTGCATCACGAACTACTTGCTCAAGAATGCTAAAGTCAAATTTCTCTTCTTCCGCTTCTAGCTTCGCTTTAATCGCTTTTACTGTCGGCTTCTTAGAAATAACACCACAATACTCTGGCATAGTCTTCGCAAAGTCTTCTGTGCCGATTTCGCGTGCTAGGTTAATGATGTCTTCTTTATCCCAGTTGATAAGTGGGCGCAGAATCAACGTGTCCGTTACGTTATCGATATGGCGGAGGTTAGTTAGCGTTTGGCTCGATACCTGACCGAGCGCTTCGCCAGTCACCAATGCTTCGATCTTCATCTTCTGAGCGATCATGCCTGCTGCACGCATGAACATACGCTTCAAGATAACCCCCATTTGGCCGTCATCGACTTTCTCTAGGATTTCCGCAACCACAGGTTCGAAATCAACTGAGATGAAACGTACTTTTGCTGAAGAGCCGTATTTGTTCCATAGGTAGTGAGAAACCTGCTTAACGCCGATTTCGTGCGCTGGACCACCTAGGTTAAAGAAACAGTAGTGTACTTTTGAGCCACGTTTGATGTGCAGATAGCTAGAAACACCAGAGTCAAAACCACCAGAGATCAAGCTCAACACGTCTTCTTGCGTGCCCAGTGGGAAGCCGCCTAAACCTTTATGACGAGCCAGCACTTGGTTTAGCTTATCATTCGAGACTTCCACCTTGATCGTCACGTCTGGGTTTTGCAGCTTAACTCTTGCGCTCTCAATCGCTTGGTTTAAACCACCGCCGACATAACGCTCTAGTTCGATAGAGGTAAAGTCGTGCTTACCGCGACGCTTCGCACGTACAACAAAGGTTTTATTTTCGAGTGCAGAGCGATTTAGCTCCAGTACTTGTTCGAAGATATCGTGCAAATCTTTAAATTCGGTCTGCTTCACTTCCAGTACGTGGTGAATGCCTGGTGTATGAGTCAAAACCTCAAGAACTTCAGCGTGGAATTCGTTACTCTCAGAGGTCACTTCAATGTGATCACGACGGTTGAATACCGCGACAGATTCCGTGCGGCTCTTAATGATGTTACGAATGTTGCACTCTAAAATCTTTGTGAAGCGCTTACGCACAGATTCACTTTTTACAAAAATTTCTGGATGGGGCTTTACAATAAATTTCATAGTCTAATTCGCAGGTTAGTTTCGCAATCAACAAAGAGTGACACTCAACTTCAATGCTTCTTACGCAGTAAAACCGCGTTTCAGTCACAAAAAGTAGTCTGAGCTCACTTTTAAGGCGCAAGATTATACACCCAAGCGGATTGGAAAAAACAAAAAAAGCGAGCAATCTGCTCGCTTTCTTATCTCTCTACTGACTTAAAACTAAAGTCTAGTTATTGAATTACAGGCACTTCTTCACTGTATAGTGGTTCGCCTTGCATGATGCTGATTTCAACCCGTCGGTTAAGCGCGCGATTTTCATCAGAATCATTCGGCAACAATGGTTCAGTATCTGCCATGCCTCGCACTCTCAAACGTTGATGAGAGAAGCCTCTCACCTTCTCCATCTCTTGTGCAACCGATACGGCGCGCTGAGAAGAGAGATCCCAGTTAGAACGATAAAGCTCTGAGTCCAACGGTCGGTTGTCCGTATGACCTGATACTCGCACAATGCCTGGCACGTCTTTTACTAACTCTGCAATTTGTCGAACTAAAGGGCGGAATTTAGGCTGCAAGAAGGCCGAACCTTCAGGGAATGCACCTTTTTCACGCATGCGTATGACAATCTGTTGGCCAAGATTTTCAACTTCAATGGCACCTTGTTCAATCTCTCGCTCTAAGGCTTTCTTGATGCTTTCCATCAAGGTTTCCATCTCTTGCGACATCTCTTCAGATTGCTGCTGTTGCATGTCCGCTTCTGCAGATTGATTGTTTTGCGTTGACGTTTCTGGCGATTGACCACCGGTTAACTTTCCTTCATCACGCTTTGTGCCACCAGCTCGGTCAGACTCCCCTTCATGAAATTCGAGCGTCTGCTGAGTGATGTCCATGGTTTGCTGCATGATGACATCAATCGGCGTTGGTTCTGGTCGGCCCGGTCGAAACTCTTGAGCAATGATGCTAGTACCTTTGGGAATGTCTTTCACTTCAAGTTGATTTTGTACACCAAAGGCAAATTTCATTGATCCCGCAATCTGTTTGAACTTCAGTACGTCCATTTCAGAAAACGAGAGCAGAAGAACAAAGAAACACATCAGTAGCGACATTAAATCCGCGAATGTCCCCATCCATAACGGGAGACCGGGTGGCGGACAATCGCATTTGTTATCTTCATCATCCATCACTACTCTCCAAGTTACTCGTCAATCTCAAGGGCACGTTTACCTTCGTTGAGGTAGTTCTTCAAGTAACTATCAATCACTCGCGGGTTTTGACCATCTTGAATCGCTAATACACCATCCATGATCAAACGGCGGTTTAGCGTTTCTTGGTCACGGCGCAGAGAAAGCTTATCCGCAATAGGGAAAAACACCATATTGGACAGGATCGCGCCATACAATGTGGTTAAGAGTGCAACCGCCATTGCTGGTCCAATCGCTTTTGGATCATCCATGTTTGAAAGCATCGCAACAAGACCAACCAAGGTACCAATCATTCCCATCGCAGGAGCAACGTCACCAAAGGCGCGAAATACGCCAGTACCTTGCGTATGTCGTTCATCTGTAAGCGCGATGTCTTTTTTGAGTGCCGCTCTCACAACGTCGGCATCATGGCCATCAACCAGTAGATCAATGCCTTTCTGCATGAATGTGTTGTTTATTTCCATCTCTTCAAGAGCAAGAAAACCACCTTTACGCGCCGCATCGGCCATTTCCACAATTTTTGCGATCAGGTCTTCGGGTTCATCCGCTTTAAACATGAAGGCTTTGCCAGCAATTTTTGTCGCAACCAAAAAACTGTCCCATTGTGAACTTCATCAATACGACGAATATTGAGCCACCAACGACAATAAGGATCGACGTGACATCGACAAACATGCCGATGCTGCCACCAAGCACCATCGCCATAATGACGAATGCAAAACCACCAATCAAACCTAATAGGGTTGCTAAATCCACAAAGCACTCCTCACGCTATACTCAAATACTGCCATTGGGCGGATTATTACCTGTATCGACAACTCGCGCAGAATTTTTAGAAAAATCTTAGCTAATGGATCACAAATTAGACTTAACAACCTTAACCAAAATATGGGGTTTCAGCGCTTAGGCTCGTTTAACGCTAATTTTGTGACAATTATATAAGGTTAAATTTGACCAAGTTACTAGGCTAAGGTAACTTTCGTGCATCTTCTCCAAGGCTTGATTAAGGCAGAAAAAAGATGGCGGTCAAGAAACCAGAAAACATGACCTTCGAAGCAACCATTGAAGAGCTTGATAGCTTGGTTGATCAATTAGAAAATGGCGATCTTGCCCTAGATGATGCTCTACGTAAGTTTGAACGAGGCATTGCCTTAGCTCGTGCTGGCCAAACGAAACTTAGCGACGCCGAACAGCGCGTAAGTATTCTTCTTAGCGAAGATGATGAAGCACCACTGAGTGACTTCAAACCAGATTCAGAATAACCATCAGTAGTGAGCAATGTGATGCAACAGACATTGACGTCTTTTCAACAAAGAAACAATCAGCAATTGAATTTGTGGCTCGATCAGCTTCCATATCAAGAGCAGCCATTGATTCAAGCAATGAAATACGGCCTTTTGCTAGGTGGAAAACGCGTTCGCCCTTTTCTTGTTTACATCACAGGTCAAATGCTCGGCTGTAAACCAGAAGACTTAGACACTCCTGCCGCTGCTATCGAATGTATACATGCCTACTCACTCATTCATGATGATCTGCCTGCCATGGACGATGATGAACTGCGTCGAGGTCAACCAACTTGTCATATTAAGTTTGATGAAGCAACCGCAATACTGACAGGTGATGCACTACAAACTCTCGCCTTCACCATTATTGCCGATGGTCAATTAAACCCGGCAGCCGAGACTCAACGCATCAATATGATCAAAGCGTTGGCGCATTCTTCTGGCGCCAACGGCATGTGTGTTGGACAAGCTTTAGATTTAGGCGCAGAAAATCGCCAAGTTTCTCTTGAAGAAATGGAAGAGATACACCGTAAAAAAACCGGAGCTCTGATTGATTGTGCGGTAAAATTAGGTGCATTAGCTGCTGGTGAGAAAGGTATCGAGGTTCTACCTCACTTGGAGCGCTACTCAAAAGCAATTGGTTTGGCGTTTCAGGTTCAAGACGATATTCTTGATATCATCAGTGACACAGAAACACTGGGTAAGCCTCAAGGTTCCGACCAAGGTCTGAATAAGAGCACTTATCCTTCCCTGCTGGGTTTAGAGGGAGCCATAGAGAAAGCTCACACTCTGTTACAGGAAGCACTTCAAGCATTGGAAGCTATCCCATACAATACTCAGTTACTCGAAGAGTTCGCCCGATATGTCATCGAGCGCAAAAATTAACACTATAAGCGCGCATTTATATGACTCTTGATATTTCAAAGTACCCAACACTGGCGTTAGCAAATACACCGGAAGAATTACGTCTTCTTCCGAAAGAAACATTACCAAATCTGTGTGATGAACTGCGAACGTATCTGCTAAATTCAGTGAGCCAATCTAGCGGACACTTAGCGTCTGGCTTAGGCACCGTGGAGCTAACTGTCGCTCTGCATTATGTTTACAACACCCCTATCGACAAATTGATCTGGGATGTTGGTCATCAGGCTTACCCGCATAAAATCCTCACCGGACGTCGCGATAAAATGCCAACAATTCGCCAAAAGGATGGTCTACACCCTTTCCCCTGGCGTGAAGAAAGTGAATATGACACCTTATCTGTCGGTCACTCTTCGACATCTATTAGTGCAGGTCTTGGCATGGCCATCAGCGCACAAAAAGAAGGTAAAGGTCGTAAAATCGTCAGTGTGATTGGTGATGGAGCAATTACAGCAGGCATGGCATTCGAAGCCATGAACCACGCTGGCGACGTTCATCCTGATATGTTGGTTATTCTGAACGACAACGAAATGTCGATTTCAGAAAACGTCGGCGCCCTGAATAACCACCTTGCGAAAGTACTTTCTGGCAGCTTGTACACTTCTATCCGTGAAGGCGGTAAAAAAGTGTTGTCTGGTGTTCCACCTATTAAAGAGTTGGTTCGCCGTACGGAAGAACACCTCAAAGGCATGGTAGTGCCTGGTACTCTGTTCGAAGAGTTCGGCTTTAATTACATTGGCCCGATTGATGGACACGACGTCAATGAACTCGTCAAAACGCTAAAAAACATGCGTGAGCTCAAAGGCCCTCAATTCCTGCACATCATGACCAAGAAAGGCAAAGGTTATGAGCCTGCCGAGAAAGATCCTATCGGCTACCATGGTGTTCCTAAATTCGATCCAACGCATAACTGTCTACCGAAAAGCAGTGGCGGTAAGCCAACTTACTCAAAGATCTTTGGTGACTTTTTATGTGATATGGCGGCCCAAGATCCTAAGCTAATGGCAATTACGCCAGCAATGCGCGAAGGCTCTGGTATGGTACGTTTCTCAAAAGAATATCCAGACCAATACTTTGACGTGGCGATTGCTGAGCAACACGCTGTGACACTTGCAACAGGCATGGCAATTGCGGGCGATCATCCAATCGTTGCTATCTATTCGACTTTCTTGCAACGTGGTTATGACCAACTGATCCACGATATCGCGATCATGGATTTACCAGTAATGTTCGCTATCGACCGTGCAGGTCTCGTTGGTGCAGATGGCCAAACTCACCAAGGCGCATTCGATCTAAGCTTTATGCGCTGTATTCCGAACATGGTGATCATGGCGCCAAGTGACGAAAACGAATGTCGACAAATGCTTTACACTGGCCATAAACATACTGGCCCTAGTGCGGTTCGATACCCTCGCGGTAGCGGGATGGGCGTAGAAATCGAAACTGAGTTTACGGCTTTAGAAATCGGTAAAGGACGCATGGTTCGCCAAGGTGAAAAAGTTGCTATTCTGAACTTTGGTACTTTCTTGGGTAACGCGTTAGAAGCGGCAGAATACCTTAACGCCACTGTTGCTGATATGCGCTTTGTGAAGCCGCTCGATGAAGCATTAATTCGTCAATTAGCCGCAGATCATGACGTGCTCGTGACGTTAGAAGAAAATGTTATCGCAGGTGGTGCAGGTGCAGGTGTCGTTGAGTTTATGATGAAAGATAAAATCATTAAGCCAGTCTTAAACCTAGGCTTACCCGATGAGTTTATTCATCAAGGAACACAAGATGAACTGCATGAAGAGCTTGGTCTCGATGCAAAAGGGATTGAACAATCCATCTTGGATTATTTAGCAAAATAGAATTTAAAAAGGGATGCTCATGGCATCCCTTTTTTATGTCCAACGTTTAATTCATCCAGCCTGCGTATTTTGCGACTAGAAACAGGGCAACACCAGCCATAATTCCCGCCACGATATCATCAACCATAATACCCAGCCCACCGTGAACTCGCTTATCTAGCCACCCAATTGGCCACGGTTTTACCATGTCGAAAAAACGGAACAGGATGAAGCCAGTGAGCAACCACTTCCACTCGGTCAACGGAATATTTAACGCAGGGACGATACCCATCGTAATCCAAAAACCCGCAAATTCATCCCATACGATTGAACCATGATCATGTACTTTCATGTCTGCAGACGTCACTTGGCAGATTTGAATGCCGATCACACACGAAATCAGAACAACAATGACATACGCCGTAAATGGCAATTGCGCCAACAACAAAAAGAAGGGCACGGCCGCCAGTGTCCCCATTGTTCCTGGAATAAACGGGGATAATCCACTGCCAAAACCCGTCGCCAATAGATGCCACGGGTTCTTTAATGAAATCAGAGAAAGAGGGTTGGTCATATCCTTAAACCTATACTGCTAGTTTGGTTTCAATCGTCATGCCTGTGAGTTGCTCAATAGTAACAGGCTCTTGGCTAGAGCTTAGCTCAGATCATTTAAAGTGGTCGAAGCCACTTAAGTCCCAATCAAGTGGTTGATTGTTATCATGCAGCTCGAAGGTTCCATTTGGTCGGATTTGACCAATACATGTGACCTTACAGCCAGTATGAGATAAAGCGCTTTGTAACGAGCCTCGATTTTGCTCCGGCACGGTAAAACACAACTCGTATTCTTCGCCACTTGCTAAAGCATACTGCTGCGCGCTGATCTTATCATCTAAAAACTGGACTAATTCTGAAGAGATCGGTAGCTGAGAGACATCAATACTCACCCCAACCTGAGATCGCTGTAAAATGTGCTTAATATCAGAGATTAAACCATCTGAAATATCTATCGCCGACGAGGCTAAGCCAACAAGAGCTTGTCCAGCGAGCACACGCGGAGAACTAAGGTAATGAGCTCGCTCTAGTGCTTCCGCGCCAGCTCTGCTGCGTAGAGAGCCATCTAGAATCACATCTAAGCCAGCTTTTGCATCGCCAAGGTTCCCCGTTACGTACACCCAGTCCCCTGGCTTTGCTCCGGAACGTGTGAGTGCTTTACCTTCAGGAACAAAACCTTGCACCGTCAGAGTCAGACACAATGGCCCTTTTGTGGTATCACCGCCTATTAACTGAATACCATAGTAATCAGCCAGTTCGAAAAATGCATCACAGAAAGGTGCAAGCCATTCTTCATCTGGTTCGGGCATCGTTAATGCAAAGCTCACCCACGCAGGCGTTGCGCCCATCGCAGCCAAATCACTGATGTTAGAAGCCAATGCTTTGTGTGCAACCCATGCTGGGTTCGCGTCGGCTAAGAAATGCGTTCCAGCTACCAATGTATCCGTGCTAATCGCAATCTGAACATTAGCTGGCGCTTTGACCAAAGCACAATCATCACCAGCTGCTAGATGGACATCTTTACGTTGGCTCTGACGACCGACGAAGTACTTGTCTATCAGATTAAATTCACCAGACATAATTCACTTACTTTTTGATGTAAAAGCTTTTGATACAAAAAAGGTCAGCATGTGCTGACCTTTTCATTGAAGAAATCGTTATTTCTTACGAATGTGAGGTGCTGCTTTATCAAGTACACCGTTCACAAACTTGTGGCTATCTTCTGCTGCGAAGACTTTTGCAAGTTCAATCGCTTCATTGATAACAACTTTGTAAGGAACATCTTCGCGACGAGTCATCTCGTACATAGCAAGGCGAAGAAGAGCAAGTTCCATCATATCTAAATCCTGCATAGGACGAGAGATGTATGGACGAATTTTGCTATCTAGCTCAGCGTGGCTAAGTACAACACCGCTTAGTAGTTCACGGAAGTAAGCTACGTCTGTTTCTGGAGCAGCAAGCGCTGGCTCAGATGCATGAAGTTCTTCTTCATCGTATTTGTCGCCAGACAAAAACTGTTCTTCAATCTTGGCAACATTCTCTTTAGTAATTTGCCATGAGTAGATCGCCTGTAGAGCGAATTGACGTGCGTTACGACGTGCGGCTGGTTTCACACTGGCCCCCATTAGGAATCAATTTCAGATAGTACATTAATCATTTCAAGTGCGCTTAGTGCAGCCTCTGCACCTTTATTACCAGCCTTGGTTCCTGCGCGTTCAATCGCTTGATCGATCGTATCAACAGTCAAAACACCAAATGCTACTGGAATGCTGAATTCCATAGACACTTGTGCTAGACCTTTGTTCATTTCACTACAAACATAGTCAAAGTGAGGCGTTCCACCGCGAATAACAGACCCTAGAGAAACAATAGCGTCGAATTTGCCAGTTTTAGCAACACGCTGAGCTACTAGAGGTAGCTCTACGGCACCTGGACAACGCACAACCGTGATGTTGTCTTCGCTTACTTGTCCGTGACGCTTTAGTGTATCGATCGCACCAGAAAGTAGGCTTTCGTTAATAAAACTGTTGAAACGAGAAATAACGATAGCAATTTTTGCATTTGGCGCTGGGAAGCCACCCTCGATCACTTTCATAAGCTTTCCTTTAACTCTATTTATAAGTGAAATATGTTCATCAAGTGAGAATCGCCGGATTCTAGCACAAATTTGTGAGCAATATCTAATGGAAATTGGAGGCAAATCACCGGTTCCTAGCCATTGACGAGTTGAGTGCGTAAAAGACTAGGAACTTATTGTTCGGTTGTTACTCGCAGACGTACTCAACCACGTTCAGACCAAAACCACCTAATGCGTGGTACTTTTTGTTGGTCGATGACAGAAGGCGCATATCATGTACGCCGAGATCCGCAAGAATCTGTGACCCCACACCAACACGGCGAGACGTGCCTTGTTTTTTAGCAAGCGTTGGTGCTTCACCTTTGTCTTGCGCTTCAAACATCTTCACGCGATGAATAAGTAGATCGGTCGATTCTTCATGGCCAAGAACAACCAGCACACCGCCTTCTTCACCAATGCGTTTCATTGCCTTATCTAGTGTCCAGCTGCGCTCTGCATTACGATCGCTACGTAGTAAATCGGTAAAAACGTCTTGAAGATGTACGCGAACCAGTGGCGCTTTTTCTTTCAAATCGCCCTTGCACATTGCGTAGTGCACTTGGTTATCAATGGTGTCCTTGTACGTGACTAACGTGAACTCGCCAAACTCTGTCGGTAACTTGCACTCTGCCACACGTTCAATCGTTGTCTCAGTGTTATTGCGGTACTCAATTAGGTCGGCAATAGTGCCCAATTTAATACCGTGCTTCTCTGCAAAGATCTCTAGATCAGGGCGACGAGCCATGGTGCCGTCGTCATTTAAGATCTCAACAATCACCGATGCAGGCTCTAAACCAGCAAGGCGAGCCAAATCACAGCCAGCTTCAGTGTGACCAGCGCGAGTCAGTACGCCGCCATCTTGGGCCGCGAGCGGGAAGATATGACCAGGCTGCACCAAATCCGCAGCTTTGGCGTTTGGCGCGACTGCCGCTTGAACCGTACGTGCGCGATCCGCGGCTGAAATACCCGTCGTTACCCCTTCTGCCGCCTCAATCGAAACAGTAAAGTTGGTTGTGTATTGCGCATTATTGTCTTGCACCATTGGTGGCAGGCCTAGGCTTTCGCAACGATCTTTGGTCATGGTTAAACAAATCAGGCCACGGCCATAGGTTGCCATAAAGTTGATGGCTTCCGGCGTAATATGCTCGGCAGCCATGATCAAGTCACCTTCATTCTCGCGGTCTTCATCATCCATTAGGATGACCATTTTGCCAGCGCGAATATCATCAATAATTTCTTGTGGCGTACTGATTGGCATAGTCTGTTTTCCCGTTATTCTAAATTTGTTATTGCGGCAGCAATGAAAAAATCATGTTGCAGTGAATGCTGGTGAGGTCAATAGTTTGAGCTTTGCACCAAGCAAGTCAATGAATCTCGCGGTGTTCTGTGAGTCTGCTCTTTATCGCATGCCTCACGCAGCCACTCCCAAGACTTATGCAAAACCGTTTTGCTGTAAAAAGTCCATCGTGATACGAGACTCGGCCTTATCTTCTTGCTGCCCTTGCAGTAAACGCTCCATATAACGCGCAAGTACATCAACTTCTAAGTTGACTTTGCGCCCCACTTGAAACTGGTCAATCGTAGTTTCTTCACTCGTATGAGGAACGATCGTCAGCTTAAAAGCATTTTTACGTAAGTCGTTGACTGTTAGGCTAATACCATCAACAGTAATCGAGCCTTTCTCTGCAACGTACTTGCTAATTTCCGCTGGCATTGCAACCCAAAACTCTATCGCACGGCCAACTGAATTGCGTTCGACAATTTCACCAACTCCATCGACATGGCCTGAAACGATATGTCCACCCAATCGCGTTGTTGGTAGCATGGCTTTTTCTAGATTCACCTTATCGCCCACTTGGTATTCAGCAAACCCAGTTTTCTTCAAGGTTTCTAATGACAGATCAGCACTGTAATAGTGGCTTCCGAAGTCAACTACCGTCAAGCAAACACCATTGGTCGCAATGCTATCGCCTAACTTAACGTCTGACATATCAAGCGCACCCGTTTCAATCGTGACGGTGATGTCTTCGCCCTTCGGCGTAATCGCAGCTAACTTGCCAACTGCTTCTACTATTCCTGTAAACATACTATTTCTTATCTAAGTTCATTACGTTTGATGGTGGCGGTGATGCGAATGTCTACCCCGACCATACGAACGTCTGTAATGTTTAAATCAATGACGTCAGCCATAGCGCTTAACCCTAAAGCACCGATAAGCCCCCGACCATCGCTGCCCATGAGTTTTGGCGCAAGGTAAACAATGAGCTCATCTACAAGGTTAGCCTTTATCATCGCACTCGCTAGCGTAGCTCCAGCTTCAACCCATAAGTGATTGATGTGGTGCTCATCCGAGATACGTTTTAATGTCGTTGATAAGTCAATTTGGTCAGCGCTGTCCAATAGAGGGATACATTCTCCATCTGGGCTAACAATAACTCGCTCTCCATCGGTGTGGAACAGCTTGAGCGCATCCGTTAAATGGTTCTGACGGTCTAAGATTACACGTACTGGTTGACGAAGTTCTTCTCGTAAATACTGCGCTTGAACACTGGTAGGTAAGTCATCCCAACGCACATTGAGTGACGCATTATCATCAATCACCGTTTTGCTGGTAGAGAGAATACCACCACTCATCGCTCGATAACGCTGCACATCTTGGCGGGCCGCTGGGGAGGTGATCCATTGGCTATGCCCATTGCTGAGTGCGCTTTGCCCATCCAAACTGGCTGCCATTTTTAATTGAACAAACGGCATGCCTGTACGCATATACTTTATAAAACCAGGGTTAAGGGCAAGGGCATCTTGCTCTAACAAGCCGATTTGTACTTCAACTCCGGCATCACGCAACATCTGGATGCCCCGCCCCGCAACTTTAGGGTTTGGGTCTACCATTGCGCAAACCACACGTGCCACTTTGGCTTTGATTAGCCCTTCAGCACATGGCGGTGTACGGCCGTAATGAGAGCAGGGTTCGAGCGTCACATAAGCGGTTGCACCAACTGCTTTTTCACCCGCCATGCGCATCGCGTGCACTTCGGCATGCGGCTCACCAGCGCGGTGGTGATAGCCCTCACCAACAATTTCTTCATCACGAACGATGACGCACCCCACATTTGGATTTGGGGCGGTGGTATAAATGCCACGTCTCGCTAACTTAATAGCTCGTGACATCATGGCGAAATCTAAATCAGAAAACGCTCTTTCAGGAGTGTGTTGAGTCATGAGCTACTCAGTCTTCTAGGCGGGCAATCTCTTCGCCAAACTCGCGAATGTCTTCAAAACTGCGGTAAACTGAGGCGAAACGGATATAAGCGACCTTGTCGAGCTCTTTGAGTTGGTCCATGACTAAATTACCAATCATTTCACTCGGAACCTCTCGCTCACCCGTCGCACGCAGTTGTGATTTGATCATACTGATCGCTAACTCTATAGAATCAGCACTCACTGGGCGTTTCTCTAAAGCGCGTTGAATACCGCCAACCATTTTATCTTCATCAAATGGTTCACGGTTACCATTCGATTTGATCACTTTAGGCATCACTAACTCTGCGCTTTCAAACGTAGTGAAACGCTCGCTACACGCCAAGCACTGACGGCGACGTCGAACTTGATGGCCATCAGCCACTAAGCGGGAATCAATAACTTTGGTATCGTTCTCGGAACAAAAAGGACAATGCATATCACCTCCATATCTATACCCAAATAACCTCATGAGCCATCACGGCTAACCACGCGTTCATGGTTATACGGACTCTATTAAAGCTATTTGGGTATAACGCTTTCAAACCGAAATAAAAGCTCATGTAGTGTAGCGGAATTGGTATGTTAGACAAAACAAAAAGGGGCCCAAAGGCCCCTTTTTCACTCAAGATCTCGTTGAATGTGTTAACTGCGTGCTAAGTAATTCGCTTTACCAACCCACTTGTAGCTAGTTAGCTCTTCTAAGCCCATTGGACCACGGGCATGTAGCTTTTGCGTGGATACTGCGACTTCTGCGCCAAGGCCAAATTGCGCACCGTCTGTAAAGCGCGTTGAAGCATTCACATAAACCGCCGCCGAACCGACAGAATTGATGAACAGTTCTGAGTTTTCCAAACTATTGGTCATGATCGCATCTGAGTGGCTCGCGTTATGAACACGCATATGATCAATTGCATCTTTCACATCAGACACGACTTTTACACCAAGGGTGTAGCTCAACCATTCCGTATCAAAGTCACCTTCAACAGCATCGCGAATTTGTGTTGCTTGAGCCATCAGTGCTTTTGCCTTAGGCTCTGTCACGAAGGTCACTTTATCGTTCATGCGCTCTACGATCATTGGTAAGAATTGCGCTGCAATGTTTTCATGCACGAGCAGCGTATCTAATGAGTTACACGCAGATGGACGTTGAACTTTAGAGTTCTCAACCACATTCAGGGATTTCTCTAGATCAGCGGATTCGTCGACAAAGATATGGCTGATACCAAAGCCACCAATAATCACCGGAATCGTGCTGTTTTCTTTACACATTTTGTGTAGGCCAGCACCACCGCGTGGAATGATCATGTCGACGTAATCGTCCAGTTTAAGCAGTTGAGAGACTAGCTCACGATCTGGCTTTTCAATGTACTGAACCGAAGCGGCAGGAAGGTTCGCCTTTGCTAGCGCAGACTGAATAACCTTTACCAATTCCATATTCGAGAAAAATGTCTCTTTGCCGCCACGCAAAATGCTTGCGTTGCCGGTTTTCAAGCACAGCGCCGCAATATCAATAGTTACGTTAGGACGCGCTTCATAAATTACGCCCACAACACCCAGTGGTACGCGGCGGCGAGACAATGACATCCCATTTTCCAGTACCTTACTGTCGATTTCGCTGCCCACAGGATCGTTCAAGCTAATGACGTTGCGAACATCATTCGCAATTGCAGTCAATCGTTCTTCATTCAGCAAAAGGCGATCAAGCAGTGCGTCGGTTAAACCCGCTTCACGGCCAAGTTCGATGTCTTTAGCGTTTGCCGCCAAAATAGCAACGGAGTTTGCTTCTAGCTCATCAGCAATGATGGCTAATGCTTGGTTCTTCTGCGCAGTTGAC
This sequence comes from Vibrio diabolicus, assembly GCA_001048675.1. GTDB lineage: Bacteria > Pseudomonadota > Gammaproteobacteria > Enterobacterales > Vibrionaceae > Vibrio > Vibrio diabolicus. The sequence goes on along the minus strand of CCKK01000020.1, from coordinate 158,233 downwards.
GCTGTCGCTAATTCGAAAGCTGCATCTTTAGCAGCTTTACCCATATTCGTTAAATCCACTTTGCTTCCCTCTAATTCTATTCCTGAATGACAACCAAATCATCGCGATGAATCACCTCAGAGCCATAATCATGACCCAAAATAGAGATGATATCTTTACTGTGCTTACCAGTAATTTTAGTTAGGTCATCACTTGAGTAGGCGCTAATGCCACGAGCCACCAACTTACCGTGAGAATTTGTTATACGCGCCACTTCGCCTCGTGCAAAGTCACCACTTACTTTGATTACCCCTTTAGCAAGTAAGCTACTGCCCTTACCGACCACTGCATTTACCGCACCATCATCAATAATGATGTCGCCCGATGCCGCAGGTCCCGCCAGAATCCAGCGTTTACGGTTTTCTAAAGCTTCAGCGCAAGGTAGGAAGCGTGTGCCTTGTGGCTCTGCGCTCAAAGAGTCAAAGATAACATTCGGTGCACTACCGGCAGCAATAATAACCTCGATACCAGCGCGGCGAGCGATGTCTGCGGCTTGCAGCTTCGTTGCCATACCGCCTGTACCCAATGTTGTACCACTTCCTCCTGCGATTTTACGCAGCGTATCGTCGATGGTTTTTACTTCCTTGATCAGCTCTGCGTTCGGGTCTTTACGAGGGTCAGCAGTAAACAGACCTTTTTGGTCAGTTAAAAGCAAGAGCTTATCTGCGCCACACAAAATGCCCACCAAAGCGGAAAGGTTGTCGTTATCGCCCACTTTAATCTCGCTGGTCGCAACGGCATCATTTTCGTTTACGATAGGAATAATATCGTTCGCAACGAGCGCATTGATGGTGTCACGTGCGTTTAAAAATCGCTCGCGATCTTCTAAATCAGCACGAGTTAGTAGCATTTGGCCGATCTTGATGCCGTAAATACCAAACAAAGACTCCCATGTTTGAATCAAGCGACTTTGACCCACCGCCGCAAGTAATTGTTTACTCGCCATCTCGTTGGGCAATGCGGGGTAACCAAGATGCTCACGGCCTGCTGCAATAGCACCAGACGAAACCATTACCACTGAATGGCCTTTGTTTTTTAAGCTCAGCACACTGGCGCGCTAACTCAACCATGTGAGCACGGTCGAGTGCCAGAGTGCCGCCTGTCAGCACACTTGTACCCAGTTTCACAACGACAGTTTGTGGTTGTGAAACAACTGCATTTTGTTGATTCGTTGTCATGATGTCTTCTGAAGTGAAAAACAAATAAAGAGAGGATGTTTTAACAATCAAAGAGGGAATTAACAAGAGAAAAGGTGCGTTTTCGCACCTTTTTGTTTGGTATTAAATGAAAACAACCAAATTAAGCGAAATCGAAAGACTCCGTGTGATATTCGACTTCTAATTTGAAGTGTTCTTCTAAAGTATCAACCAGCTTTTGATGGAATGTGCTCTGCGTCAGATATACTTCCTCTACCGCTTTTTTAGGCAGGGCTTCAGATACCCATTGCCCTTCTTTGTTGTACTTGCCGATATGATATTTGGCAGTAAAGCCTCCTTCGATGGATTCTAAATCCATCCACCAGCCCCAAAATTCACGCTTCTCAGGCGATTTTTTGTCGTCTACACAAACAGATAGACAATCAAAATAATAGCGCCCTTCTTGCGATTGTGGTTCGCGCAGGTAAGGCCCTATCGCCTTCAACTTTGACATCAAGCGAAAGTGAGTCGGGCCCTGAGTCGTCTCTGACATATGAATCTCCGTTTTCATAGTTAAAAGTAAACACCCAAGAATGATTATTATTTTTAATTATCATGAGCTTATTTTTTGCTCAGATATATCACTTTTAACTAATTTAGGAGAATTGTCACCCTAATAATTCATCTTCTAGCCACTTTATGGCTAAATCGAGGGATTGCTCATATCCTTTTGTAATCGTTTTGGAACTGATTTTTTTCGCTCTGCCATACTGGCTAAACAGCGCGACGAGTTGGTTATCACTGTGTGGAGACACCGGATCGCCTTCAAGGCTCAAAGCTAAAATAGGTACTTTGGTTTTTCTACTGCTCAAGAAGCCCTGAACCTTCAATGACCAGGCCATCATCTGGCCCGCCATGCTATTAATATCAACCGCGCTTTTCCCTAAGCGAGAAGCCAACAGATCCAGATACATCTTCGGCATTTTTTGCAGCTTCTCAGGGGAAGTAAAAATATCATGCACGGGTGCGCCGAGGGCTACACAAGCTTTGATCTTCTCTTGTTCAACAAAAGAGAGTCGGATCATGGCATTACCACCAAAACGAAATCCAACTAACCCCACTTTGTGATGATCCACCCAAGGCAATGAATACAGCTCATTTAGTACCGCTTGGTGCAGACAGCTTGAGTTCTCAGTCAAAGGCCAGTGAGAACTGTGCCCCACCGAAGGCATGTCGACCGTCAACATTGCAATATCTCGTGGTGCAAGATGATTGCGGAACAAACGCCACATGTCGGTTTGTAACGTATCGAGACCAGCGCTCACCATCACCACAGGCAGTTGCTTGTCGGTTCTTGGCAAATGAAGGTTCGCGATGATTTTGCGATTTTGGTAAGGCACTTCAATTTGCTTGATGGTGTACTTGGTCTTCTCTGCGCCGCCAGAGTACGCTTTGTTTGCCAGCACTTGAGCCTGCAAGGCCAAATTATCATTCTTCAGATGTGGGTAGCCTGCGATACTAAAACACAAAGAAGCAGTGAATAGTTCATCGGCGGCCTCCTCACCTTGCATTTCATTTGAACGCTTCTGATGCTCCATGCCGAGCTTAATCCACTCAAATGTCCAGTTGCCGTTGTGGTATCCCATTACGGTGTCTAACCAATCATCATTGGTTCGAGAGTGGGAAGAAGAAGCGATTTTAGAAAGCACACCTTCCATCTCTATCGGAGACAACCCTTGCCAAGCCCATTGCAAGCGGCGCAAATGACGATACCAAGCACGATCACCCTGCGCCTCTCGCTCATCAAGTATTTTTTGACTGGTCGGCATGTACTGGGTAAGCGCAGAGGTTTCTTTTGCTTGCTTATGTTTCACGAACAAAGTTTCGGAAAGATTTTTACTGACGTCTTCAGACATAGGAAGAACCTTAGGCTATTAGCATGAGTTGTTATGATAAATAAAAAAAATGCCCCTATACAGGGGCATTTCTCAATATTCTTTAATAGCGTTTATTTTTGCTTGCGGTTTACAGGCTCAGCATACTGGATTGACATGTCCCAAGGTTGTTCAATCCAAGTGTCTTGCGCGATATCTACCACATAATCATCTAGCAACGCTTTGCCTGAAGGTTTTGCACACACAGCGATCATCTTCGCTTTTGGATACATCTCACGTAGTTTGCGCGCCGTATCACCACTGTCTACTAGGTCTTCAACGATTAGGTAACCTTCACCATCGCCTTCAGGTGCTTTTAGTACCGTCATATCGCGCTGATGATCATGGTCGTAGCTTGAAATACAGATTGTATCAACGTAACGAATACCCAGTTCACGAGCCAAGATAGCGCCAGGAACCAAACCACCGCGGCTTACCGCCCAAATCCCTTTCCATTGCTCAGCTGGCATTTGTTTTTCAGCCAGTTCACGGCAGTAAGTCTGCATTGCATCCCAAGTGATAATGAATTTTTTACTCATTGTAATAACCTAATAATTTGAAAATATGCATCCTCAAAATCTAGTGAACTCACTCAAAAGCGGAATGCTCACTGACCTCTCCAAAAACGTATGGAGATGAGGATTTCAAGCTGCGCAAACGATTATTCTACCGAAACACACCGCTAATACCAACGGTGATATCAAAATTCTCTGCCTATTCCGCAGAAAAACCGTCTTAAGTGAACAACGTGAAAAAAGAAAAAGCCAGCGTGAATAAATCCACACTGGCTTTTTGCTCGAGAAATTAACCGACGAGGTATTTGACGATGAAGATGGCAGACATCACCCACACACTCATCGACACTTCACGGCCCTTGCCGCTGAATAATTTGATCGCCGAGTACGCGATAAAGCCTAACGTAATACCCTCTGCAATCGAGAACGTTAACGGCATCACCAAACAAGTCACAACAACTGGTGATGCTTCCGTTAGGTCACGCCAATCAATGCTTACCAGCCCAGACAACATCAAAATCGCGACATAGAACAGAGCGCCGGATGTTGCATAAGCAGGGATCATTCCTGCTAGTGGTGAAAACAATAGAGCAAGTAGGAAGAGCACACCAACAACCACTGCTGTTAGACCAGTACGACCACCAGCCGCCACACCAGAAACACTCTCAATGTAAGATGTGGTGTTTGAGGTACCAAGTAGTGCACCTACTGACGTTGCCGTTGAGTCTGCAAGTAACGCTTTGTTTAAACGCGGGATGTTGCCATTCTCATCCGTGAGGCCTGCTTTTTGAGAAACGCCAACTAGCGTACCTGCGGTATCAAACAAATCGACAAATAGGAAAGCAAACACAACGGAAATCATGCCAACTTCAAACAAGCCAGAGAAATCCAGTTGCATGAAAGTTGGTGCAATGCTTGGTGGCGTAGACATAATGCCGCTCCACTGCACATCACCAAATAGAAGGCCAAGCGCTGTAACACCAAGAATGGCGATCATCACCGCACCTTTCACACCACGGTGAACAAGCGCGATAGTAAGGAAGAAACCAATCGCAGCCAATACAGATGGCAATGATGTGATGTCTCCCATAGAAACTAATGTCGCAGGGTTATCAACGACGATGCCTGCATTTTTTAATGCGATAAATGCTAAGAAAAGACCGATACCGGCTGAAATACCAGTTCGAAGAGAATGCGGGATAGAGTTAATAATCCACTCACGGATCTTAAATATACTCAAAAGAATAAACAGCAGGCCTGAAACAAACACCGCCGCTAACGCAACTTGCCACGTATAGCCCATCCCCAACACAACAGAGTAAGTGAAAAATGCGTTCAGCCCCATTCCTGGTGCTTGTGCAATTGGGTAGTTGGCAACAAATCCCATGATGAAACAGCCGATAGCGGCCGCAAGACAAGTTGCAACAAAAATGGCACCACGGTCCATACCGGTATCCGACAGGATCGCTGGGTTTACAAAAATAATGTAAGCCATAGTTAGGAAGGTGGTAACACCTGCAATGATCTCAGTGCGCACATTTGTGCCATTGTCACTGAGCTTAAAAAGCCTCTCGAGCATGATCGAATCCTGTAAAGGTAAAAAGTAAACGGTTGCGTAATCGATTGGCGGGAATTATAAAGTTATCAAATAGCAAATTCTAGATAGAATCTTCACTCTAATGCGATTTTTTTCTTTGGATATGAAACCCATTCGCTAATTCTTAAAAGCAAAACAGGAAATATATTCTTATAAAACAACAATTAATAATTATCGTTCAGAACCCAACAACAGAATAAAAACTGAACAATGTACTAAACTTTCAAATAGAAACTGGGCGTTTTAAGCGTCATATCTAGGTGGATTTGACGGGGAAGTCGATAAAACTAAAGAACGGAGAATAGAATCTAGCCTTGATGGCAGAAAATGTGTCAGAAATAGAAAGTGGAGATAAAAAAACGCCACCCAATTTGGGTGGCGGCGAATCATGTCAGCACTATCACTGAAAAAAAATTCCAATTTATAGGGGTGAACAAACTGTTCGAGTCACATGCGTTGACTTCACTTAGTAGCCAAAGCTTGTTGGGTATACAAAGTTGCCGGTGTAAACAGACTTGCTATTCCAGAACATTGTACTTGGTAAACCTTTCATAACTATCACCTTTTAAATCAATTAAACATTCGTTGATTCTCGGTTCCTTGGAGGCGATAAAACGGACTCATCCTTTGAGCATTTCATTCTTCTCTCAGAAGCTGGTTACAAATATACCACTAAGAAATTTAATTACAAGCATTTTAGTGATTGAAATCACAAAAAATGTATAAATTGACCTTCATCAAAGTTTAAATGTAATTAAATTACAGTTTTGTAAATTAAAAAATAAAGCCACTTTCAGAATGTATGATAGAGAACACATAGTGCCTGTTATTGTGTTCACAAACTGTGACAGTTCTGAGAGAAATCCTTGTGCGCGCGACTACTCGTACTCCTTATCTGGTGGTATGCTAAACGGCAATTTGAAGGCCAAATCGTCTAGCATTTAATGCTATTTCGACAATATTTTTACGGTATATATTTGGCAAAGCACATCAAAAGGAGTCCTCCGTGTCTGAGTTCCATTCTGAGATCAGTACCTTATCACCTGCTCCACTTTGGCAGTTTTTCGATAAGATTTGTTCTATCCCTCACCCATCTAAACATGAAGAAGCATTAGCACAGTACATTATCAACTGGGCAACAGAGCAAGGCTTTGACGTTCGCCGTGATCCAACCGGTAACGTGTTCATCAAAAAGCCCGCGACACCTGGAATGGAAAATAAGAAGGCTGTTGTACTTCAAGCACACATCGACATGGTGCCGCAGAAAAACGAAGACACCGAACACGACTTCACCAAAGATCCAATCCAACCTTACATCGATGGCGAATGGGTAACGGCGAAAGGCACGACGCTTGGTGCAGATAACGGGATTGGTATGGCTTCTTGCCTTGCTGTATTGGCATCTAAAGACATTAAGCACGGTCCACTCGAAGTTCTGCTTACGATTGATGAAGAAGCAGGCATGACTGGCGCATTTGGCCTTGAAGCTGGTTGGTTAGAAGGTGAGATTCTTCTAAATACAGACTCTGAGCAAGAAGGCGAAGTCTACATGGGTTGTGCAGGTGGCGTTGATGGCACCATGACTTTCGATATTTCTCGAGAATCAACGCCTGCAGGTTTTGTAACACGCCAACTGACGCTGAAAGGCCTAAAAGGGGGTCACTCAGGTTGTGACATTCACACAGGTCGCGGTAATGCCAACAAATTACTTGGTCGTTTCCTTGCCGGTCATGCTCAAGAGCTTGATTTACGTTTAGTCGAATTCCGTGGTGGTAGCTTACGTAATGCAATCCCTCGCGAAGCGTTTGTTACTGTCGCGCTTCCTGTCGAAAACCAAGACAAGCTTGCTGAGCTGTTCAACCACTACGCTGAGCTGCTGAAAACTGAATTGGGTAAAATCGAAACAGGTATCGTAACCTTTAATGAAGTGATCACGACTGACGCGCAAGTATTTTCAATCGCCGATCAGCAACGATTCATTGCGGCACTTAACGCTTGTCCAAACGGAGTAATGCGTATGAGTGATGAGGTGGAAGGCGTTGTTGAAACTTCTCTAAATGTTGGTGTGATCAGCACAGAAGAAAATAAAGTCACCGTGCTTTGCTTGATTCGTTCTCTCATTGACTCTGGCCGCAGCCAAGTTGAGAGTATGCTACGTTCAATTGCTGAATTAGCAGGCGCACAAATTCAGTTCTCAGGTGCTTACCCTGGCTGGAAGCCAGATGCAGATTCCGAGATCATGGCAATTTTCCGTGATATGTATGAAGGCATTTACGGTCATAAGCCGAACATCATGGTCATCCATGCTGGTCTTGAGTGTGGCCTATTTAAAGAACCATACCCACACATGGATATGGTTTCTTTCGGTCCAACAATAAAATTCCCTCACTCACCAGATGAGAAAGTGAAGATTGATACCGTTCAGCTGTACTGGGACCAAATGGTCGCGCTTCTAGAGGCAATTCCAGAGAAAGCGTAATTCAAGCACGAAAAACGACAAAGGGTGCTTTACGGCACCCTTTTTTGTTTGGCTGGACCAAATTACACGCGATTTTGCGTATAAGCGGCTAATTCATCCATTGAGGTTTGTGCAACGACCTCGCCATCAATGTAGTAAGTGACAAGCTCACCATCGCGCACACCCATGAGTGTCGCCTTCTCGCCGTTATTGTAAGTAATATCCATTTGAACAGTGTTCTCATCGATTTGCTGCATTCGACCCTGCTCAATAACACGGTTATTCGCTAACGGTGCAATTGGCGCCGTCGTTAACGATTTATCTAACTGGTGGTTTACATCGATGTAAGTATCCATCTTTGTATCGAAGATATGTGGCTTACCATTTAAAGGGTTCTTACCCGTCCAAAACTCTAGAGAGTTAAACACGATGTAGTCCGCTGCGATTGCGACACCATAAACAGGTGCTAAAAGCATGTTTAGACCACCTCGAGCGTAACGGTTATCTACAGCTTTCAAGTTAAACCCCATGACATAACCTGTCACGGCATTACTGCCAACGCAACCTGAAAGTGAAACTGTTACAGCAGTCAATGCACCAATTTTAGCAATTGCCTTTTTCATCAAAACCTCTAGTTAGAAATGTTAGACCTCAAATTCGGCGCGGATATTATCGGATAAAAAGTAGGGTTAAAAGTCCGTTTTTTTGTCCTTCATTATCAGTATTATTTTTAATACAGTCACATTTTTTAAGCCTATGATTGCTCTTCCTTCTGTACCTCTCGTTATGTATTAAACTGATAGAAAAGATCATATTGAAAACAAAAACTTCACACATGCTGAGGTTTCGCGCATGACGATTAAAGTAATTTGTCGTGTCCTTAATGAGAATGATTAGTGCGATTTTGCAGCAATTGTTACATTGCTGATAACGCATTTGACAGAGATGGTTTATGGCCAGAAGTAAAAAAAGCAAAGTGTTTGAGCTCTTAGGGCATCAAATACAACCAGGACAACGATTAGAGATCGAATTTGAAGCAGCGAAGCTATACACACATTCGCCTTTATCTATTCCTGTGGAAATCATCCATGGGAAACAAGAAGGGCCTGTGTTGATGGTGAATGCTGCTATCCATGGTGATGAGCTTAATGGCGTAGAAATCGTTCGTCAGATCATTAACCAACTGGATCCACAAAAGCTGAAAGGCACTGTCATTGCGGTACCTATTGTTAACGTGTTTGGTTTCATCCATAAATCACGTTACTTGCCCGATCGACGAGATCTCAACCGTTGTTTTCCTGGCAGTGAAAAAGGCGCGCTTGCGTCTCGAATGGCACACGGGTTCTTTAACAACATTGCCAAGCGTTGTGACTACATCTTGGATCTGCACACCGGAGCCATTCACCGCACGAACCTGCCACAGATTCGCGCAAACTTAAGCAACCCAGAAACTCTGCGTATTGCTCAGGCGTTTGCGACGCCAGTGATTGTTGATTCAGCATTGCGTGATGGCTCTTTGCGCAGTGAAGCGGAAAAATGTGACATCCCCGTACTCACCTACGAGGCTGGCGAAGCATTGCGTTTTGATCCACTGTCAATCAGCGCTGGTGTACTCGGGGTTCGGCGCGTAATGCAAGCCATTGGCATGTTGCGCGCTAGCCGAAAAAAGCTGCCTGAGCCTATCATAGCGAAATCCACCAGCTGGGTTCGTGCGTCAGGTAACGGTATTTTGCGTACTGTCGTTAATCTGGGAGACAAAGTGGAACAGGGTGAAACTCTCGCCTATATCAGCTCTCCTCTTGGACATGATGAGGTAGAGCTCAAAGCGCCAAAGCGTGGCTTGGTGATCGGTCAACAAACTTTGCCACTGGTTAATGAAGGCGATGCGATCTTCCACCTTGCTTACTTCAACCAAGGTGATGATTCGGTAGAACAAGCCGTTGAAAGTTACATTGAAGGACTAACCGAGTTCGATGTCGAGCCACTGACTACCGGACAGATCCCGTTAGAAACTCAGTAATTCCTACCAAGTACGTACTTGATTAGCTAACAGTGCTCGCACCATCTTGTTTAAAAGCCAATGAGCTCAGCGTCCATGACGCTGGGCTTTTTGTTTTCTGTAAGCTAACGATACTCATCGTAGTTTCCACGAATGGATAAAAAACTTTAACAAGCCATCGCAAAAACACATTTGATAATTAATCTCATTATCATTTATTAATCGTGATAATGTTCTTATAATCCGAGCTTCATAAAAACACTATAAATCATCAATATGAAACGATTAAAAAGTCATCCATTCAAAGTAAATCTCATTTCACTGACTTTGCTCTTCCCTCTTTATTCATATGCCGAGACAACGCCAAATGAAGAGCTTGAAGTCGTCGGTGTGCGTTATGCCAAACCTATTACCATTGCTGAGCCTGCGCAAACCACCATTAATTGGTCAGAGATTGAAGAGCAACAGTACTCCAATTTTGCCTCAATGATCGATGCCGTTCCGGGCGCATCATTAGATGGCGGCGGCCGTTCCGGCGGCGAACGTATTAATATTCGTGGTTTTGATGATCCAAGCGATATCGCCGTATTTGTCGATGGCGCTCCCATTGGCTTTCAACAATACCGCTACGGAACTTTCTTTTTTGTATCCGTTCTTGATTGGTGAAGCAGAAATTATCAAGGGCGCGCACGACTATCGAGCACTCAACGGAAAGTTTGGTGGCTCAATTCGTATTAAAACCAAAAGTGTCGATGACCTACTGTACGGCAACAGAAACTTTGGTGCTCGCATCTCAAGTGCATATAACACCAACGGCGATGAGAATGCCTACACGCTAACACTCTATGGTAAAAACGATGCTGGTTTTTATTTTCTAGCGAATGGCTCTGTAAAAGATTCTGATGACATTAAAGTCGGTGGTGGTGAAACGCTGGATTACTCAGGTTATGAGCAAGAAAACATGCTCGTAAAAGTCGGTTATGAAAACAACGATCACGAGTTTGAAATTAGCCACACTCGCTATAAAGATGAAGGTCGTAAACCTTGGGCTAACCGCCGCGGAAAAATGCCTAACATTACTGAGTACAACATCAAGAAATACGGATCATTAGAAAAAGCCAAATACGCATACACCGTCGATAATAAATACACGGATAACACCACGACGATCTCTTACCACTACATGCCGACTAACCCGTATATTGATTTCAATATCAAAATGGCACGTTCTGAAAACGATCGTCACTGGGTTCGCCCTGACGTGGCATTCGAGAAAATGTTCGTTTCTGTTGGCAGTTACGGTCACGAGTCTTGGTTAAGTTACGAGCGTGACTATGCTGATGTGTTTAACCAAGCGCAGTTCGGAGACCACACTCTAGTGACAGGGCTTCAATATCAAAAAACCGAATAGAGACTCATTAGTATTCAACGCATCATACGACAGTAATGAAGCCAAAAACTACGGTTGGTATACCCCTTACTACGAACCATCTGGCACGCAGTCAATTTATGCGGCTTACATTGCTGATCACTATCAAGCAACAGACCGTCTAACCATCACACCTTCTCTGCGTTACGAATACATCAAGAGTGAAGGAAAAGGGAACGCCGCGCCGGATTATAATGATCCAGCCGCTGGACATGACTACGGTGAAACGACGCATAAAGGCTTTAGCCCACGTTTGGATATCGACTTTGATGCGACCAATAATACGCGTTTAAACGCCTCCTACGCCTACGCTTTAAAAGCACCAACCGTTGATAACATCTACTCAGTGCAATATGCACGAGCTACCGCTACGGCTACTGCTTTGAATCTGGACGTGTCTCGTATCCATGCTTATCAAGCAAGCGTTATCAACTTAACGGAAGGGCTGGTGAATACTCGCGATAACCTCGCAACAGAGTTAACTTTATTCTATAACGATGTTAGCGACACGGTTGATATACGAACGGGCGAAAACCTCGACAAAAATACTACTGAGTTACAAAGCTGGAATACAAACCTAGATGGCTTTAAAAACTACGGCTTTGAGCTAATTTCACAATACCGGATTGAAGATTTCTACAGTAATTTCTCAGCAAGTTACATTCGCGGCAAAAACAAAGGTAGCCTATCTGACTCGACAGGTTCAGATGATGATCACCCTGATGTGCCACCATTAAACATTAATCTGGGTTTAGGTTACGAATGGATTCCTGGTTTACGTACGGGCTGGGAAGTCCGTTGGTATGATGCGCAAACCAAAACCAAGGCAAGCGGTAACAATTTAAAAGTGAAATCGCCAAGTGAGCAATACACGCTACAAAACGCTTACGTGGTTTGGGAAATACAACAAGTCGAAGGCTTGAGTGTTGGCGCTGTTGTGAAAAATTTAACCGATCGTTACTACGAAGCATACCTATCTAATGGCGTGCCTTCGCCTGGTCGCGAAGTCAAACTGCATCTCACTTATCAATACTAACCATACCTAAAAGATGCAGGGCAGACATTAACTGCCCTGCTGTTTCTTAACGAACAACCACAATTGCACACCGTTTTATTTATCAGTACTATCATTTCTTTTTGCTTGCATACACACTATGAACAACTTAAAAACATTGTTTCTTCTTGCTTGCTTCGTTCCAGCAAGTCAAAGCCTGGCACAGACTTCTGAGAGCATTGCTGACTACTTACAAGAGCAGAGTCAGCACCAGGTTATTGAGGATCATTACGCACAACCAACAACAAATAATCTGAATCTAGACGCCAAAACAAACGCGTTAACTTGGCATGAAGATGGCAAGCCGGATCACTGTCGTTATGCCAAGCAGCCTAAAGACGTCGCAACGCATTTCGACTACGGTGAAGCAAACGATCTATCTGACGGATTGCAACACTTTGATTTACCAGAGAGGCACTCGGCAAAGGGCAAGTCAACACATCGCACTTATGCTAATAACCCTCACCTTCTTCCTGGCAATAAACAATTTGCAGCCCCTGAAGACGGTACGTTTAGCCTGTCCGTATCTTCGGATTGTTTTTAAGTCGATACAATAAAAAATGCCCTGAGACAAAGCTCAGGGCATTTTCACTTTTTGTTTGATGGGTGACGTCACCATCTCACCGACTTGAATCTATTCTTCGTCAGCGTCACGTGCTTTGCGGGCTTCTTCTTTACGAACTTTTGCCGCTAGTTGTTCTGCTTCACGCTCTTGACGTTGCGCTGCTTTACGCTCGTTACGAACCACTTGGTTTTGGATAAAACCAGCCAGTTCTTGTTCAGCCCAAGCTTGTGCTTTCTCTTCGCTGTCAAAGCCAGTTTCACGCTTTGATACTACAGTCTTACGAGATGTCACTTGGCGAGTGATTTCTGCGCTCCAGCCGTTACGTTTTTCAGTGACGCGGATAGCAAATTTTGGATTCTTAGACATTTCTTTCATTTCCTAAGGGATTTAGGGATCAATCAGGGATTCGGTCAACTTGATAACTCCATCTAAGCTGAGCTGTTTAACACCATCCCTTGGTAAGCGCGGTATTAGAGCATAAAAGTAATCTAAACGCTGCAAGTTTTTTACGCGAGATAATAGATGACAAAGAAGAGGCAGAACAAAGCAACGTTTAGCCTAGTCACGAGAAAGAGCGACGAAGAAAAAGAGCAATAAAGAAAAAAGAAAGCGCTGGTCTCTCAACCAACGCTTTACTTAAGCTAGATTAACCTTTGGTTAATTAACCGATATTCTTACGTGCATTTTGGAACATACGCATCCAAGCACCATTTTCACCCCAACCTTCCGGAGCCCAAGAGTTTGCAACTGTGCGGAATACACGCTCTGGGTGAGGCATCATGATTGTCACGCGACCGTCTGCTGTTGTTAAGCCAGTAATCGCGTTTGGCGAACCGTTCGGGTTGTTCGGATATTGTTGCGTCGGGTTACCGAGGTTATCCACGTAACGAACCGCAACCGTACCTGATGCTTCAATCGCTGCTAGGTGCTCAGCATCACGTACTTCTACACGCCCTTCTCCGTGGGAAACCGCGATTGGCATGCGCGAACCTGCCATACCGTCGAAGAATACAGAATCAGATTTCTGAACTTCAACTAGGCTAAAGCGCGCTTCAAAACGCTCAGATTCGTTACGAACAAAACGTGGCCACAAGTCTGCACCCGGGATAAGTTCTTTCAGGTTAGAAAGCATCTGACAACCGTTACATACACCTAAAGAGAACGTCTCTTTACGGTTGAAGAACGCTTGGAACTGTTCACGAGCTTGTGCGTTAAACAGGATAGACTTAGCCCAGCCTTCACCCGCACCTAGCACGTCGCCGTAAGAGAAGCCACCACAAGCTACTAGGCCATGGTATTCATCCAGAACGGCTTGACCCGTTAGGATATCACTCATATGAATGTCGGTTGCTTCAAAACCTGCGCGGTCAAACGCTGCTGCCATTTCAACGTGGGAGTTAACACCCTGCTCACGTAGAATCGCCATCTTAGGCTTCGCACCTTTTGCAATGTAAGGCGCTGCAACGTCTTCATTTACGTCGAAGCTTAGCTTAACGTTTAAACCTGGGTCTGAATTGTCTTTCTTCGCTTCAAACTCTTGGTCTGCACATGCTGGGTTATCGCGTAGCGCCTGCATCTTATGCGTTGTTTCAGCCCAGATAACGCGTAGTTCGGTACGTGAACGTTCAAGCACAACTGCATCACCAGAAGTGATAATAAAGTCGTCTGAAGCTTCAACAGAACCAATCACATGTGAACATGCCTCTAAACCGTTTGCCGCCAGAGTAGATAGAACTGAATCCAGATCATCATTCTTAACTTGAACAACCGCACCTAGCTCTTCGTTAAATAGAACGGCTAGCGCATCGTCACCCAGCTCTGCGATGTTCGCTTTTACGCCACAGTGACCCGCGAACGCCATCTCAGCCAGTGTTACAAACAGACCGCCGTCGCCTTTATCGTGGTAAGCCACTAGCTTGTCATCACGTACTAACGCTTGCATTGCATCAAAGAAGCCTTTTAGCTGCTCTGCGTTATCTACGTCAGCAGGTTTATCACCAAGCTGTTTGTATACTTGTGCCAATGCTGTCGCACCTAAGCGGTTTTTGCCGTTACCCAAGTCAACAAGAACTAGAGAAGTATCGCCTTTGTCAGTGCGTAGTTGTGGAGTCACGGTCTTACGTACGTCTTCCACACGACCAAATGCCGTGATAACTAGCGACAGTGGAGAAGTGACTTCTTTACTCTCGCCGTTCTCTTCCCACTTGGTTTTCATCGACATGGAGTCTTTACCAACTGGGATCGTCAAACCTAATGCAGGACAGAGCTCTTCACCCACCGCTTTGACTGCTTCATAAAGACCTGCATCTTCACCTGGGTGACCCGCTGGCGACATCCAGTTCGCAGACAGTTTAATGTGTTTAATATCACCGATGTCTGTTGCCGCAATGTTCGTTAGTGACTCACCAACCGCTAGGCGAGCCGATGCACCAAAGTCTAGTAATGCCACTGGCGTGCGCTCACCCATCGACATTGCTTCGCCGTGGTAAGTGTCATAGCTTGCCGCTGTTACTGCACAGTTTGCTACTGGTACCTGCCAAGGGCCAACCATTTGATCACGAGCAACCAGACCCGTTACTGTTCGGTCACCGATAGTAATTAGGAATGTTTTTTCTGCAACCGCTGGAAGACGAAGTACGCGATCCACCGCTTCATTAAGCTCAATACCATCACGAACAATGGCAGGGCTTTCCACCTTTAGTGTGGTTGCGTCGCGGTGCATCTTCGGTGGCTTACCAAGCAAGATATCCATTGGCATATCGATTGGTGTATTGTCGAAGTGAGAATCTTCTAGCGTTAGATGACGCTCTTCTGTCGCCACACCCACCACTGCATATGGTGCACGTTCACGCTTACAGATTGCGTCGAATGCTTCCATGTTTTCTGGCGCTACCGCAAGAACGTAACGTTCCTGTGATTCATTACACCAGATTTCCAGTGGGCTCATGCCCGGCTCATCGTTTGGTACATCGCGTAATTGGAACTTACCACCACGCTCACCGTCGTCGACAAGTTCAGGCAATGCGTTAGAGATACCGCCCGCACCCACATCGTGGATAAATGCAATTGGATTGTCGTCGCCTAGCTGCCAACAACGGTCGATCACTTCCTGACAGCGACGCTCCATCTCTGGGTTTTCACGCTGTACTGAAGCAAAGTCCAGGTCTTCTGCTGACTGACCAGACGCCATCGAAGACGCCGCACCACCACCAAGACCGATGTTCATTGCAGGACCACCAAGTACGATTAAGCTCGCACCCACTGGAATTTCTTTCTTCTGCACGTGTTCGTCACGAATGTTACCCATACCACCAGCAATCATGATTGGTTTGTGGTAACCACGGATTTCTTCACCCGCGTGAGAGGTCACTTTTTCTTCGTAAGTACGGAAGTAACCCAATAGATTTGGACGACCAAATTCGTTGTTGAATGCCGCGCCGCCTAGAGGACCTTCAAGCATGATGTCTAGCGCGTTAACAATACGACCTGGCTTGCCAAAGTCGGTTTCCCATGGCTGTTCAAAACCAGGAATACGTAAGTTAGAGGTTGTAAAACCAACCAGACCCGCTTTGGGCTTACCGCCGATACCCGTCGCGCCTTCGTCACGGATCTCACCGCCTGAACCAGTCGATGCGCCCGGCCATGGAGAGATTGCCGTTGGGTGGTTGTGCGTCTCTACCTTCATCAAGATGTGTGCATCTTCATGGTGGTAAGTATATTGGCGTGATTTTGGATCTGGGAAGAAACGACCCGCTTTAGAGCCCGTCATAACGGCCGCGTTGTCTTTGTATGCAGACAGCACATAGTCAGGTGTCGTTTCGAACGTGTTTTTGATCATTTTGAACAGAGACTTAGGTTGATCTACCCCGTCGATAGTCCAATCTGCGTTAAAAATTTTGTGGCGACAGTGCTCTGAGTTCGCCTGAGCAAACATCATCAATTCAATGTCGTTTGGGTTACGCCCAAGCTTAGTAAAGTTCTCTACCAAGTAATCAATTTCATCTTCTGCGAGTGCCAAGCCTAGGGAAACGTTTGCTTCTTCAAGCGCAAGACGACCGCCCGCTAAGATATCAACATGTGCGACAGGCTTAGGCTCTGCGACTGTAAACAGCGCTGACGCAGCTTCAAATTTTGTAAATACCGTTTCCATCATGCGGTCATGAATTAACGCTTTGACAGCGTCAACTTGAGCTTCTGATAGAACAACTGAAGATTCGACATAATAAGCCGTACCGCGCTCTAGACGTTTCACTTTATCCAAGCCACAGTTAACAGCGATATCGGTAGATTTAGAAGACCAAGGCGAGATAGTGCCTGGACGAGGCGTAACAAGAAGTAGAAGACCTTCTGGCTCATGCTCTTCGATGGTTGGGCCGTAAGTTAGTAACTTTTCAAGTTTTTCTAACTCTTGGTCATCAAGGTCAGACTTTAGATCGGCAAAGTGCATAAACTCGGCATAAATGCCAGTTACAGGCAGATCTTGTTCACGACAAAGTTCCAGTAGTTTATTAACACGAAACTCAGAAAGAGCTGGGGAGCCACGCAAAATTCTCATGTGCTTAGGTCTCTTATGCAATTGATTAAGGTGATATTGGAATAAATTCAGACACTTAAAATAAGCCCTGTCGAACCTATGCCGATTCCACCTCGTCATTGCGAGCGCATTATATAGCAATTGTTTTTGTGATGTAACACCAAAAGCAACCGTTTGCGTCATTTTTTTTGTTCAAATTTGAATTACGACTAAAATGTCGATAAAACACACAATGTCACGCTATAAGTGTGTGATTCACTTTGCCCCATGAGCTCGCTTTGATATAAAGGCAAATAGAAATTTCCTAAGATGTACCTATTAATGCAAATAAGCCAGCTCAACCGACTCAAGCGCAGCGCCCTAATTTTTGTTTCTGTGCTACTACTCTCTGCCTGCCAGATTGAGTCGGAACCCAAAAGTGAATTCGAAAAAATTCAGGAACGTGGCGTGCTTCGTGTTGGCACGCTAAACAATCAGCTTTCCTATTATATTGGTCCCGATGGTCCCGCTGGTTTGGATTACGAATTGGCGCGTCAGTTTGCGGAGCAGCTCGGCGTCAAGCTCGAGATTAAGCCTGCCTTTCGCCAAGCCGAGCTTTTTCCTGCTCTTAAGAAAGGAGATATTGATCTCATCGCTACGGGCTTAAATCAAACGTCACAAGCGGTAAAACGCTTTAGACCGGGCCCTGCTTATTATTATGTAAGCCAACAAGTTGTGTATAAAAAGGGGCAACTTCGACCACGTGATATCGAACAACTGATTGAATACCAAGCATCGAAAGACAGCGAATCTGACGCAGATACAAATGCAGGCGCGCAAACATTAAAGATCGTCGAACAATCGCAATATGTTCCGACCCTAACCGCATTAAAGAAGCAATACCCAGAGCTGCAGTTTGAAATTGTTGGCGATGCTGACACGAGAGACTTACTTAAATATGTATCCACTGGTGAGTTGCGTTTTACTGTGACTGACTCTGTAGAACTTTCCCTAGCTCAGCGCCTTTACCCCGATCTTGCGCTCGCGTTTGAACTTACAGAAGATCAACCAGTATCGTGGTTTACTCGACGCTCTGAAGACGAAAGTTTGTATGCGATGCTGATAGAGTTTTTCGGTAACATTAAACAATCAGGAGAACTGTCCACTCTCGAAGAGAAGTACATTGGTCATATTGAAGCATTTGACTACGTTGATACTCGCGCATTCATTCGAGCTCTGGATGACAAATTGCCTAAGTGGGCACCTTTATTCCAAAAGTACAGCGAAGAGTTCGACTGGCGCTTAATTGCAGCATTGGCGTATCAAGAATCACACTGGAAGCCAGCGGCAAAATCGCCAACAGGTGTTAGAGGGATGATGATGCTTACTCTGCCAACAGCGAAAAGCGTTGGGGTAACAAACCGTTTAGACCCTGAGCAATCTGTTCGTGGTGGTGTCGAGTACTTACGTCGCATTGTAGGTCGCGTGCCTGATAGCATCAACGAGCATGAAAAAATATGGTTTGCCCTGGCTTCATACAACATTGGCTATGGCCACATGATGGACGCACGACGACTTACTAAAGCGCAAGGTGGCGATCCAAACGCTTGGGCGGATGTAAAAGACAGATTGCCTTTACTGCGTCAGAAGCGTTACTACAGTCAAACTCGCTATGGGTACGCCAGAGGTGATGAAGCGCGTAATTACGTAGAAAATATTCGACGTTATTATCAATCCATCATTGGCCATGTCAGCCAACAGCCAGCGATTGATGAGAATAGCGATGACTTACAAGTGATTCCGCCGCTCAACCCCGACATTTTGATATCAGGAGCAGTAGAGGCTGTCGTCGAGCAAGCCTCAGGTGCTTCTGACGTCACGGTTGAAGAAGACACCGAACAAGAAAGCCTTGAAGAATAGACCCGCTGTAAACTAAAAAATGACGAGCCCATGAGCTCGTCATTTTTATTGAGTCCTAGCGAAAACTTATCTAGAATCCAAGACTCTGAGTGACGCCAACCACACTCAACCATTCCTTTGGTTGGTCGCCTTTTCTTCATCGTTAGTAAAACTGATTGCTTTGTAACAGATTGCTTTGTAACCACATGGTTTAGCTCACTTGATGAAGCGGCGCCTTCGGCTACACTCTGCCGAAATAACGTCACTCCTATTATTAAGCATCGTATTGAAATTGTTTGCTGGCTCTGTGCAATGCAGAAGTCAAATGAAGAACGTTTAAACCATACAACGTTTAGTGCGATTATCGAGCCTATTGCCAAGCATCGATGAGCCGCGCTTTACTGGTATAAGTCTTGTCTGCAGGAGGTTTTGAATATGAGAAGACGTAGAGTGCAGTCAAAGCGTTTAAATAACACCGTAGCTGCTATCCGACGTAAACGTAAACTGACATGTATGAAAAAGAAAGTAAGTTCACGTAATCGTGTTTTTGTACATTTAGTCAATCACTAGTGCGTCCAAGCAAACATCTACCACGTTGTAGGTGTTTGCTAGCCCTCACTACTCCCACTACCTTGCTCGCTCTCTCGATTTTCTAATGCTTTTTGTGCTTGCTTCTTCGCTTTAATTTCCTTTCGGCGACGCTTAAAAAACGCTTGTAGCTGAGTGCGGCACTCATCTTCTAGCAGCCCCTTTTCAACTAAGGCGTAATGGTAAGCAGCTTGGCTTTCAAACAAATTAAGCACTGTTCCTGCTGCTCCAGCTTTTAAATCTGGCGCTCCAAAAACAACCCGCTTAACGCGGCTATGCAATAAGGCTCCGGCACACATTGGGCATGGCTCAAGTGTTACATATAACGTCGTATCCAGAAGGCGGTAATTTTCTAGCTTTTGGCCTGCTTTACGCAGTGTTTGGATTTCAGCATGTGCGGTAGCGTCATTAGTACCAATAGAGCGATTCCACCCCTCAGCGATAATTTCACCATCTTTGACAAGCACTGCACCGACAGGTACTTCCCCCTCAGCTTCTGCTTGCTCAGCAAGCACCATCGCTCTGCGCATAAACAATTCATCTTGAGGGGTAAACGGATGGTTAGACAAAGGAGGCTCCAAAGAAACAAAAAACGATTGAAGTCAGGAATTTTATCACCAACTTCGGTTTCACTACAGCAACACATCACGGGACAAAGTTTGCAACTCCAAAAAAACCTAGTTACAAGACCTATCGATGTTCGTTTTACGAGAACAAAAAAGCGCAGATCGAAGACCTGCGCTTTTCGGCTGCCAATTAGCGGCTTTCACACCCTAAACGTTTTTACATTGTGTAAGTGTAAGGAGCTTGAATGCCTAGCGGGATACCAACCATCCAATAAGCAACTAGGAAGATAGACCAACCGATCAGCATTGCGATCGAGAATGGCATCATTAGTGACGCAAGCGTACCGATACCAGCCGACTTCACATAACGCTGACAGTAAACCACTACAAGAGGGAAAAATACCATTAGAGGTGAAATGATGTTCGATACTGAGTCACCCACACGGTAAGCCGCTTGAGAGAGCTCAGGCGAGATACCAACCGCCATTAACATTGGCACTAAGATTGGACCAATTAAAGCCCATTTTGCCGATGCAGAACCAATAAGTAGGTTTACAGACGCAGTTAGAAGGATCATACCAATGATGGTCACTTCACCAGGTAAGTTCATCGCTTTTAAGCCTTCTGCGCCATACAACGCTAGCATCGTACCGATGTTTGACTGAGCAAATGCAGATAGGAACTGAGCACAGAAGAACGACATAACAATGTATGCGCCCATGGTCGACATGGTATCAGCCATCGCTTTGATAATGTCGTTACTGGTCTTGAACGTTCCAGACACTTTACCGTAAACGTAACCAGGAATGATAAACAGAATAAAGATCAACGGCACGATAGACTTCATTATCGGTGCTGAGAAGGCAGTAATTTCACCTTCAGGCGAGCGAAGTGCTGATGTTTCTGGAATTAACGCTGCAACAAGTAAAGCAATACCCGCCATCATTGCCCAACCTGCATAACGGAATGCTTTTGATTCCAATTCAGTAAATGAACCTAGGTTTGGCGCGGTTTCCGCATCGTCATCAATTGGCATTTTTGACAAACGAGGCTCGATGATTTTCTCTGTCACGTACCAACCAATCGCTACAATAATGATGGAAGATAGGCCAGTAAAGAAGATGTTTGCTAATGGGTTAACCACGTATTCAGGATCAAGAACCTGCGCCGCGGTTTGCGTAAAGCCAGCTAGTAGTGGATCGATACCTGAAGGGATAAAGTTTGCAGAGAAGCCACCAGATACACCTGCAAATGCTGCCGCAATACCCGCTAAAGGGTGACGACCTGCCGCATGGAAGATAATACCGCCAAGAGGAATAACCAGAACATAGCCTGCATCTGCCGCAGTATGCGATACAATAGCAACCAAAATAAGCATTGGAGTAAGAAGCTTAGCTGGCGTGAAGTTCAGCATCTTCTTAAGACCCGTCGTAATAAAGCCCGAAGAATCTGCAACACCCACACCTAGCATTGCGACAAGCACGATACCCAATGGCGCAAAGCCAGTAAACGTCGTCACCATGTTAGCAAGGAAACTTGCTAGCGCTTCGCCCGTAAGTAAGTTGGTGATAGTAAGAGCTTCGCCCGTTCGAGGGTTTGGAAGATCGAATGATACATTCGATAAAAGTGCTGACGCCGCCCAAGTAATGATCAATGCCCAGAAGAACAAAATCGCAGGATCAGGGATTTTGTTACCTGTCCTCTCGATAAAGTTTAAAAAGCGCTCCATCCCGCTCGGCTTCGATGATGGTGCCTTATTTACAGCTTGGTTACTCATGGTAACTCCATAGTGAATGATGTTGGTGCCAAGGCCTATTTGAGTAATTATGACGGCCTACTATCCAACGAGTATTCTAGTAAACACTAATGGAGAAAGCACAAGGTTCTATATTTTTTTTCTATAATTGGAGACATATTTTGCAAAAAAACAAAACCAAAGATACAAGCCTGAAACATTATGGAAAAATCAACATATACATTTAGTAAACGAGCTGGCAAAAACAGAGGTTGCATAGAGCGATGAATAGATAGTTTTAAGAAAAGAAACTATACGTGATGAGAAGCAAGAAATAATTCTCTTCAATATAAAAAGGGCAACGCGGACAGTGAACACCTTATCCAAAGAACTCCAATCGGTTTTGATTGAATCGGCGTAAAACAGGAACCTAGACTATTTAATCAAATTCGCTATGTTTAGAGATCATGGTTTTCAGCTCTACCGATTGTATTTTACCGTGGCGATCTTGCCATAGAGCTTCCATATGTATCGTTTTAAGTGCGCCCGACAGAGTTGCCGTTGGCACAGACCAAGATAAAGCATACAAGGGGTGCGTAGTATCTTCCCCAGAGACAATATTTGTATCAAAATTAGCGGCGGGCATCGAGGGGACTGCAGAAAGAGCCCCACGCGTACGAAACCACTCTAATTTCTGCTCAGCAAGATTTAGCGCTTCAATGCTATGCATCGCGTAATCTGCCCGCAGCTCAATGTAAGCTTGCAACTTAACCAATCCAAGAGCACCGACACCAATTAAAATAAAAGAAATCATTATTTCAATTAAACTAAAACCATGTTGTTTACTTGGCATTCCAACTTCCCTCTTGCCAACGAACATCATTTCTCCTTGTTGTAGGTCTTTTGCTGGAATCAAATAGTAACTCCATTGAGCCCGCAATTGAGGTTTTTAACCCATCAGTATCAAAACCATAACCACCTGTTGCGTGAAATGCCCCTGCATCAACATAAACAGTTTGTGTAAGATCAGTATATTGTTTACCAATGGTAAAATTAGTCGGTGAGCCATCAGCATTCGAGAACAAACTTTCCCAATAGCTTTTTAACTCATCAGGAGCAAACTGTGGTTTAGTTTTATCGACTAAATGAAAAAGCGAACCCTGAAATGTTGTTGAACCAGTATTGATAAAAATACCATCTTGAATAACTAACGTATATTTTTCATGGTTGCCTTGAAGTGCTAAATTCCCGTGAATGGCGCAGTCACCAGTAATCCAAACCTTATCTACTTCCTTAAAAGCATTTTCGATAGCTGATTTACACTGTGTCGCATTTGACAAATTGATTTTCCCAGCTTTCGGAAATGAAGCTTTGACTTTATCAATATTTTCCGGTGTTTTTTTGTAATCAAAAAAGGTTTGGAATGGATCGACTTCCGAGTCATAAACAAAATCGCCTTTTAGCTGCGGATCAGAAGTTTCAGGTTTATTAGTTTTCGTAATTGCATTCCCAGCTTTTACTGTAACATTGGTTGTCGTTGCAGCGGTACACCCTCCAGCAGGAGAACCATCATATAAGCTATTCGCTCTTATTGATGCAGTGTTATATTTTGATCCTGTGCTTCCGCCTTCCATGGTATAACTATACCGATAAGTCAGTGATATGCATTCATACAAATTGTCAGAATTAAGATCACCTTTCGCATCTGGATGAACCTTTAAATCACCATAAGTAGTTAACTTGGATGTGGTTTGTATCGCTCCTTTTCCACGATTACTTAGTGTACTGAAAGTTTTATTGAGCTGGGCCCAACCATTGTGAGATATAGAATTAATACGATAGACTCCTGCCCCTATATCAGTAACGTTCAGCTGGCTAAGGTTTAATTCCCTCTTACATAAGGTATTTAAATTATTGTGATTAATTGGGATGAGC
Source organism: Vibrio diabolicus (assembly GCA_001048675.1). GTDB lineage: Bacteria > Pseudomonadota > Gammaproteobacteria > Enterobacterales > Vibrionaceae > Vibrio > Vibrio diabolicus. Next base: position 134,271 of record CCKK01000020.1, on the reverse strand, counting down.
TCGTTTACTATGGATACATCATCTGTGACATAAGCAAATAGACACTCAAGCCCTCCTTCCGCTTCCCAGTGCTGTTGCCGAGAACTAACTTCATTCTGCGCACGCTTAATTTGATAAAATAGATTCTTATATGAGCCTAACGTCACAACCAAAGCGACAGAGAGCAGTATGGAAGTAATAAGTAACGTGGCCACTCCTTGTTGATGCTTACGTATCATTGCCAATTCCTTTGCTGAACTTGTAATAAAATGGCGTGAGAAATTGCCGGATCATTTTTTAATTCAGCGGCCATTGAAATAGAAATAAACGCACTATCTATTGACGAACCTGATAGTAATGTTCGACTAACACCAAATTGAGTTACTTTAATTTGCTTTGGATCAAAAAGATCAAAACATCCACTAGCAGCAGACACGACACTTAAGGGTGATGGTGAATCATCCTGGCAATATTCCAACATATTATCATTTAACCGATATATCGTATTACTCACAGAGCTTGCTGTATTTCGATAAACATAACCGATTTTTTCGGATTGTTGGTATAGAACGCTAGGAGAACCGGAAAGCATCATTGATTTTGTCGTAATACCATTAAATCCTGCTCGCTGAATATCCTCTTTCACTTGTTGAATTACACTACTCATCTGCTGAAGTAGCATTATTTCCTTGCTTCGCTGCACAGCTGTTTTTTGGTTAGAAAGAAACACTGCGCCAACAATGCCCAAAGCGACAACTCCTAACAACGCAGCAATCATAAACTCAACAAGTGTACTACCCTGCTGTTTAGCATTGTTCAAAGCCATATTTTGCCTCATTCATAGCGCACACTTTTACTCGCCCTGCTCCGTTATGAACAGTTACTTTTATCGGACTGGTATCCGCTTGAGATTTCTTCAGCTGAATACTTCCCGCATTTTTGGGATTCCCCATAACACGATCAAACTTGACGCTAGTTATATTACTCGACACCACCAGACCCCGATATAGATGACCTTGCAGCTCAGCAACAGTATTCATTGAAGTAATGTCAGTGACATTCGATACACTCGAGAGTGTGAACTTCCAGCTTCCGGTGGATGAAGGCAAGCCTTGAATATGAACCCAAAAATCTTGATTTCTCATCACCGATTCCGATTTCGCTTGGATCAAAAAACCCTGTAATTCGTTGGCTAAATTCACTATTTTCATGTGTTGGCTAACTTTTGAAAAACTTGGGGCGACAAAAAGTAGTAGTACTGACAAGACAGCAACAGTAATAAGAAGCTCCAACAACGTAAACCCGCGAGGCATTTCCCAAATTCCTATGTAAACGGCAGAAGGGCCGTAATTCATCTTGCACAGATGCTATCACCTGCCAAAAATAGGCGGAAAAGTGAAAAGGAAACTACTCGTGATGATTCGAATTTCTCGCTGTAACAGCTAACAAAAAAAGATTGGGAGGGATGACATTGATCGAATTACTGATAGCCGTAGTGATTGTTGGGATCATTGCGGCTGTCGCCTACCCTTCTTACACCAATCATGTAATCAAGTCTCATAGGACGGTTGCCTTGAGCGATCTTAGTCGAATTCAGCTAGAGCTAGAGACATCTTATGATGGTGGGTACGACTGGAGTCATATTATCTCTGGAGGCACATGCACTCTATGTGATTCAGACACAGATAGATTTTCTTTCAATATTGCGAGCTCTGCAAGTTCGGCCTATACCATTACAGCAACAGCAAAATCGGCTCTGGGACAAGACGACGACGAGTGCTTGACTGGCGCTAAAACGATTACTTTAACGTCAACAAATGTCGAAGAACCAAGTGATTGCTGGAATTAGAAAGAACACCGAGATGCAAAAAGGCCTGCATTTTAGCAGGCCTTTGTATTTGTGCTTTTCACTAACGTCTAGCTGGTTAAATCATCAAAGAACTTTTTCACACCGTTGAAAAAGCCTTCTGATTTAGGCTTGTGCTTTGTCGCCGCTTCACCACCACAAGACTCTTCAAACTCTTTGAGCAGTTCTTTTTGGCGTGAGCTTAGGTTTACTGGTGTTTCAACAACCAACTTAACAATCAAGTCACCGATACCGCCACCGCGAACGCCTTTCACACCTTTACCACGCATGCGGAACATACGACCTGTTTGCGTTTCTGAAGGCACTTTTAGGCTTACGCGACCATCTAGAGTTGGTACTTCAACTTCACCACCTAGAGCCGCCATCGCAAAGCTTACAGGCACTTCACAGTATAGGTTGTTACCATCACGTTCGAAGATATGGTGCTCTTTCACGTGCACTTGTACATACAAGTCACCCGCTGGAGCTCCCATCTCTCCCGCTTCACCTTCGCCAGATAGACGAATACGGTCGCCAGTATCAACACCTGCTGGGATCTTAACGTTAAGTGTTTTGGTTTTCTGTTTACGACCTTGACCATGACACTCATTACAAGGGTCTTTAATGATCTTGCCTTTACCGTGACAGGTTGGACAGGTTTGTTGCACCGCGAAGAAGCCTTGGCGCATCTGTACTTGACCATGACCATGACAGGTACCACATGTTTCAGCAGATGAACCTTTCTTCGCACCACTACCATCACAGGTATCACAGTGTACTAGTGTTGGCACTTCGATCTCTTTCGTTACACCACGAACCGCCTCTTCTAGCGTCAGTTCCATGTTGTAACGTAAGTCCGCACCACGTTGAGCACGGTGACCGCCACCGCCACGACGACCACCACCAAAGATGTCGCCGAATACATCGCCAAAGATGTCGCCGAAATCAGCACCGCCGCCACCAAAGCCGCCGCCACCGAAACCACCGCCGCCTTGTTCAAAAGCAGCATGACCGTACTGGTCGTACGCCGCTTTCTTTTGAGGGTCGGTCAGAACTTCGTACGCTTCTTTTACTTCTTTAAACTTGTCCGCCGCAGACTCATCACCCTGGTTTCGGTCTGGGTGGAATTTCATCGCTAGACGCTTGTACGCCTTTTTGATATCGCGCTCTGAGGCATCACGGCTTACGCCTAATACTTCGTAAAAATCACGTTTTGACATGTTCTTCGTCACCAGTTAATTACTACAAACGGCATCGATTCACCGCTTGGTGTTTGTATCGTTCTAGGTAAGTGCACTTATCCGCAACATACTTAACTAGAAAGACAGCGTTTACAAACAGACGGGCGTAAGAGTTGCCCCAAACGCCCGCACACGAAGTCTTATCGACCCCAGATGACTTTGCAGCCATCTGGTTAAGAAATATTATTTCTTGTCGTCTTTAACTTCTTCGAACTCAGCATCTACAACGTCGTCTTCTTTAGACTGTGCACCTGCGTCAGCACCTTGTGCTTGCTGCGCTTGAGCTTGTTGTTGAGCGATTTCCATCAGTTTTTGAGAAGCTGTCATTAGTGCTTGAACTTTAGCATCGATAGCTTCTTTGTCTTCGCCTTTGCGCGCTGTTTCTAGCTCAGAAATTGCTGCCTCAATCTTCTCTTTCTCTTCTGCAGGTAGTGCTTCACCAGCTTCTTCTACTTGCTTACGAGTACCGTGAATCATTTGGTCAGCTTGGTTACGTGCAGTCGCTAGCTCTTCGAACTTTTTGTCCGCTTCTTTGTTAGCTTCTGCTTCTTGAACCATTTTCTCGATGTCTTCATCGCTTAGACCGCCAGAAGCTTGGATAGTGATCTTCTGCTCTTTACCAGTCTGCTTGTCTTTCGCTGACACGTGTAGGATACCGTCCGCATCAAGGTCAAAAGTAACCTCGATTTGTGGCATACCACGTGGTGCAGGCTGGATGCCTTCTAGGTTGAATTGACCTAGAGACTTGTTGTACATCGCTTGCTTACGCTCACCTTGTAGAACGTGGATAGTAACCGCGCTCTGGTTGTCTTCCGCTGTAGAGAAAACTTGGTTCGCTTTAGTTGGGATAGTTGTGTTCTTCTCAACTAACTTAGTCATTACGCCACCCATTGTCTCGATACCTAGAGACAGTGGAGTTACGTCTAGTAGTAGTACGTCTTTAACGTCACCAGCAAGTACACCACCTTGAACTGCAGCACCCATTGCTACTGCTTCGTCAGGGTTTACGTCACGGCGCGCTTCTTTACCAAAGAACTCAGCAACTTTCGCTTGAACCATTGGCATACGAGTCTGACCACCAACTAGGATTACGTCAGTGATGTCGTTTACTGATAGATCAGCGTCAGCTAGAGCTACTTTTAGTGGCTCAAGAGAGCGTTGTACTAGGTCTTCAACTAGAGATTCTAGTTTTGCACGAGTCACTTTAATGTTCATGTGCTTAGGACCAGTTGCATCTGCAGTAACGTAAGGTAGGTTTACGTCAGTTTGAGAAGTAGAAGAAAGCTCGATTTTCGCTTTTTCTGCAGCTTCTTTAACACGCTGCATTGCTAGTGGATCGTTCTTAAGATCGATACCTTGCTCTTTCTTAAACTCGTCTACTAAGTAGTTGATTAGGCGGTTATCAAAGTCTTCACCACCAAGGTGAGTATCACCGTTAGTCGCTAGAACTTCGAATGTTTTCTCGCCTTCAACTTCATCGATTTCGATGATAGAGATATCGAATGTACCACCACCAAGGTCGTATACCGCGATAGTGCGATCGCCGCCTTTCTTATCAAGACCGTAAGCTAGCGCTGCTGCTGTTGGTTCGTTGATGATACGTTTAACTTCTAGACCTGCGATACGACCAGCATCTTTTGTAGCTTGACGCTGAGCATCGTTAAAGTAAGCAGGTACTGTGATAACTGCGCCAGTTACTTCCTCACCAAGGAAATCTTCAGCAGTTTTCTTCATTTTCTTAAGAACTTCAGCAGAAACCTGAGGAGCCGCCATTTTTTGGCCTTTTGCTTCTACCCAAGCGTCACCGTTGTCAGCCTTAACAATTTTGTAAGGCATGATTTGGATGTCACGCTGAACTTCTTCGTCTTCAAAACGACGACCGATTAGACGCTTAATTGCAAATAGCGTGTTTTCTGGGTTAGTTACTGCTTGACGTTTCGCAGGTTGACCTACTAGCGTCTCACCGTCAGTGTAAGCAATAACCGATGCAGTAGTACGTTCGCCCTCTGCGTTTTCAATTACACGTGGTTTGTCGCCGTCTAATACAGCAACACATGAGTTAGTAGTACCTAAGTCAATACCAATGATTTTACCCATCTGGCTATCTCCGAATAAATTCTATTTTCGTTTGGTTATAACCCCAATGTGGGGGGAGGAGAATCGGGTTTCAACCCTTGCTCACAAACAAAAATAATCAATGTTTGCTTCTCTATGCCACATAGATAAGGGCGGCAAAATGCTTTTCAAGGGCAGAATTAAAAAAAAGCGTCTTTTTTCGAAATTTATGTGTTTCTTTCTGATTAGTTGGGAACTCGTCACACTGCTGTAGCGCAACAAAACGTCATTTCCCAGATAAATTTATTTATGCCCGACTCTTCCTAAATAAAAAACGAGCTCATAAGAGCTCGCTTCAATATTAGGGTTAAAATAAATGATTCAAGACATTAAGCGTTCGCTTGAGCAGGCTCAGCGTCAACGCCTTCTTCTTTACCAATCTCACCTTCTGTTTTTGCAACAATGGTGTTTACCGCCGTGTCGCCCACAACGTTTGAAGACGTACAGAACATATCATTAATACGGTCAACTGCAGCAATAATTGCCAAGCCTTCAGGTGGTAAACCTAGCTGGTGAAGCAAAACGCCTACCATTACCACGCCGCCCCCAGGAACACCGCCAGCACCAATAGATAACAGAAGAATAGTTAAGCCAAGTGTAAAGATGTCTGCGGTGTTAATTGGCTGGCCAAAAGCGTTCGCAACAAACATCGTTGCTAGAGCAATATAGATAGACACACCAGACATATTCATCGTAGCGCCCAGTGGTACACCGAAGCCAGCAACCGATTTAGAGACCTGAAGCTTTTCTGTTAGTGTGCGCATCGTTACCGGGATAGTCGCGTTTGAGCTCGCGGTAGATAGAGAGAACAGAATCTGCTCACGAGTTGCGCGCAGGAAAGTCTTTGGAGAGGTCCCTGTCGCAAGACTTACTGCCATTGGATAGAAGAAGAAGATCCAGAACACCAACATCGCAACCACCAAGGCCACATAACCAGCCACGGACATCAATGTATTGGCGTTTAGTGTTGCACCCAATTGAATCATTAGCGCGAACACACCATATGGCGCAAGACTCATCACTAACCCAACCAGTTTCATCATGATTTCATTTGCCATTTTGAACGTGCGGATGGCAGGACCACCACGAGAATCCAAAGCTTGAATTGCAAGACCTGTCAGAATTGCCATGAAGATGATTTGCAGCATGTCGCCGTTAGCAAACGCTTGTACTGGGTTGCTAGGAACAATGTTAACAACTAGAGAGAAAATGTCCGGCGTTTCTGTCGTCGTCAGCTGTACGGCCTCAGATACCGTTCCTGCCAGATTAGCGCCCGCTCCTGGCTGGAAGATCAAGCCGACAGTCAAAGCCGCCGTAATCGCAATGATGGTGTTAAGAATGTAAAGGGTAAAGGTTTTTCCACCAAGACGACCAAATGCACTGATGTCTTTCAAGTCAACAATGCCGCATACGATTGAAACGTAAACTAAAGGAACAACAAGCAATTTGATCAGCGAGACAAACATGCCGCCAACGCCTTCTGCTGCTCCAAGTAGGTATGTATCAAAAATCGCAATACCGCTAAATAAGTACTGAATTGCTGTTCCGAGCACAAGGCCGGCAAACAAGCCTATAAAAATCTTACTAGAAAGCGATTTATCCATTATAAATCTCCGATATGTTGTGTTTGCTATTTACATCTTTGTAGTTATATATGCTTACTTTTAAAGCATTAGTCGCAAATCATACACACGAAGGTTACAAAATAAAGTGATAATTTACATATTTGTTAACGGAATTGTTGTAGAAAAAATGACTATATTTACATTCCTATGCAGGACAAACATTCACACAACGAATGATTACAATTACTTATAGCCCTCTTCGTTCATAAACACGCAGTGAGATGAGAAGAAATCTCCTATAGGAAAATAATTAACCAATAAGAAAAAACATGAAGGGGATCAAACTTCCATTTTATCGATATACAATGAAGCTCATTACAACAACTTACGTTTAAAACAAAAAAGCGCCCATCAAAAAATGATGGGCGCTTTATATTTGAAAACAGGCAGTTAAGGTTATTTAGCAACCATTACCATTGCCGGACGAATCACACGGCCGTTTAGTTCGTAGCCTTTTTGCATAACAAACATAACTGTGTTTGATTCATGATCTGGGCTTTCCTGAATCGACATCGCTTGATGGAACTCTGGGTTAAATGCTTCACCTTCAGGGTTGATTGCTTTCAAGCCAAATTTCGCCACAACGTCGACAAACGTTTTGTGTGTTAACTCAACACCTTCTAGGAACGGCTTAACCGTTTCATTCTCTGTATCTGCCGCTTGAATTGCACGCTCTAGGTTATCAATAACAGGAAGCAACTCTTCGGCAAACTTGTTCAACGCAAACTTACGTGCTTTATCGATTTCTTGCTCGGTACGACGACGCATGTTTTCTACTTCAGCTTTAGAACGCAACACCGCATCTTGCTGCTCTTTTACTTTTGCCTCGCTAGACAATAGTGCCGCTTCTAGTTGAGCAATCTTAGCGTCTGTCTCATCACCAATTTCTTCAAGCTCAGCTTCAACTTCTTGTGCTTCAGCTTCTACTTTTTCAGCCTCTTCGATGATTTGATCAAGCTCTTCTTCTGTAACTTTGTTTTCTTCGTTGCTCATGATATCTCCAGAATTCAACATAATGCCCTTAAAGCCATGCGCGTTTTTGTGGGCTTTAACCACATAAAAATTCGCATATTTAGGTGACTTGCCATTATTATGGGGATGAAGATTCCTGATTCAAGCCTCTTTAATGCGGAAATGCTATGAAAAATCCATGTAACGTGATCGCGATTATCGGAAAACCAAGAGATCAACAAGCAATTCAAACTCATAAAGAGTTGTACCAATGGCTGACCTCTGAAGGCTATAAAGTATTTATTGACGATCGCCTTGCCGCAATACTGGATGATATCCCGCAGAGTCAATTTGCCAGTTTAGTTGAACTGGGAAAAAATGCCGATCTAGCCATTGTGGTTGGTGGGGATGGCAACATGCTAGGCGCGGCAAGAATTTTATCCCGATTTGATGTTCCAGTCATAGGGGTGAACCGTGGAAACCTGGGCTTCTTAACTGACTTAAACCCAGACGAGTTCCAAGCGTCTCTGCAAGCGGTACTCGACGGTGAGTATATTGAAGAAGAGCGCTTTCTCTTAGAAGCGGAAGTACACCGTCACGGGCAAATTAAAAGCCACAACGCTGCGCTAAATGAAGCTGTACTTCACCCAGGGCAAATTGCCCATATGATTGAATTTGAAGTGTACATCGATGAAAGCTTCGCCTTCTCTTTACGAGCCGATGGTTTGATTGTCTCCACACCAACGGGCTCAACTGCATATTCGCTTTCTGGCGGCGGTCCAATTCTTTCGCCGAGCTTGAATGCCATTTCACTCGTGCCAATGTTCCCTCATACCTTGTCGAGTCGACCTTTGGTGGTTGATGGAAAGCGTCGAATTAAATTGGTGGTGTCACCAGAGAACCGAGGAACACAAGAAGTTAGCTGTGATGGACAAGTGTCTCTCCCTGTTTCTCCAGGAGACGAAATCCACATCTATCAAAGTCCAAATGTGCTCAAACTCATCCATCCCAAAGACTACAGCTACTATCACGTTTTACGTAACAAGCTTGGTTGGTCTAGTAAATTGTTCTAACACTTGTTACTCAGGGCAATAACTTCAATAAAAAAGCCAGCAGCTTAATTGCCACTGGCTTTTGGCTTTCTTAGACAAGAAATAGACACAAAGTAGTGAGGCGACACGATATTTGCTGTCATTAAAGAGAAGTTTATAAATTTTGATCCTGTGGGCAAAGTTTACACAAAAGATCGAAAAGCAAATTCAATGATCTATGTCCGGTGATATTCTCACCATGAATAGAGTATTAACTCTATTTCATAAAATCAATAAAGGACATATTATGAAGAAAACCATCATTCTGTCTGTTCTCAGTACATTAGCACTTATTGGCTGCCAATCAGAGGAAACGCAAGTCAACAGTGTATCCAACGCAAAAGCGGAAGATATCACTAAGACGAAGCGTGCCCTCGCTCAACAATTGAGTGAGAACTATGCTGCCATTGAACCCATGTTGAGAAGAGATATTACTCCACAACAGACTAGCGTCTCTGTATCAGCATTTGTTCAACAAAACCCCAACTCCGAGTTTAGCCATCAGCTTGTACAAGCTGACACTCAAATTCGTAGCTGGAAAGGTATTTCTGAATACTCAGATCAGTTGCTGGAAGTTCGTTTAGCGAATGAGAGCATGATAACAGCATGGCAAAGTGGCGAGGTCGAGCCATTATTTGCATTTGAACCAAGTGGTGATGATGAGAATTGGCAATATATCGAAGCATTTGATGTGTATGGCAACATCCATCAACTCGATGTTTACCAACTCCCAGATGTACCTGTACTCGTTGTTGATAACAACAGCTCTGCTGAGCTAAAAGCAGGCTTGCAAGCTATGCAAGCTGAGATGAAAAAACTCGGTCAGCCAGCTTTAGTTCAACCATACGTTGCTGATGAACAACGCCAAAATGCACCGCTATTGTCAAGTAGCACAGTGGGCGAAGCGGCTCCAATTCAAACAACGCAGTTGAAAAAGATCCGTCTAGCCGATGACAAAGAACCTTGGATCTCTGGCAAGGCAGAAATCTACGCTATCGTAACGGGCGTCAATCCAAGTCGTGATGAACCGACTCTCGATTTAGTGGAGCTTCCATACTTAGACTACGATAACCAAGATTACTACCCGAATCAGATCATTATTCACTGGTCTCGTTACCGCTGGGGCGCTGCAGATATCGTGCTCATGGAACAAGATGATGGTACAGACTATAAACAGTTGGCAAAACTCCTCGTTCAAGTTGCTGGAGAAGTGCTGAAAGCGATTCCAGATCCAGAAGTTCAGGCTTACGCGATTATTCCGCAAATCACTAATAAGATCATCGACACGATCCCTGACGGCGTCCTAACGAATGATGATGACTTCGTCGACGTTTACTACACACTAATGCAAGACACATCATACGTGGATCATCCAGGTGCTGGTGTGAATGCAGTAGTCACATTAGAGCCGCTCACGATTAACCCAACTCGTCCGTAACCTGTTCAATTTTAATGAGTCGTTGTAATCACTTCGGCTCATTTTTCCCACTTCATCACAAAAAAGCACCCCACACAGAAATTTTTTCTCACCTGTCTTTACTGTATAAAGAAACAGTATATACTGTTCTCTTATACAGTATTGTTCAGTTATACAGGTAAATAAAAATGCTGGCTCATCTAAGTGTTAATAATTTTGCGATTGTTAAGTCTTTACAACTCGAGCTGTCTAAGGGCATGACCACCATCACAGGCGAAACAGGCGCGGGTAAATCCATTGCTATCGATGCACTTGGGCTCTGCTTAGGCGGACGAGCCGAAGCTGGCATGGTTCGACAAGGTGAAGAAAAAACCGAAGTTAGTGCCGCTTTTTTACTGGACAACAACCTACATGCAACGCGTTGGCTAGAAGATAACGATCTGCTTGATGGCAGTGAATGTATTTTGCGTCGCATCATCACAAAAGAAGGTCGCTCAAGAGCCTTCATTAATGGCAGTCCTGTCCCACTATCACAACTCAAATCTCTAGGGCAACTGCTGATCAATATCCATGGGCAACACGCTCATCATCAATTGATGAAAAACGAACACCAAATGGCCATGCTCGACCAATATGCAGGTCATCTAAACCTACTAAAAAGCACACGAAGTGCTTACCAGCATTGGCGTCAGGCAGACAATAACCTCAAGCAACTAAAAGAAAATAGCCAGCAAAACCAGGCGCAAAAACAGTTGCTTGAATACCAAATCAAAGAACTAAATGAGTTATCGCTAGGTGAAGAAGAATTTGCAGAGCTCGAGCAAGAGCACAAACGACTATCCAATAGTGGTGAACTCGCCACTACCTGTCAGCAAGCCATCGAACTTATTTACGAAGGTGAAGAAGTCAATGCGCTTGGTATTTTGCAATCGGCCAATCACTCCCTAATTCAACTAGCAGAGTTAGATGAAAAGCTATCTGAGCTACCCAACATGTTGTCAGAAGCGATGATTCAACTAGAAGAAACGAAGAACGAATTACGCAGTTATCTAGATGGCATCGATGTGGATCCTGCTCGTATGGCTTATGTAGAAGAACGTTTTTCTAAAGTGATGTCTGTTGCTCGCAAACACCACGTGATGCCAGAAGAGCTATACCAACATCACCAAGATCTTCTGGCCCAAGTAGAAGCGTTAGATTGCTCTGATGAACGTTTAGATGAACTCGCGCAAGAAGTGGAACAAAAGTACCAAAGCTTCCTAAACCAAGCAGAAAAACTACACAAATCACGCAGCCGTTACGCTAAAGAGCTGAATAAGCTGATCACGCAAAGCATGCACGAATTGAGCATGGAAAAAGCGGTATTCAATATCGAAGTCAGCAATGAAAACACGCACCCATCACCACTTGGCATGGACAGTGTGTGCTTCTTAGTATCGACCAACCCAGGACAGCCATTGCAACCTATAGCAAAAGTTGCGTCAGGCGGTGAGCTATCACGCATCTCATTAGCTATCCAAGTGATTACCGCTCAGAAAGTGGATACACCAAGCTTGATCTTCGATGAGGTGGATGTCGGTATTAGTGGTCCAACAGCAGCTGTAGTCGGCAAAATGCTACGCAAGCTTGGCGAGTCTACTCAGGTATTGTGTGTCACTCACCTCCCTCAAGTGGCAGGTTGTGGCCATCAACAAATGTTCGTGGCTAAACAAACAAAAGCTGGCCAAACCGAAACACAAATGCACGCATTAGATGAACAACAACGTGTGGCAGAATTAGCTCGCCTACTTGGAGGTAGCCAAATTACAGATTCTACCCTTGCAAACGCCAAAGAGCTCCTCATCGCCGCTTAGCCATGCTCTTTCAAAGATAGAGTCACGAACACTACTCCGTGACTCTACCTCCCCCATATCAAAGTGCTTGGGTTCTGATTCCCTTTCGAAATAATGGTCAGTGCCACCCCATAGCTCAATAACTTGGCTATTTGTCATTAGTTACCGCTTAAACTGGATATAAAATCGCTCATCGACATAAACATACATGTGAGAGAATCAATAAATGCAACTCAACTCAAAATTCGTTGTCAGATTTCCTATCATACGACGCATAGCTTTTTACATCTGCGTCGAGCTTGTTTATTATCAGCGCAGTATTTTAAAGGTTACTAAGAAATTATTATGCAATTAAAGAAGTGGTTAGTTGCCGTACCATTAGCAATGACATTGCTGACAGGATGTTCGGTATTGGAAAAACTGGTTTATCGCATTGATATCAACCAAGGCAACTATGTAGAACAAAGTGCGGTAGATAAATTAAAGTTTGGGATGACTAAAGCACAGGTTCGCTTCGTACTAGGGTCGCCAATGCTTATTGAAAACGGCTACCCAAACACTTGGTACTACATTTATCACCATACTCCTGGTCACGGTGATCCAGTGCAAAAAGACCTGATCGTTAACTTTAACGATCAAGGCACACTCGCAGATATCAGTGGTGACTTCCCAAAAAGTGACGCTTTTTACGAACAGATTCAGTAAACGACTTTTGCAAAAAACCTCTCACATGAGAGGTTTTTTATTATCTAGATATCGCGCAATCACACTTTGAATCAATGACGCCATCCATTGGGATTGATATCAAGTCTACTTATTCTTACGTACAGAGCTAGGCTTACCACCGGTGACTGGGTCTGCATTCCCCTCGGCTTTAGCCTGCTCCGCCCGCTTACGACGAATCTCTTTCGGGTCTGCGAGTAACGGACGATATATCTCTATTCGATCTCGATCTCGAACGGTCGCATCTAACTTCACATTACGACTAAACACACCCACTTTATTCTTAGATAAATCAATTTCAGGGTATAACTCTAACACGCCAGATTGTCGAATGATCTCTTCTACCGTTGCGTGATTATTCACCACTAAATTAAATACACGCTGTTCATGAGGAAGAGCATAGACAACCTCTACGTGAATCATATCTGACTCAATACTCATAACACTCGTAGACCTGTTTTGCGCGTTTAGTGAATGCATTTACCATGTTACTGGTAAGCTCGTTAAAAACCTTACCGAAGGCCATCTCAATCATTTTACTTGAGAATTCAAACTCAAGCTTTAGCTCAACCTTGCAAGCTTGCTCATCTAGCGCGGTAAAAATCCAACCACCACGCAATGTCTTAAACGGACCATCCACCAAGTTCATCATAATTGCTTGGCCTGGGATCAGCTCATTTGAAGTAGTAAACGTTTTGCTGATACCAGCCTTCGCCACATCGACAGAAGCCACCATACCATTACCCGAAGACTCAATGATTCTAGAGCCCGAGCAACCAGGCAGAAACTCAGGGTATTTAGCAACATCGTTAACCAGATTGAACATCTGTTCAGCACTAAAAGACACAAGCGCAGAACGGCTGACTTGCTTCATACATACTCCTATCGATACATGTACAGATTTAAAGCTCCTGCCAATTTTACTTTTATTCCACGATTGCGCAAATAAAAGGATTTCCTATCCGATATCCAACCCGTATAATGTCGCTATTATGGCAAAGAAAAAAACGAAACAAAAAGCGGGTAGCAATACTATCGCGCTGAATAAAAAAGCTCGCCACGAGTATTTCATCGATGATGAAATCGAAGCTGGCTTGGAGCTCCAAGGTTGGGAAGTGAAAGCCCTTCGCCAAGGTAAAGCCAATATTTCTGAAAGTTACGTATTTATGCGTGACGGTGAAGCCTTTGTGAGTGGCATGACAATCACTCCTTTAAATCAGGCATCGACACACGTTGTGGCGAACCCCACACGTGTGCGTAAACTACTAATGAGTCGTCGTGAACTAGACAACCTATTCGGACGTGTGAACCGTGAAGGTATGACATTAACGGCCCTCTCTCTGTACTGGTCTCGCTCTTGGGTGAAACTAAAAATTGGCGTAGCAAAAGGTAAAAAGCTGCACGATAAACGTACGGATTTAAAAGAAAAAGACTGGGCAAGAGAGAAAGCACGCGTAATGAAGAGTACACTGCGTTAATCTTGACCACTTAAACGCATAGTACTGGACAGCCAATGCTTTTCTGTTACTATGCGAATATTACCTGGGGCTGATTTAGGATTCGACGGGAATTCAGAAGTCTGAGGTGCATGCCGAGGTGCGGTAGGCCTCGTTAACAAACCGCAAAAAAATAAGTCGCAAACGACGAAAACTACGCACTAGCAGCTTAATAACCTGCTCAGAGCTCTCTCGCCCTAGCTTCCGCACGTAAGACGGGGAATAACGAGGGATCAAACCCAAACGCGCTAGCCCGGATTCTCCCGCCTGAGAGATGAACGGCGAATTTTAATTCAGGCTAGTCATTCATTAGCGTGTCGGTTCGCAGGTGGGTGGCGAAATTAAAGATCGACTAAGCATGTAGTACCAATGATGAACGGTTTTCGGACGCGGGTTCAACTCCCGCCAGCTCCACCAATTCAATGAATTAAGACGTCCTAGGGCGTCTTTTTTTATTGCCCGCAACAACGTAAAATCAACTACTTAGCATCTACTAGCGTTCTTTAACATCCAATGACTTCTTTGCATTATGGGTACATCCGTGGGTACACTACCTAAAGTTCGTTAATTTGGTGTACCCATAATGGCAAAAACTACAACTAGACTGACCGACAAGGAAATCAAAGCAGCTAAGCCACAAGAGAAGGAATACAACCTTTTTGATGGTGATGGCCTTCGCTTAAGAGTGAAACCGAACGACTCCAAGCATTGGATTTTAAACTACTACCGCCCCAATAGCCGAAAGCGTGCTAATTTGAGCCTAGGTAAATACCCAGACCTTCCCTTAGCAAAAGCTCGCAAAGCGGCATTGGAAGCCAAAGAACTTCTGGCAGAGGGTATCGACCCACAAGAAAAGCGTAAGCAGGAACAGCAAGAGCACAAGGCTATCCACCAGCACACTTTCTTCAATGTCGCTAGCGAATGGTTTGAAATCAAAAAAGGGGATGTGACCGCAGATTACGCCGTTGATATCTGGCGCTCTCTGGAGCTGCACATTTTTGCTCGCTTGGGAGCAATACCAGTAAGAGAAATCACAGCACCACAAGTAATTGAGCTACTGAAACCTATCGAAGCAAAAGGCAGCTTGGAAACCGTAAAACGGCTCGCTCAACGTCTGAATGAGATAATGAATTTTGCCACGAACTGTGGTCTCATCCATGCCAACCCGCTGACAGGTATTAAAGCCGCCTTCAAAAAGCCCAAGAAAGAGAACATGGCTGCGCTTACTCCGACTGAGCTTCCTGAACTCATGTCAGCCATAGCTAACGCCAGCATCAAACGCACCACCCGATGCTTAATCGAGTGGCAGCTTCATACTATGACACGGCCAAGTGAAGCCTCTGGTGCAAGATGGGAAGAAATTGATTTAGTTGAGAAGGTCTGGACAATCCCACCAGAACGAATGAAGAAACGCCGAGAGCATCGTATTCCGCTCACCGAGCAGATGCTTGAATTGCTTGAGGTAATAAAACCTATAAGTGGACATCGAGAATTTATATTCCCTTCTGACAGAGACCCTAAGAAACCATGCAATAGCCAAACAGCAAATATGGCACTCAAGCGTATGGGTTTCGCCGGAAGACTCGTTAGCCATGGTCTGCGTTCTCTCGCAAGTACTACACTCAATGAGCAGGGTTTTGAGTCTGACTTAATTGAATCAGCTTTAGCTCACGTTGATGATAATCAGGTTCGTAGCGCCTATAACCGAACAGACTACCTAGAACGTCGTCGACCGATGATGTGCTGGTGGGGTGAGCATATTGAAGAGGCAGCTAAAGGCTGCCTCTCCGTGACTGGAGCTAAGCACTTGAAGGTTATATAGTTAAACCGAGAAATCAAATACTCTATCTCACTTTTTCTACTATGCAGGGCAACGTATAGCAATACTTTGCCCAGATGAATCTTTCAAATTAAGCCACCCATTTCTTCTTGTTGGCTGCAAAATCAACAACCAAGTCATAGACTTTATCGCACTTGTCTTTGAAATCGATTCGCCCGTAGCTATCCGGTAGGTCTTCGTCCAAGACCTCTTCAATCGCATTCTTTACCTGAAGCTGAGTTTGACCATCTTTCCACCAGTCTTGGACAAGTACCTTGGGATGGCCATCGAGTAAGCGCAAAATCAAATGCTTGGCGGCGAGCTTAACTTTTTGCTCTTCATTCTTAGTAAGCTTGTCTTTTTTCAGTAAGTCGAACAGTTCGAGCTCGTCTTCTGTCAGGCCTTCTCGAGCATGGCGCTCATCCTCTTCCTTCATGCTTTCGGCGAACTTCATTAAATCATCGAAGTAGTTTTCGGTCGATGAGCCTCCGGAGTTATAACGCTCAACGATTTCCTGTAGTTTTTCCGCAAAGTCTGTACGGGTAAAGTTCTGCTCCATCATCTTGCGGAGCTTGTCTTCAATGAAGGCTTTTAGTTCGGCGATCTCTACATGCTTATGTTTAGCCTCCTGAAACTCCTCTTTCAGCTTTTCAAAGTTGAGTTTGCTCAGATCCCAGGTTTTGCCTTTTTGTATAATCTCATAGCTAGCCTTATGCTCTTTAGCCGCAAACTTCTCATCGTTATCAACAACCACGCTTTCATCGAGTAACTCGGCTATTTTTTGAGATAGCTCGTCCACATCCACTTGCTCAATATGAGCGTCGACCACCCCTCTCAAGTATTGAATTACTGCTATCAAAGGACGGCGCTGCTGACTTAGAACCTCCGGCTTACATGCCTCATACAGCGAAGATACAGTGTTGTCATACACATAGAAGGTTTTTCGCCACTCGTCTTTTGAAAGAAGCGTATCGGCATAATCTTCAAACAGGGCAATGTTCTTAAAAACATTATCTTCGTCTGCAATAGCATGCAGGTTGATATTTCTTTCCTTACACCAGCTATCGGCCTGCTTAATCGCGTCATCTAGCAAGGTGAAGAGCTCAGCCTTCTCTTGAACAGGGTGCGCTTCGCCTTCTTCTCCTGGCTCATCCTCACCTTGAGCATAATCACGAAGCGCCTTCTTCATACTGCGGAATACGTTATAGTAATCGACAATTTCACCGTTTTTCTTCTCAATAAAGTCTCCGCTATAGCCCTTGATGCGATGCGATGCCACGCGGTTAGCCCTCGCAATCGTCTGCATCAAAGTATGGTCCTTCATCGGCTTATCAAGATACAGGGTTGATACAGTAGGCGCGTCAAAACCTGTCAGCCACATGGCACATACGAACACGAGCTGGAGAGGATGTTCTGGATCTTTAAAGTTGTATTCGATGTCGTGGCCGTTTTCATCTAGCTGTTCAAGGCGTGCGATATGTGGCTTGATATCCAAACCAGCCTTAGTAAACTTCTCTACATCTGCACGCGGATCACTGACTACAACCGCCATTTCAACAGAGCGCATGTAATCAACAATCTTCTTAAATCGCGCTTTTTCTACATCGCTGGTGGATTTTTTGATTAACCCACGCAGGAGCTTAATCTCGGCCTTCCAATACTGCTGAACTTTGTCGTACATCTTCACCGCAGTGAACTTGTCCAGCGACACTACCATACCTTTACCTAGGTAACCTCGGCGAGGGAAGTGATAAACGATATCTTTGGCTATAGTTTCTAAGCGATCATCTCGAACAATGACCTGCATCTCATTGGAAAATTTTCTCTCTAACTTTTGTTGTTGAGCATCATCTAGACCTTCATCCTCAAGTAACTCATAAAACTCATCACTAAGATCATCATTCTGTATTAATACTTCTGGGACGCGCTTTTCGTAATAAAGCGGTACTGTTGCTCCATCATCTGCGGCATCTTGGAAGGTATATTCAGAAACATAACCGCCAAACCATTCCTCGGTTTTTCCGATAACGGTTTTGTTTTTGTACTTTTTGCCGAGCAACGGGGTGCCTGAGAAAGCAAGGAAATGAGCGCCTTTGAGGCCTGCTCGCATATTTTCAGCAAGCGATTTGTATTGAGTTCGGTGTGCTTCATCAACAATAACCACTACTTCACGTTTTTCTTTATCTGGGTCAAACAGCTTGGGGTACTGCTTACCTTTGTCGTAACGGAACTTCTGAATTAGCGTAAAGACGACTTTCTTGTTTTGCCCCAGAAAGTTACGTAACTCACCAGAATCCGAAGGCTGGGCGGCATCCTTCTCTTTAACCACACCAGAATTAAGAAAGTTGCGGTAGATCTGGCCATCCAGATCTTGGCGGTCTGTAACAACAACGAAGCTAAAGTTGCCGGTTACCTTGCGGAAGATCTTTCGAACATAGAACACCATTGAGAAGCTCTTGCCCGAGCCTTGGGTATGCCAGAAGATACCTAGCTTACCATCTAATTCTTCACGTTTAAGGAAGCGCTCAAAGGCTTGATTAACCCCCATAAACTGGTGGTTCTGAGCGACAATCTTAGTTCTTTCTTTGTGAAAAAGAATAAAGTTCTCGATGTAATCAAGTAGCTTTGAGGGAGCGAGCAGACCGTTAATCGCTCTTTCAACACTCAGCCCCTCATCACGTACTTTTTGACGGTTGATTTTCTCTTTCTCACTGTTGACTCGCAGCCAGTTGAAGAAGTGCTCCCAACCGGCAGTAAAGCTACCCACTTTGGTTTCAATCGCATTTGAAAGCATGCAAAAAGCATTGCAGAGGAACAGCTGAGGAATATCGTGCTTGTAGCTTTTTAGGTTGTCATCAAAAGCCGAGCGTAATTTAACATTGGAGTTCTTAAGTTCAATGAAGACCAGTGGTAGGCCATTTACATAAAGGATCACATCCGGTCTGCGATAGGCCGCGTGTGGAGCCTGAACCGAAGATTTAATCCACAGTTGAGACACTGCCAAATAGTGATTTCGTTTAGCTTTGGGCGAAGGTTGGTTAAAGTCGATTAGCCTGGCAGTTTCTTTCTGCTTTCTGCCATTTTTGTCATCAAACTCTACTGGTACACCATCACGGATGTAGCCGTCAAGTTCGCGGTTAGCAGCAGTCGAATTCATCGCTGTTCGGCGATCAGTTATCTTGGGGATCACCTGCTCATCGATAATATGAACAGGTATGGCAGGGTTAAGATCGATGCAGGCTTCTCGCAATCGATCAGCGAGCACGACATCACGTTTATCAGTGCGATTTGATCCATCATTAAGCTCATCTGACTTAGCAGTGAAGCAATTCAGTACATCAAAGCCATGCACGTGTTGAAGCTGCTGTAGTAGCTGCTGCTCTATATCATCTTCGCTAATTACGTTCTTAACCTTGCCTTTAACCATTTGTCTTCCTTGCTTACTCCGTTACGTCTGCTTCGGTCGTATCCTTCATGCTTAGCGGGAGTTGAATATTCAATTGTTCTAAAGATAACCGGCCTGAAACCAACCTCTTTAAGAGCGTGTTCTTAGTGTCTTCAATACATACATTCGACTTAGCAATACTGAAAGCAGCTTTGATGATCGGCTCAACCGAAGCGTTAAATTTTTTAACGAGTTTTATATTTGGAGTAAACACAGGAACGCTCATTAACTCATTTCTGTTTATTCCGGGTTGAGCGGCATTTTTATTTATCAGGTGGATGTATTCATTAACTTCTTTCTGCGAAAAATAAAAGTACAAGAAATATTGGTAAAGCCCAGAGTGGCTACGCAAAATAAAAACATGTTCATTAATGCATGCTTTATTGTGTGGAAATCCATCCTGAAACAAAGTTACTCTGCCTATTTCTGCTCCATCCTTATAGAAAAGGACATCCTTTGACTGAAGAACTCCTTGTTTCATAGTTTCAAAAAAGCTAACTGGTACATACTTCTCTTTGTTGAATTTGTATTTTGCTAGGCCCAAGACATTTTCTGCCCCTATGCTCACTACTCCTTCGGATTGTGCTCCACCTTTTGGCCTTTTCCCTGTTTCTAACCCCGTACTAGGTACAAGATCTTTAACCTTGCTAAGCGCCCAATTCTTGGGGCGTCCTTTTTCAAACTCAGCATCTTGGTAACCTGGAAATCGGAAACGAACAAACCACTCCCGGTAGATCTCATCAGCTACATTTTCAAGGGCTTCAATACGTTTTTTATTACTTTCAACTAGGTCATCATATGCTGATAGGACAGCTGCTATTTTGTCTTGAATAGGTTTTTCCGGAAACAAAACCTTGATCTTGTGAATGTGGTTCCGATTTAAAGTTGGGTTTGAAGAACCTGTGTCAAAATTCTCAAGATTTAGTGTTTGTAGGAAGTAGTAAATAAATCTAGGGTTGTTCCCCTTGAAGTCTTTAACCCAAAGTGTTGTGTCATGCGGCCAGAAGTTATCTGGATAGTAATGGACTGTTCCAAGGGTTCCTTTTCTGCCTATAATTACTCCAGGTCCTTCAACCTTATGTTTGTTGTGATAGCTGCTTATACCTGAAGAGGAGATGATTGGAACGTCACCATCTGTCTGTTCTTTTTTAGTAATGTCGAACCCTCTTTGAAAGGTCACAACTTCGCCAAGTTTTTTCTCACGAAACCCAATCATACTTCACCTGTTAAGGCTGCAATGTTTTTCTCAATGGTTGACTCGATGTCACTAGACTCTTTTGAAAGCTTAGAAAGCTTGTCCTGCAAACCAATTAGCTCGGATACGAACTCTTCCTCGGTCTTTCCGTCCTCTTCAATCACGACACCTACATAGCGACCAGGGTTTAACGAATAGTCTTGTTCTTTAACATCTTCTGGCGTTGCTAACTTACATAGCCCGGTGACATCTTCATACTCCGCCCTAGGGAAGCGCTCTTGCAGCCAATGAATGTGTTTAAAGTAAATTTCAGCGCTCTTAACCTCTTTGTGCAATTGTTCTAGGGCCATTTTTAGCTGCTTGGTTTGGCGATCTGTTGTTGCTCGTTTGCCTTTAGCTATGGCTTTTTCATCCTTGGCCTTTTCATGCTTGCGCACGGTTTTGTCGAGCTGTTTCAGACCTAGGTGGAGTGCTTTAAAGAAAGGTTCAAAGTGCTGCTGTAGCTGATGTTGAGCGGTATTGAGTTCATCAACTTTGCCTTTATCTGCAAACTTTCCTTCCACCAGTGTTGTATAAGCTTTGTGGTTAGCTTGTAGCTGGGTGAGAACAGACCACTGCTTCATCAACTCGCCTACAGCTAACTTGCCTTCAGCATCGTCCAACACATCAAGAATTTGCTCGCTTACAGGCCCAACTTGCGCCCTATTTTCTGCCAGCAGTGCCATGCCTTTTGCAAAGTATCTATCAATAAGGTGTACAAATTCGCGGCGTTTTCCTTTGTGAAGTTTGCTGATAATAGCCAGGTTGCTGATTTGCTCTGGGCTAAATTCGCGGTGGGCTCGGTCTATCTGAGTAAACACATTGCGAGCATCGATAAATAAAATTCGATCATCTTGCTTATCATGGTCGAAGAACCAAAGTGTGGCAGGTAGCGTGACCGTGTAGAACATATTCGACGGCAGGGTGAGCATGCCGTAGATAAGGTTTTCTTCAATCAGGCGTTGGCGGATCTCAGCTTCAGAATGACGTGCATCAGAAGCTGAGTTGGCCATCACCAGTGCCGCACGACCTTTGTCTTTTAGTGAGGTGGCAAACAGGTTAATCCACAGATAGTTTGCATTAGGAATCGTCTCTTTCCCCTCATCCTTTTTCTTGGCTTTGGTTTTCTTCTTTGGAAGACCAAATTCATTAAAACGGATGTCTTCCTCTACATCGGCCAGTGGCACGTCATCGACATTAAATGGAGGATTAGCGAGAACATAGTCAAACTTGCAGTATGAATCGAAGGGGTTCTCTTTGTAGCTGTTGGCTTGCTTAATATCACCACGAAGCCCATTTACCGCGATATTCATTTTTGCTAGCTTGACGGTGTCTAAGGTTTTTTCCTGTCCATAAACAAACAACTGGTTTTCATCATAGCTCTCTCCAAGCGCTTCAAGCTCGGTACGATGATCTTGAATAAACTGTTGAGACTGAACAAACATACCAGCTGAACCACAAGCCGGATCATATACAGTTCCCTTGTATGGTTCGATAATCTCAACCATCAATCGCACCACTGACGTAGGAGTATAGAACACACCACCACCTTGCCCTTCAGCCAGAGCAAATTTGCCAAGGAAAAACTCGTAAATCTTACCTAGGATATCGCCAGTGGCATCACGTGGAATATCCGAGAACGTTTTGAGTAGTTGTGCTGGTAATGTTCTATCGGTTCGAGTCAGCGCAAAGTACTCGTCCTTGGGTAACACCCCTTCGAGCGACTCTTTATACTCCTCAATACCTTCCATCGCTTTTTTAATTGCGATATCGATGTCCTGCTCTTCAGGTAAATTCAGCAGGTAATCGTATCGGGAGTGCTCTGGCAGATAGAAACCACACTTCTCAATGGATATATCTGACAGCGACTTTTCACGACGAGAGCCTTTCAGTTTTGCATGTTCAGCGACAATATCATTTTCAACTAGCGAGTACTTATTGTCTGCAAACTTCAGGAAGATAAGACCAAGTACTGGTGTTGCATATTCGCTTGACTT
The DNA here is from genome assembly GCA_001048675.1 of Vibrio diabolicus. Lineage (GTDB taxonomy): Bacteria > Pseudomonadota > Gammaproteobacteria > Enterobacterales > Vibrionaceae > Vibrio > Vibrio diabolicus. The sequence continues at coordinate 111,460 of CCKK01000020.1, read as the reverse complement.
TAAGTCACTATTTGCCCGAAGGTTATCAGCGGCTGACCAAAGATCTTTCTCAAGTTTTTTCAGTTGTTCGGTATTCATTTAATAATTAATTCTCTTTGATGTTTTGAGGAGGTAAGCCTCTTCATCTTGGTTAAGACTATTATACCCAAGTATGCTCTAATCTCATTTACATCAACTACTAAACGTGATGCATTCGGCTACTTTTTGTTCAGCGCATTCAGTATCTTGTAAAAGATACCAAGGGAATTGTATTCAATAAAATCCAACATCCATATATACCTACGCTTATTTATTCCAATGTCTTTTTACCGTCGCTATCCCTAAACCAAGCGCTTCTGCGACTTTGGCTTGCGACAAACCCTCTGCTTTCTTTGCCTGAACAGAATCCGTGGTAGTATAAGCTGCTGGTCTTCCAAGCTTTTTACCCTCGGCTTTGGCTCGCTCTAACCCTTCCTTGGTCCGTTCCCTAATTCGATTTCGCTCAAACTCAGCAAAGGCAGAGAACATTTGAAGCATCAATTTACCTTCGGCGCTCGACAAATCTGCAACAGGTAGGTCTAAACAAACAACTTTGATGCCCCTCTTCCCCAGCATGGAAATCGTCTTTTGGACATCGATGTTATCCCGCCCCAGCCGGTCTAACTTTAGAACCACCAGCATATCGCCTGATTCAAGCTGATGCTCCACAAGCATTTTAAATTTGTCTCGCTTCATCGCCTCAACTGAGCCAGATACCGTTTCAGATACCACTCGCGATTCAATAACCTCATACCCTCGCTGTCGAATTGCAATTATCTGGTTCTCCGTGGACTGCTCCGTTGTCGATACTCGGCAGTATGAAAAAATCCGCATTGGTATTTTCCTTGTTCAAAATTGGAATCAAATAACCTAGTATCAATAAATATAGGTATCATTTTCATCCGATGCTATTTTTATGATACCTATTTGGATACAAAAAAGCTGGTATCAACATACGAATGTTTTTTGATACCAGACTTACTCGATAATATTAACAATAACTATGATGCTTTCATCATCGCTTGGAACTGCATGAACTGTTTAAACTGCTCTTCCATATCAGGAGCAACATTTTCAGCTTTCTTTCCTAACTTACGAAGTAATGCAGCTTGCTTATAATCAGGAACATCCCCATAGCTATAAAAAGTGGTTAATACTCCTTCATGTCCCAGATTTTGACTCCATGCCTTAAACTCTTCAGCGCTGTGGCATAACTCTTCACCCAGTTGCACCAGAGTGTTTCTGAAACTATGTGGATTAAAGTACGGTAAATCTGCCATGCGAAATGCCTGTTTGAATACTCTTCGGATTGGCCCAGCAGTAGTCCAATGCTCTTTCGTTAATCCCATAGCTTCAAATTGACGACTCGGTGCATTCTCAACTTTTGTTTTGGGAAAGAGAGGGTCTTCAGGCCCAAACTCGAGCTCATTAGTTAAATACTCAACCCAGTCAGAAAAAATCTGTAATGGCAAATCTCCTACAGGGAAAAAGTATGTTGTGAACGTTTTACTGAATTTGGTTTTTACCTCACTTGCATCTTGAAACAAGCTATTATCATTTAAATCTATATGCTTTAACTTTATAGATGCAATCGCACTATCACGAGCACCTGTTAGCAATGTAAATGCAACTAATGCTCTATCCCGTAATTCAACACTACTAATACAAGGCATTATTTCCAACACACTAATAATTTGTTCAATTTTAGCAACGGCCTTTTTACGCTTGGCCGTTGCTATTCGTGCATCTTTTTTTGATAAATTAAAATATTCAGTATCTGTATATTGAATTTTATTCTTGTATTCGTTTTGCATTACCAGCCATTGAAAGAATGACTTTAGTTGTTGTAATGAAGTACTAATTGTCTTTTTACTTAAGATTTCGCCTGTCGTTACATTTTTCTGTTTCAATAGGTATTTTTTAAAACCTACCGCTTGTTGATAGTGAAACTGTTTAAAATCTTTAAATTGATTATATTCTTCAAATCGATTTATAGACTTCAATGCAGCATCCACAGAGTGTTCACTTAACCTTTTCGCTTCTGTTAAAAACAAACTATACGCTTTGATAATTCGCACATTATTTGTACACTTCTTATTCATTTCATTTCCTCTGTACAATGTGGAAGTTTAAGAGACGAACAATCATCTAAACTATGTGTTTTTGTGCTATCGGTAATTTCCTTATGCAGAGCGACTGTCAAAGCCTCTTCATTCCGTAAACTATAGAACTTATGCACTTTGACTCCACACTCAAGACACGTACCAAAAACTCGACCAGTCCCATGAGACTCTCTCAAAAAATGAATAGACGTTGCTTCCACCAGCGAAGCTTTTCTACAGCGAAAGCAATACAGCTCATTTGGCTTACACTTCCTTTTTCGGGACTTATTCTTTTGTCGAATAAATATTCTTAGCTCTGTACCTAATATTAAAAAAGGCTTTTTCTCTTTAATTACAGGAAGGCCATCTTGAATCCAATTCCGTACAGTTCTTTTATTTATTGAATACAAATTAGCAACTTCTTCCATAGTATAACTACGATGTATTTTGCTTTTATTTGGATTTAACTTCTTAGCCATAAACATAATCCATCAATAGTTGAGAAAAAATGATAGTGAATTGAACACATTGTATATAACCAATACAAAGATCATAATATTTATCATCATTCATATGCCACTCCACTATTTCTGCTTTGTTTAATACGCTCATCAATCCAAAGTTCGATCTCACTTTCTACCCATCCAACAGCTCTTGCACCAAGTGAAATAGATAAAGGGAAACTGCCTTGTGACATTAATAAATAAATACTGCTGCGTGACATACCTGTGTAATCAATCACCTGTGACAGTCTTAAAATTTTATTAGACATTAAAAAATCTCTTAGTCGTTTATCGGACGACCAAGAGATTAGTTGGTATGCTGAGTGAAGAAACGCAATTGAGCAAAAGTAAAAACTCAATTGCGTTTTTAAAAAGTAATGAATCAGATAGCTTTTATCAGACTGTTATTTCGCTTACTTGTTTAAGAATTTTTCGAATTGTATTTTCAGAGATCGGCGTACCAGCTGTCTCTGTCATTAACCTTATTGCTGGTGTAATACCCTTAGTCGAAGGGTTGAGACCCTGCTCCTTGAGTAGTACTCCAATGAATGTCAGTAAGGTATTGCGTTCCTTTACTGTTAACGACTTATCCTCTGTCGGTTGTTCAGTTGGTTGTTCAGTTGGCTTTTTATTCAACTCTTCAATGAATCTTGTGAGTTCCTCAGCTCGAACAACAAATTGATAGTCATGTTCATCAAGAGTTGATGAATTTCTGTACCTCTGATGTTCATTGTCTGCACCAACAACACTATCAACCAACTCTGCTAACTCTTCCTGTTCTTGGGCAGTGAAGTATTCAATTCTCTGGTCAAAATCATCTCCGAAGACATCATCAAAAGTGAGTTCCTTAGGAGCAAGAATGGAATCTATCTTTTGACCTAAAGCAATTCGGTTCTCTTCTGAAGGAATAGGGAAACGAGGAGTTTGTAACGAAAGAACTAAATTTTCATACGTAAGGTAAACCCCACTCATGTTCGAATCTATTGGTTCTGGACCACCATTCTCTTTTTGGTAAATGTTCTCAAGTGCAAGCGATTCTCTTCCAATCATAGCTAGATCCCATATATCATTGATACAGTGAATAACCTCACCAAAAACAATAAACATATTGTTATCAAGATATAGAGCTTCTTCGTCTAAAGAGACCTCATACGGTTCGTCCAATGGTTCTTCCGTTAAAAAATCATATGATACTTGGTATGACTTAATTTCCGGCGATTCCCTACGCAAGCACCGCCCAACCAGCACTTGTGCATGATTAATCAACCTAGCAGAAATCGTCAAATGATGATCAAGGCCAAATTGGCATATATCGGATACAGATACTGGCTCACCAAGTGACTGAGATACACGCTCTGCAGTTTCTTCTAGAGTATAAAAAGTCTTAAATTTAGATAACTTACTCATTTATACAAAGTTCCATACATCTCCAAACACAGCAGTAACACAATTGAATTATTTTCAGTTTTATCAATAAAGTTACTCACAACATCTCATTTCACGGAAATAGAAAGGCATTATACATACTGAGTTAGATATACTTAAGGTTCGTCAAGTTTGCAGGCCTAAGATCATGTTTTCGATAGAAACTTGGTTCACTTTGGAGATAACAAATTAATATAGGTACACAGAAAGGTACACAGACAAAAATCAAACCAACAAATATTAAATAAAATCAATAACTTAAAAATCAAGATCAACTTACCCCAGCCCACCAAACGTTTGGAAAGGGCGGTAAGTTATTGACTTACCGCCCTTTTTGTTTTCATGGTCTTCAATTTATCGCTGTTTGTACTAAAAATAGGTACTAAACATGCGCTATCTAAAAACAACTAAACATGGAACTTGGCAGTTCCGATTCCAAATTCCCCCACGCTACCGTCACCTGTTTTCTGACACTTCCGAGGTAAAAAAATCACTCGGAGCTTGTAACAAGCAACATGCTGTAATCGAATCCCTCAGAATTGAGTTAAGTATTCGACAATCAATCCTGACCCAAACTCCGTTTGAAATGATTCATAGAAACAAAGTTAACTTGCGAAAAGGTCAGAATGCTCAGAAGTATCGGAACAAAAATAATCTGTTAAGTCCTACTGCGTGCCTAAAACGTTATGTAGATTCAAAACACGGTATTGTCAGCGACAAAGCGGTGAAAATGTCTCAAGCAAAAATCACGACTATCCTTTCTTTGATCAACAAACAAAAAATAACTGAAATAAGACGATTAGAAGCGGAAGAAGTCCGACACTCTCTATCACAATACCCTGTAAATGCGCAAAAATTGCCTCAGTTCAAAGGCAAATCCAGCAGCGACATCCTTACAATCAATCAAACGCTAAAGCGCCCGACTCTTAGTCAAGAATCCGTAAAGGACTATATTCAAAAGGCCTCTTCTTTTTTTGAGTGGTGTGTGCAAATGGAGCTAACGGACATCAACCCCTTCAAAGGGATGAAGTTCAAGAAAACCCGAAAAGATAGCGAAGCAAAGAATGCTTATAGTCACAAAGATCTAGCTAGAATATTTAGTACAGATATTCATACAAAACAAACTTACAAACACCCCTATTACTATTGGCTCCCTTTGCTCGGTTGTCTTACTGGTGCTCGTCTGAACGAACTCTGCCAACTATACAAAGATGATATTTACCAACAAGATGGCACTTGGCTTATAAGAATTGATGAACGTTTTGAGGGACAAAAGCTTAAAAACACATTTAGTCGAAGGACTATACCAATACATCAAAAGCTTCTTGATTTAGGATTTATCGAATACGTTGAATCAGTCAATCACTGTCGTATTTTTCCTGAACTAAAAGATTCAAGAGATGGCTTTGGAAGCGCTGCATCAAAATGGTTTGGTAGATTTAAACTAAAGCTTGGCTTTGGCAAAGGGCATGACTTTCACTCATTCCGACACACGTTTGCAACAGAACTCAAAAATGCCGATGTTTCATCAGTTATTGCGGGAGAGCTACTTGGACACGCACAGCAAAGCATTACGTACGATAGATATGGGAAAGCGATTCACATTTCCAAGCTAAAAGTTGTCTTAGATACGTTATTCCCAAGCCTATGAGAGTTAAATAAAGTCCGTCTAAGTACAAAATAGATGCAGTAGTCATTTTCCCAAAACAATCAGATCACAGAGGCCAGGCGGATTGTGTAGAGTAGGATCGCCTCTTTTAAGTGCTGACAATCTAGGCAGGTCACGAAAAGCATCCATATATCAATTACCTTATTGTATGAATGCGCCACCAGACGCATAATTAGAGTATTGTTATGTCAAGGTTCGTATAAATGAGTGAAACCAAGCAAATCGCAGAGATGGCTTCTGCTGTCACTGATGAACTATTCCAATATTTAAAGTGGCGACGTAAGGTCGTAGAAGACCATAGCTGGGAGTGTGTAACTCCTGAAGAGCACGGTAATAAAAAAGACCACCCTTCTGATTGCGTCTTTTACTATCGTGATCCTTATGACAATGAAATGAAGTACATAAACACTGACCTCAAAAGTTACAAGAAAGGCTCTATAACCAAGGGGCAGATACATGGTGCTATTGAGTCTCTTTCTTATGCAACTAATTGCACTGGTTATAACCCAAATTGGCAAGACCTCTATAAGCCTGAAGATAGCCACTCAATTAGTGGCATGCTGTTTGTTTATAATCATTGCGGAGGATACGATGGAAATTTCGATGAAATTGTCAGAAGTATCAACGAAGCTAAAGTGAACCATCTTGAAGATACAAACAAAATATTTATCTGTAGTCCTAAGAAAATTGTCGAGCTTTTCAGCGTAGTGACCGACATGCAAGTAATGATAGGTAAAGGTCTTCTACCTGATACTGAAGGTTATTGCTTCTTTCACCCTAGTGAAGTCTTGAACAAAAACCACTTTGATAGTGTGTACGGCGAGCCAGCAACCATAGAAACATTGTCATCCCCGTGGATAATTATCAAGCATGCCGCAACTAAAAAGAGTGAAGCTGGATTTGTTATTTATTATATGAAAGAAGGGCAAGAGGTGGATGAATTTGTATATCTACTAGATGCACTATCTTACTATCAGATACTAAATGAAAAAGGCTCAGTCCGAATCAAACTAGTAAATAAAAATGATTTTGGGGTACTAAACCTTCAAACCGCTATAAACCAATACTTTGGTGATTTAGGGTATTCAGATGAACGCATTGAGGAACTAAAAAGCTCTCTGGTCGGTGGGACGATAGCAAAGTCTCAGCCTCAATTTTCTGCTATCGAAATAGGTCTACGTAAATGAACAAAGAGAATAAGAAAGTAGGCAACCGTCTGTACTTTATGAATGACAAGAATATAAGAGATGGATTGGTAGCTCAAAGGGTTAAAGCGGAGCACATTGCCTCTATCCTCTTGGACAAAGGTATTGTGGTATCGCAAAGTAGCTCAAAGGATGAGTTATTAGATATAGTGCAAAAAGTCAGGTTTGATTTTTATGACTATATACAGCTTTGCACCCTGTTAGAGAATCGGGATCGACGAGATAGCTTGTCAACGACTGAGATACCAGAAAAATGTACAAAAGGAAATATTACAAAAGCTTTTAACGAAGTAAAAAAAGTTATGTCTGACGACGAAGTGAGCTTAAATCTAACTAGCTCCTCATCGACTAAATTCAACATAGAAGCAAACTATGTTGATATTGATTACTCGAAAGCCCCTATGAGACAGCGCACTCGTAAGAAAGGAACCATTGAAATAGAGGTGAACAAGAGTACGGGTGAAACTAGCATACGTTTCCCAGCTACAGATGTAGGTAAATTAGTTAAGAGTAAGTTAGTTAACGCTATTTCAAAGCAATTAGAAACGACAGTTATACCAATAGAAATAGATTACGAGCATGCAACGACCAAAGAACGAACAGAGTTCTTTACTAGGCTTATCCAATTGGACAACTATGAAGTCTATGATGTGGTAAACGTTAATGTTAAAAATATTGGAACTAACAAGGATGAGACTGAAAGCGACTTTACTGGTCAAGTAAGAAAAGCAGTACTTTCTGGTCAGGAGCTTCTTGCATCAAAGATCTATGATAGTTTCCCTAGTGACAAGTACCACATATATAAAATTGTGTGGAAAGTAAGGGAGCTACAACCAAATATTGGTGCAGATCAATCTGATTGTTATACAGTAGAAGCTCAATTTGACAATTCTGACAAATCTAAAGGATTCAGATATCAAGTTAAAACTGTTCAGCGCTACAGTCGTGGAAGTTTAAATGTTACACCATCCAATCAAATAGAAAAGAATGAAGCGGAAAAACTATCTAAACTTATTTATAAGACTGCTGTCTCAATCTATACCGATATGATGCAGTCTAAGGACTAAATATGAATCAACGTATCTCGTTCTTTACGCTTGAAACTACTCTAACTACAAAAGAAATTGTGAGTTTATTTATAAGTATGAGATATACAGAGGATAAAAGCTCTGGTTTTATGCTTAGTAAGGTAAATGGTTCAAGAATAAATGCTAAACATATCTACAAGTATGAAAAGACTAATGAGATCGTAACCCCATTTGGTGATATAAAAACAACAACAATCGAAGAGTATTATATCAATGAGTTTGTCTTACATGATGGATATATAGAGATAATAAACCCTGCAAAAAGTTTATCGCATTTTAGGCGAGATATTTTAAAGGCATTGAATGGTAATTGTAAAATTTCCAATATTGAAGTTGACCTAAAGGAGTTTATAAGAATTTTACCTAGCCAACTAGAATCTAATTTCTATGTTAGTAGTTTAGATATTCACTCAAAGAAGATTATTGATAGTTCTACTTTGAAGTTAAGTTTAACTAGCAATAAAGATACTTTTAATAAGGTGAATGAATTTTTGCCTTACTCTAATTATGATCTAAAAAGATTAAGTATAAAAATTAATGATGACATGACAGAAGTTGAATTAAGTTCACGAGGAAGTATAAAGTTTACAGGTAAGGAAGCGAATGAATTAGATTTAAAATCTATAATTAGGTGTTTATTAATCTGTGGAAATGATTAGTGCTACTTATTAACTTTAGTATCACTTTGTTCTTTGACATCATATACAAACGCTATAAATATTAAGCGGCTAAAAAAACAGTTGCCGCTATAATATTTCTTTGAATAGCTACTTCTTAGGAGGATAGTAAAGCATCAGTGTGTCAGCCATTGCTTTGCTGATTTTACGCACAATCTCTAGGGCGTGATTGTTAAGACACTCCATACCCATAGGAGTGTATGTTTTCCCTTTGGCCCTATCTTGCAATTTTAAAATCAACATATGATGCTCAGCCATATGGACAACCCACTGATAATTTTTATCGTCTTTACTAGTTTTGTTGGAAATTAATCCATCAGCTTTAGCATTATTTATCACTAGTTCCACAACTTTATTTTGGATATACATACCGTCCAAATACAATGCCCTAGACATTGCAATGTCTTCTGGTGTTGCTGTGTCACTATCTTTGTTATCTATTGAGTCACTCATCTTGTTATTATTTTATAGTTATTTTTTTCTTTATATTATTATGCAATTTCGGATAAAACCTCTGCATGGTTATGATTTTATCTATATTTTGTTCAAACTCTGTCCTTATTGATTTAATCCAAAAATCTTTTTCAGAATCATTTAAATCAACAAATAGTTTTCTAACCACTGCTCAATATGTTGTTGAATAGTTTTTGCCATCTCTTCTTGAAGACATTCCTTTTGCTTTTCAAATTCAGCGTTTAAGTGACTATCCATCTTTCCTTCAAGTCTATTTATACCTGAGTAAAACTCTTTTAGGGTTGTATGAGTAGCTTTTTCTCTATATTTAGGAGGAATCAAACTTGGAAAATATTGATGCATAGATTCAAAGTAATTGCGCTGAAAATCATGAAGTGTTTCTTTATTAAACATGTCACGCGCATTTAGCTTTGATTCGCCTAATGCTGTAGTTTGAACTGGAACAACCGTAAAATGGATATGCGGCGACGTTTCATCTCTATGAAGAACAGCATTTACTACGTTATTACCAAATGTGCTAATGAGCCAACGTTTCGAAGCTATCGCAAAATTCTTCAACGTCTGATGTCTCTCCTCTTGCGTCCCTCCAACAAATAATTCAGGACTGAGAGCTAACACACCATCCATAGCCAAAACAGAATTTTTTCGAGGCTGTTTAGTTAAAACATTAAGTCTTTTTTTAACATCTTCTACCAGATTAGACGAACCTATAAAGGTTTTATTCAAATGGGAACGGCATTTGTCAGCGTTTGGAGTTGATAAATGATGGCGATGCTGGTGAGCACCAGCTTGCCGTATATTCGCAAAATACTTGTGCTTCTCGAACCTTAAAATCGTTGTAGTCATAATGCTTTATTTAAAGCATACAAGATGTATATGCAATTGCCAAATGCATATACATACAAGCTACGTTTGTATACTCACTATACAAACGTAGTTTGTGTTCGGGGCTGCGCCCAAAAAAACCTCCCTTTTATGGGAGGCTTAACAGCAGATGCTAATTACCATTCGGCATTATCAGATCTTTCAAAACACCGATTGCAAACACCTTCATTAATTATTGTTCTGGCGTCGGATGTGTAATCATCAAATTCACATTAACAACTAGAACAAAATAAAGTGTCCACGTCTGGTTCACCAAAAAATTCATCGGGAAGTTTGTCCAACTCTTATGCTGTATATAGTTTAGGATATTATAATAACATAATTTAATTTCTAGTGTCTTATTGATTTAATAGTGGGGATTTTATGTGGGCGTGTCAATACACTCACGTTCCGTAATAGCCACTGCTCAGCACAGAGATTTATTTTATTAAACGCCATAATAAAAGTTTATAGCTCTATTAATAATTAAGCCCAATCACTTCGAACAAGGTGCTACGTGTACCTTCACGAGCGATCCTAATATTAAAATTTACACTAAAAACTCAGAAACCTCAGTAATATCAAGAAAATTCTGAGGTTTCTGAGGTTTAATTATTTCTCTAGCACAATGAAATTTCCATTGCATTACGTTTAAGAACTTTTACACGAATCTTATCGTGTTGAGGTGATGCAAGTTCATGGATAGCCTCTGTAATTTCTTTTGCATTATATTTCCCACTAAAAGCTTTAGTAATTGGTGTTTTCCCAATAGATCTCCCATCATTTGCATCAATTTCACGCTTAATCACTTCAAATACTTTTTCCAGTTTTTCATAATATTTTTTCTCCTTACATTCTTTGTTTTTCGTGCTAAACAAATAACGAATTGAGCCATGCCAAAAGCTAATCCAAGACAATGCCACCTGTAAATGCTTAGCATAGATAACATCACTCTTATCTATTGTGGCAAATAGCATTGCATACATGGTTGCATAGTGTCTTGCTCTAGCTAATAGCGCAGCCTCAACTGTATCATCACCGCCAATATTCGTGAGCCGCTCATACTCTGACTCCCATAAACTTACATAACAAGTTGAAAATGACAATTCCCTTTTCTCACTAGCCCACTCTAATATATCTAATAGTTTACATGCCAATTCATCAATAACTTCATCAGAAATTTTTTTGGGAAAAGGTTTAAGAACTTTACGTTCAGCATAGTACATCGGATACCTATTCAAAAAACCATTGAAAAAATCTAACACATCAACCTTACTGACCAATTCCTCAGGTGTAATATGACCATTTAGAACAAAATGCGGATTACTACATCTAACCCTATTGTATTTAGTTAATGGCTCTAATGGTGTACCATCGTATAATGTACGTAATGTATTGCTTAAAGTACTACTAGCTGATTTTGATAACGTAAAGATTCTTGAAATTTCTTCATCTAAAACAAAAATCTTATGTCCAGTAGATGGTGGAAGATCATCATTTACACAGTCATCATTCACATCTCTCATCTGTGTAATTATACCTTCTGGAGATGAAATTGCTCCTTCGAATATAGGACATATTAGCTCTGGATTTTTTTCTTTTCATCTTTGAATATATTGGTTTTAGCTGTTTAGAAGAAATACCTTTTCCATGGCTAGTTTTACCCACTAAAATAGAATTTAACCTCATCACCGTTTTATTCGACCCATACGGTAATGATATATTTTCAGGTTCAATACTTGCACTAAGCATTCCCATAATTTCAATCGCAACTCCAATATCAAGTGCTTCAGTTGATTCACTGATTACATCTACGACATCTCCTATAACTCCATAGAAATTTTCCTCATGAATTTCAGGCTTAACCACATCATCTTTAACGTATTTTTTAGGAAGTGTATTTCTAAATGTCTTAATATTTACACTGTTTGACTCTTTTTTTCTAAATAGTTTTTTTAAGAGATTATTTGACATTACTAAATACCTTATACTTCTTCAATGATAGTTTCATTACAACCATAACAATACAACTCGTTATGAGTATGGTAATTATAGAGGTCTTCTTCATCACCTTGATATTCATAAGGGTTAATTTCATAACCTTCATGATTTTTAAATTTTTCTTCAACACAGATACTTTCTTCGTTTTTACAAAATTTGCAATTTTCATATCGCATATAGTGATAACTCATTTAAACCTCAAAAATAAATTTATATTTCGATAAAATTAAATATGAAGATAATTATATCTACTGCTCAATCATCTACTGCGTAGATTCATGATCAGTATTTTTATTGTATTTACTTATAATTTAGAGTTAATTTTTCAAGATATTATCAAAAATCGTTCTAACAACTTTTTTTAGGATAAATCCTAGGAAGAGTCTTTATATAATTACTAGTAATTTTGTCTAGAATTCTTTTCTTTTTCTTTAAGCTAAAATCTTTGCCATACCTTTCGAAAGCAATATTGTTATATGTATGTCCAGTTATTTCTGACACAAGACAAATATTAACATCATTTTGCTTCATTTTATTTATAAGATAATGACGAAAAGAATGAAAATTATACTTTAATAGATCATCTTCGTTTTTAATCCAATTTCTTTTTGTACGACTAAACCATCTAGATACATCTTTTCCGTATCCATCTCTATTATCATATTTAATATCTTTGAAGAGTTGACCAGATTCTATTGAATTAACGAAGTCAATAAACCCTAACCTAATTAGTTGTTTTGGTATTGGAATTTCTCGAATTGAGTATCTGTTTTTTATTCTTTTTCCTACATGATCTTTATTTATAGAAACATACCAAAATCCATCCTTGAAATTTATATCCTCACGATGTAATTGAGATAACTCTCCTTGCCTAGCCCCTAACAATACCGCGAGAATAACTATCCAATATTTGGCATTTCTACAATTATCAGTATTGTAAAAAAACTCATCTGAAAAAATCCTCTGGATTGTTATTTCTTCAAAAGCTTTTCTTTCTTGATTCGCTTTGCTAATGTTCTTCTTTGGATAAACACCTTCAAAGATATTGTTCTTTATATATTTACCATTCGATAACCACTTGAAAAATGATTTAATGATGTTTATTAACTTTTCTGCTGTCGAATCTTTAATAACTTCATAATCCGTATCTTCTAATAAATTTAAAACATCACATAATGGCATCCCCTTAAATTCCTTCTTATGCATTAGCCTTAAGGGGATTTTATATATTTTATATAAAGTATCTAATGCATCTTTTTGACTCCATAATCTAAAGGGTTTATTAACAATAGTGCGAACTTTGAGTATTGCTCGTCTTTGTTCTTCTACTGTTTTTTCACAAAGCCCTCTAAACTTCTTGTAATTGCAATATTCACATATCTTTTCAATGTCTTTCTTATTGATATTCCCATTATATTTTTTAAATATATCTAATATTTCATTTTTGTTTTTTTCTTTAGAGGACATCTATTTTTCCTATGTAACGTAAAATATAGTCTCTCTGCCTCTCGGAATCGAAATTTACCTTGTGGGAATAGTTCTGACAACCATTTATTTCGGCGATTCAATTACGCTAAACTCAACATAAATCAAACAATCAAACACCAAAATAAACAACCAAATAAAAACAAAAAATTAACAAACGAACATTTCTTAGACCAATGCGCTAATCTAAAAAAAGTATTTTTTGGTGCACTAACATGAAAATAAGTATTTTTTACGTAAATAATGTTACATAAAATAAACAGGGTTTAAATTTACGTTAAATAACCTACACAGGCATATGTGACGCACATCACATTTGATAGAAGATTTGCTGAGGGAGTTGAACCGTCGTCCTAATAGGGAACTGAATTGAACATTAAGACAAGAGCTAACAGGCTTACTGAAATACCAGAAATGTCAGAACACTCGTCTTGACTATCAGGGGAAGGGGCACTAGATTAAGGTACTAATCGATAAAAACTCAGCGATTTAAGTCACTGAAAATAATAGTGTTATAGGTAAAGAGCCAACTTCCCGCCAGCTCCACCAAACGTTTGGAAAAGGCCACCTTCGGGTGGCCTTTTTTGTATCTGCTATCCGTACTTATGTTGCAACAGTACACGATCTACTTTTACGATGTTACTTTCTATTAGTGCACGGCTTCTTTTATAGCCTATAGAAAAATAAGCAGACGATCTCTAATAATCAACACTTCCAACTTTATAAATATTTTATTCATTAGTAATTTTATGCAGATAATTAAATCTCTTAAAAAATAAAAATGCGAAGCCATTTAGCTTCGCATTTTTATTTGGGTTAAACATGGTTAACAATATTAGAAACGATATTCCACACCTAGCGATGCTTGGTTAAAATCAGTTTTTGTGTTTGCACCATTCGCTACGTTCTCTGCATTCAGTTCTACGTCGTACCACATATATTCTGCGTTAACTAAGAAGTTATCAGTAACTTTAAAACCAACACCGGCACCAGCGAATACACCTTCGTCATCTTTGTTACCTTGGAAGCCCGCAACGTTGTAATCCGTCGAGTACCACATTTGACCGCCTTTTGCGTAAAGATCGACACGATCAGCAATAGGGGCTGTAACTTTTAGTGCTGCGGTGTAACCGTCCGTTTCGGCATTTGCTAAGTTATTACCATAGCTACCAAAATCAATGTAACCGCCCTCTAACGCTAAGTAAGGGTTAAAACGGTAACCAACCAAACCTTGAATAGCATCACTGTCATCATCAAAGTCATCTTGTCCATCAACTTTTAAGTAACCATAATTGGCGCCGACATAAACACCATGATCTTTGGAGTCCGCTGCGTGAGATAAAGTACTAAACGTTGCTAAAGAAAAAAGGCCAATCAAAGTAACAACATTGCTTTTCATTTCGTTCTCCTAATATAAGTGCCATTGAAAGTTCGAATTATACAAAGCAAATGCAATGCCAATTTTAATTTAATGAAAAACACTTTCTACTTTATAAAAAATTGACATTATTTTGAAATTAGAACAACAAAACTAAAAGTTATACCGTTTTATTTACCTTGAGAAAACAATATTAGATTTCTGTAAATAATAATGATGTAAAACATTCTATTTTATTTGTAGTTTTTTCAAAAGATAGGAGAAATCAATAAACAAACCCCAATCATCAATTATTTACATACCCATTATATTTAGGATTCTTAATTTTTGGTCTGGATTCTTTATGAACGAGTAAGGAAGGTAATCACACATCGGCTTTTTCTCTCTTTGCTTCAATAGGTAAATCTCCTACTCTGTGAAGAGGCTATCTCCATGGGACTGAAGTATGTTAAGAGGCAGTGAGTACCCTTCTATCCGAGCATTGAGGACGTTTGCCGCGGTTGCAAATTACCTCAGCTTCTCTAAAGCGGCGGATGCCCTATGCATTACACAAAGCGCAGTAAGCAAACAAGTCGCCGCGCTTGAACAACTAGTGGGTTTACCTTTAATACAAAGAGGCTCGAATGGTATTGAGTTAACTGAGGAAGGAAAACGCTACCTACCGCAAGTCACAGAAGCACTAGAACTTATTCAGAATGCAACCGCTAACTTAATCCAATCAGATTCAAAGCAAGAATTGCTCACCGTGGATGTTACTCCTTCTTTCGCTAGCCTTTGGTTGGTACCTCATATTGATGACTTCCACCAGCGACATCCCAATATCCGTGTAAGAATCTGTACCGGAGATGGGAACGTCAAAGGTTCAAGCGGTGAAAGCGACTTGCATATTCGTTGTCTTCCATTGTCCACGCATTATGAATACAGCCACTTGCTATGCGAAGAAATACTACTATTGGTCGGTTGTACTAACGCTCCTGCACTCAAGAGTGTGCACGCTGTTAGCGACTATCCGTTGATACCTCAAATCACTCGCCCTCAGTTGTGGGAGCAATTTAAGACTGCACATGCAGTAGAATCAACCGTTACCTATCACTCTGTAGGCTTTGAACATTTTTACCTAGCTTACGAAGCCGTCAAAATGGGAAAAGGACTCGCCTTACTTCCTGATTTTATGGCGCAGAATTCTATTTTAAGAGGGGATATCCAACGTATTCTCAACCTATCTTTACAGAGTGGTTATGGTTATTACGTGATGATCCCGAATTATCGCCTATCGGCTAAGAAAGTGGCGGCGTTTTACGAATGGTTGAAGAGCAAACTAAGCTAATATTGTTTTCTTGAAATGCTTTTGGTAACCCAAAACAACTCAAAGACTTCAGTATCTGTCTGCTCCAAATTGTGGCATTCTCATTAACACTGTTTCAAAAGGATAAATGGATTGAAAGATATGGACAGCAATTCGCCCAAACTCTCATTACGTACCATTGAGCCAACGGATTACCCTGAGCTTGCAGAACTAATGGACTTAGTGTTTCCTGATGTTGGCGGCTCATGGCCACGGCTGACGATTATGGATCTCATTCATCAGTTTCCTGATGGCCAAATCTGTATTGAAGATAACGGCAAAATAGTCGGTGCAGCGTTAACCATTAAAGTGGACTACAACCGCTTTTCTCTTCCTCACCTGTATACCGACATCATTACCGAAAACAACGTCATACAGAATCAAGTAACCGGTGATGCAATGTATGGTCTCGATGTATTTGTCCACCCGGACTATCGAGGGCTACGTTTAGGTCGACGTTTATATGATGCGCGTAAAGAGCTTTGCCGGAGTAAGAACTTCAAAGCCATTTTAGCCGGTGGCCGCATTCCTAATTACCACCGATACGCAGATGAACTGAGCGTGGCAGAGTACATCGACAAAGTAAAACGCCGTGAGCTTCATGACCCTATTTTGTCTTTTCAGCTTGCTAACGACTTCGATGTAAAACGTATCATGCGCGGCTACTTGCCAGAGGATAGCGCTTCTAAAGGTTACGCGACACTGCTGGAGTGGGATAACTTTTTCTACGAAGAGGATATTCAATCCGTACACGATGTAGAAAAAACGCTGATTCGGATTGGTGTCGTCCAGTGGCAAATGCGCGCGATGAATGACCTGGAGGATTTGCTCGATCAAGCTGAGTTCTTCATCTCTTCTCTTGCGAACTATAAAGCCGATTTCGCCCTATTCCCTGAGTTCTTTAACGCACCGCTGATGGGCTTGCAAAACGACAAAAATTCCGTTGAAGCAATCCGCTTTTTGGCTAGCTTTACAGAAGAGATCAAAAACCGTTTCTCGCAGATGGCGGTCACCTACAACATCAACATTATTGCAGGCAGTATGCCCGTTATCGAAGATGGCAAACTGTATAATGTGGCCTACTTGCTGCAACGAGATGGTGAAATTAACGCTCAATATAAAATCCACATCACGCCTCATGAACAAAGAGACTGGGTGATCGACGGTGGTGACAATGTTCAAGTGTTCGAAACCGATGCGGGCAAAGTCGGCATACTGATTTGTTATGATAGCGAATTCCCTGAATTGGGAAGAATGTTAGCAGAACAAGGCGCACAAATTGTATTCGTTCCTTTCTGGACGGATACAAAAAATGGCTACCAACGAGTACGAATTTGTTCCCAATCACGAGCCATTGAAAACGAATGCTATGTTGCAATTGGTGGCAGTGTTGGTAATTTACCTCGTGTTGATAACGTGGACATCCAGTACGCGCAATCTGCCGTATTCTCACCGTCGGATATCTACTTCCCGCACGATGCGACCTTGACAGAAGCAAGCGCCAACACCGAAATGATGATCTTCGCCGATGTTGATTTGACTAAGTTGAAGCAACTTAATACCGAGGGTTCAGTAACTAACTTACGTCACCGACGTCTTGATTTGTATGGCGCATTTACTAAAGCTAAAGAGTCATAAAGGTGTGCCTTATTCGTCGCCACACGGGAGCGTGGCGGCGAATAAAACAAGCAGCAGATTGATTCCGCACAATAATCAGAGGCATGTCAGTTTTTCTCAGCGGTGAGAAACAAGAATTGACCCAGTAGGACATTCGGAGTATCACTCCAACTTCGTTCCGCTTTTATTAGGGGAAAGCTTTTGGAACACATTAACGAACTTCTCATGTCAATGAAGCCTTTGCTCGAGCAATACGGCTACTTGGCGCTGATTGTCAGTATATTTCTAGAAGGGATAGGTGTACCGATGCCTGGTCAATCGCTGATGATCGCGGCATCTTTGCTCTCTTCAGAACAAGTCATGAACCTAAGTATGGTTATGATGGTATCGTGGCTAAGCTGCTTTTTTGGGAATACCTGTGGTTACCTAATCGGTTATTACTTTGAAGGCTGGTTGGATAAAAAAGGCTATATCTCTGGCCCGAAGATGCAAACACTTCAACTGACTATCCAGAAATACGGCCCTACGTGCTTGGTCGTCAGCCGCTTTATTGAAGGAATGAAGCAATTTATGCCTCTTGCATGCGGTATCGCGAAAATGCCACGTAGAGAGTTTTTGCTCGGTAACGCCCTCGCGGCGACGGTTTGGGTATTGGTATTTAGCTTGTTAACTCACTTTGCATTTGAACATTTAAGCGTGTTGAGCAACCTGTACACCGAATACAAATATCTGGTATGGGCATTTGCTGCTGTCTTATTTACGTGGATGGTTTTAGGTATTGTTAAACGCAAAAAAGCCAAATCAATGCAATAACGACAGTCCCTTCATTAGTGCATAACTAAAGCTCGTGGTATCAGTGAGATACGTAATACGAGCTTTTATCTTTTTCTTTACGTGCAAAATTTAAACAGCCATTTAGACGTCTAGACGTTGACAATGCGTAAATGTGATATTAGTCTGCTCTTCTCTCTTATTATTAACATTGTCGTTTACATGTCCGGTTCCCAACAAACAACTAAAACAGTTGCACCTTCTGCGGTCGCACTGATCCCATTGATTGTATTCCTTGCGCTGTTTATTGGCGTAGGCACTTACTTATCTTTGCAAGGCGTTGAATTTGCCTTCTACCAGCTGCCTGCACCCATCGCGGTATTACCAGCCATCATCATTGCGTTTCTTTTAAGTAAAGAGAAACTTAACCGCTCAATCGAACACTTCATGCGTGGTGTTGGCCACCCAGACATCATCGCAATGTGTATGATCTATCTGCTTGCTGGTGCCTTTGCTGCGGTAGCAAAAGCCTCTGGCGGTGTTGATGCAACGGTGAACCTTGGTTTATCCGCAATTCCAACCAGCATGATTTTACCGGGCATTTTTCTGATTTCTGCTTTTATCGCAACAGCAATGGGCACTTCGATGGGTACCATCGCAGCCGTTGCCCCCGTAGCGTTAGGCATTGCTGAATCAGCAGGAATGAGCTTACCGTTAACCGCAGGCGTTGTGCTGAGCGGCGCTATGTTTGGTGATAACCTTTCTATCATCTCTGACACCACCATCGCGGCGACACGCTCTCAAGGTTGTGAGATGAAAGACAAGTTTAAAGAGAACATTCGTATTGCTTTACCTGCGGCGTTGATCGCGATTGCAGTGTTCGCTTTCAACAGTACAGCGACTCAAGTGCCTGCAACTGGCGATATTGAGTGGCTAAAAGTCTTGCCGTACATCACTATTTTGATCCTAGCGGTATCTGGTGTGAATGTGTTTGTGGTTCTGTCGATTGGTATCCTTTTGGCTGGCGGCGTGAGCTTGGCATCGATTGACAATTACGGACTGACTAATCTAGCCCAAGACGTTTACAAAGGCTTTGGTAACATGCAAGAGATCTTCTTGTTGTCCATGCTAATTGGTGGTTTGAGTGAACTGATGCGTCGCCAAGGTGGTCTTGCTTTTCTAACCAATTTCGTTAGTAGCCTTATCCACGCGTTTGGCTCTAGCCACTCTAAGCATGCCAACAGCCGCGCGAGTGAGCTAGGTATCGCAGGCTTGGTGTCGATGGTCAATGGCTGTACGGCAAACAACACCGTAGCCATCATTGTATCGGGCAGCGTTGCTCGCCAACTGGCGGAAGAGAATAATGTCTCTCCTCGCCGCTCAGCAAGCTTGTTAGACATTTTCTCATGCGTGGTGCAAGGCGTGTTGCCTTACGGAGCTCAAGTACTGCTGCTAGGCTCCGTATTCAACCTATCGCCACTTGAAGTGGTTGCTAATTCTTACTACTGTTTTGCATTAGCGATAGCGGCTGTTGTCGCGGTGTTTATCAAACATCCCGCTCGTCAACCTGTAGCGCAAACTGAAAACTAACGACAAATACCGAAAAGGCTCCGATGGAGCCTTTTTACTTTCTTCTTTATTTTCCTTGCCGCGAACAGATTTACTTCAAAACTGAACGCAAACTTTGCGCACTGTGTAAAGGAATCGCGAAGCAATGCGCCACATCGCGTAGAGCTTCCACCTGAGCCGCATTACTGATTGCTAACTCGCCTGCCACATCGACGTGGTTATTCTCAAACCCCACTCTCACATCGAATCCAAGTAACATCGCACTCGCTAAACAGTCTTGCTCTCGCTCGCCAAAAGCACAAATGGCACATCGAATTTCTTCCTCGACAAAACGCGCCAAATTCAAACCTCGTAAATCCCATGGCGAAGACTGTTGAGCTTGGTGATAACGCCCTAACACCACTAATGCATGCTGATGCGTTTTAGGTAACACGCCCGCATCACGCAGTTGAAAATAACGCTCAATGTCGGTTGCATCGTAGAGAATAATTTGGCTCACGATGTTGTTTTCAGACACCCAATGGAAAAAGGCATGCCCTTCTTTCTCACTTGCGCGATCGGGGATTAATTCCCTCAATGCGAAAGAAGCCGCTTCTGGTTTCACTGCTTTAACTAACGCCATCTGTTGTGCCGGAGAATACAAGCCCACCGCCTCAGTGGTGAGCTGAACCATCATGGTTTCTCCCACCGCTTCTTTCACGGCATGGTAAATTGCCATGTTGTCGTCGATGTCTAGTGAATGACGTCCGTTAGCGTCCCTAGCATGCAAATGGATCATGGCAGCCCCTGCTGTTTGACAAGCGATAGCCTCTGCAACCAGTTCGTCTGTTGTCATGGGTAAGTTGACGTGATCGTGCTTGGTTTTTCTTGCGCCGTTTGGAGCCACGATAATAGCGATAGGTTCTCGCAAATATTGGTTTGCTACTTCCATGTCTCCGCCACCTCTTTTAACGTCAGTGAGAGTTTACCGACTAGTTCATCAATATGATGAGACTGAATAATGAATGGCGGTGCGAGCAAAATATGGTGCCCATTAACGCCATCAATCGTTCCGCCCATTGGATAGCACATTAAGCCATTTTCCATTGCTCGCTGTTTGATGCGTTTGTCTGCCAATGTGGCTTTACTCAGAGGCGCCTTGCTTTCTTTATCCGCCACCAACTCAATGCCCAAAAACAAGCCTTTACCACGAATGTCGCCAATGTATGGTAAATGGGCCAATGCAGAAGTAAGCTCTTTACGCAGCAAAACACTTTGCTGATTCACCGCTGTTAATAAATCATCTTGGAAGATGGTTTCAATGGTTGCCACGGCGGCAGCGCACGCCACAGGGTGCGCCATAAAAGTATGACCGTGTTGGAAAAAACCGCTTCCATCAGCAATAGCTTGATAGACTCGATCATTCGCAACCACCGCGCCAATAGGTTGATAACCCGCACCAAGCCCTTTAGCCATGCAAACCAGATCGGGCTCTGCCTCTTCTTGCTCAAACGCAAAAAAACTGCCACTGCGCCCAACGCCACACATGACTTCATCCAAGATCAATAACACATCGTATTGGTCGCATATTTCGCGAATACGTTTAAAGTAACCTTGAGTCGCAGGTACAGCTCCAGCGGTGGCTCCCACAATAGGCTCGGCGACAAAAGCCATTACATTCTCAGCCCCCAACTCAAGAATTTTTGCCTCAAGTTCATTCGCCGTTCGTAATGAGTAATCCAATTCCGACTCATGAGTCTGCTGATACCGATAAGCATAGCAAGGGGCAATGTGATGGCTCGGATGCAAGATGGGTTTGAACGGTTCACGTCGCCATTCATTACCACCGACCGCCAGAGCTCCCAACGTATTGCCGTGATAACTTTGCTGACGCGCGATGAATTGCTTTTTCTCTGGCTTACCTGATTCCACAAAATACTGCCGCGCCATTTTTAGTGCCGACTCCACCGCTTCTGATCCGCCACTGACTAAATACACATGGTTGAACTGCTCAGGCATATGCTGACAAATCAATTCCGCTAGTCGCTCACTGCTGTCACTAGTAAAAAATCCAGTATGAGCAAACGGCACTCTCTCGAGCTGTTCCAACATGGCTTTTTTAACGGCTTGATGACTGTGGCCAAGGTTTGATACCGCAGCACCACCACAAGCATCGAGATACTGCTTTCCATGCTTATCGAATAGATAAACACCTTCACCTTTATCGATGATTGGCAGCGTGGCATGGCAATGACGGTGAAATACGTAAGACATTTGAGTCCCTTCCAATGTATAAGATTTGCACATATCATCAGGAACAAACCCAAACGCGACAAGGGAATAAATTTCACCCACCATGAGCTTTTGGAATACCAAAACCCAAAAACAATAAAGTCTTTGATATTTAAACAATAAAACAAATAAAGGCCAGCTTTTTTAAAGGCTGGCCTATGGGTAACCAAAAGCTAAAAAAAAGAATCGTTTTACGCGTTTAGTGCCTGTTCTAAATCGGCTAGGATATCGTCAATATGCTCAATACCCACAGATAAACGAATCATCTCTGGTGACACACCAGCTTGTTTTTGTTCTGCTTCGCTCAACTGACGATGAGTCGTCGATGCTGGATGACAAGCCAATGATTTTGCATCGCCAATGTTCACCAAACGCTTAAAGATTTTCAGAGCGTCATAAAAGCGCACTCCGGCTTCATAACCGTCTTTTAAACCAAACGACAAAATCGCAGAAGGCTTACCTTTCATGTATTTTTCGGCGAGGTTGAAGTGTGCTGAACTTGGCAAGCCGGCGTAACTCACCCAACTGACTTTGTCATGCTGTTCCAAGAATTCAGCCACTTTGAGAGCATTCTCAGTATGGCGTTCCATACGCAGCGGTAACGTTTCTAGCCCTTGCATAAGCATAAATGCATTCATCGGTGATAATGCCGAACCGGTATTACGCAATGGTACGGTACGCGCGCGCCCGATAAATGCCGCCTCACCAAACGCTTCGGTATACACCACGCCGTGGTACGAAGGTTCTGGTTGGTTGAAAACGGGAAAGCGGCCTTTGTGCTGCGCCCAAGGGAATTTACCGGAATCCACAATCACGCCACCCAATGTGGTGCCATGCCCACCAACGTATTTAGTGAGAGAGTGAACTACGATATCCGCACCGAACTCGATGGGTTTGCACAGCACTGGCGTCGCGACGGTGTTATCCACAATCACAGGCACACCTTGTGCGTGAGCAAGCTCCGCCACACGTTCTAAATCAATGATATTACCCGCAGGGTTACCTATGCTCTCGCAGTACACCGCTTTGGTATTTTCATCAATTAACTCGGCCAAACTTTCTGGCTTGTCATCTTTGGCAAACTTCACTTGAATACCTTGATTTGGCAGCATGTGCGCAAACAAGGTGTAAGTACCGCCATAAAGTTGCGGCGTAGAAACGATGTTATCGCCTGCTTGCGCTAAGGTCAGAACCGCATAGTTAATCGCTGCACTCCCCGCACTCACGACCAATCCAGCAATGCCGCCTTCTAACGCCGCCATGCGTTTTTCCAGAACATCGTTAGTCGGATTCATGATGCGAGTGTAGATATTACCCGGCACTTCCAAGTTAAACAGATCAGCGCCGTGCTGCGCGTTATCAAACTCGTACGCGACCGTTTGATAAATCGGTGTCGCGACAGATTTAGTGGTAGGGTCAGTTTCGTAACCAAAATGGATGGATAGCGTTTCGTCTTTCATGTTCTTCCTTGAGCGTCATCGAGATAAATCGTGGACTTATCATGCCGACTTTTTAACCACAGAACCTCGTTATGGGTCACATTGCCCAAGTCCAGAAACGTTTATGAAATGGGAAAAGGTAACATTTTTGATATTCATCGATAGGTATAACTTGCGCTTGATTGAAAGTCTTTAATCTTGTTGATAATCCTCCTTCAATATGAACTAAAGTGAATGTGACCTATTGAGTTCTCAAACTCATTGAGATGGGAGCAATAGGCAAAAAACTTACTCTGTATGGAGATGACCGATGAACAAAAACTGGATCCCCATTGCCCTATCGGGGCTTGCTTTAACGGGGTGTTTTTCTGAAGAAGCGAAAGAAGCAGAAGCCGTCGTCGAGCCGCTAAAAGTAACCGCCGCAGACAAAATTTATTATGGTGGCGACATCCTAACCATGGCTGGCGATAAGCCAGAGTACGCCGAAGCCGTCGCGACATTAGGCGAGAAAATCATTTATGTCGGCAGCAAAGATGGAGCGATGGAACACAAGTTCGGTAAAACACAGTTGGTCGACTTAAAAGGCAAAACTATGTTGCCTGGCTTTGTTGATCCACACAGTCATGTGTATGGCGTTGGTCTACAAGCCATGATCGCAAACGTGCTGCCATCTCCTGATGGCGAAGCCGATACCGTGGCGAAAATCATCGAAACTCTAAAAAATGCCGCGAACAATGATACGCAACGCCTATTCATTGAGAAAACGGGTTGGATTTTAGGTTTTGGTTACGACGACGCCCAACTGGATTACTACCCTACCAAAGCGGCTCTCGATAAAGTCAGCACAGATAAGCCTGTATTAATCATCCACACTTCGGGGCATTTGAGTGTCGCGAACAGTAAAGCGTTAGAGCTAGCAGGTATCACGGCAGAATCGGAAGATCCAAAAGGTGGCATTATCCGCCGAATGGAAAACAGCCAAGAACCAAATGGTGTTCTAGAAGAAAACGCGCACTTTGCAATGCTGTTCAACCTCAATAAGTTGATTGATTCTGAACTTCAAGATCGCATGTTAGAAGCCTCGCAAGGTATGTACGCGAAATATGGCTATACCACGGCTCAAGAAGGACGAGCAACATCAGAAGGTTATGAAGCGATGAAACGCGCGTCGAAAAACGACAAGTTGATGATCGACTTGGTTGCGTACGCCGATATGGTATCGAGCAGCGATTTTATGGACTCGGAATACAACACGCCAGAGTACACAAACCATTTCCGCATCGGTGGCGTAAAGCTGAACTTTGATGGCTCTCCACAAGGTAAAACGGCATGGCTAAGTCAGCCTTACTTCCACCCTCCACATGGACAAGATAAAGACTACGCTGGCTACCCAACCTTTGAAGATCAACAAGCTTACGATTACGTAGACACGGCCTTTAAAAATGAATGGCAAGTGCTGACGCATGCCAATGGTGACGCTGCGATCGAGCAATTTATCAATGCGGTAACCAAAGCAAATGAAAAGCTAGGAAAGCAAGACCGCCGACCTGTACTCATTCACGGCCAAACCATGCGCCAAGACCAAGTGGATCGCTTAGCTGCGCAAGGCATCTTCCCTTCTCTATTCCCAATGCATACTTTCTATTGGGGTGACTGGCATGTGGACTCGGTACTCGGCCATCCTCGTGCCGATTTCATTTCACCAACTCAAGCGGTGAGAAAGGCGGGGTTAAAATTCAGTACACACCATGACGCACCTGTGGCGCTGCCAAGTTCATTCCGAGTATTGGATGCGACCGTCAATCGCACCACCAGAACCGATAAAGTACTGGGGCCAGATCAGCGTGTTGACACGTATACCGCACTGCAAGCCATGACGATTTGGCCGGCTTACCAACACTTTGAGGAGTCGTATAAAGGTTCTATCGAAGTGGGCAAAAATGCGGATTTAATCATCCTCGATAACAACCCGATGAAGATTGAACCTAATGCGCTAAAAGACCTAAACGTGGAAGAAACCATCAGCCGAGGCGAGTCGGTTTATCAACGACAGTAATCCAAAATAAAACACCGCCGTCATCGAGGCGGTGTTTTCTATCTGACTCACCAAGTACTATATCTATTTGTTCGCCACTTCCTGTAATAACCAAGTACGAAACTTGTTTGTGGACTGGCTTCGTGTGTTCATGATCAAGTAGTACCCTGCATTGGCTGGAACCGGCTGAAAGGGAGAAACTAAACGCTCTGTCGTCAATTCATCCTCAATCAGTGCCATTCGTGCCATCGCAATCCCAACTCCTGCTTCCGCCGCAGACATCGCCATATCCGTTCTATTGAAAAAGTGTCCAACATCGGTTTTAAAGTCTAATCCCATTGCTGACGCCCAATATAGCCACTCATAGTCACGCGTCGCTTTTTCCCATGGCATCGCATCGTGTAGTAGCGTCGCCTCCTGCCATTTCTTCACTGACATTGAGGATTCTTGTTCATCAAAAGGCACTTTTAGCCAACCATGATCCTCAAGGTACTTCGGACTCATTACGGGCAGCAGTTGCTCATCCAAAATCAGCTCCGCGTTAGCATTTCTATAAGGATGAAGGCCATAGTCAATTGCGACGTCATAGTCTTTTATCTCACTATTTACCAACGCACCTTCCGCGAAGATTTGTACTTGGATATCCGGGTTCTCGTGATGAAAACTTTCCAGCTTTGGGACTAACCATTTAAAAGCAAAAGAAGGCGTTAATTTTAAGCGGATCTCATTGGTGTGCTTTTCTACTTTGAGCTCATCAAGCAGTTTGCTCAGCTCAGAAAAGTGAAACTGCGTTGCTTGGTGTAACTGAGTGCCTTTAGCGGTTAAACGAATACCGCGGGAATGGCGTTCAAATAAAGTAAAACCTAATAACTCTTCCAAATGAATAATTTGTTGGCTCACGGCTCCCGTAGTGAGGTGCAAAAACTTAGCCGCGCCAGTAAAGCTGCTGTGTTCCGCGACTTGGCTAAACAGACACAAGCCACTTATTAAATTACTTCTCATCCTTGAGCCTATAGTTTTTCTAAACGCTGTATGTAATTTATATCGATTGTTAACAAAAGGTAAAGAAAAGAAACTAACCACTCAGATAAATGTGTGGAGTACATCAATGGAAGTCATCGTATTAGGCAGCGGCGTCATCGGCTTAACCTCTGCTTGGTATTTATCTCAAGCAGGCTATCAAGTTACTGTTATTGACCGTCAACCAAGCAGTGCAATGGAAACAAGTTTCGCCAATGCTGGGCAGATCTCGTACGGCTATTCTTCGCCTTGGGCTGCGCCTGGTGTTCCTGTTAAAGCCATAAAGTGGTTAATGGAAGAGCATGCTCCACTCAAAATCAAACCAACCCTCAATGCCGATATGATCAGTTGGGCAAGTAAGATGGTGGCCAACTGCACCCTGTCTCGCTACCAAGTCAACAAAGCTCGCATGCTTTCGATAGCTAACCACAGTCGTATGTGTCTGGAACAATTACGTCAAGAACATGCCATTGAATATCAAGGTCGCCAGTTCGGCACCTTGCAAGTATTTCGAACGCCTCAACAGCTGCAAGCCATTGAAAAGGATATGCAGCTTCTAGAGCAAAGCGGGACTCGGTTTGAGTTGATGGACGTAGAACGCTGCATTGAACAAGAACCTGGACTGGATCTGGTGAAAGATAAGCTGGTTGGTGGCTTGCACCTGCCAGATGACGAAACAGGCGATTGCTATCAGTTTTGCCAACAACTAACAGAGCTCGCTAAGGCCCATGGCGTCAGGTTCGAGTTCGACACCGAAGTAAGCAATTGGGTTACAGTAGGCAAAAAGATCATGGGTGTCCAAACGAACCGAGGACAGTTTAAAGCGGACCAATATGTGGTTGCCTCTGGCAGCTATTCTACAGCGCTACTCAAGCAAATCGACATTGAGATTCCTGTCTATCCAGTAAAAGGCTATTCGCTCACCATCCCAATGGAAGATGAGCACTTCTCTCCTCGATCTACTGTGATGGATGAAACCTATAAAGTCGCCATGACTCGGTTTGATGACAGAATTCGCGTAGCGGGCACCGCAGAATTAGCAGGGTTTGATGCCTCCCTTCCGCAAAAACGAAAAAATACCATCGAAATGGTCATCCGTGATCTTTTCCCTCGCTGCGGCGACTTTAACCAAGCCGAGTTTTGGAGTGGCTTTAGACCAATGACGCCTGATGGCACACCGATTATCGGCGCGACCAAATACGATAACCTTTTTACTAACACTGGACACGGTACTCTGGGTTGGACTATGGCTTGTGGTTCTGGTCAATTACTAGCGAGCATTATGGCTGGTGAAAAAGCGAAAGTGATGGATGACACAGAGCTTAACCTTTGCCGTTATGCATAAGGACATATCTGCAATAAAAAATAAACAGGCCTTTACTCCACAAAATGCATAGTATTTGGCATTTTTAACTCATCAAATGTGCAGCACATTTTAATGACAATGTGCTGCATATTTAATCATCAGACAAATCTTCTACCTCAAAGGAGCAAATAAGCAACAAGAACTAAATTTTAACAATCACTCTCCATTCTGTGTTCACCATCACGCTACAAAGGATTTATAGCCAAAAAAGTTAACAATTGCATTACATAAAGGGTAATGTATTGTGTGAAAAACAACCACAAACACAACTAACAGGGAAAATACTCATGCAGTCATTAGTTGATTTTCTGAATGGAATTATTTGGAGCCCGGTACTGATCTATTTGTGCCTTGGTGCAGGTTTGTTCTATTCAATCATGACGCGTTTTGTACAAATTCGTCACTTCTTTGAGATGTGGCGCTTATTACTTTCAGGGAAGAGTTCAACAAAAGGGATATCATCATTTCAGGCACTTGCCGTTTCACTATCTGGCCGTGTAGGTACAGGTAACATTGCTGGTGTTGCTGCCGCTATCGGTTTCGGTGGCCCAGGCGCCGTATTCTGGATGTGGGTCGTTGCCTTCTTTGGTGCGGCAACCGCATACGCAGAGTCGACACTTGCGCAAATCTATAAAGAAGAAGACGAAGGTGAATTCCGTGGTGGTCCTGCTTACTACATTGAAAAAGCAATGGGACAAAAATGGTACGCTTGGATCTTCGCTATCGCGACCATCTTTGCATGTGGCGTTCTACTTCCTGGCGTTCAATCGAACAGCATCGGTAACGCAGTAGAAGCAGCATTTGGCTCAGGTGACATGATTGAAACCGCTATTGGTACCTTCAGTTTTGCTAAAATTTTCACTGGTACGGTTGTCTGTGTCATTCTGGCCTTCATCATCTTCGGTGGCGTAAAACGTATTGCGAACTTTACCCAAATCGTTGTGCCATTTATGGCGCTGGCTTACATCATCACTGCATTTGTCATCATCCTTCTAAACATTGGTGAGGTTCCACGCATTTTCGGCATGATCATTGGTGACGCGTTCACACCAATGGCAGGTGTTGGTGCGGCAATCGGTTGGGGTGTAAAACGTGGCGTTTACTCCAACGAAGCAGGTCAAGGTACTGGTCCTCACGCTGCAGCTGCAGCGAGTGTTGATCACCCAGCTCAGCAAGGTCTTGTTCAATCTTTCTCTATTTACATCGATACACTACTTGTGTGTTCAGCAACCGCGTTTATGATTCTTATCACTGGCGCGTACAACGTAAATGGTGCAGTTGAAGGTACGTTCCTAATTCAAAACCTACCGGCTGATATTGGTGCGAATGGTCCTGTATTTACGCAAATGGCGATCGAAAGTGCGCTACCTGGTGTGGGTAAGCCATTCATCGCAATCGCACTCTTCTTCTTTGCGTTTACGACCATTCTGGCTTACTACTACATTGCAGAAACGAACATTGCTTACATTCGTCGTACATTCAAAGTAAATGGGCTGATGTTTATTCTGAAAGTCATCATTATTTCATCCGTGTTCTACGGAACCGTGAAAACCGCCAACTTAGCCTGGGCGATGGGTGATGTAGGTGTAGGTCTAATGGCATGGCTTAACATCGTCGGTATTTTGATCATCTTCTTTATGTCGAAACCAGCTCTCAAAGCATTGAACGATTACGAAGAACAACAAAAACGTGGTGTGACCGACTTTACATTCAACCCTGTAGCGCTAGGCATTAAAGGCGCAGATTACTGGGAAGATAAGTACAAGCGTAAAACGGGTAAGGCACCAACGGCAGACAACAGTACTACAGAAACTGTTGAACAACCATCAACATAGCCTTAACGCATAAACAAGAAAAAGCAGTGGTCCGTTTAAGGGCATAAAAAAGGGGATTAACCATTGGTTAATCCCCTTTTCTGCATTATGTGTAAAGGATTAAGCAGCGACAGCTTCAACTTTACGAGCGATTTTTGCTTTACCTACAGGTAGAACTTCACGACCAAATTCGTTGTTTAGTACTTGTGCCATTGCGAAGTAAATCGCGCTTGCACCACAGAAGATACCTTCGAAACCAGCGATAGCACCGATCACTTCACTACCAGTAAAGTCACGAGCTGCGAGTAGGAAGAACAAGATAGTTAGAGAACCAAATACCACTTGCTTCGCTGTTGGGTAGCATAGAGAACCAATGAACATGAAACCAGTGAAGATGCCCCAAAGCGCTAGGTACCAACCCATAAAGCTTGCTGGGCTTGCAGGAAGACCCATGTGAGGCATTACGATCAAGCCTACTAGTGTTAGCCAAAATAGACCGTAAGAAGTAAACGCAGTTGTGCCGAACGTGTCGCCGCGTTTAAAGCACATGATGCCAACGATTACTTGGCTAAGGCCACCGTAAAAGATGCCCATCGCTAGAATCATAGAGTCAATTGGGAAAAATCCTGCGTTATGAATATTGAGCAGAATAGTGGTCATACCGAAACCCATTAGACCTAGCGGTGCTGGGTTAGCCAGTTTTGTCGACATGTACAAATACCTTTTTTCAAAAATGTTGATAAAAAATGCGCGCGAATTTTAATGGGCCCCAGAACAAAAGAGAAAAACTGTTATTGAAAACTTAGATTCCATAAATAAGCAACCGCTCAAATAAAAAAAGACCCCGCTAAAAAGCAGAGTCTTTATAGATGGTTAGACTACTTTTCAATCAACTACAGGCAAGAGATCTCGTCCCAGAACCAGTTACTTTGCGTTGGGCTTTCCCACACTCCAGGGCCGTTTTTTGCGACAAAGCATTTGTTTTGGTACGTCACTTTATCGCCGTTAGCGACTTGCGTTACGCCCGGCTCCCACTGAATAAAATTACCTGTCACTGGTGGTTCTGGCTCGGTTACTGGTGGCTCCGGTTCTGTGACGGGCGGCTCTGGCTCAGTCACTGGTGGTTCAGGTTCCGTTGTAGGCGGCTCTGTCGGAGTGCCTGAGACCAGCTTCCACGGGTCGCCTTTCGTTGGCTCATTACCTTGTGACCACCATTTCGCTTCGTAAACAGCACCTTGGTAAGAGACTTGATCACCAGTGTTGTACACTTTGCTTGCATCCCAAGCTGCCACGCCACCTACAGGCGGATCGACCGGATCTACAGGATCTAACTTGTCAACCACACGAACTTCAGGCCAACCCGCATGAGATTGGTAAAAGTTAGTTACGCACTTCTCGTAATCACCCGCAACTAGCGCAGAGTAAGCCGTTTGGAAACCAACCAACTCACATTCAAACGAATGGCCTCCAGGGCGATCTGAGTAGTATTTCCAGTTACCATCCCAGTTGGTGTAAAGCACGTCTGTCGCACCATTTAGGTTCAGACTGCCGTAAGGCGTCTGCTGCCAACAAGTGTTTGTTTCATCAGCTTCAATTGGAATTTGATAATGGGCGGCAAGACCTTCCCAATAACGAATACGGTTAACAGGTTGACCTTTATCCTTGTTTTGCTCACCACACTCAATACCACCATTGATCACGTTGATGGTAGTACCAAAGCCGTAACCAATGCCAGCATCAAGCTCACGCTGTGAAGGCACCCAAGTACGGTCAATCACATGCAGCATTGCAGGTTTCGGTGCTTGTGGAGTTAGGAAGAACCAGATAGCCGATGCTAAGTTCAACCATGAATCCGCAACCAAGCCTGGATTTTTTAGCAATACAGATGCATCACCATCAAACATCACTTCAGAGAACGCGCCATAGTTAAAATGGTAAGAAAGCTGTTTAGCACCACGTCCAAAGTAACCTTGTCCTGGTTCACATGGCCAACGCTTGTTTTGCCAGTCATTCTGACCACAACCTGTCGTGTAACCTTCTTGACCTTCTGACCAGCCCATTTCACGCACATGAACCAAAGCTTGCTGCCACTCTTCCAATCCAAGAGGGTTATCCGATACGTTATCAATCGAAATATGACCACCAGTTTCCTGCGCAAAGTGAGCAAAGGCTGTCACGATCGATTTTTTACAAATCGCATCCGAATCTCGACCATCCGTATACTCACCACAGAATGCTGGGAACTTACCAATTGCACGTAGGAAACGCGTGTAAGTGTATTCAGGTGCCGCCATTTGAGTCAGGAAGTCCCACTCACTTTCAGGGAACACACGCTCTACACGCTTCACGTTTTCTGGATTGGTTGCCGCTCCAGGAACAATCGCCTCCACCACTGAGTTCGGGCGCGTCTCTAATGCTTGTGACCAAATGGCATACATAGGGTCAGAGGTTTTGCTTTGCTCTACGGCTTGAACGTCACCACGAGCAATGACATAACCGTTTGGATTCTGCGGGTCGGGCTGGATATTCATACTCGCATTCGCTTGTGCAGCTAGGACACAACTCAATGCAAGAGGAAGATGTTTGAGTGCAAACATGTCTAGTCTCCGGATTTTAACAATACAATATACAAGGAATAACTAGACATATAGTGGATCATATATACAAAACGCCGAGCTAAGTGCGTTGATTCTGCGAGACAAAATGAATAAATAAGTCCTCGCACACATTTTGTCACAAGAAAAATGTTACCTTGACTCAAAAGAAAAGCGGAGACCCAATGAGCCTCCGCTTTATGATATTTCTATCTTTATTGTTCTGCCGAAACCACGTCTAGCTTCGCGGTTGATTTTTGTTTAGACAACACAAAATAAACCACACACTGGGCAACAATGGCGGCAAGCACAATCACTGGCGAGGCGTTGATTCCAGCTAAAAGGAAACACCCTAATGCAATCATTCCATTGAGTAATGCGTAAGGTAACTGAGTTCGGAAGTGCTCATACTGCTCACACCCAGCTCCTGTTGACGACAAAATCGTAGTTTCAGAGATTGGCGAGCAGTGGTCGCCAAACAGACCACCAGATAACACCGCACCAATACAAACCAACAAAGGAGCGTCAATCGCAACAGCGGTTGGGATCACTAATGGCATCATGATGGCGAACGTTCCCCACGACGATCCCGTCGCGAACGAGATAATACCAGCAAGCAAAAAGGCAACCGCTGGCAATAGCCAATAAGGGAAACCCGCTTGAGCTTGTTCAGCAATGTATGCTGCCGCGCCCAGCTCTTTCCCAACAGAGCTAAGCGCCCAAGCCAATACCAAGATAACCGCAACCGACATCATGTTTGACATGCCTTTCAGGTAGACTTGGATACCATCGGAAAGCTTTCTGACGCCATAAAACGCCATCAGCGCAATTAAAGTGAAGGCGGCGAAGAAGTATGCAGAAGACAGCGCAGCCCTAAACGTTGAGCCCGCCACTTTTTGAAAAGGAAAACCGTGTGGTACGAGGATGGTACATAGGACCACCAGCATAACGAGCAAAGGCGCCCAGACAAAACTGGATTTTGCATTTTTATGCGCAAACACATTCATGGACTCCTGCACTTTCCCAAAGTCGGAACCCTGCTCTGCTAGTTGTTCAGCCTTCGCCATCGGTCCGAAATCTAATTTGAAGAAAGAGACAATCGGCACAATCGCGATCGCAAGAAAGGCGTAAAACTGATACGGGATCGCGCCAATGAAAGCATCCCAGTCACTCATACTGACATTCAGGGCAGTAAACTCTTTTTGAATCAACCCCATGATGTAAACGCCCCATCCGATAAAAGGAATCAAGATTGCGACGGGAGAGGAAGTAGAATCGATAATAAAAGCTAATTTTTGGCGTGATACTTTTAACTTATCAAATAAAGGGCGAAAAACAGGACCAACAATCAACGGTGTACCAAGGTCTGAGAAGAAAATAACAACACCACCGAACCATGCGGACAGTTGAGCTTGGCACTTACTCGCCACCCATTGAGTGACCTTTTTAGCAAAAGCAACACCACCACCAGACTTTTCCATCAGCGCAACGAAACCACCAATGAACACTAATAATAAAATCACACCAGCATTGTAGCTATCGGTAAGTTGCGGCAGTAGATAGCTTTTCATCAACGCACTAAACGAGTCTAGTGGTCCTTGTTCGACAAATGTCCCTTCAAGCATAGCGACACCACTCACCACACCGGCGAATAAACCAACAACGACATTTCTTGTGGTCAGCGCGAGGAAAAGAGTAATAAGGATGGGAATGAGAGAGGTAACGTCAGCCTGTTCCATAGCAATACCATGTATAATAATCAAACAATTAAAGTGAATATATATTTAATTTAACCGCATGTATATATCTCCTATAAAAAAGTTGAGTCCCCTCTTCACAAATTTGAAGTACAAAAAAACCAGCCCGGAGGCTGGTTCTTATAAACTCAACAGTCTAGAGGAAAATTATTCCCACTCGATTGTCGCTGGTGGCTTACCTGAAATATCGTAAACAACACGTGAGATGCCATCAACTTCGTTGATAATACGGTTAGATACCTTACCTAGAAAGTCGTATGGTAGATGCGCCCAGTGTGCCGTCATAAAGTCGATGGTTTCTACTGCACGCAGTGATACAACCCAGTCGTATTTACGGCCATCGCCCATTACACCTACAGAGCGAACAGGTAGGAATACCGTGAACGCTTGAGATACTTTGTCATAAAGGTCTGCAGCGTGAAGCTCTTCAATGAATATAGCATCAGCACGACGTAGCAAGTCACAGTATTCTTTCTTGATTTCACCAAGAACACGAACACCTAGACCTGGACCTGGGAATGGGTGGCGGTAAAGCATGTTATAAGGCAGGCCTAGCTCTAGACCAATCTTACGTACTTCATCTTTGAACAGCTCACGTAGTGGCTCAACAAGACCCATTTCCATTTCATCTGGTAGACCGCCCACATTGTGGTGTGATTTGATCACGTGCGCTTTACCAGTCTTAGATGCCGCAGACTCGATTACGTCTGGGTAGATAGTACCTTGCGCTAGCCATTTTGCATTTTTTAGCTTTTTCGACTCTTCATCGAATACATCTACGAATACGTGGCCGATTGTCTTACGCTTCTCTTCTGGGTCAGACTTGCCTTTCAGTGCTTCAAGGAAACGATCTTCTGCATCAACTTTGATGATGTTTAGGCCGAACTTATCGCCAAACATATCCATCACTTGTTGGCCTTCGTTTAAACGAAGTAGACCGTTATCGACAAATACACACGTTAGCTTGTCGCCAATTGCGCGGTGCACTAGCATCGCAACAACAGATGAATCCACACCACCAGATAAGCCTAGGATAACTTCGTCGTCACCCACTTGCTCTTTAATGCGAGCAACCGCGTCTTCGATGATAGATTCCGATGTCCATAGACGCTCACAGCCACATACGCCAAGAACAAAGTTCTCAAGCATTTGTAGGCCACCTTTTGTGTGTGTCACTTCTGGGTGGAACTGAACGCCGTAGTATTTCTTCTCTTCGTTCGCCATCGCAGCGTAAGGACAAGTGTCTGTCTCACCAACTTTTACGAAATCGGCTGGGATCTCTACTACTTTGTCGCCGTGGCTCATCCATACGTCTTGAGTTGCTTCAAGATCTTTAAATAAGGCACATTCACCAGAAACTTTAACCTGAGCGTAGCCAAACTCACGTTCGTTAGAGCCTGCTACTTTGCCACCTAGTTGTTCCGCCATAGTTTGCATGCCGTAACATACGCCAAGTAAAGGAACACCAGAGTCAAATACATATTGAGGCGCGCGTGGAGAGTTCTCTTCCGTTACGCTTTCTGGACCGCCAGATAGGATAATGCCATCTGGGTTGAATTCGCGAATATCCGCTTCTTCTACATCCCAGCTCCATAGTTCACAGTAAACGCCGATTTCACGTACGCGGCGTGCTACTAATTGAGTGTACTGAGAACCGAAGTCCAAGATCAGAATACGTTGGTCATGGATATTTTTAGTCATTTTGAGCAGTCTTTTTAAGGCTAAGTGATTAAAACCGAGGCGAGTGTACTCGCCTCTTCTTAATGCTTCAAGGAAAAAGCAAACGTTTCCGTTAGGTAATTAGTTCCCTAGACGGTAGTTCGGCGCTTCCTTAGTAATTTGAACATCGTGTACATGAGACTCTTGCATACCTGCACCAGAGATACGTACAAATTCAGCTTTCGTACGCATATCTTCGATAGTTGCAGAACCAGTTAGACCCATGCTTGAACGTAGACCACCCATTTGTTGGTGTACGATCTCTTTTAGACGGCCTTTGTATGCGATACGACCTTCAATGCCTTCTGGTACTAGCTTGTCCGCTGCGTTGTCAGACTGGAAGTAACGGTCAGAAGAACCTTGAGACATAGCACCAAGAGAACCCATGCCGCGGTAAGACTTGTAAGAACGGCCATTGTATAGAATCACTTCACCCGGCGCTTCTTCAGTACCAGCAAACATAGAACCAACCATCACACATGATGCGCCAGCTACAATTGCTTTACAGATATCACCTGAGAAACGGATACCACCGTCAGCAATAACCGGAATACCATAATCATTAGCCACTTCTGCCGCATCTGCGATTGCAGTGATTTGTGGAACTCCCACACCCGTTACAATACGAGTTGTACAGATAGAACCAGGGCCGATACCAACTTTCACTGCGCTTACGCCAGCTTCGATTAGTGCTTTAGCACCAGCACCTGTTGCTACGTTACCACCGATGATGTCTAGATCTGGGTAAGCAGCGCGAGTTTCGCGGATGCGGTTTAGTACACCTTCAGAATGTCCGTGTGAAGAGTCGATAAGTAGAATGTCAACGCCTGCTTCAACTAGAGCAGCAACACGCTCTTCGTTACCAGCGCCAGCACCAACGGCTGCGCCAACACGTAGGCGACCACGCTCATCTTTACATGCGTTTGGTTTACGTTCTGCTTTGTGGAAGTCTTTCGCAGTAATCATACCGGTTAGTTGGAACTCATCATTCACAACCAATACTTTCTCTACACGAGCTTCGTGCATTTTCTCTTGCACTTCTTCTCGTGTTGCACCTTCTTTAACTGCTGCCAACTTCTCTTTTGGCGTCATTACTGAAGATACTTTCTTAGAAAGGTCCGTCACAAAACGAACGTCACGACCAGTGATAATACCAACAAGCTCATTGCTCTCAGTGACAACAGGGAAACCTGCAAAACCATGCTTTTCAGTGAGTGCAACAACATCAGCGATGGTCGCGTCAGGGTTTACTGTAACCGCGTCAGTCACCATACCAGCTTCGAACTTCTTAACTTTACGAACTTCGGCTGCCTGCTGCTCAATAGACATGTTCTTGTGGATAAAGCCAATGCCACCCTCTTGCGCTAGCGCGATCGCTAGACGAGCTTCAGTAACAGTGTCCATAGACGCTGAAATCATTGGGATGTTTAGGGTGATGTTCTTAGTTAGCTGAGTGCGAAGATCAGCTGTGTTTGGGAGAACGGTGGAGTGTGCTGGCACAAGTAGTACGTCATCGAATGTCAGCGCTTCTTTGGCAATTCTTAGCATTTGCAATATCTCACAATTAGAGGAGTAAAAAGAACAATCCAATCTCATCGTTTCGCATAATGAGGGTAACCTGTGTCAGCAACAAGCTACATTTGGATTAGATATTGCGGAGGGATTATACGGTTAACGCAATCGCTTGACCACAAATTTTTTAATTTTTTTCTTGCAATTAACCCCTTGCTATGTATTATATTGCCGCTAATTTCCATACTCACGTCTAAGAGATTAGCTGTGCTCTCCAAGACCAATCAAAACATCTTTACTGTTTCTCGTCTCAACGCAGAAGTTCGTTTACTCCTTGAAAACGAAATGGGGATCGTTTGGCTCGTCGGAGAGATATCCAACTTTTCAGCTCCTGTCTCTGGTCACTGGTACCTCACTCTTAAAGACTCTCGCGCCCAAGTTAAATGTGCCATGTTTCGTGGTAACAATCGCCGCGTTACTTTCAAGCCCGCTAACGGTAATCAAGTCCTAGTAAAAGCTCGTCTTTCTCTTTATGAGCCTCGCGGTGACTACCAATTGATCATCGAAAGCATGCAACCGGAAGGTGACGGCCGTCTTCAGCAAGAGTTTGAAGAGCTGAAAATGAAGCTTGCCGCAGAAGGGTTGTT
Organism: Vibrio diabolicus; assembly: GCA_001048675.1. Taxonomy (GTDB): domain Bacteria; phylum Pseudomonadota; class Gammaproteobacteria; order Enterobacterales; family Vibrionaceae; genus Vibrio; species Vibrio diabolicus. The sequence continues at coordinate 73,095 of CCKK01000020.1, read as the reverse complement.
CGCTCAAACCAATAAGCAACCTTTGCCTGAACACCCAAAACGTGTTGGCGTCATCACATCGAAAACTGGTGCCGCGCTTTACGATATCTTAGACGTATTGAAACGTCGTGATCCTTCCCTACCCGTTGTGATTTATCCGACAGTGGTACAAGGTGAAGATGCAGCCATTCAAATCGCACAAGCCATTGGTCGCGCTAACAGCCGTGATGAATGTGATGTGCTAATTGTGGGCCGAGGTGGTGGTTCATTAGAAGACTTATGGTGCTTTAACAACGAGATATTAGCTCGCACGATTGCAGCAAGCCAAATTCCTATTATTAGCGCCGTTGGACATGAAGTCGACGTGACAATAGCAGATTTTGTCGCCGACGTACGCGCACCTACTCCATCAGCTGCCGCTGAGCTAGTAAGTCGTGATAACAGCCACAAAGATCAAGCTTTAGTTACCCGCCAGCATAAGTTAGCGAGCGCGATGCGTTACTACCTAGCACAGCAAAAGCAGCAATCTGCGCAATTAATGCACCGTCTAGAGAGACAGCACCCAAGCTATCGCTTGCAACGTCAGACGCAACAGTTAGATGAGTTGGACATGCGCTTACAGCGAGCGATGAGTCGTTTTATTGCCTTGCGCCAACAGCGAATCGAGCGTCAACATTATCGGCTGCAATTGAACTCTCCTGTAATACGCCTTGGTGAGCAGAAGTCGAAGCTAGAACGTGTTGAGCAAAAGCTCATGGATGCAATGGATCGCAAATTACTGACTATGCGCCATCAACTCGCGATTGCTGCAGAGAAGTTAGACACCGTCAGCCCACTAGCGACATTGAAACGAGGTTACTCAATTACTCAAACTGAGCAAGGTAAAGTAATTACGCAATCTTCAGATGTTAAGTCGGGAGATGTATTGATTACTCGATTAGCCGAAGGCGACGTTCGTTCTACCGTTAACTGAATACAAACTCTGGTTAACTGATTTTCTGGAACTCAAATCGGACACGTGATTTTGATTTGAGTTCATTACACACATTGCAAAAGTAACTCGCAGCACCGCATGCTTGCAGCTTCTCCAGCTCCACCTCACAGTCAGGGCAAAAACCTACTTTTTTAAAATCCGATTCACACTGTTCACAATGGTATTGTCCTGTCCATTCCAGTTCGACATTGCAAGTCGGGCAAATGTTCTGCTGCATATCCCGTTCCTCTCTCTAAACTAAGCAATTTCGAGTAACGCATGCTACTCAAAATAACGAACAAGTATGTTGATCTTCATCACCGCCCTAACAAGTTTCACGAGGCGATAACCATACTTGATACGTAAGATCTTATACTGATCGTCTGATATTTACTCCTTGATCAGCGATCACCCCTTAAAAGAATATTTATATAACCACACACCGAAAGCATAAGTTACATATTCTGCATTCCAATTTAAGACAGAATAAAAAACCTAATTTGAATTTAATTAAACGAAAAATTAGAATTTAATAAAAAGATCTTATTCAGAAAGCAGCATTTACATTGGTGTGCATTTCGATAGTTTGAGCGTCGAGCTCAACGAGTTTAACTTGGATAAAAGCAAACTCATTTAAATGGCTCGCATGCGTTCCACCACAAGGGATTACCGCTAATTGACCTTCCCCTAAATCGCACTTCCAATAGCGAGAATCCGTTAATCTGTCGCCGTGGCATTCCATGGTGATCATCGTATCTCTTTGAAGCCATTCAACCAGTTGGCCATTCACTTTTTCTGCAATCGCCTGGAGGTCATTCAGCATATCTGCACTGTTTAATCCTCTTTTACGGAGTGTTTTGCCTAAACGGTACGTATCGAGGCACTTGTCTGGAGTGACATAACTCGTAACTTGCGCATAGCTATTAAAGTCATAATAACCATGTGGGTCTTTGCGGTCTGCGTCTTTTCGCCAATAGTCTTCCGCTAGTACTTTATTCAACGCCAAATACGCTAAGTGTCCTGCAGTGTGGCCTCGGCTCAAAGCATTTTGATAGTCTTTATCTACCGCTAATGTCACCAAGTCATTAATTGCAAGTGATTCCGTACGTGATAAAACATGCACGACGACAAACACCCAACCTTCAGCATCACGCTTTACAGGAATGTCACTACCCACATACAGAGCACCACTTTCCTGCTCCACTGCTCCAACTTGGCAATCTACCACGTCATGCTCAGCCCAATTCACCTTCAACGTTCCTTTGTCTGCAGGGTGATCCGGCCATATGTGACTAACGGGATGGAACGGCGTGACATCTGTAATAACGTAAGTCACTTCTTCCGTAGATTGAACGAGCTGTATTTGTGCTTCTAATTGCCATGTTTGATGACAAAAACGAGTCTTTGTTGCTGTGATAGTCATTTTTACGATTACTTTTGAATAAAAAAATACCCAAGTAGAAACTTGGGTATTCGAATTTCATTATTTATTGCGGTTTTTCACCATCGACATCATACGCTTACGTTTACGCTCTTGTGATAGCGTAAGCTTATTCGTACGGTTCTCGTATGGGTTATCACTGTTGTGGAAGTTAATGCGAATCGGTGTTCCCATAATTTCCAGAGACTTACGAAAGTAGTTCATCAGATAACGTTTATACGAATCTGGCAATTCACGAACCATGTTACCGTGGATAACAACGATCGGTGGGTTGTAACCACCTGCGTGTGCGTATTTGAGTTTAATACGACGGCCACGAACCATTGGCGGCTGGTGATCATCCACAGCCATCTTCATGATACGAGTCAGTACTGAGGTACCTACACGTGTTGTCGCCGAGTTGTATGCTTCTTGGATAGATTCAAACAAATGACCAACGCCAGTACCGTGCAGCGCAGAGATAAAGTGGATACGCGCGAAATCGACGAATCCTAAACGGCGGTCCAGTTCTTTCTTCACGCTTTCTTTCACGTCACTGTCTAGGCCATCCCACTTGTTAACGGCGATAACAATTGAGCGGCCAGCATTCAGTGCAAAACCAAGCAAGCTTAGGTCTTGATCTGAAATATTTTCACGAGCATCAATCACCAGTAGAACGACGTTTGCATCTTCTACCGCTTTCAGCGTCTTAACAACAGAGAACTTTTCAACCGTTTCATTGATACGACCACGACGACGAACACCTGCGGTATCAATTAGTACGTATTCGCGTCCGTCACGCTCCATCGGGATGTAGATAGAATCACGCGTCGTACCAGGCATATCGTATACAACCACACGTTCTTCACCCAGAATACGGTTAGTCAGTGTCGATTTACCTACGTTAGGACGACCGATGATCGCCAACTTAATCGGCTGCTCTTGAAGGCGCTTGAATTCAGCTTCTGCGTCTTCTTCAGTGTAATCTTCAGCAAGAGGCTCTTCGTCTTCGAATCCAGTCAGGTCTTCAATCTCACCTTCTTCAGATTCACTTGTTAATAGATCATCAAAGAATGGAGATAAAGCACGCTCAAGCAAAGCGGTCACACCACGGCCATGAGCGGCGGCAATCTGATACATATCATCCACGCCGAGCTGCCAAAAATACAGCACACGCCGCATCGGCATCAATACCATCTACTTTGTTTACCACCAGCATCGCTGGCTTTTCAATTTTACGCAGATGCGCAGCAATTGCTGCATCTGAAGGAGTCAGACCAGCACGACCGTCAACAAGGAACAATACAACATCAGCCTCATCAATCGCGGCTAATGACTGTTCTGCCATCTTTGTTTCCACGCCTTCTTCTGTGCCATCAATACCGCCGGTATCAATCACAATGAATTCGTGCTCTTCACCAAGTCTCGCCTGGCCATACTTACGGTCTCGCGTTAGGCCTGGAAAGTCCGCAACCAACGCGTCACGAGTGCGAGTCAATCGGTTAAATAGTGTAGATTTACCTACGTTCGGACGCCCTACTAGAGCTACAACAGGTACCATAACAACCTCTACAATAATCTTTCTTCTGTAGTTATAGGTAACGACTTGCTCGATGCCAAATCAAACCAGCTTTTTACCTATAACCACGTCAGGGTTAATAAATTCAAACAACAAAACGGCTCCTAGCTGTCACCAGCCAGGAGCCGAATGTGAATTATATCACGATATTATTCGTTAATGGTTAGTTTCTTTACATCGCCGTTGCGAGTTGTAATCACATAACCATCCGACAATAACGTCGGGCCAACGGCCAAGCCGCTATCATCGATAAACTGCTGTGCAACAAATTCGCCCGTTGAGCGATCCATCCAGTGAAGGTAACCAAGCGTGTCACCGACAACGAGATAATTGCCGACAATAACTGGCGCTGTAAGTTGTCGGTGCTCAAGCAAGCTGTTTTCCCACAACTCAGTCCCACTTCGTGAATCAACGGCAACAACATGATCTTTTTCCGTTATCACAAAGATGCGGCTACCATCTGTAGAAATGTCTGTTGCAGATGAGTAATTACGCTTCCAAATCGGGTTCGCTGAACGCAAATCAATGGCGATAAGTTGACCATTGTATCCAATGGTGAAAAGAGTACCGCCTAACACAATTGGCGATGAATCAACATCAACCAAACGATCAATTTCTGTCGCGCCTTTTGGCGTACCAACAGGCTGTTGCCAAATCAGCTGACCACGCTCAACGATAGCAGCTGCGAGTCGGCCATTTGCCGTTCCCCAAAATACACCGCCGCCAATTGCAGTCGGAGTACTGTCACCACGTAAAGTTAGGTTCGGCACTTCTGTACTCAATGCCCAGCGTTGCTCACCAGTACTCTCATTAAGGGCAATCAACATGCCTCGGCTAGTATTGATGATAATAAGGCCTGAGTCTGCAACTGGCTTCGCCAGTACCTCACCACCAACTTTTACACGCCAAACAATTTCACCTGTTTCTTGGTCAAGAGAGATGACTTCACCATTCTCAGAGCCAATGTAAAGGTTTCCGTATGCTGCTGTGATACCACCAGAGAGACGAGCAATGACATCTTCTTCTAGGTCCGTTTGCCAACGTTGTTTACCGTTTTCAGGATCCAGCGCTTTTACTAAGCCATCGCGACTTGCCACGAACAATGTATCATTCGCAAATACAGGGGATAGCTTTGAAAAGTAATGACCAACACCATCGCCAACCGATGTACTCCACTCACTACTGGTTGTAAACTCACTGTCTACCTGAGGTAGCGGCGCCATTACAATGGTATCTTTCTCACCAGCACAACCGGCAAGAATTCCCATTGTTAACGCCCCTAACAAGGCTTTGTTAAAGACTCTTTTCATCCAATGCGGTCCTTATTTCGCCAGATCGTCCAATTTCATTTGTAGTGTCGGGCTTGCGTCTGCCGCTTGCTGAGCTTCAGTATACGCAGCGTATGCGGCATCTTTGTCACCTTGGCGAATCGCAATATCGCCACGAAGTTCAGCAATACGACCTGTCCATGCTGCATCAGTGACGTTACTTAGCTCTGCCGTTGCAGCGTCGAAGTTACCCATTTCCGTTTCAATGCGCGCAATGCGGTAACTAATCAATGGTAACAGCGCAGCATCTTGAGTGTTGCTTTGCGCCCACTTCAATTGCTCTAATGCAGCAGAAAGATCTTGAGCTTCAACTTGCGCTTTAGCAAGTTGAAGCGCAGCCAATACTGAATATTCTTTTACTTCATTTGACTCAATGAAAGCTTTCACGTCAGCTTGAGCATCAGTACCTTTATCTTGCAAAGCATTCATTGCTGTCGTGTAGCTTTGAGAAGCTGCTTCACTCGCCTGAATCACAGAATCCTGGTAGTAACGCCAGCCAAATAGACCACCTAAGCCAACAACCGCACCGATGATGACGGCTTTGCCGTTTTCCTTCCACCAGTCTTTAATGGCTTCAACTTGTTGTTCTTCAGTATCGTAAAGTTCCACTTCCTGTCCTCTTAAAACATGTAAATGGCAGCTTAGCTGCCATTGTTCCTATTTCGTTTAAAGGCTCCACATTTGGGAGCCTTAGCTTACGAACTAGGATGTAATTTTGTTAGATTACTAAAAGACTTAAATCAGTGCTGCGATCTTTTCTGCAACTTCTGCTTGGTTGTAAGTCTCTTGCTCACCACCGGCCAAGTCTTTCAGCACTACGGTATTATCCGCAACTTCGTTTTCACCCAGAACTAATGCTATAACAGCACCAACTTTGTCTGCACGTTTAAACTGTTTCTTGAAGTTACCGCCACCGAAGTGATTCATCACACGAACGCCAGGGATAGATTCACGAAGCTGCTCTGCTAGCTTCATTCCTGCCATCATAGTGCCTTCGCCTGCTGTTACTACGTAAACATCCACACTGCGACGAACGTCTGTTAGTTCTAGTGTTTCTAGCATCAGAACAAGACGCTCTAGGCCCATTGCAAAGCCAACTGCTGGTGTTGGTTTACCACCTAATTGCTCTACAAGACCATCGTAACGACCACCGCCACAAACGGTGCCTTGAGCACCTAGGCTTTCAGTGATCCATTCAAATACCGTGCGGTTGTAGTAATCCAGACCACGAACTAGACGTTCGTTAACTGTGTATTCGATACCTGCAGCGTCTAAAAGTTCACATAGACCTGCGAAGTGTGCTTTAGATTCTTCACCTAAGTACTCCGAAAGGCGAGGTGCATCACCTAAAATAGCTTGAACGTCAGGATTCTTCGTATCCAGAACACGCAGTGGGTTCGTGTGCATGCGACGCTTACAATCTTCGTCTAGCACATCGATATGTTGCTCAAGGAATGCAACGAGTGCTGTGCGGTAGTCTGCGCGATCTTCTTGAGAACCGATAGAGTTAAGCTCAAGACGAACATGTTCATTGATACCCAGTTCACGCCATAAGCGTGCCGTCATCATGATAAGTTCTGCATCAACGTCAGGACCGTTAAGGCCAAACACTTCGACACCACACTGGTGGAATTGACGGTAACGACCTTTCTGCGGACGCTCATGACGGAACATAGGCCCCATGTACCACAGGCGCTGTTCGTCACGGTTGATCAGGCTGTTTTGAATACATGAACGTACACAACCCGCAGTACCTTCAGGGCGAAGTGTTAGGCTGTCTCCGTTACGATCATCAAAGGTGTACATTTCTTTTGAAACGACGTCTGTCTCTTCACCAACAGCGCGGCTGAATAGGTTTGTTTCTTCAACGATTGGCATGCGCACTTCGTTATAACCGTATGCGCTAATTACATTTTTCACTGTGTTTTCTAGTTTTTGCCACAGTGGCGACTGAGTTGGGAGGCAATCGTTCATGCCTCGAATTGCTTGAATTGTTTTTGCCACAATACTTACCGTAATTCTCGTTGAGATTAATCTTGTACTTTAACTTCGATGCGGTTTTCGCCATTCATCATGGCGGCTTTCGCACGGATCTTAGCTTCTAGCTGATTCACAAGGTCATCGTTATCAAAGCGTTCTTTCTGGCGTTTACCATCTTCGTAGAATGCGCTCTTCTTGTTACTGCCTGCTAGACCTAAGTGAGAAACTTCTGCTTCACCAGGGCCGTTTACCACACAACCGATGATAGACACATCCATTGGCGTGATGATGTCTTCTAAACGTTGCTCCAGTGCATTCACCGTACCAATCACATCAAATTCTTGGCGCGAGCAACTTGGGCAAGCAATAAAGTTGATGCCTCGAGAGCGAATGCGCAGAGATTTAAGAATGTCGAAACCGACTTTGATTTCTTCAACTGGATCGGCAGCCAAAGAGATACGCAGCGTATCGCCGATCCCTTCAGATAACAGCATACCTAAGCCAACAGATGACTTAACAGCACCAGCACGAGCACCGCCCGCTTCTGTAATCCCCAAGTGAAGAGGCTGATCGATTTTCTTCGCTAGCAGACGGTATGAATCCACCGCTAGGAAGACGTCTGAAGCTTTCACGCTAACTTTAAATTGGTCAAAGTTAAGACGATCGAGATGATCAACGTGACGCATCGCCGATTCAACTAAAGCTTCTGGCGTTGGTTCACCGTATTTCATCTGTAAATCTTTTTCCAAAGATCCACCGTTGACACCAATACGGATTGGGATGTTTTTATCGCGAGCACAGTCAACAACAGCGCGAATGCGCTCTTCATTGCCAATGTTACCTGGGTTGATACGTAAACAGTCAACACCGTACTCCGCCACTTTCAGCGCGATACGATAGTCGAAATGAATATCAGCCACTAACGGTACAGAGACTTGCTGTTTAATCAGTTTGAAAGCTTCTGCTGCGTCCATGGTAGGTACAGAAACTCGAACGATATCTGCACCGACTTTTTCTAGTGCTCGGATTTGAGCGACTGTCGCTTCTACGTCAGTCGTGCGAGTGTTAGTCATTGACTGTACGGCAATTGGCGCACCATCACCAATTGGCACATCACCCACATAAATACGCGTCGATTTACGACGAATAATTGGAGATTCGTGTTGCATAATTTTTTATAACGGTAGAGTGAATCTAGCTACTTTGCCTGAAGTATACCCAGAAAGGTCGACAGGTTCACTTGCAAATGTCATTGTAACCCCTTCCGGTGCGCCTAATATCACTTTAAACGGCGCTTTTCCGGTAAGTTCTACATCTTGTCCTGGTTTATGAGTACCACTTACCAGCGTTTTACCATTGGTGTCTTTTACTTGAATCCAACAGTCCGCTTTAAACTTCATAGTAAGAAGTGTCATGCCTTCAGGTACGACTGGCGCAGGCTGTTCCTCTTCCGCAGTTTCAATCACGGCAACAGGTTCTTCAGAATCTACGCTTGTTGTATTTTCAGTTTCAGCAAGCAGAGAGTCGCTACCCTGCTCGACTGGTACTTCACTCGTTTCAACAACATCATTACTTGTTGAAACAACGTCTTCAGGAGTACTTGCGATTAACTCCTCAGCCGTCATTAAATCGATATCAGCTAACTCTTGCGCTGTGGGCTTCGGCGCTTCAACACTTGAATCCGTAACTTCCTTCGTTAGGCTATTCTCTTGCTGGTTTTGCCACCACCAAGCTGCAGAAATACCAATAATGACCAAACCAATAACCCAAGTCAGGAGCATGATACGGCTATTGTGCTTCTCATCTTTTGTTTTGCGAGAGAAGCTCTGCATTTCAATTTCTTGCTCTTGTGGCTGTACATCTGCTGTCTGCTCTAACGCAGTCAAAACCATCTTTTCATCAAGGCCCACGAACTTCGCGTAAGAACGCAAGTAACCACGCGTAAATGTCGCAACTTGTTGAGACTCAAATCGGTTATTTTCAATATCTTCAATAACAGAAACGCGAAGCCTCAGGCGATCAGCAACTTGCTTTTGACTCATCCCAAGAGATTCGCGTTTGTTTTTCAGTAATGTGCCAGCTTCAATAGAAAGTGGCACTTCATTCGTATTTTCGTGTTCTGTCATAATGGTGGTATTTAATCTGTTTTAGTGGCTAACGTGGTTATGTATTTTCGTTATTGTTCTTAAGCCTCTTTAAAAGATAGCTAGCCTAAACGCGTTAACCAAAATAATAATTTTAAGAAACTCTCAGCGATTTGAGTGTGAATACCCGTTTTGCAAAAATCAGCAAAGCGTATGTGAGAAAATGCTGAGAATTATCGGTGTCATCGTTAATGTCACATATCATGATAAGCGAATGTGTAACGAAGACAAAAACTCTTTACACTCAAACTAACAGATAGCTCAAGCTTTTGTCCAAACTTTGACAAAGGAATTCGAAATTATACCCAAATAACCTCGAGTTGGAGAGTTGTCGTCATAAATCTTGGCAGAAATGCCCTTATCGCTAAACAAAATAGCCAGAGCAAATGGCTCTGGCTATTTTTGAATTCCGGTCGTTTATACGGCTTTTACTTCAATGGTATCAGCACCGCGCGACGCTTTTAACATTGCAGTACGTTTAGTTCGGTCAATCACATCACCGACTAACTGACCACACGCTGCATCAATGTCATCGCCACGAGTCTTACGAACCGTTACTGTATGCTCATATTGCATCAATGTTTTTTGGAAGCGATCGATACGTGAGTTACTTGGTTTCTTGTAAGGTGAACCTGGATACGGGTTAAACGGAATCAAGTTAATCTTACATGGTGTGTCTTTCATCAGCTCAGCCAGTTCACGAGCATGGTCCATGTCATCATTCACATGATCAAGAAGTACGTACTCAACCGTTACCTTACCGCGGTTTGCATTCGATGAAGCGATGTAACGACGAACTGATGCTAGGAAATCTTGAATATCCCAACGATCGTTAATTGGCATGATTTCACTACGCAGCTTATCGTTTGGCGCATGAAGGGAAATTGCCAACGCGACATCGATTTTGCCTGTCATCTGATCAAGACCAGAAACCACACCTGATGTAGATACAGTCACACGACGTTTTGACAAACCAAAGCCAAGGTCGTCCAGCATTAGTTCTAATGCCGGGATCAAGTTCTTCATGTTTAGAAGTGGTTCACCCATCCCCATCATCACAACGTTAGTAATTGGGCGGCGACCCGTTTCTTTCTCAAGACCAATTTCACGTGCAGCGCGCCACACCTGACCGATGATCTCTGAAACTTTCAAGTTACGGTTAAAGCCTTGCTGTGCGGTTGAGCAGAACTTACATTCCAACGCACAACCTACTTGAGAAGACACACAAAGCGTTGCACGATCATCTTCTGGAATGTAAACCGTTTCCACATCCTGATCACCAACGTTCATCGCCCACTTGATTGTACCATCAGAAGAGTGCTGAGCTTCTGCGACTGTCGGTGCCTTGATTTCGCACTTGTGTAAAAGCTTTTCGCGCAGCTTCTTGTTAATGTTTGTCATTTTTTCGAAGTCATCTACACCGAAATGGTAGATCCACTTCATAACCTGATCGGCACGAAACGCTTTCTCGCCGAGTTCTTCTGCGAAAAACTGACGCATGCCTTTGCGATCAAAGTCGAGTAGATTGATTTTTTCAGTGGTCATGTTGCCTCTCAATGACTGAAACAAGAATAAGGGCGCGAATTGTACAGCCTTTATGCAGCCACAACAAGGGGTGTAAAACCCTGAGTTTGCTAAGGCATTAAAATCAAAATGATTAAATTTCAAGCACCCCTTACGCTATAAGTGGCTATTACACTATCAAAAGTAAAAGCGTAGAAATCGTAAAGGGAAAGACTAAAAATAACTCACGTTACTGGGCTTTAAAGCCCATTATATAGTCAGACTAGTTAGCGTGTAAGAGATCACTTATGCAGTCAACATTGCCACTCAACTTAGGTATATGAAATGAAAAAGCCTCGGAAAGTTCCGAGGCTTTTCTGTATCAGAGCATCACTAACAAGTGAAGTATCACGCCTAATTAGCGAGAGAAAACCTCTGACTCAGGGAAGAAAAACTCAATTTCACGCGCTGCAGATTCAGGGCTATCGGAACCATGAACTGAATTGTGACGCATGCTAAGTGCGTAATCAGCACGCAAAGTGCCGCATGCCGCTTCCTCTGGGTTAGTTTTACCCATCAGCTCACGGTAACGTGCAATCGCATTTTCACCTTCCAGTACCTGAACCATAATAGGACCAGATGTCATGAACTCTTTTAGTGGAGGGAAAAACTCTTTGCCTTCATGCTCTGCATAAAAACCGCTTGCCTGATCTTCAGTCAGGTGAACCATTTTAGCAGCGACAATACGTAGGCCAGCCTTTTCAATACGGTTATAGATTTCACCAATTAGGTTTCGCTCTACCGCATCCGGCTTAATGATTGAAAATGTTCTTTCTAGAGCCATAAAGTTTCCTTTCTGTACTTGTAATAATAGTTGTGTTTTTAAAGTGACTTACTGGGTAAGAGCAGCACTCAAGCAAGAGAGTGCCGCAATCAATCTTATTTAACAGCTTGCTCATTGAGGAAACGAGCAAGCGTACGAACGCCCATACCCGTAGCTCCCGCAGCCCATTTATCAGACGCGGCTTTACGGTATGTACCCGCACAGTCGAAGTGCAACCAGCCTTTTTTGTAGTCTTCTACGAAGTAAGACAAGAATGCTGCTGCTGTGCTTGCACCCGGAGAGTAATCGCCAGAACTGATATTCGATAGGTCAGCAAAGTTTGACGGCAGCATTCCACGGTGGAAGTCAGCAAGTGGTAGCGGCCATAAACCTTCTTTTTCTTGGTTTGCCGCAGTGAGCGCTTGATGCGATAACTCGTCATCGAAACTCATTAGTGCGTGATAATCATTACCCAACGCATTCTTCGCCGCACCTGTTAGTGTTGCACAATCAATGATTAACTCAGGTTTTTGCTCACTGGCGTAGATAAGACCATCAGCAAGCACTAAACGACCTTCTGCATCGGTGTTCATGATTTCAACGGTTTTACCGTTTTTGTAGGTGATGATGTCGCCAAGCTTGAGTGCGCGACCAGAAACCATGTTCTCTGCACAACAAAGGATCAGTTTTACACGCTTGTTCAAACCACGAAGAATCGCCAGTGCAAGACCACCGGTGATGGTGCCTGAGCCACCCATGTCTGCTTTCATTGCGCTCATGAAGTTAGAAGGCTTCAAGCTGTAACCACCCGAATCAAAGGTGATACCTTTACCGACAAGACACGCGAATATTGGTGCGTTCTCGTCACCTGTCGGGTTGTAGTCTAGCTGGAGCATCGCAGAAGTACGCTCCGAACCACGGCCTACGGCGTAAATGCCTTCCCAACCTTCTGCCAACAAGTCTTTGTCTTTGACGATACGAGCTGTCACTGTGCCTTTAGGCGCAACAGATTTGATGAATTCAGCGGCCATTGTCGCTAGCTGACGAGGGGCAACTTCTTCTGCGGTTTTATTGATGATATCGCGGGTAAAATCAGTCGCAGTAATACGCGCTTGAAGCTCTGCTTGATCTTCTTCAGACAATGCAGACCACTCAACTGAGCCATGTTTTTTGGGGTTACGGTAACCTTGGTGGAAAGCCCAAACGCTCTCTAAATCCCAGTTATCACCGGAAAGAAAAATAGAACGAATTCCTTGGCCATCTAGCTGACGAGCTGCACGTTGAATTGCACCAAGATCGTGACCTTCACCTAAATGAATGGTTGCGCCGTTTTCAGCGAATGAAAGCAGTGCTTTTTCCCCCCAATGTGGTGCTGCCGACTCTTGACTTAAAAATACAGACATCTGTGTAGACATGGTTTCTCCTTGTCTTATAGCAGCGTTGCCTACGCTGCTTCTTTTTAATAACTCATGGATGTTAGCATTATGTAGGGCCAAAATGTCAATTGGATAAAAAAACGGACCTAAAGGTCCGCTTTTTTTAGTAAGAATTGTTAACTAGGCTGTGTTTTACAGACTTAGTCTGCTTCATCCATCCAGCACATGATAACGGCTTCCAGAATCTTTTCGTTACAATGGTTTGGGTCATCTTCAAACTCATCTAACTCCTTGATCCATTGATGAAGATCGGTAAAACGCACCGTTTGCGGATCAACATCTGGAAACTTGTCACAAAGCTCAATCGCGATATCGCGAGAATCTGTCCATTTCATTGCTCATCTTCCTTTTGCTTCTTCCCTATATTGGGAAGATAGTTTTAGTGATCTTCTGAAGCGTGGTTTAGCGTGTACTTAGGAATTTCTACCACTAAGTCTTCATCAGCAATTTTCGCCTGACACCCTAGACGTGATTCAGGCTCTAGACCCCACGCTTTATCCAGCATGTCGTCTTCCAGCTCTTCACTTTCTTCTAGCGAATCAAAACCTTCACGGATGATCACGTGGCAAGTGGTACACGCACATGATTTTTCACACGCATGTTCAATACCGATACCATTTTTTAGCGCTACGTCCAGAACGGTTTCACCAGTGTTTGCTTCCAACACTGCGCCTTCTGGGCACAAATCGTCGTGTGGTAATACAATAATCTTAGGCATAACTACTTATCTCTTATATATCGTCTACTGATTGACCTGACAGCGCAGCTCGAATCGATTTATCCATACGGCGCGATGCGAAATCTTGGCTCGCTTTATCGGTATCTTTAATGCCTTGCTCAATCGCATCTGCATCATCACCATTACGCAGCTCAATCAAGGCTTCGATGGCTTTTATCAGGTCTTGTTTCTCTTGTTCTGATAGTAGTTCGTCACCATCAGCTTGCATGGCTGCAATCAAGCCTTCTATCACACGGTCGGCCTCAACACGCTGTTCAGCTAGCGCACGAGCTTGCATGTCTTCTTTAGCGTGAGTCATTGAATCACGCAGCATATCCGCCACTTCATTATCGCTTAACCCGTAAGAAGGTTTTACTTGAATCTCTGACTGAACACCGGTGCTCTTTTCCATTGCCGTAACAGAAAGAAGGCCGTCAGCGTCAACTTGGTAAGTCACACGAATATGTGCCGCACCCGCCGCCATCGGTGGAATGCCTTTCAATGAGAAACGAGCCAGTGAACGACAATCATCAACCATTTCACGCTCACCTTGTACCACATGAACACTCATGGCCGTTTGGCCATCTTTGAATGTGGTAAATTCTTGCGCACGCGCAACAGGAATCGTGGTATTGCGAGGGATGATCTTCTCAACCAGACCACCCATGGTTTCAATACCAAGCGACAGTGGGATCACGTCAAGAAGTAACATTTCTGAATCAGGCTTGTTACCCGCTAGAATGTCGGCTTGGATACCCGCGCCGATTGCGACAACTTCATCAGGATTAATGCTTGTTAGCGGTGTGCGGCCAAAAAACTCGCCTACCATTTCACGAACCAGCAATGTGCGTGTTGAACCACCAACCATGACAACTTCGAGTACTTCGTCTGCGTTAACATCAGCATCTTTTAATGCACGACGACAAGACATTAGTGTTTTCTTCACTAATGGGCGAATCAGATCTTCGAACTGCTCACGAGTAACGGTGCCCTTCCAACCAAACACGTCAACGTCAACGCTGTCTTGCTCAGAGAAAGCAATCTTAGTCGCAGTAGCAATGTTCAGTAGCGTACGGTTTTTTTCAGCAGAAAGTGGGGCTTCGAGACCCGCTTGCTCCATTAGGTAATCCGCTAACAGATGGTCAAAGTCATCACCGCCTAACGCAGAGTCACCACCTGTTGCTAATACTTCAAATACGCCTTTCGACAAACGTAGGATAGAGATATCAAATGTACCGCCACCTAGGTCATAAACTGCAATCACCCCTTCTTGGCCTGAGTCTAGGCCATAAGCAATTGCCGCGGCAGTTGGTTCGTTCAGAAGACGCAGCACATGAAGGCCAGCTAATTTCGCGGCATCTTTCGTACCTGCACGCTGAGCATCATCAAAGTAAGCAGGAACAGTGATCACAACACCCGCTAACTCACCACCTAACGTTTCTTCTGCTCGCTTACCTAGCGCTTTTAGAATGTCCGCAGATACTTCAATCGGGTTTTTGTCACCTTGAGGCGTTTGCAGGATCGGAAGACCATTTTCACTCTCTCGAAAACGATAAGGAAGTGAAGAGTAACGGGACTGGATGTCCTTTAATGAACGACCGATCAAACGTTTTACAGAGATAATAGTGTTCTCTGGTTCAAGCTCTGCTTTGGCTTTGGCTTCGTGGCCAACCGTTAACGTTTCCTCAGTGTAATTAACGACTGAAGGTAAAATAGTACGGCCCTGCTCGTCCGCAAGTGGAGTTGCATCGCCGCTACGTACAGAAGCAACCAAAGAGTTGGTAGTACCTAAGTCGATACCCGCTGCTAACTTATGCTCATGAGGTGCCGAGCTTTGGCCCGGTTCTGCGATTTGAAGTAGTGCCATGATAGGTCCTTGTCACGCTAACTAGCCGAGGAGTTTGTCTTCGACTAGTTCAATTTCGTTCTTTAGTTTGGCAATGAATTTTAGCTTACGAACTCGGTCTGCGGCTTCAGCCCAAAGACCATCATCAAGCTCTTGCTCGACGCTTGCCAGATGCTGTTTGTACATTTTGCTGACCTTAGAATCGAAGTCAAAAAGCGCCGATTCAGGATCGGTGCTGTCAGCAATTTCTTCCAGTTCTTCGCGCAGCTCCATTTGCTCCATTAAGAACATTGGATCTTGCATTGTCTGCTGTTCACCTCGGATCTCAACTCCCTGCTCTGCGAGTATGTACTCGGCACGGGAGATAGGATTTTTCAGAACTTGATAGGCATCGTTGATTTGCGCTGCCTTTTGCACCGCCATCAAACGGTCACGTTCAGATCCCGTTGCAAAGTTATCCGGGTGGAAGCGTTTTTGTAGTTCTCGGAACTGAGAAGAAAGAAGGCTACCATCCAGCTTAAACTGACTTGGTAGCCCAAATAATTCAAAGTGATTCATTAAGTTCGGGTCCTAGTAAAGCCTTCCGGACTCGCTTGCCCAGAAGGACAATCAATTAGACGTTGAAGCTTTCACCACAACCACATTCACTTTTCGCGTTAGGGTTGTTGAATTCAAAACCTTCATTCAACCCTTCTTTCACGTAATCCAATTCGGTACCGTCTAGGTACACTAAGCTTTTTTTGTCGATGATGATTTTCACTCCAGAGAGTTCAAAAACTTCATCTTCTTCGTTAAGCTCATCAACAAACTCAAGTACATATGCCATGCCTGAACAACCAGTCGTCTTCACTCCAAGACGTAAACCGATACCTTTGCCTCGGTTATCTAGGAATGCTCTTACGCGACTTGCCGCTGATTCTGTCATTGTGATGGCCATACTGCACCTTAGTCTGTCTAAATTTCGATTGGAATGGGAGCGTCAAAGCTCCCATTATATTACGGAATAATTATTCTTGGTGTTTTTTCTTGTAGTCTGCAACCGCTGCTTTGATTGCATCTTCAGCAAGAATTGAACAGTGAACTTTCACTGGTGGAAGCTCTAGCTCTTCAGCAATTTCAGAGTTTTTAATTGCTGCTGCTTCATCAACTGACTTGCCTTTTACCCACTCAGTTACTAGTGAGCTTGATGCGATTGCACTACCACAACCGTATGTTTTGAACTTCGCATCTTCGATGATACCTTCAGGTGTCACTTTGATTTGAAGCTTCATTACGTCACCACAAGCTGGAGCGCCAACCATGCCGCTACCTACTGATGGGTCTTCTTTATCGAATGAACCAACGTTACGTGGGTTCTCGTAGTGATCAATTACTTTTTCGCTGTATGCCATGATAAATTACCTCGAATCCTCTATTTCAATCCCTGAGATTAATGGTGAGCCCATTCAACAGTGCTCAAATCAATCCCTTCTTTGTACATATCCCATAGAGGAGACATGTCGCGTAGCTTAGTCACTGCAACGCGGATTTGTTCAATTGCGTAATCAATTTCTTCTTCAGTCGTGAAACGACCAAACGAGAAACGAACCGAGCTGTGAGCCAATTCATCATCCATGCCTAGGGCACGAAGAACGTAAGAAGGCTCAAGACTTGCAGACGTACAAGCACTACCAGAAGATACCGCTAGATCTTTAAGCGACATTAGTAGTGATTCACCTTCTACGAATGCGAAGCTGATGTTTAGGTTGTGTGGTACACGTTGCTCAAGGTCACCGTTTACCGTCACTGCTTCTAAGTCTTTCACGCCATCAAAAAGACGGTTACGAAGCGCTAAAGCGTGATCGTAATCTTTTTGCATGTCTTCTTTTGCAATGCGGAATGCTTCACCCATACCAACGATTTGGTGGGTAGGAAGTGTACCAGAGCGGAAACCACGCTCATGGCCGCCACCGTGCATTTGCGCTTCAAGACGAATACGAGGCTTACGACGAACGTAAAGTGCACCGATGCCTTTAGGGCCATAAACTTTGTGAGCAGAAAGCGAAATTAGGTCAACTTTCATCTCTTGAACGTCGATTGGTAATTTACCTGCAGATTGCGCTGCATCCACGTGGAAAACAATTTTACGCTCACGACACAATTCGCCGATCGCAGTAATGTCTTGAACCACACCAATCTCGTTGTTTACGTGCATAATAGACACAAGCACTGTGTCATCACGCATTGCCGCTTTAAGCTTCTCTAGATCGATCAAGCCATTTGATTCTGGCTCAAGGTAAGTCACTTCAAAGCCTTCACGCTCAAGTTGACGACATGGGTCAAGAACGGCTTTGTGCTCTGTTTTACAAGTGATTACGTGCTTACCTTTCTTCGAGTAAAAGTGCGCTGCACCTTTAATCGCAAGGTTGTCTGATTCTGTCGCACCAGATGTAAATACGATTTCGCGAGGATCTGCATTTAGAAGGTCAGCAATTTGCTCACGAGCAGTATCGACCGCTTCTTCTGCCTGCCAGCCGTAACGGTGCGAACGCGACGCTGGGTTGCCAAATGTGCCATCCATTGTCATGTACTGAACCATTTTTTCAGCAACACGTGGATCAACTGGACATGTAGCGGAATAATCAAGATAAATCGGCAGTTTCATTCTCTACTCCAATGTAAAAAGCTGACCGCTAAGAGCGGACGTTTACACCGATGGGCGCGGCGGTTGTATTTTTGTTTGATAGCCCATGGGTTACCGCCAGATCAATGTCCTGACGATCAGAAATTTCGAGGACTTCATTGTCTGTCATCAACTCACCAAGAGTGATGTTATTCAAGAAGTCACTAATGCGAGAGCTTAAGTCGCGCCATAGCGTGTGAGTAAGGCAACGTGTTCCACCTTGGCAATCTCCTTTGCCCTGGCATTTGGTTGCATCGACTGACTCATCAACGGCTGCAATCACGGTACCAATAGCGATACTGTGTGCGTCGGCACCAAGTCGGTAACCACCACCAGGACCACGAACGCTGGCAACGAGACCTGCTTTACGCAATTTTGAAAATAGCTGCTCTAAGTAAGAGAGCGAGATCCCCTGACGCTCTGAGATGTCAGCAAGAGGTACAGGGTTTTGTTGCGAATGCAGTGCCACATCCAGCATGGCTGTCACCGCATATCTTCCTTTAGATGTAAGTTTCATACCACACCGTATCCACATGGTTTGTAATGGTTAAGATTTTTCCATACCTGAGTAATTTGGTCAAGTATTTATTTGACCATTTTACTCAGGTATTCATCCTTACACCTAGAGTGGTTATTCTTTATTCAGAACTTCTTTTCTATCGAGGTTAAAATGCCGCGTAGAATATTGAGCTCCTGGGTTTCTGGCCGAGCACGAGAGAACAAGCGACGCAATTTATTCATCACCTGTCCTGGTTGCTCTTTATTGATAAACTGGGTCTCAACCATCACCTTTTCAAGATGCTCGAAGAACATTTCGAGCTCTCTATGACGTGGGTACTCTTCCGGCTCATTTGGGGCAAACTGGCTTTGCTCTAAGTTCAAATGCGCAACTCGTACTTCGTAACTCAGTGTTTGTACGGCCATCGCTAGGTTAAGCGAGCTATATTCAGGGTTAGCAGGAATGCAAACATGGTAGTGACACCTTTGCAGCTCTTCGTTTGTTAGACCAGTTCTTTCACGACCAAACACGAGCGCGACAGGATGTTTTCTACCCTCAACCGCAAATTTCTCACCACATTCACGTGGCTCAAGCATTGGCCATTCTAATGTACGAGAGCGAGCACTGGAGCCCACCACGAGGCTGCAATCTTCAACCGCTTCCTCTAATGTGCCGACAATCTTTGCATTTTGAGCAATATCACCAGCCCCCGCAGCCAAAGCAAGAGTTTGTTCATCCACTTCACATTGTGGATCGACTAATACTAGTTGGCTTAAACCCATCACTTTCATAGCTCGAGCTGCTGAGCCAATATTGCCTGAATGAGAGGTACCTACGAGTACAATTTTTACTTGATCCAACATCTGTGTTTGCTACCTAAATTAAAACCGCAGAATGTTACCATAGTTTTTTAACACACCCTAGGGCGAAGCAGGCCTCTCTTCTCATTCTTGGTCATTGTTCTCGTTCGCCTCAAGCTAAATACAATAAAACCACTGACTTTAGAACAAAAAATAACCACTTCCCTTTTTACTGATCTCTGGTATACTCGCCGCCGCTTTCATTTGTTCTTTAACATCCGTTGGGAAATTCGTATGCATCCAATGCTAAACATTGCTATTCGCGCTGCGCGAAAGGCAGGCAATCATATTGCTAAATCATTAGAAAACACTGATAAAGTAGAATCTACTCTTAAAGGCACTAATGACTTTGTCACTAATGTAGATAAAGAAGCAGAATACATCATCATCGATACTATCAAGCAGTCTTACCCTGAGCACTGTATCGTTGCTGAAGAACAAGGTCTTATCGAAGGTAAAGATAAAGACGTACAATGGATCATCGACCCACTGGATGGCACCACTAACTTTGTAAAAGGTTACCCAACTTTCGCGGTTTCTATCGCAGTTCGTATCAAAGGCAAAACTGAAGTTGCTTGTGTTTACGATCCAATGCAAAACGAGCTATTCACTGCACAACGTGGTGCAGGCGCTCAACTAAACAGTGCGCGTATCCGTGTTGCTCAACTAAAAGACCTTCAAGGTACTGTTCTAGCTACTGGTTTCCCATTCAAACAGAAACAACACGCTGAGTCTTACATCAAGATCGTTGGTGCGCTATTCACTGAATGTGCTGATTTCCGTCGTAGCGGCTCTGCTGCTCTTGACCTATGTTACGTGGCTGCTGGCCGTGTTGATGGTTACTTCGAGCTAGGTCTAAAACCTTGGGATATGGCAGCAGGTGAGCTTATTGCTCGTGAAGCTGGCGCTATCCTAACTGACTTTGCTGGCGGCACTGAGTACATGAAGTCTGGTAACATTGTTGCTTCAAGCGCTCGTGGCGTAAAATCTATCCTTAAGCACATCCGCGAAAACGGTAACAGCGCGATCCTTAAGTAAGATTTGAAAGTCATATTTAGCCCGTCACGCTGATGACTTTAAAAAGCCCCGCTCAATGAGCGGGGCTTTTTTGTATCTACTTAGCTGCAATGTAAGGCTCTTCATACCGTGAGGTTCTGCAAGCACAAAACTCGATTCAGATAACAAAAAAAACCGCTGATTGCTCAGCGGTTTTTGTTTTCGACTCTCAACCTGCCTTATGGCATTTCGTCGAACTCTGCGCCTTCTTTTTCTACTTGAGGTGGCATCAAGTGCTCTTTCTGGATGCCCAGTTTTAGCGCTAGTGCTGATGCTACGTAGATAGAAGAGTAAGTACCTACAGTGATACCAAGTAGAAGTGCGGTTGCGAAGCCGTGAATCATCGCACCACCCTGCATGAACAGTGCAATTACCACGAACAATGTTGTACCCGAGGTAATCAACGTACGGCTCAACGTTTGGGTGATTGAAGCGTCCATGATATCGGCTGGCTCACCTTTACGCATCTTACGGAAGTTTTCACGGATACGGTCAAACACAACGATGGTATCGTTGAGCGAGTAACCGACTACCGTTAATAATGCCGCGACGATGGTTAGGTCAACTTCTATTTGTAGGAATGAGAAAACACCTAACGTGATAATGATATCGTGAGCCAATGCCATAACCGCACCAGCCGCTAGACGCCATTCAAATCGCATCGAGACATAAAGCAAGATACAGATCAGCGACACGAGGATCGCTAGACCGCCAGCTTCTGTTAGCTCATCACCAACGTTAGGACCTACGAATTCAATACGACGCATTTCTACGCTTTCGCCAGTACCATCTTTGATAGCACCAATGATTTGGTTGCCCAGCGTTTCACCAGAAACGTCGTCACGTGGACGAAGACGAACCATTACTTCACGAGCACTACCGAAGTTTTGTACTGTCGCATCACCAAAACCTTTCGCATCTAAAGCGGTTCGGATTTTTTCAAGGTTCGCAGGTTTTTCAAAGCCAACTTCAATTAGCGTACCGCCAGTGAAGTCTAGGCCCCAATTTAGCCACTTAGTTGACAAAGTGAAGATAGAAGCAGCAATCATAAAGATTGAAAAAACGAATGCTACTTTCGACCAACGCATAAAGCCGATCGTCTTCTCTGCTTTTAGAATTTGAAACATATTAATTCCCAGCCTTAGATCGACAATTTATCAACGCGTTTGCCACCGTAAATAAGGTTCACGATACAACGTGTACCAATAATGGCGGTGAACATTGAAGTTAAGATACCGATAGATAGAGTAACCGCGAAACCTTTCACTGCACCAGTACCGACTGCAAATAGAATAATTGCAGTAATCAGTGTCGTGATGTTCGCATCGGCAATCGTACTGAATGCATTCGCGTAACCTTGGTGAATAGCTTGTTGTGGACTACGCCCATCGCGAAGCTCTTCACGGATACGCTCGAAGATCAGTACGTTCGCATCAACCGCCATACCGACCGTTAACACGATACCGGCAATCCCCGGAAGCGTCATGGTAGCGCCTGGAATCATCGACATCACACCAATGATCAACACTAAGTTAGCCATTAGAGCGATGTTGGCAATCAAGCCAAAGCCACGGTAGTAAAGCAGCGTAAACAGCATTACGGCAACCATACCCCAGATACACGCTTGGATACCCATATCGATGTTTTGCTGGCCCATTGATGGACCAATAGTACGCTCTTCAACGATAGAGATAGGTGCGATCAGTGCACCAGCACGTAATAGAAGTGCAAGGTTGTGCGCTTCAGCTGCGGAGTCTATACCCGTGATACGGAAGTTACGTCCAAGAGCCGATTGAATCGTCGCTTGGTTGATGACTTCTTCATGCTTATCTAGGATGACTTTGCCTTCTGGCGTACGACGACCACTGTCTTTGTACTCAGCAAACACGGTAGCCATTAGCTTACCGATGTTCTTCTTAGAGAACGCTGACATCTTGTTACCACCTTCGCTGTCTAGCGAGATGTTAACTTGTGGACGACCGTATTCATCGACACTTGAGCTTGCATCCGTAATGCTTTGACCACCAAGAATAACACGCTTCTTAAGCACAACCGGACGACCGTCTCGGTCCATTTTGATTTCACTGCCTGCTGGCGCACGACCATTTGCCGCCGCTGATAGGTCAGCTTTATCGTCAACTTCACGGAATTCTAGCGTTGCAGTCGCACCTAGAATCTCTTTTGCACGAGCAGTATCTTGAACACCAGGAAGCTCAACAACAATTCGACTTGCACCTTGACGTTGAACGAGAGGCTCTGCAACACCTAGCTCGTTTACACGGTTACGTAAAATCGTAATGTTTTGCTCAACAGCGTAGTTACGGATCTCTTGTAAACGTTGCTCGGTAAAGGTCGCAGTAAGAGCGTAACGGCCATTTGAATCAGATTCGACAAAGAGCATGTCCGGGTGATTCTTTTCTAGCATTGCTTTCGCTTCTGCTAATTGCTCTTCGTTACGTAGCAGAACCTCTACCGCTTCTTTGCCAGAAGGGCGGATAGCACGATAACGAATTTTTGCCTCACGAAGTTCGCTACGGAAAGCTTCTTCTTGCTGACCAACGAGCTTTTCCATCGCAGCGTCCATGTCTACTTCCATTAAGAAGTGGACACCACCACGAAGGTCAAGACCCAGCTTTAATGGTGACGCGCCAATCGCTTCTAGCCAATCGGGTGTAGAAGGAGCAAGGTTAAGTGCAACAATTGTGTCTTTGCCAAGCGCTTCGCTGATGACATCACGAGCACTGATTTGCGTGTCAGTGTCGTTAAAACGAACAAGAATTGATCCATTCTCGAGAGCAATGGATTTATGAGAGAGTTGCTCTTTATCAAGAGCAGTAGTGACAGCATCCAGCGTTGACATATCTACAGAGGCGCCACGCGCCCCTGTAACTTGAATAGCCGGATCTTCACCGTAGATATTTGGAAGTGCGTATAACGCAGCGGTGATGATGGCAAAAAATACCATCAAGTACTTCCATAATGGATAACGGTTTAGCACAGCGAGGATCCTTTAGCTGTTTTATAGAGACTTAAGCGTACCTTTTGGCAACACTGCAGTGATGAAGTCTTTCTTGATTACCACTTCATTGTTCGCGTTAAGCTCGATTGAAATGTAGTCATTGTCTTCAGCAATCTTAGTGATTTTACCCACTAGGCCACCGCTAGTTAGAACTTCGTCGCCTTTGCCCATAGAAGCCATTAGGTTCTTGTGCTCTTTTACACGTTTCGCTTGTGGGCGGTAAATCATGAAGTAAAAGATCACTGCGAACATGCCAAGCATGATTAGCATTTCAAAACCACCGCCTGCTGGCGCGCCTTCTGCTGCTGCGTGAGCCTGAGAAATAAACATTAAAACATCCTCATTATATTTTATTGATAATCCAACAAGTTGGGCTTTCGCATTTTAGATTCAAGTCTGAGAGTAACTAATAGCGATCACTCTCTCAAAAATAACGTGCGTTAGCCTACTTTATTAGCAAAAGCCTCTGGCGACATGCCAAAGGCTTTAATTCTTTTTAGTCCGTCAATGACTGTTCTTTTGCTAGTGGTGGCACTTCACGGCCACGACGCTCATAGAACTCGGTAACAAACTCATCAAAACGATCTTCATCAATCGCTTTACGAATACTTTCCATCAGACGCTGGTAGTAGCGTAGGTTGTGGATCGTATTCAGACGAGCACCCAGAATTTCATTACAACGCTCTAAGTGATGAAGGTACGATTTACTGTAGTTTTGACAAGTGTAACAGTCACAGTGCGGATCCAACGGGGTTGTATCCGTTTTATGTTTCGCATTACGGATCTTGATCACACCACCAGTCACAAACAGGTGACCATTACGCGCGTTACGCGTTGGCATTACACAGTCAAACATATCGATACCGCGGCGAACACCTTCAACCAAGTCTTCTGGTTTACCCACGCCCATTAGGTAGCGAGGCTTGTCTTCTGGAAGCTGCGGACAAGTGTGCTCAAGAATACGGTGCATGTCTTCTTTAGGCTCGCCTACTGCCAAGCCACCAACCGCGTAACCGTCAAAACCGATTTCAGTTAGACCCTTTACCGACACATCACGTAGATCTTCGTAAACACCACCTTGAACAATACCAAACAGGTTGTTCGGGTTTTCTAGCTTCTCGAAGTGATCACGTGAGCGCTGTGCCCAACGTAGTGACATTTCCATCGATTTCTTCGCTTCATCGTGTGTCGCTGGGTATGGCGTACACTCGTCAAAAATCATGACGATGTCAGAACCTAGGTCTTTTTGAATTTCCATCGACTTTTCTGCGTCCATGAAAATCTTGTCACCATTAACTGGGTTACGGAAGTGCACACCCTCTTCGGTAATAGTACGCATCTTGCCAAGGCTGAATACTTGGAAGCCGCCTGAATCAGTAAGAATAGGACCGTGCCAGTTCATAAAATCATGCAAGTCGCCGTGCATTTTCATGACTTCTTGACCTGGACGCAGCCAAAGGTGGAAGGTGTTACCTAGTAGGATTTCTGCGCCCGTACCTTTCACTTCTTCTGGCGTCATGCCTTTAACCGTACCGTAAGTACCAACTGGCATAAACGCTGGGGTTTGAACAGTGCCACGTTCGAAAGTCAGTTGACCACGACGCGCATTGCCGTTTTTCTTCTTAAGATCGAATTTTAATTTCACGATGCCTCCGGGTGTCAGAGAAACAGTCTGACTGAGTGTTTAGGGCTCTACCCTACTTTAAGGAGCGGTCGCTTTTCCTTGCGAGAGATAAAGCAGAGGTTCTGCTCTATTTCCTAGCTTACTGCTAGCACTCGTAAATCTTATTTTTTACTAAATCGTTTTCTTCTTGATGAACATTGAATCACCATATGAGAAAAAGCGATATTTGTTTTCTACCGCATGCTTGTAAGCATTCATGGTGTTCTCATAACCTGCAAATGCACTCACCAACATGATCAGTGTGGATTCTGGCAAGTGGAAATTGGTAATCAAGCAATCCACAAGCTGATATTCGTAGCCAGGGAAAATAAAGATTTCTGTATCACCAAAGAATGGGACCAACTCAGTCCCTTTTTTCAATGCGTCTTGCGCTGCGCTTTCAAGTGAGCGTACCGATGTAGTACCAACAGCAATAATTCGTCCACCACGCGCTTTCGTCGCTTTAATTGCTTCGACGACTTCTTGCGGTACTTCTACGTACTCAGCGTGCATATGGTGATCGTTGATGTTTTCTACTTTTACTGGCTGGAATGTACCAGCACCAACGTGCAAAGTGACGTAAGCAAACTCTGCGCCTTTCGCTTTAATTTTCTCTAGTAGAACATCATCAAAATGAAGACCCGCTGTCGGCGCCGCTACTGCGCCTGGCTTCTGGTTATATACGGTTTGGTAACGCTCTTTATCTGCATCTTCATCTGGGCGGTCAATGTAAGGAGGAAGCGGCATGTGGCCGATTTCTTCCAAAATGTCTAATACCGTCTTATCAGCGTTAAATTTCAGTTCAAATAGAGCGTCATGACGCGCCACCATTTCTGCTGAGTATTCATCATTCTCGCCAACAATGATGGTTGTACCTGGTTTTGGAGATTTAGAGCAGCGAACGTGCGCGAGGATGCTTTTCTCGTCAAGCATGCGCTCCACCAGCACCTCTAGCTTACCACCCGACTCTTTACGACCAAAAAGACGAGCAGGTATAACACGAGTATTATTAAACACCACGAGATCACCGGGTTGAACTTGGCCCAATACATCAGTAAATGTGCCATCAATTAGCTCTCCGGTATTGCCGTCCATTTGTAATAGTCGGCTAGCGGTACGCTCTGGCTGAGGGTAACGAGCGATAAGTTCATCTGGAAGGTCGAAATGGAAATCTGATACTTGCATGTTACTTGTCTTATATATTGGTCAAATCACGTCTAGGACGACGATAAAATTGCGACGAGTTTTTCGCAGCAGACTAGTATATGTTTACATGCTGCAATAGCAAGCAAATCCCCAGAATATCACTGTAAAAGCCATGATGAAGAGTGTAATAAAACGTGAAA
This sequence comes from Vibrio diabolicus, assembly GCA_001048675.1. Classification (GTDB taxonomy): domain Bacteria; phylum Pseudomonadota; class Gammaproteobacteria; order Enterobacterales; family Vibrionaceae; genus Vibrio; species Vibrio diabolicus. The sequence continues at coordinate 46,261 of CCKK01000020.1, read as the reverse complement.
AACCGCGATCACTTGGCATTATTTTTCAGTTTAAGCCGACAGAAATGGAACATTAAAAAGCAAAGCAGCGCATAACGCTGCTTACTCGTTTGGTATTCAAATCGCCCTATCAAACCTCACGCCTTCGCCACCACGCCAAGGGCACGAATAGACCCAATAGCCACAGACCCAGACTGCCACCATCATCATCTGACCCTTTGAAATCACAGTTATTAGTTGCGATACCGTCGTGACACTCTTTATCTCCGCCGACTTCGTTATTAGCCTCTTTAATAAAGTTCGGTGCAATGATGTAGCTACTTGGTGGCACATCGACAGTAATGTAAGACTGTACCCAGTCGTAATATTGGCTCACCTTGGTGTAGAAACTTGGAATCGTCAAAGAGCCACATGTCGGAAGAATGAGAGGTCCACCGCTAACAATACCAATCTGTTTGCCCGTTGCCACATCGACCAGCGGACCACCACTGTCACCTTTACATGCAGAGTTACCATATTGGGTGTGGCTATCCGGCTCTAATACTCGGTTTTTCGTTGGTAGCGTACAGATTTTGGTTTGGTTTTCTCTTGAGTCGATAATCCCCGGAAAACTGCTGCCAATTTCTAAACGCTCATAACATTTGTCGATGGGTAAAAATGTACTAATGGTGGTTTTGAGCGTATTGGAAGGTTCAGAAGCATCCGGCTGAGTGGTTCCCCACCCAAACACTTGCACATTTTCGACACGTTGATTGGTCAGGTAATTATCGTTCCAATCCGCTGCCAACCGCGCTTCGATACTCTCCATGTCGGCTTTGTTTGCTAAATCAGCAAAGCTTGCGTTTGCCACTGGGCGCGTGAGATACAGCAACGCGATGTCTGAGTCTAAACCGGTTTGTATAGGTTTCACGTTACCATTACTGTCGGTCTCAGCTTTTGAAATCCGCGTGTAATCAGGGTGAACCACAACGTGAGACACCGGATAGAAGTTATCAAGCCCTGCTGAATTAAGTTCATGCACATTCGCATTCACCGACAACTCGCCCGGCGGGGTCACATAGTAGCTTGCTTCGTTCGTTCCCTGCCCCATTACCACGCAGTGTGCCGCAGTCAACACCCACTGCTCCGTCAGCATGGTGCCGCCACACAGTGGGAACTCTGCCATATTACTTGCTCGTAAAGTAACGCGGTCAACAGAGTCGGTTAGTTCATCTCCTAACACAATCGCCTGTGCTGATTGCACACTGAATGCCGCCACTGCCAGCGCAATGAGTTTGTTACACGTTGTTCTTTTCATTTAGGTTGCTGTCTTCAATTTGGTAAGCCTGAACGTATCTTCTTCGAGAGACGAATCTTGGAAAATCCAGCGAATAAAAATGTGCGATTCAATTCATTGGATTACCTTGGCGATCCATTCAATATCAATCAAAAATGCCAACTGACTCGCACACAAACCGACTTATTCAAATTAATAAAAACGTCGATAAGACACAGATTACGCAGACAAAAAGAAGCGCAAATGTATTGTGCTATTTAATTGATGAAAAACGAGTTAGCTCCCAGATATACAGAAAAATATTCTCTATATTTAAGAGAAGGACAATGCCGCTGGAGGTCTCTATGATCAAGGTTGAAGACATGATGACTCGTAATCCTCATACCTTACTGCGCACGCACACCTTGCGTGATGCAAAAAGCATGATGGATGCGCTTGATATTCGCCATATTCCGGTTGTTGATGCCAATAACCACTTACAAGGCTTGGTGACTCAACGCGACATTCTTGCTGCTCAAGAATCGAGCTTGCACCCAGATGAGGCTGAACAATCTTTTACTCTAGATACACCGCTCTACGAAATGATGCACACTAACATCATGACTGCCGAACCCATCGCGGGGCTTAAAGAGAGCGCTATCTATATGCAAAAGCACAAAGTTGGCTGTTTACCTGTTGTCACCAAGGGTCGATTGGTAGGCATCATTACTGACAGTGACTTTGTGACCATTGCGATTAACTTACTGGAACTGCAAGAAGAAGTGGAACCCGAAGAAATCGAGCCAGAAGAATAATACGCAAACGCTTTATCTTGGGTGTAAATTTCGTTTCTTAAACGTTTTAAACGAAAAAAAGAAGCGGCAGGGTTGCCGCTCAAAATGCCATTACTGACGCTGATTAAGGAAGTGTTTCTCTGCCAATTAGAATTGGTCTTCTTCGGTCGAACCTGTCAATGCGGTCACTGAAGAGTTACCACCTTGGATAGTATTGGTCATTCTATCGAAGTAACCTGTACCTACTTCTTGTTGGTGTGCAACAAATGTATAGCCTTTTTCTGCCGCCTGGAATTCAGGACGCTGAACTTTCTCAACATAATGACGCATACCTTCACCTTGAGCATAAGCGTGTGCCAGTTCGAACATGTTGAACCACATGTTGTGAATACCTGCTAGCGTGATGAATTGGTACTTGTAGCCCATGTCTGCCAGCTCTTGTTGGAACTTAGCAATGGTTTCTGCGTCTAGGTTCTTCTCCCAGTTGAATGAAGGCGAACAGTTGTATGCCAACAATTGGTCTGGGTACTCTGCATGAATCGCTTCTGCAAACTTACGTGCTTCTTCCAAACATGGCGTCGCTGTTTCACACCAGATCAAATCTGCATACGGTGCGTAAGCTAGGCCGCGAGAGATGGCTTGGTCGATACCAGCGCGAACGCGGTAGAAACCTTCTTGAGTACGCTCTCCTTCAATAAAGTCTTTATCGTATGGGTCGCAATCTGAAGTAATGAGATCTGCCGCATTCGCATCAGTACGAGCAATAACCAAGGTTGTTGTACCCGCTACATCAGCAGCTAAACGAGCAGCAACCAGTTTTTGTACCGCTTCTTGCGTTGGAACTAATACCTTGCCGCCCATGTGGCCACACTTTTTCACCGATGCTAGCTGGTCTTCAAAGTGAACGCCCGCTGCGCCTGCTTCGATCATCGACTTCATGAGCTCGTAAGCGTTAAGCACACCACCAAAGCCCGCTTCAGCATCCGCTACGATTGGTAGGAAGTAGTCAATACCGCCTTCATCTTCAGGCGATTTACCTGCAGACCATTGGATTTGGTCTGCACGACGGAACGAGTTATTGATGCGTTTTACTACTGACGGTACAGAATCGACTGGATATAGAGACTGGTCAGGGTACATCGTTGAAGCGGTGTTGTTGTCCGCCGCTACCTGCCAACCAGATAGGTAAATCGCTTCAATACCAGCCTTAGCTTGTTGAACAGCTTGGCCGCCAGTTAACGCACCAAGACAGTTTACGTAACCTTTTTTCGCGCTACCGTTGACCAGTGACCAAAGTTTGTCTGCACCACGTTGTGCAATTGTGTTGGCTGGTACCATAGAACCACGCAGTTCCACCACTTCCTCGGCAGTATATGTACGCTTTACATTTTTCCAGCGCGGGTTAGTTGCCCAGTCTTTTTCCAGAGCTTCAATTTGTTGGCGGCGAGTTAAGTTAGTCATTGGTCTATCCCTCTTTATAATTTGCACTTTATGAGTGTGCGTTGAGTTTCCGTTCTCAGGCAGTACTTCCCTATCTGCCTTGAAAATCCTTCACGTTATTGGTGTTACAGTTATTCTTTATTAATCCAGGTAGTCATAACCAGGAACTGTTAAAAAGTTGGTCAGCTCATCGCTCGTAGTGAGCCTTGCCATCAAGTCTGCCGCTTCTTCAAATCGACCCGCTTGGTAGCGCTGCTCGCCAATTTCTTGTTTCACTACTTCAATCTCTTCTTTTAGATAGAGCTCGAACAGATCCTTAGTGACCTTCAATCCGTTATCTAGCGACTTGCCGTGTTGAATCCATTGCCAGATAGAAGCGCGAGAGATTTCAGCTGTCGCCGCATCTTCCATCAAGCCATAAATCGGTACACAACCATTACCAGAAATCCAAGCTTCGATGTATTGCAGCGCAACACGAATATTGTGGCGCATTCCGGCTTCTGTACGCTCGCCTTCACAAGGCTCGAGTAGTTCAGCCGCTGTAATAGGTGCATCCTCTGAACGACTCACATCCAATTGATTGGTGCGCTCGCCCAGTACAGCACTAAAAACTTCCATCGCGGTGTCAGCCAAACCTGGATGAGCTACCCAAGTACCGTCATGACCGTTGTTAGCTTCTAACGATTTGTCAGTCTGGATCTTGTCTAATACTTTTTGATTCTCTTTCGGGTCTTTAGCTGGGATAAATGCGGCCATTCCTCCCATCGCGAAAGCACCACGCTTGTGACAAGTACGAACCAGCAAACGCGAATAGGCGTTCAAAAATGGTTTGTCCATGGTGACGACTTGGCGATCTGGCAGAACACGATCTGGGTGTTTCTTCAGTGTTTTGATGTAACTGAAAATGTAATCCCAACGACCACAATTCAGCCCTACGATGTGCTCTTTAAGTGAGAACAGAATCTCATCCATTTCGAATACGGCTGGTAAGGTTTCAATCAGCACAGTCGCTTTGATGGTGCCTGTATCAAGACCGAAATAGTCTTCCGTGAAATGGAACACTTCGCTCCACCACTTCGCTTCGTGATGCGATTGCAGTTTTGGAATGTAGAAATAAGGGCCGCTGCCTTTTTGAAGTAACGCTTTGTAGTTGTTATAGAAGTACAGAGCGAAATCGAATAGCGCACCTGGAATGATCTGACCGTGCCACGTAACGTGTTTTTCTTTTAAATGAAGGCCGCGAACACGGCAGATCAACACCGCTGGGTCATCTTCCAGCTGATAATGCTTGCCATTGCCAGGGTTGGTGTAACTGATGGTTCCATTCACGGCATCGCGTAAATTCACTTGCCCATCCAGCACTTTACTCCATGCTGGAGACATTGAATCTTCGAAGTCTGCCATGAACACTTTTACATTCGCATTCAGTGCGTTAATCACCATCTTGCGATCAGTTGGTCCGGTAATCTCCACACGGCGATCTTGCAGATCTTGTGGGATTCCCAGGATCTTCCAGCTTCCTTCACGGATGTCTTGTGTCTCTGGTAAAAAGTCTGGCAGCTCACCTGCATCGATACGCGCTTGCTTCTCTTCTCGTGCTTCCATCAACTGCTCAACACGTCCGGCAAATTTTTCACACAGCAGAGATAAAAAGGTTTGGGCTTCAACAGGGAAAATTGCTTGATGTTCTGGAGCAACGACTCCATTCACCTCAAGCATGCCTTGGGTTTGCTTTAGTTGTTGTGTTTTTTGTTCTGTCTGAGCAAGCATAATCATTCATCCTTAACGTGCTTTATCCATCTTGGGCAGTCAGCGTAAAGCTACATTTGTAAGTTATGAACAACAAATTACATCCTTTAACTTTGTGTTCAACTCGTCTAGCCATGTCGATAGATTGCGTAATGTCATGTGTATTTTCAATCTAGACATAAGTCTTATCAGCCTTTAAATAAGCTATCTCAACAAAGGGTTTAACGAAACCCCCAAGATAAACAAAACAGAAAATTCGAAGTTTTATTCGGCAGGGTAAAAACCGCCTATCGAACACCTATTTTTGTAAGTTATTACGTAATTAAATTACATTAATTTTAAGGTCGATTTATCATTTCAAACGAGTGTATGAATATAGACTGGTAAACAAACGCCTTGTATTCACAAGGGCTGGCAAGGTGGATTCAAACAAGGGTCAAACAAGACATACTAGGTTTTGTGTAAAATTAACATTGTGAAATTTCACTATTTTATGAAAGCTTCATCAAAGAAGAGCTGTAAAATTTTACAAGTCAAAGTTCACCAACAGAATAAAATACTAGAAAGCGCACTGTTTTCAGTGCGCTTTTAGATAAATAATGGAGATGTAGAGGCTAATACTAATAGCTAAAGCAGTTCGGAAACGACTTCTGCAAGCTGATTAAATGTTTTAGTTCTTGATGAACTCGGACGCCAAACTAAGCCAATTTCGCGATAGGCTTGCTTTCCTGGGGGATCGATCACGACTAAATTCTGGTTATGCAGCAGGCCGTGGTCGATAGCCATTTGAGGAATGAACGTCGTTCCCAAACCATTCGCAACCATTTGCACCAAAGTATGAAGGCTGGTTGCTGTAAACGGATTAATTTTTTCTTTATCTGTTAATTTACACGCAGATACCGCGTGTTCCGTTAAGCAATGCTCTTTCTCTAATAAAAAGACGGATTCGTCAGGTAAATCTGCGTAACGAATCGGCACAGGCACCGATTGGGCTTGATTCGCACTAATAACCATTCGAAACGGATCCTTACCCACCACTCGGCTTTCCATACCGTCAATTTCGACTGGCAACGCTAAAATGAGTACATCCAGCTCACCGTGTCTAAGCGCTTGAAGTAAGTTTGTTGTCGTGTCTTCTCTTAATAAAAGATTCAGTTGTGGGAAACGGTAGTTAACCTCTTGCACCAAATCACACAGTAAAAACGGAGCAATTGTTGGTATGCATCCCACTTTTAGCTGGCCTTGCATATCGTCGCCTTGGCACATACGTCCAAGCTCGACCAAATCTTGCCCTTTTGCTAACAGCTCTCGCCCCTGCTTTACTACCATTTCTCCTGTTTGGGTAAAAACCAGTGGACTTTTCTTGTCTTTCTTTTCATATAATGGACAACCAATCAATTCCTCTAAGTTTTGAATACCTTTACTTAAAGTCGACTGACTGACAAAACAACGCTCTGCAGCGTCACTAAAATGTCTTGTTTCATGCAGTGTGACTAAGTAGTGCAACTGCTTCAAACTGGGCCATTTATTCATAATTGTATTTGTATCTACCGCCGTTCCAGTGATCGAGTTAAGAGTTTTGCTATTATCGTTTTTTTCGATTAACTCAATCTATTTATTTCGCTTTTTTCAATACTACAATCTGTACTATAGTTTGTCTCGTACAAACACGGACCAAACCGACACAACTGAATTCGGTTTGGAACTAACCATACTTTTTAGGAGCAAAAAAATGGTACTAGTAGGTCGTCAAGCCCCTGATTTTACTGCAGCAGCTGTTCTAGGTAACGGTGAAATCGTTGAAAACTTCAACTTTGCAGAGTTCACTAAAGGTAAGAAAGCAGTAGTATTCTTCTACCCACTAGATTTCACTTTCGTTTGCCCATCTGAGCTAATCGCATTCGACAACCGTCTAGCTGATTTCCAAGCTAAAGGTGTTGAAGTAATCGGTGTTTCTATCGATTCTCAGTTCTCTCACAACGCATGGCGTAACACTGCTATCGAAGATGGCGGTATCGGTCAAGTTAAGTACCCACTAGTTGCTGACGTTAAGCACGAAATCTGTAAAGCTTACGACGTTGAGCACCCAGAAGCAGGCGTTGCTTTCCGTGGTTCTTTCCTAATCGACGAAGAAGGCGTTGTACGTCACCAAGTAGTTAACGACCTACCACTAGGCCGTAACATCGACGAAATGCTACGCATGGTTGACGCTCTTAACTTCCACCAGAAGCACGGCGAAGTATGTCCTGCACAATGGGAAGAAGGTAAAGCAGGTATGGACGCATCTCCAAAAGGTGTTGCAGCGTTCCTATCTGAGCACGCAGCTGACCTAGGCAAAAAATAATAGACCTTCACCCTAGCTCAACGGGTGTGATGGTTGGATGTATATAAAGCAAAAAGCTAATGCGGAAAACCGCGAACGCCAATCAGTCTAAGTAAAGTCCTATCAAAGCCCAGAGCAAATGCTCTGGGCTTTCTTTTACCTTCAGATAAACCGCCAAAATGAGGTAACGCTGCAGCGTAAACTTTACCTCTATTTCTCATGCCTCCCATACAGATTCTGCTTACTGGCCCTGCTAATATCTTAGCCACAACACTTATTTGTAACGTTAGCAGGATGAATGAACGTGGTTACTCACCTAGAAGTCTGTATCGATAATATTGAATCTCTGCACTACGCCATTACCGGCGGCGCCTCTCGGATTGAACTTTGCTCCTCTTTGGTTTTAGGCGGACTAACACCCAGTTATGGCTTTATGCAGCAAGCTGCTAAGCTTTCGACTATTCCTATTTATGCCATGATTCGCCCACGCCAAGGTGACTTCTTCTACAGTGAAGAAGAGATCGAAATGATGCGTTGGGATATTGAAGCGGCTCACCAATCGGGCTTGGATGGTGTGGTTCTCGGTGTACTCACCCAAGAGGGGATATCCACATGCCCTTTGCAACAGCACTGTGCGAATTCGCACAGGAATTAGGGCTGGGCATAACGTTCCATCGTGCTTTTGATCAATGTAGAAACGCTCAATCAGCATTGGAAGAGGTCATCAGTTTGGGCTGCGAGCGCATTCTCACTTCAGGGCTCGCACCTTCTGCGCCAGCAGGCCAGAAAGTACTTAAATCTCTTGTTGAACAAGCCCAAGGACGCATTGCAATCATGGCGGGTGCTGGCGTTAATGCGAGTAACGTACGTGCATTAGTAGAAGACACTCAAGTTCCTGAAATCCATCTGTCAGGCAAAACGACTCGACCTAGTAAAATGAACTTTGTTGCTGAACAAAGCAAAATGGGCGCAACTGATGTCGATGATTTCTTAATCCCCATCACAAGTACACAAGCCATTACCGATGTCGTAGCAGCTCTCAAATAGACGACCGTAACCTCACACGCATAGCTTTTGAGTGCTAACATATTGTTTATCAAGGAGTGAGGAAAGGTGTATGTCTAAATTGAAGAAAAAGGAATACGAAAAGGAGCTCAAAAACCTTCAAGTTGAGCTCGTAAAACTTCAAGAGTGGGTCAAACACAAAGGGTTAAAAGTGGTGGTTCTGTTTGAAGGCCGTGATGCTGCGGGCAAAGGCGGGGTGATTAAACGCATCACAGAAAAGCTAAACCCGCGTGTTTGTCGCGTGGTCGCTCTCCCTGCACCGACAGAAAAAGAAAAAACGCAATGGTACTTCCAACGTTACGTCGCTCATTTACCATCTGCTGGTGAAATCGTTTTATTTGACCGAAGTTGGTATAACCGAGCGGGTGTCGAAAAAGTCATGGGGTTCTGTACGCCTGATGAATACGAAGAGTTTTTACGCTCTTGTCCTGAATTCGAAAGAATGTTGCAACGCTCTGGGATTATTCTGATTAAGTATTGGTTTTCGGTTTCAGACGAAGAGCAGGAAAAACGTTTTCTAGGTCGAATTAATACGCCGATCAAACGTTGGAAATTCAGCCCAATGGATTTAGAGTCACGTCATCGCTGGGCGGAGTATTCGGAAGCAAAAGATAAGATGTTTGCCTATACAGACACGAAAAACTGCCCTTGGTGGGTCGTCCCCTCTGATGATAAAAAGAAAGCGCGCTTGAACTGTATCAGCCATTTACTTAGCCAGATTGATTACAAAGCACTTGAGTACTCACCCATCGAATTACCTGAACTCAATAAAGAAGGTTACGTCAGAGCGCCCATTGATGACCAGACCTTCGTTCCTGATAAATATTGACGTGCTTTCCCTCTCCCTAATAAATAGACCAGACTAAAAGCTGGTCTATTTGTTGAAATCAGTTACTTCAGTACGTCATCAATACTTTGATCACCTAGGTGGCGTACATCTTTCCCTTTCACGAAGTAAATAATGTATTCACAGATGTTCTGGCAACGGTCCCCCACGCGTTCAATCGCGCGTGCCGACCACATCACTTGCAGAATGTTGGGGATATTTTTTGGATCTTCCATCATGTAAGTCATCAACTGACGAATCACCGCTTCATACTCTGCGTCTAGTTTGTCATCTTGTTTGTGCACCTCTGCTGCCGCTTCTACATCCATGCGGGCAAACGCATCCAAAACCTGATGCAGCATATTAATTGCCTGACGGCAGAGAGGCTCTAACGACACTTGGAATTGTCGTTCTTTTGATGATGGGCTTTCAATGGCAACGTAAGCAATGCGTGTCGCCACGTCACCGATACGTTCTAAATCAGTGATCGTTTTGATGATAGCCATGATTAAGCGCAAGTCTTTTGCCGTTGGCTGACGCTTAGCAATAATGCGTGTGCAGGCGTCATCGATCGATACTTCCATCGCATTCACTTTATGATCGTCACGCACAACCTTACGCGCCAGTTCGATATCTTCTTTATGCAAGGCTTGAATAGCATACGAAAGCTGCTGTTCTACCAAGCCACCCATGGTTAATACATGAGTACGAATCGATTCTAGCTCTACGTTAAATTGTCCTGAAATATGACGTCCAAAGTGCATGATGTTCCTTATTCCGTATAGAGTCGCGACTTAACCGTATCGACCCGTAATGTAATCTTCGGTCTGTTTCTTCATTGGCGAAGTGAAGATCGAGTCCGCGTCAGAGTATTCAATTAACTTACCCATATGAATGAATGCGGTGTGATCACTCACTCGCGCCGCTTGCTGCATGTTATGGGTAACGATAACGACAGTATATTGAGTCTTAAGCTCATTGATAAGCTCTTCAATAGTTAAAGTTGAGGTTGGATCCAACGCTGATGTCGGCTCATCCAATAACAGGACTTCCGGCTCAATCGCCACCGCACGCGCAATGACCAAGCGCTGTTGCTGACCACCAGATAAACCAAATGCGTTCTCATGCAAGCGGTCTTTTACCTCATCCCACAACGCCGCCGAGCGCAAGGATCGCTCCACTGCGTCATCTAAACTGCGGCTGTTTTTTACACCTTGTAAGCGTAAGCCATAAACTACATTTTCATAAATAGACTTAGGAAATGGATTGGGTCTTTGAAACACCATCCCCACTCGGCGTCGAAGTGTCGCAACATCGACATTAGGATGATAAACATTCTTGCCATGTAGACGGACTTTACCTGTGACTCGACACCCTTCTACTAAGTCGTTCATGCGATTGATGCAACGTAATAACGTCGACTTTCCACACCCTGAAGGACCGATAAAAGCGGTGACTCGCCCTTTGGGAATTCGCATCGAAATATCATGCAGCGCCTGAGTTTGACCATAGAACAGATTAAGGTTCTCGATTGAGATTGCTGTTTGTTCATCCGTTAAATTATGAACGTCCAATGGTGGCTCATAACCTAATGTACTATCAAAATTAAACATACTTAATCTTGTCCTAACGTTCTGTATTTTTCTCGTAAATTATTGCGAATACTGATTGCTGTTAAGTTTAGCCCGACAATCACTGTCACGAGTAAGAAAGAGGTGGCATAAACTAATGGTCGCGCCGCTTCGATGTTGGAGGTTTGAAAGCCAACATCGTAAATGTGAAAACCTAAATGCATGAACTTTCTATCCAAATGCACATAAGGGAATTGCCCGTCAACCGGTAAACTGGATGCCAATTTCACGACCCCCACCAGCATCAGTGGCGCTACTTCGCCAGCTGCACGCGCAATCGCAAGGATCAGCCCTGTGATAATAGCTGGCGTCGCCATAGGCAAAACCACACGCCATAGTGTTTCGAACTGAGTTGCACCAAGCGCCAGAGAACCATGTCGTACTGAACTCGGAATACGAGTTAAACCTTCTTCTGTTGTCACAATCACAACTGGAAGCGTCAGCACGGCAAGAGTTAGTGCAGACCACAACAAACCCGGAGTACCAAAGGTTGGTGCCGGTAACTTTTCCGCATAGAATACGTTGTCGATAGAGGCACCAATCGTATAAACAAAGAAGCCTAAACCAAATACGCCATAAACAATCGATGGAACACCCGCTAGGTTTATAACCGCAATACGAATAACCCTGGTTAGAGCGTTATTCTTAGCGTATTCATGCAGATAGATAGCAGCGATCACCCCAAGTGGCATCACAATGATCGACATGATAAGTACTAAGAAAACCGTACCAAATATCGCAGGGAACACGCCTCCTTCAGAGTTCGACTCTCTTGGATCTTCAGATAAAAACTTCCAAACCTGCTTCCCCCAGTGCATGACTTTATCAGGCAGTGACATTTGGTTTGGGTACCAGTAGTCCAAAATGTCTTCGAGCGGAATCGATACTTGTGACCCCGTCATATCCTCGACAATCAAGGCATAGTCAGAGAGCTGAAGTCGTAAACCATCAAGTTGCAAATCTAACGTCGCAAGCGCTTTTTCTATCTGCTCTTTTTTCGTCTGGTTTTCGTTTAAAAAGCTTTCTGTCAGCGTGTCATTCAACTCATGCTTGCGCTTATCTAATCGCAACTGCTCTAGCTTCCAACCAAGCTCTTTAAGCTGATCGACCACCAAAGAATCAATCTCATGGCGCAGAGTTTCTGCATCATCAAGCTTTTTATTTAGTACCGATTGAATATCACTGGTGTATATATTATCGCCATCTTGAAACGCCACCAGCTTACCAAAGAAATAACCACCGCTACTGCGCTCTATCACCGCCCACTCTTTTGGCGTCGTGGGCTCATCCAACTGCATTTGCAATACGGAGATAAAATCGGCGGGATACAACTCTCGGTTAGCGATTTTGATACTGAGTCGCGTGGCAAAGTCTTCATCGTCTTCTAACTGCTGTGCTGCGCTTTCAGGCAGATAACTCTTCGGTACAAAGCTGCGCTCATACACTTGGCCAATCAGAATAGTATTTTCATGTAGCACTTCGCCTTGTACAGGGGTCAGCGCTGCAACATTCCACTGATACAAGGGAGCTGGCCAAAAGTAAGTCAGGCCTTTCCAGCCGATAAGGAGTAACAACCCTAATACCGACAACAAACTGATGCTGACTGCACCGCCTGTTAGCCATATCCACGGTGCGCCAGAACGAATCCAATTTAACACGTTATTACTCGCTCTTTATTCAAACCATTATTACAACGCACGGTACTTATCTCTCAGTCTCTGACGAACCCACTCCGCAAGCGCGTTTACTGCAAACGTAAACACAAACAAAATCAATGCAGCTAGGAACAGCAGGCGATAATGCGAACTTCCAACTTCCGACTCTGGTAACTCAACGGCGATGGTCGCCGACAGGCTGCGCAATCCTTCCAAAATATTCCAATCCATTAATGGCGTATTGCCCGTTGCCATTAACACAATCATGGTTTCGCCAACAGCGCGTCCCAGGCCCATCATAATGGCAGAAAAAATACCCGGGCTTGCGGTAAGCAAGACAACATAGATTAAAGTTTGCCAAGGCGTGGCCCCTAATGCCAAAGAGCCATCCGATAAATGCTTCGGCACAGAGAAAATGGCATCTTCGGCGATGGTAAAAATCGTCGGGATAACAGCAAACCCCATCGCTAACCCCACCACCAATGCATTACGTTGATCGTAACCAATGCCATGCTCGGTTAAGAACAAGCGCATATCGCCACCAAAGAACGTCTGCTCAATCGTAGGCGAAATCCACACGCCAAGCCCAATCAGTACCAATATGACAGGCATGAGCACTAAAGCATGCCAACCATTAGGCAGACGATTCCGCAAAGGTTGCGGTATTAATGCCCATAGCCCGCCCATAATCATGGTGCTCAAGGGCAAAACAAACAGCATGACGACGATCGTAATCAGGTGATCTTCGACAATAGGCGCGAACCACAATCCCGCTAGGAAACCTATGATCACCGTCGGCAGTGCTTCCATTAGCTCAATCGACGGTTTTACGACACGACGCATACGTGGCGACATAAAGTAAGCCGTATAAATAGCACCTAGCACTGCGAGCGGTACTGAAAACAGCATCGCAAACATCGCCGCTTTTATCGTCCCGAACGCAATAGGTACTAGGCTGAACTTAGCCTCAAAGTTATCGCTCGCCGAAGTCGATTGCCACACAAATTCGGGCTCAGGATACCCTTCGTACCACACTTCTTGCCATAATGAAGACAATGAAATTTCCGGATAGGCATTGTCCACTTCCGCAACGTTTAACTCATTATTTTGCCAAGTGATTAAGTAGCGTTCATTGTTAGACATTGCTGCGATTGCGGGCGCTTGATTGTACGCACGCTTAAACAACACCAGTTTTTCACTGGTTGTATAATGGCTTTGCAACGTGCCGTTGGTGTAAAAGCTATAAAATCCTTTTCGATGAGAATCCGGCAACAAATACTTAAGCTCTGATGCCAATTTAAAATCACGAATATGCGTTAACGTGCGTCTCTCTTCTTGCAGCGTATCAAACCATTGCGACACCCGACCATCGTTGTGTGTCACCAAAAGCGAGTAAGCACCAGCCAGTAGGTCCATTGTACGAACGGAGTGCTTCTTATCACCTTGAGTGAGATCGACCACCTCTCGCACAGCAAATTTACGTGCGGTTTTCTTTAACACGATCAACTCAGAGCCATCGCGCAAATAAAGCGTTTCACCATCAGGTGTCAATAACATTTGCTGAGGTGCATCAAAGCCTGAAGAGAACGTAAAATCGATCGTTGTAGGAGGCGTGCCCAAAGACGAAGCCACTTGCCAGCGTGCTTTCACTTCACCGCTTTGCGTCTGCCAAACAACCGTTGGTAAGGGCGTCGAAGCTGCAAATACAAACTGAGTCACAGGATCTTGAGGCGTACTTAGTGTCAGATCCATGCTGGTGTCTAGCTCAATCACTTCCGGAGGACGTGTATTTTCTCTCAACGTGGCATTAAATTCAGGCTTGAAAAGGTGCGCTTTACCCTGCCCATCAACAAACCCATACCAACCTAGTCCAGGAACAGATTGAGAGAAAGCGACGGGTTCCTGGACGATTTGCTGTTTATACACCGCAGGCTTCGTAGGATCGTCCATCGACAAATATTGAATCTCACCACTTTGGGTTAGAACGAACGCGAGCTGAGCGTAATCATCCACCGAAATCGCCAGTGGTGTTTCAATATGGGAGGCTCGAATGGCTTGGTTGGTTTTGATCTCCGCATCAGAAAAAAGCGGAATGATCACCATGGCGAGGTAGACAAAGATCAAAATAAGCGCCGCGAGTACGCCGACACCACCGGATGTCACTGCAAGTCGAACTAAACGATCTTTTATCAGTCGTTTCTTATCTTTTTCCTGCAATGAAAACTCGGCTTGTGCCATTTAAATCTCTACCTTTTTGACTTAGTACTAGAATATGTCGTTAAGATGACAATTATATTACAGATCACATTAAACACCTGAAAAGAATACAACTCTTATGCAATGCGTGGTATGAAATAAATCTGTAATGAAAATCTCATAATGTTCTCACTCATCCATTTTTCCAAGATGAGTACGTATTACTTCACTTTTGGCTAGGTAAGGTTATGAGCGCAGAAAAACTATATATAGAAAAAGAACTTAGTTGGTTGTCTTTCAACGAACGAGTATTACAAGAAGCTGCCGATAAAACCGTCCCTTTGATCGAACGTATTCGCTTTCTTGGGATCTTTTCCAACAATTTAGATGAATTTTACAAAGTACGCTTTGCGGACGTGAAGCGCAGAATCCTAATCAGCCAAGAGCGCGGTGGCAGTGATAGCCCTAAACGACTGTTAACCAAAATGCAGTCGAAAGCACTCAAGCTTAACGAACAATTTGATGAGCTTTACAGCGAATTGATTCGAGAAATGGCGCGACGTCGCATTTTCTTGGTCAACGAGCAACAACTGGATGAATCGCAACAAAAGTGGATCGCGAAATACTTCCGTAGAGAGGTCATGCCGCATATCACTCCTCTGCTAATGAAAGATGAGATCGATGTTCTGCAATTTCTCAAAGACGAGTACGCTTACATCGCCGTAGAGCTACGTAAAGAAGAACATTACCAATACGCTCTGATCGAAATTCCGACCGATCACCTTCCCCGCTTTGTGATGGTACCAGAACAGAAAGGAAAGCGTCGAAAAACCATCATCTTACTTGATAATATTATCCGCCATTGTTTGGACGAGCTGTTCAAAGGCTTTTTTGATTATGATGAGCTTAGCGGCTATGCGATGAAAATGACGCGTGACGCCGAATACGATTTACGCAATGAAATCGAGTACAGCTTGCTTGAACAAATGTCAGAGGGTGTCAATCAGCGACTGACAGCAAAGCCCGTTCGCTTCGTCTACGAACGTGATATGCCGCCCCAAATGCTAGAGTTTCTTTGTAACAAGCTCAATATCTCTAATTACGATAACCTTATTCCCGGCGGCCGCTATCACAATTTTAAAGACTTCATTGCGTTTCCAAATGTTGGGCGAGAGTACCTTGAAAATAAACCGCTTCCGCCAATGAAATGCGCCGATTTCGAAGGTTACGCTAACAGCTTTGATGCGATTAAAGCGAAAGATATTCTACTCTATTACCCCTACCACACTTTTGACCACATTAGTGAGTTGGTACGCCAAGCCTCCTTCGATCCGAAAGTACTTAGTATCAAGATTAACATTTACCGTGTCGCGAAAGATTCTCGCTTGATGAACTCGTTAATTGATGCCGTGCACAACGGCAAAAACGTCACCGTGGTCGTCGAGCTGCAGGCTCGCTTTGATGAAGAAGCCAATATCGAATGGTCAAAAGTGTTGACCGAAGCTGGTGTGCACGTCATCTTCGGAGCGCCTGGCCTTAAGATTCACTCAAAGCTACTGATGATCAGTCGCCGTGAAGGTGAAGAAATTATTCGCTACGCGCACATCGGCACAGGCAACTTCCATGAGAAGACGGCACGAATTTATACCGACTTCTCTCTCCTTACCGCAGATCAAGAAATCACTAACGAAGTTCGTAATGTCTTCGGTTATATTGAGAATCCATACCGCCCAGTGAAGTTCAACCACCTCATGGTATCTCCACGTAATTCTCGAACCCAAATCTACCGCTTAATTGATAATGAAATTGCGAATGCCAAGCTAGGAAAGAAAGCCGCTCTTACGATCAAGGTCAATAACCTAGTCGATAAGGGCATCGTCAATAAGCTATATGGAGCAAGTACGGCGGGAGTGAAAATAAATATGATCATTCGCGGCATGTGCTCATTGGTACCGGGCATTGAGGGGATCAGCGACAATATTCGCATCATCAGTATTGTTGACCGCTTTTTGGAACACCCACGCGTGGTGATTACCCATAACGATGGCGATCCGCAAGTCTATATCTCCTCTGCTGACTGGATGACAAGAAATATCGATCACCGCATTGAGGTGGCGGCGCCAGTCCGTGATCCACGTTTGAAACAGAGAATTATTGATATAACGAATATCCATTTTACCGATACAGTAAAGGCTCGTTTTATAGATAAGGAAATGAGCAACGCTTACGTACCACGAGGTAATCGCAAAAAAGTTCGTTCTCAAATCGCTATCTATGACTATCTTAAAAATATAGAAAAGCAAACTAGAAAACAAAATTCAGATGCCTCAAATACTTGAACAAGATACTCGCTACATTGCCGCGATAGACCTCGGCTCAAACAGTTTCCACATGGTGGTGGCCAAGGTTGTAGGCAGTGACTTACAACTGGTTAGCCGTCATAAACAGCGTGTTCGCTTAGCATCAGGACTCGACAGTGAATTGAACTTAAGTCATTCCGCGATGGAACGCGCGTTAGAGTGCTTAGCCATGTTCGCTGAGAGGCTGCAAGGGCTTGATGAGTCGAATGTGCGTATCGCCGCGACACACACACTAAGACGCGCTAAAAATGCTCATCTATTCATTGAGCGTGCGAAAGAAGTGATGCCCTTCCCAATAGAAATCATCCCAGGGGAAGAAGAAGCCCGCCTGATATACTTAGGTGTCGCTCACACTCAAGTAGAGTCAAACTCCAAGTTGGTCGTTGATATTGGTGGCGGCAGTACCGAAATGATCATTGGACAAGAGTTTGAACCTGAGCTTCTCAACAGTAAACAGATGGGATGCGTCAGCTTTACAGAGCAATATTTTAAAAACGGCAAACTGTCTGGGAAAAACTTTAATAAAGCGATGTTAGCCGCCGAGCAAAAACTCGAGTCCATCGCTTCAGCATAACCGTAAAAAAGGCTGGGATATCGCTCTCGGCTCATCAGGAACCATCAAAGCGATTCAAGAAGTGCTAGTAGGATTAGGTTTTGAAGATGGCCTGATCACCGCGAAGAGACTGGACACGCTTATTGAAACTCTGTGTAATTTTGATTCAATTGAAGAGATTGAACTGACAGGTTTAACAGAAGAACGTAAGCCCGTATTCGCGGCAGGCGTGGCGATTTTGTCCGCAATTTTCAAAGCACTTCGCATTGAGCAGATGTTTTTCTCCGATGGTGCTCTGCGCGAAGGTCTGTTGTACGAAATGGAAGAGCGTTTTGCGCGCTCCGATATACGTATGCGCACAACTGAAAATTTAGCCAACAAACACCGGGTTGACTTAGAGCATGCTGCTCGTGTTAAAGGCCATGCACGTGAGATGTTATGTCAGGTGCGCTCTGAACTAGGCATTAAGAAAAAGAGTGAGTTATTTGACTTACTAGAATGGGCAGCATTGCTTCATGAAGTCGGATTAAGTATCAACTTACGTAGCTTCCATCGTCACTCTTTCTATATTCTGTTGCATTCCACTCTACAAGGCTTCAACCGTGAACAGCAATTAGTGCTCGCAACATTAGCCCGCTTCCAACGCAAAGCACTTAAACTGCAAGAACTGCCAGATTTCAACCTCTACAAACAAAGTGACGTGATAAGCCTCATCAAAATATTACGACTTTCTATCGTATTAAATGGACAGCGTAACGAAGATCCATTGCCTGACATCACTTTATCCATCAAAAATGATGAATGGACTCTCGCGTGCACAGATGAAGCATGGCTAGAAAACAACAAATTGCTTCATGCTGATTTGCAGGAAGAACAAGAACGTTGGGACAGCGCGAAGTGGACACTCACTTTCTGATCTCGTGCTGTTCATACCTAAACAAAAAGTCGGCTTACAGGCCGACTTTTTTTAACTCTTCTTCTGCAAAGTCTGCTGTAATGGGCACATAACCATCTTTCTCAACCAACGCTTGCCCCTGAGCGGAGAAAATAAAGCGAATAAACTCGGCTTCTATTGGTGTTAATGGGTAATCCGGGTGCTTATTCACATATACATATAAGTAACGTGATAGTGGGTACTTACCACTAACAATATGTTCTCGCGTTGGCGTCACATAGTCATTCCCCGTTTTTGCCACCGGAACTAAGCGTACGCCTGCTACTCGATAACCAACACCAGAATAGCCAACTCCACTGATAGTAGAGGCTACAGCTTGCACAACTGACGCGGAGCCTGGCTGCTCGTTAACTCGGGTTTTAAAGTCGCCGCCACATAAGGCATTGCTTTTGAAGTAACCATAAGTTCCAGAAACGGAGTTACGACCAAACAACTGTACGTTGCGCTTTGCCCACTGTGATTCAAGACCGAGTTGCTGCCAGTTCGTGATAAATTGACTTTCACCACAGCGTAGCGTGGCAGAAAACAAAGCATCTAACTGACTAAAGTTAAGCCCTTGAATTGGATTGTCTTGATGAACAAAAATACCTATTGCATCGATGGCCACCCTGAGCGCCGTTGGCTTGTAGCCATGTTCACGTTCAAACGCTTCAACCTCTCTTAAACGCATAGGGCGGCTCATGGGACCAAACTGAGCTGTTTGTTCGGTCAATGCTGGGGGGGCAGTAGAAGAGCCAGACGCTTGGACTTGCGCATTAATATTCGGGTAAATGGATTTAAACTCTTCCACCCAAAGTGTTGTCATGCCTGCAAGTGTATCGGATCCAACAGAGAGCAAATTCCCGACAATCCCAGTCGTTTTATGATAATTCGGCAATGGTTTATCTTGAGCGATAGCCATACCGGAACAAGCAAGAGCCAGTAGACTGAACACTTTTGCGACTCTTAATGCCATTATTTCACCACCAAACGTTCAGGCAATACAAAAGAAAACTTACTGCCCACGCCCACTTCACTGTGAATTTCCAAATGAGAATCATGGTGGCTCAGCGCATGTTTCACAATAGCCAACCCTAACCCACTCCCTCCGGTATCGCGTGATCTTGCTTTATCGACGCGATAAAAACGCTCAGTAAGTCGATGGAGGTGCTGAGGCTCTATACCATCACCACTATCCTCCACCTCTAAGCATGCGCCTTGAGATGTCTGGAACCAACGAACATTAATGTTCGCGCCAGGCGGTGTGTATTTGACAGCATTATAAACGAGGTTAGAGATAGCACTACGTAACTGATCATCATCGCCCAGTACGCGTAGGCTAGCATCAACATCAAATTTCAATTTATGTTGGTTGTCCCCGCTAAGGCTGACCGCCTCTTTTTCTAGCACTTCGAGCATCGCAGGTACATTCACGACATCTTCAAGCTCATGCATAGGTGCCGCTTCAATTTTAGATAGCGTCAGTAGTTGGTTCACCAAACTGTTCATGCGGTTGAGCTGCTCCGTCATAACACCATGCGCTTTGCTCCACATTGGGCCCACAACCATGTCAGGATCTTCTGTCATCTCCAAATAACCTTGCAGCACCGTCATTGGTGTACGAAGTTCATGAGAAACGTTAGCAAAGAAGTTGCGGCGCATTCCCTCAAGTTGTTTTAACTGGCTAACATCACGCACCACCATCAAATGTTCACCTTCGGTATACGGTACGATACGTAGTTCTAGCATGCGTTCGACATTGAGTGGTGAGCGCATTTCCAATGGCTCAGAGAAGTCTTTCTTGTTGAGGTACTTGATAAAATCAGGCGTACGAATGAGATTGGAGATAGGTTGACCTGAATCTTCTGGCCAATGGAAGCCCAGTAAGTGCTGAGCCAGCTTGTTGCACCAAACAATATTGCCTTCAGCACGGAATACCACGACGGCATCGGGTAACGATTCCGCACCATTTCTGAATCGGCGAATGAGATTAGTAAGCTCTTTGCGTTTACGGCGTTGACGCTGCTGTAAGCGATACAAGCCATTGAACAAAGATTCCCAGTTACCGCTACCAGACGGTGGCGTCAGGCGCTTTTCATCCCATAACCAAGAAGATAAACGTACTTGGTTATGCAAATGCCACACAAGCTGCAATGCCGTAGCTGCCAAAAGCAACCACGGCATATAACCGAATATCCAACCTACTATCACCCATGGGGTGTAAAAAAAAGCCAGCTCCCAGGCCAGCTTTTTCCACGTTAATCTTTCAACCACTCATAACTCCAGCAATGGTACCGATAAGCTGCGTGTTAATTTATGCCTTTGTCGAGAAGCGGTATCCAGCACCACGAACAGTTTGGATCAGCTTATCATGACCTGCGGCTTCCAATGCTTTACGCAGGCGGCGAATATGAACATCGACCGTACGATCTTCAACATACACGTTAGTACCCCAAACATTGTTTAATAGCTGCTCACGGCTGTACACACGCTCTTGATGCGTCATGAAAAAATGCAGCATTTTAAACTCTGTTGGGCCCATATCTAATGGTGCATCATTAGCCGTGACACGGTGTGATACAGGATCAAGCTTCAATCCCTGCACATCAATTACGTCTTCCAATGCGGTCGGGGTTACGCGACGAATCACCGCTTTTAAACGGGCAACCAACTCTTTAGGAGAAAATGGCTTAGTAATGTAGTCATCCGCACCGACTTCTAAACCGCGCACTTTATCTTCTTCTTCACCACGAGCGGTAAGCATCACAACTGGAATGTTGCGCGTTAATTCCTCTCGCTTCATATGCTTGATGAAGTTAATGCCGCTGCCGCCTGGTAACATCCAATCCAGTAAAACTAAATCAGGGAAGGGTTCAGCCAGTTTGGTTACAGCAGTATCGTAATCTTCCGCTTCTACCGCTTGGTAACCTTTCTGCTCAAGTACGAAGCACAGCATTTCGCGAATAGGAGCTTCGTCTTCAACAACCAGAATCCTTCTAGACATAATTGAGTAACCTTATGTTCGTTGAGCTAATGAATTTAAGAGACAAAGCGCCCCTCTATGCATAAGCATTATCACTACCAATTATGACACTTTTGTGACCTTTGAAAACAAATTTTCATATAACTTTCTTTTGAGGTTCATTCGGATATTTTTCATTTCTATTAAGACATCAGCACAAAAATTCCCTATGATTAGTCCCTTGTCATCAAGCCTAGAGAAGATTTATGTGGTTTAAAAACTGTCTGGTATACCGCGTTAACCGCGAGGTTACTTTCAACGCCGAACAACTAGAAACTCAACTGTCTGAATTCCGATTCACCCCATGTGGCAGTCAAGATAAACAGAAATTTGGCTGGGTCAGTGCAATGGGTAGACATGGCGACATGATGACTCACGTGTCAGAAAACCGCATTCTGATTTGCGCCAAGAAAGAAGAGAAAATGCTACCTGCCTCAGTGATCAAAGAGTCATTGAATGCAAAAGTAGAAGCAATGGAAGCGCAAGAAGGTCGTCCTCTGAAGAAGAAAGAGAAAGACAACCTGAAAGATGACATCGTAATGGATTTACTGCCTCGCGCATTTAGCCGCAGCAGCCACACTCACGTGCTCATCATGCCAAAAGAAGGTTTCATCCTTGTTGATGCAAGCAGCTACAAAAAAGCGGAAGACGTATTAGCATTGCTTCGTAAAACCATGGGTAGTTTACCTGTTGTTCCTGCCATTCCAGAAGTAGCGATTGAAACAACGCTAACCGAGTGGGTGAAAACGGGCGACACACCTCAAGGTATCACCATGATGGACGAAGCTGAGCTAAAATCCGTGCTTGAAGAAGGTGGCGTGATTCGTTGTAAGAAGCAAGAACTGACCACAGATGAAATCCGCAACCACATCGCAGCAGATAAAGTCGTAACGAAGCTTGCACTTAATTGGCAAGATCGTATTGAATTCATCATGACAGAAGATGCGGGTATTAAGCGTCTAAAATTCTCTGATGAATTGAAAGATCAAAATGACGATATTCCACGTGAAGATCAAGCAGCTCGATTTGATGCAGACTTCTCTCTGATGTGTGGGGAGTTCAGTGCTTTCCTACCCAACCTATACGATGCGCTAGGCGGCTTACCAAATCCCAACGCTTAATATTGTATAAAGGTTAACCATAACGCCCTCACTTTTTTTGAGGGCGTTTTTCTATCTGAAGCACAATTACCCTAGTCACAGTTCACATTTTGACGTAAAATTTGCGCCCCATTTCCATTAGGTGGAATTGGCCTGACTTGTGATCAGATAAAAGAGAATTGAGCAATGACAACTGAGAAAGCATTCGTACCTGAGCTACTGTCTCCTGCGGGAAGCCTGAAAAACATGCGTTACGCATTCGCCTACGGCGCAGATGCAGTTTACGCTGGCCAACCTCGCTACAGCCTCCGCGTACGTAACAATGAGTTTAACCACGAAAACCTAAAAATCGGTATCGATGAAGCACATGCTCTAGGCAAAAAGCTTTATGTGGTATGTAACATTCAACCACACAACTCGAAGCTAAAAACCTTCATCCGTGATCTTAAACCAATCGTAGAAATGGGTCCTGACGCATTGATCATGTCAGATCCAGGCCTAATCATGATGGTTCGTGAAGCTTTCCCAGAAATGCCAATTCACCTTTCTGTACAAGCAAACGCTGTAAACTGGGCGACTGTTAAGTTCTGGGCAGCGAATGGCGTGGAACGTGTGATCGTTTCTCGCGAACTATCTCTAGAAGAAATCGAAGAAATTCGTGAGCATTGTCCTGAAACTGAACTTGAAGTATTCGTTCACGGTGCATTATGCATGGCTTATTCTGGTCGTTGCCTACTTTCTGGTTACATCAACAAACGTGATCCTAACCAAGGCACTTGCACCAACGCGTGCCGTTGGGAATACAAAGTGGAAGAAGGCAAAGAAAACGACGCTGGTGATATCGTAGAGAAATTTGACCCATCTGAAGCACAGCCTGTCGAAGTACAAGACGAACGCCCTGAAACCACAATTGGTCGTGGTAAACCAACGGATGAAGTCGTTCTACTTTCTGAAGCGCACCGTCCAGAAGAAAAAATGGCAGCGTACGAAGATGAGCACGGCACTTACATCATGAACTCAAAAGACCTACGTGCGGTACAGCATGTTGAGCGCTTAACTAAGATGGGTGTGCACTCGCTGAAAATCGAAGGTCGTACTAAATCATTCTATTACTGTGCTCGTACTGCACAGGTTTACCGTAAAGCGATTGATGATGCTGTAGCAGGCCGACCATTTGATGAAAGCCTAATGGGCACACTAGAGAGCCTAGCTCACCGTGGCTATACCGAAGGCTTCCTACGTCGTCATACTCACGACACCTACCAGAATTACGATTACGGCTACTCAGTCTCTGATGCTCAACAGTTTGTCGGTGAGTTCACTGGTAAACGTCGTGGCGATATGGCTGAAGTAGAAGTGAAAAATAAGTTCCTTGTCGGTGATAGTCTTGAGCTAATGACGCCAAAAGGTAAT
Source organism: Vibrio diabolicus (assembly GCA_001048675.1). Taxonomy (GTDB): domain Bacteria; phylum Pseudomonadota; class Gammaproteobacteria; order Enterobacterales; family Vibrionaceae; genus Vibrio; species Vibrio diabolicus. The sequence goes on along the minus strand of CCKK01000020.1, from coordinate 21,966 downwards.
GTTGTTTTCACGCTAGAAGCAATGGAAAACCGTAAGTCAGAGTCTATCGAGGATGCCAAAGGGAATGGTCACTTCGTCTTCATTCCAGTACCAGCAGATCTAGATTTAGAATACGGTCTATTGATGCGTAACTTAAACTCAGGGCAGGACACCCGTAACCCGACTGGTAAGTAATAATGGCCTTGCTCATTACTGACAAATGCATCAACTGCGACATGTGCGATCCCGAATGCCCCAATGGGGCAATCAGCATGGGAGAAAGCATTTTCGAGATTGACCCAGCTCTATGTACAGAGTGTAAGGGACATTACGAAAAGCCGACCTGTCAGTCAGTGTGTCCGATTACAAAATGCATCATCACAGACCCGGATCATGTAGAAACAGAAGAGCAGTTACTGGAGAAGTTCGTGATTATTCAAGGGTTAGCATAAGAACAAGTGGGTTCAACTTTGGAGACAAAGTTGAACCTTTTTTTTAACCCGATTTTTCAATAGGATAGATATTACAAAACAACTCTTTTTCAAAATGAGACTCTAACCGAACTCGCCAATTTTCAGCTTGGGAAACCGGCACAAGATAAAAGTTTTCTCGGCTCGTGTCCGTAACGAAAGCCATTCCATATTGCATCAGCTCGTAATGCACATCATTAACAAATCCGGGATCAAGACGCTGACGTCCTGTCAGGTGGTTTACATCAACCCGAGTCAATAAGACCCCTTTCGTTTCACTGCTAAATCTGTGTCTTAACCACTCTGCAAATTCTTTTGCACAAATCATAGTCATGGTTTTATCCTTGATTTACTCTTCTAGCAGGAGAAGTATCCATTCCTGCCTCACACACTTGTCTGCCTTGTTATTGCTTCGCTAGCCAACTGACAGACATATTGCTAAGAAACCAAAGTATCGTGACGAAAGATCTTTCTAAACAGAGAAGTTACGACTTATCTATACTACAACTCTTTGTTTAATTTAGATTTCTATATTATGTCACCAAAACTAATTAGGTTAGTTTTTGTATTGGTATTATTCACTGTAGACAAAAGTATGATGTTTCTCCAGTTTCATAAAAGAGATACGTAAGGGAATATAAACCTGTAGAGCCACTCTAGTTAGTAGAGATAAGTGATTGGCATTGCGGTGGAATCGCTTTTTTTCGCTTGGGCTTAGCAATAACTTTCGCAGACGGCGGCTTATCGATAGGCTTAACTTTCGGTCCCCAACTAGCGAGCTCTACCCCACAACCATCACCAGCTGGAGGCAGAGCTTGTTCAACACAGTAGCCACTCGACTCAGGACAAGATAACCTGACGTGGAAGTGGTAATGATGCCCCCACCAAGGGCGAACTTTACGTAACCAAGAACGTTCTTTGCCTTCTTCTTGCGAGCAAAGCTGCTCCTTAATGACAGGATGTACAAAAATTCGTGCAACATCCTCACTCTGTGCAGCATATCGAATCAGCTTAAAGTGCCTATCTTCCCAGCGATGGTTAAGTATGGAATAACCTTTTAAGTCCACCACACTCATTGGCTTAGGGAGTTGTAATTCGTTATAAGAAAGCGGTTGGTCAGCGAGTCTTAACCAGATATCAATATCTAACCCAGTTTGGTGACTAGAATGGCCAGAAGAAAACCTTCCTCCTCTTGGTAAAGACAGGTCACCTATAAGCAGCGTTGTGTTGAGATTTTGATTAGCTTTAAGCGCTAGGTTTTCAATAAACTCTATCGTTTTAGGGTGCCCATAGTAGCGTTTCGTTTTACTACGTAAAACTTGATAACCAACGCCATCAAGAGGCAAAGGTAATGCACCATCCAAACAACCGTTAGCATAGCTACCAATAGAGGAAGAAGAATTTTGGGTAGGATTAGCAACAGACTCCCAAGGAGTAGAGTATACAGAAGCTGAGAAACATAAACCCAAAGATACAATGAAACTCAGCTTCATAGATTTTAGCCTTTAGTAGTGTTCGCCATTATCGTAATAAGCTTTAGGGGATAAAGCTGAAAAGATAACTGCAACATCAATATCCGCACCAGCAATACCACGAACTTGCTGTGTAATAAGCTTAGCAACTTTATCTTGTACTTCCTGACCACGATCAAACCAAAGCACTTCGACAAAAGGATATGCAGCACTCACCTCGCCCTCATTGAAAAACGTAGTGTAGATATACTCAAAAGTAAAATCCTCACGCGGACAGTCCATCAGAGGCTGAAGTTCATCCGTCAGAGGCTTTGATAGTGCCTGAACAGCTTGCGGCTCTACAGCACGGAATCGAAAATGTGGCATAAACTTACTTCCTAATTATTAGCATTAACTCATGATAATAACAGGAACCAAGTCAGTAATCATCCAAGCCAATGTAACCACTAACCTTTTCTATACACGTCATATAGATCAAGTAGTAAATCAACTAGCTCACTAACGAAGAATAATGGGAGTATGAAGAGAGGTAAGAAGGGGTAAAATGATACACCGAAGCTTAGTGAGGCAATCTATTGCAAGGGAAATAGAATGGCTTAAGTCACCGATGTAATATGTTCTTAAGATCAATATGTATCAGATATCGACAACTATTCGTTAGAAACGAAAAAGGCTCCGACCTAAGTCAGAGCCTTGATATATGGCAGGGGTGGAGAGATTCGAACTCCCAACACGCGGATTTGGAATCCGCTGCTCTGCCAATTGGAGCTACACCCCTGCAGTTCGTGTTTAATGAGACGACTCTCAAATAAGTGGCGGAGTGGACGGGAATGTCGCCCTACTTGAGTGAAGACGAGAGTCAAAAAGTGGTCGATGCAATCAACTCTTTTAAGGTTGAGCAATGACACAAGAGCATGTGCAAGTATTAGAAGATGTGGTTTATGTCTTCTTTTGCTACAAACAATCAAGTTATCTCGATAAAACGCTTCCGGCGGCATTACATCAAACAGCATGGCCGAGCCAGCTGTTAGTATTGGACGATTGCTCTCCAGATGATAGCCATGAAAAGATTCTATCGCTTTTAGAGTTTGCGCCTAAAGGATTAAATATTGAATATCGCCACAATACGCAAAATGTTGGTTTAGTTAGCCAAATCAACTCCTTGCGGGGGCAATACCAAAATAAGCTCATTATTGTACAAGCTGGCGATGATATAGCGATGCCGAACCGAGTTGAGGAAACTTATGAAACTTGGTTGAAAAATGGTAAACCAAGCTTAATTATTGGTAGCTACGACAAAATTTCTGAGCAAGGCGATATCATTGAGCCATTTGAATCGATCAAGCAAAATAAAAAGCCTTACACACTCGAAAATATTATTAATAGAAAGTGTGCAGTAGATGGGTGTTGCGCCGCTTTTACCTCGGATGTACTGAACGAGTTTGCTCCTTACAACAAAGACATCATCAATGAAGATCGCATCAATGTCCTCCGAGCCTTTTTGTTAAATGGTATTCATCATGAAAACAAAAAATGGATTCAATATCGACTAGGTGGCATATCAACGTTCGCAAAAGAAACACGCGAAGAAAAATATAACAACACAGTTATCAATGCTCAGCGTGAGCTGCAAGATCTTAAAATGAATTTACGAGATGCACAGAGTAAAAATGCCAATGAAGCTGTGAGTGCGATTAAAAAACGGATGTGTTCCGCTGAGTTTATGGCATCACTTCCACAATCAAATTTTGCTTTGTACAGCGAAGCGATTTGTTATCTTGTTAAAACATTGGATTATCGAACGGTTTTAAAAGTTTTGCGTAGGTTAAAATGAGTACAATTAAAAATATAAAGCAATCGATAAGTATGAAGAGGCATTTTGCTTCAACTTTCCGCTCATTCAAAAAACGAAAGTGATAAAAGTACTGACTCACCTAAAGACTTTTATCGTACATATGAGAAATGTACTGTTTTAGGTAATGGACCATCCTTAAAATCAGATATTAATAATATCAGTACAGATACTGATGTGATTGCTGTGAATCACTTTTCGGAGTCTGAGCACTTTACGACTTTGAAGCCCAATAAATATATTTTAATTGATAGCTATTTCTGGGATGAAGCCACTCATAGTTCGTTGGTGGAAAAAGAGATAAATTGTTTAAAGATCTAAACGAACTTGTGTCTTGGAAAATGCAATTGATTATTCCTGACTTTGCTGACATAGCGTTCATTCAGGAAAATATCAAAAACAGCAACATAGCTGTAAAAGTGCTTCGAGCAATTCCTAGTAATGTAACCAATATTAAATATGGGCCAATAGCATTATCTTCAGGTATTGTTGCACCTCCAGCTGTAAATGTTCTTATCTTTGCTGTGTATGTAGCAATTTTATGTGAATATGATTCAGTGGAAATATTTGGGGCAGATATGAGCTTCCATAATGATGTCCATGTCGATCAAGAAAATAACCAGCTTTATATGGTCTACAAGCATTTCTATGGAAAAGAAGAGAAGTTGCCACTTCTAGAAAACCCTCAAAAGATCAAACCTTTTAACATGACGGACTTGATGCGATTAACTTTTCTGACGTTTTATGCACATCAACTGCTGAATAAATGGGCAGAGCTAAAAGGGGTAAAAGTCATAAATAGGTCTAATTTTTCTATGATCGATGCTTACCCTCGGCGGTGAAATTACAGGTAAGTAGACGCTACAATGGTAATGCCCACTTACCTATGATTATTTATCTATTTTTCTGTAACCAAACGGACTCTGCGAAAGTAAAGTCTTCTGGCCAATCTATATCAATTGAGCTCTCTGCATCCTGTATGTACATCGAAGGCTTTAGTCCAATTCGGTCATTTAGTTTTTTGTAGTTTTCGACGCTATTTAAAAAGACTGAGCTATCGATTTCATACAAAGGTTCAATCGTCTGAGTTCTTGGCCATTTTTCTATATTACGATCGTAGCTAATCGGTCTGTCTTTATTCCAAATAAAACCGCGTAGCTCTTTGACTGTCATTAATGAATCATATCCTTCAGAGAGGCTCGCGAGATATTGTTTTAGAATTGCACGATAACCGGATTCATCGAGGAAAGGCGAGGTTACATGAGTCCAAAGTACGTGACCTGTAGTAATAATCGAAGGAACGTATCTAATAAGATCATCAGTGCTTGTTGAACTTGAGCCTAAGTGCTCTGGGCGTTCATCTATTCGTATGCGAGAATCTTTATATGTTGAAGCAAACTCTAGAACAACGTCGTCGTTTGAAGATACGACTATCGAATCTAGATCATTTATATTGATTAACTGATCCAGTTTGATTTTTAGCAACCCACCTTTTACACCAGCAAAGTCTTTGGTATTTTTGTTTGGGATACGTTCACTGCCTTTTCGGCATGGTAAAAAGACATGGACACTCATGCTTACCAACTCCTTAGAATATTGAAACCTTCACTTTTTGATAAGCTTTCAAGCTCTTCTTTTACATTTGAAAAAGGAAGATAGCCAAGAAAATCAATATTATTCTCTTTGGCTGCGTGAAAGTCTGATAATGCGTCACCGATCATTAGAGCCGCGCCTGAAGACTCCTTTAGGATGGTTGCAACGTTATCTGCTTTCGCGGTAGGTGATCCTAGAATTAACGTAAAATATTGCGCCAGCTTTCTTTTAACAAATACTTCTCGTAATTCGTCTTGAGCAGATCCACTCGCTACATAGAGTTTGGCTGGGCAATCTGTAATTGCTGCAATAAAATTAGGCGTTAGTTGAGCTTCCATGTATAGCTCTTCACACTGCTTTGAGTAGAAGCTTAGTATATGTTCGTACAATGCTTCATCTGTATTTAGGATGAAATGTTCAACAAAGTAACTCACATGATGAAAACGCGATTTGCCAAAATTAGCTTTAAAGTAATTGCAACAATTGTCTATTTCGAGCTCTGATACTTGGGCCATGCGTAAAGCATTACGCATGGCATCAATTTTGAGGTTATTTGAGTCTAAGATCACGCCATCGCAGTCAAAAATAACAGTATCATAGCCATTAAATAGCGGGTGCATAAATAGACCCTGCTTTTACTGGATAAGTGGTTGGGGTTAACGCTTGAATTGATGTACTTCCAAACTGCTGACTAACCATGCTAAAGATCTCATTCATTTCCATTTGGCGTCGGTCAGTCACATCATAACCATCAAAACCAACGAGAGATATCTTCTGCGCTTGACCTATAAAAGCGATACATAACGCATATGCAGCGGTATTGTCATACGGTAGTGTACAGTAGTTTTTATGGGCGGTGAGAGTATCCTTCTCTATGGTGCTACTGTAATCAATCATAGAAATATTACTAAATTTACTTAGCTCGTCTTCGTCAAAGCGGTTCTTTGGCAAAAATACGGGTTTGGCTACCTCTGAGTAATGGCTGCTTTCTGACAAGTATTTAGAGTTATGAGATACAGCAAAGTAATCGAAAAGCTCAGTGTTAATCTCATGCTTTGTATTGATGCCAATTACGATAGGCTTTCGAGTCTTAATGTATGTCTCGATCGCGACTCTATGTGTTGCCGTATTGGGCGTATTAGTGACCAGTAAAATTTCTTTTCCTGAAAAGATCCCTGATAGGTCTGATTGGCTTTCAGTTGGTTGGCTTATTTTCCCTACAGTAAGCGCTTCTTCTAAGACATCACCATTATAGCTTGTCGTACCTTCTAGCTTTTTTAAATGCTCGATAGCGCCAACAATTTCTTCTGTTCCGTAATTAGGATTAGAAAGCATATTCTGAATATAAGTTGGGTGAATATCGTTTTTCGCTCCCAAGTAATATAGAAGGCTTGAGCCCCAACCGTATCTTTTTTGCATTGGCTCAAAATGGCGAATAACTAGTTCATATATTGCTGTTGGCAAGTATTTATCTAGTCCATCAAGTTCGGCGAGCAGGTTTTCGGTCTGGGCGTTTCCAGCGCCTCGTCCCATTCCGGTAACGGTCACATCCAACCATGTAACACCATTCGAACGAGCTGTCATCGTATTAGACATTGCTTGACCCATGTTGTTATGGGTGTGGATGCCAATGTCGCCATCCCAGTTTTGCTTTACAATTTCGGCAATGCGAGTGACTTCTGTACTATCCATATTACCGAGAGAGTCAGCAAAATAGATGACGTCAGGGTTTGCTTTTGCTACCGCCTGTACTTTTTCCGCTATAACCTCGGATGGTTTTCCGCCCGCTTGCATCAGATTTAAGCCAACGATATACCCCATTTCTTTGAAAGCTTTAATCATGCTTTCACACTGCTCTGCTTCATTGAAATGTGCCGCGATACGAACGAGATCAACTTTACTTTCTTGTGCTGGTACAAAAAGATCATTGATGGCAGCGACAACAGGTTTACCCGCATCTAGCAAAGTTTTTGCGTCAACCATTACGCCGTATGTCGGACCTTTCGGTAGGTGTAGCGTGTTTAGAAACTCTTCAGTCGTATAAGCAAATGGACCACTGTAAACAGACTTAGGATAGTTACGAAGCCCTAACTCAACATAATCAATTTTAGCTTTTGCAACTGCTGTGAGGTAAGCGTCAACGACTTCTGGTGAAAAGTCCCAGTGGTTATAGTAGCCACCATCGCGAAGAGTACAGTCTAAAATTTTTTGCATAATGGATATTCTTTTTAAGTTAAACAGGTAAAGTGCTTAGTACAGTAAAACATACAAGCTTAATAGTAAAAGTGAGGTATTTATCAAACTAATTATTAAGTTATTACTTATCACTTTGGGGGAGTAAGCTCATTGTTCGGTTTAGAGCGCCTTGATTGGATGAGGCCCATTTATTAGCATGCAAAGCTCGGAGTAAATATTTATCTTGTTGAGAAATGATCTCTGTAGTCCTTAGGGCAAGGGTCGTTGAGTCTGGCACAATTAAGATACCATCCACAGCTAGTAAGTTTTCAACAATCTCCTTAAAGTTAAAATAGCTAGGGCCAGTAATGATGACTTTTTCTAACATGGCAGGCTCTAGAACATTATGTCCACCGACCTTATTTCCAACTAGGCTACCCCCCATAAAGCAGATGTCCGCTGCACCCATCAAAGTTAGCATCTCACCCATAGTATCACCGAGATATACTTGAGTATTTATCTCTACTGAATGCGTTGAAGTACGACGCACAGTGTTAAAGCCTTGCTGCTGGCAAAGTGTGAACACATCATCAAATCGTTCTGGATGGCGAGGAACCAAAATAAGTAATGCATTTGGATGAGATTTTAAAACTTGTCTATGTGCATCTAATACCTGTTCGTCTTCGCCTTTGTGGGTGCTAGCTGCAATCCAAATTGGACGATCCTTTCCAAGCTGGGCTCGAAGCTGCTGTCCTTGCTGTTTCACTTGCTCTGATATTTGAATATCGAACTTAATCGAGCCAGTAACGGATAGTTTCTTTTTCTCAACGCCTAAGCGTTCGAAGCGCTCTGCATCTGAATCTGTTTGGCAGAGTACTTGAGTTAGGCAGGTATGAAGCTGGTTAAAAAGTCGCTGTATTTTGGCGTAGTTCTGACACGATTTTTCAGAGAGGCGCGCATTCACGACAGTTATAGGGATACCTGCTTTGTGAACATTGTGAAGCGTGTTTGGCCACAGTTCAGTCTCAATGATCAACATCTGTTTTGGTTGTACTGCTTTAAGAAAACCTTTGACAGCGAACCCAAAGTCAATTGGCATATAGCGGTGTTCAACTAAATCACCCAACTTAGCAATCTGTTCAGCTCCGGTACTTGTTGTTGTAGTAACTAGAATAGATTGTTCGGGGTTTTGTTCCTTAAGGGCTTTGATTAAAGGTGTCGCTGCTATGCTTTCACCAACAGATACGGCATGTATCCAAATAGGTTTGTCGTTGCTTTTTAGCTTGGGAGTTATGCCAAAGTGCTCTTTCCAGCGAGAGCCAAACTGAGGCTTATTTGGTTTGCTCTTGTACAAACCAAATAAAAGCAGCGGTGACGCTAGAGCGAGTAGTAAGGTATAAACAATACGAACTAACATGAGCTTATCGTAATGGCGTCAAGTTTTTGGATACTATCTAGCACTTGCTTAGGCGAAAGTTCTGTCAAGCACTTAAGGTGTTTGTATTGACATTCACGCTGGAAACAAGGGCGACAATCAATATCGGTATGAACAATCTCCACTTTTTCTGCGAGTGGGGGGGTGTACTTCGGTGAAGTTGAGCCATACACGGCAACAACATTACAACCAACCGCAGCAGCCACATGCATTAAGCCTGAGTCATTCGCGACAACAGTCTTGCATACAGCAAGTAGATCGACCGCTTCAATTAAGCTGGTTTGGCCTGCTAGAACATGAATGTGCTTATGGAATTGCGTCGGAACAAGTGCGCGAATATTGTTACAAGTCTCTAAGTCCTTTTGAGAACCAAACAACCAGATTTGATGTCCAGATCGAGCCACTTGTGTCGCAACTTCAGCGTAGTGTGTTTCAGGCCATTTTTTGGCAGGACCAAATTCTGCTCCTGGGCACAGTCCAATGATTGGTTGGTCTTGCGTTAAGTTGAACTTTTTGAGCGTGGCTTGTTGCTCAGCCGCGTTGATTGCAAGGCGCGGGCGAGGCAAGGTTTCAAGCCCGCCAAGAGAGTTAGAATCCACCATTTCTGCTTTTGGATAAGCTAACGCTACATAGCGCTCTACCATGTACTGAAAAGACTTCATGTTAGGGCGTAAGTCATTCAATAAACCATAGCGCATTTCTCCCTTCCAGCCAGTACGAAGAGGAATGTTGGCAAACCATGGGATCAGTGCTGATTTCGCTGATTTAGGCAAGATATAGGCGTGGTCATATTGCTTTTCACGTAATGATTTACCAATTTCCCTGCGGCCTAATAAGTTAAATTCACCATGACCGATAGGCATTTCAATCGCTTGGTGGATTTCTGGCATACGCTCAAGAATCGGTTTACACCATCCTGGAGCGATAACGTCAATTTGGCTATCTGGATGACGTTGCTTTAATACGATATATAACGATTGCGACATTACCATATCGCCGACCCACGCAGGGCCAATGACTAAAATCTTCATGCTTTGTTTTTCCAGTATAGGAATTTCAAAATTGACTCATAAGTTCTAAAAAGTTCAGCGTATATTTTATTCGCATGAGTCATTTTGGATTTATCTTTTCTTTTACCACCAATCGTCGAAGCAATCTCAGCTCTAGTAAAAAGATCTGGAGACACGCTGTAAACTTGGACACCATGTTTCCATGGTTTTTCCATGTAGTCATCGACTGGTTCAATAAACTCTTGAGCATGCATAACAAACTTTGAGGCTGCCTTAGGTGTGACGATATAAGCGGTGGTACCACAAGTTCCAGCAGAGTAGCCCCCTAGCATATGATTATCATCAATAGGTACGATTGGGGTGAATACACGCTTCTGAGTGGCAGACAACTTGATGTAGTCATAGTTAGAAGTCAATGGAAGGGTATGTTCGAGTACTTGCTTTAGCCCCTCTACGGGGTCGACGTTGTCTTCTAAGATGACGATCGGTTCATCAAGCTCAATACAGCGAACCCACAACTCGTAATGGCTTGCAAAACAGGCGACTTCACTAGTTTTTAATTGATACCCTTTACGGCGTAGAGTAATGGTTGGACGACTTTTTTCTGAATGAAGAAAACTGTTAACAGAGCCATCTACGGCATCAAAAAATTCAAACGTAATGCCTTGTTGTTTTAACTTTTCTTCAATACGTTCTCGGCGATCCAGCGATCGAGCCAAGCTTACGACAAATACTTTCACTGCACTTTCCAGTCGCTGTTATATCTTGGTTTAAACAAATTGTAATAGTTATTGCCGTCTTCTTGAGAGTGCAGCAACTGCAGTACCCACATATATTGTTCGGGTTTATCACCGACAAAATATTCAATGGCTTCATTACAGGTACGAGCGTCTTGCTCTTCGCCTTTATCCAGCTCAAACGCCGGTAAAATCTCAATATCAAACGTACCGTCTTCTGTGTTCATCGACGCAAATAGAGGCAATACTTTTGAGCGTGATAGTTTTGCAATTTTGCCTAAACCAGGTAGCGTTGCTTTACGTGTGGCAAAAAAATCGACAAACACACTATGCTCTGGGCCGTGATCTTGATCGGGTAGATAATACCCCACATAGCCATCTCGAATGGATTTCAGAAAAGGCTTAATGCCACCTGAGCGTTCATAAACACGACCACCGTATTGAACTCTTTGCTTGTGCATCAGCCAGTCAGCAACATCATTCTTTTGTTTCTTCGCCATTGCAGAAACTGGCATTCCCATTGAAGCGAGCAAGATAGCAGGCACATCAATTGCCCAAGAGTGGGGAACCATTAAAATCACATTTTCGTTGTTATCAATGTGCTGTCGTAAAATGTCTAGGCCGCGAATTTGGCAACGGTTCTGAAGCCACTTTGGTGAGCGTAAACTTAGTAACCCGAAGCGAAAAAAGAACATGGCTGCTGTGTAGAGTGTTTTTTCTATCAAAGCTTCACGTTCTTGGAACGACTTTTCTGGAAAACACAGCTCAAAGTTAACCCTCGCTCGGTGAGCTGGCCCTTTGTGGGATTTCGACAGTTTTTTGGCTATGGTTTTCGCCAACCACTTTTGTAAACTTAGTGGCATTAATGATAAAGGTAAAAATAAGAGAACACCTAACCACGTGCCCCAGTACTTAGGCGACAGGAAGTGGCGCTTAAACTCAGGGTTATATGCTTTAGGGTCGAAGTCATCACGTTTTATGGTCATGGCGTGTCTAGTTACCTATTCGTGTGCTGGCGAAGTGGTTTAAATGAGAAAAAAGATATTAAGGAATGATACAGGCTATTGCACTTGAGTAAAGGTGGCAGGTTATGGTTCTGCCACCTTGTGGTGCTTAACGGTTTTGGATAGTTAAGTATTCGGCAACGCCTTCTGCAACCGTCTTGAACTCAACATCACAGCCTGCGGCGCGCAGTTTGGTCAGATCGGCTTGTGTGAATTCTTGGTAAGCGCCTTTTAGATGCTCAGGGAATGGGATGGTTTCAATTTGGCCTTTGCCATGATGCTTGATAACCGCTTTTGCTACCTCTTCAAAAGATTCAGCACGGCCAGTACCGCAGTTAAAAATGCCTGATACGCCGTTTTCTAAGAACCATAGGTTCACTTTGCATACATCACCAACGTAAACGAAGTCGCGTTTAAATGATTCGCTGCCCGCGAACAACTTAGGATTTTCACCTGCGTTAAGTTGGTTGTTGAGGTGGAACGCAACTGATGCCATGCTACCTTTGTGGTCTTCACGTGGGCCATATACGTTGAAGTAGCGGAAGCCGGTGATTTGAGAAAGGGTCTCACCATGTTCTTCAGCGTCTTGCCATAGACGACGAACGTAGTTATCAAACTGCTGTTTCGAGTAACCGTATACATTCAGTGCGCCTTCGTATTCTCGTTCTTCAACGAAAGTATCTGTATCGCCGTAAGTGGCTGCTGAAGAGGCGTAAAGGAATGGAATTTCACGATCTAGACAGTAATGAAGCAACTCTTTTGAGTACTCATAGTTGTTTAGCATCATGTACTTGCCGTCCCACTCAGTCGTTGCAGAGCAAGCACCTTCGTGGAAAATTGCCTCAATCGGACCAAAATCATCGCCCGCCATAATTTGGGTCAGAAAGTCGTCACGATCCATGTAATCTGTGATGTCCAGATCAACTAAGTTCTTAAACTTTTTGCCATTTTTTAGGTTGTCGACAACCAGGATATCGTTAATACCAGCTTCGTTTAGTGCTTTAACAATGTTGCTGCCGATCATGCCAGCGCCACCAGTTACGATGATCATAGAACTTCCACCATAGATTAAAATTTTCTCAGGAATTCTAGCAAGAAACGAAAAGTAGCGCTATTGGAAGCAGGAAGATAGGTTTTAGTCTTCTATGACTCAGTATCTAGATATGAAAAAGGGAGCCGCAGCTCCCTTGATTACTTTATTATTCCACATCCGAACGGTTAGGTCTTTGGTACCAAGGATTTCGTTCGTCGGTTAACTCAATTAAGCTGTATTTGCGGCCGAGCTTCTGCCCTCCGTCACGAGTAAGAGGCTGCCAACTAAAGTTCGCACGATTGTTACTTGGCTTAACGGTCATGATGTCAAACGGAATCGACAAGTAGAAACCTTTAGTAAAGCTACCTTCACCAAATTCGTCCGCAGACAAGTCTGTGAATGAGGCAAAGGCGCCAGCAATTACGCCACTCTTGAACTGCTTAGAAACATTGATTTGTGTACCAACATCGCCAGCTAGGAACTGACCAACATCGACTTGGATCATCAAATCTTGCAGGAATTCCCATTGAGGGTAGTAGTAACCAGATACAAAACCAGTGAAGCCTTTATCAATAACTTGGAACGGACGTCCATATTCTGGAACGTTCTGCCATTTCTCACCGTAAACACCGAAGTAACTTTGTGGATCACGTTGAGAAATTAAGTTGACGTCAGCGCCAATCGCCCAGTTAGCTCCTTGTGGTCGGTAAAGAAACTCGGTACCGACTCCGGCAAACATGCTCTCCAGATAGCCAGCGTAGAATTGCTGGTCCATCGTATTGGAATACTCTTGGAACCAAGTCAATTGTAGGTTTGACATGGTTACAGCATGTTCATTTTGGTAAGCGCGGAACATGGTGCGAACACGAGGAACGGTAGTGCCATCAGGTGGAGTGACATAGATAAACTTATCGTAGTTGTTATACCAATCCCAGTATAACGAACCGCCAATTTCAAGGTTGTCCGTCAGCCAGTATGACGCATTACCGCTTAGCCCTACACTAAAGAGGTAGAAATCTTCTGCGTTACCGAGAGTTTGAACAAGCTTAGGTGCAAAACCCCAATCAAAACGTTCAAAACCATCATAGACAGATTCTCCACTAGGCTTATTGCTAGCTTTTTCGGTTGCATCTTCTATTTTCGGATTGATGTAATTAACTTGGGCAAAGTCGCGATATTTCTCTTTGGAAATAATCGTTTGTTCGCCGACTAAGCCTCGGCTACGTTCATTGATCGCATAGGTATCAATATCGTCAGGCATTTCATTATGGAGTACAGCTGCCGCTTTTTCGTGTGCCTCTGTACGGTCACGATATTTCTTCTGTTCACCAACGACAGTTACTGTATTGTTATCAACATAAACACGCGTGTTTCGATAACCAGCAATTTTGTCTAAATCTTCTGTTACACGTTCCCAATCAACATCAGACAGTTCTTTGGGTTGGCTATCTTCCACTTCTGGGGTTGGTGTGTCTCGCCAGAATGATGGCATGTCATTGAAATTAGTGTTTAGCGTTAAGCCTGCTACTAAAGTATCGCCGCGTTCATAACTTAAACGAAAATCGGCCATGCCTAGACGGTAGAGGACACCAAAGTTCCATGGTGTGTGGGGCTTCATATCAACATCTGCGCCCACAACTGCATAGTCTGTAGAATAATCATTGCTGTCGTACTCAACTTTAAATCGTAAAGGAGCGTGCAACGTCTGGAACTCTATACCACCAAATAAAGCCGCAGGTCCTTTGAAAGCCCTATCAAAATTAGTTGTTCCTCCAGAATCAAGAAATTCTTCAGAACGTTCACAGAATTTCTCTGAGGCTTTGCAAAATGGATTGGTTATATTGTCTCTGGTTCCTAAGTAGCCCCAGCCCATACCAAGAGTAAAATCGAATGTTCCAAGCTGAGGATTTGAGTATCGTTTGGTCGCTGCAATATATTCTGCATCAAATAAGCCAGTACCAGCAAAGTCTCGTACTCCCAGGGCGATTTCTGGTATGTATTCAGATTCTTCCCATAATCTAAATTTAAAATCTATCCCTTTGTCTGTGTATTCATTATCAACATCGGGGAAGGATGATGAGTAAGGCAGGTCCTTAACTTGAGTGTAACGAATGGTTGTTTCCAACCAAGGCATGAGTTGCAGAGTGACATTGTAAAAAAGGTACTCATTACTACCTGTGACAGAAAAGTTGAATTCCCCTTCAGGGGCCATACGTCCGGTTGGCATCTGCATTAAGCCAACACCACCAAAGTCAGACTGAGAAGGCTGCAAAGTGGGAGCCTCAAAGGGTATTTCTTGAGCCCAAACCAATGCTGGACCCATTAAAGAAAGGGTTAAGCTTTTTCTAATTGGCATCATTGTGGTCTCTTTGTGGAATTTGGTATCAGTTGAGTGAGTAGGCGGACAATATCTTGGTCCATTTCGGAGTATTCAAGATCATCAAATGGGACATATACCAATGTCAGAGGTGGTAAGTAATATTGTGTTGTTAACCAAGCTCCGTGATGCGGCTTAACTACATGACCATCTGGGTAGATCAACACTGGCGGCGTTGATAACGTACCAATGTTACTTTTCAAATTCTCTATTTGTCTCTGCAAAGGGATGCCTGCCTGCTCCTTAACGGAATAAACGCTATTTAGGTTTCCTAAGTAAAATACTTTTTCTTCGCGTAGAGGGCTTACTAGAACGTAATTGCCGTGCAAAAGCGGATTGTTGAATTTATTTAGTCGAACTTTATCAACATCGATTGCAGACAGTACTCGTGGTGCAAAGCTTTGCTTCTGAATGAATTTGTAGAATGGATGTGCAACCAAATTGTGTTGAATCATTTGATTGAGCACCGAGTTCTTTAAAGCGGTAGAGGTTTTCTCGGCGCGTTCCGATTTATCAAACAAAGTCGTACCAAGAGGATATTGCTGCGAGACGCTTTGCTCCTTAGCAAGTGCTAACACACTTTCTAAACGAGTCGGCCCTTGAAATTGCAGCTGTTTTCCTACCTCTAGCAACTCAACATTTAATGACTGTGTAGTAGAGGTTTCTGTTTGAGCGAAGCTATGTATGCTCAAAAGCGGCATGACCAAACCGAATAATGTGAGTAGTCGCTTGCTCATGATTTGCTATACCCCTTTAAAATGGTTAACTCAACCGGAATCATATTTGGCCCTAAATGTTGTAAGGTTTTGACAACCTGACCTAGTTCATCAGCCCAATAAATATTCTCGACACTGTGGGAAAGACTACTAAACTCAACAGTTTCTTTATATACATTGGTCGTCGCGCTAGACATTGGTGTCGTCAACGTTTCTTGACCAGAGTAAGAACGAGTCACACTTGCTGGAAAGCCATAACGATATTGTGTTGCCCAGTCGTATGAGAGTGCGTAGTTGACAGAGGCTGAATCAGAAGAAAAATCTGGCACATCACCATAAACACCCGCTAAGTCCCCATTCTGTAGACCTATCGTTTTGACGATATGCCCATTCTCCGTAATGATCATAGCTTTGTCAGCACTTACCCATTTTAGTTGTGTTTTACCATTGAGAGAATTTTGCTCTGCAAAAGCTAAAACAACAAAGACCTGTTTTTGATTCCCAAGTCTCAAATAGGCACTGGCATAAGGAACGGCATTTATTTCTTCTGGTGTCATCTCGACATCGATGTAGTTACCGTAGGCTTCTTGGACGGTTGCTGAAACATCATTGAATTTCTGTGTGCAGCCAAAGAGTACAAGGAGTAGTGGAAGAATGAGAAGTTGGCGTATCCATTTAGGTATTCGGAAGATATTCATTGTTCCCTCTTACAAATAAAATCGCCCTGACTTAATCAGGGCGATTGGCTTCTGTTCTACAAAACGAAATTAGTTAGAAGTAGAAGTAGAAGTAGATGTTGAAGTAGATGTTGAGTCGCTATCTGACGCTGCAACTGCTACTACAGTTACCGCTGCTGCTGCGCCTACACCTACAGCTGTAGTGCCAGTTGCTGACGCAGAAGCTGCGCCTGTTGAGCCTGCTTCTTCTGCTGCAAATGCAGTTGTTGCGCTTAGAGCCATAAGAATAGCTAGAGCTGTATTCTTCATTATTAATCCTTGTGTATCCGGTATAAAACATCGATGTTTGGTAGCATAAAAAATGCTCCAAATTATATTCTAGATAAAAAAGCCTTAGCATGTAAATAGTTTCTTATTTTGCCATGGCTTTCGATCTCATTTCTAACACCAGCGTGACATTGTGCGGTTATCTTGCTCCCTTGCTTGCTGATAAACTATCAAGAGTGCATAATTTGTCGGCCTATTTCCTTCAGCACTAGAGGTTTGATGTCAATAGGTCGTTTTTACTTACACCATATAGAAAGCGATACAGTGGCTTACGCTCAACGCCTCAGGGCGGTAGCGTGCCAGCTCTTCAGTATTTATTGGCCTGCATAGCACGCTTAACTTTGTCTTAGCAGTCCATATTATTACCAGTACTAGGAACTTTTACGTGATAAAAAAGCAGCATTGTTTGGGAATACTTAGTGCACTGGGCTTGAGCCTGAGTTCTTTTTCAGCGTCAGCCGATTTTTACGCAGGCGCGTTAGTGAGCTACTCAAATGCAGAATTGAAAAGCTCGTCTTCTGAGTCCGTGAAAGAGGGAAGCCCTTTCCTTCTTAGTGCTCAAGCTGGTTATTTCTTTAATGACTATATTGGCTTAGAAGGGCGTTATGGGACATCAGTTCAACGTGACAGTGGTCTTGCTGTTGATAGCGTTTTGAGTGGCTTTGTTAAGTTGAATATGCCAGTTTCAGAGCGAGTTGCACTTTATGGTTTAGCTGGATATTCAAGCGTTCAGCTTGATCTACAAAATGTAGGTTCTCACAAAGAACAAGGATTTAGTTTTGGGTTAGGTATGCACTACGCTTTAAATAACCAAAGCGCGGTGATATTTGAGTTCGTTGATAACGTCTCTGAAGACCAAGTTCGCCTTAACTCGATTACACTGGGTTTTCAGCACCGATTCTAATTTAAATACCTAGAGCTCAAACTTGGGGCTAGGGTCTTTTATTCAATTATTATAGTGACATACCATGTTTAAAGGATATTTCTCTATTGCCGCTTTTATATTGGCAAGTACGTTTGCGTCTTATTCGATGGCACAAACACCCACTCCAGAACAAATAAAAATGTTTCAAAATCTGCCCGCCGATCAACAACAGGCCTTGGCGAGTAAATATGGTTTCTCCATTCCTTCTAATTCATCTTCAAACAAGTCTCCTTACGAAAACCCGCAAGTGATCAAACCTAGGGCTGAATCCAGTGGCGCTGTCTCTTCAGACGTAGAAGAGCAATGGCTAAAAAAAGGCAAACAGGAAGAGTTAAAACGTTTTGGTTTAGATCTTTTTGCTGGTTCTCCAAGTACTTTTGCTCCGATCAGTGATGTACCTGTACCAGCCAATTATACCGTGGGAGCCGGCGATGAAATCATTGTACAGTTGTTTGGGAAGGAGAATGAAACGTATCGCTTACGCGTAAATCGTGCGGGCACAATCAACTTTCCTTCTCTTGGGCCGGTAAATGTTGCAGGTATGCACTTTTCCGATGTTAGAGACTCTCTAACACAACGTGTAAAAGAACAAATGATAGGTGTTCGTAGTGATATCTCATTAGGTGAACTACGTACTATGCAAGTGTTTGTCATGGGGGATGCATATAAGCCGGGAGCCTACACGGTTAGCGCATTAACGACGATATCACAAGCCATCTATTACAGTGGTGGTTTTGGTGAAAGTGGAGCGCTGAGAGATATCCAGTTAAAGCGTGATGGTAAAATCATTCGTAAGTTGGATATGTATGACCTGTTACTAAAAGGTGATGCAAGTAATGATGTGCGCTTACTTCCGGATGATGTTGTTTTAATCGGTTCTGTTAACGATACAGTGTCTATAGAAGGCGAAATCAACCGTCCGGCAATTTATGAAGTTAAGGCCGGTGAAACTTACCAGCAACTTATTCAGATGGCAGGTGGTTTTACCGCGAATGCCCATGTCGAGCAGTTGGAGATAAAACGCTACGCTTCACATGGCGCTCGTGAGGCTTTGACGCTTGATTTCAATAAAACGCAAGAGCGACAGAGTAAGGTTAAAAATGGCGACGCCATTAAGATCTTGAAAAAAAGCGAAGAGCTTACTCGTTACGTACAGATAGAGGGGGATGTTCGTCATCCTGGCTATTTGGAATGGCGCAATGGCCTTCGTGTTGCCGATCTTTTCAAATCTGTTGATTCAGCTTTTAACTCTACAGCTGATGTTAACTATGCCGTTGTAGTAAGAGAGATTAATCCGCAGCGTGATATTGAAGTGTTCCAACTAAGCTTAGCCAACGCGATTCTATCACCAGGTAGCCAAGACAACCTCCAGTTACAATCACGAGATCGTATATTGGTTTTCAACCGCTTTAATAACGAAGACTTGGATACATTGGCAACACAAGAGGCTGTTTCAAAAGCAAAAACATTAGAGCAAGCGCAAGAACAAGCTGAGTTGGAACAACAGAAAGAACAGGAAGTGATGAGCACTTCTGTTGCCGTTTCGCATTCAGCAAACGGTACGCTGAACAACCAGAACGCCACAGAGCAGGCGAAACCAGCTAAAATCATTTTCCGTGGCAAAGAGATTACAGAGGAAGACTTTGAAAAGCTGAAGCAAAACACTCGTCGCACTTTGCTTGCACCAGTGTTATTACAACTCCAGCAACAGTCTCGTTTAGGGCTAGCCCCTCAAATTGCTGAAGTATTTGGCGAAGTGAAGCACCCTGGTCGCTACCCGATTACTCCAAGAATGACGGTATCAACGCTAATTGAAGCAGCTGGTGGTTTGACTTACAACGCATTCACAATTAATGCAGAACTAGCACGAACAGCGATTAATAGTGCGGATGAGCGTGCGTATATTGATGTTGAACGCATTGATTTACGTAAAGCAATACAAGGCAGTGTTTCAGACGATGCAATTATCGTGGGCCGAGATCGTTTGAACATCTTAGAAAAGCCAAATGTGAAGCTACAAAGCACAGTAACTTTACAGGGTGAAGTTCGTTTTCCTGGAACTTATACGGTTCGTCAGGGTGAAACCTTGAGTGAATTACTTGAACGTGCTGGTGGTTTAACTGAATTTGCACACCCACAAGGTGCTATTTTTACTCGTGAAGCGTTACGTCTTCAAGAACAAAAGCTTTTAAACCAATACGCAGCAGATATGCGAGCAGAGACTGCGAAGAAAACATTCCGTGCAGACAGTAATATGGGCTCAGTGATCTCAGACCCAGATAAAACACTGAAGTTTGTTGAAGAAGCAAGTCGCAGCAAAGCACTTGGCCGTATGGTGGTACAGTTAAACCGTATTTTAAAAGGCGAGCGTTCAGCAGACTTTATGCTCGAGGACGGTGACTTCCTCTTTGTTCCGACTTTCCGAAACACAGTATCAATCATGGGTGAAGTTCAGGTTCCAATTACCTACTTGTTAGATAACAAACTTGACGTCGATGATTATCTGAATAAAGCGGGTGGTGCTAAAAAGCAAGCGGACGAAGACCGCATTTTTGTAGTGCGTGCGGATGGTTCGGTTTACAAGCCTTCATCAGGTTATTGGTTCGGAAATAATAAAGAAGAATTAAAAGCTGGCGATACTATCGTTGTTCCAATTGATACCGATTACCGTGACGCTCTGAGCACATGGACAGCGGCAACACAGATCCTCTACCAAACAGGTGTAGCTATAAACGCTCTTAAATAGTAGGCGAATAGTAAAGGTTACCTTCAATTATGATAGTAACCTTTGTGTTTTTATTTGAGTGAATTTGAACGCTAGGTATTGCATTTCACTTTTTATGGAGTATGTATTTTGTCAAAAAATATATTTGACGATGATATTAACCTCAAAGAAATCTTTGACGTTCTTTGGAGCAAGAAATTATTTATCTGTCTGACAACGTTTGCATTTGCTATAGCTTCTGTTATCTACGCATTGAATGTTCCTAACATATATAAAGCAGATACGTTACTTGCTCCTGCAGAAAGCTCTGGCGGGAACCAATTATCCAAAATGGCAGCTCAATTTGGTGGTTTAGCTGCTTTAGCTGGAGTAAATTTGGGGGGTAATGATTCAAGTCAAACAGAATTAGCCGTTCAGGTAATGAAGTCTCGTAGTTTTGTTGATGGGTTTATTAAAAAGCATGATCTTTTAGTACCTCTTATGGCTGCAAAAGGTTGGGATCTAGGAACCAATATGCTTTTAATTGATGATGAGATTTACAACGAAAGCTCTGCGACTTGGCTAAGAGAGCCAAGTGGATTGCGAGGCTCTAAACCTTCATCACAGGAAGCATATGAAACCTTTATTAAAAATGTTCTAAAAGTCAAACAAGATAAAGAAAGTGGACTGTATTCTGTATCCATAATGCACTATTCGCCATATATTGCAAAGGAGTGGGTCAATTGGATAGTTCAAGATATAAATAAAGTAATGCGAGAGCGGACTATTTCTGAAACTTCACAGAATCTTGAATATTTGAATCAACAGCTTTCAAAAACTGCGATTGCAGATATGCAAAGTACTTTCTATAAGCTAATTGAGGAGCAAACAAAAAGTTTAATGTTGGCAGAAGTCCAAGAAGAATTTGTCTTCAAAGTGATTGATCCTGCTGTCGTACCAGAAGAAAAAACACAGCCAAGTCGGGCGATTATATGCATTTTGGGAACATTTTTGGGTGGATTCCTTAGTTGTATTATTGTTTTAGTTCTACATGTTTATAGAAAGCAAAAACAACTTACAAATTGATATGCCTAACCCTAAAGTACTCAAAGGAATAATATAGTAATTATGAAAATACTAGTAACTGGAGGCGCAGGTTTTATAGGTTCTGCTGTCATCAGACACATCATTCGTGACTCCCAAGATAGCGTCGTGAATTTAGACAAGCTCACCTACGCAGGAAACTTGGAGTCGTTGGTGGATGTCGCGGACAGTGACCGTTATTACTTCGAGCAAGTGGATATCTGTGACCGAACTGAACTAGACCGCGTGTTTTCAGAGCATCAACCCGATATGGTGATGCATTTAGCGGCTGAGTCGCATGTCGATCGCTCTATTGATGGTCCTGCTGCTTTTATTGAGACCAACGTCATGGGCACTTACCATCTTCTTGAAGCGGCGCGTCAATATTGGTCGAACC
>CCKK01000019.1 GCA_001048675.1 Vibrio diabolicus | reverse complement strand
GACGCATATTCAGTGAAATCGAGTCCCGTCCACTCCGCCATTTATATTAAGCCCCAGTCGAAAGACTGGGGCTTTTCGTTAATGCAAGTATATTTCTCCCTTCGATCGAATGACTCCCGCAGAAGGCCTACTCGTAGCCCGGATCCGCTGCCACTTTTGAAAGACTAAGACTTTTGGTATCTGTAGTGTCAGCTTTACCCACAACCGAATTGCACAATTCTAGTTGAATGTAATCTTGCCCATATCTCTACAGATTCGAACCTTATAGTAAATGCTGGAGACTGATGAATCCGCATAAGCTAGCTTGTCGTCTGCACTCTGTCACTGCGTATTTCGTTAACGCTTTTCTCTAGCAAGGGGTTTCTACTGCTACTTCGCAAATATTCATCGTTCTAGTGTTCTGGATAGTCCCTAGGAGAATGGATTGCTGGAGTTTGTTACCGCTAGTCTGATTTAGTCATTGGAAGAGAATGAGCGTCTAGACTGTTAAGAGAATAAAGTCATTCGAACATTCATGTCTTTTAGAAAACTTTGTTTTCTTTGCTGATCTTGCTAGTAAAGATTAACCTAAGAGGAGTTCTCGTAGGAGTAAGTTTGATGATGCAAACAAAATAAAAAAATGAAACCTTGAAATCCGTATTTAAACAATGGTCTTCCGAAGAGGGAATTGTGGTCATCAACCCTGCAACTGAGCAAGAGTTAGTTCGATTAAAGCCCAGTGCTCTTGAGGAATTAGATGACATTATTGGTAAGTGTAAAACCGAGCAAATTCGCTGGGCAAAGTTAAGTGCTAAAGAGCGCTCTCGTCGCTTGAAAAAGTGGTATCAATTACTCTTTGATAATGCAGAAGACATTGCCACAATTATTACCTTAGAGCAGGGAAAACCATTAACCGAGAGTAAAGGGGAGGTGATGTATGGCGCCTCTTTTGTCGAGTGGTTTTCAGAAGAAGCCAAACGTGCTTATGGCGAAGTTATACCAGCCCCCACGACAGATCGACGTCTGTCTGCTATTCGCCAGCCTGTAGGGGTATGCGCTGCAATTACGCCGTGGAACTTCCCTATTGCGATGATTACAAGAAAAGCAGCACCAGCCCTGGCGGCAGGCTGTGGTATGCTGATTAAACCCTCTGAGCTTACCCCTCTTACTGCAATTGCTGTTGTTGAATTAGCTTATCAGGCAGGAATCCCAAAAGAACTGCTGCCTGTGGTGGTATCAGAGCAGGCAGCTGAGTTTGGCCTAGTACTAAGTACTGATCCTAGGATTAAGAAAGTTTCTTTTACGGGCTCTACGCGAGTCGGGAAGATTTTGATGAAACAAGCCAGTGACTCTGTCAAAGCGGTTTCGATGGAGTTAGGTGGTAATGCACCTTTTATTGTTTTTGAAGATGCAGATTTAGATGCGGCTGCGGAAGGGCTTGTCGCTTCGAAGTTCCGTAATGCAGGGCAAACATGTGTTTGTACCAATCGGCTGTATGTTCATGAAGGTGTAAAACAAGTTTTTATTGAAAAAGTATTGTCGAAGTTAAACAAATTACAGCTTGGTAATGGTTTAGAGAAAGGTGTCACATTAGGTCCGGTTATTACGATGGCTTCTAAACATCGCCTAGAGGGAGTGATCGATCAAGCCGTACAGGAAGGAGCTTCTATTGCCAACTCTCCGCAGAGACGCCCTGGGCGCTTTATGGAGCCCGTTCTTTTGGATAGCGTCAAGCAGCATATGTCGATTGTTCAGCAAGAGCTATTCGGGCCTGTGTTACCTATTATTACCTTTGAGAATGATGAACAAGTTCTCGGAATGGCGAATGACACAGAGTATGGTTTGGCTTGTTACTTCTACACGAATAACTTCAAGCGTATTGTTGCTTTCAGCGAAGGTCTGGAATACGGCATGGTTGGTGTCAATGAGGGGATTATTTCTACTGAGGTGGCCCCGTTTGGTGGAGTCAAAGAGTCAGGAGTTGGCCGAGAAGGTGCGAAACAAGGGCTCGATGAATATTTGGAGACAAAGTATATTTGTCTCGGTGGTTTAAGCTGAGTTGGTTGATTTAAGCAAAAAGCTGGGTTTTACCTGGCTTTTTTGATCTGGGAGATGTGTGCCACCCACTATGATTATTATTTATTGGTGAACATTGCTTATGGTGGGACTATCGATAGAAAGCAGAGTTGTTGGTGAGCAGGTATTCCAATCTAAGTTAAGCGATGCCTTCAAGGTAATGATCTAAACTCTGATTTTCTTTCCTGAGTGACATGAGTAGAAAAGAGTTTGACTTTAAACCAATGCAAAAAAGCCGTATCAAGAGATACGGCTTTTTCTAATATGGCTCCTCCTACTGGACTCGAACCAGTGACCTGCGGATTAACAGTCCGTCGCTCTACCAACTGAGCTAAGGAGGAACAAATTTTAATAAGTGGTGCCGACTACCGGAAACTGAGCTAAGTCGGCATATTTTCGTTAATAAGTAATCGACTTACTAACTGAAAAATGGCTCCTCCTACTGGACTCGAACCAGTGACCTGCGGATTAACAGTCCGTCGCTCTACCAACTGAGCTAAGGAGGAATTGTCTTTTTAAAAGAATAAATGGTGCCGACTACCGGAATCGAACTGGTGACCTACTGATTACAAGTCA
Organism: Vibrio diabolicus; assembly: GCA_001048675.1. Lineage (GTDB taxonomy): Bacteria > Pseudomonadota > Gammaproteobacteria > Enterobacterales > Vibrionaceae > Vibrio > Vibrio diabolicus. The sequence continues at coordinate 24,827 of CCKK01000019.1, read as the reverse complement.
GTTGCTCTACCTACTGAGCTAAGTCGGCACACTATATTCTTTAACTATTGTTCGTGCTAAGCACCAACAATTAATAAATTGTGGTGCCCGGAGGCGGAATCGAACCACCGACACGAGGATTTTCAATCCTCTGCTCTACCGACTGAGCTATCCGGGCGACGAGGTGTATTAAACGGTTTTTCGGCTCTTAGGTCAACCATAAAATTAAAATAAAATATCGTTTGATGAAAATGTGCTCGGAGTGGGCTGTTTTTATGCATTTTTGATAAAAATCCGCCATCAACTAAGCTTTCTTTAATGGAGAAATAGGAGCTTGAAAGTAGAGTAAATGGATAAAAACAAAAAAAGCACGCTTGAAAACGTGCTTTATACTAAACAATTGACTTTAACCTAGTGCTTTACAGAGAACTTGTTTACCCAACCTTCTAGCTCATCCGCCAGCGAAGCTAAACTTTGAGTGCTTGATTGACTCTCCGTTACCACAGAGTTGAGCTGGCTTCCGCTTTCCTCGATAAGATTGACGCGAAGCGCAATATCATCGCTAACCTGAGTTTGTTCGGCTGCTGCGGTCGCGATCTGCTGACTCATTGCGGTGATAGATTCTAACGCCGTTACAATTTGCTGCAGAGCTTCAGAGGCATTCTTAGACTCTGTTACTGTACCCTCACTGGTTTCTGCACACACTTCCATTGTGTGAATAGCGTTACGGGAACCTTCTTGCAGGTTGGAGATCATATGCTGAATCTCTTTAGTGCTGTCTTGTGTTCGGCCTGCCAGGTTACGCACCTCGTCGGCAACAACGGCAAAGCCTCGACCTTGCTCTCCGGCACGTGCTGCTTCAATGGCTGCATTGAGTGCGAGTAAGTTTGTTTGCTCTGCAATATCGCCAATTACATCGAGCACTTTCACTATACTATTTACATCCTGATCTAGATCGGCGACCGCTTTACTTGCAGTATTTAATTGAGAAGCTAAACCTTGAATGTTTTCAACAGTGCTGTGAATCAGCTTCTGAGTATGCTGACTTTGTTTATCGGCTTCGTCTGTGTTGTTTGCTGTATCACTTGCCGAGTTGGCAACATGGTTGGCTGAAGATGCCATTTCAGTCATCGCAGTGGCAATCATTGCTGTTGACTGCTGCTGGGATACGGTGAGATCGGCAATCGTATTTGAGCGAGATTCTACGGCAGATAACTCAGCGCGCAGTGCGTGCATGGATTTCTCAAGGTTTGTCACCATGGTGGCTAGTGATTGACTCATATCTTGCACCGCACGATAGATACTTCCTCTCGGCGCCACTGTATCAAAACTGGTCTGAATGTCGCCTTGTGCGACAGCTTGAACGGCTTTGCGCACATCGTTTGGCTCTCCACCAAGTAGATTGAGCATCTTGCGAATCGAGATTATCAGGCCACCGAGAATACTCCCCGCGATAACTAAACACAGTACAAGCTGCCATTGAGCGGTAGCCCAGAAGCGAGCATTCACCTCATTAAAGCCGATCCCTGTACCTACAACCCAGCCCCAATGTGGTGTTTTCTCGGCAATAGAGTGTTTTTCTTCAATGCTTCCGTCGGCCTGCTTTTGACTCCAAGTATATTCGACGATTTGACCTGTTTTGCGCCCCAAAACATCTAAGATAAGTTGGCCGACGCTGTTGCCATCTCCATCACGAAAGTCGTGAAAGCTTGTTCCATGTAATTGAGGGTCAAGCGGAGCTGCAACAAAAATCATGTTCTCATCTGCGACATAAACGTATTCGTTGTCTTTGTAGATATTATTACGGAGTAGGCGAGTGGCTAATGATTTCGCTTCGTCCTCTGGCATTTTGCCTTCGATAGCCATTTTTTCTACTTCGGTAAGAATGCTGTACGCACTTTTGAATAGCTCAGTAACCCGAGCTTTGTTATCAAGGTTACTTGCGACGCGAAGTGTCCATAAGCCCGTTGCGGTCAGTGCTAGGAGTGCTAGCAATATGATCGCAGATAATAAATAGGCTTGAGTTTTTAGTTTCATATTTGGCTCACAAATAAAGTGTCATCACTATGCAAGGCATAGTTAAAAGAAGAAATGTAATAACTCGGGCATCTTAGTGAAGATGAATATGAGCGCATACTAGTGCGTATTGAAATTATGATGAGGATTAAATTTTTAGCGTAAAATAAGTGTTTTTTAGAGACTGGGCTTAATATTTTGCGATGCTAGAAACAGAGAAACTGGGGGAATGAAATGAACGTAGGGCAGATGCCAAAAAGCCGCATCAAAAGATGCGGCTTTTTAAAAATGGCTCCTCCTACTGGACTCGAACCAGTGACCTGCGGATTAACAGTCCGTCGCTCTACCAACTGAGCTAAGGAGGAATTATTCGTGTATCGTGTTTAGCAATGACACCAAATAATGGTGCCTCGAGGCGCCAATGGTTTAAATTAAGCAAGCGCACCAAATATGGTGCCTCGAGGCGGAATCGAACCACCGACACGAGGATTTTCAATCCTCTGCTCTACCGACTGAGCTATCGAGGCAAAAGAATGGTGCCGACTACCGGAATCGAACTGGTGACCTACTGATTACAAGTCAGTTGCTCTACCTACTGAGCTAAGTCGGCACACTTTATTCTTTGTGCTTTTGTCCGTGTTATAAAAGTCGGCACACTTTATTCTTTTTAGAAGAGATGAACTCTTCGTTTTAAGAATCTCATTTTTATGAAATTCTTGAATTTGGCTCCTCCTACTGGACTCGAACCAGTGACCTGCGGATTAACAGTCCGTCGCTCTACCAACTGAGCTAAGGAGGAACTATTCTGTTTTGTGTCTTGCCAATGGTTTAAATTAAGCAAGCGCACCAAATATGGTGCCTCGAGGCTAAGTCGGCACACTTTATTCTTTGTGCTTTTGTCCGTGTTATAACATTTCGTTAAGACACCAACAAATCAAATTGTGGTGCCCGGAGGCGGAATCGAACCACCGACACGAGGATTTTCAATCCTCTGCTCTACCGACTGAGCTATCCGGGCAACGGAGCGCTATTAAACGGATTTTCCCGCTTTGCGTCAACCACTTTTTTTAAATAATTTCAAAAAAGTGCTTGTTCGAACGCTTTTTATTCAACTATCACTACAAAGTTTGCTTTGAGTTAAATTCCTTTTTGAAATTTGTAACTTTTTCTAGGTAACGACGTGCTTCTGCGTTCGGGTGTTTCTTAGTTAGTGCCCAATAAACTTGGTTGGGTTGCAACGAATTAAGATCTTGCATTGCGCGTTTGCGATCGCTGCGATGGAATGTGTTTAAAACACCTCCAGTACCGCCATTGTAAGCGGAAATCATACTGTACTCGAGAGAGGTAGGGTGATGGACTTCTCTTAAATAACGATTTTTTAAGATGTAGAAATACGCAGTACCGGTATCGATGTTGTTTTCTGGATTAAACAAATATTCAGGGCTTGGTTGGCCTGAGCGCTTTTTCACGAGCTTGAATACGTCTCGACCGGCGGTTTTAGGTACAACTTGCATTAAGCCATACGCATTTGCCCAACTTACTGCGTACGGGTTGAAGCTGCTCTCGGTTTTAATAATGGCGTATATCAAATCTTCTGGAATATCGTATTTCTTAGAAGCTCGGCGCACGATATCGGCGTATTGGTAGCTGCGTGTTGAAAAATGGTCTTCAACCATGGGGATTTCGACGTAATACGCTTTCTTGAAATCAACGTCTTTGGTCTTGATCTTGTTTGCGATGAGATACTCCGCAAATCGGTTTGCCCGCCAAGACCACTGAATTGGCTTATTGTCTTGATCGACAACTTGTTTATACAGAAATGGTTGCCCTTCTAACGTGATTCCTTTTGAGGAGAACAAGTCGACGTGAGCTGGATCGTCTGGCGTGAGTAAGGTAGTGACAATCGCCTCTTTGAGGTGCTTTTGGGGCTCGGTCGGTGATACGGTTTCAATCGTGATCACGCCTTTGCGAAAGTCGACTTCGGCGCGGCTAAGGTAGTTATCGATATATTTGACGTAATTACTTTTGCCTGCGTACTTAATTTCTTTTTTACCCCAGCGCTTTTGAATATTACCAGAGAAACTATTGATCAGGGCGTCCAACGCGGCGGTATCTTTTTCAAATTGTCCAGGTAGCTCAGCTAAGTTATTGGCAAAACGGTTTGTGGGCTCGTAGTTGACGTCATAAATCTTTTCGACGAATTCACGGCTACAGCCAGCCATTAAAAGTGCGGCAGCAATAAAGACAATTTTTTTCATAAGTATCAGGGCTATTGAAGGTAATAGAAAAATGACACCACAAGTGGTTGTGATGTCATTGTTTTAACTCAAGCGACTTTATTCGCTCGGCGGTGTGTAACCTTCGATATGAACGTCTTTTCCTTCAAAGAGGAAGTTTACCATTTCTGTTTCGATCAGTTTTCGGTGCTCTGGATCCATCATGTTGAGTTTCTTTTCGTTGATCAACATGGTTTGTTTGTGTTGCCACTGAGCCCACGCTTCTTTCGAGATGTTGTCGAAAATGCGTTTACCTAGTTCACCAGGGTAAAGTTGAAAGTCTAGACCTTCGCCTTCTTTTTTTAGTCGAGCACAAAATACAGTGCGGCTCATAATGACTCCTTGTATTCAATTAACGAAGTTCGTGGGGTAGCGCTTCCAGCAATAGTTTTACTGGCGCGGCTAAACCGACTTCTTCAGGTTTAGATAAGTTATACCAAAGACCTTTGTTGCCTTCCATTATCACGTCCGGTTGCTTTGATAAATCAATCAAAATTGGCGTGATATCGAGGTGGTAATGGCTAAAGGTATGGCGAAAGGTAATCAGTGTTTGCTGTTGCTTGATATTGCTGGCTTGAATGCCACGTTGATCCAGTAGCAATTCAATGTCGCTTTCTACATCTACATGTTCGGTTTGTGGGAAGCAAAATAAGCCCCCCCAAATGCCTGTTTGTGGTCTTTGTTCTAACCACACTTCATGACCATTTTCGGTGTTGTGGTGAAGCATTACAAAACGAGTTTGCTTGATTGGCTTGTCTTTTTTCGGTTTTTTACCCGGGTAGTCGAGCACATTGCCTTGTTGTTTTGCCACACACAGATCCGCAACAGGGCAGAGGCTACATTTGGGTTTGCTGCGTGTGCAGACCATCGCGCCCATGTCCATCATTGCCTGGTTATACTTATCTACGTCCGTTTGTGGGGTATGCGTTTCGGCAATTTCCCACAGCTGGTTTTCAACCTTTTTTTGTTCCTGGCCATCCTTCGACTGCGAAACAGCGGGATAGGGTGCGCTTCACGTTGCCATCAAGAATCGCATGTGGTTGTTTATACACAGACGATAAAACGGCGGCTGCGGTAGAGCGGCCAATCCCCGGTAAGGCGTTCATTTTCTCTATATCAAGAGGAAACTCACCATTGTATGTAGAGGCGACCTCTTGTGCTGCTTTGTGAAGGTTACGGGCTCGGGCGTAATACCCTAAGCCAGTCCAAAGGTGTAGGACTTCATCTTGCTCAGCATTGGCAAGATCGAGCACGGTTGGAAAACGCTCCAAGAAACGTTGGTAATACGGAATAACCGTAGTGACCTGAGTTTGCTGAAGCATGATTTCAGACAACCAGACACTGTATGCGGTCTTATTTTGTTGCCACGGAAGATCTTTTCTTCCATATGCGTCATACCATTCTAGGATGGCACTGGTGAAAGGTGTCACGACTTGCTCTGTATTCTATTATTGGTTAGGTGCAAAATTGCACCACATAATGGGCAAGAAGTACAACGGATAAACAGTAGGGATATAAAGAGGTGTGCTATTGCTTTTGGGCTGCCATAGGCCAAGAGCTCAACAAATACTTGCACCTCAGTAAATTCTTTGGATAATCCCCGCTTTGATTAATCAATGTGCAGGCAAAATCAATGAGTGAAGTAACCACTAACGAATACAACGAAGACGGAAAGCTGATCCGCAAAATCCGCAGCTTTGTGCGCCGTGAAGGGCGTTTGACTAAAGGTCAAGAGAGCGCGATGAATGAATGCTGGCCAACGATGGGTATTGACTTCAAAGCTGAACTTCTCGATTGGAAAGAAGTGTTTGGTAACGACAACCCCGTTGTACTAGAGATCGGTTTTGGTATGGGGGCTTCATTGGTTGAAATGGCAAAGAATGCACCAGAGAAGAACTTCATTGGTATCGAAGTACACAGCCCGGGTGTTGGTGCTTGTCTTGCGGATGCGCGTGAGGCGGGAGTTACTAACCTGCGTGTGATGTGCCATGACGCAGTCGAAGTGTTTGAGCATATGATTCCAAACGGCAGCCTATCGACACTGCAGTTGTTCTTCCCAGACCCTTGGCACAAGAAACGTCACCACAAGCGTCGCATCGTTCAATTAGGTTTTGCTGAAATGGTTCGTGAGAAGCTGATCCCTAATCAAGGTATTTTCCACATGGCGACAGACTGGGAAAACTACGCAGAGCACATGATTGAAGTTATGAACCAAGCGCCAGGCTTCGAAAACATTGCTAAAGATGGTGATTTCGTTCCTCGTCCAGACGACCGTCCTTTAACGAAGTTTGAAGCTCGTGGTCACCGTCTTGGTCACGGTGTGTGGGATATCAAATATAAGCGTATCGCGTAACTAGAGGAGTTCATGGGATGTACCATTACGCGATATTAGCGAATCCGGGTCATAACCGAATTTACTTTGATAGCGCAATGACCATTGCCTGTTCAGAGCTAGAAGCAATTTTAGCTTCACAAGGCGTGGATGTGACAGAAATTGGTAGTAAAGAGGTTGGCTTACCTGCAGCGTTGGTGTTTTCTTGTCAGGAAGCTCTAAGCGATGAGCAGACGCGAAGAATCGCAGCCTCTTCGATTTACTATGCACTATTTGAAGTGCGCGAAGATGGTTTACTTCGACCAATTCAAGCGCCAGCGTTCAATACTTTCCCGGAAAGCATGAGTCAGATTCTGCGTTATACCGGGAAAACAAACGAGCAGTTTACTCGCTTGATGGTGAATATCGGCATTAGTGCGTCCAATACGGGAAGTGAACAGCTGACCTTAATGGATCCAATGTGTGGTAAAGGTACAACCTTGTTTGAAGGCTTGATCCATGGCTTGAACGTGGTGGGGGTAGAGATCAACGCCAAGTGGGTGCAAGAGATCCAGACCTTTATCGTTAAGTTCATGAAGAATGGCCGCTTTAAGCACAAAGTGAGCAAAGAAAAGCGCACTGCGGGTGGCAAGAAAGTGGCGGATGGTTTCGTGGTTGAAGCTGCAGCAAATAAAGAAGATTACAACCAAGGCAATCTTCAGTTTATGAAGCTGTATTCGGCTGATACTCGTATCTCTGATCAAGTCGTGAAAAAGAACTCAGTTGATGTGATGGTGTCTGACTTGCCTTACGGCGTGCAGCACGGCAGCAAAAATGCCAAGGACAGCAAACTGAACCGTAGTCCACTAGAGCTTTTAAAAGAGGCTCTGCCTGCATGGAAAGTGGTACTGAAAAAACAAGGTTCAGTGGTGTTGTCTTTCAATGAATTTACGTTGAAATGGAAAGACGTCGCGGCATTATTTGAAGAGCAAGGTTGGAAGGTACTTTCAGAAGAGCCTTACATCGGTTATCTTCACCGTGTTGATCAATCTATCAACCGCAATATTATTGTGGCAGTAAAACCATAATCGACTTGAGTCGAACGAACCCTATGGAAAAGCCAACGACACGTTGGCTTTTTTTACCTCTGAGCTCAACGAGTTCTCTTGTAAATAGAAGGTAGAGAATGAAACCGACAGTGGAAATTTTGACAGATATTTTGGCGGAAGTGCGCCCTTTAATCGGCCAAGGCAAAGTGGCTGATTACATTCCTGCTCTGGCAAAAGTACCCAGCAACAAGTTAGGTATTGCGGTATACACCAACGAAGGTGAGGTTATTAAGGCGGGCGATGCCGATGAACCTTTCTCTATCCAATCTATTTCAAAAGCATTGAGCTTGACGTTAGCGATGTGCTTGTACAAGCAAGAAGAAATTTGGTCTCGAGTGGGAAAAGAGCCTTCGGGGCAGGCATTTAATTCGCTAATCCAGCTAGAAATGGAGCAAGGTATTCCTCGCAATCCTTTTATTAATGCTGGAGCGATAGTTGTGGCGGATCTGTTGCAAACTCGCTTATCTGCACCTCGTCAGCGCCTATTGGAATTTGTACGTCAGCTTTCTGGTGATACTCATATTGTGTATGACAAAGTCGTCGCGGCATCTGAAATGATGCATGGTGATCGTAATGCGGCGATTGCTTATCTCATGCGCTCGTTTGGTAACTTCGAAAATGAAGTAATTCCAGTGCTGCAAAACTACTTCCACGCTTGTGCACTGAAGATGAGCTGTGTCGACTTGGCTAAAACGTTTAGCTATTTGGCAAATAAGGGCACATCGGTACAAACGGGTAAGCCCGTTGTTTCTCCCGTGCAAACCAAACAACTTAATGCACTGTTAGCAACGTGTGGCCTGTATGATGGCGCGGGCGAGTTTGCTTATCGTGTTGGCATGCCTGGTAAGTCTGGTGTCGGTGGTGGCATTATCGCGGTAGTACCTGGTGAAATGACCATTGCAGTATGGTCTCCAGAGCTTGACCCTTCAGGTAACTCCCTTGCTGGTACTAAGGCGCTTGAATTGCTATCGGAGCGAATTGGCCGTTCGATTTTCTAATGTTGAATGTTCTATATAAAAAGCCTCTCAATTGAGAGGCTTTTTTGTTTTTTGGGCTGCGTTACTCTTCGCTTTCTTCGGCCATAAAGGCTTCGAGCAAGTCATTAAGGAAGAGCTTCCCTTTTTCAGTAATTTGCCAATGAGTGGCGGTTTCACTCAAGTAGCTCATTTCTAACGCCCAATCGATGGTTTCTTGAATCGTACTGAGCGGCAAGCCTGTGGTGTCCACGTAATCTTGCTTCGGGCATGCTTCCATTAAGCGGAATCGGTTCATAAAGAACTCGAATGGACGATCTTCATCCGCGACGACATGTTCTGTATGCAGATAAGGTTTGACCATATTTTGATAAGCCGCTAAATAGCCACGCGGGTGTTTTACCTTTGTCGTTCGAATAATACGCCCGTCGGTAAAACTGAGTTTGCCATGAGAGCCACAACCAATACCAAGGTAATCGCCAAAGCGCCAGTAGTTGAGGTTGTGCTGACACTGATAGCCCGGCTTACTGTAACCCGAGATTTCATATTGCACATAACCCGCGGCTGCAAGTTTTTGGTGTCCGAGCTCGAAAATATCCCACAAGTCATCATCGTCAGGTAGCGTTGGTGGCTTGTAGTAGAACATGGTGTTTGGTTCGATGGTCAGCTGATACCAAGACAGGTGCGGCGGTGCCAACTCAATAGCTTTGTCCAAATCTGCCAAGGCTTGTTCGATGCTTTGATCTGGTAAGCCGTGCATGAGATCGAGGTTAAAGCTGTTCAAACCGATTTGGTGCGCCAGCTTAGCAGCATTGACGGCTTCGTCTTGGCCGTGAATGCGCCCCAAACGCTCAAGCTTCTGTTGCTCAAAGCTTTGCACGCCGATAGAGATACGCGTTACACCAGCTTTGCGGTAGCCAACAAAACGCTCTGCTTCGATGGTGCCTGGGTTAGCTTCCATGGTGATCTCAATTTCTGGCTTAAACGGAATACGCGCTTCAATGCCCTTAAGTAGACGCTCGATGCCTTCTGCCGAAATCAAACTCGGCGTACCACCACCAATGAAGATTGAATGCAGTGGACGTGGCACTTCGTTAAGGCGGTATTTCTGAATGTCAGTATCTAAATCTTCTAGAAGAGCACTGATGTACTCTTCTTCTGGAATCTCGGTTTTGAGCGCGTGAGAGTTAAAGTCGCAATACGGGCACTTTTGTACACACCAAGGGATGTGTACATACAAGCTGAGTGCTGGGGGCGTTAACATGGTCTAATTCGCTCGTGATTACTGAGACACTTGCTCAGACAGTTGAGCAAACAACGACTTGAGCGCTTTACCGCGGTGAGACAGTTTGTTTTTTACGTGCAGGTTCAAGTTCGGCTGACGCACAGTTGTTTTCAGGAACAAAGAAGATTGGGTCGTAGCCAAAGCCATTTTCACCGTGTGCTTCAGTTAGAATGCGGCCTTCCCATTTACCGTGGCAGACGATAGGCGTTGGGTCGTTCTCGTGACGCATGAGGACTAATACACAGTGGAAACGTGCTGTACGCTCTGCTTCTGGTACGCCTTCCATTGCCGCTAGCAATTTTTCTAGATTCTCTTGATCAGATGCGCTCTCGCCTGCGTAACGTGCAGAGTAAATGCCCGGAGCGCCTTTTAAGAAATCGACTTCTAATCCAGAGTCGTCTGCAATGGCAGGAAGCCCTGTTTCTTGTGCGGCATGGCGAGCTTTAATGATTGCGTTTTCAATGAAAGTTGTACCCGTTTCAGCTACTTCCGATACATTGAATTCACTTTGCGCTAATACTTCAAAGCCGAAGTCAGACAACAAATCTGCCATTTCACGAACTTTGCCTTGGTTACCAGTTGCTAGCACAATTTTTTTCTATGGGAATCTCTTTTAATAGTGATAGAGGAGAACAAATCGTTCTCCTCTAGATATTCTTTAACTAATAAGTGGTTTTTAGCCTGCTTAGATCCAAAAGCTTTTGGATCATCACAACCCAATTACTCTTCAACATAAAACTTCTGGGTGAATTTAAGCTTACCTGAGCCTTTGTTTCCAGCTTTTACGTCAATATCGAAAGTAAAAGTTTCTTCGTGGGTAATTGGCAGTTCGGCTAAATAGTATATCGCATTGCCTTCTTTGACTTCACGAAAGGACAAGGTCTGAGTTTGGCCGATGAGGTTTTTCGCGCGTCCAGCAATTTTTGCTTCTAATGCAGGTTTACCCAATGAAGCTCTATCTAGCACGCTAATATTAACCACAGCGAGGTATCCATTACGCTTGATATCGTAGCTACGTGCGACTTTCGGTGTTAAGAATGTCGAGTTAAACGCGACATAGTGTACTTCGATATCTTTCATATTTTTAAACTGATCGGCGAAGCTTGGTAACGACAATAGGCTGATCAGTAATGCGGTAATCCATTTGCTCATTGTTACTTCCTCAAAGCACTTGTTATAAAACAACCATAGCCGCAATTTTACCTTGGTCACGGGGTAAAAATGCGAACTCAGTCATTGGTACTAGTAAGTGTGGTACAAAATTGTAAATAAAAAGCCATCATAAGATGGCTTTAATTTCTGTCGGTATCTGGGTAGGCGATTCTATCCGAATTTGTTTGTGCCGTCCTAATTCACCTTTTTCTATGTGAACCAAACCCTTAGCGATTTTAAACTGCTTGGCTAAGAACTTAGTTAGGTGCGCATTAGCTTTGCCATCGACAGGTGGAGCAGTAATGGCGATTTTGAGCTCTTCACCATGCAAGCCAACAATTTTATCGCGGCTTGCTTTAGGTTGAATATAGAGCTTTAGGATGATGTCGTCGCCATCTTGCCAAACTGCGGCTGACATTATAATTGGAACCAAATTGGACCAATGATATCGCCCATCAAGAAATTCGCGAACTGCAAGCCGATAAACAGCACCAGTACGCTCAAATCAAGACCACCAATAGCCGGAATAATACGACGGATTGGTGCGCACATTGGCTCGGTTAATTGATGGAATACGTACTCGATAGGGCTGCGACCTTGGCTTACCCAGCTCAAAATTGCACGGATCAATAGTACCCAGAACAGCAGACCTCCAGCGGCTTTAATTAATGATAACAAGCCCAAGAACAAGAAATCAGCGCTGAAAGAGACGGAACCGTTCGAAGCTATCAGGATCAGAACGACAAATTTAAGCACACACAACACGTAGGCAAACAACACGGTTGCTAGGTCAATATTCCCCACGGAAGGGATAATGCGGCGCAGTGGACCAATGACCGGCTGAGTCGCTTTTACTATGAATTGCGAGAATGGGTTGTAGAAGTCTGCGCGTGCAGCTTGCAACCAAATTCGCAAAATTACGACCATGATGTACAGGTCAAATAGGGTTGAGATGAGAAAACTCATTGAATTCATAAGGTACCCTTAACAAGTGATGGATGATACTAAACGGAGTTCATCCAAATAATTAAAACAGTTTTTCCATTTCTTCCGCGCGAGCCACAGCAGCTTGCATGGATTTAGCAACAATATCTGAAAGTTGATGTTCGTTGAATGTACGCAGTGCTTCTGCCGTTGTCCCACCTTTCGATGTCACGTTCTCACGCAGGGTCGATAGCTCAGTTTCTGGGTTGCTAACCACCATACTGGCCGCGCCCAATGCAGCTTGCTGAACCAATAGTCGAGCGGTGTCTTTATCAAAACCTTGAGCAATCGCTTCTGCTTGCATCGCCTCCATAAACAGGAAGAAGTATGCCGGAGCACTGCCTGCTGCGGCAATCACATTATTGATGCCAGACTCTTGCTCAACCCAACATACTTTACCGACCGCTTCCATTAACTCTGCAGCAAAAGCTTTGTCTTGCTCAGTTACATGGGCTGGTGCGAATAAACCACTCATGCCCAACCCAAGTTGTGATGGCGTATTTGGCATAACACGAACCAAGTTCAATTTGGTGGCTAGCATATCATCCAATCGTGAACAGTTGATGCCAGCGGCAATAGAAATCACCAGTTTATTAGTGAAATCGATCGCTTGCAGTGGTTTACAAACATCAGCCATCATTTGCGGTTTCACAGACAATACCACCACATCCGCTTCGGTCGCCGCTTGGATGTTATCGCTGGTGGTACGGATGCCAAAATCTTGTTCTAGTGGAAGACGGCGAGCCTCTGAAGGAGCTGTCGCGGTAATGTTTTGCGCTGGGTATCCGTTAGCAACCAAGCCAGAAACAATGGCTCTCACCATGTTGCCAGCACCAATGAAGGCGATTTTTTTATTGTTCCATTTGTCTGATTTCCATCATGATATTTAGAGTTTGTTGTGCGCTCAGGTGTATAATGGCGCCGCTGTTACTTACTGCTCCTATTGGCGAGTAAGATGATTGCGCGATTTACTCTTTAATTTAACGACGAATTTATGTCGCGAGTGAGCGTTTTGTTAATTTAGCTGTAGTCTCGTGCGCCGAAAATAGCGGTTCCAATACGAACCATTGTACTACCAGCTTCGATTGCAGCGGTCATATCACCACTCATTCCCATTGATAATGTATCGATTTCTGGGAACTGAGCTTCGAGTGTTTGCTTCAATGTGGCCAACTTCTGAAACTCATGAAGCTGTGATTCGTAGTCAGACATGTTGGCAGGAATCGACATCAACCCTCTTAAAGTGAGGTTGGGTAGGCGAGAAATCAACTCCGCCAGCTCGAATACTTCCGCTTCGGTGACACCAGACTTAGATGCTTCACCACTGGTGTTAACCTGAATCAGAACTTGTAGCGGTTTAAGTTCGCTGGGACGTTGATCATTCAGGCGTTGAGCAATCTTGGTTCGATCGATGGTGTGAACCCAATCGAAATGTTCGGCAACAAGTCGCGATTTATTCGACTGAATCGGGCCAATGAAGTGCCATTCGATTCGATTATCTGGATAATGCTCGGCAAAGTGCTGAACTTTACTGACGCCCTCTTGGACGTAGTTTTCACCAAAGGCGGTTTGTCCCGCTTGGTAGGCTTCGAGAATTGCCTCGACAGGTTTAGTTTTGCTTACCGCTAGAAGTTGCACTGACTCTGGAGTTCGACCACATTTTTGCTCGTCATATCGAATTTGAGAGGTGATATGTTCAATATTTTGTTGAATACTACTCATAGCTGTACTTTAGACTTAAGGATTTTAAATGGATATCACTGAGTTACTGGATTTTAGTGTAAAACATAATGCCTCAGATCTACATCTTTCTGCAGGTGTCCCACCAATGGTTCGTATTGATGGGGATGTGAGAAAACTAGGCATTCCAGCGTTTACACACCAAGAAGTGCATCGTTTGGTTTTCGAAATCATGAACGATGCCCAACGCAGTGAGTTCGAAGAAAAACTCGAAGTCGACTTCTCTTTTGAGTTGCATAACGTTGGTCGTTTCCGTGTCAACGCTTTCAACCAATCTCGTGGCTGTGCGGCAGTATTCCGTACCATTCCAAGTAGCATTCCAACTTTGGAAGAGCTGGAAGCTCCCGAGATCTTCAAAAAAATTGCGAACGCTGAAAAAGGCTTAGTTCTGGTTACTGGCCCAACAGGTTCTGGTAAATCGACGACCTTAGCAGCCATTGTTGACTACATTAACCGTAATCACAACAAGCACGTACTCACAATTGAAGATCCGATTGAATTTGTTCACAACAACAATAAATGTTTGATCAACCAGCGTGAAGTACACCGTGATACGCATAGTTTCCAAAACGCACTGCGCAGCGCATTACGTGAAGACCCGGATGTCATTCTGGTTGGTGAGATGCGTGACAAAGAAACCATCAGCCTTGCGTTAACGGCAGCGGAAACGGGGCACTTAGTGTTCGGCACGTTACACACCAGCTCGGCGGCAAAAACCATTGACCGTATTATCGATGTGTTCCCTGGTAGTGATAAAGATATGGTGCGCTCGATGCTTTCTGAATCCCTTCGTTCGGTTATCGCACAAAAATTATTGAAACGTAATGGTGGTGGCCGTATTGCATGCCATGAAATCATGATGGCAACGCCTGCGATTCGTAACTTGATCCGTGAAGACAAAGTCGCGCAGATGTATTCGATCATTCAAACTGGTGCGGCTCACGGCATGCAAACCATGGAGCAAAATGCTCGTCAGTTAATGGCACAAGGTATGGTCGCTCGTGAAGAGGTCGATAGTAAGATCGGGTTAGAAGTGCAGCAATTCTCGTAATACGTAGGTGAACACGGAAGATGGATCTAAATAAATTTCTCGAAGGTATGCTGGCGCTGAAAGCGTCGGATCTGTACATCACGGTTGGTGCGCCAATTTTGTTTCGCGTGGATGGCGAATTGCGACCTCAAGGTGAAAAACTCACCGAGAGTGATGTGGCGGCATTACTCGACAGTGCTATGGAGCCAGATCGGCGTCAGGAATTTCGTAAAAGTCGGGAATCGAATTTTGCCATTGTGAGAGATTGTGGCCGCTTCCGTGTGAGTGCTTTTTTTCAACGGGAATTACCGGGTGCGGTGATTCGTCGTATTGAAACCAATATTCCCACCTTTGAGCAATTAAAGTTACCGTTAGTGTTGCAAGATTTAGCGATAGCCAAGCGTGGTTTGGTGCTGGTGGTTGGTGCTACTGGGTCAGGTAAGTCCACCACAATGGCGGCAATGACGGGCTATCGAAACAGCAACAAGACGGGGCACATTTTGACGGTCGAAGATCCGATCGAATTCGTGCATGAGCATAAGCGCTGTATCGTGACTCAACGCGAAGTTGGGTTAGATACGGAAAGCTATGAAGTTGCGCTTAAAAACTCGCTGCGTCAAGCGCCAGATATGATTTTGATTGGCGAGATCCGTAGCCGTGAAACAATGGAATACGCGATGACCTTCGCCGAAACGGGCCATTTGTGTATGGCAACGTTGCACGCCAACAATGCCAACCAAGCTTTAGAGCGCATTCTTCACTTGGTACCGAAAGATCAAAAAGAACAATTCTTGTTCGACTTGTCGATGAACCTAAAAGGCGTGGTTGGTCAGCAGCTGATCCGAGATAAGAATGGGCAGGGGCGTCATGGTGTGTTTGAGATCTTGCTAAATAGCCCACGTGTGTCGGATTTGATCCGTCGCGGAGATTTGCATGAGTTGAAGTCAACCATGGCTCGCTCAAATGAGTTTGGTATGCTGACGTTCGATCAATCTCTTTATAAGTTGGTGATGCAAGGTAAGATCAGCGAAGAGGATGCACTACATAGTGCCGACTCGGCGAATGATCTGCGCTTGATGTTGAAAACGCAGCGTGGTGAAGCATTCTCTACGGGCAGTTTGGCGAACGTTAAGATCGATATGGATTAATCCAATCCAGAAACAAAAAAGTTGGCAGAAGCCAACCTTTTTTCATTGTGCTTGAAGCGTTTATTCACCCCAGAGGGCTTCAAACCAGCTTTCTAGAATCACCACCGCTGACTGGCAGTCCACATTCCCTTTCGATAGGGCTTTGTAGCCGCCCATGCTGAACAACTCCGCACGAGCTTCTGCTGTAGATAATCGCTCATCATGCAGTTCAACAGGTAAGCCGTATCGGCCTTGCAGACGCTTAGCAAATTTTCGTGCACGAGGGGTTATGGTCTCAAGGTCTTTGCCATGAAGATCAGTTGGTAAACCGACCACTAGCAAATCTGGCTGCCACTCTTTGATTTGCTTTTCGATATCGTCCCAATTTGGAATACCGTCATTGGCTTTAAAGGCTTTTAATGGGGAAGCTGTACCGGTAATTTCTTGGCCAATAGCGCTACCAATGCTTTTGGTTCCAAAGTCAAAAGCCATAATTGTGCGTGACATAAGGTGTCTCTATCTAATGTAACTGTATTTCGGACTAAGCATGTCCAGAGTCTGCTGAAAGGTGACTTGGGTCGATGCCCAGCTTTTCGACCGCTTTCTTCCAACGCTCGTTGATTGGTGTATTAAAGATAATTTCAGGCGTCGCTTCAATGGTGAGCCAAGAGTTTTCGACCAGTTCACTTTCTAATTGACCTGCACTCCAACCTGAATAGCCAAGTGCCACTAAGTAATCACTTGGTTCTGCTTCTGTTCCTAACACCGAAAGAATATCACGTGAAGTGGTTACTGCGAGGTCATCGGTCATTTGGACGCTGGACTCGTAGTAATCTTTAGGTTTATGCAGAATAAAACCACGATCTTCCGAGATTGGGCCGCCATTGTAGACTGGTCTATCTAAACTGGCTTCAAATAGACGCGGGTGTACCGGCTGAACTTCCACCTGCTTGAGCATGTTGCCGACGGTGATATCAACAGGAGCATTGATCATCAACCCCATAGCGCCGTCTTCGTTGTGCTCACAAACGTAGATCACGCTGTTTTGAAAGTACGGATCTTTCATCCCAGGCATGGCAACTAAAAAGTGATTTGTGAGATTCATACTCATATTGACCCTTAACTCTCGTAAATGCCCCTAAGCAAACATCATACAGTTTACCTCTAGGTATGTGCATGAGTTTGCTTAAGTTAATGTACTACGCTCTCTATTAACTGTAATACAGTTTGAGTTATTCGCCTTTTACTCGACGCTCAATCGCATCCATCAGTTTGCCAGTGATTGAGATGTCAAAAGCCGCTTCAATTTCGCGAATACAGGTTGGGCTGGTGACGTTGATTTCTGTTAGCTTGTCGCCAATTACGTCAAGGCCAACAAAAATAAGACCTTTTTCTTTTAGTGTCGGAGCGACAGTTTGAGCAATCTTAATATCGGTCTCGCTTAGTGGTCTAGCCTCACCTGTGCCACCAGCGGCTAGGTTGCCGCGCGTTTCACCTTTTGCAGGAATACGAGCTAGACAGTAAGGCATTGGTTCACCATCTACGACTAAGATACGTTTGTCACCGTTGCTGATATCTGGCACGAAGGTTTGCGCCATTGCGTAGTTTTGACCGTGGTTGGTCAGTGTCTCGATGATTACAGAGACGTTAGGGTCGTTTTCTTTTACACGGAAGATAGATGCGCCGCCCATACCATCAAGCGGTTTTAGGATGACATCACCATGCTTTTCACGAAACTCTTTAATTTTCTCTGCTTTTCGCGTCACGATTGTCGTTGGTGTCAGCTCAGGGAACCACGCTGTAAACAGTTTTTCATTACAATCACGTAGACTTTGAGGTTTGTTAACGATCAGTGCACCTTGTTCTTCTGCACGCTCAAGGATGTAAGTCGCGTAGATGTATTCTGTGTCAAACGGAGGATCTTTACGCATTAGTAC
Source organism: Vibrio diabolicus (assembly GCA_001048675.1). Classification (GTDB taxonomy): domain Bacteria; phylum Pseudomonadota; class Gammaproteobacteria; order Enterobacterales; family Vibrionaceae; genus Vibrio; species Vibrio diabolicus. The sequence goes on along the minus strand of CCKK01000019.1, from coordinate 6,907 downwards.
AGCGTCTAGATCAGACAGTTTGATCGTTTGCTCTGATTTGAACTCGTACCAACCGTTTGGATCTTCTTTTAGTTCCACCACTTTAGTATCTGCAATAGCAACGCCTTGATCGAGATGCAGATCATTCATTTCCATGTAGTGGATTTCATAGCCGCGTCGTTGCGCTTCAAGCATCATGGCAAAGCTAGAGTCTTTTTTGATGTTAATGGACGAAATTGGGTCCATCACAATGCCGAGTTTGATCATTATTTTTCTCCGTTTAACCAAGATCGCCGAAACGAACTTGTAAGGCTGTAATTGCTGTCAGAGCCGCTGTTTCGGTACGCAGAACGCGAGGGCCGAGTAGCGTTTCTTCAAATTGATATTCTCGAGTCATCTCGATCTCTTCAGACGATAAACCGCCTTCAGGGCCGATTAGTAGGCGCACTTTTTCAACCGGTGTTGGCAGTGTGTTGATTGAGTAGTTAGCACGAGGATGAAGATTGAGCTTTAAGCCATCGTACTCTTCTTTACACCACTCTTCCAAGCTCATAATTGGACGAATTTCTGGAACGACATTGCGTCCACACTGCTCACAGGCACTGATGGCGATTTTTTGCCATTGCGCGAGTTTTTTCTCAAAGCGCTTTTGGTCAAGCTTGACGCCACAACGTTCGGAAATCAGAGGTGTGATGGTATTGACGCCAAGTTCCACTGACTTTTGGATAGTGAACTCCATCTTATCGCCACGTGAAATAACTTGACCAAGGTGCAGGTCTAAAGGGGATTCAATACTGTTTTCTACACGCTCGGTAATGTTAACCAAAACCGTCTTTTTGCTGACTTCACTGATAACCGCTGGGAATTCTGCGCCGCTGCCGTCAAATAGGAGAACGTCTTGGCCTTCTTTCATGCGCAGAACACGGCCGATATGGCCTGCTGCGTCGTCACTTAAAGCAAGTGAGCCAAGTTGATGAATGGTTTCTGGATGATAAATTCGAGGGATACGCATGAGATTTCCAGCAAGAGAATAAACTTAAACCCTAACATGGATGCTTTAAACCGAAAAAACAAGGGGCAAGAAGCGTTTCAATATCAGTTATTGAAACGCTTCAAGGTAGAGGAGCACTAGAGTGCGCGACAGGCTTTTTGAACAAATGGGTTATGATTGCCTTGTACTTTGGCAATGCGCTCGTCACGCTCACATTCCCATTTATCGACTGGGTAGGTTTTGTTCCAAGCACTCATCAACTGCGTTTGCTGTTTTGATAATTTAAAGCCGTACTCTTTGCTCATGTATAGGTAGGTACGAGCAATCGAACCTCGAGCACGGTCTGGTGGCATGACTTTACGCTGCTTAAAGTTCACTTGCATCTCACAGCGACCATAACTCACGCCATCGACGCCGTTCCATTGGCTAAAGTTGTAGTTCGAACGGTCACCGTTTACTTCACCAATAGCAGGGGTTAGGTTGTGCAGGTCTGCTTCCATCAAGCGAAAGGTTTTGTCTTTTTTCTTGCAGTTTTTACGTCCGCCATCTTGCCAGCATTGACGCTGGTGGCCAAATTGCCACGCAGGTACAACGTGCTCCCATTCGATTCGTGCGGCCCGCTTTTCCTGTTTACGGACTTGGTAACCGCAAGAGGCTAAATCTGGGGAGCCTTTTTTGCCTTGCCATTGAATGTTGCAGCCACAGTAAAAGCTCGTTGGATGGTCTTGATAAATTTTTACCGCCTCACGTTTGGCGGCAGAGAATGAACTTGGTGGCGCGGCAACCGCAGTGCTAGAAAGCGCGATAAGTAACAGAGAGAATAGGTATTTCATGATTAAAGTCTTTATAAAGTATGACTTTATTCATGATAACACGCATAAAATGGCTTTAGTGATGAGTAAGTTAACAATAAGTGGCGAAGGGAAGGTTTTGATAAACTCGATCTTTATTTTGGGAACGCAAGTAACACTATGAGATATAGATTACGATAACTGAACGCCCGTGAAGTTAAGTGGTTGGCGGCATTTTTGACAAGAGTACGTCGCCTCTTTGCGCAGCACTTTATTATGACGGCGAATCGATAGAGGGTAGGTCATACAGCCACAACGATACTCAAAGGTTTTACCTTGAACGGATTTTACTTCAAAGCTGTGAGTGGTTTTGGCGGGCACTTTAAATACGGCTTCCATGACACCTTGCCATTCTTTGCCGTGAGGCCTAACTCGTCCGTAAACCTGATAAGTAATCAGGTGTGCCACCTCGTGAGGAATGACTTCATCTAAGAATGCTTGGGTGTTTTCGCGAAATAAAACGGGATTCAGGCGCACTTGATTCAATTGAAGGTAGGCTTTTCCTGCCGCTTTCCCGCGGACGTTGAAGGTGATTGTTGGAATAGGGAAAGAACGTTTGAAAGCTTGCTCTGCCATCGCGATGCAGTCCGCCATCACTTGCTTGGCTTTATAGCTTAGTTCTATATCCACAATTCACCTCGATAAATCAAATAAAAAAGCCCCCGCATTTGCGAGGGCCAGATCATAGCATCAGTTAATTATGGTGTGTGTTTTTTCTTGATGGTGGCATGGTAAGCATGCCATGTACCGTAGCCTAGAATTGGCATGGTAAACAACATTCCGATCCCGTAGGTCGCAAAGCCGATAAGAATACCGCCGCAGATGATCGCCGCCCAAACAATCATCGCTGGAATGTTGGATTTCACGGCATTAAAGCTGGTAAATACAGCGGTCATCATGTCTACGCGACGCTCCATCATAAGCGGAATAGAAAAGGCTGAAATGCTAAACACCACACAAGCCAAAACAAATCCAACTAAAGATCCTATCACAAGGAAGGGTAGGAACTCACTTAAAGATGCCCCTTGAACAGAAGGGTAAAGCGCATGAAGTAGAGCGGCAATACGCATCCAAAATATCATACACACTGCGAGTAACACGGCGAATGCCCATTGAGATGTTGAATTACGACCGATCGCTTTCATGGAATGGAACAAGCTAGCTTTGTGTCCGCGCTCTCTCTCCCAACTGGCATCATACAAGCCGAGCGCGAGAAATGGACCGATTAACATGTAAACAATCAAACTGGGCATGACGACCAAGTGTGTGCCTTGCCATTGTACGAGCAAAACAATGCCTATCGCAGCTGCCATAAAACAGATGCCATAGAAAGCACTAATAAGCGGCATTCGCACGAAATCATGCAGACCTAATGCGAGCCAATGAAAAGGTGCAGAAAGATTGACCGTATTGCACGGTATGGTTCTGGCGTATTCGTTATCTGGCACTTCCTTTCGCTTGTTGTGGAAGTCCGATGGATTAACAGTTCGAGGCATAACTCCTCCTTGATTTATTCCCACATTATCCGCTTATACCAACTGACAGCGGTTTTTGTTCAGTCAAACTTGAAGCGACTTTTTCAAGCTTACTTCTGAGCATTGGCTTAGTTTGGTATCGGCCATAAAGATGCCTGACTCGTGTCTTTCGTAAGTGTTGCTGCCACAGTCACCAGCATCCGACGTCTCTATTTAAATTGGAATTAACAATATTTTAACTATTGGCGGAGATGGGATAATTTACAAATAATTGCTGAAAATTTATTCGGTATAAAAGTGAGGGAAAAACACGACTACTTCGTGAGGCGGGGCGGTATTAGTCGAAATGGCTGGATAAAAGTTGCTGAAAATAAAAAGCCCCCGCCAGAGGCGAGGGCTTGATTAATTCTTGCTTGGCTTGATTATTTGATGCCAGCGAAATCGCGTAGAAGTGCAGCTTTGTCTGTCGCTTCCCACGGGAATTCTTCACGACCGAAGTGACCGTAAGCAGCTGTCTTCTTGTAGATAGGTTGAAGAAGGTTAAGCATTTCTTGTAGACCGTATGGACGTAGGTCGAAGAATTGACGAACCGCTTCAATGATGATGTCGTGAGATACTTTCTCAGTACCGAACGTTTCCACCATGATAGACGTTGGATCCGCAACACCGATTGCGTAAGAAAGTTGGATCTCACAACGGTCAGCCATGCCAGCCGCTACGATGTTTTTCGCTACGTAACGTGCTGCGTATGCTGCACTACGGTCAACTTTTGATGGATCTTTACCAGAGAACGCACCGCCACCGTGACGAGCTGCGCCGCCGTAGGTATCTACGATGATCTTACGACCTGTTAGACCACAGTCACCCATAGGACCACCGATTACAAAGCGACCAGTTGGGTTGATGAAGAAGTTTGTTTCTTTGTTGATCCACTCAGAAGGTAGCACTGGCTTAATGATCTCTTCCATTACCGCTTCACGCAGGTCTGAAGTTGAGATTGAATCACAGTGTTGAGTTGAAAGAACAACCGCGTCGATACCAACGATGTTACCTTGATCGTATTGGAATGTTACCTGAGATTTTGCATCAGGGCGCAACCAAGGTAGTGTGCCGTTTTTACGAACTTCTGCTTGCTTTTGAACAAGACGGTGAGAGTAAGTAATTGGCGCTGGCATTAGTACTTCAGTTTCGTTACAAGCGTAACCAAACATGATGCCTTGGTCGCCTGCACCTTGTTCTTTAGGGTCAGCTTTATCAACACCTTGGTTGATATCTGGCGACTGTTTACCGATTGTGTTTAGTACCGCACAAGAATCTGCGTCAAAGCCCATATCTGAATGTACGTAGCCGATTTCACGAACGGTTTCACGAGTTAACTCTTCGATGTCTACCCATGCTGAAGTCGTGATTTCACCACCCACCATTACCATACCGGTTTTAACGTAAGTCTCACATGCAACACGAGCCTTTGGATCTTGCTCTAGAATCGCGTCAAGAACCGCATCAGAAATCTGGTCTGCAATTTTATCTGGATGACCTTCTGATACTGACTCAGAAGTAAACAGGTGCTTAGCCATGTTAGCTCCACTATATCTGGTTTAAAACTGGGGAATGATAAACTCTCCAGCGCAAATTAATACTAATTTTTGTAGGTGTATCTACATCTAGACGTCTATTCTAAATTTGATTGCTCGAATTACAAGCTCTTTTTTGGTTTTTGTTATAACCAAACGTTTGCCTGATTTATTGATAATTTTAAGAACTTCGAACGATTTGGCGCGAAAGGTGCAATATTTGTGAGGTTTTGGACTGGAAAACGTTTGCACACCCAACAGGGCTTTGAGAGAATTATGACCTACTTTTCGTTTCGCTTAATGTACTCAGGAGCAGACATGTCGTCTCGTAAACATCTTGCCAATGCAATTCGTGCTCTAAGCATGGATGGTGTTCAACAAGCTAACTCAGGCCACCCAGGCGCACCAATGGGTATGGCTGATATCGCTGAAGTTCTTTGGCGCTCTCACCTAAACCACAACCCATCAAACCCAGAGTGGGCCGACCGCGACCGCTTCGTGCTGTCAAACGGTCACGGCTCAATGCTTATTTACTCTCTACTGCACTTAAGCGGTTATGAGCTATCTATTGACGATCTGAAAAACTTCCGTCAATTGCACTCAAAAACCCCAGGTCACCCAGAGTACGGTTACGCGCCTGGTATCGAGACAACAACGGGTCCTCTTGGCCAAGGCATCACTAATGCTGTTGGTATGGCTATCGCAGAGAAAGCACTAGCGGCACAGTTCAACAAAGAAGGTCACGACATCGTTGACCACTTTACGTATGTGTTCATGGGTGACGGCTGTCTAATGGAAGGCATCTCGCACGAAGCATGCTCTCTAGCAGGTACGCTAGGTCTAGGCAAACTGATCGCGTTTTGGGATGACAACGGTATCTCTATCGACGGTCACGTTGAAGGTTGGTTCTCTGACGATACACCTAAGCGTTTCGAAGCTTACGGCTGGCACGTAATCCCAGCGGTAGACGGTCACGATCCTGAAGCAATCAACGCAGCGATTGAAGCGGCTAAAGCGGATCCTCGTCCGACTCTAATCTGTACTAAAACAATTATCGGTTTCGGTTCTCCTAACAAGTCTGGTTCGCACGACTGTCACGGTGCGCCATTAGGTCACGATGAGATTCAAGCGGCTCGCGAATACCTAGGTTGGGAGTACGGTCCATTTGAAATCCCTGCAGATGTTTACGCTGAGTGGGATGCAAAAGAAGCAGGTGCAGCGAAAGAAGCGGCTTGGAATGAAAAGTTCGAAGCATACGCAGCAGCTTACCCTGCAGAAGCAGCAGAGCTTAAACGTCGTCTAAACGGCGAACTTCCAGCGGAATGGGAAGAAAAAGCGAACCAAATCATTGCTGATCTTCAAGCAAACCCAGCGAACATTGCATCACGTAAAGCATCGCAAAATGCACTAGAAGCGTTTGGTCAAATGCTTCCTGAGTTTATGGGTGGTTCTGCTGACCTAGCGCCTTCTAACCTGACCATGTGGTCTGGTTCTAAGTCTCTAGAAACGGATGACTTCTCTGGCAACTACATCCACTACGGTGTACGTGAATTCGGTATGACCGCTATCATCAACGGTATCGCATTGCACGGTGGTTTCGTTCCTTACGGCGCAACATTCCTAATGTTCATGGAATACTCTCGTAACGCAATGCGTATGGCTGCGCTGATGAAAATTCAGAACATCCAAGTGTACACGCACGATTCGATTGGTCTTGGCGAAGATGGCCCAACTCACCAACCGGTTGAGCAAATGGCATCTCTACGCGTAACGCCAAACATGAGCACATGGCGTCCGTGTGACCAGGTTGAGTCTGCCGTAGCATGGAAACTAGCGATTGAACGTAAAGATGCACCAACAGCACTTATCTTCTCTCGTCAAAACTTAGCGCAACAAGATCGTACAGCTGAGCAAGTAGCGGACATCGCGAAAGGTGCTTACATCCTGAAAGATTGCGAAGGCAAGCCAGAGCTTATCCTTATCGCAACAGGCTCTGAAGTTGAGCTAGCAGTAGAAGCTAATCCTTATCGCAACAGG
>CCKK01000018.1 GCA_001048675.1 Vibrio diabolicus | reverse complement strand
TCTGAAGTTGAGCTAGCAGTAGAAGCTGCGACTCAACTAACAGCAGAAGGTAAGAAAGTACGCGTGGTTTCAATGCCATCAACAGATGCATTCGACAAACAAGACGCCGCTTACCGTGAAGCAGTATTGCCATCAGACGTAACGGCACGCATCGCTATCGAAGCGGGCATCGCAGACTTCTGGTACAAGTACGTTGGTTTCGACGGTCGCATCATCGGCATGACGACATTTGGTGAATCTGCTGGTTTCGACGGTCGCATCATCGGCATGACGACATTTGGTGAATCTGCACCTGCTGGTCAGCTATTCGAGATGTTTGGTTTTACGACTGAAAACGTAGTGAACACAGCAAAAGAATTGCTAGCGTAACTGCTAGATTGTCTCAATAGTCCGAACGTAAAGGACGACTGTTAGATACTAAAGTTGGAAAGGCCATCATTGCGATGGCCTTTTTTGTTTTTTGTCAGGTTTTCCAACCTTGTGGAATGCTTTGGTGAATACAGTCTAAAAGTACGGATAAGCGCAGTGGTGGTCTTCCTGCAGGCGTATAGCAGTTAATGGAGATGGGCTCTGAAAGCCAACCTTCTAAGCAAGGTGTGATTCGACCCGGATGATGTTTCTCGTAGCCGCTTGCTGTCCAAGTTGGCAACAGTCCAATACCATGACCATTCGCGATGCTGTCGATCTGCATTGCGATGTTGTCGCTGTATAAGCGACTCACAAATGGCTCTAAAAAGAACTCACCGTGTTGAGGGTGTGTGAGCATTAATCCATTTTCTTGTACCGAGCCAAAATCGATCCACGGATGTGCTTTAAGCTCTTTGGGGTGCAGGATCGAACCGTGTTGTTCAAGATAAGCTGGAGAGGCAAAGGGCGTGTAACGAAATGAGCCTAATACCTCTTTGCGCCAATCGAGCTCTTTACGCTCACCGAGCCAGATGAACAAATCTGGGTCATGGTGCGCTTCAGAAAAGTCACTGGTAAGCTGAACCCTAACATCAGGATTATCGGCAAGAAAACCGTTGAGCACACCACCTAGCCAACTTCTAACTAATGCTGTGTGACAAACAATATGCAGCGGCCCTGAAACTTGGTTTGTTAAACCTTGAAGCGCGTCATAACTCTCTTCACTTAGCTCAAGAATCTGGCGACTGTAGTGGGCAAAAATTTCTCCCGCTCTTGTCAGAACTAATCGGTTACCTTGTCTTGCGGTTAGAGCCTGACCGAAATCTTCTTCTAATTGTGCTAAGCGACGACTCAGCGTTGATTTAGGCTGGTTAAGGGCCTTGGCAGCGGCGGTCAAACTCTTATGCTGATTGAGCGCATCAAAGGCTCGAATTGATGCTAAGTCGTGCATATTTCATTTACTCCTTACTGCGTTATGCACGGGTTCCATAAATGGGAAGAACCGTTCCATAACTCTCACTATGCATCTCATTCTATTTGTGAATAATTCACTTTCGAAAATAATAATCATTATCAATTATGGAGATGTAGATGTCTACTCTTAGACTGCCAGTTATTACTGCAACTGGTATTTTAGCCTTCGTCAGTGTCCCTCATGTGTTTGCCAATGATGCAGTTTCTAAAATGGAAACAGTGGTTGTAACTGCATCAAGTTATGAGCAATCTCAAGCGGACGCGCCTGCAAGTATTAGTGTGATTTCGCGTGAGGAGTTGGACTCTCGTTATTACCGCGATGTGACTGATGCACTAAAAAGCGTGCCTGGTGTTGTCGTGACAGGCGGTGGTGACACTACCGACATCAGTATCCGTGGTATGGGTTCTAAATACACTTTGATACTGGTCGATGGTAAACGTCAAAGCACACGTGAAACTCGCCCAAATAGTGACGGCCCTGGTATCGAACAAGGTTGGTTGCCTCCTCTTCAAGCGATTGAGCGAATTGAAGTTATCCGTGGTCCAATGTCGACGCTTTATGGCTCTGATGCGATTGGTGGTGTAATTAACGTGATCACGCGAAAAGACGCGATGGAGTGGACAGGTAATGTTCAGCTAGGCACGGTTCTGCAAGAAAACAGTCGCTCGGGCGGAGAGCAGAGCGCGAATTTCTTCGTCAATGGGCCGCTAGCCGAAAATCTATCTCTCCAAGTATACGGTCAGTATACCGCAAGAGAAGAAGACGATATTGAGTACGGTTATGAAGATAAAGATATGCAAAGTATCTCTTCAAAACTGACCTACCAGATTAATGACCGCCATTCTGTGCAACTAGAGGGTGGCACATCGGCACAAAGTCGTCGCGGTAACGTTGGCCTTTCCGTACCAACGACGGGTTGCCGAAGAGGTTGTGAGGATTCACTCAACGAATATCGTCGTAATTATGTAACGCTAAGTCACAATGGCGACTGGGACTCGGTTGGCATCTCAGATACTTACTTACAACGTGAAGAGAGCGAGAACAAATCTCGCGAGATGACGATCACCAACACCACGTTCAAATCGAGCTTGGTGACTGGCATTGGAAACCATACGTTGACGACTGGTGTGGACGCCACTCATGCAGAGCTTGAGGATTTCACCTCCAACAAAGCGTCATCGAAGACCGAAACATCGAATACGCAGTGGGCTGTTTTCATTGAAGATGAATGGAGAATCGCCGATCCGTTTAGCGTTACGCTTGGTGGTCGTCTAGATCATGACGAAAACTATGGCGCGCACTTTAGTCCGCGTGTCTATGGTGTATGGCGAGTTGACCCGTCTTGGACTGTGAAAGGTGGCGTGGCAACAGGTTTCCGTTCTCCGCAATTACGTGAAATTACTCCTGGTTGGGCGCAAGTCAGTGGCGGCGGTAATATCTACGGTAACCCAGACCTTGACCCTGAAACGTCGCTAAACAAAGAAATCAGTGTCTTGTATCAAGGTGACTCTGGTTTAGATGTCTCTTTGACTGCGTTCCATAATGAGTTCAAAGACAAGATCACACGTGTTGTTTGTCCAGATACCATCTGTACAGATGGGCCAAACCAATGGGGTGCAGATCCAACGTACCGCATTAACGTGGACGAAGCGGTTACACAAGGTATTGAAGCGACCTTAGCATCGCCATTAACGGAAACCATTTACCTCAGCTCGAGCTACACATTTACCGACTCAGAGCAAAAAACAGGTGAATACAAAGGCATGCCGCTGCAGCAGCTACCAAAGCATCTGTTTAATGTGGATGTAACTTGGCAAACAACAACAGATCTAGAAAGTTGGGCTAAAGTCACTTACCGAGGTAAAGAAATGGATCCGGTTACTGGCCCATCAAGAAACAGTATCGTAGAGCCTGCTTATACCTTTGTGGACGCTGGTGTGACATACCAGTTAACCGATAATACTCGTATTAAAGGCGCGATCTATAACTTGCTGGATGAGGAAATCAGTTACGAAGAATACGGATATGTCGAAGATGGTCGTCGCTACTGGTTAGGTTTAGACGTCGCATTTTAATTATTGTTGTAATAAGGCCGAGCATTGTCTCGGCATTTTTTAATCCTGCTTTACTATGATTCAACAGGTGCGTTTTTCAGCCTGATCAGGTAGTATCTGTGACACGAAATTTTTGGTAGGGCGAAGGATAAATGCTAAAGGTTGCGATCAATGGATTTGGACGTATAGGTCGTAATGTTCTGCGAGCCGTATATGAAAGCGGAAAACATCAGCAGATCAAGGTTGTGGCGGTTAACGAATTAGCGCAGCCAGAAGCGATGGCGCACCTACTGCAATATGACACTAGTCATGGTCGCTTCGGTAAAAAAATCTCCCATGACCAAGAACACTTGCATGTTCATCATGACAGCGGCGAATATGACTCTATTCGCATTCTTCACCTCTCTGAACTCGAACTACTTCCTTGGCGCGATTTAGAAGTCGATATTGTCTTGGATTGCACTGGCGTGTTTGGTTCACAAGCCGATGGGCAAGCGCATATAGAAGCTGGCGCGAAGAAAGTGCTGTTTTCACACCCGGGCGCAAGCGACATAGATAATACGATTATCTATGGTGTGAACCACGAAACTCTGAAAGATGAACACCGTGTTGTCTCTAATGGCTCTTGCACCACCAACTGTATCGTTCCCATCATTAAAGTGTTAGATGAAGCCTTCGGTATTGAGTCCGGTACCATTACCACGATTCACTCTTCCATGAACGATCAGCAAGTAATCGATGCGTACCATAACGATCTACGCCGTACCCGCGCTGCGAGCCAATCTATTATTCCGGTTGATACCAAGTTGCATAAGGGGATTGAAAGAATCTTCCCGAAATTTTCCAACAAATTCGAAGCAATTTCTGTTCGTGTCCCAACCGTTAACGTCACCGCAATGGATTTAAGTGTCACAATTAATACAAATGTGAAAGTTAATGACGTAAATCAAACCATTGTTAACGCATCTCAGTGTACATTACGTAACATTGTTGACTATACTGAATCGCCACTCGTTTCCATCGACTTTAACCACGACCCCCATAGTGCGATTGTAGATGGAAGCCAGACTAGAGTGAGTAACGGGCAACTCGTAAAAATGCTCGTTTGGTGCGACAACGAATGGGGCTTTGCTAACCGGATGCTGGATACTGCCTTAGCAATGCAAGCTTCTTCTCAAGTGGAGCAGTAATGACGAAGAAGTGATGGAGAATTTTTATTTCAAGCCTTGAAATAAATCCATGATATCTCCATATCATCTATAACCAGTTTGAAGAATTAACAGGCTTGGCAGGGTTGCCGAGTTTTCAAAAACTTTAATTATCAATATTTGAGAGGACACATCATGTCTGTAATCAAGATGACTGACCTGGATCTTGCAGGTAAACGTGTATTTATCCGTGCTGACCTAAACGTGCCAGTAAAAGACGGTAAAGTAACTTCAGATGCACGTATCATCGCATCTCTTCCAACTATTAAGCACTGCCTAGAAGCAGGCGCTAAAGTAATGGTTACGTCTCACCTAGGTCGCCCAACTGAAGGTGAATACGCTGAAGAGTTCTCTCTACAACCAGTTGTTAACTACCTAAACGACGCACTAGATTGTGAAGTTAAGCTAGCAAAAGACTACCTAGATGGCCTAGAGCTAAACGCTGGTGAACTTGTTGTTCTAGAAAACGTTCGCTTTAACAAAGGCGAAAAGAAAAACGACGAAGAGCTATCTAAGAAATACGCAGCACTATGTGACGTATTCGTAATGGATGCATTCGGTACGGCTCACCGCGCTCAAGCGTCAACTCATGGTGTTGGTATGCACGCACCTATCGCTTGTGCTGGCCCTCTTCTAGCAAACGAACTTGAAGCGCTAGGTAAAGCAATGGACAACCCAGCTCGCCCAATGGTTGCTATCGTAGGTGGTTCAAAAGTTTCTACTAAGCTAACTGTACTTGAGTCTCTATCTAAAATCGCTGACCAACTAGTTGTTGGTGGTGGTATTGCTAACACATTCATCGCAGCTGCTGGCCACAACGTTGGTAAGTCTCTATACGAAGCGGATCTAGTAGACACTGCTAAGAAGCTAATGGATGAGTGTGCAATTCCAGTAGCAACTGACGTTGCATGTGCGAAAGCATTCGACGAAAACGCAGAAGCAGAAATGAAACACGTTTCTGAAGTACAAGACGACGACATGATCTTCGACCTTGGCCCAGATTCAACAGCTGAACTAGCAGAAATCCTTAAGAACGCGAAGACTATCCTATGGAACGGTCCAGTTGGCGTATTCGAATTCAAGAACTTCGAAGCAGGTACTAAAGGTATCTCAGAAGCTATCGCAGCATCTGAAGGCTTCTCTGTTGCAGGTGGTGGTGACACGCTAGCAGCTATCGACAAGTTCGGTATCAAAGCTGACGTTTCTTACATCTCTACAGGTGGCGGCGCTTTCCTTGAGTTCGTAGAAGGTAAAGTTCTTCCAGCAGTAGAAATGCTAGAAGCACGCGCTAAGTAATTAAAGTAAAGCGGGGGAGTGATTCTCCCGCTTTCTTGTTTGCTGCAACGTGTGAGGAACTCTGCTAGAATAGCCTCAGTTGTGAGCAAACGTTTGCAAGATTTTCAACTTAACAAGTTTTGTTTAAAAACGACAGATAAATAGGATTACATCCATGTCTAAGATCTTCGACTTCGTAAAACCAGGTGTTATCTCTGGCGATGACGTTCAGAAAGTATTTGAAGTTGCAAAAGAAAACAGCTTTGCACTTCCAGCAGTAAACTGTGTGGGTACTGACTCTGTAAACGCAGTACTTGAAGCAGCTGCAAAAGTTAAAGCTCCAGTTATCGTTCAATTCTCTAACGGTGGCGCTGCTTTCTTTGCTGGTAAAGGTCTAAAACTTGAAGGTCAAGAAGCTCAAATCCTAGGTGCTGTTGCTGGTGCGAAATACGTTCACGCTGTAGCTGAAGCTTACGGTGTACCAGTAATCCTACACACTGACCACGCTGCTAAGAAACTACTTCCTTGGATCGACGGTCTACTAGACGCTGGTGAAGAGTACTTCGCGCAAACTGGTAAGCCACTATTCTCTTCTCACATGATCGACCTTTCTGAAGAGTCTCTAGAAGAGAACATCGAGATTTCTGCTAAGTACCTAGAGCGCATGGCTAAAATGAACATGACTCTAGAAATCGAACTAGGTTGTACTGGTGGTGAAGAAGACGGCGTTGACAACTCTGATATGGATGCGTCTGAGCTATACACTTCTCCAGAAGACGTTGCATACGCATACGAGAAACTAAGCGCAATCAGCCACCGTTTCACTATCGCAGCATCTTTCGGTAACGTACACGGTGTGTACAAACCAGGTAACGTTGTTTTAACTCCAACTATCCTACGTGATTCTCAAGCGCACGTTTCTGAGAAATTCGGTCTTCCAGCGAACTCTCTAAACTTCGTATTCCACGGTGGTTCAGGTTCTTCTCTAGAAGAAATCCGTGAGTCTATCGGTTACGGTGTTATCAAAATGAACATCGATACTGATACACAGTGGGCAACTTGGGATGGTATCCGTAAGTTCGAAGCTGAAAACCACGATTACCTACAAGGTCAAATCGGTAACCCAACTGGTGAAGATGCACCAAACAAGAAGTACTACGATCCACGCGTATGGCTACGTGCTGGTCAAGCTTCAATGGTAGCTCGTCTAGAGCAAGCATTTGCTGACCTAAACGCAGTTGACGTACTATAATCGTTACTGATTAAGTTACTTAAAAACCCGCTTTTTGAGCGGGTTTTTTTATTGTCTATCATTTTGCCCCTATGTTTCTTTCCCTGTTTTCCTATTGATATCTTTATGCGTCAGGTTGTATTTTCTGGTGGGATGTTCCCCTTTAACGTTTTTAAATAAAAACATAGGAATATCAGTCATAGGAGTGGCGAAATAAGAGTGCATTGCGTAACCTGTAACAAGCCAATATCAGAAAACTCTGATAAAGTCTTGTTTTGCATATCTTTGCGAAACTCTGACTTTGAAAAAAGTCAAAGTTGGGATATTGTGCCAAAAATCTGACACTGTTCAGTGGGGCAATAGGGATGTTGTTTTAGAAAAGAGCCTTTAAAAAACAAGGTTCATAAATTAACGGCAATTGGATTTATATATCTTTATTTTTGAGGATAAGAATTATGGCAGGTGAATCGGTGGGTATCGATACCACTTTAACGGATGGTCTAACTCAGGCTGAAACTTGGCTGACAAACAACTCAGATCTACTGGTTCAGTACGGTGTGAACATTATCTCTGCGCTGCTTATTCTGTTTATCGGTAATATTATCGTTAAAGCAGTCGCTGGTAGTGTTTCTAAAGTACTAGAAAAGAAAAACATGGATAAGGCTGTCGTTGAATTTATTCACGGTCTTGTTCGTTACTTGCTATTTGTAATCGTACTTATCGCCGCTCTTGGTCGATTAGGCGTTCAAACCGCTTCAGTTGTGGCTGTAATCGGTGCGGCAGGTCTTGCTGTTGGTCTTGCGTTACAAGGTTCACTATCAAACTTTGCAGCTGGTGTACTCATTGTTGCGTTCCGTCCATTCAAATCTGGCGACTACGTAGAAATTGGCGGTGTAGCGGGTAGTGTTGAAGCAATTCAAATCTTCCAAACTGTTCTAAAAACACCAGACAACAAGATGGTTGTTGTGCCTAACTCGTCAGTAATCGGTGGTGCAATTACTAACTACTCTCGTCATGCAACGCGACGTGTCGACTTAGTGATTGGTGTGTCATACAAAGCGGATCTTAAACTAACGAAGAAAGTAATTCGCGAGACGCTAGAAAAAGATCCGCGTATCTTGAAAGATCCTGATATCACAATCGGTGTACTTACACTGGCAGACTCTTCAGTAAACTTTGTGGTTCGCCCATGGGTGAAAACTGCAGATTACTGGGGCGTATACTTTGATGCAATGCAAGGTATTAAAGAAGCACTGGATGAAAATGGTATCGAAATTCCATTCCCACAAATGGATGTTCATCTGAACAAAATCGACGCTTAATAAAAGCGGTAGATATTCGAAAGCGAGGCCAATTGGCCTCGCTTTTTTATATCTCATAAAGAATGTGATTACCGGCAAGCAATAGACGTTTTAGGTGTTTACCGGCAAAGCCAAAGGTGAATTCAGGCAACCCTGGCGTATAGAGCAACTCTTCGTGTTGATACAGGGTTGTATCAACAATGAGCGTGACATATTCAGGTAAGCCAATCGGACATACCGCTCCAGGCAAACAACCTAACACTTCGACCATTTCACCGTCGTCACAAATTGATGGGCGTTTACCTGTGACGGCTTTTATTTGTTTGGCATCGAGGCGAGAGTCTTTTTCTGTTAGATAAATTGCGTAGCCTTGTCCTTTAAGTTTTAAGAAGAGGCTTTTGGTGTGCGTGCCTGTCCATCCAAGCTCGGACGCAATTCTTATATCCGTGTCAAAGTCTAAGATGGCTTCATGCTGCCATTCCCGAAAAGGAATAGAGAGCGCGTTGAGTCGCTCTCTATTGATATCATAGATACGCTTTAGTGACTCCATGTCTATGTTGTCCTGTTGATTACCAGTACTTTTCAATAAGTTCGCTAGCTAAAATATACGCTATCGTGAACATCATTACTGCGACCGCGATGTCGATGCCTTTTTTCACTTTTGGCTTTGATAGGGTAGGGCCTAGTTTTGCGGCTCCTATCGACAAGGTATAGAACCAAACAAAGGAAGCCATCATCGTACCTAGTGCAAAAGCAATTCGGTCATGGCCTTCAAACTGCCCACCAATAGAGCCCAGAATAACGACTGTATCTAAGTACAAATGTGGGTTAAGTACAGTGACGGCTAACGCGCCTAATATGACCGTTCGACGACCACGAGCGACGACTTCACCTTTTGATTCTGAGTCACTGTCTGACTTAAACGCGCTCTTAAGTGACAGTAATCCATAAAAGCTCAGGAAGGCAATACCACCAAGGGTCACCGATGTTAGTAAGATTTCATTTTGAGACAAAATCGCACCACCACCAAAGATACCTAGAGAAATGAAGATCATATCTAGGATGCTACAAATAGTGGCAGTCGTCAGGTGATGATTGCGCTTTATGCCTTGATTTAAGACATACGCGTTTTGTGCGCCGATCGGAATGATCATTGATGCTCCTAAACCAAACCCTTGCAATAGAACCCACAAGCTCACACTTCACCTCACTTCAAAATAACCAATCAATTCTCAGAAGAGTGAAAGATAAAGAGTTTATCTAAATAAGTATAATTAATGATTTTAATATTATATTAGCCAAGCTAATTTAAGGGTTGGTGTTTTATCAGGAGAGGAAGAGTAGGATGAGAGGGTTGGACTACAAATGGATTGAGGCATTAGATGCCGTGGTTTATCAGGGGAGCTTTGAGCGTGCAGCCGAACATTTATTTGTCTCGCAATCAGCGATTTCTCAACGTATTAAACAATTAGAGAAGTTTCTCGCACAACCCGTTTTGGTTCGTAGTCAACCACCCAAGCCAACGCCGATTGGTAAAAAGTTATTAGGCCTTTATCGTCGAGTGCGCTTACTCGAGCATGAAATTCTGCCCGAACTCAAGAATGATACCAGTACTCGACCTGTACAACTCTCTTTGGCGACCAATGCTGATAGCCTTGCTACTTGGCTACTGCCTGCACTGCAAGATGTCATGAAGCAGCGTCAAGTTGAACTCAAACTCACTATCTACGGTGAATCTCGTTCCATCGAAAAGCTAAAAAGTGGCGAAGTGACGGGGGCGATCAGCTTAGAATCCCAGCCGATACCTGGCTGTAGAGCGGATTACTTGGGACGTGTTGATTACGTTTGTGTCGCGAGTCCGGAGTTTTATCAGCGTTACTTTGCTCAAGGCGTCAATAACCAGACTTTGGCCAAGGCGCCGGCCGTTTCGTATGATCAATATGATGACCTACATAAAACCTTTCTTACCGAGCATTTCAATGTCAGCCCTGATAGCGTCATTCACCATAACATCAGCAGCTCTGAAGCGTTTCTAAAAGTGGCGTTAGCTGGTGTAGCCTATTGCTTAATCCCTCGTTTGCAAATTACCGACGAGCTAGAGCGTGGCGTGTTGGTTGATGTTACTCCCGGTTTTTTAATGTCCCATCGGATTTATTGGCATCATTGGCAACTGGAAACGGGGGTTCTACAAGAAATCTCACACGCGATAGTCGGGTATGCTCAGCGACACTTACCTCAATAAGTTCATTGTCGCAGCGATGGGTTCATTGCCGATAGAGTGTTTCGTTGAAAAATTACGCCAATGTTACATAGTCAAAGTTGTGTTAGAAGTCATTCTGAGTGCTTGGATAATCGACAGAAGTTTCTATTATGAAACCATACACTTTCTCAGTAGTGATAGTTTTGTCTGAATCTTGAGCCTTTCTGCTGAGAGTAAGTACTTTATTTTTGTATGGATGGATTTATTGAATGAGACTGTATTCATTTTTGCTGGCTTCTGCACTCAGCCTTACTAGTGCTTCAGTGTTGGCGAACTCGCCTGAATTTGCTCACGTAACGACGACGGGTTATGGTGAAGTTATTGCTACACCAGATATGGCGACGTTTTCTGTGAAAGTGGTAGACACGACAATGACTGCTGAACAGGCCAAGCAGTCAGTTGACAAAACCGTTGAGCAATTTCTGAAAAATCTGTCCGATGCTGGCTTATCAAAAGACAATGTTACCAGCTCGAATTTATACCTTGCGCCTCAATACCACTACCCTAAATCAGGCAAAGCAGAGCTCGTTGGTTATCGCGCTTCTCGTAGCATTGATGTGACGGTTACGGATCTAAAAAACCTAAACCAGTACCTAGATATGGCGTTAGAAGCAGGGATTAATCAGGTTGATAATATTCAACTTAAGGTAAGCAACCAGGCTGAGTATCAGCAAAAGGCACGCATGGCGGCTATCCAAGATGCGCGAGAAAAAGCAGCGTCACTGGCTACTGGCTTTGAGAAAAAATTGGGTGATGTCTGGCAGATCAATTACAGACAGATGCACGTTCAGCCAGTTCTAATGCGCTCGATGGCGATGGACAGTAAAGAAGGGGCAAACAGCTACCAAGATTCTACCATGATTATTCGCGATCAAGTTGACGTGATTTACAAGCTGAAGTAATACTGGGTGCAAAAAGAAAAGGCAGGGTATTCCCTGCCTTTGTTATTTCTGCTTCACAAATTAGTGAAGGATACGAGCACGGATAGTGCCTTCAATACTTTTCAGTTTCGCTAGCGCTTCTTCTGAGCGCTCGGTTTCAACATCGATCACTACGTAGCCGATTTCAGCGGCTGTTTGTAGGTACTGTGCAGCAATGTTAATACCGTCTTCCGCGAAGATGGTGTTGATCTGAGTAAGAATACCAGGACGGTTTTTATGGATGTGAAGCAAGCGAGAGCATTCACCACCGTGCTCTGGCAGTGACACCTCTGGGAAGTTTACGCTTGAAAGCGTAGAGCCGTTGTCAGAGTACTTCGCCAGTTTTCCTGCGACCTCAACACCGATGTTCTCTTGTGCTTCTTGCGTTGAGCCACCAACGTGTGGAGTGAGAATGACATTATCGAACTTCTGCAAAGGAGATTCGAACGGGTCGGCATTCGTTTTCGGTTCTGTTGGGAATACATCAATCGCTGCACCCGCAATATGACCTGCTTCTAAACTATGGCAAAGCGCTGGAATATCCACGACAGTGCCGCGTGCTGCATTAATAAAGATTGAGCCTGGCTTCATGCGAGCAAACTCAGCTTCACCCATCATATTTTTTGTTTCTGGCGTTTCAGGAACGTGCAGAGAAATTACGTCACACTTGTTTAGTAGTTCACTCATGGTATGTACTTGCGTCGCATTACCAAGGGACAATTTGTTCTCGATGTCGTAGTAGTAAACGCGCATACCTAAGTTTTCGGCAATAATACCTAGCTGCGTACCAATGTGGCCGTATCCGATAATGCCAAGACGTTTGCCACGTGCTTCGTAAGAGTTGTCAGCACTTTTCTTCCAAATACCGCGATGTGCAAGCGCATTCTTTTCAGGAATGCCACGCAGAAGTAGTAGGATTTGACCAAGTACCAGCTCCGCCACACTGCGTGTGTTAGAGAACGGTGCATTAAACACTGGAATGCCGCGTTTTGCTGCTGCGTCTAGGTTTACTTGGTTAGTACCGATACAAAAACAGCCAATTGCAACCAGTTTATTCGCCGCATTGATTACCTCTTCGGATAGGTTCGTACGGGAGCGAATACCGATGAAGTGCACGTCTTTAACCGCTTCAATCAATTCTTCTTCCGGAAGGGAACCTTTATGGTACTCAATGTTGGTATAACCAGCTGCTTGAAGAACTTCAACTGAAGAAGGGTGGAGTCCCTCTAACAAGAGGATCTTAATCTTTTCTTTTTCCAGTGAAACTTTGGCCATTTTTTCTCGTCCTTAAAATGGAAAGGTGGGCTAATGTGGCGCACATTGGGCAAAACTATTAAAAAGGGGATAATTGATAGCTTTGTAGGAGGACAAACGTTTCCTTGTGCGTCTTCTGTTCAATAAAGTAAACAAAAAAAAATTGCTTTGGGTAAGAAAATTACGGAATAAGAGATAATTTTCTTAGAGAAAGGAATAAAAAACGGTGCCTTGCAGCACCGTATGTAATGAAATAACAGAAAAGTGAACCAGATAGGTCGATTTGAGCTGTTATTTATTCTTCAATTTTTGCGCCTTCTGGTGTGCCTGTGATTACGACGTCAGCACCACGGTGAGAAAAAAGACCCACAGTCACCACACCCGCGATACCGTTGATCTTGTCTTCCATTTCTTTCGGGTTAGTAATCTGCATGTTGTGTACATCCAAAATTACGTTGCCGTTGTCAGTCACAACGCCTTCACGGTAAGCCGGGTCACCGCCCAGTTTGACTAATTCGCGCGCAACGTAAGAGCGTGCCATTGGGATCACTTCTACAGGTAGTGGGAACTGACCTAGTACGTCAACTGCTTTGGTGCCGTCAACAATACATACAAACTTATCAGAGATTGCTGCGACAATTTTCTCACGAGTCAGAGCCGCGCCGCCGCCTTTGATCATTTCACGTGCTGGGTTAATTTCGTCTGCGCCATCAACATACACATCCAGCTTCATTACGTCGTTACACTCGTATACTTCAATACCAAGCTCTTTAAGGCGCTCAGTTGAAGCGACAGAGCTAGACACTGCACCTTTAATATCGTCTTTGATAGTGCCTAGTGCATCGATGAAGTGATTCACGGTAGAGCCAGTACCAACACCGACAATGCTGCCTTTCTCAACATATTTTAGTGCTGCCCAACCAGCCGCTTTTTTCATTTCATCTTGAGTCATGCCAATCTCCTGAATAGATGTTCGTTAACGTTTGCGGGCGTGATTATAGCGGCTTACTTGCCACTTTCCCATTGCCATATTCGGCTTGGGGTCACGATCTTAGGTAATGGAATGTCCCAGCTTTCAACTGGTAAGCGTTCTACATGTTGGCAGTCGTGAGCGATACCAACAGGCTTGGCACCTTCTCCGGTTATAAACCAATGAGACAGGGTACGGTCATAATACCCTCCGCCCATGCCTAAGCGGTGGCCGATGCTGTCGAATCCAACCAAAGGTGTACAAATGATATCAAGTTGACGAACGGGCTTGAGGTGGCGGATGTCCAGTTTGGGCTCTAAGATGCCGTATTTGTTGTAGACCAATTGATCATCACTTACGTACAGAAGAAACAGTAACTGACCTTTGGAAAACGGATGGATGACAGGTAGATAAACCGATTTTCCCTGTTGCCACAACCACTCAATGAGCGGCTTGGTATCAAGTTCACCGTCAGCAGAAAGATAAATAGCAATATGCTGCGCTTGCTGGATTTCAGGAAGTTGAGAGAACTGAGTGACAAGGTCGATCCCCGCTTGGAATTGCGTATCGCTACACAATGCGTTGCGCTTTTCACGAATCAGTTTGCGGAAGTCTTGTCGAGAGAGGTCTGACATAGAGAGAATACCCCAGGGTGCCGTTGAGGATTGTGGCCCTTGAACCAGCTGGTTCAAGGCGGATCAGCAATGACAACCGTAGGCTTCTCGGTACATGCCGAGCTTGCTCAATAGCTACCAAATACTAACCCTTAGGTATTGCTTATCGGCTCAGGGACTTAAATCCTGCTGACGCACACCCCAGGGTAAATTTTGTATTTACTGCTGTCCTTGCGTAACTTTGCTTAGTGCGTTCTCAAGAGACGCAGTGAGCTTTTCCATTCGCTCAGTAATTTCTTGCTGTTGACCGTTTGATTCGTATGACTTGGTGTGCAACTCATAACAAATATTCAATGCAGCGAAGGTCAGCAGTTGGATTTCATTGGTTACCTTAGTACGTTCGCTCATTTCTTTCAATCGGCGATCCAGATCTTTTGCCGCTGCAACAAGAGACTCTTCTTGTCCTGTCGGACAATTCACTCGTGTAACTTTGCCTAATATTTCAACGTCGATCGCTTGATTGCTCATGATGAATAAACTCTATATTCGCGCTATCTAAGGTGTTGCTTCATACAACCACCGAGGAGCAAACTATAGGAAAACCGCTATTAAGATTCAAGCATTTCCCATCACAGAAAGAGAAATGATGACGAGATCACACAGGAATTGGGCAAATTGAGCAAATGCTGTTCAAAATTGAATTTGATAGCCGTTTCAGACCACTAACCTTGATGGTAGGATATACCAATACATTATTATGCAAGAATGAGCCAAGTTATGAGTGAAATCACCCTTCCTGAATACCAATCTATTGCTGCTGAACTGCAATCTGCAAGCCTAGCAGTAACACCTGCGGAATTACATGGCTTATTTGTCGGCATGTTAAGTGGTGGATTGGCGATTAATGATCAAACTTGGCAGCCTATTCTGTTTGACTACACCAATGATGGTATGGGTTGGCCTTCTACCGCGCTAGCTTTTGCTCAAAGCGTATTCACTGTTACTGTCAATGAACTCACGGGCACGTCGATGGAGCTGTCTTTATTATTGCCAGATGAGCCGGGAGAAGAAGGCTTATTCGCGTTGGCTGACAGCGTGTCCGATTTCGTAAACCACTTTATTTCTGGTTTAGGTCTAGCAGGTGTTGCGCTAAATAAAGCGTCAGATGACGCTAAAGAAGCATTGGCTGACTTAGAAGAGATTGCCAAATTAGGCATTGATGAAGATGATGACCTCGGTGAACAAGCGCAATTGCTAGAACAAGTGATTGAACACATCAAAGCTTGCGTACTAACGATTCATGCTGAGTTTGGTGTTCGCCCTGAAAGTAGCGATAAAAAGCCTACTATTCATTAATCGTAGATGGTCCAGAGGTTAGCATGAAGCAATATGATGTAGTCATTGCTGGTGGTGCCATGGCAGGGGCAACGTTGGCATTAGCAATTGACCATTTGTCTCAGGGAAAGCTCCGCATTGCCGTCGTTGAGCCTTTTAAAGCGCAGTCAGATATGCACCCTGGTTTTGACTCTCGCTCAATCGCATTGTCTTACGGTACTGTCAATCTGTTGCGTCAACTACAGCTCTGGACCTCGATAGAGCCGTTTGTCACACCCATTGAACATATCCACGTTTCTGACCGCTCTCATGCTGGGATGACGGAAATTACCAAGCAAGAGATTGGCGTTGAAGCACTAGGGTATGTTGTCGAATTAGCCGATGTTGGTCGCGTATATCAAGAATTATTAGATAGCAGCGCATCTATTACGCTGTTTTGCCCTGACTCTGTTACCGATATCGAGCGCGAGCAAGACTGTACCCATATTACGTTGAAAAGCGGTGGGAAGCTTGACGCAAAACTGCTGGTGGCAGCCGATGGTGCTGTTTCGACTTGTTGTCAGAAAATTGGTTTAGAGCTTTCTGAGCAAGATTTTGAACAAGTGGCTGTCATTGCCAATATTGTTACTCAAGAACCTCATCAAGGTAGAGCCTTTGAACGTTTTACTGAAAATGGCCCTGTAGCTTTATTGCCAATGAGTGACAATAGAATGTCTTTAGTTTGGTGTCTGCACCCTGAGGAAGCCCAAGCAGTTCTTGAGTTATCTGACCAAGCATTTCTCCAACGTTTACAACAAGACTTTGGCTGGCGTTTGGGCGCGATGAAAAAAGTGGGACGACGTGCGAGTTACCCATTGCTTCTTCGCCATCGAAAGCAAAATATTTCTCATCGTTTTGCGATTGTTGGGAATGCCGCGCAAACGCTGCATCCGATAGCTGGACAAGGTTTTAATCTTGGTATTCGCGACGTTGTCTCGCTAGCAGAAGAAATCGTGCAGCAAAGCGATGATGTTGGTCTTTATCAAGGCTTGATGCGCTTTAGTCAGCGTAGAGAGGCAGATCGAAGCGAAACGATCTGGCTAACCAGTGCCTTAGTGCATATTTTTTCAAATGATTTACCCGCGATGCGAATTGGGCGAAATACAGCCTTAGCAGCGATGGATAACCTTTCTATTTTTAAGCAGCCGCTACTGCGCCATACGCTTGGTTTGGTAAAACGATGAACGGCCGCACTGAATTAGGTAATAAAAAGCAATGATGCAAAGTGTAGATATCGCCATCATCGGCGGAGGGATGGTTGGGTTGGCACTTGCTGCCGCGTTCAAGGACAGCGATCTGCGTGTCGCCGTAATAGAAGGCAAGGTGCCAGATGAGTCGTTGAAAGAGTTACCTGATGTGCGTGTGTCTGCGTTGAGCCGTTCTAGTGAGACGATCTTGCGTAAGCTTGGCGCTTGGCAGGGAATAGAGCAACGCCGAGCTTCACCATACTACGGAATGGAAGTGTGGGAGCAAGATAGCTTCGCTAGTATTGAGTTCAATGCACAAAGCATGGCACAACCTGATTTAGGGCATATTGTTGAGAATCGAGTGATTCAACTCGCACTGCTCGAACAAGTCCAAAAGCTCGATAACGTCACTATGTTTATGCCTGCACGTTGCGCGACCTTAGCGGTGGGCGAACAAGAAAGTTGGTTGACGCTCGACAATGGTCAAGCCATGACGGCTAAGTTAGTGGTCGGAGCCGATGGGGCAAACTCGTGGCTTCGTCATCAAATGGATATTCCGTTAACGCATTGGGATTATGGACATCATGCTCTGGTCGCGAATGTTAAAACCGCTGCTCCGCACAATAGCATTGCACGACAGATTTTTACTCCTCAAGGGCCATTGGCGTTTTTGCCAATGTCGCAACCAGATATGTGCTCTATTGTTTGGTCCACTGAGCCAAATCGTGCAGAGCAGCTATTGGCAATGAGTGAGCATGATTTCAACAAAGCGTTGACGAGCGAATTTGATACACGACTTGGTCTATGTGAAGTCGTGGGAGAACGTGCCGCGTTTCCTCTGAAAATGCGTTATGCGCGAGATTTTGTTGTGGAGCGAGTCGCGCTGGTTGGCGATGCAGCCCATACCATTCACCCACTAGCGGGCCAGGGGTAAATTTAGGTTTATTAGATGCAGCCAGCCTCGCTCAAGAGGTGCTAGCGCTATGGAAGCAAGGCCAAGATATTGGCAGCAAACGCAACCTAAGAGGTTATGAGCGTTGGCGCAAAGCGGAAGCAGCAAAGATGATCGCTGCAATGCAAGGGTTCCGAGACCTGTTCTCTGGAGAGAATCCTGCTAAGAAGCTGGTTCGTGGCATTGGTTTGAGTTTAGCGGGTCAATTGCCGGGAGCGAAAGATGAGATCATGAAGCGTGCGCTTGGTCTAAAAGGTCATCTGCCGGATCTGGCACGTCAGTAGGTGTAAAGCGAACTTCAAATACACAAAAGGCTGGTTAATCCAGCCTTTGTTTTATCAACGTTTTGCTAAGCATATGCGCATCGGAGTTTCATTATTTCTTGGTTGATCTCTTTGACCGCTCGGAAATGGCGTTGCTCTGCTTTCTCCGGCAGTATTAACTTGCCGTTATCAAACTCGAATCTACCGACCCCGTAAATATAAATTCTTCCTTTAAAAAGACGACTTATATGTTTAGCAATCATACTTGGTGTATAGCGCTTAAACAGTCTCATATTTACTTTCCTTTTATCTAACCTAGCCTAGGTATTCTACGTTTTGGACGCGAAAATTATTGTGACAGCCATAGTATTAAATACAGATGTAGGGTGTTGCGTCAGAGATTTGTGTTGTCTTAGACAATTTGACAGTGTCATCTCTTAAATAGCGTGAGGATTACCCCAAAAAATCACCGTTCAAGGAACCCTTACGACAATACACTCCTTTTTACGTGACGCATTAAGCAATAGTTTTGTTACAGAATTAAGAATAGAACGAAAATGATTGTTTGCTAATTGTTTCTATTAAGGTGGTATCCGACAGAACAAGCTTTACGTCCTAACGGTTAGAGAAAGAGGAAGAGAAAAAAGTTCCGCAACAAAAAAAAGCCCGCTTCAGCGGGCGAATAGTCACAGATGCATTACACAAAAGTGGACAGCTGACGGCATGAATACTGTCATTCAGTCAGCTGATTCACTTTATGTTGGTTAAGTGCTTGTTTGAAACTTAACCAACAAATTCAGCATATACGAGTTTTATCTTTGTGACTATTTATGTTTTATATGTGATTAAAAATTCTCTCGTCTATTTTTATAGATATGAGCGAGATCACGTGATGATAGAAACACTACGTGCTATTACATTATTTTTAGACGACTAACGACATATCTCAGCTACGGTCGGCTGACACAATTGGATAAGATCTTGGATAGAAAGCGCCAGTCCAGCCATGCGATCGCCACTGCTGATCGTGACTTCCTGTTCTTCTAGTAAGCTAGGATCGAACACGATCGGCATGTGTCGTTTGAGTAATAGTGGAGTGACAGTACCAATTTTGTAACCCGTGATGGCCTCAACGTCGGCTTGATCAACGCAAGTCATCCTGCGGCATTGCAGTAACGAGCGCACTTTTTTGGGATCGACACTACGATCACCAGGCGCACAGGCGAGAGCATATTGATTACCCATGTCTCGTAGCAAGATCGCTTTTACCATTTGAGAGGGGCGAATGCCGCGTTGTTGCGCGGCATCCTCAATAGTGGTTGCTGGTCTTTGATGCGGTAACAGACGAAACGGAATGTGTTGGTCTGTGAGAAATTGCATCAAAGGAGTATTGATTGTATTACTCATCATCAAGGCTGTAAGGCAGTGATTCGATTGTCCATTCACATTCTGGTTGAGCAACCAAACGAAGACGAGTGTCTTCATCGAGATTATTAGGCAGTACGATCAGGCCAATCGCTTGATTGTCGCTGAACTGGTAGTGGTTTAATAAAGCACCCACTGAACGCCAGTTTTCACCCACGCTGCGTTCGAGCTCAATTGGCTCGTCACTGAATGGAGCTGAAGTTGCCCCTTTTACGATGTACATCGCACGTTTATTTGTACCGCGATACTTAGCTCGTGCTACCGTTTCTTGTCCTGTGTAGCAGCCCTTTGTGAAGCTAATGCCTCCTAAAGCTTGCACGTTGAGTGCTTGTGGAATGTGAGCATTCTGCGCGGATGCAGAGACAAATGGTAAACCAGCTTCAATGTCGAAACGACTCCAAAGCTCATTTGTCGTAAGGGCAGCATCTGTATTTTCAACGACTTGTTGCGCAGCTGGCGCACTTAATATCATTAGCCAGCGGTTTTGTGAAACTTGTACCGCGGTGCCGCCTTCAACAGGGCGAACGCTGCCAGTCGTTTTGCTCATTGAAGAAATAAGCTCATCGGCTTTGACGCCGGCAACACCTAAGATAACTTCATCAGAAGCTTCAATCGTTACTTTAGAGAAAATGGCGTATTTTTTTATTTCGCTAAGTTCTACGTCAATCGCCGATTTTGGTTGGATCATGCCGTAGCCATCGTGGTGATGGAAAAGGCGGAACACACTCCACACTTTACCTTTCGCATCACAATGTGCGCCTAATGTTGATTGGTCTTGTTCTAAAGAAACGACATCGCAGGTAACCTGACCTTGTAAGTATGATTTTTTATCGTCACCGACCATGGTGATCATGCCGAAATTGTCCAGCAGCGAGATAGATAACTCTGGAAGTGCGTCTTGAGTTGAGAGAGGTAGTGCTGAAAAACGAGTTTGCCATTCCATAATTACAATGCCTTTTGAAGATATTTTTCCGCTATGTTATACCCAAATAACCTTGAGATACTAGGGGAGCGATTTACGAATCAACATTTGTCTGCTTTCACTATCGTATTGTGACCCGCACACTAGTGACGTAGCACATCCCTTGTTACACTCCGCACTAACAACAAGACATCTATGAAGGAATAGTGAATGTACACTCCGGAAGAAAAAGCGCGTATTAAATGGGCTTGTCGTCGAGGCATGCTTGAGCTTGACGTAGTAATTATGCCGTTTTTTGAAGAGTGCTTTGATACTCTGAGTGAACAAGAGCAGCGTGACTTTGTTTCTTTACTTGAATGCGATGATCCTGATCTGTTTACTTGGATAATGGGGCATGGCCGCAGCGAAAACTTAGGTCATGCTGCAATGGTTGATAAAATTGTCGCCCATAACCTCAGCAAAGTTCGTTAATTTTACCGCTTCTCCCTCTCTGACTGCCCGAGTTCTCAATGTAATACTTTTCTTACTGATGACTTGGGCCGTTACCCTCTCTAGCATCCCTCTCGTATTATCGATTTATTTGTTATTAATGATTGTTAAGGCACTACTGAGCCAAGGCTTTGTTAAACCGACAAGTCAGGGTTATTGGTATGTGCATTGCGATGGCTCGGTTAGGTTTGAGGCCCTTGAGTATAGTGAATGTTCGGCGGCTCTTGAGTCTGAAAAGGATCAGTTACAACGAGTCGATACATCGACATTGCCATTCAAGATAACATTTCGATTGCAGTCTGGCCGTAGCGTCACGATTTGGCGTGATAGCTGTGACGATCAGCATTACCGTCAATTATCTTTGGTATTACGCCAGTGGGAAATGAAACAGGGAGCCAATGCTCCCTGTTGATGTAATAGTTTATTTTGTCGAATTAAAGCTGTTTAGCTGGAACCAAAATCGTTGGTCCGCTGTTTTCCAGTTGGTTCGGATAATCAAGCGTGTAGTGCAAACCTCGACTCTCTTTACGCTGCATCGCACAACGAACCATCAGCTCTGCTACTTGTAAAAGGTTACGCAGTTCTAATAAGTTGTTCGATACACGGAAGTTGCTGTAGTACTCATGCGTTTCTTGTTGCAACAGTTGGATACGGCGCAAGGCGCGTTCTAAACGCTTGTCAGTTCGTACAATGCCCATGTAGTCCCACATAAACAGACGAAGCTCGTGCCAGTTGTGCTGAATGATCACTTCTTCATCACTGTTGGTCACTTTACTTTCATCCCAACATGGCACCTGTGAAGGAAGCTCCACGTTAGTGTGATGTTTTAGAATATCTTTCGCCGCAGACCAAGCATAAACCACGCATTCGAGAAGTGAATTTGATGCCATGCGATTAGCACCATGCAGCCCGGTGTAGCTAACTTCACCAATCGCATACAAATTTTTCAGATCGGTGCAGCCATTTCTATCCACCATGACACCGCCACAAGTGTAGTGCGCAGCAGGTACGATTGGGATTGGCTCTTTGGTCATATCAATGCCCAAGTCCATCAAACGTGAGTAAATGGTTGGGAAGTGTTTCGTAATAAAGTCCGCAGGTTTGTGACTGATGTCGAGGTACATACAGTCGGCACCCAAACGCTTCATTTCGAAGTCGATAGCACGAGCCACGACGTCACGCGGAGCAAGCTCTTTACGCTCATCGAAATCTGGCATAAAGCGAGAACCATCTGGACGACGCAGGTAAGCACCTTCACCACGTAACGCTTCGGTCAACAAGAAGTTACGCGCCTCGGGGTGGTATAAACACGTCGGGTGGAACTGGTTAAACTCCATATTTGCCACACGACACCCTGCACGCCAAGCAATGGCAATACCATCACCAGACGACACATCTGGGTTAGAGGTGTATTGATAAACTTTTGAAGCGCCACCTGTAGCGAGAACCACAAATTTGGCCCGCACGGTTTCGACATGCTCTTCGTTGCGGTTCCAGATATAAGCACCGATAACTTTGTTTTTATCACCGCCAATTTTGTCTTCGGTGATTAAGTCCAGCGCATTGTGACGTTCGAGAACATGAATATTTGGATGGTTGTGAGCGTTATCTTGCAGAGAGGTTTGCATCGCCATACCTGTTGCATCTGCCGCGTGAAGAATACGACGACGACTATGGCCACCTTCACGAGTTAAGTGATAACGAGGCTCATCGTCAGAGTCATCCTCTTCACGATCAAATGGGACACCACCGTCGATCAACCACTGTACGCACTCTTTTGAATGTTCAGCAATGAACCTCACAGTATCTTCGTCACAAATACCATCGCCGGCGATTTGTGTATCTTCAACGTGTGACTCAATGGTGTCTGACTCATCAAATACAGCAGCAATACCACCCTGGGCATAATAGGTCGCCCCTTCGCTGCGCGGCCCTTTACTCAGCACCATCACTTTACAGTGGTTAGCAACGCGCAAAGCTAACGACAAACCAGCCGCGCCACTCCCTACCACTAACACATCACACTCATGTTCACGATTTGTGTTCATATAACTTTTATAATCCCAAGCTAAGGTAACAAAGTCACCTTGTGTATTATTTGCACACCATGTGCATTCCATTATCGCGACACCTGTCGCTAAGGGCTAAGTTGGGAGACCTATCGACATCCGTGTTACTGCGGTGACTGAGCCACTCTTCTTTTTCATGCAGAGCATGAGCATGCTTCCTAAGTTATATTTGTAACGCGGTGTTCAGATAGCCATTAGCCATGCAAATGAAAAGTAATAGTTTGTCAATGCCATTGCTTTTCCATGCTCGACCCAGCACAATCTGGGACAGAGATCATTCATTATACCCATTTCCCCTCAAGATGCTCGCTTGTCAAACTTAGACTAAAGTCAGGCAACGGTGGTCATTTGGGTATAGACATCACACTGTGAAAAAACAATGACAAAAAACTTGAGAAACCATGGAACTTTCTCATTCACGTTAGGGTCACAATAGTGCTCAAGTAAGCAGTGGTGTCAATACTACGTTTTGCATAATTAGTACCCATATCTGAGAAGAGTAGGGGCATAACAAATAGGAGTATCCGCTCGAATGAACGAGCAGCTGACCGATCAAGTATTGATTGAGCGAGTTCAGAATGGCGATAAGCAAGCATTCAACCTGCTGGTAACGAAGTACCAGAACAAGGTATGTAATCTTATTTCCAGATACGTTAGTAATCCTGGCGATGTACCAGATGTAGCACAAGAAGCGTTTATTAAAGCTTACCGAGCTATTCCCAGCTTTCGTGGGGAAAGTGCGTTTTATACGTGGCTGTATCGCATTGCAGTGAATACTGCGAAAAATCACATTGTTGCTCAAGGGCGTAGACCTCCAGCGACAGATGTCGATGCTGAAGATGCTGAATTTTACGAAACAGGTAGTGCACTTAAAGAAATATCGAACCCTGAGAACTTAACGTTGTCCAAAGAATTGCAACGGGTGGTGTTCAGTGCAATCGAAGCTTTACCTGAAGATTTAAAAACCGCAATGACATTACGAGAGCTCGATGGCTTGAGTTATGAAGAAATTGCAGAAGTGATGGATTGCCCGGTAGGAACGGTACGATCGCGTATCTTCCGTGCTCGTGAGGCGGTGGAAAAGAAAATCAGACCTCTTTTGCAACGCTAGTACAAGTAATAACTATGGTGAAAATAATGGCTGACAAAGAAAAACTTTCAGCTCTCATGGATGGAGAATTGGTCGATAAGGCTTTAATTCAAGAGTTAGAGCAAGACCAAGAGAGCCGTGATGCTTGGCAGAACTATCACCTGATTGGTGATGTGATGCGAGGCGAAGCGCCAGCAAAACCTGAGTGGAATATTGCTGAAAGCGTGGCGTTAGCGTTAGAAGATGAACCTGCACATCGTGCGTTTGATTCGCACGGTGCAAATGTTATCTCAATTGCTGATACGCCAAAAGAGTCGCAACCAGAACCGCAAAAAGCAAAACGTCAGTTGCCAGGTTGGTTGACACAGTTTGGTCAAGTTGCTGTTGCTGCATGTGTATCGCTTGTCGTTATTTTAGGTGTACAGCAGTACGGTGGTAGCGATTCAATGTCGCCGCAAACAGATCAATTACCTGTGTTGCAGACAGTTCCGTTTGCTGGCAGCGCAGAGCCTGTGAGTTTAACTCGTGAGTCTGTTGAGCGTTCTGTAGGTGAAGCAAATATGCAAGAGCAACGTAAGCGTGTTCATGCTATGCTGCGAGACTACGAATTGCAGTTACGAATTAACAGTGATGCATCTCAACAAGATGCAAATCTGAATCCGGATATTGAATGAAAAAATTTCTGATCAGCGCTTGCGCTCTGTTCAGTATGATGTCTTCTCAAGCCTTTGCTGGTGATAAGCCAGCGGAGGCTTTATTGCATCAAATGAGCGAGGCGAGTAAGAATTTAAGTTACGAACTCTCTTATATCCTTATCAAAAAGAACAGCATTGAGCCGTTGCTGTATCGTCATGCCACGCATGGTGACGATCAATATGCTCATCTTGTTTATTTAAGTGGCCCTGTGCGCGAAGTGATTCGTCGCGGCACAGAAGTAAGCTATATCGAAACGGGTTTAGAACCATTCACCATCGAGTCAGGTAAAATGGTCGCTCCGACCATGCCTATGCTCAACACCAATATCGATGAGCTAAACTTGTATTACGACTATGTAAAAGTGGGTAGAGCTCGTGAAGCAGGTGTAGCAACACAAGTGCTGCGTGTCGTCCCTAAAGACGGTCTGCGCTATTCATACGTACTATGGATCGATGAAAAGAGTAAATTGCCGTTACGTGCCGACCTTGTGGACCGTGATGGTGAGATGCTTGAACAATATCGCACTATTTCTTACACGGTGAATCCAAAAATCGCAGAGTTAATGAGTGGCCTACAAGATGTTCAATTACCAGCTGTTCTCACCATGCCAAAAGGTGATATTGGAACCAGCAATTGGCAGGTAGGTTGGATCCCTGAAGGTTTCGAACCGAACGAGCTGAACCGCTACCGCATGGCTGTTACCAATCAAATGGTGGAGAGCCAGCTGTATTCTGACGGTCTATTTAGCTTCTCTGTTTACGTAGCAAACAAAGATGAGCACTCGTTAAAAGGTCAGTTGGTTCGCCAAGGGCGAAGAACGCTGCATAGTTTTGTGAGTGGTCAACATGAAATCTCCGTAGTTGGAGACATTCCGCCGACCACAGCACAACGTATCGCCCAATCTGTCACATTTAATGTAACAAAGAGTAAACAACAATGATGACCGCGTTGGCTACTGTGACAGACGTACATCGTCGCGGTAAACAATACGAAATTGATTTAAGCTGCGAACAGCAGACCAGTTGCAGTAGTTGCTCTTCACAGAAAAGCTGTGGAACGGGCGTTGTGACTAAAGCCATTGGTAACAAGAGTTTATCTTGGCACCTGCGCACGGATAAATCAGTGAAGATAGGTCAAGTCGTCGAGATAGGCTTTCCTGAGTCGAGCCTGATAAAATCAGCAATGGCGGTTTATTTACTGCCGTTGTTTGGTTTGATTATCGGTGCGATGTTTGGTCACTTCCTATTAGCGCCGCTGACCGCGGGCGGGGAAGGTATCATCATATTGGCATCAGTACTATTTGCAGCTGGTGGAATGTGGATCGCAAAACGTGTTTCTCGTCCGTTAGAGGATGAATCCAAGCGCCAAGTTACCCTCGTTCGGGTACTTGGAGAGCCAATCCAGTAAGTGTTGTCCCCCTCCACTAAAGGTTATTTGGGTATGTACTTTAAATTACGTGCGCCCGTTAACGAAATTCGGTAGAATCTGCCAACTTGATTGAAATGCCGTCAGTAGATGGCGTTTCTTACTGTCCCTATTTGTAAAGAGTTAGTCACCCTAAATCTATGAAGCACATTCGTAACTTTTCGATTATCGCCCACATCGACCATGGTAAGTCGACCCTATCAGACCGTCTAATCCAAGTTTGTGGCGGGTTAACCGATCGTGAAATGGCCGCACAGGTTCTGGATTCTATGGATCTTGAACGTGAGCGTGGTATCACCATTAAATCTCAGAGTGTGACGCTAAACTACACCGCTAAAGACGGTGAAACGTATCAGCTGAACTTCATCGATACTCCGGGGCACGTTGACTTTGCATATGAAGTATCACGTTCTCTAGCGGCTTGTGAAGGTGCGTTATTGGTTGTAGATGCGGGTCAAGGTGTTGAGGCTCAAACACTGGCTAACTGTTACACCGCGATCGAAATGGATCTAGAGGTTGTGCCAATCTTGAACAAGATTGACCTACCAGCAGCCGATCCTGAGCGCGTGGCAGAAGAAATTGAAGAAATCGTTGGTATCGATGCAATGGAAGCAACCCGCTGTTCTGCGAAGACAGGCATCGGTGTTGATGACGTTCTAGAGAACATTGTGTCAGCGATTCCAGCACCGGAAGGTGATCCAGATGCGCCACTACAAGCGCTGATCATTGACTCATGGTTTGATAACTACCTTGGCGTTGTTTCTCTAGTGCGTATTAAAAACGGCGAACTGAAGAAGAACGATAAGATCAAAGTGATGAGTACGGGCCAAGTTTGGGGTGTAGACCGTCTTGGTATTTTTACACCAAAACAAGTAGATACCGACATCCTTCGTACTGGTGAAGTAGGTTGGGTGGTTTGTGGTATTAAAGACATCCTTGGTGCACCAGTTGGTGATACGCTGACTATGGCTAAGAATGGCTGTGAAAAACCGCTACCAGGTTTTAAGAAAGTAAAACCTCAGGTTTACGCAGGTCTGTTCCCGGTATCTTCTGACGATTACGAGAACTTCCGTGATGCGCTGGGCAAATTAAGCCTAAACGACGCATCGCTATTCTACGAGCCAGAAAACTCCGCGGCACTTGGCTTTGGTTTCCGTTGTGGTTTCCTTGGCATGCTGCACATGGAAATCATCCAAGAGCGTCTAGAGCGTGAATACGACTTAGATCTCATCACCACGGCACCAACCGTAGTTTACGAAGTTGAAAAAACGGATGGTGAACTGCTGTACGTTGATAGTCCTGCCAAACTACCAGCGATCAATGATATTGAAGAAATTCGTGAACCGATCGCTCGTTGTAATATCCTGGTACCTTCAGAGTATCTAGGTAACGTGATCACGCTGTGTGTTGAAAAGCGTGGTACTCAGGTCGATATGGTTTACCACGGTAACCAGGTTGCCGTGACTTACGATATTCCAATGGCAGAAGTGGTACTGGATTTCTTCGACCGTCTGAAATCGACATCTCGTGGTTATGCGTCTTTGGATTACAACTTCCAGCGTTTTGAAGCTTCGAATATGGTACGTGTAGACGTTCTTCTGAACGGTGACACCGTTGATGCATTGGCGATGATCACACACAAAGACCAGTCTCAGACTCGCGGTCGTCAGCTGGTAGAGAAGATGAAAGAATTTATCCCTCGCCAAATGTTTGATATCGCAATCCAAGCAGCGATTGGTAACCACATTATCGCACGTTCAACTGTAAAACAGCTGCGTAAGAACGTAATCGCGAAATGTTACGGCGGTGACGTAAGTCGTAAGAAGAAACTTCTGAAGAAACAGAAAGAAGGTAAGAAGCGCATGAAGCAGATCGGTAACGTTGAGCTGCCTCAAGAAGCGTTCCTAGCCATCCTTCACGTAGGTAAAGACTAAAGTTGAACTTTGTCTCACACTTGTCGGTCTTAAGACGTTAGATATTAAAATAAGTGAAAGGGTTTCGGCTCTTTCACTTTCGTATTTTTAGATAAGGGAATTTAATGGCGAATACATTCTCACTGATGCTGGTTATTGCGACTTTGGTAACTGGCGTGGTTTGGCTATTGGAAAAGCTGGTTTTCGCGAAAAAGCGTCAGGAAAAACTGGCGGAGATTCAAGCTCAGACGTCTAATGGTTTGGATGCAGTGACCTTGCAAAAAGTTGAGCGTCAGCCTTGGTGGGTTGAAAATAGCGTCTCAATTTTTCCTGTGATTGCGTTCGTTTTAGTATTACGTTCTTTTATCTACGAACCATTTCAAATTCCATCAGGCTCAATGATGCCGACTTTGTTGGTGGGTGACTTTATCTTGGTAGAAAAATACGCCTATGGCTTGAAAGATCCGGTATGGCGCACGCAGTTAGTTGAAACAGGTAAACCTGAGCGTGGTGATATCGTGGTATTCAAATACCCGCCACAACCAAGTGTGGATTACATTAAGCGTGTTGTTGGTTTGCCTGGTGATATCGTGCGTTATTCAAGTGATAAGCAGCTTTGCGTGCAAAGCCAAGGTGAATCGGCGTGTAAACTAGTTAAACTGAGCAATGTTGAAGAAAGTCAGTTTAGTTCGAACGGTATTCCAATGATCCAACTGGATGAAAAATTGGGTAACGTGGAGCACAATATTTTGGTTAACCCTCTTGTTCGTAACCGTGTGGAGCAATACTTCCCACGTAGCGGCACGACAGAGTGGGTTGTACCACAAGGTCAGTACTTTGTGATGGGTGATAACCGTGACAACAGTGCTGACAGCCGTTACTGGGGCTTCGTTCCTGAAGCAAACTTAGTCGGCAAAGCTGTCGCCATTTGGATCAGCTTCGAGTTTGATCGTGGCGCAGATAGCGTTCTACCTTCATGGATTCCAACTGGTGTGCGTTTTAACCGCATCGGTGGTATTCACTAACCTTTTTATATCGAGAGAGTATGAATTCTCCAATTGATAAACTAGAGAGAAAGCTCGGCTACCAGTTTCAAGATGCCGGGCTTATCAACTTGGCGCTGACTCACCGCAGCGCCAACAGTAAGCATAATGAACGTCTTGAGTTTCTGGGCGATTCAATTTTAAGTTTTGTCATCGCTGATGATCTGTACCATCGTTTCCCGAAAGTGAACGAGGGTGACATGAGCCGTATGCGTGCTACTTTGGTTCGCGGACATACATTGGCGGAACTGGGTCGTGAATTCGATCTAGGAGATTATTTAAAATTAGGTCCAGGTGAATTGAAGAGTGGCGGTTTCCGCCGAGACTCTATTTTAGCCGATGCGGTTGAAGCCATTATTGGCGCAATTTACCTAGACAGCGATCTTGAAGTCGTGCGAGGCATTGTACTGAGTTGGTACAACTCACGCCTTGAAGCCATTAAACCTGGCGTCTCACAAAAAGATCCGAAAACTCGCCTACAAGAGTTCCTACAAGGCAGAAGAAAACCGCTGCCTGTGTACACAGTGACTAATATTAAAGGTGAAGCGCACAACCAAGAGTTTACGGTTGAGTGTGAAGTAGCAGGTGTGGACAAGCCTGTAATCGGGAAAGGCACCAGCCGCCGCAAGGCAGAACAAGCGGCTGCTGAAACAGCACTTGAGCAATTAACAAATGGCTGATAACGAATTCGATATCGATGCGTTTTTCGCATCACAAGGTGAGCCAAGCTCGCCAGAAAACCAGCACTGTGGCTTTATTGCTATTGTTGGTCGCCCAAATGTAGGTAAGTCGACACTTCTGAACAAAATCTTGGGTCAGAAGATTTCGATCACCTCACGTAAGCCACAAACAACACGCCACCGCATTATGGGCGTGGACACGGACGGCGATTACCAAGCGATTTACGTTGACACGCCAGGACTTCACATCGAAGAAAAGCGTGCGATTAACCGTTTGATGAACCGTGCGGCTAACTCATCTCTAAGTGATGTAAACCTAGTGTTCTTCTTAGTCGATGGTACGCATTGGACTAAAGACGATGAGATGGTGCTAACTAAGCTTCAAAAATCGAACTTCCCAGTTGTGCTTTGTGTCAATAAAGTCGACAACGTGCAAGATCGTAACGAAGTGATGCTACACATGGCTGAGATGTCTAAAAAGATGGACTTCGTTGACGTTGTGCCAATCTCTGCGAAGCAAGGGAAGAACATTGATGTACTGCGTAAGCACGTGCGTAATCACTTACCTAAAGCAGCGCATCACTTCCCAGAAGAATACGTGACTGATCGCTCTCAGCGCTTTATGGCATCTGAAATTGTGCGTGAAAAGTTAATGCGTTTTACGGGTGAAGAATTGCCATACTCGGTAACGGTCGAGATTGAACGTTTTGATTACAACCCAGAAACTGACGGTTTCCATATCAATGCCTTGATTCTTGTGGAGCGTAATGGCCAGAAGAAAATGGTGATTGGTAAAGGTGGCGAGAAGATCAAGACCATTGGTCGTGAAGCGCGTTTAGATATGGAAGAGTTGTTCGGTCGTAAGGTTTACCTAGAAACCTGGGTAAAAGTGAAATCTGGCTGGGCAGACGATGAACGAGCACTGCGCTCGTTGGGTTATATCGACGACTTATAATCTTGGCTGCGAAGATGCTTCGCTCCAACATCGATGAAAACTCAGTATCGATTAAAATAAGGAGCCGCTTGGCTCCTTATTTTTTATTTTCACACTTTTTAGGCACAATGACTTCGATGAGTAATCTGTCTTCTGAAGGTTTACAGCGCTGCTTTGTATTACATCGCCGCCCTTACAGTGAATCGAGCTTAATCCTTGATGTATTCAGTGAGGAATATGGTCGAATGACTTTAATGGCCAAAGGCGCGCGCAGTAAGCGTTCGAACTTAAAAGGCGCATTGCAACCTTTTACTCCGCTGTTACTTAAATGGTCGGGGAAAGGTTCGATGAAGACTTTGCGTCAAGCCGAGCCGATAAGCCTAGGCTTACCGCTAACGGGCATTAATCTCTACTCTGCCATGTACGTCAATGAACTGATTGGTCGGATATTGATGGCTGAAGTGCCGATGCCAGCGCTATTTCATGATTATTTGCATGCGCTAACAGAGTTGGCACACAACGAGAACCCTGAGCCAGCACTGCGTCGTTTTGAGTTAGCATTGCTATCTGCGATGGGGTATGGCGTGGACTTTTTGCACTGTGCAGGTACTGGCGAGCCCGTCGACCCAGAGATGACGTATCGTTACCGGGAACAAAAAGGCTTCATAGCTTCGGTTAGGCGCGATAACCTTACGTTTTTAGGGAATGAGCTGATTGCTATCAGTGAGCGGCGGTTCGTCACTAAAGAGCAGCTAAAAGCGGCAAAACGCTTTACACGTATAGCCTTAAAGCCGTATCTTGGCGGCAAACCTTTAAAAAGTCGTGAATTTTTCATTCAGACCCCCAGAGCACGGAGTAACGGAAAATGAGCTCAATTTATTTAGGCGTCAATATCGACCATATTGCCACTCTACGTAATGCACGTGGTACAAAATACCCTGATCCTGTTCACGCTGCAGAAATTGCTGAGCGTGCAGGCGCGGACGGTATCACAATTCACTTACGTGAAGACCGTCGCCATATTTTGGACCGTGATGTACGTATTCTGCGTGAAACCATTCAAACGCGCATGAATCTAGAGATGGCTGTGACGGACGAAATGGTTGAGATTGCGCTGCAAACTAAACCAGAGTTTGTGTGCTTAGTGCCTGAAAAACGTGAAGAACTGACGACGGAAGGTGGCTTGGACGTTGTGGGGCAGCTTGAAAAAATTAAAGCTGCGACGAAAAAGCTGACAGATGCTGGCATTAAAGTTTCACTCTTTATTGATGCTGATCGTCAACAGATTGAAGCGGCGAAAAAGTGTGGTGCTCCGTTTATTGAGCTGCACACGGGTCATTATGCTGATGCGACGACAGAAGACGAACAGCAAGCAGAACTGAAGAAGATTGCGGCTGGTGCGAGTTATGCACATGACCTAGGTATTATTGTTAATGCCGGGCATGGCCTGACTTATCACAATGTCGCGCCAATTGCTGCATTACCAGAAATTTACGAACTCAACATTGGTCACTCAATCATTGGTCGCGCGGTATTTGATGGTTTGAATAAAGCGGTTGCGGACATGAAAGCACTGATGATTGAGGCACGCCAGTAATAGGGCTATCTAGATGGCGATTATAGGGTTAGGGACCGACATTGCAGAAATTGAGCGTATTGAAAAAGCGTTAGCTCGTAGTGGTGAGCCTTTTGCTCAGCGTATTCTTTCAGAAGAAGAAATGGCTAAATTTTCACAGCTTAAGCTGCAAGGCCGTTATCTTGCTAAGCGCTTTGCGGTCAAAGAAGCGGCCTCAAAAGCATTGGGGACAGGGATCGCGAAAGGGGTCACGTTTCACGATTTTTCCATCTCGAACGATGCGCTTGGAAAACCAGTGCTCGCATTGACGGGCACAGCAAAGGTTAACCACATTCACCTGTCCATTTCCGATGAGCGTCATTACGCTGTGGCGACGGTCATTTTTGAATCCTAGCTTGTAAGTCTTAAACAAAATACTAAAAAGCCAGAGCAGATGCTCTGGCTTTCTTGTCTCTCGAGCAGATTACTGTTCAAGGTATAATTTTGCAGTCGTTGTGACTTTAATCATTTCATCTTGCAGCTCGAACATTTCAGGCTCAACCTCCTCAAGACTGATCCCTGAGCGCAGTGCTTGCTCAAGCGTCGCACAGAGTGATTTCAGCCTAGGCACTCCGCAATATGAGCTACTGCCGTGCAGCTTATGGATGACATGAATTAGGTCATCACGGGAGATATCTTCTTGCTCCAGAGCTTGGTCAACGACTGCTTCTACTTCAGGGATAAACTCAACCAACATGCGCAGCATGTCTTTGGCTAGATCTTCTTTATTCGCGCTCTGTTTTAAGGCAGCTTGCCAATCAATAATCACATCCTGCTGAGGCGAAGAAACGGATTGTGGCGCGCTCCCTTCAGGCTCATCAACGTATGAAGGGGCGACTTTGCCAATGCTCTCTGTACAAGCATTTGGGTTCCAGTGAACCAAAACCTGTTGTAGCACATGCTCTTCAATAGGTTTGGTCAAGTAGTCATCCATTCCTGCCGAGAGCAAGCGATCTCTTTCACCCGCCATGGCATGCGCAGTTACCGCAATCACTGGCGTGTCTTTATTTAACTCCAACTCTTTAATGTGCTGACAAGCGGTCACACCATCCATTTGTGGCATTTGGATATCCATGAAGATTAAGTCGTACTTTTTCTCCGTCGCAAGGTTCACCGCTTGCTGGCCATTGCTACAGGCGGTGACGGTTTCTACTCGTTCGCGAAGCAGAGCGGAAATCAGCTTCAAGTTCGCTGGGTTATCATCCACCGCTAACACCGTCAGAGGTAAACGCTCCCCTTCGCTTGGCGTAATTGGAGCACTCAATGTTGGTGGTGATTCGACATGTTCGCTAATCAGGCTTTGTAGCAGTTTACGGCGAGACAATGGCTTCGTCAGGCATTGGA
The DNA here is from genome assembly GCA_001048675.1 of Vibrio diabolicus. GTDB lineage: Bacteria > Pseudomonadota > Gammaproteobacteria > Enterobacterales > Vibrionaceae > Vibrio > Vibrio diabolicus. The sequence continues at coordinate 350,017 of CCKK01000018.1, read as the reverse complement.
CGTGATGCTCTGTCATAATTTGGTCGGCAAGTGCCAGTTCGGTACTCGGCGTCCCTAGGATCACACTCGGAGCCATGCGTTTCGCTTGTTCTATCCAAGGTGTAATGACGTCTGCATCATGCGTTTGATTCGCCGCTAAATTCAGTAATACATAGTCATATTGTTCTTCGTTTTTCGGTAGCGAAGAGCGGTAGGTTACTAAGATACCTTCTTGACTTAGAATCTGTTGGGTTACGGATGCGGCTTGCATGTTTGGTTCAATCAATAGCAACTGTTTGCCCGTTAGAAGCTCCACTTCAATCAGTTCGCTCATTGGCATTTCTGTTGAGTGCAAGCGCACCGTAAACCAGAACGTCGAACCTTGGTGTAGGCGGCTGGTTAAGCTGATCTCGCCACCCATCTGGCTTACCAATTTCTGCGTGATAACCAAACCTAACCCAGTGCCGCCGTAGCGACGTGAAATGCTGGCATCCGCTTGGCTAAATGCTTGGAATAATTGCGCTTGCTGACGTTCAGAAATACCAATACCAGTATCGCGCACCATGAATTGCAGTTCGACGGAGTCCCCAGATTGAGAGCGCATTTCAACACTAACATCAATGTTGCCTCGCTCGGTAAACTTGATTGAGTTACCGACCAAGTTCGTCAAAATTTGCTGGATACGTAGTGGGTCCCCAACTAAACCCGGTGGAATTTTAGGGTCCACTTTTAGGGTGATTTCTAACCCTTTCTCATGTGCACTCGTGGCTTGTAGGTTAATCACTTCTTCTAAACTTTCCCGGAAATCAAACGGAATGTTTTCCAGCGCCAGCTTACCCGCCTCAAGTTTCGAGAAGTCGAGAATGTCATTGATGATGTTCAGTAGATTGTTCGCCGACTTCTCAATCGTCTGTAGGTAATCAGTTTGGCTGTTAGAAAGCTGTGTTTTAAGCATTTGACGAGTAAAGCCAATAACCCCATTGAGCGGAGTACGCAGTTCGTGCGACATGTTCGCCAAGAACTCAGATTTAACCCTGGCCGCTTCTTGCGCGCGTTTCTTCGCGATATCTAACTCAACGTTCTGAATCTCTAGCTGCTCAAGCGTTTCACGCAAGTCTGATGTGGCTTGGTCTATACTGTGCTGCATCTCCACGTGATATTCCGATAGCGATACCGCCATGGCGTTAATACCGTTTTTCAGTTGGTCTAACTCACCGTGCATTTTACCTTCGATACGCACGTCTAGGTGACCACGGCGAATGCGGTCAACGACATTCTTCATGTGGGTGATAGGCTGGGTAACATCGTGCATCAGACGTGAAGCAAACACACTTGCCAAGCCAAGACCGAGTATAAGAACTAAAAAAGCAGAGAAAACTTCTTGATACTGTTGCAGCCTTAAAGAGGAGAGATCTAACTCAACGGCAATATAACCAATAGCTTTGGTTCCTTGGCTTTCGTTCGACAGCTCAGCTAAATAGTGACCCTCGGACAAAATAGGTACGCGCAATATCAGTGAGTTTTCGTAGATTTCCGAATTGCCCAGTTGCGGGATCGGTTTATCTTTGGGGAACATCAAGGCTTCGAAATTAGGGTGAAAGTTAGATGTCACGAAGAGCTCATGATGTTCATCAAACACCGCGATACTACGAACCAGTTTAGAGTTTTTGCGATGGGCGTAGCTTATCAAGCGACGTACCGCCTCTCGGCTTTCTGATAGTAGATGAGTTTCACTGGCAATTGCTAACGGCTCAATGATGCTGTTACCAGTGGTGATAACTTGTTTCTCAAGGTCTTGGTAGCGATTAAATGAGAAAAAACCGCTCAGTAATAAACCAATGATGAGAGTGGGAGCGAGAGTCAGTGTAATTACACGTGCTCGTAAGCCATATCTGGTCATGTTATCTAATTACATCGGAGTCTGGATATGGGAAAATAACGCATTATTTCTCAAGCGCACGATAAGGCGTTGAGCAAAGAAGTGACGTCACCTAATAAACGGTAAGCATAATCAAGTCACTCGAATCACACAACGGCTGCAATCAAGAATAGTGAAGCCGAAGAGCAATTAGACATAAATCAGGCATAGAGCATGGCACGCATCTTTCAACCGAAAAAGAAAACCCAACTCAATACTCGTCATCAAGCGGTGCAAGTGGAGCGTTTAGATCACCACGGCGCAGGTATTGCTTACCTAAAGAAAAAACCGCTGTTTATTGATGGCGCATTGCCGGGAGAAGAAGTCGTCACACAATTAGTGGAAGAAAAAAGTAAATTTGCTCGCGGTAAACTGATTAAGATTCTCAAGCCGAGTGACACTCGCGTGGAGCCATTTTGTCCGCATTACCACGAGTGTGGTGGCTGTGATTTGCAACATCTAGATTATGACCAACAATTGACGTACAAACAGCAAACGTTGCGTCAGCTAATGAGAAAATTTTCAGGCAATGATATTGAGCTTGATGCGCCATTATTAGGGGATTCACTGGCCTATCGTCGTCGTGCGCGAGTGAGCTTATTTGTCGATAAAAAAACACGTCAATTGCACTTTGGTTTCCGTAAAAAGCAGAGTAAGCAAATCGTGCAAGTGACCGACTGCCCAGTGCTGGCGCCGGAACTGAACGTTCTGCTTTCAGAGATTTATTCAGCACTAAAAGCGTTTAAAAAGCCGGAACAATTGGGCCATGTAGAGCTGGTACTTGGTGATAATGGGCCGTGTATTACGTTGCGTCACTTGAGTGCTCTGACAACGGTTGAAACTAACGCTCTAACGGAGCTGGCAAAACGTCATCATGCATCGCTGTACTTAATGCCAGCAACAGATCAGCTAAACCTTGTTGAAGGTGATATGCCTTTTTATCAAGAAGTTGGCGTGAAAATTCCTTTTGCGCCAAATAATTTCATTCAAGTGAACCAAGCCGTAAACAAAAAAATGGTCAAGCAAGCGGTTGAGTGGTTAGACCCACAAAAGAGTGACCGAGTGTTAGATTTGTTCTGCGGCGTAGGCAACTTCAGTTTACCGATTGCGAAGTTGGCTAAGCACGTAGTTGGGGTCGAGGGTGTTGCAGAGATGGTCGAAAAAGCCACAAATAATGCATCCTTGAACCAAATCAATAATGCGCAATTTTATCACGCTAACCTTGAGCAAGATTTTGAAGGGCAGGTCTGGGCGGCAGAACGGTTTGATAAAGTGCTGTTAGACCCAGCACGCGCGGGGGCAAGTGGGATCATCGATCAAGTTTCTGAGCTTGGCGCACAGCGTGTAGTTTATGTTTCTTGTAATCCTGCTACCCTTGCTAGGGACAGCCAAAGCTTGATGGAGCAAGGCTATAAATTAACTAAATTAGGTATGCTGGACATGTTCCCTCATACCAGTCATCTAGAATCGATGGCATTGTTTGAAAAGTCCTAACTTTAGGACTTTGGCCCCTTATTTGTGGTGGGTGGTCATAAAGCCAGCGTTTATGCGCAGGTAAAAGAACTAACCTGGACGGTGTTAGTCAAACCACACGAATATAATAATTAGGATGATGAGATGGTTGCGGTAAGAAGCGCGCATTTAAACCAAGATGAACAGTTTGAACTCGAAAACTGGGTGGCTAGCCTAGGACAAGAGAAAAACACAGCCTCACGCTTAATCGAAGTATATCGAGATTGCCAGACGGTATTAGCCGATAACGAGCAAGCGGAACTGTTGTTGTGGCGTGGACGAGAAATGATCGAAATTTTGATCACCTTGTCTATGGATCAGGCCACCTTAGTGGCTGCACAACTGTTTCCTTTGGTTTCAAGTGGTGCTTTTAACAGAGAAATTCTGGAAGAGAAATACAGCAAAGAAATCATAAAATTAATTGATGGCGTTGAAGAGATGGCGGCTATTGGCCAACTCAATGTCAACATGGAAGGCAGTGCGGCGTCATCTCAGGTAGATAACGTACGCCGCATGCTGCTTGCCATGGTGGATGACTTCCGCTGCGTGGTTATCAAGCTCGCGGAACGAATTTGTAACCTTATTGAAGTTAAAAAAGCGCCTGATGAAGTTCGACGTGCGGCGGCAAAAGAGTGTGCCAACATCTATGCGCCGCTAGCAAACCGATTAGGTATCGGTCAGCTGAAATGGGAAATTGAAGATTACGCTTTCCGCTACCAACAGCCGGAAACTTACAAACAAATTGCCAAGCAGCTTTCTGAGCGACGCATCGTTCGTGAGCAGTACATCAAAGACTTTGTTGAAGACCTCACGCACGAAATGGAAGTGTCAGGTATTAACGCCGAAGTGAGTGGTCGACCTAAGCACATCTACAGCATTTGGCGAAAAATGCAGAAGAAGAGTTTGGCATTCGATGAGCTGTTTGATGTTCGAGCAGTACGTATCATCGCAGACAAACTGCAAGACTGTTACGCGGCTTTGGGCGTAGTTCACACCAAATACAAGCACCTACCGAGCGAGTTTGATGACTACGTTGCTAACCCTAAACCAAACGGTTATCAATCGATCCACACCGTAATTCTAGGGCCAGAAGGCAAAACCATCGAGATCCAGATTCGTACCAAGCAAATGCATGAAGAGTCGGAGCTGGGTGTTGCAGCGCACTGGAAATATAAAGAAGGGGCAAGCAGCCGAAGCGGTTATGATGAGAAGATCACGTGGCTGCGTAAGCTACTGGATTGGCAAGAAGAAATGTCAGATTCTGGCGAAATGCTTGATGAGCTACGTAGCCAAGTCTTTGATGATCGCGTCTATGCCTTTACACCTCGCGGCGATGTTGTCGATTTACCAATGGGGGCAACGCCGCTAGATTTTGCCTACCATATTCACTCCGAAGTGGGACACCGTTGTATCGGTGCCAAAGTCGGAGGCCGCATCGTACCGTTTACTCATAAACTACATATGGGTGATCAGGTTGAGATTATCACTCAGAAAGAGCCTAACCCATCGCGAGACTGGTTAAACCCATCATTAGGCTTCGTTCATTCTGGCCGCGCGCGTGCCAAAATTAACGCCTGGTTCCGAAAGCAAAGCCGTGAGAAGAACCTCGAAGCGGGTCGTGAAATTCTTGAACATGAGTTAGCAAAAATTGGCGCAACGTTAAAAGATGCTGAGCATTACGCTCTCAAACGGTTTAACGTCAAAACACCAGATGAGCTTTACGTTGGTGTTGGTAGCGGTGATTTGCGTATCAACCAAATCATTAACCATATTAATGCGCTCGTTAACAAGCCAACGGCAGAAGAAGAAGACCAACAAGCACTGGAAAAACTGCAAGAAGCAGAGCACAAATCACCAGCGCAAAGCCGACCGAAAAAAGACGCCGTCGTTGTAGAAGGCGTTGATAACCTAATGACGCACCTAGCGCGTTGCTGTCAGCCAATTCCAGGTGATGATATCTGTGGTTACATCACGCAAGGTCGCGGGATTTCAGTACACCGCAGTGATTGTGAGCAGTTAGAAGAACTGCGCCATCATGCGCCAGAGCGTATCATTGATACTGTCTGGGGCAGCGGCTTCGTCGGGTCATACATCCTCACCGTCCGTGTTGAAGCGATGGAGAGAGGTGGTCTACTCAAAGACATTACGACACTGTTCGCTAACGAAAAGATCAAAGTGACCAGTATGAAGAACCGAGTCGATTACAGACGTCAACTCGCCATCATGGACTTTGATCTAGAAGTCACCAATATTGAAGTGCTTTCTCGTGTTTCGAAACGGGTAGAACAAATAAAGGATGTGATGACGGTGAAACGCCTCGGCTAACTTTCACGTCGTACTTGTCACTTTTACTGCGTTAACTGCGTTTTCTTGCTCCATCACATAGGCGAGCTATGCTCAGGAGTCGCGAAAACTTGTTGCCTTGTCAAAGTAACAATTACTTAGTGAAAGCTGCTGAGAAAATATAATGTAGAAGGTGAGTGGTTTTGGCTGCTCACCTTTTTCTTTAATAGAAAGGTTTAAAGGAACAAAAAATGAGTCATCCAATTGAACAGTTAGAACAAATCATGGCGAAGTTGCGTGACCCAGAAAACGGTTGCCCTTGGGACTTAAAACAAACCTTTGACACCATCGTTCCGCACACCATCGAAGAAACTTACGAAGTGGTGGACGCGATTCAAAACCGTGATTGGCCGAACTTACAAGAAGAGTTGGGTGATTTGTTGTTCCAGGTGATTTTTTACAGTCAATTAGCGAAAGAGCAAGGGTTGTTCGACTTTTCGGATGTCGTCGAAACCGTGAATGAAAAACTGACTCGCCGTCATCCGCATGTTTTTTCAGATGTTGAATTTGAATCGGACGAGGAAATCAACGCCAACTGGGAAGCCGAAAAAGCAAAAGAAAAAGCGCAGGTGGGCAAAGCGGAAGAAAGTATCCTAGACTCAATACCAAACTCTTTGCCAGCACTTTCTCGTGCTACAAAGATACAGAAAAAATGTGCGAAATATGGATTTGACTGGGACTCTCTTGGCCCGGTCGTCGATAAGGTGCGAGAAGAAATTGATGAAGTCATGGAAGAAGCACTACAAGTTCAGCCAGATGAAGAAAAAGTGGAGTTGGAACTCGGCGATTTGCTATTTGCGACCGTCAATTTGGCACGCCATCTTGATAAAAATCCAGAAGTCGCACTAGGGAAAGCAAACTTAAAGTTTGCGAGACGTTTTAAGCAAGTTGAAGGAAAGGTCCAGCAGTCAGGCAAAGCGCTTACAGATTGTTCTTTATCAGAGCTCGACGATTTCTGGGATGAAGTAAAGCGAGAAGAGTCTAGATAGGGGAAAATAAGCGGAATATACAATATGAGGCCAGTTTGCCTCTTAACACGAAAACGGACTTTGGTTTGTCTTTGCTCACTTTGATTTGAAGCAAAAAATAAAAAATTAACGGTGTGATAGATTTCACGTTGTGGCGGTAAGGAGCTTCTGGTATATTTATCTCCCGTCCAGAAGCACTCCATTTCCCTCATTCAACCAATTTCAGGTTAAACATGACGACAAATTACATTTTTGTTACTGGCGGGGTTGTATCCTCTCTAGGTAAAGGTATTGCAGCAGCATCTCTTGCGGCTATTCTAGAAGCTCGTGGTCTTAAAGTGACTATGATGAAGCTTGACCCTTACATCAACGTTGACCCGGGCACAATGAGCCCTACTCAGCACGGTGAAGTGTTCGTTACAGAAGATGGCGCAGAGACTGACCTTGACCTTGGTCACTACGAGCGTTTCATCCGTACCAAGATGACCAAGCGTAACAACTTTACTGCAGGTCGTGTTTATGCCGACGTACTTCGTAAAGAACGTCGTGGTGACTACCTAGGCGCAACTATTCAAGTTATTCCTCACATCACTAACGCGATCAAAGACCGTGTAATTGCTGGCTCTGAAGGCCATGATGTGGCTATCGTTGAAGTTGGCGGTACCGTTGGTGATATCGAATCACTACCATTTATGGAAGCGATTCGTCAGCTAGCCGTTGAACTAGGCCGTGAGCGCGCAATGTTCATGCACCTAACACTTGTTCCTTACCTAGCGGCAGCGGGCGAAGTGAAAACTAAGCCAACTCAACACTCTGTAAAAGAACTTCTATCTATCGGTATTCAGCCAGATATCCTAGTTTGCCGTAGCGACCGCGTTATTCCAGCGAATGAACGTAAGAAAATCGCACTATTCTGTAATGTTCCAGAAAAAGCAGTAATTTCAATGAAGGACGTAGATTCTATCTACAAGATTCCTCAATTGATCAAGTCTCAAGGTCTAGATGATCTTGTGTGTGCTCGCTTTGGCATCACAGCTCCTGAAGCTGATCTTTCTGAGTGGGAACAGGTTATTTACGAAGAAGCAAATCCTACTGGTGAAGTAACCATCGGTATGGTTGGTAAATACACTGAATTGCCAGATGCATACAAGTCTGTGAACGAAGCGCTTAAACACGCTGGCTTGAAAAACCGTCTAAGTGTCACAATTAAGTATGTAGACTCACAAGATATCGAAACAAAAGGTGTTGAGCTGCTAGAAGGCTTAGACGCGATCCTAGTACCAGGTGGCTTCGGCGATCGTGGTATTGAAGGCAAGATCCGTGCAGCTCAATACGCACGTGAAAACAATGTGCCTTACCTAGGTATTTGTTTGGGTATGCAAGTTGCACTAATTGAATACGCGCGTAACGTTGCGGGTATGGAAGGTGCACATTCAACAGAATTTAACAAAGAGACTAAGTACCCTGTGGTAGGTTTGATCACAGAGTGGGTAGACGAGTCAGGTAACGTAGAAGAGCGTACAGAAAAGTCTGACCTAGGTGGTACGATGCGTCTTGGTTCACAGCTATGTCACCTAGAGAAAGGGACGAAAGCTCGTGAACTGTACGGTAGCGCGACGATCCATGAACGTCACCGTCACCGTTACGAAGTGAATAATGTGCTTCGTCCGCAAATCGAAAAAGCAGGTCTGAAAGTTTCTGGCCTATCAGCGGACAAGAAGTTAGTGGAAATGATTGAGAACCCAGCTCACCCATGGTTTGTAGCGGCTCAGTTCCACCCAGAATTCACATCGACTCCTCGCGATGGCCACCCATTGTTTGCAGGTTTCGTTAAGGCTGCGGGCCAAAACGCACGCGGCGAATTCGAGAAGTAAAAGGATACGGGCGGCGGCGAAGGTTGTGCTGCTGCCCTTTAAAATTGACATTTATATTTGAAACGAGAGGAAACATTAATGTCTAAGATCGTTAAAGTTCTAGGTCGTGAAATCATCGACTCACGTGGTAACCCAACTGTAGAAGCTGAAGTACACCTAGAAGGCGGTTTCGTAGGTATGGCGGCAGCTCCATCTGGCGCATCTACTGGTTCTCGCGAAGCTCTTGAGCTACGTGACGGTGACAAAGCACGTTTCCTAGGTAAAGGTGTTCTTAAAGCAGTTGAAGCTGTAAACGGCCCAATCGCTGAAGCTCTAGTTGGCAAAGACGCTAAAGACCAAGCTGCAATCGACGCAGTAATGATCGAACTAGACGGCACTGAAAACAAATCTAAATTCGGTGCTAACGCTATCCTAGCTGTTTCTCTAGCAAACGCTAAAGCTGCTGCTGCAGCTAAAGGCATGCCTCTATACGAGCACATCGCTGAACTAAACGGTACAGCTGGTCAGTTCTCTATGCCTCTACCAATGATGAACATCATCAACGGTGGTGAGCACGCAGACAACAACGTTGACATCCAAGAGTTCATGATCCAACCAGTTGGTGCTAAGACTCTTAAAGAAGGTCTACGTATCGGTGCAGAAGTATTCCACAACCTAGCTAAAGTTCTTAAGTCTAAAGGCTACAGCACTGCAGTTGGTGACGAAGGTGGTTTCGCTCCTAACCTTAAATCTAACGCTGAAGCTCTAGAAGTTATCGCAGAAGCTGTTGCAGCTGCTGGTTACGAACTAGGTAAAGACGTTACTCTAGCTATGGACTGTGCAGCATCTGAGTTCTTCGACAAAGAAGCTGGCATCTACAACATGAAAGGCGAAGGTAAAACTTTCACTTCTGAAGAGTTCAACCACTACCTAGCTGAGCTAGCTAACCAATTCCCAATCGTTTCTATCGAAGACGGTCTAGACGAGTCTGACTGGGATGGCTTCAAGCACCAAACTGAACTACTAGGTGACAAGCTTCAACTAGTGGGTGACGACCTATTCGTTACTAACACTAAGATCCTTGCTGAAGGTATCGAGAAAGGTGTAGCTAACTCTATCCTTATCAAGTTCAACCAAATCGGTTCTCTAACTGAGACTCTAGCTGCAATCAAGATGGCTAAAGACGCAGGTTACACAGCAGTAATCTCTCACCGTTCTGGCGAAACTGAAGATGCAACTATCGCTGATCTAGCGGTAGGTACTGCTGCAGGTCAAATCAAAACTGGTTCTATGAGCCGTTCTGACCGTGTTGCTAAGTACAACCAACTAATCCGTATCGAGGAGGCTCTAGGTGAGCGCGCTCCTTTCAACGGTCTTAAAGAAGTTAAAGGTCAAGCTTAATTCTTAATTGAATAAGTTTAGCTAAATAGCTTTCTAGAAACGCTCCACTTCGGTGGGGCGTTTTTTATTTAAGAGCGATGAGCACGCTCCTCCATGTTTCAAAGAAGCGGTCTTAAAGAAGTTCAAGCTTAGTTCTTCATTGGATTAACCGCTTAGATTGAAGCTTTGAAATACCCTGATTTTGCGGGGTGTTTTTGTATCTATAGGCTTGTATTTCTTGGTCTTACTTTGGTGAGTGCTAAGAATAGCTTCATATGTCTTTGTTTCATTTTGCTGCTTATTTCTTGTAAGGAGCGTGTGAGTCTCCCTTTCTCCCCTAGAGGCAACCTCGCATTTATGCTATATATGTCACCTTATCTAATTCCTTCCGGTACAGAATGTTAGCAGCGATATGCGAATCTTTGTTATAGCCCTTACGCTACTGTTTGGCTTGCTTCAATACACTCTATGGTTTGGTAAAAATGGAGTGTCTGACTACTACACAGTAAAAGATGAAATTGAAGTTCAGCAACAAGTGAACAGCAAGCTACAAGCTCGCAATAATGAAATGTTTGCTGAGATTGATGACTTAAGGCAAGGTCTTGATGCGATTGAAGAACGTGCGCGTCATGAGCTTGGTTTAGTTAAAGATGGCGAGACTTTCTACCGCATTATAGGTGAGGAAAATCATTAAAATGTTGGATGTGAACTCATCGCATGTCGCAATTGTTCCCGCTGCCGGTGTCGGTAGTCGAATGAAGGCTGACCGCCCTAAGCAATATTTATTGATCGACGGAAAATCGGTGCTGGAACACACTGTAGAAAAGTTGCTGTCGCACCCACGAATTTCGAAAGTGGTTGTCGCCATTACCGGAGGTGACCCTTATTTCCCTGAGTTAACCATCGCGAACCATCCCGATGTAATTCAAGTCGCGGGTGGCAAAGAGCGCGCTGATTCCGTACTTTCAGGGCTAAACTATGTCAATGAACATCTGGAAAGCGAGTGGGTATTGGTCCACGACGCTGCAAGGCCATGTGTATTAACATCCGACATTGACCGTTTGATTGATGTTTGCTGCGCTCACCCAACGGGTGGCATCCTCGCATCTCCAGTGAGAGACACAATGAAGCGAGCAAATGCAGCACAAGATATCGGTCATACGGTAGAGAGAGAAGCATTGTGGCATGCATTAACTCCACAAATGTTTAAAACTCAACAACTGACTCGAGCACTGGCTGACGCATTAGAACAAGGCGTAGCCATCACGGATGAAGCATCGGCTTTAGAGTGGTTGGGCGAAACGCCTGCTTTAGTCCAGGGTAATGCGAATAACATAAAAATTACTCAGCCAGAAGATCTCGCGTTAGCCGAGTTTTATCTGAGCCGTGAGCGCGGCTAAAAAAGAAAGGATAAAAAATGATTCGAATTGGTCACGGTTTTGACGTGCATAAATTTGGTGGTGAAGGCCCGGTCATTATCGGTGGTGTTGCTATCCCTTACGAGCAGGGCTTAGTAGCCCACTCAGATGGTGATGTTGCTCTTCATGCTTTGACTGATGCGCTACTCGGGGCGATTGCTGCGGGTGATATTGGTCGTCACTTCCCGGATACCGACGATAAATGGAAAGGGGCAAATAGCCGCGAATTGTTGAAGGACGTTTATCGTCGTGTCAAAGAGCAAGGCTACCGCCTTGGTAATGCCGATGTCACCATCATGGCACAAGCACCTAAGATGGCACCTCATATTGACGCGATGTGTGCGGCGATTGCGGAAGACCTAGAAACCGATATTAGTAACATTAACGTAAAAGCGACGACGACAGAGCGTCTCGGTTTTACTGGACGCAAAGAAGGCATTGCAACGGAAGCCGTGGTGCTTCTGTTCAAGCAATAATTAACCAACTTGCTCCTTAATGCTGTGTAAACAGCGGAAAAACATCATGTCAGATATTTTATCTTCATTGGCTTATCTAACGGGTAAGCCTGTTGCATCGGCAAAAATCAAAGCGCAACCAGAACATTTTCAGGTTCGTGAGGATTTAGGTTTTGCCTTTACGGGCGAAGGCGAGCACCTAATGGTGCGCATTCGAAAAACTGGGGAAAATACCAGTTTTGTTGCGAATGAGCTGGCGAAAGCTTGTGGCGTAAAGTCGAAAGACGTTAGCTGGGCAGGACTTAAAGACCGCCATGCCGTGACGGAACAGTGGCTGAGTGTCCATTTACCGAAAGGGGAAACGCCGGATTTCTCGGCATTCCTAGCTCAATATCCGAGTATTGAGATCTTAGCGACTGATCGACACAACAAAAAACTGCGTCCTGGAGACTTAATAGGGAACGAGTTTGTTGTCACTTTGTCTGAAGTGACTGACGTTGAAGATGTAGAGCAACGCCTTGAAAAAGTGAAACAAGTTGGTGTGCCAAACTACTTTGGTAGTCAGCGTTTTGGCAATGATGGCAACAACCTTGAAGAAGCACGTCGATGGGGACGCGAAAACGTTCGTACCCGTAATCAAAATAAGCGCAGCATGTATTTATCAGCGGCGCGTTCGTGGATCTTCAACCGTATCGTTTCTGCTCGTCTAGAAAGTGGTGTGTTTGATAAATTCATCGATGGTGATATTGCACAGACAAGTTCTGGCACTCAGTTGGTTGATGCAAGCAATATCGCAGATCTACAAGCACAATTTGCTGCAGGTGAAGTGGCAATTACCGCTGCGCTTGCTGGCGATAATGCACTGCCTACTCAAGCTGAGGCTTTGGCATTAGAGCAACCGTTTTTAGATGAAGAGCCTGATCTCATGGCATTGATTCGCGGGAATCGTATGCGTCATGACCGTCGAGATATTGCACTTAAACCAAAAGACTTAGCTTGGGCGGTTGAAGGTAACAACATTACGCTGACTTTCTCACTGGATGCGGGATCTTTTGCAACCTCTATCGTTCGTGAGTTAGTTAATGAGGTTGAAGTAGAAAGAGAATACTAATGGAACAGGATTCACTAAACGCGAAGCCCCTAAGAGTCTTAATCAGCAATGACGATGGCGTACATGCGCAAGGGATTCATGCACTTGCTGATGAGTTGCGAGATATCGCTGAAGTGACCATTGTCGCACCCGACCGAAATCGTTCAGGTGCTTCGAACTCACTGACACTAGAGCAACCATTACGCGTAACTGAAATTGCCCCAAATATCTATTCAGTGCAAGGAACGCCTACAGATTGTGTACATTTCGCGCTGAATGAGCTGATGAAAGATGATTTGCCCGATCTTGTTTTATCAGGCATCAACCATGGTGCAAATTTGGGTGATGATGTTCTTTACTCAGGAACGGTAGCTGCAGCAATGGAAGGGCATTTCCTTGGTGTTCAGTCGGTTGCTTTTTCGCTGGTGGGTAAGCGTCATTTCGAATCTGCCGCAAAAATTGCACGTCAAATTGTGCAACAGCATTTAGCGTCTCCGATTCCAACGAATCGGTTATTGAACGTAAACGTGCCTGACTTACCAGCAGAAAACCTGGGCGAAATCGAAGTCACGCGTTTAGGTGCGCGTCATCACGCAGAGAATATGATTAAGCAGAAAGATCCGAGAGGTCATGATATTTATTGGCTAGGGCCTCCAGGAAAAGAGCAAGACGCGGGGGAGGGCACCGACTTTTATGCGATTGAACATGGTCGAGTTTCAATGACGCCTCTGCAAGTTGATCTCACTGCTCATGAGTCGCTGCGTGCAATGAATAGTTGGTTAAAGGAAGAGAAGTAATGAGTAACCCACATGCTGACAGGTTGATAGCGTTTCTTATCTCCAGTGGCATCAAAGACCAAAGAGTTCTGGATGCTATCCAACGCTTACCACGAGAAAGCTTTGTCTCTCAAGCGATGATGCACCAAGCCTACGATAACAATGCGTTACCGATTGGTCAGGGACAAACTATTTCTCAACCTTATATTGTCGCTCGTATGACCGAGTTACTCGAACTAGAGCCAACGAGTCACGTACTGGAAATCGGAACGGGTTCCGGTTATCAAACCGCAGTACTGGCGCAAATTGTTGACCATGTATACTCCGTTGAGCGAATTAAATCGTTGCAATGGGAAGCAAAACGCCGTCTGAAACAATTGGATATCTACAATGTTTCAACCAAGCATGCTGATGGATGGCAAGGCTGGGAAGCTCGTGGTCCTTTCGATGCCATCATTGTTACTGCAGCTGCAGAAGTGATCCCCCAAGCACTTCTCGCACAATTAAAAGATGGCGGTAAGATGGTGATTCCTGTTGGAGATAAGGAGCAACAGTTACTAAAAATTGAACGTAAGGGAGATGAATATCTCTCTACTGTTGTGGAAATGGTTCGATTTGTACCTCTGGTTGCGGGTGATTTAGCTTAAGGGTTAGGGATAGGTGAGTAAGTTATTACGTCATATTGGTATTAGCTTTGTGTTTGCTGCAGGACTAGTTGGTTGTGCAGCGCATTCTCCTGCACCTGTCTCTAGCTTAAAGAAAGACTATTCAAGCCTTGAAAGAGGAAGTTACAGAGGGAGTTATTATGAGGTAAAAAAAGGCGATACACTTTACTTCATAGCTTATGTCACAGATAAAGATGTAAATGATCTTGTCCGTTACAATGAGTTAACTCAGCCTTACACCATCTACCCTGGACAGAGGCTAAAACTTTGGGCTCCGAAATATGTCGCCCCTAAATATGGCCAAAAAGTTGAACCCGTTGTGGTTCCTGTTGTTACGACGCCACCAGCCCCAGTGACGAAAACATCAACAGCCTCTAAACCGAAAACTTCAAGTAAAAACTCTAGTCAAAAACCTACAGAGACTAAGCCTAAAGTCGTACAAAAACAGCCTCCAAAGAAGGTTGAACAATCGAAAACAAAGGAGTATGTTGGTTCAAAAGATAACCAAAAAGTGAAGCAAAAAGCGCCAGTTACCACGGCGAAGAGTGATAAAGTTTCTAAGTGGTTGTGGCCGACAAAAGGGAGAGTAATCAAGAACTTTTCGGCGGGAGAACAGGGAAATAAAGGTATCGACATCGCAGGACAGCGTGGTCAACCTATCGTTTCAACCGCAGCCGGCACCGTTGTTTATTCAGGCAATGCGCTACGAGGTTATGGCAACTTAATTATAGTAAAGCATAACGACAATTATTTAAGCGCCTATGCACATAATGACAAACTGCTGGTATCAGAAGGACAAAGTGTAAAAAGCGGACAGAAAATCGCCACCATGGGTAGTTCCGGTGCTAAATCAGTCAAGCTACACTTTGAAATTCGCTATCAAGGTAAATCGGTGAATCCAAAACGCTATTTGCCTTAAAACTTTGAAAAACAACTTGCGACATCATTTAGCGACATATTGAGTTGTCATGTCTTGCTAACTCGCCAGGGGGAGGCGTTATGAGTATCAGCAACACAGTAACCAAAGTTGAAGAGTTTGCATTTGACAATGCGTCAGTGAAGACCATTGATAACGAACTCGAAAAATCATCATCCACAGAAAGCAAAACGGCTGCGCGTGAAGAATTTGACGCGAGCAGTAAAAGCTTAGACGCAACTCAGTTGTATCTAGGTGAAATTGGCTTCTCACCTCTACTTACTGCCGAAGAAGAAGTGCTTTATGCTCGACGAGCTCTGCGTGGCGACGAAGCGGCACGTAAACGTATGATCGAAAGTAACCTACGTTTGGTGGTCAAGATCTCTCGTCGATACAGTAATCGCGGCCTAGCACTACTCGATCTGATTGAAGAAGGTAACCTTGGTTTGATCCGTGCGGTCGAGAAGTTCGATCCAGAGCGTGGTTTTCGCTTCTCTACTTATGCGACTTGGTGGATCCGACAAACGATCGAACGTGCGTTGATGAACCAAACTCGTACGATCCGTCTACCTATTCATGTCGTGAAAGAGCTGAACATTTATCTGCGTACTGCGCGTGAACTTTCTCAGAAGCTCGATCACGAACCTACCGCAGAAGAAATTGCTGCTCAGTTAGATATTCCAGTCGAAGATGTAAGCAAAATGCTACGCCTTAACGAGCGTATTAGCTCTGTCGACACACCAATCGGTGGTGACGGTGAAAAAGCGCTGTTGGATATTATTCCCGACGCAAACAACTCCGATCCAGAAGTCTCGACTCAAGATGACGATATCAAATCATCGCTGATTCATTGGTTAGAAGAGTTGAATCCAAAACAGAAAGAAGTACTTGCACGACGTTTTGGTCTTCTAGGCTATGAGCCTTCGACGCTTGAAGAAGTTGGTCGAGAGATTGGTTTGACACGTGAGCGTGTACGTCAAATCCAAGTAGAAGGTTTACGTCGTCTTCGTGAGGTTTTAATCAAGCAAGGTTTGAATATGGAAAACTTATTTAACGTCGAAGATGATTAAATAATCCGTACTTCAGTAGATATGCAAAAGGCTATGGTTATCCATAGCCTTTTTTCTTTTGTGCTCGCTTAAGTGAATCGATTTAAAGCATCTTCTTCAAACGATACAACTCTTCAAGTGCTTGGCGTGGAGTCAAATCATCAGGATCAATACCAGATAAGGCTTGTTCGATCTCGCTAGGTTCTGGAATTAGACTCAATTGGTTAGCCACATCTACTGCACTTGGACGTGGTGCGTCACTGTTTTGCCCTAGTTGCTCTAGCTGAGATAGCTTGTTACGCGCATTTTTGATAACCGTTTTTGGTACACCTGCTAAGCCCGCAACAGCTAGGCCGTAAGACTTACTTGCCGCACCTTCTTGAACTGCGTGCATAAAGGCAATGCTGTCTCCATGCTCTACGGCATCCAAGTGAACGTTCGCTAAGTTTGGCAGTTGGTTTGGCAACTCTGTCAATTCGAAGTAGTGAGTTGCAAATAGTGTCATCGCACCAATTTGTGTTGCGAGCCATTCCGCACTTGCCCAAGCTAAAGATAGGCCATCGTAAGTACTGGTACCGCGACCGATTTCATCCATTAGCACTAAACTGTTTTTAGTCGCATTGTGCAGAATATTAGCGGTTTCCGTCATTTCTACCATGAAGGTTGAACGACCAGATGCAAGATCATCTGACGCACCAATACGAGTAAATATACGATCTAAAGAACCAATTTGTGCAGATTCTGCAGGTACATAAGAGCCGATATGCGCCATCAATGCAATCAGCGCAGTTTGACGCATGTAGGTGGATTTACCACCCATGTTTGGACCGGTGATGATTAACATTTTACGTGCTGGGTTAAGCTCTATTGGGTTCGCGATGAACGGTTCTGTTGTTACTTGCTCTACGACTGGGTGACGACCCGCTTGAATGTGAATGCCAGCGTCTTTCACAAGCGTTGGTCGGCAGTAATCCAACGAATCTGCACGCTCTGCTAGGTTTTGTAGTACATCGAGTTGAGACAGAGCAGAAGCTAAATTCTGCAGCTTCTCCAGATTTGGCATCAATAGATCAAACAGTTCTTCCCACAGCTGCTTTTCAAGTGCCAGCGCTTTCGATTTCGAGTTAAGTACTTTGTCTTCGTGCTCTTTAAGCTCTGGGATGATATAGCGTTCGGCATTTTTTAGTGTTTGGCGACGTACATAGTGCGGTGGAACCAAATGGCTCTGGCCACGGCTCACTTGAATAAAGAAGCCATGTACGTTGTTGTAGCCGACTTTAAGCGTATCGATGCCGTGTCGTTCACGCTCATCTCGCTCAAGCTGCTCAAGGTATTCTGTTGCACCGTCTGCTAATTTGCGCCATTCATCGAGCTCGGCATTATAGCCTTCAGCGATCACACCACCATCACGAATAACAACTGGCGGATTTTCTTTAATTGCACGCTCTAACAGATCACATACTTCGTCAATCGGAGCTGCGTATTGCGCCAGTTTTGCTAGATATGGATGGGTCAAAGAAGCGGTTACAGATTCTAGCTCTGGTAGCTGCTGCATGGCATTGCGAAGTCTAGCCATATCGCGAGGGCGAGCAGAGCGCAGTGCAAGGCGTGCTAAGATACGTTCAATATCACCAATTTGTTTTAACGTTGGTTGAAGATCGGCAAACAGCGCTTGTTCTTTAATCTCACCAATCGCATCAAGACGATTGTTTAACGTTTCAATGCAACGCATAGGCTGATGTAACCAACGCTTCAGCATTCGGCTGCCCATCGGCGTCGCACAATGGTCGAGTACCGCAGCGAGTGTGTTATCGGTTCCACCTGCTAGATTTTGAGTAATTTCCAGGTTGCGTCGGGTAGCGGCATCAAGGATGACGGATTGGTCCTGATGATCAAACGTTAAAGAGCGAATATGAGGCAAAGCAGTGCGTTGCGTATCTTTCACATACTGGATCAAACAACCAGCAGCACATAACCCTAAGGACGCATGTTCTACGCCAAAACCAACCAGATCTTTAGTACCAAACTGTTGATTGAGTTGTTGCTTAGCCGTATCAAGCTCAAACTCCCATACTGGGCGACGACGGTTACCGTTGCGGCTCGCCATTAAATGTACAGGTTCAAAATCTTCTGGGAATAGTAGCTCACGTGGTGCGGTACGCTGAAGCTCGGCTGTCATCGCTTCTTCGGTTTCTGGTTCTGTCAGTTGGAAGCGACCAGAAGTGACATCCAGCGTCGCATAACCGAACTTACCGTTGTGATGGTAAATGGCTGCGATTAAGTTATCGACACGCTCAGAAAGCAGTGCTTCATCCGTCACAGTACCTGGTGTCACGATACGCACAACTTTACGTTCTACCGGACCTTTGCTGGTGGCTGGATCGCCAATTTGTTCGCAGATTGCGACTGATTCACCAAGCTGAACAAGTTTTGCTAGATAGCCTTCTACTGCGTGAAATGGCACTCCCGCCATAGGAATAGGCTCTCCAGCTGACGAACCGCGCTTAGTTAGCGAAATATCAAGCAGTTGGGACGCTCGCTTTGCATCATCGTAAAAGAGTTCGTAGAAATCGCCCATGCGGTAGAACAGCAAAATCTCAGGGTTCTCAGCTTTTAGCTTGAGGTATTGCTGCATCATCGGAGTGTGTTTTTGTTCAGCTTTCACAGGTAAGTTCTTTTGTTTATTTCCGTAGCGGCTTAGGATACGTGAATCCCTATCAAGTAAAAAGAGACAAAGGGCATTTTGGCTATGGAAAAAACAACAAAATTGAGCGCAGATTTAGGCGCATTATTGGCTAAACACGGGCATGTTTTAACGACGGCAGAATCATGCACGGGTGGCGGTGTTGCGACCGCTATTACAGATATTGCAGGTAGCTCAGGTTGGTTAGATAGAGCTTTTGTTACTTACAGCAACGAAGCCAAAATGGAAATGCTGGGTGTGAGAGCGGAAACCTTAGAGGAACATGGTGCCGTGAGTGAGCCCGTTGTGATTGAAATGGTGCAAGGTGCGCTTCAACACTCGAATGCCACTATTGGGGTTTCCATCAGTGGTGTTGCTGGACCGGGGGGAGGCAGTGATGAAAAGCCGGTTGGAACCGTCTGCTTTGCTTTTGCGGATAAGCACGACTGGCTCTTTGTTGAGACCATGCATTTTTCTGGTGACAGGGCGGAAGTTCGTCAACAAGCGGTAATGCATGCATTGACTCGATTGCATCAACATTTAATTTAGAATTTCTTACACTGTCTTAGCCCAGAATTGATAAGGGCTAGAGCAAATCCTTAGAAGCAGTGAACTAAATTTTTTCTATACAGGTATAGACACTGTATGAATCAACAGTATAATAACTTTCATTGCTGAGCAGGTTAGCTGCTTAAGAAAAATGAATTACTATTCGTCGCCCAAAGAAGATGAATAAATCGGAGAAAGTAATGGACGAGAACAAACAGAAAGCGCTCGCCGCTGCGCTAGGTCAAATTGAAAAGCAATTCGGTAAAGGCTCTATCATGCGCCTTGGTGATAACCGCGCAATGGACGTAGAAACCATCTCAACAGGCTCTCTTTCTCTTGATATCGCTTTGGGTGCAGGTGGTCTGCCAATGGGTCGTATCGTAGAAGTCTACGGTCCAGAATCTTCAGGTAAAACAACGCTAACGCTTGAGCTTATCGCTGCTGCGCAACGTGAAGGTAAAACTTGTGCGTTTATCGATGCAGAGCACGCTCTGGATCCTGTCTACGCGAAGAAACTTGGTGTTGATATCGATGCGCTCTTGGTTTCTCAGCCAGACACTGGTGAGCAAGCACTAGAGATTTGTGATGCACTAGCTCGCTCTGGCGCTATCGACGTAATGGTTGTTGACTCAGTTGCGGCGCTAACACCAAAAGCAGAAATTGAAGGCGAAATGGGCGACAGCCACATGGGTTTGCAAGCACGTATGCTTTCTCAAGCGATGCGTAAGCTAACAGGTAACCTAAAACAGTCTAACTGTATGTGTATCTTCATCAACCAAATCCGTATGAAGATTGGTGTGATGTTCGGTAACCCAGAAACGACCACGGGTGGTAACGCACTTAAATTCTACGCTTCTGTTCGTCTTGATATTCGTCGTACTGGCGCAATCAAAGAAGGTGACGAAGTCGTTGGTAACGAAACGCGCATCAAAGTGGTTAAGAACAAGATTGCTGCACCGTTTAAAGAAGCCAATACGCAAATCATGTACGGCCAAGGCTTTAACCGCGAAGGTGAGCTGGTAGATCTAGGCGTGAAGCACAAACTGGTTGAAAAAGCTGGTGCTTGGTACAGCTACCAAGGCGATAAGATTGGTCAAGGTAAAGCGAACGCGTGCAACTACCTACGTGAGCATCCTGAAGTGGCTAAAACCATCGATACTAAATTGCGTGAAATGTTGTTAGCGCCAGCCCTTGCGGAAGCTCCTGAAGCAGGCGAGGCGCCTGAGCAAGCTGAAGAGTTTTAATCCCTTCACAGATTAAAAAGTGATAAAGCCCTGCAATGCGGGGCTTTGTTGTATCTATTGACATCAAAAATCGAATCATCACAAAGGCCATTGAGAGTCTGTACAGCAAAAATACTTTTAGGATCACCATGTACCAAAAGCGCCAGGCACCAACATTATCGAGCAAAGAGGCGGCTATCCAACTGCTTAGCCGTCGCGATCATGGTCAGTATGAGCTGTACCAAAAATTGTCGATGAAAGGCTATGAAGCATCAGACATCGAAATCGCGATTAATTTTTGCTTAGACCATAACTATTTAGATGATTTACGTTATGCGAAGAGCCAAATTCGGCAGCATGTATACAAAGGACATGGAGAGCGTCGAATTCGCCAAGAGTTAAACCAGAAACGTGTTGCGGAATCGGTGATTGAGCAAGCCATGGCTGAAGAACCGCAAGACTGGTTTGAACTTGCTAAGCAGGCGGCAGAAAAGAAATTCAAAGGTGTCAAAGCCAAGGACCAAAAAGAATACGCGAAACAAGTCCGTTTTCTACAATACCGAGGCTACAGTTTCGACCAAATTAGCTATGCGCTTGCCTTTGAAGACCAAGATTAGCGTTGATCTAATTGCGCTGATTTTTGTTTTGCTTCAAATTTTTTCTTCTACTCCCTCTTTTCCTCAAGAAAACTAGTCTCAGCTGTTTGCATGATCTACAATACGGCAAAATTCTAACTCGACTATTTTCAGGAAGAGCTGCATGTACATGAGCACTGACGAGGTTCGTAACGCGTTCCTCAAGTTCTTTGAAAGCAAAGGACACCAAATCGTAGAAAGTTCATCGTTAGTTCCACATAACGACCCAACCCTGCTGTTCACAAACGCAGGTATGAACCAATTTAAAGATTGTTTCTTAGGCTTAGAAAAACGAGCCTATACTCGAGCGACTACGGCTCAACGTTGTGTACGTGCTGGTGGTAAACACAACGACCTGGAAAATGTTGGCTTTACCGCTCGTCACCACACATTCTTTGAAATGCTAGGCAACTTCAGCTTTGGCGACTATTTCAAAGAAGATGCGATTTCATTTGCTTGGGAATTCCTAACCGAAGTTCTTAAACTGCCTGCGGATCGTCTATTGGTAACCGTTTACGAAACCGATGACGAAGCATTCGACATCTGGAACAAAAAAGTTGGCGTGCCTGCTGATCGTATCGTGCGCATTGGTGACAAAGAAGGTGGCAAGCCTTACGAGTCTGATAACTTCTGGCAAATGGGCGACACTGGTCCTTGTGGTCCATGTACTGAAATCTTCTACGATCACGGTGAACATATCTGGGGTGGTCGTCCTGGCACGCCTGAAGAAGACGGTGACCGTTTCATCGAGATCTGGAACAACGTATTCATGCAGTTCAACCGTCACGCAGACGGCACTATGGAACCGCTACCAAAACCATCGGTAGATACTGGTATGGGTATCGAGCGTATCTCTGCAATCATGCAAGGCGTTCACTCAAACTACGAAATCGATGTATTCCAAACTCTTATCAAAGCAGCGGCTGAAGTCATTGGTTATGAAGATCTATCGAACCAATCGCTACGCGTTATTGCTGACCACATCCGTTCATGTTCATTCTTGATTGTTGATGGTGTGATGCCTTCAAATGAAGGTCGTGGTTACGTACTACGTCGTATCATTCGTCGTGCCGTACGTCATGGTAACAAGCTAGGTGCACAAGGTGCATTCTTCTATAAGCTTGTTGGCGTATTAGCAGAAGTGATGGGTACAGCTGGTGAAGAGCTGAAGCGTCAACAAGCAGTGGTTGAAAAAGTGCTGCGTATCGAAGAAGAAAACTTCGGTCGTACACTTGAGCGCGGTATGGTAATTCTTAACGAAGCATTAGATAACCTAGATGGCAAAGTGCTAGACGGCGAAACGGTATTCAAGCTTTACGATACTTACGGCTTCCCAGCAGACCTCACTAACGACGTTGCACGTGAGCGTGAGTTCGCGATCGACGAAGAGGGTTTCGAAAAAGCGATGGAAGAGCAGCGTCAACGTGCGCGTGAAGCTGGTCAATTCGGTACAGATTATAACGCAGCAATCAAAGTTGATACGCAAACAGAATTCTGTGGTTACACAGGTACTAAAGGTTCTAGTTCAGTCGCTGCGATGTTCGTTGAAGGCAACGAAGTAGACTCACTATCTGCAGGCGACAAAGCCATCATCGTGCTTGGTGAAACGCCATTCTACGCAGAGTCAGGCGGTCAGTGTGGTGACGCGGGTGAAATCCGTACTGAATCTGGTGTATTCCGCGTTGAGGACACTCAAAAACTAGGTAACGCAATTGCACACCACGGTGTAATGGCAGAAGGCGTTCTAGCGAAAGGCGACGAAGTAGCAACTATCGTTGACGCAGAGCGTCGCGCAGCTATCTCTCTAAACCACTCAGCAACGCACTTGCTACACGCAGCACTACGCCAAGTTCTTGGTGAACACGTAACTCAGAAAGGCTCACTAGTGAAAGCTGACAGCCTACGTTTCGACTTCTCACACCTAGAGGCAGTAACTGCAGCAGAACTGAAAGAAGTTGAGCGTCTAGTAAACGCACAAATTCGTCGTAACCACACGATTGAAACCAATGTGATGGACATTGAGTCTGCTAAGAAGAAAGGCGCAATGGCATTGTTTGGTGAGAAGTACGATGACGAAGTTCGCGTGCTGTCTATGGGCGACTTCTCTACTGAGCTTTGTGGTGGTATTCACGCATCAAGCACGGGTGATATTGGTCTATTCAAAATTACATCAGAAAGCGGTATTGCAGCCGGTATTCGTCGTATTGAAGCGGTAACAGGCGAGGCGGCATTAGACGCCATTGAAGCTCAAAATGCGAAGTACGAAGAGAAACTGGCAGAATCTGCACAGAAAGCAAAAGCACTAGAGAAAGAAGTGCAGAAGCTAAAAGATAAGATGGCGGCCGCAGAAAGCGCTAACATCATGGGCAAAGCGGTTGAAGTAAATGGCACAAAAGTTCTAGTTGCGGCTCTTGAAGGTGCTGATAGCAAGAACCTACGTACCATGGTTGATGACATCAAGAATCAAATGGGTTCTGGTGTTGTACTGCTTGCAAACGTAACGGGTGACAAGGTTGGCTTGATTGCTGGTGTGACTAAAGATCTCACTGGTAAAGTAAAAGCAGGTGATCTGGTTAAAATGGTTGCAGAGCAAGTCGGTGGTAAGGGCGGTGGTCGTCCAGACATGGCTCAAGCCGGTGGTACTGATGTTTCAGCACTACCAGAGGCAATCAAAACAGTTCAGCCTTGGCTAGAAGAGCGTTTATAAGCTCTTAACTAATAAAATTACGCTCAATCAAGTTTCTTTGATTGAGCGTAATTTTTTTTAGTCAACCAAGTGGTTTAATTGACCAAAAGTTAACCGAGTCATTTAAGCTGCTTGGTTTTTGTTGTAACTACTGCTTATATAATTTTTCTCAAAGGAAATATTTAAGATGTAAGCAGTTCTAAAGAGACTTCGGTCTTGGGAAGGTGAAGACTGGTGAAAAAGCCCCTTATCGTGCAAAAGTTTGGCGGAACCTCTGTGGGTTCAATTGAAAGAATCCACCAAGTCGCTGAACACATCATTAAGGCGAAAAATGATGGCAATCAAGTTGTTGTTGTCGTGTCTGCAATGTCAGGCGAAACAAACAGACTGATGGATCTCGCTAAACAGATAGATAGCGTACCTACAGCTCGAGAACTTGATGTTTTGCTCTCTGCTGGTGAGCAAGTGTCAATGGCACTGTTAGCCATGACTTTGAATAAAATGGGTCATGCTGCGCGCTCGCTTACCGGAGCACAGGCGAATATTGTGACGGATAATCAACACAATGACGCAACGATTAAACACATTGATACCACGACAATTATGGGATTGCTTGAGCAAGACCAAATCGTGATTGTTGCGGGCTTTCAAGGTGTGAATGAGAACGGGGATATCACCACATTAGGTCGAGGTGGCTCAGATACGAGCGCTGTGGCACTGGCGGGCGCATTGCGCGCTGACGAGTGTCAAATCTTTACCGACGTTGATGGTATTTATACTTGTGACCCACGTGTAGTGAAAAATGCGCGCAAATTGGCGGTTATCGATTTTCCTTCAATGGAAGCGATGGCAAGCCGAGGCGCAAAAGTATTACATTTACCTTCAGTGCAATTTGCATGGAAGAATAATGTGCCACTACGCGTGCTTTCGACATTTGATGTTAATGAAGGCAGTTTGGTAAAGGGGGAGTCAGGCAATCAAGCCGTCTCTGGTATAGCCATTCAACGTGACCTTGCCATTATTGAAGTCGATAAAGAACATTTATCTAGTGCTACAAAACAATGTCAGATGTTGGGTATAGACATTTGGAATGTGATCGAGGAAGCAGAACGGGCAGGTATCATGATAAAACAAGATGCATGTGCCAAGTTCGATCTGGTGTTCAGCGACAAAATCCGTAATAGTGAAGTGGTAAGCCTGTTGACCGCAGTGGGGCTTGAGGCCAATGGAATGGTAGAGCACGCATGCGATTTGTTGGCAAAGCGAGATATTGAGATCAATTTCAGCGCAACGAATGCACTCACTATGATGCTAGTTTTAGCACCCGAATGTGTGGATACAGCAGCAAACATTCTGCATGATGCTTACATTACATCTAGTGAAGCATTAAACATTCAACAAAAACATGCCTTTTTAGGCTGATTTTCGCTAACAAGGTAGTTTACGAAAATATAACTTTTGTTGGATAATAGCTTTGTAGCAAGAAAATTTAGAGATTACTCAAGGAGCAAAGAATGCTAATTTTGACTCGCCGCGTAGGCGAAACACTGATGATTGGTGATGAAGTGACTGTAACTGTACTAGGTGTGAAAGGTAACCAAGTACGTATCGGCGTTAACGCTCCGAAAGAGGTTTCAGTTCACCGTGAAGAAATCTACATGCGCATTCAAGCTGAAAAAGGCAATGGCAACGTTGCTTCAGGTAACTACTAAGTCGCTCCTGTTTACAGAGCTTAGTTTGAATGAAAAAGGCTAACCGAAGGGTTGGCCTTTTTAGTCTTTAATGTTTTTGAAGATTTGCGGAAACCATTGTGTTGACTGTGGCTGTGAATCCGTCAATATTGTTGAATCGAACACCAGGAAGTTGTTTGAAAATAAATGTCTTTTTTTCAGAGAAGACTCTCTTTTTTTCATCATAATAGAGTGGTAAAGTTCGTTTAATAGTCACTTTGATTAAATCAGCAACGGTTAAGTCAGTTTCGTGGATTTTTTCAAAGAAAGTGTTTGACATATTTTCGGTAAAACGTAATATGTGCCTCCGCAAGACGGTGAGGTGGCCGAGAGGCTGAAGGCGCTCCCCTGCTAAGGGAGTATACGGTTTATCCCGTATCGAGGGTTCGAATCCCTCCCTCACCGCCATTCTTGCAATGTTGAGAAATCAACAAAAAAGTGCGTCCTTAGCTCAGCTGGATAGAGCGGTCGGAGGTTCGAATCCTCCAGGACGCGCCATATCTCTTCTGAGATATAACAATGAAAACGGTGAGGTGGCCGAGAGGCTGAAGGCGCTCCCCTGCTAAGGGAGTATACGGTTTATCCCGTATCGAGGGTTCGAATCCCTCCTTCACCGCCATTCATTGACTGGCCCGATGGCCTTTTTTTTGTTTCGTAAGAAATGAATGTGATTTGCTTCACAACTTCCTAGCAAGAAGATCTGCGCGTCCTTAGCTCAGCTGGATAGATTCGAATCCTCCAGGACGCGCCATTTACTGAAAAAGCCTCGCAATTGCGAGGCTTTTTTGTATCTGGACATCTAGAACTATAACCTGAGTCGTTAGAGGCGATGCCCTTCTTTTCCAAAAGCGAATATGTGCTTATCTAAGCAATTTGGAATAAAGTTTCTGCTGTAGTTTGTGAATCCATCCTTACTATCTCTCCTGTATATTGATTTCCGTTTCTTTCACTTCAATTGTTTAAATGTAACTTCTTTGTTTTTTATTTGTTTATTAATTGTTATTAAATGACATCCTTTTGTTTTTATTGGCTTTTATGTGTAAATCTCGATTTGGTTTTGAAATCCAAATCGCAGTTTTTATTTATGTCCTCCTTTACTCTGTTCGTAAGGAGATAGCAGATTCGCAGTAATTATTTTGTCATGAACTGTGATCTGGGTAGTGAATAAATAATCATTTATCAGGATTATTACAAACCTTCCTTAAACAAAATTGACAAAATTTAACCAATCGAGATAATCCATTGGTCGGGATTTGACGCTATTAAAGTCCTGCACGTTGTCAGGATGACAAAGAAAGGAAGCAACATGACTAATATAGGAAGCCTGCTAGTAGATGCGGCCACCCTGATGCTAACGGGGATGGCGGTCGTATTTATTTTCCTCACTATTCTTGTTTATCTCGTTCGGCTAATGTCGAAATTGGTACCAGAAGAAGTACCAGAGCCGATCGCAGCACCAAAAACAAATACTAATATTCAATCAACCTCTTCAGCTGTTAGTCCACAAGTAGTGGCGGCGATCTCGGCTGCGATTTATAAACATCGCGCCTCATTCGCGAAGTAGCCGAACCAGGATTAAAAAGGAGTTTAAGAGCATGTCTAAACCACTAGCTATTACAGATGTGGTCCTTCGTGATGCCCATCAATCACTATTTGCCACGCGTATGCGTATTGAGGATATGCTGCCTATCGCAGCTGAGTTGGATAAGGTTGGTTACTGGTCTCTAGAGACTTGGGGTGGCGCAACGTTTGATTCTTGTATTCGATTCTTAGGGGAAGACCCTTGGGAGCGTTTACGTGAGCTGAAAAAAGCGATGCCTAATACGCCAATGCAAATGCTACTGCGTGGTCAAAACCTTTTAGGATACCGCCATTATGCCGACGACGTAGTAGAGAAGTTCGTTGAACGCGCACATGCTAACGGTATGGACGTATTCCGTATCTTTGATGCAATGAATGACGTGCGAAACTTCCAGAAGGCTGTTAAAGCAACGGTCGATGTTGGCGCACATGCTCAAGGTACGCTGTCTTACACAACAAGCCCTGTGCATAACGCAGACACTTGGGTTGACTTGGCAAAACGCCTAGAGGATTTAGGTTGTCATTCACTGTGTATTAAAGATATGTCTGGCTTACTCAAGCCTTATGAAGCGGAAGAGCTTATCACGCGTATCAAAGCGTCTTGTGATGTGCCATTAGCACTTCATTGTCACGCGACGACAGGCTTGTCTACTGCGACAGCGGTAAAAGCAGTTGAAGCTGGTATTGATATTCTCGATACAGCGATTTCTTCAATGAGTTGTACCTATGGTCACACACCGACGGAAACGGTAGTCGCGATGCTAGAAGGAACCGAGCGAGATACGAATTTGAAGCTCGAGCAACTAGAACCTATCGCCGCGTATTTCCGTGAAGTACGTAAGAAGTACGCGAAGTGGGAAGGTCAGTTGAAAGGTGTAGACTCTCGCATCCTGATTGCTCAAGTGCCTGGCGGCATGCTGACTAACATGGAAGGCCAGTTGAAAGAACAGGGCGCGGCGGATCGCATTGATGAAGTCTTAGAAGAGATCCCTCGTGTTCGCGAAGATCTTGGTTTCATTCCATTGGTGACTCCAACTTCGCAGATCGTCGGGACGCAAGCGGTGATTAACGTGCTTACTGGCGAGCGCTATAAGAGCATCACTAAGGAAACCGCTGGTCTATTGAAAGGCGAATACGGTCAAGCGCCAGCCGAGTTAAATGCAGAGCTGCAAGCTAAAGTACTTGATGGCAAAGAGCCTATTACTTGTCGTCCTGCCGATTTGCTTGAGCCTGAAATGGAGACGCTTACTGTTGATCTGATGGAGAAAGCGAACTCAGAAGGTATTAAGCTAGCAAGTGAGCGTGTTGATGATGTACTTACTTATGCGCTTTTCCCTCAAGTTGGTCTCAAGTTCCTTAAGAATCGTGAAAACCCAGAAGCATTTGAACCTGCACCAACGCTAGAAGCCGCGAAGCCTGCCGTACCTGCGGCGCAACCAGCAACTGGCGGCGTAGAAACTTATAGCGTACGTGTTGACGGACAGGTGTATGAGGTGGAAGTTGGTCCTCAAGGCGAGCTAACCTCTGTCGCTCCTTCTGCGGCGCCTGCAAAATCGACGGCACCTAGCGCACCTTCTAGCGCTTCTGCTGAAGCGGTGCCTGCTCCTCTTGCCGGTAACATCTTTAAAGTGAATGTTCAGCCTGGCGCTGAAGTGGCTGAAGGCGATGTACTACTGATTCTTGAAGCAATGAAGATGGAAACAGAAGTGCGTGCGGCGCGTGGTGGTGTGGTTCAAGAGTTGAACGTTAAAGAAGGCGATGCTGTCACAGTAGGTGCGCCTCTGTTGAGCCTGGCGTAAGGGAGTATCATGGACGGATTGTTAACCCTTTGGGCAGAAACAGGGATCGCTAACTTCGAGTTCGGCCAAATCTGTATGATGCTGGTTGGTTGTACCTTGCTGTTTTTGGCAATCAAAAAAGGCTTTGAACCTTTACTGTTATTGCCGATTGGTTTTGGTGCTATCTTGGCGAATATTCCAAATGCTGGCTTTACTGAGCCTGGCGGCTTGCTCTACTACGTTTACTACATTGGGATTGAATCGGGTGTGTTCCCGTTGTTGATCTTCATGGGTGTGGGTGCGATGACCGACTTTGGTGCTTTGATCGCAAACCCAAAAACGTTGTGGCTAGGTGCGGCAGCTCAGTTTGGTATTTTTGCGACACTGTTTGGCGCTATTTTGCTCAACTATGTACCTGGCATGGAGTTCTCCATGGCGGATGCATCGTCTATCGCTATCATCGGTGGTGCGGATGGCCCAACGGCGATTTTCTTAGCAAGTAAGTTATCACCAGACCTGCTTGGTGCGATTGCTGTAGCCGCGTACAGCTACATGGCTTTAGTGCCAATCATTCAGCCGCCAATCATGAAGGCGCTAACCACTAAGGAAGAACGTGAGATTCAAATGGCGCAACTGCGTCACGTGGGTAAATGGGAAAAGGTATTGTTCCCGATGGCAGTATTACTCATGACGATTCTTTTCCTACCTTCAGCAACGCCTCTTGTCGGTATGTTCTGTCTTGGTAACTTAATGCGTGAAGCGGGTGTGGTCGATCGTCTATCGAAAACCGCACAAAATGAGCTGATCAACATCGTGACGATCTTCTTGGGCTTAGGGGTTGGCTCGAAGCTGCAAGCGGATCAATTCCTGAACTTAGAAACATTAGGCATTTTAGGGCTTGGTGCGGTTGCGTTTAGTATTGGCACGGGTGCTGGTGTGCTAATGGCTAAGTTGCTGAACAAGTTATCAAAAGAAGACATCAACCCACTTATCGGTGCGGCTGGCGTTTCTGCGGTACCAATGGCCGCGCGTGTGGTGAACAAGGTCGGCTTACAAGCTAACCCGCAAAACTTCTTGTTGATGCATGCGATGGGACCAAACGTAGCTGGTGTATTGGGCTCAGCGGTTGCCGCTGGTATCTTGCTAGCACTTGTCGGCTAGTCATTACCGAAAATGGAATGATCAACCAATTTACAAAATCACGATTAACTTCGGTGAACAAAATGGTTTATAGTCAAAGGGATGCTTTCGCATCCCTTTTTGTTTTCTTGCAGGGAATGGTTTATGGAACACAAACAGATCGTTATCACTGAATTTGGTGATGCCAACGTACTCGCGATTCAACATGCTTCTACACCATCACCACAGCCTGGTGAAGTCTTAGTAAAAGTCGCTTTTTCAGGCGTAAATCCTATTGATGTTAAAACTCGAGCCGGACTCGGTTGGGCAGCAGCGCAGAATAAAGATAATTTACCTTGGGTGCCAGGTTACGACATCTCAGGAAAAGTGGTGTCTTGTGGAGAGGGGGCGTCGCGTTTTAATGATGGTGATGAGGTGGCTGGATTTATCGGTTTCCCAGTTCGAGGAGGTGGGTACAGTCAGTACGTATGTGTTCCAGAAGCTGAGTTAAGTCATGTTCCCAGTTCAGTTACTTTAGAGGCTGCCGCAGCATTACCGTTGGCTGGCCAAACTGCGGCACAAGCACTCAGCAAAGCCAATGTGACAGAAAACGATCGCGTACTTATCCTCGCAGGAGCCGGTGGCGTTGGACACCTAGCGGTACAAATCGCGGTCGCGACTAAAGCGGAAGTCTTTACAACCTGCAGTGAACGAAATTTAGACTACCTGGCTACCCTTGGCGCTCACGCAGTGAACTATCAATTTGCACCAGTGTCAGAACGTGTTGAAGACGTTGATGTTTTGATTGATTTAGTAGGTGGAGATGCCGCGTTAGATGCGCTTAAATGCCTGAAAGACGGTGCGAGAGTCATAACCGTTCCAACCATCACAGCTGAGCTGATTTGTGAAAAAGCCAAACTCCTAGGCTTTGAGGCTAACGGCATGTTGGTTGAGCCAGATCCAGCGCAATTAGATACCTTGTTGTACATGGTTGGCGTTGGTTTACTGAAGACTGAAATTCAACAGGTTTATCCGATGAGTGATGTGATTGCTGCTCACCAGCAAGTTGAATCAGGAAGAACCAGAGGCAAGGTGTTGCTTGATATGACATGCTAGAAGCATTTAATACGAGCTTTGAAAGTTTAGCGCTTTGGTTTTCAGATTCAGCATTATGGGTGCTTTTCATGACCGGTTTTCTCAGTGCCACTTTGTTACCTGGTGGTTCTGAGGCGGGCTTAGTTGCCACTCTCTCATTAAATCAATATTCCGTTTCGTCAATTATTATGGTCGCCACTATCGGCAATACGCTTGGTGGCTTAACAAATTATTGGCTTGGCTTGTGGATTCCCAACAAAGCGCAAGAAGAAAAGCACGGTCATACCGCATTAAAGTGGCTGTCAAAGTATGGCTATTGGGGATTGTTTTTTAGCTGGTTACCTGTGATTGGAGACCCGCTGTGTTTAGCCGCAGGGTGGCTGAGAATGAAGTTTCTGCCTTGCGTGATTTTAATATTTTTAGGAAAGGCTGCTAGGTATAGCTTACTTGCGGCCATCTATCTCGGATTATTTTAAGGAAAGTACATGAAGATGTTTTGGGTTGGCGCGTGTTCACTTTTGGTGATCACGGGCTGTGCATCAAATACGCCAGTTTCATCACTGCCGAAAGGGGTAACTTTCGTCGAGTCATCGAAAGCGGAAGAAGGCAAAGTTAAGATTCCATACCAAAAGTATAAACTCGATAATGGCTTAACGGTGATCTTAGCTCCTGAAGATTCCGACCCATTGGTCCATGTGGATGTGACTTACCATGTTGGTTCAGCTCGTGAAGAAGTGGGTAAGTCTGGTTTTGCGCATTTCTTTGAGCACATGATGTTCCAAGGTTCAGAGAACGTTGGTGACCAAGAGCACTTCAAAATAATCACAGAGGCTGGCGGCACGTTAAATGGTACAACAAACCGCGATCGTACTAACTACTTTGAAACTGTCCCTGCTAACCAGCTAGAGAAAATGCTGTGGTTAGAGTCTGACCGTATGGGCTTTTTGCTGGATGCGGTTTCTCAACGCAAATTTGAAATTCAGCGTTCTACTGTAAAAAATGAGCGAGCTCAGCGTTACGATAATCGTCCTTATGGCTTAATTTGGGAGCGCATGTCCGAAGCGCTATATCCTGAAGGTCATCCGTATTCGTGGCAAACTATTGGTTATGTTGAAGATCTTGATCGTGTTGATGTGAACGATCTCAAAGCGTTTTTCTTACGTTGGTATGGCCCAAACAATGCGACTATCACTATCGGTGGGGACTTAGACGTTGAACAAACTCTTGAGTGGGTAAATAAGTACTTCGGTTCGATTCCTCGTGGGCCAGAGGTTGAAAATGCGCCGAAACAACCTGCAAAACTGCAAGAAGACAAATACATCACGCTAGAAGATCGGATTCAACAACCGATGGTGATGATCGCGTGGCCAACAACTTACAACGGCGAAGAAAGCCAAGCGTCTCTCGATACGCTATCTGAAGTGCTAGGTGGCGGTACAAACAGCGTGCTCTACCAAGACTTAGTCAAGACTCAAAAAGCCGTCGATGCGGGCTCATTCCATGACTGTGCAGAACTGGCGTGTAACTTTTACGTTTATGCAATGGGTGACTCTGGGGACAAAGGCGATCTATCAAAACTGTACGACGAGCTTTTACAGTCACTCAATCAGTTTGCTGAAAAAGGCGTGACAGAAGATCGCCTTGAACAATTGAAGGGTAAGGCGGAAGCGGATGCTATTTTTGCATTAGAAAGTGTTAAAGGCAAAGTAACGCAGTTGGCATCCAACGAGACATTCTTCGGCGATCCAGACCGTCTTGAGCAACAGCTTGAGCAGATCCGCGCAGTCACGCCTGCATCGGTAGAAAAAGCGTATACGGATTTTATCCAAGGTAAGAACAAAGTGACCCTAAGCGTGGTACCAAAAGGAAAAACTGACCTTGTCGTAAAACCAGCGACCTTTGTGACGCCAAAGCGTACGCTACCAGAATACGAGAAGATCACTGATGATCAATTGGCGTATCGTCGTGCGACCGATAACTTCGATCGCTCTGTGCAACCGCCTGTAGGGGAGCCAGTGAAAGCGACGATGCCTGAGTTGTACGAGCTTCATTTCAATAATGGCTCGGAATTGCTTGGTGCGGTTAGCGATGAAACACCAACGGTCATGATGCAGTTTAGTTTACCTGCGGGAACACGTTTTGTTGAAAAGGGCAAAGAAGGTCTTGCCCAGTTGACCGCAGCAATGTTGCAAGAAGGCACAACGAAACGTAGTGTCGAAGAGATTCAAGCTGAGCTCGATAAACTAGGTAGTGTCATCTCCGTGAATGCAACGGGCTACACAACAAACATCAGCGTTTCTGCTTTAGAAAAGAACTTAGAGCCGACGTTGAAAATTGTCGAAGAGATGTTGCTGTCTCCTGCATTCAAGCAAGCAGACTTTGAGCGAGTGAAGATGCAAGCGCTAGAAGGCCTTGTGTATGAGCATCAAAACCCAAGTTGGATGGCATCACAAGCGACTCGCCAGGTGCTCTATGGGGACTCTGTCTTTGCTCGACCAAAAGACGGCACGCAAGCAGGTGTCAGTGCACTAACGTTGGATGATGTCCGTGAATTCTACTCGAAGCATTACACGCCACAAAGTGCACAAATCGTCGTTGTTGGTGACATTGATCAACAGGAAATTGAACAGCAACTGACGTTCTGGAAAAACTGGCAGGATGAAGCTGCACCATTGTATGCACCGCAAAGCATCGCTGCATTAGGTGAGCAAAAGATCCATCTTGTTGATAAACCAGGTGCACCACAAAGTGTGGTCATGATGGTTCGTCAGGGTATGCCTTACGATGCAACGGGCGATTTTTACCTGAGCCAACTGGCAAACTTCAACTTAGCTGGAAACTTCAATAGCCGCATTAACCAAAACCTACGTGAAGACAAGGGTTACACATACGGCGCTTACGGTTACTTCTCTGGAAATCCAGAAACTGGCTCGGTTGTTTTCACCGCGCAAGTACGAGCGGATGCAACGGTTGCTTCTATCATTGAGATGGAAAATGAGCTAAATGAATACTCGCAGTCAGGAATTACTGATGAAGAGATGAAATTTATGCGTCAAGCGGTCGGTCAAAAAGATGCACTGAAATATGAAACGCCAACACAAAAAGCGGAACTCATCAGTGATATTCTTAAGTACAACCTCGATCAAGATTACTTGCAGCAAAGAAACGCTATCGTAGAAAAAGTCGATAAGCAGACTTTGAATGCACTGGCTCAAAAGTGGTTTGATCCAAATGACTATCAAATTATCGTCGTTGGTGATGCTAAATCACTGCGTCCTCAATTAGAAAAGTTGGGGAAAGACGTAGAAGAGCTTGAAATCATTCGATAGAGTACACATTTAATAGCGGAGAAACGTTTCTCCGCTATTCATCTAGATAAGCGACTTTTCGTGGGTTATTTATCTAGATGCATTAAATATCAATAACTTAGCTTACGCTTGTCCTTTGTGATAAGTGTCCTGCTCCCAATATAAGCGAACCTCATTTTGACTGATTTTGCTGCGCGACTAAAAAAAGTTGCATCAAACCCCGAAGTATTTAAGCAGTTTGGACGCGGTGTTGAGCGAGAAACTTTGCGCTATCGTCAGGATGGACATCTAGCAACAACACCTCATCCAGAGGGGTTAGGCTCAGCGTTCACAAACCAATGGATCACGACTGATTTTTCTGAATCATTGTTAGAGTTCATTACTCCTGTGTCACATGAAATTCCAGAACTGATGGCACAACTGAAAGATATCCATCACTTCACGCAGACAAAAATGGGTGAAGAAAAGATGTGGCCTCTTTCTATGCCATGTTATGTTGGCTCGGAAGAGGATATTCAGCTTGCTCAGTACGGCTCTTCGAATGCAGCAAAAATGAAAACCCTGTACCGAGAAGGCCTAAAACGCCGCTATGGCAGCCTGATGCAAATCATTTCAGGTGTGCATTTTAACTTCTCGTTCCCTGAGACATTTTGGGATGCGCTATACGGCGAGCAAGATGAACAAGCCCGCCAAGATGCTAAGTCTGATGCCTACTTTGCGCTGATCCGTAACTATTACCGTTTTGGTTGGATGATTCCGTATTTCTTCGGTGCATCGCCAGCGTTATGCGGCTCTTTTATTCAAGGTCGTGAAACCGATCTGCCATTCGAGAAAATTGGCGGCACTTTGTATTTGCCGAAATCGACGTCTTTGCGTTTGAGCGATCTGGGCTACACCAATAGTGCGCAAAGTGTACTGAAAATTGGCTCTAACAGCATTGATCAGTATCTGGATGGTTTGAGCGATGCGATTCGTCACCCATCAGAAGAGTTTGCGAAAATAGGCGTCAAAGTGGACGGTGAATACCGCCAGCTTAATTCCAATATTTTACAAATTGAGAACGAGCTATACGCTCCAATTCGCCCGAAACGCGTGTCGAAAAGTGGTGAGAAGCCTTCAGATGCGTTACGACGCGGTGGGGTTGAGTACATTGAAGTTCGCTCTCTAGACGTTAACCCATTCAGCGCAGTGGGGTTGGATGAAGAGCAAGTACGATTCCTTGATCTCTTCCTGACTTGGGCGGCCTTGTCAGACTCGGATCCAATGGACAACTGTGAATTAGAGTGTTGGCGCGACAACTGGAACAAAGTCATTGTTTCTGGTCGTGAAAAAGGGCTAATGCTTCAAATTGGTTGCCAAGGTGAACGTCTATCTCTGCAAGATTGGGCGCATCGAGTGTTTGTCGAGCTGCGTCAGATAGCACAGCAAATGGATATGGCTGCTGGTGGCAGTGCATACCAAGATGTGTGTAATAAACTCGAGACATGGATTGATAACCCAGAACTAACGATTTCAGGTCAACTATTAGAGCTGACGAAAGAGCTTGGTGGGTTAGGTAAAGTCGGCTGTGCGCTTGGCATGAAGTACCGCGAGGAAAATCTAGCTCACGGTTATCAGTACTACTCGCAAGATACGATGGAAACGGAAGTGGCGTCGTCAGTAGAAAAGCAAAAGCAAGCGGAACAAAGTGACACGCTATCTTTTGATGATTTTTTGGAAGATTACTTTGCTTATCTGAAGCAGTAGTGAATAGGTAAAGGTTGGGTGGGATTGAACATTAAACCGTTAGTAGTATCGGTACTCGGAAGTATGTTACTTACAGGTTGTGCCACGGCACCGCCAAAGCAGCAGAATAATTTATGTGAGATATTTCGAGAGAAATCCGGCTGGTATGATGATGCCAAAGATATGGAAGAAAAGTGGGGAACTCCCATTCATGTCGCTATGGCTATTATTAAACAAGAAAGCAGCTTTCGGCACGATGCGAAACCACCCAAAGACTATTTATTGGGATTTATCCCTTGGGGACGAGTCAGCAGTGCGTATGGTTACGCTCAAGCTCAAGATCCTGCTTGGGAAGATTTCCAAGATGCGACGGGTCAGGGCGGTTCTCGTACCAACTTTGATGATTCAATGATGTTTGTCGGTTGGTATACTCACGAAACGAGGCGCCAACTAGGGATTTCGTTATGGGACCCATACAGTCAATATCTGGCTTATCATGAAGGTCGAGGTGGGTACAAGCGAGGTACTTATAAGCGAAAGCCCAGTTTGCTCAAAGTCGCTCGACGTGTTGAACAAACTGCAAAAACTTATGGCTGGCAGCTGAAGCAATGTCGTCAGGAATTGGAAGACAACAGCAGCTGGTTCTTTTAACCCACAGCCTGTTTATGTGCTGTAGGGATGAATGACATTTATCCAGTACCGAGAGGTATTGGAGTTACAATCAGGAGAGATGTAATGCCTTTACTCGATAGTTTTACCGTGGACCACACTCGCATGAATGCACCGGCAGTGCGAGTGGCGAAAACCATGCAGACCCCAAAAGGGGACACGATTACTGTCTTCGATTTACGCTTTACCGCGCCAAACAAAGACATCCTTTCTGAAAAAGGTATCCATACACTAGAGCACCTTTATGCAGGTTTTATGCGCAATCACCTAAACAGCGATTCTGTTGAGATCATCGATATTTCGCCTATGGGTTGCCGCACCGGCTTTTACATGAGCCTGATCGGCACTCCATCAGAGCAGCAAGTAGCGGATGCTTGGATTGCGGCAATGGAAGACGTACTAAAGGTAGAAAGCCAGAGCAAGATCCCTGAACTCAACGAATACCAATGTGGTACGGCAGCGATGCACTCTTTAGAAGAAGCACAACAAATCGCGAAGAGTATTTTGGATGCTGGTGTATCGGTGAACAAAAATGATGAACTTGCTTTGCCTGAATCGATGCTAAAAGAGCTGCGCATCGACTAGTTGCTAAAAACTTATCAAGAAGCATATTTATCCAGAACTAAAAGAGCCTGACATGATCAGGCTCTTTTATTTTTTTATTCGTTGAGTTTTTCTCATCGTGAGTTGTAGATAGAGGCTATTTTTTCTTTTTAGGATAAACACGAACGAGCTTGATGCGGTTTTCTTCAATCTCAACAAGCTCCATTGGATGACCAGCCACTCTCACGCTTAAATGGCTCTCTGGAATATCTTCCAGGTGCTCCAAAATAAGACCGTTTAACGTTCTTGGGCCATCCGTTGGTAAGTCCCATTTCAGGCCTTTGTTGATATCTCGGATATTGGTGCTGCCTTCAATGAGGAAGCTTCCGTCACCTTGAGGACTGATTTCATCAGAAAGGCTTGGAGAAATCGAGGTCGTGAATTCGCCAATGATCTCTTCCAGAATATCTTCCAATGTCACCAAGCCAATAATGTCGCCATACTCATCAACAATCAGACCAATACGCTGTTTGTTGCGTTGGAACTTTAACATTTGCACGTTTAGTGGCGTACCTTCCGGGATGTAATAGACTTCATCCGCGGCACGTAATAGCGTCTCTTTATTGAACTCGTTTTTTTCCAGCATCAGGCGGTAAGCTTCACGCAGGCGCAGCATGCCAACCACTTCATCAATTTGGTCACGATAAAAAACAATGCGTCCATGTGGTGAGTGGGTAAGCTGACGAACGATGGATTTCCAGTCATCATTAATATCGATACCGGTAATCTCATTACGTGGCACCATGATGTCGTTCACAGTGACGTGCTCAAGATCCAAAATAGACACCAACATGTCTTGGTGTCGGCGAGGGATCAAGCCGCCAGCTTCGTTTACTACGGTACGCAGCTCATCGGAACTAAGATGGTCTTCTACTGAGTGATCCGCTTTTACGCCAAGTAAACGAATAAAGCCATTCGTAATAAAGTTAACGAGCATCACCAAAGGCGATAGTAACTTCATCAATATGGTCAGTAGGATACTGCTCGCGTAAGACACGCGTTCAGGGTACAGCGCTGCAATTGTTTTTGGGGTAACTTCAGCAAAAACCAATACAACCATAGTCAGTGCACCGGTTGCGATAGCGACACCTAAATCACCATACAAACGCATACCAATAATGGTCGCGATGGCGGACGCGAGAATATTAACGAGGTTGTTGCCGATAAGAATAAGACCAATCAAACGATCTGGACGGTCTAATAGCCTTTCGACTCGCTTAGCGCCTTTATGCCCATTTTTGGCTAAGTGCTTTAAGCGATAACGGTTCAGAGACATCATCCCTGTTTCTGAGCCGGAAAAGTAACCTGATATGACGATAAGACACGCGAGTAGCGCAAACAAGATACCCGTAGAGATGTCGTCCAAAACGTTGCTGTTCCTTGTAAGTATTGGGTTATATAACGGTTGAGTAAGTCCGTTAAGTCAAAGGGTTAAGGCGTACTGTATTTTATCTAGCCTAAAATATAAAGGATAGGAGCCCTAGAGCTCCTTAATTCAAGATGATTTCTTTCACAAAGCGACTGCCAAAATACGCCAGAGTTAACAGCGTTGCCCCTGCGACAGCGAACCAAGTAACTTTTCTACCACGCCAACCTTTTTGATAATGACCCCAAAGCAGTATTGAGTACACAATCCAAGCGATGAAAGAAAGAATGCCTTTATGAGCTTTACCTTGAGCAAACATATCCTGCACAAAGACAAAGCCAGTAATGAGCGTGCCAGTTAACAATAAGTTACCGATCAAAATGATTTTGAATAGCTGACGCTCTACCATTAATAAAGGCGGCAGGTTTGGGTTAATCGCCAAAGATTTTTTTGTTTTCAGTTTGTGATCCAACCAAGCCAGCTGAAGTGCGTAGAGTGCACCGATAGTTAAAGTTGCGTATGAGAACAGCGCAAAAGAAATGTGAATGAGTAGCTTAGGATCATTCTCTAGGTGCTTGATAAACGTGCTTGGCAAAAATGTGGCAGCAGATAAATTGATGGCAGCAAAGCTATAAACGACAGGCAATAAAAACCACAACCGATTTTTCAACATAGCAAGGCTCATGACCAGAGAAATAATAAAACTGATCAAAGAGGCTACGTTTAGAATACTAAGGTTTTGACCTGAACCATCAAAAATCAGATCACTCAAAATCCACGCATGAAAAACAAGCGCACAGGCAGCACTAGCAAACACTGTTTTTGCTTTGATTCCTGACTGCTGTGAGAGTCCGGGTATGATGGTCGCAATCGCCAAAACATAAAGTATGGCGGCCGCGATGGCTATTAAGCTATCCATGAATCCTAAATATTATTGTGCACAATGAGGAAATTATACCTTGCATTACACTTTGGGGCTACGTTATATCCGACATCAATCGTGAGAGATGAGATATTGAAATTAATAAGTTACCTCACCATATAGAAATAGAGACAAGAATAGAGCAGCGGTACGGGTATGACTCAGACCTTGGCTAATGTATACTCACACTAATTAATCGCCATTTTAGCGAAGAGACAAAGATGTTTGAGAATTTAACGGATCGATTATCCAAAACGCTGAAAAATATCAGTGGCAAAGGTCGTCTGACCGAAGACAACATTAAAGAGACCCTACGTGAAGTACGAATGGCCTTACTTGAAGCTGATGTTGCGCTTCCGGTTGTTCGTGAATTTGTTAACCGCGTTAAAGAAAAAGCGGTAGGTGTAGAAGTTTCTAAATCTCTGACTCCAGGTCAGGAATTTATCAAGATCGTTCAAACAGAACTTGAAGCCGTAATGGGTGAGTCGAATGAGGCGCTAAACCTTGCCGCTCAACCACCTGCTGTGCTTCTTATGGCGGGTCTACAAGGTGCGGGTAAAACCACATCGGTAGGTAAGCTATCTAAGCTTTTAAAAGAACGTGACAAGAAGAAAGTCTTGGTTGTGTCTGCCGACGTTTACCGCCCTGCTGCAATCAAGCAGCTTGAAACGCTGGCATCAGACATCGGTGTTGACTTCTTCCCATCATCACCAGACCAGAAGCCTATTGATATCGCCAATGCAGCGATTGACCATGCGAAGAAAAAATTCTACGACGTATTGATTGTCGATACCGCAGGTCGCTTGGCGATTGATGAAGAGATGATGGGGGAGATCAAAGATCTTCACGCAGCTATCAACCCAGTAGAAACGCTATTTGTTGTTGACGCTATGACGGGTCAAGACGCAGCAAATACAGCAAAAGCCTTTGGCGATGCGCTACCTCTTACCGGTGTAGTTCTAACTAAGGTTGATGGTGATGCTCGTGGTGGTGCGGCACTGTCAGTACGCCATGTAACGGGCAAACCAATCAAATTCTTGGGTGTCGGTGAAAAAACTGACGCGCTAGAACCGTTCCATCCAGATCGTGTTGCTTCACGTATTCTTGGCATGGGTGACGTTCTGTCTTTAATTGAAGACCTACAACGCAACGTTGACCAAGAAAAAGCAGAAAAGCTGGCGAAGAAGTTCAAAGAGAAGAAAGGTTTCGACCTTGAAGATTTCCGTGAACAGCTAGGCCAGATGCAAAATATGGGCGGCATGATGGGCATGATGGATAAGCTTCCTGGCATGTCTCAGCTACCAGACAATGTGAAAGACAAAGTCGATGACAAGATGTTCAAGCAGATGGAAGCGATCATCAGCTCCATGACAATGAAAGAACGTCAACGCCCAGAGATTATCAAAGGCTCACGCAAGAAACGTATTGCGGCTGGTTCTGGTGTGCAGGTTCAAGACGTTAACCGCTTACTAAAACAGTTCACCCAAATGCAGAAGATGATGAAAAAGATGCAAAAAGGTGGCATGAAAGGCATGATGCGCAACATGCAAGGCATGATGGGCGGTATGGGTGGAGGCGGTGGCTTCAACCCATTTGGTCGTTAATTAATCGATCACGTATAGATTCAGGGTGTTAGGTACGTCACAAACTTTAAATTCAATTTATGTTGGTGAAAAAGTAACTAAACTCCTTGCATTGCTCCGGGAGAAGAGTAAAATTCCGGAGCTTTATTTTGGCACGAGACCCCAAACTATTTAATTTCTTGAATGGTTTTTGGGGTTAATTTTATTTTTGAGAAAGCAAAGAGGACGACATGGTAACCATTCGTTTGGCACGTCACGGCGCTAAAAAGCGTCCATTTTATCAAATCGTAGTAGCGGACAGCCGCAACGCTGCAACTGGCCGTTTCATCGAGAAAGTTGGTTTCTTCAACCCAACTGCTAAAGGTCAAGAAGAAGGTCTACGTCTAGACCTAGACCGCGTTAACCACTGGGTTGGTCAAGGCGCGTCTGTATCTGACCGCGTTGCTAAGCTAGTTAAAGACGCTCAAAAAGCGGCTTAATTTTTTACTTGAAAAGTAGAAACTAGTTTATGTCGATGAAAGGTAAAGAAACAATGAGCAACGAAAAGATTGTTGTAGGCAAGTTTGGTGCTACTTACGGCATTCGAGGTTGGCTTAAGGTTTTTTCCTACACAGACAATGCTGAAAGCATTTTCGATTACAGCCCTTGGTATATTAACCAAAAGGGCAAGTGGGTTGAGTACAAAGTAGAAAGTTGGAAGCGCCATAACAAAGGTATGGTGGCTAAGCTGGAAGGCATGGATGTTCGTGAAGACGCGCATCTAATGACGAACTTTGAAATTGCTATTGACCCTGCGGTACTTCCTGAATTGTCAGAAGATGAGTTCTACTGGCGCGAATTGTTTGGGATGCAAGTTGTAACCACTAAAGGTTACGATCTAGGTGTCGTTACTGACATGCTAGAAACTGGCTCAAACGATGTTCTGGTTGTTAAAGCAAATCTTAAAGATGCTTTCGGGCAGAAGGAACGATTAATCCCGTTCCTTGAAGAGCAAG
Source organism: Vibrio diabolicus (assembly GCA_001048675.1). GTDB lineage: Bacteria > Pseudomonadota > Gammaproteobacteria > Enterobacterales > Vibrionaceae > Vibrio > Vibrio diabolicus. The sequence goes on along the minus strand of CCKK01000018.1, from coordinate 307,445 downwards.
TGATCATTAATGTTGATCGCGAAGCTCAACGGATCGAAGTTGACTGGGATCCTGGATTCTAATCTCCAAAATTACAGAGCGAGATAAACATGTGGGTTGGCGTTATTAGCCTTTTTCCAGAAATGTTCCGTTCTGTTACTGATTTTGGAGTAACAGGTCAAGCGGTTAAAAAAGGTCTTTTGTCGATTGAGACTTGGAATCCTAGAGATTTTACTCACGACAAACATCGCACTGTCGATGACCGACCTTACGGTGGTGGCCCTGGTATGTTAATGATGGTTCAGCCTTTGCGCGATGCCATTCATACCGCGAAGGCAGCCTCACCGGGCAAGACGAAAGTCATCTACCTTTCTCCTCAAGGTCGCAAGCTCGACCAGAAAGGAGTGGAAGAACTGGCAACGAATGAGAACTTGCTTCTGATTTGTGGTCGTTATGAAGGGGTAGATGAGCGCATCATTCAATCTGAAGTCGACGAAGAATGGTCGATTGGTGATTTTGTGATGACGGGTGGTGAGATACCTGCCATGACGTTAATCGATTCTGTCTCTCGGTTTGTTCCGGGTGTACTAGGGGATTTCGCGTCAGCAGAAGAAGACTCTTTTGCAAATGGCTTGTTAGATTGCCCTCACTATACGCGTCCAGAAGTATTGGATGACAAAGAGGTACCAGCGGTACTGATGTCAGGCAATCACAAGGATATTCGTCAATGGCGACTAAAACAGTCGCTGGGCCGAACTTGGCTTAGAAGACCAGAGCTCCTGGAAAACCTAGCTCTGACTGACGAACAGGAACAATTACTTGCCGAGTTTGTTAATGAACATAAAGTCATTAGTGAACATAACGCAAAGTAACCTAATTTATTTAGTATCAGTTTATTCTAGGAATTTAAAAAATGAGTAACATCATCAAAGCTCTTGAAGAAGAGCAAATGAAATCAGACCTACCTAAATTTGCACCAGGTGACACTGTTGTAGTTCAAGTTAAGGTAAAAGAAGGTGACCGTGAGCGTCTACAGGCTTTCGAAGGCGTTGTAATCGCAATCCGTAACCGTGGTCTACACTCTGCTTTCACTGTACGTAAAATCTCTAACGGTGAAGGTGTTGAGCGTACGTTCCAAACACACTCTCCAATCGTTGATAGCATCGAAGTTAAACGCCGTGGTGCAGTACGTCGTGCCAAGTTGTACTACCTACGTGAGCGTTCTGGTAAGTCTGCTCGTATCAAAGAGAAACTTGCTAAGAAGTAATGCTATAACTAGCGTTCTCATCTTAAACGGAGTCCTTTTAGGGCTTCCGTTTTTTTATTTGTGTAATTAGCTTGCTCGTTTCTTTTCACCCGACCTGTACTGTCGGTGCTCATGCACTGGCATACTCTCCACGCTTCCGCCTTGCTCGAATAAAAATAAGCTTTGCTAGATCACAAAATAGTCAGAGTAGAAAAGGGATGAATGAATACCGATTACAGACCGCAATGGTTAAAATTCATCATTCTGGATAGCGACGAAGTAGCGGGATTCAGAATCTACTAGTCGAGAGCACTAGTGTTTAAGTCGTCAACTTCAGAAGTGTCCTTATAGTGAGTAGATTCCTGATGTCGCTATGAGTTGTTAGCTTCATCCTTGCTATGAGTAGATTCCTGATGTCGCTATGGCTCCTCGGAATGACAGGAAATGATGGTCAAAGATTATAGAGTACCGTGGTTAAAATTCGTCATTCTGGACAGCGACGAAGGAGCGTGATTCAGAATCTACTAGTCGAGCATGTAAGTGTTTAAGTCGTCAGCTTTAGCTGCGAGTCGAGCATGTAAGTGTTTAAGTCGTCAGCTTTAGCTGCGTCCTTACAGTGAGTAGACTCCTGATGTCGCTATGGCTCCTCGGAATGACGGGAAATGATGGCCAAAGATTACAGGGCACGGCGGTTAAAATTCGTCACTCTGGACAGCGACGAAGGAGCGTGATTCAGATTCCCCAAGAAGGAGCCTAGGATATTCCTTTACCCTAGTGCCTCAATTAATACTGGTCTTCAGACCAGCCATCACTGTCGGACATATCGGGGGCGCCTGGGATGGTGTTTTCTTCATCTGCCCATTCACCAAAATCAATCATTTGGCATTGTTTACTGCAGAAAGGGCGATGAGGACTTTGTTCTCCCCATTCTACGTCGGCGCCACATTGTGGGCATTGAACGATGGTAATTTTAGACATAGTTGAGCGTCCCATTACTAATTGGTGTTAAAGGGTAGTATACCTAAATGAATTCAAGATGGCTTATTCAACGCGCTATTGCTGCTACGAAATTTTATCCAATATACGCACAATAAAGCGTTGAATTTTAGATTGTGGGGGTGAGTCTTAGCTGCACACAGCAAGTTCAAACTCAATATCTTGTGTGCACGCTTGACCGTTTTCAAACGACATAAACTTTATCGCAAAGCGGTTTTTATGGCCAGAAATCATAGGATAAACGCCATATTCCATTGGGATGTGAAGTCTTAGAATATTAGCTTCATCAGCGTCACTTTGGAAGAAACCCGCACGACCGATTTGAGCTTTGAAATGTCCGGTCTCTCTGGTGAGTTTCAACCATAGCGAAAGCGCATCAGATAAGGGCTTTAAGCTTACTTGCCACTGCTGTGCATCATGCTTTTTACGTTCAATGGGTAGGTGAAGCCAGTAATGTAACGCTGGCAAATCAAAACAGCATGAACCACCCGGTAGATTAAAGCGTTGGCGGATAGAGCTTAGGAAGCGATCTTCTTTTAGTGCTTGACCAAAACGCTCTGCACCCATCAGTTGGCTATGAACGACATCTATCTCTTGTAGTAGGGTGTTTAATGCGTCTTGATCGACACCATCAACATTGAGCCAATGGCGGTACGACAGTCGTTGTTTCTCTAAATCTTTGGCCAGTTCACTTTTCAGCTGGATCTGTTCGAAGATTTCAACCATATCGAATAACGCACGAAAAAACAGTTGGTACTGGTGATTTTCGCTAAACCCAGAGGCCAAGTGAGCCTGACGCAGCAGAGACTCCACTCTTAGATAAATACGAGTTTTCTCATTTAACGGATGTTCAAATTTGTGCGTGGTCATCGACATAAGCCTTTGTGAGTTTCGTTCCTATTTTCGCAGATTTTTCTTACACATGGCTAGGTACTTTTCGTGCAAATCTGTGATTTGAAGCAAAAGATCTGGGTCACTTGGATTATTCTTAACCACATCGTCTGCAAGCGTGAGTCTTTGCTCTCTTGATGCTTGAGAGGCAAGGATAGCGCGAGCTTGTTCTTCACTCACATTGTCTCGTTTCATCGTGCGAGATATCTGTGTATTCGGTTCTACATCGACGACAAGAACTCGATCACACAAACTGTCTAGCTTGTTTTCTACGAGCAACGGCACCACAAGTAACGCATACTCTGAGGTGACTTGCTGCAAATCTTCGATCATCTTTTCACGAATTATCGGGTGCAACAGTGCGTTGAGCCATGCTTTTTCATCTGAGTTTGAAAAGATTTTCTCTCTCAGCTTTGCGCGATCTAAAGTTTGGTCTTCACGAACTATATCGTGACCAAAATGTTCAATAATCGCGTTTAGGCCGGGAGTGCCTGGCTCGACAACTTCTCTTGCTACAATGTCTGCATCGACGATATCGATTTTAAATTGTTGTTTGAACAGATTCGCGACGGTTGTTTTACCGCTAGCGATACCACCTGTTAAACCAATAACCAAAGCCATTTACACTCCTAGAACTGAAGTAAAGTACCAGTTTAAAATCTGGTCGCCCCAAATTAAGCTTATCCAACCAGCAATTGCTAAGTAAGGACCGAAAGGAAAAGCTTTTTCAATTCCCTGTTTTTGCAAGCGTAGTTGAATGATGCCAAATACGATGCCAACCACAGAAGAAAGTAGAATGATCATCGGCAGTGACTGCCAGCCCAGCCAAGCCCCTAGTGCTGCGAGTAGTTTAAAATCACCATATCCCATTCCTTCTTTACCGGTAAGTAACTTAAAGCCCCAGTAAACGGACCAGAGACATAGGTAACCAGCAATAGCACCAATGACAGAATCTTGTAGAGTAACAGGACTTATTTCGACTAATGCTAAGGCAATGCCAGCCCAAGTTAATGGTAATGTTAATTGGTCAGGTAACAACATAGTATCGAGATCGATAAATGTTGCGGCGATTAAGATAAAAGTGAAAAAGAGTAGGGCAACGGTAAAGTAACTAAAACCAAAGTGGTAAGCGACAAAGCCTGAGCAGAACGCAGTGAGCAGTTCAATCAGTGGATAGCGTGCGCTAATGGCTGTCTGACAGTTGTGGCATTTGCCTTTTAAAAGCAGCCAGCTAATCACAGGGATGTTGTCTCGAATACGTATCGGCGTTGCGCACTTCTGACAGGAGGAGCGTGGGACGCTCAAGGTCAGCACTTCTTTAGGAGGTTCTATTTTGTATTCAGGAAATGACTCGGCACATTCGCGTCGCCATTCTAGTTCTATGATTTTAGGTAGTCGATAAATAACCACATTGAGGAAGCTACCCACGATAAGACCGAAGATGGTGGCAAACACAACGAATAGCCAAGGGTAGTACTGGAATACTTCCATATTTGTCTCTTGAGCGATGAGTGAAATCAGCAAGATGCTGTTTTAAAGGAGTTAACAGCTCATTCTAGCCCAATACACTCATTAAGTTAAAGATTGGCAAGTACATTGCTGTCACTAATCCGCCAACAACGATGCCTAAAAAAACGATAATTAGCGGCTCTAGAATTTTACTAAGGTTGTCGACGGTGTTATCGACTTCAAACTCGTAGATCGTTGCAACTTTATTGAGCATATCGTCAAGTCGACCAGACTCTTCACCGATCATGACCATTTGTAACACTAATTCAGGGAACACATTACAGTTACGCATGGCAACATACATTGGCATACCTGCGGCGGTATCACGGTAAACTTCTTCTATGGCGAGTTGATAGTGTAAGTTTCCTGAGGTTTTTGATGTGGTTTTTAAACTGGTTAGAATTGGAATACCCGCTGTAAAGCTTGTGGCGAGTGTTCGACTAAATTTGGCGATAGCGGCTTTTGATAATACAGGGCCCAGAACAGGAAATTTAAGCACAGAGCGGTTGAGCATTAAGCGAAAAGAATCTGAACGCTTAGAGAGGACTCTCGCCGAGATGAATAAACTAATGGAGCCTAGTGCGATAAACGGACTCCAGTTTTGTGTCCAGGCGGAAAGATCTAATACTTGCCTGGTAAACCAAGGTAAGTCAGCACCAAAACCAACAAACATTTTTTCAAACTCGGGAATGACTTTGGTGAGCATGATAAACGACACGCCTAACGCTACTAGCACTACCATCGCTGGGTAAATCAGTGCTTTGATCACTTTCGCACGGAGTTGTTCATTTTTTTCTCGGTAGGTGGCTAAGCGCTCGAATACTTCTGCTAAGTTACCGGATTGCTCACCTGTGGCGATAAGGTCGGTATAGAGTGGGTCAAAGTGTTCACTTGCAGTGCGCATGGCTTTTGACATGGGCGTCCCCGCTTCAACGGCGCGTGTCACACTCATCAAAATGGATTTCATCTCTGCTTTTTTGTGATTTTCTGATACCAATTTTAAAGCCTGAACTAAGGGGACACCGGTTATCAACATCGTCGAAATTTGCCGGGTAAACACCGTGATGTCTCTGCCTTTCACGCGATGGCTGAGTTTAGTGAGAAACGAGATACTGCTTTTCTTTAACTTCTTGATCTTGATGTGCTGTGCGTCTAGACGCTCGCGTACTTCAATTTCCGTCATCGCGAGGGTTTGTCCAGACGTCTTTTTGCCTGAACTGTTGATGCCTTTCCAGCGGAAGTTTTTAAGTTGTGGTGTAGTGGTTTTCATAGAGGTGACTGCTGATTAAAGGATTAAAAATAAAGTACGCGCTGTAGTTCACTAAAACTTGTGATTCCTTGTTTGAGTTTTTCTATGCCCGACATTTGTAACGTGCTCATGCCGTTTGCGATGGCTAGTTTTTCTAACTCATGCACTGATGCGCCTTTTATAAGCGCTTCGGAAAGAAATTCATCAAAGCGCATCACTTCATAAATCCCCGTTCGGCCGGAATAACCATGGGTACACTCATTGCATCCATCGGGATTGGCTTTAAAAATGTTGTCGCTTGCTTGAATTCCGAGATGTTGTAGCTGAACGGTAAGCTCTTGCGACTGTTTGCAGTGCGAGCACAGTTTACGGGCTAAGCGCTGGGCAATAATCAAACTAAGAGATGAGGCCAAGTTAAAGCTTTCTACGCCCATGTTTGATAAACGAATAACCGTTTCAGCCGCAGAATTGGTATGCAAGGTTGAAAGTACTAAGTGACCGGTTTGCGATGCTTTTATGGCGATTTCCGCAGTGTCTAAGTCACGAATCTCACCGACCATGACCACATCGGGGTCTTGACGAAGAAAAGAGCGCAATGCTTCGGCAAAACCAAAACCAATCTTGGGTTGTACTTGTACTTGGTTAATGCCCGATAAGTTAATTTCTACCGGGTCTTCTGCTGTGGAGATGTTTATCTCTGGCTTATTGAGAATACTCAATCCAGTGTACAGAGAAACGGTTTTTCCGCTCCCGGTTGGGCCTGTCATCAGAATCATGCCTTGTGGGCGACGCAGCGCATCCAAGTACAATTGTTTTTGTTGTTCGCTATAACCAAGCTTGTCGATATCCAGTGACGCAGAGCTGCTGTCGAGCAGTCGTAATACAATTTTCTCTCCGAATAGAGTAGGTAGCGTGGATACACGCATATCAATTGCGGTGTCTTGATTCAACTTGAGCTTAATACGCCCGTCTTGCGGTAAACGTCGCTCTGCAATATCAAGCTTAGAGAGGATTTTGATACGAGCGGATAAGCGGCGGCTTAAGTGGCTTGGTGGCTGCTGTGTTTCGATTAAGATGCCATCACAGCGTAGGCGAACGCGGTACATCTTTTCATAAGGCTCAAAGTGGATATCGGATGCGCCTTTGCGCACAGCGTCCAACAGAATTTGGTTTATGTAACGGCTAACAGGAGATTCGTCTTGGCTCAAGTCTTCAATGTTGTCGATTTCATCTGCGCCCACGTCAACCAGATTGGCTAATTCTTCTTGGTTGATCTCTTTTAATCCAGACTTCTCATGACTCAATGAACGACCATACAAGCGTCGAATTGCCGCGCTGAGTTGACGAAAATCCGCCAGCACCAGTTCAATCTGTAACCCAGTGGCAAAGCGGAAATCATCTTCTGCTTGTTGGTTCGTGGGGTCGGCAACAGCTAATAATAAAGTTGAAGAAGTACGCTGGAGTGGGAGTGCGTTATGTCGAGTGATTAATTCACGTAGACCGAGTTGTTGACAAAGCGAAGCGTACTCATACTGAGATAACTCGGGCTGATTTAAACCAAAGAGAGAACTTAAGTGCTCGGCCAGTTCGCTTGACGTGAAGAATCCAGAACTGAGTAAAGCCTCCGGCATCGAGATGCCAGAAGCTTTGATTTGCTCAAATAACGATTCTTCTTGGGAAAAAGTTAGTAACCCTTTTTGGCGAAGAACCGTGGAGAGGTTGGTGTACATTTATGGACGGCAGTTTTTCGGCAGAAGATCATCTGTAACTGCATTACTTGCAGTGCCATCACAAGTCCAAGTACCGTTACCATCTCTTGCTAAAGCGAATTTTTTACCTGTAATTAGGTTACTTACACCACTAGTTTTAAATGTGAAAGTAATGGTACCAGTTGCCCCGGATGTATTGGTAGCTGCAAAGTCAATATCCCCTGATGGAATTGTTTTTGGTGCACCTAGCTCCTCTTCTGTTCCGTTTGCAGGGAATGCGCCATTTTCAACTGCGTACGCCTCTACGTTTGTTTTTAAACCTGTTAATGTCGCGAGTGCAGAAGCAACCTCAGACTTTGCCACATATTTTTGGTACTGTGGAATAGCTATGGATGCCAAGACACCAATCACAGCCACTACAATCATCAATTCGATCAGAGTAAAACCCTGTTGTTTCTTCTGTTTACTGTTTTTCATTTTTAACCCTTTCCTAAAAATTAATAATGCTCTTGCATTAGCGAAAGATTATGGAGAGTTAAGGTGGGTTGAAAATGGGGAAGGGATGGGCTCTCGAGTGAGATAAAACTCTTTGGTGAAAAGTTGCATATCGCATGCAGAGTTTTGCGAGTAGTACTATTTTTTGAGTGGATAAAAAGAAAGGGCCAATTGGCCCTTTTTAATGATGAATTACTCACAACTCACTGAGTTAGTTAAAGTAATTGAGATTGTGTTTCTTTTATTATTTGAAGCGCATCGAAAGATCCATCGCTTTTAGATGCTTAGTCAACGCGCCTACCGAAATGTAATCGACACCGGTTTCTGCGTATTCTGCGATGGTCTCTAGCGTAATGTTCCCTGAGTTCTCTAAAGCGGCACGACCTGCGTTAATCGCTACGGCTTCACGCATCATTTCTTTCGTGAAGTTATCTAGCATGATGATGTCGGCACCGGCGTCTATCGCTTGTTTCAACTCTTCTAAGCTTTCCGTTTCTACTTCTACTGGCTTGCCCGGGTTAAGCTCTTTCGCTTTTTGGATGGCTTGAGTGATGCCACCACAAGCAATAATGTGGTTTTCTTTAATGAGGTAAGCATCGAACACGCCGATGCGATGGTTAAAGCCACCACCGCATGTCACGGCGTATTTTAGTGCGCTACGCAGACCAGGAATGGTTTTGCGTGTGTCTAGTAGACGACACTCAGTATGCGCGATTTTTTCTAGCGTACTCTGCGGTAACTGTTGCGCAGCCAGACAGCGTTTGGATGAAGTTCATTGCGTTACGCTCACCAGTTAACAAGTCACGAGCAGGGCCTGTCAGCGTACAAAGGGTTTGGTTAGGTTCGACTTTATCGCCGTCCTTTACGTGCCATTCAATGCTGACCTTACCACCGAGCTGTTTAAAAACTTCATCAGCCCATGCTTGACCACAGAACACACCATGCTCACGAGTAATAATCGTTGCGGTATTAACCGCCTCGGCAGGGATCAAAGATGCAGTAATGTCGTTATCTGCGTCGACACTGCCACCTAGATCTTCTTTTAAGGTATCAGCGACAGAGCGAGTGATCTCTAAAGGGAGTTGTTGTTTAAGGTATTCTAGGCGTTCTTGAATGTTGTGTGTGTTCTTCATCGCAAATCTTGTCTTGAAAGGGAGATGGCAACGGATGATACTCTCCGGTGTCAATAATTTCAGCAGTTAATTTGCAAAGTAGAGAGGTTGATATGCGCCCAATTATCGAGAATGGCTGGCTGACACAGGCAAAGCATGTTCCGTCACCATTTTTTGATGCCCGCTCTGATATAAACGACATCTCTCTGCTGGTGGTACACAACATCAGTTTGCCTCCTGGGCAGTTTGGTGGACCATATATAGAGGACTTCTTCACTGGCAAGCTAGACCCAAACGCACATCCATTTTTTGAAGTTATTCACAAAATGGGCGTTTCTGCACATTGCTTGATTAAGAGAAACGGCGAGGTTGTTCAATTTGTTTCTTTTCTCGATAGAGCATGGCATGCCGGTCAATCCAGTTTCGCGGGCAGGGAGCGTTGTAATGACTATTCCATTGGTATCGAGCTTGAAGGGACAGAATTTACTGCCTACGCAGAAGCGCAATATCAATCACTTGCAGAGATCACTGAGGTAATTATGCAGTCTTATCCCCACATCACCCTGCCACGAATTACCGGTCATCAATATATTGCGCCCTTGAGAAAAAGCGATCCTGGTCTAAGCTTTGATTGGGTGAAATATAGACAGCTTATACAGCGTTGATTTGTAGCGAAAGTGTAAATTCAAAAAAGCGAAATAAATAAGGCATACGATCAGGTATGCCTTTTTTTGATACCAGAAATATTAATGATTGTTAAAAGTTAACTACATTTTTACGCTCGTATACGCCATTTTGGTGAAGAAATAGACTGATAATTTTGTCATTTTCTGTATTTCTTTTCCAAAATTGCTAGCACGTCGACTTCCCATTTGTATGCTTTATGTAATTGGTCATACCAATTCTATTGCTGTTTTAACAGTCGATTGTTATCAGAGTGTTGGAAGTAAGCTCGTTCTATGATTTAGGTCAATTTTCGGCTGGACAGTGGCGTTTTAATTATGTTAATTTCTGCACCAACTTAAAATTGGTATTACCAATTACCTGCAAGAGTAGAAGAACAATAAATTATGGCTTATCAAAGGATTCGTCAGCCAAAACTCTCTGATGTTATAGAACAAGAGTTAGAAAGGTTGATAGTGGAAGGAACATTGTCTCCGGGGCAACAACTGCCTCCAGAGCGTGAACTGGCAAGACAGTTCGATGTGTCTCGTCCTTCAGTCCGAGAAGCCATTCAACGCTTAGAAGCGAAGCGTTTGTTAACTCGTCGCCAAGGTGGCGGAACATTCGTAAGTGAGAATATCTGGAAGAGCTTTTCAGATCCCTTGTTGAATTTGTTGTCTAGTCATTCTGAAACCCAGCTTGATGTGCTTGAGTCTCGTCATGCAATGGAAGGAATTTCAGCTTACTTTGCAGCTTTACGTGGTACCGAAGAAGATTTTGCGCGTATTCAAGGTTGCCTTGAACGCATTAGCCAAGAGCAAGCAAACAACGATATCGAAGCTGAATCTGCGGAAGTGATGCAATTTTTGATCGCTTTGACAGAAGCCGCGCACAACGTGGTTTTGTTGCACATTGTTCGAAGCTTAGCGCCTTTGCTTGAGCAAAATATTCTACAAAATTTTAAATTACTACGTCGCCGCCCAGAAGCGGTCGAGAAAGTCAGTAAACACCGAGCCAATATCGTGGATGCGATTGTTTCTGGTCAGCCTGAAAAGGCGCGAGAAATGTCCCACTCTCACTTGGCTTACATCGAAGAAACATTGTTGGATTTGACTCGAGAAGAGTCTCGACGAGAGCGTTCTCTACGTCGAATTCAGCAGGGTAATGACTCGTAAGAGCGTTACTTAAATAAGTAGATCCAACCAACAGAAGGATAGATCGCCATGTCTGATATGAAGCATGACGTAGATGCACTGGAAACTCAAGAATGGCTACAAGCGCTTGAGTCAGTTGTACGTGAAGAAGGTCTAGAGCGTGCTCAATTCCTATTAGAGCAAGTTCTAGATAAAGCACGTCTAGACGGTGTTGATATGCCAACAGGTATCACAACTAACTACATCAACACGATTCCTGCAGACCAAGAACCAGCATACCCAGGTGACACAACACTTGAGCGTCGTATTCGCTCAATTATTCGTTGGAACGCTATCATGATCGTTCTACGTGCATCTAAGAAAGACCTAGAGCTAGGCGGCCACATGGCGTCTTTCCAGTCTTCTGCTGCGTTCTACGAGACATGTTTCAACCACTTCTTCCGTGCGCCAAACGAGAAGGACGGTGGCGACCTAGTTTACTACCAAGGTCACATTTCACCAGGTATCTACTCACGTGCATTCGTTGAAGGTCGTCTAACTGAAGAGCAGCTAGACAACTTCCGTCAAGAAGTAGACGGCAAAGGTATTCCTTCATACCCGCACCCTAAACTGATGCCTGAATTCTGGCAGTTCCCGACAGTATCGATGGGCCTAGGTCCAATCGCTTCTATCTACCAAGCTCGTTTCCTTAAGTACCTAGAAGGCCGTGGTCTTAAAGATACTTCAGAGCAGCGCGTTTACGCGTTCCTAGGTGACGGTGAGATGGATGAGCCAGAATCACGTGGTGCTATCTCTTTCGCTGCGCGTGAGAAACTAGACAACCTATGTTTCCTAATCAACTGTAACCTACAGCGTCTAGATGGCCCTGTAATGGGTAACGGTAAGATCATTCAAGAACTTGAAGGTCTGTTCAAAGGTGCTGGTTGGAACGTAGTGAAAGTAATCTGGGGTAACAACTGGGATTCACTACTAGCTAAAGATACTTCTGGTAAGCTTCTACAGCTTATGAACGAAACGATCGATGGCGACTACCAAACATTCAAATCAAAAGATGGCGCGTACGTACGTGAGCACTTCTTTGGTAAATACCCAGAGACAGCGGCACTTGTTGCTGACATGACTGATGACGAAATCTTCGCACTTAAGCGTGGTGGTCACGAGTCTTCTAAGCTATACGCGGCATACAAAAACGCGGCAGAAACTAAAGGTCGTCCAACAGTAATCCTAGCTAAGACTGTTAAAGGTTACGGCATGGGTGAAGCGGCTGAAGGTAAGAACATTGCGCACCAAGTTAAGAAGATGGACATGACTCACGTACTACACCTACGTGATCGTCTAGGTCTTCAAGACATCCTAACTGACGAAGCTGTGAAAGAACTTCCGTACCTGAAACTTGAAGAAGGTTCAAAAGAGTACGAATACCTACACGCTCGTCGTAAAGCGCTACACGGCTACACACCACAGCGTCTACCAAAATTCACTCAAGAATTCATCGTTCCTGAGCTAGAAGAATTCAAGCCACTACTAGAAGAACAGAAGCGTGATATCTCTTCTACTATGGCATTCGTACGTGCGCTAAACGTTCTACTTAAGAACAAGAACATTGGTAAGAACATCGTTCCTATCATTGCTGACGAAGCACGTACATTCGGTATGGAAGGTCTGTTCCGTCAAATCGGTATCTACAACCCGCATGGCCAAACTTACACACCAGAAGACCGTGGCGTTGTTTCTTACTACAAAGAAGCGACTTCAGGTCAGGTTCTACAAGAAGGTATCAACGAGCTAGGTGCTATGTCTTCATGGGTTGCTGCTGCGACTTCATACTCGACAAACGACCTACCAATGATCCCGTTCTACATCTACTACTCAATGTTCGGCTTCCAACGTGTTGGCGACATGGCGTGGATGGCTGGTGACCAACAAGCACGTGGTTTCCTACTAGGTGCAACTGCGGGTCGTACAACGTTGAACGGTGAAGGTCTACAGCACGAAGACGGCCACTCGCACATTTTGGCGGGTACGGTTCCTAACTGTATTTCTTACGACCCAACATTCGCGTACGAAGTAGCAGTAATCATGCAAGACGGTATCCGTCGCATGTACGGTCCAGAACAAGAAAACGTGTTCTACTACCTAACGCTAATGAACGAAAACTACGCAATGCCAGCAATGCCAGAAGGCGCTGAAGAAGGCATCCGTAAAGGTATCTACAAGCTAGAAACTTACACTGGCGACAAAGCGAAAGTTCAGCTAATGAGCTCTGGTACTATCATGAATGAAGTACGTAAAGCAGCTCAAATCCTAAGCGAAGATTACGGTGTTGCTTCTGATGTTTACTCTGTAACGTCATTCAACGAACTAACTCGCGATGGTCAAGATGCAGAGCGTTTCAACATGCTTCACCCAGAAGCGGAAGCGAAAGTACCTTACATCCAAACAGTAATGGGTACTGAGCCTGCAATCGCAGCAACTGACTACATGAAGAACTACGCAGAGCAGGTTCGTGCATACATTCCTGCTGAGTCTTTCAAAGTTCTTGGTACTGATGGCTTCGGTCGTTCAGACAGCCGTGAAAACCTACGTCGTCACTTCGAAGTGAACGCAGGTTACGTAGTAGTAGCAGCGCTAACTGAACTAGCGAAACGTGGCGAAGTTGAGAAATCTGTAGTTGCAGAAGCAATTAAGAAATTCGACATCGACACAGAGAAAACAAACCCGCTATACGCTTAATTAAGAAGGTAGATAAGAAATGGCAATCGAAATTAATGTACCAGACATCGGTGCGGATGAGGTTGAAGTTACTGAGATTCTTGTAAGCGTTGGCGACAAGGTTGAAGAAGAGCAGTCTCTGATCACAGTTGAAGGCGATAAAGCTTCTATGGAAGTTCCTGCTTCTCAAGCGGGTATCGTTAAAGAAATCAAAGTTGCAGAAGGCGACAAGGTTTCTACTGGTTCTCTAATCATGATTTTCGAAGCCGAGGGTGCAGCTGACGCTGCACCTGCTCCTGCGGCAGAAGCGGCTCCAGCAGCAGCTCCAGCGCCAGCAGCAGCGGCAGAACTGAAAGAAGTTCACGTACCAGACATTGGTGGTGACGAAGTAGAAGTTACTGAAATCATGGTTGCCGTTGGTGACAGCATCGAAGAAGAGCAATCTCTTCTAACTGTTGAAGGCGACAAAGCTTCTATGGAAGTTCCAGCGCCATTCGCAGGTACGCTAAAAGAGATCAAAGTTGCAGCTGGCGATAAAGTATCGACTGGCTCACTTATCATGGTATTCGAAACAGCAGGTTCAGGCGCTCCAGCAGCACCAGCAGCAGTAGAAGCTCCTGCGGCAGCAGCTCCAGCAGCGTCTGCAGCAAAAGAAGTGAACGTTCCAGATATCGGCGGCGACGAAGTTGAAGTTACTGAGATCATGGTTGCAGTTGGCGACACAGTGGAAGAAGAGCAATCTCTAATCACTGTTGAAGGTGACAAAGCTTCTATGGAAGTTCCTGCACCATTTGCTGGTACGGTTAAAGAAATCAAGATTGCAGCTGGCGACAAAGTGTCTACTGGCTCACTAATCATGGTATTCGAAGTGGCGGGCGCAGCTCCAGCTCCAGCAGCGGCTCCAGCTCAAGCAGCAGCACCTGCCGCTCCGGCTCCTAAAGCAGAAGCTCCAGCGGCAGCAGCTCCAGCAGCGACTGGCGATTTCAAAGAAAACGATGAGTACGCTCACGCGTCTCCAGTTGTTCGTCGTCTAGCGCGTGAATTTGGCGTTAATCTTTCTAAGGTTAAAGGTTCTGGTCGTAAGAGCCGTATCCTAAAAGAAGACGTTCAAGCTTACGTGAAAGATGCACTTAAGCGTCTTGAGTCTGGCGCAGGTGCAGCAGCATCTGGCAAAGGCGACGGCGCGGCTCTTGGTCTGCTACCATGGCCAAAAGTGGACTTCAGCAAGTTTGGTGAGACAGAAGTTCAACCGCTATCTCGTATTAAGAAGATCTCTGGTGCAAACCTACACCGTAACTGGGTAATGATCCCGCACGTTACACAGTGGGATAACGCAGACATCACGGCTCTTGAAGCATTCCGTAAAGAGCAAAACGCGATTGAAGCGAAGAAAGACACTGGCATGAAGATCACGCCACTTGTGTTCATCATGAAAGCGGTAGCTAAAGCGCTTGAAGCGTTCCCAGCGTTCAACTCTTCTCTATCAGAAGACGGTGAGAGCCTAATTCTGAAGAAATACGTGAATGTTGGTATTGCGGTAGATACACCAAACGGTCTAGTTGTTCCTGTATTTAAAGACGTGAACAAGAAAGGCATCTACGAGCTATCTGAAGAGCTAATGGCTGTTTCTAAGAAAGCACGTGCAGGCAAGCTAACTGCTGCTGACATGCAAGGTGGCTGTTTCACTATCTCTAGCCTAGGCGGTATCGGCGGTACGGCGTTTACTCCAATCGTAAACGCGCCAGAAGTTGGTATCCTAGGTGTGTCTAAGTCAGAAATGAAACCGGTATGGAACGGTAAAGAGTTCGAACCGCGTCTACAACTTCCACTATCTCTATCATACGACCACCGTGTGATCGATGGTGCTGAAGGTGCGCGCTTCATCACTTACCTAAACTCATGTCTATCTGACATTCGTCGTCTAGTTCTGTAATAGAAATTAGATGAATGAGAGGCGGCAACTTAGCCGCCTCTGCTAATCATAATTACCGACAATTTGGTTATCAGCCTTGCTTCGTTCAGGGTTTTCACAATCGAATTGTTGTCTAGCTCACAGGCTAAATTGATTTACTTTTCACACCATTAACATCTCTGTAAACTGTTAGCGGTCTGAAAATAACTGTTTAAAACAAATCTCTCTTAAACATAAAAAATCGATACCCACTCAGCCTGTTAGGGATAATGACTACAAGAGGTCAAAATGAGCAAAGAAATTAAAGCCCAAGTTGTTGTACTTGGTTCTGGTCCTGCTGGTTACTCCGCTGCATTCCGTTGTGCGGATTTAGGTCTTGAAACTGTACTAGTTGAACGTTACAGCACGCTTGGCGGTGTATGTCTGAACGTGGGTTGTATCCCATCTAAAGCACTGCTTCACGTTTCTAAAGTAATTGAAGAAGCGAAAGCGATGGCTGACCACGGCGTTGTGTTCGGTGAGCCTCAAACAGACATCAGCAAAATCCGTATCTGGAAAGAAAAAGTTGTTAACCAACTAACTGGCGGCCTAAGCGGTATGGCTAAGATGCGTAACGTAACAGTAGTTAACGGTTACGGTAAGTTCACTGGCCCTAACTCTATCCTTGTAGAAGGCGAAGGTGAGCCAACAGTTGTTAACTTTGACAACGCAATCGTTGCGGCTGGTTCTCGTCCAATCAAACTGCCATTTATCCCGCATGAAGACCCACGTATTTGGGACTCTACTGACGCTCTTGAACTAAAAGAAGTGCCAGAAAAACTGCTTATCATGGGTGGTGGTATCATCGGTCTAGAAATGGGTACGGTTTACCACTCTCTAGGTTCTAAAGTTGAAGTTGTTGAAATGTTTGACCAGGTAATTCCTGCAGCAGACAAAGATATCGTGAAAGTATTTACTAAGCGTATCAAAGACAAGTTCAAGCTAATGCTAGAAACGAAAGTAACAGCAGTTGAAGCAAAAGAAGACGGTATCTACGTTTCAATGGAAGGCAAGAAAGCGCCAGCTGAAGCTGAGCGTTACGATGCGGTTCTAGTTGCTATCGGTCGTGTACCAAATGGTAAGCTAATCGACGGTGAAAAAGCGGGTCTAGAAATTGACGAGCGTGGCTTCATCAACGTTGATAAGCAAATGCGTACTAACGTTCCTCACATCTTCGCGATCGGTGATATCGTTGGTCAACCAATGCTTGCTCACAAAGGTGTGCATGAAGGTCACGTAGCTGCTGAAGTTATCTCTGGTAAGAAGCACTACTTTGACCCTAAAGTTATTCCTTCAATCGCGTACACTGAGCCAGAAGTGGCTTGGGTTGGTAAGACTGAGAAAGAAGCGAAAGAAGAAGGCATCAAGTACGAAGTGGCAACATTCCCTTGGGCAGCATCAGGTCGTGCAATCGCATCTGACTGTGCAGACGGTATGACTAAGCTAATCTTCGACAAAGAAACTCATCGCGTAATCGGTGGTGCTATCGTTGGTACTAACGGTGGTGAACTACTTGGTGAAATCGGCCTTGCAATTGAGATGGGCTGTGATGCAGAAGATATCGCTCTGACTATCCACGCTCACCCAACTCTACACGAGTCTGTAGGTCTAGCTGCTGAAGTATTTGAAGGTTCAATCACTGACCTGCCAAACAAAAAAGCAGTTAAGAAGAAGTAAGCTTTTTCTGACTTAATGATAGAAACCGCTGCATTGCAGCGGTTTTTTTATGTTTGTTAGGTAGGAATATAAACGTGTGCTCGGCTGACAGCAGACAATAAAAAGCCCACCAAACGGTGGGCTGACATATATTGCGAGTTAAGCTTTAGTGTTCACGGTTGTAAATGCAAAGCATGTCTAAGTATGAACTAACAAGGTGCTTAAGTTCCGCTTCACTTTTTGCACGGTTCGCTTGGACAAACAGTGAGTAACAAATACCGTGGAACAAGTTTGCCAAGTGTTCTGAATCGTGCTGGTCACACACTTCGCCACGTTCAATCGCTTTAATGAACATGTTTTGTACCAGCAACTGGTTAGTACGGTTAGTTGAAACAAACAATGGCCATACTTCGTCACGTGTTGAAGCACTCCACTCGAACCAAACTTTTAGCCAGTGACAGTCTTGACTGACAAGCTCGATCATTGCATTAGTAATATTGGCGATGTTTTCACGTGCGTGTAAGTCTAAGTCAATGTTATCCGATAGGAAGTTCGAGAACTGACGTACGACGTGGTTGAGTACTTCATCCACTAAGTCTTCACGAGTCGGGAAGTAGTTAAAAACGGTCGCCACAGAAACTTGAGCAATTTCTGCGATATCTGCGTGACCACCACGACCGATGCCGCGGCGCGCAAACACTTCCAATGCGATTTCCATTAACTGTTGCTTACGCTTAATCGGGGAAAGCCTAGTTCTAGGTCTCTTTGCAATTGAGTCCATATCCATTTTCCTTGCCATTTGAGTTGATATTGGGGGTAACCCCTAATTGATTATTTTAATAGTTGCTTAAAGCAGTGATGAGTGTAATGGTGCATATCAACAAGGTCAACATCTGTAGAACAATTTATATACAGTAATGTCATTATTATTGATAAAATTAGCTATGAACTTTATAAAACTAAGACCTTCTTCCAAGATTTTTTGGCAACAGGATGTGACTTTCAACCCAATGAACGTGGTGATACACTACACGCCGTAAGATTAGGTGATCGTTTGCGTGCGACTTACCTCAACCCACAAATTAGATTGAGCACAGTATGAAACATACAATAGAAGTCATGATTTCTGAGCAAGAAGTTCAGGAACGAGTTCGTGAATTAGGCAAACAAATTACAGAGCGTTATCAAGGTAGTGAAGATCTTGTGTTGGTAGGCTTATTGCGTGGCTCATTTGTATTTATGGCAGACTTGGCACGTGCTATCGAACTGACTCACCAAGTTGATTTTATGACAGCGTCAAGCTACGGCAACACAATGGAAAGTTCACGTGACGTTCGTATCTTGAAAGATTTGGATGATGACATCAAAGGCAAAGACATTTTGCTTGTTGAAGACATCATTGATACAGGTAACACACTAAATAAAATCCGTGAGATCTTATCGCTGCGTGAGCCGAAGTCTATCGCGATTTGTACGCTCCTAGATAAACCATCTCGTCGTGAAGTGAATGTTCCTGTGGATTGGATTGGTTTCGAAATCCCAGATGAGTTTGTCGTTGGTGTGGGTATTGATTACGCGCAGAAATACCGCCACTTACCATACATCGGTAAAGTTGTACCTCAAGAATAATCATTGAGAGCAGCATTAGAAATATAAAAAAACGCCCATCTCAGATGGGCGTTTTTTGTTCAACTTTTAGATGTAGCTTAGCGACAAAGCAGCTTGTTGTCTGTATTTAGAATCGTCGAAAGGGCTTTCTGATAAGACGCTTCTACGGTTTCCTTAGAGTTAGAACGAATGCCTAAGTACTCTAAACGACCATCTTCAATGCCGTATACCACGCCATGAATTTCAACATCTTGCCCACGCTCCCAAGCGTTTTGCAGGATGGTTGAGTTACCCAAGTTGTACACTTGCTCTGCGACATTAAGCTCGCCTAGTTTATCTGCTCGATCTTGCTGCGGCATTTGATCTAGGTAAGTGCGGTGTTTGAAATAGATATCTCTGATATGTAACAGCCAATTATTAATAAGACCTAGCTTAGGGTTATCAATGGCAGCGTTTACGCCACCACAGCCATAGTGTCCACAGACAATGATGTGCTTAACCTTAAGAACGTCTACGGCGTATTGAACGACGGACAGACAGTTGAGATCAGTATGGATGACTTGGTTTGCAACATTCCGATGAACGAATAGTTCACCCGAGTATAGTCCGGTTAGTCGCTCGGCAGGGACACGGCTATCAGAACAGCCAATCCAAAGAAAATCGGGCTTTTGACCCTCTGCGAGTTTTGCGAAGTATTCAGGTCGATCAGATTTGATCTCTTGAGACCATTTTGAATTGTTTTCAAATAACTGTTTAATTTCCGGCATCTTGCAAACTACTTCCCTTAAAAGACAAAAGCGCTGCCGCTTATATGAACATGCAAGCGATCAGTGTTGTAACTATACACAATGTTACAATTTCGATCTCGTTAAATATTCGTCAGACAGGACTCATCTGACTAGTTTTCATCAATAAAAACGTAAAATTAGGCCTAATTATTTGTGGTGTGAATTTAGCCTTAATCTATTTATGGTTTAAATTTTCGCCTGGCTCGTTAAAGTAATGACATTTTACTTTTTAAAATTGAATGCAGGGAAATCAGCAGTGTTCGGTAGTCGTTTTGAAGATATTAATTTCAAAGGGGATGTATTTGGTGGGGTAACCACAGCGATTATCTCTCTTCCTTTGGCGTTAGCGTTCGGTGTTGCATCCGGTGCAGGGGCAGAAGCAGGCCTCTGGGGCGCAATAATGGTCGGTCTGTTTGCTTCATTGTTTGGTGGTTCTAATACGTTAATATCAGAACCAACAGGGCCAATGACGGTAATCATGACCGCTGTGTTAACCAGTATGATGGCGAAGTATCCAGAAACGGGCATGGCCATGACCTTCACGGTTGTTATGATGGCTGGCGCGTTCCAAATCCTATTAGGGACGTTAAAACTGGGTAAATACGTTACCTTGATGCCTTATAGCGTGATTTCGGGCTTTATGTCAGGGATTGGCGTGATTCTTATCATTTTGCAGCTATCACCTTTGATGGGGCATGCCGCTCCTTCTGGAGGAGTGCTCGGAACATTATCTGCTTTGCCGGAGACCATTTCTAACCTCAAGTTCAGTGAACTGTTTTTAGGTCTACTGACTTTGGGGATTCTCTTTTTCTTCCCTAAGCAATATCGAAAATATATACCAGCGCAACTCGTGGCGTTGGTTGCGGTGACTTTATTGTCTGTGATGTTCTTCGATACGGAAGACATTCGTCGTATCGGTGAAATCCCGGCAGGATTGCCTTCTCTCGTTGCTCCTCATATTGATCCAGATATGTTTGTTGAGATGGTTATTGATGCGTTGGTGCTCGGCACCTTAGGTTGTATCGACACTTTGTTAACGGCGGTTATCGGTGACTCCTTGACTCGTAAAGAGCACGACTCAGACAAAGAACTGCGAGGCCAAGGTCTTGCCAACATAATCTCAGGCTTGTTCGGTGCTCTACCTGGCGCGGGCGCAACGATGGGCACGGTGACTAACATTCAAGTTGGTGCTCGTTCGCCATTGTCCGGTGTGATTCGTGCACTTATGCTTGCATTGGTCGTATTGGTTGCTGGTGGATTAACGGAGCCGATCCCAATGGCTGTGTTGGCTGGCATTGCAGTATATGTCGGCTTTAACATTTTAGACTGGAGTTTTATTCAACGAGCACACAAGGTTAGCTTTTCCGGAATGGCGGTAATGTATGGCGTTATGTTGCTCACAGTGTTCGTTGATCTTATCGTTGCCGTGGGCTTGGGCGTCTTTATTTCCAACATTATTATCATTGAGCGTCTGAGCCGAGAGCAGGCGAGACAAGTGAAAGCGATCAGTGACGCGGATGAAGACGATGTGCCGCTAACTGACAGCGAGCGTGGCTTGCTTGATCGCGCCAATGGCAAAGTACTGTTCTTTTATCTTTCGGGTCCAATGATCTTCAGTGTTTCTAAGGCAATTTCACGCCAGCACTCCAGTATTTCGGATTATGATGTGATGATTCTCGATCTTACCGATGTACCTATGATTGATGTCACCGTCGGTTTAGCGTTAGAAAACGCGATTAAAGATGCGCTTGATGCTAATTGTGCCGTGTATTTGTTGTGTCCAAATGAGCGCACGCGAGAACAGCTAGAAAAGTTCCACGTTATTGATCTTGTCCCGAATGACAATATGTACCAATTCCGTTATGAAGCATTAAATGCGGCGGTAGCACATGTCGAAGCGGACCAGTATCAGCGTATAACGGCGTAATCACTCTGATCGTTAAAAACGCAACAGCGCTCTGTTGCGTTTTTTATTCCCTAACTTTTCCTTACTTGCAGATAACCTTTACGTTGATAAGGACTATATTTCCAATATTATCGAAAGGTTTAATTGTAATCATCGTTATTCAACGATAAACTGATGGACCTCCAGTACAATACCCAAGGCGATTTCGTAGTAAACCGCTGATAAACATCGAGTCGGTATTAGTAATCACAAACAAACGGCAATCACGACCTTATGTACGCATTAGAAATTGAACAGCTGCGCAAGACGTATGCAGGTGGCTTTGAGGCGTTAAAAGGTATTAGTCTCCAAGTGAAAAAAGGTGACTTCTACGCGCTTCTGGGTCCCAATGGTGCAGGAAAATCGACCACGATCGGCATCATCTCCTCCTTAGTGAACAAAACTTCTGGAACGACGAAAGTTTTCGGTTATGACATTGATACCGACCTTGAGTTGGCCAAACAGAATTTAGGCTTGGTGCCACAAGAGTTCAACTTCAACCAGTTTGAAACCGTTGAGCAAATTGTGATGCAGCAAGCGGGCTATTACGGTGTGTCTAAAGTATTAGCCAAAGAACGAGCTGAAAAGTACCTGAAAAAACTCGATTTATGGGAAAAACGTAAAGAGCGTGCCCGTAATTTATCTGGCGGGATGAAGCGCCGTTTGATGATCGCCCGAGCTTTGATGCACGAGCCGCAGTTGCTCATTTTGGATGAACCAACGGCTGGGGTGGACATTGAACTACGCCGATCAATGTGGGAATTTCTGAAAGAGATCAACCAAGAGCAAGGGATTACGATTATTTTGACGACGCACTACCTAGAAGAAGCGGAGATGCTGTGTCGAAATATCGGCATTATCAACCGGGGTGAGTTGATTGAAAACACCACCATGAAGGCGTTGCTAGGTAAGTTAAGCGTCGAGACATTTATCCTAGACATTGAATCTGAAGGCGAGGTGCCTGAGCTTGAAGGCGTCAATCGACAAAGTATTGTTGATGGCTCTTTAGAGATAGAGCTAGATAAAAGCCAAGGATTGAACTCAGTGTTCAGTCAGTTAACAGAGCATGGTATTAGAGTTCTTTCAATGCGTAACAAAGCCAACCGACTGGAAGAGTTGTTTGTCAGCATTGTAAGAGAAGGGAGTAAGTAAATGTACGGTTTATATTGGACGGCATTTCGTAGCTTGCTGAGCAAAGAGATCACCCGTTTTACGCGTATTTGGGTGCAAACTTTAGTACCGCCAGCTATCACAATGACACTGTATTTCATCATTTTCGGTAATCTTATTGGCTCTCGAATCGGTGAGATGAGCGGCTTTAGCTACATGGAGTACATAGTTCCAGGTTTGATCATGATGTCGGTGATCACCAATTCATACTCGAATGTGGCATCTTCGTTCTTTAGTGCAAAACTACAGAAGAACATTGAAGAGCTGCTGGTGGCACCAGTGCCAAATTACGTGATCATTGCTGGATACGTAATGGGCGGTGTGACTCGAGGTTTGTTAGTAGGCGCTATTGTTACCTGTGTGTCTCTATTGTTTGTGGATCTGCAAGTTGAACACTGGGGCATTATTGTTGCGACCGTCTTCATGACATCCGTTGTATTTGCTCTAGGCGGACTGATCAATGCGGTCTATGCAAAAACGTTTGATGATATTTCGATCATTCCTACATTTGTGTTGACCCCGTTAACCTACTTGGGTGGTGTTTTTATTCCATCAGCTTACTGCCTGAATTTTGGCAAGGTGTCTCTAAGATTAACCCAATCGTCTACATGGTGAATGCGTTCCGTTATGGTTTTTTAGGCGTATCGGATGTGGGTATTGTCACCTCATTCAGTGTGCTTGCGGTGTTTGTGATAGCGCTGTATGCCGTTGCTCATTACTTAGTAACGAAAGGTATTGGGCTAAGAAGCTAAGCCTCTCCCATACAACAAAGAGCAGCGAATCATGCTGCTCTTTGGCATGCATAACAATACATACCCATACAATCTTTCAGTTTTTATCATGATAGGTTTCAATCATTTGTAATAAATGAGTGATCCTATGAATATTGTCCCGCCGCCGCCTTTCTCCTATCAGTTACTTAAGCCCAAATATTGGTCTGTATGGCTAGCATTTGGCTCTCTAGCGGTTATTGTAAATCTACTCCCTTACGTGGTGTTGCAAATCTTAGGTAGAGGCATCGGTTGTGTTGCGATGCATGTAATGAAGCGCCGACACAAGATCGCTCTGCGTAATCTCCAGCTGTGTTTCCCTGATTTTACGGATTGGCAATGTAAGGACGTAGTACGAAAAAACTTTCAATATACGGGAATGGCGATCATCGAAACGGGCATAGCGTGGTTTTGGCCAGATTGGCGGATCCGTCGGATAACCTCTACTGTTGGAAAAGATCGTTTACTCGCTGAGGAAAAGAATGGCCGTGGTGTGTTGGTGGTGTGCAGTCACCATTTAAACTTGGAGATAACCGCTCGTATTTTTAGCCAGTTTGCCAAAGGTTACGGTGTGTATCGCCCAAACACGAACCCTGCTTATGAGTTTATTCAACATCGAGGTCGAACTCGTTTTGGGCATCAAATGATTGATCGAAAAGACGTTAAATCAATGCTCAAAGTTCTGAAAAATGGTCATCGACTGTGGTATTTGCCCGACCATGATTATGGCGTCAGCCATTCTGTTTTTGCGCCGTTCTTTGCTGTTGAACAAGCCGCGAGTACCGTGGGCTCTAGTGTGCTTATAGACGCAACAAAGTGTGCGGTCATATCTGGCGTCACAGTGAGCAAGAATCACCATTACACGTTGTATATTGGAAAAGATATCAGTGAGCGTTTCGAGAGGCGTAATGCGATTAAAGCGGCAAGTATCTTGAATCAAGAACTCGAGAAAATGATAAAACGTGATATTCCAGCGTGGATGTGGCTGCACAAGCGGTTTAAAACACGCCCTGAAGGGTTAGATTGCGTCTATACGTAGAACATAAAAAAGGTCGACTAAGAGTCGACCTTTTTACGTCTTGATGGCTCAGAGCTTACTCTGCGCTCTCTGAGTTTGTATTACTAGACTCTGCTTCTTCCTTCGCTTCGACAACCATATCTACCGTTTGGTTATCGATAAGACGAGCTTTGCCTAAGAACGCAGACATCAGAATGACGGCTTGTGTCGTTTCTGGCGTGATCACTTGTAAAGTACGAGCATCACGAATGAAGATCTCATCAGGGTGCAAACCTGCAGCTCGAAGTTGGTCGCTCGCATCTTCGATGATCGATGCGTAGTCATCTCGGCCACCGCGAATGGCACTGCTGATCCAACGCATTGTACGAGCAAGCACTGGCGCACGTTGACGTTCGTCAAGTGTAAGCAGACCATTGCGTGAGCTCATAGCTAACCCGTCCATTTCACGTACGGTTGGTACACCAATGATTTCAATGTCCATCGCAAGATCGACAACCATCTTGCGGATAACCGCAAGTTGTTGAAAATCTTTCTCACCAAAACAGGCCACATCTGGCTGAACGATGTTAAATAGCTTGTTTACGATGGTTGTGACGCCACGGAAATGACCTGGGCGTGAAGCCCCTTCAAGAATTGTCGATAGACCCGGAACATCAACAAACGTTTGTTTATCAAGCCCTTCAGGATAGATAACTTCTGGTGTCGGCGTAAATACCACATCGACCCCTTCAGAGGTCAACTTGCTTAAGTCTTCCTCTAGCGTACGTGGGTAATTATTTAAATCGTCTGCACGATCAAACTGCATCGGGTTAACAAAGATGCTTACGACAACGATATCAGCGTATTCGCGTGCTTTACGCACTAAAGTTAAGTGACCTTCGTGAAGGTTGCCCATGGTTGGGACAAACGCAATTTTACGACCTTCACGTTTAAAGGTTTTAAGGTGTTCACGAACTGCTGAGATTTCCGCAAAAGTTTGCATGCATTTATCCTCTAGGCAATGGTATGAGCGTCGTCTGGGAATACACCGTTGGCTACATCTTCAATATATTTAGCAACGGCTTTGCGCATATCACCTGTTTCAGCAAGAAAGTTTTTGGAGAATTTCGGCATGTAGTTGGCAGAGATACCGAACATATCATGCATCACGAGAATTTGACCATCTGTCACGTTACCAGCTCCAATACCGATAACAGGCACGTCGAGCACTTGCGTAATACGCTCAGCAAGCTCAGCAGGCACGCACTCTAGTAAGACGATTTGAGCGCCTGCTTCTTGCAGTGCTAACGCATCTTTCACCATGCGGTCCGCTTTTTCTTGATCGCGACCTTGGACTTTGTAACCACCAAAAATATTCACGGCTTGAGGAGTTAAACCAAGGTGAGCACAAACTGGAACCGAGCGTTCAGTGAGCATTTTTACAGTGTCGACTAGCCAGTCACCACCTTCAATTTTCACCATATTGGCACCCGCACGCATCAGTGTAGCCGCATTTTCGCAAGCTTGCTCTGGCGTGGTGTAGCTCATGAATGGCATGTCAGCCATCAACAAACAATTTGGGCTACCAGCGCGTACGCAACGAGTATGGTAAGCGATATCATCGACCGTTACTGGCAGAGTATCGTTGTGACCTTGTAAAACCATACCTAGAGAATCACCAACAAGAAGTACTGGCATTTCTTGGCTTTCAAACAGTTGGGCAAAGCTCGCATCATAAGCGGTTGAAGTAGCAAATTTACGACCTTCTTGCTTCCACTTGATTAGGTCGTTGATGGTCATTTTTTTCTATGGTTTTATCCTTACTAGGAGTTGGCTATGACTGCCAGATACTGAGGCCGTTTCTATCTACTTGTTCCAGTAGTTCAGAGACCTCGGTCCCATCGGGGAGTTGTAAACTTGGTGCAATTTCCGCAAGAGGGTAGAGTACGAATTCACGCTCTTTCATTCCATAATGAGGAACGATCAGCCTCTCGGAATTAATCACCTCATTGCCATAAAGCACAATGTCGAGGTCCAAGGTTCTTGGTCCCCAACGTTCGTCTTTACGGACACGCCCTTGTTCTTGCTCAATGGCTTGTGTGCAATCGAGCAATTCAAGAGGCGTCAAACTGGTGTTAATCGACACAACCGCATTAATGTAATCCGGTTGGTTTTGTGGTCCCATTGGCGTGCTGCTGTATAGCGAAGAAGCCTGAACAAATTCTGATTTAGGCAGCGTTTTTAACGCTTCAATCGCTTGCTTCGCTTGGCTGACAGGATCAGCCAAGTTACTGCCTACCGCAATGTACGCTGTGATCATGACTTAGGCTTACTCTTTTTCTTGCGATAGGTTTTACGGCGGCGCTGACCACTCTTCGGTGATTGACCGTCTAGGTCGGCAGCCATTGCTTGACGCATTTCTCGGCCTGCATTTTGGAAAGTTTCCCACCACTTGGCAAGCTTCTGAGTGTCACCACCTTCAATTTCACCGCGCATTTCAAGAAAATCAAAGCCAGCTCTAAATTTATTGAGCTCCATAAGACGGAATGCACGTTTACCGTTACGTCGAGGAAGGCGCAGCTGCAGCTGCCAAATCTCGCGAATGGTTGCGGTGTGGCGTCTTGGAATGGCAATTGTACGAACTTGTTCATCAAGAATGATGTTACTCGCTTCCATAATAGCGTCGTAATGGCCTAGGTTGCGCTCTTCCATCAGTTCATCGGCTTTCGCACACAGTGGGTACCACAGCATTGCAGCAAACATAAATGCTGGATTGATGCGTTTCCCATCTTCGATGCGCATGTCGGTAGAATCTAGGACAAGATCCAACATTTGCTCAGTGTGAGAGGAGTAATCTTCTGTAAAGTGCGCTGCAATCGTCGGGAAGAGCTGTTGGAATAAGTTGTACTCACGCAGTAGGTGGTAGGTTTCTAGGCCATGACCGGATTGCAATAACTTGAGTGACTCTTCAAAAAGACGCGCTGACGGAATGTCACCGAGCAACGGTGCCATGTGTTCGATTGGCGCCGCGGTGTCTTCTTCAATATCAAAGTCCAGTTTTACCGCGAAGCGAACTGCACGCAACATACGTACTGGATCTTCACGGTAGCGTGTTTCTGGATCGCCAATCAGTCGAATGAGGCGATCTTCTAAATCCTCAATACCACGTGCGTAGTCGTGAATCGAGTAATCCGCGATATTGTAGTACATCGAGTTAATCGTGAAATCACGGCGCTCAGCATCTTCATCGATGGTGCCGTAGACATTGTCCCGCAGCAGCATTCCTTCTTTCGATTGCTGAGAGATGCTCTTATTCTTTTGCTCTTGGTGGTGACCGCGGAATGTCGCTACTTCAATGATATCTCGGCCAAACATAATATGAGCCAAGCGGAAGCGGCGACCAATCAAACGGCAGTTACGAAATAGCTGTTTGATCTGTTCCGGCGTTGCGTTGGTCGCAATGTCAAAATCTTTTGGTTTCTGTCCAAGCAGTAAGTCTCGAACCCCGCCACCCACAAGAAAAGCATCGAAACCAGCACCATTTAGGCGGTACAGTACCTTCAGTGCATTATCACTGATCTGCTTACGCGAAATGTTGTGCTCTTCACGAGTTATTACATTGAGAGCGAGCTCTGGAATAGTGGCAGGTTCGCTTGGTGTATAGTCGTTTGTATTCATGTGCATCTGGCAATAACTGGGTTTAGTCCAATCTTGCTTTGGTTAGTTTTTGCGCCTCTAGGGCCTAATTTGCGGCTAATGATAGCCTACACAATGCCATTTGAGAATCACGGTGTGATCTCGATCTCTGTTGGAAGCTGTTCCAAGCGCCAGTTTTCGCAGCCCCAACGAAGAATCTCTTCTATGTTGGCCGCTTTTATGGCTTCAGGTATCTCGAAGCCCAAAAATGTCATGGCGCGTAATAGAGTAGGCTTTGGTGTCTCTATATCAATAGCCGTCGCGTGATTTTGTTTCGACAGTTTATTGCCGTTGTTGTCCATCGCCAATGGTAAATGCAAGTAGCTGACTTCAGGTTGCCCAAGTATCTGGTACAGACTGATTTGACGCCCTGTTGGCTCGATTAAGTCTGCACCACGCACGACTTCGGTGATGCCTTGGTCGATGTCGTCCAATACTACCGCAAGATTATAAGCAAATAATCCATCTCGACGTTTAATAATGAAATCTTCATTAACGAGTTGCTCTGGAATCTTAATTGTTCCACGCTTCTGATCGAAGAAATGAGCGACAGGCTTGGTCATTTTTAGGCGAATCGCGCCGTCTTTCAAGTTTTTATCGCGGCAAGTGCCAGGATAAAACCCGCCATGCTCTTTAATTTGCTTTCGAGTACATTGGCAATAATAGGCCTCACCATTTTCGAGCCATGTGTTTATTTGGGCTTGGTAAAGGTCATGACGTTCACTCTGGTATACCACCTCTCCATCCCAATGCAGCTGATAGGCTTTGAGCGCATCTAGGATAAGTTGCGCCGCACCTGGCATTTCTCTTGGTGGGTCCAAGTCCTCAATACGTACTAACCAGGTTCCGTTGTGTGCTTTCGCTTGAAAATAGCTGCCAAGAGCGGCAATCAGTGAACCAAAATGTAAAGGACCAGAAGGAGATGGGGCGAATCGACCTACATAGCGTGTCATGCGTGTATCTCGAATTTAGTAAACAAATGGGATGCAAAGGTAGTCAAAACAAAAAGGGAGCCTGAGCTCCCTTCAATAATCATAATGCTTGGTTGATTAACCTTGCATTTGCTTCTCTTTGATTTCTGCAAGTGTTTTACAGTCAATACATAGGTCAGCGGTTGGACGTGCTTCAAGACGGCGAACGCCAATCTCTACGCCACAAGACTCACAGAAGCCAAAATCGTCTTCTTTGATTTTATCCAAAGTCTTTTCAATCTTCTTGATCAAACGGCGTTCGCGGTCGCGGTTACGCAGTTCTAGGCTGAACTCTTCCTCTTGAGAGGCGCGGTCAACTGGATCTGGGAAGTTTGCTGCTTCGTCCTGCATGTGGTGAACGGTACGATCCACTTCAGCTCTCAGCTGGTCGCGCCAAGCTGTTAAGATTTTCGTAAAGTGTTCAACCTGTTCTGGTGACATGTACTCTTCACCAGGTTTTTCCTGATATGGCTCCACGCCGGCAATGGCTAGGATGCCTATCGTTTTCTTCTTTGATTCTGGCATACAGCATCTCCTACTTACACCTAGTCAACTGCTACGCAGTCAATTTAAGGCGGGTATCTATAGCAAAAAGAGGCGGTGCAAGCAAATACTGAATCGCAAAGTTATCGTCAATGTGAAGACGACATCATTTTTTCTCTTAATTGATAAAATCAATAGCGGAAATCAGCTTCATTCCAGTATCGCTCAGTTCAGCTTTGTAGCAGAGAACTTCCACTCCAGCGTCTTGTGCTTGTTTGAGTAATAGTGAATATTTCGCGTCTATATGGTGCGCCGCGGATACTTTTTCAATACCTGAATGTAAAACAGTGAATAAAAGTATGGCTCTACTTCCATTTTGTGCCATTTCTGTGAGCTCTCTCAGGTGCTTTTGTCCCCGAGTCGTGACCGCATCTGGGAAGTATCCTTGTCCAGTAGAGTCGGTCTCATCAAGAAGAGTGACGCTTTTCACTTCTATATAGCACTTTGGCTTGTTGTCTGCGCTGAGCAAGATATCAATTCGGCTATTTTCATTACCGTATTTCACCTCAGTTTGAAGTGTGTCATAACCACAAAGCTCTGAAATGACATTATTTTCAATAGCCTCAACGGCTAATTGGTTGGCGCGCGCGGTATTGATACAAATACGGTGGCCTTGTTCGGTTTCACTCAACTCCCAACTATTGGGGTATTTTCGTTTCGGGTTGTCGGAAGTGGAAAACCAAACTTTGTTTCCCGGTGTCGCACAACCTGTCATAGCGCCAGTGTTTGCGCAGTGGATAGTACGAACTTCACCGGTATCGAGTTCGATATCGGCAAGAAAGCGTTTATAGCGTTTGAGTAGAGTGGCGGACTCTAAAGCGGGTGTGAAATGCATTTGCTTATTTAGACAAAAATTTTTTTATGTACAATGTTGCCACCATTACACCACAAGGTATTTCCTTTGTCACAATTGCCGATTGAAGCCGTGATGCCTGAGTTGCTGACGGCGGTCAAAAATCAACATCAAGTGATCTTAAAAGCGGCGCCTGGTGCCGGTAAGTCGACTTACTTCCCTTTGCAGTTACTCTTAAATCATTCGGTTGCTGGAAAAATCATCATGCTTGAGCCAAGACGACTCGCGGCGCGTAACATTGCCCGTTATCTTGCTGAGCAATTGGGAGAGCAAGTAGGGCAACGCGTGGGTTATCGAGTTCGTGGCGAGGCAAAGGTAAGTTCTGCAACGCAGTTGGAGATCGTGACTGAAGGGATCATGACTCGGATGATTCAAACTGACCCTGAACTGGATGGTGTTGATCTGCTGATCTTTGATGAGTTTCATGAACGCAGCATTCATGCCGATACCGCTTTGGCATTCAGTTTAGAAGTTCAAGAGGCATTGCGAGACGATCTCAAGCTGGTGGTAATGTCGGCAACGCTTGATCAACAAGCCTTACAGTCGTTGTTGCCTGAAGCCAGTTACATTGAATCAGAAGGACGCAGTTTCGACGTAGAAATGCGTTACCAACCGTTAGGTGTGAATGATCATTTACCGACGAGTATGGCAAAAACAATAGAAAGTCTTATGAACAAAGAGTCCGGCTCTTTGTTGGCTTTCCTACCGGGCGTTGGGGCCATTAAACAAGTCGAAGAACGTTTATCTCATTTGGCGGATGATATTGAAGTGTGTCCGCTTTATGGGCAACTGAGCTTTACTGAGCAACAAAAAGCCATCACGCCGGCAGAACACGGCAAGCGTAAAGTCGTACTCGCGACCAACATCGCAGAAACTTCACTGACGATTGAAGGCATTCGCCTTGTGGTTGATTCTGGGTTAGAGCGTATTGCCCGGTTTGATTTGAAAAACGGTTTAACACGCTTAGAGCAAACACGCATTGCACAGTCTTCAGCGATTCAGCGTGCAGGACGAGCAGGGCGGATCGAAGAGGGCATTTGTGTTCGTCTTTATTCTGAAAGTCAGTTCAAGCAGCAACCGCTGGTTCCCCAACCTGAAATTTTGCATTCCGATTTGGCGAGTTTAGTTATGGAGCTCGCATTTTGGGGAGCGAGTGATATCCACGATCTCAAGTGGCTTGATGTTCCCGCTAATCCGTCATTGGAACAAGCTAAGCAGCTATTGGTGTCATTGGGACTACTGACGGAAAAAGGGCAATTAACGTCCGAAGGAAAACAGGCGCATGAACTAGGCGTTGAGCCTCGTGCGGCTGCGATGCTAATTAAAGCGCAATCTTACAGTGATAAGATGTTAAATGCTGCTTTGGCGGCGGTCGCACTGATTGAAGAGCCAGAGAGAAACGTTACCAATATCGCTCATAGCTTGCATCGTTGGCTTGTTGGTACTCATCCAAAAAAGTCGATGTTGTTCAAGCGTGCTCAATCTCTGGCGTACAAATTAGATACGGTATTTGACCTGAAAGGCGTGGATGAAGAGGCATTACCGCTGGTGTTAAGTTTGGCATTTCCAGATCGCATTGCGCAGCAGCGCACAAATCAATTTGGGCGATTTACTTTGGCTAATGGTCATGGTGCAGAATGTCGTCAGGAAGACATGCTAGGTGGCTGTGAGTATTTGGTTGCCGTTGACTTAATGCGTTCTCATTCTAACTCCAGTCAAATTCATTCGGCATGTGAATTGGATGTCAATATATTGCGAGCGACCTTTGAAGCGCTATTTTCGTCTGAAGAAGTTGTAGACTGGGATGAAAAAAGAGGGCGTCTAATGGCTGAGAGACAAACAAAACTCGGTCAGCTGGTGGTTGAACGCGAGCCTTTGCCAAGCCCTGGCAAAGAAAAAATGACACAAGCTTTACTCACGTATGTCCGCCGCCAGGGCTTACAGAGTCTAAACTGGACACTGGCAGCGGAGAGCTTGTTGGCTCGGATTCGTTGTGCGGTGGAATGGTTACCCGAGCAATCATGGCCAATGTTTGATGAAGCCAGTTTGTTGGATTCATTAGAAGAGTGGTTAGAGCCGTACATGACGTCCGTCAGTTCGGTTAACGATTTGAGCAAGATAAACTTGGTCGAAGCGCTGAACGCTCGATTAGGATGGCCACTCAATCAACAACTGGATGAATGGTTACCAGAGCATTACCAACTGCCGACAGGTTCAAAGAAGCGTATCCGTTACCAGTATGGCCATGAGCCGAAATTATCGGTGCGTATGCAAGAGGTATTTGGTGAGAGTGGCTCTCCTACGGTAGCACTTGGTCGCAAGCGTTTGGTGCTTGAACTGCTTTCACCGGCACAACGTCCATTGCAAGTGACGTCTGACTTGGCGGCTTTCTGGAATGGAAGCTATAAAGACGTCCAAAAAGAGATGAAAGGGCGCTACCCAAAACACGTTTGGCCAGATGATCCTGCCAATCATGTAGCAACTACGAAAACAAAAAGACAATTGAATAATGACTAACAGCAAGAAGCCTAGCGCGAAAAAAGCGCCAGCGAAGAAAAGTACAACCAATAAAGGAACGACAAAACCGACTCGACGCACACCGAGTAAAAAGCCGGCTAACGAGAAACGTTCGTGGCTGAAAGTTTTGTGGTCATTTAGCTGGAAAGCCGGTGTTGCGCTTGCCGCTGTTTTGCTGTTTGTGGGTATTTATTTAGATAGTGTCGTGAAAGAGCGCTTTGAAGGCCAGCTGTTTGAACTGCCAACGGTGGTTTATGCTCGCATCTTGAACTTAAATCCGGGTGAAAATATCACCATTCAAGAACTGCGCAACGAGCTGGATGTACTGAATTACCGTAAGGTAAGTCAGCCTCGCTATCCTGGTGAGTACTCTTCTTCTTCCACTCGTATTGAGCTGATCCGTCGTCCATTTGAATTTGCCGATGGTCCTGAACCGGATCGTCACGTGATGCTCCATTTTTCAGATTCTGGCTTACAGCGTATTCAGTCTTTAGAGTCCCGAGGTGATCTTGGTTACTTACGCTTAGAGCCTAAGATGTTGGGGATGCTGGAGAAAGATCAAGATGAGCAGCGTCTGTTCTTGCGTCGTGATCAGTTCCCGGAAATTTTAGTTGATGCACTGCTTGCGACCGAAGACCGGGATTTTTATCAACACGATGGGGTGTCTCCACTCGCGATTGCACGAGCAATGGTTGCAAACATTAAAGCGGGTCGTACTGTTCAAGGTGGTAGTACGCTAACTCAGCAGTTGGCGAAAAACCTGTTTTTGACTCGTGATAAGACGCTGTGGCGCAAAGTTAGAGAAGCGTATATTGCGTTAATTTTGGATTACCGTTACAGCAAAGATCGTATTTTGGAAGCCTACCTTAACGAAGTGTATCTAGGGCAAAGCGGTGGTGAAGCGATCCACGGGTTTGGCTTGGCATCGCGTTATTACTTTGGACAACCGATTCAAGAGCTGCGAATCGATCAACTGGCGATGTTAGTCGGGATGGTAAAAGGACCGTCTTACTACAATCCAATTCGTTACCCTGAGCGCACGAAAGAGCGCCGCGATCTTGTATTACGTTTGTTGATGCAGCAAAACATGCTGACATCTGAGCAGTATGAGCAAGCCGTCAGTCGTTCGCTTGATACGCAGAGCAAACCACGTATCGCGAGCCGTCAGCCCGCTTATTTCCAGCAATTGAGCATTGAATTGAAAGAAAAAGTGGGGGAGCGATTTAAAGCGGAAACCGGACTGCGCGTGTTTACGTCTCTGGATCCGGTATCGCAAAGCAAAATGGAGCAAGCCATCGCGAAAAAGATCCCGGAGCTAGCTAAACGAGGCGGTAAAGAATTAGAAGCTGCCGCAGTTGCGGTTGATCGTCATAGTGGTGAAATCCGAGCCATGGTTGGCGGTAAACGTGTTGGTTATGAAGGTTTTAACCGCGCGCTCAATGCCAGTCGTCCAATTGGCTCTTTAGTTAAACCAGCGATTTACTTGACGGCTCTAGAACAACCGGAAAAATATAACCTAGGCACGACGCTGCACGACACGCCGCTAAGCCTGAAAAGCAGTAAAGGTAATGTATGGACACCGCGCAACTACGACCGAAAATACCGTGGTGATGTGCCACTTTATATTGCTTTAGCGAAGTCGCTCAACGTGCCAACCGTGCGCTTAGGCATGGCGCTTGGTATCCCCGAAGTATCCGATACTTTAGAACGTTTGGGCGTGAACAAAGACGAAATCCGCCCAGTGCCTTCGATGTTTTTGGGCTCGTTTTCTTTGACGCCGTTTGAAGTCGCGCAGATGTATCAGACACTGACGAACTCAGGCAAACGTGCGAAACTGACCGCTCTGCGTTCAGTGATGGATATGGAAGGTAATGTGCTGTATCAATCCTTGCCTCGTTCATCAAGAGCCGTGGATGAGCAAGCAGCATGGCTAACGACCTACGCGATGAAACAGGGGGTTGCTCAAGGTACAGGCCGCTTCTTACAAAGCCAGTTTGGTTGGGCTGCACTGGCAGGAAAAACGGGTACCAGTAACGATAACCGCGATAGCTGGTTTGTTGGTGTTGATGGCCGTGAAGTGACGACAATTTGGCTAGGCCGCGACGATAACAAACCGGTTCATCTAACGGGATCGAGCGGTGCATTACGAGTGTACGCAGAGTATTTGAAGCAACGCATTCCTGAGCGTTTAGAGCTTCCATGGCCAAGAGAGATCACCACGTTAGGATTTAAGCCGACATCAGATGGTGGTTTAGAAATGAACTGTCGTAGTGATTACAAACTGCCAGTTTGGGATAAAACGGGTCAAATAAAGCAGCAGTGTGAGAAGAAATCAAACTGGCTTAACAGCTTATTTGATTGGTAGCATCGCCAAATCAACAACATTAGCTTGTCTCTCTGGTCAATTCTTAGTACATATTAGGGCGTGTTAGTGCGGTGCTGCTAGCACGCCCTACTTGATAAGAAATTCAACAAAGGAAGAAGTGAATGTTCAAAAAGCTGTTATCAAGCCCGTCGACTCGCCATTTCGCGCTTTGGGTTAGTGCCTTTTTGCTCACCACTCCTTCAGTTTCCCTCGCAAACTCTCTAGCAAAAACGGATGACTTGGAGCCTCGCCCAAAGGTGGCGGTTGTGCTCGCTGGTGGCGGAGCAAAAGGCGCTGCGCATATCGGCGTTCTCAAAGCATTAGAAGAGATGCAGATCCCGGTCGATATTGTAACGGGCACCAGTATGGGCGCTTATGTTGGTGGTCTCTATGCAACGGGGATGAGCGCTGATGAAATTGAAAGTTTTATCTACACCGTTGATTGGAGCAGTGGTTATCGAGATCGTGTCGACCGTAGTCAACGCCGAGTTCGTGATAAAGAGTATGAAGACCGCTATCAAATTAACACTGACCTCGGCTTAAGATTTGGTGAGGTTCGTGCCCCAACGGGTGTCGTGCAAGGCCAGAACATGTTGCGCGTATTGCGTGAGACTACAGGGAACTTAGGGCGATTCGATTCTTTTGATGATCTTGCCATTCCTTATCGCTCTGTGGCGACAGATATTCTTGCGCTAGAGGAAGTGGTTCTTGGCAATGGCTACCTTGTGGACGCCATGATGGCCAGTATGTCTGTACCAGGAGCGCTTCCTCCCTATAAGCTCAATGGCCATATGCTTGTCGATGGGGGCGTCGTCAATAACATGCCTGTCGATGTGGCTCGCGCCATGGGGGCAGATGTTGTTATTGCTGTCGATATTAGCACCGACTACAAAACCGAAGATGAGTTTACCGGGCTGTTTACTGTAGCGGATCAACTTTCTAATTACCTAGTTCGTCGCAGTACGCAACAGCAAGTGGACGAGCTTGAACCACAAGATATTTATATTCGTCCCAATGTGGGCACCATGGAAACGGTCGAGTTCGACAAAATGCCTTGGGCTTTTCAAGCGGGCTACGATATTACCAAGCAGCTTGAAGATAAGCTGCTTGGTCTAAGTTTATCGAACGCAGAATACCAAAAGTACATCGACCA
This sequence comes from Vibrio diabolicus, assembly GCA_001048675.1. Classification (GTDB taxonomy): domain Bacteria; phylum Pseudomonadota; class Gammaproteobacteria; order Enterobacterales; family Vibrionaceae; genus Vibrio; species Vibrio diabolicus. Next base: position 270,747 of record CCKK01000018.1, on the reverse strand, counting down.
CAAGCAAGAGGTACGTAAGACGCTGGTTTACGGTGATAAACGCATTGTTGATGACATTGTGATAGTGAATAACACCCACTACAGTGATGTATTACTTACTAACCGTATTCAATTGAAAACAGGTCGTCGTATTCCAACGGCTGAAATAGAAAAAGCCGTTGAAAATCTCTATGCGTTGGATCGTTTTGAGTTAATCACTTACCACTTTGAAGATGTTGATGGTAAGACATTGTTGGTTTTTGATGTTAACGAAAAGTCGTGGGGGCCGAATTACGTTAACTTTCGATTTTTCCTTGAAGATGACTTCGATACGGATAGCCAATACGGCATCGGTATGTCGACCAATTTTACTAATTTAAACTCGCATGGTGCAGAGTTGGCGTTCAACGTAGAAATGGGCACGGATAAGCTGATAGAGGCTGAGTTGTATTCGCCTGTTTTATCTAGCCAAACGCTTTTTGTTGCTGGCCGTGTTGGATACAGCAGTGAAGATAGAAACTTACCTTTTAGCGAGTTTGAAAACCCGGACCTCAGCTCAGTTAACGACTTCTTACCCGTTTCCTATAATGACTTTGCTTCAGAACTGGCGATTGGCATTCAACCTACGTTATGGCAAGAGTTGCGCCTTGGTGCTCGTTACTCTACAGGAGATATTGAGCTGTCTACCTTGGCCTCGGCAGGGCAGCTAGACTTCGAGCGCAAAGGTATATTTGCGAGCTATCGACTCGATACGCTTGATGATTTTGCATTTCCTACTCGCGGACTGCTGGTCGATCTTGAATATTTCGTATCCCATGACAAGAGTCCGGAAGGTATCACTCTACTCGATACGGAAAAGATGATTGAAGATACCGTGTATGAAATCTCCGCGCGATTTAAAGGTGCGGTCAGTCATCAGCGTCATACTTTAGTCGGACATGCAGAATATAGCTTTGTAGAAAGTAAAAATTCATCGGTTCCACTTGATCCGAGAGAGTTAGGCGGCTTTTTAAACCTATCTGGCATCCCAAGAAATAGCTTGATTGGACAGAACCTTGTTTTTTAGTAGCTTGGTGTACCGATACAAATGGTTTGATAATGACTTCGGATTGTTTGAAGCGCCAGTCTACCTAGGTGCATCAGTGGAATACGGTGGAGTGTGGTCAGATAATGATCTGAAGCTGAATGAAGCGCCACTTTACAATGCTGGCTCTATTTTCTTTGGTGTTGACTCACCAATCGGGCCAATTATGTTGGCTTATGGTCGTACTGAGCAGGATATGGATGCTGTGTATTTGATCGTAGGAACGTCGTTTAATTAACCGGGTATAAGAAAGCAAAAACTTGGCATATTTGGTCAAAATTAGCAGAACTTTAGTCGTAAGTTGCTATGTTGGTCAAAATGATAAGATTTTAATTTAAGGTTAAATTTGCTATTATTTTGCCCACAGTTTGGCCTCTACGGCGCTGTTTCTCAATCATAATTGAATGAAAACAAGGGCAATGGAGAGCCAAGTTTCCAAGGATGTTCACTCCTTTACTTTAACAATAGTAATAATAGAGGAGGAACCGCAATGAGAGGAAAAAGTCGTGCTTGAAGCCTACCGTAAACACGTCGAAGAGCGTGCTGCTGAAGGAGTTGTTCCTAAACCGCTAGACGCAGAACAAGTTGCTGGACTTGTAGAACTTCTGAAAAATCCCCCGCAAGGTGAAGAAGAAGTCATTCTTGACCTACTTGAAAACCGCATCCCACCAGGTGTAGATGAAGCCGCTTATGTAAAAGCGGGTTTCCTAACCGCTGTAGCAACAGGTGAAGTTAAATCACCACTTGTGAGCCGTGAAAAAGCGGCTGAACTGCTAGGCACTATGCAAGGTGGTTACAACATCGCACCGCTAGTTGAGCTATTGGATGACGAAGCACTGGCAGAGATTGCTGTAGAAGCGCTGTCTCATACACTTCTGATGTTTGATGCTTTCTATGATGTAGAAGAGAAAGCAAAAGCAGGCAATGCGCATGCACAGAAAGTGCTTCAGTCATGGGCTGATGCTGAGTGGTTCCTTTCTAAGCCTAAGCTTGAAGAAAAAGTCACTCTAACTGTATTTAAAGTAACAGGTGAAACGAACACGGATGACCTTTCACCTGCACCTGATGCTTGGTCTCGTCCTGATATCCCAGTGCACGCACTTGCGATGCTGAAGAACGAGCGTGAAGGCATCAATCCTGATCAACCGGGCAATATTGGTCCGATCAAGCAAATTGAAGAATTGAAAGAAAAAGGTCACCAATTGGTTTACGTTGGTGATGTTGTTGGTACTGGTTCTTCACGTAAATCTGCAACCAACTCAGTACTTTGGTTTATGGGAGATGATATCCCTTACGTTCCAAACAAACGTGCTGGTGGTTATGTGCTTGGTGGTAAAATTGCACCTATCTTCTTCAACACAATGGAAGATGCGGGCGCACTACCAATCGAAGTCGACGTAACTAAGCTCAACATGGGCGATGTTATCGATGTTTACCCATATGAAGGTAAAGTTTGTAATCACGAAACAGGTGAAGTTTTAGCTGAGTTCTCGCTGAAAACGGAAGTACTGATTGATGAAGTTCGTGCTGGTGGTCGTATCCCATTGATCATCGGTCGTGGTTTGACAGACAAAGCGCGTCAATCGCTAGGTCTTGAGCCTTCGGACGTATTCCGTAAACCTGGTGAAATCGCAGATTCTGGCAAGGGTTACACGCTTGCACAAAAAATGGTTGGTAAAGCGTGTGGCGTAGAAGGTATTCGTCCTGGTACCTACTGTGAGCCGAAGATGACGACAGTAGGTTCGCAAGATACTACTGGCCCTATGACTCGTGATGAACTTAAAGACTTGGCGTGTCTCGGCTTCTCTGCTGATCTTGTCATGCAGTCTTTCTGTCACACATCGGCTTATCCAAAACCAGTAGACGTTAACACGCACCACACACTTCCGGACTTTATCATGAACCGCGGTGGTGTATCTCTTCGTCCTGGTGACGGTATTATCCACTCATGGCTAAACCGTATGCTACTGCCGGATACTGTCGGTACGGGTGGTGACTCGCATACTCGTTTCCCTCTAGGTATTTCATTCCCAGCCGGCTCGGGCTTGGTTGCCTTTGCAGCTGCGACAGGCGTTATGCCGCTAGACATGCCAGAGTCAATCTTGGTTCGTTTTAAAGGTGAAATGCAACCGGGTATCACACTGCGTGACCTTGTTCATGCCATCCCTTACTACGCGATTCAGCAAGGTCTACTAACGGTAGAAAAAGCGGGCAAGATCAACGAATTCTCTGGCCGTATCCTTGAGATTGAAGGCCTAGAAACGCTAACTGTTGAGCAAGCATTTGAGCTTTCTGATGCATCTGCAGAGCGTTCGGCGGCAGGTTGTACTGTGAAACTGTCGCAAGAGTCGATCGAAGAGTACCTAAACTCTAACATCGTGATGCTGAAGTGGATGATCTCTGAAGGTTACGGTGACCGCCGTACTATCGAACGTCGTATTACAGCGATGGAAGAGTGGCTGGCAAATCCTGAGCTGATGCAAGCGGATAAAGACGCTGAATACGCACATGTGATTGAAATCGATATGGCTGAAATCAATGAGCCAGTACTATGTGCACCGAATGATCCGGATGATGCTCGCTTGTTGTCTGAAGTACAAGGCACAGCGATTGATGAAGTGTTCATCGGTTCTTGTATGACGAACATCGGTCACTTCCGCGCTGCTGGTAAGCTGCTAGATAAGTTCAATGGACAGCTTGCAACTCGTCTATGGATCGCTCCGCCAACGAAGATGGACAAGGATCAGCTAACGGAAGAGGGTTATTACGGTATCTTTGGCCGTGCTGGGGTTCGAATCGAAACACCAGGATGTTCACTGTGTATGGGTAACCAAGCGCGTGTTGCAGACAAATCAACAGTGATGTCTACCTCAACGCGTAACTTCCCGAACCGTCTAGGTACTGGTGCGAATGTTTACCTGTCGTCTGCGGAACTAGCTGCCGTAGGTGCAATCCTTGGCAAGATTCCAACTAAAGAAGAGTACTTGGAGTATGCGAAGCAAATTGATGCAACCGCTACAGATACTTACCGCTACTTGAACTTCCATAAAATGGATCAGTACACCAAGAAAGCGGATGAAGTGATCTTCCAAGAGCCTGCATAAGCTTAACTGCACAATTAAAAAGCACCTCAAACGAGGTGTCTTTTTTTATGGGTGCAATTCGCTATACTCCGCACCAAATTGATACGAAAAGGCAATCTCGATGGAATTTGAATTCATCCGTAACACGTTAATGGGCGAGTACTACGTAAAATGCAGCATGGGGCATGAGATTGTTGGGCGCTGGCTGCAAGAAGAAATTGGCAAAGATCCTATGAAGATTGCTCAGGTTGAAAAGTTAATTGAGCAGTCATTTTCAGCGCCTTCTCAAGAGCATAACCTAACAGGTACAGAAATTAGCTTGATGATTCTGGGCGATGAAGTCCTAGTGCAAGAAAACGCATTGGCCCATGACCATGATGTTGAGATGGAAAGTGAATTCGATTTCTACAATGCAGAAAGTACAGCAAGCTGTGGAATAGAGGACTTCATGATTCTTATCGAGCGATGGAAAGACTTTTTGAACATTTAGTGCACAGTTTTGGGTAACTTTCCTTCTGTTGCTTTAAATTTGTGAAAAGGGCGCACCGATATGGTGCGCCCTTTTTGTTTATAGATATGTAAATTGACGTTAGTTTTTATTATTCAATGACTTAAAAACTTGGCACGTAGATTGGATTATTAGAAGTGTTTCAGGATGAAAGCTTCGGAGAGAATTGAATGAAAATAATCAATGCCATTATTAAGCCGTTTAAATTAGACGATGTGCGAGAAGCATTGGCTAACGTCGGTATCGAAGGGATGACGGTATCAGAAGTTAAAGGGTTTGGTCGTCAAAAAGGCCACACGGAACTGTATCGCGGCGCTGAGTATCAGGTCGATTTCCTACCAAAAGTGAAAATTGAAATCGCTACTCACGCGGATAATGTTGAGCGAGTGGTTGAAGCGATTACAAAAGCTGCGCAAACAGGAAAGATTGGTGACGGTAAAATTTTTGTCTACGACCTGAACCAAGCGGTGCGTATCCGAACGGGCGAAATGGACGCAGAAGCACTTTAAGAATTCAAGGGATTGGAGAAACTTATTATGGAATTAACAACAACAGTAACCGAGTTACGTTACGCACTTGACACCTTTTTCTTCCTCATTTCCGGTGCGTTGGTAATGTGGATGGCAGCTGGTTTTGCGATGCTAGAGGCTGGTCTTGTGCGCTCTAAGAACACAACAGAAATTCTTACGAAGAACATCTGTTTGTACGCAATTGCATGTACGATGTTTCTAATCGTTGGTTACAACATCATGTATGTCGATAACGGAGAAGGAGGCTGGTTACCTTCATTTGGTGCGTTGATTGGTACCCAAGGAGAAGGGGCTGATCACTCTCTAGAATCTGACTTCTTCTTCCAAGTCGTCTTCGTTGCAACGGCAATGTCCGTCGTTTCTGGTGCGGTGGCTGAACGTATGAAGCTTTGGTCTTTCTTGGTTTTCTCTGCAATTTTGACCGCATTTATCTACCCAATGGAAGGTTATTGGACATGGGGCGGTGGCTTCCTAGCAGAAGCTGGATTTAGCGACTTTGCGGGTTCAGGTATCGTACATATGGCTGGTGCGTCTGCAGCTCTCGCAGGTGTGTTATTGCTTGGTGCTCGTAAAGGTAAATATGGAAAAAACGGTGAAATCTACCCGATTCCAGGTTCAAACATGCCTTTGGCAACACTAGGTACTTTCATCCTTTGGTTTGGTTGGTTTGGGTTTAACGGTGGTTCTCAGTTGATGGTTTCAGACTTTGAGAACGCAACAGCGGTAGGTCAGATCTTCCTAAACACCAACGCAGCAGCTGCTGCAGGTGCTATTGCGGCGCTATTTGTATGTAAAACGACTTGGGGCAAAGCGGATTTAACGATGATTCTCAATGGTGCGCTAGCTGGCTTGGTTGCTATCACCGCAGATCCTCTATCACCATCGCCATTATATGCAGTTGCTATCGGTGCAGTATCTGGCGCGCTAGTCGTATTCAGCATCATTGGCCTAGATAAACTAAAAATTGATGATCCAGTCGGTGCGATTTCAGTGCACGGTGTTTGTGGCTTTTTTGGTTTGATGGTTGTGCCTCTAAGCAACGGCGATGCTACATTCGGTGCGCAGCTTTTAGGTGCAGTCGTTATCTTTGCTTGGGTATTTGGTGCCAGTCTAGTGGTGTGGGCTATCTTGAAAGCAACCGTTGGAATTCGCGTCACGGAAGATGAAGAAATGGAAGGTATGGACATGCATGATTGTGGCGTCGGTGCGTACCCAGAATTTGTCACTGTGAAGTAATCAATAGCCTGTAATAAATAGTTACACTCTCAACATATAAAAACCTGCTCCGATGAGCAGGTTTTTTAATATTTGTCATTGTCTTCTTATTGAACATACATATAATAACGCAACTGATAAACGTTATCATTAGCATGGTAAAGGATTAAACAATGAAAAAACTGCTAACTCTTTCAGCATTAACTTGCGCAACCTTAGCTCCAACAGCAATGGCTGCTGAAGAAGTGAACGTCTACTCTTACCGTCAACCTTTCCTAGTTGAACCTATGTTCAACGAGTTCACTAAAGAAACTGGCATCAAAGTAAACGTAAAATTTGCTAAAAAAGGCTTAGCAGAAAAGCTAGCTCAAGAAGGCGAGTACAGCCCAGCTGACGTTATCCTTACGACAGACATCAGTCGTCTAGCTGAACTGACAAACAAAGGTTTAGTTCAGAAAGTAGATAGCAAAATCATTGAAGAAAACGTACCAGCTCAATACCAAGATAAAGAGAATGAGTGGTTTGCCCTAACTCTACGCTCACGTAGTGTTTACTCTTCACGTGATCGCGTAGGTAAACTAGGCGCAGATTTCAACTATGCAGATCTAGCTAAGCCAGAGTTCAAAGGTAAAATTTGTACTCGTAGCGGTAAGCACCCGTACAACGTTTCTCTAGTTTCAGCAATGATTGCTCACAATGGCGAAGCAGAAACCAAAGAGTGGTTGGAAGGCGTGAAAGCAAACCTTGCTCGCAAACCACAAGGCAACGATCGTGCACAAGTTAAAGCGATCAAAGAAGGTCTATGTGATGTTTCTCTAGGTAACAGCTACTACCTAGGTAAAATGGTTAACGACAAAGAGCAAAAAGCTTGGGCAGATGCAGTTTACATCAACTTCCCTAACCAAGAGACTACAGGTACTCACGTAAACATCTCTGGTATGGCGATGGCGAAGTACTCTCCAAACAAAGACAATGCTGTGAAGCTAATGGAATTCCTAACGGGTGACAAAGCGCAGCAGATGTACGCAGAAGTTAACTACGAGTACCCTGTTAAAGAAGGCGTGAAGCGTTCTGAACTTGTGGAATCTTGGGGTGACTTTAAAGCAGACAAGCTTTCTCTAGACGATATTGCAGCCAACCACGAAGCGGCAATTAAGCTATTAGACGAAGTGAAATTTGACCTTTAATTCCTTGTGGGGGTATAACAGTACCCCCATTTGATTAAAGGATATGAGATGTATTTGCAACAGCATTTGTATTTCATACAGCCTTGCAGTAATTAGGCGATGAAAGATAAACACTCTTTATGGAAAACCAGTAGTGGGGTAATAACTCTGTTACTGGTTTTGCCGATCTTAGCGATCTTCTACACCGCAATTGGTGAAACGGATGATTTGTTTGCCCATTTAATGGCGACAGTCATGCCGACTTATATTTTTAACACGGTTGCGCTCACTATTGGCGTAATGGTGTTGTCCTTAATTCTTGGTATACCAAGCGCTTGGATAATGGCCATGTGTAAACTGCCGACCGAAAAATGGTTGCAGTGGGCATTGGTGCTACCTCTTGCGATGCCAGGTTATATCATTGGTTATATTTTTACTGATTGGTTTGATTTTGCAGGACCGATTCAGATCTTTTTGCGTGATGTAACCGGATGGGGACCTGGCGAGTATTGGTTCCCTGATATTCGCACCTTGCCTGGCGCGACCTTTGTGTTGGCTTTAGTGCTGTACCCTTACGTGTATTTGCTGTGTCGAGCTGCATTTATGGAGCAAAATGTCTCTTTGTTGCAAAGCGCGCGTTTGCTCAAATGCTCTCCATGGGAAAGCTTTTGGCGCATCTCGATGCCACTAGTGCGACCTTCTATCGCTGTGGGCTTGTCGCTGGTCGCAATGGAGACTATCGGTGACTTTGGTACTGTAAGTTACTTCGCTGTGAATACGTTAACCACAGCGGTCTACGATACTTGGTTGGGGTACTCTAATCTTAATGCAGCAGCCAAGATTTCAGCCATGATGCTTGTCATTGTAGTACTGCTCCTCAGTGCCGAACGCTACAGTCGTCGTAAACAAAAGCTTTTTCAAAGCCAATTTAACAGTCACGAAGATTTTCGCTATGAGTTGACGGGCTGGAAAAAGTGGACCGCGCTGGTTTGGTGTTGGGGCTTGGTTTCGGTCGCGTTTATTTTGCCATTACTACAGCTGATTGATTATGCGATAACTTACTTTGCGCAGAGTTGGACCCCCGAGTTTCGTGAATACGCATGGAATAGTTTGGTCGTGTCGGTTATTGCCGCCATTATTGGTGTTGCTGTCGCACTGATCGTTAACTTTACCCATCGCGTCAATGGCAAGCGCGAAAGCTTGGCATTTATGCGTCTTTCTTCGATGGGGTATGCAGTGCCAGGAACCGTATTAGCGATTGGTGTGATGGTCGCAGTACTATTTATGGATCACCGCGTCAACGACCTTGCTAAAGCCATGGAGTGGGGAAGACCGGGACTTATTTTTTCTGGCTCCATGTTCGCCCTGGTTTTTGCCATGGTTGTGCGCTTTTCAGCGGTGGCGATTGGTAGTATCGAAAGTAATTTAAATAAAATTTCGCCTTCGTTAGATATGGCGTCTCGCACCATGGGGTGTAAGCCTAATGCCATGCTGTGGCGTGTGCACTTTCCGCTGGTTAAACGTGGTGCACTGATTGCGGCTCTGTTAGTGTTTATCGAGTCGATGAAAGAGCTCAATGCGGCTCTATTACTTCGTCCATTTAACTTTGAAACACTAGCCACATACGTTTATAACTTCGCCTCGGATGAGCACTTAGAATTGGCCGCTTTGCCTGCGGTTCTGTTGGTTCTTGTTGGGTTGATCCCGCTTGTTGTTGTTAACCGTTCACTGGAGCAAAATCACTGATGAGCTGCGCATTATCAATTAAAAACCTAACTTGCCAATATGATGATCAAACCGTACTGGAGTCATTGTCTCTTGAGGTGGAACAAGGGCAAATTGTCTGTTTACTAGGTGCAAGTGGTTGCGGAAAAACAACACTATTAAAAGCCGTTGCGGGATTATTGCCGTTAACGTCAGGCGAAATGAGCTTAAATTGCGTCACGATTGATGATGGGGAGAACTGGTTGCCACCAGAACAGCGTAATATCGGGATGATTTTCCAAGATTATGCGCTTTTTCCTCACCTGACGGTGGAGCAAAATATTGCCTTTGGCTTAAAGCATTACTCGACAAAAGAGAAAAATGGCAAAGTTCAAGAGATGCTCGAGCTCGTGCATTTGCAAGGCTATGGCGATCGTTATCCTCATCAGTTGTCTGGTGGACAGCAGCAGCGTGTTGCGATTGCTCGCTCATTAGCTTACAGCCCAGACTTATTGTTGCTGGATGAGCCGTTCTCTAATATTGATACGCAAGTTCGCCATGAGTTGATAAGTGAGATCCGTAAGATTTTTAAGGCGCAAGGCGTGACTGCCATTTTTGTTACGCATAGCCGTGAAGAGGCTTTTGCCTTCGCTGATAAAATGGCAGTGATGAACAATGGTGTTATCGAGCAATATGGCACGGCATCTGAGCTTTACTACCAGCCCTCAAGTAAGTTTGTTGCGGATTTCTTAGGTGGTGGTAGCTACCTGGCCGCTAAACGAGTTTCGGATTCAGAATATGAAACCCACTTGGGTGTGGTTGAAGCCACAGCCCAACAAGAGATCCCAGTGCAGTCTGAATGCTCTTTGTTGCTAAGGCCGCAACATGTACAAATTCAATCCGATGAAGAGAGCTCAGTAACGGTGCTGGAGCAGCACTTTATGGGCGACCACTGCCGTTACGTGATTGATGCGAATGGCGACCGTTTGTTGGCTACAGCATCGCAGGCATTAAATATTGGTGAGTCTGTTGCTGTGAAAATTGAAACGCAGGGCGTGCTGGCATTCGCATAACGTTACTGGGTACCTTTACTATTCTCTTATGCCTGCCTACACACAATAAAAAAAGCCCGGCAGTGATGCCGGGCAAGTATTCTTCCCCTTAGCGACAGCTTGAATTACATGACAAGCGTAGCCGAAGTGCTCGAAGCGGGCACAAGGTCAGTTATAAAGATAAGAAGTCTTTAAACTGTTGAAGAACACGTTCCGCAGTGTCCTTATCTTGCATTTCTGCAAAAATACGTAGTAACGGCTCAGTACCAGAGAAGCGTGCGATGATCCAACCGCCGTTCTTGAAGTAGACTTTCGCACCATCTTCATAGCTGACTTTTTCGATTTCAAACTCAAACTCAGGCAACTGCTTTTCAATATAAATTTTGTTGAACAGTACCTCTTTTTGCGCCGGTTTGAACTTGCAATCACCTTCTGCCATGTAGGCATAGCCGTACTTACCGTAGATTTCATCTAGCAACTCAGACAGCTTCTTGCCGGTTACTGAAATCATTTCAACTAACAAGCTAGACGCGAAGACGCCATCTTTACCTTTGATGTGGCCGCGAATGGTTAGGCCGCCAGAGCTTTCCCCACCAATCAGTGAGTCATCCGCTTCCATTTGAGAACTGATGTGCTTAAAGCCTACTGGTACCTCAAAGCATTTTTCACCGTGGTCTTCAGCAATTTTATCGAGAAGATGAGTCGTCGCGATGTTACGTACCACGGAACCTGTCCAACCTTTGTACTCCAATAAGTAATAATAAAGTAGAATCAGGACTTCATTCGGATGAATGAAGTTACCTTTTTCGTCAATAATACCAAGACGGTCCGCATCGCCATCGGTACCGATACCAATATCGTAACCTTGCTCTTTTACTAGGTGCATCAAACGGTAGAGTGTTGCAGCACTTGGCGAAGGCATTAACCCACCGAAGTCTGGGTTTTTTCCATCGTTAATCACATCAACGTCACAGCGGCCGTTGATTAATACGGTTTGCAGCGCATTTTTTGCGACACCGAACATCGGGTCAATCAAAACGCGTAGGTTGGCTTTTTTGATCGACTCGATATCAATAAAGTTAATGATCGAATCTACGAATTCGTTCATCGGGTTGATAATTTGAATCAGCTTATCTTCAACCGCTTGTTCAAAATCGACGCTTTTTACATCTTGTGCAATGAGCGTATTGATTTGTGATTCGATTTTCTGGGTGATGATTTCATCGGCATCACGACCGCCTTCAATGAAGACTTTAATGCCGTTGTAATCGGCTGGGTTGTGCGATGCCGTAATACATGCCGAGTAAGCGCAGCCCATTTCCTTCGCTTTAAACATTACGATAGGCGTTGGAACAAACTTATCGATAAAGCTAACTACAATACCGTTTGCTGCTAATACTTCTGCAAACCAGCGACCTGCTTTATCAGAAAGAAAACGACGGTCATAGCCGATGACAAAGCCGCGATCAGCAGCGGATTCGTTGTTGGTAATGTTTGCTACTGCTTGAGCCACTAAGCGTACATTATCTTTGGTGAACTCCTCACCAATAAATGCACGCCAACCGCCTGTACCAAATTTGATCATGATTCGATCCTCGATAAGAGCGGCATCCCACCGCCTCTTAAATCTTTGCTAGCAAACCGATGCACTCATCAAACTCAAGTGCATCGGATAAATCAAAAGGGGAGAAGAACTCCCCTAAAAGATGATTAACCTAGAGTAACGATAACTTCGTTTACTGAACCTTCCGCTTGAACTGGTACAGATGCACCATTTACTGCTTCACCGTTCACAGTAATTGACTTAACGCCTTTGCTTACTGAATCAGGGTTAACCACTTTAATGTTGTACGTTGCACCTAGCCATTGACGAGTCACTTCGAAACCAGGCCAGTTCGTTGGGATACATGGGTCGATAGTCAGGCCATCGAAGCCTGTACGCACACCAAGGATAAAGTTGGTAACTGCGAAGTAAGCCCAGCCAGATGTACCTGTTAACCATGGGTGGTTTGCACGACCGTGGTCTTGGTGGTCACGACCCATGATGAACTGCACGTATGAGTATGGTTCTGCAATACGTTTTTCGATGATGTCGTTCTGGTTGTATGGGTTAAGTGCATCGTAGAACTTCATTGCACGGTCACCACGACCCAGTTTCGCTTCAGCTACCCAAGCCCATGGGTTTGGGTGCGAGAAGATTGCACCGTTTTCTTTTACGCCTTGGTAAACACGAGTTACGAAGCCGATATCATCATTTGGTGTTGCGAATGATGGTGAGTTCAGATGTAGGCCGTATTCAGAGAATAGATTTTCGTCGACTGCGTCCATTGCCTTTTCACCGCGCTCTTGAGATACCGCACCAGACAGCACCGCAAGAGTGTTTGACTCAAGGTGTACACGACCTTCTTTTTGTTGCGCTGTACCAATCTTGTCGCCGTTTTTCGTTAGACCACGAATGTACCAGCCGCCTTCTTCGTCCCAAAGGTGTGTTTCACACGCTTCACGCACGTTTGCTGCCATCTCGGTGTATTTCTCAACGTCAGCTTCTTTGCCTAGGTATTTTGCAAGGTCGATGAACTCTTGTAGCGCCCAGAAGTGTAGGAAAGACACCATTGAAGACTCGCCGCCACCTAGGTTTAGACAGTCGTTCCAGTCGGCACGCAGACCTTTACAGATGCCCGTTTGACCCACGTATTCAGCAGAGAAGTCTAGCGCAGCTTTCATGTGGTCATACACGGTTGCATCACCACCATCCGCGTAAGGAATCACTTCGTCGAAGAAGCTGTGCTCACCGGTTTCCATCACGTATTTACAGATGGTTGGTACTAGCCATAGGTGATCATCAGAGCAAGTGTCTTCAATACCGTGGATCTTGTCTTCATCAGATGGAGTAGGAACAACTGTTGGAGACTTAGATGGTTTAACATCTGCTTTTTCAGGATCGAACCAATCAGGATCGAATAGGTGTAGGCCGTAACCCGCTTTTACTTGACCACGCAGTAGATCAACGATGCGCTTACGAGTCATTTTCGGGTTCGCGTGAGGAACGGAGATTGCGTCTTGCGCCGTATCGCGGTAACCAAGGCCAGTACGCCCGCCGACCTCAATGAACGAAGCAAAGCGAGACCAAACCACACATGTTTCTGCTTGGTATAGCGTCCAAGCATTGATCATGGTGTCTAGGCCTTCGTTTGGCGATTTCACTTGGAACTTGCCACAACGCTCATCCCAGTGTGCTTTGATGCCAGCAAATGCATTATCGACTTCTGCAAGGTCTTGGTACTTAGCACGCAGACGTTCACCGTTACCTTTACCGATACCCAGAATGTAAGCAAAGCGAACTTCTTCACCTGGTTGGATAGTAAATTGCTTGTGCAGAGAGCCACAGTGGTTGTAACACGTTTGTGCGGTGTTAAAACACTTACCTTGTTCTACTGCTAGTGGGTTTGCTTCGTCGCGGTATAGACCTAGGAAGCTATCACGTTGACCGTCGTATGAATCTGGATCAAACGTCGACGCTAGGTAGTAGAAGCCTTCGAAATCGTTAGTGTTGTAGTACAGGTCGTATTCAATCACGCCTTCGTTGTATGACGTACCAGCAGAGTAGAGAGACATCTGGTGGTTTTGGTTATCAGATTGAATGTGGCTGAACGAGAACTCAACAAATGAGAATGCGCTGATCGTACGCGGTTTGTCAGAGGTATTCTTGATGACCACATCCCAAATTTCTGCATCTTCGCCTTTTGGTACAAAGAGTGTTTTGGTTGCACTAATGCCGCTGTATTCGCACTTGAATTTAGAGTACGACAAACCATGACGAACTTCGTAGTTCGCTTCGTCTAGGCTTTTGGCAACTGGTTGCCAAGAGATTGACCAGTAATCACCCGTCTCATCATCACGTAGGTAAACGTAGTGTCCTGGGCGATCGAATGTCGCATTTGGACGGAACTTAGTAACACGGTTGTATTCTGGAGAGTTGTAGAACGAATAGCCCCCTGCGTTATGCGAGATAACGGTACAGAATTTTTCTGTACCTAGGTAGTTGGTCCAAGGAGCAGGTACATCAGGGCGAGTAATGACGTATTCACGATTCTCGTTATCGAAATAGCCGTATTTCATTTGTGTCTTTCCTTTTTACAAAGCTGCGTCTGCAGCCAAAATTTAAAAACTCTTCAAGCGTGATGCTTCTACATCAGCTCTGTATTACTTCCACGGTTTACGGTAATTCACTCCCTGCAAATCAAGCAGCGGTAGGTGTCCTTTCAAACGTGATAAATAGTCGGTCCAGTCTCGGTGTTGTTTGTCTGTCCAACATGCTTCTGCCATTGCGGTTAAGCGCGGGAAGACCATGTAGTCCATACGAGACTGGTTGTTGATGATTTCGCACCACAATGCTGTTTGAATGCCCCAAATGCGTTTACGTATTGGATCGTCGGCTGGCACTTCAGCGAGTGGTTCATAGTTGTAAGCTTTTTCTAGCGGCAACGGGTTAGCCCAATCCACGCCCGGTTCTTCAGGTGCGTAATCTTGGGTCATATCTAGGTAGGTGGTTTGTGCCGGTTGTAGCACCACATCGAAACCTTGGCGCGCGCAGTTCAACGCCGCTTCTTCGCTTAACCACGAATAGATCACTGTGTCTTTGCTGACTTTGTCGCCATGCTGTGCTTCTTCCCAACCCAGCATGCGCTTGCCAAGTTTGCGCAGTTTGTCTTCTGCATGACGCAAGAAGTGCCCTTGTAACTCTTTGTAGTCGCTGTAACCCAGTTGTTCCATTAGTGCTTGGCATGCTGGGCTTTTTGACCATACGCCGTTAGGTACTTCATCTGCACCGATATGAACATAAGGCGCAGGGAACAGCGCGGAGACTTCTTCCAACACTTTGTCGATAAACTCATAACTTCCCGGAAGAGCAGGGTTAATGACGTTGTCGTTGTAATGCTGAATACTGCGGTATTCGGTGGTGTCTTCTGCTTCTACCAATAGGTGTGGTAACGACTTGATGGCAGCTCGGCAGTGGCCTGGTACATCGATTTCAGGGATAACAGTGATGCCTCGTTTAGAAGCAAAGGCAACCACGTCTTTGATGTCTTCTTGAGTGTAAAAACCGCCGTAACGTTCAGCAAGGTGCGTGTACTGTGGCTCATTGGTTTCATCCAACCCACGCCATGCGCCAATATCGGTTAGTTGAGGCAATGATTTGATCTCAATTCGCCAACCTTCATCATCGGTAAGGTGCCAATGGAATGTATTGAACTTGTAGTGAGCCAACTGGTTGATCAAACGTTTGACTTGCTCAACGGAGTGAAAATGGCGTGCGCAGTCCAGCATCATTCCACGATAACGAAAACGCGGTCTGTCTTTGATTGAACAGCAAACCACTTCCATGGAATTCGGTTGATCGCCAACTTTGATCAGTTGCAATAACGTTGCACAAGCATGGGTAAAGCCAGACGAAGATCCTGCTTCAATTTTGATCGACTCTTCTGCTGCCTTCAGTTTGTAAGCGCCTTCATCCAAGGTTGGGTTGCCTTTGAAGATGATCTGACTGCCATTGTTTGATGCGAACTCAAATTGATGAATGCGCTTAAGCTCTTCAAGTAACCATTCTTTGGCTGAATTGGCTAGGTTTGAATAAACCGCAACGCCAGCGTGATGATTAAAGCTAAAGCAGTGTTCACTGACCTCTATATGGTTTGGTTTTGGCAATAAAGGCTGCGCATGCGTCAAGCTGGAAGAGATCTCACTACGTTCACGGTACGGTGAAGCCAATACGATCGGCGTGACATCGACTTGAGCTCGCTGAAGGTTGCCGTTGACTTCAAAGTTGACCAAGGCTTCATTGAATCCATCAGAATAGTAACGGAATGGATTCGAACCAATACTGAACTCGCAGTAAAAATGATGGTTAGCTGCCAGCACCAACCCTTCTGGTTTGAGGGTGCAGTAGCTGCCAATTTGCTTGAGCTGACCATTCGAAATACTATCTGGCAGAATGTAGCGATCAAAAGCAAAAATCAGGCTCCAATTGTGGAGATCTTGATCGCTCAAGTTATGGAAAGTCAGTCCGAAACGGCAGTTTTGCTTTTGTTCTGATAGGACGACGAGATCAACACGATATTCCATATCTACTCCTACGCCGCACTGAGCGAGTAAAGGTTATGTTCAGGTTTACCTGCAAACATAATTGCGCCTTCAATCGCGTCAAACTGTGGCTCAACAACCCATTGCTGAACGGGGGGCGAAAGCCAACGTAAAATACGTTCAGCAATGCTGCCCATTAAACAAATACGCGTTGCGCCGCGCTTGTTTAATGCCACGAGAAACATTTCTATATCAGCTGCAGTTTGCTTCAGCATCTCAATTGCTAGTGCATCACCTTGTTCTGCATGTTGGAAAATTGCAGGAGAAAACTGGCCATAATCACGAGGAAGCGCTTGTTTAGACCAAGCCACCACGTTATCAACGTCATTTTCGAAATGCGCCATGACGTGTTGTGCTAGAGGCGTTTTCTCTCTGATGCCATCTTCTGCTAACAAAACTTGTTGAACTAGGCGAAGCCCCATCACTGCGCCGCCACCTTGATCCGAAATAGGGAATTCGCGACCACCGACAACGTGCTGCTCCAATCCTTTAAGATAGATGCCACAAGAACCCGTTCCTGCGATCATGATTGCGCCATCTTCGCCATTGTGTGCACCAACGCACGCGCCGTAAGCATCAGTATTAAGAGTCATATTGGCAAACGGATGAGGAAGAGACATGAAGGCTTGCCAAGATGCTTTGTGCTCAGCACCTGCAAGGGCTAAGCCGACGTGCATCGATGCGAAATCTTGTTGTGTCAGACCGCCTTGTTCGGCCGCCGAAGTGATGGATTCAAGAATCGAAGCCATTGCAATTTCAGCGCCTAGCATGATGTTGGCGCTGCCGCTTTTGGCCTCGCCAAGAAAATTACCTTGTGAATCTTTAATCCTGGCTCGACATGACGTGCCGCCACCATCGA
Organism: Vibrio diabolicus; assembly: GCA_001048675.1. GTDB lineage: Bacteria > Pseudomonadota > Gammaproteobacteria > Enterobacterales > Vibrionaceae > Vibrio > Vibrio diabolicus. Next base: position 253,426 of record CCKK01000018.1, on the reverse strand, counting down.
TACCGACAAAATACATCCCCATGATTATTGTTCCTTAATATTTTTAGAGGTTGCCAACTGAGAAATATGCTGAGCTTGACTCATTATCGCGAGTAAGTACCAAGCGCCATGCGGGATCCATTGTTCGCCCCAGCGCCAGTTTTGTAACATGTCGTCTTTTTGTGCTGGTGGGTTAAATGCGATGTCTTCCTCGTCTTCAAAGCCGCCAGTGATTCCGTTACACACACCGCCTTTAGCGTTGAAGAAACCATGTTGAGGAAGGTAATCAGGGTTGTTACGACCATGGCCATCAAGCATGCACATGTCGTATGGGTTTAAGCCTACAATCCAGTTCAATGCATCTTGAGCAAATACGGAAAGTTGTTGCTGTATTTCTTGCGATGCTATATGCGGTTGAGCAAGGTACGCCATGGTTGCGAGTGAGCCCAATCGAGCATTCTCGCCTTGCCACCAATAGCCGGATTCATTGTTGTGTGCGACAAAAAATGCATCGCGTTTTGACTCATTTACGCCTTTAACATACTGGCGAGGGTAACCGAATGGGTTGGTCACTTTATTCGATATTTTGATCTCAAACTCACACGCTCGGTTAACGATGCGTTTTACCGATTCTGTCTGTACGGAGTCGTCTTCAATTGCTAGGTATTCGCATAGGGCAATAACCGGTAGACCTGCTTCGGCAGCGTGAAAGTATGGACGACTGCCGTCTTGGTTTGCTGACCAGAAGTGTTGAATCTGTTCGTCGCTCATTTGGCGAGCAACTAAGCGTTGTGCCCACAAACGGCTCTCTTCCAAGTAGCGAGTTTCTTTGGTGGCTGTAAACAGTTCTACACTGGCTAGTAGCGCACAATATTCGTCGATAATGTTTTCTTCACCATCATTGAGGTACTGCGTATTGTGCTCTTTTAAGTGCCAGTAACCATTTTCAGCAGCGTTGCGGTATTTCTGTTGATCGTATTCGCCGTGAACACTTAAACGCGACGCCGCGGCCAGCGCTGCGATGGCGACACCGCCACCTTGTCGAAAGCCTGCTTGGTAGTCGTCAAATTTGTGACCAAGTTGCGTTTCGTAGGCACAAATTTCTCGTTGCGCGGTATCTTTGCTCCACTTATCAAAGACCGTCATGTAGAAGAAGCCTTTTTCGTTTTGCATACGAACAAGGAAGTCTGCACCGAACAGGGCTTCTTCAATAAGACGTGTACGTGTGAAAGCTGCAATGTCTTCGCTTCCTTCAAGCAATGAAAGCCCTTTTAGGATGTTCCAAACTACCATTGGGGTTTGTTGAGGGTTCAAATAATTAGCGTATGAAAGATGACTTAAATACTTGCTAACGTCTCCAGATGCGTCATACCAGCCACCGTGCACATCAACCGTTTGGTTGGCGTTGAGCACTGGAACTTGTCGATCTTGTTGATCGAAAATCCCACCACAACGTTGTGATTTGAAGTAGTGGATCACATCCGACAAAGTTTGATCCAACAGAATATGTTCGCTAATGGTGAAAGAGGAAGAGCGCGTATCTTCCACTTGCAGGAAATAGTCGCCTGAATCTGTGAAAGATGAAAAGTCGATGAGGTAGAAATAGCCCTGATGCCAGTTCGCCACTTTACCTTGTTCTTCAACCGCAAAAGTTGCCACGGTTTGCTCGCTAGTGGCACAAATCAATTGAGCAGTGTAAGAAGACAAGTGTGGTTGTTCGGTCTGGACAATGGCTTTCTTGGGGCCCAGATGTTCATAACCAATGTGGTTAGTCAGTAGCAGCATTCAATGTCTCCGGGAAACGATAAAACAGGAATGGGTCAGGCTGAACCTGACCCTCGTTATAATTAATCTTCAAACAAGTAACAGCGAACAAAGTGGTTCTCAGAAAGCTGAGTGACGCCTGGTAGTCGTTCGCGACATTTATCGGTTGCGTGTACGCAGCGTCCTGCAAATGGGCAGCCGACTGAATCCGGTGTCCAAAGTGGGATTTCCCCTTTGTTGCCTTTCAGCTTCTCGTGGATAGACTTCGATGGATCAGGCACAGCAGATACCAAGAGTTGCGTATATGGGTGCTGAGGATCGTGAATGATTTCCTCAGTATCCCCCCATTCAACCATGTGACCTACGTACATAACCGCGAGATCCTCAGCAATGTAGCGCGCCGTTGCGATGTCGTGAGTGATGTAAAGCAGAGACATTTGTTTCTCGAACTTCATCTCTTCCATCAAGTTCAAAACACCAGCACGAATTGACACGTCCAGCATTGATGTTGGCTCATCTGCCAATACCACTTCTGCACCTACAGCGATGTTACGAGCTAGGTTTACACGTTGACGCTGGCCGCCAGACAGCTGATGTGGGAACTTTTGCGCGGTTTCTTTTGGCGGAATCAGACCAACTTGTTCAAGTAGGTCGTACACACGCTCTTCCAGTTCCTTTTTGTTGCCTGGTGCAATCTTTTTATGGATCAGCAACGGGCGAGCAATGTGGTGAAAGATATTGTGTGTAGGGTTTAGTGAGCCAAATGGGTCCTGCCATACCATTTGTACGCCTTCACGGTATGTCATCAAGTCATGTCGAGAGGTAATATCTTGGATATCACGACCTCTGTATTCGATCACACCCTCGGTAGGGGCGTACATTTTAGCTATCATTTTAGCGGTAGTAGATTTACCAGAGCCTGATTCACCTACTACTGACAAACCGCGGCTCTTGTACATCTTGAATGACACGTCGTTGATCGCGCGCATTTTTGACTGCTTGATTGAGTTACTATTTAACGGGAAGTCCTTAACGACATGTTTACCCTCAATCAGCAGTTCGCCGAGTTGTTTGCTCATAATTCTCTCCAGTGTAATTTTGTTCTTAGCTAGCGTTATTTTTTGTTGTTAAACCTTAGCTTGAGCAATCGTGTCGCCGTATAAGTGGCAATTTGAAAAACGACCAGGTTCAATTTGACGCAGCTGAGTTGGTACTCGTGTACAAGCTTCGTGGACGCGGTCGCAGCGAGCTTGGAATCGGCAGCCTTGAGGAATCTCTAATAGGTTCAAAGGGTTGCCTGGAATACCAGTTAATTTGGTTTTAGGACCAGTTAGTGGAGGGAAAGAGCTACCCAAACCTTTGGTGTAAGGGTGGTAAGGACTTTCCAGAATTTGCTTAGAAGGGGCAACTTCAATCAACTCACCGGAGTACATAATGCCGATTCGATCCGAGAACTCGACCATGAGTGACAAGTCGTGGGTAATGAAAAGGATCGAGAAGCCGAACTCTTCTTTCAGTGCATAGATTTTTTGTAAGATCTCACGCTGAACCACAACATCGAGTGCCGTCGTTGGCTCATCCATGATGATCATCTTTGGATTGAGAGCCAGAGCAATCGCAATGACTAAGCGCTGGCGCATACCACCAGAAAATTGGTGTGGGTAATCATTTAAGCGGCTTGGGTGAATATCAACGATTTCCAGCAGACCTTCGGCGCGCTTTTTCGCTTGTTCACGTGTCATGTTGGTGTGGCGCATGATGACATCGCAAAACTGCTCTTCCATCGTAAGCACCGGATTTAATGCGTTCATAGCACTTTGGAACACCATCGACATCTCGCTCCAGCGGAATGATTGCATACGTTCATCGCTGTACTTAATGATGTCTTCACCGTTGAAGATGACCTCACCACCAGTGATGAATGCTGGCGGCTTATGAAGACGCATGAGCGAGAAAGCAACTGTGGATTTACCACAGCCAGATTCACCAGCCAGGCCAAAGACTTCACCAGGCGCAATGTCAAAACTAACGTTGTTACAGGCGCGGACATCGCCCGCATCTGTGATGTAATCTACGCATAGGTTACGGATAGAAATTAGTGGTGCAGTCATGATTATTTATCTCCGCTCCATAGTGCATTTTGTGGTGCCATTTCAGGCGCGCGCTCTTTCTTGTCTTTCTCTGCCAGTTTCTTCCAGCGTTTCATGCCTTTGTGAGAACGAAGCTGTGGGTTAGCAATTTCATCAACGGCAAAGTTAAGTAGAGCAAGACCAGTCACCAAAAGAGTTAAGGCGATACAAGGTGCTAATACTTCCCACCATGCGCCAATCAACATCGCTGATGAGGTTTGCACGTTGTAGAGCATGATGCCCCAACTGATGGTGTTGGCATCGCCCAGGCCCAAGAACGAGATTACAGCCTCAGTATTGATAGCGAGCATTACTGAGCCGATGAAGCTTGCACCGACAATCGGGATTAGGTTTGGTAAAATTTCAACGAAGATGATGCGGAATGAAGATTCGCCCAATACTTCAGCGGCTTTCACAAACTCTTTCTCGCGTAGAGCCATGGTTTGAGAACGGACAACACGCGCGCCCCACGCCCAAGAGGTACCAGCGATAATCAAGGCAATGGTGAGTGGACCTGCTTCGCCAATAAAGGCTGCCAGTACAAAGAGCAATGGGTATTGAGGGATTACCAGCATGATGTTCATCGCTGCACTCAATATGTCATCCACTTTGCCGCCGAAGTAACCTGCCGAGATACCAATGACCGTTGCTAGGAAACATACGATGATGCCAGCACCAAAGCCGACACCCAGCGATACGCGAGCACCGTAAGCCACTTGTGACCAAATATCACGACCCATACGTGAAGTCCCCAGAACGTGATCAGCCTTTTTCGACATAATCAGCGTACGACGATCATCTGCTAGATTTTTAGCTACCCAGCCATCAGGATTATTTTGCGCTTGTTTTACGACAAAGCTAGGGTATTCGTGTGGATTACCGGTTCGCTTGTCTGGCGCATGTTTCGTAAGTAAAGGAGCTGCGATCGCAACGAATACGAATACGGTAACAATACCAAGACCGATTCGAGCGAATGAGTTACCTAAAATAAGTTTGAATAGTTCTTTCATGATTATTTGCCTCCCGTACGTAGGCGAGGGTCTAGAATCATGTACAGCATGTCAGCCATTAAGTTGAAGCACAGCATGAACATCGTCATGATAATTAACTGACCTTGAAGTACTTGGTAGTCACGAGCGTGAATTGCGTTAAGTAGCACGGTGCCTAAACCTGGGTAGTTGAAAATCATCTCGATGATCAATTGACCACCAATGGCCATACCCAAAGACATAGATAGCGCGGTTACACTTGGAAGTAGCGCGTTACGTGCGGCGTAATTGAAGACGACACGGTTCTCGCTCAGCCCTTTGCCTTTCGCCATCGTGATGTAGTCTTCGGCGAGAAGGTTGATCATGTTGTTACGCATATTGACGAGGAAGCCGCCGATCTGAACGATGGTTGCACAGAATAGAGGGAGTACTGCGTGGTAACCCACGTTTTTGATGAACTCCCAGCTTGACCAATCAGGGATAGTACCTGGCGTGTAAGCATAGCCAGATGGGAACCATTTTAGGCCAATCGCAAAGGTAAACAGCGCTAACATTGCGATAACCATCTGTGGGATAGCTTGAATGATCAATGTACCAGGCGTTACGAATGCATCGTACTTACTACCACGCTTCCATGCGGCAAAAATACCGAGCACAGAAGCGATTGAGAAAGAAAGTACAACCGCAGTACCAGCTAGGAAGAGAGACCAGCCAAATGCACTACCTAGTAAAGAGTTAACTGAAAGAGGGTAGAACTGGATAGATGTACCTAGCTCCCAACTTAGAATGTTTTTAATGTACGAAAAGTACTGAATGTAAATCGGCCCATCAACGAAACCGAGCAGTTCTTTCATTGCTGCGATTCGTTCTGGCGTCACTTGTACAGAAGCGTTAGCAAACATCATGGTAACTGGGTCACCAGGCATTGCTCGCGGAATAATAAAGTTTAACGTCGCTGCAACTAAGAGCGCGACAAGATAGAACGACAAACGTCTTAAAAAATAACCCATAACTCACACCTTACTCACCCAGATTTTTTCCCTGTTTCTGGTTTCAGGTCGCTCCTAGCGAAATTTAGAGCGAAAAATCCCCTGACGACGAGCGCCACATATTGGTTTCGTTAACAAGGGATTTTTATAGGCGGCACACGGGATGTATGCCGCTTGAAATGAACTTCTACTTATTTAACTGGTTTTAGGTCCAGTACGTGAAGTAGACGCTCTGGGATACCAGCCCAAATGTTTGGACGGCCCTTAGGATTTTCTTCGTTCCACCAACCAGTGAAGCGAGTTGTGTTGTATTGATACATGTACGCGCCAGATAGCACAGGAATGGTTACTTGGTCCTGAGCAATGATTTTCTGGATACCATGAGCGATTTCTAGCTGTTCTTGCTTATCAGCGGTTTTGTAGAAGCTGTTAAGAAGACCGTCTAACTTATCGTTCTTGTAGAAGTGCATTGCAAAGCGAGGCATACCGTCACCAGATTGTAGCTTCGAGTTGTAGCCGCTGTCCCAGTACAAGTGTGGATCCGCACCGTGGAAGTAGTTGGTGTAAGCAACGTCGTATGTACCTTCTAGCATTGCTTGGTTGTATACCGAGAAATCTGGAGTACGAGCACGTGCTTTAATGCCTACTTCTGCTAGTTGCTCAACAGCTAGTTGTACAGTGTTGTTAAAGTCAGTCCAACCGTTTGGCGATTGAATGAGAAGCTCGAAAGACTTGCCAGATGGTGTATCTACAAAGCCATCTTTGTTTACATCTTTGAAGCCTGCTTTAGCAAGAAGCTTTTTCGCACCTTCGGCGTTGTATGTGTTGTAACCTTTGTACTTGTTGTGCGTCTCTTCGTCAGACCAAGCTTCGAATGCGTAGCCTAGACCCGAAGCGAAGTCATTTACTGTACCGCCACCGTAGAATGCAATGTCGATAATCGTTTGACGGTCTAGCGCCATAGAGAACGCACGACGGAAGTCAACGTTAGTAAGTGCTTCGTTTTTCGCCGCGTCTGGGTTTTTGAAGTTCACTACAAACGCTTGAGTACCCGCTGGTGGGTACCAGTAGTGGTGATTCGGACTTGCTGCAGCGTAAGTGCGGTCGATGTCTGGTACGAATGAAGACGTCCAGTCCATTTCGCCGTTAACGATTTTGCCCAAGAATTGGTCGTTGTTCGCGATTTGTGGCACTCGTAGACAGTCTACATCTAGGTTATCAGCATCCCAGTAATTCGGGTTTTCACACTGAATGTATAGTTGCGGTGTAAAAGTGTCGATTTCGGTAAATGGACCACTACCTACTGGATTTTCGTTTGTGAATGTTGCTGGATCTTTCACTTTGCTCCATACGTGCTTAGGTACAACTGGTACTTTCGCAATTTCGTAAGGAACGTTAGAGTTTGCTTCGCTTAGACGGAATTTAACTTTGTAGTCGTTAACTTTCTCTACGCCAGTAACCCAAGAGTTGATACCAGATTGGTCTAGCTCTGGTTTCTCTTTAACTAGGTTGAAAGAATAAACTACGTCATCAGCGGTAAACGCTTTGCCGTCAGACCATTTTACGCCCTTACGAATATCGAAGGTCACGCTCATTAGGTCATCAGCCATGGTAAAGTTTTCTGCTAGACGAAATACTGGCGTGTTACCGTGCATTTCGTTAAAAACAACGAGCGGCTCGTAAATAAAGTCGGTTGTTGTGTGCAGGTTAGTTGCACCCAAGAAAGGGTTAAAGTTACGAACGAAAGTTGTAAACTCTTTAGGGTGGATAGTCAGTTCACTGCGTTCAGCCGCAGTAGCTACCGATGCAAAACCTGTAGTAGCCGTTGCAATAATTGCTGTTGCTAGTGCTTGTTTTTTTAATATTGGCAAGCATAGCTGTTCCTTACTATTTGCTTTCATTTCACTAAATGGAATTGAATGTCATCAATTGATAAACACTCTCCAAGACCTACCTCTTGTTTATGCATTACTCATTTCAATATTGAGTTTCGCCAAGAGTGGCCTGTAGGCCTTAGGCAGGAGTAAGAAAACACCTTATCCATAAAATAATCAAACTCGATTCTCGTTAAAAACGTTAAAATATCGTCACTCTCCGTTATAAACGTTATTTTTGCTAATTTTGACTAGAGATAGACCAAAAAATAAACGTTGATATGCGTCGCAGTTTATATCCTTGTTAATTGTAAGTGTTAGTGATTGCTAACCTATAATCTATTTTAAATAAAGGCCTTCTAATTCTCTTCCTGGTTCGGAGATCTCGCTCACATGCAGAAAATGTGTTAATTAATTAGCTAAAAATTAATCTGCCGTTCTGTTGTGATTGAGTTCGCAATCTCTGTCAATTGTTGGTTAAAAACCGTTTGTTCTCTGAAAAATAGTCTCTTTTATCGACAGTTTTCTCTCATTTATTGCTTCTTTTTTTATTGTGAAAATGAAGTGTTTTATTCGCTCGACTCAACCTAGTTTGGGTGGGTTATATCGATAGAAGCGTATGTTTGGAATGCCTACCATGGACAACTTTGTCCAGAGGCTTATTCCTCTTTAGAGAAAGAGAAGGGCTGGATAATAAAAAGCCCAGCGTATGCGCTGGGCTAGTTTTTTGATAGGTATTAGCTGGTCAACAGTCGCTGTAGTTTATCTCGTTGAGCTTCGATGTATGCACGCTCAGGACTCTGTTCTTTACAGTGTTCAAGGATGAATTCTATTGAGCTCAACACCGTTCTCCAACGTGGCGTTTTCGGCAGAGTTTCTATACGCATGTATTTATCCAAAGTGCGTGTTTGCAGAGTGCTACGGTCAAGATAAACGCGCCATAAGCCACTTTGTTCGGCAAATGCGAATTTACTTTCACCAGTGACTGACTCCCAATACTCTAAGGCGTGTGTCATTGCGTCGACCAGAATTTCTCGCATTAGCTCTTGTTTGTCTTTTTTGTTACCAAGCGCTTTGTCTGCAAGCCGTGTAAACTCTCCACCGAGTTCTTTCAGCTTCTGCAGCTGGTCTTTATCGCCATCAAAAGCATAACTTGAAAGCACCTCTACTGCGGTTTCTAGGTTGTGTATGCGAGCGGCATTGGCTCCTCCGCCAACATTAAAGATATACATGACATCTAAGCCTGAGCCTTCAGGTAGTTTAAGAATGTCTGCTTCGATGTTTTGACGAATATCTTCAATATAGATATCAATCTTGCCACAGTAATGAGGTTGTTTGACGGTCAGATACTTAGGTGCAATCAACTCATCGGCAGATGAACGTTTTAATTGTTCTAAGTTACGCTTGAATAGCTTGCAAGCAGCTTCATTAGCAAACCGAATACGCTTATCTTCACGCAAACAGATAATCGCTTCAGGAGCCGATTCCAGTTGTTCCAACAATCGCCCTTGAGTTTCTAATAAGCTTGCCTCTACAGCCGCTCGTTGGCGAAGTTCAGATTCAAGTATCTTATTCTCCATGTGGCGCATTTCAGCTTGGCTTGCCGTTAAGTGCGCTTGGATGCGCGCAGCTAGCTCTTGTTTATTGAATGGTTTAGATAAATAGTCGTTGGCTCCTGCTTCAAAGCCTCGTACACGATCTTCTGTTTGACTAAGCGCGGTGAGCATAATGATAGGTAGCTCGGCATGGTCATAAGTTTCACGTAATTCACTGCAGACTTGATAGCCGCTCATGCCTGGCATCATGATATCCAATAACAGGAGTTCCGGTTTTTCCTGCTCAACGAGTGCTAATGTTTCTGGTCCATCAGAGACGGTACGTACGCGATAGCCCTCTAAACGTAAGAAGCTCTCAAGCACACGCAGGTTTACTGGTTCATCGTCAGCGACATACAGTAACGGGCCGTCTGGATTCTCTGGCAGTGATAAGTCTTCATTGTTCTCTACATCGATTTCAGGAATCTGGAAGTGTCCGTGCGCTGCAAGGGTTTGAGTTGTTTGGATCTCTTCTTCACTGGCAAGTGGTAACGTGAAACTGAAGGTGGTGCCGACCATAGGCTGGCTGCTGACGTATAACGAGCCACCCATCAACTCAATCAATTGACGGCTAATCGAAAGCCCGAGCCCCGCACCTTGACGATAGCGACTTGCGTCTTGTCCTGCTTGGATAAGTGGTTCGAAAATATGCTCAAGATGTTCTGCGGGAATACCTTGCCCAGTATCCACAACTTGCACACGAACATGATCATCAACCACATTGGCTGAGATAACGATTTTACCTTCTGAGGTGTACTTAATCGCATTACCGATCAGGTTATATAACACTTGTTCAAGGCGTTGAGGATCGGCAGACACCGCTTTCAAATCCGCTGGTACTTGGTTGATGATACGGATGGTTTTATTTCCGAGTAAATGACTGGAAAGCTCTAGTACCAGTCGCGTTGCACTGGCTAAACTCACCGCTGACTTCTGGATATCCATGCTTCCGTAACGCATTTTATGATAATCCAATAAGTCATCAACAAGGTTTGCGAGACGTTGCCCACTTTTAATGATGATATCAAGCTGATATTTTTGGCTAGCAGGGATAGCACCGTTAGCGCCGGACGCTAAGGTCTCAGCGATTCCGACCATGCCGTGCAATGGTGTGCGGAGTTCATGAGAAGTGGTGGCTAAGAACTCATCTTTAAGTTTATCGGCCAATTGCAGTTCATCATTTTGTTTTTGAATGATCTGGATGTTGCTCTCGAGCTCTTCATTTTGCTTCTTAATGGTTTGAATTTTCTCTCGAATAGAGCGCTGCATTCGTTCAAAACTCAGCGCAAGACGGCCAATTTCATCTTTGCGAACCGTATTAAAGGTGGTGTCATCAAGATCTCCGGCAGACACTTTTTCGGCAGCCCAAGTTAACTTCAGCAACGGAGAAGTAATAAAGTTTGATAAATAATGGGAAGCGATTACCACTAGAATGATGGCGATCAGCATGGCGATAACAAACAGTTTTTCTAGTTGATGAATACGAGCGAAAGCTTCGTTTTCTGGTAATTGCACGACGAGTGCCCAAATAACACCACGCGTTTCAATCGGTGCATAAGCAGCGATGATCTCTTCACCTAAACCGTTCGTGTAAGTGCCGACGCCAAATGCACCAGAGAGTGCTTTATCGATCACTTCTAAGCTGTTCTTAATGTCATCTTGCTTGGTGTTAATTGTGCGAGGTTGGTGATCATTTCCAACCAGTAAGGTGTTAATGGATGACTCTCGGTTGGCGTCTGCGGCTAACTTCGTGATGCCATTATTTGGTAAGCGGAACATAGCATAGCTGTGTAGGTAGCCTTGCTGAACAATTGGAGCACCTAACCAAGCGACTTGTTTACCACCTTCCAGTTCGAAATCAGACACAATCACAGGGGTGTAGTCTTCATTCACCTTACGGCGTTCAGTGACGTCATCAGCTAGACGCTTGAAGGTTTTGCCAAGTGCTGAGTCTTTGTAGGGGCCTGATAATAAGTTTGTTCCGTAGTTATCGTCTTTGTTGATCGAGTAGGTGACATTACCGTTGATATCGACCAGCAAAATATCATTAAAATCAGAGCGCTTGAGGAGCTCCAAGTAGGCCCAGTGGTAACGTTTATGTAAGAGTCGGTAACGTTCACTTCCGACATAGTTGGAAGACTCGGGTAACGTTGACGTTTTGATTTGATCTCCGCTGCCTTCAATGTAGCGCTGTTGGGCATTTTTACGAGATTCTTCAATGTCATTACCTAAACGACTAAAAGCATTGACGAGACCGTAGAATCGACCACCACTGGCGTAAGCCAGTTCAGAGCGCACAAAGCCCATGACTTCGGTTTCCCGCGCCTCAAAGTAGTCGATAATTTGCTGTTGTTTTGTATCTCGAACAGACAACAAGTGTGAGGTGCTTTGTTCTTGCAGATCTTTACTGTGGGACTGTAGGAAAAAGATCGCAGTAATAGTAAGAGGTGTGATACTGAGCACCAGAAATGCGGTCATCAGTGTACTCTGAAGGCGCTTAAATTTCTGTTTTTTGTAGAATTTAAACATGGATAAGATTACAACTCATAAAGGGCAGTTCTAAAATGTACTTCGCTGCCGAGGTTCTCGTTAAAAACGGATAAGATGTTCAACTAGATAGAATTAACAAAATTAACGAGTTTTTTTTCTTTGACAAGAAAGTTAGTTGTAAAGCGTGCAGGGTGACGCAGTTTTTCTTATGAGTGTTGAGTTTTTGAGAAAAAATCGCGCAGGTTTGTACCTGCGCGAGGGAAGATTATGACTTTTTCGCGTAGTAGATAGAAAACTTATTGGTCTTATTTAGCGTCTCGCAATTATTAAACGCTCGCTCAATAATTGGTGGATATTTTAAGAAGCTATTCGCGACAATGATCATTTCACCATGGTTATCGAGATACTTTGGAGCCTGACCCAATAGTGTTTCTGCTGCGTTGTAGTTCGTATCCAAACCACTGTGGAAAGGTGGGTTACTGATGATAAAACGATAATCGTCGGCAGTGTCTGAGTAAATATCAGAGGCGAATACATGGCCGGTTAATCCATTGGCTTTTAGTGTGGCTTGACTCGATGTGATGGCATACGCGTTAATGTCACACATCTCAATCGCAATTTCCGGATTGGCTTTTGCCATGAAAGCACCTAACACCCCAGCACCACATCCAAAGTCGAGGACTTTACCTGATAGAGTAGGTAGGGTTTCGAGTAATAGGCGGCTACCTAAATCGAATTCGCCATGACTGAATACTCCAGGCAAACTCTTAACAGTCAGTGATTGCTCACCAAGTGTGACCGTATAGGTTTTAAACCAGTCTGCTTGATTGAACGGCTTTGGTTCATTGAGGCAAGTGCCCCAGTAAAATGAACAACGACGAGCGGAATCGTATTTATTGACCGGGCCATACTCTTTGAACATCTTCTCGATGCTTTTAACACCTGAGCGGTTTTCGCCAACCACTACAATTTCAGTGTTCACGCCTAGTTTCGCCATCAACATCGCCAGAAGGTATTCGGCTTCGGCTTTGGCTTTAGGCCAGTACAAAAGCACCATGTCTGCTTGTGTCTCAGTATTAAACTCAGAACCAAAATGGCTTTTAACCTTGTTATGAGTGCGAATTTGACGGTAGAAGCTGTAGTTTGAAGTGAAGACTTCCACAGATTCACAGTGTTTGGTCAGTTCAAGTGGAAAGAGATCTTCGACTTCACCTGCAACTAAAACATGTTTTCCGTTGAAGTACTCGAGCTGACGCTGAGCTATTTGGCTAGGAGCGATATAAGCAGACATAAATTGGGTTCATCAGAAATAATTGGGGCAGATTTTCGCACAATCTGCCCCAAGCTTGAAGTGATTAAGCTGTGACTAGCTGTTGTCTTGCTGGTTGAGGAAGTCTTTGAATTCTTCTTCGTAGATATTAAACAGTACCATTGTCACGGCAAAAATCAGTGGACCGTAAATCAGGCCGATCAATCCAAACAGGTGCAGACCACCCAGTAACGAGAAGAAAATCATTAGGGTGTTCATACCTGCGCTGCCTTGCATTAGCAGCGGACGCAATAGGTTATCAATAGAACCAACGACGACCACACTCCACACCGTCAAGAAGATAGCCCAAGTCATATCGCCTGTTAAGAACAAGTACGCCGCTGCAGGAATCCAGATTAGTGCGGTTCCGACCACTGGGATGAATGATGCAAAGCCCATCATCGTTCCCCAGAATAACCCCGGGAAGCCAGCAAGCCACATACCGATACCGCCAGCCAGACCTTGAGCAATCGCTGTCATGAATGAGCCCATCACGGCTGATTTAGAAACTTGCTCTATCTCTGTCAATATGCGGTCTTCTTGGCTACGTGAGAGTGGCAGAATATGACGAATCGCAGAGATAATTTTGTCGTGGTCACGAAGCAGAAAAAACAGCACAAACAGCATCAGGAAGAAGTTCATTAGGAAGTTGGTGGCGTCTCCTAAAATCTTGGCGCTGATAGCAACTAGGTTAGAGCCAAACGATGTAGCAAATTGACCAATTTTTTCCGCAATGGCTTTTGGCTCGATTTTATCGAAAGGTAAGTACTCATTAACTATAGCTAAACCTTTGATAACGAAAGGATGTTGGAATATATCTTGGATGCCGCCATTCGTGACCCAGTTGTACGTATTTTGTGAAAAAACAGAGCCTTGTTGAACAATGGCTGCAAACACAAATAGCAGTGGTATAACGATAATAAACGTCAAGACGACACATGACAGCAGTGCGGCCATATTGGGGTGCTTGGGAATTTTTCGCTCAAACCATTCGTGTACCGGAAACATGAGCAAAGAAATGATAAAAGCCATCACAATGGAATTGATGTATGGCTCAACCAATAAGTAGCAAGCAAAAGCAGCGGCGAGTAAAGCGACCATTAGCACTCGGTGACTCGACGTTATTTTTACATTATTTGGCATGAGATTAGTCCAACTTACAGGTGACGTTTACGGTTTGCGCCTTCAAAGATGGCGTTGAACCTTTATTACTTTGCACTCTTAACTCTTTCAAGCTTATGACAATGCCGAATTAGAGCAGAGCAATATACCTTGTTATAATGACCACAAATCAGTCGGTTATCAATCAAGAGATGAACTATGGGTTGTTGCAACGGTGATAAAAAGTGTCAAACCGAGAAAAAAGCCAAACGAATACCGTGGTTTGGCATTGTTATTGGTGTTTTAGCAGTATTGGTTATATTGAATTGGCAATAAAAAAGGACCGTGATGGTCCTTTTTTAAATTAGTTATCGCAGCTTTTAAGCGATTATTTTGCTTCTTCTGCAAGAGTTGCAAAACAGCGGTCAGCCGCTTCTAGCGTGGCATCGATTTCTTTTGAACCGTGAGCAAGGGAAGTAAAGCTCGCTTCGAACGCTGAAGGCGCTAGGTAGACACCGTGTTTGAGCATTAAGTGGAAGAAGCGCTTGAAGCGTTCCACATCGCACTTCGTTACGTCTTCGTAGCAAGTCACTTTTTCTTGGTCAGTGAAGAAGAAGCCAAACATGCCGCCCACTTGGTTCACAACCAGAGGAATACCGTGTTTCTCTGCTAGAGACTTAAAGCCATCTGCTAGTTGTTTGGTTTTTGAAGCTAGGCGTTTTTCGTTGCCTTCTTCTTTTAGAAGGTTCAAACATGCATAGCCTGCAGCCATTGCGACAGGGTTGCCAGAAAGCGTACCTGCTTGGTAAACCGGACCCGTTGGCGCAACGTATTGCATTACTTCTTTACGACCACCAAAAGCACCCACTGGCATACCACCACCGATCACTTTACCCAGTGTCGTTAGGTCTGGCTTGATGTTGTAGTGCGCTTGTGCGCCACCAAGTGCCACGCGGAAGCCTGTCATTACTTCATCAAAAATCAGTAGAGCGCCTTCTTGATCACAGATTTCACGTAGACCTTCGTGGAAGCCTTCCACTGGTGGGATACAGTTCATGTTGCCTGCAACTGGCTCAACGATGATACAAGCGATTTCGCCTTTGTTAGCAGCGAATAGCTCGCGTACAGAATCTAGGTCGTTGAATGTTGCTGTTAGCGTGTGCTTAGCAAAATCTGCAGGAACGCCAGGAGAGCTTGGTTGACCAAGGGTCAGTGCACCAGAGCCCGCTTTGACTAGTAAGCTGTCTGCGTGACCATGGTAACAACCTTCAAACTTCATGATCTTGTCGCGACCAGTGAAGCCACGTGCAAGGCGAATCGCGCTCATAGTCGCTTCGGTACCAGAACTTACCATGCGAATTTGCTCCATTGATGGAACAAGTTCAGAAACTAACTCTGCCATCGCGATTTCAAGTTCTGTTGGCGCACCGAAGCTGAGGCCACGTTGTGCTGCGTCAATGACGGCTTCGCGGATAACCGCGTGGTTGTGGCCAAGAATCATTGGACCCCAAGAGCCAACGTAATCAATGTACGCTTTACCATCGGCATCAAAAATCAGTGGACCGTCTGCTCGTTCGATAAATAGCGGAGAGCCGCCAACGCCGTTGAATGCACGAACTGGTGAATTGACACCGCCAGGGATGGTTTGCTGAGCTTTTTGATACAGCTCTGATGATTTGGTCATGGGGTTATCCTCTTTTGATTGCTCGGACCAAGTGGAGCGCATTGTACCTAGCTATAATCAAGTTAGAAACGTTTTGCTTAATTTATGTGTTGTTTCGCAGTGTAATCTTATATATCCGCATCTGTTATAAAGAATCGGCGGTGAATACTTGAACGAGTTTGTCAGGTATTGGATAATCGTCTCAATTAGCACAAATTTGACGTCTTGCTTCAGGCTTGACGCATTACACGAGTGAGAGAGGTCTTCGTGAGCGAAGTAAACGTACCATTATCTTTTTCTGACGCAGCAGCATCTCGCGTTAAAGCATTGATTGCTGAAGAAGAAAACCCAGCATTGAAACTGCGCGTATACATTACTGGTGGCGGCTGTAGCGGCTTCCAATACGGCTTTACTTTTGATGAAAATGTAAACGAAGGCGATACGACAATCGTAAACAGTGGTGTAACACTGGTTGTAGACCCTATGAGTCTGCAATATCTCGTTGGCGGCATTGTTGACTACACAGAAGGGTTAGAAGGAGCGCGCTTCTTTGTAAACAACCCAAATGCAACGACAACATGTGGTTGTGGTGCATCGTTCAGTGTGTAATTAACACTAATCAGGCAGCCAGTGGCTGCCTGAACTTTACGTAGAAGGATGTCACGTAAAGTCGCTCTCGCAGAATATGCAGAGAAATAATAAAAAGGACTTTATATGTCTGGATCGTCTTTCGGACGTCGCATTGTCGAGCGCCCGTGGCTAGTATCTCTTATCCTCATATTGCTTCTTGTTGCATGGCTGGCAATCGGTCAACTGAAAGCACAAGATGATAATCTCAATTCTTCATCCTCTTCAACGAACACCACGCCACTTGCAAAGGTGATGTTCGACACTTTTATTGCTGAACCCACAAGTAAAACCATCGAACTGTATGGACGGACTGCCCCCAATCGTCAAGCGCGCCTTGGCGCTGAAGTCGCGGGTAAAATAGTCAGCCTCAATATAGAAAAAGGTCAAACAGTCAAGCAGGGGCAAGTGATCGCAAGCATCGACAAGCGCGATCTTGGTATTCAGCTCAAGCGGGCTCAGGCGATGCTGTTGGTTAAAGAGAAAGAGTTTAATGCAGCTAAATCGCTAAAAAGTCGCGGACTACAGGGCGAAGTTGCGTTTGCGACAGCACAAGCGGCATTGGTGGATGCTCGAGCGAATTTGAGCAACGTGCAAACGGCATTAAGAAATACCGAGGTGAAAGCACCATTCGATGGCATTGTTGATCACCACTTTGTTGAGTTAGGCGACTTTGTAGGGATTGGCGATCCTATTGCGACGGTCATTGATTTGGACACTTTGGTGATTGAAGCCGATGTCAGTGAGCGGCATATACAATACCTTAAGGAAGGCCTACAAGCCGATGTAAGAACCATTAACCAACAGCATTATCAAGGTCGGGTACGCTACATTGGGCGTGTTTCTTCTGCTTCTACTAACACCTTTCCAATTGAAATCGAAATTGATAACCAAGACGCAAGAATTCCGGCCGGTATGAGTGCTGAAGTACAGTTGCCGTTGAGTGAAGTGTTAGCGGTAAAGATTACGGCTGCAATGCTAGCACTCGATGAAGAAGGTAATTTAGGTGTTAAAACACTGCGTAATGAGCATGTGGAATTTGTTCCGATTCAGCTCGTTAAGGCCGAGGATGATGGTGTTTGGCTCTCTGGGTTAGGAGAGCGAGCCGATATTATCGTGCTGGGGCAAGGTTTTGTACGCGATGGCGATCAGGTACTGGCCAACAAAGTTGATGACGTAGTTGTTGAAGCGGCTAGTGAGCAGTAAGGAGCACTTATGTACACTCTGATTGATGCTGCGTTATCCCGCGCTCGCACCATGCTGACATTATTAGTGATGATTTTAATTGCCGGTGTCATTACTTACGTCACGATCCCCAAGGAATCGAGCCCTGATATTACCATTCCTATTATCTACGTTTCCGTTGGACATCAAGGCATTTCTCCCGTCGATGCCGAACGTTTATTAGTTCGGCCAATAGAGCAAGAGTTGCGCTCTATTGAAGGCGTAAAAGAGATGACCTCTGTGGCATCAGAAGGTCATGCTTCGGTGACGCTGGAATTTAGTGTCGGAGTGGATCTTGATAAAGCGATGGCAGATGTGCGTGATGCGGTTGATCTTGCGAAGCCAAAGTTACCAGAGGACAGTGATGAGCCAACGGTAAATGAAGTCACGTTTGCATCTGAAGAGCCCGTTTTGACTGTTGTTCTATATGGCACCGTACCAGAGCGGACCATTGTACAGATTGCCAGAACGCTACGTGATCGTTTGGAGAGTTTCCGTCAGGTTCTTGAGGTTGAAATCGCAGGGGATCGCGAAGACATCGTGGAAATAGTTGTCGATCCGCTATTGATGGAAAGCTACGGTCTCGATCAAGCGGATATTTATAATTTAATCGCCTTGAATAACCGAGTGGTTGCAGCGGGATTTGTCGATACTGGGTATGGGCGCTTTTCGGTAAAAGTCCCATCGGTGTTTGATTCACTGAAAGATGTGCTTGAACTGCCAATCAAAGTGAATGGCAAAGAGGTGATCACCTTTGGCGATGTGGCGACAGTACGACGTGCATTTCGCGATCCTGAAAGTTTTGCTCGTTTAGATGGTGAATCTGCCATCGTTTTGGACGTAAAAAAACGGGCAGGGGAAAACATCATTGAAACGGTCGAGCTGGTAAAAGAAGTACTGGCTCAGGGACAACAGCGAGCCGAGTGGCCCGACAATTTGCAAGTCAAATACACTTGGGATCAATCCGACGATGTCAAATTGATGCTCAGTGATCTACAAAACAATATCTTATCCGCAATTATCCTCGTCGTGATCGTCATTATTGCTATATTGGGGGTTAGGACCGCGCTTCTCGTAGGTATTTCTATTCCGGGATCGTTCTTGACTGGGTTGTTGGTGTTATCGGTATTTGGGTTGACGGTCAATATCGTCGTACTGTTTGCCTTAATTATGGCGGTGGGTATGTTGGTGGATGGTGCCATTGTGGTGACAGAGTTTGCTGACAGGCGCATGCAAGAAGGTACGCCACGTAAAGAAGCCTATCGAGATGCAGCAAAGCGGATGGCATGGCCAATTACCGCATCCACTGCAACCACATTGGCTGCGTTTGCTCCGTTACTTTTCTGGCCAGACATCACAGGTGAGTTCATGAAGTACTTACCACTTACTTTAATTGCTACCTTGGCCGCTTCGCTGATGATGGCGTTGCTGTTCGTTCCTGTCATCGGTGGGATCATTGGCAAGCCTCAAGTAGTCAATCAGAAAGCTCAGCGAGAAATGGTTGAGCTGCATAACGGCAACTTTGAAAAAGCGACAGGCATTACCAAGCTTTATTTCCAGACTCTGTCTGTAGCGATTCGTCATCCATGGAAAGTCTTACTCAGCGCGATACTGCTAGCGGCAGGTGTCGGCTTCACTTACAACAAAGCTGGCTTGGGTGCAGAGTTTTTCCCTGAGGTGGACCCTGCCTTTTTTACCGTTAAAGTTCGTTCTTATGGTGACCTGTCTATTCACGAAAAAGATGTTGTTATGCGCGAAATCGAGAAGGTGATGCTCGGTCATGACGAGTTTGAAAGTGTCTACACGCGCACAGGATCGAGCGATAATGGGGACGAGATTGGCCAGATTCAAATAACGCCTGTGGATTGGCAGTATCGACGCAAAGTGAAAACCATTATTGAGGAACTAAAAGAGACGACAGACCGCTTTTATGGTGTTGAACTTGAGTATAAATTCCCGGACGCAGGACCGCCTGTCGAGCATGATCTCGTGATTGAAGTGTCATCACGAAATTTGAGTGTTAGTGCGTTAGATGAAGCAGCCAAAAAAGTACGACATTGGGCTGATGGTAATCCTGCACTGACCAACTTGAGTGATACCACTAATAAGGAAGGGATTGATTGGCAAATTGATATCCAGCGAGATGACGCCTCTCGCTTTGCAGCGGATGCGACCTTAGTCGGGAATACTGTTCAGTTTGTTACAAACGGTTTGAAAATAGGCGATTATTTGCCCGATGATGCGGATGAAGAAGTCGATATTTTGGTGCGCTACCCACAAGATAAGCGCGATATTGGTCGATTTGACCAACTGAGAGTGAAAACGGCGGCTGGTTTGGTGCCAATCACGAACTTTGCTCAAATTAAGCCAGATCATAAGCAAGATACCATTCGTCGTGTAGACGGCCATCGAGTTATCAATATCAAAGCAGACATGGTGGAAGGTTACAATTTGGCGCTTGAGCTACCGAAGATTACCGCTGGAATGGAACAGCTCGACTTACCGGAAGGCATTGAATATAAGATTCGGGGCCAAAATGAAGAGCAGGAAAACTCATCAGCATTCTTACAAAATGCTTTTATTGTAGCGCTTGGTGTGATGGCTCTGATTTTAATTACGCAGTTTAATAGCTTTTATCAAGCTTTCTTAATCCTCAGTGCTGTGTTGTTTTCTACCGTTGGGGTCTTTGCTGGATTGCTTATTTTCCAAAAGCCATTTGGCATCATCATGTCGGGAATAGGGGTGATTGCGCTTGCAGGTATTGTTGTGAATAACAACATCGTATTAATCGATACTTATAATCAGATGCGTAAACGTGGCTTAGAGAAATCTGAGGCGATCTTGCGTACAGGTGTGCAGCGTTTAAGACCCGTTTTACTCACGACGGTGACCACCATACTAGGCTTATTGCCAATGGTGCTAGAAATGAACATCGACTTAGTTAACCAAAAAGTGGAATTTGGCGCGCCAAGCACTCAATGGTGGTCTCAACTTGCGACGGCTGTCGCGGGTGGATTGGCGTTTGCGACTTTGCTAACACTGGTTCTGACACCATGCTTGCTCATGCTCGGGAGAGAGCATCACTCCGAAAAGTAAGCTTCATCGTGATGATATTAAAGAAACAAAAAGGGCAGCTGAGCTGCCCTTTTCAATACCTGGCTTACTTCATTGCTAGCAGTTTGCTGTAGCGCTCAAGTTTGTCCATGCTAATTTTCGCGTTTGCCATGAAAGTTTGTCTCGCTTTTCCTGTTAGGGATTTAGATTGTGGCAAATTCACCGTGCGCGGGTTTTTATGGACACCATTCACAAGGAACTCATAGTGCAGGTGAGGGCCTGTTACACGACCTGTTCCGCCAAGCGTACCAATGGTTTGGCCTTGTTTAACGCGTTGACCAGCTCGTACCGTACGTTTGGTTAAGTGCAGGTACTTGGTAATGTAAGTATTGCTATGTTTAATGAAAACGTAGTTACCATTAAATTTGTTGTAAGACGATTTTTGAACGACACCATCACCAGCCGCCCAAATCGGGGTGCCTACAGGTGCTGCATAATCTGTGCCTCTGTGAGGACGAACGCGTCCCGTTACAGGGTGTAAGCGGCGTGGGTTGAAGTTAGACGAAACTCGACGGAAATCCAACGGTGCGCGCAAGAACGCCTTTTTCATTGCTCGTCCATTTTCGTCATAATACTTGCCACTTTTCTGATCCAGTATTGCGGTGAAAGTATCGCCTTGGTTTTTAAATATCGCAGCAATGATTTTTCCGCGTCCAATCACTTCACCTTCTACCACTTCCTCTTGGTAAAGCACTCGGAAGCTGTCGTTCTTACGAATATCTAAAGCAAAGTCGATATCCCAGCCAAATATGCCGGCCAGTTCCATGATTTGGTTGCCATTTAATCCCGAAGAGATTCCCGCATTCCAAAAGTTTGATTTGATGGTGGCTTCAGCGTAGTTGTACTGGAAGTCGACTTCTTTTTTATCGACTTCTGAGACGTATTTGCCGTCTTTTAACGTGATACGAAAAGTTTCGAATGCGCTTAATGTTCTTCTTAACTGTACTAAGTCGTTGTTTTCATCAAAACCGAATTGCAATCGATCGCCAGGTCGAAGCCGGGTTAATTGCTTTTCCACTTCTTTGTCTGATGAGACAAGCTCATGCAATAGGCGGGCAGAAAGCCCCACGCGACTAAACAAGATGGCGGCACTCTCACCATTTTTCACTTTGTACGTTTCCCAACGCAGTACAGCGGAGGACGCTGGAGACGAACTGTTTAGTGCACTGAGTTCTAGGGAAACTGGCACAGGATAATGTTGACCAACTTTTAATCGGCTCTGCTGCGGGTCTAGGTCTTGCGGATCAGGTAAAAAGAAGAGCGCGAAGATAATCAGCGCAACTAAAAAAACCGATCAATACTTTGTGCAAGAGTGGAAGTCGGACAAAAATCGAATGCATGAGGTACTTGATTGCTAAATTAAACGGAAAAATTGACAACTACCTAGTCTAACGTGTTTCAAAATGCATCGCTATTCAAGTAATATGTTCAGCTATTATATTTTTGCCAAATCTGTGGGAGTGAACAAGAATGGCGAGCATTGAAGCTGCACTAGCCGAGATTAAGCGCGGTGTTGAAGAGCTGATTCCAGAAGAAGAGCTTATCGCAAAACTAAAAGAAGGCCGTCCTCTACGTATTAAATTGGGTGCGGATCCTACGGCTCCAGATATTCACCTAGGTCATACGGTTATTTTCAATAAGCTTCGCTTGTTCCAAGAGCTAGGTCATGAGGTGACGTTCCTAATTGGTGACTTCACTGCAATGGTTGGTGACCCAACAGGTAAAAACACAACACGTCCACCGCTAAGCCGCGAAGACGTATTGCGTAATGCAGAAACTTACAAAGAGCAGGTATTCAAAATTCTAGACCCTGCAAAAACTAAGATTCAGTTCAACTCTGAGTGGTTATCTGAGCTTGGTGCAGAAGGTATGATTCGTCTTGCTGCAAACCAAACCGTTGCTCGTATGCTAGAACGTGATGACTTTAAAAAGCGTTACGCGGGTGGCCAGCCAATTGCTATTCATGAGTTCATGTACCCACTTCTACAAGGTTGGGACTCAGTAGCAATGGAAACTGACGTTGAGCTTGGTGGTACTGACCAGAAGTTCAACCTGCTAATGGGTCGTGAACTGCAAAAGTCTCACGGTCAAAAACCACAGGTTGTTCTGATGATGCCTCTTCTAGTGGGCCTTGATGGCGAGAAGAAGATGTCTAA
Source organism: Vibrio diabolicus (assembly GCA_001048675.1). Classification (GTDB taxonomy): domain Bacteria; phylum Pseudomonadota; class Gammaproteobacteria; order Enterobacterales; family Vibrionaceae; genus Vibrio; species Vibrio diabolicus. Next base: position 230,423 of record CCKK01000018.1, on the reverse strand, counting down.
GTCAGCAAACAACTACATCGGTATCAGCGAAGCGCCAAGCGAAATGTTTGGTAAAATCATGTCTATTTCTGATGACCTAATGTGGAGCTACTACGAGCTGCTATCTTTCCGTCCTCTGGAAGAGATTGCTCAATTCAAAGCTGATGTAGAAGCGGGCAAAAACCCTCGTGACATCAAAGTATTGCTAGCAAAAGAAATTATTGCTCGTTTCCACAGTGAAGCTGATGCAGATGCGGCAGAGCAAGAATTCGTAAACCGTTTTGCGAAGAATCAAATTCCTGATGAAATGCCAGAATTTGATTTTGATGCAGGTCGCCCAGTGAGCAATCTGTTGAAAGAAGCTGGCTTATGCCCATCATCGTCAGATGCGATGCGTATGGTTAAGCAGGGCGCAGTGAAGATGGATGGTGAAAAAATTGCGGACAGCAAATTTGCTCCAGAAGCGGGTACTTACGTGTTCCAAGTGGGCAAACGTAAATTTGCACGTATTACTATTCAGTAATCAATAATCGCTGCAAATGAAAGCGCCTGATGGGCGCTTTTTTTGTATAAAAATTTAGCGAAAAAGACAAAGTAAACCTTCCAAACATGTTGAACTTTGCTACTATACTCGCGCTGCCAATAATGGCAGCGTTATCGGAGATTTACATGAACAATACCGACCATCCTCCCAGTCGTTGGGTGAGTAAGAGCAAGGGAGCGAAATAACCCGCTTCGGTATTGGCGATCTCCGCCTTACCTAAGTGGTGAGGCATCTTTTCTAATTTTCTTCTCGTTATTTCCTTCATACATTCTGAATAGACAGTGCGTCCGCATTGGTTTTCTCTGTGCATCTTAATTGTTGTGTGACTTTAAGTATGCAAGATTGACTTTGCGTGCCTTGTCGATGGTCGTTACCAATGCCAATCGGGAGATTCGCCATGACGGTAATGAACAACACTTTTATTGAAACAACACCAAACTTTTCTGAAGTAGAAATTGGTGCAGCTCGCAATGCATTTTTGCAGTATGAGCAAGAGCAACAAGTCCATTTGCTTACGATCATGCCGATCGATGAGGCGGTAGGTATTTTGCAGCATTGCTCTGTCGGTTATGTGAATAGTCTTATTGCTCAACTTGAGCAAGCAGGCCATGACAAACGCGCACGTCATTATGCTCACCAATTGGGTTTGCATATGTCTGAAGTTGATACACCTGATGGTTATTTATCGACTAGTGTTTTGGGGCACGTGAAGCAGCGTATTGGGTGGATCATTGCACTGGCCCTTTTAGGGATTGTGTCGGGTTTGATCATTGCTCAGTATGAGGACACCCTTAGCCAGCTCGTTTTGCTTGCGGTGTACATGCCTGTGATCGCTGCGGCTGGTGGCAATACAGGAACACAAGCTGCAACTTTGGTGATTCGTGCTCTTGCAACTGGAGAGACTAAAAAAACGCCAATGGTTAGAAGTTTTGTGGAAAGAGAGCCGCGTTGCTCTATTTATTGCGTTAGCGATCGCTATCGTGATGATTGGACGCATTATGTTATTTAGTGCCGGTCAATCAACAGGGGGCTTTGAACTTACCGATATCGCATTGGCAATAGCGGTTGCGCTGTTCATTCAAGTCACCATTTCTACAACATTGGGCGGGCTGTTGCCAATTATTGCACGAGCTTGCAAGTTGGACCCAGCCGTATTGGTGAGTCCAGTGCTTGCATCTATCGTCGATATTTCAGGGATGTGGATATACTTTAATGTGGTGAACTATTTCTTGGGTATCGCCTGACTAAAGTTCACAATATCACTATAAAAAAGCTGCTCAAAATGTGTAATAGGGGCGATGACAGGTTTGTTATCGTCCCTTTTTTCTGGGAAGTAGTCTGAAACAAACTGAACAAAAACGGTATTAGGTTGACCATTTTTATCCAAGCCATATCCGGCCATGTTGTAAGTTCCGTAGAGGGAGCCGCTTTTGGCGATCAATTGTCCTTTAATTGGCAACTTTCGCATACTTTGTCGGTACTTTAGTGTGCCTGACTCACCTGACTTCGGCATGATGGCGATCAGTTTAAGCTCGTCTTCGTGCTTCCAAATATAACGAAGAATTTCCGCCATTTTGGTGGCGGAAATACGGTTGTTTCGCGAAAGTCCTGAGCCGTCTTCCAGGCGCGCATTACGAATATCAATACCAGTGTTGGCGAAAATGATCTGCTTGATCGCCTCTGTACCGTTGGCAAAGCTACCTGACTGAACAAAAAACTTAGCGCCAAGTGTTTTGGTTAATGTATCTGCAATCAAGTTATCAGAGTTTTTAAGCATCTCTTCCAGAATGTCTGGTAATGCCTCTGATTGATGCATGGCGATTAGCTTGCGCTGTTTTTCCGGAGCCGAACCGATCCTAATCTTTCCTGATAACTCAATATTGAGCTGCTTAAGCAAAGCTGCCAATCTATGGCTGGTATAAAGTTCAGGATCTTGAATGGCAAATTTAAGTGGCAATGGTTTCTCCCTCTCAACTAAGCATCCAGTTAGCTTGTAGTTGTTATCAGGGTTTGCGACTAAGCCTAAATCGCAATGACGACTTTTCTTAATCGTTTTAGAAACGGTCTCGACAGTACTTGTTACACTAATAGGTTGATGCTCAGGTACGTAGACTCGAGTCCCACCGTCTTTTTGCGTATAGATAGAAGCCTGCACACAGTTGTTATTGAGTGTGATGGTCGATGCCGGAGCGCTGTAGCAAACTCCCAAGATATCCCACGGCCAGCCCACTGCACGGTTGTAACCAGTGAATGCGCTGTTATCGAGCCATAAGTCACCGTCAATACGTTTTAAGCCATTTTTCTTGGCTAGGGTAAGAAGTGATTTTAAATCGTTGGTTTGGAGCGTTGGATCGCCGACAAAGTAAATCACTGCGTCTGAGCTCGAAGCTTCTAGCTTGGTTCGAAAGCGGAAGTTATCACCCAGCTCTAACTTTGCCGCTAATGCTGTGACGATTTTTAATGTACTGGCTGGTGGGAACAGTTGTTCGGTAGGATGAACACCGTCAAGTTCAGCATTCTCACTGAGTTTTTCCGCGACTAAACTGATGCGAGAGCCTTCCGGCAACACTTCTTGATGAGGGTACGCTTGTGAAAAAGCAGAAAGTAATGAAGAGAATATGAGCAAGGGCCAACGTAAACGCATAATGATACTTTCTAAGGTGAGTTATGTGATTGAGTATACGCAAGTCCTTTCAATATGCTAGGTAACTAAAGAAATGCTTTATATGTCATCAGGGATGAGACATGAGAGAAAGGCGCGCGGCTTAAAATGGAGTATAAAAAATGCCCGCTTGAAGCGGGCATTCGATATTCTAGTCAAAGACCGGAATTAGAAGTCGTAACGTAGACCTAGAGCTAGCTCGTCTTCAGCATCGATCTTGTTCGCAACTGTCTTACCGCTAGTTGAGCCGAACTTATCGCCAGCGTCAATTAGGTTGAAGTTGTAAGAAACGTAACCGCGGAAGTTAGGTTTGAAGTAGTAAGAAGCATCAACAGCGAAGTTGTTTGCAGAAGTTTCGTTGTTAGTTTCTGCATTGTTGTACGTTGTTGTGAATACTGTTTGACCTAGCGTGTAAGCACCCGCTAGTTCGTAACCAGTGTAATCAACAGTGTTGTTGAATGTGTCAGTCATTTTTTCGCCATCTGTGAAGATACCAGCGAAGTAAAGATCAGACATTGTGTAAGATGCAGCTAGCATGTACTCGTTTGCATCGTATTGGTCTGCGTAACCAGCACCAAGCTCAAGACCAGTGTCTGCTACAGCGTAGATAGCTGATAGAGAGTAGCCGTCTTGTTTGTTATCAGAGTATTCACCGTTTTGTTCTACACGGTCAGCGAAGCGGTAGCTTGCTTTAACACTTAGGTTTTCGAATTGACCTTTGTAAGCCATCATGTTGTCTGAACGGTCAGCTACTGCTAGTTTGTCAGCTGCTGAGTTACCGTGGTAAGCCATGATATCTGTGAAGTCAGTGATAACGCCTAGTGCACCTTCGTTTTTACCGTAAGTGAACTCACCCCATGCACCGCCAAGACCAGCGTATGCGTAACGAGTGTCTAGGTTGCTGCTGTCTTTATTAACGTCACCATCAACACCACCTTGTTCGTTGGTAGTGAACTCACCTTCCCAGAAACCAACACCGTATAGGTTGTCATTGATTTCTTGTTTACCAAGGAAGTTTAGACGGATGCGAGATTCGTCTTGAGCGTCGCCATCTTTCATAGATAGACGTGCTTCAGCACGGCCGCCCATTTCTAGAGAAGTGCCGTCTTGGTTGTAAAGTTCAGCTGCGTTTACGCCAGTTGCCATAGCTGCTGCAGATACAGAAAGAGCAATTAGAGTCTTTTTCATCTTATTTGTCCTAGTTAGCTGTCCATAATCATTGTTGTATGGGGGAGAGGTAATCTCTCACAAGTTGTTGGTCTATAATCGGCCAATGAGCGGTATAATTCGCCCTTGTAAGCCTTTGATCTAACAACTCGCTGGACATGTTTTACTGCTAAAGTTTCCGTATCAGTTAGTAAAATGATATAAATCGTATCGATGAACACTGTTCGATTGTTCTTGTTTTTTATTTAACTTTTTGTTTTAAATGGTATTTTTTGTCTATAACATTCATCTGACATTGATTAGTTTTTATCTTTTTTGATGTTTTTGGTGTAATGAACAGTGTTGTTTTTCAACAAATTGCGACAGAGATGCACTCTAGAATCGTTCTAAAAGTGACTTATATCATTATGCCGAAAGGGCATAGTCTTACAGCCTTTCGAATTAAGATGATTTCGTCCGGGAGTTTGTTTACACTAAATGAAATACATCTTTAAGCGCACTACCCAGCCCTATGGCAGGGTGGGCTTTTTTTGTCCAAAGACCCATTTGGGCTTGAGGTTATAAAATGGAAAAAGTTCCAATGACACTACGTGGCGAGCAAAAGCTACGTGCAGAACTCGATCGTCTACTTAAACTACGTCCTCAAATTTCAGAGGCAATCGCTGAAGCTCGTGAGTTAGGTGATTTAAAAGAGAACGCAGAATATCACGCTGCTCGAGAAGAGCAGGGTATCTGTGAAGCACAAATCCGTGACATTGAATACAAACTGTCAGTTGCTCAAGTAATTGATGTAACGAAGATGGAGAACACGGGTAAAGTTATTTTTGGTTCAACCGTAACCTTGATTGACATCGACACCGAAGAAGAAAAAACATACCAAATTGTTGGCGATGACGAAGCAGACATTAAAGCTGGCCGTATTTCAGTAAGCTCACCAATTGCTCGTGGCTTGATCGGTAAGATGGAAGGCGATGAGGTTGCTATTCAAACTCCGGGTGGCGCGAAAGACTTCGAAATCGATCGAGTAGAATACATCTAAGTCGTTGAGAGTAATTTTGTTACTCCAATAAAACGCAAAAAGGTCGCCAATGGCGACCTTTTTTCTTCAGCAACGTAAGTAGAATTACTTACGAGGGATTTCGATTTTACGCTCTTCAGACTGGCGGTACAGCACAAGCACTTTACCAATAGTCTGAACTTTTTCTGCGCCCGTCTCACGTACGATAGCGTCGATGATTAGCTGTTTTGTTTCACGATCTTCTGAAGCAACTTTTACTTTGATCAGTTCGTGATGGTTAAGAGCGATTTCAATTTCTGCTAGCACGGCTTCTGTAAGTCCATTTGCGCCCATTAGCACGACAGGTTTTAAACTGTGAGCTAGGCCTTTAAGGTGCTGCTTTTGTTTGGTGCTTAGGTTCATTACGCGGCCAATTTTCTTTAAAATAAGGGTTGAAAAAAGCTATTTTAACGCCATCTATTGCTGAAGACTATAATTTATTGAGTAATAGGTAGCGCCTATTAAAACAATAGCTCCAATTTGCGCCTTGTTGGGATTAAAATGAGTAAACAAAAACATTCGGCTAGTTCTGGTCGTTGGTTGAAAGAACACTTTGATGATAAATACGCGAATGAGGCTCGTAAAAAAGGCTATCGCTCACGTGCTTATTTCAAGATTGATGAGATTCAAACGAAAGATAAATTGTTAAAGCCTGGGATGACAGTCGTCGATTTGGGTGCGGCACCGGGCGGGTGGTCTCAATATGCTGCTAAGATAGTAGGAGACAGTGGTCAGATCATTGCGTGTGATTTGCTTCCTATGGACCCGATTGCGGGTGTCAGCTTTTTACAAGGCGACTTTCGCGATGATGCTGTATTGGAAGCTTTGCTAGAAAGAATCCAACCTTCAATGGTAGACGTAGTAATGTCTGACATGGCACCTAATATTGCGGGAAATAACTCTGTTGACCAACCTCGTGCTATGTATTTAGTTGAATTGGCTTTAGATATGTGTCGACAAGTTCTAGCGCCTAATGGTAGCTTTGTCGTAAAGGTTTTCCAGGGGGAAGGCTTCGATCAGTATGTGAAAGAAGTCCGAGACATGTTTAAAGCCGTAAAAATTAGAAAACCAGACTCATCGCGAGCTCGCTCTCGAGAAGTCTTTGTTGTAGCCACTGGTTACAAAGGTTAACCATTTTGCTCTCTTGAGAGCGTGTTAACACTATAGCTACAGTGAATGAACTGTAGTACCCTACCTTTAATTACAATTAGTTATCGAGAGGCTTACACCTTGAGTGACATGGCAAAAAATTTAATTCTGTGGCTTGTTATCGCCGTCGTATTGATGTCGGTATTCCAGAGCTTTGGCCCTGGAGAAAGCAATGGCAGAACCGTGGATTACACCACGTTTGTACAGGAAGTTGGCCAAGGCCAGATTCAAGAAGCAACTTTTAAAGACGGTGAAATTAGCTTTGTTCGTCGTGGCGGCGGTGCCAAAATGGTCACTTACATGCCAGTGTATGACCAAAAGCTTCTAGATGACCTAATTAACCAAAACGTGAAAGTACAGGGCACGCCTCCAGAAGAGCAAAGCTTGCTTGGTACTATTTTCATTTCTTGGTTCCCAATGATCTTACTGATTGGTGTATGGATTTTCTTCATGCGTCAAATGCAAGGCGGCGGCGGTAAAGGCGCCATGTCTTTTGGTAAGAGCAAAGCTCGAATGATGAGCGAAGAACAAATCAAGACAACTTTTGCTGACGTTGCAGGTTGTGACGAAGCAAAAGAAGACGTGAAAGAGCTGGTGGACTACTTGCGCGATCCAAGCCGCTTCCAAAAACTGGGCGGTAAGATTCCTACTGGTGTTTTAATGGTTGGTCCTCCCGGTACTGGTAAAACGCTTCTAGCGAAAGCCATTGCTGGTGAAGCGAAAGTACCGTTTTTTACCATCTCGGGTTCAGATTTCGTAGAAATGTTCGTGGGTGTCGGCGCATCTCGTGTACGTGACATGTTCGAACAAGCTAAGAAAGCAGCGCCTTGTATTATCTTCATCGATGAAATCGATGCGGTGGGTCGTCAGCGTGGTGCTGGTGTTGGTGGTGGTCACGATGAACGTGAGCAAACACTAAACCAAATGCTAGTAGAAATGGATGGTTTCGAAGGTAACGAAGGTATCATCGTAATCGCTGCTACTAACCGTCCAGACGTTCTTGACCCAGCATTGCTACGTCCTGGTCGTTTTGACCGCCAAGTGGTGGTTGGATTGCCAGATGTACGTGGTCGTGAGCAGATTCTAAAAGTACACATGCGTAAAGTCCCTCTAGCAGGTGACGTAGAGCCTTCTCTAATCGCTCGTGGTACACCAGGCTTCTCTGGTGCTGATTTAGCAAACCTAGTCAACGAAGCGGCGCTATTTGCTGCGCGTGGTAACAAGCGTAACGTTTCTATGGTTGAATTCGAATTAGCGAAAGACAAAATCATGATGGGTGCCGAGCGCCGTTCAATGGTGATGTCTGAAGAGACAAAAGAGTCAACGGCTTATCACGAAGCGGGTCACGCAATTGTTGGTCGTTTAGTACCTGAGCACGATCCAGTGTACAAGGTGTCGATCATTCCACGCGGTCGCGCGTTGGGTGTGACTATGTACCTACCAGAGCAAGACCGTGTCAGCATGTCTCGCCAGCACCTAGAGTCTATGATCTCTAGCTTGTACGGTGGTCGCCTAGCAGAAGAACTTATCTACGGTGCTGATAAAGTCTCAACAGGCGCGTCAAACGATATTGAACGTGCAACTGATATTGCTCGTAAGATGGTTACTCAATGGGGTTTCTCTGAAAAGCTTGGTCCTCTACTGTATGCAGAAGATGAAGGTGAGGTGTTCCTTGGTCGTAGCGTGACTCAGACTAAGCATGTATCTGACGATACGGCGAAACTGATTGATGATGAAGTTCGTCAAATCATTGACCGCAACTATGACCGTGCGAAGAAGATTCTTCAAGAAAACATGGATATCATGCATGCGATGAAAGATGCGCTGATGAAGTATGAAACCATTGATGCTCGTCAAATTGATGATTTAATGGAGCGCAAAGCTGAAATTCGTGAGCCTGCGGGTTGGAGTGATAACTCAACTGGCAAACCTGAAGACAGCGAGAAGCCTCAAGCAAAGCCAGAAGTTAAAGAAGAAGCAACGGACGCTGCGAAAGATGCAGAAAAGTCTAGCTCTCCAGAAGCGACTTCTAGCGAAGCGCCTGAAAAGAAAGACTCTGAATAAAGAGTGTTGATAATAATAAACCCCGAGTTATCTCGGGGTTTTTGTGTTTATGATGATGATTACAGCAAATAACAAATCTTTAGATCTTTCCCGTCCACATGTTATGGCCATTCTAAATGTGACTCCGGATTCCTTTTCCGATGGTGGTAAATACAACTCGATTGAACTCGCCCTTGCTCAAGTTGATAAAATGATAAAGGCTGGTGTAAGCATTGTTGATGTTGGTGGGGAGTCGACAAGGCCTGGCGCGCCAGATGTGTCTCTAGAAGAAGAACTTCGACGTGTTGTCCCAGTAATCAAGGCCATTCGTGAAAAGTACGATGTGTGGATTTCGGTCGATACCAGTAAAGCGGAAGTTATGCGTCAAGCAATTGATGCTGGGGCTGACTTGATCAATGACATTCGATCTTTGCAAGAGCCTGGTGCTCTCGAAGTCGCAGCAGAAGCAAAGCTTCCAATTTGTCTGATGCATATGAAAGGTCAACCTAGAACCATGCAAGTTGCACCTCATTATGATGATGTGATGAGCGACGTATCAGCCTTTCTAGAAGAACGTATCGCGGCATGTGAAGCAGCAGGGATTGATAAATCTCAACTGATTCTCGATCCTGGGTTTGGCTTTGGCAAAACGATAGAACACAATTATCATATGCTCGCTCATCTTGAAAAGTTTCATGAATTCGGCCTGCCAATTTTGGCTGGCATGTCTCGTAAGTCAATGATTTTTAAATTGTTGGATAAGCCAGCGGCTGAATGTACAAATGCGAGTGTCGTTTGCGCTACGATTGCAGCAATGAAAGGCGCGCAGATCATTCGTGTGCATGACTTTGAAGAGACAATCGAAGCAATGAAAGTTGTTGAGATGACGAAAAACAATATTTAAAAATAATAAAGGAAAGTTTATGTCGAATAAAAGACGTTACTTTGGTACTGACGGTGTGCGCGGTAAAGTAGGACAATACCCAATCACTCCGGACTTCGTACTTAAGCTTGGCTGGGCTGCTGGTCGTGTACTAGCAAAACAAGGCACAAAGAAAGTTATTATAGGTAAAGATACGCGTATCTCCGGTTATATGCTTGAATCTGCATTAGAAGCAGGCCTTGCGGCAGCGGGACTTAAAGCAACATTTACTGGTCCAATGCCAACTCCAGCAGTGGCATATTTAACTCAAACTTTCCGCGCAGAGGCGGGGATTGTGATTTCTGCATCGCATAACCCATATTACGACAACGGCATTAAATTCTTTTCTTCTGAAGGTACTAAGCTACCTGACGATATAGAGTTGGCGATTGAAGCTGAACTGGATAAAGACATTGAATGTGTTGAGTCTGCAGAACTTGGTAAAGCCACTCGTCTAAATGACGCTGCTGGCCGTTACATCGAATTCTGTAAGAGTACTTTCCCATCTGAATTGAGTCTTGCAAACTTTAAAATCGTGGTAGATTGTGCGCACGGTGCAACGTACCACATTGCTCCAAATGTCTTCAAAGAGCTTGGCGCAGAAGTTATTGCAATGGGCGTAGAGCCTAACGGCATCAACATCAATGAAGAAGTGGGCGCAACAGATGTTCGTGCGCTTCAAAAGCGTGTCGTTGAAGAGCAAGCGCACCTTGGTTTAGCATTTGATGGTGATGGTGACCGTATCATTATGGTCGACCACCTTGGCAACAAAGTCGATGGCGACCAAATTGCTTACATTATTGCTCGTGATGCTCTTCGTCGTGGTGAGCTAAAGGGTGGTGTAGTTGGTACGTTGATGACTAACTTGGGCATGGAAAATGGCTTAAAGCAGCTAGGCATTCCATTCGTACGTGCCGCTGTTGGTGACCGTTATGTCATGGAACAACTGCTAGAAAAAGGTTGGAAAATTGGTGCTGAAAACTCAGGCCATGTGATCTTATTGGATAAAGTCACCACGGGCGATGCGATTGTTGCAGCACTGCAAGTGCTGGCTTCTGTAGTTGGCAGCGATATGTCTTTGCATGAGCTATCGCAAGGCATGACGTTGTATCCTCAGGTTCTAGAAAATGTCCGCTTTGCAGGGGAAAGTAATCCTCTTGAAGCTCAAGCAGTACTAAACGCCGTCGCCGAAGTAGAAGCTACGCTGGGTGATAAAGGACGTGTATTGCTGCGTAAATCTGGCACAGAGCCTTTGATTCGCGTTATGGTGGAAGGTGAGGATGGCGAGCTAGTTCAAAGCTCTGCATTGAAAATTGCCGAAGCTGTAAAAGCAAGTTGTTAATCATTGCGTTAAAGTGTGCGGTGAATGAAAAGGGCATCTTTTGCCCTTTTTTTGAGCGCTTAGCGCATTGGCATTGATTTTTTACTAATTTTCCCTTGTCAGCGTTACCGGCTTTCGCTAGTATTGCTCCGCCTCCCGTTAGGAGGTCGCTAGCCTTGTTCAATTATGATTTATTCTCTTGAACGGCGCTGGCTCAACAATTTGGAACATAGGTGGAAAAAATGTTTTCAGTTCTACTTGTGATTTACCTGTTGGCAGCGCTTGGTGTGATTGGCCTTGTGTTGATTCAACAAGGTAAAGGCGCAGATATGGGAGCCTCGTTCGGTGCTGGTGCTTCAAACACAGTGTTTGGTGCTGGCGGCTCAGGTAATTTCTTAACCCGAACAACTGCTATTTTAGCAACCGTATTCTTTATCGTTAGCTTGTTGCTTGGTCGTATGTCTACGCACCAGACTGAATCACAATGGGTAGACCCAACATTAGGTCAACCAGTTGTTGAACAAGTTAAGGATGCAGCGAGTGAAGTTCCAGCCCCTGCGGGTGATGAAATTCCTCAATAAGCTGTAAGGTTTTGATGCCGAGATGGTGAAATTGGTAGACACGCTAGCATGAGGTGCTAGTGCCTTAGGTGTGAGGGTTCGAGTCCCTCTCTCGGCACCATGTATTTACAAACTTGTAAATCACTTGTTTGCGAGTATAATGCTCAGCAAGTCGGACGCGGGGTGGAGCAGCTTGGTAGCTCGTCGGGCTCATAACCCGAAGGTCGTCGGTTCAAATCCGGCCCCCGCAACCAATCTCTTTCTTTAAGAAGAAATCGTAGATTGGCAAGTTTGCGTAGTGCTAACCACACTACGAGTTAAGAGAAGCATTTGTTGGCTATTCTTAACGTATCAGGGTCCAGCAGCATAAAACCCCGACTATCGGGGTTTTTTGTTATCTGAGCTTTTTGAAATAGCTCAGAGACTGCTTGGTTTTTTGATTGGGCTCTGAGCCCTTTTTTTGTTTCTGGAGTGGTTAAATGACTGGTTTAGAAAGACAACTTACTGAAATGCTTGAAGCACCAGTAGAGGCATCAGGCTATGAGTTGGTTGGATTAGAATTCATTCGTGCAGGCGCGCACTCAACGTTACGCATCTACATTGACCATGAAAATGGTATTAACGTGGACGACTGTGCAGAAGTTAGCCACCAAGTTAGTGCGGTTTTAGACGTTGAAGATCCAATTTCTGTTGCTTACAGCCTAGAAGTGTCTTCTCCAGGTTTAGAAAGACCACTTTTTAAAGCAGCACATTACGAGCAATTTATTGGTCACGAGGTCAGCATCGTATTGAAAATGGCTGTAGCAAACCGTCGTAAGTGGAAAGGTATTATCCACGGCGTTGATGGCGAAACAGTGACAATTACTGTAGACGGTCAGCAAGAAGAGTTTGCTCTAAGTAACATTTCCAAAGCTAACCTGATCCCTAAATTTTAGTTCCCTAAAAAAGTTTAAGCTTAGAGGCTAAATATAATGAGTAAAGAAATTTTAGCGGTAGCAGAAGCGGTATCGAACGAAAAAGCGGTACCTCGTGAGCGTATCTTTGAGGCTCTTGAGATTGCTCTAGCAACTTCTACAAAGAAAAAATACGAAATCGAAATCGACGTACGTGTTGCCATTGACCGTAAAACTGGTGAGTTTGTGACTTACCGTCGTTGGTTAGTTGTTGATGATGTTGAGAACCCTACAAAAGAGATCTCATTAGAAGCAGCACAGTACGAAGATGACTCAATCGAGCTTGGCGACTACGTAGAAGACGAAATCGAATCAGTAACGTTTGACCGTATTACGACTCAAACGGCTAAGCAAGTTATCGTACAAAAAGTTCGTGAAGCTGAACGTGCACAAATCGTTGAGCAGTTCATCGACAATGAAGGTGATCTAATCACTGGCGTTGTGAAAAAAGTAAACCGCGACACTATCGTGCTTGACCTTGGTAACAACGCTGAAGCGGTAATCCTACGTGATGACCAACTTCCTCGTGAAAACTTCCGTCCAGGCGACCGCGTTCGTGGCCTTCTTTACAAAGTCGCGCCAGAAGCACGTGGTTTCCAACTGTTCATCACTCGTTCTAAGCCTGAAATGCTGGCAGAACTATTCCGTGTTGAAGTGCCTGAAATCGCTGAAGATATTATCGAGTTGAAAGGCGCGGCACGTGATCCTGGTTCTCGTGCTAAGATCGCTGTCAAAACAAATGACAAACGTATCGACCCTGTAGGTGCGTGTGTTGGTATGCGTGGTGCACGTGTACAAGCTGTTTCTGGCGAACTTGGTGGTGAGCGTATCGATATTGTGCTTTGGGATGATAACCCAGCTCAATTCGTTATCAACGCAATGGCGCCAGCTGATGTTGCTTCTATCATCGTTGATGAGGATGCACACTCAATGGACATCGCAGTTGAAGCTGACAACCTAGCGCAAGCTATCGGTCGTAACGGTCAAAACGTGCGTCTAGCATCTCAGCTAACAGGTTGGGAACTGAATGTTATGACAGTTGCTGATCTTCAGAAGAAACACGCTGAAGAATCACAAGCATCTATTGAAAACTTCATGAAGTACCTAGATATTGAAGAAGACTTCGCTCAACTTCTTGTTGAAGAGGGTTTCTCAACGCTAGAAGAAATCGCATACGTGCCAGTTAACGAGCTACTAGAAATCGATGGTTTGAATGAAGAACTAATCGAAGAGCTTCGTGGACGTGCAAAAGATGCACTAACGACGATCGCACTAGCACAAGAAGAGTCTTTTGAAGGTCTAGAACCAGCTGAAGATCTGCTTGCACTTGAAGGTCTTGAGCGTGAGATGGCATTTAAATTGGCAGCGAAAGGTGTAGCGACACTGGAAGATCTTGCTGACCAAGGTATTGACGATTTAGAAGGTATCGAAGGCCTGACCGAAGAACGTGCAGGTGAGCTAATTATGGCCGCACGTAACATCTGTTGGTTCGGCGAAGAAGCATAATTTTCGGCAAGGAGGAAGCGGCATGACACAATTAACAGTTAAAGCACTGAGTGATGAGATTGGTACGCCAGTCGACCGCTTGATTGAACAACTTGCTGACGCTGGCATTAAAAAGGCGAGCTCTGACAATGTTACTGATGAAGAGAAGCAGAAGCTTCTCTCTCATCTAAAGAAAGAACACGGTGATAAATCAGGTGATTCAGAGCCGACTCGCCTTACGCTTCAGCGTAAAACTCGTAGTACACTTAGTGTGAACGCGGGTGGTGGTAAGAGTAAGAATGTTCAGGTTGAGGTGCGACAAAAAACGTACATACGTGAAGCGCAGCACAATTGAAGATGAAGCGAAACGTGAAGCTGAAGAAGCAGCACAACGTGAAGCAGAAGAAGCAGCAAAACGTGCAGCAGAAGAAGCTGCAAAACGTGAAGCTGAAGAAGCTGCAAAACGTGAAGCTGAAGAAGCTGCAAAACGTGAAGCTGAAGAAAAAGCGAAACGTGAAGCTGAAGAAAAAGCGAAGCGAGACGTAGATACGAATGCACAACGCAATGCTGAAGAAAAAGCAAAGCGTGATGCTGAAGAGAAAATTAAGCAAGAAGCAGCGCGAAAAGAGGCCGACGAGCTTAAACGTCGTCAGGAAGAAGAAGCTAAGCGTAAGGCTGAAGAGGAAAGTCAGCGCAAGCTTGAAGAAGCTCGCGAATTGGCTGAAAAGAATAAAGAGCGTTGGTCTGCTGCAGAAGAGAAAAAGGGTGATATGGAAGATACAGATTACCATGTAACGACTTCACAATACGCACGTGAAGCCGAAGATGAAGCAGATCGCAAAGTAGAGAGCGGTCGTCGTAAGAAGAAAAAAGCTTCAGGTAAAGACGACCAAGCTCGCGGTGGCCGTAACAACCAACGTGGCGGTAGAGGTCGTAAAGGCAAACTTGCTAAACCGACTTCAATGCAGCATGGCTTTGATAAGTCAGCAACGGTTGCTAAGCAAGACGTTGTAATTGGCGAAACGATCGTTCTATCAGAACTTGCTAACAAGATGTCGGTTAAAGCGACAGAAGTTATCAAAGTAATGATGAAGATGGGCGCTATGGCGACTATCAACCAAGTGATCGACCAAGAAACAGCACAACTTGTTGCTGAAGAAATGGGCCATAAAGTAGTTCTTCGTAAAGAGAACGAACTGGAAGAAGCGGTACTATCTGACCGTGACACTAACGCGGAAGCAGTTCCACGTGCTCCAGTTGTTACTATCATGGGTCACGTTGACCACGGTAAAACGTCAACACTTGACTACATCCGTCGCACACACGTTGCTTCTGGCGAAGCGGGTGGTATTACTCAGCACATTGGTGCGTACCACGTTGAAACAGACAACGGCATGATCACGTTCCTTGATACTCCTGGACACGCAGCGTTTACTGCAATGCGTGCTCGTGGTGCTCAAGCAACAGATATCGTTGTTCTTGTAGTTGCAGCAGACGATGGCGTAATGCCACAAACAGTAGAAGCGATTCAGCACGCGAAAGCGGCAGGCGTTCCTCTAATTGTTGCTGTGAACAAGATCGATAAAGAAGACGCGAACCCAGATAACGTTAAGAACGAGCTTGCTCAATACGACGTTATTCCTGAAGAGTGGGGCGGTGAGAACATGTTCGTTCACATCTCTGCTAAACAGGGTACAAACATCGATGGTCTTCTAGAAGCAATCCTTCTTCAGTCTGAAGTTCTTGAACTTACAGCTGTAGCTGAAGGCATGGCATCTGGTGTTGTTGTTGAATCTCGCCTAGATAAAGGTCGTGGTCCAGTTGCAACAGTACTTGTTCAATCAGGTACACTAAACAAAGGCGACATCGTTCTTTGTGGTCAAGAATACGGCCGTGTTCGTGCAATGCGTGATGAGCTAGGTAAAGAAATTACTTCGGCTGGCCCATCTATCCCTGTAGAGATCCTAGGTCTTTCAGGTGTACCATCTTCAGGTGATGAAGCAACAGTAGTTCGTGACGAGCGTAAAGCGCGTGAAGTAGCTAACTACCGTGCTGGTAAGTTCCGTGAAGTGAAACTTGCTCGTCAGCAGAAATCTAAACTAGAGAACATGTTCTCTAACATGACTGCTGGTGAAGTTGCTGAACTTAACGTTGTACTTAAAGCAGACGTTCAAGGTTCTGTAGAAGCAATCGCAGACTCACTAGTTAAGCTATCTACTGACGAAGTTAAAGTGAACATCGTTGGTTCTGGTGTTGGTGGTATTACGGAAACTGACGTAGTACTAGCGGAAGCTTCAAACGCAATCATCCTTGGCTTTAACGTTCGTGCAGATGCTTCTGCTCGCCGTGCTGTAGAAGCCGCAGCTGTTGACTTACGTTACTACTCAATCATTTACCAATTGATTGACGAAGTTAAACAGGCAATGGGCGGTATGCTTGCTCCAGAATTCAAGCAAGAGATCATTGGTCTTGCTGAAGTTCGTGACGTGTTTAAGTCACCGAAACTGGGCGCTATCGCTGGTTGTATGGTTACAGAAGGTGTGATCAAGCGTAACAACCCAATCCGTGTACTACGTGATAACGTTGTTATTTACGAAGGTGAACTAGAGTCACTACGTCGTTTCAAAGATGACGTTCAAGAAGTTAAGAATGGCTACGAATGTGGTATCGGCGTTAAGAACTACAATGATGTTCGCGTTGGTGACCAAATCGAAGTCTTCGAAATCGTTGAAATTAAACGTACTCTAGACTAATTGACTAAAATTACTAATATTGTCTTTGAAAGATAAGTAGTAATTGGTTGTTGAATACACCATGGGGGGCTGGCTTTGACCAACCCCCCATTCTTTCTATATAAGAGTAAAGATATGTCAAAAGAATTTAGCCGCACGCAGCGCGTTGCACAGCAACTGCAAAAAGAACTAGCGATGATCCTTCAACGTGAAGTTCGTGACTCACGCCTTGGCATGGTAACGATCTCAGACGTAGAAGTTTCTCGTGACCTTGCTTACGCAAAAGTATTTGTAACCTTCCTATGTGTGGGTGAGCAAACACCAGAATCATGTCTAGCTGCACTACGCGAGCACGAAGTGCACATTCGCATGATGTTAGGTAAGCGCATTCGCCTACGTCTAACGCCAGAAATCCGCTTCCATTATGACAATACGCTTGTTGAAGGTATGCGTATGTCTAACCTAGTGTCTGAAGTGGTAAGCTCAGACAAGAAAAAGCAAAAAGATTCTGGTCGTGAGGACGAAGAATAATGGCTCGTCGTCGTAAAGGTCGTCCAATTAATGGCGTTATACTGTTGGATAAACCAACAGGTATCTCTTCCAATGATGCACTGCAAAAAGTAAAGCGAATCTACTTTGCTGAGAAAGCAGGCCACACTGGTGCCTTGGACCCATTAGCGACAGGCATGCTGCCAATTTGCTTGGGTGAGGCGACGAAGTTTTCTCAGTTTCTTCTAGATTCTGATAAACGCTACCGTGTGATCGCAAAGCTTGGTGAACGTACCAACACGTCTGACTCGGATGGTGAAGTCGTAGAGACACGTCCAATCGATGTTACGTTAGACAAGCTAGAAGCGTGCATTGAGAAGTTCCGTGGCGAATCTGATCAAGTACCTTCCATGTTTTCAGCGTTGAAATATCAAGGGAAACCCTTGTATGAATACGCTCGCAAAGGCATCGAAGTTCCGCGTGAATCTCGTAAGATCACGGTATACGAGATTGTTCTTCACCGTTTTGAAGGCGATGAAGTCGAGATGGAAGTTCATTGCTCAAAAGGCACCTACATTCGTACCATCGTGGATGACCTAGGCGAAATGTTAGGTTGTGGTGCGCACGTAACTATGCTTCGACGCACTGGTGTTGCGAAATACCCTTACGAGAAGATGGTGACACTTGAGCAACTGAATGAGTTACTAGAGCAAGCACACCGTGAAGAACGCGCTCCTCGAGAACTACTGGACCCATTGCTGTTACCAATGGATACAGCGGTAGAAGACTTACCAGAAGTCAACTTAGTGCCTGAACTGGCGGATATGGTTCAGCATGGGCAACCTGTTCAAGTATTTGGTGCGCCTACCGAAGGCTCACTTCGCCTTACCATGGGTGAAGAGCGTTTGTTTATTGGCGTTGGCGAAATGAACGAAGATGGCAAAATCGCTCCTAAGCGATTGGTCGTGTTCCGAGATGACGTCGCATCCAAGTAAATGATTGAAAATACCGACCTGAGTGTCGGTATTTTTATATTGCACGAGATAGGAAATTTCCCTATAATCCGCGCTTCGCGTAGCGGCTGAATCAGAGATTGGCTGCTACAACTTTAAACCTACTCTTATTAGGAGAGAATTATGTCTCTGAATGCAGAAACTAAAGCAGCAATCGTTGCAGAATACGCACAAGGCGAAGGCGACACTGGTTCACCAGAAGTTCAAGTAGCTCTACTTACAGCTTCTATCAACCACCTACAAGGTCACTTCAAAGCGCACAAAGGCGATCACCACAGCCGTCGTGGTCTTCTACGCATGGTTTCTCGTCGTCGTAAGCTTCTAGATTACCTAAAAGGTAAAAACCTAGCTCGCTACCAAGACCTAATCAAACGTCTAGGCCTACGTCGCTAATCAGCGACTGCATAGCAGTTTGTCTAAAAAGGGGCTTTATGCCCCTTTTTTGTTGCCTAAATTTAGCCAAATTAGACTTATGCCGTTATAATACTGGCGGCTAAACCTCGTAAGAGGTTTTCTCAAAAGCTCATAGCATTACAGTCAACCACGTCGACCAAAAGGTCGCGACTATTCAAAAGGAATTTCCGAGTTTCTTTTTACTAGTCGCGATTCGTAATGCCTTGAGTGTCAATTAACACATCTAAGATTTCTTTTAGCACTAAAGGAAGATTAGAAACAAGGAATAACAATGTTCGAAAAACCAGTTGTTAAAACGTTCCAGTATGGTAACCACACAGTTACTTTAGAAACTGGCGTTATTGCACGTCAAGCTACAGCAGCAGTTATGGTCACAATGGATGATACGTCTGTATTCGTATCTGTTGTAGGTAAAAAAGAAGCCGTTGCAGGTCAAGACTTCTTCCCACTAACGGTTAACTACCAAGAGCGTACTTACGCTGCAGGTAAAATCCCAGGCGGCTTCTTCAAGCGTGAAGGTCGTCCTTCTGAAGGCGAAACGCTAACAGCTCGTCTAATCGACCGTCCAATCCGTCCGCTATTCCCAGACGCGTTTAAAAACGAAGTTCAGGTTATCGCGACAGTAATGTCTGTAAACCCAGATGTTCAGCCAGATATCGTTACAATGATCGGTACTTCTGCTGCTCTTGCTATCTCTGGCATTCCATTCAACGGCCCTATCGGTGCGGCGCGTGTTGGTCATATAGATGGTCAGCTTGTACTTAACCCTAGCCAAACTGAACTAGAAACTTCTAAGCTTGATCTTGTTGTTGCTGGTACAGAATCAGCCGTACTGATGGTTGAGTCAGAAGCGGACAACCTAACTGAAGAAGAAATGCTAGCAGCGGTTGTTTACGGTCATGACCAACAACAAGTTGCTATCAAAGCTATCAACGAATTCAAAGCAGAAGTGGCAACTCCTGCTTGGGATTGGGTAGCTCCTGAAGAAAACACAGCGCTTAAAGATAAGATTGCTGAGCTAGCAGAAGCGAAGCTTGTTGAGGCTTACAAAATCACTGAGAAGATGGCTCGTTACGACCGTATCAATGAGATCGCTGCGGAAGTAAATGAAGTTCTTCTTGCTGAAGATCCTGAAGCGGATACAAAAGAAATCCACACTATCTTCCATGATCTAGAGAAAACAGTTGTACGTCGTAGCATCATCGCGGGTAACCCTCGTATTGATGGCCGTGAAAAAGACATGGTTCGTGCACTAGATGTACGCACTGGTGTTCTTCCTCGCACACACGGTAGCGCGCTATTCACTCGTGGTGAAACTCAGGCGATCGTTACTGCAACGCTAGGTACTCAGCGTGATGCTCAAATCATTGATGAGCTAACAGGCGAGCGTAAAGATCACTTCCTACTGCACTACAACTTCCCTCCATACTGTGTAGGTGAGACTGGTTTTGTAGGCTCTCCTAAGCGTCGTGAAATCGGCCACGGTAAACTGGCTAAACGTGGTATCGCAGCAGTAATGCCATCAGTAGATGAGTTCCCATACACAGTACGTGTTGTATCGGAAATCACTGAATCTAACGGTTCATCTTCAATGGCTTCTGTATGTGGTACGTCTCTTGCGCTTATGGACGCAGGTGTGCCAATCAAGTCTTCTGTTGCGGGTATCGCAATGGGCCTTGTTAAAGAAGGCGACGACTTCGTTGTTCTTTCTGACATCCTTGGTGACGAAGACCATCTAGGTGATATGGACTTTAAAGTAGCAGGTACTAACACTGGTATCACTGCTCTTCAAATGGACATCAAGATCGAAGGCATCACTAAAGAAATCATGCAAATTGCGCTTAACCAAGCTCAAGGTGCACGTAAGCACATCCTATCTGTAATGGATGAAGCAATCTCTGGTGCCCGTGAAGACATCTCTGAATTTGCTCCTCGTATTCACACGATGAAGATCAGCGCAGAGAAGATCAAAGACGTTATCGGTAAAGGTGGTGCAGTTATCCGTGCTCTAACTGAAGAGACTGGTACAACTATCGAAATCGAAGATGACGGTACTATCAAGATTGCTGCAACTGAAGGCACTGCTGCGAAAGAAGCTATCCGTCGTATCGAAGAGATCACTGCTGAAGTTGAAGTTGGCCGTATCTACACGGGTAAAGTTGCACGTCTAGCTGACTTCGGTGCATTTGTAACGGTTCTTCCAGGCAAAGATGGTCTGGTACACATTTCTCAAATCGCAGAAAAACGTGTTGAGAAAGTGTCTGACTACCTAGCTGAAGGCCAAGAAGTTCAAGTTAAAGTTCTTGAAATCGACCGCCAAGGCCGTGTACGTCTAAGCATGAAAGAAGCGGTAGAAAAGCCAGCTGAAGAAGCTGCTGCTGAAGCACCAGCTGCTAAAGACGAGTAAGACAAAATGAGACTTTCAGCCTTTTATTAGATTAAGGGCCTGAAAGCATGTTATAAAAGGGGAGCATTTTCGCTCCCCTTTTTTTGGTTTATTTCGACGCATTAACCTCAAACAAGGTTATCGCCTATATTGCATTAAGAGAAATAAATTTTGAGCGGTCCAAACAGGAGTATCAATTAGTGAAATGGTTTCAAACCGCAAGTTTATGTGTTGCTATCGCGCTGACCGGTTGTGCAAATACTTCTCAGCAATCAGCACAAAAGTGGCTATATCCACCGATGGCGGTGCCACTTCAGCCTAGCGTTCAACAAGAAGTACAAATCGCGCGTTTATCGCAGTTGCTACAACGTCCTGATCTCAGTGATGAAGTACGCGCTAAAATGCATTATGAGCGCGGTAGCTACTACGATAGCGTTGGTTTGCGTGATCTTGCCCGTTTGGACTTTAACCAGTCTTTGCAGTTGAATCCTGCTCAACCGGATATCTTCAATCTTTTGGGGGTGTATTTCACCCAAGTGGGGGAGTTTGACGCGGCTTATGAAGCGTTTGACTCGACCATAGAGTTGGCTCCGGATAATACCTATGCTGAGCGCAACCGTGCGATTGCACTGTATTATGGTGGCCGAATCGATCTCGCTTTAGAAGATATGACCAAGCACTATCAAGAAATGCCAACGGATCCTTTTCGTTCATTATGGTTGTACATCATCGAAGCTGAGCAAAATCCAGAGCAAGCAAAAGCTAATCTTCAACAGCGTTATTTACGAGATCGTAGTGAAGAGTGGGGATGGGTTCTTGTTGCCATCATGCTACGAGACGTCTCGGACGAAGACGCTCTTAAAGCCATTATGGATGGAACGAGAGAGAACTATCGCCTAGCTGAACGATTGACGGAAACGTATTTCTACCTTGGAAAGCGTAATCAGCTTGAAGGTGACATCGCAAGTGCCATCTCACTTTATAAGCTCGCGATTTCGTTCAACGTTTATGATTATGTTGAGCACCGGTATTCCTTCTTGGAACTGGCACAAATCTACGATCAATTACAGCAAGACAGATTGGCCAAGCTAAAGGCCGCTAAGAAGCAGGAAATTGAATGATTTAGAGCCGCTCGATGAGAGCGGCTTTTTTTATGATTGAACTTGATGAGTGACTCATTTAAAATAGTTAGCCTTGCTAACTAAGTGGTGGTGGATTTTATGGCACTAGAAGAAAGCTTGATTGATTTAGAGCGTTTTTGCGCCAAAGCTTGGCGTGTTTATGCCAAAGAAGATCCGTTATCACATCTAAGCTTTAATGAGTTCGATTATTTACGTGTGATTCAGGTTTACCCTGAGGGTGTACGAATAACCGATCTTGCAGAAGAGTTGCAAGTGACTAAGCCTTCCGCATCGACAATGGTTGTTCGTTTGGAAAAAAAGGGTTTGGTGAAACGCATCGCATGTAATGAGGATGCCCGTGCTAAGCGTGTATTGCTGACAGAAGAAGTCGCAGAAAAAATGTCTTTGGAGCAGGTGGTTTACAAAGATATCTCTGAACAAATGATGCAACAATTAAATCAGCAAGAAGCTGAGCAGTTACAAGCTTTACTAAATAAAGCATTGAGCAATAAGTCATTTTAAATTAAACCAAAGGCCTCCGCTGTACGCATTAGCCTTTGGTGTTTCATTTTTCTTTTATTTAATTTAACCATTTAGTTAGCCTTGCTAATTAAATGGTTAGCTTTGCTAACTACTGGTGGCAGTCATGCAAAACTCAATTTATAGACAGTTTTGGAAATATACGATTCCAACCGTCGCAGCAATGCTCGTGAACGGTTTATATCAAATAGTTGATGGCATTTTTATTGGCCGTTATGTTGGTGCTGACGGATTAGCAGGGATCAATGTTGCGTGGCCGATCATCGGTTCTATCCTCGGTATAGGGATGATGATTGGGGTGGGGACTGGTGCGCTAACGTCGATTAAGCAAGGAGAAAACGATCATGAGGGCGCGAAGCGTATTTTAACAACCGGATTGGGGTTGTTAGCGATATTGATGCCGGTCGTTGCTAGCATATTGTTCTATTTTGCTGATGAATTTATTCGCTGGCAGGGGGCGGAAGGGCGAGTGTTTGAACTCGCGCTGCAATATCTGCATATTCTGATTGTCGCGTGCGTATTTACGCTAGGCTCTATCGCGGTTCCATTTCTTTTACGCAATGACGACAGCCCGAACTTAGCAACGATGCTGATGGTCATCGGTGCCGTCATTAATATTGTATTAGACTACGTATTTATTGCTTGGTTGGGGTGGGAGTTAACCGGAGCGGCCATTGCTACAGCGCTGGCACAATTGGTGGTAACCGTGCTTGGTATCGGTTACTTCTTTACTTCAAAAGCGACCTTACGCCTTCGAATCAGTGACTTTAAGGTTCAAGTCGATGTTGCACCAAAGATTATAATGATCGGTACATCTAGCTTCTTTATGTACGCGTACGGTTCTGTGATGGTGGCAATGCACAACGCATTATTTGCTCAGTACGGAAGTGCAATGTTGATAGGAGCGTACGCCATTTTGGGGTACATCGTGACGGTTTACTATCTGATTGCAGAGGGAATCGCGAACGGTATGCAACCTCTAGTGAGTTTCAATCACGGGGCGCGCAACCAGGCGAACGTCAGAAAATTACTGCAAGTCGCAATGGGGACATCTGTGCTTGGTGGTGTGGCGTTTGTTGGTTTGATGAACCTTTTCCCGTACGAGTTGGTCTCGGTGTTTAACAATGCTGATCAACAGTTGATTGATAGCACGGTGATCGGGATTCGTTTACACATGTTTGCGTTGTTCCTAGATGGCTTTTTAGTCGTGGCGGCTGCGTACTACCAATCGGTAAACAAAGGCAGCAAAGCCATGTTTGTGACACTAGGCAACATGTTGGTTCAACTGCCGTTTTTATTCGTTATGCCGAAACTGTTTGGCGTGACAGGCATTTGGCTGGCTTTCCCATTGTCCAATATTGCGCTGAGTTTAGTCGTGGTCAGTATGTTGTGGCGGGACGTGAAAAAGCTGCTAAACGAAACTTCGGCTGAGCCAACAGTGCAAGCCTGTTAACAATGGCTGATAGAGAAAGCGAGGTCGGTCCTCGCTTTTCTTTTTTGGGGAGCTAAATGTTTTTTACTTCTAAGCCAGCTAGCTGATGCCAATAGCCATTGCATTGGCGGCTTTCGAGTTTTTCAGGGTTGTCGCCGTGCTCGTTTGAGCGAAAATGCTCTAACTCAGAAAGTGTACTCACACCGAGAGGGCTTAAGCGGACCACATCAACCAGCCCTTGCATGCTTGGTAAGTCATTGATCAGGTTATAACAATACCCTGATTGCGTTTGAATACCGTTAAGGTTAAAGACTTCTTGCCCTTCTTGGCTACTGACCTGGATTCCTGTTGGGTATTTGATACAGCAGGTTTCGCAATCGTCTTTCGCTCGGTTTTCAGCTCGGGCTGTGAAACAGCGAGCGGAATACGCTAAAGGTAAATAACCGTGGCTAAATACCTCAACTTCAAACTTGTTACGAATACCAAGCTCGTCACACTGAACTAAAGTATCGTTTAACCATTCGCGAGAGAGCTCGACAGGCATACACCAGCGAACCATACCTTGCTTCAAAAATAAGTTGAGCGTGTGTGCGTTATAAGTATTGATTGCAGGGCCAACAACGAAAGGCACTTTATGCTCTGATGCTAATTGAACTGCCGATACGTCATTAGCCTCAATGGCGAAGTCACCGTTATTGATGTACTTCTTCATGATGTTTACTTCACTAGGTGCTTCCAGTAGCGCCATCGTAGAGATAACGACTTGCTTGCCAGAGGCAGATAAGTCTTTGGCGATTTCCAACCAGTGGGCTGGTTTCATTTCTCTGCGTTTAGAGCAAACCGATTCACCCAGGTAAATAATGTCTGCAGAGCTTTGTTTTGCTTGTTGGTAGAAGGCTTCTACATCTTGTTTTGGCCAAAAATAGAGTAGTGGGCCAAGTGCGTATTTCATTGAGTTATCCATCTTAACCTCTACTGCCATTTACGGTGGTAAGCACCTAGGGTGGTTTGCGTTCCTTCCGACACATTTGCGAGCGTCGCATCCCATGCGGCTTCAACTTGGTAAGCTTCTGGGTTGGCTTGGTAGCGATCGATCGCGGCTCGCCATGTTCGAGTGACTTGCTCTACGTAAGCTGGGCTGCGTTGGCGCCCTTCAATTTTTACAGATGCGACATTAGCGGCAAACAGTTCTGGCAGCATCGAAAGGGTGTTCAAACTGGTTGGCTCTTCCAGAGCATGATAGCGTTTTTTCTCACCATCAATTTCTGTTTCAAAACGACCTTTACAGAGCGTAGGGTAGCCTGCGTTTTCTCCTGCGCAGTAGCGGTCAATTAGGATATTATTTAGACGAGACTCAAGACCTTGTTCAGTTTCTTGCCAACGAACGTATTTGGCAGGAGAACAGGCACCCACAGTGTTTGGGGACTCACCCGTCATGTATGATGACAAATAACAACGGCCTTCGGACATAATACAAAGGCTACCAAAAGCAAAGACTTCTAGCTCGACATCGCTAGTGATGTTGCGCGAAAGCTGCTTCACCTGATGAATCGATAAGACGCGAGGCAGCACCACACGTTTTACGTTGAAGTTCTGTTTATAAAAATCAATGGCTGCGATGTTGGTCGCTGATGCTTGCACTGAAAGATGTAGTTCCAGATCGGGATATTTGCGAGCTGCATACTCCAGAACTGCAATGTCTGCAACAATCAGCGCGTCCACACCCAATGCCGCTGCATTGTCTACCGCGTTCGTCCAGCGCTCAAAGCCATTGGGATGAGCGAAGGTATTCAACGCGACATGAATTTTTTTGTCGCGGTCGTGAACGTATTGCACCGCTTTTTCTAACTTTTTGCCGTTAAAGTTGAGGCCAGCAAAGTGACGGGCGTTGGTATCATCTTTGAAGCCAATGTAGACGGCATCGGCACCGCAATCAATCGCAGTTTTTAACGCAGGCAGGTTACCCGCGGGACACAAGAGTTCCATATGCTCACAATCATTGAGAATAAAAAGGTGTCCGCATTTTATGAAGAATTATGAATAGCGAAATTGACCTAAGTTAGGTTTAGCTCAATAAAGTCGATATTTACCCCTTGAGAGTAAGGGTATCGAGTCGGGGTTAGTTCTTGTGACGACGATTCTGTACAAACAGCTCTTCAATTTCATGTTTTGGCTGTGGGCGATAAAAATGGAATCCTTGAATCGCATTACATTGAAGGTTAGAGAGCAAAGTAGCTTGCTGGTGGGTTTCCACCCCCTCGGCAACGACCGTCAAGTCGAGTGACTTACCCAGATTAATGATGTTTTCAATCACAGTGACCTGTTTGGGTAGCGTGTCGATATCGTTAATAAACGCGCGGTCGATTTTCAGCTCGTCGATAGGGAAGCGCGCTAAGTAGGAAAGGGAAGAGTAACCGGTACCAAAGTCATCGATAGAGAGGGCGAAGCCCAGTTTCTTAATCGCATTCAGCATTTGCAGTGTATGTTCGCTATCACTCATCACGGCACTTTCGGTTAGCTCGAAGGTAATGCAGCTTGGATCAAGCTCGGTAGTGCGAAGCAACTTTTCCATAAAGTCGATCAGCTGTGGATTACCAAATTGCTCGGGAGAGAGGTTGATAGCGACACGACCTGGCAGTATGCCTTGTTGTTTCCAACGTTTTACCGTATTGAAAACATCACGCATCACGACGCGTCCAAGGTGTTCGATTAACCCTGCACGCTCGGCGACAGGAATGAATGAACCTGGGCTAATGTAACCTTCGACAGGGTGTTTCCAACGAACGAGCGCTTCGGCACCGTTAATGCTGAAGTCACGCGCGTTAACCTTTGGTTGATACCACACTTCTAAACCGTTCTGCTGCAATGCTTTTTGCAGTTCGATTTCAAGCCACAAACGCATGCGCGCTTCTTTGTTCATCTGGTCGTTAAATTTGATCAGGCGATTTCGGCCACGATCTTTGGCTTCATACATCGCCGTATCAGCATTTTGTAGCAGGATTCTCGCATCTTGCCCGTCTTCAGGGTAACGAACGCTACCAATTGAGCACGCAAGGCGTTTACTGAAGTGGTGCAAGTCGAAAGGCTGGTTGATCAACGAGATAATGCGATCTGACAAAATTTCAGCCATGCGGGTATTTTCTGGTTCTGGCAGAATGACGCCAAACTCATCGCCACCCAAATGACCAATAATCGCTTGATTTGGCAGTAATCGTTTAAGACGGGCCGATACCTCTTGAATCACTTTATCGCCAATGTGGTGACCAAGTGAATCATTAATGTTTTTGAAGTTATCGATATCCAAATAGAACACCAGAAGCGGCGTTTGCTTTTTGATCAGCTGTTCCAAACGTTTGGTAAAACCAAAGCGGTTGTACAGTTTGGTGAGCGAATCAATATGTATGTCTTCATTCGATGCAGAAGACAAATTCTTAGGTGTATCGTCAGCGTCTTGGATCAAGATGATTTGAGACTCGCTGCCTAATATCGCCGTAGAATCTGCGTGTAACTGAACTTTTCGTTCAAAGCCACATCTCGCGCTGGTTAAGCAAACAAACGGCTTGTCAGAAATTAATGCACTCAAACGATGACTAAACACTTTCTTGCTGTTTTCATCGATGAATAAACGGCTGAGCTCTTCGCCTAACAACTCATGGGGAGAGTTCAGTCCCAGAAGGCGTGCTGATGCAGGATTGGCAGAGATGATAATGTCATCTTCGATAAGCAGCAGACCGTCAGGCAGTAGTTGTGTCAATTTCGCAAATTTACTTTCGGACTCCTCTAAGGAGCGTACGAGGATCTGCTTTTCTGAAGTATCCACGGCGTGAAAAACGACAAAGCGAATTTCGTTACCTTCAAAAACCGGTGACAGACTAAAGTGCAGGCTGGTTTCAAGGTCGGTTTCATCGAGGGTGATTTCGGCTTCGACATGCGTTCCTTTGAATGCACGCTGATAGTAAGGGGCCAGCTTTTTATAAAACTGCTCACCCAGTACCTGGCAATCGTTTAAGCCGATGATTTCCTCATGACTTAAACCTGCGATATCGCAGTAACGGTCACTTACCATTCGATAATTGTGTTTTTTATCAAGAATGGCAAAGAAGAAAGGGCTATTTGAGGTTAGCGTGGCAAACCAATGTTTTAATTGCTGGGAAGGCATTAGGGTATTACCGATCTCCAATGAGCCAGATTATTCGTCCGTGTATAAAAAGCGACACCCTGATAAGCCTGCGGCGGTCTACTATCAAGTCACAGTATCGCTTGCCATTAAAGGGCTCGCGGTTTTAACTTTACAGTCGACAATCACATGGATACGCTCAGATAACTATAACTTTGAAAATACGGTTGTAAAAGTGTTTATCCACCTGTTCGCATCAATAATACACGTAACTTCAAAAAAAGAAGCGTTAGTGAACAATAATCCACCAATCTAAAATAAGCACTTTATTGATACATAACAGTAATCTCATTGCCACGATTGCTTAATATAGGCAACCTAATGACAAAGTAACGGATAATGAACGTGTTAAACAAGATTCGCAGTCAACTAGTAAAGAACGCAGCTAACATTTTGCGTTCTCCAGTCCAGTTATTACCACAGCCAATTCAGCAAAAAGCATTGCTGGAGGGGCTAAAAATGGTGTTTAAAGAAGCCTTGGAAGATGGTGACTTTGAGTTCCTTGAAGACAAGTGGTTAAAAGTTGCGATTAAAGACTTGAACTTAGCATGGTACATCAGCTATCAAGACGAAAAATTAGTGGTAGCTGAAAAACCAGTTCAGGAAGATGTGAGTTTTAGTGGTAATCTAAACGACCTAGTACTGATTGCTGGTCGTAAAGAAGACCCTGACACACTGTTCTTCCAACGTCGCCTTTCAATTGAAGGTGATACTGAGCTTGGCTTAGAAGTGAAAAACTTAATGGACAGTGTCGACTTAGAGCAGTTACCGAAAGCAATGCAAGTCGCTTTGAATCAATTGGCTGATTTTGTTCAGAAAGGAGTTCAAGCGCCTGCACAACCAACCGGAGTAGCGAATGCTTATTCGAACTGAAGCCCCTGCGGACATTCTTACCATTGACCGCTTATTGAAACACGCCTTCCCGACGGAAGCTGAAGCTAAGCTTGTGATGCGTTTGCGCGAAAATAGCAAATTCACACTTTCCTTAGTCGCGTGTACAGATGAGGGAGAGGTGATAGGCCATGCTTTATTTAGCCCAGTGACCTTAAATGGTGAAGATTTGTCGTGGCAAGGGCTGGCGCCATTGGCTGTTCATGAAGATTACCGTCGCCAAGGCATCGCTGCAGAGTTGATCAAAGAAGGTTTTGATTCACTTCGTGATTTTGGCTATCCAGTGTGTGTGGTGTTGGGCGATCCTGATTATTACGCGCGCCAGGGCTTTCAATCATGCGACGAGATGGGATTCGAATGCGCTTGGGATGTTCCTAAAGGTGCATTTCGTATCGCTGAGTTGGTCGAAGGTCAATGTGCCGGACACTCCGGACGCATAGATTACGCGCCAGAGTTCTCTGAACTGTAAATGAAAGAAGCCCACTAACTCAGTGGGCTTCTTTCTTAGTTCATTGAAAACTGAGATAGGGAGATTAAGACGACTGGTCACTTTTCTTCTTACCCCAAACCTCTATTTTTGCTTTCTTACTTAGCCCTAAAACATTGAGTTTTCTGCTGCCCCAACTGCTGTAAGTCATTTCAATCCGTTTTAGCTTCGCTTCTTTTGAGCCAGGAAGGCTCCATGCACGAGTCGATAATCCACTTGTTAGCACGCCCATAGAGGTTAGCTTTTTCTCACTACC
Source organism: Vibrio diabolicus (assembly GCA_001048675.1). Taxonomy (GTDB): domain Bacteria; phylum Pseudomonadota; class Gammaproteobacteria; order Enterobacterales; family Vibrionaceae; genus Vibrio; species Vibrio diabolicus. The sequence goes on along the minus strand of CCKK01000018.1, from coordinate 200,643 downwards.
GTCCGTCATCACGACTTTTAAGTCGTTAATGTCTACCGTGCCCTGCACACATTTCAGTTTAATTTTACTGAAGCTGCGATTTCGGAATAGGCTATTTGGTGTCACGGTATCCGTTTCTGTTTGGAATTTGACGGTTTTCGTTGCAATCAGCTCCCACTCATCGCTGCTATTAGCAAAAACACTCATGCTGGTGGTAGCTACCAGTGCGCAAAGCAGCAGTGTAGGTAAGAATTTCATAATGTACCTCATATGTTATACCTACGGTGTGGCCATTGTCATAGGCAGAACAGTTCAATCATTCCAATGTATTGAGGTGTTCCTTGAAGTCCTTTAGGTATAATCACGATTATTTGTTAGGATTGCCCTCGTTCAAATAGGTGACGGAAAATGTCAATTAACGAGAAACAGTATTTACACGAAATGGGCATCAGCACATGGGAGCTGGTACACCCAGATAGATTGGCAGGTTACCAATCGCCAAAAATCGATTTGCAAAGTTCTTGCAAACTCCTGTTGATCTCTCCGGTATGTCCAGAGAATGAGACGGCAGTTTTGTTTGAAAACATCCTAAAGAGTATGAAGTTAACGCTTGACCAAGCGTTACATATTGAGCCAGAGCGATTTCCATTACTTGGCCAGCACGAGCTTGAGTGGGTTTGGTTTGCAGGGTGTGAAGCCGAAGTATTGCCTGACACTAAACAACTGACATCGCCATTGTTGCAAGATGTGGATGGGAATACCCAACAAAAACGTGCACTTTGGCAACAGATTTGTTCTTACAACAATTCGAGCAAATAAGCATTAATCCCCGTTTTACTGCAATTGGTATTGCACATGAACCCCTAGGTAAATAATGACAACTAAAATCTTACCAATGTGCGCTGAGCACTTAGATCAAGTTTGGCAAATTGAGCAGCAAGCACACTCGCATCCGTGGGCAGAGTCTTTGGTACGTGATTTATCCAGCCGTGGAGCATGTCATCATGTGATGCTCGATGGCGAGATGGTGATTGGCTACTTTTATGCGCAGAATATTGTCGGTGAAGTTACGTTGCTGAATATTGCTATCGCGCCGCATCTTCAGGGTAAAGGCTATGGTCAAAAACTGTTGGATGCGTTCTTAGAACATTGTGAGCAATCAAAAGCGGAGAGTGCTTGGCTTGAGGTGCGAGAGAGTAATAAGCCTGCTATTTATATTTATGAACAAGCTGGATTCAATGAAGTTGATCGACGTCATAATTATTACCCTGCGAAAACTGGCACGGGAAAAGAAGATGCGATCATCATGAGTTATCTCTTCTTTCACTAACGTTAACGCATCCCATAAGGGAAGTCGCCCCTAAAGCGATCAGTTGCCCCTGAGGCAATAATAAGCGAGAATACCGCGCAATATTGAATCTAAAAAGCGTGTTTGCTTTTCGAGCAAGCATTCAGACATCAAAGAAGACCAGTTTCATGTCAAATACTCCTTTTCTAAGCGAAGTGTCTAAACGTAGAACGTTCGCTATTATTTCTCACCCGGATGCGGGTAAAACCACCATTACTGAAAAAGTCCTTTTATTCGGAAACGCGATTCAAAAAGCAGGTACGGTTAAAGGTCGTGGTAATGCACAGCACGCAAAATCAGACTGGATGGAAATGGAAAAGGAACGTGGTATCTCGGTAACCACGTCTGTGATGCAGTTCCCTTACAATGATTGCCTGGTAAACCTACTTGATACTCCTGGACACGAAGACTTCTCGGAAGATACATATCGTACTCTAACGGCAGTCGACTCGTGTTTGATGGTTATCGATGCAGCGAAAGGTGTCGAGGATCGTACTCGTAAGCTGATGGAAGTAACCCGTCTACGCGATACGCCAATCGTGACCTTCATGAACAAACTTGACCGTGACGTTCGTGATCCAATGGAAGTATTGGACGAAGTAGAAAACGAATTGGGCATGATGTGTGCGCCTATCACGTGGCCAATCGGCTGTGGTAAAGAGTTTAAAGGTGTGTACCACATTCACCGTGATGAAACGATTTTATACGAATCTGGTCACGGTCATGAGATTCAAGAAGTTCGAATCATCAAAGGTCTAGATAACCCAGAGCTTGATGAAAAAGTCGGTGCAGGCCTTGCGGAAAGTGTTCGAGAAGAGCTTGAGCTTGTTATGGGTGCTTGCCCTGAGTTTGATTTGGAAATGTTCTTAACAGGTGACCTGACGCCAGTTTACTTCGGTACCGCATTAGGTAACTTCGGTGTAGACCACATGCTAGACGGTCTAACAGAGTGGGCACCAGCACCGAAAACGCGTCAAGCGGTTGAGCGTGAAGTTGAAGCGACAGAAGAGAAGTTCTCTGGTTTCGTATTCAAGATCCAAGCAAACATGGACCCGAAACACCGTGACCGTATCGCATTCATGCGTATTGTATCGGGTACTTACACGCAGGGTATGAAGATGAACCACGTTCGTCTTGGCAAGCAGGTGAGTATCTCTGATGCAGTAACCTTTATGGCTGGTGACCGTTCACGTGCAGAACACGCTTACGCGGGTGACATCATTGGTCTGCATAACCACGGCACTATTCAAATTGGTGATACCTTTACTCAAGGTGAGTCATTGAAGTTCTCTGGTATTCCGAACTTTGCCCCGGAACTATTCCGTCGTATTCGCCTGAAAGATCCACTAAAGCAGAAACAGCTACTAAAAGGCTTGGTGCAACTATCAGAAGAAGGTGCGGTACAGGTATTCCGTCCACTACAAAACAACGATCTGATCGTTGGTGCCGTTGGTGTACTTCAGTTCGATGTGGTTGTGGCTCGTTTGAAGTCTGAATATAACGTTGAAGCGATTTATGAAGGCATCAACGTTGCAACTGCGCGTTGGGTTGAGTGTGATGATGCGAAGAAACTGGATGAGTTCCAACGTAAGAACCAAGCAAACTTAGCATTGGATGGTGGTGATAACCTAACGTATATTGCACCAACAATGGTTAACTTAAACTTGGCGAAAGAGCGTTTCCCTGATATTGATTTCCGTGCGACGCGTGAGCACTAATCAAAAAGCGGTTTGGGTAAGCTTTAACGCAAACTAGATTTTAAAACGCCCTTGGCTATAAACTTAGCCAAGGGCGTTTTTTATAAGGATGAGATATGAACTGGTTTAAACGAGGATTGAAGCGTTACGACGACTGGTGCAAGGAGATGGGACTAACGCCCGATCAAAAACGCAGCTGCGTTCCGTATCGAAAAGATCCTGCCCATCAAAATGAAGAGAACAGTGAAGCTCTGCTATTTTCTGATTCTCAGTTTGTCGGTACAGATAAAAAGTCTCAAGATGAAGCTCTTTGATACCCATTGTCACTTTGACTTTGATGTATTCCAAGATGACTTTGCACATCAACTTCAGCTAGCTCAGACGCAAGACGTGACAAGAATTCTGATTCCTTCAGTGGGACCTCAAAACTGGGCTCGTATTCAAACCTTGGCAGATCAACATACCAATTTGTATTACGCCCTTGGGTTTCATCCGTATTTTCTTGAAGATAACGTCGAGCAGCACTTTGCTGAATTGGAACATTATCTAAAACAAAATGCTCCCCAGTGCGTGGCAATAGGAGAGTGTGGGCTAGATTTTGCCATTGATGTTGACCCACAGTTGCAAGAAAAGACACTTGAAGTTCAATTTGAACTGGCTAGACGCTTCGAACTCCCAGTTATTTTACATAGCCGAAAAGCGCACAATCGCCTTATTCAAATGGTTAAAGCGGCGAAGCTCCCTCGGGGCGGTGTGCTACATGCTTTCTCTGGGAGTTATCAGCAAGCAATGGAGTGGGTCAAATTAGGTTTTTTTATCGGTGTAGGAGGAACCATCACCTACCCAAGAGCGAAGAAAACGCGCGACGCAATTCAAAAATTACCACTCAAACATCTCGTGATCGAAACAGATGCACCGGATATGCCTATACTTGGATATCAAGGGGAGTCGAATCACCCAGCCAAACTCATTCACGTCTTTAATGAGCTCGTAGAGTTGCATAACGGCTCAAAGCAATCGATTGCCTCTCAGTTATGGAAAAATAGCAATTTTGCTTTCTCGATATGTGAATAAAATCTAAAGATGTGGTTTGAAATAGAAAACGTTTTCCTGCTTATTGTGAATTAACTCACAAAGCTGGCTGAATCAATCATGAATCTTATAGGAAAGTGTGAGGCTGGCATTACTTTAATTGATTCTGCATGAGTATAATTGCTCCCGCTTTATAGCTCCATTTTGTAACACGCCAATAAATAACTTATAAGGAAGTCATAAACTATGAGCCTGTTTATGAGCCTAATCGGTATGGTAGTGCTTCTTGCGATTGCAGTGGCATTTTCTAATAACCGAAAAGCTATCAATCTAAGAACTGTGGGTGGCGCATTCGCTATCCAATTCGCATTAGGTGCATTTGTTCTGTATGTACCTTGGGGCCGTGATCTACTAAACGGTTTCTCTTCAGGTGTTTCTAACGTTATCAACTACGGTAACGATGGTTCATCATTCCTGTTCGGTGGTCTTGTTTCTGACAAGATGTTCGAAGTATTCGGCGGCGGCGGTTTCATCTTCGCATTCCGTGTTCTTCCTACACTGATCTTCTTCTCTGCACTGATTTCAGTTCTTTACTACATTGGCGTTATGCAATGGGTTATCAAGATTCTTGGTGGCGCACTAACAAAAAGCGCTGGGCACTTCACGTGCGGAATCAATGTCAGCAGCAGCAAACATTTTCGTAGGTCAAACAGAAGCACCTCTAGTTGTTCGTCCATTCGTTCCAAAAATGACTCAATCAGAGCTATTCGCGGTAATGTGTGGTGGCCTAGCTTCTGTTGCTGGTGGTGTACTAGCGGGCTACGCTTCAATGGGTGTTCCACTAGAGTACCTAGTAGCAGCATCATTCATGGCGGCACCAGGTGGTCTACTATTCGCTAAAATCCTTCACCCAGAGACTGACCAGCCTCACGAAAGTATCGAAGAAGCGATGGACGGCGGCGACGACAAACCAGTAAACGTAATCGACGCAGCAGCGGGCGGTGCGGCTTCTGGTCTACAACTTGCGCTTAACGTAGGTGCAATGCTAATCGCATTCGTTGGTCTAATCGCGCTGATCAACGGTATGCTAGGTGGCATCGGTGGTTGGTTCGGCATGCCAGAACTAACGCTAGAGCTAATCCTAGGTTACGCATTCTCTCCACTAGCATTCCTAATCGGTGTTCCATGGGCTGAAGCAGTAACTGCTGGTTCATTCATCGGTCAGAAAATCGTAGTGAACGAATTCGTTGCTTACTTGAACTTCACACCATACCTAGGTGAAAACGCTCAAGTAATCGCGGCAACTGGTGAAGTAATGTCTGAGAAGACAACAGCTATCATCTCATTCGCACTATGTGGTTTCGCGAACCTTTCTTCTATCGCGATTCTACTTGGTGGTCTAGGTAGCCTTGCACCAAACCGTCGTAGTGACATCGCTCGCATGGGTGTTAAAGCTGTTCTTGCAGGTACGTTGTCTAACCTTATGGCAGCGACAATTGCAGGCTTCTGCTTAAGCCTTGCAGCACTATAATTAGAATCGGTTCTTAATATATAGACGCCGTTTTACATCATGCCCTGTAGCAAGAGATTGCTGCGGGGCATTTTTCGTTTTTCGGGCTCTAAAATTTCACCGGGTGCCGGACTCAGTCTATGAGTTACGCAGCCGATGGAATAGGGGCTAGGAAATTTTGAGATACAAACCGTTTGCGCTCTATTTGGTGCTACAGTTTTGCGGTGAAACTCTATAATGTATTAATCACAGGATAGTGGTTAAGGTTGATACTTAATCACGTAATGAATATTACATAATCGATGGGCAAATGACTTGCCCAGCAATATCAGATCTAATAGGCGTTTTGCTGTGTGATGTGATATTAAAGACACCGCAATCATAGATTGTTGTGCCATAGGCCAAACTGGTACTGTGCGGTGACAAGGATAGCAATTGGCATATGAAATTTTCGCTGTATATGCCGAGTCTTCAGGGAACCAAGTCCGTTCATTAATAGACTGTTTAGCTATTTACTCACATTGTCTCGACTTGTTGATTATAGTTAGAGACGTGATGTAAGGCTGAGTAGTGAATTTTTTGAATATTGATCGGAGATAGAAATGAGCGATTTAAAAGCAGCAGCGCTACGTGCACTTAAACTTATGGACCTAACTACGTTGAATGACGATGACACTGATGCAAAAGTGATTTCATTATGTCATGACGCGAAAACAGCAGTAGGCAACACAGCTGCAATTTGTATTTACCCTCGCTTTATTCCTATTGCTAAGAAGACACTTCGTGAGCAAGGTACGCCAGAGGTTCGCATTGCAACAGTAACGAACTTCCCACACGGTAACGACGACATCGAAATCGCTGTTGCTGAAACAAAAGCGGCGGTTGCTTACGGTGCAGACGAAGTTGACGTTGTTTTCCCATACCGCGCGCTAATGGCGGGTGATGAGAAAGTAGGCTTCGAACTAGTTAAGCAATGTAAAGAGGCTTGTGGTGATATTCTTCTTAAAGTGATCATCGAAACGGGTGAACTAAAAGAAGAAGCACTAATCAAGAAAGCATCTCAAATCTGTATTGAAGCAGGTGCTGACTTCATTAAAACTTCAACTGGTAAAGTGCCAGTAAACGCAACACCAGAATATGCACGCATGATGCTTGAAGTGATTCGCGACATGGGTGTTGCAGAAACTGTTGGTTTCAAGCCAGCAGGTGGTGTGCGCACTGCTGAAGACGCAGCTGCATACCTAGCAATGGCTGACGAAATCCTAGGTGACAACTGGGTTGATGCCCGTCACTACCGTTTCGGTGCGTCTAGCCTGCTAACTAACCTACTAAATACATTAGAAGTGACAGACGAAACTGCTGATCCAGCAGCGTACTAATCCCAATAATATGTCTGAACGGTAGCACCTAAACGGGTGCTACCAAACCTCTTCTATCCTACTTAACCATGGCTCACTGAGAGCATGGGAGGCACTAATGTATTTACCACAAGAAATCATTCGTAAAAAACGTGACGGTGAAGTACTTACCGCAGACGAAATCAACTTCTTTATTCAAGGCGTAGCAAATAACACCGTATCTGAAGGTCAGATCGCGGCGTTTGCTATGACGATTTTCTTCAATGAAATGACCATGGATGAGCGCATCGCCCTAACGTGTGCAATGCGTGATTCGGGCATGGTTATCGACTGGAGCCACATGAACTTTGGTGGCCCAATTGTCGACAAACACTCTACCGGCGGTGTGGGTGACGTAACGTCTTTGATGCTTGGCCCTATGGTGGCAGCATGCGGCGGTTTCGTACCAATGATCTCTGGCCGTGGTCTTGGCCACACAGGCGGTACGCTAGATAAGCTTGAGTCTATTCCAGGCTACAACATCACACCAAGCAACGATGTGTTTGGGCAAGTAACTAAAGATGCAGGTGTGGCGATCATCGGTCAAACTGGTGACCTTGCTCCAGCGGATAAGCGTGTTTACGCGACTCGTGATATTACCGCAACCGTAGACAACATTTCTCTGATCACGGCTTCCATTCTTTCTAAGAAATTGGCGGCGGGTCTGGAGTCGCTAGTGATGGACGTTAAAGTCGGCTCTGGTGCATTCATGCCAACTTACGAAGCGTCTGAAGAGCTAGCGAAATCAATCGTAGCAGTAGCAAACGGTGCGGGCACTAAGACCACTGCAATCCTGACAGACATGAACCAAGTATTGGCCTCTTCGGCAGGTAATGCGGTGGAAGTTCGTGAAGCGGTTCGTTTCCTAACTGGTGAATACCGTAACCCACGCCTACTTGAAGTTACCATGGCCTCTTGTGCAGAAATGCTGGTACTTGGCAAACTGGCTGAGAACACAGAAGACGCACGCGCAAAACTGATGGAAGCGCTAGACAACGGCAAAGCAGCAGCATGCTTCGGCAAGATGGTTGCTGGTCTTGGCGGCCCAGCAGACTTCGTAGAAAACTACGATAACTACCTAGAAAAAGCGGAAATCATCAAGCCTGTTTACGCGACGGAAACGGGCATTGTTTCAGCAATGGACACGCGTGCGATTGGCATGGCTGTCGTTGCTATGGGTGGTGGTCGCCGTGTTGCTACTGATGAAATCGACTATGCCGTAGGTTTCGACGAGTTCATCCGCTTGGGTGAAGTTGCAGATAGCGATAAACCTCTTGCCGTTATCCACGCTCGCAGCGAAGAGCAGTGGGAAGAAGCGGCAAAAGCACTGCGCAGTGCAATCAAAGTAGGTGGTGAGTACACACCAACTCCAGAGGTTTACCGCCAAATTCGTGCAGAAGATATCTAATAGAACAAGTAATTACACAAGGCCTACTCAACCATAATAAAAAGCCGAGTGGGCCTAAGGAACGAGCAATGAAAAGAGCATTTATTTTAGTACTAGACTCATTCGGTATTGGTGCAACCGCTGACGCTGAGAAATTTGGTGATGTAGGTTCAGACACACTAGGCCACATCGCAGAACAATGCGAAAAAGGCTTAGCAGATAACGACCAACGTCAAGGCGCACTTCGCCTTCCAAACCTATCTAAGTTAGGTTTGGCAATGGCACATAAAGAGTCAACAGGTCGCTTCGCACCTGGCCTAGACGCAGATGCAGAAATCATTGGTGCGTACGGTCACGCAGCAGAGCTTTCTTCTGGTAAAGATACGCCGTCTGGTCACTGGGAAATCGCAGGTGTTCCTGTTCTGTTTGACTGGGGTTACTTCACAGACAAAGCAAACAGCTTCCCTAAAGAGCTGACGGATCGCATCCTTGAGCGTGCTGGTCTTGACGGTTTCCTAGGTAACTGCCATGCATCTGGTACTCAAGTTCTTGATGACTTGGGTGAAGAGCATATGAAGACTGGGCAGCCAATCTTCTACACCTCTGCGGACTCTGTATTCCAAATCGCCTGTCACGAAGAGACATTCGGCCTGGATCGTCTACTAGAGCTTTGCCAAATTGCGCGTGAAGAACTAGAAGATTACAACATCGGCCGTGTAATCGCGCGCCCATTCATTGGTCCGGGTAAAGGTCAATTTGAGCGTACGGGTAACCGTCGTGACCTATCTATAGAGCCACCATCAGCGACTATCTTACAAAAGTTAGTTGATGAGAAGGGCGGTCAGGTTCATTCCATCGGTAAGATTTCAGATATTTATGCAGGTTGTGGGATCACTAAGAAAACCAAAGCAACAGGCATTCCAGCACTATTTGAAGCAACGAAAGAAGCGATCAAAGAAGCGGGTGATAACACCATCGTATTCACTAACTTCGTTGACTTCGATTCAGCTTACGGCCACCGCCGTGATGTAGCGGGTTACGCTGCAGCGCTTGAGTACTTTGATGGTCGCATCAATGAAGTGCTAGAACTGATGGGTGAAGATGACGTGCTTATCCTAACAGCAGACCACGGCTGTGATCCAACATGGCCAGGTACTGACCATACTCGTGAGCACATCCCAGTATTGGTTTACGGTCAAAAAGTGCCAGCAGGCTCTCTTGGCCGCCGCGAAACATTCGCAGACATCGGCCAAACATTGGCGAGCTACTTCGGTACTTCTCCAATGGATTACGGTAAGAATTTCCTATAATTAGGATATTGAAAACTAGGAGCTGAATGCTCCTAGTTTTATGTTTGCAGTATGCAAGTACTGCTTGTCGGAAATGAGAATACTCTGGCTTATATCGCCTTAAGCGCGGAGCGCTAGAGAAAGGTTAAGGAAAAGAAAATGGCAACTCCACATATCAATGCTGAAATGGGTGCATTCGCAGACGTCGTACTGATGCCGGGTGACCCGCTACGTGCAAAATACATCGCAGAAACCTTCCTTGAAGACGTTGTGCAAGTGTGTGATGTGCGTAATATGTTCGGTTACACAGGCACATACAAAGGCCGTAAGATCTCGGTAATGGGCCACGGTATGGGTATCCCATCATGCTCGATTTACGCAACGGAGCTAATTAAAGACTTCGGCGTGAAGAAAATTATCCGTGTTGGTAGCTGTGGCGCAGTAAACGAAGACATCAAAGTGCGTGATGTTGTGATCGGCATGGGCGCGTGTACGGATTCTAAAGTGAACCGTATCCGTTTTAAAGGTCATGACTTTGCAGCAATCGCAGACTACAAAATGGTTCGCGCGGCAGAAGACGCAGCAAAAGCACGTGGCATTGATGTGAAAGTCGGTAACCTATTTTCAGCGGAGCTTTTCTACACGCCTGATCCAGAAATGTTCGACGTAATGGACAAGTACGGCATTGTTGGTGTTGAAATGGAAGCGGCGGGTATTTACGGCGTAGCGGCAGAATACGGTGCAAAAGCTCTGACAATCTGTACGGTTTCAGATCACATCAAAACGGGTGAGCAAACAACTTCTGATGAGCGTCAAACAACATTCAACGACATGATGCTAATCGCACTAGATTCAGTATTGCTAGGCGACGAAGAATAAGCGACAAAGAGTCATCTTAGTTTCTTGACATTAAGAACTAAAAGAACAGCCCGCACAATGCGGGCTGTTTTTGTATTAGATGTTGATTACCGACTGACTATTTGGTTAGCAGTAGGTTTTGCGCTTTTTTACGGCGGATAGGCTGTCTACGCAAAATCATAATGAATAACATGCCGCACACAAAACTCATTAGCACCATCATGTACATGTAGCGATCACTCTTACGATAGTGGTGGTCAGAAATCGCGGTTACACGACCTGTCTCAAAGGTAACGCGAACAAAACCGATGAGTGCTTCATCGGCAAATACTGGCTCAACCAACTGCTGGCGGCCAATGGAAGCTGTTGCCAAGGGCGTGTCTAAGCCTAAAACTTCGCGTACCGATAGCGCATCTTCACTAGACGCTAAACGTACGCCTTGTGCATCATATATTGTCGCATCAAACACCAAACGGTCTTGTGCTAGCTGGTTTGTCAGCTTAAGTAAGCGTTCTTGATCTTTGGTCAAAATCATTTCACTGGCAGAAAGAGACGCCTGTGAAATCAAAACTTTGGTGAGTGTCTCAAGCTGTTGTGCTTGAATTTTCTCGTTGCCCTTACTGATCACAACACTGTTTTTGATCGTGATAAACAACATCACACACAGTAGGATTAGTGCCAGAATTCTTAGGGCATTCCTTACTGAGAACAAGGATTCACTCATGCTCTTTACTCATCCATTTAAAATAAAACAAAGACTTGCCTTTTTAGTTTGTTGAGGTAACGTTTTAGCAAAGTCATAAGGGATTATATACATGGACGCGTCAAAAAGCTTGCCTATCAGAAAACATACGACACTTTTAATACGATTACCCGAGACTCGATTTGCCTCCCAACTAGATAAAGCAAAAGCAAACTGGATAGTGTTTGCAGAATACCTTTCGCCACGTCATTTTGAAGACATTGATTTCTTCACAGGTGTCTACAACCCCGTGTTAGAAACGTGGAAAGTTGGCCAATATGAAGTCGCCTTGATGGCAGGAGAGTTGACCCCTCAACACGAAACGATCTTACAAAGCCTCAACTTGGATTACGCCTCGCTTAATGAAGTTCCAGATCTCTCAACCCGAGGTTTGATTGTATTTGACATGGACTCAACGGTAATCCAGATAGAGTGTATTGATGAAATCGCAAAATTGGCCGGAGTCGGGGATGAGGTGGCAGAAGTTACTGAGCGTGCGATGCAAGGTGAACTGGATTTTGAGCAAAGTTTGCGTCAACGCGTAGGCAAGCTCAAAGGTGCTGATGAATCAATTCTTGAACAAGTTCGTTCCCAATTGCCATTTATGCCGGACTTTGAAGCGTTAATCGCAACGTTAAAAGCACTAGGTTGGAAAACAGCGATTGCTTCCGGTGGTTTTACTTACTTCTCGGACTATATCAAAGATAAAGTCGATTTAGATTTTGCTCGCTCTAATCAGTTGGAAATCATTAATGGTAAGCTCACGGGGAACGTACTTGGCGATGTGGTTACCGCGCAGATGAAGTCAGATATCCTGGTGGAGTTGGCGGATGAATACGAAATTGAGCAGCACAACACGGTTGCTGTCGGTGATGGCGCTAACGATCTTGTGATGATGTCGGTGGCGGGCTTAGGTATCGCGTACCACGCAAAACCTAAAGTGGAAGCTCAAGCGCAATCTGCGATTCGCTTTGCAGGCTTAGGCGGTGTGCTCTGTATTTTATCTGGTGCACTGGTGAAGCAGCAAAAGGTCAGCTGGAAAGCAAAACCTTAATTTATCCATTCAAAAACACCGCCCTTCTGGCGGTGTTTTTCGTTGACTTGGTATGGCTCTAAATTTACTCGGTTAACTCCAATCTAATTACAACCTCTTCCGTAATGTCTTCAAACTCACTGTAACCGACCAAAGCGGTCAGCTCCTTTTCTAATTTGCTCGCTTGATGCACGCCAAATTGGGTTAAGTCACTTAAGTCTTGTTGCAGCAACGATGTCATCGGATCGAAAATTGGGGCTGTAGATAAGCGAATCACGTAGAAGTCACCCATCATTCGTGCTTTCTTTATAAATTGAATCCGTTCTTTTACGCTGTTGAACTCTTGATGAAGCTTAGACTCAATGCCTGTAATTTTATTGCCGACTTTGGCTGCGCTAATGTAGATATCCTGATGTCTTGCTTGAGCACCTTCTACACGCTTTATCGGCTCTGCGATTAATGTGCTTGTTCGACCTTTAAAGATAGGTTCAAGTGACAACAATTGATCGTGCCCAAGGCGTGCAAAAAGCTCAATGTGCTTAGGTAGCGGCAAATTCACCCCAATAACGGGGGTTTTGATTGAAGACGACGTAGTTTTACTGATAAAAATGGGTGTGCTCAGAGTTCGAGAGAGCAACATGCTATGCAGTCTTTCAAGTAACGCATTACTCGGTAGCATCTCTTTTTGCGGGATCAACTTATCTTGATTGTGCTCGATAATGCTGTTGAAAAAGGCGATCACTTTAATGGTGTGGCTGCTTTCATCAATAACTAGCTGTACGCTACAGCCATCTGGGCTAACACGAATTACCCGGTATGGCACCGACGTTAAAGGCAGCTTTTTGTCGTAGAGTTGTAACTCTCGGAAGTTGACCTGAACCTCTTGCCCAGAGCGCAACATGGTAGGTTCGTCCAGTTTAATGCCGAGCCCTCGCTTTGAAATATCGACGGTGCTGCCGCTCGCTGTGACGGGTCCAGAACGCAGTTCTATTGGGGTCTTAAATCGGTAACGTGGCTCTTTACGACGAGACTTGGCATCAAAATAAATGCCTTTCGGGTTGCCTATAATTCTTCTCGGATGGCGAAATGCATTTAACGTATTCGCGGGTAAGCGCGGCTTTTCAGTGAGCAGATAATCCTGCCCTGATTTTTCGTCAGCAATTTCTTGCAAGATGCCAATATGAGTCAATGATTGGGACGTTTCAGCCAACTCCGGAGAGAAAGCGGCTAAGTCTTCCTGTTCTTGCTCTGACAGTTCAAATATCGAAATTCTAAACGCGCGCCAACTTTCACGTTTAGCACCTAAATGCCAAAATAGCTGGCGTTGTTCACGAGTGGCCTCAGGACGAAGCATCGAATAGAAATAGGTTCGGTTTTCGTGCTCGTGAGTAAATGAATAAAGGACGTTTGTGGTGCCTTTAACGCCAGGTTTAATGAGTGACGCGACTCGCTTCTCATTAAATAAGGATCCAAACATTTGCTGGTTCCTTTCATCATGCCAGTACTGCCAAAGCTTTTGATTGTTTGGCGTCAACATAGCGAGTTTCAGCTCACTGCCATCAAAGAATAGAGGTAAGCTGCTGGTGTGCTTAAGCGCGATGTGCTCATAACCACGAGTTCGAGCTCGAATGATCTTATCTTGATTATCGTGACGAGCTCTTTTAGCTGCGCTGTTGAGCGCTTCATCGATCACTCGAGTAACGACATTGGTTTCAGTTAAACGTATGGTTCTGAGGTATCGAACTGAGTCATTCTCGTAACAGTCATCAACCGCAAGTATGCGGTACGCCAGCGGTTTCTCTATACCGGCAACCTGAGATTTGCTGGCAAATTCAGTAAACGTGACCTGAATAATCTCCCCAAGGTTATATTTAAACGCACTTGGGACTTTGAACTTTGCGCCAGAGCAGGATAAGTCAATGCTTAACCCATGCAGAAGTTGCCCTTTAGAGCGGCAAATCTCGACTTGAGATTGGACTTTCAAGCGCTTTTCTTGGCGCTTTAAGTCATAGCCGAGGTGAACGGGCTCCGCTAAGAAAGGGCTTTTAGGATCCGTTAACGATTGCGTTTTTTGTTGAGTAAGACGTTTGCTCATTACGCGAAAGTTATTCCGTGTGTTGACCAAAGCTTCCCACATTCCCTCAGTGTAGCCGCCAAACTTTTTGATGTTTTTATGGTAAGCGTTGAAAGCAACGTCATCTAACCAATGTGGAATACCATCCAAAATATACTCGCGACATTCACCTTGGACGCGACCGCGCAAATCGATGCTTTTTTTGCACGGAGCCATCAAGCGGTTAAGTTCCATTTTCACTAAGATTTTGGCCGAAGGCGGCTCTTCCTCGGTCAATTGGCCAAGGACAAAGTCAAAGTCATCCGAACCGTAAACGGGAATGAGTCGTTCTGCGATCGAGAGAATTTCAGATTGCTGCATTATTTCTGTTAGAGTATGTCGTTACTTTAAATTGTATCGGCTAAGCGAAGTAAAACTTAAGTATATCAATAGTTCATTTCAGTTAAGGTCTGACTTGGCTGTGCTTAGTCACATTTGTAGAAAAAATCGAGGCATCATGGCGAAAGCAAAACGAGCGTATGTTTGTAATGATTGTGGCGCGGACTTTCCCCGTTGGCAGGGGCAGTGTAACGCATGTGGTTCGTGGAATACGATAACAGAAGTCCGTATCGCTGCATCGCCAACGGTTGCTCGTAATGAACGTTTATCCGGCTACGCGGGTTCCGCAACAGAAGCAACAGTTCAAACGTTATCCGAAATTGATCTGCAGGAAGTGCCACGCTTCACCAGTGGGTTTAAAGAACTTGACCGCGTATTAGGTGGGGGCGTTGTACCCGGCGCTGCTATTTTGATTGGTGGTAACCCTGGCGCGGGTAAATCCACCTTGCTGCTGCAAACCATGTGTAGTTTGTCTGCGCAAATGCCAACGCTCTATGTAACAGGTGAAGAATCGTTGCAGCAGGTAGCAATGCGAGCTTCTCGACTGGGCTTGCCGAAAGAGCACTTAAAGATGTTATCGGAAACAAACGTCGACAAAATTTGCCAAATTGCCGAAAAAGAGCAACCTCGCATTATGGTGATTGACTCGATTCAGGTAATGCACGTTTCAGATGTTCAATCGTCACCGGGCAGTGTTGCTCAAGTACGTGAATCTGCGACTGCTCTGACACGATACGCAAAACAGAATAACGTCGCGGTATTTATTGTTGGTCACGTAACAAAAGATGGTACCCTTGCGGGCCCTAAAGTTCTTGAGCACATTATAGACTGTTCAGTGCTGCTTGATGGTGGTACTGATAGCCGCTTTCGCACATTGCGTAGTCATAAAAACCGCTTTGGCGCTGTGAATGAGCTCGGTGTTTTTGCAATGACAGGTCAAGGGTTGAAAGAAGTGAGTAACCCATCCGCGATTTTCCTTTCTCGTGGTGAAGAAGAAACATCTGGTTCTTCTGTTATGGTGGTTTGGGAAGGTACGCGTCCTCTATTAGTAGAGATTCAAGCGTTGGTGGATTACTCGCAATTGGCAAACCCTCGCCGTGTTGCGGTCGGTTTGGAGCAGAACCGCTTATCACTTTTGCTCGCTGTGTTGCATAAGCATGGTGGTTTACAAATGGCAGACCAAGATGTCTTTGTTAATGTGGTTGGCGGTGTTAAGGTGACGGAGACGAGTGCCGATCTTGCGTTAGTTATGGCGCTTTTATCGAGTTTTCGTGACCGTCCACTTCCCAAAGATGTGGTTATTTTTGGTGAGGTCGGGCTTGCAGGCGAAATCCGTCCTGTGCCAAGTGGGCAAGAACGTTTGAATGAAGCGTTCAAACATGGTTTCAAGAAAGCCATTGTGCCTGCAGCCAACATGCCGAAAGGCGGCATTCCTGGCATGCAAATTCACGGCGTTAAGAAATTGTCGGAAGCTATAGAGGCTTTTGACGAGCTGTAATGCTCATAAGAATGGTATTTGTGTAATCACAAACTGTTCTATCCGTCCTCAATAAAATGCGAATAAAGTACATAAATTGCTGTGTTTGACTATGCTTTGGGGACGGAAATTTCACGTTAAAATTTTTTTTCTTTCCATCCGCACGCAAGGGTATCAGTATTGACAGAATGTGATATACTCTGCGCGCACTTTATACCTTATTAACAGAGTAAGACAATGACTGATTTATCAAAATACAGAAACATTGGTATTTTTGCTCACGTAGACGCGGGTAAAACTACCTCTACAGAGCGTATCCTAAAGCTAACTGGTAAGATCCATAAGATCGGTGATACACACGACGGTTCAACTACAACTGACTTCATGGAGCAGGAAGCTGAACGTGGTATCACAATCCAGTCTGCAGCAACAACTTGTTTCTGGAACGATCACCGTCTAAACATCATCGATACTCCTGGACACGTTGACTTCACTATCGAAGTTTACCGTTCTCTAAAAGTACTTGACGGTGGTATCGGTGTATTCTGTGGTTCTGGTGGTGTTGAGCCTCAGTCAGAAACTAACTGGCGTTACGCTGACGAATCACACGTATCACGTCTGATCTTCGTTAACAAACTAGACCGTATGGGCGCAGATTTCTACAAAGTTGTAGATCAAGTACAAAACGTACTAGGTGCTACACCTCTAGTTATGACTCTACCTATCGGTATCGAAGAAGATTTCGTAGGTGTTGTAGACGTACTAAGCCAACAAGCTTACGTATGGGATGAGTCTGGCCAGCCAGAGAACTACGAAGTTCAAGATATTCCAGCAGACATGGTAGAAAAAGCTGCTGAATACCGTGAAATGCTAATCGAAACTGCTCTAGAGCAAGACGAAGATCTAATGATGGCTTACCTAGAAGAAGGCGAAGAGCCATCTCTAGAAGACATCAAACGTTGTATCCGTAAAGGTACTCGTGATCTAGCATTCTTCCCAACTTACTGTGGTTCAGCGTACAAGAACAAAGGTATCCAACTTATTCTTGACGCGGTAATTGATTACCTACCATCTCCAACAGAAGTTGATCCACAGCCTCTAACTGATTCAGAGACTGGTGAGCCAACTGGTGAAGTTGCGACTGTATCTGCAGACGAGCCACTACGTGCACTTGCATTTAAGATCATGGACGACCGTTTTGGTGCTCTAACCTTTATCCGCATCTACTCTGGTAAGATGAAGAAAGGTGACACAGTACTTAACTCTGCAACTGGTAAAACAGAGCGTATCGGCCGTATGGTTGAGATGCACGCAGACGAGCGTAACGAGATCGATTCAGCACAAGCTGGTGACATCATCGCTGTAGTTGGTATGAAGAACGTTCAAACTGGTCACACTCTATGTGATCCTAAGCACGAATGTACTCTTGAGCCAATGATCTTCCCAGATCCAGTAATCTCTATCGCAGTTAAGCCTAAAGATAAAGGCGGTTCTGAGAAGATGGGTATCGCGATCGGTAAAATGGTTGCAGAAGATCCATCATTCCAAGTTGAGACTGATGAAGATTCAGGCGAAACTATCCTGAAAGGTATGGGTGAACTTCACCTAGACATCAAGGTAGATATCCTTAAGCGTACTTACGGCGTTGAGCTAGAAGTTGGTGCTCCACAGGTTGCTTACCGTGAAACTATCACTCAAGCAATCGAAGACAGCTACACGCACAAGAAACAGTCTGGTGGTTCTGGTCAGTTCGGTAAGATCGATTACCGTATCAAACCAGGTGAGCCAAACTCTGGCTTCACGTTCAAGTCAACAGTTGTTGGTGGTAACGTACCTAAAGAATTCTGGCCTGCAGTTGAGAAAGGCTTTGCGTCAATGATGGAGCACGGTGTTCTAGCTGGCTTCCCTACTCTAGACGTTGAAGTTGAACTATTCGACGGTGGTTTCCACGCAGTTGACTCTTCAGCAATCGCTTACGAAATCGCTGCTAAAGGCGCATTCCGTCAGTCTATGCCTAAAGCTGGCGCGCAACTTCTTGAACCAATCATGAAAGTTGACGTGTTCACTCCAGAAGATCACGTTGGTGACGTAATCGGTGACCTTAACCGTCGTCGTGGTATGATCAAAGACCAACAAGCTGCGTCTACTGGCGTACGTATCAAGGGTGATGTACCTCTATCAGAAATGTTTGGTTACATCGGTACTCTACGTACAATGACTTCTGGTCGTGGTCAGTTCTCTATGGAGTTCTCACACTACGCACCATGTCCAGCAAACGTTGCTGAGCAAGTAATTGCTGACGTTAAAGAGCGTAACGCTAAGAAGTAATTCTTAAGTTAACTCTATAACTTGAAAGCCCCGCCTAGTGCGGGGCTTTTTGTATCTAACCGCTTATACATAGCGCGTTTTTGTTTCGCTGATATACGCCTTTGGTGTTGTTTACCTACTATTCTGAAGCTGAGCCAGTATTACTAACATTGAGGTCGATGGTTTTAAAATCTGGTATCACTGACTTTTCAAATGTTTCTATTTCTTCTCTCAACCATTGTGCAAACAATTGGGCTTTAGGTCGCTTTAAGTAGCCTTTTGGAGCGCACAGGTAATACGCAAATTTGGGTTTAATGGCTATATCACCAATTCGGACCAGTTTGCCTGAACGGAAATATTGATGAGCTAAACTGTGTTTGACGAGCGCTACGCCTTGTAGTGATAACGCGGCTTCTAACACTAAGTGTGAGCCACTGTATTTTAAAGCAGGCTTTGCGGCTGAATGACCAAGTCTCGCTAACCACATGTTCCAGTCCAGATCTGGCCATACGTCTTCGATGAGCTCTGCTTTGCTTAAATCTTCAATGCGATAGATTCCGTGCTCTTTCTGATATACCGGGTGACAGGCAGGATAAAAAGCTTCATCCATTAACCATTGTGATTCTAAATTAGGGTATTTTCCTAAACCGTAACGGACACACAAATCGATCTGACTATCTTGAAAAGACACCAAATCATTGGTTGGTTCTAATAGTAAGGCGATATCAGGGTGACGCTGACGAAAAGCCGTAATTTTCGGGACTAACCAATGGTGAGCGAAAGAGGGGAGTGTTGATATCGAAAGGTGGTTAGGATTAGGATCTTGATTAACCAATCTCACCCCTTGCTGCAAATGAGCAAACCCTCTTTCTGCCTGAGTAAACAGCAGCTCTCCCTCAGGTGTGAGCACGATTTTTCTGTGCTGGCGAACAAATAAGTCCGTTCCTAAAAACTGTTCAAGATGACGAATTTGCTGACTGATGGCAGCTGGCGTAACAAACAATTCTTTTGCCGCTGTTTTAAAGCTACCTTCCTTTGCTGCAACGAAGAAGTAATACAAGCCCTGTAAAGGAGGCATTCGATCTTTCACATTAGTTTTCCTTAACTCAATGGCAGATTCTATCGTTTGAGGATATCAGCGTAGTCGCTGATTATTAAGTGGTCAACATTGTTATAGGAGTTGGTTACATGGAAAACATGACACACACTTGTGAGCGCACTTTACCAGCTGACCATCAGACCGGATTACAGTTAATTTATTCTAAACTTGCTAGTTGGAGAAGAAACTACAAGACACGTCGTCACTTGAGAGAGTTACCAGAACATCTTTGGGACGATATTGGATTAGATGAAAAGGAAATTAATAGTGAAGTGAGGAAGCCTTTTTGGAGAGAGTAGTTTATGAGTTTGATTCAAGCTCAGAATTAAACTGCACTCCCCAATGATATTGAGGAGTGCAGACAAGGCTATAAGTCTTCTTCCCACACAACCAATTCACCTTTCGGCCAGTTGTGACCAATTTCATGATACTTTTGCTCAAGCACATGACGTTTAATTTTGAGTGTTGGCGTCAATACGCCATTTTCAATGCTCCAAGGCTCTTTAATCATTAATACGCCTTTGATTTGCTCATGAGAGGCGAGTTCTTGATTCATTTTTGCAATGACTTTGCGGGTGGTTCGTGCGTACCGTTCCCGATCAAAGTTAGGAAAATCATGTGGCACAACCAAAAGAATCGGGGCTGGTAGCCCTAAACCGATGAGGCACATCATCTCTACGCGACTGTATTCGAAAAGTTTTTTCTCGATAGGAACTGGAGAGACAAACTTACCTTTGGCGGTTTTAAAGTTATCTTTTTTACGGCCTTGAATGGTTAGGTAACCATCTGAGTCGATAGAGCCGATATCGCCTGTGTGTAGCCAGCCCTCTGAATCAAAAGACTCTTGGGTGGCAATGTCATTTTTGTAGTAGCCAGAAAATAGCCCTTTGCCACGCACCATGATTTCATCATCGTCAGCGATTTTTAACTCAATACCTGGTCCAGCATTACCGACACTACCAATTTTGTCAGCTCTAAATGGGTAGTTGAGCGTGCTATAAGCAAATGATTCTGTCATGCCCCAAGCTTCAGTAATATTGAGTCCTACAGAGTGGTACCATTCCAGCAGTGCTGGTGATACCGGGGCAGAGCCACAGCCTAATACTCGAGCCTGATCCAACCCCAATCCTTCTGCGAGCTTTTTCTTGATCAGAGAATTGACGAATGGGATTTTCAATAGAATGTTGAGCTTCTTCTGTGGAAGTTTGTCTTGAATACGTTGTTGGAATAGCGTCCATAATCGCGGGACTGAGATAAACAGAGTCGGGCGGTGCATTTTTACATCTTCGATAAAGGTATCCAATGATTCTGGAAATGCTGTTGGTACACCACCCATGATGGATGAGCCAAAAATGTAGACGCGCTCTGTAATATGAGCCAAAGGTAAGTAAGAAAATAGACGATCATTTTCTTGAATACCGATATGGTTTATCAGTTGTTGTACTGACCAGTTAAACGCTCCGTAGGTCAGCATAGCACCTTTCGGTAATCCTGACGTACCAGAGGTATACACCAAAGACATTAGCTTATCGTCGTAGTGCTGTGGACGCTCTTCACTTGGCATTGCATCGGCAATGAGTGCTTGGTATTCATACTGACATTTTGGTGCAGTATCGTAGGGGAGCGAGATACTAATGAGTTCCGGCATTGCATCAATGACTTGCTGGGTTGCTTTAGGATCATCAAGTTTTCCGCCAATGAGCGCTTTACTTTCACTATGAGTCACACAGTATTCGATGGTGTCCGCGCCGGCGGTAGGAAAGATTGGCACACTGACATAATCGCCAAGCATCATCGCAAGATCGCAAATAAACCACTCTGCACAGTTTTTAGACACTAACGCCACTTTGTCGCCAGGCTGTACTCCGAGGTTGCGTAGTGCACTGACGAGTTTTAAGGCTTGATCGGCAACATCAGCGAACGTGTATTCAACAAATTGTCGGTTAATAATTTGTTTTAGATAGACCTCATTTGGGCGCTCTTGAGCCCATTTGAGAATCATTTCATTTGGTGGTGGGAGAGCGCAACCAGCAGCGCTGTTTAGATTCGGCTGATTCATTTTTAGTGACTCCATGTCTTCTCGTTGTATTTATAATTGTTAACGCATTGTTAACTTTAGCATGTTAAATAACGACACGGGAATGCATTTTGATGAAATATGTGGGGAGGATAGCGTTAGTTACCCCTAAAGTCGGTACTAATAGCGCCTAAAACTGTTGCCGATAATTCGCTGGGGACAGGCCTTGTTTTTTTCTTAAAAATTCGAGAAAAGTAAGAGACATCTCGGTATCCACATTGATAAGCAATATAGGCAATTTTCATTGATTCATTTTCAACGAGCATTTTCTTTGCTAATGAAATGCGTTTCGCAGTGACATAATCACGAAAGCACATACCAACTTTGCGATGGAATACTTTGGAAAAGTAGTTCGGTGAGTAGTGACAAAGCGCAGCTGCTTCCTCTTCCCTTAGGTCTTTATGGACGTTATTGGCGATGTAATGAACCACGTCAGAAAAATTCGACTTTCCGCTTCGAGAAAAGAGTTTATCGACCGAAATTTGTTCTTCGTCGACCTTGCTGTGCAAAAAGTATTTCAATTTTATCTGTGATAGCCAAATCGGGAGGGTGATTTCATTCAACGTATAATATTCCGCACAAATATGCTTTGGAGGTAAGTGAGGCTCGATATCGGTTGGATGTATAACGATCAGTTTTTTGTCGAGATTTTCACAGAGCGTGATGACGCCTTTCAGGTGCTCTCGATGATCGCAAGTCATGTAGTAGAAGAAATAGCAGTGTTCTTTATCGCTAAGCACAGAGATATCTTTGCTACAGTCCATAATCTCAAAGCTCTTATCAAACTCACAGCGAAGTGATTCCGGCAGCGAGCAAAGAGTCTCTCCAATCCAATAAGCTTTGGTCAGTCTATCCATATGAATCCCGCTCAGTACGTACTACACCAACGTTAGTATGTATTGAGGTCAGTCGAGCCTCATTCCTTGAGCTTCAGACCTCACCCTTTCGTTTATTAAGCTTAGGCTTATATAGTCATACTGCAAGTGTGAAAGGTGTCACATAGTTGGTGGTGATGTGTCTCGTTATTGATACATTTTGATTCTGAAGCGCAGGTAGGCAAGAAAGTACCAACCTTTGGCAAAAAAGTCCTAACCCCCCTAATTCTCGGTGACTAATGTTTAAGCATGATTCAGGTGCACATGAGACCTGTATCATTAATCGCGAGATACGTTAAAGGGGATAATCATATGGATAACTTTCGCAATCTAATCAAGGACTTCATGGAAGATGAAGAGGGGCTAACACTTTTAGAGTACATTCTAGGTGCGGCGTTAATTGTTACAGCGTTCTTGACTTCAGGCTTCTGGACGACTTTGTCTAACAAGTTTACTTCAGTAGCTGGTCGTATCAGCAGCTCGTAATGGTTAGCGAGTTAGTTATTTGGTCATTGCTTATTGCGATTGGAGTATCAGACGCTCAGAAACACAGAATATCAAACAAAGCGGTGCTTATGCTTTTGGTTGCTGTTACTGCAAACGTAATTTACAACCCAGCAACAAGTGGCTTGGATCATTTATATGGTGGGTTGGTTGCGTTTGCAGTGTGTTTCGCGCTGTATCTGTTCAAAGTAATGGCTGGAGGAGACGTTAAGTTACTCGCCGTCATAGGGGCATGGCTGGGTCTGAGTAACCTTGGGGAAGCGTCTACTGGAATAATACTTGCTGGAGGCATCGTGGGCATTTTTTATCTAATGTTACACGTGTCATCGACTAGTGTTGCTCTATCACACCAGATAAAAGGGTATTGCTTAGAAAAAGTAACACCAGGCTTTAGGTCTAATAAGCCGTTAGTCATTCCTTTCGCGCCGATAATCGTAATTGGATTAGCTTATTTCTCCTACACCCATTAAATAATAATAAAAAATGGCATGCAGCATCAGTTGACTAGGCAACTTCAAGAGGGGAAGTGTGATGGGCTCTGTGTATTGGGAAAAACTCGTGCCACAAATAAATCCACCAAAGGTGCCTTCGTCTGTCGAGGGCCTTGGCGTGCCGTCTTCAGTTGTTGAAAACCTAGTGTTGAAACATCTGTCTGCCTATCCCAAATGTGACTTAATCGAATTAACGCAACGGCTTTGTATTGTTTCGAATATTGTCGAGCTTGCTTTGGCGCAGTTAAGAAAGCGAAGTTGGGTAGAAGTTTATCAGCCAGCATCAGACAAGTTGAGTACATCGTATTCCAACGTACGCTACAGTTTAACTGAGCTTGGGCTTGCAGAAGCAGACATTGCGTATAGAAAAGATCCGTATATCGGTCCTGTTCCCGTCTCTTTGGAAGAATATTGGACGGTTGTTGAGGGACAAGATCTTCGCAAGCATCCTATTAATCGCAATGATGTTGAGCGAGCGCTGTCTGACGTGTTTGGTTCAGATCATTTGATACCCGTTTTAGGGCCGGCCATTAACTCGGGTCGTGCTTTGTTGCTGTATGGTCATGCGGGTACCGGTAAAAGTTACGTCGCATCAAGAGTGCTCAATGCAATGAACACTTCGGTATTCATTCCTTATGCCGTATATGCCGATGGCAACATCATCAAAGTGTTCTCAGAGCATCATCACCGTCGTTTAGACAACTCCCATTCTCAGGTTTTCGTTAAGTTGGAAACGCATTACGACAAACGCTGGGTTCTTTGTGAAAGACCAAACATTCAAGTGGGCGGTGAGCTGACATTGGATATGCTTGAGGTAAACCACAGCGAGCATAATCGTGTATGGATTGCGCCACTGCAAATGATGGCTAACAACGGGATCTTGGTGATTGATGACCTTGGTCGTCAGTCAATGCCTGTTGATGCCCTGCTAAACAGATGGATCGTTCCAATGGAGTACTTATTTGACCACCTAGCTTTGCCAAATGGTCAACAAGTCACGGTGCCGTTTATGCTCACTCTGGCATTCTCCTCCAACTTTGCACCAAGCAAAATTGCAGACCCCGCTTTTTTACGTCGTTTGGGTTACAAGATAGAGTTTACACCGCTTGGTTTGACAGATTATCAAGCGCTTTGGGTTTCGCTTGCTAAAGATTACCAAATGACGCTTGTGCCTGAGTTTTTCGATACGTTAAGTCAGTTACATCGCGACAATGATGTCGCCAACTACCCTTGTTTACCAAAAGACTTACTCGGTATTAGCCGCGATATTTTGGTGTTCGAAGGGAAAGAGAAGGTCGTCTCATCAGACATTTTAACCCGTGCCTGGGGACTGTACTTCACAGTGGATGAATAGGGAGATCTAAATTATGAGTCGGACTCAAGTCATCATGTTGCTGTTGCTCTCCATTGTTTTCGGCCTTGCCGCCGTGTTGATCGCTAAACAATGGATGGATGGCAGAAACCAACCAACTGTCGAGTTAGAAGAGGTCGAAAGACACCCAGTTTTAGTTGCCGCCATGGAACTAGAGCCAGGGACCATTCTATCTGAGAAACATTTGTCTACTAAGCTCATGGAAGTGGATTGGATAGACGATGAAACGCTAAAAGTACAAGAACAGGCATTGGGAAGAATTGTTGCCAATACCATTTATGCGGGCGAGCTGGTTAACTCGAATCGTCTTGCATTGCCCGGTGAGGGCGCGACACTTGCTGCTTTAATCCCTGAAAACAAACGAGCAATCACCATTCGTGTCAATGACGTTATCGGTGTGGCTGGGTTCTTGTTACCGGGCAATAAGGTCGATGTATTGAATACCGTGAGTTATGGACAAGGTAAAAACGCCACAACAAAAACGGTGCTTAAAAACATCAACGTCCTTGCGGTCGACCAAACAGCCAAAACCAATGATAACAAACCCGTTATTGTGCGTGCGGTGACTTTAGAAGTAACACCGAAAGAGGCTGAAAAGCTCCTATCGGCGAACAGCAAAGGCGACATTCAACTTGCTCTACGCAACCCTCATGAAGTGGATAAACCTGTTGTAGCAAGAAAATACACGCCACGACCTAGTGTGACCATTATTAAGGGATCTCAGGCATCCAGTGTCCGAGTCAGCAATTAGGTGAATTATGAAAACAATAATATTACTCGTTAGCCAGTTACTTTTTGTCAGCTTGTCTGTTAACGCAGCCACGGTGCAGTCAGGAAAAGTCGTGACCGTTGCGCATCACCAATCAACCCAATTGATGATATCCGGCCAAGCGAAGAAAGTGACATTAGGGGATCCAGAAGTCTTGGATATTTTAGTGCTCAGATCGAACGAGCTGTTTCTTATTGGTAAGAAGTTAGGTACCACGAATGTGTCGGTGTGGGATCGCCGAGGCCGGTTAATTGAGCAGTTTAACGTGGAAGTCACGCATGATCTAAACACGCTTAAGTCGAAGCTTTATCAGTTCTTGCCGGATGAAAATATCGAGGTGCACAGTGCGCAAGAAAAAGTGGTACTTAGAGGCTTGGTCAGCAGTCAGCAAAATATGGACACTGCGGTCAAAATTGCTGAAACCTTCGCTTTAGGTGAAGCGGCAGATGAAGAAGATGACAGCTCTAAAGATGATGACAGCATGGTGATCAATCTACTTTCTATTGGCGGGGCTCAACAGGTGACGCTAGAAGTGACCGTTGCCGAAGTGCAGCGCACACTAGTAAGACGCTTTGACTCAAACTTCCACTTTTTCCAAAGAAGTGGAGACTTTACCTGGGGTGGTACGACTGCTGGTGGCGGTATTGATGGCATTGGACCGATTTTGAACGTTCCAACAGTCGAAGATTTCGGTTTTCTTGGGTCGTTTATCGACAGTAATACCTTGTTTACCTTCGCGCTTGATGTGGCGAAACAAAATGGCGTGGCGAAAGTGTTAGCAGAGCCTAGCCTTACCGCATTAAGTGGTACGCAAGCCGAGTTTGTCGCTGGTGGTGAATTCCCAATTCCAGTACCAAATGAAGATGGTATTACCATCGATTATAAAGAGTACGGTGTTCAACTCGACTTCGTTCCGTTTATTTTGAGTGATAAGAGAATCAACCTCAAATTGAACGTCAATGTGAGTGAAATCTCCAACTCAGGTGTGCTGACGTTTAATCCAAACGAAGTGAATGCCACGTTCTTTATTCCGCCAATCACCAAACGAAGTGCTGGCACCACGATTGAGCTGGCTGATGGCCAAACCATTGGTATTGCAGGCTTATTGAGTGAAAACGCACGTAATGTCGCGGATGGCATACCTGGAGCGAGTGATTTACCTGTTTTGGGGCGCTTGTTCAAGAGTGAAGAGTTTACCTCAGGGGAAACAGAACTTGTCATTCTGGTCACCCCTCGATTAGCAACCCCAATCGATCGACGTCGAATCACACTGCCAACGGATGGCTTTGTGGCTCCGAACGATGTGGAGTTCTATTTGCTTGGTAAAGGTGCTGAGTTGGATTTTGATAGATACCAGCTAAACGACATCAGCGAAGAAGATACTAACAACAACTTTATTCAATACGGTTCGTCAGAAGGTGGCTCTGAGGGCAAGTTTGGGCACAGTCTATAAGTGGGAGAGCAAGATGAAAAGCATAATGATAATGACCATTTGTTTCACATCATTCGGCTTGTTTGGCTGTGCGAATGACCCCGAGCTTGGTATCTCGGTTAGCCAGTTGCGCGCTGAACAAACTCTTAATCCAGAAGCATGGTATGAGAATTTGGGTTATTTACCGGAAGGTAGTGGTGAGCGTACACAAGTTAGCTTAGAGGTATATAACAACAACGGGGTAGCCAAAGATGAGTAAGTGATATGTTCACTTAGGAGGGGCTATGCGAAGGAATATGCATATAGCACCAAGGCGAACCCAGAAAGGGATTACCTTAGTGTTGATAAGCTTGGTTTTGTTGATTCTACTGGGCGTTGCGGCGTTTGGTATTGATTTAAACCACCAAGTTCTTAATAAAACACGTTTACAGAATGCGGTCGATACTGCGGCCCTTGCAGGTGCTGTCGTTGCTGATAAGACAGAGGATGTGAATCAGGCTGAAACAGCAGTGAGAACAACGCTTAGTGGAATATCAACCGAGCCTGGAAATTCTGAGCTGACGTTTAGTGACAGTAATACAGCGGTGACATTCTCGCATGATATGCAGACGTTTGTAAGTGCAGCAAGTTTTACACCGCCATTGGGGGAGTACGATATTTATGTCCGCGTAGCGGTCACCGATATTAGCCTAACGCAGTATCTGAGTGGTTTGTTTGGGATTGATAAAGAGGTCTCTGCGAGTGCGGTTGCAGGGCGGAGTGCGGCTATTGCATATACGTGTAATTTAACGCCAATCGCCATGTGTGGTGATCCTGCTGGTGATGTGAGTGATGCATGGGGGTATCGTCCGCCGGGTTACGACCCTAATGTAGATATGGATCCTTCTCTAGTGCATGAGCTGAAAGTCGGGGATCAGAATAACACCGATATGGGGCCCGGGAACTTTCAGTTACTCGATTTTGGGCAAGAAACGGGTAATAGTGGTGCAGCCTTAGTTCGTGATGCATTGTCTGGTGCTTACAACGGTTGCGCCTCAATTGGCGATACCGTTACGACTAAACCAGGTAATAGTGCAGGTCCAGTTGCACAGGGACTGAATGTGAGGCTCAACGACTTTTCGGGACCGATTAAAAATGACGGAACGGTTTTACCAGACAAATACGTGAGAGAGCCCGATGTTTTGGCTGAGACCGATGCGGAGTACGCAGGCGATCTGTATTACGCCAACTATCGTCAGGAGCTAAGCTCTTGTGAAAGCGGTGGTGCTTGTGATGGCAGTAGTTATACCGGTGATGGTGGTCTGAACGGACGCCGTATTTTGCGTATCCCTATCGTAGATTGTACGGCCTCGACAGGTAAGTCTGATTTTGATGTTTTGGGCTTTGGTTGCTTCTTTTTACTACAAAAAGTCAGTAACTCAGGTCAATCATCAGTATTTGGGCAATTTCTTTATGATTGTTTAATTAATAACGGTTCTACTGGCACGGATCCGACAGATAAAGGCTTCTACCGTATCCATCTATACAAAGATCCGTTTAGCGGGGCCTCTTGATATGTTGTATTCAAATAGAAAGCATCAAAGGCCAAATATTTGCAGTCAACAAGGGCTGGCAATCATAGAGTTTATTCTCGCCTTGCCAGTGCTATTGATGCTAACCGTTTTAGTGATCGATGTGAGCCGAGCTTTTATTCAGTATACCGAGGTCAATAAAGCGCTGCAGAATGGGGCAAGGTATGCCGTCGTTGATACGTACGGCACGTTGAACTTTGAGTCAATTGCTGACGAAACCAGCATCAAGAATGTCGTTGTGTATGGAAGCCCAATTGCCTCTACTACACCTGTGATAGACCATATCAGTGTGGATGATATTGTCATTACCCAACCAACGAGTACCAATAAGGTGGTCACTCTATCGGCGACTTACAATTACGTGCCGATATTCTCGACCTTACCTTTTTCGACCACTTCTTTGCAATTTAGCATTGGGGCGACCACGTCTATGAGGACAGGCCCATGAAACGATTGATAACGAAACAAAAAGGAGTGACGCAGCTTGAGTTCTCGGTCATCGCTTTGGCCGTTATATTAGTCCTGTTTTTGATCATCGAGTTTGCGATCTATTTCTTTTCGGTGCAAATGGTCAATGAGGTAACACGAAGAGCTGCGAGGCTTGCTACCGTGTGCTATATCGCTGATAGGGATGACATTCCTAACTTACCAGCTGTATCAGATCTCTATCCATCAGGCTTTTCTGCGAGTAATTTACAGATAGATTATCTTGATGAAGCTGGTGCAAGTGTTGATGTATCAGGCTTTCTTTCTACCCCTCCAGCGTCTAATGACGTATTAAATGCGCAGTTTTCTCAAATTAAATATGTTCGAGCAAGAGCGGTAAATTATACTTTTCAGTTTTTTGTTTTAGCTGCTTTAATTAATGCAGTAGGGAGTACTCCAGCTTTTGAAACTATATTGCCTGCAGAGAGTTTAGGAATACTTAGACCCGAAGGGACCAATGTCATTACGGATTGCTAATGGAGTAGCTTTATGTTGAAACCAGTTAAAATAAATGAAGAAACATATAAAAGTTTAAAAACTAACTTGATAGTTTGGATAGTTTATTCTACGTCAAACTTTAAAATTCATATTGCTGATGAATTATCCGGATGTGTCAATCTAAATATTGATTGGATAGAGCTAGAGTCTTTTAATTTAGACTTTGTGAAAAATAAGCAAATTCCCGATCTTATTTATATTGAAACCGGTGAAAGTTGGGCGCAGAAAGTGGCTCATGTGTACTCTAGTGACAGTAGCTTACAGCATAATCACACCGCTTTGATTGTCTTTGGTGATGAAAACGATACGGCATCTCTCAAAATGGCGTTGAGGCTTGGCGCAACAGACTATTTGTCGCGTTCTGTTGATCTTGGTGAGCTTTATCCGCTATTAAAATCGACCGCGGATGAAAAGATTGCCAATAAACAAATGGGCGATTTAACTTTATTTATCAATACAAAAGGTGGTTCGGGTGCAACAACACTGGCGATCAACACCGCGATAGAACTGTCAAGTTACGCGAAGAGTAAAGTATTGCTCATTGACTTAGATATGCAGTTTAGTGATGCGGCCGATTATTTAAACTGTAAGCCAAAATACAATATTAATGATGTGATTGATTCTGTTAATGATTTGGATGAGTTATCACTAGAAGGTCTCGTATATCAACATCCTTCAGGTTTGAATTATTTATGTTTTAACCAAAATGATACCAAGGATAATCATAAACACGCAGTTCAAGTCAGTAAGTTATTACCTATTCTGAGACAGTTTTACTCACATATTATTGTGGATTTGTCTCATGGTGTTGAGCATGTTTATCAACAAATTGTTTCTCCGGCTACGCATATCTTTTTAATTATGCAGCAGAATGTTACTTCGGTTAAGCATGCTGTCAGCTACATACGTTCTTTAGAATTAGACTATGGTTTAAGTAGTCATCAGGTTGAACTGATTGTTAATCGTTTTGAAAAGAAATCAACAATATCTTTGAAAGACATTGAAAATGCAGTTAGTGGACATGCGATACATTTAGTACCTAATAATTTTGCTATTGCTATCGAGAGCGCTAATTTGGGTAACCCAATTGTTCAATCTAAGAAAAATAGTGCGCTGAAAGCTTCTTTGGCTGAAATATCGCACTTATTAGAAAGTCCGACCAAAGAGAATCAAAGTTGGATCAAAAAACTATTTTCTTAGTAAGGGGGAGTTATGTTTTTCAAACGGAAAGGCGTCGGGAGTTCTTTCAATTCCGTAGATGAAACAAAAGAATCCAAAGTTGTGAATGTCGAGTTGGCAAAATCTGACGAAGATACGTCAGATGAGCAAAGGGCTTTATCGCCTGTTGAAGCCAAGATGAAAGCGATCGAGGAGCAGAAAAAACAGCTAGAACAAGATCTCTCGATCAAACACTACTATCACAAAAAGCTACTGGATACCTTAGATCTCGGGCTTCTATCGCACTTGCAAGAAGATCGTGCGAAAGAGGAGTTACGCGAAGCGGTCGTTCAGCTCATTGCTGAAGATCAAACACACCCGTTGAGCTCTGAAGCTCGCAATCGCGTGATACATCAAATTGAAGATGAAGTGTTTGGTCTAGGGCCGCTGGAACCGCTGCTTGAAGACCCAACGATCTCAGATATCTTGGTCAATGGTCCGAAAAATATCTTTGTCGAACGTTTTGGTAAGCTCGAGAAAACGCCACATACCTTCTTAGATGAGCGCCATCTGCGCAACATCATTGACCGCATTGTTAGCCAGGTTGGACGAAGAATCGATGAAGCATCACCAATGGTGGATGCTCGACTCAAAGACGGTTCGCGTTTCAATGCGATTATTCCTCCTCTTGCCATTGATGGCCCTTCCGTTTCTATTCGACGTTTTGCGGTTGAACGTTTGAATATGGATAACCTATTAGAGCTTGGTTCGTTATCTCCAGAGATGGCGAAGTTTCTCAATGCTGCGGTCGTGGGGGAAATGAATATCCTGATATCTGGTGGTACAGGCTCTGGTAAAACAACCACGCTGAATATTTTGTCGGGCTTCATTCCAAGTGATCAACGTATTGTGACCATTGAGGATTCGGCAGAGTTACAACTCCAACAACCACATATTATTCGCTTAGAAACACGTCCTTCTAACATCGAGGGCAAAGGCGAAATATCTCAGCGCGATTTAGTGAAAAACTCGCTACGTATGCGTCCTGACCGGATAGTTGTTGGTGAGGTTCGTGGCTCAGAAGCGGTGGATATGTTATCGGCAATGAACACGGGTCATGATGGGTCGCTGGCCACCATTCACGCGAACACACCAAGGGATGCGTTGAGCCGTATTGAGAATATGTTCTCGATGGCGGGTTGGAATGTGTCGACCAAAAACTTGAGAGCGCAGATTGCCTCCGCCATCAATATTGTCGTGCAAATGGATCGCCAAGAAGATGGTAAACGCCGCATGGTCAGCGTACAAGAAATCAATGGCATGGAAGGCGACGTTATCACCATGTCGGAGATCTTCACCTTCCAAAGAAGAGGGGTCGATCAAGAAGGCAATGTGTTAGGTGATTACATGGCAACAGGGATTGTACCAAGCTGTCATGACCAATTAGTAAAACGAGGCTTAGACGTACCATTTGAAATATTCAATGAAAAAGCCCGTTAGGAGATTGCTATGGATAGTCAATTCCCCCTTTTTCTTGTGCTGCTTTTTTTGTCCGTATTCTTTATTAGCCAGGCGTTAATTCTGCCTTCTGCGGGTAAAAAGGTTAAGCATAAGCAGTTAATTAAGCGGATACACGAAAGCCATAAACACATCGATCAAGAGAGTATTTCTCTACTAAGGGAAAACTCGCTCAAAAACCTTTCTCCATTAGAGCGATGGCTTGTGAGGTTCAGCCTATTCGATAACTTTAAGAAGAAATTGGAATTGGCTGGGATACACATGGGGTTCAGTCGGTTTATTTTTCTCACCTTCCTCGGTGGGGTTGCGGTTGGGCTATTTCTGTTCTTATTCGGGCAAGTTTGGTACCTCTGTGCCGGTGTTGCTGTCGCTTGTTGGGTGTCGGTTTACTTCTACCTACAGAAAAGAATTGCCGATCGTTTAATGAAGTTCGAAGAGCAACTGCCAGAGGCGCTCGATATCATTAAACGAGTCCTACAGGCCGGTCAGCCAATTACACAAGCGTTTGGGGAAGTAGGCAGAGAGGTCAGTGCGCCGCTTGGCCCGGAGTTCATGAATACCTTTAACTTACTCAACTATGGTTATGACCTCCGCTTGGCGATTATGCAAATGTCGGAAAGAACACCTACGGTATCCATGCTTGCTTTCTCGAGTGCGGTGTTACTGCAAAAAGAAACGGGTGGTAACTTAGTCGAAAACATTGAAAAGCTCTCTCATATCCTACGTGCTCGTTTCAAACTCGCTCGAAAAATCAAAACCATTTCTGCGGAATCTCGAATGTCGGCATGGGTATTAGTATTAGCGCCTTTTGGATTGTACGTCATCATTTCACTCGTTCGGCCTGAGTATATTGAGCTGCTTCATACGCACCCAATGGGGATCAAAATGGTGATTGGTGGGATGGTGGCCTTATTTATCGGGACGCTGTGGATTCGTAAAATCGTCAATATTGAGGTGTAGCTATGGAAAGCATTCAAGGATGGTTAAACGGTTTTGCTGTCGGCCAAGAGACGTTACTCATGGGGTTGATCCTCATCACCACCGTGTTGGTGGTGATGACGCTAGGCTCGATAATTATTGGGGTTAATTCGCCAATTAAAAGAAAGTTAGCCGAACTGTCTGGCGACAAAAAAGAAGTCTCTCACCACAACAAAAAAATGACTGACACATTGGAGTCGTTAGCGCCTTTAACTTCGCCAACCAGTGAAAAAGAGCGCCAAACGACACGCAATAAACTGATGCATGCTGGGTTTCATGAAAGCAATGCATTGTCGATGTTCTATGCCATTAAATCGGTCACAACAATACTAGGTGTGATGGTGGCAGCACTGGTGTATTTCTCGATTCCGGAATCTAAATATCTGTACACCTACATGGCGTTATCCGTATTTATTGGGCTTCTGATTCCTGATTTTATTTTGCGCCGAATGGTCAACAAGCGTCAGCAAGCGATTCGTGCAGGTGTGCCCGACATGCTCGATTTGCTGGTGGTTTGTACCGAGTCAGGGCTTGGCTTTAATGCGGCTTTGCGTCGCGTTGCAGATGAGCTGGTTATCTCTCACCCAGAACTTGCCGATGAAATAGACACGGTGTGCAATAAAATTAAAGCGGGTAAACCAATGCCTGAAGCCTTAAGGGAGCTAGTATTAAGGACAGGGTTAGAAGAATTGATGGGGCTGGTGAGCATGCTTAGCCACGCCTCTCGAATAGGTGGGAGCTTAGTCAACTCCTTGCGTGAGTATACCGAAGACTATAGGGATAAGCGTCAACAAGCAGCAGAAGAAATTGCTGCAAAAATCCCAGTCAAAATGATGTTTCCAATGGTGCTGTTTATTTGGCCATGTTTTTTCATCGTGGCTATTGGACCTGCGTTAATTTCATTGGCTGAGGCATTTTCTAATTAAAAAGCAAAATAGGGATCGTTATGTGGATTAAGAAATACGTCATCATCTCGTTGTTGGTGCTTACCGCATGTTCAACAACTGAACAGTCATCAGACTTCGATTCAACGCTGTACTCAGGTAAGCCCGTTGAGTCACTCACCAATGATGAACCTCCAAAAACAGAGGAGGAGGCAATCTCTCGAGGGGATATTGCATTAAGCAATAAAAATGTCGACTTAGCGTTGTATGAATACATTCGCTCGCTCTCTTTTCCTAACGCGGTCCATAAAGACAAAACCTTATACACCGTGGGGCGTATCCATTTGGCAAGAGAGAATTCAGAACTTGCGGATAAATCATTTCGAGCATCTTTAGCAGAGAACCCTGATCACATTGGTTCCCTCACAGAACTTGGCACTCTGTATACGAAACGTGGCGAAAAGGACGTCGGGAAGAGTTACTACATCCGCGCTTTGAATGCTGACCAAATTCGTATGGATGGCGATCCTATTATCACCAAAGACAATATTACAGCTGAGAGCGTTGCAACGTATCGCTATGATGATAAATCACCGGTTTCTGCTTACTCTGGTCTAGGTGTGCTTTACGACATTCGTGGCGACCACGATATTGCGCAGGCATTAATTCGAAAAGCGTTGGATATTGATTCAAGAAACGTCAACGCTTTAGTCAGCCTAGGCTATTCCTACTACATGGAAAAAGCTTATTCAAAAGCGGCGCACTTTACTCAAGCTGCGCTGAGCATTAAGCCGGGGGATGAAAAGGGAATCAATAACTTGGGTCTCATTGCACTGGCAAAAGATCAACCACGACAAGCTCTGAGTATTTTTAGTCGACACATGACAGAGCCGGAAGCACTCAATAATGTTGGTTACTTCTTGATCCTTCAAGGCAAACCAGGCGAGGCGATTCCTTATCTACAACAGGCCATTGATAAGAATCCTGCCTACTATGAACTGGCAAATAAAAACTTAGAGCGAGCATTAGCAATGGTAAGAGAGCGAGGGGATACCTCTACCGCGCTTCTCCAATAACTTCACAGTCTATTTAAAAAGAAAGCCACTCAGCAAGATAGAGTGGCTTTTTCATTTTTGGGGGAGTAGTGCCGTTGTAAAATTGTTTATTCAATTAGCCGCTCATTCGCTTCTTTCAGGGTAAGAAGCATAGCGCCGCAAAGCCCAACCAACTATCTTCCATAACATCACCGTCAAGAGTGTTGCGAGGTAGCCATCAATCGCATAATGCCACGCTAAATGTACCGAACCGATTTGAATGATGACGACGAAAGCGTAAGCAAAGTAGCCGATGGTTTTGTTGAGTCTATAAATTGATAGCGCCATCAAAACAGCAATGGAGACGTGCAAACTCGGCATTGCCGAAATACCAGAACCAATACCATTGGCATTGGCGATGTACTCATCCCAAAGATATTGCTGTGTAGGCAATGCCCACAATTGTCCAGCGTCCACATTGGTAAGATATTGGCCTTGGGCTTCGAGCGTTTTCATCAGAGGAACAAACTGTTCATCTCCAGTAATAAGCTCCACGTAGCAAGGACCTGCTGAAGAGAGTAACGTAGCGAAGAAAACGCCAAGAATCATCCAAGACAATGCGAACGTGAGTAAAAACTGTTGCCTTACCAACGGGTATTTTTTGTAGATAAGGAAAAAGATGAGTATACCCCACATACAAAAAAACCATGCGTTGTAGGCAACGTTTAACATCAGTGAGGCCCAAGCATTGGAGAATAATGCATGGGTCAATTCCCAAGGTGCAACGCCGAAGTGCAACAGCGTATCAATATTCGCAAAGGTTAGATCCCATTTAAAAGGATTGATGATTGGAATAAGCGATTTCAAAAACGTGTGGTTAGAGAAAATCAGGTTAAGTGCCATCATCGAAACAAACACTGATACAGGGCGGTGCAGTGGAAAAATAAGATGCTTCAGTTTTCGTATGAAGCGCTTTGCTGGCTGTTTTTCTTTTGCGCAGTATGAGATAGAAATAATAATAGATACACCAGCTTAAACCTGTGACATACAAAGCTTGCATGAGCGTTTCAAGGTAAGTGGTAAAAGAGTAATCAATAGGAAAATCGAGATATAAAGAACAAAGATAAATGACAGCAGTCGAGATAAAGCAATAGGTGTAGAAAATCTTATCGTTCAATAACTCGTTCTTCATAGACTGGAGCCAAGTCGCTGCTTTTTGCTGCCAACTTACGTTGATCTGGTAATTGTTGTCTTGTTCCATCGACGATCCATCATCGCTATCCTTCCAATGTCATTAAGCTTAGTTGAGAAAACGGGCACTTGTATTTAAGTGCCCGCTAAGAGTTTGTCGTTTAAGATTTTTACATCATGCCCGTGACAAGGCCTGCTGCCACAAAAAACACGATCATCCACAGCACCGAAAGGTTGAGCTTTTTGTGTAGATAGAAACCCGCAATCACTAACGCCATGTCGATGGGAGCAACAACTGCGCTGCTAAATACTGGCTGGTAAAGTGCCGCGAGTAGCAATCCTACTACTGAGGCATTTACACCGTTGATGGCGCCGGAGACCAGCGGTTTGCCTGCCAGTGCTTGCCAGTTTTTAAGAACGCCAAGCAGTAAAAGAAACCCTGGGAGGAATACGCCAAGCGTTGCGATCAGAGCACCTAAAATTGGCGTATCCGAAAGCTCATAACCGATAAAAGTCGCAAAGGTGAACATTGGCCCCGGTACAGCTTGTGCAGCGGCGTAGCCTGTTAAAAATGCATCTTGGCTAAGCTGGTCGCCAACAATGTTTTGCAGAAGCGGCAGAACCACATGACCACCACCAAACACTAAGCTACCAGCTTGGAAAAAATCACTAAACAGCCCAAGCATAGGCAACGTATGAGCCACTAACGGTAAGCCGAGTAAAAGCACCGCAAATAGAGCCAATGGCGCGATAGACGGTTTAAACGGCTCGGTTGATGGCGCGGAGTCTTTCTTCAGATATCGCATGCCGACAAGACCTGCTGCGAGCAACACGAACATTTGCGTCATGATGCTTGGTGCCACCAGCAACGCAATCGCAGTCGCGACGCACAAACCCGCGGTCAGTTTGCTTTGGCAGAAGTTTTTGTACATGCCCCAAGTCGCATCCGCCACGACCACGACTGCGAGCAGTTTTAGGCCGTGAACGATGTTTTGGAACACTGCGGTGTCGGTGATTTGGCTGCTCACCATCGCCAGCGCCAACATGATGATCACCGAAGGAAGCGTGAATCCGACAAATGCTGCGCATGCGCCACCTAAACCGCCGCGTTTATAACCCAATGCAAAGCCGACTTGGCTTGAGCCGGGTCCCGGCAAAAACTGACTGAGCGCGACAATTTGCGCGTACTCGCTGTCATCAAGCCATTTCAGTTTCTCAACAAAGGTTTGGCGAAAATAACCAATATGAGCCGCCGGGCCGCCGAAGCTGAACCAACCCAGCCAGAAAAAAGTTTTGAAGATGGTGAACATGTCGAGCCTGTTTATCTAAAAAGCATTGTTGCTAATTTATCGGATGCTCTAAAATGACTCAAATTGATAAATTTAATTTCATTTATGAATGAGATGGGATGAAGGTGTTGAGGTGAAAGAGGACATTCAGTGGCGCAACATTGACTTGAACCTATTGGTGACGTTTTCCTACTTGTATCGCCATCGAAGCGTTAGCATCGCGGCAGAGAAAAGTTACGTTAGCCAGTCGGCGATGAGTCATAGTTTGTCTCGTTTAAGGTTGTTGTTTGACGACCCGCTTTTTGAGCGAAAAGGACACAAGATGGAGCCCACCGAGCACGCTCACCACATCGCGCCAACCGTGCATCATTTGCTGGACTCTATCGCCAAAGACTTGCTCACTAAGTCTGCCTTCCAACCTGAAAATTACGCGGGTGTATGTCGCATTGGGTTAACGGATTATGCCGAGTTTATTTTTGCTCCTCGGCTTTATGACGAAATACGCCAGCGCGCACCAGAGGCCCAGATCAGTTTTATTAACGTCAATCGTAGCAACTACGTGGCATTAACTGAGCACGAAAAGCTCGATGTTATTATTGGCAGCATGCCAGTGTTGGATGACAACTTTGAGAGCTTGTACTTGTACACGGAAAAGCACGTGTGCATGTGTGATAAACAGGTATTGAAAGGGGAAACACAGCTGTCTCTGGAAGCGTTCGCTAACATAGAGCAAGCTCTGGTAAGTCCCGATGGGAGCTTAAAGACACAAGTAGACCAAAAGCTCGCAGAGCATGGCTTGAGCCGTAAAGTCACCGTGGCGTCGCGCAACTTTCTCACTATTCGGCATCTATTGAAAAAGCGCGATCTCATTGCCATCGTGCCAGAAAAAATGGCGTTGGCGGAGGGCTTTTCGGACGATCTCATTACTGTTAAGCCGCCGATCGCCGTTGCGGATTTTGATATTGCCATGCTGTGGCATTCCAGCCGAAACAATGAAGAAAAAGGGATTTGGCTACGCGAATTAGTTTCTTCGACCATCACCTCTCACATATAAAAAAGGGCACCAAAGGGTGCCCAGAATGTTTGTCATTGAGAGTCTGTGTTATACCGCTTGCGAAGCTGGCGCGGCTTCTTTTATACGCTCTTCTTGATTCAATGATTTTTCGTATTGGCTGTACTTCCACCAAGCAAAGCCAAGGAAAATCACGATACCGCCAACGTTGTAGAAAATGATGGTCATGATGTCGGCCCCTGTAGGGAAGGTCGATGCTAAGAAACCAACCGTAAAGATAGCGATCAGTACCGATACGGTAGCGATGCCCATTTTGCGTGAGCCCATTTTGAAATCACGCTCGACGTGATCCAGTTTCAAGCGCAGATTCAGGTACGCCAGCATGATGAACAGTGGTGGGAGCATCGAGGCGGCAGCGGTCATGTTGATCACCGTGTTCATCAGATCTTGAGCGGTGTTAGAACCTAATGTTGGGATGATCATCAATGGAATGACGATAAGGAACTGATACCAAGCTGCGCGAGCTGGTACGCCGTTTTCGTTCAGCTCTACGGTTTTCTTACCAAAAATGCCTTCTGGAATCTCAGAGAAGAAGATTTTCACTGGCGTTGCTGTCCACATCAGTAGAGAGCCAAACATAGCGGTAAAGGATACCAAGCCTACGAAGCGGTTCATCAATACTTCTGGCAAACCAAAGTACGCAGCCAAACCTTCAAATACCTGTACCGATCCGCCCGTGTATTTTAGGGTTTCGCTAGGAACAAATACGTTAATCAAAACAGACGCGACTGAGTAAAGCACACCGATAAAGATACCTGCGATGATGATGACTTTAACAAACGATTTCGAGCCGCCTTTCACATCGTTTACGTAAACCGCGACCGATTCCGCACCGCCTGCCGCCATAAAGATCCATGTAGTAATGCCTAAAAATGCCCAGCTGAAATCAGGGATCATCGCTTCTACAGTAATTGGGTCAGCTGGTTCTACGCCGCCGATCAACGCAGCGCCAGCCAGTAAAATATACGACATTGTCAGTAGCAGCATGAGGGAGGAGGTCACCGACGTAATTGGCCCCAACATTTTCGCGCCGTTCGTCGATACGTAGGTTGCAAAGGCAAACAAAATCATACTGAGCACGGTAGTGGTGAATGGCGTCAGAATGTATTCATAGCCCAAGAACGCGTAAGACGCATAAGCGATAACACGCGGCAGCAAGGACGTGAAGAAGAATAGGTTAACGAACCAGTAAGTGTAGGCAGAGATAAACGCCCAGCGACCGCCGAGTGAGCTTTTTACCCATGCGTAGACCCCCGCTTCAGAATCTTTATTCAGAGATACGAATTCTGCGATGATCAAACAGAAAGGGATGAAATAAAAAATGGTCGCCAGAAAGAACATTGGCGCAGACGCTAGACCGATCTCGATGTTGTTATTGATTACGTTATTAAAGCTAAATACTGCGGCAAAGGTGAGGGACAACAACCCGAATTTGCCTATCGTATTACGTTTGGATTCAGACATGTTCTATCTCCGGTGAATCACGTTGGAATTGTAGGGAGGAAGGGCTTGTAATGCTGTGACCACAGCCCTTCTCTTGTTTTATTTATTTAGGAAGTAGCCATCTTCGATGGTCACTTTGAGCACCACTTTTCTTACGCGGTTGTCTCCATGGAAGCGGTACGCTTCACTGTTTTCAAAAATCGCCACTTGGCCTTCGCAAAGCTCACGTGTTTCACCCTGACCAGAAAAAAATTCGCGGTCGGTTTCATCACGATAAGTTTGTTCTAGTGTCAACGCGGTTTTATCCGCGAACTCAACGGTTTCTCGGCCTTCGAGGTAGTAATGCACATCGAAGTAACGACGGTTACCGATGAACGTTTCGGTTTGTTTCGCGATGCCGTCTTCAACCATGTAAACCAGTGAATCGCCAATCGAGTGCATCACGCCATCTTTGATGTTGCCGATGTTGCCAATGGCTTCCACACAGCGGTTCCATTTACGACCGTTGCGATATACCTGTTTGAATTGCTCTAAGCTGTCTAACACGATCATGGGTTACGCCTCGTTGACTGGTTGAGTATTGGTTTGAGTGAAAAACGCGTTGTCGAAATCATGGTTTGCCATCACGTGTGCGTTGCAATCGCCTGCTTGCAGTGGCATCAGCGTCAAACCGTAACGGAACTCGTCCATGTACACGCGGTAAGAGTCGAGCACTTCGCTGCCCCATGAGTTTGAACCCAAGCCCATCACTTGATGGTCAAGGTTAAGGGTGATGTAGCCACTCTTTTCTAGCTCGATCGTATGTTGTGCTTCATGCAGGTTTTGGTTGGTGTAGAACCACGCGCTGAAGTTGATTTCTTGCTGAGGTTTCACCAATAACCCTGTGCCATGACGGTTGGTGAGTGAGGCCCAGCGCACGTGTTGGCGGTTGCCGTTGTTTTGCGGGAACGGGTAGTTCTCGAACATGTCTTTTACGGTGCTGTGGTAAACATCAATGAGGTTGGCTTGGCAACTGTCTTGGTAGTTTTCTTCTGGGCCACGACCGTAGTAACTCACTTGGTCAAAGCTGCCGTTAATGCCCAAATCCAAGCCAATCACCGGAATCACGTGAGGGTAGTCGCCGTAACGTTCGCCGCTCAGTTCCACGTTCAAATGGCCTTGAGCATTGATTTGATAGCGATAGGTACAACGCATGCCAAAATCAAAGACCGGCGGCGCAATGATGCTGGTGGTCGTAATTAAGACGGAATCATCGGTTGCTTCCACAGCAAGTGTGCGGAAGTGCTCCTGCATGATTTGCAGATGAGCTGGGTGCCACAAACCTTCATACTCTTGTTTGTGGTTATCAATCATCGGTTTGAAGAAGTTCAGTCTCGGCTCAGATTGAATGATCTCTTCGTCATTTACGCGCCAAGAAGTCAGCTTGCCATTTACTTTCGAGAAAGTAAGCGTGAAGTTATGACCTGTGATCACGTGCTCTAAGCGGCTTTCTTCAAGCACCAAGGGTTGAATATTGTGGTTGACCAGCGCAGGCAACGTCGCGGTGTTTTCTTTCAGTTGGAACTGATACACCGCAATTTCATGGTTGGCTTCGCTGTAAAGCGTGCGACTGTCTTTGCGTACGGTGAAGTTCACAAAGGCTTCGCGCTCATCCAATTCTGGCAAGTCGATGGTCACTTCACGTTCGCTGTTGGCGACCAAAGCTTCGACTTTGAATTGCACGCTACGCAGGGTTTCACCTTCGGCACGCACGTCGACAGTAATGGTGTAATCATCGAGGTTGGTGAACCACAATTTGTTCTCAACGATGAAGCGATCATGGCAACCTTCAACGGCGCGGATTTTCACCGGTGCAATCACTTGTTTGTATTCTTTCAGGCCTGGGCCTGGGGTTTGATCTGGGTAAATCAAACCATCCATGCAGAAGTTGTAGTTGTTTGGGTAGTCGCCATAATCGCCGCCGTATTTGTAGAACTCTTGGCCGTGTTCATCACGTGCTAGAATGCCGTGATCACACCATTCCCAAACGTAGTGACCTTGAATGTGGTCGTGCGCATAGAACACATTTTGATATTCGGTTAAACCACCCGGTCCGTTACCCATCGCGTGGGCGTATTCGCAGATAATGCGTGGTTTCTCGTGTGGGTGCTCGCCAAAGTAATTCATCAGTTGTGCGCGCGAGTACATAGTGGAAATCACATCGACGACTTCAGCATCTCGGTCTTCTTCGTAGTGAACCAAACGGGTGTCATCAATTGCTTTGGTCGCGGTATACATCGCACGGATGTTACAGCCATAACCCGATTCGTTACCGAGTGACCACATGATGATAGAAGGGTGGTTCTTTTGCGCATGAACATGACGCACTGCGCGATCAACAAACACCGCTTCCCAAGCAGGATCATTGGTGATACGGCTCAGGTCGCCAACGTTGGCAAAACCGTGGGTTTCCACATCGGTTTCTGCCATCACAAACAGGCCGTAAATATCACACAGCTCGTAGAAGCGTGGGTCGTTCGGGTAGTGTGCGGTGCGAACCGAGTTGATGTTGTGTTGCTTCATCAAAATCAGATCTTTTTCCACGCGGTCCATGCCCACTGCGCGACCTTTTAGGTGGTCGTTGTCATGACGGTTTACACCATGCAGCATCACGTATTGATTGTTGATGTAAAACAGGCCATCGCGCACTTTGATGTCACGGAAACCCACGCGTTGTGGGATCACTTCCACTACGTTGCCTTGGTGATCTTTTAAGGTAATGAACAAGTGGTAAAGGTAAGGATTTTCAGCCGTCCAATGTGTTGGGCTCACCATATCAATCGCAAAGCTTGTTGAGTGGTGGTTTTGGATAGTCAGTGAATCGCATTGACCACTGGCTACGACAGTGCCTTTGTCATACAGCGCGTATTCCAGCGTATAGCCAGACGCGATAGCGGTGGAAAGGTCTTCCAATTCGATTTGAGCACTGAGCGTCGCACTTTGGTAATCGTCGGCGAAGTCGGTGCGAATTGTTAGGTCTTGGACGTGAATGTTCTCTTTTCCGATTAGGTAAACATCACGGAATATCCCCGCCGTCCACCACATGTCTTGGTCTTCAATGTAAGTGGAATCGGCCCACTGCATCACGCGTACAGAGAGTAAGTTTTCGCCTTGTTGGACGAACTTGGAAATGTCGAATTCCGCTGTGAGTCGGCTGCCTTTACTAAAGCCGACGTACTCGCCGTTTATGTACACTTCAAAGTAGGTTTCCACACCGTCGAACTTGATGATGGTTTGTTGGTTATCCCACTGTGGACCAAGTGTAAATGTGCGTTGATAAGCGCCCGTTGGATTGTCGGTTGGTACAAACGGGACGTCGATCGGGAATGGGAAGCCCTCATCGGTGTATTGCAGATCGCCGTGGCCTTCCATTTGCCACATGTTTGGGACGGTAATGTGTCCCCAGTCGTTCATTGTTTGTGAGTAAAACTCATCAGGTACCAACATTGGGTTGGTGAAATAACGGAATGTCCATTGGCCGCTGAGCAACATAAAGCGGCGACTCAGTTCACGTTGAAAGGTTTGTGCGCTCTGAACAGAGTCATAGGAGAAAAAGTACGCACGCGGTGCCATACGATTCTCGTGTAAGTGTTGGAAGTTTTCCCAATTGTTCACGTTTTGATCTCCCCTCGGCTTGGTGCGCTTATGTTGGAGTGCGGATTGGTTTCATCGCGGCTCAACATCAGTGCAAAAACAACGGCCGATGTATTGTGAAAAATGCTTATGAATAATCTGAGAAAGATTTTAGTAAAAGTTTTACTAAAATAAATTAATGAAAACGTTTTACTTTAACTTGGTCACGTTTTAAATGACCAATGTTGAGCAAGATGTGATCAGCGTAAAGGAATGCGTTCTAGATTGTTTTGGAAAGTAAAAACAGTAAAAATTCGGTAGAAAATAAAAGAAGAAATAAAAAAGCACTGAAAATTCAGTGCCTTATTTGAGCAGTTTTGAGGGTGTTTTTATCGAGTTGTGCCGCGTAGCTTGAGCTTGCTTGGAACGTACACTTGAAGGGGCAGTGCGCGTCCGTCACGGTATTTTTCTACTAACAAGTTTACGCCTTGAATCCCCATCATTTCAGAATGAATACGAACGGTAGATAGAGGAGGGAAGGTAAAACGCGCGGTAGGAATGTCGTTCACGCTGATCAGCGCAATATCATCAGGAATGTTTAAACCAAACTCATGCACTGCT
This sequence comes from Vibrio diabolicus, assembly GCA_001048675.1. GTDB lineage: Bacteria > Pseudomonadota > Gammaproteobacteria > Enterobacterales > Vibrionaceae > Vibrio > Vibrio diabolicus. The sequence continues at coordinate 156,161 of CCKK01000018.1, read as the reverse complement.
CGTAACACACCAATCGCAATGGAGTCCGAAGCAATGAACATCGCTTTTGGGAAATCGCCTTTGGCCAGCATCTCTTTCGCTAAGTCATAACCGGACAAGCTAGAGAAATCGCCACGATAAATGTCGTCTTCAGAAACTACACCTTTTAGATTGCCGTAGTCCACAAACGCATTTTCACGAATGTCTGCGGTGTTGGGCTCGTCTTGTCCACCAATAAAGCCGATGCGCTCGTAGCCTTGTTGTACAAAGAAATCAACCACTTGCTTGCTGATTCTTACAAGGTCGATATCAACGCAATCGTAAGGACTAGTTGGATCTGAAAAGTCAATGTAACAGATGCTATCGGCTAGGCGTTTAGGTAACTTATTGACCACCTTTTGGTCGACTTTCCCGACTAAAAGGACACCCGTGATCTTCTGCGTTTCAACATCAATTTCGCTGTTGTAGCAATTGGTTAGCGTAATGCCGAGTTTGTCGCACTGAGTTTCAATCCCATGACGAATCGACAAGTAGTACGGGTCATTCACTTCTGCTTCTTGTTTGTAATTGTACAAGGCCAAAAAGTGATGTTTTTGCTTGGCTTCTTTGGTGGCTTTCTTCGAGCTGCTGGTGCGGTACTCCAGCTTTTCTGCGATTTCTAAAATGCGGCGTTTGGTTTCTTCTTTAACGCTCAACGTCGGATCGTCATTCAAAACTCGCGATACAGTTGCAAGTGAGACGCCCGCTTCAGTGGCGATATCTTTTAGTGTTGCCATGTACATTTCCCGTTGGCATTGCTCACTTCTCCAAGTGAGAACTCAATAATCTGGCTATTGTAAACAGCTACTTAGGGATGCACAAACTTTTAGTAAAATCGTGCGATCCATGAAAGAGAGCGGTATCTGCTCGACTCATCTTCACTGCTCATCATCTTCCCGGTTTAATTTAACTAAAGTCTGCATCTAAAATAAGGCTTTTTTGTAATTTTGTGGAAACGTTTACACAATTTGAATTCGATCACGGATCTGGATCGAGATTGGTTGCTAGACTTTTAGCCAGTTAAGAAATGGGCGTACCGATTCGATGCAATGGCGATTGGCTTTTAGCGCATCAGAGTGAGGTATGAACAGAAAGCAGCAAACGTGGAGAAGCAAAAGTGAAAGTTCTTGTCACAGGCGGTATGGGATACATCGGTAGTCACACTTGCGTTCAGATGATTGAAGCGGGAATGGAACCTATCATCGTCGACAACTTGTGTAACGCCAAACTGGACGTGTTAAACCGTATTGAAGCGCTGACTGGCAAACAGCCTGCGTTCCACCAAGGTGACATCCGTGACGAAGCCTTTTTGGATACGGTATTCGCGCAGCACGACATCCAAGCCGTGATCCACTTTGCTGGCCTCAAAGCAGTTGGCGAATCGGTGGCAAAACCACTTGAGTACTACGACAACAACGTCAATGGCTCATTGGTGTTAGCGCGCAGCATGCGTAAAGCGGGCGTGAAAAGCATCGTATTCAGTTCATCGGCAACGGTTTACGGTGACCCTGAAATAGTGCCGATTACGGAAGATTCACCAACAGGCGCAACCACCAATCCATACGGACGCAGCAAATATATGGTGGAGCAATGCTTAAGCGATCTGTTCCATGCTGAAAACGACTGGAGCATCACCTTACTACGTTACTTCAACCCAGTTGGCGCGCACCCATCGGGCAGCATGGGGGAAGACCCACAAGGAATTCCCAATAACCTGATGCCATTTATCGCCCAAGTCGCTGTTGGCCGCCGAGAAAAACTCGCGGTATTCGGTAGCGACTATCCAACCCCTGACGGCACTGGCGTACGTGATTACATCCATGTGATGGATCTGGCCGACGGCCATATTGCGGCTTTGAAATCGGTGGGTGAGAAATCGGGTTTGCACATTTACAACTTAGGTACAGGTAAAGGCTCGAGCGTACTTGAGATGGTGGATGCGTTCGCGACCGCTTGCGGTAAACCAGTGCCTTACGAGTTATGCCCGCGTCGTCCTGGGGATATTGCTGAATGTTGGGCAAGCACGGAAAAAGCCGAGCGTGAACTAGGCTGGAAAGCAACACGCACGGTAGCTGAAATGACCGCCGATACGTGGAACTGGCAGTCAAAAAATCCCAATGGCTATTCCCCTGCGTAGTTTACGTCGCCGCATTATTGTCTGCACTTTCCAATTCCATTGAGAAATGCAGATGAAAGAATTCTTAAAAGTTGAGTAAGTAACATGTCGAATGTCGAATTTAACCCAGTGGATCATCCACACCGCCGTTACAACCCTCTGACTGGGCAATGGATTTTGGTTTCACCTCACCGTGCAAAACGCCCTTGGAGCGGCGCAGATGAAAAGCCCGCATTGGATGAGCTACCAAGCTATGACGGTAAATGTTTCCTTTGTCCAACCAACGAACGTATCTCTGGCGATGTTAATCCAGATTACCAAGGCACCTATGTGTTTAATAACGATTTTGCTGCGCTGATGGTGGATTCACCAGATGCACCGGAGTCAAACAACCCGCTATTCAAAACGCAAGGCGTGCGTGGTTTGAGCCGAGTGATTTGCTTCTCGCCAGATCACAGCAAAACCTTACCGGAGCTGCCTGTGGATAATATTCGTGGCGTGATTGATACATGGAATGAGCAAATTGAAGAGCTCGGCAAAGAGTACGTTTGGGTTCAGGCGTTCGAAAACAAGGGTGAGACCATGGGCTGTTCTCAGCCGCATCCACACGGTCAAATCTGGGCGAACAGTTTCTTACCAAATGAAATCGAGCGTAAAGAGCACAACCTAAAAGCCTACTACCAAGAACGCGGCAGCAACTTGCTGGTGGATTACGTACAAGCGGAACTCAAAGACGGCTCACGCATCGTGGTGGAAACCGAACACTGGTTGGCGGTGGTGCCTTACTGGGCTGCTTGGCCGTTCGAAACCATGTTGCTGCCGAAAACGCACATTCGTCGCATGAGCGAACTCAGCGATGAGCAACGAGACGATTTAGCGCGAGCGATCAAGAAGCTGACCAGCCGTTACGACAATTTATTCCAATGCTCATTCCCATATTCAATGGGCTGGCACTACGCGCCGTTTTTTGACCAAGGCACAGACATCGACCATTGGCAGCTTCATGCACTTTTTTATCCGCCACTACTGCGCAGTGCCACGGTTCGTAAGTTCATGGTGGGCTACGAAATGCTGGCAGAAAGCCAACGTGACCTCACCGCAGAGCAAGCGGCGCAGCGTCTGCGTGATGTGAGTGATGTCCACTACAAAGAATGCTAAGTCTTTAAATTGGATTGATTACGAATAACGGGATAGCGCGACTTTACAGATAGAAAGTTAGGCTCAACGCGCTATCCCACACAAATTATTATTTTAAGAGAACGTCCCTATGTCTGAACTTATCCAAAATGTGAAAGCGTCATTTGAGCCAGTGTTGGGCTACGCACCTAGCCATATTATTCAAGCGCCTGGTCGTGTGAACTTGATTGGTGAGCACACCGATTACAACGATGGTTTTGTCCTACCGTGTGCCATTAACTACCAAACGGTCGTGGCGGCGGCAAAGCGTGAAGACAATATCGTGCGTGTGGTTGCGGTCGATTACGGCAACGCAGTGGACGAATTCGATATCACGCAAGCCATTACCTTCCAGCAAGACAAAATGTGGGCGAACTACATTCGCGGCGTGGTGAAGTGTCTTCTAGCGCGCGGCTACCAGTTTACTGGGGCGGATATTTCAGTCAGCGGCAACGTGCCTCAAGGCGCGGGTTTGAGCTCATCGGCGGCGTTGGAAGTGGTGATTGGCCAGACGTTCAAAGTGCTGTTCAATCTTGAGATCAGCCAAGCCGAAATTGCGTTAAACGGTCAGCAAGCTGAGAACGAATTCGTCGGTTGCAACTGTGGCATCATGGATCAAATGATTTCAGCGGAAGGGCGTGAAAATCATGCGATGCTATTAGATTGCCGTAGCCTTGAAACTGAAGCGGTCTCTATGCCAGAAGACATGGCAGTCGTGATCATCAACTCGAACAAAAAGCGTGGTTTGGTCGACAGTGAATACAACACTCGTCGTCAGCAATGTGAAGAAGCGGCACGTATTTTCGGTGTGAAAGCTTTGCGTGATGTGACGATTGAGCAGTTCAACGAGAAAGTCGCTGAGCTGGATGAAATGGTGGCAAAACGTGCCCGTCATGTCATCACAGAAAATGATCGTACTGTGGAAGCGGCGCAAGCGCTACGAGCACACGACATGAAGCGTATGGGCGAGCTGATGGCCGAGTCTCATGCATCGATGCGCGATGATTTCGAAATCACGGTAAAAGAAATCGATACGCTGGTGGAGATAGCCAAAGAGGTGATTGGCGATCAAGGCGGCGTGCGCATGACTGGCGGTGGCTTTGGTGGTTGCATCGTGGCACTTGTACCGCCAGCACTGGTTGATGACGTGAAAGCGGCAGTTGAAGTGAAGTACCAAGCAGCTACGGGCTTAAAAGAGTCGATTTATGTTTGCCAAGCCAAAAATGGTGCGGGTTTGGTTGAAGTGCTGTAAGGAATGATGATGAAAGCCTATTTTCAACAACTAGAACAAGCGATGGCGCAAACGCCGTCGTTTGATGGCCAAACTGCGAATCTGATTCATTTGACCAACGCGAATGGTATGACAGCGTCGTTTATGGATATCGGTGCGACGTGGTTGAGTTGCACATTACCGGTAAATGGTGAAAACCGTGAAGTGTTGTTGCGCTCACCAAATATGGCTGAACACATGAAGCAAGACGCTTACTTCGGTTCCATTGTTGGCCGCTTTGCTAACCGAATTGCGAAAGGGCAGTTTGAGATAGACGGAGAGAAGTATCAACTTGGTATCAATAACGGTGAAAACTCACTGCACGGTGGGCTGGAAGGGTTTGATAAACGCCGCTGGAAGGTTGAAGAGCAAAATGATCAACAGGTCACTTTTTCACTTCGCTCCCCGGACGGTGACCAAGGCTGTCCGGGAAACCTCGATGTGAAGGTGACGTACACGCTCACTGACGAGAATGAACTAGCTATCTCCTATGATGCTAAGACCGACAAAACATCGCCCGTGAATTTAACCAATCACGCCTACTTTAACTTGGCTGGTGAGGCGAGCCGCGCGAAAAGTTTGGATCATACTTTACAGCTCAATGCTGGGCATTACTTGCCAACGGATGCGGGGTTAATTCCTTCTGGTGAACAAAAGCCAGTTTCGGGTACCAGTTTCGACTTCACCGAGCCAAAATCGATTGGCCAAGAATTTCTTGCCGAGCAAGATCAGAAAACTGCTGGTGGCTACGATCACGCCTTTGTCTTCATGCCTGAAGTGACCGATGGCGTGTCTGTCGCTGCGGTTTTAATTGCACCAAAAGAAGATGTGGTGATGAAAGTGAAAACCACCAAGCCTGCCATCCAGTTTTATTCAGGTAATTTCTTAGCCGGTACGCCAGGTGCAAGTAAAACTTACGAACGCTATGACGGCCTAGCATTGGAAACGCAGTACTTTCCAGACGGGCCAAACAAACCAGAATGGGGACTCAACAATGGGGTGTTGAGCTCTGGGGATTGCTATCAGCATCAAACTACTTATCAGTTTGAATTTTAGATAGCACTTCTACCCTTTGAACTTGCAGCGGCAGCGATGCTGCAACTCCAACGACTTTGGGTGTTATGGTGGGCTACATGCCCACCTTTTTTGTTTTTGTCGAAGAGGTTCGAACGATGAGCTCACCCTCTACTTTGCGTTTGTTAGAAAGCAACGGCTGCCCTTCAATCAGTGCCATCAACGATTCGATTGCGAGTTTACCCATGTCTGAGTAGGGCAGTTCAACCGACGTTAATGCTGGGAAGCTTTCAGAGGCGATTTGCTGATTATCGTAACCGACAACGGCAACATCCTGAGGAATCTTCAACCCCAACTCCGCTATCGCTTGGTAGCACCCCATTGCCATATAGTCGCTGCCACAGAAAATCGCTTCCGGCGGCTGCTCCATATTCAGTAGAGACAGTGTTTGCTGGTGCGCTTCTTTTAGCGACCAGTTTGCATCGACTAAATACTCTGAGTTAGGAATGATGTCTGCATCAATGAGAGCCTGACGATAACCATCGGCACGTTGCTTACTGGCTAGCATCCAACTTTCACCAGACAGCATGGCAATGCGACGATAACCTTGCGCTGTGAGGTGTGAAACTGCTTTGTAAGCTCCAATCATATCGGCCGGCAAAATACTTGGCGTTTCGGTGTGTTCTTCGTTGGTGCAGTTCAGCAGCACAGTCGGTAAGGAAGTTGTGACGCGTTGCTGCTCCAACTCTCGCGTCATACTGGATGCGTAAACCAAACCTGCGTAATCACCGCCGTTGATCTCCGACTCAATCTTGCTTGCCAACACTTCATCATGGCTGTAATTGAACGTCACCAATATGTAGTCGTTCGACCACGCTTCTTCTCTCGCTGCATTGATGGCATCGATAAATGGGTCATAACTGGTTAAGCCATTGATCACCAATGCGATCTTTTTAGGGCGTCCCAAAGCATGGGCAACCTTTTTGTTTTTGTAGCCAAGTGATTCTGCGGTTTCGAGCACTTTACGTTTGGTCGCTTCCGCGATTTTTACGGAAGTTGAGCCATTCAATACCAGCGATACGGTCGACTGAGAGACGCCAGCCGCCGCCGCAATGTCACTCATGGTGATTTTTTTAGCCATTCTGTTCTTTTACTTAATTTCGTTAGCTAAAGATATTAGCTAAAGATTAAGTTCGGATCATCCTTTAAAGATGAAGATCACAAAAGTAAGTCAGAGCAACTTAAAAGCTGTGATTTTCACCACGTTTATTCTTTGAGCACCTAGTCATTAAATTATTAATTAATATATTAGCTAATATTATTAGTTAATAATTTAGTTTTAAGGTGAGTAAGATGAAAAGATGGTCGGAAGAGAAAGCGTGGCAATGGCAAAAAGAGCATGGCTGGCTACGCGGCTTTAACTATTTACCGCGCACAGCGGTTAACTGGAATGAGATGTGGCAAGCGGAATCTTTTGCACCTGAGGTGATGGAACAAGAGTTAGCTTGGGCGCATGATGTGGGTTACAACACTTTACGTACCAATTTACCATTTATAGTTTGGCAAGCGGATCGCGATGGTTTACATGCGCGAATTGAGCGCTTTCTGGATATCTGCGAACGCAATCAAATCAAAGTGATGCTCACGCCGATGGATGACTGCGGTTTCTCGGGCGACCATCCTTATCTTGGTGAACAAAAAGCGCCCGTACCGGATTTGCACAACAGCCAAGCAGCAGCAAGTCCTGGTCGCAATGTGGTGATGGACAAATCTATGTGGGGTGAGGTCGAAGCGTATATTCGCGACATCATCTCTACCTACAAAAATGACCCTCGAATCGTTATTTGGGATCTCTATAACGAGCCAACCAACCGCATGATTTTCACCACCACGGGTGAGATCGCTTATGACGAAGAAATGGAAATCTTTAGCCATGAGCTGATGGAAAAAGCGTTTGAGTGGGCACGTGAAGAAAACCCAACTCAGCCTCTCACCGTTGGCGCTTGGCATGCGCCAAGCATTCTTGACCGAAGCCTACCGATTTATGAACACCCAACCGATCGCAAAGCGATGGAGCTATCGGACATCATTACTTTCCACGCTTACTTACCACTCGATCTGTTCCATAAAGCCGTTGAAATTGTAGAAAGCTACAACCGACCAATGATGTGTACTGAGTGGCTTGCTCGTCATGCGCAATCGTACATGCACGAACAGCTTCCGGTCTTTAAACAGAAAAACATTGGTTGCTACCAGTGGGGATTAGTGAAAGGAAAAACACAAACGCATCTGCCTTGGCCAGAGATAAAACGTAGCGATGCAAACTATGCGAGTCAATGGTTCCACGATCTGCTTGATGAGCAAGGACAGCCGTATGACGCAAGCGAAGTGCAATTGATCAAAACACTCGCAGAAGTGGATTAATTGCCTGTGAGCCGACTCTGAGAAATGGGTCAGTTTCTTATTTACAATAAAATCAATTGAGACGTGAACAATGACTACTCTACAAAACAAACTCACCAATAAGGAGCTGATGTCTTACTTCGGCTATGGGGTAGGCCAGTGCTTTAGCTTTGGTCTAGTCGGCTCTTTTATTCTTTATTTCTATACCGATATTTTGGGCATTTCTCCAATTGCGGCGAGTACGATTTTTTTGATTGCTCGTGTGTGGGATGCGGTGAACGATCCGCTCATTGCCGGATACATGGACACGTTAGACTCTCGCTTTGGTAAATTCCGCCCTTACATGCTGTTTACGCCGGTTCTGATTGTTCTGGTCACGGTTGCCGCTTTCTATAACATCGATGCTGATACATCGACAAAAGTGATGTATGCCGGTATCACTTACATTCTTTGGGGTACGCTTTACACAATTTCTGATGTGCCGTTTTGGTCTATGTCTTCTGTTATGACGGATGAACCGCAAGAGCGAGCAAAAGCGGCAACTTGTGCCATGTTAGGGGTGAATGCAGGTATTGGTGCAACTTTGGTTGTGTTCCCGAAACTGAGCGCTTACTTCGCTGATGGCCGAGCAGATCAGGGTTACTTACCAGCTGTGATTGTGTTGATGATCGCGGGTTTGTTCTTCATGCTGAACGGTTTTTATAACACCAAAGAACGCATCTCGACGAAGAGCTGCGAAAAAGTCACGCTAAAACAAACCTTTCAAGCCGTTCGTAAAAACAAGCCGTTGTTTTTTATTCTGGCAGCGTTTTTCATGAATGTGTTCTTCAATCTGGTGAATGGCTTATACATTTTCTTCTTCACATACAACATGGGTGACGCAGGGTTAGTCTCTTTGATTGGTACCATCACTTTGGTAAGTGCGATTGCGTGTTTGGCTACGCCAGTGCTGACAAAGCGTTTCAAAAAACGTGACATCTTTATTGCGCTGTGTGTTTTAGAGATCATCGCTCGCATTGGGTTCTATTTTACTGGCTATGATAATCCAACGGTCGTGATGGCGTGGTTAGCGGTGATCACAGGCATCTTTATGATGACTAACCCTCTTATCTCGGCCATGATTGCAGACACAGTAGAGTACTCTTACTACCACAGCGGCAAACGTACCGCGGCGATCACGTTCTCGGGACAGACCTTTACAGGCAAACTCTCTGTTGCAGTAGCGGGCGGCTTAACGGGGGTTATCTTGACGATGATTGGCTATGTACCAAATGCGGCGCAAACGGAAACCGCGCTCAGTGGTATGTTCTTCTGTATTGCGTTGTTACCGGCATTGGGAGCTCTAGTGCGCATTTTCATTATGTCTCGCTACACATTTACCGAAGACCAACACGCGATTTTACGAGAAAAATTACAGCGTGGTGAGTTTGCGGAAGGCGTTGACGTGAAGTCTGCAAAACCGAACGAAGTCTTGAGCTAGAATCCATATCGTCTCGACAAGTGCTCAAAGAAAAAGCCTGCTCAATAACCTGAGTGGGCTTTCGTTTTCAATTTACAGGTTATCCACCATCAACAACGCTCAACAGAATTTCTTCGTACTAAAGTTGGGCTAAAAATAATGGTTTCATCTTCTACTTTTTCGTCACGAGACAGCGCCAAAGCCAAACGGGCGGCGCGTTCTGCCATCATCTCGATTGGGTAGCGAATAGTAGTCAAGCTAGGGTGAACAAAGCGGGCGATTAAGCCATCATCGAACCCGACCATAGATACCTTATTTGGTACGTCAATGCCATTTTGATCCAACGCTGCCAGTGCGCCAGCGGCCATGTAGTCGTTGTAGGCCACTACTCCAGTAATCTCCAAAGATTTGGTTAACAGGTTAGTCATCGCAACTTCGCCACCATCACTGTTGGGCTCACCGTATTCGATGTAGCTTTTGGAGAGTTCAATACCATGTTCTTTCAATGCGGCTTGGTAACCTTGCAAGCGCTCATCGGTATCTTCGATATCGTGGGATGAGGCAATGCAAGCGATTTTGCGATGTCCGTGACGAATTAAATATTCTGTCGCGAGGAATGCCCCCTTGCGGTTATCAAGGGAAATACAGCGTTCGGCCAGTTCTGGGATATGACGATTGATAAGCACCATACCTTTCACCTCTTGGGCATAGCCAATTAGCTCCTCATCAGATAATCCTTTCGAGTGGATGACTATTGCATCGCAACGGCTGTTGATCAGCAATTCTAGGGCTTGACGCTCATCATCTGGATTGTGATACCCGTTGCCAATCAAGATATGTTTGCCATTTTCGCGCGCGATATTATCGACGGATTTGACCAGCGTGCCGAAGAAAGGATCGGACACATCACTCACCAACACACCCATGGTATTTGTGCTTTGGCTCACCAGTGCACGAGCTGCGGCATTGGGTCTGTAACCCAATTTGCTCATTGCTTTGGTGACCGACTCTACCGATGATTGACTGGCTTTTGGGGACTTGTTGATCACGCGAGAAACCGTTGCGACCGAAACACCGGCTTCTTTCGCGACATCCTTGATCGTTGCCATATAGAACCTTTAGTGGCTAAAAATTTTGACTGGAAGTATTAAACACCCATTGTGTAATAAGTGCAATTTGATAGGGGATTTGCTTTCGGAAATGAGATCTTTACCACTTGTATTTATTAAGCTTACTGATAGTGTAAACGTTATCTTTTTAGTAAAACTTTACTGAGGTTTTAATTATGGAAACTATCGCTTACTCTGATTTTGCCAAATTAGAAATTCGTACCGGAAAAATCATTGAAGTGGCTCGTCATCAAAATGCAGACAAGCTGTATATTGTGCAAATTGATATCGGTGAAAAAACACTGCAAACCGTAACCAGCTTAGTGCCTTATTACACCGAGGAAGAGTTGATGGGCAAACAAGTGGTCGTGTTGTGTAATCTTGCCAAAGCCAAAATGCGCGGCGAAACCTCAGAATGTATGTTGTTGTGCGCAGAAACGGATGATGAATCCGAAAGTGTGTTGCTTACGCCAGAAAGAGCGATGCCGACTGGGGTGAGAATTGTTTAGAGTTTAATCAAGCAAACGTTTTATTGTTCGTGTTTATGTTTTGTGTCTCATTTTATAAATAAATCAATAGGAATATATTCAACTCTATTTATAATCTCCGCGCTTTAAAAACTGTTTAACAGTATGAAAAAAATAGGAAATTATAATGAAAAAAGTATTGCCATTATTGGCTTTAGGTGCAGTGGTTGCTTCAGCGTCAGTTCAAGCAAAAGGTAACTGGTATGTTGGCGCAGATATTCTTAACTCTGATCTTGAAGTTGAAGGTCACTCTTACAGCTCTTCAGCTACAGGTTTGGGTATTGCGGTAGGTAAAGAGCTGCAATATTCAGAAAACTTCAAATTGGCTTTAGAAGGTGAGTACATTTACTACGGTAGCTTCGAAGAAAAAGCATCGGGCGCGGGTAATTGGTTAGAAGCTACTGTTGAAGGTTATTCATTCAACCTTAATGCTAAACCTAAGTACCAATTCTCTGGCACTGGTTTTTATGTTGGTGCTGTTGTTGGTCTAGGTGTAACGGGGGTTGATTTAGAGGCAAAATCAAACCTTTCTGGTCTCACTGGTAAGACTGATGGTAGCGATGCTGGCTTTAACTATGGTGCTGAAGTGGGTTATGAATTTGCTTCAGGTCTGGTTGTTTCTGGTGGCTACCGTGCTTCTACAGTAACCATCGATGTTGAAGGTGGTGGCGATCTTGAATTTGATTTTGACAGCCTGTACGTTGGCGTTGATTACAAGTTTTAAGCTCGCATAAGCAAAACATAGATACTAAAAAGGAGCCGTTAGGCTCCTTTTTTGATTAGATTATCAATCAACTCGTAATGATGCTCTTGCACGCCTGCAAGGTTGCCATATTTAGGTTGGTGGCGGTCATTTTCTTTTGCGTGTTGCCAGCCAATGGTGTGACGCACAAAATGCTCTGCAAACGCATGAGATACTTCTAAGCAACCTGCTAGCACGGTATCGACATAGCTTTGCATGATTGGGCTTTTTACGCACGGTGGTAATGGCTCGTCTTTTACGTAAACCCAGATGCTATGTTCTTGGTTAAAGTTCGCGTCCGTTTCGATTTGATCTGGCTGAATTTGAATACGATGATAACCACGCTCACGGCGATCGAATTCTGCGAGAGCTTCTTCATTCACTTCGAGTAAAACGCCGTTGACCTGCCCATCGCCTTGGTTTACAACCAGAGGAGACAGAGTGTAGCTGTCATCAATCTTTCCCCAGTAGCGCACCAGTCCATGAGCAATGACGGGAATGGCTTCTCCCGTTTGTCCGGTTAACTTACGTGACGCAGAATTAATCAAACTGCCATAGCCAAATATGTACATCTTCGTTGCATCCCTTAACTGATGGTTGTGTCTCTCACCGTTTATACCTAACCCGCCTCTGAAGCACAACTTTACCTCTTAAGTATAATCTTAACTATTAACATGTATTTTTTATACATGTTTATGGTAGCATCAATATTGTAGTTGAGTTAACCAGCATCGAGAGACGCTTGAGGGCAAGATAATGCTGAATATCACCGATAAAAAAGTGGAAGAAAAAATCCCCGCATGGCTGCGATTAGGCTTTCGGCCGTTTTTTCTGTTTGGGTCGATTTACGCCATTGTTGCGATCGCGTTGTGGGTGTGGATGTTCCAAAGCGGACAGCCAAACGCATTAACTGTACCGGCATTATGGTGGCACGTTCATGAAATGTTGTTCGGCTTTTCGATGGCGATTGTGGTTGGTTTTGTACTGACCGCGGTACAAAACTGGACTGGCATTAATGGCACCAAGCATTACACGCTTTTGATCTTATTTGGCTTGTGGTTGGCACCTAGAATATTGCTCTGGACGCCAGCGCCGTTATGGTTAACCAGCAGCATTGAAGCGGTATTTTTGTTGTTTGTTGCCTATGAGGTAGGCATTCGTGTTTATCGAGCCAAAGGTTGGCGTAATCTGTTTTTTGTGCCGCTGTTTCTTTTGGCCATTTTTGCGAACTTTGCAAGCTACGCAACAATAAAAGGCATGCCGCCGTTTAGCTCTTCTGCTGTATGGCAGGCGATGTTGTGGTGGTTTACGTTGTTGCTGTCGGTCATGGGCGGGCGTGTGATTCCATTCTTTACTGCGCGTCGATTTAATTTCGAAAAAGCGCAACCATTGGCTTGGTTAGAGTGGTTCGCGAACTTGCCGTTGGTAATGCTATTTGTGCTGAGCTTTTTCCCTGTGACGTTTGCAGAACTAGGTAATCCGTTGATGCTGTTTGCAGGAGTTGCTCAGTTGGTGCGTTTTGTTCGCTGGAAACCTTGGTTAACCCTGAGCGAGCCTTTAGTGTGGTCGCTGCATGCTGCGTATTTGTGTTTGCCACTAAGCTTAATTTTGCGAGGCACTTGGGGAGATGCATTTGCCAACCATAACCTGATTCACCTGTTTGCGATAGGTGCATTAGGCGGCTTGATTTTAGCGATGATCGCACGCGTGACGATGGGACATACTGGTCGAATGATCTACAAAGGTCCGAACATGAGCCTTGCGTTTGCGGCGATTACCGCGGCAGCTTTGGTTCGCAGTTTTGCCGTGATATTTGATCCTGCCAATATGATGCTGTGGATTAATATCAGTGGCGGATTGTGGATTGTCGCATTTGGCCTGTTTGTTTGGCGCTTTGGCGTGATGCTTATTACCCCTCGCGTTGATGGTCATCCCGGATAGGGCTCTAATGTGAGTAGAGAAAGAGGAGCCGCGCGCTCCTCTTTTGATTTTTGTTCTTTATAGGATTAGTGCTTATTCGTCTTCGTCGTCCGCTTTATTCGTGAACCCCAAGCGTTTGAATAGCCACCACTCTAGAGCAAAGATGACAATTAAAGCGATACAGAACCAGGTGAACGCCATGGCAGATTCCACGCCTGGCATACCGCCAATGTTGATGCCAAGCAAACCTGTAAGGAAGCTGGTTGGCAAGAAAATAGTCGCCACTAAGGTAAATAGATAACTGTTTTTATTAGTTTTCTCGTCACGATGATGTTTGATTTCTTCTTGAAAGAGAGCGACTTCTCCAAGATAAAACTCAAGTGTTTCATTTATGCGCGTAATATTATTGTGGGCGAAGCGATATTGATGGGGCCTTAAAGCCACCAACTCGGACTCTGATTCAACGAGATCTCGAATAGCATATCGCTGAGGGCGAATAAAACGTTTGATGGAGATAAGCGCTTTTTGAGTCGCCATATGCTTGTACGTCGATTCATCATTCACATCAAACTGGTTTAACGTCTCTTCAATCGTATCGAGGTAAACGTCTATTTTGCTATTTAATCCTTCAATAATCTGATGAAGTAAACCAGCAAGGCTTTTCGGGCCTTTATGTTCCGCCAATGCTTGACGAATTTCCATGATGGCACGCGATGGGATCTTACGTGTTGAAATCAGTGCGCCTTGAAAATAGAGAATTCGAATACTGAGCATGTCTTCTGGTGAAGCATCGCCATTCATATTGACGCCTCGTAAAATCAACATGAAGTTCTCGTCATCCAAAGGGTGGAAAGACGGTCGGCTCTCGTCGGCTAACAGGTGATCAACAGTGGCACGTGGCACTTGGTTTTGTTCTAGCCAGCCCCGAATATCGGGATGCAGCCGCTCACAATGGTACCAATGTTTGGCTTGAATCTGCTCCGCCGTTGTGGATTGCTGAGTTGCTTCTGGGGTTGAAAAATCCCAATGTTCAATCATAAAACCCATTTTCTTTTCCTTGTCTGAGCCTTTCCCCAAATAACTCGGAAAGAGCCTGTGCTCTTCCGCTGCATTATTTTCCGGGAAGTGCATCAGTATAACGTTCTGAACCTAGCGCCATGAAGTTATTCAGGGGTAATTATTTAAATGAGTATGATTGCATTTAACGCTAAATGTCTATGAATAGTTGCTCTTATTTGTAATCAAGTGAAGCAAGCCAAAGTGTGGTGTAAAAACAGCAAAATAAAAAAGCCTGCAACGAGGCAGGCTTTCTAGTAGGGAGGGGAGGAGCAGTTAGCCAACTTGAGAAAGATTAACCACTTTCTGCTGTAGCTTTTCTTTTAAATAGTCCGATAAAGCCTGCTTTTCTTCATCGTTCATGTACAGACCAAGCTTGGTACGACGCCACAAAATGTCTTCATCGGTCATTGCCATTTCATGGTTCATTAAGTAGTCGATCTCACGTTGGTAAACACCGCCGGCTTGCGATGAGAACGCGTGTCCAAGGTCAGCTTCGCTTGCTGTGCCTTCCATTAAGTTCCACGTTTGGGTACCAAATTGTGTTACGTAACGAAGAATCAATGCTTCTGGCGCCCAAGCGTATTTAGCATGAATTTGTTTAGCTAATTGTTCACGACTACAGCTGAAGTTACCACCAGGTAGGGTTTGATTTGCCGTCCAGTCGCTTCCCATCTCTGGTAGGAAAGGAGCCAGCTTTTTCATTGCCGCTTCACCCAGTTTACGGTAGGTCGTCAGCTTACCACCAAAGACAGAAAGCAGAGGTGCATGGTCGTATTCCGCATCGAGTTCTAGCGTGTAGTCTCGTGTGATCGCTTGCGGAGAGTCAGATTCATCGTCACATAAAGGACGAACACCGCTGTATGTCCAAACCACATCTTCGCGAGTCAGCTGGTGGACAAAGTGTTGGTTTACGATGTCGATGAGGTAATCGACTTCGTCATCTGAGATTGCCACTTCGCGTGGGTCACCTTTGTATTCCACATCTGTTGTACCAATGATTGAGAACTTATCTAAGTAAGGAATCATAAATACGATGCGGTTGTCTTTGTTTTGAAGAATGTAGGCTTGCGGTTCGTTGTGGATACGAGGAACAACGATGTGCGAGCCTTTGATTAAGCGAATGTTACGAGGAGAGGCTTGCTCTAATCCATCATCAAAGAACTGTTTTACCCAAGGGCCAGCTGCGTTTACTAGTGCTTTTGCTTTGCGTTCGAAACGTTGGTCTGTCATCACGTCATGAATCGTGACATGCCAGATACCACCTTCACGGTGTGCTTTTTCTACGCGGCAGTAGTTACGCACTTCTGCATGGTTTTCGCGAGCAGCCAGAACGTTAAGTAATACTAAACGCGCGTCATCAACCCAACAGTCAGAGTATTCGAAACCGGTTTTCATTTCTGGTTTTAGCAAGCCCGATTTCGCTAAGTTAACGGTTTTGCTGCCTGGTAGAGTCGTACGTTTACCCAAGTTATCGTAAAGGAATAGGCCACAGCGAATCATCCAAGCTGGGCGTAGGAATGGGCGATGAGGCAAACGGAAACGCATTGGTAGTGCAACGTGAGGCGCTTTGCGAAGAATAACTTCACGTTCTGCGAGCGCTTCCGAAACCAAACGAAACTCATAGTGTTCAAGGTAGCGTAAACCGCCGTGGATCAGTTTAGAACTTGCCGAAGAAGTAGCGGACGCGAAGTCATTTGCTTCGTATAAGCCAACACTCAAACCGCGGCCAGCTGCGTCTGCCGCAATACCAGCCCCGTTAATGCCGCCACCAATTACGATCAAGTCTAAGGTAGTGGATGAGCTAGTAGTGGAAGCATTTTTTTGTATACTCATAAATTTGACCTCTTGGTGAGCGAACGAGCATTTTAGAACATGATCTAATCCTAGCTTAGGTTTCGTTTGTGATCATCTATTATTTTCGTTTGTGAGCGTTTTGTGTGATTTAGGCACAAAAAAACCTCTGCCTAATTAAGACAGAGGTCATTTGAGAGGCAAATTAATGATTGGAACTACTCGTTTTCGAAGTTTGTCTCGTTCGCTTCAACGACTTCAAGTGGAATTGAAGCTTCTTTTAAAATCGACAAGATTTCTTCTGGTGGCTGCTTGTTGGTAAAGATCATGTTGAGCTGAGCGATATTGCCTAGCTTCACCATGGCATTGCGCCCGAACTTGGTATGGTCGACGGCAAGAAATACACTGCGGCTGTTGTCGATGATCGCTTGTTTGACCCTGACTTCGTGGTAATCAAAGTCTAATAGCGAGCCATCAAAGTCGATACCACTGATGCCAAGAATGCCAAAGTCGAGACGGAACTGTTTAACGAAGTCGAGAGTGGCTTCTCCAACAATGCCGCCATCGCGACTTCGAACTTCACCGCCAGCTAAGATGACTTTGATCTCTGGGTTGGGGAAGAGAATGGTTGCCACGTTGATATTGTTGGTAACCACGCGTAGCTGTTTATGGTTTTTATTGAGCGCTCGTGCAACCGCTTCTGGTGTGGTGCCGATATCAATAAATAGAGTCGCGCCATCAGGAATGTGCTTGACCACCTCGTCTGCAATGACATCTTTTTCATTGAAGTTGAGCGCTTTACGCGTGTTGTAAGATGTGTTTTCAGAACTGAGAGGGATGGTTGCACCACCGTGATAACGACGAATTTTGTTGTCGTCGGCGAGTTCATTGAGATCGCGTCGGATGGTTTGTGGGCTGACATTGAATCTTTCTACCAACTCATCCGTGCTGACATAGCCTTGTTTTTCACCAACTCAACAATCTGTTGGTGTCGAGGTATTTGCTTCACTTACCACTCCTTTGTGCATTGGTAACGGCCAATGCTTCAAATTCGAAGCTCTATTGTGCTCGAATTTGCGCGTTGTGAGAAGTAAGCGAGTTCAGGAATCAGGGGCAAAGCGACAAAAAAGAGCGCACAAATGGCGCTTCTTTTTTCGTATGGAGGTGAGATTAATCTTCTTCGTCGTGAAGCTCAGACCAGGTTTGCGCACATTTCACTGCGCGTTTCCAACCCTTGTAACGACGATTGCGCTTTTCTTCATCATCGTGCGGCTCAAACGTGCGATCAAGCACCGCTTTATTCTGCAACTCGTCAATGCTGTCCCAGTAACCCACGGCAAGACCTGCAAGGTAGGCTGCACCAAGAGCGGTAACCTCTGTTACTTGAGGGCGGTGTACTTCTGTATTCAATACATCTGATTGGAACTGCATTAGGAAGTTGTTCGCTACCGCACCGCCATCGACGCGAAGATTCGCAAGTTTAATACCTGAGTCGGCTTGCATCGCATCCAGTACGTCACGAGTTTGGTAAGCGATGCCTTCCAAAGTCGCACGGATAATGTGGTTTGAGTTCACGCCGCGAGTAAGGCCGACAATCGTGCCACGTGCGTAGGCATCCCAGTATGGTGCGCCTAAACCAGTAAAGGCAGGCACGACATAAACGCCGTTTGAGGTATCCACTTTGGTTGCGAAGTATTCAGAGTCTTCTGCACCGTTTAGGATTTTTAATTCATCACGTAGCCATTGGATAGAAGCACCACCCATGAATACGGCACCTTCAAGTGCATAAGCAGGCTCACCTTTCGGACCACAAGCCAAAGTTGTCAGTAGGCCGTGCGTCGAAGTGACTTTTTCTTGGCCCGTATTCATTAGCAAGAAACAACCCGTGCCGTAAGTGTTTTTCGCCTGACCCGCTTCAACACACATTTGGCCGTAAAGCGCAGCTTGTTGGTCACCAGCAATACCAGAAATAGGAATACGAGTACCGCCTTTACCACCAATGTTAGTCTTACCGTAAACTTCCGATGAGCGTTTCACTTCTGGCATCATAGACGCTGGGATACCAAGCTCATCTAACATTTTCTGATCCCAACATAGATCGTTGATGTTAAATAGCATGGTACGCGATGCGTTAGTGTAGTCGGTCACGTGAACGCGGCCTTGAGTCATCTTCCAAACTAACCAAGTATCGACGGTACCGAACAACAGCTTGCCAGCTTCTGCGTCTTCGCGCGCGCCTTCAACGTTGTCCAGAATCCATTTCACTTTGGTACCTGAGAAGTAAGGGTCAAGCACCAAACCAGTGTTGTCACGTACGTAGTTTTCTAGACCACGCGCTTTTAAATCTTCACAGATGTCAGCAGTACGGCGACATTGCCATACGATCGCATTGTAAACGGGTTTGCCTGTTTCTTTATTCCAGACGATGGTGGTTTCACGCTGGTTAGTAATACCGATAGCCGCCAATTGGTCGCTACGGATGCCAGACTTAGCTAGAGCTTCTACCAACGTAGAGCTTTGTGTTGCCCAGATTTCCATTGGGTCATGTTCTACCCAACCTGCCTCTGGATAAATCTGAGTAAATTCGCGCTGTGCGACGCTTACGATGTTCGCGTCATGATCAAGAATTACTGCGCGAGAGCTTGTCGTACCTTGGTCTAGGGCAACAATGTATTTTTGCTCAGTCATGGTAAGAATCCTTTTGTTTCGTTATTTATATTTTAGTAAATGTTCGAGTTGCGTCAGTTTTAAGCTCTAGCTTCTTCTGTTTCTTCTTCCGTCTCACATTGGTTTGGAATTGTACAGCCGTGGCCTTGTTGTGGAAGGTAAGCCGCAATCGCTTTTGGATACAACCAACCACCAAAACACGCACCTGCAATCGGAGCAAGTAAAGGCACGATAAAGTAAGGAATGTCTTTAGCACCTGTCAGAGCGTAATCCCAGCCTGCGAAGTAAGCGAACAGTTTCGGTCCAAAGTCGCGCGCAGGGTTCATCGCGAAGCCAGTTAGTGGACCAAGAGAACCACCGATCACGGCAATCAAAATACCGATTAACAGCGGGTTCATTGCACCTCGTGCAGCGCCGTTATTTTCATCGCCCAAAGCCAAAATCGCAAACATCAGCACGGCAGTGATAACGAATTCCACAGCAAAAGCGCCAAAGAAAGAGAGGGAAGCATGTGGATAGGTTGAGAAGATACCAGCGGTTGCTAGTGCATCTTGGCTACTGCGGACGAAGTTATGTGCGATTTCGTAGTCGGTGAAAAGGTTGCTGTATAAGCTGTAAACCAACGCAGCAGAGCAGAATGCGCCAAGCATTTGGGCGATGATGTATGGCACCACTTTCGCCTTATCAAAACCATGGAACATAGCGAGTGCGATGGTTACCGCTGGGTTGATGTGCGCGCCTGAAACGCCGGCAGTACAGTAAATAGCGATGGCGACACCTAGGCCCCATACAATACTGATTTCCCATTGTCCAAATGATGCGCCTGTTAGAACTAAGGCTGCGACACAGCCTACGCCGAAGAAGATAAGTAGTCCTGTACCGATAAACTCGGCCAAACATTCTCCGAGCAGAGAGGGGTGTTTGTTCGTTGTCATGTTAAAAGTCCTTTGATCATTTTTGCCTGTCTAGCACGATACTATTGTGCACATATAAACGTTTGCGAAAACAAACGCGCGTTAAAAATGAGCGTTTGAGCATAAAATTGTTAATCAAAGTCTTCGTTTTTGTTAAATGGCGCATCTTTTAATCGAAAAAGAAAACAACGAAAAGAATTTCTTTGCTACGAAGTGTGTTTTGGAAGCGCTCAAATTACCGATGTGAAAAAGAATGCACAACTGGTAAGAGGAGTTTTGTGAAGCTGCTACGTGCTTGGGGATTTATTACTCAGATTTTGCGTAGTAATTAACCCTAAAGAGGTAAGGTGAGGTCAAGTACATCAAGGACTAGCGGTGATATAAGAAAATGCGTTGCAATATTTATATCTCGAGAGGAACTTGTTATCCAAATTAGTGTTAATTATGAAAATGGAGAGGAAAATAAACGCGGTTTATGTCTTGTGTTCGTGAATCACTGTCTAGGTTTGAGTTCAGATAACATTAGTTTTGTTATTTCGTTTGATACTAAGCGCGAACATTTTTCATCTTTTTAGTTATTTAGTGGTTTCGCGTAACAAGGATGGATGTGAAACACCCTTTTTACGGTTAATTTGTGTTCTTATTCGAGCCTTTGTTTCATTGGTTTCGAATTGGAATGCTCAAATGAGAGGTTGAAACATCAGTTTCATATTAACTAATTATGAGTAAAGTTGAACGATGGTCTAATTAATGCGCTCTAATTTACTGTATTTACTTATATTTAATTCATGTGCAACATTTGTCACAGAAATAAAATCCTAACTCAATACAATTCATGAACTTTCGAACGAAGATTTTTTTGTTTCGTTCGCTCCTTTTGTGTTTTTTTACCATCGCATACAAAATAATGAGGTTCCTATGTTTGGAATATTCAAACCTAAGGCGCACATTGATCGTCTGTCCCCAGGCAGTATCGATAGCACCTACTCTCGCCTCCGTTGGCAACTCTTTATCGGTATATTTGTTGGCTACGCCGGTTACTATTTGGTTCGTAAAAACTTCAGTTTGGCGATGCCTTATCTTATCGAGCAAGGCTTTAGCCGCGGTGACTTAGGTGTCGCGCTGGCAGCTGTTTCCATTGCATATGGTCTCTCTAAATTTCTAATGGGCAGCGTATCTGACCGTTCCAACCCTCGCTACTTCCTAAGTGGCGGCCTGTTGATGTCTGCATTAGTGATGTTTTGCTTTGGCTTTATGCCATGGGCGACTGGCAGCGTCACTGCGATGTTCATTTTGCTTTTCTTGAACGGTTGGTTCCAAGGCATGGGGTGGCCCGCATGTGGACGAACCATGGTGCACTGGTGGTCACGTAAAGAGCGTGGTGAGATCGTTTCGGTTTGGAACGTGGCACACAACGTGGGTGGCGGTTTGATTGGTCCACTATTTATTCTTGGCCTGTGGGCATTTAACGATGATTGGCGCACTGCATTTTATGTTCCTGCATTTTTCGCCACGTTGGTTGCTGTGTTTGTTTGGATGACGGTTCGCGATACGCCTCAATCTTGTGGTTTGCCACCGATCGAAGAGTATAAAGACGATTATCCTGATGACTATGACAAGTCGCATGAACAAGAAATGACAGCCAAGGAAATCTTCTTTAAGTATGTATTCAACAACAAGCTGCTTTGGTCGATTGCAATTGCAAACGCATTTGTTTACCTAATTCGCTACGGCGTACTGGACTGGGCACCTGTTTACCTAAAAGAAGCGAAGGATTTCTCGGTAGATAAATCGTCATGGGCTTACTTCTTATACGAATGGGCCGGCATTCCAGGCACGTTATTGTGTGGTTGGATTTCAGACAAACTGTTTAAAGGTCGTCGCGCACCTGCTGGCATCTTATTTATGGTGCTAGTGACCGTTGCAGTGATGGTTTACTGGTTTAACCCTGCTGGTAACCCAATGGTGGACATGATGGCACTGATTGCAATTGGCTTCCTAATCTATGGTCCGGTTATGCTGATTGGCTTGTACGCACTTGAACTCGCTCCGAAGAAAGCCGCTGGTACTGCTGCTGGTCTTACTGGTTTATTTGGATACTTAGGTGGGGCAGTTGCCGCAAACGCGATTCTGGGCTACACGGTAGACCACTTTGGCTGGGATGGTGGCTTTATCATCTTAGTGGGTTCTTGTATTACTTCTATTGTGTGTTTGATGTACGCCTTCTTAGGTGAGCGTGCGCACCACGAGCAAAAAGAGCGCGAAAAGGAAGCGCTAGCGTAATATTTATTTAAAGAGGCAGTGGAATACTGCCTCTTCGCTTTATCAAGGAAATAACAATGAAAACAAAGTCAGTATGTCTTACTTTTTTAGCACTTAGCCTCTCAGCTGGTGCGATTGCAAAACCACTTGTAATTGCACACCGTGGCGCATCGGGTTACTTGCCTGAACACACGCTAGAAGCCAAAGCGCTTGCTTACGCAATGAAACCTGACTACATAGAGCAAGATGTGGTAATGACGAAAGACGACCAGTTGGTAGTGTTGCATGACCATTATCTCGATCGTGTAACGGATGTTGCGGAGCGTTTTCCTGATCGTGCGCGCAAAGACGGCCGTTATTACGCGATTGATTTCACACTGGCGGAAATCAAATCCTTGCGAGTAACTGAAGGCTTTAATATCGATGACAAAGGTAATAAGGTCGCTGGTTATCCGACACGATTCCCAATGTGGAAATCGGATTTTACCGTGCCGACGTTTGCTGAAGAGATTGAGCTGATCCAAGGACTTAACAAGACGTTGGGTTACGACATCGGTATTTACCCAGAAATTAAAGCGCCTTGGTTCCATCGTCATGAAGGTAAGGACATTTCTAAAGCGGTACTTAAAGTATTAAAGCATTACGGTTACGGCTCGCAAGACGACAAAGTCTACTTGCAGTGTTTTGATGCGAATGAACTTCAACGCATCAACAGTGAGCTCATGCCTGCAATGGACATGGACTTAAAGCTCGTTCAGCTTATGGCTTACACGGACTGGAACGAAACTATGGTGTATAAAGGCGATACAGCAACACCATACAGCTATGATTGGATGTTCGAAGCCGACGGCATGAAGAAAGTGGCGAGTTACGCCGAAGGTATTGGACCTTGGAAGCCGATGCTGGTGGATGATAAGTCAACCAAAGACAACATCATCATTAAGCCGTTGATGAAGGCTGCAAAAGACGCTGGCTTGCAAGTGCATCCATACACGTTCCGTGCCGATCCAGGACGCATTCCAGCGTACACGGACAGTTTTGAAGGCATGATGGATGTGTACTACAACCAAGTGAAGGTGGATGGTTTGTTTACTGACTTCCCAGATAAAGCGGTCAGCTTTTTAAAACAGTAATCACGCATTTTGCTGTAAGCTAAAAAATCCCCCAACAGTTTCCTGCTGGGGGATTTTTCGTAGGGCTAATTCACTGCAATACCTAAATGACTTCAAGATGCTCAGTTCAGAGCGTGGTCACTGATACGAGTTCAAGGCAAATGACGAAGTGAAATAGCTCGCTATTTTCAAGTTATTTGACGCGGGAATCGTGATAGTGACACGCTCCCAAAGGGCGAGTTGTCTTGGCTTTCATGCTTTGTTAACGAGCTTTGATTTAGATTAACTAGGTCTTCAACTCGTTGCCGCGCCTGCAAGCCAAGTCAGCCTCGCTGAATCAAGCATCTCGAGGTTATTTAGGTATTCTTATTAGTTGTTTTTATGCAGTTCGCTGTTCAGTTCAACCGCGCTCTTGTTTGCAAGACACTCGATTTGACCTGTTACAGAGTTACGACGGAACAGTAGGTCAGAAACACCGGCAAGATCGCGTGCTTTCACTACTTCTACTTCTTGGCCAGCAGAATCTAGCATGCGCACTTTTGAACCAGCAGTTACGTATAGACCTGATTCGATAGTACAACGGTCACCCATTGGGAAGCCAAGACCTGCGTTCGCGCCTAGTAGAGAGTTTTCACCGATAGAAACCACAACTTTGCCGCCGCCAGATAGCGTACCCATGATAGATGCGCCGCCGCCGATGTCAGAGCCGTTACCAACCACTACGCCAGCAGAGATACGACCTTCAACCATGCTCACGCCTGTTGTACCCGCGTTGAAGTTGATGAAGCCTTCGTGCATTACCGTTGTGCCTTCGCCAACGTGTGCACCAAGACGTACGCGAGAAGTATCTGCGATACGAACGCCAGTTGGAACCACGTAGTCCACCATTTTAGGGAACTTGTCTACGCAATCTACGCTTAGCGTACGGCCAGCTAGGCGAGCTTCGATTTGACGCTCAGCCAGTTCAGGTAGGTCGATTGGACCTTCGTTAGTCCATGCGATGTTGTGTAGTAGACCGAAGATGCCATCCAGTACGGTGCCGTGTGGCTTGACTAGACGGTTGGAGATAAGTTGAAGTTTTAGGAAGCCTTCAGCAACAGATTGTGGTTGTTCATCCGTAGCTAGGATAACCAGTACAAGCGGCTGTGCTGATTCTGCTGCTTTGGTTGCGAAAGATGCGTTTGCTGCATCGCCGTTTGCTTCGAAAGCCGCCGCAAGTTCTGCGCTTTGTGCTGCAGAGATCTCGATAGCTTGGTTGCCTTGTTCGTAACCGGCTACTGCTGCTAGTGCGTTAACAAGCTCTTCATTTGGGTTAAGAACTGGGTTTGGAAAAAACGCTTCAATGATTTTGCCATCGCGGTTTTTAGTCGCTGTACCAAAGGCTAGAGAAAAGAAAGCCATAGTTGATCTCCATGTGTTGAGTCTTGTGTCTCGTCTGTTCACTGACAAGAAATAATTAAGTTGTCAGCCATCATAATGAGAGTGCTAGGGAGTTTAAAGAGGGGAAATAGATAAAGTCTGTAGATGGATACCTTTTGTCTTTTGGGAGATATGTCTGTCTGATGAGAAATGTGGTTGTGAGGTGGTCAATTAGCAGGTGTTTGTTGAAATGAAAGAAGGCGATTTGTCGTAGCTGTGCTCGAAAGAAAGGGCGATCTTTCCATGATGATGTGTGCCTTCAGATATAAAAAACGCCACATGATGCGGCGTTTCTTTAACAAATGAGAGGCTTATGCAGCGTCTTCTTGCTTGTCTTCTTCTACAGATTCAAGCTTTTTTGCTTTCTTTGGTGCCGGTTTGCGTTTTGCACCCAGTGCGTAAAGCACTTCTTCTTTGTTTTGAGCGAGGTACATCGCAAGATCTTCTTGCTTACCTTCGTCTTCTAGAAGTTCACTTTTACCTAGCAGCGTGAATAGTTCGTCTGCCATGTCTAGCATTTTATCGTATGCGTCAGCTTCCGCTTTAGAGGTAAAAGTCATTTTCTCTTCTCCATTGCGTTCTACCACGTACTTGACGATTACAGCCATGGTTGGTCCCCTAACTTGGTGTATTGATACTGGCTTTTTATACAGTTTTTGACCAGTTAAGTCTAGCGACAAGCCTAAGAATGAGAGACACGTACAACTAACTGACCAGCATTTAAACTATCTCCGTTTCACTTGGAGGGCGTATTCTCTAGATAAAGGTTATTTGGTCGTTCCCAATCTTGGCAAAATTCGATAAACGTTCTGAGTAGTGGGCTTTGGTATTTCTCTTTGTGAACCAGTAGCCAGAAGCGACGTTTCATATCTAAAGGCATGTCGAGCAGTTGCACGCGACCGTCACGAATAGCAGGTTCTGCAGACAAACGTGACAAGCAGCCCAAGCCTAACCCCGCCGATACTGAGTTGATCAACGCTTCGGTGGTATTGAGCTGAAAAGCTTCATGCCAATGTTCCAAGCGCGGCGCGACAACGCGCATAAAAAATTCGCGTGAACCAGACCCCGCCTCTCGTAATATCCATTCGCTGTTTTCTAGCTCGGTTAAGTTTACTGGCCCTTTGTTCGCGGCTGGGTAATCGGGCGCGCAAATCACGCACATTTCATCTTCGCTAAACTGGGTGGACTGCAATTCAGGGTGAAGTGTTTTGCCCTCAATGAGGGCTATATCTAACTCGTAATCGGTCAGCATGTCGCAGATTTGTGCGGAGTTAGAAATGAACAGACTTTGAGAACGATGGTTCGTTTGCTGACGAAATTCGCTAAGCAAATAGGGCGCGAGTTGGTTGCCAATGGTGTCGCTGGCACCAATGCGAAGTTGGCCCGATAGCGCTTGGTCACCATCGAAAATGCTCTCGATGTCTTTGGCTCGGTTGAGTAATTCATCCGCCAGTGGCAGCAGTTTTTGACCTTCTTGGTTCAAAATTAGTCGGTTATTAACACGATCAAACAAGTGATGGCCGATCTGCTTTTCTAATTCTGAGAGTGCCATGCTCACTGCCGCTTTCGATAAAAAGAGACTATCAGAAGCTGCTGTGAGCGTTTTGTGCTGCGTGATCGTCGTAAACACTTTCAGTTGTTTAAGAGAAATGTGACTTGTCATACCCCACCGTTAAGTAATTTTGAACGTTTGTTTTAAATAATTAGATATATCAGAACGAAGTGCAAGCGTATTATACGCTCCATCAAGAGTGAGTCTGGTTGAGGTCATCATGATTCAAAGAACAAAAGCAAAAGTAATGGGAGCACCAACTCCGATGGCGGGTTTGGCTCTTGGTATTGCAAGCTTAGGCTGGAGTTGGGAAAACTTCGCCGAATTACATGGCTACGGACAGTGGATTAGTGCGGGTATTGCGAGCGTATTGTTGGTTATATTGGCAACCAAGTTTTTGCTACATAACCATCTATTGAGACAAGATCTTGCTCATCCGGTTGTGGGCAGCGTGGTTCCGACATTTGCGATGGGCACTATGGTGGTATCGAACTCTCTCGGCCATTTTTACCCATTGGCTGGTGATGTGCTTTGGCTGATTGCAGTGGTTCTGCACATCGTGTTCTTGGTGAGCTTTGTTTACCATCGCGCCAAAGATTTTGAATTGCACCACATGGTTCCTAGTTGGTTTGTACCGCCTGTGGGTATCATCGTTGCGGATGTGTCTTTCTCTGGCAACCCGATGTTAGCACCAGTGGCACAAGGTGCATTGATGTTTGGTATGGTGGCGTACGCGATCATGTTGCCGATGATGATTTACCGTTTCATGTTTACCCATGAAATTCCGGATGCAGCGAAACCAACAATGGCAATCATGGCAGCGCCAGCAAGTCTATCATTAGCTGGGTACTTAACGGTCACTGCGACACCATCACCAGTGATCATCGCTATGCTATTTGGTATCGCGGTATTGATGACAGCCATCATTTACCTCGCATTTTTTAGATTGCTTAGACTGCCATTTAGCCCAGGCTATGCGGCGTTCACTTTCCCGATGGGGATCGGTGCGACGGCGCTGTTTAAAATGGCGAATTGGATGGAGTTGCAAGGATGGGCTGCGCACTATGTTCAACAAGTGCGAGGCTTAGCTGGTCTTGAGTTGATTGTGGCAACATTTGTTGTCTCTTATGTGGCTTTACAGTACATCAACAACTTATTGATTCAGCCACGCTTGATGCACGCTCATCACGCTTAAATAGCAGATAGGAAAAAGCCTCTTGGTCTTACAGCCAAGAGGCTTTTTTATTTCAATCGGCGTCGATGTTGGACGCTAGCCTTTTTTGTTAAAATCGCGACATCTCATCCAGAGAATGACGAATGATATCGACAGGAACTTTCTGTTCTTTCTCGACTTTTAACTGGCGATTCAGTTGCTGAGAGTGCCCGCCAGGATTGACCACAAGCATCAATTCTTTGCCGACCAATGCATAGTTGTAGTAGCTGCCAGCAATATACCAATCGCGAGGGGCAGAGCTATCAAACAAGTCATGACCAACACTGTATGAACTAGTTGTGCCTTGAACGTCAAACAGCGTATTCATCATGGTTGGCACGACGTCAAAATGGGTCGTGCGGTAATCAATTTGCTCTGGTTGACGATTTGGCATGTACACGTAAAGAGGCACATGCACTTGAACGTCACTGTAGTTACCCGTGTGGCCCCAATAGTTCATCTTATGGTCATTAAACTCTTCACCATGATCAGATGAAATCACCACAATGGTGTTGTCTAAGTCGACGTTTTTCAGTACATCACCAATCAAGCTATCGATGTAGTACAACGAGTTCTTGTATCGATTGTGGTAAAGCGAAGCGTCAAAATCGTTGTTGAGCAAAATGTGGTCAACGCGTTCCCAGTATGGTTTGAATTTCGCAAATTCAGGTTCGGGAAATACTGTGCCGTGGGCGGCATCGTAGAACAGAAACCCAAAGTACGGTTTGTCGCTGTCCTGCTTTTGGAACTCGATGAACTTGTCTGTGATCTGCTGATCGCGCTCGACTGCTGTTTCCCCAGTTTGTTTTAAGGTCAAGTCCGACACTTTTTTGAATACCGTGCGAGAAAGTGGCGGGCTGGTGAGCGGTGCCGAGCCAAAAATGCCCATGCGGTAGCCTTCTGCTTGCAGCGTATCCATAAAAACAGGAGAGCGTTGGCTTGCGTAAAAGCTTTCCCAGTAGGTCGCTGGCAAGCTGTAAAACAGGCTGAAAATACCCGCTTGAGTTGAGTTGCCGCCGCTCATATGTTGTGTGAAATTCACTGTCTTTTCGGCGAACTTACTGACATTTGGCATGACTTCCGGCGTTGCATCACTGTAGCGCCACGCGTCAACCAAGATAAACAAAACATTGGGCTGTTTCTCTTTGCTTTGCACTTGAATCGGCGCAAGCGGGTAGTTGAGTGAGCTCCGTTCAATGTTGGTTAACTCTACGCGGTTCCTCGATGCAATGCTCTCATCCACTAGGTCGTGTTTGTAAATAAATTTACGAGCTGTCAGCGGGTAGTAAAGTGGCCAGTTATTCGAAAACTGACTGACTTCATCGTCGTAAAGCGCGTTTTTGTACGCATGAATCATCTGCGTGCTAAGCAATACAGCAAACCAGACGCTGATCAAAACGAACTTAGCTCGGCTTTGTGCCAGCTTATTACTCATCCAAACGGTACAGGCGAGCCCGATCACCAGAACGGCAACTTCACTGATGAAGATTAGCCAACTCATCCAAGAAATATCGAAGACATCACCGCCACCTTCGAAAAACATACGGATTAATAGGGCGTTGATGTGAAGTTTGTATTGCTGAAAAACGAGGATATCGACTTTAAACATGATCAATAGACAGATCGCGATAGCGATCACGATGCCTTTGAATGCTCGATTCGGTAGAAAAGAGAGCAATAAACTCAACAACATAAATGGAAGAGCGATCAAGCCCAGCCAGCCATATTGAGTCGAAACTAAATAGTAACCTTGCAACAAGGTTAGTGGTTCATTCTGATTGTTAGACAACACAAAAGGATAACAAGCGATCGACAGATACACTGCAAAGCAAGCAAAAAAAGCAATCAGCCAAGCGCTGTTGGAAGACAGTTTGCGAAACATACTTTTTGTTTGTTTATAAATTATGGGTAGTGGGAGTATAAAACAGTGTTTTTTATTATGGAATAGTTGCGACGAATGTCACATTTTGTATGGAAGTGTCAGACTTGATTGACATGTGAAAATTAAGAAGATTCATACTCTATTTGAGTGATATATAACCTTTTGTTTTTTCCGAACGCGAGATCACTGCGGGTTTAAATGGGGCTGTGCTAAGCTAGCTAACAGTTTCAATCGGCGCTCGGTATTCCCAATTTGTTTACTGTTTATCATTCCAACCAAGTTGACGTTCTCAAATCACTCCTTGTCGAACTGATTCGAATCAGTCCGCTGGAAAACCCGTTCGAAAAAGAACAAATTCTGGTTCAAAGTCCGGGCATGTCCCAGTGGCTAAAAATGGAATTGGCCAAAGAGTTTGGTGTTGCCGCGAACATTGATTTTCCGCTTCCTGCTACCTTCATTTGGGAAATGTTTACGCAGGTGTTGCCAGACGTGCCAAAACGCAGTGCGTTTAACAAAGAAGCGATGACGTGGAAGTTGATGCATCTGCTGCCGGGGCTTCTCAACCAAGACGTGTTTTCGCCGTTAGCGCAGTACCTCAAAGATGACAGTGATCACTCTAAGCTGTATCAGCTGGCTGAGAAAATTGCCGATATTTTCGATGGTTACTTGGTGTATCGTCCGGAGTGGATCGCAAGTTGGGAAGCTGGGCATAGTGTGCCAGAGCTGGAAGATGAGCATCCGTGGCAGCCGATCTTATGGCAAGCGTTGTATGATCACACTGTGTCATTAGGACAGTCTCCATATCACCGTGCCAACCTTTATGAGCACTTTATCGACACGTTAGAGAGTTTTAACGGCAATTTTGACCATTTACCCAAGCGTTTGTTTGTTTTTGGCATTTCTTCGTTGCCGCCTCGCTATATGGATGCGCTAAAAGCAATTGGTGAACACATCGACGTGCATCTGATGTTCACCAACCCGTGTCGTTATTACTGGGGTGAAGTTCGAGATCGCAAATATCTGGCTCGTTTGGCGGCGAAACATCGTCAGCACGTTGTGTGGCATGACGATCACTCGGAAGTGCAAGGTGAAACTGAGCAACTGAAAGGATCACTGGAAGATAATGTGATCGATGAGCTGCACACCGATGTGGTCGGAAACAGTCTGTTGGCGTCCATGGGTAAACTCGGGCGTGACAATATGTATCTGTTGTCTCAGCTGGAGTCTCATGAAATTGAAGCGTTTGTTGATGTTGAGCGCGACAGTCTGCTCCATCAATTGCAAGCGGATATTCTCAATCTTGAAGAACATCAAGATGACCAACAGATTGAAAACAGTCATCACAAACAAGTGGTTCGCTTGGGTGATAAATCACTCAGCCTGCACGCTTGCCACAGCCCGATGCGTGAAGTGGAAGTGCTGCATGATCAACTATTGGCGATGTTCGATGCTGACCCAACGTTAAAACCGCGCGATATTATCGTGATGGTCGCGGACATCAACGCTTACAGCCCTGCGATTCAGGCGGTCTTTGGTAACGCACCGGGTGAGCGTTTTATTCCCTATTCGATTTCTGACCGAACCGCCGATCAAGAGAGCCCAATTCTGGCCGCATTTATGCAGTTGGTGAACTTACCCAATACGCGCTGTTTGGCATCAGAACTACTCGAACTTCTGGAAACTCCGGCGATATTAAAGCGTTTTGAACTCAGCGAAGATGATTTCTTACAAGCCAAACAATGGGTTGAAGAATCGGGAATTCGCTGGGGGTTGGATGCCAATACCGGACGCGAATTTGAACTGCCGGAAACCCGTCAAAACACATGGCAATTTGGTATTCAACGCATGTTGCTTGGCTACGCGATGCCAGAATCCGCAGGTTTGTTTGAAACCGAGCAAGGCAGTTTGTCTCCGTACAACGAAGTGCAAGGCATGGGCGCAGAGCTTGCGGGCAAGTTGGCACACTTTATCCAACAAATTAGCACTTATCGCAGCAAACTTTCTCATGTTCAGACTATTGATGGTTGGCGAGAGACTTTAGTTTTACTGCTGGATGACTTCTTCTCAGTTGAGTTAGAAGGCGAAATGGCGCTCAAATCCATTCGCGATACGCTCAGCCAACTCAAAGAGCAATTAGCTGATGCCGCATTTGATGATGCGTTATCGCCGTCGATCATCAGCCAATACCTTCAAAACAAATTATCTGGCACACGAGTCAGCCAGCGCTTCCTGGCTGGTCAAGTGAACTTTTGTACTCTGATGCCGATGCGCTCTATTCCGTTTAGAACCGTTTGTCTACTGGGGATGAATGACGGCGTGTACCCACGCTCCATGCCGCCGGAAGGCTTTGACTTGATGACCGGAAGAACCAAACCGGGCGACCGTTCGCGCCGAGATGATGACCGTTACCTATTCCTCGAAGCGATGTTGTCTGCACAGCAAACGCTCTACATCAGTTATGTTGGCCGTTCAATCCAAGACAACACCGAGCGAGTGCCTTCGGTTCTGGTTTCTGAGCTGATGGAATACTGCCACCAAAACTATTGTTTAAGTGGTGATGAATCGTTGCCCGTTGATGAGTCTGGCGACAACTTATTAAATGCGTTGGTGAATACCCACGCCATGGTGCCGTTTAGCCCAAGTGCGTTCCAAGGCACGCACGCCAGCTACGCGAAAGAGTGGATTCCAGCGGCATTAACTCAAAGTAGTCAATCGCAAGGCTATGTTCGTCGTGATTTTAATCGGGCATTAGACGACTATCTGTTAGGAGCGACGTTCCCACTTGAGCTCGACTTAGTCGAGTTGCAACGTTTCTGGCGCTTACCTGTGCAGTATTTTTTCAATCGTCGTTTAAAAGTAATCTTTGAACCGCCACTGCCGGTGATGGAAGACGACGAACCCTTTGTTTTAGGTGGTTTGGAAAGCTATCAAATGCGTGATGAGCTGTTAGAAACCTTGCTTGAAACGACATTGATGCAGCCAGAGAAAAAAACAGAGGTGCTTAAACACTTTATGAGTCGACAGCGCGCGCAAGGCAAACTGCCGGTGGGGGCGTTTGGTGATATCGAGTTTGAAACCAACCGAGTTCAGGCGGAAGAGCTGGTGGACAAACTGGCGTTTTTATCTGGTGCGCCTCAAGACGATTTGGAAATCGACCTGACGTTTGATTCCTTGTTTGAGCGAAATGAAGGCGAAGAGAAAAACGTTCGCCTAACAGGTTGGCTAACCCAGTGTTACCAATCTGGGTTGATTCGCTATCGAAGCGGTAAGATTCGATCGCAGGATTACCTTGCAGCGTGGATCGATCACCTTGCCATGTCGGCGTCGGGTCATGCCAAGAAAACTCATCTGATTGGCTACGATCGTAAAGAAGGCGCGCTGCATTTGATCTACCCAGAAATTGCCGATGCGCAGTATGCCAAACAGCTACTGACTGAATTAGTTCGCTTGTTCTTCGAGGGTATGACTAAGCCTTTGCCTTATTTCCCGAAAACGGCGTTGGCTTGTGTTGAAGCGGGCTTTAGCCGCGGTCAGTGGGTCGATGACGAAGAGAAATCTTTGAAGAAAATGGCTGACGCATTCAATGATGGCTTCATGAGCCCGGGCGAAGGCAATAACGCGTACATCTCTCGAATTTGGCCTGCTTGGAATGATGAGTTGGCCTCAGAGGTTCGCTTGCTGACAGCATTAGTTCTGCAAGGTGCGCGCTTAGCGGTTCAAGACGCCGATGACGTAAAAGCGTAATAAAGATAGTTGGATAAAGATAAGGAAGAGTAGGGTGGCCGCCAGAAAATCATTATTTTTTGTAGGGCGTTCGCTGTACGGCCACAAGGTCAGAGGGACCATGATACTTTTGTTTAATTCATTTGAGTTGTGCCGCCAAAAGGGTTTGGCTTATCTCGTGGGGCGCATACTAACGGTACGTCTTATGGATAACCGTGAGAAAGATCTCACAAAGCTCTAAATTATCCAACTTGTTAAACATATTAATAGAATTTTTAACTATAGATCACATTTATTAGGTGATACGTCCTAGTAAATAATCCGGAGAGATTCAGCGTTATGGATCAAATGTCAGGTGCAGAGTGCCCTCTACATACGTTAGACCGCACAGAGCAGCCTCAACCAACGCCACTAGAACCGATGACGTTTCCTCTGCACGGTGCGAGGTTAATCGAGGCATCAGCAGGTACAGGTAAAACCTTCACTATTGCAGGTTTATATCTGCGTCTTTTGCTTGGTCATGGCAGCGCGGAAACTCGACATCGCGTACCGCTTACGGTCGACCAAATTCTGGTTGTAACCTTTACCGAAGCGGCAACTGCGGAATTACGCGATCGTATCAGGGCAAGGATCCATGACGCGCGAATCGCGTTTGCGCGTGGACAGAGTTCCGATCCGGTGATCCAACCTTTGCTTAATGAGTTTGACGATCACAAGCAAGCCGCAGAAATTTTATTGCAGGCAGAACGTCAGATGGACGAGGCGGCGGTCTACACCATTCACGGTTTTTGCCAACGCATGCTAACGCAAAATGCGTTTGAATCTGGCAGTCGATTTAATAACGAGTTTGTGACCGATGAAAGCCACCTAAAAGCGCAAGTTGTAGCCGATTACTGGCGTCGCAATTTCTACCCGTTGCCATTTACCTTGGCTGGGGAAATTCGCCAGCTATGGAGCTCTCCATCTGCGTTGTTGTCTGACATCAGCAATTACTTAACCGGTGCGCCGTTAAGTCTTTCTGTTCCTGCAATGAAAGGCAGTTTGGCTGATCTTCATACTGAAAATTTGAAAAAAATTGATGAGTTAAAAGCACAGTGGCGAGAAAGCCAAGATGACTTCTTAACGCTGATTTCAGATTCAGATATTAACAAACGCAGCTACACCAAAAAGTCTCTGCCGACGTGGTTGGAGGCGGTGAATGCTTGGGCGGCAACGGAAACCACTGGTTACGATTATCCAGACAAGTTGGAGAAATTCGCGCAAAACGTCTTGTTGGAAAAAACACCGAAAGGCAGTGCGCCGCAGCATGCGGTATTTGAAGCCATTGAAACATTTCTTGCCAACCCAATCAGCTTAAAAGCGCCACTGCTTGCTCATGCGATTGAACATTGTCGTGTGATGCTGGCTAACGCGAAAAATCAAAAACAGTGGCTCTCTTTCGATGATTTGCTGACGCAACTTTCTGCTTCTATCGATACGGATGAAAGCGAGCTTTTAGCTGCGCGTATTCGTACTTTGTATCCTGTCGCAATGATTGACGAGTTCCAAGATACCGACCCGCTTCAATACAGTATTTTCAGCCGTATTTATCTGAATAATCCGGAATGTGGTTTGTTTATGATCGGTGACCCGAAGCAGGCGATTTATGGCTTTCGTGGCGCAGACATTTTCACTTATATCAAAGCACGTAACCAAGTAAGTGCCCACTACACGTTAGGAACCAACTGGCGTTCTAGTGCCGATATGGTGCAGGCGGTAAA
This sequence comes from Vibrio diabolicus, assembly GCA_001048675.1. Taxonomy (GTDB): domain Bacteria; phylum Pseudomonadota; class Gammaproteobacteria; order Enterobacterales; family Vibrionaceae; genus Vibrio; species Vibrio diabolicus. The sequence goes on along the minus strand of CCKK01000018.1, from coordinate 121,053 downwards.
CCAAGTGTTTGCCTTGCCAGACAGTCCATTTATCTACGATTCGGACATCCCGTTCTTACCCGTTAAGTACAGTCCCAATGCCGAAAAACGCATTTGGACTATGGGTGGCCAAAAGCAACCAGCGCTGACTTATTGGTTGCAAGAAGCGGACGATAAACCGCTACCAAAAGGCGAGTATTTGACTCGAATGGCAGAGGCGACCGCAAGCCAAATCCAAACTATTTTGACGCAGGCTCAACAGGGGCAAGCGTGTCTGGTGAATGGCGAAAAACAGAAAGCGGTTCAAGCGGGCGATATCGCGGTATTGGTTCGAACAGGTAGCGAAGGTCGAATGATCAAACAAGCGCTGGCTGAACAAGGCATTGCCAGCGTGTACCTGTCTAACCGAGACAGTGTGTTTACCAGTTCAGTGGCGCAGGATTTACAGCGTTTGCTGCAAGCGGTGCTGACTCCAGAAAATGACCGTGCGCTGCGTGCAAGTCTTGCTTCTGAGCTGTTTGCCCTCGACGCAGCAAGTTTGGATGCACTTAATAACGATGAAATGGTGTGGGAAAACGCCGTTAACGAATTCAAAGAATATCGCAAACTTTGGGTTCAGCGTGGTGTGCTGCCGATGCTGCGGGCGGTGATCAGCAAACGCCATATTGCCGAGCGATTACTAGAAGAAGGCGCGAGTTCACAGGGTGAAAATGGTGAGCGAGTGCTTACCGATTTAATGCACATCGGTGAACTGCTTCAACAAGCCAGTAATGAACTGGACAGCGACCACGGTCTGCTGCGTTGGCTCGCTCAGTCTATCAGTGATGCGGAAAACGGTTTGGGCGGCAGTGATGACCAAATCCAACGTTTAGAATCGGAACGTAACTTAGTGCAGATCGTAACTATTCACAAATCAAAAGGCTTGGAGTATGACCTCGTATTTCTGCCGTTTGTGTTCAGCTATCGAGAAGCCAGCGAAGCCAAATATTACGATGCAGCCAGTGACCGCACGGTACTGGATATCACTGGCAACGATGCGTCCATGAAGCAAGCGGATAAAGAGCGTTTGGCGGAAGACTTACGCTTGATATACGTGGCACTAACGCGTGCTGTGTATGCGTGTTTTATCGGTGCCTCGCCTTTGCGCAATGGCCGTTCGACCAAAGAGCCAACCGGCGTACACCGCAGTGCAATTGGCTATTTGATTCAAAATGGTCAAGAAGGTGGCATTAACGATTTGCACCAAGGTTTAACAAAGCAACAAGACGAGCTTGATTGTGTCGTTGTGGCCGATCCGCCGCAGCAACTCGAAGAGAAGTACGTAGCGCCACAAGAAGAAATACACGATCTTAGCGCGAAAGAACTGCAAAACCCTATCGACAGAAACTGGCGCATCACCAGTTATTCTGGCTTGGTCAAGCAAGGCTCTCATCACGCCGAGCATGATGCCACGATTGAGATTACGGGTTTTGATATCGACTCATCTGAAGAGCAAGACGAAGCGGATTTGGTGGAGCCAGAGCGCTCTATTTTTACCTTCCCTCGTGGTGCGCGTCCGGGCACGTTCCTGCACAGCCTGTTTGAGGAAATTGAATTTACTCAGCCAGCCACGACGGAAGAGAATACACAAATCATCCTTGGCTTGATGGAAAGTGAACAGCTCGATGAAGAGTGGTTGCCCATTTTACAGCAATTGATTGATACCGTACTCGCGACGCCGTTGGATGGTAAGTCTTTGCTGCTGAATCAAAAAGCACCGTCGCAACGTTTGGTGGAGATGGAATTTTTGCTGCCGATTGAAGTTTTGTCTGCACCGGCGTTAAACCGAGTCATTCAACGTCACGATCCGCTGTCGGCGAAAGCGGGGGATTTAGGTTTCCAAACCGTGCAAGGCATGCTCAAAGGTTTTATCGACTTGGTGTTTGAACATCAAGGTAAATACTACGTGCTTGACTGGAAATCGAATCATCTTGGCGACGATGTGACGCACTACCATGGTGAGGCTCTGAAATCGGCGATGGCTGATCACCGCTACGATTTGCAATACCAGATTTATGCGTTAGCACTGCATCGTTTCCTACGCAGCCGATTGGCGAATTATCAATATGATCATCACTTCGGTGGCGTGTATTACTTGTTCTTGCGCGGTATGGATGGGCAGAGTGACCACGGCATTTTTGCCGCGAAACCAACCTTAGAGTTCTTACAAGAGATGGATCGTTTGATTGATGGTCAAGTACTTGAAACGCGCTCAACTCAAGCCGGGCAGATGGAGCTACTTTAATGATGACAAATCACAATCTTCATTCTGGCCAAGATAGCCTATTGGTAGTGTTGGAACGCTTGGCGCACACAGGTGCTATTCGTCAGCTCGACTACCAATTCGCCTGTTTTATTGATTCTCAAACGCATGATGAACAGTCGGACAGTCAAGCATTGGCGTTTATCGCTGGTGTTGTCAGTAGTGAGCTTGGCAAAGGACATATCTGCCTGTCTCTGTTCGATGCACAAGGGCAATCTACGGATTTAGCCAGTAAGCTAGGGCTGTTTGGTGAGTCGGCATTGGCGCTTAATACACAGTTGCAAGGCATAGACTGGATTCAAGTATTACAAAATTCCAGCGTGGTCGGCGCGCAAGGAGAAGCCTTGCCTTTAATGTTCGATGGTGAGCGTCTGTATCTGCATCGCTATTGGCATTATGAAGTGACACTGGCGGAAAAGCTCAATCAGCTGGGTGCCGCAGTTAACTTGCAACCACAAGAGTTTGCGCGATTATCCGAGTTGCTCAACCATTTATTTGCACGCCAATACCATTTTCTGTTTAACGCGTTAGGCAAAGCAGTAGAAGCGGGAAGCAGCAACCAAGTGTTGCGTCAACAATTGGTGTGTGACCACCTTGATGTGGTCGCAAGCGAATCGTTGGATTGGCACGCCATTGATTCCGTGCTTAGCAATGCGCGCAAGGTTCAGGATTTACAAACACTGGATGAACTCGTGCCACTCTCGGCTTGCGTGAACTGGCAAAAAGTCGCGGCGGCAGTTGCGTTAACCCGTCGATTTGCTGTGATTTCTGGTGGCCCAGGTACGGGTAAAACGACGACAGTAACCAAATTGCTTGCTGCTTTGATTGAACAGGCGACGCAAGAGAAAAATCTAACCATCAAGCTGGTGGCCCCGACGGGGAAAGCGGCGGCGCGATTAACCGAGTCCATTGGTAAAGCAGTGCAAGAACTGCCAGTTTCTCCGGAGCTAAAAGCCAAAATTCCGACTGAGTCGAGTACCTTACATAGGTTGCTGGGCGCGATTCCTAATAGCGCAGAATTTCGTCACAACAAGCAAAATCCACTGCATTTGGATATTTTGGTTATCGATGAAGCGTCGATGGTCGATTTACCAATGATGTACAAAGTGGTTGATGCCTTACCGAAACATGCGCGGCTGATTTTGCTAGGTGATAAAGATCAACTTGCTTCAGTTGAAGCAGGGGCCGTGTTGGGTGATATCTGTTCGTTCCACGCATTGGGTTATGGAAAAGAGCAGGCGTCAGCCATTGCAAAACTGACGGGTTTCGATACTTTAGCCCATACGGGTAACAGTGCATCTAGCATTGCCGATAGTTTATGTATGCTGCAAAAGAGTTACCGATTTGACGCTCGCTCAGGCATTGGTCAGTTGGCAAAAGCGGTTAACTCAGGTTCTGCTGCGAGCGTAGATAACGTCTGGGCGCGTGACTTTTCTGACATCGAACATTTCGCGTTAAGTAGTCAGCATTACAACCAACTGATGCAGACGTTGGTGCAGGAATACGGTCGTTACCTCAAACGCATTGGACAACAGGAAACTGATCCTAAAACCGGAGAGCCAGAGTCGCTAACGCACAAAGCCAAAGCGGTGTTAGATACCTTCAACCAATGCCGATTGCTGTGCGCGATCCGTGAAGGTGACTTCGGTGTGGCTGGGCTAAACCAACGCATCGAGAAAGCGCTCGCGGCGCGCAAGTTCATTCAAGTTCAGGATGAAATTTGGTACCACGGCAGACCCGTCATGGTTACGCGTAATGATCACGGTTTAGGTTTGTATAACGGTGATATTGGTATTTGCATGCGAGATGACAGTGAAGAAGAACCGCGTTTGAAAGTCTTTTTCGAGTTACCTGACGGCAGTGTGAAATCGGTCTTGCCAAGCCGAGTACCTGAACATGAAACGGCTTACGCTATGACCATCCATAAATCGCAAGGCAGTGAATTTGATTACACCCTGATGATTTTGCCACCAGACTTTAGCCCGATATTAACTCGTGAGTTGATTTACACAGGCATTACCCGCGCGAAAAAGCGTTTAGCTCTTTACGCCGAACTCAACGTTCTGAAGCGAGGTATTAAGGTGAAAACGACTCGCGCGAGTGGGTTAGTACAGCGGCTTACGAATTAATTTTTACTTGTGATTGTGACATTTTCGAAGATGATTCTTTGTGGCGGGTCTTATATCCGCCATTTCGTTTTCATGAAAAATGGATTGCTATTGAGTAATATTCTTCCTTAAAGGTATATTTCTCCTTTCTCATTCGCATATCAAAGGCAACTGAATATGAGTTTGCTCGACTCGTCTTTTCTAACCTTCTTTATCGCCGGAGGAGGCGCGTTTTTATGGTTCGTTATTATCGGAGCAATTTTTATATTTTTATACCACCAAAGGTGAAGCGGTTTGCTTTTAATCCGAAACATTATTCAGAAGTAGAGTTAGCTTTAGTCTCAGGTTTTCACTTTGGTGCTTTAATTCATGGTGTAGGCTTAGTCGTGGCGGTCGCTTTACCAACTTTGGCGAAGAGAAGGGGCTTTGCTGATGTTCATCAAGTTTGCTCCGGTCTATTCATCGGACTTTGCCGTATTTATATAAGCGTTTTATTGCTGCTAGCTATGATCACTTTAGGCTCAATGGTGGTTTGGATGTCTATTACTTGAGAGCTGGAATAGAAGGTCGGTGAAGTTTGCAGTTATTAGAAGTTTCTTTTATTACTATTTTTTGTTTGCAGGTGCTTTGTTAGTTTTTTGGTACCTGATAGTAGGTATTTTGCTTATTGTTATCACGCCGCAAAAAGTAAAGCACTATGCGTATACTAGTGAGCACTATACAGATATTGAGCTTGCTTTAGTTTCTGGATTTCACTTTGGGGCCTTAATACATGGATTAGCTCTTGTTGCCGCAGTTGCATTTCCTAAGTTGGCCAAAAAAAGAAAGCTAACAGATATTCGTAGAGTTTGCCCAAAGTGGTTCATAAGTATTGGGCTAGTGTACTGGACTATTTTAATCTTTATCGTAGTCACTATTTTTGCATCTTTGTTAGCTATGATTTTGTTTTGAATTGATTACGTACATAAAAGAAGACCGAGCTTATGGCTCGGTCTTCTTTTATGAATGTTTTGCAAACGCATTGGTAAAAGACACGCTGCGTATTTTGTATTGCTGTTGATAAGCAAGAATAAAATCTCGGATAGCGTCATTTACGGGGAAAACACAGTGGACGTCTAGGCCTTCTAAAAACTGATTGTCAGCCATATCCCAGAAGCTTTGAAGCGAATTACAAATGATTGTTCTCATAACAGTGCTCGTCTCGGCTTATTTAAAGTCAGATTAACAACTGTCCTTGGTACGCAATACGGAGCTAACTAGTTTTTCAATTGCCCAGTATTTTAGGGTGAATGCTGCATTTCATCACCTAGATCCATTCGTATTGGTTAAAAACCAATCACTAGCGAGCAGAGTATAGCCAACCAAATGTATATTTAAAAGATAAAATTGGAACGAAAATCAAGCAATGGTTTGCGTATTTCTAAGTTGGTGTTTATATGATGACTCGCTAGCTCGAAGCAGGATTTATGTGAGGCCTTACTCCAAAACAAACTTGATGTCCGGGATTGAGCGTCAATGAGCTGAATCCCGCACCTTGAGGTGTTGGTATAGCGGAACCTTAAATTTCTCTTCCTGATTTAAGGTTAAGCTACAAATCTAGCGCTAAGATTTTTGACTTACGTTGGAAGTTATATAGCCCTTGTTTGGCTCCGGGCAAATAGTCGACACTGACTTCGTAAAAACCTTGCTCTCTGAACCAATGCAAACTGTGTGTCGTGAGGACAAAGATTTGATCAATGGTTTCGGATTTAGAACGGTGTTTCATGTAGTTGAGCAGTAACAAACCTCGGTTCCCATCACGATAGTCAGGGTGAATCGCTACGCAAGCCATCTCAGCTTTGCGCTCTTCTGGGTATGGATAAAGGGCAGCACAGCCAATAATCAGACCGTCTTTTTCGATGATGGTAAACTTTCCAATCTCTTGCTCTAGCTGCTCTCGAGAGCGCCTAACGAGTACACCTTGTTCTTCTAAAGGGCGAATGAGGTCTAAGATACCGCCAATATCGTCAATATTGGCTTGCCTCACTTGTTCAGCGCTCGCCATAACGACTTGGGTTCCGATACCGTCGAAAGAGAACAACTCCTGAATTAGGGCTCCATCTACTTTATAACTGATCAAGTGGCTGCGAGGTACACCGGCACGGCAAGCGGCAATAGACCCTTTAAGAAAGCGCAGTGTCCCAGTGTTGTAATCTAGGTCAGGAGACGTATTTTCAGAGAGCGTTTTGATGACATGCTCCGCCTCAATTGGCAGCAACTCGGCGACAGCATTACCGTTGTCATCAATGACACCTTGTTCTGAACAGAAACCAATCAGTTTGTCTGCGCCTAATTTGATCGCCAGTTGTGTCGCAACTTCTTCAGAAAGTAAGTTAAAACACTCGCCAGTCACAGAGCTCGCAATGGGGCCAAGTAGCACAATAGAGCCTTGGTCGAGCGTGCGATTAATCGCGTCGGTGTCAATGCGGCGAATGCGTCCACTATGGCAATAGTCCACACCATCATCAACGCCGAGTGGCTGAGCAATGATGTAGTTTCCGCTAACGACATTGAGCTGGGTGCCTGCCATCGGAGTATTGTTGAGGCTCATTGATAGGCGCGCAGTAATCGCAAGCTGAAGTTGTCCGGCAGCTTGCATAACAACAGATAAAGCCGATTCATCCGTAATGCGGATATTTTTGTGGTAAGGCGTAGTGAGGTCTTGTTTTTCTAGCAGCTGATTAATTTGAGGACGTGCACCATACACCACCACGACTTTGATTCCTAGGCTATGCATGAGTGCGATATCATTAATAATATTGCCAAAATTTTTGTGTGCGACGGCTTCTCCGCCCAGCATGATCACCATGGTTTTTCCGCGGTGAGCATTGACATAAGGTGTTGATTGACGGAATCCTTTTACGAGAGCAGTACTACGAATTTTCACTACAGCCATTCCTTTGTTTAATTATGTCAAAATAATGCCTTTTTATTCACTTGGTGGCAAGGTGAAATTTTGGAATAAAGCACAAACATATTGAGGTAGGTTCTTGGTCCCGTTGAAGGGGAGAGTTACAATGAGCGCGTCTTTTCTCAATACGTGAACCTCATGTCTTCTGCTGTTAATAAGAATGCTGCGATCACTGCTTCAAATCTGTCAAAAACGTCATCTAAATCAATGCTTCGTAAGTGGCTAGAGCGTTCTCTTATGCTTATAGCGATAGTTGGAACCGTTGTCGTGTGCATGCTGTATAGTGATTTGATTACTCGAACCATTAATCCGCCTATTCCTAAATCGACTATTTATGGCCGCTGGGTTGAGCAAGATGTTGCGCCTTATGCTCGTGAAGAATTTGTGTTGAGTGAGCGCGGTGTTACTGTAAATGGTTCTACAGTGGCTACCAGTTTTGAATTCGATGGGGATTCGTTTTCGTATCGAGTGGGCTCAAATGAGCGGCACTTCAATTTTGTGGGTAAGCAGCATGCAGAAATGAAGCTGGATGCCAATGCACATTATCTACCTGTATTCCGTTTAGAGGGGCGTGCAAGGATTGCGGTAAGATAGTCGTTTTTATCATTGTCTTTTAAGCAGAGATCTCTTGCGTCTGTGAGTCACATGGATGATCACAATTTCATCTCTCAATAGGTAAATCTTACTTTCAAACATAATCCGGACAATTCCGTAATTCTTCCGCTGTTATCATGTTGCATTAACTGAATAAATTCACAACGAGTAAACGGATTGGCTTAGCGTTGAAACATTTTGTCGTTGCTTTTCAATTGCGTCGTATGTATTTGTTTGCCATCCTTTTGCTATTCTCTTTTACGGAAAAGACACGTGTTAAAAAAACTCCTTCCTATTATCTCTTTGAGCCTACTCTTTGGCTGTGCTCAACAAAATGATCGTGCTCAGCAATATCTTGATGGTGAGTTTCCTCAGATCCTCAATCAAGTGGATGTGGTTGAGTCTAACAAACCACGCGATTTTACTGAATTTAACAAGCAAGCTGAGCAAGTGGTGATAAAGTCACCATCCATGGCGAAGATGTACCAACCGCTATATCAACGATTAAGTGAGTGGGCGCAACAGAGCGGAGATACCAGCGCGTTGAGTGCGTTTGGCATTCAAGCCGCGCAATTGGGTGGTGGTGATAAAAAAGGTAATGTGTTGTTTACCGGATACTTTTCTCCCGTGATGGAACTGCGTCATACACCAAACGACATTTTTAAGTACCCAGTTTATGGCAAGCCAAACTGCTCATCAGATTGTCCGACTCGCGCGGAGATCTACAATGGAGCACTAGATGGACAAGGTTTGGTGCTAGGTTACGCGCCTAATCGTATCGACCCATTTATGATGGAAGTGCAAGGCAGTGGCTACGTGCATTTTGAAGATGATGATACGTTGGAGTACTTTGCGTACGCGGGTAAAAACAATAAAGCTTACGTCAGCATTGGCCGCATTTTGATTGAACGTGGTGAAGTCCCGCGTGAAAAAATGTCCCTCAAAGCAATCAAAGAGTGGGTGATGGACAACGACGATGCGACAGTGCGCGAGTTGTTGGAGCAAAACCCTTCTTACGTTTTCTTTGCGCCAAAAGCAGAAGCGCCAGTAACAGGCTCGGCTGGTATTCCGTTGTTGCCAATGGCCGCCGTCGCGGGTGACCGTTCTATCTTACCAATGGGTACGCCAATCTTGGCGGAAGTGCCGCTGTTGAATGCCGATGGTACGTGGAGCGGTGCGCATCAACTGCGAATGCTGATCGTTTTAGACACTGGTGGTGCGGTAAAACAAAACCATTTGGATCTGTATCATGGCATTGGTGCGAGAGCAGGAACGGAAGCAGGGCACTACAAGCATTTTGGTCGAGTGTGGAAACTTGGGTTAGAAAACTCACCAACTCAAGCGCCTTGGGCTTTACCGCCAGAAAAGCTACAATAGTCGTCCAAGAGAGAGGAACACTCTCTTATCTAGACATTTCATCAAAGAGTGCGTATAAATCGCACTCTTTGTTTTTCTATCGATCATCTGGACTTCAATATGCGTGAACTCGATACCCCAGCATCTGACAGCTACAATCAACGCTTTGGCGGCACTCGTCGTCTTTATGGCAACAGCGAAATGGACATTCTTCGCGCTGCACACGTTTGTGTGATTGGTATTGGTGGCGTAGGTTCATGGGCGGTGGAAGCGCTGGCTCGTACTGGGATCGGTGAGTTGACTCTGATTGATATGGACGATGTTTGTGTCACGAACATTAACCGCCAAATTCATGCGATGACGGGCACCGTTGGCCAAAGCAAGATTGAAGTGATGGCCGAGCGTGTCAAATTGATCAACCCAGAGTGTAAAGTTAATCTGATTGATGATTTCATCACGCCAGACAATCAACATGAGTACTTAAGCAAAGAGTTTGATTACGTGTTGGATGCCATTGACAGCGTAAAAGCGAAGGCGTCTTTGTTGGCGTATTGCCGCAGCAACAAGATCAAAGTGATCACCACGGGTGGTGCTGGTGGTCAGGTTGACCCAACGCAGATCATGGTCGCTGATTTAACGAAAACGATCCAAGATCCTCTAGCGAAGAAAATCAAAGACACTTTGCGTCGTCATCATAACTTCCCTAAGAATCCGGCTCGTAAGTTTGGTATTGATTGCGTTTTTTCAACCGAGCAGCTGAAGTACCCTCAAGCAGACGGTTCAGTGTGTGGTGTGAAGTCGACAGCGGAAGGTCCAAAACGTATGGATTGCGCTAGCGGTTTTGGTGCGGCGACTGTCGTAACCGCAACGTTTGGCTTTGTCGCGGTATCGCGAATCGTTGAGAAGTTGATTTCAAAATATAAGAAGTAAACTAGAAGAAGAGCGCATCATGACAGATTTTCCCGTTTCTCCATTTGGTACAGATATCACCAGCGAAGACATTGTCGCGACTATGCAGCAATTTAAAGGCTGGGAAGATCGTTACCGTCAGGTTATTCAGTGGGGTAAAAAGCTGCCACAAATGCCAGAAGAGCTGAAATCAGAACAAGTTACCGTTTCGGGTTGTGAAAGCTTGGTGTGGTTAGTGAGCCAAGAGCAAGATGGCGTTTGGCATTTTTGTGCGGACTCCGATGCGCGTATCGTCCGTGGATTGATTGCCTTGGTGATGGCGGCTTATGACGGAAAAACGGCCGATCAAATTCAAGCATTTGACATCGATGCTTATTTTGATCAACTGGGGCTTATTGCACATTTAAGCCCGTCACGTGGTAATGGCTTGAAAGCTATTGTAGAGCAGATTAAGCAAACCGCCGTGTAATGAGTCATTTTCCCAATTCTTAAAAAACGCCGAATAGCCTAGCTGTTTGGCGTTTTTTGTATCTGAGTTGAGACATCTTTTGCATATGGGTAAAAAATATGCAAATGGTCGACTATTTTAGCGCTAATTAACCATTCTATTGATCCTGGTTCATTATATTGCCCACTTGGTTTTTATAAACTCAATTGTATTTAAAATTTGTCTATATTAGATAATAGACATATGCCCCATTCGCTCCTATTCCCCAATGTGGAAACACACTTGGAAGCGATTGGGTTACTTAGATACAAATGCTAGGAACCTCCCTATATGCAATTCACCTTGGAACATGCGCAAGACGTGTTATCCGGAATGCCAGACCCCACTTTTATTCTGAGTGAAGATGGTATCTATATTGATGTTTTTGGAGGAACAGATAAAAAAGCCTATCACGATGGAAGTAATTTGATAGGTGAGACGCTGCACAGCGTACTTGAGAAAGATAAAGCTGACTGGTTTATCGAACAGATAAATCGGTCACTGAAACAAGACAGTATTGTGACGATCGAGTACAAGATGTGCGCCGACAGCATTCAGGGAATAGATGCTAACAGTGGGCCAAGAGGCGACCTATACTACGAAGGCAAGATCTGCCCACTCGCTATAAAATACCGAGGTCGTCGCGTTGTCCTTATTCTTACACGCAACATCTCCAATCGCCACCGAGTTGAAACCCTTCTTCGCCATCAAAGCCAAATTGATGCTCTTACCAACATCTACAATCGACGTGTCTTTTTCGAAAAGCTCACAGAAGAAGTTATTAAATCCCAAGCTCCGGATTATCACTCCGCGTTGTTATTATTTGATTTGGATTTTTTTAAAGTCATCAATGATAAACGTGGTCATGATGCGGGGGATTATGTCTTAGAGACGTTAGCTGATTTGGTTTCTCACTTACTCGTCAAAGACGAAATTTTTGCAAGAGTTGGAGGGGAGGAGTTTGCGATTATTTTGCCAGAAACCTCTCTATCGGCGGCGAAAGAGGTAGGAGAGGAAGTTCGTTCCCACATTCAAAATTGTCAGTTCGAATTTGAAAAGATTGAAATTCCGGTCACGGTGAGTGTAGGCGTGGTGGAAATAGGCAGAAATGAAACCACCAAACGTTTGTATGCGCATGCAGATAAAGCGCTTTATGCTGCGAAAAGAAATGGCAGAAATTGCGTGGCGACTCTGGATAGGCAGATGGAGTAACCTTGTTGGTTACTCCAAATCAAACCGTTGGGGTTATAGCATGTCGACGGCTTTTTCTACGGCGGCGATGAGTCTATCCACATCTTCAGCCGTGTTATAAATACCAAAAGAAACGCGTACCGTGCCTTTAACGTTTAGCGCATCCATCAATGGGTGAGCGCAGTGGTGTCCTGCTCGTACCGCAATGCCTTGTTGATCGAGCAGCGTCGCCATGTCTTGGTGATGAACGCCGTCCATGACGAATGTCAGTACAGAGGCATTCGGTTGATAGCCTAGAATATGGATGTCATCCAACGCGCTTAGTGCTTGGTAGGCCTTATCCTGAAGCGCATGGAGATGATCCTCGACTTCGTGATGGTCAAAACCTTGGTACCACTCAATGGCTTTCGCTAGAGCAATCGCGCCCGCAACGTTTGGTGTGCCCGCTTCAAATTTACCAGGAAGTGCAGAAAACGTCGTTTTCTCGAAAGAAACGCGTTCAACCATTTTACCACCGCCGTGCCATGGTGGCATGGCTTCCAAAAGTTCAAGCTTGCCGTATAAAACGCCAATACCTGCTGGCGCATAAAGTTTGTGACCTGAGAAAACGTAAAAATCGATATCTGATACCGATAAATCAAGCTGCTCATGGACGATGCCTTGAGCGCCATCAATCACAACAACCGCGCCAACGCTGTGCGCTAGTTCAGTGATTTTTTCGATAGGTTGTCGTGTGCCCGTGACGTTGGTGATTTGCGCACAAGCAACAATTTTACAGCGGTCAGACAGAAGCACCTTAAATGCGCTGATGTCGAACTGGCAATCTGATGTCATTGGAACTTTTATGACTTTGGCGCCCGTTTGCTCTGCCACGATTTGCCAAGGCACGATGTTAGCGTGGTGCTCCATCTCGCTAATCAAGATCTCATCACCCGGTTGTAACGTGCTGCGGGCGTAAGTCTGAGCAATTAAGTTCAGTGCTTCGGTTGCGCCCCGTGTCCAAATGATCTCTTTAGAGCTGTTTGCACCAATAAAGTTTGCCACTCGTTCTCGTGCCGCTTCAAATTGGCTGGTGGCATTAGCCGTTAAACTATGACTGCCACGGTGAACATTGGCATTTTGCGCACTGTAGTAATGACTGATGACATCAATCACACATTGCGGTTTTTGCGTTGTCGCTGCGCTATCTAGATACACTAAGGGCGTATCGTTGACGGATTGATTTAGAGCGGGAAATTGCTCACGTACAGCATTTACGTCAAACATTATTCTTCACCAAGCTTATGGTAATGCAGAGTAGGCAGAGGGATCATTGGTTCAGCAACTGACCATGCGTGTTTTTTACCTGAGAGTTGAATGATTACTTCCATTGCGAACTCTAAAGCAGTGCCCGGACCTTGACTGGTGATAAGGTTGTGGTTGATATCAAAGGTCACACGTTTGCTGCGCCACTTCTCTTCCGGGATATGTGACTGAAAGCTCGGGTGACAGGTCATCAGTGATTGTGGGAAAAGATCATGGTGTTGCAATACCAACGCCGGTGCTGCGCAGATAGCAGCGACCAACTTTCCCTCGTAGATGTGCTGCTTAAGGATTTCTATCATCACCGTGCTATCACGAAAAATTTCTGCACCACCAACACCACCAGAAAGCGCTATGGCGTCAAACTCATCATCAGCGATATCGACCAGCTTACAATCGGCTGTTAGTGTGACTCCGCGAGAAGCTTTCATCGTCAATGAGCCATCAAAAGCAGCACTCGCTACCGTAACGTCATAACCCGCGCGAACCATCATGTCGATAACGGTGACGGCTTCCATTTCTTCGGTGCCCGGAGCGATTGGCACTAAGATTTTCTTACTCATTGTTCTGTCCAGCTTTGTTCTATTTGTTTGATGCGTTGGTAAAGTTTTAAATTCTCAGGCGTATTGATGCGATGTTTCTCGGCAGCCTTTAACAAGTATCCGGTTATAAAATCAATTTCCGTTCGACGCTGATGGAATACGTCTTGTCTCATTGAAGAATAGTTCTCAGTTGTGGCGTTCACCACTTGCATTACCGTATCGAAAAGAGAGCGAAACTCGATAGCAATACCTTCTTTACTCATTACTTCAACCAGTTCTTGAGTGATGCTTTCGAGTTGTATCTTAAACTCGGGCTGCGCAAGCTCACCATTCTTACACTGGTGAATCGCAGTCAGTGGGTTAATCGCGCAGTTAATTGCTAACTTAGTCCATAACGCAGATTGGATGTGTGGATTCCAAATGGCCTCTGGAAGGGCATGATGCATAACATCTTGCAGAAAAGCGCACTGCATTCCTTTGTCATTATAACCACCCACTTGCGTTGTTCCGTGACCGGTATGCAGTACGTGTTGGTTATCTGGTTTGTATGCGCCGTGCGTCGTTGTGGCGAGCACTATCGGATTGTTTGGCAGAGCCTTCTCCACGCCAGCGGCGGTACCCATACCATTGTGCATCAGCATGATAATCGTGTCTGCGTTGATATGAGGCAGTAAAGGTTGAATGGCGTCTTCCAATTGCCAAGCTTTTACCGTGATCAAAATGAGATCCGCTTGATTTACGGAGGAAATATCTTGATTACTGAATACGATTGCGGGTGTGTCATCCAACTGAAGTGATTGTTGGCTTTCAGAGCTTCTTCCCCACAATGAAACATTGTGCCCGGCAAGCTTAAATTTTGTTGCCCAGAGTGAGCCAACCGCACCTGGACCGAGGATAAGGATATTCACCAAACGCTCTCATTAAAAAGGTTTGCTGCAAGGATAATGAGGGAAAAAAGGAAAGCAAATAAAAATGGCGCCAAAAGGCGCCATTTTTGAGCAAACTTAGTGGTTCAATTAGAACTTGTAAGTTACAGCTAGGTAGTGGCCAAAGCCAGTTGACTTAAACCCATCAGTATCTTTGATACCGTACACGTCTTTGTAGCCTTTTAGACCGTAACCCACTGCGAAGCGGTCTGAGTGCCAGTAGATACCGTTGAACATTGCACCACCGTTTGACGCGGTTGAACCAAATTTGTTACCTGCATCATCATCCATACCGAATTGGTAATCGATGTAGCCTTGGTAAGAAATGAATGAACCGTTCTCGAAGAAGTAGAATGGTTTGAACCAGTTAGTCGAGATTTGGAAACCGTTCCAATCCTTTTTGTTGCCGTCGTAAGTGCCGTATAGGTTAACACCAACTTTACCAAACCAAGGAACCATTACGTCAGAACCTAGACCGATTTTTTGAGAGTTAACACCAGAGTTACCACCCCACTCGATTAGAGTTGCAACGTATAGTTCTTGAACAGGACCGAAAGATAGGTCTTTACCAGTTACCGCATCTAGAGACATACGTGGAGCGAATTTCATAAAGATCTTCTCTGCGCCAGCTTTGTCGCTACCTGGATCAGAAGTTAGGTTGAATACATCAACGTAGCCGTAAAGGTCGAAGATACCAGAGCGGCCGCCGAATTCCATTTCTAGGTAGTCGTGTGAAGACTCACCTGGAAGTTCGTCAAATGCACCCATTAGGTTAAATTGCATCCACTTGTAATCGTTTTTGTGGATATCGCCGTCAGAGTAATCTGCCGCCATAACTGGAGCTGAAGTAGCCGCTAGAAGGCTAAGAGCTAAAAGTGATTTACGCATAAGGGGACTCTCTATGTTTGTAATGATTCAGAACACGCAATCTGTGCTGCGCTTTCCAATTGGCGGGAATAATAGCGATAAAAATCCCAAATGAAAGTGATAAAGGGTGCAAAATTGAACGTTTTTGGTGAGTTGCGTCACGAAATTATCTTTATTTACGGAACTTTTTGTTTGTTGCATTTGATTGCAATAAATATGTGATTTGGATCGTTTGCGTAAGCGATTTTATGACTTTTTAAGCCAGTCGATTAACCAACATAAATCGTTAGTGATCGGAGTGATAAGGGATTCGTATGTATCGGTGAATCAAAGAGGACGTTTGAATGAAAGAAGTCATGTTATTCCCACTCACTTCAGTTGTACTCCCTGAAGGTAAAATGAATCTGCGCATTTTTGAGCCACGATATAAGCGAATGGTAAAGGAATGCAGCCTACAAAATGTGGGTTTTGGAGTTTGCCTAGTAGGTAGTGAAGGTGACCCTAAAGACGTGGGAAATGTTTCATCTATCGGAACTTTGGTCAGGATCGTTGATTTTGAAACACTCAGTGATGGTCTTCTTGGTATTACAGTCGCTGGTGAGAAACGCTTTGTTGTCAAACGAGTTCGTGCAGATGCGGACGGCTTACGCCATGCAGAGGTCGAATGGTTAGACAATTGGCAACATCCAGACAACTCACCAGATTTCTTCTATTTAAGCCAGCAGTTATCCCATGTTTATGAAGAGTTTCCTCAACTTGGAAACCTCTACCAGCATCGTTTTTACGATGACTCAGCTTGGGTGACCCAGCGCTGGCTTGAATTACTTCCTTTAGACTGCAATCTGTTCGAACAGCTCGTTGGCGCAGAGAACTGCATTCCTGCGTTGCAATTTCTGACAGAAGCCATAGAAGCCCCGACTAACAAAGAGACAAGGATATGAAAGGATTTAGCAGAGCTGCGCTAACTATGGTGGCGGCATTAGGACTGGCGGCGTGTGGCTCCGACAGCGACACCATTGAGTATTCCAATTTGCAAGCAGTACATGCGTCTTCTGATGCGCCGCTTGCAAATGTGTGGATAAACGATAAATCATCATTGACAGGTGTTGATTATGGTATGGGTTCTGGTTACATGAAGTTACGTGAGGGGATGAACTCAATTCAAGTTGATGTTCAACTTCCAGGCGATGAAACCGCGACTGTAATACCTAAAACAGAATTAGATCTCGATTCAGACCTCAACTACAACGTGTTCGTTGTTGGTGATGCCGATGGTTCGCCAAATCCAGTAGAACCTTTAGTTGTGACTCGCAGCGCCGATTCAATGGCTGATGCCAATAGTTTAGATGTTCAAGTTGTTCATGCAGCGTCTGGCGTTCCTGCCGTTGATCTCTACGTCACTGAGCCAGGGGCTGATCTTGCTAGCGCGACACCGCTTATGAATCTTGCATATAAAGCATCTACAGACGTATTGAACATCCCCGCTGGTGAGTACCAAGTTCGACTTGCTGTTGGGGATAGCGTTGCTTTTGACTCGGGCGCAATATCTCTTGCTGCTAATTCAAACTTGACGATTGCCGCTATCAGTACCGGAGATTCAAATAGCACGTCACCAGTTAAGTTGTTGGTATTGGATGGTTCAGGATCTTCTATAATCGAGGATATGGGCAGCCAAGCTGAATTAAGAGTTGGACATCTTGTTGATGGAGCGCCAATCGTCGATGTCAACGTTAACGGGGCGGCCTTCGGTCCTCTTGCCGACTTAGCGTTCAAAGAGATTCGTGGTTATTTGGATCTCGATGCTGGCGCTTACGATATTGACGTTTACGTGGATGGCACAACAACCAATCCTATTATCGATGTTGACGGATTAATGGTTGCGGGCGGAATGGATTACAGTGTTTACGCAGTCGGTGTTGTTAGCCCAGCGATTGATATCGAACCTCTAGTTGTTGAAGACATGAGACGTGCAGTGGCAACTAGCGCGACGCTGAATGTGACACATGCGGCGGCGAATCCCGTAGCGGAAATGGTGGATATTTATCTCACTACAAGCGCTGGAATTGATGGAAGTGATCCAACTATTGCTAATTTTGCGTACAAAGATAGCGTTCAGGGATTATATGTCGCTGAAGGTACCTATTATGTAACCGTGACAGTGGCAGGCGATCCAAGTACGGTTGCTGTTGATTCAGCACCAGTCAATGTGATGAATGGTGTTGTGTATCAGGTGGTTGCCATTGATGATGGGAACAACGGTGGCTTCAACTTGTTGGTTGATGACGTTACCGATTAGGACGAATGGGAGGAGATGACTCCTCCCTAAAATTAAGGCCGATTATGATGAGTGATAGCCCAAAAAAACTGGGGCGCAGTGATTGGAACGATTACATGGACAAAGTGAAGGCTCGAGATAAAGACGCATTCGCTTTTGTATTCAGTTTTTACGCACCCAAGCTGAAGCAATTCGCTTACAAACATGTTGGTAATGAGCAAGTTGCTATGGAGATGGTGCAAGAGACCATGGCGACAGTTTGGCAGAAAGCGCACCTCTATGATGGGGAAAAGAGCGCGTTATCGACTTGGATATACACCATAATCCGAAACCTATGCTTTGATCTGTTGAGAAAGCAGAAAGGTAAGGAGTTACACATTCATTCTGATGACATTTGGCCGTCAGAATATTATCCACCAGATCTTGTTGATCACTATTCACCAGAGCAAGACATGTTGAAAGAACAGGTGGTTAAATTTTTAGATATTTTACCGAAAAATCAGAGAGACGTTTTACAAGCGGTGTATCTTGAAGAGCTACCTCATCAGCAGGTCGCTGAATTATTTGATATACCCCTCGGTACCGTAAAATCCAGGCTGAGGCTTGCAGTAGAAAAGCTAAGGCATTCAATGCATACGGAGCAACTATGAACAAACACCCAGATAACAGCTTGTTAGAAGCATACGCTTCGGGAAGCATTGATGCAGTTTCTGGTCTTGTGGTCGCAACCCATTTAGAAACATGCACCAAGTGCCGAGCTTATGTGAACCAAGTCGAAGCCAGCCAAGCGAATATCGTGAGCGACATCCCCTCTGAATATGTCCCTGAATTCGACGATATGTTCAATGATATTATCAATGCGGAGCCAGCGACAGATAACATCGTTATCCGAGATCCTGCCGCAGTGAATGTTGCAGGAAAGAGCTTTGAGCTTCCCAAAACCTTAGCGCGTTTCTCTGACCTCGTAGGGTCATGGAGAAGTTACGGAGGCAAGGTTTTCAGTGCTCAGATTGATCTAGGGGAAGATGCTCGTGTTAGCTTAATGTACATCGGAGAAGATGTGCAAATCCCTCAACATACGCACAAAGGCTTAGAATCTACATTGATCCTACATGGTGGGTTTAGTGATGAGGATGGCCAATATGAAGAGGGCGATTTGATGATTAGAGACGCGTCAGTGAAGCACAGCCCTTACACTAAGGCCGGAGAAGATTGCTTGTGTTTAACCGTATTGACCGAGCCGATGATCTTTACTCAAGGTGTGGCACGTATATTTAATATGTTTGGCAAAGGGCTATACCCATAGACCTCTTATCTTATATCTCGCAAAACAAAAACCACCGAATTCGGTGGTTTTTTGATGCGCTTCTTAGTGCTTGTGACGTGCTTTTTCCAATAGAGCATCAAAGTAATGTCGTAGCGAGTACAACATAATCAAGCTTGGCACGACCATAACAGCGGTAAGCACAAAGAACGTGCTCCAGTCATTGAGGTAGTCCACCAGTTCTCCACTGAAAGAAGCAAGAGTCGTTCGTCCGAAGTTGCCCAAAGAGGCAAGCAACGCATACTGAGTTGCCGAGAATGCTTGTCCGGTTAGAATCGTCAAAAATGAAACAAAAGCGACAGTTGAGAAAGCAGTCGTAAAGTTATCGACAATAATGGTTGCTAAATACAGGTGCTCATTTGGGCCTACCGATGCAATCCAAGCAAACATCAAGTTGCTGGCAGACATAGCAATACCACCGATCATTAATCCACGTACAATACCAAACCTGACGTTGAACATGCTTCCGACAAAGGTAAAGAAGATAGTGGCTCCCCATCCGATCAGTTTGGAGTAATAACCAATTTGTTCGTTACTAAAACCAATATCTTTATAGAACGCGATCGACATCCTGCCTAAAAACGCTTCGCCAATTTTGAATAGGAAAACGAACAGCAAAAGAGTAATCGCGACACGGACGCCATTGCGATTAAAGAAGTCAAGGAAAGGTTCTACAACAGTCACAGTAAACCAAGCCACGACTTTTGAACCAACCACTTCTTTGTGGCGTTGTTCAGCGGCAGACTGAAGTTGTTCGCGTTGAGTCTTAGGCTCTCCGACTAAAATCGTAAAGACCATTAGAATACCGACTATCACCGCCATCCCGTAATACACGCCATTCCAACCGACACTATCAGCATTAACAAACGCTAAATAACCTGGTAATGAATAACCTGTCCACCAGCCAATAACTGCCATTGCAGAAGCTTGTGGCAGCTTAGATTCTTCTGATTTTGGGAAAGTATCAATACGAAAAGCATCAATCGCAATATCTTGTGTGGCTGATGCGGTTGCAATACACAAGGCGAGTAGAGACGCAAATACCAAGTTCTCTGCTGGATTCACGCCCGCAATAAATACCGTCGCGACGAGTACAATACTTTGACAGAAGAAAATCCAGCTACGCCTTTGTCCAAGTAGTCGATAGAGCACTGGTAGCTTCACCCGGTCTACGAGTGGCGCCCAGAGAAAGTTAATTGCATAAACCGCAAAGACACTACCAAAGTAGCCTATTGCGGATAGGGTCAAACCAGCGTCTTTTAGCCAGCCAGACATATTTGAACCGATAAGTACCCACGGAAAGCCGCTAGAGCAGCCCAACATGAAAACCCACATGAGTCGTTTATCGAGGTAACTTTTTACCGTTTCCAACCAAGTGATGGAAGGTAATGAAGACATAAATCAATCCAATAAAATGAAGCCGTTGAAAGAGAAAGCCCTTCGATTATTCAAAGGGCTTATCGTTTTGGCTATTTAAGTAGTGTTGCTTTAGTGATGACGATTTGAGTCTCGGGAACATCACGCATACCGCGAGTCGTCTTAGTTGGCTGTTTTGCCATTTTTTGGATAATGTCGAATCCTTCCGTGACCTCGCCAAATACCGCATAACCCGGTGGACGAGCGCCGTAGTTTAGAAAATCATTGTCGACTAAATTGATAAAAAACTGACGAGTAGCAGAGTCAGGCGCGTTGGTGCGCGCCATTGCAATCGTCGCACGGTCGTTATTTAAACCGTTATTACCCTCGTTTTTGATTGGAGCGTAAGTCTTCACCATTTGCATATCTTGGTTAAAGCCACCACCTTGCGCCATAAAGCCTGGAATAACGCGGTGAAAAATAGTGCCTTCATAGCTACCGTCTTCTACATATTTCAGGAAGTTCGCTACCGTAATCGGCGCTTTCTCTTCATTCAGTTCGACAGTAAATGAACCTAACGTTGTTTCAAACGCCACTTTTGGTACAGCCCAAACGCTGCAGCTGAGTAGCGCGAGAGAAAGAATTGCCTTGCGTAACATTAGAAACGCTCCTGCATGTACTGACGAAGCTCAGGATCTTTGGCAATTTCTTTAAGTGTTAATGTCACTACATCATTCAGTGTTTGCTCAATGTCGGCATCAGACGCACTCAATGTGCCAGAACGCTTCGCAGTGCCTGTGTAAGTTTTGACCAGTTTGCCTTCTGGTGTTTCTGCGGTGATTTCAAGCACGACTTTCGCATCCATCTCATTTTCCATCACCGAATGTTTTACGTTAACTAATGCTTCTTGAACGTTTAATTCAATTGCATTGTTGCTGTTTAGATCGGCATGGAAGCCTTGAGATGAAAACTGCTTCTCTAATGATTCTTCTAACGCAATACGTAAATTCTGTTTAGCATGAAGAGGAAGAATGTTCGAACGGCCGTTATCCACCAACGCCACGTACTGCGCTGCACGTACATCTTTGCTGGTCAAACTGTAAGTCTTGCCTTGAACAATTGGATTGGTGCTCAGTGTGCTTTCTGGCATCAAATTCAGCTGAGGCTGTTGAGGCGCTGAACACGCAGCAAGCAACGCAACCGAAGCCGCAAGTACCAATTTTCTCATTTTATTATTCCTTTTAACTATTTTGCTAAAGCTTATTTTGCGCTTAATTTAGCAGGATTTTTTGTGGCCTGTAAAATCACAAACTTATTGTTGGAAGCGATAAGTTTCACATTCTTATCGCCAAACAGCCGTTTTAGTTTTGCGTCGTAACCAAGATGACGATTTCCAATCACCAGTAACTTACCACCTTCACTTAATACTTGCTTTGCATCACAGAACATTTGCCAAGCAATATGATCGGTGATTGCCTGCTGTTGGTGAAAGGGTGGGTTACACATAATCATAGAGCAGCTGTTGTGTTTAAAACCGTCCAAACAATTGTTTGCAACACACTGTATGTCTCTATCTTCACCAAGGTTATCTAGCAGGTTCTGCTTCGCGGACTCAAGCGCCATAAAGCTTTCATCAACACATGTTAATCGAGCATTCGGATTCAGCTGACCAAACTTCACAGACAGAACACCATTACCGCAACCGAGATCGATAACATTATCTATCAATGGGTCTTGAGGTAGGTGCTGCAGCATAAAACGCGCACCTAAATCTAAGCTTTCTCCTGAATAGACATTTGGCATGTTCTTGAGTTCGATATCTTCGCCATCAACGCGCCAAGTAGTGAAAGGGCTCACTTCAATTGTTGGTTCAACCGTTGCTTGAGCAAATACCAATCGGTGCTTTTTCCATGCCAGAGATGTTTTTGTCTCACCCAAGTATTTTTCAAACAGTTTTAGCGTTGAAGTATGAATGTCTTTCGCTTTATTAACTGCAATGATGGGGCAGGATGCAGGCAGTGCTTTTCTTAACTGACTGAGTATCCAAACGAGGTGACGGTTACTTTTTGGCAGTTGCAGCAATACGAGATCAGTATTGGAAGGTACGGGATCCATTGTGGTTGCAAACGCTACCTTATTGCACTGGTTTTGCTCAAGGTTCTGCTGCACACCTTTATGAGAAATGAAAGAATCACTCATTAGCGTCACATAGTGCTTTTCTGAAAACCAGCAGGAGAGGGCACCAAAGCTGTCATTAATCACGAGGATGTTTTGATTGTCTGGCAAAGCAAGTTCTTCAACATGATTAATAAGATACTCATCACCGGCATCCCACGCTTGTAGAGTTTCATTGCTGCGTTTTGGGAAACGATGAAGTGTTAAGCTTCGCTCGTGAAGATTCAGTTCGGTTTTCATAGCTAAATGTAAGTTGATTTAGAAATTAAGTGTTATTGTCGCAAATGATGACGTGTCGAGATACAAAAAGCTGTCAAATTTTACGTGTTCAGTGGTGGTCGCTCTCTAGGCATGTTCATAGCGTCAAGCGCTTTGAAATCAGTTGAACGTAAAATGCATCAATAATGAGAGTGATGTTTGAGTGATACACGTCTGCTTTACTTAGGTATATACTTATGGAATTCGCATCAATGAGGAACGAATATGATCCAAGAAATCATAGAGAAGAAACTACACAGTGAGCTGCAACCAAGCTATCTCAAAGTGATTAATGAGAGCTACATGCATAATGTGCCACCAGGCTCGGAGAGTCACTTCAAAGTGATTGTTGTGAGTGATTCGTTCGCGGGACAGCGTTTGATTGGACGCCATCGCCAAGTTCATCAAATTTTGGCAGATGAGCTAGATAACCACATTCATGCACTAGCTATTCATACATACACTGATGAAGAGTGGAAGCGAGAACAAGATGGCGCTCCTGATAGCCCTATGTGTATGGGTGGCGGTCACTAAAGACGCAAAATATAAAGGTGCAGAGAAAAGGTGGCCAAGGCCATCTTTTTTCGTTTTACATTCTTTAGGGGCATTGATGTGGCACAAATTCTGGTTAAAAAATGTGTTAACAGTGTTTCAACAAATGAATGGAAATTGCAGGATATTTCAGGCGATGAATATGACTTTTCCATAAGATATGTATGGAATATGGCATTTGTGCGATCGGTCAAAGTTATGACTATTCTTTGACCTTTTAGACCTGATTCTACCGAAATAACCCCTCTATTCTAATGATTGGTCATGGCATCAAGTTCCTAAAAAATGCTAGACTACGGCACCTGATAAATCTCGCGTATTCCTTGTGACGAGATTTTTAATAGGATGTTGCGATTTTGATGTTTAAAACAACATCAAAACCGGACACTGATGTCGTGTCTAAAAGTTACGCAATCAAAAGAATCTTTTTCCCGATAAAAGTAGTGCAAGTGCGTATGATTACAATAAAGAAGGGCTTGGATCTTCCTATCGCAGGAACTCCATCCCAGGTGATTAATGATGGTAAGACCATCAAAAAAGTCGCCTTGCTTGGCGAAGAGTACGTTGGCATGCGTCCTACCATGCATGTCCGCGTTGGTGATGAAGTGAAAAAAGCGCAAGTTCTTTTTGAAGATAAAAAGAACCCTGGCGTGAAATTTACTGCACCAGCAGCCGGTAAAGTGATCGAAGTTAACCGTGGCGCTAAACGTGTCCTTCAATCTGTAGTGATTGAAGTGGCAGGTGAAGAGCAGGTGACATTTGATAAGTTCGAAGCCGCTCAACTTTCAGGTCTAGATCGTGAAGTGATCAAGACTCAGTTGGTTGACTCTGGCCTATGGACCGCTTTACGTACTCGTCCGTTTAGCAAGGTTCCTGCAATCGAGTCTTCTACTAAGGCTATTTTCGTAACTGCAATGGATACTAATCCATTAGCAGCTAAGCCTGAGTTGATCATTAATGAGCAACAAGAAGCATTCATTGCTGGTCTAGACATTCTTTCAGCCCTGACAGAAGGCAAGGTTTACGTATGTAAATCTGGCACTAGTTTGCCACGCTCTTCACAGTCTAACGTAGAAGAACACGTCTTCGATGGCCCTCACCCAGCAGGTCTTGCTGGCACCCACATGCATTTCCTATACCCAGTGAATGCAGAAAATGTGGCATGGAGCATCAACTACCAAGACGTTATCGCGTTCGGTAAGCTGTTCCTAACTGGTGAGCTATACACAGATCGTGTTGTGTCTCTAGCTGGTCCAGTTGTGAATAACCCTCGTCTAGTTCGTACCGTAATCGGTGCAAGCTTGGATGACCTAACAGATAACGAGCTGATGCCTGGCGAAGTTCGTGTGATTTCTGGTTCTGTACTGACAGGTACACATGCAACTGGTCCACACGCATACCTTGGCCGTTACCATCAACAGGTTTCTGTATTACGTGAAGGCCGTGAGAAAGAACTATTTGGCTGGGCAATGCCTGGTAAGAATAAGTTCTCGGTAACTCGCTCTTTCCTTGGTCACGTATTCAAAGGTCAGTTGTTCAATATGACAACGACGACCAATGGTAGTGATCGTTCAATGGTTCCAATTGGCAACTACGAACGCGTAATGCCTCTAGATATGGAGCCTACTCTGCTGCTTCGTGATCTATGTGCAGGTGATACAGACAGTGCTCAAGCACTGGGTGCGCTTGAACTGGATGAAGAAGATCTAGCATTGTGTACCTTTGTATGTCCAGGTAAGTACGAGTACGGTACGTTACTTCGTGAATGCCTAGATACTATCGAGAAGGAAGGGTAATTTTCATGGCTCTTAAAAAGTTTCTTGAAGACATCGAGCATCATTTTGAGCCTGGTGGTAAACACGAAAAATGGTTTGCCCTGTACGAAGCTGTAGCAACAGTTTTTTACACTCCAGGTATCGTAACAAATAAAAGCTCGCACGTTCGTGATAGCGTTGACCTAAAACGTATCATGATCATGGTTTGGTTTGCGGTATTCCCAGCAATGTTCTGGGGTATGTACAACGCAGGTGGCCAAGCTATTGCAGCGCTTAACCACATGTACGCTGGTGATCAACTAGCGACAGTTATCTCTGGTAACTGGCACTACTGGCTAACTGAAATGCTGGGCGGAACGATTGCCGCTGATGCAGGGGTTGGCAGCAAGATGCTACTAGGTGCGACCTACTTCCTACCTATCTACGCAACAGTATTCCTTGTTGGTGGTTTCTGGGAAGTGCTTTTCTGTATGGTGCGTAAGCACGAAGTAAACGAAGGCTTCTTTGTTACTTCTATCTTGTTCGCACTTATCGTTCCACCAACGCTACCTCTATGGCAAGCGGCACTAGGTATCACATTTGGTGTTGTTGTTGCGAAAGAGATCTTCGGTGGTACAGGTCGTAACTTCCTTAACCCTGCACTTGCAGGTCGTGCATTCCTATTCTTCGCTTACCCAGCGCAAATCTCGGGTGACGTAGTATGGACTGCAGCTGACGGCTTCTCTGGTGCAACTGCTCTTAGCCAATGGGCTCAAGGTGGTAACGGTGCTCTAGTTAACACTGTAACTGGTTCTCCTATCACTTGGATGGACGCTTTCATCGGTAACATCCCTGGCTCTATTGGTGAAGTATCGACTCTAGCTCTAATGATCGGTGCAGCGATGATCGTTTACATGCGAATCGCTTCATGGCGCATCATTGCGGGCGTAATGATCGGTATGATTGCAGTATCGACTCTGTTTAACGTGATCGGTTCTGACACTAACCCAATGTTCAACATGCCATGGCACTGGCACCTAGTTCTAGGTGGTTTTGCATTCGGTATGTTCTTCATGGCAACGGACCCAGTATCAGCGTCATTTACTAACAAAGGTAAATGGTGGTACGGCATCCTGATTGGTGCAATGTGTGTGATGATCCGTGTAGTTAACCCGGCGTACCCAGAAGGTATGATGCTGGCGATTCTATTCGCGAACCTATTCGCACCTCTGTTCGACCATGTAGTGATTGAGAAGAACATCAAGCGGAGACTAGCACGCTATGGCAAGTAATAACGACAGCATTAAAAAGACGCTGGGTGTTGTTATCGGGTTGAGCCTTGTTTGTTCAATCATCGTATCAACAGCAGCAGTAGGTCTGCGTGATAAGCAAAAAGCTAACGCTGTCCTAGATAAGCAATCAAAGATCGTTGAAGTTGCAGGCATTGACGCGAACGGTAAGAAAGTACCAGAGCTATTTGCTGAGTACATCGAACCTCGTCTGGTAGACCTTGAAACAGGTAACTTTACTGAGGGTAATGCATCTACGTACGATCAGCGTGAAGCATCAAAAGATGCAGAACGTTCAATCGCATTGACACCAGAAGAAGACGTCGCTGATATCCGTCGTCGTGCGAATACAGCAGTGGTGTACTTAGTAAAAGACCAAGATGAAGTCCAAAAAGTTATCTTGCCTATGCACGGTAAAGGACTATGGTCGATGATGTATGCCTTTGTAGCCGTTGAAACTGATGGTAACACTGTGTCTGCTATTACTTACTACGAGCAAGGTGAAACTCCTGGACTTGGTGGTGAAGTAGAGAACCCTTCATGGCGCGATCAATTCATTGGCAAGAAATTGTACAATGAAGATCATCAGCCAGCGATTAAGGTCGTGAAAGGCGGCGCACCGCAAGGTTCTGAGCACGGTGTTGATGGCCTATCAGGAGCAACGCTCACTAGTAATGGTGTTCAACACACATTTGACTTCTGGTTAGGTGACAAGGGCTTTGGTCCTTTCCTAGCAAAAGTTCGTGACGGAGAACTTAACTAATGTCTAGTGCACAAAACGTTAAAAAGAGCATTCTAGCGCCAGTATTGGATAACAACCCAATCGCGCTACAAGTTCTTGGTGTATGTTCTGCTCTTGCAGTAACAACTAAACTAGAAACAGCTTTTGTAATGACGCTAGCGGTAACATTTGTAACTGCGTTGTCTAACTTCTCTGTTTCATTGATCCGTAACCACATTCCTAACAGTGTGCGTATCATCGTTCAGATGGCAATTATCGCATCGCTAGTAATCGTGGTAGACCAGGTGCTAAAAGCTTACCTATACGATATCTCTAAACAGCTATCTGTATTCGTTGGTCTGATTATCACTAACTGTATCGTAATGGGTCGTGCTGAAGCATTCGCAATGAAGTCTGCGCCAGTACCATCTCTTATTGACGGTATTGGTAACGGTCTAGGTTACGGCTTCGTTCTTATCACTGTAGGTTTCTTCCGTGAGCTATTTGGCTCAGGCAAACTATTTGGCCTAGAAGTTCTACCTCTAGTGAGCAACGGTGGTTGGTACCAGCCTAACGGCCTAATGCTACTAGCACCATCAGCATTCTTCCTAATCGGCTTCCTTATCTGGGTAATCCGTATTCTGAAACCAGAACAAGTAGAAGCGAAGGAGTAAGGACGTCATGGAACATTACATTAGTCTGTTAGTTAAATCGATTTTCATCGAAAACATGGCTCT
Organism: Vibrio diabolicus; assembly: GCA_001048675.1. Classification (GTDB taxonomy): domain Bacteria; phylum Pseudomonadota; class Gammaproteobacteria; order Enterobacterales; family Vibrionaceae; genus Vibrio; species Vibrio diabolicus. The sequence goes on along the minus strand of CCKK01000018.1, from coordinate 93,099 downwards.
GTCTTTCTTCCTAGGTATGTGTACTTTCCTTGCCGTATCTAAGAAGGTTAAGACCTCTTTCGGCCTAGGTGTTGCAGTTGTGGTAGTACTGACCATCGCTGTTCCTGTGAACAACCTAGTATACAACCTAGTTCTGAGAGAGAACGCGTTAGTTGAGGGCGTGGACCTTAGCTTCCTAAACTTCATCACCTTTATCGGTGTAATTGCAGCACTTGTACAGATTCTAGAGATGGTTCTAGACCGTTTCTTCCCACCTTTGTACAACGCGCTAGGCATCTTCCTACCGCTGATCACAGTAAACTGTGCAATCTTCGGTGGTGTATCTTTCATGGTACAACGTGACTACAACTTTGCTGAATCTATCGTTTACGGTTTCGGCTCTGGTGTGGGCTGGATGCTGGCAATCGTTGCTCTTGCAGGTATCCGTGAGAAGATGAAGTACTCTGACGTACCTCCAGGTCTACGTGGTCTTGGTATCACATTTATCACTGTAGGTCTTATGGCGTTAGGCTTTATGTCTTTCTCTGGTGTTCAACTGTAAGTCGGGTAAACCGCAACAATTAAGGAATAGTCAATGGACATTATTCTTGGTGTAGTGATGTTTACTCTGATCGTACTTGCACTAGTACTAGTGATTCTTTTCGCTAAGTCTAAGCTTGTACCAACAGGTGACATTACAATTTCTGTGAACGATGACCCTTCTCTGGCGATCGTTACACAACCAGGTGGTAAGCTACTGAGTGCTCTAGCCGGTGCTGGCGTATTCGTATCTTCTGCTTGTGGTGGCGGTGGCTCATGTGGTCAGTGTCGCGTAAAAGTTAAATCAGGTGGTGGCGACATCCTACCAACCGAGCTTGACCATATTACTAAAGGTGAAGCACGTGAAGGTGAGCGTCTAGCGTGTCAGGTTGCTATGAAAACTGACATGGACATCGAGCTTCCTGAAGAAATCTTCGGCGTTAAGAAGTGGGAATGTACCGTTATCTCTAACGATAACAAAGCGACATTCATCAAAGAGCTTAAGCTACAAATTCCAGATGGCGAATCAGTACCTTTCCGTGCTGGTGGTTACATCCAGATTGAAGCACCTGCTCACCACGTGAAATACGCAGACTACGATATTCCTGAGGAATACCGTGAAGACTGGGAGAAGTTCAACCTTTTCCGTTACGAGTCTAAAGTTAACGAAGAGACAATCCGTGCATACTCAATGGCTAACTACCCAGAAGAGCACGGTATCATCATGCTTAACGTTCGTATCGCAACTCCGCCGCCGAACAACCCAGACGTACCACCAGGCATCATGTCTTCGTACATCTGGTCTCTAAAAGAAGGTGACAAGTGTACTATTTCTGGTCCATTTGGTGAGTTCTTTGCGAAAGATACAGATGCAGAAATGGTATTCGTTGGTGGTGGTGCTGGTATGGCTCCGATGCGCTCACACATCTTCGACCAACTTAAGCGTCTGCACTCTAAGCGTAAGATGTCTTTCTGGTACGGCGCACGTTCTAAGCGTGAAATGTTCTACGTAGAAGACTTCGATATGCTACAAGCTGAGAATGATAACTTCGTATGGCACTGTGCACTGTCTGATCCACTTCCAGAAGATAACTGGGATGGTTACACTGGCTTTATTCACAACGTTCTTTACGAGAACTATCTACGTGATCACGAAGCGCCAGAAGACTGTGAATACTACATGTGTGGTCCACCTATGATGAATGCGGCTGTTATCGGCATGCTAAAAGATCTAGGTGTAGAGGATGAAAACATCCTACTAGATGACTTCGGTGGTTAATCCCTCCAAGTGATTGAATCTATGGCTAGCTCTCTAAGAGCTAGCCATTATTTTTTGTAGAAGTAAAAATAATATTCAACAGTTGATATAGGTAATTGGATTTAAGTAATCGGTCCCATTCCCCATATCAATTCAACAACATTGGGAGTTAACAAGTGAAAACGTGGCTTGTTGCATTCGCTTCTCTATTGATTTTGGCTGGCTGTGAGCAGCCAGCAGATCAAATTCATCTAAGTGGCCCTACCATGGGGACTTCTTATAACATCAAATATATCGAGCAAGATGGTATTCCTACGCCAAAAGCGATGCAGACGGAAATTGATCGCTTACTGGAAGAGGTTAATGACCAAATGTCGACTTACCGTGATGATTCAGAATTAAGTCGCTTTAACCAGCATCAAACGAGTGAGCCATTTACTGTATCGACACAAACAGCAACCGTAGTCAAAGAAGCGATTCGTCTCAACGGTCTTACTTTAGGCGCATTGGATGTGACAGTCGGTCCTTTAGTTAACCTGTGGGGCTTTGGCCCAGAAGCTCGCCCTGATGTCGTTCCTACAGATGAAGAGCTAGCGGCACGCAAAGCCAATACTGGCATTCATCATCTATCTGTTGATGGCAATAAATTGTCCAAAGATATTCCTAACTTGTATGTCGATTTATCAACTATTGCTAAAGGTTGGGGGGTTGACGTGGTTGCTGACTACCTTCAATCTGAAGGGGTTCATAACTTCATGGTAGAAGTGGGCGGCGAAATGCGCCTCAAAGGCGTGAATCGTGAAGGCGTGCCGTGGCGCATAGCGATTGAAAAGCCGACTATTGATGAGCGCTCAATTCAAGAAATTATTGAGCCAGGGGACATGGCAATTGCAACAAGTGGTGACTATCGTAATTACTTTGAGAGTAATGGTGTGAGATACTCTCATATTATTAATCCAAGAACAGGCAAACCTATTCATCATAAAGTGGTGTCTGTAACGGTATTAGATAAATCGTCGATGACTGCTGATGGTCTTGCAACTGGTCTTATGGTGCTAGGTGAAGACAAAGGCATGGCAATTGCGAACGAAAATAATATTCCTGTTTTCATGATTGTGAAGACGGAAAATGGTTTTAAAGAGCTGGCTTCGGAAGCATACAAGCCGTTCATGAAGAAATAACAACAGAAGTGAGCATGTTCTTATGAGTACATTTCTAATTACGTTTGCAGTTTTTGTTGCGGTAATCGCAGCGATGGCTGTTGGCTACATCTTCCAGAAGAAAGTAGTGAAGGGTAGCTGTGGCGGTCTTGGTGCAGTAGGTATTGAGAAAGTATGTAACTGTCCAGAACCATGTGACGCGCGTAAGAAACGTGAAGCACGTGAAGCGGCGCGAGCTGAGAAATTGGCTGCATGGGAAAAAGATCGAATTGCTTAAGTATCGATCGCCCAAAGAGTAATACAAAATAACCCAGCTAAAGCTGGGTTATTTTATATTTCTCGCTCTACTTCTCTGAGAGTTTATACTTTGCTTGCTACGTTTAATCTAGGATGACCGGAGGCTTAAGTCGGTGCAGACTTCACTGCCACGTCATTTCCCTTTAATCACCGTACTTAACTGTTATTTGGTTATATACTCAAACTAAAGCGCGTTAACTTAGGAGGAAATATGGAAATGCATCAACACGGTATGGCTGAATTGTTTCAACAATTAGGCCTCGGCAGCTCTCCTCAAGAGATAAAGGACTTTATTAACGAACATCGACACAAAAGAGCTTCAGCCCCTTTGCATGAAGCCAGCTTTTGGACAAGTTCGCAGGCCACATTTCTCAAACAAGCCATTGAAGAAGACGCAGACTGGGCAGAGTTGGTCGATCAGCTTGATGTGATGTTACGAGATTAAAGCACGTTTACAAACTCTCATTTCTATCAAGGCAGATTTAATTTATACTTGTTTTTTTGAACAGTATTTGATGGCTATGTCAGACCGAATTAGAAAAATCATTCACGTCGATATGGATTGTTTTTATTGCTGCCGTTGAGATGAGAGATAATCCTAGTTACCGTGGCATTGCACTCGCCGTTGGCGGTCATGAAAAACAGCGTGGCGTGATTAGCACCTGTAATTATGAGGCGCGCAAATATGGCGTTCGTAGTGCAATGTCAACGGCGCGAGCATTGCAACTCTGCCCCCATTTACTAGTCGTTCCCGGTCGAATGCACGTGTACAAACAAGTCTCTCAGCAGATTCGTGCTATTTTTGAGCGTTATACGCCTATCATTGAACCTCTATCATTAGATGAAGCATACCTCGATGTCACGGACTCGACAGCTTGCCGTGGCTCCGCAACGTTGATCGCAGAGTCTATTCGACGCGACATTTGGAATGAGCTTGGGCTGACGGCATCGGCGGGCATTGCACCGATTAAGTTCCTTGCCAAAGTCGCCTCTGATATGAATAAACCCAACGGTCAGTTTGTTATCCCGCCAGATAAGGTCCAGGAAGTTATCGATACACTTCCGCTGGAAAACATTCCTGGTGTTGGGAAGGTGAGTCTTGAGAAGCTACATCAAGCGGGCTTTTATCGATGTGAGGATATTAAAAACAGCGACTATCGTGAATTGCTGAGACAGTTTGGTCGTCAGGGGGCCTCTTTATGGCAGCGTAGCCATGGAATTGATAATCGAGAAGTCGTCATTGAGCGCGAGAGAAAATCCGTCGGTGTGGAACGGACATTCAGCCAGAATATCTCGAGCTATGATGAATGTTGGCAAGTGATCGAGGATAAACTTTATCCTGAACTCGAGAAACGCTTAGAGCGTGCAAACCCAGATAAATCGATTATTAAACAAGGTATTAAAGTTAAATTTGCCGACTTTCAACTGACAACAATTGAGCATATCCATCCGCAATTAGAGCTTGAGGACTTCAAGATCTTGCTAAGAGATATTCTTAAGCGCCAAAACGGACGGGAAATACGCCTTTTAGGCTTGAACGTGATGCTCAAGCCCGAGAACCAAGCGCGTCAATTGAGCTTTTTCTAGGCTCTTACTGCTTCTACCTGAGCTAATACTTGCTCAAAGCTTGTGTTGGCCATCGCACCATAACCTGACAGTTTTGAAGCTTTTAGCTGGCTAATTAAAGGGGTACTAATGCCACACAAGAAGCGGGCGACAGCATCATTGCTGATAGCTGAAGGGGAGAGCTGAATAAATTCCTGCACCCACATTGCTACTTGAGGTGGCTCAATATCCTTACCTTGTGGTGTTGGGAACGAAGCGACTTGACCACGACACACGGAGCAGTGACCACATTGCTCTGGTGCATTGTGATCAGCAAAGTAGTTCGCCAATTGTGAGCTCAAACAGTGCTCTGACTGGAACAAGCGCAGCATGGTGTGAATTCTTTCGATATCTTTGCTTTCTTTGGATTGGAACAGTTCATACAGTTGTTGGATTAAAACATCAGAACTCTGTGTGGTTGGCAAAACAGAGTACACGTCGGTCAGTTGTTTGCTCTCTAGCTCTATCCAACCATTTCTGGTGAAAATAGTCGAGGGCTGCGACAACTCGGCTGCGTTCCGATTGATAGTTCATCCATAACGCTTCTAGGTCAACTTGGCACCACACTTTGGCTTTTTGCGAGCAGGAGAAAATAGCCTCCACGAATTGACGTCGCTCGCCTTGAAATTGATTCACAATAAATTGCTGATCGTGCAAAAACTTAAAGCGATATTCCGCAAAGTAACTGTATTTTGCTTCAATGAGTTTATGTAGCTCCAAATAAACCAACAAGGTTTTGAGTGGCAATTGGCGGATATTACTTTCACGCGATAAACGCAGTGGCACTACCTCCCATTGTGGAGCATGTTCTTTCGCTTGCTCGACTACATAGTTAATCGAGGTTAGTTCAGGTGTGTCACCATAGACAAAGTTTTCCAACACCGTTAAGCCGGACGTATTGCCCAGCAGAATGCACTCAGAACGTTGCCCGTCCCTGCCTGCACGTCCAATCTCTTGTGCGTAGTTCTCGATCGATTTGGGTAAGTCGAAGTGAATGACGCGGCGGATATCAGATTTATCGACCCCCATACCAAATGCAATCGTGGCAACAATACAGTCAATTTGGCTATCCATAAACTGCTGTTGGATTTGTTCACGGATGTCGCTTTTCATACCTGCATGGTACGCGTGAGCATTAATGCCAATATGGATTAGTGATTTTGCTACTTGCTCTGCTGTCTGCTGTTGTGTCACGTATACGATAGTCGGAAGCTTAGGAGAAGAAGCGATGATTTCACTTAGCTTTTCTTGTTTCGTTGCTTCCTCGCATGGGATAACCGAGATATCCAGATTGGGGCGGTAGAAGCCTGTAACGGTAATATGTTCACTGGCAATATCGAACTTTTGTTTCATGTCTTCAATAACTGCGGGCGTTGCTGTTGCAGTGAGAAGCAAAGATTGTGGAATGTTCAGTTCACGTTGATATTGCGGTAGCTTGAGATAATCAGGGCGGAAGTTATGTCCCCATTCGGAAATACAGTGCGCTTCATCAACCACCATCAAAGAGATCGGCACTTGGCGAATGAACTCACGAAAACGCTCGTTCTTTAGGCGCTCAACAGAAATCATCAATATTTTGATCTGTCCATTTTTTACCCCTGCCATGACGCGTTGTGACTCTTCTCTGCTTTGACTGCTATCGATAGAAGCGGCTGGGATCCCTTTACTTTGCAAAAAGTTCAGCTGATCTTTCATTAGCGCCAACAACGGCGAGATCACCAACGTAAGATTGGGCAATACGGTTGCTGGCAATTGGTAACAGAGAGACTTACCCGAACCCGTAGGAAAGATGGCCGCAGCAGAGTAACCATTCATAACCGCTTCAATAACAGGTTGTTGACCTTGGCGTAATGAGTCAAAACCAAATACGGATTGAAGTGTTTGATGCAGCGAGTCACTTTGCATAATAGGGAAACCTTTCTTTGATGGTAAACTTAGGTACATTAACACACCCTGAGTGCCAAACGCGCGTCCTAAAAGTATGAACAAAGCTGACTTAGTCCAAATTATCATCCAACATCTGGAAGAAAAACTTCAAGTGGCCCATGCATCGGCTCTGCGAGCCATTGATGCCGCGACAGATGAAGAAACTGTTCCCGAGCATAAGTACGATACGTTAGCACTTGAAGCCGCGTATCTTGCTCATGGACAAGCAATGCGAATCCAAGAGAGTGAAGACGAGCTGCGTCAATATCGCGCTCTAGTGACTCGCGACTTTAAAGGCGCACCTGTTGGTGTAGGTGCTTACGTCGTTCTCGCAGATGAGAATTTGCTTGAAAAGCACTTCTTTGTAGGCCCTTGTTCTGGTGGTCTGACTGTTAAATATCAGGCTCAGGAAGTCTTTGTCTTAACAGCAAAATCTCCTCTTGGTCGAGCGTTATTCGGGAAAGAAGAAGGCGATGAGATTGATGTAAAAATAGAAGAAAAAACAACTTGTTACGAAGTCGTGACGGTTTGCTGACATCTCATGTATCACTCAGTGTTATGTTTAACACGAGTAATGTTAAATAAAAGAGAATGACATGAAAAAGCTTTTTACACTCTCATTGCTGATGGTCAGTGCTACTGGTTATGCAGCGCAGTGTCGTGTGGACATCAATAATGAAGTCCGTATGGATGGGCAAAGCTTGGAAATTCGCCAAACGACAGGTGATAAAGCTGTCGTGGATGAGGATAACAACCTATTCATCAAAGGTGAGCTAATTGAACTCAATGCCGACCAAAAAGCGGCAATTGAAGACTATCGCGAAAAAATGAACGCGTATATTCCACAAGCAAAGCAGTTGGCGAGTGATGGTTTAGCGCTTGCAAATGACATCATCGATGATGTCGCGGAAAGCCTAGACGCACCTGGCGCGTTTGATAACGTCAAAGTCGCAGTACAGGACTTTTTCGCTGATGTTGAATCACGTTACTACAAAGATGGTGATTTCATTCTACCAGCGGAAAGCTTTGAGTCCATGACACAAGGGTGGACTGAAGACTTTGCAAAAGCACAAGAGATCTTCAATAAAGAGTTTTTAGCGAGTTCGTTGGATGCTTTATCGAAAAAAATGAAGGAAGAGGGGGAATAAACCTCACTGCATTATCGGAGAGTATGGCTGAACTCAGCGCGAAAGTAGAAGAGCGTTTAGCTGAGCATTCGAAAGAGGTAGAGCAACAAGCAGAAGAGTTGTGCGACTCGTTGGATGACATGGCAGGGCAAGAAGACGATTTGTTGAAGAAAATCCCTGAGCTAAAAGATTACCGAGTATTTACGATTTAATTACCCTTTAAAAGTAAAAAACTTGATGCGATAAAGAAAGAGAGCACTATTGTGCTCTCTTTTCGTTTTTACATACTTGAACAAGTAATGAAAGCAAGACGATATTTCCGTTTTACCCGCTTGTTCTTTGATAGCTTATTGCGCGTTCATCTCGGTGAGCTTATCGCCGACAGGTTTTGAGAAATTAAAACCATCATACTGATCCCAGTTGATAGACCACGTCATTACCCCTGCATAATTCGGGTAAATGAACGCTGGTTTAACGGTGCCACATGAAGTGCCTTTGGTTAAACAATCTAGTGCGCTGATAATATTCTGTGTCGGAGCCTGCCCTGAATTTGCTGAGCTAGGACCTGAAGGTAAGCCGATTGCGACTTGATCATCACGTAGTGGTGCAAACTGAGTGCCGTCGGCCAATTCAAAGCCTTCGATAAGCATTTTAGATTGCGCTACCATCATATCCACAGAGCCTTCTGGTGCACTGCCTGGCAGATATGGGTTTGGCAAACCACCGTTGTTATATAGCTGGACGTGAAGCAGGTCGAGCGTGCTGCGTGTCTCATTAATCACAGGAATGTAAGCTCCCCAAATACCGCTGTAAGCCACATAGCCGCCTTGAACATAAGGATGCTCAGGTGCCATGGTTAGGTACATATCGCCACCCATGTTTTGCTCTATTTGAAGCAAAGCACGACCAAGGCGAGCTTGAATTTGCGAGCCATGAACCAAGTTAGATCCACTCTCTAAATCCACATCAAGACCATCAAAGCCCCACTCAGCGATAAGACCTGTTAGGCTAGAGACAAAGTTGGCTTCGTCTTGATCGGTATTCAGCGTAATCGTGCCTTCTGCGCCACCAAGAGAGAGAACAAACTTTTTACCTTTAGCTTGAAGCGCTGCCATGTCTTGTTTGAACTGTGCTGGGTCGAGCGCTGGACAATCGCTGTAAATATCGCCTGAATATAGATTAAAGTGCACGGTACCATCACTGTTGCGGTCATTTTCGGCAAAGGCAATATCAATCACATCCCACGCATCAGCCATATCCGCTAGACGAATTGGACAGCCAGCCCCATTTACAAAATTGTGCCAGTAACCGATGAGTTTATGACGTTTCTCTGCTTGCTCAACCACCGTTATTGCTGCCGCGTCAGACAATGCATTGCTTCCTGACAAATCCACAGCTTGGGCGCTAACTGTAAAGTTACCAAGTGCAGTTGGTGTCCAGTTAGCTGTGTAAGGTACCGTGGTATCGGTTGCAACAATAGAGCCGTTGATCATGAAATCAACGTGTTTAATGCCTGAGGTTAAAGACGTTGCATCGGCACTTAATGCGAGGTTTTTGCCTAAGCCGACGGTTTGACCGCTACTTGGTGAAGTCAGTGAGACGACCAAATCTTTATCGCTGACTTCCACACCAACCAAGGACTCTGACGTGTTGTTATCATTATCGGTTGCGACGGCTTTAAGCTGGTTAGCGCCAATAAGTGTGGCGTTCCAAGTAACGGAATATGGAGCTTGAGTGATGACCCCTAAGCTGGTGTTGTTCGCAAAAAACTCAACTTGCGTGACGGTGCCATCAGCATCGCTTGCGTTTGCCGTGATTTCGTTATTGCTGCCAGCGAGCACGACTTGTCCATCCGTTGGTGCCGTAATGGTAACTTGCGGTGGCGTCGAACAAGCACCTAGGCCACTCCAAGCATCTTGCCAGTATAACCCTTCACCTGGCTCGTAAGCCCATGCCGCATCCGAGGAACACCAACCAGCAACATCACAACGATATTTTTGGTTGAAGTGAGAAACTAGGTCGCCAACTTGATAACTCGTGCCCGCCGCGTAAGGCACTGCATCTGCACATCCGCCCGTCCCTGTTTCTGAATTACTAACAACAAGCGTTACTTCTTGGCTCATGGTTGTGAGGTTTGTGTCATCAGTCGCTTGTGCTTTAAACGAATGTGTACCAGCACTCGCGGTCCATTGATATTCGTAAGGTACACTGGTATCAATCGCGACGGATTGATTGTTCACGAAGAACTCAACTTGTGTGACCACACCATCAATATCATCAGCTTGAGCGGCCACCGTGAGGTTCCCACCCACGTTAAGCGCTTCCGTTCCCGATGGGCTTGTCAGTGAAATGCTAGGTGGTGGCAACTCGACTTGTGGTTGAACTTGGATAGAAATCGTCGTGGTGGTAACGGCTCCCTCATTATCGGTCGCAATCGCGGTCAATTGCGAGACACCTTCAATAGCGGTCCAAGATGCTTCGAATGGTGCTTGAGTTACCACAGCAACCGTTTGGTTGCCTGCAACAAACTCAACTTGTGCGATTTGGCCATCTTTGTCGGCTGCGTTGGCTAGCAAGGTGATCGCACTGCCTTCGGGAATTTGTGCGTTGTTTGTTGGAGAGGAGAATGACACTGTTGGCTCTAGATTGTTGCTTCCACCATCACATTGCCCTAACGCTTTCCATGCCTCCCAAGCCCCTGAATTGGTAACAGGGTCATTGCCTTGCGTCCAATACGCGGCCTCGTAAGCGGCTCCTTGCGTTTTTACTAAAGTGCCCGATGTATAAGTCGCAGTGCTGTCCCAGTCGGGTAAGCTTTGGCAGTTATAGGCTTGAGCTTGGTAGCTGACGCTGAGTGCTGCAACCATCGCTCCGTGAAGTAGAGTGACCTTCATTTTCCTCTCCTTGAGTCATGGATATAAATGAGAACAGAGTAATAACTAGCTGATAAATAGACATAAGGGGGAAAAAGCGAAGCACAATATTCTGCTTTTCGACACAGTATCACGAGGAACTATTCGTTCCTTACACCAAAGCTCATTATTTTTCGGCTCACTTCACGATGGGAGAATCACAAATTCTAGGCGTGTGAAAAAGACAAAAGTCGCCAGGTCTTAGAATGATGAATGTGAGATGTACGTTAAAATTTACAAGCTGAATGACTGTGAATTGTTTCAACTGTCGAGTATTTAACCGGAGTGCTCTTGTTGAATAGTGAATATTGCTATATTGTACTAGTTAGCTAGTTCAATGATATTTTGTGTGAGTAGTATGACACAGCAAACCTCTTCTCAGCCTCGTGAGCATTTTGGCTCTCGTCTCGGATTCATCTTAGCAGCCGCAGGTGCCGCAGTTGGCCTTGGCAATATTTGGGGCTTTCCAACCCAAGCTGCCAGTAATGGCGGCGGTGCTTTCCTGTTGGTTTATTTGGTGATGATTCTTATCGTCGCATTTCCTATGCTGGTGGTTGAAATGGCGATTGGTCGTCATGGTCAAGCCAACCCGGTGGATAGTATGCGCTCGCTTACCAATCATCCGGTAGGTAAAAAGCTCGGCGGTATTGTGGGCTGGATTGGTTTAAGCGTACCAAGCGCTGTTTTAGCGTTTTACTCTATTGTCGGTGGTTGGTTGATCTGCTTTTTACTGGGTGCAATCACAGATCTAATGGGGTTAGAAGCTGCAACTCAATGGCTAAAGGGCTTTAGCGTTGAACGTAACTTGTTCGGAACTATTACTTTTTATGTGCTAACAATTCTTATCGTACAAGGTGGAGTAAAACAAGGTATTGAGAAGTGGTCAACACGCTTGATGCCAGCATTGTTTGTTCTGTTTGCCCTGCTGTTTGCTTACATCATGACGCAAAACGGTGCGATGGAAGGGCTAAAGCATTACTTGGTACCGGATTTCGAAAAGGTATGGGACCGCAAGTTGATTCTTGCTGCAATGGGGCAGGGCTTCTTCTCGCTTACGATCGGTGGCTGTTCAATGCTGATTTATGGCTCTTACTTGAGTAAGAAAGAGAACCTACCAAAGATGGCGATGAACGTGACCATGGTAGATACTGCCGTTGCTTTCATTGCAGGGTTAGTGGTGATGCCAGCGATGTTTGTTGCGATGCAAAAAGGCGTTCAAATCTATGCTGAAGATGGCTCTCTATTAAGCTCTGATACGTTGGTATTTACCGTATTGCCATTGATGTTTGATAGCTTAGGTTTGCTTGGTCAATTGTTCTCTATTGTGTTCTTTTTATTGCTGACGATTGCGGCGCTAACGTCTTCCATTTCAATGTTAGAGTGTCCAGTGGCGTTAGTGAGTGAGCGTTTCAACACCAAGCGTAGCGCAACGAGCTGGGTTTTAGGTGGTCTCATCGCCTTGTTCAGTGTGGTGATTGTTTATAACTTTGGCGCTCTATTTGGTATGGTCGCGACGGTTGCTACTCAGTATCTACAACCAACCGCTGCGCTCTTATTCTGCTTATTTGGTGGTTGGGTATGGAATCGCAACTCAAAAATCAAAGAGCTTGAGCAAGGTTGCCCGGAGTTTACGCAAGGTTGGTTTGGTAAGTTATGGCCAGCGTATGTGAAGTTTGTATGTCCAATTCTTGTGGCTACGGTCATCTGGGCTTCATTTGGCTAATCGAAACGTCTATTGGACAAAAGAGAAGGGCTTGATGAGTGATCATCAAGCCCTTTTTCATGTTGGTTATTCCCCGTTTCAGTTACCCGCGGTGATTGCTGCGGGTTAACGGAATTGTCCTGCTTCTGGAAGAAAGTCAAAACCAGCAGAAGCCAGTTTTGCTTCTAGTGCTGCGCGATCAATATCGAAGAAAGCTACCAGTTTATCTAAGTCACCACCGAAGTCGTCGCGTAGCTTCATATTTACAATGCTCATGAGCATGACAGAATCCATGGATTCAAAGTTCGCTAGATTCATTACTTATCCTCAAAATCTGAAATCAGTAGGTTTGCCGCAGCAAATGCCGCTTTTTCACGCACTTCTTTTGGTAGCGATTCATCCGCAGCAACATCGTTCAGCGCTTTAACAGCACATGAAATTGCCTGAGGAATGTAAGCTTGATCGCCACTACCAATTTGAGCATAAAGCTCACGAACCAGTTCACAACAGCCGTATACTTGCATGTTTTCTTTCCACTAAATGATAACTTATCTCAATATACACACAGCAGATTTGAAACTCAAAGTGCAGAGTTGTTTTGGCTCAAGTTGAGGAGTTGCTTGAGCGAGATTTAATCACTGCATTTGTACTTCTAACTGCTGAGTGACTTCTGGTGAGAGCTGAAGCTGTTTTGCCAGTTCTTGCAAATACGCTTTTTCCATGAAGTTTTGCTCATCAGCAACAATCAAAGACGCGAGATAAATTTCTGACGCTTGTTGAGGAGAGGTCGCCTGATTAGCAATTTCAGCAGGATCAAGCGGTTTGTTTAGTTCTTGCTGAACGAGTTGACGTACGTGCTCATCTGCGCCCATATCCGCGAGGGCTTGCTCGATGCGGGCCATTTCCTCTTCATCGACATGGCCATCGGCTTTTGCGGCTCCAATCATTGCTTTTAAAATTAGTACACTGTGTTTGCTGTCATCGGGGTCAAAGGTCTCATGAACACCTTGACCGGACTGTTTGGCTTGCCAGTCGTTATAAACTTTGTAGGCTAATGCTCCAAGCGCAGCAGCGCCACCGACTTTTAATGCGCCCGAGCCTATTTTCTTGGTCATTTTTTTACTTTTTCTTTCGAGCCCATCAGCATACCGATAAGGCCTCCGCCAACGGCACCTGCTCCTAGCGTTTTCAGGCTACTTGAGTTTGATGAGGATTTGATGTTGTTAGTTTGTTTACCTAACGCATCAGCCCCTTGCTTGAGTAAGTCTGATTTGAGTGCTTGGTTTAGAAGACTTTTTAAATCCATAACTGACCTCCTTTAGATGATGAAATCAGTTTAATAGCAAGAAGCTGAACCAAAGATTAACAAAGTGAATAGATCTAAAGGGGAGTAGTAAGGTTGCCCAGTAATAAAAAAGGGCTGACCGAAGTCAACCCTTACTAATTATTTTGAAATTACTTCAAATGAGAACCGTCGAGCGCTTACTTTAGTTGAGCCTTTACGTGCTCGATAATATCAGTCATTGCGACTGGCGTTTTCTCACCAGTAGCACGGTTCTTGTATTCGAAGTTGCCTTCTTTCATTGAGCGGTCACCGATAATAATGGTATGCGGTACACCAATAAGCTCCATGTCAGAGAACATTACACCTGGGCGTTCTTTACGGTCGTCAAATAGGACTTCGATGCCCATTGCCGTTAGCTCAGCGTACAACTTCTCAGCGGCTTCTTTTACTTCTTCTGACTTGTGCATGTTCATTGGAACGATCGCAACTTGGAATGGTGCGATTGCATCTGGCCAGATGATGCCGTATTTGTCATGGTTTTGCTCAATAGCAGCCGCTACGACGCGAGTGATACCGATGCCGTAACAGCCCATTTCTAGGATGACGTTCTTACCATCAGGACCAAGTACACCACAGTTCATCGCTGCGGAGTAAGCGTTGCCAAGTTGGAAGATATGGCCAACTTCGATACCACGCTTAAGCTGGATAGTGCCTTTACCACATGGGCTTGGATCGCCTTCAACCACGTTGCGTAGGTCTTCAACTTGACCAAGCTCTGCGTCACGACCCCAGTTAATGCCGAAGTAGTGTTTGCCATCGATGTTCGCACCCGCACCGAAATCACTCATTACCGCTACGCTGCGGTCAACGATGAACGGCAGTTTAAGACCAACAGGGCCTAGAGAACCAGGACCAGCACCGATAAGCTCACGAATTTCTTCTTCAGATGCCATTTCCAGTGGAGCTGCAACTTGAGGAAGGTTCTCTGCTTTCACTTCGTTCAGTTCATGATCGCCACGAATGATAAGCGCGATGATTGGTGCATCAACTTCGTCAGACGCTTTCACAAACAAAGTTTTCACTTGTTTTTTCAATTGGCAGCTCGAACTGTTCAACCAATTCAGCGATTGTTTTTGCGTTTGGCGTATCTACCAACGTCATTTCTTGTGTTGGTGCCGCTGCTTCAGAGGCTGGAGCTAGTGCTTCTGCTTTTTCGATGTTTGCCGCGTAATCTGACTCGGTAGAGAATGCGATGATGTCTTCGCCACTTTCAGCCAGTACGTGGAACTCTTGAGAGCCGCTACCACCGATAGCACCGCTATCTGCTAGTACAGGACGGTAATCCAGACCCATGCGATCGAATGCTTTGCAGTAAGCATCGTGCATTGCGTCGTATGACTTTTGTAGGCCGTCTTTATCAATGTCAAAGCTGTACGCATCCATCATTGAGAATTCACGTGAACGCATTACGCCAAAACGTGGGCGTCGTTCGTCACGGAATTTAGTTTGGATTTGGTACAGGTTTAGCGGAAGCTGTTTGTAAGAGCTCACTTCATTGCGAACAAGGCTAGTGATCACTTCTTCAGCGGTTGGGCTAAGTACAAACGGACGAACATGACGGTCAGTAAAGCGAAGTAGCTCAGGACCCATCTTTTCGCTGCGGCCTGTCTCTTCCCATAGTTCAAACGGCTGAACAACGGGCATCAAAGTTTCGACTGCGCCTGCATTGTCGATTTCTTGACGAACGATGTTTTCGACTTTACGCAGTACACGTAGACCAGTAGGTAGCCAGGTGTATAGACCTGAAGCCAGCTTACGGATCATACCTGCACGTAGCATGAGCTGGTGGCTCACTACTTCTGCGTCGTTTGGAGTCTCCTTCAGAGTAGAAAGAAGATAATTACTGGTACGCATTAAATTTATCCGTTTATTTAA
Organism: Vibrio diabolicus; assembly: GCA_001048675.1. GTDB lineage: Bacteria > Pseudomonadota > Gammaproteobacteria > Enterobacterales > Vibrionaceae > Vibrio > Vibrio diabolicus. Next base: position 77,373 of record CCKK01000018.1, on the reverse strand, counting down.
GTTAGATACTCAAGCTTGAATAAGCTGGAGTATAGGAGTTCCCGAAAGGGAAATTTATTAGCCGTCTATAATATCAGCCAATTGCGTTTGTCAAAAGCTTTCAATAGCGGTAACCGTTATTAAGTTGCTTGTTGCTGTGAACTTTACGTTCAAGTCGAACAAATTTACCGCATATTCTTTGTCGTCCGGCTTGCTTTTCTTGTATGCAGGACGAGGATCTTGTGCCAGAACTTGTTCAATGACTGATCTTACATAGTCAGTATCGGATCGATTTTCTATCGTTGCTAATGCTTGAGCAGAAAAGTTGACTTGTGACTTTTCTGGTTCTTGGTCTGCGTATCCACCTTGTGCTTCTGGAATCGAATCCGAATAGGGGATATAGGGCTTAATGTCCACAATCGGTGTGCCATCCACGAGATCAACACTGCCTAGATCAAGATAGATTTGATCGCCTTGCTTAGTGACTCCTTTTACTTCAACGGCTGACATTCCGATTCCGTTTGGGCGGAAAGTCGAGCGTGAGGCAAAGACACCTATTCGTTCATTGCCGCCTAGTCGTGGCGGACGGACGGTTGGCTTCCAACCTGCTCCCAAATTCTGATCAAACAAAAATAACAGCCAAACGTGAGAGAACTGTTCTAGCCCGCGTACTGCTTCGGGGCTATTCGCTGCACCTAACAGTTTTACGCGTGCTTTCGCAGTTGGAACTAAGCGAGGCTGGCGCGGTACTGCAAACTTTTCTTTGTACGGTGTCTCAATGACACCGATGGGTTCAATGGAATACATGGTGGACGTCTTTAAGAATTCATTGAGATGAAAAGTATCACAAATTTCTCTTGCTTTTCTTGTTGATAATGATTATTAATTATAACGTTATAACATAACATTTTAATTAAGAGGAAAAGTATTATGAAACCAGGAATCCACCCTGAATATCGTCCAGTGGTGTTCCACGACACCAGCGTAGATGAATACTTCGTTGTTGGTTCTACGTTGAAAACAGAGAGAACCATCGAATGGAAAGATGGCAAAACCTACCCTTACTTTACGTTAGATGTGTCGTCAGCATCCCATCCGTACTACACCGGTAAACAGCGAGTGGTTCAAACAGAAGGTCGTATTGCGAACTTCAACCGTCGTTTTGGTCAATTTAAGAGCGAAAAGGAATAAATCATGAAGGTATTGAAATCATTAAAAAGTGCAAAAAGTCGTCATCCGGATTGCCAGATCGTAAAACGAAGAGGGCGTCTATATGTCATTTGTAAGGCGAATCCGAGGTTTAAAGCAGTGCAGAAGTAATCGTTCTGCATATTTCTGGCTTATGGTTTTGTTTAATTGATAATTTTGACTTAACTGTTTTATATGGATGAAATATCTACGTTTTTGTTTATTATTGGTTATAAAACTCTCTAATGGTCACAGTTTGTAACATTTAGGGCTTTTCTTTAACCTTCTACTCAAGTACCCTTCGCTCGCTTTTTTGACATTTTTGTCACATTTGCACAGGAATAAAAACAAGGAGGGAACAGATGAGTTCATCTGATTCAATTAAACAAAACTCGCCTAAGAAGCCGCTGTTTACGCGCTTTTTGGATACTGTCGAATATTTGGGGAACTTATTACCTCACCCGATCACACTATTTGCCATTTTCTGTTTAGCCATTCTGGTGATGTCGGGCATTGCAGGATACTTCGAAGTTTCCGTTGTAGACCCTCGTCCTGAGGGCGCAAAAGGTCGTGCCGCAGATGGCATGATTCATGTCGTCAGCTTACTTAACGCTGATGGACTCGAACTTATCGTTACTAACTTAGTGAAAAACTTTGTTGGCTTTGCACCTTTAGGCACGGTTTTGGTTGCGATGTTGGGTGTTGCTATTGCTGAGTACTCTGGTTTGCTATCTGCAGCTATGCGTGGCTTGGTCATGGGCGCATCTCAACGCATGGTAACAGTGACTGTTGTTTTCGCTGGTATCATTTCAAATACGGCATCAGAGCTGGGGTATGTGGTACTTATTCCACTGGCAGCAATGCTGTTCCATTCTCTAGGTCGTCACCCACTTGCAGGCCTCGCTGCGGCATTCGCTGGTGTATCTGGTGGTTATTCAGCAAACCTACTTATCGGTACGGTTGACCCGCTACTGTCAGGTATTACTGAAACAGCAGCGCAAATGATTGACCCAACTTACACTGTTGGTCCAGAAGTTAACTGGTACTTCATGTTTGTTTCGACGTTCTTCATTGCAATCACTGGTGCGTTTGTTACTGAAAAAATTGTTGAGCCAAAGCTTGGCAAATATAGTGAAGAAGAAGCCTCAGAAGATTTGTCGAACGACAAAATGGGCGGCTTAACAGACATTGAGAAGAAAGGTCTAAAACTAGCAGGTGTTGCTGTACTGGTTGTTTCCGCGTTGCTTGCTTGGACGGTTGTTCCAGCAGACGGCATTCTACGTTCTGATGCAGGTACAATTGCAGGTTCTCCATTCCTGAAAAGTATCGTGGCATTCATCTTTGTGTTCTTTGCTATCCCAGGCTTTGTGTTTGGTAAAGTTGTTGGCACGATGAAGACGGATCGCGATGTGATTGATGCAATGGCGAAATCTATGTCTTCTATGGGCATGTACATTGTATTGGTTTTCTTTGCTGCTCAGTTCGTTGCTTTCTTTAAATGGACCAACTTCGGTCAGGTATTTGCGGTTGCTGGTGCAAGCTTCCTGCAAGAAATTGGCTTAACTGGCCCAATGTTGTTCTTTGCCTTCATCCTCATGTGTGGCTTTATCAACCTAATGATTGGTTCGGCATCGGCACAGTGGGCAGTGACGGCACCGATTTTTGTTCCTATGTTGATGCTTGTTGGTTATGCACCGGAAACGATTCAGGCTGCTTACCGAATTGGTGACTCGACGACAAACATCATTACTCCAATGATGAGCTACTTTGGTTTGATCCTAGCGGTAGCAACTCGTTACATGAAGAACTTAGGTATCGGTACGCTGATCGCGACCATGCTACCTTACTCAATCTGCTTCATTGTCGGTTGGAGTGTGTTGTTCTACCTATGGGTATTCGTATTTGGTTTACCAGTAGGCCCTGGCGCAGCAACATACTACACACCGTAAAAAACGGTTACCTCACACAGCTCCATTGTAAAAAGCCTGCGAACGTCGCAGGCTTTTTTTATCGATCCAGATTGTGTGCAAGCAGGTTTGCTTGGTTATCGATGTCGTTTTATAGCTGAAAACGCATCAATAAAGGGCGATAAAAGTGCTGAGTGAGCCAGCACAAGCTTTGCCAAATTACGCGTTTGTACCAAGGTAAGTGCGCAATATAAACATAGCTAAATTCAATTTCTGGCTGGGCTTTTCGGTTGCGTTTAAAAGCTGGAGCCCCTGAGCTCATATTAAAGCGACGCTGGCATATCATTGCGTGGCGGATGGTATAAGCAGATATTCTTCTATACAGCGCAAAACTCTGCGGCTTATTGGTATCGTAGCCAAAAATTGGGCAAGTCATGTCGTTATCAATTTCTACTATGCCTAACGTAGCCAGCATCTCGTCTTGATAAAACAGTCCCACTAAATGCACTAAGTTATTCTGGCTAGCCTGCTTTAAATATTGGGTTGAAAACTGGATGTTATTCCGGCTGTATTTATCAAGGTAAAGCATGTCATATAACGCTTTGGCACGCTGAAACTCTTCATCAGTAGCCAGTGGCTTAAACTGCCAATCTTTATCATTAAACAGCTTGAAGTCTTTCGTTAAATCTCGGTTGAAGCTGAATGCTTGCCAATCCTCAAGTAAATACACTTGTCGCGTTACTAAGCTTTGCCATTGTTGTTGTTCTAATCGCTGAATTAAGTGTGAGTGCTGAAGTTGGTTGAGGGAGCGAAGCACCAAGGGAAAGGTGGGGTATTGATCGAGTGCGACGCGACGCAGCTCATCGAGGTTTAAGGATTCCCATTGTTCACTATACATATTGGTGGACAAGCACTGATTGTTGAGCGTTTGGACTTGATCCAATCCAGCCAATGATAAGATTGGTTTAGTCATATTAATAAGTAGCTTACATACCCATCGAACAGCCACATTTTTGACTTTGTAAAGCTCTTCTTCGGCGTAGCCACTAAGCAGTGTCATAGGGGACACGGCATAACAGTTGTTTGGTATTTTTGGTGTTACGGAGTAGGGAATGGCAACATCATCGATATAGTAGCAACCAAAGCTTGCTGTGCATTCATCAATAGGATTCGATTGCATAAGAGTGATAAAGGTTTGATGCCATTCTTGAGAGGAAAGCGTCATGATCTCAACGCCTCTCCATTCCACTCAATATCAACGGTAGAAGCGGCGCTCCATTTTGCCTTGTTTTGCCTAGCTAACCGGAGTAATTCAAACACACTCCGGATTTGGCTCCCGACCGGCAAGTTATGCTGTTGCATTACATTCACTCCAGACCACCAATCTTGCCAAGTTCGAGCCTTAAACAGGGATAATCCACCTTCAGCGATGAGTGTTATTGGCCCTAAATGATGCAATCGCTGCTTGGAAGGACTGGTAAACTCCATATAAGGAAGCAGTTGATTGCATCGAGACGAGAGTAGGTGCAAACCACTGGTGGCTCTTGGGTTACATTCAATCACGTAGAGTTCATCTTGTGATTTGATGAAGTCAAACGACACTTGCCCATGATAAGTATGACGTTTACCAAAAGCTGCGATAAATGTATCTAGTCGTTCGCATGAGAGCGGCTGAAAAGCACTGGCGGCCGATCCGTTTACACAGTATTTCGGCACATAAGCTTGGTGTGCTTTAAGGTCACCATGTTCAAAAATGGCATAGTTACACACCGGAGTCCCATGGATTTTTTGTTGCTGAACCCAAGGGAAAAGGGGTGATATCGTGGCGGCAGAAATAGACTGAGTTGTCACATCTCGTATGACTTGCCCGCCAAACCGAGAGTAAACTGGCTTTAGAACGGTTCTCTTATTAATTTCAATCTCACTTTTATCAGCGACCAAACGGGTTTTTGGAAGTGTAATTTCTGGCAAGCCTTTAAGTTGTTCAAAGACGGTCAACTTGTTGTGTAGGGCATTGAGCAGCGCCACATCGGGAAGAAAAAAATCTACTTCTGGACATTGTTTGGCAACATGAGCCAAGTAATACACTTCTTCACAAGTGGGTATCACCATATCAATACGCATCTGAGTAATGATTTTTAGGATCTGCTGTTGATAGGTGGGAAACGCAAATCGAGGTGAAGCGGTGGGGATATAAGACTCGATGCCTCGCAAAAATGACCCCAAAGGCCTTTTTAGTGAATCGGTGAGAATGACTTCATGCCCATGATGCATACACATGGTTGCCCACTCTAGTGCAACTGGTGCTCGGGATCCGGTGATTAAGACCCGCATATGTTCACCACACGTCGTTGTTTATTCATTGGCGTCCAAATAGGCGCAGGGCGGTAACTAAATCTGACAGGATCAAGCCGCAATTGGTCAAACAACTTTATCAAGGCTTGATGTATAACCCGATGGTGGTGAACCTCCGCTTCAATTTGAATGGTTTGTGACCCTGTTTGGGTGACTCGGTAATCCACGCGACCTTTGGCAGATAGTGTTATAGCGCGGTAGATGAGATCTGGTAACACCGTCACTGGGACGTGGTTTGCGTTTAGCGTGAGGCGATCACCACATCGTCCGGCAATCGCGCCAAGAGGTTCAAATACGCCATTATCCTGTTTATTCTCAATAATATCGTCGAGCTGATAACGAATAATTGGCTGAGTTTTACGACGAAAATCGGTAATGATTGGGCTGTAATGAGTACGTTCGGTATTCAGCCAATGTTTTTCGATGTAAACAACATCCTGATTCCAGCGCATTTGTCCTTGCTGATCAGTACATGCAAGAAAACCTTCGGTACATTGATAGACTTCATGGAGCTCGCTGTCGAACCGTTGAGAAATATAGTGACGGTCACTCTCGGTTAGAACCTCTGCCCCAGAAATGATCCGCTGTGGTTGAATTGCGGGTTGACCAAATTGACCGCTGAACTGGGCGCAGAGCTGAAGAGCTTGCGCACTACCAACCAAAAGCGTGGGTTGAAACTCATCCAGCTCTTTTATCCATTCTTGGTAAGGTTTGGTTAAATCGGCATAAAAGAATGTGATAGGCCCTTTCGCGACGGATTTATACAGTGGGCTGTTGGCTCGCAAGGCTAGTGCAATTCGGTGCTTTTGCCATAGGTTGGGCAAAAGGCGAGCCAATATATTGCCGGCCCACAGTTGTGTTTCCTGCTTGTCAGCAAGAAACAGCCCGCGCATGCCTGATGTGCCCGAAGAAAGCCCAACCGTAACATCGCCAACTTTCGAAGCGGCAAAGTTGCGTGACTGCTCTGCTTTGAGTGCCTGTTGCATTAACTGTTCAGCATCTAAGCCCTTCGTATTTAACTCTGAAAGGTTCTCCATCATGGTTTGCTTATTCATGATAGGGAAATCACTGAGTGGTGCACCTTGAAAAGAGCGGTAATACGGTGAATGACGGCATACCCAATCCAGATGTTGCGTTAAATGTTGTTGCTGCCACGTTTCGACTTGTTCCCTTGAGCCGAAAGGGCGGTAGCGGGTTCGCCAGAATTCTGAGATAAGCGTTCTCACTTAATCCATCCTTCTTTGATTAGCTGCTGGATAGTTTCCTGACAATGTGAAGGTACGAAGCGAACAACGTGGTGGGCTTGTTGGTAGCAACTTCTCAACTCGGAGAGGGTGTTTTTATAGGCTTTTGTGTCATCGCAAAGCATGTTCGCCAGCCAATGCTGATCGATATTTTCACTCAAGCTCTCGATTAACCAGCATGCATCGGCGAGTAAGAACAGCCAACTTTGGTCTCTTTTAACCAGCAAGCCCACTTGGCCAGCTGCATGGCCTGGCAAGCTAACCATATAAATAAGTCCATCGTCGAACATGTCTTTACAGAGCAAGTTAACCCCTTGGCACTGAGGAAGAATTTGGCTGATTGGCACAGAAAAATCACCATGAATGATGAAGTTAGATTCTAGTTGTGGAGGGAGCAGAGCTTTTAGGTAGCCTTTTCTTACGCCTCCAATTCGACCACTTTTAGTAATCGCATCTACCCCTTTTTGTTGGCAATGCAATTGAGAGTGAGAAAACTCAGACACGGCAGCAATGTGATCGGCATGGAAGTGGGAGAGCACTAAATGCTCAATATCATGAGGTTTGAGATTTTCTTTTGCTAACTGCGCAACAATCCCATGTTCTTGTTGATAGCGGCAAGGTGTTGTCCAAGCATAAAAGCGTTCAGGGAAGGGACGAGTCGCGCTAAAAAAGTGCTCGTGATATCCCGTATCAAACAGGATGTTGCCTTGTGTCGGGTGCTGAATTAACGCAACGGCTGCCGGAAATGCTCTAGGCTTAATACCAGAACCTGGTTTGACAACAAAGCCTGGGTGTACGCAGTGTCCAGCCTCAAAGATTTTTATTTTTAGACCAGTTTGCATACTGCTGTATTCCTTCTTGAATTGAAAAAAGCGGTTGGTAATTCAGGTTTTTTATCGCCTTGCTGATATCCAGAGTTTGATGATAGTTAAACAATCCTGCGCTGTATGAAGTGAGCCTTGGCTCTGGCTGATGTGGTAAGCGCCTTCGTATTTGCTCACTGAGCTTTAATAATGGTGATACCACACCGTATGGTAGTGATTGTAACGTTACTTTTAGGTTCAACCCCACACATAAAGCTTGCAGTACAGTCTCAATTGGCATTGGTTCGTTGTTGGATATATTGAAGACATCACCATGCTGAAGTCGGTCTGCCTGAGTGCAAGCGAGCATCGCCGCATGGGCAACGTTGTCGACATAGGTCAGATCAACCACTGGATTTCTACCCGATGGCAGAAGCAGAGTGTTGTTTTTTATCGCCTTAAGCACTCTTGGGATAATCGCGCGATCGTTGGGGCCAAAAATGCCACGCGGTCTTAAAATGATCGCTTTGCTTTGACCTTTTACGGCTTCAAGTTCAGATAGGTATTTGGTGTGTGCGTAATCATTGCACCAGTGTGAAGCAATGGCGTCGGTTTCTCGAATATTCCAACGGTCTTGATGGTCAAAATAGACGCTGGTGGAGGAAATATGGATAAAGCGCGAGATTTGATGCGAATTAGCCGCACTGACGAGGTTTTTGGTGGCATCTACATTGGCTTGATAAAACGCTTCCCAATTGCCCCATGGGCTTGAGAGAGCGGCACAATGGATGATTGCATCCATGCCGTGGCACACCGCATGAACAGCAGAGTGGTCTCTCAAATCGACTAAATGTGGGATTACATCGAATTGCTCAGCGAGTTGTTTGGCGATGACTGTATTTCGTGCTGTAAAATGCAGTTCATGTTGCTGGTGAAACATTCTTAGAATTGCGCTACCTAACATCCCACTGCCACCAGTGACTAATATTTTCATAGTTTTAGCACTCCCATCCCTAGTGACAACCCTGCGGCGGTGCCAGCTAATAACACATGTTTTCCTGCTGTTTCTGGCTGATTACGCAGCCAGTGTAAGTTAATTGGGAGTGAGGCTGCGACTTGGTTTCCCAAAGTCGAAAAGTGATTAACGGTTTTCTCGGTTGGTAACCCGGTGAGTGATGGCAGTTTTTTTAACCCGTGCGCACTGGCTTGATGCGGAAGAAAATAATCAATATCGCTGAGTGTTACCGGAGAGGCGTCAAAGCCTTTTTTTAGAAACGCCGGTAAGGTTTTACGCACATGTTTAAACAGTGCTTTGCCCTCCATCTCAAACTGGCAGCTTTTTAAATAGGCTTGATGCTCTGAGGTATGCGGGTTGACATGACTACCTCCGCCCTTAATTTGACAAAATGAATACCCGGTATGATGCGTTTCAAAGTGACTGGTGAGCAATCCGTCACCGTTGTGTTCTTCGAGCAAAAATGCGGCGGCACCGTCGGCGAATAGGGTTGCAACTTCTGGTTTTAGCGTAAAATTTCGATTCAGTGTGATGCCAGTAGCGAGTTCGCTGGTGACAATGAGAATCCGACGGTACCGTTTTGCGAAGAATAGACTCTGAGCAAGATCAAGCGCAGAGAGAAATGATAAACAGGTGCTGTTCAAATCAAAGCTTTCTAGCCATGTTGGAGCGTCTAACGCGGCGAGAACCGCTGAGGCGTCGTAGGGCAGAGACTGATGGTGAGTGCCGCTGGCGTAGATAAGGAGATCAATGGAGCCCAAGGTATGTATGTTTCCTAAACACTGCTCTATCGCCTGCACCGCCATGTAAATAGCGGTCTCTTTTGTATTGGCTACATGACGATATTCAACGTCGAATTTATTTCGGCAGGTCCCAGGCGCCAATTTTAGGAAGCGATCCATCTCTCGATCTGACCATTGATTCGTTGGCAGGTAGCTTCCACTAGAAACGATGTTAAAGCCCATTATTCTCTATACATTTATTAAAAACGTCGTTCAAAATAAACCACGTTGCATATTGAAGCTATGGCGAGCGAGATGAAAAATAAACAGAACAAAACAAATGGGAGTAAGAGCACGCTTTGGGTGCAATGCTGAAAATGAATTTTCAGGAATGAGCCAGGCTTTGATTTGCTGGCTCAATATGAATAGAGTGAGGATTACTTCTTAAATTTAGCCAAAATACGATCTAAATGGTTCGCAAATTCGCGACGATCGGTTTGGGAAAGCGCAGCGGGACCACCAGTCTGAATTCCGCTTGAACGCATGGTTTCCATGAAGTCGCGGATATTTAGACGTGCTTTGATGGTGTCTTTCGTATAAAGCTCGCCACGTGAACTGAGGGCTTGAGCGCCTTTAGAGATGACCTCATCTGCAAGCGGAATGTCTGATGTGATCACCAAATCGTTGGCCTCCACACGCTTAACGATTTCGTTGTCAGCGATGTCAAATCCAGCTGGAACTTGCAGCGAGTGGATGTTGTCTCTTTTGGGCACCGGGACAACGTGGTTGGCGACAAACGTACATTCAATCCCCGTGCGTTCGGCGGCACGCACAATGGTTTCGCGGATGACTTTCGGACATGCGTCTGCATCTACCCATAACTTCATGATGACTTCTCACTTAGCTTGGCTTCTAGCTCTTCAATGCGAGCGACTAGTTTTTTCACCGTGCTTTCTAGTGCTGCAAGACGATCATTATCGGTATGCGCTTGCGCTGCGACTTCAACCTTGGGAACACGTTGAGCACTTTTCCAACTTTTTATTGCGGTGATTAATGCAGGCATTGGGACGGGCGTTTTCAAGCGTGCTTTCACTAACGCTACAGTTGGCTCTTTTCCTTGTTGTTGCAGTTGTTCCATTACCGCTTCTAATTCTTTAGTAACGTCTTGAGTTAACATTTTTAATCCTTAACAACGATATATCTATCATCATACGTTGAGTCCCCTAATTTGGCGAATAGCAATTTGGAATGTGTGGTGTGAGAGATCTCTTACATGGGTTGTGAGAGAAAACGATTTCGTGAGCGGAAAAATAGAAATTACAATCATCAACTTATTGATAAATAATGATTTAACAACAATTTAACCAATGTGGTGTATAAATATTTATCTAGGATAGATTGTCAATTTTTAGGAAAAGCGTAAATTGAGAGTTGTCAGCAGGAAGCAGACATGGAACAGGAAAGCACCAAGGATTTGGTTATCGTCAGGAAGACGATTTGGTTGGTCAGGATGATTAATCAAGCATGGAGCGTAGGACATTGTAAGGACACTATCATCAATAGGATGTTGATGACTAAGGATAGACAATGGACCCCTCTAGGATAGAGGTCATGGACAGCGTCAGGAAGATGCAAGGGACACCGCTCAAGGAACAAGTGATGTGTGCTAACGGGGAATGTTAGCTATCAGGATGATAAGGACACCGCTAGGACGGCGACGTAAGGAATAAGCTGACGGAATCAGCCACTATTATGGATGATGCATGGAGCACTTTTAGTAGCCGGACTGCTGCGAGTAAGACCATGACCCCGATACTTATGTGTCGGGGTCTTTCTTATATAAAAAAGATACCTAGTCGTTCTCGTTGAATTAAGCACCTAGAGGTGGCTTGGGTATATCAATATCACAAAATTTATAAATTCCTAATAACACTTAATAAAAAACAATCCAGATCAATATCCTTTCCAATCAGTTGGTTTAACTTTCGGCTTCTCTACAAGGTGTTATGCCCCGCAGCTATTGAGCATATTCAAGCTCATCGAGTTTGTTATCTGCGGATAAATAAAGTTTGTTGTAATCAAGGAACAGATGTGGCCATAGTAACCAGAAGAATGCTTCTTCTACCCTACAATGAGTCGTTGCAACTAGAGTTCGTCATGCTGAATTGCTGTGCGAAAAACCGTGCTGAAATGAACGGTCCGTATACTGTCACGTCTGCCAAACAGATGTTTGAGAAAATACTGGATGATGAAAATATTTATAGTATGGCGGTGCTAGAAAGCACCAGTCGTGACTATATGGGGCACGTGTTCATTTCCCATCTCGATTCCGAGCCTGAGTTAGGGTTTATTTTTGATAAATCTTATTGGGGTAAAGGGTTAGCGACAGAAGCTCTAAAAGCGTTTTTCCCCAAGGCGTGCCGTGAGCTGGGGCTACATAAGGTGAAAGCTAACGTGAATAGCAACCATCAAGCTTCTATGGCGGTGCTGAAAAAACTGGGATTTGTTGAAACAAAAGAAAGTAAGGATCTATATGGTCCTTACTTTGAAATGGAATTTACAAGCGATGCGGTGGTAGGTGAAAGTTCTGCGGCCTGAAACCGACCATGGTTAACTCCCCTTGGTAGCAATCGTCACCAAGAGATGAAAACTCAAATTGATACACCGTATGCCAACGCCAGACTCCGTCTGGCGTTTTTAGTTTGTGGGCACCAAAGGCGATGCTGATTAATTGGAGATCCAATTGCTCACATTTACGCGTGATTGCCACTTTTGCGAGTTCGGCTTGACGACGTTGTTGCCAAAACAGATAACAGAAAAAGCATAGCCCTAAAATTGCTAAAAGATCACCAATCATCCCTAAACCTTTATTATCCCTTTGTTGCTTGTTGTAAGCTTACTAGCGCCTTTGCTAGTTCTTCAGATGGATTTGAATGTAACAGGGGCAATAGCACCATTCTTAACTCTGGTAGCATCACTAAATCGGCAAATAACTGATTAAATAGGGCTTGATTACCGGTTTGAGCTAAACGCAGCAAAAACTGTTCTGCTACCTTTTCATTGGCTAGTAAGTGCCAAGCTCGGCCTGCCACGCCAATCAGTACTTCCTGATGGCTTAAACGAGGGCTTTTTAATATCGCTTCTAACACTGGTGAGGCAATGGCTGCTGGTGCGCCAGCCAAAGCTCGAATAAGCGCTGAAAGTAGGAAGAGATCCGGTTCGCTACTTGCGATTTCTTGTTGTGCTTTGTCGGTGATACGCTCAGCTAAACGCTCTTGTAACTCTACATGCTCAAGCGCACCCAACAGAGCATAAAGTGGTTCATTCGGTAGGTGGTTCAACGCCTTGCGTATCATTACCCCGTTTTGCTCTTTGTCCAAACGAGCGGCCATGTCGGTGATCCCTTGCAGACCTACGGTTTGCCAATTATCCCAGCCTAAACCACCTGAAAAGTAATGCTGAGTGTGCTCATAATATTGGCTAGTAGGAAGATCGAGGTTCGCGCGGACCTGGCTATGAAACACGGCCATTTTGTCTTCGGAAGGTTTGAACGTATATGGGTTATTAGACAGCTTTTGCTGTTGCTCTTCAGTGATATCATCATTGAGGCGTGTTCCCATGGCTTCCACTACGTATTTAATGAAATTGCCGATATCCGCTTGCTTTAACAAACCGCGCTCGTCCAATTCAAACTTTAGAAACCAAATCCAAGGTTGCTTTTGTTCATTCCAATAAGCGATGGCAAGGTGTGCTTTACGCTGCATTGGAAATGGGTACGGTGCTTGACCTTTTTCTACATCGGCAAACTCTTTCTTAGCGATGGTTTTGATACGACGACCAAGATCGAAGATTTGATAATCACAGTGGCTGTTGTTCAACAGTTGAGTGAGGGTTTGAATGTTTTCCATTAAATACGACGTCCTAACGTTCTTTTCACAAGAAATGGTATCATTCTCGGCTAATTCAAGGTTCGAGATAGAATTAATGGTAACAAATACTCAATTGGTCGACTTACTTCACCAACTTGAAGCGCAGCTCAAAGAACATAAGTTGTGGCAACACACTATGCCTTCAGAGCAAGCCTTACAAAGCGTGGAGCCATTTGCGATTGATACACTGCATCCTCATGAGTGGTTACAGTGGATCTTTATAGACAGAATGCACGTGCTAGTGGAAAAAAACCAACCATTGCCAAGAGGGTTTTCTCTCGAGCCCTATTTTTCAGAAGCGTGGAAGCAGGAACCGCAGTTCGCAGAGCTGCTTGTTACAATCCGAACCATTGATGAACTATATAAGTAACCAAATGTTAGAACAAGAAATAGCGCGATCTTCAGAACCAGTGGAACTGGAGATCGTTTATCAGGATGAATATTTTGTTGCGGTTAACAAGCCTGCCGGCATGCTGGTGCACCGCAGTTGGTTAGATAAGCATGAAACTCAATTTGTCATGCAAACTTTGCGCGATCAAATTGGTCAGCATGTTTTCCCATTGCATCGTCTGGATCGTCCAACATCTGGTGTGCTTGTGTTTGCGTTGTCGAGTGAAGTCGCATCACAAGTCATGCCGATGTTTGCTGAACATAAAATGGAAAAGACATACCACGCGATAGTACGCGGTTGGATTGAGGAAGAGGGCGTCTTGGATTACGCGCTCAAAGTCGAGTTAGACAAGATTGCGGATAAGTTCGCTTCACAAGAAAAAGAAGCGCAAGAAGCGGTGACGGAATATAAACCGTTGGCTAAAGTGGAAGTTCCCTATTCTACGGGTAAATTTCCTACAACGCGTTATTGCTTAGTTGAGATGAAACCTAAAACGGGGCGTAAGCACCAACTTCGTCGTCATATGGCGCATCTACGTCATCCTATTGTGGGTGATACAACGCACGGAGACGGCAAGCACAACAAGCTTTATCGCACAGAGTTTGATGCTCACCGCTTGCTACTGCACTCTTCAGAGTTACGGTTTGTCCACCCATTTACCGATCAAGAGATTGTCATGACGGCCAATATTGATGAGACTTGGCAGCAATTGTTTACTCGATTTGAGTGGGATGAATCAATGATCAACCGATAATGGGATTAGTTAGATCTAGATAATGATTGAGTACAAATAAAAAGGGTTAGCATCAATGCTAACCCTTTTTTTAGTATTTAAGACTTAACGTTTTACTTGAGTTTTTCGAGATCTGCTTCGATCTCTGCGATCTTGCTCGAAACAACTTTTTCTAAATGACGAAGGTCTGAAAGAATTTTCTCTTTTACATCAACCTCAGGTTGTTTCGTTGGCTTAGTGATTTTATTCAGTTCATCAATGACCAATGTGAGGTTACGGTTGATTTCCGTTACTTCTTTATATTTGTGACTGCCACTGTCCACAAGAACATTTTTGATTTGGCGCGGGTATTTGAATTTAACGCTTTTGGCGAACAGCTCGCCTTTTTGCTTGTGGAAATAGATCTTGAGCACGTCTTTGTGTGCTTCTTGGCGTAGGGAATAACGTTCAATCTGCTTAGGGTCGTGAATACCCAAACCAGTGAGGTGGGGATACATAGGCTACCTCTATTACATCGAATTGATATTGATATAACTGTAGCAGCCTATGTATGAGCTAGATAGCTGATATTTAGCCAAAATGCTTAACTTGTGGGCAAGATCGCTCTCGCCCTGAACCGAAAAGATTGGCAGGTTTGATCTAAGCAGCGACCTCATCAGATAACTTTTCGATCAATCTCTCTCTTAGCTCATCTTGCTGTTCTTCACTTAATCTTCCCCCTGCATCACTGGTTAAAATAAACAAGTCTTCTGCTCGCTCACCAATGGTGGTGATTTTTGCACCATGAAGGTTGATATTTAAATCAGCAAACGTACGGCCTACTTTGGCCAACAGCCCTGGTGTGTCTAGCGCGACAAACTCCATTAAAGTGTGCTTTTTACCTTTGGTTGGTAAGAAGTCGACTTTGGTTTTCACATTAAAGTGCTGAAGTTTGTTCGGAGTACGGCGTGTTTTAATCTTGGTCGGTCGGCCCGCCTCTAGTACATGGGTGAGGTGCTTAATCACCGCGGCGTGACGAGACTCATCAATCGCTTCGCCATGTTGATCGAGCACCATAAAAGTATCAATCACGTGCCCATCTTTGCTGGTCATGATTTGCGCGTCGTGTACATTAAAATTACGCCTATCTAACTCCGCCACGACCGTCGCAAATAAAGCTGGCTGGTCTTTCGTATATACAAACACCTCAGTGCCGCCACGAGTGGCTTTTTTACTGATCAAGACTAAAGGCTTAGTCGGATCTTCCATGCGAAGTAAGTGTTCGCAGTGCCACGCGATTTGCGTATGGGTATGACGAAGGAAATAGTCAGCTTTAAAGCGCTGCCACAATACTTCAATTTCGCGCGCGGCAAACCCCTCTTTGCGTAGCATTGCGGAGGCCATTTGTTGATTGTGGCGAATTCGCTCACGCACATCGACAGGATTCTCTAACCCTCTACGTAAAGCACGTTGTGTGGAGTAATACAGCTCTGCCAGTAAGGTTCGTTTCCAAGCATTCCAAAGTTCTGGGTTGGTTGCACAAATATCTGCAACTGTCAGGCACACAAGATAATCGAGAGATTCTTCGTCTCTGACTTTTTTGGCAAATTCGGTAATCACATCGGGATCATAAATGTCTCGGCGCTGTGCGGTGACGGACATTAATAGATGATGCCTTACCAACCAAGCGACAAGTTTGGCCTCGGGCTTTGATAAGCCATGCTCAATACAGAAGTCGTAAGCCTCACCTTCGCCTATAACAGAGTGATCGCCGCCACGTCCTTTACCGATATCGTGGAAAATAGCGGCAATAATCAGCAGTTCTTTCTTTTGCATCCGAGGGTAGACGTCACAGCAAATAGGGTGCTTCGCATGATTTTCTGGGTCACTAAAGGTGTTGATGTGTTTCAGTAAGCGAATACTGTGTTCATCAACGGTGTAGGCGTGGAATAAGTCAAACTGCATTTGACCAACAATTTGACTCCATTGTGGTAAATAGGCCGCCATAACCCCTAATCGGTGCATTAGGCTGAATGCTTTATGCAGAGCATTAGGGTGACGACATAACGCCATGAACTTTTCACGCGCAGCAGGAATGGTGTGCAAAAATTTGTTGAGTCGACGGCGCGCGGTGCGCAGCTGACGTAGTGTTGGTGGGCTCACCCCTTCAATGGTTGAGTCGTTCGCGATATGTAAGAACATATCCAGAATAGTTTCTGGGCGAGCTTGAAACAATGCGGGTTTCCGCGCTTCAATCAAAGAGCCACGACGTTGGAAGTCGGCATCGAGAATCTCGGCACTTTCTGTCGCACCACCATTAATGATCGCTTGATCAAAAAGTTTGAGTAGCATTTTATTGAGCTCTGCCACACGACGAAGTGTGCGATAAAACTCTTTCATCATCATTTCTACGCCTCGGTTGCCTTCACCGACGTAGCCTAGATTTTCCGCAACTTGTGCTTGATGGGCAAAGGTCAAGCGGTTGTCATAGCGGCGAAGCTCCATGTGCAGAGCGAAACGCACTCGCCAAAGGAAGTCCTGACATTCAACCAATTCTCGGTATTCTGCGTCAGTTAAAAATCCGTATCGGCTCATTTCCAGCAATGACGTGGCACCAAAGTGACGCCGGGCGACCCAGCTTAATGTATGAATATCGCGCAGCCCGCCAGGGGTCGACTTAATGTCTGGTTCTAAGTTGTAGGTCGTATCGTGGTAACGGGCATGGCGTTCTCGCTGCTCTTGAATTTTAGCGCGATAAAACGTTTCACTTGGCCAAAAGGAGTCTGATAATACAACTTTCTTCAGTGCCTGAAAGGTATCCTCGCTGCCACACAGTAGACGCGCTTCTTGAAGATTTGTCGCGACGGTCAGATCGGCTTTACCAATTTCCGCACATTCGTTAACGGTGCGAACTGCGTGTCCGACCTCGAGTTTTAAATCCCACAACAGCGTAATGAATTCGCTGATTTTTGCTTCTAGTGCGGTCGGCAGCTTATTGTTCGACAGAATCAAAATATCGATATCGGAGAGCGGATGCAGCTCGCCACGCCCATAGCCACCCACGGCAACTAGAGAAATGTTGTAAATATCTTTGAAGCCAAAATGTTGCCACAAACGATTCAGAAGCAGATCCATGTATTCTGCCCTGGCTAAAACCAAGCTTGTTACCGGATGATGATTGAGAAACTCTTGGTTTTGATCGGAGCTAAATTTCTCTAACTCTTGTTTGAGTTCTCCGATATTGATTTGTTCATCGGAAAAGGTAAGAGGGGACTGAAGTGTCATATTTGCCATCCGTGCAAGCTAATCTAGTTACAATCTAACAAATTTGTGGCAGATAAAAAATAATCCCCGCCGAAGCAGGGATATAGTAAACAACGAGTGGTCGTCAGCTTTACGCGTTTTTCATTAGGCGAGGAATCGTATCGTCGCTACGAAGCGTCAGTACTTCACAACCTTCTTTTGTTACAACAATGGTATGTTCCCATTGCGCAGAGTTCTTGCCGTCGCCTGTGTAAACGGTCCAATCGTCTTGAGCGTCAACAGAGCAACCAAATTTACCTGCGTTAATCATCGGCTCAATAGTAAAGCACATGCCTTCTTTTAGTACGCGGCGGTCTTTGTTCTTGTAATGAACCACTTGTGGTTCTTCATGGAACTCATCGCCGATACCGTGGCCACAGAAGTCTTTCACAATAGAAAACTTGTTGCGAGGGTTGTTTTTGTTGTTCTCTTTGATGTATTTCTCGATAGCTGTACCGATGTCACCAACTGTTGAACCTGGCTTAACGGTACGCATACCAACATACAGTGCTTCTTGAGCAACCATGCATAGACGTTTGTTTGCAGGTGAAACATCACCGACTAGGAACATCTTAGAAGTGTCACCATGGTAACCTTGAGGACGCACGCTCAGATCCGCATTTTCGTCATTTGGAACGATTACGGTAATATCAACGTTTAAGATGTCGCCATCTTTTAGTACCGCTGGCTTCATTTGACCGTTGCTACCGATTTCGTCTTTTTCTGCTGGAATACCGTGGCATACGATATGGTTGATTGAAGTACAAATCGACTTAGGGAAACCATGGTAATCAAGCGGAGCAGAGTATGCGCCTTTTTCTAGAGCGTACTCATGACAGATTTTGTTCAACTCTTCTGTCGTCACACCAACTTTGATGTGTGGTTCGATCATTTCTAGAATCTCTGCGGCCAGCTTGCCCGCAATGCGCATGCGTTCTATTTCTTCAGCAGTTTTAATCTTGATTGACATTGGCTTTCTCTACTTATTCCTAAGCACGTAAACGTGCGAATGGCCGCATTCTATCAGACATCGGGGCGTTAACCCAAGTTAGATAGGAATATGCATCATTCTTAATTCGATCGTATGTTTAAAGTTTTGCTTATAAATAGGAGAAAGTGGCACGGTGAAGAAATAATTTTTACTAGCCACAGTGAGCTAAAATATGGTATAAAGCGCGCCGGAATAGAGGACTGTTCTCTTCGTTTAGCAAAGCTAAGCGGCGAAGCAAGCTTCATCCGAATAACCTTTTATCTTTAAATCACACACATTCCGTCACATATTCCGGGGTGCTGAGCAGAAGCTTGGTCGGAGTTATGGGGAATGTGGAGGCCTAACCCCATAGAGGAATTTAAAATGGCAACTGTATCAATGCGCGATATGCTAAAAGCTGGTGTTCACTTCGGTCACCAGACTCGTTACTGGAACCCAAAAATGAAGCCATTCATCTTTGGCGCTCGTAACAAAGTTCATATCATCAACCTAGAAAAAACTGTACCAATGTTCAACGACGCTCTAGCTGAACTAGCTAAAGTTGGCGAGAAGAAAGGTAAAGTTCTATTCGTAGGTACTAAGCGCGCTGCATCTGAAGCTGTTAAAGAAGCTGCAATCGCAAGCAACCAGTTTTACGTAAACAACCGCTGGTTAGGCGGTATGCTTACAAACTACAAAACAGTTCGTCAGTCTATCAAGCGTCTAAAAGATCTAGAGACTCAATCTCAAGACGGTACTTTTGACAAACTAACTAAGAAAGAAGCTCTAATGCGTACTCGCGAAATGGAGAAGCTAGAGAAATCTCTTGGTGGTATCAAAGACATGGGCGGCCTACCAGACGCTCTATTCGTAATCGACGCTGATCACGAACACATTGCAATTAAAGAAGCTAACAACCTAGGTATTCCAGTATACGCTGTGGTAGATACTAACTCTAACCCAGACGGCGTTGACTACGTAATCCCAGGTAACGACGACGCGATCCGCGCTGTACAGCTATACCTGAACGCTGCTGCTTCAGCAGTATCTGAAGGTCGTAACAAAGACGTAGCTGCAGTTGCTGAAAAAGACGGTTTCGTAGAAGCTGAATAATAGCGGCTCTGTGTCACACTTGGTCTATGTGAAACCTTTGTGTAGCATAAACTAAGTTATAGTTAGCAATGGGGGCCGACAATGTTAGGCCCCTGTTTTTTACCTTATTTCGAATCAAACGAGGAATACAGAATGGCAACTGTAACTGCTGCTCTAGTTAAAGAACTTCGCGAGCGTACTGGCGCTGGCATGATGGAATGTAAGAAAGCGCTTGTAGAAGCAAACGCTGACATCGAACTAGCAATTGAAAACATGCGTAAATCTGGCGCAGCGAAAGCAGCTAAGAAAGCTGGTAACGTTGCAGCTGAAGGCGCAATCATCATCAAAGAAGAAAACGGCGTTGCTGTTCTTCTTGAAGTTAACTGCCAAACTGACTTCGTTGCTAAAGACGGTAACTTCACTGCATTCGCAGAAGAAGTTGCAGCTGCAGCTCTAGCTTCAAAAGCGACTGTTGAAGAGCTACAAGCACAATTCGAAGACGCACGTGTAGCTCTTGTAGCTAAAATCGGTGAAAACATCACTATCCGTCGCGTAGAATACGTTCAAGGCACTGCAATTGCTTCTTACCGTCACGGTGAGAAAATCGGTGTTGTTGTTGCTGGTGAAGGCGACGCAGAAACTCTTAAGCACGTTGCAATGCACGTTGCTGCTTCTAAGCCTGAGTTCGTTAACCCAGAAGACGTACCAGCTGACGTGGTAGAAAAAGAGAAAGCGGTTCAAGTTGAAATCGCAATGAACGAAGGCAAGCCTGCTGAAATCGCTGAGAAGATGGTTGTTGGCCGCATGAAGAAATTCACTGGCGAGATCTCTCTAACAGGTCAAGCTTTCATCATGGAACCTAAGAAAACTGTAGGTGAAATGCTGAAAGAAAAAGGCGCTTCAGTTTCTACATTCGTTCGCCTAGAAGTAGGTGAAGGTATCGAGAAGAAAGAAGAAATGAGCTTCGCTGAAGAAGTTGCTGCAGCTCAAAAAGGTTAATCCTTAGAGACTGTATAAAGATTAGACCGTAGCCTTGGCTGCGGTCTTTTTATGAGCAGTGAACGATTAGCCGTGATGAATAGCCATAACTGAATTTGTGTCTATTCATGACTGTTAATCAACAACTCTCTTTGGAAGGTAAACTCCATGACTACGAACCCTAAACCAGCGTATCAACGTATTCTATTAAAACTGAGTGGTGAAGCTCTTCAAGGTGAAGACGGTTTTGGTATTGATCCTGCGGTCCTTGATCGCATGGCACAAGAAGTTAAAGAACTGGTTGAACTGGGTGTTCAGGTTGGTGTAGTTATCGGTGGCGGTAACTTGTTCCGTGGTGCAGGCCTTGCTGAAGCTGGTATGAACCGCGTAGTTGGTGACCACATGGGTATGCTTGCTACAGTAATGAATGGCCTAGCGATGCGCGATGCTCTTCACCGTGCATACGTGAATGCGCGCGTTATGTCTGCCATTCCTCTAAAAGGCGTATGTGACGACTATAATTGGGCTGATGCGATCCGTGAGCTTCGCCAAGGCCGTGTTGTCATCTTCTCTGCTGGTACGGGTAACCCGTTCTTTACAACGGATTCTGCTGCTTGCCTACGTGGTATTGAAATCGAAGCGGATGTTGTACTAAAAGCGACGAAAGTTGATGGTGTATTTACTGCTGACCCTGTAGCAAACCCAGACGCAGAGCTGTATGATAAGCTATCTTACGCAGAAGTTCTGGATAAAGAGCTGAAAGTGATGGACTTGGCGGCGTTTACGCTAGCTCGTGACCACAAAATGCCAATCCGCGTATTTAACATGAACAAGCCAGGCGCACTACGTCGCGTGGTTATGGGCGAAGCAGAAGGCACGCTAATCAACGAATAAGCTTGTCCCAAGGTGCCACCCAAAGCGTTAGGGTGGCGTTTGCTTTGCTCAACCGTTTTAGGCTTTCTTCAGGAAAGATGACATTTTTAAGGTGAAACTGTGATTAACGAAATCAAAAAAGACGCGCAAGAGCGCATGGATAAAAGCGTTGAAGCGCTTAAGAACAACCTTTCTAAAATTCGTACAGGTCGTGCACACCCAAGCCTACTATCTGGTATTTCTGTAGAATACTACGGTGCAGCAACACCTCTAAACCAAGTAGCAAACGTTATTGCTGAAGATGCACGTACACTTGCAATCACGGTTTTCGATAAAGAGCTGACTCCGAAAGTAGAAAAAGCGATCATGACGTCTGACCTTGGTCTAAATCCTATGTCTGCTGGTACTATCATCCGTGTTCCACTTCCACCACTAACGGAAGAGCGTCGTAAAGACCTAGTTAAGATTGTTCGTGGTGAAGCTGAAGGTGGTCGTGTTGCTGTTCGTAACATCCGTCGTGACGCAAATAACGATCTAAAAGCGCTTCTAAAAGATAAAGAAATCTCTGAAGATGAAGACCGTAAAGCACAAGACGAAATTCAAAAGCTAACTGACGTTGCAGTTAAGAAGATCGATGAAGTTCTTGCTGCAAAAGAAAAAGAGTTGATGGAAGTTTAATACTCCCACACACATCACTGTTGGAAAACGCTGTGCTCACAGCTCAGTCGTTTTTTTATGTTAGTCTATCCAACTGATGGAACTCAATTAACTCCCTATGCAAAATTCTCAAGCCTTCTCTGATTCCCTTCCTAAGCATATTGCCATCATTATGGACGGTAATGGCCGTTGGGCTAAGTCCAAAGGAAAACCTCGCGTATTTGGTCACAAAAAAGGCGTTAATGCCGTTCGTAAGACCGTGGCTGCTGCTTCAAAGCTTGGCATTAAAGCCATGACGCTGTTTGCTTTTAGTAGTGAAAACTGGCGTCGTCCGGAGGAAGAAGTGGGTCTTTTGATGGAACTGTTTATCACGGTCCTGTCTAGTGAAGTAAAAAAACTACACAAAAATAATTTACGGTTGCGCGTGATCGGTGATACCAGTCGATTTAGTGAGCGTCTACAAAAGAAGATTGTAGAAGCTGAAAATCTAACGGCAGGTAACACGGGGATGGTGATCAACATTGCAGCCAATTATGGCGGTAAGTGGGACATCACAGAAGCGGCCAAAACGTTAGCGTTAAAAGCACGTAACGGTGAGATTCGTGTAGAGGATATCAATGAGCAGCTAATCACTGAGCATTTGACCATGGCAGACTTACCTGAAGTGGATCTTTTGATTCGTACCAGTGGAGAGTGTCGCATCAGCAACTTTATGTTGTGGCAAATGGCTTATGCAGAAATGTACTTTACACCCGAGTATTGGCCGGAATTCGACGAAGACAGCTTAGTTGAAGCTGTAACTTGGTTTATCAATCGAGAACGTCGTTTTGGCTGTACAGGTGAACAAATAAAGGCATTGATGGCAGCTCAATAAGGACTAGTTAGTTTGAAACAGAGAATAATAACAGCACTAATTTTAGCTCCCCTGGTTATTTTAGGCATTTTTAAATTACCCCTAATGGGCTTTATTGCCGCTTTAACTGCAATTACCCTATTAGGTTTTTGGGAGTGGACTCAATTTACAGGAAGCAACTCTCGCTTTGCTGCCCTCGTTCCGGCAGTCATTGTTACCGGACTTAGTTTTCTATATATTTCGCCTGACGCACATAGCCTCAACCATTTAGCAACGCCTCATTATGTTGTGCTGGGCCTTGGTTTTGTTTGGTGGATTATTGCTAGCTTAATGGCGATTACTTATCCCAAAACAACGAAATCTTGGCAAAATAATTTTGTTTTACGCCATGTGTTTGGTTTTCTGACATTAATTCCATTCCTTTGGAGTGTAGTTATTCTTAGAGCTCATGACATTACGGTAGATCCATACCACGGAGCAAAGCTCGTGTTATACGTTTGTTTCTTGGTATGGGCTGCAGATAGCGGTGCTTACTTTGCAGGCAAAAGCTTAGGCAAACGTAAAATGGCGCCACATGTCAGTCCGAATAAAACCATTGAAGGGCTTATTGGCGGCATTATCACGGCATTGATCGTGGCGTGGGCATTTGCTGATTGGTTTGATATTCAGTTCTCCAGTCCTGTCCATATGGTGTTGATTACGTTGGTTACTGTTGTTATATCAGTGCTCGGCGATCTGGTGGAAAGTATGTTCAAGCGTGTCTCAGGCATTAAAGACAGCAGCAACATTATCCCAGGACATGGCGGTGTGCTCGATCGTATTGACAGCCTAACCGCAGCATTCCCAGTTTTTGCTCTTCTTTACTACGTATTCTAATTTATCAGGAGCGGCATTGTCGCTCCTGAGCTTTCTAACGGTCTTACAACATGCAAAAGTTAACGATTCTTGGTGCTACTGGATCTATTGGTGCAAGCACGCTTAAAGTGGTCGAACAAAACCCAGAGCTGTTTTCTGTCGTTGCCTTAGCGGCAAGCACCAACGTTGAAAAGATGATCGGGCTATGTCGTCAGTGGCAACCTAAATACGCGGTCATGGCGGACAAAGCCGCAGCGGTTCAACTCCAATCTGAGTTACATTTGGTTTCTCCAAACACCGAAGTATTAGGTGGTGTGGATGCTCTATGCCATATTGCTTCATTGGACGAAGTTGACAGTGTGATGGCTGCTATTGTCGGAGCGGCTGGTCTACTGCCTACCATGGCTGCTGTGAAAGCTGGTAAGCGAGTATTGTTGGCAAATAAAGAAGCGCTGGTAATGTCAGGCCAGTTATTTATTGATGCCGTAGAAGAGTTTGGTGCGGAGCTACTTCCCGTCGATAGTGAACACAATGCTATTTTCCAATGCTTACCACAGCAAGTACAAACCAATTTAGGTCGTTGTAATTTACAAGAACATGGCATTTCTCATATTTTACTGACTGGTTCTGGTGGTCCTTTCCGTTACACTGACATCGCAGAACTGGAAAAGGTGACTCCTGAACAGGCGATCGCTCATCCAAACTGGTCGATGGGACCAAAGATTTCCGTTGACTCAGCCACGATGATGAACAAAGGCCTAGAGTATATCGAAGCTAAATGGTTGTTTAATGCGGCTCGCGAGCAGCTAAAGGTTATTATTCATCCGCAGTCTGTTATTCATTCAATGGTTCAATACCGCGATGGTTCGGTTTTGGCACAAATGGGTGAGCCGGATATGGCGACCCCTATTGCACTGACTATGTCATACCCATCAAGAGTTGAAGCTGGGGTTAAGCCACTAGACTTCACGCAAATTGGCGAATTGACGTTTTTGCAACCTGATTTTGCTCGTTACCCATGTTTAAAACTAGCAATTGACGCTTGTTATGAAGGTCAACATGCAACAACGGCACTGAATGCAGCGAATGAAATCGCTGTTGATGCATTTTTAAATAACAGCCTAGGTTTTACGGATATCGCTCGCATCAATGAGTCTGTGTTGAATAAAATCAATGCAAGCTGCAAAGCTGAGAATGCGAATAGCTTGGAAAGCTTGTTAGAGCTAGATAGAATGGCACGAACTATTGCCCTAGAAACCATACGCGAGCGTAGCTGATGACTGGTATATTGTGGAATCTCATTTCTTTTATCGTCGCACTGGGCATTCTTGTCGCTGTGCACGAGTTTGGGCACTTTTGGGTTGCTCGCCGTTGCGGCGTGAAAGTTGAAAAGTTTTCAATCGGTTTCGGCAAGTCTATCTGGAGTAAGGTAGGCAAAGACGGAACGGAGTACAGTATTTCAATGATCCCTCTCGGCGGCTATGTAAAAATGGTTGATAGCCGTGTTGATGAGGTGCCAGAACATGAGAAGCATTTAGCGTTTGATAAGAAGCCGCTATGGAAGCGAACGTCTATTGTTGCGGCAGGCCCTATCTTTAATTTCCTTTTCGCAATTTTCGCCTATTGGCTCGTATTTCTTATTGGTATCCCAGCAGTTAAGCCAGTAATTGGTGAAGTTACGCCCAATTCGATCGTCGCAGAAGCAGGAATTGAATCAGGAATGGAACTTAAATCGATATCTGGTATCAAAACTCCGGATTGGGAATCGGTAAATATGGGATTGATTTCTCATATTGGCGATGATTTGATGACAGTAACACTGACGTCAGCGAATGAAGTTGGTTCAGAAGTAACGAAAACGCTCGATCTGCGCGAATGGGAGTTCGACCCTGAAACTCAGTCTGCGATGCAGTCATTAGGTTTTGCGCCGTATACACCGGAGGTGTATCGCGTTATCGAACAGGTTTCGCAAGGTGGAGCTGCGGAAAAAGCAGGTGTGCTTCCAGGTGATGAGATTGTCGCTATTGCTGAACAACGCGTCACGGAGTGGAAGCAGGTTGTTGAAGCGGTTCGCTCTAATCCTGATACACCGATTGAATTAACGGTATTGCGTCAGGGCTATGAGCAAACATTAACGCTGACGCCTGGTAGCCGTGAGCTAGCTAACAAAGAAGTCGTTGGTTTTGCAGGTATTGCACCTAAAGTCGCAGAATGGCCAGAAAGTTATCGCTTCGACCTTCAGTTTGGTGTATTCGAGTCAGTAGGTAAGGCGGTAGACAAAACCGGCCAAGTCATTGGCTTGACAATCAGCATGCTTAAGAAACTGATTGTTGGTGACGTTGGTCTGAATAATCTGAGTGGTCCAATATCAATAGCCAAAGGCGCAGGTGCGACGGCTGATTATGGCTTGGTCTACTTTTTAGGTTTTCTCGCTCTAATTAGTGTTAACCTAGGTATTATTAATCTCGTTCCTTTACCAATGTTGGATGGCGGTCATTTGTTATTTTTTGCAATTGAAGCAGTCATTCGACGTCCCGTTCCTGAGAGAGTGCAGGAAATGGGCTTTAGAATTGGTGGTGCGATCATCTTCTCGCTCATGGCGTTAGCGCTATTTAATGATTTTACTCGTCTGTGATAGTTCAGAGACAAAAGCAGTAGCAAGGAATAATTAGAACAAGTATGGCGATTAAGCGAATTCTATTTGCAAGTTTACTGGCGACCAGTGTATCTGCAAATGGAGCAGAGAACTTCGTAGTTCAAGATATTGAAATCGATGGATTGCAGCGTGTAGCACTGGGTGCTGCGTTGTTGAAAATGCCTGTACGTGTCGGTGATACCATTGGCCAAGGCGATGTTGCAGAGATTATCCGTGCACTGTATGCATCTGGTAACTTTGAAGATGTGAAAGTGTTACGTGACGGCGGCGTTCTGATGGTTCAAGTCAAAGAGCGTCCTACCATTGCCAGCATCTCATTTTCTGGTAACAAAGCAATCAAGGACGAGCAGCTACAAGAAAACCTGAACGCATCTGGTGTTCGTGAAGGCGAAGCGCTTGACCGCACCACGCTAAGCAACATTGAAAAAGGCTTAGAAGACTTTTACTACAGCGTAGGTAAATACAACGCCACAGTAAAAGCTGTGGTGACTCCACTGCCACGTAACCGTTCTGACCTAAAGTTTGTCTTTACTGAAGGCGTGTCGGCAAAAATTCAGCAAATCAACTTTATCGGTAATGAAGTGTTCAGTGATGAAGAGCTGCTTTCGCGCTTTAACTTAAATGTTGATGTGCCGTGGTGGAATTTCCTTTCTGATGAAAAGTATCAAAAGCAAGTCCTTGCAGGTGATATTGAAGCACTCAAATCATTCTACCTGGATCGTGGGTACTTAAAATTTAACGTTGATTCGACACAAGTTGCAATCTCTCCTGACAAGAAAGGGGTATACATTACTCTTGGTCTAGAAGAGGGCGAGGTTTACACCGTTAAGGACGTGAAGTTCCGTGGTGATTTGATTGGCGAGGAAGCGACGTTCGAAAGACTTGTGCCATTTGAAGACAATGAGACATACAACGGCTCGTTGGTTACTTCAATGGAAGAAGGGATTAAGCGTGTGCTTGGTGAGTCCGGTTATGCTTATCCTCAAGTGAATACCATTCCTGAGTTTGACGACGAGAATCAAGAAGTTTCTTTGGTCGTTAACGTAGATCCGGGTAACCGAATTTATGTTCGTGACATTCGCTTCACGGGTAATAACTCAACCAAAGATGAAGTCCTTCGTCGTGAAATGCGTCAGATGGAAGGCAGTTGGTTGAACTCGAAATCGATTGAAACGGGTAAAACTCGTCTAAATCGTTTGGGCTACTTTGAAAATGTTGAAGTACAGACGGTTCGAGTTCCTGGTAGTGATGATCAAGTTGACCTAGTTTACTCTGTCAAAGAAGCAAACTCTGGTAGCGTTAACTTCGGTGTTGGCTACGGCACAGAATCGGGTGTGAGCTTCCAGGTTGGCCTGCAACAAGATAACTTCATTGGTAGTGGTAACCGTGTTGGTATCAACGCGATGATGAATGACTACCAGAAAAACATCAGTCTTGATTACCGTGATCCGTACTGGAACTTAGACGGTGTAAGCTTGGGTGGTAAGGTTTTCTATAACGAATTTGAAGCGAAAGAAGCCAATATCGTTGACTATACCAACGAAAGCTATGGCGCGAGCTTAACGTGGGGCTTCCCATTCGATGAGTTGAACCGTTTTGAATTCGGTGTCGGTTATACGCACAACAAGATCGGTAACTTATCGCCTTACTTGCAGGTAGAGCAGTTCTTACGAGCACAAGCAGACAACATTGATTCTAGTGGAGCGTTGAACACAAACGACTTCGACTTCAATATCTCTTGGACACGTAATAACTTAAACCGTGGCTATTTCCCAACAGCAGGTAACCATCAACGTGCATTCTATAAAATGACCGTACCTGGCTCTGACGTTCAATATTTCAAAATGCAGTACGATGTTCGTCAGTATGTGCCATTGACTAAAAAGCACGAGTTTACCCTCTTGTTCCGTGGCCGCTTAGGTTACGGTAATGGTTACGGTCAAACGGATGGTAACGATAACTTGTTCCCATTCTACGAAAACTACTACGCAGGTGGCTTTACATCGCTTCGTGGCTTTGGCTCAAACTCTGTTGGCCCTAAAGCGGTTTACCGCGATACATCCGGCTCTAACAATGGTACAGATATTGCGACAGATGATTCAGTGGGTGGTAACGCAGTCGCATTAGCAAGTATTGAGTTGATCGTTCCAACGCCGTTCGCATCAGAGGAAGTACAAAACCAAATTCGTACCAGTATCTTCTTTGATATGGCAAGTGTTTGGGATACCGAGTTTGATTATCGAGAAAATAGCAACATTTCGGGTGCTAACTACTACTACGATTACTCAGATCCAACCAACTACCGCTCTTCTTACGGTGCGGCGTTGCAGTGGATGTCTCCAAT
Source organism: Vibrio diabolicus (assembly GCA_001048675.1). Taxonomy (GTDB): domain Bacteria; phylum Pseudomonadota; class Gammaproteobacteria; order Enterobacterales; family Vibrionaceae; genus Vibrio; species Vibrio diabolicus. Next base: position 48,547 of record CCKK01000018.1, on the reverse strand, counting down.
GGGGCCACTAGTATTCTCACTAGCGAAACCAATTAAGAAATTTGATGGCGATGATGAAGAGTTCTTCACATTCACTATCGGTAGAACTTTCTAAAGAGGAAAATATTTTGAATAAAATGATCAAAGCGGCTGGGATTGGCCTTCTTGTACTGAGCTCTTCAATGTTTGCAAATGCGGCAGAAGCTGCACAGAAAATTGCTTATGTAAATACAGCTCAAGTTTTCCAAGCTCTTCCTCAACGTGAAGTTGTACTACAAAAAATGCAGAAAGACTTCAAAAGCAAAGCTGATGAACTGAAGTCAATCCAAGCACAAGCTAAAACAAAGATTGAGAAGCTACAACGTGACGGCGAGCTTTTGGGTCAAGACGAAGTTGAAAAGCTACGTATCGATATCGCGAAGCTAGACAGCGAGTACAAAGTGAAAGCACAAGCACTTGAAAAAGCAAGTGCGCGTCGTGAAGCTGAAGAAAAAGCGAAGCTTTTCAAAACGATTCAAGATGCAGTTAAGAAAGTCGCAGACAAAAATGGTTACGATCTTGTGATTGATATCTCTGCTTTGCAGTACGGCAAGCCAGAATACAATATCTCTGAAGACGTAATTAAAGCTCTAAAATAAGAAGTTATGAAGACATTAACATTAGCCGAATTGGCGACAATTACCGGGGGTGAGCTGTTTGGTGACGAGTCTCTCGTTGTAAGCCGTGTTGCCCCAATGGATAAAGCACAAGAAGGTGATGTAACCTTCTTGTCTAACCCAAAATACGCAAAACACCTTTCTGAGTGCCAAGCTACCGTTGTTATGGTAAAGGCTGAGCATAAAGAGCAATGCGTTGGAAACGCGCTAGTGGTTTCGGACCCTTATGTCGCATTTGCTCGTGTGGTCCAAGCGATGGATACCACACCAAAACCGGCAGACGATATTGCACCAAGTGCTGTGATTGCCGCTGACGTTAAGATGGGTGAGAACGTTACAATCGGCGATAACGCCGTGATTGAAACGGGCGTGGAACTCGGCGACAACGTAAGCGTTGGCGCTGGTTGTTTTATCGGTAAGAACGCCAAGCTAGGGAATAACACCAAGCTTTGGGCTAATGTCACTATCTATCATGAAGTGTCATTGGGTGATGACTGTCTTGTTCAATCGGGCACCGTCATTGGTTCTGATGGCTTCGGTTATGCGAATGACAAAGGCGAGTGGATTAAAATTCCTCAGCTTGGTTCAGTGCGTATCGGTAACCGCGTTGAGATTGGTGCTTGTACTACGATTGACCGCGGTGCACTCGAAGATACTATCATTGAAGACAATGTCATTCTGGATAACCAACTTCAAATCGCGCACAACGTGCAGATCGGATATGGTACCGTGATGCCTGGTGGTACTATTGTCGCGGGCAGTACAAAAATTGGTAAGTACTGCCAGATTGGCGGCGCGTCTGTTCTTAATGGCCATATCACTATCGCAGATGGTGTGGCGATTACAGGTATGGGCATGGTAATGCGCAGTATCGAAGAAAAAGGCCTTTACTCATCAGGTATTCCACTACAAACGAACAGAGAGTGGCGTAAAACTGCAACTCGAGTTCACCGTATTGATGAGATGAATAAGCGCCTGAAAGCGGTTGAAAAACAGCTGGAACAGAAAGAAGAAATTTAGAACAAGTTATCTTTCGCTCTGTATTTAACGTGAAAGCTAACAGGCTCTAGTTCCATATTCTGTACGAAGACTCGCGAAATGCGGGTCTTTTTCTTCTATAATGACGCGCTCTAAGTAGATTTAACTCCAAGATGGTGCGTATTTTGCTAGTATATTGCAAAGCGATTCGGCTTTACGACCTGTTGCCACGTTTGCCATCTTGGCGGCAAAAAATTGATATAGGAAGACGACTTTGACTACTGAAAAGAAAACGATGAACATCTCTGAAATTCAAGAGCTACTACCTCATCGCTACCCATTCTTATTGATCGACCGAGTGATAGACTTCCAAGAAGAGAAGTACCTTCACGCGATTAAAAACGTGTCGGTTAACGAACCTCAGTTCACAGGTCACTTTCCTCAACTACCAGTATTCCCAGGTGTTTTGATTTTAGAAGCAATGGCTCAGGCAACAGGCTTACTTGCATTTAAATCATTTGGTGCACCAACAGAAAATGAACTGTACTACTTTGCAAGCGTAGACGGCGCGAAATTCCGTAAACCAGTGGTTCCGGGCGACCAATTGGTTATTGAGGTAGAATTTCTGAAAGAACGTCGCGGCATTGCTGCATTTAGCGGTGTAGCAAAAGTTGACGGCGAAGTGGTATGTTCTGCAGAACTGAAGTGTGCTCGTCGAGAGTTTTAATATGATTCATGAAACCGCTAAAATCCACCCGGCAGCGGTGGTAGAAGAGGGCGCCAAAATTGGTGCTAACGTAACAGTAGGTCCTTTTACGTACATCACCTCTACGGTTGAAATTGGTGAAGGCACAGAAGTGATGTCTCACGTTGTGATCAAAGGTCACACGACTATTGGTAAAGATAACCGTATTTTCCCGCATGCTGTCATTGGCGAAGAAAACCAAGACAAAAAATACGGTGGTGAAGACACAACTGTGGTTATCGGTGATCGTAACGTCATTCGTGAAGCGGTCCAAGTTCACCGCGGCACAGTGCAGGACAAAGCAACCACGATCATTGGTGATGATAACTTATTGTGTGTGAATGCACACGTTGCGCATGATGTTGTTATTGGTAACCACACTCATATCGGTAATAACTCGATTCTTGGTGGTCACGTTACTGTTGATGATTATGCTGGTGTGATGGCACTGTCTGCGATTCACCCGTTTTGTACAGTGGGCGCTTACGCGTACATTGGCGGCTGCTCAGCAGTGGTGCAAGATGTCCCTGCTTACGTACTCGCGCAAGGCAACCACGCGACTCCTTTCGGCTTGAACCTTGTTGGCTTGAAGCGTAACGGCTTTGAGAAACCAGAGATTCGTGCGCTGCAAAAAGCGTATAAAGAAATCTATCGTTCAGGTAAGACGCTAGAAGAAGTGAAGCCTATTCTGGCTGAAATGGCTCAAGAGTGGCCGGCTGTGAAGCGTTTCTCAGATATTCTGGAAACGACGGAACGTGGCATTATTCGTTAATTGGCGAATGAAGCAATAAATAAAAAGATCGTGACCGAATTTGAGGTTACGATCTTTTTGTGTTTTATGGATAAGGCAAACCGTTATCCATAGCGCACAGGAAAAATAGCGAAGTAGATATGGAAAGACCATTACGTATTGGCATCATTGCCGGAGAATTGTCTGGCGATACGCTAGGTGAAGGCTTTATCAAAGCAGTAAAGCAGCAATATCCAGACGCAGAGTTCGTAGGCATTGGCGGTCCGAAAATGATAGCCCAAGGTTGCGAGTCTCTGTTTGATATGGAAGAGCTTGCGGTGATGGGGTTAGTCGAGGTTTTAGGCCGCTTACCGAGACTTCTTAAAGTGAAAGCTGAGCTCGTTCAGTATTTTACTCAGAATCCGCCTGATGTTTTCATCGGGATCGATGCTCCTGACTTCAACTTACGTCTAGAACTTGACCTCAAGCAAGCGGGCATTAAAACCGTTCATTACGTGAGTCCGTCTGTTTGGGCTTGGCGTCAGAAGCGCATCTTTAAAATAGAAGCGGCAACGAACTTGGTGTTAGCATTTCTTCCGTTTGAAAAAGCGTTCTACGACAAATTTAATGTGCCTTGCGAGTTCATTGGTCATACCTTGGCTGATTCCATCCCACTTGAATCAGAACAAGTGCCTGCACGTGAGTTGCTTGGTTTAGAACAAGATAAAAAGTGGCTTGCTGTCCTGCCAGGCAGTCGTGGTAGCGAGTTAAAAATGCTCTCTGAGCCATTTATTGAAACCTGCAAGTTACTCCATAAAAAATTTCCAGAACTGGGGTTTGTTGTCGCGCTTGTTAATCAAAAACGCCGTGAGCAGTTTGAACAAGCCTGGAAAGAACTCGCACCAGAGTTGGACTTCAAGTTAGTTGATGACACCGCACGCAACGTCATCACCGCGTCCGATGCCGTGATGCTGGCCTCTGGTACCGTAGCGTTGGAGTGTATGCTTCTCAAGCGTCCAATGGTGGTGGGTTATCGTGTGAATGCATTTACTGCTTTCTTAGCTAAACGTCTATTGAAAACGAAGTATGTGTCATTGCCGAATATCTTAGCGGATGATGAGCTCGTCAAAGAATATCTACAAGATGAGTGCACACCAGACAATTTGTTTACTGAGGTTTCTCGCTTATTGGAAAGCGACAATAAACTGATGTTAGATAAGTTTACGGAAATGCATCATTGGATTCGTAAAGATGCGGACCAACAAGCCGCAAACGCGGTTCTAAAACTGATTGAAAAATAGAGATTTATCATGGCTGTTAAACCAAAAGCGACCAAAACCAAAGTTGAACTCCCTCCGTTTGAATATCCGCAAGGTTACCAGCTTGTGGCCGGAGTCGACGAGGTCGGACGTGGCCCTTTGGTGGGAGACGTCGTCACCGCTGCGGTTATCCTTGATCCTAACAATCCTATTGAAGGGTTGAACGATTCGAAAAAATTGACCGAAAAGAAACGCATGGCGCTGCTTCCTGAAATCAAAAGAAAAAGCATTGGCGTGGGCGGTCGGGCGTTGTTCTCCTGAAGAAATCGATCAACTGAATATTTTGCAGGCGACTATGGTTGCGATGCAGCGTGCAGTGGCGGGGTTACAGGTTCAACCTGATTTGGTGTTGATTGATGGTAACCGTTGTCCGGAGCTGCCAATGGATGCTCAAGCTGTAGTAAAAGGCGATCTACGTGTTGCCGAAATCAGTGCGGCTTCAATTATTGCTAAAGTCGTGCGTGACCAAGAGATGGAAGAGTTGGATAAACTTCATCCACAATTTGGCTTCGCGAAGCACAAAGGTTACCCAACTAAAGCGCACTTTGAAGCGATTGAGCAACACGGAGTGATCAGTGAACACCGCAAGAGTTTCAAGCCAGTAAAAAAAGCGTTAGGCATAGAATAATCAAACGATCTAATTGGTGTTATAAACCCAACCTCTTTAGGTTAGAATCCCCAACAAAATAGAGTTACACGGTACCTGTTAATGTCAGATCCCAAATTCATCCACCTGCGTGTTCATAGTGACTTCTCGATGGTGGATGGCCTCAACAAAGTTCCGCCAATCGTAAAGAAAGTTGCTGAGCTCGGTATGCCCGCAATGGCGTTGACCGACTTTACCAACCTATGTGGTTTGGTGAAGTTTTACGGTACGGCGCATGGCAGTGGTGTTAAACCGATCATTGGTGCTGACTTTAAAATGCAGTCGGACGAGTTTGGTGAAGAGCTGACACAAGTGACTTTGCTTGCGGCGGATAATGTAGGTTATAAGAACCTGACGTTATTGATATCAAAAGCGTACTTACGTGGACATGTTCAACACCACCCGGTGATTGATAAAGCCTGGTTGGCTGAAATGTCTGAAGGCCTGATTGTATTATCCGGCGGTAAAAGCGGGGAAATTGGTCGCGGCCTTTTGAAAGGCAACCGTCAAATAGTGCAAGGGTGTGTTGATTTTTATAAACAGCATTTTCCAGATCGCTTTTATCTTGAGTTACTTCGTACCGGTCGTCCAGATGAAGAGACTTATCTTCACTTTGCAGTTGAATTGGCAGAGCAGCAAGACTTGCCAGTAGTGGCGACCAATGAAGTTGTATTCCTGAGTCCAGACCTATTTGATGCTCATGAAATACGCGTAGCGATTCACGATGGTTACACATTAGAAGATCCGCGTAGGCCAAAAAACTACAGTCCGCAGCAATATCTTCGTACAGAAGAAGAAATGTGCGAGCTGTTTGCTGATATTCCTGAAGCGTTAGAAAACAGTGTCGAGATAGCGAAGCGTTGTAACGTGACTGTGCGCTTAGGGGAGTACTTCCTACCAGCCTTCCCAACTGAAGGGATGAAAGAGACTGAGTTCTTAGTCATGAAATCCCGAGAGGGCTTGGAAGAGCGTTTAGAGTTCCTATTTCCAGATGAGGAAGAGAGGAAACGTCGTCGCCCTGAATATGATGAACGTCTTCAGATAGAGCTAGATGTTATCAACCAAATGGGATTCCCTGGTTACTTCTTGATCGTAATGGAGTTCATCCAGTGGTCAAAAGATAATGGAATTCCTGTAGGTCCTGGACGTGGTTCCGGTGCAGGTTCTTTGGTGGCTTACGCACTAAAAATCACCGATCTGGATCCACTAGAATACGACTTGCTGTTCGAACGTTTCTTGAACCCAGAACGTGTTTCGATGCCCGATTTCGACGTCGATTTCTGTATGGATAAACGTGACCAGGTTATTGACCACGTTGCAGAAATGTACGGTCGCGACGCGGTGTCTCAGATCATCACGTTTGGTACCATGGCGGCAAAAGCGGTAATCCGTGACGTTGGTCGCGTATTGGGTCATCCATTTGGTTTTGTTGATCGCATTTCAAAGCTGATCCCGCCCGATCCAGGCATGACGCTAGATAAGGCGTTTAAAGCTGAACCTGCACTACCTGAATTGTATGAGGCCGATGAGGAAGTTAAAGAACTCATCGACATGTGTCATATTTTGGAAGGTTGTACGCGAAACGCTGGTAAACACGCTGGTGGCGTTGTAATTTCACCTACAACAATTACCGATTTTGCGCCAATTTATGCAGACGCTGAAGGTCACTTCCCGGTTACTCAATTTGATAAAAACGATGTTGAGACCGCTGGCCTAGTTAAGTTTGACTTCTTGGGTTTACGTACCTTAACCATTATTGACTGGGCGTTAGGGCTGATTAACCCACGTCTAGAGCGAGAAGGTAAGGAGCCGGTTCAAATTGAATCCATACCGTTAGAAGATCCTGCCTCTTTCCGTTTGTTGCAAAACTCTGAAACGACAGCAGTATTCCAGCTTGAATCTCGGGGCATGAAAGAGCTGATCAAACGACTTCAGCCAGACTGTTTCGAAGACATTATCGCATTGGTAGCACTCTTCCGTCCGGGTCCTTTGCAATCGGGCATGGTAGATAACTTTATCGACCGTAAACATGGTCGAGAAGCGATCTCTTATCCAGATGAAAAGTGGCAACACGAGTCGCTAAAAGAGACGCTTGATCCAACCTACGGCATCATCCTGTACCAAGAGCAGGTAATGCAGATTGCGCAGATCTTAGCGGGTTACACGCTCGGCGGTGCGGACATGCTCCGCCGTGCAATGGGTAAGAAAAAGCCAGAAGAGATGGCAAAACAACGTGCTATCTTTGAAGAAGGTGCGATAAAGAACGGTATCGATGGCGAGTTGGCGATGAAAATCTTCGACTTGGTAGAGAAGTTCGCTGGTTATGGTTTTAACAAATCGCACTCTGCTGCTTATGCATTGGTTTCTTATCAGACTCTTTGGCTGAAAACCCATTATCCTGCCGAATTTATGGCCGCGGTAATGACAGCTGATATGGATAACACGGAAAAAGTCGTTGGCTTGGTCGATGAGTGTTTCCGTATGAAGCTCACCGTGCTGCCACCAGACATCAACTCTGGCCTATATCGCTTTAATGTTGATGAAAATGGCGCAATTGTTTACGGTATTGGTGCGATAAAAGGGGTAGGTGAAGGTCCTATCGATGCGATTCTTGAGGCGAGAAATAAAGGTGGTCACTTTAAAGACCTATTTGATTTCTGTGCTCGAGTTGATCTAAAACGCGTCAATAAACGAGTGATAGAGAAGCTGATTTACGCGGGCGCGTTGGATCGACTAGGCCCACACCGCGCGGCGATGATGGCGTCACTCAATGATGCGGTAAAAGCAGCAAGTCAACATCACCAAGCTGAGGCGTTTGGTCAAACGGATATGTTTGGTGTGCTAACGGATGCGCCTGAAGAAGTAGAGCATAAGTATACGCAGGTGCCGCCTTGGCCAGAAAAAGTGTGGTTAGAGGGCGAGCGTGATACCCTAGGTCTATATTTGACAGGGCACCCAATTAACGCCTACGTAAAGGAACTAAACAAATACACCAGTTGTCGACTAAAAGACGCAACACCTACGCGTCGCGACCAATCTGTCACGGTGGCTGGCCTGGTTATTGCCGCTCGTGTAATGACGACCAAGCGTGGTACACGGATTGGTATTATGACACTGGATGACCGAAGTGGTCGTATGGAAGTGATGTTGTTCTCCGATGCGCTGGATCGATACGCTGAACTTCTCGAAAAAGACAGAATTTTGGTCGTTTCTGGACAGGTCAGCTTTGATGACTTCAACGGTGGCCTTAAAATGTCGGCGCGTGAAGTTATGGATCTCGGCAGTGCGCGCGAAAAATACGCTCGTGGTTTGTCGGTATCGATAGATGCAACTCAGATCAACGATCAGTTTTTTGAGCAGTTCAGCCGTATTTTAGAACCGCACAAAGCCGGAACCGTACCCGTCAATGTATACTACCAGCGTGCCGACGCCAGAGCGCGGTTAACATTGGGCACCGAGTGGCGAGTAACGCCAAGTGATACATTACTCGACGATTTAAAACAGTTACTTGGCAAAAGCCAGGTAGAACTCGAATTTAACTAAAAATTCAGCGCAATATGTTAGACGCTGAGTAAACAAGGATTCATAGATGAGCCTAAACTTTCTTGAATTTGAAAAGCCAATTGCAGAACTAGAAGCGAAAATTGAAGCACTACGTGATGTCTCTCGTCACGGTGGTGATTCTGCGATTGACCTGGATAAAGAAATCGAACAGCTTGAGAAGAAAAGCTTAGAGCTGAAGAAAAAAACCTTCAGCGACCTAGGCGCATGGGAAACAGCTCAACTGGCTCGTCACCCACTACGTCCTTACACGCTGGATTACATCCAACACGCTTTTGAGGAGTTTGATGAATTAGCGGGTGACCGCGCGTTTGCAGACGACAAAGCGATTGTGGGTGGCATGGCTCGCCTTGAAGGCCGCCCTGTGATGATCATTGGTCACCAAAAAGGTCGTGAAACCAAAGAAAAGGTGAAACGTAACTTTGGTATGCCGAAACCAGAAGGCTACCGTAAGGCTCTACGCTTGATGGAAATGGCAGAGCGTTTCAACATGCCGATCATCACATTTATCGATACGGCTGGCGCGTACCCAGGTGTGGGCGCAGAAGAGCGTGGTCAATCTGAAGCTATCGCGAAAAACCTAAAAGTGATGTCTGGTCTTAAAGTGCCAGTAATCTGTAATGTTGTTGGTGAAGGTGGTTCAGGCGGCGCACTAGCAATTGGTGTAGGCGACTACGTGAACATGCTTCAGTACTCTACGTACTCAGTAATCTCTCCTGAAGGTTGTGCTTCAATCCTATGGCGTGATTCTGACAAAGCGCCGCAAGCGGCAGAAGCGATGGGTCTAACTGCTCCTCGTCTTAAAGAGCTTGAACTGATCGACGAAATCATTGAAGAGCCACTAGGCGGCGCTCATCGCGATCATGTTCAAATGGCAGCGAATATGAAAGCGACACTACTTCGTCAACTAGAAGATCTAGAGCAATTGGATGAAGAGACGCTGCGTGAACGTCGTTACCAGCGCCTAATGAGCTACGGTTACTGTTAATTTCGGTGATTGCTATTAAGCGTTAGCTGATATCTCAAGTGATAACAGTTAAAATAGAAAGGGTTGGATGAGAGTCCAGCCCTTTTTTGTACCTATCGGATCGCTTATGGAATCGCTTTACCCGCATTTTGCTCAAGTTCTCGGCCGCTACTATCAATCAGGCACTAAGGTTGTCTTGGCGTTTAGTGGAGGAGTGGATTCACGTCTTTTACTCGAATTACTCAGTCGCTATCAACAAGCGCATTCGATAGAGTGTCACGCTGTGTATGTGCACCATGGTTTGAGCTCTAATGCCGATGATTGGGCCGATAAATGCTTACTTTGGGCAAAACAAGTGGGCATATCATGCTCGATTGAGCGAGTGAGCTTAGACATCAGCAATGGTGAAAGTATTGAACTTCTTGCTCGTGAAGCTCGCTATCAAGCCTTAACTAAGTACATTCAAGAAGGCGATATACTGTTGACCGGCCAACATGCTGATGATCAACTAGAGACTTTTCTCCTTGCGCTTAAGCGCGGCAGCGGGCCTAAAGGGTTATCTTCGATGGCGGAGAGTATGCCGTTTTCTGGCGGATCCCTAGTTCGACCATTGCTTACTATCAAGCGGAAGACCATCGAAGACGCGGCTACTAAATTAGGCTTGGAGTGGGTGGAAGACGAAAGCAACCAAGATACCCGTTATGATCGTAACTTTCTTCGTCATTGTGTTATTCCTGAATTGTCTGGTCGCTGGCCGAGTATCCATCAAGCGGTTCAGCGCAGTGCAAGCTTATGTGCTCAACAAGAAGCGCTATTGGATGAACTATTGAGCGCGGTGTTTGAACACGCTTTACAAACGGATCTAAGTTTGAGTATTAAAGAACTGGCTAAGCACAGTGAATTAGCGCGTGCGCGCTTGATTCGTATGTGGCTGGCTAAGCTTAATACTAGTATGCCGACTCAGGTACAACTCAATCTTATCTGGAATGAAGTCGCATTAGCTCAGCAAGATGCCAACCCCAAACTACAACTTAAACAAGGTGAAGTGCGCCGTTTTCGAAATCGTCTCTATTGGGTAACGGAAATAGCTGACGTCACTGAGTGGCAAAGTACGATTCAAGTCGATACCGTTTTATCGCTTCCAGAGCGGCTAGGGGAGCTGACCTTAACGACGAGTTCTAGCAACGCAACGATTGCGCTTCCGAGTCAGCCAGAATTGCTTCGCGTGACCTTCAATCCGGAAGGCTTATCAGCGCATCCAACCACGCGTAATCACAGTCGAAAGCTGAAGAAGTTGTTCCAAGAATACAATGTGCCAAGCTGGCTGCGTCGTCAAATTCCGATTTTGATGTACCAAGACCGAGTCGTTGCTGTGGCAGATCTGTTCGTTGATCAGGCGTTTAATGGTCAAGATTGTGAACTTATTTGGCGCAGGTAATGAAAATTCATGCCACAATGTCGATTATAAAATATAAAAATCCTTAAATAATAATTGATTAGGTGAAGCAATGAAGAAAACAATCATGGGCGCAATGGTGGCGCTAACCATGCTCAGTGGGCAGGCTCTAGCTGCGGGAGATGCCACAGCAGGTCAAGCAAAGGCAGGAGTATGCGCTGCGTGTCATGGCGCCGACGGTATTGCTGTCATTCCGGGTTACCCAAACCTGAAAGGGCAAAACGAGCAATACATTATCAGTTCAATTAAAGCCTATAAAAACAAAGAGCGAACAGGTGGTCTTGCTGCTGTTATGCAAGCTCAAGCTTCACTGTTGTCTGATGAAGACATCGCTAATCTAGCGGCTTACTACGCAAGTTTGAAGTAAACGCGAGTCTGAAAAAAGCTTGGACGATTGGGCATTGAGCAGTCCTCATCGGGGTTTTATCAACTCACGATATTCGCCATGTTAATTTGCTCTATCTGGATTTTCGCTGGTGGATCAGAGACAAACATTGAATGTTGCGAAACGCTAAACGATAATAAGCGCAATCGATTGAAGCTTAAGGGATGAACATGAAAAAAATTGAAGCGATTATCAAGCCATTTAAATTGGATGATGTTCGAGAAGCGCTAGCTGAAGTGGGCATTACAGGGATGACCGTCTCTGAAGTGAAAGGCTTTGGTCGCCAAAAAGGTCACACCGAGCTTTACCGTGGTGCAGAGTACATGGTGGACTTTCTGCCTAAAGTGAAGCTCGAAATCGTTGTAACGGAAGATGTGGCTGATAAATGCGTAGAGACGATCATTGAAACCGCGCAAACCGGCAAAATTGGTGATGGTAAAATCTTTGTTACTGATGTTGAGCGTGTGGTTCGTATCCGTACTGGTGAAGAAGACGAAGACGCGATCTAAGGTTTCTTGTTACCTGTCTCGTATTTATTATGCTAAAAGGGAGCCAAGTGGCTCCTTTTTTGTTTTTTACTTTCAGTGAAATCAAATAACCCGAGGTTGGTTGTTCCAGTTTTAGGGTGCGTATATTCAGGTTTGTCGTATGTTTAAGCGTTTTTTTCTGGCGTTAGCTTTTCTTATTATGGCGGTATTGGTCGGCTTCCAGGTTATTTTCACCGTACCAGATCAGCCGCAAATCATTACTCAAACAGGTTCAGAGCTGACGCAGGATATTAGGTGTATCGAATTTAGCGGCTCAAAAGCTCTGGATCAGGGCGGTGAAATCAATGTACTTGTCTGGAATATCTACAAACAGAACCGGAATAATTGGCAAAGCGCACTCAATGAATTCTCTGCTGATAAGCAGCTGCTGTTATTGCAAGAAGCCAGCATGACACCATCTTTTAAGCAATGGTTGGTGGATGGCAACTGGGTCAGCAACCAAGTGAGTGCCTTTAAGGCGCTGGGCAGCGGTGCGGGTGTGATTAGTATCGCTCAAGGGCAACCAGAAAAAGCCTGTGCTTATACGTCTAAAGAGCCTTGGCTGCGTTTACCCAAGTCTGCACTATACAGCCAATATCAATTAAGCAATGGCGAGAGACTCGCTGTGGTGAATGTACATGCAATTAACTTCACGGTTGGCACGCAAGAGTATGTCTCTCAGTTAACGGCTCTTGAAATGCTTTTAAAGCATCATACAGGGCCGATCCTATTCGCTGGAGACTTCAATAGTTGGAGTGAATCTCGTGTTAATGCGATGCGACAGGCCTTAAAAGCCGCGGACTTGCAAGAAGTGACGTTCTCGCCTGATCATCGAGTCCAATTTATAACGGGATTACCGTTGGATCACGTATTTTACCGAAGGCTGACCCTCAAATACGCGAAAGCGCCGCAGAGCGACGCTTCCGATCATAACCCATTGTTACTGTCATTTACGTTAGATGACTAGCTTAGGTCACTACAATATAAAGCGCCCAAATAACGTAGAAGAATACCCATGGCAGGCTTGCAATCACCAAGGCTTGCCCACGTTCAAACTCAGTCCAAGTAAGCACAACACCGTAGCCCAATACAATATACCAAGGCAGCAGTAGTGGTAGTGAGCTGGCAAAATGCGACCACTCGCTGGTAAGCGGCAGTTTTAATAGACCATTGAGGCTGTTTAAATCTGCTGCGTAAGTCATCACCTGACCATGCTTGAGTAACAGACTCGCGTAGCTTGCGATATCGCCCAATACTGCTGGGAATAAGATTGCACACGACGCGGCAAACCACTTCCAGTAACCATATTGTTGCTTGCTTGCCTTCGTTGCAAGAAAGAACCAAAGCGCAAGCAACAGTAAGGTGGCAAAGCGGTTGAATACATCATTGATGATCGCACTTGCCATTAGCGTGTTTGGCTCTAATAGCTCAATCTGCTTTGGGTCGATTTGTTGAAACTGCGCGGCTAGTTGGTCACTAAGCCACGTGAAATCGACATTCGAAAAGTAAGCGCCCCAGAATAAAAACGGACTAAGCATCAAGAAGATGAACGGTTGCCATCCCCATCCGCCGCGTTGGTAAAGCGCTAGAAAGCAAGATGTTGGAGAACGAAAAATGTCCAACAGCATCACAAGTGGGTTGCCTGATGGGTTCATACACTTACCTTCGTTACGTCAACGTACAACTTAAGTTTTTGACCTGGTTGTAAGTATTTTTTCTTGTGTAGCGAGTTCCATTTTACGATGTCGTTTGTTTTTACTTTGAACTTGCTTGCAATGCCGCTAATGGTGTCACCGGAGCGAACGTTGTAGAAAACGGTACGGATCACAGCACCTTTGTCTGAGTCCTTCCAAATCACGAGCTTTTGACCAACGCGCAATGGATCTTTAGGGCCCATGCCATTCCATTTTGCTAACGATTTATACGACACTTTATTGTTACGTGCGATTGACCACAAACTTTCTCCAGACTGAACGACATGGGTGAGCTTGAGTTGACCACGAGCACGAGATTGAGTCTTGTTTAATCGGTTTTGTGCCGTTAATGCGTATTTTGCATCGTCTTTTGTTGATGTCGGAATCAACAGGTATTGACCAATACGAATGTTGTTATTCGATAGGCCGTTGGCACGTCGAATGACTTTCGTGGTTGTGCCGTATTTATTAGCTAGCACGCTTAAAGAGTCACCAGATTTCACCTTGTAGCGAGCGACCTTCATCCCTTTACCGCGATTTTTTTCCACCTTGGTGAGAAAAGTCTCTTTTTTCTCTACGGGAATCAAAAGTTGGTGTGGGCCTTCAGGCGCCGTTGACCATTGGTTGTATGCAGGGTTGTAACTTTGTAACTCTTTCACACCAATGCCGGCATAATCTGCGGCAATGGCCAGGTCAAGCTGTTCTTTCGGATCGACAAGCGTTAGAACAGGTTTGTTTGGAATCGCAGGAATATTAAGTCCGTACTTGTCTTGGTTTGCGATGACGTCAGCCAAGGCTAGCAGCTTAGGTACGTAACTGCTGGTCTCTTTTGGTAAGTCCAATGAGAAGAAATCGATAGGTTTACCGAGCTTTTTATTCTTACGAATTGCGCTAGAAACACGGCCACCACCACTGTTGTAAGCAGCAATTGCATGCTCCCAGCTACCATCAAAACGCTCGTTTAGTTGTACAAGGTAGTCCAGTGCGGCATCCGTTGCTGCTGCCACATCACGGCGACCGTCATACCAGTAGTTTTGCTCTAGTCCCATCATCTTTCCGGTGCCAGGGACAAATTGCCACAATCCAGCTGCACTACCGTGTGAGTATGCAAAGGCATCGAATGAGCTTTCCACCACCGGTAGCAAAGCAAGCTCCATTGGAAGTCCACGCTCTTCGATACGTTTTGTGATCATGTATAGAAAAGGAGTCGCACGCTTAGACACCGTGTAAAGGTGATTCGGGTGCTTTAGATACCACGTACGGTAGTAGTCCACTTTCTTATGGTTTGGGATATCCATTTCAAGTTGCATGGCGATACGTTGCCATACATCTTCTTGTTCCTGAGGGGAAAGAACTTTAGGCGCGTCGTTAGCTGATTTTTTTGCTAAAGACGATGTGTTGCCCGGTTGAGCCTTCGCTGCATTTTGTTTTGCAGTCTGCTCAGATTTATTGGTTTCTGGTGTAGAAGACGTTGAGTCTGACTGAGTCAATTGACAGCCAGATAATAACAACGCCAACGCCCAGGTATACTTCAAACGCATGGATTCAGCCTATTTAGGGCCTTTTTATCTTCACCTGCCTGTCGCGCAACACAATGTGCGTGGCAGTCGCAAGATAATAGACATCTTTTAAACACTAACTAATTAATAGAGGCAAAGAGCTTCTAAATTATGCAATGGGGAGAAATTCAAATAGATTTATATCAACCCCAAACGTAAGAGAAGCGCCAGTGGCGCTTCTCGAAAAATCAGCCCCTGATAATACTGGGGTCTTGCAAACTTACAAGCAGAAAATGGTTAAAATTCGTTCTTCCACTCACGCAAAGCCGTAAAAACCGAGCATGGATCGCTATTTTTAATGCGACTAGCAACAGATTGAACCACGTCAGGATTGGTGGTTCGCAAGAACGGATTAATCCACTTTTCTTTGCGTATTGTTGTTGGAAGTGTCGGAATGTTTAGGGCTCTCAGTCGGTTTACATCATCGCGATATTGACGGAGCTGCTCATTATCAGGCTCAACCGCTAAAGCAAACGCCACGTTACTCGCGGTGTATTCATGCGCGCAGAAGACTTGAGTTTCTTCTGGTAGAGACGTTAGTTTGTTAAGTGACTCAAACATTTGCTCTGACGTACCTTCAAAAATACGACCGCAGCCTGCGGAAAACAGCACGTCACCGCAAAACAGTTTTCCGTCTCCAACGTAACCGATATGGCCCAAAGTATGGCCTGGTAAACCCAGCACCAAAAAGATTTCGCCAAATAACTCCAGTTTGTCGCCTTCTTCCATGGGGGTGGTTAGGGTTGGAATTGGCTCAGATTTCGGGCCTACAACGGCGACTTCAGGAAAGGCACGCACTAAGTCTGGAACGCCACCAATGTGATCGTTGTGGTGGTGCGTAATTAAAATCGCTTCTAAAGTTAATTCGTTAGCCTGCAAGTATTCTAACACTGGCTTCGCATCGCCCGGATCAACGACTGCGCAACGCTTATCGCTATTTTGTATCAGCCAGATGTAATTATCATTAAATGCGGGTATGCTTTTGATCTCTAACACGATTCGTTCTCCGTCACCCATTTTAGTCAGGTGGTTAATGAAACCAGCACTCAGCAACAAAACTATACCACACCCGTCGACTTGGTCAGCAATGAACAACGGTCCGTGGGTGCTTGAGTCAATCCAGACCCGACTTGATGAATGGTGTCCGAAACTCTTCGGTTACCATATGCTCAAACTGGGCGGGTTGAGCTGTGAGCTAACCAGCTGTAATTGTAACATTCAACACCAAGTCAACGTAGATATCCAGAACCCGTTGCATAATGTGATTGCAGATGGTTACGAATTGCCCTTTTTGGAAAAAAGCTTTGATGTTGTGATACTCGCTCATCAGCTCGACTATGCAAGCGATCCACACCGTTTGCTACGGGAAGTCGATAGAGTGATGATGGATGATGGTTATTTGATAATCACTGGATTTAACCCACTAAGTTTGACTGGATTAGCGAGTTTGCTTCCATGGCGTAAACATAATTTGCCTTGGAGTGGACGAATGTTTACGTCGAACCGCATCAACGACTGGTTAGGGTTACTTAATTATCAAGTGATTCATTGCGATCGTTACGCGCTGTTTCCGATGAAGCGTTACCGTACGATGTGGACATGGTTGGAAAACAGTCTCGGTGATTGGGCGTCACCTGCAGGGAGTTTGTATTACATTGTGGCACGGAAACGAACATACCCTCTCAAGCCTATCAAACCGCATTGGCGTTTGAAGAAAAAGCTCACACCACTAGGGGTGATGAATCGAGAGGGCAATACTATGAGGAAAGAATCTCGTTAAGAGGGTTGGTAACCAGTATCTTCCTCGGTTGGGTTTTCTGCGGCGGTACGGGCTAGCTCATCACAAATTTCATTCTCACGATGACCAGCGTGGCCTTTTACCCAGTGCCATTCAACTTGATGGCGTGCAGTTTCTTTGTCTAGAGCTTGCCATAGATCGGCATTTTTCACGGGTTTTTTATCCGCTGTTTTCCAGCCACGCTTCTTCCAGTTATGGATCCACTGAGTAATACCTTGGCGCACATATTGACTGTCAGTCGTTAAAGTGACTTTGCAAGGTTGTTTTAACGTCTGCAGCGCGACGACAGCCGCCAACATTTCCATGCGGTTGTTGGTGGTTAGCGTGTAGCCTTTGGAAAGCGTCTTTTCTACGTCTTTGTAACGCAATACAATGCCGTAACCACCTGGTCCTGGGTTACCTAAACAAGAACCGTCAGTGAAAATCTCAACGTGTTTGGTCATATTTTTTGGTACTATTAGCCGAAACATTTAATAAAGCATAGTCTGACATACATAACCTTATGAATACCAGCAGCAATTCTGAATATAACCGCATTGTCGTTCTCGATACCGAAACCACAGGTATGAACCGCGAGGGTGGTCCTCACTACATGGGACACCGCATTATTGAAATCGGTGCCGTGGAGATCATCAACCGTAAGCTGACTGGTCGTCACTTCCACGTCTATTTAAAACCCGATCGTGAAATCCAACCAGAAGCGGTTGAAGTTCACGGTATTACGGATGAATTCTTGGTTGATAAGCCGGAATACGCGAGCGTGCACCAAGAGTTTCTTGAGTTTATTAAAGGCGCCGAACTTGTTGCCCACAATGCGCCCTTCGATACCGGCTTTATGGATTACGAGTTTGGCATGCTCGATCCTAACATCGGCAAAACGGACGACTACTGCAAGGTGACAGATACCCTTGCTATGGCGAAGAAAATCTTCCCTGGCAAGCGAAACAACCTTGATATCTTATGTGAACGCTACGGTATTGATAACTCGCACCGTACACTCCACGGAGCTTTGCTCGATGCGGAGATTCTAGCCGACGTTTACCTCTTTATGACGGGTGGTCAAACGAGTCTAGAGTTTAACGCGAATAAACAAGAGGGTGGGGTAGAAACCATTCGCCGTATTGAAGGAAGAAAAGCGCTAAAGGTTTTGCGCGCAAGTGCCGATGAACTAGAAGCTCACCAAAAAAGATTAGAGTTGGTGAACGACTGTATTTGGCATCAATAGGAGAAGCTATGCTGAGGGCTTTATTGGTCGCGTTTTTAGCGATATGGAGTAGTCTCTCGAGTGCATCGAGTGAATCTGCTATGTCTTTGTTAGACAATCGCTTTCGAGTGGATCCAACCATCGAGCAGATCACTTTTTTAGTTTATCGTGAGCAAAGTTCTCAGCCAGTTGTTTTAGTCCGTCCTGACGGTAAAAAGTACTATGCTTGGGACGCCTACGACAATGTACGTTGGTACCAAGAAGCCTCACTCGATATTATCTCCGTTGACAACCCTATGCCAGGCCCATGGCAGGCTGTGGGGAAAGTCACTCCTAAAAATAACATCCGCTTAATTTCTCACTTAAAGCTCAGCACGGATGTGTTCCCAAACCGATTATATAATGGGGAAGCGCTTAAGTTTACAGCTCGCCTAACCTCCGACGACAAACCTCTTGTACTGCGCGACTTCCTTGACCGCGTGAATCTACGCGTGACATTTACCAAGTTTGTCGAAAATGAAGATGAGTTGATCAAAGAAGCACGTCCAGTGCCGATGGTTGTGGGTGAGTTTGCTGATGATGGCCGCGGCTTGGATGAAAAAGCAGGGGATGGTGTGTTCACTGTCCAACTACCAATAGACGTTGAGCCCGGTAAGTACCGTGCGCGAATCACCTCTGGTAATGGCGTATTCTTACGAGCGCAAGAACAAGTCATCTTGGTTTATCCGAACCCAATTTCTCGTACTTTTATTCAGGCGCGCAATCCTGACAAACCACACCAATTGGTGGTGAGTGGCGAGCAAGGTATGATCGCGCCAGGCTCAATCGCAGTCACGGTGGAACAAGATGCACCCGATGGCTTTGTTAGCTACAGCCAAGGCCAGGTTTCTAAAGATGGAATGAGAACCACGCTGAACCTCAATAACGACGCTGAGCTTGGTAAATACGCATGGCGCGGCGAGATCTTTGCCACTGATTTTGCGACGCAACGTCCACTGGTGTTTCCTATTCCAGAGCAAACTTTCAGTGTAGTTGATGACGTTGATCTAGAAGCCGCTCGAATTGCAAAAGAAGCTGAATTAGCCGAGCAGCGCCGTATTGAAATGGAAAAGCAAATTATTGCTGAGCGGGAGGCTGAGCGTAAGCGCAGCATGATTATTATCGCGGTGGGTAACGTGATAATGCTGCTGATTGTGATCATTGCATGGATAGTCTGGCGCAAAATTAAAGCGAAGCGCGATGCCATGCCAGAGATGCAGTTAGAAGTGCCAAAGAAATAGTAGTAACACATAAACCTAGAAACGGAGCCAATCGGCTCCGTTTTTTTTCAGTTTAAGTTTGAGACAGAATTTGATGTTTCTAATGATCATTAATCATTTTATTTTAAAGTAACACCATGATTTAACGTTGATTAATCATAATAAAGCTCGCATGATACTCTTTACGTTTCGACTTGATTTTAGTGCGTATCGACGGAGTGAGTTATGACAATTGGAGCGTTTGAACTAGAGCATTTACCACGACAAAAGGCCTTGGTTGAGTCTGCTTATGATGCCTTTTATTCTGAAAAAGACGTTGTTGCTGCGGTATTGCTTGGTTCATTGTCATCAGGAAAAGGTGACCGTATTTCGGACGCTGATGTTGTTGTCTTTACTCAAAACAACTTCCATAAAGCCTCAGAGCTTTGTTTTACCCAGTTTGAAGCTAATAAAGACATTTTTTATCGCCTTGAGGGAGAGCACAACGAAAATGCGTGTTTCAAAAAATACATTTTTAATGACCTAACCAGTGCAGAGATTCATTGTTTAGATCTCTGTGAGCCCTTCAAACTTTCTAAGCCATTTAAGACTTTATTTGATAAAGCTGATGTGATTGCGGGCATGGTTACTGATGAACCTGCGCCAAAGCATGAAGATTTCCCAGTTTATACCAGTGGTGATCAAGGCCTGATCTGGGAACTCTTTGATTGTATTAAGTGGTTGAGTAGAGATAACCATGAGCTTGCTAAGTCCTACTTGAAAAAACTCTCTGAGAAACTCTAATTTGAGAGTCATCTCCGTTCCTCCCACTGAAGTTAGCTAGGCTGTTAGGTTATGAAATACAAAAAGCGTCAGAAGTACAAATACACTCTCCACTCTGAAGAAAAGATTGAGACTCGCATTTCAGTGAGTCAGGTGTATGACAGCCCTTTTCTTAGTTTGTCCAAACAAGGCGTGTTAACGATTAAAAAGGGCTATGCATGGGATGGAGCGAGTGGGCCAGCGTTAGACACAAAAAACATTATGAAAGCTTCTTTAGTTCATGATTCTCTTTACCAACTCATGAGGGAAGAGGTGTTGCCACAAAGTGCTCGAAAGCATGCGGATATGTTGCTGAGAGAAACATGTTTAGAAAAAGGAATGTCTAGCTTCAGAGCGACTTATATCTATTATGGCGTCAGAGTTGTCGGTGGCTTCTTTTCCAGACCCGACACTTTGTGTGCTTAATGGGAACATCTTTTCAATTTTAACTGTTTATTTATACAGTTTGGTTGTGTAAGCTCCAAGGTGATACAAAGGAGTCGTACATAATGACAATAAGATATGAAGAGCACGTGCCAAGCCCGAAAGAATACTGTGATATGCGCGTCAAAGCCGGGCTATCACCCAAATCGTTGAAAGCTGCTCAAATTGGTCTACCCAATTCGTTGTATGGCGTATCTGTCCGGGATGAAGGAAAGCTCATTGCAATGGGCCGGATTGTTGGTGACGGGGCGTGTAACTTCGAAATTGTCGACGTTGCCGTTGACCCTGATTATCAAGGTAACGGGTTAGGTAGAAAAGTCATGGAATACATCGACGATTATCTTTCTTCTGTTGCACTTGAAGGCTCTTACGTTTCTATGATTGCTGATGAGCCGGTCTTTTACGAAAAGCTTGGTTATAGGCTGGTGGCTCCTAAAAGCCAAGGGATGACAAAAAAGTTTAAGCCGAAGGTGTAACACGTATTTAGCTGTGCAAATAAGTACTAGAAAACAGGAGTTTAATCTCCTGTTTTCTATATTAAATTTCCATTTAAGCCACTTCTGGAATTGGTTTGGGTGGCTGCTCTAAATCAGGCTCTTTTTGAACAGTAGGAATTTGTCCCTCACCCACAGCACTGATGTAACAGCCACTAAGTTTAATGGCAAGGTACATATCGGCTCGCAGTAAGATGCCTCCTTCACTGGTGCTGATACCAGTAAGCTCACACCATTGACGTAAGCGTCGTTTCCTTCCTGCGAGGATTAAGCGTACGCCTCTCTTTTTTAAAGTATTGTGAATATCTGCCAGTGTTGCCATCACACTGAGATCCAAGTGAGTAAAGCTCGATACGGCGTCGATGACAACGCAACTTGCATCTTTGTGATGTTCTACTTGCTCTAACACTCTGCGTTTAAAGTAAGGTGCGTTGAAGTATGTCAGCGGCGAGTTAAAGCGGTAAATCACCATTCCAGGAATAGGCGAAGCTTTTCCTGAGTCGTCGATGGTCCGAATGGTGCCTTTTTCATCCAAGCCAAGTAGCTGATCACTCGGTCGCATGACAATACGTAAAAATTGAAACAGCCCTAGCAGTACCGCCAAAGTGATCCCCGGTATTACGCCTACGATCAAAACAGAAATAAAAGTGATGATTGCTAGATAGAACGCATCTTTGTCACGAGATTTTAATTTCCAAATGGCTTTGAGATCGAGCAGAGACAAGGATGCGATGATCAACACGACACCAAGTGATGCGATGGGAATAAACTGTAAAGGCTCATAAATAAATATCGCAATAATGGCAATGGTGATTGCGGCGACAATCGAAACTAATTGAGATTTACCACCATTGGCATCATTTACCGCTGTGCGTGAGTCAGCTCCGCTTATCGCGAAACCTTGCGAAAACGCTGAGGCAATGTTGGCAAAGCCCAACGCCTGAAACTCTTTATTTGCATCAATATCATAACCGTTTTTGGCAGCGAAACTGCGCGCGGTGAGCATCATGCTAACAAAGCTGACAATCGCAAGGTTGAGCGCCGGGACCACTAGCTCACGAACTTCACCTAGTTCAAACTCCGGTGTTTGAAACTGAGGGAAGCCACCTTGAGTGAGTCCGACAACCGATACGCCCATCTCTTGTAAATGGAAAAACCAAACTGACGCAGTAGTTACGAGGATCGCCAGCATGGCAGCAGGCCAAGTTGGTCGGTAGCGTTTGGTGAGCAAATAAACGACAACTGTCACGATACTCAGAGTTACAGTAGGCCAATGAAGCTCGGTTAATCGTTGTGGAGCTTCCCATAAACGTTCCAGTAAATAACGTTGCTCGTATTTCAAACCGACTACTTTCGCAAACTGACCAACGATAATTGTGAGAGCAACACCGTTGAGTAGACCCAAAAGAATCGGACGAGAAAGGAAATCTGCAAACACCCCTAGCTTGAAACGACTTGCCAGTACACACCAAATCCCCGTCATCGCTGTCATGGTCATAACCAACTGCCAATGTTTTGTGGGGTCACCTGCGGCAAGTGGCGTAACAACGGCGGCAATCACTGCACAGGTTGCTGCATCAGGTCCGACAATGAGTTGTCGAGATGTGCCCATCATGGCGTATACCAACATTGGCAGTACACACGAGTACAGACCGACAATTGCAGATACACCGGTTAGCTGTGCATAAGCTATGGCAACTGGCAGGGCAACCGCGACAACAGAAAAGGCGGCTCTAAAGTCGTTAACAAACCATTCTTTTTGATAATGCTTAAGCTGAACAAGCCCAGGGAACCACTGTGCGAATAATATTTTAGCCAACGGATTTACCATATATGTGAGTGAGTTACTTAAAAGTATACACCGCTTGCTTGGAACGTCTGTGAGTTAGTTATCACTGGAAATCGGGGGGAAGGGTCGGAGTGCGTGGATTTTATTGCGCTTGCGCAGAGGTTCTTCGTGGTGTGAGGTGTTATGAAGGCTATTCTGGTAGCAATAAAAAACGGGAGTTGTCACTCCCGTTTTATGGTTTCAGATTAGAGAGTTAGGCAACGCTATCCATCTGAGGGTATAGCGGCTTTGCTGCGAGCAATTCCGGCTCAAAGTCGTCAACGTTGATTGTATCCAGACGATGCTGTTCAGCTTCTCTGAGTAGATCGGCTTCTTCTTGCGTTATGAAGCCTTGCTCTAGCCCTTCCTGAGCAATCATATCCAAACGTAAGAATGGGCGACGCTTACCTTGCGCTTTACATACCTTGTCAAACACAGGCTCAGCTTGAAGAATCACAGACAATGCAAGCTCAATCTTACCTGCTGCGTTGTGCTCTGTTGGCTCTAGGTACTGACCGCGACCAATGCGTGAACGTGTTGCACTTGGCGTTTGTAGAATGCGTGCCACTTTGCTGTCTAGTTTATCGCTTGGCGCTTTGCGTACACGACCGAATGGCATGATTAACACGCGCAGTGCACGACCAATCACTTTGTTCGGGAAGTTTGCTAAGAATTCGTCTACCGCCACTTCCGCTTGTTTCAAACTGTCTTGTAGACCCCAGTGTACTAATGGTAAATCTTCGACTGGGCGGCCATCTTGCTCAAAACGTTTCAACGTCGCAGAGCTTAAATATAGCTGGCTTAGAATGTCACCAAGACGCGCTGATAGACGCTCTTTACGCTTCAAAGAGCCACCTAGCACTGCCATTGAGATATCCGATAGCAGAGCAAGGTTTGCACTGTAACGGTTCAATTGTTGGTAGTAACGCTTGGTTGCATCTTTGGTTGGTGATGAAGAACCTAAACCGTCGCTCAAACCAAACCAGATACTGCGTACGAGGTTACTCATGGTAAAGCTCACGTGACCCGCAAGCGCTTTATCGAACTTCTCAACTGCATCGCCAGCGTCAGAATATGCTGCGTTCATTTCTTCAAGAACGTAAGGGTGACAACGAATCGCACCTTGACCAAAGATGATCATTGAGCGTGTTAAAATGTTTGCACCCTCAACCGTTACCGCGATTGGCGCACCTTGGTAACCACGCGCTAGGAAGTTAGAAGGTCCCATACAGATACCTTTACCGCCTACGATGTCCATTGCGTCGATGATGCTTTGCTGACCGCGATGAGTACAGTGGTACTTCACGATAGCTGAGATTACTGATGGCTTTTCACCTAAGTCGATACCTGCCACGGTTAAGTTGCTTGCTGCATCCATCACGTAAGCATTACCACCAAGACGTGCCAATGGCTCTTCTACGCCTTCCATGTGACCGATAGGTTGTTTGAACTGGCGACGAATGCGTGAGTAAGCGCCCGTTGCCATTGCCGCAGTTTTGATGCCACCTGTTGAGTTTGAAGGTAGCGTGATACCACGACCAACCGATAGACACTCAACCAGCATACGCCAACCTTGGCCCGCCATTTTTTCACCACCGATAATGAAATCGATAGGAACAAAGATGTCTTTACCGCGCGTTGGACCATTTTGGAATGGCACATTGAGCGGGAAGTGTCGGTTACCAATCTCAACACCTTTGACATCAGTTGGGATAAGCGCACAAGTGATGCCAAGATCTTCTTTTTCGCCTAGCAAACCTTCAGGATCGCGAAGTTTAAATGCTAAGCCTAGTACCGTTGCGACTGGCGCTAGGGTGATGTAGCGCTTGTTCCAAGTCAGGCGCATACCCAGTACTTCTTTTCCTTCCCATTCGCCTTTACAAACCACACCGTAATCTGGAATAGAGCCAGCGTCAGAGCCAGCTTCTGGACTCGTTAGGGCGAAACAAGGGATTTCCTTACCTTCAGCTAGGCGCGGTAAGTAATGATTTTTCTGATCTTCAGTACCGTAGTGTTGCAGTAGCTCACCAGGGCCCAAAGAGTTAGGAACACCAACGGTAGACGATAGAACGCCAGAAACACCCGTTAGTTTTTGTAGTACTAGTGATTGCGCGTATGCTGAGAATTCTAGACCACCGTACTTTTTCTTAATGATCATGGCGAAGAATTTGTGATCTTTCAGGTATTGCCATACTTCTGGCGGTAAGTCTGCGAGTTCGTGAGTCACTTGGAAATCGCTCACCATGGCACACACTTCATTCACTGGACCGTCTAAAAAGGCTTGTTCTTCTGCACTTAATTTAGGTGCTTGAATGGCGTGAAGCTTTTGCCACTCTGGTTTGCCTTTAAATAGCTCGGCTTCCCACCAGACGGTACCTGCGTCTAACGCTTCTTTTTCGGTTTGAGACATAGCTGGCAGCACTTTCTTGAAAAGCGCTAATGCTTTGCGGCTTATCAAAGACTGACGTACGCCAGGAACCGCGAATACAGCGGCAGCAAGAACGTAAATAGCCCAACCAGTAACGCCAACCGCGCCTATTACTGTGAGCGCTAACATAGCTGCTGTGAGTAAACTAATAGATTTCACGAGAGACATGCGGTGGTAGAGCGTAATGCCTAGCACGACCGTCATCGTGATGATTGAGAGCAAGATGTCCATATGTATTTTCCTTTTCAGACTTTATAAGTGTTGTACGTCTGTATGTTAGGTAAGAGGTCTAACCAGTTGGTTTAAGTGTAATCAAAATATTAAGGAAATGTAAAACATAAGATTGGATAAAAAGTGATCTAAGTAGAGTTAAAGTTCTAAAGTGCGATTTGAGTGATGGTTTCATGAGCAAGTTGACAAGTTTATTACCATCACCAATCTAAATCTGTTGGTTCACTATCGACACTAATTCTCGTTTGTGGGTAAACTCAGAGTAATCAAACCCGAGTTCAGGTTTATGAAATGTCCGATACCAAATTGGTATCAGAACAATTTGCTCAGTGAATCTAGGACTGACTGAAGCCGAAATAATAAAGAGAACGTCTTATGTACCATGATCTGATTAGAAGTGAATTAAACGAAGCTGCTGAAGTGCTCAACAAATTTTTAAGCGATGACCATAACATTGCGCAAATCGAAGCAGCGGCGAAAATGATTGCTGACTCATTCAAGCAAGATGGTAAAGTACTGTCATGTGGTAACGGTGGTTCTCACTGTGATTCGATGCACTTTGCCGAAGAGTTAACAGGCCGTTACCGAGAAAACCGTCCTGGCTATGCTGGTATTGCTATTTCAGATCCAAGCCACCTTTCTTGCGTGAGTAATGACTTTGGTTATGACTTCGTGTTTTCCCGTTATGTAGAAGCGGTTGGCCGAAAAGGTGACGTACTGTTTGGTCTGTCGACTTCAGGTAACTCAGGTAACATCCTGAAAGCGATTGAAGCGGCGCAAGCGAAAGGCATGAAGACGATTGCGCTAACAGGCAAAGATGGCGGCAAAATGGCAGGGCTTGCCGATATTGAAATCCGCGTGCCACACTTTGGTTATGCGGACCGTATTCAGGAAATTCATATTAAGATTATTCATATCATCATTCAGTTGATTGAAAAAGAGATGGAATAGTCGTTTCACAGCCACCTTTTCGAGCTGTGTTGTTAGGGAGTTTTTTAAATCATGTGTGAATTGCTCGGTATGAGCGCTAATGTTCCGACGGATATTTGTTTCAGTTTTACCGGGCTCATGCAGCGTGGAGGTCGAACTGGCCCACACCGTGACGGATGGGGAATTACCTTCTACGAAGGGAAAGGTTTTCGAACTTTCAAAGATCCCAAGCCAAGTTGTGAGTCGCAAATTGCAGAGTTAGTGCAAAATTATCCTATCAAGAGTCGTGCTGTCGTTAGTCATATCCGACAGGCGAATCGTGGTGGTGTTAATTTAGAAAATACTCATCCCTTTACACGTGAGTTATGGGGTAGGTATTGGACGTTTGCGCACAACGGTCAGCTCTCAGGCTATCAAGACTTACATACGGGTCGACACCGACCTGTCGGCGAGACAGATAGCGAACTGGCATTTTGCTGGTTGTTGAAGCAAATGGAAGATCGATATCCTGAGCCGCCAAAGGATATGGAGTCGGTATTCTTATATGTTGCTAAATGTTGTGATGAGCTAAGAGAGAAGGGTGTATTTAACATGCTTCTGAGTGATGGTGAGTATGTAATGACGTATTGCACCAATCATTTGTATTGGATCACAAGACGCGCACCGTTTGGTAAAGCCGCTTTGCTTGATGAAGATGTGGAAATTAACTTCCAAGAAGAAACAACGCCACATGACATTGTTTCTGTGATCGCGACTCAACCTTTAACGGGTAACGAAGCTTGGCAGCGGATGAAACCTGGCGAGTACGGCTTGTTTCACCTAGGTGAACTAGTGAAAAACAATGCCTCTGAACTGGTGAATGTGCCGTTTGCAGCGGCGAAACCGGGCAATCAGGCGCCAACTGAGCCGTTAGAATAGCGGTTAATTCGGAACAACTCGTAAAGCTCGCTTAATCGCGAGCTTTATTTTTATACGTTTTCAACCGAATGCGGATACTGGTGAACTCTCATACTTTCTAGCTTCCTAGTCTCGCTAAGGCTTGCCGGAAAGACGTAACTGATAGAAATTTCTCATAAAACACCACGTTATTCTGAACGGTGAGGAACGAACCAGATTCAGAATCTACTTTCCGAGTGTCGTGTTACTCAAGTGGTTATGGGATTTTTTAGAATGTTGGGTTTTAGGTTTCTAGCCTCACTACGGCTTTCTTGAATCAAGTTTATATGTTTCAAAATAACAAAAGGCAGCTCTCAGGCTGCTCTTTTGTGTTTGGAGTTTGGTGTTCAGGACTACTCATCGGAGGCGTAGCCGTGTGTGCCAAGCTCTGCGCCATCTAAATAGGCTTTACCATCCTTCATGATCAACCGCTCGTCTACCAGCCACTTAGCCACCATAGGGTAGATTCGGTGTTCCTGAGCCTGAACACGCGCTGCAAGTACACTAGCATTATCGTCTTCGAATACCGGAACTTTTGCTTGCAGTATGACAGGGCCACCATCAAGCTCTTCCGTTACAAAGTGCACACTCGTACCATGTTCTTTATCGCCAGCATCAATTGCTCTCTGGTGTGTGTGTAGCCCAGGATATTTTGGTAGAAGAGAAGGGTGGATATTGATCATCTTACCCATGTAATGAGAAACAAACTCGCTGCTCAGAATACGCATGTAGCCCGCCAGAATAATCACGTCTGGTTGGTATTCATCGATTTGACTCATTAGCTCTGCATCAAAGCTTTCACGTGAATCGAATGCTTTAGGGTCGACAAAGTGACCGTCTACATCAAACTTTTTTGCACGTTCTAAACCAAAAGCATCGGCTTTGTTAGAGAACACGGCTGCCACTCGTGCGTTTGGCATGCTGTCTTCGCAAGCTTCCAAGATAGCTTGCAGGTTACTTCCGTTACCCGAGATGAGGACCACAATGTTTTTTAGGGTATGGTTTTTCATGATGTCGAGAGTGCCTTGGTATTGTAGGTTGGAGTTATGTAGCTTCTAAACTACCTACTAATAGAATGGTTTTTATTGTTCTAGATAGCAAAATGAGGACCTAGTCATCTAGTGTCCTCATTCTTTTTATCTTGTGAGCTCGATTTGCAAATTATTGGATTTCAACTTGCTCTTCGTTCGCTTCAGCTTGCGCGATTTGACCAATAACCCATGCGTTTTCACCTTCTTCTTGAAGAAGAGCAACCGCGGCTTCCGCTTGGTCTTTAGGTAGTGCAACGATTAGACCCACACCACAGTTGAACGTACGGTACATTTCGTGTGTGTCGACGTTGCCTTTCTCTTGTAGCCACTTGAAGATCACTGGCCATTCCCAGCTGTTACCATCGATAACTGCTTTTGTGCCTTCAGGCAGCACACGTGGGATGTTTTCCCAGAAACCACCACCAGTGATATGAGAAATCGCATGGATGTCGTGTTTCTCAATCATCTTAAGTGCTGATTTGATGTAAATCTTCGTTGGTTCTAGTAGGTGCTCACCGATAGTGCGACCTGCTAGTTCTTCGTTCTTATCTGCGCCAGATACTTCTAGGATTTTACGGATAAGGGAGTAACCGTTTGAGTGTGGACCGCTTGAGCCAACAGCGATAAGTGCATCACCAGCAGCGACTTTCGTGCCGTCGATCACGTCTTCTTTTTCGACTACGCCAACACAGAAACCAGCTACGTCGTAGTCTTCGCCTTCATACATGCCAGGCATCTCGGCAGTTTCGCCACCAATTAGGGCGCAACCTGCTTGAATACAGCCTTCCGCGATACCTGAAACAACATCCGCTGCGGTATCAACGTCTAGCTTGCCTGTTGCGTAATAATCTAGGAAGAACAGTGGCTCTGCGCCTTGCACGATAAGATCATTTACACACATCGCAACAAGGTCGATGCCGATAGTGTCGTGCTTGTTCATATCCAGTGCTAGGCGAAGCTTAGTACCTACGCCATCAGTACCAGAAACCAGTACAGGTTGTTTGTATTTGGTTGGCAATTCGCATAGCGCGCCAAAACCACCGATACCACCCATAACTTCAGGGCGACGAGTACGTTTTACCGCACCCTTAATACGATCCACAAGCGCGTTGCCTGCATCAATATCTACACCAGCGTCTTTATAGCTAAGAGAAGAGTTGTTACCACTCACAGGGAAGTCCTCGGTATTAAGTTGGATATGAAAACGGCGCTATTCTAACAGTGCTTAAACATAGATAGCAAACGTTTGCGTCTGTTTTTTTCTTTAGTGATTTATCCTGATATCCCTGTAAAAATCATGTATAATCTGAAGGTTTGTTTAAATATTGCCAACTATAGCCGGAGATGGACATGAAAGTTGTTGAAGTAAAGCACCCTCTAGTAAAACATAAAATTGGTCTAATGAGAGAAGGTGACATCAGCACAAAACGTTTTCGTGAGTTAGCGACTGAGGTCGGTAGCCTACTTACTTACGAAGCAACGTCAGACTTTGAAACAGAAAAAGTGACCATTGATGGTTGGAACGGTCCGGTAGAAGTAGACCAAATTAAAGGTAAAAAAGTAACCGTAGTACCAATCCTACGTGCAGGTCTAGGCATGATGGACGGAGTTCTTGAGCACATGCCAAGCGCACGTATCAGTGTTGTTGGTATTTACCGTGATGAAGAAACACTTGAGCCAGTTCCTTACTTCAACAAGCTTGCTTCTAACATCGATGAGCGTATTGCGCTTGTTGTTGACCCAATGCTTGCAACGGGTGGTTCTATGATTGCTACGATTGATCTTCTAAAAGAGAAAGGTTGTAACCAAATCAAAGTGTTGGTACTTGTTGCTGCACCAGAAGGTATTGAAGCGCTAGAAAAAGCACACCCAGATGTGGAGCTATACACTGCGGCAATCGATGAGAAGCTAAATGACAAAGGCTACATCGTACCGGGTCTAGGTGATGCAGGTGATAAGATCTTCGGTACTAAGTAATTCTTTAATGTATTACTACGACTGAACAGAAAAAACAAAGGCTTGGTGAAAACCAAGCCTTTTTTATATCTATAATACGAGAAGAATAAAATGCGCCACTCAGTAAAGCAGCGCAGACGCACTATTTCGCGTTCTCTTCTTCCATTTGTGCGTTATCTACAACGTGGTTTTCACCTAAATCGTTTGGTAGCACAAGGTTAAGAATAATTGCCACGATACCGCATAGGCTCACACCTTGTAGGCTGAACTCGCCAATACCGAAAGCCATACCGCCAATACCAAATACAAGTGTTACGGCAACGATCACTAGGTTGCGAGACTTATGTAAATCAACGTTATTCTTGATCAGTGTGTTGAGGCCTACTGTGGCGATAGAGCCGAACAGCAGAATCATGATACCGCCCATGACAGGTACCGGAATCGTTTGAAGAACCGCGCCTAGCTTACCTACCAATGCAAGTACGATTGCAGTGATCGCAGCCCAAGTCATGATCACAGGGTTAAATGCTTTGGTTAGCATTACCGCTCCTGTAACTTCACTGTAAGTGGTGTTTGGTGGAGCACCCACCATCGAGGCTGCGATAGTTGCCACCCCGTCACCTGCGATTGTGCGATGAAGGCCAGGTTTTTTCAGGTAGTTTTTACCTGTAACGTTTGAGATAGCAAGCATGTCACCTACGTGCTCTACCGCAGGTGCGATAGCGACAGGAATCATGAACAAGATTGCGTTTATGTTGAACTCTGGCGCGGTGAAGTTTGGCATAGCTAGCCAAGCCGCTTGTGTTACAGGAGTGAAATCAACCACCCCGTAGAATAGAGAAACAGAGTAACCAGCAAGAATACCACCAACAATAGGAACGAGCTTCAAGAAGCCTTTTGCAAACACGCTTAGTACAATGGTTGTGAGCAGTGAGACCGCCGAGATGATGATCGCAGCATCACCATTAACAAGCTGTGCAGCACCATCACCGGTTTTACCTACCGCCATGTTCACTGCTGTTGGAGCAAGGCCAAGACCAATCACCATGATCACAGGGCCAACGACAACAGGGGGAGAATTTTATGGATAAATCCAACACCACGCACTTTGATCATCGCCCCTAGAGCCACATAAACCAGGCCCGCTGCCATTAAGCCGCCCATCGTTGCGCCGATACCCCAAGTTTGGATACCGAACATAATAGGAGCAATAAACGCAAAAGAAGAGGCAAGGAAGATGGGAACAGAACGTTTAGTCATTAATTGGAAGAGGAGAGTACCGACACCGGCACCAAAGAGGGCGACATTTGGATCAAGGCCAGTTAGAAGCGGCACAAGCACCAAAGCACCAAAAGCGACAAAGAGCATTTGAGCGCCTTGTAACGCGTTTTTCATAATAATTCCCTATTTTCAAGATACGCAGACAAATCCGGCGAATACTATCATCCTGCAATCGTTTGCAACGTTGCATGGATCAAACTTTCGATTGAATCTTTCCCATAAATAGCGTTTTTGAGAGTTAGTTGCTTGCAAATTGTCCTCTTTTACGTGTCTTGCGTGAAGATGAAAAATAGACAGCCTAACTTGTTGAGATAGCTTAATAAGCAATGAGTTTATTATAAAAAATAGCACTGAAGCTCTGGTTGAGGCCCGAGTTAACAAAGCTGGTCATAATACAGACAATTTACTCAGTACTTACCTTGCTCAAGATTTGATAGTTGCTTATTATTCGGGTTCTTGTTCAGAGGATTATAAAAACTATGCGCTATTTAGCTCTCTTACTGATAGGTTGGTTGTCCCTACCAGTATATGCATTAACTCAGGTGGATATCTATCGTGCCGAAGTGGTTATCGACAGTGAGCAGAACGACGGTGAGTCTCTGGCTCGTCAACAAGGTATGCAGGATGTGATTGTTCGAGCGACCGGTTCTCAATCCTCTTTAAGCAATCCAGTGATTAAAAAGGCACTTGGTTCAAGTGCGCGTTACATTTCCCAGCTGAGCTATGGGCAGGTTGATGGAAAAGCGAGCTTAAAAATGTTGTTTAACAGCGACCAAATCAGCTCGCTTTTAACACAAGCACAATTGCCATCTTGGTCGCCAAATCGCGCCAATATTTTGGTTTGGATGGTGGAAGAGCAGGGCTACGATCGTAATATTGCTTGGGAGCATTCCGACTCTTCAAACGTTGTAGCACTTCGCAGTGCTGCGAAATCGAGAGGCTTGCCGATTACGATCCCGGTTGGTGATTTTGATGATGTAACTGGTGTTAATGTTTCTGATCTTTGGGGCGGCTTTATTGAGCCAATTGGCCAAGCGAGCCAGCGCTACCCAGCGGATGCCGTTTTAGTTGTGCGTGCTCAAGGTGAACAAATTCGCTGGACGTTATACGATCAATCACCAATGAGAATTGTTGAAGCACAGCGCTCTCCGCGTAACGGTTCCGCATCAGGCGCCAATGCCATTGCTGAGATGGTTGATGGCATCGCTGACTACTACGCGAGTAAGAGCGCAGTGGTAGTATCTGGAAAATCTTCAAAAGCGTTGGCGGTGAAAGTCCTTAATGTAACGTCTGCCACGGACTTCTTCCGTTTAGAGAATGCGTTAAAACAACTTAGTTCGGTTGCGGGTACGGAAATTAAGCGTGTCCAAGGTGATGAGCTGACGCTCAACATCCATCTTTTGGCATCTCAACAAGCTTTTGAGAAAGAAGCTTCTTCTATTTCTCAATTAATGGTTTTTGAAGATCCTTTAGGTGAAGTTGATGCCCCAGCTTTAACTCAAGAAGCAGAGCCAATTGCTCCGATGAATGAAGCTAAAGATACAGCTATGGTAGAAAAAGTGCAGTCTGAAGTGCCTGCGGATATCGCGGCGGAAGCAAAGGACGAAACGCAACCAACTCAGCCGATGATTGTGGAGCCTGTCCGAGAGCAGTATGACTTGATCTACGAGTGGCGCTCGGCATCGTAATCGCATTGATAGCTTTCCAAGCGTGAAGCGCAAGGATCAAACACCAATGTGGTAAGCGTAAAAAAGAGTCGCAATAGCGACTCTTTTTGTTTTCTAAATTCGTATTCGAACCAATGCTCAGTGATTGACTGCGATTGGCGTTATTTATTGAATTTCGCTTTTTCTTCTTTTTCTACTTGAGAGAGGCGCTTCAACTTAAGACCTAGCTCTTTGCCTCTCGCTCTAGCAAACAAAATATTGCCAGCGAAACCGAGTGAAGTCAGGAGCAACTCTACTGCCGCAAGCCAACGTTCTCCACCATCCACATAAAGGATGGTCAGCGCATGCAAGAAATACAGCATAAGAACAAAGTTAGCCCAAGCATGAGTGTAAGGCTTACCAGCCAAAATACCAGGCAACGGAAGTAATAGCGGAATACACCAAGCAATAGCAAGTGTTGTGCTGCTGAGGTGAGGGTGAGGGGACAACGCAAGCTGCCAAATTGCGACCCAGGCTAATAAGGCTAAGTTGCCAAATAAAGCTAGGTAACGATAGGTTTTAGCCTGTGTACCGAGTGGTGTTTGGTCTAAAGAGTCAGACATCGATTAACTATCCTTGATTTTACTAACAGACTTTTAGTTTTAACGCTGCAGTTGCCAGCCTTTTGCCTAATTGTTGTGCCAGACGAATCTCTTCACTGCTGAGGGCTGCCTCATGGCCTACACTGCTGGCGCCATACGGAGTGCCTCCGGACTGCGTAGTGTGTAACTCTGGTTCGGCATAAGGAATGCCCAAAACCATCATCCCGTGATGCAACAAAGGGGTCATCATGCTTTGTAACGTTGTTTCTTGACCACCATGCATCGAAGAGGAAGAGGTAAAGACACAAGCTGGCTTATCGATTAAGTCACCACTGACCCATAAAGATGTAGTCTGATCCCAGAAGTGCTTTAAAGGCGCAGCCATGTTGCCAAACCAGACGGGACTGCCAAACGCTAGACCGTCGCACGTTTTCAGTTCCTCTAGAGTAACAATTGGATCAGAAGGGGAGTGTGAGTGAGGTGACAATTCTTCAACTGTACGCAAAATTGCTTGGCATTGAGGAGTCGATTCGACTCCTCTTGCTATCTGTCTTGCCAGTTGTTTTGTCGAGCCGTGACGGCTGAAATACAAAATAAGGATCTGGCAATCCATTTATAGAATATCCAACACTTGCTCTGGTGGTCGACCAATTTTCGCTTTGCCGTTGGCAACTACCACCGGACGCTCAAATAATTTTGGATTTTTCGCCATTGCTTCGAACAATTGCTCATCGCTAACAGAGTCTTCGCCTAGGCCAAGTTCTTTGTATTCGCTTTCTTTGGTGCGCATCATTTCACGTACAGATGAAAAGCCAAGCTGTGCGTACAGCGCTTTTAGCTCATCTACGTTAAGTGGTGTGTCTAGGTATTTGACGACTTCCGGTGTAACACCATTTTGCTCAAGCAGTTCAAGTGTTTGACGACTCTTTGAGCAACGAGGGTTGTGATAAATCACGACTGACATGGTTTTCTCCATTTCGTTATTGTAATGCCATGAATCGATCTCTTTGGATCATGAGTTGGTCAATACGGGCATCGTATCGAGCTTGCTCTAAGCTGCCCAACTTGGCCATTTTACTTGCTTCACTATAATATTGAATCGCTTTATTCCAGTTTGCTCGCAACGCCAAAATTTCCGCTCGCGCAGCCAACTCTTCATCACTACGTCCTAGCGCGTGGTAGCTCTTCGATATTAGGTGCCAGCCATTTGTATCTTCAGGATAATCATGAGTGTATCTTTGAAGAACTCGCGTGGCTTGATCGTTTTTATTGTCCTCAAGTAGCGCATTGGCATAGTTAATGGTCAATACTTTATTTTGAGGGTTCCGAGATAACGCTTTACGGAGCATCTCGGTTGCTTTTTCTGGCTGCTTCTTCTCGATATATAAATCCGTCATAGCATCCAGGTAGAACGGGTTACTTGGGTCCTGCTCCAGCAACTTTTTCAAAATAGGTTCCGCTTGAGACAAGCGTTTGCTGTCTAAATGTACGAGTGCTCGCCCATAGTTAAAAGCAGGTGTGATGTCCGCAGAGGCTTTCTTTTGAGTTCGCTCAAACCAGCCTAAAGCAGCTTGTCCGTCAATGCCGGCGTACCGCGCAACAATGCGCGCACGCGCTAGGTGATAGTCTATTGAAGGCACAACTCGCATTGGTGGATAGGTCCTTGCTCGCGCACGGCTATCGGTAATTCGATCTTCAGGTAGTGGGTGAGTCAGTAGCATTGGCGGCGGTTTACTCGCATAACGATATTCATCTGCAAGACGGCCAAAAAAACGTGGCATTGCTTGAACATCAAAACCAGCTTTTGCTAGTGTTGAAATACCAAAGCGATCCGCTTCTTTTTCATTCGCGCGAGTGTAGTTGATTTGGCTTTGCATGTTACCTGCGGTTGCCGCCGTAATTGCAGCCATCCCCGCTTCTGGTGAGGCAATCGAAAGCAGTAATGCGCCAGCGAGTGCAGCTAATGTGGCCGGAGAGCGACGTGCTTGCTCTTCCATGCTGCGCGCAAGGTGGCGTTGTGTGACGTGCGCAATCTCGTGAGCAACAACAGAGGCCAACTCACTTTCTGAACGCGCATGAAGAAACAACCCAGAGTGCAACGCTACGTAACCACCAAAAAACGCGAACGCGTTAATATTGCGGTCGCGAATCATAAAGAAGTGAAACGGCGTTTTCACATCATTCGCATTGGCTACTAGTCTGTGCCCGAGAGCGTCAATATATTCATTGATAACAGGATCATTAACGATAGGTTTACTGGCTCTGAGCATACGCATATAGGCGTCGCCGTAAATCAACTCTTGGTCTATTGAGAGCGTACCACCAGCAGCCGTACCAATGTCTGGCAAGTCAATGCTATTGGCATAAGTTGTCGGCGAACTGATTGCAGCTGCAAGACATAAGCAAACTAGCGAGCGAGTGCGTTTTAACATACGTTTAAAAGGTTCTCCAAAATACATAAGCATGTGGTTAGAGGCTGAGAACCTCTCAACAGCGCCACATGCGTTTTGGTTATCCGCGAGGATATAAGCTAGCAATAAGACCGGAAATAAATGAATTGGTTTCGTAAATTATTTTATATCCGAGTCATTTCAGCATGTGGTTAAATCATGTCAGAAGTGCTAGCACCAGCTCAAAAAGCCGTTACAATACAACCCTATCATAAGTGCAGAGCAATACAATGGAATCCATGTTACTTGATTTGCGTGAACAACGTTGCCCTATGGCACTGTTACTTGCAAAGCGTCACGCTGCTGAAGTCTTTCAAGGAGAAACGCAGCAGTATCATCAACTTGTTATTCAAGTGGTGGATAACAGCTCTAAACGAGACATTGTGAACTATCTCAGTGCCCAAGGGTACTCAGTTGATTGCCAATCTACATCAGAGCACTACACATTGACTGTATTCAATAAGGAATCCGCATAAGATGTTTGAAATGGTTAGTCGTTGGTATAAACGACGTTTCTCAGACCCTCATGCAGTAAGTCTCGTCGCGATCTTGCTGTTTGGTTTTATCACCATTTACTTCTTTGGGCATTTGATTGCGCCATTGCTTGTCGCGATCGTTTTGGCTTATTTACTTGAATGGCCAGTCGTAAAAATGTGTCGCATGGGCGTGCCGCGCACTTTGTCGGTCATCATCGTGATCTTAATGTTCGTCGGATTGATGTTGATCGCTTTGTTTGGTTTGGTTCCGACGATTTGGACTCAGGTCGGTAATCTAATTAACGATATTCCAAACATGTACAACGGGTTACAAAAGTTTATTGTCACGCTACCAGAACGTCATCCTGAGTTAGCAAACTTAGAAATTGTAGAAACCGTGGTGACAAATGCCAAAAACCAAGCGTTGGGACTTGGTGAGAGTGTAGTAAAAGGCTCACTTGCGTCATTAGTCAGTATTGCGACGCTAGCGGTATACTTGATTTTAGTGCCACTACTTATCTTCTTCTTACTGAAGGACAAAGAAGAGATGCTAAGAATCGCGAGTGGTGTTTTGCCGAAAAACCGTAAACTCGCGAATAAAGTTTGGCATGAAATGAACGAGCAGATCTCCAATTACATTCGCGGTAAAGTGCTCGAGATTTTAATAGTGGGTGGCGTGAGTTACGTGACTTTTGCCATTTTAGATCTTCGCTATTCGGCGCTGCTTGCCGTAGCTGTCGGTCTATCTGTGTTAATTCCTTATATCGGCGCGGCAGCTGTAACTGTGCCTGTCGCCATCGTTGGTCTGTTCCAATGGGGTCTTGCGCCTCCGTTTTATTGGTTGCTGCTTGCCTACGGTATTATCCAAGCGCTGGATGGTAATGTGTTGGTTCCTGTTCTGTTTTCTGAGGCGGTAAATCTACACCCAGTTGCCATCATTGTGGCAGTGTTAGTCTTCGGTGGCTTGTGGGGTTTTTGGGGCGTATTCTTCGCCATTCCGTTGGCGACACTAGTTAAAGCCGTATGGCATGCTTTACCAAGTACGGAAGAAAACGAACCAGTCGAACAAGAGTAGGCGTTACCAAAGTACAATGCTCAAAAGAAAGCCCAGCAGTTTGCTGGGCTTTTTGTTATTTGAAGAACGGATCGCGCTTATGCGTTTTCGTTGAGGTAATTTAATACGACTTCGTGGTGATCTTTGGTTTTGAACTTGTTGAACACGTGTTCGATCACGCCTTCTTCATTGATCAGGAAGCTAATGCGGTGAAGACCATCGTATACTTTACCCATGAATTTCTTTTCGCCCCAAACGCCAAATTGGTCTGCAACGGCATGATCTTCGTCAGAAAGCAGGGTGAAGTTTAAATCATCACGCTCGATGAATTTGCCTAGGCGTTTTACAGGGTCGATGCTTACGCCAAGTACCACCACGTTGTGTGCATCGAGTTCAGCTTTGATGTCACGAAGACCTTTTGCTTGTGTAGTACAACCCGGAGTCATCGCCTTAGGGTAAAAGTAGAAAAGTACTTTCTTGCCTTTAAAGTCTTCAAGAGAAACGGTATTTCCGTCTTGGTCGAGCAAAGAGAAGGCTGGCGCTGGCGAGCCTGCTGTCAGCGTATTCATGGTGATTTCCTTTACTTTATAGTGTGTTTTTAATGAAATTCAGAGAACCTTGTACGTTGAGCGACTGACAAAGTTCATCGAAATCTTCTTGTAATTGCATTAAGTTACAATCCGCACTTACTGATGCGGTAATCGCAATGTGGAATTGGTCGGCATCAAGTTGAATTTTCGACTTACTGATAGTTTGGGCGCTAAGAGAGTCCAAACCAATCTGTTGATCCGCGAAGAACTTAGTAAACTTTTCAGTCAGACCTGGGCGGTCTTCAGACTCAATAAACACTTCCATTGTGTAGCTGTTGTCGAGCAATTCGTGCGCCGACGTACGCTTCATAATCGTAATCAGGTCATGTTCTTGGCCAAGTAGGGGCAATTGCGTCTCTACTCGAGTCACACTGCTGGCGTTCCCAGTTAGGAGCATGATCAGGGTAAATTCACTTCCAAAGATAGCGATACGGCTATCGACTATGTTACAACCGGCTTGAGTAACGAGGTGTACGACTTGGTTACAAATGCCTGGACGGTCCGTTCCAACTGCTGTAAGTACCAGATGTTGCTTCATAAATGAGCTTCTTGTCCTTTCTTCAATAGAGAGATGTTAGCACAGATATTGCGGAGAAATATCGAGTCAGTTCTTTTTTTAGTTTTACAAAAAAGCAGGTTGGCTCTTGAGGTGAACGATTGGAGGCAAGCAGTAAACGAGGGAGTTGGGGGAATAAAACGTTTGCATGATGTGCTTGCGTGTTGTTTGGTCTTTTTATTCACTCAGGTCTGACTTGGTGAGCACGACCAAAGAGTATATTTTCCTAGCTTGTGCACTTCAGTATTTTCCAAATCACTGATAGATTCTAAAGTCACTCGAAAGCCCAACACGATTATCAATATTGCCGCTAATCAAACCAAATAGAGCAATTAAGTTGCTAGACCTCTAACAACTGATAATTATTCATTCATTTGTACTTTGTAAGCGAGTTTACGCTCTTGTGTTTTTCAATCGCATTACAGTACCATGCAGAAAGAGTTAAATGAGGGAGATAAACATGTTTTCAGGAAGTATCGTAGCGCTGATTACGCCATTCAAAGCAGATGGTGAAGTAGACTTTGACAGTCTGCAAAAGCTAGTAGAGTACCACGTTGAAGCGGGTACAGACGGTATTGTGGCAGTAGGCACAACAGGTGAGTCAGCGACACTGACCATTGAAGAGCATGTAAAGGTCGTTAATAAAACTGTTGAGTTTGCCGACGGTCGCATCCCTGTGATTGCTGGCACGGGTGCAAATGCAACCCACGAGGCAGTAACATTTAGCAAATTACTGGCTGATTCTGGTATTGCTGGCTTCCTGAGTGTGACACCGTATTACAACAAACCAACTCAAGAAGGTTTGTTCTTGCACTACAAGGCAATTGCTGAAGCGAGTGATGTGCCTCTAATTTTATACAACGTACCAGGCCGTACTGCTGTTGATATGCAGCCAGAAACAGTGGCACGCTTGTCAAAGCTTGATAATATCGTGGCTTTAAAAGATGCAACGGGCGATTTGGACCGAATTGCAATTCACCGTGAACTTTGTGGCGAAGATTTTATCTTACTAAGTGGCGATGATGCGACGGGTCTCGATTTTGTGAAACTTGGCGGCAATGGTGTTATCTCGGTAACAAACAATATTGCAGCTAAAGACATGGCAGACATGTTCCATTTGGCAAGTGAAGGTAAGTATGAAGAAGCAGAAGCGATTAACCAACGCTTGATGACTCTACACAAAAACCTTTTCATTGAAGCAAGCCCTATCCCAGTAAAATGGGCAGCGCAAAAGCTTGGTTTGATTGAAGAAGGTGGTTTGCGTCTTCCTTTAACCACACTTTCTGAAAAATCGCAGCCGATCGTTGAACAGGCGTTAACCGACGCCGGTATTTATCAAAATTGAGCTATTAAGATTGAGTTACTAGGATTGAAGTTCATACTGGGGGCCAAAGCGCCCTCGGTGTTTTAGGAGTATAGATGAAGCTTTCAAGCCAGTTAGTGTTAAGTTCATTAGCTGTATTCGTATTGACTGCCTGTTCAGGTGGTGCCAATCAACGTCGTCAAGCAAAAGATGACTTCGAGTATTTGAACTCCCCCAATTTGGGTGAGTGGAATGTCCCACAAGGCGCACAGCCACAGTTTTACCCGAACTATGAGATCCCTCAGGGTAACTACGCTGGTGGTGTAGGTAAAGATGTCGACATTCGTCCACCTCAACAAGTCCTAGAGCTTATTCCTGGTGCACGTCTGGACCGCAGTAGTGATGGTGAAGTGACACTTTGGCTACTTCGTAAAGATGAACTAGACAAGGTTTGGCAAACCGTACAAAACATGGTTGCGGCCAACGAGATTCCGGTTGAAAGCCAAACAGATTCTCGTATCGAGACGGGTTGGGTGACGTGGGATTCGCCAGACGAAGAGCTGGAAATTGGTAGCCGATATGAGATCGTACGTGCTGAAGCTAATGGTC
The DNA here is from genome assembly GCA_001048675.1 of Vibrio diabolicus. Classification (GTDB taxonomy): domain Bacteria; phylum Pseudomonadota; class Gammaproteobacteria; order Enterobacterales; family Vibrionaceae; genus Vibrio; species Vibrio diabolicus. Next base: position 7,438 of record CCKK01000018.1, on the reverse strand, counting down.
GACACGGCTTTAAAGTGAGTCTTATTGACTGGCGTGAAGGCAATCAAGTGAAAGAAGTAACGGCGACCAACCGTGAGCGCTACAATGTGTTCATGACTAACTTGGTAACCGCTCGCTACGATCAAGAAGTACGTGAAGAAGCACAACGTAAAGCGCAAGAGTTGGTTAAACAGATCCCAATTACAATGGGTAAAGACCGCAGCGGGCTTCCTGTGATTGTCGCGCGTGCGCAATACAACATGCTTTGGCAACGTTTGCCTAATATTCTACCTAAGATGGGCTTTAAGATTGAAGAGCGTAGCCAGTCTCAGGGCACAATCACAGCGAAATATGCGTCTCCGGATGATGAATTCTGGAACGATATCGGCGTTAAACCAGTGGAGTTAGACGCTGGTAAGTACACATTCTTACTTGGTGATTTAGGCAACCGTACGTCTATCAATATTACGGATTCCTCTGGTAAGCCAGTAGAAGAAGAGTTTTTGAAATCACTAGCGCCTGTATTGGCTGCGACGGTGAAGCAGTAACCAAAGCGAACTTAACGCGATACGTTTACACAATAATTGAAAAGGGACCTAGTGGTCCCTTTTTTGATGCTTATATTCGGCGTGTCGAGATAAAGTAGGTGTTTAACTAACGAGGCTCGTCTTTGTTGCTCTCCTCGTCAGCGGAGCGCTGTTTATCCAACGTGTTCAGCTTATCTAAATCGTTCTTACGGCTTTTATCCATCTGACCAAACTTCATTTTTGCGGTGTATTTGAGTGCGGCAATGTTACCAATGACCACGCTCAACACTACAATGATAATGACCCAAGGGTTGGTGAGTATTTCTATCATAGAGCCTCCGGCGGCGTGATATTGTGAATAAATTTGGCAACGACGTTATCCAAATTATTCAGTATGACGTCAATCCCTGCAATGTTGTCGGTCTGATTTTGCTGAATCAACTGGCTTCTGAGTACATCAAGCGTCAACTGCTCGAGGCACTGTTGCCCGACAGTGCGGTGGCTAATGTGCCAAGGCTCAATCGAAACGCCACCTAAATCTTGCTGATAAGGGAAGAAGAAGCCGAATCGACCAAGGTTGGCTTTTAACCATTGGTAGAACGCTTGCTGGTGGCCTTCAATGTACTCCCAAGGTTCCAGCTTGAGTTTGGTGTCAGTAGGCAATAAATTGCGCGCATAGACATCAAAATCACAACCCCAATGATGACGACTTCCTCCAGGCAGTGCCGACCAGCGCAAAATGGCCATCAACTTCTCTTCGTCATTTAACTCTGCTTTGTTTAAAGGGCGGGAGTTGACGTCGAGAACTGGCAACTCACCAGAAAACTTCCCGTTCCAGATCGCTTTTTGGCGGTTGAAGTCACGAAAACCACTGGCGATTTCCATTTTAAAACCTGCTTCTGTTGCCGCTTTGATCATCTTTAGCAGATCGTCAGCCACTTCAGGATGGAGTAGAAACGCTTTTTGACCCACTAAAGTGGATTGCAGATGAGAATCTGTGGTGCCGGTGAGTTGCTCTGGTGTCATGGTGTTCTCGCTGATTACTTCGCTAACAGGTGTTTCAACGTGTTCTCGTACATGTCAGTCAACTTTTCTAGATCGTCCACTTTCACGCATTCGTTCACTTTATGAATCGTAGCGTTAACAGGGCCTAACTCTACGACTTGACCACCCATTCGAGCGATAAAGCGACCATCAGACGTACCGCCAGTTGTAAGTAGCGCTGGCTTCGTATCATTGACTTCGGCCACAGCAGCTACAACCGCGTCTAGCAGTGCGCCCGTATCGGTCAGGAATGGGTCGCCGTTGAATGTCCATTTTAGTTCGTAGTCCAGCTCATGCTTGTCTAGTGTTTCGGTAACACGCTGAACAATTGCGTCATTGTTAAGCTCAGTACTAAAACGTAGGTTGAACTGAACATGGAACTCGCCAGGAATGACGTTAGACGCACCAGTGCCAGCCGATACGTTCGGGATCTGGAAGCTGGTTGGTGGGAAATAATCATTTCCTTTGTCCCACTCGGTTGTTGCGAGTTCATGAATCGCGAGTAGAGACTCGTGCACAGGGTTATTGGCTAGGTGAGGATAGGCCACGTGGCCTTGTGTTCCTTTTACCGTCAAATCGCCCGTGATAGAGCCGCGACGTCCATTTTTCACCACATCGCCAACCACTTCGGTGCTGGATGGTTCACCAACGATACACATGTCGATATTTTCGCCACGTGCCATCAACGTTTCTACAACACGAACGGTACCATTGATAAATGGTCCTTCTTCATCCGACGTAATTAGAAAGCCGATTGAGCCTTTGTGGTCTGGGTTCTCTGCAATGAAGCGTTCGACAGCAACGACCATAGCAGCTAGCGACCCTTTCATGTCCGCTGCACCGCGACCGTGTAGGTAACCATCAATAATCGTTGGTTCAAACGGATGTGTATCCCAGTGCTCCAGTTTGCCAGCAGGTACCACATCGGTGTGGCCAGCAAACGCAAATAGTGGCACTTCTGAACCACGTCGAGCCCAGAAGTTCGTGGTATCTTCAAACACCATCACTTCAATTTCAAACCCGAGTGCTTTTAAGCGCTCGATCATCAAATCCTGACAACCTGCGTCTTCCGGCGTTACAGATTGTCTACTGATCAGATCTTTAGCAAGTGCCAATACTGGACTGTCTGTCATCCTTGAGTATTCCTTTATTTAAGAGTTGAAAATGGTAGCGTATTGATCAGCTTTAAAACCGATATGAAGTTGATCATTCACTTTTAAAATTGGGCGCTTGATCATCGCCGGATTTTCTACCAAAAGAGCGATCGCGTTTTCTTCGTTAAGCGTGTCTTTCTGTTCTTGTGTCAGTTGGCGGTAGGTCGTGCCACGTTTGTTGAGCACCTGTTCCCAACCTAAAGCGCGACAAAATTCGCTTACCATAGCTACATCAACGCCTTGCTTACGGTAGTCATGGAAGTCGTAAGTAATATCCTCAGCTTCTAACCATTTTTTGGCTTTTTTGATCGTATCGCAGTTGGGAATACCAAACATGGTAATCGACATAGTGTTTCCTTTTTTCTTTGTTCTATTTTTCACTGGCGCGGTTAAGACGCACTTAAGTGATTTGGGCTGCTATAGCATCCTATCAAGAAGCAATCAAACTGACAAAATGCGGTGGAAAATATTTTCAGATAGATTGAGATAACTGATGTTACGTAACTTATTTACGATGAATGCACTATAAATCGAATAAAAAATCGTCTAAATCAAATGGAAAAGTCGAGTTATTGATCAAACGCAACATCTCGCTGAGCAAAAACGAAATAATGAATCAGCACAATTTTAGGAGGTGTCAATGGAATTGAGTCCTGTTTTTGCAAGGCGGCTATATTTGGCCTTGTTGGTGGAAAACCTAGAAAGGCCGAATGTGCCAAAGTTGATCGAAAAAACGGGGTGGCCTCGTCGTACAATTCAAGATGTACTCAAGGCGTTACCTGGGATCGGCATTGAACTCATATTCGTTCAAGATGGCCGACGTCATAATGACGGCTATTATCAACTTTCAGATTGGGGGCCTTTTGATAGCCAATGGGTTCTAGAGCGGGAGAGAGATATCGCTAGCAGTCTTGGATTTCGTGCATAAGCCAGCAATTGCTGGCTTTTTTCATATTCAGGCGTCATCCATTGCAGCGGTAAGCGGAGCCCAGCACGCTAAATGAGGTGATAAAATCTTGTGGGGAGACCATAAAAACGGTGTCCGCATCGATAGCCGCGGCATTGTTTTTTAAATCATTCATTGCGCCTTGCATCATCGCGTCATTGGTCATGAAAATGTAGTTATACCAATGACCCTCGCTTCCGGTGACTTCGCCTTTGTATTCGCATCGATCAGGGTTGAACTGAGCGTCAATGCGAATATGAACATCTTGGCTTTGAGCATGAGTAAGGTGAGAAGGCATCGTGCAACCAGAGAGAAGTACGACAAAAAGTCCAAGTAACAGGCGTCTCATCAGCTATTTCCCCAATACTATGTAAGCAGCAAAGCCAATCCAGCTCAGAGCGAGCAGTATCCAAGGCAGTTTGCTTGATACATGGTTTGGCGCATCGTCGGTGATGTTGTCTTGTTCGATAGCTTCTTCATGCTGACGTTGCTTTTCACGTTGCTGTTTTTTCTTCGCTTTATCGGCTTGACGATTGCGCTCTTTTTGCTGCTTCTTATATTGAGCGATGCCTTTTTCGATACCTTGAGCGATCAGCTTGGTTTGCTCTTTGGTTTGCCCCGGTTTCTGTGTGGATTTGGCAATTCTCATCGCTTCGGCTTGAGTTTCTTGAGAAGGCGCTGGGGTAGCTGGAGTTCTTTTTTTCATGTTTCTCATCAACGTCATTGTAAATCTTTGTTTAGTTTACCTGTGTAAGATGATGAAATGAACTTTAGTTCTCATCTTTGCTGGCTTGCAACTCTGAAATGATAGGTTAAAGTGGCGTTTTATCACATTAAGAAGAAGATGTTGTGCGCTACTCGTTTGACCAATATGACGCCCATGGATTTTTAAAAGCGCCGATTATTTTATGGTTTGGATGGATGTTTCTTGTGCGTTCATGGGTTGTGTTTGCGATGGCAGGCGTAAGTCGTGATAGTGGCAGTAAGCTACTCGCTATTGTTTATCCAGACTCAAGTACGCTGTATTTGGGTTTGGCTATGGGCATTCCAAGCCTGCTTCTCATGTGGTTGATGGGGCTCCGTCACCCCGATAGAGGATGGGTAAACAGAATTACTCGCTATGGTCGAGAGATCACTTTGATCTTGTGCGGTATCCAACTGGCTCAGACCATGTATCATGTGTATCTGGAACATGGTGTATTCAATTGGGCAAACGCCCTTACCATTACCTTATTAGCTTGGTTTATGATCTATCTTCTAAATGGAAGATGGGTAAAAGACTGTTTTCATGTGCCACAATTGGAGCGCAATGAAGAGCAGCCTTCGAAGAATTAAAAACAATAACTTCCCACACCGGGGCAAAGTATAGAGGAAACCTCAATGTCACAAGCTCAAACGGCGATCGTGCCAGAAGCAGGGCCATTTGCACTGTACACTCAACTTAAAGTGAACCAAAACCGTGAAAACGTATTGGATAAGCTGAAAGCACTACCAAAGTTAGTGGAAGAGTTAAATATTACCCAGCCAGGCGCGGCGCTGACCCTTTCTATCGCATTCACAAAATCGTTTTGGCAACACCTCAATGTAGACGCGCCAGAAGAGCTTATTGATTTTACTCAACTTGGCGAAGGAGACATCGTAGCGCCTGCAACGGATGTTGATGTGCTGATTCACTGTCACTCTACTCGTCACGACTTGCACTTTTATGTTCTGCGTAAGTTTCTAGAAGAGACGGCAGAAGATGTCACCATTGTGGACGAAACGTATGGGTACCGTTACCTTGATGCTCGTGATATGACAGACTTTATTGATGGGACAGAAAACCCGAAAGGGGAGGCTCGCGCTGATGTGGCTCTAGTAAAAGAGGGCCCATTTGCTGGAGGTAGTTATGTCATGGCTCAACGCTTTGAACATAACCTTGCCGCTTGGAATCGCTTGAATGTCAAAGCGCAAGAAAAAGTGATTGGTCGTACCAAACCAGACTCTATCGAGCTAGAAGACGTTCCTGCTGCATCACACGTTGGTCGCGTTGATATTAAAGAAGAAGGAAAAGGTCTCAAGATTGTTCGTCATAGCTTGCCATACGGGACGGTAACAGGGCCTCATGGCCTGCTGTTTATTTCTTACTGCAATACACTTCATAACATTAAAGTGATGCTAGAAAGTATGTACGGCGTGACAGATGGTAAAACAGACCAAATGCTTCGTTTCACAAAAGCGGTAACTGGTGCGTACTTCTTCGCTCCATCACAAGAAATGCTAGCAGAGCTAGCCATCAAGTAAGTTCTCAGACTTTATTTCTTAAGCCCTCCAATTGGAGGGCTTTTATTTTCTTCTTTTCTATTCCACAGACTTTTTCAAAAAAGACTAAACCTTTCGATTATTTGGTCGATAAGTATCCAAAGCCTTAATTTATTTGGAGTCTGTGTCTCTTGGCTATCACCGTTAATACCAATGTTGCAGCACTTGTCGCACAACGTCATTTGACCAGTGCAACTGACATGCTGAACCAATCCATGGAGCGTTTGTCTTCAGGGAAGCGTATTAACAGCGCAAAGGATGACGCTGCGGGTCTGCAAATCTCCAACCGCTTGCAATCACAAATGCGTGGTTTAGATGTTGCGGTTCGCAACGCGAATGACGGCATTTCCATAATGCAAACCGCCGAAGGGGCGATGAATGAGGTGACCAATATCATGCAACGTATGCGTGATTTGTCGCTACAGTCAGCCAATGGTTCAAACAGCAAAGCGGAACGCACTGCACTGCAAGAAGAAGTGACGGCACTTAACGATGAGCTAAACCGCATTGCCGAAACGACCTCCTTTGGTGGGCGTAAACTGCTCAATGGCAGCTTTGGTAAGTCGGCATTTCAAATCGGTGCAGCGTCAGGTGAAGCTGTGCAAGTTGAATTAAAGTCGATGCGCAGTGATGGCATTGATATGGGCGGCTTTAGTTACATTGCAAACGGACGTGCAAGCTCTGATTGGAAAGTAAAAGACGGTGCGAATGATCTTAGTATGTCATTTACGAATCGTTTTGGTGAGACGGAAACCATTCAAATTAATGCCAAAGCTGGCGATGATATCGAAGAGCTTGCGACTTATATCAATGGTCAAACTGACAAAGTCACGGCATCGGTGAATGAAGAAGGTCAGTTACAGCTATTTATGGCTGGAGAAGAAACTTCGGGCACTTTATCGTTTTCAGGTGACTTAGCGAGTGAACTGGGGTTACAGCTAAAAGGTTACGATGCGGTTGATAACATCGACATTACGTCTGTCGGTGGTGCGCAACAAGCCGTGGCCGTCCTAGATACTGCGATGAAGTACGTTGATAGCCATCGTGCTGAGTTAGGCGCGTATCAAAACCGCTTTAATCACGCGATCAATAATCTCGATAACATCCACGAAAACTTAGCCGCTTCCAACAGTCGTATCCAAGACACTGACTACGCGAAAGAAACCACGCAAATGGTGAAGCAGCAGATTTTGCAGCAGGTCAGTACTTCTATTCTTGCACAAGCAAAACAAGCGCCCAACCTAGCATTAACCTTACTTGGCTAATGATCGATCTCGCTCGAATTTAACGTAAAACCTGCCTGTATCGACAACTCGAAAAGAAGCTTTAGCGAAAATTTGACGTTTTTTTGCTTTTTTATCTGCTTCATCACGATTCCTTCTCCAAATGAACTTTTTCCAAAAAAATCCAAAAAATTCCCTAAAGAAATCAGTTTGAGCGCCGTTAATAAAAGTAACTTTGAGAGAACTACTTGGTTTAGATACTAT
>CCKK01000017.1 GCA_001048675.1 Vibrio diabolicus | reverse complement strand
GGTGGCGCACAAGAATCTGTGGCTATCATCGATGCGGCACTGAAATACGTAGACAGCCACCGCGCAGAGCTGGGTGCATTCCAGAACCGTTTCAACCATGCAATCAGCAACTTGGACAACATTAACGAGAACGTGAACGCGTCGAAGAGCCGTATCAAAGATACTGACTTCGCGAAAGAAACGACTCAAATGACCAAGTCACAAATTCTATCGCAAGCGTCAAGCTCAATCCTTGCGCAAGCGAAACAAGCGCCAAACTCAGCGCTAAGTCTGCTAGGTTAATTTCAAACCTAAGACGAGATTAGGTAAGAACGACCTAAAAATCAACTTAACGGACAGCTATGGTCAAGAGCAAGAAATCAACATCAGCGCAAAAGCGGGTGACGATATCGAAGAGCTTGCGACTTACATTAACGGTCAAACTGACCTAGTGAAAGCCTCAGTAGACCAAGACGGTAAACTGCAAATCTTTGCTGGCAACAACAAAGTCGAAGGCGAAGTCGAATTTTCAGGCGGCCTATCTGGCGAGCTAGGTTTGGGCGAAGGTAAAAAAGTAACGGTAGATACTATCGACGTAACCTCAGTAGGTGGCGCACAAGAATCTGTGGCTGCTAAGTCTGCTAGGTTAATTTCAAACCTAAGACGAGAACCTCATTGGCTCGTGGTGAGAGATGAGCGAGTAAACCCAGCTTCGGCTTGGGTTTTTTTCTATTTTTTGGGGACTCAGGATTTCTGCGAATCACGACATTAGAGCTTCATCACATTTCAGTAAGCCAAAGAAAATAATCGCAAAAAATTGAAAATTTCTTCTAAAGGATATTCATCGGTCGCCGTTAAAGGGACTGAGAGAAATGAGATGTACCTAAGTGAGGTGAGAGACACGACGGTACATTCACTAAAGCCTTAAGGAGATCAATTATGGCGATTAACGTTAATACTAACGTTTCTGCGATGACTGCACAGCGTTACCTAAACCAGGCAGCTGACGGTCAACAAAAATCAATGGAGCGTTTGTCTTCGGGTTATAAAATCAATAGCGCGAAAGACGATGCTGCAGGTCTACAGATTTCAAACCGCTTGAATGCACAAAGCCGTGGCCTAGACATGGCGGTGAAAAACGCAAACGACGGTATTTCTATTGCACAGGTTGCTGAAGGTGCAATGAATGAATCTACCAACATCCTACAACGTATGCGTGACCTATCGCTTCAATCTGCGAACGGTTCTAACTCAAAAGCAGAACGTGTTGCGATCCAAGAAGAAGTAACAGCGCTAAATGACGAGCTAAACCGTATTGCTGAAACTACCTCTTTCGGTGGTAACAAGTTGCTGAACGGTACATACGGTACGCAATCTTTCCAAATCGGTGCAGACTCAGGTGAAGCAGTGATGCTTTCTATGGGTAGCTTGCGCTCAGACACTTCTGCAATGGGTGGCAAGAGCTACGCAGCAGAAGAGGGTAAAGATGCATCTTGGACTGTTGGTGAGAAAACTGAGTTCAAAATGAGCTACACCAACAAACAAGGTGAAGAGAAAGAGCTATCGATCAGCGCAAAACAAGGCGACGACATTGAGCAGCTAGCAACGTACATCAACGGTCAAAACGATGATGTAAAAGCGTCTGTTGGTGAAGATGGCAAGCTACAAGTATTTGCTTCTTCTCAAAAAGTTCAAGGTGATGTTGAGTTCTCTGGCAACCTAGCGGACGAGATCGGCTTTGGCGGCCCGAAAGACGTAACAGTGAAAGACATCGACGTAACAACAGTAGCAGGCTCTCAAGAAGCCGTGGCTGTTATCGACGGTGCGCTTAAGTCAGTAGACAGCCAACGTGCGTCACTTGGTGCTTTCCAAAACCGCTTCAACCACGCAATCAGCAACCTAGACAACATTAACGAGAACGTTAATGCGTCTAACAGCCGTATTAAAGATACTGATTACGCGAAAGAAACCACTGCGATGACTAAGTCGCAAATTCTTCAGCAAGCAAGTACTTCAATCCTGGCTCAAGCGAAGCAGTCTCCATCTGCAGCGCTAAGCTTGTTGGGCTAAGTGGTTGACCCAGCCTGAGGTAAACACCTTAGTGCTGGGGCACCAAAGCGATAGATTCTATCGTTAGCCCATAAGGTGGAAGGGAGATTGTAATGGATATATCCTCCTACGCATCGAACATCCAGCCTTACGGCACGCCAAGTGGCACAAAGTTTGCAAATAAAAATGGCAATGATATAGGCACGTCTAGCCCAGCAAATTCAAATGGTGAGGTTTCGCCGCAAAAAGCGAAAGACACCGAATACGACTTCTCTGTTCAAGCAGCGATCGAGATGGCAGAAAGCCGTCAAGAGCTGAACAAAGAAGAACGTGAAAAATTGGTCGCGCAAATGAATGAGTTTGTGACGTCCATAAACAAAGGAGTCGCGTTTCGAGTGGATGAGGAATCCGGGAGAGATGTGGTGACGATTTACGAAGCCAAAACGGGCGACGTGATTCGTCAAATTCCTGATGAAGAAATGCTAATGGTATTGCGTCGCCTAGCTGAGCACACAGCCAACAGCGGGTTGTTGACTGAAAAAGTGTAAGTCGTTTTTAGAGGTGATTTGATGAGTTTAGGCCCTTTGGGGATGTCTGGCGGCATGGATATCAATTCCATGGTCAGCAAAATTGTGGATGCCGAACGCGTACCAAAGCAGCAACGCATTGACAACGAGCGCACGACAATTAATGCCAGTATCAGTGCCTATGGGCGACTCAGAGAATCACTGGATACGATGAAAAATCTCATGGCGAACTTTCGTCAAGAGAAAGCGTTTGCCGTTCGTACTGTTGAAACGACAGACGACAATATCGTATCTGCTACGGCAACCACAGATGCTATCGCTGGCAAATATGCTATCGATGTGTTGCAGCTTGCCCAGAGCCACAAAGTCGCTTCTGACGTACTGCCAGAAGACGCAAAGTTTGGCCCTGGTAAGCTGCAGATTTCGCTTGGTGATGACACCTTCAACGTGAACGTTCGTTCGAGCTCCAAGCTCGCAGATGTCGTACGCGGCATCAACGGCTCAAAAGACAACCCCGGTGTTCGAGCATCTCTCATTAACGACGTTGAAGGACCACGCCTTATCCTTGCCTCAAATCTCTCTGGTAAGGATCATCAAATCAGAGTTAGTGTGGAGGCCGACAAAGGCAACCCTCTAAAATATTTCGAATATCAAACACTTGAAGACCGTGTTAACGCGCTTGAAGAAGCTCGTTCAGCGGCGGAAGAAGTGTTAGGTCCTCTTCAATTCCCCGAGCAACCAGTGGAACTGGATGCAAACGGCAATCCTCTACCTCCAGAAGAGCAAAAAGCGGCAGAAAATGGACAAGATGATGGCTCCCAAGAGCCAATCTCTGCTGCGGGTGCTGAAGCTGCTAAAGCTGGGCAGGAAGCGATTGATGAAGCCAACCGACGCGCGAGTTTGCGCCCTGAAGACCGAATTCCAGGGTGGACAGAAACTGCGTCAGGCACTTTGCTGGATTCTTATGAAGAGCCAGAGCTCGAACTCGACGAGAAAGCAATAGAGAAGGCACCAGATGTACCGGGTTGGAGTAATGCGGCATCAGGCACATTAACCGACTCTTACGTTACGACGAAAGATGCCAAGCAGCTTCTTGAGCAAGAAAAAGCTGAAATTGAGCAAAAAATTGCGAGTGAAAAACAAGCGCTAGACGCAAAAGTTGAACGTGGTGAATTGACCGAAGAGCAAGCGAAACAAATTCATCGCGCTAAGCTGGATCCTCAAGAACGTGAACGTTTAGACAAAATTGATGAAGCAGAAGCGAAAATCGCAAAAGCGCAATCTGCTTTTGAAGAATACCTTGGTATGACAGAGGTACAAGCAGGGCAAGATTCAGAAGTTCTGCTTGATGGAATAGCAAAGCTTTCTAGTCACAATAATGTGATTGAAGATGCCATAGAAGGTGTTGATTTAACGCTTAAAGGCAAATCAGAACCGAACAAGCCACCTGCTGAAATTGGCGTCGAATACGACCGTCAGAGTGTGCGTAACGACATCGAAAACTTTGTTGCGGCGTACAACTCGTTTTATCAAACGTCTCAAGCGTTGGCGAGTGTGGATCCGGTCACTGGTCAAAAAGGACCGTTGTCGGGGGACAGTACCGTACGCAGCGCAGACTCACGATTAAAATCGGTATTTTCCACTCAAATTGATAAAGCGCCTGAAAACCTAAAGTCATTAACTGAATTTGGCATTACTACCACGCGTCAAGGTACCTTAGAAATCAACTATGACATGTTGGATCGTCAGTTGAACAACAACTTCAACGAGCTAGAAAAGTTCTTCGGTGGCAACACAGGTTTTGCTAAACGAGTCGAAGACGCGATTCATGGTATTACAGGCATTACAGGCAGCATTCGTACTCGAGAAAAAAGTCTCACAGAACAAAATTATCGTTTGAGTGATGATCAAGCGGCATTAGATCGCCGCATGGAAAGCCTAGAAAAGCGCACTCACGCGAAGTTTACCGCCATGCAAGATGCGACTGGCAAAATGCAAGGTCAGTTAGGTGCCTTAATGAGTGCGTTGGGTTAATAAATGCAAAAAGAACTCATAGATATTAGTGATATAGATCAACTAATTACGCAAGAATTGGAAAAAGTCGACTTTAGTACTGAAGAAATTCTTCGCTTGGTCGATATCAGGGAACGGTTATTGCAAAACCTGTTACCAATTATTCATCAAAATCCTTTGGTTAAGCAGGATGCAGAGTGGCAAGCGTTGCTTACTCGTACCAAAAGAATTGTCGAGCTGATGCAATCGGAAACGTCAAAGGTCGGAAAAGAACTTCATAAGTTTCGTTATGGCCAGCGTTCGCTTCAGCAGTACAAAAAATTTATTTAAAAGAGGATTACTATGCGCGGTTCTTTGCAAGCATACAAAAAGGTATCAGTCGACAGCCAGCTAAGCGCGGCTTCTCCGCACAAAGTCATTCAAATGCTTATGGCTGGTGCGATTGAGCGCCTTATTCAAGGTAAAGCGGCCATGCAAGCAGGCAACATTCCAGCAAAAGGTGAGCGTTTAGGTAAAGCGCTAGACATCATTATTGCGCTACGTAGCTGTCTATCGATGGATGACGGTGGTGATATTGCTTCAAACTTAGATTCACTCTATGAGTTTATGATCACGCAAATTTCAGCTGCTAACCATCAAAATGATCCTCAACTGATCGACGACGTTATCGACATTATCCGTGAGATTAAATCCGCTTGGGACCAAATCCCTACAGAGTTTCATAATCTTACAGCAGCTGAAGTCGGTATTTAATAACCAAAACAACGCGTTAAGATATTAGAGGAATATATTTGTCAATTGCGCAACGAGTTGTGTAGCAAAGTTTCTATCAAGCTCACACCTCTTTATTGCTTGGTTGCCTTATTTTTATATTCAAATAAAATAGAAGCCATTAGTAGCCCTAATGGCTTTTTTTGTTGCTGATTTTCCTATTTTGTCTATCGTAAATTGAGTGTGGTGGTTCTGCCTTCTTTTAGCACCCAATTGCGCAAATCAAGGTTTGGCCGCAACGCACCTAAAATAAAGGCAATCATTCTTACTTATGCAAGGTTTGGCAAAGCTGCTTGTAATTGATGATGACGCATCAAGTCGTTTAAATTTAAGCAATATATTGGAATTTGTTGGAGAAAATTGCGAAGCGGTCAGTTCTGATCAGCTCAGCGATGTTGATTGGTCTAGCGTATGGTCGTGCTGTATTGTTGGTAACATTCCAGCAGGTCAAGCGGCGAATACGGTTATCTCTCATTTAAACAGCGCCTACCACATCCCACTTTTAGTCATGGGCCGATTTCCGTTGCCCGTGGATGATCTTCCAAATTTTGTAGGTGAGCTAGAACTACCTCTTAATTACCCACAGCTTAGTGAGGCGTTACGCCACTGCAAAGATTTTCTGGGTCGAAAAGGGGTCAATGTCGTTGCCAGTGCACGAAAAAACACGCTTTTTCGCAGCTTAGTTGGTCAAAGCAGAGGTATTCAAGAAGTTCGTCACCTGATCGAGCAAGTCTCAGACACTGAGGCAAACGTGTTGATCTTGGGTGAATCTGGTACCGGTAAAGAAGTCGTTGCGCGTAACATTCACTATCATTCGTCGTACAGCAGTGGTGCCTTTGTGCCCATTAACTGTGGTGCCATTCCACCGGAGCTTCTAGAAAGTGAATTGTTTGGCCACGAAAAAGGCGCGTTTACTGGTGCGTTAACGGCACGTAAAGGTCGATTTGAGCTCGCAGACGGTGGCACGATCTTTCTTGATGAGATTGGCGATATGCCGATGTCGATGCAAGTAAAGTTACTTCGCGTATTGCAAGAGCGCTGTTTCGAACGTGTGGGTGGCAATAGCACCATCAAGGTCAATGTTCGAGTTGTCGCGGCTACACACCGTAATCTAGAAAGTATGATTGAAGAAGGCACGTTCCGAGAAGACTTGTTCTATCGTTTGAACGTGTTTCCAATCGAGATGCCTGCGCTGAAAGAGCGCAAACAAGATATTCCATTGCTGCTGCAAGAGTTGATGACGCGTCTGGAAGCGGAGGGTGGCCAGCCTATCTGTTTTACCCCTCGTGCGATCAATTCACTGATGGAGCACAACTGGCCGGGTAACGTGCGTGAGTTAGCCAACCTTGTTGAGCGAATGATCATTCTGTACCCAAATAGCTTGGTCGATGTAAACCACTTACCAACCAAATATCGCTACAGTGATATCCCGGAGTTCCAACCAGAAAGTAATCCGTTTATTTCGGTTGAAGAACAAGAGCGTGATGTGTTCCAAGACATCTTCTCAGAAGACTTTAGCTTTGATGATCAAGACGATCTTGACCACAGCATGAACGCTCCGCAAGCGCTGCCGCCTGAAGGTGTAAATTTGAAAGAGCTGTTGGCTGATTTAGAAGTTAATATGATCAGCCAAGCGTTAGAAGCCCAAGGTGGGGTTGTGGCACGAGCCGCTGATATGCTGGGTATGCGACGCACAACGTTGGTGGAAAAAATGCGTAAGTACAACTTACAACGCTAGGCAACGTTGAGATTTAAGACGATATCTAAATCATTTGGGCTATTTAGCATCGTTTTTCTGACACCAAAAACCGTTATCTGAGGGTGTCAACTTATTGTCGATGACTTAACGTCATGATAAATATAAAAAATAGCTTGGTACGCTAATTGCTTACCAAGCTATTTTAGTTTTAGCGGCGATATTTCGACAGGCAGTAATGGATAACAACACCAACCAATCCCATTTAGATTCCGTAGAAAATCAGGTTGAGCGCTATAAGCAGGTGCTTGATGTGATGCCTGCCGGAGTGATTCTGCTCGACACGTACGGCATAGTGCGTGAAGCAAACCCAGAGGCGCACCGAATTCTTGAGATTCCACTGGTTAATGAAAAATGGTTCAACATTATTCAGGCGGTGTTTGATCCTCGTGAGGATGATGGTCACGAAGTTTCCCTGCGGAATGGTCGTAAAGTTCGATTAGCCATTTCGGCTTCTACGACAGGTCAATTGATCCTGATTACCGATTTAACCGAAACTCGCTTACTTCAAGCTCGTGTGAGTGATTTACAACGCTTGTCGTCGTTAGGGCGTATGGTAGCGTCGCTTGCTCATCAAGTAAGAACGCCGCTATCGAGCGCCATGCTATATGCATCCAATTTGGGAGCGCCAAACCTTCCACCAGCGACAAGGGATCGCTTTCAAACCAAATTAATGGATCGACTGCACGATTTGGAAAAGCAGGTTAATGATATGCTGCTTTTTGCTAAAGGTGGTGATAATAAAGTCATTAAGCCATTTACGATTGCTCAGTTGGTGGCGGAATATCAGCCGATGGTCGAAACCGCGCTAAAAAATAACGGTATTGATTACTGCCTAGAAGTGGAAGAAGAACAAACAGAGTTGCTAGGCAATGCGAATGCGATTGCATCCGCGTTGAGTAATCTTGTCATGAATGCGATTCAGATGTCTGGTAAAGAGTCGCAAGTCGATATTTTTTTCCGCCCGGTAAATGGCGAGTTGCGCATTTCAGTGCAAGACAGCGGACCGGGTGTACCTGAAGAACTACAAGCCAAAATTATGGAGCCATTTTTTACCACGCGTTCTCAAGGAACCGGGTTAGGGCTGGCTGTCGTTCAAATGGTTTGCCGTGCCCATGACGGTCGATTGGAACTTATTTCAGAGCAGGGTGATGGAGCCTGCTTTACCATGTGCATTCCGCTAGAGCGAGTGCAACCAGAAGCGCAGTAAGCAGCTTCTGGTAATAACAATTACTGGAGAATCAGAATGGCGCAAAGCAAAGTGCTGATCGTAGAAGACGATGAAGGTCTTCGTGAAGCCCTAGTGGATACTCTGGCTCTGGCAGGGTATGAGTGGTTAGAAGCTGACTGTGCGGAAGACGCACTACTAAAACTCAAATCGAATACTGTCGATATCGTCGTTTCTGACGTGCAAATGGCAGGTATGGGCGGGTTGGCTCTGCTCAAAAACATCAAGCAGAATTGGCCTAACTTACCAGTACTGTTAATGACGGCGTACGCCAACATTGAAGATGCCGTTTCGGCAATGAAAGACGGCGCGATTGACTACATGGCGAAACCATTTGCACCAGAAGTATTGCTGAACATGGTCAGTCGATATGCACCGATCAAAAGCGATGACAATGGTGACGCGGTCGTGGCAGATGAAAAAAGTCTGCGCCTACTTGCATTGGCCGATAAAGTGGCACGTACAGATGCGAATGTTATGGTGCTAGGTCCGAGTGGCTCAGGTAAAGAAGTGATGTCGCGTTATATTCACAACGCATCAAACCGTAAAGATGGTCCATTTGTTGCTATCAACTGTGCGGCGATTCCAGACAACATGCTGGAAGCGACACTATTTGGTTATGAGAAAGGCGCGTTCACTGGCGCTGTTCAAGCGTGTCCGGGTAAGTTTGAACAAGCGCAAGGCGGCACAATCTTGCTGGATGAAATCAGCGAAATGGACTTAAACCTGCAAGCGAAACTATTACGTGTTTTGCAAGAGCGTGAAGTGGAGCGCCTTGGCAGTCGTAAGAGCATCAAGCTGGATGTACGCGTGCTCGCGACCAGTAACCGTGATCTAAAGCAGTACGTCTCAGAAGGCAACTTCCGTGAAGATTTATACTACCGCCTGAATGTGTTCCCAATTGCGTGGCCAGCACTGAACGAACGCAAAGGCGATATTGCGCCACTTGCCAAGCATCTTGCTGAGCGTCATTGCAGCAAGATGGGGATGCCAGTGCCTCAATTTTCAGCCGTTGCGGTAGAAAAACTGCTGCAATACCCTTGGCCAGGTAACGTTCGTGAGCTGGATAACGTGGTGCAACGAGCTCTTATCTTAAGTGAGAATGGTGATATCGACGCTGAGCACATCTTACTAGAAGGGGTGGATTGGCAAGATGCCAACAGCTTGCAGCATGTGGTTCAAAATGCAGAGATGGTTGTACCTAATGTTAAGCCAGTCGCTCAACCTGAGAGTGTGAACCGTCCGGTATCTGGCGGGGAGGGCTTGGGCAGCGAGCTGCGTGACCAAGAATACGCCATTATTTTGGAAACCTTGGTGGAGTGTAACGGCCGACGCAAAGAAATGGCGGAGAAACTGGGCATAAGCCCACGAACCTTGCGCTACAAACTTGCCAAAATGCGTGATGCTGGTATAGATATCCCAAATTAACATGTGCAATCGCCATAAGACAAAAAGTGTAAGCAAACCGCTAACTAATGTCTTATGGCACGTTAATTGCTGTGTTAATAATCAGTTTTGTTAATAGTCAATCTTTTGGCTTAGAGGTGCTAATGAAAGTTGATGGTATTCAGGCAGAAATGCGCGCCATGATGGTAGAAGCAACCAATACTGCTCCTACTGCAAGTGGGGCGAAAGTTGGAGCAGATTTTAATGATCTCCTAACTAAAGCCATCAATAACGTGAACACACTTCAAAAAGCATCCGGTGACTTACAAACCCGTTTTGATCGTGGTGATGCCGATGTTTCCCTTTCTGACGTTATGATTGCTCGTAACAAGTCTAGTGTCGCTTTTGATGCGACGGTTCAAATTCGCAATAAACTCGTTGAGGCGTATAAAGACCTCATGAACATGCCAGTGTAATTTAGGTAATAAGTGTGGCAGACAAGTCTACAGATTTAACCGTCACTGAAGGCGGCTCAGATGGTGCACTGGTAGCAAGTTCCGACGTAGATGTGGAGAGTCAAAATCCAGATCTAGAGGAGCGCAGTGCGTCAAAATTTGATATGGCAGTGGGTGATCTTGATTTACTTCGTCAAGTTGTACTTGTGCTGTCAATCTCCATCTGTGTTGCATTGATCGTGATGCTGTTCTTTTGGGTCAAAGAGCCGGAGATGCGCCCGCTTGGAGCGTATGAGACCGAAGAGTTGATCCCCGTTTTGGATTATCTGGACCAGCAAAAAATCAATTACAAGCTTGATGGTAATACCATTTCTGTTGAATCGAGCGAATACAACTCGATCAAACTTGGCATGGTTCGCTCGGGCGTAAACCAAGCCACAGAGGCGGGCGATGATATTTTGCTGCAAGATATGGGCTTTGGCGTATCACAACGTTTAGAGCAAGAGCGCCTTAAACTCAGTCGAGAACGTCAGTTGGCTCAAGCGATTGAGGAAATGAAGCAAGTTCGTAAAGCGCGAGTCTTATTGGCGCTACCAAAGCACAGTGTTTTTGTGCGTCATAACCAAGAAGCATCAGCGTCCGTATTTTTGACACTGTCGACTGGTACGAACCTCAAACAGCAAGAAGTTGATTCTATCGTCGACATGGTGGCGAGTGCCGTTCCGGGAATGAAAACTTCCCGCATTACCGTCACAGATCAGCATGGTCGTTTGCTCAGTTCAGGCTCTCAAGACCCTGCTTCTGCTGCGCGACGCAAAGAGCAAGAATTAGAGCGTAGCCAGGAACAAGCGCTGCGTGAAAAAATTGATTCAGTGCTATTACCTATTTTAGGTTATGGCAACTACACGGCGCAGGTCGATATCCAAATGGATTTCAGCGCGGTTGAACAAACTCGCAAACGCTTTGATCCCAATACCCCTGCAACCCGCAGTGAGTACGCATTAGAAGATTACAATAACGGCAATATGGTAGCGGGTATTCCGGGGGCGTTAAGTAATCAGCCTCCAGCGGATGCCTCTATTCCGCAAGATGTGGCTCAGATGAAAGACGGTTCTGTCATGGGACAGGGTTCGGTGCGTAAAGAATCCACGCGTAACTTTGAGCTTGATACCACCATCAGCCATGAGCGTAAGCAGACAGGGACGGTTGCTCGTCAGACAGTTTCTGTTGCGATTAAGGACCGTCGTCAGGTCAACCCAGATACGGGAGAAGTGACCTATACCCCTATGTCCGAATCGGAAATTAATGCTATTCGCCAAGTCTTAATTGGTACGGTCGGTTTTGACCAAGGCCGTGGTGATTTGTTGAATGTACTGAGTGTGAAGTTTGCAGAGCCTGAGGCTGAACAGCTGGAAGAACCACCAATTTGGGAGCACCCTAACTTCAGTGACTGGGTTCGTTGGTTCGCAAGTGCATTGGTGATCATCGTTGTCGTATTGGTATTGGTTCGTCCAGCAATGAAGAAATTGCTTAACCCTACCAGTGATGACGAAGACGAAATGTACGGACCAGACGGCTTGCCGATTGGTGCGGATGGTGAAACTAGCCTGATTGGCAGCGACATTGAAAGCAGCGAACTGTTTGAGTTTGGTTCAAGTATTGATTTGCCAAACCTTCATAAAGATGAAGATGTATTGAAAGCGGTTCGCGCTCTGGTGGCGAATGAACCTGAACTTGCTGCTCAAGTAGTGAAAAACTGGATGAATGACAATGGCTAACGATATCGTACCTCAAGATGACAACGCCGCGGGAATGCCAGTTGAGCTGGATGTCTCAACCATTACTGGCGAAGAAAAAGCAGCAATTTTGCTACTGAGCCTCAATGAACAAGATGCCGCTGGCATTATTCGTCACCTAGAGCCAAAACAGGTCCAGCGTGTGGGTAGTGCGATGGCTAAGGCGAAAGATCTCAGCCAAGACAAGGTGTCAGCCGTTCACCGTGCGTTTTTGGAGGACATCCAGAAATACACCAACATCGGCATGGGCAGCGAAGACTTCATGCGTAATGCACTGGTAGCGGCTCTTGGTGAAGACAAAGCCAACAACTTGGTTGACCAGATCCTACTTGGTACGGGTTCAAAAGGCTTGGATTCGCTGAAATGGATGGACCCACGACAAGTGGCGAGCATCATTGTCAACGAACACCCGCAGATCCAAACCATTGTATTGTCTTATTTAGAAGCAGACCAATCCGCGGAGATTTTGTCCCAGTTCCCTGAGCGCGTGCGTTTGGATCTGATGATGCGTATTGCCAACCTTGAAGAAGTTCAGCCATCGGCACTGGCAGAGCTGAACGAAATCATGGAGAAACAGTTCGCGGGCCAAGCTGGCGCTCAAGCAGCCAAGATTGGCGGCCTGAAAGCGGCAGCGGAGATCATGAACTATCTAGACAACAACGTCGAAGGTTTGTTGATGGAACAGATTCGCGATCAAGACGAAGACATGGCGACGCAAATTCAAGACTTGATGTTTGTCTTCGAAAACTTAGTCGAAGTGGACGATCAAGGTATTCAGAAACTGCTGCGTGATGTACCACAAGACGTGTTGCAAAAAGCACTTAAAGGTGCCGACGATTCTCTGCGTGAAAAAGTATTTAAGAACATGTCGAAACGAGCGGCTGAGATGATGCGTGATGACATCGAAGCGATGCCGCCAGTTCGCGTAGCGGATGTCGAAGCGGCACAGAAAGAAATCCTAGCGATCGCTCGTCGCATGGCCGATGCAGGCGAACTCATGTTGTCTGGCGGTGCGGACGAGTTCTTATAATCTCTATTGCTCCGCGATTATCCTATTGCGGAGCGCCCTCACTTCTTAATCGAATACATAATAGGTAACCCATGGCTGGCGAAAGAAAACGTGGATTTATCCGTCCTGATGAAGATGATTCGATGATCGAACCACAACGTTGGGGGTTGCCTGATTACGGCGAGCCCAAAGCCAAGCAAGCAAAACAAACCGCGTTTAACTATGACCCGGGTTGGGTACCGAATCTTGAAGAACCAGAAGAAGAGCAAGCACTTGAGCTAACCGAAGAGCAGATAGAGCTGATCAAGCAAGGCGCTTATCAGGAAGGTTTGTATCAAGGTCAAGAAGCCGGCTTTAAGCAAGGTTACGACAAAGGCAAAGAAGAAGGCCTGCAAGCGGGCCATGCTGAAGGGCTGGAGCTTGGAAAAGCCGAAGGCGTGACCGCAGGCCAAGAATATATTCAGCAGCAAGTCGAAACCTTTATGAACTTAGCGAACCAGTTTGCTCAGCCGTTAGAGCTAATGAATGCTCAGGTTGAAAAGCAGCTGGTGGACATGGTGCTCTGTTTAGTTAAAGAAGTCGTGCATGTCGAAGTGCAAACCAACCCTCAAATTATTTTAGACACGGTTAAGCAGTCGGTTGAAGCGCTGCCAATATCAGGTCACCCCATTACCTTGCACCTGAATCCAGAAGACGTTGCGATTATTCGTTCAGCCTACGGCGAAGAAGACCTTGATTGCCGCAACTGGACGTTGGTTGCTGAGCCATCACTCAATCGAGGCGACGTCCAGATTGAAGCGGGTGAATCAAGCATTAACTACCGTATGGAAGAGCGCGTCAAAAGCGTGTTGCACAGTTTTTGTGGTGCAAACCGTCATCAAGAGGGTGAGTAATCCATGCAAGCATTGGCTGACCGTTTAAGAAACTACAAAGTTGAAGGCTTAACGACGCGCCCAGTTGCCTCTGGCAAACTAGTTCGAGTGGTTGGGTTAACGTTGGAAGCGACAGGCTGTCGCGCGCCAATTGGCAGTTTATGCTTAGTGGAAACCATGTCCGGTCAGATGGAAGCCGAGGTCGTCGGTTTTTCAGGCGATAACCTATTTTTGATGCCAAGCGAGCAAATTACGGGCATTTTGCCTGGCGCTAGAGTGACGCCATTAACCAGTGACGCTGGCTTGCCTGTTGGCATGGAGTTGCTTGGTCGCGTGATTGACGGGGTTGGTAATCCGCTTGATGGACTTGGCCCGTTGTATACCGATCACCGCGCCTCTTTTAATGCTGAGCCAATCAACCCGCTGGCTCGAAAGCCAATTTCAGAGCCACTTGATGTGGGTTTGAAAGCGATTAACGGATTATTGACGGTAGGTAAAGGTCAGCGTATCGGTCTGTTTGCTGGCTCTGGTGTGGGTAAATCGGTCACGCTTGGCATGATGACGCGAGGTACAACCGCACAAGTTGTTGTGGTCGGTCTGATAGGTGAGCGTGGACGCGAAGTTAAAGAGTTTATCGAAGAGATTTTAGGTGAGGATGGACGACGTCGCTCTGTCGTGGTGGCTGCGCCTGCCGATGCTTCACCATTGATGCGTTTGAAAGGCTGTCAAACCGCCTTAACCATTGCCGAGTACTTTCGCGATCAAGGTTTGGACGTTCTGTTATTGATGGATTCCTTGACGCGTTTTGCGCAAGCACAGCGTGAAATCGCCCTTTCTGTTGGTGAGCCGCCAGCGACAAAAGGCTATCCGCCATCTGTGTTCGCCAAGCTACCTGCTTTGGTTGAGCGTGCGGGTAACGGAAGCGCCGAACAAGGCTCAATTACGGCGTTCTTTACCGTGTTGACCGAGGGCGATGATTTACAAGACCCGATTGCGGATGCATCGCGGGCAATTCTTGATGGTCACATTGTGCTGTCCCGTGAAATGGCGGATGCAGGTCATTATCCTGCGATTGACGTCGA
Organism: Vibrio diabolicus; assembly: GCA_001048675.1. Classification (GTDB taxonomy): domain Bacteria; phylum Pseudomonadota; class Gammaproteobacteria; order Enterobacterales; family Vibrionaceae; genus Vibrio; species Vibrio diabolicus. The sequence continues at coordinate 57,399 of CCKK01000017.1, read as the reverse complement.
AAAGTCGGTGAGCCGTGTTATGCCGCAAATCACCACTGAAGAACATGTTCTGATGTCGAAAGCCGTACGTCAGGTCTTGTCGATTTGCCGCAAGAACCAAGATTTGGTCTCGATTGGGGCGTACAAGCCGGGCACCGATCCTGCTATCGATGGTGCGTTTACATTGAAGCCGAAGTTAGACGAATACTTACAGCAGAGCATGAAAGAATCGGTGCCATACGATATGTGCGTCAACATGCTTAGAAACATTTTGGGCGGGTGATAGCGCATGAACAATGCGATGGAGTTCCTACTTGAGCAGACTAAAGAGCGTGAAGATCAAGCCGTACTTGCGCTGAACAAAGCGCGCTCTGAACTTGAAGATTATTACCGTCAGGTTGAGCAAATCGAAAAGTATCGCCTTGATTATTGCCAACAGCTTATCGACCGTGGCCAGGCTGGCTTAACGGCAAGCGAATATGGGCATTTAAATCGCTTTCTCACTCAGCTAGACGAAACGTTATCTAAGCAGAAACAAGCAGAAAGTCATTTCAAAGAACAGGTAGAAAACTGTCAAGAATACTGGTTAACAGTACGCAAAGAACGCAAATCCTATGAGTGGATGATCGAAAAGCGTGAGAAAGAGAAACAGCTTGCTGAAGCCAAACGGGAACAAAAGCAAATGGACGAGTTTTCAACGTTGCTTTACAGCCGTCGAGCGAAGCCTTTTTAATGTTTAAAAGTTGATGTTGCTTCCACTTATAACACTCGTTTTGTCATTGCAGCAATGAGCTTGTTATTGGCGTAATTTTTGCAGATATCTTTGTAGATGATCATCCCAATAACCTAAATTTGCCACCGTGTGCAATTTAGCAGCGGCCTAGCGCTCGAAGCTGCTGATAATGAGAATTTCTATATGAATGTGAATTTGTCCAATGTGTCTGCGACGAGCAAGACCTCAGTGTCTGACTCTGCCGCACAAGCACCTACAGAAAATGCGGAGAACAAGGGATTTTTAGAAACCTTGACGGATGCGTTTTCAGGTTCACAAAAATCAGAAAAAGTAGCAACGAAATCACTAAACGGTGAAGAGCAAAATAGTGCCGAGATTAACAAGCTTTCGTCTGGCAAAGCTGAGAGTCAAGAAGTGGTCACAGACGTGGCTCAAGCGAGCAGTAACGACGCCGAAGAGTTGTTGGCGCAAGAAAGCCAAGATACTGCTATTCAAGAGCAAAGCCGCTCTGGCGACACTCTGACAGAGCATGCGAACACCATTCAAAGTGATGAAGCAAGCCTACTGGAAGCCAAACAAGGCGCGTACTCGCAAAATGATGCTGATGTCACTGAGAAAGTAGGTTCACTCTCGAGCGCCCCTTCAGCTGCTAATGGCGCAAAAAGCGCGATGGGTGAAGGACAACAGCTGCTTGGTCGTATTGAACAAGCGAATCAAACCTTGAAAGCGAATAATGCATCCATCGATAGTGGCAAAGTTTTGCCTCAACGAGCGGGTTTAGAACACTCGTTCAACGGGCAAACAACAGACATTGATGAACTTGCTTTGAATGACATGCCATCAGCTCAATCGCTTGAACAAGTGCAGGCAATGGCCGGGCAAGGCTTAGAGCCAATTTTAGATAAGCATGGTCAACCTATCGATGTTGATAAGCTCTCGTCTGAGTTTGCTACTTGGCAAGGTCTGGCTAAACAAGTCAGTCACCCAACCGAGAAGGGCATGGTCAGTGGTGACGTTGCCAATGAACTATCGCCACTGGAGGTAGGTTTGAATGGCTCTAAAATTGATGCGCTTCAGCGTGTTTCTTTGGATGAACTCGAACTCATAGATACCAAACTGGCGCAGGGAAAACCACTGACTCAGCAAGAAGCTGAGATCATAAAAGGGTTAGAAAAAAGGGACGGTCATTGCCGATATTCCAGAGCAAGATCTTGCCCAGTTTGTTGCGCTTCCTACTGACGTTAAACAGGTTCTCGCCGAGCAGCAAGTACAACATCATTTGGCTCGCCAGGCTGCGCCTATGGGGATGTCTCAGCAAGCCCTTAATTTTGCGACTCAATCAGCTCAGCCGCAAGCTGTTCAGAGTGCAGATAAAGTCGCAGTATCTCCGATGCCAGATGCGTTGGCCGCAGCTCATTTGTCGACTGCGCTTCAAGGCGTGAAGGATGGAGAGATTAACCAGAAAGTTGTGAATGCCGCATTGGCTGCTGGTGCACTTAAAGCGACAGCGGATAAGCAAGATAAACCAGAACTTCAACATGGTTTAGCAGGGCAGCTTCAGGCGATGGCGGGTCAACAAGGAACAAACGTGCAGCAACAAGCGCGTATTGATGCCGCGCAGCAAGCTCAGCTTCCGTTGCAACTGACCAAAGAGCTAGCCAATGAGCAAGTGGCGGAAAAAGTGCAAATGATGATGTCGAAGAACCTAAAAAACCTCGATATTCGTCTTGATCCACCAGAATTAGGTCGTATGCAAATTCGTATGACGATGAACAACGATGTGGCTAATGTGCATTTTACGGTGAACAACCCGCAAGCGCGTGACATCATTGAACAGACGCTTCCTCGATTGAGAGAGATGTTGGCGCAGCAGGGCATGCAACTGGCTGATTCTTCTGTTCAGCAACAAAACAGCGGGCAGCAGCAAGGTCGGTATACTGCTGAGCAACATGGTCAAAGTGCTCAAGGCAGCGGTTTTTCTGGACAGTCAGAAGAGAGCTTTGATGCTGACGTCAATCTGGATTTGAATGTGGCTTCAAAGCGTGATGGAATTAGTTTTTACGCATAACAGGCCGTTTAAAGGCAATAATACAAGGTTACCAAACGACTTCCTTAAGCATCTCGGTAACCTAAAAGAACAATAAGAGACAACAATGGCAGAAGAACAGTTACAAGGGGCCGATGCGCCGAAAGGAAAAGGTAAGTTACTTATCATCATAATCGCTGTTGTGGTATTGCTACTTGGCGGTGGTGCAGCAGCATTCTTTCTCATGGGCTCTGATGAACCAGCTCAGGCTGAAGCGTCTCAACAGGTTCAAGCGAAGGCATCAGATGCCTCGCCCATTGCCTACGTGAATCTTCCTCAGGCATTTGTATTTAACGTTACTGGGGACCGTCGCGACAGACTGGTACAAATTAAAGCGCAGTTAATGGTTCGCGGCGCAGAGAATGAAGAGTTGGCGCGGTACCATTCGCCACTGATTGAGAGCTCTTTGTTATCAACGTTTGCTTCGGCGACGGTTGATCAGTTGCGTTCTCCAACGGGACGAGTGGAATTGCGCGATCGTGCTTCCGAAGATATCAAAGCAGCGCTAAACGCTGCGGTCGGTAAGCCAGTGATTGAAAAAGTACTGTTTACAGATTTTGTTATTCAATAGGTAAAACGTGACCGATCTATTAAGCCAAGACGAAATTGATGCGCTATTGCACGGGGTTGACGATGTTGATGACGTCGATGAACCGATAGAAAACGACAACGAAGGTGCCGTCAATTTTGACTTCTCGTCGCAAGACAGGATTGTACGTGGTCGAATGCCGACGCTCGAACTTATCAACGAGCGCTTTGCACGACACATGCGTATTAGTCTGTTTAATATGCTGCGTAAAACGGCAGAAGTGTCGATCAATGGCGTGCAGATGATGAAGTTTGGCGAATACCAAAACACATTGTACGTGCCAACCAGTTTGAACATGGTGCGTTTTCGTCCGTTAAAAGGTACAGCATTGATCACCATGGAGGCTCGCTTAGTCTTTATTCTGGTAGAAAACTTCTTTGGTGGGGATGGTCGATTCCATGCCAAAATCGAAGGGCGCGAATTTACCCCAACGGAACGCCGCATCATTCAGCTGCTGCTGAAGATTGTATTTGAAGACTACAAAGAAGCGTGGTCGCCAGTGATGGGGGTGGAGTTCGAATATCTCGACTCTGAAGTTAACCCAAGTATGGCTAACATTGTCAGCCCGACAGAAGTGATTGTCGTGAGTTCTTTCCACATTGAGGTCGATGGTGGCGGCGGCGATTTTCATGTCGTTATGCCTTACTCCATGGTTGAGCCGATTCGTGAACTGTTGGATGCAGGTGTTCAGTCCGACAAGATGGAGACAGACGTCCGTTGGAGCTCAGCATTACGTGAAGAGATTATGGATTGTCCGGTTAACTTCCGCGTTAACTTGCTTGAAAAAGACATCTCTTTGCGTGACCTCATGGAATTGCAACCGGGTGACATCATCCCGATTGAAATGCCAGAACATGCGACAATGTTTGTGGAAGACCTGCCGACCTATCGCGTAAAAATGGGCCGTTCGGAAGACAAATTAGCGGTGCAAATTTCTGAGGAAATTGAGCGCCCACATGTAGTCAAAACAGATTTAGCTTTCTTGGGCAAAGACATCATGTCTGAGCTTGAGAATGAAGACGATATAGACGATTAAGATACCTTATTGAACAGACATGCTTTGGCATTAAATAAGGCTTAACACAGGATAGAAAAATGGAACCAAGTGACGATCAAAAGCTAGCAGATGAATGGGCAGCCGCTCTTGGCGAAGACCCGTCTGCACCTTCTGTTGACGTAGATGAAGTATTGGCCGCGCCACTGGAAGAGCTAAAAGACACTTCAAGCCCAATTACCGAAGATGAGCGTCGTAAACTCGACACCATCATGGATATTCCGGTGACGATTTCGATGGAAGTCGGTCGTTCACAAATCAGCATTCGGAACTTATTGCAGTTGAACCAAGGTTCGGTTGTTGAGTTGGATCGTCTAGCGGGCGAGTCATTGGACGTATTAGTCAACGGTACACTGATTGCGCATGGCGAAGTCGTGGTCGTGAACGATAAGTTTGGTATCCGTTTGACGGATGTGATCAGCCAAACTGAACGAATTAAGAAGCTACGTTAAGATGAGCTGCTCAGTCAAAACGCGATTGACGCAAATCACTGGAGCACTGAGCTTAATGCTGAGTGCTCCTTATGCATTTGCTGCCGCACCAAATAATCTGGATCTTGCGACGACACTGGGCTCGCTTGTGCTTGTGATCGGCGTGATTCTTTTGTTGGCTTGGCTACTTAAACGTATGCAAGTGCCTGCGATGGGACAACAAAAAGGCTTGCGTATTGTGAGTCAGTTGCCAGTGGGCACCAAAGAAAGAATCGCCGTAGTTCAAGTGGGTGAAGAGCAGTTTTTGGTTGGAATTACCAGCCAATCAATCCAAACGTTAGCCAAGTTAGATAAGCCACTGAAAGAGGAAGAGTTGGCGACCAATGCTTTTGCGACTCAATTTAGCCAACTGATCAAAAAACATGACAAAGGGTAACCCGATTCGTTTGCTCCTGAGCACGTTGTTGCTTTTCGTCGGTGTGCTGTTTTCTTCATTTTCGTTTGCTGAGGCAGAGGAGTCTGCTCTGCCTGACAACTTGGCTGATGGAAGTAGCGTCACTGTTCAGGCGATGCAAAGTGATACTGGCGCCAGTCGTGCTATGTCCGTTTCTAGTGGTGGTGGCATCCCTGCGTTTACCATGACCACAAACCCAGATGGCAGTGAAGATTACTCGGTTACGCTACAAATCCTAGCGTTAATGACCATGCTTGGCTTCTTGCCAGCCATGGTGATTTTAATGACGTCGTTTACTCGAATTGTGGTGGTGATGTCGATATTGCGTCAGGCAATGGGTTTGCAACAAACGCCGTCTAATCAGGTCATCATTGGTATAGCGCTGTTTTTGACCTTCTTTGTTATGTCTCCCGTCCTGAACGAAATCAACGATAAAGCCGTTCAGCCTTATTTGAACGAGCAAGTCACGGCTCGAGAAGCATTTGATGCTGCACAAGCGCCAATGAAAGCATTTATGCTTAAACAGACCCGAATCAAAGACTTGGAGACGTTTGTAACCATGTCAGGAGAGCAAGTCGATAATCCAGAAGATGTGTCGATGGCGGTGTTGATTCCTGCTTTCATCACCTCGGAGCTAAAAACTGCATTCCAGATTGGCTTTATGCTCTTCTTGCCGTTTTTGATTATTGACCTCGTGGTAGCGTCGGTACTGATGGCAATGGGTATGATGATGTTGTCACCAATGATTGTTTCGTTGCCGTTCAAGTTGATGCTGTTCGTATTGGTCGATGGTTGGAACTTGATACTTTCGACACTCGCGGGCAGTTTTGCCCTTTAGATAAGCGCAGATAGAGGATAAGACATGACACCAGAAATGTTTGTCGAGCTTTTCCGTGAAGCACTTTGGATGGTGCTTATCATGGTCTGCGCCATTATCATCCCAAGTTTGCTTATCGGCCTTATTGTTGCGATTTTCCAAGCTGCGACTTCCATCAACGAACAAACATTGAGCTTCTTGCCGCGTTTGATTGTCACGCTTTTGGCTCTAATGCTATTTGGTCACTGGATGACGCAAATGTTGATGGAATATTTCTATGGCTTGATTGAGCGCTTACCTCAGGTGCTTTATTAGAGGCGCCTATGGAGTACCCCACTAGCGTTGTCTTAGATTGGATCGCAAACTATTTCTGGCCCTACGTTCGTATCTCTTCCATGCTGATGGTGATGACGGTAACTGGGGCTCGATTTGTCTCACCACGAATCCGCCTTTACCTCGGGTTAGCCATCACTTTTGCAGTCATGCCAGCGATCCCTGCAGTGCCTCAAGACATTGAGTTGCTCTCGTTTCGGGGTTTTATGACCATTGCCGAGCAAATGATCATCGGTATTGCGATGGGCATGGTCACTCAATTTATGATTCAAACCTTTGTCTTGTTGGGACAAATATTGGGTATGCAGTCAAGTTTGGGTTTCGCTTCTATGGTTGATCCCGCAAATGGTCAGAACACGCCATTGCTTGGTCAGCTATTCATGTTTTTGACGACAATGTTTTTCCTTGCCACCGATGGGCACTTGAAAATGCTGCAACTGGTAGTGTTCAGCTTTAAAACCTTGCCGATTGGTTCCGGCTCGCTCAACGCGGTTGATTTCCGTGAAATGGCAGGCTGGCTTGGTATTATGTTCCAAACGGCACTGAGTATGTCGCTATCTGGCATTATTGCACTACTTACCATTAACTTGTCGTTTGGTGTAATGACCCGTGCTGCACCACAGTTAAATATCTTTTCGCTTGGTTTTGCATTTGCGTTGATGGTGGGTCTATTACTGTGTTGGTACATACTGGCTGGCCTTTACAGTCATTATGAAATGTTCTGGACGGTGGGTGAGGCGCAGATTTGTCGACTCATTCGCTTGGAGTGCTAAGAATTGGCAGAATCAGACGGTCAGGAACGCACCGAAGAAGCCACGCCCCGACGGTTACAACAAGCCAGAGAAAAGGGGCAGGTCGCTCGATCTAAAGAGCTTGCATCAGCATCTGTGCTGATCGTTGGCGCCATTTCATTGATGTGGTTTGGCGAGGCGTTAGCACGTTCATTGTTTTCCATCATGAGCCGTTTATTTGATCTTCAACGAGAAGAGATTTTTGATACGGCAAAGCTATTTGACATTGCCTTAGGGGCGATGACCGATTTGTTGTTCCCTTTATTTTTGGTGCTAGCTACGTTGTTTACTGCCGCCATGATTGGTGCTGCGGGTGTGGGAGGAATCAGTTTTTCTGCTCAAGCCGCTATGCCAAAGCTGTCGAAAATGAATCCGCTTAGCGGTTTAAAGCGGATGGTCGGAATGCAAAGCTGGGTGGAGTTGATCAAATCAATACTCAAAGTGGTTTTGGTTACTGGTGTTGCGATCTATTTGATCCAAGCATCGCAGGCGGATCTGATTCAATTAAGTATGGATGTGTATCCGCAAAACATCTTCCATGCTTTAGATATTCTGCTGAACTTTATTTTATTGATCAGCTGTTCGCTGTTGATCGTGGTTGCCATCGATATTCCATTTCAAATCTGGCAGCACGCTGATCAAGTTAAAAATGACCAAGCAAGAAGTCAAAGACGAATATAAAGAAACCGAGGGTAAGCCAGAGGTCAAAGGACGCATTCGTATGCTGCAAAGAGAAGCGGCTCAACGGCGTATGATGGCAGATGTTCCTCAGGCTGATGTTATTGTTACCAACCCTGAGCACTTTTCGGTTGCGCTTCGTTATAAACAGAAGACAGACCGTGCGCCAGTAGTGATCGCTAAAGGTACTGATCACATGGCAATGAAGATTCGAGAAGTCGCCCGAGAGCATGACATCACAATTGTACCTGCTCCGCCACTTGCTCGTGCGCTGTACCATACTACCGAGCTAGAACAAGAGATCCCCGATGGATTATTTACTGCGGTGGCTCAGGTTTTGGCATTTGTATTCCAGTTGAAGCAATATCGAAAACGAGGTGGACAGCGCCCCAAAATTCAGGATTACGATTTGCCAATCCCGCCAGAACACCGGCACTAATGCTAAAAGAAGCCTAATTCTAAAAAGGCTAATTGAATCAGATATTAAGCTCTACTTGAGTGTTTAGTCATTATTTTGGCGTTAATTATGGTACATAGCTTGCTTAAAACGCCTTAATTATCAACCATACCTAAACTTTTAGGCCAAAGCGGTCGCGTATTAATAGTAAGAGCTAACGTGACGCTTCAATCGATTGAGATCTCTCGTAGTATGAAGTTAAGCCTGCCATTTGCAGATAAATTGCCACGAATCCCTCAGCGTGAAATGCCAGCTATTGGCGCGCCGGTGATGGTTTTGGCCACCTTAGCGATGGTGGTGCTGCCTATTCCAGCCTTTTTGCTGGATATGTTCTTCACCTTTAACATCGCGTTGTCGATGGTGGTGTTGTTAGTGACCGTTTACACACGTCGTCCGTTGGACTTCGCCGCTTTTCCGACGGTACTACTGATAGCGACTTTGTTGCGTTTGGCGCTGAACGTTGCCTCGACACGTGTCGTCTTACTGCATGGTCACGAAGGCGGCAACGCGGCAGGTAACGTAATTGAAGCGTTTGGTAATGTCGTTATTGGTGGTAACTACGCGGTCGGCTTAGTGGTTTTCCTCATCTTAATGATCATCAACTTTATGGTGGTGACCAAAGGTGCAGGTCGTATCTCTGAGGTAAGTGCTCGCTTCACCCTTGATGCGTTGCCAGGTAAGCAGATGGCGATTGATGCGGACTTAAATGCCGGATTGATAGACCAAGAACAAGCAAGAGTTCGTCGTTTTGAAGTGACCAAAGAAGCGGATTTCTATGGTTCAATGGATGGTGCCTCGAAGTTCGTAAAAGGTGACGCGATTGCCGGTATTTTGATTCTGTTTATCAACATCATTGGCGGTCTGTCGATCGGTATGGCGCAGTATGGATTGGGTTTCGGTGAGGCAATTGAAATCTATACTTTGCTGACGATTGGTGACGGCCTAGTTGCACAGATTCCATCGCTATTGCTGTCGATTGCAGCGGCGATGATGGTGACACGTCAAAACACCGATGAAGACATGGGGGAACAGCTGGTCTTCCAGATGTTCGATAACCCAAAAGCACTGATGATTACCGCAGCTATTCTCGGTGTGATGGGCATCGTACCGGGCATGCCACACTTTGCGTTTTTGAGTCTGGCGGTAGCGGCTGGCGCGGCGGCGTATTTCATCGATAAACGCCAAAAGCAGAAAGCGAAAGAACCGGCTTTACCAGCGAAAGCCGACGAAGGTACAGAGCCTTCATCACAACGCGAGCTTTCTTGGGACGACGTCCAGCCAGTCGATATTATTGGCCTAGAAGTGGGTTACCGCTTGATTCCGCTAGTGGACCGAGACCAAGGTGGAGAACTGTTAGAGCGCGTAAAAGGTGTGCGTAAAAAGCTATCGCAAGATTTTGGGTTTTTAATCCCTGCGGTTCACATACGTGACAACCTTGAACTGACGCCAAACAGCTATCGAATCACATTAATGGGGGTTGCGGTGGGCGAAGCTGAGATTCGTCCGGATCAAGAGCTAGCGATTAACCCAGGTCAGGTGTATGGCATGATTGATGGCGAGCCAACCATTGACCCTGCATTTGGACTGGAAGCTGTATGGATTCGCGAAGATCAGCGTGAGCATGCTCAGGCGTTAGGTTATACGGTTGTTGACTCATCGACAGTATTAGCGACGCACCTGAGCCAGTTATTGACTAATAACGCATCGCAGTTGATTGGTCATGAAGAAGTAGAGAATTTATTAGAAATGTTAGGACGCAGCTCGCCTAAGTTGGTTGAGAACTTTGTTCCTGACCAATTACCATTAGGTGTGGTGGTGAAAGTCCTACAAAACTTGTTAAACGAGGCCATCCCAATCCGCGATATTCGCACGATTGTTCAAACTTTGGCTGAGTACTCAAGTAAGAGTCAAGAAGCTGACATATTGACGGCAGCAGTTCGAATTAGTCTGAAACGTCTAATTGTTCAAGAAATCAATGGTATAGAGCCTGAGCTGCCAGTGATTACTTTGATACCTGAACTGGAACAAATATTGCATCAAACTATGCAAGCATCAGGAGGCGAATCTGCGGGGATTGAACCTGGGCTCGCTGAACGATTGCAGTCTTCACTAAGCCAAGCGACACAGGAACAAGAATTGAAAGGCGAACCTGCCGTTCTGCTTACTTCCGGTGTATTACGCTCGACGTTGGCGAAATTTGTGAAGAACACAATACCTAATCTCCGGGTACTGTCTTACCAAGAAATCCCGGATGAAAAACAGATCAGAATTGTGCAAGCCGTGGGTAACTGATCTCACGCATCATTAATGGATTCATAGTTTGAAAATAAAGCGATTTTTTGCCAAAGACATGAGAACGGCGCTGCTCCAAGTGAAAGAGGAGTTAGGCGCGGAAGCGGTGATCATGTCAAACAAGAAAGTGGCTGGTGGGGTGGCGATTGTTGCGGCGATAGATAGTGAATCTAACCCGTCTCAAGCAAGCGCAGCGTCACAACAAAATCGCGGTGCTTCTCAATCGAATCGCTATAACGAACATCGTCAAATGTCATCGTCTTCTGCTGATCGTTATCAAGATCGTCATTTAGATGAAGATAAAATTAGCCTGAACAGTAATAACAGTAACAACGAAAAAACAAGGCTCGATGACGCAGCGATTCGCTAACATGCTTAAGCAATATAGTGGTGGTGCAGCAGATGCTGACGATCATGTAGCGGAAAATGAAGATTCGCTCTCTGCTTTATTGCAACGCCAGAATAAGCATCGCGACGGCTACAACCAAGAAAAGCCAGCGCCATATCAACCAGATTCACCTTTGGCGAAGTTAATCGCACAAGATAATCGATTTGAGCGTCCAACGCCGAAGTTGGATCCGACACGCTATGATCGCCGCCGTCCAAGTGATGAGCGAGAAGAGTCTGCCGATGAGCTGGAGAGTATGCGCGAAGAGATGACGTCAATTCGTCGTCTTCTAGAGCATCAAGTCTCTGGCCTAATGTGGCAGGAAGTGGAACGTCGTGAGCCGCTCAGAGCAATGCTGATTAAGCGCTTAGAGCGTATGGGCGTTTCTCCGGAGTTAGCAGACCAAATGGCGTGCTATATCCCGGAAGATACAAAACCAGCGCGAGCGTGGAAAGCGTTGTTGTCGCTGGTGGCGGATCAAATCAATATTCCTAAACAGGACATTTTAAAACGTGGTGGTGTGGTCGCACTGTTAGGTCCGACGGGGGTGGGAAAAACAACCACCGTTGCGAAGCTCGCAGCACGTGCCGCCATGGAATACGGTGCCGACAATGTAGCCCTTGTGACAACTGACACATATCGCATAGGTGCACATGAGCAGCTCTCAATTTACGGAAGAATCATGGGTTGTCCCGTAAGAGTTGCTAAAGATTCTAACGAGTTAGCCGATGTTATATATCAGCTAAGAAACAGAAGACTGATTTTGGTCGATACGGCAGGGATGGGGCAACGAGATGTCAGGCTTTCTGAGCAGCTCGATACTCTAATGCAAGAGAGCGGAGAAGTGATTCACAGCTACCTTGTTTTGCCAGCTACCGCACAACGTCGCGTTCTACAAGAAACGCTGGATCACTTCCGACGCATACCACTTTCGGGTTGTATTATGACGAAGCTTGATGAGTCATTAAGTCTAGGCGAATTCATCAGTGTAGTGATTCAAAACGCAATGCCAGTGGCTTACATCGCTAATGGTCAGCGCGTGCCAGAAGACATTGTGATAGCGCAACCAAAATATATGCTTGCGAAAGCAAATGAACTGTTAGAGAAGTCGACAGAGAACGAACCTCACTTTTGGAACAGTGACAGTGAAGGACTCTAAGGCGGCGGACTACTATGACTGAGAATATGATACACGATCAAGCAAGCGGCCTCCGTCGCTTAACACAACCATCGTTGACCAAAGTGATTGCTGTTACTGGCGGCAAAGGTGGTGTGGGGAAATCAAACGTAACACTGGGTCTGGCGATTTGTATGGCTCGCCAAGGCAAGAAGGTGATGGTTCTCGACGCTGATTTAGGTCTGGCCAATGTGGACGTGATGCTCGGAATTCGTGCAAAACGTAATCTAGGACATGTCTTAGCGGGTGAATGTGAGCTAAAAGATGCGATTGTCGAAGGGCCTTATGGTATAAAGATAATCCCTGCAACTTCTGGCACACAGAGCATGACTGAGCTTTCTCACGCTCAACATGCTGGACTCATTCGAGCATTTGGTAGTCTTGAAGACGAAATGGACGTCCTGCTGATAGATACCGCCGCAGGCATTTCTGACATGGTAATCAGTTTTTCGCGAGCAGCTCAAGATGTCGTTGTGGTTGTGTGTGATGAACCAACTTCAATCACAGATGCATATGCGTTAATTAAGCTGTTAAGTAAAGAACACCAGGTCCAACGCTTTAAAGTTGTAGCAAATATGGTCAGAAGCTACCGAGAAGGGCGAGAATTGTTTGCAAAGTTGACGCTAGTCACAGAGCGATTCTTGAATGTCAGCCTTGAACTCGTAGCATGTATTCCATTAGATGATAAAGTACGACAGGCTGTAAAAAGACAAAAAATTGTCGTTGATGCGTTCCCTCGCTCACCTGCCGCTTTAGCTATTAGCTCACTAGCAAACAAAGCGTTAACGTGGCCACTACCGAAAACACCAAGTGGACACTTGGAATTTTTTGTGGAAAGGTTGCTAAATCGTACCGAATTCGCAGAGGACCCTTTTGGTGAATAAAGCGATAACCTATGACCAACATGGCAAGTTTAATAGCCAGCAAGCGTTTATAGAGCGCTACTCAGTGTTGGTTAAGCGCATTGCTCACCACCTATTAGGCCGTTTACCGCCGAGTGTTCAGGTAGAGGATTTAATTCAGGCCGGCATGATCGGTCTTATCGAAGCTCAGCAGAATTATGATGGTTCTAAAGGTGCGAGCTTTGAAACTTATGCAGGTATCCGTATTCGCGGTGCAATGTTAGATGACATGCGCAAAGGCGATTGGGTACCGCGTTCTGTTCATAAAAATAATCGAGAGATTAACCAAGCGATTGCGGAACTGGAAGGCGAATTAAATCGAGATCCTACTGATTCTGAAGTAGCCACGCATCTCGGTATGACACTGGATCAATATCATAGTGCTCTGACCGATATCAACTGCTCAAAATTAGTCGGTATTGAAGATTTAGGCGTTTCTGATGATGTGATTTCACCTGCAGATGAAACTGATGACAGTAACCCGTTCAAAGGGGTTGCCGATGAATCATTTCGAAAAGCACTGGTTGAATCAATAAAACAGCTTCCAGAGCGTGAAGCTTTGGTACTTTCGCTTTATTATGATGAAGAACTCAATTTGAAAGAAATTGGCGATGTGTTAGGCGTAAGCGAATCTCGCGTAAGTCAAATACTGAGTCAAGCGATGCAACGTTTGCGCACCAAGCTCAGTGCGTGGACACAAAATGACTAAAAACACTGATTTTACGATTCAGTGGAGGCAATTTTGAATAAAAACATGAAGATCCTTATTGTTGATGATTTCTCAACAATGCGCCGTATTGTTAAAAACCTGCTTCGTGACTTGGGTTTCAATAACACTCAAGAAGCGGACGATGGTTTAACCGCATTACCAATGCTGAAAAAAGGTGACTTCGATTTTGTTGTAACTGACTGGAACATGCCAGGTATGCAAGGCATCGATTTGCTTAAACACATCCGCGCGGATGCAGAACTTAAGCATTTGCCAGTTCTAATGATCACGGCTGAAGCGAAGCGTGAGCAGATCATTGAAGCTGCTCAAGCAGGCGTAAACGGCTACATTGTTAAGCCATTTACTGCTGCAACATTAAAAGAAAAATTAGATAAAATTTTCGAGCGTTTATAACTCTCTCTTTTTCTCTTTGTTATTCGAGTCATTCATACCAATTATTAAATACCTATTAAATGACTCGTTTAGCGTTTTTAAAGTGATAAGAAGAACTAAACGTAAAAGGGTCTATTCAGAATGATCTCACTAGAGCAGGCGAAGTCACTCGTTCAAATGCTAGAAAACGGGGAACAAGACCAAGCCAATATGCTTGTTGCCTCGATCTACGAAGGTGCCGAGAATCCAATGCTGCAAGAAATTGGAGCCTTAACTCGAGACCTTCACGAATCACTCAAGCAGTTCAGTCTCGATCAGCGCATGACCGAAATTGCGAAAGACGAAATCCCTAACGCAAGGGATCGTCTTAATTATGTGATCGAGAAGACAGAGCTAGCAGCCAACAAAACGATGGATGCAGTCGACTGCTGCCTTCCTATCGCTGACAACCTGCATGATTGCCTTCAGAAAGTTCGTCCTCAATGGAATGAACTCATGCACGGGCGCATCGAATTAAGCGAATTCAAAGCACTTTGTCACCGAATCGACGAGCTATTAGTTCAAGTCGAAGGTGACAGCACTGAGTTGCGTGGTCAATTGACCGAAATTCTCATGGCGCAAGACTTCCAAGACCTAACTGGCCAGATTATTCGCCGCGTAATTACGTTGGTAAATGAAGTAGAAGGCCGCTTAGTGGAAATCCTAACCGTATTCTCTGGAAATAAACCTGAAGAACACATTCAAGTTTTGTCAGAACCGGCAGATAAAAAGAATACACAAACAAGCGAAGCCGAAGGCCCGATTCTTCATCCAGAACTGAGAGAAGATGCGGTTTCATCGCAGGACGAAGTCGATGACTTGTTGTCCAGTCTTGGATTTTAAAGGTAACGTATGAGCTACGATTTAGACGAAGATATTCTTCAGGACTTTCTCATTGAGGCTGGGGAAATTCTCGAACTGCTTTCTGAGCAGTTGGTTGAATTGGAAAATAACCCAGAAGACAAAGACTTACTTAATGCAATTTTCCGTGGGTTTCACACCGTAAAAGGCGGTGCTGGCTTCCTGTCTTTGGCAGAGCTAGTCGATACTTGTCATGGTGCGGAGAACGTGTTCGACGTTTTACGAAACGGCCAACGCACGGTCACGCAAAACTTAATGGATACGATGCTAAAAGCGTTGGATACGGTCAATACCCAGTTCCAAGCTGTTCAAGATCGTGAGCCATTGGAAGCTGCGGATCCTGCCCTTCTTGAAGAACTTCATCGTCTATGTAAACCTGAATCAGAAGATGAAGTCGCTGCAACCGTGGTTGAAGAACCAGTGGTTACTCCTGAACCTGTCATTCCTGAGCCTGTTATTGAAGAACCTGCCGCGCCAGCGTCAAGTGTCGGCTCTGTTGATGAAATTACCCAAGACGAATTCGAAAAGCTGCTGGATGAGCTTCATGGTAAAGGCTCAGCTCCAGGCGCTTCAGAACCTGCGACACCAACAACGCCATCAGAGCCCCCTCAATCAAGTGCGCCATCAGTTGAAAGTGGCGATATCACTGACGATGAATTTGAACGTCTACTTGACGAACTTCACGGCGTTGGCAAAAGTCCATCAGCGGCAGAGGCTGCAGCATCTGCACCAGTAGAACCTCCTAAAGCGGCAGAACCAACTGCGCCAGTTGCATCGTCAGCAAATCAAGATAGTGACTTAATGACGGACGAAGAGTTCGAAAAGTTACTCGATGAGCTACATGGTGCGGGCAAAGGTCCTACGCTAGAAGAACTGGATATGGCAACGAAGCCGGCATCAGCAAACGTAGAGGAAAGCCCTGCGAAACCTGAGCCTGCGGTTAAGCCAGCACCAGCAGCTCCAGCACCAAAACCAGAATCTAAACCTGTCGCGGTGAAAGAAGAGGCGAAAGCGCCAGCGGTTAAAAAGCCTCAGGCCGAGGCAACCGTTCGTGTCGATACCTCGACGCTTGATACCATCATGAACATGGTAGGTGAGCTTGTATTGGTCCGAAACCGTCTATTAAGCCTTGGTTTGAACAGCGACAATGAAGAAATGTCCAAAGCGGTCGCCAACCTTGATGTCGTAACGGCGGATCTGCAAGGCGCGGTAATGAAAACGCGTATGCAGCCAATCAAGAAAGTATTTGGCCGTTTCCCACGCGTTGTCCGTGACTTGGCGCGCAATCTAAATAAAGACATCGTGCTGGAAATGCGCGGTGAAGAAACCGATCTCGATAAAAACCTTGTAGAAGCATTGGCCGATCCATTGATTCACTTGGTTCGTAACTCGGTTGACCACGGTATTGAAATGCCAGACGACCGCGCGAAAGCAGGTAAATCACGCACAGGTAAAGTGATTTTGTCTGCATCACAAGAAGGGGATCACATTGAGCTATCCATCGTAGATGATGGCGGCGGTATGGACCCGAACAAACTGCGTGGTATCGCGGTTAAGCGCGGTATGATGGACGAAGATGCGGCGGCCCGTTTAACAGACAAAGAGTGCTTCAACCTTATCTTTGCGCCAGGTTTCTCAAGTAAAGATAAAATTTCTGACATCTCTGGCCGTGGCGTTGGCATGGATGTGGTTAAGACGGCGATCAACACCTTAAATGGTTCAATCGATATCGATTCTGAGCTAGGTAAAGGCACTAAGATCACCATCAAAGTACCACTGACGCTTGCGATCCTACCAACACTGATGGTTGGTGTTGGCGGTCATCCGTTTGCGCTGCCACTGGCATCGGTGAGCGAAATTTTCCACTTGGATCTGAGTCGCACAAACGTGGTAGATGGTCAGTTGACGATCATTGTGCGTGAAAAATCTATCCCGCTATTTTACTTACAGAACTGGTTAGCATCCAAATCACAAAACGTCGAAGAGCGTACTGGTCACGGTCATGTGGTTATTGTACAGATCGGTAACCAGCGCGTTGGTTTTGTTGTGGATACGCTTATTGGTCAAGAAGAAGTGGTTATTAAGCCACTCGATAATCTATTGCAAGGCACTCCGGGCATGGCTGGTGCAACAATCACTAGCGATGGCCATATTGCATTAATTCTAGATGTGCCTGATTTACTTAAGCGATATGCTGCGGCTTCACGCCTTTAAGCAAAGCTGACGTTATTAAAAGGAATAAGATGGCGATTAAAGTACTAGTCGTTGATGATTCGAGTTTTTTTCGACGTCGCGTGAGCGAAATCATCAACTCAGAATCGCGCCTAGAAGTGATTGACGTTGCGGTAAATGGCAGAGAGGCGGTTGAGAAAGCCAAATCTCTTAAACCGGACGTCATCACGATGGATATTGAAATGCCAGTGATGGATGGCATTACCGCTGTGCGTGAAATCATGGCAGCGGCTCCAACGCCAATCCTAATGTTTTCGTCCCTGACTCATGACGGGGCGAAAGCCACGCTTGATGCGCTAGATGCGGGCGCATTGGATTTCTTACCGAAAAAGTTTGAAGACATCGCACGTAACCGCGAAGAAGCGGTGTCACTGCTTCAGCAACGAGTTATTCAGATTGCTTCGAAGCGCGCTTTTATGCGTCGACCAATCACTCGCGCTGCTGCGAGTGCCAGTGCGGCAGCTCGTCCACTAGGCTCAAGAACGGCTTCGCCAGCGACTCCAGCTCCTGCTCGACCGGCTGCGGCAAAGTTCCGAGCCTCCGGTAAGAAGTATCAACTGACCACAATTGGCACGTCGACTGGTGGTCCGGTTGCTTTGCAAAAAATTCTGACGCGTTTACCGATGAACTACCCGCATCCGATCGTGTTGATCCAACATATGCCAGCAACCTTTACTGCTGCATTTGCTAGCCGTTTGAATACCTTGTGTAAGATTCAAGTGAAAGAAGCCCAAGACGGCGATGTCTTACAGCCTGGTGTGGCATACCTTGCTCCAGGTGGTAAGCAAATGATGGTGGATGGTCGAGCGGGGGCTGCTCGTCTTCGCATCATTGATGGCGGCGACCGCATGAACTACAAACCATGTGTGGATGTGACTTTTGGTTCTGCAGCCAAAGTATACGGTGACAAAGTACTCTCTTTAGTGCTGACTGGCATGGGTGCAGACGGTCGTGAGGGCGCTCGTATGTTGAAGTCTGCAGGCTCAACTATTTGGGCTCAAGATGAAGAAAGTTGTGTTGTTTATGGTATGCCCCAAGCTGTTGCTAAAGCAGGCATTTCTTCAGAAGATTTACCGCTTGACCGCATTGCAGAACGCATGTTGGTGGAAGTTGGCCTAGCGTAGGATTCATCATGATTGTTTGGAGTGTAGCTAACCAGAAAGGTGGCGTGGGTAAAACCACCTCAACAGTGACATTAGCGGGTTTGCTGAGTCAAAAAGGTCATCGCGTACTGATGGTCGATACTGACCCTCACGCATCACTGACTACCTATCTTGGTTATGATCCTGACGCAGTAACTTCGAGCCTGTTTGATTTATTCCAGTTGAAGACATTCTCTCGTGAAACGGTGAGGCCGTTAATCCTAGAGACAAAGCTGGAAGGGATGGATATCATTCCCGCGCATATGTCCCTTGCGACGCTTGATCGTGTCATGGGGAATCGCAGTGGGATGGGGCTGATCTTAAAACGAGCTCTACAATCGGTCTCACAAGACTATGATTATGTGTTGATTGACTGCCCGCCAATTCTTGGTGTGATGATGGTGAACGCACTGGCCGCCAGTGACCGAATTTTGATTCCCGTTCAAACCGAGTTTTTGGCGATGAAAGGCTTGGAACGCATGATGCGCACGTTAACCATTATGCAAAAGTCTCGTCCGGGTGGTTTCAAAGTGACTATCGTTCCAACGATGTATGACAAGCGCACCAAAGCGTCTTTGCAGACATTGATGCAACTGAAGAAAGATTACCCAAATCAAGTATGGACCTCTGCGGTGCCGATTGATACCAAGTTCCGTGATGCTAGTTTAAAGCATTTGCCAGCATCGCATTTTGCATCTGGTAGTCGTGGTGTGTTTGCGTATAAACAGTTACTGATTTACCTGGAGAGGTTAGCGTTCGATGAGCAGTAACGACGTGCTTTCCAGTGAACAAGCGCTTGATGACTACTTTAATGCGCTATTGGGTGATGAGGCTGAAGCAACGACTCTTGAGGAAGAGCTTGACTTGCTGGCTCAAGAAATATCATCTGCAGAGCCAGAGCCAGAGCCAGAGCCAGAGCCAGAGCCAGAGCCAGAGCCAGAGCCAGAGCCAGAGCCAGAGCCAGAGCCAGAGCCAGAGCCAGAGCAGAGCCAGAGCCAGAGCCAGAGCCAGAGCCAGAGCCAGAGCCAGAGCCAGAATTGCAGTTTCAATACTCGGAGCCGGAAACATACCAGTTTCAAGAAGCTTACCCGCCAGAATTGGAAGCCCCAAATCTGGAAGATGTGCAAAGGTTATTAAGTCAGCTTGAAGCAAGCAACCCTGTAGCCGAGTTAGATATTGATAGTATTCTTGAACAAAATACGATTGATATTGCAGCAGAAATAAAAGCGGCTGAGCCAGACGTACAAACCGTTAGTGAGGCGCCCGAGTTACAAACAGTTGAAGAGATACAAGACTGGGTGATTGATGCGCCAGTTTTTGAGGAAACTCAGCCAGAACTGGTTGAACCTCAATCGGTGATTGAGCATGATGTCAATATAGAATCGAACGTTGATACCGAGCTCGAGACACAAACAGGTTCCGAAATACCAACTGACTGGGAAAGCACGAAGCGAAGTGAAGATTTTCAAGTGCTTTACTTTGATGTGAATGATGTCACGTTTGCCGTACCGCTTGATGAGTTAGGTGGTATTCATCGCATCAGCGAGCTTAACCATTTGATAGGAAAGCCCGCCTGGTATTTGGGGCTACAAACAAATCGTGAGCAGCAGTTTGATGTCGTCGATACCGCGAAATGGGTGATGGCAGATAAGCTTCGCGATGACAGTTACAAAGATAATTACCAATACGTTGTCATGCTTGGAGAGAGCATGTGGGGGCTGGCCAGTAACCAACTAATGGGGACCGAAACGCTCAATATCGACAAGGTTCGCTGGCGTGAACAGGCGGGTAAGCGCCCTTGGCTAGCGGGCATGGTAAAAGAAAAAATGTGCGCCTTAATTCATGTCCAGGCGCTCATTGACATGCTAAACGCCGGTTTAGATGTCAAATCACTGAATTAGATTTAAGTCGGGAACGACATTAACGAGGATTAACTATGTCTCAAGCTTTTGAAGTAGAAGTGAAGAAAGATGCATCGAATGACGAAGTTCTTCAGTGGGTGACGTTCCAGCTAGAAGAAGAAACGTACGGCATCAACGTAATGCAAGTTCGTGAAGTACTTCGTTATACTGAAATTGCACCCGTTCCAGGTGCGCCAGATTATGTTCTGGGTATCATCAACCTGCGTGGTAACGTGGTTACTGTTATCGACACGCGTTCGCGTTTCGGCCTGATGGAAGGCGAAGTTACAGATAATACTCGTATTATTGTGATCGAGTCAGAGCGTCAAGTGATTGGTATTTTGGTAGATAGTGTGGCAGAAGTGGTTTACCTACGTTCTTCTGAAATTGACACGACGCCTTCTGTTGGTACTGATGAAAGCGCGAAGTTCATCCAAGGTGTGAGCAACCGTGACGGCAAACTTCTTATCCTTGTGGATTTGAACAAGCTCCTAACGGATGACGAATGGGACGAGATGGCTCACCTATAATGGGCTGAATAATGATGGCTGAAGAGACTCTTTTATCTGTTCCATTCCTTGCGGGTGGCGTCGCTTTTATCGTGTTGGTGTTGGTTGTTTTGCAACTGCGCATTCGCTCGGGGTTGCAAAAGCAAGTAGACCAGCAACGAGCACAGTCTCGACATGTAGATAAAGAAGTACAAAAGTTGAGTAAGCAGTTACTCGAAGTGCGTTCGGTTGTCGTTGGTCTTGGACAAAAAGTAACGGAACAACAAGACATTATTCAGCACCTAAACGAGAGAATTCGTGAACTCGAGCACGCTGATACTGATGGTCGCTTGTACAGTCGAGCTTCTAAAATGGTACAGCTTGGTGCAGATATCAATGAGCTCATTGAAGAGTGTGAACTGCCAAAAGCTGAAGCGGAATTGATGCTTTCACTACAGAAAAAACTGGCGGGAAAAGAGAAAATTCCACCACTAAGCGGTCAGCCATCAGATGATGCAGAATACCCGACGCGTGGACGTCGTCGACGCTAAAGGTTTTAAAGCGATAAAAAGAGGCGATAAGCCTCTTTTTTTGTGTTCGGTTACTAATTATCTTTTTGCAATACAGCCCTAGATTACCTTAAGCTCTTTTCATTCTTAGCACTCGCTCCCCAAGTTAAAATGAGAGCTTATAACTACTTATAGTTAATTTTATTAAAGTGTGACGATTAATTAACAAAAATACATGAACTTACATACATCCCAGCCCTCTTATCCTGTTTTGTCATAACTAAGCTGTGCTAATATAGCGCTTCGTTCATTTTTTAGTTGAAGCTCTATGTTAGAAGTATCTAACCTGACAGCGATCCGTGATGAGAGGGTCCTGTTTGAAAACCTGCAGTTTGAAATTAAGCCTGGTGAATTGGTCCAGATAGAAGGGCGCAATGGTACTGGAAAAACTACGTTACTACGTATTGTGACAGGTTTAGGTGATAGAGAAGAAGGCATCATTAAGTGGAAAGGAGAAGAGGTTGAAAAATCTCGTGATGTTTTCCATCAAGATCTGCTGTTCTTAGGGCATCAAACTGGAGTGAAACGAGAGCTTACCGCACTAGAAAACTTACGTTTTTACCAATCTATTCAAAATAACCGCTCTTCTGACGAAGAAATCTTCACTGCTTTAACTCAAGTTGGTTTAGCCGGTCGAGAAGATGTGCCTGTAGCACAGCTTTCCGCAGGTCAGCAAAGACGAGTGGCACTAGCAAGGTTATGGCTCAGTAAGCAAATTTTATGGATTTTAGATGAACCGTTGACCGCCATCGATAAGCAAGGCGTCAAAGTGCTTGAATCTTTGTTCGCAAGTCACGCTGATAATGGCGGTATTGTCGTGTTGACGACGCATCAAGATATGTTTTCGGACAGCCCGAAACTTAGAAAAATAAAGTTGGGTGATTGATATGATTCCATCTATGACCACCATCATTCGCCGCGAGCTATTGATAGCATTTCGCCGTCAGGCAGACATTCTGAACCCGCTTTGGTTCTTTATTATTGTTATTACTCTGTTTCCTCTTAGTATCGGCCCTGAACCAAATTTGTTAGCACGTATTGCAGCGGGCATTGTTTGGGTTGCCGCATTGCTATCCGCCTTATTATCATTAGAGCGTCTATTTCGTGATGATTTTCAAGACGGTGCATTGGAACAAATGATGCTAATGCCGATTCCGTTGCAACTTGTAGTTGTTTCAAAGGTCATAGCACATTGGTTGTTAACAGGGTTACCTCTGATCCTAATTAGCCCATTATTGGCGGTTTTACTTTCGCTTGATTTCAATACTTGGCTATCTGTTGTACTAACCTTGATGATCGGTACACCGACACTAAGTTTTATTGGAGCTATTGGCGTGGCTTTGACGGTTGGGTTGCAAAAGGGTGGCGTTCTTTTGAGTTTGCTTATTCTTCCGCTCTACATCCCAATTTTGATTTTCGCAACATCAGCAATTGATGCCGCCGCGCTTGGTATGGCGTATAACGGTCAACTAGCAATTTTAGGTGCGATGCTAATGGGAGCGATGACGTTAACGCCTTTTGCCATTAGTGCCGCATTGAGAGTTAGTGTTAACTAACTCAATAAAGTGCCAATGAAGCGGCGCTTGATCAAAGAATTATTATTAAAGCACTGCTACGGTCTCAACCCTTTAGACAGTGTCCCTGAAGTAAGAGTGAGAACAAAACATGTGGAAATGGCTACATCCTTATGCCAAGCCAGAAACCGCTTACCGTTTGAGTGGTAAGTTTCTGCCTTGGTTTTCTGTATTGGCCCTCGTATGCTTATCGGTTGGTACGGTTTGGGGGCTTGCATTTGCGCCTTCAGATTACCAACAAGGTGACAGTTTCCGAATCATCTATATTCACGTCCCATCAGCTATTTGGTCTATGGGCGTTTATATGTCGATGGCGATTGCGGCATTTATTGGCTTAGTATGGCAAGTACGTCTATCTGATATGGCGGCGCTTGCGATGGCGCCGATTGGTGCGGTATTTACCTTCATTGCTCTACTTACTGGTGCCGTTTGGGGTAAGCCAATGTGGGGCACTTGGTGGGTATGGGACGCCCGTCTTACTTCAGAATTGATTCTTCTATTTCTCTACCTTGGTGTTATTGCGCTTTATCACGCGTTTGACGATCAGAAAACAGCCGCAAAAGCGGCGGGTATTTTAGCGATCGTAGGCGTTGTTAACCTTCCGATCATTCACTTTTCCGTAGAGTGGTGGAACACGCTTCACCAAGGCGCGACGATCACGAAATTTGAACAACCTTCTATTTCATCCGACATGCTTTGGCCGTTATTGCTAAACATCTTTGGCTTTGCGTTCTTCTTTGGTGCAGTGACGATGGTCCGTTTCCGTAACGAAATCATCAGTAAAGAAAGTCACCGCCCTTGGGTGCGTAAACTAGCAACAGAACAAACTCAGTGAGGTAATTTATTATGCATTTTGAATCTCTGAGCGACTTTTTTGCCATGGGTGGCTACGCATCATACGTATGGAGTGCGTTTGGTATTACTTTCTTATCCATGCTGATTCTTCTGATCACTAGCCTTCGCCGCGGTGATGCATTATTGAAAGAAGTGAAAGCAAAAATTGACCGTCAAGCTCGTATCGACGCAGCGAAGAACATGGAGAACACCTTATGAATCCGAGACGTAAAAAGAGGCTAGGTATCGTACTAGCGATCTTTATCGGTATTAGTGCCACCATTGGTTTGATACTTTATGCGCTTAACCAAAATATGGACCTTTTCTACACTCCTACGGAATTGGTTAATGGTAAGCCAGATGGCACCAAGCCAGAAGTAGGCCAGCGTCTGCGTATTGGTGGTATGGTGGTTGTGGGCTCGGTTCGTCGAGATCCTAATTCTTTGAAAGTGAGTTTTGACCTGCACGATGTCGGTCCTAAAGTGACGATTACTTATGATGGTATTCTTCCTGACTTGTTCCGTGAAGGGCAGGGTATTGTGGCTCAAGGTGTGCTGAAAGATGCCACGACGGTTGAGGCATTTGAGGTCCTAGCGAAGCACGATGAAGAATACATGCCACCAGAAATTGCAGAAGCGATGAAGAAAACGCATGAACCGCTTCAATACAGCACCGAACAGAAACAAGGAAGCGGCCAATGATTGCTGAAATCGGTCACTTTGCTCTCATTCTTTCGCTTGCAATGGCAGTACTGCTGAGCGTATTGCCATTGTGGGGAGCATCGAATAATAACACCATGCTCATGAACACAGCGCGACCGCTATCTTGGTCTATGTTCCTGATGCTGTTGTTCTCTTTCGCCATTTTATGTTGGGGATTTTATACCAACGACTTCACGTTACAGTATGTAGCGAGCAACTCGAATAGTCAGCTTCCTTGGTACTACCGTTTAACCGCAGTATGGGGGGCACACGAAGGTTCACTGTTGCTATGGGTTTTAATCCAAGCTGCTTGGACTGTCGCTGTAGCGACATTCAGTCGTGGTATGCCGCAAGAGTCGGTTGCACGTGTACTTGCCGTAATGGGCATGATCTCAGTGGGTTTCCTACTGTTTATCATCCTAACGTCAAACCCATTCCTACGTACGTTACCGTTCTTCCCGGTTGACGGGCGTGACTTGAACCCTCTGCTTCAAGACCCTGGTTTGATTGTTCACCCGCCAATGCTTTACATGGGCTACGTTGGTTTCTCGGTTGCCTTCTCCTTTGCGATCGCATCCCTAATGACCGGACGCCTTGATACGGCTTGGGCCCGTTGGTCTCGTCCTTGGACAACCGCTGCATGGGTATTTTTAACACTCGGTATCGCACTAGGCTCTTGGTGGGCTTACTACGAACTTGGCTGGGGTGGCTGGTGGTTCTGGGATCCAGTAGAAAACGCATCATTCATGCCTTGGTTAGCGGGTACCGCATTAATGCACTCTCTTGCAGTGACAGAAAAACGCGGCACATTTAAAGCGTGGACGGTACTATTGGCAATCTCTGCATTTTCGTTGAGTTTGTTGGGCACATTCTTAGTCCGTTCCGGTATTTTAGTATCAGTGCACGCGTTCGCGTCTGACCCGTCACGCGGTATGTTTATTCTAGGCTTCCTCGTTTTCGTTATCGGCGGCTCTTTATTGCTGTTTGCTGTAAAAGGGGCAGCAGTACGTGTACGTGGTAACTTCGACTTAGTCTCTCGTGAAAACGCGCTCTTAGCCAACAACGTATTACTTATCGCAGCACTTGTTGTTGTGTTAGTGGGGACACTGTTGCCGCTCGTACACAAGCAGCTTGGTTTGGGGTCGGTTTCTATCGGTGCGCCATTCTTCGACATGCTGTTTGCTTGGTTGATGATGCCATTTGCTTTCCTACTTGGTATTGGTCCACTTATCCGTTGGAAGCGAGACAATTTATCTAAACTTGTGAAACCAATGCTCGTTTCAGGTGTGCTTGCTTTTGCTTTGGCCGCGGTATGCGTATACCTGTTTGCCGACTTCTTCTCAACTATGGCTTACATTGGCTGGGTAATGGCGATTTGGATTATTGCAATGCATGGCTTTGAACTATATGAGCGTGCAACGCACCGTCATAGCTTTAGTGAAGGCGTTCGCAAGCTGCAGCGTAGCCATTGGGCGATGATGTTGGGTCATGTTGGTCTGGCGGTATCTGTTATCGGTATTGCGATGGTACAGAACTACAGCATCGAGCGTGATGTACGTTTAGCACCTGGCGAACACTTCCAAATTCAAGGTTATGATTTCTACTTCTCAGGCCTGCGTGATAAAGATGGTCCAAACTACGATGGCTACATCGCGGATTTTGAGATCACACATGATGGCAAATACGTGAATACGCTTCACGCTGAGAAGCGCTTCTACCGTACGGCTAAGTCTATGATGACCGAAGCTGCCATTGACCGTGGCATTAGTCGTGACTTATACATTGCAATGGGTGAACGTTTAGACGACAACCGATCTTGGGCTGTTCGTATTTACTATAAACCGTTCGTTCGTTGGATTTGGGCTGGCTCTTTGATTATGGCGTTAGGCGGTGCACTAGCGATTTCAGATAAGCGTTATCGCTTCCGTAAATCTTCAAAGAAAAACGCGAAGTCAAAAGAGCAGGAGGCATAACATGAATAAGAAAATCTTATTTATTCCGCTCGTCGCTTTCATGATTTTGGCGGGCATTTTCGCAACCCAGTTAATGCGCAACCAAGAGGGCGATGATCCAACGAAATTGGAGTCGGTTTTGGTTGGTAAGCCAGTTCCTGAGTTTCACTTAGAAGACTTAGCTGAACCTGGAAAACAATACGACCAGTCAATTTTTAAAGGTGAGCCGTTGCTCTTGAACGTTTGGGCTACGTGGTGTCCAACGTGTTATGCAGAGCATAAATACCTAAACGAATTGGCGGGTAAGGGCGTTAAGATTATCGGTATGAATTACAAAGATGATCGTAACAAAGCGGTAGGTTGGTTGAATGATCTCGGCAACCCTTACTTAATTAGCCTATTTGATGGTAGCGGTATGCTTGGTCTTGACCTTGGCGTTTATGGTGCACCAGAAACATTCATTATTGATGCAAATGGTGTGATTCGCTATCGTCATGTGGGGGATGTTAACCCACGTAATTGGTCAGAAACACTGGAGCCGCTTTACAACAAATTGGTTGAGGAGGCGAAGCAATGAGAAAGCTGATCCTTGCAGTTTTTGCTGCCATGACATTATCTCTTGCTGCTCACGCTGCCATTGAGGTGTACGAGTTCGATAACTTGGAACAAGAACAGCAGTTCAAAGAGCTAAGCCATACGCTCCGTTGCCCTAAATGTCAGAACAACACGATCTCGGATTCTAACGCTGAACTTGCTCAAGACTTACGCCATAAGGTGTACGAAATGACCAAAGAAGGTAAGTCCAAAGATGAGATTGTTGATTACATGATCGCCCGTTACGGTAACTTCGTGACTTACAACCCACCATTTACGGTTGCGACTGCGATTTTGTGGCTAGGGCCACTCGCTGTAGTACTGGGTGGTTTTGGTTTAATTGTGCTGCGTAGCCGTAAATCTAAAGTTAAGGCAAAAGCGAGCAGTGACGAGCAATGGGATGAGCAAAAAGAGGCTCGTTTAAAAGCATTGCTTGAAGAAGAGAACAACGGAGATAAGAAGTAATGACACTATTTTGGATTTCCACCGTTGCTCTTACGCTTATTGCTTGTGCGCTGGTGGCTTTGCCGCTGCTTAAACAAAAAGCGAACAATGATGACGTGTTACGCGATGAGCTCAACAAGGCTTTCTATAAAGACCGTTTATCTGAACTTGCAGAAGAAACTGACGAAGGTCTGGTGGAGAGCGAAGACGAACTGATTTCTGATCTAAAGCAGTCTCTCCTTGACGATATTCCGGGTGATAAAGCGCAAAAGGAAACCAAGGTTTCACCAATCGCGGTTTTAGTTCCATCGGTAATTCTGACGGTGGCGTTGAGCTATGGCTTGTATTACAAATTTGGCGCGTCAGACGATATTGTTCAATGGCAAGAAGTGTCTGCAAATCTACCTGAGTTATCGAAAAAGCTGATGTCGGCTTCTTCTGAGCCGTTGAGTGACGATGAAATGGCGGATTTGACCCTTGCCCTTCGAACTCGCTTACATTACCAGCCGGAAGACTCGACAGGTTGGTTACTGCTAGGTCGTATTGCGTTAGCAAATCGTGATGTCACGACTGCTATCGATGCGATGGAAAAGTCATATCGCCTAGAGCCCAAAGATCCTGATGTGATGTTGGGTTACGCACAAGCTCTGATGCTGTCTCAAGAGGAAATGGATCAAGCGACGGCTCGCTCATTACTCGGCAAGCTGATGCAGCAAGACTATGTCGATCTGCGTGTGTTTTCTTTGTTAGCGTTCGATGCGTTTGAGCGTCAAGACTTCCCGGCAGCCATCAAGTACTGGGGAATCATGCAGCAAATGATTGGTCCAGAAGATAGCCGCTACGAGATGTTGTCACGCAGTATTGAGAGTGCTCGTAAGCAAATGGGCGAAGCGGTTTCACCGGATAAGAGTGTTGCTGTGACAATTAATGTGGCACCAAATGCTCAGTTGGATCCAAACGCAGTTCTGATTGTGTCGGTACATCGTGCAGATGGCTCACCAATGCCTGTTGCGGCAGCTCGCTATCCGCTGGGTACTTTCCCTCGTACAGTCGTATTAGATGATGGTAATGCCATGATGCAGGGTCAAAAACTATCTTCACTCGACAAGTTAATCGTCCGTGTGCGTGTGGACTCTGACGGTAACGTAGCAACGCGTGATCAAGATTGGCACGGAGAAAGTGACGTCGTTGAATTTGGCGCACCAGTAGAAGTGACCATTGATCAGCAGTATTAATTGTTAACATCTGTCTCTGAAACATGACAACGAGGTAGAGTCAGTTGCCTTTAGTGGTATGACTCTAAACGATCGAGTAGAATACCGAAGGCCAGCGACTGCTGGCCTTTATTTATTCCCATATCTGAGTCATCTTTACTACGTATACTGCTCAACATACGTACAACTGTTCATTGGGTGACTTAGGTACATTAATAGTCGTTATGGAAAATAAAATGTATAACAAGGGTAAATCTACCTTCTTGTTACTGCTTGCAGTTGGACTGGTTGGCTGTTCAAGTGCGCCTGATGAAGCAGTAACAGGACAAGAAACAAATCAAACGACTTCTGATGTGTATGACCCGTTGGAAGGCTTTAACCGAACCATGTGGGAAATCAACTACGAATATTTAGATCCGTATTTGGTTCGTCCTGTATCACTTGCGTATGTGGAATACACGCCAGTTCCTATTCGTTCCGGTATCGCTAACTTCTTGTCGAACTTAGATGAGCCAGCCAGCATGGTTAATAACTTAGTCATGGGTAACGGCACGAAAGCCGTGGACCACTTTAACCGTTTTTGGATTAACTCGACGTTTGGTATTTTCGGTTTATTCGATATTGCAAGTGCCGCGGGTATTACGAAGTACGACGAGAAAGCGTTCAGTGATGCAGTAGGCCACTATGGTGTTGGAAATGGCCCTTACTTCATGATTCCAGGTTATGGCCCGTATACCTTACGTGAAGTGACAGATACCGTAGATAGTACGTATTTACCCCTCTCTTACCTCAACTTCTGGGCGAGTTTGGGTAAGTGGGCGTTTGAAGGCATGGAGAAGCGTGCTTTATTAGTACCGCAAGAAGCACAGTTAGACTCGTCGCCGGATCCATACATTCTTACTCGCGATGTTTATATTCAGCGTCAAAACTTTAAAGCAGAAGTTGAAACGGTGGAAGAAGTTAACATCGAAGAAGAAGAGTATTTAGACGAATACCTAGAAGACTTTTAAGCGCTGTTCTTTACAATATACAAATGAAAAAAGGCTTAGCTGATGCTAAGCCTTTTTTGTATTTTGCAGCTCGGTTAGAAGCGGTAGTTTGCTTGAACACCGATTAGCCAAACATTACCCGTAGTTTCGCCTACGAATTGGCCGCCGACTTGTTCTGCAGTGTCGTCTGACTTGTAACCACGAGACTCAACGATTGGTGCGTCTTTCGCAAAAATATAGGTGAAGCCAGCGTCTAGGCTGAAGTCTTTCGTCCAATCGTACGTTGCGCCAATACTTAGCCAAGTACGGTCAGTTTCTGGAATAGTGATCGTACGGTTTTTATCGCTTACAGCTGAAGTATCGTACGCAATACCAGTACGTAACGCTAGCTTAGGATCAAGCTGGTAAGTAGCACCAACAGCAAAGCGGTAGTTATCTTCCCAGTTTTCTACTTTAACCATATGCGTGCCAGCGGTATCTAGACGTGCTTCCAATTTCTCGAAAGAGCTCCAATCCGTCCAGTTAAAGCTTGCGTGTAACGCAAGTTGGTCTGTTACTTGGTGGAAGCTTGCCAACTCAGCCGTTGCGGGCAGGTTTAGGTACATGTAGCCGTTGTCACGTAGTTGTGAAAGCTTAGTACCGAAGCCAAAACCTAGACCTTCAGCATGGCCTTCAAGCTTCAGTTCAACTTCAGATTTGTACGCGAAGCCGATACGGTTATTTTCATTGATCTGCCATGCAGTACCAACTTGCCAGCCCCAAGCGGTATCGTCACCTTCCATGTATTTTAGAGCGGTACCTTGAGGAACACTGATAGGATCGCCAGTGACAGGGTGCTGTCCTACAACGTTATTCTTAGGTGCTGCTGCGCCAAAGCTGCCTTCGCCGATGATGTAACGGATACCACCACCAACGCTGATTGATTCATTGACTTTGTAAGCTGCGTTTAAGTTCGCTTCCATTGTCGTTACGCTTGCTTCGTTACCGAAGTGTGATGCACCAAAGCCTTTACCTAAATCGGTTTCCATGCCGTAGTTGGTGCCAAATGCCAAACCAATCGCGAATTTCTCATTATATTGGTGTGATAGGTAGAAGTTTGGAATGATTGCATCATGTGCGAAATCATCTGAAGATGCAGAAGAAGTACTACCGTGGAAGTTTACATCACCTTCAATATCAATATTTGGGTTCACATAGATTGCACCAACGGACACTTGAGTGCCTTCCAAATAAGTTAGCATTGCTGGGTTACGCCATTGTGCACTTGCGTTGTCAGCCATTGCTGCTTCACCAGCATATGCTCGACCTAGGCCTGTTGCAGAATATTCAGCAAGTTGGAAACCTGCAGCGTTAGCCATGCCCGTTGTGCCAAGTAGGCTTAATGCCACTGCTGTTGATAGAAGAGTCTTGTTGGTTTTCATTCGAATGTTCGCTGATTTGTTTATAACGTGGGACGAAAGTTTAAAGGTAGAGTTTTTACTTTAGAAATGAAAATCCAACATAAGTAGTCATTTGGAATATTATTCTTTCAAGTGTTGCTTGGGTGGTTTAATAATCTAACTGTGAAAGGCTTGTAAACGAAATTCAGCGAACAGCTGTGCGTCCTAATTGTGAGATTTAGATACACGTGTTCACTCAAATTGAGTGGGCAATAAATCGCAGATATGAAAAAAGGCTGGAAATCCAGCCTTTTATATAAAGTATTTTTCTACTAACTAACAGCGAAGCGTTTAGAAGCTACGGCTGTATTGTAAGCCGAATAGAATTGCATCAGCGCGTGTTGTTGCTGACAAGCTCGAGATATTTTGAGGGCTTTGAGCGTCACCTGGGTTGTACATTGGGTTTGGTGTTGATTCATTTACCTCAACATCTTTACCCATTAGGTACGTAAAGCCAAAGTCGACATTTGATTTACTATCAATGTGATAAGTAAAGCCGGTAGAGAACCATTGGCGATCTGAGTCAGGAACGGAAACAGACGTTAAGTCAGCTTGAGCGCTCGTGTCGTACATGTAACCAGCACGAAGTGTCCAGTTATTACTTAGGTAATATGTACCACCAATCGAGTAGTGCCAACCATCTTGCCACTGGTACTGTTTATCGTACGATGAGCCAAGAGGAGAGCCTTTTAAGTTAGAGAATTCAATTTGATCGAAAGTTTCCCAGCCAATGTATTGGATGCTGTAGTGTACAGCAAACTTAGTGTCTTGGATTTTGTGGAAGCCAGAGAACTCGGCCATATCTGGTAAAGGTAGTGTGATTTTTTGACCTTTATCGTCTTTTGCTTCCATTTCTGGGCTATGGCGGTATGCAAGACCAAATCGATTGTTTTCATCTAGCTCGTACACAGTACCAACATTGAAACCTACAGCCCAACCATCAGCTTCGTCTACATCGACAAGTGTGCCTATTGCAGCATGTTCACGCTTCATTGTACCTTGGCCGTAGATTAAATCTAAACCAGCACCAAAGCTCCATTGTTCATTGAGACGGTAAGAACCTGCAAGGCCAAAGTTTACGCTCTTAACATCAGTTAAGCCGCCATATTCTTTTGCCGCAAAGCTATTGTCGAATTCTGTCTTAGTACCGAAATTAGAGTATGCGTTTACGCCCCATGCAAACTTGTCATTTACAGGAACGATTAGATGAATGTTCGGTGCAATAGAAGTATCG
The DNA here is from genome assembly GCA_001048675.1 of Vibrio diabolicus. Taxonomy (GTDB): domain Bacteria; phylum Pseudomonadota; class Gammaproteobacteria; order Enterobacterales; family Vibrionaceae; genus Vibrio; species Vibrio diabolicus. The sequence goes on along the minus strand of CCKK01000017.1, from coordinate 24,929 downwards.
CCAGCGTCGTCATAGTTTGAGTCGACAGGCTTGAATAGTGTTGGTGCTACTTGGCACGTTGAACCACAATATTTCGCATCTTTCACTTCAATCATTGAAGTAATGCTTTCGAAACCTAGCGAAAGTTCCATTTTATCAAATAGAGCCATTGCTGCTGGGTTACGAGCCATTACTGCTGCATTATCTGCGATTACTGCATCACCAGCAAATGCACGGCCGATGCCAGTTGCTGATTGAGCGTTGATTTGGAAACCCGCTGCCATCGATTGACCTGAGGCAAAAGCTACCGTTACTGCTAGGAGAGTCTTTTTAAACTAGACGCGTGTTCTGAGTCATTTGTTTTTCCTTATTAGATTCGTCTCTTTGGACGATAAATTGAGCTTTTGCTCAGTGGCGCAGATAGTAGTATCAATAGTTGCTTGGACAAATCCGACCATTGGATAAAATTGAATAAAAATTGCAGAAATGATGTCTAAAAGACGGGAAATTGCACTTAAAATGCATAATTTAGAGTTTAAACTCTAAATGCCATGTCTGTCGTGAATGTTTTGTGTTCTATTTATACAAAAATGCCGCTAAATAAGATCATTTAGCGGCATTTAACTTTTCGAATGCTGGAAATCGTCGAAGTTATTACATCGGTTTAATCATTGATGCAAGAGTCGTAGCGATAGCATCAATATTTTCACCTTCTTCTCCGACTAAAATCAGGCTTGAACTCCCGACGGGCTGAACGATTCCGGTCATGCCATCCTTATTAAAGTCGGTACTTTGTTTGCTCGGAATCCCAGTAATAAATAACGTTACTTTCCCCTTTGGACCTTGGAACACCATATGCACCGCATTGGATTCGCCAAAACCGCAGTGGTTTAGGTAGTAAACGTGATATGGAAAGTTTTCACTAAACTGGTAATGAAATGGCGACATTTTCGCATTAATTTGCGAGCTCGGTACATCCTCATCAAGATGACGAACAAAAGGTTCTTCATGAATAACGTGTTTCATCGCGGTATCAGCTAAACTGGCTTGTGCTGGAGACACCAAAACATTTCCCCAGTTTACTTGACCAACTAATAATCCTGCGGTGAACGCAATAGAAGCGGCAAGTGCCATTGCTTTGCGCACAAAGTTTGGTTTGGCGACCTTCTCTTCATCAAGTGCACTCGACGTCTGACTAAATAAAATCTTGTCAGCGAGATCTTCAGGTACATCCACATTCATGGCTTGTTTAATTTTTACGTCGAGATCCAAAACGTCATCAACAAACTTATTGTTGGCGTCGCTACCAGCTAAAGCTTGCAGAATCTCTTCATCCTTTTGTTTTGGATCCGACAAAATACGACGACGAAATTCTAAATCATCCATTCTTTTGTCCTCTCTTAGTATCTTGAGAATCCAACATCTCTTTGAGTTGATTACGAGCGCGAAATAATCGAGTCATCACTGTATTTTTATTTAAATCAAGAATGTCGCCAATCTCTTCTCCGCTGAAACCACCGACAACTTGGAGAAATAAAGGCTCGCGGTATTCAACATCGAGTTTCATGATCTGCGCTTGCAGCCATTCTTGCTGATGATGTGGGTCATCGCTGACTTTAGCATCATTGCCGTAATCATCGATATCAACTAAATCAAATTGTTTACGTTCGAAGCGGCGCGCATTTTCTCGTCTCAATATGGTGATGAGCCAAGACTTGGCTGCTTTTTCATCCTGGAGACTATCGAGTGACTTCCAAGCTCTAAGACAGGTTTCCTGAACTAGATCTTCCGCTATCGCTTTATCTTTGCACAACCAGTATGCGTAGCGATATAAGTCACGATGGTACCCTCGGACGAGCGCTTCGTATTTTCTTTGCTTGTCCATATCAGAGTTGACCGGACTGTTGGAATTTTTCTTTCCAAACATTTTTAATATGGCCACAGGAGCCTCCATCCTCGCTCTGTGAGTTTCTTATTTGTTCTGAGCATGACTTTACTTTTCAATAGCCTCGCGGTTTCGGTTGAGCGTGTGTCGTAGATAACCTCTGACACAATAAGCTATGTGGTTACTTAAAAGTGTATACGCAAATGCCAAATATCATCGAACATGAATTGGTAAAGATTGTTAACAATATCATCATTAGTAATCAATGGTTTGGATAAGTTCATTCGATGGGACATAAAAAGAGACTGCTAGCGGTGAATTTTTGAATCGGTTTGCATCGCTGAGCCTTTTAGATGTGCTTAAAGCTCGTAAAATCACTATAAAATTGATCTATTTCAAAATATCAAGCAGTGAAGGGGTTATAGTACATCTTGTCATCTCGTTAGTCATTGCGACTAACATGTTGAGCAAGATGACACTTCCTTTTGAAGGCTGACTTTACTTTCTCCTAATCAGGAAACTGATTAATTTTCAATTGGCGTAAGTTAATTGTTTTATAGATATTCCGACCACACAGTTATGTGTGGTTTTTTTTTGCTTCGATTTTACCTTCCGTATACCTCTTACCGTTTTAACTCTCTATAGTTAATCATTATTAATCGCATAAGAATCAAAGAAGTAGAGTAATTGATCTACTTGCTTCACGTTTATTTAAACGCATGTTTGATAAATTTAACAAATTCATTACAATGTATCAGGTCAGACCTCTTGTATTTAAGGAGAAACAATGGGCAAGCAGGAAGTAAAAACACGCAATGGTGAGCGTGTCGCTATTGTCGCGGGGCTTCGAACTCCCTTTGCTCGTCAAAGCACGGAATTTAGCCAAGTGCCAGCGGTCGATTTAGGGAAAATGGTAGTAAGCGAAATGCTTGCTCGAACAGATATTGATCCGAAGTTAATCGAACAAGTGGTATTTGGACAAGTAGTACAAATGCCTGAAGCGCCAAACATCGCACGAGAAATCGTGTTAGGCACCGGTATGAACATCCATACTGATGCTTACAGTGTGACTCGTGCGTGTGCAACGAGTTTTCAAGCGGCGGTCAATGTCGCAGAAAGCATCATGGCGGGAACCATCGATATCGGTATTGCTGGTGGTGCAGACTCTTCTTCCGTCCTGCCTATTGGCGTATCTAAGAAACTGGCCGCTAATCTGCTTGCTCTAAGTAAGACAAAAACAATGGGTCAGAAGCTTAGCATCCTCAAAAACTTGAGCTTTAAAGACCTTATGCCAGTGCCTCCTGCAGTAGCCGAATACTCGACGGGCTTGTCGATGGGACAAACTGCGGAGCAAATGGCAAAGACGCATGGTATTTCTCGTGCAGAGCAGGATGCGCTTGCACATCGCTCTCATACGCTGGCTTCCCAAGCTTGGAAAGAAGGTAAGATCCAAGGTGAAGTGATGACGGCTTTTCCAGAACCATACAAAAAATGGATTTCGGAAGACAACAATGTCCGTCACGACTCAACCGTAGAAGGGTACGCGAAACTTCGACCTGCCTTTGATCGCCAGTATGGCAGTGTTACGGCAGCTAACAGTACGCCACTGACTGATGGTGGTGCGGCAGTGATGTTGATGCGCGAAGGTAAAGCGAAAGAGCTTGGCATGGAGATTCTTGGCTACATACGTGGCTACGCATTTTCAGCGATCGGTGTGGAAAAGGACATGCTGATGGGACCGACTTATGCCACAGCGAAAGTGCTAGAAAATACAGGCTTGGAATTGTCTGATCTGACGTTGATCGACATGCACGAAGCGTTTGCTGCGCAAGCATTGGCGAATGTGAAGATGTTTGCTTCAGATAAGTTTGCTCAAGAAAATCTAGGTCGTTCGAAAGCGATCGGTGAAATCGACATGGATAAGTTTAACGTGCTTGGTGGCTCAATCGCTTACGGTCACCCATTCGCGGCGACAGGTGCACGAATGATGACGCAAACCCTACGTGAACTGAAACGCCGTGGTGGCGGTATTGCATTGAATACCGCATGTGCAGCTGGCGGTCTTGGTGCAGCAATGATTCTGGAGGTTGAGTAATGAGCGAGCAAAAAGCATTTAGTCTAAAAGTTGATGAGCAGAATATTGCTTGGTTAGCGATTGACGTACCTAATGAAAAAATGAATACGCTACAGGCGGCTTTTGCTGATGAAATGAAAGAAATCTTTGCTCAGCTAAAAGACGCCAGTGGCATCAAAGGGATGATCATTCATTCCCTAAAACCGGACAACTTTGTCGCGGGGGCCGATGTTCGCATGCTAGAAGCGTGCACGACCGCAAGTGAAGCAGAAGCATTAGCGAGGCAAGGTCAAGAGCTATTCCAGCAGCTATCGGACTTACCATATCCTGTGGTTGCCGCTATTCACGGTCCATGTTTGGGCGGTGGTTTAGAGCTTGCTCTTGCATGTGATTATCGTGTTTGTACGGATTCAGATAAAACGCGTTTAGGCCTACCAGAAGTACAGCTTGGATTGCTGCCAGGTTCCGGCGGTACGCAGCGTCTGCCGCGTTTGATTGGCCTGTTACCTTCACTGGACTTGATCCTGACGGGTAAACAGCTTCGCGCAAAGAAAGCTAAAAAGCTGGGTGTGGTTGACGCCTGTGTCCCTGACACCATTTTGCTCGACGTAGCAAAACAGTTTATCGACAAAGGTAAAAACAAGGGTACGAAAAAGCTATCGACGAAAGAAAAAGTGATGTCGGGTAGCGGGTTAGGGCGCAAGTTTGTGTTTGAACAGGCAGCGAAGAAAACCAATCAGAAAACCCGTGGTAACTATCCTGCAACGGTCGCGATTTTAGACGTTATTCAGCATGGTTTAGAGAAAGGTTTCGCCCAAGGACAAGAGCTTGAAGCGAAACGCTTCGGTGAGCTTGTGATGAGCTCAGAGTCAAAAGCGCTTCGTTCTATCTTCTTTGCGACAACGGAAATGAAGAAAGAAAATGGTACGGATGCGAAACCCGCGCCAGTTCATAAAGTTGGCGTGCTTGGCGGTGGCTTGATGGGCGCAGGAATCAGCCATGTGTCTGTTGCAAAAGCGAAGGTACCTGTTCGCATCAAAGACGTCAGCAACGATGGCGTTCTAAACGCACTCAACTACAACTACAAGTTATTCGAGAAACAGCGTAAACGTCGCATTCTATCAAAAGCCGATCTGCAAGCGAAAATGTTGCAACTGTCTGGCGGTGTCGACTTTACCAGCTTTAATCATATTGATGTCGTAATTGAAGCCGTTTTTGAAGACTTAGATCTTAAACAAAAAATGGTGGCGGATATTGAAGCGAATGCCAAGCCGGAAACCATCTTTGCGACTAATACTTCTTCGTTACCAATCCACAAAATTGCGGAAAAAGCGGAGCGTCCAGAAAACGTAGTGGGTTTGCATTACTTCAGCCCGGTAGAAAAAATGCCGTTGGTGGAAGTGATTCCGCATGAAACGACATCAGATGAAACCATTTCAACAGTCGTTGCACTTGCTAAAAAGCAAGGTAAAACCCCGATCGTAGTGAAAGACAAAGCGGGCTTTTACGTGAACCGCATTCTTGCGCCATACATGAACGAAGCGGCGCATATTCTGCTGGCTAACGAACCGATCGAAAAGATTGATACGGCGTTGCTTGATTTTGGTTTCCCTGTCGGCCCGATTACCTTACTGGATGAAGTCGGTGTCGACATTGGCGCGAAGATCATGCCGATTCTAGTCAACGAGTTAGGTGAGCGATTCAAAGGCCCGGACGTGTTCGATATCTTATTGAATGACGGTCGCAAAGGACGTAAGAGCGGGAAAGGTTTCTACACTTACAAAGGTAAGAAGAAAGAAGTCGATAAATCTATCTACAAGCTGCTTAAGCTCGATCCTGAATCTAAGCTGAGCGATAACGATATTGCGTTGCGCTGTGTACTACCAATGCTGAATGAAGCGGTACGTTGTTTGGATGACGGCATCATTCGCTCGCCACGTGATGGTGATATTGGTGCAATATTTGGCATTGGTTTCCCTCCATTCTTGGGCGGTCCATTCCGTTATATGGATCAGTTTGGCATTAAAGAACTGGTTGAGAAAATGAATGAGTTTGCATCGAAGTATGGCGATCGTTACGCACCGTGTGATGGTTTGCTTACTCGAGCTGGAGAAGGAACCACATTCTATTAAACGTTGCTTCGATAAAGAAAAAGGCTTGCCAGTGGCAAGCCTTTTTCATAAATAAGAAATAGTTACTTCTTCTTGTCTTTCTTATCTTTATTGTGGCCTTTACCTGGGTTGTCGTCCCCGTGAACGCTGCTGTTGCCTTTGTTGTCTTTATCTTTCCACTGTTTTGAAGAGCAATCATCTGATTTGATAGAAACATTGTCTCCGCTTAGGCGGACACAGTCGTTACTTAGCTCAAAGCCATCACCTTTCACCGAGATTTCAGCGTGTGCAGATGCCAGTGGCAGTAAAATAGCCGCAAGTAGTAGTGCTTTTTTCATGATTACCTCATTAATTTATTTTTAGTGTGGTAATTAGAGCATAAGCCGCAATGGCGTAATTTCAATTTTCTGCCAATTATGGTGTCGATTCTATTTATGAGACCCACAACCTCATTGGTTTGTAGGTATATACTTACTAATCGATAATTTTATTACTGCGCAATTAGATCATCCTAAGCCGCAATCTTTTGGCCTAAGTTGGAACTCTTCAATCGATCCAATTTCTTGCCCTAAGTGGATGCGCGGAGCGTCCGAATGCGATTGCCCTTGAGAGTGCATGACCAATCGGTTTGCCGTGCGAGGTTTCAACTCATTAACGACAAAGCGAATCATGTCTGCTCGGGTCAATTTCTTCAGTTCAGCAAGTACCTTGTCACGTTGGTTAAACTCGGTGTCTTTGTTTCCTATTGCAACCCAAAGACGCTGAGCACGACCTCGCAGTGTGGTGTCCGGCGTCGCTATTTGATTCCACAAGCCGCGCTTACTGCTATGCCACTGGTAATCGTTCAGTTCTAACAGCACCATATAAAAGGCATTTAAGAACTCATCGATTGAGGTAACCAGCTCGGCAGGCGCAGCATTGGGTGATTGCACATAAAGCACAATACCCGGATGACGATTAAGTGGCATATTGCCAGTGCCCACCATGTAACCTAATTGCTGTTTTGTGCGGATCTCGTGGAAAAAAGTTGCCGACATGAGATGGTTCGCCAATGAGTATAGAGCAATGCTACGAGGCTCAATATCCTCACACTGGTGATAAATAACGACCGCCGAATCTTGCTGGTTACAATGTACTTCACGTTGAAAACTGCCGTTTTTTCCCAGCATGATGAGTGGGCGGAGCGCCTCTTCATAACGCTGCTCTTTTACTCTTAGGGCATCCTTTAAGGTCGTCGCCATGTCATGCGCTTGTTGACGCTGCCAATCTCCGTAAACAAACATTTCAACGTGCAGCTCTGCAAGAATTGATTCAACGAATACCGAGAGTTCATCGACTTCGATTTCTTCTAGCGCTTCGACTAAGGTTGCGAAAGGCGGGTTATTGGGTTGAAGTAGCCCTGTAAGTGCGTTAAACAGCTGTGAAATAGGACGATCTTGTGAAGCATTTCTCCAGTTACGTAACAGTTGCTGCTTGATGGTTTCAAAGCGTGCAGGGCTGAAATCTCGAGAAGCAAAACGGTGCAGGATCATTTCCAACAATTGAGGCAGTTTTTGGCTGAACCCTGAGAGGGTTAAGGTAACCCCGCCTTGGTGAGCGTACATGTTGTAACCCATCCCTGCGATTTCAGCTTGATAGGTTTCTTTTGCTAGCGAGTCGAGGAACATCTCGACACATAGGCGAGTTTTGACAATGTTCTTCGGTGATGCAACAGCGTGAGAGCTGTCGATAGCGACATATACAACGCCTTTTGGCACGCGAAATTCATCATCTTGTAAATGCCAAAGTCGGAAGCCTTCGAGATCTTCAATTAACTCTGGTAGTGAACCACCATTTTCGAACGGCATGGGATCGAGATCGTAGCAAATATAAGGGTTCTTTTCTGGTAAGACGAACTGCCAGCTTGGATCGATTTGTTGATAGAAGCGGCGTTGCTCATCACTAAAAGGCGTGACGGAATACGGAGTAAAGTACCATTCGGCAGTACGATTGTATTCCAGTCCTTTTGCAATCAGGGTTACGCGGACATTATCGATGGTTAAGTATTGCAGCAACGAACGCTGCAGTTGTTCATCATAGCCCGCCATTTTGTAGTCGCCATAAATGGTATCGTCTGGCTGATAATGCTGCATATTGATAACAAGATGGCTAACCAAATCCATTGGTCGAGATGGTTCCTGGAAACGAAACGCCGACTCAAGCACCGCTTGTTTTTCGAGATAGCGCCATTCATCTAGCCCGTCTTGTTTGATCATCGAGAGGTATTGAAAAACCGCTTGGATGATGTTGTCAACGTGGTTGAGACCCAGCGGGGTGAGTGTGCAGCTAACCGTAAAATCTCGATAGTTGCTACCACTAGCGCCGCCTCCTGCAGAAAGTGACGTAATCCAGCCTTCATTTTTTAGCTGGAGCATTAAGCTGCCTTCGCCTTCATAGCCGAGTAAATGCGCGAAGTAAGAGAGTGGTTTAACGCCGTAGTGCTTATCCATTCCCGGCATTGGGAAGGTGAGAATGAGTTTTCGAAATTCTTTGATTGGTTCAACTTGAACTAAAATTCCGGTACTTTCTTTGGTGCTAATGGGGACATCAATCGATTTTCCACGAAGGTGGTGGTTTGGGATATTGGCAAACATGGCTTCTACCCACGCTTGCTGATCATCGAGCGACTGTGGCCCAAAGAGCGTCAACGTCATGAGATCGGCAGAGTATTGAGAGTGGTGAAACTCGACAATTTCGTCGCGGATGGATTTACCATCTCGGTCACCTAATGTATCTAGGTTGCCGACTGAGAACTTAGAGAAAGGGTGATCTGGATTGATGACTTCTTTGTTGACTTGATACAGGCGGCGAGAATCGTCATTAAGTTTGAGTTTGTATTCGGAGTCGACAGCCTGGCGTTCTTTGTCTAAAGCTTCTTCGTTAAACAATGGTGCGGTAAAAAATTGGCTAAATCGATCTAAGGCATTTTCAAAGGCATTCGGAGTAACATCAAAAAAGAAACAAGTGTGCTCAGTACCCGTCCAAGCGTTATTTGTTCCTCCATGCTGGCTAATATAACTTTGAAACTCGCCCACTTTAGGGTATTTTTCCGTACCCAAAAAAAGCATATGTTCTAAATAGTGTGCCAGACCTTGGCGATCTTTTGGGTCGTCGAAGTGTCCAACGTTCACTGCTAGAGCAGCTGCTGACTGTTGAGCTGTCTCGGAATGAATCAGCAGTACACGCAGATCATTGCTCAAGGTAATGTAGCGGTATTGATTTGAATCGTTAGGACTTAGATGCACGATGCGTCTCCAGATTTCGCATTACAGTAATTATGAACCCCTAGCTAGGGGGCGCAAAGTTTGCGTTTCGACAAATACTGCTTGCCGTATTTTTGTTATTCGTAGACTTCTGCACAGGCCCATCGCGTTTGCGTATGGGGAAGAACTGTTTGAATGAATGCCCTGAACTCATAGCACAGTTAAATACTGTGATGAACTGAGTACATTTCTTTTTAATAGATTGTTAAGAAAGTCGCTATCTTTAGCAAGCGAATTGGTATAATGAACAGATAATTATATCAGTATTTTTGTTTCGTCATTATTAAAGTTAGCCCCGTCTATCTAATAAAGATAGCAGTCAACCTTTTGGTAGCGTTAGCTATCCCTAGGAAATAACATGAAAATATTCATCATGCGTCACGGCGAAGCCGAGCATTTTGCAGATTCAGACGCAGCACGACAATTGACCCCAAGAGGCAGAGTCGAATCAGAAGCGGTTGCGAGAGCCTGTAAAGAACAAGGTTTTGCGCAATTCGATAAAGTGTTGGTGAGTCCGTACATTAGAGCTCAACAAACTTGGCAAGAGATCAGCGAGTATTTTGCTGCAAAAAGCATCGAAACTTGTGAGGATATTACACCTTACGGCCAATCTGAGCATGTATTTGATTTTGCAAGTGCATTGATTGAAGTGGAAAAACTAGACTCGCTTCTGCTTGTCTCTCACTTGCCTTTGGTTGGTTATCTCACTTCAGAGTTTGTAAAAGACATGGCACCACCGATGTTTCCTACATCAGGTCTAGTGTGTATTGAATACGATCTACAAACGCAAAACGGCGAAGTGCTGTGGCATATTACGCCATAAGCGTCGAAACCAAATAAGCATTTAAACATTAGATATAGAATGAATAAAGGCAGGAAATTTCCTGCCTTTTTGTTTAATTGCTTCTACAGTGAGCTAGTTACTTTTCTGGAATCGAGAGCAAAACTAACAACGCACCATCACCGCCGAATTCTAGTGGCGCTTGGTGGAAAGCCATTACGTCTGGGTGTTGTGCTAACCAAAGTGGCGCTTTCTGTTTCAGGATGTGTTTACCAATGCCATGTTGCACACACGCACAGTGAATCTCGTTTTTGACGCAGTAGGCGATCATCGCACCAAGTTCGCGTTTAGCTTCTTGTTGTGTCATGCCGTGCATATCGAGGAATACGTCCGGTACATACACGCCGCGACGTAGACGTTTAACTTCATAAGTGGAGACGTCGTCACGTGCATAACGAGTTGGGCCATCTTCATTTAAGAGAGGGACAAACTCGTCGGAGAAGTAAAACTCAGAATCACTCGCTTCACGGTTGGAGCGCTTGATTTCTTTTTGCTTAGTATTTTTTTTTGGTTTGCTGGATTATGGTATCCTGTCGCAACTTTTTTACGCCCTGTACTGCTTCCTGAAACAAGGCGAAATCGTCATCGTGTTCGGTGTCTTTTTTGCTCATTAGGTAAACAATTTCATTAATAAACTTTTATTGGCAGTATTGTAGCGCTTTTCGGAGGCAATTTTGGATAAGATTTTTGTAGAAGAAGCGGTATCGGAACTGCATACCCTTCAAGATATGATTCGTTGGACGGTAAGCCGCTTTAACGCAGCGAACCTGTTTTACGGTCATGGTACTGATAATGCGTGGGATGAAGCGGTTCAGCTTATCCTGCCAACCTTATACTTGCCGATTGATGTGCCTCCGCACGTATTAAACTCTCGCCTAACGACCAGCGAGCGTCTGCGTATTGTTGAGCGTGTAGTAAAACGTATCAATGAACGTACACCAACTGCATACCTAACCAACAAAGCTTGGTTCTGCGGTCTTGAATTCTTCGTTGATGAGCGCGTACTTGTGCCACGTTCTCCAATCGGTGAGTTGATTCAAGCAGAATTCCAACCTTGGTTGGTGGAAGAGCCTGCGCGCATCATGGACCTATGCACAGGCAGCGGCTGTATCGCAATTGCATGTGCTCACGCGTTCCCTGAAGCTGAAGTGGATGCGATTGATATATCAACGGACGCACTACAAGTCGCGGAGCAAAACGTACAAGATCACGGCATGGAGCAGCAAGTATTCCCAATTCGCTCTGACTTGTTCCGCGACCTACCAAAAGAGAAGTACAACCTGATCGTGTCTAACCCACCATATGTGGATGAAGAAGACATGAACAGCCTGCCAGACGAGTTCACACACGAACCTGAGCTTGGTTTAGCAGCCGGTACGGATGGCCTAAAACTTGTGCGTCGTATTCTTGCAAACGCACCAGACTACCTAACAGATAACGGCATTCTTATCTGTGAAGTTGGCAACTCAATGATTCATATGATGGAACAGTACCCACAGATTCCGTTCACTTGGATTGAGTTTGAGAACGGTGGTCACGGCGTATTCATGCTAACGCGTGACCAGCTGGTTGAGTGTGCCGAAGAGTTCAAACTGTACAAAGACTAATAGGGTCTTGCACTAAACGTCAAAACACCGAGCTTTATGCTCGGTGTTTTTTTATGCATAACTCGCCGATATTAACTCTTTACATCAAAACGTAATAAAGCCACTATGAATCCACGAAGAATTGGAAAGCAGTTGCGCTCTGGTTTGAGAGGGCGTAGCGATAAAAACTTGAGGAAGTAATGGCAGGAAACAGTATCGGACAACATTTCCGAGTGACGACATTCGGGGAAAGTCACGGTATCGCACTGGGATGTATCGTAGACGGATGTCCTCCGGGGTTAGAAATTACAGAAGCAGATCTGCAAATCGATCTCGACCGCCGTCGTCCAGGCACATCACGTTACACCACACAACGTCGTGAACCGGATGAAGTTAAAATTCTTTCTGGTGTTTTTGAAGGCAAAACCACAGGCACATCGATCGGTTTGCTAATTGAAAACACCGATCAGCGCTCAAAAGATTACTCGGACATCAAAGATAAATTCCGTCCGGGTCATGCTGATTATACTTACCACCAAAAGTATGGCATCCGTGACTATCGAGGTGGCGGCCGTTCGTCTGCTCGTGAAACCGCAATGCGTGTGGCGGCGGGTGCAATCGCGAAGAAATACTTGAAAGATGAGTTTGGTGTTGAGATTCGCGCGTACTTGTCACAAATGGGTGATGTCTCTATCGACAAGGTAGATTGGAACGAAATCGAAAACAACGCGTTCTTTTGCCCAGATGTGGACAAGGTAGAAGCGTTTGACCAACTTATCCGTGACCTGAAAAAAGAAGGCGACTCAATTGGCGCGAAAATTCAGGTTGTGGCAACTAACGTGCCTGTTGGTCTTGGTGAACCTGTATTTGACCGTCTGGATGCAGACATCGCGCACGCGCTAATGAGCATTAATGCGGTGAAAGGCGTTGAGATCGGTGATGGCTTTGATGTGGTAAACCAAAAAGGCAGTCAACACCGTGATACGCTTGCTCCTGAAGGTTTTGGCAGTAATCACGCGGGCGGTATTCTTGGCGGTATCTCAACTGGTCAAGACATTGTGGCTAACATTGCGCTTAAGCCAACATCAAGCATCACAGTTCCGGGTGAGACCATCACAAAAGAAGGTGAGCCAACTCAGTTGATCACCAAAGGCCGTCATGATCCTTGTGTGGGTATTCGTGCCGTACCAATTGCTGAAGCGATGCTAGCGATTGTGGTGATGGATCATTTGCTGCGTCATCGTGGTCAAAACCATGGCGTAACAACTGAAACACCGAAGATTTAAGCTTAAAAATAAGCTTGATAAAGAGACAAAAGGCTGCTCAATGAGCAGCCTTTTTAATGTGTTTTCATTACGCGTTTAGATTTAAATTAATGGAGTGAGCCTTCCGTTTCCAAATTGAAAGAAGGGAGACGCCACTTAAAACGTACCGCGGCCATACGCAGCATATAACCGGTGATCAGTGTAATGATAGTGGCTGTTACATCGGGAACATTAAATTCTAATAGCGCTAAGTACATTCCTGATGCGATAAGAGCGACAGAAGCGTAAAGTTCTTCATGCAGCACCAACGGTGTTTGGCGACAGATTAAGTCGCGGAGTAGCCCACCAAATACACCCGTTACTAGCGCTGAAACCATGCAGATCCCAGGGTGTAAGCCCATGCCCATCGCAATCTTAGTTCCGATGATGCTGAACACGATTAGACCTAATGCATCAAGGCGGATGAATAGACCTTTTAGCTTAATCACCCATTTCGCTAAGCCTGTGGTAAGTACACCCGCAACACACGTGATTGCTAGGAACTCTGGGTTTTTACCCAACCAAGAGGGTAGTGTCCCAGTAAAATGTCACGTACGGTGCCACCACCAATGGCCGTTGCACTGGCCACCAACATAACACCAAACCAGTCCATTTTTCTTCTACCAGCACTCAACGCACCTGTCATGGCTTCAGCCGTGATACCAATGATATACAACACACTTAGCAACATAGGGAGACACTCAACGTAAAAAGTCACTACGTTCTACATGAATCATCGTAGGCGCAGCAACAACACTTACAAAAGGTTTTATCATTCTTAAAAAGTGATTAAAACCAGCAACATGCCTGTAATCAAACCGCTTAAAAAACAGCAGTTTGAGCAGCATCAAAATAAGGCGAGAGTGTAGTAGCAAATGAGTACGCTGACGAATGAGAAATTATATGGAGAAAGCGATGTTCAGATAAATTCAACTAATAACCAAAACTGTGGGAGCATCTTTACCTTATAGATAAAAACAGCGACAATACCCAGCGCATGTCAAACTGAAGTACAAACTCGACGATGACCCACGAATACCAAGACCTTATCACTATTTTTAATGACACCTTTTTAGACCAATTTAATACGAAATTGGAGTTAGGTGGTGATGAGCCTATTTATCTTCCTGCTGATGATGAACATCCTCATCATCGGATTATTTTTGCTCGGGGTTTTTATTGCCTCCGCATTACACGAAATCTCGCATTGGTGTGTGGCAGGGCCAGAGCGTCGTTTGCTGGAAGATTTTGGCTATTGGTATGAACCTGATGGGCGCACGGCAGAAGTTCAAGCGGAGTTTGAGAAAGTTGAAGTGCGTCCGCAAGCTTATGAATGGATTCTGGCACAAAGTGCTGGCTTCCCTTTTACGGTGAGTTGTGACAATCTACACGGCGATTTTGAACCAGATAGGCTCGGCTTTATGCAGAAAGTGCATAAAGAAGTGTTGGGTATTTTGGAAGCTGGCTTGCCTTTGCGAGTGAAAATGCTTTCGGATGCTCTGCGTGCGTTTTACCAAACCAAGCCGCTGGAAGCGTCAGACTTTTGCGTTAAATAACCTCAAATAACCTCAGAGATACACCATGATTATTGAATTTGAAGAAAAACTACTGGAACTGATTGATGCTCGAATTGAAACAGCATCTGACGATGAATTGTTTGCTGGTGGTTATCTACGTGGTCACATCTCTTTGTCTGCGGCATCTTGTGAAGAAGAAGGCATTAGCGATATTACTGAGCTGAAGTCACGCATTGAGAGCAGTTTGGAAGACGCTCGTACCGAATTAAGCCCAGCAGATCGCGTGATCGTCAGTGACTTGTGGCAAGAACTGCAGGCTCAGGCTTAATCTCCGAACGTCGTTCTCCATTTATTAGTCTAAGTCATTTACTACTTCGAAAAATTCGAACCTCTCCATAAAATTTTTGTGGTTGTAGCGAAACTGTTCAACTTTTATTCTGGTTAGCATAAAACGTGAACAAAGGATTACAACCATGAAAATTGTCGCATTTGGTGCTTCTACCAGCTCTACCTCAATCAACAAATTACTTGCTACATACGCAGCAAACCAAGTCGAAGACGCTCAAGTGAACGTTTTAGACTTAAACAATTATCAAGTACCGATGTTTAGCGAAGACAAAGAGAAAGAAATTGGTCAAGCTGAAGGTGCAGTCGCATTTTTACGTGATTTGGCTGAGGCTGACGCTATTGTTGTTTCCTTCGCAGAGCATAACGGTTCATACCCAGCAGCGTATAAAAACCTATTTGATTGGGCGACGCGCATTGAGCGCAACGTATTCCAAAACAAGCCGGTCGTTTACTTAGCAACTTCTCCTGGTCCGGGTGGCGCACAGAGCGTTCTTGCAGCGGCAACAGGTTCCGCGCAATTTTTCGGAGCAGATGTGAAAGCATCGCTATCTGTGCCGAGCTTCTACGAGAACTTTGACGTGGAGTCTGGTGAGGCGGTAAATCCGGAAGTGGCAGAACAAGTGAAACAGGCAATTGCACGGCTGAAGTAATTTCAACACGAGTGACTTAATGAGTTAGTGATTCCCGACACATATTTGCGTCGGGAATGTAAACGAGAGGATACTCTTACAGCTCAGTAATGGCTTTGCCTTTTCTTAGTTTACGAACCCACATTCGACTTGGATGAAGTTCGGTCAATACATCAACAGGTAATGGCAGCGGGTCCCCACAGATTTGCGAGGCCAACACTTCAGCTAACAATGGTGCAGAGCTCAGCCCACGAGATCCTAAACCTAAGAAGCAGAATAGGTTAGTGAACTGATGAACGGTTTCTACCTCTTCTGCTTTTTGATTTTGTAAGTTGGCGTATTGCGTTTTGATCGTCTCAAAGTCACCCACATTTCCGACAAATGGTAAGTGATCTCGGCTCACGCAGCGAATACCTTGGCGAGATCGATTGCCACTGATATCTACCTCTTTTGGCCATTCTTGGTTCGGTACGCACTTAACTAATTTTTCTGCGTTATCCTTCTGAGCGTTCTCATCAAATTCGTAGTCTAGGTGACAGCGATCGTAGCTTGCGCCTATGCACAGGTGCTGATTGTTTGGGTTAACAGGCGTCATGTAGCCGTCGTAACACAATACCGTTTTCAATTGACTCAGCGTTTCGGTTGCCGGAGCATGACTGACTTGCCCTTTCACCTGTCCCATCGGCAGGGAAGCGGTTTGGCTCAATGTCTGGAACTCATGGCCATTCGCAATCACAACGGTTGAGTGCTCAAATGTTTGACCATTGACCGTTAGTGTCCAAAGCTGATGCTCTTCATCCCAATTTAATGCTTCAACGTGATGTTCAAACTTCGTTGAGAGTAACGATGTCTGTTCTAATTGTTTGATTAACCCACGCGTTAGCTCGGCAGGGCACAACCACCCTCCCATTGGATAGTGCACAGACGACATATCGATAGGTAATCCGATAGTATTCGCAGTTTCCTCGGCGGACAGTTTTTGAATCAATTCAGAAGGAAAATTACCCGCAAGCATCTTTTCCAGCTTATCAGCAGATTTTTCATCCCACATTAGCTGAGTTACACCACACCAATCGTGATCGAATGTAACCGACTCCGCAGCTTGTTCAATAAATTGTCGTGCAAACAAAAATGCAGGCGCAAACACACGCGAAACACCAGTATGAGGACCGTTCAACAATGGATACACGGCCCCTTGACGATTACCCGACGCTCCCTCAGCTGGTTGAGTGTCTTTGCAGTAAAGCGTGACGTTTTGGCCACGACGAACCAACGTTTTCGCTAACGCCGCGCTGGCAATTCCGCCTCCGATTATGGCAATCGAATCAAGATTGCTGGACGCCATGCGATTGAACCACGGAAGATGGTTCGAGTGTTTTTCGCGTTGTTCCATCGAACCTGCGATCATTTCTCGCTTGGTGCCAAAGCCTTTGACTTTTTTCATTGCAAAGCCTGCTTCGTTCAATCCTCGACGCACAAAGCCCGCTGCGGTAAAAGTGGCAACTGTACAGTCTTGCTTGGCTAACTTAGCCATGTTGTTGAACAGATTTTGGTTCCACATTTCTGGGTTTTTACTTGGCGCGAATCCATCTAAAAACCAAGCGTCAATCAAACCTTGCTCGTTGTATGGGACTTGCGGCATGCAGTCTTTGATGTCGCCAAACCAAAGGTCGAGTGTAATTGCGCCATCTTCAAGCACAATGCGGTGACACTCAGGTACGGCGACAGGGTAGTGCTTTTGTAACTTTTCCGCGTACTCAGCTAGCTCAGGCCAAGCTTCATGCGCCTTCTTTAAATCCGCTTGGCTTAGCGGGTATTTTTCAAAGCTAATAAAATGCAGCTCTTTCAATGCTGCGTCTGGATGCTGACGACGAAACTCACTAAACCACTGGCATACTGCTAAGAAGTTTAATCCCGTGCCAAATCCTGTTTCACCAATGACAAAACGTCTTTGGTCAAATTCCTGCCATCTTTCTGGGAGATGATTTTGTTTTAAGAAAACGTAGCGTGTCTCTTCAAGACCGTTTACGTTAGAGAAGTAAACATCATCAAATTGGTCTGAAACCGGAGTACCAGCTTCGTTCCAACCAAGTTCTGCGTTTTTTATTGAAGTCATAATGGTGCAAATTTGTGATTTGGCGCGGTAAGAATGGGGCGATTGTACGAATTTATGGGAAAGCTGACCACTTTTGTTGACTATCTTAGTTATCATCTAGCGGATTTTTGAATTATAGGAATGTCATAATGAAACGAGTCGTAATCACCGGTATGGGTATTGTTTCAAGTATCGGTAACAACGTCGAAGAAGTTCTAGCGTCTCTTAAAGCGGGCAAATCTGGCATCACTGCATCTGAGCAGTTCAAAGAACACGGTCTTCGTTCGCAAGTATGGGGTGACCTAAAAATCAACCCGGCGGAACACATCGACCGTAAGCAGATGCGCTTTATGGGTGATGCGGCTGCTTATGCATACCTATCAATGGAGCAGGCAATCGCAGACGCTGGTCTTACAGAGGATCAGGTTTCAAACGATCGTACCGGTATCGTTGCGGGTTCTGGCGGTGCTTCTGCATACAACCAAACGGTAGCGACAGATACGATGCGCGCAAAAGGCGTAAAACGAGTTGGCCCTTACATGGTTCCTCGTACTATGTCTTCTACGGTTTCCGCTTGTCTTGCTACGCCATTTAAGATTCGTGGTGTGAACTACTCAATGAGCTCGGCATGTGCTACCTCTGCTCACTGTATCGGTCACGCGATGGAGCTTATTCAACTTGGTAAACAAGACATTGTTTTTGCGGGTGGCGGTGAAGAGCTTGATTGGTCTCAAACCATGATGTTTGACGCTATGGGTGCGCTGTCAACGAAATACAATGACACTCCAGACAAAGCATCTCGTACGTATGATGCGGACCGTGATGGTTTCGTTATCTCTGGCGGCGGCGGCATGCTGGTTATCGAAGAACTTGAGCACGCTCTAGCACGTGGCGCGAAAATCTACGGTGAGATCGTAGGTTACGGTGCGACTTCAGATGGCTATGACATGGTAGCACCATCAGGTGAAGGCGCGATCCGTTGTATGAAGATGGCGATGCAAGACGTTGACGGTGTGGATTACATCAACACGCACGGCACGTCGACACCAGTTGGTGACGTGAAAGAGCTTGGTGCGATCCAACAATTGTTTGGTGAGAACAGCCCAGCAATCTCTGCAACAAAAGCAATGACTGGTCACGCACTAGGCGCCGCTGGTGTGCACGAAGCGATTTACTCAACACTTATGCTAGACAAAAACTTCATTGCTCCAAGCATCAATATTGAAAACTTGGACGAAGCAGCTCAAGGTCTGGACATCGTGACAGAAGCACGTGATGCAGAGTTAACAACCGTAATGTCAAACAGCTTTGGCTTTGGCGGCACAAACGCAACTTTGGTTATTAAAAAGTACCAAGGTTAACTGAATTTGTTGGCGCGCCACGTGAGTGAGAACAGCGTCAACAATCCAGTTTCCAGAGCTTGATCAGTCACACTGATCGAACAGACGCAGACTCTATCCCATGGAGAGCGGGATAGGATCCTTTTGTTCTGGAACTTTGCCCGGCTATTTAGCCGGGCTTTTTCTTTTCTCAATTTCTGCTTTTTACGTTGCTTCCCGTTAAACGATTTCTTTGGAGCCAATCTCCTTGAGGTTTATTAGGGTTATTTCTTGAGATTTTTCGGGAAAAGGGCACAATCGTTTTAGTTTCGCATCTTGCGAATAAACGAACTCATACAAATGGATGTTAAAACGCTGGCGCTATGAAAATTATTGTTGATGAAAATATGCCGTACGCTGAAGAGCTATTCAGCCAACTCGGTGAAGTGATTCTAAAACCAGGTCGTACACTGACGGCTGATGATTTAGTGGATGTTGATGCCCTAATGATTCGCTCAGTCACCAAAGTGAATGCCGATCTAATCAGCAAAGCAAACAAGCTAAAGTTTGTTGGTACCGCAACAGCAGGTATGGATCATGTCGACCAAGCGCTTTTAAAAGAGAAAGGTATATTCTTCACCGCTGCGCCGGGTTGTAACAAAGTGGGTGTGGCGGAATACGCGTTCAGCGTGATGATGGTGCTCGCTCAGCAACAAGGCTTCTCGGTATTTGACAAGACGGTAGGTATTATTGGTGCAGGCCAAGTAGGTAGCTACCTAGAGAAATGTTTGAAAGGCATGGGGATTAAAGTTCTCATCAATGACCCATTCAAACAAGAGGCTGGTGATCCTCGTAGCTTTACTCCGTTGACAGAACTGATTGAAAGCTCAGACATCATTACACTACATACGCCAATCACCAAAGATGGCCCATACCCAACGCATCATTTAATTGATGAAACGGTTTTAAACTCGCTTCGTGGTGATCAGATTTTGATTAACGCCGCGCGAGGTCCAATCGTTGATAACGAAGCATTGAAGCAACGCCTTTTGAAAAACGACGGTTTTACCGCAGCGCTTGACGTATTTGAATTTGAACCAGAGGTTGATATGGAGCTTCTGCCTCTGCTAGCATTCGCAACCCCTCACGTTGCAGGCTACGGCTTGGAAGGGAAAGCTCGCGGTACGACGATGATTTTCAACAGCTACTGTGAGTTCTTAAATAACGAATTACGTGCGCATGCTAGCGATTTACTGCCAACCGCGCCTGTTCCTACTATGGTATTGGACAGAGCTTGGGATGAAGCAACACTGCATAACATCACGCAGTTAATCTATGATGTGCGTAGAGATGACGCTCTTTTCCGTCGTGAGATCAGTAAGCCAGGTGCTTTTGACCTGATGCGTAAAAACTACTGGGATCGCCGTGAATACAGCGCTGTCACGCTAGTGGGTAACAAGACATGTAACCTTGCTCCATTAGCAGAACTAGGTTTTCAGATTGAGGTAAGTCAATGAGCCAGCAATATAATGTTGCCATTTTAGGTGCGACCGGTGCGGTCGGTGAAACAATTTTGGATGTGCTTCAAGAGCGCAAATTCCCAGTAGGCGAAATCTTCCTACTCGCGAGTGAGCGCAGCGAAGGCAAGACTTACCGCTTCAATGGTAAAACTGTACGCGTTCAAAACGTAGAAGAGTTCGATTGGTCTCAAGCGCATGTCGCACTGTTTTCTGCTGGTGGTGAGCTATCAGCCAAGTGGGCTCCAATTGCCGCTGATGAAGGCGTGATTGTTATCGACAATACATCACACTTCCGTTACGAGTACGACATTCCTCTTGTCGTGCCAGAAGTAAACCCAGAAGCGATTGCAGAGTTTCGTAACCGTAACATCATTGCGAACCCGAACTGTTCAACCATTCAAATGCTGGTGGCACTAAAACCAATTCACGATGCGGTGGGCATTGAGCGTATTAACGTATCTACATACCAATCCGTATCTGGTGCGGGTAAAGCGGGCATTGACGAACTAGCAGGTCAAACGGCTAAGCTTCTAAACGGTCTGCCAGCGGATAAGAAGCAATTCTCTCAACAGATTGCGTTTAACTGTATTCCGCAAATCGATCAGATGATGGAAAATGGCTACACCAAAGAAGAAATGAAAATGGTGTGGGAAACACAGAAGATCTTTAACGATCCATCAATCACAGTAAACCCAACGTGTGTGCGTGTGCCAGTATTCTATGGTCATGCTGAAGCGCTTCACATTGAGACTCGCTCTCCAATTGATGCACAAGAAGTCATTAATCTACTTGAGCAAACAGAAGGCATTGAAGTCTTCCACGGTGATGACTTCCCGACACAAGTGCGTGATGCGGGCGGTAAAGATCATGTTATGGTTGGTCGTATCCGCAACGATATCAGCCACCATAGTGGTGTAAACTTATGGGTTGTGGCGGATAACGTGCGTAAAGGCGCAGCAACTAACGCGGTACAAATCGCTGAAGTTCTGATCCGCGATTACTACTAAGTCACTTACAGTTCATTTCAAAGCCTCGCACTGTGCGAGGCTTTTTTGTACGAACGGAACAAAATAGTGTGAGATTAGTACGAATATGGCGAGAGCCACACATTTTTTATTCTCAACGCTATAGTTTTGCATGTGATATCCGATATATTTAACCGATCACCATTTCAAATTGTATTTAGCACAAAACTGAGCCTTCTATGCGTCAAAATTATAAGCGTTTGTTAGCAGCCCTTGTGTTGATGAGCGCGACTCAGACATCATCAGTGGTTCAAGCCGAAGGAATTCGTCTTGTTGGACCGTCTGGTGAAGTGCAATCATCTCCGAGCTATGCTGAAGATATTGAGCGAGCATTACCTGCTCCTCCTGCAAATACTCAGCCGTCACGTTTCTTTGGTCCGACTGGTGAAAATCAAACACTATGGTCGATCGCTTCAGAATTACGACCTTCACGCGGTGTTACCGTTCAACAAACGCTTCTTGCCATTTATCGAATTAACCCTCAAGCGTTTGAGAACCAAAACATTCATGAGTTGATTCCAGGGAGTCGACTACGAGTACCGTCTCTAGAGCAAGTGCAAAGCGCGACTACAGAGCAAGCTGTTGCGATCATGAAGGCGCACGAGGCTAAGTTAAAACAGCCGAAGCCGACAAATAGAGCCACGCCAGCACAACGCGTCACCGAGCAACCAAAGCCACAAATAAAAGTAGAACCCAAGACTGTTGCTCCTAAACCAGAAACCACTGTAGCTGCGGAACCAAAACCGGTTCAAAAAACAATACCAGTTATTCCTGCGCCACCTGTGAACACCTCTCCGCAGGGTGAAAAGCAGGTCAGTGCGTTAAAAGACAAACTTCAAGGCTCACAAAGTGAATTAGAGTCATTGGAAGAGAAGAACCATCGTCTTCGCTTAATGTTGTCAGAAGTGCAAAGCGAAGTTGAAACCTTGAAAAATGAGCTGAATGACGAAGAACGCATTCGCTCGGAAGTCGAGAAACTGCTTGCTGAAGAGCGCCAGCGCCTTGCTGATCAACAACGCATGCAGCCAAGTACGATTGACAAGATTTTGTCTAATGGTTGGCTTGTCGGCTTAGCGGCGCTTATTCCAGGTGCATTGCTGGCACTGTTGGTTGTGATGTTGCTTGGTCGCCGTTCTAAAAACAAAGAGGAAGAGCCTGCTGCGCAATCGCCGCAGGAAACCGATCCATTAGCTGCGCCAATTGGTTTAGCGGCGACGGACGAGCTGGATGAAGAACTCACACTTGATGATGAGTTGTTCGCAGATGAAGATATAAATACTCAGGCTACACAAGAAGAGAAGCCAGATTTAGAAGAAGACGTCTTTGCCAACCTTGACGATGAAGAACTGGATTTCAACCTAGAAGGGGACGATGACCCATTTGCGGGTATCGGTGATGACGGCGACCTGGATGTTGGTCTGGATGAGTTTGAGTCATCGAACAATGGTATCCAAGTTAACGGCGAAGAAAAAGCGCTTGGTTTAGAAGAGATGGAGCGAGCCTTAGATGAGGTTGCTCCAGAACTAGAAGTGCTCGATGACGATGAGGCTGGCTTCGATCTTTCAGATGATACGAACGAGAAAGCAGACTCGCTTTCAGACGACGCGTTTGCGGAACTACTTGCAGCAGATGAGCCGTCAGAAGAGTTACCAAGTGACACTGTCGATCAGGATATGCTTGATGACTTGTTTGCGGAACTTGGCAATGACGACTTCGACCTAGATACCGATGAACCTGAACTAAAACAGCCCGTATCGGATGATGATTTTAGCGCAGGAGAGGCATCTGATGACGATATCGATAAGCTATTAGCTCAATACGAGCAGCCTGTTACTGAGTCGACAGAAGTTGAAGGTGACGCCAGCGAAGACGTCGTTCTAGATGAAAACAGTACGGACTTACTCGATGAACTGATCGATTTTGACGAAGATGAAACAGACGACGAGTTTGACCCACTGAATGAGCTAGAAGCACTCTCTGGTTTTGAAGGCGATGACTCGATTGAAGAGTTAGATGCAGATAGCACAGATTTACTGGATGAACTCATTGATGACGTTACATCCGAACTGGATGAAGAGACAGGAACTGAGACTGAGTTAGACCCGTTTGATGATCTGATTCGAGAGGACGAAAGCCCTGCACAGAATAAATCGCAAGAGGAAGAGTTACTCGCTTCACTTGGTTTTGGCGAACCAGACGGCGACGAAAAACCATCTTCAATAGCCGAGTCAGAGCCCGCTCATGAAGAGCCGGAAATTGAGTCTGGTTTGGACATCGACGCTTTATTAAGTGACAGTCAACCAGATCCGCAACAAACAGCGCCAGAGCAACCATTAACCGAGCCAGAAACTGCTTCAGAGCCATTTAGCAGCGATGAGTTTCTTGGTGATTTAGAGGACCTCTCACCAGAGAACGATCCTTTAATGAGCGAGCTAGACGACTTGTTTGAGTCAGACAGTGAAGAGCTTCAGCCTACAGAGCAAGAAAAAGCGGACTTTTCTGCTGAACTGGATGCGCTATTTGATACTGAAGATGATTTAGCGCAACAACAAGTTGAAGAGTCGCAAGCTGAGATAGAGGAATCTTCGCCACAACAAGAAGAGGATGCCAATTCTAAGTCAACGCAAGATGCATCCGTAGAGCCTGATGCTAAAGTGCCGCCTCAAGTTGAGACAGAAGAAGACGCTCCAGCGTTCACTCCGACACCAAATACAGTAGAAAATGAATTTGGTGTTCCACAAGAAGAAGATTGGCTACTGGATGAGCCTGAACTAGAAAGTGAAACTCAACCAGAACAAGAACAAAACTCGGGTAACAAAAGTGAGCCAGAAAGTTCAGAACTAGCATCAGAAACTGATTCGGCCACCAATGCAGAAGAAGAGTTCAATTTTGATGAACTCGAACTACCAGAGTTCAGTGAAGAAGATGCACTGGCATCCATGGCCGACGAACCTGCGTTTGATGAACCGGAGCCTGTCGAGCCTGAGCGCTCTGAAGTTGAGTTGGCGACTGAAGCAGAAGATGAATTCAATTTTGATGAACTCGAACTACCAGAGTTCAGCGAAGAAGACGCACTGGCGTCCATGGCAGGCGAACCTACGTTAGATGAATCAGAGTCTATCGAGCCTGAGCGCTCTGAAGCTGAGTCTGCTACTGAAGCAGAAGAGTTCGATTTCGATGAACTCGAACTGCCAGAGTTTAGTGAAGAGGATGCATTGGCGTCACTCGAACTGCCAGAGTTTAGTGAAGAGGATGCATTGGCTTCCATGGCGGGCGAACCTGCGTTTGATGACCCAGAGTCTATCGAGTCTGAGCGCTCTGAAGCTGAGTCGGCTACTGAAGCAGAAGAAGAGTTCGATTTCGATGAACTCGAACTGCCAGAGTTCAGTGAAGA
>CCKK01000016.1 GCA_001048675.1 Vibrio diabolicus | reverse complement strand
GACGCATTGGATGAACTCGAACTGCCAGAGTTCAGCGAAGAGGACGCATTGGCGTCTATGGCGGGCGAACCTACGTTAGATGAACCAGAATTTATCGAGCCTGAGCGCTCTGAAGCTGAGTCGGCGACTGAAGCAGAAGAAGAGTTCGATTTTGATGAACTCGAACTGCCAGAATTCAGTGAAGAAGACGCATTGGCGTCTATGGAAGAAGAGCCAGAATTACCGAGTTCTGAAACCGCAGATATAGAACCAATCTCCGGTGAGGATGAAGAGCTAAGTTTTGACGACCAAGATCTTCCTGAGTTCAATGAGGAAGATGTTCTCGCATCAATGAATGAGAGTGCGCCAGAGACTCCTAATGTTGAAGCTGAGACATCGAGACCAACTCTTCAAGCCGATAACGATCATGATGCTTTGTTTGAAGTCTTTGCGCAGCAAAACGGTTTTGATACTGAACCAGAAGTGCAGCCAACGGCGACAGAGGGTGAGTCGCTAAGTGACTTAGATGATGAATCTTCAATGGCTAACCTTCTTGCTGAAGACGCAAGTTCAGAGGTATTTGAAGGTCAGTTAGACAGTGACACCATCGCAAGCGCAGGTATGGATTTTGAAACCATGCTTGATGTTGGAGATGATTGGGATGGCTTTAAACCCGCTGCCGATAGCGTAAGTTCTACGGAAGATGTGCCTGAGGACCAGCGTGATGTTTGGAATTCGAGTGATGCACTAAGTCAGCCAGAGATCGCGCAAGAAAACTGGGCAGAGCAAAGCGACTTGGATGACTTCGACCCAAAGAAAAATCAATTTATGACGATTGATGAATTGATGGCTCAGGTCGATAAAGAAGGTGGTGAGTTCGAAGAGGAAGATCTGAAGCTTGATGTCGGATTGAACGAGTTTCCAGATGTTATCGGTGAGATCGGCGATGTTGACGTAGATAGCAACGCTGAAGCTGCTGGAAAACTGGACCTTGCTAAAATCTATCTCGAGATGAACGATTCTCAAGGGGCGATAAAGCTACTAGAAGAGGCGATTGTTTACGGTGAAGATGATATTCGCCGCGAAGCAAAGAGCCTGATTGATGCCATTAATGGCCGATAAATTGAAAAGGGTAGCGTTAGCTACCCTTTTTGTGTCTCGCTAGTATGATGCAACCTCTACGTCATCCTTGTTGAAACTGGCAACTTGAGGTGACTTGAGTATATACTTCCCGCCCCATTTTAGAGTTCGAAGGTTAAGATGAGAATCGCATTAGGTATCGAGTACAACGGTACAAACTACTTTGGTTGGCAGCGCCAAAGAGAAGTGAAAAGTGTCCAAGAAGAGCTAGAGAAAGCATTGTCCGTTGTTGCTAATCACCCAGTTGAAGTGCAGTGTGCTGGTCGGACAGACGCTGGCGTGCATGGCACAGGACAAGTTGTGCACTTTGATACCAACGTTACTCGAAAAATGGTAGCTTGGACTATGGGCGCAAACGCGAACATGCCGAGTGATATAGCGGTTCGTTGGGCTAAGGAAGTCCCAGATGATTTCCATGCACGATTCTCAGCGACAGCGCGCCGTTATCGTTACATTATTTTCAATCATGCTTTACGACCTGGTATCTTAAACTCTGGTGTGAGCCACTATCATGGTGAGCTCGACGAGAAAAAAATGCATGAGGCAGGGCAGTATCTGCTTGGTGAAAATGATTTTACGTCGTTTCGTGCGGCGCATTGTCAGTCTCGTAGCCCATTTCGAAACTTGATGCATCTGAACGTTACGCGCCATGGGAACTATGTGGTTATTGATATTAAAGCCAATGCGTTCGTGCATCATATGGTTCGTAACATCACGGGTAGCTTGATAAAGGTTGGACGTGGTGAAGAGAGCCCTGAATGGATCAAATGGTTGCTAGAGGCTAAAGATCGCAAACTAGCGGGTGCGACAGCGAAAGCGGAAGGTCTGTACCTGGTAGATGTAGACTATCCAGAAGAATTTGGGTTACCTGAAGTGCCGATCGGTCCACTGTTTTTGCCAGATAATTTGAACTAATTTTACAAACTTATTTCAAAATATCGGTAGTGTTTACATTGAATGTGAGCGGAAAACATACGCTATTTATGATATCAAAAATAGGTACAACCAGTTTTTTATCTACAGTAGCTGCAAGATATGGTTTAATCCGTCGGTATTATGTCGAATTTATATCTTTCGCAATGAAGCGGAAGAGTTGAGAGAAAAGGTCTTCCATGAGTTGGCTTGAAAAGATTTTAGAGAAAAGCAACCTAGTAAGTTCACGCAAAGCTTCTATCCCAGAAGGTGTGTGGACTAAATGTACCTCTTGTGAACAGGTTTTATACCATGCTGAACTAGAGCGTAACCTAGAAGTTTGTCCAAAGTGTAACCATCACATGCGCATGAAAGCGCGTCGTCGTTTGGAAACGTTTTTAGATGAAGGCAATCGAGTTGAATTAGGTACCGAACTTGAGCCACAGGATAAACTGAAATTTAAAGATTCTAAGCGATACAAAGAGCGTATCTCTGCAGCAACAAAAAAACAGCGGAGAGAAAGATGCGCTAGTTGTGATGCAAGGTGAACTGCTTGGTCTACCCCTTGTGGCGTGTGCGTTTGAATTCTCCTTTATGGGCGGTTCAATGGGTTCAGTTGTTGGTGCTCGCTTCGTAAAAGCGGTGGATGCAGCCATTGAAAACAATTGTGCACTTGTTTGTTTCTCAGCAAGTGGTGGCGCTCGTATGCAAGAGGCATTGATGTCTCTTATGCAAATGGCAAAAACCAGTGCTGCGCTTGAGCGTCTATCAGAAAAAGGTCTGCCGTTTATTTCGGTTCTCACTGACCCTACAATGGGTGGTGTATCAGCAAGTTTGGCTATGTTGGGTGATATCAACATCGGTGAACCTAAGGCGCTGATTGGCTTTGCTGGTCGTCGTGTTATCGAGCAAACAGTGCGTGAAGATCTTCCTGAAGGTTTCCAGCGTAGTGAGTTCCTGCTTGATCACGGTGCGATTGATATGATCGTTGACCGTCGTGAAATGCGTCAGCGTGTGGGTGGTCTAATCGCTAAGATGACTAACCACAAGTCTCCTTTGGTGGTTTCGGTTAACGAATCTCCAAATGAAGAACCATATTCTGTACCAGAAGCGGACGAAAAAGGGTAAAGTATCAACTAACATAAAAACCAAAGAATTTAATGGTTAAAGTTAGATGACCCAAAACCCAATTCCTCAAGCCACATCTTCATTAGAGATGTGGCTTGATTATTTAGCAAATATTCATTCCTCAGCAATTGATCTAGGCTTAGACCGTGTCCAAGCGGTAGCAAACAAAGCCAATCTTACCAAACCAGCTCCAACCGTAATCACCGTTGCCGGAACCAATGGCAAAGGTTCAACGTGTGCGTTAATGGAAGCTATTTTACTCGATGCTGGCTATTCAGTCGGTGTTTACAGCTCTCCGCACCTGATTCGTTACAACGAGCGTGTACGCATTAATGGCGTCGACGTTGTAGATGCAAAGCACTGTGAAGCATTCGACTATGTAGAAAAGCAGCGTGGTGATATCAGCCTTAGCCTCTTTGAATTCGGTACGCTTGCTGCGCTACGTATTTTCCAAGTAGAGAAAGTTGACGTTGTCTTACTTGAAGTAGGACTTGGCGGCCGTCTAGACGCCACCAACGTTGTTGACCATGATGTTTCTGTTATTACGAGCTTAGCGATCGATCATGTGGATTGGCTTGGTGATGACATCAATGTCATTGGTTTTGAAAAGGCAGGCATTTACCGTTCAGGAAAGCCAGCAATTTGTGGTCAACCAATGCCACCGGCGACCGTGGCGGCTCATGCTGACGATATTGGCTCTGAGTTCTTCCAAGTTGGTATTCAGTATGATTACCAACTAACTAATAATGGTTGGAAGTGGAGCAGTGGTGCATTTGCGTTAGAGGATTTACCTGTCCCATTGTTACCGCTACAAAATGCGGCAACAGCATTGATGGCGTTGGGAGCATCGGAATTGCAAATCACTGACATAAACATTGTCAATGGCTTGAATAATGCTCGCCTGGCAGGGCGCATGCAGATATTGCATCACGAGCCGGAGATAATCCTTGATGTCGCGCACAACCCGCACTCTGCTGAGTATTTGGTAGAGAGAGTGAAGCACCAATATTTGGGTAAGAATATCCATATTGTGGTCGCGATGCTGCATGACAAAGACATTAAAGCAACCATTGAAGCGCTAACTCCAATTGCAACACAATGGTATCCAGCGTCGCTAACCGGACCGAGAGCGGCGACTGCTGGAGAGTTGTGCCAATACTTACCTGATGGGCAAGTTCATTTTGAAAACCCTGTTGACGCCTTTGAGAATGCAAGAAGCCACGCAAAGCAAGAAGACGTCATTCTGGTGGTTGGTTCATTCCATACTGTCGGAGAGGTATTGGAACATTGGCAATCAAAGAATAAATAAGCAAAGGTATTTTGATGGCAAGTAAATTCCAAAGTCGTTTAGTCGGCACCATCATTCTAGTCGCAGTCGGAGTGATTGTTCTTCCCGATGTGCTAGATGGTAAGAAACTGCACTACAAAGAAGAATTTGCCAGTATTCCTATCAAACCTGAACTTGATAGTGATGTGGAAAACTTCGAAATATTAGAGCCAGTGGAAGACGACATAGCGTTACCGGACTCTCCAGTTGAAGCGGTGGTGCAGGAGCAAGAGGGCGCCCAAGTGGCTGCTTCTGAGCCCGACCCAACGCCGACGCCTAAACCAGAGGTCATCAAACAGCCAGAGCAAGTTGAGGTGGCCACTCGTCCTGTGCAAGAAAAAAATCAATATGAAGATTCTGCTTGGATCATTCAGTTGATGGCGCTTAAGAATCACGAAAATGCGGTCGCGCTTGTCGCTGATTTGCAAAAGCGTGGCTATCAAGCTCATACAAAGAAAGAAAACGAGTTTACGAGAGTGATTGTTGGTCCTGATGTGTACAAAAAGTAAACTTGAACGACAAGTCAAGGAATTAACAAAAAATTACAGGCTCAAAAGGTCAATTGCTTAAATTTAAGCCATTAAATCCATAAGAAAACGTTTGCGTCAGCATTTTTTCTGTTAAAATGCGCGCCAACTTAAGATGAAGAAAACATGAATTGGATAGATTTTATCATTTTAGGTGTGATCGGATTTTCAGCTCTGATCAGTTTAGTTCGCGGTTTTGCTAAAGAAGCTTTGTCTTTGGTGATTTGGTTTGGAGCGTTTTTTATCTCCAGCAACTACTACGCCAAATTGGCGGTGTACTTCACCAACATCGAAGATGACATGTTTCGTAACGGAGCGGCGATTGCGGCTTTATTTGTCGCGACCTTGGTAGTTGGTGCAGTGGTGAATTACGTCATTGGTCAACTGGTACAAAAAACAGGGCTATCAGGTACGGACCGAATTCTTGGGATTGTATTTGGTGGTCTACGCGGAGTCTTAATTGTTTCTGCGGTGCTGTTTTTTATGGATGCGTTTACTGCATTCCCAAGCTCGGATTGGTGGAAAGATTCACAGTTGATCCCTGAGTTCAGCCGTATCATCGCCCCATTCTTCGAGCATTTACAAGCAACATCAAGTTTTCTGTCTGGCACTATCTAGTAGTGCCAGCTACTGTCGCAAATCGAGGATTAGGACATGTGTGGTATTGTTGGAATCGTGGGCACAACGCCTGTAAACCAGTCTATTTATGACGCGTTAACGGTGTTACAGCATCGTGGCCAAGATGCCGCTGGTATTTGTACCATAGAAAGCAATCGTTTTCGTCTGCGCAAGGCGAACGGTTTAGTCAAGGATGTATTTGAAGCAAGACATATGCAGCGCCTGCAAGGCGAGGTCGGAATTGGTCATGTTCGTTACCCAACAGCAGGCAGTTCAAGCGCTTCAGAAGCTCAACCTTTCTACGTAAACTCTCCTTTCGGTATTACACTTGCCCACAATGGCAACTTGACCAACGCTAACGAAGTTCGTCAAAAGCTGTTTGAAAAAGATCGCCGTCATATCAATACCACTTCAGACTCCGAAGTATTACTAAATGTACTGGCACACGAAATTGACTCAGTAAAAGGAAATGTCACGACAGAAGACGTATTCCGCGCAGTCACCAATGTGCATCGCACAATTCGTGGTGCTTACGCTGTGACTGCCATGATTATCGGTCATGGTATGATTGCGTTTCGTGACCCACACGGTATTCGCCCTCTATGTTTAGGTAAGCGTGAAGTTAATGGCAGAGCGGAGTACATGGTTGCGTCTGAATCGGTAGCATTGGATGCCGTCGGTTTTGATTTTGTTCGTGATGTTGCACCTGGTGAGGCGATCTACGCAACGTTTGACGGTGAACTGTACACGAAGCAGTGTGCAGACAATCCTAAGCTGAACCCTTGTATTTTTGAGTTCGTGTATTTTGCTCGTCCAGACTCGTTCATCGATAAAATTTCGGTATACAGTGCTCGCGTTGAAATGGGTAAAAAGTTAGGCGAACGTATTCGTGAAGACTACGCAAATCTTGATATTGATGTCGTTATTCCTATCCCTGAAACATCGTGCGATATCGCACTTCAAATCGCTCAAGCGATCGATATCCCTTACCGCCAAGGCTTCGTGAAAAACCGTTACGTGGGACGTACGTTTATCATGCCTGGTCAGCAACAACGTAAGAAATCTGTACGTCGCAAGTTGAATGCAATTCGTTCGGAGTTCAAAGATAAGAATGTGTTGCTGGTGGACGACTCTATCGTTCGCGGTACTACGTCAGAACAAATCATCGAAATGGCACGTGATTCTGGTGCGAAGAAAGTGTACATGGTATCAGCAGCACCAGAAGTTCGATTCCCGAACGTGTACGGCATTGATATGCCAAGTGCTACCGAGCTTATTGCTCATGGCCGTGACAACGATACAATTTGTAAGCAGATTGGTGCTGATGCATTGATTTATCAACGTCTAGAAGACTTGGTTGAGGCAGTCGGTCTTGGAAACCAAGATATTACTCAGTTCGATACATCCGTGTTTAACGGCGAATACGTAACGGGTGATATTGACCAACAATACCTAGACTTCTTAGATGGTCTTCGTAACGATGATGCGAAAACACAACTTGAAATCCAACAGGATTTAGCAAACCTAGAGCTGCATAACGAAGGCGCATAATAGGCGTTTTCTTGAGGCGTAAAAAAACCAGAGCTCCGGCTCTGGTTTTTTGTATTCGCTATCGAATTAGTGAATGTTGTAAGCGATCACAAAGTCGATAAAGAGACGAACTTTCTCTGGCAGGTGATCTTTGTGGTTGTAAAGCATATAAATGTCGCGCGGGTTTGCACTCCAATCTGGCAGTATGCGTACCAAATCGCCGCTTTCGATGTATTCTTTGATCATGACATCTGGCATTAGCGTGATGCCTAAACCTTCGGAACAAGCACTGCGTACTACATTTAGTGCATTCGCCTGAAAGCGACCACGATCAACGTTTACGACAGACTCGCCTTTGCTATTAATTAAGGTCCACTTGATAAGAGGGTAGCCTTTTAGCAATGAATGGTTAGAGAGCTCTTCTGCGTGGTTTGGTGCCGGATTCGAGGCAAGGTAGTCAGGACTTGCGACAAGAATATCCTTCACTTCGCCAATCTTGCGTGCGATCAGGCTAGAATCACGTTGGGGCCCCACTCGAAAAATGACATCCCATTCAGTAGGGTCAAGCTTGTCTGCATTATTTTCTGTCGTTAGTTCGATATTGATGTCCGGATACTGCTTCATAAAGCTGTTGAACATCGGCATCATCATGCGCTTAGTTAAGTTATAAGGCGCCGATATCTTAATCTTGCCTGATGCTCCTCGGCAGTCGTCAGTGATTTCCTCTGCTGCCGTGGTTAGCCTTTGTAGCAAAGGGGAGCACTCATGGTAAAAACGTTCCCCGGCTTCTGTAAGCGAGAGTTTGCGAGCGTGACGGTTCAATAGTCGAAGATTGACAGAGTCTTCTAGCGCTTGAATGCGTCGGGTGATGGTCGCAACCGGGATCATGGTTTTTCGCGAAGTTGCGGTGTAGCTCCCATTTTCGACAACCAGTCGAAACAGGTTTAAGTCATCTAATTTCATATTTCCAGACACATTAAATTACCGATTACGGCTAATTTATAATTAACTTTGTGATCAAAGCTTGCTTTAAGTCAACATGTTGCATCATTTGAACACAGCAACCCTGTTTGAGTAAATACTGTTATACCCCGTAATATTTGTATAAACGCCGTTTTCAAGCTACGTTTTATAACAAGGCGGAACGGCCTCAAGTCTTGCTGCGCAACGTTTCGCCGGATGTAAACACAACAAAAATAATGACTTAATAATAAATCTGTTTTTTGACTTAGCTTTGTGAGGTGTAAAGGTATGTTTAAGACTCACAGTCAAACGGCAATGGTCTCGGCACAGGAAGTGGTTAATCAAAAACTAATTATGTTGGTAGATGATGATCCAATATTTCGTAAAGTAACCAATGCTTATTTAGAAAGTCAGGGTTTTAAAGTAGTAGAAGCTGAAAACGGCCTAGAGGCGCTTCAACAACTCAGGGAATGCCAACCCGATCTTATCTTGTGTGATTTATCGATGCCGGTATTAGATGGCATTGAATTCGTCGAAGAAGTCAGTCTTGAATATCCATACTTGCCGCTTATCGTGGTATCCGGCACGGATGAAATGTCCGATGTCGCGAAAGCGTTGCGATTTGGTATTAAAGATTTTCTTCCTAAACCGATAGGTAATTATGAGCACCTATCTCAGGCGATAGACAATACGCTCGAAGATACCGATAGCCATTTCTCAGAACAGCGAGACTTTTCAAGTCAGTGGTTCCGAGTCGATGACGGTGGCGAAATCCCAGATGAGCAAGAGCTTCACTGGCATCTAGAGTATTTGCAGCAGAACCCGAGTGCTGCAAGAGATTTACTGCATGCTCTATTGCCAGAGAAAGATGCTTCTCAAGGTGATTGGCGCTGCTCATACCGTTTATTGCAATCGACGGACGTTATGCCACTGGTGTTCGATTATCGTTGGTTAATGAACGGGCAATTTGCGTTCTATCTCGTTGACTCTGCTTCCCAGAGTAATGATGGTGTCGCGACGACATTGCTTGTTAGGGCTTTGTTTGACGATTACCTGCGTAATTTGAAGAGTTTCAGTGCTGATCTGAAGGATATGGTAGGGATCATTGAAAAAGGAATCGAGTGCTCAGAGTGCGCTGGTGCGGTTAATGCTGTATTTGGTGTCGCTGATCTGGCTTCGTCCTCCGTTTCTATCCTGCCTGCGGGTTTAGATAGCCATTGGTCTGACGGAAATACTAATCAACATATCGCGGCAGGTAACTGTTTAGGGGCAGGAAGTATGAAAAACTTCATAACCCGAGATTTACCGCTAGGTGTTGCTGGTCAGTTATCCATCGGTTGTTTAGGCTCTTCAAGTTTTAGCTTAAATATTGCCCGGAAATCAAGACTGGTATAATTCTGACTTCATAACACAATAAGCAGCGTCTCGGCGCTGCTTATTGTCTTTTTAGAACCACAAAAAACAACAAATGCCCGAACAATAACCTTACTTTTTGCTGGTGTTTAGATTTGGCTGTTTAAGGTATAGTCAACGCCTAAAACAATAATGACCCATTTGTGCAACGATAATTTAACGCTGTGCCTTGGGAGAAGCAAAGTCAACTAGTGAGAAGATACATCATGGCAGACAAAGATTTTAAAGAGCCTTATAATATTTTTTACTTTTTAGGTTTCATTGCAGTACTTTTAATTCCAACACTACCTGCAACGCTAACCTGGCTTCGTGTAATGAATGGTTACGCAGGCTTTTAATCTAGCTATTTTGTACCGGAGTTCACCATTCGTATTAAGCGTTACTTTTTCAATACCGTTGGTGGACTCTGTATTGTGCTCGGCATTGCCGGCATAGCCCTTCCGCTTTTACCCACCACTCCTTTCATTCTACTTGCTAGTGCATGTTTTATGCGTGGTAGCCCCGCATTTCATCATTGGCTACATAACCACAAAACGTTTGGACCGATTCTCGATAATTGGCATAAGCACCGGGCTGTTACTTCAAAAGTAAAACAGCGTGGCGCCATTTTTATTGCACTTAGTTTCATGGTTTCAATCGTTGTTGTTCCCCTTGTTTGGGTGAAAATTGGTCTTTTAGTGATGCTAATCGTTTTACTCGGCTGGTTTATGCGTCTGCCTGTGATTGAGTTGGTTGCTGACAGAGAAGAAAATCACTAAGATTGTAGAGAATAGTGTGCCCGCTCTTCGAGTGGGCGTTTGTATTTTCAGCGCCTGTGACTGTTACGAAAATAAGCACATAGTGGTGAAAACCTATTGTTCGTTGCCCTCGTGATACTGCGATTAGAGAGGGCGATGAGCCAATCTAAGTAAATCGGTATTATGACTACAGAAACAATTTCACTGATCAAATCTAGCATCAAAAGCATCCAAGACTACCCAAAGCCAGGCATTCTATTTCGTGATGTGACGAGCCTTCTTGAAGACGCAAAAGCATACCAAGCGACGATCAACCTTCTTGTTGAACGTTACAAAGATATGGGCTTTACCAAGGTTGTGGGTACGGAAGCTCGTGGCTTTTTATTTGGTGCGCCTTTAGCGCTTGAGCTAGGTGTTGGTTTTGTACCAGTGCGTAAACCAGGCAAGCTACCACGTCCTACTGTTGCTCAATCTTATGAGCTTGAATACGGCGTTGATACACTGGAAATCCATACAGATGCCATCGTTGAAGGCGACAAAGTACTGGTTGTCGACGATTTATTGGCAACGGGCGGTACTATTGAAGCGACGACTAAGCTGATTCGCCAACTGGGCGGTGAAGTTGAGCACGCTGCGTTCGTTATCAACCTACCAGAAATCGGTGGTGATAAACGTTTAGAAGCACTAGGTCTAAACGTATACAGCATTTGCGATTTTGAAGGACATTAATACATTCAATGAGTTATTTAGCTTTAGCGCGAAAATGGCGTCCTAATCAGTTTGACCAAGTTGTCGGACAAAAACATGTCCTGACGGCGTTGGAAAACGCACTGGCGCAAAACCGTTTACACCATGCTTATCTGTTCAGCGGGACTCGTGGTGTGGGTAAAACGAGTATCGGTAGGTTGTTTGCCAAAGGCTTGAACTGCGAAACCGGTATTACCGCGACACCTTGTGGTAAGTGCGATACTTGTCGTGAAATTGATGAAGGTCGCTTTGTCGATCTGCTTGAAATCGATGCGGCATCACGTACTAAAGTTGAAGACACTCGCGAACTGTTAGACAACGTTCAATACAAACCTGCTCGTGGACGTTTTAAAGTGTACCTCATCGATGAGGTACACATGCTATCGCGTCACTCTTTCAATGCGTTGTTGAAAACCCTGGAAGAGCCGCCAGAGTATGTGAAGTTCTTACTCGCGACAACCGATCCACAAAAGCTGCCAGTTACTATATTGTCGCGTTGTCTACAGTTCCATCTCAAACCGATCAGCGTTGATGATATTCATCAGCAACTTGACTACATTTTGGGTCAAGAGCAAGTATCGGCAGAACCAAAAGCACTAGGGATGATTTCACATGCTGCAGATGGCAGTATGCGTGATGCTCTCAGCTTGACCGATCAAGCAATTGCTTTAGGTAACGGTGCGGTGCAAACTGATATTGTCAGCCACATGTTGGGGACGATTGATACCGACCAAGCGATTCACTTACTGGAGTCAATCAGCAGCAAGCAACCTCAACAAGCCATGGATAAAATCCAGCAATTAGCAGCAAATGGTGTTGAGTGGGATGGTTTGTTGCAGCAAGTCGCAACACAGCTTCATCGAATTGCGATGTATCAAGCGCTGCCAGCGTCGCTAGACCGAGCGCAGCCAGATGCAGAAAAAATCGAGTTGTTGAGTAAAGCACTAAGTCCGCAAGACGTTCAGCTTTACTACCAAATTGCATTGAAAGGTCGTGAAGATTTGACTCTCTCGCCAAATGGGCGAGTCGGTCTGGAAATGATTGTGCTGCGTATGATGGCGTTCCGCCCATCAAATAACAGTGGGGCAAATGTTGTTTCTAGTAACTGCGAACCAGCTTCAGCCCCAGTTCAAAGTGCCAGTCAACCAAAGACTGCACCAGCTCAGACAGTAGCTGCTCCTCGAGCTCAGCAGCCGAGTCCAGCACAAAGCTCACCACAAGTTGCGCCTCAACCTTCATCCAATTCACAACCTGAATATCACGCGAGTGGATATGAGACGGTTCCGCCACAGTATGATATGGCGCCGCCGATGAGCGAAAACCCTGCACCGCAGCATGAAACGCCACCTCAACAAGTGCAAGAAAGCGTTTCAACACCGGCGCGCGGTGGTCTAAGCGGTTTACGTCACCAATTACGTTCTCAGCGTCAAGGCCTACAACAGAACACTCCTCAAAATGGTGGCTCAAAAAAGCCTAAAGCGGCATCTGCACAACCAGAATCGGTTATCGACCGAGTAGCGCAATTGCATGGCAATTCCGCGCAGGTGTCGCCAAACTCAGCTCCGAAGTCGACGGAGCCGCAAGTTGAGGAAGCGTATCGCTGGCGTCCAAGTAAGCCTGTTGAGACAAAAGTGAATACAAAACTGACACCTACGCAGCTCAAGCAGGCACTTGAGCATGAGAAAACGCCTGAAATGGCACAAAAGCTCATCGATGAATCGTTAGAACATAATGAATGGGCGAAGCTAATCAGCTTAATGGAGATCCCTAAGCTGGTAGAGCAACTTGCGCTAAACTCTCATTATAGTAAGGAAGGAACAACCGTTTCGTTGCTATTGAGAAGCAGCCAAGCTCATTTGAATACAGATAGAGCTCAAGCCGAATTGCTTAAAGCACTTAATACCGTGTTAGGTGAAGAGTGCCACATGAGCATCGAAATAGGGGAGAGTGGAGAAACACCACTTGAACTTAGAGATAGGCTCTATCAAGAGAAATTACAGCAAGCGCTGAACAGTTTAGAAAACGATCCAAATGTTCAATTTATTGAACGTCGTTTTGCTGCAGAGCTTGATAAAGATAGTGTGCGCCCTATCTAATAATCGAATGGAATGGGGTTGAAAACCTAAGGTTATAACCCCATTAATTGATGCAACACCTCATTAAACCAGAGAGATAAACATGTTTGGTAAAGGCGGTATGGGCAACCTAATGAAGCAAGCCCAGCAAATGCAAGATCGCATGCAAAAGCTTCAAGAAGAAATCGCGAATATGGAAGTAACTGGCGAGTCTGGTGCTGGCCTAGTAAAAGTTACTATCACTGGTAGTCACAGCGTACGTCGTGTTGACATCGATGAAAGTTTGATGGAAGACGACAAAGAAATGCTTGAAGATCTGATCGCTGCGGCGTTCAACGATGCGGCCCGTCGTGTTGAAGAAACTCAAAAAGAGAAAATGGCTTCTGTAACTGGCGGTATGCAACTACCACCAGGTATGAAAATGCCATTCTAATCTGCTGATATTTAATTAAGCGGACTTTTAATGCGTACCAGTCATATGCTGGAGCAATTGATGGAGGCCTTACGTTGTCTACCTGGGGTTGGCCCCAAGTCGGCGCAGCGTATGGCCTTTCATTTGTTACAGCGCGATAGAAAAGGCGGTTTGCAACTTGCAGATGCGCTTAGCCAGGCAATGACAGAAATCGGTCATTGTACTGAGTGTCGAACCTTCACCGAAGAAGAAGTCTGTCATATTTGTACTAACCCAAAACGCCAAGAAAATGGTCAAATTTGTGTGGTAGAAAGCCCGGCAGACATTGCTGCAGTCGAAGCAACGGGCCAGTATTCTGGTCGATACTTTGTTCTTATGGGACATTTGTCACCACTAGACGGTATTGGTCCAAGTGATATTGGATTGGATGTGCTGGATTACCGCTTACGTCGCGGTGATATAGCCGAAGTGATTTTGGCAACAAACCCGACGGTTGAAGGCGAAGCCACTGCACATTACATCGCAGAGCTATGTAAAGAACACCAAGTTGATGCCAGCCGCATCGCGCATGGTGTGCCTGTCGGTGGAGAACTTGAGCTTGTCGATGGCACGACGTTGTCACACTCGCTGTTAGGTCGACACAGAATTTAATAAAAAGCCGCTGAATTCAGCGGCTTTTTTGACCTTGTGAGTTGGGAACGATTAATCGTTCGATTCTTTACCAAGAAGGTTTTTGTAGATGACTGCACCAAGTACACCACCCAAAATAGGCGCAACCCAGAACAGCCATAATTGAGAAACTGCCCAGTCACCAACATACATTGCGACTGCTGTACTACGAGCCGGGTTTACTGAGGTATTTGTGACAGGAATGCTTATCAGGTGAATAAGAGTCAGACACAAACCAATCGCAATAGGTGCAAAACCTTGAGGTGCACGTTTATCTGTCGCCCCCATGATTACGATAAGGAACATCATCGTCATTATAACTTCAGAAACTAGCGCAGCGAGCATGGAGTACTGACCCGGCGAGTGTTCACCATAACCATTGGCGGCAAAACCAGAACCCACAACATCGAATCCAGCTTGTCCTGTCGCGATGACATAAAGAATGCCACCAGCGATCAGCCCGCCGAGCACTTGTGCGATGATGTAAGGCGCAACGTCTTTTGTCTCAAAACGACCGCCAGCCCAAAGACCAACCGTCACTGCCGGGTTCAAGTGACAACCTGAAATATGACCGATTGCAAATGCCATGGTTAAAACGGTTAAACCAAAGGCCAGAGCAACGCCCAACAGACCAATACCCACGTCTGGGAAACCTGCAGCCAACACTGCGCTACCGCAACCGCCTAATACTAGCCAGAACGTACCAAAAGCCTCTGCTAAATACTTGTTCATGTTATTTCCTAATTTCTACTTAAATGACCCGCTGAACATAGTCGAGAATTGTCAATTAAGTGTGAGGGAGATCGGGTAAAGACTGCAAATAGGACGGTATGTGGCAAGAGTTCTCAAGGATGAGAGAAAAGCAAGGAGAGGAGAGGTTGAATCTTAAGGTTGCCTTGGCCATCACTACCTGAGTAACAGCCAAGGCAAAGTAGGTTTTAGCTAAATGCGACGAAAGGTGATACGCACAACAAAATACCAGTCGCAATAATCAAGTAAAGCGACGCGCCTTTGTATTTGTGTAAAGAAGGCACTTGGTAGACAAGGTAAGCTGGAATCAAACAGCCAATCAAACCAAAGATAGGGCTACATACTGATGTAAAGCTCAGAACTGGTAGATTCAATACAATTGCACCCCACGCCATGAGAATCGCAAAGAGAATGATTCCCTTGGTGACCAAGTCTTTGTTGATTTTCTCTTCAGGCATGACCTTTTTTAGAGCCAGCATCGCTAGACCTTGGCAAGAATCGCGGAAACCTAAGTACACGCCAAAAAACGCAGTCATTACTGAGAAAATATTCAGCATCAAACTCATTAGTTTTAGCGTCGTGCCGTCCATACCTTGCGCAACCATCGCAAGAGCAGAGATGTTCTCTTCTGCTGCTTTAACCGCTTGTTCATGTGACATCGCAAGCGTAAAGGAAATCGCGTAGAAGAAGACGGTCACAAACAAGATACCGAAAGCAATTTTCATTGCGCGCATGGCTTTAAAGCGAGCAACCTCAATCGATTTTTCTTTTGAGCGGTACGAGATCACCATTGGGCTCAAGCTTTGAATGAAGAGAATAGACGTTAGAGTAAACGGTAGTAGCTCAATTGCATCTTTCAAACCAGCGCCTGTTTCTGGAATTGCACCGACATTCGCTACATCCCATTTTTCGATCATCATGACGCCAAGTAATGCAACGGTACAAAGTTTAATCAGTACAAGACCAGTACTGACCTTAAACAAAATCTTTTCACCACGAGATGCAATAGCGACCAGCGCGCACACTAAAGCCAGACCATATAGCGGGTTTTCAGACAATAAACCTTCCGTGATGCCAAAACTATGTAGGAAAGATGCCGAGTCATTGTTGATAGCTGTTGAGTAAACAAAGACCCAAATCACCAACATGATGAAGTAGAGCACACCTAATAACGCCCCCCATTTGTTACCAAGGTAACCGGAAATGACGCCAGCGTAATCTTGGCACTTTGGTGAACTTGAGAGAGTGTTGATGAAAAGGCGTTGGAACAAGTACATCGCTGGGTAGCCGATCACGGCAGAGGCCAAGAATACCCAAAGGCCCAGTACGCCTACTTTTACTGGTAAAAAGACAATACCGGCACCGATTGCCATGCCGATACTCATGATCACCCATCCCCAGTCTGTGCTATCAAACTTGATCGCGGCTTTCCACTCGTCTAGGGCCATGCCTGCTTTTACGTGCGGTGGCTCTTTACCGATGGGTAAGGTTTGTGTAGGTGCTGTCACGCTCATTTTATTGTTTCTCTTGTTAGTATGAATTTTTCTCAAATTTAATTGAGAAAATGTATATCACCAATTTTTTTGTGGAAAATTCAGATAAATTTGAGATCTTGGCGAGAAAGTTCAAATAAATTGGAGTTTTTAACGAATTTTGTGATCTGATCTAGTTGTTTGATTCATATTTAATTGAAAAAATAACGCTAATACGGAAGTTAAATTAGAAACTTCTTAATAAAAAATAAAATTTATGTGAGGATTTAAAAATAGAAAAAATTGATTTCATCTGAACACGCGCCTGCTGCTATCGGACCTTATTCACATGGCACTAGCTATGGCGATTTGATTTTTACTTCTGGCCAATTACCCGTTGATAAGGCAACAGGAAAAGTAGTTGAAGGCGGCATCAGTGCACAAAGTCATCAATCTCTTACTAACTTGAAGCACGTTTTAGAGGCTGGTGGTGGCAGTATCGATACTGTTTTAAAAACAACGTGTTACCTATCGAATATTAATGACTTTGCCGAGTTTAACAAGGTCTACGCAGAGTTTTTCCAACAAGATTGTCCGGCACGCAGTTGCTTCTCAGTGAAAGATTTGCCTCTTGGCGTGTTAATTGAAGTCGAAGCGATTGCTCATAAAAAGTAATACGGAGAACAGAGCATGAACCAGCAATGGACACAATATATCCAAATCATTAAGCAAGTTGTGAAACCTGCATTAGGATGTACAGAACCCATTGCTGCTGCGTACGCGGCAGCAGTTGCTAGAAAAGAGTTAGGCACATCCGATATTGATGCGATAGAGGTGCGTGTTTCAGACAACCTATTTAAAAACTCGATGGGTGTTTTCGTACCCGGAACGGGCAAGATAGGCCTCAAAATTGCCGCCTCAGTTGGTGCATTAGCCGGTGACCCAACAGCAGAACTGGAAGTGTTGGCTCGGATTAATGAGCAGGATGTCGCTGCTGCGCAACAATTGATAGATGAAGAGCGAGTAACTGTAGCGCGCGTGGATACGCAAGAATTCATTTATTGCAGCGTAACGCTCACCTCTGGTGACGATGTTGTTTCGGTCACGATCAGTGGCGGTCACACCAACATTATCCAGATCATGCGCAATGGTGACGTGATTTTTGATGCTCCACCGCAGCAACGCGTTGCGACCGCTTCCGTTTGTGAAGGTGTGGATATTTCGATCAAACAAATCTATGAGTTTGCCACTCAAGCGCCTTTTGAAGAGATCAAATTCATTCTCCAAGCTGCAGAGCTTAATACCTTGCTCGCTCAAGAGGGTATCGACCGAGGCTATGGCCTAGAAATTGGACGCACGCTAAAAGGCAACATCGAGCAAGGCTTATTGGGCAATGACTTAATGAGTCGCATACAGATGATGACATCCGCGGCGTCTGATGCTCGCATGGGAGGGGCGACGTTGCCAGCCATGAGCAATTTCGGCAGTGGTAACCAAGGTATCGCTGCCACAATGCCAGTTGTAGTTGCCGCAGAAGTATTCCAAAACGACGAAGAACAGCTGGCTCGCGCATTGATCATGAGTCATTTAGGGGCTATTTACATCAAATCTTATTACCCACCGTTATCCGCATTTTGTGGCAACACTGTTACCAGTGCGGCAGCTTCTATGGCGCTGGTGTATTTAGCTGGTGGTACATTCGAGCAATCATGCTACGCCATTCAAAACGTCATCAGCGACAGTTCAGGTATGGTGTGCGATGGTGCGAAGTCCTCTTGTGCGATGAAAGTGTGTACTTCGTCGACAACGGCGGTGCGCTCATATTTGATGGCGATGGGTAACCACAGTGTTAAGAATCAAGGTATAGTAGGCGAAGAAGTTGAGCAAACGATAAGAAATGTTGGCTCAATGGTTCGTTTCGGTATGCCGTATACTGACAAATCTATTATCGATATTATGTCGGCCTAACCTCCAGTTTTTGCTAAGGGAAGTAACATTGCTACTAAAGAAACTCACCAAGAGTGATCTCGATATTTTGAACTCTATGAAAAACGTCGTGGAT
Source organism: Vibrio diabolicus (assembly GCA_001048675.1). Classification (GTDB taxonomy): domain Bacteria; phylum Pseudomonadota; class Gammaproteobacteria; order Enterobacterales; family Vibrionaceae; genus Vibrio; species Vibrio diabolicus. The sequence goes on along the minus strand of CCKK01000016.1, from coordinate 90,758 downwards.
GGCATTGCACGTATGTATGGTGAACACACTGAAGTGGTTCTCCACAGCTTAGATGCCGAAGCGCCGGAAATCATCAAAATCGCAAATGGGCACGTGACGGAACGCAGTGAAGGTGCCCCAATTACCAACTTAGCGAGAATGAAGTTAAGAGAGGGCAAGGACGTTTCTGATTCGTACCTGACGAAAACGTCGAACGGAAAGACCTTGCACTCCATTACGACAATTGTCAGAAATCCAAAAAACAAACCGATTGGTTTGCTGTGTATCAACGTGGATATGGATGCACCGATGCAGGCGTTTTTAAAGGCAATGCTGCCTCAGCAACACACCGAGTGTTGTGTTGGTGGAGCTCGCTCACCAGAAACGTTTGCGCGTAATATTGATGAAACCATCATCAGTACGATAGAAACCGTGCAAACAGAAGTGTGGGAAAATGAAGCCATTGCGCCTTCTAAACGTAACCGTGAACTGGTGACGCGACTGCACGGCTTAGGCATTTTTAAATACAAAGATGCTGTTTTAATGGTTGCAAACCATCTTGGCATTTCGCGCGATACCATCTACTTGTACTTACGAGAGCTTGGTAACGACTAAACGGGGGCTCTGAATAGATTAAGTAAGTTGCTCTAGCTCAGTGATGTTGTCGAGCGCTTCTTGGTTGGTTTTGCCACACACAACCGGACACGGTTTAAAATCGTGACAAACGTTAGGGCGCTCAGGCTTACCAAACAGCTTACACAAATTATCATCGTTGAGTTGTACGCAACGAACACCTGCTGGTTTGCCCTTGGGCATTCCAGGTATCGGTGAAGAGATACTTGGCGCAATACAGCAAGCTCCGCATCCTAGTCGACAATCCATAATGTAAACCTCTTAAAAATTGAGGGGCAATTATGGTCATTTTGACGTGGATTGGAAGAGTCGCCTAAGAAAAAAATAAAAAGGAGCACTCAATAGAGTGCTCCTTTTGGCTTCTAAACCGTTGTGATCATCTCAAGAAGCGGTTGTAAACAAACAGCAGAATAAATGCGCCTAGCGTTGCGGTGATGATGCTACCGATATTTACGCCAGTTGCCCCGCCGAAACCCAGAATACCGCCAAGAAAGCCGCCGACAAACGCCCCAGCAATACCGAGTAGCATTGTCGCAATCCAGCCACCCCCATCTTTTCCTGGCATGAGCCATTTTGCGAGTGCACCGGCGATTAAGCCCAAAATAATCCAAGAAATAATACCCATGAAAACTCCTTAATGCCTTCTTGATCAATTGAGTAATGGAAACTCGTTTAAGGATAGAACAGTAAAGCGAAAGTAGTTGAATATCTCTACTGTTATGTGTGAATGATTCGAGATCTTCTCAAAACTTGAACTTTTGCGTCGAGAGGGGTATAAATCGCCCCCTAAATTCCCTTGGTGAGACCTGAAGTATGAGCACTCCATTTTGGCAAAGTAAATCGTTAGAGCAGATGACAGAAGAGGAATGGGAATCTCTCTGTGATGGTTGTGGTAAATGTTGCCTGCATAAGCTAATGGACGAAGATACCGACGAAATCTATTACACCAATGTGGCCTGTAGCTGGTTAAATAGCAAAACGTGTTCTTGTAAGGATTACCCAAATCGTTTTACTTCGGGTGAAGAGTGCACCAAGCTGACGCGCGAAGACATTGACGATTTTACTTGGCTGCCGCATACGTGCGCTTACCGCCTGTTGGCTGAAAAACAGCCTTTACCAGAATGGCATCCGTTGATTACGGGCTCGAAATCTGCGATGCACGCGGCGGGCGAAAGTGTCCGCAATAAAGTGGTATATGAGATTGATGTGGTGGATTGGGAAGACCACATTCTGAATCACCCCAATCGCCCGTAGTTAAATGTACACAAGCCTTTCATCTAATAATGAAAGGCTTGTTTGTTATTGGGTTTCTCAACTTTGACGCCCAACTAACGAAATGCTGCTCAGTTTATTATTTAGTGTTGTAAACTTAGGTATATAATTTCAAGGCTTTACACTTCTATTCTTGGTCGTTTTGATCAGAACTGTTCCCTAAGAGGTAAACATGACGTTTCATTTCCCCCAGAAAATACGCCTGACATCTTGGGTGGCATTATTCGCGCTCATCCTCGGTATGATGGCCCCGATGGTCATCAATGCGAAAGATATTCAGGATACGCCAGAGCCCTCTGCTGCCGAAACTTCTATTGATAACTTGAATCGAGAAATTGTGGATTTATCCCAAGGTCTCTCGCAAGCGAGTGGTGATGAGCGCGACGCGCTTCAACTGCAGCTGTTACCAAAAAAATGAAGAGTTAAGAAGTCAGTTAGCATCAGCAATTGAACGTGAAACTATCCCTCGCGACAAATTGATCTCCTTGGTTAAAAAGCAGGAAAAATACTCTGAGGACGCCACGAACTATCTGTCGGAAAAAATAAAGAAAGTCGTTGAAGATTTAAATAAATCCAAGGATGAAGAGAAGCTTGCTCTTGTTAATGATTACCGAGAGTTACAGCATTACCTCGATGTCAGCTTCGATTCAAGTTGGCAAAACCTTGCTTGGCTGAAAGAGTTAGGGGCTCAAAATGAGCGCGCAGAAGCGGAACTAAAGGATAAAGTTGATAAACGCATGCGTTTGCTGTCTGCCTCAATTGAGTACTTGAGTCAGCAAAGTGAGATCATCGGCTCTCAACTTTCGTCAAGCCCTGAATCGGAAAAAGCGTCACTGCAGTTAAGTCAGCTTATTACTAAGCAAAGACTGAATATTGCGACAGAAAGCCTACGCAATTTAATTTCGATTGGCGATAAAGTCGGTTTAGAAACGTCCGAATACAAACGCCAAATTTTCGAAGTGACAGGGAATATCACCCACGACTTGCTGAATACCAAAGTAGTGTGGTCAATACTGAGCCATTGGTCCAACTCTGCACTAGACTGGTTTGCCGAAAATGCGCCGCAGCACATTTTCCAGTTGTTTGTATTTGCGTTGATTTTATTGATCGCTCGTGGGCTCGCGAAGTTAACGCGCAAAGTGGTCAGCAAGGCGGTTTCATCGAAAAACTTAAAACTCTCACACTTGATGCAGGATTTCTTTATCTCAATGTCCGGCAAGTTCGTGTGGGTGATTGGTATCATGGTGGGCCTATCTCAGCTCGGATTGAACCTAGCACCGATCCTAACCGGTTTTGGTATTGCCGGTGTGATTATCGGCTTCGCCTTACAAGACACCTTGTCCAATTTCGCGGCGGGTATGATGTTGCTTATTTATCGCCCATTTGATGTTGGTGACTTTGTGTATGCTGGTGGTGTGGATGGTAAGGTAAGCCATATGAGTTTGGTGAACACCACAATCCGTACGTTTGATAACCAAATTATTATTGTACCTAACAGTAAAATTTGGGGAGATGTGATTAAGAACGTCACACACGAGCGCATTCGCCGTGTGGATATGGTGTTTGGCATTGGCTATGCGGATGACTTGCTGAAAGCCGAGTCAGTGCTGTCTGATATCATTACTTCTCACCCTGCAGTACTTCGTACACCCGAGCCGATGATCAAAGTGCATACGTTAAACACATCATCTGTAGACTTTATTGTTCGTCCTTGGGTAAAAACTGATGATTATTGGGACGTGTATTGGGATGTGACAAAAGAAGTGAAACTGCGCTTTGACCGAGAAGGCATTTCGATTCCTTTCCCACAACAAGATGTGCATTTGCACATGGTAGAGAAACAAGACGCGTAATCACAGCCACAACAGTACGAAAAGGCACTCTAGAAAGAGTGCCTTTTTATTTGCATTAAGCGGTGTTTTTACAGTTCGTTAAAGAACACCAATTTCGGTTCGCATTCTAACAAGTTGTCGATTTGGCTAATCAAAAGAGCAAAGTGTTCTGTTTTACCATGAAGATCGAACGCTTGTTGGTCTTTAAATTGCTCTTGAAAAACGAAGTGGCACGCATTGTCTTTATCTTGGAATAATTGATAACGAACACAACCTTCTTCATTGCGAGTGGGTTCAAGTGCTCGGGTGAGCACTGCTTTCAGTTCCTGTTCTTTTCCCGGTTGTGCGTGAAAGGTAGCAGTCAAGTGAATCATGATGTTTACTCTTTTTGTTATAGGTAACGCCCTTGGCGTTGTAAAAACTCAATTTTGTAACCATCAGGATCAGTCACAAAAAAGAACGTTGCCAAATGTTTTTGTTGGTGATCAAAGGCTTTGATGTCACCCGCTTCAATACCGAGAGATTTAATGCGCTTGTGAGTTTGTTCGATGTCCTCTACGCTGACAGCAAGGTGACCGTAGCCTGAGCCGTGAGTGTAAGGCTCAGTTTGATCGTGATTGTGTGTCAACTCTAATTCAAAGCCAGTTTCTTCGTTGGCTAGATAGGTCAGAGAAAAACCATCAAAGATGTATTGGTCTTTGATTTCTAGCTCAAGTACGTCGCGGTAAAATTGTAGAGAACGGTCCAGATCGCTGACTCGGATCATGGTGTGAATCATTTTTGTCATGGGTACTCCTTGATAGTCCGCATAGGTTAGCGAGTTCAAAAGGAGCTTGGGTAGTACTCTAGTACGACAAATTAGAACATGCTCAATGGCTTACAACTCTGTTGCATAGCTTATGAAGGTTATTGGTAGGTTGGTCAGCGGTTGATTGTTAAGTGTTTAGTTGTGTCAGTGCTTGACGAATCGTCTCTTTAGGTTGGCGAGCGTAAGTGAGACAGGCGCAGCGGAGTAGGGAGGCAAAGTTGTTTACTTCACCATTGTATTCGAGCGCTTCTTGATAGACCGTACTAATAAACTTAGGAACAGTCATGTTTTGAGCGTTAGCAATTTCCTCAAGAATCATCCAAAAGCTTGCTTCAAGTTTTACACTTGTGGCGTGACCATCAATACGGATAGAGCGGGTGATGAACTGATAGTTGTCTTGGGGCTGCTTAGCAAATATTTCGCACATTTTCTTCATTCATATAATCAAAGACCTATAATTATTGAGGTTTATTGTTTAAAACGTCAACTATTTTCATGCATAAAAAAACGCTCCCTTACGAGAGCGTTTGAACATCACGAGTCGTGAAGTAAGTGTAAGCCGATTATTTGATTTGTTGCTTTAAGTACTCACCTAACTGAGAGTGGTGCATGATTTTTGATACCGGAAGGATAGTTTCTGCCGGCCCCCAAGCAAATACGTTGACTGGGGTATGCGTATGAGTACCCGTTCCCCATACTGTGTTTTGCTTTGTTGCATGCTCACGAGCTAGCAAGTTGCCACGGTCGTTGTAAGGAAAGAACGCATCAAAGTCATTGATTGTAGGAACGTTCTCTTCGCTTAAGTATTTGTGTCCAGCGAGTCGGTATGGATTTGGTTTACTTGCTAATACGCGTTCTGCTTGCTCAGGCGTAATCGAAAAAGCGCTATTTGCATTCACAATCTCTGCAAACTTCTCTGGTGTTTGAGCTTTCTTATCAAGCGCTTGGAATTCGCTGATCATACCGTAGTAGCTTTTCTTCTGGTTGTATAAACCATCGAGGATTTCGAACTGACCAAAGTTGAAGTTTGGCGCGTAATCTTGATTTTTGAATGCTTCGCCATCGCGTTTTTGCGGTTTAGGCAAGTTTGCTGATGAGTAACTAAAGCCGAAAGAACCGGTCTCGTGGTCAGCGGTAACAATGATCAGTGTGTCATCACGGCCTTTTGCCCACTCATAAACCGAGTCTACCGCTTCGTCGAATTTAAGCATTTCATGCAGCATCGTACCCGCATCGTTGCTGTGGCCAGCCCAGTCAATTTGACCGCCTTCAACCATTAAGAAAAAGCCGTCTTTGTCTTTTGAAAGGATGTCGATTGCTTTGGTGGTCATTTCTTCCAGTGATGGCTGCGTACGTTTTGGATCGTTTTTGCTTTGACTGTAGGCAATACCATCGTTCATGCCCGAGTAAGCAAAAAGTCCAAGTAATTTGTCACCTTTAGCTTGTGTGAGCATATCGCGGCTGAAAGCCAGGTTGTAACCTTGGTCTTGCGCCTCAGTAAGCAAGTTGCGCTCATCTTTACGTTTCGACTTTAGGTAGACATTACCTTCAGTGAGCTTTTCAAGTTGCTCGTATGTCTCTCCCTTGTCGTTTGTCGACTTTGGAATCCAATGACGAAGTCCGCCAGACATCATCACGTCTACGCCAGTTTCTAGCATGTCCGCCGCAATACTGTTTTCTAGAGAACGGTGTGGTTGATGAGCGGCAAATGCGGCTGGCGTTGCATGAGTCATACGTGTATCAGAGACGAGACCCGTAGCCTTACCTTTGCTTTTGGCTTTTTCCAAAATGGTTTCAATGTGGTTGCCTTGGCTATCAATGCCAATGACTTCAGAAGCGGTAGGTATTCCTGTTGCTAGCATCGTTGCGGAGCACGCAGAGTCGACGACAATCGCGTCTTCTGGATTGGTCAGTGATGATCCAATCACACCTTCTTGAGCGAGTTTATACAAAGCGGTAGTTTCGCCTTTGTAAATCGAGTTAGGTGCGTGTTTGGCGTAAGTCTCTAGTAGACCAACTTGTTGAGGCCCCATGCCATCGCCGATCATCAAAATAACGTTTTTGATTTCGGCCGAGAGTGCATTAAAAGAGAGGGTTGATGCTGCCACTGCGGTAACGATTGGAGATACTAAGCGCTTCATTATATTTTCCTTGTTTATTGAAAGCGCTGGCATTAAAACAATGATTTATGACGATTTTGTGTCGGTAATAAAAGTTTAACTAAATTGTCTTCTTTGCTTAGGCTTGTAGAAAAAGTGAATCAGCCTCTAACGTTTGCGAATTTAGAAAGAAGAAAGCCCACAAACGTGGGCTTGGATTACGCTTAGGAGTTGAAAGCATGGACTAAAGTTATCCATTCAGTGCCTTCACAAGAAACCTAGTTTAGGGAGCAATAAACGAGTATGCGTTCTAAGGTCATAAGAGCGGTCGAATTGAGGAGTATATAACCTATGTTTACGACATATCGTTCTTTGACGTATCAAATTATGGGCTGCAGTTAGTGATTTATTCAAATAGGATTTATTGTCGTAACGATTATTAGACCAACGCTAATATGATGCCACCGACAGTGAGGGCTGCGGAAAGGTATTGACCCGCAGAGTATGAGCCGTCTTCTTCTTCCTCGATTTTGTTAGGGTGATCCATGCCAAGTGCGCCATGTGTAAAGGACTCCACTTTTTCACCAACAGATTTATCTTCTGCTTCTACTCTCTTACTGTCGTGTTCGATTTGCTGCAGAGCGGCGAGGAGCGCTTTGCCTTCTGTAGACAGTGTCACCTTATTGTGTTCGACTTTTAGCGGCGAAGCGCTGCCTTCCTCTTGTGCAATACTTGTTTGCTTAGAGGCGACAGATTGTTTGGCATAGCTATTAACAGAAGTGCTTCCTACTGGATTCATCGAATACTCCTTGGAACATCGACACTCGTTCACTGAGTGCGGGTAAAAAGCAGTTATATTACTATCGGCGGCAAAGTCTATTTCTGAAGCTATTTGGATAAAAACAGGTCTGCTTTTGCCGCTTCTGGTTTCTATTCGTGATCATTAGCAAAAAATAGACCAGCAGGAAGCAGACCGTTGTCACTCTATGAACTCGGAGCAGTGTGATACTGCAACGCAACTAAAAAGGTAGTAACTTAAATTGAAGACCAGCTACTTACACTGAAGATCGCTATTGCGCTTAGTGAGGTGTTGATATGCCGCCATGCGGTGAGCATCTTGTACATACCGTACTGGTGGTGCAAGAACCTCTAATTGATAGTCAGTATTATCAGCAAGCACATTATCTGTTGGGCTAATTACAACCACTTTTAAGCTCGGGTTGCGGCTTAAGATGGATGCAGCTGTACCTAACCCTTGCTCGGTATGAAACTTGCCCGCGACATGAACAACCTGGGCACCTGGTGTGGCGGTTAGGTAGTTAACGATAGACTCTGCCATGGTTTCATCCCAAGTTACTTGAGCTGCAAACTGTTTCTCGGTTTGTTCTGGCTTCCCATGATGCATGGATGCCATAAACTTCTCTTTGTATGGACTACTGGCCGTGTTGATGGATTCTGCAATAAACGTTCGCTGCTCATCATCGAGCTTGTTAACGTAGTCTATCCCCTGACGACCAATACATCGGACAATGCCCTTTGGTGCATTCGCTGCAATCACCGGGAGATTTTTCTGCTTAGCAAACTCAACGAGAGGGCGATAGTCGCTCTCATAATTGGGCCAAGCATTGGCTTGTTTCATCAAGTACTGTTCACCGATTTCCCCACGCAGGTAAGCGTCAACAACAGGTTGTTTGTCGCGGGTAAATTGTTCCATTGATAACGCGAGTGGGCGGTCATAAGATGAAAGTTGTTTGAGCATATCGGTTTGAAAGCGATGAACGCCGGCATGTGTGTGCCATTCACCAATAAGAATAACATCTGCTTGTCGCAGCTCTTTTGGTAGTTTGCTTAGAGCGATGTGCTCGCCAGAAGGGGTGTAAAGTTGGTAGTCGTAAAAAGTAGTGACTTCCGCAGAGGTAGGGTGAGAGTTGGTTGATGGAACAGAAGAACAACCAGTAAGTAAGCCAGCAAAGAGCAAGCTTAAAATAGAAAAGCGCATTGAAAAGCCTCCAAAAATGTCCGGATGATATTAATGGAGGCTGAGCAATGAATCAATATAAATGATAACTATTTGCGTTTATTGACTGCCAGTATTATTACTGAGTGGACTTTTTGCGATATACGCGCAGCATAAAATCAGCCTCACACTGATAGAGTGTAGCGGACTTCAACTTTTCACGAAGTGCATCGGTTGCTTTCCATGCGAATGGCGTCATTTGCAATAAATCGAATGCGGCCCCGTCCTTCAAACTCATAACATAGTTAAGATGTTGTTGATGCTCTAATTCATATCCTTCAATGTGTTCTGGCTCTTCACTGTGAAGACGAACATCTTGATAAATGCGTTCACGTAGTTGGTATAAGTGACGGCTTGCAGGTGTCACCGTGATGACCACACCGTTCTCTTTTACAACGCGCTGAAGCTCTTCTGCCTTGCAAGGGGCATAAATGCGCAAAATAGCATCTAAGGATTCATTCGCGAAAGGAAGCCGATGGCTAGAAGCGACGCTAAAGTGACACTGTGTGTAGCGCTTCGCCGCATAACGAATCGCAACTTTTGAAATGTCCAATCCATATATCGTCGCATCGTCCGTTTGCGTTTGTATCGTTTTCTGCACTTGATCCGTGTAGTAACCCTCGCCGCAACCAATATCTAATAATTGATGATCGGTTCCCTCTGTGTATTTCGCACACAGCTGCGCAACCTCTTGGCGCATTGGGTTGTAGTAATTCCCTTCAAGGAATCGACGACGAGCTTGCATCATCTCTTTATTGTCACCAGGATCTTTAGAACGTTTGTGGTGCGCTGGCATCAAGTTAACGTAGCCTTCTTTTGCTAAGTCAAACTGATGATTGTTTTCGCACTTAAACGTTTTTTCATTTAACGCTAGAGCTTGGTGGCATAAAGGGCATTGATAGTTCATGACGATCTCGAACAGAAAGTAGGGCGGCAAATTCTATCAAAAAGCGTGGTCTCAAGTGAAACAAAAAGAGCCGATAGAATCGGCTCTTATTAAGTATTAGTGGAAGAAGTCGACTTGCTCTTTCAAGTTCCGAGCTTGTTGTTGCAGTTCAATCGCACTTTGTGAGGTTTTCGCGCTGGTGTCGCGGCTTTCTCGGTTTAGCTCACTGATAGAATGGGCATTTGCAGCAATTTCTTGGGATACTTGCGCTTGCTCTTCTGAGGTCGCAGCAATGGCGTCGGCTTGAGACGCTATCGACTGGACTTGTACTGCGATAGCTTCTAATGCTGTACCCGCGTCTTGTGCTTTGTCTAAGACCTGATTGGCACTGCGTTGGCTGTCAGTCATCATATTAACTGCATTATGAGTAGAGCCTTTTAGCTTCTCAATAATTTCAACTACATCCTGAACTGAGCTTTGTGTACGGTGCGCAAGTGTACGCACTTCATCTGCTACAACTGCGAAGCCACGACCTTGCTCACCTGCTCGTGCGGCTTCAATGGCTGCATTCAACGCAAGTAGGTTGGTTTGCTCTGCAATCTCATCAATCATCTTCGTGACGGTTTGAATACTCTCACTATCGCGATTGACTTGCTCGATAGCCGCTGCTGATTGATCCAATTGATCGTTGAGTTGAGCAACATCGATACATACGCCTTCTACAATCGCGAGACCAGATTGACTATCGGTATTTGCGGAGCGTACGTTTTCCGCAATGCTTTCTACTTGCTGCGCCACCGATTGAGCGGAAGAGGCCATCTCTTCGATTGCTGTTACCACTTGTTCTACTTCTTCTTGTTGGCGGTCAGCTTGGGTTAAATTGCTATGGGCATCATTGGCAACGCTGGTGGAGTTGCTCTCTACTAAGTCGCTTGTGGAACGGATCTTACCAACAAGTTCATTGAGTTGACTTGCCATACTGGCGACACCCGTATTCAGGTTCGTAATTTCATTTTTTGATGCCTTACGAGACGATGAGACGTTCAAGCTGACCTCGCCGCCCGCCAAGCGAGTCATATAGGAGTTTAGAACGGTCAGAGGTTTTAAGCTGCGATTCAAGAAAAGTGTCAGTACAACAAAAGTAATGATTGCCGCTACCGAAGAAATGATGGCGATAAGTTTGAGTAGTGTATCACTGCCTTTGGTCACTTCTTTGATGAACGTACCACCCAGTAGTTTCCAGTTCCAGCCTGGTACTTCGGTAAACACTAAGTACTTTTCGCCGACTGTTGAGCCGAATTGGTAAGGGTAGAGAATTAATCCGCTCTTTTGTTCAAAAATTTTATGGAAAGGCTTATTACCCTCGTAGTCACGAACTTCTGTGATTGAAGGGTCGGTTGCACTTTTGGTCGGATGGAGTAGGTACTTACCAAGATTGTTGTCGTCGTTGTCGACAATGATGGTATAGCCAGTATCGCCCCATTTAATCTCCTCTAGCGCATCGAATAGCGTTTGTGTTGCTTGATCTACGGGCAAACCAATAAACGATAACCCTGCAACTTTTCCTGTAGCATCTTTAATTGGAGAGTAATAGGTAATGTAGCGTTCGCCGTACAACTTTATTTGAGCGTAATATGGCTGACCAGCTTTTAGTTGCTGATAACCTGGGTGGTCGAGACCTAGCGTGGTTCCCACTGCTCGTTGACCTTGTGGATCTTTTAGTGAGGTAGATACACGGATAAAGTCATCTCCCAAAGGCGCGAATAAAGTCGCGATAGCACCGGTATCACGTGTGAAGCTATCGACCAGCTTTGTGTCGTTAATTAAGCTTTCACTGTATTGAGTGATGTTTGGTATTTCATGCCCCATGAAATCAACCGTATAGTTTTCGACATAAACACCGGCAAGGTAGCCATTACGAAAAGTGGACTCGAGCACTTTAGCGGTATGCAGATAAGCATCGAATTGGCCAGCAATGGTTTTTGCCATCGACTCTACTTTAGATTGGTGCTCTTTAAGGGTGCTTTCCAATAGAACATCGGAAGCGTTACGGTAAACAAGCGCAGCAATACTGCTGAAAGCAATGAATAGACACAAAGTGATAACCAGCTTTAACTGGAATCCGACACTTTGATTTCGGTATCTCTCTAACATAGATCAGTTCCTGATATTTTTATTATTTATGAGTTTTGTATCGGCATGCTATCGGTTTATATGATCGAATTTTTTGATATTTATTAATGAAATAGTCAAAAGTGACTGATAACCAATAAGTTAGTTGAGAGAGGACCATCTAGTCGGGGCTTTTATTACAAAAAAGGTCGGGTATTCCCGACCTTTGATCTGGTTATAACTACTGCACTGAAATTACAGTGACAAGTTCATGAGTCTCACCTGGCTGGAGCGTTTTACCTTGCTCGATACTTGGAGCGTGAACAGTAGATTCAACACACAGCATGGTTTGGTAACCATCGTCAGCCATATCAGCCATACCTTGTGCACCTTCTGCCCAAGGGTTCCAAAGTACCGCGGAGTTATGACCATGGTTTTCCACGCTTAATGTACGATTCAGTTCCGGATCTTTTACCAAAATTTTCGCTTCTGGTTGCGTGTAAACGCGATCAATGGTGTCTGTGAGTTGCAGAACATCACCACCTTGGCATACCGCATCAGCTTTCAAGCTATCAATGTACTCGGCACCCATGCCTGTTGTTTGTGCTTGCTTAATGTCTCCAACGTTTAGGTAAGTATGTAACGCGCCAGAGAAGGTCCAAGCTTCGTCATCGATGTTCATGACTTTGAGTGTCACTTTTAGCTCATCGCCAACTTCAACCACCAAACGAGCGTCAAACATATGTGGCCAAATATCGTGGATTTCTTCTGTCGGGAACAGAGCAAGTTCAACAATCACGCCGTTATCGTTCTCGCGATGTTCAACCAGCTCCCATTCAGCAGTACGTGCGAAACCATGAGCCGGTGCTGCAATACGCCCAAACCATGGCCAGCAAACGGGAATGCCGCCTCGCAGGGCTTTTTTCCCGTCGAAAATCGCCTTCTCGCTCATCCAAATCAAATCTTCATGACCAGCAGGAGTGAACGAAACAACGTGACCACCATGTAAGGAGATGCCTGCTGTCGCTTTCTCATGAATAACACGTACTACTTTGACCTGATCAATTTCAACGACAGTAACGTTATCAGATAACACGGTTAGAGCTGGGAGAGTTTTTAAATCCATGTGCTGTTTCCTATCATTGGGGAAAGTAGGGTTTCGACATCCGTCGCAAATACAATGCAACAGCGCCGAGGTATTCTCTCAAATTCCAGATACAAAAAAGGCGACTCTAGAGCCGCCTTTTCTTTAACGAAGTTATTCGCTAATTGCTAACTATCTAATTACTTAGAGATGTGAGCGATTAGGTCTAGAACTTTGTTTGAGTAACCGATTTCGTTGTCGTACCAAGATACAACTTTAACGAAGTTATCAGTTAGAGCGATACCAGCTTTAGCATCGAATACAGAAGTTTGAACTTCACCGATGAAGTCTTGAGATACTACTGCATCTTCAGTGTAACCTAGAACACCTTTTAGCTCGCCTTCAGAAGCTTCTTTCATTGCTGCACAGATAGCTTCGTAAGATGCGCCTTCTTTTAGGTTAACTGTTAGGTCAACTACAGAAACGTTAGCTGTTGGTACGCGGAAAGCCATACCAGTTAGTTTGCCGTTTAGTTCTGGAAGAACAACGCCTACAGCTTTAGCAGCACCAGTTGAAGATGGGATGATGTTTTGAGAAGCACCACGACCACCGCGCCAGTCTTTAGCAGAAGGACCGTCTACAGTTTTTTGAGTTGCTGTAGTAGCGTGAACTGTAGTCATAAGACCAGATTCGATACCGAACTTGTCGTTAAGAACTTTAGCGATAGGCGCTAGACAGTTAGTAGTACAAGAAGCGTTAGAAACGATGTCTTGACCAGCGTAAGTAGCGTGGTTAACGCCCATTACGAACATTGGAGTAGCGTCTTTTGAAGGACCAGTTAGAACAACTTTCTTCGCGCCAGCTTCGATGTGCTTACGTGCAGTCTCGTCAGTTAGGAAAAGACCAGTTGCTTCTGCAACAACGTCAACACCGATTTCGTCCCACTTAAGGTCCGCTGGGTTGCGCTCTGCAGTAACACGTACAGTTTTACCGTTAACGATTAGGTTACCGCCTTCAACTTCAACAGTACCGTTGAAACGGCCGTGAGTTGAGTCGTACTTAAGCATGTATGCCATGTAATCTACGTCGATAAGGTCGTTGATACCTACAACTTCGATGTCAGCACGCTCTTGCGCTGCACGGAATACGAAACGACCGATACGGCCAAAACCGTTAATACCTACTTTGATAGTCATTATAGTTGCTCCACAACTTAATTTCTGATTAAAGATAACTGGTAGTAAAATTACAGAATCCAGTAAACATCTGCAAGTGATAATCGGACTTAACTTGTTTAAAGTCAAAAAAAAGCGACGCTTTTTTTAACAATTCTTCGCAAATGTTCGTTTTTTAAACTTTTAACTGATTCTTCTGTAGTCCAGTTGGCGTAATATAACTGGTGAGATAAGTGCTCTTATCAAATTAATTACGCATGGTGTCCTGGTGAGAAAGTATGTGCTACAACTGTTAAGAGAAGCAAGTTTTTTGCTAAAAAAGTCAATACCAAAAACAGTAAAGAAGGAGCAGAAAGTCGTGGAACAAAACGGGAAAAAAGTGGCGAAGTCAGATGAGCAGTGGCGCGAGCAACTTTCTGAAGAAGAGTTTCGTGTCTGCCGAGAGCAAGGTACAGAACCGCCATTCAGCGGTAAACTACTGCATAATAAAGAGACGGGTGTTTATGCTTGTACCTGTTGCAATGCCCCTCTCTTTGTTTCTGATAACAAGTATGACTCTGGCTGTGGTTGGCCAAGTTTTGATGCGCCCATCAATGATCAAGCGGTGCGCTATTTAGAAGATCTGAGTCACGGAATGGTACGTACAGAGATTCGTTGTGCCACATGTGATAGCCATCTAGGGCACGTTTTTGAAGATGGCCCACAGACCACGGGTGAGCGTTTTTGTGTTAATTCAGTGTCGTTAATTTTCAACAAATCAGAACAATAACGACAAAATTGTGCTCGATAGTGTTTTATCCTTTCAATACGATTTGTTGTAAGTAGAAAACAGAGTGTAGTTTGACCCAAAGAAAAACTCCCGCCAATTGCGGGAGTTTTTTCGTTTATATCTCTTTGGGTATCATTGCTGGAGAGTAGTTCCCTCTCTCTATGGCTTTTGCCACCGATTCAGCTAATTCATCTAGCTGCTGATATTGCTCTGCATGACTAAAATTAAACATACGCTTGAGCTGCTTTTCATCAGCAAGCGGGACGTCGAATCTTTTTGCAACCATTGCCCACAGATACGCGCGCTCTTTTTCTCCAAGCCCTTGATGAATGCTTGCCATTGATTTGAGAATGATCGGATTAAGGTTGTCTTCATCCGATAAAGACAACGCTTTATTCAGCAGTATCAACGTTTTCTTAGCATCTCGATTAGTATAGAAAGTAGCTAATGCATATTGCATCTCAGCAGTATTTAACTTGGGTGAGCCTTCCATTTGTAAAAATGCGCGACGAGCTTGGATGTCACCCGTTTGAGACCACAAAAAATACAAAGTAGCCGGGTCTTCTGAGCCTTTTAACTCGTTTACGATGCGTTCTAGCTCATCAATACTGTGTACCAAAGCGTTAAAACGCTGTCTCTTGAGAGCACTTTGATCAATAGGTGTGATCTGAGAGGCGAGTTCTAAGCATTTCCTATATTCAGCGACCAGACCGTATTCGATAATTTGACTGGCTTCTGATGGATGTTTCAGTTGCTCAAACCGATGCCATACTAAGTTTGTTCTGGGAACTCGACATTGCCCGTCATCCATATTGAGCTGTTCGCAGCGCAGCTCTGGTGTTTTTTGGCACAACTCTTCGGTTGTCACGTTACCTTCGAAACAGCCCGTTAGTGCGAGACTTGTGAGGCCGAGAAGTAACCAGTGTGTTCTTTTCATGGCTTTGCTTGTGATCCGTTACACCAATTCATTTTCGTATTCTTGACTCAGTTTCTTAACCCGTTATGTTCTGTAAATAGAATGTAATAAGAAGGTACATTATGGACGCAGAACAACTATTACAAGCGATGACTCCAGAAGTTTATGATCGCTTAGTCTATGCAGTAGAAACGGGAAGATGGCCTGAGGGTACAACACTTTCTAAAGAGCAGCGAGATTCGTGTATGCAAGCTGTGATGTTGTATCAATCAAAACATAATACTGATGCGCAGCATATGACGGTTGCGGCAGGTGGTGAAATCAGCTTTAAATCGAAGCAAGAACTTAAAAAACAATTTAGCGGAGAAGAGAGCGACATTGTTCGTGTCAATCCGAACATTGATTAAGTGTAACCTTTGATTTTACAGAGTGTCGTTTACTACTTTGACTTTAAAAGAAAAAAGCCCAATCTCTATTGGGCTTTTTAGATCGTAGTAAGCTTGAATTTATAGGCTCATCTCACCACGCAGTACTTGCTGCATTCTCTCTTTCACTTCTTCGTAAGAAAGGTTTTGGCTTAGAAGGTAATGCAGTTTTGCTAGTGCCGCTTCTGGCGTCATGTCAAAGCCGCTGATAACTCCAGAGTCTGCCAGTGCACAACCCGTGGCGTAGCCGCCCATATTCACTTTGCCTGCCAAACATTGAGTTAGGTTCACGACAATAACGCCGCGCTCAGAGGCTTCTTTTAGGTGGCCCAGTAGCTCAGGGTTTTGAGGCGCGTTGCCGACACCAAAAGTCAGAAGAATCATCGCATTTACAGGCTGACGAAGCGTATTACGAATAACTTCATGTGATATACCAGGATACATGGTGATCACACCGATTGGTTGTGGCGTGATGTTGTGAACCTTAAACTCACCTTCTGGTTGTGCACCAACGGTTACGCTGTTGCTTACTTGAATATTGATCCCAGCTTCCAGTAGTGGAGGAAGGTTTGGTGAAGTAAAGGCATTAAAACCGTCCGCATGAGATTTTGTGCTGCGGTTACCACGCATCAACTGATTATTGAAGAACAAAGTAACTTCGTTGATCGGGTAGTTTGCGGCAATATGCAGAGCATTCAATAGGTTTGCTTGACCGTCAGAACGCAGCTCCGCAAGAGGGATCTGTGAACCTGTAACAATCACTGGCTTGCCAAGATTTTCAAGCATGAAAGACAATGCAGATGCTGTATATGCCATGGTGTCAGTACCATGTAGGATGACGAAACCATCGTATTTGTCATAGTTGTCACGAATATCATCCGCAATCTGCTGCCAGTCGGCAGGCGTCATATCTGATGAGTCAATCAGAGGGTCGTATTCGTGGATAGTGTAATCCGGCATTTCAGGACGGTGAAACTCTGGCATGCTTGCTAGTTGCTTTTCCATAAAGCCAGCAACAGGCACATAGCCGTGATCCGATTTTTGCATTCCGATGGTGCCACCGGTGTAAGCGATGTAGATGTGTTTTCTAGTCATCGTTTTTTCTTTCATGTAGGGGAACAGAGGCGGGGATTATATACCTAAATAACCTTGAGATGCGAGGCTATGCGCACAGCATCAGAAAGTCATCTGAGGAGATGTTGAGCGTAATAAAAAGGGCACCTCAAGTAGAGATACCCTTTGTAATATTAATGAAAAAGCTACTGCACTTGGCAGTTCAAACAAAATGCGTATTGACCTTTAGGATCGTTAAAGCTTTGTAGCAAGCTTGCGTCTTGTTCGAACTGTTGAGCTACGGGTTGAAGACTTTTTGGTAGCAAGCTGGTTGCATCAATACCTAGAGAGACTTTCACCTGTTTCATGAACTCTTGTAAAAATAGTTCAGTGGGAGAAAGCGGTTCTTCTACCCAGTAAATGCCGTAATCAGTCACATTCGCCAGTTTTGCCGCTAGTTCTACGGCATCATCAAAGTCACCCATCTGGTCGACAAGACCAAAGGATAGTGCGTCTTGTCCTGTCCAAACTCGACCTTGAGCGACGTTGTCAACTTCCTCTAGAGACATATCGCGATTCTCGCCAACCAAAGAAATAAAGCGCTTATAACCGTGCTCGATACCTAATTGGAATACTTGAGACGCGCCGTCAGAGAGGCCAGTGGTAATGCCGTCACCAGAGAACGGCGATGTGCCAACGCCATCAGTATTAATGCCTAACTTACTAAAGCCTTTTTCAAACGTGGTGATGACGCTAAAGATACCAATGGAACCCGTCAGTGTTGTTGGCTGAGCAACGATCTTGTCTGCGCTCATTGAAATCCAATAACCACCAGAAGCGGCCAAACTCGACATGGATACAACAACTGGCTTGCCTGCTTGTTTCAGTGCTTCTACTTCGTTGCGAATCACTTCAGAAGCAAAGGCACTACCCCCAGGGCTATCTACTCGCAACACGACCGCTTTCACCTTTTCATCATTGCGTGCTTGACGCAACAAGCTTGCGACGGTGTCACCTCCGACAGTACCACGAGGTTGTTGACCATCCATAATCGCGCCACTTGCTAGAACAACGGCGATATCGTGCTGAGGTAGTGTGTAATCAGGGCGAATCGTTGCAAGGTAGTCGTAATAACCAATCGCGTTGTAGCTGTCTTTGCCGTCACTACCAAACTGTTTGGCAAATAGAGTGCGAATGTCTTGGCGTGTCGCGAGTTCATCAACCAAGCCCAGTTTAACCGCGAGCTGAGCAAGATCGCCATCCACTGACTTCATTTCGTCAATCAGCTCATCCATAGTTGGGTTGAGCACTTTCGCATCAATATTTCTGTTTGTGGTTACGTCATCAACAAAAGCACTCCACAACTGAGTAACCCAGCGTGTTGCAGACTCTTTCGCGGCATCGGACATGTCATCACGAATAAAAGGTTCGATAGCGGATTTATAAGTACCTACGCGAAAAACATGAGTAGAAACATCAAGCTTTTCCAATAACGTTTTGTAGTACATTGAATATGCACTGTAACCTTTAATCAATACGCCGCCATCAGGTGCAAGGTAAACTTTATCAGCGTAACTTGCCAAGTAATATTGGCTTTGGTTGTAGAAATCACCTACGGCGTAAACGGGTTTACCTGACGCTTTAAATTCGTTCAACGCTTTCGCGATGTAACGTAATTTCGTGAGATTTGTTTCTGGCATGTCTCGCAGTGCTAGCACTAATCCAGACACTTTAGGATCGTCTTTCGCGTAGCGAATAGTATCAACGATATCGAAAAGGACGTTTTCTTTCGGTAACTCATTGCCCAAAAGGGAACCAGCAAAAGAGTCCATTGGATTTACATAGCGTCTTTGTTCGACAATCGGACCTGAAAGATTCATCACCAATGCCGACTCTTTTTCGACGACGGGTTGACCGTCTCCGGTATAAGTAAAAGCAAAGTAGAAAACGGCAATCATCAGCAAGAAGATCAGGTTTGCCAGTGCGAGTCTGATAAAGGTGATGCTCTTCCATATCCCTTTAAATATCAAACCAATAAATTTGAAGAGTTTTTTCATCTTGTCTCCATAACGAGATAGTTACGCCGAGTCTAACAAAGTATGGGTTCTTATCTCTAAGATCTCAAAAGATAACATTTTTTTAGCTTATCACGACCACTCAACAATTGGCATATTTTCACGCGAGATTGATCGGTGTTACAAAAATGTAAACGCTTGTTTGATTTTTTGGTTGAGCGGGCTTAATCTGGTCAGACCATGATAATAACAATGGATGTTAAGTGATGTCTGCCATGTACCCAAACCTATTAAAGCCACTGGATCTCGGTTTTACACAATTACGAAACCGAGTCCTGATGGGATCAATGCACACGGGCTTAGAAGAGCACAAAGAAGGATTACAGAAGCTCGCGGCTTTCTATGAAGAACGCGTGAAAGGCGGTGTTGGACTGATTGTAACCGGAGGTTTTTCTCCGAACTTACGCGGTCGTTTGCACCCATTGAGTGCTGAGTTCAGCAAGCCAAAGCATGCCAAGGCCCACAAAGTTGTGACAGAAGCGGTGCACAAGCACGGTGGCAAAATTGCCCTACAAATTCTTCATGCTGGGCGTTATGCCATGCATCCATTCTCGCAAAGTGCGTCTGGCATTAAAGCGCCAATTGCAAAGTTTGCTCCGAGTGAAATGAGCGACCGCCAGATTAAGAAAACCATTGATGCCTTTGCGAACAGCGCTGAGTTAGCCCAGCTTGCTGGTTATGATGGCGTCGAGTTAATGGGCTCGGAAGGTTACCTGATAAACCAATTCTTATGTAAGCGCACGAACATGCGTTACGACGAATGGGGTGGCAGTTACAAAAAACGTATGCGTTTTCCGCTAGAAATTGTCAAAGCGGTTCGTAAGGCGGTGGGCGACAAGTTCATCATCATTTTCCGTCTCTCTATGCTGGACCTTGTCGAGCAGGGCAGCACATTTGAAGACGTTATCGAATTGGCGAAAGCGCTTGAAGAGGCTGGCGTCACGATTATTAACACTGGCATTGGTTGGCACGAGGCTCGAATTCCGACCATTGCGACTCAAGTACCACGCGGTGCGTTTACGTGGGTTACGGAAAAAGTTAAACCTCACGTTTCGGTTCCTATCATCACTTGTAACCGAATAAATACGCCAGACGAAGCAGAACGTATTCTATCTTCTGGGCATGCCGATATGGTTTCGATGGCGCGCCCATTCTTGGCTGATCCTTACTTTGTTGCTAAAGCCGAACAGGAAAAAGCGCAGCTTATCAATACGTGTATTGGTTGTAATCAGGCGTGTCTAGATAACGTGTTTAAAGGTAAGCGCGCCAGTTGCTTAGTGAACCCACTTGCGTGCTATGAAACCGAAATTGTTGTTGAACCAGCCTTTAAGAAGAAAAACATTGCCGTTGTCGGAGCAGGTCCGGCGGGCTTGGCTTGTGCGACTACACTGGCTGAACGTGGCCATAAGGTTGATTTGTTCGAAAAGAACGACCGCATCGGCGGTCAGTTCCGTCTTGCGATGCAGATCCCTGGTAAGGAGGAGTTTCGAGAGACGATACGATATTTCGCTAACCGTATTGATGAAACAGGCGTGAATCTGCACTTATCGACGGAAGCGAACTATGACTTACTCACAGAATACGATGAGATAGTGATGGCATCGGGTGTTGAGCCACGTAAAGTCAATATTGATGGAATTGATAACCCAGAGAAAGTCGTCGACTATCAAACTCTCATTCGAGACAAAACGCCAGTCGGTGAGAAAGTGGCTATCGTTGGTGCTGGTGGTATTGGCGTAGATGTCGCGACCATGCTCACAGAGCCAGTTGGACAAACGTTGGATGACTGGCTGCATGAATGGGGAATCGACAAAGAGATGTCTCAACCGGGTGGTTTATACCCTTACCCTGATGCGGTCAGCGATAAAGAAGTCTGGGTACTTCAGCGTCGTAAAGGTCGTGTAGGTAAAGGTCCGGGTAAAACAACAGGTTGGATACATAAACGTACCCTTGAAAAACGGGGCGTACATTTAGTCGGTGGCGTGTCTTACGATAAAATTGATGATCAAGGTTTGCACATTCATGTAGACGGAAGCGCGCAGTTACTTAATGCAGACAAAGTTATCATTTGTGCGGGGCAAGAGTCTGTACGTCCATTTGAAGATAAATGGTCTGAACTTGGAGAGAAGATTCATATCATTGGCGGAGCTGATCATGCAGGTGAACTTGATGCTGTGCGTGCGATTCGTCAAGGTGTTAAATTGGCGGTAAAACTCTAGCTTTTTAATGTGTGTTTACCATGAAAGCTGCGCTTTGAGCGCAGCTTTTTTTGTATAGAACTAGTCACTGATATCTGGCAGTTGTTTGGCCATTACTACGCCAGCAAGAGTAATAAAAGAGAACACTAACACCACTGCTGAAAGGCTCAAAAAGTTCGACATAACACCAAGAGAACTCATTAGAAGCAGCATTATTCCAACCACCGTGTTACTCACGGCTACATAGCTTGTCCGTTTGTCACCTTCTGCGATATCAACTAAGTAGGTTTTTCGTCCGACTCGTATTCCGTCGTGGGCAATGCACACACAAAAGTAGAGCAGAGGAATCACGAATAGGAAGCTTTGGCTAGCGGTGACCCACGTATCGTAAACAAATAAAACAACGCCAAGTAGCGCGCTCATCGTTGCGCCGATGACCATCACACTGCGGCTAGAGCGATCGGACATTCTTCCCCAGAAAGGACCTGACACAAAGGAGGCCAAGCCACTCGCAAACATAAAGAGAGCTAGCACCCAGAGCTGTCCACCGAGAGATTGCTGTGCCAGCACAACGTAGTACGGTGCACTCAGCGCAGAACATAAAAATAGTGTCCGCGTGATAACGAATCGACGAAAGGTCACGTCTGTTTTAAGTAACGCGAGTTGTTTAAATGCCTCAAGGACGCCATTTCGACCACCGTCTACCTCACCGGCATACTCATTAACTCGTGCATAAACTAATGCCGCAATAAGCCATATGACGCCCGCTAACCCTAAACTCAGACTGTAAAAGCGCTCCGTCGGCTCTACGTCCCATAACCAGGCCAGTGCCAGAAGGCTAGCGAAAAGTAGTGTAACAAGGCCAGCAGCGCTTGAAGACCAGCCGTTGACTTGACCTCGTTGGTTTTTAGGGATGGTTTTGCCCAACACATCTTTTGATGCGACGGAATTTAAACCGCGTGAGAGACTGAAGATCACAAGACATGCAATTACACCATAACCCGCAGCAGCTCCTGTCAGAGTTAATGCGACCAATCCGATCGCAAATATGGAAAGAGCCTGCAAGATGCTGCCAATTACCCAGACCCATTTTCTTACTGGAATGCGTCGGATGTAGTGCGCGATGCTAAGTTGTGGGATAAGGGAACCTGATTCACGAATAGGAACGAGCCAACCAATTAAGTAAACCGGTGCCCCGAGACTTTGTAGTATCCACGGCAACGTGACTTTGGGGTTGATTAACGCATCGCCGACCTTCGTTAAAAACTGAGCAAGAATGATTTTAAGAAAGTTGCCGGGAACTTGATGACAAGCTGATTCAGGAATCGCCTTACAGGCACGGGCATCTTCGTCATTAACGATCTTTTCGTAAATGCTGTTTTGTTTATCCTTGTTCATCAACCTGCCTATGTTCAACTTATTCATTTCGCGAATAAATTAACATTAAATCCAGTTTGATGTTAAGTGAAGCACGTTATCAAGCCCACAGAAAACCGGTTGTTATTCGTAGGAACAGATTGTGCTAAAGTGGCGTAAACAAAATAACAACGATATTCGATAAGGACTCTTTCATGGACGCTCTCGATCTTTTGCTCAATCGCCGATCTATCGCGAAGTTATCTGCGCCTGCACCAGAAGGTAAAGCGCTTGAGAACATCATTCGTGCAGGCCTTCGTGCGCCTGACCATGCGGGATTAACCCCTTGGCGTTTCGTTATCGCACAGGGCGATGGTTTGAAAAAACTGTCAGATATCTTGGTAAAAGCCGCAGAAGCTGAAAATAGTGATGAAGCGGTGGTCGAAAAGGTGAAAAATGCGCCATTTCGTGCGCCAATGGTGATCACGGTGATTGCTAAAGTAACGGAACATGAGAAAGTGCCTGCACTAGAGCAACACTTATCTGCGGGATGTGCCGTACAATCCATGCAGATGGCAGCGGTAGCGCAAGGCTTTCAAGGTTTTTGGCGCTCAGGTAAGTGGATGTTCCATCCAGAAGTTCATCAAGCATTTGGTTTAGAAGGTGACGATGAGATTGTTGGTTTCTTGTACTTAGGCACGCCTGGTTGTACACCGATGAAAGTTCCTGAGCGTGACCTTTCTCAGTTTGTTGAATTTCTATAACTGAAAACTTAAATAAACTGACTGTTTATTTATACAGTTTTTCTTGATTTATTAGGGCTACATTCGATAATGTGGCCCTAATTATATTTATTTCCAAAACGTTATGTCTCGTCTGTTTATTGCTGAAAAACCAAGCTTAGGCCGTGCGATTGCCGCTGCTCTGCCAAACCCTCAAAAGAAAGATCAAGGATTCATCCGCTGTGGGAACGGGGATATCGTTACTTGGTGTATCGGCCATTTGCTCGAACAAGTCGAACCTGACGCTTACGATGAGCGTTATAAAAAGTGGAATATGGCAGATTTACCAATTGTTCCGCAGCAATGGCAGCTCAGACCGAGGAAAAGCGCAAGTAAGCAATTAACAGTGATTCGTAAATTGCTCAAAGAAGCTAACGAAGTCATTCATGCAGGAGACCCAGACCGAGAGGGTCAGCTGTTAGTTGATGAAGTTCTCGACTATTGCAAGTTATCTAAAACCAAGAAGGAATCCACACAGCGTTTGCTGATTTCCGACTTGAACTTACCTGCGGTTAAACGCGCACTCAGTTCTATGCGCAGTAATCGCGAGTTTATCCCACTTTCAGTTTCTGCATTGGCCCGCTCTCGGGCTGATTGGTTGTATGGCATGAACATGTCTCGTGCTTATACCTTGCTTGGTCAAAAAGCAGGGTATCAAGGTGTTCTCTCGGTAGGGCGAGTGCAAACGCCAGTTCTTGGCTTAGTGGTGCGTCGTGATGAGGAAATCGAAAACTTTGTCCCGAAGGACTATTTTACCCTACATGCTCTGATTCCGTATCAAGATGCCAATGGTACTTTTGATATTCGTGCTCGTTGGAAGCCAAGTGAGGCATGCAAGCCTTGGCAGGACGAAGAAGGTCGAGTATTAAACCGTAAGTTGGTGGAAAATGTTACAAACCGTATTGCAAATCAACCCGCAAAAGTGACAGAGTCGGAACAAAAGCAAACCAAGCAATCAGCACCATTACCTTATTCGTTATCTGCTTTACAGATCGATGCCGCGAAGCGCTATGGTATGAGTGCGCAACAAGTACTAGATACTTGTCAGGCATTGTATGAAAAGCACAAGCTGATCACTTACCCGCGTTCAGATTGTCGCTATTTACCAATGGAACACTACTCACAAGCAGGGACGGTGACAACTGCTATTGCGAATAACGCAAAAGAGTTGCAAGTTGCCGTTCAGGGAGCAGACTTAACATTAAAGTCCAAAGCCTGGAACGATAAAAAAGTGGATGCGCACCATGCGATTATCCCTACACCGAAGCAAGCTAATGTGAATGCGCTTTCCGGCAATGAGATGAAAGTGTATCAATTGATTGCGCGCCAGTATCTCATGCAGTTCTATCCGGCGGCGGTTTACGCAGAAGCTAAATTGGTTTTCGATATCGCTGGCGGTACGTTTGTCGCGAAAGGTCGTCAGTTAGTTTCGCCGGGTTGGAAAGCGCTAACGGGCAAAACTGACAAGGAAGATGAAGGTATTGATGCCGTGCCACCGCTACCCGAAGGCACCGTGTTAACTTGTCGTGAAGGGGAAATAAAAGACCGAAAAACCGAACCACCAAAGCATTTTACCGAGGCATCGCTGTTGCAAGCGATGACCGGAATCGCCCGTTACGTTGCGGATAAAGAACTGAAAAAAATCCTTCGTGACACTGATGGGCTAGGCACGGAAGCGACTCGCGCTGGTATTTTGGACACGCTGTTCAAACGCCAACTGCTTACGCGTCAAGGTAAGTCAATTCTCAGTTCTCCTGCGGGAAGAGGTCTCATTCATGCTTTGCCAGAAGATTCAACATACCCTGATATGACGGCTCATTGGGAGCACCAGTTACAAGGTATGGCAGAGAGAAATCAAGCATATCAGCCGTTCATGCAAGCACTGGAACAACGCATTGATAGCTTGATGGCACAAGTAAAAGCAGGGCCTATCCCTGATTCATTACGTCATCTACCCAAGGTGGAACGTCCTGCGTTTAAACGTAAAAAGCGCAGTTATTCAAAGAATGGTGGCGCGACTAAATCTCGTGCAACCAAAGGTAAGCAGGC
Organism: Vibrio diabolicus; assembly: GCA_001048675.1. Lineage (GTDB taxonomy): Bacteria > Pseudomonadota > Gammaproteobacteria > Enterobacterales > Vibrionaceae > Vibrio > Vibrio diabolicus. Next base: position 65,238 of record CCKK01000016.1, on the reverse strand, counting down.
ATAGGACAGGCGCGGCGTAATTAAACTCCGCGCATGCTTGAAAATAGATTACTCGAACAGATCACCGTGGTTTTGGATCGCGCCTCTTACTTCACCTTGAGTTAACACGCGTTTGTCCAGTACCTCTTTCACCTGGTTGCCCAAGTCAACTAATGTATCTCGATTCGCTTGAGTTTGGCGTTTACCAGCACTTCTCAAGCAGTAATTTAGTTCGTGCTCTTCGCTAAAATTAACCAAATCCCTATCTGCTGCCATCGTGCTTTCTCCTTATTTGTTCTACTTTTTCCTAAGTCTGGATTGGATGTAGATAAATTCAAGTTAGATTGCGCGAATTATGCTGGTGGATCACTGATGAACATTATGTTTGCCAACCAAGTCACGATTATGAAGCCTGACTTTGATGGTATTTGGTTTAGTGATGGTTGTGTCTTAATGCTGCTACCAAGGTAACTCAGTACCATCGTAGTTGATAAATCGACCTGAAAGTTGCGGTGTGCTCAGTTCTATCACGTTCGCGAGGCCCTGTGCGGAGGTTTGCGTATCTATCAATGCATTTGGTCCGCCCATTGCCGTTTTTACCCAACCAGGGTGAAGCGCTAAAACGGTAAATCCTTCAGGTGTTAAATCATTACTTAAGCTTTTCACAACCGAGTTAAGCGCCGCTTTCGATGAGCGATAAATATAACCGCCACCGGACGTATTTTCGGTCATGCTCCCCACTTTTGATGAGATACAAGCAATCTTTTTTATCTTGCCTTGTTGCAAGCGAGGGTAACAGTGCTCAACCAGTTTTAACGGTGCAATGGTGTTTACTTCGAAGACTTTACGCCATGCTTCTACGTCAGTGTTTCCAAAGCCATATCCCTTGGGGCCGTAATATCCCGCATTGTTAATGAGTAAGTCGATGGCGGGGAGTTTATCGGCAAGCTTAGCGACTTGTTCGTAGTGAGTGACATCCAGTTCGTGCAAAACCAGATTGCTGTAATGTGAGGCTAGAGTTTGTAGTTCTGAACTGTTCTCTAAGGAACGGCTAGTAGCATGTACTTGGTGGCCTTGCTTCAGGTACAGCTCAGTTAAGCTAAGGCCAATGCCGCGATTTGCTCCGGTAATAAAGACGGTTTGACTCATACAAACACCTATGTTTTTTTGATTTCAGTTGAAAGTCATTGTGTTAGCTAAGCACAATAAAATCAACCAACCACCACGCACCAACAACGAGAGATGAAAATAGGGACAGAGCACAAAGAGAGCCAAACAGTGCGCCGAGAATAGCAAAGAAAGTAGAATTCATATGTATGTTAAATTTAATTGATATTGAAAATCATTATCAATTAAATTGCGTTTTATTCAACCCTTGAAGTTGATACTATTTCGTTACCATTGTTATTAAGAATTTCTCATGCTGCCATTTATCTACCACCCGATTTATTCTCAACTTGAGTTGCCAGAGGGGCATCGTTACCCAATTATGAAATACCAGTACCTCTATGAATCGGTATTGGTGCATATGGAGAAAGATAACTGGAAAGAGCACGCGCAGTTTTTCCAGCCCGAAACATTAACTGTTGGGGAAGTAAAACGTGTTCATGACGAGGAATACGTCGAGTTACTTGTTAGTGGAAACATGCCAGCTGCGAAGATGCGCCGAATAGGTTTTCCTTGGAGTGAGTCTCTCATTACCAGAACGCTAACTTCAGCAGCGGGCACGGCTTTGACCGCAAAAAAGGCACTTGAGTACGGTGTGGCCATTCATTTGAGTGGTGGGTATCATCACGCACACAAAGAGTTTGGCAGTGGTTTTTGTTTATTTAATGACTTAGTGATCGCGGCTAGGCAAGCACTCGAAGTTGAGCATGTCGATAAAGTATTGATCATTGACAGTGATGTTCATCATGGGGATGGAACAGCAACTTTGTGTAACGATGAGCCAGATATCATCACGCTTTCTTTCCACTGTGATAAGAACTTCCCGGCTAGAAAGCCTCAGTCTGATCTAGATGTGCCTTTGGTACGAGGGACCGGTGATGAGGATTTTTTAATGGCGTTTAAGGAAGTGGTCGATATGGCGCTTAATCTTCATCGTCCTGATTTGGTTATCTACGATGCTGGTGTTGATATACATCAAGACGATGAGTTGGGATATTTTGATGTTTCGACTCAAGGGATTTTAGAACGTGATAGATTTTTAATGCAAACAATGAAATCGCGAGGTATCCCTGTCGCAGCTGTCGTCGGAGGTGGATATCGAACGAATCATGCAGACCTTGTCCCAATTCATTTGCAGCTCATTAATGCCGCTAAAGAAGTCTTTGTTGGTAAGTAAATACAACTAGACGTAAGTATCAACCTGATTCACAACGGGACACTGAAACGAAAAGGTCGTTAATTTCTAAGCGTGCTCTTTCTGAATGTTGCGGAGTGCTTAGTTGTGTTCAAAGAAGGGATTTGTACTAATCTTTTCAATTCTGGATATACGAAAAAGCCCGCTAATTTCTTAGCGGGCTTTTTCTAAATGTGGCGGAGAGATAGGGATTTGAACCCTAGATACGCTATTAACGTATGCCGGTTTTCAAGACCGGTGCTTTCAACCACTCAGCCATCTCTCCGTTGTTGAGGCGCATAATATAAGGCTTTGAAAATGTTGTAAACCCCTAGTTGAACTGATTGGATGTTTACTGCGCAAATTTGTGGTTTGTGTTGTTTAAATAAACAAAAACTCCCCAAAAAGGGGAGTTTGAATAGTATATGGATTGCTAGGTATTAATCGTTTTTAGAATAAAAACGCTGTAACTCAGTTAAACCTTGCATCAAAACTGGCAACTTCGGTGCATCATCTCGAAGTCGTTTGTAATTTTTGTCATACAACTTGTAGTTGCCAAACTTATCGATCACTGTGGTTTGCGAGCTAGTAATTAAGGCAAGCTCACGAGTGTCACCCGCTAGGATCCAACGGCGACGACTTTCGTCAAATAGGTTACGACCACTACTGTAATCATATGGGTTGGAAGATACACCGAGCATATCCTGCAACAACGTGACCGAAAGGTCCAAGTGGCTTGTGCTGTGATTAAATTCACCAGCCAACATTCCTGGCCATTGGATTACCATAGGAACTTGTAACTGATAACGGCTGTAGTTGCTGTTTGCGCCCCAGCTGTTCGTGTTTGTTTCATTAAACTCACTACCGTGATTAGAAGTGATAATCACGATGGTGTTTGTCAATAGTTCATTTTTTTCAAGCTCACCAATAATGCTAGCGATGGTTTTATCCGCTGATTTTACCGCATATTCATAAGCTTTTTTGAAGCGATCACTTGCGGACATTTCTTCGTCATTATTGGAAGGGATCGATTCAAAATTATCAACGGTGGTGACTTCGATGTAACTAAACCATGGTTGACTCGCTTTCTCTGTTAACCATGTATTCCAGTTCGCGATAGATTGCTTATCGGTATGAGCTTGTGTGCCATCGAGGTCTTCCGCTAGTTTTAAGTCGCGGAAAATAATCTCTGAGTAGAGATCATCTTCAAACCCGCTGCCACTGAATAAGCCGAAGTTGTAACCCTGATCTTTCAGTACATCGAGTAATACCGGCGAAGCACCTTGCGCCTTGATGCTTGAGGCGTAACTGGTTGGTAAGCCGTAGAACAAACCGAAAGCCCCGTAAGTATCATTACTTGAACTGTAATGATTACGGAAGTTCTGATTGTTTTCGGCAAACTCATAGAGGTTAGGCATCTCTTCTGGATTCAGCGCGTCTGCACGCAGGTTATTTACGCTGATCATCAACACGTTGAGCTTATTGACTCGACGGTTAAACTCTAGCTTTTCTAGAGGGTAATTGACTAACTCTACGTTGCCTTCATTTTCCGCTAAGCGTTTTAGGTATTCCTCACGGTCAAGTAGACCATGTTTTTCCATAAAACTCTTCGCCGTCATCGGGTAAGACAATGGGAAGTTTGAACGCTGACTGGTAATTGGATTGTAGAAGTATGCATCTGCCCAAATATAAACCAAATGGCTGGTCATAAAACTGAGGAAAAATACAGCTGCTAGAGGACGTCCTACGTGCTTATGAGAAAGTTTGCGCTGTTTTCGCCATACCCATTCCGATAGAGCGAGCTGAATAAGGAAGATCAGCGGCATTACAACAAAGAGATGTTGTAGATCAGTACTGAGTGCACTTTTATCTTCGCTGAATAGTAACTCCCAAACGACAGGAGTTAAGTGCAAATTGATAGACTGATACGCTTGGGTATCAATCAATAATATGGTTTGCCCAACGGTCGCGAAAATCACTGCCACCAAACGGAACAATTTCCGCGATGGCAGGATAAACGTTAACGGGAATAGAACGAGCAAGTAAAGCGCGAAAACTAGAAAGCCAAAGTGACCAACCCAAGAAACCGCCAGATAAAACTGACCAAGTAACGTCTCGGGCCAAGGAGACTGAACAATGTAGCGTGTGCCTATCAACATCGATGCGACGATATTGAAGAATGCAAACCAGTGACCCCAACCAACCAGTCGAGATACACGTTCGCCGTATGAGTTTCCGCTGTCTACCATGTATGTGTTCTATTGTCCGTTATTAGTGTGTTTTTGGTGTTTCTAAAGAAGACATCAGCGCCTGAGCAAATTTTTCAGCAATCGCTTTGCGTTGTGAAGCAGCAACACGTTGATTTAAGACATTGGTTGCGATATTTCCGGCAATCATTAGCGTCAACTCAGGAGAAGCAGCGTGTTTTTCAAGAACTGTTGCTACTTCAGCAAGAATTTTCTCTACTTGCTCGTCAGTATATTTAGATGTAATCGGCATAAAGACTCTAATAATGATAGTAAAAGCGGCTTATGATAACCTACAATGCCCATCAACTAAAACCTTGTAGCAAGATAAAATCACTATGAGCCTTCATCTTTCAAACGTTATTCTGCATCAACTGTGCAAAAACGATCAGGACGAGCTAGTTGTAAACTTTCGTCCAGCATCATTAGAGAACGATGCATCTACTGAAAACTTAGTCGCTGAGCTTCACCGAGTATTCCATTCTAAAGCTGGTAAAGGTTTTGGCTCTTTCCAGTCAGACAGCGAATTTCAATTTTGGCTTCAAGAAATGCGCAAAGGAGAGCGAGATTTTTACGACTTCTCACAAATTAGTGCAAATCGCTTGAAAGAAGAGTTGATTAAGTACCCATTTGCGGATGAAGGTATTTTGGTTTTCGCTGAGTATCAGAGTTTAGCAACGGACTACTTGTTCATCGGTATCTTACCAATGAACCAAAGTTTAAAAGTGACCGAAGGTTTGGACATCAGTGCCACGGATTACCTAGATATCACCAAAATGGATATTGCGGCACGCATTGACTTGTCGAGCTACGACACTGACAAGGAATCTAATCGTTACTTGCAATACATCAAGGGACGCGTTGGCCGTAAAGTGGCGGATTTCTTCCTAGATTTCCTGCAAGCGGACATCGGCTTAGATACTAAACAACAAAACTTAGTGTTGATGCAGGCAGTGGATGATTTTTGTGCTGACTCGAAGCTAGAAAAGCAAGAAGTGAACGAGTACAAGAAACAAGTTTACGATTACTGCAATGAGCAAATTAAATCCGGTGATGAGGTTCAAATCTCAGAGCTTTCTGGAGAGCTTCCTCCAAGCCAAGATGGCACAAGCTTTATGGATTTCACCAAAGAGCAAGGGTACGAACTTGAAGAGTCTTTCCCTGGTGACCGTGCGACGGTTCGCAAACTGACTAAATTTGTTGGCGCTGGTGGTGGCTTGAATATTAGCTTTGATAGCCTATTGCTTGGCGAGCGTATTTTTTATGACCCAGAGACGGATACCTTAACGATTAAAGGTACGCCACCAAATCTAAAAGATCAGTTGAGTCGCAACTAAAACCATATCGTCAAATTAAGAGAGCCAATGGCTCTCTTTTTTTATGTGAATAAGAAACATCCATAGTATATGCTTGTAATTAATGGAGATATGCGAGGGGCGAGTGTTGCTGAAGCTAAAAGAAGGAATGAGGCGGTTTGTTTGGTTCTGGTTCGTTTTATGGTGTGTTTTAGCGCTAGGGATTTGGTTGCAAGCCAAACAAACGATTCAAACCATTTCAACAGTGAATGAGCTAGGAAGCAAAGTCGAAGAAGTCAGACATTTTTTTAACTTTCGATCTGCCTTATCGTGTTAAGCACGTCGACCAAGTTTCACTAAAACTTCAGTTAGCCTATGCAGTTCGCTTACAGCTTGAAAGTGAGTTTTCTGAAGGCAAAATCACACCAGATATTACTCAATTGCTTTATGCGACCGATCGATTTTTAGAAAGTGCTCGAGCCTTTGTAGGGAGTGACAGTGAGCTTGTATCATTGGCTGAACAGTTGCGAAGAAGCCGCTCCCGAGCTGAAAACTCTGAGCAAATTCAATCAATGTACTATCGCTTAGGTGCACTTGTTTTGGAGTCTATTTTTAGTGACTCAGCAACGAATAGCGATACTTATCGTGATTTAGACCGACTTTTTATTGAGTCGGACACGCTTTCTCCTCAAGAGCGAAGTGCTTTTCAGCGTCAACTTGCCCATACTTCAAGCGCGCTATCTGCCAAGGCGCAAGGCAGCTATCTAGTTAATCAACTGCTTAATCCTGATTTCCCGAACCAGTTAACTTCGATAAATGACCAGTTGGAACAAAAGTTGATGACCTTTGTTACTTGGTTGTCAGTAATCAGTGGTTTATTTCTTTCTCTTATTTCATGGGGGCTTTTCTCCCAAAGAACCGTTCAGCCGCTAATACCATCAAGAGCAGAGGATAAAGAGTCTGAGCAAGTTGGTGGGTCTTATGTTGTTTTTTCTGCTCAGTCCGAAAGCTCTCAAAATAGCCAAGTTAACGAACAGAGTCATAATGAGCCGAACTCATCACAAGTGGAAGTCGTGGAACGTGAGCCGTATATAGATATTAATAAGATGCTGGACTCGCTATCGGGAGATGAAAGCGCGGTGCGAATGTTACTTGAAGTCTTTATTCAGGATCACTCTAGCGATGGTTCAAAAATGCATCGGCTATTAGAAGAAGATAAAGAGCAAGCGCAAAGAGCGGCTCATAGTCTTAAAGGGGTCTCGGGAAGTTTAGGGGCAATGCCATTGCACTGCATTTCGGGTGATATTGAACTGTTGATTAAACAAGGGCAAAAAGTGCCGGAAGAGAAACTGACACGTTTAGATGATGTCCTAAAGCAAACCATACTTTTCGCTAACCACGTTCTCAATAGTGAAAAGATACAAGAAGCGCTAACAGATTGATATTGCTCTGACTTACAATCATCAGAGTTGGGGTATTAAAGGCCCGAACTATATGACTTAGTTCGCTTTATTCCTGTTCCATAGAATTTGTTAAAGGTACTTTCATGTCCGTTCGTCGATTGTCTTCAATGATGTTGATAGGGTTGGTTATGATGCTTTCAGGGTGCTCCCTGTTAGAAGTGAAAATCGAGAGTCAAACCGTCCCTCTTACCAAACAAGAGCTTAATATGCGTCTCCTGACTCGTGAGTATGCGCAACAGTTTTTTGCTCAGGTAGAGCAAGCTGCTGATGCATTGCACGATCAATATGAGCCGCATGATAAAGTCCATCAATCTTATATTTTGCTTTGGAAGATAAATGCTGAAGAAGGTCTTCAAGCCGCAGCATACCAAGTCTCGCCAATGGCAGCACTGATTGATACTTGGACTTTTACGCTACAGATGGATCAATTCTTTACGACTGGCCCTGGTAATGAACTATTTGCGACAGAGGAGGCAAAGTTAGTTTCTGCTCACTTAGCGAAAGAGGTGGATAAACTGGCTCAATCTCTGTTGAAACAAGAAGCGTACATCAAGACACAAGCGTTTGTTGCAGAGTTCGTTAAGCAACATCCATTCGCGGACTTAAGTATGATCAGGACGCCAGCTTACCGTGGGTGGTTAGATGCGAATCAAATTAGCGAGGAAGAGGCAGTGACTACGCTAGGTACAATGCCAGAAGCATTAGGGGATGTCTCGGATCGTCTAAGCCTTGTATCAGAACAGACCCCCAAAATTATGACTTGGAAGGCGCAGTTATTAGCATTAAATAGCTCTGCCAGCATCGAAAAAGTTAATGCTGCGCTAAATAGCCTACAAGTTACGGCTGATTCGATGAAGGACTTTATTGATAACAATCCAGAGTACATGCGCTATTTGGCAGAGCAAATGGCGGTAGAGTTACAACCTTTGGTTGACGATATTGACCAAAAAACGCAAGCGCGTTTATCTCAATTGGGTGAGGAGCGCCAAGCTTTAGAGTTGATGGTAGCCAGAGAGCGCCAAGAAATCGCGCAGATCATTACCCATGAGCGTGAGAAGTTTGCTCAAGATATGGACCGAGTCTCGCAGGAAGTGGTCAGTTTAGCGATGACCAAGCTGATTGAGCTCGTTAAAAGTACCATTATCTACTTCATCTTGTTCATTGCCGTTATATTCTTTGCACCACTTGGCTTGGGCTATTGGTTTGGTAAGCGTGCAGCAGTGAAAACGCAAGTCAAACAAAGTTAACGTTTGGTTGAGATATAAAAAAGAGCGCTAATGCGCTCTTTTTCTTTGTCTTTCACTCGGAAGAGAGATTCTTCCTATCTATGCGAACTCAAGCGGTTTGCTGCTTCAGTTCGCCTTCTGCTTGTTCAACTGCTTCCGCTGTTGGTTCGCATTTATCAACAAACCAACCCATGTAGGAGCTGATGATAGTCACAATGATACATACAAAGCTTAGCCACATGAACGGTGCATAAGATAGTGTCGCAACACCCAGAATACTTGCCATGTAGATACCGTTGTCACTCCATGGAACCATACCAGATGTTAATGTGCCGCCGAACTCTGCGTTACGAGACAAGTTCTTACGTTTGTAGCCTAGGCGATCGTAGTTCTTCGCACAGATTTTTGGTGTCAGGATAAGTGAAACGTACATCGCTGAACCAAATACGTTCCCCATAAAGGCTGTACCGATTGTACTTGTTGCCAGTGAACCTGCACTTTGAACGCGTTTTTCAAACAGCTTAGCGATAGTTTCTAACACACCCACTTTATCTAGTAGACCGCCAAAACCAAGGCCGAATACGATAACAGCAACCGAGCCAAGCATTGAAGACATGCCGCCACGGTTAAGAATGGAGTCAATGAAATCTACGCCTGAAGAAATCGCAAACGGAGCCCAAGCGGTGTTGAACGCGGTTAGGAAGTCCACATCTTGAATCATTACTGCCCAAATAATACCAAGCAGAGAACCAAAACTGATCACTGGGAATGAAGGCATACGCATTGCTAGAAGTGACAATACGATGATCACAGGAACAAATGAGTAAGGGGTGATGTAGAATTGCTGCTCCATCGCTTTAATTACAGAGTCTACCTGGCTCATGTCAACTTGACCTGCGTAGTGGAAACCAAATGCAGTAAACATAATGCCTGTAATAATGTAGCTAATGAGTGCGATCGGCAGCATGCCTTTAATATGTTCCATCACTTCAACGTTAGACATAGATGAAGCAAGGATGACGGAGTCCGATAGAGGCGACATTTTGTCACCAAAGTAACAACCTGAAAGCACCGCACCAGCTGTAATTGGTGCAGGAACGCCAAGGCCTTGGCCAATACCCATCATCGCAATACCAGCAGTACCAGCAGCGCCCCAAGAGGTGCCAGTCGCTAGCGCAGTCAATGAACAGATGATCATGGTTGCGAGCAAAAAGATAGAAGGGTGAATCGCTTTAAGGCCGTAGTAAATAATGGTTGGAACAATACCACCAGAGATCCACGTACCAACAAGCGCGCCAACGGCAAGAAGAATTAAGACGGCTCCAAGTCCATTGGAAATGCCATTTAGTGCAGCTTTTTCCAGATCTTTGTACTGATGACCAAGCTTAATGCCTAATATCATGATAATGAACCAACCGATGTACAGCGCTAGCTGGATCGGTAGGTCTAGCTTGGCAGTGAACGAAAATGCCAGCAGTAGAAATAAACCGAGCGAGATAAATACCTGTATCAAGCTTGGTAGGCGTGGTGTAACTTGCTTCATATGTGCCTCTGTCAATCTTGGAGCAATAGAGGAAGGCGCTCCTTGTTGTAATCGCGCATAACATACATTAACAAAAATTATATTTCGAATATTTGGTGTTTTATCTTGATGTTCGTCGGCAAAAACGTTTGCTTGTGAAATTAACTGTTAGTTTGTTTTAACTTTTTTGGTTTTAAATGTTGTGTAATGTGAAATTATTGTGCTTCATGTGTTATTTTATCACTGAGTGGTAAGACCAATTTGGAGTAACAGGGCTTTCCCTACTTGAAAAATGGCCGAAATCGCAAACCAAACACTAAAAAATCTCGTTTAACACGAATTTTCATAGGAAAAGGTTAAAAAATAGGCTTATTTACAAAATAGGGGTTGAGATTTTGATGCGAAAAATTAACTATGGGGTAGGTTTTTTAATACATGGAGAGTTAATACGATGAGAGTTGGTTTAGTTGGTTGGCGCGGTATGGTTGGTTCAGTCCTTATGCAGCGTATGGTTGAAGAGAAAGACTTCGACCTAATCGAACCAGTATTCTACAGTACTTCTCAAGTTGGTATTCCTGCTCCTAACTTAGGAAAAGACGCAGGCTTACTGCAAGACGCGTATGATATTGAAAGCTTAAAACAGCTTGATGCGGTAATTACATGTCAAGGTGGTAGCTACACAGAAAAAGTTTACCCAGCACTTCGACAAGCCGGTTGGAAAGGCTACTGGATTGACGCCGCATCTACGTTACGTATGGCGGAAGATTCCATCATCACGCTTGATCCTGTGAACTTAAAGCAAATCCAACAAGGCATCCACGGTGGCACGAACACATTTGTTGGTGGTAACTGTACGGTTAGTTTAATGCTAATGGGTCTAGGTGGCTTATTCGAGAAAGGCCTTGTTGAGTGGACAAGCGCAATGACGTACCAAGCCGCTTCTGGTGCTGGTGCGCAAAACATGCGTGAACTGATCTCGCAAATGGGCGTTATCAATGACTCTGTAAGTTCCGAACTTGCAAACCCATCAAGCTCTATCCTAGATATTGATAAAAAAGTTGCAGACACAATGCGCAGCGGTTCTTTCCCTACCGATAAATTCGGTGTACCACTAGCTGGCTCGCTTATTCCGTGGATCGATGTGAAACGTGATAACGGTCAGAGTAAAGAAGAGTGGAAAGCGGGCGCAGAGGCAAACAAAATCTTGGGCTCACAAAGCTCGCCTGTGCCAATTGATGGTACTTGTGTCCGTATTGGTGCGATGCGCTGTCACTCTCAAGCTCTCACTATCAAGCTTAAGCAAAATGTCCCAATGGATGAAATCGAAGAAATCATCGCCACTCATAATGACTGGGTCAAAGTGATTCCTAACGATCGTGACATTACTGTGCAAGAACTTACACCTGCAAAAGTAACAGGCACTATGTCCGTACCAGTAGGTCGTCTACGTAAGATGGCAATGGGTGATGACTTCCTAAATGCTTTCACTGTTGGTGACCAACTACTTTGGGGCGCAGCAGAACCATTGCGTCGTACGTTACGCATTATTCTTTCTGAGAAAGCATAATCACATCAATCTTTGTTTGATGACAAAATAAAAGAGCTCCCTAGGGAGCTCTTTTTTATGCTTCGTCTTCTCCACGAACAACGCGTTTGTCAGGATCGGCCAGTTCACTACCACAGTGTTTACAGTAAGTCGCATCAGAGTCGTGCCCGGCGTGAGAACAGTTCGGACACTTCACTAATACTTTGTGCGATTGCATTTCTTGGTGAAGCTCTGCTGTGAAAATACCAGTAGGGACCGCCAAAATTGAATAACCCAACAACATGGTGAGTGAGGCAAGCCCTTTTCCGAGATCTGTTTGAGGTACCAAGTCACCATATCCAACCGTTGTGATGGTCACAATAGCCCAATAAATACTTTTCGGAATGCTAGTAAATCCGTTTTCAGGCCCCTCAATGACAAAAATTAGTGACCCAAAGATCGTGACCATAATGGCGACAGAGCTAAAGAAGATAAAAATCTTTCTGCGCGCCATCAGTAGAGAGCGTAAGAGGATGTTGGACTCTTGAAGATAGCGGACCAACTTGAGTATGCGGAATATTCGCATGACTCGTAGTGCTCTTATTACGCCCATAAAGGAGGCAGAAGGGAAAAACAGTGCTAAGTAAGTAGGTAAAATCGCGAGTAAATCAACGACGCCATAAAAGCTTTTCGCATAGGCGGCTGGTTTTGGAGAGCAATAAAGCCGGAGAAAATACTCAATAGTGAATAAACCGGTAAAAGTGTACTCCAAGTATTTCAGCTCTTTTGCCCACTCGGCGCGTACGGATGGTATTGAGTCTAATACCAGCACGATTAGAGAACTGATAATCGCGATAATGAGTGCAATATCGAAGGTTCGACCAGCTTTGGTATGAGTACCAAAAATGGTGACATAAAGAGTATGTTTGAGAGAGTCAGTCGTCATGACAAAGCGATCCATTGTTGAATCGCTCTATCATACAATTTTATAGAAACTCAGGCTAATCCTGGAAATAAGTTGCGTAAACCATTGGCGATAAACTCAATACCCAATGCGCCTAATATCAAACCCATGATACGGGTAATGACGTTGATACCAGTTTGGCCCAAAAATCGCACGATCAGTGGGGCAGAGCGGAACAACAGCCACGAGCATAGACAGAACAAGCCAATTGTAATGCTGATGCCTACCGTATCAAACATGCTTGGGTAGCGTGCACCGTAAACAATAGTCGAACTGATTGCACCTGGCCCTGCCATTAGCGGCATCGCAAGAGGAACAACACCAATCTGCTCGCGACTCACGTATTCTGATTTTTCCTGTTTGTTTTGTTTATCTTCCCCCAGTTTACCGCTCATCATCGAGAACGCGATGCTAAGCAGCAGTAGCCCACCTGCAACACGAAACGAATCCAGAGAAATGCTGAACATATCTAATAGTAACTGGCCAGCAAAGAGCGAAATGATCAGGATGATCGCAACAGCCACGTTCGCTGTGGTTGCCGTATTGCGCTTTTCGTCTGGTGTCATATGTCCGGTTAGTGACACAAACACAGGCATGATACCAACAGGGTTTACTGCGGCGACCAAACCAAGAAAAAACTGCAAGAAGATAGCAAGTTCAAAAGTTTGCATGTTGCGTACTCATTAAAGTTCACATTAGTGAAAAGGAGAAGGGGTAATTTGGGCGTAATGTAAGGCAAAAGTTGGGTTGGAAGAAATGAAAAAAACTAACGCATTTCCTACTGTTTTAGTGAGAAAAACTAATTCTTTAATAAACTGTATCCAATCTGGGAAAGAATTGTTACGTATAAAGTTGCTGTCAAAGCGTGCTGTTTTACATAAACGTTAACATTCGCACACTTTTGATAAAAACTAAGGTGGTTTGTAGAGAGATGTATTCGGTTCGATATACTCTCAGTAGCACAAGGAATTGGGCCTACATGTAATTTTGTTGGCTAAAAATGAAACTTTTTTACAGGTTGTTGTAGTTTCTTTTATTTATTTGTCTATTTGCTTCTTTTTTGTTCAATAAAAATTGAAGGTTAATTTATTTGTTTATCAGTGGGTTATGTCGTTTTGGTGTGATGGGGCACCACTTTGGTGGTATTTAGGTCGTGAGAACTGATCCAAGTCAATTTTTTTCACACTCTGAAATATTATACTCAGTCCTGAAAGCAATTTACTAAGACGTTTGTTTTCTAAGTGACTGATAAACAGTAAAAACGATAAGTAATAGCCTTAGTAAAAAGTTTTTAATATTTGTTAATTTTAGGAGATTCCCTATGCCTGTAACTAATATGGCTGAACTAGATGCAATGGTCGCTCGCGTTAAGAAAGCGCAAGAAGAGTTCGCTACTTACTCTCAAGAGCAAGTAGACAAAATCTTCCGTGCAGCGTCTCTTGCAGCTAACCAAGCCCGTATCCCGCTAGCTCAACAAGCGGTTGAAGAATCTGGTATGGGTATTGTTGAAGATAAAGTAATCAAGAACCACTTCGCTTCTGAGTTTATCTACAACAAATACAAAGACGAACAAACGTGTGGCATCCTAGAAGAGGATGACAACCTAGGTACTATGACTATCGCTGAACCTGTAGGTATCATCTGCGGTATCGTACCAACGACTAACCCTACATCTACAGCGATCTTCAAATCTCTAATCTCTCTGAAGACTCGTAACGGTATCATCTTCTCACCACACCCACGTGCGAAAAACTCGACTAACGACGCAGCGAAACTGGTTCTAGACGCAGCAGTAGCAGCGGGTGCACCAAAAGACATCATCGGTTGGATCGACCAACCTTCTGTTGAGCTTTCTAACGCTCTAATGAAGCACGATGACATCGCGCTTATCCTTGCAACTGGTGGTCCAGGCATGGTTAAAGCAGCTTACTCTTCTGGTAAGCCAGCAATCGGTGTAGGTGCAGGTAACGTTCCAGTTGTTATCGATGAAACTGCTGACATCAAACGTGCAGTGGCTTCTATCCTTATGTCTAAGACTTTCGACAACGGCGTAGTGTGTGCTTCTGAGCAGGCTGCAATCGTAGTTGACGAAGTGTACGACGAAGTAAAAGAGCGTTTTGCTTCTCATAAAGCTTACGTACTAAGCAAAGCAGAAGCAGAAAAAGTTCGTAAAGTTCTTCTTATCGATGGCGCGCTAAACGCGAAAATCGTAGGTCAGCCAGCAGCGGCAATCGCTGAAATGGCAGGCGTTAAAGTTCCAGCAGATACTAAAGTTCTTGTTGGTGAAGGTCTGGGTAAAGTTTCTTACGATGACGCATTTGCTCACGAGAAACTATCTCCAACTCTAGGTCTATTCCGTGCTGACAACTTCGAAGACGCGGTTGCTCAAGCGGTAACTATGGTTGAGATTGGTGGTATCGGCCACACATCTGGTCTTTACACTAACCAAGATACTAACGCTGACCGTATCCGTTACTTCGGTGACAAGATGAAGACAGCTCGTATCCTAATCAACATCCCGACTACTCACGGTGGTATCGGTGACTTGTACAACTTCAACGTTGCGCCTTCTCTAACTCTAGGTTGTGGTTCATGGGGTGGTAACTCTATCTCTGAGAACGTAGGTCCTAAACACCTAATCAACAAGAAAACTGTAGCGAAGCGAGCTG
Organism: Vibrio diabolicus; assembly: GCA_001048675.1. Lineage (GTDB taxonomy): Bacteria > Pseudomonadota > Gammaproteobacteria > Enterobacterales > Vibrionaceae > Vibrio > Vibrio diabolicus. Next base: position 50,008 of record CCKK01000016.1, on the reverse strand, counting down.
AAAACATGTTGTGGCATAAACTACCTAAGTCAATCTACTTCCGTCGTGGTAGCCTTCCAATTGCTCTAGGCGACCTAGAAGGTAAGAAACGCGCATTCTTAGTAACTGACCGTTTCCTATTCAACAACGGTTACGCAGATGACGTAGTAAGCCTACTGAAAGCTCAAGGCATGGAAGTTCAAACATTCTTCGATGTTGAAGCTGACCCAACGCTTTCTGTAGTAGAGAAAGGTGCGGCTCAAATGGCTAGCTACCAACCAGACGTTATCTTAGCGCTAGGTGGTGGTTCACCAATGGATGCTGCGAAGATCATGTGGGTAATGTACGAGCACCCAGAAACTCACTTCGAAGAACTAGCAATGCGCTTTATGGACATCCGTAAACGTATTTACAAGTTCCCTAAAATGGGTCAAAAAGCTGAGCTTGTATGTATCACTACAACTTCAGGTACTGGTTCAGAAGTTACGCCATTTGCGGTTGTTACTGACGACAAGACTGGCGCTAAATACCCACTAGCTGACTACGAAATCACGCCAAACATGGCTATCGTTGATGCGAACCTAGTGATGAACATGCCTAAGTCTCTAACAGCATTTGGTGGTTACGATGCAGTAACTCACGCTCTAGAAGCTTACGTATCTGTTCTTGCGAATGAATACTCTGACGGTCAGGCTCTACAAGCACTTAAGATGCTAAAAGAATACCTACCTTCAAGCTACGCGAACGGCGCTAACGACCCAATCGCTCGTGAGAAAGTACACAACGCAGCAACTATCGCTGGTGTGGCATTTGCTAACGCATTCCTAGGTGTTTGTCACTCAATGGCGCACAAACTAGGTGCTGAGTTCCACATTCCACATGGCCTAGCAAACGCACTACTTATCTCTAACGTTGTACGTTACAACGCGAACGATAACCCAACTAAACAAACAGCGTTCTCTCAATACGACCGTCCACAAGCACGTCGTCGTTACGCTGAAGTTGCTGACCACTTAGGTCTAAGCCAAGCTGGTGACCGTACTGCTCAGAAAATTGAACGTCTACTAGCATGGTTGGATGAGCTAAAAGTGAACCTAGACATCCCAATGTCTATCCAAGCGGCAGGCGTAGCTGAAGCAGACTTTATCGCGAAACTTGATGAGCTAGCAGTTGAAGCGTTCGATGACCAATGTACTGGTGCGAACCCTCGCTACCCACTAATTAGCGAACTTAAAGATGTGTTAATGGCTTCTTACTACGGTAAAGCATTCGTTGAAGGTGAAACTTTCGAAGGTACAACAGTTATCAAGAAGAAAGCAGACCAAGAAGCAGCGAAAGCGGCGCCTAAAGCAAAGAAAGAAAAAGCTGACGCGTAATCAAGAGTCGTGTGAGTAAGGTTTTCGCTAGCACGAAACCTTAACCGGGAAAAAGTAAAAGCCCCAGTCATTTGACTGGGGCTTTTTTTGTTGAAAGAGTTGAGTAATAGCGATCCCTTGACGCAACAAACGTGTTGCCCATTCATACTTCAGTAGCAACCACTCTGCCACTAAAATACTCATTTGATACGATATATGCGGTATTGCGAACCAGTTCATCTTGGATCTCTGCCCAGTGCCTTTCGTTAAGTTCTTCTCTTGTATGGTTTACCGAAGGAATGACGCCACCCACCCGAATATTAAATGGAGTGAGCTCCTTTGCCCAACTGTGAGTAAAACCTGACACCAAAGCAGCCATGCTTTCGACTCCCGTTAAATCTTCATGGCTGTCATGGGAAATGACGTTAACAATTACCCCTTTCTTATTTCTAGCGCGAAATCGTTCGGCTCCCACCTGGCCATAGGTGTAGAGGAAACGTGCTGCAGAAGACAAGTGATCAATGTAAGTACTCATAGGTTCGGGAGCCATCAAGCCTGGCATGGGAGAGCTCGTCCAGCAATTGACTATCACGTCTGGTGTCGCACGCAGCTGCGATTCTATTTGATCAAACAGTAAGTTAATGGACGTTGTGTTATCACTGCACACATTCATCGCATAAACTTTATCTGTGAAGGCACTAATCTGCTCATAGCTCGCTTTTAGAGCGCTAGAGTTTTGGTCACAAAGAATCAACGTCGCTCCAAGGTGAGCAAAGTGACTAGCACAAGTTCTTCCTATGACAGAACCTGCAGACGTGACGAGAATAATTGATTCTTTAATATCCATAACACCTTCACTGTATCCCTGTGTGAAAAAAATACACCAGTGGTTTGTGCTATTAGCATGGTTGAAATTAGAAAGGCTCAGTGTGAAAGACTTCAAACTAACGCTTTTGGATGAGGACTATTGTGCGGTAATTTGTAAGGCGTCACATTTCTGACTGTGGATACTGCAAGCTGTTGGTTGAACAATGATCTCTATACTTGCAGTTGAATTTGATACTGACGTTGAGCCGTCACTAGTTGATTGTATAGCCCTGCATCTGGGATGAGGTTTTTGTTGCGCTCGCCCAATTTGCGTCGCTCATGACCGGATAGGTTGTGATAAACGTCTTCAGGAAGGTTAAACGTATCTTCCGGCAAGTAGGTCAGGGCGTCTGGTTTCAAGTAGTGACTCAGTTTCGCTGAGGGTAGACCTGCACCGTGGAATTGTTTTGCTTGTTGTGCTGCTAGCTCATAGCTGCTGCTATCAGAACGAAGAGCTTGAGGCGTTGACAATTCAAGTCGTTGGCGGAGTATATCATCGCTAGTGGCTACTTCTTTGATTTCCTCTACAGGTACAACGTCGCGTACATCGCTAGAAAACATCGACAAAATCAGTGCAAAATCGGCACGACGTCCTTCGTGGACAGCATGGTTGATACCATTGCCGAACTGAAGCTCGTTAATAATTGCCGCTTTGTCTAAAGTATGAATTTGCATGATGTTCCTCGCTCGATGCCATTTTAACGGCGTGTCTGAGAAGAACTTTAGGAAAAAGAAGAGATTAAATTGGAGTTTTTAAGCGAAAAATAAAAAGCTCGCTGGTTCAGCGAGCTTTTAAAATAAGACTAAATTGAACTTAGGGGGAAGTAAAATTACTTCGCTAGGTTCTCAGCTACGAAGTCCCAGTTTACAAGTGCCCAGAAGCCGTTCATGTAATCAGGACGTACGTTGCGGTAATCGATGTAGTATGCGTGTTCCCACAGGTCAACAGTTAGAAGTGGTGTTGTACCTTCTTCTGTTAGAGGAGTAGCAGCGTTAGAAGTGTTAACGATCTCTAGAGAGCCGTCAGCTTTCTTAACAAGCCAAGTCCATGAAGAACCGAAGTTGTTGATTGCTGAATCAGTAAACTTCGCTTTGAATTCTTCGAAAGAACCGAATGCTGCGTTGATTGCGTCAGCAACTGCGCCAGTTGGTTCGCCGCCCGCGTTTGGAGCAAGACAGTGCCAGTAGAACGTGTGGTTCCAGATTTGCGCAGCGTTGTTGAATACGCCACCAGTAGAAGTTTTGATGATCTCTTCTAGAGTTTTGCCTTCGAACTCAGTGCCAGGGATAAGACCATTTAGCTTAACAACGTAAGTGTTGTGGTGCTTACCGTGGTGGTAGTCTAGAGTCTCTGCTGAGATGTGTGGTTCTAGTGCGTCTTTCGCGTAAGGAAGAGCTGGTAGTTCAAATGCCATTACTCGATTCTCCATTGATTTGAAAGGATGACCTTTCGATTGCTTCCAGTGTTTTTTATAGCTATGTAGCCTTTAAGGCTGACTTGCTAAGTATTTTAGCAAGTTTTTACTTTATTAAAACCCCGATATGAAAATATTTTAAGGGGTTAGCGGCTGTGAAGTGCTGAATTGTTCGCCATCAAGCAACCTGAATTTAAGCCTTATTAATTATATGGTTTTTATTCTGTCGTTATTGAGTAGAATGTGGCAAATAAACAAAGTTCAAACCCATGAATGAGGAAGCGATGGAAACTATCGACAAAATCAAACAGCAGATCTCTGAAAACTCAATCCTGCTGTACATGAAAGGATCACCGAAACTGCCAAGCTGTGGTTTCTCTTCTCAAGCGTCACAGGCTCTAATGGCATGTGGTGAGAAGTTCGCTTACGTAGACATTCTGCAAAACCCAGATATCCGTGCTGAGCTACCAAAGTACGCACAATGGCCAACATTCCCTCAACTATGGGTTGAAGGCGAGCTTATCGGCGGTTGCGACATCATTCTAGAAATGTTCCAAAAAGGTGAACTTCAGCCTCTAATCAAAGAAGCTGCAGCGCGCGCTGAAGACCAAGCTGAGTAACTCGTAAATACTCACATTTAGCGATAGAATACGAAGGAGCCGTACTGGCTCCTTTTTCTTTTTAGGTTAGTGGAATGAACATAAAGCTTTATTATGTGCTGCGGCCTTTCTAAACCTCTCTAATCGTTGCTATCCCTTGCTATATATAGAGTGTAAGTAACTCATCGATCCGGCTGTGGCCTATGAATAACGACAAAAGCTGACCTGTGCCGCCACTTTGCCGCCATTGAGTGATGGAAATTTACTATTAGGCAGATTTGTCATGTTATGGCGTAGGTTTTTCTAGTTCGTTTAATTCACTTGGCACATTATTACTATTCGTGTTGGATTGATTTTCGATGTACTTATCTTGTTTAGAGTTTGGAAAAATGTAGTGGGTTTTAAGGTGTGTTGCTTCCTTAAACTCTTCTCGATTAATCGCCTGTAAATCTTTAAGAACCAGTCCTAAACATTTTACCAATTCATCATTCCTAGTTTCATCATCTTTCGTTGGGCCTAATGCATTTGTTATTAGAGAAAGTCGATGAGTATATTCCTTGTATGCTTCGGTCTGAGTTTTACTGCGTTCAAGAGTTGGTATTACTTTTAGTTCTATTTCTTTCATTTCTTTGATTTTTTTTGAAATATCTTCTTTGTGCTTCAACGAAATCGCTGTTATACGTTTTTTTTCATCGGGCCAGTTTAAAACGTTCGCTTCTTTTAGCTTCGCTATTCGCTCTTCATCTGCATCCGCTTTGGATTCATTGACCTCCCTCATACCTTTGTAATAATTACGTAAGCTACGGTGTTTTATTTTGTATTTGATAGGCTGAAAAAAGCCTTCCTCAAGGTATTGATGCGCAATTTGCAACAAAGGCAAGAGTACAAGGTATAAAAATGACAAACCTAAAGGTATTAATAAATCATCCGTAGAGTTCGGTTGCCAATTTTTTATTTGTACTATCTTTTCCGGTATCGGATTAAATAAAAATAATGCCAGCCCTTTAATGTTAAGGGCTGACCAAGAAAATATAAATGCGCCTAAAATAGGATTTCTAATCCTTGATAGAGTGACTTCTTGTAAAGAGGTTATTATTTGCTTCATTAGCCAGACGTCCGGTAAAAATCAGTAAGTATCAGTTTATTCGCGGAATTATAGCAGCAGCGTCGTTCAAGAGAGTTTTTCAGTGCTTAGCTTGTGGCGGAGTGCATAAATTAAGAGTGCAAAGCGGATTAAACCTCACTGCGTCGCTCAAATGGTTTGGTGAAAAGTGTGCGTAAATCATCGTGTGATCGATATGCTGATGGCCGAGGATTTCCTTTAATACAAGAATGTTGCCGCCATTGGTCATAAAGTGGCTCGCAAAGGTATGACGTAAGACGTGAGTCGCTTGTCCTTCTGGTAAGTGGGGAAGGGCTTTGGTAAGCCATTTGTAAGCTACGCCGTAACCGCAAGTGAAAAGACGGTCATTGGTTGGCTTATAGATTTGGCTATACAACTCTTCAGAAATCGGTACCGTTCTATTTCGTTTGCCTTTGGTGTTGTTGTAGGTAATGCGGTATTTCGTCAGGTTAGTGCCTTTCAGATAAATCGCTTCTCTGATTCGCGCACCAGTCGCCAGGCAAACTTTATATATCTTCGTTAGCTCATCACCAACCGGGCTTTGTTGAGCTACTTCAAAAAGGTGATGAATCTCTTGTTCGGTCAGGAACGCAAGTTCGGACTCTGGCTTTTTTATTGCCTCTATACCGCCAACCGGATTCGGTAGTTTCCATTCACCAAGCTTTATTAACTTATTGAACATCGCTTTTAGCAACCCAAAGTCCACATTATTCGAAGCGATGGAAAGCTCTTTATGCTCCTGTCCTCTGCCTTTATTGGAACGACTAGAGCGATATGTGGCGAGTTGTTTCGCGTTAAGGTGTGAAGCTATAGGGTTGTCTAAGTCGAAAACCATGCTTTCTAAACGCAGACGAGTATGATCACCAGACTTGAGGTTCTTACCATGTAGCTTAAACCATAGTTCGACTAAATCAGATAATCGACGGTGATCAGGTTTAGAACCTAGCCAAGGCTTGTCGTCTACCTCTTTCATTAAGTGAAGTTCGAAAGCTGTAGCTTCGCCTTTAGTTGCAAAGCGTTTACGAACGCGTTTACCAGTTCGGCCTTGTGGATAGCACTCACAAAGCCAAGGTTTTTTACTGCCGTCTTTAGTGTTTCGGATAGACATAATGGAATAGCATTACTGTTTTTATGTACAGTATCTGTGTCGGGGGAATTTCTCAATGTTTAAGTTGGTAGGGAACGAACAAGAATGAAGAAAGTCGATTTAAAGCAGGCAATAGAAAAGTTTACAAACAAAATGTCTTAGGCTAGTGTAGTTTTGGCTCTTGGGTTGTGTTAAGGAGGAACTTTATGGCCGACTTTATATACACCCTTAATCCTACGATGGTACTAATCCAGTGCCAATAAACCGATAAGGATGAGCCAATTTGTGATTAATTGGTCGTCCGGATTTAGTGATAGCTTGGAAGGCAACGTTTATGAAACATTATGGTGGATTGAATGAGTTGCTCAAGCATGCTGTGAAGCTTAACTGAAGATACTTTGATGGTTGTGCTTCTGACCGAAACCACAATGTGGTGGAAAAATTTGGTGGCTCTTATCGTGAGAAGTTCGTAGGTCGAAGTATCACTCCGTTTTTAATAAATTGGCCCCTAATCAGGGGCTTTTTTTTTAATCAAAATGTCCAGCCAAATTCAGTATTCGAATATAGTCCACCTTACTAGCCAAGGTTTTTCCTGGGTTTACTTTGTATGCATTGCAAATGGTGTAGATTGCTTGATTAATTTGAAGGTTGGGAACTCCATTGAAACTACCGATACTTAACGTGCTGTTGTGTTCGTTAGGTGAGCGCATAATATGGTACAAGATAGTCTCAAATTGTGCGGATGTATTTAAGTTAAAACTTATAGCATCGATATTTGTATTCGAAGATAAATGTTGCTTGCTTCGAGATGCGCCAGGGTTTACAGAGTATGGGATTACACCGCTTTTTACAAAATTCTTAAATTCTATCGGGTGAAGTCTTTTCAATACGGAAATCAACACTAATGGTATGACTTTGAAGCTCTTGCTCGCCGTCGATTTAGCGACTTCGATATCTTGTATCACTTTTTCGACTTCACGAAGTGATGTCATATTATGCCACTCGAAAATTCCAACAAGGAAATCAAGTAAGAAAAGTGCATCAAACTCAAACTTGACGATTGGCAACAGCCGAGAGACCAAGTAATCTTCCATACTTGGTGCAGGCAGGGTTACTGTCTTGTGAAAAAATCGGCTTAGGTATGAGTAAGCATCGAAGCCTTCACCGTAAACCGCTTTGACAGAATGCTGGAGCTGTTCAGTATCAGTAGCGATGACAAAGACGAAGTTTTTTGTGTTAAAGAAATGCTTAACACTCTCGATTATCTCGATGGCGTAGCTTGGTCTACAGCGATCGAGTTCATCTATAAGCACGTAGACAGGATACTGTTTTGGGTTTGGATCTTTTTTGTATGTATCTACGAAAGCTTTCGCCAGTTTTATAAGTACTTTTTGGAAGGCTTCGATTCCTTCAACTCTTTGTCGTTGTTCTAGAATATCTTTTAAGATGTCTTTTAATGCGTCGCCACACTCTTTCTCAGCGATTTCTATACCAAACTGCTTATTAATATCTTCGATTAGGGACTCATCTTCAGGAGTTCCTGTTTTGTGTTTCAAGTACCCAACGAGGAGGGAAGGAACGGACTTTCGAATAAAATAGCTACCTTTATCAAATAACGACTTTATTAGCTCTTCATTACCAGCTATTGGGTTAGCTAACTGGGCATGAAAACAATCAATCAAAGCCAACATCGCGTCTTTGGAAAAATCCGAACGCCAAGCATCAAAATAAATTGTTGGGTGCTTTTTGGAGAGTTCATTATACCAGCATTGTAAGAAAGTCGTTTTACCTGCTCCCCATTCAGCGTTAAGGTTAATTACATAACCTTCTTCAGCTTTGGTATTCAGGAAAGTGGTAAGATAATCAGCAAATGGCTTTCTATCAATCAGCTCATACTTTTCGAATGTTTCTTCTTTAGGTATAACTAAACACATAACTTTCCCCAAGTGCCTATTTTTAATTATTGTTTAATGCAACTTTGTATATAAAAAAAGCGTAAGTTAATACGCTTTTTTATTTTTTAAGTAAGTGTTAGAGTTCAGTGTAAACTGCTATAGGCTCAATGATTATTTCATTTTCGTCTTTGGAGGCGTACATTTGTTCTAGGTCGTATAAGTTTTCAGTTAATCCGATTAGGTGCTTCTGAAGGCTATCGCTGTCCGATGCTCCTTGGATATCTACTTCTTGAGTATCATGAGAATGACAAATAGTACCCAAAACAACAAACTCTTTAGCGGTTTTTCTTGCGTTATTTTTTACAGATCGCCTTGATTGGGTCCCTAAAGCTATCAGGAGACATACAAGTAGAAAACTCTACTTCTCCGACGGTTTGTTGAAAGCGTACAAGTTCATCGCCAAATTGTTCAATCATAGTGTCAAGGCCATCAAGCACAGTCTTGGGAAGTGCCAATTCAGATTCAGATATTATTTGTCTTACTTGTTGCTCTAGTCGACGCTGAAGTTCATTTGCTTGCTTATTACTTTTTTTGTCGTTTTTCAACTTTTCTAACAGTTGGAAGTCTGGCGTAAGCTGAGCAGAAGCAATTGCACGTCCAATCTCATTGAAATGCCTAAATAGCTCTTGAATCTCTTTGGTATCAACAAACTTGCCCTTAGAACGAATTCGAATAAAAGATTTACCTGAATTGCAGATTTGCTCATGAGTAACACTTTCATCGTTAATGTCTAGCAATAATTCATTTTTTGTTAACTCAGACTCGAACAGATTGAAAGAGTAGTCATGTAGAAACTTCTTTGAAGTTGAGCTAGATGCTTCTTTTACGGCATCTGCAATCGCTCGACCAGAAGCAATAGTTCCTTTTTGAGTTTCTTGTTCTTCATGTTCATAAGCGTGTTGATTTAAAAAGTACTCTGTCACGCCTTCAAAAAGTTGAGATGAAAAAGAGTATAGCTTTTGTTCGTCTAAATAGATGAAATTTTTGATCATTTTCCTAACCTAGTTTTGTCTTTAAAGCGATTTTCAGCTTCTAAGTTTTTTATTTTTCTTGATTCAGTGAAGTCTTCCATAGAGTACTTACGATTAGTATCAACGTATGTCCAGATAGAAAATATCGCGGTAGCTATGATGGCGAGAATTGTAATTCCGTATATAACTAAGCTAATCATGCTGTGGCTCCACTCTTATTTGCACTGGTTGGCGCTGTGACTACTGCTTTCTTGTTTAGTCTATAAAAAATGATCCAACAGATTATAAACGAACAAATAGCAAGCGCCATAGATGAGTTAGTTAAAGCTTCGACGTTGATCTTATTATACCCAGACTCTACGACAAGGAGCGCAAACATCAAACCAGAGCAAAGTACTATGCCACCGATAGAAAAGATGTTTCCAACAGACTTCCAGTTATCATCGCCTGTAATGTGTTCAAGTTCATTTATAATAGAGATATGTAAAACAAATCCAAATGCAATGAAATCTGCTGCTGAGAAGTTGTTAACACCTTCGATTATCCAGCTCGCAAACATACGTAGAATAATCGGAATTAAGCCAATGATAACAGTGTAACAAAACCACTTGGTTAGTTTTGATGGTGGATTTTTTTCTTGAGCCATTTATTTCTACCTAGCCAATTTAATAATTATTCCGTTCTTAACGTCACCGCCACGCGGCCAATCACTTTTATATCTTCTTCTGATACTTCAACCGTCGAGTTGCCAAACACGACTGCTAGTTTATGTGGTAATCGTTGAATGTGGTTGATGGACAGACGCCCATTCATATCAATCAAATACTCGCCACTCACTGCATCGTTCTGTTTTTTATCTACCAGAAAGCGGCCATCGTTTGTCTCGATTTCAATGGTGTTGCTGGCTTCTAAATCCCAAGAGTTGAACATGCGTTGTGCGTATGGAATCTCTCCAGTTGGCACAAGCTGGCCGTTCGTGAGGCAGAAACTTTTAATTGCGACGATAGCTAACTGAGGGTTCTGTAACTCTGGACTAGATGAAGTCACCTCAGCTTCCGGCGCTTTTTTATTCCCCCAAAAAGAGTGGTGTAGATCCGTCAGAGGGTAATCTTTTGGAAGAATTAGCTCGTGAACAGGGATTCCTGTCCTCAAATGAATACGTACAACTAACTCGTGAGAGTTCCTATTGTGCGCATTCCATGTGCTAATTGTTTGTCGACTTACATTCGTTACGTCTGCTAACTCTGCAAATGTCGATAACCCTAGAGAATCCTTCAAGGTTTGAGTAAAGTCTTCACCTTTTAGGTACTCGAAAATTGATATTTTTTGTTGACTATCCATATAAGTTGATCAATATTGTACTCGAAAGTTGATTGTCACGCCGACCAAAGCAAGAGACAACCGAAGAAGATAGACATAAGTACAAGGATATCACCATGTTAACGTACAAGATACCTCCACTAAGTCCATATGTGACTTACGAAGAATACTCCCGTCTTACTGGTTTACCTATGGGCACCATCAAGCAATACGTGACTGAAGGTCGCGTTATCATCAAACCAAAAGACAAACGCCGCGATAAGCCATTGATTAACATGGTTGCTATGCACGAAATGGCGGCACGTGAAGCCATTGCTGCGCTTGGGTAAGTCATGGGCTTTTCCTCTCTTATTCCAACTAAAACGCACTGCCCAATGTGGCTAAATGTGTTCTCGTTGGTTGTCATTCTCGTACCGCCTTTCATGTAAGAGTGTGGATCATGGACGCAAATATCGCTATGTGCGGATTCCGCGAACGCAAACAGCAATCTTTTAACGCTGCATGCTGCGACTTCGCTATCAATCATAATATGGAAAATCTGGCTCCACGCATCGGCCTAACTGGGAGAATGCTGCGTAACAAGCTCAACCCAGAACAGCCTCACAAACTGGATCCAGTGGATTTGGCATTGCTGAGTAAAGAATCCGGCGATTACACCATTGTGAACACACTCTTTGCTGACCTAGGTGTCGTGACGGTTCAGTTACCTCAAGACGGGGAAGATAAGAACCTTTTAGAGCGCACGTTAATTAACAACCAATATTCAGGTGAGCTGTCTAGCGATGCAATGCACATGTGCAGTGCAGACCGTTTACCTCGCAGTCAAAAGCGCAAAACCATTGCCAAGGTTCAAGCGGCCATCGGTAACTTGGTTTTGTTCGTCAACGATTTAGAAAACCGCACCACCGGCTTTCAGCCACTCATGCAAATGGGCACAGATTTCCTAGCCAACGGTGCGCCACTTCCAGGCTTAGCCTAAGGAGAACCAATGAGTCAGCTAGCTATTCAACAAGAACAACAAAAGCAAATCCCCCACGCCAGCGAGAGCATTGCCGCTTGTAAAGCCTTGTTCAACGGTTCCGCTACACGCGGCAAGTTGAAAAAATTGTGGGACGCTATGCCACCACGTTTTCGCGGTATGGTTTTAGTCGCCGGTGATCTGAAAGCATCGGAGCATGTGCGAGAGTTTGAAAGCTTTAATGATTTGGAGCTTCAAAAAATCCGTAACGGCATGCAACAGATTAAAGAAATCGCGACGTTGTTCGATCGCAATCTTGGTGATGTTCGACGCCTCAAGCATTACCAACTCAGTAGTACGCATTAATTCTCCAAGCCTTTGCCCCTGTAACAGGGGGCTTTTTTCGTCTTAGCGTAGGAGCATAAAAGATGAATCTAAATGAAGTTGCAAACAAACTCGCTATCCAAACAACCATCAATAGTCTGTTCGCTTTGGCGTTGGATAGCTCAGACGTCATCAGTATTCGTATCGAGTACTCATCAAAAATGAGCCTTCTCAACGTGATTGTGTTCGACGAAAACACAACGAATCACGCTCACAACGTTGTGTTGATTGATAAAGAGCGTGCGCTTGAAGAACTACTGAACATTGAAGATTACCTGATTGAACGCGTTGCCGTTCGTCGCGATGAGAAAGAACTGGAGCCTGTCTTATGCAATATGCCGCAATAATGCTTTGTCCAGCTGGTGGTGTTATACGCCATGAAGAAACTCAAGAAGTTGCCAATGTAATAGTTGGTGATTTCGACTCACTAGACCAAGCCATCGAACAAGCGTGTGTTTCCCTTAATTGTACTCATCTAAGTAAAGGTGTATTGAGTAAAGGCAACATGAAGGGTGGTTTCATGCTAGTGACGACTCAGGAACTGGAGTCGGTATGAGGCACCCAAAGCTTACCGTTTTCTCTGCAGGTAAAGATAAACTACGGATAGATTATGAACCAGTCTGACCTTCTCTATATCGGCGGAGCAGTGATGCCCCTAGACCGAATCAAAAATAATGACGCCAGCTATAATGCTGGTTTTTTAGGTTCCAAAATTTACTCAGACCAAGAACAAGCGCTTCTGGATAGCGGAATGGTCAAAAAAATAGCGATATATGACCGCGTTCCCAATCGAAAGTCTAAGCGTGAGCGAGATCTTCAAGAGCGAACTGACTTCTATAAATCTGTAAATTACCTCTCGGAACACGACCGCGAAGCGGCGGCGAGAATCGCCGAAGAGTATAGGCTAGTCAAAGGGCGCAAAAGTCCGACAAAGAAATTTCGCCACAGAAAAGACAAGCAAATTAAGCAATTGATGAGTCTGAGCAAGTCTCTACGCCCTAAAAGTATCATCAGCAATGCCGACGCCAACTTCAGCCATGATGCTTTGTATGAAACGAACGAGCGCTCCAAACCTGCCATTCTCAATCAGAATGGAAAACGAGGACAAGGCGAAACCTAAAAAGATTCCTATTTCAATGCAGCTAATGCACCGGTCTTGGAATGAAACTTATAAGTTTCAGGCGGTAACCGAAACGCCATCTAGTGCTGCGCCTTCGGAAAACAGTGGTGAGAGATTCTCGGAAAAGTTGACGTCCCGTTCTGTTTCTAAAATCTTTGAGGCTGGGGCTTACACTGCAGCTTGCCATGGTGGTTTCTCTACTTTTCTCACGCTGACTTTCACCAAGGCACAACGAATGGCCATATTCGGTGGAATGTTGGATGGAAGTGAGTGTGTCAGCATGGGGTCGCATCATCCAATAATCTATAAGCGCAACATGGTGACAGTACATCCTAAGCGTGGTGAAAAGAAAGTTGACCAACCAATCACGGATATTGGTGGAGAATACTGGCTGTTTCCAACCTTAGATAGTAAGCGTGTTAAAGCTATGAACCAGGGCAGTGTTATAGCCGGGCCGTATTGCGATCTTAAACAAAAGCCCAAGCAAGAGTTCTCGATGGAAAAAACCTTAGAGACAACGATAGGTAAAGAAGTCTCTCGTTTTCTTGATGGCGCAAAGAAAATGTATCAACGCGGCTGGGTTGCGGATCATACCATCCAAGTTGACAAAGATAGTGGACGAAAGTACTGCGACTTATCCCAGGAGAAGGTTGCTAAACATGCTCAACCCAGCGATGTTGGGCCGACTAACTTACCTGCTGATTTCCATTACATATGGGTAGCCGAGTGTCCAGCCAATGAAGATGGAGAGCCTAATCCACACGTTCATATTTTGCTACGTTGGACAGTACCAGAGCATCTCTTTAGTCCTTGGGCCAAGCGACTTGAAAAGATATGGGGGCATGGGTTTGCGAAATTAGAGCGAATCAAAAAGCCAAAAGCCGCCGGTTCTTACATTATCAAAGCAGTCGGTTATGCCGCTAAAGGTGAAAATGCTGACCAAGGGCTAATCAAGGGAAATCGATACAATATCGCGAAGTGCTCAAGAGCTCCTGCCTGGGAAACTCTTGCTTCGTTTGAAGCTGGCAATATGACCGCAATAATTAAGGAGTTAGGCTACAAACTTGAGCAATGGAAAAAGCCAATTAAGCGGCAAATCCGCAAGCTACGAAATGCCAAAGAGCAAACCATCAAGGCCAAAGCGATCGCCAAAAAGCAGCAGAAATCTGAGGAATATCAGAACAAGCTTTATCAGAGAATCATCCGTTTGGAAAAGCAGGCCGAAAAGCTGAGTCAGAACTTACATAGCAGGGGAGTGCACGTGAATACGAGCAATCGCTTCTGCATTACGTTTGAAGGAGAACTGGCTAAGGATAAAGTAGACAAGTTTATGGTTTGGGCTGCTGGTGCAAGAGGGTGGTCATTGAATTGTAGAGATCTGGACCTGAGCGATATAAAACAAGACGCGAGCCACTTCTATCAATCTGAATATCAGCGATTTAAAGAGAATCAGTCCTATTGGCAATCACTATTACATGAACCTGTACCACATATGGAAGTTGATGAAAGTGAGCTTTCTTATTGGTATAGCATTACGGCAGATTATCTCGAAGGGCGGCTTTTTCCAGTGTGTCAATGGGTCAATGTGAACTCATAGTACAGTTCCTAAAATATGCAAGTTAATGCAAACCGGAAATATTTTATATGACCGAGTTCTAGAATAACGTGTTGATAATTCGCTCGCTTCTACTCTAAGTGATATCCAATCACATTTTAAAACAATGACTAGGTTGGCAGCCATGAAGAATAGTTTGAGTCGTGTTGGGAAAAAATCTAATCGTCCTAGTAACCCAACAGCAGCAGAGTTAGCTTTTGATCGTTTTGACCAATTAGTGACGGACTTTTATGATAAGTATCGTAAGTCTCCGCCAGCAGGAGAAACTAAAGAGCAAAAAACAAAAAGGTTTTTCCATGAACAGAGAGATTATGACTTCTTGAAGCTTAAAAGAAGAGAGCTTATAGCCCATGCGCAAGTTAGAGACCTTGAAGAGAAGCTTAAGAGCTACACAGATAAGAACTTAAATAAGAAACCGTCGGAACTATTGTCAGAGAAGCACCACCCGACTAAAAAGCTTGCGAATAATCTAACAGCTGCAGGAGAGCCTCAACCTACCTTAAGCCATGAAGCTCACCATATCATACCTGGTAAAGGGCGACATCGTCAGGCTGATATAGAAACAGCAAGAATCAATATGCATATGCACAGGATAGGTATTAATGCTCCCCAAAATGGTGTTTGGTTGATGAATTATGCTAAAAACGTAGAGCTAAACTGGGAAAGCCCTGACTCTCCAGCGCATCGTTCAATACATACTTATAACTATGAATCTTGGATCGCGTCAAAATTTTCATTAACCCCCCTTAATAAGCAGCTTTTTGAAGCCTCTCTCCTTCAAGTAAAAAACCATTTGAAAAAAGGAACATACCCTAAGACCATACTTGAAAGTAAAAATGAGGACTGGAGAGGTTAATGACGGTTTATAAAATTTTCGACTGTCACAATGAATATAAAATCGTGAGCACTACGCCTAGTTCTGTAGCTAGGCAGTTAGGTGACATAGATTTAATAGAAAAAATCGTTGTGCAGCCATTAGAAAACTTTTCTTTAAAAAGTATATGGGGTGAAGTAGATATTGAGTTTGAAGATGTTCTCAAGAAAGACTCATTACTTCCTGATATCAGTTTATGGTTACGGGTTTTCTTAGTGCTTTCCCCTAAAGCTTATGCATCTTTAAAAGAGCCATTGAGCAAAGTAGGCGAGTTCTTATCGATTCGCTATAAAGGAGAGGAATGGTACCTGTATACACCATTGGAGTTTGGGCAAGAAGATGAAGATAAGTGCGTCCAAAAAATTGAATATGGCAGCTTAGCAGGTGTAGAGGTGTTAGTATTTAATGAAAGCGACGTTGCAGAAAAGGTTGTTTTTAAGTCAAAGATGCTAGGAGCGAGCTTTCTGTATTGTACTGAACATTTTAAGAGTTTGTGCGAACAAAATGAGCTAGGTGGCGTTGTATTCTCATCTAATCTGACAGATCCATTCAGTTAACAGCAGTTACTTAATATAAGTAGAATTACGAAAATGAGAGTGGGGCCATTTTAGAGCGCTCTTTTGGGAGAGCTTTAGTCTCTACTTCATCCAATAATTTAGTACAACTACGCATGTATTATCAGTAGCAACCGTCATTTCATCATTTGGTTTGTTGTTTTCGCTTGTGCAGATCGGAATTATATAAACCAAAGAGTTTTTTGTTGGGTGTTGTGATTGCCCAAACTTGACGATGTGTCCTCCAAGAGCATTTTGAGGGCACATTGCACCCGTAGCACTTCTGTGCCCTGGGTCTATGCCACACTTGTCTCGGTATAGGGCTATCCAAGACTTATTATCCACTTTGGGGTCCTTAGTTGATCCAATTACGTTTAAAAACTTCTGCCCTTTGTTCCAAGTAACTGTACTGTTAAAAGTTGACTTAATGACGATATCACTAGGTTGCTGAGTTATGGCTTCTGGTGAACTGCAGCCAACCAAAGTTAGTACACTTATTAATACACTTAATAAAGTTTTCATTTACACAAATTCCTTTATAAAAGTAGTTGGAGCTTTAGTTTTAAGAAGCCCACGTGATGTGGGCTTCTTATCAGTAATACATAGTAAAACTAGGATTATCTATCTTCTAGACAGAGTGCTCTTATAGTGCTGCCTTCTTTCACTGGGGTTGTCATATCTTTAATCCAGTCCTCAACGGTGACTTTATACTCTTTGGCAAAAAGCTCTTTAACCGAGTCCCAGTTGGATGGTGACAAAGAATACATCGCTTGCGACAGTTCGTATTTAGAGTGGAAAGTAATTGTGCCTTTATGTTCTTCAACTGAAATTTGGAAAGTGCTGCAATATAGACAAAACTCAACATTGCCCGAAGAGTCAACTTGTAAAAGATTTTGAGCAAAATTAGATAGCTTCTGTGTCTTACTAGAATAAGATAATGCTGCGCGAACTAGATTTTTCACAGAGTCGACTATCTGCTCTTTATCTCCTTGTTCGATACCCTGAAAACCATCAACAAAGGAGTTTATTAAGTCATCTGCATTGTGACTTTTTTGTTCGATCTCTGTTGTATTGGCCCATTCTAAAGTCACAAAAGGCATTGAGCTTATGTTCTGAGTAAACTCTATGAAGTGTGCTTTGTCACCTTTGCCCTCAGGATCTAAAGGATTGTATTGAGCCTTCGTTCGGCACATGTTAACGGCTGTCTGCATACCGTCAAACACGCTCTGTGGAGCAGTACCTGGTGTTGATGCTTTTTCAGCTTGGGCTCTGTAGTCACCAACAGCCTCTGAATTAGCAGGGTTTTCTATCAGGCTATCGCTTTCTAACATAGCCAGAGATTTAGGCCTCATAAAAATAGTTTGCGGCAACAAAATGTTCTCCGCACTATTGATGTACTCTAGCCAAGCATTAGTTCTTTCTAATAGATTAGACATTTCCATATTTCCTATCGTTAGGTGAATATCAAGACAACCCGCTAGCTGGAGAACTAATACTTCAAACTGCACCCCAACAATTTGGGTATGCAAACAGGTTCGTATTGAGTTGGAGATTAATCCATTAGTAGTTTTATTTTTGTGGTTATTTTTTGCACAAGAGTGATCTGGTTACCATTGTTTTGTTATTGTCGTATGCTCGTTTCACTGTATTGGTGATTCACGCCGCATTTTTATCACGAATATGCTTAAAATTTTGTTTGAACATGAGTACTGACGTCAGTACGAGTGCTGTAATTCTTATTACTGAAAAAGATATTTAAGAATCAGAAATCTATACTGCAGCATTTCATATGCTAAATTTAAGCCAATTTTTTAGTCAGCTATTGAGTGTGCTAATAGAGCTATTTTGACGCTGGTCGATGATGATTTTTTCTTGGTTTTGATTAGAGCTTTGCATATGCCTATTGATACAAAGTTTTTTAATGAGTGAATTGTATCTAAAAACCAGTGTGGAAAACTGTATGGATATACAGTATATTTCACTGATGATTGGTAAGGGTGTTGATATGTCGAATAAAAATCAAAACGATATCTTGTTGTCTGCTTTAGAAATCGTCATTGATGGTGTGGCTAATAGTGAGGCAACAGAGAGGACTAGAGCGGCAGGTGCATATATTGCTGGCTTAATACTGGCTGATACAAAAGGGCAGTTGGACTCCGAAAAACAAAAAGCCATCTTGAGCATTGTCGAGATGGCTTCTGAAGTAGATAGCACGGCGTTTATACAAGATTCACTATAGTATCGAGAGTTGATGTTTGAGCTGTTGTCGTGCCTCTGGCGGCAACGCCTTACATAAATCAAAAGCCATTTGACTAGTTGTTTTTGCCGATGGGCTTAAAGTATGACTATAAGACAAGTTCATCACAAAACTATGCCCGCATTCTGGGTCACTACAACTGCAATATAAATCGGCATGACTATTGGATAGTCGATTGGATTTTTGAATTCGGCTTTTACAACCACACTCCGGACACAATACTCTCATACAAGCACCTAACTTATTGACTGACCAAATAATGATACGTCAAAAGGCTGTGTTTTTGTACAGGTTTATGGGCTTTCTCCAAACGTAGTATCAAATTTTAAATGTAGATTTTTGATATTTTTTATCTCGGGATCGTTGTTAACTTCATCCATAATTAGTTCGCATACGGGGATGATTTCGTCTTTGGCATACTCACTGCCAATTTTGACGGGGTCACCCAGATTAGTCGTTCCCTGGGGAATGATTCCTGCTTTTCCTATGGGGAAGCGATGCCCTACGAGAATGTCTTGCGCAGTGATGTTTTTGATTCGCTCAAATTCATCTTTTGTTGCTATATCGCCCACCGGGATTAGCTGAATCCCTTTTTCTGCACCGCCTGGAATATTAACAAACATACTTCTAAAGTTACCCACCCCTTTGGAGCTCGCGATTTTTTCCTTCAGCATTTGTTCGTCGTCATCACTAAGGTTTGGATCCGTGGCGTAAAAAATGAATCCCATGTGTGCACCGTTCTTGTAATAGCGACGACGAAATAGCGTTGCATCTCGATTTAGTAAGCTGCTTTGTAAACTACCTAGGTAATCAGGTAGGCCATAAACTTGCTGTTGCAGGTCTTCTTGAGGCAAAAAAATGATGTCATTCTCTTTGTACACTCGTTGCTTGTTGTCTCGCTCTAGCAAAACGAAGTCCCCATTTTTACGTCTACGCAGATACATGGTCGGTAGAGGAAACAAGCGTACAACACGCTTGAAGTGGTCTCGGATTTTTAAAAATGCGGCATCACCAAACGTGAAGTAGTTATTACAAAAAGATTGAATCTGCCGACGTCTTGAACCGCCACCTGAAATAAAACGGGCAGCAACATAATTTGCTCGAGCTTTAAGTAAAGACCCGTGATAGGCGTTTGCACGAGAAGTTTCTGCTAAGCCCTGGCGTGAGATTGGTGGTTCCCAGTAACCATCAGTGTCGTTATAGAAAAGCTCAGAATATGAAGTCATCCAACTGGTTGAGTCAATTGCTTCAGGCGTAGAGTCAAGGTGATAAACAGACTCCGCATGTTGCTCCTGTTGTACTAGTTTTTCTTTTTGATTGTTCATGCTGCAGTCGCCCAGGTTGATTTCGTTGGTGTGTTGTGGTCTAGCGGCTCATTGATAATGGCGTGTGACATGGCCCAAAACGCATCAGCGTGGCCTGTTGTTTCACTTCGCTCTGCTTTAAAGGTCATAGCGTTACCGCTATTGGTCGGCACTCGTTTAATCGCCATAAATGCCATAGCAATGTCTTTGTGTTCGGCATCAAACTGCAGTCGTTTTGCTTCTACGATATCGATCATCTTCATTACTAGGCGATTCTTGTTTTCGTTGCTGTAATGTATGGCGTGGGCCTCACGAGGGTGCTTTTTCTTAATTAAGTCCCAAACACCGCCACCAATGCCTGTAGTATCAACGCCTATGTAAGTGACTTTGTAGCGTTGAAATACCTTTTCAATTTCACTCACGTGGTACTGGAAGTTAAGCCCTTTCCAGTAGTGCTTCTCTAAGACACGAAACTTTTCACCTGCAACTGCCGGTGGAGCTATTACTACCAAACAAGCATTGTCTCGCGTTCGGCTAGGGTCATAACCCAACCATACTTCACGCCCGGCAAACGGTGATTTTGTTTTCGGCTTGAAGTCCTGCCAGTGGGCAGAGTCAACCATGCCTTTTTCGAGGTCAGAGAATTTGAATACAGACAAAGAGCCGTCGACGAAGATACACATAAACAGGTTATCGAAATCGTCTTTACTGTATTCGTCCTTCAGTTCTTCAATATCAAATAGTTCACAGCCGCCTGCTGCAGCGTCTTCAATCGTGACGACATATCGCCACTGCTTATCAGGGCAAAGTACACCCCCATCGCGATATTCATCGAACGTTGGAAACTCAATTTTGGCGCGTGAGTCTCTGCCTTTTCGCCATTGGTCGCCCGTCCAAAACGGATATGCCTGGTGCATTTTCGATGATGGTGTCGAAAAGTAGGTTTTACGCCATTTTTTATGGGTAGCCATTGCCGAAGCGAGTTTGTTTAGTTCGTCAAACTTCGGTATCCAGAAATACTCATCAACATAAACATGGCCGTGGTAACTTTGCGCGGTTTTGCTATTGGTAGATAAAAAACGAAGTTCAGCACCATTGGAGAGAATGATCGGGTTTCCAGTTAGCTCTATGTCTAAGAACTCTTTTGCAATAGCAATGATGTAGCTGCGGAAAACTTCCGCTTGAGCTCGTGATGCTGACAAAAAGATCTGGTTATCGCCGGTCAGAATCGCATCTTCTAACGCTTCACCACTGAAGTAGTAAGTTGCGCCAATCTGGCGGGACTTAAGAATGTTTCGAATACGCTGTTTTATGTTGTTGCGCATTACATGCTGATAGGCAAACAGGGAGTCATGCCATGTGACAAAGTCATCTTCACTCAGTTCGCTGATGTCATTCTTTTTACTTTTACGTTTCTTGGTAGATTTTGAATTACTGCTAGATTTCTGGCTGTTACGGCTATTTGTACCGTCGTGCTTTTTATTCCCTGTATTTAAAGGTTGCTCACCTTGCTGCTTTTCTTGTGCCCTTTGTTTCTTTAATGCAGCGTGATGCTTGATAAGCCGATCGAGCATGTCTAGTTGGTTTTTACTGGGGTCAACAAGTTCAAGCAGTGTTTGAATTCGATTTGCTATCGCTTCATCAATGGTTTGTTCACGCAACATATCGCGCCAACCGAATTTGTCTGCCCAGTAATAAATGATGCGCTCATTATTCAGGTTCAGTTCGGTAGCGATTTCACGTGGCGTCCAAGCTTTCAAATAGAGTGCTCGGGCGGCTTGTCGTATTTCGGGAGAATATGCCATAAGCGCATCATACGCGCCGAAAACTTGCAGATGACTAAGCAAAGTTCGGATGAATTCGGATAGTAAATGTATCCGAATTACAAGGAACTGAAGTAGCTGAAACGACACATTCAAAGGCGTATTGTTTGCTCGAACCGATATGTGATTGACAAGTTTGAGTACAAAAATGCCAAAGATTAGTGAGTGGAAAATCATCGCGACAGAAGGGCCGACCGTAGACGGGCGTAAAATAACCCGTGATTGGATTGAGCAAATGGCCGCTAGTTATTCGATGGATGAGTACACCGCACTAATTTGGCCTGAGCATCGTCGATTTTATGGTTACGGTGAAAACTGGGGCAGAGTGGTTGAAGTAAAAGCGGAAGAACAAGGCGGGAAATTACGTCTGTTCGCCAAGCTAGAGCCGAATGACTATCTGCTAGAAGCTAACCGTAAAAAGCAAAAACTATTCACATCTATTGAGCCAAATCCCGATTACAAAGGGGAAGGGCGTTGCTATCTAATGGGCCTAGCTGCGACTGACTCCCCAGCCTCCACAGGAACATCGCTCCTTCAATTCTCTCGTGTTCATGGGGAAACCACTGAGATCCAAGCAAGCCATTTAGAAGAGGTGGACTTTTCAGATTGCTTTACTCGCAAAGACCGCTTTTTTGCGGCATTCAATGAATTTTTCTCTTCTGACGATGAAGAGCCAGAAACGCTATCAACAGCAGAGGGCACCAACGTGACCGAAGAACAATTAAAAGTCGCACTAAAAGAGCAGTTTTCTGCTTTCAAAGGTGAGTTTAAGCAAGAACTAAAAGAAGAGTTCAATTTGCAAAACACACCCGAACAACCAGAAGTAGCAAGCAAAGATGCGACGGTCGAGCAGTTTTCCGCTGCGCTGGAAGAAAAGCTAAATCCGTTGTTTGAGAAAGTGAACGGACTAGAAACTAAGTTTGCTGAACTATCACAAGAAGTCCCTGACCAGGAACCAGATCCATCAGGTGCTAGTGAATCTTTCTCATCTAAGGAGATGTTTTAATGCTGAACGCACTATCTACCAGTTATTTACAAGAGTTTTGTACAGCGACGTTATCCGCCGCAAATGCTCCGCAAGGTACACAGTCGTTTAACTTGACGCCCCCTATGGAAACTAAGCTACGTCAAGCAATTATGGAATCGGATGCTTTCCTAGGCATGGTTTCATTGCTGCCAGTTCAGCAAATCAAAGGTCAGGTTGTTGATGTTGGTGATGATGGTCTTTCGACTGGTCGATCTGGTTCGGGACGTTTTAGCGTGGAAGTGGGCCAAAGTGGTAATACCTACGAGCTTACAAAGACAGATTCAGGAGCACACATCCTTTGGGAAACTATGACGCAATGGGCAAACTCTGGCTCTAAAGGTCACTGGTTGAGCATGATGAAAAGCGCGATTTCTCGTCGTTTTGCATTAGATATGTTGCGTGTCGGTTTTAACGGTACGTCTATCGCAACTAATACGGACCCGATTAAAAATCCATTAGGCCAGGATGTAAATAAAGGCTGGCTCACGATAGTTAAAGAGAAGAGATCTAGCCAGGTACTCACATCAGCAGAGCTTGACCCAACAGGCACTGCGACTGATTCATACAAGAATCTTGATTCACTTACGCAAGATCTAATCAACACGACGATTGCTCCCGAACATCGTCAAGACCCAGATCTCGTTGTTTTAGTTGGGTCGAATCTAGTCGCGGCTGAGCAGCACCGCTTACTTGAGGCTGCCGATAGTCCAACAGAGCATAAAGCAGCTCAAAGCCTAGCCAAGACAATTGCTGGCAAAAAGGCTTACACACCACCATTTTTCCCGGCTGATCAACTTTGGGTTACCAATACCAAGAACCTACAGATTCTGACGCAAGAAGGCACTCAGTGGCGTAAGCAGAAAAACGATGAAGATGAGCTTCGTTTCAAGCAAAACCATATCCGTATGGAAGGTTACGCTGTGGGAAATCTTAAAAAGTTCGCGGCTATCGAATCTGTTTCAGTCGTCGAATCAGCCGTTGCAGAGGTGATGAATGGCTAGTCCTTTAGCAAGGCAGCGTCGTCAGCTTCTAGAAAATCAAGTCAGTCATTCTGCATCGAAGTTGAGTGCTAGTGCAAATACCGAAAGCCTGCACATCAAGCTGATCGACTTTGAAGAAGACCGCAAGTATCTAAAACAGCTCAATGCTATCGAAGACAAGGTGAAACATAAGCGTGATGTTTTGGTGCCCAAGTACAAACAGTACGTGGAAGCTTACCTAGCAAAAGGCGAAGTATTCGAGAACCCAATTTTCACCAATATGGTTATCTGGTTGTTCGATGTCAACGACATGGAAACCGCGATTGATTGGTGCTTGAAAGCCATAGCGCTTGATTTACCTACACCAGATAACTTCCGACGTGACTGGCCAACCGTGTGCGCCGATGAAGTTTTAGCTTGGGCGGAAAAAGAGTCTGGCAGAGGACATTCTATCGAGCCTTATTTCAGCGCGGTTTTTGAAAAGGTTGAGAGCGAATGGCGACTACACGAAGAAGTGCATGCTAAGTGGTACCGATTTGCTGGGTTGCACTTACTTCGAAATGAAGAAGGACAACCGCAACCGACGTCTATCGGTTGTTTAGATACCTTGGAAAAGGCCTTGTTGCTACTGCAGTGTGCTCATGAGAAGTACGCCAAAATTGGGGTGAAAACCAAAATTGGTCAGGTAGAACAACGTATTCGAGCGATTAAAGACAACAAAAACTTGTAACAGCTCCTACGCCGCCGAGCCTCGGCTGGTGAGGTAAGAGTGCCAATAGGCTAACTCAATACCGTCGACCCAGTGGCTAGAGGCTCACTTATTAAAAGAGGAATAACGATGTTTACGGGATCTTCCGGTTCGGATTATCAAGCGACAGAAATCACCAATGACGGTTTTTGGCCGAACATCAATGCCGGTGATTTTGAGAAGCGTCGCGGTATTCCTGCTGCTCAAGACTCAGAACGTATTGCTATCGCTCTAGTTAATGCTGTTTCGGAAGTTAATCAGCAACTCGAAGACTTAAAAGCTGAGTATCGGGAAAAGGGGCATGCAACTGCTGGCGATGTTCCTGCTTTTCCGAAAATGAATGATAAAAACCGTGTTGTATATCAATACGAATCAGCAGTATTTGCGAGAGCCAAAGCTGATTTGCTGCCGGACATTGCAACTGTTCATACCAAGGACAAGGGCGATCACATCGCAGACAGAAGCGTAGAGGTGCGCACTGAATTACTTTCAGAAAGCCAGCGCATTATTAGAAATATGAAAGGGCTGAACCGTTCATCGGTGGATTTGCTATGAGAACGCAATACCAAGCAGGCTACAAACTGCGTGATCTAAACGCATTTTTAATCAGCGTTGTGGGCGACAAGATAGCCAAGCGCATGGAATGTGAAATGGGCAAGGTTGAGTTGAAACTAGAAACCAAGCACATGGGCCATGGTTTTGACCTGCTGTATCAGCGTTATGTTGCTGACTTCTACTTCGACAAATTCCCTTTCAAAGAATACGACCCAGCGGTGCTGTTCGCCAATGTTGGGGCGTGGTTGATGGACAACGATTCTGACCGTTTCCGCATCGAAGACTTAGACGACCCAGACGTAGACGTAGTACTGGAAGATGAGAAAAACGCCGAAGTGTTGGTCTCAGTCATGTTTGAAGAACCCGTCAAAGTGGCTGCAGACCTAGACGGGCCAATCTATTGGAATGGTCAACGCTGGAAGATTGAAGAGTACGAGATTTGGCAGGCGGAAAGGCTATCAAATGTAGTTCTCCGCAATGTATGAGATACGGGCCGATAAGCGCAGTTATTTGCGAGTTAAAGAGCAATTCGAGCTGCTAAAGCTTGAGAAAAAAGCCAGAGCCCGAGTGCTGAAAGAGCTTGGTAAATACATCACCAAAACGACCAAAAAAAACATTCGAGCACAGCGTGACCCAGACGGTAAAGCGTGGTCAAAGCGCAAAAACGGCAGGCGAAAAATGCTTAAAGGTTTCACTAAGAAGCTAAAGCATTTTCAAAAAGACAATAACCGGGTTTTGGTTGTTGGTTGGCCATCAAGACGAGGAACCGTTGCACTGGCTCACCATACAGGTGAAGCAGAGGAAAGCGGATTACAGCAGCGATTCAGGCAAGCCAAGAAAGCGAAAGAACCAAAGAAAACCGACCCGGCAACGAGAGAGCAAGCGAAAGAGTTACGCGACTTAGGTTACAGACTTCCGCCCCAAGGCAGGCAGAAGAGAGGCAAAAAGCCAACGCTCAAATTCATTACTCAGAATATGACCGTCGCTGAAGCCGCAAAACTGATTAGTGATCTGGAAAATAAAACGCCATCACGTAAGTGGGAAGTAGATCGCCCAGAACGCCGATTGATAGGCATTAGTCCGAAACGGGCAGCAATGATTATCAAGCGGGAAATGAATCGAAATAGGAGCAACTAAACATGGCATGGCCTACCGTCATTATTAACATTCTGAACATGATGCGCGGACCGATCCCGGGCGTTGAATTTCACTTTCTGTTTGTTGTGTACGGCACAGTTGCAGGAACAGAGCGCAACCTAATTATGGTGGATAACACCACGGATTTTTCAGACAGCACGTTCGATAACATCGACCCTGTACACATGCTCACGCTAAAAGCTGCTCAGTTAAATGGGAAACAGAACTGGACTGCCGGTGTGATCGTTTTAAACCCATCAGATAGTTGGCAGGCTGCGGTTTTTAAAGCCAATGAGACATCAAGCTTTGAAGCTGTTGTGTTGGATAAGCCAAATACTGGAGCGTCCACTCTTGAAGATGCAGTCGCATTTCGCCATGAACTTAAAGCCAAGCTTGGACGAGAAGTTTTCATGATCTGTTCCTTACCAGGAATTAATGATTCCGAGGACGGTGAAACATGGACCGAGTGGTTAGCGCAAACGGTGAATGTGCCAAAGAACATTGCAAGTGAATACATCACCGTAGTGCCACAAGTACACGAAGGAAACTCTACAGTTGGCATTTATGCAGGTCGGTTGGCCAATCAAGAAGTATCTATTGCTGACTCACCGGCACGAGTAAAAACAGGCAGCATTCTCGGCAGTATGGCATTAGCAAAAGATAAGGATGGAAAGCCATTAGAGCTAGCAACACTTAAAGCACTAGAAGCTGCTCGAATCGCTGTACCGATGTGGTATCCAGACTATCCGGGACAATATTGGACAACAGGACGTACGCTAGATGTCCCTGGTGGTGATTATCAAGATATTCGTCACATTCGCGTCGCCATGAAAGCAGCACGTAAAGTGCGGGTACGAGCAATTGCACGAATTGCTGATCGAGAATTCAATTCCACACCAGGCAGTGAAGCCAGCGCAAAGCTGTATTTTACTCAAGACCTCCGTGAAATGGCGGTAGTGAAAAAAATTGGTGATTACGAGTTCCCTGGTGAAATCAAACCACCTCAAGACGATGACATCACCATTATATGGGTTAATAGTGAAGAAGTTGAAATTCTACTCGCTGTTACACCTTACGAGTGCCCAGTGAAGATCACCATCGGCATCATGCTCAATCAACGACTAGGGGAGTAAACAATGAATTCTCGTTATACAGGGCGAAGCTTCGACATAAACATGCTGGGGATTTTGGTTCATGTGGAGTCGGCTACAGCAACCATCAATGATGAGTCTGCTGTTGATAAAGAGCGCGGCATTCCCACTGGATTTACTCATGGAGCTGTGAGTTGTGATGTTGAGTATGAGCTGGACTTGAACAACTTCCGTAAGCTTCAACAAAAAGCTCGCGAAGCTGGCAGTTGGCGCGGTATTAAGCCACACGACTGTATGTTCTATGCAAATACTGGCGATGATGAAGACAAAGTAGAGCTGTTTGGTGTGAAGCTTCAAATCTCAGATTTACTCAGTGTTGATCCAAACAGCAGTGATAAAACCAAGCGCAAGCTTAAAGGCTTTGTGACGAGCCCTCACTTTGTTCGCATTAATGGCATCTCATACCTAAGTAATGATGATACCCGCGGTTTGCTTTAAGCCTATCAGAGAGAGAACGAATGCCTGACTTTATCGACCATGCTAGTAGTAACGAAACCAAGTTTACTGAAATGGCAATCGCAAACCAGCTTAAACAGTCTATGCAGACAAGCGAACAAGAGAGTGCAAAAGAATGCCTTGAATGTGGTGACCCTATCCCTGAAGGGCGTCAGATAGCTATAGCGGGATGCCAGTTTTGCGCACCTTGCCAGGCTAAGTTGGAGTAACGATATGAAAGATTGGTTCGACAAATTAACCAGTGGAGTTGCTTATCTTATGTCATTGGCAGGAATGACTTTCAGCAAGCTGACATTTGAACAGTGGTATTTCATTTTATCACTAGTGATTGGCCTTGCAGCACTGGGATTGAACTATTGGCATAAGCGCGCAATGCAACGTATTGCTAGCGAAAAAGGAGTAGCACTGAGTGAAACTGACTAAGCGGATCATTTGTTCTGTAGTCGCTGTGATCGGCTTGGTAACAGGTGGTACGGCTGTTTATGGACCTGAATTGACGCAGCCCATTGGGCAAGTTGTGGTATCGGAACGAGACTTAGGAACGCTGCGCATCACCCCTAAAGGACTGAAGTTGATTGGTGATGCAGAGGGATGCCGGCAGAACCCTTACGTTTGTCCGGGAGGTATTCCTACGAATGGAATTGGGAATACTCATGGTGTGCCAGATACGCCAATCACATTGGAGCAAGTCGCGATCGACTGGGTGAAAAATATTCAATCGGCCGAACGATGTGTGACCAATGCAGAACGGATTTCAGGAGCGCAAATGAGCACGGGTCAATTTGACGCATTTACCAGCTTTGTTTTCAACTTCGGGTGTACCAAGTTTCGCAAAAATAAGGACGGCTCTGACACTCGGATTTACGCAGCAATCAAACATGGCAATTATCCCAAAGCCTGCGGTCACATTACGGAGTGGGTAAAGAGTCAGGGCGTTGTACTTAAAGGACTCGTCACTCGAAGAGGATTAGAACGTGATCGCTGCATGGAAATGGATTAAGTGGATTGGTATTGCGGTGTTGGTGACGACCATCGCGGTGCTGAATCTGCAGCTTCATACCGTCAAAGCAGAGAAAACCACATTAAGTGAAAAGCTCACCAAGGCAGAAGCAGACAACCAAATCAACTTAACCACCATTGAATTTTTGAAGGGTGAAAGTGAGCAAGCTAACAACATGTTAGTTCAGCGGCAACGGCAACACATAGCAGCAAAGGAAAAACTTAATGCAGACCTGGCAGCACTTAAAACAGAGCTGGCAAACGTTCAGTGCCATATCCCTGCCACTGTTACTGACCGCCTGCGCGACCCCTACTGAAACCGTCGCAATGCATGTGTTCATGAAATTGCCACCTGCTGGAATGTTGGTGCCCTGTTCAAAACCACAAGTTCAAGGCACATGGCCGGAAGTGGTTACCGACGACATTCCCAAGCTGAAAAACGCACTGACTGAGTGTGATAACCAGATTGAAGATTATTTGCAATGGCGTGCTAAGCACGAAAACAAGAAGAGAAGTAAAAATGACTAAACCTACCTTCACATCAAAACCTGTCGTAGTCGCTATCGGTGGCACTGACTTTGTATTTACGCCAACGGTACAGGATGCAAATAACTATACCAATGACATGTTGCCTAACAACAAAGTCGCGCCTGCCTATACGTACTTAACGCGTACCGTGAACCCAGAACAAAAAGATGAGCTCACTGAGTTACTTGATAGCGTTCCTGGCTTAACTATCGAGCTTTATGCCACGGTAAGTAACGCTTCTAAAGGTGGTATCGAAATCACACTAAAAAAATAACAGATAGGGCAAAGCGGATTGAAGATAATCCTTTGGAACAAGCCTTTGCCCTTCGTCGTCATTTTTTGCCGAGTGAACCAGACGACGAAAGAAGTTTAAGTCGCGCTATCTGGCTGGACAAACATCAGTTCGAACGCGAAGAAAGAGCGGTAATGAGTGCTATCAGCCGACTGTTTAGTCATTAACAGACATAGAGAGCGAGTGAGTATTACGCGATGAGCATGGAAAAATTGTTAATGCACATAGCGTTGGTTGATCAAGTCACCAAGCCGCTGCAGGGGATTACTAAAGAAGTACAAGCTTCGATGGACGCTGGTAAGCAAGGCATGCAAAACATGGCGGCAGGTGGTGCGGGTTTAGTCGCCACGGGCTTTGCTATTCAAAATGCGCTGATGCCAGCGATTGAAATGGATAGAAAGCTAGGCGAAGTGAAGTCGTTAGGGGTTCTGGATGAGGATCTCACGAAGCTTTCAAAGACCGCACTTTGGACATCGGTACAGTACGGGAAGTCCGCCACAGATATTGTCGGCGCCTCATATGATATCAAGTCAGCATTTGGTGATATTGATGGAGACAGCCTTTCTGACATCACCAAAAGCTCTGCCGTTTTAGCTGCTGCGACTAAGGCTGATACTGCAACCATTACGGATTATATGGGCACCATGTATGGTGTTTTCAAAAATCAAGCTGATGAAATTGGGGTTGGTATTTGGTCCAAACAGATTGCCGGCATGACTGCGCAGTCTGTTGAAATGTTTAAGACTACAGGCGCAGGCATGAGTAGTGCTTTTACTAGCATCGGAGCGAATGCGACCAGTGCAGGAGTTGCTATTGAAGAGCAGATGGCGATTTTAGGCACTCTTCAATCAACTATGAGTGGCAGCGAAGCGGGTACCAAATACAAAGCATTCTTAGCGGGTGTGGCCAACGCTCAAGATAAGCTCAATTTGTCGTTTACCGATAGCCAAGGTCAGATGCTGCCTATGCTAGATATTCTTGAACAATTGAAAGGTAAATATGGTGACACCTTAAGTGTTGCTGAAGCGGCTGATTTGAAAAAGGCATTCGGCTCAGAAGAAGCCGTTAGCATGATTAAGTTATTAATGGCTGATACCGAAGGACTCGCAGGCAGTATTGACCAACTTGGTCAAATCGAGGGAATGTCGAAGGCCGAGCAAATGGCCAGCACCATGACAGATCAGTGGGAAAGGTTAGAAGCGGCATGGTTCGCGGTTCGTGCAGCGGTATTTGGTGCGATTCTTCCTTCAATCAATTCGGTTGTAGGCACCATGGCTGACGGCTTAATGGTGCTTGTTGGTTGGACGGACCAATTTCCTTGGTTTGCTGAAATTCTTGGCTATGTCGCCATCGCAGGCCTGTCTCTTGGCGGGGTGATTGCAACATTGTCGCTTGTCATGGGGATCGGGCAAATGATGTCTGCTGGTTGGACGGTTACCATGACGAGTTTAAATAGCATCATGAAACTACTGCGTATTAGTACGCTGGCGAGTACTGCTGCTGCATGGCTATTTAACGCCGCGCTTTGGGCCAACCCGTTAACTTGGGTTGTCGCTGGTATAGCGCTGCTTATAGGTGGTATTGCTGCGGCAATCTATTGGTGGGATGACTTAACCTCCGCGTTTAAAGATACGGCTTGGTTTGATGTTATTGCTCATGCTATCGAAGGGCTCGTTGATTTACTCAATATGATCCCAGGTGTTGATATTGAACTGGGGAGCCAAATTGAAACGCCAGAGATGACAACGGCCGTCCAAGCTGAACACAGTACTCCTATATCACAGAACCTAACTCCGGGTGATGCGTCAGAAGTTAAGCAATTAGAACTACTTCAACCTCAAATGAGTTACGAGTCTGCGATAGCGACGAACCAAGACGTTTATGGATATAAGCCAGAGCAAATGGCGCCGTTCAAAATTGCAGAAAGCCAGGTTATTTCTCAGCCAAGCATCAACGTTGAAGCTCCAAATCTAGATACTCAATCGCCTCAACCGTTTATCGAATATAAAGGGAAGAGCAACGAGCCACGATTGCCTCCTCAAGTGGTGAACAATATGAAAACAACCAATCACAGTGATGCTAGTCGAGTTAGCTCTTTTGGCGACGTGTATATCACTGCCCCTAACGGAATAACACCAGACCAATTAGCCGAGTGGGATGAGCTCAATGTGGGGTAACGACTTAACAGAACGCAAGCGCTACAACGATATCAAAGTGGTCGAGGGTGGCTGGGATATGGACGCAGGCCAACAGCCTAAAGAGTGCAGTGATTTATACAGCATAGCGCAGGACATTAAGCACGCGATCATGGAATCAGGATTGGCTCGCCAATTGGTTGCAGAAAGAAACCCAGCGTTACGCGCTGATGTAATGGTGCAAATTGAGCAACTTGCTGAGAGAGATGTAAGAGTGGTACCGGGTTCAGCGACAGCAAGAGAAACAGAAACTGGTGATATCACCTTAACCGCTAAGGCTTATGAATATGGGGAACTTGAGGTGAAAGTATGAGTAAACGACCAAGTACGGATTTTGTTCAGGTGCTAAGTGAATCGGGTGTTCCAGTTACCGAAAAGGACTTTGAAACCAAACTAAAACAAGAAGTCGTGGGGGCTGGTAGTAAGGTTTCGAATGACTCCGCAATGTCACCGTTTTGGCGTTGGGTTCGCGCTGCAGTGGTCACGCCATGTGTTTGGCTGATTAGACATCTATTGGCTCAGCACGTTATGCCCAATATGTTCGTGGCAACCGCTGAGCGTTGGGCTCTGGACCTAAAAGCATGGGAGCACAATATCGCGCCGAAAGTAGCTCAAAGAGCACAAGGCTACATCACACTAACTAAAGCAAATGCTGCTGATGCGGTGACGATTGAGAAAGGGGCGGTTATTCAAACGCTACCTATAGATGGCGTTATGTATAAAGTTCAAGTTATTGAGCCTGGAATCATCGAGGCTGGTCACTTAAAGGGTAAGGTGCTTGTCGAAGCACTTGAAGCGGGCTCCGCGTTTAACTTGCCGGCGGGGTATTTCAACATTATTCCTGAAGCGATACCGGGCATTGTTGATGCGGTGAATGAACCTGACTGGCTCTCTATACTCGGTGCTGACGCAGAGACTGATGAAGAGTTAGCGCTTCGTATTCAAAATGCCTTTACTAGCTCTGGTGAATGGCACATTGATGATGTGTATCGCTCTATCATCGCCAGCGTAGCGGGGATCCGAAGTGATAACATCTATTTTAGAAATACAGGGGACATAACCCCTGGTTCAGCAGAAGCATTGATTTTGATGGAAGTGGGACCAACCCCGCTAACCGTTCTTGAACAGCTAAATGAGCACATAATGTCTAAAGGGCATCACGGTCACGGTGATGTACTTACCTGTAAAGCCATTCCCGATACGAAACATGAGATCACGGCGGATGTCGTCTTAGCTGAGAACTTAGACAGCGCCACCAAAGTGAATGAACTTCTTGAAGTGGAAGAGAGGATTAGAGCGGCTTTTCGAGAAACAGCAGCTTACCCAGAAATGACACGCGCGAAACCTGAGCATCGTTTTAGCTTATCTTTGCTTGGTACTGAGATACATACCAACATGACGGAAGTTGAATCGGTAAGGTTTACCGTAGACGGAAAAGTCCAAAAAGACATTATCAGCAAGCTAGAACAGCCTCGATTGAAATCACTCGCAGTTAGGGAACTCGTGGATGTCTGAGTCTCGAAATTACGACCAAAGCCGACATTCCCCTTGCTTACCAGAAATTGTGATCCCATGGTGGCAGGACGGAAGAACGACGGCGGATGAAGTCAAAGAACCTCACTTTTTATCTAAAGGCGTGTTTTCATTCTTCCGGATAGTTTGGAGCAGCCTACTATTTCCGCTTCGCCAAATGGATGCGTTGACCTGTAACGAAAAAGCATTGGAATTAATGGCATGGGATAGAGATATCAAAAGGTTTGAGAGTGAGCCACTTTCACTGTTTCGAAAGCGAGTGAAATACGCAGAAGTGAACGCCAAAGACGCAGGTAGCGTAGCGGGCTTCAAGCGGATTTTTGAAAGGTTAGGCATTGGCATCGTTAAGTTCAAAGAGCGTCAAAACGAAGTTCAGTGGGACGTTTGTACTATTGAGCTAAGTGATGGCGATATCTCGCAAAACAGCAAGTTGGTTCAAGTGCTCATAGAGCAGTATGGGAGAACTTGCCGTCGATATCGATTTGAAGTTGTTTATCCCATTCAGGTGCACATTCGTACGGCCTGTTTCAGCCAAAGTCAGCAGCTATTTAGTGCAAAACTAGAGGAATAATACAGTATGAGCCAAACCATTATCCCTGCTCAGTTTGAGCGCTATTTAGTGGATAAAATTACAGCGGGTAGTACGACAGACATGAACGAGTTTGTGTTTGCTCATATTCCTAACTTAGACGCTGAATCACCGATTGACCGTGCCCTAGGTCTGCCTAGTGAAGCGTATATCGTGCATCGTCAAAAAGTGGACCAGGCTGCGCGACTTAATAGTAATACGTTGGTGTATTCCGTCATTCTTCAGTCAACCACACCGAGTTTTAAGTTCAATGCGATTTACCTCCATGACAAGCATGTTGAGAACTCCTGTGGCTTGATCGTGTATAAGAACACGGAAACTAAAGAAGAAAACATGACTACTATTAAGTCCGTCGCGCAGGAGTACAGTGGCGCTGCAGCGATAGCAAATATTCATGTTGATCCAGGAACTTGGCAGATAGATTTTCATGGGCGCTTAATGGGCATTGATGATGATTTACGTTTGGCGAATCTCGACCATTATGGCCATTCGGCCTTTGTTCGTGGCTGCTCGGTCGTCGCTAAAGGAAAGTCAAACACGTTTGTTGTTAGTCCCGGAGTTGTTTATGTCTCAGGGTTACGTGTTGAGCTGTCAAAAAAAGAGGTGGTGGTCAGTGATGGCGTTCCCTGCGGCTTGTACTTAGATGTGGTACGCCAAGGCAGCGCACTCTCTCGTTGGGAAAACATAGCAACGGTAAAAAGCTCAAAAACAGAACTCAGTAATTACGTTGATGAAAACGGTCAACAGCATTACATCGCCCGACTTGCTGGCATTGATTCTCATGGCAATGTTACTGATTGGCGCGTGTGGGATGTTATCACTCAGCAACAAGCTGAAGCTGGTGAGGATGAATACCGTAGCCTATGGAGTGCAAAACGAGTCTTTCAGTCTGTCGCGTCATACATCAACAAGAATGTTAAGAATGCCACTAAAACAGCCTCCGGTTGGATGAGTGCAAGCGATAAGAAAAAATTAGACGGGATTCAGAGTGGGGCTCAAGTCAATGTAGCAACTAACTTGAGCGTGTCTCGCAACGCCAATTCTCAAACGGTTAATAGCTCTACGGGTAAAGATGCCACTTTAAGTGCCGCAACAACATCGAGCGCCGGGGTGATGACCGCAGCAGACAAGAAGAAGCTGGATGGCATACAAGCTGGAGCGCAAGCGAATATCGCAACTAACTTGACGGCATCTCGCAATGCCACAACTCAAACGATCAAGAGTTCTACAGGTAAAGATGCGGTTTTAAGTGCCGTGACGGCATCTCATGCAGGGGTAATGACGGCAGCAGATAAGAAAAAGCTCGATGGAGTTGCCACTCAAGCTACGAAAAATCAAACAGACGCACATTTAAAGAACCGAGCTAATCATACGGGCACTCAAGCGATTTCTACTATTAGAGGTTTACAAGAAGCACTCAGTAGTAAATCAAATACAAAGCGGTCAATTTTGTGGAATGGAAGAGCGCCAGGTAATACGAAGCTAAAAACGTCAGAGCCTATTACAAACTTCGACTTCTTGATAGTGACAGCCGAAGGTGGTTATGCAGCAGCGTCAGGGCTAAGTCTGAGCGCGATTGTTGATGTTCAATTAGCAATGGAGCTGGGCCAGTTTTATGTCATCTTGCAGAGTGATGGCAAGTACGGGTTTACCTTGACATGTAAAGAAGTTCAATCAGTTAGAGGTGGTACTTCTCTAAAATACTATGGTGTGACCGCCTATTCAGGTCAGCATTATTTGAGAAAGATTGTGGGCGTTAAGGTGTAAGGCATGGATAAAGAGAAAATATATGGATTAGTGGGAACTGGGTGCTTTCAAGTTATCGGAGGTACCCCTCCGCATGGATGGATAGAGATCCCTTCACCACCCGAAAAGTTGCCCGCTGTCTTGCAATCAAATGGCATATGGACATATCCAGATGCAGTTTCTGGTAGAGAAGAGCCAGCCATTTTTGCTGAAGCAGAGAATCAGTGGGTGGCACATGAAATGGTATATGTGGATAGACAAGTCACATTACATGAAGACTCCGACCCTCGTTCTACGCTAACTGCTTCAGTTTGGAGAAGTTACCGGAGAGCGCTGCGCGACTATGTAAAGGATGGTGTAGTAACGATGGCCATTCGACCACAACGCCCTACAGAGAACTCCATGACAATTGAAGGCCGCTTATGACTTGGTACTTATCCCCATTAAATTGGCCAAGTTACTCGCAGAGCATTCAAACCAAGACTGAGTCAGTGACAGACGCAGTCGGCGCCGTAATGAATGAAGCGATTAACCGTTTAACCAACCATACAAGTGACGCCAATTACGGGCGTCACTCTTTAAGTGAAGAGGCGAGCGCTTTGCTTAAGCTGCGTAGTGAACTTCAATCCTTACTTGTCTCAGGAACCGTACTTACAGTGTCGCCATATCAGTTTCAAGTGGGGACCCGTTTGGACTCGGGGTGTTATCTCAATCCTAGTACTGCAATTAAAACGTTATCTAATAAGCTGCGGGATTACGCTGATAGGCACCGACCAAATGGCCATCTTCATGGCATTGCGATAATGGTAACGGCCTCTCAATTGAATCAATTCTCTCGGCAGCTCATTGAGCTTACATCATTGTTTCCAATGCCTGAGTGGTGCCAAGTAGCTAGGCAAAGTCATGCTTCAAATACCAATGACGTTGATAAGTTCCATCAACCTGCAGCGATCGCTCTACCACGCTTTAAGCCGATGGCTTTACTCAACGCTAACCCATTACATGATGCTTTACATTGGCAAGGTGCCCAAGTAGCTACGCTAGAGTCATTAGCAGACGATGACCATCACGTAATTGACAAGTTGCAGTTACTAGCAGCGAAACGCAATAAAAAGATGGAAGAAATCAAGGCTCAGCTCAACGCCCTGAAGAACTTGAAAGGAAGTATCTATGCATTCTCCGTGGAGGGCAATGCGGAAAGTATAGCGACACGATTGAATCAAGCGGGAACGCCCAACAATCATCAATTTACATTAGCAAGCTTATTGCTTAGCTATGAACCTATGACGTTTTTTGAGGAGCTATTATGCTAGCTCTAGATGGTGTGCCAATTAACTTAGACTCAATGACCGTTGAAATGTCCATGGAGTTTAAAGACCAGGACATGAGTGGGCAGTCTTCTGGTACTGATGTGGCAGAGCAGGGTGACAAAGGCAAAAAGCTTACCTTTAGTGGTCGTGTTCCTTTCATTCGTATAGAAACACTGACCCAACTTTATGCGTTTGCTTCAGATAAAGATGAGTCGAATGCTAGGCGTATTTATCGAATCGGCAATGACATTGCGCTCGCACTTAAAATTCGCAATGTGAAGTTCACTGGGCGTATTCAAGCAAGAGAACATGAAACTCTACAGGCTTGGAATGTTTCTTTTGAGCTTCGGGAGTACAACAGTGTTGCCGAACAAAAAGAGCAGCGGATTAAAGCGCAAAGCAAGCCTGAGCAGCGAGAAAATACTCGGCTGAAACAGGCACTCATCACCGCAGAGGAGGCGACTCAATGAAGTTAGAGAAGCGCTTGTATATAAGCGGCGAAGAAGTCAAATTGGCAAGTAACATGGTGAGCTTAAAGCTTTCTTTGGGTAGTGTGGCCATCTTTGAAATTGAAGCAACGCAACCCCTGAAATTATTCGAGCCGGTGCGTTTTGATATTGGATATGAAAACAAAACGTCGCCTTGGTTTGAGGGCTATGTTGATAAAATCCAATCTACAGTCAATGGCTACCAAAAAATCACAGTAAAAGAACTGACAGGTATTTTGAGTAAACGTTGGTCTCTCAGCTTAGAGCATCCAAATGCCGAGCAAGTTATTGATGCGCTCTCTCACCTTACTGGTCTTGAGTTTAATCTGCCTAATAAAGAATACATGAAGACCGCGATCCCAAACTTTGTTTGCCAGGGAACGGGTTATCAATGTTTAGATCAGGTCGCTAAGGCTTTTTCTATTCCTGACTGTGTTTGGTTTCAACATACTGACCAGGTAGTTTACTTTGGCTCCTATCAAGATAGCCATTTCAACGGCAAACCAATGCCACTACCTGAAGAGTTTACGAGTCGTCAAAATGGTAACAGTGTCACCTTTGTTCCGTTTCCTATGCTTAGACCAGGTCGTGTTGTGAATGGTAAGCGAGTTAATCGGGTTGACTTAATACAGGATGATATGACCGCATATTGGAAAGCTGAGCAGTCTGAAGTCATACCTAAAAAGCGAGAAACACTACAGCATTTTCCTGAATTAGCTGCGGGCTTTCACTTGCCAAAGTTCGGGCGAGTCGAAACGGTCAGAGACAGTGCGACGGCGGGTAAAGTATCTGACCCATTTCGGCCAAGACTCTCTGTTGATGTGCAAGTTCTAGATGAGAATTTGCAACCAGATAGTAACGTACCGGTTTATCGCTCGATTCCACTGCCGGTTAACATGAGCGGACATGAGTCCGGATTGTTAGCGTATCCATTAGAAGGGACATTGGTTGAAATTGCTTTCGCTTATGGTCGAAGCGATAGACCCATCATACGTGGCGTTTATGGACGTGAATATGCGCTTCCCTCAATAGAGCCTGGTGAACAACTACAACAGCAACGTGAAGAAGTGAGTTATCGAGTCGATGCCGCAGGAAATACAACACTGCAGACTGACCAAACTCAAAATCAGAGAGCGTTTGGTAAGTTAGACCAATTTGAACGGTATAAAGGTGAGTTTGGCCAGCATCAGCTTTTTGTAAATGAGCACAGCACTGAAGAAGTGAATGGTAAGAAGCTTATTGAAGCGCTTGGCGCTATTAATTTGTTGTCAGGAGATGATCTGGTGTTAGGAAGCTTGGGTAACATGCAAACGGCTACCGCTGGCGAACTGATTGAGACCATCGGAAAAATTCGCCGAAGTATTGCCGCTGAGCATCAATGGCTGCAGTCACCAAAGACTTGGATAGGCTCTAAGCAAGAGAATGTGTTGATTCTTTTATCGGAGTTAATGCAGGTGGTTAAAGAATTGGCCGACACTTTAGCAACGCATACACACAGCGGTGTAGCACCAGGACGAGCAAGTACCAAAACACCAGTGCAAGCGAATGATATTACTGGTCATGGGGAGGATAGTGAGAAGTTGAAGGGCAGGCTCGAACCGATAACACAAACAAGTTAACCTTTTACCGGAGAGATACTTATAAACTAGCTTGTACGAGTAAGGGGAGTATAAAAATATAGTCATACCGTAAGTCCCACCTTACTGGTTTCCTGACCGGTAAGGTCATCAATATACCTTCATAACCTACTCCAAAATTTATTTATCTCAGATTCAAGTGCTGAATGATTTTTGAACTAATATTTACTTGGTTGCATAGTAATTGAATAAATACTCTAGGCTAAACTAGGTAAGGATTAGTAAATGAAATATTTATATTCAATATCCATATTAGTTTTACTTCTCAGTGGATGTTCTTCCACTCCTCACAATCAAATTGGCGCATTCGCCCTAGCGACACAGGGGATAACCGATCAAGTAGATCAAGTCCTCGTTGATATTAATCAGGGTGAGGTCTCCAAGCAGATAAAAGATAAAGCGGCGAAATTTGGTGTCGGAATAGAGCCACTTACACGCTCTGAAATTGAGGAAATTGCACCTATTTTTGATAAAAAATTAACGAAAAACCTTGCGTTATATCGAGCGAATGATGCGTTGACTAAATACGCGAAAGGCCTGCAAAACCTAGCGGGAGCTGTTACTCAAGCAGAAATTGACTTTGCTGCGGCGAATCTAGCGGCTTCAATAAACTCGGCAAATACAAGCTATGTTGAATTAACGGGTAAACCTAATCTCTATACTAATGATGATATATCTATTATCTCTACAGCCATCGCTGCGATTGGAACTACCTATGTAGAGAAAAAGCGCCAAGAAGCATTGAAAACGGTCATCATACAAGCTGACCCCAAAATAAAAATCATCACAGATGAGATCGTTGACCGACTAAAAGAAACGTACTTCCAAGATGTTTTGGTTTCTCAGCGTAGCACTTTTTTAAAACATCTAATAAGAGACTTTAATGTGAATGCTAATGCAAAACCGTTAGCTTTCTCTGAGAGTGAAAAACGCATGAAGGAAATTTTTGATGCTCACACACTAATGGCCACGACTCGTATTAATTTATCGAAAACGCAGAAATCACTTTTAGGTATACAGAAAGCTCATGCAGCCTTAGCTAAGGAAGTGGCAAAAGATCAATTTGATGGCCCAAGCATCATCGCCATTATCGGCGAGTTAAAAGAGCAATGGAAACACTATGGCGATTATCGCGATTTAGTTGACGGATGTAATGGTTCTTACGCGATAGAAGACGCTTCACCAGCAACGAACGAAGAGGTTACTGCAACAGAAGCTCAAATAATCGTCTGTAAAGAAAACACCTAAGCTATACCATTTCAGTAATACCAGTAAGGAAGTCTTATGAACACGTTACCTGAAAAAAATAAATTAGTACGCGGTGCGCTTTTATCATCTATTTTAGAGATTGATAAACTATATGAAGTAGAGCTAGATAATCAAAAAGCCAATCAGTTATTAGACGCAAGTGAAAAGCTTCACGAAAACTTAGTCACAGTGATGAAAAATCAGTTGATCGGTACTTCTGATGAACTTATCGAGGCTTTAACTAGCCTAAATTCCCTGACAACTTATTGTAAGCAAGCTCAACAGGACCTAGAAAAAGTACTGCTTGTGATAAACAAAGTTACCGATACTTTGGATAAAGTGTCAAAAGTTGTGAGTAAAGCAGCGGATGTACTGTCCTAGATATTTGCATAGCATTGCTCTCATTTACAGGGCTATTCATATAATGAATAGCCCACTTAACCTGCAATCCTAGCCATGCCCGCCAGCGTAATCTAAAGTTCATATTCACGCATTCTGCATAACTTGAGTACTTAATCAAAGTGCAAACAATATCTATATAACCGTGGAAGGCTTGGAGCTGATGACAAAATCCGCACTCTCCTCACCCGCCTGCGAGGTTTTTCGAACAGTTTTTTTTCAGTTTTTGTGTACTGAAATTTAGTGGGGAGAGTTCCTAGAGTATCTCGCGGGAAACCATATATATAGCGGGGCTTGCGTGAGAATAGAGCCACTTAGAACCTAGACTGAGAGTGTTTTGAAAATTTCAAAGATTGAAAATATTTTCAGTAAATTCCAATTTTAATGATCTGAAAAGATCATGGTGGTTTATTTAAGTGTATGAAAATAAAGGTTGTTAAGAGTTTTGTGAGAAATATAGATGATCAGGTGAGCAAAGATAAGATCTGATTAATAGGGCATAGAGCCTTATTCGATAAGGCTTTAGAGCGAATTATTAAGATAAAGCAGTTTTTCAATTTATGAGACGGTATAATTAAACTCAGATGTCAAAATCACTGTGCAGTTAACGGGACAAAACCGCTGTTTACGTGTTGATGAAGAAGAGGGGAACGAGTGAGTGCTGGACCTATATTGTTATCAGGGTTATAAGCAAAACTCGTTAACTCTTAAGCAGAAACCAAGCAATAAGATTTAAATGTGTCGCCACTTTATCGCCATTTATTATTCTTGTTTCATTTAACTAATTGATTTTATAGGTTAAAAATTAAAGTGGATATAAAGCTTTACTACGTGCATGACCCAATGTGCAGTTGGTGTTGGGGTTACAAACCGACGCTTGATAAATTGAAACAGCAACTGCCAGGCGTTATTCAGTTTGAGTATGTGGTGGGTGGTCTTGCGCCAGATACTAGTTTGCCGATGCCACCAGAGATGCAACAAAAACTCGAAGGTATTTGGAAGCAGATTGAGCGTCAGTTGGGCACCAAGTTTAACTACGATTTCTGGAAGCTTTGTACGCCAGTAAGAAGCACTTACCAATCTTGTCGCGCAGTTATCGCAGCGGGCTTTCAAGATTCTTATGAGCAGATGCTAGAAGCGATTCAACATGCGTATTACTTACGTGCGATGCCTCCTCATGAAGAAGCGACTCACTTGCAGCTAGCTAAAGAAATTGGTTTGAATGTTCAGCAGTTCAAGAACGATATGGACGGCTCTTTCTTAGAAGGTGTGTTCCAAGATCAACTGAGTCTTGCAAAGAGCCTAGGCGTGGATTCTTACCCTAGCTTGGTTCTTCAAATTAACGACGCTTATTTCCCGATTGCCGTGGATTATCTGTCAACAGAGCCTACCTTGAAACTGATACGTGAGCGTATTATTGACAATATGCCAGCGCAATAATCGCGATTTCAAATAACAAAAAGCCGCTCAATGAGCGGCTTTTTCGTAACTAAGTATATCCATCAAACAACGGTACTAAAGCACCATTGCAGCAATCCAACCAAAGATGATCAGTGGAATGTTGTAGTGGATAAAGGTTGGAACAACCGTTTCCCAAATGTGCTCATGCTGACCGTCGGCATTTAGACCAGATGTAGGGCCTAATGTCGAGTCGGACGCTGGAGAACCAGCATCACCCAAAGCGGCAGCAGTACCAACTAGCGCGATTGTTGCCATTGGCGAAAAACCAAATGCCAACGCGAGTGGAACGTAGATTGTTGCCAAGATTGGAATGGTTGAAAACGATGAACCGATACCCATTGTTACCAACAGACCAACAATTAGCATTAATAGCGCCGCAAGCGGCTTGTTATCACCAATGCTGGTAGAGAGAGACTGTACTAATGTCTCAACGCCACCTGTTTGCTTCATTACCGCAGCAAAACCTGCGGCAGCGATCATGATGAAACCAATCATAGCCATCATATGCACGCCTTTTGTGAAGACATCGTGCGTTTCTTTCCAGGCAATCACACCGCCAAAAGTAAACACCATAAAGCCAGCTAGAGCACCAATAATCATTGAGCCAGTGTAAAGCTGAACACCCAATGCGGCGACAATACCAAGAGCGGCCACCAAGATGTGCTTTTTATTGATAGCATGATCTGTCTCGTGAACGACAGTCAACTCCGTTTCTTCGTAGATGCGTGGTTTACGGTAGCTAACAAAGATTGCCAGCAATAGTCCAAACAACATACCAGCACCTGGCAGTAACATTGCAGTTGGAACTTGGCTTGCAACCACGTTTTCCAAACCGTTGTCATGTAGGTTCTTTAATAGAATGTTGTTTAAGAAAATACCGCCGAAACCAACAGGTAAGATCATGTAAGGTGTGATCAAACCAAAAGTAAGAACACACGCGACCAAACGTCGATCGAGCTTAAGTTTCGCGAATACGCCCAAAAGAGGTGGAATCAAAATTGGAATAAAGGCGATATGGACCGGAATTACGTTCTGAGATGACATAGTGACAAGAACGAGCGCGACTAACACCGCGTACTTTAACCCGGTAGTTGACGCCGAGTTTTCTTTACCATTTAAGCGCTTGATAACACTTTTTGCTAGTAGGTCCGTGATGCCAGATTTAGAGATAGCAACGGCGAAAGTACCTAACATTGCGTAGCTTAGAGCGATAGTCGCACCGCCACCTAAACCACTTTCGAACGCGGCAACTGTGTCTCCAAGGCTCATGCCTGCGACAAGGCCACCAACGATGGCACTAAACGTGAGGGCAACCACCACGTTTACGCGCATCAATGCTAACACGAGCATGACGCACACTGATATAACGACAGGATTCATACTTTTCCTAATATGTTGTGTTTACTTATTATTCTTCGTCAACAAGCGGCCAACCGCCGAGGGCCTTCCATTTGTTGACAATGCCGCAGAATAATTCTGCTGTTTTTTGTGTATCGTAAAGCGCTGAGTGTGCTTCACGATTATCGAATTCCATCCCGGCCGTTTTGCATGCTTTCGCGAGAACCGTTTGACCATAAGCAAGGCCACTCAATGTTGCCGTGTCAAAAGTAGCAAAGGGATGAAAAGGGACTCTTTTTAGTTTACAGCGCTCATTGGCTGCATTTACAAAACCTAAGTCGAATGCTGCGTTATGGGCAACCATAATTGCGCGCGAGCAATCTGCGGCTTTTTGTTCCTTGCGAATAAGCTTATAAATCTCTTTTAACGCTTCTTGCTCAGAAACTGCACCACGAAGAGGGCTATATGGGTCACGAATACCATTGAATTCTAGCGCTTCTTTTTCTAAGTTAG
Organism: Vibrio diabolicus; assembly: GCA_001048675.1. Lineage (GTDB taxonomy): Bacteria > Pseudomonadota > Gammaproteobacteria > Enterobacterales > Vibrionaceae > Vibrio > Vibrio diabolicus. The sequence goes on along the minus strand of CCKK01000016.1, from coordinate 6,118 downwards.
CGCCCTCAAATGGCTCAACATGAAAATGAATGGTGGAGGCCGGATGCAACACGCCATCTTCGTCCATTTTTAACGTAACGGCGCAAATTTCTAAAAGTGCATCAGTTTGAGCATTGAAACCTGCGGTCTCAACGTCTACTACCACAGGGAAATAACCACGAAAGCGTTTTTTCAAGGTCAGAGCTTCATTTTCTATTGTCATGTCGGCTTATTTTTGTGTGACGAAGGCTGCATTATTGCAGATTATACCGACGAGAAAAACCGCAATTTAGGAGAAAAACGGAATTCTATTTTGCATCTCATCAATACGCTCGATCGCATTTCGGGTGATTGAGTTACCATGATTAACGTTAATCGTAATATCACGATATTTCGCACGTTGGCGAGGTTTTTGCATCCCAGGTGAAGTGGTTTTATTGATTCAAATTGACGGCAACAGACTGCCGTTTAAGAGACAGTACTTAGATGAAGAAATGGCTGATTACTAGTGGCGTTGTATTTTCGTTGTTTAGCACAAGCAGTTTTGCTGTGATGGGCAAACGTTATGTTGCCACTCCACAGCAATCTCAATGGGAAATGGTGGTCAACACACCGTTAGAATGCCAACTTGTTCACCCTATTCCAAGTTTTGGAGATGCGGTATTTTCATCTCGTGCGAATAAAAAAATCAATTTAGACTTTGAGTTAAAAATGCGTCGTCCGATGGGAGAAACACGTAACGTCAGTCTCATCTCTATGCCGCCACCTTGGCGGCCAGGTGAACACGCCGATCGAATTACAAACCTAAAGTTTTTTAAACAGTTTGATGGTTATGTCGGAGGGCAAACAGCATGGGGCATTTTGTCTGAGCTGGAAAAAGGGCGTTATCCGACCTTTAGTTATCAGGATTGGCAGAGCCGAGATCAGAGAATTGAAGTCGCATTGTCATCCGTGCTGTTTCAAAATAAGTACAACGCGTTTAGCGACTGTATTTCCAATTTATTGAAATACAGTTTTGAAGACATTGCCTTTACGATTTTGCACTACGAAAGACAAGGCGATCAGTTAACCAAGGCTTCCAAAAAGCGTTTATCACAAATTGCAGATTATATCCGACATAATCAAGATATCGATCTCGTGCTGGTGGCGACGTACACCGATTCAACCGATGGCAAAAGTGCGAGCCAAAGTTTGTCTGAGCGACGTGCAGAGTCACTTCGTGATTATTTTCAGTCTCTAGGGCTACCGGAAGATCGAATTCAAGTGCAAGGGTACGGCAAGCGTCGTCCTATTGCAGATAATGGCTCGCCAATAGGAAAAGACAAAAACCGCCGAGTCGTAATATCTCTAGGGCGAACCCAAGTCTAATGCATATAAAAACGCCGAAGCTCAAAGCTTCGGCGTTTTTGATTTACTGACGTTGTTAATAATATTTTAATGGGATTTTGCCAAGTACCTTTCGGTGATTCCGGCTGTATAATTTGGATGTTAGTTTAATCGGAATTTGGCAATGACTTCGCAATTGGTTGCGGTATCTATTTTTTCAACCTGTTTGGCAATAGCCGGATTAGGATGACGTTTCATGAAGTCTATTAATGCTTTAGTGCAACATCCTATTGAGTCGATAAAGCTTGCACATTCTTTATTTGGGCATTGTGGGATGAGTGTTAAGACTTTCTCTGAAGCCAGCTGAAGGTATTTGAGTTCATAGTCAGTGTCTCCGGCCCAACGCCAGAACTGAGCTAAGTTATGACAAGAAATCACAGAAATTAATAATCGCTCGTCTGCTTCAATTTCCACACATTCGCTAATATCTTCACTCAGGCTTAGGGCTTGCTGGTAATGAAGAATGCTGCGAACAGGGTCATCTAGTTGAAGTGCCGTATCGGCTAGAAGTGTGTGTTTTTCCCATTCACTGATCATTATCGTAATCCCGCATATCGAAGTTGCGAATAAATCTAAACGATAATTATTATCAAGTAAAGTATTTTGTTTATAAAAGAACAGGCAGATCGCAGACCTGCCTGTAATCGATGTTCAACTTGCAGTACAAGTGATTATTAGAAGTGCCGCTTAGCCTTCAAGACCTGCTGAAGCTTGCTTGTTTTGGATAAGCTCAATCATATAACCATCTGGGTCTTTTACGAATGCAATGTGCGTGCTTCCGCCTTTTACTGGACCTGGTTCACGCGTCACATTACCGCCCGCCGCTTTGATAGCGTCGCAAGTTGTGTAGATATCATCAACACCAATGGCGATATGACCAAAAGCAGTACCTAGGTCATATTCAGTTTTACCCCAGTTGTAAGTTAGCTCGATCACAGCACCTTGGGATTCGTCACCGTAGCCAAGAAACGCCAGTGTGTATTCGTACTCTTTATTCTCGTTCGTACGAAGCAACTGCATGCCCATAACTTCAGTGTAAAACTTGATGGATTTGTCTAGATCACCTACGCGAAGCATAGTGTGGAGAATTCGACCATTTGACATTTTTTGCTCCTAGCTTTGATTTTCAAATAGCGTTAGCTATCTGGATATACTTTCTCTTTATATTCGCACAAATCTTCAATAATGCAGCTACCGCAGCGAGGCTTTCTCGCCAAGCACGTGTAGCGGCCATGAAGAATGAGCCAGTGGTGCACATCGAGTTTGAACTCTTTTGGCACAACTTTTAATAGCTTTTGCTCGACATCATCAACCGTTTTGCCCATTGCAAACTTAGTACGATTCGACACGCGATAAATGTGCGTATCGACGGCAATGGTTGGCCAACCAAAAGCGGTGTTGAGCACGACGTTTGCGGTCTTGCGACCTACGCCTGGTAGCGCTTCTAACGCTGCACGATCTTCAGGAACTTCACCATTGTGTTTTTCCAACAAGATCTTACAAGTCTTGATAGTGTTTTCTGCCTTTGAGTTAAACAAACCGATGGTCTTTATGTATTCTTTTAAGCCATCAACTCCCAAATCGAGAATACTTTGCGGTGTATTAGCGACAGGGAAAAGTTTGTCGGTGGCTTTATTGACACTTACATCGGTTGCTTGCGCTGATAATAATACCGCGATTAGCAGCTCAAAAGGGGAGCTCCAGTTAAGCTCAGTTTGAGGATTCGGATTGTTTTCTCGTAATCGCTCAAGAATTTCGATTCTTTTTATTTTTGTTCATTGCTGACTTCCAATACCGTCTCTGCGGTTTATGAAAAAGGCTCCTATGACAGAGCCTTATTTTGTTATGCGTTGGTGACGCGAGCACGTTCTATGGTTGGTTTTTCTTCTTTTGGTTGACGTGCCTGGACTGAATTATCGATGACATTTTTAAGCGCTATCAACAGACCAACACCGATAAATGCACCGGGTGGAAGAAGCGCTAGCAAAAAGCTGTTGTCAAATTGGAAAACTTGGATGCGGAGAGCGGATGCCCAGTCTCCTAATAGCAGATCTGCCCCGTCGAATAGCGTACCATTACCAATTAACTCACGCATGGCACCTAGCACGACCAAAACGCTTGTCATACCAAGACCCATCCATAAACCGTCTAATGCTGCAGGCGCAACATCATTTTTTGAAGCGTATGCTTCAGCTCGACCAATAATGATGCAGTTGGTTACAATCAGAGGAATAAAGATACCAAGAGACAGGTATAAACCATACGCATAGGCATTCATCAATAACTGAACACAGGTAACGAGCGAGGCAATGATCATCACGAACACAGGAATGCGGATCTCTTTTGGTACGTAATTACGAATAAGAGAAACCGTGACGTTGGAGCCGACCAGCACTAATAAGGTTGCAATACCAAGACCTAAGGCATTGGTTATCGTGGAAGAAACCGCTAGTAGTGGACACAGACCCAGCAGCTGTACGAGAGCAGGGTTATTGCTCCACATACCGTTTTTCATCAGCAATTTATTTTCACTCATTACTGCTCTCCTTCACAGCCTAACGGCTGGCTAAGAATGTCTTCACGAGATTGGTTTACGTAGTTAACGGTATTTCGCACCACTTTTACGACGGCTCTAGGTGTGATCGTTGCACCAGTAAATTGATCGAAATCACCACCATCTTTACGAACTTTCCATGAGTTCCAGTTACTTTCCGTGACTTGTTTGCCCGTAAAGCTCAGGATCCAGTCGGTGACACGAAGATCAATTTTATCGCCCAGGCCAGGGGTTTCTTGATGGCTTAAGACGCGTGTCCCCAAAATATTGCCCTGATTGTCAATTCCAGTAATAACTTTTATCTCACCATTGTAGCCATCTGGCGCGATGGATTCTATTGCGATTGCTGTCGGTTCACCATTCTTCGTGGCGAGGTAGGCTGGCATCGCACGCAATGTCCCCAGTTCTGGTGACGTGACCATAGTGCAGGCTTGCGTGAGTGCGTTGTCATGCATGTTTTCTGGAATGACTTGATTCAAAACAGAAAGCAATTGTTGTTGTTCTTGTATCTTGATTTGGTCTTTTGTTAGGTACTGAGTAAAGGCGACTAATCCGGTTGTTGCACAGGCAAAGATCGCAAGTGTCAGACCATTTTTTCTAATAGCGGTTAACATGTTTACCTCAGTGACCGTAAGTTCTAGGTTTGGTGTAGTAATCGATCAGTGGCACACACATATTTGCAAGTAACACTGCGAATGCAACACCATCAGGGAAGCCGCCCCAACTGCGAATGATAAAGACCAAAGCACCAATAAGCGCGCCAAAGATCAAACGTCCTTTAACGGTGGTAGACGCCGACACGGGATCGGTTGCAATAAAGAATGCGCCAAGCATGGTTGCACCTGATAACAAGTGGAAGATTGGCGACGCAGTTTCCCCAGGGGTCAGCAAGCTGAACACGAGGCTAAATAGCGTCAGGCTCACTAGGAAACCTGCTGGGATATACCACTGGATGATGCGTTTTTTGATCATCACTAAACCACCAAGTAAGTAGGCAAGATTTACCCATTGCCAACCAATGCCAGCTAAGCCATCGAATATTGGCTGCGACAGTACTTCGCTTGGGGTTGCACCTGTATGAATACCGGTCTTAAATGCATCAAGTGGCGTCGCCATTGTCACGCCGTCAACCCCCGTTCGAACTTGCTGAAGCGATAAGCCGTCGTAATCATAGCCCGTAAAAATTAAAGAGAGTGTATCTGCAAAATTTACGTGATCAGGTATGAGTGACGTCGGGGCACTCCAACTCGTCATTTGCACTGGGAATGAGATCAACAAGACCACATAAGCGACCATAGCAGGATTGAATAAGTTTTGACCAAGGCCACCATATAGGTGTTTAGCGATTACGATCGCGAAAATAAGTCCGATCACCATAATCCACCACGGAGACCATGGTGGGATAGCAACGGCTAATAACCAAGCGGTAACGATCGCACTGTTATCACGTAGTGCTCGCATCGGCGAACGTTTACGGAATACCATAACTAAGGCTTCAAGTGATACAGCGACTGCGATGGCAAAAATCAGCTGAATAAGCGTTCCCCACCCAAAGAAGTAGGTTTGAGCCGCTAAACCTGGGAGAGCACAAAGTGCCACCCATTTCATTAAGTCAGGTGTACTACGACGGCTGTGGGTATGCGGTGAACTGGCAATAAAAAACGACACTACTCGTTCTCCTCAGTATTATTTTTATTAGCTTCTTGCTGCGCTTTGCGAGCCTTCGCGCGCGCAATAGCCGCTGCGACAGCCGCTTTTTTCGGATCTTCAGTTTGTTCAGCAGGCGTTTCAGCTTCTACCGTTTCGGCTGGTTCTTGTTGCTTAGCTTTACGCGCTTTGGCACGCGCAATGGCAGCAGCAACCGCGGCTTTTTTCGGATCTTCAGCTTGCTCAGCAGGCGTTTCAGCTTCTACCGTTTCAGCTGAGTCTGCTTGTTTCGCTTTACGAGCGTTCTTGTTGCTTAGCTTTACGCGCTTTGGCACGCGCAATGGCAGCAGCAACCGCGGCTTTCTTCGGATCGTCGGTTGGCTCAGTAGGCGCTTCTGCTTCTACCGTTTCAGCTGAGTCTGCTTGTTTCGCTTTACGAGCCTTAGCGCGAGCAATAGCAGCAGCAACCGCGGCTTTCTTCGGATCTTCGGTTTTCTCAGTAGGCGTTTCAGCTTCTTCAGTTTCAGTTGAGTCTGCTTGTTTCGCTTTACG
>CCKK01000015.1 GCA_001048675.1 Vibrio diabolicus | reverse complement strand
GCAATGGCGAGTCTGCTTGTTTCGCTTTACGTGCTTTGGCACGTGCAATGGCAGCAGCAACCGCGGCTTTCTTCGGATCGTCGGTTTGCTCAGCAGGTGCTTGAGCTTCTAACGTTTCGGTTGGTTCTTCTTGTTGAGCTTTTTTCGCTTTAGCTCGGGCGATGGCTGCTGCAACTGCCGATTTCTTATCATCAGCGTTGTTGTCTGGTGTTTCGCCTTGCTCTTTTTGTGCTTTACGTTCGCGGGCTAGACGTTTGCGTTCTTCGCGCAGTTTTGCCATTTCTGAGTTATCAGGTTCACTAGAGCCTGCTTTAGCGGCTGCGGCCTGTTTTGCCTTCGCTTTGGCAATGGCTGCTGCGACGGCAGGTTTCACGGCTGGCTCTGCTTTTTCTGTTGTTTCTGTCTTCTGAGCTTTCACTCGTGCGATCGCTGCTGCAATCGCATCATCACCACCAGAAGATTTCATGTCTTTACGGCGCTGATCGGCTGCTTTCTTAAAGCGACTTTCACGTTCTGCTTTTTCGCGCTCCATGCGCGCTTTCTTCTCTTCAAAACGCAGCTTCGCTCGCTCCGCAGCTTCCGCTTCTTGTGCTCTGGTGCGAATTTCCGCTTTTGCTTGGCGGTAATACTGTACGAGAGGAATTTCACTTGGACACACAAACGCACAAGCACCGCACTCGATACAATCCTTTAAGTTTAGTTCTTCGAGTTTGTCATACTCTTCAGCTTTTGCATGCCATTGCAGTTGCTGAGGTAGCAGTGAAGCAGGGCAAGCTTCAGCACATTGGCTACAGCGAATACATTCCATCTCATGTTGGTGTGGAGAGATCTCACGACGAGTCGGGGCAAGGATACAGTTTGCTGTCTTGGTAATCGGCACTTGAGAGTGGGGAAGGGTGAAGCCCATCATTGGTCCACCCATGATTAAACGTTGTAACTTCTTATCGGCTTTATAGCCAAACTCATCCAATAACGCCTGTACTGGTGTACCTAATAATGCCCAAACATTGCGTGGTTGTTTGAATGTTTTACCGGTGAGAGTCACCACGCGTTTTATCATCGGTTCACCATCGATGATTGCGCGTTTGATTGAGTAAAGAGAACCGACATTTTGAACCAAAATACCAATATCGGCTGGAATTGCGCCGCTTGGTACTTCTTTATTGGTCAAAATTTTGATCAGCTGTTTTTCACCACCAGAAGGGTATTTAGTCGGGATAACGCGAATGACGATATCTTTGTTTAGAGCCGCAGCTTCTAAAGCTTTAATTGCCTCTGGTTTGTTATCTTCAATACCAATAATCGTGAGCTTTGGTGTCAGGATATGTTCGACAATCTCGATACCTTGGATGAGCTCCTCGGCATGCTCTTGCATGAGCTTGTCATCAGATGTGATGTATGGCTCACACTCAGCTGCGTTGACGATAAGAATCTCTGTGCGAGCAAAACCTGATTGGTATTTTTTTTGCGGTAGGGAAACCTGCGCCACCCATACCTGAAATGCCTGCGAGACGAATAATATCGATCAGTGCGTCAGGTGTTTCTTGTTTGTAATCCGCGACGGGTTTTCTGTCACACCATGTATCGTTACCATCAGGTGTAATGACCGCACAGAGTTCACTCAGACCTGAAGGGTGAGCAACGGTTCTAGGCTCAATTGCGGTGATCGTACCCGATGTAGGAGCATGCACTGGAACGGTAAAACCAGTTTCGGATTGCGTTAATGGCTGACCTTTTAATACGTGGTCACCTTCGGCAACCAATAAGTTACCAGCCTTACCAATGTGCTGTTTTAGCGGTAATACAATTTCTGATGGGATAGCCGCGTGAACGAGCTCAGTTTTGTTGGACTGCTTTTTGTTTTCTGCCGGATGCACACCACCAGGGAAATCCCAAAGCGAGCCTGTACGAATTTGTTCAATCAAAGACAACATGCGAAACCTTACTTAATTGAATCTTTCACGTTCGCTGCATCGTCGGCAGCATCCGTAATGTTGAGTACTGGAATGGAGTTAAGTTGCCACTTCCAGCTTTCCGTGGTGGTTGCCACAGGAATCATTTCAATACAATCAGTTGGACATGGTGCAACACATAAGTCACACCCCGTACATTCGTCTTTAATTACGGTATGGACCGCTTTTGTACCGCCTACAATTGCATCCACTGGACACGCTTGAATACACTTAGTACAGCCAATGCACATATCTTCATGGATAAACGCAACGGTTGGAATTTTGTTGTCGAGATCGTGCGCAGATTCTTCTGGCTCAACACCCATTAAGTCGGCGAGCTTTTCGATTGTTGCCTGACCGCCAGGTGGACATTTGTTGATGTGGTCGCCATTTGCAATCGCTTCAGCATAAGGGCGGCAACCAGGATAGCCACATTGACCGCATTGAGTTTGAGGTAAGATTGCGTCGATTTGATCCACAATTGGGTCTGCCTCGACTTTGAAGCGAATAGAAGCAAAACCAAGTATCGCGCCGAAAATCGCAGCAAGAACTGCTAACGCGATGATCGCAATTAAAATCGTACTCATTGTTTACTTCACCAAACCTGTAAAGCCCATAAAGGCTAGTGACATTAAACCCGCTGTAATCATTGCAATCGATGCACCTTTAAAAGGCACTGGTACGTCGGCGGCAGCTATGCGCTCACGCATGGATGCAAAAAGTATCAACACCAATGAGAAACCAACAGCGGCGCCGAAGCCGTAGATAATCGATTCGATAAAGTTATGGTTCTCATTAATATTAAGAAGCGCGACGCCTAATACCGCGCAGTTTGTAGTGATCAGCGGTAAGAAAATACCAAGCAAGCGATAAAGTGTTGGACTTGTTTTGTGCACAACCATTTCGGTGAACTGCACCACAACGGCTATCACCAAAATAAAACTCATGGTTCGAAGGTACTCAATACCCAGTGGACGAAGAATGTAGCTTTCCACTAAATACGCACACACTGACGCGAGCGTTAGCACAAAAGTTGTCGCTAAGCCCATACCTATTGCTGTTTCCAGTTTTTTGGACACACCCATAAAAGGACAGAGGCCCAAAAACTTCACCAGTACAAAGTTGTTCACCAGCACAGTGCCGACCAACAACAAAACATATTCGGTCATAGTTATTACGTTCTTAAAATCCGATCTTGATATTATCGTGTTTTGTGACACCAATAACAACCAGTGAACGATGTGGTTTTACATACACGATGGAAAAATAGTCGTCTATGTGAGGTATTTCGATGAATCAATAAGAAATTGAACAGCTTGCTGAATGGATTTTACAAAGACGCTGGTGCTGTCTTTCCTCAAAGAATCTTTTGCTCAGAAGGCGGGAATTACATTTAGCGAGTAATTTTAAGTCGTCACTTGAGATATTGATGGTGAAAGAAGTTTTTTATTTCAAAACGAAAAAAGCCGTGTCTTGCGACACGGCTTTTCTGGAATTTGGCTCCTCCTGCTGGGCTCGAACCAGCGACCTGCGGATTAACAGTCCGTCGCTCTACCAACTGAGCTAAGGAGGAATTGCTTTGCTTGAAAGCGGGACGAATCTTACCGAGCAGCCAAACTACTGTCAACAGTAAAAAAATACATTTTTAGCAAAAAATATTGAGGGAAGGGCTTTACTTTTCTGTACTGCTTGTCAGCAAAGGGGTGAGGTTACTTATCCACTAATTTTGTGGATAACTATGTTGATGAGATCTGAGTAAAGATCTTTTATATGCAACCTGGTTTTTATTTAGTGAATTTTTAATCAGAGTTATACAGAGAATATGCAATTAAAACATAGATTTATTGATGTTAAGCAAAATGTATTCAAGGTGGATAAAAATCTAGCTTTTGGGGATAAAGAGTGTTTAGGCCAATTTTTGGGGAAAAGTTGTGGAAACTGCAATGTGAAGAATGGGTGTGGCTCTTCAGCTAGGGCGAAGTACTATATCAGAGTAGGTTTTGTATGGCTACAGCATTCTAGACAAACAAGAAAATTTATTAACAATGGTGGGTAAATTTTCAATAGACGTAGATTTCATTGGCTAAGGTGTATATATATACAGCCAAAGCGCAGTAAAGTTGAGGAAGGGTATGAGTAAAGTCTATGAATTGGTCTCCGATTATCAGCCATCGGGTGACCAGCCGGGAGCGATCAAGCAGCTGCTTGAGGGGCTCGATGCTGGACTGGCACATCAAACACTATTGGGGGTAACGGGATCGGGTAAAACGTTCACACTAGCGAATGTTATCGCTCAAGCCCAACGACCTGCAATATTACTTGCTCCAAACAAAACGCTCGCAGCGCAATTATATGGCGAGATGAAATCATTCTTTCCCAATAATGCGGTGGAGTACTTTGTTTCCTACTACGATTACTACCAGCCTGAAGCTTATGTCCCGACGACGGATACTTTCATTGAAAAAGACGCATCGGTTAACGCTCACATAGAGCAAATGCGCCTTTCTGCAACGAAAGCACTATTGGAACGTAAAGACGCGATTATCGTTGCGTCTGTTTCTGCTATCTATGGTTTGGGTGACCCAGAATCTTACTTGCAAATGATGTTGCATTTACGTCGTGGTGACGTGATTGATCAACGGGACATGCTACGACGTTTGGCAGAGTTACAATATTCGAGAAATGACGTGGCATTTGAGCGAGGACAGTTTCGGGTTCGTGGCGAAGTGATTGATATCTTTCCAGCGGAATCTGACCAAGACGCAGTTCGTGTCGAAATGTTTGATGATGAAATTGACTGCATAAGTGTTTTTGATCCATTGACTGGTGTGGTGAAACAGCGAGATTTACCACGCTACACCATTTATCCTAAGACGCACTACGTGACACCAAGAGATCGTATTCTTGAAGCGATTGAAAATATTAAGGTTGAATTAGAAGTACGCAAAAAACAGCTTCTAGATAACAACAAGCTACTGGAAGAACAGCGTATTAGCCAGCGGACTCAATTCGATATCGAGATGATGAATGAGTTAGGTTTTTGCTCAGGTATCGAAAACTATTCTCGTTATCTCAGCGGACGATCGGAAGGCGAGCCGCCACCGACATTGTTTGATTACTTGCCTCATGACGGTTTGTTGATCATCGATGAATCCCACGTGACGGTGCCGCAGATTGGTGCCATGTATAAAGGTGACCGCTCTCGTAAAGAAACGCTGGTAGAGTTTGGTTTTCGCTTACCTTCTGCGTTAGATAATCGTCCCCTCAAGTTTGAAGAGTTTGAAGCGTTAGCACCGCAGACGGTTTTTGTCTCTGCGACGCCAGGAAATTATGAACTAGAAAAATCGGCTGGTGATGTAGCGGATCAAGTTGTTCGTCCAACAGGCTTGCTTGACCCAGAATTGGAAGTTCGCCCAGTGGCGACCCAAGTAGACGACTTGTTGTCTGAAATTCGCCTCCGTTCTGCTAAAGATGAGCGAGTTCTAGTGACAACATTGACTAAACGAATGGCCGAAGATCTCACCGAGTACTTGCACGAACATGATGTTAGGGTACGTTACTTACATTCAGATATTGATACCGTAGAACGTGTGGAGATCATCCGCGATCTTCGTCTTGGCGAGTTTGACGTGCTGGTGGGAATTAACTTGCTACGAGAAGGCTTGGACATGCCTGAAGTTTCGCTGGTTGCAATATTGGATGCAGATAAAGAGGGCTTCTTGCGCTCCGAGCGTTCACTGATTCAGACCATTGGTCGTGCTGCGCGAAATCTTGAAGGTAAGGCGATTTTGTATGCTGACCGAATCACCAACTCCATGAAAAAGGCGATGGATGAAACCAACCGCCGCCGCGAGAAGCAGAAAGCGTACAACGAAGAAATGGGCATTTCGCCGCAAGCGCTCAAACGAAATATCAAAGATATTATGGAATTGGGCGATATTACCAAGTCTAAACGTCAGCGTAATACTAAACAGGTACCGTTGTCGAAAGTGGCGGAGCCTTCGCAAACATACGAGGTCATGTCTCCTCAACAGTTGGAAAAAGAAATCAGTCGACTTGAGGCGGCAATGTATCAGCACGCGCAAGATTTAGAGTTTGAATTGGCGGCGCAAAAGCGTGACGAGATTGAAAAACTAAGAGCGCAGTTCATCGCAAATAGTTAAAAATAAGCTTAATGATCTAGCTTAGCCAAGTGTTTTAGATTGCTTGCAAAAAAAAAGAAGCCAATAGGCAGTCGGGTCTATTGGCTTGTTTTGTGAACATCTCGTTCACTAACAACGTCAGTTGGCTAGGTGACCCGAGGGGTCACTAATACTATCAGCATGGTTTATGCCATTTTTTAAATAATTGATATTATTTTTGAATCCGTTCTCTTACCCATAATTTAGCTAATGTTATTTGCAAAATGCAAAGCGTAATGCGATTATTGTTTAAAACACAACAAAATATTAGCTAGGTTATGCAACAAAAATCTGAAGGTCCTAAATCTCGTTACCTTTTAATGGTTGAGGATACCGCATCTGTTGCGGCACTGTACCGCTCATACCTGACACCGCTTGGTATAGATATCAATATTGTCGGTACAGGTAGGGATGCCATTGAAAGTCTCAACCATAGAATTCCAGATCTTATTCTGCTCGATCTTCGTCTGCCAGATATGACGGGGATGGACGTTTTACACGCTGTAAAAAAGAGTCATCCAGACGTACCTATTATTTTTATGACCGCTCACGGTTCTATCGATACCGCGGTAGAAGCAATGCGTCATGGCTCTCAAGACTTTTTGATCAAACCGTGTGAAGCAGACCGTTTACGTGTCACGGTTAACAATGCGATTCGTAAAGCGACTAAGTTAAAAAACGAGGCTGATAACCCGGGCAATCAAAGTTATCAAGGCTTTATTGGCAGCAGCCAAACTATGCAACAGGTTTACCGCACGATTGATTCAGCAGCGAGCAGTAAAGCGAGTATCTTCATCACTGGTGAAAGTGGTACGGGTAAAGAGGTATGTGCCGAGGCAATCCATGCGGCAAGCAAGCGTGGTGACAAGCCTTTTATTGCGATTAACTGTGCTGCAATTCCAAAAGATTTGATTGAGAGTGAACTGTTTGGTCACGTGAAAGGTGCTTTTACCGGTGCAGCAAATGATCGTCAGGGTGCAGCGGAATTAGCGGATGGTGGCACACTTTTCCTTGATGAATTGTGTGAGATGGATTTAGATTTGCAAACCAAATTGCTACGATTTATTCAAACCGGCACGTTCCAAAAAGTGGGCTCATCAAAAATGAAGAGCGTGGATGTTCGCTTTGTTTGTGCAACTAACCGTGACCCATGGAAAGAGGTACAAGAAGGTCGATTCCGTGAAGATTTGTACTATCGTTTGTATGTCATTCCTTTGCATTTGCCACCTTTACGTGAACGAGGTGAAGATGTCATTGAAATTGCATACTCACTGTTAGGCTATATGTCGCACGAAGAAGGAAAAAGCTTCGTGCGTTTTGCGCCTGATGTAATCGACCGATTTAATAGCTATGAGTGGCCAGGCAACGTTCGTCAGTTACAAAACGTGCTGCGCAATATCGTTGTTCTAAACAACGGTAAAGAAATCACGTTGGATATGTTACCGCCACCGCTGAATCAACCGCTTGACCGTCCGTCTTCTGTGGCGAAATTCATTGAGCCGAAAGTGATGACTGCGTCTGAGATTATGCCGTTGTGGATGACAGAAAAAATGGCGATAGAGCAAGCGATTGAAGCGTGTGATGGCAATATCCCCCGAGCGGCGGGATACCTTGATGTCAGTCCGTCGACGATTTACCGCAAGTTACAGGCTTGGAATGGCAAGGAAGAGCGGCAAAAAGTATGAGTGTGAATGTATTAAATCAGCAAAAAATCGATGAACTGTCGATGGAGATTGGCAGTGATAATGTTCCTGTTTTACTCGATATTTTCTTAGGGGAGATGGATACCTACATCGAGAATTTATCTCAGTTTCAAGGGACAGAGCGATTGCGTTACCTCAAAGAAATCAGTCACGCGTTAAAAAGCAGTGCAGCGAGCTTTGGAGCAGACCGTCTTTGTCAATTGGCGATGTCGATAGATAAAAAAGCCAAAGCAGGTGAGTTAGCTGAAGAGTCAGACGAGTTAAAAACGATGTTCGATCTTTTGCACGAAACACGCGACGCTTATCGTGATTGGCAGCAGTAATGCGTTGTTCTGATGAGGCTCTTACACAAAACCCTTCACGTAAGTGAAGGGTTTTTTCATTGCTGACAGCGAGTAAACTTGAAGCCATCCCCTAGCTTTAGAGGGCGTTTTTTTAAATTGAAAGCCTTAGCTGGCTTTCAATAGCGAGCTTGAGTTTATCTCGGTCGTGACGCCAATCTCGGTTCGACGAAGCTAACGATTCCGTCACTACATTCCACTGGCTCAAGACTTCTTGCTCGGTTTCCTCTGCTAGAACCACGTCTATCTTCCTACCTTGGCAGGCACGTTCACACCATTCTAATTTTTGTGCCATGGTCATTCGTCCGGCTGGGCCGTACTCCGGGCTCAAGTTGGCAACGAAAATGACTTTTGCTTTCTCATTGGCGGCAATGGCTTTGCCGAGCTCAGGCAACAGCAAAGGAGGCATGATGCTGGTTAAAAAGCTGCCAGGACCAAGAATAATAGCGTCTGCTTCTGCCAGTGCAGTCACTGCTTCTTTAGTTGCAGGAACTTCTGGTGATAGATCGAGACGACGTAAATCGGTGTCCATCTCGTCTACATTCGTTTCTCCCGTGACCCATTTTCCATCCACGGATAACGCGGAAAGATCGGAAGGGTGTTCAGACATAGGAAGAATGTTAACGTCGACTTTTAACATGTTTCGAATCAGATTGATGGCATCTAACGGTCTGACCGATAAGTTATCGAGCGCCGTAAGCATCAAGTTACCGAGGTTATGACCATCAAGCTCGCCAGTACCTTTGAAGCGATATTCAAACATCATTGAACTGATCGACGGCTCTGTGATCAGCTGATTAATGCAGTTCCGTGTGTCGCCCCAGGCGATTCCACCTTGGCAGTGACGAATTCTTCCTGTTGAGCCACCATTGTCTGTTGTGGCGACAATGCCAGTTGCATTGCCGCCAAAATCCCGTAGTGCGGCCAACATTCGACCTAAGCCATGACCACCGCCAACAGCGACCACTTTTTTATCCGTGTAGATATTCATTACGTTCTTCTAATAATCTTGTAAAAAACGGCTACAATTTATCTTAAGGAGTGCTTGAAAGGTACTCACTTAGCGGTAAATTGTGTCTCTAGAGAGTTTTTTATCACTCAAGTCTGGATTCCAGTACAAATATTAAGTATTTTACACCGCAAAGCTATCAGAGGTTTCATATCTCTGGTTGCCATAACTCCGAGCTCACTATTGCTAAGTCCGAGGATAAGCGTTTTGAGCCAGTGGCGTACTGTCACAAGGGCATGATTGGAAATGGCCATGCCTCCCGTGTTTGGAAAGGTGTTCCGTGGCGCAACAATTCGAAGACAAATTTCATCGTAAGTTCTATTACTTGCGTCTGTCTGTGACCGACGTATGTAATTTCAAATGTACCTATTGCCTTCCTGATGGCTATAAGCCTTCGGGCAATAAAAACTCGTCTTTTTTATCTCTTCCTGAAATCAAACGGGTCGTAAAAGCGTTTGCTGATTGTGGCACGTCAAAAGTGCGCATTACTGGCGGTGAACCAAGTTTACGCAAAGATTTTACCGACATTATCCACTCAGTGGCGACGACACCTGGTATCCAAAAAGTTGCAACTACGACCAATGGTTACCGCATGGCAAAGCAAGTAGCAGACTGGCGTGAAGCGGGCTTAACTCACATCAACGTCAGCGTGGACAGCCTTGATCCGCGTATGTTTCATCAAATCACAGGTGAAAATAAGTTTACTGAAGTCATGAATGGTATCGAACGTGCGTTCGAGGTCGGTTATGAGCAAGTCAAAGTTAATGTGGTGTTGATGAAAGATCTGAACCATCACGAGCTGCCAGCGTTTCTTAACTGGATAAAAGATCGTCCAATCCAACTGCGCTTCATCGAATTGATGCAAACGGGTGAGATGGATGATTTATTCAATAAGCATCATGTGTCAGGCGTGGCAATTCGTAATCAGTTGATTGCAAACGGTTGGCTGCTTAAAGTGCGCTCTCATAATGACGGCCCCGCGCAAGTGTTTGTTCATCCAGATTACAAGGGTGAAATTGGCCTGATCATGCCTTATGAAAAAGACTTTTGTGAGAGCTGCAACCGACTACGCGTCTCTGCGATGGGTAAGCTGCATCTGTGTTTGTTTGGAGATCACGGTGTAGAACTGCGTGATCTACTGGAACGTGATGAGCAAGAAAGTGAGCTTATTGAACGCATCCAAGCGCAGTTACAAACTAAGTCGGTGAGCCACTTCTTGCATGATGGTAATACGGGTATGACGCCACATCTGGCGTCTATCGGCGGCTAAATCAACTCAAATTTTGTAGGGAAAGCTTATTTATAGGCTAGCTTTCCCTCGCTTTTCTAGAATCGATACCAAACGTATCAAAGTTAAAAGAGAATAGGTGAACACATGGGTCACGCTGAAAGCAAATTTCAACCTGCAAATATTGCCGTTCTAACGGTATCTGACACTCGTACCGAAGAAAACGATACCTCTGGTCGCTACCTTGTTGAACACGCTCAAGAAGCGGGTCACAATGTTGTCGATAAGCAAATTGTTATTGATGATATGTACAAAATTCGCGCAATTGTTTCTCAGTGGATTGCGGACGACAATGTTCAAGCGATCATGATTACTGGTGGTACAGGGTTCACGTCACGTGACAGCACGCCAGAAGCGCTGAAGCCTCTGTTTGATAAAGAAGTAGAAGGTTTTGGTGAGTTATTCCGCATGGTGTCTTACGAAGAAATTGGTACGTCAACGATCCAATCGCGTGCAATTGCAGGTTTTGCTAACCATACAGTTATCTTCGCAATGCCTGGTTCAACAGGCGCGTGCCGCACTGGCTGGACGAAGATCATCAAGCAGCAGTTAGATGCAAGCCATCGCCCTTGTAACTTCATGCCGCACCTATCTGTATAACCTTTCCTAAAAGCGAAGGAAAAACAATGACTCAATTTACCCATATCAACGCGTCTGGCGAAGCTAACATGGTCGACGTGTCTGCAAAAGCAGAAACGGTTCGTGAAGCACGTGCAGAAGCATTTGTTCACATGGCCCCAGAAACCTTGCAACTGATTGTTTCCGGGCAGCATCATAAAGGTGATGTGTTCGCGACGGCTCGAATTGCTGGTATCCAAGCTGCAAAGAAAACGTGGGATTTGATTCCACTTTGTCATCCTCTGTTGCTTTCTAAAGTCGAAGTTCAGTTGGAGGCTATTGAGTCAGAAAACAAAGTTCGTATTGAATCTGTTTGTAAGCTTGCAGGTAAAACGGGCGTAGAAATGGAAGCGCTCACGGCGGCTTCTGTTGCTGCACTGACGATTTACGATATGTGTAAAGCGGTGCAAAAAGACATGGTTATCGGTCAAGTTCGTCTCCTAGAAAAGACGGGTGGAAAATCTGGACACTTCAAGGCGGAATCATGATTAAAGTTACTTTTTTTTGTCTCAGACTCGTGAGCTGATTGGTATCGACAGTGTCGAATTAGATGATCAATTTGAAACGGTTGAAGCGATTCGCGCACATCTCGTGGAAGAGGGCGCTGATAAAAATGGTAAGTGGGATTTGGCTTTAGAGCCAGGAAAGCTACTTGCTGCTGTTAATCAATCTATTGTCCCACTTGATACCGAAGTAAAAGCGGGGGATGAAGTTGCATTTTTCCCACCGGTAACCGGAGGTTAAGATGGACCCACGCGTCTCTGTACAAGTTGAAGACTTTTCCGTTGATCACGAATATCAACGTTTATCCGAAGGTACGGCTGCTGGTGCTGTCGTAACATTCATTGGTAAAGTTCGAGATATGAACCTTGGCGATAATGTTGTTGGTTTGCACTTGGAACACTACCCAGGCATGACTGAGAAGAGCTTGAGCGACATTTGCGATCAAGCTGAATCACGTTGGCCATTATTGGGCGTACGCGTGATTCATCGCGTTGGTGACATGGATAGCGGTGATCAAATCGTCTTTGTTGGTGTTTCAAGTGCACACCGTGGAGCAGCATTTGATGCTTGCGAGTTCATTATGGACTACTTGAAAACCAAAGCACCATTTTGGAAGAAAGAACGCACGACGAGTGAAGATCGTTGGATTGAGTCGCGCGATACTGATCACCAAGCTGCGCAGCGTTGGGAAAAATAGAACCCACTCCTCATTCTAGTGAAAAAAGCTAAGTGTCAATGGCACTTAGCTTTTTTTGTACTTATCTTCATAATTCTGCTCATTTGACTTCAACACAACCCGTACTCGCTCTGGTGATATTCTTCACAATAAAAGTTTTTAGCCCAATATATAAACAATTATTTGTTAGACTTCATTTGTCATAAATGTTAAATAATATGTAAATATCTAGCATAAGATGCTATCAAATGGTTTAAATGTAGATTAATCGAAAGTTTTGTCTGTGGAATGTCGCTTCTGGTCTCCATTTGGCTGGTGAATACTTTTTGATTAGAGTTTACTGCTAGATATGTGTGGTTTAGTCAGGATTATTGGTTTTTTTGCTACATTTTTATGGCAAATTACTTCAATGATTGCTAATGTGTGCCGCAGTCTTTGTAAGGTTTTAGGCTTTTGTGCTCAGAAAACGCACTAAAAAAATCTAAAACTCTGACCGTTCCAGGCCCTTACAAAGAAGTCATGGATGCTAACGAAAAAATTTGGAGTTTTACGCATGTATAAGAATAAAATCACGCGCGCTTTATTTATTGGTGCTGGTCTTTCTCTCGCTTTAGCTGGTTGTGGCGAAAAGCCTGCAGAGAAACAAGCTGCTGAGCCTGCTCCGGCTCCAGCCCCTGAAGCTAAATCTGATTCTAAAGAGCCAAAACTTGCTGCTGTTCAAGAATTGGTGCGTGGTAACGGTACAGAAGTTGCGACAATAGACCCTCATAAATCTCAAGGTGTTCCAGAATCCCACGTGATTCGCGATCTTCTTGAAGGCCTAGTAAACCAAGATGCGGACGGTAACACTATCCCTGGTGTTGCAAAATCTTGGGAAACTGAAGACAACAAAACGTATACTTTCCACCTACGTGAAGACGCAAAATGGTCTAACGGTGATCCTGTTACTGCAGGTGATTTTGTATACAGCTTCCAACGCGCAGTCGACCCAGCAACCGCTTCTCCATACGCTTGGTACATGGAATACACCAAGATGAAGAACGCAAAAGACATTGTTGCGGGTAAAAAAGACAAGAGTGAGTTGGGTGTTAAAGCGGTTGACGACCACACGTTAGTGGTTGAGCTAGACACTGCTGTACCATACTTTGTGATGATGATGGGCCACACAACAGTGAAGCCTGTTCACCAAGCAACCGTTGAAAAGTTCGGCGATCAATGGACGAAGCCTGAGAACTTTGTAGGTAACGGTGCTTATGTTGTTGACAACTGGGTTGTAAACGAGCGTTTAGTTCTAAAACGTAACGAACAATACTGGGACAACGAAAACACGACGCTTGATCAAGTTACTTTCCTACCAATCGAAAACCAAGTAGCGGAAATGAACCGCTTCCTAGCAGGTGAAATCGACTTCACGAATGAACTGCCTACAGAGCACTTCAAGCGTTTGAAGCAAGAGCATCCAGAAGACGTGTCTGTATCGGGTAACTTGTGTACTTACTACTACATCTTCAACACGAAGAAAAAGCCGTTTGATGATGTTCGCGTACGTAAAGCGATTTCTTATGCGATTGACCGTAATATCGTGACTGATGCGATCCTAGCACAGGGTCAAAAGCCAGCTTATTTCCTAACGCCTGAAATCACGGCGGGTTTCAACCCAGAAATCCCTGCATACGGCAAAATGACGCAAGAAGAGCGTAACGCTGAAGCGGCGCGTCTATTGGAAGAAGCGGGTTACGGCGCAGACAACCCTCTTGAATTTAACCTTCTATACAACACGTCAGAGAACCACAAGAAACTTGCGGTTGCACTGGGTTCAATGTGGAAGAAGACGCTTGGTCTAGACGTTACGCTAGAAAACCAAGAGTGGAAAACTTACCTATCTACCAAAGATTCTGGCAACTTTGAGGTTGCTCGTGCAGGTTGGTGTGGCGACTACAACGAAGCTTCATCTTTCCTAACGCTGATGATGAGTAATAACACTACTGGTGGTATTCACTACGACAGCAAAGAGTACGATGCAATCATGAACAAAGCATTTGCTTCAACTTCTGACGAAGAGCGTCAAGCGCTTTACCTAGAAGCAGAGAAGTTGATGGCAAAAGATATGCCAATCGCACCTATCTACCAGTACGTGAAATCACGTCTACTATCACCGAAAGTTGGTGGCTTCCCAGTCAATAACGCGGAAGACAAGATTTACTCTAAAGATCTCTACATCACAGAGTAATTCGTAACTCGATAGAACTATAAAAATGAGGCTCTACATGTGAGAAATTGCATGTAGCGCCTATCTTTAGTCCAAAAGAATTGGACGACTTCTTTAATTTAACTGTCACAGACTGAAAGAGTGAGTTTATGCTTAAATTCATCGCAAAAAGGATATTTGAGGCGATCCCAACAATGTTGGTTTTGATCACCGTATCTTTCTTTCTTATGCGCTTTGCACCGGGAAACCCTTTCTCGACAGAGCGTCCATTGCCACCCGAAGTAATGGCAAATATCGAAGCTAAATATGGCTTAGATAAACCTGTATTTGAACAATACACCACGTATTTGACCAATGTTATCCAAGGGGATTTCGGACCGTCATTTAAATACCTTGATTACTCGGTTAACGAGCTGATCGCGGTTGCCTTACCGGTTTCGGCTAAAGTGGGCTTCATCGCCTTTATCTTTACCCTGATTATGGGGGTTACCGTCGGTACCATTGCTGCGCTCAAGCAGAATACTTGGATTGATTACACCATCATGTCGACAGCGATGCTCGGCGTGGTAATGCCTTCTTTTGTATTGGCACCTGCGCTTATCTATCTATTCTCGCTTCACTGGAATATCTTCCCTGCGGGCGGTTGGCAAGATGGTAGCTGGCAGTATTTAGTGCTTCCTGTCATTGGTATGTCACTACTGTATGTTGCAACCTTCGCTCGTATTACGCGTGGTTCGATGATCGAGACACTGAACAGTAACTTTATTCGTACGGCTCGTGCTAAAGGTCTAAGCTACCGTTACATCATCATCAAGCACGCCCTTAAGCCGGCACTTCTTCCTGTTGTTTCTTACATGGGGCCTGCTTTCGTAGGTATCATCACTGGTTCTGTTGTTATCGAAACCATTTTTGGTCTACCAGGTATTGGTAAGCTATTCGTTAACGCTGCGTTTAACCGTGACTACTCGCTAGTAATGGGTGTAACCATCCTGATTGGTTTCCTATTCATTTTATTCAACGCGATTGTAGATATTCTACTTGCAATGATTGACCCGAAAATTCGCTACTAACAGGGACGTTTGGTTATGTTAACGAAAAAAGAAAACCTAGAAGCGATTGAGAAGTTCTCCGAAAACTTGGAGATTGAAGGTCGCAGTCTTTGGCAAGATGCTCGTATCCGTTTTATGCGCAACAAAGCGGCAATGGTGAGCTTATTCCTTCTTGTTCTAATGACGTTGGCGGTGATTATTCTGCCAATGATCGCACCGCACACCTTTGATGATACTGACTGGTACGCGATGCACGTTGCACCGAATGCTGACCATTGGTTTGGTACCGACAGCTTAGGTCGTGACTTATACGTACGCACGCTAATCGGCGGTCGTATTTCGTTGATGGTGGGGGTCATGGGTGCATTTGTAGCCGTACTGATTGGTACGCTCTATGGCGCAGCATCTGGTTTTATCGGCGGTAAAGTTGACCGTGTGATGATGCGTATTCTAGAGATTTTGTACGCGGTACCGTTTATGTTCCTAGTTATCGTACTTGTGACATTCTTCGGTCGTAACATCATGCTGATCTTTGTCGCGATTGGTGCTATCGCATGGCTAGATATGGCGCGTATCGTACGTGGTCAGACACTCAGCTTACGTAGCAAAGAGTTCATCGAAGCTGCACATGTGTGTGGTGTTAGCAACTGGAAAATTATCACTCGTCATATCGTGCCGAACGTACTGGGTATCGTAGCGGTTTACTCTACGCTGCTTATCCCGAGCATGATCCTGACGGAGTCATTCTTATCATTCCTTGGTCTTGGTGTTCAGGAACCAATGACAAGTTGGGGCGCTCTTCTACAAGAAGGTGCACAGACAATGGAAGTAGCAATCTGGCAGCTGGCATTCCCAGCAGTGTTCATGGTTGTGACGCTATTCTGCTTCAACTACGTTGGTGACGGCCTGCGCGATGCGCTGGATCCAAAAGACAGATAATTAAAAGATAAGATTAAGGAAGCAATGATGAGCTTATTAGATGTCAAAGATCTGCGCGTCGAATTCACCACGCAAGATGGTATCGTAACCGCAGTAAACGATTTGAACTTCTCTCTCAACCAAGGCGAAACCTTAGGCATCGTTGGAGAGTCGGGATCAGGTAAATCTCAAACCGTATTCGCAATCATGGGCCTTTTGGCTAAAAACGGTATTATCTCTGGTAGCGCAAAGTTTGAAGGCAAAGAAATCTTAAACTTACCAGAAAAAGAACTGAACAAAGTTCGCGCTGAACAGATCGCAATGATCTTCCAAGACCCAATGACATCGCTGAACCCTTACATGAAGGTAAGTGACCAGTTGATGGAAGTGCTTATGCTGCATAAAGGCATGGGCAAAGCGGAAGCATTTGAAGAATCAGTACGCATGCTGGAAGCGGTGAAAATCCCTGAAGCGCGTAAGCGTATCACGATGTACCCGCATGAGTTTTCAGGCGGTATGCGTCAGCGTGTAATGATCGCGATGGCGTTGTTATGTCGCCCTAAACTGCTTATTGCCGATGAGCCAACAACAGCACTTGATGTGACGGTTCAAGCACAGATCATGGACCTGCTTAATGAGCTTAAAGACGAGTTCAACACGGCGATCATCATGATCACGCACGACCTTGGTGTTGTTGCAGGTTCGTGTGACAAAGTGTTGGTGATGTATGCAGGTCGTACGATGGAGTACGGCAACGTAAACGAAATCTTCTATAATCCAAGCCACCCTTATGCAGAGGGTCTGTTGAAAGCGATCCCTCGCCTTGATACGGAAGGTGAAATTCTGCCAACCATTCCTGGTAATCCACCAAACTTGCTTCGTTTACCACCGGGTTGCCCTTATCAAGAGCGTTGCCATCGAGTGATGGATCGTTGTAAGCGTGAAGCGCCAATTCTGACTCCATTTGGTGATGGTCGTCAGCGCGCATGTTTTTCTGAATGGGAGGCTTGGAACAAATGAACGCAGTAGATAAAAAGCTAATTCTGGACATTTCAGAGCTGAAAGTTCACTTCAGCATTGCGTCAAAATCGGCATGGCCGTGGTCAAAGCCTTCAAGCCTAAAAGCGGTTGATGGGGTGAACGTTCGACTATACGAAGGGGAAACACTTGGTGTAGTAGGTGAGTCAGGTTGTGGTAAATCGACGTTTGCGCGCGCCATCATCGGTCTTGTTGAAGCGACGGATGGAGAAGTAGTTTGGTTGGGTCAAGATCTAACTAAGATGAAAGACGTCCAACGTCGTGAAACGCGTAAAGAAATCCAAATGATTTTCCAAGATCCTTTGGCATCTCTTAACCCACGTATGACGGTTGGCGACATTATTGCTGAGCCTCTTGAAACGTTCTACCCAGAACTGTCTAAGCAGGAAGTGAAAGACCGCGTTAAAGAGATGATGGCGAAAGTTGGCCTATTACCTAACGTTATTAACCGTTATCCGCACGAGTTCTCGGGTGGTCAGTGCCAGCGTATCGGTATTGCGCGTGCGCTTATCCTTAAGCCTAAGATGATCATCTGTGATGAACCCGTATCGGCGCTTGATGTATCTATTCAAGCTCAGGTTGTTAACCTGCTTAAAGAGATTCAAAAAGAACTAGGCCTTTCTCTGGTATTCATTGCGCATGATTTGTCAGTGGTTAAACACATCTCAGATCGTGTTTTGGTCATGTACTTGGGTAATGCTGTCGAGCTCGGTGAGGCGGAGGCGCTGTTTGCTGATCCTAAGCACCCATATACACGCGCATTGATGTCAGCGGTTCCGATTCCGGACCCGAACACTGAGCGCAGTAAGAAAATCCAAATGCTGGAAGGCGACCTTCCTTCGCCGATCAGTCCACCATCGGGTTGTGTGTTCCGCACTCGTTGCCCACAAGCAACCGAAGAGTGTGCGAAGACGAAGCCAACGATTCAAGGCAACGACGTTCACGCGGTATCTTGTTTGCACGTTAGTGTATAAATTCAGCCTGTGACGGGCTTAAGCGCGACACCTTCATCGGGTCGCGCTTTTTTTATGCATCTGATTTATACATTCGAATTTCTTGAACATGATGTCCTAAGTTCAGTGATTTTCTGTTTGATAGGAAACGCTAATATAGACATAAACAGAATGAGAGGAGCGCAATCATGGGTAAGTTGGTCGAAGGTGTTTGGCATGACGTCTGGTATGACACAAAATCAAATGGTGGCAAATTTGTGCGTGAAGATGCCGGATTCCGTAACTGGGTTAAAAACGAACCTGATGCGGAGTTTAAACCAGAGTCTGGTCGATACCATTTGTATGTCTCTCTTGCTTGTCCTTGGGCACACCGAACGCTCATCTTCCGCAAGCTGAAAGGCTTAGAACCACATATTGATGTCACGGTTGTTTGCCCTGATATGTTAAGCCAAGGCTGGCAAATGGGGCTTCCTGAGCCACTATTTGGTCACACTCGTATGCACCAAATCTACACGCAGGCCAAACCAGATTACACAGGCCGTGTAACTGTGCCTGTGCTTTGGGATAAAAAGACCAATACGATTGTGTCGAATGAGTCGTCAGAAATTATTCGTATGTTTAACTCGGAGTTCGATGAGTTAACAGGAAACCACGATGACTATTATCCAGAACAGCTAAAGCATGTTATTGACGAGTGGAACGATTTTGTTTATCCAAACGTCAACAATGGAGTGTATCGCTGTGGTTTTGCGACCACACAAGAGGCATATGAAGAAGCATTTGATTCTTTATTTGCTGCGCTAGATAAAATCGATTCGCACCTAGCGACGCATCGTTATTTAGCGGGGAATACTATTACTGAGGCTGATTGGCGTTTGTTTACGACTCTGATCCGTTTCGATGTCGTGTATGTGGGTCACTTCAAATGTAACAAGCAGCGCATCGCAGACTACGAAAATATTCAAGGATACTTAAAAGAGTTGTATCAAGTCGAAGGCGTCGAAGAAACCACGGATTTCTACCATATTAAACGTCACTACTATTTCAGCCACACTGGTATTAACCCGACGCAAGTTGTACCCAAAGGGCCTGATTTAGACTTAAACTCTCCTCATGGAAGAGAAATAATTAGCTAGTTTGCTGCCTCCATCAGAAATGAAAAAGTACTTAACGGTTAGCAATATCGTTAAGTACTTTGATGCCAACTAAATACTAGGAGCAGGAGAGTGACTCTTAAGTGTGCGCTCGTCTACTTAGCGCGTACGACGTCCATCACTAATTTTCCGTCGACTTTTACAGGGCCATCTTCTTTGGCTCCGAGTGTATATTCAAATACGCCAGTCTTCATTCCCCCTTTTTCTCCGTGGACCATTAGCATCAGCATGTCGCCAGACTCAACCGGTTCCATCAAAATTGCATTCACGTTCTCATTCTGTCCCATCTTTAGTGGGGCATAGCCGATAACAGGGCCAGGCTTCATTGATTCGTCCGTTCGGTGGACGACCATCCATCCGTTGTCGTCAGCATGAGCCATTTTTGCGGTTACCGTTCCTCCGGACATATCTTGATCAACGCCTTTAATGCTTGGGGCAGAAAAGCTGAATGAAGAAAAACTGAACAGAATTGCAGCTAAACCAAGCTTTAGCAGTGAGTTGTTGATGGAGTTGTTCATATGTATTCCTTACTTATGTGTGAGTTTGCTTAATAGCAGTCCATCTTCGTTACGTAGTTCGAGTAAGAAAGTTCAGTTGAAATGTAAATAATGCTGATAAATTGAACAGGGAGGGCCGCTTCGTTCTATTACGTTTTGGTGGTAGATAAAAGAATAATGAAATTATAAGACGCAATGGTAAGCAGGGAACCGGGGCCATTTTCTGATTATCCTCTCATCGTCACAGCTTCTTACCCATATTCAAATAAACTAATGATATAACAACCGCTTTTTAACGGGGTGATGCATGGATATCAATGAGTTTGTCAGTGGCGAGCATCTAATTTGGAATCTGCTTATTGCTCTATTACTAGGGGCAATTGTTGGCACCCAACGTGGCTGGGTGATGCGCAATAGCGTAGAAGGCAGTCGTGTAGCAGGCATTCGTACTTTTTCTTTAGTCGGTTTACTCGGTGGTTTAGTTGGCATTCTCGCCAACATCTATACACCTTTACTCATTGGTTTTGCGCTTATCGCTTTAGTCATCCTCACTTGCATCGCTTTTGTTATACAGCAGAAAAAGAGCGGAGATGTGAGCATCACTGGCGTGGTTAGTATCATGGTGGTGTTTGTTCTGGGTAACCTTACCGTGTCGGGTGAGGCTGTTTTGGCTGCAGCAGCGGCCGTTATTACCGCGGTGGTGCTTGATAACAAAAGAGAGCTACATCAAGCGCTACAAAAACTGCAAGAGTATGAGTTAGACGCAGCACTGCGTTTATTACTTATCTCGATAGTCATGTTACCCCTGTTACCAAATCAATCTTACGGCCCTTGGAATGCACTTAACCCGTATGAGATTTGGTGGATGGTTGTGTTGATCGCTAGTATCTCTTTTGTCGGTTATTTTGCGATAAAAATCGGCGGGGCGAAGCGAGGTATTTTGTTTACGTCTGTATTTGCGGGGCTTAGCTCTTCGACAGCATTAACGTTGCAGTTTTCCCATCTTTCTCGTGATCAAGCGAGCATCAGCCCGTTACTCGCTAGTGGTATTCTTTTGAGCTGCGGAACCATGTTCCCTCGTTTACTTATCGTACTGTCCGTTATCAATCCACAATTAGTGAAACTGCTTTGGCCAATTGTGATGGCGATGATGGTTGCGCTGTACATTCCGGCATGGTGGATTTGGCGCAGAAGTGAAGTTGAGCAGATTGAGCAATCAAATAAGCAAACGAACCCTCTTGCTTTGCAGTCGGCACTGTTCTTTGGCCTCGTGTTGGCGTTGATTATGCTGCTTGCTCACGCTTTGTCTGACTGGTTTGGCAATGCGGGGGTGTTGATCCTTTCTGCTTTATCAGGGATTACTGACGTTGATGCGATCTCGTTAACCCTCGGACGTCAAAGTACGCAAACATTAAGCGTGACCACTGCTGCGTTAGGCATTTTGATTGCCGCTTCGGTTAATACCATTGTGAAAATGGGGATGGTTATCGCGATAGGGGATAAGAAGCTTTGGCGCCGAATCGCACCCGTGATGACAGGTTGTGTTGTGGTTGGGGCTGGGGTATTTATGGCGCTGTATTCGTAAGAGCGTATTAGTGCTATTGCTCATAGCCTCTTAGCTGTGTGGCCAACAAGAGAAAAAGCCCTCGATGAATCGAGGGCTTTGGATAGTTGTCCAACTAGATGTCAGAAGCGATTATTTAGCTTCTTGGTCTGCTTGGATTGCTGTTAAAGCGATTGTGTACACGATATCGTCTACTAGCGCGCCACGAGACAAGTCGTTTACAGGCTTGCGCATACCTTGCAGCATTGGACCGATAGAAACTAGGTCAGCTGAACGTTGTACCGCTTTGTAAGTCGTGTTACCCGTGTTTAGGTCTGGGAATACGAATACTGTCGCTTTACCTGCTACTGGAGAGTTAGGCGCTTTAGACGCTGCCACGTTTTCCATGATAGCTGCGTCGTACTGTAGAGGACCGTCGATCACTAGATCAGGACGCTTCTCTTTCGCGATGCGAGTTGCCTCACGTACTTTATCAACGTCTGCACCCTTACCAGATTCACCAGTAGAGTAAGAGATCATAGCAACGCGAGGGTCGATACCGAATGCTGCTGCAGAGTCAGCAGATTGGATAGCGATTTCAGCAAGCTGTTCAGCGGTTGGATCTGGGTTGATCGCACAGTCACCGTAAACCAGTACTTGATCAGGCAGAAGCATGAAGAATACTGAAGATACGATAGACGCATTTGGTGCAGTCTTGATGATTTGGAACGGAGGAACGATAGTGTTCGCCGTAGTATGAACAGCACCAGAAACTAGGCCGTCAACTTCGTCGTTCTCAAGCATCATTGTGCCTAGGAATACTGAATCTTGTAGCTTCTCACGAGCCACAACTTCAGTCATGCCTTTCGCACCGCGCAGCTCAACTAGACGAGCAACGTAGTTTTCACGAACAGCATCGGCATCGATGATGGTTACGCCAGTACCTAGCTCAACGCCTTGTTGAGCTGCTACGCGACGGATTTCATCTGGGTTACCTAGAAGCACACAGTCTGCAATACCGCGTTCAGCACAGATTGCTGCCGCTTTAACAGTACGAGGTTCGTCACCTTCTGGAAGAACGATACGCTTGCCTGCTTTACGAGCAAGTTCAGTTAGCTGGTAACGGAACGCTGGTGGGCTTAGACGACGAGACTTCTGAGTACCTTCAGTCATTGACTCGATCCAGTTACCGTCGATGTGACCAGCAACGTGCTCGTTGATGAACTCGATACGCTCTTTATCGTCTGCAGGTACTTCGATGCTGAAGCTCTGTAGGTTTAGAGATGTCTGCCAAGTGTTACCTTGTGCTTTGAAGATAGGTAGACCAGTGTCGAACGCTGGTTTACATAGACCTTCGATTTCGCGAGGGATGTCGTAACCGCCAGTTAGCAGTACAGCACCAATATCCACACCGTTCATTGCAGCAAGAGAAGCAGCAACGATAACATCAGGACGGTCTGCAGAAGTAACTAGTAGAGAGCCAGGTTTGAAATGCTCAATCATGTTTGGCAGAGAACGTGCACAGAAAGTGATGCTCTTGATGCGACGAGTGTTGATGTCACCTTCGTTGATGATATCTGCTTTCAGGTGCTTAGCCATGTCGATTGCACGAGTCGCAATCAGATCAATGCTCCATGGCACGCAACCTAGTACACGAATTGGAGAAGTGTTGAAGATTTCCATCACTTTCAATTCGTTTTGTTTCGCGCTATCTGCATCGTCAAAGATTTCAGATAGGTCAGGGCGAGTACGGCCAGCTTCGTCAACAGGAGCGTTTAGCTTGTTGATGATAACGCCAGAGATGTTTTTGTTCTTAGTGCCGCCGAAGTTAGAACATGCTACTTCGATACGCTCTTTCAGTTGCGCTGGGTTATCAGTACCTGGAGTCGCAACTAGCACGATTTCTGCACCAAGTGTTGCCGCGATTTCCGCGTTTACTTGGTTTGCAAATGGGTGCTTACGAGTAGGTACAAGACCTTCGATTAGCGTAACGTCTGCGTCTTTGTTGATTTGGTTGTAACGTTCAACAACGGTTTCTAGCAGCTCGTCCATGTTGTCGTTACCGATTAGGCTTTCAGCAACAGACATCGCCATTGGTTCACCGATCTTCATATCGCTGTTGTGGCCAACGATAGTTGAAGTCAGATCTGGCTGATCACCACCTGAACGTGGCTGACAGATTGGCTTGTAGAAAGAAACTTTAACGCCTTTACGCTCCATAGCGCGAAGAACACCCATGCTAACGCTTGTTAGGCCAACGCCTGCGCTAGTAGGGATAAGCATAATAGTACGAGACATTCGTAGAGTACCTTTAGCTATTTGGGGGATAAAAGCTCAACTCTTATTCCATGAAGCTCGAAGAATAGGAGTTGAGCCCCTAAGAAATTCGTTTGAATGAAAATCTGGCTAGCCGAGTGGCTAGCCAGTAATTCAATTAAAGACCTGTCAGGCGTGCAGTGTCTTCAGCGATGACTAGCTCTTCGTTAGTAGAGATAACCATTGCAGGGATACGGCTGTTTTCAGTCGTGAT
This sequence comes from Vibrio diabolicus, assembly GCA_001048675.1. Taxonomy (GTDB): domain Bacteria; phylum Pseudomonadota; class Gammaproteobacteria; order Enterobacterales; family Vibrionaceae; genus Vibrio; species Vibrio diabolicus. The sequence continues at coordinate 234,928 of CCKK01000015.1, read as the reverse complement.
AACGCCTTCGCCGCCGAAGCGAGCTTTAAGGTTAGCTTCGCTATCTACTTCGATACCGAAGATGCCAAGACGGTTTAGAACCATTTCACGGATAGGGCCAGAGTTCTCGCCGATACCGCCAGTGAAAGTGATTGCGTCTAGACGGCCGTCCATTGAAGCAGTGTAGCCAGCTACGTACTTAGCTAGACGGTGGCAGAACACGTCCATTGCGCGTGTTGCTTCTTCTTTCTCACCGTAGTTGTCTTCAACGAAACGACAATCAGAAGTCACTTCAGTTAGACCTTGAAGACCAGACTCTTTAGTTAGCATCGTGTTGATTTGATCAACAGAGTAACCTAGAGCGTCGTGTAGGTGGAAGATGATCGCAGGGTCGATGTCGCCACAGCGAGTACCCATTACTAGACCTTCAAGTGGAGTAAGACCCATAGAAGTGTCTACAGATTGACCGTTCTTGATTGCACATACAGACGCGCCGTTACCTAGGTGACAGTTGATGATGTTTACTTCTTCAACTGGTTTGTTTAGTAAGCCAGCAACTTCACGAGTGATGAACAAGTGAGAAGTACCGTGCATACCGTAACGACGGATACCGTGTTCTTTGTATAGGTTGTATGGAAGAGCGTATAGGTAAGACTCTTCAGGCATAGTTTGGTGGAACGCAGTGTCAAATACAGCAACGTTTTTCAGCTCTGGGAAGTTTTTCTTAGCCGCTTCGATACCGATGATGTGAGCAGGGTTGTGAAGAGGTGCAAATGTTGCAGCGTCTTGAATACCTTTTAGAACTTCATCAGTGATTAGTGCAGATTGAGTGAACTGCTCGCCGCCGTGAACGATACGGTGACCGATTGCGCCTAGGTTAGCTTTAAGCTCTGGCTTAGAAGCAAGAATAGTTTCTACCATAAACGCTAGTGCTTCTTCGTGAGCTGCACCATTGCCTAGTTGAGCTTCGTGCTTGCCATCAAGTTTCCACTTGATGCGAGCTTCAGGAAGGTGAAGACACTCAGCAAGACCTGATAAGTGCTCGTCGCCGTTCTCGGCATCAACAACGGCAAATTTAAGAGAAGAACTACCGCAGTTTAAAACTAAAACTAGCTTAGACATGTATGACTACCTGTTATTCGTCTGATAAAAAATCAGTTAAAGAATGAAAAATTAATCACAAGAATAGCCGATACCCAGAAGGCTGCGTACTAATCCTGGTCAAAAATTGTTCTAATTCCATATAAAGAAATAGTGATGAACCCATCCATCACTATGATGCGATCCGTGCAGATAGATATCTCGGAGTTGCTTAAATTGTAAATAACGGCAACAATGAGATTGAGGGTCTGCAAAGGATAGCGATAATAAGCAATGATAACAAAAAAAATTTAGAAAGAATATTAACTTTCATCAATTTTTTGTACCTTCAGTTGAAATGTTCAACTATTTTTTAGTGAGAGAGCGGTATGAGTAATAAAGTCGGATTGATCCATAGCCTGAAAGATGGCCAGAATTACATGGAGATCTGGCCGGTTCGTAAAGAGCTAAGCGCCATATTTCCGGAACAGCGTATCATTAAGGCGACTCGCTTTGGCATTAAAGTCATGCCAGCCGTCGCTGCGATCAGCGTACTCACTCAAATGGCATTCAACAATTACCACGCGTTACCTCAGTCTATTGTTGTCGCCTTGTTTGCGATTAGCTTGCCACTCCAAGGGATTTGGTGGCTTGGTGCTCGATCCAACACGAAACTGCCGCCTTCTCTGGCATCTTGGTATCGGGAGCTGCATCAAAAAATTGTGGAAACAGGTTTTGCACTAGAGCCTGTTAAAGCTCGCCCTCGTTATAAAGAGCTTGCGATAATACTGAACCGAGCGTTTCGCCAGCTCGATAAATCGTCACTAGAGCGTTGGTTCTAATTTAAATTGTTTGAAATGGAGTGTGCACTAGCCGCTCCATTTTTGATCCTGCCTCTATTACCTACTTTGACGGTCGTTGATGAAGCGAGCGAAGCTTTGTTTACCAAAGATTCTTTCCGGATGAAGAAGTCCCCCGATCACAAATGTTGCTTTAGTGTTAAATCTTTCTTTTCTTTACTAAGACTTAGTAGTAATAATAAAAACAAGATGCGCAAGAAGTGCACAGTTATACGAACACAACATTACCCCCTTCAAACATTTGAATTCACGAGTCGATATTCATGTTGAATGCTCGCGAAACAAGGACGAAGTCACATCAAGGAGTTATGATGAAAACGAAACGTTTATTAGCCACTGCCGTTCTATCTGCTACTGCTATTTTCTCTTCTGCCAATGTACTGGCCGCCACTGCAACCGTTGCAGTTTCACAAATTGTCGAACACCCCGCGTTAGACGCGACGCGTCAAGGATTGCTTGATGGTTTAAAAGCGAAAGGCTACGAAGAAGGCAAAAATCTAGAATTTGATTATAAGACCGCACAGGGTAACCCTGCGATTGCAGTGCAAATTGCCCGTCAGTACGTCGGCGAAAATCCTGATGTGTTAGTGGGTATCGCGACGCCTTCGGCACAAGCCTTGGTGTCGGCAACGCGCTCTATTCCTGTTGTCTTTACTGCGGTAACAGATCCGGTCGGTGCGAAATTGGTTAAGTCGATGGAACAACCAGGCAAAAACGTAACTGGCCTGTCTGATCTTTCACCCGTTGCTCAGCATGTCGAACTCATCCAAGAAATTCTCCCTCAGGTGAAAAGCATCGGGGTTGTATTTAATCCCGGTGAAGCTAATGCCGTGACTTTGGTTGAACTGCTAAAAGAAAGCGCAGAAGCAAAAGGCATACAAGTGGTTGAAGCGACCGCACTAAAAAGTGCTGATGTTCAGTCTGCGACTCAAGCGATTGCAGCGAAATCAGACATTCTTTACGCCCCAACAGACAATACAGTTGCAAGTGCGATTGAAGGGATGATTGTGGCAGCGAATCAAGCGAAAAAACCTGTCTTTGGTGGTGCGACGTCATATGTCGAAAAAGGAGCAATTGCAGGCTTAGGTTTTGACTACTACCAGGTTGGTGTGCAAACCGCTGATTACGTGGCGGCGATTCTTGATGGTCAAGAACCAGGCAAATTGGATGTAAAAGTCGCGACGGGCTCTGACCTCGTAATTAATGAAAGCGCGGCATCTAAGCTCGGTATCAAGCTGCCAAGTTCTGTGGTTGAACGTGCGACAAGCATGCAATAAGTAACGCTCTTTTTTGGGGTTAGGGCCGTCACGTCTGTTGATAGAGGCTTGCCCCAAAATTGATACTCGCCGGACTTCTCGTGTAGAGCATTCTGCTAGAGAAGAATGGGTGTATACGTTAGAAGTCTTAAGTTCAGGTTGGTATTCGTCAGCCTGAACATGCAGAAAGGAGCAGTTATGTCTGCATTTGCTTTTTTTGGTCGCACTCGAAATTGGCTTAATTTATGGCCTGGTTGCCTTGGGTGTGTATCTTACGTTTCGTGTTCTCGATTTCCCTGATTTGAGTGTGGATGGCAGCTTTCCAATGGGAGCGGCGGTGGCTGCAACGGCGATTGTCGCAGGTATTAATCCTTGGCTTGCGACAATAATGGCGATGATAGCCGGTAGTATGACGGGGTGGGTAACCGCTTTTCTGGCTGTTCGATGTGGTATTTTGCACCTGTTAGCTTCCATTCTTACCATGATCGCGGCATTTTCAATCAATATTCGTATTATGGGCAAACCTAATATGGCGTTGCTTGGAGAGGATACGATTCTCACGCCGTTTGAAGCCTTGGGCGATCCGATGTTCATTCGTCCTCTGGTTGTTGGGGTCTTAGTTCTTTTGTCCGCTTTCTTTGTCATTCGCCTGCTGAACAGCGACTTTGGTCTTGGTTTACGGGCCACGGGCGTTAATGCGCGTATGGTTTCTGCGCAAGGGGCGAGCACTGGTTTTTATACCTACTTTGGGTTGGCTTTATCTAACGGTTTTGTCGGATTCGCAGGCGCGTTGTTTGCACAAACGAACAGCTTTGCAGATGTGACCTCTGGCGTGGGCACCATTGTGGTTGGTTTGGCTGCTGTGATTTTGGGCCAGACCCTCATTCCGGGGCGAAAAATTTGGGTTGCGGTATTTGCTGTCATCATCGGTTCGGTGCTTTATCGTCTTGCTGTAGCTTTCGCTTTGAGCTCTGGCATGTTTGGTTTGCAAGCATCAGACCTCAACCTTGTCACCGCAGTATTGGTGGCTGTCGCGCTTATTGCTCCAAAATTAAAACAGAGCATGAGAGCGAAACAACGCGTTACCGATGCTAAACAAGCGGCATCAAAAAATGGTTCGGGGGAGGCGTTATGATTGAACTTAATAACATTCAGGTCACGTTCAACCCAGGGACGATTTTAGAAAATCGTGCATTGAAAGGCGTCTCTTTAGAGGTTCCAGAGCAACAATTTCTTACCGTGATTGGTTCTAATGGCGCAGGAAAATCGACGTTGCTTGGTGCGGTGACAGGTGAGACGCCGATGATAGGTGGTCAGGTGATCATTGATGGCAAAGACGTCACCAAGCAGACGGTAGCCCAGCGTGCGACGCAATGCGCACGAGTGTTTCAAGATCCATTGGCCGGAACCTGTGGAGAGCTAACGATAGAAGAGAACATGGCTTTAGCGTACATGCGTGGTAAAAAACGCAGTTGGGGTTTGGCGCTTTCAACTAAACGTCGCAAGCTGTTCCAAGAGCGAATTAGCATCCTAGGGCTTGGCTTAGAAGATCGTCTGGGCGATAGCATTGGCTTACTGTCCGGTGGACAACGACAAGCTGTTAGCCTTGTGATGGCGACGTTATCGGAGAGTAAGTTGTTACTGCTTGATGAACACACGGCTGCGCTTGATCCTCGTATGGCGGCGTTTGTTATCGACTTAACTAAACGTATTGTCGATGAGTTCGATTTAACCGTGATGATGGTGACGCATTCGATGAAAGACGCATTAGCATGTGGCGATAGGACCGTAATGCTTCACCAAGGTGAAATTGTGCTTGATGTGGCTGGAGAGCAGCGCGCTAACATGCAGGTACCAGACTTGTTGGATATGTTCTCCAAAGTGCGTGGTGAAGAGCTTGCAGATGACAGTCTCTTGTTGAACTAAGCGGTATCCGACAAGTCACTACGCCTACTAAGTGTGATCCTCCTTGGGAAAATTGGCTTATATGTCAACTCGCAAGGAGGATTTCTTGTCTCTCATTCTTCAATAACATAGTGGCATATCCGATGACGAGGAGTGCCCATAATGAACCTGCCATTTATTTTTCATAGTCAAACCATTGATGGTTTAGCTTTTAATCACGAGCAAGTCACAGTCAGACTGAAAACCGAGACATTGGATTTTGATTCCGTATATGTGCGTCTTGAGCCGGACAATGAAGAATATCTGGTCGACATGGCTCAAATTGGAACAACTGGGGAATTGTTACTATGGGAAGCATCGTTCCGACCAAATCGAGATCGAGATGTCACACATTATGTGTTTAAGCTCCTTAAAGACGGGCAACAATACTGGCTTGATGCACGAGGCGTACAAAAGCGTATTCCACCCAAAGAGTTCCACTTTAAGTTGAATGTAAACCATCAACCACCAAGCTGGGTCCAAGAGCAAGTGTTCTATCAAATATTTCCTGACCGTTTTTCTGCTAGTAAAAGTGAATCTGACATTCGTAAAGCTTATGTTCAGCATGATTCAGAAGCGATCATTAAATCGTGGGGAGAAGCGGTAGGCTCTCACCAAAATACCGGGGCACGTGAATTCTTTGGCGGCGACCTCAAAGGTGTGGAACAAAAGTTGGACTATCTTGAACAGCTCGGCGTTACTGCGCTTTATTTTAATCCGATCTTTTCTTCACCAAGTAATCATAAATACGACACCACCGATTACTTCACTGTTGATCCTATGTTTGGAACCAATGCTCAGTTTGCGGAACTGTGTGAGAAGATTCGCGGTAAGAATATGAAGATTGTCTTAGACGCGGTGTTTAACCACACGTCAGTCCATCATCCTTGGTTTGATATCCAACAAAAAGGAGAGGGGGCGTATGGTCATCCGCAGTCAAAGTTCCGCGATTACTACTTTTTCGAAGACGAAACCAATCATTATATCGGTTGGAAGGGTATTGGTAACTTACCGGTTCTGAACTTCGAAAATGAACAAGTGCGTGACTATATCTATCAAAGCGAAGCATCTGTCATTAAGCACTGGCTTAAGCCTCCATACTCAGTCGATGGTTGGCGATTTGATGTTATTCATATGCTTGGCGAAGGAGAGGGTGCGAAAAACAATGCTCATTATGTTGAAGCGTTTCGCCATGCGACGAAGTCAGTCAATCCGAATGCCTATGTGCTAGGTGAACACTTTTTTGAAGCAACACAGTGGCTGCAAGGTGACCAAGAGGATGGGGCGATGAACTACTACGGTTTTGCTCATCCAGTTCGAGCTTTTATCGCGCAGCAAGATATTATGTATGAACCAATCAACATTGATGGTTTGGAGTTTAAAGCATGGTTGGACGAAGCCAGAGCAAAAATTCCATTTTCGAATCAGCTATCGCAGCTAAATCAACTCGATAGTCATGATACTGCTCGTTTTATCACACTGGTTAATGGTGATAAGCGTAAAATGAACATCGCACTTGCTCTGCTCATGACATACGTCGGTACACCTTGTATTTACTATGGGAGTGAAGTCGGACTAGAGGGAGGACTGGACCCGGATAATCGTCGCTGTTTCCCTTGGAATGAAATCGAAAACTCACCATGGCTGTCGATTTACAAGCAATGGATTTCGATACGTAAACAGTACAAGTCTTTACAGTCTGGTAGTATTCAATGGCTGCATTGCGATACCAACGAGCTGGCTTATGCGCGCGTACTTGGAAGTGAAGCGATCGTTGTTGTGATGAATCTAAGTGGCGATGAGTGTTCAATTGACTTGCCTCTGTGGCAACTTGGTTTGGAGGCTGCCCACCTTTCGTCATTGCTGGATGGACGCGAACTTATTGATTATAAGAGTCATATCTCTGTCAATATGTCGGCACAGAGCTGCAAATTATGGCGACTAAAGTGACACCACACTCTATATTGATTAAACTCCTTTAATATATAAACGGTCTCAAACAGCGCGCACTCATTTGTTTGGTCTCTTGTTATCTGGTGCTGTATTGCATGCGTCACCAGATAACGAGTATCAATTTAACAGCTGTCATAAGAGACTATTGACCTTTCATATGCATGGTACTCAATGGTAAACCAAAGGCGATTTAGCCTCTCATTTGTCATCTTTTTTCCTCTGGCACTATTTGTAGTGATTTTACTCGTTACAACGAAAAATTACTATGATGCGGTTAACCGCTATATTGATTCAGAGTATGCACGTATTGATCGTGCCATGTCCCGTGGTATTAAAGTTCTCACCGCCTTAGATTACAGCTTTACTAATTATACGAATTACGCTAACCCATTGTCTGAAGAGCACAATTCTTTAGTCAAAAAGGGGATTTGTTATATTTGGCCGATAGACGTTTTGTTGCTAGAGAGTGTCTATAGTGAGGGGTTACCTGCGGTTGATCTTGATTACATGATAGTGGGCGATGAAAGCTTATGTCAGCAAGGTTCAACGATTAACCAATCAGCTGAACAAAAGGCGGGTTTTGCACCGTCATTGTCTTTTCTGCACGATATTGAATCCCACATCGTTGGTATTCATTACATCGATAAGCGTGGTTACGTTATTTCGTCTCCTGACACGTACGCGAAAAACTTCACTAGAGAGCTTTGGTCAACGCTAAAAGCGCGCCCATTTTGGCAAAAAACCGCACAAGATAAAGTGAACATCACCTTGGCCGGACCTGGGCCGATGTTGGATTCGATGGAAGGTCAAATCATTAGTATGACGGTGCCTGTTTACGAAAAAGGGAGGCATCAAGGTGTGCTGTCCATTGATTTTGATGTCAATGCGTTGATGGCTTCGTCGCTAGGTCTTGTTGGTAAGTTTCATTTGGTTTCCAATTTACAATCCATTCCTTCAAACAGTACACGTATCAAACCAGTCGAGTTAGAGCGATTGAGTGCGAATCACAGCATGTATTACGAGTACAACCTTTGGGATGAAGCTAAGAACCTAGCGGTGTTTGAAAAATACAGCCTTATTGTTGCGATCTCTATTTACGTTTTGAGCACAGTCGTATTGTTCTATGTGAATATGCATAGTGAGCGACGTTATTTTAAAGATCTCGCCGCCAGAGATCCGATGACGAGCTTGTTGAACCGTCGAGGAATGCAAACCGTGTGGCGCAATAAGATGACGAAAAAACAGGTTGCATTAGCAGTGTTCGATATTGATAACTTCAAGAAGATCAATGATACCTATGGTCATGATGTCGGCGATTCTGCGATTCAGCTAGTTGCAAAATGTATACGTGAAAATATTCGCCACACAGATGTCGCCTCAAGATTTGGTGGCGAAGAGTTTGTGTTGGCGATTTACGACGAAGACTCGGAAGGCATTAAGCTAATTTTAGAGCGGGTAAAAAAGCCATAGACGAACGCTCGACACGCGTGACTAAAGAAGGCTTTACGATCTCTGGCGGTGTGGTGTTCAGTAAAGAGAACCGAGAGGAAAGCTTTGATGAGTTATTTAAAGCGGCGGATGAAAAGTTATATCAAGCCAAGAGTACAGGCAAAAATAAGATTTGCTACGAAGATCTAAGCGCTTAAAGGGCGAGCAGTTCGCCCTTTGCAATGCTCAGATTTTATGCAACCTGAGAATTTAACTCATCACGATAACGTTGAATATGCTCAACAATCGGCGCGGCTTTGTTAAACGTTCGGATTTCTCTGAATAGATCTTTTGCTTCAGGATAGGCCTGACGTAAGTAAGAGAACCATTGTTTTACACGGTTTGGATAGTACAAGCCTTTGTCGCCTTTCATCTCAAACTTGGAGTAGTAGATCAGTAGCTCAACCACCTCGGGCCATGACATTGGCTGGTGGTTGTGTTTTACCATGTTGCCCAAGTTAGGGATATTGAAAGCGCCGCGGCACACCATCAAAGAGTCAACGCCAGTCGTTTCAATGCAACGTTGACCATCTTCATAATTCCAAATTTCGCCATTCGCAATAAGCGGAAGATCAAAACGTTCGCGAATTTGGTTGATGTAATCCCATTTTATCTCAGACGCTTTGTAACCACCCTGCTTAGTCCGAGCGTGAACGGTGAGTTCATTTGCACCAGCAGATTGAATGGCATCAACAATTTCAAAGCAATCTTCAGGGTTTTCCCAGCCAAGACGAATTTTTGCGGTCACAGGAATGGTCTCTGGAACGGCTTCTCGACAAGCTTTAACCACACGGTGAATTAGCTCAGGATGCTGAAGTAGAGCACGCCCCCCCCTTACTTTTATTGACCATTTTGGCTGGGCAACCAAAATTTATATCGATGCCTCTAGCGCCAAGGCTTGCCGCTTTAATTGCGTTCTCAGCCATCCAGTTTGGTTCTTGTCCTAACAATTGCACATGTACTGGCACACCTGATGCGGTTTGAGAACCTTGCAACAGCTCCGGGCATAAACGGTGAAATACATGATCGGGCAATAACTGGTCGATGACTCGAACAAATTCCGTAACACATAGGTCATAGTCGTTTATCTCGGTCAGGATTTGGCGCATCAAATGGTCTAAAACGCCTTCCATTGGGCCTAGTACAACTCGCATAGTTTGCCTAATACAGTTTGGTGATAAAAAGGAGGGCGATTGTAGCGATGTCAGCTAAGTTTGTCATTAAAAGACTCAAAGCACTCAATACAGTCAAACTCGCAACTCCCGGTTACGTGCTTTTATGCTCTGAGGTATAATGCCGCCAAATTTATGGGAAACCAGATGTCATGCAATACACATTGATTGAGAAAGGCGAAATTCACATCGATGAATCTTGCCTATTTATCGAAGGCGCAGTGCTCGCTGCTAATCTGACGACAAAACCACTCGCTCCTGAAAAGTGGTTAGAGCCGCTATTAGGTGAAGGATTCAAAGCGATTCAACCGGCAGTAGAAGAGCAAATTCACAAGCAGCACAACCGAATTCAACGAAATGAATATTCCGTGCTAGAGCTAACAGGCAAAGAACCTGAACAACTTGCTGATTTTGCCGAAGGCTTTATGTCTGTTTGGCCAATGATTGAAGAACAATGGCAAGACGTTGAGCTCAATGATGGATTGCAGCGTATGCTACAAGCATTACTGACCACTTTGATGCTGGCTATCGATGAGTCGGCAACGCAGCAACAGATGCGCGACGCCGGTATTGAAACGCCTCCAGCTCTTGCAGACTTGATCGACCAGCTTGATTTGATGGTCGGTGAAGTGGCGTTAGGTGCGGATGAGTTGATGGTAGGCAATAAGGCTCAAAGCCTAAACCCATTCAAAGGTATCGGGCGCAATGATCCTTGTCCTTGTGAGAGCGGCAAAAAGTTCAAGCAGTGTTGTGGTCAATCACGTGGTTGAGTTAACGTGGTTAAGTTAAATAGCCGCCATGTTTACTCAGTAAAAAGCCGACCATCTGGTCGGCTTTTTTCGTTATCATTTCTCTGAAGGATTAACGAATCGGATTAGTGCGTCTTACTGGGAAGAATTGTGCGATCACAATTAATGCTAAAGCGATTAAATTGCCCGCGAAAATAACTACTAACCATTGTGGCATTGATAAATCGAGGAATTGCCAAACAATCTTCGAGCAATCGCCGTATGCTTCGAACATCCAAGGAACCCACTGATTAAGCGGAGCCCAGCTAGGGAATGTTACGAATAAATCACAAGTCGCGAATGGTGATGGGTTAAACTGATAATCAACGTGCTGCTGAGCAAGCAGCAGTCCTTTGTAAGAGCTTAATCCCCAGCCAATCAAACCTAGCCAACGGAAAACTGGGTTATTTGGTGCCATAAGACCAACGATTGCAGCGACACCCACTCCCATCATCGCGACTCGTTCGTAGATACACATGACACATGGTGCAAGCATCATGACGTGCTGAAAATAGAGGGCACATGCTTCAAAGAAAACGACGAATAGCAGAAGTAGCAGCCACGATAAGCGTCCCTTCGAAAACTGGTTAAGTGAATTTAAAATAGTCACGTTTTTGTTCCTGTCTGAAATAGAAAAAGCTCTGAATACTCAGAGCTTTTTAACGTGGATAAGTTTCCTAATCAACTCAAATTTTAGTGACCGCCGGAGACTACGGGAGTCAGATCACCACTATGAGGTAAAATCCAGCCTGCATCGTAGAAAGAAGCCGTTGCAGGCTCTAGGAAGAACATAATGCCCATTAGCCCGACAATCGCAAGAACGATGGTGTAAGGCAGCGCCATGATAACCATTCGACCGTAAGACAGACGAATTAATGGAGCGAGAGCCGAGGTGAGTAGGAATAGGAATGCCGCTTGACCGTTTGGCGTAGCAACAGATGGTAGGTTAGTACCAGTGTTGATAGCGACTGCCAGTAAGTCGAACTGCTCGCGAGTAATGAGACCTTCAATGAGTGCTGTTTTTACTTCATTTATGTAAACCGTACCGACGAATACGTTATCCGACACCATTGATAGTAAGCCATTCGCGACATAGAACAAAGCTAACTGAGTGCCTTTATCTTCAACGGCAAGCACCGCGTCGATAACTGGTTTAAACAACTCTTGGTCGATGATTACCGCAACGATCGAGAAAAATACCGCAAGTAGTGCAGTGAAAGGCAGAGCCTCTTCAAAGGCTTTACCCATGGAATGCTCTTCAATGACGCCAGTGAAAGCCGTCGCTAAGATGATCACTGAAAGACCAATTAAGCCTACCGCCGCCAAGTGCAAGGCTAATGCCACGATCAACCAAACAGCAATAAGCCCTTGAACCCATAGCTTTGCAACGTCTTGATTGGTACGCGTTTTGCGCTCTTCATTGTCAAAGTCAACGAGGATTTGACGAACGTTGTTAGGAAGTTTTGCACCGTAGCCAAACACTTTAAGCTTTTCGACTAGAGCACAAGTGATGAGACCGCAGAAAAATACGGGTAGCGTCACTGGAGACATACGGATTAGGAATTCACCAAATAACCAACCCGCTTGGTCTGCAATAATTAAGTTTTGAGGTTCACCTACCATAGTGGTTACGCCACCTAGCGCAGTACCTACACCAGCGTGCATCAACAATGAGCGTAAAAAGGCGCGGTAATTTTCTAAGTCATCACGCGTTAGCTCAGTGATCGTGTCATCTTGTGTGTGGTCATGGTCACCAATCGGGTTACCTGAAGCCACTTTGTGGTAGATAGAGTAGAAACCGATCGCCACACTGATAACAACGGCGATAACCGTCAAAGCATCCAAAAACGCAGATAAAAATGCAGCGGCAAAGCAAAACGCAAGTGATAGAAGGGCTTTGGAGCGAATACCAAGTAAAATTTTGGTAAAAATGAACAGCAATAAATGCTTCATGAAGTAGATGCCCGCAACCATAAATACCAGAAGCAGTAATACCTCAATATTTGCCACCAACTCGTGCTTAACTTGCGCAGGGCTAGTCATGCCGATAGCGATGGCTTCAATAGCAAGTAAACCACCAGGTTGTAATGGGTAGCATTTTAATGCCATTGCAAGCGTGAAAATAAATTCAGCAACCAGCAACCACCCAGCAACAAATGGGTTTATTAGGAAGAATACAATCGGGTTAATTATTAAGAAGGCTATAATGGCAACTTTGTACCAATCAGGCGCTTTACCAAGAAAATTCTTGATAAAAGCGTTTCCGAGCGATATCGGCATGATAATTCTCTTTATAACAAAATTATGAATAGACACTACAATAGTGCTTAAGTATCTGTTTGTTAGACTTATTAACTAGTCTTTTAAAACAATAACTTAGTAAAACAACAATCCTTTGTTTATTGCAGTCTTGCCAAGTTACTTCCCCTGAACTCAAGCACCGCTCACTTTCGACCGCAAACTCTACACTCAGGCATTTATTAGTCAATAACAAAACGTGATGCTACCGACTAAAATGACTTTTTAAATGTAATAACGCGATCAAAACGGCGTTACTATATCATGAAAGGCTCAAAAAAATCCTCTTGGATTTTAAATGACGGTCAGTGACGAGAAAAGGCAAATTAAGAAAGAATATTAACTGTGATATACAAAGTAATTTTTCATATTTTGAATATAAAATTGTGACGCAGTAGTCTTTATTTCTCCGCAATTTGTGAGCTGTTTAATTAAACGAAAATTAAGATTTTACCGCTTTCACTCGCACGTCAGACCGTCCTAGATTGACATAACATATAGAGTATTAACTCTATATTGTGGAATCGTTTCAATTATTGATCGTAAATTTTCTCAAACCGTTAAGTAGTGGTATGATGAGTAGTATCGACCCTCAGAAATCAATATTGGATAAAAAGTAGAATGGTCATAAAGGCGAAAAGCCCTGCGGGATTCGCAGAAAAATATATTATCGAGAGCATTTGGAACGGCCGTTTTCCTCCTGGCTCTATTTTACCTGCTGAACGCGAGCTGTCTGAGCTAATTGGTGTTACTCGAACGACTTTACGAGAGGTTCTTCAACGACTAGCCCGTGATGGTTGGTTAACAATCCAACACGGTAAACCAACGAAGGTAAACCAATTTATGGAGACCTCTGGTCTGCATATTTTGGATACGTTGATGACGTTGGACGTAGATAACGCAACAAACATTGTAGAAGATTTGCTTGCAGCACGTACCAACATCAGCCCTATCTTTATGCGTTATGCATTTAAAGCAAATAAAGAGAACTCTGAGCGCACGATCAAGAATGTAATTGAATCTTGTGAAGCTTTAATGAATGCTGCTTCTTGGGACGATTTCATCGCTTCTTCACCTTATGCTGAGAAAGTCTTACAGAACGTGAAAGAAGACAACGAGAAAGATGAAGCGAAGCGTCAAGAAATCTTGATTGCTAAAACGTTCAACTTTTACGACTACATGTTGTTCCAACGCCTAGCATTCCATTCAGGGAATCAGATTTACGGTTTGATTTTTAATGGCTTGAAGAAGCTCTATGATCGCGTTGGTAGCTATTACTTCTCAAACCCAGCTTCTCGTGAGCTAGCGCTGAAGTTTTACCATCAGTTGCTAGAAACTTGTGAAAGTGGTCAGCGTGAACAACTGCCAGTTGTGATTCGTCACTATGGTATGGAAAGCGCGCTAATCTGGAACGAGATGAAAAAGCAATTACCAACGAACTTCACAGAAGATGACAGCTAAGCGCTGAGAAGTTAGATGAATGAAAAACCGCAGAACCTAAGGTCTGCGGTTTTTTTGTTTTTACCTATAGATACAAGTTACGTTCCTGTTGTGACAATTGGCACGGCATTGTATAGAGCTTATCTTGCTACAGAGAGTTTGGGCAACGGTAGATACAATGCTTCAACGATGTCTGAAAGAACGTGGTCGTAAGTATTGAAGATGGTCAACGATAAGTCTGATGTGACTCCATAAAGCTCTGCTTCTGTTAAATCGACATGACTTCCTGTCACATAGTTATTTAATGTCTGTATTGAGCGTGTGGAAGCAGGAGAAACGATACTAAGCGGAGCGATAACTGCTAATTGATTTAGCTTACGTGTCATAACCGATGCGTAATTTGTGAAACGCTCATTTCCGCCTTGCTCTCCTAAATCTTGAATGCTGATTCGTAACTGAGTCAGGGTCTCCAAGCTATCCATAATGTTTTGCCAGTTCATGTGATACTCATTATGCAAGTCATCTCTTTGCTCAACCGCTAGCCATGCGATGGTTACTTCATCCATCAAAAACAAGCAATGACGAATTAACTTACCATGCTCCATCTGGTTCCTTGCAACACTGTGATCGTTCCATTGTTCAAGCAGTTTTCCTACTTTGATCTGCAGCACGCGATACATGGGTTTATTTTCAAAGCGTGAGGTTTCGACCAAAAGATGCAGTTTGTTGGTGAGATCGTTATGAAGGACTTCTAATTCTTGTTCGTTATTTTGTTGAAATTGAAGTGAGTAGTGCGTCGCAGCTCGATGGCGTCTCAGCAGATGAACAACATCTCGCAATAATGTTAACAGCTGATATTTACGCGCGTGTTGCTGCTCTCGTTTAGAAGATAAGTGATATATTCCGGCTAAAATAGCGATAGATAATAATGTGGAAATCAAAACAAACATAACCAACTCCTTGTTAGTGTTTGGACCTAGCAAGGAAGGATTGCAGTTTTGATGCCAAACAAAAATTAAATTAAAACAACTGGTTATGTTAAATGTTCTTTTGGGGCGGTCGTTATTGGTGCATGGATTCACCAAAGTTGTGAATATGATCAAAAAATCCCTGCCAAATTGGCAGGGATTTTATAGTGTTATATTTGGAATGCGACTTACATTACGCGCATGCCAGGCTGAGCGCCTTCGTGTGGCTCAAGGATCCATAGATCGCTACCACCAGGGCCCGCTGCTAGGATCATGCCTTCTGACATACCAAACTTCATCTTACGAGGTTTTAGGTTTGCTACCATTACCGTTAGTTTGCCTTCTAGCTCTTCAGGTTTGTACGCTGACTTGATGCCAGAGAACACTTGACGAGTTTCACCACCGATGTCCAGTTGGAACTTAAGCAGTTTGTTTGCTTTTGGCACTTCTTCACAAGAGATGATACGAGCGATACGCATATCTACTGCTGCAAAAGCGTCGAACTCAATCTCTTCAGCGATTGGCTCTTTGTCTAGCTCAGTTTGGCTAGCCTTGTTCTTTTCCGCTTCTGCTTTCTCTTTCGCCGCCATTTCTGCCGCCGCATCTTCTTTAGATGCTTCGATCATCGCTTCAACATTCTTCGGATCGATACGGTTGAAGAGTGCTTTGAACTTAGTGATCTCGTGGCCTGTTAGTGGTGCAGCGATGTTTTCCCAAGTCAGCTCTTGGTTTAGGAATGCTTCAGTACGTGCAGCTAGCGCAGGCATTACTGGTTTCAGGTAAGTCATCAGTACACGGAACAGGTTGATACCGACAGAACAGATGTCTTGTAGCTCCTGATCTTTGCCTTCTTCTTTTGCTACAACCCACGGTGCTTTTTCATCAACGTATTGGTTAGCTTTGTCTGCCAGTGCAGTGATTTCACGGATTGCACGACCAAATTCACGTGTTTCGTAAAGCTCAGCGATACGGTCAGCCGCAGCAACAAATTCGTTGTAAAGCTCAGGCTCTGCAAAGTTGTCAGACAGTTTGCCTTCAAAACGTTTTGCGATGAAACCTGCGTTACGAGATGCCAGGTTAACGATCTTGTTAACAACGTCAGCGTTTACGCGCTGAGTGAAGTCTTCAAGGTTAAGATCTAGATCGTCGATACGGCTGTTTAGCTTCGCCGCGTAGTAGTAACGTAGACACTCAGGGTCTAGGTGCTCTAGGTAAGTGCTTGCTTTTACGAAAGTACCTTTAGACTTCGACATTTTCGCGCCGTTTACGGTTACGTAACCGTGTACGAATACGTTGTTAGGTTTGCGGAAGCCAGAACCTTCTAGCATTGCTGGCCAAAATAGGCTGTGGAAGTAAACGATGTCTTTACCGATGAAGTGGTACAGTTCTGCTGAGCTGTCTTTCTTCCAGTACTCGTCGAAATCTAGGTCGTCGCGCTTGTCACATAGGTTTTTGAAAGAGCCCATGTAGCCGATAGGTGCGTCTAGCCATACGTAGAAGAATTTGTTCTTCTCACCTGGGATCTCGAAGCCGAAGTATGGCGCGTCACGTGAGATATCCCATTGTTGTAGACCTGATTCAAACCACTCTTGCATCTTGTTCGCGGTTTCAGCTTGTAGCGAGCCAGAGCGAGTCCACTCTTTTAGCATGCTTTCAAACTGAGGCAGGTCGAAGAAGAAGTGCTCAGAATCTTTCATTACTGGCGTCGCACCAGAAACCGCAGATTTAGGATTGATCAGTTCTGTTGGGCTGTAAGTCTCACCACAGTTGTCACAGTTGTCACCGTACTGGTCTTCTGACTTACATTTTGGACACGTACCTTTTACGAAACGGTCCGGTAGGAACATCTCTTTTTCTGGGTCGAACAACTGAGAAATTGTGCGGCTAGAGATAAAGCCGTTTTTCTTCAGCTCAAGATAAATGTGTGACGCTAGCTCACGGTTCTCATCTGAGTGTGTGCTGTGGTAGTTATCAAAGCTGATATCAAAGCCAGCAAAGTCTTTCTGGTGCTCTTCGCTAACTGCGGCAATCATTTCTTCAGGAGTAATACCCATCTGTTGCGCTTTAAGCATGATTGGCGTGCCATGAGCATCGTCAGCACAGATGAAGTTTACAGTGTTGCCGCGTAGGCGTTGGTAACGAACCCAAATGTCCGCTTGGATATGCTCAAGCATATGACCAAGGTGGATCGAACCGTTAGCGTACGGAAGGGCACAAGTTACCAGCATTTTCCTTGACGGAAAGTTTCTTGGATCGTTTGCCATACTTAATATTCGCTTTTCTTGATAGGTATAAATAAATTTTGATGGATAATACTACCCCATGAACTCACTAACTCCAAGGTGTCAAACTGCGGAATGCCTTAGTTTTTTTGGGGTTCTGGTTGAGGCAGGACGGTGTTAGCATGACATCTAAAAGGAGGACTTATGCATCAGTTCACTTCAAAACAAGATTTTTGTCACTGGTTTAACCAATTCCAGCATCCACAGTTGGTGAAAAATTGGGCAGATATTCATGGCGCAATTTCGATTACGGCACAAGGTTCTGTTGAGATAACGTTGCCATTCGCAAGTAATGAGCTTCAAACCATATTGCATGACTGGATTAAACAGCAACAAACCGCAGGTAAAGTGGCTGAATTCCCATTCAATATTCGCCTTGGAGTTAAAGCATTAGAAACTCAAGTGGCCAATCCGGTTAAAGGTGTAAAGAACATCATTGCCGTTAGTTCTGCGAAAGGTGGGGTCGGTAAATCAACGACTGCGGTTAACTTAGCGTTGGCGATTGCTCAATCTGGGGCGAAAGTGGGATTGTTGGATGCGGATATCTATGGACCTTCCGTCCCTATGATGTTAGGGCAAGAAGATGCAAAACCAGAAGTTCGTGATGGTAAGTGGATGGAGCCCATTTTCGCTCACGGCATCTATACTCACTCTATCGGCTATTTAGTGGACAAATCAGAAGCGGCAATATGGCGCGGTCCAATGGCTTCAAAAGCATTGTCGCAGTTATTAACGGAAACAGACTGGCCCGATTTAGATTATTTGGTGATTGATATGCCGCCAGGCACGGGTGATATACAGTTGACGTTGTCACAACAGATTCCGGTGACAGGTAGTGTGTTAGTCACGACACCGCAAGACTTGGCGCTTGCCGATGCAAGAAAGGGAGCGGCAATGTTTAACAAAGTCCATGTCCCGGTTATCGGTGTTGTGGAAAACATGAGTTATCACATTTGTAGCCAATGTGGCGCGAAAGAGCATATTTTTGGCATGGGTGGTGCAGAAAAAATGTCGCAAGAGTTTGGCTTAGCACTGCTAGGACAAATTCCGCTTCATATCTCTATGCGAGAAGATATTGACGCTGGCGTGCCAACAGTAGCAAGGCGCCCAGAAAGTGAGCATGCAGGGTATTACAAGCAGCTTGCCGATCGCGTATGTAGCACGATGTTTTGGCAAGGCAAAGCAAAACCAGATGCGATTAGCTTTACAATGGTGAACTAAGTTTACTATGCCTATTGGTTGATAATTGCACATTTTAACGTTTGCTCGGAGGTTAATCCTCTGAGCAGGCAGAAACTTATGACTAAACCCTAATTCCAGCTAGTAACTATGGGGTGAACTCCCTATAATCAGGCAGTTTATCTTTTTATGTGACTAGAAATCATCATCGGGTGCAAACTAATGTCTGATAATAATCAATGCGTCATCGTAGGTATTGCTGGCGCTTCTGCTTCTGGAAAAAGTCTGATCGCGAGCACTATTTATAATGAGCTTCGCGCGAAAGTAGGCGATCATCAAATCGGTGTCATCACGGAAGATTGCTACTACAACGACCAAAGCCACCTAAGCATGGAAGAGCGAGTAAAGACGAACTACGATCACCCGAGTGCGTTGGACCACGACCTACTGTGTGAGCACCTTGAAAAATTGGTACGTGGTGAAGCAGTAGAAGTACCTGAGTACAGCTACACTGAACACACAAGAACAAGTAACACGACCACAATGACGCCTAAAAAGGTGATCATTCTAGAAGGTATCCTTCTTCTTACTGACCCTCGTCTTCGTGATTTGATGCACGCGACAGTATTTATGGATACACCGTTAGATATTTGCTTGCTTCGTCGTGTTAAGCGTGACGTGGAAGAACGAGGCCGAACTATGGAATCTGTTCTCAAGCAGTACCAACAAACAGTACGTCCGATGTTCATGCAGTTTATCGAACCTTCTAAGCAATATGCGGACATTATTGTTCCTCGCGGTGGTAAAAACCGTATCGCAATCGATGTATTAAAAGCTCACATTGCAAGACTTTTGAAAGCTTAAGTCTTTAGACGGCTATATCGCTTTATTTTTGAGAGAAGAAGTGGCACCTTAAGTGCCACTTCTTTTTTTGTTTTTAAATTAGTCAGTTGCAGGTTAAAACCAGACATTTTTCACGCTTTTGTGGAACTGTCAGCGGTAAATTGAGTCTGCGCTTATAATTGTAAAAACACTCGAGCAAGGAAAAACAAATGAAGAAACTGCTCTTAATTCTAGCAATACCTATTGTGGTCATTTTGGTCGCAATTTTAGCGTTAACCATCTTCGTCAATCCTAACCAGTTTAAGCCCACTATTGTTGAGCAAGCGCAAAAGCAAACGGGATTAGAATTGGTGATTGAAGGGGATATCAGTTGGCAATTTTTCCCATCGATCGGCTTTGAGTTGGGACATACAGAATTGCGAAACCCACAAGGCTTTAGTAAGCCCAATTTATTCAAAGTTGATACCGTTGGTGTAGACATCTCTGTCATGCCACTTTTTAGTCAACAACTTGAAATTGGAAATGTCACGCTTGATGGGGCTGAGTTCTATATCGAAACCAAGAAAGATGGCAGCAAGAATATTGATGCATTGACGAAAGCCCAAACACAACAAGCAGAGCAAGCGAGCGATACTGCGCCTACGCAAAATGGTGAAACGCAGCCTTCTGGCTCTGATTGGAGCATTAATCTTGCTGGTGTTACGGTTTCTAATGGCTCATTAGAAATGCAGGATAAGCAAGCCGGTAGTTACACCAAACTTTATGATATCTCATTAAACCTTTCCGAATTCGCTTTTGACAACTGGACAACGGCTGATTTTGGCGTGAAGGGCGAAATGAATGACCAAAAGTTCACAGCGAAAGGTCAGGCCGACTTTAAGCTGGAAAAAGGTTTGACAAACTACGCGCTAAAGAACATCAACTTTGATGCGACATACTCTGACCCTGCCAATAAGATTGAATCGGCAACGATCGGTTTAGATTCGTTTGAATTCGATAAAGTAAATAACCTGACTTATGCCATGAAAGGCGACGCTGGTGGTATGAAGTTAGATATGCAGGGTGCTGGTCAACTTAGCGTGGACAAGGCTATCAGCAAAGTGCAGTTGGATAAGTTAACTCTTAAATCGACTTTTGAGGGTGATGCTTTACCTCAGTCACCGATGAAAGTCGACATGGTGTCTGATCTGTCTTTCGACCTAACGAAAAACCACCTGAGTTTTGTCCTAGAGAAGTTAACAGCGAATGCTATCGCCTTAGATGGTAAGGCAGATGTGACACTTGGCGATATTCCTAAAGTACGATTTGCTCTCCACAGCCCAAATATCGATCTTGATGAATTCTTAGGATTAGATCAGCAAGATTCCGAAGGTAATAAGCCTGCTTCTGGTGGCGAGAGTGCTCCAGCTGGGTCTGAGGTTGAGCCTGATTTGTCTGCGTTGAAAACGTTAGATGTAAAGGGTGACATTACCATCGACAAATTCAAAGCGGCAAATGCGAAGATGGAAGCGGTAAAAACGAGCTTCACTGTAAATCGTGGCGTATTTGAGCTTACTTCATTTAGTTCGAAGCTGTACCAAGGCACAATCTCAGCGACAGCGAAGTTAGATGCACGCCAATCACCAGCGACTTACAGTGTGAAAAAGTCAATCAAAGGCGTGAAAGTTCAACCGCTACTTATTGATGTCGCTGATAACGACAAGCTTGAAGGGACGGGTAACATTGATGTGAATGTTACCGGTAAGAGTCTCACGCCTACCGGTATCAAGAAGAATCTTTCTGGTACGGTTGTTATCAATTTTGCTGACGGTGCGGTAAATGGCATCAACGTTGCTCAATTGATTCGTGAAAACTACGCGAAATTTAAAGGGCAAAAAGTCGAAGGCACCAATGAAGTTAAGAAAACAGATTTTAGTGCGATGACGGCGACATTGAAGCTCAATAAAGGTGTCGTATCAACGGATAATATGCAAGCTCAGTCTCCATTGCTCCGTGTTCGTGGTAAAGGCACCGCAAACTACATCAATGAAACTGTTAACTTTACTATCAGCACATCAGTCGTAGGTAGCCTAGAAGGCCAAGGCGGCAAAGATATAGATGAGTTGAAAGACATTACTATTCCGATCAATGTGTCTGGTAAGTGGGCGGATCCTAAATTCAAGCTCGTATTTGATGATGTTTTGAAACAGAAAGCTCAGAAAGAAATTGACCGTGGTGTAGAGAAGCTAACGGACAAGATCAAAGACGAAAAAACCAAAGAAGCAGTCGATGGTTTGATAAAGAATCTATTCAATTAGATTCGAGCCAAAGCAAAAAGGGTTGGCATTAGCCAACCCTTTTTTAATTCTGCTGGTGAGCTTTACCAGTCGACACCTTTCAGCGCTTTGACGCCTGACTCAAATGCATGCTTTACATTCTTCACTTCAGAAACGGTATCAGCCATTTCAATCAGAGTGCGATGAGCGCCACGACCAGTAATGACAACCGACTGCATTTTAGGGCGGTTGTTCAGCGCTTCAACGACCTCGTCTAAATCAATGTAGCCGTAGCTCACCATGTACGTCAGCTCGTCAAAAAGAACCACATCGATAGATTCATCTTTGAGCATGCGCTTACATTCTTGCCATACGCCTTGCGCTGCTTCGGTATCAGCGGCTTTGTTTTGAGTTTCCCATGTAAAGCCGGTCGCCATTACTTGGAATTCAACGCCGAGTTTCTCAAGTAGGTTGCGCTCACCGTTGTCCCAAGTACCTTTAATAAACTGCGCGACAGCACAATTCAAACCATGACCCACTGCGCGTGCGATCGTACCGAATCCTGATGTCGATTTACCTTTACCATTTCCGGTAATGATCAGTAGCAGACCTTTTTCCTCTTGAGCAGCAGCAATTTTTGCGTCTACCTGTTCTTTGACTTTTTGTTGGCGAGCCTTATGGCGTGCTTCTTTATTCTCTTCGATAGACATAATACTTCCTCAATTCCTTTTCGTGCTGTGCCCAAGCTAATTTGGGTTCATTGATTTATCTCGCTATGATAGACCAACATATCGTGAAGAAAAACCACCGATAATTCAGGGAATAAAATGAAGAAAATACTTGTTGTTTGTATGGGAAACATTTGTCGGTCACCAACTGGAGAGGCAGTGTTAAGAGCGAAAGCTCAAAAACTAGGCGTTGAAGTAGAGGTTGATTCGGCAGGTACAATTGGCTATCACGCAGGAAACCGGCCGGATTCAAGAGCGATGGCAGCAGGAAAGCTGCGAGGTTATTCTTTTAAAGGAATGCAAGCGCGCCAAGTCACCATTGATGACTTTGACAAGTTTGACCTTATATTAGCCGCGGATAAAGCAAATTTGGCCGATTTATTGGATATTTGTCCGTTGAAGTATCGACACAAAGTATCGTTATTTTTAAGTCATTCTGGGTCAGGTTACGACGAAGTCCCTGATCCATATTATGGTGGAGAAGATGGCTTTGAACTGGTGCTTGATTTAATCGAAGAGGCATCAGACGCGATTTTGAAGAAGCTATAATCGCCGGGCTTGAAGACAATAGAAAAAGGGATGAGCTGAGCTCATCCCTTTTTATTCGTGTTAACCCGCTAGTATGTCGGTTGCGACTTTGTAGCTTGGGTCTTCCTTCACGTTAATTTCAACCAAGCTGCCAGCTTTGTCCAAAAGTTTACGACAATCTGGGCTTAGGTGACGAAGGTGCAGCGTTTTGCCTTGAGCATTGTAACGCTCTGCTAGTGTTTCAATCGCTTCAATTGCAGAGTGATCAGTCACGCGAGAGTCTGCAAAATCGACAATCACATCTTTTGGATCTTCAGGCGCGTTAAACAACTCCAAGAAGTTAGCGGCAGAACCAAAGAAAATAGGACCGTGAATCTTGTACTCTTTTGAACCTTCCTCGTTTAAGCATGTGTCGGCATAGATGTGCTTAGCGTGTTGCCATGCAAACATTAATGCAGAAACAATAACACCAACCGCTACGGCAACGGCTAGGTCAGTAAGAACAGTAACAACGGTCACAAGAACAATAACGAAGAAGTCTTGCTTCGGTACGCGACGCGCTAGTTTAAATGTTGCCCATTCGAATGTACCAATTACAACCATGAACATCACACCAACCAGAGCAGCGAGTGGGATCATTTCAATTAACGAAGAAGCGAATAAGATAAACATCAATAGAGCGATAGCAGCAACGATACCAGATAGACGACCGCGACCACCTGAGTTTACGTTGATCATCGACTGACCAATCATTGCACAACCACCCATAGCACCAAACACAGAACAGGTCATGTTTGCCATACCTTGACCGATACATTCGCGGTTAGATTGACCACGAGTGTTCGTCATCTCATCTAAAACTGTCAGCGTTAGCAGAGATTCAATTAGACCAATGGCCGCTAGAATGATCGCGTATGGAAGAATGATTTGTAGAGTTTCTAGCGTAAATGGCACCGCCGGAATAGAGAAGGTCGGCAGTGAACCTGCGAGTGTTGCCGCTTCATCACCAGACATTGTACGCAAGAAGTCAACAACAGTGCGAGTTTCCAGATCCAAACCAACCACTAAAGCAGTCACCGTTACGATTGCAACAAGTGAAGAGGGTACGGCCGTTGTGATTTTTGGTAGAAAGTGAATGATTGCCATAGTTAGCGCAACCAAACCAAGCATTAGCAGCATTTGGTCTTGTGGTAGCCAAGTAAGCATGCCGTTGATATCTGGCGCTTTAAACTGACCCAACTGAGCTAGGAAGATAACAATAGCCAGACCGTTCACAAAACCAATCATCACAGGGTGAGGCACGATACGGATGAACTTACCCAATTTAAACATACCAGCGGCAATTTGAAGAATACCAGCGAGCATGATGGCTGCGAATAGGTACTGGACACCGTGAGTCGCGACAAGCGAAACCATTACGACTGCCATGGCACCTGTTGCACCAGAGATCATGCCGGGACGACCACCGAAAATGGAAGTAATAAGACCAACGATGAATGCAGCGTAAAGACCGACCATCGGATCTACGCCTGCGACGAACGCAAATGCGACAGCTTCAGGAACCAATGCTAGCGCAACGGTTAAGCCTGATAGCACATCATTTTTTACGGAGTGCTTAGAAAATTGGGGAAATTCGAACATGTTTGTTTTTAAGTTCTCTTTGCAATGAGTTAAACCCGACACATATTCGTATTTGCACAAGCCACTGAGTGGTTGATTTCTAATCAAACATTGCAGTGTAAACCGTAGTATTAAAAGAGCAGCATCAGAATGGTGTCGAAAACTTGAGTCGGCGCATGCTACCGAAAAGTGTGATTAAGTTCAAGAATGATACGAATAATGGCGTACAAATGTGATCACGAATTGGTATTTATATGAACAATTTATTGGGCAGATATGAAGATAAAAAAGGCTACCAGATGGTAGCCTTTAATTTATTTATGCAGTTAAGCAGTTGAACGTAATGATTTAGCCTAGTTAAAGTTAGGCTTTGTCATCTCTGCCGATGCGCGGTTTTTAGCCACTTGGCTACCCGCACCTTTAGCTTGGTAACGTTCGGTTTTGAACGGTGCTGCTGCAACAGTGATTTCGCGTAGCTCTTGAGGGCCAGGTGCTTTTGTCATCGGTGCGCTAGCGTTTAGCTTAGCAGCAACTTTGATGGCTTCGACTTTAGGCTCTGGTTTAGCTACTGGCGCTTCGGCTGCAATCTCTTTTGCTGCTTCAACCACAGGCTCTTCAGCTGGTGCCGTTTCTACAATGGCATCAACCGGTTCAGCATGTTCAGTTGCAGGAGTTTCAACGATAGGCTCTACAGAGGCTGTTTCTACTACTGCCGATTCAGTTTTTTCTGCGATTACTGCTTCCACAACAGGTGCTTCTACTGCTGGAGATTCAACTTTCGCTTCAACTGTTTCTTGAACCTTTGATTCAACAACTGGTGCTTCTGTTACAACAGGTTGCTCGCGGCGAATAATCACTTTACCCATAGCCATTTCTGGGCAAGCAAAACCACCTTGCATTGTAGGTACTGCTGCTACTGCTTCTTCCTTAACTTGCTCTTCTTTCTTAGGTGCTGGTTTCGGAATGTAGCGTGGCATCACTTTACCCATAGCCATCTCAGGAGAAGCTACACCACCTTTACGCAGGCGGAACGGGTTAGGACGGCGATCGCGACCACGGCGACGGCGCTGACCGCTTGCACGCAGGTGACGTGGCGAACGACGGTTACGACGTTGCTTAGACTCTGCTTGCTTGTTGTCTTGCTGTGCTTCTACCGCTGCTTCTGTTGGCTTCTCAACTTTGGTTTCAACTGTTTCTTGAGTCTTAACCGCCGTTTCTTCTGTTTTCTTCTCAACCGCTTCTTGGTCTTTAACGCGTACAGACTTGTTCAGTTTGCGACGTTGGCGACGCTCCTTCACTTTTTCTGCTTTCGCGTTTTGTTGCTTTGGTTTGCTCTCTTCTGGTTTTGTTTCAGTTCGAGCTTCTGCCGCTAGCTGCAGGCCTTTTTCCGCTACTTTTGCATTTGCTTTTTGCTCTTGGGCTTTGTCTGCTTGTTGAGTTTTAGGCTTACGCTTTTGGTTGCGGTTTTGCTGTTTATTGGTTTGTTGTTGAGCTTCGTTTTGTTCATTCGCTTGCTCATCACGAGGCTTACGACGACGTCGGTTATCACGGTTATCACGATTGTCGCGGTTCTCACGATTATCGCGTTGGTTGTTATTGCGACGACGATCATTGCGATCACGTTTGTTGCGTCGATTATCGCGATTTGGCTTTTTCTCTTCCTGAGGTTTCGGTTCTTCTTTTACTTCTTCAGAACCGCCGAATAGGAAACTACCAAGTGCTTTAAACAAACGGCTGAACAGTCCAGGTTTTTCTTCTTGTTCAACTTTCTGTTCTTTCTTCTTCGCCTCAGGGGCAGGTTTAGCTGCTGGTGCAGGTGCCGTTTGAGAAGGAGCCGCAAAGCCTTTAAGAACAGGTTCTTCGATTCGTTTAGGTTTTACGTCAATTTCCGCTGGCTCTTTACCTTCCGCTTCTTTCATTGCTTCCAGTTTTTTAGGAAGTAGGTAAGAAATCAGATCGAACTCTTCACCTTCACGAACACGGATAACTTCGAAGTGCGGCGTTTCCATGTCAGAGTTTGGAACAACCGTAATCTTCACTTCTTGAATGCGTTCGATATGGTTAACTGAACGACGTTTTTCGTTCAACAAGTAAGAAGCGATTGGCACAGGTACAACTGCGAGAACTTGCGCTGTATTGTCTTTCAGTGCTTCCTCTTCGATTAAACGAAGCACAGAAAGTGCTAGAGATTCGTTGTCGCGAACGACTCCAGTACCACTACAGCGAGGACAGATGTGGTGGCTTGCTTCTGCTAGAGAAGGGCTTAAACGTTGACGTGACATCTCCAACAAACCAAAGCGAGAAATACGACCGATTTGTACACGAGCGCGATCAAGACGAACGGCTTCACGTAGACGGTTTTCTACTTCTCGTTGGTGGCGAACAGGTGTCATATCGATAAAGTCGATAACCACTAAGCCACCCAAGTCACGTAGACGTAACTGGCGAGCAATTTCGTCGGCTGCTTCTAGGTTCGTGTTTAGAGCTGTTTCTTCAATATCGCCGCCCTTGGTTGCACGAGCAGAGTTGATATCGATAGACGTTAGTGCTTCGGTTGGGTCAATAACAATAGAACCACCAGATGGCAGACGCACTTCACGTTGGAAAGCTGATTCAATTTGGCTTTCGATTTGGTAGTGGCTGAATAGTGGAACTTCGCCTTCATATTTCTTAACGCGGTTAAGGAAATCAGGGCGCACCAATTGAATGTGCTCTTTTGCACGTTCGTAGATGGTGTTGCTATCAATTAAGATTTCGCCAATATCACGACGTAAATAGTCACGGATTGCACGAACGATAACGTTACTTTCTTGGTGGATTAAGAATGGAGCAGGGTTAGAGTCCGCTGCACCTTTGATTGCACCCCAGTGGTTAAGTAGTACATTCAAATCCCACTCAAGTTCTTCAGCACTCTTGCCAACGCCAGCAGTACGTACGATTAGGCCCATGCCCTGAGGCAGTTCCAAAGTACTTAATGCGGCTTTTAGTTGAGTACGCTCGTCACCTTCGATTCGGCGAGAAATACCGCCAGCACGAGGGTTGTTAGGCATAAGAACAAGGTAACTACCAGCAAGAGAAATGAAAGTAGTAAGAGCTGCGCCCTTGCTTCCACGTTCTTCTTTTTCCACTTGAACGATAACTTCTTGGCCTTCCGTTAGCACTTCTTTGATGCTTGGACGACCTTGGTAGGTGTAACCTTCAGGGAAATATTCGCGGGCAATTTCTTTGAGAGGGAGGAAACCGTGACGCTCGGCGCCGTAATCAACAAATGCGGCTTCTAAGCTTGGTTCGATACGTGTGATACGTCCTTTGTAGATATTCGCTTTTTTAGATTCATGACCTGGACTCTCGATATCAAGATCGAAAAGTCGCTGGCCATCAACCAGAGCGACACGCAACTCTTCTTTTTGAGTTGCGTTAATTAACATTCTTTTCATTGAAAATTCTCGTTGTCTTTTCTTTTATATCTTTCTTGTCGACTTGCCACTGTTTTTTCGCTCTTTCACGGTGCCTGATCCCATGGCTTGTATTTTGCAGCCTCCCGGCTGGAAGGGGATGCTCTCGGGCACTTCAGTCATCACAAGCCTCTTGTGGTTTCTGTTGGAAACGTAGACTTGTGACCCGCTATTTGGGCGGTAGGTACTCAACGTGAATATGCGAGGAGTAGGGTGGCAAGAGTGTTGAATTCGATGTGTCTCACGCCAATGCTGCACTCGACCTTCAACGATCTACTCACATTGCTTGAGGATAAATGATTGGTAATGAATAAAATGTAACCAAACCTTCCTTAGCAGCTGTGAACTATAGCAGTGCGCGTGGCTATCAGCAATCTGCTTTCACGCAAACGATAGAAAATTTGCCGCTAAACTCAAAATTTCTAATTTATAACTGGCTGTTTCATAAGCAATTGAGGTGTGCAAACTGATCAAGACAGAAAACAAATCGAGAACTCGATCGAGAGTTTTAATAATTTAAACAAAAGCTTGGCGAAATTTAGACCAGTTCGTACTACCAAGTGTTTCTTTTACGACAAGAATAATGTGAAGTCGCGCGAAATTGAGTTTACAATACCGCCCATGAGCGAAATAAGAACAAAAGTCCAGTTCGTCGACATTGACGAAGATATGGCGGGTCAGCGCATTGATAATTTTTTGCGCAACCAATTAAAAGACATCCCTAAAAGCATGATTTACCGAATCGTGCGTAAGGGCGAAGTACGTGTAAATAAAAAGCGTATAAAAGCAGAGTACAAGTTAAAAGCAGGCGATCTCGTTCGTATTCCACCGGTGACAGTCGAGAAAAAAGATGACGATGTCGCGCCAAGTACGAAACTAAACAAAGTCGCAGAGTTGGAAGATATGATCATCTTCGAAGATGATCATATGTTGATTCTAAACAAACCATCTGGCACCGCTGTGCATGGTGGCAGTGGCTTAAAGTTTGGCGCGATTGAAGCGCTTAGAGCTCTTCGTCCTCAAGCTCGCTTTCTTGAACTTGTGCATCGTATTGACCGTGATACTTCAGGTATCTTATTGGTTGCTAAGAAGCGTTCTGCACTTCGTCACTTGCAAGCCCAGTTTCGTGAAAAGACAGTGAAGAAGTTTTACTTAGCTCTTGTCATGGGACAATGGAAAAGCAGTTGTAAGGTTGTGAACGCGCCACTGCTTAAAAACGAAGTGAACAGTATTGTTCGTGTTAACCCTAACGGTAAGCCGTCTGAAACGCGTTTTAAGATTTTGGAAAAGTTTGAACAAGCAACATTGATTCAAGCGAGTCCGATTACTGGTCGAACTCACCAAATCCGAGTTCATACACAATACACGGGCCACCCAATCGCTTGGGATGATCGCTACGGTGACCGCCGCTTTGATGCTTACACAGGTCAAGTTGGTTTAGATCGTTTGTTCCTACACGCGGCAAACATCAAGTTTCAGCACCCATCAAATGATGAGTGGATGGAAATCAACGCACCGATGGAACCGAAGTTAGAAAAAGTGTTGGCGGGTTTAAGAAACGCGTAACCATGTTTTCCTAGTGGACTATAAAAGGGAGCCTGTGGCTCCCTTTTATAATCTTTGGATTAAATGACATCGAGTCCCTGAACATGCAACATATCAATCAAATCAATCAGTGGTAGCCCGACGAGTGTGTTCGGGTCTTTCCCCACTAATTTGTTAAACAAACAAATTCCCATTCCTTCGCTTTTAAAGCTGCCTGCGCAGTAAAAAGGTTCTTCCCTGTCGACGTAGCGCTCGATTTGTTCAAGCGTCAAATCTCTAAAGTGTACTTCGAAAGAATCAAAGCCGACTTCTGTATGGTTTGTGACGGTGTTATGTACCGCAAGACCAGTATAGAAAGTGATGACTTTTCCACTTTGAGACAAAAGTTGATTTATTGCGTTGTCTCTATTTAAAGGTTTGCCAACGATTTCACCATTAATGACACAAACCTGGTCACTGCCGATAACTAAACTTGCTTTATCCGTCTGGCAAGATGTTGCTTTCTCTTGGGCCAATCTTTGCACCAGTTCAAGAGGCGTTTCCTGGTCAAACGGTGTTTCATCGCAATCAGGTGATAAACATATGAACGGTAGTGAGAGCTTTTCAAGCAGTTGTTTACGAAAAGGGGAGGTTGAGGCTAAAACCAGTTGGTAATTTTTCATTTTGAATTACAATTCGTGGGAGCATTTCCGATAGGATAATCGATCAAAAATGATTCTGGCTAATGCTCTGTATGTTAAGCGTAAAAAAGTACAACTTTTTTGCCTTTTTCTTTGACTAATTTTGATTTGGAAGATAATATTCGCGCCCTATGCAAAAGGTAAAAATACCGCGAACGGTTGACCCAGCAAAAGCTGCACAGAAACGATTGGATTACGATGGCATCATCCAAGCTAGTCTTTTCAAGCGCTTAGCGGAAACAACTGAAGGCGTAAAACGCGACGCAGAAGTCTCATTGTCATTTGGGATGGATGAACAGCGACTCGTTGTTATCTCTGGTAAAGCTAACATCGAAGTCGATTTAGAGTGTCAGCGTTGTAATGAGGTATTCGCACATAAGTGCGAAGTTGAGTTCCTTTCTACTCCTTACTACGGTGAGAAAACAGAACAGGAAGCACCAGAAATTTATGATTTGGTAGATCTAAATGAATATGGTGAATTAGACCTTATACAACTGGTTGAAGACGAGTTCATCTTAGCATTACCTCAAATTGCGATGCACGATGAAGCGGATTGTAGCGTTGATTCAAATAACATGGTTTTTGGTGAGATTCCTGAAGAAATTGAGGAAGAAAAACCGAATCCATTCGACGTTTTGAAAAGTCTGAAAAAGTAATAGGTGTGGTAACCGATTCTTCTTCAGGTTTTTAACCCAATAGTATAGGAGTAGGGTCAATGGCCGTACAGAAAAACCGTAAAACTCGTTCTAAGCGCGGTATGCGTCGTTCACACGATGCGCTAACTACAGCTGCTCTATCTGTAGACGCGACTTCTGGTGAAACTCACCTACGCCACAACGTAACTGCTGAAGGTTACTACCGTGGTCAAAAGGTTATCAACAAGTAAGGTTGAACCTTTGCAAAGTATTACCGTTGCACTTGATGCAATGGGCGGGGATTTCGGTCCACGCGTAACAGTGCCTGCCGCCGTGCAGGCACTGTCTCATTTCCCAGAGCTAAAAGTGATTCTTATAGGTGATCAGTCTCTGATCACGTCTCAATTATTTCAACTCGGTACCTCGATCAGTTCCCGCTTGACTATTCTTCATAGTGAGAAAGTTATCTCGAACTCAGAAAAACCTTCATTGGCACTACGTAATAGCCAAAATAGTTCCATGCGTATGGCTATCGATTTGGTTTCTGAGCAGAAGGCGGATGCTTGTGTTAGTGGTGGCAACACCGGTGCATTAATGGCACTATCGCGTTTCATTCTTAAGTTACTTCCTGGTATTGAACGTCCTGCTTTAGTTTCAGCTCTACCGACGATTACTGGAAAGCGTACTTGGATGCTAGATCTAGGTGCGAATGTATCGTGCGATGCTGATAGTTTGTTCCAATTTGCTGTAATGGGCAGTGCATTAGCAGAAGAACACTTAGGTTGTCCTCCTCGCGTTGCTGTACTCAATATTGGCGCAGAAGAGATTAAAGGTAACGATTTAGTCAAACGTTGCGCAGAAATGCTTTCTCAGACCGACGCGATTAACTTTGTTGGTTATATTGAAGGTAATCAAATTTTGCATGATGTTGCAGACGTCATTGTATGTGATGGGTTTGTCGGCAACGTATGCTTAAAAGCCAGTGAGGGAACAGCTCAACTTTTTATACGAAAAAATTAAAACCAGTATGATGGCGTCAACGATAAAGGGTTGGATTGCTAGAAAGTTGTTTTCTCGGCTATTTAATGAACTAAAAACACTGAACCCCGACCAGTATAACGGCGCAAGTTTGCTAGGATTGCGCGGCATTGTCATAAAAAGCCATGGAAGTGCGGATGTATCTGCGATTGTCAATGCACTTGGCGAGGCAGTACACGAGGTCAAACGACAAGTACCAAGCCGTATTAGCGATCGTTTGGAAGCGGTTTTACTCGAGAGGCATTATTAGTCTTCATGTATAGCAAAATTTTAGGTACTGGCAGCTACCTGCCATCTCAGGTGCGTACAAACGCAGATCTAGAGAAAATGGTAGATACAAGTGATGAGTGGATCGTTGCTCGCACGGGTATTAAAGAGCGTCGAATTGCTGCAGAAAATGAGACTGTAGCGGACATGGCATTCTACGCAGCTGAAAACGCTATCGATATGGCGGGTATTGATAAAAACGATATCGACCTGATTATCGTAGCCACAACGAGCAGTAGCCATACTTTCCCTTCATCTGCGTGTCAGGTGCAGGCAAAGCTTGGCATTAAAGGTTGTCCAGCTTTTGACTTAGCCGCTGCTTGTTCTGGTTTTGTGTATGCATTATCTGTTGCAGACCAACATATTAAATCGGGTATGTGTAAAAACGTACTTGTTATTGGTTCAGATGCTTTGTCTAAAACGTGTGATCCGACAGACCGTTCAACCATTATCCTATTTGGTGATGGTGCTGGAGCCGTTGTCGTAGGCGCTAGCCAAGAGCCAGGTATTATTTCTACCCACATATACTCGGATGGTCAATTCGGTGAGCTACTAAGCCTACCTGTACCTGAGCGTGGTCAAGATGCTGACAAATGGCTTCATATGGCAGGTAACGAAGTATTCAAAGTTGCGGTAACTCAACTGTCTAAACTCGTTAAAGATACGCTTGAAGCCAACAACATGCATAAGTCTGAACTAGACTGGCTAGTACCGCATCAAGCGAACTATCGAATTATTTCGGCAACAGCGAAAAAGCTTTCAATGTCTTTAGACCAAGTCGTAGTGACATTAGACCGACACGGGAACACTTCTGCGGCGACAGTACCGTCTGCGCTGGATGAAGCTGTGCGCGATGGTCGCATTAAACGTGGGCAGACTTTATTGCTAGAGGCGTTTGGTGGCGGTTTCACTTGGGGCTCTGCTCTGGTGAAGTTCTAAGTTTCACGAGAATTCAAAATTTAAGGTGCACTTGTTGCATCTTATTTCTTTTTACTTTGCTTAAAGGAAAACAACATGAGCAAGTTTGCTATCGTATTTCCAGGTCAAGGTTCTCAAGCTGTAGGTATGCTTGCAGAACTAGGCGAACAATATGACGTAGTAAAACAAACATTTGCAGAAGCATCTGACGCACTAGGTTACGATCTATGGGCGCTTGTTCAAAATGGACCTGCAGAAGATTTAAACGAGACTTTCCGCACTCAACCAGCTTTGCTAGCTTCATCTGTTGCAATCTGGCGTGTATGGCAGGAGCTCGGTTTAGAGCAACCAGCAAACCTAGCCGGTCACAGCCTAGGTGAGTACTCAGCACTTGTATGTGCGGGTGTGATTGACTTTAAAGAAGCAATCAAGCTGGTTGAATTACGCGGTAAGCTAATGCAAGAGGCGGTACCAGCAGGTACTGGCGCTATGTACGCGATTATCGGTTTGGCTGATGATGCGATTGCAAAAGCGTGTGAAGACGCAGCGCAAGGTGAAGTGGTCTCTCCAGTAAACTTTAACTCGCCTGGTCAGGTAGTTATCGCGGGTAGCAAAGACGCAGTAGAGCGTGCGGGAGCGCTATGTAAAGAAGCTGGTGCGAAACGTGCGCTTCCTCTTCCTGTTTCAGTTCCATCACACTGTGCGCTTATGAAGCCAGCAGCGGAAAAACTTGCAGTAGCTCTTGAGTCTATCGAATTTAACTCACCACAGCTTCCAGTTATCAACAACGTTGATGTGGTCGCTGAGACAGATCCTGCAAAAATCAAAGATGCGCTTGTTCGTCAGCTACATAGCCCAGTTCGCTGGACTGAAACAGTCGAGCTTATGCACGAGCAAGGGGTAGAACAGCTTCTTGAGCTTGGTCCTGGTAAGGTTTTAACAGGTCTAACAAAACGTATCGTGAAAACGCTAACTGCAGCAGCAGTGAATGATGTTGCGTCGCTAGACGCGGCGAAGTAATCCATCAAGCGATAAAACTTGCGATAAGAAAAGGAAACACAACATGATGAATCTAGAAGGTAAGATCGCGCTAGTTACCGGCGCAAGCCGTGGTATTGGCCGCGCGATCGCGGAACTTCTTGTAGAGCGCGGTGCGACGGTTATCGGTACGGCTACTTCTGAAAGTGGCGCTGCAGCTATCAGCGAGTATCTTGGTGATAACGGTAAAGGCCTAGCTCTTAACGTGACTGATGTCGAGTCTATCGAAGCGACACTAAAAACGATCAACGAAGAATTTGGTGTGATCGATATTCTGGTGAATAACGCTGGTATTACTCGTGATAACCTATTGATGCGTATGAAAGATGATGAGTGGAACGACATCATCGATACCAACCTAACGCCTATCTACCGCATGTCTAAAGCGGTTTTACGCGGCATGATGAAAAAACGTGCGGGTCGTATCATCAACGTAGGCTCAGTTGTTGGTACCATGGGTAACGCAGGTCAAACTAACTACGCAGCAGCGAAAGCGGGCGTGATTGGTTTTACTAAATCAATGGCTCGTGAAGTTGCGTCTCGTGGTGTAACAGTGAACACTGTTGCCCCTGGTTTCATCGAAACTGACATGACAAAGGCACTAAATGATGAGCAACGTGCGGCAACGTTGTCGAACGTGCCTGCTGGTCGTTTAGGTGACCCACGTGAAATTGCATCAGCAGTAGTTTTCCTTGCTTCGCCTGAAGCAGCGTACATTACTGGTGAAACTTTGCATGTAAATGGTGGCATGTACATGGTTTAATGAGACAGTTTGTGCAAAATAAGCTATTTTACATTGTGAAAAATAGCCTATAGTTGCAGTTAACTGTCATGAACTTGTCATGCTTATGCGCAAGATTTGTGCATGATTTAAGTCAAAAATGTATTGAAATTCGGTTAAATTCGCTAATTTTGTGGTTTGACCAGCAAGGACCCCCTTGCAACTTTCAATAGTTCGAATAAACTACGGAATCATCGCATTAGGCGAAATCTGTAAAGGAAAAGAAAAATGAGCAACATCGAAGAACGCGTAAAGAAAATCATTGTTGAACAGCTAGGTGTAGACGAAGCAGAAGTTAAAAACGAAGCTTCTTTCGTTGACGATCTAGGTGCTGATTCTCTAGACACTGTAGAACTAGTTATGGCTCTAGAAGAGGAATTCGACACTGAGATTCCTGACGAAGAAGCTGAGAAGATCACTACTGTTCAAGCTGCAATCGACTACGTAAACAGCGCTCAGTAATTAGCTCTCCCAGGCGGTCTCCTAGACCGCCTGTGTTCTTTCTAACTTCTTCTATCCTCTCATAGAAATATTCAATTCCCGGAGAATTATATCGTGTCCAAGCGTCGTGTAGTTGTCACTGGCATGGGTATGTTGTCACCGGTAGGCAACACAGTAGAATCATCTTGGAAAGCCCTGCTAGAAGGTCAAAGTGGTATCGTGAATATCGAGCACTTTGATGCTACGAACTTCTCAACTCGTTTTGCAGGTCTTGTTAAAGATTTCGATTGCACAGAGTACATGTCTAAAAAAGATGCTCGTAAGATGGATCTTTTCATCCAGTACGGCATTGCAGCGGGTATTCAAGCTCTTGATAACTCTGGCTTACAAATTACCGAAGAAAATGCGGCTCGAGTTGGTGTTGCTATCGGCTCAGGCATTGGCGGTCTAGATCTGATTGAAACAGGTCACACTGCATTAGTAGAAAAAGGCCCTCGCAAAGTTAGCCCATTTTTTGTTCCTTCGACCATCGTAAATATGGTTGCAGGTAACCTATCTATCATGCGTGGTCTTCGTGGTCCAAATATCGCGATTTCTACAGCATGTACTACTGGCCTACATAACATCGGTCATGCTGCACGAATGATTGCGTACGGCGATGCAGATGCGATGGTTGCTGGTGGCGCAGAAAAAGCGTCTACGCCTCTTGGCATGGCTGGCTTCGGTGCAGCTAAAGCGCTATCTACTCGTAATGACGAACCTCAAAAAGCGTCTCGTCCATGGGATAAAGGCCGTGATGGCTTTGTTCTAGGTGATGGTGCTGGCATGATGGTGCTTGAAGAGTACGAACACGCGAAAGCACGTGGCGCGAAGATTTACGCAGAACTGGTTGGTTTTGGTATGTCTGGTGATGCTTACCACATGACTTCTCCAAGCGAAGATGGCTCTGGTGGTGCACTTGCGATGGAAGCAGCAATGCGTGACGCGAACATCACAGGCACCCAAGTAGGTTATGTGAATGCTCACGGTACATCTACTCCTGCTGGCGACGTTGCAGAAATCAAGGGCGTGAAACGTGCTCTTGGTGAAGAAGGTGCGAAGCAAGTACTTGTATCATCAACTAAGTCTATGACTGGTCACCTATTAGGTGCAGCAGGGTCTGTTGAAGCAATTATCACGGTTATGTCTTTGGTTGACCAAATCGTTCCACCAACGATTAACCTTGATGATCCAGAAGAAGGTCTAGACATTGACCTTGTGCCGCACACTGCGCGCAAAGTTGAAGGTATGGAATACGCTATCTGTAACTCGTTTGGCTTTGGTGGTACAAACGGTTCTTTGATCTTCAAAAAGTTCGCTGAGTAACACTATCTAACCTTATTTAGATAAGCGAAACTTGTATTCTAACGGCTCGATGCTTAGCATTGAGCCGTTTTGTTTTATTTGTTGTCTGCTAATTTGAAGGTACGCGAATGTTTTGGGTAAATGGAGTTCCACAAACGCATGTAGAGCTGGGTGATCGCTCATTCCAATACGGTGATGGAGGTTTTACCACCATCCTGACCCAAAACGGAGAGTTGGTTTACTGGCAAGAACACATTGAGCGTATGAAGTCCTGCCTTGACGCATTGAAGATCTCTTCCCCTGACTGGCAAGTTGTGCATGATTGGGCAAGCAAAGCAGCTTTATCTGACGCACAAGCTGGGATGAAAATTCACGTTAGCCGTGGTATTGGTGGGAGAGGGTATAGTCCTAATGGGATTGAAGGCCCTATTGTGACGATCTCCAATTTTGCGTTTCCTTCTCATTACTCTTCTTGGCAAGAAAAAGGCGTGGATTTGGGCGTTTGTGAGACTCGTCTCGGGATCCAACCTTTACTTGCTGGACACAAGCACAACAACCGTTTAGAGCAGATTCTCGCCAAGGCTGAAATCGACGATACCGAGTTTGCAGATGCAATAACGTTAAATGTGCAAAACCATGTCATTGAAACTACAATGGCCAACCTTTTTTGGGTTAAAGGTAATAAAGTATTTACACCGGAGCTGACCTTATCTGGCGTTGCGGGCGTAATGCGTCGTAAGGTGCTTGAGTTACTAAAAGTAAGTCATATTGAAGTCATCGAGGGGCGTTTTATACTTCCAGATTTGCTGAGCGCAGACGAGGCTTTCATGTGTAACTCAATATTAGGTGTAGCACCAATTCGCAGCATAGTGGCATCTAACTCTAAGACTATATTTCCGATAGGAAAATTGACTCAACGACTGCAAGGGAATTTAACTACGTGATTAAAAAACTGTTGGCTTTTGTTGTGCTGATCGCAGTGATAGGCGCAGCAGCTGTTTTTTATTATAATTTCACAGGCTAAACAATACGTTGAAAAGCCTATTCTATTGGAACAACCTCAGCTGTTTACTGTAGAAAGTGGTACAAGCTTTCATCATGTCATGCGCGCCTTAGTTGAAGATGAGGTAATTGAAACGTCGGAGTACATCCGTTTAATACCTCACTTATATCCAGAACTGTTGCAAGTACGAGCGGGCACTTATCAACTAGAGCCTGGTATGTCGCTTTCGCAAGCATTGGAGCACCTGAACACCGGAAAAGAATACCAGTTTGCGATCACTTTTGTTGAAGGCAGCCGCTTTTCTGAGTGGGTAGAGCAATTGAAAAGTGCTCCTTATTTAGAGCATGACTTAACCGATCTCTCAGAAAAAGACATGGCAGCAAAGTTGGGTATTGAGCGAGAAAAGCTGGAAGGACTGTTTTTAGCAGAAACCTACCATTACACGGCGGGTGCAAGTGAAAGCCAGTTATTAAAACGAGCGCATCGAAAACTCAATAAGATTCTGGATGCTAACTGGGAAGCTCGTCAAGAAAAGCTGCCATTGCAAGACAAATATGAAGCCTTGATTCTGGCGTCTATCATCGAGAAAGAGACGGCCATTGACTCTGAGCGTGAGCGCGTCGCTTCTGTGTTTATCAACCGATTGAACAAACGCATGCGTTTACAAACGGATCCGACGGTTATTTATGGTATGGGTGATGCTTACGACGGAAATATTCGTAAGAAAGATTTGCGCACGCCGACACCATATAACACCTATACCATCAATGGCTTACCTCCAACCCCAATCGCGATGGCAGGTGAAGCCTCTATTGAAGCGGCTTTGAATCCAGAAAGCAGCAACTATTTATATTTCGTAGCAAGTGGAAAGGGCGGACACGTATTTTCGAAATCCCTTGCAGAGCACAATCGTGCTGTTCGAGCCTATTTAAGAGAACTAAGAAAGAACAAATGATGAAAGCAAACTTTATTGTCGTTGAAGGCCTAGAAGGCGCGGGTAAAAGCACTGCGATTAAAACCGTTTTAGATACGCTAAAAGCGGCAGGTATTGAAAATATCGTAAATACTCGTGAGCCAGGAGGCACGCCGCTAGCAGAAAAGATGCGCGCTCT
The DNA here is from genome assembly GCA_001048675.1 of Vibrio diabolicus. Taxonomy (GTDB): domain Bacteria; phylum Pseudomonadota; class Gammaproteobacteria; order Enterobacterales; family Vibrionaceae; genus Vibrio; species Vibrio diabolicus. The sequence goes on along the minus strand of CCKK01000015.1, from coordinate 196,010 downwards.
GGTGAAAGAAGAGCATGAAGGCGAAGAACTTAAAGACATGACGGAGTTGCTTCTTCTATATGCTGCACGTGTCCAGTTGGTTGAGAACGTGATCAAACCAGCTTTGGCGAACGGTCAGTGGGTGGTGGGTGACCGCCACGATATGTCGTCGCAGGCTTATCAAGGTGGTGGCCGTCAGATTGACGCGTCGCTAATGAAAAACCTTCGAGATACAACTCTTGGTGATTTTAAACCTGCTTTCACTCTCTATATGGATATCGACCCTCGCGTTGGGCTTGAGCGTGCGCGTGGGCGTGGTGAGCTCGATCGTATCGAGAAGATGGATATCAGCTTCTTTGAACGTACACGAGAGCGTTATTTGGAGATTGCTCATGCTGATCCTTCTATCATTATCATTAACGCTGAGCAGGCGATCGAAGACGTGTCGCGTGATATTCGGGACGCTCTTAACGAGTGGTTAGCTCGTCAATAATAAGTGAAACTTAAATTTAGGTGACTCATGTTAAATGATTATCCATGGTTGCAGCCAGTATGGGATAACCTCAAAGTAGGGCTAGAGTCGGACAGAGTACCAGGTGCGCTTTTATTGCAAAGCGAGCAAGGCTTAGGCATCGAAAAACTTATCGAGTTTTTTAGCCAAGCACTTCTTTGCCAAAATTACGCCAGTGAAGCGTGCGGTTTTTGTCATAGCTGTCAATTAAATCAATCACACAACCACCCAGATTTACACTGGATCAAACCAGAAAAAGAAGGAAAAGCGATAACGGTGGACCAAGTTCGAGCTTGCAACCGTCTTGCTCAGGAATCATCACAGCTTAATGGTTATCGCCTATTTGTTATAGAGCCAGCGGACTCTATGAATGAATCGGCATCGAATGCATTGTTAAAAACGCTAGAAGAGCCTGGGGCAAAGTGCTTGTTTTTGCTCGTTACCCACAATCAGGAGCGCCTGCTTCCAACGATTCGTAGCCGTTGCCAACACTGGGTTGTTGCGCCGCCGTCAACGGAACAAGCGATGCAATGGATGCGCGAACAAGGGGCGCAGCAAGTTCCTGCTTACGCCTTAAAACTGAATATGGGCTCTCCGATAAAAACATTGGATGCGTTAAATAATGGCGATCTCGATGCTTACTTGGCTTTTGAGCGCACTTTTATTAAGGCGATGTCTTCTCCTGCCTCAGACATTTCTGAGTGTGCTTCTTTAATGGCTAAACACTCGGAGCAATCACTAGACTGGGCGTGGTATTTACTGACAGACGCTCAGAAAGCGCAGTTTGGTGTATCAGAAGCACAAATGCTTCCTGGCGCTATAAAGTTTCAGCCGAACAACTACAACGGTTTGTACTCATCAGCGAAGGCGCTGATGGACCTCAAAGCTCAGGTGCAAGCCTTTCCTGGTCTAAACCTTGAGCTACTATCAATGAACTGGTTAATTGAATCACGAGAGGCATTATGTTCGTAGATTCTCATTGTCATTTAGACAAATTGAATTACGACGATCTCCACATCAATGTGGAAGACGTTATTAACAAAGCTAAACAAGCAAAGGTAACCGAGCTGCTTTCTGTGGGAGTTACGCTGGATTCTTTCCCTAAAATGATGGAAATGATTGAGCCTTATGAGAATGTTTATGCTTCGTGCGGTGTACACCCACTTGATGTTGAAAGCGACTTTTCGATGGACGTGCTACGTCACCACGCATCGAATGAAAAAGTCGTTGCCATTGGTGAAACAGGCTTGGATTATCATTATAAGCCAGAAACGGCAGCGTTACAGAAAGAGCGTTTTGAGCAACACGTTGATCTTGCGGTGGAGCTTAACAAACCTTTAATTATCCATACCAGAAACGCACGTGCGGATACTCTAGATATTTTGCGTAAGGGTGGGGCGGAGAAATGTAGTGGTGTTATCCACTGTTTTACAGAAGATCTTCCATTTGCTGAAGCTGCACTTGAGCTGGGGTTTTATATTTCTATCTCGGGGATTGTCACTTTCCGTCAAGCTACAGAGTTGAAAGAAGTGGTGAAGACTCTACCTCTAGAGAAGCTGCTCATTGAGACAGATTCTCCTTACTTGGCTCCAGTCCCTCACCGAGGTAAAGAGAATCAACCTGCTTATGTTGTCGAGGTGGCTTCTTATATTGCGCAACTCAAATCGTGCTCTCTTTCTGAAGTGGCACAAAAAACCACCGAAAATTTCCGAAATCTTTTTTTGCGATGAAAAATCAATAAGAGCATAAAAAAGGAGCGTATGCTCCTTTTTTGTTGATAAAAACAACAGATATACTCATGAGTTTAATGTTTACTAAAAATGTTGATTTAATAACATTCAAAAATCACAAATGTAATTTTGTTACTAAAAATAACATTGGGGCGTATTTTATTTACGCCTTAAAATTAATTATATAAATAATAAACTCTTTATAAAACAGTAATATAACTGCAATGCAAACCTTTTCATCAGCTGTTTTTGGGTGTGATCCAAGACTTGTTTTGAAACTAAATTTCGTAACTGTGTGGAAAGTTTGAGGGTCATCAATATATATTTAGAGCCGGAAAATATAATGCAGTTGTGGTTACATTTTCATTGGGTGCTAACCTTTAGGCTACGGGGGTGTGCCGTTAGTGCCCAAATAATACTTATAAATTTATCAGGAGCATAAACATGTTTAAGAACCTTTTTGCTAACCTGCAAAAAGTTGGTAAGGCGCTGATGCTTCCAGTATCAGTTTTACCAGTTGCAGGTATTTTATTAGGTGTGGGTGCTGCCCATCTAAGCTTTATTCCAGAGATCGTTTCTAATCTTATGGAACAAGCTGGTGGTTCAGTATTCGGCCAAATGGCACTTCTATTTGCAGTAGGTGTAGCTCTAGGCTTCACTAATAACGACGGTGTTGCTGGTCTTGCAGCAATCGTTGGTTACGGCATCATGACGGCAACGCTAGGTGTAATGGCGGGTGTTATGGGTGTTGAGAAAATCGATACAGGTGTACTAGGTGGTATCCTTGTCGGTGGTGTGGCTGCTTGGGCATTCAACCGTTTCTTCAAAATTCAACTTCCAGAGTATCTTGGCTTCTTCGCTGGTAAGCGTGCAGTGCCTATCATCACTGGTTTTGCAGCGATCATCCTTGGTGTTATCCTTTCTGTAATTTGGCCACCAATTGGCGGTGCAATCTCTGCATTCTCTGATTGGGCTGCGCACCAAAACCCACAACTAGCATTCGGTATCTACGGTGTTGTAGAGCGTTCTCTAATCCCATTCGGCCTACACCACGTATGGAACGTACCGTTCTTCTTCGAAGCTGGTTCTTGTGTTAACGCTGCTGGTGAAGCTCAAAACGGCGTACTAACTTGTTACCTAGTTGCTGATGAAGCATCTCGTGCTGCTGGTAATGGCTTCGGTCAGCTAGCGGGTGGTTACATGTTCAAGATGTTTGGTCTACCAGCTGCAGCAATCGCAATTGCTCACTGTGCTAAACCAGAAAACCGCGCAAAAGTAATGGGTATCATGGCGTCAGCTGCACTGACTTCATTCTTAACTGGTATTACTGAGCCTATCGAATTCTCATTCCTATTCGTTGCTCCACTACTATACGGTATCCACGCTCTACTAGCTGGTTCTGCATACATTGTTTCTAACACTCTAGGCTTTGTACACGGTACTTCTTTCTCTCACGGTCTGATCGACTTCCTAGTTCTATCTGGTAACGCTCAGAAGATGGGTCTAATGATTGCTGTTGGTCTAGTATACGCAGTGATTTACTACGTAGTGTTCCGTGGCGTAATCACAGCACTTGACCTAAAAACTCCTGGTCGTGAAGATGAAACAGAAAGTGCGGCAGCAACTTCTGGCTCTGACATGGGTGGTGAACTGGTTGCAGCGTTCGGTGGTAAAGCTAACATTACTGGTCTAGACGCATGTATCACTCGCCTACGTGTCGCGGTTGCAGATACAGCAGCTGTTGACCAAGACAAACTGAAACAACTTGGCGCTGCTGGTGTTGTAGTTGTTGCAGGTGGTGTACAGGCTATCTTCGGTACTAAGTCTGACAACCTAAAAACTGAAATGGATGAGTGGATCCGTAACCACGGCTAATCACCGTCATTCATAACAATGAATAAAAGGAGGCTTCGGCCTCCTTTTTTAGTTCCTCTCTCATTCATTCCTAAAAGTGCTTTCTGAGTGTGATCCTAAACTCATCTTTACTTTTGCCAGTCTTTTCATACATCGCGCTTACTCATCGTTGACATATTGAAACACCACTATGTTTGAATAGCGCATGATGTTTTTTTAATAATTGATAACGTGTATGAAGAGCAAATTAATTTTATTAGCAGGACTAGTTTCTAGTACCACAATGGCGGCAAATGAGCCAACGAACTTGTCTGTTGGTATGGCTGTCGATCAACAGTTGAGTGTTGTTGTTGAGTTAGATAATAAGTATCGCGGCATTATCGGTAACGATGGTATGGCGTTTGATTACATCGCTAAACGTGGAACATTCGATCAAAACATGCCTGTGACCTGGTATGTTGGCGTTGGTGGTTGGTATGAATGGGATGATGAGTTTGGCGTGCGTGTACCTCTCGGTGTGAACTGGGATTTATCACGCGGCTGGGATCTTTATGGTCAAATACACCCAGAGCTAGATCTTTACAAAGGTGCTGACTTACAACTTGGTGGTGCCGTTGGCATCAAAATACAGTTTCTAGAATAAAAGAAACATAAAAAACGCCGGTAAATACCGGCGTTTTTTAAAAAAACGCCGGTAAATACCGGCGTTTTTTATGTTTGGAATGCAATACTGCTATTGTTTATCCATGGCTCGCTTGATACAAACGGCAGCGCCGCCCCAAGTGATACCTAAACCAATAACCATAATAATAATTGCGCTGATTGTCATTTCGCTGTCTCCTTGCGATTTACTGCGTTAATCACTAGACCAAAGATAAATAGTGCGGCGATAAGTGCCCAGCCTACAGTTAGATCATAACCACCGTAGCCTTCAGTAAATAAAGCATAAAGCTTAGTCGCTAAGATAATGGCGAGCATAATCGGTGTTACGAAGCGTAAACAGATCTCAAACCATTGACCAATAGAGAAATCAGAGCGCTCATTTACGTAATTACGCACTTCAGGCACGCGTTTCAATAGCCACGCCATCAATACAATCTCAACCAAGCCGCCTACCATAATGCCAACGTTGTTTGCGAAGTGGTCTACTAGGTCTAGCAGCAATAGACCGCCATTTGTTGCGAACGCCATAGAAACCACAAAACCAGTTCCGATTACAACGTTTGCAGCTTTTTTTCGGCTCCACTTTAGCTTATCGATGATGGCGGATGTTACGGCTTCCATGATAGAAATGTGCGAACTTAGACCAGCAACCACCAGTGCAAAGAAGAACAGAGGACCAAGAATATATGGTGCGGGTAATAAGTTAATTGCCGCAGGTAAAGTAACAAAAGCAAGGCCAACGCCTGCAGATACCACTTCTGTTAGCGGTTTACCTTGTTCTTGAGCCATGTAACCCAAGACAGAGAAGATCATAATACCAGCTAGGATGGAGAAGCCACAGTTGATCAACACGGTCATAAACGCGTTATTCGTGATGTCTGATTTTTCTGGCAGATAGCTAGAGTAAGCCAGCATGATCGCGAAGCCGATGCTTAGGGTAAAGAAGATCTGACCGTACGCAGCTGCCCATACTTTCACATCCCAAATTTTGCTGAAATCGGGTTCAAACATGTAGTTAACGCCATCCAAAGCTCCTGGCAAGAAAACCATACGTCCGATTAAAAAAATCACCATCAAGAATAGTATTGGCATCATGATTTTAGATGCGCGCTCAATCCCTGATTTCACGCCTTTGGCAATGGCGGTATAAGTAATGGCCCAAGCAATCACCATAGATAAGGCAATCTTCCATTGAATACTGCCTAAGTCTGTTGGTGAGTTATCACCTAACTTTAGGTACTCACTAAAGAAAAATGCGTTTGTATCGGTTCCCCAACCTTGAGTGAACGACAACCCAAAGTAAGAAATTGACCAACCGATAACTGCAACATAGTAAACGGCGATAACTGCTGCAACACCAACTTGGAACCAGCCAAGCCATTCAAATTTAGAATGAATTTTCGCTAGCGTTTTTGGTGCTGAGCCTCGGTACTTTTGTCCCATGCTGAACTCAAGGATCATAAATGGAATACCGGCCGTGATCATGGCAAAAAGGTAAGGAATAAAAAATGCGCCGCCACCGTTTTCATAGGCCATGTATGGAAAACGCCAAATGTTTCCCAAACCGATAGCAGAACCGACTGCTGCTAAGATGAATCCCGCTCGGGATCCCCATTGTTCTCGCTTCATATTTGACTCCTATACGACTCCCTGAGGAATGAAGCTCTCTCCGTAACATAGTAATATTTGCGCAAACTGTTGGAAGAAAGGACCGCTGTTATCTATCAGCTTTTCTATCCTTAATTCTAGCTTATTATAATTTTCTAGAGCTATATTCTGGTTACTGTGAGAGAAAGTAGATTATTAATCTTAAAGTTTTGATGTGTGTTTGATAAAACTGAAATATTTATCTGTTTTCACTGATCAGACTAACTTCTAATAATACTTAGCGCAATAGAATCTAAATGTTAACTCAGATGCGTTGTCTGGTTTTAATCTTGTTAAATTTGAGTTTGATTGTGGTTTTGTTTGGGGAATTGGTTGGTTGTATGGAATAAATGACTAGAATCCAATAATCTACTTGGTGTTTAAAACTATTTTGATGAACTAGGGCGTACGGCTATCTTTTGCGCACCCCGCTAGAGAATGCTTCGTTACTTTTCTAAGCGATGATGTTTAGATGATATTTTCTATCTGCTTTGTATAGGACTCGCCCAGCACTCTTTGTGGCGAGCCCTACGAAGTGAAGTGTACAAAAAATTAAGAAACGGAAACTAAAACCAATATTTGATTGGAATTGGTTCATCCAATCGGTATCGAACTTAATGATGCAGTTTGAGCCGTCATTAGGTAGGGTACAGGCTCCAGAGGTATCGTTATCAACGACCGTTCCTAACCATCTCAGTTGGGCTGTCAACGCAAAGTTCTTTGAAAATTCATATTCCAGCCCTGCAAAAGCGCTAGCCGAAAATCCGTATTTTTTGTCTACCCAATCAACATCGGTGTAAGAGGCTCCCAAGCCAACACCAATATAGGTTTGCCAGTTTTCTGCAACAGGGTAGTACATGCTGCTTTGAAATTGCAGGTAATGGATGTCTGCCGAATTTGATAACTTTTCAAGTTCTGTTGATTGGTTGGAGTAAAATAATCCAATTCTTCCTTTCTCAAAAGGCGTCTCGATTGAAAGTGCGTAGTTCACTGCGGGATCGAGGTCGTATGTATTGCCACTTTCGTCTTCTACTTGACCGCCACCTGTATAGCCTATGAATGGAGTAACGATAATATTGGCTTGTGCACTTACCGCGGTGCTGAGCAGTATGCTTCCTACCAGCCAGCTGAGTTTTTGGTTCATGTCCTATCTCCTTATTATGACTAAGCTAATTGTGATGGGTTAGTCAAAATTGCGCGACTAAATTAAGCAAATCTTGAACATATTTCACACTGGTGTTATTAATTTGTTACATATTAAGGAGGTGTTTATGGAACACGATCTAAAATCCGCGTTAATCATCGTGGTGACTGTTTTTGCAGTACTTTTGTCGTTTGGCATCATTGCGATTACAACGGCTTAAGATAACTACTTTTACTAGGTGTTTTAACAAAATGGCGTGAGCCTATGATACGTAACAGCGGTATAATCACAGAAAGCCACACTGAGCTTGATGTCAAAGTTTATGAGCATTTCAGGCATGGAAAAACTGCTTTAGTCACGCAAGGTGGCGGGCAGAGAGGGATTTTTACCGCTGGCGTATTAGACGCATTTTTACTTTCCAACTTTGATCCTTTCGATGAATTCTACGGTACCTCTGCTGGGGCACTCAATTTATGTTCTTACTTATGTCGTCAACACGGTATGGGCAAAGCTTTTATTACCGAGCTGACAACGTCTCCCGAATTTTTTAATCTGTTTCGTTATATTCGAAAGCAGCAGTACTTGGGTTTAGAGTGGGCGTTAGAGCGGATTCAAGATTTCCCTTACAAGCTTGATCTTGATTTAGGCCGCAGTGCACTAGGAGGGCGAGGTGCGTTTGCAGCGGTAACAAATGTGGAGACGCTATCGGATCAATATTTACCAATCCTAGGTGAAACGTGGTTTAACACCATGTTAGCAACATGCGCGATTCCTAAGTTGTACCACGGACCTGTCGACGTTAATGGCAATAAGTTTGTTGATGGTGGTGTGTCGGCTTCTATCCCTGTTCAAGAAGCGTGGCGTCAGAATGCTCGCAACATTATTGTCATCCGAACAGAACCGTTCTCGGAGATTGAAGCGAGAGCGCAAAGTGAAGTAGGGGATGTGCCTGTCGAGTGGTATCGAGAGTCTATCAATTCGGTGCAGCAATCATGGCAGCAAAAAGTGAATCGATGGAAGTTGGATTGGGCTTCGTTCTTCCAACAAAAAATTAATGCCGCCCATCAATCGAAGCTTGCCGGAAAAATGCTACTAAATGGAGGCCGTTGGTTGTTCGGTGCTGATAATTTGTATCGTTTAAGCCATTTAATCGGTGAGAATTTTGACTCAGGTTTAGCCGACATGCTGATGATTCACTATCAAACATTTGAGCTCACTCAGGCCTTTATATCTGCTCCACCTGACGACACTTTCATTTTACAAATCGCGCCTAAAGAGGGGCTTCGTTCTTCTTCTTTGTTAAGTGACCAAGAATCACTAGAGCATGATTATCAACTCGGACTTCAAGCGGGGTTTAATCTGGTTCAACTCTATGACCAACTGAATATTGAAATTGATGGCAGAGAGAGTGCATAACCTTTTGTATTAACGACATAAGCTAAATACAAAGTGAAGTGTAAATAAATGAGGCTCCGTTTTCGGAGCCTCATTCGTGTGCGTACCTAATCTCTGTGGTTAATAGGGTTAGGTATAAAGGTTATGCTTGCAGAATTCTCATGCAGTTGGTTGAACCAACGACATCCATTACATCGCCTTGAGTGATCATGACTAAATCACCCTTGTGCAAGAACCCTTGTTCTTTAAGGCTGGCAATCGCAGCTTGAGCTGTCGGTAAACCTGCATCACTTTTTGACTCGAAATATACCGGTGTCACGCCTCGGTATAGTGCAGCTCGATTGAGCGTTGATTCATTACGTGATAAGGCAAATATTGGTAAGCCAGAGCTTAAGCGAGACATCATCAACGCAGTCCTGCCGGACTCTGTTAACGAGATCATCGCTTTAATTCCTTCCATGTGATTCGCAGAGTACATGGTTGCCATTGCGATGGTTTCTTCAGCGGTTTCGAAGGTGCGATCTAAGCGATAAGTGGATAGGCTTGCCTCAGACATCTTTTCTGCGCCCACACATACCTCGGCCATGGATTTGACCGTTTCTACAGGGTATTTACCTGCTGCGGTCTCTCCAGACAGCATCACGGCGTCAGTGCCGTCTAGAACCGCATTGGCCACGTCCATCACTTCAGCACGCGTCGGCATCGGGCTAGTAATCATGGACTCCATCATTTGTGTCGCAGTAATTACGATGCGGTTTAAACTGCGTGCGCGGCGAATCAGTTTTTTCTGGACACCAATAAGTTCAGGATCGCCGATTTCTACACCCAGATCGCCACGCGCAACCATCACCACATCGGATGCGAGAATAATATCGTCAATAGACTCATTAGTCGCGACGGTTTCTGCTCGTTCGACTTTAGCCACCAACATGGCTTCGAGGCCTGCATCTCTGGCTAGGCGTCGAGCGTAATGCATGTCTTCGCCGTTACGCGGGAACGAAATAGCAAGGTAGTCCACTTGAATTTCTGCGGCGGTAAGAATGTCGGCTTTATCTTTCTCTGTGAGCGCATCGGCTGACAATCCGCCGCCTTTTTTGTTGATCCCTTTATTATTAGATAATGGACCACCAACAATCACACGGGTATGAACTTTATTGCCTTCGACGCTGGTGACTTGCAATTGAACGCGTCCATCATCGAGTAACAGAATGTCGTTTGGTGACACATCTTGCGGCAGTTCTTTATAATCTAGCCCTACGGACTCTTGGTTGCCTTCACCTTTTGGTAAATCACTGTCTAATGTGAATTTGTCGCCCACATTCAACATGACTTGGCCGTCTTTAAAGGTCGATACGCGGATTTTTGGGCCTTGCAAGTCGCCGAGGATAGCAACTTGACGCCCAAGCTTTGCCGCAATGGTACGGACTTTTTTGGCGCGTTGAATGTGGTCTTCACTGGTTCCATGTGAGAAATTCATACGGACAACGTTTGCACCGGCTTTGATGATCTCCTCAAGTACATTGTCCTTATCCGTTGAAGGACCAAGCGTGGTGACAATTTTTGTTCGTCTTAGTTTGGAAGTCATAGATTCTCCGATGAATGTATGTGTAAAGGTAACTTGAACTCTATCCTTACTTTCCTCAATCGCTCTCAAGGTCTGCCTCGTTGCTGAGCCCACACCTTAAAGCTGCTTGAGTATAAGTATATGCACAGAATGTTTACATTAAGAGTAATCCCGGTAAAACAGACAGATATTCCATAGGCTTCAGCCCCTATTGAAGAGAATGCGCTGTTGTAACAGGAGTTGCTTCATAATTTAGTGAATAAAAATAAGTTATTTTTCAAACAATTTAACAGGAGTAGATTCTTCGTTATTTGATTGAATACACAAACAAACAGGTTTATACGTGATGCTTGTCACGGGGATTTATTAATTCACTTCACAATTAGTTCGCAAAAGTAAAAAAATTGTCTCGTTATAGAATTTCGGAGTGCAAGATGTACATGGCTCAACCGGGCCATATTGATCATATCAAACAGGTCAATGCTGGTCGTGTATATAAACTAATTGACCTAAAAGGTCCTATTTCTCGAATTGATTTGTCCAAGCAGAGTGAGCTTGCTCCTGCCAGTATCACCAAAATCACTCGAGAATTAATTGAAGCGCACTTGATTCATGAAACCACAGTACAAGAAGCGACGAGTCGTGGTCGACCTGCCGTCGGTTTGCAGGTCAACAACGAAGGGTGGCAATTTCTGTCAATGCGTTTGGGGCGAGGTTATTTAACTATTGCTCTGCATGAGCTAGGTGGCGATGTGTTGATCGATACTAAAATCGAGATACACGAACGTGACCAAGACGATGTGCTTGAGCGTCTGCTCTACGAAATTGATGAATTCTTCCAAACTTACGCGGATCAACTTGACCGTGTTACCAGTATTGCAATTACGCTGCCTGGCCTTGTGAATTCAGAGCAAGGTGTCGTGCTGCAAATGCCTCATTACAATGTCGAAAATCTTGCTCTTGGACCAGAGATATACAAAGCAACGGGCTTGCCAGTTTTCATTGCCAATGACACGCGAGCTTGGGCATTAGCAGAAAAGCTTTTCGGCCATTCTCAAGACAATGACAACTCCGTCCTTATCTCTATTCACCATGGTTTAGGTGCCGGCATCATTCTGGATGGGCGCGTTTTGCAAGGTCGTCACGGCAACATTGGTGAGCTTGGGCATATTCAAATCGATCCAAATGGAAAACGTTGTCATTGTGGCAACATTGGTTGTTTGGAAACCGTTGCCAGTTCTCAAGCCATTCGTGAAGAAGTCGTAAGACGAATTGCTGATGGCGAAGACTCTATTCTTGCTGAGCAAGAAGAAATGAGTATTGAGAGCATTTGTGAAGCGGCAGCGAATGGTGATCCGTTGGCAGTTGATGTGATTGAAAAGCTTGGACGCTATTTAGGCTCTGCAATTGCTATTGTGATCAACTTATTTAACCCTGAGAAGATCTTGATCGGTGGTGTGATTAACCAAGCAAAAGATGTACTTTATCCTGCGGTGCGTCGCTGTATCGAAGAGCAGAGTTTACCAGTTTATCACCAAGATCTTGAGCTGGTGGAATCTCGTTTCTATAAGCAAGCCACAATGCCTGGTGCCGCGTTGATCAAGCAAGCGTTGTACGATGGTCAGTTATTGATGAAGGTTGTGGAAGGCTAATTGCTTCAAACATGATGAAGTGCTTAGGTGTCGAGCCTATACATTTTTAGATGATTTAGGGTGAGACTTAACGGCTCACCCTTTTTGATCGCCTATTACTAGAAGGTGAATTTGAGTTGTGCTGCATTGCTATATCTGCGCCATTCATGTAATTTCCTAAAAAGCTCAAGTAAATAAACCCAAATGGCTTTCAATGTGTAGAGTGACTTTGTGTCTGATACAAATAGAAGGGAAGTAATGCGCTGAAACCGTTGTACTTTCAAGCCATGCTCGAAAAACAAATATCTTAAGGTTATTTGGGCTTAGAACCTTGATGTGTCTGTATTGATTTCGAGTAAAAATAAGAATTATCCATAAATTAGGTAGTAGTATGTCCGGAGTGTTAAATACGGTTGACCAGCGTACGAACTTGGTTGGTGAAAACCGACTAGAGCTTCTGCTGTTCACTTTAAATAGTCGCCAATTGTTTGCGATTAATGTGTTCAAAGTGAAAGAGGTCATCAAGCTGCCACCGTTAACCAAGCTCCCTGGCTCACACTACAACATTCGTGGGGTCGCTTCTTTACGAGGTGAAGCAGTGCCAGTGATTGATTTGCGTGGCGCGATAGGTTTCCCAGCTTTGCGTGGTGAAGCGGAAGAAGAAAATTTGATCGTGACAGAGTACAACCGCACGGTACAGGGCTTCTTAGTCGGTCCGGTCAAGAATATTATTAATACGGCATGGACTGAAATTCAGCCGCCTCCTTCCACGTCTGGTCGCTCGAATTACCTCACAGCTATCACGCAAATCAAAGAGGGGGATGTCTCTCAAATTGTCGAAATTATTGACGTTGAAAAAGTTTTAGCAGAGATCGTGCATTACGATGTCACGATTTCAGCGGACATTCTGGATCAAGAACTTGCCCAAGCAATGGTCGGGCGTAATGTTCTGATTGTGGATGATTCCTCTACAGCTCGTAATCAAGTTCGCGATACGCTTTCTCAATTGGGTATGAATATCATCGAGTGTCGTGATGGACTAGAAGCGCTAACGGTTTTAAAACGCTGGTGTGATGAAGGGAAAGACGTAGAAAAAGAGCTGTTGATGATGATTACGGATGCTGAAATGCCTGAAATGGATGGTTATAAACTGACTCATGAAGTGCGCCAAGATCCACGTATGTCTAAGTTGTTTATTACGTTGAACACCTCTCTGAGCGGCAGCTTTAATGAAGCCATGGTACAAAAAGTAGGTTGTGATCGTTTTATCTCTAAATTCCAACCAGATCTGTTGGTTGAAGTTGCTCAAGACCGATTACGCCAGATGCTTTCTAAAAGTGCATGATTAGATATAGTGAAATCAGAGGGGGAGCAGCTCTCCCTCTGATTTTTAACGCCTCGCTTATTAATATCTCTGTACTAATGAAAGTCGCGAGATTTACTTTGTAGATTATTCAAATAGTGCGTGCAATCAATCAACTTGCCAGCAATAACGTGCGTGACTTCTCCCTCTCTTTCAAGAATGCCTTTCACCATTAATACTTTAGCGCCTAAATACGCTTGCTTTTGGGCTCGTGCTGTCGCTTGCCAAACGACCACATTAATGTTGCCTGTGTCATCTTCTAACGTAAAAAATGTCACGCCAGCGGCGGTGCCTGGAGATTGTCTTCCCGTTACCACGCCTACCACTGTGACCAATGACCTATGCGGTTTCTCTGCCAGTTGCCTCATGCGGGTAAAATGAGGGAGTTTGCCCGTTTCTTCTAATAATTTAATCGGGTGGCGGCTAAGAGATAGTCCCGTGCTCGCGTAATCCTCAATTAAATTTTCATATTCTGAGGGCTGAGTTTGGTAGCTAACACTGGGTTCTTCGACCTTGTGAAACAATGGTAGGTCAGATAAGGAATCCATTGCTGCCCAGCGTGCGTTATAACGATTCCCCGATAGGATCTGAAATGCATTGGCTGAAGCCAATAATTCAATGTCACTTCGGCTTCTTAATATCTGCTTTACTTCTTGAATCGAGCGGTAACCATTAAGTGGTTTGCGCTCAATAAGCCTTTGCGCACTTTCTGCGTTAAAGCCTTTCACCAAGCGAAAACCAAGTTGCACGCCTAGCCTGCCATTCGGGCGTGAGACGAGATGATGCTGATATTTTGAATGATTGACGCACACCGGCAATACTTCGACGCCATGTCGGCGGGCATCTTGTACTAATTGCGATGGGCTATAAAATCCCATTGGTTGGCTGTTCAACAGTGCAGTGTAAAATTCTGCTGGGTAATAATATTTTAACCATGCAGAACAATATGCCAGCACTGCGAAAGACGCTGAATGGCTTTCAGGGAAGCCATACTCACCAAAGCCGCAAATCTGATCGAAAATGCGCTCAGCAAACGCTAAGTCATAACCTCTCTCTTGCATACCATTGATCAGTTTTGGTCTGAATTTAGCGAGATCGCCATTCTTTTTCCATGATGCCATCGCTCGACGGAGTTGATCGGCCTCGCCGCCGCTAAACCCTGCGGCTACCATGGCTAGCTTGATGACTTGCTCTTGGAAAATAGGGACGCCCATAGTCCGCTCCAGAACGCTTTTTACTTCTTCCGATGGATAACTGACTGGCTCTTTTTGATCTCGTCGTTTTAAAAAAGGATGCACCATATCACCCTGAATAGGGCCTGGACGAACAATTGCAATTTGAATCACTAAGTCGTAATAACAAGCAGGCTTTAGGCGAGGAAGCATGCTCATTTGTGCACGAGATTCAATTTGGAATACGCCTATCGTGTCAGCTTTTTGGATCATGCGGTACACGTGTGGATCATCTTGTCGGCGAGTGATCTCGGAAATCGAGAGGGATCGCTGGTGATGTTTCTCGACCAGTTGAAAGCACTTTTTGATGGCGTTTAACATGCCGAGTGCGAGCACATCGACTTTTAATAGCTTCAAGCTTTCTAAATCGTCTTTGTCCCATTGAATGATAGTGCGATCTTCCATCGAGGCATTTTCAACAGGTACTAACTCATATAAAGGGCCAGATGAAATTACAAAACCACCCACGTGCTGAGATAAGTGGCGTGGGAAGCCAATTATCTCGTTGACCAATTGGATAAACTGCTGCCCTTTGAGAGATTCTGGTTGTAAGCCAAGTTCAATAATTTGAGCTTGCCAGCCTTGGCTGCGATCTCGGCGATTAACGTTCTTAATGAAAAAATCTAATTGGGTCTCTTCAATCCCTAGCGCTTTACCGACTTCACGCACGGCACTTTTAAAGCGATAGCTGATCACTGTTGCAGCAAGTGCTGCACGCTCACGGCCATATTTTTTGTAAATATATTGGATAACCTCTTCACGGCGCTCGTGTTCAAAGTCCACATCAATATCCGGCGGTTCCTTACGTTCTTTACTGATAAATCGTTCGAATAAGACTGCGATTTGTCGAGGGTCGACGGCGGTAATTTCCAGGCAATAGCACACCACAGAGTTTGCGGCGGAACCTCGACCTTGGTAAAGAATGCCTTGTTGTTTCGCGAACATTACGATGTCATGGATGGTAAGGAAGTAGTAGTGGTATTTCAGCTCTTGAATAAGCGCAAGTTCATTCTCGATGGTTTGATTGACTTCTGCTGGCACGCCTTCAGGAAAACGCAGCTTTTTACCACGCTCGACTAACATACGTAAGTAAGAGTCGGGTGTATAACCATCTGGGATCAGCTCGGTAGGATATTCGTATTTTAAATCGGAGAGCTTAAACTCGCATAAATCGGCGATGTAAGTACTTTCTTCCAGCCATTCTGGTTTGTAAATCCGAACCAGTTTTTTAAAAGGACGAAGCGCTCGTTCTGTATTCGAAATACGATCAAAACCGAGTTTATCGACGCTACACCCATGCTTTATAGCGGTAAGTACATGCTGTAATGGCAAGCGTTCAACATCATGCATGAGAACGCCTCCGCAGGCAGTTATAGGTAATTGAAATTCATGTGCTAACTGCTCGCAGTGCGCAATGTACTCAGTATCGTTGTTACTCAAATGGCGCTGAATCGCTACCCACAAACGATTAGCGTGGTGTTGATTGAGCCAGCGTCCCCAATAGTGGTCACTCTCTTGATGTGTGGGCAGCCACAATATCAAGCAATGTCGAATCGACATCAAATCCCATTCGAACAGTTGATAGTTGCCTTTTCCACTTCGTCTTCTTGCGTTTGTGATGATACGACACAACTCGGCATAAGCCTTGCGACAAGGGCAAAGCAGTACGATTTGGCATTCATCATTTAACCAAAACATACTTCCAACGATTTGTTTGATATCGAGTTTATGTTGTTCGATGGTCGCATGGGCTTTGACAACGCCCGCGACCGAACATTCATCCGTTATGGCTAGAGCTTGGTAGCGATAGAAAGCAGCTTGGAGTACCAGTTCTTCTGCATGAGAAGCCCCAGTACAAAAAAGAGAAGTTAGACTGACAAAATAGTTCCGCGTAACTCATAATGACCCAACAAAAATTACTGTCGATTTAACAAAAATAGCCATGAAGAAACCAGTGCTTGTGCTGATCGCGAAATATCCATAACCAGCGGCCTTGCTTGGTGTGTGCAATGTAGTAATCACGCATGATCTCATCACCATCCCACCATCCAGAAACGATTCGCTCAGGTCCGTGGACCAAAGAGACTTGCTCTTGCAATGCAATGGGAGTGGGCAATTGCATTGCGGGGCGTAGTATGGATGGTATGGCGTGCTCCTTTTCATCTGGAGCATCAGCAGGGCGATATTGACTGGCCTTTTCTGGTCTAGGATCACAAGCGATGTTGGGTTTTAACACAGCACTTTTCCCCAATTTAGCTTGCAGTAAAGAGAGCAGTTCTAAAGCATTCATGTTCCCTTTTTGCCCAGCAAAGAGATCGCGTGATGCACTAAGAGGCTCACCTTGACGGACGACTTTTAACGTTAGCCCTGCGACTGGGCCATTGAGCGAGAGTGACTCTAAGCTTAAACTCGCTAACTGCTGCCAACGCTGACATAGGTAATCACCTTGCGCAGAAGTGAGTTGAAGGTGTTGCTCTTGTTTCTCACGCTGGTGGAGTGTTAAACACAGCTCAAAAGCGACCTTATCTCTTAATTTAAGAAAGGTTTCGAGTTGACGAAGTAACTTGGCCAGCGGCTTTTCAATCCACTGAACGTTTTCGATCTCAAACAACAGCTCTAAATAAACTTGGAAGGATTCGGTCGGGTGATAAAAGTCTACAGGATGCTTGAATTGCCCAGTCAGTCGACCAACGTAGTTAACCAAATCGATATCAAAGCGTCGAGCGATGTCTTGCAACGGCAGTTCAAGTAACCCTTTTAAGGAAGTAACGCCTACGCGGTGCAGCTTTTCAACCATAGAGCTCGATAAATCGGTTAGAGGCAGCGGTAATGGGAATAACATTTGTTCGATAAGAGATTTGTCGTCACTAAGAACATTTGCTCCTGCCAATGCCATTAACTTGGCTGACAGAGGTGAAAAACCACAACCAAATTGAAAGCTTAACTGCAGTTTAGTTAAGTGAGCACTGACTTTATTCCAGTAATTGTCCAACCCTTCATATAGGGTGAGCATCGGTGTGGCACGTAGCAAAATACCTTGGTTTGGCATCAACACAACGTCAGATGTGATCAAATACAACCACTGAGCTACCTCTTGTAATTTATTTAATTCGGTTTGTGGATGATAAGGATGCACTTGTAAATCTCGACACAAGGACGCAGCACTGCCTAAGCCCATACCAGGCTTAATACCTTGTTGCTCGGCAATGCCGTTGTATTGAATGATCTGACAACGTTGGCTTTCGACAATCACCACGGGTTGATTTTGGTTATCACCAAAGAGTGCGTCTAGCTGTAGGCGAGGGAAGTGCAAGTAAATCCATAAAGCCATATCACTAACCTTGGTTCGCCAATGGGAAATTGACCACCGTTGATGGAATGTGAGTCGTGCTTGGCATTACCAGTTGTGGGTAGTGGTGTTGGAAACTGATATCGACACTGCCTTTGCTCCAACCGCCTTTTCGCTTGAGAACTTCCACTTTGACGCCTTGTACATTACCTTGCAGCTTTAGGCTTAATGAAACAGGTAAAGACAAGCGGTTTGTCATATTAGGCTTGAGCATGAATAGAGGACAAGTGCCTTGCTCACTCGCTACCTGTAAGCGTTTCACTTGATGTATTTCAAGCTCTTCTTGCCATAACAAAACATTACTGCATACCCCACTTTTCAGACATTGCTCTGCAGCCCAAAGAGCATCTTTGGGATGAGCTGGATTAACGACCCACACTTGGTTTATATCCAAACCGATGTAGTGTAAGAACAGAGAATTCACTAACGCGGGAGGTTGAATAAATGCAGTCACACCATTGGTCTGGGTGGCTTTTAAATAAGGAGCGAGCAAACGCAATTCACCAATACTACCAATAGATTCCATCTCCACTACGCCATGAGGTGGAAAGCCTCCGCCGAGCAAATCATCTAATTCAGAAAACCCGGAACTAGTCCGCAACTGCTGAGGATCTGTTTTCGTTAAATTTGCTTGCCAAACAAGGTGCTGGCTTTTTAAGTGCTGAATAATATCGTGCATAATAAATACCTGTATATATGTACAGTATATTTCTATGGCAGAAAGTCGCAAGATTTTTATGAAGAGAGAAATGAAAAAAGGCAGCGTTTGCTGCCTTTTCAATCGATTATGTGAGGTAACCTGAATTCGTTATTTACGCTTCGGTTGAGCGTCGATGCACTGACCATTCACATCGGTAACCGCTGGATCCATTAAGTGCAAATATAGCGGCATGAGATCCAATGGCGTTTTGAGAGTATTTGCATCTTCACCCGGGTATGCTTTTTCACGCATGCGAGTACGAGTTGCACCAGGGTTAATTGCGTTAACGCGGATCGGTGTATCACTCAGCTCGTCAGCTAAAACTTGCATCATGCCTTCTACGGCAAATTTAGAGATAGCGTATGGCCCCCAGAATGCGCGGCCAGAGTGGCCGACGGTCGAAGAGGTAAAGATAATACGCCCAGCTTCTGATTTACGCATCACAGGCAGTAGTGCTTGAGTCATTAACACTTCTGCTTTCACGTTGATCTGCATGATATCGTCGAAATCTTCCTCTTTGATTTGATCAAATGGGCACAGCGAACTCAAGACACCTGCGTTGTGTAATAGGCCATCCAAACGACCAAACTGTCCTTCGATTGTCTCTGCCATATCAATGTAATTTTGCTTAGTTGCGCCCTTGAGATCCAGAGGAATGATAGCAGCTTGTGGGTAGCCAGCTGCTTCAATCTCATCATAGATAGATTCAAGGTTTTGCACATTTCTACCCAAAAGAATAACAGTTGCACCGTGCTCGGCATAAGAAAGCGCGGCTTGACGGCCGATGCCATTACCAGCGCCAGTAACAAGAATGACTTTACCTTTTAGAGCATCAGCTGAAACGGAGTAGTTCACGGCGATAAATCCTTATTATTGTAGAGGGTCCATGATAGTTAATTGACGCTAAAAAACGCCTGTTTCTCAATGGAAAATCTTGGTAATCGTGACAAGATGGTTACAATACACCAATTCATGTGTTATACCAATTCCAGAACTTTCGTTAGGTATGCTATCAATCAGAACAAGTGGTTACAAACCGCGCTGCCTTCTCGCTGATGTTTCTGCGTAACATACTAACGTCATCTGAAATGAGATAAAGGAGCTCTCGTTGGAATTTTTATTAGATTATGGTCTGTTTCTGGCCAAAATTATCACGGTGGTTGCTGCGATAATTGTTCTGCTCATTATTGCAAAATCGGCTGGTGGCAAATCGGGTGCGGCGAAAGGGGAGTTAGAGATTACCAACCTTTCAGAGCAACACAAACAATCTGTTGAACAGTTAGAGCATCATTTGCATGACGATGCTTTCATCAAGGCTCGAGATAAAGCCGTCAAAAAAGAAGAAAAAGAGAAGAACAAATCTCGCGAGAAAGAAATCAAACAAGCGAGCAAAGACGGTTCATTAGATAGCAAGCGTGAACCACACCTATTTGTTCTTGATTTTAACGGTAGCATAGATGCAAAAGAAGTCGCGTCTCTACGTGAAGAGATCACTGCTATTTTGGCTGTCGCACGTGAAGGTGATGAAGTATTACTTCGTTTAGAATCTGGCGGTGGTATGGTTCATGGCTACGGCCTTGCCTCTTCTCAACTGGACCGAATCAAAGCTGCGGGTCTTCCTCTGACTATCTCTGTTGACAAAGTTGCGGCAAGTGGCGGTTACATGATGGCATGTGTAGCAGATAAGATTGTTTCTGCACCATTTGCAATTGTGGGTTCTATTGGCGTTATCGCACAAATTCCTAACTTCAACAAACTGTTGAAGAAACATGACATTGAGTACGAACAACTAACCGCGGGTGAATATAAACGCACGCTAACGATGTTTGGTGAGAATACCGATAAAGCGCGCGATAAGTTTAAGCAAGAGCTTGAAGAAACCCATGTCTTGTTTAAAGACTTCATTCGCGAGCGTCGTCCTAGTTTGGACCTAGACAAAGTAGCTACAGGTGAGCACTGGTTCGGTACACAAGCGAAAGAGCTTGGTTTGGTGGATGATATTAGTACATCTGATGATATCGTTGTTGCGGCATGCAAAGATAAAACCGTACTTTCTGTGCATTATGTGCAGAAGAAAAAACTGGCAGACAAGCTAGCAGGTGTCGCGGGCAAAGTTGCTGACAGTGTGATCTTAAAGTTAGCTGAGCGTGGTCAAAAACCGATTGTTTAATCGAACCTAAGATCATGACATTTGAAACGGCGAGGGTGGAAGCTCTCGCCGTTTTTGTTGAACCTTATGTTTATTGATGAATCCAATTGCGCATTAGGTGTAATGCTTTACACGACATTTTTCCTCGCTCCAAAGGGCGATTACCCGTATAATGCGCGCCTCGAAAACCGAGCAAATTGCTGAAAAGAAACTATAGGTGGAGAAGAACATGTCCTCTCAAACTCCGGTTGTAACCGTAGATGGACCTAGTGGTGCAGGTAAAGGCACTTTATGTATGTTGCTGGCGAAAAAGTTGGGTTTCCAACTCTTAGATTCTGGCGCAATTTATCGTGTACTTGCACTCGCTGCGATTCACCACGGTGTCGACACAGAGTCAGAAGACGCACTTGTCCCACTGGCAACACACCTAGACGTTCAATTTATCGCAGAGGGTGACTTAGTTAAGGTCGTTCTAGAAGGCGAAGATGTGTCAGGGGAGCTTCGCAAAGAAGAAACGGGTATGGCAGCATCTAAAGTTGCGGCTCTGCCACGTGTTCGTGAAGCATTATTACGTCGTCAGCGTGCATTTGAGGCCGCTCCGGGCCTAGTGGCTGATGGTCGTGATATGGGCACAATTGTATTCCCAAGTGCACAAGCGAAAATCTTCCTTGATGCGAGCGCAGAAGAGCGTGCAAATCGACGCCTTAAACAGTTGCAAGAGAAAGGGTTAGATGTTAAATTTGCTGACCTTTTAAGCGAGATCCAAGAGCGTGACGACCGAGATCGTAACCGCCCAGTGGCGCCACTACGCCCTGCTGAGGATGCGCTTGTGCTAGATTCTACGTCGATGACTATCGACGAAGTAGTAGAAAAGGCACTACAATATATCGAATCGAAGCTAGCTGAGTAATGATACTCGGCTAGACTAAGAGCGTTGGTCGCAAGGATGATGACTGGCGAATTTAATAACCCCATGCGGTAGGATACCCGTGGACGTTTAATTTATTGAAGATTAACTAAATGACTGAATCTTTTGCTCAACTCTTTGAAGAGTTTCTAAACGAAACAGAATTCCAACAAGGCAGCATCGTTAAAGGTACTGTAGTAGCTATCGAGAACGGTTTCGTTCTTGTTGACGCTGGTCTTAAGTCTGAATCTGCTATCCCTGCTGAACAGTTCAAGAACGCTGCTGGCGAACTTGAAGTTGAAGTTGGCGCTGAAGTAGACGTAGCTCTAGACGCTGTTGAAGATGGTTTCGGTGAAACTCAACTTTCTCGTGAGAAAGCTAAGCGTCACGAAGCTTGGATCGTACTTGAGAAAGCTTACGAAGAAGCTGAAACTGTTGTTGGTATCATCAACGGTAAAGTTAAAGGCGGTTTCACTGTTGAACTAAACGGTATCCGTGCTTTCCTTCCTGGCTCTCTAGTAGACGTACGCCCAATCCGCGACACTGCTCACCTAGAAAACAAAGAGCTAGAGTTCAAAGTTATCAAACTTGACCAAAAACGTAACAACGTAGTTGTTTCACGTCGTGCTGTTATCGAATCTGAAAACAGCGTTGAGCGTGACGAGCTTCTAGAAACTCTACAAGAAGGTTCTGAAGTTAAAGGTATCGTTAAGAACCTTACTGACTACGGTGCGTTCGTTGACCTAGGTGGCGTTGACGGTCTTCTACATATCACTGATATGGCTTGGAAGCGCGTTAAGCACCCATCTGAAATCGTTAACGTTGGTGACGAGATCCAAGTTAAAGTTCTTAAGTTCGACCGTGAGCGTACTCGCGTATCACTAGGTCTTAAGCAACTAGGCGAAGATCCATGGGTAGCAATCGCTAAGCGTTACCCAGAAGGTCACAAAC
Organism: Vibrio diabolicus; assembly: GCA_001048675.1. Taxonomy (GTDB): domain Bacteria; phylum Pseudomonadota; class Gammaproteobacteria; order Enterobacterales; family Vibrionaceae; genus Vibrio; species Vibrio diabolicus. Next base: position 173,241 of record CCKK01000015.1, on the reverse strand, counting down.
TAACTGGTCGCGTAACTAACCTAACTGACTACGGCTGCTTCGTTGAAATCGAAGAAGGCGTTGAAGGTCTAGTTCACGTTTCAGAAATGGATTGGACTAACAAGAACATCCACCCTTCTAAAGTTGTTAATGTTGGCGACGAAGTTGAGGTTATGGTTCTTGAAATCGACGAAGAACGTCGTCGTATCTCTCTAGGTCTGAAACAGTGTAAAGCTAACCCATGGCAGTCATTCGCTGAAGCACAAGCTAAAGGCGACAAAGTTACTGGTAAGATCAAGTCTATCACTGACTTCGGTATCTTCATCGGTCTAGAAGGCGGCATCGACGGTCTAGTTCACCTATCTGACATTTCTTGGAATGTTGCTGGCGAAGAAGCTGTACGTGAGTACAAGAAAGGCGACGAGATCTCTGCAGTTGTTCTAGCAGTAGACGCTGAGCGTGAGCGCATCTCTCTAGGCATCAAGCAAATGGAAAACGACCCATTCAATGCTTACGTTGCTGACAACAAGAAAGGTGTTCTAGTTAACGCTACTGTAACTGCTGTTGACGCTAAAGGCGCTACTGTTGAAATCGCAGAAGGCGTTGAAGGTTACATCCGTGCTTCTGAAGTATCTCGCGATCGCGTAGAAGATGCTTCTCTAATCCTAAGCGCTGGTGATGTTGTTGAAGCGAAGTTCACAGGTGTAGACCGTAAGAACCGCGTAATCAACCTATCTATCAAAGCTAAAGACGAAGCTGACGAGCAAGAAGCAATGGCATCTATCAACAAGCAAGATGACAATGCATTCGGTAACGCAATGGCTGACGCTTTCAAAGCTGCTAAAGGCGAATAATATACTCGCTTAAGCAAAAAAGGAGCCGCAAGGCTCCTTTTTTATATTTGAGCATATTTAAGTAGTAATACTAATGACGGTAAACTATCTTAATAAAAGGCATTTCTTCATTGCGCATTTTGCATAAAATTTGTCTAGAATTGTCAGCAAGTGTTTGTTGGAATTAGTATTACTTACTATAATAAGTGATAAAGATACTCAAAGAGGGCAACTATGACTAAGTCTGAACTGATTGAAAGACTCTGCGCTGAGCAAACACACTTATCAGCGAAAGAGGTAGAGGATGCTGTAAAAGATATTTTAGAGCACATGGCCTCTACGCTAGAGAGCGGTGACCGTATCGAGATCCGCGGCTTTGGTAGTTTTTCTCTTCATTACCGCGAGCCTCGCGTAGGTCGTAACCCTAAAACGGGCGATAAAGTGGAATTGGAAGGTAAATACGTTCCACATTTCAAACCTGGTAAAGAGCTTCGTGAGCGTGTAAATATTGGCTAACGCACTCTTATTAGTTTGAAAAAAGCGGCATACGTTTGTGTATGCCGCTTTTTTGTAATGTATCCAAGCAGTTTACGAAGCGAGCTGTTGATTCTGGCTGTTTTCTTTGCAGCTTTCTACACCCAAGTAACTTTAACTTCTAGGCGTGTCTACAAACTAAGCATCTTGAGGTTACTTGGGTATAGATTATTGCTAATATACGTAGTCTGAAGAAGCATTTTCCTGCATAATCTTACCGACTTACTCCTAGAAGGGTGATGTAAATGAAAATTATAAAAATCGTTGCTGTTTTAGCTCTCTTTTTAATTGCATTGGCGTTAGGTTCCCAAAACCAAGAGCTCGTGACTTTTAACTATCTTCTAGCCAAAGGAGAGTTCCACTTATCTACACTATTAGGTGTGGTATTTGTGGTTGGCTTTGCTTTAGCGTGGGTTATCTTTGGTAGTATCCAGCTGAAAACTCAGCTACAAGTTCGTCGTTTAAAGAAAAAACTGAAAAAGTACGAACCTACAGATGCAAACAAACCTGCTGATAAGCCAGCCATAGAAAAACAGGCATAAGGATAAGGCTTAACTTTAATGCTTGAACTACTCTTCTTGTTGTTGCCTATAGCTGCTGCGTATGGCTGGTATATGGGGCATCGCAGCGCTCAGCAAGACAAGCAGAAGCAATCTCATCAAATCTCTCGTCAGTATATGACGGGTCTTAATCTGCTGCTCTCTGACCAATCAGATAAGGCTGTCGATCACTTTATTGAATTGCTCCAAGTTGATAACGAGACCATCGATACTCACCTTGCGTTGGGTAACCTATTCCGGTCTCGTGGCGAAGTCGACCGTGCAATCCGAATTCACCAAAATCTCATTTCTCGCTCTGGCTTAACTCTGGATCAAAAGAATCTTGCACTTCAACAGTTGGCGAAAGATTACATGGTCTCTGGTTTTCTCGATCGTGCAGAGAAAATCTTCGAACAGTTAGTCGAAGAGCCAGACTACAAAGAAGCAGCACTTCAGCAATTGGTAACCATTTACCAACAAACGCGTGAATGGGAAAAAGCAATTTATTACGCCAATCAATTGGCTAAGTTGGGTAATAAACGCTCCAGAATGCGTGCGAATATTGCTCATTTTTGGTGTGAAATTGCAATGCTCGACCAAGCCGATGGTAATACTAATAAGGCAATACAGCACTTTAAAAAAGCCCTAGCAGAAGACCCAAAGTGTGTTCGAGCGAGTATTGCTTTGGGACGAATTTATCTAGAGTCTGAAGATTATAAACACACGATAAAATACCTGACGGGTGTGCTTGAGCAAGACAAAGACTTTATCAGCGATGTCTTACCAACCATTGCAGAGTGCTACCATCATTTGGGCCAGGAAGATGAACTTGTAGAGTTTCTGCGAGCTTGTATTGATAAGAAAGCAGGCGTATCAGCCGAGTTAATGTTGGCTCAGTTGGTTGCTCACCACGAGAACGTCGGGGCTGCACAAGAGCTGCTGACCAAACAGCTGCTGAAAAATCCAACCATGAAGGGCTTTTATCGATTAATTGACTACCACATTGCTGAAGCAGAAGACGGTCGCGCGAAGGACAGTCTATCGACGCTACAAGCGATGGTGGGTGAACAGTTAAAAGTGAAACCACACTACCGATGCCGGAAGTGTGGGTTTTCTACTCATTCCCTTTATTGGCACTGCCCATCCTGTAAAGGGTGGGGGACGGATCAAGCCAATCCGCGGATTGGATGGTGAATAATTTTAATGCAGCTGACAGAGTTTCTGTCCGCTGCATTTTTTTAACTTTTTATTTAATAAGAACCAAAATAGTTAGGAGATGAAATGATCGACCAAAAAGTTATTGTCGCACTGGATTATGATAACCAAGCAGACGCACTTGCGTTTGTAGATAGAATTGATCCTGCGTCATGTCGCCTAAAAGTTGGCAAGGAAATGTTTACGCTATTTGGTCCTGATTTCGTACGTGAACTCCACAAACGTGGTTTCTCAGTCTTCTTGGATTTGAAATTTCACGATATTCCAAATACGTGTTCTAAGGCGGTCCGCGCAGCCGCGGAATTAGGGGTTTGGATGGTGAATGTGCATGCGAGCGGTGGTGAGCGCATGATGACGGCATCACGTGAAATTCTTGAGCCATACGGTAAAGATCGCCCACTTCTGATTGGAGTAACGGTACTAACCAGTATGGAACAAAGTGATTTAGCGGGTATTGGTTTGAACATTGCGCCTCAGGATCAAGTTATTCGTCTGGCGACATTGACCAAAAACGCTGGTTTAGATGGTGTCGTATGTTCAGCTCAAGAGTCTTCATTGCTTAAGAGCGAACTTGGTCAAGACTTTAAGTTAGTTACACCAGGAATCCGACCTGCTGGCTCTGAGCAAGGTGACCAGCGCCGTATCATGACACCAGTAGAGGCTATTCAGTCAGGCTCTGACTATCTTGTTATTGGGCGTCCAATTACTCAAGCTGTGGATCCTGCTGCAGTGTTGAAATCGATCAATGATAGCTTGTCTAGTATGTAAGCACAGTCTTGTATTGTATAAAGAAAGGCGAGGCTGTGATGCCTCACCTTTTTTGTATCTAATAAAAATACCAACCGTAGTAAGTAACTGCTCATTTTAACCAGTTATATCTGCTCGCTTACTTGCTTGCTTTAATTGGTGTAGGGGGGAGCTTATTCGGATAAAGGTTCTACGGTTTATTATGAGAAAAGTAGGGCTTGGTACTGTATCGATCACACTTTTGTAACATAACTCACTGTGATGCATAGAAAATGCGACCATGTATTATTGATGACTTGCGTTACAAAAGCCTAAAGAATACTATGGCGAGGATGCATTCACTGCGTTGTAAGGTCTAGGATGACCTAGTGAAACTCTTTGAAATTAATATAGAAGCTGGCAGGAAGTCACTTCATATTACGCTCCTATTATTTCCTATCTGCGTATTTTCTATTTGCAGCTTTCACACTCCGTCTTCCTTGCTACGACCTTAATCGCAAACACAACAAGGAAGAAACATGACTAAAAAACTGCCATTTTCAGTACTTGCAACACTGACCGCTGCCAGTTTTCAACTGAGTGCGGCAGAGCTACCTGCTGATATAGAATGGATTTCAAATAACAATGAACCTCTGTTCGCCTCTGAAGAAGCGGTACGAGGTGGTACTTATCGTACTTACATTCAGAGCTTTCCTCAGACATTACGAAGTGTTGGTCCAGATGCGAACTCCGGCTTGCGCCAATATTTAATGGATGGTTCACCAAAGCTTGCTCAGCGTCATCCAAATACTGGTAAATGGATCCCCCAACTTGCTAAGTCATGGGCATTTGGAGAGGACAACAAAACCGTATTCTTTAAGCTTGATGAAACGGCCGAGTGGTCAGATGGTGAAAAAATTACGGCAGATGATTACGTCTTTATGATGAAGTACTACACGTCAAAAGACATTATCGACCCGTGGTACAACGACTTCTTCACGAACAGCGTTGTCGGTGTTGAAAAAATTGACGACTACACGATCAAAGTCAATCTTGCTGTAGCTCAAAGTCATGACTCGCTCATGGTTATGATTAACATGCCGAGTAATGGTTTTCAGCCTCGTCCGGAACACTTCTTTGAAGGAGAAAAGGACGCAAATAACGATGGCATGCCTGATAACTTCGTCAGAAAGTTCAACTTTAAATCTGAGCCAACTGCGGCGCCTTACTACATTGATAAAGTGAAGAAAGGTAAGAGCGTGACATTCAAACACGTGGGCGAAGATTGGTGGGGGTATAACAACCGCTACTATAAAAACCGTTACAACGTAGAAAAAGTCCGCATTAAGGTGATTCGCGATCCTGATATTGCCATGAAGCACTTTGAAAAAGGTAACTTAGATTACTTTGAGATGGTGCTACCAAGCTTTTGGCATGATAAAACCGATAGTGATGTGTACAAAAAAGGCTATATCCAAAAGTACTGGGGCTTTAACGAAGCACCACAAGGCGCTGGTGGCCTTTGGATGAACACCGCGATGCCGATGTTGGATAACCTAGAAGTGCGTAAAGGCGTTATGGCAGCCACTGACTATGATGGCATGATTGAAAATATCATGCGTGGAGATTATTCACGTAAACCACATGGACTCGGCTTTGGTCATGGCGAATACGATGATCCTAACAATACACCGCCTAAGTTTGATGCCGATGCGGCGGTTAAACATTTCGAAAAAGCGGGCTTTAACAAAGTTGGCGCAGATGGTATCCGTGTCAACGACAAGGGCCAACGCTTGAGCTTTGCTATCACCTATGGATACAACTCTTGGACACCGCGTATTGCGTATTTGAAAGAGCAAGCGAAACTTGCTGGTCTTGAGTTCACGTTAAACTTGGTTGATGGTTCATCTGCGTTTAAGTACATTCTTGAGAAAAAGCATCAGTTAGCGTTCTTGAATATGGGTTCTGGTGAGATTCCTGCGTATTGGGAATATCTACACTCGGATAATGCGAATCGACCACAAACGAATGCTCACACCAACTACAGCAGCCCTGAGTTGGACAAGTTGATTGAAGCTTATGACTCTGAGTTTGATCAGGAGAAGCGTTACGATTTATCGCATCAAATCCAAAACTATGTCAGCAAAGCGAATATCATCGTTCCTGGATACATGGTGCCTTATTCTCGAGTTGCACATTGGCGCTGGGTTAAAATTCCTAAAGATGGCATGACAAAAGCGACAGAATGGGTGCTTCATCCAATGGATATTGGTAATTTCTGGATCGATACCAAAGTAAAAGAAGAGACTGAGGAAGCGATGGACGAGGGTAAAACCTTCCCAGAGACAACGGTTATTGATGATCGCTACAAGTTGTAACTCCACAACTTAGCGGCGATACAAATGAAAGCCCCGGTAATTAAGTTACAGGGGCTTTTTTATTTTTACTTAACTAAGTAAGACGCTTCTAAAAGGTAGGTTTTCACATCACCAAGCAAAGAGAAGGCCTTGTCGATGGTTTTAAATCGCTCATCAAGTGAGTCACTAGATATAAGTTGGCTGAACGTTTTTACCGAGAAAGCTTCGTTTGCTTTAAAGAACTGATGCACATTTTCAAGCTGAACTTTATGAATATGCTCCACCTTATTTAGGGCGGTGGTTAAATCGGAAATGTTAATCGACATTGCTACTCAAGAACCTTATCAACAAGACCTTACATAAGGTCATAGGATGGGGCTTTATATTTTGCCGTAGAGTAGCACCAAAGAACGGATTGCAGTCTGACTAAGATCAATTTGTCTCGCTTGATTATCTACATCTATTTCGATCGGAAAACTTCTCGCAGCACAAAAAAGGGAAGCAACTTGCTTCCCTGTAATTAACATCGATCTTAGATTTTTTTGGCAATGTCCGAAGTCAGTTCTTCCAACCCGACGGATAGTGCGTCGACAAGTGCTCCATAGCCTTCGTCCTGTAGAGGCTGAGAGATTTGTATTGGTGCACTCTTTTCTACCTTACCTTCAGCATTAATGAGTAACCATTCCCCCTCAATTTCGATATTTCCTTTGTAGCTACCATTAAATTTATTTAACGTAAGCTGTAGTTTGGCTTCACCATTTTGATCCAACAGGTTGTTCATTTCAGTCGGCCAGTAATGAGTCTGTTTGTGGCGTAGTTCTGTGACGACTCTCTGAGTGATTTGCTCGGAAATACTATGCGCCCATTGATTGTTTCTTGCCTGGATAACTTGAGTCTCAGAGGTTCGGTAAACGATACCACTGTCGTTTAAATAACTTGCCAGTTTTACTGGACGAACAACTAAAGTAGGGCGCTGTGAGATATCAGAAGAGCTCAGAGTCACTGGTTCCGCCTTAGGTAGAAGGTACAAAGCCCCTTTAGTTTCTGGAGTGCTACTGCAACCCGTTAGACCGACAAATAGCGCGATAGACAAAAAGAATACTCGTTTCATTAGTTTTGGCCTTTAACTGGGATTGGGTCACTGATTTCATCTTCTCCAAACACGAGAGAGTTTGGCTTTTCGTTTAGCTGTTTAAGTACGGGTTTAAACTCTGTCATCACGCTTTCTAGTTCTTTGAGCGTGGCTTCCATTTCATTGTACATGGTTGAGTTTGGTCCATAACCATCGAGTGTTTTTTGCAACTGCTGCAAGCTTTGGCGAATATCTGTTGGGATCTCTTGCGTCTCTTTTTGATTTAAAAGTTTATCAATACTGTCCGCGACACGTTCTGCTGACGCCAACGTCTTTTCCGACGTTTTTAACGTTGAATTGAGAGAGTTAAGCGTTTCTTCCATTGGTAAGCTATTAATCTTATTTAGGAAGTCATTGACTTGGCGCTGGACTTGGGCAAAACCACCACGCATGGTTGGGAAAACATCTAAACCTTCAAATTCACTTGGAACGTACTGATCATCATTAGGATAAAAGTCTGCATCAATATAAAGCGCGCCAGTTAACAAGTTACCAGTCTTTAAGGTGCCACGGAGACCGCGAGCAAACTCTTCCTTCAACTTCTCTTTGAACATAGATAAAGATTGGGATTCTAAATCTCCGTACACTCGACCGAGCTCAACGCGCACCAAAACAGGAATTTTTTTCGCAGAGAAGTTTTCTTCTGGTGTTGGTAAACGCATCGGTACTCTCGTTACGGTACCAATACGAAGACCGCGGTACTCAACAGGCGCATTCGCTTTTAAGCCACGGACAGATTCATCAAATAACATGACGAACTCAATGTAGTCATCGTACATACCCTCTCTCAGCTGCTTAATATCATCGTATAAGCGGAAGTTAACCATGTCTTCTGTGAGTGGTTCACCGGACTCAAGGCCTGGAACAGTATCGAAGGTAACGCCACCCGTTAGCATGCTCTCTAGCGAGCCAAACTTAACTTCAAACCCTTCGGCATTGAGCTGTAAATCAACACCAGAATTCAGCCAAAACTTAGTACGAGTGCGCACTAAACTGTCATAAGGTTTGAAAATAAAGAGTTGATACAGCGCCTTGCGAGTATCAACATCAAAGCTGGTTTTCTCTACACGACCAACGGTAAAGCCTTTATAAATAACCGGGTCACCAACACCTAGTTTGCCAGCTTCGCGGTGCGTTAATACAAGACGCAGGCCTTCTGCATCAGGAGAAGCGACCGGTGGCACATCTAATACCGTAAAGTGCTCCTTTTCTACTTTGGATTTACCCGGCTGAAGTTGGATGTAAGCGCCAGAGAGCAAGGTCTCTAAACCTGAAACGCCATCACGGCCAATTCGAGGCTTCACCACCCAAAACATCGTGTCATCTCGCAGCATGCGCTCCGCGTCTTTATTCATCTGCGCTTTGGCGATGATGTGATCATAGTTCTCACTGAGAGTGACTTCGGTAATCAGACCGACTTTAACATTCAATGCTCGGATCTCGGTTTTACCAACCTCAATCCCATCTGCGGTCGGCAGTTGGAGAGTAATTTGTGGGCCTGTGCTGTTGATGTATTGGAACAGCATCCACGCTCCCATGGCTAGCGCAAGGATCGGGACAATCCAGATCGCAGAAATCTGCTTTTGCGGTTTTATTTGAGCGGTTACGTTGTTCTCATCACTCATATTTGGCTTTCTCGTTTAAGTTGTCAGAAATCGGCTCCTGCACTTCGTTTTGTGGCAACTGCCACAACAAACGTGAGTCAAATATCATTGCAGAAAGCATAGTGAAAATGACCACTGCCGCGAAAGAGAGCGCAGCAGGGCCTGGATAAATCGCCATTAAGTTTTGCAACTGAACCAGTGCAACTAAGATGGCAACGACAAAGATATCGATCATGGACCAACGACCAATAAACTCAGTTAAGCGGTATATCTTTAAGCGTGAAATACTTTCTTCAGGAGGAAGATATCGCGCTTTTTGCGCATTGTAATACAGCCACGCGAGTGCCAGCATTTTCGCCATTGGAATGAATACGCTAGCAAAGAAAATTACCATCGCAATAGGGTAAGAACCTAAATGCCAAAGCAGTATTACCCCTTCCATGATAGTTGAACCTTCTGAATGTCCAAGGCTTACGGTATACATCATAGGGTAGAGGTTCGCGGGGATATAGAAAATGACTGACGCAAACAAAAGCGCCCAAGCTTTTTGTAAATTATCTGCTGGGTTGTATTTATGAATAGGGCTTTTACAACGAATGCAGTATTGGTGCTTTTTCGCTTCAATTGGGTTGAGTTGGTGACACGTATGGCAACCAATATGGTTGTGGTTATGGTGCGTATCGCCCTCATTTACATCGGGCAGCACGATGGCTGGAATGAAGTGTCCCCAGAGCCAGCTTTTGTCAACCATAGAAATACATTTGACTACCAGTACGGTATAAACGCAGAACGCCCAGAATGAAGTCCCCATTCCAATGTCTGCCAGAGAAGCGATTTTAATTAAGCTGACTAATACGCCAATCAAGAATACATCGACCATCAGCCAGGGTTCGACTCGAAACAGAAGGCGACATAAAACTTTCGCCATTCGTTGCTGTTTTTTGGATGGCGTATGTTTACGCGCTTTTAATGCTTCGAGATGAAGAAAGAGAATGAGACCGACATAGATAGCAGGCAATACGACGACCGTTGCGAGAAGCAACACACCTAAAAGTACATTTTGAAATTCAGCCAGCATTTTGGCTGCATGCAATAAGGTGATTTCTTGCGATAGCCCTTGCACACTGAACGACATAAAAGGGAAAGAAATGCTTAACACCAACATGATCAAACATGCCGATGAAATGGCGATCACGCTTTGATAGGGTTTAGCATTCACTTTTGTCAGAGAATGCGCGCATCGAGGACATTGAGCTTTTTGCCCTTGATCGATATCGGGAATACGAACAACAAGGCCGCACTCTTCGCATGAAATTAACTGACGGGAATTAGGTTGAATACTCATCGGGTAGGTTTTGGATTCATTTGTCCTAAGAATACTCTTTTTTCATTAGGCACGCTTGTTTTGATTCAGGAGTTTACGAGTTTCTTACTTTTGGCATCATAGTATATGGAAGCTCTAAGATATAAATAAAGTTGCGTTTGGCGCACTATTTTACTGAGAAGATGGGTATGTTGGAAGCCGAAAACCACTTAACGTTGCTGGTTTGGAGAGGGTAAGTGAATTGCTTCAGGAGAGTAAAACACCCCTGCTCAGAGAACCTGAGCAGGGAGGTGGGAGCACTGGTATTTAAGATGAACGGTTGTTTTTTACTCGATGGTACCGCTCTTGAAAGCATTCGAGCCGACTTGCTTACCACTAAGTGTTTTTCCGTAATAGCCTTGATGTTGGTGATATCTCTCTGCGTTTGCGCTCACGTTGCCTTTAAATCGAGGATCTTGTGGACGCTCGTGGCTATTGACGTATGCCGCGACATCCCACGCTTCTTGTTTGCTTAACTGGACACTTTTCCCAAGCGGCATGTTTTCGTAAATAAAATAGGCCGCGGTGTTAATCCGGTGCATACCTGCACCCCAGTTATACGCAAATTCGCCCCAAAGCGGAGGAATGTATGAATGGCCGTCGGTGCCTTTGATACCCGAGCCGTCGGCGCGATGGCAAGTTTCGCAATTCTTTTCGTAGACCTGTGCGCCTCGATCTGGTGATGGTTCTTGCTCAGGGGCGGCGATTTTTGGGTAACCACGTCCAGAGAGATTACCTCGTTCTTCAATTGGTAATGCTTGTGCGATGGCTTCGGGCAACGGGAAGTCTTTTGCTTTTCCACCAACTTGCAACGCTTTAGCATCTAGCTCTGGAATGGGTTCATCCACCATACCATGTTTGTCAAGCAAGCCGCCCATCGCTAACCAGTAGGCGTAAGCACTAAGGGCAACAATTTCTGGCGAATCGTAAGCGGGCGCTTTACCGTTCATGGAGTATTCGAAGCAACCCTGGATACGGTCAGCATAACTGTTTACGCGATCGTTTTTCTTACGATAAGCAGGGTAGGCCATGTAAGCCGCCCACAGCGGTGCTGCATTGGCTTTTCGTCCTGCTTCCATATGGCAGTTCACACAGTTTTGCTCATTGCCAACATATTTGCCGCGCATCTGTTGCGAGTTAACAAAGAGCGAGTAACCACGTTTTACTTGCTCACCAAATACGGTGTTTGGAATTTTACTCAGATCGCGAGGCTGCAAATATTCACTGTGACTCTCTTTTTTCACCGCGGGCAGTTCAGTTTGACGATCCGGCAGTGGCTCGTTGGCCAAAGTAGCAGCAGAGATGAGAGGTAATGCGAACAAAGAATAGAAACGTTTCATGTCTGCTCCTAGTAACGTAATGAGGCAAAGTAGTAGGAAAGGTTTTCAATCTCTTCGTCAGTGAGATTTTTCGCGATAGTGCCCATCATATTGAGCGGGTCACCATTGCGAGTGCCGTTTTTCCATGCCATCAATTGCGTTTTTAAGTAATCAGCATGTTGGCTTGCGAGGCGAGGGAATTTGTCGACGCCCATTCCGCTGGCTCCATGACAAGTCGCGCAAGCTGGAATGTTTCTATCCCAATCACCTTGGAAGATTAATTTACGATACGGGTTACGAATGTCGGCTTGGTCGCCGCGTTGCTCTGGGTTAGTGAACTCGTAGCTCGGGAGGTTAGCAAAGTAATCCATGACTTCTTTACGAACGGCAGGATCGCTAAGCTCCTTCGCCATGCCTTGCATGACCACATTTTGGCGTTCACCACTAAGGAATAGTTCGATTTGAGTGTTGAGATAATTCGCGTTTAAACCAGCGATCATCGGAGCGATATTTGGCTGTCCCATGCCATCTTGGCCGTGACAACCGCTACATACGCTGGCTTTTTCCGGAATAGACGAGGCGCTTGCGCCCATAGTGGTGGCTAGCAAATAGGCTGTCACCACTGGAAGAATCTTTGACATGCTGACTCACTTTAATTCTTATTAATATGTCCAAGTGCTACTTGGTAGTCACTGGGACGATATTGTCGGCCTTGTCAATAAGGAAAGGTATTGTGGATTTCCACATATTTAGAGGATGTGAAGAGCTGCTAAATGGCAGCTCTTATAAGGTAGAGGCATTTTAACTTGCAGCGTTACGCCTTGCGTATTTTGGCGGGTAATGATTGGCGAGCCGCGGCTCCTACCACCCAATCCAACAACACGCCTTTGCCTTCTCGGGTTGGGTCAATTAAGCCAATGTCGTTAATGTTGACGCCATCTTGGTTGCGAGTTTTTACTGGTTGCTGTTTATCGCCGATCCAGTGTGAGCGTTGTCCTAACTCGGTATGACCAAACCCATGTTCAAATCCGAGTGTGCCAGGGCGAATTCCGCTGACTATCATCGCAAGTGCTTTGGTGCTTGCAGATGGAGTTTCGATAACAAACTCATCTCCCGTTTTAATGCCTGCGCGTTCGGCATCGATTGGATGGATGTACACTGGGTTTACGCCTTTGATCGAGTTCAACCTTGGCGATAGGTTGGACACCGCACTGTGAATGTTGGATTTAAAGTTAGTCAGGCTGAAAGGCCATTCTGAGCTTGGGAACTGGTCTTCCATTGGTGTGCCGTCGGCCAGTTTTTGTGGATGCCATGTTGGGCAACCCATGTAGAAATCCCCCGTCATAGTGTTTCTTGCGCTGCCGACACGTTCATTCCATATCGCAACTGGTCGTGTCCATTTATGTTTCATCAGCTGACCTTGATACGCTTCGCTGGCATTTTCAAAGCGTCCACCGCGAGCAAAAATAAACGCCACACGTTTCATCTCATCCGCTTTCAGCGTCTTCTGCATGGCTGGCATTAAACGCTCTAGGCCGGACCACGCAATGTCTTCTGCCGAAACTTCAGGCACGCCGCCTTTCACATAAGCCAAGTTTGCCGCGGAACGTAAGTAGAAATCTTCAGCGCTGTGGAGAGCGTGCCAATTCCCTTGCGCATCTTGAATTGCGTTGTCACCAAAGCCGCCTAGTTGCATTTTCTTAGCGACATCAATCAGAAAGTTCTCTAAGCAAATCGAGCGACCGTCGGCGGTTTTTTCTGTTCGCGCTTCCACTATCGGCCAACGAGCGGTGACGGTTTTCACCGGAACATCGTGCCAAGGCGTTGCCATGCCCCAGCTTTCGTAGGTGACGGTGTCCGGCACAATGTAATCCGACAACGCGGTGGTTTCGTTAATGAACGCATCAACAGACACAATCAAACCGAGCTGCTTTGGATCTTTAATCTTGTCTTCCAGTAGCGTTTTTAGCCCCGGAACACCATACATTGGGTTCGCCATATGGTTGATCCACGCTTTTACGCGATATGGATAACCATCAATAGCCGCAGATAGGTGTTCTGTCAGCAGTGGCGCTGCAAACGGATACCAAGGTGCGCGAGTTGGGTAAGGGGATTCACCTGCCTCAACGCGACGTTTGTATTCGCTGGTTTTGTGGTATGGGAATTTACTGCGCGATAAAAAGACGCCTTTCGGGCCGACTTTGCCAGCAAACTTGGTGAAGTCGTAACGAGGACCCGCAGCGGAAGTTGGGTAGCCACCCGCTTTCGCCATCGCGCCGCCTTTCATGTTGATGTTACCAATCAACGCATTGAGCATCATGATGGTAAACGAGTTATAGAACCCATTGGTGTGCATGTTGCCACCGTGGGTATCGACCACCGCTTTTGTGCCATAGCTGGTGAAGCGTTTCGCTAGTTCTGCAATTTGCTCAACAGGGATGTCACATTGTTGGCTGTAGAACGCAAGGCTGTATTTGAACGCCTCTTCTTTGAGTCTTTGTAGAGACGATTTTACGCGCACTTCGCCCGATGCAAGCGAAACGGTTTTATCGACAAACAGTGCCGCTTCCTCAGCTTGGGTATGAACACCAAATTCGCCGCTTTGCTCATCCACGATGACGTACGGATCGGAGTCAGACAACGCTTCGCCTTCGAATGGCAGATTCAGATCCGACGCGCGTAAAAACGTGCCGTTTCTCGGGTGCTGCTCATCGCTTATCACGAGATGCGTAGCATTACACCAGTGCGCGGTGCCGGCTCGTTTCATCGCGTTTGCCCCCGGCTGCGCCAAGAAGGTTTTGTTGTAGCGTTGGTTTTCGATGATCCACTGGATCATGCCAAGCACGAGGGCAGAGTCGGTGCCTGGTTTGATTGGTATCCAGCGGTTGTTGTCACCTGCCGCCAAGCTCGATGAACCCGCAGGCAAACTTGGTGTGATGATGGTGTATTCCAAGCTACCTTCTGTTCGCGCATTGGCGATTTGGCGCGCCTGACGCTTAAAAGGGTTACCCGCTTGAGCAGGCGACATACCGATAAAGATAATGTATTCCGCATTATCGAAATCTGGCTTTAAGTGTGCGTTCTTATCTAAGTCGTTCATAAATGCGCCGCTGCCAGCACGAAATGCGTAGCCGCAGTACGAACCGTGGTGCCCAAAGTTTCGCGTACCATAGCTGTTGAACGCGAAGCGCTTGAAGATGTCGTCTCGGCCTTCGTTACCGGCGTTGGTCATTAACAGTTGGTTAGCTTTCGGGCCATATTCTGGGTTTTCAGGATCAACGGGCGTTGTTAAATCGCGAATGTCGCGCAAGCCATCAACATGGCCTTCACCAAATAAATCTCCGCCTTCTACGACTTCTTCTATCAATTGTTCGTAGCTGATCGGAATCCATTTTCCTTCGCCGCGTTTGCCAACTCGTTTCAGCGGTTGAGTGATGCGGTACGGGCTGTTGCGAATTTCTAGCATCCCATTGCCACGTGCGCATGCTGTTGAACGACCTTCAAGGCCCGCTTCTCCAGCCAAACTTAAATAAGCATCTTTGACTGGCGTTTCGAATGGAATGTGTTGCTGATGAGACAATGGGTGATATGGGTTGCCAGTGATACGCAAAATCTCATCGTTACGGTTATCAATGCGCACACGCAACCCGCACAGTGACCAACAGCCAAAGCACATGGATGGAGCGACGCGCTGATTTGGATTCGGGATCAGGTTGCCTTTGTTGTTGACCGTGTACTCTGGTTCAAGAGAATTACCATTGTGAATATCACGCGTTTTTTCTCCTGCGGTGCCTTCGAGCGCACCCTCGACCATATGTTTGGTTGTGGTGGCGTAACCCGCAGCGAATGCGCCAAGCCCACCCACTGCCATGCCTGATTTCAAAAACTGACGGCGTTTGTTATCCATAATGAAATCCTCTTTGATTAGCGTTCAGTTAAGGTGAGTGATGATGCTTTTGCTTCTATATTTGGTTTTGGTTGAACCAGCTCTGATCCGAGCAATGCCAGTGCAAGCCATAATCCGAGCATGCCGATAATGCCTATCCAGCCATTTCCATCTATAGTGAGTTGGTATGGATACAGCCCTGCATCGAACTTGGCGATGGTTTGTACTTCCATGATGGTAAACCAGCGAATCAGCCATGCGCTTGCCAGTGCGGCAGCAGACACAAAACCGAGCCCTATGCCGTGACGAAATCTGGCTGATGCGGACTTTTGGGTATCGCGCAAGAAGATGAAGGCGAGCAAAATACAACCTAAAACGACAAAAGTGAGCAAGGCAATGTTGTGCATCCATTGTTCGTTAGAATAGAGCGAAAATGTAGAGTTGTTGGATGCCCAAATCGGTAGCAGTATCAGCGTTAATACACCGCTGGTAACCACCGTATTTTTTTAGTAAATTAGTATCGCCAGATGTTAGCGTCTTTGACTGACTAGGCAGCAAGAGCCAAATCAGCAGAGAGAAGGCAACCGCGCCCATAAAAGCAGTAACAAACCAAAGAATCGGTGATGCTGGTTGGTGCCATAACGAGCGTGATTTTACGACCGCAATTTCAGCGCCTGTGTAGACAGCGATGGTGATGCCTGATAGTACCGTGATGGCGGACACCATAAGCATCGCTCTACGAGAGAGCACCCATTCACCCAGTGACAGCTTTGAAATTAGAGGCAGTACTTTCCCTGGCTGATCACGTAATTTGATCAGATCCTGGCGGAGATACAGCCATGCGGTTATTGCCGCAAAACCTGAGAAAACAGGCAAGAAAAGCGACCCTAAAGACATCCATGACCACGGCGTGATGTGCGCGTAAAAATGCCAAGCGCGTCCCGGTTGGTGTAAATCACCAGTTAACGCTAATGGCCCCACGATGGCGCCGATGGCCAGCGTCAGCACAAGCGCAGCGCGCAGTCTGTGGCTGGTGTGTTTTTCAAATAATAGGGCGATTAGGAATAAAATAGCGGCAGCATAAGCCGAACCGATGTAGAAGAAATACTGCACCGCCCACGGGAGCCAAGCCATCGTTTGAGGTTGGACTAACACTTCGGTGATGTTCATGCGTGATCTCCTTGTGGGTCGTAAATAGCTGGTTGTCCGTCGATATGGCTGGTAAAGCGTTCATCCATGCCGATATAAAACACGTGTGGATTGGTACCTTCATTGGGTTTCAGCACTTTGATGTCGTCTTGGTACTTCGCAATTAAGCGGCGGACTTCACTTGATGGATCATTCAAATCACCAATTACACGTGCACCGCCAACACAGGTCTCCACGCAGGCAGGTAATAGGCCTTGCTCTAGACGGTGAGCACAGAAGGTGCACTTATCTGCGGTGAGGGTGTCCTCATTGATAAAACGCGCATCGTAAGGGCAAGCTTGTACGCAATACGCACACGCTACGCAGCGACTGTTATCCACCATGACGATGCCATCTTCGCGCTGAAAGGTCGCTTGAACCGGACACACAGCCACGCAAGGTGGGTTTTCGCAGTGGTTACAAAGCCGAGGCAGCATAAAGGCCTTTGCTTCTCGCGTGGCTTTCGAACCGTCATCCAGTGTGACTTCGTATTGCTTTACGGTGGTCCGGAACTGGCCGATAGGCGCTTGGTTCTCAATGCTGCAACCCACGGTGCAAGCCTGGCAGCCGACGCATTTTCGCAAATCCACCACCATTGCATAACGTTTCCCCACTTGTCCTTTTCGGTCGGCGGACTGGTTATTTCGAATAATGTTTCCCGCGGTTGCCGTGCCAATGCCCGCGACTGGAATTAACGCGGCTCCGGCTGTGACCGCGCTGAGAAAGCGACGTTTGGTGGAATCCATAACTCACCTGCTTTTTTGTTGTATTTGAATTGACTGATTCCATTGTGAGAA
This sequence comes from Vibrio diabolicus, assembly GCA_001048675.1. Lineage (GTDB taxonomy): Bacteria > Pseudomonadota > Gammaproteobacteria > Enterobacterales > Vibrionaceae > Vibrio > Vibrio diabolicus. The sequence continues at coordinate 155,769 of CCKK01000015.1, read as the reverse complement.
ATGCACCGCGAGGCTTATATTGTGGATTTCCACATACCCAGATCAAACTTGATCTAAAACAAATGTGGTTTAGGGAAGGTAGCTGTTATTCTTGTCGTACTCTCTTGAAGGAACGATTCGACTCATCATGAAAAAAGCACTGTGGCTTCAGCTTTGGATTCTTTGCTTAGTTGCCTTTGCATCTTTGGCTCAGGGCGCAGTTTCTGAACAAGCAGATCTGCAAGGAATGCAAGAGCAAAAAGCAGAGCAGCCACAGGCCAAGCAAAAAGTCGAAGTGGGCGTGTTAGCTATACGTGGTCATCTTTATGCCGAGCAGAGATGGCAACCGACCATTGATTGGCTCAATCAGCAAATTTCCGATGTGCATTTTGTCCTTCATCCCCTTAACTTGGATGAAATGGGCGAAGCGGTGAAGTTTCAGACCATGGATTTCATCTTAACTAACCCAGGTCAGGCAGTGCGGTTGGGTAGGCAATACGCACTGTCGTGGATGGCAACGCTAACCAGCAGAGCACCACAAAACTCGAATTACGGCATTGGTTCGGCGCTGGTGGTTCGAGCCAATTCAAGTTATCAAACGGTGCAAGATGTCTCAGGACGTCCTGTTGCGGCGGTATCAGAAAAAGCGTTTGGTGGTTATCTAACGATGCGCTATCAAATAGTCAAAATGGGGCTTAATCCAAACGATTTCTTTTCTGATGTCCGCTATCTTGGTTTTCCTATTGATGCCAACCTGTATCAATTACGTGATGGCAATGTGGAAGCGGCCGTTGTCCCTGCTTGTTTATTGGAACAGATGCTAAGTGAAGGGCTTTTACAACCGAGTAATTACCGAGTTTTAAATCAACAGCCGAACGAGCGCTCGTTATGCGCTGTTTCCACACCGCTTTATCCTAACTGGTCATTTGCCAAAACAGAGCGCGGCTCAGCTCAGATCGCCAAACAGATTGCGCAAGTATTGTTAGCGATGCCACCTGAACACCCTGCGGTTATTGCGGCAGGCGCGTCAGGTTGGACGTCCCCCGTCAGCTTGCTGAGCATCGACAAACTTTATCAGGCGTTGGATCTCCATCCGTTGCAACAACCTTGGTGGAGTGAGGCTCTACGCTGGCTGCGTAGTCATCAAGAATGGGCATGGGCGCTGTTCATGTTTGTGATTGTGTTGAACGCGTACCACTTTTGGCTTGAGTATCGATTTAGCAAGAGTAAGCAAGCGTTGGAGCAGACATCGTTACGATTAAAAGAGAAAAGTGAACAGTTAGAACATTCACAAAGGGTCGCGATTGTCGGAGAAATCGGCACTAGTCTTGCCCATGAGCTCAATCAGCCATTGGCGGCCATTCGCAATTACAGTGAAGGCGGTTTACTTCGCTTGGCCAAAAAACGCCCTCATGAAGATATTGTCCCTGTGCTTGAGAAAATACAGGGGCAAGTTGAACGAGCCGATGCAATTATTCAGCGCTTAAGAACGTTGATCCGCAAGCGCAGTGTCGACAAAGCGCCGTGCGATCTTCAAGTTCTTATTGATGACACGATTGAGTTGCTCCATTTTCGAATGCAGAAGCAAAATATTTCGATTGTGACCAGTATAGAAGGGAACGCCCGTCCGGTACTTGTCGACGCTGTGGGCGTTCAACAGGTTTTAGTTAATGTGATCAGTAACGCGATTGATGCGTGTACTTTGTTCCAAGAGAAATATCACTCGTCAGGTTATCAAGGTAAAATTGCCCTGCATAGTGACTACCAAGTCAATCAACTTTCCATTCGAGTATTGGACAACGGCACAGGGTTGCAGAAAGAGAATCCAACTCAAGCGTTTGTGAGTAGCAAAGAAGAGGGGCTGGGGCTGGGGTTAGCCATTTGTCGTGATGTAATGGAAATGCATGGTGGCGAGTTTCTCATCAGCTCGACAGCGCCACATGGCTGTTTGGTTGAGCTCGTGTTTCCATATCAAAACTAATCTGAACTAGGCATAGGAGCATTCAATGAGCAGCGGTGAAAAGCAGCTACCTGTTTTTGTAGTCGATGATGATGAATCGGTGCGTGACTCGCTCGCTTTTATGTTGGAAGAACATGACTTCAATGTCACCACTTTTGCTGATGGGCAGTCTTTCCTTGATGAGGTGGACGTTCAGCAAGCGGGGTGTATCATTCTTGATAGTCGAATGCCAAATCTTCGTGGTCAGCAAGTCCATCAAATTTTAAATCAAGCCAACAGTCCCTTAGCTGTTATTTACCTGACGGGGCATGGTGATGTCCCGATGGCGGTCGATGCATTGCAAGCTGGCGCGGTCAATTTTTTCCAAAAGCCAGTCAAAGGAGATGAGTTGGCACAAGCCATTTTGCAGGGACAAGCGCAGTCGGCTGTAAACCTTGATATGGCGGCGGCAAAATCGGCGTATGAATCGCTCACTCCCAGAGAAAAAGACATTTTACGTTTGATCATTGCAGGCAAGCGCAACATTCGAATCGCTGACGAACTTTGCATTGCAATGCGCACGGTTGAAGTACACCGCGCCAACCTATTGAAAAAGTTCTCAGCGAAAACCGTCGCAGAGTTGGCATATATTTATGGCAAGCTAGATTAGAGCTTAGTGAGTGAAGCTTCTTAATGCTATTTTGTGGATACAACTTGAGCTTTATGACGACTCGCGTATTATCTTCTTCGTTCCTACTTTATCTGAATTCTTATGAGTTTATTGACTAAACGACATCACACGCCACATAAACGGGTGAAATGGCTACTAGCGATTATTGGCTGGGTGGTTGTCGTGTGTCTGATGCAAAATTCAGGTTTTGCATCGTCATGCTCTATGAAGTACGAGACGGTATCGCCTGCTGTTTCACTTACTGATGAGGGTTCGAGCGTCAAGTCGATTGATGCTAAAGAAACCAGAAAATGCGAATTGTCTGAAAAGTTAATTCAATTTTCTCAACATCAGATCGATGCATTTATTGTTGTTCTGTTTGTCGGTCTTTTGGCGTCGGCTATTTGGATGTGCTGCGCTTATATTCGCGCACAACATTGGACGGAGCCGATAGGTCGTAAGTATCGAGTCCATCTGACTTTCTGTGTATTCCAAGAATAAAAACGTGCTTTCTGACCAATAACGTCAGCGATTTAGCACATTTGTTTTTATTATTAGGAATTACTATGAATCAAATTACCAAACTGACTCAGTTCGCGTCTATGTTCTTTATGACGCTGGCGTTGAGTTTGTTCTCTCTGAATATTTCAGCACAAACTACCGATACCGGTTGGATGACTAACCCGCAACATCCTCCAGTGCAAACGCGCTTTGTACTAACGGGTCAACAAGATCCGCAAGCCAAAACACTTACAGGTTATTTGGATGTCAAGTTAACCGGAGACTGGAAAACTTACTGGCGATCGCCAGGTGAGGGCGGTATTGCTCCTTCTATTGATTGGAGAAATTCACATAATTTATCCAAAGTAGATTGGCAATGGCCTTATCCACAAAAATTCGAATTATTGGGCATTGAGACTCTCGGTTACAAAGGCGACACTTTGTTCCCAATGACGCTGCATATCGACGATACGTCGAAACCCGTCATGATTGATGCAGTGCTCACGCTCTCTTCCTGCACCACCATTTGTGTGTTGACGGACTATCAAATTCAACTGACGTTCTTACCTTCTGAGCTGAAAGTGGACGAAGACGTGATGTTCAGTTACGCCCAAGCGGTGAGCAATGTTCCTCAATCTTCGCCTTTTGTTGAGGTCACGCAAACAAATTGGGATGCGACGCAATCCAAACTACAAATCAAACTAAAGAACACGCAAGGTTGGCAAAACCCTCAAGTGTTGGTGGATGGTGTTGGTGATGCGATTCGTGACTACAGCTTCAAGTTGGATGGACTTCAGCAAGAAGGTGATATCGTCACAGCAAATTACTCGGTTGATACCTGGCTGGGTGAGGTAGAGCTTAATGAACAATCGTTATATGTTTCTATCAAAGATGATAACTTGCTGGTCGAAGAGGTAACACAAGCACAAGCAGGAGCGGTTACATCGTCACTGCCAACTACCTCTTTAGCGAGTATTTTCTTATTTGCACTGTTAGGCGGTTTGATTTTGAACATCATGCCGTGTGTGCTGCCTGTATTGGGGATGAAGCTCAGCAGTATTGTGGCTGCGCATGGTGTAGAGCGCCGTCAAATTCGTACCCAGTTTATCGCTTCTTCTCTGGGGATTCTCACTTCGTTCTGGCTGATAGCTGGATTCATTTTGGTGTTGAAGCTTACGGGTAACGCGATCGGTTGGGGCGTGCAGTTCCAAAGCCCTTGGTTCCTAGGATTGATGGTACTAGTCACTGCTTTGTTCGGCGCCAATATGTTGGGGTTATTTGAAATCCGTCTGTCATCGGGTACTAATACATGGCTCGCATCGAAAGGTGATAACTCTCTAGTGGGTCACTACGTTCAAGGTATGTTCGCCACTTTGCTTGCGACACCTTGTTCCGCACCGTTTTTAGGCACTGCCGTTGCTTTTGCCTTGGGCGCGGACGTATTAACGTTATTTGCAACCTTTACTGCATTAGCATTGGGTATGGCACTGCCTTGGATCTTAGTCGCTGTGTTTCCAAGTATCGCGCTAAAACTACCAAAGCCCGGTCCATGGATGAATGTCGTTAAGATCGTGTTTGGCATAATGATGTTGGCAACCAGCGTTTGGCTACTTTCATTAATGGCAAATCATGTACCGATGTTATGGATTGCACTCATCGCTGTGGTTGCTTTTGTAGTAATGATGGCAAGAGTTAAGAAAGTGTATGGTGAGAAAGCACTTGCTGTATCGGGGACCGCATCGTTAGTGTTGATAGCTGGTGGCCTGTTACTTGGTAGTGTCACTGCCGACCAATGGGCGACACCGCTTCCTGAGGACTTAGCGTGGCAGAAGCTTTCTAATTCAGCGATTGAAGAGCACGTCAATAATGGGCGAGTGGTGTTTGTTGATGTGACTGCGGATTGGTGTGTCACGTGTAAAGCGAACAAGATCGGCGTTCTATGGCAAGACCCGGTTTATTCTTTGCTTCAAAGTCCTAATGTGGCGACGTTAAAAGGGGATTGGACACATCCGGACGGCTCGGTAACTGACTTTTTACGAGCTCATGGGCGTTACGGTGTGCCGTTTAACATCGTCTATGGCCCGGCGGCGCCACAAGGTATCCCGTTACCTGTGATTCTGACTGATGATGTTGTTTTAAGCGCCGTGAAACAAGCGAGTGGGGGATCCATTCAATGAGTTCGACAAAGCAGCGTAGAACATTCCGATACTGGCTCATTCAAATCGTACAGATGGTGCTCATTGTCACCGTTATTTCTATCGCGATGGATTGGTATCGCACCAAAGATATTCCCAAACAGGAGGCGGCACCACCATTGAGCTCCGTATTGAGCGATGGTGAATACTTCGATGCAATCGCGCAAAGTCATGAACAACCTGTCGTTGTTTATTTTTGGGCGACTTGGTGTCCCGCTTGTAAATTTGTAAGCCCAAGCGTGAGCTGGCTGAGTGATGACTATGCCGTAGTTGGCGTTTCTGGCTCATCGGGGCCGAATGAGCGCGTGGCGCAGTTTATGCGGGCAAAAGAATATCGTTTTGAAAACATAAACGATCCTTCAAGCGATATTATGCGTGAATGGAAAATTAGCGTGACTCCAACCATTTATATTTTAAGAAATGGTGAAGTGACCTCTATTACGACAGGCATCACAACGCCGATAGGGATATTGGCGAGAATTTGGTTGGCTCAATAACGAAATAAAAATCCGATATTCAAAATACTGAATATCGGATTTTTTTTATTTTCTCGCTCCAACGGGAATCATAATGTGTGCGTATGGGGTGCCTTTCCACATTACGTATGGGCCACCATAACTTGGGTCGGTTGGTAGAGAGTCGAGCAACGCTTGGTCTGGGGTAATAATCATCAAGTGTGGTCCTTCCACAATCCATTGATTATCGTCCGTCATCCCTTCTGCAAATGGGTCGGTGTTACTGGCACCTCCATCACCCGCTAACATGTAAGAAATGCCTAATGCTTTGGCTTGGAAAGGTTTTTTGTTCATCCAAGCGTCTGCCCATTCCATCCAAGGACCATCCATACACATTGGAGCAATGCCTTCCAATTGAGGTGGCGTTGGGAAGCAAGTGTATTGGCTAGAACCTTCTTGCAGAACATTATTGTTCCAGTCCATCACCGTTACTTTATCGCGAATAGTCGGTGGTGCAGCACTCAGTGCATCTTCTAAAAGTGCTTTTGAATCATCGGCTGCGAATGCGCCAAAAGCGCAGCTGACCGAAACAACAGCAGTTAAATAAGGAGTTAGTTTCATAAATTAAACCTCAAGTTAATACAACATGAGAATTTGAGCACTTTAATTATAGAGTGATATTAACAATAAGAATCATTATTTAAATGAAAAATAATAAGCGATAGGTTTGTTATGTTAATTTAAATATTGTTTTTATATACAGCGAATAGAATGATGGAAATAAGATTAGCTGAATAATCGAAGCAGATTATCAGGACATATTTTTTCTTTATGCACTTAAAAATTCCATCGGAATCACGGGCTAGTACTTTTCAAAATTTCATCTATTTCTACTGGTTATCGCTGAATAACCAGTCGGTTACGTTTCATAGAAAATTAGCTATTTAATAAGTGCCTAGGTGCGTATTGCGTGTTACATTCGAGCATCGTTCTGGTTATCAAGGAGGAAACGATGGATGTTTCAATACCACGATCCGGATGGACAAGATTTGCCTCGAAATACTTATAGTGGATCGGTCGTGCATACGGCATATACCGAAAGTGAAGTTGAACAACTCTGTCAGCAGGCGGGGTTGGAAGTGGTTTCCTTAGAAAATGTGATTGGTTACGTATCTGGTGTTGGTTATGTGTGTCGATACTTGATGCTAGAGCTGAAAAAGTCACACCGCTGAAATAAGTAACAAACAAGGACTGTTTTTGAAAACACAAGATTTAACCGAGTTCGGTTCGGGCATTGAATACGATGCCCAATACGAGCAGCATTACCATCACGACATTACTTTCATCACAAGGTTAATCGAAGAAACCAATGCTCGAAGTGTACTGGATATCTGTTGTGGTTCCGGCATTGTCACGATTCCAGTCTCTGAGCAACTCAACGAAGCCATTGGCATTGATATTTCTGAAGGGATGCTCAAACACGCAAAGGACAAAGCCAAAAGCAGGAGTAACTTGCGCTTTCTTCATCTCGACGCAACCCAGTTTTCGTTAGGTAAGAAGTTTGACCTAGCCATAATGACAGGGAATGCATTTCAGGCCTTTTTAAGTGACGACATGCTGGCAGGCGCACTGAGCTCAATATCAAAGCACCTCGAAAAAGGTGGGCGATTTGTCTTCGATACGCGGTTACCAACGCCAGAGAATCTAGAACTGGATAATGAGATGGCACTGTGGCAAACCTATGTTTCTCCGACTTATGGTGAAGTGAATTATTTAGGTATGAAGGCCGAGTATGACTTGCAAACATCCATCATGTATTTGAAGAAAGAGCGCCATTTTGAAGGTGGAACGATTGAGTATTCCTGCATTGATTTAAAATATCGTCCGCTGGAAGACATAGAGGTTTTCCTTGAACAAGCGGGATTCAGAATCATAGAGAAGTACCAGTCTTGGTCAGCGCAAGCATTTGAGGCGAATGCCAACTCGCTTGTCTGTGTGGCTGAGAAAATATAAATCAATGTTGAGGGATACAATGCAAGGATTTCAAATTACTACGTCGTTAGATGACATGGATTTAGACGTTATCTACGAGTTCATTTCAAACAGTTACTGGGGAAAGGGCATTCCAAGAGAACGCCTTGAGAAGTCATTGCGAAATTCGTTCTGTTTCGCGGTTTTGGATGACGAAAATCAACTCGTTGCTTTTGCTCGGTTAATTACCGATCGTACCACGTTTGCGTACCTTGCCGATGTGTTTGTTGTGGAGGCACATCGTGGTAAAGGCATCAGTAAGTGGTTGATCTCAGAAATTGTTGCTCATCCAGAACTACAAGGCTTACGCCGTATGATGCTTGCAACCCGCGATGCTCATGGGTTGTACGAACAGTTTGGGTTCACTCCTATTGCTCCAGTAGAAAACTTCATGCAAATCTGGAAACCGAATGTTTATCAGAGCTAAATCATGATGAGAGTTGAATCTCAACAAGTGGCAATCAGATACCTCAAAACAACAGACGCTGCTCCTCTGTTTGAAAACTATTTAGGCGATGAACAAGCATGCCACTTCCTCAATCGCCAAGCCCACCAAAATGCTAACCAAACCCTTGAAGCTATCGAAAGATGGCGCGCTCAATATGATCAAAAGTCCCCCAATCTATTAGTCTTCGCTATTGAAGAACTCACTTCTCAAACTCCTATTGGTTGTCTGGTGCTGATACCTGAGCAAGACAGCAGCGAAATCCATTTTGGTATTTCTGCTCGCTATCAGGGAAAAGGCTATGCAACCCAAGCCTGCAAACTTGGCGTTGTTTACCTGCAAAGCTTGGGTATAACGCGCATTCGCACTGCCCGCATATTGGCAACCACGCGAGTATTCGTGTGTTGGAGAAATGTGGCTTTATCAGCCAAGGCATTTTAAAAGCGCATGCGGTTTTTCCTGCTTTAGGACGTGAGGCGCAAGACTGTATGGATATGCGATTGGAGGATATAGAGTAGCGTCATTTTGCACATTGTTCAGAATGAAATGGGTGGCGGTTGAAACGAGCGGTTACAGAGCTTGTTAGTCGCCATCGTAGACTGCGTCTTTGCTGAGTGATTCGTCGAGATTTTTTAATCTTTGATTGTCAGAGGCGACTGACAAAACCATACCAACTGTGACAACCAAACCGCTATTAAAGCAGGATATTATTCCTTCAACTTTGTGTTTTAGGAGTAGTCATTAGACTACCCAATAATTGTTGGAATAAATAATGACGAAACGTTGGCTTGTCTCCGCTGTGAGCATCGCGCTGCTCGGCGGTGGTACGTATTTCTATCTCCAATCTGCTGCTCAACCAGAATTGCTGCCTACATTGATTGTGGAAAAAGGCACGATTGAAAAACAAGCGGTGGCTGTTGGTAAAATTGTCCCTGCACACTCCGTGTCTATCAAGTCACAAATCGACGGTATCGTCGGTGAAATTTACGCGAAAGTTGGTGAAAAGGTGAAGCAAGGCCAGCCGCTGATCAAAGTGCGTCCAAACCCAACTCCCCAAGCATTAACGGATGCATCGGCAGAACTCATGCGTAGCGAAGCCGATCTGGAATCCGCCAAACAAAAACTGTCCAACTTAGAAAGCTTGGTCAAGCAGGACATTATTCCAAGTAACTACGACGAATACGTAAGTGCGCGCTCGGCAGTCAAATCTGCGCAAGCGGATGTATTGCAAAAGCGCCAGAATCTCGAACTCATCCGCAGTGGTGAAGCGTCTATCGGTGATGCGCGTTTAACGTCGACGATCTACGCGCCAATTGATGGCACGGTACTCAACCAGAAAGTAGAGGTCGGAGAGCCGATCATCTCGACTCAATCAAGCCAAGCCGCGACTGAAATGATGTCATTGGCCGACATGAACAGTCTGATTTTTAAAGGTAGCGTCAGTGAGCATGATGCTGCGCAGTTGTCTCCGGGAATGCCCGTTATGTTGACGGTTGCGCCTTATCCTGATGTGGCGATTTCTGGGGTGCTAACCAAAGTGGCGATTCAATCTGAGAACCTTAACTCACCAGAAGGCAACGCTTCGGCAAAAAGTTTTGATAACGGTTTTGAGGTTGAAGTGGGAGAACTCAAGATCCCACAAGATGTGTTGCTTCGTTCTGGTTTTTCATCGACGGCTCAAATCATTCTAAAGAAGTCTGAAAACGTGCTCACTCTACCGGAGCGCGCTCTGCAATTTGATGGTGACGCACCGAATGTTCTGATCCCCGACAGCTCAGAACAAGGGTTTCATAAACAACCTGTGAAACTCGGTCTGTCAGATGGCATCAATGTCGAAGTGCTTGACGGCGTGGAGCTTGATGAAGAGGTTATCGACAACAGCATGATGGGAGCGGCACATGGTTAAGCTGCAACGATCAAAAATCGCCTTTGCATTGTTGGCTGCCACGCTCAGTTTGCCTACCTATGCAATTTCTATTGAACAAGCTTGGCAACAAGCAAAGCATAACGATCCAAATTACGAAAAGGCGAAAATCGGCGTCCAGCTTGGCGAGGTTGGCGTACAGAGTAGCCGCAGTGCGTTATTGCCGGGTTTAAGTGCCAGTGCGTCAGCGGATTGGAATGAGTCCTCAAGCCATTCCAACAGTTACGGCGCGACCTTATCTCAAACTATTTGGGATAGCAGTTTGTGGTCGGAACTGGATCAAGCGAATGCCAATTATCTCAAAGCACAGTTAGAGCTATCTCAATCGCATAACGAGCTTGCGCAGAAGTTGCTCACCGCTTACCTAGATGTGGCAAGCGCACAGGGCGACCTCAAATTGGCGCAGTCCAAGCTGGAGGAGGGGAAAGAACTTCTCAACATCATCGAGAAACGCTATCGAGCAGGCAAAGTGAAGTCGGTTGATGTTGAAGAGATGCGAGCGAATCAAGTCTCTGAGCAAGCAAGTATCCTCAATGCAAAAGCCGATCTCGAAGTGAAAAAAGCAGAGCTTGCGGCGTTAATCAATCAAATGCCGGAGAGTGTCGACCAAATTCGAACGGATTCTTTGATTCAGCCGCCGATGCTGGTGGACTCCCAGGAGCAATGGCTAAAGCTGGCGAAAGACAGCAGTCCAGAGCTGTTGGTGGCGGCGCAGATGGTGAAAGCGAGCGAGTTCGCCAAAGATTCAGCTAAAGGTGGATACTACCCGACCGTCAAAGGCAGTGTGGGCTACAGCGATGGTGACAATCGTTCAAACGGCGAGTTTAACGCTGGGATTAGTTTGAGTTTGCCGATTGACCTCAATGGTGCAGTGCGAGCGAAAGTGGACGAAGCATCGTTGAACATTTTAAGCGCCAAGCAAGATATGCGTAGAGTGGAAATTGATATTCAGAAACGAGTTGTTCAGCAGTTTACGCAGGTCGATATCAACTGGAATCAAGTTTTGATAGCGAACGAGCTGGTTGAGTCGCGCGCCAGAGTGTTGCAAAGCAAAGAGAAACTTTACGACGCTGGCCTGCTTGAAGTGTCGGAAGTTATCAGCGCACACAACAGCTTGTTTGAGGCGAAAAACAGTCTACAAACCAACTTGTACAGCTACTGGCGTAAGAGAATCGGCTTACTGCAAACCGCAGGGAAACTCGATGACGATACCATGGCGTTGATCTCTCGGGCTTTTCATTCATGAGCAGCCTATTGCAACAAACTTGGCTAACGTTGATGGCGCACCGCATGAAGAGCGTGCTAGCCATTATCGCGATTGCTTGGGGCGTGATCTCTGTGGTGGTGTTAATCGCACTTGGCGAAGGCTTTTATCGCCATCAGACCCAGTCGTTTTCATTTATGATCAACAATGTGCAAGTGGTGTTTCCGTCGAGTACCAGTAAACCGTGGCAAGGGTTACCTTCAAGACGCCAAATTGATATACCACAAGAAAAAGTCGACATGATCAAACAGTTGGGCTTCGTGCAACAGGCGTCGAGCGTTTACGCCAAATGGGATGCGAATATCACCAATCTCAAAGGACAGAATTTATCGAGTACGGTCAGCGGTATTGATACGTCTTACTTTCCTTTAATGCAACGCAAGCTGAAATCCGGTTCGAGAAACCTGTCACCAAGTGATATGGACAACCACACTCGCGTGGCGGTGTTAGGCGATCAAATTGCGCAAATGGGCGGAATCCAAATCGGGGATAGGCTCAAAGTCAACGGCATTCCGTTTTTGGTGATTGGGATAACCGTCGGTGAGGACACTGGCATTTCATTCGGCGATAGCCGCACTGTTTTCATTCCTCAAACAACGTACCGCGATTTGTGGGATGCGAAACCTTGGATGGTATTGATGAAGCCGAGAGACGGGATGGATGCACCGTCGTTTCGACAAAATATCGTGAACTTTTTCGCCAAACAGCTTCATTTTGACCCAAGTGATAAAGATGCGATCGAATTACCCGATTTTAGTGAAGGTGCGGCGGTCATCAGTGGAATTTTGCGTGGCATTCAGATTTTTCTCGGAGCGAGCGGCGCGATGACCATGGCGGTCGGTGCGCTTGGCGTTGCCAACATCATGTTTTTATCCGTCACGGAGCGCACGCGTGAAATCGGTGTGCGTTTGGCGATCGGGGCGACTCAAAAATCCATACTCAGTCAGTTTATTCTTGAAGGGCTTATTTTGGTAGCCGTGGGCACGGCATTAGGTCTGATGTTTTCGTATGCAGTGGTATCTGTCCTAAGCAGCATGGCATTACCGGAATGGATGGGTTTACCTGTGATCACGCCAGATTCCATTGCTTGGTCTTTACTTGTGACGCTTATCTTGGCATTGATGGCGTCGTATTTCCCAGCAAGGCGAGCATCGCGTCTCACGCCAGTCATTGCTTTGAGTGCGAGGGCTTAGTCATGTTGTTACCGATGAGACAAATTTTACAAGAAATGGCCGCAGAAAAGCTGAGATTGGGTTTGACCATTCTGGCTGTAGCGTGGGCGACCCTCTGTATCGCTGCTATGTTGGCGGTAGGTGAGGGTATTCGTCAGGGCGTATTGAAAACCGCACAAAATGGTAACGGCAACTTGATCTATTTGACCGGAGGGATGGCCACCGTCGACCATGGTGCTTTTCACCAAGGTAAATTTCTGACATTAAATATGGACGATTCAGAGGTCGTTCGAGCGTTACCCGATGTAAAAAGTGTTGCGCCAACTGCGAAGTGGAAAGAGCGCATCACCGTTGGTGATAGAAACTCGTGGCAAGAGCCGTTAGCGGTCACGAGCGAGTTTCAATCCATGACCAATTTGGTGCCTATGGCGGGGGGGCGATGGTTAAATCCACTCGATCAAAAAGAGACGCGCAAAGTCGTTGTACTGGGTTATGAACTGGCAGCCGACTTATTCAACCCGAATGAGGACTTTAGTTGGTTTGCGACAGTCACATTGCAAGTCAACCCTGTGGGGAAAAAGGTAAAAATCGGCAATGAGGAGTTCACCGTTGTGGGCGTATTGGAGAAAAACAGCGCTCAAATAGAGCTGGGGGATCTTATCAACTATTCCAGCTTTGTGCCGTTAGCGACGTGGAAGCGATTTCATGTCAACGGTGAAATTGGTGGCATCAATGTGCAACCACAAGCCGATGTAGACCGAGAAGCCTTAGCAAAGACGATCAGGCAAGTGATTGCCCGTAAGCACGGGGCAAGTGTCAGCGATGAGCAGATCGTCCAAGTCGATGATATGTTCCTTAAGCAAAAGAGTATGCAGCAGTTTCTGATAGGTTTGCAGAGTTTTCTTGGCATTATCGGCTTCGTGACGTTAGCTGTTGCTGGCGTTGGCATCGCCAATGTGATGTATGCCACCGTAAAGCGATCTACGCGTGATATCGGCGTGCGCATGGCAGTCGGTGCAACTCCAACGGCCATTCGCATGCACTATTTAGTGCAGTCTTTATTGACAATGATGATGGGGGGCGGCGCTTGGCTTAGGCGTGACGTACGCGCTGGTGTCTGCCATCAGTTCCATTCCTTTAGAGGGCAATGCCTTTTATGAACAACTGGGTAAACCTGTCCCGGAGTTGTCGTGGGTCGTTGTCGCGATTGTCATCCTCACCTTAGTGATCATTGGTGTGGCATCTGCATGGTTACCTGCAAACCGAGCCGCAAAAGTCAGCCCGTTGGAGGCGCTACAAAGTGAATAACAACAATAACTCTGGAGAGAACATGTCGAACAAGCCGCTTGTTGAGCTGACCAACATCTGTAAATACTACTCAAGCGGGGAGGCGGAAGTTCGCGCGTTAGACGGCGTTGACTTAACCATTAATCAAGGCGAGTTTCTTTCGATTCTTGGCCCGTCCGGTTCGGGTAAATCAACGTTGATGAACATGCTCGGCTGTTTAGATAAGCCCACTGATGGCGAGTACCAACTTGGCGGCCAAAACGTCGCAAGTTTAAGTGCGAATGAGCTGGCTGGCATTCGTAACCAAAAGATTGGATTTGTCTTCCAAAGCTTTAACTTATTGGAATACGCGACGGCGCTCGATAACGTGGCACTGCCGTTGGTTTACTCTGGCATCAAAGCCAAAGAACGTCGACAGCGCGCTGCTAAATTGCTAGAGCAAGTCGGGCTAGGGGATCGTTTAGATCATAAACCAAACCAGCTTTCTGGTGGTCAAAAGCAGAGAGTTGCGATTGCAAGAGCCTTGGTCAACGATCCGCAAATCATCTTAGCGGATGAGCCAACGGGTGCATTGGATTCAAAATCCGGCGCAGAGATTGAAGCCTTGTTCAACCAACTCCACGCCGAAGGTAGAACGCTGATAATCGTTACCCATGATAATGCTTTAGCAGAACGCACCAAACGCATCATCACGATCAAAGATGGCAAGGTGATTTCGGATAGAGCTCCGGAGGGAAGATAAATGAATTTTTCTTGATTGAGACTGGAGTTACTTTAAGGAAGATAGCCATGGAATAGGAGAAGCTATCTTCCTTTATTTTTATTCGCGATGTTCGCTTTGTCTCTCTTTTATCAAGTCATGCTTTTGTTCTTTAAGTAGAGTGATTGCGAGCTTAGTGTCCTCAATCAATTTACTGTTATCGTTGAGATCTTTGCTCTTCAAAGGCAAAACCAGATAATGAATGCTGCCATCCTCATTCTGTACTCCGGTAGCAATGATGACATCACCTTCAGACGCCGTACCAAAATACTCTGAAACCACTTTGGTTTCGCTGACACCGTAACTATCCAAATAGGATGATTCCGTGTTGTCAAACAAGATAGGAACCCCTTGTTTCGCTAATGTTCGCAATTGTTCTTGCTTTTGCTCGTCGAATGGATAGTCGGTTGTACTGATATAACTTACCTGTTCAGCTTCAATAAAATCGTACAGTTCATTGCTCAATTCATTTAATGGGGCAGATATCCAAGGTGTAGCTGGAATGACGTCGGAAGTAGCGTCATTGTCATTCTGTGGTGTTGGAACGGTAACCACCTCTTGAGCAGCATCGCTCTCAGGAGGCGTTACACTTCTTGTCTCAGTTTTCTCTGTCTTGATTTGCTCGTCAAAGCTTGCAACAGAATCGCTCTGGGAATTCTTGTTATTTGAATTAATTAGAAATATGGCGAGTACTGCACCAAGTGCTAGCGCCGATCCAGTCAAGAGTTTTTTATTACTTGTCATGTCTTACCGTTTATTTCATTAGTAAATACGGCGGCCACTTATTCATTCCGTGGCCGCAGGCTAATAAGTTAGTGGTAGAGCGCGTCATTCCAAGAGATAGTTACGGCTCGGCTAGTCTCTGTCCATTGACTGCTATCACGATTTTTCTTCCAGGTATTTTCTGGGGTGGTATACCAGCTACACCAGTCACGACCAAAGTAGTAATTGGTTTTTCGCCAACCTGCAACCAGCTTGACTTCTGACGTATCTAGGCCATCTTGAATATCATTTTTTCGATATACAACACCGACTTGCGGTTTAAAGTCAGATCGCATCACGACAGGTAATTCGCTATAGTCAATTAGGTTGCCCATGTCACAGCTGGTCCAACGGTACAATAACCAGTCTTTAGGTGGAGTATTGTGGCGGATAGTCTGGTTTTCGATAAGCCAATTAATGCTCTCATTGGTCTGATCAAAATCAGCCACCGTCTGAAATTCTGGTTGATCGTAAGTTACACGGTTGCTCCAGGAGATCCCACCGCTAATATTTGGAGAATCAGAAGCACTGAAGCCAAGATTAAAGTCCAGAGACTCACTTACGGATGCTGTTGCAATAGTGTTTTCTGGAGCATGGCTCATATGACGTAAAGGGGCACCATTTAAATAACTCAGTGCCAGTTTAAAGGCTGTTGGGATTGTGTAACGGTAGTCTCCACCGGTGGCAAAACCATAGATCTGCTCTTTATTCGGTACATTAGTCATGTCGAAACCAGAACCTCCGTTTAGAAGCAACTTGGCTTCCTTAGCTCCATTCGGCAGCAAAGATTGATTCCAGACATTTTCTAAGGAGTAAATTAAGCGGATTTTCTTCGAGCGTGCATCGCTATCATCGAGCTGTAGCAAGGTCGAAGTGTAAGCTTTTAATGTATCTTCAGCATGTGCTGGAGTTAGAGAACCAAGTAATGCGAGCGCGATAATACTCGCGGAAAGATGCTGTTTTTCCATTGTTGTTTCCTATTAGTCAGCCGATAAAGGTTATTATTGGGTTTTAACAATAACTCTATGGGTGTTTTATAATTATGGACTGGTTATTAATTAGTGCTCAATAATTGAGCGGTGAAATATTGCATCTTGTTTTTTAATAAAAAAAGGAAAAGTATAGATTCGTGGGATTAATGTCTCATAGTTTTTAAATTCATTAATCAACTATAATAAATAAGAATGTGGTTATTAAGTCTTACCTTTTTAAGTTATTACTTAATTTTATTTTTCTAATGTTATGCTTAAGTTTTCTTATTGACAGAAGTGAAATTTATAAGTGTTAACCATGTTGTTGTTGAGGTTTTTGTTATGCAAAACTAAGTAAAGTATCGTTATGTGTTCATTACGGATTTCTGAATTTAATTTAAATTAAAACAGTAGTTTATATTTGTTTTGTTATTGGTTTTTTTTCGAGCTTAATGTAATGGTTGGGTGACAAAGTCCGTCAATGAATTTGTCATATTCGTGTATGAGGATATATGTTCTTTTAAAACAGAAAAATTAAACTTTACGTTTTAGATGGTAAATATAGGAAAAGAAATAAATAAGATAATTAAATAATCATGTTTCCGAGGATATAAAGTGTAAGGTACTTTTAATTAAACGAATGCTTGAATAAATTATGGAGTGTGAAAAAGTGCTATTTAAGCTACGCTGTCCTATATTCCAGGTAGTGTCTTGTTTATACAATGCGTTTTCTAGGCTTAAAACTGGTTTACGTACTGTTAATCCCTTATCAGTTTCTTAATTACACATATTGGCAATATGCTCGCCAAGTTACGTGTATTGGTGTCAATGAAAAACAGTATCTACGATAGTTCCCTCTGGGTTGGAACTCCCACTATGAATTTCTTTCATGTTCAATGTGAAACAATACCAATATTACTCAACTCGTGAAGCAAGTATAAAAAAAGGACTGCTCTGGTGTTAGTCACTGCGACCGTCATTTTTAGTACTAACTGTTCGTCGTAAGTGCTGTGCAACCTAACGATTGGGAAAACCAAAAAACAAAAATGTCCCCATGCACAGAGTTAGGAAAAGTCTGCTTTATCTAAGGAAATAGGATACCAACTCACGATGAATAACGATTTCACATTTGCTATCAAAAGCATTCGCTTTGATGAGAATTACCAACCATCAGACAACACGCGAATCACTACCAACTTTGCTAATCTGGCTCGCGGAAACTACCGCCGAGAGAATCTGCGCAATGCACTCCGAATGATCGACAATCGTTTTAATGCGTTGGCACATTGGGATAATGCTCAAGGTGACCGCTACTCAGTAGAGCTTGAAATCATCTCTGTTGATATGGATATCCAAGGCAGTGGCGAAGCCTTCCCATCAATTGAAGTGCTCAAAACCAACATTGTTGACCACAACACTAACGAGCGCATCGAAGGCATTGTGGGCAACAACTTCTCTTCATACGTTCGTGATTACGACTTTAGCGTTTTGCTGTTGGACCACAACAAAAACCAGCCACGTTTCAGCATCCCAGCTAACTTCGGTGATTTGCATGGCAAACTGTTCAAAGCTTTCGTTAATTCTGAGTCTTACAAACAGCATTTCAAAAAGCTGCCTGTGATTTGTTTGAGCGTATCGGACAACAAAGTATACCGACGCACAGAAAATCAACATCCTGTTTTGGGCTTTGAATATCAGCCGAACGAATCTTCGTTGACGGAGCAGTACTTCAAAAAGATGGGCTTACAGGTGCGCTACTTTATGCCACCAAACAGTGTCGCACCATTGGCATTCTATTTCTTCGGTGACTTGCTGAACGACTACTCAAACCTAGAGCTTATCAGCACGATAAGCACGATGGAGACATTCCAGAAGATTTACCGACCTGAGATTTACAATGCCAACGCGGTTGCCGGTAATTGCTACCAGCCAAACCTAAAAAACCTAGACCACTCGCTAACTCAAATCGTTTACGACCGAGAAGAGCGCAGCCAACTGGCTATTGAACAAGGAAAATTTGCCGAGGAGCATTTCATCAAACCTTATCAATCTGTGCTTGAACAATGGTCTGCAAACTACGCGTAATCGACAACGAGAATCTAGAAAGGAATGACGATGAAAACACTATTACCGACTTCAACGGCTGGCAGCTTACCGAAACCTTCTTGGCTGGCCGAACCAGAAAAACTTTGGTCACCGTGGAAACTGCAAGGTGAAGAACTGATTGATGGCAAACGCGATGCGCTACGTGTCGCTTTGCAAGAACAAGAACTGGCAGGCGTTGATATCGTCAGTGATGGTGAGCAAACTCGCCAACATTTTGTGACGACCTTTATTGAGCATTTAAGCGGCGTAGATTTTGAAAACCGTAAAACGGTGACCATTCGCAACCGTTATGAAGCAAGTGTTCCGACTGTGGTTGGCCCAGTAAGCCGCACAAAGCCCGTGTTTGTTGAAGATGCAAAGTTCTTGCGTGAGCAAACTAAGCAACCTATCAAGTGGGCGCTGCCAGGCCCTATGACGATGATCGACACGCTTTATGATGATCATTACGGTAGCCGTGAAAAGCTGGCTTGGGAATTTGCAAAGATCCTCAATCAAGAAGCGAAAGAGCTTGAAGCGGCAGGTGTCGACATCATTCAGTTTGATGAGCCTGCGTTCAATGTGTTTTTCGATGATGTGAACGAGTGGGGCATTGCATGTTTAGAGCGTGCGATTGAAGGGCTGAAATGTGAAACGGCGGTGCATATCTGCTATGGCTACGGCATCAAAGCGAACACGGATTGGAAGCAAACGCTAGGCACTGAATGGCGACAATACGAAGAAGTATTCCCTAAATTGCAGCAGTCGAATATCGATATTATCTCGCTCGAATGTCATAACTCACGAGTGCCTATTGAGTTGCTTGAGTTGATTCGCGGTAAGAAAGTGATGGTTGGTGCAATTGATGTAGCAACCAACGAGATTGAAACGCCAGAAGAAGTGGCGAATACACTGCGAGAGGCATTGAAATACGTTGATGCCGACAAGCTTTACCCATGTACCAACTGTGGTATGGCGCCTTTGTCTCGTGAAGTATCAACCGCTAAGCTCAATGCGCTAAGTGCGGGAGCGGAGATCATTCGTAAAGAGTTGGTGGGTTGATATTAAGACTTGGGCTCGACACCATAAACTAAAGTTAGGGTCATTCCAGCGAGTTTAAGTGATACTAGGAACCTGCTAACAGCTCGCTGGGAAATAGCGATAACTTTCGCACTTCAAAGCACGTGGTTAGTAGATCCTGAATCACGCTCGTCCCTCGCTGTTC
This sequence comes from Vibrio diabolicus, assembly GCA_001048675.1. Taxonomy (GTDB): domain Bacteria; phylum Pseudomonadota; class Gammaproteobacteria; order Enterobacterales; family Vibrionaceae; genus Vibrio; species Vibrio diabolicus. The sequence goes on along the minus strand of CCKK01000015.1, from coordinate 136,107 downwards.
AGGATGACGGTTGTTGAGATATACGTTACTCATGTACACAACTATTTGGTTTGTATCCAAAGTTGGGTCATTCCAGCGAGTCTAAGCGAGACTAGGAATCTGCTAACAACTCACTGGAAAATGGCGATAACCTTAGAACTTCACAGCACTCGGTGGGTAGCTCCTGAATCACCTCGTCCCTCGTTGTTCAGGATGACGGATGTTGGGAGATACGTTACTCACATACCCAATTATTTGGTTTGTATCCAAGATTGGGTCATTCCAGCGAGTCTAAACGAGACTAGGAATCTGATTACAACTCACTGGAAAATGGCTATAACCTTAGAACTTCACAGCACTCGGTGGGTCGATCCTGAATCACCTCGTCCCTCGTTGTTCAGTATGACGGTTGTTAAGAGATACGTTACTCACGTACCCAACTATTTGGCTTGTATTCAAAGTTGGGTCATTCCAGCGAGTCTAGACGAGACTAGGAATCTGCTAACAACTCGCTGGGAGATGGCGATAAGCTAAGAACTTCAAAGCTCTCGGTGGGTAAATCTTGAATCACGCTCGTTCCTCGCTGTTCAGGATGACCGTTTTAAATAAAAATGCCGCTCGCAGTAACTCGCAGTAAAGTGAGCGGCATAGTTTGTTTTCCGTTTTCAGCCCTCGGCCAAGGCTTAATTCAACTCCACATTCCTCATCTCAGGATGCTTTAGCAACATCACACGAATCCAGTGATGCACCACCCACATCACCATCGCGGTGAGCAGAACCGCAACGAAAATCGAGCTGAAACGGTACAAGATTGAAAAGAACGCGTCTTTTTGTTCTGGCACCAATGAGGTCGTCAGCGGAACCGATAGGGCGGACATGGCAGAAAACGCGATAGCCGCTTTAATTTGCCCCTTGGTGAGCCATAAGCAGAATGGCCCCATAGCAATGGTAAAGGCGAGCCAAAAGAGTAGCCCATGCCCATACCAACTGCCCAATATGAGCTGAACAGCCATCCCTGCGATGCAGCCTAGTGCGGTGCCGATGATGCGAATTTTTGCCATGGCGAGCGAGCCCGCTAAAGTCATTGGGGTTAGGATGATCAAAATGGAAGCTTGTGCGGATAGCGAGTCATATAAGTCCGCTACTTGGAATACGATAAACGCCGCCATCGCCACTACCCAGCCCATGGCAACTTGGCTGATGTAGTCGATATCGCTTTTCACTGGGGTCGACATCTCAATGTGCTCGGCGGGGGATTTTGGCTCCGGGAACAACCAATACGCGAATGCGCAAACAAAAATATTGCTGAACGCCATCACCCACATGTTGACGTTGAACTCTTCAATATCCATGAAGTTATAGCTGGCAAAATTCAACACAATTGAACCCACCAACAGCCCCATGTAACCAAACAAATAGGTTTTCTGGTTCATCATTGCAATGCACTTGAACAGCATCATGATTCCGACGGCAACGGTCATTAATGTTGGATGAAACTGCAAGTATTCCAGTAAAAATGTGGCTTGTATGGTTGTCCACACCGCAGAGAAAAACACAATCAATAAAGCCGAAAGATTAAAGTGGTCCATTCTGCCCAAAATAAACAGCGGCATCATGATGGCAAAAAATCCGTAAGACCAACCGAAGATCATGCTTAGCGCGAGCCCTAAAGAGCAGCCGAACCAAATTCGTAAGGTTTTCATTGTCGCCGCCTAGTAAATGAAGTGGAACCAGCTTGCGAGGTGAATCTGTGCTTGCGCCATCAACTGCCAGAAAATGCTGTTGTCTGGGTACAAAACAATGGTAGCGCGAGAGCCGACAAACAGTGCTGGTGGCAACTCTTCGCTGCTGGTTAGGTTCACTCGTGTGCGCTGCGCATCACGTACCCAGCGGTTGTTCACTTCCACTTTGGTTAGTGCGCCATTCGGTGTTTGTTGTGCGGCTGCTACGCCGTAATCGCGGCTAGCTAAATCAAAGTCGTACACCGAACCTGGGTTGGCATCAAATGTGACCAAGGCGTGGAAAGTCTTGTCTACGTTCGCGACGGATTTTTCACGAAAATCAGCGGCTACCCAGAGTGATCCTGTTGGTACAAATGTCAGCAATGGCATGTTGGTGTTTGCCATCGTGCCAACTTCTAGTTGCAGGTTGGTCACGACACCATCACTGGGAGCGAGTACCGCGGTATTTGCCAAATCAAGTTGCGCCTTTTCGATGCCGTTTTTGGCAATTCGAACGGCGGTGCTTTGACCTTTTTGATCGCCTAATTGCGCCTCAATGACTTTTAAGTTTTGTCGTTCCGCTTTAAGCGCTGCACGTGATACCTGATTTTGGGCAAAGGCATTATCGAGTGTCGATTGAGAGATGACTTTCTGCTTCGATAACGTCAGTAAGCGGTTGTATTCGCGGTGTGCATTATCAAATGTTGCTTGTGCGCGGGCAATATTGGCAAGAGCGGCTTCGCGTTGAGAATACAGCGTTGCTTCTTTTTCATAAGCGGATTGCAGAGACAGCTCCGCCTGTTCAAGCGCTATCTTGTATTTACGATCATCAATCGTAAATAACACATCGCCTTTTTGAACGGACTGGTTATTCTCGATGAGAACGTCGGTCACTTTACCAGATACCTCGGGCGCGACTTGGACAACGTATCCTTGCACTCGTCCTTCGGTCGTTAAGGGGGCGTGGCGGTCAGCAATGATAATGTACAAAAATAGTACGATGAACAGGACAATCAAAGTTCGCATCCAGTGTTTGAATTTTTGGTCAGCCGTCATTACAAGTTCCGTTAAACATATTGGATAGCGGATTATAGAGAAGTCACTCACAATTCAGTAGAATGATAATACGAACATAAATGACCTAAAAATAGGACAATGAACGTTAGTTTTGATGATATTTACCTATTCACTCAGACGGTGGTTCACGGCGGTATAAGTGCAGCGGCAGAGGCGAATCAACTACAACGCTCAAAAGTGAGTCGTCGCCTGCAAGAATTAGAGAAATCACTCGGGGTACAGCTTTTGATCCGCACAACACGCAGCATTGAGTTGACGGAGCACGGGAAACGCTTGTTTGAGTTGGTGGGGCAGCCTATTGACCATATTCAGCAAGGTTTAAATGCCATGCATGAATATCAACAAGAGCTGACGGGCAAGGTGCGTTTAGCCATTCCTTCCGCATTGATGAGCTCTGCCGCGTTTAACGCGATCATCACCGAGTACACAACGCGGTATCCGGAGATTTCGGTCGAGATTGAAAACCATCAAGAGAGTGTCGATCTCAAGCGTCAATCGTTTGATTTGCAGCTTCTTCCGAGCGTAGTCAAAGTCACCGATGATAGCTATGTGCAGTTCAGTCTTTTGCCTTATCGTAGTCACTTTGTTGCGTCAAAAGCCTATCTAGAATCGCATCCGCCAGTAAAAACGGTGGAAGATCTTAAGCAACATCGCCTTTTAACTAATCGTTATAACGCCGATTTGCTCGATTCAGATCTGCATATCGCGTTGCGATCGGACGACCTCAACTTGCTGCGCTCGATGGCGATAGCAGGAAACGGCATCGCGTTTATTCCTCAAATTCATTCCAAGCCTGCATTGCGAGATGGTTTGTTGGTCGAGGTGCTGCCTCAATTTGCACATCCGAAGCAGCATCTTACTCTGATTTATCCCTCAGCCTTATTTCTGCCCAATAAAGTCAAAGCCTTGATTGAACTAATTCGAGAGAAATTTAAATAGTCAGTTCAAACCACCCTTACCTAAGGGCAAATGTGTGAGCGAAGGTCATCTTTCTAGGTTTTATTGCTCTAACATGAAAGGGTTCTGATAGATTAACCGTTACTCAACTTGTTGAGTATGATTTGTGGTCGCACAAGATAGGAGATGGAAATGTTATCGAAAGGAAACACGGGCCTGATTGTGGTGGATGTTCAGGGCAAACTCGCTACATTAATGCATGAAAGCGACGCACTGATTGAAAATATCACGAAACTGGTAAAGGGTGCCAAAGCACTAGATTTGCCTATTCTGTGGCTAGAACAGAATCCTGAAAGGTTGGGCCCAACCGCGGAGCCGATTCGTGAAGTGCTTGAAAGCACGCATTTACCTATTACCAAGTACACGTTTGATGGTTGCAAAGAGGCGACGTTTAAGGTCGCGGTGGAGAACGCGAAAGTTGATACCTGGTTGGTTTGCGGTATTGAATCCCACATTTGCGTCTATCAAACCGCGGTTTCTCTGCGCCAGTCCGGTTATCGCGTTGAATTAGTCACGGATTGTGTGTCTTCCCGAACCGCTGCCAATAAAGCGCTCGCTCTTGCGAAGTTAACCGCTAACGGTGTGGTGCTCACTGGGCTAGAAATGTGTTTGTATGAAATGGTCGAAGATTGCCGAGCACCTGAATTCAAAGAAATTCTGGCGCTCATCAAATAGTGTAATCACTGGAATCAACAACAACTTTATTTGAACACGCTATTCAAATTCTCGTTGATATCTTGGCAACATCGACTCGTTGCCAAGTAACCCGCCTTGGTGAAGGTAAATCACCGTTTTATCTGTGTTCTCTTCCAACCAAGGGGTGAGGCATTGCCACATATATGGGTCGTATAACAGGTCAAATTCGAGGTCGGTTTGCTCAAAGAGCGCTTTCCATGTGATGTAATCTTCTTCGTACAAGCGACCAAAATGGTGTTTGTTGCGCACGGTTAAAATGGTTGGGTGGCTGTTTTCACCGAGCTGGTTGAACTGCTCAGTTAAGTAATCTGCATTGCCTACGCAAGGGCAAGTTAGCACTTCTATACCGTGTGGGCTTAAATGTTTATGAAGATATAAAGCGGTCGTGCCAGTGCCTGATGGCAGGGCGACGGTAAAATGCTCTTTACCTCTCAATCGCGTCCAATCAAGAATTTCTCGTGCTAACTGTTTGATGCCAGCATCAGCGAGGTGGGAACGTCCACCCTCTGGAATCAGCAATGTCGACTCATCTAATCTTCGTACCTGGTGGATGTATTCACTAGGGTGGAGTTCGCTACCGATGTCTTGCATGGCGGTGATTTTCATACCCAAATCGAGAGCGCCGCGATAGTTTCCGATGGGGGAGCTTTTTAGCCAAGATGGAATGTGATGAACATAAAACTCAAATGCCCAACCTTTAATCTGGGCGAGAGCCGCTAGCGAGTACATGGCATTGGATTGAGCAGAGCCAAAGCTTATTAACGTGGTGATGTCGGGATTTTGCTCTTCCATTAACGTCATAAACTTACGTGCTTTGTTCCCAGAAAAGTGGGAGTGGAGCATGTCGTCACGTTTAAGGAAAAATTTGTGCCCATTAAAGCTATGTTGGGTGATAGGACTTTCTGAGAGTTTCATGTCGATGCTGACGGAATAAACCGTGTCACCTTTGCCATTTAAAAAGGTGGCACAGTGTACCCGTTATTGAATGAAGATCAAAAGTATCGAGATCTTGTGTTCTACATTTCTTCGTCTTGCGACTCGCCATCAGTTACCTCGGTTGAAAGATCGATAGTAGCCACGCAGCCGTCATTTGGATGTGTATCAATAGTGAATTGCCAGCCATAGCGTCGGCATAAGTCGTCCACAATCATGAGTCCCAAACCATGACCTTCGGCATCTGGTACGGAAGAGAAGCCTTCGCCTTCATCTCTCACCGACAGCGTGGTATCGGTCATGGTGATATGAATCGTTCCCGCTGACGTGGCTGCAATGCCGTTGCGAATTAAGTTACTCAACGTAATGTTGAGTACCGCGGTGGTCGCTTTGGTTTGCGGATGACCCCATATCTGTACATTAAATTCCAACGACTTTTCATCAGCTTGCGCTTGGCTAAGAGCAACGATATTGTGAAGCTCTTGCTCTGAGATAGTTCGGACGGGGCTGTCGTCAGTGTTGCGTTCATATCGAACCAAACCTAACAAAGCATCAACCATGGTCGACATCTGCAAAGTGGCATCTTGAATACGGCCAATCTGACGTTCTTGAAACGATGTACTTGGGCTTCTGGCTAGCAAGCTGCTTGAGCCTTTCATCACTGTGAGCGGTGTTCTCAGTTCATGGCTGGCATATCGTGCAAAAGCTTGTTCACGTTTAATCACTTGATTGATTTGATGTCGATATTCATTAAGCTGATTTGCGAGCGTTTGGAATTCATTTGCAGAGCCTTCAGGGACAACAAATTTTTGTGTAGTGTCACCTTGATGGCGGTCCAGTTGTATTTTTAGGGCACTAACAGGTTCAATGAGACGCAGAGAAAGTCTCGATAATAGGCTGCCAAAAATCAAAAGTAACCCGATGACAACCGCCAGCACCATAACGAGAACAAACATGAACTCGTTAGATGTAATTTCTATCTCATCAATCAGAGAGATCAGAATAATAGGATGTTCCTCTCCATCTTGCGTGTAGGTGCTCATGTAAATCATGCGAGTGTCTGGTTCGTCAGCAACTTCAGCGAGAAAATATTTTTTATTTTGAATAAAGGGTTGATAGAGCTCAGGAACGAGATTGATGTTGTTGTATGCCGTTGTTAGTAAATCGAGTTTGATGATTCCGCTATCAGGATGGTTTCGAAAGTGCTCAATCGCCTCTTTTTTATCGATCATAATGCGTCGTTCACCGACGCGATCTTCCGACCATAATAGCGCTCCGCTAACCAATGCGAAGCATAGCAAGCCAATCACAACCGACACTAGAAGGAAGAAGAGTTCAAGGCGTCCGGTTAAGCTTTGTGTATTGTTAAATAAGCGGCGAATCATGCCCCGGGCTCCAATCGGAAGCCGACTTTTGGAATGGTTTTCAAAACGTGCTCTTTGAATGGTTTGTCGAGCTGCCCACGCAATTGATAAATATGGCTACGCAACACATCGTTATTTGGCTCATCTTCTTGCCACAATCGGAAAGCAATCTCCTCACGTGTGACCACTTCTGGCGCGTTTTTCACCAGCATTTCTAGAATCGTGTACGTGGTTGGATTCAACGCCAACAGCTTATCTTGACGGTAGGCTTGATGCGTTTTTTGATCGATAGACACTTCGCCATACTGGAGTTTGGTTGATGCAACCGTACCGCGGTAGCGTTTAATCAATGCAGTCATGCGTGCTTCAAGAATATCGAGATCAAACGGTTTGGTGAGGTAGTCGTCGGCGCCGTGTTGGAAGCCTTTGAGCATGTCGTCTCGGCTATCAAGTGCTGTCAGCATCAACACCGGAGTGTTATTACCTGCATCGCGTAGCTTGTTGCACAGTGTTAGGCCATCCATGCGCGGCAGCATGAGGTCGAGCAAAATGATGTCAAACGCATTATCCATCGCCAGTTTTAAGCCTAGCTCACCGTTGTCGGCATAATCCAGCTGCATGCCAGCACACTCAAAATAATCAAACAACATTCCCGCTATTTCACGATTATCTTCTACCAAAAGTACACGCTTCATTTATTCTTATCCAATCTCGATAAATTCGAATGTTGATCTTAACGAACATTATTCACTATAGGTGTGAAAAAGTTGTCGACGATGATTTTCTCACCTTTGTGTCGGTTTTCAATGTCTAGCTTGAATACCGTCTTATTATCCAAGTAAATCTACGATCTTTTGTTCATATCTATCAATTTCTCTTGATGTATAAATGGGGTGGATTATTTGATTCTGTTAACTCTATATAAAACATGAAGATACTAAATTATTTATGTGACCTTGAGCACATTGTTAGTAATTACTGATTTTTACTGACTCACTCATAGAAAAAGTTCTTACTTCTCTTAAGTCCATTTTTTAATTATGGTTATTGCTTTTAAATACAAACGCTTAGATTCTCCTTTTTGAGATAATTCAATTAAATCAATGGCTTCATGTATAAGCGAAAACCTGCATTATTTTATTATTATTAATAAAACTACATTTTCTGTTCTTGCTCTGTTCATAAATGAAAGCCTTCCATTAACTTTACTTGTTTAAAATCCATGATCCTTCCAATGCTTAATGCCAGATAAAAATCAATTTGTGAGGCGATCATGTTTAACAGTATACGCACTCGAATTGCTGTCAGTGCGGGTGGGGCAATGGCCTTCACTCTATTGATTGCAATGGGTATGACAACCAATGCGTTCACGCAAGTGAATGAACAAATCACTACAAAAGTAAAATCTCAACTGAACGAAGCCACCACGACCGACCTGAGCAATACGGCGATTCAGCAAGGGCTGAATATTTCCAACCAGTTAGAGCCAGTGTTGGCGAACCTAAAGCAAGCGCGTTCAATTATCGAATTAAGCGCAGAGACGGCCGCGACGCCAGACATTATTGTTAAACAGTTTATTGCGTCGCTAGAATCTCAGAACAAAGCTGTGTTTGCTGGTTACATGGTATGGGAAAAGCCATCGTGGGTTGAGCCAACGATTCAAGACAAAAGCCTTGGCTTTAATAGCGAAGGCTACTTAGCGCCATTCTTTTCGCCAAATTCGCACAACAGTTTTGATGTCGTGGCGATGGATAGCTTTAGCAATACTGAATTAAACAACAACGGTGAGCGTAAAGACGATTGGCACTTGATGCCTTACGAAACGGGCAAAACGTTCGTGATGGAACCGTACATGTATCCGGTTCGCGGCAAACAAGAACTGATCACGACCATCAGCCAACCAATCAAGTTACGTGGCGAGATCATCGGCTCTCTCGGTTTTGATTTGTCATTGAACGAGTTACAAAGCCAAAGTGAAGATTACGCGAGCGACTTGTTTGATGGACAAGGCCGTATTCTGATTTCTTCATGGAAAGGCATCACACTGGCGAACAGCAGCCAAGCGGATCAAGTGGGCAAGAAAGTTTCTCATGAGTTGGCGTCTCAATGGGCTCGTATTCAATCCATTGCGAAACAAAAAGGCGCAGGCCTTGTGACGTTTGGCGGGGATGAGTATGCGATTACTGCAATTGACACCAGCGATGCGCCTTGGATCGTTATGGTGTCGGTTCCCAGTAGCTTCCTTAAAAAGAACGTGGATGACTACGAGCGATGGAGTGAAGAACAAAGTGCAGAAGCTCTTGAAAAGGGAGTGTGGGCAGGGATTATTGCGGCTCTGATTGGTATTGTTGCGATGACGATGATCGCGACCTCGTTGGGTAAAGTGTTAACTAACTTAGTGGAGCGTTTTAAAGACGCAGCGCAAGGCGAGGGCGACCTAACTTACCGCATTGAGGTGAAAGGTAAGGACGAAACTGCCCAACTGGCGCACTGGTTTAATACCTTCCTCGCTCGCATTCAGGAAATGCTTTTAACCGTAATGGCGACGGCAGACCAAGTTGATAAAAACGCAAGTGAAGGCCAAGCTCGCGCGGCGGCTTCGAGAGATCAACTGAACGTTCAAGTGAACGAAGTCAACTCGCTAGCAACGGCGATTAATGAGATGAGCGCAACCGCACAAGAAGTGGCAAATTCTGCGGTACAAGCAGCAGCGGCGGCAAGCCAAGTTCAAAGCAATAGTGCGAATGGCATGTCGCGTATGGACAATGCTGCAAGCGCGGTGGATAACCTCGCTTCGCAAGTGAATGATGCACAGCACCAGACGCAGAATTTGGTGGCTTCAAGCACGGCGATTCAGGGTATTCTGAGTGAGATTGGTGGCATTGCCGATCAAACCAACTTGTTGGCTCTGAACGCTGCGATTGAAGCTGCGCGTGCTGGTGAAGCGGGTCGTGGTTTTGCTGTGGTAGCCGATGAAGTCCGCAACCTTGCAACACGGACACAAGGCTCGACAGAAGAAATTCGTGCAATGTTGGCTCGTTTGGAGCAAGAAACGCAATCAATCGTCGTGTTAATGGAGCAAAGCCAGAAGCAAGCGGTGGATACCAAAGAAGAAACACAAGCAGCGCAGTTGGCGTTGGCCGAAATAAACCAAGCTATTGAAGTGATTAATGATATGAATAATCAGATCGCTTCAGCGGCAGAAGAGCAAAGTTCGGTGTCGGAAGAGATCAACCGTAATGTGGTTGTGATTAATGATACGGCGATGGAAGTGATGGATACCATGTCATCTTCTGTAGCGATCAGTAACGAACTGACAGTAAAAGCCAGTGATCTTCACGGTGAGTTGAGTAAGTTCAAGTTGTCTTAATCAAGTAAGTGAGAGAGTTTAACCCAACTTAAAACGTTTACTTCTCAACAAAAAAAAGGCTCCAGAGTTACCTCTGGAGCCCTTTTTAATGCTTGTTTTGAACTATGAAGCGGGAGTGGCTTGCTGTTCACCAGTTGCTTTTAAGCGTTCGATTTCTGATTCAGTTTGCCACTTACCGTTGTAAAGGTATTCACGCTCAGGAAGCGGGGCATTTGACGCCCTTAAATCAAATACCTCATCGGTTTGATATTCTTTACTACAAACAGGAATACTAAAGAGCCTTGATTCTGGCTTTGCTTCAAACAACTTTTTATGGTCATCGACCTCGGTACAATTCAGTTTGTATACCTTTGACAGTTGCGCGACCATGGATTCTAAATCCGCTTCAGTTTTAAAGAAAACATAACAATCGAATCGATCTTGTGAGCGAAAGATAGTCTTATGAGCAGTATCTCGATATCTGCATATGTCATGCTTAAAATAGAACTGGATCACTTTCCTTTTCTTGTTGTAGTCCGCAAAAAGCCAATCTTCTCGTTCGCCCACTTTAACTTCTGTTCGTTCATCAGGCTGGCGTTTTAACATACCAAATGAAAGCAAAATGAAGGCACCTGCTCCAGCTAATGCCATCGGACCAACCAGTGCTACCATAATCACACACACCACTGCACCTATCCAGCCAACAGCTTGCGTAGCGGTATTTACCCATTTAGGCATATTGCGACGCTTTTTCATCACAAAGCCTTTATCTGAAAAAATGTAGTCATATCGATAATCGAGGCCAATCGTAAGGTAAAAAGCTCCAGACACCATCACCGACAAAATAAAAGAAAAAATAGTTACGCCAACCGTGTCACTCGTGTGTATAAACAAAGTTAATAGGAATGGGGCGATCACAAATGGAAACGCAAAAAGTTTAAAGTAATAGCGAAATGGTTCCTCTACATCATACTTATGCCAAGTTGTTACATTATCACCTGCGAGTATTTCCTGCTCTTGCGCCTCTTGATAAACTGCTAATTCTTCTGGGGTGACGTAAAATGGTGAATATGCCAAGGGTTACTCCTTAAAACCTAATGTGCCAACAACTGAGGTGAGTGACTTTTTAATGATGTTTTGTTTGGTATTGTCTGAAATTACGCTATGAGTTGCACTCTGTTTTACGCTATTTTGGAACCAATACTCACGCTTTGATGGGGCATCATCTTCCACATCATACGCTACTTGCATGGCAAGGTATTGATCGGTCTCTTTAATCGGCAATGTTACCTTATACACCAGTAACTCTTTGCTAGCTTGGCTCTGTGTTTGTAGCGTGACTAAATCTGCGTTTTGATACCAAGAGCCGGACGTCAAATCATCTTCTGTTGCCTTGGTGTTGGTACTCACTGTAACACCATTCGTTGCAGCACGATGTGGCAGCTGAATATGCACTTCCAAGCCAACTAGCTCATGATGCGTATAGCCTGGATAAGCCTGTATTTTTTCAATAGGCTGATGGTATACCGTTGGCTGTTGAATAATAGATTGTAAGTCAAACAGTGCTTGTTGCACCAATGCTGAATTGTGCTTCTCTCTTTCGGGCAAGCTTGCAGATTGGCTCCACTGAGTACGACTCGGGTGATAACCCCAAGGCAGTTTATCTAACCATTTTTGGAAATCATCTTGTTTCAGTTTGTTGAGTTTATAATTGATGGCTAGGTATGTAACTGTAAGAATAACTAAAGCTGCCGTTATTGGGCCTCCAAAAAGTAAGTTAGTCGAAAAAGTACCAGTAGAGGCTCCTACGAACTGAAACGCACCAATCGCACCAGTTAAACCAAGCGTTACGGTATTTGCTAAATACAATTTGCTTTCGAGACCATAAACGTCATCTACACTCTGCCAAGAACGGTAAGCCTCAATACCTGAAGCCAGCGCTCCTAAAGCACCTGTAATCGCGAGCCATTTATTAAAAACTTTTAAGTCATCTAGAATCAGGTTTTCAAAGCCTTTTGTATTTCTGTCTACTAAATTTTTAAGAGTTTTTAGCGAATGCTCTCTGAGCTCGTCACTGCCCTTAACCTTATCCCATAGTTTCCCAGTACGAATGCCCGTCCAAGCTCCGGCAGTGTAAAAAAGCTTTTGTTGAATATCTAAGAAATCATCTTGAGACATGAGCCCTGTTTCTTGAATACTGTTCATTGCATCAGCAAGTGCGAGGCAGTTAAAAATCAGAGCTAAGAAGCCTAAACCACCCACATCTTCAAACCGTTTCTTAAGGTTGTTTAATCTGTTATCCCATATGTCTTTACGCATTTGAATTGTTGCCTCAAGTACGTCATCTGGAAGTTCTATATACTGTGGGTATTCCAACGTCGCAACGGCTAAACTTTTTTGAAGGTGCCGCTGTTGCTGGAGAGCCTTCTTATACTGCGTGTTTGATATAGTTTTATCACCCTTGTTGAAGGCTGCTAAGACTTCCTTGTTTTGGTTAGATGCGACGAGTTTTTTATCATGATTGGATTTCCAGGTACCAAAATTTTGAGCGTAGCCTTTATTGACATTGATTGGAGTATCTATCGACAAACGTTCAACAATGGCAGCTCTTAAGTAAAAACTTGTTCGGGTGAGCGGTTTTGACAATAGAGATATCATTAAGATAGACGCTTGGGCTGTTAGGCTAACGCCAACCTCTATTACCCCCTTCAATAAAGCGCTGTTCGTCGCTTTGAATATGCTATCTAGCTCATCGAATCCTTTTGCTATATCTCTTAGAAATTCGGTTTCTGCAGTATTTGGGTTAGAAATAAAGTCCATTACTTTTGCATACATACCCACACGGTTACTTGCTGCCGAAACGTAGTTCATAAACTGTTTGTCTGAGTTTTCAGTGTCTGGAACAATTTTGGCGACGTCTACTTCACCTACCTGATTTGAAACTTGTTCAGGAATTAATTTCTCCACTTGTTTAAAGAGACTACGACTAAACCCGGAAGTGTAGAGTGCGAGTAAGCTGGTTGGTTTCTCCCATTGGCTTTCTGCCCATTGACGGTCTTCTTCTTGCACCACCAAAGTAAATGACTCAACCGCTTGCTTGTGCAGTTGATACAAGCTGTACTGCGTGTCTTCGCTATATAGGTCGAAGGTTCTCTCGAGATGATGAGGTGTCAAAGATTCCATTACAGCAATAAAGTCGCTTTTTACCGAGACAACTTGAGCTAGCATGGTCTCTTTTTGTTCTGACAGCTCTTGCATTTCACTCAGCATTTGCTTCCAGTTGAGCTGCTTGCGCCAGCGTTCAGTCGCTATCCATTGTTCGTATTTACCAAATCGACTCGCAGAAATTCGATATTTGTCCTGTATTGCTTTGGCAATGTCACTTTGGGTATGTTGGTGTGATTCAATCGCTCCAGCGGAAAACTTAGCGGGATAGCCTGATTGAACTGAACTTTTGTTTTGTTCTGCCAAATCGAGTTGACTAGATGAGTCATAATATTCAGCCATGTCGGTATAAAACGACAGCTCTTCGCCGTTACGCTTAACGCTAGCTGGCATGTCTATCTCGTCACTTGCACCAAACATACACAGTTGCATGGCGGTCTGCATCAAACTCCACTGGTTTGAAAACTGGTCAGTAAAAAGGCGGTAAGGGCTTGCGGCACCAACAAAATGTAGTGACATATCTTGAATGTCTGCGGCGTAATCTTTTATCGCGACGAAGTAACCTGATTCTTCTTCTGGAATCGCAGAGGTTAAATCACTTTCGACTGCAACAGGTTTAAAGACAGAACCATCTTCATCTGCTTTGGTGGCGATGCCAGAATCCGCAAAGCGACCATCATCGACGGCAGAAGATTCAATATCAGCAACTTGGGTTAATTTATCTATTGGGGCAATGTTGTGCTGATTCTCGTTTGCAGACAGAACAATGGTTTGCATGCGATCGATATGATTACTCGGATTGTTAAGGACGCGCATGAACGTGTGCCATGTCCACCGGTGCTCAGAGAAACAAATCGATAGTACGCTTCCGTTGACGTAAGTAAGGAAGGGTCTTGCATCTTGTGGTGTCCCACGCTGTTCTGATTTTGGGCTTTCTGATTCTCCCAACTTATAGAGCGTGAATTGCGTTCCTTTGATTTCGTATTCGTCTAAGCTTTTGTTAATTGCATCATAGACATACAGCCAACCATCGCGTAGTTGACGCAGGGTGTAGCCAACGGTATTGAGTTTGGCTGGGCCTTGGCCTTTCCATTCTTCAGGCAAACCAAAAGGTTGTGTTTCTTCCGTTTCTAGCTGATCGATGGCGTAGCGAACAGGGATGAAGTGTGTCGGTAAAGCCTCTGTTGGTTCTTTCTCGGTTTTTAAATTGAGAGGCTCTGGTTCAGACGGCGGTGGCGGATCGTATTTTTTTTGTTTCTCCCTCCCAAAACATACTACGCTCTGGGGGGGAGCCAGCAAGATCATCGGATTCCGTGGTTGGAACGATATTCAGCGATTTCAGCGTACCATCGCTTTCAAATGCCTGAATGGCTTCCTCATAGGTATAGCTGTTGTCATACCAGAACATAGAAGTTGTTGGGGGAAGTGGATTACTCATCGTTAGCCCATGTTTAAGAGTTTTACTCTATTACGCAAATATCGCACCAAAATAAAGTAACTAAAAATCAATGATTTAGTTTTGTATTATTTTTCTTCAATCAAATAATTGTTTGTTTTTCCAATAAGTTGGTTGGTGTTTACCATTTTTTGTATTGATTGAATCAAAGTTTGAGTTGTGAGTGATACCTCAATGAGCCGACAAAACAAAAGGGCTCCAGAGTTACCTCTGGAGCCCTTTCTAGTATTTAAGTGCTAAAGAATTAACGACGCTTTGGTTTACGTTGACCAGCTGGTTTGCCTTGTCCTTGTGGGCGACCTTGACCTTGCGGCTTGCTACCTGCCGGGCGGTTTGCACCGTTGCCGCTAGGACGTTGGCCGTTGCTTGCAGGGCGTTGACCACCTTTTGCTTTGTCAGAGCCGTTACGGTTGCCAGATGGTTTACCATCTTTTGAACCGCCTTCAGAGCGTTTGTTCAAATGACCACCGAAGCCCGGTTGGTTTTTGGTATGTTTCGTAGCAAAGCGGTTTGCCCCGTGACGACCAGATTTACGACGTTGTGCAGGTGTTTGTGCTTCAATGTCTTCCGCAGGAACGAGACAGCCTTGTTTGTCACCAATCAAATGTTTTTTACCCATGCTGATTAGGGCTTCACGGATCATTGGCCAGTTTGCTGGATCGTGGTAACGCAACAGCGCTTTATGTAGGCGACGTTGACGTTCACCTTTTGCTACAGGTACATCTTCACGTTTCTTATACTTCACTCGTTTCAGAGGGTTTGTCTCTGAGTAGTACATCGACGTTGCGTTACACATTGGCGAAGGGTAGAAGTTTTGTACTTGGTCACACTCGAAGTTGTTTTTCTTCAGCCACAGAGCAAGGTTCAGCATGTCTTCGTCTTCTGTGCCTGGGTGCGCAGAGATAAAGTAAGGGATTAAGTACTGCTTCTTACCCGCTTCTGCGCTGTACTTCTCGAACATCTCTTTAAAGCGATCGTACGTGCCCATGCCAGGTTTCATCATCAGATCAAGAGGGCCTTTCTCTGTATGTTCCGGTGCAATCTTCAAGTAACCACCTACGTGATGAGTTACGAGCTCTTTCACGTATTCTGGTGATTCAATCGCAAGGTCGTAACGTACCCCAGATGCGACCATCACTTTCTTCACGCCTTCTACTTTACGCGCCTCGCGGTATAGGTCGATGGTATGTTTATGGTCTGTATTTAACTTGTTACAGATGCCCGGGAATACACAGGATGGACGACGACAGTTCGCTTCCGCTTTTGGATCTTTACAGCCCAGACGGTACATGTTTGCAGTCGGCCCACCAAGATCGGAAATTGTGCCAGTAAAGCCCGGAACTTTGTCGCGAATTTCTTCAATCTCGTTAATGATTGACTCTTTCGAGCGGTTTTGAATGATTCGGCCTTCGTGCTCGGTAATCGAACAGAAAGAACAGCCACCAAAACAACCACGCATGATGTTCACAGACGTTTTGATCATGTCATACGCTGGAATTTTCGCTTTGCCGTACATAGGATGAGGAACACGCGCGTAAGGCAAGCCAAACACAAAGTCCATCTCTTCGGTCGTCAATGGGATTGGGGCTTGGTTTACCCAAAGTTCACGATCACCATGGCTTTGAAGTAACGCTCGGCCAGAGTACGGGTTTGTTTCTAAATGCAATACACGACTGGCATGAGCATAAAGAATGCGATCGTTTCTTAGTTTTTCAAACGAAGGTAAGCGAACCGCAGTTGTCGCAGCATCGTGGCGTGATGGGCGAATCGTGATTGGTTGTGCAACTGGCTCATCTTTTTTAGTTTCACACTGAGTTTCTACTTCGTATGGGTTCTTTGGTACGAACGCTTCTTTACGAGGTTTTTCAATGCGAGAAGAATCGATAACCGTGTAGCCTTCTGGCGCGGCTGGCAAGTTCACGGCAGTACCACGAATATTGGTCATGGTGCTGATGTCTTCACCATTTGCGATGCGATGCGCCACTTCTACAAGTGCGCGTTCTGCGTTACCGAAAAGTAGGATGTCTGCTTTTGCATCAAACAGTACCGAACGGCGAACTTTGTCTGACCAGTAATCGTAGTGCGCAACACGGCGTAGGCTGGCTTCGATACCACCTAAAACAATAGGAACTTCTTTATAGGCTTCACGACAACGCTGAGAGTAAACCAAAGTCGCGCGGTCTGGGCGTTTGCCACCTTCGTTATTGGGGGTGTACGCGTCATCGTGACGAAGTTTTTTATCCGCGGTGTAACGGTTGATCATGGAGTCCATGTTACCCGCAGTGATCCCGAAGAACAGATTTGGCTTACCTAGCTGCATGAACGCATCTTTGTTTTGCCATTCTGGTTGAGCAATGATACCGACACGGAAACCCTGCGCTTCTAGCAGACGGCCAATGATAGCCATACCAAAGCTCGGGTGATCTACGTAAGCGTCACCGGTTACGATGATAATGTCACAGCTATCCCATCCTAGGGCGTCCATTTCTTTGCGACTGGTCGGCAAGAAAGGTGCCGTACCAAAACACTCTGCCCAGTATTTTTTGTACTCATGAATAGGAGTGATGTTATTGGTCATATTTTGCTCTCTGTTCCAGGGAGCGCGAATTATAGCGATTTGAGGATCAGGTATCTATACCAAACTCATCTATTCAAGCTTAGTTCATCGAGTTTTATTTGGTTTGCAAAAATATCAAGGCTATATCGGCGATTTTATGTCTAATATCACCTTGAAAGCCTCATGGTTATAGGTCGAGTCGTGAAAAATGTCGCAATGTTAATACAACCAATAAGCAATGGTGTGCTTATTAAAAACAACGCCTATAATCAAATTAATGCATAGGAAAATGCAAAAAGCCGAACAAGCTCTGAAAAGGTTCTAAGTCGATTGGCTTACGTTGCCAGAATCTATTTTACAAGAGGATCAGCAGGTCCCAAATGGAATAAGGCACGTTGACTACGAACCCTGAGCATGAGGCTAATTAAAAAGGGGGCTAGGGAATGAGTGACTCAACAACAATAGCACATGAAAAAGTGCAACCGACATCCAATCCGACTCCAGTGATTGAATGGTCTTACAAGATTGATACTCGCAAGTTCGAATGCGACCAGCTAGGAATGGCAAATGCTTTTGGGTTAAATACGCCAGTCACCTGCTTAGATGATTTGTTTGAGCACATGCTGATGGGGCAACAGGAAACACTAAGGCAACGAATTTTAGAAGTGGAGCTCCTAGGTGGGCAAGGTTCGTTTTTCTTGTTGCATGATGCTTAATGAAGCTCGCTTAATACATGTCACAATTAGCTTTGAAAAGCTCAATGAGCGTATTGTTCAAGGCTCTATCATCCCGCAATTGACGATCACTGGCTGCGAAGAGTTAGCGAAAATTCTCGAAACGATTTTTGATTTACCGAATGTAGGGGTCTTAGTCGCGGACGAAGACACCCGAATCTTAGGTTGTAACCGTGCCTTTGAATTGCAAATGGGTTATCAAAACCGTGATTTGGTTGGACTTAAAACCTATATCTTTAGCACATCTCACCATAGTCAGGCGTTTTACGACCAACTCTGGCAACATATTGATGATGAAGGATACTGGAGCGGTAATTTATTGAGTAGAACTGCAAATGGTAGTAATCAGGCGCATCATCTTTGTATCTATCGGCTAACATTTCATTCTGGACGGATTCTTTATCTCGGCTTCTCTACTGACATTTCGGCTTCCTTGTTGTGGATGAAAAGTCGCTGTGAACAACAACATGATTGGTCAGCTTTTTTGCCTTCTAGAGAAGAGTTCGAACTGCAATTAGCTAATTTGGCGAACGAAAGTGGGAGTAAAGAACTCAATATCGTCATGACTCTCAGACCAAATTTTTCTGAAAAATGCTTACTTGAACAGCAACTAGGCTTCGCCGATTTTATTATGCGAAGCCGCTACACCAGTATAGCGGGTCAACTTTCTAGGGATGTGTTTGTTGTCTGTTTACAAACTCCTCACTGTCAATGGCTAAGTCCTTTACGTTTGATTCAAATTGCAATGAAAGGGTTCTTCACTGAGCTTAGGAATGAAATGGGAACAAAAATGCATACCACTATCGTTGAGGGACAAACGGGAGTGTCAATCCTCGGCTATGATACAAACAGGCCAAAGCAAGCGTTAGCGCATGCAGCCCAGGCGATGTTGTCCTCACTTTCTGGAGAAGGTGGCTATTTTAATTTTTATAATAGTGAGCTTCATTCTGAGTTAGTCAAACGCCAGCATTTAGAGGCGTTTTTGGAAGCGCAAATCGACAGTGGGCTGGTGGATGTTCATTTTCAACCAATAATTGACAGCCGAACTGGTAAAGTCGTTAAGTTCGAGGCCTTAGCCCGCTTTTATCATGAAAGTGATGCCTATAGCACTCAAGAGATGATTACTGTTATCGAAGATTTAGAGTTGATTGCGGCTCTGGATGATGAGGTTTGTCAAGCCGCGCTCAAACACTTTCCGCGCTTGCAAGACATATATGGAGAGGAAATAGGGTTAACCATCAATCGCTCACTGAATACTAAATTGGATTCGCTCCAGGTTCTTCAGCGTTCGCATGACCTAATTAAAGCCAGTGGTGTCGATCCTAAACGAGTCACGATTGAGCTGACGGAAACAGCGTATTTTGAGCAAGACGAAGAGCATACGCAAGCGCTAGAGCAAGTGCGCAAAGAGGGCATTAAAATTGCGATTGATGACTTCGGTACAGGGTATTCTTCTTTTTCTTACCTAGAGAAAGGGCAGTTTGATTTACTGAAAATCGACCGAAAATTCGTTAAGAACATTCAGCATGGCAATACCAGTTATAATATTGTCAAAATGGTCACTGATCTTGCTCAGCAAATGAATGTAAAAGTGGTTGCCGAGGGCGTGGAGTCAGAACAGGAGCTTCAAACATTGGCTGAAATAGGTGTGGATTACATGCAAGGCTTTTTGTTCTCTCGTGCTCGGCCTGTCGATTTGATGGAGAAAGCGGAAAGTTACGAACATTTGTTTTCGGGTGTTGCTGTCAAACCAAAACAAGATGATGTATTGCAATCACTGAGCCATGAAGAGGTAAGGCACCTTGATCCCGGGGAACCATTATCGTTGGCGGTGGAATATATGAATTTAAGTCCAAGTTCGCCGTTGGTTGTCATTAACGAAAAGCGCTGTGTTGGTTTAGTTACCAAAGAGCAAGTTAACTTACACTTAACGCCTTCCATGGGGACAGAATTAGAGACTGAGCGAGAAAATTGGATTTGGAAACGCCCAGTGAACCAGGTAATGAGCACGGAATTTGTGCTCGTCAATGCGCACTTATCTGTTGCTGCTATTCGAGAACTAATCAAAACAGGCATTCGCTTCCCGTGGGTTTTATGTGATGAAAAAGAAGAATACAGAGGCGTGTTAACTCAAGAAGATGCGTTGAAGTATCTCGCTTCTTGTTGAATAAAAAGTCTCGCTGTTCTAGTACATTTGGGGATAGACTTTCGGTGGTTTGACGATAGGTGATTTGATATTATCTCCACCCCAAAATGACTTTTAAGCGTGCATTTAACATGATTCAACAATTGCTGGTTACTTTTCCTCCGATGCTATTTGGCGCGCAAGCGCTACTGACTTTGCTTCTCATCAAGGGCGATATTTGTCCGGGTCAGAGAGGCCGTCTTCATAAAATGTTGCCAGCAGTGGCGTTATTGTGGCTTGCGGTTGCTTCTCTTCGCATTGAAGCATTTATGATCGTGTTCGCTATTTTCTATTTCTACTCTCAGGTTCAAACCAAGAAAACGCGTGAAAAAGGCCCTCTTTGGGCGATGCATTTAGCGAATGGTTTGGCTTTTGCGTATGTAAGTATTCAAGCATTTGAACAGCCAAGCTGGCCTGCGTCTATTGCGATGGCAATAATGATATTTTTCCTTGGGGCGTCATTTTCTCAATTGCTTCTGACTATCGCTCGTAGCAGATTGCAGGCATTTCACCGCATTTTGCCCGTTACGGGCATTGTGTCTGGAATGCTGCTGGTGATCGCAACTCTATTTGCTTCTTACCAGTTAAATGAAGCGACATTGAGCGCCGCAACACAACCAATTTTATTGTCTTTAGCCATGCTCATTTCTTCAATCATTGTTTGGTGCTGGCATATCTTCACACATAAAAAACCGGAAAAGGTTCAACTGAGCGTCGCCCTGTTGCTCGCGCTCACGTCAATGACGAGCCTACAAGGTTTATTCTCTCTGGCGGCTTAATCTCGAGTCGAGAAACAGAGCAATACTGCTTGTACTCAAGTCCTTTCTAGGTTGCTTGAATATAAGGCACTCACGTTTTGGATCGCGCTCACTTTAAATTCATGTGATTACGTCTACGCTTGTTTATATACCTTGTCGAAGAGGAGAGTCTCGATGGATTTAAGCAATGTAGGTAATTTGGACAGCATTATTTTGCTAGGTATCGTCAATGAAAAGCTACGTTTAGAGTGCGACAGTTTTGACGAGTTAGTATCGGTGTATGAAATGGATGTAGAGTCCGTTGTAGGCAAGCTTGATATGCTTGGTTATCAGTACGATCCATTGACCAACCAATTTAAAGCATATCAACGCTAAACCTTTCTTAATCCATATCCCTAAGCCATCTTGATTCCGTCAAGGTGGCTTTTACATTGTAGCCTTGCGGTTGCGAAAAAGGCTTGTAAGTAACGTTTATCTTTCTCTGAGTGACGCGTTGCAGCAAATAAGCGACGCCATAAGCCTTGGCCAAAAGGTTTACTGGTAATAAGGCCTTGGCGAGAAAATTCAGAAATCGCCCAATTTGGCAGTGCTGCAACCCCTAATCCTGCGGAGACCATTTGCACTAACATCAGAGTATTGTCGGCTTGCTTCCATTTAGCTGGTTCTACCCCCGCTGGCTGCAAGAAGTGTTTTACGACGTCTAGCCTTTGTTTTTGAACCGGATAAGAGAGCATGGTTTGATCTGCGAGATCTTGCGGATCAATAACTTCTTTTTCCGCCAATGGGTGGTTAGTCGCGGTAATTAAGCGCATTTCAAAGTCGAATAAAGGTTCATAATGCACTTCAGAACGAGGTTGAATATCTGACGTGATAACGAGATCCAACTCGCCAGCTAACAGTGCAGGAAGTGGTTCAAAGCCAAAACCTGATGAAAAATCCAGTGTTACGCTAGGCCAGGCAAGTTGATATTCCCTAAGAGCAGGCATGAGCCATTGGAAACATGAGTGACATTCAATCGCCATATGCAACCGACCATTGACGTCTTCTTTCAAGCTTGCCAAATCATTTTCTGCTCTTGCGAGTTTGGGAAGAATATCTTCTGCAAGACGCAATAGGATTTCTCCCTCTGAAGTGAACTTTACCGGACGAGTTTTTCTAAGGAATAATTGTCCCCCAATCCGTGCCTCTAAATCTTTGATCTGGTGAGACAAGGCCGATTGAGTGAGATGCAACGCGGTCGCGGTCGCGGTTAGAGAGCCGGTGTCTCGAAGCGAAGTGAGTGTCCGCAAATGTTTTAGCTCTATCATGAATTCCTTTCATCCTTTGTTGCTCGCTATGAACAGAATAGCAATCGTATAAATAACTTAACGACAAAAAATGGATATGTAAACGTCTAGACGTCTATTTGTTGTGTTTATTTGCGAATCATGTCTCCTCATGATGAATTTTTTTAATAAACAAGTTGAATAAATGGACGTTGTTCAAACCGCAGATGAGAGCGATAGTTTAGCCATCCAGACATCTTTTATGACGAAAGATACTCTGACCCAAACAAATTGAACAAGATTGAAAAAGGAATAGGGACATGGCTACAACAACGCACGTACTAGGTTATCCACGCATCGGTGAAAAACGAGAATTAAAATTCGCTCAGGAAAAATACTGGCGCGGAGAAATTGATCAAGCAGAGCTTAAAAAGGTTGGAGCAGATCTGCGCGCTAAAAACTGGCAAACGCAAACAGATGCTGGCTTGAGTTTTACCACCGCTGGCGATTTTGCTTGGTACGATCATGTACTGACGACCACGTTGTTACTGGGTCACGTGCCAAAACGTCACGCAGACGGTTTCCCTGATTTGGATACGCTATTCAAAGTGGGTCGCGGTCAATCTCAAGCGGGTTGCGGCTGCGCAGGAGCAGCAGCATCGGATATGACCAAGTGGTTCAACACAAACTACCACTACATCGTACCTGAATTTAGCAAGGACGATACATTTGAAGTGAGCTGGCCTCAACTGTTTGAAGAAGTCAACGAAGCAACCCAAGCTGGGCATAAAGTGAAGCCAGTTTTGCTTGGCCCAGTCAGTTATCTTTACTTAGGTAAAGAGGTAGAAGAAGGGTTCGATCGCCTGACGCTACTGCCACGATTGCTTACGGCTTACCAAGCTATTTTGGCAAAGCTCGCGAGTCAAGGTGTTGAGTGGGTTCAGATTGATGAGCCAATTTTGTCACTAGAGCTTGAAAGTCAGTGGGCTGATGCGTTCAAGCTAGCGTACCAAGTGATTCGAAGCGATGTAAAAGTGCTGCTAACGACGTACTTTGACTCTATAAGCGATACGCTAGACAAAATTGTAAAGCTACCAGTGGATGGTTTACATATCGATTTATCTGCCGCGCCTCAGCAGCTTGACGACGTGGTTGCCAAACTACCGGAGGGTTGGGTGCTGTCTGCTGGCGTGGTCAACGGTCGTAACGTGTGGCGCTCGGATTTGAGTGCGCAACTTGAACGCCTACAGCCAGTAAAAGAAAAACTGGGCGACAACCTTTGGGTGGCGAGCTCATGCTCTTTGCTACATAGCCCGGTTGATCTGGAACTGGAAACAGAACTCAGTGAGGAAGTGAAAAGCTGGTTTGCGTTCGCAAAACAAAAAGTAACAGAAGTCGCCTTGCTTGGCCGCGCACTCGATGGTGATCAAGATGCGATTCTCGCTTGTGATACCTACAGCCAGCCAATCAAAGCACGTAAAACGGCAACGCATGTGAATAAGCCACAAGTTCAAGCACGTTTAAACAGTATTACTGCGTCACTTGCCGAGCGCAGCGCACCTTACGCGGAGCGTGCTGCGCATCAAGCTGAAGTATTGGGCTTGCCTCTGTTACCAACCACGACAATCGGTTCTTTCCCTCAAACGGGTGAAATTCGTGTTCAGCGCAGCGCTTATCGCACTGGCCAGTTATCTGAGTCCGACTATATCCAAGCACTAAAAGGACATATTGCGGATGCCGTAAAACGTCAAGAAGCCCTTGACCTAGATGTGCTTGTGCATGGTGAAGCAGAACGTAACGACATGGTGGAATACTTCGCGGAGAACTTGGCGGGCTTCCAAACGACGAAATTTGGTTGGGTACAGAGTTATGGCTCTCGCTGTGTGAAACCAGCCATTGTGGTTGCCGACATTGAGCGTGAAAAGCCGATTACGGTGGAATGGTCGACGTACGCACAATCGCTAACCAGCAAGCAGATGAAAGGTATGCTGACGGGCCCGGTAACGATTTTATGTTGGACATTCCCGCGTGAAGACATCACACGTCAAGAAATCGCCCAGCAACTGGCACTGGCACTGCGTGATGAGGTTTCTGATCTGCAAGATGCAGGCATCAATATCATTCAAATCGATGAGCCTGCGATTCGTGAAGGTCTGCCGTTGAAAAAGCGCGATCACAAAGCGTATTTAGAATGGGCGGTGGATGCATTTAAGATCTCGGCAGCGAGTGCAAAACCAGAGACTCAGATTCACACTCACATGTGTTACAGCGAGTTCAATGAAATTATCGATTCAGTCGCGGCGCTCGATGCGGATGTGATTACCATTGAAACGTCACGCTCAAATATGGAACTGCTTAAAGCGTTTGAAGAGTTCAATTACCCGAATGAAATCGGTCCAGGTGTTTATGACATTCACTCACCAAACATTCCGACGGAAGAGTGGATTGAAGGCTTAATCAAGAAAGCGGCAGAAAAGATTCCGGTACAACGTTTGTGGGTGAACCCAGACTGTGGTCTGAAAACACGTAACTGGGCAGAGACAGAAGCGGCATTGGCGAACCTCGTGTCAGCGGCGAAGAAACTTCGTGCTGAGCTGGCGTAAGGCACCTTTTTTAGCAAATAAAAACGGAGACCGTTGTCTCCGTTTTTCTATTCTTAGCCGTTCATTTTCGTCGTTATACTATCCCGCAATAGCGGATGAATTGCTCGTATCGAAAACAACGTACTCACTGTGACTATTTCATTTGAGTACAAGTTTGCGCGGAAACCAACTCATCTGCCATCAACTGACCGCGAGAGTTACGCACTTTAATACGGTACATTAAGCCCATATCAATTTGCTTACGAACTTCCGGGTTATTGCAATAGGTGTAGATACTGGTATTCAGTACTTGATTTAACGGCTTTGCACCGAGTGCGTCATCGTTATAAATCATCATCATTTCAACAACATTTTTGTTGGATGAGACACGCATTATCTGCAGTGGACCGTATTCCAAAGGGAGACCTGCGGACAAGACTCCCGCTCGGTTTGATGCCAATAGCTCAAGCTGGCGTTGATTATCATCGGTAGATGAACAGCCCGCTAACGCACCAAATGCCAAGAAAAGACACAGTAATTTTTTCATAAATTAAAACACTTTTTTGAACGGTTTCACGATTACATTATCGTAAACACCAGCCGCTACGTAAGGATCGGCTTCTGCCCACGCTTTAGCGTCTTCTAGAGAGGCGAACTCAGCGATGACAGTCGAGCCCGTAAATCCAGCTTCTCCTGGGTTGTCAGAGTCTATCGCAGGCATAGGGCCAGCAGTAAGAAGGCGACCTTCGTCTTGAAGCTTTTGTAAGCGCTCCAAGTGTTGCGGGCGAACGCTCATGCGTTTTTCCAGCGAGTTCTCGACGTCCTGAGAAAAGATGACATACCACATAGCATAGTTCCTTAATTGGTAGGGTAAAGTGTTAATTTAACGCCTTTTTTGTGTCTCTCACAAGTGAACAACAGAAAATGTGAGATCCTTTCTAACAGTTAGCGCTGTAGGTTGACTAATTCTGAACAGGGCGTGGTTTGCCTTCACTGTCAATGGCTACGTAGTTGAAAGTCGCATCACAAACCATGAAGCGCTCGCCGACACCGTGTGCTTTTACCGGCTTGACCCATACTTCCAGATCGACACTCATTGAGGTGCGACCAATCTTAGTGCATTCGCCATAGCAGCAAACGACATCGCCAACACCTACAGGCTTCTTGAAGGTAATGCTGGACACTGAAACGGTAACAACGCGACCAGAAGAGATCTCTTTGGCCAGAATCGCACCTGCTAGGTCGAGCTGAGACATAATCCAACCACCAAAAATATCGCCATTGGCATTAGTATCGGCAGGCATTGCAAGGGTACGAAGCAGCAGTTGACCTCTCGGAGAGCTAATTTCTTGACTCATTGTGACATCCTAAATCTTAAAGGCGCTCAAACTAAGCGCCAACATAGTAAATACCTAGAACCAAAGGTCCTTAAAAAAACCGCAGACACCGGACCAGAGAAAGTTGGTTTACAGCAGCAAGAATGGTCTGATTCCGGTATGCCGTTTGATCGGTTTAGTGATACATGGAGCAAAACAGCGACCCGAAGGTCGCTGCAAAGTGCGCGGATTATAGCAAAACTGAGTTTTTAATCATCAGTCGACACATCGGATGAGTTTATTTTTTTGTTCTTTTGGCATGTGTTTGTAAATGTAGAAGCCAGTCGCAATCATGTAGGCAAATGTCGCAATCAACATTCCGAATACTTTGAAGTTGACCCAAACATCCAGTGGTAGCTCGTAAGCTATATAAATGTTCAGACCAGCAAAGAATGAGAAGAAGCCGACCCAAGCCCAGTTGATCTTCGCCCAAATAGCATCAGGTAGCGAAATTTCTTTGCCCAACATGCCTTTGATGGCTGATTTCCCCATTGCGTGACTCGCTGCTAAACCGATAGCTAGAATCACATAAATGATGGTGACTTTCCATTTTATGAAATTGTCGTCGTGGAAGAAAAGGGTCATGCTGCCAAATATCGTCACGATAACGAACGTAATTAGCTGCATTTTCTCGACTTTTTTATTACAGAGCATAGGTGACGACAAGCTGAATTGCCGTTGCAACGATCAGCGCTCCTGTTGCTGCGTAGATGTCGTACATCTTGTACAAAGCGAAGAAGACGATGAGTGGGATAAAATCTAGGATTTGCTTCATGGTGGCAAAATCTACCTAATTAGTGAATTGAAGACAGTCTAACGGAATCTGACAAGATGTGAATACCGTCAAGGTTAGAGGTAAGAGAAGTAATCCCCTGACTGAATGATACAACAAGCAACATTTCGCAAAGATGAAGTAGTAAATCGAAGGCATAAAAATTGCCGCGATAGAGCGGCAATTGAGTTGATAGAATTTAAGATTTAAGCAACACGTTGATATTGAGAAATAAGCGTTTTGACATCTTCTAAATAGCCTTCACGTAACAGATTATCAACGGTTGCTTCAAGCTCTTCGAGAGACATCGTAAAGCAAGTGGATTTGCCGGTCATTAGGCTCAGATACTGATGGTATTCTTCTTCTGTATAGTGGCCTAAGCGATCGAGTAGTAGTGCTTTGATTCCATGATGAATCAAGCCGTAGTATGTGTGTCGATGAAGTAACATGGCGATCTCCTTATCAAGCTCATCCGCTAACCATTTGCAGCTTGCTTGACCCTCTGGATAATTCGATTTACTTCAGTAATGCACATCTAGTGCCAGTTTTATCTTCGCAAATTAGAAAGTGTTGGAAGTAGCAAAACTCTCATGTTGCAACCAGCGCTTGATGACGGTTTGGAGCGCATTTAACGTGGTTGGCTTTTCAAGTCTGTCATCCATGAGTTTCGCAATTAGCTCCAGCTCTTTAGCTCCAGACTCTCCAGATAGTGCGATGATAGGAACGGAAGACGCAATTTGCTTAATTCGTTGGCTTGCGTCAAATCCATTCATCACTGGCATCTGTACATCCATAAGCACCAAATCAATCTTGTGCGACTGAAATAGCTCCACCGCGGAAGCGCCATTATTTGCTTGTAAGCTGTTGACTCCCAGCCTTTTTAAGTACATTTGAACCAAAGTACGCTGCACCTCTTTGTCATCAACAATGAGCACTGTTGGTGCATCGTTACTTACTTGTACGTGTTGGGCTGTGCGAGGTTCAGAATGTGGTGCATTTACTTTCCAGCCATTGAAGTCCGGTGTTCTCAAAGTCTCTGGTTTGGGTGCGTTTGGGACGACCGGGAAATACAAGTAGAACTCAGTAAATTCGCCCAATTCAGACTGGCACTCAATTCGTCCGCCAAAAGAGCGCATAACGCGTTGACAGTAGCCCAAGCCAAGGCCGCTGCCGCCACTTTTCTGATACGAGAAGAAGTCGTCAAATATCTTGTGTAAGATACTGCTATCTATGCCAGGGCCACTATCTCGGAAGACCAGAATGTTTTCGTAGGCCCCCGTTTGGCTACGAATCTCAATTTGACTATCGGGATAAGAATCAAAATAGTAGATAGCATTGCGAATCAAATTGAAAATGACAAAGTTAAACAGAGTTTCGTTTAATTTCGCGACAAAATCGTGCTCTTGGGGCAGATTGATCCTTTCAATTATTTGATCGTTTTCAAAGCCATAACGGCTGACCGCTTGATCGACAGCTTTATGTATAGACGTAATAGTTAAGGGTTCGTGCTCAGGTGAGCTGTCGCTGACTTCTCGCAAAATAATGTCGATGAGTTGGCGACCACGCTGAATCGCTGCTTCTCCTTTATCAATCTCACTCTTTAACGTCTCAAGTGAAGCGTTTGATTCGATATGCTGTTTTAAAGCTTCAAATCGTAATTGCACTTGAGCGAGAGGGTTACGCATTTCATGCGCAATAGAGTTAGCGAGCGCACGGCTTTGGCGTACTTTTCTATCGGCCTCGATGGTGCTCTGGATGCGAACTAATAAGGTTTGCAATGCTGAAATTTCTTCATTAGAAAACAGCTTATTATCCATTTTGTGTGAAGAAATCAGTAAGTGCGTAACGGACTTTCCACGACCAAAAAGAGGCATTACGAGCGCCGTATTGCTGGATCGCATACGTTCGTAGAGCTTGCGCATTGAGCCTTTCGACGAGGAGGCATAATCAATTTCTTCAGACAGTTCATCAAGCACGAGAACAGACTTGCTTGACGGCAGATAATCTTCATAAAACGTTTCGGTGTAACTGCTGGTGACGAGCTGCAATTTATTATTTGGTATATTCAGTAACGCTGCTAACTGGCGCATTGCATCATCTATTGAGCGTTTAAATTCCTCTTCTAATCCAAGAATTTGTTGAACGGGTGTATGTCGTTTCCCATAAATAAAATAGGACGCGAAACGACTGACGCGTTTGTAAAGCAAGTGCCAAGTGATACCGATGAGTGCGCATAAAGGCACCGCTACAAGCCATTGGTTATCTTCTGAGATAGGAATAAATATTGCGCCCAGCGGGAGGACGAAAATGGCACAGACAAACAGCGCGCTAACGGTTAAGTATGTGAGGTATTTAGCGCTATAAAAGCGAGAGGTAAGCAGGGCATAGCCTACAAACAACATTTCACTAATTGAAAGTGCTGGTGGTAACCAGGTTAAGGAAAAGTCACCAAGGAAGTAAGTCATTCCAAGGTGTATCACTGCAGTTGATAACATGAAGACCAAAATGCCGGCGATCATATAGTTACTTTTTGCCAGCGTGAGTTTGCTGCTGTTCGCTCGCATGGTAATCAAGTTCAGCAGGGTTAATACAACAAATGTCAGCAAACTAATAAAGAAATATGAGGTATGGGGACCAAACTCGATCACGAACTGACTTGGGCCGCTAATGGTGACATTTTCGACAGTAAGGTTTGGTACTAAGTTGATGTAAAGCGAGTACGTTGCTAGTGCCACAAAGATGATTTTTTGCCAGGCTTTAACCGCAGTTTTTTTGATATCAGCCGCTAGCTGGCAAGAAAAATAGAACGCGAATGCAAAGGCAAAGAATGACGCCAAGTTCGCCAACTTAGCCATAAAAATACCGCCAGCGGAGCCCAACTCCGGCAATAAGTCGGTATGGAAGTATGCGTTGCTGCTGATCCAAACGATGATGCAACTAGAATAAGCAATGTACGGCGCATGATGCGAGCCTAAAATCGTTTCACTCTTCTGTTTTAGGCGATAGCAGTAATATAACAACCAAGCGAACACCACCAGTACAGTGGCGTATAGCGTCATTGCTTTTGGATAAAAAAGGCCGTGAAGATGAATATCAAGCATGTTCATTCACCTTTTCATCAATTCTTTTTGTTCGTACGCGGTGTTTGTAGTCGCGAAACTGTATGTCTTGAAATGCTTCAACCATCATACCTAAATTCCAGAAACCGCGGTATGTCTTGGTACCGTCACCGTTAATGTCGCGGTATCCTGAGTGAAAGTAGGCCTCTAAATCAATAGATTGATAGAAATTTAACATAAATATTTGTTCAATAATGGTAAAGCTGAGCTTATAGCCTGCTTTATATAGCTCACTCATCAATGCTTTTTGTGCCAAATACAAAAAGTACAGTTTTTGTTGGATGTTGCCACCCACTGTCAGACGCAGCACTTCGCAAACCGCTTCAGTGTTTTTCAAGTGAGATTGGAACTGCGCATCAAATTCAATAAGAGTCCGTTGGCGAGTTAGATCGTTACCTCCAAAAAGGCCTAATTGATTAAAAGTAATGTAGCCATAATCAGGAAGGCAAAACTGCCATTGCTCACTACTAAATGGTGATGAATAGCTGAGCCAGGTATTTCTTTGGTGCCAGTTTTGCACCAAAGCGGAGGAGACCATGATTGGTGTAGATGAAGGCTTGAACAATAGCACAAAGTGTTGACCTTTCTGCGAGAGTGATAATAGAGGCAATATCTCAAACCATTGTTCAGTTTGGACGAAGAGCTCAAGATTGCTCAGTGTGATTGCTTCGGAAATCGGCATTAATGCAGCGTGATTTGGCAGTGTTACCTTTAGGTCGCATTCGGCAATATCTTCGATCAATATGCTTGAATAGTCGCGGTCGTCAAACGAGAGCTGAGTTGGTCTTGTCGCTTCATTTAAAGGGTGCTTTTGCTTGATCGCAGCAATCTCACATTCACACCAGAAAACCATCCAATGCGGGTAACAATCTGCGGCAATTTGTTCAATTAAGAGCGCCTCTTCGGAGAAAGGCGTTGGATACTGCTGTACTAAATCTCGATAATCCATTAATTCAAACAGTACGGACAGACTCTTAGATGCGTATTTAGGAAAGAGGGACTTGAGAAGCTTTATTCTATACAAAGCAACTTGTTGAAAAAGAGAAGATCTTTCTTGCGGTGTAAGAGTAAGAAGAACCGTGTCAACCAGCGCCTGTTGTTTTGACTCGATCGGCAAATCTGTACTGGCGAGGGGCTCCAAAGACAGCTTAAGACTCATGATATAACCTAGTTCTGACGTTTTTTATATTTTGTAATGGTTTATATCATTTTGATAAATTTATGCTATTGGTTTCTATTTATATAGTTACGTAATGCAAGAAAAGAACAAAAAAACCGCTCATAGTGAGCGGTTTTTAGTTCATTCGAGAAAGGACTAAGCTTCTTGCTTTTTAAGCTCAGCTTCTGCCGCTTCCTCTTCCTCTTCTATTAGCGCATCAACGATAACTGCACATGCTGCATCACCAGTGATGTTTAGTGCTGTACGAATCATATCGAAAATACGGTCAAGAGCGAATAGCAGTGGTAGACCTTCAATTGGAATGCCAGCGGCAAGAAGTACGGCAACCACTAGGAAAGAAGGACCAGGAACACCCGCTTGACCAACCGCACCCAATGTAGACGTTACGATAATTGCAATGTAAGCGCCCATACCTAGGTCGATATTGAACAGTTGAGCAAAGAAGATAGCAACCAAGCCATAGTAAATCGCATTACCTGACATGTTGATCGTTGCGCCTAGAGGCAGAACAAATGACGCGGTTGAATTTTTTACGCCCAGTTCTTTTTCACAAGTGTCCATTGTGACAGGCAGTGTTGCCATAGAAGAGGCCGTTGAAAGCGCAACAGCTTGTGGCTTTTTCATTGAAGACAGGAACTTCTTCGCTGATGTCTTGGTGAAAATATGCACCATTGCTGGGTAAACAACGAAACCGAAGATTAGGATTGCGGCAACGTAAACAACGAACAGTTTGAATACCACCATTAGTGCGCCAAAACCGAATGTACCGACTGCTTCTGCCATTAGACCGAACACGCCGATAGGGGCAATGATCATCACTTTGTTGATCATCCAAACCATTGCGTCAACGATGCAGTTAACACCATTAATGATTGGCTCACGACGCTCTTTTGCTTGCTTAGAAATTGCAATACCAAAGAACATACAGAAAACGAGGATCTGCAGGATGTTTGCTTCATTTAGTGATTGGAAAACGTTGGTTGGGATCATACCAGTGATGGTTGCCCAGAAAGTAGGTAGTTCACCTTTTGAAGCGTATTCTGCTGAGAACATGCCTTCAACGCCAGAGACGTCGATCCCCATGCCTGGTTGGAATACTTCACCCATAAATAGTGCAAGCGCAACGGCTAGGGCGGATGTTAAACCGAAATAACCTAGAGTGACGATGCCAACTTTGCCTGCTGACTGGCTGTTCCCAAGACCAGCGGCGCCAGAAATCAAGGCTACAGCGACCAAAGGAATAACCAACATTTTGATTAAGTTGATAAAGATAGCACCTAAAGGAGCGAACACTGTCGCATCATGACCCATCATGGCACCAACGGCTGTGCCCACGATCATGGCGATTACGACTTGTACGCCAATGTTGTTTAGCAAACTCTTTTCTTTTAACACTTCCATAACCTCTGTGCTAATAAAATGTAAAATCCTAAAATTACCCACTAACCATAAATGGTTTTATGGATAATTATCTCGCCTTGCTTTTTACACTTATCGTTTACAATTGGCAATATGCAGCAAGGTATTATTGATGGATTAATCGATATTTTATTGACGAACGATAAAGTTTTGTTCAATGGCAAACGTTTGCTATTGATTTTTGTTATACCTGTCAGCTGTGTAATTGTTTTTGTTTATTTCTTTTTCTTGTTTGTTTTTTGTTAACTGAGATGGTTTTTGTGTTTGCGAGCGTAGTCTGCGTCTTGCGTGACTTGGATTGACATTTATAACAATTAACCTCTTTCAAGCTCACATTTTTACCAATTAGCTTTGTGAAATGTTAATTGCTTTACATTCTTAGTTTGGATTGCATTGTAAACATAATGTTAATCAAAAATGGCAAAACAAATATTAAGTACCAACATTTTAGTGTAGGGGAGTGCTCTCTCTGTTAATGCTCCCGAGCCGAATAAAACGAAAATCAACAAGTAAGAGGTGAAGCGATTATGATGAATCTTGCTGCTGCATTACAAAGAAATGCTGCGAGTAAACCAGGTAAGACGGCGTTGATATGTGGTGATGTCGAGATAACTTATGCGCAGTTTGATGCGATTACCGGAAAGATCGCGGCATCTTTAATCAACAAAGGGGTCGTTCCGGGCGATCGTATTGCGCTCTCATGCCCAAACATTCCTTTTTTCGCGTTTGTTTATTATGCGATACAAAAAGCTGGCGCGGTTGCTGTCCCATTAAATGTGCTTTTGAAAGCGCGAGAAATTAAGTATCACTTAGAAGATTCAAAAGCGAAGTTTTACTTCTGTTTTGAAGGGACAGCAGAACTGCCAATGGCAAAAGAGGGGGTTAAAGCGTTTGAGCAGGCTGATATATGTGAAAATATGGTCGTGATGACTCAATCTCAAAGTGAAAACGAATGGAATGGTGTGCCAACTCTCAATGCGTTTATAGCCGATGCAGAACCATTGTCAGATTATGTACCGCGTAATGCGGATGATACTTGTGTTATTTTGTATACATCAGGGACGACAGGCTTACCAAAAGGAGCTGAACTGACGCAGCAGAACATCATAATGAATGCTCTGGTGGCACAAAACATTATGGGCAGCCAGGCCGATGATATTCACTTAGTAACTTTGCCTTTATTTCATACCTTTGGTCAAACCGTCCACTTAAATGCTAGTGTTTTGGGCGGGGCAACCTTGGTGTTAGTGCCTAGGTTTGAGCCTATACATGTTCTTGAGCTGATGGAAAAACACAAAGTGACGTTGTTTGCTGGGGTGCCAACGATGTATATCGGTTTGCTTCATGTCCAACACCAATTTGATACATCCTCACTACGTGTTGCTATCAGCGGTGGAGCCCCGTTGCCAACCGAAATATTTAGAGCCTTTGAGGAACAATTTAATGTCCCAATTCTTGAAGGATACGGGTTATCAGAAACAAGTCCTATTGCATGTTTTAATCATTTAGATCAGGAACGTATACCAGGATCGGTAGGTCAACCGATTCAAGGCGTTGAAGTAAAAGTTGTCGACATTGAAGGCAATGCGCTACCTATCGGTGAAGAAGGTGAGATTGTTGTGCGTGGGCATAATGTTATGAAGGGATACCTTGACCGCCCGGAAGTCACTGAATCCGCGCTACAAAATGGCTGGTTCCATACTGGTGATGTTGGCCGTTTTGACTGCTCAGGTAATCTATTTATCGTCGATAGAATGAAAGATCTGATCATTCGAGGTGGATTTAACGTTTACCCTAGAGAAATTGAAGAAGTGTTTATGACTCACCCTGCAATCTCAATGGTAGCGGTGATAGGGATTCCAAATGAAGAGTATGGCGAAGAGATAAAGGCTTACGTTGTGCTTAAACCGGGAGAGTACATTGACGCGGAAACATTACAAAATTGGGGTAAAGAGCAGTTAGCCTCTTTTAAATATCCTCGTTATGTTGAAATTCGTGAGCATCTCCCGATGAGTGCGACAGGAAAAATTTTAAAGCGTGAATTGAAATCTGAATTGAATGTGGCTTAGTCAATTCAATGAACTTCTCGTCACAGCGCCACTTGCCTAGAGCGAGTGGTGTTGTGCGCCTGGTTACTAAGGAACAGAAGATGGCAATCTCTCGCTAGCGTGTACATATGAACTATCTGTTTACTCTATTGTTCGAGTTGTTTTATGTGCGCTTCTAAGCGTTTTGGATTGGTAATGGTCACTGAACCATATTTCAGTTCTAGCATCCCAATACTCTCCAAATTTTTTAGTACTTTATGAACACTTTGACGAGTTAGCCCCATCATGTTGGCGATATGCTCTCTAGTCACTCTCACGACACACGGCTGAGTATTGATAGCTTGGTTGTGTTGGTATTCAGCAAGCAACAGCAATCTTCTTGCAATCCGCTCTTCGATTCCTCTAATCGCATCATCTTCGATAACAGAAATGGCAGACCATAAGCGGCGGCTAAGTAAGTCGAGAATCGTAGGGTAACTTTGAGGATATTTGGCGAGTAATTGGCGAAATTTATCACCAGGTAGTTCCAGTAAGGTCACGCCCGAATGCGCGGTTGCGCCAAAAATACGGGGCATGCCGGGAGAAAAAACATTGTCTCCAAACCAGCCTCCTGCCTCGAAAATCATTAATGTGACTTCTTTGCCTTTTGAACTCATCGAATTAATTCGTACGGCACCCTGTGCAATGACCATAAGAGAAGATTGAGGTTCCCATTTATTGCAAATCAGTGCTTTTTCGTCGAAACAGCGAACTTTAGCTATTTGTGCTGCTTCACTAAGTCCTTTCTCGGGCAGTCCTGATAATACAGGACATTTGGCTAATAATGCTTTGACTTCTTCCATGTGCAACCTTACTGCATCCTGCTCTAGCTATTATTTGTGCTGGTTAAGTGGCAAAGTTTATCACTCTTTGATTGCTATGCTTTAGATTGGTTTGGAAAGTGCGGGCGTTGAATAAAAAATGATATGGTATAAACGCCATACAAGAAAACGCCCGCTAAACAGAATGTTAAGCGGGCGCTATAGCGTTCCATCAAATGGAAATTATTTCTGAGTGGCGGCTTTCATCGCTGACACAAAATCACCAAGTTTATCGAGCATAATTTGTGGCTGCTCGACATTCGCTTCAATGATTTTCACCACAGCTGAGCCGGAGATGGCCCCTGCTGCGCCAGACTCTATTGCTTGTTTCACCTGTGCTGGTTCAGAAATACCGAAGCCAAGCAGCGCTGGTGGTGCATCGAACTGGTTTAATCTATCTAACATGTGACCAACTGGCATATTTGCTTTTGTCTCTGCGCCTGTCACGCCAGCACGAGAAAGCAAGTAAGTGTAGCCACCACCCAGTTCTGATACTTGCTTCAGTGTTTCGTCACTTGCCGTTGGCGGTGCGATGAAGATTGGGTGAATACCAAACTTCTCTGCTGCTGCAACAAACTCTGCACTTTCGTTGGTTGGTACGTCTGCAATCAGAACAGAATCGATGCCTGCTTTTGCACAGCGCTCGTAGAAGTTTTCGACACCGCGTGAGTAAACTAGGTTCGCGTACATCAGAAGGCCAATAGGCAGATCTGGGTGTTTAGCACGAATCTTACCAATTTGTTCAAAGCAGATATCTGGTGTAGCGCCTGAATCTAGCGCACGAATGTTAGCGCCTTGGATGGTTGGGCCATCTGCAAGCGGATCTGAAAATGGAATACCAAGTTCAAGGGCGTCTGCGCCAGACTCAATAAGGGTTTCCATGATCTTGTAAGATTGTTCTGCGTCTGGATCGCAAACCGTTACGAACGGTACAAATGCGCCTTGGTTTTTTTCGTTTTAGGCGCGCAAACATCTTCTCATAACGGCTCATTAAATCACTCCTTTTTCTTCTAGGATGGCGTGTACGGTGAAGATGTCTTTGTCACCACGACCAGATAGGTTTACGACCAATAGTTGTTCTTTCTCAGGATTCTCACGAGCCATGCGCAATGCATGAGCTAGAGCGTGAGAAGACTCTAGAGCTGGGATGATCCCTTCGCTGCGAGCCAGTTCTTGGAATGCCTCGAGCGCTTCGTCATCCGTTACATTGTCGTATTCAGCACGGCCAATTGCGTTTAGGTGTGCGTGCTGTGGACCAACTGAAGGGAAATCAAGACCTGCAGACACCGAGTAAGACTCTTCAACTTGACCGTTAGGATCTTGCATCAATGGCGCTTTCATACCGAAAAAGATGCCTGTTTTACCATGCTTAAGTGGTGCACCGTGCTGGTCAGTATCAATACCTTTACCTGCTGGCTCAACACCAATCAGGCGAACGCTTTCTTCTTCGATGAAGTTAGCAAACATACCAATCGCGTTTGAGCCACCGCCCACACATGCGATAACTGCATCAGGAAGACGACCTTCACGTGCCAAAATCTGATTCTTAGTTTCTTCACCGATCATTCGTTGGAAATCACGCACGATGGTTGGGAATGGGTGAGGACCAGCTGCTGTACCTAGTAGGTAGTGCGCATCTTCATAAGTTGCAGACCAGTCGCGCAGCGCTTCGTTACATGCGTCTTTAAGTGTCGCTGAACCTGAGTGAACCGGAATGACTTCCGCGCCCATTAGCTTCATACGGAATACGTTTGGGCTCTGACGCTCAACGTCTTTTGCTCCCATGTAAACGCGACACTTAAGGCCAAGTAGTGCACACGCTAGTGCGGTTGCTACGCCGTGTTGACCTGCGCCGGTTTCTGCGATGATTTCGTTTTTACCCATGCGTTTCGCAAGCAGAGCTTGACCTAACACTTGGTTGGTCTTGTGTGCGCCACCGTGAAGCAGGTCTTCACGTTTTAGGTACAGTTTGGTTTTCGTACCTTTAGTTAGGTTACGAGTTAGAGTTAAAGCCGTTGGGCGGCCCGCATACTCTTGAAGAAGTGTCATGAATTCGCTGCGGAATTCTGGATCTTCTTGCGCGTCGATAAACGCTTGCTCTAGTTGCTCCAGTGCTGGAACTAGAATTTGCGGAACGTACTGACCGCCGTATTCGCCAAAGTAGGCATTCAGTTTTGCCATCGTTATATTCCTTCTCGTATTTTTCGCTACGAATAGCTTTAAATTTTTTAGCTGATATCCAGCTTTAGTAGTTGCGAATGGCGGCGAATGCCGCAAGCAACTTCTGTGAATCTTTTTTGCCTGGTGCACTTTCTACACCAGAGTTTAAATCTAACCCCAAGCAACCTAGTGTCGCTGCTTGTTGAGCATTTTCTGGCGACAGTCCGCCTGCTAGCATAATTTGACTTGGGTCGCCGATCAGTGACCAGTCGAACACTTGACCGGTTCCGCCAGTTTGAGTGCCAACTTGCGCATCTAATAGGTGGCGGTCAATGTGGTCTGCAAGTAGTTCTGGCTTCGCATCAGTCACGCCATAAGCTTTCCAAATTTCTACCGCTGCTGGCAGTTCGGCTTTGAGTTGGTTTACGTAAGCTTGGTCTTCTTGACCGTGCAGTTGCACCGCTTTTAAACCCAAAGAGGTCACGACAGAAGCAACAAAATCGATATCGTGATTTTGGAAAACGCCTACGTAGTTAAGTGGAGCACCGCTCATGGTTAAGCGAGCACTTTCAAGGTCAACTGCACGCTTCGACTTCTCGACAAAAATCAGGCCACCAAATACCGCACCAGCTTGATATGCTTTTGCTGCGTCATCTGGATGCGTCAAGCCACACACTTTGTTTTCACCCAACGTGACTTTGCGTACTGCAAGCTCTAGGTTGTCTTCCGCCATCAGCGAACTACCAATCAAGAAGCCGTCTGCGTATTCCGCTAAATCACGAACTTGTTGATGCGTATAAATGCCAGACTCTGAAATTACCGTCGCGTTTGGTGCCAGTTCGCGAATGGTCGGTGCCAATTCTTTAGTACGATTCAAATCAGTACTTAGGTCGCGAAGGTTACGGTTATTGATGCCGATAACGCGTGCGCCTAGCTTAACGGCACGATGAAGCTCTTCTTCGTTGCTTACTTCGGTCAGAATACCCATGTTTAAACTGTGTGCCGCTTCTTCTAGCGCTTTGTACTCTTCGTCATTCAGGACTGAAAGCATCAGTAGCACGGCATCAGCGCTGTAATGACGCGCTAGGTAAACTTGGTAGGTATCTACCATGAAGTCTTTGCACAGAACCGGTTGTTTGACTTGACCACGCACTTGAGGAAGAAAGTCAAAGTTACCTTGGAAGTACTTTTCGTCTGTTAGGACTGAAATGGCATCGGCATGGTTGTTGTAAACCGTTGCAATGTAATCCAAGTCGAAGTGATCACGAATCAAACCTTTAGAAGGAGATGCCTTCTTACATTCGGTGATGAATGCCGTCTTTTCGCCACTCAGAGCCTCGTAGAAGCTGCGGTCCGATGGCAGCAAATCAGACCGAAATGTGCTTAGCGGTTGAGACACCTTACGGTCTGCTACCCACTGATATTTGTCGCGGACAATTTTTGCCAGTACTTCTGCCATTTCTGCTTCTTTCTTAGAAACGTGTTCAGACAGGTTGTCAGCTTGCTGAGTGTTGAAGTCAGTCATCTTCTTCAATTCCTTAAGCGTGTGCGGCAAGTTGTTGTACCAATTGGTACGCCTTACCTGAATTCATTGCCTCAATCGCTTGTTGCGTGTTGGCTTTTAAATCTTCGTGGCCGAATAGACGCATTAGCAGAGCAACGTTCACCGCCACTGCGCCCAATTGTGCGTCTGTACCTTTACCCGTCAGGATATTGGTAATAATCGCTTTGTTTTCTTCAGGATCACCGCCTTTGATCGCTTCTAGCGGGTGCGCATCTAAACCGAAGTCTGCAGGCGTTAGTTTGTATTCTGTGATCTTCCCGTCTTTGATTTCGGCAACGGTTGTTTCACCGTGAATCGCCACTTCATCCAAGCCACTGCCGTGTACTACAGCGGCGCGCTTCATACCCATTTGTAGCATGGTTTCTGCGATAGGACGAACCAGTTCTTCACTATAAACGCCCATCAATTCGATGTTAGGACGAGCAGGGTTAATCAGTGGGCCAAGAATGTTAAAGATGGTGCGTGTTTTCATGGTTTGACGCACTGGCATCGCATGACGCACACCACCGTGGTATTGAGGTGCAAATAGGAAAGCAACACCGATATCGTCGACCGCTTTGCGTGTATCTTCTGCGCTCATAGCTAGGTTGATACCAAATGAATCAAGAAGGTCAGAAGAACCCGATTTGCTTGAAACGCT
This sequence comes from Vibrio diabolicus, assembly GCA_001048675.1. Classification (GTDB taxonomy): domain Bacteria; phylum Pseudomonadota; class Gammaproteobacteria; order Enterobacterales; family Vibrionaceae; genus Vibrio; species Vibrio diabolicus. The sequence continues at coordinate 96,191 of CCKK01000015.1, read as the reverse complement.
GCGGTTGCCGTGTTTTGCTACTTTTAGACCACATGCTGCAGCAACAAACGCCGCAGTGGTTGAGATATTGATGGTGTTGTGGCCGTCACCGCCGGTACCTACGATATCTGCGAAATCGTAATCTGGGTGAGGAAATGGGTTTGCGTTTGCCAGCAGTGCTTTTGCCGCGCCTGCAATTTCATCTGGCGTTTCGCCTTTGATTTTTAGTGCAGTCAGTGCTGATGCCATCAAAATTGGGTCTAGCTCACCACGGATGATGATGTCGAACAGCTGTTGGCTCTCTTCCTGAGTAAGCGATTCTTGCTCGTACAGTTTGGTAATAATAGGGTTGATGATTGCTTCCATATTTCCTCTCCTAAATTTCTTATGTGCCAAGTGCTTTTTAAGCAGTGAGTGGGTTTACTGAAGTTTATTCTTCAAGCGCCCATTCAATGGCATTGGCCAACAGTGTTGCTCCGTAGGTCGTCATAATAGATTCCGGGTGGAACTGGAACCCGCAAACTTTATCTTCTTCATGTACAACAGACATCACCAAGTCATCCACTTCTGCCGTGATGGTTAGACTCTCAGGAACCTTGGTCGCAACCAGCGAGTGGTAACGTGCAATCGCAAGTGGTGATGGTAGGTTTTGGTAAATCGCATGGTTTTGGTGCTCCATCATAGACACCTTACCGTGAATGATTTCGCCTGCACCAGCAACAGTGCCGCCGTACGCTTCAACAATCGCTTGGTGACCAAGACAAATGCCGATCATCGGCACTTTGCCTTTCATGCGTTGGATAAGCTCTGGCATTGAGCCTGCTTCTGAAGGAGCACCAGGGCCTGGCGATAGCAGAACCACTGGGTTTTCTAGCTCGTTTACCGCTTGTTCGATGGTTTCTGCTGGGATGTTGTTTCGGTAAATCTTGACTGAGTGACCTAGCGAGCGGAACTGATCCACAAGGTTGTAGGTGAACGAGTCAAAGTTATCGATGAATACGATGTTCGCCATGTCTGCTACTCCTTGTTCGTAGGTTGAGAATGCGCTGCTTGAATAGCAGAGATTACCGCTTGTGCTTTACCGCGCGTTTCGTCTGCTTCCGCTTGTGGATCAGAGTCGAACACCACGCCAGCGCCTGCTTGAACTTGAGCAATGCCGTTCTCAACGTAAGCTGAGCGAATTACGATACATGTGTCGAGTGTACCTTCGCCGGTAAGGTAACCCACAGCACCGCCGTAGCTACCGCGTCGTGCGCCTTCTACGTCGCGAATCAACTGCATTGCACGAATCTTTGGTGCACCAGTGAGCGTGCCCATGTTCATACATGCCTGGTATGCGTGCAGCGCGTCTAGGTCTTCACGCAGTTGACCAACCACACGAGATACTAAGTGCATTACGTGGCTGTAGCGGTCGACTTTTAGTAGGTCTGCTACGTGGCGTGTGCCAGCTTGAGCAATACGAGCAACGTCGTTACGTGCTAAGTCAACCAGCATCATGTGCTCTGCGTTTTCTTTCATGTCGGTACGCAGTTCAAGTTCGATGCGGCTATCTAGGTCGAAATCGATCTCTCCATTCGGGCGTTTACCACGGCGACGTGTACCTGCAATTGGGTAGATTTCAATTTGGTTGGTGTCGGTTTCGTACTTAAGCGCGCTTTCTGGTGATGCGCCAAACAAAGTGAACAGCTCATCTTGCATGTAGAACATGTAAGGGCTTGGGTTACTTTGTTTCAGTTCTTTATAAGCAGCGAGTGGAGAAGGGCAAGGTAGAGTGAATCGGCGAGATGGTACGACTTGGAACACATCGCCCTTAACTACGAACTCTTTTAAGTCGCGAACGATTTGGCAGAAGTCATCGTCAGATACGCTAGGTTCTACCGTTACGTCGGCGATTTTCTCTGCACTTGGAAGTAACTTTGGCGCCGCACATTGAGCGCTGATTTCTGCGATGCGAGTCTCTAGCGCTAGTTTTTCTGAATCATCCACAAACAATGTAGCTTGAAGCTGGCAAGATTCCGTTTGATGGTCGACAACAAGCAATGTTTCCGCTACGTAGAAAACGTAATCTGGACATTGATTGGTTGCTTCTGCATTACCAAGCGGTTCGAAGTTTGCGACTAAGTCGTAGGCAAACAGACCGCCAAGGAAAATAGCGTGTTTGTCTTGCTGTGAAATATCGAAGCTGTGTTGCACTAAACGTAGCGCGTCAAAAGAAGAAGCTTCACGTAGTCGAGAGTCTTCATCTAACGTGTCGCATGGCTGGCTAAACTCCAAAGTCAGCGTTTCGCCATCGAACTTACTCTCAACGTCACCACGGATGTTCTGGTTTAGGTGAGACAGTAGGTTTTTACCGTTGTTGGTTAACGCCTGCATGTTTACAGTGTGGCCGTAACAAACGATGCGCACCGCTGAATCGACTATTAAAAGTGATTTTAGATTCTGTTTCGAATCAATTTCAGCGGATTCGAGAAGCAAGCTATCTCTTTTGTTCTCACAAATGGTATGGAACAAACGTGTTGGGTCTTGAGTGTAAGGAACCGAAGTCTTTAATACTTCTAGGCATCCAAGTTTCTTGATTTCTATGGCCTTATTCACAAGACCTCCTTGTAGCTGTCTAAATCTTCCTGCCGTACATAGTCGCATAAAGCAAACGTTCTCCCAATCTAGAGTTAGCTATATTCGATTAATGTTTAGGCAGTTGAATGTGAAATGAGCAACAAAACAAAAAAGCCCGCTTAAGTAGCGGGCTTTACAACGTTTGGTTCTATAAACTAGAAGTATACGTTCGCCCACCAAGAACTAGTCCAAGTGCGCCACCAAGCAAGATCTGATGAGTTTGTCTTATTAAGACAAACCGCAACTTTCGCTTTTTGGTTTTGGTTAAATTCTTGTAACATGGTGAACCTTAAATTACGTACTTTGTATTTGTGTACTAGTTAACTAGTGCGAGAGTAAAAAGTCAACCCCAAAACAGCATTAAAACGATAAAAATATGAGAATTGATTTACATAGTCACACCACTGCATCGGACGGTCGGTTAGAGCCTAAAGATTTAGTGGAAAGGGCGCTGAGTTTTGATATCGAGGTTTTGGCGATCACTGATCACGATACGGTTGACGGCTTGGCGTTAGCCAAGCAACACGTTCAAGACAATAATTTGCCGATCAAAATCATCAACGGCATTGAGATATCGACTGTCTGGCAAAACAAAGACATTCATATTGTCGGTTTGAATATCGATCCGGAAAATGAACAATTATCCGCCCTCATCGAGCAGCAGAAGCAGCACCGCATAACAAGGTCAGAGTTGATTGCAGAGCGACTACAAAAAGCAACTCGGGAAGGTGTGCTCGAAGAAGTAAGGCAGATCGCCGGTGATGCGCCTGTTACGAGAGCGCACTTCGCGAAATGGTTGGTGGATAATGGTTACGCAAAAACCATGCAAATGGTGTTTAAAAAATACCTAACGCGTAATAACCCAGGTTATGTACCACCGAATTGGTGCTCGATGAAAGATGCGGTTGATGCTATCCATGCTGCTGGTGGTTTGGCGGTATTAGCGCATCCTGGAAGATATAAGTTGACAGCGAAGTGGATTAAGCGTCTTCTAGCAGCGTTTGTAGAAGCAAACGGCGATGCGATGGAAGTTGCACAGCCACAGCAAGCGCAACAAGAAAGGCGCAACTTGGCTGATTATGCTATACAATACAAACTATTAGCGTCTCAAGGCAGTGATTTTCACTACCCATCCCCTTGGATGGAGCTAGGAAGGAACCTTTGGTTGCCCGCAGGCGTCGAACCAGTTTGGAAAGATTGGGGTATTGATCCTTCGTTGGATATATCAAAGTAACCTCAAAGCGTGGGTTTCAGCATCAAATAACTGGAAAGTGTATATTGGGTATTAATGTGGCTTTCCTTGTCGTTGGAACTGAACAACACTTTGAATCTTGAAGTCACTTGATAAAACACAACAAGGCGGCATTCAAGCTCCACATAAGAATATAGAGCCGAGAGGCTCGATAATGAGGAATTACAATGAGCCAGTTTTTTTACGTTCACCCAGAAAACCCACAGGCTCGCTTGATTAATCAAGCAGTAGCAATCATTCGTAACGGCGGTGTTGTGGTGTACCCTACCGATTCAGGGTACGCACTTGGCTGTCAGTTGGAGAACAAACAGGCACTGGAACGAATCTGTCAGATCCGTCGTCTCGATGATAAGCATAACTTTACTTTATTGTGTCGTGATTTGTCGGAACTTTCTCTATATGCGCGAGTGGATAACTCTGCATTCCGACTACTGAAAAACAACACACCAGGTCCTTACACCTTCATCTTCAAAGGCACGAAAGAAGTGCCGCGTCGTTTGATGAACGCGAAACGTAAGACCATCGGTATCCGTGTTCCAGACAATCAAATTGCCTTGGACTTGTTGGAAGCATTAGGTGAACCGATGATGTCTACGTCGTTGATTCTACCTGGCAGTGACGTAACAGAGTCTGATCCGGAAGATATTCGCGATAAATTAGAACATGCGGTTGATGTGATTCTTAATGGCGGTTACTTAGGTGAACAGCCTACGACCGTCATTGATTTTAGCGAAGGTGAACCTGTTGTGGTGCGTTTGGGATCAGGTGACCCGGCACCATTCGAATAATTCGACTAATAGACGTACACCACCGTCAAACAAAATAGGAGGCATCGCGCCTCCTATTTTAGTTGTCATATCGAATATCTCATTGAACTTAACTGTTTGAGATTAAGCGAAATCGAAAATGTCGATACCATTTTGTTCAGCATAGTTGATGTATGCAGAGCTCACGCCGTTTAATGTTACTTCGACATTGTATTCATCACTAGAGAATACTGCCCAGCCACACTCATTATAAGATAAAGTCAGATCATCCGCTGAATCCAAGAACGTATCTCGAATGCCATCATTGTCGGTGTCTCTGCCCATATCGAAGACAAGTTTGTCATGAAAAATATTAAAATCGACAATATCGGCTTTAATATCAATATCGTTGGAAGATACAGGTTGATCGGGTACGCCAATAGCCAGGCGGTTTGTAAGCACAAAAGTGTCGTCTCCACAGCCGCCGCTCAGTACTGATTCACCATCGCCAACGACGAGCGTGTCGTTACCCCAACCCCCACTCAAGTAGTTGTTGCCTGAGTAATCAAAAATTGTATCATCGCCACAACCACCAAAGAGCTTGTCATTTCCTAATCCGCCCGATAGGAAGTCGTTGCCAAAGCCGCCAGAAACAAAGTCGTTCCCTCGGCCACCGAGCAAGGTATCGTCTCCCCAGCCCCCGAAGACAACATCATTGCCTCCGTATCCTACGAACTTATCATCACCACAGAAGCCGAAGAAAATATCGGTTGTTTCAGACCCTTTTGTACCGGTCATATTGTCATCTTGAGATGTCCCAAAAATCCAATTTAGGTCTAGATTTAGCATAGACATTGTTCTATTCCTTTTTGTCTGATTTATGCCAATCGCCGAAAATGCAGAGCCAATCTAGCTAGTTAAAATACACGATAACGTTAGTGTCATTTTTAATAGTAAATAGTGACTTACCGATGCTTCTTGTCTTGCTATGAGTGCTCATTTATCCACGATGATTGGTATTACTTAGCAGCAAACTGGGACTGTTTATTCTTCGTTGCCTTTAAAGCAACACGAACAGTAAACACACCCCAAGTGGTTATCGTTGTAACCCTGACAATTTTATCAGGTACTGCACGGTTAAAGTGGCTCGAGAAGACCGATATTAGTGGGATTCTCGCTGGGCAATATCAGCATTAAGTAGGAAAAAAGTTGCAGAATAGAGTAAATATTTTCGACGTTTTAAAGTGAATTTTTAGTGTGGAGAATGGCGCCGATTTAGCTTACATTAACTGAGAAAGTTACGTATAATGTCGGACCGAAAAATCCCACTGAAATGGGTAATTAGCAAAATACAGACCAATTCTGGTCTAGACGTCTGTGAAGACGACACATAGGTAGATAAATGAGCGAAAAGTTACAAAAAGTATTAGCACGTGCTGGTCACGGTTCTCGTCGTGAGATTGAATCGTTAATTAAATCTGGTCGCGTTAGCGTGAACGGTGTAGTCGCTAAGCTTGGTGAAAGACTTGAAGACGAGAGCAGCGTAGTTCGTATCGATGGTCACATTGTCTCTGCAAAGATTCAAGAAGAAGTGATTTGTCGTGTACTTGCGTACTACAAACCCGAGGGTGAACTGTGTACTCGTCACGATCCAGAAGGTCGTCGTACTGTTTTTGATCGTCTGCCAAAAATTCGTGGCTCTCGTTGGATTTCAGTTGGTCGTCTGGATGCGAACACTTCTGGTCTTCTGCTTTTCACAACGGATGGTGAACTGGCGAACCGCTTAATGCACCCAAGCCGCCAAGTTGAACGTGAATACCTAGTACGTGTGTTCGGTGAAGTAACTGAACAGAAAGTTCGTAATCTAGTAAAAGGTGTTGAACTGGAAGACGGTTTAGCTCGCTTTGAAGATGTTGTTTACGCGGGTGGTGAAGGCATGAACCACACGTTTTACGTTGTTATCAACGAAGGTCGTAACCGCGAAGTTCGTCGACTATGGGAATCGCAAGAGTGTACCGTTAGTCGTCTGAAACGTGTTCGTTACGGCGACATCTTCTTAGACAAGAAACTGCCTCGTGGTGGTTGGATGGAGCTTGACCTGAAAGAAGTAAACTACTTGCGTGAGCTTGTAGAGCTTCGTCCAGAGAAAGAAACCATGCTTGATCTGAACAAAGACAACACGTCACGCAAACGTGAGCGTGCACGCAGCCAAAAAATTCGTCGCGCAGTTAAGCGCCATGAAGAGCGTGTTAACACGCCAAAAGGTCGCAGTAACAACCCTTCTCGTCGTAAGCCGAAGAAGACTGCTGGTGACCAAGGCGCACGTAACAAGCATCGTTAATCGATAGCAAAACATCAGAAAGGCTTGCCAATTCGGCAAGCCTTTTTCTTATCTGTTACATAGCGAAAGGATCTAAAGCCGATATAGAGAAGGGTGTTTGGATAAACAAATATCGCAGCTAAACAAAACAGCAGATAAAAAAATACCAGCACTAGGCTGGTATTTTTGTTCATGATGAAGAAACGTTAATCGCGTTTCCAAAGCATATGGCAGAACTTATGTTCAGGGTCTCGACTGATTAGCATACGAGCAAATACGTCATCAAGAACGTCATTTTCCGCATTTACTAGGCCGATACGAACCTCTGCATATACTTCTTTGTCGATCTCAAAGCCAACATGTTCAACCCAGTCATCACCAGTTTCAACGAGTTCTGCGGCACCACGATCTTCAAATTGCGCAGTAAACAGAATCACGTCAGCAGGCTCTAGATTATCTGGAGCCATTTCAAGGAAAATGTCGTACGCTGCGTCGATGACGTCGTCGTAAGAAATCAAATCAGACATGCTTATGCTCGGCTCATGTATTTACGTTCAGCTGTGTTAATGATAACACGGTCACCAGTTGCAATGTACTCAGGAACCTGGATGACAAGACCTGAAGCGAAGCGTGCTGGTTTAGTACGAGCAGATGCAGAAGCACCTTTGATTGAAGGGTCAGTTTCTTCAATCACTAGCTCAACAGAAGATGGTAGTTCAATACCCACAGCAGCACCGTTAACAAGGATAATGTGGATACCTTGTGTATCTTCGTTGATGAACAGCATGTCGTCTTCAACTTCATTGTGCTTGAATGTGTATTGTGAGTAGTCTTCGTTATCCATGAAGATGTGCTCATCGCCGTCAGCGTATGAGTACACAACTGCACGTTTGTTCATTTCTACCGTTTCAACAACGTCATCAGACTTGTAACGCTCATCTACACGTGCGCCCGTGTTTAGATCTGTACAACGCATTTTGTAGATTTTAGCGCCGCCACGACCGCCAGGAGTCGTTACTTCGATGTCTTTAACTAGAAGAGTTTTACCATTAGACTCGATTGCGAAGCCTTTTTTGATTTCACTTGCCTTTGGCATTGTATATTCCTATTCATACTTATTAAGCAAAACTCGGTGATTATAGCGCTAAGTTAGCCGCCTAGCATTAAAATTCATTGCAGAAATTTGTTGTTACTCCCATGACTAAACACCTGAATGGACTTGATTCAGTGAGTCGGCTAAGAGAACATATAGCTCAACTTCTTGAACCATCTGAGATCACGTTTTAAGTCATGTCTCTGCCTGTTATCGATCCTAAACAACCATTTCAACCAGAGTTTGCGCCTTTAATTAGAGAAGTCACCGCTTGTCTCAAAGGTGGACTGGGGCAAAACTTACACAGCGTTTATGTATACGGTAGCGTCGCTCGCAAAACAGCGGTCGCTGGGAGGTCGAACTTAGACCTGGTTGTCGTTACTCAATCATCCTTTGAGCACAATCGCGCGACTTTGCTCAACACAATTAAGTGGCGTGCGCAGCAGAGTTACCCTCAAGTTAATGGTGTATCGGTCCGTACAGCCTTAGTGAGCGAAGTAGCTAATTTAGATAGTATTTTCACTTGGGGCTTTATGCTTAAGCATTGCTGTGTCTGTGTTTATGGTGATGATCTGGCAGACTGTTTTGGTGATTACGTCCCAAGTTGGGAAATTGCTAAGCACTGGAATATGGATGTGGAAGATTGGATTACGGTGTATCGCAAAAAAATCGTACAAGCGAAGACGATAGAAGAGCAGGTGGCCGCCCAGCGCGTGATTGCTAAAAAGTTACTAAGAGCGTCATACTCTTTGGTGATGTATCGAGATAAACGTTGGTTTGATGACCCTATACAATGTGGCAAGGTATTCTTAACTTATCATCCTGAAAAGCAGCTTGAGATCGAGCGGCTAGAAATTTTACTTTCTGGCCGGGGTATTCCCAAGCGTTCTGTTATCGGGCTAATTGATGCGTTTGGTGATTGGTTAGTCAAACAGTACCAGAAAACAGAGTTTCGTATCGGTTAAAACAACCCCATTTGTGGTGCTGAAAGCCTGTCAAAATCCGTCCCAATGAAAGGGAGAATCGCATCTGCAACGGGTTTGAGTTGTTTATCAATGTAATGTTGATAATCAATCGGGCTATTGAGGTACTCATAAGGTTCAGGACCGTTCACGGTTATAATGTATTCAATTCGTCCTTTGTTTTGATACTGTAATGGGCGTCCAAGCTTGGCATTTATCTCATCCGCTAAACGAGCTGCACGCACTTGTGGCGGGACGTTCTTCTGATACTCATGCAGCTTTCTGCGCAGTCGCTTTTGATACACTAATTGTTCATCAAATTCACCGTTATTGGTTTTCTCAACCATCTCTCGGACATAGTCGCTTGGGTCTTCACCATGGAAAATCATTCTATAGAGCGTATTTTGAAATTTCTGTGCTAACGAGGTCCAGTCAGTACGGGCACTTTCTAACCCTTTAAATACAATCCGTTCTTGCTCTCCTTCACCGATTAAACCCGCATAGCGCTTTTTCGAGCCAGTTTCTGCGCCACGAATTGTTGGCATAAGGAATCTGCGATAGTGGGTTTCATATTCAATTTCCAACATAGATGTTAGGTTGTACTCAGAGCGCAGATGTTCTTGCCACCAAGAGTTGATGTAATCAACTAATTGATTTCCAACAGCGTCGGCTTCTACTTGACTGTATGGTCGATTCAACGACACAAATGTGGAATCCGTATCGCCGTAAATCACTTGATAGCCTTGTTCCTCAATCAGCACTTTAGTTTGCTTCATGATCTCATGTCCGCGCATGGTAATACTAGAAGCTAACCGAGTATCAAAGAAACGACATCCCGATGAGCCCAGTACGCCATAAAAGGAGTTCATGATGATTTTGATTGCCTGAGAAAAAGCTTTTTCATTGTTCTTTTTCGCGACATCACGTGCCGCCCAAAGCTTTTCAATCATTTCTGGTAAAAAGTGTTTCGTACGATGGAACTGACCACCGCGAAAGCCAGGTACTGCCTGCTCATCTTCTTTACCAATATCGAGTAATAACCCCTCAACCAAACCCATAGGATCAATCAAGAAAGAGCGAATAATCGATGGGTATAGACTCTTAAAGTCCAACACTAAAACGGAATCATATAGGTTAGGGATGGAGTCCATCACGTAACCGCCGGGGCTCGCAATCCAATTTTCTGGGTGTAGGTTCGGAGCAACATAGCTTGCGCGGTGTATTTGCGGCATGTATAAGTTAGTGAATGCCGCTACCGATCCACCGACACGATCCAGTTCTACACCAGTGAGGCGAGAGCGTTCAATTGCAAAGTCGAGCAGGTGAGTGTGATTGAAAATCTTGTTCACCAACACGCAGTCTTGTAAGTTATATTTAGCCAGCGATGGTTTGTCGGAGCGGTACATACGATTGATCTCATCCATACGGTCATGAACGTTGTGGATTTCTTTACCTTCCCCCAAGAGTTCTTGAGATACAGACTCTAATGACCAAGACCGAAAGTGATAAGTCGCCGTTTTTAACGTATCGATACCGTCCATTACAACTCGCCCGGGAATGGAAATAAACCCTTGTTGGCTTTGAGATGAGCTTCTGAAAAAACTGGCTTGGTCTGCTCTGCCAAGCATGAGTTTCATGTTGTGCCATTCTGCTCGTTTGTGTAACAGACGAAAGTCAAAATCAATGACATTCCAACCGACAATGACATCGGGGTCGAATTTTTTAAACCAATCGATGAGTGCTTCTAGAAGCGCCTTTTCATCCTGGACCCATTGTATCGGTGTATCCGAAGGTTCTGGTTCTCCGATCATGATAACGCGGGAATCCATGACGCTGTCTAATCCGATGGAGTAAAGAATGCCTTTCTCAGAGCATTCTAGATCTAACGAGACAACGTTTAACTTCGGCTCATATTGCCCCGTACGGCATTTTGCGTTCTGGACGCGTTGGTAGCCATTGGTACGAGTCACATTGCCTGTAAACTCAATACTGCCTTTAATAAAACGCTCCATGAGGTAGCGATCGGCGAGGCGAATATCACTTTCGTAAGTGGTGATATCATTTTGAGCGAACGTGTCTTTAAGTGTGAGAGCGTCTCTGGTTACGTTGGTATAGCATGCAGAAAGAGGCGTATGTTCAAACGTTTTGAGATCCAAAAGGCGGATGTCGACGGGTATGTTTTTTTCTCGCGCGAGTGTTTTTGCTTGCTCTGAGTGTTTCTGAGCGATGAAAAATACTGGCTTCTCACCATTAATAATTAACTGAGTAGGACCTGCTTCTGTCGAAAGCCACAGCTCGATTTGAGTTTGACCTTTGATGTCTCGTGCCTGTCGAGTAAGCAGAAAGCCTTGTTGGATATTCAAATGTGAGAAACCTTAGAAAACTTGAAGAACGCTAGTTTAACATTAAGAACTGTAAAAATAACCAGTAAAGAAAACGGTTCAAATTTTTGCTGGAATTAGTGATTACAAGTTAGCCTTTGGTGCAAGAGGGATAGTGTCATTTTAAGTTATAGCGTGTTTCTCTGGGCAATATGAAACCTAGTTACTTGATTTATTGTACTTAATGTTGTTAATTGTCTTTTCTTAGATTTCGGTTCTGCTCATCACGCTCTAAAATAATAGAGTGGTTTATGAATAAGTTCTTGCTAAAGTTTGCGTTTCAGCACATATTCATAGAAAGCAATTTTTTGTCGATTACGTTAGTATATAGGCAGTCATACTGATATCCACATTTAACAAATAATGGTTATGTGGGTGCAGAACCAATACAAAGTGTGGAGATACAAGTTTGATAAATGTTTTCCTTGTAGATGATCACGAGCTGGTTCGCACAGGGATACGACGTATTATTGAAGACGTCCGTGGAATGAACGTAGCAGGAGAAGCTGACAGCGGTGAAGATGCAGTAAAATGGTGTCGCAGTAATCATGCTGACGTCGTTTTAATGGACATGAACATGCCAGGAATTGGTGGCTTGGAAGCCACTAAAAAAATTCTTCGCGTGAATCCTGATGTGAAAATCATCGTACTTACCGTTCATACAGAAAACCCGTTTCCAACCAAGGTGATGCAGGCAGGTGCGTCTGGTTATTTAACCAAAGGTGCTGGCCCTGATGAAATGGTGAATGCGATTCGTGTAGTTAATAGTGGGCAGCGTTACATCTCACCAGAGATTGCGCAGCAGATGGCATTGAGTCAATTTTCTCCAGCCTCTGAGAACCCTTTTAAAGACTTATCCGAACGTGAATTGCAGATCATGCTTATGATCACCAAAGGCCAAAAGGTAACGGATATTTCTGAGCAACTTAATTTAAGTCCAAAGACAGTCAACAGCTATCGCTACCGACTCTTTAGTAAATTGGACATTAATGGTGACGTTGAGTTAACTCACTTAGCGATTCGCCACGGAATGCTGGACACCGAGACCCTTTAGCGTGAATCCTCCCTTCGATTCGGCTTCCTTTCTCAAGACAGTAACTCATCAGCCCGGCGTTTACAGAATGTACAACGCCGACGCTGTTGTCATCTATGTAGGTAAAGCCAAAGACCTAAAAAAGCGCCTTTCAAGCTACTTTCGAAAAAAGTAAGACAGTGAGAAAACTCGCGCGCTTGTCAGTAATATCGCCAAAATTGACGTCACAGTGACTCACACTGAGACAGAAGCGCTCATCTTAGAGCATAACTACATCAAGCAGTATTTACCGAAATACAATGTTTTGCTGCGAGATGATAAGTCTTACCCTTATATCTTTATTAGCGGTCATAAGCACCCACGGCTTTCTATCCACCGTGGCGCCAAGAAGCGCAAAGGTGTATATTTTGGCCCCTACCCAGATTCTGGTGCAGTAAGAGAAACATTGCATTTGCTGCAAAAGATATTTCCTGTGCGCCAGTGTGAAGACACTGTCTATTCCAACCGAACGCGTCCATGTTTGATGTACCAAATTGGCCGTTGTGCAGGGCCATGCGTTGATACCATCATTTCTGATGAAGAATACGCAGAGTTGGTTAGCTTTGTGCGTATGTTTTTGCAAGGCAAAGACCAGCAAGTACTCAAACAACTGATCGAGAAAATGGAAGTTGCCAGTCAGCAATTGCGCTTTGAAGATGCCGCTAAATTTCGCGATCAAATCCAAGCGATTAGACGTGTTCAAGAGCAGCAGTACGTCTCAGAAGACAGCATGGATGATATGGATGTACTAGGGTTTGCTCAGGAGAATGGTATTGCGTGTATTCATATCCTGATGATACGCCAAGGTAAAGTGCTTGGTAGCCGTAGCCATTTTCCGAAAATCCCACAAAATACAAGCCAGCAGGAAGTGTTCGATAGTTTTCTGACTCAATACTATTTGAGCCATAACGAAGCGCGCACGATTCCTTCTCGTATTATTTTGAATCAAGAGTTGGCAGAAGATATTGCGCCAATACAGAAAGCGTTAAGTGAAGTGGCAGGTCGTAAGGTTCATTTCCATACCTCGCCAACTGGCTCTCGAGCAAGGTATCTCAAGCTTTCGAACACGAATGCACTAACGGCGATTACCACCAAAATCAATCACAAGATGACGATTAATCAGCGTTTTCATGCGCTTCGCGAAACATTGAAGTTGGAGTCTATTGCTCGAATGGAGTGTTTTGATATCTCCCATACCATGGGGGAAAGTACGATTGCATCGTGTGTGGTGTTCAATAATGAAGGCCCCGTTAAGCAGGAGTATCGTCGCTATAACATCACTGGGATTACCGGTGGTGACGATTACGCTGCAATGGGACAAGCGTTGGAGCGCCGTTATTCGAAGCAATTGGACGTAGAGAAAATTCCCGACATCATCTTTATCGATGGTGGTAAAGGTCAGTTAAATCGTGCGCATGATATTATTTCGCAATATTGGGGTGATTGGCCAAAGCGTCCCATCATGATTGGTATTGCGAAAGGGGTCACTCGCAAACCAGGCTTAGAAACGCTGATTACAGTCGATGGGGACGAGTTTCATTTACCAAGCGATGCTCCAGCGCTGCACCTTATTCAACATATTCGTGATGAAAGCCATAACCATGCTATAGCGGGGCATCGTGCTAAGCGAGGTAAAACCAGACGTACGAGTGCACTTGAAGGGATTGAGGGAATTGGCCCTAAACGACGTCAGGCGTTACTCAAGTACATGGGTGGGTTACAAGAACTTAAACGTGCAAGTGTCGAAGAAATCGCCAAAGTACCGGGAATAAGTCACTCTTTAGCAGAAATTATTTTCCAAGCATTGAAACAATAAGGAAAATCGCGCAACATTAAGCCGCAATGTGTAAGAGAATAATAAAATGCGTTTGAATATCCCGAACATTCTGTCTCTTCTTAGACTGTTCCTAATCCCTGTTTTTGTGGTTGTCTTTTATCTACCTTATTCATGGGCACCGTTTGCAGCAGCAATGGTGTTTTGGGTAGCGGGTTTTACTGACTGGCTTGACGGCATGTTGGCCCGTAAACTTGGCCAAACTTCTCGTTTTGGTGCGTTTATTGATCCTGTTGCTGATAAAGTGCTAGTGGCAACGGCATTGATTTTAATCACGGAACATTACCATTCAATTTGGGTGACCATTCCTGCGGTAACGATGATCGCGCGAGAAATCATTATCTCAGCATTGCGAGAATGGATGGCTGAAATCGGTAAGCGAGCGAGTGTTGCGGTATCTTGGGTTGGCAAAGTAAAAACTGTTTCGCAAATGTTCGCCTTATGGGTGTTGATATGGCGTTACGATGAATGGATGGTTTGGCTAGGCTTTGCGGCCTTGTATGTGGCAACTTTCTTGACGTACTGGTCAATGATTCAATATTTAGCTGCTGCGAAAGATGATCTGTTGAATGAAGAGCATCATTAAATTCTGATATTAGAAAGCAGGCTTAATAGCCTGTCTTTTTTGTATCTAAGATAATCTACAGCATTTCTTTGCTTCTCACGTTTTTTAATGCTTGCTAACGGCCATGCTTGAAATTTCTATCTGAGTTCCTGTTTCGATAGAATTCCATATGTGATCTAAGTCTTGTTTTTGCCCTTGGAGAGTCTCAGAGAAGCGAGTCTCCTGATTGTTAACGCTTCAATACACGTAACGCACGGCCATCAGTGTAAGGCGTAGCCAAAGTTTTATGATAAACAAGTGTATTTAAGCGATTTTTAGTATTAAAACTAAGCAATCTACAGTCTTTCGCACAAATTCTAGTCAAACGATTTAAAAAAATAAAAATAGTATTGACTCGATCGCTCGAATCCGTAGAATGCATCCCGTACCCAGGAGAGCACAGCTCAGTAGGGTGGTGAAAAAAAGCTTAGCTTTATTCACAGATGAGGCGCCTTGGCAGAGTGGCTATGCAGCGGATTGCAAATCCGTGGACCTCGGTTCGACTCCGGGAGGCGCCTCCATTATTCTTTTGAGAGTGAATGGCTTTCGAGAATAAATGCGACACTAGCTCAGTTGGTAGAGCGCAACCTTGCCAAGG
Organism: Vibrio diabolicus; assembly: GCA_001048675.1. Taxonomy (GTDB): domain Bacteria; phylum Pseudomonadota; class Gammaproteobacteria; order Enterobacterales; family Vibrionaceae; genus Vibrio; species Vibrio diabolicus. Next base: position 80,734 of record CCKK01000015.1, on the reverse strand, counting down.
TTGAGGTCACGAGTTCGAACCTCGTGTGTCGCTCCAAATTTTATTGATATGGCGTTAGCGGTATCAGATGGTGTTTTACTTTTCTGTAAAGGCATCACAAAGAATATTTGTGTGCCCTGGTGGTGGAATTGGTAGACACAAGGGATTTAAAATCCCTCGACGTTCGCGTTGTGCCGGTTCAAGTCCGGCCCGGGGCACCATCTCATATTAAACGCGACACTAGCTCAGTTGGTAGATCGAACCTCGTGTGTCGCTCCAGATTTAAGGCCCAGCATGAAAATGTTGGGCCTTTTTTGTATTTCTTCAAATCTTAAATTTCTTCTCTGTGATGGATTTCGTTAAGCACTGAGCTCCTTCAGCTTACTAACTTAACTTCTTGTTAATTTTAGTCATAGCAACGTCACTTCATGGCCATACCCATCCATCCAGCTAGTTTAAGTTTAGTCAATCAAAGTTCTGTGAATAAAGACTCATCGCTTTAGGCTGAGCAGCAACGTAAATACTAGCTCTGTTAAATGCCTTGGATACTGAAAATAATGTTCTACGATTAGAGAGTGGTATGTTCATAAACCGTTTTGGTTCATGGCGCTGATATTGTAAGGATATTTGTTTAAATAACAGGTATTTGAGAAAAGAAGAAAAGCGTTGTAGATGAGTATGAATGTACAAATATCACTAGGGGGAACTTTGTTGTGATTTGCGTCACTGTTACTAATATGAAAAATCGTTGCCAGAAGATTTTATTTTGTGATAAATTCGCGCGCAATCTCGGAGCGTAATTAACAACGTTTGATCTCTGGGGGATACGCGTAGTGACCATTCAAGCTGATTGTGACACTGCGTAGGGTAGGTATCGGCAAAGCCTTTTGTCGATAGACGGGATACTAATGCTGTAAAAGCGGCATATTAATGGGAAACCCAACATTGAAACCTTTGAATAAACACACACTAATCAGCTTCATACTGCCGAAATGTCCTGTTTTACAAAACGGGTGCATTACGGAACCTTGATTAATCCCTTTTACATATAAAGTCACGAATATCGTGGCAGATGATCTGTATTTGTCATTTTGCACTGACAAATGCGGAGGGGTATACACACCTCCTGTAACTTCATTCCAATGATTATTAATACAGGATATAGAATTATTATAATTCAAGGGATTATGTAGTATGAGCACTGCCTTTGAAGTCGATAGCAATATCGCAAACATTTTTTCGTCTCAGGTTCCTATCGTTGAGGGAACGTATGACTTAACGCCAGATCAAGTATTGATTGATCAGGCTGAGCATGAATCTGAAGTGCGTTCTTATCCACGTCGCTTGCCAATCGCAATCAAACAAGCTTTTGGTTGCTTGGTTGAAGATACACGTAGACAGATCTTTTTAGACTGCCTTGCGGGGGCGGGCACTCTAGCTTTGGGGTATAACCATCCTGAAATAAACCAAGCTCTGAAAGAGCAATTAGATTCGGGTCTGCCATATCAGACGCTAGATATTGCAACATCAGCAAAAACGACGTTTATTCAATCTGTTAAATCTTTTCTTCCTCAAGAGTTAAGTGAGAACAGCGTTATCCAATTTTGTGGTCCGTCTGGAGCCGATGCAGTTGAAGCCGCGATCAAACTCGCAAAGCAGACTACTGGTCGCAACACCATGTTTGCTTTTCGTGGCGCATATCATGGTATGACTAACGGCACAATGGGCATGATGGGCAACCTAGGTACGAAAGCGCGTCGAACTGGTTTAATGTCAGATGTGCACTTTATGCCTTTCCCATACAATCTGCGTTGTCCATTTGGGCTTGGCGGTGATGAAGGTGCGAAAGCAAGCATTCGCTATATCGATCGTCTTTTAAACGATGATGAATCGGGCATTATGAAGCCTGCTGCGCTCATCGTTGAGCCAGTGCAAGGTGAGGGTGGTGTTGTTCCTGCGCCAGCATTCTGGCTGAGAGAGTTACGTCGTATTTGTGATGAACACGGTATCTTACTGATCTTCGATGAGATCCAGTGTGGTGTTGGTAAAACTGGCTACAATTTCGCATTTGAAGAGTCGGGAATTGTTCCAGATATCCTGTGTTTATCAAAAGCTATTGGCGGTGGCTTACCAATGTCGCTATTGGTTATCAACAAGCAGCATGATACTTGGAAGCCGGGCGAACACACAGGTACGTTTCGTGGCAATCAGTTAGCCATGGTCTCTGGTGCGAAAGCATTAGAAATCATCCAGCGTGACAATTTGGTTGAGCATGCCAATATTGCGGGCCAGTATTTGCGCTATGGTCTTGAAAGCATTCAAAAGCGCGTGAACTGTATCGCGGAAGTACGTGGCAAAGGTTTGATGCTTGGTGTGGAGATTAAAAATCCAAACGGCGAGCTCAATAAATTTGGCGAACCTCAAGCGGATAGTGAACTCACTCTTTCCATTCAACGCGCAGCACTTGAGCGTGGCTTGATCGTTGAGAAAGGCGGACGTGAAGGTGCAGTAATTCGCTTCCTTCCTCCTCTTATCATCTCGTTTGAGCAAATCGACTTTGCTTTACGTGTATTTGAAGACGCGATTTTAGCAGCCGGCGGTAGTCACATCGAAACTCAGCCACAAGATGAATGGAAGAAGCATTTCATCCACACTGGAGAGTTGGGCAGCAATGAGTTTGCTTCGGTGATGAATCACACTACGACAGCAATGAAATCAGTGTTTGAACAGGTTGCTGCACCATACTCAGGTATGGATCCAAAAGCATTGGAAGCAGCGATCCATGCTGTTGATCTTGACAATAAAAATGCGCCTCTCAAAACGGTTATTGATGATGCTGCCGAGTTGGTCGCAAAAAATGCGATTTTTACTCAACATCCAGATTGTATTGCTCACCTTCATACTCCACCGTTGATGCCTGCTATTGCCGCAGAGGCAATGATTGCGGCTTTGAACCAGTCAATGGACTCATGGGATCAAGCTTCATCAGCGACTTATGTTGAACAGAAAGTTGTGAACTGGCTATGCGATAAATACGAGTTAGGTGAAAAAGCGGACGGTATCTTCACGAGCGGCGGCACGCAAAGTAATCAAATGGGTTTGATGCTTGCGCGTGATTGGATTGCTGACAAACTCAGTGCGCACTCAATTCAAAAGCTTGGCCTTCCTGAGTACGCTGATAAACTGCGTATTGTGTGTTCGAAGAAATCACACTTCACGGTTCAAAAGTCTGCATCTTGGATGGGACTGGGTGAAAAATCGGTCATGACTGTCGATGCTAACCCGGACGGCACAATGGATGTAACCAAGCTGGATGAAGTGCTTACACAAGCGAAAGCGGAAGGTTTAATCCCATTTGCGATCGTTGGTACCGCTGGTACAACCGATCACGGCGCGATTGATGATCTAGACTTCATTGCAGACATGGCTGAAAAACATGAACTGTGGATGCATGTCGATGGTGCATACGGTGGTGCTTTGATTCTTAGCAGCCAAAAAGCTCGCCTAAAAGGTGTTGAGCGTGCGCAGTCTATTAGTGTTGACTTCCACAAGTTGTTCTACCAAACAATCAGTTGTGGTGCGCTTCTTGTTAATGACAAGTCAAACTTCAAGTTCCTGCTTCATCATGCAGATTACTTGAACCGTGAGCACGACGAGCTACCAAACTTGGTGGACAAGTCTATCGCAACAACCAAACGCTTTGATGCTTTAAAAGTGTTTATGACGATGCAAAGCGTAGGGCCAAAAGCGCTAGGTGACATGTACGACCATCTGCTTGATCAGACGCTGGAAGTAGCAGATATGATCCGCGATAACGATAACTTTGAGTTGTTGGCGGAACCATCACTGTCTACCGTTCTGTTCCGCGCGACACATGAATCCGCAGATCTTGATGAACTAAATAAAGCGTTGCGTTTAGAGGCGCTGACTCGCGGAACCGCAGTACTGGGTGAAACCATTGTTGACGGTAAAACCGCACTTAAATTTACGATTTTGAACCCGTGTCTAACGACGGCGGACTTTGAATCTTTGCTCTCAAAAATCCATATGCTAGCCGTTGAGCTAGTTTAACAAAGGTAACGGAAAACTATGGCAATTCTACAGATTGGTGCAGGCGGCGTTGGCTGGGTAGTTGCACACAAAGCAGCACAAAACAACGACGTTCTGGGTGATATCACAATCGCATCACGTACCGTAGGTAAGTGTGAGAAAATCATCGAATCGATTCAGAAGAAAAACAATCTGAAAGATTTAACTAAGAAATTAGAAGCTAGAGCAGTTAATGCTGACGACGTAGATTCTCTTGTTGCTCTGATTAAAGAAGTGAAGCCTGATCTTGTGATCAACGCTGGTCCTCCGTGGGTAAACATGCCAATCATGGAAGCGTGTTACCAAGCAAAAGTGTCATACCTGGATACATCAGTTGCCGTTGACCTGTGTTCTGAAGGACAGCAAGTACCTCAGGCTTATGATTGGCAGTGGGGTTACCGTGAGAAGTTCGAAGAAGCGGGCATCACAGGTATCCTAGGTGCTGGTTTCGATCCAGGCGTAGTATCGGTATTTGCAGCGTACGCAGTTAAGCACTTGTTCGATGAGATCGATACTATCGACGTTATGGATGTAAACGCGGGTGACCACGGTAAGAAGTTTGCAACCAACTTCGACCCAGAAACCAACATGCTAGAGATCCAAGGCGACTCTTTCTACTGGGAAAATGGCGAGTGGAAACAAGTACCTTGTCACTCACGTATGCTTGAGTTTGAATTCCCTAACTGTGGCTCACACAAAGTTTACTCAATGGCGCACGATGAAGTTCGTTCAATGAAGGAATTCATCCCTGCAAAACGCATTGAATTCTGGATGGGTTTCGGTGACCGTTACCTGAACTACTTCAATGTAATGCGTGATATAGGCCTGTTGAGCCCAGACCCACTAACACTGCACGACGGCACAGTAGTACAGCCTCTGCATGTATTGAAAGCGCTACTACCAGATCCAACCTCTCTTGCACCAGGTTACACCGGTCTAACGTGTATCGGTACATGGGTTCAGGGTAAGAAAGATGGAAAAGAGCGCAGTGTCTTCATCTACAACAATGCTGACCACGAAGTGGCATACGAAGACGTAGAGCACCAAGCGATCTCTTACACGACTGGTGTACCAGCGATCACTGCGGCACTGCAATTCTTCCGTGGCGCGTGGGCGGATAAAGGTGTGTTCAATATGGAACAGCTAGACCCAGATCCGTTCCTGGAAACCATGCCTTCTATCGGTCTGGATTGGCATGTTCAGGAGCTTGAAGCAGGTCAGGGACTTCCAGTTATCCACGAACTTAAAAAGTAATTATTTAAGCTCGTAGCAAACCTGGAATTAACTTAAATCTAAGCCGATGCGAATGCGTCGGCTTTGTTCGATTTTATAGTGCCTTTGCTAAGGCGAAGGGACGTAAGGTATCAAAATGCAACAAAACGAACTAAAAACGCCATACTTCATGATTAATGAAGACAAGCTGATTGAGAACCTAGAGAAAGCAAAACAGCTAAAAGACATCTCTGGTGTGAAGCTTGTATTAGCACTGAAGTGCTTCTCAACATGGGGTGTATTCGACATCATCAAGCCTTACCTAGACGGAACAACAAGTTCTGGCCCGTTTGAAGTGAAGCTTGGCTACGAAACGTTCGGTGGTGAGACACACGCATACAGTGTGGGTTATAGCGAAGATGACGTTCGCGATGTGGCGAACATCTGTGACAAGATGATCTTTAACTCTCAGTCACAGTTAGCGGCTTATCGTCATATTGTCGAAGGTAAAGCATCGATTGGCTTGCGCCTAAACCCAGGTGTGAGCTACGCAGGGCAAGACTTAGCAAACCCAGCTCGTCAATTCTCTCGTCTTGGTGTTCAGGCTGATCACATCAAACCGGAAATTTTTGATGGTATTGATGGCGTGATGTTCCACATGAACTGTGAGAACAAAGACGTGGATGCGTTTATCGGCTTACTCGATGCTATTTCAGAGCAGTTTGGCGAGTACCTAGATAAGCTGGACTGGGTAAGCATGGGTGGCGGCGTGTTCTTCACATGGCCGGGGTACGACATCGAGAAGTTGGGTTTAGCGCTTAAAGCATTCTCAGAGAAACACGGCGTACAAATGTATCTAGAGCCGGGTGAAGCGATCATCACTAAGACAACCGATCTTGTCGTAACAGTGGTTGATATCGTGGAGAACGTGAAGAAGACGGCGATTGTCGATTCAGCAACAGAAGCCCACCGTTTGGATACACTTATCTACAACGAGCCAGCGTCCATTCTTGAAGCATCTGAAAACGGTGAACATGAATACGTGATTGGGTCGTGCTCTTGTTTAGCTGGTGACCAGTTTTGCGTGGCGAACTTCGAACAGCCTCTCGAGATCGGACAACGTTTACACATTTTGGACAGCGCAGGTTACACCATGGTGAAACTGAACTGGTTCAACGGTCTACGTATGCCTTCGGTTTACTGTGAACGCTCGAATGGTGACATTCAAAAACTGAATGAATTTGACTACTCTGATTTCAAACGTTCACTGTCTCAGTGGTCGGTGAAATAAAACGTATTGAGTATTAGAACGACAAAGAGCAGCTGAATTGCTGCTCTTTTTTATTGGGGAAGCGTTAAAGGTATGCAGTTAGCTTTCTACAATTACACGAGTGTCTTCACTCAGAGATTCTAACTCATTAGCCACGTCCTCAATCTCTAGCTCGCTAGGCAATTTAATCGCCATTTTTGCGCTGAATAAGCTGGAGCTTACCCCACCGCCGCCTGCAATGAATACGCGTTGGCAATCCATATCTAGAATTGAAATGCCTTGATTATCGAGAACGTGAGTAATTTCATTCACAATACCTGCTCTATCGTTGGCATCTAAGCGAAGCTGAAAGATAGTGTCTTCACGATGCGAGTGAGGATCCGAGTCAACGAACCTAACCACAAGAGTTTGACATGAAGAGAACGCCTCTTTAACGATGTCGGCATTTTCTCTTGGAAGCTCTACTTTGATGACACCTGCAACTTGATCTTCAATAAAGTTTACTTTGCTTATCAGCCATTTACCGCCATTTTCATGAGTAATTGCTGCGAGTTCTTTGATAGTTGCGGGTGACGCTTGTCCGACAAAATTAACAATAAATACGGTGTTCATAATGTCCCCTCCTGGAATAAGGTTTGGACGCAGTACGAATAAACGTGCTACTTAAGTTATTGGAATAAATCCTTTTATTTAGTGTAGGTGCTAGGAGAGGGTTATGTTTGATGAAAGTCAATTTTTGACACTAATTCGTGAAGCAAATAATTAAAACGATGTTTAGGGCACAAAAAAGCAGCCATCATAAGGCTGCTTTTCTACTGAGTATCAACTCAACTCAACTCAACTCAACTCAAGTCAAGGCTAAAATGTTACTTTTAGTTCGACACCGTAAAATTGGCTGTCGTAGTTGGCGCCTGCGTCCATTGCGAATTTTGCGACGTCTTGATTACCAAACCAAGGTGATGAATTAAATTGTAGCTCTGCACTACCGCCCCACGCATCGGTTACCCAAAAATGGATATGCCCAACAGGGTTTAGGAAGAAGAGTGATACATCACCGACGGTTTCAGAGCCCATGACTTCGCCGCCGTTTGCTACAATATCTTGCTCAGCAGTGAGCATCATTTCGCCAACCACAGCACCAAAGAATGGTGTGATAAAAATATCCTGCCAAGATGGCACTTCTGCAAATGCCTCTACTCCGTACTCCCAAAAGAACGTTGACATGGTTGCGGAGTACAAGAATGACTGAAACTCGTTATAGCCAGCGTGGCGTGCGGCTGTGTAGTAAACGCCGCCAAAATAAGGGTGCATGATGTAGTTGAGGACATGTTCATCACGATCCCAAACAGGCCCGTCAGAGACATTATCTTTCCATTTTTGACCCAGCTTACTCATGTCTCGGTCTTCTTCGTCCCATTTAGTGATACTTTCTGGAAGGAAAGTCATCATACCAACGGTTGCGATACTCAGGCCAAGAATGGTGTAGGTTTGACCCATGAGGTAATCCCAGTCTTTATCTTGAGGGATTATGAGATGTTTAGGCTGAAGCCCTGCATCAAGATTTAATGAATCATCATTATTCTGTTCAAACATAAGACCGCGATTTTGAGACTCGAAGGTGTACAGAGTCGTCGTTTCGCAGTAACCTGACAAGCAATCAGGTGTGTAAGAAAACTCCGTATGACTGGTCATATCGTACTGACTTGCGTGCGCAAGCGCTGACGAAGTCAAGCAAAGGCCAGTTAGAGTTTTCTTGAACATGGATGATTTTGACACAAAGGTCTCCGAGTTGATGGTGTGATGATCGGGCTCGCAATTATCCCTCAAAACATCAACCATTTAAATACTTGATCCTTATTTAGTCCCAATATATCTCGTCGAGATTCGTCCAAATAAAAAGAAAAATAAGCACTATAACGAATAATAGGATTGTGCTTATGTTCAGGAGTCAGTTGTGAAAATAGCAATGCTTAGTACCGGTGAGGAAGTGCTCCACGGTGATATTGTTGATACTAATGCGGCATGGTTATCTAGCCTGTTTTATCAACATGGATTTGGCTTAACAAAGCGCTCAACGGTTGGTGATAGCCTGTCGAGCTTGGTTGAAGAGTTTTTAATGTTGAGCTTCAACAATGACGTGGTGATCGTGAATGGTGGTTTAGGGCCAACGACCGATGATATGAGTGCGGCCGCCGCAGCGAGAGCTGCTGAGTGTAAACTCGTGCTTTTCAAAGAGTGGTTGCAGCATCTAGAAAGTTTGTATGCTCGACGTGGCATCCCAATGCCAGACAGTAATTTAAAACAAGCCATGCTACCAGAAACGGCTGAGATTTTGGATAACCCGATAGGCACGGCCTGTGGTTTCAAGATGCTGATTAATGATGCCATTTTTTATTTTACGCCGGGTGTGCCAAGTGAATTTAAGCTTATGGCAGAGACGCAAATTTTGCCTGATCTGAGAAGAGCTTTTCCAGAGGTGCAAGGTTCATGTTGTAGTCGAATCTATACGTTTGGTCTTTCCGAATCCGGCATCTCGGACAAGCTTGATCAGCTAAAACTTCCTCAAGGGTATGAGCTTGGTTATCGCTCTTACTTGCCTTTTATTGAAGTGAAACTCTTTGGCCCTTCTGACCAGCTTGAACAGCGTTTGAAGTTGGTACAGATGATCAATAAGCATCTTGAAAGCAATACCGTTAGTATTGATTTACCTATGGTTGAAAATGTCGGCCAGCTGTTGGTGGATAAAGAGTTAACCGTGTCGGTTTCCGAAAAAAGCAGTGGTGGATACTTAACTTATTGGTTAAATAGTGATGAAAACGCTGAAAGGCAACTTGGACATGGTTGGGTACTACCAAGCCAGACTCAAGCGATGAGCAACAGCGGAGACCCATTAGCGGAAACGTTTGCTCTGGCAGGAGCGACGCGAGAGAAGTGTGGGACGGATTTATCACTCGTCACTGGCGATATTGAAGAGGGTGTTTTTTCCGTCGCTTTATCGACACCGTCAGGCGAGTGGGGAGCATTATATAAACTCTCGAAAAAGTATCCGCGTAATGACCAAGTTAAAGTGATCAGTACGGCAGCACTAGACTTGTTGCGTCGCTACCTAGAACGTAAACCGATGTTTGCACATTATGCATTTTTAGAGAAAGTTAAAGAGATGCATCTCCCAGATAGTGCTTTATAACCAGAGACCTATAACAGCCTGAGAGATAAAACACGTAGATACAAAAAAGCCAAGGTAATCACCTTGGCTTTTGCGTTTTATACCGTCGAGTCACGTTATGCGCGCTGCTTTTCTTTCATCGCGTAGTTAACGCCACTGAGTGACAAATCCGATTTTGCTTTACAAATACAAGGTAATATCTCATCACTTTGCGTGTAAGCCATGGCAAAACCAACATACTCCACTTCACCAGATTCCAACTTGCAGCGACAAGCACCACAGTGTCCATCACGACAGTTGTATTCTGGTAATAAGCCAGCTTGCTCCATTGTTTCCAAAATTGTATTGGAAGGGTTGGATTCAATACTGATGAGTTTGTTGATTTTGAGTGTTGCCATTACAGCTCGAATCCTTCGAAGTCGTCTGCGCGAACTTCATTGTCAATTTGACCCACAAGGTAAGAAGAAATTTCCGCTTCTTGAGGTGCAACTTGAACGTTATCTGAAGACAACCAAGCGTTAATCCATGGGATTGGGTTGGTTGTTGCTTCTGGATAAGCTGCAGGTAGACCTACTGCTTGCATACGGATGTTGGTGATGTATTCAACATATTGGCTTAGGATATCTTTGTTTAGACCGATCATAGAGCCATCTTTGAATAGATACTCTGCCCACTCTTTTTCTTGCTCAGCCGCTTCTTTGAATAGGTCAAAACAGTCTTGTTTTGCTTCTTCTGCGATTTGCATGAAAGTGAAATCATCCTGACCGTTACGTAGCAAGTTGATCATGTGTTGCGTACCGTTCAGGTGAAGCGCTTCATCACGTGCAATCAGCTTAATGATTTTCGCGTTACCTTCCATTAGCTCACGCTCAGCGAAAGCGAATGAACATGCGAAACTAACGTAGAAACGGATGGCTTCTAGTGCGTTAACAGACATCAGACAGATGTACAGTTTCTTCTTCAGATCGTACAGACTAACCTTAACCGTTTCACCGTTAAGGACATGCTCACCTTCACCGTAGCGATGGTAATCATTCGTCGCTTGAATCAAATCGTCGTAGTAGTGCGCGATGTCTTTTGCACGCTTCAGGATGTGCTCGTTCTCAACGATATCATCAAATACCACAGCAGGGTCGTTCACGATGTTACGAATAATGTGCGTGTAAGAACGAGAGTGAATCGTTTCAGAGAAAGACCAAGTCTCAATCCAAGTCTCTAGTTCCGGCAGAGATACAAGCGGCAGCAGTGCCACGTTAGGGCTACGACCTTGGATAGAGTCTAGAAGCGTTTGGTACTTCAAGTTAGAGATGAAGATGTGCTTCTCGTGATCTGGCAGTTTGTTGTAATCGATACGGTCACTAGATACGTCTACTTCTTCTGGACGCCAGAAGAAAGAAAGTTGTTTCTCGATAAGCTTTTCGAAAATCTCAAACTTTTGTTGGTCGTAGCGTGCAACGTTTACTGATTGACCTAGGAACATTGGTTCCTTCAACTGGTCATTCTTTTTTTGGTTAAAAGTACTGTAAGCCATAATGCCTCAATTCCTTTTAAACCTCCCCATAAGGGGAGGTTATCGATAGTCTGTCTTTACGGAGTGTTAGGTGCGGGTAGATTAAATCTTACAACCGCCGCCAGCACAATCGTCATCTTGTGGTTGAACAGCGTCTTTCTGTTCATCTTTTGCGCCATCACGAGTGTTATGGTAGTAAAGCGTTTTCACACCAAACTTGTACGCTGTTAGCAGGTCTTGAAGTAGTTTCTTCATTGGTACCTTGCCAGTCTCGTAACGTGACGGGTCGTAGTTAGTATTAGCAGAGATAGCTTGGTCAACAAACTTCTGCATAATACCCACAAGATGTAGGTAACCGTCGTTCGAACCGATGTTCCAAAGCAGTTCATAGTTGTCTTTAAGTTCAGTGAACTCAGGTACAACTTGCTTCAGAATACCGTCTTTCGAAGCTTTTACTGAAACATAACCACGTGGTGGCTCAATACCGTTAGTTGCGTTTGAAATCTGAGAAGAGGTCTCAGAAGGCATTAGCGCAGTCAGTGTTGAGTTACGTAGGCCGTGCTCCATAATTTCTTTACGTAGGCTGTCCCAGTCGTAGTGCAGCGCTTCGTCACAAATTAGGTCGATATCTTTCTTGTACGTATCAATCGGCAGTAAGCCTTTCGCGTAGTTCGTTTCGTCGAATGAAGGGCACTTGCCTTGCTCTTTCGCCAGTTCTACCGATGCTTTTAGTAGGTAGTACTGCATTGCTTCGAACGTACGGTGAGTCAGGCCATTTGCGCTACCGTCAGAGTATTTCACGCCATGCTTCGCTAAGTAGTAAGCGAAGTTGATCACACCAACACCTAGCGTACGACGGTTCATCGTCGATTTGTATGCCGCTGGTAGAGGGTAATCTTGATAATCAAGCAGTGCATCTAGCGCACGAACAACAAGATCAGATAGCTCTTCGAAATCATCTAGAGACTTGATAGCACCAAGGTTGAAGGCAGAAAGCGTACATAGTGCGATCTCGCCCGAGTCATCTTCAACGTTAGTTAATGGCTTCGTTGGCAGTGCGATTTCTAGACATAGGTTCGATTGACGAACTGGCGCTACTTCAGAATCAAATGGGCTGTGAGTATTACAGTGGTCCACGTTCTGAATGTAGATACGACCTGTTGATGCACGCTCTTGCATTAGCAGAGTGAACATTTCAATCGCTTTAACCGTTTCTTTCTTGATTGAAGGATCGTTCTCGTACTTCACGTATAGACGCTCAAACTCTTCTTGGTTTTCGAAGAATGCGTCGTATAGACCCGGTACGTCTGAAGGTGAGAATAGTGTGATGTTGCCACCCTCAACTAAACGTTGGTACATCAGTTTGTTTAACTGAACACCGTAGTCCATGTGACGAACACGGTTCTCTTCAACACCACGGTTGTTTTTAAGCACCATTAGAGAGCGAGCTTCGCCGTGCCACATTGGGTAGAATACAGTCGCTGCGCCACCACGAACACCACCTTGCGAACAACATTTTACTGCGGTTTGGAAGTATTTGTAGAACGGGATACAGCCAGTGTGGAACGCTTCACCACCGCGAATCTCTGAACCTAATGCACGGATACGACCAGCGTTGATACCAATACCAGCGCGCTGAGATACGTAACGAACAATCGAGCTTGCTGTTGCGTTGATAGAATCAAGACTGTCGCCACACTCGATCAGAACACATGAGCTGAACTGGCGAGTAGGGGTGCGCACGCCAGACATAATTGGCGTAGGTAGAGAAATCTTAAATGTCGATGTCGCATCGTAGAAACGCTTGATGTAATCAAGACGCGTTGCTTTTGGATATTTCGCAAATAGGCACGCTGCTACAAGGATATATAAGAACTGAGCACTTTCGTAAATTTGGCCCGTTACACGGTTTTGTACGAAGTACTTGCCCTCTAGCTGCTTAACTGCCGCGTATGAGAAGTTTAGGTCGCGTTTATGGTCGATGTACGCATCAAGTTCGTCGAGTTCTGCTTTTGTGTAGTCTTCTAGAATATGTTGATCGTACTTACCCATATCGACGAGGCGAGACACGTGATCATAAAGCGTTGGTGGCTCGTATTGGCCATACGCTTTTTTACGCAGATGGAATACCGCTAGGCGAGCAGCTAGGTATTGGTAATCCGGAGTCTCTTCAGAGATCAGGTCTGCCGCAGACTTGATGATTGTCTCGTGAATATCTGTCGTTGTGATGCCGTCGTAAAACTGGATGTGAGCGCGAAGTTCTACTTGAGAAACCGAAACATTATCTAGACCTTCTGCAGCCCAAGTGATAACGCGGTGGATTTTATCCAGATCGATACTTTCTTTACGGCCATCACGCTTGGTGACGGTAAGTTGTTGGTTCATTCTGCTTTATTTCCCTAAGAAAACTGATAAAAGCCGTATTTTTGTTTGTTTATGTGCAATATGAGTAAAGCTTGCGGCGGCTTTGTGATCAAAGTCTATCTATATATTGTCGCTTAAACACAACATATAGGGGTTCATTTGTTTGCGGGTTACAAGATAGTGCTATTACACTGATTTATCAAGGTACAGATCGGGGATGACTTGTGGATAACTGACAAAATGAAAAAAATCAGTAAGTGAACACTAACCGATGAGAAAAGGGCAGACTTGAATGGTTAAAAGCACGGTTTTGAGATCGGTTTAGAAATAACCGCATGCAAAAATATTTTCCTTGATCTTTGGCCGTTTTTATCTACGAAAAATAGGTTGGTTAAAATGGAATCTAGAGCACGAATTTTAGGCATAAAAAGACAAAAAAAGCGGCAACTTTGTGCTACCGCTTTCGATTCATTTTCTACAAAAAATGTCAATCACAAAACGCATTTTTTAACATAACGGCGTTCAGTATTTTTTAGTATGAACGATGTAGTTTACATCTACATTACGGCCGAGTTTGTAACTGTCATTAAGAGGGTTGTAATGCAGGCCTGTAATGCCCATTTCTGTTAGGTCTGTTTGGTCTATCATCTTCATCATTTCGGCAGGCTTGATAAACTTCTCGTGCTCGTGAGTCCCCTCAGGAACAATCTTAAGAAGCTTCTCTGCACCGACAATAGCAAACAAGTATGACTTGATGTTTCGGTTCAAGGTTGAGAAAAACACGTGACCACCAGGTTTTACTAGCGCAGCACAAGAGCGGATAACGGAGAGAGGATCTGGAACGTGTTCAAGCATCTCCATACAAGTCACGACATCGTAAGTCCCTGCGTTTTCTATAGCGTGGTCTTCTATTGTGCTCTGAATGTAGGTCAGTTGAGTACCTGTTTCTAATGCATGTAGTCGCGCGACTTCTAAAGGTTCTTTGCCCATATCAAGTCCAGTCACAATAGCGCCTTCTTTCGCCATGCTTTCAGCAAGAATGCCACCACCACAGCCGACATCAAGTGTGCGCTTGCCAAACAAGCCATTTGCTTTTTCAAGTACATAGTTCAAACGAAGTGGGTTAATTTGATGAAGTGGCTTAAACTCGCCTCCTAAATCCCACCATCGAGAAGCCATGTCCTCGAATTTCTTAATTTCACTTGGGTCGACGTTTTGTGCTTTAGTCATAATTGGTTTTATTGCATTCAATCTGAGTCCTTTAGAGGGCGTCAGTATACTCCAACGTTTTATACCCAAACAACCTCGATGTGCTTAGTGAAGGGACAATGACAGAGTTCACTGGCGCGGCATACGCGACAGGTTCCTGTAATTTTGAAAGCGCTAGCTATTGTTTTTGGTTCATCCTTGAACTAATGCCAGTGACAATACTCTAAAACCTGCATTTTCGCGTTGTGTGGTTAAAGGAATTTACCTCGCTTTTCCGCGTAAAGAGTCCGATTTTGCTCAATATTGACCGAAATATAACCACTAATCAGAAAGATATGGGATGAGTGTGCAAATTCTCGACATTTGATTCATAACCAAGCTCACAACCTGATAAAAGGAGAGGGAAAGTGATGCCGAAGTGATGAATTGTGTGTTATATTTTTGCACCTTACACGTATCGTAATTACGATCAGATAATAGAGGGATAATGGCTCTATGAGCGATTTAGCTAAAGAGATCACGCCCGTAAACATTGAAGATGAGCTTAGAGGTTCATATCTAGACTATGCGATGTCAGTCATCGTGGGTCGTGCTCTTCCAGATGTGCGTGATGGCCTAAAACCAGTACACCGCCGCGTTTTATTCGCGATGAACGTACTAGGCAACGATTGGAACAAACCATATAAAAAATCAGCCCGTGTTGTCGGCGACGTAATCGGTAAATATCACCCACACGGTGATAGTGCTGTGTACGACACAATCGTACGTATGGCTCAGCCGTTCTCGCTTCGTTACATGCTGGTCGATGGTCAAGGTAACTTTGGCTCGATCGATGGCGACTCTGCTGCGGCAATGCGTTACACCGAAGTTCGAATGGCAAAAATTGCCCATGAACTATTGGCTGACCTAGACAAAGAAACCGTAGACTACGTACCAAACTACGACGGTACTGAGCAGATCCCAGCGGTTCTTCCAACTAAAATTCCAAACCTATTGGTTAACGGTGCTTCAGGTATCGCAGTAGGTATGGCAACCAACATCCCGCCTCATAACCTTGGCGAAGTGATCGATGGCTGTCTTGCATACATCAATAATGAAGAAATCACTATTGATGAACTAATGGATTACATTCCTGGTCCTGATTTCCCAACGGCGGCGCTGATCAGCGGTCGTAAAGGCATTGTAGACGCGTACAAAACAGGTCGCGGCAAAATCTACATGCGTTCGAAAGCGGACATCGAAGTGGAGAAGAATGGTAAAGAAACCATCATCGTCACTGAGATCCCGTACCAGGTAAACAAAGCTCGCTTGATCGAAAAGATCGCTGAGCTAGTTAAAGATAAGAAAGTTGAAGGCATCAGTGCACTACGCGACGAGTCAGATAAAGACGGTATGCGTATTGTTATTGAATGTAAGCGCGACGCAGTGGGCGAAGTGGTTCTAAACAACCTATACGCTCAGACTCAGTTGCAAACCACTTTCGGTATCAACATGGTGGCCCTAAACAATGGCCAACCACAGCTATTCAACCTGAAAGATATGTTGAAGTGCTTCGTTGATCACCGTCGTGAAGTTGTGACTCGTCGTACTATTTTCGAACTACGTAAAGCGCGTGAACGTGCCCACATCCTTGAAGGTTTAGCGCTAGCGCTTGCCAACATTGATGAAATCATTGAGCTTATCCGTAAGGCGCCAACACCGGCTGAAGCAAAAGCGGGTCTTATCGCTCGTGGTTGGGATTTAGGCAACGTTTCAGCAATGCTAGAGCGTGCTGGTACAGATGCAGCACGCCCTGAATGGCTAGAACCTCAATACGGCATTCGCGATGGTCAGTACTTCCTGACTGAGCAACAAGCACAAGCTATCCTAGATCTTCGTCTACACAAACTAACAGGTCTAGAACACGAGAAGATTCTTGGCGAATACAAAACACTTCTAGAAGAAATCGCTGAGCTCATGCATATCCTTGCAAGCACTGAGCGTTTGATGGAAGTGATCCGCGAAGAACTTGAAGCGGTTCGTGACGGCTTTGGTGATGCTCGTCGTACAGAAATCACAGCTGCGAGCCATGATATCGACATGGAAGAGCTGATCGCACGTGAAGACGTTGTGGTTACTCTATCGCACGGTGGTTACGTTAAGTACCAAGTACTGAGCGACTACGAGTCACAGCGCCGTGGTGGTAAAGGTAAGAGTGCGACCAAGATGAAAGATGAAGACCATATCGAGCGTCTTCTAGTGGCGAATACCCACGATAACATCTTGTGTTTCTCTACTCGCGGTAAAACATACCGTCTGAAAGTTTACCAATTGCCTCTAGCGAGCCGCACTGCTCGTGGTAAGCCAATTGTGAACATCCTTCCACTAGAAGAAGGTGAGCGTATTACCGCGATTCTGCGTGTTGATGAATTCTCTGAAGACAAATTCATCTTCATGGCAACAGGTGACGGTACGGTTAAGAAAACGCCGTTGAACCAGTTTGCAAATGTTCGTTCAAATGGTCTGATTGCGGTAAACCTACGTGAAGACGATTCGTTAATCGGTGTGGATATCACTAACGGCGAAAACGAAATCATGCTGTTCTCTAAAGCGGGTAAAGTGGTTCGCTTTAAAGAAGCAGAAGAAATTCCAGTACTTGACGAAAATGGTAAGCCAGTTCTTGATGAGAATGATCAGCCAGAGATCAAGTTTAAAGGTGTTCGTCCTATGGGTCGTACTGCCTCTGGTGTTCGTGGTATGAAACTGGCTGAAAATGACCAAGTTGTATCACTTATCGTTCCTTCGCACGAAGGCGACATCCTAACGGTTACAGAAAACGGTTATGGTAAACGTACAGCGCTGAGCGAGTACCCGACAAAAGGTCGAGGCACTCAAGGTGTCGTTTCTATCAAAGTTTCTGAGCGAAACGGCCCGGTAGTTGGTGCTATCCAGGTTGTTGAAGGTGATGAAATGATGATGATCACCGACGCTGGTACACTAGTACGTACTCGTGTGGGTGAAGTTAGCCAGGTTGGTCGTAACACGCAAGGTGTAACGCTTATCCGTACTGCGGAAGACGAATCTGTTGTTGGTTTGCAACGTATTGAAGAAGTTGATGACGAAGAGCTGCCTGCTGGTGAAGAAGCAGAAGCGTTAGAGTCAACAGACGAAAATACGCAGCAAGATACTCCAGAAGCGCCAGCCGCTGATGATGCAGAGGAAGGTAACGAAGAGTAATCTTTCGTTACTATTCTAATGTAAAAAGCCGAGCCTCAGTTGCTCGGCTTTTTTGTACCTGTATCAACGCAATACAAGCATTAAACCAGTACACTAATACTCAGTTTGTCTAGGGAGCGCGTTATGTCTGTTTGGTTTTTCATTGCCATCACTTTGATGGGATTATTCGTCGTCGTATTATCGCTCAGCGCTTCAAGAGTAAGAGCGGCACAATGGTTCGGTTTTTGTGCTTTGGTACTAGTGTTAACCAGCGCTAGCTTCTTATTGTTGCGTCAATCTCCTCCACAACCTATTCAAGCTGAAGTCTCTCGAATGATGACTGCTCGCGATATCATGCAGGAAATTCAAGACCAATTACGTGAAGACCCAAACAATGCCGAATTGTGGTTTCAGTTAGGGCAGGGCTACCTGCTAGAGGGAGAACTGGATGGCGCACTGATTTGTTTTGATTACGCCATCCAACTAACTGAGCCAGTCGGTGCCACGCAACTTGCTGCGAAAGCGACGACCTTATACTACATTCATCAGCAATCAATGACGCAAGAAGTCAGTTTGCTTCTAGAACAGGCTTTGCAGATAGAACCGCATAATGAAGCGGCTTTGTCGTTGATCGCCAATGATCATTTTCTGTCATTCCGCTTTCAGGAAGCCATTGATACTTGGGTGCTATTGCTCGACTCGAACGATCCAAGCTTGGATCGAGTACAAATTATTAACTCGATCAATAAAGCTAAAGAGCTGTTGTAGGAGTAGACTCTAATAAGTAGTAGAAGAAAGGTGGGGGGACGAATGAAGAATAAAGCGTTCGGAATATTGGTGGTGCTGTGCGGCTCCGTGTTAGTGGGTTGTAGCTCTTCCGAACATTCTGGCACCTCATCTGCGGTTTATTACTCTTCCGGTTATTACGACCCTTGGTGGTACGATCATGACGACTACTGGATTTACTACTATCCGGGTTGTTGCGACAACGACGATGAATACAAAGAGAAACTAGAAGAGTGGTGGAATGGCTTGGATGAAGAGCAACAGCAATCCATCAAAGACAAAGTCGAAGATTGGAAAGACGATGATATGTCCGCCAATATCGATAACATGAAGCGACAGCTTGACGATCATTGGCAATCGCTGCCTGACGAGCAAAAGCAGGAGATTCAAACCAAGTGGGAGAACCGCCCCAAGCGCATCGAGCCTATGGCTTTACAAGATAAAGCGGTGAAAGAAAAGGTTCAACAAAGAAAAGCATTGCCGGAAACGAAGATCCAGCGCCCAGTTACACGCCCAAATGTGCAGATGCCTAAAACACGTCCACATATTCAGCCTAGGCCGAGACTTCCTCGTCGCTAATCTGTTTTCCTATGCCTTCTATCAAACAAAAAGGGCGCAACGTGCGCCCTTCGTTTTATCCATTTAACCTAGTGTAATCGATACTGATCAGTACGTTGCTTCGCGCTCAGCAGCTGCTTTATCCCATTCTGGTGCCACCGTTTCTAGGAAGTGTTTCTTATCTGCGTTCATCTTTTCCATATCCATACCTAGTGCTTGTTGCGCTTTTGCTTTGGTCGAGATATCTGGAATTTGAACTGGGTCAGTAATACCTTTTGTTGCCAGTAAACGAACTAACTTAGTACGAGCGTCAGCAGCGCGATCAACTGCGGTACCGAGTACTTCAAGTGCTACCTCAGGAGCATGCATGTGAACACCGTGAGAAGCAATCGCGTAGTCCCAACGCCATTGTGCATGGCGAATATCTTGTAGGATAGGTTGCATCTCTTCTTCTGTTGCCCCTGCTTCCCATGCTGCACCAGCTTCAAAGTGCGCCGCTACGATTTGCTTCTCGGCGGTTAGCTTCATGTTTAGTACTTGCGCTTTGCGAGTCGAAACGATGCCTTGTAGTTGCTCTTTGGTTTGAGTATGGCATTGCGCACAGGTGTCTTCAAAACGATCAAACGGGTTACCCACTTTGTGGTCGGTGTATACCGTACCGTCTTCTTTGGTTACTTTAGGCATGTGACAGTCCACACACACCACTTTGTTTTTGCCATGAATACCCGCTCTCCAAGTTTCGAAACCTGGGTGTTGCGCCTTAAGCATTGGTGCTTTAGAAACGGCGTGCGTCCAATCTTTAAAGTTTAACGCGTCGTAGTATTTCTCCATATCCGCGACGTTGGTCCCCATGTCCCATGGGAATTTGACTGCTTTAGTCGGACCAGTGAAGTAGTATTCAACGTGGCATTGAGCACAGACCGATGCTTGCTTATCTAGGCGAGACTGTTCATCAAAGTTTTTACCGATGGTGTCAAAAGCACGCTCGACGTATGGGCGAGTCAGTGCCAGTGCGGGTTCGCCCTTCTTGAAGGCTTCAGAACCCGTATTGTGACAGTCGGAACAACCGATAGGGTTGACGATTTCTGAGCCCAAGCGCGCCCATTTACCTTCAAAATAGCCGTCTTCACCGCGCTCTTCAATTACGCGGGCGACATCTGGGCTTTTACAACTCCAACAAGCCATCGGCATTGGCCCGGAGTTTTCGTCTGCTGGTGCGCCAGTTCTGAGGGTTTGCCTCACATCATCAAGCGCGTAAAAGTGACCGCGCGCTTTGTTGTAGTCTTTAGCAAAACCATAACCGGCCCACAAGATCACCATGTTTGGGTCTTCACTTAAGGCATCTTCAATATGCTCGCTTTCCGATGTGGCTTTCCAAGAGTGATATTGGTCAGGATGGTTTTGTTCAAAGGTATCATTGCGAGGCTCTATGAGACCAGTATCCTCTGCCGCCAAAGGAGCACCAACCAAAAATAATTGGCTGGCGAATAAGGTCGCAACCGCGATAGGTGCGCTCATCCAGTGTTTTATGCTCACGGTGTTATCTCCATATTCGTTTTTATTAGCAGCGTTGTGAGGAGCTATTCCAAATAAGAATCGGAGATCTATCGTTAATATTAATAGTGAATTGAATAGATGAAATAGTGACCGAAATTGGCCTTGTTTTAGATCAATTTATGCTAGTGATCTTAATCATGTTTAAGTTCATATACCCCTAAAGTGGTATGTTGTAATCCCCTTTAATCACAGCGTGTTATGGGTATAACCATTCTAAAAATAAGGTGATTAAGGTCGCTTTTTGAACATGTGATTCTACCTCTTAGGAATTATAGAGGTATTATAAATACAGGTTTAGCGTTGTGGCTTTCCAAAATAAGAATTGATGTCATTTGAAGGTGTAAAAATATCTTCAGAGGAAATTAATTGTTGCTCAAATAATAGTTGATAAGAGTTATCAATTATTATCGAGCTAAGGAAAGAAAAATATGGGCAATATAAAATTGACCATAGAGACAATGCTGAAATTTCTCTTCATCTTTGCCATCTATGGTTTTTTCACCGCCGCCCATGCGACTTCTTCAGAGCCAGTTGAAGGTGCTCAAGCTGAGCGTCATCAAGTCGAGTTGATCCGTGACCGAGACTATAAATGTCTTCAATGTCATAAGGATGCTAAAGATACTCTGAATCTATCGCATGATTCGCAAGCGTTATTGAGTCAAGGTAAGCAGCTCAATTGCACTAACTGCCATAGCAACATTGGTCCTGATCACCGTGAAGGTGCACCCGATGTGATTAAGTTTTCTGCTGCGCAATCGAAAGCGGTGCACGACAAAGTGTCCCTTGACCCAAGCTTGATTCTCAAAGCTAATAGCCAGTGTGTGGATTGTCACGCGCCACTTAAGTTAAGAGAAAAGCATTGGACGCACGATGTGCACGCCAAGAATCTCACTTGTTCAAACTGTCATGATGTTCATGCCGCAAAAACCAAAGCTTTGTCTTATGACAGAAAACAGCTGATTAAGCAGTGTGTGGATTGTCACTCTGAATTTGCCGTCGAACCTGAACTTGCCAAAGAAGAGGAGAGATAGCATGAAATGTTCGAGAAGAAACTTTTTAGCTAGCAGCGGTGCGTTGATTTTAACTACAGGCGTTGCGGGCACTTCCGTTGTTAGCTCCTCTCTTTATGCCAGCAACAGTGAACAAGCAAAGCGCATGGGTATGGTTCATGATGAAAATGCTTGTATTGGCTGTACCGCTTGTACCGATGCTTGTCGAGAAGTGAACAAGGTCCCTGAGGGCGTGACACGTCTTAAAATTCATCGCAGTGAACCGATTGGCGAATTCCCAGATGTGGAATACCAGTTTACTCGCGAATCCTGTCAGCATTGCGATAACCCACCATGTGTGTACGTATGCCCAACAGGCGCAGCATACAAAGATGAAGCGACGGGCATTGTGGATGTACACAAAGAGAAATGTGTCGGATGTGGTTATTGCCTTGCTGCTTGTCCTTATCAAGTGCGCTTCTTTAATCCAGTCGATCACTCTGCGGATAAATGTAACTTCTGCCGCGATACCAACCTGGCGCAAGGTAAGCAGCCAGCTTGCGTGGAATCTTGCCCAACAAAAGCACTCATCTTTGGTGATTTAAATGACCCAGCTAGCGAGGTGAGCAAAGCTATCGAAAGCCATGTTGTCTATCGCGATAAATCGCATTTAGGTACGCAGCCTAAACTGTACAAAATTCCGCATAGTAAAGGGGAGGTGTCATCATGAACGGCTTCGAAAGTGCATTCCACTTTGACTCGTTAGTCTGGGATTGGATTATTGCGATTTACTTATTCCTCGCTGGGATGTCAGCAGGTGCGGTGATGATTTCTATCTATTTAAAACGCAAAGTGATTGAAGGTGATCCCGCAAACAATGGCATTATAAAAGCAATGGCTTGGCTAGCGCCATTTGGCATTATTTCTGGCTTAGTGATTTTGATTTTCCACTTAACTAAACCGCTTGAGTTTTGGAAGATCATGATTTACTACAACCCGACTTCCGTGATGTCGATGGGCGTTGTCTTGTTCCAAGTGTACATGCTAGTGCTGTTTGTTTGGATCGGCGTTATCTTCCGTCATCAAATCATCAGCTTCTGCGAAGGAAAGTTGCCGAGTAAATTATTGGATTTTGCCGATGGCATCTTAATTAAAGCAGGGAAAGCCAACAACGCAATTGAATTATTCTTGGGCTTCTTAGCCATCGTGCTTGCGGCATACACCGGCTTTTTATTGTCTGCATTGAAGACTTACCCAATGCTAAACAATCCAGTACTGCCAATCTTGTTCCTGTTCTCTAGTCTGTCATCTGGCGCAGCAGCATGCTTGATGTTCGGCATCTTGGTATTTAAAGAGTCGACCAGCAGCCCAAGTGTGTCTTGGGTACACGGATTTGAACGCCCAGTAGTATTGTTTGAGCTGTTTGTCTTAGTGACATTCTTTACTGGGCTTATCTTTAGTGGCGGGCAAAATGAAGCCGCGGCTTGGAATGCCATTTCGAGTGGGTTCTGGGCTCAGTGGTTCTGGGTTGGGGTGGTGCTCATCGGAATGATCACACCGTTGACACTAAACTGGCTAACGCCTTCAGAAGTGCGTCACAAAGGCAGCTACGTTTTTGTGGTCACAACGTTGAGTTTGGTTGGCGTACTTATGCTGCGTACTTTCATTCTCTATGCTGGTCAAATGACCATCGTGTAAGGAGGCAAAATGGAGGCTGAGCTCGGTTTCTTTTTGTTGATATTGGTGGCTGTCGCATCGACATGTGCGACGCTGCTGCATTGGGTTTGCTTTACGCTGAGTAAGAAGGGAGTGTTGCCACACCAAACCGCAACGTCTCACATTATCAGCTTAGCCTCCTTAGTTTGTTTGGCGCTTTTGATAGTCTGTTTTATTCAGGATAATTTTGCGCTTGAGTATGTGGTTACACACTCGAACAGCCAGTTACCTATCGCGTTTAAGATTGCAGCTGCTTGGGGCGGCCATCAAGGGTCTATGTTGTTTTGGGTGGTTACGTTGAGCTTATGGGCGTCTTTTATTGCTATCAAGTCGCCAGTTTGCACTCAATATACAGGCGATTGCTTGGGTATCATGAACTTACTTATTGCTATTTTCGCTTGGTTTACCCTCACCACGTCCAATCCTTTTGAGTATGCTCAGACGCTAGCGTTGGAGGGACGAGATCTCAATCCGATGTTGCAAGATATCGGGCTTATTATTCATCCGCCGCTGTTGTATTTGGGTTACGTTGGTTATGCCGCGATACTGGCATTCGCTTTAGCTGCGTTATTAGCGAAGCGACCTATAAATGAATGGTATGGTGTTGCCCGTAGTGCCGCTTTCTTTGCTTGGGGTACGCTAACAATTGGAATTTTGATCGGTTCTTGGTGGGCATACAATGAATTAGGTTGGGGCGGGTGGTGGTTTTGGGACCCGGTAGAAAACGCGTCTTTGCTGCCTTGGTTAGTGGGTACCGCACTACTGCATAGCGGTGTGTTGTCGAAGCGTAATAAAGGAGCAATTTGGAGCACCTACGCATTGGCTTTTGCGACGTTCAGTTTGAGTATTCTCGGCACATTTGTGGTGAGATCGGGTGTATTAACCTCAGTACACGCGTTTGCGGTTGATCCAACCAAAGGTGTAGTACTTCTTGCTGTTCTCAGCGTTTTGGTGGTTGTCACTTTTGGTGTGCTCATTGTGCGAGGGCTACATATTCCTCGTTTTACGCTCGATTCGTTAATAAGTCGTGCCTACATGGTATACATCGCTATTGGACTTCTCGTTGTTTGTATGGCGATTGTTTTCCTCGGTACCTTTTACCCAATGCTCTATCAACTGCTTGGCTTGGGTAATATATCCGTTGGGGCACCTTACTTTAACAGCCTCGTTTTTCCCCTTACATTACTTGCTCTGACCTTTCTCGCCTTTATGCCCGTGTTGAAGTGGACGAAAGGAGCCAGTCCTCATGCCGTTAAAACCATTGGGTTTGTCGGTATTCATGTTATTGCGGTTAGTACTATTTTCGTTTTTACTACAAAAGAGCTTCATATAACGACTTTGATTACTCTGGTATTAGCGACGTGGGTAGTGGTTTCTCATTTGCTTTTGCTGTTTTATGCAGAAAACAAGAGCAAATTAATGCCTATGCTTCTTGCTCATATTGGCTTTGCGTTGGCTGCAAGCGGAGCAGTATTTAATAGTGACTATTCGTATGAATACAACTTACGGGCAGAGCCTGGTAGCTCGTATCAAAAAGTGGGTATCACCGTTGATTATCATGGAATTGAATGGTTAGTTGGGCCGAACTACACCGCAGAACAGGGAAGTGTTGATCTTTATTTGGAGAGCGGTAAGGCGTTGAACTTTCAACCCGAGAAACGGCATTACCCTGTACGCGTGATGAATATGACCGAGCCCGCTATTCGATCACTATGGCATGGAGACTACTACATCACTTTGGGTGACAAGCTCGACAACAGCGCCTACGCAATTAAAGTGCAATATCGCGCGGGCATATGGTGGATATGGTTTGGTGGCGCTTTAATCGTAATAAGTGCTTTGGGGAGTATGATGAATCTAAGGGGAAAAGGTAATGAGATCGAAAAATACGCTTAAACTGATCGTTCTCATATTGCTAGTTGCGATTTTTTTTGTCACCGCGACAATGGCATTATCCGATAGACCAAACGTAGAAATACAACAAAATCGTATGTTATCTATCCCAGATTTTACCGCTTACTCACTTATTTCAGGCAATCGAATCACCGATGCAGTACTAGAAAATCAAGGTTATGTGCTATTGAATGTTTGGGCGTCTTGGTGCGGGGTTTGTAAACAAGAACATGATGATTTGCTCAACTTAGCTCGACAAGGTGTGCCCATCGTTGGTCTTAACTATCGAGATAAAGAAAGCGCGGCTAAACGCTATTTGAGCTCTTCACACAATCCATATACCGAAGTTATATCCGATCCTAATGGGCAACTGGCGGTTGAACTTGGTGTAATAGGAACGCCGGAAACTTACTTAATTGATCAAAATGGCAATGTTTTGATCAAATATAGAGGTAAGTTAACAATAGACAAATGGAACTCGTTATTTTCAGGTTATTTTAATGTCTCACTTTAAATATGCTTACTTCATTATTGTTTTGTTTTCTTTGTGTTCTTCTTGGGTCAAAGCAGAGCAAATTACGCAGCATGTTGATCTGTTTGAATTTCATTCCGTTGAACTGCAACAAAGAGCAAATGCATTAGCTAAGGCTTTACGATGCCCACAATGTCAAAACCAAAACCTTGTTGAATCTAATGCACAAGCCGCTAAAGATTTAAGATTGAAAGTGTACTCGATGGTAAACGAAGGAAGTACGGATCAAGAGGTAAAAGATTATTTGGTTCAGAGATATGGGAATATCGTTTTGTATCAGCCACCATTTAATTATTCGACAGCAGCGTTGTGGATCTTTCCTCTATTACTTTTGATCTTTTTTATCCTATTTTCGATCAAAATGATAAAGCGTCAATAATGTGACCACTATTCCACTATGGGAAATAAATCGTGCAGATAACAAACAGAATGTTATCATTTTTCCGAATTTATGAAGATTCCAGTATAAAGAAAATCAACGATTTGAGCTGGAGAAGTAATAAAAGAACTAAGTAGGTGCACGCAGTGGATTCAGTTATATTACAGTTAAAAAAAGACTTTTATTCGCAGATTCGTGCATTGCAAACCTCGAAACTGCCTCAAGTTACATCGTCTCTCGCCGTATTAACCGAAGAAGAAATTCAAGAACTCGAAGCGGTATGGATAGAGCTTACGGTTTGGAAACGTAGCCAAACACATTAAATCATCACCCCTACATACAACTCATTATCAACCCCAGACAAAATTTGTCTGGGGTTTTTTATTGTAGTTTTTCAAAATTGTTATACTATAACAATTCGTCAGCGCGGGGAGTTGTTCTCTTTGGCTGTCTTTAGGGGATAACTGCTCTCAATTGTGATCTCTATATTGAAAAATGCGGTATCAATCCCCATAGTTGAAGAGCAATGAGTGAATCCCATGAATGCAATAACGAAAACGCATCAAGCGCATCAAGCAATAAATCGAGTGAGTATAGATATGGCGGAAGTACGTGCCAGAGTAGATTTTAAAGTCGGGGCTAAAAGTAATATCGATGCTGAAATCCTGTCTTTTCGTGGCCTGAAGACAGATAAAGAGCATGTGGCAGTTATCTTTAGGCAAGCGGATCAAACGCAAGAAACGCCTTTGGTGCGTATGCATTCAGAATGTCTTACTGGTGATGTTTTTCACTCATCCCGTTGTGATTGCGGTGAGCAATTAGAAGAAACCATTCAACGCATGGGCGAATCTGGCGGTATTATTTTATACCTACGTCAGGAAGGTCGTGGTATTGGTCTATACAACAAAATTGATGCGTACCGTTTGCAAAGCCAAGGTATGAACACCTATGAAGCAAACAACCATTTGGGTTTTGACGATGACCTGCGTGATTTCACTGAAGCAGCGCAAATGCTCGAAGCATTAGGTGTAAGTAAAATTCGCCTTGTGACCAACAACCCTAAGAAAATCCGTGAATTAGCAGAATACGGCATCGAGATTGTTGAGGTTGTCAATACCTCTGCACATATTAAAGATGGTAATGAAAGCTACCTAAAAGCAAAAGTTTCTCATGGTAAGCACAATCTAAAATTCTGATTTTATTTATTAAATTATCAGTTTTGCATGTTAAAAGCCTCACAATGATGAGGCTTTTTTTGTTATCTAGAGTTGAAAATAAATTGTAAATTTGTATTATCTCGTGACTAATAGTGCAAATAAGAATAATTAGCACTACGAATAAAACAAATAAATTGCTCAACAAGGATGCTTCAGATGAATGCAAAAACAGTTTTAGTCCAATCTATTGCTGCATCACTCCTCATTGCCAGTGGTTCTACCGTTGCTGCCCAAGTAACGAAACAACAAGTCGTTGAACATTATGCAGACGTTGCACATGCAGTCTTTGCTGACTCAGTGACAACGGCGAAAACGCTCGACGTAAAAATCGACGAATTTCTAAAATCGCCATCAGCGGATAAGCTTGAAGAAGTAAAACAAGCGTGGCTAGACTCTCGCGTTCCGTACCAACAATCTGAAGTATTCCGTTTTGGTAACGCGATTGTTGATGACTGGGAAGGGCAGTTAAATGCCTGGCCACTTGATGAAGGCCTAATTGACTACGTGGCGACAGATTACCAATATGAACTCGGTAACGAAGGCGCAGCTGCAAACATCATCGCAAACACCAGTTTACAGATTGGTGCTTCTAAACTAGACGTTGCAAAAATTACTCCAGAATTGCTAGCGGATCTCAACGAAGTAGGTGGTTCTGAGGCAAACGTTGCGTCAGGTTACCACGCGATTGAATTCTTACTTTGGGGTCAAGACCTAAACGGCACAAACGCAGGCGCAGGTCAGCGCGCTTACACAGACTTCGTTGTCGGTCCTGAGTGTACGAATGGTCACTGTGACCGTCGTGGTGAGTACCTAAAAGCGGCAGCCGATCTACTGGTTCAAGATCTTGAGTGGATGGAAAAACAGTGGTCTGCGGAAGTGAAAGGCAACTACCGTGAAACGCTTCTTAATGATTCTGCGGATAATGGCCTACGTAAAATGTTGTTCGGTATGGGGTCATTGTCTTTAGGTGAGCTTGCTGGTGAGCGCATGAAGGTGGCGTTGGAAGCAAACTCGACAGAAGATGAGCACGATTGTTTCTCAGACAATACGCACAACTCTCATTACTACAACGAGCAGGGCATCTATAACGTTTACACAGGTCTTTACAAGCGTGAAGACGGCACATTGCTTTCTGGTCCGAGTATTGCTGACCTAGTGGCTCAAAAAGACAAACAAGCAGCTAAAGAGATCCAGAAGCAGTTTGATGTTACGCGTAATCAAGTTGGTAAATTGGTTACGTCTGCGGAGAAGAACAACCAACACTTCGACCAGTTAATTGCAGCGGGTAATGCACAAGGCAACACGTTAGTGAATGACACCATCATGTCATTGGTTGCTCAAACCGGTTCAATTGAACGTGCTGCGGGTATCATTGGCATTGATAGCCTAAGCCCTGATACTGCAGACCACGAGTTTTAATCAAAGTACAAAAAATAATTGAAAGGGCTCGTTTGAGCCCTTTACCGTTTTAACTCGCTGTTATCCCACCCCTCTTGTTGTGTTTTAGAGCAATGATATGAAGCCTTACTTAATTTCGGCCTTGGCCGTGATCTTTTCTTCTACTGCTATCGCGTATGATGTGAAATCTGGTGGACAAACGAGCGTCAAAAAAGAAGGCGCCAACGCGTATTCTCTTCCTGCCGCGAACCTTCCTATGAGTAAACGTCTTGATTTTAGCGTGGGCAATAGTTTTTTCCGCAACCCTTGGGTACAAGCGCCAGCGTCTACCGATGCCAGAGATGGTTTGGGACCTCTTTTCAATACAAATGGTTGTCAAAACTGCCACATCAAAGATGGTCGTGGTCATCCTCCAGAGCAAAATGATTTGCATGCGGTGTCCATGTTAGTGCGTTTGAGCATCCCTGCGATGACGTCAGAACAAAAAACAGCGTACATCAGAGACGGCGTTATACCTGAGCCGACTTATGGCGGCCAGCTCCAAGACTTTGCCCTGCAAGATCAAACGCCAGAAGGAAAAATCGAAATCACGTACACCGATGTGCCAGTGAAGTTTAAAGACGGTACGACGGTGACACTAAGAAAACCTCATTTGAATATTACCGATCTAGGTTACGGCGATATGCACCCTGATACGGAATTTTCAGCACGCGTGGCACCGCCAATGATCGGCCTTGGTTTGTTAGAGAGTATTCCTGACGAAACGCTACTTGCATGGGCTGATGCACAAGATGCAAATAAAGACGGTATCTCAGGCAAAGTAAACAAGGTTTGGGAGATTGAGAAGGGCGACTTCTCAATTGGTCGTTTTGGTTGGAAAGCCGGACAACCGACGCTAATGCAGCAAAATGCGGCGGCGTTCAATGGTGATGTGGGTCTTACGAGCCATTTATTCCCGAACGAAAACTGCACCTCGAAACAAAGCATTTGTGACGACATGCCAAATGGCGGTAAACCAGAAGTGAGTGAGAACATTCTCGACTTCGTGGAGTTTTACAGCCAGCACCTAGCCGTACCTATTCGCCGTAACGTCAATGATCCTAACGTGAAACTTGGTCAGCAAATCTTTGCTGCGTCTGGTTGTGAAAGCTGCCACAAGACCAGTGTCAAAACGGCCAAGCGACCAGAGTTACCAGCGCTTTCTGAGCAGCTTATCCACCCATACACAGACATGCTTCTGCACGACATGGGTGAAGGTTTAGCCGATAACCGTCCTGAGTACTTAGCAAATGGCCGTGAATGGCGAACGGCACCCCTATGGGGCATTGGTTATACCGAAGAAGTAAACGGGCATACTTACTTCTTACATGATGGCCGCGCCCGTAATCTGATGGAAGCGGTACTGTGGCACGGCGGTGAAGCGGAAACGGCGAAACAAAACGTCTTAGCACTGAATAAAAAAGAACGTGACGCATTGATTGCGTTTCTGAATTCTCTATAAGGAAGCAACCATGAAAAAAACACTGTTAGTGAGTGCGATTGCCGCAACGTTAAGTTTGGTTGGTTGCCAATCGACCATCGGTTCGAGCTCTGCCAAGCCTGAGAGTACAAGTCATATTTCTCAAGCGGTCTACGAAGTTGAGTTTCAATCTGCGCAGACGTTTTTAGCGCAAACCACAGAACTTGAACAAAGCTTCGCGGATTACTGCACATCAGAGACGAAAGATGATGCGCAAGTAAAACAGCAATGGCACCAAACTATGCTGGCGTGGATGGCATTACAAGGTCAAGAGCGTGGCCCCGCTACGGCGTTGGAGCAAAGTTGGAATGTCCAGTTTTGGCCAGATAAAAAGAACACCACTGGCCGAAAAATGTCTGTGCTGACGAAATCTGACCAAGTTTGGAGTGCGGAAAAGATCTCCACGCAAAGTGTTACTGTGCAAGGCCTAGGTGCACTAGAATGGCTGCTTTACGATAAAGCGTCGACCTTATCTAGCAACAGCAATACCTGTGCGACAGGCATTGCTGTTGCAGAAAACCTCGATAACAAAGCGCAGATCATCGCGGATTCTTGGGCAGAAAACCCTTGGAAATCGCTAGAGATGACGGAATGGGAATCTGAGTACATTTCACTGCTTTCGAATCAGCTTGAATACAGCATGAAGAAGTTGAGCCGACCGTTAGCGAAGATTGGTAAGCCTCGCCCGTATTTCTCAGAATCGTGGCGTTCAGAAACCTCGCTTTCAAACCTAAAAGCCAGCCTTCAAGGGATGGAAGCGTTGTACTTTGCTAACGGAAACGGTCTAGATGCGCTACTTAGAGAGCAAGGCCATGCAGATCTCGCAGACCGTGTCGTTCATCAGTTTGAAATGGCGTTAGAAACTTGGCCAGAAGATAAGAGCTTGTTTGCTGCACTACAAACAAAAGAAGGCTATCGCATGGTGCTTGCTCAGTACAATAAGCTAGAGCAATTGAAGTACCTGATTCACGAAGAAGTGGCGATCGAGCTTGGCGTAGTTATAGGATTTAATGCAACCGATGGGGACTGATCAAACGCGCCGAACCTTATTGAAAGCCGCACTCTTTGGTGCGGCCGCACCTATGATGCCATTTGGTTGTGCTTCAACACGTTCACGTCAACCAGCGTTGATTGGCTGCTCAATCATCGGCCGAGATAAATACGCAGCGGTAGTGGCCGATGAGCATGGTATGCCGCTATCTTCGTTGCCGATTCCTGAGCGTGGTCATGGTGTGGCGACCAACCCACAAGGTCACGCTGTGGTCTTTGGTCGTCGACCAGGAACTTTCTTCATGGTGTTTGATTATCGCTCTGAGCAGATGATCAAGCTGCAGCTAGCAAAACCGGATCGCCATTTCTATGGTCATGGTGTTTACTCCCGTGACGGCACGTTGCTATTTGCGACAGAAGGAGAAAGGGGCACAAGCCGTGGGATCATCGGTGTTTATGATGTGCAGAAGCAATATCAAAAAATCGATGAGTTAACGGGTTTTGGTCTAGGTCCTCATGAAGTGATCATGATGCCTGATGGCGCATTAGCGATTGGCGTCGGTGGCGTACACACCAACGGGCGTGAACCGCTCAATCTTGATAGCATGAGACCAAGCCTGAGTTACCTTTCACAAGAAGGTGAGCTGTTGGATCAAGTCTTTTTACCAGATCATAAGTTGAGCATCCGTCATTTAGCGCATGATGGTGCAGAGACGGTACTGTGTGGTCAGCAATATCGTGGAGAGCCGGATGAATACCCAGCTTTACTTGCGATGCACACTCGTGGAGGCGTGATGCAATCTTTGCATGCGGAACCCGAAGAGTGGGCGAGATTTAATCACTATGTCGCGAGTATCGCGGCGACGGATGAATGGATCCTTGCGACTTCTCCTCCGGGCAGTTGTTATGGGATATGGTCCAAAGCTACAGGGAAGTTGGTTGAGTTAAGTGCTTTGCCAGATGCATCGGGAGTGGTGACGTATGGAAAGGAATTCAGGGTCAGCTCTGGTGCTGGCAAAGTGATTGAGCAAAGGCCAACGACACATAAAAGCGCTTCTTTTAGTGGTGTTCAATGGGATAACCATTGGTCAAAGATTGTTTGAACCTAAGTAGATAAAGAAACTTGATGTTAATTTCGACATCAGATTCTTAATTTTAAACCTGCAAGCTGTGAGATATTTGCCATACTTTTCATTATGGCAAGTAGCGCAAGGATCGTTTCAGTGTTTGCTAGGGTTTTAATCATGACGGCACTTATGGTGCCGTTTTGCAGCTTTTCTACCGTCGTTTCTCTCGAAGCTTCTGCACAAACAGAGCAAGAGGGAGCGGTACAAAAGCTGTCTGTCGAAAAAATGATCCATTATCCAGAGGTGATTGACCAGCTTTATCAAAGTACCAATTACCGTTTGAACTGGGAAAATGAAAGCGATATTGAGCAGTTTCTTTTTCAAGTAAACCTGGTTGCTCTTGCAGGCGTCACGGACGAATTCGAGAATCAACTCCATCGTATAAACCAAGTTCGATGGCAGGGAGATAACCTCGACTTTGATTTGGTGATGACAGATTCACTGTTGATGTATCTCAGTTACCTCGAGCAGCTCCCTGAAGAAGGCATCAACTGGTTATTTGCTAACAAAACCCACGTGATTTTACCTGCTCCTAGTATCGATACTTTGTCCGTACTGAGTAACGAAATTACGGTTGGCAAACTTGGTCAATTCTTAGCAAGCCTTCGCTCTCCTTTACAAACGGACGAAGCTTTTTATTCCGCTTACTCCTCTTTATCCGAGCACGCTCAGTATCAATACCCACTCTATGAACAAACGGGCCTCGCCCGTGTTGGTGACCAATTAGAAAATAAACCGCTTCTGATTGAGCGTATGGAAGTGGTCGGTGTGGATGTATCGTATTTAGATATCACGACCCAACAGTATGATGAAGAATTAGAGTTAGCGGTGAAAGAGTTTCAGCGTATTCATGGATTGAAAGAAGATGGGGTGATTGGCCCGAATACCATTCGATGGATCAACTTTTCTCCTCAAGAACGATTGCATCTATTGGCGCTGAACTCAGAACGTTCAAGGATTTGGTCCAAAGACAGAGATAATGTTGTCTTTGTAAATGTACCTGGATACGAAGTAACGTATTGGCACGATGGTCAACCGTTGTTCGAGTCTAAAGTTGTGGTTGGCAGAGCCTCAAGAAAAACACCAATCATGTCGGGGACGCTTGACTCCGTCATTCTCAACCCCACATGGAATGTGCCATGGACCATAATGGTGAAAGACATCATTCCTAAAGTGAAACGTAATCCGATGTATTTGATTAACCATAACATTCAAATCATCCGGTCTTGGACGTCAAACGAAATTATTGACCCTACAACCATCAATTGGGCGACGGTGAATCCGAGAACATTTCCTTATCGTATGCGGCAGGCATCGGGCTTACACAATGCATTGGGATTGTATAAGTTTAATATGCCAAACCCCCAAGCTATCTATTTGCATGATACGCCAAGTAAAAACTTGTTCGAACGAGATAGACGCGCATTCAGTTCCGGGTGTGTCCGCGTTGAACATGCCGACCAACTGGCGGAGCTCTTATTCAAAACTCAGGGATTAGAAGAACGCCTAGCGAAAAAACGGGAAAGTACGCGTCGCTCTAACACGTCGGTTCCTTTAGGAGAACGCATCCAAGTGCACATTATTTATCAAACCGCATGGCTAGAAGAGGGAACACTTTACTACCGAGATGATATCTATAAATACGATCACCGTAGTTGAAATCTTTAAATAAAATTTACAAAACTAAGAATCTTCTGTTTGTTCAATGATTAAGCGTTAATCGACACGTCTTAAAATTACGGTGGAGCGATTTATGCATTTGACGTGACAAATGTGTTTGGATAATGTCCGCGACTTGTTTAGTTGTTGAGCATTGTTTTTTGAAATGGTAAGTCGTAATTTTTCCCGCCGAGATTTCCTTAAAATGACCGCTGGTGGCGTGGTTTTGGCATCTGCCTTGCCATCGATTTCATGGGCTTCATTCCCTGACGAGCCACGTGAGTTGGCGATGAACAACCTTAATACTGGAGAGCTCCTCGAAACATGCTATTTCGATGGTAGACGCTATCTTGATGATGAACTAAAAAAGCTGAATGAGTTTTGTCGTGATCACCGTCGAAACGAAGTTCATCCGATGGATCGACGCTTGTTCGATCAAATCAGCCAGATTCAAAAGCTGATCGGTACAGATGCAGAAGTCATTGTAATTTCTGGGTACCGTTCGCCTTTGACCAATGCGTCTCTGCGCAAAGGGGCTAGCGGAGTGGCGAAGAAAAGTCTTCACATGGAAGGTAAGGCAATAGACTTCCGTCTTGATGGAGTGAAATTGTCTACTGTACGCGATGCAGCAATTAGCTTGAAAGCTGGTGGTGTTGGGTATTATCCAAGTAGCAACTTTGTCCATATCGATACAGGTGCTGTGCGCTCTTGGTAAGTCAATAGCAAGCCTCAGCAAGTCTTGAAGTCGCATGGGGTTAGTGTCATAGTTGCGCCAGTTTTAACGCAAATTTGTTTGGTAATAGGTTTTCTATGGCTCTGAAATACCAAGTTGTCCCAGTGACATCTTTTTCTCAAAACTGTTCTATCGTGTGGTGTGATGAAACGATGAAAGGCATCGTTATTGACCCTGGCGGTGACGAAAAGCAACTTGCTATGCTCATTAAAGAGCTTGGCATCGAGATCGTCAACTTGGTGCTAACTCATGGTCACCTAGATCATGTTGGCGGAACAGAGCCGCTGGCTGCAATGCTTGGTGGTACTGAGATCATTGGTCCTCATAAAGCGGATAATTTTTGGCTACAAGGTCTAGAAGGGCAAAGCCAAATGTTTGGTTTCCCATTGACTGAAGCCTTTGAACCGCATCAATGGTTAAATGAGGGTGACACTGTCACGTTTGGTAATCAAGTATTAAAGGTATTCCACACACCAGGTCATACTCCTGGCCACGTTGTTCTTTACAGTGAAGAAGCGCGCTTGGCGTTTGTGGGTGACGTATTGTTTAACGGTAGCATTGGCCGAACTGACTTCCCACAAGGTGATTTCAATACCTTGATTAGCTCTATCAAAGAGAAATTGTGGCCTTTAGGCAATGATGTCACGTTTGTCCCTGGTCACGGCCCTCAATCGACTTTCGGTCACGAGCGTAAAACTAACCCGTTCGTTGCTGACGAGATGCCGCTTTACTAAAAGCGCGTGTAGTAAGCATTATTCTGGCTCGGCGGCAGCTAAGTATCGCCGAGTCAGTCCCACAAAATCCTCTGCTTCACGATCTAGGTCACTGGCTGATATAAACAGATCGTAGCCGTAAAATCCTCTTTGGTATTTCATACGGTTGGCGAGCATCGCCAGCAAGCCTTTATACTCAACCCCGTTGCTGTTTATGTATGGCTTAGGATCAAGC
Organism: Vibrio diabolicus; assembly: GCA_001048675.1. Taxonomy (GTDB): domain Bacteria; phylum Pseudomonadota; class Gammaproteobacteria; order Enterobacterales; family Vibrionaceae; genus Vibrio; species Vibrio diabolicus. The sequence continues at coordinate 44,739 of CCKK01000015.1, read as the reverse complement.
ACCATATCTTCAAACTTTTCTTCACACTGATTCTGCTTCGCACCTAAATAAAGTAGTGCGCGTTGGCTAAGGAGAATTTCTGTCGCTATACGAGGGCAGATCGAATCCAAATAAGGTGAGTAGTGTTTTAGACGAATACCAATCCAAGGTAGCGGCTGATGCCACCCTTCCTGCTGGTAGCTACAAATCCCTATTGACTCAATATTTCGCCATCGGACGACCCATCCGCCTTTAAAAAGATGTTGTTGGAAGTGAGAAGCTGTCAGCGTAAAAGTGACTTGGCTTTTTTTGATCATCAAGATGGCGAAACCAACAATTGCAGACATCAAAATGACCGACAACATGGCTTGCTTCCATCCCGGAGAAATGACAACCAAAAACAGGGTTATCAGTGCAACGAGCAACAAAAGTATTCTGTTGATAGGGGAGTCGGGTTTGAAATGTGAATTTGTTAGGTGCAGCGTTTCCATGCTTATAACCTCATCGAATACTTGATCAAAAATGCGTGGATGACTAAATGTGCATTGACTTGCATTTGAAATAAAAGAAACCTCTGTTTTTATACCCAGTATTCAATAAATCCGTTCATAAAATATCTGATTAAATAGTAGACGTTCTATGCTTTGAGCGCATTTTTCATCGCGTTTCGCCGCTAAAACCTACAAATTGCTTGTGAATTTTGGTATAAAACGCGCTTCAAATTTTCATCCCTGCTGAGATGCAGTGAACTGGAGAAATATTCAATGAGACTTGCTCATAAGCGTAAAGTGCAGATGAAACTGCAAAAACGCATTAAAGCGACAGTAGCAAACTTAGCTGCAGCACCTAAAGCAGTGAAGCCTGTTGCCGAAAAAGCAGTAGCACCTTCTGTTGCTGAAAAAGCTGTTGCGGAGAAAGTAGTAGCTGAGAAAAAAGTAGCTGCAGTGAAAACAGTTGATGTTGCCCTTACTCCTAAGCAACAACAAGTATTAGACATCGTTGTAGCAAATGCTGAAGGTATCAACCCTAAAGGCATTGGTCTAGCTGCAGGTCAAGAAGATACTAAAGCGGCATCATGGGCTACTGGCGCACTGAAGAAGCTTCTTGAAGAAAACCTAGTTCAAAAAGAGCAGTTAGCAGGTAACAAAGTTATCTACAAAGCAGTTTAATTACCGCTACCGTTCTAGCTTGAATACCTCGGCCAATGCCGGGGTATTTTTTTATCTTCGTATTGAAAATAATCCATTAGGAATTGATTTTAACGCTGCCAATAGGTGCTTTGTCACATTTTCTTAAATACTATGTAAATTTTTTGGCAGAGAAGTACGTACGTATCATTTTTCTTTTTACATCGTTAAGGGAAAAGTAACTCATTAATTTTATGATGGTTAAACTTGTCGCATAACAGCTGTCCTACGTAGTTATACGTAATACCTAAGGCTAATGTCTTATTGATGAATTACTCGCTTCCGTGTTCATGCCCATTTCGCATTCGACAACATTGTTACATCTTTTATACCGAATACAGCCAATCCTAATGAAATGGATGACAACAATAACCTTGGTGATAAAGGACGTGAACGATGAGTCTAATCCAAAAATCTTTAAAACGAGTGCTCAAAACAACCGCTGTCGTTGCCGCGATGACATTCGTTGTGACTTCTGCAAATGCTGCTGAAAAAGTCTATCGTTTAAAGCTTGCTGAAACTTGGGGACCTAACTTCCCGATTTTTGGTGATGCGACAAAAAACATGGCAAAAATGGCAGAGGAGATGTCCAACGGGCGTCTGCAAATCCGTATTGATTCCGCAAACAAGCACAAAGCGCCTTTTGGGGTGTTTGATATGGTTAAGTCTGGTCAATACGACATGGGCCACTCGGCGTCTTACTACTGGAAGGGCAAGGTTCCAAACACACTTTACTTCACTTCTATGCCTTTCGGTATGTTACCAACTGAGCAGTATGCGTGGTTTTACTACGGCGGTGGTATGGAGCTGATGGAGAAGGTGTACTCTCCACATAATTTGATGTCTTTCCCTGGCGGTAATACCGATACTCAGATGGGCGGGTGGTTCCAGAAAGAGATCAAGTCCGTCGAGGATTTGCAGGGTTTGAAAATGCGTATCCCAGGTTTTGCTGGTGAGATTTTGGCAGAGTTAGGTGCAAAACCGACGAATATCGCCCCTGGTGAGCTATATACCTCTCTAGAGCGTCGCACAATTGATGCCTTGGAGTGGGTTGGTCCATCATTGGACTTGCGCATGGGCTTCCACAAAATCGCGCCATACTACTACACAGGTTGGCATGAGCCAGCAACTGAGCTTCAGTTCCTCGTTAATAAGCGTACTTGGAACCGTCTACCTGATGATCTAAAAGCGATTTTGCAAGTAGCAATGAAAACCGCCGCTTACGATATGTACACGCAATCGAAACACGAAAGTGGCAAAAACTGGGCATCTATCAAATCTGAATACCCAAATGTTGAAGTCAAAGACTTCCCGCCTGAAGTAGTAGCTGCGTTGCGAGAAGCAAACGATCGTTTGTTGAAAGAACATGCAGAAAAAGATGCTTTGGCGAAAGAGATTCAAGAGTCGCAAGCGAACTACATGAATCAAGTTCGACCTTGGTCAGACATTTCGCACCGAGCGTACTTAAACAGTCAAGCTCAACAATAACGTTATGAAGCAGGCGACGCCGAGAGGTTTAGCCTGCGAACGAAGCCCAAGAAAACTTCATAATGAATGCTCCGCACCATAGCGGAGCGTATCCAAACGTTCCACGGAGTTCGGAATGAGAAGTCTTATTTATATTGAGCGATTATTTAACCGCTTTAGCGATTTCCTCGGATGGTTGTCCAGCATCTTGTTTATTTTATTGTTGGTGAATGTGGTTTACGACGTTGTGATGCGATATGTATTCAACGATGTATCCATTGCATTCCAAGAAATGGAATGGCATCTATTCTCCGCCGTATTTCTGCTTGGTGTGCCATACGCGATTAAGTCTGGTGGCCATGTTCGCGTCGACATTTTCTATGAACGCTTATCATACAAAGTACAATCCATCATCGATATCATAGGCACGCTATTTTTCTTATTCCCTTTCTGCCTACTGGTAGCTTGGTTTGGTATCGATTTCGCCAAAGAAAGTTACGCGCTAGGCGAGACGTCTGGTGATCCAGGCGGATTGCCATATCGTTGGGTCATCAAGGCGATGATTCCGCTGTCATTTTTCTTTATGGCAGTCAGTGGCATTGGACTGCTGCTGCATTCGATCAACAAGATTGTTAACCCTCATCTTATCTATGCCGGTAATAACGGTAAGTCGTAAAAGGAAGTCATTATGATCGGTATAGTGATGTTTTTTGTCGCGCTCTTTGCGCTTTTATTGGGATTCCCCGTTGCCTTTACTTTTGGCGGTATTGCACTGATTTTTGGTGTTTGGGCTGAAGGCATCGAGATGTTTGCTTTCATGCCATATCGTATTCAATCCATTATGGAAAATACGGTGCTAATGGCCGTACCATTGTTTGTCTTCATGGGACTAGTACTTCAGAAGACGAAGCTTGCAGAGCAACTGCTTGAGTCGATGGGACGTCTGTTTGGCGGCGTCCGTGGTGGTATTGCTATTTCGACAGTATTAGTTGGCGCACTACTTGCCGCGTCAACGGGCGTAGTCGGCGCATCGGTTGTTGCGATGGGGCTGATCTCACTCCCTGTGATGCTTAAATACAATTACGACAAAGGTTTAGCGTGTGGGACTATTTGTGCGTCTGGCACGTTGGGCCAAATTATCCCACCTTCTATCGTGTTGATCTTGTTAGGGGATGTACTTGGCGTACCGGTAGGGGACCTATTTCAAGCTGCGATTTGGCCCGGTATTACACTTGTTGGCGCCTATGTGATCTACATTCTCATCTACGCGAAGTTGAACCCTCAAGCCGCACAGGCGATAGAGCGCGATGAGTCGATCAGTCGAAAGCAAGAAGTGTTCACCGCGCTGAAAGCCGTTTTACCGCCACTAGCACTGATCATTGTGGTATTGGGCTCCATCTTTGCTGGGATTGCAACGCCAACAGAGTCAGCGGCTCTGGGCGGCGCTGGTGCGATAGTTCTGTCGTTACTGTATAAGCAGTTTAGTTGGTCGATGATTTATGATGCATCGAAAGAAACCGTTAAAGTAACCGCAATGGTCTTTGCTATTTTGCTAGGGGCAACCGCCTTCTCAATGGCATTTACCTACACCGGCGGTGATTATCTAGTCGAAGAGTGGATGTTAGAATTGCCTGGAGAAAAGTGGGGCTTTCTCATCATTACTATGGTGGTGATTCTGATTTTAGGTTTCTTTATCGACTTCGTTGAAATCTGTTTTATCATCGTGCCAATTATTGCGCCGGTCGCTGAGTTGATGGGCATCAATATGACGTGGTTTGCGATTCTTATCGCAATGAACTTACAGACATCATTCCTAACACCGCCATTTGGTTTTAGTTTGTTCTATCTAAAAGGCGTCGCACCAGCAGGTGTCACTACGCGAGATATTTACAAAGGTGTGATGCCGTTTATCGCGATTCAAATTGTCGTGTTGGCTTCTTTGCTGTTCTTCCCTGGCTTTTATGGCATGAGTTGATCACTCGATAATAAAAGAGATTTTGTGAACTGAGAGTTTTTACCTTTTGAGACAAGTTGTTAAGCTGCTATTTATGTCTAGGCGGACGAAGTAGAGTTATTTGTGCTGCTAAGATAGTGAGCTGTAAAGCAGCGTTTCATGGAGGAAAGGGATGCCTCTCAAAGCAAAGTTAATTCTGCTGACATTGATACCCGTGGTATTGGTGTCAGCGAGTATCAGTTGGATTTCTATCTATCAAACCAAGACTCTTGGCAAAAGGGAGGTAGAGATCTTTCATCAAAACCTGATCCAATCAAAAGAGGCGGCGCTCAAAGACACGGTCGACGTCGCCTTTGACTCCATTTCTTATATTTACAACGATCCAACCTTAGAAGAGGGCGTTGCTAAAACACGCGTGAAAGCGATTTTAAACCGTTTAAGCTACGGAGCAGACGGCTACTTTTTTGCTTACGATAAATACGGCACCAACCTTGTACATCCTGTTCTTCCAGAGCTAGTCGGGGAGAACTTACTCTATCTTGAAGACGAGAATGGCGATCGTCTAATCGAAGCTTTGTTGTATCAAGCTCAATCAGGTGGTGGATTTCATCAGTACCTGTGGCAAAAGCCATCTACGGGTGAGGTCGTCCCAAAGCTTAGCTACGCCGCATGGCTCGATAAGTGGGAATGGATGATAGGGACAGGGCTCTATATTGAGGACGTCAGTCAAGAAGTCGCCAATATGCGTGCTGCGGTGAACAAAAATATCGAAACGACTTTTTTCTCGGTCGTCGTGATCTTAGCGGTGACCGTTGCTGTAATTATCGTTCTCACTTTAGCGATTAATCTGCATGAACACCGTCTTGCCGATAAAAACCTTAAAGAGTTGGCACATAAAACCGTCATGTTTCAAGAGGATGAGAAAAAGCATCTAGCGAGAGAGTTGCATGATGGAATCAACCAGCTGTTAGTTTCTAGTAAATGTCATTTGGATTTAATGAGTCATAGACTGGAAGACGAAAAACTCAAATCCCACTTAGATAAATCGCAACGCTCATTGGTCACCGCGATAAATGAAGTAAGGCATATTTCTCATCAACTTCGCCCTAGCGCCCTTGATGATATCGGCTTAGAGGCGGCACTGACCACTTTACTGCAAGACTTTCACTCTCACTCTGGGATTGATATAGAAAGTAATTTTGATACTCAGCAGTACAAACTGACGTCGGAAGTCGCGACGACCTTGTATCGTGTTGCTCAAGAGTCTTTGAACAACATCGAAAAACACGCAAGAGCGAAAAAAGTGACGGTTACTTTGCAAAAAATGGGCAATATGCTGCAATTACTCATACGTGACGACGGTGTTGGCTTTGTGGTTAACCAAGCAGTGCACCAACAAGGGATTGGGTTAAGGAACATGCAAGAGCGTGTAGAGTTCATTGGTGGTGAGTTTGAACTGATGAGTGAGCTTGGTTTAGGAACAGAGATTACCGTGCTGCTTAATTTGGATGAATTAGTTTATGGATAAACCGATTAGTGTGGTGATTGTTGATGATCATCAAGTGGTCTTAGATGGCTTCATGGCTCGCTTGGAGTTAGAGCCTGACATTGAAGTGGTCGGTACGGCAAGCAATGGGCTGGAAGCGATTGAAGTCGCAAAGCACCTTCAGCCTGATGTCATCTTGATGGACATTAGCATGCCGATAATGAACGGTATTGAAGCGACTGGGGTAATTAAAGAAGAGCGACCAGAGAGCAAAATACTTATGCTGACCATGCATGATAACCGTGAATACATCATGAAGGTCATGCAAGCTGGCGCAGTAGGGTACATGCTCAAGGAAATCTCGGCCGAGAAAATGGTGCAAGCAATAAAAACGGTGAATCAAGGTTCAACGTATTTCTGTGAGTCTGTCACACAAACGCTTTTTACCCAAGAGGTGGTGCCAGCCACTCAAAAAACGAATCCACTCAGCCGAAGGGAAGAGGCGGTGCTTAAATTAGTCGCTCAAGGAAACAGCAAGTAAAAAAATAGCCACACTACTTAACATTAGCTACCGAACGGTAGAAACGCATCGCCATAACATTAAGCACAAGTTGGATTTACATTCGACGGCGGAGCTGGCGAAATATGCGTTTGAAACAGGGTTAACTGAGTAGGAGAGTAGTGCCCGCAAAAAGCGAGCACGTGAGAGCGAAATTAATCGACTTTTGTAATGCTGCCAAGCTCTAGCATTGGAGCGACATCGATATCCTCTGCATTCATCATTGTTGAGATGCGTTGAACGGAAGATAGCAGCAGAGACTGCTCCCATTCTTCCAATTTTTGGAATCGATTAATGAAGTGTTCCTGCAATGGCGTTGGTGCTTGCTTTAGGGCTTCTTGGCCTTTGCTCGTAAGTACAGCATGCACTTTACGCTTGTCTTGAACACTGCGTTGACGCTCAACAAACTGGCCTCGTTCTAGTCTATCTAGAATGGTCGTTGCGGTCGCTTGGCTCATGTTAGTGTGGCTAGACAACTGTTTAATCGTTACGTTATCTAACTCATTGATAGCACGCATCAAAATCAACTGTGGAGCGGTCAATCCAGACTCTTTGCTCAGCTTTTTAGAATGTAAATCAATAGCGCGGATGATCTGACGAATCGAGACCAATACTTCTTCGTACTTTTCCAATTTATTCATCCAGTCTGTAGGGAACATTTATCGAGGCGACACTAACTTAAATGCGCCCTTATTTAAAGGGGTGGAATCAAAAATTACCACTACAATTTTAAGTAGTGTCTCCAATTTCATTTTGTCGCGTCGTGTAGACAAAATAAGAAGACCTAAAATTATTATAGCAATAAATGTTTGTGGTCTAACTATTGCGCTAGTGGTTTATCCTTTTAAAGGCGGAAATTGCTGAGTGAAAAGTAAGTTATTGGATTTTTTCATAGCAAAAAGATAGACAAAAACGTGTCAAATGATAGGATCTTGCGCCTTCACGGAATGTAAAACGTATCGTGTTCGAAAGATTTTTTTGTTTGGTACGTAAAAACAGTACAAAAATAGAGAGGAACGATGACAAAGGGTATAGATAAGTACAGTATCGATAGTACCGACTATACGGTAGGTCAAGACAACGTTCAAAAATGGGGTTTTGATGTTCATAACCCAGTTTTTGGTATTAGTGCAGGTTTAATTGCGCTGTTTCTTGTCGCTGCATTAGTTCTAGATGCACATACCGCAAAGACGGCACTTGATGGGCTGAAATGGAAGATCATTGGTTCATTCGATTGGTTGTTCATTATTGCAGGTAATATTTTCGTTATTTTCTGTTTGGCACTTATCGTTTCGCCAATGGGTAAAATCCGCCTAGGTGGTAAAGACGCTGTTGCCGATTACTCGTTCATGTCATGGCTTGCAATGCTATTTGCGGCTGGTATGGGTATCGGTTTAATGTTCTGGAGTGTCGCAGAACCTGTCGCTTACTTCACTGGTTGGTATGAGACGCCACTCGGTGTTGAAGCAAATACACCAGAAGCAGCGAGATTGGCACTGGGTGCGACGATGTTCCATTGGGGTCTTCACCCATGGGCAATTTACGGTGTTGTAGCACTTTCTTTAGCATTCTTTGCCTACAACAAAGGTTTGCCGCTGTCTATGCGCTCGATCTTCTACCCACTTCTGGGTGATCGCGCGTGGGGCTGGGCTGGTCATATCGTGGATATCTTGGCCGTTCTTGCGACTTTGTTTGGTCTTGCAACGTCACTGGGCTTAGGTGCACAACAAGCGGCAAGTGGTATTCATCACGTATTTGGTGTTGAGCCAGGCCTGGGCCTACAAATCGTCGTCATTACCGTTGTAACTTTGCTTGCTGTTGTTTCAGTCGTACGTGGTATTGATGGTGGCGTTAAAGTCATTAGTAACATCAACATGGTTGTGGCGTTCTTGCTACTGATTCTTGTTGGTCTTATCGGTTGGGCTGCGAGTTTAGGCTCGATTCCAACCACACTTATGGCATACGTAGAGAATATTATTCCGCTAAGTAACCCGTTTGGTCGTACAGATGAAGCATGGTTCCAAGGCTGGACAGTATTCTACTGGGCTTGGTGGATTTCATGGTCACCATTCGTAGGTATGTTCATTGCGCGTGTTTCTCGCGGTCGTACCGTTCGCGAATTCATTACAGCCGTTCTATTGGTTCCAACCGCTGTTACTGTTGTTTGGATGTCAGTATTTGGTGGTCTAGCGATCGAGCAAGTTGTTGATAAAGTAGGTGAGTTGGGCACGAATGGTTTGACTGACGTTTCACTTGCTATGTTCCAAATGTTCGATGTTCTTCCATTTGGTAGCATGCTTTCAATCATTGCTGTTGTGTTGGTACTTGTGTTCTTCATCACGTCTTCTGACTCTGGTTCACTTGTTATCGACAGCATCACAGCGGGCGGTAAAGTCGACGCTCCTGTACTTCAACGTGTTTTCTGGGCATTTATGGAAGGTGCAATTGCGGTTGCTCTACTGTGGATTGGTGGCTCAGAAGCAGTTCAAGCGCTTCAGGCAGGTGCAATTTCTACAGCACTACCGTTTACCTTCATTCTGCTTGCAATGTGTGTGAGCTTATTGATGGGTATGAGAACAGAACGTCAATAACTCAGGCATTTTATAAATCTGTCTGAGTAACAAGTAATCAAAAGGCCAGCATTTTGCTGGCTTTTTTTTGTTGCGGTTTTTATGACGGTGAGACAAAAAAATAGACACATGAAAGTTCATATTTTACAAAGAGTTAATGTGCTATTTTGTTTTTTAAAAATTAGTGAATAGTCGTGAAAAAGTGTGTAATATTCACACACCTTAACTGTTCTCCCAACTCAAAAACTATAAATATGAAATTATCATTAAAACAAAAGCTTATTGGCGCAAGCCTTTCTGCTGTTGTTGTGATGGCAACAGCACTTACTTGGTTGTCGGCTGGTCAATTATTTGATCAGACTCGTTCAGGTGTCTATTCACGTGCGCAAAGTCTAAGTACTACTGCGTCAGAAGGAATTTCTGATTGGGTCAATATCCGTAAAGATATTGCTACCGCATTCAACGACTACTCGACAGAGCAAGACGTTGTCCCTTTCCTACAACAAGCTCGCAAGGCTGGTGGCTTTGATGACATCTTCCTTGGTACACCAAACGGTGATATGTATCGCTCTCACCCTGAGCGTAACCGTGCTGATTACGACCCTCGTACTCGTCCTTGGTACAAAGATGCTAACGCCGCAGGTAAGCAGATCATCACAGCTGCATATCAAGATGCAATCACTAACGCGCTGCTTGTAACCATTGCTGAGCCAGTAATAGAAAAATGGTCAGTTTGTTGGTGTTGTTGGTGCAGATGTACTGATCGATCAGCTCATCAGCGACGTGATTAACCTAGATGCAGGTGAAAATGCGCATGCGATGTTAATCGATATGAACGAAGGTACGTTCCTAGCGCATCCTGATAAAAGCTTAACGCTTAAGCCTATCACCAGTGTTCTAAAAGACTTTTCAGAAGAGGCAATCGAGCGCGCTGCAGATGAAGGTCGTATCGAAGATACTGTAATCAAAGGCAAAGAGAAGCTTTACTACTTTAATAAAGTACCTGGCACGCATTGGATGTTCGCGATTGAAATGGATCGCGCAACGGAAGAAGCAGGGCATGCGGTATTGCTACGTGACCTATTGATCACTGCAGTGATGATCACCATTGTGGTTATTCTTGCGGTATCTTGGTTAGTTGGTTTCTTGTTCCGTGACTTGAGCCGCGTATCAAATGCACTTGAGGAAATTGCATCTGGTGAAGGTGACTTAACGCAACGACTAGAACCACGCAGTGATGATGAAGTCGGTAAACTGGCTGAAAACTTCAACCGCTTTGTTGGCAACATGCACACGATGGTGACCAAGCTTAGCCACGTATCATCTGCGCTTTCAGAGCAAGCACGCACGACGGCACAGCAAGCTGAAGAGCGTAGTCAGCGTATCTCTTACCAGCAAGATGAAATCAACATGGTGGCGACGGCTGTGAACGAAATGGCTGCAGCGACACAAGAAATTGCAGGTAATGCAGATAGCACGGCAAGTAACTCAGAGGAAGCGGTTCAAGCTTGTTCACACGGTTCTAGCCAAGTGACTCAGACGCAAGGTTCTATCCAGAACTTAGCGCAAGAAGTTCAAGTTGCCACTGATGTGATTCAAGAGCTAGAAGCACACGGAAATAGCATCAATACGATTCTATCAACGATTCAAGGTATTGCTGAGCAAACTAACCTACTTGCACTTAACGCGGCAATTGAAGCGGCACGTGCAGGTGAACAAGGCCGTGGCTTTGCTGTGGTTGCGGATGAAGTTCGCGTATTGAGCCAACGCACTCATGCTTCAACGCAAGAGATTCAAGAAACTATCGAGATGCTACAGGGCACAACAGCGAAAGCGGTTGGCATCATGGGTGATAGCCGTCGTCTGGCTGACACCAGTGTTGATGATGCAAACGCGGCTGCAGCGAGCTTGACGCAAATCCATACTGCTGTTGAGCGCATCAGTGACATGGCAACGCAGATTGCATCGGCGGCAGAAGAGCAAGCATCGGTAACAACCGAGATCACGCGTAATACTGAAGGCATTCGTGACGTGTCTAACGAGCTGTCGGTAGAAGCTCATCAAGCAGCAGAACAAGCTGCCCACCTATCTGAGCTTTCACACGAATTAGAGCAAGAGATTCAACGCTTTAAGCTGTAATCGGATACCGACCTAAATAAAAAGGAGCCATTTGGCTCCTTTTTTGATCGCTTATTAAGCTAGAAAGACGTTATAGCCAGAACTCACTGATCGGTTGCTCGTCGCTATAATGATGGGCGATTTGCGCTTGTAGCAGTTCTGCCGTAGCAATTGCATCGGTTAATGCATGGTGAGGGGTATAGTCTGGCAGACCATAACGGCGTCGAGATTGCGCTAGCCGAACCGATTCTGGCTTTTTCCCTTTTAAACGCTCCCAGAGTGAGCCAGAGCGTTTCTGTTGAATGGTTTCTTCAAGATGCAGCGTATCTATCACTGGAAACTCAATTCCTTCCCCTAAACGGCTTTTGAGTGCTTTATCCAGAAATTCTCTCTCGATACGACGATAATGCACAACAATGATTTTTCCACTTAAGCATGGTAGTAGCTCGCTTAAGATGTCACCCAAGTCAGGTGCATCGATCAATTCACTGTGAGTAATACCATGTATGATTACCGAGTCTTCATCGAGTGCTCGCTGCGGGCGAACTTTCCAATGACGCGAATTGCGCAAGAAAATACGTTTCAAGTTAAACGGCACTAAACCAATGGTAATGATGTCATGTTTCTCGGGGTTCAACCCCGTCGTTTCGAAATCTAGCGCGACGAACTCCACCTCAGACAGGGGGGTCTCTGGTGCAGGTGGTTTATTGCTATAAAACGCAATTAAATTCTCATCTTTAGCCATCTCCAACTTTTGTTCAAATTTCGTTGGCCACTGAATGGTTGGCTTCTGAAAGAGCTTTTTGATCATGTTCAACCTCACTTAAAGCTCTTATTCGCTTGGTAGCGGAACTTAAGGAAGTTCTGACCATTGCTTAGGATTTGGAAAGCATCTTTTAGGTTGCGACGTTCAAATTCAGAGAGATTTTCTGGTTCGATATTGTTATCTGGGTCAATGCCTAATTCCACGTCCGTCGCTTGGTGACGAATACGCACCATGGAAATAAACTCTAGTGCGTCTTTTAAGTCTTGTGCACGACCTTTTGGCAAAATGCCAGCATCAATGATGTCGTCGAGACGCTCAAACGAGTTCTGTGCACGTGAGCCAACCGCCAGAGAGTGAACGCGAATTAAGTCGACCAGAGGAGCCGTACCGCGACGTTTGAGGTTGATGGAGTTGTTGTGTCTGCCATCTTTCTCCATCACAAAGTCTTTAAAGAAGCCAAGTGGCGGCGTTCGGTTAAGTGCGTTGCGAGCCAGACAGGCTAAGAAGCGATTGTTTTTACGCGCACGACGAACAATAAAGCTGGTTAATTGTTCTGCCCATTTTAAGCGACCGTAAACGCCATCCAAATCGAAAAAGATGGACGCGTTGAGTAGCGCTTTCGGATTCGGGTTATCAATCCAGTCAGCGAAGCACTCTTCCCACTCTGAACGAGTCATGCGCCATAATGGGTTGGTTGCCATAATATCGCCCGTACAATACTTGTAGCCACAGGCATCTAATCCATCACTGACGTATTTCGCTAAAGCTTCGAAGTACTTACCATGTTTCTCTTCTTGGTAGGTCTCATCTAGAATGATGGCGTTATCTTGGTCAGTCACCAACAGTTGCTCATCACGTCCCATTGAGCCAAGTGCAAGGAAACAATAAGGAATTGGTGGTGGGCCAAGCTCTTCTTCAGCCATTTCTAACAGACGCTGTTTGAAGCTTCGACCAATCACGGACATCGCACTGCCCACCATGTGTGAGTTGGCATCTTCGTTGACTAGGCGTACAAAGCTGCTTTTTACTTCTTCAGCAACAACTGCCAAATCTTCGATGGTCTGTTGTTGGAAAATGCTGCTCACCAATAAGAGCGAGTTTTGTGATTCATAACGAACAATGTCGGTTGTTTCGATAATACCAATAGGCAATTGGTTTTTAACCACAGGCAGATGGTGCACGTTGTAACGCAGCATGGTTAACATTGCTTCATAGATGTAGGCATTGTGATCAAGAGACATGACTTCAGTGGTCATCACACTTGATACATCGTCCTGTGGAGACAAGCCTTCGGCCAACACACGGGTACACAAGTCACGGTCAGTAATAATACCAAGTACCGGAGACTGTGGGTCATCTTCGTCACGAACGAAATCTGGATCGACGATAAGTAGAGCAGATACGTTGTCATTCGCCATCTGCTGCGCGGCTTGCTGGATTGTCTGTCCACGATCAATTGTATGAGCATCGCCAGTCAGCAAGGTTTTCACTTTCGATGTCGTCAGGTCATTGGCATCTTTGTTTTCTGAAATGGCTTGGCGTAAACGAGCACTATTTTCCACTTCGACAAAGTCTGCAAAGGAATCAAAGTTGTCGTATATTTCTTGGAAAACGTCACCAGGAATACAGTAGAGCAGAGTATCTTCAATGGCTTTTACCGGAAAGCGTACTTTGTTGTTGGTTAGCATTCCCATCTGGCCAAATAGGTCACCTTCATCAAGACGGTTATAAAGCTCTCCTTTGCGTCGATAAACTTCTACGACCCCGCTTCGCACCACGTAGAGATCTTGGATATAGTCTCCAAAATGGATGATTGGGGTATCTTCTCGGTAGTACGAGATCTCGACGCTCTCTGTCACCTTGTTTAGTGTTTCTTCAGGGAGTTCATTGAACGGGGGGTACTTGGCGAGAAAGTTATAAATCTCGAGAAGTTCTGCATCCATCGAAGGTGCCTTTTAGTTCGCAAATAATAAAGTAATCTTAACTTAGTTTTAAAACAGAGTCTTATCTGAACCGTGATTTTCGTACTCAGTCATAAGATTCTGACATATCGCACGATAAGGAATCGGCATTTCTACTACTATATAGTCACTTAAAAGGTGAGCGGACGTGGTCGACATATTTTGGGCCAATGCTTGATTTAGAGGCATAGCAGATTTCAAATCGTTACCGCGTCTGTAAACTAAGTTATTTTTGTTGAACTAAGCCACTCAAGGTGATTTTGGGGCGGTGTTTAAATAATTCTCATGAAAGGAAGTCGAATGGTGAGAAGTTTATTGCTTGCGTCTTTAGCTGCTTTGCCAGCAGCAACTAGCGCGGCGGTCATGGACCAAGCAGAAAAATTTGGGTATGAACACATTCACCTGGATGTGGGGGCCGGAACCACAAATGAAGAGTGGTTAGATAATTCGAACGCGACCACAATTGGGCTCGGTGGTAATTACTTATTTACTGAGAACTGGTTGTTTAATGTCGATTACTCGGCGCAGTTTTTCCATCCGGACGACTTTACTCTTCGCATTGACCGTTTGTTGTTTGGTGGTGGTTATCGTTATGGGATTACGGATCAATTCGATATCTACGGTAAATATGGAATAGGTGCAATCAAAGCGAAAACGACGGACGACAAAACGGATAATACGTTATCTTCAGATAGTGAACTGCTTCAAGCCGTCACCATTGGGGTGAATTACTTATTCAGTGAAAAACTTATTGCGACGGCCGAGGTGGAAGTTAACCGCAGTGATATCGTCGATGAGAACAATTTTAAGATAGGTTTTAACTACCAATGGCATGATGTTATTGGTACTGGTCTTTTTTATCAGTTTAGAGATACCGATTACAGCGGTGAGAGCTCTGATTATGTCAATGAAGTGGGGCTGAGTTTGAAGTTTGTCTACTAGCGGACAGGTTCATTTATTGGCAATAAATAAAAAAGGTCAGCTTATGCTGACCTTTCCTTTTAATAAAGTATGCGACTATCGATTATAAAACCGCTGCAATGCCTTTACATAGAGGACCCATATTTGACTTCGTCATACCAGCAACACTGATTCGGCCTGAACCGACGATGTAAATACCGAACTCTTCTTTCAGACGGTTTACTTGCTCTTTAGATAGGCCAGAGAAAGAGAACATACCATTTTGACGTCCGATGAAGCTAAAGTCTGCGTCCACACCTTCTGATTTTAGTGTCGCTACAAATAGTTCACGCATCTCTTGGATACGGTCACGCATTTCTGCTACTTCAGCTTCCCATTCCGCACGCATTTCGGCATTGCCAAGAATGTGAGTCACGACCGCGCTGCCGTGCGCTGGTGGGTTAGAGTAGATAGAGCGAATAATGGCTTTAACTTGCGAGAATGCGGTTGTTGCGACTTCTTCTGATTCCGCTACTAACGTGAAGGCACCAACGCGTTCGTTGTATAGGCCAAAGTTTTTCGAGAAAGAGCTCGCGACTAGGATTTCTTTGTTGTACTTAGCAAAAGTACGAAGACCCGCCGCATCCTCTTCCACACCTTTAGCAAAGCCTTGGTATGCGAAGTCAAATAGAGGAAGCAATTTCTTCTCTGCGACTAGTTTCGCCAATGTTTCCCATTCTTCAGCAGTTGGGTCGATACCTGTAGGGTTGTGGCAGCAGCCGTGTAGAAGCACGATGTCACCTTCAGACGCAGATTGCAGATCGTTTAGCATTGCATCGAAGTCTTTGTCTTTTGTTTCAGCGTTGTAGTAGCTGTATTGTGCCGTTTCGATACCAGCAGCAGTAAATACGCCGTTGTGGTTTGCCCAAGTAGGGTTGCTGATCCAGATTTTTACATCGCCAAGTTGGCGTTTAATGAACTCACCAGCAACACGTAATGCACCGGTACCACCTGGAGCTTGAGCTGTTTTAGCGCGTTTTTCGTTTACAATTTCTGCATCAGAGCCGAAAAGCAGTTTTTGTACTGCAATGCCGTACTCTGCTGTGCCTTCGATAGTTAGGTAAGACTTGGTTTTTTCAGTTTCAACAAGCGCTGCTTCAGCTTTCTTTACTGTTGCAAGAACGGGGGTTTCGCCTTGCTCGTTTTTGTAAATACCTACGCCAAGGTTAATTTTGTCTGCGCGAGTATCTTTTTTAAACTTCTTCAGTAAGGCCAAGAATAGGGTCAGCCGGAGCGGCAACTACTTTTTCAAACATAATCTTCATCCATGTTAATCGAAGGGGTGTGCTAACATTTATACCTTTCAGCAATATTGGTTACAACCGTTACTGAAAAGAAAACCTAAAAAAGTTGCGATTTGAAACAGAATTCTAACATAACTAAAGTTTTTGCCATGAAAACGTTTGGTAGGCACAGAGTTTGAAGGGGATTTATACCATGGTTGATGAAGTTTTGTTCACGTACCAATCGTTTGACTTCAGTGCTTTGCGTTAGTGATTTACGTTGAGTGGCGGTTACTAGTTGAGACAAAAACGCCCCACTAAAGGTGGAGCGTTTGCTTGTAAGAAGTATAGATGTTGGCTGATGTTATTTCTTCAGATCGATTTCAGACTCAACCGCATTGGTTTCGATGTCTGGGTTAGAAGAAAGCTTCTCAGTCGCCCAGTCGTTCATATGCTTTAAGATTGCTTTTAACGCGTGCTTCTCTGTTGGGACTTCCGCTTTTTCGACTTCAAGCTTTTGTTTCGGGTGTGTGCCCGTCGCATCTTCCGCTACGTGTAGCCAATCTGGGTGCCAATAATAAGGTTGGCCGGAAGGTGAACTCCAAGAATGTACGCCGTTGGATTCACCTTTGTATTTAATGTCTTCTTCGTTGTATTTCGCCATTATTGTTTTCTCTCATAATCCATGAGTTGAGGTGTGCATCACCATTACTATCTAAATGTAACAGATGTAATGAAAATTAATGTGATAACTATCGACTTATTTTGTCATTCGATAGCTACAGACGATGCGTACTTCTCATTCAGAAGAATTTATTATTTGGCAGGTTTTGGCTTTATCTGCGTTTAAAGCATACGACGATGGATTCGCCTGCCTAACGCTATTCTTGAACGGTGATAGAGCCTAAACTACTCGTCATTCAAGTGTTTGAGAATCGCCGCTTTTGCATGCTCTTCTGTTGCGGCCTCTCCGTCAGGGACTTCAAGGTCAGCCTTTTTGTGTTCACCCAAAGCATCTTCAGCGATATGCAACCAATCAGGGTGCCAGTAATAAGGGGTTGTGCCGCCAGGATGGTCCCAGCTATGTACACCTTTATGTTTCCCGCGATAAGAGAGATCGTCCATTGTAAATACTTTCATCGCTTCCTCCCGGCTTAAAAGATAGATGTCTAAGTGGATTTAACACTCTCAGCTCCGTGGAATGCCTTGCTTTTCGGACAAGGCAAAGATTTAAGACCACTCGGACGTATCAGTAAAAGTATGGAACATAAATTCTCACTTCGTCGTCGAAATTGCTATTAACAAGCTTGATAAATTACGTTGCTAAATTGACTACTGCCATATCAGAATGCTGGCGCGAAGTATGCTATGGTGCAGCTGCAAGTGAAATGAGGGATACATGAATCGATACCGTCAATTGGCCGAATTGTTTAAGGCACAAATTCAGCAAGATACTTGGAGAGCAGGGGAGAAGCTGCCTTCAATACGCGTCACCAGCCGCAATCATTCCGTAAGTGCAGGTACGGTATTACAAGCCTATCAATTGCTAGAGGCGCAAGGCTGGGTGATAGCAAAGCCTCAATCTGGTTACTATGTGACTGCCGAGCTTGAACGTCTCACCAATACGAATGGAATTAAAAGCAACAATACGCCATGCACTAAGTTGAATGATGAGTTGTATTCGTTTTTGAAGCACCAAGCAACATCGGATGTTGTTCATTTAGGCTCGGCGTTTCCGGATCCGTGTTTGTTTCCTTTAGAGTCGCTTAACCGTAATTTGGCCAGCTCGGGACGAAAAATGGGGCCGGATAAGTTGCTAGACAACCTACCTCCTGGTGCTGAGTCGTTAAGGCGACTCGTCGCTCAGAGGTATATTCATCATGGGATATCACTAACCCATGATGATGTGGTTATTACTTCCGGTGCGCTAGAAGCATTAAACTTGAGTTTGCAAGCGGTCACCCGACCAGGTGATACCGTCGTTGTCGAATCCCCAACGTTTTATGGCGCACTTCAAGCGGTAGAACGATTAGGGCTCAAGGCTATAGAAATCAGTGTCGATGATGAGAGTGGGCATTCGCTTGAACAAATCGAAGCAGCCTTTGCCAATGAAGACGTTCGGGCTTGTTGGTTAATGACGAACTTTCATAATCCAACCGGGGCTTCTTTGTCTGATGAACACAAACGATACATTGTTGAGTTAGCCAATCGATATGATGTGTATCTCATCGAAGACGATGTGTACTCTGAGCTGTATTTTTCTGACAAAAGGCCGAATTCATTAAAGAGCTTTGATGAGCAAGAACGTGTCCTTCATTGTGGTTCTTTTTCTAAGAGTTTATGCCCTGGATATCGCTTGGGTTGGGTGGTGAATAAGCGTTTTAACGAGACTATTCAAAAGCTCCAGTTAATATCGACATTGTCTGGGAGTGCTCCTATTCAGCAGGGGGTTGCACATTACTTACAAAACGACAGTTACGACAACCACCTGAGAAAGCTGCGTAAGACACTGCAACAACGTCAAGCTGACTTCGTGGATTTACTTGCAAAGCACCTACCTAAAGAGGTTACCTATCAACGTCCTGATGGTGGTTACTTTCTTTGGTTGAAATTGCCAGATGGAATATCAAGTAAAGCGGTATATCAAGCACTATTGTCTGAGCAGGTTACCGTCGCTTATGGCAAACTCTTTTCGATAAGTGATCAATACGAAAACTATTTAAGACTGAATACATCGCTTCCTTTAGAAACGAGTTTGGAACGTGCTATCAAAAGGTTAGGTGATTTGCTTCGCGAATTACTCAGAATTGAAACTCATTAAACTGCTTAGTGTTTTTTTGCTCCAACTGTATCAGCGCCATTTTTGAAAATTATGCTTCAATCATTATTCAGGTCGACAGACCTTGGACGATTAAGCAGGATTTAAGATGAAAAAGCAGTTGGTTAAACATGAGTTAAGGTTAATCGCCGTTGCTATTTTTAGTGCGTTTTTACTGGTATTTGCGCACCTCATTTTGGCGAAGTCTTTCTCTAATATGGCATGGACAGAGTACACCGCGGCCGTGATCCCTTTCGTAATGTTTGGCTTATGTATTGTGGGCGTAAAGTACGCTGAAAAAGCGGACAGAGATAAGGAAGAAGACTAACTCAAGCTTGAGTTGCTTGGCAGATAGTATTGACGGTTGAGCACAAAATAAAAGACCTCCACTAGGGAGGTCTTTTCTAATTCTGTCTCACTAAAAAGTGATTAGAAGTTCGCAGAGCGAGGTGTACGTGGGAATGGGATCACGTCACGAACGTTGCCCATGCCTGTTACGTAAGATACTAGACGCTCAAAGCCCAGACCAAAGCCTGCGTGTGGCACTGTGCCGTAACGACGTAAGTCGCGGTACCAGCTCATGTGCTCAGGGTCGATACCCATTTCGCGCATACGTGCATCCAGTACGTCTAGACGCTCTTCACGCTGAGAACCACCGATGATTTCACCGATGCCAGGTGCTAGAACGTCCATTGCCGCTACCGTCTTACCATCATCGTTCATACGCATGTAGAATGCTTTGATGTCTTTCGGGTAGTTCTTAACGATTACCGGCGCTTTGAAGTGCTCTTCCGCTAGGAAACGCTCGTGCTCAGATGACATATCGATACCCCACTCAACTGGGAATTCGAACTCACGGCCAGAATCCAGCAGAATTTGGATCGCGTCAGTGTAGTCAACTTGTGCGAAGTCAGAAGAAACAAAGTTCTCTAGACGGCTAACGGCTTCTTTGTCGATGCGCTGAGCAAAGAACTCAAGGTCATCGCGACGCTCTTCAAGTACTGCTTTGAATACGTACTTAAGCATGTCTTCAGCCAGTTTCGCAACGTCGTCCAGTTCTGCAAACGCAACTTCAGGCTCAACCATCCAGAACTCTGCTAGGTGGCGGCTTGTGTTTGAGTTTTCAGCACGGAAAGTAGGGCCGAAAGTGTAAACCTTGCTTAGTGCACAAGCGTAAGCTTCCGCGTTTAGCTGACCAGATACTGTAAGGAAAGTTTCTTTTCCGAAGAAGTCTTCGTTGTAGTCTACTTTACCAGTATCTGTACGAGGTAGGTTTTCCATGTCTAGCGTAGAAACGCGGAACATTTCACCTGCACCTTCTGCATCT
Organism: Vibrio diabolicus; assembly: GCA_001048675.1. Lineage (GTDB taxonomy): Bacteria > Pseudomonadota > Gammaproteobacteria > Enterobacterales > Vibrionaceae > Vibrio > Vibrio diabolicus. The sequence goes on along the minus strand of CCKK01000015.1, from coordinate 24,364 downwards.
GAAGCCGTAATTAGTGGCGCAGATACCCAGAAGTAACCTTGCTCGTGGTAGAAGCGGTGGATCGCTTGAGATAGGCAGTTACGTACACGTGCTACCGCACCGATTACGTTTGTGCGCGGGCGTAGGTGCGCTACTTCACGTAGGTATTCGATAGAGTGACGAGTTTTTGCCATCGGGTAAGTTTCTGCGTCTTCAACCCAACCAACCACTTTAACGCCAGTGGCAGCAAGTTCGAAGTCTTGGCCCTTTGCAGGAGATTCAACAATCTTACCAGTTACTTCAACAGAGCAGCCAGTCGTTAGCTTTAGTACTTCGTCTTCGTAATTATTAAGATTATTTGGGACCACGGCCTGAATCGGGTCGAAACAAGAGCCGTCATATATGGCAAGGAAAGAGATTCCAGCTTTGGAATCACGACGTGAACGGATCCAGCCACGAACAGTCACTTCGCTGTCTACTGCTAGCTGACCTTTCAATACGTCTGATACAGGCGCGTAAGTCATGTTTTCAATATTCTCCATTGAGGTAAAAATTCAACCCAACACTTATTAAAGTACTTGTCTAATAACATTTTTGTTCAAAAAACAAGCTAAGTGCTGAGTTGGGTAGCATTTTACAGATTCAACGAGACATATTACCTGTCAATTCGCTCGCATCAACCTTTATATTCATTTTGATGGGGAGAATCTCTCTATTTATTCACTCTTTGATGCTCTGAAAGTGTGAATTGGTTAAGTAATTGCTCTAAACGTTCGGATAGATGCTCTAAATCAACACTAATATCACGCGTGTGCGATGCTGATTGCGATGTGTCGTTAGCATGCAGTGTGATCACATCAATTTTGGATTGAATACGTTGACTGACCTCGGATGTGGTTTGCGTCTGGCTTTGAATGTTTTCCGCATGTTTCAGAACTTGATGCATTTCATCGACAACGTTATGCATCGTGACTGAAAGTGTCTCGACATCGACTGAACGTTGGTGAGCAAATTGGCAGACAGTATCCACAGAGGCTAAGGACTCTTCACTCCCTTGCTGGAATTGAGAAATGATATGCTCAATGTTGCCTGTGGCTTCGGCGGTCCGAGAAGCTAGGTTACGCACTTCCTCCGCGACGACGGCAAAACCGCGTCCTTGCTCTCCGGCTCGGGCGGCTTCAATTGCAGCATTCAACGCGAGCAGGTTGGTTTGTTCTGCAATGCCTTTAATGACCCCAAGAATGGACGACACTTCCTCGGTTCTTTGGTTTAACGAACTGATTTTCTCCCGCACGCCGTCAATATTGCTCACCAAGTGTTTGATGTCTTCGCTTACGCTGTGTGCTTGGCTTGCGCTGTGAGTAGCAACATCAACGGTGTGGTTGACTAGAGCTGTGGCGTTATTGGTCGAGTCTTCAACGGCGGTTTGTTGTTGCAACATGTCGGTGATGTTGCTTTGTACGTCACTGGTTTCCAATTGTTGATTATTGGCCGCTTTGTCTGTTGATTGTGCAACATCCGTTAACTGACTGGCTGAATTGGCAAGAGAGTGAGAGGTGTCTTGTACACGCTCTAAACTCTCAGATACCGTGTCCATAAACGAATTAATCGCGGTAGAAAGTTGGCCTACCTCATCTTTTTGGTGATGAACAAGTCGTTGAGATAGATCTTTACTATGGCTCACATTCGCCATGAATTGCGACGTTTTTTGTATTGGGCGAACAATGATCTTACGAATCAAACTCATCGTTATAATAAAACCAACAAACGCGATAACGGCCATTATTCCCATCGCAAACATTGCCTGTTTATTGATCATTGAATTGACGTGGTTCATGTTGTATTCCAAACGAATCGCTCCCAATACTTCGCCTTCTGGTGCTACATGGCAAGAAACGCAGTTGGTGCCACGATAATTTTCGCTTGATTTCATTGGTAGCGCGACAACCAGTCCGTTCCCCCAATCGGCTGAAATTGGCTCAATGACCAGTTCGCCATTTAAAGCTCGTTGGTCAATATCATCGACCGGTTGTTGGTTTGCTTGTCCTGGTCCGTAAAGCTTGGTTACGGTATCGGCCCGCAACACGCGAACTTCTTCAATCCCTTCTTGAGCGAGTGCTTTTTTTCGCAAAGTTTCTTTTTGCGACATGGTGCCTGTTAGCATCATCATGTTTAGGCTATCGAAGTAATTACTGGCCTTATCATGAAGCTGTTCACTGAGAACATCATTGATTAAGGTTTTTTGTTGATGGTATTGATAAGCCGTAGAGGCAGCCAGAACACAGCTGAAGACGGCAATTAACGCGAGCAAGAGCTTAAAAGTGATAGTTGAGCGCATAAATTTATAAGTGTAATTGGAACGAACTGCACAATCTTAATGTGCACAAATGCGCACTGCGAACAACGAAATGAATGATTGTGACCCCACTCATGTTGGGGATATGTAATTGTGATGTGAGTGCTGTGTAATCAAATGTTTGGCGCATGACAGAAATACGACGATCAGGACAAAGGTTTAATTATTTTCGCTGAGAACAAACGGCCTTTTGCTACGCTTGTATTGAGTAGCACTTGTCTGTTGGCAGTGAATTCCTTAGTATTGCGTGTCTTTTTAAAGCCTGAGAATCAAGATGAAAACAGAATTGTACAAAGAGTTTATGTTCGAAGCGGCACATCACTTGCCACATGTACCTGAAGGCCATAAGTGTGGTCGTTTGCATGGACACTCTTTCTTAGTTCGTCTTTATGTAGAAGGTGAGGTAGACCCGCATACTGGTTGGGTAGTGGATTTCGCTGAAATCAAAGCGGCATTCAAACCAATTTACAATCGTTTAGACCATTATTACCTGAACGACATTGAAGGTTTGGAGAATCCGACGAGCGAAGTGCTAGCAAAATGGATTTGGCAACAGCTTAAGCCAAGTTTACCGTTGCTAAGCAAAGTAGAAATCAAAGAAACGTGCACAGCCGGTTGTATTTACAAAGGTGAATAAGTCACTTTTTATTGAGCATTGAAGACAAAGGCAAGCTATGAGCTTGCCTTTGTTGTATCTGGATATTCCCTATTTTTTATAATTTTCTTGCTAGCTCAGTGGATGACGTAAAATCCACTCTTTTTCGTTCTCACCAAACGTTGTTTTCTCTGTATTGATGAATCCACACGCATCAAGAAAACTGATAGCGTATTGCTGACTCTGTGGCACAGTGACGCAAAGAGAGGTGCTTTCAGGGTCAATGGTATACGCATAAACGAACAGTTTACGTAACGCTTCACTCCCAACCCCTTGGCGTTGGAAGCGTCGATCAACCATCAAGTACTTGAGCCCCAGTTCGTGCCTTTTGGCAAAGGGCGCATGTTGGGAGAAGCCTTTATCGATAACAAGATAGCCAACTAATAGATCGTCAGAATAAATCGTAAAGAACGCTTCAGACTTATTGCGTTTTTGATAAGCCACTTCAAACGGCGTAGAAAATCCTTTCTGCTCTTCCTGCACATCCAATTGCATCAAACTCGAAAAATCTTTCAGTTTGGTGGGTTTAATAGCAATCATCGTTCAACCACAAATTGGCGGCATATCCTCATGCCGCCACGAACTTTAATAGAGTATTCCCTCTAGTTTAAGTAACTCACGAGGTTAAGAAAAGCTAGAAATGCAGTGGATAATAATAACCTTGGTGAATATAGGCGCCTAATGTTGTGAGTAAGTGAGCGCTATCGGCGGTTTCTACGCCTTCGACAATGACTGTACAGCGATACGTATTTCCCATGGCGATTAACTGACGCAACGTTTCCACTTTCTTATCGTCCGACTTTAAACCAATCACAAACTCCCGATCTATTTTCAAATAATCTGGATTGATTTTACTGATGAGCGACACGTTGTTGTTGCCGGTGCCAAAATCATCGATACTGATTTTACAATCCAGTGCTTTTAGTTTCGCGACATTGCCATAAATCTCGGAGGTATAGTACATCGATGCATTTTCCGTGATTTCAATCGTCAGCAAACGACAATCTCGGTTAGATAGTTCTCTGTGTAGGATTGAAAAGTTGCGTCCTCGCAGCAAAGAAGGACAAATATTGATGCTGATAGGAATAGGCAGCGCTTTGTGCTTAGTATAGATGGACTCTATCACCAGTAAGGTATGAGTAAGAAGCAGTCCATTGCGGATCAGTGTTTCAATAAACCGTTGCGTATTTTTTACCTTAAACCGCGAGAGCGCTTCGTAATGCACAATCTTTTGCGCTGAAGTGTCATAAATCGGCTCCAGTTTGATTTTAAATTGTCGAATTGCGCACAAATAAGCCATAAAGGCTTGTAGAGAGCGATGGCGCAGTATTATTAGAAACAGCAAGCTTAATAAAATGATGCTTTGAAACGGGCCAGAGATGTAATACACCTCTTTATAGCCGCTGTTCTTCACGTGATAGTTGAAAAAGCGTTCATTGGTGTTACCAATTTCTAAAGAGGTCCCTGTATTGGTTGATAGCTTCATGCCGGAAAGAAAAAAACGCGAAATATGATTTTCAACGTTGTCGGATAAGTTAATGTTTTTGACACGAACCAAAACGGTCGCGTTATTCAAGTCAAATGATTGGGTCGTATAATTGCTATTATTACTCCACTCTTCAAATGCTTTTTTGCTGACAGGGACAACGGTTTCGGGGGTGACTAAACACCGGAAATTGAAACGGTCTAGCATCATGCTCGATTCGACCAGCTTTACATTATCAAAGAGCGACTTCAATTCTCTTTCATCAGCAAAGCAGCTCTTTTGGGAAAGGTTCTCTGCAATTTCGAAGGCGTTATCCAGATAATTATGTTTCACAATGCTGTTTATCGCGTAATAACAGATGGCAAAGAAAATGATCGCTGTGAGCAACACGACCCACAGTGTATCTGAATAGATCTTTTTATTACGCAGACAAATACGAAGGGCTTTGCCAAGGCTGTTTGTTGTGTATTGATTGATCTTGTGTTGATGGTCGATGCCATTCTGATGGTTGTTTTGCATAGTAAAAGGGATGAAGTATCCGGTCCGGTGAATATTTTCGATAATATTTTTTTTGTGGTTACGTGTTCTTCCGTGAGCTTGCGAAATTTCCTTCTTAGAGCGGCCACCGCGTTTTTAAAGCCATTTTCAGGCAGTGTCATTTTGTATTGTTGAGTGATTTTGCTTTCTATCAATCGCTGGCTAATTGGCGTATTTAAGCTGCCGTATTTGGCGATGGTTGACAGAATGGCGTACTCATTTGGGTTGACTGGAATGGAGTGGTGGAGTGATTGATTGAGCTCTAAAGATATTTCGTTTTCGGACAAGCAAACGCAGATTTGGTTTCCAATTTCAAACCTAATCATGTGTTGGTGTGCTCCAAGTTTAATTTTTGGCTACGTTATCAATAAAGCTAGGAGAGGGATGTGATTTTTTACGGGGATATCCATAATAATTGGATATATTCAAGGTTTTAGGTTTTTTTATGCTGGGCGTAGCAACCCATTATTCATGGTTAATGAGGTATAAAAAACCCGAAGCAGCGGCTCGGGTTTCGTCGATATTCAGCAAGGCTTATTAACAGATAACTTTTACTGCTAGGCCGCCTTGAGAAGTCTCACGGTATTTCGCGTTCATGTCTTTACCTGTCTCTAGCATTGTTTCGATAACTTTATCTAGAGAAACAGTAGGAGCAGAAGAACGACGCAGTGCCATACGAGTTGAGTTGATTGCTTTTACAGCTGCAATACCATTACGCTCGATACATGGAACCTGAACCTGACCTGCAACCGGGTCGCAAGTTAGACCTAGGTTGTGCTCCATCGCAATTTCAGCCGCCATACATACTTGCTCTGGGCTACCACCCATAAGCTCAGCAAGGCCCGCTGCTGCCATAGAACATGCCACGCCAACTTCGCCCTGACAGCCAACTTCTGCACCAGAGATAGACGCGTTACGCTTGTAAAGGCCGCCAATTGCACCAGAAGCTGCGAAGTAACGGATGTAGTCTTTCTCAGTTACGGTTTGAATAAACTTGTCATAGTAAGCCAGTACCGCAGGGATGATGCCACATGCACCGTTAGTCGGCGCAGTTACAACACGACCACCTGCTGCGTTCTCTTCGTTTACTGCAAAAGCAAACATGTTTACCCAGTCAACAACAGACATTGGATCGTTTGTTGTTTTTTCAGAAGTAAGCAGTTGCTGACGAAGTGCAGCTGCACGACGAGGTACACGTAGTGGACCAGGCAGAATGCCTTCTTCGTTCATACCGCGATCCATACATTCGCGCATTGTGCGCCAGATGTTTGCGAAGTAAGTACGAGTTTCTTCGTCAGAATGAAGCGCATGTTCATTTTTCATGGTTAGCGCACTGATAGACAGGCCGCTTTCATGACATTGCTTTACAAGCTCTTCTGCCGTTGTAAACGGGTAAGGAACTTTTACTGGATTCTCAACTTCTTTACCGAAGTTTTCTTCATCAACGATGAAACCACCGCCGATGGAGTAGTAAGTTTTTGAGTACGCTTTTTCGTCATCAATCCAAGCGTGGATTTGCATGCCGTTTTCGTGTAACTCAAGGTTTGTTTTGTGGAAGTTCATTCCACCTTCACGTGGGAACGATACTGTGTGACAGTGCATGCCAACAGGAAGGCGTTCAGTTTCTTCTACGCGAGCGATAAAGCCCGGGATAGAATCGATATCAACTTTCTCAGGAGTGTTGCCTGCAAGACCCATGATGATAGCAATATCTGTGTGGTGACCTTTCCCTGTCAGTGATAGTGATCCATAAACGTCAACGGTGATTTTAGTGATGTCGCGCAGCTTTCCCATCGCACGAAGATCATCAATAAACTCTTTACCCGCTTTCATTGGGCCTACAGTGTGTGAGCTTGAAGGTCCAACACCGATTTTATAGATATCAAAAACACTAATCATATCGATTACCTCAGAAGAAAGCCTCCCAAGGGGAGTTGGGAGGCTTAATTTTATCGTTATATTTTTGGATTAATCATGCCGTGCTAGGGCAGGGATGATTAAAGAGCGCCGTAGATTACAGAACTAATGGCAGCAAGACCACAGATTGCTGTGAAAATTTGCACAGGTGCTGAAGTTTTGTACTTAGCCATCGCTGGAACTTTTTGCATTGCGAAGATAGGCATCAAGAATAGGATTGCCGCAATCATCGGTGCGCCCATTGTTTCAATCATACCTAGGATGCTTGGGTTAACGATAGCAACGATCCAAGTTGTGATTACGATGAAGATAAGAGACATCTTCTCGATCTTGCTTACTGGCGATTTTGAACGAGATTTCACTAGACCAACTAGACCTTCATGCGCACCTAGGAAGTGGCCGAAGTAGCTAGAAGTGATAGCCGCGAAAGCAACCAGTGGACCTAAGTAAGAGATCAGTGGAGACTCATGAACGTTTGCTAGGTAAGAAAGAACAGAGATGTTTTGCTCTTGTGCTGTTGCTAGTTGCTCTGGAGACAGAGAAAGTACAACAGAGAAAACGAAGAACATTACAAAGCCCATTAGCATCATCGCTGCGCCACCAGTGATAGCGTCAGTTTTCTTAACTGCGTCATCACCGTATACACGACGTTGTTCTTTAGAGAACTGAGAAATGATTGGGCTGTGGTTGAAAGAGAACACGATAACAGGGATTGCTAGCCATACGATAGCTGGCATTGCACCCCAGTCAGGTGATACTTCCATCATTGAAGTGTTCCAACCAGGAATTAGGTACACAGACAGCGCTAGTAGGATGAACACTAGAGGGTAAACCATCGCTGAAGTTGCTTTCAGCATAAGCTCTTTACCGAACACTACGCCCGCTGTCATTGCAGCGATAAGTGCACCGGAAAGTAGCCAGCGAGGAATAGATTCCATACCCATTTGGTTAACTAGGAAAGAGTCAACCGTGTTTGTGATACCAACACCGTAGATAAGTACGATTGGGTAGATAGCGAAGAAGTAAGCGAACGTAATAAGGTTTGCGCCAGTCTTACCAAAGTGCTCTTCTACTGTGTCAGTGATGTCCGCTTCTGGGTTTTTCGCAGAAAGAACGAAGCGAGCTAAAGATTTGTGTGCGAACCAAGTCATTGGTGCTGCGATTAGGGCTAGGATTACTAATGGCCAAAAGCCACCTGCACCTGCTTTAATAGGAAGGAATAGTACACCGGCACCTACTGCCGTACCAAAAAGGGACAGACACCAGGTAAAGTCTTTGTAAGAAAACTTACTAGACGATTGTGCGGTAGAAACCGCAGAAGTAGTTGTATTCATTTTTTAGTTACTCATTTTGGGAACAGGAAATAAGTCGGGAGTAATTTTGCAAGATTTTACACTAGGAAAATTAGATCTAAATCATTTATTGCTTACGCTTATTGAATGATATGTCAAAAACCTGCTTTTTATCACGAAAATGATGTGCTACTCGTGATTTCTGCTAATGAGTAAAATTAGAAAAACTTATCAATAGGGCTGTTTGTATAAATTTATTTCACCGCAAGCGTTTGCGGTGAAAACGGCAAATTAATCTAATGTGAATGAATGTTTATGAAGCAACGTTTTATTAATATTGATGCGCATGATGATCGCATCCATAAAAATACCGATATCAGAAGTTTTTAATGTGAAATGATATGTTTTTGCATTGATTCGATGATTTGTGCGGTCATGCCCCAGATGAAATGCTGTCTATATGGGATAGCAAATACACGATGACTGCTGTTTTTTAGGTCAAACTTGGTGCTGTACAATTTTGTCGGATTCAGAATGTGGTTAGCAGGAACTTCAAAAACGGACTCCACCTCATTTGGGTCAATATGCGTTTTATACTCAGGAGAAATAAAGGCCAAAAACGGTGTCACATTAAACTGACTAATCGTTGGCAATGTTGGAAGCTGGCCAAATACATGAATATGTTCATCTTCTATGCCGATCTCTTCTTTGGTTTCTCTTAATGCCGTATTGATTAGATGATGATCTTCCTGCTCAAACTTACCGCCGGGGAAACTGATTTGTCCCGGATGATGACGCAAGTGTGCTGCTCGCTTTGTCAAAATGACCTGTAGCCCCTCCGGGCGTTCTACAAAACCAATTAAGACCGCTGCGTCTCGCAGTGATTTTCCTTTCATCCATTTCAGTCGCGCGAGGGACTCTTTGTGGTAACCCGTTGGAAGCCGAAATTGAAAGTTTTGCAGTAATTGAGTTTTGTCGATAACCAAACCAAATCCTTATTTATTGTGCCTAACCACTATTTATTATACTCAATGGCCGCAAGAGGCGCGGTGCTATCGCCGTTGGTATGGTATTAAAGTATTAGTACCGTACCAAAGCACGTCCATTGGTTCTTTCCCTGCTTTGTGTCGTGTGTCTCACTCTGCCTGGGTATAATAATTTGAAACTTATAAGGTTATAAACCATTCTTTATTTTAAGAGGTCACCACAGGGCAAGTATTGACTAATGAAAGGGATTATTTTCACCGAGTTCATGGAGTTAGTGGAAGAGAAGTTTGGTCTCGATGTGTTAGACCAAGTGCTCGATCTTTCTAATGACGAAGGGATTTATACGGCAGTTGGCAGTTACGATCATAAAGACTTGGTTAAATTGATTGTGAATCTCAGCAAAGTATCTGGCATTCCGCCTGAACAACTGCAAGAAGTATTTGGAGAGTGCGTTTTTTTGAATTTACTTCGCTCGATTCCTAGTCATGCCAGTTTGCAGCAGTGTGAAACGACATTTCAATTTGTTCGCCATGTTGAAGATTTTATTCATGTCGAGGTCAAAAAGCTCTACCCAGATGCTAATCCTCCTCAGTTTGATTTTATCAGCGAGACTCAATCAAACATGGTGTTTGATTATCGAAGTGCGCGGTGCATGTCTCACGTATGTTTAGGTCTAATAAAAGGCTGCGCAGCGCACTTTGGCGAAGTTATTCATATCAAACACCAAAACCAGTCAGAAGATGGTAGCCAGGTCCGCTTTTGGTTAGAGGCACAATAAGAACGATATGACAGGAAGTTCCTCGCTAGAAAGGAAACTCAAACGAGAAATCGAATCAAGAAAAGCAGCTGAGCGGTTATTGGAGCAGAAGAGCTTCGAACTTTATGAATCTACTCAACAGCTAAGTGTTGCTTTGAAAAAGCTTGAGTTGAAATCAAAAAAGGATTTACGCAAGTTTGAGTTCGAAGAGAAAGTTGACGCGACGCTGATTAAGTTTGGTCGAACTTTTTTGTCGAGCACCTTTGATGAAGCTATGATTGCCAGTTTTATTGAGCAGCTCACTTCGAACTCAATCATTTCTGCGGCTTACTTACATCTTGATTCCACAAAACTTTCTTCTTTGCGCCGACATCATTTTGGTCATTTACAGCTTCGCCATGAGAATACGATTAAGACTGTCCCCAATTGGCAAGGGGAGAACTTGCATTTGCCTATCATCATTGACAAGCAAACAGTAGGGGAGTTGATCTTCTCTGTTCAGTTGGATCAAATCGATCAATCGTTTATTTCCAAACAGATGGAGCTGGTATCGGATTTGGTTCATGGGGTCATTGGCCGGCATTTGAGTTTAGAGCGAGAAGTGGAGCTGCGAAAGCGAGCAGAGGAATCGGAAAAAGCGACGAAAGAGTTTGTCGCCATGATTAACCACGAGTTGCGAACACCTCTTAATGGCGTGTTAGGTAGTGCTGAACTACTAAGTCGAACACAGTTAGGGGAAGAGCAACGCCATTACCTAAACAACTTGACTCAATCGGGAGACTTGTTGAGGGTCATCATTAACGATCTTCTCGACTTCAGCAAGATGAATGCCGGTATGATGGAAATCATCGATAAGGTCTTTGCTTGGGAAGAGCTTGAAAAAGCCATCATGGGCGTATTTTCAGCTAAAGCAGCAGAAAAGCGAATTCATTTCTCCATCGATAAAAAGCTCGGTATTCCCGAGTTTTTAGTTGGTGACTTAGAGCGAATTACACAGATCTTGGTCAACTTGGTGGGAAATGCTATTAAGTTTACTCATTTGGGTGGGGTGGTGCTGCGAGTGGAGTGGATAAACGGTATTGCGCATTTTGAGGTTGAAGACACGGGTATTGGCATCCCGATAGAAGCACAGCCCTCATTATTTGACCCATTTTTGCAAGTAGATCGCTCGGCGAAGCGCAGTTTTGAAGGCTCAGGTTTGGGCCTTGCGATTTGTAAAAATCTAGTGGATTTGATGCAGGGCGAGATTAGCTTTGAAAGTGAAGAACGCAAAGGTACCACCTTCAAAGTCTCTATTCCTCTAAAGGAGGGGCAAGCCCCAGGCGCAGCAGAGGGGGAATTAGCTACCATAGAGCGAAGTGATTTAGCAGGACGCTCAATACTGGTGGTTGACGACATCAGAATGAACCAAGTGATAGTTACTCAAATGCTGAAAAAACTCGACATTACGCCTGATTTAAAAGCCAATGGGAAAGAAGCTTTAGAAGCGGCGAAAAACAAAGAGTACGAACTGATATTTATGGACTGCCGAATGCCAGAAATGGATGGTTATGAGGCGACGATGTACCTGAGAGAGCGTGGCTTTACTCATCCTATTATTGCATTAACCGCTGGCACTACCATCGAAGAGCGTCAAAAGTGCATTGATTCAGGCATGGACGACATCCTCACTAAGCCGTACACCGCGACCGATATTGAACAGATCATGTGTAAGTGGCTTGAGCAGTAGACGTTGCCTCTTAAAAAACGGATTCTTGTTGGCTAACGGCTAAAAGCCAAAGTACCTGTAAATAAAACACACAAAAAAACGCTCCACACCGGATAATGCCGATCGCTTAACTATGTTTTTTGTGTCATTCCAGCGAGCCTTGGCGAGACTAGGAATCTAATAGCAGCACTCTGAGCGGATAATGAAACAAATTTGACCATAAAGTGCTCGGATAGAAGAGCCTGTATCACGCTCCTTCGTCGCGGTACAGGATGACGAGATACAGAAATATGCCACTCGCTGTTAAACGAGCGGCATTCTCTGTACTGGAGGCGTTTTAGCTTGTTTTCGTTAGCAGGATTCATAGACCGTTGCCATTTGGCGAAACCTACGATTGCAGCGCTGGCAAAATCTTTGAGAGCTTATCCAACGTTTCTTGATATTCAGAAGCGCAATCGCTATCTGCAACGACGCCGCCGCCTGCCCAAGCGTACAGTTTGTGATTCTCCGCTACGAGAGTGCGGATGGTGATACTGGTGTCCATACGACCATGGCGTGAAATGTAGCCAATACTGCCGCAATACGCGCTGCGTCGGTGCGGCTCCAGTTCTTCAATGATCTGCATTGCGCGAACTTTAGGTGCGCCCGTAATTGAACCGCCTGGAAAACACGCTCGCAGCAAATCCGCAGGAGCGTATTGTTCATCCAAATTTGCACGAATGGTGCTCACCAAATGATGCACTGCGGGGAAGCTTTCAATCTCAAACAGCTTTGGCACGTGAACGCTACCCGGTGACGCAACTCGACCAATGTCATTACGCAGCAAATCGACAATCATCAGGTTCTCTGCTTGATCTTTTTCCGCTGTCTGCAAGTCATGGGCACTAGCGTTATCTTGCTTTGGGTCTTCGCTGCGTGGGCGAGTACCTTTGATTGGTTTCGTTTCAATGACGCGATCTTTGAGTTCTAGAAAGCGCTCTGGAGAGATACTCAAAATCGAAGACTCTGGCATACGGATAAAAGCGGAAAATGGCGCTTGGTTGGCGGACTCTAATTTTAGATACGCTTGCCACTCACAGCCTTGATACGGTGCGTTAAAACGTTGCGCCAAATTGATCTGATAGCAGTCACCGCTCAACAAGTATTCTTGCACCTTGTCAAAGCGAGTAGCGTAGCTCTCTTTCGTCATGTTTGACTGCCAATCACCAGACAGAGCGAAGTCTACGCTTTGCTCTGCTTCTTGCTCGTCTAACCATTGCCAAGCTTGCTCGATATTCTGACCGACTAGGCAGGCTTTTTTAAGCTTGTGGTCAACAACGACGACCCATTCATAAAGACCTACCGCCATATCCGGCGTGTTGAGGTCCTTTTCGGCCAGTTCTGGCATCGTTTCTACGCGTCGACCTAAATCGTAACTGAAGTAACCGAGCGCTCCGCCGACAAAAGGCAAATCCAATTCTTTATTTAACTCAACGTGAGGAAGCCACTGTTCTTGCAACTGATGAAGCAGCGCGAATGGGTCATCTTGAGTTGAATAGGCATTCGATGGCGTTTCAACTTGTGTAATTTCGGCAGTGGTTTCTAACGTTGCAATTGGGTTGGCAACCAACACATCGAAGCGGCTATCGATATGCGTTTCTGATGCAGAACGCAGCAACATCGCCCAAGGCTGGTGTTGAATGCGAGAAAAGAGGTGAAGAGCAAACTCTGGTGCATATTCCAGCGCTTTAAAATCAATGAATTGATTGTCCATGTTGTTCATTTGTGTAATTTGTGACAAAGAGATCGTTCACTGCATGGCATGTCATGGGCAGCAAGAGTATCATATTCCTCTGTATAGCCAAACACACTCTATTCATAGGGTTTTGAGATGGTTTACAAGTAGGCGACTTCAGCGTTTCGTGTGTCGATATCAGCCGTTCGACAATTGTTTATAAAAACGAAGCTCAAAAGAGCAATAAGCTCAACAAACACGATTGAAGCCAAGCCAATAATGGAAGCATAACTATAACGAGGCATGTAATGACGGTAATACGCAAGCAGGATGTGATCAGCAGTGTCGCTGATGCGCTACAGTATATTTCTTACTACCACCCGCTAGACTTTGTTCAAGCTCTTGAAAAAGCCTATCACCGCGAAGAGAGCCAAGCCGCTAAAGACGCGATTGCTCAGATCCTAATTAACTCCCGAATGTCCGCAGAAGGTCACCGACCAATTTGTCAGGATACTGGTATCGTGACGTGTTTCGTCAACATCGGTATGGGCGTGCAATGGGACTCAACCGACATGACGGTTCAGCAGATGGTAGATGAAGGTGTTCGACAAGCGTATACGAACCCAGACAACCCGTTGCGTGCGTCAGTACTTATGGATCCTGCCGGTAAACGTATTAATACCAAAGACAACACGCCTGCTGTCGTACACATCAACATGGTTCCGGGCGATAAAGTTGAAATTCAGATCGCAGCGAAGGGCGGCGGTAGTGAAAACAAGACTAAGATGGTGATGCTAAACCCATCTGACGATATTGCTGAGTGGGTAGAGAAAACGCTACCAACAATGGGCGCGGGCTGGTGTCCTCCTGGCATGCTTGGCATTGGTATTGGCGGTACGGCTGAAAAAGCAGCGGTATTGGCAAAAGAATCTCTAATGGAACACATCGATATTCAAGAGCTTATTGACCGTGGCCCACAAAACGCAGAAGAAGAGCTTCGTCTTGATATCTTCAATCGCGTGAACAAACTTGGTATCGGCGCGCAAGGCCTTGGCGGTTTGACGACGGTTGTCGACGTTAAGATCAAAACGGCGCCAACGCACGCGGCTTCTAAGCCTGTTTGTTTGATCCCGAACTGTGCGGCGACTCGTCACGTACACTTCACGCTTGATGGCAGCGGCCCAGCAGAGCTAACGCCACCTAAACTAGAAGATTGGCCAGACATTACTTGGGAAGCGGGCGAAAACACGCGTCGCGTAAACTTAGACACGATTACTAAAGAAGAAGTACAAGAGTGGAAGACAGGCGAAACCGTTCTTCTATCAGGTAAAATTCTGACTGGTCGTGATGCTGCGCATAAACGTATTCAAGGCATGTTAGACAATGGTGAAGGTCTACCAGAAGGCGTAGATCTAAACGGTAAGTTCATTTACTACGTAGGCCCTGTCGATGCGGTTGGTGATGAGGTCGTTGGTCCTGCCGGCCCAACAACATCAACTCGTATGGATAAATTCACCGATATGATGTTAGAAAAAACCGGCATCATGGGCATGATCGGTAAAGCTGAGCGTGGCCCTGCAACGGTTGAATCTATTAAGAATCACAAAGCGGTTTACCTAATGGCTGTTGGTGGCGCGGCCTACCTTGTAGCGAAAGCGATCAAGAAAGCTCGCGTTGTCGCATTTGAAGATTTAGGTATGGAAGCGATTTACGAATTTGAAGTTGAAGATATGCCAGTAACAGTGGCTGTAGACTCAAATGGTGTTAACGCGCACCAAATCGGTCCAGACACTTGGAAAGTGAAAATTCAAGAGATGGAAGCATAAGGCAAAAGGCAATCTTACATTGTCTCAGTAGAGAGAATGTGACAAGGTGCTGATTTACCTAGCAAACATTTGACAAAAGTGCAGCGAAAACTGCACTTTTTGTCTATATAATGTAGATATAAACCTTAGGGCATAGCAATCAAACGTTATGCGAACAATAATTAGGAGACGGCATGCCTCGTTTTATTCAGATTCTACAAATTATTCTTGCTGTAGTGGTAGGTGGCTTTGTTGGCTACGACTTGATCCTTCACGGCATCAGCATCTTTGATGAGAAGTACGTGACCATCACGTGTGTATTATGGCTGATTTTAGAAATCGCTCTATTTGTTATCTATAAATTAATCGAAGACGACTAGACTCAAAGAAAGCAGGTTTCTGTTCAACACAGTAATCAGCATAAATAGGGTCACTAATGCTTTAGTGTTGATTAAGTAAGCCTCTGAACCACTCAGGGGCTTTTCTTTTTTCATCCTGCTTTAAGCGAATGTTTTGTTCATCTTTTATTAAGGTATATAAAGTTAGACTCATAGAGTTCAGTATGGAAAGGTAAGTCTTCATAGATTAATACCCGAAGTTGCTGATAACGTTGTTTTAGAGCGGAGCAAGATAAAGAAGCGCAATGAAAAGAATAAAGAAAGAAGTCAATGACTTTATCAACAGAGGTATGGATTCCAATGTTCGAATTGCCGTCACCGGACTTTCTCGTGCAGGTAAGACGGCATTCATCACGTCATTAGTGAATCAGCTTCTCCATACCGCTACCCATGATAATTTGCCTCTTTTGACTGCAGCCAGAGATAAGCGTCTTATTGGAGCGAAGCGTGAACCTCAAGCGAATATGATGGTGCCACGTTTTGCTTACGACGAAGCGATGAGCCAGATCCATGCGATCCCACCTCAATGGCCAGTACCAACACGGGATGTGAGTGAGATTCGCTTAGCGCTTAAGTACAAACCAAATAAAACCACGAAAAAGCTGTTGAGTAAAACCGCAATTTTAAATGTTGATATTATCGACTATCCAGGAGAGTGGTTGCTCGACCTGCCGTTATTGGACATGGACTTTGCGACGTGGTCGCAAACTCAGTTTGATGCACTTAAAGGCCAGCGTGGCGATCTAGCCAAAGCTTGGCTGTCTGAATTAGAAAAGGTGGATCTTTCTGCTGAAGTGAACGAGAAACTACTCGAGAAAGTTGCGCATACATACACCGAGTACCTTCATACCTGTAAAGACGCAGGTCTTCATTGGGTACAGCCTGGCCGCTTCGTATTACCTGGTGAGCTCGGAGGCGCGCCAGTGCTACAGTTTTTCCCGTGTCGTGCTGATCCGGAAAGCAAGGCGCTTAAGGGCAGCAACTTAGCGATGCTCGAAGCGCGTTTTCAGGAGTACCAACAGAAAGTAGTGAAAGCGTTTTATAAGCATCATTTTGCGACCTTCGATCGCCAGATTGTACTTGTGGATTGCTTGCAGCCTCTCAATGCCGGCGATGAAGCGTTTTACGACATGCGCCAAGCGCTAGAGCAGATCATGCATAGCTTTCGTTACGGTCGTAGTAGCTTTTTGCGCCGTTTATTCTCACCAAAAATCGACAAAGTGCTGTTTGCTGCCACAAAAGCGGATCACATAACGCCCGATCAGCATCCCAATTTAGTATCTTTGCTACAACAAATGGTGCATCCAGCGTGGCAAACCGCAGCCTACGAGAATATCGAGATGAGCTGCATGAGTATCGCTTCTATCCAATCAACCACGACGGGATTTATTTCTTCTGGAGATAAGGCGATTCCGGCGTTACAGGGTACGACGTTGGATGGTGAGCCGATGACGATGTTTCCGGGAGAAGTGCCGAAAAAGCTACCAAATGCGGCTTATTGGCAAAACAACGGATTTGATTTTACGTCATTCCGTCCAATGCCCTCACCGAATGATGAGCCAGTGAAGCACATACGCTTAGACAAAGCACTGGATTACCTGATTGGAGATAAATTGAAATGAGTGAGTTGAAGCAAAAACAAGTTTTCTCTGAAAAGGCAATGGAAAAAGAGCAGCAATCGAATCAACCGGAGTTAACGGCGCAGCAAACATTCGGCGAAAAAGAAACATTCGTACCTGTTGAAGTTAAAGAAGAGCGCCAGGAGACCGAACAGGAATTGCAACTCGAGCATGTCATTCGTCCAAAACCGGGCAGAAAGTGGCTCGCGACTGGCGCATTTGCCACCTTCGCTGGTTTGGTTGGCTGGCAAGCGGTGGACTCGGTTATAACCGCAATTCAAACTTCTGATTGGCTGGCTTTAAGCTGGACGGGGTTTATTGCTGCGATCGCTTCGCTTGGTTTAGGGGCGATGGGTAAAGAGCTTTGGAAACTGCGCAAACTACGAAATCATTTTAGTGTTCAAGAAGAAGCCGAAGCACTTGTTAATAGTGAGAGTGTGGGGAAAGGGAAAGCCTTTTGCGAAACAGTGGCAGAACAAAGTGGTGTGATGGCAGAGAACCCGGGCTTTGATCGTTGGCGGAACAGCATTAACCCTGCTCATAGTGATGCTGAAATCCTTGATATGTATGACTCGATGGTCGTGAGCCAACAAGACAAATTGGCAACGAAAATCGTATCGCAGCACGCAACCGAGTGTGCGGCCCTAGTAGCGGTGAGCCCTCTGGCTGCCGCTGATATGTTGCTGGTGGCGTGGCGAAATTTCAAAATGATCGACAACCTCTCCAAGGTATATGGGGTAGAGCTAGGTTACGCCTCTCGCATCAAGCTACTAAAAGCGGTATTTGTCAATATGGCGGCGGCTGGTGCCAGTGAGCTAGCTATTGATGCCAGTATGGACTTGATGTCGATGGACCTTGCGGGCAAAGTCTCCGCTCGTGCGGGGCAGGGGCTAGGTGTTGGTATTCTAACGGCACGTTTGGGCTTGAAAGCGATGACCTTATTGCGTCCACTACCATGGTATCCTGACCGTCAGGTTAAATTGGGCACCATACGCAAGGCTGTGGCGGCGAAAGTTGCATCAATTACGATGAAACCGTAACGAATATCAACTTTGATGGATAGGATTGCTTGACGCCATTCCAAGCATGATAGAAACTACTGTCAACTTTTCCTGACAGTCGTGAATTGGGATATTTTCAGTGCGTCTTGAAGTCTTATGTGAAGATCGACTCGGCTTGACCCGAGAACTGCTCGATATTTTAGCGTCTAAAAGCATCGACTTGCGTGGTATCGAAATCGATATTAGCGGTATTATCTATTTGAATTGCCCAGATATTGATTTTGATACGTTTAGTGAGCTGATGGCTGAAATCCGCCGTATTCCGGGGGTGAAAGACGTACGTAAAATCCAGTTTATGCCGATGGAGCGCCACAATACGGAGTTGCTCTCGCTAGTTGATAACTTGCCCGATCCGGTTTTTGCCATCGACCTTAAAGGTGCCGTAGACATGGCAAACATGTCTGCACTTTCACTGCTTGGTCTTCACAAGCAAGAAGTAATTGGTACGCAGATCGGAGCTTTGCTGCCAAGTGTTCGTTTTTCTCGCTGGTCTGAAGGTGTGAATGGCAGAACGCGGGAAAACCTTGTGATTGATGGCTTGGACTATGTTCTTGAGTTGATGCCAGTTTATATCCGAGACGAAGCGCAAAACTCGACCTTAGCTAGTACACTGATGACGATTCGCTCTAGTCAGCAAGTCGCAAGAATAGAAGAAGCGCTACCACTGCATAATCCTCTGGGTTTTGAGCACTTTGTTGGTATATCGAACCGTCATAAAGCGCTAATGAACCAAGCTAAGAAGCTGTCTGTGCTTGACCAGCCACTGTTAATTGAGGGCGAAACAGGGACCGGTAAAGAAATGCTTGCTAAAGCTTGCCACAGCCGTTCTAGCCGTGCGAGCAAGCCATTCTTAGTTTTGAGTTGTGCTTCGATGCCTGACGATGTAGCAGAAACCGAACTTTTTGGTCATGCGCCGGGTTCATTTAATCATGAACAAGGTCACAAAGGCATCTTTGAGCAAGCAAATGGCGGGACAGTATTTCTTGATGAAATCGGTGAAATGAGTTCGCATCTTCAAATCAAGCTGTTACGTTTTCTACAAGATGGTAATTTCCGTCGTGTCGGTGCAGAAGATGAGATGCATGTCGATGTTCGTATCATCGCTTCAACAAAACATAACCTTGCCGAACTTTCTGAGGCAGGAATGTTCCGTGAAGATTTGTATTATCGTCTCAACGTACTTACGCTCAGCATTCCTCCGTTACGTAAGCGCTCAAATGACGTTGCGCCATTGCTTGAGTTATTTGTGGCGAAACATGCTCAACAGCTTGGGATTGATAAGCCAGAGTTTGATGATGGTCTAGTTGATGCCCTTGCAAATTATCAGTGGCCAGGAAACATGCGCCAACTCGATAACATGGTTCTTCGAGCGCTCACAGAAATGGATGGTGGTATACTAAACGCGGATCACTTCAATTTACCTCAGCCTCAATCAGTCGGTGCTGGTAGTGCGACTCTTAACATCGACGGTTCATTGGATGAGATCATGCGTGACTATGAATCTCAGGTTCTGGAGCGTTTGTATCAGTCATTCCCATCAAGCCGCAAGCTTGCTAAGCGCTTAAATGTATCGCATACCTCAATCGCTAATAAACTGCGTGATTACGGTATCCGCAAGAATTAATCGAATTGAACGAAAAGACGGAATTAATCATTTGTAATGGAAGATAACAGCTCATCTATCGCCGTTCATAAGTTGGACGGTGACTTGCTTCTGCGTACCGCTGAAATCGGTGACGCAGATATGATTGCCGAGTATTTTCAAGCGAACCGAGAATATCTGAAACCGTTTGAGCCGAAACGTGAAGAAGCTTTTTTCTTCAGTTAACGGTTGGTTGCAAAAGCTTATCAAGCTCAATGAGCTGCATCGAATGGGGTTGGGGTATTATTGCCTCTTGGTCAGAGCCTCTTCGGGTGAAATGCTAGGTACGATATCCTTTAGTAATTTGAGTCGTTTCCCTTTTTATTCTTGTAACGTCGGATACTCTCTCGCTGAAAAAGCGCAAGGGCATGGTTATATGCGTCGTGGATTAACCATGGCTTGCGACTACATGTTTAACGTGCAGAAGTTACATCGTATTCAAGCCGGCTACATGCCTCACAACAAACGTAGTGAAGCTGTGCTAGAGCATGTAGGGTTCAACCAAGAAGGGTATGCAAAAGATTACCTTTTGATTAATGGTGAATGGCAAGACCACGTTCTAACGTCACTTATTAATCCGAATTGGCAACCAGAAGGGCGATAGTATGGAGCGATTGGAAAAGCAATTAGCACTTGTAATCGAGCTCGATAAACTCAAAAGTATTTTGCGCCGAACCCGAGTTAAAAGTGCTGAAGGGCGTCTCGAAAATAGTGGTGAGCATAGTTGGCATGTCACACTGATGGCAATATTGATGGAAGAGCATGCGAATGCACCAGTAGATATTTGCCGAGTGATGAAAATGTTATTGATACATGACGTAGTAGAGATCGACGCGGGGGATACCTTTGTTTATGATACTGCCGCGTCTCAAGAGCAAGTAGAAAAAGAAATTAGAGCGGCAGAACGCTTGTTTGGTATGTTACCCAGCGATCAGGAGCAAGAGTTATTGGCGCTTTGGCATGAATTTGAAGCCGCGCAGACCGATGATGCTAAGTATGCAAAAGCACTCGATCGGTTAATTCCAATGCTCTTGAACTACCATAATAATGGTCAGAGTTGGAAGGAGCATGGCGTCTCTCGTGAACAAGCACTTACCATTAATAAACGAATTGAATTTGGCTCTGTTACCTTATGGGACAAAGCGAAAGAGTTGATAGAAGAAGCCACAGAGAAAGGTTGGCTGAAATCGTAATAAAGGAGACTGAATGTCTTATTTGCCTTTGGATGAATACCAAAGAAAATGGATTTTTACGCATCAGTCGATGCCTGTGCCAAAAGAAGATTTGGCTTTTATTAAGCCGATGAGCCAAGCTCGTTCAGCACAATTTTGGAAAGAAAATATTAGTGCTCAAAGCCCTGATATGGATCGACTTAGCTCCCAAGATTGGCCAATGAATGAGGCGAACTGGTCTGAAGTCGTTGATTGGATGGCTGCGTGGGAGTTGGATGATCCGGACATGCCAGCGGAAGTAGAAGCACATGTCGATTGGCAAGACGATGTGACCGTTTACTTTTGCTACGAGAAGTACAATGTCATCGAAACTAAGTGGTCGATTTTTAAAAAGCATTGGAAGAACTTTCTCTTTTATGATGATGGTCCAATATTGATTGGACGTCGCCGTTCACAAGCGCTTTGGTTTGATTCAAAAGGCAATGTGAAACTCGGTGTTCGTCAATAGCGAGTTATACAGCAAGCCACCTTTTCGAGGTGGCTTTGTTTTTCTAAAGGCTGGATAATGGACTCAACACGCCGCCAGCCCCGCGCTCGATAACGTGAGTATAAATCTGGGTGGTTTTTACATCGGTGTGACCAAGCTGCTCTTGTACTGTTCTAATGTCAGCACCAGACTCCAATAAATGTGTGGCAAAGCTGTGCCTGAGTGTATGGCATGTTACTGTTTTCTCGATACACGCATCCGTTGCAGCGCGCTTTACCGCTCTTTGTATTGCACTTTCATTGATATGATGCCTTCTGAGCTCTCCGGTGTCCCGATCTGTACTTAACTTTGTTGATGGGAATAAAAAGTGCCAGTTAAAATCTAGCTCCGCTTTTGGGTATTTACGTCGTAAACCTTCAGAGATGTATACACCCGCATAACCAGGCATGTGTCTATCTTTAAAATAGTAATCTCTTGCTAAATTAACCTGAGCTTTAAGCGGCTCATGTAGCTCTTTTGCTAACGTTACGGTACGATTTTTACCTCCTTTTCCTTGCCAAACACGAACTGCGCCATAATCATAATCGATGTCCTGAACTCTTAAGCGCAAACACTCCATGACTCGAAGCCCTGAGCCATAAAGCAACTGAATATGGAGTTTATACCTCGGGTCGATATGTTGAACGAATCGTCGGATCTCCTCCCTAGTTAATACAACGGGAAGTTTCTTTTCGGTCAGGGATTTCTGAAATCTCATATCAAGTGATAGTGGAGTTTTGAAATAATCACGATATAAAAATGATATTGAGTTTAGTGCCAAAGCTTGCGTTTTTACCGCAACTTTTTCTTTTACCGCTAAGTAACTCAGGAACTGAACGACATCATCTTCTGCTAGTGTTGAAGGGTGGGCAAGCTGGTGGAAAGTGATAAAGCGTTTTATCCAAAATAGATAACTTTCGATGGTTTTATTCGCATAATGACGAGTAAGCATGTGCTCTTTTACACTAAGTAAAAACTGACTTTTCATGATAAAGTTGACCTGTTTATTTATACAGTCTCTTTAATCTATCACCTCTTTTGTAATTAGCGTCCATTGCGCCGTCTAATTGCGCGCGCGACCACACATATTCATACTGTTTTTCTATTTGTTTCATGTATATAGGTGCTACGATTTATAGCGCTTTTGATCAGAAAGAGGGCGGTAGCTTGCCAGAAAGGAGGCAAATTGCCGTATAGAAAGCGTTATGCCATAAGGAGTTAATAATGACTTACGAAGAAAAGTTTGATATCGCAGTTTCTACTTCAAACGAGCTAGGTATTTCTCCAAGAATTGTCGAGAAATTTCCTATTGATGAACGTAATGTAGATTTTTTTCGAAATCTTGTTGAAAATAATCTTTTAGGTATGTTGATTGAACGCTTTGGTGTTGGTGATTGGGGGAATCAGTGTATGAATGTTTCCGCGCAATTATTTGCAATACTCCAACACTACAATATTCCATGTGAATTAACTTATGGTGATGTGCATCTTGGAGAAAAGGGAGAGTATGCTGTCTCTAAATCCATTTTAGTCGATGAATGGCATGAAGTTTCAGATAAAGAAGGGCTACCGATTCATGTTTGGATCACAATAGGTAAAGATTTCATTATTGATCCAACAATATCTTCTCGAATTCATACTGATTACGATAGTAGTGCTCCATTGAATCATTTGTTAGTAGCAGAGGCACAGCCTCTTAAAAATGAAACTGGTATCGTCTACACTCCTTTTCTTGTAGGAAAAAACTACTTAGAAAAAATTGCGGATATCCCTTTAGATTACAGCTCCCAAATGCAAATGGCATAACAAACTGTTTAAGAGGGATTCGCAACGCGTGGCATTTTTGCTATGCGTTGATTTTAGTGTTTAAGGTGGTATGCGGCGGCTTCGGTATTGCGTTGCTCACCCCTTAACAGGGCGTTAGGCGTTGTCCAGAAAGTATGGAGAGATAAGATGGATAGAACTTTTCCAGATCAATTGAAAAAACTGCACTCAATAGAAATTGACTACGCGGACGGTGAGGGAATTGACTTTGAACCATATGATGACTTCTATTCGCAAGAGGAAACATCAGAATGGATTAAAGCATGGACTGGTAATTCTTCACTCAATGGGCATGAATATTTAATTTTTGGTCAAGATGGTTCTGGCGGTTACGCTGCTTTTTGGCTGGTCGCTAATGTTGAAGATCTTTTGCAACAACCTATTGTTTTCTTTGGCTCTGAAGGTGAAGTTGGGGTGGTTGCACAAAATTTTGGAGACTATGTTTGGTTGTTTGCACATGGTCTTGGGCCATACGAGGCTGTTGCTTATCCTGATTTGAAGCGCCCCCTAAATAGTGAGTTTTTGGACTTTGCTCAGGAGGTAGCCCCGTCAAATGAAAGCTCAGTGTCCAAAATCATAAGTGTGGCCAAATCAAAGTACCCTAACTTTGAGCAAATGATTGACGAACTTTGCCAGTAAGCCAAGCGCCTAACAAACTGCTCAAGAGGGATTCGCAACGCGTGGCATTTTTACTATGCGTTGAATTTAGTGATTAAGGTGGTTTGCGGTGGCTTTTGTATTGCGTTGCTCACCCCTTAGCAGGGCGTTATAAGCTTCCATTAAAATTAAGGTGGTATGCGGATAGACCTACACAAGATAATCGAAAGTGAAAGCTCGATTTTTCTGGTAGCCGAAAGCAAAGGGCAGTTAGTAGGTTTTGTTTTTGGTGAGCTATGGGTTCGTAAGTCTTGGACGCTCAAACAGCGAAA
>CCKK01000014.1 GCA_001048675.1 Vibrio diabolicus | reverse complement strand
ATCGCACTCACCACTTAATGCGGCGTTAGCCAACTGGAGGTAATGTGAAGTTTCAAGTTAGATACAACCCACATTCAGATCTAGCGAATTTAGCTCAATATCAACTTGATTGCATTGAGACAAAAAGTAGTTCTGGTCATTCCAATGGTATCAGTATGGATATGCAAGCATGTTTAATCTCACATGCATTTCTGGCTGAGGCGTTAATAAATATGGCGGGTTTTGGCTTACTCCGGGAAAGTTTCAAGGAAAAGAAACCGTATCATTGGAAACGAAAAAAAGTTTTCTCGATTTTAAATGTCGAGCATATCGAAGGATTACATGAAGTCCTTGATGCACTTCAAGAAGCAAGAAATAGTTTGGCACATGCAAAGCCCGATAGGTACGAATACGATCTGGGTGACAGTGAGGACGAATTTGCAGTGTTTAAGCGACCCTATGATGAACTCTTGACGATTGAATTTCTTAAGCATGCAAACTCAGCTCTCGATGAGCTGTGGTATGCAATGGGAAATAACGAGGACATAGAGGACTACGGGTTAATTACCTCTGCGGTAGAAGTTGGCTAACAAATTGTTCAAGAGTGATTCGGCACGCGTGGCATTTTTACTATGCGTTGATTTCAGTGGTTAAGGTGGTATGCAGAAGCTTAGGTATTGCGTGCCTCACACCTTAACAAGGCGTTAGGTTAATTTTTTGGAAATCAACATGAATCAAAGCAAAATAAACCCTGAAAAATTAACGAAGCCAATCCAGCTTTTAGCTGCTTGGTTAGTTGGTTTATTATCCATTAGTAGTTCATTTTTGATTGCAGCTGCCAATATTGAAACTGCTTGGCAATCTGGTCTTTTAGTTATTGCTGCGGTCGTAAATGTTCCTTTGTTTTTGTCTGCGGTTTTTTTGTTGCAAACGAAGTTTCGTCCAGAGCTC
The DNA here is from genome assembly GCA_001048675.1 of Vibrio diabolicus. Taxonomy (GTDB): domain Bacteria; phylum Pseudomonadota; class Gammaproteobacteria; order Enterobacterales; family Vibrionaceae; genus Vibrio; species Vibrio diabolicus. The sequence continues at coordinate 14,300 of CCKK01000014.1, read as the reverse complement.
CAAGAGGATTCTTACTATTCAAGTTATTTAAGCAATAAGACAAATGCGGTAATTAAAGTGAGTAAGTCGGAAGTTCAGCTCCATGAGTTAACCGCCAAAATTGAGAAGTTAGAGAAGTTAGTCACCATCGAGAGCTTTAAAGAGAGTGAAGGTAGTGTTTCTGAAATTGCTTTATCTAATGTACTAGTAGGTGTTAATACGCACCTTGCTGATAGTGAGGACATTAAGTCTGTATTGGCTAAAAACTCAGTCCTTGGGGTTTCAAGGTTTGGTCCTCCAGATTCACCATTAACCGGACGTGTAATGTCTATATCAATTTACTTGCCTAAAGATATTCAAAACAAGCTAATTGCCTTGTGCAAGGAAATTGGGATGGATGGGTATAACTTTTTTGATAACGTTGAAGAGCAAACTCGTGAAGACGTGCTTATTGGTTCTTACGGCGCTATGGAGTACGAGGTAACAAATTAACCTAACAAACTGTTCAAGAGGGATTCGCAACGCGTGGCATTTTTACTATGCGTTGGGTTTAGTGTTTAAGGTGGTATGCGGCGGTTTTTGTATTGCGTTGCTCACCCCTTAACAGGGCGTTATGTAGCCACGAGAGGACGGTAAGTTAAAAGGATTTGTATATGTTAAATATTCGCCAAGCTCGCATTGAAGATATCAGTGTTATCAAGAAACTACAGTTTCAGCTTAATGAGTATCATCAAGCAAATTTACCTGATGACTTCTTATCACCGGAAGAAATTGAAACAAAAAATAGACCTACACAAGATAATGGGTTCGTAAGTCTTGGACGCTCAAACAGCGAAAAATCGCGAGCATTGAACAAATAGTAGTGGATTCATGCTTTAGAAGCCAAGGCGTTGGATTGGCGCTAATAGAGGCATTTGAGGAAAGGGCTATTTCTAACGGCGGAGAAGAGCTGTGGTTAGAAGTATATTCTTTCAATGAATCAGCTCTAGCTTTGTATCGCAAAGCTGGTATTGAGCCCAAAATCCAAATTGGACAGAAAGCACTAACCTGAAAGTCGGCTACATAACAAATTGTTCAAGAGTGATTCGGCACGCGTGGCATTTTTTACTATGCGTTGGTTTTAGTGGTTAGGGTGTTATGCGGAAGCATTGGTATTGCGTGCCTCACACCTTAACAAGGCGTTAGTTGCCAACGAGGAAAACGCAGCTAAAGCAAAATGTTTAAGGCTAAGTTTTGCCCAGTCTTGTGCTCTGATTTTTAAGGTTTTGGGTGTGAATAAATCGCGCTTCGTTCTTTTGCTGGTTTGCTGTTTCAGAAGTCGATTAGTTTGTTGAATGTCAGCTCTGCGGTTTTGTCTTTCCAAAAGAGCTTTTCGGTGTTGTTAGTCCGTTTTCTACGTCGTTGCGTGTTCCAAGTGGTTTCAGTGACAAACGCTTTGAAATTGCGCCTGAATTAAGTTTTTCAAAGCACGTAAAAACGGTGTTGGCAAAGCGGCAATCAACTTCAAATTAGAGCTTTAAGTTTGGCAACTAACAAAGCATTCAAGAGGGATTCACAACGCTTGGCAGTTTTGGTTTGAATTAACTTTAGTGTTTACGGCACAATGCTTTAGGTCGGGTGGTTTGCGTTGTTCACCCCTTAATGCGGCGTTATGTGCTTGGAGGGAAATAATGAATTCAAAGGAAGTCGTCTTAGCTTTTTGGGACGCAATGAAAACTAATGATTTCGCGAAAGCAAGTGAATGGCTTAGCCCAGATTTTGAAGGGTTTTGGCCTCAATCTGGTGAGCTTACTGTTGGACGAGACAACTTCACAGCAATCAACTCTTTCTATCCAGCAAATGGTACTTGGGAGTTCGTCGTTCATTCAATCGTCTGCGATGGCGAAACAGTAGTCACTGATGTATCTATAACTGATAGCGTTCAAAAGGCGCGTGCTATTACTTTCCATACGGTAGAAAATGGGCTTATCCGTAAACAGAAAGAGTTCTGGCCAGACCCAATGGAAGCGCAGGAGTGGCGTTCCAAGTGGGTGAGGGTGGTGCAAGAGCAGGCACGCACATAACAAAGCGTTCAAGAGGGATTCTCAACGCTTGGCAATTTTGGTTCTAAGTTTAGCTTTTGTGTTTATGGCACAATAATTTAGATTTGGTGGCTTGCGTTGTTCACCCCTTAACGCGGCGTTAGCCCTCAAGGAGAAAATATAAAATTGTTTGAAAATCATTTAAAAAGAACAAAGTTCTTGCTGTTTTTGCAGGGTATATCTGTTGCAGTTACTCTGTTTCTACTATTTACCTTGCTTGCCCAAGTAAATCAATTGAGCTCTTCGAGTCTTTTTCTCACATTTGCAATTGTTTTGGTGATGCTAAGCTTGAACTTGTCTAGTTTTTACGGGTTGTTAAAAAAGAAGCTTTGGGTATTTAAGTTAATGATCGTTCTTTATTTAATTCAGATGATAGGCATAGAAACACCTAACTTTTCCTTAGCCTTTTCTTTTGGAGTTGAAGTACCGATAAGTGTGAATGTTAATGAAGTAACAGTTTCTCTAAACTTACTGGCAATCTTGGTGGTTTGGTTGTCGTATACAAGTCTTAACCTTTTGAAAAAGGGCTAACAAATTGTTCAAGAGTGATTCGGCACGCGTGGCATTTTTACTATGCGTTGGTTTTAGTGGTTAAGGTGGTATGCGGAGGCTTCGGTATTGCGTGCCTCACACCTTAACAAGGCGTTATGTGGCTTAGCACACTGAATAAGGGCAATATACTTGCCCCTGTTATATTGGCTAGTTAATTTTTACAACCATTTTTCTCACATGTCACTTTGCTTGTAGTATTTGTCCAGTGACTAGGGTTTTCCTTTGTATTAAATCCACAACCGGTAGTTCCACCCTTTTGTCCCTTGGCCCATCTGGAGGGGTGTGCTTCACAGGCATATTATATCCTTATTCAAATTGCCGTTATTGGCAGTAACAACATAGTTTAAAATTGCATCAAATATGATATTTGGTGCGTATTTTTTGCATATTTGAGATGTTAAACGACACTAATACACCACCACATAACAAAGCATTTAAGAGGGATTCACAACGCTTGGCAGTTTTGGTTTGAATTGGCTTTAGTGTTTACGGCACAATGGTTTAGGTCGGGTGGTTTGCGTTGTTCACCCCTTAATGCGGCGTTAACTGGCGCAAAAAATACGAAAGCACATTGATACGGTTTCTAGGTTCAGAAGTTTAGCGTGTTCGGTCGGTTTCCTTAATTGAGCTAATGCGACTAATTTCAATCTGGTACTTAAGTTTACTGATGTGAAAGGCGGCAAAAAGCTTTCTAATAATATAAGGCATTCGCGATTAGTTCGGCGCACTTACATTGCCGAAGTATGGTGTTGTGAGACGCATTTCAAACTAAAGATAAACGGTAATCTTTTGGTTAAATACATATTTGAGTTAGCTTTACTAATCATTAATTAGGAAAACCACTTTGGCTAAAGTGGCTGTAAGATCTGCGAAAACTGAAAGGCGCTCAGTTAACAAACTGTTCAAGAGGGATTCGCAACGCGTGGCATTTTTACTATGCGTTGGCTTAAGTGTTTAAGGTGGCATGCAGTAGCTTAGGCATTGCGTTGCTCACCCCTTAACAGGGCGTTATGTGCTTTGGTGGAAATGAATATGGAAATCACAATCAGACGTATCGAAACAGAAAGTGTTGAGGATAAAGTTATATACGAGACTTTGTTCAGAGAGTACCTATCGGGCTTCTCGGTTGAACTAGATCCCTCTGTTATTGCTCAGCTGTTTGCGCTGCCTTATTTCCACGGATTTATCAGTTTTGTCGACAATAAGCCTGCCGGTTTTGCGGTTTGCTTTGAATCGTTCTCAACTTATCGTGCGCAAAGAGTGATGAATGTCCATGATTTTATGGTGTCGGACAACTTTCGTGGTAAAGGTGTGGGTAAAGCGCAACTGAATGGTATCGAACAGTATTGTCGTGATAATGATTACCTCAAAATCACACTAGAGGTCGGTGATGATAATGTTGCAGCTAAAAAGCTCTACAGCTCATTGGACTACGAAGATTACAGAGTAGTTTTGACAGGGCAGCAACATTGGCAAAAGTACCTCAATTAGCACGCACATAACAAATGTTCAAGAGGGATTCGCAACGCGTGGCATTTTCACTGTGCGTTGGTTTTAGTGTTTAAGGTGGTATGCGGCGGCTTTGGTATTGCGTTGCTCACCCCTTAACAGGGCGTTAGCTTTCTGGGGAGAAATAATGAGGATCAGACAAATTAAGGCTTACCGAGTAACATCAATTATTTCTTTGCTGTTAGGCATTACCGCACTACAGGAAATATATATAATCGAAAACCTATTAATTATTGGTTTTGCTGCTGGTGTGCTTGGTACCTTCTTGCTAGGTAGTGCCGGGCTTTTTACGGTATTTCGATTTGTGTCTGCGTTTTTGAAGGAATCAAGTTTAAGCCTGTCTAGTCGTGTTTTAGGATGTACTTATTCGGTGCTACCTGTTCTACTTTGGTACTTATGCAACGTTAAGTTTATATTGGTGCCTGCGGTGAATGCTAAAGAGCTTTCAACCTTCTTTATTCCATCGGCTTTGGCAGTGTTAAATGGAGTTATAGGGGTAATCTTATTCTTCGGAGTCGTTGAAATAAATAATAAACTTCTGGGGAAATCATAAAGCTAACAAACTGTTCAAGAGGGATTCGCAACGCGTGGCATTTTCACTATGCGTTGGTTTTAGTGTTTAAGGTGGTATGCGGCGGCATTGGTATTGCGTTGCTCACCCCTTAACAGGGCGTTATGTAGCTAGGTAAGAAATGGAGTATAACTGCTTGGTTTAGTTCGACTTGTATTGGTTGCGAATGTAATAGCAGCCGTAATAGTTGTTGGTCTAGAGATGTCTACAGGCTTCTTTGGACTTAAGTTTGTATCGGACTATGCATTTTTCATCGTAATGCTTATATGGGGAACGACAGCCTTATTTTTCATGTATCCACCTCTGGGTGGTATGGGGCAGTCTGACGACAAGGTTGATAGGATTACAGACTCAATGGTTGACCGTAGTGTTGCGGACGAAATCGATGATGAGCGGTTCTCAGAAAATACAGCCTTTTGTATCAAACTGCTCATAGCTGGCGTGCCTGCATTCTTGGTTTGTGTCCTTGCGAGCATCGCTACATAACAAACTGTTCAAGAGGGATTCACAACGCGTGGCATTTTCACTATGCGTTGGTTTAAGTGATTAAGGTGGTATGCGGCGGCTTAGGTATTGCGTTGCTCACCCCTTAACAGGGCGTTAGTTTGCAAGAGGAAAAACGCAGCTATATCCCAAGATTTAGTGGTAAAAGCTCAAAGTTGAAATTTTCGTACCGGCGTTCAATTTCAGTGTTAATTTACGTGGTAAAAGTCAAAATTAGGCAACGCTTCAACGGTTGATATGTTCTTTGGTGCGGCGAGTTATGGGTTAACCAAACTGTGCTTTTTTGCTGAAAATCTGCTCGTTGAGTTTGTTGGTACAAAAGCCGATTTACTCGCTGAAATGACGTTTTCTCTGGTGTGGAAAATTCACGTGGTTTCAGTGACTTTGTTGAACGTCCGCATTGTGAGATTAGTTTTTCAAAAGCGCTTTTTGGTGTTGTAAGTTCGTTTTCTGCGGCGTTGTTTGTTCCACGTGGTTTCATTGGGTAGCCGCTTTGAGACTACGCCTGACTTAAGTGCATTAAAACACTTAAAGCTTATTGTTTGCAAAGTTTAAAATAACGTAAAATCAACGCTTTGGGTTTGCAAACTAACAAACTGCTCAAGAGGGATTCGCAACGCGTGGCATTTTCACTATGCGTTGCATTTAGTGATTAAGGTGGTTTGCGGCGACTTCGGTATTGCGTTGCTCACCCCTTAGCAGGGCGTTAGCAATATAAGGAAATATCACACATGTCGGGAATTACAGATTTAGATGAACTCCTGAGCTCCATGAGTCCAAAGTTGGTTGACGCTGAGTTCGTTTTTTGTACGGTTTCAGGCTCGCTCAGAGATTACATTGAGTTAAACCCAGTCGCTACGTTCATCGAATCCGAAGGTTTAACCTTAGTTATCGAAAAAGCAGTTGCAGAGAAGACTGGTTTATCGTTTGAAGGTTCGTATAGCCAAATTACGTTAACAGTTCATTCTAGTTTGGAAGCTGTTGGTCTTACAGCAGCAGTGGCTAACAAGTTGGCTTCAAAGGATATTAGCGCAAATGTGATTGCAGCTTATTATCACGATCATATCTTTGTTCAAACAAGTAAAGCCGAAGCAGCAGTGTCAGCGTTAAAAGAGTTCAGCGCATGACGTTGGGTCATATTGCTAACAAACAATTTAAGAGTGATTCGGCACGCGTGGCATTTTTAGTATGCGTTGGTTTTAGTGATTATGGTGGTATGCGGCGGCATCGGTATTGCGTGCCTCACACCTTAATTGGGCGTTATGTGACTAATTAGGATTGATTCTGATGAAGTGTAATAAATGCAATAATTATTTCGATATTAAAGAGCTAAAACAAGTTGAGGAGTCCTTATTTTGTAAAGGTTGTTTTTCATCATTGTTGGATGACGCCCTATCACCGAAGAATATGCGAAAGAAATTACCTATCAATAAAAAAGGTGAACTCACGCGTAAAAGTCCCAGATTGGGAAGAGTAGAGTTTACTTTCTACATGATTGTCGTTTGGTTGTTCTTACCAGTTCTCACACAGTTCATAATATTTAAGTTCTTGAATTATCCAATTACCCATCAACTTTTGTCAAAGGACTTAATTCTTGTACTAGAGAGTTTTAAGCCATTGGAAGTTGTGCGCGTTGGTAGTGGCTATAGTGGAACTTACAACGCAATGAACCTCTGGATGATTCAGATTCCAATTTCTATGATTTATGCTCATGGTCGATTAAAGGATATTGGTTGGAATCCTTTATTGTCTATAGTGTTAGGCCTCCCTGTAATCAACTTATTACTTTGCCTTTGGAAAGGAACTAAAGGAGAAAATAATTATGGTTTACCTTCTGGTGAAGCTGCATTAGGCAAAAAAATAGTGGTCTACGGTTCACCCGTAATTATCCCTGTGGCTTTGTCAATTTTTGGTATTATCCTGTACGGTTGATGTCATCACATAACAAACTGTTTAAGAGTGATTCGCAACGCGTGGCATTTTTACTATGCGTTGATTTTAGTGATTAAGGTGGTTTGCAGTGGCTTTGGTATTGCGTTGCTCACACCTTAACAGGGCGTTAACTGGCGCAGAAAATATGAAAGCACATTGATACCGTTTCTAAGTTCAGAGGTTTAGCGTGTTCGGTCGGTTTCCTTAATTTAGCTAATGCTAATAATTTCAATTTGGTACTTAAGTTTACTGATGTGAAAGGCGGCACAAAGCCTTCTAATAATATAAGGCATTCGCGATTAGTTCGGCGCACTTACATCGCCGAAGTATGGTGTTGTGAGACGCATTTCAAACTAAAGATAAACGGTAATCTTTTAGTTAAATACATGTTTGAGTTAGCTTTACTAATCATTAATTAGGAAAACTAGCCTTGGCTAAAGTGGTTGTAAGATCGGCGAAAACTGAAAGGCGCTCAGTTAACAAACTGTTCAAGAGGGATTCGCAACGCGTGGCATTTTCGCTATGCGTTGATTTTAGTGTTTAAGGTGGTGTGCGGTCGCTTCGGTAATGCGCTGCTCACCCCTTAACAGAGCGTTATGTTCTCGGAGGTTTATGGAAAATTTCAAAATTAGCAGAATCCATACAAAGTCAGGTATTTTCAGGCTATCTGGGATCATCAATGATGAAATTGGTCTTGAAAGCATCAGATATATTTCTGCCGAATACATGGGAACTGACGGCTGGTGCGAACTCGATTTACAGTCAGAACATACTCAAAGCTTGTTACGAAGTATTCAAGTTGAAGTGTTACAGCATCTAAGTTGAGGAAGTCTGTTCCATCAACCAGACGTAATTTTAAACGTCAGTAGTCTCAAATAACCACGAACATAACAAAGCGTTCAAGACGGATTCACAACGCTTGGCATTTTTAGTTTGAATCAGCTTTATTGTTTACGGCACAATGGTTTAGGTTAGGTGGTCGCGTTGTTCACCACTTAACGCGGCGTTATATTTTTAATCAAGTTTGGAGTATGAATTGAAAGTTAGTAATCCATTAACGATAGTCGCTATATTCGCAGGCGTAGCGGAGGCGTTTGCTACAGGTGCTTTGGTTCTACTACCAATAGAACTCCAACAGGATTTCGTGTATTTCGTGATGCTTTTCCCTCTAGTTATCGTGGTGACATTCTTTGGTATTTTGGTTAAGAAACCTCAGATTCTATATGCTCCGAGTGATTACTCTGATGAACAGAACTTCATCGTAGCAAATGGTATTGAGAAAGTATTAAGCGCTAAAACTGAGGAAGTTGTTGAGTCAATTAAGCGAGACGCACCAGAGCTAGATTCATCAGCAATAGAATCATTGAGACATAGTTTGAAAAGTAGTTTCAAATCAGCAACAGAAGATAGTTTTGAACAAATGATTCTGGACTACCTAAAAGAGCACCCCAAAAATGCTTATACAGCGACTGGTATTGGTCACATATTATCCATTAGCTTTAGAGTTGTAGCTGATACTCTCATCAAGCTAGAAAGTCAGGGGTTGGTAGTTAGAGGCATAGAAAAGGATACAAATATTACTTTGTGGCAAATAAAAATATAACAAACAATTTAAGAGGGATTCCCAACGCTTGGCATTTTTGCTTATCCTTCAGTTCTAGTGTTTATGGCACAATGCTTTAGGTTTGGTGGTAGCGTTGCTCACCCCTTAATTGGGCGTTAGTTGCCAAGGCGAAAAACGCAGCTAAAGCGGAGCATTTAGGGCTAATGGCCTGTGCTGTTTTTGCCTGATTCTGTGTTTAGGTGTAAGTTTGCTGAAGTTGCGTTCGATGTATATTGGTGTGGTTTTGGTTTGCCGTTTCAGAAGCCGATTCGCTTGTTGAGAGTCAGCTCTGTGATATTGTCTTTTCAAATGAGCTTTTTGGTGTTGTTAGCCCGTTTTCTACGGCGTTGTTTGTTCCAAGTGGTTTCAGTGAGAGACGCTTTAAAACTACGCCTGATATAAGTTTGTTAAAACACGTAAACTAGTGTTGGCAAAGCGGCAATTAACTTCAAATCAAAGCTTTAAGTTTGGCAACTAACAAAGCATTCAAGAGGGATTCTCAACGCTTGGCAGTTTTGGTTCAAAGTTTAGCTTTTGTGATTACGGCACAATGGTTTAGGTTCGGTGGTGGCGTTGTTCACCCCTTAATGCGGCGTTAGTTGCCAACGAGGAAAACGCAGCTTAAACAGAATGTTTAGAGTTAAAGTCAGTGTGTTTTTGGTGGGGTTTCGCACTTCAATTTTAAATCGTTCGGGTTTGTGAAAATCGTTCTCAGGTTTTTTTTGTGGTTGGATTCGTTTCAGAAACCGAATCACTAGTTGAGAGTCAGCTTTGTGACATTGTCTTTTCAAATGAGCGTTTTGGTGTTGTCAGTTTGTTTTCTAAGGCGTTGCGTGTTCCAAGTGGTTTCAGTGACAGGCGCTTTGAAACTGCGCCTGATTTGAGTCTACCAAAACACGTAAAGCTAGTGTTGGCAAAACGGCAATTGACTTCAAATCAAAGCTTTAGGTTTGGCAACTAACAAAGCATTCAAGAGGGATTCACAACGCTTGGCAGTTTTGGTTTGAATCGGCTTTAGTGTTTACGGCACAATGGTTTAGGTTGAGTGGTTTGCGTTGTTCACCCCTTAATGCGGCGTTATACAAACGGAGGTAACTGTGAGTTTAGAAGAACTTAATCTTGAAAATCTTCCCCTTCAAAATGAACTGGTTAAATCTGCTTGTTCTGCGTTTATTTCCGAAGACAATGTGGTTGCCGCAGTGTTATTAGGCTCATTAGCGTCAGGCAAGGGTGACCGAGTATCTGACGCTGACATTTTGATTCTTACTCAAAATGAATTCCATAAATCCACACAAGAGTGTTTCTCAGCTTTTGAGCGTGGCAAAGAAATTTTCTATCGTAATCAAGGCTTCCATAACGAGAATGCTTACTTTACAAAGTACATATTTACGGATTTAACCAGCACAGAGATTCATTGCCTAGATCTAAGCGAACCTTTTGATATATCAAGACCTTTCAAAGTACTGTTCGATAAAGCGGGTGCCGTGGAGTCACGATTAACTGATGCTCCAGCACCAAAGCACGAAGACTTTCCTGCATATACAAATGGTGATCAAGGCCTAATCTGGGAACTTTTAGAGTGTATAAAGTGGTTAAGCCGAGGTAAAAATGAACTAGCCAAATCTTACCTTAAGAAGTTGGCGGATAAGCTGTAAAAGTTTGTATAACAAAGCGTTTAAGACGGATTCACAACGCTTAGCATTTTTAGTCCGAATCAGCTTTAGTGTTTATGCCACAATGGTTTAGGTAGGGTGGTTAGCGTTGTTCACCACTTAACGCGGCGTTAGCTTAAAAGGGTACTATGTTCTTATTCAAAAGAAATGATTCAAAAATTTCATATAGTTTTAAAGCATCGATATTAAGTGCCTGTATCGTCTTTGTTTTAGCGTGTTTGTATCATTTTTTTGTTGGTTTTCCTGAAGAAGCGCCTAATGAGAACTTGTCGTTTTCATTTTTTGATGCGTTCGGTTTAATTCTATTGGCTCCAGTTGTTGAAACTACCCTATTAGTCCTACTCATATTGTTGGCTCAGAAGGTCACGGAAAATACTCTGTTGGTCGCTTGTATGGTCGCCTTGTTTATTTCAGTTTTGCACTCTTTAAGCCACCCATTATGGGGCTTGTTTACGTTTGTTCCGTTTGTTGTTTTTTGTCTTGGTTTTCAGGTGTGGCAAAGGGTATCTACATCTGAGGGGGCAAAAGTCGCTTTCTTAACTCACGCCTTCCATAATAGTTATGTGTTAATTTTGGTGGGGTTATCAGGTTAAAGCTAACAAAGCATTTAAGGCGGATTCACAACGCTCGGCATTTTGGGTTTGCTTCAACTTTAGTGTTTACTGCACAATACTTTCGGTTGAGTGGTTTGCGTTGCTCACCACTTAATGCGGCGTTAGCCATTTCGAGGCAATTTGAGACTATCTAATTAAATTATGTTTTTAAAAACTTACGAAGAAATTAAATCAGCATCATTACTAAAGTGGCTTTCCATAGTCTCAGACTTAGCTACGATTCTTGGTGTTTCAGTTGCAACCTTGGTCGCTGGTCCGTTTCTGGGAAACTTGTCGGGTTTGGGGTTTGATACAGCGGAATTTTTATGGGCAGTGTTTTTCTATTTTGTATACATCTTAGCTCTAGTGGGTAGTAGTCTTTTCTTTGTAAAGCTTACAGTTAACTATTTCAAAAATAGTATATTTTCAGGGGCGATATCACTCAGTGCATTGGTACTGTCATGGGCGATATGGTTCTCGTTGTCAGATTCTCTTGAAAGCTATTTTGGAACGTTGACTGGTAGCAGGTATATGCTGGTTGCTAAACCTCAACTTGCCATCGATAAGTTTGAAAACATAGAGATAATGGAAGAAGGTAGCAGTACGTTTATTAAAGGGAAAGTAGCTTTAAACTCAGGGTATGTTCCTAGCGATTATGTTGTTTCACTCTATTCAATGAACACTGAGACGGGTGAGTACGAATATAGGTATGTTGGTTTAAACAAAACATCATCAAATATCAATGCTGATGGTTGGTTTTCGTTGCCTAAGGTAAAAGTTGACAGTCAAGGGCTAAAAAAATCTTATTTAGCGATTTATAGATTATCTGATGAAGGTAAGTATATGGGAACTGTGTTTCCTAATAAGCTTACTCAGGTGCCGTCCGCAAGCATGGAAAGGTTAGGGGCTGTAGTGGAACGGTTAGACAAATGGCTAACAAACAATTAAACAGTGATTCGCAACGCTTGGCGCTCTCACTTCAGGTTGAGTTAAGTGTTTACGGCGTAGTGGTCTAGTTCAGCGCTTTCGTTGCTCACACGTTAATTGGGCGTTATGTGTAGGAGTTTTATGGAAATTTTAGATTTAATCAAAGAACCTATCTTTTTAATAGCATCAACAGTAATGTCAATTGTTATATCGGTTGCTGCAAACCTTGTAACTCCCAAGATACAGAAAGTTTTATCTTTTTTCTTCTCTTCTATTAAAGTAAAGCAAGCAAGAAAAAAGACAGGCATATGTGTCAAAGATAGTGTTGGCATCAACTGATGAAAACAAGGTCATAAATATAAAGCTTGATGTCTCATATGCGCTTTTGAAGTCACTAATAATATTTGTTTTTAGTTTGTTCCTGCTATCTGTGTCACCGTATATATTTTTCGCAGAATATCCAGTTATATTAATTTCACTTTTTCTCGTTACTTATGCTCTTTCGTTGTTCAACAGCGCTCAAGCTAAATTTAAAATCGCAACATTAGCGACTTTACGAGCCGAGAAAATGGCTTCACTCAAGGCAGGCATAGATGCTGCATCATGTAGTGAGCATGATCACTATGCTCAGGGTTATGTTGATCCCCATGAGGAAATGTATATGGAGTACTTGTCTGAATGGGATCGTAAGCACTTATAAAATACACATAACAAATTGTTCAAGAGTGATTCGGCACGCGTGGCATTTTTACTATGCGTTGAATTTAGTGGTTAAGGTGGTATGCGAAAGCTTGGGTATTGCGCGCCTCACACCTTAACAAGGCGTTAGAGCGCAGGAGAAAAAAGTATGAACATGACCGATATAGTTGAATACATTTCATATCTTATCGCCGGCATTATTATCGCTCCTTTCGGTTTTATGCTGTTTAAAGAATTCATTGGTAAAGATCGCAAGACAGTTACAGATGAAGTCAAATTGACAGTAGGTGATGAATCGAGAAAGTTTCTGGGTGGTAGGTATGGTGATGCCGTTGTAGGTCAATTTGTCGAGTTTAAACTGATAATAGCGATAGGCTTGCCAGTAGTGCTATTTCTAGGAATTTCTTCCTTGGTTAATTCTCTTTTGAAAGTTCTGTTCAACCTGTGAGTTGCACTCTAACAAACTGTTCAAGAGGGATTCGCAACGCGTGGCATTTTCACTATGCGTTGTTTTTAGTGTTTAGGGTGGTCTGCGGCAGCTTCTGTATTGCGTTGCTCACCCCTTAACAGGGCGTTAGGCTCTAATCGTTAAATTTGTGCTTTGAGGAGTTGTAAATGAGTACATCTAGGCATCATCATTATTTATCCCAGTGTTACTTGAAAGGTTTTACTAAAGGAAACGCCAAAGATTCGAAGCTCACAGTTTTTGACTTAAAAACAATGAAAAAATTCGAAACTAAGCCTAGAAATGTTGGAGGAATGCGTGACTTCAATAGAGTAGATATTCCCGGTATAGACCCAGAAATTGTTGAAAAGCAGCAATCAGAATTTGAAGGGAAAGTAGCTACTGCTCTTAAATGTATTGAAGAGACATTAGACTTTTCTGGTGATACGAAAAACCTAATTTTAGAGCTTGTTGGTATGTTAGCAATCAAGTCTCCAGAAATGAGGAAGCATATAGCAGAGCCCCAAATAGAGATAGCTAAACGTATTATGGCTATGTCACTTGACACTAAAGAACGTTGGGAAGCTCAGATAGCTCGGATTCTTGAAGAAACTGGTGAAGATATATCCCAAGGTAAGACATATGAAGAAATGAAAGAGTTCTTCGATAGCAAAGAATATAATGTTGAAGTGACGAGGGAGCATCAAATTCATATGGAGCTCATCGGTATGCAACGTATAACAGAGCTACTACATTTTAGAAACTGGGTCTTACTCAAAGCAGGTGAAGATGCTGGCGAGTTCATAACCACTGATAATCCGGTAAGCTTGACTTGGGCTGAACCCCAAAAAGTACCGGGTTTTGTGTCTCCTGGTTTTGGGCTAAGAGATACAATGGTTTATTTTCCTGTAACGAAAAATCTGGCTCTTGTAGGTGAATTCGATGTCAAAGATGAAACTAGAATTGCAAGTAGAGAGTTGGTAGCAATTCTTAATCGAAAGATAATCGATAATTCGTATCAACGAGTAATCTCATCTAAGTCAAATTTCAATTTCTTGTCAAATGAGGGCAAGATTGAGCCTGGTAATAACCTTCTGCTTCGAGCCTAACAAACTGTTCAAGAGGGATTCGCAACGCGTGGCATTTTCACTATGCGTTGGTTTAAGTGATTTAGGTGGTATGCGGCGGCATCGGTATTGCGTTGCTCACCCCTTAACAGGGCGTTAGCAGGC
>CCKK01000013.1 GCA_001048675.1 Vibrio diabolicus | reverse complement strand
CCTTAACAGGGCGTTAACTGTACTTCGATATAAAAATTACGAGCAAGTTGCACAAAAACAGGTCGTTTCTAAAATGAAAAAGTGGTTTATATTTTTGGTTCTTTTGCTAACAGGGTGTGTTGCTAAGCAAGTACCTTACTCTCCTTCTAATATGGTAAGCACAGAAGTTGCGGCGAATGTGATTGAACAGGTCATAATGGAACAGCCCCCAAAATTTAGACCTGAAGGTCTTGTTGTGACCAGTTCTTATATCGGGTTATCAGAAGGTCAAAATTCAAAAGTAGTGGCAGTTAGCAATTATAATGACGCTTCAAATTTGCTCCTGTCATCTTCAAACGTAAGGCTATCAGAAATCAATTCAAGGTATTATTTCAACTCGATATTGGCGCTTGAACTCTATAGCAAAAGAGATTGGTTTATCATTCAGCTAAAGAACGATGAACAACAGGTTGTTAAGCGTTTTTATACGAGAAGTTTAGAAAAGGCACAGCGGTTTGTCGATTCAATAAATTACATGAAAATTTCGACTAAGCCATTTGCTGCTGAGTAGTACAGTTAACAAACTGTTCAAGAGTGATTCGCAACGCGTGGCATTTTTACTATGCGTTG
>CCKK01000012.1 GCA_001048675.1 Vibrio diabolicus | reverse complement strand
TTCACTCAAGTAGGGCGACATCGGCAATGACAGCACTTCATTTTGCAACTGCTCCGTCAGCGGCAATGAAAGATGACTGAACTCTTTATAAGCCTGCTGTTTATGCGGCGCTATCGGGTAATGTACTTGTGTCTGAATACCATGCTCTGATAAATGCTTAACCAATGCATCTCGGTGTGAAGTTCGCACCACAAACAAATGCCATACATGGGCATCAGGCTCAGCTACTTCCGGTAAAATAATATTCGGGTTGTTGATTTCATGTAAGTAAAATTCCGCCAACTCCTGACGCGCTTTCGTCTGCGCTGGAAGGTAGTTCAGTTTCACTGACAACATCGCCGACTGAATTTCATCCAAACGACTGTTCAATCCTTGATAAAGATTCTGGTATTTAACATGAGAGCCGTAGTTACGAAGGGCACGCAAAGTTTCTGCCAGCTCATCATCGCTGGTCGTAATAGCACCACCATCACCTAACGCACCTAGGTTTTTACCCGGATAGAAGCTAAAACCTGAGGCATCCCCCCATGCGCCAGATTTCTTACCAGCAAGTGTCGCACCATGAGACTGAGCGCTGTCTTCCAACACGAGAAGATTGTGTTTTGTCGCCAACGCCATAATCGCTGGCATATCGGCTAACTGACCATACAAATGCACCGGCAAAATCACTTTAGTCTTTTCTGTAATCGCCGCTTCAATCGCTTCAGGACTGATATTGTGAGTCTGCTCATCCGGCTCCACAAACACCGGTACCAAGTCCGCTTCGGTGACCGCCAATACCGATGCGATATAGGTATTACCCGGTACGATAACTTCATCACCTTTGTTGATTTTTCCTAGCTCTCGCCAAGCCTTTAACGTCAGTGTTAAAGCATCTAGACCGTTCGCAACACCTATACAGTGTTTAACACCACAGTAGTCAGCAAATGCTTGTTCAAACTTTTCAGTTTCCTTGCCAAGAATATACCAGCCAGATTCAATCACGCGTGCACAGGCTTGTTTCAATTCGTCTTCGTACTCGGAATTTAAGCGCTTTAGCTCTAAAAAATTAACCATTATTTTTCTCTACATAACGTACTATCTTGGCTGGGCTTCCAACCACAACCGCATAGTCTGGCACTGAACGGGTGACCACACTGCCTGCACCAACCATCGCATTTTTTCCGATGGTTATGCCGGGCAAAATTGTGGCATTGGCGCCAATGGATGCGCCTGACAGGATTTTTGTTTTTGGAAATGCCTCTGGCCATACTTTTGAACGTGGGAACTTGTCGTTCGTGAAAGCGGCTGCTGGACCAATGAACACATCATCTTCAATTTCAATGCCATCCCAGAGGTAAACGCCACACTTTACGGTGACTCTATCTCCTAGGACCACATCATTCTCGATGAAGGTATGCGCACAGATATTACAGTCACGACCAATTTTAGCCCCAGCAAGGACCACGGCAAATTGCCAAATAGATGTCCCCTCGCCAATCGCCGATGAAGCAACATCACTGAGTGCATGAATTCGCATGGGCTACCTCTTTAAGAAATGTGTCATAGTCACGGATATAGTCGGCTTCATCGTATAACTCACTGGCTACGACCATCAGTACACAATCTTCAGAAAAGTCGTGCATCTCACGCCATTTTAACCCTTTGATGTGCAGTCCTACATCGGGGGAGGAAAGCGTCACTTTCTCTTTCGTGGTGCCATCATCAATGACGAAAGTCACGCTACCTTTCATACAGATAGCGACTTGCTCTAAGTCGTAGTGCGCATGAAAGCCTCTTGCTAAACCGCTTTGTGTATCAAAGATGTAGTAAATACGTTTGATATCAAAAGGAATGTTTTTATGTTGCTCTAACGAGATTAATGAGCCTCGCTCATCACCCATTTTCTGAAAAGATATTAGCGGTATATTCGACATTTATTCTTCCAATAACTCTAGAAGATAGCGGCCATAATCGTTTTTAGATAAGGCTTTTCCTGCAGCTTGGATGTGCTCTCGTGTTAACCATCCTCGGCGATACGCAATCTCTTCTAAGCAAGCCACTTTGTAGCCCTGGCGCTTCTCGATCGTTTCGACAAAATGCGCCGCTTCAAGCAAGCTGCCGTGTGTCCCCGTGTCTAACCACGCAAAGCCGCGCCCTAGTACGTCAACCGTCAACTTCCCTTGCTCTAAGTAAGCTTGGTTAATACTCGTAATTTCTAGCTCGCCACGATGGGACGGTTGGATGGTTTTGGCAATTTCCACGACGCGATTATCGTAGAAATACAGCCCTGTCACGGCGTAATTGGATTTTGGCTCGACTGGCTTCTCTTCAATCGATAGCGCTCTCATCTCTTCGTCAAATTCCACCACACCAAAGCGCTCTGGGTCTTTCACTTTATAGCCAAAGACCGTCGCACCTTCTGTTAATGCTGCTGCTTGTTGTAGCTTCGGCGAAAAACCTTGTCCATAAAAGATGTTGTCACCCAGCACTAAACATACTGAATCATCGCCAATGAATTCTTCACCAATGATGAAGGCTTGAGCTAAGCCGTCTGGGCTTGGCTGAATCGCGTATTGCAACTCAATGCCAAACTCTGAGCCATCACCTAAGAGGCGCTGAAAACCCTCCAGGTCTTCTGGCGTGGTGATGATCAAGATTTCACGAATACCCGCAAGCATGAGTACCGACAACGGGTAATAAATCATTGGTTTGTCATAAACCGGCAGTAACTGCTTAGAGACACCGCGTGTTATAGGGTAAAGGCGAGTGCCCGAGCCACCTGCTAAAATAATGCCTTTCATTATTCACCCGCTCCTAGTCGCTCAAGACTGTATGAGCCATCAAGCACACGCTGCCACCATTGCGGATTATTGAGGTACCATTCGACGGTTTTGCGAATACCGCTTTCAAAGGTTTCTTCTGGTGTCCAGCCAAGCTCTTGAGCGATCTTGGTGGCATCAATTGCGTAACGCACATCATGACCAGGGCGATCTTTGACATAAGTGATCAAAGATTCATAAGACTCGACCCCGGCCGGTTTTTCTGGACGCAACTCTTCAAGCAAAGCACAAATGGTTTTCACCACTTCGATGTTGGCTTTTTCGTTATGGCCACCAATGTTGTAGGTTTCACCGACTTCACCTTCGTTGACCACTTTGTACAGCGCGCGAGCATGATCTTCCACGAACAGCCAATCTCGGATTTGCATACCATCGCCATACACAGGCAACGGCTTGCCATCGAGGGCATTTAAAATCATCAGTGGGATCAACTTCTCTGGGAAGTGGTACGGGCCATAGTTGTTTGAGCAATTGGTGACAAGTGTCGGTAAACCATAAGTACGTTGCCAAGCGCGAACCAGATGATCGCTCGACGCTTTAGATGCGGAATATGGGCTACTCGGCGCGTATGAAGTGGTTTCGGTGAACAAATCATCCGTCCCCTCTAAATCGCCGTACACTTCGTCCGTAGAAATATGATGAAAACGGAATGCCGATTGGCGCGCTTCATCTAGGTTCGACCAATATTGACGCGCCGCTTCAAG
>CCKK01000011.1 GCA_001048675.1 Vibrio diabolicus | reverse complement strand
TTAGAGTGATTCGCAACGCGTGGCATTTTTACTATGCGTTGTGTTTAGTGGTTAAGGTGGTATGCGGCGGCTTCGGTATTGCGTTGCTCACACCTTAACAGGGCGTTAGCAGTTTGGAGAGGTTATGAAGTATCTCACTTTTGTTTTTTTGTTAGTATCATTTACCAGTCAAGCTAGTTGCTATGTTGTTGGCGACCTAAAAGGCTTTTCTACACGTCAAATCGAAAGTTTTGAAATAGGTAAAGATGGCATTTCATCTCAAAAATTCATTGTTGAATTTAAAGGTGATGAAAGTAGTGTCTCTCCGAATAACATGAGTTGTTTTCAAGCTGGAGCAGCTACATTAATCTGCGCTGATGTTGGCAATAGTGGCGAATCGACTATAGAAACGTGGGCTGTGTATCCAGATTCAGGAAAGGCTGTATATACAAAGTCCATCAATGGGTTCGGGGCTTTTAATGGGGCAAATATGTTCGTAGGTAACATCAAGGGGTACTGCGACTAAACTGCTAACAAATTGTTCAAGAGGGATTCGCAACGCGTGGCATTTTTACTATGCGTTGTTTTTAGTGTTTAAGGCGGTATGCGGTGGCTTCTATATTGCGTTGCTCACCCCTTAACAAGGCGTTAGCTGTCTGAGGAGAAAAATGAGAACAATCGATAAACCACTATTGTGGTTATATGTTAAGACACGTGATTCTGCACTTTCATCCATGAAAGGCTTTAGTTCACTACTTTTAATTCTGGTTATTTGGACTATTGCTTTAGGTCCTGAACCTTCTCAAAGCGAACTAGTTAACTTGTTTTCGACCCTATTGGCCCTTGGTTTACCACTTTCGATAGGGCTGATGATTTTCAAATATAAGTTTCGTAATGTAGGGGCATCGATACCAAGAGCGGAACTAGCATGCTTACTACAATACAAAGAAGGTATCGCGCTAGAAACTGCGGTAAAAGGATTCTTCTCATTTTACTTGTCATTAATGATTTATTTTTTGTTCACGATGATTCTAGCCGCTGCTTTGATATTTATTGTTTTGGTGTTCGTGGCTTAGTTCAAAGCAGCTAACAAACTGTTCAAGAGGGATTCGCAACGCGTGGCATTTTCACTTTGCGTTGGTTTATGTGTTTAAGGTGGTATGCGGCGGCTTCGGTATTGCGTTGCTCACCCCTTAACAGGGCGTTAGAAGGAGCTAGCTAATGGATGTAGAAAGTACAGCAATTGATTTTCCATCTTGGATCAGCGCAATTTGTGCTATTGCAGCAATAATAATTTCATCATTAACAGCATTTAAAAGTAAGAAATATTATTCTGAATATGCCTTGGTGAGTAATGACGGAACAGTGCTCTCTCAGCGAGGCTTTGGAAGGTATGGTTTACAGGTAGAGCTTGCTTTGATGGAAATAGATAATAGTTGTGCTGATCAAGTGGTTCCAGAATATGCCCTAAAATTTTCCACAGTGCCAGATTACTTTGAAATATCGACAAGAGAAGGGGCGGTGATTAGGCTAAAACAAGTATCACCTCATTCTTATACGTTAAGGTTTGTTGGTGCAGGTTATGGAGATCCAATCGTCAGATGTAACTTCAAAATACAGGCGTACTAATGGCTCCTTCTAACAAAGCATTTAAGAGTGACTCACAACGCTTGGCGATTTCAGTTTAAACTCGGTTTCAGTGTTTAAGGTGCAGTGGTTTAGGTTGGGTGTTTATCGTTGTTCGCACCTTAATGCGGCGTTAGCACTGGGGTGGCATCAAAGACTAAAAGTTTCTGTTTTTATTGGTTTCTTTTCTTCGCTTTACACCTGTTCAAATGTGCCTTTCAGGTTCGCTCCGGTGGCACTAGATGTGAAGTTTTCGCTTTGAGTTTATCGTTTACGGTTTCTAACTTTCGGGTTATTTCTCTGGTGTGGTTTCTTTGGCGCTGAGAAAATTTCGTCAAAGCTAGGTTTCTTTGAATCTGCTGTTCAAGTTCGAAGCCCGTATCCTTTGCTAATTTGAAAGCGGTGAAATAGGGCACTTTGGCATATTTTTCTTCTATCCATCTTACGTCTTGAGTTAGTTTTAAGCTTGGCAACTGTCCTTTTGGTTTTAGTGTTCTAAGCCATAAATTTCGTGCAATATTTCAGTATCTTGGCGTGTGCCAAAGGCTTTAAGGGCAGCGTGCTAACAAACAATTCAAGAGGGATTCGTAACGCGTGGCATTTTTACTATGCGTTAATTTTGGTGATTAAGGTGGTTTGCGGTAGCATCGGTGTTGCGTTACTCACCCCTTAATTGGGCGTTAGCTTTTCATGGGATTGTAATGAAAAACAGTGGATTAGATTTATTTAGGGATAATGTTGAAGTACTAATAGATCATATATCTGAGAATGAGTGGATAAAAGAAATCCCCGTTTTAGATAATGTTTTCAACATGCTATCACTTGTGACATCAATCAAAGATTCATTATTTGCAAAAAAATTAGAACAGTTTTTTGTAAGTTTAAATGAAGTGAGTGAAAAGGATTACCATAAAATAAAGCAGTTTTCTAAGACCGCTGAGGCCAATGAAATATCGGAAATGATAATTAATGTTTTAGATAAAGTTACAGATAAATAAAAAACCAGAAATTATAGCTAACTTATTCATCGGATATATAGAAGATTATATTAATGTTAACGAGTTTAAGACTTCGCTAGAAATTGTTGATAAGTCGTATGCAGCAGATCTTGAAAGTTTTCTTTCTTGTGGTTTTAGTATCGTTGATTTCACTCTCAGTGATCTCATGACAAATAAAGTCTATAACATGATTTTTACACCTTTATTAGCTCGGACAGAAAATCCAGATAAGACTCATGTTGAGCATTATAGTATTTCGAATTTAGGTATCGCTTTTTTTGATGCTTATAACCACGGTGTCACACTTAGAAAACAAAGCTAACAAACTGTTCAAGAGGGATTCGCAACGCGTGGCAGTTTCACTATGCGTTGGTTTTAGTGTTTAAGGTGGTTTGCGGCGGCTTCTGTATTGCGTTGCTCACCCCTTAACAGGGCGTTATATTTCCGAGTACCCCACGTTTATTTGTTTAGGCTTGTATATCGCCGGACTCGTAATGAGATGGTTATCGATTGTGTAATATTAAATATAACAAACTGTTTAAGAGTGATTCGCAACGCGTGGCATTTTTGCCATGCGTTGATTTTAGTGATTAAGGTGGTGTGCGGTGGCATTGGTATTGCGTTGCTCACACCTTAACAGGGCGTTAGTTTGCAAGAGGAAAACGCAGCTATATCGCAAGATCTAGTGGTAAAAGCTCAAAGTTGAAAGTGTCGTATCGGCGTTCAATTTCAGTGTTAATTAGCGTGGTAAAAATCCAAAATTGGCATCGTTTCAACGGGTGATTTGTTCTTTGGTGCGGCGACTTTTGGGTTAACTGAGTTGAACTTTTATTGCTGAAACTCTGCTCGTTGAGTTTGTTGGTACAAAAGCCGATTTACTCGCTGAAACGACGTTTCCTTTGATGTGGTAAATTCATGTGGTTTCAGTGACTTTGTTGAAAGTCCGCATTGTGAGATTGGTTTTCCAAAAGTGCTTTTTGGTGTTGTTAGTTCGTTTTCTGCGTCGTTGTTTGTTCAAGTGGTTTCATTGAGTAGCTGCTTTGAGACTACGCCTGACTTAGGTGCATCAAAGCACATAAAGTTTGTTGTTTTCAAAGTTTAAAATAACCTAAAATCAACCCTTTGGGTTTGCAAACTAACAAACTGCTCAAGAGGGATTCACAACGCGTGGCATTTTTACTATGCGTTGATTTTAGTGATTAAGGTGGTCTGCCGCGGCTTCGGTATTGCGTTGTTCACCCCTTAGCAGGGCGTTAGCAGTCAAGGGTGAATATGAAACAAAACTATCAAGTTCATGAAGACATGTATGTTGAAGCTCGCCAAGCTGGCTGGAAAGGTTGGGGTGGCAACGAGCGAGTGTCTAAAGCAGTTTTAGTGGAGCGTTTTCTCGAGCTATTTAAACGACCCGTGCAAGGTAAATTGCTCGAATTAGGTTGCGGTGAAGGACATCATTGCAGAGCTTTCCAGAAGTTGGGCTTTGAGGTGACAGGTATAGATATTTCACCAACCGCAATTGAATGGGCAAAGGAAAAAGCCAGAGCGACAGGAGTCAAGGGTAATTATTATTCAGCTGACCTAACGGCAGAGTCTCTTGAACTTTCAGAACGTTATGATGTTGTCATTGACGGTAATTGCTTGCATTGCATTATCGGTGCAGATCGAGTCATATTTTTGTAGTCATGTTTATCGTTCACTGTCTGAAAACGGGGTGTTTTTGTCAGTAGCTTGTGTTCTAAAAATGAAAATAGCTATGAAACTTATAGGGATGGCAGTCCATATCGCCATGTTACCTCTGAAAGTGATCTTGTCGTTGAACTAGAGAAAGCAGGGTTCCAAGTGCTTCATATCAGTGTCTATGAGCGTGAAACTTCAAACCACATAACGGTGTATGCGATAAAAGCATAATTTGGTGTATAAAAAACTGCTAACAAACTGTTTAAGAGTGATTCGCAACGCGTGGCATTTTTACTATGCGTTGCGTTTAGTGTTTAAGGTGGTATGCGGTGACATCGGTATTGCGTTGCTCACACCTTAACAGGGCGTTAGTGTTTGGAGAGGTTAGTCTACTTTTTGTGGGGTACACCAATTTAATATGAGTAAGGAGTACTTGGTGTTTATTAAGCGAGCATGGAACGGCGAAATAGCAGTCTGGCAATCCGTCGTATTGGTAAGTATTGTTGGCTATATTCTTACGTTTGCAGTGGTTACAGCTATTAATATGGCTTTACTGCAAATGAAGTTAGTTGGTTGGATTGATAGCTACTATATAGTTTTCATGAAAATTTCAATGTCTATATTCTTCTTAACATTTGGTATTTTTGCCACTAGATCTTTATGGAGATCTGCGAATAACCCTAAAGCAAAAATCGGGCATGCAATAGCTCGATTTTGGGCGATTTGTTTAGGCTTGTATATCGCCGGACTC
>CCKK01000010.1 GCA_001048675.1 Vibrio diabolicus | reverse complement strand
ATTGCGTTGCTCACACCTTAACAGGGCGTTAGTCGCCAGAAAAAGCTAGCAATCAAAATCATGTTTCTAAGCTCAAAACCTGGCTACTGGTTGTTTGATTCATAGTTCCATCTTCGACGGTCAAAGCTCATTTTCATTGGTTCTAAATCAATGCATTGCTATTTTCCAAGCGGTTGTTTAGTTCTTTGGTGGTGATAGAGCGGGGCAATCGAAAATCTGTTTTTGGTTGCAAATCTGCCTCGGTGAGTTTGTTGGTTTAAAGGCTTATTTACTTGCTGAAAGGACGTTTTCTCTGGTGTGGTAAGTTCCACGTGGTTTCAGTGACTTTGTTGAAAGTCCGCACTGTGAGATTGGTTTTGCAAAAGCGTTTTTTGGTGTTGTCAGTCCGTTTTCTACGGCGCTGTTTGTTCCAAGTGGTTTCATTGAGTAGCCGCTTTGAAACTACGCCTGACTTAAGTGCATCAAAGCACATAAAGTTTGTTGTTCGCAAAGTTTAGTTTGGCTTAAAATTGTCGCTCGGTGCCTCGCGACTAACAAACTGCTCAAGAGGGACTCGCAACGCGTGGCATTTTTACTATGCGTTGAATTTAGTGATTAAGGTGGTATGCAGCGGCTTCGGTATTGCGTTGCTCACCCCTTAGCAGGGCGTTA
>CCKK01000009.1 GCA_001048675.1 Vibrio diabolicus | reverse complement strand
AGCAGGGCGTTAGCTTACATATCAGATTCAGAGAACGAAAATGGAAATTAGAGAAGCTCAAGCATCAGATATAGACTCACTTTTGCGTCTAAATTATCAAATTGGAATAATGCATTTTGAAAATGCTCCGGAAGCATTTGTTGAACCATCAATCGAAGAAAAAGAGTTTCTTCTCAATGCCTTAAATGATCAATCAAGGCTATTTCTTGTTGCGGAAGTTTCCGGTGCTGTAGTTGGGTTTATTACTGCCACTGTTAGCCAAAATGAAGTAGTTCCATTTCTAGTTAAAACACCGATTTGTCGTGTTGGCACGATTGTAGTCGATGAAAGTGCCCGAGCTTCCGGTATTGGGACACAACTAATGGCTAATCTCAAGGTGCAGAGCAAATAAAGCTTGAGGTTATGGCATTCAACGATCATGCACAAAAATTTTATACAAAACTTGGCTTTGCGGAGCAGTCAAAAACTCTGTGGAAAACTGTAAGCTAACAAGCTGCTTAAGAGGGATTCGCAACGCGTAGCATTTTTATTATGCGTTGATTTTGGTGTTTAAGTGCTATGCAGCTGCATTGGTATAGCGTTGCTCACCCCTTAGCAGGGCGTTAAGCATATGTTTCAATAAGGAGGATTCTTGGAAAATATCCCAAAACCAGATCCTAGCGGGACAACAGGATCTCAGGTTGCAAGTTCCGCGGACTATATAACAAATATCGAACCGCCACCGTTTCAGTATGTGCATAATGTACTGGAGGGGCTTGCTGAAAATAAATACAAAGCGTTAGGTGGTGAGGCTACGGCAAAGATTATAGCAGCCCTACAATCACAGAACTTCCATGAAATAAATAAACTTCAGCAAGAAAATCGCCAGTTGAAGAAAAAAATTGATGAGTGTAATCGTGAATACTACGATTGCCGAGAGCAAGCGGCGGTATATAAGAATCAATTGGACAGTGTCAACAGATTACGTAAGAAAAGTAACTTAGAAGCAACGTTTGGAACTGCATTGATTGGTATATCTATAGAGCTCTATCGAACTCCTGAGTTAAATCCATCTCTTGCTGTCATCTTGGCGTTGGTAGGGGCGGCTTTACTTTTGGCTAGTTGGTTTTCGGGAGTTGGAGGCAAAAGTGATAGTTAGTAATATTTCTGAGTTTACGATTACAGGAATTTTAGATAGGGGTGTTGCAAATCTAGAGCGAATTGCAATTTATGTAAATCAAACGGTAAACACTGGCCAATTTGGGGTCATGATTGGAAATCAACCTTTCGGCCATACTCAGGCTTACCCTATAAAAGATAATTTGCTCTGGTTTGGTGATGCAATATTGAACCAAGGAGATTGGATATTTCTTTATACGGGTTCAGGTAATGTTACTCAGACTCCTATTGAGGGGGGGAAACAACTATATTCAATTTACTGGGGTAAACCGCAAACAATATTCGCTAGGACGGATATTGTACCTATTTTGTTCAAAGTTGAGGCAGTTCAAATACCAGCAATGCCAAACGATGTTCCGCAAATACCAACAAATGCTTAACAAAGCATTTAAGAGTGATTCCCAACGCATGGCATTTTTCATTCCATCGTTGGGTTTAGTGTTTACGGTGATATGGTTGGGTTTTGTGGTAGCGTTGCTCACACCTTAATGCGGCGTTATGCCTATAAGAGGAAATATGGATAGTAAATGGGAGTGTTTTGGGTGTGGACATAGCAATGAGCACTCATCATTGAAGTGTGAAAAGTGCGGGTCTTTAGGCAAAGAGCTTGCGAATAAGCAGATGGCAAACCACCTATTGGGGACGGAAAAAATGAAATCGAAGTTTGAATACTGCTGTGATAAATGTGGTTCAGAGTCATATGAGGTTGGTGAATTAAGAGCCAGTGGTGGATTTTGGAGTACATTTTTCAATTACAACAAACACCGTTTTTATTTCTTATCATGCAGTAGTTGCGGTCACACCGAGTTTTATAAACGAAGTCTAGGTACTGGACAAAAAATACTAGATTTTCTAGGCGGTTAGCATAGGCATAACAAACTGTTCAAGAGGGATTCGCAACGCGTGGCATTTTTACTATGCGTTGGTTTTAGTGTTTAAGGTGGTATGCGGTGGCTTCGGTATTGCGTTGCTCACCCCTTAACAGGGCGTTATGTGATAAGGAGTAAACATGGCCAAAAGCGTCAAAGAAGCATGGAAGCATTTCAAGAACGATTCCACAAGTATTTGGAGTATTTTATGGGGTGCGGCAAATTTTGTATGGCTTTGCTATTTCACGTTTCAAATTAATGGTGCGGAAAAGACAGCGGAGCTTATTGCTACAAAAATATTTATAGGTTTGCTGCCTTTTTTACTTAGCTCTACCTTGCTATTTGTTTATCACTATCTAAGGTCTGATCTCTATCTTGAGCAAGCCAAGCCACAGCTAGGCAAAACTCTTATTCCTGGTAGGCTCCTAAAAATGGTAGAGCACTGGAAACCAGAACCAATTGTCGGTTTAGGCAATAGCAATGTCCAATACAATGCATATAGAAAGTTGCTCCAGTATCGCTCGTCATATGAGTTTGATCATATCCATAGCCAAATTGATGAATTTATTAAAGCCTTTGAAGTGGGTGGGACTATCGTTACGCCCGAAATAAGAACTTCTTTTTCCACAAAAGAAGAAGCGGAAAAGGCTTTTCCTAGACTGAAAACTCTGGCAAAACAAATAGGTTCCGAAATCACATAACAAACAATTTAAGAGTGATTCAGCACGCATGGCATTTTTGGTTTGGGTTTAGTCCAGTGTTTACGGTGGCCTAATGAAGTGCCGTGGTCGCGTGCTTCACACCTTAATTGGGCGTTATGCCTCACGGAGGAAAAATGAGAAATTTGGCAGCAGATACAAAAGTCGCTCAGAAGAATATTTCTAAAATACAGACCCTAATTCCAAGGAAGCTTTTAGTAAAAGAAGACAAAATTGCAAAAAAGCAGGCGAAAAGTTCTGATTCTGACATTAATAAATTGCAGCAGTTGTTCAAACTAACGGAAGAATTAACCAATAAACTTTCTCCAGTTACTTCGTGTAAATCGGGTTGTGGGAATTGTTGCAAAATAAACGTTTCAATTACCAAACTTGAAGCTGAGCTTATTTCTGAGTACACAGGGAGGGCTCTAAATAAATCGGTTGCTCTTGGTAAGCCCGATTATCACGGATCTTCATGTACTTTTCTTATCGACAATAAGTGCTCAGTCTATTCTGTTCGCCCATTCGTTTGTAGAAGACAAGTATCCGTAATGCCATCTGAGCATTGGTGTCACCCAGACTTGAACCTTGATGTTGAGGTTCCCATGATTGAGTTTTCGGAGTTGTCCAATGCTTTTTACGCAATTGCAGCTCGTAGTGAAGTAAAAGATATTCGAGCATGGTTTGGCTAAAGGCATAACAAAGCGTTTAAGGCAGATTCGCAACGCTTGGCATTTTCGGTTTGCTTAGAATTTAGTGTTTACGGCACAATAGTTTAAGTTCAGTGGTCGCGTTGCTCACTACTTAACGCGGCGTTATGCCTTTTATCGAAAAATTAACATGGAGGTTAATCGTTTTGGGTAAGCAATTTTCAGAGTTATCTGATAAACACATTGAATTTATCGGACAGCAAAAAATCTATTTTGTAGCGACCGCCGCAGAGAGTGGTAGTGTGAATCTTTCCCCTAAAGGTGGAGACTCCTTGCGGGTCATCAACCCGAAGCAAATAGCTTGGTTAAACCTTACAGGAAGTGGCAATGAGTCAGCATCGCATGTCATTCAAAACCCAAGAATGACCGTCATGTTTTGTGCTTTTGAGGGCTCCCCTCTAATCCTTCGAGCCTATGGTAAGGCTACTGTTTTGCACTCTCAAGACGATAGTTGGGGTAAGTATGCACCCATGTTTCCGGAAAGTGTTGCTGCTAGACAAATCTTTGTCTTAGACGTCGATTTAGTACAGTCTTCCTGCGGAATGTCAGTTCCTTACTTTACCTATGAGGGAGACCGTCAAGACCTAGCTAATTGGTCAGAAAAACAAGGTACAGCGGGTATAGAAAAATATTGGCTTAAAAAGAACCAAAAGAGTATCGATGGTTTTGAAACTGAAATAGCTAAAAGGTCTGGCTTGGACGTAGAGTAAACAAACAAAATCGCTCTAATCACCACAGGCATAACAAGCAATTTAAGAGGGATTCACAACGCTTGGCATTTTTGCTTCTACTTCAGTTTTAGTGTTTATGGCACAATGCTTTAGGTTTGGGTGGAGGCGTTGTTCACCCCTTAATTGGGCGTTAGCTTACTCAATGGAGTTTTATAGATAATGGAAAAAATAACATCGGTACAAGAGCTTCTAGCTTTATCTGAAAAACTACCATCAGATGACTGGGTCGGAGGTTGGTTCTATCGGGGGCAAGCAGATATTTCATGGGAGCTAATCCCAAAGGCTTTCAGAACTCCCTACGAAAATAACTTTGATTTCAAGTATGGAATGTGGGTAAGACAAGCAAGTCGATTTAAAGAACTAAAATATGGGAATGAATTTGAATGTATGGCAATTGCTCAACATCATGGTTTTCCGACGAAGTTCCTAGATTGGTCTTCAAATATTTTAGTGGCCGCCTTTTTTGCATGCTCCGATCAATTAGGTAAAGATGCACGGCTGACTGCGTATTTTCCTACTTGGTATATCACTGATCCTGAGTTAAAAAAATTCGAGGATTATGATGATGTTGTTGCATATCAACCGCCACCAATAGCTGACCGAATTCGAGCACAGTTAGGTAATTTCACATATCATCCGACTGCTGATGCTTTGATAAAAAATAGTATTTTTCCACCAACTCAACAAGACACTCTTCATGAATGGGTTATCCCAGCAGATTATAAAGTGCCCATTTTAAAATCACTTGATCATCTTGGTGTAAATTTTAAAAACATTTACCCAGATATTGATGGTTTATCTAAGCATTTTTGTTTGATGGATGAGATAGGCAACGTAAGCTAACAAACTGTTTAAGAGTGATTCGCAACGCGTGGCATTTTCACTATGCGTTTTATTTAGTGATTAAGGCGGTATGCAGCGGCTTCGGTATTGCGTTGCTCACACCTTAACAGGGCGTTAGTTTGCCAAAATTTAAAGATCGAGTTTTTGATGGAAGAATATTTTAAAATTATCATTCCTTTGATAGCAGTTTTTCTTGGCTGGCTGCTTAGTCAGTTGTCTGGTTTATTTGCAATTGGTCGTGAGGAAAAGCAGTTTCGGTCAAGTGCTTTACCTGCAATGCTAGATCTGTATTTTCAAAAGAATAGAATTGATCATGTATTAGCTTTTTTTAATGGGAAGCTAGGCGATAGTATGGAGAAGCTGCATGAAATATTTAAAAAACATGATGCAGATTTAGACAGCAGACGAAAGCTTATCGACGAGCTAATGTCCAAATTTGAAAGTACTCGACAATCTAACTTAGACTTGCCGGAGAAGAATAAGATAAGTTTGGATAAATCGATAGAACGTTCGATAAACGAACTATCTAAGGTAGATGCTGTGTCTGCTTATAAGCTGGAGCGAATTTACAATGAGTTTATTCTTCTAATGGAAATACGATTCCCAGAAGAGGAACTTGATGCAAACTATTATCTAGATGTCTGGTCTGAATTACTTGGTGTATTCCGTCAAGATTTGCGAACACTACGTAAGTTGATTCTTAAAGTTGCTAGATCGATAAGCTTCTGTGATTACATCAAGGTACTTATGCTTTTGAGGGCTGAAGAGAAGCTATTGAAAAGTGTACCCAAGGAATCATTGGAGTCGATACTTAAAATAAAAAGACGAGTAAGTTCTTAATCATATTAGGGTTTGGCAACTAACAAACTGTTTAAGAGTGATTCGCAACGCGTGGCATTTTTACCATGCGTTGGTTTAAGTGATTAAGGTGTTATGCGGGAGCTTCGGTATAGCGTTGCTCACACCTTAACAGGGCGTTAAGTGCAATCAACAATAGTGACATCAAAAAGTAGGGAAGTATGAGTATCAATATAAAGTGGGATGGTGATAAGGAGTCTGACATTTTGCGAGTAGCTCAAGAAGCGGTGGAAAAGCATTGTCATGTTTGTCTTATGTTGAGCCCTACGATCGATATCACTTGTTCAGCTGAAGTGGGTAAAAATTGCACTTAACAAAGCGTTTAAGAGGGATTCACAACGCTTGGCAGTTTTGGTTCAAAGTTTAGCTTTTGTGTTTATGGCACAATGGTTTAAGTTGGGTGGCATCGCGTTGTTCACCCCTTAACGCGGCGTTATGCATCCGAGGTACTTCATGGAATTTATAGATAGACCTACAGGCGCAAATCAGGAAGAAATACACAAGTTAGAAACTATATTTCAAATAACTCTTCCTAAAAGTATGTTGAATTGGTGGAGTGTTAGCGATGGCCCTATAGTCTATTTTGGCTTCAAAGAGTTACAGTTCTTTTCTTTGTCGGAGATATACGGCGAAGATATTTATGGGGTAAAGCACGATATGCCTGACGCAATGCCAATTTGCTTCGATGGTAATGGAAATGTTTGCGTGGCCAGAATTGAAGGTGGTGTTATATCTGGCTTTTATGTCGTTGATTCTGGTGATTTGGGTTGGGAACAAGCGAAAATTATAAGCTGTGAATTCTTAAAGTTTGTGAACGATAGCTTTTCACCTGAAGAACGACTAAATGCATAACAAAGCATTTAAGAGTGATTCGCAACGCTTGGCAGTTTCGCTTCGCTCAAGTATAGCCAAGCGTCGCTCACACCTTAATGCGGCGTTAGGCTTCTTTCTAGAAAATGGAGGTAACTTTGATAAAGGTATTTATTACGGCTAGTGAAATAGTATTGCTAATCGTTGCTCTAATTATTGGCGCTTTCTGGATAAAGCAACCTGACGCAAACTATGAACCTATTCTTGTGTTTCTGAGCTTTCTTTTACCCATGTTAGAGGTAGCAAGACGCAAAGTGAGCAACAAACAAGTTGATATGGTTCCGCAAACTACATCCTATGCTAGGCGCTATCTTGATCAGCCTCATCAATGTCACTTTATCAATAATCTTCCCAATCTAAAGAAAGCTGTAGAGCAAAGCTCACAAGAGTTATGGGACAGTGGAATTACAGCAAACATGCGGCAAGGTAGTTACGATCTAATCCATTCGTTGCAAGATTACTGGGTTTCTCTTGCTGAATTTTTCCCACCGTTACACTTTGACGGTAAAGAGCCACGCGCTTACATTTCTGATTACACACAAAGTCGGTTCTCGTTTCACAGATCAAACCTAGAACCTGATGGGGCTGGTACTGGAGGCTCCATTGTTCACGTGATGGCAGGCGGTGGTGTTATTCAAGATCTGGAGAATATGATCGAAGAAACAGTCTGCACATTATCTTCAAGCACTGATACGATAGATTTTGAGAATTGGAAAAAGCGATGGCGCGGCAAAGCCTAACAAACTGTTTAAGAGTGATTCGCAACGCGTGGCATTTTTACTATGCGTTGGTTTAAGTGATTAAGGTGATATGCGGCGGCATTGGTATTGCGTTGCTCACACCTTAACAGGGCGTTAGGCATCAAGGAGAAAAAATGGCGAGACAAGATACACGTTTAGAGTCAGAGGGTGCAGAGTTTCTAGTCCTAGGGCAGTTGTTGATCCATAGAATTTCAGCTTATAAAACATACACAAATATGCCTGGTTATGACTTAGTAGCTGTTAATCCAGATTCTCATAAATCTGCGAGAGTTCAAGTTAAGAGTAGATGGAGAACGGGTGCATTGGGTTTTCCAATTAAAAACCTTGAATCTGACTTTGTCGTAGCTGTATTTTTAAATCGTGGCTCAAAAGACAACAAAAAAGAAATACTGCCTCCCAGATACTATGTGTTCCCAATTAGGTTAATTCATGAAGCTCCTCGCAGTGCAGATTGGGGTAAAGTAAGCATTAAATCCATACCAAATTATGAAAGCTATGAAAACAGATGGGATCTTATCGATTCTTTTTTGTTGACAGAAAATGCCTAACAAATTGTTCAAGAGTGATTCGGCACGCGTGGCATTTTTACTATGCGTTAGGTTTAGTGGTTAAGGTGTTATGCGGAGGCTTACGTATTGCGTGCCTCACACCTTAACAAGGCGTTATGCTCTAGGAGGTGATTTTGCTCGATTTACTCAAGAAAGTGGTTCTAATTAACCTCTCAGCGGCTCGGTCATATCCGCTTTGGCGGTAGCGTTAAAAGCCTCTCGCGGTACGGAGTCGGGGGAATACGGGATCGATTTGTTTGTATCTCATCATTTAGATGAACTCCCTGCAGCAGTATGGCTAGAAATTTTAGGCAAAGAAAATCCAAGCTTTGACGACATTTTGTCTGCACTGGTAGTCGCTTACGTGGAAGACGACGTCTGTGATTTTACGTTGCCCAATGATGTCACAAATTACTTAATAAGCGTTTCATTTGATGAAAATGGTCAAGTTGTTGATATTTCGATGGAAAGCTGAGAATACAAACATAACAAACTGTTCAAGAGTGATTCGCAACGCGTGGCATTTTTATTATGCGTTGGTTTTGGTGTTTAAGGTGGTATGCGGGAGCTTCGGTATTGCGTCGCTCACACCTTAACAGGGCGTTAGGAGGGATTATTTCACCACTTAATGCGGCGTTATGTTTCACTTTGATTTAGAAGAAATAAAAGGTTTCTTGTCGCTTATTTCTTTGTTCTCTTCGGCTATTCGTTCGAGTTGCCTCAGCAATTCAATATTGCCTGCCCAAGTTAATGAATCCCTCAAAAATAATCACGCTTCAAAGTTCGTGGGTTGCTTCAATTTGAAATCACGTCTGCGTGTTGAAAATAGGTCTGTCTTAAAGTTGCTTCGGTTTTATTTCCCAATTAGCAAATCGGCAGCGGGGTTCTCAGCAATTTGAGTTTTGTCTTTCGCTGTTTTGAAAGGGACGCTATCACTTGCTGAAAGTTATCAAAGTTGCCTCAATCAAATTCCTGGGAATTACACGCTTTGTGTTGGCCGATTTTGTCGGATTATTCCACAAATTCGTGTGACGCAAGTTAAACAATTCTTTATGCAATAGAGTTCTT
Organism: Vibrio diabolicus; assembly: GCA_001048675.1. Classification (GTDB taxonomy): domain Bacteria; phylum Pseudomonadota; class Gammaproteobacteria; order Enterobacterales; family Vibrionaceae; genus Vibrio; species Vibrio diabolicus. The sequence goes on along the minus strand of CCKK01000009.1, from coordinate 769 downwards.
TGCCAAGTAAGCGAGTCAGTTGTGCTAAAACATAACAAAGTGTTTAAGAGGGATTCGTCAACGCGTGGCGTTTTCACTTCAAATCAGTTTTAGTGATTAAGTCGGTCATATCCGCTTTGGCGGTAGCGTTAAAAGCCTCTCGCGGTACGATTGCGTTGTTCACCCCTTAACAGGGCGTTATAAGCTTCCATTAAAAATTAGTCTGGAGAGTATCTTGTTTGTAACTCGTCAAGCTGAAGTTGAAGATTACGATTTCTTGTTTAATCTCAAGAAAGTGGCGGAATATGAACCAATCAAAGCTATCTTTGGCTGGGATGAAAATGTCCAAATTGAAATCCATCGTAGCGAGTGGGAAGAGTCGAAGCCAACTATTATTGAGGTTAACGGCTTTCGTGTTGGTAGCTACCTAGTACAATATAAATCTGACCATTTGTATTTTGGTCGTTTTTTCTTGCTGCCAGAATATCAAGGTAATGGTATCGGTAGCCAAGTTTTGAGTACGGTTATCCAACTTGCACAAGAAAAGTCTTTACCGATTAAGCTCTGCTATTTACAAGGAAATCGAGTAGGGCAGCTGTATAAAAGGTTTGGGTTTGAAGTAACCGCTCAAGATAGTCAGTTTGTGCACATGTTGAAGCCACGTTTATAACAAAGCATTTAAGACGGATTCCCAACGCTCGGCATTTTTGGTTTGCTTCAATTTTAGTGTTTACGACACAATACTTTAAGTTCAGTGGTCTGCGTTGCTCACCACTTAATGCGGCGTTAG
>CCKK01000008.1 GCA_001048675.1 Vibrio diabolicus | reverse complement strand
TTGCTAAAGGCTAGCGGTTAACTACGAATTAAAATCGATAATGGTAAAAAGTGAGGGTTAACAAACTGTTTAAGAGTGATTCGCAACGCGTGGCATTTTTACTATGCGTTACGTTTAGTGTTTAAGGTGGTATGCGGTGGCATCGGTATTGCGTTGCTCACACCTTAACAGGGCGTTAGCCGTCATGGAGCTTGCTATACTCAAAGTGATAGAATAGTATCACTTTAGTATTCCTTTGGAGCAGCTCTCATGAAAGTAGAACTAGTTACATCACTCAAACGTCAAGCAACTAAGATCCTCGCCGATCTCCACGACACCAAAGAGCCAGTGTTAATTACTGAGCATGGTAAGCCATCCGCGTATCTCGTTGATGTTGATGACTACGAGTTTATGCAAAATCGTTTAGCTATTCTTGAGGGTATTGCACGAGGTGAGCGTGCACTAGCTGACGGTAAAGTGGTAAGCCATGATGAAGCCAAGGACAAAATGTCAAAATGGCTGAAATAATCTGGACTGAACCAGCGTTATCTGACCTCAACGATATCGCTGAATACATCGCTCTTGAAAATATCGTAGCTGCAAAGCAGTTAGTGCAAATGATCTTCTCCAAAGTCGAACGCCTACAAACTTTCCCAGAGTCAGGCCGTATTCCACCCGAGCTAGAACATTTAAGTTATCGTGAGGTTGTCGTTAATCCATGTCGTGTTTTCTATAAACAAGACGGTGACAAAGTGTTTATTCTGTTTGTTATGCGTGCAGAGAGAGATTTGCGTAAGTTCCTGTTGAGTAAGCAGTAACCTTTGGGAATTAGCGGCTAACAAACTGTTTAAGAGTGATTCGCAACGCGTGGCATTTTTACTATGCGTTGGTTTTAGTGTTTAAGGTGGTATGCGGGAGCTTCAGTATTGCGTTGCTCACACCTTAACAGGGCGTTAGTCGCCAGAAAAAGCTTTCAAGAGTGATTCGCAACGCGTAGCATTTTCACTATGCGTTGGTTTTAGTGATTAAGGTGGTATGCAGCAACTTCGGTATTGCGTTGCTCACACCTTAACAGGGCGTTAGCTGGCAAAGGAGGTAAACTTGAGTCCGAGATTGATAGGAGTCCAAAATGGCAGCGTTGTTTTCATATTTTGGTTGGGTGTTGGACTTTTTGGGGTTTCTGATTGGCACCTTGCTATACCAGTCTTCGTGGCATACTTACTCCCAATTTCTCTAATTGTAGCGTGGCGTAGCGAAAAGTTGGCTACTGATCTTTCTAAGAAATTAGCAACTATGCGAACATATGCATTAGAAGGTTTTTGGGTGGGTTTTTCTGTATGCATTGTTTTTTGGTTTTGGAATTTAACAAACCAGGTATTTGCTGCTGGCAATGTACTTGATGGTGCAAGCTCTTCAGACATTATAAAATATGTGTTGTTTTTCTCTCTACCAGTAAGTGTACTTGTTGGTTTATTGGGCGCAATCCAAGGCATATTGTTTTTCCATTTGAACAGTCGCCAGCTAGCCAGCTAACAAACTGCTCAAGAGGGATTCACAACGCGTGGCATTTTTACTATGCGTTGATTTTAGTGATCAAGGTGGTATGCAGCGGCTTCGGTATCGCGTTGTTCACCCCTTAGCAGGGCGTTATGAGCTAAAGGGTAATTAGGAGATAGTTCTGTTGATCAGTGTGGCTGTTTTTTGTGTCATTGTGGGTTTCTACTTTTGGTATGGAGAAAGTGATACGTCGGTAAAGGAAGCGTGTATTGCAATGCTTGCCTATATTGCGTATACGATTTTGTATTTGTTTGTTCCGCCTTTCCCTTCGGGTACGTCATCACAAATGGGGCAATTATACGGTTTTGTTCCACTGTTATCTTTTGGGGCCATTTTATTTCCGCATTTCAATACACAATCACCGGAAACAGTAACACGAACAATCGGTTGGATTGGTCTTGTCACAGTTGCACTTATCCTCGTTTGTTTCAAACTTTTTGTCTGGTAAGTGGGCAACGTAAGTACGCTCATAACAAACTGTTCAAGAGGGATTCAGCACGCGTGGCATTATTGGTATGCGTTGATTTTAGTGGTTAAGGCGGCATGCGGCGGCATAGGTATTGCGTGCTTCACCCCTTAACAGGGCGTTAAATGTATAATTTTACAATGGAGTAATTAAATGAGTCAGTTGGAAGTTACACAAGAATCCTTAGCGAGGATGCAGGCTTTTGACGCAAAAAGCTTGGCGCGAGAGGAGGATTTAGGAAGAAACTTTGATTTCTCAGCAATCGTAGCTCCTGCGTCTAAGTTAATTCGATTATACAATCAGTTGGGTTTGTCGACACTGGAAGACTTTCCTGATGGAATTCTTGTTCAAATAAAGCAAATAGCTGACGCAGACTTTAATCGCTTTCAACAAGCTTTGGATTTTGATCCTACTACTGTAGAAAACCAAAACCCAACTCAGCCCCGAGACCAAATCGTGCAGCAAGTGGTTGCGGCTTATGATCAGACGTTTCAAAAATTGTTTCCATTCATTTCGTACGGCACTAGTAAGTCTGTCGACTTCCAAAGAATGGAAAATGAAGCTCGCGCAATGCTTCAAAACGTTAAAGACGAAGCTACAGGAATTACTGGTGAGCTTGCAGCTCAACAAGAACAAGCAGAAAATGTTTTAGCTGATGTACGTAAAGTTGCTGCTGAACAAGGTGTTTCACAGCAGGCGATATATTTTAAAGATGAATCTGAAGCTCATGAAGAGTCGGCTGAGTATTGGAAAGTTAAAACGGTCCAAGCAGCAATAGCACTCGGTTTTTATGCTTTTTGTACGTTGTTTATACACAAGCTTGCATGGTTCAAGCCCGAAGATAACTTACAAGCTTTGCAGTTGATGACAAGTAAGGTTCTAATCTTTGGTGTTATTGCGTACTTGCTTTTCCTAGCGGCTAAAAACTTTTTATCACATAAGCATAATGCAATTGTTAACAAACACAGACAAAATGCATTAATGACATATAAAGCCCTGACTGATGCGGCGGTAACTGAAGAAACTAAAGACATAGTGTTGAATCACGCAGCTTCTTGTATTTTCTCCCCGCAAGACACAGGCTATATAAAAAATGAAAATTCTAGCTCGCAAGCTGGTGCAGGGCGTTCAATTATTGAACTGATGCCTAAGACTTCTATGAAGCTTGACGGTTAGGTGTTTTTATACATTTAACAATCTGTTTAAGAGTGATTCGCAACGCTTGGCATTATTGCTATGCGTTGCGTTTAGTGTTTAAGGTGGTATGCGGGAGCTTCGGTATTGCGTTGCTCACACCTTAACAGGGCGTTATGTTTATCATCAAAATCAGCAACCTGTGATATCTGTGGCAGAAGATAACTTATTCTGTTCTTACCCCTATAAATTAAGGACTTTTGTGCTAACAATAGAGCTGTAATTTCCGAGTATAGGAGTCCGAAAATGAGTGAATGGAACTTTGAAAATAGTGACCGTTGGTATCAAGCGGATCCCGAGCAAATTAAGTTTGACGGCGAGTTCAATGGTATAAGATGTGTATTTGCAGTATCAGTTAGTGAAATCAATGATCACTTTAATAGCTATGATTCACGTACAAATGCTGAAGAAAATTTCGATGAAAATCAGTCGTTTTTCTATGATCTTGCTATTGAAGCTGCAGATGGTGATGAGCCAGAATTTTACGACGATGAACCATATTTCTACTTCATTGATTTATAGCGTAAATGCCAACGCTCTAAGTGCGACATCTGAGTGAAAAATAAACATAACAAAGCATTTAAGAGTGATTCCCAACGCTTGGCATTTTCCATTCCATCGTTGGGTTTTGTGTTTACGGTGGTATGGTTTAGTTTCGTGGTAGCGTTGCTCACACCTTAATGCGGCGTTAGTGTTGAAAGGAAAATTTGTGCAGCAAGATGATTTATTTATTTCTCGCTATGTAGCGGGGCGACTCTCTACCGAAGACTTATTAGCTTTTGCTGAGAGCAAATTGAAGTCTGGAGTATATACGGATGAAGTTTTAGCGGTATATGATGCTGAACCTATATGGGAAGTAGTGTCAGAGATGTTTGAAGTGATGATTAAATCTCTAGGGCATGAGAAACCGTCATTCGAAGCTGCTATAGATTTTTTAGTTAGATACCATATATCTCAAATAGTTTACAGAAGCGCCAACCCTAGTCAGCAATTTGAGTTACTTTTACGCGATATTTCTGGATTTGATTTACATGAAAATATTGAGTTCTTTGTAGGCGATAATATAGGTATACATAAGATTTATGGGGCATTTCATGATTTCTACGAGTCTGATTCAGAGCGGGATTTTTTTATATTTAACGAATGTAAAGTATGGTTGGAGTTACAACACTAACAAAGCGTTTAAGACGGATTCCCAACGCTTGGCATCTTCGGTTTGATTCAGCTTTAGTGTTTACGGCACAATGGTTTAAGTAAGGTGGTTGCGTTGCTCACCACTTAACGCGGCGTTATGTGCTTGGTCAATGCTCTTGCGTTGCTCACCACTTAACGCGGCGTTATGTGCTTGGTCAATGCTCTAGTGATGAGTATAAATATAAGGATAACTATTAAAAATGAAATGGTGGGAAAAAACGGTTGAGTATTCATTTGTTCTGAAGGCAGCAAAAGAGAACATATTTAATCTTTTCATGCCCTTAGATGGTGACGTTGAAACAATTGGGGATACAGTTGTTTGCAAAGATTCAATGTACTTTATCTTAGAGTTTAAGAAGTCATTATCTGATTTATCTGGCGAGTACAAGAAATATGCAGGTGGTAAATTCGGGTTTGCGGTTGCCGCTGAGCAATTAAAGGATATGTCCGCTTATAAAGCCCACTTCCTTATCGGTGGTAAGCTAGACAGTGGCAAGAATTATTTAGAAATAGAAGTTAGAAAGTACTTTGAGTCTTCAATTCTTCAAAATGAGTTCTCGCAAATTTTTGAAAAAGGCGTAACCCTTAAAGAGATGCAAGAGTACACTGAAAAGTTAACAGAGTTTAAAGTTGAAGGTAACGCAAGTGGAGATGAGGGGGATTCTTCGGGTGGTAAAGTTTACCAAAGTGTTCTGGCGATTTCTAAATCCCAAAAGACAGCTACATTGATACCATTAAGTTACTTTAAAGGCTTCCAGATGGCGCCTGCACCTAGACCGCCCAGGCCAATGATGCCATAGATAACACATAACAAACTGTTTAAGAGGGATTCGCAACGCGTGGCATTTTTACTATGCGTTGGTTTTAGTGATTAAGGTGGTTTGCGGCGGCTTCAGTATTGCGTTGCTCACCCCTTAACAGGGCGTTATGAAACACGTCTAACATCTGCTCACCCCTTAACAGGGCGTTATGAAACACGTCTAACATCTCAAAAGTGAGAAGGTAGAATAAGGTTCAATTAAATATTCAATATAATAGTTACCTAATAACTTTAACAACAAGGTTGGGCTTCAATGGAAAATGAATTGATTAATGTATGCTATGACGGTGATGCTGGATCTAGTGATATTAGGACTTGCTATTACGATGGTATATTACACATATCTTTAACAGATATCTTTGTTACATTGACAAAAGAAAACAGATCGTTAGATGAACGGTTTCCATCGAAATATATTCCTAATCTGATCAAATCTCAGCTGCAAGATCTCGATTCAGACGAATATATCCATGTACCTGTTGCCAACCCTCGATTTGAAAATGAAAGGGAAGTCTTCGTCACTCAACCTGGTCTAAATCGTGTTATGGGGACTGATAAGTCCAAAGCAAGGTAAAAAATTTCAACGTTGGCTTTATCATGAGGTTATCCCATCTCTGCAAAAGCACGGTGTTTATCCACCACCACAGACAGCGCAAGGCTCTGCTCTTGCACAGATGGCAGAGATTGTGGCTCAAAATTCAAGAATGCTTGCAGACACCATCATGGAGCAAGAAAAGATCCGCTTGGAATTTTCTAGTGTAAAAAATGAGGTGTCTAGTGTCGAAGCACGAGTTTCGAAACTTGAAGACGAAGATTCTGATAACAAGTTTATCCTTACTGTCCGTCAATGGTTTGACCAAGCTAACCAGTCTCTATCGGCCGAAAAAGAGCTAGATATTGTGTGCTGGTGTGAAAACCTATCTTTTAAGTATTCAAAGCGACAAATAGCATGTCCTTCTGGTGAGCGATTAAATGCAAGGTTTCATAAGCCCATCATCGAAGAAGCCAAAAGCCTTGTAGAACGCGCACTAGGCTAAGTGTTTCATAACAAAGCATTTAAGAGTGATTCCCAACGCTTGGCATTTTTCGTTCCATCGTTGGGTTTTGTGTTTACGGTGGCATGGTTAAGGTTTGATGGTAGCGTTGCTCACACCTTAATGCGGCGTTATGAGCTTTAGGAAAATTGAAGATGACGGAATTAGAAAAATCTTTAGAAAGTTGGAAGACGATCACCGATGAGAATGCGCACTATGACTCAATAGGAGCATTGGCCGAAGCAACGGTTTCAACAAGTCCAATTATTGATAAGTTATCAACTTGGGCAGCTGCTGGCAGTGCAGCTGTTGCAGGACTTTCAATAACTAACATCGATAAAATGGCGAATTTTTATTGATCATTCTGAGCTAAAGGTTTTGTTTTCATGTTTGGCGGCATCTCTCTTATTCGCACTATTTCAAAAATACTTCGCAATGTTATGTTCGCTCAGTATTTCAAGCTCTACTGAAGCTCGTGCACGTTTAGCACCAGTAATTGATAAATTCGAACAGCACGCTAATAGTATCGAGGAGATGGCAGAAAAAAATGGATTAGCTATCAAACCTGAATTTGATCTAATGAAAAGTATTTCATCTTTTCAAGAGTTATACCCGTGGTATATTAAGTTGGTTTTAAATCGCCCAATGAATAAGGCAAAAGAAAATCGTAATTATCACCATAAACGAATGGTGGTCACTCACTTTTGGCAGGGTATAACACTATGTGTTCAATACTTGATTTTGGTCGCTTTTGTTGGAATGTCCGCCGTATACATTTAGCACGCTCATAACAAACAATTTAAGAGTGATTCAGCACGCTTGGCATTTTTGGTTTGGGTTGAGTCCAGTGAATACAGTGGTCAAATTGAGTGTCGTAGTCGCGTGCTTCACACCTTAATTGGGCGTTAACTGGCACAGAAAATACGAAAGCACATTGATACGGTTTCTAGGTTCGGAGGTTTAGCGTGTTCGGTCGGTTTCCTTAGCTGAGGTAATGCGACTAATTTCAGTTTGGTACTTAAGCTTACTGATGTGAAAGGCGGCATAAAGCCTTCTAATAATATAAGGCGTTCGCGATTAGTTCGGCGCACTTACATCGCCGAAGTATGGCGTTGTGAGACGCATTTCAAACTAAAGATCAACGGTAATTTTTTTGTTTAAACACATATTTGAGTTAGCTTTGCTAATCATTAATTAGCAAAACGAGCTTTGGCGAAAGTGGCTGAAAAATCGGCGAAAACTGAAAGGCGCTCAGTTAACAAACTGTTCAAGAGGGATTCGCAACGCGTGGCATCTTCACTATGCGTTGGTTTAAGTGATTAAGGTGGTATGCGGCGGCATTGGTATTGCGTTGCTCACCCCTTAACAGGGCGTTAAGCAGCGGTGATAAGGAGATTTTGTGTTGGAAATTATAGATAGACTAAATTTAGGTGAGTGGGCAACATTAGTTATCGTCGTCAGTATTCTATGGAAAACTGTATTTAAGTCTCTTGTCGATAGTTGGTTTAAAAATAGACTAGAGTTACAAAAGCAAGAAGTAGGGAATGCATTACAGATTCAAAAAGATATTGCACTAAAGCAAGCCGAGTTTGAAAAAGTAAAATTAGAACGTGTTTTACCTCTATTTGAGGCAGTGAATTCTGCTATCTCAGAACATAAAATGGTATTTAGCACTTATATGCATTATGTCGTAAATAGATGTGGCTCCTCAGAGCGTTTAGAGGAAGAAAGACTAAAATGTGATGAAAAAATGATAGCCGCTATCTCGTCGCTTTCTATTTACTTACCTGATGAGTTTCGTATCGTAGTGTACAGGCTGCGTACTGTAGTAAGTTGCTATACTAGAGATCCTCAAACAACGGCAAATACTCTGAGAAGCTTTGGTGCGGGTAAAACTATTCCCCCCGCTAGCTCAAGACCTCTATAAAGACCTAACTGACTGTTTCCACTCGATGTGCGCAAAGTATCTAGGTATTTCTGATGAAGACAAAAGCTACAGCGATCTTTTGTCAAAATATAGTTTGGACTCTGAGGCTAAAACAACAAAAATAGATCCTGAAAATGCATTAGCATATAAATTCCTATTACTACATGAATATTACGGTTCAGGAGAGCAAGTTGATGCTCAGTTAGCTGTCGAGCAACTTTATAACAAAAACGCTGAAAATTAATCTGCTTAACAAACAATTTAAGAGTGATTCGGCACGCGTGGCATTTTTACTTATGCGTTGGTTTTAGTGATTAAGGTGGTATGCGGAAACATCGTTATTGCGTGCCTCACACCTTAATTGGGCGTTAGGTGCTTGAAGGAAAAGGTAAGAATGGAAATTGCTTTTCAGCAGATAAACATTGATGATTTCGAATTGTGCGTAGCTGCGAGAAAAGATGCATACTTTTGTAGTTTTGGGCATTACGATGGTTTCGACGACTTCATCAGTGGTTATCGTGAACGAGTATTAGACCGGCTAGCAACATCAGGATGGTTCTATATCCATATATTTGTGGATGGTCAGTTTGCAGGGCAGTTAGAGTTTCGTAGCTTTTCACCCGAGCCGGAGACTGGCTATGTGCATCTCATTTACTTAAAGCCGAATTTTCGTGGTTCAGGACTCGCTGCAAAATTGCAGGATTATATTGTAAGCGCGTTGAGTACAGCGGGTTGTTTGCGTGCTGTACTTTCAGTAAGCCGAACTAACCATAGAGCTCTCACATTCTACAAGCGCCATGGTTGGGAGTTCGTGCGCAAGAATCCCAAGCACGATGAAACCGACTTTTACCAACTTTGGCTACGCACCTAACAAACTGTTTAAGAGTGATTCGCAACGCGTGGCATTTTTATTATGCGTTGGTTTTAGTGGTTAAGGTGGTATGCGGCGGCTTCGGCATTGCGTTGCTCACACCTTAACAGGGCGTTAGTACGGGTTTGATATCAAAGGTTATAAGTTTTGGTGTTAATCTGTTTTGGCGCTCGTCTTTACACCTTAAAGTTAGTGCCTTTCACGTTCTTTCCGGTGGCACTATATGCGGAGTGTTCGCTTTGATTTCACCGTTTACGGTTTCTAACTCTTAGCCTATTTCTTTGGCGCTTTTTCGCTTCCGCTGTACTTCCGAAGTGAATCCTATCTTTCTTTGAGTGTTGCCATCAAAGTGCGAGGATCGAATCCTTTTCTAATTTGAAGTGAGTGAAAGTAGGGGCGTTCAGTGCGTTTTTCTTCTAGCCAACCTTCGTCTCTCAATGACGGTAAAGTTTTGTAGCTGCCCGTCTCACTTCAGTGTTCAAAGCCTTTCATATCATGCCACTTTTCAATATCTTGGAGTCCATAAATAAAAGTAGCGCATGTACTAACAAATTGCTTAAGAGTGATTCGTAACGCGTGGCATTTTTACTTTACGGTGGCTTATGTGATTAAGGCGTCGTGCGGTAGCTTTTGTATTGCGTTACTCACACCTTAGCAAGGCGTTATGTGTATTAATTGACTAAGGAGAGAAAATTGTTTGAAGGAATCAATATTAGAAATGTAGTTGAGCACTACAATAAGAGAGAAAATGCTCATAAATTACTAACAAGATATTTTGCAAACGAAAAAGTAGACGATTACTGTCAGTTAGCTTTAGGAATAGAACTACCTGAAGGTAATTACAGTGCATCTGAGCATTTTCTTGGTCCTAAAGTATTAAGCGCCAGTCCCGCCTCCTCTGTTTTTCAATTAGCGAGCAAACTGAAATCAGCACAAGACGTGAATCACGTCCCGAAAACGATCTATGACTCAAACCTGCCATATCTGCGTATCAGTGTTGGCTCTGAGATCGCAATGATGCTTAACCCAAATGATTTTTGGGTTGGGAATGTGAGGACAATTTACACTCATCTAATCATCAAGCACAAAGGGAATATATCTTTGGCTAATGAAGAATTAGCTCTTTATAAAGAGCCTGAGCCAAATAAGTCACGACCATCCAAAATGGAATATCAAATCTGGCGAGACTTATACCTTTCCCTTGAGCCTAGTTTAATTCAGCTTACAAATATGGGTCGAGATATTGCTGAATCTGAAGGCTTAGAGAGTGGTAGCAAATGTTTTATGTGGGCTGATGCCTTGTGCTCTGAGATTTATGCAACATACACATAACAATAAATTTAAGGGTGATTCACAACGCTTGGCGCTTTCACTTCAAGCAAGTTTAGTGTTTATGGCACAATGCTATAGCTAAGGTGGCGGCGTTGTTCACACCTTAATTTGGCGTTATGTTTTCGGAGGATAAATGGGCGAGTATAAGAAGCTATTTGAATGTGCGAGACCTGATTTTATCTCCCATCTCAGGGCTGTTCGCGAAGAAGAACAAGGTATTTTGAAGCTTAGCCTCTAAACTGGAAGTCAATGTGTCGATCTGTTCGGATTTAACGAGTTAGCAGATTCTGCTAGTGATCTACTGTCAGCTGAACGAATCATTATTTCTGAAGAATTAGATACATATAAAGAGTTCGGTACAGTTCGAATTGAATGTTGGATGGATGATTGCTACTCAGAATATTGGTGTGATCGCGCGAATATAGAACAAACATAACAAGGCGTTTAAGGCGGATTCACAACGCTTGGCGACCTCGGTCCAAGTTAGGTTAAGTGTTTAAGGTACAATGGTTTAGGTTTGGTGGCTGGCGTTGTTCACCACTTAACGCGGCGTTATGCGATATGAGGAAGTTGATAGTATGGAAAGCAATGTAGTTAAAGAAATAATTGAAGTAGAGGAGAAGTTAAAAACTTCAATGCTCAATTCAGATACGATTGCCTTGCAAGACTTATTGTCTGATGACTTGGTATTTGTTAATCACCTTGGTCATCGAACTTCCAAACAAGACGATATAGCACTGCATGGCTCAGGCTTACTAGTTATTAAGTCGATTCAATTCCATGATCTTCACGTAGTACCTCAGAAGGATGTCGTTTTGGTTTACGTAAACGCGGAAATCAAAGGCAGTTATAATGGGGCTGTAGCAAACGGTGAGTTTGCATTTTCTCGTGTTTGGACAAAGCAAAAGGGTAACTGGCAGGTTATCTCTGCGCACTCTACAGTTATCGCATAACAAACTGTTCAAGAGGGATTCGCAACGCGTGGCATTTTCACTATGCGTTGTTTTTAGTGTTTAAGGTGTTATGCGGCGGCATCGGTATTGCGTTGCTCACCCCTTAACAGGGCGTTATGTTTTTCTCGATATAAGCAGAGTATTGGAATGGATAAAAAAGTAGAGTTAGCTCTAGAAGCTATAAAAGCCTCTCGCGGTACGGAGTCGCTCACACCTTAACAGGGCGTTAGGAGGGATTATTTTGAAGCGATTTTTACTAGCAGCTTTATCCATAGTGTTTTTGACAAGTGATTCAAGTTCTTGCAAAAGCAGAAACGACCCTAGTAGTCCTATAAATATCGCAATTTATCAGATGATTGAGGGAAAAAGCAGCTCGTATGCTCAACGTTTGTTGAAGAAGGGAATGGACGTTAATACAGTCAATTCATGTGGAGCGTCACTATTACTCATGGCGTCATTTCTTGGTGACCATGAACTGGTAAAAACTTTACTATCAAGTGGTGCGCTCCCCAACATACAGAATTATGAAGGGAATAGCCCAGTTTTTGCATCTGCTAACTTCTCCAATAACAAAATATTAAAGCTACTTCTTGATAATGGAGGTGATCCCAATTTACTTCTTACTCAGGAGTATGTTTACAACTCACCATTAATGATTGCTGCAATCAATGAGAATATTGAAGGTGTTAGGTTATTATTAGAGGCGGGAGCCGATTGTAATTACCGCAATCAATTGGGAAATTCAGCAAGAAAAATTGGTGAGGCTTCATTGAATTTAGAGCTGAAAGCATTGCTTATGGCGTGCGAAAATCCCACCTAACAAACTGTTCAAGAGGGATTCGCAACGCGTGGCATTTTTACTATGCGTTGGTCTTAGCGATTAAGGTGGTTTGCAGAGGCATCGGTATTGCGTTGCTCACCCCTTAACAGGGCGTTAAATTCTTGAGGGTTTATGAGAGCATTTCGAAATGTATCAAAAGGGGGGCAGGGTAGCCTCAAATCACTTTATTCCGCTCTAGACAATAAAACGAACGAGAGCATTGAAGATTGGCAATGTGTTGCAATCACTGTGTTCGATCATTGGTTAACACGAGAAGAGTTTGAGCAATATTTTACTAATCGTTCGTTAGACCAACAAGCCGATATCGACCTGCGTTGGCATTTGTTTCATCGTCTTCTAGCGGAGGACGTTTCGTGTTACCAGTACAAATATAGATCTGTTAGTCGGTTGATATTTAAGGAGCCAAGAAACAGTTCTTTGTTTGTCCGCCGTTTATCTAGGTTTTCAGTTACGGATGCTGATGCTTTGCAGCTCGTAATTCCAGAATATCGGGCTGTTTTCGTACAAGGTTATGACGATACATGTTCTCTTTATTTTGAGTGTCGAGAGTCTGTAAAGCCTCTACTCCATGAAATTAGAAAGTTGGGCATGTATACGTTAGAACGAATTTAACAAACTGTTTAAGAGTGATTCGCAACGCGTGGCATTTTTACTATGCGTTGTGTTTAGTGGTTAAGGTGGTTTGCGGAAGCATCGGTATTGCGTTGCTCACACCTTAACAGGGCGTTAGTCGCCAGAAAAAGCTAGCAATCAAAATCATGTTTCTTAGCTCAAAATTTGGCAGCTGTTTGTTTGGTATACAGATTCATCGTCGATGGTCAAAACTCAGTTTCAGCAGTTTTAAGTCCAAAGTTTTGCAAGTGTCCAAGCGGTTTTTTGTTCTTTGGTGCAGACAGAGCAGGGCAATCGAGAGTCTGTTTTTGGTTGCAAATCCGCTCGGTGAGTTTGTTGGGTACAAAAGCCGATTTACTCGCTGAAATGACGTTTTCTCTGGTGTGGTAAGTTCCACGTGGTTTTATTGAGTAGCCGCTTTGAGACTACGCCTGACTTAAGTGCATCAAAGCACATAAAGTTTGTTGTTTGCAAAGTTTAGTTCGGCTTAAAATTGTCGCTCGGTGCCTCGCGACTAACAAACTGCTCAAGAGGGATTCGCAACGCGTGGCATTTTTACTATGCGTTGAATTTAGTGATTAAGGTGGTTTGCGGCGGCTTTTGTATTGCGTTGCTCACCCCTTAGCAGGGCGTTAGCATGTAGGAGCAACATGAAGAAAATTCTCATCATTGGCAATTCTGGTTCAGGTAAGAGTTGGTTGTCAGATCTGTTGTCTCGAAAGCTCCAGTTGCAAGAAGTTAACTTGGACTCGATTGTATGGGAGCCAGGTGGCTATAACCGGAAACGCTCTCCTAGAGCAATCGAAAATGAAATTGTTAGTTTACGTTCTCAACATAGCTGGGTGGTTGAAGGGGTATTTGGTGCCTTAGCGGAACAGCTCATTCCTTCCGCTGATACGCTGTTGTTCTTGGATTTGGAGTGGTCCGTGTGTGAGAGTTCTCTGCATGCTCGTGGTTCAGAGAGCTCAAAGCAACTTGATGTGGAACAGGCGGAGAAGAATTTTCGAGAGTTATTGAAATGGGCTTCTGAATACACGGTTCGAGAGTCCAAAAGCTCACGGCAGTTTCATCAGCAATTGTTCAGTGATTTTCAGGGCAATAAAGTACGTTTCACTACACGCTCACAAGTCAACGCATTTGTTGTGGAAACAACATGCTAACAAAGCATTTAAGAGTGATTCCCAACGCTTGGCATTTTTCATTCCATCGTTGGGTTTTGTGTTTATGGTGGTATGGTTAAGTTTCGTGGTAGCGTTGCTCACACCTTAATGCGGCGTTAACCCTCACGAGGAAATTATTGCGTCGCTCACACCTTAACAGGGCGTTAACCCTCACGAGGAAATTATGAGTAAGGAAGAACTATTTCAACATGAATTGGAATCCCTTTATCGAGTTGTGGGTAGAGCTACTGGATATTGGGCTAATTACTACCTGAGGTCTGTAAGAAAAAATGGTGCTGTTTTACATGCGAAGAAAGCGTTGTCAAAAATAGATACCACCCAAGGTGGCTTCCAAACTTTGATAGAAGTGGGACGTCCGGAATTATCTATGGAATATTCCGTACTTAAACCTGAATTCAAATCGCTTTTCACTGAAATAGAGATCAATGAAGCTAAGCGACGTTTGTCGACTGTACCTGAATATGCATGGCGTAAGGAGGTCGAAGCAGACCAAAACTTTTCCGGTGAAATAGTCGATAACAGCATTTTCACTGAGGGAGCAAAAAAGCAAGTTACAGTTAACTCCTATGAGCGATGCCCCAAAGCAAGGCAAGCGTGTCTTGATAAACATGGTTACAGTTGTAAAGTATGTGGCTTCTCGTTCTTAGAAGTTTATGGTGAGATCGGTAAGGGCTTCATACATGTGCATCATATCAAGCCATTGGCTGGGATATCAGAAAATTATGAAGTTAAGCCAACAAAGGATCTAGTGCCAGTTTGCCCTAATTGCCATGCAATGCTTCATACCAAAAGCCCACCGCTATCAATAGACGAATTAAAATCGATAATGGTAAAAAGTGAGGGTTAACAAACTGTTTAAGAGTGATTCGCAACGCGTGGCATTTTTACTATGCGTTACGTTTAGTGTTTAAGGTGGTATGCGGTGGCATCGGTATTGCGTTGCTCACACCTTAACAGGGCGTTAGCTGTTTGAGAAATAAATGAAAATAATCGATAAGCCGTTATTTTGGCTACATGTTAAAACGCGAGACTCAGTCTTTTCATCATTTAAAGGTTTTTCCTCTCTACTCTTAGTCATCATTATTGCGGTTATAGTTTCAGGTAACAAATCTCCCGAAAACACCTTCATGTCTTACATGTTGTATCTGTTGGCGCTTAGTGTGCCTACCTCAATGGGTCTTATGCTTTTGAAGCTTAAGTTTCGAAAAGTTGCTGGCTCTATTCCTAGGGCAGAGTTAGCGTACTTTTTACAGAACAATAGAGGTATCGAGCTGGAAAATGCTGTAAAAGGGACATTTTCGCTCTACCTATCATTGATGATTTATCTCTGGTTTTTGATGATGGTAGTTGCAGTTTTGGGACCTTTGATTTTAATGCTAGTGTTGTAGTACACAGCTAACAATCTGTTCAAGAGGGATTCGCAACGCGTGGCATTTTCACTATGCGTTGGTTTTAGTGTTTAAGGTGGTATGCGGCGGCTTTTGTATTGCGTTGCTCACCCCTTAACAGGGCGTTAGTACTGGATTGGCATCAACGGTAAAATTTCTGGTGTTTATTGGTTTCGCTTCCTAGCTTTACACCTGGTCAAATGTGCCTTTCACGTTCTCTCCGGTGGCACTATATGTGGAGTTTTCGCTTTGTCTTCACTGTTTACGGCTTCTAACTTTTGGGCTATTTCTCTGGCGCGGTTTCTTTTGTGTTGTTGGCTTTTTAGCATTCAATTCTGTACTTTGGTGTGGTTGTCAAAGTTCGGTGACCGAATCCTTTGCTAATTTGAAGCTGGTCAAAATAGGGTAGTTTGGCGTGTTTTTCTTCTAGCCAACTTACGTTTTGAGGTTGAGTTCTAGTTTGGCAGTTGTCCCTTTAGCTTCAGCGTTTTAAGCCAACAGTTTCGTGCTATATTTCAATATCTTGGTGTAAACCAAAAGGTTTTAGAGCAGCGTACTAACAAACAATTTAAGAGTGATTCGGCACGCGTGGCATTTTTACTATGCGTCGGTTTTGGTGATTAAGGTGGTATGCTGCAGCATTGGTATTGCGTGCCTCACACCTTAATTGGGCGTTATGGCGCAGGGCAAAATTCAGCTAAGGGAACTAGATGAGTGATAAAGTTAAAGTAGCCTTGCAGTGGCTCAAAGAAATCTTGGATGCAGAGGATGTGGAGTATCAAATAGTCGGTGGGTTAGCGGCAACCATTCATGGTGGTAGTCGGGAAATCGCAGATATAGATCTTTATATTCATAACTCTGACGCAGACAAGGTGTTATCGCATGTAGCAAAATACATATCAAAGCCGTTAGCTCATTATGCCGAATATGGTTGGGATTTAGAGTATTTCCAGTTGGTTTACCAAAGTCAAAAAATTGAAATCGGTTTGTCTCAACATACGAAGATACAATCACGTCAAGATGGTTCTTGGCACCAGCTTGAAATCTACTTTTCAGAATCAGTTCTTAAAGATTATCAAGGTATCGAGTTGCCAGTCATCCCAGTTAATCGTTTAGTCGAGTACAAGCGGAGATTGGGTAGGGAAGTAGACCAAATTGATATACAAGAGCTAACTTTGAGTTCATCGCCATAACAAAGCATTTAAGAGTGATTCCCAACGCTTGGCATTTTCAATTTAAGGTTGGGTTTTGTGTTTACGGTGCAATGGTTTAGGTTTGGTGGTAGCGTTGCTCACACCTTAATGCGGCGTTAGTCGCCAGAAAAAGCTAGCAATCAAAATCATGTTTCTGAGCTCAAAATTTGGCAGCTGTTTGTTTGGTATACAGATTCATCGTCGATGGTCAAAACTCAGTTTCAGCTGTTTAAATTTAAAGTCCAAAGTTTTGCAAATGTCCTAGCGGTTGTTTAGTTCTTTGGTGCTGACAGAGCAGGTCAATCGAGAATTTGTTTTTGGTTGCAACTTTGCTCGGTATGTTTGTTGGTTCAAAAGCTGATTTACTCGCTGAAAGAACGTTTTCTCTGGTGTGATAAGTTCCACGTGGTTTCAGTGACTTTGTTGAAAGTCCGCACTGTGAGATTGGCTTTCCAAAGGCGCTTTTTGGTGTTGTCAGTCCGTTTTCTGCGGCGCTGTTTTTTCTAAGTGGTTTCATTGAGTAGCCGCTTTGAGACCACGCCTGACTTAACAGCATCAAAACACATAAAGTTTGTTGTTCGCAAAGTTTAGTTCGGCTTAAAATTGTCGCTCGGTGCCTCGCGACTAACAAACTGCTCAAGAGGGATTCACAACGCGTGGCATTTTTACTATGCGTTGATTTTAGTGATTAAGGCGGTATGCGGCGGCTTCAGTGTTGCGTTGCTCACCCCTTAGCAGGGCGTTATGCATACACATCGATATATGAGATAGAAACTAATGAAAAAATTCTTGTTGCCCCTCCTGATATCAGCTGTCATAGGTGGGTGCGGTACTCTAGATAATAAAACGATCCTAATTGATGCCGGAGATTCAAAAGAGAAAGTAATAGATGTTTTGGGGCTCCCTTATGATCGACAATTTGAACAGCAAAAAGAAGCTTGGCAATACTGTGTCTCTGGAGCGGGTTTCGGATATAACGATCATAAAATTATTTGGTTTACGGATAAAAAGGTTACCGGTATTACAAGTTATAGAACGACACGTAGTGGCTGCACTGGAGCCGTGAAAACAATCAAATGGGAAGATGCGCCCGATTACACTGTTGAAATCCGAGAAAGGTGATATGCATAACAAACAATTTAAGAGTGATTCGGCACGCGTGGCATTTTTACTATGCGTCGGTTTGAGTGATTAAGGTGGTATGCGGAAGCATCGGTATTGCGTGCCTCACACCTTAATTGGGCGTTAGTACGGGTTTGACATCAAAGGTCATAAGTTTTGGTGTTTATCTGTTTTGGCGCTCGCATTTACACCTTTCAGTTAGTGCCTTTCACGTTTTTTCCGGTGGCACTATATGCGGAGTGTTCGCTTTGATTTCACCGTTTACGGCTTCTAACTCTTAGCCTATTTCTTTGACGCTTCTTCATTTTCGTGGTGGCTTTTGAGATAACCTTGGTTACTTTTGGTGTGGCTGTTGAAGTACGAGGAAAGAATCCTTTTCTAATTTGAAGCAAGTGAAAGTAGGGCTGTTCAGTGCGTTTTTCTTCTAGCCAACTCACGTTTCTCAATGGCGGTAAAGTTTTGTAGCTGCCCGTCTCACTTCAGTGTTCAAAGCCTTTCATATGATTCTACTTTTCAATATCTTGGAGCGCACAAATAGAAGTAGCGCATGTACTAACAAATTGCTTAAGAGTGATTCGTAACGCGTGGCATTTTTACTATGCGTTGGTTTTGGTGTTTAAGGCGGTATGCAGCGGCTTCGGTATTGCGTTACTCACACCTTAGCAAGGCGTTAGGCAAATATTGGTGAGGTGCGTTGCTCACACCTTAGCA
>CCKK01000007.1 GCA_001048675.1 Vibrio diabolicus | reverse complement strand
CCTCTTCGCTATGCTTTCTAAGCCCTGTCATGAGTGAGGTGTTGCGCAGTTCTGTGTGGTTTCTGCTGAACAGGATCCCAGTCTCGAGCGCTAGTTTTTATTCCCTATGCTGACTCATTAAAGCTCCCCTTTATTACGTGTTAGAAAGATTATTCACTAGTGTAGTGTGGGAAAGAGTAAGAGCGGAAGGCTGAGTTATTAAGCACCTAGCCACTTACGCATGTATTACCTTTCTAGATTCTAGGTTGTTGTGTTTTGGGTTCAGTTGTGTCTCGCAAGTTTATTTACTGAAGCCTACTAACAGAGGTCTACTAACAGAGGTCTAATAGAGTATTAAGCTGTTGGATCTAGGAATAATAAAAAAGCCCAGCAGGAAAATGCTGAGCTTTGAAGTTAATTATGCTTACAGGATGCGTTTTAAAACCCCATCTGCTTTTAGGCGGGTTATTTTTCTTACTAACCGCTGCACCCCTATCGGATAATCTTCCACTTTTTCTAACTGTTTATAAGTACAGATAAGATGGGTATGCTCAAGGATACGCGAAACCTCATCTTCGAACTTATCAGTGAGTTTCGCATAATTGTCTTGGATGAGAAGCCCATTTTCTAGATCAAGTGACCAAGCCCGAGGATTTAAGTTATTCCCCGTCAGTAGCATATAGCGTTTATCAACCCAAATCCCTTTGAGATGGAAGCTATTATTGTCATGCTTCCAGAGGTGAATTGACAGTTTACGCGCAGCGATATTCGCTTCATTTGCTTTCGCAAAGCGGCGTAGGTTTACTTCATACAGATATGGAAGTCCGCCAATGGTTTTAAAGTCTTCCTCAGGGGCAATATAAAAGTCGTTTGCTGTCTTGTCGCCCACAACAATAGTTACTTTCACACCGCGTTTCATGGCTCGCTTCACTTCACGATGCAGCGCTTTAGGGAAGTTAAAGTAAGGCGTACAGATAAAGATTTCGTTTTGGGCGGCCGCTAGTAACTTTACAATCTGTTGATTGAGCAGATTGCGGCGTTTGCCTAGACCAACTAGTGGGGTGATTTTTACACTTTCCTCTGTTGGTGGTTGGTCTTCAAACTTATAATTAGCTTGAGCAAGTGAAGCTCTCAGTTGACGAATCGCCGACTTAATTTCTTTGGTTTCTGGCTTATCTTTTCCAGCAAGATCATTGACAGCAGGGTGAGCAATCATCTCTTCCTGAATGAATTGCACCATTGAATTAGCTAGAGACTCATGTCGAATCACATGGTAACGATCAAAGCGATAGCGTTCGTGATAGTGCAGATAAACATTATTTAAGCTTGCTCCACTGTAGATGACAGTATCATCGACAATGAAGCCTTTTAAATGCAGTACCCCAAAAACCTCTCTGCCACGCACAGGTATACCATAGACAGGGATCGGGTGTTGGTACTTATTGGCATACGCTTTGTAAAGCGCAGAATTACCCTCAGATGTTTCCGCACCAATCAGGCCACGCTGCGCTCGATGCCAGTCGACACAGATATTGATGTCCAACCCAGGATTGCGCTGTTTCGCTTCATAAAGCGCAGTGAGAATTTCACGTCCAGCTTCATCATCTTCCAGATATAGAGCGACTAGGTAAATTCGCGACGTTGCTTTGCTGATTGCATCCAAAAGACGAGTCCTGAATGATTCTGCTGAATACAGAACATCAAAGTCTTCCGGATTGACAGCGAGACTTGGCAACTGTTCGAATGGATTCCTACTTACTATCATATCGGTATGAGTACCTTAGTTTAGTGCAATATTGCGAACCTGCCATTTTATCAAAGATATGATTTACCTGGCTACAAAAGCGCGCGTTTTGATGTCGTTGAAGAGATGAATTGCATTGGAATGAGATCTTTACCGCTATCTACATAGCGTTGAAATGCCATTTTTAGCGGGTGTGGTAGCTCAGAGCAATCAATGGTTTTGAATCCATGCTTGGAATAATAGGATTCGAGATGTGTAAACGCGAAGCAATAATCGCCATCAGTGAAAACATTGTTTTTACAATGAGTTAGTAGTTCTTTTCCAATGCCAGTTCCCCTAAGTGTTGGAATGACCAGCATTCCCGTCAGCAATCGAGATCTATCTACGGTTTTTAAGCGTAGTAACGCAACGATTTCACCTTTATGGCTCGCTGTAATGATCAGTTCATCCTTTTTGGCTCGACCCGAAGGGTAATGCGCTTTGTACAACCTCTTAATGAGAGGGAGCTTGATAGGATTTAACACTTCTATGATTAATGAGTCAGGTATTGTCACTGCGGTTAAAAGATAACTAATGTAGAATGTCGACAGTTTAAGAGAATCTTATCTGACGTTGCAAACCTACTATGCAAATTAAAACAAATGCAAGCCTTAAGGCTTACCATACTTTTGGGATTGAACAGTCGTGTTCTTATTTAGCGACCATCGAGTCGCTCGAGGAGGTTATCCAACTATTTCAAGACCCGAGATTCACCCATTTACCGAAACTTTTTTTAGGTAAAGGAAGTAATGTTCTTTTCACTGAGCATTTTGACGGGTTAGTGATCGTTAATCGACTCATGGGTAAAAATGTGACGGAAACGGATGACCAATACCTATTGCATATTGCAGGTGGTGAAGACTGGCCTGATTTGGTTTCCTGGTGTGTGAGTCAGGGAATTGGTGGGTTAGAAAACCTAGCCCTGATCCCTGGCTGTGCAGGCTCGGCTCCTATTCAAAACATTGGAGCCTATGGACTAGAGCTAAAAGACATTTGTGACTACGTGGATGTTCTTGATCTAACTACATTTGAAAATAGAAGAATGAGCGCCAGAGACTGTAACTTTGGCTACCGAGACTCCATTTTTAAACACGCTTTGCATGAAAAGTGCTTTATTACTGCACTAGGGCTTAAGTTGGCTAAGCAATGGCAACCGATTAATCAATATGGTCCTTTAAAAGATATTCCGAAAGAACAACTTAGCCCAGCAACAATCTTCGAGCGAGTTTGCCAAGTGCGAACGGAGAAACTGCCGGATCCAGTCAAGGTAGGTAACGCAGGAAGTTTCTTTAAAAACCCAGTGATCACTCAAGATCATTATGATCGGCTCATGAGGCAACATACTAATATCGTGGCCTATCCAACTCCTGGCGGAATGAAAGTCGCGGCTGGTTGGCTGATTGATCAGTGCGGATTAAAGGGGAAGTCTGTGCATGGTGCACAGGTCAACCCCATGCAAGCCTTGGTTTTGACCAACATGGACAACTGCAGTGCCGATGATGTTGTCGCACTTGCTTCCCTAGTGAAGCAGGCAGTGTGGGATAAATACCAAATAGAACTTGAGCATGAAGTTCGATTTCTGAACCGTACCGGGGAAACCAACCTGGCTCAGATCGAGGCGTTAAGATGAGAAAAGATCACTCTACGAAACTTCATATCTTAAAGTCATTAAGTAACGGCGAGTTTCATTCTGGAGAGGCGCTGGGCGAAGCCCTGAATGTATCCAGAGCGGCAATAGCTAAGCATATTAAAGGTCTTAGTGAGTGGGGCATTGATATTTATCGAGTGCAAGGGCGCGGTTACCAGTTGGCATCACCATTGCAGTTGCTAGATGAAGCTCTCCTTACTGCTAGTGCGGAGTCACTTGTTGAGCTTGTTCCTGTGATCAACTCAACCAACCAGTATTTGCTTGATAGAGTTGCAGAGTCAGAAAAGGGCCGTGTTTGTATAGCTGAGTATCAAGCACAAGGACGTGGTCGCCGCGGTAGACAATGGATCTCTCCATTTGGCTCTAACTTATACCTATCCATGTACTGGCGATTAGATGCGGGAATGGCCGCGGCAATGGGCTTAAGCCTTGTTATTGGTATTGCCGCAGTGGAAGCACTAGAAGAAATGGGCATACAAGGCGTTAAACTCAAGTGGCCAAATGACCTGTATTATCAAGATAAAAAACTGGCAGGAATCTTAGTGGAGATGTCAGGGCAGGCCGGTGGTGCTGCTCATCTTGTGATTGGGATGGGGCTCAATATTGGAATGCCTGATGAGCAACCTGAGATTGATCAACCATGGACAACATTGAATCAGGTAAACGAGAGTCTCGTGATCGATAGAAATGTCCTAGCGACGACGCTTATCAAGCATTGGAATTCCGCACTTATCGAGTATGAACTGAAAGGGCTTACCAGCTTTGTCGAACGTTGGAATCGATTAGATAACTTTCTCAATCGTCAAGTCAAGCTGCTCATCGGACCTAGAGAGGTGCACGGCGTCGTACGCGGCATCGATCATCAAGGCGGGATATTACTCGAAACCTCGCAAGGGCCAGAGACTTACATTGGTGGGGAAATCTCGTTGCGTAAAAGCGATTGACGTTCAATTACTTTCGTAAAGACACCTTATCAACCAAGTGGTTGACGCCTTTGTGTAGAATCAAATGGGCTCTTTCTCGGGTGGGAAGAATATTTAGCTCCAAGTTGAGCCCATTAATATCATGCCAAATTTGTTTCGCTTTTTGCTTTGCTTCATCGACTGACAGTTGCGTGTAGTGACTAAAATAAGAACCGGGTTTAGTAAAAGCCCCTTGGCGAAACTTTAAAAATCGTTCCACATACCACTGTTCAATTGTCTCTGTTTCAGCATCGACATAGATCGAAAAATCCAAAAAATCAGAGACAAAGACGCGATGTGGATCATGCGGATAATCCATTCCACTTTGTAGAACGTTTAAACCTTCAATGATAAGAACATCCGGTCTATCAACTTTTCTTAGTTCGTCCGTAATGTCATACGTGATGTGGGAGTAAATAGGTACTTCAAGATCCGGCTTACCCGCTTTAACGTCAGACATAAACTCAACTAAACGTTTGATATCATAGGACTCAGGAAACCCTTTACGATGCATGATACCGCGTTCTTCTAGTACCTTTTTCGGATATAGAAAGCCATCTGTAGTGACCAAGGACACTTTGGGATGATTCTCCCAACGAGAAAGCAATGCGGTCAGAATACGAGCTGTCGTACTTTTGCCTACAGCGACACTGCCGGCGATACCAATCACAAAAGGAGGGGCATGTTCTTCCGTATTCAAGAATTGTTGTAATACAGAGTTGCGGCTTTGACGGGCTTGGACGTACAGATTCAAAAGACGAGACAAAGGAAGGTAGATTTCTACCGCTTCCTCCATGGTTAGGTTTTCATTAATGCCCTGAAGCGCAGTCAAGTCGTCTTCAGAAAGTGTCATCGGTACAGAGTTTCTTAACTCGGCCCAGTTTGCACGGTCAAATGACAAAAATGGACTCATGGGTCTCTTTTATCCTTGGTTTAGTAGAAGCAAGAACATACATCAAGCGAACTTCAAAGCAAACGACAAAGGTCGAAGTTTACTTTAAAAAAGCCAAGTTTGTACGAATTTACAGCAAACGAATCTAAAAAATCGAATTTTATGATTTTTTTTAAAATTACTATTGCAACCTCGAAAATCATTCAATAGAATGCGCACCACTTATGCCGACTTAGCTCAGTAGGTAGAGCAACTGACTTGTAATCAGTAGGTCACCAGTTCGATTCCGGTAGTCGGCACCATTCTTTCCTTTAGTAGTCTGAATGGCTTGAAAATTTGGAGGGGTTCCCGAGTGGCCAAAGGGAGCAGACTGTAAATCTGCCGGCACTGCCTTCGATGGTTCGAATCCGTCCCCCTCCACCATATTCTTTAGGAAATAGCTCTCAGAGTTACGTGTTGCGGGCATCGTATAATGGCTATTACCTCAGCCTTCCAAGCTGATGATGCGGGTTCGATTCCCGCTGCCCGCTCCACTCTAATTTGAGTGCTGATATAGCTCAGGTGGTAGAGCGCATCCTTGGTAAGGATGAGGTCGGCAGTTCGAGTCTGCCTATCAGCACCAGCTCTCAAGTTTATTTCCTTTTGATATTAGATTTACCAATTATTCTTTTTTTGGTTGCGTGGTCAATTTGGGCCACCTAAATCCGTACCTAGAGGGACCACTCATGTCTAAAGAAAAATTTGAACGCTAAGATCTTCGACTAATTCATAGCGAATTAGCGATGCTTTCGGAAAATCTTGAATTAGATTTGACGAACCAGTAGCAAAAAGGGCATCATTTGATGCCCTTTTTCTGCACTCAACATTATTTTTGCTGTTTTCTTGTTCAGAAGTGGGTTGGGCGCAGAGCAAGATTAAGCAAAGATGCTTAATCTTAAGAAGAGTACGCTGATTTTTTCAGCGATATGGAGTTTGCCCTGCAACAGCGGGGTTGTTGTCGTCTATATTAAGACTTGTAACAGGTTGGTTTTATGAAAGCAAATAATGCTGAAACTCCTGATAGCTCAAACGCAGCAGATACGTTTAAGTGGTTAGCCGCTTTCGTATTGGCAGCTGCCGCTGTTGTGGGTAATTACCTGTATGGTGAAATGTCTGTAGTGGTTCGTGCTGCAGGCGTTGTTGTTCTTATTGCAGCTGCCTTAGGCGTTGCAGCAACAACGACTAAAGGTAAAGCAGCGATCAGTTTTGCAAAAGAATCGCGTATGGAAGTACGTAAAGTTGTTTGGCCTACTCGCCAAGAAACCATGCAAACAACACTGATCGTTTTAGCTGTAAGTATTGTAATGGCTCTAGTGCTATGGGGTATTGACGGAATTATGGTTCGTCTAGTAGCTCTAGCAACTGGGGTATAGAGGGTTTTTATTCATGAGTGAAGCTCCAAAAAAACGCTGGTATGTGGTTCAAGCCTTCTCTGGATTTGAAGGTCGTGTAGCTCAATCTCTGCGCGAGCATATCAAAATGCACGGCATGGAAGAGCTATTCGGTGAAGTACTGGTTCCTACTGAAGAAGTAGTAGAAATGCGCGCGGGTCAGCGTCGCAAATCTGAGCGTAAGTTCTTCCCAGGTTACGTCCTTGTTCAGATGATTATGAACGATGAATCATGGCACCTAGTACGCAGTGTGCCGCGTGTCATGGGCTTCATTGGTGGTACCTCAGACCGTCCGGCACCTATCACGGATAAAGAGGCTGACGCGATTCTTAATCGTCTTGAGAAAGCGAGTGAAGCGCCTCGTCCACGTACAATGTACGAAGCGGGTGAAGTGGTACGTGTTAACGAAGGTCCATTTGCTGACTTCAACGGTACTGTTGAAGAAGTGGATTACGAGAAGAGCCGCCTGAAAGTGTCTGTCTCGATCTTTGGTCGTGCGACACCAGTTGAGCTTGAATTTGGTCAGGTTGAAAAGCTGGACTAAGACTCTTCGTTAAAGAGTATAAAAAATCACCTTTTTAGGGTTGTATAAGGCGCGGATTATGACTATAATTTCGCGCCTTTTTACTTCAAGTGAAGTAAAAAGTTTCTTACACAAACGGGGAGCTGATCCGCGATTAGCGTTTGTACCCAAACTTAGGAATTATCATGGCTAAGAAAGTTGAAGCTTACATCAAGCTACAAGTTGCTGCTGGTATGGCTAACCCTAGTCCACCAGTAGGTCCTGCACTAGGTCAACACGGTGTGAACATCATGGAATTCTGTAAAGCGTTCAACGCAAAAACAGAATCTATTGAGAAAGGTCTACCAACTCCAGTAGTTATCACAGTATACAGCGACCGTTCTTTCACGTTCGTAACTAAGACTCCACCTGCTGCAGTTCTTCTTAAGAAAGCTGCTGGCGTTAAGTCTGGTTCAGGTCGTCCAAACACTGAAAAAGTTGGTACTGTAACTGACGCTCAAATCCAAGAAATCGCAGAAACTAAAGCTGCTGATATGACTGGTGCTGACATCGAAGCGATGAAGCGTTCTATCGCTGGTACTGCTCGTTCAATGGGCCTAGTGGTAGAGGGTTAATAAGATGGCAAAACTAACTAAGCGCATGCGCGTAATCCGCGAAAAAGTTGACGTAACTAAAGAATACGAAATCAACGAAGCTGTTGCTCTTCTTCAAGAACTAGCGACTGCGAAATTCGTTGAGTCTGTAGACGTTGCTGTTAACCTAGGCATTGATGCTCGTAAATCTGACCAGAACGTACGTGGTGCAACTGTACTACCTCACGGTACTGGCCGCGAAATCCGCGTTGCAGTGTTCACTCAAGGTGCTAACGCTGAAGCAGCTAAAGAAGCTGGCGCAGACATCGTAGGTATGGAAGATCTTGCTGAGCAAGTTAAGAAAGGCGAAATGAACTTTGACGTAGTTGTTGCTTCTCCAGATGCAATGCGCGTTGTAGGTCAACTAGGTACTATCCTAGGTCCTCGCGGTCTTATGCCAAACCCTAAAGTTGGTACTGTAACTCCTAACGTTGCTGAAGCAGTTAAAAACGCTAAAGCTGGTCAGGTTCGTTACCGTAACGACAAAAACGGCATCATCCACACTACTATCGGTAAAGCAAACTTCTCTGCTGAGCAGATCAAAGAGAACCTAGAAGCACTTCTAGTTGCTCTGAAGAAAGCTAAGCCATCTTCAGCGAAAGGTACTTTCCTGAAGAAAGTAAGCATCTCTACTACTATGGGTGCTGGTGTTGCTGTTGATCAGGCTAGCCTGAACACTCAAGCATAATTTATTTGCTTAGGCGCAAAATTAGTGTATAATTTTGCGCCTAATATTTGTGGTTGGGGCTGAACTTTGGTTCTTTGAACTGTCTCCTAGTTCGAAATGAATTAAGACCCAGTCTCCGTCCAAGACCGTAGGTGTTTGTGTAAAAGCAAACTTAATTATCCTACGTAGATGGTGCCCGAACTGACAGAAAGCTCTATGTAATATAGTTAACTTTCTTCTGGGGAAGCACCTCAATAGCTCTCACTGTCGTGATGATAGTGAGTGGTGTAACGACAACCAGGAGTAAATCCAAGATGGCTTTAAACCTTCAAGACAAAAAAGCAATTGTTGCTGAAGTCAACGAAGCTGCCAGTGGTGCACTTTCTGCAGTTGTAGCTGATTCTCGTGGCGTTCAAGTTGGCGCGATGACTTCTCTACGTAAACAAGCTCGTGAAGCTGGCGTTTACATGAGAGTTGTTCGTAACACTCTTGCTCGTCGTGCGGTTGAAGGTACTGAGTACGAGTGTCTAACTGACACTTTCACTGGTCCTACACTAATCGCATTCTCTAATGAGCACCCAGGTGCTGCAGCGCGTCTTTTCAAAGACTTCGCTAAAGAGAACAAAGATTTCGAGATCAAAGCTGCTGCTTATGAAGGCGCTTTAACTGACGCTGAAGTACTAGCAACACTACCAACTTACGACGAAGCAATTGCACGCCTAATGATGTGCATGAAAGAAGCTTCGGCTGGCAAGCTGGCGCGTACTATCGCAGCTATCCGCGATCAAAAACAAGAAGCAGCGGCATAAGCCTTGCTTTTTACTGGTTGCTTAATAAACTTATTGTTGACTTAAAAGAGAATTGTTATGTCTATTACTAACGAGCAAATCCTAGACGCAGTTGCAGAAATGTCTGTAATGCAAGTTGTTGAACTAATCGAAGCAATGGAAGAGAAATTCGGTGTTTCTGCTGCTGCTGCTGTTGTAGCTGGCGGCGCTGCTGGCGGCGAAGCTGCTGCTGAGCAAACTGAATTCGACGTAATCCTAGAAGCTGCTGGCGGTAACAAAGTTGCTGTAATCAAAGCAGTACGTGGCGCAACTGGCCTAGGTCTTAAAGAAGCTAAAGCTCTTGTAGACGGCGCTCCAGCACCTCTTAAAGAAGGTGTTGAGAAAGCAGAAGCTGAAGCTCTTAAAGCTCAGCTAGAAGAAGCTGGTGCAACTGTTGCTGTTAAGTAATTATTGCATAGTTTCTTAGCCTAACGGCTAATTGGCTGGTGGTTTTTTAACCACCGGCCTTTTTGCGCTGTAGGGTATAGGCGAATTTTCCCGCTGTTTAAGCGCCTGATATCCATGCAAAAAACATTTCATTCTTACGAAATGAAATGTCACTACAGTAAACAGCTATATTAGTCACTGTCCCTTACCCCCCTTAAGTAACTAGGAGCGGGCGGACAGTTTGGGTCACTTATCAGCGAGCTGAGGAACCCCATGGTTTACTCTTATACCGAGAAAAAGCGCATCCGTAAGGACTTTGGTACTCGTCCACAAGTTTTGGACATTCCATACCTGCTATCGATCCAGCTCGATTCGTTCGACAAATTCATCGAACAGGATCCTGAAGGTCAATACGGTCTTGAAGCCGCTTTCCGTTCTGTATTCCCGATTCAGAGCTACAACGGCAATTCTGAGCTGCAATACGTTAGCTACCGTCTTGGTGAGCCAGTTTTTGACGTTAAAGAATGTCAAATCCGCGGTGTAACTTACTCAAAGCCACTACGTGTAAAACTACGCCTAGTTATCTTTGATAAAGACGCGCCAGCAGGTACTGTAAAAGACATTAAAGAACAAGAAGTCTACATGGGTGAAATTCCACTCATGACAGACAATGGTACCTTCGTAATTAACGGTACCGAGAGGGTTATCGTATCCCAGCTGCACCGAAGCCCAGGCGTGTTCTTCGACAGCGATAAGGGTAAGACCCACTCTTCAGGTAAAGTTTTATACAACGCACGTGTTATTCCTTACCGTGGTTCATGGCTTGATTTCGAGTTTGATCCTAAGGATAACTTGTACGTTCGTATCGACCGCCGTCGTAAGCTACCAGCATCGATCATTCTTCGTGCACTAGGTAAGTCGACAGAAGAAATCCTAGATCTCTTCTTCGAGAAAGTGAACTTCGAAGTGAAAGACCAAACTCTATTGATGGAGTTGGTTCCAGATCGTCTACGTGGTGAAACTGCGTCATTCGACATCGAAGCGAATGGTAAAGTTTACGTTGAGCAAGGTCGTCGCGTAACAGCTCGTCATATCCGCCAACTAGAAAAAGATGGTGTTGATCACATCGAAGTACCAGTTGAGTACATCGTAGGTAAAGTTGCATCAAAAGATTACATCAATGAAGCAACTGGCGAGATCATTGTTAACGCTAACCAGGAAATCAGCCTGGAAGCACTAGCGAACCTATCTCAGGCTGGGCACAAAGCGCTAGAAGTTCTATTTACGAACGATCTAGACCACGGTCCATTCATGTCAGAAACACTACGTATCGACAGCACGGTTGATCGTATTTCTGCATTGGTAGAAATCTACCGCATGATGCGCCCTGGTGAGCCGCCAACAAAAGAAGCTGCAGAAGCTCTATTCGAAAGCCTATTCTTCTCTGAAGAGCGTTACGATCTATCGACTGTTGGTCGTATGAAGTTCAACAGCTCTATCGGCCGTGAAGATGCTCAAGAGCAAGGCACACTAGATGAAACTGATATCATCGAAGTGATGAAGAAGCTGATCGCGATCCGTAACGGTAAGGGCGAAGTGGACGATATCGACCACCTAGGCAACCGTCGTATCCGTTCTGTAGGCGAAATGGCTGAGAACCAGTTCCGTGTAGGTCTAGTACGTGTTGAGCGTGCAGTTAAAGAGCGTCTAAGCCTAGGCGATCTTGACGCAATCATGCCTCAAGACTTGATCAACGCGAAGCCAATTTCTGCGGCAGTTAAAGAATTCTTTGGCTCTTCACAGCTTTCACAGTTCATGGACCAAAACAACCCGCTATCAGAAGTAACGCACAAGCGTCGTATTTCTGCATTGGGTCCTGGCGGTCTAACTCGTGAACGTGCTGGCTTCGAAGTACGTGACGTACACGTAACTCACTACGGTCGTCTATGTCCTATCGAAACGCCTGAAGGTCCAAACATCGGTCTGATCAACTCTCTATCTGCGTTTGCGCGTTGTAACGAGTACGGTTTCCTAGAGACACCATACCGTCGCGTTGTAGATGGCGTAGTAACAGACGAAGTAGATTACCTATCTGCAATCGAAGAAGGCCAATTCGTTATCGCTCAGGCGAACGCTAAGCTAAACGAAGATGGTACTTTTGCAGATGAGCTGATCACAGCTCGTCAGAAAGGTGAATCTGGTCTACACCCTCGTGAGCACGCTCAGTACATGGACGTTGCGACAAACCAGGTTGTATCTATCGCTGCATCGCTTATCCCGTTCCTAGAACACGATGATGCGAACCGTGCATTGATGGGTGCGAACATGCAACGTCAGGCAGTTCCGACACTGAAAGCTGACAAACCGCTTGTTGGTACTGGTATTGAACGTAACGTAGCCGTTGACTCAGGTGTAACTGCAGTTGCGAAACGTGGTGGTGTAATCCAGTCAGTAGATGCTTCTCGTATCGTTGTTAAAGTAAACGAAGAAGAGCTAGTACCAGGTGAAGCTGGTATCGATATCTACAACCTGACTAAATACACACGTTCTAACCAGAACACATGTATTAACCAACGCCCATGTGTGATGCCAGGTGAACCTGTATCACGCGGTGACGTGCTTGCTGATGGTCCTTCGACAGACCTAGGTGAGCTAGCGCTTGGTCAAAACATGCGTATCGCGTTCATGCCTTGGAACGGTTACAACTTCGAAGACTCGATCTTAGTATCTGAGCGCGTAGTTCAAGAAGACCGCTTCACGACAATCCACATTCAAGAACTTACTTGTGTGGCGCGTGATACTAAGCTGGGCTCTGAAGAGATCACAGCTGATATTCCAAACGTAGGTGAATCTGCTCTGTCTAAACTAGACGAGTCAGGTATTGTTTACATCGGTGCTGAAGTTAAGGGTGGCGACATCCTAGTTGGTAAAGTAACACCTAAAGGTGAAACTCAGCTAACGCCTGAAGAGAAGCTACTACGTGCTATCTTCGGTGAAAAAGCATCTGATGTTAAAGATACTTCACTACGTGTACCTAACTCTGTATCAGGTACGATCATCGACGTTCAAGTCTTCACTCGCGATGGCGTAGAGAAAGACAAGCGTGCGCTTGAAATCGAACAGATGCAGCTTAAAGAAGCGAAGAAAGACCTAACTGAAGAATTCCAGATTCTTGAGGGCGGCCTTCTAAACCGTGTTAAAGCTGTATTGATTGAAGGCGGTTACTCTGAAGCGAAACTAGACACTACTGATCGTAAGAAGTGGCTAGAACTAACGCTAGAAGATGACGCACTACAAACTCAGCTTGAGCAACTTGCTGAGCAGTGGGACGAGCTAAAAGCTGACTTCGATAAGAAGTTCGAAACTAAACGTCGTAAGATCACTCAAGGTGATGATTTAGCACCTGGTGTACTGAAGATCGTTAAGGTTTACCTAGCGGTTAAACGTCGCATTCAGCCTGGTGATAAGATGGCGGGTCGTCACGGTAACAAGGGTGTAATCTCTAAGATCAACCCTGTTGAAGACATGCCATACGATGAAAAAGGTCAGCCTGTAGACATCGTACTTAACCCACTGGGTGTACCTTCGCGTATGAACATCGGTCAGATCCTAGAAGTACACTTAGGTCTGGCTGCGAAAGGTATCGGTGATAAGATCAACCAGATGGTTAAAGAGCA
The DNA here is from genome assembly GCA_001048675.1 of Vibrio diabolicus. GTDB lineage: Bacteria > Pseudomonadota > Gammaproteobacteria > Enterobacterales > Vibrionaceae > Vibrio > Vibrio diabolicus. The sequence continues at coordinate 23,086 of CCKK01000007.1, read as the reverse complement.
GCAAGAACTAGCGAAATTCCGTGAGTTCCTACAAAAAGTTTACGACCTAGGCGACACTCGCCAGAAAGTAGACATTGCTTCTCTATCTGATGATGAAGTACGTACTCTGATCAAGAACTTGCGTGGCGGTCTACCAATCGCGACTCCTGTATTTGATGGCGCTCCAGAAGAGTCAATCAAAGCACTTCTTGAGCTAGCAGATCTACCAACATCAGGTCAGCTAACGCTATTTGATGGTCGCACAGGTGATGCGTTTGAGCGTCCTGTAACTGTTGGTTACATGTACATGCTGAAACTGAACCACCTTGTTGATGACAAGATGCACGCTCGTTCAACTGGTTCGTACAGCCTAGTAACTCAGCAGCCACTAGGTGGTAAAGCTCAGTTCGGTGGTCAGCGTTTCGGTGAGATGGAAGTATGGGCACTAGAAGCATACGGTGCTGCTTACACGCTACAAGAAATGCTAACGGTTAAGTCGGATGACGTTAACGGCCGTACTAAGATGTACAAAAACATCGTAGACGGTAACCACAGCATGGAACCTGGCATGCCAGAATCGTTCAACGTACTGTTGAAAGAGATCCGCTCGCTAGGTATCAACATCGAGCTAGAAGACGAAGAGTAATCCTTTTCTCTCTTGATGAAAGTCGAGAGAATCAAAGCGATTATTTGGAAGAAGGTGCTCACTTTAGCGAGTGAGCTCCTTTTAACTCCTTACAGGAGCTGATTGTGAAAGACTTATTAAACTTTCTAAAAGCACAGCATAAGACCGAAGAATTTGATGCAATCAAAATCGGTCTATCTTCACCAGACATGATCCGTTCATGGTCTTTCGGTGAAGTTAAAAAACCTGAAACGATCAACTATCGTACGTTCAAACCTGAACGCGATGGTCTGTTCTGTGCGCGTATCTTTGGTCCAGTTAAAGACTACGAATGTCTTTGTGGTAAGTACAAGCGCCTGAAGCACCGTGGTGTTATCTGTGAGAAGTGTGGTGTAGAAGTTACACAAACTAAAGTTCGTCGTGACCGTATGGGCCACATTGAACTGGCTTCACCAGTAGCTCACATCTGGTTCCTAAAATCGCTACCGTCTCGTATCGGTCTACTGATGGATATCCCTCTACGTGATATCGAACGTGTTCTTTACTTCGAAATGTACGTAGTAACAGAACCAGGTATGACTGATCTAGAAAAAGGTCAGATGCTTACTGAAGAAGAGTATCTAGATCGTCTAGAAGAGTGGGGCGACGAGTTCACTGCTAAGATGGGTGCGGAAGCTATCAAGGACCTACTAGGTTCTATGGATATGCACGCTGAAGCAGAACAAATGCGTGAAGAGTTAGAGACAACAAACTCTGAAACTAAGCGTAAGAAAGTAACTAAGCGTCTTAAGCTGGTAGAAGCGTTCATCGCATCGGGTAACAACCCAGAGTGGATGATCCTGACTGTACTTCCAGTACTTCCGCCAGATCTACGTCCTCTAGTACCTCTAGATGGCGGTCGCTTTGCGACTTCTGATCTAAACGATCTATACCGTCGTGTGATCAACCGTAACAACCGTTTGAAGCGTCTTCTAGAGCTAGCTGCTCCGGACATCATCGTACGTAACGAAAAACGTATGCTGCAAGAGTCTGTTGATGCGCTACTAGATAACGGTCGTCGTGGTCGTGCGATCACAGGTTCTAACAAGCGTCCTCTGAAATCTCTTGCTGATATGATCAAGGGTAAACAAGGTCGTTTCCGTCAGAACCTTCTAGGTAAACGTGTAGACTACTCTGGCCGTTCTGTAATCACAGTAGGTCCATACCTTCGTCTACACCAGTGTGGTCTTCCTAAGAAGATGGCACTTGAGCTATTCAAACCATTCATCTACAGCAAGCTAGAGACTCGTGGTCTTGCGACTACAATCAAAGCTGCTAAGAAAATGGTAGAGCGTGAAGAAGCGGTCGTTTGGGATATCCTAGACGAAGTAATCCGTGAACACCCAGTACTATTGAACCGTGCACCGACACTTCACCGTCTCGGTATCCAGGCGTTCGAACCAGTACTAATCGAAGGTAAAGCGATTCAGCTACACCCACTTGTATGTGCGGCGTACAACGCGGACTTCGATGGTGACCAAATGGCGGTTCACGTACCTCTAACTCTAGAGGCACAGCTTGAAGCTCGTACTCTGATGATGTCGACAAACAACATTCTGTCGCCAGCGTCAGGTGATCCGATCATCGTACCTTCTCAGGACGTTGTATTGGGTCTGTACTACATGACTCGTGAAAAGATCAACGTGAAAGGTGAAGGCATGTACCTTTCTGGCCCAGAAGAGGCTGAGAAAGCATACCGCACTAAACAAGCTGAGCTTCACGCACGCGTTAAAGTACGTATTACAGAAACCGTTGTAGACGAAGACGGCAACAGCACTACAGAAACCAAGATGGTAGACACCACTGTTGGTCGTGCAATGCTATGGCAAATCGTGCCAGCTGGTCTACCGTACAGCATCGTTAACCAAAAGCTAGGTAAGAAGCAAATCTCTAACCTACTTAACGAGGCGTACCGTAAACTAGGTCTGAAAGACACTGTAATCTTCGCTGACCAAATCATGTACACCGGTTTCGCATACGCGGCACTTTCTGGTGTATCTGTTGGTATCGACGATATGGTTGTACCAGCAGCTAAGTACACTGAAATCGCAGAAGCGGAAGAAGAAGTACGTGAAATCCAGGAACAGTACCAATCAGGTCTTGTTACTGCGGGCGAACGCTACAACAAAGTTATCGATATCTGGGCATCGACCAACGACCGTGTTGCGAAAGCAATGATGGAAAACCTTTCATCTGAAACGGTAGTTAACCGTGACGGTGAAGAGGAACAGCAAGAGTCATTCAACAGCATCTACATGATGGCGGACTCGGGCGCTCGTGGTTCTGCAGCACAGATTCGTCAGCTTGCGGGTATGCGTGGTCTGATGGCGCGTCCAGATGGTTCAATCATCGAAACGCCGATCACGGCGAACTTTAAAGAAGGTCTAAACGTACTTCAGTACTTTATCTCAACGCACGGTGCTCGTAAGGGTCTTGCGGATACGGCACTGAAAACAGCGAACTCGGGTTACCTAACTCGTCGTCTAGTAGACGTTGCTCAAGACGTTGTTGTAACTGAACATGACTGTGGCACTCATGAAGGTGTCGACATGATGCCTCACATCGAGGGTGGTGATGTTAAAGTTGCACTTTCTGAGCTTGCTCTTGGTCGTGTTGTTGCTGAAGACGTACTAAAACCTGGCACTGAAGACGTTCTTATTCCACGTAACACCCTGATCGATGAGAAGTGGTGTCAAATCATGGAAGAGAACTCAGTAGACAGCATGAAAGTGCGCTCTGTAGTAACGTGTGATTCTGACTTCGGTTGTTGTGCACAGTGTTACGGTCGTGACCTAGCACGTGGCCACCTAGTGAACCAAGGTGAAGCAGTAGGTGTTATCGCTGCTCAGTCTATCGGTGAACCAGGTACACAGCTTACCATGCGTACGTTCCACATCGGTGGTGCGGCATCGACAGCAGCGGCAGAGAACAGTGTTCAAGTTAAGAACAACGGTTCTATCAAGCTACACAACGCTAAATCTGTACTAGCAGATGACGGTAAGATCGTTATCACTTCTCGTGCGACAGAGCTAACTATTATTGATGAGTTTGGTCGTACGAAAGAGAAACACAAACTGCCTTACGGTACGCTACTAAGCAAAGGCGATGGCGATACAGTTCAAGCTGGCGAAACAGTTGCAAACTGGGAAGCGCACACACTACCTATCATTACTGAGGTAGCAGGTCGCATCCAGTTCGTAGATATGATCGACGGCGTAACAGTATCTCGTCAAACTGATGACCTAACTGGTCTATCTTCAAGCGAAGTAACTGACCCAGCAGCTCGCCCTTCAGCAGGTAAAGATATGCGTCCAGCTATCAAACTTGTTGACGAGCAAGGTAACGATGTAATGATCCCTGGTACTGATATGCCAGCTCACTACTTCCTACCTGGTAAAGCGATTGTAAACATCGAAGATGGCGCAGCAGTAGGTGTTGGTGCGACACTAGCACGTATTCCTCAGAAGTCTGGCGGTAACAAAGATATCACCGGTGGTCTTCCACGAGTTGCTGACCTATTTGAAGCACGTAAGCCGAAAGAGCCTGCAATCCTTGCTGAGCACACAGGTACTGTGAGCTTCGGTAAAGAGACCAAAGGTAAACGTCGCTTAGTGATCACACGTGAAAGCGGTGAAGCTTACGAAGAGATGATTCCTAAGCATCGTCAGTTGAACGTATTCGAAGGTGAAAAAGTTGAACGTGGTGACGTGATCGCAGATGGTCCAGAGTCTCCACACGACATCCTACGTCTACGTGGCGTACACGCGGTAACGCAGTACATTGCTAACGAAGTACAGGAAGTTTACCGTCTACAAGGCGTTAAGATTAACGATAAGCACATTGAAACTATCGTTCGTCAGATGCTACGTAAGTGTACTATTACTCACTCTGGTGACTCTGAGTTCCTACCTGGTGAGCAGATTGAATACTCACAAGTTAAGATTGCTAACCGTAACCTAGAAGCTGAAGGCAAAGAGCCTGCACGTTTCGAACGTGAACTACTAGGTATTACTAAAGCATCTCTAGCGACTGAGTCGTTCATCTCTGCGGCATCGTTCCAGGAGACAACTCGCGTACTAACAGAAGCAGCGGTTTCTGGTAAGCGTGATGACCTACGTGGTCTGAAAGAGAACGTAATTGTTGGTCGTCTGATCCCAGCTGGTACTGGTTTCGCATACCACCAAGAGCGTCAAGCTAAACGTTCTGAAGCGCAAGATGGTCCTTCTGCTGAGCAAGCAACAGACAACCTAGCGGCACTTCTAAACGCTGGTTTCTCTTCTGAAGAGTAAGCCATTTAACGAGTAATCGTTAGAAGCTTAAGAAAAAAGGCACCTTCGGGTGCCTTTTTAGTTTTTATCCTGCCTTTTTCTTCGAGAGGGTTCTTAGAGAAGGTAATAGTGATAAGGCTAGAAACAAAAAAGACCGACGATGATCGTCAGTCTTTTCTATTCTTCAGTCTCTGAATATTCGCAAACACTAAGCCCCTGGGGGCATAGACAGACTTTCTGCGATCTGCTGTATCAGATAGTCCTCGACTTCAAATCGAGTCTCAAGAATTTCGCCAATGAGACACATATCAGAATCGAAATCATCTAATTCATCATCTTCAGTAACTTCTGAGTACTTATCGTTAAAGTTCAATAGTGGTTCAGTTGTCAGGACTATTTGGCCATAAGTTTGATTGATCTCATTGGTCACGACAAAGCCAGTCGCTTTCCAGCGATCCATAACCATGTCATAGATTTTAAAATGGCCCTCGGAGATGTAATCAACGAGATGCTGACAGAAATCCTGCAATTCGGAAGGAGATGGGAGTTCAATAACATTGGTTTTCGAACAAGGTTGCAGTGCTGCAAGCTTACAATATTCAACAATCAGGGATTGTCTTGTCTCTAACCAGTGATCAATGACATCACTTGAGCCACCCCACTGGTCTTGTGTTTGTTTGAATTTTTTTAGCATGACCATGCCCTCATGATCTGATCGCCTGTTGGCGAACGTATCCTTTGCAAAGCAAAGTTAGTAAAGTTATTACAAACTCTTGTCCTTACTAGAATTTAGAGTGCGAATTTACTTAACGACAAACTCTAGTATGAAATTAGATTGCCAGTAAAATGAACGAACTTCAAGCAAAGGGATGGTGTAATGTTAAGAAAAGGTGATGTTAACCGCGCGATAAATGCATACTGGTGTGTTGTTGCAGGAAGTGAGATTTGGCTGGTGGATGGTGCTGTGCCTTTCGGGTCTGCAGAGCAGTTATCACTGCCTGAAGTGAGTGCAAGGCCCATTGGTGAGTATTCTGGTTCGCCCGTCATGTGGCTTAATTTGTCTGATCTGGAGCATGATCTACCATTAGTCTCACTGCGTGACTGCCTGCATTTTCCTGAGCCATTATTTATGTTGTTAAGTAAAGCGGTTCAGTATGGGCACATGACGCAAAGTCTGCGTTTTTGCCCACAGTGCGGTGGAAGAAACTTTCTTAATAATAACCAGTTAGCTATGCAGTGTGGCGAATGCCGTACCCTCCATTATCCTCGAATATTTCCGTGTATTATCGTTGCTGTGCGTAAAGAGAATCAGATCTTATTGGCTCAACATCCAAGGCATCGAAATGGTATGTATACCGTTATTGCCGGCTTCTTAGAAGTTGGTGAGACATTAGAAGAGTGTGTGGCTCGAGAAATTCATGAAGAAACAGGAATTCTCGTTAAAAATATTCGTTACTTTGGCAGCCAGCCTTGGGCTTTCCCATCGAGTATGATGATGGGGTTTTTAGCTGACTATGAATCGGGAGAGTTAATTCCAGACTACACTGAGCTGTCTGATGCACAATGGTTTGGTATTGACGAGATGCCGCCTGTTGCGCCTAAAGGAACGATTGCAAGAGCGCTTATCGAACAAACGCTACAAGATGTTGATTCTAATTATCTGATAAATAGAATAAAAAAAACCCTCCGAGAGGGAGGGGGTAAGTAAGATGTCGTTATGAGATGCTGAGTACTGGGTACTCAGTTTATAATTGTAGTTTTCGCTAGCGAACAAATTTTTAACACTGATACCGATTGGGTGCAAATTAAGCATTGATTTAAAAGTTAATAACTTGATCCAGGTTGCAAAGCACACAGCTATTGGACTTAAATCAGTGATAGAATACCCCCTTTCACAGAAAGCCTAACAGTTGGAATTACGGAATGACTGAATTAAAAAATGATCGTTATCTGCGTGCGCTTTTAAAAGAGCCGGTAGATTACACGCCAGTATGGATGATGCGCCAGGCAGGTCGTTACCTACCAGAATACAAAGCGACTCGTGCAGAAGCGGGTGATTTCATGTCTTTGTGTCGAAATGCAGAATTAGCATCCGAAGTGACACTTCAACCATTACGCCGTTTTCCTCTTGATGCCGCGATCTTATTCTCGGACATCTTAACGATTCCAGATGCAATGGGGCTTGGTTTACGTTTTGCTGCGGGCGAAGGACCTGTTTTTGATAACCCAATTACATGCAAAGCTGACGTGGAAAAAATTGGTTTGCCAGATCCAGAAGGTGAACTGCAATATGTAATGAACGCAGTACGTCAGATCCGTAAAGACCTTAAGGGTGAAGTGCCGTTAATTGGCTTCTCTGGTAGCCCGTGGACTCTTGCTACGTACATGATCGAAGGTGGCAGTTCTAAAGCCTTCACCAAGATCAAGAAAATGATGTACGCGGAACCACAAACTCTGCACTTACTTCTAGATAAGCTGGCAGACAGCGTTATCGAGTACCTAAACGCGCAAATTAAAGCAGGCGCGCAGTCGGTAATGGTATTTGACACATGGGGTGGCGTACTGACGCCTCGTGACTACAACCTGTTCTCACTGCAATACATGCACAAGATTGTAGATGGTCTGATTCGTGAAAACGATGGTCGTCGCGTGCCAGTCACACTGTTTACTAAGAATGGCGGTATGTGGCTTGAGCAAATCGCAGCAACGGGCTGTGATGCGGTTGGTCTAGACTGGACAATCAACATTGCAGACGCGAAAGCACGTATCGGTGATAAAGTGGCGCTGCAAGGTAACATGGACCCATCCATGCTTTACGCTTCACCAGAGCGCATCCGCGAAGAAGTATCGGATATCCTAGAAGGCTTTGGTGATACGGGTACTGGTCATGTGTTCAACCTAGGCCATGGTATCCACTTGGATGTACCGCCAGAAAACGCGGGCGTGTTTGTGGAAGCGGTACACGAGTTATCTAAGCCATACCACAAGTAAGTTAGATTTTTTGCAATCAAATGCCGGCATTCAGTGCCGGTATTTTTTTTACCTTAAAATTCAATTTTTTATCTGAAACTCAAGGTTGTACAGCTCTAGTAGTATTTGGCCTACTATGATCTAATTACTATTTAGTCTGTACGTTTATTTTTTAATTCTCATTATAAACAACAGCTTAGCGGTTTTGTGTTTGTGTGCTCATTTTCTTGTACAGATAAAAAATCAATTAGATCATGGGTAACCTAAAGCATCGAGTGAACGCGTTTTTTAAGGTATGGCACGACTTCAGATTCAAACCAAGGATTCTTCTTTAACCACAATGTATTGCGTGGAGAAGGATGAGGAAGTGGGATAAAATCAGGTTCCCAATCCTGCCATTGCTGAACGGTTTGCGTGAGTGTCTTTGGTTTGTTGGTGAGATAGTACTGCTGTGAGTACTGACCAATCAGTAGCGTCAGCTCTATATTGGGCAACTGCTCGAGAATCTTTTTGTGCCAAGCGGGCGCACACTCTTTGCGAGGAGGTAAATCGCCAGAGTTCCCCTTGCCTGGATAGCAGAAGCCCATCGGGACAATGGCTATTTTGTTTGGGTCGTAGAAAATGTCTTTGTCGATATCGAGCCATTGGCGTAACCGATCGCCGCTTGGATCGTTCCAAGGTATCGAGGTTTTGTGCACACGCGTCCCCGGCGCTTGTCCGATGATTAGGATGCGTGCGTCTTTTGCGGCTTGTACGACAGGGTTTGCGCCCAAAGGTAAATTATCCGCGCAGATCTGGCAGGCCCTCACTCGCTGCAATAGCTCGTCTAACGACATTCTTAGTAACCCTTTTCGAAATCCACTTGATAATTTAATGAAAACCCATCGCGCCAGCGTAGATAGTTGTCAGCAAAAATCTCGATCACTTGCTCGGGAAAACTCAGCGCAGCAATGTGTGGAGTGATGGTGACTTGCGGTAGTTTCCAAAACGGATGCTCTACCGACAACGGTTCTTGCTCAAACACATCTAAGAAGGCGTGTTCTACCCAACGGTTTTTCAGAGCGAAGAGCAACCCTGCCTCATCCAGTACGTCGCCACGACCTACGTTAAATAATAACGCCTGATTTAGTTGGCTGAGCGTTTGACGATTAAGTAACTGTCGCGTCTCCGGTGTACTTGGTAGGGCATTCACAACAATGTCGGCTTGTTCAAATGCCTTACTTAGTTCACTGATATGAAAGGTCTGATGAAACTCACCACCTGAGGTCGGAATACCTGTGCGGTTCATACCGATGGTTTTTATTCCCATTGCTTTAGCGGCATTGCCCAAATAACACCCAATGCTACCAGTACCGAGAATCACCATGGTTTTACTTTGTAATGATGTATAGAGGTGGGGCTGCCATTGTTTGTTTTGTTGTTGCTGGTGGTATCGGTTGAAGTGGCGGTAATGGGCAATACTGTACCCCAGCACATATTCGGCAATCAGTGGGCCAAAGATGCCTCGAACATTGGTCAGGGTGTAGTCCTGACGAAGGTTAGGTAGCATTAGTGCATTGACGCCGGCGAATGTCGATTGTACCCACCCAAGCTGTGAAAACTCGTCTAATCTATTGGATAGTAATGGCGGATCGGCAAGAACTATTTGAGCTTCCTCTGGCTTATCAGTGATGCTCAGATCTGGTAGCTTTCTCTCCGTCAATAACGTTTCGTAGGTGTCACGATGCTCTGAGAGCAGGAAAATCTGATTTGAATGCGGCATTAACTTTTTTCCCTTGTGATGAATCAAGTACACTTTCGCTGTTTTTTTCTTCAATGATTGAGTGACTATGCTTAAGAATCCTCTTCAGGTTCGTTTAGAAAAACTAGAACCTTGGCAACAAATTACCTTTATGGCGTGTCTATGTGAACGCATGTATCCAAACTATGCGATGTTTTGTGAGAACACAGAATTTGCTGACCCGCGTGCTTACCGAGCGATTCTTGATAGTGTATGGGAAATTTTGACAGTTAAGAACGCGAAAATTAACTTCGAACGTCAATTAGAGAAGTTAGAAGAGTTGTTCCCAAGTGCGGATGAGTTCGATTTTTACGGCGTTTACCCAGCGATGGACGCGTGTCAGGGTTTGTCTACGTTACTGCATGGTCTATTGGACCGCGACTACCTTTTCGATTCAATGCTTAAAGTGAGCCAACAGTCGGTACAAACCGTTGCTGATCTAGAGCAAGCGCAAGGTGCAGAGCCAATAACCAACGACAACCAGAAAGAAAATGAAGCCGTATGTGAAGAATGGGACGTGCAGTGGGCTATTTTCCGTCCACTGCGTGAAGCGGTAGAGCGTGACATCAGCTTGATTAAAGATTTACGTGAAGAGTTACGTGAAGAAGGCGTGAGCAATATCGGTATCGCACTTTAATCGTTGAATAGATAGAAAAAAGGCATCCTAAATGGATGCCTTTTTGTTTGCGGCGTTTGAGCGGTTATGCCCAATGCTGATTACGATTCTTTAGAGTCTGGTTTTGTCACTTCTTGAGTTTCTGGCTCCTTGTGATGCTTCTCCAGTTCTTCCTCTTCTTCATCATCATCGCGGCTTTCGATTACGCCGTGCATCTCTTTCCAACTTTCCCAGCGTTGGTAAGCCAGCTCTTGCATGTCGGTACTTTTATCCGCTTCATCGATGATTTCTTCACCCACGAGGTGTTCAAAGATATCCTCCAACGTCACCAAGCCTTGCACAGTACCGTATTCGTCAACGACAAGTGCCAGCTGTAGGCGATGAGTCATCATCTGGTCAAACACTTTCGGTAAAGTCGTGTTGTTTAGCACCACTTGAATCGGGCGCATGATTGCTCCCAGTTGTTTCTGTCCACAACCTGATTGTTGCAGTTTGAACAACTCAAGGCGGTGCACAAAACCAATGATGTTGTCTTTCTGCTCGCTATAAACCAATGGGCGGGAGAAAGGTGTATCCTTGTGTTTTTCTAGGAACTCATTGATCGTCATCGTGGCATCGATACGGAATACCACAGGACGTGGCGTCATAACCTGCGTTACAGGTACATCTTGGATGCCAAGCAAGTTGCTTAATATTTTTGATTCACCCTCGGCAAATTCACCGCTTTCACGTGCTAGAATCGCCATTGCAGACAGTTCATCACGCATTTTCGGAGCTTCGTGGTTACGAGCAAGACGCTTGGTGATTTGCTCTGAAAACCATACGAATGGCGTTAGCGCCCATACCATCCAACGTAATGCGACTGCCGCGGTTGGCGCCAATTGACGCCAGTAAGTTGCGCCAATTGTTTTCGGTACGATTTCTGAAAGCACCAAGATCGCCAGTGTGAGCACTGCCGAAAAGATACCTAACGCTTCGCTACCAAATACAACCGCAGCTTGTGCACCAGCAGTGGCCGCGCCGATGGTATGAGCGATGGTGTTTAGAGTCAGAATGGATGCCAATGGCCGGTCGATATCTGATTTTAGCTTAGCCAGTTGCCCAGCTGCGGGATGCCCCTGTTGATTGAGCTGCGCAATGTAGCTCGGACTGATACTCAGCAGTACCGCCTCCAGCACCGAACAGATAAACGAAATGCCGATTGCAATAGAGATATAAATGGATAACAGCAGCATAGTTGCCCTTGAATGTAGTTTGATAGTGGTTATTTGCAGCTATTATAACCGCAAAAGTGCCTTATAAATTGGTCCAAATACCTTGGAAAGCAAGGGTTTTCAGGGGGTATGTGGTAACAAATTGTGAGTTATTACTCATATTATGGCTAAAAGTACGTCAGAAAATCGAAAGATCGCTTACAAACCTTTGCCAGATGGGGCATTTATGTTTTAGAGTGAGACGAATTCGATAACCTATGAGAAGGGAAACCTAATGAACAAGACCCAATTAATCGACTTTATCGCAGAGAAAGCAGACCTATCAAAAGCACAAGCAAAAGCTGCTCTTGAAGCGACTCTTGATGGTGTAACTGGTGCACTTAAAGAGGGTGACCAAGTTCAACTAATTGGTTTTGGTACATTCAAAGTAAACCACCGCGCTGCACGTACTGGTCGTAACCCTAAGACTGGTGACGAGATTCAAATCGCAGCAGCTAACGTACCTGCATTCGTAGCAGGTAAAGCGCTGAAAGAATCAGTAAACTAAGTTAGAATGCACCGAGGTATCCTGCCTCGGTGCAACTTCATGAAAAAACATCTACTCGCTTCACTTCTCTTATCTAGCTTTACCCTTTTTGGCTGTTCGTCGGTTGAAACTCCTAATTTAGAACAATTCACTCACTTCTCTGGCGGCAAAGTTGCTGGAGACGCAAGTAGCTTGTACTGGATGACCGAGAAACTCACTCGCGTGAGTACGGCTGCTGATTACGTAACGATGGGGGATAATGGCTGGTTTCAAAGTGACTACCGTTGGGATGAAGGTGAGCTTCGAGAGTTGATTCGAAAAGGTGAGCAAGTTGATACCAAGCAAGAGTTGGTGCCTTTTCAAATCCACATCCGTTTTAATAAAGATGGCGAAGCGGTTTACCAACAATATCGCGTTAATCGTAAAGTCTTACCACTTCAGCATGAACAATTAGAACGTTACAAGACAGAAGCGAATGATGTAGTGGCGTCGGTTAAGGCGCAGTCTCGTAACAGTCAGAGCCTCATTCAAGGTTATTGGAATGGCCAATCGTTTGAAACCTGCAAAGGTAAAGCGTTCTCGACACTCGAGTTTAATCAGACGTTGCCAAAATTTATTATCGAGCGTCTCTCATCTGTAGACAGTTACGTGGCTTTTGTCGGCAAGCAGTCACGAAATAAAGCAACGGTTGATGAACTGTTGATGCTCAATGATGATGACTTTGATTGTGTACCACGACCAGCATTGCTCGCTGAGTAAGCTTGGTGAGACTTACTAACTGACAGAGTAAATAAAAAAGGCGCTGAATGCGCCTTTTGTTTTTTAGCCAACTTAAGTTGTTTTTATTTTTCTTTGCTCACGTGCAATCGCACGGTAGCCGATGTCACTGCGATGGAACATGCCGTCCCAACTGATCTGTTTTGCAAGCTCGTAAGCACGTTGCTGCGCTTCTGATACGCTATTGCCAAGTGCGGTTGCACAAAGAACACGACCGCCGTTTGTTACGATGTTGCCATCTTTATTGTCTGTACCCGCGTGGAAGACTTTCTCGCCTTCAATTTCAACTTGTGGCAGACCAGAGATCACATCGCCTTTGTTGTACGCTGCTGGGTAACCACCGGCTGCGAGTACGATACCAATCGATGCGCGCGGATCCCATTTTGATTCCACTTGATCCAGTTTTTGGTCAATCGCAGCCAAGCAAAGATCAACCAGATCCGATTCCATACGCATCATGATTGGTTGTGTCTCTGGATCACCGAAGCGGCAGTTGTACTCGATCACTTTAGGCGTACCATCTTTGTCGATCATCAGACCCGCGTATAGGAAACCTGTGTATGGGTTACCTTCAGACGCCATGCCACGTACCGTTGGGTAAATGACTTCTTCCATGATGCGGTTGTGAATTTCTGGTGTTACCACAGGAGCTGGCGAGTACGCGCCCATGCCACCAGTGTTAGGACCTGTATCTTTGTCACCTACGCGTTTGTGGTCTTGGCTGGTGGCCATTGGCAGAACGTTCTCACCATCCACCATCACGATGAAGCTTGCTTCTTCGCCATCTAGGAACTCTTCGATAACCACGCGGCTGCCTGCGTCACCAAATGCGTTGCCTGCTAGCATGTCTTTGATTGCGTCTTCGGCTTCTTCTAGCGTCATTGCCACAATCACGCCTTTACCAGCCGCAAGGCCGTCGGCTTTCACCACAATCGGCGCACCTTGCTCACGCACGTAAGCAAGCGCTGGTTCAATTTCTGTGAAGTTTGCGTATGCACCGGTTGGGATTTGGTGACGAGCAAGGAAGTCTTTAGTAAACGCTTTGGAGCCTTCAAGCTGCGCTGCGGCTTGGGTAGGGCCAAAGATTGGTAAGCCCGCTTCGCGGAACGCATCAACCACACCAATAACCAATGGTGCTTCTGGGCCAACGATAGTCAGTTCAATCGCCTTTTCTTTGGCGAAAGCAACAAGGCCAGCGATGTCTTCTACATCGATGTTTACGTTCTCTAGTTTTGGCTCTAGTGCCGTACCTGCGTTGCCTGGAGCAATGAAAATAGTCTCAACATTTGGGTTTTGCGCTGCTTTCCAGCCTAGCGCATGTTCACGACCGCCTGAACCAATGATTAAAACTCGCATATGAAAATCCTTAATCTTATAAATACTGTTTACTCAAAGTATTTGATGATGTGGCTAGGCTACAATTGAGCCCATCCCGGAAACATAGCCAGCTACGTAACCGGGGTGGGCGAAAGCATCTAACGACGCCACAGTGCCAAATACGAAGAGGAAATTAGTGGCGGAAGTGACGCATACCCGTGAAGATCATCGCCATGCCGTGCTCATCTGCTGCTGCGATAACTTCGTCGTCACGCATTGAGCCACCTGGCTGAATTACGCACTTAATGCCGGCTTCTGCTGCGGCATCGATACCGTCGCGGAATGGGAAGAAAGCGTCAGATGCCATTACGCTACCGGCAACTTCTAAGCCTTCATCTGCGGCTTTGATGCCGGCAATCTTCGCTGAGTAAACGCGGCTCATTTGGCCAGCGCCTACACCGATAGTCATGTCACCTTTCGCGTAAACAATCGCGTTTGATTTCACGTATTTCGCTACCTTCCAGCAGAATAGGGCGTCTTTTAGCTCTTCTTCTGTAGGTTGACGCTTAGAGACCACTTTAAGGTCATCCAGACTAACCATACCTTGGTCACGGTCTTGAACTAGCAGGCCGCCGTTAACGCGTTTAACGTCAAAGTCTGTTGTTTTAGTTGTCCACTCACCACACTCAAGTAGGCGAACGTTTTTCTTCGCTGCAACCACTTCAATCGCTTCCGCTGAAACAGAAGGTGCGATAATCACTTCAACGAATTGACGCTCAACGATAGCGCTAGCCGTTTTTGCATCTAGCTCTTGGTTGAATGCAATGATGCCGCCGAACGCTGACGTTGGGTCAGTTTGGTAAGCGCGGTTGTACGCTTCGAGGATGTCTTTACCTAGCGCAACGCCACATGGGTTGGCGTGTTTTACGATTACACATGCAGGTTCGTTGAACTCTTTCACACACTCAAGTGCTGCGTCCGTGTCTGCAATGTTGTTGTAAGAGAGGGCTTTACCTTGGATTTGGCGAGCAGTAGAAACAGACGCTTCTTGTGGGTTTGCTTCAACGTAGAATGCAGCTGCTTGGTGGCTGTTCTCACCGTAGCGCATGTCTTGCTTCTTCTCGAATTGCTGGTTGAAAGTACGTGGGAATTTAGACTCTTCATCACCTTCTTTGTTCTCACCGTAAGATGGAACCATGGTGCCGAAGTAGTTTGCGATCATGCCATCGTAAGCGGCAGTGTGTTCAAAAGCAGCGATGGCAAGGTCGAAGCGAGTTTCGAGAGTGAGAGATTTCTCGTTCGCGTCCATTTCAGCGATAACGCGATCGTAATCATGAGCGTTCACAACGATAGTCACGTCTTTGTGGTTTTTCGCTGCAGAGCGGACCATCGTTGGGCCGCCGATATCGATGTTTTCAACCGCGTCAGCTAGTGTACAGCCTTCTTTTGCAACGGTTTCTGCGAATGGGTATAGGTTAACAACGACCATGTCGATTGGATTGATGCCATGTTTTGCCATCACGTCGTCATCTTGACCACGACGACCAAGTACACCACCGTGAACTTTCGGGTGAAGCGTTTTAACGCGGCCGTCCATCATTTCTGGGAAACCTGTGTAGTCAGAGACTTCTGTTACTGCGATGCCTTGTTCGGCAAGTAGGCGTGCTGTACCACCAGTAGATAGGATATCGACACCGCGCTCAGCAAGAGCTTGTGCAAACTCAACAATACCTGTTTTGTCTGATACGCTGATAAGCGCACGGCGAATAGGACGAGCGTTATTCATGCTTCCATTTTCCTCAAATTCACGGAGTTAAAGATGTTTGCCAAAAATGAACTTGTTTTTACCTCTTGGGGTAAAATATTGGCCAGTTTTGGTAAAGACCTTTGCCGGATGTTTTCTGGTTAGAAAACAGTCTCCACATTTGATGGCGCGTATTCTAACCAATTTATTACAAAAAAGCTCGCGCAATCGTTTGGCATCTCAAAAATAATTGTGAAAAAGAGGTTCTTTAGCTTTAAAAGTAACGAGATAGTTAATAGGGAAAGTTATGTTTCAGATAGGTGAACTGGCAAAACGTTGTGGTGTGACAGCAGATACGCTGCGTTTTTATGAGAAAAACGCGCTGATAAAGCCCGCAGGTCGAAGTGAATCAGGTTATCGTCTCTATAATGAAGAGAATCAAAAGCAGGTACACTTCATCCTTAAAGGTAAAGAGCTGGGCCTGAGCCTGGATGAGATTAAAGAGCTACTAGAAATCAAACTAGAAGCAACAGAACACAGCTGTGCAGAGGTTAAAGCTATTACTTCTGCTAAGTTAGAGCTGATTGATGGAAAAATTAACGAGCTAACGAAAATTCGTCGAGCTTTGAAGAAGATCAATGATGCTTGCTGCGGTCATACGGACGATGATGCTTCTCATTGTTCTATCCTTGCAGCACTTGAGTAGTCTCATTTCTGCATCACTTAACTTAAGTTTGCATTTTTGGCGGCTTGCTTTTCTAGGTGCACGCCGTTTTCCCACCTATAATCTCGCCTTTAGTTACCTGTAGGAATTGACCATTGTTTGATTCCTGCCGTAGCGCTGTCTGTAGATACGAGAGTTTTCATACATGGTTGGAGTCTATTTTCAAATCAATGACTGGGTTTTAAGCGTTGATGAAAATAAGCTGTATCGACAAGATAGGGAAGTTACTGTTGAGCCACGCTTAATTAATCTTCTGCATTTCCTAGCGGAGCATGCGAATGAGGTGTTCAATCGTGAGGAATTGATCCAATACGTTTGGGCAGGGGCGATTGTGACCGATCAAGTGGTGACTCAGTCCATTTTTGAGTTACGTAAATTACTGCGTGACGGTCGGGAAGAAAATACCAGCTACGTCATTACAGTGCCGAAACGTGGTTACAAGCTGGTGGCGAATGTGACCCCAATGACACTCGAGGAATTCCTCGCAAGTCGTCATTGTGATTCAGAAAGTCTTCCTCCTATTGTTGATGAACCAGAAGAAGAGACTCCACCTATCGCACCTGCCGTCACCTTTCCTGCAGGCCCTCTGACTCGCGCGGTCTGTGAGATGTCTAAAGAGAAAAAGGCCCCTCCGAAAAAAAATAAAATCAGTCCGTGGCGCCTGGGGATCATGAACTTCATCTGGATCAGTGTCTTGGTTGTGGTGATGGGCGTGTTTACCTACAAGCAATCGGAAGTGCGTATTACTCAAGCCATCGATACTCACCTTATCGAATTCAAGTTTCAAGATAACTTCACGAGCGAAGGGTTAAGCTACGACTTGGCAGACGGGTTTGCCCAAAAGTTGATGTCCGACATTGCTCAAGTGAGCGATTACCGAGTCATGCTAAAGAAGGCGTCGTTTACCTCGGGTATTGTGCCGGGCAAATCGGTTGTGGTGCGGGTTCGTGAAAATGAGGGTGGTAGCTTTTTAGAGGTGGAATATCGCAATAACTCATCTGAAAAGGTGTTGTTTAGTCGTCAATACGCGTTAACCAGCAGCCATTTAAAGACAGTGCTTCAACAAGCGTCGTTAGACTTGATGCAAGTTCTGAAAGTGCCGGATGCCAAGCTGAAATCCACGATGCTGGTGGCGGGAATGCCAATTAACCCAGATGCTTTGGAGCTGTTTGTTCAAGCTAACCATTATCTCAATGTCTCGGATGCCAAGCAGTTTCGCCAAGGCGTCAACTTGCTGGAAAACATTTTAGAAATTGAGCCAGATAATGCTTACGTTCAGGCAGAGTTATTGATTGCTTACCACGTGCAGAAGGTGCTCGACTTTTCACAGGAGTTGAAGAAAGGGCGAGTGCAGCAGTTGAGTGACGCACTAGAAACTAACGTAAAAATGATGGTTGGGCCAATTCAACCGCGAATTTATGAAGCTTTAGCCCTGCACGAAACCATTATTGGTGACATGGCTTCAGCCAAGCAGCATCTTGGGCAGGCTTTGAGGTTACGTGATTCGGTGCTTTCTTATGTGATTCGTGGTAAACACGCTGAATTGGATGGTGATCTGGATTTGGCCAGTGAGTCTTACAGCGAAGCTTTCTATATTGATACGTCGGTTGAGACGTACCTGCTGTGCGAAAACTTGGTCTTCCCAAGTAACATGAAGGCGATTGATTACGCCATGTATCGCGCTGTTCACCCTTCTGTCGTTCGAATGCTTTAATTCTCTCGTACTCTACGTCAGTTTAATACTAGCCCCTCATTTCGGTGAGGGGCTTTTTTGTAGCTGTCGAAAAGTGAAAAGGGTGGGCGGTGGGGTAATGACTTACGAAGGAGCCAGTAACGCAAGCTTGCAACGGGAAGACATATCCGGTTTTCTTCTCTATCTCTATCTCTATCTCTATCTCTATCTCTATCTCTATCTCTATCTCTATCTCTATCTCTATCTCTATCTCTATCTCTATCTCTATTGATTGTATGGAGTGTCTGGCTGGGTTATTTGGCGAGAATGATTCTGATGCTTTCTTGCAGGCGAGATGAATATTGATGTGGGTCAAAAAGCGCGATCAGGGAGAGGTTTATGAAATCAACAGGTTCAGGGAATCAACCCTTCGGGGCGGGGAAGTTGATAGAGGTTGATAACTTTTGCCGCGATTACCAACGAGTTGATGAGAGTTTATCTATCGGTAGAAGGTTTGATGTTTTTCTTGTAACTGTATGAATAATATAGTTTTATGTTTTTGTATTCATCATGTTTATCTCAACTTGATGTTGATGAACTAATCATTTTATTGATAACGCCAAGTTTATTTTTTTCCCAGTTTTTGGGCGTAGTCTTCACTTCGAAATTTAGCGAGGTCGAGCAGGTATCTACTTCATAGCATCTCGCTAATAACCGTTCAGTTTGAGTCACGTTGACTTGAGTAGAATAGATTTGGAGATGTTATGTCATCGAATAACGAAAAAAATCGGCCTAATTGCCTGTACGGGTGTAGTCGCCGGTAACATGATGGGTAGTGGTATTGCACTGTTACCTTCTAGCCTAGCTTCAGTAGGCTCTGTTTCAATTTTCAGTTGGCTGATCTGTTTGATCGGTGCACTGAGCCTTGCGTTTGTTTACGCTCGTCTGGCAACCAAAAACCCTCAAGAAGGTGGTCCTATCGCTTACGCTGGCGAAGTTTCACCTGTCTTTGGTTTCCAAACGGGCGTGCTTTATTACCACGCGAACTGGATTGGTAACCTAGCTATTGCTATTACAGGTGTTTCTTACCTTTCAGTATTCTTCCCTGTGCTTAATGACCCAATCCCAGCAGGTATTGCGACGATTGCATCGGTATGGATCTTCACTTTCGTTAACCTACTTGGTGGTAGCTGGGTAAGCCGTCTATGTACGCTTGGTCTTGTTCTAATCCTCATTCCAGTTGTTGGTACAGCGGCGTTTGGTTGGACGCACTTCGACACTGCGCTATACAGCCAAAACTGGAACGTATCTGCGGGTACGGATAGCCATGCGATTGTGACAGCGGTTCTTATCTGTCTATGGTCATTCGTTGGTGTGGAATCAGCCGCAGTATCGACAGGTATGGTAGAAAATCCTAAACGTACTGTACCGCTAGCAACCATGCTGGGTACTGGTATCGCAGGTGTGATTTATATCCTATCAACTCAAATGATCAGCGGCATGTTCCCTGCTTCTGAAGTTGCGGCATCAGGTGCGCCATTTGCATTGGCAACCACTGAGCTATTCGGTAGCTGGACAGCACCATTCGTATCTGCATTCACAGCACTAGCATGTTTCACTTCGCTAGGTTCTTGGATGATGCTGGTGGGCGAGGCTGGTAAACGTGCAGCAAGCGATGGCAACTTCCCTAAAATCTACGGCGAAACTGACAAAAACGGTGTGCCTAAGAAAGGTCTAATCCTTGCGTCAATCAAGATGACAGCATTAATGGTTGTACTGATGTTCTTCAGCTCTAAAACAGCACACGCATCAGACCTGTTTAACCAGCTAACGACTGATGCAGTTCTTCTAACTATGCTGCCTTACTTCTACTCAAGCATTAACTTGATTCGCTTCGAAGGTATGACAACACGCAACGGCTTCGTAATGCTGTTCTCTGGTGTGGCTTGTCTGTTCTGCTTCATCGCACTAGCGGGTGCAGAAGGCGGTACGCTAACAGCAACCTTCATCGTGTCTCTCGTTATCTTGATGTTCTACAGCAAAAAAGCCGGCTTAGCTCAGTACATGAAGCTACACGCTGACGACATGCCTGCTCAAGCAAGCAACTAATCCCCAAACGCTGGCACTTCGGTGCCAGCCAATAAAAAACAAATTCACTCGGCGCTCACCTTACTCACTGCCTGTAAATGGCAGAGAGCGCCTTCATTCGCCTTGGAGATGTCCAAATGAATATTTTCGCTATCTTGAACCACATGGGTGTGTTCTTTAAAGAAGAGCCAGTTCGTCAACTTCACGCTGCTCTTGAGAAAGCGGGCTACGAAGTGGTTTACCCAGTAGATGATAAAGACTTGATCAAAATGATTGAGATGAACCCACGCATTTGCGGTGTGCTGTTCGACTGGGATAAATACTCACTAGAGCTATGTGAACGTATCAGCCAAATCAACGAAAAACTGCCTGTTCACGCATTTGCTAATGAACAGTCTACTCTCGATATTTCACTAACAGACCTACGTCTAAACGTGAGCTTCTTCGAGTACGCTTTAGGTATGGCTGACGACATCGCTATCAAAATCAACCAAGCGACAGAGGCATACAAAGATGCCATCATGCCTCCATTCACTAAAGCGTTATTCAAATACGTAGAAGAAGGTAAATACACCTTCTGTACTCCAGGTCACATGGGCGGTACTGCATTCCAGAAAAGCCCTGCTGGTAGCATCTTCTACGATTTTTACGGTCCAAACACATTTAAAGCAGACGTATCAATCTCAATGCCTGAGCTAGGTTCTCTACTAGACCACTCAGGTCCACATAAAGATGCAGAAGAATACATCGCACGCACATTCAATGCAGACAGCTCTTACATCGTAACTAACGGTACGTCTACATCGAATAAAATCGTTGGTATGTACTCAGCGCCTGCGGGCAGCACAGTACTGATTGACCGTAACTGTCACAAATCTCTGACTCACCTAATGATGATGAGCGACGTGACACCAATCTACTTCCGCCCAACTCGTAACGCATACGGCATCCTTGGTGGTATTCCACAAAGCGAATTCAGCCGCGATGTCATTGCAGAGAAAGTGGCGAAAACACCAGGTGCAACAGCGCCAAGTTACGCAGTAGTGACTAACTCAACTTACGATGGTCTGTTGTACAACACACAATTCATCAAAGAGTCGCTAGACTGTAAACACATCCACTTCGACAGTGCTTGGGTGCCTTACACTAACTTCAACCCAATTTATGAAGGTAAATGTGGTATGAGTGGTGAAGCGATGCCAGGCAAAGTGTTCTACGAAACACAATCAACACACAAACTGTTGGCAGCGTTCTCACAAGCTTCAATGATTCACGTGAAAGGTGACTTTGACAAAGAATCTTTCAACGAAGCATTCATGATGCACACTTCAACTTCACCTCAGTACGGCATTGTTGCTTCTACTGAAACTGCAGCGGCAATGATGCGCGGCAACACAGGTAAGAAGTTGATGCAAGACTCTATCGATCGCGCAATTCGCTTCCGTAAAGAGATCAAACGCCTAGAAGCAGAAAGCGACAGCTGGTTCTTCGATGTATGGCAACCAGAAAACATCGATACCACAGAATGTTGGAAACTAGACCCTAGCGACACATGGCACGGCTTCAAGAACATGGATGACAACCACATGTATCTTGACCCAATCAAAGTAACGCTACTGACTCCAGGGATGAACAAAGAAGGCGAACTAGAAGAATCAGGTATTCCTGCTTCGCTGGTGGCTAAATTCCTAGACGAGCGCGGCATCGTGGTAGAGAAAACAGGTCCATACAACTTGTTGTTCCTATTCTCAATCGGTATCGACAAATCAAAAGCAATGCAATTGCTACGCGGTCTAACTGAATTTAAACGTGGCTACGACTTGAACCTAACCATCAAGAGCTTCTTACCTTCGCTATACAACGAAGACCCAAGCTTCTATGAAGGCATGCGCGTTCAAGAACTAGCACAAGCAATTCATGACCTAACTAAGAAATACAACCTACCAGAGCTAATGTACAAAGCGTTCGATGTACTTCCAGAAATGAAAGTAACACCACACGCAGCATGGCAAGAAGAGCTTCGCGGTAACGTAGAAGAAATCAAACTGGAAGAAATGGTTGGCCGCGTAAGTGCGAACATGATCCTTCCTTACCCTCCAGGTGTGCCACTAGTACTTCCTGGTGAAATGGTGACTCAAGAGTCTCGCCCAGTGCTGGACTTCCTAGAGATGCTTTGTGAGATCGGTGCGCATTACCCAGGTTTCGAAACCGACATCCACGGTCTATACCAACAAAAAGATGGTAGCTACACCGTAAAAGTATTGAAGAACTAAGTTCCTCTCGAAGATGACGCCATTGGGAATGCAAGCATGCTCCACTCTTACGAGCTCAATGTGTCATCGAACAACCACGACATTTAGATATACCCCTAGCTAATCTGTCGTAAAAGAGAAGGGCAAGGATGCTCTGATCTTTTCTTCTATATAGAAGAAGCAATTTCCAAGACTTCACCTGAAGTATCCCAAGTAAAAAGCAAAGACCAAAGAGCAGTTCGTTATCGTTCTGCTCTTTTTTTATCTTTTATACAGCAGGCAGAAAAGAAAAAGCGCGCTGAGCGAATATCATTTGCTTCAATTACATCAAATTTGAAGATCGTAATTCAGGTAGAAACGCCCTTTTTCTTGAGGAAAGATCCTTTTAAATGAGAGAAAATAGCCAAGATCGCTTGGTATACACACAAAGTGATTGCTATTTGTTCGGTTGAAAGTTTTTTTGCAAAAAACACACAAAGTGATTGCTATTTGTTC
>CCKK01000006.1 GCA_001048675.1 Vibrio diabolicus | reverse complement strand
AGTAATGTTTGAATTGACTGTGCTGAATCTTTCGATTCAATGGTCACTTCGTTTCATTGAAACCTAATTTGAAGCCAAAGCTTCTAATTGGATTATCATCAACGAGTGCCCACACAGATTGATAGGTCTATATTGTTAAAGAGCTTGGCTTTCAGTGCCTTAGCACTTAAGCGAGGTGCGTATAATACGCTTTCCACTTTGAAAGTCAACATAAAATTCTAAACTTTTGTTTAAAACCTTATGTTGACTCGTCTGTATTCAGACAAGTCGGAAATAAAGCCTGGCGATGTCGTACGTATGTGTTTTTAGTTGTATCCATAAGGAATACTTTGAGAACTTTACAAACAACAATAAATTGTTGTTTTGTCAGCTTTCCAAATTGTTAAAGAGCTAGATTTTCTGATGAAAACCATTTTTAAAAGCACTCATTGAATGCGCTTAAAGATGGTGGGCGATACCGGGCTCGAACCAGTGACCCCCTGCTTGTAAGGCAGGTGCTCTCCCAACTGAGCTAATCGCCCATTGTTTCAAAATATGGTGGAGCTATGCGGGATCGAACCGCAGACCTCCTGCGTGCAAGGCAGGCGCTCTCCCAGCTGAGCTATAGCCCCATATTTTGAGTTTTAATTCCTAATGGAAGGAATGGTGGGTCGTGCAGGCGCAACACCTCACTCATGACAGGGCTTAGAAAGCATAGCGAAGAGGGAAGCCTGCCTCTCGATGCAAGGTTTCAATATGGAAATGGGGTTAAGGTAAGTCGGGTAACCAAAACGAAAAAAGCCCCAGTCTTTCGACTGAGGCTTAATATAAGTGGCGGAGTGGACGGGACTCGAACCCGCGACCCCCGGCGTGACAGGCCGGTATTCTAACCAACTGAACTACCACTCCGCAGTGGTATCACTCGCTTGTAATCAGCAAGTGTCCAAAACTTAAAGCCTGGCGATGTCCTACTCTTAATGAGACGACTCTCAAATAAGTGGCGGAGTGGACGGGACTCGAACCCGCGACCCCCGGCGTGACAGGCCGGTATTCTAACCAACTGAACTACCACTCCGCAGTGGTATCACTCGCTTGCAATCAGCAAGTGTCCAAAATTTAAAGCCTGGCGATGTCCTACT
>CCKK01000005.1 GCA_001048675.1 Vibrio diabolicus | reverse complement strand
CCAGCTTGTTCACCTGACGCCTATAAAGCTTAAGGGCTAGTCCAATTTCGCTCGCCGCTACTTTCGGAATCTCGGTTGATTTCTTTTCCTCGGGGTACTTAGATGTTTCAGTTCCCCCGGTTCGCCTCGTTATGCTATGTATTCACATAACGATACTTACTTATGTAAGTGGGTTTCCCCATTCGGAAATCCCAGACTCAAGTGGTTTTTACTACCTAATCTGGGCTTATCGCAAGTTAATACGTCCTTCATCGCCTCTGACTGCCAAGGCATCCACCGTGTACGCTTAGTCACTTAACCATACAACCCGAAGGAGTTTCGAGTTGATAATCAAATCACCAAAGTTGTCTCTCATTATTTGAATGAGCGAGAGACATTCGATTTTGCCGGACTCAAATTCCAAGAACACTTGAATGTGTTTATTGCCGCAGCTTCGGTTTACTACTTAGCCCCGTTACATCTTCCGCGCAGGCCGACTCGACCAGTGAGCTATTACGCTTTCTTTAAATGATGGCTGCTTCTAAGCCAACATCCTGGCTGTCTGAGCCTTCCCACATCGTTTCCCACTTAGTAGTAATTTGGGACCTTAGCTGGCGGTCTGGGTTGTTTCCCTCTCCACGACGGACGTTAGCACCCGCCGTGTGTCTCCCGGATAGTACTTACTGGTATTCGGAGTTTGCAAAGGGTTGGTAAGTCGGGATGACCCCCTAGCCTTAACAGTGCTCTACCCCCAGTAGTATTCGTCCGAGGCGCTACCTAAATAGCTTTCGGGGAGAACCAGCTATCTCCAGGTTTGATTGGCCTTTCACCCCTAGCCACAAGTCATCCGCTAATTTTTCAACATTAGTCGGTTCGGTCCTCCAGTTGATGTTACTCAACCTTCAACCTGCCCATGGCTAGATCACCTGGTTTCGGGTCTATATCCAGAGACTGAACGCCCAGTTAAGACTCGGTTTCCCTACGGCTCCCCTAGATGGTTAACCTTGCCACTGAATATAAGTCGCTGACCCATTATACAAAAGGTACGCAGTCACAGGACAAAGCCTGCTCCTACTGCTTGTACGTACACGGTTTCAGGTTCTATTTCACTCCCCTCACAGGGGTTCTTTTCGCCTTTCCCTCACGGTACTGGTTCACTATCGGTCAGTCAGTAGTATTTAGCCTTGGAGGATGGTCCCCCCATATTCAGACAGGATATCACGTGTCCCGCCCTACTCGATTTCACTGAATATGCGTCGTCAGTTACGGGGCTATTACCGAGGT
>CCKK01000004.1 GCA_001048675.1 Vibrio diabolicus | reverse complement strand
TCTAATTGGATTATCATCAACGAGTGCCCACACAGATTGATAGGTCTATATTGTTAAAGAGCTTTCCTGTTGAGCTTTGCTCAAAACAGGACGGCCATTTTAGCGAGTTAAAGTTTAGTGTCAATCACTTTTTTCAAACTTTCTTCAAGCGTTTCCGCTTGGCTAATTTGGCTTGCTAACCTCGACTTCGTTTCTTTCGAAGCGATCAATGGCATCAATGACTTCACTGCCGTAGCAGCTCGACGTCGTGTCTCAGCCTTAGAGAGAGCCGGATTTACCTAACCCTCAAGCCTACGCACTTGAACCTGGACAACCGTCGCCAGGCCCACCTAGCCTTCTCCGTCCCCCCATCGCAATAAGTTGAAGTACGGGAATATTAACCCGTTTCCCATCGACTACGCTTTTCAGCCTCGCCTTAGGGGTCGACTTACCCTGCCCCGATTAACGTTGGACAGGAACCCTTGGTCTTCCGGCGAGGGGGTTTTTCACCCCCTTTATCGTTACTCATGTCAGCATTCGCACTTCTGATACCTCCAGCAAGCTTTACAACTCACCTTCAACGGCTTACAGAACGCTCCCCTACCCAATGAAGTAAACTTCATTGCCGCAGCTTCGGTTTATAGCTTAGCCCCGTTACATCTTCCGCGTTAACGTACCCGCCTTCCTCACTGCTGAAAGTGCTTTACAACCCGAAGGCCTTCTTCACACACGCGGCATGGCTGCATCAGGCTTGCGCCCATTGTGCAATATTCCCCACTGCTGCCTCCCGTAGGAGTCTGGACCGTGTCTCAGTTCCAGTGTGGCTGATCATCCTCTCAGACCAGCTAGGGATCGTCGCCTTGGTGAGCCCTTACCTCACCAACTAGCTAATCCCACCTAGGCATATCCTGACGCGAGAGGCCCGAAGGTCCCCCTCTTTGGCCCGTAGGCATCATGCGGTATTAGCCATCGTTTCCAATGGTTATCCCCCACATCAGGGCAATTTCCTAGGCATTACTCACCCGTCCGCCGCTCGACGCCGTTATCGTTCCCCGAAGGTTCAGATAACTCGTTTCCGCTCGACTTGCATGTGTTAGGCCTGCCGCCAGCGTTCAATCTGAGCCATGATCAAACTCTTCAATTTAAGATTTTGTTCGGCTCAATGAATACTGAACATTACATAAAGTAATGTTTGAATTGACTGTGCTGAATCCGAAGATTCAATGGTCACTTCCTTGGCTAATTTGGCTTGCTAACCTCGACTTCGTTTCTTTCGAAGCGTTGCCGTGTCAGCGAGGTGGCATTATAGAGATTGCGATCACATTGGCAAGCCCTTTTTCACGTTTTTTTTGATTTTTTTATCGTTTGGGTGTTTTTTATTCTAAAAGGCGAGTTTTCACTACTATTCTACCTCCATGTCCCCAGTAATCGCCCCTAATAAGGAGAAAAGATGAGCTCAATTAGAAGCTACAAAGGTATAAAGCCCCAACTTGGTGAGCGTGTTTACGTTGACTCAACCTCAGTGTTAGTCGGAGATATCCGTATTGGGGACGATTCTAGCATTTGGCCATTAGTAGCGGCACGAGGCGATGTGAACCACATTCACATTGGTGATAGAACGAATATTCAAGATGGCAGTGTTTTGCATGTCACCCATAAGAACTCTGAAAACCCAAACGGCTATCCACTTATTATTGGCAATGACGTTACGATTGGCCACAAAGTGATGCTGCACGGTTGTGAGATACACGATCGTGTATTGGTTGGTATGGGGGCGATTGTTTTAGATGCTGTCGTTATTGAATCAGAGGTGATGATTGGAGCGGGCAGTTTAGTACCGCCAGGAAAGAGATTAGAAAGCGGTTATCTTTATGTCGGTAGTCCAGTGAAACAAGCTCGCCCTCTATCAGAGACAGAACGAGCTTTTTTGCAAAAGTCTGCCAATAACTATGTTCAAAACAAAAACGACTACTTACATGAAGTAGAAGACTTGAACTAAAGGTCTGTTAGCCGATGATAATATGGCCTTCTTCGTTGAAGGCTTCATCTTCTATTAGCTCTTCTGCTATTTCTTCCAGATCAAATCGGTAGTCAATAAAAGCAGAGATCACGGCCTGCTCCGTATCTAACTCTGAGCCAGATAACTTTTCTAACTTTTGTTTCGTCACAAAGCATTCTATTAGCGCACCAGATTGTTGCGCCGCAAAGTTTACTGATTGTGATACTTCATCCCATGATTGCATGTCTGGGAATAAGATGGATTGATTCATCGCTTATTGACCTTCAAGGTTCTTTCTTAATTCACGCAAAATCTGTTTGGCGCCTGGACGAAGACCGCGCCATAACATAAAACTCTCAGCAGCTTGGCCAACTAACATACCTAAACCATCATAAGCATGTGCCGCACCGTGTTGCTTAGCCCATTGGTTAAATGTGGTATCACCTTTGCCATACATCATGTCGTAGCTTGTACTATTGGCGGCGAACACCGAGGAAGAGATCGCAGGTAACTCACCACTCAATGATGCAGACGTAGAGTTGATTATGACATCGAACTCTTCAGCAATGGTATTCATCTCTTTTGCTGTAACAGGGCCATACGCAGAAAACAATTCTGCCAATTCTTCGGCTTTGGAAAATGTACGATTAGTTATCGTTAGAGATGTTGGTTTTTGATCGAGCAATGGTTTAATCACTCCTCGAGCGGCACCACCAGCTCCTATGATCAGGATGCGTGCACCTTCTAACACGACTTGATGTTGCAACAAGTCCTGCACTAAGCCTGCACCATCAGTGTTATCACCAATGATTTCACCATCATCAAGCTTCTTAAGTGTATTCACAGCTCCAGCAAGCTGAGCACGCTCGGTCAAACGGCTGGCAAATTGATAGGCGTCTTCTTTAAAAGGCAAGGTCACGTTACAGCCTTTGCCGCCGTCAGCAAAAAATGCTTTCGCCGCCTCGATAAATCCACCCACAGGCGCACATTCTGCGGTGTATGTTAGGGACTGATTAGTTTGGCGAGCAAAGAGTGTATGGATAAATGGCGACTTGCTGTGCCCGATAGGGTTACCAAACACGGCGTAACGATCGATTTGCAGGGTCATTTCCTTACCTTTATTCCTTACTTAGATATAGAGAAAACAGGGCCATCTGATTACAGATGACCCTATCACTATCTATCTATATAGAAAAGGAGATTCCGTGCTTACCATTCGCGTGGTTTCAGGTATCGCTCGTAAAGTTCGGCTTCAGGCGTTCCTGCTTCTGGTTCGTAGCGGTACTCCCATCGCGCTAACGGCGGCATCGACATCAGAATCGACTCGGTACGCCCACCACTTTGTAAACCGAATAAAGTGCCACGGTCGTACACTAAGTTGAACTCAACATAACGACCACGACGGTAAAGTTGGAATTCACGTTCGCGCTCGCCATATTCGATGTCTTTACGACGAGACACGATCGGCAAATAAGCTTGGCAATAGCCTTCACCCACCGCTTTGATGTAATCAAAACACTTATCAAACTCCCAGTGATTCAAATCATCAAAGAACAAACCACCAACACCACGAGTTTCATTTCGATGTGGCAAGAAGAAGTACTTATCACACCACGCTTTGTGTTCTGCATATACTTCTTCACCAAATGGGGCACAGATTGCCTTAGCTGTATCGTGCCATGACTGACAATCTTCTTCGAAAGGATAGAAAGGAGTCAGGTCGAAACCACCACCAACCACCAAATTGGTTCTTCGCCCTCTTTCTCGGCGATAAAGAAACGCACATTCGCATGAGAAGTTGGGACGTAAGGGTTTTTGGGATGGATAACCAAAGAGACCCCCATCGCTTCAAAACGGCGACCCGCTAGTTCCGGACGATGTGCCGTCGCAGATGCTGGCATTTCTTTCCCTTCTACATGCGAGAAGTTCACCCCACCTTGCTCGAAAACAAGGCCATCACGCATAACACGTGAGCGCCCACCGCCACCAAGACGTTCGCCCGGTTCACGATGCCATGCATCCTCGACAAAGACGGCCTTTCCATCTTTTTGTTCTAACTGCTGACAAATGGAGTCCTGAAGTGACATCAGGAACTGCTTTACGGCGTGCTTATCGATTGCTGACATACGTTATTACCTATTACGTGATACCGGTTGATGACTGGCAAGCAGGGTTAGCCCTGTCTTAATATTTGTGAAGTTTTGGCGTCACGAATCTCGCTGGGTTTATCACGGCCGCTGGTTTCACCACGAAGAATGGCCACCAGCTTATCACCCAATTGCTGCTCTACCTCTTCCGTGTTCATACACGGTGGCAAGCCGGAAAGATTCGCGCTGGTAGAGGTTAACGGCTTTCCGAATGCATTACACATCTTTTGAACCAAAGGATGATCAGTCACACGAACTGCAATTGAATCAAATTGCCCTGAAACCCAGTTGGAGACTTTATCGCTCGCTGGCATGATCCAAGTGTATGGACCAGGCCAAGTTGCATGAACGGTCGCTAATTGTTCTGGAGTCAGTTGAGATTCATCAATATATGGCAAGAGCTGCTCATAACTTGCAGCGATCAGAATCAGCCCTTTTTCCACCGGACGCTGCTTGAGATCCAGCAGTTTTTGAATTGCTTCTGGGTTATCTGGATCGCATCCGACACCAAAAACCCCTTCTGTTGGGTAGGCAATCACTTCGCCTTGTTGTAGTGCGTTGAGCACTTGTTCAAAGTTATCCACCGATTACTTCCTGATTGTCTGACTGTATTATTTTCACTAAGTGTACAAATATTCATTCTCAGACACTAAAGCAATTTTTTTATAAAATGTATCAATAGCGTCAACAACAAGACGCAAACGTTTGCTTGAGATAAAAATCCCCGTATAATGCGCACAAATTTATCAGCTCACCTAATTTTGCAGCTTGAAGGAGTTTGAGATGAAAGTCGGTATCATCATGGGTTCTAAATCCGATTGGCCAACCATGAAACTAGCAGCAGACATGCTAGACCAATTTGGCGTACCTTACGAAACAAAAGTCGTGTCAGCACACCGAACTCCTCAATTACTGGCGGACTACGCCAGCAGCGCGAAAGAACGTGGTATCAAAGTGATCATCGCCGGTGCAGGCGGTGCAGCTCACCTACCAGGTATGGCAGCTGCATTTACTAGCATTCCTGTACTCGGTGTTCCAGTTCAGTCTCGCGCACTAAAAGGCATGGACTCTCTGCTCTCTATTGTACAAATGCCAAAAGGCATTGCCGTCGGTACGTTAGCGATTGGCGAAGCGGGCGCTGCAAACGCAGGCATCTTAGCGGCACAAATCCTAGGCACTCATGACGAAAGCATCATGGCGAAGGTAGAAGCGTTCCGCAATGAACAGACGGAAACCGTACTGGCTAACCCAAATCCAGCTGAGGATTAATCAGATGCATGTACTGGTTCTTGGTGCGGGTCAATTAGCTCGAATGATGTCTCTGGCTGGTGCGCCACTGAATATTCAAATTTCAGCTTACGATGTCAGCAGCGGTGATGTCGTTCACCCTTTAACTCAACAGGTACTTGGCCATGGCTTGGAAAATGCGATTACGCAAGTTGATGTGATTACTGCCGAGTTCGAGCATATTCCACATGACGTGCTCGATATTTGCGAAGCGAGTGATAAGTTCCTACCAAGTACGCAAGCCATCAAAGCAGGTGGTGATCGCCGTATTGAAAAAGCACTGCTTGATGATGCTGGCGTGCGCAACGCGAAATACTACGTGATTGAAACTCGTGAAGACTTTGAGCGCGCAATTGAACACGTTGGTATGCCAATGGTTCTGAAAAGTGCATTGGGAGGTTACGATGGTAAAGGTCAATGGCGCTTAAAAGAAGCTTCTCAAGTCGACGACATTTGGACTGAGATGGCAGAGTGCATCGCGGCAACACCAACTCAAGCGATTGTTGCTGAAGAGTTTGTTCCTTTTAACCGCGAAGTATCACTTGTAGGTGCTCGCGGTAAAGATGGCAGCGTTGAAGTGTACCCTCTAGCAGAAAACGTTCACATCAATGGCGTATTGAGCTTATCCACCGCAATTGATGCGCCAGAACTGCAAGCCCAAGCCAAGCAGATGCTCACGGCCGTCGCAGATAGCCTAGATTACGTTGGTGTATTGGCGCTCGAATTCTTTGATGTCGATGGCACACTGTTAGTGAATGAGATTGCCCCACGAGTGCACAACTCCGGTCACTGGACACAGCAAGGTGCAGAAACCTGTCAGTTCGAGAACCACCTGCGCGCCGTATGCGGCTTGCCGTTAGGCAGCACCAAACTGATTCGCGAAACCTCGATGGTGAATATTCTTGGTGAAGATACGTTGCCAGAAGCGCTTCTCGCCATGGATGGTTGTCACATCCATTGGTACGGCAAAGAGAAGCGTGAAGGGCGAAAAATGGGTCACATCAACGTATGTGGTGACTACCCAGGAGAATTGCACCGTAGGTTGTGCGCTCTCGCGGATGCCTTAGATCCAATGGCATTCCCAGCCGTGCACGAGTTTGCGAAACAAGCATAACGCTAAAATCTAGCCCCAAAAACCACAAAGGGTCGCACGATGCGACCCTTTTTAATTCCTTTGATGTATTTACCCTTGCTGAGTGTGCTGGCACTTACGGTTGGCACATTGCAATTTCACACCACTGGCGAGTTTCTTCTCCACCAACAGAGTAAAACCACATTCTTCGCACCTCCCCTTTACCGGAGGGAGATTCACTGCAAATTTGCATTTAGGGTAGTTATCACATGCGTAGAAAGTTTTACCAAAGCGCGTCTTACGCTCAACTAAATGACCTTTACCGCATTCAGGACACGCGTGGTGCTCTTGCGACTGCTTTTCTGGCTCTGGTTGATTAATCGACTCAATATGATGGCACGCCGGATAGTTACTGCAACCAACAAACATCCCATAACGCCCTTGGCGTAATACCAACTCGTTACCACAATCTGGACAAGGAACGCCAAGCTCTTTGACGATGTGTCCATCATTGTTGTGCAGGGCTTTGATGTAATCACAGCTTGGATAGTGGCTACAGCCAAGAAAGGGACCGTGTTTGCCATGTTTGAGGGTCAACTCGCTGCCACATTTAGGACACGGCTCGTGTTCCAATGCGTGTTCATGGGCAGAGAAAAGGGTGTTGTCGATTTTACTACTCATACTTACCGTTTCGTGAAAAACACACCAAAAGACAAGCTCGCGTTCTTGCTAGCTAAACTCGAACTTGCCTAGATTGGGTTAGTGAAGAATCCCTTGTTCCTTGGTGTACAACAGCTCTTCCATTAGCGTATAAGCGTTTTCATTACCAGGCACATTAAACAGCACCATCAAAATGATCCATTTGAGGTCTTCAAGCTCAAACTCACTCGTTTCTAGACCCATCACTCGGTCAATCACCATTTCGCGAGTTTCTGTGGTTAAAACATTGATTTGCTCGAGAAACAATAAAAACCCTCGGCATTCCAAATCTAAACGCTGCATCTCTTTCGCTGTGTAGATACGAGTTGATGACGAAGCCATGCAAGTCGAGATTGCAGAAGAGGTATCACTTTGCTGCAATGCGGCAAGCTCTTCTAACCAGACAAGGGCTTTGTAGATATCTTTTTGTTGGAAGCCTGCACGGAGCAGCTCTTCTTCCAACTCGTCTTGTTCGACCTGTAACTCTGCATCGCTATGGATGTAGGTTTCGAATAGATACATCAGTATATCCATCATCATAGCTAGCCCCTCCCCTTTCGAATATAGCCACCTGAAACCGCAACGACATGCCCAGAGAGTTCTAACTCTAAGAGCTGCATCATGACTTCCTGGACAGGTATATTGGTCCTGTTTGCAAGAATATCAACCGGTGTAGCTTCACTTCCTACGTTAGCTAACAGCTGAGGAAATGGCAATTCTTCTTCATCATTTAACGTAGAAAATAAATCGGTACTCTGATTAATAGACCAATCAAGCAAAGACTGTATTTCATCTAAGACATCTTTCGTCTTTTCTACGAGGCAAGCACCATGACGTATCAACTGGTTGCCACCGCTGGCATTAGGGGCATTTATCGAAGCTGGCAGCGCAAACACTTCTCGACCTTGCTCAAGCGCGTAACGAGCAGTAATTAACGAGCCACTCCTTTCCGCCGCTTCCACAACTAACACACCTAGCGATAATCCGCTAATAATGCGGTTTCGACGCGGGAAGTTTTCCGGGCGCGGCTTGGCGTTGGGGCGAAACTCAGACACCAAAGCCCCATGTTCAATAACACGTTGCGCTAAACCACGATGACGTGCCGGATAAATATTTCCTAAGCCAGATCCCAGCACCGCAATCGTCTTACCTTTTGCTTGCAACGCACCATCATGCGCATGACCGTCAATGCCTAAAGCGAGACCACTGGTGACAATAAAATCGTGCTGAACAAACTCTGCAGCAAACTGACGTGCATGCTGTAATCCATCAATACTCGCATTTCGACTGCCAACCATCGCGATTTGTGGCTGAGAAAGACAAGTAGGGTTTCCTTGAACAAAAAGTAGAGGTGGCGGTGCAACGATTTGTTTGAGTTGAGGTGGATAACGCGGGTCAGTCAGTGTCAGGATATGATGATTTGTAGAAGCCTCAAGCCAGCTTAAACAAGCATCGACTTCTTTATCTGTTGAAGCCCAAGCTTGAATTTGCTTAGTTGTTAACCCAAGTTGTTGTAGCTGTTCAGGAGAGAAGTTTACGATGTTACGCGGCGTGTCTCTTGCCAGTAGCTTATTCATTTTGACCCCGCCAATGCCTGGTAAACAACTCAGTTTTAACCAGGCAGCGAGATCATCGTTATTTCGTCGATTCATCGATGGTTAATTCGTCCGCCAACGGTGACACCACCGAAATATCTTGGTTGATGGGTTTAGTACTGTTAGTGATCAGTGCCAAGCTAAAGTACTCATAAGGACGAATGACCAGCAACTCGCCAACCTTGCTTTGAGGTAAGGTTATTTTCTTATCGAGGACACCAAACTCTTTCTTGAACTCATCGCCGTCTTTGTAAACTGGGTGCGCGTCTTCTTTTAAATCAAACACACTGCCTTGCTTCAGATTGTCTGACGTGCCTTTATCAATTACCACGACCTGGTTGGTTGAGCTAAAGCGAATACCTTCGATATTGCCTAGCAACTTTGCAGAGCTGTCTCGTGGCGACGGCAGCGGGTAGAACGTTGTTGTGAAGTCAGTGTTCTCGACTGATTGATTTGGCAACGCGATATCGTTACGCAGGATTTCTTGCAATTGAGAAGTGATCTTCAAACCAGAATAATCGCTCGAAGCTTCAACGAGCTCACCTTTGGCTATCAAACGCAGCGCGGTGATCTCTTTAGACACATCGTCACGCGAAAACGTTTCTACAGGTCGGTAAATAGCCCAGCCTGTCGCGGTCTGATTACCATTGATATACAGCACATCTTCTGCCGTCAGATACTTACTGCCTTTGCTGCTACCCATCACTTTTGCTGCACTGTTCAACGCATCTTGATCCAGCAATCGATCCGATTTGAGGTACGGCATCACCAAACCTTCCGCGACCGTTGGTACCGCTTTCTTTTCCGTGATGCGTGCTTTCGGGCTAATCTTCTTAACTGGTTTTAGGCTTAACACGGGCTGACCGTTAATCCACACCAAAGACAGCTTATCTCCGGGATAAATTAAATGAGGGTTGTCGATTTCCGGGTTTACTTGCCATAAACGAGGCCACAACCACGGGCTATCCAAGTACATGGCCGAAATATCCCATAGCGTATCGCCCTTCACGACTACATATGTTTGTGGCGCATCATCTTTAACAGTCAGTGGTTTCGCATCCACATTTGCTACAGCGTTGAAAGAGAAAAGTAACGGCAACGTAACACTGGCAACGTTGCGGAAAATTCGATTCATGACCCTCGTCCTTGGTCTATTAAGCAGGAACCAGAATGGAAATTGGTGCAAGGATGCTGTCATTTAGGCTATAAAATGTCTAGAATTGAGCCAACAAGGTTTGTGCTGTTTCGGCACAGTTCAATATTTCGAGTGAATATGTCTGTATTACAAGTATTAACATTCCCGGATGATCGCCTGCGCACAGTCGCAAAGCCTGTTGAAGCGGTGACGCCTGAGATTCAAAAAATCGTCGATGACATGATTGAAACCATGTACGACGAAGAAGGTATTGGCCTTGCTGCAACGCAGGTTGATATCCACAAACGTATCGTAGTGATTGATATTTCAGAAACTCGCGATGAGCCGATGGTGCTAATCAACCCTGAGATTCTGGAAAAGCGTGGCGAAGATGGCATCGAAGAAGGCTGTCTGTCGGTACCAGGTGCACGCGCACTTGTGCCTCGCGCTGCAGAAGTTACCGTTAAAGCACTGGATCGTGATGGCAAAGAGTTCACCTTTGAAGCCGACGACCTGCTAGCGATTTGTGTTCAACACGAGCTTGATCACTTACAAGGTAAGCTGTTCGTGGATTACCTATCGCCACTGAAACGCAAACGCATTCAGGACAAGCTAGCAAAAATCAAACGCTTTAACGAGAAGCAGCAAAACGCTTAATCTCGAACCATACCAATTAGAAGGAAGTCTACCTTGAGTCAGTCTTTACGTATTGTCTTTGCAGGTACTCCGGATTTCGCCGCCCGTCACTTGGCGGCGTTGTTGTCTTCGGAGCATGAAGTCATCGCGGTTTACACAAACCCAGATCGTCCAGCGGGTCGTGGCAAGAAATTGGCTGCGCCACCGGTAAAACAACTGGCGCTGGAACACAACATCCCGGTTTACCAACCTGAAAGCTTTAAGTCCGACGAAGCGAAACAAGAACTTGCCGATCTGAACGCCGATCTCATGGTTGTCGTGGCGTACGGTATGCTACTGCCACAAGCGGTTCTTGATACCCCTAAACTGGGTTGTATCAACGTACATGGTTCTATCCTACCTCGTTGGCGTGGTGCGGCTCCAATCCAACGCTCTATTTGGGCGGGCGATGCAGAAACGGGCGTGACCATCATGCAGATGGACATCGGTCTCGACACTGGTGATATGCTGAAGATTGCAACTCTGCCAATCGAAGCGACAGATACCAGCGCTTCAATGTACGAAAAATTGGCTGAGCTTGGCCCAGAAGCCCTGATTGACTGCTTAGCCGACATTGCTGCGGGTAAAGCAGTGCCAGTGAAGCAAGACGATGAGCTAGCGAACTACGCGAAAAAACTCAGCAAAGAAGAAGCACGCATCAACTGGAACGACGATGCGGCTCACATTGAGCGCTGCGTTCGTGCATTTAACCCATGGCCAATGAGCCACTTTGAGGCGGCAGAAAACAGCATCAAAGTATGGCAAAGCCGTGTGGCAGAGCAAACCAGTGACAAGCCAGCCGGCACCATCTTGCAAGCAGATAAAACCGGTATTTATGTTGCGACAGGCAACGGCGTACTGGTGCTAGAACAACTGCAAGTTCCTGGCAAAAAAGCCATGTCAGTTCAGGATATTCTGAATTCGCGCGCGGCTTGGTTTGAAGTTGGTACTCTGCTGGTTTAAGCCATACTAGGGGTTATCATCCCCAATAATACGAACTTTTAGAGGGCAGAGATGCCCTCCTTTACTTTAAGGTACTCATCATGAATGTTCGCGCTGCGGCTGCTAACGTCCTGTATCTTGTCGTCGACAAGGGCCACTCACTTTCAAGCGCTCTCCCAGAGGCTCAACAAACGGTACGACCTCGTGACCACGCTCTGCTACAAGAGATCTGTTACGGTGCGCTACGTTACCTACCTCGCCTAGAAATGATCGCAAACCAGTTGATGGATAAGCCGCTCAAAGGCAAACAACGTGTATTCCATCACCTAATTCTGGTTGGTATTTACCAACTGAGCTTCATGCGCATTCCTGCGCACGCAGCTGTCGGTGAAACGGTTGAAGGCACTAAAGAGCTGAAAGGTCCTCGTCTGCGTGGTTTGATTAACGCTGTATTGCGTAACTACCAGCGCAACCAAGAAGAACTCGACCAAATGGCCGTCAGCAACAACGCTGGCAAGTACGGTCACCCAAGCTGGTTACTAAAACTGCTGCAAGAGGCCTACCCACAGCAATGGGAAAGCATTGTTGAAGCGAACAACCAAAAAGCGCCAATGTGGCTGCGTGTGAACCACCAACACCACACTCGTGATGAATACCTTGCGCTACTCAAAAATGAAAACATTGATAGCACGCCACACACAGAAGCGATGGACGCCATAAAATTGGCCGCACCATGTGATGTGATGAAGCTACCTGGTTTTGAGAAAGGTTGGGTTTCGGTCCAGGATGCGGCGGCGCAGCTCTCGATCAACTACCTAAAACCACAAGACGGCGAACTGATTTTAGATTGCTGTGCAGCGCCAGGTGGCAAGACGGCGCACATTCTAGAGCGCACGTCGGGCAGTGAGGTGGTCGCGATTGACTGCGACGACACACGCCTGAAACGTGTGCATGAAAACCTGAAGCGTCTCAACCTTCAGGCAAAAGTGGTTTGCGGTGATGCGCGTAATCCACAAGAATGGTGGCAAGGCGAGCAATTTGATCGCATTTTGCTGGATGCCCCATGTTCTGCGACTGGCGTGATTCGTCGTCACCCAGACATCAAATGGCTACGTCGTGCAGACGACATCGCCGCATTAGCAGAGCTGCAAAGTGAAATTTTTGATGCCATGTGGACGCAACTGAAACCCGGCGGCACAATGGTTTACGCGACTTGTTCAATCACACCGCAAGAAAACGTGGAGCAAGTAAAAGCGTTTTTAGCACGTACTGCGGATGCGCAACTGCTGGATTCTGATCCCGACCAGCCTGGTCGTCAAATTCTACCAGGCGAAGAAGATATGGATGGTTTCTACTACGCAGTGCTAACTAAAACACACGCGTAACAGCATGCTAAATAGGGCGATTGGAGTGATTTCAATCGCCTTTTTCAGATAACGAGAAAAGAGTATGAAGATCATTATTCTTGGTGCAGGTCAGGTTGGCGGCACACTGGCAGAAAACCTAGTGGGTGAAAACAACGACATCACCATCGTCGACAACAATGCCGACCGACTGCGTGAATTGCAGGACAAATACGACCTGCGTGTGGTCAATGGCCATGCGAGCCACCCCGACGTGCTGCACGAAGCTGGCGCACAAGACGCCGATATGCTCGTCGCGGTGACCAACACTGATGAAACCAACATGGCCGCCTGCCAAGTCGCGTTCACTCTATTCAACACCCCAAACCGCGTTGCACGTATTCGCTCTCCAGAATATCTGGCTGAAAAAGAAGCCCTGTTTAAATCTGGCGCCATTCCTGTCGATCACCTTATCGCACCAGAAGAACTCGTTACGAGCTACATCGAACGTCTGATCCAATACCCAGGCGCGCTGCAAGTGGTGAGCTTTGCTGAACAGAAAGTCAGCCTAGTGGCAGTAAAAGCCTACTACGGTGGCCCGCTGGTGGGTAATGCGCTGTCTGCTTTGCGTGAGCACATGCCGCACATCGATACCCGTGTGGCGGCGATTTTCCGTCAAGGTCGCCCGATTCGTCCTCAAGGCACCACCATCATTGAAGCAGACGATGAAGTGTTCTTCGTTGCAGCAAGTAATCATATTCGCTCAGTGATGAGTGAGCTTCAGCGCCTAGAAAAACCGTACCGCCGCATCATGATTGTTGGCGGGGGTAACATCGGTGCCAGTCTCGCAAAGCGCTTAGAACAAAACTACAGCGTGAAGCTGATTGAACGTAACTACCAACGTGCAGAGAAACTGTCAGAAGAGCTAGAAAACACCATTGTGTTCTGCGGCGACGCGGCAGACCAAGAGCTTCTCTCGGAAGAGAACATCGACCAAGTCGACGTCTTCATCGCACTGACCAACGAAGATGAAACCAACATCATGTCTGCGATGTTGGCAAAACGCATGGGTGCGAAAAAAGTAATGGTGCTGATCCAACGTGGCGCTTATGTAGATCTGGTACAAGGCGGGGTAATTGATGTGGCG
Source organism: Vibrio diabolicus (assembly GCA_001048675.1). Classification (GTDB taxonomy): domain Bacteria; phylum Pseudomonadota; class Gammaproteobacteria; order Enterobacterales; family Vibrionaceae; genus Vibrio; species Vibrio diabolicus. Next base: position 69,065 of record CCKK01000004.1, on the reverse strand, counting down.
ATCTCACCTCAGCAAGCCACTATTTCAGCCTTGCTAACGCACGTTCGTCGCGCTGATATCGTTAACGTATCCTCACTTCGCCGCGGCGCTGCGGAAGCAATTGAAGCCGTCGCTCACGGTGATGAAAGTACATCCAAAGTTGTTGGACGTGCGATTGGAGATATTAAGCTCCCACCTGGGACCACCATTGGTGCTATCGTTCGTGGCGAAGAAGTCCTTATTGCCCACGACCGTACGGTCATCGAGCAGGATGACCATGTGGTGATGTTCCTGGTCAACAAAAAATACGTATCAGACGTCGAAGCGCTATTCCAGCCGAGTCCATTCTTCCTCTAGGATTTTCCTATGGTCAACTTACGTCCCGTACTATTTGTTATCGGGCTGGTTTTATCCAAACTGGCCCTGTTTATGTACGTGCCGACTTTGGTCGCTTTCTTCACTGGTACGGGGGGATTTCTCGATTTCGCCCAAGCCGTTGTGATCACGCACCTTGCCGCCTTCATCTGCCTCACGATCGGTCGAACCGCCAAGTTCAAACTCAGCGTACGCGATATGTTCCTTATCACCAGTTTGGTTTGGACCATCGCGAGTGCGTTTGCCGCCTTGCCGTTTGTGTTCATCAACCACATCAGCTTCACTGACGCCTACTTTGAAACCATGTCAGGCATTACTACCACTGGTTCCACAGTGCTCAGCGGTTTAGACAACATGGCGCCAAGTATTTTGTTGTGGCGTTCTATCTTGCAGTGGCTTGGGGGGATTGGTTTTATCGTAATGGCGGTGGCGGTGCTACCTATGCTCAATGTCGGTGGTATGAAACTATTCCAAACCGAATCATCCGACTGGTCGGATAAAAGTAGCCCGAGAGCAAAAACGGTCGCCAAAAACATCGTAGCAGTTTATTTGATGCTTACTGGCTTATGCATTGTGGGCTACTTGGTCACAGGCATGAACCTGTTTGAAGCGATCAATCACGCCTTTACCACGCTATCAACGGGCGGATACTCTACATCCGACGGGTCGATGAACCACTTCTCTAATGGCGCACACTGGGTGGCCACTACCTTTATGTTCTTAGGTGGCTTGCCATTTTTGCTCTTCATCGCCGCGTTACGTAAACGCCGTATTGATGTGTTGGTTAACGACGCTCAAGTTCGAGGATTCGCGTACCTGTTCGTGTTCTCAAGCTTAGTGATTTCAGCTTGGTTAGTGATTCGAGACGGATACACCATTTTGGATGCGCTACGAGTGTCGATGTTTAATATCGTCTCTGTCGTCACCACAACCGGCTTTGGCTTAGAGGACTTCACCGCGTGGGGCGCATTACCCACAACTCTTTTTGCCTTCTTAATGATGGCGGGGGCATGCTCAGGATCAACGTCTGGCGGGATCAAAATCTTCCGTTTCCAAATCGCAATGACACTGCTGAACAAACAGATGATGAAATTGATTCACCCTTCAGGTGTGTTTGTACAGCGCTACAACCAACGCCCAGTGAATGATGACATTGTTCGCTCGGTGGTCGCGTTTGGCTTGATGTTCTTTATCACCATCATCTTTATCGCGGGTTGCTTGAGTGCACTGGGTTTAGACCCCATCACTAGCATCTCTGGTGCCATCACTGCGGTAGCCAACGTCGGCCCAGGTATGGGAAGCGTGATTGGACCGACGGGTAACTTCGCGCCTCTGCCAGATACCGCCAAGTGGCTCCTGAGCTTTGGCATGTTAATGGGCCGCTTGGAAATTCTGACTATTCTTGTACTGTTCTTCCCTGCGTTTTGGCGCCGTTAAGCAGACACAAATAAAAGGTATAACAATGAAAACATGGATCACTCTGGCGACCCTACTTGCCGCCTCATCCACATACGCCGCTGAAGTCATCACTTTAGCCGATGGTCGAGAAGTGAAGTTAAACGATGACTTTACTTGGGAATACGTCATGAAAAAAACTGCGCAGCAAGCAACAGAGACGCAAGAGACAACAGGTGCGGTTGAAACGATCGCAGCTCCCGCAATTGCGACAATTCCAGTAGTGACGAAAACTGTTGGCACTACCGTGGTAGTAAACGCCAAAAAGCCAACCATGCAGCTGTCTGACTCTGGTGTCGACGTACTGATTGGCTCCGCGAGCTATCAAGATGGTGAGCTCGTACTGCCAACGTCTATCACCAACCAAAGCTCTCAATCTGTCATTCAGGTGGAAGTGGAAGTTCTGGTATTTGATATGTCTGGCCAGCAACTGGCGAAAGAAAAAGTCACAGTTTGGCAATCCATCAAGCGAATGGCGGATACTTACCTGCGACCACAACAAGCAGAACAGGGTAAAAGCATCAAACTGGCAGTGCCGCAGTCTCAGCAATACCAGTTTTCAGCCAAAGTGTTAGAAGTGAAAACTCGTTAATGTGATAACACATGTTTTGTCGAGTTTATCTCTATCCGTTAGATAGGCTCGACAAAATAATAAATCGCGAAGAAATGGCACACACAACCCGCCAAAACGAAGCCATGCCAAATCGCATGATTGAATGGAATACGCTTCGTAACGTAGAAAATCACCCCTAGCGAGTACACCAAACCGCCCACCGCAAGCAGCGTAAGTCCACCGATATCCAGATTGATCGCCAACTGATAAATCACAATCAACGACAGCCAGCCCATGACCAAATACGTCATTAAGGAAAGCTTTTTAAATCGGTAAACAAACGCGACTTTCATGATGATGCCGAGTAGAGCGATGGTCCAGATAACAATCATCAAACCAAACGCGAGCGGCGTACGTAAACTCACCAACAAAAAAGGCGTATAACTGCCAGCAATGAGTAGATAAATGGCGCAGTGATCGAAAGTTTTTAGCCATCGTTTGGCGTTGGGGTGCGGAATTGCGTGATACAGCGTCGAAGCCAAAAATAGCACGATAATACTCGCACCATAGACAGCCATACTGGCCAGCGTCAGCGTATCAGCTTGCTGGTCTATGGCTTTGATTAGCAGCAGTATCAAGCCAACAATACCAAAAATCATCCCAATGCCATGAGTGATGGTATTGGCCAGTTCTTCGCGTTGACTGTATTGCGGTTTCTGCAGTTCAGACATCAATGCGCCTATACTAGAGTTTGAAATTTGCTCTAGTATGGCACATTAGGCTTACACGTGTAAGCTTAAATTAAGACTCATGAACGGCCGTGGTTTGATCGAGATAATTAAGTACAAGTTCACCCACTTGATCAAGCTTAGTCGTGGCTGGAATGGTCAACTCTCGTTTGAGTTTTCCGCTACCCAGTAAGCTTGCGAGCATGCCACCCTCGCCCTTGCGTGTGCGGTCAACTTCAAACCATAATTTGAGTTCTTGCTCGCTACGATGAGCGACAAATTCTAACTCACGCCACACGCCATGGTATGGCCCGTCAGTCGGCACCATCTCAAATTCTTGTACAAATGGCAGGTCGAACCCTTTTACTTCCTCACACTCCACTTGGCGAATACGCAAACCTTGCGCTTCAAATGCGGATAACACCGCATCCATTAGTGGATCAGGTCGAACGGTGAGGATGTCTTTATCGGTCGGGTCTAAAGCAGCAGCAACGTCCAAGCCGGTTTCGAGCCACACTTTGGCGTCACCAATGGTGACAGGCGTATTCCAAGGCACATCGAGCTGAACATCGAAGGTACGCTCTTCGCCGGAATGGATGGTAAACGCATAAGGGAGGCTCCACTTAGCAAGCACATGAGTCTGAGGTACTCGGCGCATGCTGTGTCCTTCTCGCGCACCACGGTCATCAGGAGCTTCCGCGATATAGCGACAACACAGTTTTAAATCGATGTTGTCGATCGCTTGTTCAGTGGCACCACCATAAACATGGATAGACACATCCACACTTTGACCAGGATATAGCACGTCTTGATTTAGGATTGAGTCAACCTTAGCGCTCCCAATCCCAAAGCTGGCAAGTGTCTTCTTCAAAAATGACATAGGCACCTCCTTCGTCGAGATCTCATACTACTACTGCTGATCGAGGGATCAAACAAAAATTGCCTCGATCATCGCGACAAAATGACAAAATCTAAACAATTCAATTGCTCAACTATCGACCAATTATTACAAGGATGCTAATCTTATACGTGATATGCATGCATATCGGTATTCCTGATTCATTAACTGGATTGGCGAGAGCCAGAAGAGTGATTCTTCAATCTTGTTGGAGCCTAGCTCATAATGATTCAGGCCATTACATCGGCAATGGATATGCCTGACAGTTAGGTAAATTAATGCGCCCAACAACAGTCAGGTTCGCACACACTAATACTAGTGCAATGCGCCGCCGCAGTGGCTTTACTACTGCACCAAAGGCAAAGCAAGTTGCGCCAGCAATGACATTGGTTGAGAAGACAGCAATGATGTCGAGTGTTCCGGCCAAAGTTATCAAAGCAGCTTAATCAAAAGCGCGGCGCCAGCTGCGCTTTTTTCTTTGCACGCGACTCAAACCACCTCAACGACTTAGAGCAAAACACAGTGAAATAGATAGTTTTTCCTATTTGGTCTTCGCAAAGCAATTTGGTACCTTTACAGCTAATTACACCTATAAATTCTGTGGAGAAAGAAATGAAGTGTCATCGCATTGAAGAGCTGCTTGAGCTACTAGAGCCTGAATGGCATAAAGACCAAGAAATGAACCTACTGCAGTTCATCGTGAAGCTAGCGAAAGAAGCAGGCTACGAAGGTAAGCTAGAAGATCTGACCGACGACGTGCTGATCTACCACCTTAAAATGCGTAACAGCAGCAAAGACGAAATGATCCCAGGTCTTAAGAAAGACCAAGAAGATGATTTTAAAACTGCGATTCTGCGCGCTCGTGGCATCATCAAATAACCGGCTCAACAACCCAGTATTCTTTAAGCGACTCCCTCAAATGAGTCGCTTTTTTATAACTAAAATTTTTAGTCCCACAGTTGGTTATAACTGTTCAGCCAATTATCAGGTTAACTGTACTGACTTTTGTTGTTAAACGTTGACTGCGTTAAAGAAAAGGAATTGTTATTGATTGTATAATCGCCGTTCATCAGTATTTACTAAAATAATTATGTCCGGTCATGATTTATGATAAGGACGAAGTAGCAATGTCATCGAGCGACATCAATAGAAATGACGCCGTACATTATAAAAGCCTAAGAAGGATGAGTGCATGAGTCAGGATAAGATCGATATCAAAGATGTGACTCCTAAAACCTACAACCCTAAGACTCATAAAGGGAATGGGGATCGGTTCAACCCAAGTAATCGCATCTATGTACGCGAAAGCAAAGGGACTTACCAGAAACTGCGTCGTTACGGTGGTTGGTTCTTACTGCTTCTCTTCGCTTTGATACCGTGGATTCCTTACGGTGAACGTCAAGCGATCTTGCTCGATATTGGCAACCAGCAGTTCAACTTTTTCGGTACCACGTTGTATCCGCAAGATCTTACCCTACTCGCCTTGCTATTTGTGATCGCAGCGTTTGGGTTGTTCTTTATTACCACCTTCTTAGGTCGAGTTTGGTGTGGCTATCTCTGCCCACAAACCGTCTGGACCTTCATGTATATCTGGTTTGAAGAGAAACTGGAAGGCAGCGCCAATAAGCGTCGCAAGCAGGACTCCAATAAGCTGACGGCAAATTTAGCGATGCGCAAAACCATCAAACATATCGCTTGGTTTGCCATTGCGCTCGCCACTGGTTTTACTTTTGTTGGCTACTTCGTTCCAATGAAGCAATTGGTTATCGACTTTTTCACTTTTAACGCCAACTTCTGGCCCGTCTTTTGGATAATGTTCTTTGCCATTTGTACTTATGGTAATGCTGGTTGGATGCGTTCCATCATGTGTATTCACATGTGTCCTTACGCGCGCTTCCAGTCTGCCATGTTTGATAAAGACACCTTCATCGTTGGCTATGATGCCAAACGTGGTGAAAAACGTGGTCCACGTCCGCGCAAAGCCGATCCAAAGCAACTTGGTTTGGGGGATTGTATTGATTGTGACTTGTGTGTGCAGGTGTGCCCAACAGGTATCGATATTCGTGACGGCTTACAATATGAATGTATTAACTGTGGTGCCTGTATTGATGCGTGTGACAACACCATGGATCGCATGGGTTACGAGAAAGGACTAATCAGCTACACCACCGAGCACCGCTTATCGGGTAAGAGTACCAAAGTCATGCGTCCGAAGCTGCTGGGCTATGGAGCTGTGCTACTGGTCATGATTGGTCTGTTCTTTGCCCAAATCGCAGCGGTAGACCCAGCAGGCATGAGTGTTATTCGCGACCGTAACCAACTGTTCCGAGTAAATAGCTCAGGCGAAGTAGAAAACACCTACACCCTCAAAGTAATCAACAAAACCCAGCAAGTGCAAGAGTACTCGTTGGATGTTGAAGGGCTATCCGATGTAAGTTGGTACGGTAAGCAGACAATTCAGGTACAGCCAGGTGAGGTATTGAACTTACCAATGAGTCTTGGCGCCGATCCTGACAAGCTAAACTCTGCGATTACGACAATTCAGTTTATACTCACCGATAAGAGCAACGAATTCACCATTGAAGTAGAAAGCCGTTTTATTAAAAAACTATAGCGCTACTTCAGTGACTAACGGAAAAAGGCTCAGTAATGAGCCTTTTTGTTTATATGTCCCAAAGCATGTTTAACTTTGACGCCCTTACCCCAGACTTCATGTGGTACGCGTTAGAAAGCATCGGCGTTCGCGCAGAATCAGGCTTTCTTCCCCTCAATAGCTACGAAAACCGTGTTTATCAATTCACTGACGAAGAGCGTCGTCGTTATGTCGTCAAGTTTTACCGCCCTGAACGTTGGAGCAACGAACAGATCCAAGAGGAGCACGATTTCACTTTAGAACTAATTGGCAACGAAATCCCCGTCGCACCACCTGTGCGCATCAACGGTGAAACCCTGCATCACTATCAAGGCTATGCCTTTGCGCTGTTTGAGAGCGTAGGTGGTCGCCAGTACGAGGTTGACAACTTAGATCAGCTCGAAGGTGTAGGGCGTTTCCTTGGTCGCATCCACAAAGTGGGTAGCCGCCAAGCCTTCCAACATCGCCCAACGATTGGCTTGCAAGAATACCTGTATCAACCAAGAAAGATTCTGCAAAACGCCAACATGATTCCAATGCACTTGGAGAACAGCTTCTTCAATGACTTGGATATGCTGATCAAATCGATTGAAAGCCACTGGCAAGAAGGCTTCAATACCATTCGGCTGCATGGCGATTGCCACCCAGGCAACATTTTGTGGCGAGATGGCCCTATGTTTGTTGATTTGGATGACGCTCGTAACGGCCCTGCTGTGCAGGACTTATGGATGCTGCTTAATGGTGAGCGCCAAGACAAACTGATGCAGCTGGATATTGTTTTAGAAGCTTATCAAGAGTTTTGCGACTTTAACCCCGCAGAATTGAAACTAATTGAGCCACTTCGCGGTCTACGAATGGTGCACTATATGGCATGGCTAGCAAAACGTTGGCATGACCCTGCGTTTCCTCTCGCTTTTCCATGGTTTAATGAGCCAAAATACTGGGAAGGTCAGGTCCTTGCATTTAAAGAGCAGATCGCCGCTTTAGAAGAAGCACCGCTGTCTTTAATGCCTCAATGGTAAGTCAGGCCACAAATTCAAAAATGGAGATATTTCGATGAAAAAACTGTTCGCACTGTTTTCTATGCTGATGCTAAGCCTGTCGGCACATGCAGCGCAATTCAAAGAAGGTGAACATTACAAAGTATTGGATCTTGAGGCATCAAAAAAACCTCTTGTGACGGAGTTTTTCTCTTTCTACTGCCCGCACTGTAATAGCTTTGAACCCGTTATCCAGCAACTGAAAAAGCAGTTGCCAGAAGGTACTAAGCTACTAAAAAACCACGTTTCTTTCATGGGTGGCAACATGGGCCCATCAATGAGTAAAGCCTACGCGACCATGGTTGCACTAAAAGTGGAAGACAAAATGGTGCCAGTGATGTTTAACCGCATCCACAATCTAAAGAAGGCGCCACGTAACGATGAAGAGCTTCGCCAAATCTTCCTTGATGAAGGTGTAGACGCGAAGAAGTTCGACTCTGCATTCAAAGGCTTTGCGGTTGATTCCATGGTTCGCCGTATGGACAAGCAATTTGAAAACAGCGGTCTAACCGGCGTTCCTGCGGTTATCGTTAACAACAAATACCTAGTTCAAGCACAAAGCATCAAGACGATGGATGAGTACTTCTCTCTGGTGAACTACTTGCTGACACTAAAATAAGCGCATCGATATCAATCAAAAGGGGAGCACGTCGCTCCCCTTTTGTTTATTTGTAAATCTCTTGTAGCAACCGATCTTTTTCTTGCCACACATCACCCAACCATTGCTGAAATTGTCGCTTATAGGGCTTATCGTTAAAGTAATCACCAAGCACTCGTTCATCGACGGGCAACACATTCACACGCACAACAACCTTGCCCATTCGGCCCATTAATAAATCCTTGAATGGCTTATTTGTATTTTCTGGGTACGCCAGAGTCACATCGATAATGTTCTCGAACTGCTCCCCCATTGCCGCTAACGTGTATGCGATCCCGCCCGATTTGGGTTGCAGCAAATATTGGTAACTCGCCTTGCTCTTACGCTGTTTTTCTTCGGTAAATCGAGTGCCTTCGACATAATTAACCACTGTGGTTGGGGCATTTTTGAACTTGGCGCACGAGCGACGTGTCGTCTCTAAATCTTGACCTCGTTTGTGCGGGTTGCGGATCAGATACTCTCGCGAATAACGACGCATAAATGGCATGTCGAGCGCCCAACACGCCATCCCAATGAAAGGCACATACAACAGTTGTTGTTTGAGGAAAAACTTCGGCATAGGAATGCGGTCTTTAAACACGCAGCAAAGCACCACAATATCGGTCCAACTGAGATGATTACTGATCAACAGATACCACCCGTCTTTTTTCAGCGCCTCACCGCCCTGAACATCCCAGTCAACACGGTTAGAAACCGCCAGAATGCCCGCATTAACGGTAGCCCATAACCACATCACCTTGTTGGCACAAGCGGTCGCTTTCGCTTTTAGCTCCACGCTTGGAAGCAATACTTTAAACACAGCGATAATACAAATTGCGATTGAACACAGCGCAGAATTGAGAATCACAAAAGAAGCGTTAAAAAAAAATAACAAATATGCCAACATGATAGTCAAACAACAGTGATAATGTGTGAAGAATAAAACAGCGTGTAATTATACTGCGCCTTTGCCACATTGGAATATGCGTGGGAATGGTCAGATTTGTTACCTCAACCAATATTTGCACCACTCATTCGACAATAAGGAGATAACGAATGAAACCAAGGCTAATTCTCTTGCCTTTGGCCTTTGTCGTCAGTTCTGCTCAGGCTCAACTCGCTGAAACCGCAGGTTTTGGCGGTGAAATTTCGCTGAATGCCGGATTTGTATCATCAGAATCCAACTTCAATACGGAAAATAGTAAAACCATCGATTCTCTCGATAAGCGCGCCGATAGTGACAGTTCCGTTATCGCTGCGCCGCTAGGAAGCATTACTTACACTTTTGGTAACCGACTCAATCACCAAGTGTACGCGGGTACCACACGTTCCGATGTCGCGGTTGGTACACTCGCTTTTCAGCTGGGCTATCAACACGAGTTGCCATCCGGCACCGTGCTCGATATTTCCTATCTACCGACCGTGCTCAAAAGCGAAACTTGGCGTAACCCATATCAAGTCGGAATCGCCCGTCAAGAAACGGATGTGGACGGCAATGCCTATCGCTTTCAAATCAAGGGATTGATTGATAAAAACTTCAACCTTGATCTCGCTTATGCTGATAAAGACATTGAGCAAGAAGAAGTAACGGACCGTTCACTCGCTCGCGATGCGAGCCTTTACTACGTTAAAGGTGACTATCGGATTTCACTTAATCAAACATCCATGTTGCAACCGGCGTTTACCTACATTAATCAAGCTGCCGACGGTAAGGCGGAATCATTTAATTCGTACGGGTTTGACATCAGTTGGTTTAAATTTATCAACCGCCATCGGTTGGCCCTCACCGCAGGTTATGCATGGAAAGACTATCAAGCCGCTAGCCAAACTTTTGCCAAAATACGAAATGACGACACCGTCAGCCTATTTGCAGCCTATGAATATCAAAACGTATTTGACTGGCAAAACTGGTCGTTCATCTCTTTAGCCGGCTACAGCCAAACGGACTCAAATATCACGTTCTATGATGAGAAAGAGTACCTGTTGTCTCTTGGTCTCAACTACACCTTCTAACGTCCTTCATCGCAACAAGGCACTTACAACACTTGTTGCGGTGATATTTGCACGTCTCTATACCGCTTGCGCCGTGAGTTGTTTCAGTAAGCGATCCATCGCTCGATACCCAAGCGCCTCGGCTAAGTGCGCTCGTTCAATCTGCTCCGCCCCATCAAGATCTGCTATCGTTCGTGCTACTTTGATAATGCGATGATACGCGCGAATCGAAAGCCCCAAACGATGTAAAGCGGTTTCAAGAAACTCTGCATCACTTTTGTGTAAGGGGCAAAACGCCTCGATTTCTCGACTGCCTAACAGTGCATTTACCTTACCGCTGCGGTTCAACATATTGGTACGCGCATGATTCACACGTTCTTTAACGATAGCGGTCGGCTCACCGCGATCACCACCTTCTGCTAATGTCCCTTTGGGCAAAGCTGGGATTTCTAAAGACATATCAAAGCGATCTAACAGTGGTCCAGATAATCGACCAAGGTAACGCAAAATAGCTTGTGGATTGGTGCGAGCTTGATTGCCTTCGTAATATCCTGTCGGACTTGGGTTCAATGCTCCAACTAATTGGAAGCGAGCCGGAAAGCGTGTTTTACCTTGCGCTCGAGAGATAATGATCTCACCAGATTCGAGCGGTTCGCGTAACGAGTCCAGCACCTTTCGGTCAAATTCGGGCATTTCGTCGAGAAACAACAAGCCGTTGTGGGCTAAAGAGATCTCCCCGGGTCTGGGTACCGAGCCACCGCCAACTAATGCTGCCATTGAACTTGAATGATGCGGCGAACGAAACGGACGCGACTTCCAATTATGCTCATTAATTTCACTTTGTGTCAGCGATGCCACCGAAGCGGTTTCCATTGCTTCTTCGTCACTCATTTCCGGTAATAAGTCACACAAGCGCGAAGCCAACATGGTTTTCCCGGTACCTGGCGGGCCAAGGAAAAGTAAGTTGTGGTTTCCAGCGGCAGCAATCTCCAGTGCGCGCTTACCTTGTTGTTGGCCAATAATATCTTGTAAGTCTCGACCATGTTTTTCGACTATTTTGCGCTTAGGCGTTTGAAAAAGATTCAGCCGATGTTGGCCACAAAGCTCGGCACATACTTCCAGTAGAGATTGGGCCGATTTATGTTGTTCCTTCCCCACTAGCGCCGCTTGATCGCCATTCACATGTGGGACCACTAAATGACGCTGAATCTTACTGGCTTCCAGCGCAGCAGGCAGCACACCTTTTACCGGTCTCAGACCACCAGATAGCGCTAACTCACCAACAAATTCGTAGTTTTTGAGCTTATCTGTCGCGATTTGCTCCGAAGCGGCCAAAATTCCCAATGCAATAGGAAGATCAAAACGCCCTCCCTCCTTAGGTAGATCTGCTGGAGCCAAGTTCACGGTGATCCGCTTAGCAGGAAATTGAAAATTAGAATTAATGATCGCGCTACGAACGCGATCTTTGGACTCTTTTACCGTCGTCTCTGGCAGCCCTACCAAGGTAAACCCGGGCATACCATTGCTAATATGAACTTCTACACTAACCGATGGCGCTTGCACCCCGACGCTTGCTCGACTATGAATGATTGCCAGCCCCATACGTTCCTCAATTTATTGAACACTCTGTAAACAAATGTTTTATCTAGTTGGTTATGTTATATACCGCGTCCCAATTGAGAGTTAATGTGAAAAAAGAATGACTTTTTGCTTGTCATGCAGCGGAATTGTGTGATACCACTAATGACGCAAACAATTTCGTAGAACATTACACAACATTTTTTAACGAAAAAAGAACGACAGACAGATGAACCTTTTCGCTCATATCAACGCACTGCTAGCCCTGATTATCGTGGTCATTATTGGCACCGCGCGGGGTATTGTGGGCGAAAGGTAACCACAAATTACAAAAAACCCCCGCACTGAAAAGTCCGGGGGTTTTTTTACTAACTACAAGTTGTCATCTGTCTAACCCTCGGACAGTTTAACGGGAAGAATGGGAGTGCACATGAAGTGCAATAAATATGGCAATCGCTACGAGCCACAACGTAGCAAAGGAGGTTTACGATGACTGGTGCACAACTTGTCGTAGCCGCTTTAAGACAGCAAGGCATCGAAACCGTTTTTGGCTACCCTGGCGGGGCCATCATGCCAATCTACGATGCTTTGTATGACGGAGGGGTGGAACACATCCTATGCCGTCATGAGCAAGGGGCCGCCATGGCCGCAATTGGTATGGCTCGTTCCACTCAAGACGTTGCTGTATGCATGGCAACTTCCGGCCCAGGGGCCACTAACCTTGTTACCGGCCTTGCCGACGCTTTCCTTGACTCCGTACCTCTAGTTGCCATCACAGGCCAGGTTGCTAGCTCTCATATCGGTACCGATGCATTCCAAGAAATGGATGTGATCGGAATGTCCCTAGCCTGTACTAAACACAGCTATCTCGTGACCGAAATTGAAGACCTAGCACCAACGCTAGCCGAAGCGTTTGAAGTGGCCAAAACGGGTCGTCCGGGTCCAGTCATTGTCGATATCGCCAAAGACGTTCAACTGGCTCAAACCCCAACAGATCTACTGCCTCCATACGTAGCGCCTGCAATCGAAGATGTCAGCGCTGAAGACATTAAGCGCGCACAAGATGTACTGGCAGCCTCAACTCGCCCAGTGTTGTATGTTGGTGGTGGCGTGCAACTCGCTAAAGCAACCGATGCAGTACGCGAATTCCTTCGCTTAAACCCAATGCCAGCAGTTAGCACACTAAAAGGCCTCGGTACCATTGAACGCCATGACCCTCACTATCTTGGTATGTTGGGCATGCACGGCACCAAAGCCGCTAACCTAGTGGTTCAAGAAGCCGATCTATTGATCGTGGTTGGCGCACGCTTTGATGACCGTGTGACGGGTAAGCTCGACACGTTTGCACCAAATGCGAAAGTGATTCACATCGACATTGATGCTGCGGAGATTCATAAACTGCGCCACGCCAACGCACCATTGCGTGGCGACATCAACACCATTCTTCCTCAGCTAGAGCTGACTCAAGATATCTCACCGTGGGTACATCACAGTGAAAGTCTGCGTAGCGGCTTTAAGTGGCGTTACGACCACCCGGGCGAGTTAATCTACGCACCGCTATTGCTTAAACAACTGTCAGACATGATGCCAGACAGCTCAATTGTCTCGACTGATGTAGGTCAGCACCAGATGTGGGCAGCGCAACATATCCAGCCACGCGAACCACAAAATTTCATCACTTCTGCTGGCCTTGGCACCATGGGCTTTGGCTTGCCAGCAGCGATGGGTGCAGCAGTCGCACGTCCTGATGATCAGTCTATCCTTATTACAGGTGACGGTTCATTTATGATGAACGTGCAGGAATTGGGCACGCTGAAGCGTCGTCAGATTCCAGTGAAGATTGTCCTTCTTAATAACCAACGTCTTGGCATGGTTCGCCAATGGCAGTCGCTGTTTTTCGACGGTCGCCACAGTGAAACCATTCTTGATGACAACCCAGACTTCGTGATGCTTGCCAAAGCGTTCGATATCCCGGGCAAAACCATCACCAAGAAAGAAGAAGTCGAACCTGCTCTCAAAGAGATGCTAGCGAGTGAAACTTCTTACATGCTTCACGTTTTGATTGATGAAGAAGAAAACGTGTGGCCATTGGTGCCACCTGGCGCATCAAACAGTGATATGTTGGAAAATACATAGGAGACAATCGCATGGACAGATATTTACTCGACATCAAAGCCGATGACAAACCGGTACTGTTGGAGCGCGTTCTACGTGTGATTCGTCACCGAGGCTTCGTGATCAAACAAGTCGCTGCTACGCAAAACCACGAAAGCAAAGTAGCCAGCGTCGAGATCATCGTCGACAGCGATCGACCAATCTCGTTTTTGATCAATCAAATAGAGAAGTTGTGGGACGTTCGTAAGGTTGAGGTGCTAAAAATCCGCAACGATGAACTGCCAAATCACAACTTACAACAACACGTAAGTGCATAAGGAAGGCAACAAATGGCAACGAAAACTGCAGATTTCATTTGGTTTAATGGTGAGATGGTTCCATGGGCAGAGGCTAACGTTCACGTTCTGACTCACGCAATGCACTATGGTACATCCGTGTTTGAAGGCGTGCGCTGTTACAACACACCAAAAGGCCCAATTGTCTTCCGTCACCGTGAGCATGCACAACGTTTAAAAGATTCCGCCAAGATTTACCGTTTCCCGATCCCTTTTTCTGTAGAAGAAATCATGGAAGCTACCCGCGAAACACTGCGCCAAAACAAACTCGATAGTGCTTACATTCGTCCATTAGGTTTTGTCGGTAATGTTGGTTTGGGCGTGTGCCCACCAGTTGGCACTGAAATGGATCTAATCATTGCGGCATTTCCTTGGGGCTCTTACTTAGGCGAAGAAGCGCTAGAAAAAGGTGTCGATGCGATGATTTCAAGCTGGAACCGCGCGGCACCAAACACCATCCCAACTGCGGCTAAAGCAGGCGGTAACTACCTATCTTCACTACTGGTTGGTGGTGAAGCGCGTCGTCACGGTTACGACGAAGGTATTGCGCTAAGCGTAGATGGTTACCTATCGGAAGGCGCCGGTGAAAACATCTTCGTTATCAAAGATGGCGTAATCACCACACCACCAGCAACTAGCGCGATTCTACCGGGCATCACTCGTGACTCGATCATGACGATTGCACGCGATAAAGGCTACGAAGTGCGTGAAGCGAACATTGCTCGTGAAGCCCTTTACCTTGCCGATGAAGTCTTCATGACAGGTACTGCGGCTGAAATTGTGCCAGTGGCAACCATCGACAAAATTGAAGTGGGCACAGGTAAACGCGGCCCAATCACTAAAGAACTACAAGCAGCCTACTTTGGCCTATTTGACGGCACCACGGAAGATAAGTGGGGCTGGTTAGACTATGTGTACCCAGAACAGAAGTAAGAAGGATTTAAGAAATGCCAAAATATAGATCAGCTACCACCACACATGGTCGTAACATGGCGGGGGCACGCGCGCTGTGGCGTGCAACGGGTGTGAAAGAAGAAGACTTCGGTAAACCAATCATCGCCGTGGTGAACTCGTTTACTCAATTTGTTCCGGGTCACGTACATCTTAAAGACATGGGTCAGCTTGTCGCACGTGAAATCGAAAAAGCCGGCGGCATCGCGAAAGAGTTCAACACCATCGCGGTCGATGATGGTATCGCAATGGGTCACGGCGGCATGCTGTATTCACTGCCATCGCGTGAGCTGATTGCAGACTCAGTAGAGTACATGGTGAATGCACACTGTGCCGATGCCATGGTGTGTATCTCTAACTGTGACAAAATCACTCCGGGAATGTTAATGGCATCTATGCGTCTTAACATCCCAGTTATCTTTGTTTCTGGTGGCCCGATGGAAGCAGGTAAAACCAAGCTTTCTGATCAGATCATCAAACTAGACCTTGTTGATGCAATGATCCAAGGCGCGGATCCAAAAGTATCTGATGAGCAAAGCGAGCAGATCGAACGCAGCGCGTGTCCAACCTGTGGATCGTGTTCAGGCATGTTCACGGCAAACTCGATGAACTGTCTAACGGAAGCGCTGGGTCTTTCTCAGCCGGGCAACGGTTCTATGCTGGCGACTCACGCTGATCGTGAACAACTATTCCTTAACGCGGGCCGACGCATTGTTGAACTGACTCGCCGTTACTACGAGCAAGATGACGAATCCGCGTTGCCACGCAACATCGCAACTTATGATGCCTTCGAAAATGCAATGGCACTGGATATCGCCATGGGTGGTTCAACCAACACCATTTTGCACCTGTTAGCTGCAGCGCAAGAAGGTGAAGTGGATTTCGATATGGAAGATATCGATCGCCTATCACGTCAAGTACCACACCTATGTAAAGTGGCACCATCTACCCAGAAATATCACATGGAAGACGTACACCGCGCAGGTGGCGTAATGGCGATTCTTGGTGAGCTTGACCGTGCCGGTCTACTGCACAATGATGCTCGCACCGTACTGGGTCTTTCAATGAAAGAGCAGTTGGCAAAATACGACATCATCCAAACGGAAGACGAAGAGGTACTTAAGTTCTACCGCGCAGGCCCTGCGGGTATTCGTACCACCCAAGCGTTCTCGCAAGATTGTCGTTGGGATCGCCTTGATGACGACCGTGCAGAAGGTTGTATTCGCGCGAAAGACAACGCCTTCAGCCAAGAAGGTGGCCTAGCCGTTCTATCAGGCAACATCGCATTAGATGGTTGTATCGTTAAGACAGCTGGTGTTGATGAAAGCATTCATAAGTTCACTGGCCCAGCCGTGGTATTTGAGAGCCAAGAAGATGCGGTGGAAGGCATCTTGGGTGGCAAAGTCAAAGCAGGTGACGTGGTTGTTATCCGTTACGAGGGCCCTAAGGGTGGTCCGGGCATGCAAGAAATGCTTTACCCAACCACTTACCTAAAATCGATGGGCCTTGGTAAAGAGTGTGCGTTATTAACAGATGGCCGCTTCTCTGGAGGTACATCAGGACTCTCTATCGGCCATGCTTCTCCTGAAGCCGCTAACGGCGGTGCTATTGGACTGGTGAAACCGGGCGATATGATCGCGATTGATATTCCGAACCGTTCAATTTCACTCGAAGTGTCTGAACAGGAACTTGCAGAGCGCCGTGCAAAACAAGACGAACTTGGCTGGAAACCTGTTGATCGTCAAAGAGAAGTTTCCTTTGCACTTAAAGCGTACGCG
This sequence comes from Vibrio diabolicus, assembly GCA_001048675.1. Classification (GTDB taxonomy): domain Bacteria; phylum Pseudomonadota; class Gammaproteobacteria; order Enterobacterales; family Vibrionaceae; genus Vibrio; species Vibrio diabolicus. Next base: position 52,019 of record CCKK01000004.1, on the reverse strand, counting down.
AGCATGGCCACCAGTGCTGACAAGGGTGCAGTACGAGACAAGTCGAAGCTAGAGGGCTAGCAATGATGGAAGCTCAACCCGAAAAACAAGTGAACCAAACTGGCGCAGATTATCTGCGCCAAATCCTTCGCGCACCTGTTTATGAAGTAGCAACAGTGACGCCACTGCAAGAAATGCCTCGTTTATCTGCACGTATCGGGAATAATGTGCAGATCAAGCGTGAAGATCGCCAACCCGTGCACTCGTTCAAATTGCGCGGTGCATACAACATGGTGGCGAGTTTATCTGAAGCGCAGAAAGCCGCTGGTGTCATCGCAGCATCGGCAGGTAACCACGCTCAAGGCATGGCGCTGTCTGGCACTAAGCTGGGCATCAAAACTACCATCGTGATGCCAAAGACCACGCCGGATATCAAAGTCGACGCAGTACGCAGCTTTGGTGGCAATGTGGTACTACACGGCAGCAACTTTGATGAAGCAAAAGCAGAAGCCGAACGTTTGTCAGAGCAATATGGTTACACTTTTGTCCCTCCTTTCGATCACCCACTGGTGATTGCAGGTCAAGGCACCATCGGTATGGAAATGCTGCAGCAAAATGGTCACCTTGATTACATCTTTGTTCCTGTCGGTGGTGGCGGTTTAGCTGCCGGTGTTGCGGTACTCGTGAAGCAGCTCATGCCAGAAATCAAAGTCATTGCTGTAGAGCCGGAAGACTCATCTTGTCTTAAAGCCGCGCTGGATGCTGGTGAACCTGTCGTACTAGACCAAGTCAGCATGTTTGCCGATGGCGTCGCAGTAAAGCGCATTGGTGAAGAGACTTTCCGTCTGTGCCAGAAGTACATTGATGGCCATATTGCGGTCTCTAGTGATGAAATCTGCGCAGCCGTAAAAGACATCTTTGAAGATACCCGTGCGATTGCTGAGCCTTCGGGTGCGCTTGCTCTGGCCGGTTTGAAGAAATTTGCTGAACAGAACAAGCTGAAAGACAAAAACCTAGGCACGGTACTGTCTGGCGCAAACACCAACTTCCACGGTCTGCGTTATGTTTCTGAACGCTGCGAGTTAGGTGAAAAACGTGAAGGTTTATTGGCAGTGACGATCCCTGAACGCCAAGGAGCGTTCTTTGAATTCTGTAACTTGATTGGCGGTCGTGCCGTAACGGAGTTTAACTACCGCTATAACGATGACGAACTCGCTAATATCTTTGTCGGTGTCCGTCTGCAAGGCGGTCAAGAAGAGTTGGAAAACATCATTCACGATCTACGTGAAGGTGGCTATCCGGTGGTTGACCTTTCTGACGATGAAATGGCGAAGCTACACGTTCGCTACATGATCGGCGGGAAGCCATCGAAGCAACTCAAAGAGCGACTCTACAGCTTTGAATTTCCAGAGTACCCAGGTGCCTTGCTGAAATTCTTAAGCACTCTTGGTACCCATTGGAATATTAGCTTGTTCAACTACCGTAACCACGGCGCAGACTACGGACGCGTTTTATGTGGTTTCGAGTTAGATGAAGGAGATTTAGCTCAGTTTTCGGCACATTTGCGCGAACTTGGCTATCAATGCAAAGACGAAACAGACAACCCGTCTTACAAGTTCTTCCTGTCATAAAACGCCACGCTCCAAACATATCAAATAAAACACCTCGCTATTGCGAGGTGTTTTTTTATGACTGTAACCAATCTTGATGTAGTTGATTAGGCGATCCTAGGTAATCCACCATCCATTGGATCAATTTATGATTATCATCTTTGCGCCAGACCAAACAACAATGACTGAGCGGCTTATCATCTGGCATCACCTTCTCCACCAGCACACCATCATTGATCAGTGGCGTTGCAATATGACGTGGCATATAACCCACGCCAACTCCATTTTTCAAACATTCAATTGCACTGTACCAGTTGGGTAGTAACAATCGGCGTTGTTGCGGATAATGGCCAGTATGGCGCTTTGGCAGCACGTTCGAAGTATCATCAAGGCAGATCGCCGGAAATTGACTCACAAACTCTTCAGTAAGCACTTGTTGGCGAACACAGGGATGAGCGGGAGACATCACAAATGCCCAATCCAATACGCCCATATCTTTGACTTCAAAATCTCCACCAACGGGAACCGCAGACGTGGCTCCAACGACAATATCGGCTCGCCCTTGTGCTATAGCTTCCCAAGAACCATTGAAGACCTCCATATTGATCTGCAATTCAGCAAATTCAAACTCGCGATAAAAATCTTCCACCAAAGGTTTTAGCTTCTCCAGTTTCACCACGTTATCTAAGGTCAGTTTTAATGTACTCTTCCATCCCTGAGCGGCTCGGCGTGTTTGTGCTTTCACCTCTTCCATTTGACGCAGCAAAGAGCGCGCCTCAGCCATAAAAAGCTCACCTGCTGGAGTTAACTCCACTTTCCTCGGTAAGCGTCGAAACAGCACCACATCTAAATCTTGCTCGACCTGCCTTACTCCATAACTGATGGCTGAAGGGACTTTATGCAGCACCTCAGCCGCAGCGGTGAAACTGCCTAAACGGGCAACCGTATCCAGCATTTCCAGAGACGCTTTAGAGAACATGATTTAACCTTTCAAAAAATTTGATTGATAACCAACAATTTTAGCGTTTTATTTTCTTAAAATCGAAAAATAGAATAATAAGGTAAATAAATCAGGGTTGGCGCCAACTGATGTTGATTAAAAAATGATTAAATAATTTGACTGGTTGAATCATGAAAATATCAAAACTACAGCTCATTTATCTGGCAGCATTATCGATGCTTGGCTTCGTTGCTACCGATATGTATCTGCCAGCATTCAAAGCGATGGAAATCGACTTTGCAACAGGCCCTGAGCAAATAGCGCTCTCTTTAACAGTATTCCTAGTTGGTATGGCGGTTGGCCAGCTAATGTGGGGATTGGCATCCGATAAATTTGGCCACCGCAATACACTCGCGGCCGGGTTAGTGCTGTTTACTATCGCGTCATTCGGTTTGGCTTTCTGTGACCAAGTATGGCAACTACTGACACTGCGCTTTATCCAAGCTATCGGTGTATGTGCACCAGCCGTGATCTGGCAAGCCATGGTCATTAAACGCTACTCAAGCAGCAGTCAGCAAATTTTCGCAACGATCATGCCGTTAGTCGCGCTATCACCAGCACTAGCACCTCAATTAGGGGTAGTGTTGGCAGATAACTTCGGCTGGCACAGTATCTTTATTACGCTAACACTAGTTGGTGTCTTCTTGGTCTTTGCGACAATGGCCCAAAAAGACGAGAAAGCAGAAATCAAACAAACCAGTATGTCTGCCGATATCAAAGCGCTGCTGAGTTCTAAAAAATACCTTGGCAACGTATTTATGTTTGCGACGGCTTCGGCTGCATTCTTTGCTTACCTAACTGGTATGCCAGAAATCATGGCGCAACTGGGCTATGAAGCAAAAGATATTGGTTTGAGCTTTATCCCACAAACTATCGCGTTTATGGCTGGTGGTTACTTGGGTAAAGTCGGCGTTCGTAAATTTGGTGATGAAAAAGTTCTACGTCAATTGATTGGACTATTTAGTGTCGCGGCAATAATGATATTCATTGCCTCACAATGGGAACTGTCTTCTATCTGGCCAATTCTAGCGCCTTTCTGTTTAATTGCGGTAGCCAATGGTGCGCTATACCCAATCGTAGTAAACCGCGCGTTGGCAAGTGCTAAGCAAAGCCCTGCAACAGCTGCAGGCCTGCAAAACAGCTTACAAATTACTGTGAGCAGTCTATCAAGCGCATTAGTTGCTGCAATGGCAAGCCAAGCTCAAATGGTAACGGGCGTTGCAATCATCATCTGTATGGGTGGTCTTTGGATGGGTTACATCTTATCTAACCGTGAATTGTCTCAGCACTTCACGACTCCAGACAATGCTCGTGTAGTGAGTGAAGACGAACTTTAATTGTTCAGATAATAAAAAAGAGCCGCATAATGCGGCTCTTTTTGTTTATAAGCTTTTCAACCCCCACTTCTTGGCAGTCAGCTTGAAAAAGCCTTGGGTCTTTTTCAGCTCAACCCAATGGTTGATGTAATTAATCCATACTTGATCGTTTTGCGGCAACAGCATCGCAATTGGTGTCGGTTTACGCGGAGCGGTCACTGGTACTATCGCCAGTTGTTTAAACTTGTCCACCAACGTCGCTGCTTCCACATTGGACGTCACCGATACATCGGCCCTGCGAGCTAGTAATTCTTGGAAGTCGCGCGCTGGCGCTTCAATCACAATGTGTTGAGCCAGCGGGAAAAACTCTTTCACCATTTTTTCTTGCACCGTTCCTAGTGTCGCCGCGACTTTCACATCAGGCGTATTAAAATCTGCCCAATCAGAGAATTTGGCGAGATCTTTCTTTTGCACAACGGGTACAAAGGCAAGGTAGAAATACGGTTGGCTGTATCCAGCGACTTTCGCGCGCGACATATTCAGGGACGCGCTGCCAGTAATATCGTATTTGTTGGCGGTAATGCCATTGACTAGTGTCTTCCAATCCGTGGCTACATACTCTACTTTTACACCGAGATCTTTAGCAAGCTCTGTCGTTACGTCGATATCAAAGCCACGATAACTGTTGGTTGCAGGGTCTTTCATCGTCATCGGATTCCAATCTCCCGTCGTTCCAACACGGAGTACACCACTGTCTAAAATGGATTGAAGACGGCTTTCAGCATGAGCAATTTGAGTTGCAGCAAGTAAACACATTCCTAGCGCTAGTAAAATCTTTTTCATTTTTATTCCCTTAAAAATAATGACCTTATGCGGTTTAATGATTAACCTTTATTAAAGCTCTATTGATAACATAGCAGCAACAATGGAAGTTTTTTAGTTAATTCAGGGAGTAAATGTGACCTTTCGAACTCTATGGCTGATTTCGCTGCTGTTGCTCACAGGTTGCTCAGATTATCAATGGGGCTGGTATGTGCTCGATCCCTCCACGGAGCAAGGACTCACCAATCTGAAGTTTTTAATCGCCGGATTTAGTGACACCATCCAAGTATCACTCCTCAGTATGTTATTTGCGATGACATTAGGTTTAATCATCGCCCTACCGGCTCTGTCGAACTCTCCCTACTTGAAGTGGATCAACCGCATTTATGTCGAGGTAGTCCGCTCAGTGCCTGTTTTAGTCTTACTACTTTGGGTGTATTACGGTATGCCAACGCTGTTGGATGTCTCGCTTAATCTATTTTTGGGCAGGAGTCATTGCACTGACCATTGCTGAGAGTGCGTTTATGGCGGAGGTGTTTCGCGGCGGAATCCAAGCCATCAGTCGTGGCCAGCATGAAGCGGCTGAATCTTTGGGCTTAAGCTATTGGCAAAAGATGCGCTTGGTAATTCTTCCCCAAGCGTTTCGACAAATTCTCCCACCATTGGGCAATCAATTTGTCTACATCCTCAAGATGAGCTCTTTAGTCAGTGTGATTGGTTTAAGCGATCTCACTCGCCGTGCCAATGAGCTAGTGGTGAATGAGTACTTACCCCTAGAGATTTATACCTTCCTCGTTTTGGAGTACTTGTTGCTCATTCTATTCGTATCCCAAGCCGTTCGTTGGCTCGAAAAACGCATCGCCATTCCCAGTTACTAACGATGAAGCCTTTAGCTAGAAACAACAAAGCCGCTCTTGTTGAGCGGCTTTGACAATATAGCGACAGAGTGCAGGTACTGCTTATTTCTGTTTTACAGGGCGTTGCCAGCCATTAATTTTGCGCTCTTTGACGCGAGTAATCACTAACTCGCCTTCTTCAACATCTTTTGTCAGCGTCGTGCCTGCACCGATGGTTGCGCCATCAGCGATAGTGACAGGCGCCACCAACTGGCTATCAGAACCAACAAATACATCATTACCGATGATGGTTTTAAACTTGTTCGCACCATCGTAGTTACAAGTAATCGTACCGGCACCGATGTTCGTACGTTGACCGATTTCAGCATCACCGAGGTAAGTTAGATGGTTCGCTTTTGAGCCTTCTCCGATACGCGCATTTTTCACTTCTACGAAGTTACCCACATGGGAATCGTTACGCATCTCAGCACCAGGACGAAGGCGAGTAAATGGACCAACGGTACATTCTTCACCAACCGTTGCACCTTCAATCACACTGTAAGGGCGAACGATGGTGTTGTCGTCGATTTCGCAATCTTTCAGTACACAGCCAGCACCGATAACCACGTTATCACCGAGTGATACTTTACCTTCAATGATAACATTCACGTCAATTTCACAGTCCATACCGCACTGCAACTCACCACGCAAATCAAAGCGTGCTGGATCGCGTAGCATCACACCTTGCTCTAGTAGCTTCTGAGCTTGCATTGATTGGAAGGCACGCTCTAGACGAGCAAGCTGTGCACGGTCGTTGACCCCTTCCACTTCAATCGCGTTTACTGGGTGTACTGCCTCAACGGCACGACCTTCATCATGTGCGGCTGCAATAACGTCAGTTAGGTAGTACTCGCCTTGCGCGTTGTTATTGTTTAAGCCAGACAACCAACGCTTAAGATCCCCACCAGTCGCAACCATCACGCCAGTGTTGATCTCTTTAATTTGTTTTTGTTCTTCCGTTGCGTCTTTTTGCTCAACAATCGCAACAACAGGACCATTTTTACGAATAATACGACCATAACCTGTTGGGTTATCAAGCATCACTGTAAGCAGTGCAATACCACCAGTTGGTTGAGCATCCAACAAATTCTCGATGGTTTCAGCTGAGATTAATGGCACATCACCATAAAGCACGAGGATTTTCTCATCGTCTTCGAAGCGAGGAGATGCTTGGTCAACTGCATGGCCAGTTCCCAACTGATCCGCTTGCAGCACCCAGTTTACTGGCTCTTCAGCAAGAGTGGTTTGCATTTGATCACCACCGTGACCAAATACTAAGTGAATATTTTGTGCACCAAGACCAGTACATGTATCAATCACATGTTTTACCATTGGCTTCCCTGCCAAAGTGTGTAGCACTTTAGGCATGTTCGAATGCATACGGGTACCTTTACCCGCAGCAAGAATCACAGCACTGAATTTCATTGAGAACCTATTGACGTTTTATGTTAATTGGCCGTTATTTTAAACAGCTCTTTTAAAATAGTTAATGGAGTAAGGTAAATTTCCAACTAAAATTAATCAAAAAGGCGACCATTTGGCCGCCTTTTGTCATGCAACGTTGCTAATTGAGCTTAGCGACGCTTTTTTGTCAGCTCGATAACTCGTAGCTGAGCAATGGCTTTAGCCAGTTCACTGGCCGCTTGTGCGAAGTCCATGTCACCATGCTGATTCTGGATTTGCTCCTCAGCGCGGCGCTTGGCTTCTTCTGCCTTCGCTGCGTCTAGCTCTTCACCACGGATAGCGGTATCAGCCAGTACAGTCGCTGTACCAGGCTGAATCTCTACCATACCACCAGAAACATAAATGATTTCTTCGTGGCCGTGCTGTTTCACAATACGCACCATACCAGGCTTGATAGCGGTCAGCAGCGGTGTGTGACCATGGAAAATACCAAGTTCACCTTCGCTACCGGTCACCTGAAACGTTTCAACACGACCAGAGAAGATTTTCTTCTCAGCGCTTACTACGTCTAGGTGAAAGGTTATTGCTGCCATATCGCCTCCTAGTTAGCCTTATAGCTTCTTCGCATTCTCAATAGCATCGTCGATGCTACCGCAGTACATGAATGCCTGCTCAGGAATGTCGTCGTATTCACCAGCTAGTAGACCTTTGAAGCCACGTAGAGTCTCTTTTAGAGGTACGTAAATACCAGGGTCACCTGTAAATACTTCTGCTACGTGGTAAGGCTGAGTTAGGAAACGCTCAATCTTACGTGCACGAGATACAACTTGCTTATCTTCTTCAGATAGCTCGTCCATACCTAGGATAGCAATGATATCTTTCAGCTCTTTGTAGCGCTGAAGTGTCTGCTGAACGCCACGAGCAACTTCGTAGTGATCTTGACCAACTACTAGTGGATCAAGCATACGAGATGTTGAATCTAGTGGGTCGATCGCAGGGTATAGACCCATTGCAGCGATGTTACGGTTAAGTACAACCGTTGCATCCAAGTGCGCGAACGTTGTTGCTGGAGACGGGTCAGTCAAGTCATCCGCAGGTACGTATACCGCCTGTACAGACGTGATAGAACCTGATTTCGTTGACGTGATACGCTCCTGAAGTACACCCATCTCTTCTGCAAGAGTTGGCTGGTAACCTACCGCAGAAGGCATACGACCTAGCAGTGCCGATACCTCTGTACCTGCAAGTGTGTAACGGTAGATGTTATCAATGAACAGTAGTACGTCACGACCTTCGTCACGGAAACGTTCTGCCATTGTTAGACCAGTCAGTGCAACACGTAGACGGTTACCTGGTGGCTCGTTCATCTGACCGTAAACCATTGCTACTTTAGATTCTTCAGGCTTCTCAACGTTTACAACGCCCGCTTCCTGCATCTCGTAGTAGAAATCGTTACCTTCACGAGTACGCTCACCAACACCCGCAAATACGGATAGACCTGAGTGCTGTAGTGCGATGTTGTTGATAAGTTCCATCATGTTAACGGTCTTACCTACACCAGCACCACCGAATAGACCGATTTTACCACCCTTAGCGAATGGACAAATTAGGTCGATTACTTTAACGCCCGTTTCTAGAAGTGCGATCTCGTTTGATTGTTCTTCGTAGCTTGGTGCGCTGCGGTGGATAGAGTAAACCTCTTCCGCGCCCACTTCACCACGCTCATCAATCGCGTCACCTAGGACGTTCATGATACGACCTAGAGTTTTAGTACCGACTGGTACTGAAATTGGAGCGCCAGTGTTAACCACTTCAACTCCACGACGTAAACCATCAGAGCTACCCATTACGATACAACGAACTACGCCACCGCCTAGCTGTTGTTGAACTTCAAGAACTAGACGCTCTTTTGAGTCCGTTACGTTTAGAGCGTCATATACACTAGGTACATTGCTCTGTGGGAACTCTACGTCGACTACCGCACCGATGATCTGTACGATCTTACCTGTAGCCATCGTTAATCCTCTAAACTATTTCGTTTTACCTAAGCTTAAACCGCAGCTGCACCACCAACGATTTCCGATAGTTCTTGTGTGATCGCAGCCTGACGGGCTTTGTTGTACACAAGTTCCAAATCGTCAATCAAGTTGGTTGCATTATCCGTTGCAGCCTTCATCGCAATCATTCGAGCCGCTTGTTCACAAGCAAGGTTCTCAACCACACCTTGGTATACCTGAGACTCTACGTAACGCACTAGTAGCGTATCCAGTAGAGGTTTTGGCTCAGGCTCATAGATGTAGTCCCATGAGTGCTCACGCTGCATCTCTTCGCTGTCCGATTTAGGCAAAGGTAGCAATTGATCGATCGTTGGTTGCTGAACCATAGTATTCACAAACTTGTTGAATACTACGTATAGACGGTCCAGTTCACCTTCATCGTATTTCTTCAGCATTACGCCAACAGAACCGATTAGGTCTTCTAAGCTTGGGTTATCACCCAGGCCAGAAACCTGTGCCGCAACTTTTGCGCCACCATGTTTAAAGAAAGCTGTTGCTTTTGAGCCAACAACGGCAAGCTCAATCTCAGCACCTTTCTCTCTCCATGCTTGCATGTCTGTAACGGCTTTTTTGAACACGTTAATGTTCAAACCACCACACAGACCACGGTCTGTCGAAACGATGATGTAACCAACACGTTTAGCTTCACGCTCTTCTAGGTACGGATGACGGTACTCTAGGTTTGCGTTAGCCACATGACCGATCACTTTACGCATTGTTTCAGCGTATGGACGAGAAGCTTCCATTGCATCTTGAGAACGACGCATTTTTGAAGCTGCTACCATTTCCATCGCTTTCGTAATTTTCTGCGTGCTTTTAACACTACCGATTTTATTACGTATCTCTTTTGCGCCGGCCATCGTTACTCTCCGTTAGTTGGTGGCAGAAACTGCCACCGACCTAATTACCAAGTTTGGGTTGCTTTGAAGTCGTCAGTCAGTTTCTTCAACTGAGCTTCGATTTCATCGTTGTAAGCGCCAGACTTGTCGATCTCAGCTGCTAGTTCAGCGTATTGACCGCGAGCGTACGATAGTAGAGCCGCCTCGAAATCTAGAACTTTGTTAAGTTCTACATCATCAAGGTAACCGCGCTCTGCCGCGAAGATAGTTAGAGCTTGGTCAAATACAGACATTGGAGCGTACTGCTTCTGCTTCATTAGTTCTGTTACTTTTTGACCATGGTCTAGCTGTTTCTTCGTTGCTTCATCAAGGTCAGAAGAGAACTGAGCAAATGCAGCTAGTTCGCGGTACGCAGCTAGTGCTGTACGGATACCACCTGATAGTTTCTTGATGATTTTCGTCTGAGCTGAACCACCTACACGAGATACTGAGATACCTGGGTCAACCGCTGGACGAACACCGGCGTTGAATAGCTCAGTTTGTAGGAAGATCTGACCATCGGTAATCGAGATTACGTTAGTCGGTACGAATGCTGAAACGTCACCTGCTTGAGTTTCGATGATAGGAAGAGCAGTCAATGAACCAGTCTTACCTTTCACTTCACCGTTAGTGAAACGCTCTACGTACTCTTCGTTTACACGAGCTGCACGCTCTAGTAGACGCGAGTGTAAGTAGAATACGTCACCTGGGAATGCCTCACGGCCTGGTGGACGTTTAAGTAGTAGAGAGATCTGACGGTAAGCTACCGCTTGCTTAGATAGGTCATCGTAAACAATCAGTGCGTCTTCACCGCGATCGCGGAAGTATTCACCCATCGCACAACCTGCGTATGGCGCTAGGTATTGCAGCGCTGCAGATTCAGAAGCTGATGCAACTACAACGATAGTGTTTTGTAGTGCGCCGTGCTCTTCTAGTTTGCGAACTACGTTAGCGATAGTCGATGCTTTCTGACCAATTGCTACGTAGATAGAGAAAATACCAGAGTCTTTCTGGTTGATGATCGCATCGATCGCCAGTGCTGTTTTACCAATCTGACGGTCACCGATGATAAGCTCACGCTGACCACGACCGATTGGGATCATTGAGTCAACTGACTTATAACCAGTTTGCACAGGTTGGTCTACCGATTTACGGTCGATTACACCTGGTGCGATCACTTCTACAGGCGAAGTCATTTTCGCTTCGATTGGACCTTTACCATCGATAGGCTCACCCAGCGTGTTTACTACGCGGCCTAGTAGTTCTGGACCAACTGGCACTTCAAGAATGCGGCCAGTACCTGTAACTTTCATGCCTTCCTTAAGGTCAGCATATGGGCCCATTACAACCGCACCAACCGAGTCACGCTCAAGGTTAAGTGCCAGTGCATAACGGCCACCCGGTAATTCAATCATTTCACCTTGCATCACGTCCGCTAGGCCGTGGATGCGGATGATACCATCGCTTACCGATACGATAGTACCCTCGTTGCGAGCTTCACTAACAACTTCGAAAGATTCGATACGTTGTTTGATTAGATCGCTAATTTCCGTGGAATTAAGTTGCATGCTCCAATCCCCATTAAGACTGCAATGCATCGCTCAGGCGGTTCAAACGACCACGCGCTGAGTCATCGATGACTAGGTCTCCGGCTCGAATAATAACCCCACCAAGTAGGGTCTCATCTACACTGCAATTCAGCTTCACTTTGCGTTCAAGACGCTTTTCAAGTTTGCTGCCAATGTTTGCAAGTTGCTCATCAGAAAGTTCTGTAGCTGAAATGACTTCAACATCGATTTCTTTCTCATGCTCTTTCTTCAGAGTGTAAAACTCTGTGCAAACATCAGGAAGGGCCGCTAAACGACCATTCTCAGCCATCACCTTCAAAAGGTTTTGACCGTGCGTATCAACTTGTTCGCCGCAAACTGCAACAAAAATCTCTGCCATTTTATCAGCAGAAACCGAACCGGTTAGAAGTTCGTTCATTTGTTCGTTTTTGGCCACTTCAGCAGCAAAAGATAACATTTGGCCCCATTGGTCCAACTGGTCTTTCTCTAAAGCAAAGTCGAAGGCTGCTTTAGCATAGGGGCGTGCGATAGTAGTCAAATCAGACATATGCGCCCCCAGACTTAAAGTTTTGCAGTAATGTTGTCGAGAATATCTTTTTGCGCATCTTTATCGATAGAACGCTCAAGGATTTTCTCAGCACCAGCTACAGCCAGAGTAGCAACTTGTTTGCGCAGGTCATCGCGCGCACGATTGCGTTCAGCTTCAAGTTCTGCTTCTGCTTGCGCTAGGATTTTCTGGCGTTCTGCCTGAGCTTCCTCGCGAGCTTCATCAAGAATTTGAGACTTGCGCTTGTTCGCTTGTTCGATGATCTCAGTTGCTGTGCGCTTCGCTTCTTTCAATTGATCAGAAGCGTTGGCTTGTGCTAGATCCAAGTCTTTCGCAGCACGTTCTGCTGCTTGAAGGCCATCAGCAATTTTCTTCTGACGCTCTTCGATCGCTTTCATCAATGGTGGCCATACATACTTCATGCAGAACCACACAAATAGTGCAAACGAGATTGCTTGACCTAGCAGAGTTGCGTTTATGTTCACAACAGCTACCCCTCTATTTGGACTTAGTGTTAATCAGTGACAAGCGCTAATCGCTCGTCCCGAGTTAAAGGTGATTAACCTAGTTGACCAACGAATGGGTTTGCGAAAGTGAATAGTAGCGCGATTACGATACCGATCATTGGAACCGCATCAAGTAGACCCGCGATGATGAACATCTTAACTTGTAGCATAGGAGCCATTTCTGGTTGACGTGCAGCACCTTCTAGGAATTTACCACCTAGCAGTGCGAAACCAATCGCTGTACCAAGAGAAGCAAGACCGACGATAATACCTACGGCGATTGCAGAAAAGCTCAGTAAAGTTTCCATTACTATCTCCAATTTATAGTTGTTGGCTTAGTGCCCAAATAAAAAGCTTTAAAAAAAATTAATGATCAGGATCTTCGTGTGCCATTGACAGGTAAACAATTGTCAACATCATGAATACGAAGGCTTGAATCGTAATAACCAAGATATGGAAGATTGCCCACGGTAGTGAACCCATCCATTGTAAGTACCATGGTAGCATTGCCGCACAAAGAATGAATACAACCTCACCCGCGAACATGTTACCGAATAGACGCATACCAAGTGATAGAGGTTTCGCCAGTAGCGATACCACTTCAATCAGTAGGTTAAACGGAATCATAAGTGGGTGATTGAATGGATGTAGTGCAAGTTCTTTTGCGAATCCACCTAGACCTTTCACTTTGATGCTGTAGTAAATCATCAATGCAAAAACGCCTAGAGCCATAGCCATGGTGATATTCACATCAGCAGACGGTACAACCTTAAGGTAAGGGATACCTAGCCAATGTTCTGCTGGGTACGGTAAGAAGTCGATAGGAACTAAGTCCATCACGTTCATCAAAAATACCCAACAAAAGATAGTCAGTGCTAAAGGCGCGATCAGTGGGTTGCGTCCATGGAACGTGTCTTTGACGTTATCGGCGACAAATTCAACGATCATTTCTACAGCACACTGAAGCTTACCCGGTACACCCGCTGTTGTTCTCTTCGCTACTTTGTAAAAAATTCCGAGGAAGATTAAACCAGTAAACCAAGAAAAAAACAGGCTATCGATATGTACGTTCCAGAAACTTGTCTCCGACCCTACTAAACCCAACTTATACAGCGATAGGTTAGAAAGGTGGTGGGCAATGTAACCGGACGATGTTAGCGCTTCACCTGGCGCAGCCATAACTCATCCTATTTTTTGTTGTTAATGAATAGCACTGGTGCACAGATATTAATACCTAGTACCAGCAAATAGGTTAGTTTGAGGGGAACAAGTTCCACCTGCATATACATGTAGGCAACATAGAACAGTGCAACCGTGATGAGAATTTTCAGTACTTCACCCGTATAGAAGGAAGCCGCGATGCGCTTGGCAGCGCGAGCCCCACTAAACATGAAAGCACACAGCGCGAATACTGCATTGGCAACAACAAAAATGCCTCCGCCAATCAGCGCTGAAAATCCCCAGTCAGGATTTATGGCTACCGCCATTCCTGCTGCCACAAAAATAACCGCGCCAGACTGGATCATTAACAATTGCCTTGCGAGCTCTCGTCCTGGTCTAGCTAACGCAGCTACCATGTATTCGTACCTCTAGTAATATCCACTTCGCACTAAACTCTCTGTGCTGGGAAATTGGCGAAAATTATACGTTCAGTTCAACGTAAAGCAATTCGATTGCATCAAAAACTTACAGTTTTGTTTACAAAACGACAACTTTCGCACAAAATTCGATTAATTAGATTAATTGACCTAAATCAATTATCTCATCTAGGCCTCAAGCTTGGCAATTAGTTGGTCCAATTTGTGAGGCTCATCAATACTTATCGTCAATTTCGCTTTTCCGTTTGCAGAACGGGTCAGAGAAACTTTTGCATCAAGCAGCTGACTCAATTTATGCGACATTTGCTCAGCTTCGGTATCTTCTTGTTGCCCTTTTTGCTCATTTTGTGGGGCTAAGCACTTTTTTACTAACTGTTCGGTTTGGCGAACAGTCATTTGCTTTTTCGCGACTTGTTGAGCAACCTCAACCTGCCTCTCACCCTGCAAGGCCAATAGCGCTCGCGCATGACCCATTTCTAGCAATTTATCCGCAACCAAGCTTTTCACATCGGACTCAAGCTGGTTTAAACGTAACAAGTTACTGACCGTCGTTCTCGACTTACCAATCACTTCTGCGACTTGTTGATGCGTAAGCGTAAATTCGTCTTGTAAGCGCTCAAGCGCTTGTGCTTCTTCAATCACATTCAAGTCTTCACGTTGAATGTTCTCAATCAACGCCATGGCAATCGCCGCGCGATCTTCGACTTTCTTCACCAAACACGGCACACGTTTTAAACCAGCCTGCCTTGCCGCACGCCAGCGGCGCTCACCAGCGATGATCTCAAACTGGCCGCTTTCAACCTGGCGAACCACGATTGGCTGAATAATGCCTTGTGACTGAATAGAAGCCGCTAATTCTTCGAGCGCTTCAGGCGCCATATCTTTACGCGGTTGGTATACGCCCGGTTGCAATTGACCAATCGCTAAATCGGTTAACTCACCGTCTGCCGATAATTCTTGGCTATGCGATGCAATATGCTGTTTTTCACGAGCAAACGAACTGGTCGACAATAACGCATCCAGTCCTTTTCCGAGACCACGCTTAGACATGGGATTGAATTCCTTAGGTTAGAGTTAAACTGGGATTTCTTCGCGGCGGAGCATTTCGCCCGCTAGAGCAAGATACGCTTTGGCCCCTGCAGAGTACTTATCGTAGTACATCGCAGGTTTACCGTGACTTGGCGCTTCGGCCAAACGCACATTACGCGGAATGACGGTACGGTAAACTTTATTGCCAAAGTGTTTTTTAAGTTGATCGGACACTTCATTCGATAGGCGGTTGCGCGGGTCGTACATAGTACGCAGTAAACCTTCGATTTTGAGGTTTTCATTAACCACAGCCGCTAACTTGCTGATTGTGTCCATAAGAGCAGTTAAACCTTCTAACGCAAAGTATTCACATTGCATCGGCACCAGCACAGAATCAGCTGCCGCCATCGCATTGATTGTAAGAAGGTTTAGAGAAGGAGGACAATCAATAAAGATGAAATCATAGTTATCGCGAACTGACGACAATGCATTTTTTAAACGCACTTCGCGAGCGAACACTTCCATCAATTTGATCTCTGCCGCGGTTACGTCACCGTTCGCCGCGATCAAATCATACTTCCCTGTGGTTTGGGTACATACCACTTGATCGAACGGTGTATCTTCGACCAAAAGATCGTATGCGGTGGCATCGACCATATACTTATCCACGCCACTGGCCATCGTAGCATTGCCTTGCGGGTCGAGATCGATCACCAAAACTTTGCGCTTTGTTGCCGCCATCGAAGCCGCTAAGTTAATGCACGTTGTTGTTTTGCCGACCCCACCTTTCTGGTTGGCGATTGCTACAATTTTACCCACGATTACCTCGCTAATTTTCCTTGCGCGATAAGATTACTAGATGACGATCACCTTCCAACTCAGGAACAGCTAAAGATATGATCTCTGTCACACTGCACCATTCAGGAAGCTGATCCATTTCATCTTTAGGGTGCTGTCCTTTCAGCGCTAGAAACACCCCATGCTCTTGTTTCGGCAAATGGTGGCACCATTCCACCATGTCTGTCATTGAAGCAAAAGCTCGACTCAAAACGCCATCAAATTTTTCTTCAGGTTGGAATTCTTCGACGCGACTTTGAATTGGTGTCACGTTTTTCAGCCCTAATGTGTGCACGACTTGCTTGATAAAACGGATGCGTTTGCCAAGACTGTCGAGCAAGAAGAAGGTCTTCTCAGGGTTCATGATTGCCAAAGGTATGCCCGGTAAACCCGGACCAGTACCAACATCAATGAAGCGCTCACCGGGCAGGTGTGTGCTCACCACGATGCTATCAAGAATATGTTTCACTAACATATCAAGCGGATCGCGCACCGACGTTAAGTTGTACGCTTTGTTCCACTTGTCGAGCAGTTCGACGTAACCGACCAATTGCTCTCTTTGTTGCTCTGACACTTCTAAATCGGTTTTCGCGATCAGTGAATCCAGCTTTGTTCGCAATGCGCTCATTATTCTTCCTCACCTTTCTTCAGCAAACCATGCTTTTTCAAGTGAACAAGTAGAATAGAAATTGCAGCAGGCGTAATACCAGAAATGCGCGATGCAATACCGATGCTCTCTGGTTTGGCTTCACTCAGTTTAGCAACGACTTCGTTTGATAAACCTTTTACATCGCGGTAATCCAAATCAGCAGGTAACTTGGTATTTTCGTGACGCAATGATTTTTCGATCTCTTCCTGCTGACGCTTGATGTAACCATCGTATTTTACTTGAATTTCAACTTGCTCCGCCGCTTGCTGATCTTCAAGTGCAGGAGCAAACGCTTCAAGTTGCGTCAGTTGCGAATAAGTGATCTCTGGACGACGCAGAAGATCCTCACCACTCGCTTCACGTGCCATTGGTGTTTTCAGCAGCTTGTTCAGCTCATCCACGCCTTCTGACTTCGGATTCATCCACGTTGCTTTCAAACGTTGACGTTCCGTTTCCATGTTATTGAGTTTCTCGTTAAAGCGAGCCCAACGAACATCGTCAATCAAGCCTAACTCGCGTGCTTTTTCCGTTAAACGTAAATCGGCGTTATCTTCACGTAGCAACAAGCGATATTCCGCACGAGAAGTGAACATGCGGTACGGTTCTTTGGTACCCATGGTCGATAAATCATCAATCAATACGCCCATGTAAGCTTGGTCACGACGTGGGCTCCAGCCTTCTTTGTCTTGGCTGTACAAGCTTGCGTTTAGACCGGCCATCAAGCCTTGCGCTGCGGCTTCTTCGTAGCCAGTCGTACCATTAATCTGACCAGCAAAGAACAGACCATGAATAAACTTGGTTTCGTACGTTTGCTTCAAATCACGTGGATCGAAGAAATCGTACTCAATCGCATAACCAGGACGAACGATATGCGCATTTTCAAAGCCTTTCATTGAGCGAACGATTTGTACTTGCACATCAAATGGCAAGCTAGTCGAGATACCGTTAGGGTATAGCTCGTGCGTCGTTAAACCTTCTGGCTCAATGAAGATTTGGTGGCTATTTTTATCCGCAAAACGCATCACTTTGTCTTCAATCGACGGGCAGTAACGCGGACCAATGCCTTCAATCACACCCGCGTACATCGGACTGCGATCCAAGTTGCTACGGATCACGTCGTGCGTTTGCTCATTGGTGTGCGTAATAAAACATGGGATCTGACGCGGGTGTTGTTCGCGTTTACCCATGAATGAAAATACAGGGGTAGGGTTATCACCGTGCTGAGCTTCAAGCACTGAAAAATCAACAGTGCGAGCATCAATGCGCGGTGGGGTACCCGTTTTTAAACGATCCACACGGAATGGCAGTTCACGTAATCGATCCGCTAATGCGATCGACGGTGGATCCCCTGCACGTCCGCCTGAAGAGCTCTCCATGCCAATGTGGATCTTACCACCAAGGAACGTACCTACCGTGAGTACGACGGCTTTCGCATGGAAGCGAAGTCCCATTTGAGTCACCACGCCAACCGCGCGGTCTTGCTCAACAATCAGATCATCCACTGACTGCTGGAACAGCGTTAAGTTAGGTGCATTTTCTAATGCGTTACGGACGTACGCTTTGTACAGAGCACGATCCGCTTGAGCTCGAGTCGCTCGAACTGCAGGACCTTTGGAGGCATTTAGTGTACGGAATTGAATACCTGCATGGTCGATGGCTTCAGCCATCAAACCGCCCATAGCATCCACTTCTTTTACTAAGTGACCTTTACCAATACCACCAATCGCCGGGTTACAAGACATCTGGCCTAATGTATCGATGTTATGGGTAAGGAGAAGCGTTTTTTGTCCTGTGCGTGCAGATGCGAGCGCGGCTTCCGTTCCTGCGTGTCCGCCACCGACAACAATGACGTCAAAGTTTTCGTGATAAAGCATGAACTGACCTCAGGTATTCAAAGGGATTTAATGGACAGATAAAGGAGCAGTATTTTACCTGCTTTATGCCACAGAGAAAAACGTTTTCTCGTTTTATCCGTTTTAAGCTTCAAGATAAATATATATAAGATCTATATATATGATCTTTTATTAGATCTACTATTAGGATCGACCGTTTCTGTGGATAACCTAAAAATGATCAACAAGATCATGGATCTTCTTTGGATCATATCTTGTGATCATGATTGGATCAGATCGAGGATTACCTGGGATCAAAAGTAGTAGTTATACACAGGGGGTAAAATTGATCAAAGTTGTTATTGGGATAACTAAAGGAAAATCACTGGATCTTATCGTAGTTATCCACAGCTCGTTTGGTTGGTTTTTGAGCAGTTAAACAAAATAATTTGACGGGAGTTATTCACATTGGGGAAAACAGAGCCGAATTTCGACTCTGTTGAAGGGAAAGCGGGGAGCTTAAAAGCGTTCGATATTCTCTTTTAACCATGCCTCTGCGGCGTCTTCGGGTACAGCATGGCTCAGTACATCAATCTTAAGACAATCAGCGAGCGGTGTGGCACCAATGTCCTCTAGTAAATCATAAGCGTGTTGACCAGCGGCGCAGAACGTATCATAGCTTGAATCACCAATCGCAATCACTGCGAACTTTACGTCGGTCATTTTCGGCGGGGTATTTTGTAATGCCGCGATAAAAGGTTGAATATTATCAGGGTACTCACCAGCCCCATGGGTTGAGGTGATCACCAACCACGTTCCTTGATTTTCGATCTCATCGAGAGACGGCTGGTTGTGGATCGTTGTTTCAAATCCATTCTCGTTGAGTAGATCACTCAGGTGATCCCCTACGTATTCTGCGCCACCTAGCGTGCTGCCTGTAATAATGTGGATCATACTTCTTCCTTATTGAATGCGACGGCTAAAGCTCATGGATGGCTTGCCGTACAAAAAGAAACGCGGTGTGAGTTAAGCTCAGCACCGCGCGTTCGATTATTTACTTCCCGATACAGAATGAAGAGAAGATTCGGCCCAGTAAGTCGTCAGAACTGAACTCGCCGGTAATCTCGTTGAGATGCTGTTGGGTGATGCGCAGCTCTTCTGCCAGTATCTCACCAGCCATATAGCCTTCAAGCTGTTCCTGGCCTATTTGAAGGTGCTGTGCGGCGCGTTCCAATGCATCGAGGTGACGGCGACGAGCCATAAAGCCACCCTCACTATTGCCTGAGAAGCCCATGCATTCTTTTAGGTGTTCACGCAGAGCTTCAACCCCTGCACCAGTTTTCGCTGACAAGCGGATGAGGGTAGGGTTATTGACGTGGCAGATCCCCATTTCTTCACCCGTTTGATCCGCTTTGTTTCGGATCACGGTTATGCCGATATTGTCGGGTAGGCGATCCACAAAGTCTGGCCAGATATCTTTCGGATCGGTGGCATCGGTTGTGGTGCCATCCACCATGAACAAGACGCGGTCTGCTTGAGCGATTTCATCCCACGCGCGCTCGATACCGATTTTCTCGACTTCGTCGGAGGCATCACGCAGACCTGCTGTATCAATGATGTGTAGTGGCATACCATCAATGTGGATATGCTCACGCAGGACGTCACGCGTGGTACCTGCGATGTCGGTTACGATTGCAGACTCTTTGCCTGATAGCGCGTTCAGTAGGCTTGATTTGCCCGCATTTGGACGACCTGCAATCACGACTTTCATCCCTTCACGCATGATCGCGCCTTGGTTGGCTTCTTTACGCACCGCATCTAGGTTGTCGATGATGGCTTGTAGGTCACCAGCCACTTTGCCGTCGGCCAGAAAGTCGATCTCTTCTTCTGGGAAGTCGATGGCTGCCTCAACATAGATACGCAAATGAATCAGCGACTCAACTAAGGTATTAATGCGCCCTGAAAAGGCGCCCTGTAAGGATTGCAGCGCCGATTTTGCTGCTTCTTCAGAACTTGCATCAATGAGGTCTGCAATTGCTTCTGCTTGAGCGAGGTCGAGTTTATCGTTCAGGAACGCGCGTTCAGAGAACTCACCAGGGCGAGCTGCTCGAATACCATCAATACCTAGAATGCGTTTTATCAGCATATCCATCACGACGGGGCCGCCATGGCCTTGCAGCTCAAGTACGTCTTCACCTGTAAATGAGTGCGGGTTAGGGAAGTACAGAGCGATGCCCTGATCAAGCACAGTGCCATCTTCTGACTTAAACGGCAGGTACTCTGCATAGCGGGGCTTTAGTGTCTTACCCGTGACTTCTAACGCCACTTGGTTGGCTTTAGGGCCTGATACTCGAATAATACCGACACCGCCACGACCAGGCGCGGTCGCTTGAGCGACAATCGTATCTGTAGTCATAATTTTGCCTTTTGAGCTGGGCTCAAATTGAGCCATAACTTTAGTTAGCTGAATTGTAATCAGCCAAAAACAAAAAGGCGACCTTTTGGCCGCCTTTCTCAATCATTTCCTAAAAGGTTACTTGCTGTGTAAGCCTTTTTCTCTAACCCTTTGTAGATCAGAGTTTGCTGGATAAGCGTTACGATGTTCGACACCAACCAGTACAGAACGAGACCTGATGGGAAGAACAAGAAGAAGAAGGTAAACATAACCGGCATAAAGGTCATGATCTTCTGCTGCATTGGATCCGTTACTGTTGTCGGGCTCATCTTCTGGATTAGGAACATAGACGCACCCATCAACAGCGGCAGGATGTAGTAAGGGTCCTGCGCTGACAAGTCGTGAATCCAACCAAAGAATGGAGAGTGACGTAGCTCTACCGATTCCATTAGCGCCCAGTATAGTGCGATGAAGATAGGCATCTGTAGGATAAGAGGTAAACAGCCACCGAGTGGGTTTACTTTCTCTTTCTTGTACAGTTCCATCATTTCTTGGCTCATACGTTGGCGGTCATCACCGATGCGCTCACGCATAGCTTGCAGCTTAGGCTGAAGCATACGCATTTTCGCCATAGACGTGTATTGCGCTTTCGTTAGTGGGTACATTGCACCACGAACGATGAAGGTCAGACAGATGATTGCCACACCCCAGTTGCCAACAAAGCTCTGGATGAATGAAAGCAACATATGAAGAGGCTTCGCAATGAACCATAACCAGCCGTAGTCCACTACTAGGTCTAGGTTAGGTGCCACTTCTGCCATTTCATCTTGCAGTTTTGGACCAACCCAAAGTGTTGCTTCAAACTTAGCCTGATCGCCTGTTGCGATAGTTTTGTTTGGCATACGAACGCCGATGTCGCCTAGGTTGCCAATTACACGAGTGTATAGGTTGGTACCTGGTTCGTTACGTGGGATCCAAGCTGCGGCAAAGTAGTGCTGAATCATTGCTGCCCAACCTTGGCCATCGGCTAGGTTTAGAGACAGATTGCGATCCTGCATATCATCAAAGCTGTACTTCTTGTAACGCGTATCTTCTGTTGAGTATGCGCCACCACGGTAAGTAGGCATTGTGATGCTACCACCATCGTCCATTAGGTTTTGACGTAGGTGAGCGTACATACCAAATGTTGCGTTATTGCCTGAGTTGTTCACTACATCGTATTCAACATTAAGCGCGTAGCTGCCGCGTTTAAAGATGTAAGTTTTGGTGTATTCGATGCCGTTTGCAGTGAATGTCATCGGAACGCGAAGTTCATCTTGATCGTCAGCTAGAGTGAAGCTATCTGCGCTCACGTTGTAGTGAGGACGGTTAGTGCTGCTCAAGTCGATACCTTGAGGACCCACTAGACCGCTTTGAGCGATAAATTGGTGACCTTGAGCGTCTTTAAGCAGAACAAAAGAATCTGATGAATCTAACTCAGCAGAGTATTCGTTAAGGTTGGCATGTACCACATCGCCACCAACGGTGTCGATCGACAGAGTTAAAACATCAGTCGTTACTGTGATAGTTTTTGCAGAAGCTTGCTGTTGGCCAGGTACTGGGTCAAGTTCATCAGCAAAAGATGGTGCAGGTAGAGTGCTGCTTGATTGAGCCTGTTCAACTGCTTGAGGTTCTGGATTCTTTGCTACTTGCCATTGTTGAAACAGCAAAAAAGAAACCAGGGCCAAACCGATGAGCAGGATATTACGTTGAGAATCCATCGTTAGTTATCTCTGTCTTGTTTTTGGACTGGTGGAACGGGGTCATACCCCCCTTCATTCAAAGGGTGGCATTTTAATAGACGTTTGCCTGATAACCAACATCCTTTTACAAAACCGTGAGCTCTCAAAGCTTCTAGCGCGTAAGTGGAACAGGTTGGTGTGAACCGGCAACGAGGACCAATCAAAGGGCTGATAAACCAGCGATACAGATAAACGAGCCCAATGGCTATCCACGTGAAGGGCGAGACAGGCGTTGCCATAGCTTATCAAACAACTTAAAAATTTCCTCATTGCTTAAATCTTGCGCGCTTTTCTTCGCAATCACAACAAAATCTTTGTTTGGAAGCTGATGTTGATTGTTACGAAAGCTTTCACGAGCCAAACGCTTAAATCGGTTACGACCGACAGCCGTTTTGATTTGCTTTTTTGGAACCGCTAAACCTAATCGTGGATGAGAAAGTTTGTTATTGCGAGCAATGATGGTGAAATGAGGCGAGCCAGCTCGATGAGCTTGCTGGAAGACGTTTTGATAATGCTCGGGAGTTAACAAACGTAACTCCCGATTAAACGCGTACGTGTTCAAAATAAACTAGCGATTATTTTGATAGGCGCGCACGGCCTTTTGCACGACGTGCGTTGATAACTTTACGACCGTTCTTAGTTGCCATGCGAGCACGGAAGCCGTGAGTACGCTTGCGCTTTAGAACTGTAGGTTGAAAAGTGCGTTTCATGATAATTACCTTTACTGATCAGTAGTTTTAGGTTCTTGTTAAACCCGGCGTGGGTATTTGCTTTCTTATATAAAGAAGCTCTTTATATAGAGAAGGACAACCGACGCCTCTCAACAAAGAGGCGGAATTGTAATCACACTCACATAATGTGTCAATGACTCAATGAGTACGAAATTCCGGCCGGGCGATTATACGTAGTGTGAGTAAAATCTCAAGGATCAATCGATCCTGATGCTTGATCGTTACTCTATTCCTACTTGGTTAAGGAATTTTTTCAAACGAGGATCTTGTGGATTATCGAAGATATCCTGTGGAGAACCTTGCTCAACGATATTGCCTTCCGCCATGAAGATCACTCTATCTGCGACTTCTTTCGCGAATTGCATCTCGTGCGTCACCACCAGCATGGTTTGATGCTGATTAGCTAACTTCTTCATTAATGAGAGAACTTCTCCAACCCATTCCGGATCCAACGCAGAAGTTGGTTCGTCAAATAACAGCAGTTCTGGTTGCAGCGCCATCGCTCGGCCGATACCCACACGTTGTTGTTGGCCGCCAGACAATGCCGCTGGATAACTATCGCCTTTATCCCCAAGGCCTATGTCATCCAGAATTTGTTGCGCTCGTTTGAGAGCATCGACTTTTTTCCAACCTCGAACGGTCACTAGACCTTCGGCAATGTTCTGGCGCGCATTCATATGGGCAAACAGGGCATAGTTTTGGAACACAAAGCCAGTTCGACGACGCAGCGCTAATACTTCGGCTTTAGTGTGTTTTTGAGTATCAACGGAGATGTCATCTATCGTGATACGACCTTCATCTGCTTGTTCTAGAAAGTTCACCGTACGCAGCAAGGTTGATTTACCCGTACCACTTGAGCCGATAATCACGATGATCTCACCTTGCTTAATATCGAGGTCGATGCCTTTCAGCACTTCAGTCTCACCAAAACGTTTGTGAATATTTTCTAACTTAATCATCGTACGTACGCCTTATTCAGTTTTGCTTCTGCCCAGATTTGTACGCGAGTCAGAATCACCACCACGCCCCAGTAAATAAGAGCAACCGCAAGGAAAGCTTCAAAGAAACGGAAACTTGATGAGGCTTCCATCTGTGCTTTCGCCATGATTTCGGCCACACCAAGCGTGAAGGCGAGAGACGTTGACTTGATCATATCGATGAAATAGTTCATCAATGAAGGCAGTGCGACACGCGTTGCTTGAGGTAAAATCACTCGGCGCATCGCCTGAGATGTTGTCATACCCACCGACAAGCTCGCTTCCATCTGGCTACGATCAATACCAATAATGGCGGCACGAATACTTTCCGCCATATAAGCGGCAAAGTGCAGCGTTAAACCGATCACCGCTGCTGAGAAGGCATCAATACCCACCATCAATGGGAAAATTTGTGGTAAGCCGTAATAAAGCAGGAAAAGCTGAACTAAGAGAGGGGTGCCACGGAAGAAGCTGATGTACAGTTGGCTTAATTGATCCAGAACTGGCAGTTTAAATACGCGAATATTGGCTAAAATGACGGATAAAATCAGTGAAAACACCAATCCCCATGTCGCCATCTCCATGGTAGTGCCAAGATATTTCAGCAATATCGGCAGCAGTTCCAACATGTAATTAAAGTCAAATCCCATACGGCTTACCTAAAGGCTAGAGAAAAGAAAAGGTGGAAAACAAGTTCCACCTTTACGTAAGTTTATTTTAGTCCGAGAGTGATACCACTTTGCGGCCTAAAGTACAAAGAGTTCTTATTTCGTGATGTCAGCGCCAAACCACTTCACGGAAATTTTCTCTACTGTACCATCTGCGCGCATCTCAGCCAGTGCTTTGTTTACTTCTTCTTGCAGCTTACGACCTTTCTCGTTGTCCACGAAAGGCCATGCGTTTTGAATGGTTTCAAACGGTTCGCCCGCCAATTCCAAAGGAAGACCGGTTTTCTTAATCAGCTCTAACGCAGAAAGACGATCCATTACAAATGCATCTGCACGACCGAGCGCCACGTCATGTTCGATACCTGTGTCGTACGTTTTAATGTTGATCTTGCCGTCTTTGTCGTACTGACGAAGCAGTTGCTCGAAGTTAGATCCTAGATTCACAGCAACGGTTTTGCCCGCAAGATCGTCAACACCTTTGATGCTGTCGTTGCCTTTACGCACGGTAATTTGTGCGCCATCTACAACGTAAGGGTCAGCAAATAGGTATTTGGCTTTACGCTCATCAGTCATGGTGATTTGGTTGGAGATCGTATCGATACGACCGGTTTCTAGCAGACCAAATAAACCAGAGAAGTTAGCGGTTACGTATTCGATTTTGTAATCGTTGCGTTTGCCGATTTCATCCCACATGTCGACTTCAAAGCCTTGTAGCTTATCTTGCTTTACAAAAGTAAACGGGAAGTAGCGACCTGACATACCAACTTTGACTTCGGTAGCTGCTTGTACGGTTGCTGCCGACAGTGCAATGGCTGCAACGGCAACCTTAATCCAGTTTTTCATAATACATCTCCATAATTTTATGGTTGGAAATACTACTGTTAGTTAGCTCAATTAAATAAATAACCAAGAGCAATAACCTAGACCTGTGAGTTATTAGATAATAGAAGAAGAATGTTAAATGTGACGAAAATGCGAACTGAACCAGGGGAAATGATCGACAAAATCAGCATTGGGAATAAAATAATACACAGACTTATCACCAATCACTCGATCTTGTGAATTTTGCCCAATTGTGGATCGTTATGTGGGCAAATTTGGGGCAAGGTGTGTTGATCTCATCAAGTTTGCAGAAATAATTGTGAATAACTTGGATCTTATTCACTGGATCGTCGATCAATCGCTGGCGATCTTGGTTATCAACAGGTAAAATTGCCAGTCTTTTCCGATAATTCAATTACTCAGTGGGGGCACCGTGTCATCTTCGCTTTGGCTGCAATGTTTGCAGCAGCTTCAAGAAGAGCTACCAGCTACAGAATTCAGCATGTGGGTTCGTCCGCTACAAGCGGAGCTCAATGACAATACTCTCACTCTATTCGCGCCAAACCGCTTTGTGTTGGACTGGGTGCGTGATAAGTATCTGAACAATATTACTCGTTTACTACAGGAATACTGTGGTGGCGACATTCCTAACTTACGCTTTGAAGTGGGGAGTCGACCTGTCTCTGCTCCAAAACCAGCGCCGACACGTACGCCTGCAGATGTGGCTGCGGAGTCATCTGCACCTGCGCAATTACAGGCACGTAAGCCAGTACACAAAACCTGGGATGACGACGCTCAAGCGATTGCGGCGATCAATCACCGCTCAAACATGAACCCAAAACACAAGTTCGACAACTTTGTTGAAGGTAAGTCGAACCAACTGGGTTTGGCTGCGGCGCGTCAGGTATCGGATAACCCTGGTGCAGCTTACAACCCACTATTCCTATACGGCGGCACGGGTTTGGGTAAAACCCACTTATTGCATGCGGTGGGTAACGCGATTGTGGATAACAACCCGAACGCGAAAGTGGTCTACATGCACTCAGAGCGTTTTGTGCAAGACATGGTAAAAGCGCTGCAAAACAATGCGATTGAAGAATTCAAACGCTACTACCGCAGTGTGGATGCACTCCTTATCGATGACATCCAATTCTTTGCTAATAAAGAACGTTCGCAAGAAGAATTCTTCCATACCTTCAACGCACTATTGGAAGGTAACCAGCAGATCATCTTAACGTCTGACCGTTATCCTAAAGAGATTAATGGCGTTGAAGATCGTCTTAAATCTCGCTTTGGTTGGGGTCTTACTGTTGCGATCGAGCCGCCTGAGCTTGAAACGCGTGTGGCGATCTTGATGAAAAAAGCCGAAGATCACCAAATCCACCTTGCTGATGAAGTGGCATTCTTTATTGCCAAGCGTCTGCGTTCGAACGTTCGTGAGCTAGAAGGTGCACTGAACCGCGTTATCGCTAACGCGAACTTTACTGGCCGCCCAATTACGATTGATTTTGTTCGTGAAGCGCTGCGCGATCTGCTCGCTCTGCAAGAGAAGCTGGTGACGATCGATAACATTCAAAAGACCGTGGCTGAATACTACAAGATAAAAGTGGCTGACTTGCTGTCCAAACGTCGCTCTCGTTCTGTAGCGCGTCCTCGTCAGTTGGCCATGGCGTTAGCAAAAGAGCTAACCAACCACAGCCTGCCTGAAATTGGTGATGCGTTTGGTGGCCGCGATCATACGACCGTACTTCATGCGTGTCGCAAGATTGAGCAGCTGCGTGAAGAGAGCCACGATATTAAAGAAGATTACTCTAACTTGATTCGCACCCTGTCCTCGTAATCGGTTAGAATAACGGTATTCTAAGCAAATCATTTATTGAGCTGACAGCGTAAAGAGCCAAGCATGAAATTTACCATTGAACGTAGTCATTTAATCAAACCGCTACAGCAGGTTTCGGGCGCTTTAGGTGGCCGACCAACTCTGCCAATCCTGGGTAACCTACTTCTTAAAGTAGAAGAGAACGTATTGTCGATGACGGCAACCGATCTTGAAGTAGAGTTAGTAAGCAAAGTGACGCTAGAAGGTGATTTTGAAGCGGGCAGCATTACCGTTCCTTCGCGTAAGTTTCTCGATATCTGCCGTGGTTTACCGGACGATGCGATCATCACATTTGTATTAGAAGGTGATCGCGTACAAGTTCGCTCTGGTCGCAGCCGTTTCTCATTGGCAACGCTTCCTGCGAACGATTTCCCTAATATTGAAGATTGGCAAAGTGAAGTGGAAGTATCACTGAGCCAAGCCGATCTACGTACGCTGATCGACAAAACTCAGTTCTCGATGGCGAATCAAGACGTTCGTTACTACCTCAACGGCATGTTGTTTGAAATTGACGGTACCACGCTACGCAGCGTGGCGACGGACGGCCACCGTATGGCGGTATCGCAAACTCAGCTGGGTGCGGATTTTGCGCAGAAGCAAATCATCGTGCCACGCAAAGGTGTGCAAGAATTAGTGAAGTTGATGGACGCGCCAGAGCAACCTGTAGTACTTCAGATCGGTAGCTCCAATGTTCGTGCTGAGGTGAATAACTTTACTTTTACCTCTAAGTTGGTTGATGGTCGTTTCCCTGACTACCGCCGCGTATTGCCTCAGAGCACCAATAAGACCCTAATAGCAAGTTGTGACGAGTTGCGCCAAGCCTTCTCTCGTGCTGCGATTCTTTCCAACGAAAAATTCCGTGGCGTGCGTGTGAATCTGGCTGATACTGAAATGCGCATAACCGCGAATAACCCAGAACAAGAAGAAGCGGAAGAGATGCTTGATGTGACCTTTGAAGGTGACGCCATCGAAATCGGCTTTAACGTAAGCTATGTGCTTGATGTTCTGAACACGTTGCGTTGTGAAAATGTACGTGTGTCGATGTCGGATGCTAACGCTAGCGCATTGATTGAAAATGCCGACGATGACAGTGCCATGTACGTGGTGATGCCAATTCGTCTATAAGCCAACTGAATGCCTCTTTCTCGTCTCATCATTCAGCAGTTTCGAAACATTAAAGCCTGTGATATTGAGTTATCAGCAGGCTTTAACTTTCTTATCGGGCCGAACGGCAGCGGTAAAACCAGTGTCTTAGAAGCGGTTTACCTGCTCGGGCATGGCCGCTCATTCAAGAGTTCTCTCACCGGACGAGTGATACAAAATGAGTGTGACGAACTGTTTGTTCATGGTCGTTTTTTGAACTCGGATCAATTTGAGCTACCTATCGGCATTAATAAGCAGCGTGATGGCTCAACAGAGGTTAAAATAGGCGGTCAATCTGGACAAAAATTAGCGCAGTTGGCACAAGTTCTGCCTCTGCAGTTGATACACCCAGAAGGGTTTGATTTACTGACAGATGGCCCTAAACATCGTCGCGCGTTTATTGATTGGGGCGTGTTTCATACCGAGCCCGCTTTTTATCAAGCATGGGGAAGGTTCAAGCGCCTGAACAAGCAGCGCAACGCGTTGTTGAAAACCGCCAATAGTTATCGTGAACTCAGTTATTGGGATCAGGAAATGGCAGGGTTGGCTGAAAACATCAGCCAATGGCGAGCAAGTTACATCGAGCAGATGAAAACCGTCGCCGAAACTATCTGTCAGACATTTTTGCCAGAATTTGAGATCCAATTGAAGTATTATCGTGGCTGGGATAAAGACACCCCATACCACGAGATACTAGAAAAGAATTTTGAGCGTGATCAGGCATTGGGATACACCTTTAGTGGCCCAAACAAAGCTGATTTGCGCATTAAAGTGAACGGAACGCCCGTTGAAGATGTTCTGTCACGCGGTCAGTTAAAACTCATGGTGTGTGCATTGCGTGTCGCGCAAGGGCAACACCTGACAGAGATGACCGGTAAACAATGCATTTACCTAATTGATGACTTCGCGTCGGAATTAGATAGCCAACGTCGCAAGCGTCTTGCTGACTGCTTAAAAGAGACGGGCGCACAAGTATTTGTAAGCTCTATCACTGAAAGCCAAATCGCCGATATGTTGGACGATAACGGTAAATTGTTTCATGTGGAACATGGCAGGATAGAGTCAAACTAGAAGAGAGAAACTCATGTCTGAAAATTACGATTCATCGAGTATTAAGGTACTGAAGGGTCTGGATGCGGTACGTAAGCGTCCAGGAATGTACATCGGCGATACGGACGACGGCACCGGCCTTCACCACATGGTTTTCGAGGTGGTGGATAACTCAATTGATGAAGCGTTGGCAGGTCACTGTAAAGACATCGTTGTGACAATTCATGAGGATAACTCGGTTTCCGTTAGCGATGATGGTCGTGGCATTCCAACAGAAATCCACTCAGAGGAAAATGTCTCTGCAGCAGAAGTAATCATGACGGTTCTTCACGCGGGTGGTAAGTTCGACGATAACTCATACAAAGTATCGGGTGGTCTTCACGGGGTAGGCGTTTCAGTGGTAAACGCGCTATCTGAGAAAGTTGAGCTGACGATTCATCGTGGTGGCCATATCCATACGCAAACCTACCGCCATGGTGAGCCTCAAGCGCCACTAGCTGTTGTGGGTGATACGGATAAAACCGGTACGCAAATTCGTTTCTGGCCAAGTGCCGAGACCTTCTCTAACACTGAGTTCCACTATGACATTCTGGCGAAACGCCTGCGTGAACTGTCATTCCTGAACTCTGGTGTATCGATCAAATTGGTTGATGAGCGTGAAGCGGACAAACATGATCACTTCATGTATGAAGGTGGTATTCAAGCGTTCGTTGATCACCTAAACACCAACAAAACGCCAATCATCGAAAAAATCTTCCACTTTAACTCAGAGCGTGAAGACGGCATTTCAGTTGAAGTGGCGATGCAATGGAACGATGGTTTCCAAGAGAACATCTTCTGTTTTACCAACAATATCCCACAGCGTGATGGTGGTACTCACCTTGCTGGTTTCCGTGCTGCGTTAACACGTACATTGAACAGCTTTATGGATAAAGAAGGTTTCTCTAAGAAAGCAAAAACAGCGACTTCAGGCGACGATGCGCGTGAAGGTCTAACTGCGGTTGTTTCGGTGAAAGTGCCTGATCCTAAGTTCTCAAGCCAAACAAAAGACAAACTGGTTTCTTCTGAAGTGAAATCAGCTGTTGAGTCTGCAATGGGTGAAAAACTGTCTGAGTTCCTGATTGAGAACCCGACAGAAGCGAAGATGGTTTGTTCGAAAATCATCGATGCAGCACGTGCACGTGAAGCAGCGCGTAAAGCTCGTGAAATGACGCGCCGTAAAGGTGCACTAGACCTAGCTGGCCTTCCAGGTAAACTTGCAGACTGTCAGGAAAAAGATCCGGCACTCTCTGAACTATACATAGTGGAGGGTGATTCGGCAGGCGGCTCCGCAAAACAAGGCCGTAACCGTAAGAACCAAGCAATCCTACCGCTAAAAGGTAAGATTCTTAACGTAGAAAAAGCACGTTTCGACAAGATGCTGTCTTCGCAAGAAGTGGCTACTCTGATCACCGCACTTGGTTGTGGTATCGGTCGTGACGAGTACAACCCGGACAAGCTGCGTTACCACAACATCATCATCATGACCGATGCCGATGTCGATGGTTCGCACATTCGTACGCTACTATTGACCTTCTTCTACCGTCAAATGCCAGAGCTTATCGAGCGTGGTTACGTGTACATCGCTCAGCCACCACTTTACAAAGTGAAAAAAGGCAAACAAGAGCAGTACATCAAAGACGAAGAAGCGATGAACCAATACCAAGTATCATTGGCTCTGGATAATGCATCGCTACACGTAAACGCAGAAGCACCAGCATTGGCAGGTGAAGCACTAGAGAAGCTTGTTCAACAGTACAATGCGGGTATTAAACTGGCGGAACGTATGAGCCGTCGTTACCCAAGTGCTTTGGTAAACGAGCTGATTTACACTCCTCGTCTAACTCCTGATCAATGCCATGACGCATCAGTTGTTGAAGCGTGGACGAAGCAGCTTATTGAGCAGCTGAATGCGAAAGAAGTGGGTGCGAGCCAATACAGCTACGAAGTTGAACAGCACGAAGAACTAGGCTTAAACTTGCCTAAGATCGTGGTTCGTACTCACGGCGTGACGCACGAACATGCAATTAGCATCGACTTCCTAAACTCGAAAGAGTACGGCAAGTTGGCTGATCTATCAGAAGCACTGGATGGGCTTCTGGAAGAAGGGGCGTACATCAAACGTGGTGAGCGTACGATGCCAGTAGCAAGCTTTGCAGAAGCGCTTGATTGGTTGGTTAAAGAGTCAATGCGTGGTCTGAGCCGTCAGCGTTACAAAGGTCTAGGTGAGATGAACCCAGATCAGCTGTGGGAAACGACTATGGACCCAGAAACGCGTCGCATGATGCAAGTAACGATTGAGGATGCGGTAGGCGCAGACCAATTGTTCACAACACTGATGGGTGACCAAGTAGAACCTCGTCGTAACTTCATCGAAGAAAACGCGCTGAAAGTAGCGAACTTAGACGTGTAACGACAACTTGTCTTAATAGGAAAAAGCAGCGAGAAATCGCTGCTTTTTTTTGTTTTAACCATCAGTGAAAATCGCCACTTTCTGCCAAGACTTTGGTTTTTCTGGTGCTAACTGCCAATAACCTGATCAAGCTTGCCATTTTATTTCTGTTTTCTTTTTTTCTCGCCATTTTGTTCGCTTGGGCGCTTTTGCTTTCTTTTTTCTGCTCGCTATAGTGCTGAAGAGCTGATGAATAAGGAGGTTGAAAAAATGGTGATGACTTTCCTGAACTAAGCCGGAGGTGATGCACTTCCGGTTCAATGCACTGAATTTATTTGTAAGACAAGGCATTAAGAAGGAAATAATCATGTTTGAACGCTGGTTCTCGGCGTACTGTTTGGCGCTGCGAACTTGGTGGTTAACCAGTCGCTTTTTAACCTATCAATCACCACTAAGGTTGTTATCGCTATTTGAAACCTGCGAGCAACAAGCCCATTGCCGTAACCGAGCTCGTATTGCGGTTGGGGACACGGTTCGCTTAGCGGATGTTGAGCGTGCTTATCAATATCGCATGACGTTAGTCAACTCGCACAAGAGCCAACCGATGACAGGTATGCTCGCGGTCGATTCTTATTTGGGATCCCGTTTATTAGGGCGAGCTAAAAATGATGCGTTCGAAATAGAAATTTTTAATCAGCGACGCTGCTTTGTGATTACTGAAATTGTTCATCAATCGCAGCCACCAGCGCAGAAAATGCTGTGTGGCTGTCTGTTGTGTCAATAAATAGAGGTGAAGTCATGAGTAAGAAAGACAAGAAACAACCACAGTTGAGTCTGAAAGAAAAGCGTAAGTTAAAACAGGAAAAAGCGGCAGAAAAGAGCGTTGTAAAAGCTCGTAAATCCTCCCGCAAGTAGAGTGCAGATTGAGCCCACCAGAAAGGTGGGCTTTTTAATACCGATTGCAAAGCGAGGGTAAACTGACCTTTCTGGGGAAATAGCGAGCGCACTTAAAATTTTTTATTTTTTCCCTTGAAAGTCATTTTTGACGACCTTATATCTAGTTGTAAAGAGGATGATTGGCTTGCTAGAGACTAGAAGACAGCCCTCTGGAATCGCTAAAACGAGATCGCTCAAAAGAGGATATGGCGTTTTAGCACACAACCTAAACCTTTAGATTTCCTATCATGTCTCCGAGCCAAATGATGGCCTGCGGAATGATAAGAATCTCTTAGCTCGGCGTTGGTTTTTGCATAAACACGCCTGTGAGATGAACGTCATCTGAGCTAAGACTATTGCTTAATTAAGAGGATAGATTTATGCGTAACGTAGATTTCTCACCACTATACCGTAATGCAATTGGCTTTGATCGTCTGCTAAACCTGATGGAAGCGAATACAGCGAAAAATACTTCTGGCGGTTACCCTCCGTACAACATTGAGCAAAAAGACGAGCATAACTACCGTATTACTATGGCAGTTGCTGGCTTCTCTGAAGACCAACTCGATCTGACTCAAAACGAAAACATGTTGATTGTGAAGGGCGAACGCAAAGCAGAAGAAGGCAAAAACTACGTGTACCAAGGCATTGCTGAGCGCGACTTTGAACGTAAATTCCAGCTAGCGGATTACGTCAAAGTGACTGGCGCATCAATGGAAAACGGCTTATTACATATTGATTTGGTTCGTGAAATCCCAGAAGCAATGCAACCACGTAAAATTGCTATCGGCAGCAACAACCTGCTAGAAAGCAACTAATCAGCAAGTTATTTGCCTTATAGAGTGAGAAAGAGCGCCAGTTGGCGCTCTTTTTAATTTGTGTCTTTGATGTGGGAGTTTGCTTTACTGACCTTGTTGGTAAGCCTTTTCAACTTCTTCCGCGATAATCACAATGCCTTTTTGCATCATCTCATCGTCTTGAACGTAGTTCATGCGTAAGCACTGATGAGCGTGGTCCCATTCGTCTTTCTGGCCAATAAAGAAGTATTCACCCGGGACTATCAATACACCACGCGCTTTCAAGCGTTGGTACAGTTCCATTGTTGTTATTGGCAGTTCATCAAACCACAACCACAAGAAGATAGCGCCTTCCGGTTTGTGAATACGGAAGCGCTCATCGGTAATCGCTTCTTGCAGCAGTTCAACCGCACGTTGCGACTTCTGCTTGTAAAACGGCTTAATCACCTCTGAACTCAGTTTAAGCAGGTCGCCTTTAGCGATGATGTGGTTTGCCAGCGCTGGACCCACACTGCCTGGTGCTAGGCTGATGATGCCGTTCATATTGGTTAACGCTTGAGTGATTTCTTCACTCGCAATCACAATGCCACAACGCACACCCGGTAAGCCCAGCTTAGATAGGCTCATGCACAAGATGGTGTTTTCATTCCAGAATGGTTCGACATCTTCAAAGATGATGTTCGGGAACGGCAAGCCGTAGGCGTTATCGATGATCAGTGGGATGTTGTTCTCGCGCGCCAATTTGTCCAGTTTACGCACTTCTTCGTCTGTCAGTACGTTTCCTGTTGGGTTGGTTGGGCGAGATGCGCAGATTGCCGCAACAGAATCGTCGACGGTTAGCTGTTCAAAATCGACGTGGTATTTAAACAATCCGTTATCTAACAGCTCGATTTCTGGGTGGTAAGAGACAAAAATATCTTCATCAATGCCAGCATCACCATAGCCGATGTACTCAGGCGCGATAGGCAGTAGCACCTTCTTATGCGAACCGTCTGGCTGTTTACCTGCGAGTAAGTTGAACAAGTAGAAGAAGCCACTTTGGCTGCCGTTAGTTAGGCTGATGTTCTTCTCTGAAATGTCCCAACCGTAAGTTTCACGGAATAACTGAGCCAGCGCTTTCACGAACGCGTCTTTACCCTGTGGCCCATCGTAGTTGGCTAGGGCGGCGACGAGTTCGCCACTGGCGAGCATTTCCTCACTGGCTTGGTGAAAGTAATCGAGCATGGCAGGAATGGCGGCTGGGTTACCTCCACCGAGCATGATGGCACCTGGTGTGCGTAGACCATCATTCAAATCGTCCATTAACTGCGTGATACCTGAATACTGATTAAATTTTTCACCAAACTTTGAGAACTGCATGCTGACTGATACCTAATTCATTGTGATTGCTTATGTGTATTGAATGCTGATGAAACATCAGCTTATAGAGTAATACTTGACCTTACCCTAATGTTATTACGACGCAAAGTGTGAATTTACTCGAAGAAGAAAAAAGTTTGTCATCAGACCAGATGATGGGGATATGAGCAGTGAATAAAAAAGGGAAGCGAAATGCTTCCCTTGCTGGTGGAGTGAATCGGCTATTCGCCAGTGTAGACGATCAGCACTTTGTCGTCGTGGTATTGGCGCTCGAACGCGTAATACCCTTCTTGATTGCGAGTGATGTGTTTGCCTTGCGCAACCGCTGGGTGGCGTTGACGGAACTCGCCGAGTTTTTGCCAATGTTGCAGCAAGTCTTCACGTTCGCCATGAATCTTATCCCATGGCATATCAGAGCGAGTACCTTGAGTAGGATCGGAGCCAGTCACGCCAAAGTCACGAGCAATCTCATCGCCGTAGTAGATTTGGACTGCACCCGGAGCCAGCATCAGTGCATTTGCGGCACGTGCTTGGTCATCAAAGCTGCGGCTGCGCGCTGACCAAAACAGTTGAGTATCGTGCGAAGACAGGTAACTCAACACGTTGAACTCAGGATCGGAGTTAATACGTTCCGCGTAGCGGCGATAATCGCTATCGAGTTGAGCGAAGCATTTCAGCGCTTTTGGTGCTACGTCAGATTGGAACTCGAAGTTGATGATGGAATCGAAGCCGTTATCGAAATACGGGCTCTTCACCACGCTGTGTGCCCACACTTCACCTGTCATCCAGAAAGGTAAATCATCCAAGGCTTTGTCTGGGTTGTTTTGCTTCCACTGGGCAAGCGCTTGGGTGGTGCTGGCTTTCAACTCTGCCCACGCTTCCATTTCAACGTGTTTGGCCGTGTCGACGCGGAAGCCATCAATGCCGTAGTCGCGCACCCAATCGGATAGCCAGGTAATCAGGTGTTCACGTGGGGTTTGCAGCTCATCTTGCGCATTGGTGTCTTTATTGCGGAAGAAGTTTGGTAATCCGGTTTTCTGAGTCGATTCGGTTTTGAGATCCGGTAGGTAGTTCAAAGACATGGTGATGTCGTTGTAGCCTGGTGCATCATAGTCACCAATGTCGGTGCGGATCCAACCTTTGCCCCACCATTTATCCCACGCTTCGCTATCACTGTATTTGATGTAGTCGTTGAAGCTGTGCCAGCTTTGTCCTGATTTTGGCTGCCAGTCGGTCCATTTTTCACCAAGGACTTCTTTGGCTTCTTGGTCATCAAGGTAAAGCTGACCAAATCCGAATTCCTGCATGTCTGCTAATGTTGCGTAGCCAGTGTGGTTCATGACCACATCCCAAATCACGCGGATGCCTTTCTTGTGGGCAGTATCGACGAAGGTTCTGAGTTCATCTTCGGAACCCATGTTGGCATCAAGCTTGGTCCAATCTTGATGGTAGTAGCCGTGGTAGCCGTAGTGTTTAAAGTCGCCTTTATCGCCGCCGCCAACCCAGCCGTGGATTTGTTCCAGTGGTGAGGTTATCCAGATAGCATTGACACCAAGTGATTCGATGTAATCGAGTTTTTTCGTCAGACCCGCTAAGTCACCACCGTGGAAGGTACCAATCTCATATTTTCCGTCTTTGCTGCGACCGTAGCTGTTGTCGTTGTCTGGGTTGCCGTTATAGAAGCGGTCAGTCATGACGAAGTACACCGTCGCGTTGTCCCAACTGAAAGGTTTTTCGGCTTGCTGCTCAACCTCTTCTAGTAACAACAGACCTTGGCTCATAGTGCCTGGCTGCAAGGTTACGCTGCCATTGGCGACTGTGGCTTCTTGTCCGGTTAAGGCATCACGAACGACAGTGCCATCATTAAAGGTTTGAGCAACGTTGATGGTTTTTGGCGCGTCAGTTGCGACAGGGCAAGAGTAGGTGATGTCTTGGTTCTGTTTGGGTTTGAGCCTAACAGTTAGCTCGTTAGTAGTTGGGTTGAGCGTAAACTGATAGGTGTTGGCTTTGAAGATGCGCAGCGGCATTTGGGCATCTGTGGCACAATTATCCATTTTCAATGGACGATTGAATTTGATGCGGCTTTCTTCTGCCAAAGCAAAACTACTTCCACAGCTTTGATTACTGTCGGCAATGGTAAAGGTGTAGCTGCCTTTTTCGAGTTTTTGCTCGGCGACAAGTAAGCCGTTAGAGTTTTGTTCGAAGACGGCTGTATCGTCTCCAACGCTCAGTACGATAGCATTTTCTGGAATCTGGCTGCAGGCGCTCAATAGTCCAATAGAGAGTGCGAGAATTGTTTTTTTCATTGTGTCCTTCCCCCGAATAAACAGTCCAGTTATAGCAAAACTGTGCCTCTACAATCCGAGCTCTACACCAACAAGTTAAACGCGTCTCACCCTACAAATTTTAGTCTTGTTCACAAAATGAATAATAAGCGTCACCTTCATCGGTTTGAAGGCAACAAAAAAGGGAAGCATTTGCTTCCCTTTTACTTATTTCTTAATCACTTCGAAGAGTAATGAATTACTTTTGAAGGACAGAGATATCTGCGACCTGTAAGAACAGGTTGCGCAGGTTGTTCAGCAATGTCAGACGGTTCTTCTTAAGTGCTTCGTCGTCTGCCATTACCATTACGTTATCGAAGAACGCATCCACTGGCTCACGTAGATCTGCTAGCTTGCTTAGGGCTTCTTGGTAGTTACCGGTCGCAAATGCAGGCTCTAGTGCTTCAGTCATGACTTCAACGCTTTCTGCTAGTGCTTTCTCTGCGTCTTCTTGTAGCAATGCTAGGTCAATTTCTTCTGCAAGTTCGCCGTCGAATTTCGCTAGGATGTTACCAACACGTTTGTTCGCTGCTGCTAGAGACTCTGCCGCTTCCAGTTCACGGAAGTGAGAAACCGCTTTAACACGTTGGTCAAAGTCTGCTGGTTTAGTCGGACGACGAGCCAGTACCGCTTGAATGATGTCGACGCTGAAGCCTTCGTCTTGGTACCAAGCACGGAAACGACCAAGCATGAACTCAATCACGTCTTGTTCAACGTTGTCGTTGGTTAGGCGGTCGCCAAACAGTGACTTCGCTTTCGCTACTAGGTCAACAAGATCTAGGTTGTAGCCGTATTCAACGATGATACGTAGTACACCTAGAGATGCGCGGCGTAGTGCGAATGGGTCGCTGCCTTTAGGCGCTTGACCAATACCGAAGATACCTACGATAGTGTCTAGCTTGTCTGCCATTGCAACTGCTGTTGAAACGCCGTTTGATGGCAGTTCATCACCTGCGAAACGAGGCATGTATTGCTCATTCAGTGCGACTGCAACTTCTTCTGCTTCACCGTCGTGGCGAGCGTAGTGCATACCCATAACACCTTGAGTATCCGTGAATTCGAATACCATTGAGGTCATTAGGTCACATTTTGCTAGTAGACCAGCACGCTTTGATTTCTCAACGTCAGCACCGATTTGCTCTGCAATGTAGCCAGCAAGTTCTGTGATGCGGTCTGTTTTGTCTTTGATCGTACCCAGTTGCTTTTGGAAGATCGCTTGCTCTAGTTCAGGCAGACGGTCGATAAGCGGACGCTTACGGTCTGTGTTGAAGAAGAACTCTGCGTCAGCAAGACGAGGACGAACCACTTTCTCGTTACCTTCGATTACGTAACGAGGTTCTTTTGATTCGATGTTCGATACGAAGATGAAGTTAGGTAGTAGCTTCTTGTTTTCGTCATAAACAGGGAAGTACTTCTGGTCACCTTTCATGGTGTAAACCAACGCTTCAGAAGGCACTTTTAGGAACTCTTCTTCGAACTTCGCTGTAAGTACTACTGGCCATTCAACCAGAGACGTGACTTCTTCTACTAGGTCATCTTCTAGATCAGCGATACCGCCAACTTCTGCTGCCGCTTTTTGTGCGTCAGCTAGGATGATGGCTTTACGTGCTTCGTAATCTGCCATAACTTTACCGCGCTCTTCTAGGATTGCAGGGTATTGCTCAGCAGAATCGATAGTGAACTCTTGTTCACCCATGAAGCGGTGACCACGGATAGTGCGGTCAGAAGCGACACCAAGGATCTCGCCTTCGATTAGGTCGCTGCCCATCAGCATGGTTAGCGTTTTCACTGGGCGGATAAATTGAGTCGTTTTGTTACCCCAGCGCATTGGTTTTGCGATAGGTAGGTTTGCTAGTGCTTTCGCTGCAAGTTCAACAACGATCTCAGACGTTGGCTGACCTTTCACTTCTTGTTTGAACAGTAGCCATTCGCCTTTATCTGTAACCATGCGCTCTGCTTGGTCAACAGAAATACCACAACCGCGTGCCCAGCCTTGAGCCGCTTTGGTTGGGTTGCCTTCCGCGTCAAACGCTGCAGAAACCGCAGGGCCACGTTTTTCAACGATTTTGTCTGATTGGCTTTCTGCTAGTGCCGCGACTTTAAGTGCAAGACGACGAGGAGCCGCAAACCATTTTACGCCTTCGTGAGCTAGCTCAGCGCCTTTTAGTTCTGCTTCGAAGTTTGCTGCGAATGCTTCAGCTAGCGTACGAAGTTGCGTTGGTGGTAGCTCTTCTGTACCTAGCTCGATTAGAAATTCTTTTGCCATGTTCTCTACCCCTTACGCTTGTTCTTTCTTACACATTGGGAAGCCAAGAGCTTCACGCGATGCGTAGTATGCTTCTGCTACTGACTTAGTCAGATCGCGAATGCGCAGGATGTAACGCTGACGCTCAGTTACTGAGATCGCTTTACGCGCGTCTAGTAGGTTGAATGCGTGACCTGCTTTTAGGATACGCTCGTAAGCAGGTAATGGCAGTGGCTTTTCAAGCTCAAGCAACTCTTTACACTCTTTCTCACACTGCTCGAAGAAACCAAATAGGAATTCAACGTCTGCGTGCTCGAAGTTGTAAGTCGATTGCTCTACTTCGTTTTGGTGGAAGATATCACCGTAAGTCACTTTGCTGCCGTCTGGTGCGATGTTCCAAACTAGGTCGTAAACCGAGTCTACTTCTTGGATGTACATTGCTAGACGCTCGATACCGTAAGTGATTTCGCCAGTGACTGGTTTACACTCAAGGCCGCCAACTTGTTGGAAGTACGTAAACTGAGTTACTTCCATACCGTTTAGCCAAACTTCCCAGCCTAGACCCCATGCGCCTAGTGTTGGGTTTTCCCAGTTGTCTTCTACGAAACGGATGTCGTGTACAAGAGGGTCAATACCAAGAACTTCAAGGGAGCCAAGGTACAACTCTTGAATATTGTCAGGCGATGGTTTTAGCGCTACTTGGAATTGGTAGTAGTGCTGAAGACGGTTAGGGTTTTCACCGTAACGGCCATCAGTAGGACGACGTGAAGGTTGTACGTAAGCTGTCGACATTGGCTCTGGGCCAAGCGCTCGTAGACAGGTCATTGGGTGAGAGGTACCCGCACCCACTTCCATATCTAGCGGTTGAACAATGGTACAACCATTTTGAGCCCAATAATCCTGCAGCGCGAGGATCATTCCCTGGAAGGTTTTGATATCGTATTTTTGCATAAGTCAGGTTCGCGCGATTCTCTTGTTACTCGTTAATTCGTCATCTATGCCGAGTTTTTCAACTCTAACAACGGCGATAAAGAGTAATTACGGTTGAATAAATTAACAATCTAGTATAACCAGATATTGAGCATGGGAGTAGAGCTAATCTTGATTAATTCGTGGGCGATTTTCTCCTTTAATGAATTTTTACCGCGTTATCTGCTGTATTTTTCTTAAAAGGGAGTTTTTGCCTGCTTTGGCTCTTGAGAAGCGCAACAAAGGTGGCTAGAATTGCGCCTGTCTTTGGGGAGTAGCTTACCTGATGAAGTTTCTGTTTCATCTGGTTCGTCCGTCAACATAATTGGTGCAAAATCACCATGGCGTTCGAGACTTGAAGCCTTTCAAGTTTAGCAAGACCTTAGACAAATCATCATGAACCGGGGTAGGGGCGTGAGGTTTGTCTTCGGTTAAAAATAATAATCCCTGCCCCAATGAGCATGTCGTGAGCGTTTTAGCTATTTCAATTACTACTGTAGCGTTAGCAGAAATTGGCGATAAGACCCAATTGCTATCTCTATTACTCGCAAGTCGTTACCGCAAACCAATACCAATTATTGCAGCAATCTTTTTGGCAACCATTGCCAACCACGCTT
Organism: Vibrio diabolicus; assembly: GCA_001048675.1. Taxonomy (GTDB): domain Bacteria; phylum Pseudomonadota; class Gammaproteobacteria; order Enterobacterales; family Vibrionaceae; genus Vibrio; species Vibrio diabolicus. The sequence goes on along the minus strand of CCKK01000004.1, from coordinate 10,367 downwards.
TGGCTGCATGGTTAGGTGTGGTTGTCGCTGACTATTTATCACCTGATATTTTAAAGTGGGTGCTGGTGGTCAGTTTTGTCGCGATGGCTGCTTGGGTGTTGATTCCTGATAAGTTGGATGATGACGAACAGATTTCAAACCGAGGTCCTTTCATTGCCAGCTTTATTGCTTTCTTTGTGGCTGAGATTGGTGATAAAACTCAGATCGCCACTTCTATCCTAGGCGCGCAGTATGCGGATGCGCTGAGTTGGGTCATACTTGGCACGACCATTGGTATGTTGTTGGCTAATGTGCCTGTGGTGTTAATTGGTAAGCTTTCAGCAGACAAGATGCCCCTGGGGTTGATTCGTAAAGTCACCGCTATTTTGTTCGTGTTGTTGGCGATTGGTGCGGCCTTCTTTTAATGTTTTTAGGCGGATAACGCAGCCTGAAAATGGAAAATGTTATCCGCGAACAATCGTTAAAATGATGCAAATAATCAATAACTAGCGAATTAGTGGCGTAGCTCAAACTCTGACTTAAAATCGCTCCGTAGCGTGACGGATGACATATTAGTGTCATACTTGTCATGGTAGTTTAATGGTGTGAATGATAGCGAGAGGGCAAGTTTATGCTTACACGTTACATGGGGATGACCCCAAAGAGTCAGAGTTATTTATTCACCTTTGGTTTGGCGCTGTGCTTGTTAGCGATGGTACTGACTGATATGTGGTTGCCGATTGTGGCAGGATCGTTCGTTCTTACTGGATTAACAGTAGAGGCGTGGATTCGCGTAGCCCACATCATTCCTATGCATGAAGAGATGCGGGCAATGAAAAAACAACTCAACAAGCTCCAATCAGAAGTTCGCACACTCGAATACGATGAATAAACAAACGGCAGCCAATCGGCTGCCGTTTTTAATTCGACCAGATTATTCCAATCCTTTCTTGATCAGGTACTGATACGGAACTTGCTCCGTTTGTGCTGCAATTAATTGGTGATCCATAAAACGGCAGAAACTCGGAATGTCTCGAGTCGTGGATGGGTCATCTGCTTTGACCAGCAAAATCTCACCATCTTGCATGTTGCGAATTGTCTTCCTGACCATCATCACTGGCTCTGGGCAGCGCAGTCCTTCCGCCTCTAATGTCTTTGTTGCCAGTTCAGGATTAAAGCTCATAGTGTGATTCTCGTAACTAACTTAGCGGTGAATTCTACGTTCGTTGAAAAAATATTCAATAACCACTTGGCAAACGGAATTTTTTGTTTTACCTTAAATTAACAATTTGGTAACAACTGGCAAGGGAGAGGCAATGTTAACAGCGTTAGACAGACTTACGATTTACTCCGTACTTTGTTTTATCTCGTTTTGTGCTTTGGTACTCAGAACGCCAGCTGACACCTCTTTGATGCCTCTTGTAGGCATGGTTGCCACTATTATTGGGATTTGGATCGAGATGCGCAAATGGTCAGGTGCATCTGAGCAAGAAAATTAGCGCTTTTTGCTTCGATCAGAATACTTTAATAACGCTCACCTATTTTTACCGACACTTCATTCCGACACTATCCCCATTTTTCTTGGGCTTCCCCGCTGAAAGGCGGGATTTTTTTTGCCTGAAGAGTACAATTTACCCAAACACATACAAAATAAGTGGCTAATTCGTGGAACTGGAAGACATCTATCGCCGAGATTTAAATTTACTGGTTGCGTTGCGAGTACTGATAGAAGAAAACAGTGTCAGTAAGGCGGCAACACGTCTGAATTTGAGTCAATCGGCAATGAGTCGTGTGCTTGGTCGTCTGCGTGACTTATTGGGAGACCCGCTGTTTACTCGTCAGGGGCAGCATTTAATCCCAACTCAGAAAGCGTTAGAGATCGATCGCTCATTAGGCGAGCCATTAGAGTCTTTACGTCAGTTGTTATCTCCGGTTGAGTTTGACCCATTGCAATGCGTACAGACTTTCAACATCGTGACCACCGACTATGCCATGCAAACGATCTTACCGTTCGCTTTGCCGAGAATTTACCAAGAAGCGCCAAACGTGTCGTTTAACTTTTTGCCTTTGCAGCATGACCGTTTATCCGATCAGTTGACTTATGAAGGGGCCGATCTCGCCATTTGTCGCCCAACTGGCCCGGTGGAGCCGCTACGCAGTGAAGTGTTGGGGCGAGTGGGGGTGCTGTGTATGCTTTCAAAACAGCATCCATTAGCGGATAAAGAAATGAGCTTGGATGATTATCTGAGCCATCCACATGCCATGATCGCCATCAGTGATGGTGTTAAGGCACTGATCGAACAAGCTTTGATGGAGAAACCTAAGCGTAAAATGGTTCTGCGGGCTTATCATTTAGAAGCCGCATTGGCGATCATGGATACCTTGCCAATTATCATCACAGTGCCAGCGGACTTGGCGTATCTGGTTGCCGAGCGTTATGACTTGGTGGTGAAACCATTACCATTCCAATTTACTCCATTTGAATACTCGATGATTTGGCATGCGCGTTGCGAGCATTCTCCTGCTCAAGAATGGTTAAGAACGATTGTGCGTGAAGAATGTAGCCGTCTAATAGCTAAGCGTATCGAAGATATGGGACTAAACTGCTAACAAAAAGAGCCAGCAATGCCGGCTCTTCGTCTGTTTACGCTGAGTCAGTGTTTATAGCTTGATAACCACACGACCTGTTACTTGACCGTTAGTGATGTCTTCTGCGTATTTTGGTGCTTCTGCTAGTTCTACTTCAGTACACGCTTGCTCGAAATAGCTTTCTGGTAGTAGTTCAACCAGTTTTTCCCATGCTGCGATGCGTTTCTCTGTTGGACACATTACTGAGTCCACACCTTGTAGACGAACGTTACGTAGGATGAACGGCATCACTGTAGTTGGTAGATCAAAACCACCTGCAAGACCACAAGCGGCGACTGCACTGTTGTAATCCATTTGCGCCAGTACTTTTGCTAGTACTTTGCTGCCGACGGTGTCTACCGCACCTGCCCATACTTGCTTTTCAAGTGGACGTGCTGGTTCTTCAAATTCAGTACGGTCAATGATGCGGCTAGCACCTAGTTTTTCAAGTAGCGGACCGTTTTTCTCTACACGTCCTGTCACTGCTGCAACTTTGTAGCCAAGCTGCGCTAGGAGCGTTACTGCTACCGAGCCTACGCCGCCACTTGCGCCCGTTACTAGGATTTCACCAGCTTCAGGTTTGATGCCTGCATCAAGCAGTGCTTGAACACATAGCATACCAGTGAAGCCAGCAGTACCAACCATCATTGCTTTTTTGCTGTCTAGACCTTTTGGTAGTGGCACTAGCCAATCCGCTTTTAGACGAGCACGTTGAGCCATGCCACCCCAATGGTTTTCACCCACGCCCCAGCCAGTTAAGACCACTTTGTCACCAGCTTGGTAACGCGAATCTTCAGAACTTACAACCGTACCCGCTAGATCAATGCCAGGTACCATCGGGAAGTTACGGATGATTTTACCTTTACCTGTGATCGCCAAACCATCTTTGTAATTCAACGATGAGTAATCGACTTCAACCAGAACGTCACCTTCCGGCAGTTGTGTTTCATCGATTTGCTCGATACTAGCGATAGTGCGTTTGTCTTCTTGGTTTAGAACTAGAGCATTAAACATAAGGTTCTCCGAAATTGCGTTAGCGTGACTCAGTTGCCACATACAGCAAGATATTAACTGTCTATAAGTCTATGTCTTCTCTATCTATGAATAAAATGAAAGTTACTCATTTCATGTATGCTTTGTATGCATATTTACTGTGTTTGGCGTAAAACAAAGGGCGACATCTGATGTCGCCCTTAAGTGTAATACTAAATTATTTTAGTATTTATTCATTTCATGCTGGTTGTTGAGTGGATCACTACGACCATCGTCGTTTTGAGCCTACTTCACCCCAAGCGTTAAGGCCTCTCAAATACGGTCGCTATACCCTGACCTAAACCAATACACATGGTGGCGAGGCCATATTTTGCGTCTTTCGCTTCCATTAGGTTGATCAGCGTGGTTGAGATACGTGAGCCAGAACAACCAAGTGGGTGACCCAATGCAATCGCACCGCCGTTAAGGTTGACCTTCTCATCCATCACATCAAGCAGACCTAAGTCTTTCGCACATGGCAGAGATTGCGCTGCAAATGCTTCATTTAGCTCTACCACATCCATGTCTTCAATTGAAAGACCGGCACGCTTGAGCGCTTTTTTCGTCGCAGGTACAGGACCGTAACCCATAATAGAAGGATCGCAGCCAGCAATAGCCATGCCTTTAATACGTGCACGAATCTTCAAACCAAGCTCATTGGCTTTCTCTTCGCTCATGATCAGCATCGCTGATGCGCCATCAGACAGCGCTGATGATGTACCGGCTGTTACTGTGCCGTTTGCTGGGTCAAACACAGGACGAAGCTGAGACAGACCTTCAACTGTTGTCTCTGGACGAATCACTTCATCATAGTCGAGAGTAAACAGTGTACCGTCAGCCGCATGGCCTTCAATTGGTAGAATTTCGTTTTTAAAACGACCCTCTACGGTTGCTGCGTGCGCACGAGCGTGAGAGCGCGCGGCAAACTCGTCTTGTTGCTCACGGCTAATGCCATGTAATTTACCAAGCATTTCAGCCGTTAAGCCCATCATGCCCGCAGCTTTTGCTACGTTCTTTGACATACCAGGGTGAAAGTCTACCCCGTGGTTCATCGGCACATGCCCCATGTGCTCAACGCCACCAATTAGGCAGATTTCAGCATCGCCAGTCATGATCGCACGTGTACCGTCATGCAGCGCTTGCATTGATGAACCACACAAGCGGTTAACCGTCACGGCGCCAATTTCAATCGGCAGGCCCGCGAGTAGCGCGGCATTACGTGCAACGTTAAAGCCTTGCTCTAGTGTTTGCTGTACACAACCCCAGTAGATGTCTTCAATCTCGCTTGGGTTCACTTGTGGGTTACGTGCAAGAATGCCTTTCATTAGACGCGCAGATAGATCTTCTGCTCGTGTATGACGGAAAGCACCACCTTTAGAGCGACCCATTGGAGTACGTAGACAATCGACTACGACAACATTTCTTGTTTGATTAGTCATTTTAGAATCCCTCCTTAGATAGAACCTTGCTGTTGTGCACCGTAAAAGCTTTCACCTTTCGCCGCCATATCAATCAGCATTTGCGGTACTTGGTACATCGCACCTAGCTCGGCGTGTTGTTTTGCCATTTCAACGTATTCAGCAATACCCACGCTGTCTAGGTAGCGGAATACGCCACCGCGGAATGGAGGGAAACCAAGACCATAAACCAATGCCATGTCTGCTTCCTGCGGAGTAGCGATGATGCCTTCTTGAAGGCACAGCACCACTTCGTTGATCATTGGAATCATCATACGTTGAATGATGGTCTCATCGTCAAAGTCATGCTTATCGGCACAAACGTCAGCAAGTACTGGTAAGATCGCTTCTGAGAAGGTTTTCTTCGGCTTACCTTTTTTATCTATGGTGTAGCTGTAGAAGCCATTACCATTTTTCTGACCATATTTGTCTGCTTCGAACAGTGCATCAATCGCATCACGACCTTGTTTACCCATACGCTCAGGGAAACCGTCAGCCATCACAGCTTGTGCGTGGTGCGCGGTATCAATGCCGACTACGTCAAGCAAGTACGCCGGTCCCATCGGCCAGCCAAACTTACGCTCCATGACTTTGTCGATTTTCGTAAAGTCAGCACCATCACGAAGTAGCATGCTGAAGCCGCCAAAGTATGGGAACAATACGCGGTTAACGAAGAACCCTGGGCAGTCATTAACGACAATTGGTGATTTGCCCATTTTCGCAGCATACGCCACAACACGATTGATGGTTTCATCAGAGGTGTGCTCACCACGGATGATCTCAACAAGAGGCATACGATGCACTGGGTTGAAGAAGTGCATACCACAGAAGTTTTCTGGGCGTTTTAGTGATTTTGCCAATAGGTTGATAGGAATCGTCGAGGTGTTTGAGGTGATAATGGTGTCGTCACCGACATGGGATTCGACTTCACTCAAAACCGCCGCTTTTACTTTCGGATTTTCAACGACAGCTTCAACAATCACATCAGAGTTTTCAATACCTGCGTAATGTAGGCTCGGTGTGATTGATGCTAAAATACCCGCCATCTTAAAGCCATCAATGTGACCGCGAGATAAGCGTTTATTCAGCAGCTTAGATGCTTCAGTCATGCCTAGGTCGAGCGACGCTTGTGCGATGTCTTTCATTAAGACAGGCACACCTTTTAGCGCTGATTGGTAAGCAATGCCGCCACCCATGATACCTGCACCTAATACGGCTGCACGTTGCGTGTCTTTACTTGCTGACTTCGCTGCTTTTTTCGCAATGCCTTTGATGTATTGATCGTTAAGGAATAGGCCAACCAGTGATTTTGCTTCTTCCGATTTAGCTAATTTCACGAAGTGCTTACGTTCAATGTCTAACGCTTCATTACGTGCAAAGCGAGCACCTTCTTCAATCGTGATAACGGCTGTCATTGGGGCAGGGTAGTGAGGGCCAGCTTTCTGTGCCACTAGACCTTTCGCCATGGTGAAGCTCATCATCGATTCTAGCTTACTCAGCGTTAGAGGAGATGTTTTCTGTGCTCGGCGTGCTTGCCAGTCAAGTTTCTCATTAATTGCAGAGTTAAGAGTTTGTAGTGCCGATTCGTATAAAGCACCAGTCTCTACAACAGCATCGAGTAAGCCAATTTTCAATGCTTCATCAGCTCGGCATGCTTTACCTTGGGTGATGATTTCCATTGCGCTGTCTGCGCCAATAACGCGAGGTAAGCGTACACAACCACCAAAGCCCGGCATGATTCCCAGTTTCGTTTCTGGTAGGCCGATGCTGGTGGTTTTGTCACCAATACGCATGTCTGTTGCTAGCACACATTCACAACCGCCACCAAGAGCGTGGCCTTTGATCACCGAGATGGTCGGAACGGGTAAGTCTTCTAATTTGTTAAAGATGCTGTTAGCAAATTGCAGCCATTGGTCGAGCTCGGCATCCGTTTTAGCAAACAGACCTAAAAACTCGGTAATGTCTGCGCCTACAATGAATGCGTCTTTATCTGAAGTGAGCAACAACCCCTTGAGGCCTTGATGGGCAATGAGCGCATCAAGAGCTTTATCTAGCGATTCCAATGTCGCTAGGTCGAGTTTGTTGACGGATTTTGGAGAGCAGAAGCTTAGCTCTGCAATACCATCTTGTATTTCCTTTACCTGTAGGGTTTCGGCTTGGTAAATCATTGTCTATCTCCATGACATACAATCGTGGATTGTCTGTATACCTATTTCAACGACGCCGTGTACCTCGGCAAATAGGTATCGAGGAAGTCGTTTTATTTTTGTTCTGGTTTGACCAGTAAAGTTAGTTTGGATCGTGGATTGTCTAATTTCAATACATTTTTTAAACAAGTGTTTAACATTGTGCGCTGTGGCAGATCTTATGCGACGGGTAAATCACACTCGTGATAGACTTCAGGCAAATAGACCTGAATCCATAATCCTATGAATGACAAGCCTTATCTGATTCCAGCAGAGCTCGCTCAATTTGAAGAAGAAATTAAAAAGAGCGTATTCATTACTTATTTGGCGCACACGCCAAGTATCGAAGCTGCAAAAGCATTTGTTGATCAAATCAAAGCTAAACACGCTGATGCTAGACATAACTGTTGGGGCTTTGTTGCTGGTCGCCCGGAAGATTCAATGAAATGGGGTTTTAGTGATGATGGGGAGCCATCCGGAACTGCAGGCAAACCGATCCTGGCGCAGCTGTCTGGATCTGGTGTGGGGGAGATCACGGCAGTGGTCACGCGATACTCTGGTGGAATCAAGTTAGGTACAGGCGGCTTGGTTAAAGCGTATGGGGGTGGAGTACAACAAGCGCTCAAGCTGCTTCAAACTATTGAAGAAAAAAATAACCACAAAGCTCAGACTAACGTTAGACTATGGGTTTATGCCGATCGCACAGTCAATCATGCCGCAATTTGGTGCGATAGAAGTCGAGGCTGAATACAGCGATCAGGTCGTATTAGTGGTGGAAATTGAGCTTCGAGAAGTGAGCGCGTTTACCCAAGCAATCATCAATAAAAGCGGGGCAAAGGCAATTGTGACTCCGCTAGACGGACAATAATGAAAAACAGGAAGCAACAGGGACAGCTTCGCTAGTCAATTTATCCATGCAATTTCGTTCAATTATTCGAATCGTCGGGCTACTGCTCGCACTCTTTAGTGTCACTATGCTTGCGCCAGCACTCGTTGCGCTGATCTATCGAGATGGTGCAGGTGTGCCTTTTGTCACGACATTTTTTGTTCTGCTGTTTTGTGGGCCGTTTGTTGGTACCCAAACCGCAGGTATAAGCACGAGCTTAAAGCTCGAGATGGCTTTCTTATTGTCGTCTTATTCTGGACAGTACTTGGCAGTGCAGGCTCGATCCCCTTTCTCATTGCTGACAACCCGAACGTCTCAGTCACAGATGCGTTTTTTGAATCGTTTTCTGCTCTCACTACGACCGGGGCGACCGTTATTGTTGGTTTGGATGAGTTACCTAAAGCGATTCTATTCTATCGACAGTTACTGCAGTGGTTCGGAGGTATGGGAATCATCGTATTAGCTGTGGCGATTTTGCCAGTACTTGGCATTGGTGGTATGCAGCTTTACCGCGCCGAGATCCCTGGTCCAGTCAAGGACACTAAAGTGACGCCGCGCATAGCAGAAACTGCTAAGGCGCTTTGGTACATCTATTTGAGCCTGACTATCGCCTGTGCATCGGCTTTTTGGTTAGCTGGTATGACGCCATTTGACGCCATCAGTCACAGCTTTTCCACCATTGCCATTGGTGGCTTTTCTACCCACGATGCCAGCATCGGATACTTTGATAGTTACGCGATTAACCTGATTACGGTGGTTTTTCTGCTTATATCTGCATGTAACTACACGCTGCACTTTGCTGCATTTGCATCAGGTGGCGTACATCCCAAGTATTACTGGAAAGATCCTGAGTTTCGCGCCTTCTTGTTTATTCAAGTGCTGCTATTTGTCATTTGCTTTCTATTATTACTGAAACATCACTCTTACACATCGACATACGATGCTTTCGATCAGGCACTTTTCCAAACCGTGTCAATTTCGACAACTGCGGGCTTTACGACGACAGGTTTTGCGGATTGGCCGCTCTTCTTACCTGTACTGCTATTGTTCTCCTCTTTTATCGGTGGTTGTGCTGGTTCAACAGGCGGCGGCATGAAAGTGATCCGTATCCTGCTTCTTACCTTACAAGGTGCGCGTGAACTAAAACGTTTAGTCCATCCACGCGCGGTTTACACCATCAAAGTAGGTGGCAGTGCCCTACCGCAACGTGTTGTCGATGCGGTTTGGGGTTTCTTCTCCGCGTACGCATTGGTATTTGTGGTTTGTATGTTGGGCTTGATTGCTACAGGGATGGACGAGCTCAGTGCATTCTCTGCGGTGGCTGCGACTCTGAACAACCTCGGTCCTGGCTTGGGAGAAGTGGCGCTTCACTTTGGTGATGTTAACGACAAAGCAAAATGGGTATTGATAGTTTCTATGCTGTTTGGTCGTTTGGAAATCTTTACCTTACTTATTCTACTTACGCCGACGTTTTGGCGTAGCTAAGGGGAAATCGTGGCAAAAGCATTATTTCTATACTCTTCCCGCGAAGGGCAGACTAAAAAAATTCTCCACTATATAGATGAACAACTTCCAGACTTCGATTGTGAGCTGGTGGATTTACATAATATCGAGACGATTGACTTCAGCCAATACGACAGAGTATTGATAGGCGCCTCTATTCGCTATGGCCATCTTAATAAAAAGCTATACCAGTTTATTGAGCGAAACCTCAATCAATTGGAGCAAAATAAAGTGGCATTTTTCTGCGTAAACCTAACCGCTCGTAAAGAGGACCAAGGAAAGGATACACCTGAAGGTAGTGCCTACATTCGCAAGTTCCTAATTAAGTCGCCTTGGAGACCAACGCTAATCGGTGTTTTTGCTGGTGCACTTTATTACCCACGTTACGGCTGGTTCGACAGAACTATGATTAGGTTCATTATGTCGATGACAGGTGGCGAAACCGATACGACCAAAGAAGTGGAATACACCAATTGGGAAAAAGTGGCTCTTTTCGCAGATAAATTCAGAGAACTGTAGAAATAACGTGCTCTTTTGACCGCTTTTGATGCAAATTTATCCGAACGAATAAAAAAATCAAAAAAAACGAGAAAAAGGGCTTGCCAATGTGATCGCAATCTCTATAATGCCACCTCGCTGACACGGCAACGCTTCGAAAGAAACGAAAGCCAAGTTAGCAAGCCAAATTAGCCAAGC
>CCKK01000003.1 GCA_001048675.1 Vibrio diabolicus | reverse complement strand
AGCTTTCCAAATTGTTAAAGAGCTATGTTTCTTCACAAGGAAGTTACATTTTCTAAAGACTTTCAGAGTCAAAAATGCCAACCAGTATCAATTGCTTGTTCTGGTTTGGACGTTTTATTCCAAAAATACTTAGAGAATGGTGGGCGATACCGGGCTCGAACCAGTGACCCCCTGCTTGTAAGGCAGGTGCTCTCCCAACTGAGCTAATCGCCCACATTATTTTGATTTCCGTGGAAGGAAATGGTGGGTCGTGCAGGAGGTCTATATTGTTAAAGAGCTTGCTTCGTAAGCTTTGCTATCGAAGCGGAGGCGTATTCTAAGGAATTAACTTTCAGTGTCAAACACTTTTTTAAATTAATTTTTAGAAGCTTTTCTTTCGCCTTGTTGCCAACCGCTTTTGCGTTTCCGCTTTGCCCTGACAACGGAGGCGCATTATAGGGAGATGATTTTTCTTGGCAACCCCTTTTTAGAAAAAAAAACTAAAAAAAAAGCGTCGAGTGATTAAATCTCACTCAAACGCTTATTTTTAGCACTCAGTTGTTAACTTCAAGTAGCAAATAGGCAATCAGTATGTGTCTACCCAGCTCTCTTTAAAGCTGGTGATATCAAGATCCAGTGATTGCTCCGCTTCGATTTGCTCAATTGCCTCTAATTCTTTATTTACACTACTCATCGTCAATGTGTTGTTGTCTAACTCAAACACTTGTTGTTGCGTTGTGTAATAGAACTTAAGCGTAGTGAGCGCTTTTACATCGTCATTGCTCGCGGCTGCTTTAATGCTTTTTAGTTTACGAAATATTTTGTTGTGCAGTTGCTTGAGCTTCCAAACGTACAACACCTCTTCCATGTATGGCCGAGTTTTAATTTGATTCAATAAAGAGAGGGAAGTTGCGACTGCGAGAAGGACACCAATCAAATTCCAATGAAAGTTTCCCGTTGATTGTTCAGGTACGACTTCAGTGTTGCCAAACAAAACAATAAGCAAGGTACTAAAGGCAAGAGATGAGATAGCGAGCAACGCAACAAAACCGCCAATCACCAGGTTTACTTTCTTTTTATAAATGTCTTTATTTATCTTTTTGATTTCCATATACCGCTCCTAACAGGGTTGCCTCCTATTCTAACCAGCACACTCCGCACGACAATCGAAGCTTTGTAAGTAAGTTCACATTTACTATTAAACTCGCATCCCTTCCCTGCTTGGGTATATACTTCCGCGCATTCACTCTTCCTATATAGAGGCTAAATTCATGCGCTCTTTTGTTTTACGAGCTCGCGCGGCGCCAACGACCAGCAAAGCACTATTAGAAGGTGTTGGTAACGAGGCGCATACCGAGATCCTTGCTCATACCATGATGAACACCATGTTCGTGGCACAATCTCACCGTGAAGATGTGGTTGTCCACTTGGTATTAGAGAGCACGAAGGATTACTCGCGCACGATTACCATTCGTTCAAACGACATTACCAATATTGGTGGTTTTCACGAGTCAACGTTGATCGATGCCGTTGCCCGTGCGTTAGACGCATCTGTTGGTATGGGTAAAGAGCAGCTTCGTGAAGTTGAACCCGGTATTACGGTTCGTACAGTGAGCTTTGAACGCTTGGTGCAAGAACTGGCGGAAGACCACCAACTTTATATGTTGGACAAGAAAGGCGAATTTGTTCGTGACACAGAAATTGGTGAAAACCCATGTTTCTTGCTAACCGATCACATCCCGATGCCGAAGAAGTCGTTCAACAGCTTGAAGCGCCTAGGTACTGAGAAAATCAGCCTTGGGCCTAAGATGCTGTTTGCTTCTCAGTGTGTAGTACTGATCCACAACGAACTGGATATCCGCGAATTATAGTTATTCGCGTACACGTTGCTAGATGATGAAAGAGGACTCGATCGAGTCCTCTTTTTTGTTTCTGACTTTCTATGCCGCGCTTACTTACCGCCAATGCTCAATCGAGCAAAACGCACATCTGGCGCGAAGAAAGTGCGGCTATCATTAATAAGCTGCGTATCACCCACAGCTTCTACTTCTTGCAGCATCTTATAGAAGTTACCGGCTACCGTGATCCCACGAACTGGTTGAACGCGCTCTCCATCACGGCACAAGAAGCCACTCGCACCAAATGAGAAATCACCACTGACAGCATCTGCACCAGAGTGAACCCCTTGCAGTTCGACTAATTCTAGGTATTCACCTACTTTGACTTCTGGCGCACTGCTGTTGCCTGTCGCAATCACTTTATGATTTGCCGATACGTCTAGGCTCGATTTTGCACTGCGAGATGCACTTGCCGTCGACACTGCACCCAAATAACTCGCTGTTTGGCTATTGTGCAATAGCGTATTCAGTTGGCCATTGGCGATCAACACATTGTCTTGAGTAGCAAAGCCTTCACTATCAAAACTTGCGATTGCCATACCATTTGGCATGTAAGCCGCATCGGTAAAGGTGATCAGTTCACTTGCAACGCTTTGACCAAGCTTGTCACCCAGTGGCGAGATGCCTTTCATCGCACTCACACCAGAAAACGCACTGCCGAATGCACCAAACAGGCTGCTTAAAGCATTGATGTGGAAAATGGCCGGATAGTTACCTGTCGCAACCGGAGCGCCTTCAAGAAGATCGCGAGCAAGGTTGTAACCGCCTTCTATACAATAAGCTGGATCCAACTCATCAAAACGGCGACCTAGCGACATTCTTCCCGCCATCGACTGTTTGCCGTCTTTTTCAAACAAGGTATACGCGTAACAAGTGAACGATCGCTCGAAATGTTGACATAACGTACCTTGAGTATTCGCGATGATGAGCTGAGTTTCACCGTCACTGTAACCATTGTATGGTGAGCTTGAAGCGTGAGGCAGAGCCACAACACCTTGCTCAAGCGCAAGGGACAGTTCAATTTTCTCATCGACCGATGTGGTATCGTCTTGCGCAATTTCTGCAATATCAGTGGTGATTTTACTGTTTACGCAGCTGATGGTTTGATGTTCATCTTGCTTGGAAAAGCGAGCACTTTGCAGCGCGTTTGTGAGCATCAAATCTAAACTTGGTTGCTCTAGTGATTCAGAATAACTGGTCGCGACACGGGCATCTTTAATGACTCGAACACCCAGCACTTGGCTTGAGCTAACTTTGTACTCATCCAGCTTGCCTTGGTTTGCTTTCAGAGAAAAGCTGCTGTTGCGGTTTACAATGACGTCCGCTTCTGCGCCTTGACGCTTTGCTTCTGATAGGACGTAATCAACCGCATTAAGAAGTTGTTGTTCTTGGCTCATTAGTTACCGCCTCCTACCAGAATATTATCTACTTTCAGTGTTGGCTGACCGACTGTTGTTGGTACTGAACCACTTACTGAACCACACATGCCCGGCGCAAGCGCCATGTCTTTGCCGACCATGCTGATTTCTTTCAGCACTTTTGGACCCGTGCTGATCAGTGTTGCTGTTTTCAGAGGCTTGGTGATTTTGCCATTTTCAATGAGGTAAGCTTCACGAACGGCAAAGTTGAACTCGCCCGTACCCGGTTGAACCGAGCCGCCGCCCATCTTCTTCGCATAGATACCACGCTCGATGCCTGCCAGCATGTCATCAAGTGAATGCTCGCCTTCTTCAATAAAGGTGTTACGCATTCGCGAGGTTGGTGCGAACTTGTAGTTCTGACGACGACCAGAACCCGTAGGCTCATAACCTGTCTTCATACCACCCATTTTATCGACCATAAAGCTGGTTAGCTTACCGTCTTTGATCAATTGAGTGCGCTGAGTCTTCATGCCTTCGTCATCAACATGAATCGAGCCCCATTCGTTGGTCATGGTGCCATCATCAACTGCATTCACTGCGGTGTGAGCAACCATTTCGCCCATCTTGTCGTGGAATACGGACGCTTTCTTCGCAACCGAAGTGGTTTCGAGTAAGTGGCCACACGCTTCATGGAAGATAACGCCGCCAAAGCCGTTACCAATCACCACTGGCATTTCACCTGATGGACAAGCATCAGCGCCAAGTTTCACTAACGCTTGCTGCGCGATAGTTTGACCCAGCTCTTTCGCATCAAGCTGTTCGCTGAACTCCCAACCAGCAAGAGCGCCAGGACCTTCCATACCAGAAGACTGCTCATTACCTTTTTGAGCAACGGTATTACCAGCAACTCGGATGTAGTGACGAGTATCGTCAACGTGTAGACCTTCTGAGTTGAAGATAGACACTTGCTGCTCGCGCTGAAGCACACTACCAATGAACTGGCTGATGTACTCACTTTCTGCACGCGCAGCTTGGTCAACTTTCAATAGAAACGCGATTTTTGAATCTAAGTTGGCATCCTGACTTAACGGCATGCGGCAACCGTGTTGGATTGGGTAGCGGTTCAAATTCAAAGAACCTGCTGACGCGATTTGTTCACGCTTGTCTTTTGCCGCAAGCAATGACGTTACGCGTTTTAGCTCGGCTTCGTCCGTGCTATTGGTGTATCCATAAAGCACTTTGTGACCGAAGAAGAGGCGAATGCCGATACCAAAATCAATCCCCGAATTGATCTTGTCCACCTCACCAGATGCGATCTGGACGGTGTTAGTTTGATGATGTTCAACGAATAGTTCAGCGAAATCAGCCCCCAAAAAGAGTGCATGATCGATCACTGACTTCGCTGTTGCAGAATTAAGCATGAAGTCTCCTTGCTCGATGATCGTCTTAGCCTTCCTAATTAACTGTCGAAAAGTTCAACAAAGTTAAATTGGCAACGCGTTAAATTTTAACAGTTTTTTAACCTTGTTTTGTGCTAATCCTTGCTTAACGAGACCACGATTATTTATTAAATATTCCAGGTTCAGCTCTTTCACCAGAGCGTTGCACTAGTAAATTCCACACGACGAACCATTTAGATGCTTACTCTATCACTCACCTCGCATAATTGAATACTCAATAATAATTACTCTCAAAAAACGTATCCCTTCTACAAGGGTCCTGCTATCATCCGAGCGAAATAGTCGGGGGGCCACGCGATAAGCGTTGGCTGAGATCGAGATTCGAGACCCGTTGAACCTGATTCAGTTAGCACTGACGTAGGGAACTATGCGCACTTTGCCTTTCGCCGCTCCTCTTTGGCGAGCGAAACGATCGAACAATCGATCTATCCACAACGGTCAAAGTCAGTTCCTATACGTCTTGTAGTAGGAGCGACCATGACGCAGCAATCACAGCCATCTTTACACCAGGCACAATCACCTATAACCACCCCTGTTGTCTTAACCATCGCAGGCTCCGACAGCGGCGGCGGCGCAGGCATCCAAGCCGATATCAAAGCGATGTCCGCCACTGGCAGCTTCGCCTGCTCAGTGATTACCGCCATCACCTCACAAAACACGCAAGGCGTTTCTGCGATTTTCCCTATTCCTCTTGATCACGTTGAAAGCCAACTCGATGCAGTGTTTACCGATCTCAATATTGTGGCGGTAAAAGTCGGCATGCTGGCGGATTCGAACATCATTAAAGTCGTTGCTAACAAGATTAAGCAATACCAACCTAAACATCTTGTGATTGATCCCGTCATGGTCGCCACCAGCGGCGATTTGCTACTTGAGCAATCAGCAATCAGCACATTAAAAGAAGAACTAATTCCACTGGCAGACATCATCACTCCTAACCTGCCAGAAGGTGCAGCATTGACGGGTAAGCCAGTGCCTCAATCAGAATCTGAAATGAACGATATGATTACCGACCTTCGTGCACTTGGTGCCAAAGCTATTCTGCTCAAAGGCGGTCATCTTGAAGAAAATGAAAACAGCAACGATCTGCTGATCATGCAAAACAGTGCGGAGTCAATCAGCGCCAAGCGTTTTCCGACCAAAAACACCCACGGTACGGGCTGTACACTGTCTTCCGCCATTGCGTCTTACCTTAGTCAAGGCAACAACCTGCACAAAGCGGTGCACCTTGGTAAGCAGTACATCAGCCAAGCTATCGCACACGCGGATGAATTGGAAGTGGGGAAAGGTCACGGACCAGTGAATCACTTTTTTTCGGGTCATACTTATGTTCGCTAACGCGATTGGCATTCAGCTTTCCGACGCCAGTTTGCAATACAAAGACAGCCAAACACCGACTTTAGCGGGAGTGAACATGACCATTCCTGTCGGTCAATGGACGGTATTACTCGGACGAAGTGGCTGCGGGAAAACCACAATATTGCGTTACTTAGCTGGCCTACTGGATGACCAAGTTGACTGGCATGGCGAACTCATCACAACCGATGGCGCCGCACTGCATGACCGTGTCGCTTATATGGCCCAGCAGGATTTATTGCTACCGTGGCTTAACGTGCTGGATAACGTCTGCCTCAGCTCGCGCTTTTCTCACACCAACTCAAATCCAGCGGATGAGAAACAACGCGCTCTCAACTTGTTAGAGCACGTTGGGTTGGCAGATTACGCTTACGCCAAACCCGCTCAACTCTCCGGAGGTATGCGACAGCGCGTAGCCCTTGCTCGCACTCTGATGCAAGACAAACCTTTGGTTTTGATGGATGAACCTTTCTCGGCATTGGACGCCGTGACTCGCCACAAATTGCAAACTCTCTCTGCCGAGCTACTAAAAGACAAAACCGTTGTCTTGATTACGCACGATCCGCAAGAAGCAGTGCGATTGGCGCATCAACTCTATGTGTTACAAGGCACGCCTGCTCAAGCGCAGCACTTGGTTGTTCCGGACGCCAAGCCACCAAGATCTCTCGATGGAGAATGCGCAACTCTACAACAAGCGATTTTGAATCAATTGGAGAAAGACTATGAGTGATATGACTCAGTACAACTCCGTTTCGGCGCGTATCAGTAAAAAGGAACGCGTGACTCATCCGGCATTGCGTCTGCTAATCAGCGCAGCCGTGATCTTAGGTTTGTGGCAACTCATTGTAGTGGTGTTTGACATGCCAAGCTTCATCTTGCCTTCGCCGATTGAAGTATTGGATAGATTAGTGACTCGATACGACGTGCTACTCAAACACACTTGGGTTACCGCGCAAGAGATCCTACTTGGCCTCGCACTCGGCTTATCAATGGGTTTGCTGTTCGCATTACAAATGCTGATGTTCGAGCCGCTCAAACGCTGGCTATTGCCGATTCTTATCGCTAGCCAAGCAATTCCAGTATTTGCTATCGCGCCCGTGTTGATGCTTTGGCTCGGTTACGGCATCGCGTCAAAAGTGGTGATGGCGGCGATCATCATCTTTTTCCCTGTAACAACTTGTTGTTACGACGGACTGCGCAACACCCCCACCGGCTATCTCGATCTTGCCAAAACCATGGGCGCATCGAAATGGCAATTACTGCGCCATATTCAACTACCTGCCGCCCTACCAACGTTAGCGTCTGGTATTCGTGTTGCCGTGGTTATTGCGCCGATTGGTGCCGTGGTCGGTGAATGGGTTGGTTCAAGTGAGGGCCTAGGCTATCTGATGCTGCAAGCCAACGCTCGCATGATCATCAATGAAATGTTCGCGGCGCTGTTTATTCTCGCCGCACTGTCTATCACACTCTATTTCACCACTGACAAATTACTGAAAAAAGCCATTCCCTGGGAAAACAAATAGGGAAAGAAAAAGGAAGAACCCCGTGAATAAAAACAAACTCATGAGCGCTGTAACTCTGCTCGCATCAATTGTTTCAACTAACGTACTTGCTGCCGAAAAAGAGCTTACTTTAATGCTGGATTGGTTCGTTAACCCGAACCATGGCCCTATAGTGATTGCACAAGAACGAGGCTACTTTAAACAGCAAGGTTTGAAGGTAGATATCCAAGAACCCGCCGACCCAAGCACACCACCTAAACTAGTTGCAGCTGGCAAAGTCGATATGGCGATTTCATACCAACCTAGCCTGACCATCGACGTAGCGGCTGGCTTGCCATTAATTCGCTCTGCGACCTTAATTGCAACTCCCCTCAACACGTTGATGGTGTTGGATAACGGTAAGAACGATAACCTTGGCGACCTTAAAGGCAAGAAAATCGGTATTGCTATCGCAGGTAACGAAGAGGCGACAATCGGCACCATGCTTGCGCAGGAGAACGTGAAGTTTTCTGACGTGCAAATCATCAACGTCGGTTGGGCTCTCTCTTCCTCTCTCGCATCCGGTAAAGTAGACGCTATTTGGGGCGGCTTGCGTAACTTCGAAACCAACCAACTTGCGCTAGAAGGCTACAAAGCCAAAGCCTTCTTCCCAGAAGAACACGGCGTACCAGCGTATGACGAACTGGTGTTTGTGGCGAATGCAAAAACCTATGACAAAGCGGCTATCAAAGCGTTCAACAAAGCGCTGGAGCAAGCGACCACTTACATCGTCAACCATCCTAAAGAGTCTTGGAAAGAGTTTGTCGCTTACTCGCCAGACACACTAAACAACGAGCTCAACCAACGCGCTTGGAATGACACGTTAACTCGTTTCGCGCTTCGCCCATCAGCAGTCGATCTAAAACGCTATGACGACTACGCCGAGTTCATGTATTCACAAAAAATCATCAAAACACTGCCAAAAGCGAAAGATTACGTACCGAGTTTTGACTAATTACGAGGCTGCCCCATTATGAAATACCAAGATTTGATCGACGCTTGCCGCCAAGATTGGCAAGAATACACTGAGCATGCCTTCGTGCAGCAATTGGCCAAAGGCACGCTGGCTCAACCTTGTTTTCTGCATTACTTGAAACAAGATTTCTTATTCCTAAAACAGTACGCGCGAGCTTATGCGCTGGCAATCTACAAAGCACGTACGTTAGACGACATGCGCCGCGCACTACCAAGTGTACATGCGCTTTTAGATTCAGAGATTGCCCACCATGTTACCTACTGCGGGCAGTGGGGATTGACGGAATCTGATCTCGAAAACGAGCCGGAAGATTTTGGCACGGTGGCTTACACGCGCTACGTATTGGATGCGGGAATGACGGGCGACTTAGTTGACTTGTATGCCGCGCTCGCCCCTTGCTCCATCGGCTACGCCGTCATTGGTAAAATGCTGATTGAAGATGAAAACACGGTATTCGAAGGCAACCCTTACGCAAGTTGGATTAACTTGTACGGCGGTGAAGAGTTCCAATCAGGCGTGGCAAGTGGGGCCGAACACTTTAACCAGTTGCTTGCTGAAATCGACATCCACAGCCAGCGCGGTCAAAACCTGATTCAGGTCTTCAAAACCGCAACGCGTATGGAAGTGGCGTTTTGGCAACAAGGTCTAAACGCACAATAAGGTTAATTGGAGAATCTCATGTTAATAGAACAAATCACTCAAACATTAACCGCAGTGCGTCAGCAAAAGCCTTTAGTCGTGAACATTACCAACTACGTGGTGATGAACAACACGGCGAACGCTTTGTTGGCTATCGGTGCTTCGCCAATCATGGCGCATTCAAAGCAAGAAATGGCAGAAATGATGTCGTTTGCTGGCGCTTTGGTGATCAACATCGGCACCCTAGACAGCGTTTGGACACCGCGCATGATCTACGCTGTCGAGCAAGCTAACTCGAACGGTAAAATCGTTGTGCTCGACCCTGTCGGTTGCGGCGCAAGTTCACTGCGCACCGAAACCTCGCGCGAAATCGCCCGCCTTGCAAACAAGTTAATCATTCGTGGTAATGCGTCCGAAATCATTGCTCTCGCTGGTGAGCAAGCGCAAAGCAAAGGTGTAGATGCACTCGACAGTAGCGATACTGCGCTAGGAGCCGCTCACTTCTTAGTTGAAGAATACGGAGCAAGTGTGGTGATCTCCGGCGAAACTGACTACATCGTGACAAAAGAGCAAACCGTACAGCTGAATAATGGTCACGAGATGATGCCATACGTAACCGGAATGGGCTGCACACTGACGGCACTGACTGGCGCTTTCGCAGCAATCGGCGACGAAACAGGCCTTGCTGCGGCAGCGGTGCTTGGCGTTGTGGGTGAAATTGCGGCTGAGCAAGTGCGAGGGCCAGGTAGCTTGCAAATGCATCTTTTGGATGAGCTTTACCAACTGGATGAAGAAACACTGGCAACACGTCTTAAATTACAAGTGAGATAAATCACTTCTCAATGCTTTAAACGCCTCTCACTCCAAAGACAGTGGGAGGCAAAAGGAAACATAATGAACGCCTATCGTTTGTATTTGGTCACCGACGACCAACAAGATTTATCCACTCTCAAACACGTTGTAAGAAAGGCGGTAGAAGGTGGGGTCACCATGGTACAGGTGCGCGAAAAACATGGTGACGTTCGTGCATTTATTGAACGAGCTCAAGCCGTAAAGACGATCCTTGAAGGCACTGGAGTCCCGTTAATCATCAATGATCGTGTTGATGTTGCCCTTGCTGTTGATGCTGATGGTGTCCACTTGGGGCAATCAGATATGCCCGCAACTATCGCTCGCGAGTTGATTGGACCAAACAAAATTCTCGGTTTATCCATCGAAAATGAAGAGCAGCTTGCAGAAGCGGACTCTCTTCCGATTGATTACATCGGTTTGAGCGCGATCTTCGTGACGCCAACCAAAACCAACAACCAAAAAACATTGGGGTATTGATGGTTTGAAGATGGCGTTAGAGACGACTTCACTACCGATTGTTGCCATTGGCGGCATTAACGAGAGTAACATTCCGCAGCTTAGCGCCACTGGTGTTCATGGTTTGGCTTTGGTTTCTGCCATTTGTCATGCAGAAAATCCAACCAAAGCAGCAGAATACTTACTTTCTCTGATGGATTAAGACCCCAACGCTTAAGGATGAGCGCCTTTACCCTTCGGATAAATGTCATCAATTCATCACTCAACCTTCATTCTCTCGTCAAATTGACAAAGCGTTGATAAGTTTTTCACGCCAGATAACGTAAGATAAGCCCCTTATTTTCACGTGGTTGAATAACCCTCAATAAAAACAAAACGCTCTCAATGAAAACCAAAAAATATGGATTGATGATGCTCGCCTTGTTTGTTCTTGGCATCATCCCAATGTCGCTGTTTGGCTCTTATCATGATCTCACCTCACAGGTGCCTGAAAGTCTGGGTATTACTTTTACTTTGCTCACTGATTCTGCTGGCAGCAAAGGCTTTTTAATTACCTTAACACTGCTACTGCTTTCTTTATTTCGCTTTAAACCAAGTCACACTGAGTGGATGCAAAAACTCTCAATGTTAGGGCTGTTACTTGTGATTGGCTTTGCCAGCAAAACGGGGCTAAAACTGATGACAGAAAGCCCGCGCCCGTACACGGAATTGCTCGCAGCAGAACAATTGATTGAAACACCAGAAACGTTTTATCAGTTGGAGACAAAGCAACAAGCCAACGTAATTAACCAGATTTCTGAACAAGTCAGTGATTGGCGGACACGCCATTGGCAAGGCGAGAAAGACTATTCTTTCCCATCCGGCCATACGATTTTCGTTTCGATTTGTTTGGCTTTCTTTGGTGGGTTGTTCTTACAGAACAAGTGCTATATCTCTGCACTGTCATTGTGGATGTGGGGAATGAGCGTCGCATATAGCCGCTTATGGCTGGGCATGCATCGCCCTGAAGATTTAATAGGTTCGGTCTTGTTTGTCGCTATTGTATTTACTTTACTCCCGACATTTCAAATTAAGAAACAGATGCCATTTGTTTCTCTCGCTTCGCGCTAATGTGAACGATGACTAGATAAAAAAGAAGCCAGCGATTCGCTGGCTTCTTGCTTTCAAGCGCTACTTTTTTCTAGCCATTTTTTGGTGGTTCAAACGCCGTTAGTTCTAATTCTGGGCCAGTGTATTTTTCAATACGAACCAGTGCCGAGTTCGCCGCACAGCCGTTTGCAAGTCGAGAGGTCGGAATATCCAACGTTAACACGTTACAACCGCCGTTCTTACAAATGCCGGTTTTCGGATCCAAATCCGGCCAACCGCCTTCATGAATACACACTGAACCTTGCTTGATTCGGTCAGTCACTTCTGCACCAACCAATACTTGGCCACGGTTGTTAAACGCACGAACTAGATCGCCCGTTTTAATACCACGCGCTTTCGCATCTTCAGGGTGAATCCAAATAGGTTCACGGTTTGCAATTGCGTACTCTTCGCGAATCTTCGCGTAGTTAAACTGGCTGTGTAGACGATGCGCTGCGTGCGCGGTCATCAGCTGCAACTCGCCATCTTTTGCATTGCCGGTGTACTCGGTTGGTGCCATCCATGTTGGGTGTGGAGGACAGTCTTCCAACTGGTAACCTTCAACCGTTTTCGAGAAGATTTCAATCTTACCACTTGGCGTACCTAGCGGGTTCATGATCGGGTCTTCACGGAAATCCGCGTAACGAACAAACTGTGCGTTCTTCTCGTTCCACTTCATCTCGATCAGTTGGTTATCTTCCCAGAACTTGCTGAAGTTCGGCATTGCTACGCGAGAGCCACGGCCACCTTGTTGCGCCACCTTGTAGAAGCCGTACAGCCATTCCATTTCAGTTTTACCTTCGGTGTACACATCACGTCCACCCGGTGCTAGCATCTCCGCCATGTCCGCGAATACATCGAAGTCATTACGCGCTTCACCTTGCGGCTCAACTACTTGTTTCATTGGCACCAAGTGTTGGTTACTGTAGTCGCCTGTCATCGTTAAGTCATTACGCTCGAACGATGTGGTGATTGGCAGAACGACATCCGCATGCTTCGCCGCTGCTGTCCAATAAGGTTCTGAAATCACGATCAGCTCAGGCTTTTGCCATGCTTTAATCAAGCGGTTGGTGTCTTGGTGGTGAGTAAAGTTCGCACCACCTGCCCACCAAATCATCTTGATATCTGGGAACGTCAGTTCATGACCGTTGTGATGGTAGGATTGACCTGGGTTTTCCAACGCCTCGACAATACGCGCCACAGGGAAGCTTTGCACCGCGCCAGACACCGCCCAGTCGTTACCCGCAGAAGAGCCACCACCCAGTGATGCCGAAATAGCAGGAAGTACACCAGCATCACGAGCAGGGTTACCACCGTTTGAGTAGTGGTAAGAGAAACCAAAACCACCGCCCGGTAAACCGATTTGACCCAACATCGTTGCCAGTGTAACCAGCATCCAGTGACGCTGCTCACCGTATTGTTGGCGCTGCATACCCCAACCAGCCATCAACATGGTGCGGTTTTTACTGAAGATGTCCGCCAGTAGCTCAAGTTGCTTCGCAGGTACGCCACAGATTTGTGATGCCCATTCTGCTGATTTTTCTACGCCGTCTTCTTCGCCCATCAGGTACGCTTCAAACTTATCGTAGCCTGCGGTGTATTTATCGAGGAAGGCTTTATCGTGCTTACCTTGTTTCACCAAGGTGTGTGCGATACCCATCATCATTGCTACGTCGGTCATTGGGTGAGGAGCAATCCACTCCGCATTCTCACCAAAGAACTCGATGGTTTCAGAACGAATAGGGTCAATCGCAATAACCGTCTTGCCTGATTTTTTCAATTGATGGAAGAATTCAAGACCAGCACAGTCTGTTGAGCTCCACGCGATTTTTAGAGTGTTGATTGGGTTTAAGCCCCAAAGCACAACCACATCGCTGTGCTCTAGTACCACTGGGTATGTAGTTTGTTGCTCGTACACTTCGATAGAGCCCACAACGTGCGGCATGATGATCTGCGCAGCACCCGTTGAGTAGTCACCCAAGTGGCCTGAATAGCCGCCCGCCATGCTCATGTAACGTTGCAGCAAGGTTTGTGCTTTGTGCAGCACGCCACTTGAACGCCAGCCGTAAGAGCCAGCAAACACAGAAGCCGCGCCATATTCTTTACGAATGCGCATGTGCTGTTCGTGGATCAGCTTGTAAGCCTCATCCCAAGACACACGCACAAACTCATCACTACCGCGCACACCTTCTGGCGACGATGGGTTTGCCAAGTAGCCTTTACGTACCATTGGGTACTTCACACGCGCCTTGGTATGCACTTGGTCAGGCCCAGTAGTTTGTAGACTATTTGGTACAGTTTGTGGAAGAGCATTAGTAGTCGAAACCAACTTACCATCTTTCACTTCACATAACATTGGGCCCATGCGACCCGCTGTCAAAATGCCCTTGCCACGCTGGTTTGAAGACGCAACAGACATAGGTGCAAAAGAAGTAAATGCCATGGCGCCAGCCGCCATACCTGTGCCTTTTAGAAATCCACGACGGGTTAAATTAGTCATAATCTTATCCTTCTATTTATCGTTAGTGACCAACCACATCTTTCGCGTGGTGCTGGAAGAACTTAGTAAGAATTTCTAGGTTTTCGGCAGTGATGTCTGTTCGATCACCCATACTCTTCGCCACTGGTCCCCAAGCGTTCACTGTGAAGTGATTTGAAGGAATTTTCGCGTGACAAGTTGCACAATAAACGTTGTCTAGCTCTTCTGCGTATGACCAAACTGGGTCAAGTGTATCCACAACAGGAGAATCGATCGTGCCTGTTAGTGACACTGCGCGCCATTCGTTGCCGTAAACGTCGGCCTTAAACTCACCGCCCTCAAGAGCTTGCTGACCTTGCTCGGTTAGCGTTGCTACGATGGCACGTTGACCTTCACCCATGTACAGCACTTGCTCTGCGCCTTTCATTTGGAATGCGTCCAACTTAACAGTACGCTCATCACCTTCAGAGCTGATTACTTCTAACTTCGTCGTTGGGTTAATTTTACCCATCTCACCCATTGCGATTTCAGTCACAGGGTAAACGACTTTGGCACCAGGTGATGTTTTTGAGGTGAAGCTCATCAACGTTTCAAATGCCTTGCTGTCTAGCTCAGCTTCTGGTGCAAAGTGAGCAACGCCTTTGTGACAATCGATACACGTTTGATCGTTCGCTTTTGCGTACTCGTGCATTTTCGCTGCATCGCGAGATTGCTCAAATTCTTCCATCGCGTCAAAGTCGTGGCAAGAACGGCACGTTGCAGAGTCGTTTTCACGGAACTGCTCCCACACCATCTCCGCAAGCTCTTTGCGGTGCGCTTCGTATTTTTCTGGCGTGTCGATCTTGCCAGTCACGAACTCATGGTAGATGTCTTTCGATGCACGAATCTTCGTGATCAGGTAGTCCATCGGTTCTTGTGGGATGTGGCAATCAGAACACTCGGCACGAATGCCTTTCGCATTACTGAAGTGCACTGAGCCTTGATACTCTTTGTAAGGGATTTCCATAGAGTGGCACGAGAGACAGAACTCAGTATCAGAGGTGTAATGCATTACCGCTGCAGTACCACCTAATGTTAACCAGCCCACACCAATGCCGGCAGCAACCAGCAGTGCAACATATCGTTTTTTTATTGACATAATTAGCAACACTTCCAAATAAAATGTAATTATAGATCGCAAAATACTACTTTATGGGTAGTTCTCTCTTGATCCACATCATTTCCGTGTTGCTCTATGTGTCTCAAGTATGAAATTTCGTTATTTTCATCCCACAAATGAATATTCAGTAAGAATTCATTCCCCAACTAGACATTCACTACACAAATCACTTTTGTAAGTGCAACCGTTTGATTAAAGAGATAAGAGGATGAGAAACTGGCTCTCTACATAAATGCTGTAAGGACACGCATGTCAGTTTATATTGAGACTCACCGAAGCCGATTAAGACCTATCGAAGCCAGCGATTGGGAACTATTTCAGCGATTACATTCCGAACCAGAGATCATTGAGCTCTGTTTTGATCGCCCGAGCGAAAAACAAATAAAAGAAAAATTTGCTTCGCGATTATTACCATGGACACCAGACAGTCCGCACTGGCTTTGCCTCGTCATACTCGATAAGCAATCTGAACAACCGATTGGCGTCACAGGCCTTGCCATTGAAGAAGGTAACGCAGAGGTGGGTTACTTACTTTTGCCTGAATTTCATGGCCGACAGTTTGGAACAGAAACCCTTCAAGCGCTTCTAAATTGGGCGAGAGCAACACATGACATCGACCGCTTTTCCGCTACGGTCACTGAAGGGAATATTGCTTCAGAGCGTGTTCTCATGAAGTGCGGATTCGAGCTATCTGAAGTCATTCCTGACGCATACCAAATTGGCGACAAGCGTTACGCCGACAAAATCTACTCGCTACAAAAATAAGGATGTATTTTGAATAAAGTAGTCATCGTTACAGGCGCAAGCCGAGGCATTGGAGCCGCAACGGCGAAAAAACTGGCCGAGCAAGGCTATGCCGTGTGTGTTAATTACCGTGCGCAAAGTGAAGCAGCTCACCAAGTGGTCAGAGACATACAAGCAAATGGCGGAAAAGCGATCGCCGTTCAAGCAGATGTATCTGACGAGCAACAAGTGCTCAAACTTTTCGATGCAACAGAAAACGCACTAGGCTCAGTCACCCATTTGGTCAACAACGTTGGCATTCTATTTACTCAGTCACCGTTGGCGGAAATCAGCTTGGAACGCTTTCAGAAAGTAATGAACACTAATGTGAATAGCTGCTTTCTCTGTTGTAGAGAAGCAGCGAAGCGATTCAGTACTGGTGGCGCAATTGTGAATGTTTCTTCTGGGGCATCACGCTCAGGCGCGCCATTTGAATATGTCGATTACGCCACATCAAAAGGCGCAATGGATACCTTAACCAAAGGGCTATCGCTTGAATTGGCAGACCGAAATATTCGCGTCAATGGCGTTCGACCTGGCTTCATTTACACCGATATGCACGCCGATGGTGGAGAACCAAACCGAGTGGATAGGCTCAGCCCTCAAATTCCACTGAAACGGGGCGGTACGGTAGAAGAAGTGGCGAATGCGATCGCTTGGCTACTCAGTGATGAAGCTTCTTATGTTACAGGCTCTTTTATCGATCTTTCAGGCGGTAAGTAAAATGGAAGTCAACATTCGACAAGCAAGTCCCGACGATTTGGATGCAATTTTTGAATTAAACCTACAAATCAACGCACTGCATTTTGCCAATGCGCCTGAAGCTTTTGTAGCACCTTCGGAAGACGACCGAGCGTTCCTCACTCAGGCTCTCGAGAATGATGAACGCTTGTTTTTAGTTCGCAGAACATGAAAAGGAGGTAGTCGGCTTTTTAACCGCGATGATCACTCAGAATGAAACCGTCAGCTTTCTGATCAAAGATCCAATTTGTCGAGTAGGAACGATTGTCGTCAATGAAGAACAAAAGCAGCAGGGCATCGGTCGCCAACTGCTTGAGGCTTGTGAGCAATGGGCTCGCGATGCCAATGCTACACAAGTTCGATTAGAAGTGATGGAATTCAATCAATCAGCACAGCGGTTTTACGACAAGCAAGGTTTTAAAACTAACTCACGCATTATGCTGAAACATTTGTAACGATAACGACAATTAAGCGCTTTTCACGACTAAAGCCACCTAAATCGCATTTATCGATGCAATTTATCCCCTGATTTTAGAAAAGACGATATGATGTGCGGATAAAGGAGATTCGAACATGATTTATCTTTTCGATTGGGGGAACACCTTAATGGTGGATTTCCCTCACGCACAAGGAAAAATGTGCGATTGGGAACACGTAGAAACGATTCCTCTGGCCAAAGAAACACTGGCAACACTTTCCCAAAATCATGCTATTTACATTGCGACCAGTGCGTCTGATTCCAACATGGAAGAGATTCAGCGTACATTCGTCCGCGTCGACTTAGACCAGTACTTAAATGGCTACTTTTGTTTTGCCAATCTCGGCATCGCTAAAAAACAACCTGAGTTTTATCTTGCTATCGCAAAACAGCTAAAGGTTAACGTGAGTGAGTTAACCATGGTTGGCGACTTGCCTCATAAAGACATTTACCCTGCAATGCAAGCTGGCGTAAATACGATTTGGTTTAATCCAACAGGAGCCAGTGCGCCAGCCAATCCCATTCCGAACCAAATTAGCTGTTTATCTGAACTCGTACCTTAACCATCACTAACCTGCACTAATCAAGGAAGATGAATGCAAATCAGACCCATCCAGGTAAGCGATATCGAGCGCTTTACCGAACTGTGGAACCGAGTCTATGCCGAAGGTAAATACCTGCGCAGTCCGGCTCCAGATAAAGACACCCTGACCAATATTTTACGTCGCGTAGAACTTGAATCGATTCCTCAATTTGTTGCTTTGGACAATCACGTTCTGATTGGTAGTGTAGAGATTTTTCCTGCCGAACTGTGCGGTTATGAAGGCGGTCAACTCACTAGCACAGGCATTTTAGGTATTCATATTGATAGAACATTCAGAGGAAAAGGGCTAGGTAAGCAGCTATTGTCTGTCGCACTTAAAAGTGCCTGGGAATATGGTTACGACACCATTGTACTTAATGTTTATAAGGACAACCTTGCCGCGATAGCGTTGTACGAACGATTTGGATTTGAGCACCATGGTGAACTAGGAGAAGTCACTCTCCCCAATGGCGAAGTGTTGATGAGTCAGAAGATGATGTTAAGCGCGCCTAACAACCCTCAGTAACGTGCCCTCGGACGATAGACTCTGTGGATGCTTGATTTACATAATAGAAATAGCATGCCTCTTCTGCCAAGGTATACCCTTGCGGCCAAATGTACACCACCCGATCAAGACCTGACTGGTCGACAAATTGATAATCGGGAATAGACACAAAGTGGGTACTATTTGGGTGTTGCTGACCAATAATACAAAAGTCACTGCCTTTGCAGGGAACATCAATTTTGGACACGCCACTCTGCGGCAAATCGATTTCTAATAACGCGCCAATGCTATTGGCGCTCGCTTCTGGCATACCACTTAAGGTTTTTACGTTCCTATCAATATAGTGGACTTGGTTTTGCTCGGCAGCATTGTCTATCACCACTCGGGCGTTAAAAAATTTAAGCGCGGTACCCAATGACGAATTGGAACTGTGTAACATCGACGCATAGGCTTGGCGATGAATGTGGAGTAGTGTTGGCAACGCAGCCAAAGCGATGAAAGCCAAAGTGGCGAGCACTATGGTGATTTCCATCAGAGTAAATCCCTTTAATCTCACTTTTTTATCTCAGCAGAATGAATGGTCGTTTGCCTCACATCCATGTGAGACCTTGCCAATATATCGCTGATTTAAAAGGTTTAAAGCTCTAGTAGATGACAAACAAGAGTCATGGGCCAAAGTTGAGACCGCTCGCCAAGTTACTATGCAAACGCACACATTTATGTGTCAGTTTTAGGACTTTATTTATCAATCACTTATTTACTGAAGTAGATTACCCGAGTAGTGGAACGTTATTACGCACAAGTCCGCGACGTACGTTAGTGCACATCTTCCCGAAACGACGGATCTCATCAAACTGCGGAATCACACCCCGCTCCATTGCCGACTCCCAATAAGTAACCTCTGAATCGACCATTTCTAATAATTTCTTTGGACAACCGATACACTGCCCTTCCGGCCCACACACAAAAGTTTCCGGTTCGTAAATCGGTAGCTCAGCTTTTACTTGCTCGATGATATTACGCATCGCGGTCATTCGATCTGGCTTTAACGTCATCACTCTGCTCCACGGATTAAGATGAAGCAGAATTGTACTCACTGGCACGTGAATGTCCCTACCCAATTTAGGTATATTCTGTTTGAACCGATTTTTTTATTCGTCAGCTCTGGCTTTTTAACCACTAGATAGACCGCCGTGGCCGCCAATGCAAAACCAGAAATGCCCATCCAATCAAACGACTCACCAAACGCGAGCCAAGCTTGAATCGCGGTTGTTGGCGGCACCAGGTAAAACACAGACGCCACACTCGAAGACGCGCCATTTCTCACCATGTACAGCAGCAGCAGGATAGCCACACAAGAGAGCACGACGACCAACCACAACACGGTCAAAATAAACTCCAGTTCCCACTGAACTTGCATGGTTTCAAACTGCATCGCAACAGGCAGAAACATGATGAGTGCGGCCAAATATTGCACCGTCGCACCACCAACCATATCCACCTGTTGGCAATGTTTTTTCTGATAAAGCGTCCCTAACGTTATACCAACCAAAGACAGTAAACAGACTCCAATGGCTAAGAACTTATGTTGCTCAGACTGCCACTCCATGTTTCCCATCAGCACCATGGCGATGCCGACAAAGCCAAGAGCCAAACCCAGCCATTGCGAAGGTTTAAATTCCTCACGAACAAACACCACCAGCAAAGCCGCGGTTAAAATCGGCTGAATGCCCACCAACAACGAACTCAACCCTGCAGGCATACCCAAATCAATAGCAAAATAAGTGCCGCCTAAATAGAAGCCATGGATCAACACACCCACCACACAGCTGTGCCAGAAATCGCTTCCTGTCGGCAACCTTCTACGCAATACCGCCACAAGAACCAAAAACAGTAAGACATTGAATGCCATACGGATAGAAAGTAGTGTCGCTGGCTCGGCATACTGCAAACCAAAATGCGCACCAACAAATCCAGAAGCCCAAAGGATGACAAATACAAAAGGGATGGCTCGGATTAACATGATCGCCTCACTCACGCTTGTTTTATGTTTTGAGATACTGTTAATGTAATTAGGTACAGTGTTTTCAAAAAGTGACAGATGGAAGTGTTTTTATGGGTACAGATTTATTGGAAAGCGGTGAAGGGAATAAGTACCTCGTGGTGGAAAAGCACCTTAAACAAGCCATCAATGGTGGCGTTTACCAAGTGGATGATCGACTGCCCTCCATTCGCTCATTGAGCCAAGAATTAAGCGTCAGTAAAAACACCGTGATTCGTGCGTATCAAGAGCTGGAAGCGCAAAACTTGGTGTACTCGGTTCCCAAGTCGGGTTATCGAGTAAAAATCGCCTTGCCGACCTCTCGCTCAATTCCGGATCCGACTCGCGTGGATTTGCTCTCGATCTGCAAAGAAATCCTCACGTACCCTGAATACCAAGAGCGTTTGCCCGCAGGCTCTGCCCACCCAAACATTGACTCCCCCGCGATCAAAAGCTTGTACGCCGAGATTGGCCGCCACAGCCGCCAGCAAACGCATGTACCGAGCCATTACCAATTGCCACCCGGTGATCACCTCTTAATCAAACAACTGGCGAAAATCACACAAGATTTGGGCACGCCAACCAAGTTGGATGAGATCATGGTGACGCACGGCGCGCAGCAAGCAATTAGCCTAGCGCTGCGCGCAACGACACAAAAAGGCGATATCGTCGCGGTGGAGTCCCCTTGCTATTTTGGTAATTTATTGATGCTCGAATCACTCGGCCTCAAAGTGGTGGAAATTCCGAGTTGCCCACGAGACGGTATGTGCCCCGAAGCCTTAGCAAAAGCAATGGCGACATGGGACATAAAAGCGATCATCGTAACGCCAAACTTCACCAACCCAACTGGTGCCATGATGCCGCTAGAAAAGCGCCAGCAATTGCTATTGGCGTCTGGCAATATTCCTATTATCGAAGACGATGTGTTTGGCGGGTTAAGTTATAACAAGCCTTTGCCAAGCTTGAGGTTGCTCGATGACAAGCAACGCGTAATTTACGTGAATTCGTTATCCAAAACGCTCGATTCGCGTTTGAGAATTGGTTGGATGTTGGCGGGGGGGTATCTAGATCAAATTGAGCAATATCTACTGTGTGAGAACATGGGCAGTTTGAATCTGATGCAATCTGCCGTGGCAACGTTTCTAACGTCAGGCAAGTATCGAACGCATACTGCGCGAATGGGTCGGGTTTATCAAAACAACATGCGCCGATTTATCCAGATGCTTCATCAATACTTAGATGAATACGAATCTCTAAAAAATCGATACCAGATCAACGCCGTGCAAGGTTCGTTCTTGCTTTGGTTGCGCCTGCCCAAAGAAACGGACAGCTATGCGTTGTATCAAGCGTGTAATCAACACAGAATCAGCCTACTTCCCGGTACCGTATTTGGCACTCAAGGACAATATCGACATTGCGTGCGCCTCAGCGTAGCAAACTTTGGTAGTGAAACCGATTGGATTCACGCGATGCAAACACTGGCAAAGTTGATAGCAAAGCATGTTCGTTAACTCGCTCTTGCTAAATGAACTTATGCCCGCATACGTAGACTGGTAACAACAAAAAACTCCACGCAAAGGTGGAGTTTTTTCGTATCGTTATCGCCCTCAGTGCGACTTAATTTGCCACATTCTCGCGACGTTTTCGGCTAAATTGGCAACGTTGACGTCGGCCTCTTTCATGGCCTCAGGTAAGCTCATCGCCCTTGGTACACAAGCAAACACCGCATCAATGCCGCACTCATAAACCGCCTGATAGTTGTCGCCCACACAGCCTGCTAATGCAATGACTGGTAAATTACACTGCTTAGCCACCTGAGCAACGCCCATCGGCGTTTTGCCATGTGCGGTTTGATGATCGATTCGACCCTCGCCTGTAAATACGATATCCGCATCCGCAACATGCTGAGCAAGTTTGACCGTTTCAAGCACAATCTCAATTCCCGGTTGCAAACGTGCTGGCGTGTACCCAAGCAAGGCCGCTCCCATACCACCAGCAGCACCCGCCCCTTCACGAGTCAGTACGTGCTTACCCGTCGCTTGTTCCGTCAACTCGCCAAACTTGCGCAATGCGTTATCGAGCAGAGTGACGTCTGACGCCGTCGCTCCCTTTTGTGGGCCAAAGATAGCCGACGCGCCTTTGTCACCACAGAGTGGGTTATCAACATCGCACGCTACCAACACTTCGCAAGTTGCTAAACGAGGGTCAAGACCAGAAATATCGATGGACGCAAGCGCCGCTAACCCGTCTCCATTTGGGGTAATTGCATGACCAGATTCATCAAGAAACGCCACCCCCAACGCGGTCAACATGCCCACGCCACCATCATTGGTAGCGCTGCCACCCAAACCAATGATTAAGCGTTGAATACCTCGGTCTAGCGCGTGTTTGATCAGCTGTCCGGTACCGATGCTGCTGGTCAGTTTTGGGTCGCGAGCGTCACTCGGTACAAGGTGCAGCCCACTGGCCTCCGCCATTTCAATAACCGCGGTTTCGCCATCACCGAGGATGCCATAAAACGCTTCAACATCATTCCCTAATGGCGCGGTCACTGTTGTGAAGACTTGTTCGCCTTGAGTTGCATCTATCAAAGATTGAACCGTGCCTTCGCCACCGTCTGCGACCGGAACCGTAACAAACTCAGCATCATGCCATACGCGAGCAAGACCCGTTTTGATCGCCTCGCTCACTTGTTTGGCGGTTAAGCTTTCTTTAAATGAATCAGGTGCAATTACCACTTTCATACGTATTTCCAGAGACTTATAAGAGAACGAGACTCAAAATGTACACCAATGCCATTGCCGTGACACCTTGAACGAGCGTAGCCATGGTTTGCGCGCGGTACGCTAAGCCCACCGACATGCGGCTAAACTGCGAAACTACCCAGAAGAAGCTGTCGTTTGCATGAGAAACCGTCATCGCACCAGCACCGATCGCCATCACCGTTAATACGCGGCCCATTTCTGAATCTAGCCCCAATTGCGTAAGCATAGGCGCAACCAAAGCCGATGTGGTCACCAATGCAACCGTTGACGAACCTTGCGCCGATTTTAGCGCAGCCGCAACGATAAATGGCATGAAAATACCCACGCCCAGCGCCGATAGCGTCGTACCCAAGTATTCACCTAGCGGCGTTGCTTTTAATACCGCGCCAAATGCGCCACCAGCACCGGTAATCAAAAGAATAGGCGCAGCAGCCGTAATACCTTGGCTGATTCGCTCGCCAAATTCTTCAATCTTGTTGTCTGACTTGAGTAAGCGAACAGAAAGGAACAGGCCAATCACCAATGCCGTTAGTGGCTGTCCTAAGAAAGTCAGAACATCAAACACAAAACCTTCGCCTAGCGGTAAGCTTGGGAATTTCGCGATAGAGCCAAAACAGATCAATAAGATTGGAACAAAAATAGGAGCGAATGCTTGGCTCGCCGTTGGCAGTTGGCCGTAAGACGCTTTGAGTGCTTGCCAGTCTTGCTGAATTTCCTCTGCGGCTTCAATGCCATCTGGTTCTACATGCTGGAATCGGTTCGCCCACAACATACCCGCCAGTGCCGCAACCGCTGCAACAAACACACCCACACCAATCACTAAACCAAGGTTAGATTCCAGGCCTAAGTTACCCGCAGCGGCAATCGGGCCAGGAGTTGGCGGCACAAACGTGTGCGTTGCGTATAGGCCAGTTGCCAACGCCACACTCATCGCAACGCTTGAGGTTTTTAAACGCTTCGCGAGTGATTCTTTGAGCGAGTTCAGAATGACAAAGCCTGAATCACAAAATACCGGAACAGAAACGATGTAACCGATGATGCTCATGGTCAATGTTGGGAAACGCTCACCCAGCACTTTGATGACCGTATCAGCCATGGTGATCGCCGCACCACTTTTTTCCAAAATAACACCGATGATGGTACCTAAAACGATAACCAAGCCAATGTAACCAAGGATGCCGCCAAAGCCAGAAGCAATGGTTTTGGCAATGCTATCTGCCGGTAAGCCGTAAGCAAATGCCGCAAGGAACGCTGCGATGATCAGCGCTAAAAAGGGATGTAATTTGAATTTGGTGGTCGTGAGCACAATAAATGCGATCACCCCAAGCAGGATTAATATAAGGTTCATGATAACTCCATTTATTCTTATTTTGCTGAGCGAGTCCATGTTGGCTCACTCAACATGTAGGGACGCATGAATTATTAATCGTTTGCTTTCGAATTCCTTTAGGCGGAGTGACAAATGATGTGGTCAAAAAATGACGCGTATTGTGCAAATGCACAATATCACGCCATTTTTGAGAGTCGAGTCGCAATATAAAGCTCCGCTAACCCCACAAAATTGGTGGTTGGTAGCCCCGTTATCTCGGTGATTTTTTCTAACCGATAACGCAGAGTGTTCCGGTGAATAAACAGCATTTTAGAGCATTCCGTCACATTGCCATTGCATTCAAACAACGCATCTAGGGTTTTCAATAATTGCCCGGATTTGTCTTTCTCTTTCAACCGTTTCACGCCATCAATAATTTGTTCACCTTGCCAAATATCCGCCAACGGCGCTAACAGCACAGGCAAACGAAGTTCATCGAACAGGTACTTACGTTTCTCTGGGTAGAACTGCTTGCCAATAGCTAATACCTGCTTCGCGCTTTGGTATGACAACGCGACATCTTTAGGCTCATTAAACAGCTGCCCTAGCGCAATGTGAAACGTATGCGAATCGTGATCACTTAAACGCGACATCAACTTATCAATGCGTTCACTTTCAACTTGGCTATCCCACAGCTTGGCGGAATGACACGGTTTCAACACCACAATTTCATTCACCGAGACAATCGCAACCAGGTTGTTACGCTCTGGGTATTCAAGCAGCTCAACAATATTGCGCACACTCTTCATGCTTTTTGAGGCGGACGGTGTCGAGACTTCAATCACCGTTGCCACCCGTGGTTGAGTAATATCGATAGAAAGACGCATCGCCCAATCTTTCAGCTCTTCATCGGTCAATTTGCCATTGATCCAAGCCAGAATAAACTCTTCGCGATGACGTCTGTCCCACTGAAATTTTTCCACCAGCGCGGCTTGCTCGATTGTTAGTTCAGCGGTCATTTTGACCAGCTTGGCGAAATCTCGGATTTTCTCCGGCTCGCCTGTCACACCAACAATACCGACCACGTCGCCATGCAATTTCAACAGCATATTGATTCCGGGTTTGACACCCTGCAACGTCAAACATTGCTGCTCATTAAGCTCTAGCGAATCGCCATGATTCAGCGCCAGTACCGCGCCATCATGCACTTGCCCAACACGTTTAGGGTCGCCACTGCCAATGATGATGCCTGCCGAGTTCATCACATTCACATTGTGACCAATGATGGACATGGTTCGATCAACAATTTGTTGTGCTAAAGCGTGGTCGAGAATCACCATTTCGAGTTTCCAGATTGACAATTTAATCGTTCAATAAATCACAAATAACCAACTGTCGCGATGATGCAGTTAAAAATAACTGAAGCAGCTCAAAGCATTACTCAATTAACCACACGATAAAAATGGATTAAACCCTCATTTTGAGCTGAGAGTTATATACTTAGAACAAAGGTCACCGATGCATTCGTCACTGTGCATCGATACCGCTCGTCTACCTACAGAGGAGGAAACAACATGGAATTACGTAATAAATCGGGTGAAGTCGCAAAAATTGCAGATAATCTCACATTAAAGGAAATCACAGAAATGGGCTACACCGTAGATTTATGCGATGAAGCATTTGACCCCGGTGAGCATTGGAAAGCGGAAGGTAAAACGCAAGGTATGGGCGAGTACCCAGAGGAGTAAGCGTCCTGACGGGCCAGCGCACAAAGCGCTCCATAAACAGAAAAACCGAGCGACTTAACGCTCGGTTTTTTACTTTTGAACTTCTTGAATAAACAAGCCCATCTCTTCAAGATAATTGCCGTTTGAGCATCCCCAATCGGTGACTTCAATCAGCTCGGTAACTAACTGTCCAGATTCATCATTTTGTACCCGCTGCACAAACGCTTCAAAGCGTTCTAACTGCGCCTGAGTCTTAATGCCATGCACAGCATATTCTACAAGCAAGCCGTTGTATGTCTGCCAGCGCTGTTCACCTGAAACATCACTGCTTAAAATTACAGAGCACTTTTGTTGAATGTTCTCAACCGCATCATTTCTTGGCGGCGTGACAGAAGAGCATCCAACCAAAATCGTACCTAGCGCCAATAGCGTAACTTTTGTCTTATTTATCATATCGTTTCCATATGTACTGCCGCGATATAGAAATATTATTACACATGACAAAGATCATCGAGAGCGCCTCGCAGATTAATTAACTGATGAACTGTAAAATCCGTGCCAGTCTTAACACTGCGCACTCCGAACTCATAACAACTCTTGCTAACTCATTAAAATGTAAACAAATAGTAAAATCACGTTTACGCAGTACACTACCAGCAAATTAATTTGTCCCTCCTTTATTATCAACAAGCGTGCAATAATTAGGGGTCTACTCCCAACCATTTGAAGGATCAAAATGACCGCAACGGATTATCTCAACGACCTCAATCAACGTTACCTCGCGATTCACCGCACCAAAGAAGATTTCTTTTGGGAAACTTACATGGGGCTCAGCGATGACCATGATGGCTCGACGCAAGCACAAACCGCATGGACAAGCTTTTTGAGCAACGCCGAGCAAATTACTGCCATCAAACAACAGCTTGAAGCCGCGGACTCAATTACCGACCCACAAGAGAAACAGCAAACCATTACGGGTCTTTCTGGTTGGCTGGCGATGTTTGAATCTCACGCAATCGAGGGCGAAAAAGCACAAGCGTTGAAAAATCAGCTCATTGCCTTTGAAGCTGAGCTCTTCGAGAAAAAACAAGAACCACGTACAAACGTTTACCGATGAAAACGGCGAGCAAGTGGAAGGTTCACTGCCAGTATTGAGCTCAACCATTCGCACCAACAATCATGAAGAAGTTCGCCAATCGGCTCACCAAGCGTTGCTGAACCTTGAACAATGGCTACTGCAAAACGGCTTTATAGAACTGATCAAACTGCGCAACCAGTTCGCTCGCTCACTGGGTTATGCGACCTTCTTTGATTACTCCGTGCAAAAAACGGAAAAGATGAGCTCTGAGCAGCTATTCGAGATTTTGGAAGATTTCGAACAACGCACGCGAGATGCGCACCTAAACAGCTTAGAAAACTTGGCGAAAGAGAAAGGCGCAAGCGCACTCACTGGCTTCAACTTTGTTTACTCGTTCGCGGGTGACGTCATGCGTGACCTTGACCCATACGTGCCGTTCTCAAAATCTCTGAGACGCTGGGTAGAGTCGTTTGGTCGTCTGAATATTGATTACTCTGGCGCGACGCTAACGCTTGATTTGTTAGACCGCAAAGGTAAGTACCCGAACGGGTTCTGCCACGGCCCTATCCCTTCATTCTACAATCAAGGCGAATGGGTCGCAGCACAGGTGAACTTCACCAGCAATGCCAAACCAGACCAAGTGGGCAGCGGCTACGATGGCATAAACACGCTGTTCCACGAAGGTGGTCACGCAGCACACTTTGCGAACGTAAAAATGAACGCGCCTTGTTTTTCGCAGGAGTTTGCGCCGACGTCGATGGCTTATGCAGAAACTCAGTCGATGTTCTGTGACAGCCTGTTAACCGATGCCGATTGGCTAAAACAGTACGCACTGGATGATGAAGGGAATCCGGTTCCTGATGAGATCATTCAAGCGATGATCAACAGTCGTCAGCCATTCAAAGCCTACGAAGAACGTAGCATCTTGGTTGTGCCGTACTTTGAGCGCGCGTTATATCAACTTAGCGATGACGAGTTAACGCCAGAGCGCATCACTAAGCTGGCTCGCGATTGTGAAAAACAGATCCTTGGTTTGGAATGCAGCCCTCGCCCACTGATGGCGATTCCACATTTGCTATCCGACGAAGCGGCTTGTGCGTATCAAGGTTATCTACTCGCGCACATGGCGGTGTATCAGACCCGCGCATACTTCCTTGAGAAGTTTGGCTATCTGACGGATAACCCAGAAATTGGCCCACTGCTGGCAAAACACTACTGGCATGCAGGCAATCATTTGTCGCACAACGAAACCATTTTCAGCCTGACTGGCGAGGGGTTCAATGCTAAATACTTGGCAGATGTATGTAATCTATCGCCAGAGCAAGCGTGGGAAGTACAGCAGAAGAAAATCGACTCACTTGCAACACGAGAACGAGCACCAGTTGCTTCACTGAACGCGACAATTAAAGTCGTCGACGGCAGTAAAGAACTGGCAAGCAACGTCATCTCTGACGAACAAATGTGTGACGATTTTGAACGTTACATCGTAGAGACTTACGGTCGATAACACGCCAAAAGCCAGAAGCCACGCTTCTGGCTTTTTGCTATTAAGGCACAACAAAAGGAAGCGCCATGCATCAACAAATCATCAAGTTCTGGTTCGAAGAGCTAACGCCTCAAAACTGGTTTGAAAACAACCCAGAACTGGACAAACATATTGCATCACGATTTGCCTCGGTACTAGAACAAGCCGCTCGTTGTGAACTGTTTAATTGGCGTGACAGCGCACAAGGACGATTGGCCGAAATCATCGTCCTCGATCAGTTTTCACGTAATGTGTATCGCAACACCCCAAAAGCGTTTGCGCAAGACCCGCTCGCATTAGCATTGGCTCAAGAAGCAATTCGGTTAGGACACGATCAAGAATTAGCGCCTGAGCAGCTAAGCTTTTTGTACATGCCGTTTATGCACAGTGAATCTCGCCTCATTCATGTCGAAGCTGAGAAATTGTTTCGCGCATCAGGGCTTGAAAATAACTACGATTTTGAGCTAAAACACAAAGCCATCATCGACCAATTTGGACGTTACCCACATCGCAACGCCATCTTGGGTAGAGAAAGCACTCCTGAAGAGTTAGCATTTTTGCAGCAACCCGGCTCCAGCTTTTAACCATCAATAACAACGAGAACGTTGAATGAAATTAGACGCCATATTGTGGGATTACGATGGGACACTCGTAAACTCTGTACCGAAAAACATCGACATCACCAAAGCGATCTTATCCATCGTAGCCCCGCATTTAACTGGCGATAATTTACCGAAATATCTCCATTCAGAAGCCAACTATCACTACGCAAACCACGCGGCGAAAAACTGGCAAGAGCTCTACGTGGATTACTACGGCATGTCCCATGATGAAATGCTAAAAGCTGGCGGTTTATGGGCAGAGCATCAAGAAGAAAAACCAAACACCAGTAACCCTGTTTGAAGGCATTGATGGCGTTATTAAAGAGTTTGCGCAGCTGCCTCACGGCATTTGCTCTCAAAACTCACAAAGCAATATTCATCGAGTGCTGTCCGACAACGGCATCAGCGCGCCGTTTAAATCCATCATCGGGTATGATGACGTCTCGAACGGACACCAAAAGCCCGATGCGTACAGTGGTATCAAATGCGTTGAGTCGATTTTTGGTCACGCAGAAAATAGACAGCTGATGTACATCGGTGACCATGAAGCCGACACGCAATTCGCACGCAACATCGAACAGCAGTTGGGTGGCCAAAGTAAAGTGATTGCCGTTGCAGCAGCGTACAGCGGCGCGATGCCAGAGCATTGGAGCGTGCAACCAGATTACGTGGCAAGAACGGTTGACGAGCTGTTTTCGATTATTGCTCAACACACGTAATTTTTGACTGCGGTTTAAGGCCAACACCTTGAAAGCCAGCGCTCACCTTGCCCTTTCAGACATTGAAACAATTTTAGCCACTACACTGGAGGCCCCATGGTTACATGGCCATGTTTATTGAAACTCGATGGCGACGATGAACTTATCTATTTGCGTTCTCATGCCGATCTTGATTCCGAATGCGAAGCGCTCATTTTGGGGCCAGATGATTACGTAATTGACTCAAATGGCAACACGTTCGGGTTACAATACAACGATTCGAACACCACCGTTTTACAACCGGAAGAACGCACTCTGTCCGTCGAGGAAGTTACGTCACTCATCCAGTCGCATGAGTTTAGTCTCGCACAAAGATGCATCATCAAAATTCACTTCACCTCGGTACAGCAAGCTGTTGAGGCATTAGCCAATTAGCTCGAACCCCGCTCATGATGATTACACAAAATTATTATTTTTATAATTTATGATAATTTCATGTAATTAAAACCGCACCATATACTCTCCCACATCGAAACAAAACAACGTTTAAGCACACATGTTGGGAGCAAACAAATGAAAATGAATCATGTCGGTATTATGGTCGGAGATATGGATAAAGCGGTTGAGTTTTACACGCGAGCGCTTGGTCTAAAAGTCGTTATGGGCAACACGAAAGTGATTGAAGAACGCGAAACCGCAATTGGCAGAATGTGTATTGCGGTCTTTGGTGAGGGCTTTAAAGGCTTCAACATTGCGCATCTAGTGACAAGTGATGGCATCGGACTTGAATTATTTGAAATGAAAGAGCGTCAAGAGCGCCATGAAGTGGATTTTTCTCGCATCGGAATCTTCCATTTCTGTTTGCAGACGGACGATTTTGAAGGTGCAATCAAGCGCACTGAAGCGTTGGGTGGCAAAGTTCGTATGGACATCATGCGTTACCACCCAGAAGACGATAACAAGCCTGCGAAAATGGTCTATCTAGAAGACCCATTCGGCAACCTGTTCGAACTTTACTCGCACACTTATGAAGAAACTTACGCTTCTGAATACGAGTAATTGCATCAAGCAACACAACCGGGATCAGTGCGTTATCGAACCCGGTTGTTCAAACCGTTTCACCCACTATTGTTACGACTCAATG
The DNA here is from genome assembly GCA_001048675.1 of Vibrio diabolicus. Lineage (GTDB taxonomy): Bacteria > Pseudomonadota > Gammaproteobacteria > Enterobacterales > Vibrionaceae > Vibrio > Vibrio diabolicus. The sequence continues at coordinate 745,538 of CCKK01000003.1, read as the reverse complement.
CCTAACGACTTCATCAACGATTCAACGGTATTGTTAACCCACAATATCAACGGATCATTACGGCGCTTTACGCTGTAAACGTAACCGAAGTTACCCTCTAATTTCGGCAACGCGTCATCAAATTCGATAAAAGAAAAACGCTTATCTAACTGATTGATCAAGTGACGCGAACAAGGAAACAGAACATCGCTATCCGCAACCAAATTCAAAATGGTGTTGATGTGCGTGGTACGCAGTTGAATTCTTGGGACAACTGAAAAAGGCTGTAATAAGCGCGAGATATGATCTTCTTTTTCATTCCAATGTTGGATGATGTGAACCGCGTACGCGTACTCTGAAATGTCATCCAAATACATGCGTTTGCCACCATGCGGATGCGTCGCGCGGCAGGCCAGAGCAAAGTCGTCCCGCCCGCCTTTTTTCTGAACCAGATGCTTCGGCAATTTCATAGGGAAATAGTTGATGCCAAAAGCGATTTCACCCGCATCAATTTTGTCTGGCGTGGTTTCCGTCCAGTCTTCGATCACCAAGTTCATAAACGGCGCTTCTTTGGCTAGCAGCTGAGTAAACGCGGCAGAAAACCATTGCGCAATGGACGAGTTGATCGCAACACGCAGAACACAGCTTTCGATCGCGGGATCAAAACTATGAGAAACATTCACTAGCTTGTCGATGTCGTTGATGATCCCAGAAAGCTGCGCTTTGATCTCTTCGGCTTTCGGCGTGAGCTCCATATTGGTGCCCTTACGCACTAAAATGTCGTCGTTAAACAAATCCCGAATTTTACGCAAGCTTCGACTCACAGCAGGCTGGCTGGTGCACAAACGCTCCGCAGCCGTTGTGGTGTTGCGTGTTTCAAGAATCACCGCAAGCACCTTGAGCAAATTGTAATCAAAGTTCATCAACGTTATCTCTTTAGCTTTTCTCAAAGCATATCACTTTTGATATAGACTAAATACTCACAATTCATTTCTGTAATAAACGGGTTAACGACTAAGCTTAGCTGGAAACATATCCTCACAAACAAATGGATGAAACCAGCCATGAAACAAAAATTACTCGTTACTCTATTGGGATTATCAGCGCTAGGAGCCAGCTCTGTATTTGCGGCTAACACCAATGTTGATCTTGCAGAAGATGCTTATATCTACGGCTACTCTATCGATGAAGCGTACAAGTTTTTCTATCACACGGCGGTAGAAAACAACTATCCACTGAACCGCTTTCAGAATATTCGTGCTCTAGCTGATGACTCTTACACCGCTCACCCAACCATTAATAACGATACGCTTCACCTTATGGGCTGGTTAGATGTTGCTGCAGAACCTGTCATTGTGAGCGTGCCTGATATGGATGAAGGCCGTTACTGGATCTTGCACACAATGGACATGGGCCACTACACCAACGCAGCGTTCAGTTCTCGTACTCGCGGCACAAAAGGCGGCCAGTTCATGTTTGCAGCACAAGATTGGCAAGGTGAAGTGCCAGCGTCTGTCGACGAAGTGGTTCGCGTAGACAGCAATCTTGTGAAGCTGATGGGTCGCATCATGGCAGTGAATGACGAAGACGCAAAAGTCGCGCTTAACTACATGGACCAATGGAACATTCGTACCCTATCGGAATATTTAGGTAAGAACGGGCCACAACCAGTACAAAGAACGTATCCAGATCCAAAAAATTCAACATGGCTTGAACGCGTGAACTTCGTGCTATGTGATGGCTCGATGGGCAATGCAGACAAACAGTGGTTGGACAAATACCAATCTATCGGCGTTGAACCATGCAAAACTGACTTCACACCTGAGCAGCTAAAACTGGCAAAAGTTGGTGAGAAGAAAGGCATGGAACACCTCGTCGAACTTGCACCTAAAATGACAGATGCTCGTACGTTGCTTGGTACACGCGATACCTTGGGTGATGCGCCACGCGATATTTTTGCAGAAGGTACTTACCTTGGTCAGTGGGGTTTACCACCTATCGAAGCGTCTTACCGTAAATCAGATTTCGACAGCACTGGTCAAAAACTGGATGGTTCGAAGCATGATTACGTGATGCGCTTTAAAGCGCCGAACGTCAGCGAATTCTGGTCTGTTACTATTTACGGCAACGACAACCGTTTGATGGCGAAAAACGACCTAAACCGTCACAGCCGTGGCGACCGAACCATGAAAGCGGACAAAGACGGTTACTACACCATTTACATGAGTGCGAACGAGAAAGGCCGAGCAGACGATCCAAACTTCTTGCCAGTACCTGAAAAACCGTTCTACGCCATCATGCGTTTTTACGGCGCAGACGATGCAATCCAAAGTGGTGAGTATCAAATGCCTGAAATCAAAGTAGTTAAATAATTCGTTTTAACGAACCACTACTCTGTAGCCTCCTTAGCTCGTAAGTGCGTTAAGGAGGCTTATTTCAAGGTGGGTGCCTAGGGCGAACATCTAGCCCAAAAATCAAAGAGACGCCCACTGAATCTAGTGATTATTTTTATTTAGGTATCGTATGGATTTTAATCTAATCCAAACCTTTTTAATTGTTGCTGAATATCAATCTTACTCTCGCGCCGCAGAGCACCTAGGGCTAACTCAGCCAGCGATTAGCGCATCCATGAAGCGTTTAGGAAAAAGAAACCAACAAATCGTTATTTGTGAAGGATGGGCGACAAATCAAACTCACTTCTGTAGGGCATCAGTTGCTACCTAAATTTCATCAGGCGTTTGCGATGATCAATGATGCCATTTCCGATCAAAGCACTTTCCGCCTGAGCTGTAACGAAGCGCTGCTCCACCGCATCACACCAACCAACACGATCAGCATTTGCGCCGATACGGATTTACCTTCGTTATTGAACGATCTACGACTTAAACAGATCGATTTGATTATTAGCCCAACGACCATTCATGACCCATCATTTATCAGTGAGTCAATCTTTGAAGAGCCAATGGTGGTGATTTGTCGTCAAGATCACCCACGTATCGCAGGAAAAATCGAACAAGAACAGTTTTATTCTGAAAAGCACTGTCGGTTTGTCGGAGACGAAGACTTCCCAGTTAGCAACACCGAAATTCACCAGCCAGGGCTGCAAGAGCGTGATGTGGAAATGATGACAACATCGCTCTCTGGCATGATGCTTTATGTAGCGAAACACGATTGCTTAGGCGTGCTTCCCCTGTCTTTGGCGCAGAAATGGCAATCGGCTTTGAATCTGCAAGTCATTCAAACTCCAATGTTTTCCGAGCCAGTCAGCTATAAACTGATTTTCCATAAACGAGATGAATCCAGCACTTCCCATCAATGTTTGCGAGCTTGGGCACGTGACCAATTTGCTACAGGCCTAAACGCCTGACTCGGTCGCACATCAAGGCGTTGCGCCAAAAACTCTTTCTCTCTTCTCAAACGCACTCTTTATGACTAAATGCGCATATGTTAAAAATGGCTTAACGATCAATATGGACGTTCAGGTCGTATACTTTTCCATAACCGCACAAAAGGAGTGAAGCATGCCCACCAACAACCCAATCGCAATCCAAGCCCTTGATCATGTTGTGCTAAGAACGTGCAACCTCGACGCCATGTTGCATTTCTATCGAGATATTTTGGGCTGCCCTGTCGAGCGCGAAGTAATGGAGCTTGGTTTAACCCAGCTCAGGGCTGGTAACGCATTGATTGATGTGGTGACGGTAGACAGCGAGTTAGGGCAACTTGGCGGAAAGCCACCAGTTCAAAATGGTCGTAATATTGACCATTTTTGCCTGCAACTAGCGCCTTTTTCCGAAAATGAAATACTGGAATATCTGCGTTCGAACGGCATTGAAACCGAAGAGTTTGCGAAGCGGTATGGCGCACAAGGGTTCGGTAGATCACTCTATATACATGATCCGGAAGGAAATGTCGTCGAGTTAAAACCTCAAGTCATTGATGAGTAAGCTACACTTAACTGTGTTACTGACCATTTGTTTCTCATTATTGTAGAAGGCTCAAAAAATGAACGCGATCTCGTTAGTCCAAGGCGACATCACCACCGCACATGTCGATGCCATCGTGAATGCAGCAAACCCGAGAATGCTCGGCGGAGGTGGCGTCGATGGTGCCATTCATCGCGCAGCAGGGCCTGCGCTTATCAATGCGTGTTATGCCGTTGATGATGTCGACGGTATTCGATGCCCGTTTGGTGACGCACGCATTACTGAGGCTGGCAATTTAAACGCGCGTTACGTCATTCATGCCGTTGGCCCGATTTACGATAAATTCGCCGATCCAAAAGCGGTGTTGGAATCTGCATATCAACGTTCGCTGGATCTCGCGCTCGACAAGCATTGCCAAAGTGTGGCACTGCCTGCGATTTCTTGCGGAGTGTATGGTTACCCGCCCCAAGAAGCAGCAGAAGTCGCGATGGCCGTTTGCCAAAGACCGGAATACGCGGCACTCGACATGCGCTTTTACTTGTTTAGTGAAGAGATGCTTTCGATTTGGCAACGCGCCCTGACCCAGCACTAAAATCTGTGTGACAAGAGACATAAAAAAACCGGACTGCCAATACAGTCCGGTTTGTCTTATTTATCACTGAATTATCGTTCGTTAAGCGCTACGAATGCTAGGGGGTCATCCAAAGCGCCTAATGTGTACGATCTAGTTTTTGAAGAATCCGTTGTACATCATGTACAAATGCGCCGCAGACCAAGAGAAGTTCGACGCACCTTGTACCGCGCCCGTCTCTGGGTTGTAGTTTTCACGGATTGGCATGTCACCCGTCATACCTTCTGCGTTGTTAAACAGCTCATTCGCCATCGCAATCGCTTCTTCTTTGTAGCCGTAGTTTTCCATCGCACGGAAGCCAAAGTACACTTGGTCTAGCCACACGCGACCACGCCAGTACACATCTTTACCGTAAGCAGGGTTAGTTTGCGATGCGGTCGGCAAAGGCACACCCGTTCCTTGGAATTTATCTGGCGTGTTGAACTCGTCTTGATCACGCATCACCGCGATCACTTTATCGGCATGCTCTTGCGTTGCTGCACCATTAAACAGCGGCGACCAACCTTCAGGGCCACGTCCACGCTCTACAATCGGCAAACCCGCACAGCCATTTGCAAGAGGCGCAGGAGTAGTGCCATCTTCAGCCACATTTAAGTGAATGTCGTAGAAGAATCCTGTGCTTTCATCAAACATACATTGGTTAATGTACGTCTTGATTTTTTCTGCGCCGTTAAGGAATTCTTGCCCACGATCTTTACCTTCTACGCCATCGGACACCAACTTCGCCATTTCCGCTAAGTATTTGTTGTCTGAGTACATGTAAGAGGCTTGATCCACCGATTCTTGCAGCATAGAGAAGCCAAGCAGCTCGCCGTCCGCAGCATTATTGTTGGTGCGATTTTCTGCAAAACGAACTTCCCAATCTTTCTTCGCAAGATCGAGTTTCGCTAAGTTTTCCGCTGACGTATTGCTGTACACCCACTCTTCGCCTTCCAGCTTGATGCTGTTATCAAAGCCGTACGCACTTGCCGCGTAGCGACCAAGTTGATCCACATTTTTGTCTGGATTGCTGATGTCTTCAGCTTGCGAATTCATGTTGTGGATGTTGTAGATAAAGCCAAAACGAGCCGCGTTATCCATGCCCGATTCCCAGCCAGCCGCTTCTTGTGCGCCGACGTGAATCGTCATGTAATCCACTTCATCAAGAATCTTATTGTAAGACGCCATGCCTTTTACTTTATAAGAATTGCCGTTTTGCTCGATGATGTCTTCTGCCGGAATAATGGTCGTGAAGTTAGGATCGCGCGTTTCTACCCAAACGTACATCACACCTTCTTCCGTGTTGTGTGCTGGGTCCACTGCCGCGCCGTATTCAGGCACACCATTTTGGTTGTGGTCGCGGTTGGATAGCCACCAATCGTGGTATGCCACCAACTTCGGATACATTTCATCAATGAATTTTTGCGCGTCTTCTGGGCGATCAAACTGGTTCACGAGAGCGTGATACACCTCCATCACAGACCATGCCGCCAACGATGGTTTCGTATTGCGTTCGTTCCAGTTTTCAGAGCCAGCACCACCACGACTAACAGGTTTGGTGTACGTCAATACATCCAGCAAGTAGCCTTTGTCTTGCGGACGAATCTTGTCATCAGCTTGAACTTGCTCTTGGAATACCGTGCGAATGTTGTCCATCGCAACATCTGGGTTGAAATGCGCCATCGCGTACGCTTGTTTCCACGAATCCCACGGCCATGTTAAGTTACCAGAGAACCAACGCGCAGTGACCGATGGCGTGACTGTCGCTTGTTCAATGTCGCCCGCCGCAGAGCGCCAGTTACCGTTTAGGGTCTCCATCGCTTTTACCGCTACGCGAGCTTGGTCTGCTGTCGCTTCTTTGTTGATAAGACCATTCGCTAAATAGCCGTCCCAACGCGCTTTCGACGCTTCCATGTATTGAGTTGGATTCGCCAATACATCTTGCAATTTCAACGATTCTGACTGCACTTCTTTCGCATTATGCAGGTTAGAATACGCCGTATAAACCGCCGATGTTTGCTCAGCTGGTAGGCTCATCTCCGCGGTAGAACTGAATGAGGTTTCGTTGGTGAACGTCTTCGTCGGTAGAGAACGAGTAATGCGGAACTCGGCATCGCGGTCATTACGGATCGCCCAGTTGTCTTTCATCTCGCTAAAGTTAATTTTAATGCCGTTCTCGATGGTCGAAATCTGGCGCTTGTAATCTGGGTAGTACTGCGCAACGGTTTGGTCTTTGCGCGTCGACAGCGCGTATTTCACCAACTCGCCGTCCCACTCCAACGCCAAGTTCATATCACGATCAGTTTTGTTAGTGATGAGCGTTTCCACCAGCGAAGAGCGATCAGTTACGAAGCGCAGCACCATTTGCACGTGAATATCCTCCAAGTCCAACACCTGCACTAACGCACCTGGAATGGAATAGACTTTCGCTTCTGCGTTCGATAAGTCGTAAGTTTGGCCACTAACTTTGTCGGTCAACGTGAGCTTGTCGAACGTTTGGCCAGACATAAAATGCGCGTACTCTTGCGTCACTTGCATAATACCGCCGAAAGCGCCATAACCCGCCGCATCTTCAGGTAGCAAATGGCCATGCCACGCGCCGTTATCCGTCAACGCGTTGTACTTCAGGTTCGAATAACTGTCGTAATCACGCAGGTAAGTTGGATTACCAGTACGATCAATCACGTTAGTAAATTCCGAAGTTGGCGCCTGTGGTAAACGGATTTCAGTTTTATCATTGGAACCACATCCAACAAGCGAAATAGTAGCCCCGATCAGAATGGCAAGTGTGCTCTTTTTAAACATACTTTTTCCCTATTATTTACGTTATTTTTATATTCTCATTTATATAAATGAGTGTTTTTAGTGTGCAGAAGCCCGGCTCGCACTAAATAAGCACAAGCTTCTGATAATTATTCTTTTATTTTTCTTTAGCGACAGTGATGGCTTTTAATAAATCGCCATTAATATTCGGAATTGTGTCAGCCAAAAATATCTGATTACCAGGCGTAAAAGTGAGTAAAACGTTTTTTAGGCGTTGACTGTTTTCACTGGTTTTATTTTGAACATCAAACTCAATTAATTTGTTGTACACTTCATTTGCCAGTTTTTCTTCTTGTTCTTCGGTAATCGCAATGCGTCCAACACAAATTGGAGGTCGAATATCGTGGCTAAACACTTCTTCACGAAAGCGCTGTGCAAATAGCGTGTCTAAATGTGAACCTTCTTCAAAAATAAAGCGGCCTGTATCTTTAAATTGATAGTTTTTATCCCCTTTCAGTTCAATGTAATCCATCATTTCTAGTGCACGTAAATAGAGCGCAACGGAAGTATCACTCAGCTGGTATCTCCGAGCGATCTCTTCTAAAGACCACTCAGGTCGACGCAAAAGATAAAGAAAATCAAATAAGTGAGGATATTGATGAAAAATCTCACTGTTGGTGTCGGTGATAAACTGTTCACTCTCTTGCTGCAGCTGCTTACCTCGCATGGATAACTCAACCAAATCCGTATCAAGGTGCGTGGCGTACAACAAGATTTTATCTAAACCAAGAGACGTATTGTGAAGCTGCCTTTTTATAGTAGAAAGCGGGATTCCAAGTCCAATAGAAAGCTCGGAATATCCAATGCCTTTTTCTTTTATTTTTTCTCGTAAAGCAGCAAGTAAATACGTTGCAGAATTATTCATCTAACAATGCCTGTATTTTATTTATTCAGCATCCATGATGATAAATTTAAGAGAGTCCTACTCTTGTGATTTTGGTCTCAATATTCTATCTTGTTGGCGTAAAACATATCTTATCCATTAAAATTTTTTACTTTTCTTTAACTGGACGCATTTTACCCACCCTGAACAAGTTATGGCCATTGCACTATGGGCTTATCAAGATAATAGTCAGTATAATTGTTTTGAAGAGTAAAATTAAGATGGCAAAGATTTTTACTAAAACTTTTCTGATAAGAGCGCAAATTTTCAGATGAAAAGTATCAAAAAATGACACCAATCGATTTATAAAAGCGTGAGATCACAATTGGAAAGTGAACCTATGGAAATTTTGAATTTCAATGACCAGTAAAAACCTTGTTATATTCTGAAAATAACAAGGTTAATTTATAAAATAATTATTGAAGTAAGATCATGTTATTAAGTCAAAATTATATCTGGCTCACATATTTCTTTTTCTCGCCACCATTGTTTATTTATATGTTCTTGATGAACGTAAAAACTCTCCCCCGGCATTGGCGTCAGCAGCGTTATATGTTCTTTTTGACAATGGGCAAGCAAATCTAAAATCGGTTCGTCCCAGCGGTGAGTAAACAGTTCGTATGTAGCCCAATGTACTGGCAACAGTTTTTTCGCATTTAAATCGCGAAACGCTTGCACGGTATGATGAGCCTGCATGTGCCCCCAGTTTTCGACCGGATAACCTTGGCCTTTTACATCGGCAGCCACTTCCAAACAGGCAATGTCGATTGGCCCACATCGCTGTGCGATCTCGGAAAAGTGCGAATCGTAAGCTGAATCGCCACTAAAATAGAGCGTCTCTTCTTTGCCTTTGATGACCCAAGAAGCCCACAAGGTCGAGTTTTTATCGAAATAAGTACGACCCGAATTATGGTTAGCGGGCGTACAAATCAGTTCGATTCCAGCATAGTGCACGCTATCCCACCAATCGAATTCCACGATGTTGTCTGCGCAAACGCCCCACTTTATCAGATGCTTGCCAACCCCTAAGGGCACATAAAACGTCACGGGCTTATCGGCGTAGAAACGTATGGTCGATGCTTCTAAATGGTCGTAATGATCGTGCGAAATCACGATAATTTCAGGAATCGGCAAACAATCTCTGGCGTGAGTATTGGGAATATTGCGTTCAAACCACGCTTTTGCGATGAACGGAGAAGCGTAATCAAATACCGGATCGGTCAGAATTCGAATGCCATCGACCTCCACCAGCATAGTGGAATGGCCCAGCCAAGCAAGGCGCATCGATTCACTTCGCTGCGCAAACTGCGTAGGTTGAATTGGGGAATGTGGCAGATGTTCGTTAGGACTCAACGGCGTTCTACCACCAAGATAACTCCAACACACCTGCCAGAATGATTGCGGACTAGGCACATTTGGCATCTCGTTTTTAACGCGGCCGTTTTCAAATTGAGGCGAGTGGTGAACACGGTGCGCCAACTGCGCATGGTAGGTTTGAGGCGGAATCAGTGAACTTGGCTTTTGTTCACTCGTTAGGTATGTGCGCTTAAGTATCGTTTCAGACATATCGTAGTTTTGTCTCGCTTGCGAACGCTCAACAGTAGGTTTATTAAAACGTGCGTGTATGTCTATTTCGTGACCAAAATGAGGTGTAAGATGAAGATTCAGTTTCAATCAAACGTCTTCTATTTAAGGATACGGTTCTCAAACCTTCTGAATACTGCGTCGGTTTGAAAGGAGAAAACTATGGTGACTTGCAGCCAATACGATTTTATTGAAATCGCCTGTATGTTTAAGCTCCCGATCGAGATCACACTAAAAAATGGTGAAACTCATCAGGGCAACGCGTTCGACACAGGCTACGACATGCAGCGACAAGAGTGCTTGTTTTTAGATATGGATGGTGAGCACATCGCCTTCCCGACTGAACAATTAGTTGCAATGCGCGCGCTCAAAGCCAATCCGCATTTTGATGAAGTGACGTTTGAGTAAACGTCCTTCTTTCACTGACACCGTCCAATAAAAAACGACCTCTCAAGCTGACACAACTTGAGAGGCGTTCTCTGACACAGTTCACCTGAACTTGTTGTTATTCACGCGACCGGATGAAAACCAGCATCGGCATCATGATCACGAACATCACTCCCACAAGCTGGAAGGTGTGCACAAACGCGACCATTTGCGATTGCTGCTGCAACATCTGTTGGTATTGCTCTAACGCAACCGGATCGGTAATGGAAAGCCCCTGATTGGCCGCCCAGTCATGCAAGTTAGGATTATAAGGATTAATACCCTCTCCCAGCGCATGCCATTGTTGCTGACTGTCACGATATTGGAACGTGGTGGCGATAGAGATACCAAACGAACTACCAATGGTACGGAACAGATTGTAAATACTTGCCGCCGCGACAGATTGCTCTTTCGGAATCGTTAAATACGCCAAGGTGGACAGCGTCGAGAAAGTTAAACCAAGCCCCATCCCCTGAATCATACTCGGCATCACAATCCAAAATGTATCGATCTGCAGTGAGTATTGCGTCATCAAATAACTACCAATCCCGATGCAGCTCAAACCAAAGACTATTTTGATTCTGGGATCGAATTGCGGATTGAGTTTAATCACCAAAATTAACATCGCCGCTGACGCCAATCCACGCGGTGCCATTAATAAGCCAGTGGTTGAGACCGGATAATTCAGCAAGCTTTCCAACAACATCGGTTGTTGAGTCGTCAGGCCAAACATCGCCATCGACACCACGGCAATCATCAATGACGAGACCATAAGATTTCGGTCTTTAAGCAGCCATAATGGCGCTATTGGGCTTTTGGTTTTCCAACTGCGATAGATCCACATCACCAATCCCATGACCGCGAGCAATATCGCCGTCTGAATCATGCGTGAGTTGAGCCAGTCTTCTTCGTTCCCTTTATCCAACACAAACTGCAACGCGCCCACACCTAACGCCATGTAACCGATGATCCACCAGTCAAAGTTAGGTTTGGATTTGTTGTCGATATGGATATAGCGATAAATCAAAGAGGTACAGATCAAACCGAATGGCAAGTTGATGTAAAATATCCAGCGCCAGTTAATGTTGTCGGTGATCACGCCACCCACAACTGGGCCCAAAATAGGACCAAGCAAAATGCCGATGGAGAAAATTGCCATCGCTTTGCCTTTTTGCTCATACGGATAAATCTGCACTAACGTCGACTGCGCCAATGGAATCACCGACGCGCCGAAAGCGCCTTGGATAATGCGAAATAGCACCATCTCTTCAAGCGACTGTGCTTGCCCACAAAGCGCACTGGCAATCACAAAACCGATCACAGCAACCAGCATGACTTTGCGTTCACCAAAGCGCGACACCCAGAAACTGGTCATCGGAATGAAGATCGCTTCCGCCATGCTGTAACCCGTCAGCACCCACGTAATTTGGTCTGCTGTTGCGCCCAACGCGCCCATCATGTGCGATAGCGACACGTTCGCAACGGTCATATCGATTAACACCATGATGGCAGAAAGCATCACGGCGACGGTGGCAATTCCCCGTTTGTCTGCCGTAATTTGATGGTTCATTGCATGCTACTTTGCAAATCAATGGTGACTTCTGAGCTCGCACCCACGCGAAGTTGCGGCGCATCGGCTGGTACTTCTAATGCCAAACGTACAGGGAAACGCTGTTTGATTTTGACCCAGTTACCCGTTGCGTTTTCTGGTGGCATCAAGGAGAACGATGTACCACTCGCAGGCGACAGTTGTTCTACCGTTGCTTTCCACACCACGTCTGGGTACATATCAATCACCACATCCGCATGCATGCCAGGTTTAATATGCGTAAGATCGGTTTCTTTAAAGTTCGCGCGTACCCAATAGCTGTCTTTTAAAATAACAGGGAACAGCGTTTGACCCACGCTAACGACCGAGCCTACGTGCGTATTGATTTCACCGGCAATGCCATCCACTGGTGACGTAATGTCGGTGTAACTCAAGTTCAGCTCCGCTTGCGCTAACTGAGCGGCCGCTTGTTGAACGACCGCAGCCTCTGCGCCTTCTTCACCACGGTTCGCAATGGCTTTTTCTACCGTCGCGCGCGCTTGCTCTAGGCTCGCTTGGGTATTGGCTAGTTTGTTTTTCGCCGTATCTAAATCTTGGTCCGACGCCAGTTTGCGTTTCACCAAGGAATCCGTACGTTTGTACTCCACTTGCGCTTCTGTCAGGTTAGAGCGCGCCGCATCTAAGCCCGCAACGGCTTCAGTTACCTGCTTATCGGCAACGTCATGTTGCTGGACCGCCAATTGGTATGCCGCTTTTGCCTGCTTCACTGCCAACAGATATGGGCGCGAATCAATCTTCAGCAGTAGATCACCTTTGTTAACAGATTGGAAGTCTTTGACATCCACAGAAACCACTTGGCCTTTTACTTGAGGGGCTACCGACAAAATTTTTGCCCTAACGTAGGCATCTTCCGTGCTTGGATGACTATCTGAATACTGCCAAGACCAATACATCGCACCAAATGCGATAACACAGAGAGTAAAGAAAAGAGTTTTTACCAGCTTAGATCTGGAGGAAGAATGCTTTGCGATGTCGTCGCTCATTTATATTGTCCACTTGTTCAATTATGTGATCAGTGTAGGACTTTTCGATCTTCGGACAATAAAATGATTTGCAAGGTAAAGATCCAATTTTACGTGTTGCTAAGTGGAGTAAATGATGTGCAATCAAAACGAGGATAAAAAAGAGGGGCAGTCCCCGTAACCGCCCCCAAAGTCATGCCAATAATAGTAATGTGCGTGTAACTACTGGTTTTTCTTAGAACTTGTAACCGCCGCTGATCATAAATACCCAAGGGTTAATTTTGACGTCGGTTTTTTGCTTCGCTCCACCTGCTTTGTAAGTTGCTTCTGTTTCAATGTTTGCGTACCACGCAGCAGCGTTGAGGAACCATTGATCGTTGATCATGTAGTCCACACCAATATTCGCTGCTAGACCGAATGAGTCATCCAACTTAAGATCTGAAAGGCCAGCGCCTTTACCCGTGCTATTGAACCCCTCATCAAAGAACATGGTGTAGTTGAGACCTGCACCAACATATGGACGGAACTTACTTTGTGGCTCGCCAAAGTAGTACTGAACCATAAGCGTTGGTGGAAGGTGTTTGGTGTCCGCGATATCACCAAGACCTAACAAATCTGTTGAGATATCGTGGCTGAATGGTGTTGCTGCTAGAAGCTCTAGGCTGATGTTATCTGTGAACATGTAGCCAAACGTCAAACCAAGCTGCGTATTTGAATCCACTTTCAATTCTTCTTGAGAACCAAGAATCTTATCGCTGCTGTCATTAGGAACGACAGACGCCGCACCAACACGAAGAACGAAGTCACCTTGTTTATGAGCGAAAACACTTGGTGACACGAGTGCAGCAACCACTGCTAGACTGCAGATTTGTTTTTTTCTATTTTTTATTTCCTTTTATAGGGCTTCGTTATGTCGTACCCAAAGGTGTGCCTGCTGACTGGCCTTAGATTTCAAGTAAACTCATCGCCTTGAAGCACACGGGCATCTATATTTTTTTGAGCTGCGCGCAATCTAGCACATAGAAACCCTACTATTTTGATGGAAATCAATTTGTGAAAAATATAGGTTTTTTGTATAGAGAAACGCCATACCGATCAACAAATTATGCAAATCGGATACAATTCTGTAATGCAAACTGTGCGTGTGAGAAGCCATGCCTACTCAAAAACACGAATCCTCTCGCTAGGGCTCGTAGCCAGCAAAAACTTTTTTCTTCCTCTACGTCTTCTATTTTCAAAAAACAACCCACTTAAAACGCTCGTTTGACCCCTTAAAATTGCGATTTGAGGGGTTTGTAAAACACTGAAATACAAGAAGTTATTTTTCTGGAAAATCAGTCACTTGGAGTGCTAGTCTGCTCGCAGCTAAGGAGAAGACATGTTAAAAACCGATCTCATTTTTGAACGAGAAAACTTTTCTCACCACGATTTTCAGAATGCCACCTTTAAAAACTGCCACTTTTATATGTGCAGTTTCGACCATGCCGATCTGCGCGATGCTAAGTTCATCGACTGTCGCTTTATCGAATCCAAAGCGCTAGAAGGGTGTAGTTTTCGCTTCGCGAACTTAAAAGATGCCAGCTTCACGAACTGTATGTTGGCGATGAGCCTGTTTAACGGCGCAAATTGTATGGGCTTGGAGCTGCGTAAGTGCGATCTCAAAGGGGCAAACTTCCAAGGTGCGAACTTTGCTAATCGCGTCAGTAACACCATGTTTTTCTGTTCTGCTTTTATTACTGGCTGCAACCTCACCTACTGTAACTTCGAACGAGTGTTACTAGAAAAATGTGACCTCTTTGAAAACCGTTGGAACGGTGCGAACCTCGCAGGGGCAACTCTCAAAGGCTCGGATTTATCTCGCTGCGAATTCTCGCCAGAACAATGGGGAACCTTTAACGTTGAGCAGTGTGATCTGACTCATGTCGAACTAGACGGGCTAGATGTTCGCCGCGTTTCTCTGTTTGGTGTTAAATTTGTGATTGGCAACAAGAGCAATTGCTTGCGCCTTTTGGACTGATCATTATCTAAGGAAAGGCCATGAACCTGTTTAAAGACTTACCGAATAACCTCGACGAGGAAGTGTTCGAAGACCTGCTGACCCACAAAAACCTGCGTATAGAACGCATTGTCTCAACAGGGCAAACCTCGCCCAAAAGTGGCTGGTACGATCAAGAAGAACATGAATGGGTATTGGTTCTTAAAGGAACTGGAGAGCTGACTTTTGAATCAGGTGCAGTGAAACGACTTGAGGCAGGCGATCACATTACGATTCCAGCTCATACTAAACACAAAGTGAGCTGGACTGACCCAACGCAAGAAACCATTTGGTTGGCAGTGTTTTATCAATAAACACAAAACGATCTTAAATCGAAAAATAGGCGCTGAATTTGCTCGATACTACCAAGCCGTCACTGGCACTGTTTGATTTTGATGGCACCATTACCCGAGAGGATATGTTTAGCCTTTTCCTCCACTATTCTGCTTATGGCCTGCGCAAGCGAGTAGGAAAGGTCGCTATCATGCCATTTTATGCGCTGTACAAACTCGGAGTGTTACCCGCTCGTCTTATGCGTCCGCTCAGCAGTTTTATTGCATTTTCAGGGAAAGAAACGCAGCAAATTGAAGCGATTGGCGCTCAGTTTGCCCATGAAGTGATCCCGCTGTACTTACGGCCAGAAGCGATGGAAAGGTTGGCGTGGCATCAACACAGAGGCGATACCATTGTGGTGGTGTCAGCATCACTCAATGCGTATCTCAAGCCTTGGTGTGAAGCGAACGGTTACCGCTTGCTGTGCAGTGAACTGATCTCAGAACAGCCAAAACTGAGTGGCTTTTACCAGCAAGGTGATTGCAGTTTAGAAAGAAAAGTCTCGCGCGTTAAGGCGGCGTTTTCGCTCGACGAGTTTGAGTCTATTTATGCCTACGGTGATACACACGAAGACATTCCGATGCTCAAACTGGCAGACTATGCGATGCTCAACTGGATCGAGTGGAGAGCAAGCGAATAACGATATGTGCTCTGATTTTCAAGACAACCACTCCACCAAAGTGGTCGTTTTAGACTGAAAAAACAAACCCTTCTCACATGAGAAGGGTTTTATTGATCAGGGCCCGAATAACTGGCTTAACGCCATACCCCCCATTGACCCGTTGTGCCTGGTTCCTCACCAGACGTCCACCACTGGGCAGTCCATTCTTTACCGTTGTGCGTCACCACATCACCTTGGTCGTAAACGGCCGTCTTGTCCCACAAGTTGGTTGGTTCAACTGGTGGCGGTACATCCGCTTTGATCAGTGACAACGCATAACTGAAGTCTGCGCTTGGCGCTAATACTTGGTTCGCATTCACGTTCTTACTATCGAACATGTAGTGGTTCATCTCTTGATGCCAAATGCCTACATACCAATCGCCCGTTTGCTGCGCGTTAAATTGATCCGCAATTTCTGCCGCCCAAGTCGTCGTATTGTTTGCGCTGATTGGCAGTGAAATATCAACAATTTCATTGCCTGTCGCATTAAACGTACGGAAACGGATGGTGTCACCCGCTTCTACTGGTCCAAAACCTTGCTGAACAAAGTAGCCCAGAGATGTCAGATTATTACCCGGTTCGGTTGGATCAACGGGGTCAGTCGGCGGCGTCGTACCTGTTCCGTTTAACGTAATGTCACTACAGTTGTAGAAACCTTCACCAGCCACATCAATGCGCTGCCAACGAGTATAAAGCACTGCATCGCCCGAGCGCTCAGCTGGGAAAGTCACCTGAATACGGTAGCGTTTTTCCGCATCAACATACACGTCACCAGCGGTGTCGATCAGCTCTAAATCACTCCAAGTAAGCGGTTTTGAATCATCATAGGTCGGCTTGGTGAGATAGAATTCCCAGTATGATGGGTTGTGCGGCGCCTTGCCGTAAAACACCAATTCAATCTGGTTATTTGCATCTGGCGTAACATTGGTGCGCTGCCAGTTTGGAGAAGGAATGTTCAAGCCTTTCTTAGCGGCATCGCCGGCAGAACACAGTTCGCCGTCACGGACTACGGCTTTAACATGCTCCATATCTCGGTAATTTGGTACGTTTGCTGCAATTTCACTGCGTTGCACAAACGGGTAAGCACCAGATTCTTCAAAAGCCGCTTTACACGCTTGGTTGGGGATCTCATTGGTCCAAAAACCACCGTCTAAATAACACGTATTCTGACGAGCACTTGGAAATTCTACCCAGCCGTGGGCGTTGACGTTAAATGAGCTCAATGCGGCAACAGCGCTTAAGCTCAAAAGAGGAAGTGTTACATGTGATTTCATCGTTCATCCTTAAATTTGCTGACTCGCCGCTCATGAACACAAGCGGTTTAAGCAAAACTAGCAGGATGAGATTATTTCGAAGGTGAGAATAAAGGTGGAAATTGTAAGAGTGCCATCTGCTTTCCAGCATTTGTTGTGTACTTATCTCATACTCGACTGACTCTTTCGAGTCACTTCAAATTCATGTGCCACAAAACCATGCCACTCTTGACCGACTAACGTTCGTCTTTCGGTGTGTCCATTACCACCATGGTTGTGATCGACTTGACGTGCTCACACTCACCCAGTACATCGGCATGGAACGCTTTATATGCGGCTAAACTTTGCGTTTCTACGCGTATTAAATATTCATTAGCTCCCGTAATATTGTGACATTCCACCACTTCATCCACAAAGCGCACGTGTTCTTCAAAACCAAGCTGTGCTTGCTTAGAGTGCGAGGCCAAACCAATCGACACATAAGCGACAAAACCCACGCCAAGTTGCTGATTATCCAGTACTGCTCGGTAGCCTTTGATCACGCCTTTACGCTCTAAATCTTGCACTCGGCGTAAGGTTGCAGACGGAGATAAACCAACGCGTTCCGACAGCTCCACATTGGAGATTCTTCCGTCTCGTTTGAGCACTTGCAATATTCTTTCGTCAAATCTATCCATGATGATGTTTCATTGCTTATTTAGTTTCTAATCATCAAATAAAAGCACAATATTGACCTCAGTTCTACTTATAGTTGTTCTCAACTTATCGAGAACTGATTCAAGGAACAATCTATGGAATATCATCAACTGGGCGCTTTGGCGTTGTTCGCTTTTGTCTCCACTTTTACGCCGGGTCCCAATAACATTATGTTGATGACCTCAGGGGCAAATGTTGGATTTAAACGCACCATTCCACACATGTTGGGCATTACCTTCGGTTTTGGTGCCATGCTGATTTTAGTAGGCATTGGTTTGATGAGTCTCTTCAACGCTTACCCGATTACTCACTCCATTTTGAAAGTATTGAGCTTGAGTTATTTGCTGTACTTGACGTACAAAATCGCCACGAGCGGCAAAACCGAAGCAAAACACGATTTTCGCCCAATGTCTTTTTTAGGGGCGGTGGCATTCCAATGGGTGAACCCGAAGGGTTGGTCGATGGCGTTAACGGCTATTACCGTGTACAGCAGCGGTGGCGCATGGCTAGAGCTGACTTTTATCGCGGGTATCTTCTGCTTAGCTAACTTGCCATCGGTAACATTTTGGACCGCGGCAGGCATGCAACTTCAACGCTGGTTGACCACATCTAGGCGTGTAAAAGGGTTTAACTATGGGATGGCAGCGCTTTTACTGCTGTCGACTATCCCAATGATATAGAAGACAAAATAGCCGTAAAACCGTGATCTAATACAAAGTTCAGGTAGATACTGAATCAATAATCACAATCTAACGCCACTTTTGGACAATGCCAGGGTCATAGTAGCGAAGCAATGCGCTATTTATTAAAAGCACACTAATCATAAGCCACAGCTATTTTAATGTTCGTTGCTTGCTCGCAGTAACTGCGATGAATCTATCACCCTGGCCAAAAGCTCATGAGCTTAAGGCCCTTTACACAAGGAGCGTTACACAATGCACACTCGCAAGCTTATTCTTGCTGCCACTTTTGGATTATTATTGGCGGGTTGCAGTCAAACATCCACCACAACCAATGCTGAAATGATTCCACCCGAGTATCCAGTGGATTATTTCTTTAAAAACAGCGAAGTTTCTAGCTATCAAATCTCTCCTGCTGGTGACTACATCTCAATGATGAAGCCATGGCAAGACCGTAAGAACGTCTTTGTTTATCCCACAGATAACCCCGATCAGATAAAACGCGTCACATCCGTAACAGGGCGCGACATCGCATACTACTACTGGGTTGGCGAAGACACCGTAATTTACTCTCGTGATACGGGAGGAGATGAGAACTTTTATCTCGTGACGGTTAATGTCAAAACAGGCGAAGAGAAAACCATCACACCGACATCCGGTGTTGTGGCATACGTTATCGACACGCTAGACAATCAACCCGATGACATTTTGATTTCGAGTAACGAGCGTAACCCACAAGTCTTTGATGTTTATCGACATAATCTAAAAACAGGCGAAAATACTCTCGTCGCGCAAAACCCGGGCAATGTGCGCTCATGGGGTACCGATCACGATGGCAACATTCGTGTCATCACCACATCAGATGGTGTTAATACCTCCGTTTTATATCGCGATACGGTTGAAGATGAATTTAAGCCGCTAAAGAATCTCACTTTCAAAGAGAGCTTTAGCCCCATTTCATTCACGCCGGACAACAAAAACTTATATGTGGCATCACGAATTACGCGTGATAAATCAGCCATCGTTGAATACGATGTAAAAGCCAATAAAGAAATACGAGAAATCTTCTCTCATCCGGAAGTTGACGTGAATAGCGCTCATTACTCTGAAGCGCTTAATAAGCTGGTTTCAGTCTCTTACGTGACAGATAAAAACCACTATCACTTCTTAGATGATTCCTACCAACAAACCTTCGAACGCCTCTCAGAGAAACTGCCAAATGTAGAAATTTCTGTAACCAGTGCGACGCGAGATGAAAGTAAAATGATTGTCGTCACCTACAGCGATGTCGATCGACCAAATTACTACTTCTACGATCGTAAAGCAGACAAATTGGAGAAATTGGCAGAAAACGCTCCATGGCATAAGCCAGAACATATGGCGAAGATGACGCCTATCCAATACACCGCTCGCGATGGAGATACCATTCATGGGTACCTAACGCTGCCGAAGGGTCGAGAAGCCAAAGATCTGCCTTTGCTTGTGCTCCCGCACGGTGGTCCATGGGCTCGTGATCACTGGGGATTTCAGCCTGAGGTGCAATTATTCGCTAACCGCGGTATCGCAGTGCTGCAAATGAACTTCAGGGGCTCAACTGGTTATGGTCGCGAGTTTTGGGAGAAGTCGTTTAAGCAATGGGGACAATCCATGCAGGATGACATTACCGACGGTGTCAAATGGGCTACCGAACAAGGTTACGCACAAGATGGCAACGTATGTATTTATGGTGCCTCTTATGGCGGCTACGCAACTCTGGCGGGGGTGACATTCACTCCTGATTTATATAAGTGCGGAATCGACTACGTTGGCGTATCTAACTTATTTACCTTTATGGACTCCATTCCACCTTATTGGGCACCATTCCTTGCAATGTTACACGAGCAAGTAGGCAATCCGAATGATCCTGAAGATGCGAAAATGATGAAAGCCTACTCACCAGTGTTCCATGTCGACCAAATTAAGGCACCCTTATTGGTCCTACAAGGTGCACAAGATCCACGCGTGGTGAAGAGCGAGTCAGACCAAATCGTTGATGCACTGCGCGAACAAGGCGTCGAGGTCGAATACATCGTGAAGGAAAATGAGGGGCACGGATTCCGCTCTTTGGAGAACCGTCTTGATGGTTACCAAGCGATGGATAGATTCCTAAAAACACATTTACTTGAGCAGACTCAGTAAGCCTTTACATCGTTAAGTTCGAAAGGGCATGTTGGCGTGCCCTTTCTTATTTTTTCTACGTATTTTGCTCGCCCCAGTCCCCAGTACCACTGCAATACTCCAATAATCCAGCTCAATTCACAGTGTAAATTTATATAAAGACACTACCCTCTTATGAGAGATCTTGATAACCTTAAATGAGAAAGAGAATAATTATCGAGTAGAGTCAAAGATGAAGAAGAAGCCTCAACCTAAAACGATTGTTGTCACAGACACAGAGACAATTACTCCAAACATGCAGCGCATTACCTTGCAAGGTGAGGCGCTGAGCCACTTTCCTCGTGACTGCGAAGGCAGTTACATCAAATTACTGTTTAACGATATGGGTGGCTCGGATCTGAGCATCCTGTCAGAAGACGACCGACCAATCATGCGCACTTACACAATTCGACGCTTTCATCCAGAAACCAGCTCAATCGAAGTGGATTTCGTCCGACACGTAACGCAAGATCTGCAATGCGGATTTGCAGCACGTTGGGCAATGGCCGCGCAAAAAGGCGACACGATCAGCATCGTGGGGCCGGGTAGCATCTCCAACTTAAATACGGAGGCGGATTGGTTCTTCATGGCTGCCGATATGACGGCACTTCCAGCGCTTTCTGCGAAAGTTCGTACGTTGCCAGAAGAGGCCAAAGGCTATGCAGTGATCAGCGTGATGTCTCCAGCCGACATCCAACCCCTACATGCGCCAGCAGGCATGGAGTTGATTTGGTTAACCGAAGGGCAAGCCTTGGCTGATAGCGTTCGCGAACTCGAGTGGTTAGATGGTAACGCTTCGATATGGTGTGCGTGTGAGTTCGATTCAATGCGTGCGCTGCGCCAATATTTCCGCAATGAGAAAGAAGTCGATCGCGAGAATATCTACATCAGCAGCTATTGGAAGCAAGGCGTGTCTGAAGATGGGCACAAAGTGATTAAACGTGAAGACGCGGAATCCAACCAATAGTGGTTCATGTCTATTCGATTCCAGCTCTCATCCTAATAAAAACGCCCGGCATCACCGGGCGTTTTAGCAACATACCTTGTAATGAGGCACTTTAAACCGCTAATCAACAAGCTCTTGCGCCAAAAAGTCGATCAATAACCGTACTTTTGGCGACAAATTGCGACTTTGCGGATACAACGCCCAAATGCCTTCGCGATCGTCGCGGTAATCGGTTAGCACCTCGACTAACTCACCACTGTCTAACGCTTCTTGAACGTAATAATCCGGCAGCTGCACTAAACCCAGACCGCGTTTCGCTGCGTCCACCAAAGCAAAACCGCTGTTGCATTTAATTCGTCCCGACACGCGTAAAGATTTATCGCGTTTATTTTCCTTAAAGTGCCAATAGTCGACCGAGCCAACCAAGCACTGATGCCGTCCCAATTCCGACAACGTATGTGGCTCACCAAAACGCTCCAAGTACATCGGACTGGCACACACGTAGGTTTGACGTGAGGAAAGACGCTTGGCAATCATGCTGGAATCTTGCAAGCGGCCAAGACGAATCGCCACGTCCACACCTTGCTCAATCAAATCCAGCTTTTGGTTGGTCAGCACTAAATCGAGATCCACACGCGGGTACTTTTCCAAAAACTGATGCAAAAGCGGCGCGAGGTTCATTTCCCCATAAGTCACAGGAGCCGTCACGCGCAGTAAACCGCGCGGTTCGGTCTGCATTTGCGTTACGGCAAGCTCGGCCAGTTCTAACCCTTCCACCAAATGTTTACACTGCTGGTAATAGAGTTGTCCGGCTTCAGACAGGGAGACTTTTCTCGTCGTGCGATGCAGCAATTTCACCGCAAGTCGTTCTTCAAGTGCTGATACCCGACGACTGATTTGTGCCACCGATGTTTTCAGCTTAGCTGCTGCTCCGGTAAAACTGTTGGTTTCTGCCACAGCAACAAATTCGCTGACCCCTTCCCAATTCGCCATGCTGTATTCCTGTCGACCTCTTTTAGACAAATAGTGATGAAAATGTTCTCGTCGCGCTACGCTTTGAAAACGGGAGAATTTTACGCATCAGGCAACGGACGAAGATCGCCGTACTGCGCATCAAGCTCAATGCCGAAGTATTCTTTCAATGCATCCAAATAGGCTTGGCCCGGCTCTAACTCCAATTCTGTCTGCTCACCTTGGCTGGTGTATTTGAGTGTGTAGTTAAGCAATGTCACCAACCCACTTTCTGTTGCTTTCGCCGCGACTCTTGCACTGGTAAAACGCGAGTGAGGAGAAGTGGAGGTAAAAAAGTTGCCACACGCGATATCACCCGCAAATACAAACTCTAAATCGAAGCTATAAAGGTTGTTCCACGTGTCCGTTCCGTCCGTTGACAACACTTGAAGGAAGTAACCAAACTGAGCATCTTCGACAAAGCGGAAGGTTTGTAAATCCGTTTGAATCACTTGGTTGAGGATAAACGGCAATGGCGCGCGCGGCGTATTTGAGCCAAAGCCCACATCGACAATCCATGCTTGTTCATCCAGCGTTACCAACGTGATTTGATGACTACGGCCCGTTGGTGTGCCCGACACATGCACACGTCCTAGTAAACTGCGTGCTTCAAATCCGAGAGTATTGAGTACCTCAAGCATTAAGCCATTCAATTCAAAGCAGTAACCACCGCGAGAGTGATACACCGTTTTTTGAATGATGTCTTCAATCTCAACAGAGATGCCGCGCTGCAACGCAATATCAAAGTTCTCAAACGGCAGGCTGCGGTGCTGTGCCACGTGTACTTTATGTAATGTTTCTAAATCGGCAGGTAGCTCTCTTGGCAAACCGAGCTTGGTTAAATAGGCATTCAGATCCGTCTTGTTCATAATCACTCTTACTTCGCTGATGGGTTGATTGCGTTCTACTCTAGCCCCTCTACCTAACTTCAGGTCAACTGCCTTTTCCGCTTCCCTTCCGCTTTGAGGAGGCATCACACTCTTGTTGTCCATTCACCTTAACATTATTACGTATATGTAAAAATCATTTTCAAAATGGACGGATTATCATTTTTATTGAAACACCTAGAATGGATACCAGCAAAACGACGCAGCGCAGTAAGCAAACCTTAACTACGCTTATTACGTCACTCCATATACTGAGAATATAAAGGAAAATCCAATGACTGTTGAAATCAAACCTGGTCAAACTCACATCAAATCCAAGGCAATGGTTGCATGGGCCGCTGGCGAACCACTGAAAATGGAAGAAGTGGATGTACAGCTTCCTAAAGCGGGTGAAGTGCTAGTGCGCATCGTCGCAACAGGTGTTTGTCATACTGATGCGTTCACTCTGTCAGGCGACGATCCAGAAGGCATCTTCCCTTCTATTCTTGGTCACGAAGGTGGCGGTATTGTTGAAATGGTGGGCGAAGGCGTTACCAGCGTTGAGGTTGGCGACCACGTGATTCCTCTTTACACCGCAGAATGTGGCGAGTGTAAGTTCTGTAAATCGGGCAAAACCAACCTTTGTCAGGCCGTGCGTGAAACACAAGGTAAAGGTCTGATGCCCGATGGTACAAGCCGTTTTTCTATCAACGGTGAAACCATCTTCCACTACATGGGTTGTTCTACTTTCTCTGAGTACACGGTACTCCCTGAAATCTCGCTAGCGAAAGTAAACAAAGATGCACCACTTGAAGAAGTGTGTCTGTTAGGTTGTGGCGTAACAACCGGTATGGGCGCAGTTATGAATACGGCAAAAGTTGAAAAAGGCGACACGGTTGCGATCTTTGGTCTGGGTGGTATCGGTCTTTCAGCGATCATCGGTGCACGCATGGTGGGTGCAAGCCGCATCATCGGTATCGATATCAACGAAAGCAAATTCGATCTTGCAAAACAGCTAGGCGCAACCGATGTGATTAACCCACAGAAATTCGACAAGCCTATCCAAGAAGTGATTGTTGAAATGACTGACGGTGGTGTTGACTACTCATTCGAATGTATCGGTAACGTAAACGTGATGCGTCAGGCACTTGAGTGTTGTCACAAAGGTTGGGGTGAGTCGGTGATCATCGGTGTTGCGGGTGCAGGTCAGGAGATCTCAACTCGTCCATTCCAGCTCGTAACTGGTCGTGTATGGCGTGGCAGTGCGTTCGGTGGTGTTAAAGGCCGCTCTGAGCTTCCAGAAATCGTAAACCGTTACATGGCTGGTGAGTTTGGCTTGCAAGAGTTCATTACTCATACAATGGGATTGGCTGACGTAAACAAAGCGTTTGATCTGATGCACGAAGGTAAGAGCATCCGTACTGTTATTCATATGGATCAATAATGCTGCCTCAGGCTCTCCTTTTGGGGAGCCTGAATTCATTCTGTTGTTAGAGAGTTTATTCATGACCATTGAAAATGTAAGCCAGGCCAAAGTGTTTGGCGGTTGGCACAAACAATATACACACGAATCCAAAGCCCTAAACTGCACGATGCGCTTTGCGATTTTCTTACCACCGAATGCCACTAAATCGAACCCCGTACCCGCTTTGTACTGGTTGTCGGGCTTAACCTGCACCGATGAAAACTTTATGCAGAAAGCGGGCGCATTTCGTATGGCGGCCGAGCTTGGCATTGCGATCATTGCTCCGGACACGAGTCCAAGAGGCGAAGGTATCGCTGACGATGAAAACTATGACCTGGGTAAAGGAGCTGGCTTTTACCTTAATGCGACTCAAGCACCTTGGTCACTGCATTACTTCATGTACGATTACGTGACTAAAGAGTTACCAGAGATCATTGAAAGCAATTTCCCTGTCTCAGAAGTAAAATCCATTTCTGGGCACAGCATGGGAGGTCACGGAGCATTAACCATTGGTCTGAAAAACGCAGAACAATATCGCTCAATATCGGCGTTTAGCCCTATCTGTAACCCAGTCCAATGCCCTTGGGGACAAAAAGCCTTTACTGCTTACTTAGGCAAAGATATTGAAAGCTGGAAGCAATACGATGCAAGTGAGCTTCTCAAGCAAAAACCATCACCACTTCCTATTTTGGTTGATCAAGGTGATGCTGATGGATTCCTTAACGAGCAACTTAGGCCAGAAGCGCTGGTTGCTGCAGCAAAAGTGCATGATTCAAACCTGAACTTAAGAATGCAATCTGGTTACGACCATAGCTATTATTTCATCTCAAGCTTTATTGACGATCATCTCAACTTCCATGCGAAGTATTTGTTTGCCTAATTCATAGAAGTAACTTGATGAATTAAAAAATAAAGTCACCTACCTAGGTGGCTTTATTTTTGGTGTGTATTAACATACCAATCTTAAATAACATTGGAATAAAGATAGAGAACAATGTAAGGATGAAATCGGATTTGCTTATACCTCAATCATTAACCCTTCTAATTCTCATTCACAATACAATTCATCGGTTGAAAATAGGATTAATTTCCATTAAAAATCTGCGAACTGACACGAATTCGTTATAGAGCGAAATAATAACGCATATTTCTGACCTTTTAATTAAGAAGTCACTTAATAACCTTGACGTACAGTAAACCGACAGTTACTTTTCAAACATAACATATTATAAAATCTCATCCGGTTGGCTCTATTATTACAATTACAAATAAAGTACCGCTAGCACCTTTGTCCTAGCTCAGCAAAAAGAATAAAACTCAAAGGGCATATGATGAAAAAGATAGTCGCGCTAGGTCTGTTTTTTGTTGCGCCATTCTTATCTGCAAGTACGATCGTATTTAGCAGTAGCCAACAACCTAGTGTCACATTAAAACTGGAAGAGATTCAATCTTTACCAACCACCAGCTACACAACCACGCTGCCTTGGATCCCTGCTTCTTCTGAATTTCTTGGGGTCAAACTTAGCACGCTCCTCACCCACGTCTATGGCAAAGTGCCAGAACAAGTTGATGTCAGTAGCTTGAATGACTATCACTCGACACTGTCTCGACAAGACATTCTTAGATACCAACCAATACTGGCTTACCAACAAGATCAACACTATATAAAAGTCAGGAATAAGGGGCCATTTTGGGTAATATACTCTCTTAGCCTCTATCCTGAGCTCAACTACAATAAATATCACGCGCAAATGGTCTGGCAAGTAAATGAGATGAAAGCAAAATAATAAGAATGAAGTTATCAGAACCCACCTATCAAAAGCAGAGAGCACCACAATACTCTACAACCAGTAAAATGTTGCTTGTGGTGTTTGCCACTTCTTTGCTTCTCGCAAATGTATTGCTTCTGCAGCAGACACGCGCACTGTCACAAAACTTTAATAATGAGCAAAAACAAGCAACCTGGTTTTTATTCCAACTCTCTAAAGAGCTTTCGGAACTTGTCGGAGAAGCGAGACGAGTCGATGAAAATGTATTAAATATCGAAGGTGCAGAGCTGCAATATGAATTGGCCTGGAGTAGATTCGATTTATTAATTAGTAGTAATGAAGCCTACACTTTTTTCTCTCGAAATAATATGCATCAGTATTTCATTGATCTGTTTGAGGAATTTCAGGGTCTGGAAGCGCAATTAGTTGAAGCAAGAACTGGCGATAGCCAAGCTGCGGCTCAATTTTATCGATCCACTCAAACACTGTACTTAAGCTTGGTCGATTTCGTTAATCAGAACTTTCGCCTAAGCAGCAAAGTCTATGAGGCACAGAAAGGAGAAACGCAACGGTTAATGCAAGCGCAGTATATGCTGTTTGCTACATTCGTTTTGTCGATCCTGTCTCTGACTTATTTCTTTTATCGTGAATCCCATTTCCATAGAAAACTGGCGCTCAGCGACCCACTGACTCATCTTGGAAATCGCAATGCACTATTTATCAACCTGAATGAGCTCACTCAAGAGAAAAGGCCTTTTTCTCTGTGGATTTTAGATTTAAATGGTTTTAAAAGTGTCAACGATACACACGGTCACCAAGTGGGAGACACCGTACTGCGTGAAATTGCTAGACGGCTTAAATCTATGGCGTTGAATGATTTTACCGTCTATCGCATGGGAGGCGATGAGTTCGCCGTCATCCTCGAAGGGGAGCATGTTGATGAAGAAGGCGTTCGTGAGCATATCAATGCGGTATTTGATGCGCCAATACTAAACTCCGACAACGTCGCAACACTATCAACCAGCATGGGCTTAGCGCAATACCCAAAAGACAGTAACAATGTTGACTTTCTTATCAGCATAGCGGATAAGCGCATGTACAAAATGAAATTTCAACGTTAAACGGTATTTATGATGAGAAAGTTCATGCAAGTACTGCTTCTAATAGCAGTCATTGCGGCAGGTGTGTTGGCTTGGGTATTTATCCCATCACACGAAACCATCGGGCAAAAAACGCTTGAGCAGGCACTCAACGACGACTACAGCCTCGTTGGGCATCGAATCTACTCAACCGATCCGGATGCTGGCAACCGATTCGGCTACTTCGTATTGGCAACGGGCCAGAGCATTGAAGAACAAGAGCCGTTTTTGGTCACTTCGGATCAGTTTATTCGCATGGAACAAACGGGTGATAACACCTTGTCTGTGACCGTCAATGGCCGTATCTACCAATACCACAACGACTTGTGGGTACCAAAATCGGATGGAAAGTTGCAGCATTTTTTAGTCAGCGCAACCGCTAAGTACGTGCGCTAAAAAACGGGAACATTACTACCCCCTCCCACCACACAAAAAAACAAAGCCCCGCATGCACTGCGGGGCTTTTTACGTTAAGAAGAAAGTACCGTTGAATGGATGAACGTTACTTCGCTAACACTTTTTCTTTAATCACTTTTAGTACCCCTGCCTCTTGGTTGCTTGGCGCAGAATAACGAGCGATTTTCTTAATCTCTTCATGCGCGTTGGCAACCGCGTACGAATGCTCACTGACTTGCAGCATTTCAAGGTCGTTGAGGTAATCACCAAACGTCATGGTTTCTGCCGGAGTAAAATTCATCGTCTCTTGAAGGTGCTGAATGGCCGCGCCTTTAGAGGCCTCGGCATTCATCACATCCAGCCAAATTTTTGCGCTCACTACAACTTTATGCGTTGCGCCAAACTTCGCGTTCATGGTCGGGAACAGGAGCTCTTCCGAACCGTCAAAGTGACAAATTGCTACCTTGATGAACTCGTCTTCGACCTCAAGCAAATCCGGCACGTATTCACAGCGGTGGTAGTACTTTTGAAATTCTTCCAGCGATTGCTGATCATGCGTTTCGATGTATGCCGAGCGCTTGCCACACAATACGATGTTCGCCCCGTCAATTTCACGAGCCGCTTTCACAATCTCCGCCACTTCCGCTTTAGGAATGGTGCAACTGTAGAGCTCTTTGTCTTGGTACATCACCAAGGTGCCGTTTTCGGCCACATACAACACTCGCTCTTTGATTGGCGCGAACGTGTCTCGCAGGCTGTAATACTGACGACCAGACGCAGCGGAGAACAAAATGCCTTGCTCTTCCAGTTGCAAAAACAGATCGAAAAACTCTGGATCCAAACGACCGTATTGGTCAAGCAAAGTGCCGTCCATATCGGAAGCAATAAATTTGATGCGAACTTGTGACATTAACTAAAACTCTAAATGACGCTGCGAAAAATATATCCATGTAAGGTACAGGATCTTGTATGAATCTCAAGTCGGGATGACGACGCCTTTCGCGATTACCAAGGGTGCAGTTTAAAGTAATCTTCACTGTGATCGATGAAGGCTCTCACCGCAGGAGACAAGTGTTTACGCGATGAATACAGCGCGTAAATGTTGAGATCATTTGGCTTCCAATTCGGCAACACCGACTCAAGCTGACCCGATTGCAGATAGATATTGCTCAAATAGGTTGGCAGCATCGAAATACCCATGCCTTGCAAAGCGCCATGCAATAACGCCGTGGCCTCATTGCTGGTTAAACGACACTCAATTCCCACCGATTCGAACTGGTCGCCCTGAGACAAATGCCACACGTGACGCTCAAAGTTTTTGTAACCCAAACAGTCGTGTGAAGATAAATCTCGCGGATGCGCGATCGCGCGATGAGTTTGCAAGTATTGCGGCGATGCCACCAACACCGATTCACACACCGCAATCGGCTTACCAATCAAAGAAGGATCGGGATCTGACGCAATTCGGATTGCCAGATCGATGCGTTGCTCAGTTAGATCACTCACTGAATCTTGCAGATCTATGTCGATATGCACTTTGGGGTGCTTTTGCATAAAACTGTTTACTGCTGGGATCAACTGTGAGAACCCAAATGAAGTGCTAGACGCGAGACGGATTTTTCCGGACAGCTCACCATCAACGGCAATGTTCGACGTCAACGTATCGGCCTGTTTTAACCAGCGCTCAATCTGAGGCAAGCTGCGCTCCCCTGCGGTGGTGAGCGACACCTTGCGCGTGGTGCGGTGCAACAAACGAGTTTGCAACCAGTTCTCCATCGCCTCTACATAACGAGTCACCATTGGCCGAGACATGTCTAACCGCTCGGCGGTCGCGGTAAAACTGCCAGAATACACCACATCCACAAATACTTTTGCTGCCGTTACTCTGTCCATACATTTGCTCGAAATAAGAAATAGTGATGCACATTATTGTGTATTTTTCCGAGCGTATCAATTTCCTAATATAGCTCCCGTTCCCAAGCCATGGTCGCTTGGCCCCAAATTCTTTAGGAGCTTATTATGAAAAAATTCACTTTGATTGCTGCATCCATTTTAATGGCAAGCCCTGTTCTAGCGGCAAACCACTCTCCCCTTACTCTTGAGGTTTACAACGCCGACGGTAACAGCTTCCACGTTAACTCAACCTTGGTATACGGTAAGACTGATGCCATGGTCATCGACACTGGCTTCACCAAAGCTGACGCGATGCGCATTGCCGCCAAAGTGTTGGACTCAGGCAAAACGCTTAAAACCATTTTCATCAGCCAAGCGGACCCAGATTACTACTTTGGCGCAGAGGCCTTACACCAAGAGTTCCCTGATGCGCAGATCATCACAACGCCAGCGGTTCAAAAAATTATTAAAGAGAAGTTGGCTGGAAAGCTGGCGTACTGGGGACCAAAACTTGGCGTAAACGCACCGGTAAAACCAGTGATCCCTGTCGCGTACGACAAAGCATCATTAGAGCTAGAAGGTCATAAGATTGAAATCCGTGGTAACCATGGCACATCAGCACACCGCCCTTACCTATGGATTCCAGATAACAAAGCGATTCTGGGTAACGTAGCCGTGTACTCAAACGTGCATTTATGGATGGCAGATGCCGCTGACCAAACCGCTATCAATGCTTGGGAGCAGCAGCTTAGCGAGATGCTTGCGCTTAAACCTCAAGTGGTCATTCCTGGTCACATGAAAGCAGGCACAAAGCTGAACGCAGACACCATTCGCTACTCGCAACAATACTTGCAGGATTTTCAGCAAGCGAAAAAACACAGCAATAACAGTGCTCAACTCATTGACACCATGTCAGCGAAATACCCAAAAGCTCAATTGCCAATCGCGTTAGAAATCGGTGCGAAAGTGCATACTGGTGAAATGTCATGGTAACCGTGCATTACTTCTTCGATCCCATGTGTGGTTGGTGCTACGGGGCATCACCACTCATCGAAGCCTTGATGGACACCTCTCAATTTAAGGTCGAGCTTCATCCCGGCGGCATGATCGAGAAACGCGAGATTGAACCTGAATTTCGTCAGCACATCATCAACAGTGACGCTCGTATCGCAACCGAAACCGGAGCAACGTTTGGTGAAGCATATCTGCAACGCGTGAAAAGCGAAGATGCGTTTGTTCTTGATTCTTACCTACCAACACAAGCGATCTTGAGTGCGGAGAAAATGGAGCTGAATCCATGGCACATGCTAAAGGCCATCCAATCCGCGCATTATCAGCTCGGGTTAAAAGTGAATGAAGCATCGACGCTCAAAGCCATTGCAGAATCGCTAGGCTTAGCAAACGATGCGTGGGAGCAAAACATGACGTTAAGCGAAGCCGAGCTAAACGAAAGAATTCGCTCCAGCCGACAGTTGATGCGCCAGTTACACGTTGGTGGTTATCCAACCCTGATTGCAGAAGTAAATGGCGAGTACTTGACCTTGCCGCACTCGACCTACTACGACAAACCGGCACAGTGGAAGCTTGCATTACGAAAACTGCAATAAGCTCTTCCCCACTCGCTCTTGTTCTTAATCCAAGAGCGAGTGCCAACACCGACATGGCAATCCTGACTCAAACAGGTACAATCCTCGCTCGAATTTTTACTCGCGCGGATACCCACCATGCACTCGCCTGAACATTGTTTTACTCGTTTTACTGCTGATACTTCTGACTATGAATTACCAACGCAGTTTACGTTTCCGTTCTACTACACGCCGCATCCTCTTTGCGTTTTGGCCGCAAAGCAATTGCAACAGCACTTATTAGCGCAAACCGACTTCGAACACGATTTTGGTTTGGTTAATGAAGAAACGGGGCGAGGCAAAATGTTTGGCGTATTGCTGGTAAAAAGCCCTCAAGGCGAGCTCGGCTTTTTAAGTGCGTTTTCTGGCAAAATTGCTGACCAAAACTTGATTCCAGGATTTGTCCCTCCTGTGTACGACATGCTGACCGATGAAGGCTTCTTCCGCGCAGAAACGGATGCCATCAACGCCGCCAATGCGGAGTACAAAACCTGTGCTGCGAATCCGGAATTAGCGGATCTTAAAGCGCAAATCCAAGCCGACCGAGCCGCTTATCAGCAAGAGGAGCAAACACAGCGCCAAGTGATGATCGACGGCCGCGCAGCACGCAAACGACAGCGCCAACAGGGCGAGCAAACACTCAATGCCGGTGACCTCAAAATCTTGTTGGATGAGTTGGGTAAGCAAAGTGTCGCCGAGAAAAACGTTCTCAAATACTTAAAGCAAGCGTGGGATGAAAAGCTTGCAATCAAAGAAGCGCGATTGGCCGAGTTAGAGCAGCAACTTGCTCACCTGAAAGAGCAGCGCAAAACACTCTCCAACGCTTTACAGCACAAACTGCATAAACAATACCGCTTCCTAAATAGCCATGGCGAGACACGCGACTTGGTGGACATTTTTGCGGACACCACAAACCCAATCCCACCAGCAGGTGCGGGGGAATGTGCTGCGCCAAAACTGCTCCAATACGCGTTTAAATACGGATTCAAACCGCTGGCGCTGGCAGAGTTTTGGTGGGGTGTTTCGCCAAAGTCTGAAGTTCGCCAACACAAAAAATTCTACCCATCGTGCAACAGCAAATGTCAGCCGATTTTGGGCCATATGATGCAAGGGCTGGATGTCGAACCTAACCCATTGGCGGAGAATTGGGCAGAAGACAAAGAGCTAGAGATAATCTACCAAGACGACGCTATGGTCGTCGTCAACAAGCCCTCGGGCTTACTTTCAGTGCCAGGTAAAACTATCAAGGACTCTGCTTATACGCGCCTACAAGCGATGTTCCCTAATGTGGAAGGGCCGTTTGTGATTCATCGCCTCGACATGGCGACCTCTGGCATTTTGGTGTTTGCCTTAACTAAACGCGCGAACAAAAGTCTGCAAAAACAGTTTATGGCTCGCGGCGTACAAAAACGTTATATGGCACTGCTCGAAGGCGTATTGAACGAGCCGGAAGGGGAAATTTCACTGCCAATGCGTGGTGACCCAGACGACCGCCCACGTCAACTAGTATGTTTTAAACACGGGAAACATGCAGAAACCTACTGGCAACTGATTGAAGTCAAAGATGGACGCAGCAAAGTATACATGTATCCGAAAACCGGGCGAACTCACCAACTACGTGTACACAGTGCTCATCACATGGGGTTAAACATGCCAATGGTTGGTGATGGTTTATACGGCGAAAAAGCGAATCGCTTACACCTGCATGCTGAGATGCTAGAGCTGGATCATCCATACAGCAAAGAGCGCATGGTGTTCAGAGCTGAGTGCGAATTCTAACTTCTTCCAGATTTTAAATAACAAAAAGGCACTGACTATCAGTGCCTTTTTTGGTTTCTAACAACAGAATAAGCGTGATGCGTGATACAGCAAACCGTTAGCTCACCTTAAACTTGGTCCACACCTGAGAGCGCCAACGCCTTGCCATGATGATACCACGCACCCATTCATCGAGAGCGATTGCCATCCAAGCCCCTAAAACGCCATAACCCATGTGGATGCCAAAGATGTAGGAGAAAAGCACGCCTAGTCCCCACATACTCAAAATCCCCATTTGCACTGGGAACTTGATGTCACCCGCGCCTTTCAGCCCCGCGATAAAAATCAGGTTAAACACACGTCCGGCTTCGAGCAAAATTGAGCCCATGACTAACGAACCTGTCAATGCGAGTATTTCTGGTTGATCGGTAAATACGCGCAGAATCTCTTCTCTAAACAGGTAAATCAGTGTGGTTGCCGCCGTTGATGCCACAAATCCCACTAAGAAGTAGATTTGTACGCGTTTTAAAATGCTGCTCACCCAACCTTTACCGATGTAGTAACCAGTCTGAATTTGCGCAGCCTGACCAATTGCCAACGCGAAAGCAAACGAGAAACGGGCAATGTTTTGCGCATAAGTGAAAGCTGCCAACGATGCCGTCCCCATTTGCACCACAAAGTACACAATGCAGATTTGCGCCACGTTGTAAGACAGCACTTCACCCGCGTTCATACCGCCGATTTTTAAGATCTTTTTGTAAATTTCTGCGGGCACTTGTTTCATGGTCGACATTGGTAGTTCAATGCTGCTGCGAGCGAGAATAAACCATAACATTAACGTACCGATGACTTGGCTGACGACGGTTGCTATTGCTACACCCTGCACACCATACACAGGTAAACCGAATGGCTGGTAAAGCGCAATATAGTTACCAATGATGTTGAACACACCCGAGATCAAGTTCACCACCATTGGAGAACGTGAATAACCATGACTACGCAGAATAGTTGTAAAAACAACGCCAATCGTAACGTTAAACGTCATCGCACCGCTTATCAGCAGATATTCATGAGCGTACTGCTCGACTTGCGCTTCCAAGCCGTAATACGGGAGTAGATATATCGCGCCAAGCACGGCAATCACACTCAAGAACGCACCGACAATCACAGACAGCGCAATACTTGCAACGCCGACGTTCACAGACTCTTGCTCGCGCCCAGCGCCGTTGTATTGGGCAATCAAAATCCCCGTTCCGCTGCTGACAAACGTCGAAACGATGATTAAGAAAAAGGTAATCTGCGTGATCACACCAACAGCGGATACCGCTTTGTCTGAGTAGCCACTCAGCATGAACACGTCACTGGTTCCTAAAGCCGTCCGTAGCAAAATTTCGACAAGAATCGGCCAAGCCAATGCCACGATGGACATTCGTTGGTTGATGTTTTGGCTTTTAGGCATGTTTTTAACCTTTCCTACAACTAAAAACTGCCTCACAAAATGTGTGAAGCAGTTTGGAAAAAGAGTAACTCGAATGAAGCTCGATATGAGGTCGTGATTTAGCGCGGATTCTAGTCGCATATTGGTCACAACGACAACAATATTTCGATCTGTTTCGGAAAAATATTTCTAATGCTTTTTCACAACGAAAAACTCATTGCCGGAATTTAGAGATCGTCGATTGACGAACAATGAGCTCAATAGGTAGAAGGCGCAGTTCATGCTACTCCCAACAGAGTTGAGTCAGGATAGATCCTGCAAATACGGCGGTGGAAATGCATTACTTTGAATTATTAATCGAACCATCTGAAGCCATAAAGATCCGCCATGGAAAACTTTATAAGCCTTTGTTGCGCTTTGAGCACTCTCACCAAACCACACTTCTAGGCCCATACTAAAAATGACTGACATCACATTTGGAAACTTTGTTGTTCTATTCATCGCTAAAATACCGCCTAGAATAAGCGTACACGTTAATTAAGCAAGGATACGTAATGTCGACATTGGCTGGAGCACGCTTAGAGGAAATGGCGGATATCCGCTCAACAAGAAAAAAGAAAATTGTCTTTTTATGCTCCAGTATCGCCGCGGCATGTTTAACTTATGGCTCCATTGCTCAATTGTTTGAGGATAATTGGGGATTAAGCTTTTTCCATGCTCTGTGTGCCTTAGCCTGTTTAGGTATCAGTTATGTGATAAAGGTTCAACGACATCATCAATATGCCGACCTATGGCTGAGTGCAGTATTGATGTTCGAAGGGTTATTGCTACTTCTGTATAACGATGCCCCCTCAGGCAAACTGCTATGGCTATACCCCATTGTCGCCACTCTGGTGCTGATCAATGAGTTTAAAGTCGGTCTGCTGTTTAGTGGCACCTATATCTTACTGATCTTTTTTGGCGTCGTTTTTTTAGATCGGCTACCAACAGCCAGTGACATCATAGAACGACGATTTATGCTGACCCTGATAGCAACTGCATTTGTGTGTCACACATTCTCGTACTACTACACAAAAGTCCTCAACTACATTCAAACACTTTATCGTGAAGGGATTGAAGAGTTGGCGTATTTTGACCAACTCACAGGGCTTGCCAACCGCTGGAGCTTTGAAACTTGGGCACGTGCAAAGCTCGATGAGATCAACCATTCATCTGATGACAGTATCACTGCTCTGGTCTTCCTAGATATTGATAACTTCAAACACATTAACGATACCTACGGACACGATATTGGTGACCAAGTGCTTCAAGCCTTTGCAACTCGATTAAAAAACAATGTTCGCCATAAAGACAGAAAAACCGACAAACACGACTACTCCATCGCTCGATTTGCGGGCGACGAGTTTGTGCTCATGCTGTACGACATAAACAGTAAAGATGACCTAGACAGCATTTTGAAGCGTATTGTGAATCTATTCCCAAAAGGCTACCGAAGCTACGATATGATTAACGAGTTAACGATGAGTGTGGGCGCTGCTATCTACAAACAAGATGCGAAAGACTTATCTGAATTGACTCGGTGCGCAGATAAAGCAATGTATGCGGCTAAACACACAGGGAAAAACCAATACGCGTATTACGAGCACTGCAATACCGAAGAGAAGTCAGCCTCTGAAACGCCAGCTGTGTCAGAAGCTTGCTAACGGTTAAGCGAATACATGCATCACCCATAGCCCCAGCACCAGAAATACGATTAGCCACACAGCTTGCAACACTCTGCTCGGCTTATCTTGCTGGCAACCGAATTGGCCTTTAAACGCACGGTCCTTCACTTTGCCCATTAAGCCTTTTCCTAGAGCACGTCGATAGAATTCACGTCTCTTATGGGCTGCATTGGCGACCTCGGTAAAACGATGTCTTTGCTCATTGGTGAGATCTTTGTCCTCGTAACGAGGAGGGAGATCAGAATGCTTGCGTTGTACTGCCATCACTTCCTCCCTGGTCGATGGGTACATTTTTATTAAGTATATACCCAAATAACCAAAAGATGCGTTATAAGTGAAGGACATAGAAGAAAAAACCACCCGAAGGTGGCTTTGTTACAGGCAAAAAGGACGCTTTAGAAGTACTCACATAAATACGCAGTCGCGTCTTTCACTTGAAGCTCAAATGAGGAGTTCCCTTCCACTTCAAAAAACTCACCACTTTGGTAAGTCGTCCAATCACTCTCGCCGACACGCTTGACCACAAGTGCACCTTTTACAACCGTCATACGCTCAGGCGCTTGAGTGCCGAACGTGTATTCACCAGGAAGCATTACACCAACGCTAACGTCCTGATCATTCTGGTTAAAGCCTAGTGATTTTACACTACCTGCAAAATAGCTATTTTCCTTAATACTCATTATTGGTTTCCTTATCAAAAGTCCGCTCTTTTTTACCTTGTTTCTTCCTGTTACTCAAGCTCTGAAAGCCATTAAGCTCAACGTTATAAAGCACATCCTTTGCTACTGAGCGAGGCCACCTTTTTCTAGGCTTAACCAGACGACGTAATTAGTGAGATAAAGTCGGTGAATTAGTTAACGCTAGCAAACAATAAAACCATCAATAAGAGTGTATCCGAATGTAAAAGTGGACATTAGATCATAATTTCTTAGTCTTAATGGCGGGATTGTTTGTTTTTGAGAAGGAAGGTTTCCACCATATTAAAAAAGGGAAGAAAAGTAGACCAATGACGGACTCAGCTCGCCGAAGGCGGAAAACAAGACAGGAACCAAAACTTTCATTTTGGGTTCGCCACCAATCCAAAGTCCTCAAAAGCACATTTGCCGTTTTTGGGGTGGGTCTTTTGACGTTTTTCAGCTATCAAATCCACCTATCCTATCAAGACCATATTGACCCGGAAAAAGTCTACGGCGAGTGGATTGAGATCGGCGCGCCACCCTACCAAACAGAACGTCTGACTTTCACGGAGGATGGGGTATATCGAAACCATCGACTCATCACGACAGAATTTGAATTCGATGGAAAGGTCATCACGTTGAACACCGGATTAGGAAAAACCGCGTACCAGATCTCGGGCTCTCACCTTTCACCTCAGATTCGCCGTATTGAGCCTCTTATTCCAGACCAACGATTCATCCGTAAGGGATTTGAGCATACCGTTCAAGGCTCAGAAACCGGATCGGCTTCAAAACGTCGCGCTGCATTAAGTGAACATTTCAGCCGTGACTAGCACGTCTTCACGGCTATTTCTCCTTTCAATTCTCTTTCTATTTCGATGAAACAAAACCTTAATAAACAATGAAATAAGGTATTCATCGCATTTATCACACTCGCTACTGAGTAAACAATAATTTTAGTTTCTGCTGAGATTTTATAAATTATTGACTCAGTCTGACACTTTCTGTGTAACAGAGTGCGAGTTTTAGTTAAGTTCTCTCAAGTGCCTCGAAAACCGTCTTAATTTTTTTTGACGAAAAAAAACTACTCTGAAATGCTGAGTGTGATGCTTTTGCACATGGAGTAAATCCAATCATCTTATCTGGTGCAAGAGCAGCCTATGTTCTAGGTAGAACATGAATCCAAGGATTGAGAGAGAAGTTATGATTCGATTTAACCTATGTGCAGCTGGCGTTGCTTTAGCACTATCAGGTGCTGCAGTTGCGGCTCCAACCGCACCAAGTATCGATATGTACGGTTCCAACAACCTTCAGTTTTCTAAAATTGAACTCGCGATGGAAACCACGTCAGGCTACTACGACATGGTGAAATACCATGAGCAAGCGAAGATCACTGTTAAGTTTAACCAGTGGAGTGGCACGCCAGGTGATACTTACAACGTCTATTTTGATGGTGAAAAAGTAGCAACCGGCCCAATCACTGGTAGCCAAACAACAGCGACATTTGAATATGGTCAGGGCGGCCTATACCAAATGGAAATCGAAGCGTGTGATGCGACAGGTTGTGCGAAAAGCGCACCAGCTGAAATCACGATTGCAGATACCGATGGTTCTCACTTGAAGCCACTGACGATGAATGTTGATCCAAACAACAAAACGTACAATACCGATCCAAGCGTCGTGATGGGTACGTATTTTGTTGAGTGGGGCATCTATGGTCGTGACTACACGGTCGATAACATGCCAGTCGACAACTTGACTCACATCCTTTACGGTTTTATCCCAATTTGTGGCCCAAATGAGTCTGTGAAGTCTGTTGGCGGCAACAGCTTCAATGCACTACAAACCGCTTGTACAGGCGTGCCTGACTACGAAGTCGTGATCCACGATCCTTGGGCCGCTTATCAGAAGAGCTTCCCACAAGCTGGTCATGAATACAGCACACCTATCAAGGGTAACTACGCAATGCTAATGGCATTGAAACAACGTAACCCTGATCTAAAAATCATCCCATCTATCGGTGGCTGGACGCTGTCTGACCCATTCTTCGATTTCGTAGACAAGAAAAACCGAGACACATTCGTCGCATCGGTTAAGAAGTTCCTGAAAACTTGGAAATTCTACGACGGTGTTGATATCGACTGGGAATTCCCAGGTGGCGGCGGTGCAGCCGCGGATAAAGGCGACCCTGTAAACGATGGCCCGGCTTACATCGCACTGATGCGTGAATTGCGCGTAATGCTTGATGAATTAGAAGCTGAGACAGGCCGTACTTACGAGCTAACGTCAGCTATCGGGGTCGGTTACGACAAGATTGAAGACGTAGACTATGCAGATGCGGTTCAATACATGGACTACATCTTCGCGATGACTTACGACTTCTATGGCG
Source organism: Vibrio diabolicus (assembly GCA_001048675.1). Classification (GTDB taxonomy): domain Bacteria; phylum Pseudomonadota; class Gammaproteobacteria; order Enterobacterales; family Vibrionaceae; genus Vibrio; species Vibrio diabolicus. The sequence continues at coordinate 705,786 of CCKK01000003.1, read as the reverse complement.
GTTGGAACAACGTTCCTGGTCACCAAACTGCGCTTTACTGTGGTTCATTCATGCGCCCTGGTCAGTGTGACGGTAGTGGCGTTGATGAGAACGGCGAACCGTACAAAGGTCCTGCTTACACAGCAGATAACGGCATCCAGCTTCTTCTTGCTCAAGGCGTTCCTGCGAACAAGCTAGTACTTGGTACAGCAATGTACGGTCGTGGCTGGGAAGGCGTAACTCCAGATACGCTAACCGATCCAAATGACCCAATGACAGGTACTGCAACAGGTAAACTGAAGGGCAGTACAGCGCAAGGTGTTTGGGAAGATGGCGTAATCGACTACAAAGGCATTAAGTCATTTATGCTAGGTGCCAACAACACTGGCATTAACGGTTTCGAGTACGGCTATGATGCACAAGCAGAAGCACCATGGGTGTGGAACCGCACAACGGGTGAGTTGATCACATTTGATGACCATCGCTCAGTGCTAGCAAAAGGTAACTACGCGAAGTCTCTGGGTCTTGCGGGTCTATTCTCTTGGGAAATCGACGCGGATAATGGTGACATTCTCAACGCAATGCACGAAGGTATGGCTGGCGGTGTAGTTCCTCAACCAAACCGTAAACCAACCGCAGCTGCTGGCGCAGATCAATCTGTAACTGGCCCTGCAAGTGTGGTTCTAGATGGCAGCCTATCGAAAGACTCTGACGGCACTATCGCAAGCTACGCTTGGGAGCAAGTCTCTGGCACTGCAGTGGTACTAGCAGGCGCCAACACTGCGAAAGCAAGCTTTGATGCAGCAGAAGTTACCGTTGAGGAGCAATTAACTTTCAAGCTAACGGTGACTGACAACGAAGGTGCAACGGCATCTGACCTTGTTGTAGTAACTGTGAAGCCAGCAGGTGTGGTTGACCCAGCGAACAATGCGCCAGTAGCGCAAGTTGTTGCTCCAGCAACAGCAAACGCTGGTGACGTTGTGGTTGTAGATGCGTCAGCCTCTAGCGATGCAGACAACGATACTCTTACTTTCAACTGGACGCTTCCTCAAGGTTTGAACGCAACGGTTGAAGGTTCTAAAGTAACTTTCACTGCTGCTGAATACCCGCAAGACACTAGCCTAAGCTTTACCGTAAGTGTGAGCGACGGCAAAGCGTCTTCAACGGCAAGCGCAACTGTTGTTGTTGCACAGCATACCACCGATCCAAACCCAGGCACCTGTGACAACGCATGGGATGCAAGCGCAGTGTACACAGGCGGCAACCAAGTCACTCATGCAGGTAAAACTTGGGAAGCGAAATGGTGGACTCAGGGTGACGATCCTAGCCAATCTGGCGAATGGGGCGTTTGGAAAGAAGTTGGCGTAGCTAACTGTAACTAAGCCCAACCTTGCAGACTTTCTGTAAAGTTAACGATGAAAGGACAGCTTCGGCTGTCCTTTTTTGTTTTTATCTCATAACGAGAAAAGCGATACCATAGACGAAAAACCATCCGAGGTATTGCTTTCAAATCGAATTAGCCCAAAACGGACCGAGCCAATTAGCAAGCATGAAGATTACCAAGCACGATCGAGTAAACGGTCAAAACTACTGAAGACTTGTCCACACTTCATCACTCGGCCATGGCCTTGACCTTGCGTTGTCACTAACTCAACATTTTCAATCTCTTCAGCGGCTTGTGCAGAGATACTGTACTTAGTGAACTTATCCTGCTCATCATGAACAATGATGGCTGGAGACGAGCGCTCAGCCAAACGCTTCAGCGGATCAATTGACTGTAATGGGTAACCAAATTGATCTTCAACTTCAGAAACTACGGCATTAAAAAGCTTCATCGAATAACCTGAACGAGCAATGCTACCGAATAGGTTCTCTACGTAATTCAATACCGGTGCAATAAGCAGTAAAGGCTTGTTTTCTAATTTGCTATGTCTGCACTCAAGAGCAGAAGCGGTGCCCATGCTGTGCCCAACTAGACCAACAATATCGTCTACCGTATCTAACACATCTTCTAACCCTTTGACAAAACCCGGAATGTGCCCATACTGTCCTTCACTCTCACCATGTGCTGGATGATCGTATGCCAAAGCGGTGAAACCTTTCGACGCAATATGTTCCATCAACGGATAAAACTGACTTGCGGTGCCAGACCAACCATGAGTTAACACCCAAATAGGTCCAGAGCCCAAAGTGTAGGTTTTGATAATGCCTGCATGCCCTTTAATTTCACCCTTGGCAAGTCCTTGAGGTTCGGTGTTTTTAGGTGCTGTGCGAGCAGGTGTCAGGAGCAACTTACGCGCGGTATTCTTTGCATGGGAAGGGGCCAGCGTATGGTGTAAACGCGTACTGATGTTCACCAAACTGCGCTTAATACTGAAACGTTGCGATGTATTAAAGTAAATTTTTTCACTCATGATTATGTCCTTAACTATCAGCTACGCACAAAAATAGAACGGTCGTGCTTTTTATGCTGATAAGAAAGAGCGAACTCAGCCGCTCTTTATGATTTTATGTCTACAAATCTGGAAAGCGAATAACTGGTATCAGCCTTTCCAGCGAGAAAATAAGTTGTCGATCCCTTGCCAAAACAGGCGCAAGCTTTCTTCCTCACCTTTAATTGAGTAAAAAACATGCGCACTCAAATAAAGACCGTATAAATCAAACGTTGCTTGGCGTGTATCTAAGTCTGCTGCAAATTCTTGCTTCTCTTTGCCTTTCGTTATTTGGATCTCCAAATAGCTCAGCCAAGTGTCTATGGATTTACGCAGTCCGGCCTGAAGTGGGCAATCTTTATCTGCCGTGTCATTCCAAGCGTCTAGAAACATACAACTTCCTTGAAATGCGTGGTTCCAAGTCATCCAAGAGTCGAGCAACCCTCGAATTTTACGTTCGATATTGCCATCCCCTGCTTCACGAACAGGCTCAATAACTCGGGCGGCGAACACTTTATTGGCGTGCTCCAATACCGATAGTTGTAAATTCAACTTCGAATTGAAGTGGGCAAACAGACCACTTTTCGACATACCGCATTGCTTGGCTAACTCACCAATCGTAAGACTTTCTAATCCGTCTTCGCTGGCGATCTCAAAAGCCCGTTGCAGAATAAACTCTTTTGTCACTTTTCCTTTTTGCATAATCTTATTTTTAGCACGATCGTTCTTTTTTGCAATCTAGAGTTAACTGGTCTAACCATACATTAGTGTCATTTTCGACTCGCTAATCACGTATTGAGTTGGTTAATGGGTTAATAATTAAGAAGTTTGAGGTAAGTCTTAAATTTAAACACAGCTTCAGTGTAAGCGCGAGTCTGTTGACTTTTTCACGCATTAATTCAGCCACAACCTGCTACTTTCACCTAAGTTTTTTTATTTAGGTAAGTAATGTAATGGCAAAGAAACAAAAAATAGCCAGCTTAGAGTTTGCGCGTATTATTGCGATGTTTGCAATTATAGGATTGCACTGCCAGATGGCCCTGACATACTGGCAATGGGATGGAATACCGTGGGTTGGCTATATACTCAACCAATTGGCTCGTTTTGCTGTGCCACTGTTTTTTCTCATTTCTGGTTATCTTATCCAGCCCAAGCTAAGCCGCGCACCTATCGAAACACTAAAAAACTACGCCAAACCACTGATGAAGGTTTGGCTCATTTGGAGCGTGATCAGTTTATTGATGCCATTCCAGTGGCAAACTGTCGCTGAGGCGGGGTATCTCGCCGAAAGGCAGGGCTACTGGGGCTACTTAATGTCGACCCCGCTCAATTCACTCGTCGAAGGCGGGCTCGTTCACCTGTGGTTTATTCCAGCTCTGGTTATTGCCGTTGCCTTAATTGCCTTCCTCGTGCATATCAATATGGCTCAATTGGTACTGCCAACCGCCGTATTGCTATACATATACGGCGTGTTTGCTGGCAGTTATTCGACCATTACCGACCTGCCAGCGCCTTTCTTTACTCGTAATGGGCCGTTTTTCAGTACGTTGCTGGTAACACTGGGTTATCTAGCACGAGAAGAACAGTGGCGATGGTCGCGAAACAATACGATTCGATGCATTCTTCTTGGTATGGCGCTGCACTTTGGTGAAGCTTATTGGCTAATGCAACACGAGGTCGCTTTTAATTCTCACGACTTCCTGTTTGGTACTGTTATCTGGGCCCTGGGTGTCTTTATGTGGCTCTTAGTCCACCCACATTTTGGCGATATGCCTTGGGTATTCAAACTATCTCCTAGCGTGTTAGGCATTTATGTTAGCCATCTGCTTGTGATAATTATTATGATGAATGTCGCTGGATTTATCGGGTTGCAATACCTTGCGAAAGATGTGTTTATTTATCTTGCAACGATTGTCGCAACCATACTGCTTGTGAAAGCAATTGAGGCTTCACCGTTGAGAAAATGGCTGCTGCGCTAAATCCATTCAGCGCTCGATATAGCTAGCTCTAACTCAAAAGGGTTAGAGCTAGCCAGTTAAAAATGAGATTTCTCTCTCACTGACCAATTTTTGACTTTCTAATCCTTCAGAATTTGCCGTCACTCAACAAAAAACATTGTTCATTTCCTTTAAATTGGCTCGAATATTACAACATTGCTCATTAAACGGAGGCTGTATGTGGGCAGGTCAAGGACTCGTTCCTTTTTTAGAGATTAGCCATTGGTTAACTTACGGTTTGTATGCCGCTGTGGTTTTATTTGGCGCAGCAAGCATTGCGTCACTCAGAAAATAGTGGCGCACACTATCATTTCCTAACTCCTACTGTTAATTCGAGCTCTCTCACAACTAACTCATTAATTTGTGGCTAATATTTCTCCAACCAGACAAAGGAGAAATGTCTATGCCAATCTATCCAATTGTGGCTTTCTGCTGTTTGTTGTTCTCTAGCGCCACCTTTGCTGCACCCACCAATGAACTGAACCTTGTTAATTCTGGTGTCGGTTACGCGGCTCTCATTATCTTTTCGATTGCTTACATACTGGTTATGTTGGAAGAGTATCTGAAAATGAGAAAATCCAAGCCTGTGCTGCTCGCTGCAGGGTTAATTTGGATTCTGATTGGCTACACCTTTGCTCAACACAACCAGCCAGAAATCGCCAAATCCGCACTAGAACACAACTTGTTGGAATACGCGGAACTGCTGCTGTTTTTGTTAGTAGCGATGACTTACATCAATGCTATGGAAGAGCGCAAACTCTTCGATGCCTTACAGGCGTGGATGGTCGGCAAAGGCTTTGGCTTCAAAAAGCTGTTTTGGCTGACGGGGTTTCTCGCCTTTATTATTTCACCGATTGCCGATAACTTAACCACAGCCCTCTTGATGTGCGCTGTGGTGATGAAAGTCTCTGGTGATAATCCTAGATTCGTGAATCTTGCCTGTATCAACATTGTTATCGCTGCCAACGCTGGCGGTGCATTCAGCCCGTTTGGTGACATTACGACCCTGATGGTGTGGCAAGCCGGGCATGTCAGCTTTGCTGAATTCATCCCGTTATTCGTCCCGTCACTGGTGAACTATTTGGTTCCTGCGTTTTTGATGTCACTCTTTGTTCCAAACACCAAACCGAATACGATTCACCAACACGTAGAACTGAAACGCGGCGCGAGACGTATTGTCGCACTATTCATTCTGACGATTGCCACCGCAGTCTCTTTCCACGCTTTACTGCACTTCCCACCCGTTATGGGCATGATGATGGGCTTGGCTTACCTACAATTTTTCGGTTATTTCTTACGCCAAACACTCAAACATTCTTTGGCAAAAAAAGCGGCCATGGCAATTGCCAATGGCGACGATCACGCATTAAAACGCTTAGGTTCAGTCGTTCCGTTTGACGTGTTCCACCGTGTATCTCGCGCAGAATGGGATACCTTGCTGTTCTTCTACGGCGTAGTGATGTGTGTCGGCGGTTTGAGCTTACTTGGCTATCTCGAACTGGTTTCAAACGTCATGTACAACCAATGGAACCCTGTCTGGGCCAACGTGATGGTTGGTGTTCTATCTGCCATCGTCGATAACATTCCGGTTATGTTTGCTGTACTGACCATGGAACCAAGCATGTCGATGGGGAACTGGTTACTTGTCACATTGACTGCGGGTGTGGGGGGCAGCTTGCTTTCAATTGGCTCTGCGGCAGGTGTCGCATTAATGGGAGCCGCGCGTGGACAATACACCTTCTTTGGCCACCTAAAGTGGGCTCCCGTCATCGCCTTGGGTTATGCCGCCAGTATTGCAGTGCATTTGTGGATGAATAGCGGTTTATTTACCTAAGCACCGCAACTCACGTTCTTCACTTGCTATGCGGCCTAACGGTCTGATGGGTGGTTAACGCCATCCATCACTTCGATAGTTCCCAATTCATATGGGTTGACGCCCTCTAAACAGCCGACATTGTAGCCGTATTCACTCGGGTCAGAGCGACGCTGATGGTGCGTATAGATACCGCATTCGCCACAGAAAAAGTGCTTCGCTGTGCGAGTGTTAAATTGATACAGCTTCAAAACATCTTCGCCTTGCACGATACGAATACCATTCAGAGGCACAGATGCCACAATCGCGCCGCGACGTCGACACATGGAGCAATCACATCGTCTCGGCTTCTCAATACCATTAGGTAATGCAAGTTCCAGTTCAACTTTTCCGCAGTGACAACTCAGTCGATGTAATGCGTTGATTTGGGTAGTGCCGACTTTCTTAATCATAACTTTTCCTTGTTGTTTTTCTACCTGTGTACATTATGTTAAACAGGCTAGCATCATCACAATCTTGTCCAAAAACTCGACATTCATCACTTTTCGCGACATTTTATTGGCCGATTTGTTAGTTGCTATTTTGGCAACTGTTTATCGCGTTGGATGGACGTGTTGTCTCCGGCGCGGTTTTTAAACCAAGGAAAAATTTTATGGATAAAGATCATAGCCTAAGAGAGAACCTCTTGGCTCTGACGCTCGGCAGTGCGTTAGTGTCGCTTGGGGTAATATTTTTCAGCAAAGTAGGATTGCTCACCGGCGGTACGGCTGGTTTGGCGATCTTCCTTACCAAAGTGAGTGACTTCAGCTTTGGTCAGATATTTTTCGCTCTCAACCTCCCTTTTTATATTTTGTCTGTAATGCGCATGGGATGGCGCTTCACCATTAATACTTTCATTGCGGTCTCGATTGTTTCTTTTGCGGTCGATCATCTGCACCATGTGATTGAAATTTCACGAATCGAACCTTTCTATGCAGCACTTCTAGGTGGTGGGTTAATTGGAATAGGTATGTTGGTGATTTTCCGTCACAAGATGAGTTTAGGCGGTTTTAACATTCTAGCGTTGTACCTTCAGGAACGTTTTGGGATTCGAGCTGGTAAAGTTCAGATGGCGCTCGATTGTGCCATCGTAGTGATGTCGCTGTTCATTGTGGATGTGCACCTTATCGCTCTATCCGTCCTAGGTGCCGTGGCGACAAACTTGATTTTGGCGATGAACCATAAACCAGGACGATACCAGGCAAAAGCGCAAATAGCATAATCAACATCGTGTAATGAGTGAACTTACAAAATATGAGCCCCGAGCCATTCGCTCGGGGCTTTTTTATTCAACGTTGAGATCATGTCAACGAACTCGTTGTGCAGTATTGCTGCATCCCCACATCCACTTGAGCTTTATATTTCTGGCTAAGATGGAAGTGTACTTGCATCAGCAAATCATGCGCATGGAACAGCTCAAACGCGTCACCACCATTTTGCTGACAAATGGCTTCGCAGCGCTCGGCATGCTGCTTGGCTTGTCCGGCTTCACCCGCTTTGAGTAAACTCATCGCTAAGCGATACTCTGCACGTTCTTCTTGCATCCAACCACCCGCCACTTTCCAGTAATCCAACGCGAGCTTGGCCGCTTCTAGCATCCTCGATTTTTCCACATCCGTGCGCTCAGCCAGCGCTTCATACTGGCACGCCAAGTTGTTTGCTGTGATTGCGATAGAGCGCGCTAGCGGCCCTTCAGCATCTTGTGGTGTCATACCTAGCGCGGCTTTCTCCAGCCATTGGCTCGCCAGTTCAAGCTGAGCAAGCGCAGACAGTTCATTCGAAATCAAAGCGTAAACTCGTCGTTGGTCTTGCTCTTCCAATAATTCCATATTGTCAGTGCCATCTACGAAGTAGCGCGCAACGGCAATATTGCGTTGCAATGCCGAACTCTCGGCAACCTTGCGTTCATCAAAGCGCTCTAAACACGCAAGAAACGGTTCTGGACGCTGCAGGTGCCCAATCGCGGTGTGCAGCATCAATGCAAATATTCGCTCGATGTGGTTAACGTTTTCCACCTCACTCAGAGCCGTTTCCAATTGAGCATAAGTTTGTTCGGGCTGTGTTTCGTGATGCTGCCAACACTCACTCATGAATGCATCAAAATCCGTTTTGAAAGGCATGTCCTTATTATCCTTTTTCTATTCGTATAACGAATATGAAACTCTACACTATCATTTCCCCTGTGCAGCACGCTTAATCACAATATGAGAATCGCCTCACTTAAAGCGGTGTACCTTGCTCCAACGCAAGTAAACGTTGCTTGCGCTCTACTCCACCAGCATACCCTGTCAATTTACCGCTTTTGCCAATAACGCGATGACAAGGCACCACGATAGAAATAGGATTTTTTCCGTTTGCCAACCCAACAGCGCGCACAGCTTTAGGGTTGCCAATCGCGTTGGCGAGATCTTGATAGCTCCACGTTTCGCCGTATGGAATGGTCGTTAGTGCCTGCCAGACTTGATTTTGAAAATCCGTGCCTGTAGCCGCCAAAGGCAGCTCAAATTCATTACGTAGGCCAGAAAAATATTCATTCAACTGGGTAACAGCTTGGCGCAAAACTGGGTGTTGATCGTCTCGCGCTCCCAGTTCACTCGGCTTAGTGGTGCATGTTTCAAACCAAATGCCAAGCAAGCCCTCAGCGTTAGATTGGATGGTCACCGTTCCTAATAGGCTCGGCATTTCGGTATAAAATGTTTTCATGATTGATTCCATAAGTGAAACGTTGCGTAGCTTCCCCAAGGGGCCGCAGTATGCGTATTCAGTGATGGGTAACGCTGCATCGCCTTTTTCACCACTAAGTCTTTATCTAAAAAGCAATCGGGTTGAGATTGCCCTCGCAGTTGAGCATAACTGACTGTCCAAGGTCCAATGCCTTTCAAGACTAGCCACTGCTGGGGGTCGGCTTCTGAGTTGTCCTGCATGAACTGGGCGAAGCGCACTAGCGTCTCTTTACGGCTTTGCGGCATGCGCAAAAAGCTCACGTCGGTATTCGCTATCGCATCTGGTGTCGGGAAAAAGCGTTTTTCTGACTCTCCACTAAGTGTGGTCACCAATAAGTTAAGTTGACCAATAGCCGCTTTAACCGACACTTGTTGGCCTAAAATCGCTCGAACTCCAGCCTCCCATGCATTCCATACACCAGGAATCCGAATACCTTTACTCGACACAAGCCCTGGTGCGACATAATCCAAATGCTGCTCGACAGTACAAATATCGGCGTCGAGATCGAACATACGACGAATGTCAGACACCAAGTTTTGCAGCTTCGTTACATCTTCAATTTCAAACGCTAGCTCTAGGTACCCTTCACCTTTGGTCGCTTTAAACCATGCTTTACTGGTATCCAGACAAACGTTGCGCTGATAACTCTCATCACTCACCAGCTCAACCCCCTCAATCGCTCGTAAACGGTAGAAGTTCAGCATGTGCTGCCAATTCAATTCACCTCGATAAGGCAAGGCAATTCGATTGCTACCCATACCGTCAAACTCTTTGCGGCGGACTTGAGAAGGCGTCAGTTTGAGAAACTTTTGGAAAGCATCGTTAAAGCGGCGTGTACTGTTAAAACCAGACGCAAACCCCACTTCGGTGACCGATATAGAACTGGAATGAAGTAACTGTTTGGCGAACATTAATTGTTGATATTGCGCATACTGCTTGGGTGACATGCCTAGATACTGCTCAAACAACATACGTAAGTAGCGATCCGAAATCCCAACACGCTCTGCTAGCTCAGACAACGAGTGATGATGCAACTCCCCTCGATCAATTAACGAAATCGCTCGTTGAAAGGTCGTTTCTACGCCTTTCCATGCCCAAGAACCCGGCGCGCTATCAGGTCGACAACGCAAACATGGACGGTACCCCGCTTGGAGAGCTTGCGCTTTATCGGTGAAGTACTCTACGTTTTCTTCTTTAGGTAAATTAGCCGGACAAATTGGGCGACAAAAGATCCCCGTTGTTTTCACAGCCACATAAAATCGCCCATCAAAGCGGCTGTCTCGCGCGACTCGCGCCTTATGACACTGCTCGAAAGTCAGTGAGGTATGGGGGTGAATAAACATAGTGCTTTCCTTGCTCATGCCTTTTGTCATTTATTGTTCATAGGCATCGTTCAATATAATGTTATTGTAGCTTGCTTAAGCGTCTACAATTAGCCATTTTCGGAACTCAATATTGAGATTTATTGGCATTAGCGCTTTTGTACACTAAAGTTAGATTCAGAACATCACAACAACGTCGGCTAAAGGGAATTGGCATGGACTTACACACTTGCGTAATTGTACTAAGAAACCAAAAGGTTATTACCAGTAAATCCGTAGATCATTCAATTGGAATTATCGAACGAGACTCAGATAACGAGATCTCAGAAATTCAAATTAATGCCACGGATGGGCGTAATATTCGAACCTATCACTACAACAATGTAGAGGAGTCACTAGAGAGCTTAATGAACCTCTGACGGTTTTCTTTAACACACCTTTCTCCCTTGTTAATAGCGAAAGCAATAGAGCACAGCAACCTGTGCTTCTTTTTTTTTGTTTAACAGCAAAAATGTTTATCGAAAATAATGATGGAACCTGATTTAAAACACGACAAAACTGGCATAAAGAAACTCATAAAAAACACTCAAGCAACTGATTAAAAATAACAAAAATCCATTATTCAATTTTTTAGAACGAGTTTATCAAAATACTCCCGTTATTTTTATTCTCACCGCCACCTAAACTGTTCTCAACAGCACGGGAGCACACGCTTCCCACTCATTGAAAAGAGTCAGAGGACAGAATCATGAAAGCACTATTACAGAAAATCACCACTTCAAACGCAGGTTACAGCGCACTATCACTTCGCATTCCAATCGGCATTATCTTTATGGCGCACGGCGCACAAAAACTGTTTGGTTGGTTTGGTGGCTATGGGTTAGAAGGTACAGGTCAGTGGATGGCATCCATCGGTTTAGGTCCTGGCGTGCTAATGGCATTCCTTGCTGGCAGCGCAGAGTTCTTTGGCGGCTTGTTCATCTTGCTTGGCCTACTAACTCGCCCAGCAGCCGTTGCTTTAGCGTTCACGATGGTGGTAGCGATATTCTCTGTCCACTTTGAAAACGGTTTGTTCATGGCAAACAACGGTTACGAGTTTGGTTTAGCTTTACTGGCAGCAAGTGTTTCACTGGCGTTTTCTGGCGCAGGTAAAGCAGCATTAGATAACTTCTTAAACAAAAAGCTCTCTTAAGGAGGCTCTATGATTACGGTAAGACATGCAGCAGACCGAGGTCGAGCAAACTTTGGCTGGCTTGATAGCAAACATACGTTTTCTTTCGGTAGCTATTACGATCCACAACATATGGGCTTTTCTGAGCTGAGAGTCATCAATGACGATGTAGTCCAACCTGGCGCAGGTTTTGATACACATGGCCATCGTGATATGGAGATCATCAGCTATGTGCTGGAAGGTGTTATCGCGCACAAAGACAGCGAAGGTAACGTGAAAACATTACCCGCCGGGGAATTCCAACTCATGTCGGCAGGGAAAGGGATTTACCACAGTGAGTACAATGCGTCGAACCGCGACACGCTGCGCTTTCTACAAATTTGGATTCAGCCAAATACATTTGGAACCAAACCAGGTTATCAGCAAAAAGATTTTGGTCGCACGCCTGGATTAACAACTATCGCGACTCCAACAGGAGAAAACGGTACGCTACTTATTAAGCAAGATGCCACATTACATCAGTTAATTCTTGAACCAAATAGCGAACTTAACTTTGAGATAGAATCGGGTAGAAACTTATTCGTTCACCAAGTAACGGGGAGCCTTAGCATCGACAATACCACCTTGACGGCGGGCGACGGCGCAAAGATCGAACAGCAAAGTAAGGCTGTTTTACGCAATACATCAAACGAGAGCACAACCGCCCTGCTATTTGACTTGCCATAACTATCGATTCATCGAGATAAAAGAAAGCCGCCTGGATTTTCCAAGGCGGCTTTTTACTTTCTCTGACTTTTCACTCAACGCTATTCGTCGGAAGTGCCGGAACCAATTTGCTGAAAACTGTAAGCCGTCAGTGGATCGATCTCTTTGACAATTTCTTCCACTTGCTTAATCGCGTCTACAGACGAGCTAGCTTTACGATAGCTCAAATAGATAGGGCGATACCAATCTTCTACGCCAGACACCTTGTGAAGCTGCCCATTGGCGATAAAGGGCTCTACCAGAGAGATGGGTAAGTAAGCGGCACCGCCCTTCTCCAAAATAAAGTCCAATGCAATGCGCGCCGTTGACGTGCGCAGATACGGAGCCGGGATCTTAGGGTGACGTTCAGAATGTTCTGATGAGAAGCGCGTTCCCCAATCCACATACACGTATTTGTTTTCAAAAACGGTGTCTAAAGAGTCTTTCTCAGTCGATACCAGAACGAGAACAACATCAGCCACTTTTTTGCAGTTAAGCTCATCAGCTTTGATTTGGTCGAACGCAAATGCCATATCTAACGTGCGCTCTAGCAAGCTGCGACTGAGCATTTCCCGCCCCATCACTTCTGCCATAAAACCATAACCACCAAATGAATCCGTGACGACACTTAAACAGTTCTGCAAGTAAGCGTCCCAAATATTTGGCGTACCGCCTAACGTTAATTGCAGCGCTTTGCCATCTTCAAGCGATAACTCTAGCTTCGCTTGTTGCAATGTGGTGACCATCACCTCTGCATAACTGATTAAGCGCTCACCTGCAGAGGTCAACTTTATGTTATTTCGATCACGAATAAACAATTGCGTATCGAAGTAACTTTCCAATTGTTTGATACGTGCGCTCACTGCAGCTTGGGTAATATAAAGATTCTCAGCGGCGCGTCCGAAGTGACGAACCCTTGCCAGCTCTAAAAATGTTCGAAAGACTTTTACATCCATAAACCATCTCCTGGTTAATATAAAACCAGATTAACAACTAATTAAAATCATGACGACAAAAAAGTTTTGTTTTTCTTTTGTTAGCTTTACGCCTAATTTTCGCCGTAGTTCACTACATTCATCAATAACGGTTACAGAGGCTGTTGACATGTCTGACACTGAATTCCGTCATGGCAAAAAACGTTTTTACGACAACGTAAAATTCCCACGCGGCTTTGCAAAGTCTGGCGATTTTACTCTCTCGGAAGAGGAAATCCTAACAATTTATGGGGATACTATGCTTGGCTTAGAGTCAGGCGAATTAACACCTGAAAATAGCGAAGAGAAACACTTCATCAAGGTGCTAGAAAACCCAGGCAAAGCAAAAACAAAACTTGAGCGTACGTGGCTAAAGTACACCCAACTTGCTCGTGGTCGCAAGCGCTTCCACACGCTAAATGGTCGTAATAAGCCTGACGCGACAGAAGATTACATTGAAGAGAGTTTGGTCGAAGACGATTAATAACCAAATAAACTAATGCTCGCCTTTTTCTAGCAGTAGGTAATAGGCGAAAGCTCGTTTGGTTTGACTGAGCGAGCAAAACAAGCTCATTTCTTCTCCTAAAGCCCAAGGGCGCGTTCTCCCAAGGGCTTTTTTAGTATTTAGTGCTGCCAGTCTACTTTGCAAGCATCGCGATCTTTTTCAAAAAGCTCTCTTTCAAGTGCTCTTGGTCGTACTCCAATTGATAGGTATTGTGGAAGCCAACCTTTAGCTCAACACCATTCCCTCGTAAGAAAACGTTGTACCCGTCGTAATCGGAAAACGCTTCTACACCTTCATACATTTTGCCAAATTCGGTTGGTGTACCGTTGTTCATCACACATTCGTAAGCCTGTAGTACTTTGCTCGGATCTAACTCATTTTTCATACCGAATTCCTCACTGGTTTACACATTTCAATTATGGTTAAGGAATGAGCGTCGTGCCATGTCCATCCCATAATATTTGAAGTTCGTGTGCGGTTTCACACTCTGTAGGTTGTTAAAAAACAAGGTTAAGTGCGAAGACAGAACTTAATTTAGATCATAAATTTTATCTATCAATTCGTCAGTTTCATAATGCAATTTCTTTGTAAAAAATCGGCTTATAAAAGAATTTAGATATAAAAACTGTCGATAAAATCAACACTGGTTAAAGAAAAAGCAAAATTTTGACCTAAAACAATAGCAGTTCGTCATTACTTATTTTATAATGCGAATTAATGTTTCGGTACATCGTAAATTCCAATAACTAGGGGCACAAAATGAGACTTATCCCGTTAACTCGAGCAGCACAAGTAGGTAAGTGGGCAGCTGCGCATATCGCTAAGCGTATCAACGACTTTAAACCTACTGCTGAGCGTCCATTCGTTCTGGGTCTACCAACTGGTGGCACTCCTCTAGCAACCTACAAAGCCTTAATCGAGCTTTACCAAGCCGGTGAAGTGAGCTTCAAAAACGTCGTGACTTTCAACATGGATGAGTACATTGGCATCCCTGCGGATCACCCAGAGTCTTACCGCTCGTTCATGTACAACAACTTCTTTAATCACATTGATATCCAAGAAGAAAACATCAACCTACTGAACGGTAACACTGACGATCACGACGCAGAATGTAAGCGTTACGAAGACAAAATTAAGTCTTACGGCAAGATCAACCTGTTCATGGGCGGCGTGGGTAACGACGGTCACATCGCGTTCAACGAGCCAGCGTCATCTCTGTCTTCTCGTACTCGCATCAAGACACTGACTGAAGACACTCGCATTGCGAACTCTCGCTTCTTTGACGGCGATATCAACCAAGTGCCTAAATACGCACTGACTATCGGTGTGGGTACACTGCTAGACGCAGAAGAAGTGATGATTCTGGTAACAGGTCATAACAAAGCTCAAGCACTTGAAGCAGCAGTAGAAGGTTGTGTAAACCACCTATGGACGGTTTCTGCACTTCAACTTCACCCTAAAGCAGTGATCGTATGTGACGAGCCAGCTCAACAAGAACTGAAAGTGAAGACAGTGAAGTACTTCTCGGAGCTAGAAGCGGAAAACATCAAAGGTTTTTAATCCATAGGATGACAGCCTAGATGCACGCTAAAAATACGAAACCCGTGATTGATCACGGGTTTTTTCTTATCTGAACAGCGGGCTTAAGTCGTTAATAAGCTTTAATACCAAACTGACGAAGACGCTTAGGCAGCACTTCATCTAACTTGTCTAGTTCACTCGGTTCGACTTCGATAAGGTTAAAATGATGCTGCTCATAAACAGTACGAATGGTCTCACGGTCAGCCTCAGCCACCTCCCCAGTATCACTTCCCCAAAACTGTAAATAGACTTTACCGCCTGGCAAATAAAAATCACTGGTGACATCTTGGTCAATCGGCAGCTGACGTTCATAAGCGTGCACCACACCAGCCAAGTACAGCCAGTTGTCGATGAGCAACTCCCCCTTAGAGCGCACGTAATGCCCATCTAATGTTCGGTGTTTGGCTTCAAACTTTTGGCGAAAGCTTGAGTACGATTTATCCGTGGAGTGTGACTCCGCATCTTGCCCTAAAAATTCAATGACAGACTGCTTAAGACGCTTATTACGCAGCACCACATCGTGCCATACGACAAAGGTATTTTGTGTCTCTTTATCGGTTCTTTGCTGGCCACCAGCGCGTATACCAGCTTCAGTGACACTCCAACCTTCTTCAGATTTGGCGATCCACCCCAACTCACTCAACAGTTGGTTCATGCGCTTCGCATTCAGTTTCAGCTTTTCACCCAGCAGCGTGGCGCTTAATGTTTTCCCTGAGCTGGAAGTCAGCTCAATATGTAAATTGGTCGGCCAGACGATGAACTGGCCAAATTTAGGGTGATCCACATACTCGCCGCCAAACTTGGCGCCTTCTTCCGTCAGAATCCATTTTTCGTCTTGGCGAACAATGTAGCCAGCACGTTTGAGATCGGCAAACAACAGCTTGGCTTCAACCTTGCGCATTTTAGCTAATGCCGACGTCGATATTTTTTCAGACATGTGGGTACCTCATGCTGCTGTAAAACTGAACACTATGTCATCATAGTAACGTATTGATTTCACGGCTTGAAGTCAGAGAAACAAGATTTCGTGTTACAAATAACAAAGCCAATCTCAAGGGACTGGCTTTGTTATGTTAAGTTGAAAGAAGCGGGGGCTATTTAATAAAAGCAATGCAGCCTTGCAAAATCACTAAGTTCACAATGTCGATGAAGAATGCACCGACAATTGGTACTACCATAAATGCTTGTGGTGATGGACCATAACGACTCACGATAGAGCCCATATTCATGACCGCAGTCGGTGTGGCACCTAAACCGAAACCACAGTGTCCACTGGCGATCACCGCGGCATCGTAATTACTGCCCATCATGCGGAATGTTATGTAATAAGTGAACACCGCGAGTACGGCCGACTGAATAGCAAGAATAATAAGGAACGGGATCGCAAGATCAAAGATATTCCACAATTTCAAGCTCATCAGAGCCATGGCAAGGAACAGCGATAGCGAAACCGTACCAAGAATATCAACGGTTTCTAAATCAACCTTGCGCACCTTGGTCACTTCCATGATGTTGGTGATGACAACACCAATAAACAGCGCATAAACAAAATCTGGGATCATCAACCACTTGATGCCAAAACTGCTCACCCAACTCTCCAGATAGCTCGCGCCTGTCACGCAAAGCAAAATAATGGATAAGCTTTCTACAACTCTTTTCGCCGTGACACGATCTTCTTCATGTTCGTTATAGGTCACCAATTCAGGGAAACTCTGATGGCTTTGGTTGGTGCGTCCGTATTCCGATTCTAAGTTGTGCTTGTTGAGTAACTTTTGCGCGACAGGGCTGCCAATAATCCCGCCCATGACCAAGCCAAACGTAGCAGAAGCCATCGCCACTTCTAGGACATTGTGCAAACCATACATTTCTTGAAAAGTTTGCGACCACGCCGCACCAGTTCCATGTCCGCCAGAAAGCGTAATAGAGCCGGCGATCAACCCCATGAGTGGATCTAACCCCAATGCGGTTGCTAAGGATACGCCGACCGCATTTTGGATAAGAATGTAGACCGATGCCACAACAAGGAAGATGAAAACCTTCGCACCGCCTTTAATCAGTTGGGTGTAATTCGCGGCTAAGCCAACCGTCGCAAAAAACATCAGCATAAAGGTGTTTTGCAGTGGCAAATCAAATGATACATCCACACCATTTAAGTGCATCGTCGTGATCACGCAAGCCACAACTAGACCACCAACAATTGGCTCTGGGATATTGAATTTCTTTAAGGTTGGTAATTTGGTGTTAATGAACTGCCCTAAAAATAACACGCAAATTGCGACGAGAAACGACTCTTGTGGGCCGATAGATATTACCTGATTCATGAGACCTCTTTACTCTGCTCTTTCTCATTCATTGAGCAAGCGCTCAACGTGAGATAGGTGCCTAAGTCAATCAGATTGCCTCTCGAACCTTTTGTTTTCTAGGGTGTATTTGCCACAAATTCTCATCAAGTAAGAAATGGATGTACCCAAAATCACACTGATTATCATTATATGAGAATACCGATACCAAGCTGGTGGTAAATACCTTGATTGGATTAGAAAAATAACACTTCTCAACTTATGAGAAGTGCCTAATTTATGTTCACAATAAAGTCTTCAAAATAGCTATCACATAGGTAGATATTTAGGGAAAGCGAAGGCTGGAACATACGCTTAATTTTAAATTATTACTTTCTCTCCGGCACACTAGGTGTTATACCTATATATAACACCATTTCAGCCAAGAGATTCACTCATGACCAATTGGCATGATCGCCAACCGATTTTTCGACAGTTGGCTGACCAGATCACTCAACAAATACTGCAAGGTATCTGGCAAGAAGGCGATGCTCTGCCCTCCGTTCGTAGCATCTCTGCGGATATGAAAATTAACCACCTCACCGTCATGAAAGGCTATCAATTGCTTGTTGATGAGGGATTAGTGGAGAAAAAACGGGGTCAAGGTATGTTTGTCGCTTCAGGGGCAAAGCTCAAATTGCTCGCAGACGAGAAGGCACGTTTTCTTCAACAACAAATTCCGCAGATAGCCGACACAATACAGCGTCTGGATATGTCACTCGACGAATTCATTCAACAACTAAAACCACACTTGAAAGGTGACCAATGAGCGCATTAGTCAGTGTAAACAACGTCTCCAAGCAATATCAGCAACAAGGAGAAGCACTGCATGAAGTGAGTTTCGACTTACATGCAGGACAAGTACTTGGCTTACTCGGCCATAATGGCGCAGGTAAATCAACGCTTATTAATGCCCTACTCGGCGCACATGAATATCAAGGCACTGTTCGTATCAACGGATTTGAACCCATTATGCAACGCGACAAAATAATGCGGAGCTTATCCTACATCTCGGATGTGAACGTTCTGCCAGATTGGATGACTGTCGCTCAACTGCTTAACTATACCGAAGGCGTGCATCCAGGGTTCAATCGCGCTCAAGCAGATACGCTGCTTCGTCAAACGGACATCAAACCTCGTGCGCGCATCAAATCTTTATCCAAAGGGATGAAGGTGCAATTGCACCTCGCGATTGTAATCGCGACTAACACCCAAATCCTCATATTGGATGAGCCGACACTCGGGTTAGATCTCGTGTATCGTGATACGTTTTATCGTCATTTATTGGAATGGTTTCACGACGGCGAGCGCGTGTTGATCATCGCCAGTCATGAAGTATCAGAGATTGAGCACTTACTGACTGATGTTCTGATTCTCAAGCATGGTCGCCCTGTACTACAAACCTCGATGGACAGTATCAGTGAAGACTACTTTATCCTTGAGGCCAGCGACGAATACCGCACACAAATTGAAGCGATGAACCCACTCTCGTCACAAAAAGGGCTCGGTTCAACGAAATGGTTACTCACTGCCCAGTATGCCCAACAAGCAGAAACAATGGGGGCCATCCATGGGGTGAAGTTAGCGGATCTATTTTTAGCATTGCAGAAGGAGGCAGCGTAATGCGTTCAGTTGTCGCGATGTTGCAAAAAGAGTGGTTGGAAAACCCTCTTGTTTTACGTATTCCACTGTTTGTGTTGGCATGTGGACTTATTCTCTTTGTCAGTTTAATGAGCAACGACACTCTACAACACAATATGTTTTTCCAAATGAGCTTTGGTGGCGATGTCAGTGACATTCATAAAGAGCTTGGTGATGACGTCAATATGTTGATTACCGGAGGAGCAGGACTGCTGTCTATCTTGTTAGCCGTTCAATACTTCCCAAGAACGCTACGCAAAGAGCGTGCGGAGGGCAGTATTATGTTTTGGCGTAGTATGCCGGTCAGCGATATAAAAACTCACTTAGTGAAGCTAGGGTTTGGCTTATTGGTGATTCCGCTCGTTTGCTCGGCGCTTGTGCTCGCAGCAGATTTGATGCTGTGGTTGCTGAACATCTCTACCGATCACCAATTGGCTTTATTGTACCGCCAAGCCTCGTTAGGTTACGTGCTGCTGCATTGGGGAGAGTTTTTAATCAGAATGTTGTTCGCCGGTATTCTACTGTTACCGTTGGCATTAACCGCAATGGCTATTTCTCAGAAAGTGAATTCACCACTGGTCATTTTGTTTATCGCCATTTATGCGCTGCGCTGGATGCCAATCGCACTATTTGGCTATTACGGCCTAGATCAGTTCTTCTCCGAAGTGCTTTACCTTCCACTGCACGCCATTGTTGCACCAAGCCCATTTAATGCAATTCCTCAAGCGGGTTGGTTAAACGTTGGCATTTACGCTTTCATCGGCTTTCTTGGTTGGACAGCTAGTCTCAAGTTCAGCCGAACCATTCAATAATCCGTCGTTCGATAAACGGCCAAAATCGAGCCATAAAAAAACGGTCACAACCTGTGTTGTGACCGTTTTTATTTCGACCTCAGGAGATCATGAACTTAAATTTAACCAAGGAATGAAATGTAACCTTGTAAAATGATTAAGTTAACGATGTCGATAAAGAAAGCCCCCACAATTGGCACCACCATAAATGCCTGCGGCGACGGGCCAAATCGGTTAACGATAGAGCCCATGTTCATCACGGCTGTTGGGGTTGCTCCCAAGCCAAAACCACAGTGACCACCCGCAATAACCGCAGCGTCATAGTTGCGTCCCATCACTTTGAACGTAACGTAGTAAGTGAAGATAGCTAAGACCACAGACTGCACAGCCAAAATGACCAAGAATGGAATCGCTAAGTCAAAGATATTCCATAACTTCAAGCTCATTAATGCCATCGCCAAGAACAATGACAAAGAAACGGTACCGAGCATATCGACGGTTTCTGCGTCTAACTTACGAAGCTTGGTCACCTCTAAGAAGTTCGTGATGATCACACCAATGAACAGCGCATAAACAAAGTCTGGAATCATCAACCATGAGATTTCATACGTGCTAACCCATTGCTCAACATACTTCGCCCCCGTAACACAGATCAGTAGGAAGAAGAGTTTCTCCACCACTTTTTTCGCCGTTACTTTATCTTCTTCGTATTCGTTGTAGGTCACCAACTCAGGGAATTTTTCGTGAGTTTTGGCATCCCGACCACCACGACCATACTCCGATTCAATGCTGTTTTTTTCTACGAGGCGCTGTGCCACTGGGCTACCAATGATACCGCCGATGATCAAACCAAAAGTGGCTGATGCCATCGCTATTTCCAAAACGTTATCCAATCCATACACGTCTTGGAAGGTTTGTGACCACGCAGCACCTGTACCATGGCCACCAGACAGAGTAATCGAGCCAGCAATTAACCCCATCAAAGGATCTAAACCGAGCGCCGCCGCGAGTGAAACGCCAACGCCGTTTTGTATGATGATGTAAAACGATGCGACAGCTAAGAAGATAAAAACCTTCGCACCTCCTTTCATCAACTGAGTGTAATTTGCGGCCAAACCAACCGTCGCAAAAAACATTAACATAAACGTATTTTGTAACGGCAAATCGAACTCCAAGTCGATGCCGTTGAAATGAAGAGCAGTAATCATGCAGGCCACAATAAGGCCACCTACAATCGGCTCAGGTATGTTGAACTTCTTTAAAATCGGTAGCTTAGCATTAATAAAATGCCCCAGGAAAAGCACACTGATTGCGACCAAGAAGGACTCCAGTGCACCTACAGATATTAAATGATTCATATCGCCTCTTATTATTGTTCTCTTCATCCTCCGTAATGATCGAGTGTTAATTTAACCTTCATTCAATAGCAAATGTTCTCGCTTTACTGTTTCGAAAATACTCAAAAGTTGGTGTAGATGCGCCTTAGGCTAGTTTAAGGGACGCTCCTTTAGCGATGTGTCAGTTTTCCGCTGTTAGCAAGCCCTTAAATGTGAAAGGAGCCGATATAGCTCCTTCAAATGCCCCCTCGCAATACCTGTGCGTGACTGCTTGGGGTATAGTGTTGTGAGTAAATTCTGGGTGACACTTTCTGAACCACGTTGGGCTCCCTTACTTAAACAGAATGTGTCAATTACTATCAAACAAAGTTCCTTCCCGTTGTAACCTCTAAACGCCGAGATCGCGTTCAAAACAATTGGGTTTGCTTGTTCCTGTCGTAGTTTTTCAACTCTGGCTCATGGTGTGTAAACGAGCCGAATCCAAGGAAACTCTCAAGCTGCAACAAACGTTTTCGTCACAACGGAGCCGGATTATAACATATTGCTGATAATTTTCTTCAATTCAGTGACATTCACCAATCCCATGGTTTCATTCCATAATGATTAACTGCTGAGTAGCATTTTTACAGACAAAAGAGCAAAGCCAATTCAGCTTAGCCTCACCAAAAAATAAACCTTAAAAGCCAATCACTTATCTATCGTCTCCTGAATAAAACGTGTTTTGATAGGCTTTTTGGAGGGCCCAGCAACCAAAATGTACGGTGTTGTCATGGTAGTCTTTCGAGGCTAACTACCCGATTCTGGGTGATAAAAACAATCCCAGTTATGAATCACACAAAAACATGTATAATTTTTATGTAAGTTATTCAAATAACAAGAGCCCTACATGAAAATTCATTCGCTTTTCCCTGTGCTATTACTCTGTGCCATCTCATCTGCCACTGCAGCGGAAAATATCCGTATTGAATATTCTCCCGTGGAAACAACCCATGAAAACATCGCCCTGCAATCTATCCAAAACAGCGATGTAAACCCAATTTTTCTTGAGCTATCTCAGATCCACTTTCCATTTCGCAAACCACTCACACTGATTTACGGCGGAGAAGATGGCCCAATGTACGATCCCGATACGCACACGATACACATTCCTTACACTTTTTATTTGGAATCACTCAATTACTTCTCCAATAACCAGTATGAAGAACGCCTTGGAAAATCCCCAAAAACAGGGGCGTTAGATACGTTATTACACACCTTGCTGCATGAAGCCGGGCATGCTTACATCGAAGATCAAAACATCCCTGTTCTCGGAAAAGAAGAAGATGCCGTCGATAATTTTGCCACGATCTTAATGATTGACTTCCTAGAAGATGGCGCAGAGATGGCCATTAGCGCCGCCGACATGTTCGCATTTGAGTCCGATGACAGACCGGACTACTACGACTTCGGTGAGTACATTGATGAGCACAGTTTTGATTTGCAACGCTACTTCTCTACCTTATGTTTGGTGTACGGCAGTGATCCGGAACAGTACAAGTCGCTTCTCGATGAAGTTGAAAAAGACTACCTACGAGATCGCAAAGACTTTTGCCAATACAACTACGAGAACATACGCGCGAATTGGAACCACTACCTGCAACATAATGAACCAAAAGAAAAACCGCCACGTAGAACTCAGTAAGACAAATCAAATAATAAGACGATCGCAATGACAAAGCTCACCATATTTTATGACGGAACTTGCCCACTGTGCGCCAAAGAAATGCACGCACTTAAGCGACGAGATGTAAAACAAGCGATAAAAATCGTCGATATCTACAGCGATGACTTTTCTGATTACCCACAGATAGACGCACAAAAAGCCAATACGATTTTGCATGCGCTGAATGACAATAATGAAGTGATACTTGGTCTTGATGTGACTCACCGAGCATGGCAGTTGGTCGGACGAGGTTGGCTATATGCTCCACTACGTTGGCCATTACTCAAGCCAATTGCAGACTGGCTTTACCTGCGCTTTGCCAACAATAGGTATCGTGTCTCATACTGGCTTACTGGTAGCTCCCGCTGCAACTCGGGCCAATGCTCTCGCTAATTGTGATCCTGCTTAAAAATGTGAGTCTCTCTCGTCCACGATCACCAACTTCCTGTACTTCTCACCCGCCAACTCGGTTAATCTGCAATCAGTACAAAAATAATTATTAACACTTTTATTTGGTAAAGCTATTGAAGTTTACCAGTTTGTAACGCTGCGCCGAGACGTAAGGAAGTACCTATGAATCTAACGATAAGAAAGCGACTTTATATTCTTTCCATCATTCCCGTGTTAACGATTGCTTTGGGTATGATGTGGTTTACCTACCTCCAAACCAGTACCTACAACCAACAACAAATCAATCATACGCACACGACGATGATGGCGATGAAGAAAGCGGAACTGAAAAACTATGTGCAGATGGCTCATTCCGCACTCAAACCATTATTGGATCGTAATGCCTCATTGCAAGAAGCCATTCCAGTGCTCAAAGAGCTAGAGTTCGGCCAATCAGGTTATATTTTTGCGTACGACTCAAAAGGTGTGCGTGTTGTTGTCGGAAAAAACAACAAAGGGGTTGGAGAAAACTTCTATAACCTTCAAGACAAAAAAGGCAACTACCTGATCCAAGACCTGTTGAAAAACGCCAAAACGGGTGACTTCACAACCTACTACTTCCCTAAGTTAGGGCAAACCGAAGCATTACCAAAACTCAGCTACTCCATCTTCATTCCCAAGTGGGATATTATGATTGGCACAGGTTTTTATACTGATGATATCGATGCGATCATTACAGATATGGAAAACACAGCAAACGATGAGCTAAACAATACCTTAGCCGCTATTGCTATGTTTTGTGTCTCTATTGCCGTTGTCGTGGCCATTTTTGCCGTACTCGTCAACCGTAGCATTATGCGCCCTATCGAACAGTTTGACAGCTCAATCCAATCTTTCGCGCAAGGTGACGCCGACTTAACCGCGCGTATGGAAGAATCTAGCGTGCCAGAATTTAAGCAGCTCGCGCATAACTTCAATATCTTCGTTGAGAGCTTGCAAGGAATTATTAAGAGCGTCAGCCATGTCGGACAAGAGGTAGTATCAGAAACGAACAACATGTCTCAACGCGCCTCACAAGTGGATGAATTGGCTTCAGGTCAACGTGAGGAAACGGAACAAGTCGCGACCGCAATGACAGAAATGACGGCCACCGCTCACGAGATCTCTGGCAATGCAAACCAAGCCGCCGATTCCGCTAAAAACGCCGATGACAACGCACAACAAGCGAAGCACATCGTGGACTCCGCCGCTAACTCCGTTGAAGCGCTAGCGAATGAGGTCTCTGAAGCAAGCACTGTAATTTCACGTCTAGAGAGTGACGTGCAGAACATTTCATCCTCACTTGAAGTCATCCAAGATATTGCTGAACAAACCAACTTGCTTGCGCTAAATGCCGCCATTGAAGCGGCACGAGCGGGCGACCAAGGACGCGGATTCGCAGTTGTAGCGGATGAAGTGCGTAAGCTTGCAAGCCGCACTCAGGACAGCACAGGTGACATTCACAAGATGATCGATCAACTTAAAGCAGGATCGGATGCCGCAGTAAAAGCGATGGAATCTAGCCAAGCACGTGGCGAAGCGACAGTAGAGGAAGCACGTGCTGCATCGGTTGCGCTGCAAGATATTCAAGCAGCGATTGCGAATATCATGGACATGAACACGCTGATCGCTACCGCGACCGAAGAGCAAAGCCAAGTTGGACAAGAGATTTCACAACGCATCGAAGTCATTTCTCAGCAAAGTAGTCAATCGGCGCACCTTGCCAATCAAAATCGCTCGGGCAGCCAAAACCTCAATCACAAAGCCAACGAACTTTACGACTTGGTGGGACGCTTCACAGTTTAACTTCCTTAACCATACTTAATAGTAGAAACAGCGACGCCTTAACGTCGCTGTTTTTATTTCTGCTATCCTCAAGCGACTTAGCTATAATGCCGCCAACTAAGCACCCATAAGGGCAAAACCAGATGATTATCATGACCACCAATTTCGGTGACATCGAAATTGAATTGAATCTAGAACGAGCGCCAGTTAGCTCAAAGAACTTCAAAAAATACTGTGAAGATGGCTTTTACGACGGCACCATTTTCCACCGCGTTATCGACGGCTTTATGATCCAAGGTGGCGGTCACACCGAAGACATGGCAGAAAAGCCAACACGCGCCCCAATCGCAAACGAAGCAAACCGTGGTCTAAAGAACCTTGTTGGCACTATCGCAATGGCGCGTACCGATGCACCGCACTCTGCAACGGCACAGTTTTTCATTAACTTGGAAGACAACGATTTCCTAGACCACACCGCAACCACCAACCTAGGCTGGGGTTACGCGGTATTTGGTAAAGTGACCGCGGGTATGGATGTTGTAAATCGCATCGCGAAAGTAAAAACGACCTCTAAGCTTGGCCATGATGATGTGCCATGCGATCCAATCATTATCGAGAAAGTGACAGTCAGCGAATAAGCCCATTTGCCTCTTGGTAGAAATCGTCGCTACAAAACGAAAAAAGCGCCTAATGTCTTATGACTTAGGCGCTTTTTGTTTTTATGACTCAATCGATGAGTTTGGCTTGTACCGGATTTATTGATAAAAAAGCTCGGCTTTTGCTCCGACTAAATCAAGCTCAGAGCCTTGAAAGTCCACCAGATATTCAGCGACAAGGTTATACCCAACCCAATACCCCATGTATTTCGGCCAGCGGCTTTCATCACTGCCAAGAAAGTAAGCGTCGAAGTTGTAATCTAAGCTGGTCAACTTGTCTTTCATCTCAGTATAGAAAGGGCGCCAATCTTGATCTTTGATTTTCTCAAACAAGCTCGGTGTGATGCCACCATTCACCTTACGTTCGAAATGACAAGCTAACCCTTCCATAATCAGCACATCACCAAGTGCAACGCCATTCTCTCCTGCTCGCATACGGAACAGGTGATGCAACTCATGCGCTAGCACCGCAGCTAGTTCTTTCTCAATCACGTTTTTAATATCTGCACGTTGAGTATCAAGCAAAATTTCTACACGATGGGCGCTTAAGCAATAGCCACCAATCCCCGTCTGCGGTACGTCATTGCGATCAAACGGGCTAACGGTCAGGTCAACGTTACTTAAATCGATGTTACTTAAATCAAAGTAACTAGAAAGCTGTGAGCTCAGGTCATCAAGTTTCTGATGTAAATACTCAGCGAGTGGAGACAACTCTCCCGTCGCATTTAAGAGGGTGACGCGATAACTCATTTATCTTCCTTGATAATGTAGGTTAAGAGCAGCGAGTTTACAGTGTAAAGAGTGAGCAGTTCTAGCGATTACATCCCTTTGAACAAACTTTGAGATGCACGGCTCACAGCGAGCTTGTTTTCCCCAATGTGAACAAACATTCTTCCAGCAAAGTCTTTGTTTACTTTGCTAATTTTGCACACTTGCACCACGCTTGAACGGTGCACTTGCCAGAACTGTTCTGGGTTAAGCTGCCCTATCAACTCTTTCAACGATGTACGAATCAAATACTCCTGCACTTTGCCTTGTCCTTGTTGGGCATACACAGAAACGTATTTTTCTTCCGCTTTGAAATACAACACATCAGACGTGGCGATCAAATGAATGTCTTCCCCTTGCGTCGCTTTGATCCACTGAAGATATTGCGGAGTTTGTGGCGCGGATAATTGCTGCAACTGTTCTAACAGGCTGCTCATCTGCACATTACTGCTTTCTTGCTCTCGCTTAGCAAGGCGTACTTTCACTCTTTCACACGTCGTCAGGAGGCGCTCATCCGAGATAGGCTTGAGCAAATAATCGGCGGCATTTTGTTCAAAGGCTTTGATGGCGTAATCATCGTACGCGGTGACAAACACAATCAAAGGTGGATTGGCGAGTTGATTGAGTTTTTGCGCTAATGTCATGCCATCCAACACTGGCATACGAATATCGAGAAACGCAATGTCAGGTTGGTTGTGCTCAATGGCCTGCAACGCTTGTTCACCATCCGCGACTTTGGCTATTACCTCTAGCTCTGGCCACACATCAGCTAGGCTTTTATCAAGATGACGCCTCAATAGCGGTTCATCATCAGCAATAATGGCAGTAAACCCTGTATTCATTCCTTTCTTCCTTGCTTACGATTCCATTGGCCAGGTCAAGCGAACACAAACACCACCCTGAGCAGACTCACTGATAGAAATCTCTCCTTGCCCTGCGAACAAAGCTTCAACTCGCTGCTTGAGATTACTCAAACCCACACCTGAACCCATGTGCCCACTAACATGATTTAAGCCAACACCATTGTCTCTGACTTCAATCTGCAATTTCTGTTGTTCGCGCTTGATGAGTAAACTGACTTCGCCGCCTTCTCGCTTTGGCTCAATACCGTGAACAATGGCATTCTCCACCAAAGGTTGCAACATCATCGGTGGCAGTTCTGTTGTTCCTAAACCGTCTTCTACTTCAATTTTGTAGCTTAGACGTCCATCCAGACGTATCTTCTGAATACTCAAGTAGGCTTCAATTAAGGCAATTTCATTCTCAATCGTGGTGTGCTCTTCTCGTGAGATTTTTAGCGTCGCACGTAATAGTGCGGTAAGTTGATCCAACATCTGCTTGGCCTTATCAACATCCTGGGACATCAACGCGCTGATATTTGCCAAGGTATTAAATAGGAAATGCGGTTCAATCTGGCTTTGCATCTGCTTAAGCTGACTTAGCAACAGTGCACGTTCCTGCTCTGCCTTTTCACGCTTGATACTCTCTAATTCACGCTGAGCAATCGCTTCTTTCTCTCGTGAGTGAAAATAAAAGTAACACATGCCGCTGAATAACAAGCCCATCAGCAACACTGGCAGCATGCCCGAAATGCCGAAGTATTCACCGAGCCAAAACTGCGCATTAATGACGCCAAACAACAAACAGGCGGTCAGTGACAAAGCAATTTCTAGTCTACGAGGGATGCTAGGAAACAACTTGTCGACTAACCAAGAGAAGAACAAGGCGGAGTAACCAAAACCAAAGCTTACCAATACATGTACATAGTAAGGACCACCCCAAACAGACAATGTCATTACCGAGATAAACAAACAGAATAAAGTCGTGACAACCACACTGCGTAGCCATCCACTTTCTACCATTAACTTAGCTGAATACATTTAGAATTTCCCTTTGATATTAAATACAATCATATGCTTATCATTGATTTGTGCGTAAGCAGATTGGTCGTCTCCGGTTAAAAAGCGTGCGGCAACATCACATCCAACGTAGGGGTTACATCGCTTAACCAACCCATATCCGCTTTACCGTTCCATGCAGCCCACGCTTCCACATCCCAACTCCAGTGCAGCATTACGTTATGCTGAACGATATTGGCATGCTGAAACCCTTGGGCGTAGCTTGTTGCAAGTAGAGCGCTGCTAGCCAACAGAGAGTTGTTAGGATCAGGGAGCTGAGAAAGTAATTCGCCACGCTCTATTGCTTGTTGCCATTCGCCTTTCGACCATGCTCGGCTGTCGTACCAATATTCAGCAATCACGTTGTGTCCGGCTTGGTTTGCCCAGTTCACCCCAGCTAAGGCTTGGAATGCGCTGCCCTGCTCCTCAACCGAAATGGGTCGGTAAAGATCATCCTGCTGAAACTGATAGCCGACACTTTGCTTTTGCCACAGCATGGAACCGTGCATTGCGATGGATTCATCCCACACCGCAATTACACTGGCTCCAAGTAAACCTCGGCGCACATCATCGTAATAACCAATAAGTTGATACTCGGTGTCACCCACCAGCGCATAACGACGAATACCAACACCTTGCTGCTCTGCGGCTTGATCAAGTGCACTTTGGTCTTGTTGCCCCCAGCTTGAATCGGTCGCAATCACCGTCCACTCGCCTGCCATATCATAGTGTGAAAGTGAAAACACACCCGCGCCCTCTTCTGCGACTAAGCCAACAGGGTTTTGTCGATAAGGCTTAAACAGATCTAAAGGTCGGTAGCCATAACCTACACCCCAATCCACGCGCAACTTACCTAAGCTCACATCAAGTGTGGTGTCACCGACTTGCCATTCCCCTAGCCAAGCAAGCTCTCGAATCAGCAGCTGGTTATCAGCTTCACTCCACCACTCGCTCTCTCCTTGTTGATTGAGGTACAAACCTTGGCTATACAGAGCAAACAAGCCACTAAAGTTTTGATAATTCACCTGCACATCCAACAGTGCATTCAGTGAATCACGAGAACTGCCCTGCGCCTGCATAAATGCGCTGTCACGCTGCTTGGCAGTTTCGTAACTGACAGCCCAATCCCACTCAAAACTCAGTTCATCATTGGCAAAAACAGGGGCTGCAGCGCCCACATACAATGACGCAGCAATCAACAAACTGGTGCTTTTGTTAAGGTTAGACTGGTGCGATTTCATGTGACTTCCTTGCTCGTTTTCATGGTTCTATTTACGGAGTTCAGGCTAAAGCTGAGTCGTATTGGCTTTCGGCAAATAGCTTGGGTTGTAGAACTTGTTATCCAGCTGCCAAGGCACGATCTCTTGATACTCGATAACGGTCTTTTTGCTCGGCTGAATGCTATCAAGCAAGGTCATCTCACTGACGTAGTCTTCACCGTTGTCGCTTGCACGTCCGTATTGCGCTTGCTTGGCGAGTTTGCCTGAGCGCAAGTAGAGATCGGCTTTGATTGGAAACGCATCTTGCTCAGACAACCATAAATCGATCTTCTGATAACTCGCCCCTTTGGTTTTCGCGGTTAAGGCAAGGTGATAAGCCGCGACACTTTCTCCGTTCACCGAAACAGTTTCTGTCGCTTTCCATTCACCTTGATAATCTTGGCTCCACGTCAGGGTTGAGATGTCGCCGATAGACGCTTCACCAAGCAGCTTCTGCATTGGCGTAATACGAATCGGACGGCGACTCTTTGGCATTTGTAGCCAGTAGTTGTCGCCCATCATCAACATCTTTTGCCCAGCTTCAACCGCCGATTTGAATACCACTAGCGATTCACGATTTGGACGTGTGTACACGTGGTAAAGGCGGGTTTTATCTAACTCTTGGTCTTGATATAAGCGCACCAGTGACACCACTTTGGAGGAATCATCTTGCAAGCGGTAGCTGTCGGCTTTTTCAATCAATTGCGCAACTTGCTGTGCATCTAGCGCTGTTTCATTCGCACTGACATTCATGCTTACAATGCCGCTTACCGTCAGCAGTGCAATTGGTAATAGTGATTTGAAATTAAACATAAATCAGTGCCTCCGTAATTGGCTTGTTCACCCCTTTGCGTGCCGAGAAAAACGCCGCAACCAAACAAATCATCAATACTGCGAATCCTGCGACAGCCACCAACTCCCAAGAGAAGTAAATCGTCAATGGGTAACCTTCTGTGCGTCCTGGCGGTGGCGGCATTTGCACATCCACGACCATCAGTAAGACGGTAACTAACGCAGTAAACAAAGCGCCGATTAAGCTACCAATCACCGCGAGTAACCCTGCTTCGCGCAAGAACCCAGTAATGATTTCGCGAGGGTAGCTACCAAGTGCTGACAAGGTGCCGATTTCACGTGTACGCTCGGTGACCGACATGGTCATGGTGTTGAACAGCGCGACAAAGACCACCAACGCCATTACTGCGCCCATGATGCCGAAGATGCGGTCGTACAAATCTTTCACTTTGAGATAGAAGAACGCACGCTCTTGCCAAGGCGTAATCTCAATATCTTGGTCGCCAAAGTTCTGCTTTTGCTTACTCAGGACCGAAGCCACTTGTTGCTCGACTTGGTTAGTTAAACTGGTATCGAACAGGAAGACTGATAACGCACTGACTTTATCGGAGCCCAACAACGATTGCGCGCTGTTGATATGCACGTACAGTTGGCGTTTATCAAGCTCAGGTACGCCGGTTGAATAGATGCCACGAACTTTGAAGTCATACGCGTTCAATGCACCGTCGGTTGTGGTCGCCAGCAAGGTAATCCAATCGCCAACGTGCACGCTTAGGTTGTTCGCCAAATCAACACCGAGCATCACCTCTGGCTCTGCTGGGTCATAACGCGATGCATGAATATTGGACAGCGTCTGCCCTTCGCGCACATCCAAAAACGGTCCTTTCATATCGAATTCGCGCTCGTTCACACCAATGCCGATAAAGATCGATGATTTGTTGCCGTTGGAAATCAACCCACTGAACTCAACTCGTGGCTGCACGCCTCGCACTTCGTTTAAGCCAATCAATTGCTTGGTAATGTCGTCTGCATGAGTTAACCCGTTACTCAGCGGCATCTCTTCTTCTTTAGCGAAGTAACCTGGCGTGGTTAACGTCAGATGCCCCGTGTCACGCGCTGTCGATTCTTTCAAACTGTCATAGGTGTACAGACCAAAACCGCCCGCACTGGTTAATGCAAACACGGCAATGGCGATGATCAGCATCGACAACAAACTGCGGCGGCGATTGCGTTGCAGGTTCAACCAAGCAAGGCGAACCGAAACAGGAATTAGCTTGCCCATGAAACCTCCTCCACACTTGCGTGCGTTTGGGTAATTTTGCCATCCACCAATTCAATGGTGCGGTCACAACGGGATGCCATGCGAGGGTCGTGAGTGGCGACGATAAAAGTGGTGCCTAGCTCGTGTCCGAGCCCTTTCATAATGTCGATGACCTTGTTGGCAGTTTGGCTATCAAGACTTGCGGTTGGCTCATCAGCAATCACCAATGCTGGTTTGTGCACTAAGGCGCGCGCAATTGCCACGCGTTGTTGCTGACCGCCTGATAGGTTATCGGGCATGTGATGAATAAACTCGCCCAAGCCAACGTGTTCTAGCATTTGTGTGGCGAGCTCGGTTTGTTCAGCTTTTGAAAAGCCGTTGAGGTGTAACGGATACGCCACGTTCTCTAGCGCCGTCATCACGGGGACAAGGTTGAATTTTTGGAACACAAAGCCAAGCTTTTCGCGGCGCATTTTCGCCGCCTGCATTTGCCCGGTTGGGTATGGGCTACCGGCAAATGTCACCTGACCTTGATATTGAGTATCCAGCATGCCAAGCACGTTAAGTAAGGTGCTTTTGCCCGAGCCAGACGGTCCGCACAGAGCCACCATTTCGCCGGCAAATACTTCACCAGAAACGTCTCGCAATGCACGCACCGTTTGGCTGCCAAGGGCGTAGTCGCGGCTAAGTTGATTAAAAACGATCATGACGCCTCCCTAATATTTCGCTAACAGCGCTTTCGCGGTTTGCGTTTCTAGATTGCTGTCACCCAATTGCTCCATTTGCGCTAACCATGTTTTGGCTTGTTGAACATCTTCAGCGCGCAATGCAGCTTCAATGGCGTAGCGATAAATCCAAGACGTTGCGGCGAAAGGTTGCTGGCTAAAACTCGGTTCATCGAGCAGAGAAAGGTACAGCTCGTAGCCACGCTCAAAGTGATTGAACATGTCAGGTAGAGAAGTAAAGGTGGTGGCTGCCATGGCGGTGGCTAATTGGTATTCCGGCAAGCCTTGTAAGCGTTGTTGCTCTTGCAGTGGTACTGGCTGATTCGCCATTAAATCCAAACCTTTTTGGATTGTCGCAAGACCGCGCTCGGTGAACTTCATCTTGTTCCAAGGCATAAACGCCTCACGGCCTTGCAATGTCTCAGCACTGCCCAAGTAAACCAACGTCAACGGCGTTGCGCCCTGCTCTTCGAGTTGTTTGGATAATTCGCCGTAAACGGTATCAACTAAGCCAGAGTCACCCTGCGCTGCTTGGTTGAATTGACTGAGTGTGCGCTCGCTTGGATTAGCCAGAGCCAAATTGCTGCTGAGTGCAAATGCGGCGATAAACGTACTTGCCAGTTTAAGAGCTTTGATTGAGCGAGATTGAGAAACCATCATGTACTGTCCTTAGTTGAACGTGATTTGATAGTTTCAGATTAAGGGAGAAGGTCGCACGCTGCTTTTGCATGCGACCAATGGCAGTTATTTAGAATGAACGGTTGTTTGCTGCGATGAATGACATTCCCTTCTTAAAGAGAGCATATATCCCTGCTTGTTTGTAAGCGTCTGTCTTTCACCACAATAGGAATAAAAATACTGGCTTAAAACCTGCGTCTAGTGTATTTATCCATTCCACAGCTTTCCAAGCAGCTTACCCATAACAGACGACATCGACGCT
This sequence comes from Vibrio diabolicus, assembly GCA_001048675.1. Lineage (GTDB taxonomy): Bacteria > Pseudomonadota > Gammaproteobacteria > Enterobacterales > Vibrionaceae > Vibrio > Vibrio diabolicus. The sequence continues at coordinate 672,182 of CCKK01000003.1, read as the reverse complement.
CCTCTCATACACACCTTTGCATGGTGTCTGTTATTTCCAAATAGGATTCTTAGCATCGGAATAGTTCGAACTCTCGAGTTCTGGTTGTTTTCGCGCTCGAACTGGGTGCGTTATTAGGTCGTAGAAAATGAATAAGCGTTTTTTCCCCAGGGTCGATTTGCCACTGCTGATGGCGATCATTCCGATCATGCTATTGAGTACACTAACACTTTGGAGTGCCAGTGGCTTTAATGAGGCCATGCTCTTCAAGCATTTAGCACGCTGCGGACTGACCTTGGTTTGTATATTGGTCATGTCATCGATTCCCGCCGCTAGCTATCAACGCTCAGCTCCATATCTCTACATTATTGCGGTTGCGCTGCTACTTGCTGTCGCTTTGTTTGGCGATAGCACTAATGGCTCTCAACGTTGGCTCGATATTGGCTTTTTTCGCTTTCAACCCTCGGAGCTAATCAAACTCTCGATTCCAATCATGATCGCGTGGATGCTACATATTGAAGGTGGCAAACCAGATAGTAGAAAAATCGCATTCTGCTTACTCATCACAATGATTCCTGCCGGGTTAATCGCGCTACAACCGGATTTAGACGGTGCAGTTTTTACCGTCATTTACGCCTTATTCGTTTTATTTTTAGCTGGCATGAGCTGGAAAATAATCGGTGGCTTTGTCGCGAGTATATTAACGTTGGCGCCTATTTTGTGGTTCTTCGTCATGGAAACGTATCAAAAAAGCCGCGTTACTCAGTTCTTGCACCCGGAGTCGGATCCGTTAGGTTCGGGCTACCAAATCATCCAATCTTTGATTGCGATAGGCTCCGGCGGAATGAAAGGCAAAGGTTGGATGAATGCTACGCAAGGAACACTTGGCTTTATTCCAGAAAGTCATACGGACTTTATTTTTTCGACTTATGCCGAGGAGTGGGGTTTTGTTGGTAGTTTAGTCTTGCTCGCACTGTACTTGTTTATTACCGCGCGCGTCATGTTGCTTGCATGTCAGTCTGACCACTTTTTTAGTTCGGCTTGTGAGTGGCGCATTAGCGATGAGCTTTTTCCTGTATGCTTTTATCAATACAGGTATGGTGAGCGGCTTGTTGCCAGTAATGGGAAGCCCTCTGCCGTTCTTTAGTTACGGCGGCACGGCCATGCTGACGCAAGGCATCTGTTTTGGTGTGATCATGTCACTGTGTTATTCCAAATATCGCAACGCATAATGCTGCTAGCAAAGAGTGCGATCAAAAAAGGCTTCCCTCGGGAAGCCTTTTTACAACGGTGGAAGCTAAGAAATTATAGCTCTGCGTTGTGGTAAACCTGCTGAACGTCGTCACAGTCATCTAGAAGATCTAGGAATTTCTGGAACTTCTCAGCATCTTCACCCGCTACTGGAGTGTGAGTTTGAGGAACGAAAGTGATTTCTTCCACATCGATCGTTAGATCTGGGAACGCACCATTGAGCGCTGTTTTCGTCTTGAAGAACTCCGTATGAGGAGCGAATACAGTGATCACTCCGTCTTCTAGCTCAACGTCAGTTACGTCCACATCTTCCATCATTAGCGTTTCTAGGATGATTTCATCATCGTCGCCTTTGAACTGGAATACCGCTTGGTGATCAAACATGTGAGAAACTGAGCCCTCAACACCAATTTTCGCACCCACTTTAACAAAGCATTGGCGTACATCTTGGAAAGTACGGTTGCCGTTATCGGTCAGACAGTCAACGATAACACTAGTACCGCCAGGGCCGAAGCCTTCGTAGCGCGCTGGTTGGTAATCTTCACCACCGCCGCCACTCGCTTTGTCTAGTGCTTTGTCGATAACATGCGCTGGTACCTGATCTTTTTTCGCTTTCGCGATCAGGTGGCGAAGAGACAAGTTCATGTCTGGGTCACTACCGCCGTTTTTCGCGCACATGTAAATTTCTTTACCGTATTTGGAATAAACTTTAATTTTCGCGCCTGCAGTTTTCGCCATAGAGGCTTTGCGCACTTCAAAACTTCTTCCCATCGGGATGTCTCTCTAAATTCAAATTTAATGCGAAGGATTTTAGCAAAAAGCGAAACCTTTTCAATTTCGCTTAGCAAAGGAATGGGGAGGTTACCTCATTCGCCACATAGTTTTATACCGTTGTCACGATTCGCGTTAAGCGACACCCATTACTCGTTTGTACTTTTCGACCGATTGCTGAAAAAACGCTTTTTCATCAGCATCGTTAATCTTGGACAACTGTTCTTCTATTGCTTCAGGACCAGATTTGGCCTCTCTGAGCTTCCAAACCAAAAACGACGCTTGTTTATCCAGTTCGATTTTGTTTTTTTCATCAGGCGGCAATAGGGATAGATTGAACGACATTTACAGCCTCAAGGTACTTTAAATACTAGCCGCGCACTATAGCATACAGAGTTACAATTGCAGAATAGAAACGCACTTAACTTGATCAATTTCAAGTTAACTATTTGGGACCCGCACTGATTTTCAGCGCTTTTGGTAAAAACTGCTCGAATATTTGATGCAACCGATCTTTGGTCACAGGTTTGGCGACAAACTCATTCATACCGACGTCAAAGCAATGTTGTTGATCTTCTTTAATAACATTGGCACTCAACGCAATAATGGGAACGTGTTTCCCCCACTCTCCCATTTGTCGAATACGCTCAGTAGTAATGAAGCCATCCATCACTGGCATTTGGCAATCCATAAACACCAAGTCAAAAGCTTGCTTCTCACATAGCTGAAGCGCTTCTTCACCATGATTTGCGACGCTCACTCGAACGCCGAGCTTTTCCAACATAATACGGACGACTTTCTGGTTTACGATGGTATCTTCAACAATCAATACCCAAGGTTGATTGTCATGCTGGAGGCTGGTTTCATTATCTTCAACTTTTGGAAACGTCAAAACATTAGGTCGTTCCGTGTAGGTAGACCGTGCTTTTACTACAACTGGAATCGAAAACTCAAAACAACTACCAAGCCCCAACTCACTTGTCAGTTGGATTTCTCCTCCCATTAAGTTCACCAACTGAGCACCAATCGCCAAACCAAGGCCGGTACCACCGTACTTTCTGGTTGTACTGCCATCGGCTTGTTGGAAACGTTCGAAGATCGCTTGTTGGTTCTCTTTCGCAATACCAATGCCAGAATCAACGACGCGAAATCGAATCATGGCGACATCATGCTCTTGACGTGTTAACTCAACAAGAAGCTTCACATGACCACGATCAGTAAATTTGATCGCGTTGCTCAACAAATTGTTCAATACCTGTTTTAAGCGCGCAGCATCGCCTTGCACTTCCGCTGGCAAGTGAGGATCAATATCGCTAAGCAATTGCAGATTCTTCTGCTTGGCTTTGACGGCGTGTAAGCTGATCACATCATCCAAAATACGGCGCAGATCATAGCTTGCATTTTCTAATTCGACTTTACCTGCTTCGACTTTAGAAAAGTCGAGAATATCGTCGATGATCGTCATTAAAGAGTGAGAAGAACTATCGATGATCTCTACAAACTCTTTTTGCTGAGGATCGAGTTTGGTGTCACCCAGTAATGAAGCGACACCAATAATGCCATTCATTGGTGTTCGAATTTCATGGCTCATGGTGGCAAGAAATTCACTTTTTTTGCGGTTGGCGACTTCCGCTCTATCTCTTTCTTCTTCAAGCTCAGTCTGATGCTCACGGACCTTCTCAACGCTTCGGTTGTATTTCTCCGCCAACACGCTCACTTCATCAAAACACCAACGCTTTGGGAGCGTAACTTTGCTTGGGACCTTCCCGCCACTAAAATCGCTCACGGCGCCGGAAAGCAGTTGGAGAGGATTGACCAAGAGGCGGAAGGCGACCCAAAGCACGCCAATTATGAGTAATAGGATCTTGATCGCTTCTGTCGTGAGCAAGAAAAAAAATTGTTGCCAAAGATCTTCATAAATCGAGCTCAGATCCGCCTGAACAGTCAATGTCGCCAGATCATAGGTTTTATCACCAACACGATATTGCATCGGCCAACTTCTTTCTACGACATCCTCAGAAAGAGCGGTTCCCAATTCGACGATAACTTCATCTTCATTAGCGATACGTAAATAATCCACAGAGGGCATGCGCATTGCGCCCTCTGCTTGAGTGAGTAACAGCTCCCTATCCTCCACCCATAAGCTGGCAGAAAAGCTCGATAAGTAACTGGATTCGACCTGCTTTAGCTCGACGTGCAAATGGGCTAAATCTTCGTTAAAAACTCGATATAAACTCACAGCGGAAATGATGACAGTAAAGATTAAACTCAACGTTAACACCGCCAACATAAGTTGGTTGCCGATACTAAATCGACGTTGAGATCGCTCTTTTTCATCCATATGAAATCGCTCCGATAAACTTGCGCTACTCTAAATATAGCCACGCGCAAATAATAATCGAGGATACGATGAAAAGACTTCTACTTAGATTGGCTTTTAGTTTTATTGCGGTAGGAACTTATGCTACTGCCGCTGAAGTGAACTATTACGTTATCGCCGACCAAGCAAGGCCATTTCAAATAGAACAACAGGGGCAAATGCATTCCGGGATTGTGACTGACATCGTCAGTGCCATTTTCGCTGAATCGGATTATCAGGTGAATTATCATACTTATCCGTTTAAACGAATGATCTCCATATTAGAAGAAGGTGGCGAACCAAACTGGCTAACTTACGGCAGCCCAAATTGGGGCAAGGTGCAATCAGAAAACTTGTCTGAAGAGCCCATTTACACTGTAAAACATGTATTGGTCTCTAGTAGTGAGAAACCGTTAGAGTTCAAGAATATGGACACCATGCATGGCCGATCTATCGTATTACTACTCGGTTTTGATTATCCGAATTTAATCCCATTCTTTGAGGATGGTAGTGTGAATGAAATACGCGTTAAAGATTATGATGCCGCATATCGAGTGATAACCCGAACACCAGGAGATACAGCCTTCGTCGAAATGGAATCACGCGTTATGTACAACTTAAAACGCCTCAATTTGTCGCTAGAAGGTTTTCAGATCCAATCTTTCGACTCAGTTATCCCTGACTACTCGATCTATTTGGCCTTTTCGCCCCAAATGCAGCCAGAAACTCAGGACTACATTAATACACGTTTGGCTGAGTTAAAAACATCGGGCGAAATTGATGAGATCATTCAAAGGTATCAATAAATGACCTAACGAATGAAAACGCCAACGATAGTATCGTTGGCGTTTTCATCTATTGAGACATAGATGATGCTTTACTTGGTGTGATTGACAAACTTAGGATCAAACATGTGCCCTAATTTACTCGCCTTAGTTTGCAAGTAGTGTTGATTGCTCGGATTATTACCTTCTTGCAAGGGCACACGCTCAATGACGTTGATATCAACCGCTTTTAACGCAGCCAGCTTACGTGGGTTGTTCGTCATTAGTCGCACCGCATCAATGCCCAAATGCTCTAACATCCCTTTACAGAATGCGTAATCACGCATATCGGCAGCAAAGCCCAAACGTTCATTGGCTTCTACAGTATCGGCGCCATCGTCCTGGAGGTGATAAGCTCGAATTTTATTAATCAAGCCAATACCACGTCCTTCTTGACGCAAATAAAGCAGTACACCACATCCCTCTTCGACAATATTTTGTAGCGCCCTATTGAGCTGAAAACCACAGTCGCAACGCGTACTAAACAAGGCATCGCCAGTAAGGCACTCCGAATGCAACCGAATAAGTGGTGCAGCGCTGTTTGCAGGCTCTCCATACACGAGGGCAAGATGCTCTTTGTTCGTGGCAGTTTCAACGAAGCCATACATCATAAATGTGCCCCATTGGGTTGGCAATTTGGCTTTATCGATGAACTTCACGAGATTGTAGGGCTCGACATGTCTCAGCTCAGCCCGAACGTTCATCAGAATTTCTCCTAAATGATTTTCTCCTTTACCGTCTCCCCCATCCCCCCAAAAGGCATCTTTGTGAGAATGCTCTGTAAGACAAGCGTTACCCGTTCTCATTAACTGCTGCGCTAAAGGTGGATTTTGCAGAAACTTTTCTCTAACGATGAAAGCCATAACGGCCAACTTCATATCCTCCCAGTCACTTCTGACAAAATGTTCGTATTTTCGACTTAAGGCGAATGCTTCATCGGGAGTGCTCGCGTGTTGAATTTTGCTCTGTAACTGCGCATCGAGGAACTTTTGGGCTTGATAATAATGTTCGCTGGTGGGCCAAGTTTGGGAGGATATATTGACTGGGGCATGGCAAAAATTGGAAAGAAAACCGTGGGGCTCATCGGGCTCATAAAAAAGGATTTGGTCAACCATACTCGCGCTCCTTGCTTTGTGGTCGCGATAATCAACAAAAAGCATATCGCTATTGATATATCTTTTAGTAACGCTAGGTAAGATTGTCAAACTTCTACATAGATGAAAATGAGTTTGGATCTAGAACTTTTTAGGTGAAAGAGAGGTGAATTAGAACGTTTGGATAAGAAAAATAAAGAGATGTGAGATGTTGTAGTAAGACGCAATGGCTAAAATGGAGCGAAAAATAAAAAGGGCAGCCCGACAACTACCCTATGGATTGCTATACCAAACTAGAGCAATCAGTGTATCAAGCCAAGCTCCCTTGCTTCTTCAATGGTCAATCCACTTTCACGGATTTCACGTAGCGCTTCAATGCGTCTTCTGGCTTCTGCTGATTTCACTGTTTTCTCAGGCTTCACAACGGCTTCTTCATCAGGTAATTCCCATTTGTGAGCGATGTTGGTCATCTCGTCATGGTCGATAGAATTAATGGACATATTTCCTCCGAACACACCATGTTTTCGATGCGTAATCTATAGCAAAACAGGAACGAGGTGGTAAGAAAAACTGTAGGGAAATGTGACCCCTCCCGCCCTTTCGTTAACTCCTTAATAGATCCATCATTTAAGTTTTGCCAAGGGGCAAATTTACGATTAGATTTGAATAATTCCCCCTAAGAAAAGTGTGCTGATCCAGCTCTCAATTCTCGTCTTCCTTGACTTCATTAACAACGCCGGATACCACTTTTTATTTCGCCTAACTTTCGAGTCACTTCACTGATTCACCGCTTGCCACTTTCTAAAAACCATCACACCTGATAATGATAATAATTATCTTTTACATTGGTAAGGTGTTTATATGGATGGTATTAACTTAAATCATGCATACCACAATAATCCGGTCATCCAGATCCGAGATTTATGCGTCGATTACATCACCGATCATGGTGATTTCAATGCGGTAAAATCCGTCAGCTTCGATATCGGCAAAGGAGAAGTATTTGGACTTGCTGGTGAATCGGGATGTGGCAAAAGCACGATCGCATTCTCGATCAACCGTCTCCATAAGCCGCCAGCGTTCATTTCTGGCGGTAAAATATTGTTTGATGGCAAAGACATTCTTAGCCTCTCAGATTCTGAGCTAACCGCTCTGAGGTGGAGTGAAATCGCCATGGTGTTTCAAAGCGCGATGAACTCACTCAACCCTGTCTTAACGATCCAAGAGCAATTCGCAGATGTATTGCGTCATCACCAAGGACTCACCAACGCTCAAGCGAAAGATCGAGCAGAAAAACTATTGGACTTGGTCAATATTCCACGAGAACGGTTAACGGAATACCCTCACCAATTTTCAGGTGGAATGCGTCAGCGCTTGGTGATTGCTATTGCTTTGTCTTTGAACCCTAAGCTGATCATTATGGATGAGCCCACAACCGCTTTAGATGTGGTGGTACAAAGAGAGATTTTACAACAAATCTATCAGCTTAGAGATGAATTTGGCTTCTCAGTACTCTTTATTACGCACGACTTGGCGCTGATGAGCCAATTGTGTGATCGCATTGCCATCATGCGGCATGGAGAAATCGTCGAAGTCAATCAGGCATACGAAATTCGCAATAATCCTCAACATCCCTACACACAAAAGCTATGGGCTTCTTTCCCAAACATCCACGATGTCCACAAACAACCAGAGCAACCAGAGCAACCAGAGCAACCAGAGCGTAATCATGAATCAGCCTATCATCCAAATGAAAAACGTGATTAAAGAGTTCAGAGTAGGCGGTGGTTTAGCGAAAGAGGAAACCTTCCGTGCGCTCCAAGGCGTGAGCTTTGATCTGTATGCAGGAAAAACGTTGGCTTTAGTTGGAGAATCAGGCTGCGGTAAAAGTACGTGTGCTCGCTTGATCACTAAAGTCTATCCGGCAACAGAAGGCGAGATCCTTTTCAATGGCACTAATATCAATGAGATTACGTCACGCTCAGCGCTCCAAGAGTATCGCAGTAAAGTACAAATGGTGTTTCAAGATCCGTTTGGTTCACTCAATCCAACTCATACCATTCGCCATCACCTCACACGCCCTTTAAAGATTCATAAGCAAATCAAAAGCGAGCGTGACATTCCTGTCCGCTTGGAAGCGCTTTTAAAGCTGGTGGAACTACCTGAAGAGACATTAAATAAGTTTCCTCACGAGCTTAGTGGTGGACAACGTCAGCGAGTAAACTTAGCACGTGCTCTCGCCGTCGGTTCGCAAGTCATTCTTGCGGATGAGCCAACATCGATGCTGGATGTCTCCATTCGCCTCGGGGTACTGAATCTAATGCAGCGCATGAAGCAAGAGCTAGGAATCGGCTTTTTGTACATTACTCATGATTTGGCGACCGCACACTACATCGCGGAAGAAACAGCTGTGATGTACAAAGGGCAAATCGTCGAATGGGGTGATACACACTCAATACTGAAGAATCCGCAGCACCCGTACACCAAACTATTGATTTCAGCCGTTCCCGATCCAGATCTTCCTTTTGGTAACTTAGTGAAAAGTGAACCAAACTATTCGATAGATGCCGATGAAATTCGTAGTCGTAGCAGCATCATTGTCGACGAATTTGATCAAATAGGACCCAATCACTATGTAAAACAATGGACTGAGGCTGCGTAATGGAATTGAGGACTTGGCAAGATCAGATCGCCATGTGGTATGAACATCGGAAGCATGATCAACTTGAAAAACTGGAAGCGATCTTATATCAAGCGCCCGACGGCGTATTTGGCCCAGAACTGAACGAAGTTCAAAGCAAAGCGATTGCTTGCTGGCTAGACGGTTGTTTACGTGTGTTTCAACATGCTAGGTACCGAGATCCTCAAAAAGCGTATCAAACCTTGCTTTACACGAGCGCAAAGCTCGAGCAAGCGGCATGTCAGGTATCGACCGATATTCTGATCAAAGATTGGTGTTTAAAGCGACTTCAGCACCTTACCGTTTTAGCGTTAGAGTTTTGTAATCAGCAATGCGATCAAAATGAGTGGCAACAACAAGCACATAACTTGATCGAGTCGCATGTTGCTTTGATGCGTTCTTTACACTGGAATGAAGCCAAGAAGCATGATCAAGGTTTATCTCATTAATCTGGAAAAATGATCAAGGCTTACTTTGAGGAATTTGAGGTAAAAAAAAGACGAGTTTCCTGAGGAGAAACTCGCGAAGTCTATTCAGAATGAATGTAACAATATGAGCCAATCTATTAATCATCAGAAAGGACAAAAGGTTGTCTATTCGTGATAAATAGTAGTCTCAGGCTTGGCTCCTAATGTCAGTGATTTGTTAGAGTTAAGTCTGTTTTTTATCATCGAAAGACATTGTTACATTTCAAATCAATACGCCACGCCTATTGCTTGATGTGTATCAAGCAACGCTTTTAAATCGCCATTTCATCCAGAGCGCGGAATACCATTTCATCCATGTGGCCATCGAAGATTTGACGGCACACCTTCCGACGTACCGCTAATCCAGCAATCAAGCGCTCAATGGTAAGATGCTTGATATCATTTTGAGTGTTAAACAGCTCGACGGTTTTGCTTAATGTCTCATAAGGAATTGGCTCATCCCCTACCCTTAGCCAATCAAGCTTCTCTATGTAATCAGAACACTCTTCTTTGATTGAGGCATACGAGTGCCCTGTCATCGCAGATAAAGCCGTTATACTGCGTTCTAGAGCCTCTGGTGAGGTATATTTAGATAAAGTAATGGTGATCTCGTCTGCATTGATCTCTACCAGGTGTTTTCTTTGCTTCACGCGGCGGCCTAAATTCCCTCTTGGAGATGGCGCTTTGCGTTGGATAGGCTCAAATTCGCCGTCTATGATGCCTGAAAGCTCTTCAAGCTGTTGTCGGGTAACCAGCTCATTACGAAGTGGATTTGGCAGCGTAGGCGCCATGTTACGCTTTCCTGCGTTGGTTGTTCGCGCACGTGAATAACGTAAGACTTCTTCCACATCGCATTTTATATCGATCTGGTAGTCCATCACTTTGTCATTCTCGATCATAGTTTCGATCGTCAGGTGATAACCCCACAAATTCACCACAAACAGCTCATCCGTTCCCTTACCATCCGATAAACGCTTCAGCTCTCGGATCAAATCCATCGAGAATCGTCGCCATTCGATGTTGCGTGCCAGCTTCTGGTTTAATTCACTCAGCAGCATGCAGTCAGTATGACGACGCACCATGCGGCTACGGAAGAAAGAATACAGTTGGAATACCAAAGTATGTTGCTTCAAGATCTCTGGTGGGAACAAGAAGAAATAATCACGTGTTAATAGTTCTTCATAAAACGAAGGCTCCCAAACCAAAATGTACAAGTTTGGCTTGATACGAATTTCACCATCGCTTCCCTCTACAGGCGCTTCTTCAGACGCAGTGATGGTTCGAGCAAGAAAACGAAAACGATCACTTTTGAATCCTTCTGGCATGTTTTCACTTAGCCAACGACCAGTAAGTTCATGCAGCTGGAAATCGGTAAACTCAATACGATCAATGCTGTCGCGAATAGAATCACGTGCTGGACCACTGTCTTTTTTGCCTCGAAGCGACAAAATATCAGTAATGTATAACGGCGTCTTGTTCGGCACGTGTGCTGCGTCGAGTTGATACTGATCTTTGTGATGATCATGGTATTGCACGGTCAATGTGAACAGAGCAAACAAGGTCATCAGATCATCCACAGTCATGATATTTTTGGATGATCGCGTTTCAATAACCGCTTTGGTACCAGAGATCGACACCATGGATTTCTGATAACTTTTTCGAGTTCTTGGTGGTGCAAGTGCTTGGTCAATGATCCCAGCCCAATTCGTTGGAGACACGACAAATTGATCGGCTTCATCTTTCATCGTTGGAGGGGTATTCAACCCATGTTCATTCAACAAACGCTTGTTCACTTGGGTTTGAGCCAATGCTTTTGAACGTTTTTGCTTTTCGTTTTGGCGTACTTTGTCTGTAACAAGACTTGTTGCACCCAACACTGAAATAAGCTGATTAGGATTAACAAACTTATGTAACATCGTCTTACCAGCAAGTCCTTCTTCAAACCGCACTGGAGTTTGAGTAAACAAACCAATGTTTACTGCTGCACGTAAGCGTTGTTGCAGAGCTGCACGAGTGAGTTGTCCGTCCGTCGCTTCCACAATCTCTGTGGTGGAAACCAATCCATCTTTGCTGCTGAAACCTCGCAATGAGATCAGATTAAGCAACTCTAAGATGCTTTTGGTCACCCCTTTGAAATGTTGGTACTGCTCTACCCAATCTGCAGAGGATTCATGTACCTCAAAAAGATGGCCATCCTTATGGCTTCTAGGTGCTTTAATCAGAATTTTTTCTATCAGCCGTCATTTTAGATCCAGATCACACTAGCCGTAGTTGTGCTATGGTTCCGAAGAATAAAGAAAAACAGATCATAAATAAAGAAAAAAGATTGTTTTTTAAATAACTGATCTTTTTGATTAATCTGATCTTAATTGATTATATGATCTAATGATCTGGCTGTCGTTTTGCCGCTAAGTGCATGTTCTATAAAGTGATTATTTTCACGCATGTCGGAACTATGATCATGTTAATTCTGAAACTATGATCAACAATAGCCTGAAAGCATGATCACATTTGCTCGTAAGCATGATCATTAAGTTTATGAAAAGATGATCAAAAGAGTCTTGAAACGATGATCATGATGTTTTTACTAGGTTATCCACAGATGCTGTGTTTAATAATGATCTTAATGAGGATTTTATTGAGCATTGTCGATGTTATTGATACTCGGATCGATGATCAAGAGCTGAGATAGCTATCGTTCTGGAGACAATATTGATGATAAATTACGCATGTGATGAAAATACATCCAAGTAGCTCTTATTCCGCAGTAAAACCTAGTTTCGGACTATTCTTAGGAAGCATGATCATGAGAGTAAGATTTATCATAGTCACTTGAACAATTTCATTGTTCCGGCTTCTCTATCCACTAATTTCCTCTCCATCCCCCATTCTGACTGCATTCAACCGTAAATTAGAGACAAAAACTCATGCTTCCGAGAGATTCTATAGCTTGATCATATTTCCGATTGATGGATCTTATTTAATCCGCGTGTTTACACCCTCGTCTACTCTATTTTTCCATGATCATGCTTTCGTATTTGTGTTTTATCATGGAAGCATGATCATAAGCATACCTTGATCATACTTCCATAGGAACATCACTTGAACTGCCCTTTTTGGCTCGGATACATGATCAAGGTTGTTATTAGCGTTCATGTTGAAAGATTGCTTTCTATTTTTTGTTTAAATTAGGTTGGCCTAACATAATCCGTAATTTAGCTTAAGAATATAATCGTTCCGGTAGAAAATTGATTTACATTGTAAATGAGTGACGCTGTAACACTTTTATTTTTAAGTTTAAGGTGTCCATTTATTCAAAGATTATTTAATTAAAAATAGTTATGTTTTTTACCATAAATCATAAAAGCGTCGATTTGAGTGTTTTTTTATGTGATGGTTATTCAAAATGTTCGTGCACCTTTTTGTTGTTTTTGGTCTTTACTGCTGTACAATTGCAAGCATAAATCCTTCCAACGGAATTTGGCATGAAAAGAGAAAAAACGATTGAAAACCTTCTTGAGTTGGCGGAGCTGACTCAGCAGGTTCAAGCTGACCGTATTGAAATTGTTTTAGAAGAGCGAAGCGATAACTACTTCCCACCAATGTCTAAGGCGATGATGGAAACCCGTTCAGGTTTAACTCGTCGTAAGCTCGATGACGCGATTGGTAAGATGGAAGCGGCTGGCCATCAATTTACTAAAAATAACGCGAATCACTATTCAATTACGTTAGAAGAAGCACATATGCTTATGGATGCGGCTGAAGTGCCTAAATTTCATGAGCGTAAGAAGAATTCAGGTAACAAACCTTGGATTATTAACGTGCAGAACCAGAAGGGTGGTACAGGCAAATCAATGACAGCGGTCCATTTAGCGGCATGTTTAGCGCTAAATTTGGATAAACGCTACCGTATTTGTTTAATCGACTTAGACCCACAAGGCTCGCTACGTTTATTCCTCAACCCACAAATCAGCATGGCAGAGCATGACAATATCTATTCTGCTGTAGACATTATGTTGGGTAACGTGCCTGATGGTGTAGAAATTGATAGTGAATTTTTGCGTAAAAACGTATTGCTGCCAACGCAATACCCGAACTTAAAGTCGATTTCAGCGTTTCCAGAAGACGCAATGTTTAATGCTGAAGCATGGCAAACGCTATCTGAAGATCCATCACTCGATATCGTTCGTCTGCTAAAAGAGCAACTGATTGATAAAATTGCTGATGACTTCGATATCATCATGATTGATACCGGCCCACACGTTGACCCACTAGTATGGAATGCGATGTATGCATCAAATGCGTTGTTAATCCCTTGTGCGGCTAAGCGTCTGGACTGGGCTTCAACAGTAAACTTCTTCCAGCATTTGCCTACGGTATATGAAATGTTTCCGGAAGACTGGAATGGTCTTGAGTTTGTTCGCTTGATGCCAACCATGTTTGAGGACGACAATAAGAAGCAAGTTTCTGTTTTAACTGAAATGAACTATCTTCTAGGTGACCAAGTTATGATGGCTACTATCCCTCGTAGCCGTGCGTTTGAAACCTGTGCCGATACCTACAGCACAGTATTTGATCTGACAGTAAGCGATTTTGAAGGCGGTAAGAAGACGCTAGCCACCGCACAAGATGCTGTTCATAAAAGCGCACTGGAATTAGAGCGTGTGCTGCATTCTAATTGGCCGTCATTGAATCAGGGGTAATAAGTAAATGGCTTTGAAAACGTCTGAATTAAACGCGAAATTATTTGGCAAAACGAATAAACGTCGTGTTGTGACTCCACAAGAGGCGCAAACCGCGGCAAAAGAAAAAGCTCAAACGATTGAGCTAGCTGTCGCAGGTGAAAACATTGTTCAGTTTGAACTTGTTCGTATTCCTGCAGAGAAAGTCGCGACAGAAACAACGGTGTTTGTTGATAACGCTCGTGAGCAATCGTTCTTAAACGAACATGCTTTATCTGATGTTTTAGTCACACTCAAAGAGCGCGGCCAACAATATCCAGCGGTGGGTCGTAGAACTAAAGATGGCAAGATTGAAGTTTTAGATGGTAGCCGTCGTCGTATGTCTTGTATCCTCGCGGAGCAAGATTTTTTGGTTTTATGTTGCTGACAACATCAATACTGACCATGCAAAGTTTTTGTCTGATGTGGCAAATGCTCACAAGCCGCTCTCTTTGTACGAAAAAGGTAAAGAGATGCAGGCTAAACTAGATAGTGGTGAAGCTGAAGATCAGAAAGCATTGGCGAAAATGTTCCAGTGCAGTGAAGCGTTAGTAAGTGGTGCTTTAAAAGCGGCGGCATTACCGTTAGAACTGCTTCAAGCGTATCCCAATGTCGGCGATCTTGGTCGTCCAACTATCGTGAAACTGCACAAACAGTTTTCAACGTTGACGCCAGAGCAGCAACAAGAGCTGTTAGATAAGTGTCGCTCTAGCGAAGGATTTTTATGGCAGCGAAGCACAGCTCAAGGCGTTGCTCGTCTGACAAAAGAAGTCACGGAAAGCATCGAAAACTGGATTGCTGAGCTTGCACCAGCAAAACCTGGCAAGAAGACCGAAAAAGTCGACTTAGTAAAAGGTCGAGCAAGCTACAGCCGAAAAGGTAGCAGTCTGGCGTTGAACTTGAAGAAAGTTGACGACAGCTTGATGGAAGAGATTCTTGCCTTTGTGCAAAACAAGCTGCAATAACAAAAGATGATTGAATCAACCGCCTCCGGGCGGTTTTTTTATATCTGAGAAGCGTCAAATTAAAGATGTGATACCATTGCGTCAGTTCAACGTTGGATAGACAAAATGCAGACACAATCTGATTTCCTTTCATCACTTCAACAACAAGCTCACCAATCTTTCCAAAGATTCGGCATCGTTATTCAAGGCGAGTCTTCTTGGCAAGATGCATTGGTGTCAGAGTTCCATAAAACACAGATGTATCAACGTTGGTTTTGTGTCGGCGATTTTGGTTTGGAAAACGCATACAGTGTTTCGCCTAAACAAGGGCACATGTTGTTAGGCAGAGAGTGTGACGTTCTATTGTTTGATGCTCGAAATGGTTTTGACGCAAATAGCTTTACCGCCGCGCTTGGCTCATTGGTTGGCGGTGGCCTTCTTATTATCATTACTGAGCCGCGACAGCCTACGAACTTTGCTCAGCAATGGATGCACAAACAATGGGAGAAGCTCGTTGTTATTGAGCAAGACAAACCATTGCCAACGGCTCCAGACATCAAGCAAGCAGAAAAAGAAAGCCACTACACGGAACAAGAACATGCCATTTCTCTAATTGAAAAGGTGGTGACAGGACATCGAAAGCGACCATTAATTTTGACCGCTGATCGTGGGCGGGGGAAAACAAGTGCCCTCGGCATTGCGTGTGCGAACTTATTACAGCAGAAGCCACTTAGAATCTTAATTACGGCACCATCTATAAAAGCTGTTGAGCCTGTTTACCAACATGCTTTGCGGTTACTTCCTAATGCGCAGCGTATTAAGAAGGACAGATTAGAATTAGGGCAGGGAGCCATTCAATTTATTGCTCCTGACGAACTTCTATCGAGCCGACCTGAATGTGATTTGTTACTTGTCGATGAAGCGGCTGCAATTCCAGTTCCTATGCTCAAAAGCATTACCGAACATTATCATCGACTCGTTTTTTCTACGACTATTCACGGTTATGAAGGTTGTGGCCGGGGCTTTACGATTAAATTTGTTGATTGGCTTCAGAAACAGCGTTCGGGAATGAAAACTTGGCACATGACACAGCCCATCCGCTGGAGCATGAATGATGCGCTCGAATCATGGCTCTATGACGCGTTTTTGTTGGATGCGGAGTTAACGCACCATCAACTTAACCAGGTCGACTCAATTTCCCTTTCTAAAGCCGGTAAGGACGATTTGATATCGCAGCCTAGTTTGCTGCGCGAGTGCTTTGCTCTTTTGGTGAATGCTCATTATCAGACCTCGCCGAATGATTTGATTCACCTTTTGCAAGACGACAACAGTCAGCTCTATTTTGCTAAGCAAGATAATGCGGTTGTGGGGGTAATATTAGCGGTCGAAGAGGGGGGGCTTGACGCTGAATTGGTTGAAGAAATTCAGCTTGGTAAGCGTCGTCCTAAAGGACACTTAGCCCCAGTTACGATTGCAAACCAATTAGGATTTCCGAATGTCGCGAATCTATCGACGCTGCGAGTCATGAGAATTGCTGTTCATCCGGAATTGCAAGGAAGAGGCATCGGTCAAAAAATGCTGCAGCAACTTGATCAAATGTCGGCTAAACACATTGCTTACTTATCCACGAGTTTCGGTGCGACGGAAGAGTTGGTCCATTTCTGGCGACAATCGAACTTCCGTGCAATTCGCTTAGGGTCAATGCGCGATGCTGCTAGCGGTTGTTATTCAGTCTTGATGGTCAAAGCTTGTGATTCCAAACAGACGGCTTGGGTCGATGAATCTCAGGCGCTATTTGAAGAAATGTTGTCTAACAATGTGGCTGACGTCTATCCAAAATTAGAAGCCTCAATTTTTCGAGCTCTATTACCGCAACCTTTGGGAATGAGTCCACTTCATCCCGCTAAGTTATTACTAATTGAATGCTATGCTGATGGTGGTAACAGTTATGAGTCCGTGTCTGCTTGGCTTCAGCAGTGGTTACTTAACTTAGGTTTGAACTCCGCTTCCGACTTGATGATCAGTAAGCTTTTTCTTAACCGTAGTTGGACTGAATGTGCTCAGCAATTTGGGCTACCTGGAAGAAAGCAAGTTGAGCAGCAGCTAAGGGACGAAGTAAAGCACAGTTGGAACGATTTACACTGTAAACAATAAGGTGAGATTTACACTGTAAATGAAATTATTAGGAGCTGATTTTACACTGTAAATCCAGCTCCTTTTTATTTCAGTGTGTATTTTGATTGAGCTTTAGGTTAAATCGAAATGCTCTCTTAATATCTGTTTAACCGTTATTGATGGATTACTTTCTTTAGTGACGTGAGCCTTATAATAAGAAATGCGAGGTTTGTTCAGAAAACGGATTTGGGTAGACTGAAAGTGTTGATGGGAAGCAAAGTGGTAAGGGTATGTGGAAGCTGTGTCTTGAGTTATCTGAAGATAAGACCAAGGTGATAGCCCGTCTTCCGGGAGAAGTGGACCTCGGTGGTGAGCTAAATCAAAATGAATTAAACGAGCAGCTCGTCGCAATGAACGCTGAAAAGATGTTTGTTGTTGAGGGGGAAGTCGTGAGATTCATTAACTGCGCCAAAGAACGTAAAGCCGAGGCCTACGAAGGCATCGTCATCGCGGAAAAACGCAACGCGCAAGTTGAGGTCGAATTATCGAATAATGACATGCTCGCCAGTATGAACGTTGTCGGCGCGTACGGAGGCCGAGGTTTGCGTGGCCCCGAGATTGTTCAAGCCCTTGCTCTAGCGCGAGTTTCGAAAGGCATCAACAAACTGGCTTTGAAGAAAGTGTTGGTTGTCAGCACTCAACTCAAACCCGGCGAAACTTTTTCTCAACCTGTAGCGGTTGGTAAGCAACCTATCAAAGGCAAAGACGCTCTTTTTACTCCTCTCGTTAAAGACATCACCAAACGCATCCTCAAACCCAAAGACGGCCAATCTGCTAGCGACAAAATTGATTTACGTAACCTCGGTGAAACTATCGCGGTTGACGTAAGCGATGAGGTGATGCGCCGCACGCCTGCGACCAAAGGCACACCTGGTTTTACTGTTCAAGGGAGAGTGATTCCTCCACAAGCTGGAAAAGACAGCCCAATGAAGCCAGGCAAGGGCACCGAGATAAGCAAGCACGACCCAAACCTATTGATTGCATCGGTATCCGGTACGCCTCTGATTAAAGACAAAACCATTGAAGTTGATAACGCACTCTGTCTCAATAGCGTTGGCGTGAATACAGGCCACGTGAAATTCAAAGGGAATGTGATTATCGGTGGCAACATTGAATCCGGAATGATTGTTAAAGCGACGGGCTCTATTACTGTAGGCGGCTTCATTGAATCGGCTGACGTACAAGCGCAAGACGATATTCAAGTTGGTAAAGGGATCATTGGCCACACCGTGAGTGATGGCCAGCCAAAGAGTTGTCACGTCAAAGCCAAAGGTTCAATTCGTGCCAGCTACGCCCAATATTGTGATTTGCAAGCCAGCGAAGATATTGAGTTGGCGGTGCACAGCATGAATAACGATATTGTTTGTGGGCGCAATCTGACGGTGCTGGATGCGAACGGTAGGAACGGCACGCTCAGTGGCGGAGATGCAAAAGTCGGTGACAAAGTGGTGTGTTTACAATTGGGCGTAGAAGGCGACACCGCCACTAAAGTAGAAGCGTTCGCGCGCTATTCTGCATTTAAGGAGCGATTAGCAGAGCTCAAAGATCAATACAAACACGCTCAAGAAGGAACGATGGATGTGATTCGTAAAGAGCTCGAATTTAAGAAACGTCCTAAAGCCGAACGTACCGACGAAGAACAAGCTCAGATTGATGTGATGAAAACACAAAACAACGAGCAGCTTGAAGCGATAAAGCAAAAGCTAGAACAAACGGAACATGACTTTGAAGTCGCGTTAGAAGAAAATATTGTCGAAGCCAAAGAGCGTGTCTTCACTCGCGTGACGGTGCAGTTTGGCGACGAACAAGTAACGACAAAGCGCACTCATGGCGGTTGTTCGTTCCGTTTCAATCAATACGAAATTAAAGTCTCGGCGAACTTGGAAGAAGAGGACGTCGCTGCGGTTTAAGCTTTCTTACTCACTGAGCCCACATGTCGCAACAAGATGTGTGGGCTTTTGTTTATCTACAAATCGACAATGTGCTCTTGATAGTAGTCCGCAAGCGCACCGACTTGGCTGCTACACATTACTTTCATTGCTTGTTTAATGTGTTCTATTGGCCAGTTCCACCATTGGATATTGAGTAGAGTTTCAATCTCTTTATCGCCGAATCGTTGACGTACGACTTGGTTGTTTCCAACCACCACCGAATAAGGTTGCACGTCTTTCGTCACTACGGCGCGTGCTCCGATGACGGCTCCATCGCCGATGTTTACTCCAGGCATGATCATCGCCTCACTGCCAATCCAAACATCATTCCCCACCACTGTATCTCCGGCACGCTCGAAACCGTCTTGTACGCCTTCTCCAAATTCTTCAGGAGAGAAGGGGAAGGTCGAAATCCAGTCAATGCGATGACCTTGGTTGCCTGCCATCATGAAGGTGGTTCCAGAAGCGATGGAACAAAACTTGCCAATGATTAATTTGTCGATGCTATCGGGTTCTCTACTTTGCCATTCTTGAAGTGTGACGGGGTCACCCAACAAGTAGCGTACCGCTTGCTCTTCGAAGCTTTTTTGATGATAGAAGCCCGAGTAATAGCTGTAATCGCCAACGATGATATTGGGATTTGTGATGTGATCTTTAATGACTTGACCTTTTAACCACGTGTCGAAAACACTCATAACTCATCCTTTCAAATTTAGGTTGTACAGAGTTTAGATGCTTTCTATTATTTCCAGTAGTTTGATTTTAGAGATTCAGAATTACTGTATGGAAATAAAATGGCTCAGCTACGTACCACTTTACGTCGCTTTGTGCGAAGAGCGAAGTATTGCTGGCGCGGCAAAGCGCCTGAATTGTTCGAATGCGCATGTAAGTCGGCAACTTAAACAGCTTGAAGACATATTGTCGGTGCAGCTTATTCAGCGAACTACGCGCCAGTTTAATTTGACCTACGATGGTTTGCGGTTTTATCAGCAGGTAAAGCAACTGCTCGAAGGCGCTGAGCAGATCAATGAGCAAGTCATGGCAAACGAGATCGTATCGGGAAAATTGAGAATAGCGGCGTCTGCTTCTTTCGGAGCCGCGTTACTCAGCCAAACATTGATCGAGTTTCGATTGCAACATCCACAAGTGAGCGTCGAAGTGATCTTCACAGAGACACCTCTCGACTTGATTTAGGCTGGGTTTGATATCGCATTCTACTTTACCGATACTCCTCCAGAGGGATACGTCGGCCATCAGCTACGCACTTTACACTGTAAACCGATCGCTCATCGCTCTTATTTAGCTGATAAACCAAATGTAAGTACGCCAGAGGAGCTTTGCGACTTGGAGCACATCCTTTATAAAAGTCGTGACTTGGTGTTAGATAAATGGACGTTTACGCATAAGCAAACTCAGCAGCAGTGCAGTATTGGGTTAGAAAGTACGCTGAGTTTTAATCTTGTCCAGTCCATGTTGGATGCTACTTTGGCTGGTTGTGGTGTTGCCATGTTAGATGAATTTGCGCTGGCCGAACTCGAACCTGCACAAAAAGAACAACTCGTGAGTTTGCTGCCAGATTGGCAAACGGATGCGATTTTGCCGCTTTATCTGCTTTACCCAAAACGTGAGCACTTACCAAGAAGAACGCGAGCGTTCATTGATCACTTTAGGAACATATATTCTGTCGGCGAATAGCGACAGCAAACTTAGTAACAATAGAGGAAGCAAAGGAATGCGAAAACACTGTCACCAGCTTTCCTGATGCAGGCGTGTTGGTCAAAACAGGTAACGAAGAAAACATATTGCGAGGGTGAGCTTCTTCAAATCAGCATTAAAGGCAATAACTACTGACCGGACATAGAAGAAGCTCATGGATTCAGCTAACTTACATTAAATATCGTGCTTACAGCTCGTAACGCAGACCTAAGTGGTAGTAGCTTTCGTCTGCGTGCGCACCGCCAAACGAGACTTCTTGTCCATTGCTGTAGCCACGCGAGCCGTTACGATCAACGTAGTTTGTGTAGATAGAAGAACGAGGCGTCAGTTTGTATTGCACTTCTAGCGTTGTATCTTTCAGCTCTAGCTCGTCACCATCACTGTTTTCTAAAGAACGATAACCAGCACGCAGTGCCCATTTGTCATTTACACTGTAAACCGCCGTCAGTTCCATCACTTTGTCGGTACTGGTTTGTGAGTAATAGCCCTCTAGTTCATCTTCCGAGTACAACGCACCCAACATCAAATCACCTAGGTAGTAACGCGTACCTGCGCCCCAGAATGTGTAATCGGTGTCGTTGCTTTCACGTGCATCACCTTTATTTTTCTGCATCGCCACCACTGGTGCCAAGGTACCCAAATTCCCCATGTCTAGCGTATAACGCAGTGCAGTGTTGTAACCGTAGTCGAGTTCAGAAGTGTTGTTTCCTAAAATGTACGCGACAGAAAAATCGAAATTACCTAGGCTGTTTTGGTATTGCAGCGTGCCATCTTGACGGAAAACTTGCGTCGCGGTTTTGTCGACTTTATTCGCTTGGCGCGCCATAGAAACATCGGAAGAGGCGAACACATCACCAATGTCGGTAAACATAATCAATCCAGATGCCACGCGACCACCAGTAATGCGACCATAATCTTTCGCATCAATACCCGCCCATACATAACGTGCGGTCAGAGACGGTTTGTCGTTTACTTGGTTTGCGTATTCAGCGGCACCCACTTGGTATTGCGCTTGGCCGATGATCGACGCGTACTCGTTGATGGTTTGTGAACCGTTTAAACCAATACGGCCATCAAACTCGCCATTTGCATCGCCATGCTCATCATTTTTACTGGTGACATTGAAACCAAGACGAGAGTAAATATTTAAAACTGACCCATCTTCTGCTTGATACAGCTGCGCTGCCATTGCGTTTGATGCCATCAATGTTGGGAGAAGTAGAGTCAAAATGTGCTTTTTCATGATTAACGACCTTTCATTTCTATTGTTTTAGGTACGACAAAGCCCCTTCCGAGTAACGGAATAAGAAAAATTGTCGTGAAGTAGAGAGAGGGTGCACCCTTGTTTGCCAAGGGCGCGAGCTAGTCCATTCCTATAGGGGAAGAATGATTTAGCTTAAATCGACGTCTTTGCAGCCAAAGAAGTAAGTCGCGAGGAAGCCGACGATGTAAGAGATAAGCAGGCCGGCAACGAACACCATCATGCCCGGGAAGATGCCATTTTCTGATGTCATGAGAGGAATCGCCACGATACCGGACGGGCCAAACACCGTATTAAGACCAACTGGCAAGCCAAGGTAAGAAACTAAGCCGATAAAGAAGCCGCCCGCAGCACCACCAATACAAGCGGTAACGAATGGTTTTACGCGTGGTAATGTCACACCGTAAATCAATGGTTCGCCAATGCCTAGAAGGCCCGGAATAATAGCGCCTTTAACTTGAGTGCGTAGTAGAGCGTCTTTTTTGGCTTTGAAATACAGCGCCATTGACGCGCCAACCTGACCGCCACCAGCCATCGCCAAGATAGGAAACAGCGAGTTAAAACCCTGTGCTTCCATCAATGCGAAGTACACTGGAACAAAACCCTGGTGGATGCCAAATACCACAGAAATTAAGAACAAACCTGCCAAGATTGCAGCGCCTAATGGGTTATCGTTCAAGTTGAGGAACAACCAAGACATCCCTTTAAACAGCTCGCCGCCGATCGGCATGATGATCAAGAAGGTTACTGCACCCATGATCAATAGAGTGATAACGGACGTTAAGATCATGTCCAGATCATCAGGCATGTATTGACGAACTTTACGCTCGACTTGCGCACCGATGATCGCCGCCAAAAGTACGCCGATAATGTTGCCGCGCGGATCAATCGCAAAGCCGAAAAACTCGTTCATGCCAGAGTAAATGCCGGATGTCGCCTCAGGGTTGTAACCCAGCACAAACAAAGAGGCGAGAATGGCACCATTAACACCAGAGCCGCCAAACGCTTGCTGCGCGTTGTAGCCAATCAGAATACTTAGGAAAGCAAACAGACCCTTACCAAAGACTTTCATGTAGGCGATCAAATCCAGCATAAACTGGCTTGGTGTCTGGTCGAGAACAAACATTTGTTCCAATAACGTCGCAAAACCTAGCAACAAACCAGCGGCAATAAAACCAGGGATCAACGGCGTAAAGATGGTGGCAAACTTGCTTAAAAAACGCTGAACCGCACTGGTTTGTTTGCTCTTCATCTGCTTTTTCTGCTCGGCCGCGACGGCAGATAGATCTTGTTGCGGCGCATCTGGTTCTTCACTATCACCAGAGGTTAAGCTGTCGATCAATTGATTCATCATCTCAGCCGCTTGTTGAGCTTTTCCGGGACCGAGAATGATCTGAAACTGCTCATCGCTTTCCACCACACCCATTACGCCGGGAATCTGCTTGATAACTGACTGATCAGCCAAACCATTGTTGGCGAGCGATAAACGCAAACGCGTCATACAGTTACCACATTTGCTTACGTTGCTACTGCCACCCACTGCGGACAGCAACTGCGATACTGTGTTTGAAGTTATTTTTGCCATAGGGTCTATCCTTCAGAACTCGGATTATTTAGTTATTATTTAGTGCTGCGCGAATAAAACCGTTGTGCGCGGCGAGGCGTGATTTGGCTTGTTTGGCATCCAAATCGGCCAAAATCATTAAGATGGCGGTTTTGCAGTGGCGATCGCATGCAGTTAATGCTCGCTCTGCTTCTTCTTTTGATGCGCCGGTTGCTTCGACAACAATGTTGGTTTGGCGTTGGATGAGCTTGGCGTTAGTGGCTTCTACATCCACCATTAAGTTACCAAATACCTTACCGCTACGAATCATTGCGCCTGTCGTGAGCATGTTTAACACCAGTTTTTGTGCAGTGCCGGCTTTCATGCGAGAAGAGCCAGTAACGACCTCTGCGCCAACAATCGGCAGAATCGCGATGTCGGCCGCTTTTGCCATGGCACATTCTGGATTACAGGCGATAGATGCGGTCGTAGCTCCGATGGATTTAGCGTACTCCAAACCACCTATCACATAAGGTGTGCGGCCACTTGCTGCAATGCCTACAACCACGTCATGCTTGGTGAGGTGAAGCGCTTTTAAGTCGTCTTGACCCATTTTCGCGTTGTCTTCTGCGTTTTCTACCGCTTTCAAAATCGCTTGATGTCCACCAGCAATTAAGCCAATCACCATATCTGGATGCGTGCCGTAGGTAGGAGGACACTCGCTCGCATCAAGAATGCCTAAGCGACCTGACGTACCAGCTCCCATGTAAATTAAACGGCCACTATTTGCAAAAGCTTGGGTAATTGCATCAACTGTCTCTGCAATTTGTGGTAGCACCGCTTTTACCGCTAGCGCGACCTTTTGATCCTCTTCATTAATGACTTGCAGCATCTCGATGGTCGAAAGCGTATCAATCTCTGCACTGGCTGGATTACGGCTTTCTGTCACCAATCGGCTTAAATCAATTTTCATGTTTTACACTCTTCGTAATGTTCAATCTGAGGGCGATTCTATGGAATAAAATATTCTGTTTTGGTGATGAAAATCACACTTGAGGTTATTCTTTGTGCAGGCGAAATTTGGAATAATGAGAGAAAATATACGTCCATTACATCCGGTATAAACTGGCTTGGTTAGAATAATCATGGGGTTAAATCAAACTCCAATTATTTTTGTTTTGGAATAATTTATTTAAAATTTTTGAGGTTTTTGTTGTGTCAGTTGTCAATAAGATAGTCGCGAGGCGTACTCAGATTTCGCAAAGTGGTCGTTTGGTCGGCGATTGGATTGTTGAAAACGCAGAAAAGGCGGCGCTGCTCACTAGCCAAGAACTTGCGGCGCAAGTAAAAGTGAGTCAATCGAGCATTGTGAAATTTACTCAGCGTATTGGCTTTAAAGGCTACAGCGAGTTTAAGTTAGCTCTGAATGAAGAGATTGGCCGTAAGCATGCGATGCAGTCGACACCGCTGCACAGTGATATTTTGGCTGACGACCCCATTGCGGTTATTTCACAGAAACTGGTGAAAGCGAAAACCGACGCTATGTTTCAAACCACCAATACGCTGTCTTACGAAGCGTGTCACCAAGCGGTGAAATGGTTGAGTGAAGCGCGTCGAGTGCAAGTGGTCGGGATTGGGGGCTCTGCACTGACCGCGAAGGATTTAAGCTTTAAACTGCTTAAACTTGGTATTACGGCGCTTTCTGAACAAGACAGCCACGTGCAGATTGCTGTTGCCCGCACGCTCTCTCCAAAAGATGTTCAGATCGCAATCTCGTTTTCGGGTGAGCGCAAAGAAATTCTCGTCGCGGCAGAAGCGGCAAAAGAGCAGGGCGCGAAGGTGATTGCGTTATCTGCTCCTGGGAGAAGCCGCTTGCGCGGTATTGCCGATATTACGTTTGATACGATTGCCAATGAAACGGAACATCGCAGCTCATCCATTGCTTCACGCACCGCGCAAAACGTGATCACCGATTTGCTGTTTATCATCTTGGTTCAGCAAAGAGACGACAGTGCCCGTCAGTTGATCAGCGATATCAGTACCGACATCAAACAGATCCTCACATGATCGCTTAACCAACAGCGAACTAAAGATCCGGATCGTGCATCAGTAAAGCAATAAAGGCGGGGAGATGCTTTTCAATGGTGAGATCGGCAGAAATTGCCGGTAACTCCAACGTGATGCAAGGTAAATCACGTTCACTACACCAAGTGCCGAATGAGCCGGGTGTTTCGTAGTCGACATCGTCAACGATTGGCAGTTGAAACTGCTCGCCGAGCCATTTGGCAAGGTTGGAATGTTTGGGATCATCTACAAACGCAAGCGGTTCATGAAACGACACCACAAACTTTGGCTTGCGCAGTTCAATCAAGTTAATTAATGCGCTAACTTCTGGCTCTAGCTGGTTTTTAGTGCCAGTTTTCACTTTTACGTCTCGAACGGGTGTGTGAGAACTCCATCGATACACTGTGCCATGCTCAGTCCAATTTTGGGTTGGAAACGCGCGATTGAGGTCCACTTGGTTTGCATTTGCGCGTGTGCCTAGCTGGTTGCCGTCCGGATTCAGTGACAGAATCACATCATGTCGTAAGTTTTCAGCTGGCAAGCTTCTTAGCGCGCAGGACAATCCGGCGATTGAGGCTGTCTCATCGCCGTGTGTCCCCGCGAGAATAAGGCCTCGTGAGTTACTTTCTACTTGTGCTGGGAAGTACAACAACGGCGCGCCCAGTACCGATTTTCCATATGATGTCGGCGTAATTAAAAATGCCGCTCTTTCCGTTCTTGGAATTAGACTCACCGTAATCTCCTGATTGTTCGAGTAGTATCTATTCATCACCCAAGCTATATATAACTCATGTTACAGCCGTTGAACTTAGCATCTTGAGATTACTCGGATATAAACTGAACACTTAAAGTTCGTCAATGCTTGTATGATGAATTGTGGTACTTGCTTCAAAAGACGTGTTAGGAGAACGAAAAACGATATGGACTTTAAAAAGCATTCAACAGCGTTGCTGGTTTCCTCTTTATTGACCCCATTTTTATCCGCTTCAGCTTTAGCTGATTCTTTACCTGATGGTGTGCAACTCGCACCAGAACAACATTTAGTACGAGCAAATGATGCAGAAGCGGCGACGCTAGACCCAGCAAAAGCTGAAGGCTTGCCAGAGATGCACGTAATTCGTGATTTGTTTGAGGGATTAGTCATTCAAGACCGCGATGGCAATATCGTTCCTGGTGTTGCGGAATCTTGGCAAACCGAAGACAACCAAACCTTTGTGTTCCATCTGCGTAAAGACGCCAAATGGTCGAACGGCGATCCTGTGACAGCGGATGATTTTGTCTATTCACTGCGTCGTGCGGTGGATCCGAAAACCGCTTCTCCCAATGTTTGGTATCTCAAACTCACTAAGCTCAAAAACATCGCCGACGTAGCAGAAGGTAAAAAGTCATTGGATGATCTTGGTATCACCGCCGTCGATAAACATACTCTGCGCTTCGAACTTGATAGTAAGGTGCCGTACTTTGTCGCAATGACAGGCCACACTTCGATGATGCCCGTACACAAAGCAACGGTTGAGAACAGCGAAAAGCCGTGGAGTGACCCGCAGCAGTTTGTTGGTAACGGTGCATTTGTTCTGGATAAATGGGTGGTAAATGAACGCATTGAACTGAAAAAGAACCCAAACTACTGGGATAGCGCGGATACTCATCTCACTGAAGTGACATACATTCCGTTTGAGAACCAAAACGCATCGATCAATCGCTACGCGGTGGGCGAAGTGGACATCACCTCGGATGTACCAACCCACATGGCGCAAAAGCTGAAGAAGGATTACGAGCAAGCGTATACCGCGGTTCCACTACTTTGTACATATTACTACGCGTTTAACACCACGCGTCCTCCGTTCGATGATGAGCGAGTTCGTAAAGCCGTGTCTTATTCGATGATGCGTGATGTGATCACGAATGGTGTCACGCAAGTGGGTAATCTGCCTGCTTATACGTTCGCACACCAATACACCGCCGGCTTTGATGCGACTCAGCCAGAATACAGCACATGGACGCAGAAACAGCGTGATGAAAAGGCACGTGAATTGCTGAAAGAAGCGGGATACGGTGATGGTAAGTCTCTGGATTTCAAATTGCTGTACAACACCAGTGAATCGAACAAGGCCATAGCAGTGGCGATTGCTTCTATGTTGAAAAATAACTTGGGCGCGAAAGTTGAGTTAGAAAACCAAGAGTGGAAATCTTATCTTGTCGCTCGCAAACAAGGGGATTTTGATGTGATGCGCGCCTCGTGGTGCGGAGATTACAACGAAGCTTCGACCTTCTTGAGTCTACTGCGCTCTGGTTCGTCAGGTAACTTTGCGCGTTACAGCAGTGAAGCCTACGATAAGGCGATGAACAGTGCATTGGCCGCAACCGATGAGAAAGCGCGTCAAGGATTCTATGACCAAGCCGAGCAATTGTTGGCGGCAGATATGCCAATCGCACCGATTTACTACTACATGCAAGCGCGTTTGGTTCGTCCTACGGTTGGCGGTTTTGCTAAGAACAACGTAGAGGGCCGTATCTACTCGAAAGACCTCTATATTAAGAAGTAGCGCTCAAAACAAGCGATAAATACGAAGCCCCGAAGATGTGTCTTACGGGGCTTCTTTTTATTGTTAGCGAGCGGAGAGCTTGTCCACTAGCATTGCGACTCGTTTGCCAAGATACTCCGCCGTTGCAACATCAGAAGCATGCAACTGACCACCTTCACCACCTTGTGCAACAATACCACCTTGTACACCATAACGATTCAGGTTTTGCTCCCCAGAATTGCTGATCTTATCCAACCCGACCCACATCATGCCGTGTTGGTTAGCGAGCGTTTGTAGATATTGTAATGTGCAAGATTGGTCGCCATTCATTGCCCCACCACTGGTAAAGCCAGCCGCGATTTTGCTCGCCCATTTTTGGTAATACCAAGATTCACTGCTTGCATCTGCAAATGCTTTAAACTGCGCTGCTACACCGCCCATATAGGTCGGTGAGCCAAAGATAATCGCATCACACTCAGCAAGTTCATCCATTAGTTTAGGGTTCACAAAACGTCCCTCAATAATCTCACTGCCTTCAATTCGGTGAGAGAGGATTTCACAGTCATCTTGCTGCTTAATGCCTTGTTGTTCAACGCCTGCGGCAATCGCGCGAGCAAGCTGACCAGTAACGTCGGTTTTAGAGAAATAAATAATCGCAATTTTGGACACAATGGTTCCTTTTTTCATTGTTGATTTTTAATCGTGCGACTAAGGCTAAAACCTCAAGCTAAGTTGAGGTCAAGAAGAGATTTGAGATAGATAAAGTACGAATTGGTATCTAAAGAGCTTTCTTATAGGGTAAGCCGACGGCATAACTACAGTGAATGCAACGACGATGAATATCGTGTATAAAAGCGTTAAAGGAAGATCTTAAAAATGTAGAAAACTCTCTTGGAAACAATGATAAAGGTACCGATACTAGTGATGATTAATAGGCGGAAAAATAGATTAAAATATGTAAACTCAGACCTGATCCAAGGCGGGAAAAGTACATTTCATCGTTTCTTAAGGCGAGGGATTATTATCATTATGGTAGGAGGCCTTTCTACAGCCTCTTCCACGGTATTTGCACACTTTATAGCGGGGGGGTTTGATGTGGATATGAATGTTCATCCAGAGAGCTTAGAAGAAAAAGTGCATGCACTACTTTTTGTTTCGGTCAGTCTTGTTTTTTACCTCTTTTCTGCCCTTATCTCGCTAAATATTAGTGGGTGGCTCATAATGAAGCTAAAAATATAAGCTTAACTAAAACCATGTCCTTGTATTTTAAGGAAGATGGAACTAGTGACGATTTTTTCTTTGCTTGCACCATCTCTATTTTTTGTATTTATTTAAGGTTCGTAAGTAAGAAGCTTCCTTTGGTTAAAGTGGCGCTTTTGGTTTCGGCGATGTGTCATGTGTTTATCATGAAAGAATACAGTGGTGACCTTCAGCTTATACGTTTTGTCTCTTCACTGTTGTTCTCCATTAACTTTGGGTTATTTGTGACTACCAAGTGATATTAAAAAGCCGATGTAGATACATCGGCTTTTTAGTGGGTTATTTCTTTCTGCGAGTATAAATCCGAGATTTTGCTTTACTTGGCTCTGGCTTGTTTTTCGCCAGCTTTAGTACCGCTTTTTGCAAAATCTGGTTGTTTGGGTAAGTGATCAAGTTACCGTTATCGTGCTTAATTAACACGTGAAACATACTGATTTCTTGAATCTCGCCGCTGATGTCTTCGTCTTTGTCTACGACTTTAATGCGATCGCCCACTCGGTATGGGAAGACAAAAAAGATCAAAAAGCTGGCAGTGATGTTGCTCAGAATTGACCATTGCGCAATAAACGCCACACCCAATACGGCGAAAATGGACGATAGGAACAATGACACATCGCCATAGCCAATCCCGGTGATAATGGCAAAAACAGACGCGGTTAAAAATAAAAGCACGACGTTAAAACAACGCTGAATAAAACTCAGGCGGGCCTTTTTTACACCTTTTGAGGTCGCTAAGTTTAAAATGGCTCGATTGACGATTCTCTTCAGAATGCGATAAGCAATCAGGACAATAATGCCCATTAAGACTTTGTACCCGAGAGAGCCTGCGGTGAAATACTGGCTCACTTGATCTAGATGGATCCAATCATTCATTTCTTCAACTCGACGATATTAAGAAAACCGCTGTTATAGCTGATTTTCTGATGTAAGTAATCACAAATTTTCTCTCTCCATTTTTCGTCTCTCTACCTAGGAATTTCTCCCTAGAACCTACGGAGAGTTGTAGAGTTTTATCTATAGTGTGCAGAGCTTTGCTTCTGTTTGCGCTCACCGCATATATTCAACCAAAGTTGATGCGGTTTTAAAGTGTTTAATGTTTGAGCTGTATCTCATATCCGGTATTGTATGAGGCTAGGAGCGTATAAACGTGCTGAATATGATTTTTGTCCTGATAACCTAAGACGTGTTGAGTGAAATGGCTTGCTAGGATATCTATCAAATGGAAGAAGATGAAAAGGCGATTATGATGTTGGTCGTGATTGTGGGGCTAGTGCTCGTTTGGATAGCGCTTGAAGAGCTTAACTATCTTGGATTCTCAATAAAATAAGCCCCGTTAAACATGAGTGTAAACGGGGCCTTTCTCTTTTGTAAATGCTAATTTCGGTTAGCTAACCGCACGTACTTTGCCTTGCTTCAAGTCATTCAGCACTTGCGCTTTAGGACCATCAGCAATGATGCTGCCTTTCTCCATCACAATCACTCGATCAACAATGTCGAGCATCGACGTTTTATGCGTAATCAGTATCAATGTTTCGCTCGGTTTGAGCTGAGATAGCTGGTGCTTAATATGCATTTCAGAGCGGTTATCCATCGCGCTGGTCGGTTCATCCATGAGTAGGACGGGAGGACGGCCCAAAAATGCACGAGCGATCGTGACGGCTTGACGTTGACCACCAGAAAGCATCGCACCACCTTCACCTACTTGACGTTCTAAACCAGCTGGATCCGATTGTGTAAATGCGGTCACGCCTGCACGGTTTGCTGCATCAAGCACGTCTCGGTCATCGGTTAGTGGACGACCTAAGGTAATATTGTCGCGAATCGAACCGAAGAATAGATTCGAATCTTGAGGCACACAGCCGATGTTACGTCGAACATCAACGTGGTGAAGCTGTGCAATATCAGTATCATCGATACGTACGTGCCCCTCTGTTGGCTTATACAAGCCCATAATCAAGCGCTCTAACGTTGTCTTACCCGAACCAATCCGACCGATTATCGCGACTTTTTCTCCAGGATTTATCGTGAGAGAAATGTTACGTATAGACGCGACAGGAGAGTCTGGGTAATGAAACGTTACGCGATCAATTTCAATCTTACCTTGGATGATTGGGCGATGGATGTAGCGTTTCCCTTCTTCTTGCTCGTCTGGCATTTCCATGACTTGATTGATAATCGTCATAGAAGACTTCGCTTGGTTGTAGCGCGTTGAGAGCAAAGACAGCTGAACCAAAGGCCCTATGGCGCGACCACTCAACATGGTTGCGGCGATTAAGCCACCCATAGTGAGCTCGCCCTCTGCAATCAGATAAACACCGAGAATGATCATCCCAACGTTACTACTTTGCTGCACGAAGCCAGCCGCGTTCTGGATGCTGTCGGTAATGCGGCGGCTTTTGATGTTCCAGTTCGCCATGTGCGCCACCGCTTCTTCCCAACGGTATTGGAATTGGCTTTGCGCGCTGAGCATTTTTACGGTTTCTAGCCCCGCTAGACTCTCAATTAAGTTGGCGTATTTTTGCGATGCTAAGCGTGACCCTTCCTCTATAGAACGACGCAGCGGTCCTTGAATCAGTAGTGAATGAACAATCAAAATGACCACGCCGACCATTGGAACATACACAAGATCGCCAGCCATTAGCCATATAATCACCAAGAACAGAGTGGCAAAAGGCAGGTCAATTAGGGCACTGACGGTTGCAGACGTGAAGAATTCTCGAATAGATTCAAACTCTTGAAGATGGCGAGCGAATGCGCCGACTGAAGGCGGCTTGGACTCCATTCGGATGCCCATCACTTTGCTGAACAGCTTGGAGGAAATCAGAATGTCAGACTTCTTTCCTGCGACATCAATAAAGTAGTTTCTCAACGATTTGAGTATGAAATCGAATAGAAAGACAACAAAGATGCCGCTTGCCAATACCCATAAGGTTTCAAACGCGAGATTCGGTACCACTTTGTCGTACACCAAGCGAGTGAACAGCGGGGCGGCAACGGCAAAGAGGTTGATGAGAAGTGAGGCGATTAAAACATCTCGGTAGATACGTTTTGACTGCCACAAGGTTGACCAAAACCAGTGACCTTCGTTGGTTTTGAGCACCTCGGGAGAGCGCTCATCGAAACGGAATTGCTTTTTAACTAAAAAGTAGCGACCAGTGTACTGCTCAAGTAGGTCTTCTAATGGAATGGAGATTGGCACCATTCCACTTTCTAAGGTGGTGACTTCGGCTTCGCGTGTCTCCGCGTTAATGCTGTTGAGAACGCATGAGTCACCGCCTTTAAGAACTAAGATTGCCGGCAGAATCAGGCTGGAGATGTTCTCCAGCTCTGCACGGTTTTCCTTGGCAACCAATCCGGCCCTTTCCGCTGCTCTTGGTAGCAAAAATGGAGTTAGCTTGCCGTCTGAAAGCGGAAGGCCATTGACCAGCGCTTCTGGCGAGTTAGCTAACCCATAGTAACGGCTAACGTAGATGAGCGAATTCAGTAAAGGGTCTTTCATCTGTGGTAAACCTTTTTATTCCTTGTCGACGATGAATCCTTGGAATACCTCAACAAAATGCTCGGTGAGAAAGTCCAACTGGATTTGAGTTTCAATACGCGACGCGATAGTCGTAATGCCTAGGTTATGAGCAGTACGAGAAATCGACGTTAGCGTGAATTTCTGTTTTTCGTCGTGTAAGTTGTGTGTGAATAGGTAATCGAGCTTCACATAGTTAGGGCGGAACTCTTGGATGTACTCCAATGATTGGAAGTTACGTCCATAGTTATCTACGCCAAACTCAGCCCCGGATTGGCGAATGGCATTACATAACAGCGCCGTGTGGTGAGGCTGATCAATAAAACACTCTTCTGGAATTTCAAAGTGTAGCTTAGAGGCCACTTTTGCGTGTTTTTCCAACATGCTGGTGGTCCAGCGAATGAACGATGGCTGAGACAAGCTGCTTTGCGCAATATTGATCGCGACAGGATCGGTTAGCTCGCCACTTTCCAGCATCTTAATCATCGACTCAATAACGTATTGGTCGAAAATATTGGTGGCGTCTAGCTGCTCTAGTGCGAATAAATATTGGTTGGCACGGAACGTTTCGCCCTCTTTTTCGATGCTTGAGAACACTTCGTTATGGAACACTTTACCCCAAGTGTTCTTCGCTGCTTGGAAGCGGAATTTAACCCAATCGCTATGAATCGCTTCTTCAACCAGCGCTTTCCACTGCTGTTTACCCATTAAGTTAGAAGGTGTGTCACTGCCGATAAAGCCGTAAGCTTTGTCTGGTTGAGCTTTTGCTTTCGAGAGAGCATTATCCACCATAGATAAGATTTCAGAGCGCGTTTTTTGGTCTTTACTATGCGCAACACCTAAGGCTGCTTTTGGTTTGGCTAGGCCGGTTGGATCAGTGTTCAACCCGTTAACGCAGTTCACGATGCTGTCCGCCAAAATGCGTAGTTCGCTTTCATCCATGTGTGGGAAAAGCAGGCCAAATTCATCACTAGACAGGCGTGCAATGGTAGCTCCCGGCACATCAATGGTGTTTTTCAGACGTTGAGACAGTTCTTTTACGTGGGCATCGGCGCGTTGGTAGTCTTTTGTCTCGTAAATGTCACCAATGTATTCTGCATGGAGTAGCGCGATACCCCCTTGCGTTTGCTCTGCAAGCCATTGGTCTATTTGGTTGATGTAGAACGAGCGATTACCCAGTTTGGAGATAGGGTCGAGGTAAGCTTGAGCACGCAGTCGTTGTGCCTCTTTCGCTTGCTCTTTGAATGACAGCTCAATTTGAGCAGACATCATGTTAATGCCATCTACCACCGCGATCAGATCTTTCGTTCTTGGACGAGCAAGTGGTTCACCAAATTGGTTATTAGCGATTTCATGCATTTTCTTCACGATGGCCGCTAATGGTTTTAGTGAGCGACGGAGGATGTACGAAATCGCAATTAAACCAGCCAGGAAAATGACACTGAATGCAGATAACAAACCAATAAAGCCTTGCCAGAGCTGCTCGTAAGCTGCTCCTGGGTGGCTAATGATTTCCACTTCAGCAAGTTGCATCCAACCACTGGTTACTACGCGCTTATCGTGAATGGCTTTGAATAGATTCATGTCGATAAACCATTGTGGCACTGTACTTGGTTTAACCGGGTAAGTGCGCACGATTTGGTAGTCAGAATCTAAAGCGGTAAGGCGAACAACCGAATAGGTGCTGCCGTCAAACAGAGCATTAATCACGGATTCTACCGCGACTTTATCTTTGTCTTTAAGGTAAGGAGCCAATGCCAAACCTACGGTGTTAATGGTGTTGTTGACCTCTGAACGTTGCTGTTGTTCCAAGCTGTCTCGAGTCGTGTTGAATTGGATTACGAATACTGATGCCAACAAGAGTATAAAGACCGTAACCATTCCCACTACAAGCTTCTTATATAGGGTCATGTTTCTCACTCGTCATAGTTAATTTTAGGTTTATTTAACTGCAACTTACGTTCGCGCGAGCGTAAGTCATTCCAAAGGCTCAACCGTGATGCTTTCCCTGCCAGCTCTCCAGTGCTAGCAGAAGACTTCATCAACCACAGGTTTGTACCATTAAAACTGTATATCGGTAGCAAGTCGCTACGTTTAGAGGCTCGGACAATATCAGGGTTGATATTGTCGAGAATGAGCGGCTCAGAGCTTGGGGTTGGGTAGTAAGCTAATACCATGTGAAACTGATTCAGTTCGATGGCTTTTACGTAGATCAAACGCATCTTAGAATCTGGTATTCCTAGCTCGAGTAACGAGAAGTACTTGGCGATGGTGAAATCCTCACAATCCCCTGCATTACTCCCTAAAAATTCGAGTGGCGTAGCCCAATAATCTGTCTTTCCCCACAGTTTTATGTCGTCAACAAAATACAGCTGGTTAAAAAAGTCGTTGACGCCAGCGAGCTGTTCATGTGTCTCTAATTGTTTAAATAAGTCGAGGTTTTTTCGCCATGTATTTACGCGCAATCCCGCACGTTCGCCGTACACCGCTGTGACCGTATTGACCCATTGTTGTTCTTTACTGCTTAACGCACCAATTTGGAACGAAAAACAACTTAAACTGATTAATAATGTAACTTTACGCTTCAAATTGGATCGCATATTCGACTCATATCACAAGTATACTCTTCTAAAGGGTTCGTCAGTGAGAAACAAGTGCTTTTTATTTAATCACTTATCGCTCAATACTCGCCGTTGTGAGTACCTTGGTGTGATTTACTCCTTCAAGGCGTTCGTTTTGGCACTTAAAATTGGTTTAAGTAGATATTCCAAAACGGTTCGCTTCCCTGTGATGATATCGACCGATGCCGTCATTCCTGGAATGATTGGTAAATCTGCATCTTGCCCAAAATTCGTTTTATCGGTGCGGACACGAACGATGTAAAAGCTATTTCCTTCTTCATCTTGGGTTGTATCTGCGCTGATGTGCTCCAACTCACCCTCTAAGCCGCCGTACTTAGTGAAGTCGTAAGCCGTAAACTTCACGATGGCGTGTAGGTCTGGGCGCAAAAATGCAATGTCTTTGGGCGCAATTTTCGCTTCTACTAATAACGTATCTTCAGTTGGTACAATTTCAACGATATCCATGCCTGGCTGGATAACACCCCCAACGGTGTTGATGTTCAGCGTTTTGATTTTGCCTGTTACTGGCGAGTTCACAACAGTTCGATTAACTCTATCTTCTAAACCCACTGCTGATTCAACCAAAGCAGATAACTGGTCTTGGGCGCTGTTGAGTTTCTCTTGCTGTTCAGAGCGGAATTTGAGCGCAACATCGATGCGATTAAGCATGGATTCTCGAATCGCTGACTTTAATACCGGGATTTTGAGCTCACTGGACGTCATTTCGCGGCGGGTGTCGTTGACTTGGCGTTGTAACTTGAGTAATTCAATACGAGGCACAACACCTTCATCAGCCAACGGTTTGGTGATGTCTAATTCTTTCTTCGCATATTGATAGCTTTGACGTAAGTTCCTTACTCGCGCTTCAATCTCTACTAAGTCCTGCTGCTTTTGCTGAACTTGTTGGTCAATCACCGAAAGTTGGTTGCGTAAATTGTCTAAATCTTCGCGGTATTCAGCTTTCTGGCGCTGAGTGAGTTTCGGTTGAGTTTCTTCTAAAGTTGGTGGAAAGGTCAGTTTGCCATAATCGAGTACTACGCTTTGGCGCCAGTTTTCCGTTTCAAAATCACGATTCACGGCAACACTGTTGATTGAAGCTGAGAGTTGCAGCACAGACGCAGTTAGGTTGGCAACTTGTTGTTCACGCTCACGAAAATCAGAGCGAAAGCGAGTGTCATCGATAAGGAGTAACTGCTGACCTTTTTCAACCAACTGACCTTCTTTGACTAAAATTTCTTTGACTAAGCCACCTTCTAAGTTTTGGACAACTTGAATCTGTGAAGAGGGAATGACTTTTCCCTGACCAACAGTGACCTGGTCGATTTCAGCCCAAGACGCCCAGCCTATTGCAGCAATAAAAAACAACACCATCACCCAGAGCATCAAACGTGCGCTGTTGGGGGTGTTGAGGAGCAATGCTGCAGTTTTGTCGTCAACAAAATCCAACTCTTCATTGTTGAGTTTGTTGTAGTTATCTCGGCTCATCACAGTCCCTGCTTATATAAATGCTGATTATCTTTTTGATCTTATTATTATTAACCGATCATGTCAGTATGCTCGGCGAAATAAAAATATGAGACGAAGACCATTCTCTCTCCGAATGAGCGTTTTCAATGCTTCTCTAGCAAAAGAAAAGTGAAGATATCGTCAGAGTATGGCTATTGCGCCTTGAACTTGGTTTTATCCAACTGATGTTTTTTTAGTTTGTCGTACAAGGTTTTGCGTGATACCTGTAATTCTAGTTGAACCTCTTTGAGTCTGCCTCGGTGTCTTTGTAGTGCATCGAATAATAAGCAATATTCAAAGTATTCTGTGCGCTGAGTCATACTCTGAATTTCGATACTTTTTTCACTGTTCCAATCTTCCATTCGGAAGGTATCTGGCTTGAGCGCGCGAAGTTCTGCAAATTGGCGTAGCTGCTTAATATTTTCTGGCCATTCTAAATCGGTCAGATGTTTGACTTCTTCTAAGCTGATGTGTGGCGGTTGAAGTTGGTAACGACTCGCAGCGTGGCGTACAAAGTGCTTGTATAAAGGTCCAATGTCTTCTTTTCTTTCATCGAGTGTCGGCAAGTGAATTAGAGTAGCTAGGGCTTTTATAGACGGATCAACTTGGGTTGTTGCACCAAAAACACGCTCAAGTTTCGGGTGGTTAAACAAGCATTGCCATTGTTCATATGAGACATGCTCAGCACTATGTAAGTACAAGCTGCAATGGCTTTTTCCTTCAATCAAGCGATGTATGGCTTTATCGAGGGCTTCTAATGAAAGCTCATAGAGATCCTCACCAGAAGCGGCGATTAACTCGCTGTCTGGCGTTGCATGTATGTCGTGGGCAAATTGCGCGGCGAGCCGGCGACCTGTGCCATCTTGACCAACAAAAATGATCGGCTGGTTCGTTGGTGCGCTGATCAAAGCGCGACGAATGCTCACCATGGCTTTACTGTGACCAATCATTTTCGGACCAACATGAGTTTGCATGTCGAGCTCTTTCTTAAGCCAGATGTTTTCCTGCAATAGATTCAACTTATCGCCAGCATTATTGAGCGACTTCATCAGTTGTTCCGTTGAAAAAGGCTTTTCGAGAAAGTCGTACGCGCCGCTTTTCATCGCATTTACCGCGGTTTTCACATCTCCATGTCCGGTAAGTACGATAAATTGAAAGTGATCGTTTTTGCTTCGCAAGGTTCGCATGAACTCCAATCCATCCATCACGGGCATATGGATATCGGTGATGATGATCGCTGGTGTATTTGGGTCGATAACGCGTAAGGCTTCCACGGCGTTTGGTAAGCAGGTGACGTCTATCCCTTCAATAAGCAGTGCTTGAGCGACGGCATCACGAATATGTGGTTCATCATCAACAAAGAAAACGGGATTATTCATGGTTGTTTTCCACTTCTGGGTTGCGTTGGTTTTGGATAGCGATTGGCAGTGTCACGATAAAGGTCATGCCTCCTGCTTGTTGTTCCGTGTTCTGATGTTTATAAACACTGAGTGAACCGTGATAGCTTTCTAAAATGCGTTTGGAGATGGTCAAACCTAATCCTAAGCCCTCTGGCTTAGTCGTAAAAAATGGGTCAAAGACTTTTGCTAGGGCTTCGTCCGACATGCCGGGCCCGTTGTCAGAAACAAGAATGTCACAGCTGTCATCATGACACTGAACGGCAATAGATATTTGCGGATCAATGCAGTAGTTTTCCATCGCTTGTGCAGCATTATGGAAGAGATTGATCAGAACTTGCTCTAACTCAACGCTGTGAATTGCTAGCTTCACATTATAATCGATGGCTGGGACTTTTAATGTCACCCCTTGTTTAATGAGTTTGTTGCTCAAAATGCTGGTGGCAGTATGTACTGCGTCGTGCAGTACCGCGATTTCATTGTGTGAATCGTGCATGGCTTTCCGAGTAAAGACTTTTAAGCGTGCGATCACTTCCGAAATGGTGTCATTGAGTGTTAGCATTTTGCCCAAGTTGTCGGCGACCATTGGGTATTTTTCCATTGCCAACAAACGCTGCGAGTTTTCGGTATAGGTTCTTAGTGCGGAAAGTGGCTGATTTATCTCATGATTAATACTGGCAGACAGCTCGCCCAACAGTGCCAATTTCGCGGCTTGAGTCAGTTCTTGTTGTGTTTGTTTAAGCTCTTGTTGGCTTTGCTCATATTGGCGGATGGTCTGTTGTAGCTTTTGGTTGGCTTCACTCAGCACTAGTGTCCGTTGCACCACTTTTTCTTCTAGGCTCACATTAAGGTCGGCTAGGCGTGCCTTGTTCACGAGTGTTTGGAACCACGCCAACGCAATCAGCGCAATGAGCGCATATAGAATCAGGAAGACGATATCAGCCTGTAAAACGGCGGCAAGGACGGTGTTGTGGTTTATCAAGGCAACGACGCGAAATCCTTTATCCAATAAATGTGTCGCGTATGCGAGGTAATTGGGTGAGAGGAGCAATTGATTATCAGCAAACTCGCTGACGCCACTTTGTGCGGTAAGCTCACCAAAATACTCTGGTAAGGTATCGCCATACTGACGCGTTTCGGTAAGCTCGTTTATCGCACTCGGTGACAGCGGGAAGAGTGCACGATAGCGCCAGTTAGGCAAATTGCTCATAAACACGACATTGTGTTTATCCGTGATGAGTACGTCCGTCGTGGTTTGCGAAAGACGCTGTTCCAACTGCTCCAAATTCACTTTTACCGTGATCACGCCAACGACCTCATCATTTACCCAAAGCGGAGATGAGAAGAAGTACCCACGTTTATTTGAACGAACGCCTAACCCGACATATTGAGCAGGTTCACCGCGTCGCGCATTTTTAAAATAGGGACGATAGCTAAAGCTGGAACCAACAAACGTATCTTCTTGCTGAAAGTTACTTGAGGCAATGACTAACCCTGTGCGGTCATGAACGTAAATCGTATCAGCCAAACTTTGTTTCAACCAATCTGCTAACAATAGGTTGAGCTCGTGAGAGGGCGTTCCGCGCTCTACTGCTTGGAGTAATCTCGGATCGTGACTTAATAGGTTTGGTATCTGTTCAAACTTTGCCAGCTCGTAGTCGACTTCTTGCGACACTTGCGCCGCTTGCCTCTCTAGCTTTTGTTGCCACTGATCATGTTGGTATTGAGTTGCGTAATGATGAGTAAGCGCAAGCCCTGAAATGCCAACGGCACACAGTAGCAATAGAAAATGGCGTAGGGCTTTAGGGTTGAGTAAGTTCACGATCAGCTCACTGGTTTTTTGTGTCATGGTATCAAATGACACACTGTGATGCTGTGAGCGGCAACGATAACAAGCACAATGATGTCCTTGTATTTCCTCAGTATCGGGAGCACAATCGACAAAAACGAGTGAAGGAGTAAAGATGGAACTTGCTGATATTCGTCGTGAGTACACCAAAGGTGGGCTACGTCGTAAAGATTTGAAAGCTGATCCTATTGATCAATTTAATCTGTGGCTAGAGCAAGCAGTTGAAGCGGGGTTAACGGACCCGACTGCGATGACAGTTGCAACGGTTGATGAAAATGGCATGCCGTTTCAACGCATTGTTCTATTGAAAAACGTCGACAAAAATGGCTTCGTATTTTACACCAACCTAGGCAGTCGTAAGGCCCAGCAGCTTGAGCATAACAGCAATATTAGTTTGCACTTCCCTTGGCATCCGTTAGAGCGCCAGGTTCATATTACTGGTGTGGCGGAAAAGCTCACCGCCGTAGAAAATATGAAATACTTTACTTCTCGTCCAAAAGAGAGCCAATTAGCCGCAATCGCGAGCAAGCAAAGTAGCCGTATTTCTGCTCGAGGCGTATTAGAAGGTAAGTTTTTAGAGCTAAAACAGAAATTTGCGAAGGGTGAAATACCGGTTCCAACCTTCTGGGGTGGCTTTCGCGTAAAACCACAGAGCATCGAGTTTTGGCAGGGTGGTGAACATCGTCTTCATGACCGCTTTCTTTTCTCCCAACATGATGGAAGTTGGGACATTGACCGTCTAGCGCCATAAACTCTCTTGCCTCATGAATAAACAAACACCGCCACTTGGGCGGTGTTTTTGTAGGTGGAAAGTGGCGCGAATTATCGTTCTCCATTCAACACTACCGATAATTGATGCTTAAGCAGCGTTTTGGGTACAACAGAGCCGTAGCCAGCTTCCATTGCTTTATCTATTAGTTCGTTCTTGCTGTTCGCTGCAAACTTATTACGTAAGCGTGCGACGTGTCCTTCAACGGTTTTTGTTGATATGCCCATGACCTGAGAGATGAATTGTGGCTTCTTGCCGTAGAGCAGGAGGAAAAGCGTTTCTTGCTCGCGACATGTGAGTTTCTCTGGTTTTGGTTGTAAATCAGAGAAACGAAAGATGGATTGCTGATTAGGGTTGGTGCTGATTGCACGACAAACCCAATACCCCACTTCAATCACGGCGGTGTCGGTGAGTTCTCTTCCGTAGAAAATGGTCCCTACGATGTTACCATTGTCATCTCGCCACGGTGTTTTAGTAAAGATATGCGCTCGCCAGCGGCCATCTGGATAAGGATGTATATCAAGAATTTTGAGTGACTCACCAGTTTCGATGACGTGTTTATCTTGGCGTTGAAATTCTTGTGCACATTCAGTGGTTGGGCTTGCCATCTCAAAATCAGTTTTACCGACGCACTCCTCGGGCGACGTGTGTCCCAACAGTTCTGCGTATTCCTGATTTACGTAGCGGAATACCGAATCTTTATCTTTGCATCCCCAACAACCAGGTAGCTGTTTAAGGAGGGATTGTTCTATGGTATCGACTGAAATATTCACAAAAGGACTCACTACATACTGCTTTTACCAATACAGAGACGTCCGTGTTGCGTTGTTAATATTGACATTGCCAAGTAGGCAGTCACGTTGCTAGAACACGTTCGTTGATTGGCGCTCAATCCAATTAAGTTCATGGTGTTCGATATTTTCGTCACACAGCGACAAACAACAACGAAATTGAACGAAGAATTTAATTGGGAAAATGGTCTGTTTCATTACAGATATGTGCGCTCACGGATGTCCGCCTGATGTTCGGCTTACAACTCGTATCGTCCTTGATCATGCTTCCTACAACTCAGTTGTAATTTAGTTAGCGTTCATATCACTCATCGAGAGGGAGAACGGTGCCTAAGTCATATGAGAGGGACAGTGAGACGAAAGCTATAATATCAGCTTATGCCATTGTTTTCATTGTTGAGAAGCGAAAAAAAAGCCAGCCTGAAGACG
This sequence comes from Vibrio diabolicus, assembly GCA_001048675.1. Lineage (GTDB taxonomy): Bacteria > Pseudomonadota > Gammaproteobacteria > Enterobacterales > Vibrionaceae > Vibrio > Vibrio diabolicus. The sequence continues at coordinate 629,738 of CCKK01000003.1, read as the reverse complement.
GGCTGGCAACACAAGATATAATCTTGTCGACGTGTAGAAGAGGTTCTAAATTACCTAGCGAGGGTCTGCTAAGTAAGTTAGAGGTATCAATGAGATACCGAGAGCTTTAGATCGTATGCATCTTAAAGCTCGAGGACTAATGTATTGAATCAGAAGCATATTAGTAAGGGGGGAAATCCCTCTATGTTGATTTCAAGAGGTGGCTTTGATCTGTTTATGAGGCGATTTATCTATTTTGAACCGCAGTGTTCTACCAAATAACGGATTGTTCGGTAACAAGGATCTTTATATCTATTGGTTATGTATACGTAAGGTGCTTCTATCTATCCGTTTTTGTTAATAAAATTGGTTGCTCATTGACCGTAAGTTAACCTCGCATGATCATCGTTCCGGAACTATGATCATGTAAACGAACTTGATCATGCTGTTTTGATCTTGTGCGATTGAGTTGGGGAAAAGTTGCAACCCAACAAGGAAGGTATATGATGCCAAGACGTAAGCTGACCGTGTAAAGACGACTGTTTAAAATGAGTGATTCAGATAACCCCAAAGCCCCGCCATATCAAGAGATTATGCTGCCTAAGCCAGCAGAACTGATCACACTTCCGTCTTATATGGACTGCCATGATCATTCTTACACACAGATCGTGATTGGTTTAAAAGGACAAGCCGAATTTGAAGTGCGTGGACGAGGTAATCTTGTCGGTCCTGGCCAAGGTTGTGTGGTAACCGCATGCTCTGATCATGCTTTCGGTGGCGTCATTAATCAATCGGATATTTTGGTGTTGAATATGCCAAAACCGACAAATGATGATCCTGAAATGCTGCAGAAAATCAATAATCTGGAGAGAGACCATGTCTACTTTCAGTTAGACGGTCAAATTCAGAAGCTGATACAGATGTTGGTTCAGGAAATGCGAAACCATCCGGATGATCTGCTGTTAAGTCGCGCGTGCAATGACACCGTGATTGCATTAATGCAGCGCCATATCTCGGCATTTGAGACTAGCCGAAAAGAGTCACGCTTTGATTTGGAGGCGATTGATCGCTACATCGAGCAGCACCTTAGCCATAAGATCAGTGTGGCTCAGTTAGCGGGACGAGTGTTTCTTGGGGAAAGTCAGTTCCATTGCTTGTTTAAGGAGCAGATGGGGATTACACCTCATCAATATGTTCTCGGAAAGCGTATCGACATGGCTCGTGAATTAATCGAGCAAGGCCACCTTTCTTTAGGGCAAATTGCCGAATTCACTGGTTTCTCAAGCCAGAGTACGTTTACTCATACTTTTACTCGCTTACAGGGAATATCGCCATCCCGCTATAAAAAACAAGTTGGATAACAACGCGTATTTTTAGGTCAAATTAGCAGCAATCAGAACAAAGCCATGCAATATGCATGGTTTTTTTGTGTTTTATTCACGTGACCTATCTCTCGTTTTGTTAAATTCTCTGTCCTTTGGTGTGACTGATATGCCACTTGATCCTACATTTTCTCTTAGAACGAGCGCTTCACAAAAATCTTATTGATATTCCTGACATTTTGTTGTGAATGCAATGAAAAAATTAAAATTTACAACACAAAATATTACCTATTTGAATGTGACTATGTGGATGTTTTGTTATAAAAGCGAGTTTTTGGCAAAAATGTCGTAGTTTTTGACAAGTATTCTTATCGGCCTCAAAATACACTGCCAGCCATTGATAATCCTCGAAGCGGTTTTCGAGGAGTGAGATTGAGGAACACACATGTTTACAGCTACGAACGTGTTGACACCGGAATTTATCGGGCAGCCGCTTGATAAGTTGTGGTCACTGATCTCGCCATTGTATATGGTGGACGAGTCTCAATGGCTAGAGCAACTATTGCCACTAGCGACGCCGACAGAGGATGAAAAATCGGCGATCACTACCCAAACGACCCAACTTATCGAAGCCATTCGTGCCGATAAGAAGTCAATCCAGATGATTGATGCCCTATTGTTGGAATACAGCTTAGATACTCAAGAAGGTATCTTGCTGATGTGTCTTGCAGAAGCATTAATGCGCATCCCAGATGCCGCGACAGCAGATTCTTTGATTAAAGATAAGTTGAGCGTCGCAGACTGGAAATCTCACCTGAAAAACTCTGACTCTGTGTTTGTTAACGCATCAACATGGGGCCTCATGCTAACAGGTAAAGTGGTTGGTCTTGGTGAGCAAGGCACCCAGAGCCCAGGTCAGGCTGTAAACCGTCTGGTAAATAAATTCTCTGAGCCTGTGATTCGTAAAGCCATGTATCAGGCAATGAAGATTATGGGTCATCAGTTTGTTCGTGGTCGTACGATCGAAGAAGCGCAAAAGAACGGTCGCCCAATGCGCGACAAAGGTTTCACCTACTCATTTGATATGTTAGGTGAGGCGGCGTTAACTACAGCGGACGCGAACAAGTACTTCAAAGATTACCTAATGGCGATCGAAGCGGTAGGTCGAGAGACTTACGGCAATGACACCAGTCCTGCGCCTTCGATTTCCATCAAGCTTTCTGCATTACACCCGCGCTACGAAGTCGCAAATGAAGAACGTGTAATGACAGAGTTGTATGACTCACTAATGCAGCTATTGAAACGTGCAATTGAAGTCGACGTTGCAATCACAATCGATGCAGAAGAAGCGGATCGCCTTGAGCTTTCTCTGAAGCTATTTGAGAAAGTGTACCGTAGCGATCTTGTGAAAGGTTGGGGCAAGTTTGGTTTGGTTATTCAAGCCTACTCAAAACGTGCTCTACCAGTCTTGGTGTGGCTAAACGCACTCGCAAAAGAGCAGGGTGACCTTATTCCGCTGCGTTTGGTTAAAGGCGCGTACTGGGACAGCGAAATCAAGTGGTCTCAACAAGCGGGTTACGCTAATTACCCGGTATACACTCGCAAAGAAGCGACGGACGTTGCGTACCTAGCTTGTGCTCGTTTCCTACTTAGCGAAGGTGTTCGCGGTAATATCTACCCGCAATTTGCAAGCCACAATGCCCACACGGTGACGGCAATCGCCGTTATGGCTGAGCACAAAGAGTACGAGTTCCAGCGTCTGCATGGTATGGGTGATTCACTGTATAACCATGTTATGGAAATGTATGGTCAGCCAGTACGTATTTACGCTCCTGTCGGTAGCCATGCTGATCTTCTTCCGTACTTGGTTCGTCGTCTGCTTGAAAATGGCGCAAACAGCTCGTTTGTACATCGATTGGTTGATGCGCGTTGTCCGATTTACGAGTTGACTCATCACCCTGTTGATGTGTTGACGGGGTTTGACACGCTACACAACGACAAGATCCCATTACCTGCCGACATCTTCCCTGAGCGTAAGAACTCATACGGCGTCAACATTGATATCGACAGTGAGGCAAAGCCATTTGAAGCGCAAGTAGAAAGCTTCATGGACAATCAGTGGGTTGCAGGCCCGATGATCAATGGTGAGCGTTTTGCCGAAAGCATGATCAAGGAAAATGCGGCTGAGATCATCACCGCACCGTACGATCGCCGAATTGAAGTCGGCAAGGTGGCATTTGCAACACTTGATCATGTTTCCGCTGCAATTGATGCGGCGCAAACTGCTTTCTCTGATTGGAAAGGCGTTCCTGTTGAGCAAAAAGCGGCTTGTTTAGAAAAGCTTGCTGACTTAATGGAAGAAAATCTGGCTGAGCTGGTGGCGATTTGTCACAAAGAAGCGGGCAAGACGATTCACGATAGTATTGATGAAGTTCGTGAAGCAGTGGATTTCTGTCGTTATTACGCGAAACAAGCGCAAAACCTACAGCCATTTGAGCTAGAGGGTTTCGATGGTGTGAAACGCATTTCTAGCCGTGAAGGTCTTGGTGTGTTTGTGTGTATCAGCCCTTGGAACTTCCCGCTGGCTATCTTCCTTGGTCAGGTAACGGCAGCACTGATTGCGGGTAACACAGTGGTTGCCAAGCCTGCTGAGCAAACAAGCCTAATTGCCGCTCGCGCTATTGAATTAATGCTTGATGCGGGTTTCCCTGCTGGTGTGATTCAGTTACTTACTGGTCGCGGCGCTGAGATTGGTCATGCACTGACTTCTCATGATGCCATTGCTGGTGTGGCATTCACTGGTTCAACGGCAACTGCGCAACGCATTAACGTCACGCTTGCGGAGCGCAGCGCGAAACCGGTTCCGTTTATTGCGGAAACAGGTGGTCAAAACGCAATGATCGTGGACAGTACTGCATTGCCAGAGCAGGTGGTGCGTGATGTGATTCGTTCAGCGTTTGCATCTGCCGGTCAGCGTTGTTCTGCCCTTCGTGTTCTATTTGTACAAGAAGATGTAGCAGACCGTATGATCAACCTGATTCAAGGTGCGATGAATGAGCTGCATGTTGGTTTACCTTACCTACACAAAACGGATGTTGGTCCGGTTATCGACAGCAATGCAAAACAAAAACTCCTTGCTCACCTTGAGCAAATGAGCAAAACACAGACTAAAGTCGCTCAGCTACAGCTGGATGAATCGTGCCAGCATGGTGACTTTGTCTCACCAAGTGCGTTTGAAATCTCGGGCATCGATGTGCTGAAAGAAGAACAATTTGGTCCAATCTTGCACATTGTTCGCTTTAAAGCCTCTGAATTACCGAACGTGGTTGCGCAGATCAACAAGACGGGTTTTGGCTTGACGATGGGTATCCATAGCCGTAACGAAACCACGTACCGTTGGATTGAGAAACACGCTCGAGTGGGTAACTGCTACATCAACCGAGACCAAGTTGGTGCTGTGGTTGGCGTACAGCCGTTTGGTGGTCAAGGCTTGTCGGGTACTGGTCCGAAAGCTGGCGGTCCACACTACCTATTCCGCTTTACTCAACATCTTCTTGCTCAAGCAGAAAACGCATAAGGAGTCGCATTATGGTTCATCAGATCACCTATTTAAAAGATGCATTCTCTGCGTGGGAGCAGTGGAATCTGACTGATTTTGATTACAAATGCGAGCATGTTCTGGCATTTAAATCTGCATTAGAAGGGCAGCAGTCTACCGTTGCCAAAGTGGTTTCTTACCACTTGCAACAAGCATCAACTCTTCTTGCAGAAACTCACCAGTTAGTTGGCCCTACAGGGGAAACTAACGAACTGTATGCCGCAGGACGCGGTGTGGCTTTGGTGATTTGTGAAAACAACATCGAGCCTGCTGATAATGCGTTATACAGTGCTTTTGCGATGATCACCTGTGCCTTAATTGCAGGCAACAGCGTGGTCGTTTGCAGTGACAATGCAGAGCTAAACCAACTGGTTAAGCAAGCTGTAGCGTTGGCAAACTTCCCATCTAACTTAGTCCAGGTTGTTGCGTACGATGCGTCTGCCCCGTTGCTTGAGAGCGATGTACGTAGTGTGGGTTATGTTGGGCGTTCACAGGTTGAGCATGCGCTCAATCTTCAACTAGCTAAGCGTGACGGTGCAATCGTCGGCTTAGTTTCTGAAACGGATTTAGAGTCACCGAAATTGGCTCATGATCCTCATCTCTCGTTGCGCTTCATTACCGAGCGCACTCGAACGATAAATATTACCGCGGTGGGTGGTAACGCGACTCTACTCGAGTTGGGGAACGAAACTCACTAACCTGACTTGTGATACCAATCTGGAGTAACTGGACTGAGAGCCGGTCCAGATTGGTTTCTTATACTCTGATGTATTGCTGAGACGGTAAAATATCAGGGCAGGCAAGGAAGGAAATAATTATAACGAGGACTATCTAATGATAGAAAATAGCTTTGCTATCACGTCCACTTTTGTGGCGTATTTACTGATTATGGTTGCTATTGGCGTTTACGCGTATAAGAGGACTTCCAATTCATCTGATTACTTCCTAGGTGGCCGTAGCCTAGGTCCGTGGCCTGCTGCATTATCTGCAGGTGCTTCAGACATGAGTGGTTGGTTGCTGCTAGGCTTGCCTGGCTATGCGTACGCTGCGGGTATCGAGGCCTTCTGGTTAGCCGGCGGTCTACTTCTTGGTACATGGGCAAACTGGCTCATCAGTGCAAAACGCCTACGTACCTACAGTATCCAAACTGACGCGTTAACGTTGCCAGAGTTCCTGTCACGTCGCTTCAACGATAAGTCGAAACTGATCCAGACAATCTCTGCGTTTTTCATTCTTCTATTTTTCCTTTTCTACACCAGCTCAGGTTTGGTCGCAGGGGGCAAACTGTTTGAGACGGTATTCGGTCTAGATTACACCTACGCTGTTATCATCGGTACGGTGTGTGTGGTTTCTTACACACTATTCGGTGGTTTCCTTGCGGTATCTTGGACTGACTTAGTGCAAGGCTTGCTAATGGCGGCTGCGCTAATGATTGTTCCTGTTGCAGTAATGGACGGTGGTCTAGGTCAGCTAACTTCTGATCTGCATGACATCAACCCAGAACTTGCAACGCTATGGAATGACGCCAAAGGCGAACCACTGTCTGCGATTGCGATCATCTCTTTAGCGGCATGGGGTCTTGGTTACTTTGGCCAGCCACACATCCTAGCGCGTTTTAAAGCGTCTCGTTCAAACAAAGATCTAACGACTGCACGTCGTATCGCTGTGATTTGGACTGCACTATCTATGGTTGGTGCAATGCTTGTTGGTCTTGTCGGTCTGGTTTGGGTTACGGGTCATCCGGGCACTCAACTAGAAGATGGCGAGAAGATCTTCATGCTATTGGTTAACGCAGTATTCCACCCTGTCGTTGCGGGTATGTTGTTAGCAGCAATCCTCGCGGCGGTAATGAGTACAGCAGACTCACAGCTTCTTGTTTCATCTTCAGCGCTTGCAGAAGATTTCTACAAGCAAGTATTCAAGCCAGAAGCGTCTTCTGAAGAAATCGTAATGATTGGCCGTATCGGCGTTATCGTGATTTCGCTTGTTGCGCTATTCCTAGCAATGACACCAGATAGTTCAGTACTTGGTCTTGTTTCTTACGCTTGGGCTGGCTTCGGTGCTGCATTTGGTCCTGCGGTTGTACTTAGCCTTTACTGGAGCGGTATGAACCGTAACGGCGCACTAGCAGGTATCCTTGTTGGTGGTATCACTATCGTAGTTTGGAAGCAGCTAACAGGCGGTTGGTTTGATGTGTACGAAATCGTACCGGGCATCATCTTCTCTACGCTTGCTATCGTTGTTATCAGCAAAGCGACAGGCGGTGCAGCGCAAGACGTATTAGACCAACATCAATCGTACGAGAAGAAACTAGTTGAACTAGACTAATTACTTCCTTTTACGAACACAAAGCCCGCTTATACAGCGGGCTTTGTTTTATCTGAACTTAATAAACGTTAATGGTGATTGCTTGAGGCCAGATTTTCATGTCGCTTTATTCTTTGTGAGTGTGTTAGTCACGACGAACTTTGGCGTAAATGACGGTGTTACTCAGCTCGCCAGAAGGCGCACGCCGAGCATTGCGTAGCTCACCTTCAAACTCATACCCACAGCGCTCAGCAACCGCACGACTTTTGCGGTTATTCGCATCGGCTAAAATCGCGATTCTTTTCGCGTCCAACGCTTCGAATGCATAGTTTTCAATCGCCGCTACCGCCTCAGAGATATAACCGTAGCCTACCGCGCGATCATCAAGCCAATAGCCAATCTCAAATGCCGGTATCTCTTGATCATGGATCATTAACCCAATGGCGCCGAGTAAACGATCGCTTTCCTTGTCTATTAGGTAGTAGCGCAACTCTTCTTCGAAGTTTTCAAAGTTTGCGATGGCTTTCTCTGTCCCTGCAATCATCGCTTCTAAAGTGAGCACGTGAGGTACCCATGGCAGGTAAACTTCAAGCGTTTTTTGGCTACGAACAACGGCCTGATGTGCTTCTTCTGCACGTTCCAAGCAAGCTGGGATGAGCTTTAAACGTTTGGTTTCCATGTCGAATCTCCTAGGCTTTTATACTCCAATCGTCTCGTAATGCAGGATTCAGAGCGTTATCACTAAAAATCATTTAAACAGAAACACTTAGAGACATCTAGCCTTCGCAAGAACATTATTCACTTGGTTTGTAAGGGAGAAGCTGAGAGAATTGAGGCGTTATAAACATAAAATGGTTTAATATGAAACTTCTAGTAAGAAACTTAGCTCGTGAGACGACAGAGCAAGACATCCGTACTCTGTTCTCAAACTACGGCAAAGTTGAGCTTTGCACCGTCGTGCTTGATCAAGAAACGGGTTTATCAAAAGGGTTTGGTTTTGTGATCATGCCGGATGAAGCCGAAGCCGTTGCGGCGTTGGAGGCACTAAACCTGTCTTCAATACACAAGAGCAAGATTCGTGTGAAAGTCGCACAAGACTAGTATTTTGCCTTTCAAGGTGAAAGATAAAACCAGCTGAGAGGCTGGTTTTTTAGTGCCTTAATTTTGAGAGGTCGCTACGGTTGCTAGAGGCGAAAATATTTGCTGGTATACACAGACTTCTCGTTTTTTCCCCTGCATTTTGATGATGTGATTGTCGATATACGTCATGCCCAACTTTTGAATGACGGATTGGGATTGTCTGTTTTCGACCAAGTGCATCGCTTTTAGGCCCGATAACTCAAAATGTGGTCTGGCAAATTGAATTAAAGCCATTGACGCTTCTTGAGCAAACCCATTCCCCCAATAATCGACGCCAAGCCAATACCCTAATGTGCCGACTCCCTCGGAGATGTTTAGCAGACTAACAGCACCAATTAACGCTTCGTCTTGACGCAGGGTAATGGCATATATGACCCCACTACGCTTTTGATATACGCCAACATGGCTCTTAATCCAAACTTGTGCCATCGGCTCTTCATAGGGATGAGGAATGTTTGCGGTCATATCAGCAATGCTCTTGTCTCCTGCGAGTCGTGCGACTGTTGCGCTGTCTGTCGGATGAAATGGGCGAAGAATAAGCCTTTGTGTCGTGAGCGTTGGTTGAAGCGTCATCGTGCGTCCTTGAGATGAGTCAGTATCGTGGAAATTGCAGATTCACACTGTAAATCAGGCATGTTTAAACAACCAAGTAATGCCTGAATCGAAAATGTGAGTGAAAGCCATATTTAAAACGCCATAAAATTGATCATTGCAGATTGAAATAGCGAGTAGCAACAATTGCTTATGTGTGATGTGTCGTATTATTACACACATAAGTGCGTTCGTTCATAATAATGGTACAAAAGTTGAGGTCTGACCAATGTCTCAATTTTTTGATACTTTCGTCCAATTTTTTGAAGATAGGACACAAAAAATTAAAGGGGCTTTTTTATTGTGGAATTATTTTGAACAAAATATGTCAATTGTCAGTAGTACTGAAAAACAGGGAGAAGAGAAATGCCGGATATATATTGCGCAGCTTGTAGAAAATCAACGCAACATAAAGTGATCATGAAGCGTTGCGAGCCACAGCCCGTTGATTCGTTGACAGGTAAAGTGGTGAGTTTTACACAGCTGATGGCGAAATTTGTATCAGGTGAACACTACTACGAGATGGAACCACAATACTACTGCCGATGCTGTAATCATCGTGCAATTGGAGAAGTGATTCCTCATCCTACCAGGCATACGTCGGCAGCTCTCTAATTCAGAGCGATAGCTATGATTAATAGCTAAACAGGGCGGCTTGCTTGCCCCGCACGCCAGATCTATAAAGGCGTATCACACGCTCTCAAATTTGCGACTCTACGGGAGCCGCTAGATTACTTTTGTTCTTCATACTCGGTTATGGAGAGAGCGGCAGTAATCGCAGCCCTTTCCTTCCTTAGTTATTTTCTAATTATTCTCTGCTGAATTTCACATGCTGTGCATTTGATGGTTTGCAATTGTTTAAGCAACGATTAATGTGATGCTTCCTGAGTGGTTACAAGGATGTGGTTAATGAGTTACCAATTGGACCGGATTGATTTACACATTTTGAGAGTGCTTCATTCAAGAGGCAGAATTCCAGTTGTTGAACTCGCAAAGCAGATCAACTTAACGACCTCGCCATGTTCTGACCGCGTGAAGCGGCTAGAAAAAGAGGGGTATATCAATGGCTACCATGCGGAGCTGAATGCGGAAAAATTAGGGTTGGATGTGCAAGTATTCATCCATATTCGCTTAGACCAAACCAGTTTTTCCATTTTTGAAAAGTTTGCGAAAGCCGTCGAATTGATGCCGGAAATTGAAGAGTGTTATTCGCTCTCTGGGGACTTCGATACCATGATAAAGGTTCGTGTTAAGAGTATGAAAGCGTATCAGGAGTTTATGTCGAGTAAGTTAGGCACGCTTCCGGGCGTAATCCAGACTCGCAGTGAAGTGGTAATTGAAGAACATAAAACAGGATTTGGCGTAAACCCGGAGCTTCTTGGTTAGAGGCTGATATTCTATGACTGCAGCGCTTATGCGTTGAGCATATTATTTAGCGTGGCTTTGCATATTACTTTTTCAAGATCAAAAAAGGAGCCGAAGCTCCTTTTTGATAAATCGGTGAGCAACTATGCGCCGATAAAGGTGCTGATAAGGCCAATTAAACCGCCAAAAACACCGCCCCAAACGACTAGCCAGCCAAGGTGTTCTTTAATCATTTTTTGCACCATTTCTTTGACCAGTGCGGGTGTTAATTCGCTCAAGCGCTGATCAATGATGCCTTCAATGTTCTGCTTTATCTCATCCATCATAGCAGGAGACTCGAACTGCTCTTTCAGTGCTTCTTTGATGTTATCGCTCTTGCTCAACTCAATAATGGATTCTTGCATCTTTTCGACGAAAGGCTGCCGCATAGGTTGTAATGCCTCCGCGCCGCCAAACATCGCTAGCATGCCGCCAAATTGAGAGCCTTCGATCACTTCTACCAAAGAGTCAAACGCTGGGTTTAAATCCACTTTCTCAATCACAGGTTGAAGATCGATGTTTACACCGCCCGCCATTTCTTTGTTCAAGAATCGATCGATGTTCGCTTCGGTAAAGAACTGCTCCATCATCAAGTTTTTGATAGCCAGTTTAAACTCTTCAAATCGCGCGGGGATCACGCCAGAACCGTATAATCCAGGCACTTTTTCAAACAGCATGTGGATGGCAAGCCAGTTAGTGATGGCGCCTGAGAACGCAAACAGCCCCGCATACCAAAGGTAGTCGTTTTGTAATTGATGACCTCCAGCCATCAAAGCGATAGCGAGGACATTCGTTAGCAAACTTTTGTTCATAGTGACCAGTTATATGTGAATATCGGAATAAATAAGTGGGCCTGATTCTATACCTAAGTCACATTGAGATGCTAGGTTTTGCCGTGATGAGTGACCGTGTTGCGAAGGGATAAAAATGGATGTACAGAAAAACAAAACCCGACAATTACTGTCGGGCCACTGCTTTTTCTTAGAAAAACTAAGATTCTATTTTTAATTTTAGATGCGGTAGATCTTACAACAAAGTTGGCATTTCCATCTTTCTGAGTAGCCAAATAGCTTGTCAGCCCAACTTGGTTTGAGTTGTACGATCTGCATTGAACCACATTTACACATAAGCTAATTACCTTATTGTTAATCTAATAACTAAGCCATCTATTGAGTATAGCTGTTTCTCAAAAAGTGAAATGACAAATGAAGACGGCTCAAAACTCTGTATTGTGTTCATTGCAATGGATACGCAACGAGGCGGTATATTAGCAGAAAAAATGTGAGCTTTATCATGGAGGGTGTTTCATATATGAGAAACTATAATGGCTATATGAGTATAGGTTTATCAATAAAAATGAAAAACGGCGCTTCATGCGCCGTTTTTATTGGGTTTCTCGCTAATTAAGAAACGTGTTGATTTTCTAACTCTTCAGCGATAAATCCGCCAGTTTGATGCGCCCAAAGCTGGGCATAAATACCGTTGTTCGCGATGAGCTCTTGGTGAGAACCTTGCTCAACAATACTGCCTTTATCTAGCACGATGAGGCGATCCATTTGTGCGATGGTCGACAATCGGTGCGCAATCGCAATAACGGTTTTGCCTTGCATTAACTCATTCAAGCTTTCCTGGATGGCTGCTTCGACTTCTGAATCCAGAGCTGATGTAGCTTCATCCAATACCAGTAATGGTGCATCTTTGAGTAGCACACGAGATATTGCGATACGCTGACGTTGGCCGCCAGACAGTTTCACACCACGTTCACCAACTTGCGCATCGTATCCGACATTACCAAATGGGTCGGTCAGAGTTTCAATAAACTCATGGGCATGCGCTTGCTTAGTGGCTTTCAGCAAATCTTCTTCTGTCGCATCTGGGTTGCCATACAAAATATTGTCTCGAATCGAACGGTGTAGCAGAGAAGTATCTTGGGTCACCATACCGATCTTTGAACGCAAAGAGTCTTGTGTGACTTCAGAGATGTTCTGTCCATCGATCTTAATGCTGCCGTCTTCGACATCGTGGAAACGAAGTAACAAGTTCACCAGAGTTGATTTTCCGGCGCCGGAGCGCCCAACCAAGCCGACTTTCTCTCCTGGTTTGATGTTGAGATCGAGATGGCTAATCACGCCTTTGTTCTCACCGTAATGGAAGCTGACGTTATCAAAGTGAATGCCACCTTCAGTGACTACTAAGTCTTTTGCGCCTGGCTTATCTTTAATATCAATAGGCTTAGAGAGCGTTTTCATTCCATCGACTACGGTTCCCATATTTTCAAAGAGGGCGCCAACTTCCCACATGATCCACATCGACATACCATTTACGCGTAATGCAAGGCTAACAGCAATCGCAATCGCGCCAACGCTGATGGCACTATCCAACCACAGGTAAATCGATAAAGCAGCAACGGAAAACACCAAAATATAGTTTGAGATCTCTACAGCAACGTCGAAGCCGGTCACTAGGCGCATTTGACGATAGACCGTATTCAAAAATCCCTTCATGCCTTGCTCAGCATATTGGGTTTCGCGCTGGCTATGAGAAAACAGTTTGACCGTTTGAATATTGGTATAGCTGTCGACGATGCGTCCTGTCATTGTCGAACGTGCATCGGCCTGCGCTGAAGCGACGTCTTTAAGCTTAGGAACGAAATAGATTTGGATAGCGATGTAAGCGAGCAGCCAGACAATCATTGGGATCATCAAACGCCAGTCTGCCGTTGCTAACATAATGATCATGCTTGTGAAGTAAACCGTAACATAAACAAACACATCCATAGCTTTCATGACGGTTTCGCGCACAGCTAGTGACGTTTGCATGACTTTAGTTGCAACTCGGCCTGCAAAATCATCTTGATAGAAGTTTAAGCTTTGATTGAGCAAATACCGGTGTGCAAGCCAGCGGATAGACATTGGATAGTTGCCCAATAATGTTTGGTGAACGAGCAACGAATACACGATCACCAAAATGGGCATGACAACCAACAATAAGGTTCCGTAGAAAATTAAATCTGCTTTATTGTCTTGCAAGAACGTTTCTGGATTGCTGGTAGACAACCAATCAACCAATTGTCCCATCGCGCCAAACAACATAACTTCAACGACAGCAACAATCGTGGCCATCAAAGACATGATGATCAAAGGCTTTTCGTAGCCGCGGGTGTAATAACGTAAAAAAGACGAGCATCCCTGAAGGAGGCTGATCCGGTGTGGATTTGGGGAACGGCTCTGTAAAGCCTTCAAATCGTTTAAACATAACTCATCCTAAAGTTAAAACAGTGCCATTTGGGGTGGCTAAATCCATCGATTCACGTAGCTTTGGACGAAGCCGCGTGTATAAGAGTTTTTGGCTGCTCCTCGAGAAAGCAGACGGATTGACGAGAGGGGCGAAAAAATAGTCTAACCGATTGTGTTTTAAATGTAACTAGTTGGTTATGGGTGTGGTTGTCTATGGTTCTGATTCTTATGATGAATTCTTCGCATGTTCATCGCGATGCCATAAAACCTTAAACCTGCATAGTGACAATAAAATTTCGGGAGAAATAAGCTAAGTGCAGTGAAAATTACTTCTAGATAATTAAATTAATTGTGAAAACAGCAAAACTGAAGTTAACAATAAATTTACAATCTCCTCATTCTAGTGATAAGGAATGTATTGGATGCTATTACACGAATCAGTAACCCAATTTGCTAATGGGAAAGAAGAAAGCACGCAAAGTGCTCAGCGCCAAACCGCAAACTGCGTAGTGATGGTGCCACCGAAAGAGTTTCGTTTTAATGAAGAAACCGCACAAGATAATGAGTTCCAACATAAAGTGTCACTCAGCCAAGAAGAAGTCTCGCGTAGAGTGATGGCCGAGTTCGCGAGTATGGTAGCAACGCTGCGTCAAGAGGGCGTTCAAGTTGTTGAGTTTGATTATCCAGCTTCAGATGTTTCGACGCCAGACGCGGTATTTCCAAACAACTGGTTTAGCACTACGCCAGATGGCACGTTGTACACCTTTCCAATGGCCTGTGAAAACCGTCAAAAAGAAGTGCGTCCTGATGCGCTTGTGGCGGCACTAGCGCAAGCTGGGCGAGAAGTTCATCGACGTAGCAGCCTAACTGAATATCTTGATGAGCAAGCGTATTTAGAAAGCACGGGTGTGATGGTCTTTGACCACTTAAATAAAACGGTCTACGCCGCACTTTCACAACGTTGTGATCGTCTGGTTTTAGAAGATTACGCCGATCGCATTGGCTATGAACGAGTGATCTCTTTCCAAACCCGTTTGCCGTCTGGTGCGCCTATTTACCATACCAACGTGATGATGGCTGTGGGTGAGCAGTTCTGCGTGATTTGTGACGAAGTGATCCCAGAATTTGAGCGTCGTTTTGTTCTGAAATCACTCGCCAAAGATAAGCAAGTGATCTCTATTTCGATTGAGCAAATGAACCAGTTCTGCGGCAACATTCTTCAGTTGGAAACCATCAATGGAGACAAAGTCATTGCGATGTCGCAATCGGCATACGATGCTTTCTCTCCTGCACAAAGAAATCAACTTGCGACGCACGGTAAATTGCTGCCATTCGATGTTTCTACCATAGAATCTATTGGTGGTGGCTCGGTTCGCTGTATGTTGGGTGAGGTATTTTTTCCTAGTCGACAAGCGGTGTTATAAACAATATTGCGCAGTTTTGCTTGCAAATGCAGGTGACGTTCATTCTATCCCAAATAATAAAACCGTTAGCCTCGAGGCAGTACGAGGCTGACGGTTTCACTTTCTAGCTTCTTCCTAGGATATTCCGAGCTTAACCCATACTCTCGCGCAAAGACTTGATGTCTTTGGATGGTGGCGCACCAAATAAACGGCTGTATTCACGGCTAAATTGAGAAGGGCTTTCGTAACCCACTTTAAACGTAGTCGCCATGGCATCGAGGTTTTCTGTCAGCATTAAACGCCGAGCTTCGCTGAGTCTTAATTTCTTTTGAAATTGCAGTGGCGTCATAGATGTCATAGAACGAAAGTGGGTATAAAACGCCGATTTACTCATGCCACTGTAGGCGGCTAACTCACTGACACTTAACGGCTTTACGAAATTATTCTTCAACCAATCAATGGCCTTCGCGATTTGATGGCTGTGACTTCCTGCAGTTACGATTTGATTAAGACGAGCGCCCTGTTCGGTGATTAACAGTCGATAAAAAATCTCTCGTTTAATAATCGGCGCTAAAATTTTGATGCTTTGTCCTTCATCCAGCAGCTCTATTAAACGCAGAAAGGCGTCAAGTAATGGCTCCGATAATTCTCCAACCGCTATGCCTTTTTGTGCTTCTTTGCTTTGATTAAACGTCAGCTCACTATCGACAATAAGTTGAGATATTTCAGTCAGATCCAGCTCCATAATCACCCCTAAATAAGGTTTATCTTCACTGGCTTCAATGATATTGGCGATAATCGGCAAGTCGACAGAGGAGATTAAAAAGTGGTTCGCATCGTAAACAAAGCTATCTTCACCCAACAACACGCGCTTTCTCCCTTGAGCAATTAAGCAAATACTTGGGTTGTGGGTGTAGCTTGTCGGTGGTGTTGGGGTTGCCCAACGACTGAACCTTAATCCTGGAATTTCTGTGTCATATTGGTTCGCGCCATTTGCCCATTTCTCAATGTGCTTGGCAAGCTTTTCTATTGCACTGGCCAGGGTTGACGAAGTGTTTGACGGTACCTCTTGCATAAGTCAGTGCTCTCCTCTGGTTGGCCTCAGGTTCGGTGTTAACGGCATGCGATTTCTGCCTTTGTAGTTAACGCCTCTTCGGAGTCAATTAAGCGACTTCATTAAACATAGTTATAACAGTTCATTTCTTTAAGTAAAGAATATTGGGCAAGTGTCTATTTCGAGGTTAAGCGATCAGAGAGTGATCTTTCTGGTTGGTTTTTGAGTGGGTTAATTGTCTGTCATGAATTTTATTATTTAATAGTCAAATGCTTATGTATAGATGAGTTTTTATTCCGTTTTTTCTAACCGGTCTCAAGTATGGTTGTCTTTTGTATTGGTTTGGAATATTGGGCAAGTATTAGCAATGAATAGGCTAACGGTCATCTATCAAAGCGCAATACAGTGAACCTATGGTTTGGTGAGTTGTAAGCACTCAAGAACACTATTTGGAGTCATGATGAATAACAAAAGCAATACTCAAATCCCTGACGTACTGCAAGCCGGTGTATTTCAAGGTCGAGGCATTTTCGAGTTTGGTGAAAAGAATGAAGCGTATGCGGATTACTTTACCGGTACGAGTTATCTGGCGTTGCTCAATCAGCCTGGTCTTATCGTGGCGAACGTAACGTTTGAACCAGGGTGTCGCAATTTTTGGCATATTCATCATGAAGGTGGGCAGATTCTGTTAGCGACAGGAGGGCGAGGTTGGTATCAAGAATTTGGCCAACCAGCACAAGAGTTGAATGTTGGCGATGTCGTGCATATTGCGCCAGGTACTAAGCATTGGCATGGCGCAGCTAAAGACAGTTGGTTCTCACATGTAGCAATAGAAATACCGGCTGAAGGCGCAAGTAATGAATGGTGCGAACCAGTCTCTGATCAAGAGTACATGCAACTAAAGTAGCCCGAGCTAAGTTTTCAGTGAGAAAAGGGAATCTCGATGAGACAAGCATACCGTTTCAATCAGTGGGTGAGATGCGTTTTGGTGAGTGGTGTCTGGATGTTCCCCTGCATTGTAAACGCAGAAGTTAATAGCGCTGGATTGGAGGAAAATATGGTGAAAATTCGTTTTATTTTCGATGATTGCAGTGTTTCAGGCACATTGAAGAGCAGTGCGAGTACAGACGATTTTGTTCGTCAATTGCCTCTAACATTAGATCTACAAGACTACGCAAATACAGAGAAAATTGCTTACTTACCGAATAAGTTAACTCGCGAAGGCGCACCTTCTGGAACTCAATCAAAAGCGGGTGACATCTCTTATTACGCCCCTTGGGGAAATTTAGTTATCTTTTATAAAGACTTTGGTTACGCGTCTGGGTTAATTAAATTAGGTCAAATCGATGATGGGATTCATTGCTTTATTTCGAAAGAAACAAACCGTGTCACGATCGAAAAAGTAAATTAATGACCCAGTTGACGATGTAAATTATTAATGTAGAAATCAGAACGCTAATAAATATATTTCTAGAACTTCTATGGATTAGAACACCGTTACATAATGGAATTTTGATATGAAAGCATTAAACAAATCTGTTAAATCAATATTAATATTGGTGCTCACTATGACAACGCTATGCACAACGAATATCGCTTCAGCATCAGAAATATTCAGTGACAAAGAGCGAGCTATTATTCCTATTTCTGCTTTTACTGCGAGTGGTGAAATAAAAAAACTAACACAAAGCCTTAATGATGGGTTAGACGCAGGCCTAACGGTCAACGAGATAAAAGAAGTGCTGGCTCAGTTGTACGCGTATGCTGGATTTCCGCGCAGTTTGAATGGACTAGCAACATTTATGACGGTGTTGGAGGAACGTAAAAGCCAAGGTATTACCGATACCTTAGGGCGAGAATCAAGCGCGTTACCTAACGATAAAACCAGCTTAGAATTTGGCGCTGAAAACCAAACACAACTTGTTGGTGCAGAAGTAAAAGGCGCGCTATTCGATTTTTCTCCGCAAATTGATGAATACCTAAAAGCACATTTGTTTGGTGATATTTTTGAACGCGATATGCTCACTTGGAAAGAGCGTGAAATTGCTACGATTGCAGCATTAGCAAATATGAACGGTGTTAATAGCCAATTAGCAGCTCACTATAATATCAGTATGAATAACAATGTTTCTATTCAAGAGTTAGAGGAATTTATTGTTGTATTAAGTGAGTGCTGTGGTGAAAGTGTGTCTAACAATGCTCAATCGGTCCTAAAAACAGTTTTGGAAAAATAAATATTATTTGGCCAATCATATCAATTAGAAAGGAATTCGTTTTATGAAAAATAAATCATCATTGTTTATTTGGTCTGTGCTGTTGTCGACGGGATTTATGCTTCCAATCGCTCAAGCAGCCGATGGTAACTCATCTTCGCAGCAAGTTTATCGCTCTGCTGATCAGAAATCGTTTCAAGGACCTGAAAACCTATTTACCGGGAAAGTTAACGTCGAGATGTTGTTTCCTGAAAACGAAGTTGCAAACTACAGCGCCGCCTATGTCACTTTTGATGCAGGAGCTCGAACCGCTTGGCATACTCACCCTGCAGGACAACACATGATCGTCACTTCCGGTACCGCACTTACAGGAACGCGTGATGGGCATGTAATTCGATTTGCTGCTGGTGATAGTGTCTGGTGTCCTCCTGGTATCGACCATTGGCACGGTGCAACACCAAATGCGCCAATGACTCACCTAGTGGTTACGGCGTCAAAAGACGGTGAAAACGTTATCTGGAAAGAGCAAGTCACCGATGGTCAGTATGCAGCAGGACAGTAATAACCAAGGCCACGTTTTTATAGTGAGCGCAGAGCTTTTACTCTGCGTTTTTTATTGTCTTGTTGGGCCAACCAAGCGCATTTCCCAATCCTCGACTTCGCCAGTTTCTAGACGGCGCTCGACCAACTTGCCCCAAGATTCGACTAACGGCAGTTCAGACAGCTTAGTGAGTTCTTCTCTATCTAAACAGCCAGTGAAAACCGCGCCCATGATGCGAGCCAGTGGCCATTCTGGATAAGGTCTTTCACACAGAATAATCTCGTCACCTGCACCGATATCGCCTTCTTCCAATACTCGGAAATACCAGCCTGTTCGAAGCGTATCTTGCAGTCTTCTCGCCATGTCGTGTTGGTCAAATCGTACGTTAAGTTTCCAACAAGGCATGCGACCTTGCGACACTTCAAGTAGTGTTGAGCCGATACGGATTTTATCTTTCAAGCAAATCGTGGATTCGGTGACGCCCTCGGAGCTGATGTTTTCGCCAAAGCCGCCAGCGGATTGGAAAATAGTTCTTTCGCCTAATTGTTGTTGCCAGATTGGGTAGTGCTCGCTTGGGTAAATATGAAGCGCTTTTTGAATTCCACCATGAAAGCGTGGATCGCCTTGCTCATCACTGATAAAACCAAGCTCTGTTGCGTGCTGGCGCTCGGGCAACACTTGTTTGTTGATTGCGCTTTGCGCTCCATGAGCATAAGGGACAGTTTTCCCTGCTAGTACAGCTTTTACGACGCCGATTTTCTTCATGTAACCTCCTTATTATGAATGAGAGATAAAGTGTTTACCTTCATTCGCGATGCGGAGCATGATAGCCTAGTGAACTTGTGTCGGAATAGGGATGAAAAGACAATCAACAATGCTAACTCGCCAAATTGATTCGAAGTCAGGCGTCATGACCTCCAATGAAATGATGGCCGCGAATCCCCATTCTCCTGTTTTGGTGAAAACCATCGACATGCCAAAAGGTTACATTGATGCGCTGCATCAACACACTTGGCATCAAATCATCTTTCCTATCAAAGGGTTATTGCAAACGCAAACGGAGCATTATCAGCATTTGGTTCCGCACACTTCTGCGTTATTTGTTCCTGCGGGTGTTCAACACGAGTCGATTGCTCTGAGTAACACGATCTTTGTTGGCATTTACCTTAACCCTGCGTTTGGCGCAATGTACGAGCCACAAGTGAGAACCATTGCTTTAACGCCGTTTTTAAATGAGCTTTTACAAGAGATCCGCAGACAGTGTGAAAA
The DNA here is from genome assembly GCA_001048675.1 of Vibrio diabolicus. GTDB lineage: Bacteria > Pseudomonadota > Gammaproteobacteria > Enterobacterales > Vibrionaceae > Vibrio > Vibrio diabolicus. The sequence goes on along the minus strand of CCKK01000003.1, from coordinate 609,681 downwards.
TGAGGCAAGCCATGAAGAAGTGCTGCATTTGCTGGCGGTGTTGCATGATCAAATTTTGAAAAGCAACGTGCAGACATTTCAGTTATTACTGCCACAAGACAGACGACTCAAACTGATTTTCGAGCAACTGACTGACGAGCCCGCGTTGAGCTGTTCGCTAAAAGAGTGGGGGGAGAAAATTGGGGCGTCTGAGCGCACTTTATCACGGTTGTTCGCCAAGGAATTCAACACTTCATTTCTGCTTTGGCGGCAACAAATTCGGCTGATTTACTCGCTTTCTTTGTTAGATGAATCGTTGCCAATCCAAGCCATTGCAGACCTAGTGGGTTATCAAAACGACTCATCCTACATCAAAGCATTTAAAGCCTATTTTGATATGACGCCACAACAGTTTAGAGTGAACGGCGCATCGCGCAGGTAGAAATACAGAGCTTCGACTTCACTTAATGCTTTTGAGTAGAAGTCGCGAAACTTCCTTTTTGAATTTCAATTACATGGTATGAATAACAATGGCACCAACGATAAATACTCGAGTGAATCAATTCTGTTTTGGTCAGCCCAAAACGTCGCTGTCGTTGGAAAAAGAGCCCCTCAAACCGCTTGTTCAGGGCAAGATTCGGGTGAGGCTCGAAGCTACAAACATTAACCCAAGTGACTTGCTTTCCATTTATGGTGTTGGGCAATACCGCCGCGTTCACGTACCACCTCGCGTGCCGGGATTTGAAGCGGTTGGGCGTGTGGTGGACGTCAGTGCTGTTGGTCAAACTGGCCTTCAAGTTGGGCAAAAAGTGTTGGTGGCGATGAGTGGTACTTGGCAATACTGCATAGATGCTTCGCCCGAGAATCTTTTTCCGCTACCTGAAAGTTTGGATAACGGCTATGCCTGCCAGTTGTACATCAATGCGGCAGGGTCAGCGATCGGTAAGATATTTGCCCAGCTTGCTCATTCACTGGGTTTTACACTGATTGCTGTGACTTCAAAGCCAGACGAGTATCCATACGATACGATTCCAGTGTTGGACGCGAAGCAAGACTTACACGTGCAACTGCAAACGCGCAAACTGCCACAACCAACGGCCGCTTTGGATGCGATAGGTGGTGAGGCTGGCACGTATCTCATTCGTACCTTGAAAGAAAACGGTCAATACATCAACTACGGAACGTTGTCGTTGGCGCCTTATACGCCGGCGTTTTTTGAATCGATGAAGACCAACAACATCGACTTTAGCACCTTCTTTTTGCGATATTGGGAAGAGTCGGTAGGTAAAGGCGGGAGAAAAGCGGTATTCGCTGAAATGTTAGACCACTTTATTGCCAACGATATAAAGTTAAATGTAGCGTCTGAGCTGCCACTAGAGGATTTTCAAACTGCGATTGAAATGGTTGAGCAACGCTCATCGGCAGTGTCAGGAAAAATCATTTTGACGCTATGAATTACAGTGAGTCTGTTGAGAAAAGGGAGGATAAAATCCTCCCTTTTTGATGGGTTATTTGTAATGATGGGACTATTTTAGATGGAAAATTTGTTCTGTTTCGAGCGATGTCATCGTACGTACTTGACGCCAAATGTAATAAAAAATACCGAACATCATTAACATGCTTGGAATTGCAATCATCGGGTAGCTGTAAAGCGTCATCTTACCCAACTCTTCATTAAAGGCAGCCGTGCCCGAAGGACTGGTCACGATCCAAGTCGCAAGGAAGTAGTTCATCGCGGATGAGAACGCAAAAGTACTCGCAAACAGATAGTTTGATGACATTAGACAACGTTCAAATGCCTCTGATTGACCGTTCTCTTTCAAGCGTTCGTTAATCAGCGATAAATTCAATACCGTGTCATTCAGTACTAACTTCTGCATCAGTGGGTAGCGGGTAAACGTTGAGCCCAAAACCGCTAAACCGATCAGGCCAGGGATCAGGGCTTCTTTCAAGGCTAACCAACGTGTATCAAGCTCTAACAAGCCAATGCCGCCAGTTAATAAAACACTGATAAAGCCAAGTGCAGAAATAAAGTTAAATTTCTTGTTCCGGACAAGGTCCATACCGCCGTAAATGATAGGAAATAGCAAAGCGACAACCAGCGCCATTGCTGTTCCTAGGTGTTCATCGCCGCTAAACTTCATCAAAATAAAGGAAGGGATGAATACGTTAAAAAGAATCTCGAATAGGGGATTCGGCTTTTTCGCCGTTGTGTTACTCATAATGTTTTACTGACTCTACTCTATGTCGGCTGTTATTGTACTTTGACGAGAAGTGTTCATCTAGTCGCGCTTGATGTAAAGCGTTAAAGCGCCGAGTTGTGTAACGACTTATGAAATAGACCGGAGCATAGCCAGTTAGTTGACATGATTGACTACTTTTTTGTGTCTTAATCGCGCTCCCTCTGCGCAATGATCTGATTGCGTGCTCTGAATAATCGAGTCGCCACGGTGTTGTGATTAAGCTCTAATACTTGAGCAATTTCATTATGATTAAACCCGACTACGAGTTTTAAGACCAATGGCTCTCGGTATTTGGGTTCGAGAATCATCATTTGTTTTTGAAGCCAATCTTGTGCCATGTCGTGGTCACTGCCAGGGTAGGTTTTTGCCTGTATTACACACTCATCAATATCGACAAAATCGTACTGCTTTTTATCAAAGCGCCGAGCATTCTCACGACGCAAAATGGTGATGAGCCAAGGCTTCGCGGCATTGGGATCATTTAAGTTATCAAAGAATCGCCACGCTTTCAGGAAGGTGTCTTGCGCCAAATCTTGAGCAAGGTGATGATCTTTGCATAGCCAATATGCGAGACGATAGATATCTTGGTATCGCTCCTTCGTCAGTGCTTCGTATCGTTTGTGTTTTTCCATAGGATTAAGATCAGAAGTGTAGAGCTGAGTAGCAAGGTAACCTCTGAAGCTTCAAAGGTTACCTGCGGTTTCGTCCTTGCCCGCTTAAAATGGTTGGGTAGAAAAACGTGAGTATTGAAGGGCGTCTGCGACTTCTTGAGCTTTAGATTCCGAAGTCATGAGATGCAGCAATTTAAGTGCGGCCTGATAGCTAACTAGGCTGCCGTTTGAGGTGATGACACCCTCATCAACAACAAAATTCTGGTCGACCTGTACATCAACTGCTGGATAGTCTTTTTGTAATCCGTTTTCACCTCCTGCCCACGTCGTCGCTTTCTTACCGTTTAACAGGCCAGCCTCGGCCAATAGATACGCACCAGAGCAATTACTTGCCATCCAATCTGCCGCCTTTGATGTGGTTTGAATAAAGTGAATGAGATCCTTGTTTTCGATTAGCGCATCCATGTCGTAGCTGGATGTTAAAACCAGCACGTCGAGTTCCGGCTGATCGCCAATCCAAGCATCCACACCAATTTTTAATCCCTCTTCAGTGGTGATGGTTTTCTGTTCAGAGACGGAAATAGTGACTACTTCATAATCGCTAAACCAAGTCAGACGACTTGCAACGCCAAAGACCTCTAAAGGCGCAGTAACATCAGAGGTCAGTACGCCGTCGTAAACTAGAATGCCAATGCGTTTATCCGTCGCATGTGCCGTTTGAAGCACCCCAAAGAATAGAACTAAGGTCGCTATTAGTAGATGTAGTGCATTCTTTAATCCATTTTTACCCATTGCTTTTTCCTCGCTAACAGAGCATCAAGTTATTGAGATTCATTATATTTGGGCTGATTGGTGATTGAAGAGCCACTTTGTCTTTACTAAAGTGAAGAAAGTTCACGAATGGAATGCTCGAGTTTTATGGATAAGATACGGTCCCTACGATTTTTTATTGCCACTTTAGAAGGTGGCAGTTTTGCTGCAGCCGCCAAAGCGCATGGCACAGACCCTTCTACAGTGAGTAAAGCAATCCATCGTCTTGAAAGCGACTTGGGAATACAGCTTTTCCAACGTTCTACGCGACAGAGCCGTCTGACAGAAGCTGGTCGTCGATACGCAAATACCGCTAGGTTTGTACTGGACGAACTGACGGCGTGTGAGGATTCATTAAAAAGCCACAATGATGCGCTTTCAGGACTGCTTAAGATTAATGTGCCGGTCTCCTACGGTCGCCTTTACATTCGCCCTTTATTAAAAGAGTTTTGCCGCCGCTACCCCAGCATCACTATCGATATTCATTACGATGACGCCTACGTTGATATTATTGAGCAAGGGATTGATGTGTCGATTCGTTCTGGTGTCGTTCAGGACAGCCAGTTGATCGTGCGCCAGCTGAGTCCTATCGATTTTATCATTTGTGCCAGTCAGGATTACTTAGCGCGCCATGGTGTTCCGAGTGGCCCGGATGTATTCAATGACCATTCTTGGGTTCGTTTTCGTTTTAAACAAACGGGGAAACTGTTGCCTATTCGGATGCCAGAACCAGACGGTGCAAGTGAGTATAACCCCGAGAGAAATTTTATTGTAAACGACGGTGAATCCATGGCAGAGCTTTGCGCAGAAGGCTTAGGGTTAACTCAGATTCCTCACTTTATCGCGAGAGATTGGCTCAAAGCGGGGCGTTTAGTGCCGATATTTCCGAGTATGCGCCAAGCAGGAAATGGCGTGTATCTTCTCTATGCCAACCGGGAATATGTGCCTGCTCGAGTGAGGGTGTTCATCGATTTTATTACTCAATCGATAGAGGAGATGGATGAAACGTCATTCCATACGTGGGCTGAAACGTTGCCGATTTACCAACCGAACCAAGGCGATTGAAAACTTCATGTGAGTCTTTGGTTAAAACACTCCAAGCCATATGGTGCTTTTATTGGTTTTTGTTAGGTTATTGGGCGTTATTATCGACAAGCGCAGTTTGCTCTTCGTCACTCATAAAGGAAAGACAATGCCAACTAAGATCTTAGTGCCTGCTTTGGCCCTACTTCTCAGCGCATGTGGCGGCGATGGGGAGTCGTCAGCTCCTGTAGAAAACGGCTCACAAAACACAGGTTCCACATCGTCACAAGGCACATTTGCCGAGCAGATGCTCGCAGCGGTCAACAGCGCTCGCTCTGCTACACAACAGTGTGGCGCAACCACCATGCCACCTGTTGGGGCACTGACTTGGAGCTACGATTTGGAAAGCGCCGCTTATCGACATTCGAGCGATATGGCGAACAGCGATTTCATGAGTCACACAGGCTCTGACGGCAGCAATATGTCAGATCGAGTCAACGCAACGGGCTATGCTTGGAGCGCCATTGGTGAGAATGTCGCCGTAGGGCAAAGTTCCATTAACGCCGTCGTTAATGCTTGGTTATCGAGCGAAGGTCACTGCCTCAATATCATGAGTGCGGATTTTGATCAGATGGGCGCGTCGCTTGTCGAAAATCACTCGGCAAGCTACGGGTATTACTGGACTCAGGTTTTTGCCAAACAGCGCTAATGCGATAAAGAAACCTGATAGATAAACCAAAACGCCAGTAGTCACCATCTGCTGGCGTTTTATTATTTACGTCTCTTTTAGCTTGTCAGGTTACGAAGTTTTGGATCATCCGTCAGGTATTCAACGAATTCGATCTCAAAACCTGCAGGGTCAACAAAATACACATTCTTGCGATATGGCTCATCAGCCCCAGGTTGGGCAATCGGATAACCTGCATCGGTCAGTCTTTTTGTGATGGCATCGACGTTGTTGGTCACATAAGCAAAATGCGCTAGCCCTACTTGGTGGCCGCCCAACTCACGATTCTCACGTTCACCGTGGTCACTCATCGCAATGTATTGATACTCGTCGCCAAAATGTAGCCAGTTTCTTGGCTTACCACTCCATTCGCCTTTCCCCTCATCACGCACGTACCAATGTGGAAATGCAGTTTGATAAAACTTCAGCATTTCAGGGATGTTTTTCACGACTAAATTAATATGTTCTAGTTGGATCATGATGGGCTCCTTTTTTCATTTCCTAGCCAACGATGAACATGCTAAAACCTCAAGTTAAGTCGAGGTAAAGGGCTTTTTTAAAATTTTTTAGGGTTGATATCTTTGGATCTTGATACATGGAGAGATTCGGTGGGGTGGTACTTGAATCTGCGAGTTGGGTTAGGTGCTTGCAACCCTCTTTCATCTTTTGTTCGTGCTAATCATTTTCGAGCGAGTTTGTGGTGAGTAGATTCCCAGTCTCACCTAGGTTCGCGGGAATGACGTGAAGAGAGCGCTAAACGAACAACGTCATTCTGAAGGAGCCTAAGCGATTATTCAGAATCTATTCGCAGCGCGTTGTGATGCAGGTGGTGTGAATTGAATTATCCGCGATTGTAGAACTTGCCACCTTGAACTCGGAGTGCTGAGATCTTTAGAGTTTGATACAAGCGAAGGTTAGGTGGGGTGCTTGAGGTTTAATGTTGGGTTAGGTGCTTGCCCCCCTCTAACTCCCCCTTTTCTCGACATGGTTTGCCAAGCATTTGGATGTTGTTATCAAGGGGTAGAGTGTTCTTTTCTGCTTAAACCATCGACTTACTTGGATTTTGTCCTTTACAACCCAATGTATTGTTTAGCTAATTTTACTTGGTACGATCAATTGAAAGTATTGAATAAGTTTACTCACATTAAGTTTGGATTTTACAAAATGTGTCGGCGGTTTAGGTGTTTGTTTCCAAAACCATTCAAAAGATACTTTGTACAATCCCTAAGAAATGTGCAGTTGAAAAAAGCTTTTTTCCTAAAGCGATATCTTACGTTTGTACTTTTGACCATTTTTGTCATCTGGTTTGTATACTCCCGTATTCCTATAATCCTTCAAACTGATCCGAATTACGTTATGACTCTATTTAGAGCTGGGTGTGGGGTTTTAATAACTTTGATGCATCTGATTGCGGATTACCTTGATTTTTCTGGACGTCATCTTTCTCATCAATGTGCTCGTGAGAGAAGGAGTTGGACACGGCATGCTTAGTTGTTTTGATTGCCATTAGCTCCTTTTTGTTTAAATAAATTCGTCCTCCCCAAAACCAAAAAAGCCAGCAGTTAGTACCTGCTGGCAAAGTCTTTGGGCTTCTAGGTTTTTTGCTTTTATTTCTTGTTACTCATCGCTGTCACGGTGCCCCGATTGGTTTTCAGGGGAAGAAAACACCGCACCGTGCGCTTTGTGCTCAAGAAATTGGAGATTAACCTTGCTTACGGATTAGGTAGTCAAACGCGCCTAAGCTTGCTTTTGCACCTTCACCCATCGCAATGATGATCTGTTTGTAAGGAACCGTCGTAGCGTCACCGGCTGCGAAGACACCTTCTAGGCTGGTTTCACCACGGCTACCAACTTCAATTTCGCCGCGCTCAGAAAGCGCTACTTCTGAATCTTTCAGCCATTCTGTGTTTGGTACTAGACCGATTTGAACAAAGATACCTGACAGTTCAATCTCTTTGATTTCATCTGTGTTGCGGTCTTTGTACTTCAAGCTTGTTACGCGAGTACCGTCACCCACAACTTCAGTAGTTTGCGCCATCGTGATGATGTCTACGTTTGGTAGTGAGTTCGCTTTGTCGATAAGCACTTGGTCTGCGCGAAGTACGTCTGCGAATTCAAGAACCGTTACGTGTTCTACGATACCAGCAAGGTCGATAGCCGCTTCGATGCCTGAGTTACCACCACCGATAACCGCGGTTTTCTTACCTTTGAATAGCGGGCCGTCACAGTGTGGGCAGTACGCGACGCCTTTGTTGCGGTACTCTTGCTCACCCGGAACGTTCATTTCACGCCAGCGTGCACCAGGGCTAAGGATGACACTCTTACTTTTCAGCGTTGCGCCGCTTTCAAGTTGGATATGAATCAAGCCATCATCTGTGTGCGCTGCGCCCATCAGTTTTTGCGCTTGTTGCTCAGTCACGACGTCTACGTCGTATTCTTTTAGGTGCTCTGCTAGGTCAGTCGCCAGTTTTGGACCTTCAGTACGTTTTACCGAGATAAAGTTCTCGATTGCCATGGTGTCCATCACCTGACCACCGAAGCGTTTAGCGACAACGCCAGTGCGAATACCTTTACGCGCTGCGTATAGTGCTGCTGCACTACCACCAGGGCCACCGCCGACAACTAGCACGTCGTATGGGTCTTTTTCGCTCAGTGCTTTGGCTGCTTTCTCGCTCGCGCCGTCATCCACTTTGTTTAGGATTTCAGTCAGAGACATACGACCTTGACCGAATAGCTCTCCGTTTACGAATACGCTTGGTACTGCCATGATGTCGCGTTGTTTCACTTCATCTTGGAAGAGTGCACCGTCGATCATGGTTGCTTTCACTTTCGGGTTGATCGCCGCCATCATGTTGAACGCTTGAACAACGTCTGGACAGTTTTGGCACGACAGTGAAATGAACACTTCAACATCCAATTCTTTATCTAGCGCTGCGATTTGTTCAATCACTTCCGCCTCTAGTTTGATTGGGTGACCACCAGAGTGCAGCAATGCCAATACCAGAGAGGTAAATTCGTGACCCATTGGTAGGCCAGCAAAGCGAAGTGCTGTGCCTTTTACTGGGTTCGTCACCGTCATCACTGGTTTACGTGCGCTTGCGTTGTCGTCACGTTCAACGGTGATAAAGTCGCTCATCTCTGCGATTTGGTTCGCCAGAGACAGAATGTCATTCGATGCTTTGCTTTCATCTAGACTAACCACTAGACGAACGTCTTCTTTTACATTAGCCAGGTATTGTTTGAGTTGTTGTTGGATCGCTTGGTCTAACATAGTTGTTGTTACCTTAAATAAACAAAAGAGTGGTTACTCTGGATAAAATCAGTAGGGAGAGAGCAAACCAGGCAGAAGGTCGTCAAGGTATCTAACCTGGAACGCTCTCTAAGTTAAGCGTCAATTAGCATGTTAAATTGAGCTTAAATTCAGTGGCTTAGATTTTGCCTACTAGGTCTAGAGAAGGAGCTAGCGTTTCTTCGCCTTCTTTCCATTTTGCTGGGCAAACTTCGCCTGGGTGTGCTGCTACGTACTGAGCTGCTTTCACTTTGCGTAGTAGGTCTTCTGCGTCACGACCGATACCTTCAGCAGTGATTTCCATTGCTTGGATAGTACCTTCTGGGTCGATTAGGAACGTTGCACGGTCTGCAAGACCTTGGCCTTCACGCATCACACCGAAGTTGTTTGTGATGTTGCCTGTTTGGTCACCAAGCATGTAGTACTGGATCTTGCCGATGGTTTCTGAGCTATCGTGCCAAGCTTTGTGAGTGAAGTGTGTGTCTGTTGATACTGAGTACACTTCAACGCCGCGTTTTTGTAGCTCTTCGTAGTGGTCTGCTAGGTCACCTAGTTCTGTCGGACATACGAATGTGAAGTCTGCTGGGTAGAAGAAGAATACAGCCCATTTGCCTAGAACGTCTTGTTCTGTTACTTCAACGAATTCGCCGTTTTTGTATGCTGTAGCTGCAAATGGTTTGATCTTTGTATTAATCATTTTTACTTTCCTCAGAATGTTTTAGGGTGAGCAGTTCTTGCTTTCGGAAAGTATATTCGCATTGGATTGTGTTTAAGGAAAATCGCTTGTAACTATCCTATTGATAGTCATTTCCTATCTTTATTCATAGGGAAGCCCGATGTAAGTGAGTTTGCTTTGATAGGTTTTATTGAAGATGAAGGCCGAGTGGTAATAGAGATACCGATGATGAACTTTAAGAGATCGTCCGGCTAAGATCGAAAGAACCTGCATTTCGGCAGGCTCTTTCTAATAAGAAGTGGGGAAGCTGATGCTTTTATTTTTTAGTTTCAGATTGTCGAGCACCTTGCCGCACAACTTCTTCAGCATGATCATTTCATCCAGCTCTAACGTGATTTTACACATCATGGCGTTTGGCACTGACTTGGCTTGCTCTTTGAGGTCACGACCTTGCTCGGTTAGGTTGAGTACGCGAACGCGCTCATCGGTTTCACTACGGCCACGTTCTACATAGCCTTTTGTTTCTAATCGTTTAAGCAGCGGCGTGAGCGTGCCTGAATCCAAATGCAGTTGCGAGCCCAATTCTTTAACGCTGGCGCCGTCTTTCTCCCACAACACCATCATCACTAAGTATTGCGAATAAGTCAGATCAAGTTCGTCCAGCAAAGGGCGGTAAGCTCGGATCACCGCATTTGCTGCACTATAGAGCGGAAAGCAAACTTGGTTTTCGAGTAAAAGTTTATCGTCGTCGGTCATGGTGTTGTCGGTGTAACACTGGCTCATTGGCGTTGCCTACCTGCTCACAGAGAAAGAGAGTAACAAAATAAATTGTGCGCAACTTAAATTAAGAAGGACAATCGCATGACTACTCTATACAAAACTCAAGCTACTGCTTTGGCTGGTCGTAATGGTCAAGTAAAAACAGATGACGGTCTTCTCGAGCTAGAGCTGTCATACCCGAAGGAAATGGGCGGCACAGGTGCAGCAACTAACCCTGAGCAGCTTTTCGCAGCGGGCTATTCAGCATGTTTTTCTAACGCGATTCTGCACGTAGCACGTGAAGGTAAAGTAAACCTGAAAAGTGCACCCGTAACAGCGGAAGTGGGCATTGGTCCGAACGATAACGGCGGCTTCGCACTAACAGTGAGCCTAGCGGTAGAGCTAGAGATACCACAAGAGCAAGCGCTAGAGCTAACGCGCATTGCACACCAAGTTTGCCCATACTCAAACGCCGTTCGTGGCAATATTGATGTTGCTGTTACAGTAAATGGCGAAGCGATCTAACGATTTAGACATTATTTCTAATAGAAGGAAAGCCTGCGAACGTGCAGGCTTTTTTCGATTATTTGATGGCAGTGCAGAAGCTGACGTCTGCATGGTGCGTTTGTGGATCGTAGCTATGATAAAGTTCGAAGCAAGGTCGACAGTCGTTTTCAATACCAGATTCAACCACTTTGCTCATCAAATCATCCCATGCTTTAGGGTATTGGCTGAATTCGGTAATTTGCTGGCGCATCACCGCATATTGACCGCCGGGGAAGTCTTGCAGCTCAATGCCTTTTGGTACTTCGGTATCTTCTGGCACCATTAGACAGATGTCAGTACGACACTTCTCGTCTGGCGTGATTTCTGGGTTATCGTGATAAATGAAGATACAGGTATTACCCGCTAAACCTTTTATCCCTGCCCATTGATACAAGCGACCTGATGGCTCTTCATAGCCTTGGCCGTAAGGGCCGTTTACGCGAATGTAAGCCAATTTTGCTTTATCAAAGTTTTGCGTTTCCATATTGTTGCTCCATGTTGTGAGTTCAGAGTCAGTATATGAATCGCTTAGGGCTCGTTCGTTTCCATTCTTGCGCAGTGCGTGTCCAATCTTGCTGTTTCGCGCGAGTTCAGAAAATTGCTGGTAGTTTTTACAGTCGCGAAAGGCGGTTGGTGTTACGCCATAATGCTGCTTAAACGCTTTAGCTAGGCTTTGCGAACTAGAAAAACCTTACTCTAACGCGATGTTCAGCACTGGTTGCTTTGATTTGAAAAGGTCGTCTGCTGCCGCCTCTAGCCGTAAACGTCGAATGAAGTCGGCTAATGTTTCGCCTTGTACCGCCTTGAAGGTACGGTGAAAATGATAGGGAGAGAGGTTGGCTAGCGCTGCCACTTCGAGCAAATTGAGAGGATCGTTAAAGTGCTGTTCCAGATAGCGAATAACAGGAACGAGTCGTTGGTGATAATCGACACGCATGAGAGGGGCCACCCTTGTTTGATTTGCTCAAAGCGTACCGCAACGAAGCAAGGATTCAAGGCTAGTATCGAATAAATGCGTCGTAGTCATTTATTTCTGATTATGATGCATTCTGTTGCGGGTAGGAGATGGTTCTTAAGATGGCTTCTCAACGGTAATTGAAATCCGTTAAGAGCGCTTAATATCCCGTCAGCTCCATATAACCTGTCCCTGAATGAGAGCCCTCAATACGCACAGGGCCTTCCCAATAAGGCACAGAAAGGGGCATTTTCGCGTTCGGGTTGAGTGCAGAAACGGTAAGCTCAATTTGCTGATTTGGAATCGACACTTGCCACTGGATTGGATACTTTCGCCCTTGGATTTCTGTTTGCTTGGTTGCCTCTAACTGAATATCTTTTTGTGGGATAGCAATGCCAGAACCATCTTGGTGCATCAGCCTTGCACTGGAGTAACTGGCTGCTCCGGTTTTGGAATCACGTAATTGGAACACCACCAAGCTGGTTTTGTCACTCAATCTTAGGGCAAACCAGTCCCAGCCTTGTTGTGAGTCGAGTAAGAATTGCGAGCTCCACTCTCGGTCTATCCAACCTTTGCCCGACACTTGATGGGTTTTGCCATCGATCGTGACTTCACCGGAGACATCAATAAACGGTTGGCTGTAGTAATAGGAAGCCACACGGCCATCGGCGCTTTTGGTGCTGTACCCTTGCTCGCCTTGCTTTTGATAAGGTGCGCTGCTGGTAAGCGTCAGCGAATAGCCAAACTGTTCGGAGTTCGCCTTCAATGTGGCTGGGAAGAGGTCGTTGGTTGAAGAAGTCCACTGCCAATCATCGAGGTAAACTCGAAATGGTGAAGTGTCGACGCCAGCTAGAGAGGCTTGGTCACGTGACCATTTTTCATCAGCATAATGTTTGTCTTGCGTTGTAACCGCGCTGTGCGCCATGTAGATTTGCTGAGTTTGCCATTCGGTTTTCTTCACGTCATCTTCGCCTGTTGGCGGCGTAGCAGCAAAGCGAAATTGTGTCCATTGAACGCCAATTGGATTGCCGTCTTCATCAATTAAGTTAGCGGTTAAGTACCACCATTCATGACGAAAGTTTGGGTGTGCTTGATGATCGGTAGGAAAGGTGAGTTCAATCCCTTTTTCTACGGGTGTGAATCGGTTGCTCTCGCTTTGCGTATCTCCGCTTCCCAGCAACGTGCCCATATTTTGTTGCTGCGTATCTTCACATCCAAATAGGATCAAACTGCTTATGAGTAGAGTAAGTTTGTTTGCTGATCGACTCATCACAACACCTCGCTTTGCAAACTGGATACGACAGGCTTGCTGACCAATCGCCACAGCGGAATCAAGGTTGCAATCACCGCCACCAAGATCGTGATCGCCGCAATGCTGAGGGCGTCACTCCAATTCCACAGATAATTTAAGCTCCAACCAAAAGCTCGTAAGGTGACGATGTCTGTCAGTACGTAACCCATCATGGCTCCTAGGGGCAGGGCTATAACCAGAGTAAAACTGACCAAAGTGACGATCTGTCCGACCACCATGGTCATTAATTTACGACGACTAACGCCAAGTGCATACAGCCTTGCAATGGCGGCTTTGCGCGCGTCGAGCAACATGAAACAAGCGCTGAACAAGCCAATCACGGCGACCATCAAAGTTACGCCGTTGAGCGCGCGCGTAATGGCGAAGGTCTGCGAGAAAATATCCAACGCGATGGATTTGATTTGCGCCTGATCGTAGAGCTGACTTGGATGCAGATTCAGTTGCTCGTGCAGTTGCTCGTATACGATTTGTGGGTCACCAGATACTTTAATGCCAAGGCTTGTCGGCAAGTCGGTAAAGCCGCTCTCTTGCCATAGCTTTGGTGCTAATAAGACTTCACCGTTAGGTGAGCCGTAATCATGGAATACCGCCCCCACAAGTAGGTTCTTATTTGGAACGGCATCAAGCGTGAGCTCGCTACCCAGTGATAAACCCAGTTTGACCGCGGTTGGTTCACTGATAGCGACTAACTCACCTTGGTAAAAGCGGGACCAGAAGTTCTCCAAATGCGATTTGAACACCATGGTTTGCTCTAAGGTGTCTTTGTCTTTGGTGCCAAGCAAAATCGGTAAGCCTTGCAGGTCATCGTCGACGTAGTATTGCTTATAGACGGTCTCAACATTGTTGAACTGCCCTAACGCGCGCTCTACATCAGCGATTTCTCCTTGTGCGGGGCTGACGTAAATGTCTGCGTGTAGCCTTTGTTCTAACCACTGTTTTAGGGTGGATTCAAAGCTGCCCACCAAGGTGTTCATCCCCATATTGGCCGTAACGGCGAGTAGCAGTGCCATCATGGCGAGAGAAAGCGGAGAAATCAGCTCACGCAGCTCAGCAAACAGATACTGCATCAAACCGGAAGTGGTGCGCTTCTCACACCAATTGGCTAACACGCTGAGTGTTTTGGGTAGATACAAAGGAATCGACACCACAAGCACGCCGAGCCACGCCATGGTGAAGCGGTGATGCTCACTCAACCATAACCCTGCGAGTGCGAGAGCCGTCAACGAAGCACCTATCACAAACAATTGGTTTTCGTTAGAGGCTTCCGGCGCTTGATAAAATCCGCCATGAGAGGAAAGCGGCTGGCGCACTCGCTGTTTAAAGTGCTGCCAACATGCTAATAGGGTGGCGGCTAACGTGAGCAGCAGCGCTTGCGCCCACCATTGCCACTGCCAAGTGCCGGGCAGAAGTGTTGCGCCATAAAGTTGTTCTAGAGTCAGTGCCACGGTCGGGTGTAACCAATGGCTGAGGTGCATGCCCAATACAAAACCGAGGGAAGCGCCGATGGTAACGAGAATCGTGAGTTCAACTAACAGCGCAGAGAACACAATGCTCGGCGCAACGCCTGCCTGTTGAATCTGCACTAACAGGCGATTGCGTTTCAGCAAACTGTATTTTACGCCGTTGTAGGCAATGAACAGCCCGACTAAAAAGGCAAGTAAGCTCATTGCGGTGAGATTGAGGTGAAAGCTGTCGGTCAGTGAGCCAAGGTCTGTACTTTGGTTATTGGAAATCCATTGTCCTTGCTCGCCAATGATGCTTTGCCAATTTGCTTGCGTGATTTTATGCCCTTTATCACCCGAATGGAAAACCGCAATGTAACTGAGCTGCCCTTGTTTATTGAGCAGTTGCTGGGCAAAGCCAATGTCCATCAACATTCGGCTACCTAACTGCCATTCGTCAGGTAGCACTACCACTTGGGTTGGAATGTCGTCCAGAGTTAGGGTTTCTACCTCTCCTAAGTTTTGATGTTGAGATTGGCTCATCATCACGATGGGCTTGCCAGCCAAAAGCTCAGGTAGAGGCAAAGCACTGTCGAACAAAGACACGTTCTGTTGGTTTTCTGATGACTTTCCGTTTGCAGAATACCGAGAACGCGAAGAGATGGCGGCAATCAACTCGCTACCTTGTACTGACCAGCGTCGACCTTGTTCATCTCTCACTCGCCCTTCGATTACAGGTAGCGCCGCACTGAGCCCGTTTTGTCTAAGGGTGAAATAAAGAGACTCGGGCAGATAGTTTTGCCCTGCTGGTGGAATAATTAAGTTCTGAGCTTGTGCGCTAAGCTGCTCGGTAGACTCCGCATAACTGCGCTTGGCATTGAGGTTGATGGCTTGCACCGCAACAAATAAGGTTACAGCCAACACGATACCGATCAGAATTGCGGCGGCTTGCAGTGGCGCCTGCCGATAGTGCGCTACAAACAGATTCAGGGCGAGTCGAGTATGAGTGAATCTGGTGTTTGGTTGCTTAGCTTGCTTCATGGCGAAGCTCATGTTTGTTTTGGTGATGACTGTTCTGTAGCTGATTATTATCCAATCGCCCATCTTTTAAGCGTAACGGGGTTTTCATAAACTCAGCGCAGTCAGGACTGTGGGTGACTAACAGCACTGCCGTATTGCCTTGGGTGGTGATTTCACTCAGTAGTTTCATCACTTCCAAGCCGGCTTTTTGGTCGAGGTTTCCTGTGGGTTCATCGGCGAGTAGAAGCTTGGGTTTGTGTGCCAATGCGCGTGCGATAGCGACTCGTTGCTGTTGACCACCGGAAAGGGCAGAAACATGTCTGTCGAGAAGTTGGCAGATCCCTAAAGTCTCGACCAAGTAATCGCACCAGTCGTTCCATTTCTGCTGATTCAAATACAGAGGGAAGGCGATGTTTTGCTGCACGTTGAGCGGCGTTAACAGGTTGAATTGCTGGAAGATAACACCGAGTTTTTGATGGCGAAATCGGCTCCATTGTGGGTCTTTCCAAGCCGCTGCGTTGTCGCCGTCTAGCCACAACTCACCACCGGAAAGTGGCTCAAAGCCAGCGATGATATTGAGTAAAGTACTTTTGCCGCTACCACTTGCGCCCGTCAGTGCAACACTCGCTCCTGTGTTCAACGTGAAGTCGACCCCTTCCAGCACACGATGGCTCTCTTTGCCATCGACAAAGCTTTTGCTGGCGTGTTTCAGTGTGACAAGTGGGCTTTCCATTTCCTCTCCCTGTATTCAAAAGGTGTCGTTTCTTTTGGCAATGGCTGTTTAAGTAAGTTCTATAAAAACTTTAGCCAACAATCAGATAAAAACAGCGATTTACATCGATTTCTTAATAACTTGTACTGAAAATAAGAGGGAATAGATTAAACGAGGAGGGTATATGACAAGCATTAAAAAAGCCCGAGTCAGACTCGAGCTTTCAAAGAAATTCAGCGTGGTTGGCTTACACGTAGTACGCTTCAACTTCGCCTTTAAGTTTGATTAGCATTGGGTTACCGAAACGGTCTTTTGCTTTAGGAGAAGCAATTTTCACCCAACCTTCGCTCACGCAGTATTCTTCTACGTCTGTGCGCTCTTTGCCGTTAAAACGGATACCGATTTGGTGATCGAAGCATTCTTTGATGAAGAATGGGCTACGTGGGTTACCTGCTAGGCGATCTGGTAGAGCTGGTTTAGCTGTATCTGTCATGTTTGTGACCTAAATTCCGTAAAAAGTGCGCCATTGTAGTCAGTGCACAGTGAGTGTTCAAGATATGTTGAGAGACTTAATACTAAAGCCTTTTGAAATAATGCAAAGTTTCCCGCTTTCAAAGTGTGGAATAAAAACACGGTCTCGTTGCTCAACGGTGTTTTGCTCTCGAAACTTCTCCTGCCACCCCTTATTTGGTTTTGAATCATGACTATACTCATTACTGGCAGTTCTAACCTTATTCATACAACTTAATGTCTCAGAGCATGCCACTAGTCGAGAAACGATTAACAAGGAAGGGTGAATGGAGACTGTTGAACAGGTTAATAAACGTCATTTATCGGATAGAGATACTACCTCTAGCACTTCTATTTTTCTTTGTATTCTAATCGTAGTGGCTGTAATCGCTCGGTTTTTTGTTGCGTTTAATTACGAAGTAAATTGGGACGAGTTTTATTACCTATCTTTTGTGCATCGGTTTATTAACGGCGAGGTGATTAATAGTTTCCAAACCTTTCACATTCACTTCTTTACTTGGCTGAGTGGTGTATCAGATAACGATGTTGACCAGATCATTGTGGCGAGAGTCGTTATGGTCTTCTTTCAATTACTCACGGGATTTTATCTATACAAGTTATGTCGATTGTACTGCAACAAATCGGCGGCACTTTTTGCGGTGCTTGCCTATTTTTCTTTTGTTTATAATGTTCGTATGGGGGCCAGTTTTCGTACTGATCCTATCGCGACATGTATGATTATGGCGGCGCTGTATTATGTGTTTAGTACAACATTTTCTTGGCGTGTATCCATTCTTGCTGGTGTCCTTACGGCTGTCGCCTTGCTCGTCACTTTAAAGACCGCTCTGTATATCCCGACTTTTATAGGCATAGTTTTAACCTCGCTTTATTGGTCGCGAAATCGTAAGCGTTATTTTAGGCAAGTTCTCATGTATGGAGTCGCAATACTGGTTGCCTTTGCGATGCTATACAGTTGGCATTACTTCTCTATACATGGAGCGAGTTCGGTTGGTGATGCAGGAACGATGTTCGGTGCTGCGGATAAGACACTAAACCAGCGCGAGCTTTTTCCTCGATTGTTTTACTTTGTTCATTCAGTTTCGACGAACTCATGGTATTGGTTAGCTCTTTTCATTGGTATTGGTACTGCTGTTTATGCGTGTTTTTCGCAAAAGCTATTAAGCCGGGAGTCATCGATTAAGTTTTTGTGCCTAAGTTTATTACTCTTCACTTTGCTCTTTTATCGCAACGCTTTCCCATACTATTACGCTTTTATGCTTGCTCCAGTGAGTGCTTTATTTGCTGTGGCTTGGGTTGGTATCCAGAATTTCACTAACGCAAGAGTTGCACAATTTTTTAATTTTATTGTTCCTTGCTTGTTTGCGGTATCCATTGTGGTGAATGGTTTTGTTTTACCGATAAAAAGCAACTTGGCCTACCAGCGTCAGTTTCTTGATGAAGTACATAAAATCTTTCCTCAGCCTGTTGCTTATATTGATCGATGCTCCATGGTTCCGACTTTTTCAAAACAAGGTTTTTTCATGAGTACGTGGGGTTACGAAGATTATATTGCGAGAAACATCCCCGTTATTCGCAATGCTATAGAGCAAGACAATCCGGCTTTTGTACTGGTTAATTCGCACTATTTAGATGTGTTTGGCCCTGACAAAACCGATAAAGGGCTATTAAGGCAAGATATTCAAGCGTTAAGGCAGAACTACATTCATCATTGGTCGCATCTGTATGTTGCAGGAAAGACGTTTGAACTGACGCCCAACTCTCTTAGTCGGGAAGTTAAGGTCAACATCGAGGGCGTATATACGCTTGAAGCTAGCAATAGTCTTCTGATTAATGGCAAGGTTTGGTTGGCAGGTCAAGCTCGGTACTTGGCGCGGGGTGTCTATGAATTAGCGTCGAAAGAGCCAGGTAAAGTCGTTCTGCGTTGGGGAGATAACCTGTACCGACCTCGCAACCTTGAAGAGAAGCAGAGGTTATTTACCGGCTTCTAATACGCACAGTAATGTTGATTCAGAACATGAGGAGCAAACATGAAGTTAATTGTTCAAATTCCGTGCTTTAACGAAGCGGACAATATTGCTGATGTTATTCGCTCAATACCAAAGCGCGTTGATGGTATAGCTAAGATAGAGATTCTAATCATCGATGATGGTTCTACGGATGGTACTTCAGAAGTCGCACGCAAGTGTGGTGTTGAGCACATTGTTACTAACCAGGGCAATAAGGGGCTTGCTTACTCATTTCGAAGAGGGATTGAGGAGTGCCTTCGCCTTCATGCCGATATCATTGTGAACACCGATGGCGATAATCAATATAATGGGGCCGATATTCCGCACTTGGTTAAGCCTATTATCGAGCACAAAGCAGAAATTGTTGTTGGTGACCGAGGAGGGTATAGCAATACACATTTCTCTGTATTTAAACGATGTTTACAAGTGTCGGGGAGCTTTATTATTGCCAAAGCGACGGGATTGGATGTTAAAGATGCTGTGAGTGGTTTTCGCGCAATATCGAGAAGTGCGGCACAACAACTTAATATCGTATCGGATTTTAGCTACACAATAGAAATGTTGATTCAAGCAAGTGCAAAAAGGATTGGTGTGGTTTCGGTGCCAATCCGAACTAATGAAAAAACGCGAGAGTCCCGTCTGTTTAAGAGCATTCCGCAGTTTCTAAAAATGTCGCTCTCTACCTTGGTCAGGGTTTATACCATGTACCGACCTCTGCAAGTGTTTTTGTTTATTGGCTCTGTGGCGATGATTTGCGGTGTGATTCCCATTATGCGATTCCTGTATTTCTTTTTAAATGGAGCGGGAGATGGCCATATTCAGTCATTGGTCTTGGGATCAACGCTACTTATCTTGGGTTTCATCACTTTGTTGATGGGGTTGGTGGCCGATCTAATAGGGTTCAATCGAAAGCTGACCGAAAAAGTATTGCACCGAATTGAGGTACTGGAAGAAAAGCTGGAGCATCAGGAAAAGTCGCCCACTTATCAGTTTGAAACCAAGCGAAAACGATCTGGAGAGTAATAGCGAGTTACCTAGATACTTTAAAGAAGTGAGTTATTTGATACGGCTTGCTTAGGCCTAAATAGACTCGAGATAGTGAAGAACAACATATCTCCTAGAACCGTGACGATTCTAGAAACAAGGACGGCAACTAAGAGTGTATCTTCAATACTCGGCGAATCTAGGAGTGTGATTAAAACAGCCTCTCGGACACCCAACCCCGCAGGAGAGCCTGGGGTGGCAAACCCTATTAACCATGCGATGATGAAGTAACAAGAAGTTTTTAAAAATATCTCTAAAGTTGGAGTTAGATTGTCGTTTAGCGTAAAAAATAATGAGTGAGAAAATACCGCCCGATAACCAAAAAAAAGCAGAGATAAAGCCCACAGGCTTTTAGGTAATTGCGACTGGTTATCAAGCTTAATATTGATCCGGTGATCACGATAAGTCCAGCGAATAAAGTCATCTCGTACCCCATTAAATTAGGGAAGTACTCATTCAGCAGAAAGACGCCAAACGAACCAGCCGCAATACCCATCAACCCTATTTCCCATAAGGTCGATTTCAGTAATACATTATTTTTAATTCCGTGTTGTACGCCAATTACTTGTCGGCTAGCGAATTGGAAAATGTTTCCAGGTAGATACTTAGCAATTTGAGATCCGCCAAACACCCAAATGGCAGTTGATGCAGACAAAGTATATTCACTGTTCGCGACTAAAAGTCGCCACGCCATAGAAAGAACATAATTGCCAAAGGCGTAGAGGCCTATACAAAAAATAAATACCAGATAGGAGTAAGAGGGAATATCCTGAATATTCAGTTGCTGCGAGTATGTAGAGAGCTTGATTAATACAAAGGCGATGGAAAAAATAGTAATGATTCGCCCAACCCAGCGCAATATGAATTTACTCTTATTATGTTTCATGATTCACACGCTGGCATAAAACCATGGTCCAAGGAATGGGAGAGCGTACTTCGAGAATCTCAAAGTGCTGCTTGAGCAAAGTCAGAAAGGCATTCTTGGACCAGTGTTGGATATGTCCGGGAGTATTGCCCCAACTGTTTAAATATTTACCTCTTGCCATGTTTAACGCACACCACAACGGCTCTCTTGGCACACTAAAAATGTAATAGTCAGTATCGAGATCTTGCAATGTTGCTAGTGCTTGCTCGGGATGCTCTAGGTGTTCCAAGACCTCACAACAAACAACAAGGTCAGCAGAATCAGTCTTTCTAGCAACGTCATACACACTTTTTTGTTCAAACAAAATGTCTTCCAAGTTGTGTGCTTGGGCATTGTCTCTTGCTAGTTGAATCACTTGTTGGGAGAAGTCACTCCCTTTCACACGGATCCCTTGCTGATGCCATTTAAGTGCCCAGACTCCTTCTCCGCAGCCGATTTCGTGTATCGACTTTGGTGTTACCATATCAACCAGTTGCGATAAATGATGATCGAAATTGCTCATCATTTTTCTGGCGATGGGGTTCTGAGTATTGTATTTGTCGTAATAGTTTCCGACAGGGATCCCCTGCTCTTCGATACCTTTAGATATTTTCATGGCGTACTCAAATAAATTATCTCAAATGGCCAGGAAGTTCTTCTATTGATGAACTATGTTCTTCAGTCAACCATCTGACTTACAAAGCGTTACGCTTCCCTCTAGTAGAGTGTAGGATAATTTATTGTTTTGTTTGCCTCGTTAGAAAAATTCTACAACCCCTTTAAATACTGCGCGTTGGCTGTTGGTTGAATCATGGCATTCAGCGTTTGGACGGTTTGTTCGCTGTGTTCTTCAAGTAGAGCTAAGAACGCGTCAATCAACTCAGGTTTGCTTGCTGAGACTTTCGTTTCGGTCTGGATATCACGCAGATCGATCAACACATCGGTAAATAATTGAGGCAGATCGTGCAGCACTTGCAGGTTTAAGACGTTGTGTTCGCTGTAGATCGAATTGTGGCTGCCTTTCTGTTTTTGCACCACGTAAGGATTGTCTTTTAAGTTGATGATAGACGTGCGTTTATCACAGCGTTTCAAACAACCTTTGTTGATCTTCACCTTACGGCATCCTTCGGTTTGTTGGAACAAACATTGGCGGCTCGTGAGTAGGGTATTTGGATGATAAATGCTGTAGAAGTTGCGCATGTTTTGCGGACGCTTGATATGGCGCATCTGCTTCATATTCAGCTCGTTAGAAACAAATGCGCCACTTGCCGCGAACTCGTCTTGAAGGCATTTAAACGCGTATGAGTTCACCGTGTTCATTTGTGGGCCTGCCACCCAGCCTAAGCCGAGCTCTCTTGCGATCATGCCGACGCCTGAGTTGTTGGTGATCAACAACTCAGGTTGGATGGTTTCCAAAAATACGCGCGCGGCGTGGTAGTCTTCGCCAATCAAAATGGCTGGGAACCAAGGTTTGAGCATTGGGTTGGCTTGGAACAACTCAATCATCGCGCTCAGTTCGCCAGACAATCCCATTGGCAATTGATAGTAAACATCAATGTCGTGGTATTCGCACAGCATGGCTTCTTGTGCTGACGAGATCAGAACCGATAATTTTGGTGCACCCTGGCGAGGTTCTGGTTGAGGTAACGCTGGCAGAGTTGGCACATCAATCGACCCTTTCAAGCTGCTGCCGGATACTTGTGTCGAAGCGACATCGAACGACTTAGTTTGCTCTGCCACTTTCTCAATGATCGCGGTTTTGTCGTCGTAGAGTTTCTTTTTCACCGCTTGCACATCATCAGCAGACTGGCATTGATAAACCTTCGAAAAATGCTTTACAGCGTGGTCGCGCGGGTTGTCGATGTACATCGCCTTGCCGAAATCACCTTGCAAAAATGCGTTGGAGAAATCACGGTTGAACACCGTGTACAACTCGGTGGTATCTTCAGAGAGTTCCAAACCTTCGCACAAGCGATCGATTTGCTGACGCCAATTGTCGACCACGGTATAGACATAGTGCGACTTCTTGATTCGTCCTTCCACTTTTAATGAATACACGCCAGCATCGGCAAGCGCTTTCAAGTCCCCAAAGGCGGAATTGTCTTTCATATTGAGTGGGTAGTTGTTGCCCGTTTTGGTCGTTTCGTACTGTTCGCGACAAGGTTGACTGCAGCGTCCACGGTTTCCTGATGCGCCATTGCGAGCGGAACTGATGTAGCAAATTCCGGAGAATCCGATGCAGTATGAGCCGTGGACAAACACTTCCATCATTACGTTGTGCTCGCGACCAAATTGCGCCAGATGTTTTATTTCATCGATGTTAAGTTCGCGAGATAAGTTTACTCGGCTTGCGGTGAGCTGGTTGAGAAAGAGGATCTGGCCTTCGTTATGCGTGTTCAGTTGCGTTGAAGCGTGCACATCCAAATCGGGGAAGTGATGTTTGAGAATGTAGGCCAGACCGAGATCTTGCACGATCACGCCATCGATTTTGGTGGTGTTCAGTTGGCTGAGTAAGCGAACAATCGCTGGAATTTCACTTTCTAAAATCAGCACATTCAACGTTAGGAAAATCTTACAGCTGTGCTGATGGGCCAACGTTAACACGCCATTTAAGTTATCTAAGGTGAGGTTGGTCGCTCGGTTACGAGCATTGAAGCGGTCGAGCCCACAGTAAATTGCATCGGCGCCAGCGGCAATGGCGGCTTTGATGGAATCTAAATCACCACCGGGTGCTAATAACTCAAATTGATCGCGTGTCACTACTTTTCTCTTTCTTACTAAAATAGGCTGCAAATGTTACGTATTTCACGCTTTTGATGCTCAGCTAGTTAATGCTTTATTAATCTGAATCAATTAATCCGTGTTACACGGTCGACTCTTGAGTGGGTAGAGTGCAATTCGCGATAGTGGGATCTGACTTCTATAGTTTTCCTACACTTGGTTTTTCTATATCTAGTTTTCGACTCAGAGAGAGGAAGGGACGACAAATGAAAAAAGTAATCATCGGGTTGGTCGTGGCGTTGACGTCATTGAGTGCGTTGGCTGGTGAGGGTGTGGTAACCGTTGCGAGCACGCATTCAGCAAAAGATACGGCGGATAAATTTGTCGCTATCGCGCAAGAAAAAGGGTTGAACGTCTTTGCGCGCATTAACCATCAAGAGAATGCCACGAAAGTCGATATGACGTTGCGACCAACCGAAGTTATCGTGTTTGGAAACCCTAAAGTGGGCACACCACTGATGATCTGTGCGCAGGAAGTGGCGCTCGATTTACCCCAAAAAGTGTTGGTGTATGAAGATGCTGAAGGCAAAACGTGGTTAGCTTATAACGATCCTATGTATTTAAAGCAGCGCCATCATATTGAAGGCTGCGACGAGGTATTGAACAAAATCAGCAGCGTGCTGGGCAATTTAACCAACGCGGCGGCGAAATAGGCCTGGTTATTGGCTTCGCTTTTTTACCTCCGAAAACGAAAAAGCCAACCTCACAAGGAGGTTGGCAAATCTTACCTAGATTGGGGGAGGTAAGATCAGGAGGTGGCGAGTACGCTGTGCACCTCTGACTTAATTGAGTCAGACTGCGTACCGAAAATCGCTTGTAAACTGTCGCCAATCACTAACACATCTCGCGCGCCGAGCGCTTTTAGCTTAGCAACATCAACGTTGGCAATGTCTTTCACCGAGACACGCAGACGAGTAATACACGCATCGACTGACTTGATGTTGGCTTTGCCGCCCAATGCAGCTACTACATCCACCGCAATTTCATCAGGTTGTCCGGCAATCTTCACTTCTGCAATGTCGGTTTCACGGCCCGGCGTTTTCAGATCCAACTTCACAATTAAGAAGCGGAACAAGCCGTAGTACAGCGTCGCCCAGATTGGACCGATGATGATGAACATCCACGCGTTAGTCGACATTGGGTAATAAAGGAAGAACTGGATCGCGCCGTGAGCAAAGTCCGTACTGTGTTTGATTTCCAAAAATGCGGTGATCGCAAACGCAATACCGGTGAGGAAAATATGGATCACGTACAGCACTGGCGCGACGAATAAGAAGGTAAATTCGATTGGCTCCGTGATACCGGTTAACCAAGAGGTAAAAGCAGCGGATAGCATCAAACCACCAACAATTTTCTTACGCTCTGGAGACGCGCAGTGGTAAATCGCCAATGCCGCAGCCGGTAGTGCCCACATGGAATACATGAAGCCACCAGACAGATAACCTGCGGTTTTATCGCCCGCGAAGAAGCGAGTGAGCTCACCGGTAAACTCTTTGCCGGTTTCTGGGTCTACGTAGTTGCCGACTTCAAAGAAGAACGGCGCATTCCAGATGTGGTGCAAACCAACAGGGAGTAATGAACGTTCGCCCGCGCCGTAAACCGCCCACGCGAGAACAGGGTTTTGGTACGCAGCCCAATGAGAAAATGCATCAAGAAGTTGTCCGACAGGTGGCCATGCAAACGCGAGAATCGCACCAACGACGATCGCCGATAGACCGGTGACAATGGGCACAAATCGCTTACCCGCGAAGAAGCCCAAATATTCCGGCAGTTTGATGTTGTAGAAGCGGTTGTACATGATTGCCGCGACCGCACCGATAAAGATGCCGCCAAACACCCCGGTTTGCAGCGTCTCAACGCCCATGATGGTGGCGTCAGTTTCTAGGCCGCGCAGGCCAGTCACGATACCGAGCGATGCGTTCATAATAATTAGGCCAACTAAGCCTGCGAGCGCAGCGGCACCGTCATTGCCTTTTGATAACCCGAGCGCCACACCGACCGCAAACATCAACTGCATGTTGCCGAACACGCCTTCACCGGCGGCGAGCATCACTTTGTTGACCGCGTCTGGAATAAACGCAAAACCCGCGTTACCAATACCCAGCATCAAGCCGGCCACCGGTAACACCGCCACAGGCAGCATCAACGACCGCCCTATTTTTTGTAGTTGTCCAAATATACTTGCAAACATGGTTTCCTCCTGACGAATGCCAGTGCTGTAGGACCTGATTCCTTCAGGTCATGTTGTTTCACGTAAGGTCAGGATGATCATAGCGAGCAAGGCGGCGCCTAAGGTTACAAAAGGCAATCAGTTTGTAAGTGGCCGCTTACAAATCTCTTACACCGAGAAGTGAAAATTGCAATCGGCTCGATTGTGCATGGGCGTTTAAGAATGCATCATATTGGCCAGCGCCAAACTCAGGGCAGGCACAGGGAAAGTAGGATGGAAAACAAGCAGATACTGGTCGTCGATGACAACCTCGACCTTCGCGAAGCGTTGTCAGATTACCTTGGCCGCGCAGGGTTTGAAGTGCTTTGCGCGGAAAACGGCGGCGTGATGTGGCAACTGCTCAACGATCACCATCCTGATTTAATCATCCTCGATATTATGATGCCCGGTGAAGACGGCTTTACCCTGTGCCAGAAACTGCGCAAAAATTCCGATATCCCGATCATCATGCTGACCGCCGTCACTGAAGAAGCCGACCGAGTCGCAGGGCTAGAAATGGGCGCTGACGACTACATCACCAAATCATTCAGTCCGCGTGAACTGCTCGCACGCATCAAAACGATTCTGAGACGCAGCCAATCGACCGCCAATAGCAAACTGACGCGTAAAGTGCGTTTTGACGATTGGTTGTTAGATACCGTAACCCGGCAACTGACCCACGTTGCTAGCCGCGAGGTCAAGCAACTTAGTGGCGCAGATTTGTCGCTGCTCGGATTGTTCGTCAACCACGCGCAATCAATATTGTCGCGCGATGACATTGCGCGCGAGATCTGGGGACGCGATGCTGACCCGTTTGAACGCGGCATCGACGTGCAGATCAGCCGCTTGCGTCATCACCTTGAAGATAAAGACCGCTCGCTGATCCTAACGGTGCGCAACAAAGGCTACATGCTGACCACGGACGTGCATTATGAGAATTAAACGCTGGACGGGGTCACTGGTCGTTCGCACCAGTGTGTTCCTGTTGCTGGTGATCATTCTGGCGCAGGTATTATCCGGGATTATCTGGTATCAACACGCCAGCGAACGCGATAAAGAGGGCCTGACCACCACAGTCAAAAGCTTAGCACTGAGCGCTTCTTCCACCATCGCCTTCTTTCAAACTCTCCCTTCGGAATATCGCCACTTGGTGCTCAATCAACTACGCAACATGGGCGGCACGCGCTTTTTCGTCTCACTCAACAATCACCAGATTGAGGTCGACCCGCTGCCGGAGAGCGAACGCAAAACGTTGGTCATCAACCAAGTTCGCGAGGTTTTGGAAAGCGAGCTGAGCGGAATTCCTAATATCGAAGTGGAGTTCACCCAGCGCGACAAACTCAAAGTGTTCAACAACGAGCTACCTATCGACGAACTGCCGCTATTGTGGGCGCATTATTCGCTTTCGTTTGGTGATCTCAATCCACCGATTCTGGTGATGCAGGTCGAAGTCGCGCAGAACGAATGGTTTTATCTCGCGGCGGTGCTACCCGCGCCTTATATCAACCTAGAGACTAACTATTTTGAGCTGCGCCAATGGTTGACACTATTGTTGTCCGCACTAATGCTGTTGCTGTGTACCTGGTTTATCGTTCGCAAAGAAATTCAACCAATTCGAGAGCTGGCAAAAGCCGCAACCCTGATGTCGAGCCGATTAGACGTGCCCGAAGTCTCTGAGCGAGGCAGTAACGAACTGAAAGCGGCGGTACGTGCGTTTAACAAAATGAATCGACGCATCGACAGCCATATTAAAGACCGCGAAATGCTGTTCAGTGCCATTTCACACGATCTGAAAACGCCGATAGCCTGCCTAAAACTGCGGGCGGAAATGCTGGATAACGACGCCGACCGAGAACGCTTTATCCGCCTAAGTAACGACCTAGATTTGATGGTCAAAGGCGCATTGCAATGCATTAAAGAGACAGATATCCACGAGGAAATCGAGCCGATCAATTTCACCCAACTGATTCAGCACATTTCCGCCAATATCACCGATGCGCCGGACACAATTCGCATCCACGGTGAAATCCGCACCCACTTTGCTGGTAAACCGTTAGCGATTAAGCGCTGCATTCAGAATCTGGTCGATAACGCGCTCAAATACGGCCATCAAGCGGACATTACGCTGAGTGAAAGCCCAGAGTTCATCCAGATTGAAATTGAAGATCACGGTGACGGTGTTGACGATTTATTACTTGAAAAGCTTTGCCAGCCATACTTCCGCGCTAGCAACGATAAAGAAGGCAGTGGGCTAGGGTTAACCATTTCACAGAGCATTGCAAAGGCTCACGGCGGCAGTTTGTCGCTGAGCCATTCTCAGTTTGGCGGCCTCTGCGCCACACTGACTTTCCCGAGAGACTGACTATGAACAAACTGGCATTCTTGTTCCCACTGTTGCTCGCCCCTTGCGTCGCTCACGCTGAGTCGCCACAAGGGATAGAGTTTTTACATTGGTGGACTTCTGACGGCGAACAGCAAGCGCTGCAAACACTCAAAGCTCAGCTAAAACAGCATGATATCGAGCTACTGCAAAGCCCGGTGTTAGGCGGTGGTGGCGACAGTGCGATGACGGTACTGCAAGCTCGCGCGCTGGCGGGCAATCCACCCAGCTTCGCGCAAATCGAAGGGCCAAGTATTAAGGCGTGGGATGCCATCGGTATTTTGCACAACGTCAATGCGGTTGCCGATGAGCAGCGCTGGGACGAGGTGCTCTACCCGCTGTCTATCGAAATCAATAAAACACAAAACGGCTATATCGCCCTGCCACTTACGCTGCACCGCTTGAACTGGCTGTGGGTCAACCACAAGCTGCTTAAACAACTGAATCTTTCCGCGCCGAAAAATTGGCAAGAGATGTTCGCTGCCATGGAGCTTGCTCAGCAAAATGGTATCGTACCGATCGCGGTCGGTGAGCAGCCGTGGCAAGTCGCCCAACTTTTCGAGAACTTAGTGATCTCCACTGGCGGCGTTGAGTTCTACACCAATGCAATGGTTAAACTTGAGCGAGACAGCATCGACAGCGATACCCTGCGCCAAGCGTTGACGCAATTTCGCCGCCTGAGTTTGTTGATCGACAACCAATTACCCGACAGTAAGTGGGATACGGCGACCCAAGCGCTAGCCGATGGTCAAGCGCTGTTTCAAATCGGTGGAGATTGGATTTTGGGTGAGTTGCTCGCCAATCAAGTCTCGGTTCCGCAAGAGGTCGGCTGTTACCCAACTCCTGACAGCGATGGTGTATTCCTCTACAACATGGACAGCTTGGTGTTTATGTCGAGCAAGTCGTTTTCTTCCGAGGCGGCTCAGCAAACCGCAAGCGCGCTGGCAGACGTCGAGTTTCAAGCCAAGTTCAATAAGGTAAAAGGCTCGATTCCGGTACGCACCGATATCGACATCAGCGATTTTAATCC
Organism: Vibrio diabolicus; assembly: GCA_001048675.1. Lineage (GTDB taxonomy): Bacteria > Pseudomonadota > Gammaproteobacteria > Enterobacterales > Vibrionaceae > Vibrio > Vibrio diabolicus. The sequence continues at coordinate 580,692 of CCKK01000003.1, read as the reverse complement.
GTGTCAGGTCCAGTCATATCAAGACTTTCACTACGGCGTTAAACACAACCTCGCTGTGCCGAGTATGATTGATTCGATGGCGGTCAATCCGGTTGCTCAGCAAGCGATAAACTCGGAAATATTCCGTTTTTACCGCAATCCCAAGATGGAACCCGACGAGCTGATAAAACGCATTATTGCTATTTCGCAGAGCGGTTAATGGCAATGAATTTGTGCCGAGTGGAATAAAAAAGCCCCAATGATTGGGGCTTGAGTGAAGCGAAGTATGCCGTTTAAAAATAGTGGAAGATCGGCGGTTCATGCATCAAGAAGTTTTGATGGGAGATGTTCCACGCATAGGCGCCCGCTAAGGTAAACACAACGTAATCACCAATATCGACGTGGGCGACGGGTTGATTGCGTGCCAGCACATCTTTGGGCGTACAAAGCTGGCCGACAAAGGTCGCTTGTGCATGCTGAATTGGGTGAGAAATTTCGTGGTGTTGCTCGTTTTTCAGGATGACGAATGGATGATCATGGCTCTGCGCTGCTGGCGTGCGGAAGTGGTGAGTTCCTCCGCGTGCGATGACAAAGTTTTCGCCAAGATTTTGCTTAATATCCAGCACTTCCATCACGTAATAACCGCATGCCGCTGTGATGAACCGTCCGCATTCAAAACGCAGTGTCCAATCTTGAACTTGCTCTTTAGCGATGAGGAATTCCAACTTGTCGCAAAACTCCATCCACGGAAAGTGTTGCTCAGGGTTTTGGTAGTTGATGCCCATGCCGCCGCCCAAGTTGATCATTAGCTCACCGAGTTCGAACTCCTGTTGCCACGCTTTTACGACTTGGAAATAGCGCTGCATTAACGCTAAGTGACGCTCAACATCGAGCTGATGCGACATCAAGTGAAAATGGAAACCTTTCAGTGACACTTGCGGGAAATCGCGCAGCAACATCAAAGCATTACTCAGTTCGGACTCGTCCAAACCAAAAGGAGTTGGCTTGCCGCCCATCGCCAACTTGCTGAGCGTGATGTCGCCAATATCGATGTTCATACGCAAAAAGATCGAAGTAGGGCGGTTGAGGCGCTCGGTTAGTGCTCCAATGCGCTTTAGCTCGGTGAGGCTTTCGACATGAATCGCATCGACATCCAGCTCAATCGCTTGTTGCAATTCACTTGGCATTTTTCCTGGGCCACCGAAGATCAATGGCTTATCGAGTTGTTGCTGGTGGAGGTGTGTCAACTCCCCGCCAGATGCCGCTTCAAAACCATCGACATGCGGCGCGAGCGTTTTGAGAATCGGGCCCGATGGATTGGCTTTGGCTGCGTAAAATAGCTCGACATTTTTCGGCAAAACGTGACGCAGTTGTTTGATGTGTTCTTCTAAGGCTTTTAGGTCATACAAGTACGCGCACAAGGGTTGATTTTGCTGCTGTGCGAGCGTGTGAACTTGCTGGCTAATACGTGTCGGTAGGGAGAGTGAATTAGACATGTTGCGCTCCTTTTTCGTATTGTTGCCAAGGCGTGGCGACTTGGGTATAGCCCGACTCCTTATCGGCTTTTTGCATCAAACGCGTGGTGAAATTATTTTTGCTTGGGAAGTGACCGCCATTCAGCAACGCTTCTAGTTCCGGCTGTTTTCCATTCACTGATTGCCAACGCACAATGGCACTTTGCACCGCATTCCACAGCGTTTGCTCTAGTGGCTCATCACCTTCTGCGATGAAGAAAATCGCTTCGCTGATGTTGTTGATAAAGGTGCAGTATCCGATGCGATTCCAGCCTTGTTCGCGACTGTAGTAAACCGATTGTCGCGCGCGTTCAGACAAATCAGTTAATGTTTCTGCTGGCCAGAACTCTGGCAGTAATTTAGTGCCTTCCAAATCACGAATCCAAACACAACACGGCATCTCTTGCTCAAAGCCAATCAAGGTGTTTTGCAAATGCGGCTCAAACGCCACCCCGTGTTTGAAGTAGTAATTAAACACGCCCGGAATTAGGCAATGCAAATAGCGTTCAAACCACAGTGTCGCGATGTCGGAATAGCGATTTTGCGTAGTACGCGCTTTGTTTTTAAGGCGTTGAGCAATGCAACTGTTGCCGTTTTTGTTGTAAGCAAACAGAGCGCCAGCGAGGGTTGGTTTTAAGATGTCGACTTCGCTCAGCGAGAAATTTTCGCGATACAAAATCCCAAACGATTCGCGCGCTTTGGTGTTGTCGTCCCAATTGCGCTCAGCGACACTTTCTAGATTCAACGTGGTGGCGTAAGGCTCCGTCATCACTTTAAATACGGGGTTGTGCAACTGTTCGTTTTCTCTAATTGGTTTGAGAATCGACGTGAGCTGCACGGCGCTGTCGAGTTCGTACCACGCGTTTTTGCGCACGCAATTGGTTAATCGTACGTTGATGGAGAATTTCGCAAACCAGTCCATGTCTGGGTGGTAGAGGGTACGAACTGAAGAGGTCGGCTGCATCTTTTCACCACCTAAACCCAGTGGCGTGATCTTGCCTTGTTCAATGGCACGCTTCACGCTTGGGTTGCTCAAAATGGTGTAGCTTTCCCAAGGATGGCAAGGGTAGAGGGTCTTCCCATTGCTGGTGGTGTGTTGTGGCGCGAGCTGTTGTAGCATTTGCTGAGCAGGGTTAGCTTCTCCGTCGGAACTCAGCACATCAAGTAAGGACGTATCCACTTCAAACCAGTATAACGGGACTTGCGCGCCGACTTCTGGAGAAAACGCCAAGAGATCATCCATGGTGACGCCCGAACGACTTTTCGGGGTCGGATGGAAAGTATGCCCCCAAATCAGAGATTGTTCCGAAGCGATAAACTCGTTGTGATGCGATTTGGGCGCGACGTTGAGAAACTGCTCGGTAACCAGCACGCTATTTTCCAGTTGTTCGATCAGATCATGGTTAAACGGGATCGCCAACACCTGCTTGAGATAGTTAAGCAAAAGCGTAAGAGTTTGCGTGGCATCCAATTTCGCCCAACCAGATCCCGGCATTTTTGCCCAAGGCAGTTCTGCTAATTTGATTTTGCCCAGTTTGCTCGCGTAGTGAATCGGTAAAACCAGCACGCCATTTTGTTGAGAAAGATGAACGGCTACCCGTTGCTTGGCGGAATAGTTGCGTTTTAATGTTTGGGGTAGCGATGTCGATTGGTAGTGCCATTCCACTTGTTGATTCGGCAGTGCAAATTCACGTAAGTAACAATTAAGAACACCCATTATCGTGTTGAGTTGGGCCTTCTCCCGATTGAGCTGCACATCATGCGCGCGCAGCTCGCTAGTCTGAGAGGATTGAGTTTGTAACATGTTGATTTCCAAATTTTGAATGGAGAACCAGCGTGATCAAGGTGATTACGCTGACTATCGCAGAAAGTAGGAAAGGAACCTCAAGTAGCCCCAAGCTAGAAATGAAAGAAGCGCAAAATCCCGCTGCCACGCCACCCCATTTGGACATGGCATCAAAGCGAGAAAATACTTTGCCACTGAATTTGCGATCCAGATTGCTCGCAAGATGCTGATGCAATCCGTGATAACAACACACCATCGCGATGCCGAAGATAATTCTCGCAGCAATGAGTGCGGTTTCGGACGCAATCAAATGCAAGGCAGAGCTCACGGCAAGCAATGCAAACCCGAGCCACAACGTGCGCAGCGGTTGATGGCGATTCAACCCATCTGACAAAACGTGGATTTTGCCTGCCAGCAACAGATAGACGCCATGCGGCAGTGCGTACAAAAAACCGATCCATGCGTGGTGAGTGATGCCATATTGCTGCACAAACGGCGAGAAATAAGGAAAGGTCACCACCATAGAAAATGCAAACCCGAACTGAGCAAAGAAGATCCAACGAATGGCATGCATTGCGTTTTTCTGTGCAACCGGTTTTTCTTGCTGAGATTCTGAGTTTGGCTTTTCGAGGTTTCGTTCGGCGGGTTTATCCGCAGGCAGTGTTAGCGTGATGCCCATAGCAATTAAAGGCAAAACGCATAACCACAGGTACGCGTTGAGTGGGTTGGTTTCGGACAAGCTCCAGCCGAGCCCAATGGGCGCAACGATCAGCGCCAAGCGAGCAGATAGTTGGGTTTTATTGAGTGACTTGCCGAGTGTTTTGGCTTCTTTAATTTGACTAGATAAGTAGCTGTTCGAGGCGGCCATGGTGCCGCCAAAGGTTCCTTGAACAATAAGACCAAACACAAACATGGCGAGGTTGTCTGCCAAGCCGCACAGCGCAAAACCTGCTGCAAGGCCAAGTTGCGCACGCAAGAGTGAGCGGCGGCGACCGTAGCGATCGGCAAAGTTGCCCCAAAATCGCGCCGCTAACGCAGTACAAAACGTAGGTAGGATAAACAATACCCCTGCCCAGTCCGCATCAATGCTTGCGCCTAATGTTGGCAACACGACGGGTAGAAATAGCGGCATACCTAACGCGGCAAACGCAGCGATAAAGTGGCACAACAACACACTGTAGATGAGTTTGGTCATAATCGTTTAACGTACGCTTTTTTTGATGGCTTCTAAGTAGGCGCGCTGCGCTTCTTCGCTAGAAAGCAGTAAGAAGTTCGGGGCCGACAAACCATAGAACTTATTGATGTCACTCGCGCCGGAGGCTTCTTTCGAGAGCAAACTGCCAGAGCTCAACAAGTACTTGGCGTACAAATCAGGCGCCTCTTGCAGTAACTCGCGTGCCAGTTTTGTTTCTAACCCTTCGCCTTCCAATCGGTTGAGTTGCTCAGCAATGCTTTTGGCCACGATGGCGTAAAGCGATGCTGAAGAGGCAATGCCCTTTGTAGCCATGGCTTCTACAATCGCTGCGATATCCAGTTGTAATGTGATGGTGGTAAACATCTGACCGAGCGCCAATTCATTGTCGACTTTGATGCGTTGGTCGAGCAGTTCATCGCAATCCACTGGAATTGTTCCTGCGCCCTGTTTTTGGGCGGCATGCTCTGTTGCAAAGTGGAAGCGCTCTGGCCAAATTCGCGCTGCGTCGTTGTCTTTCATCGCGAGCGTCATTTTGCCCTGTTGAAAAAATGCAACGATGGCGTTTTGCTGGTTGGACTCCAATGCAATGCCATAACGAAGCCACAAGGTAAGGTGTACTTGGCATAATAGGTCGACGTAATCTTTGAACCACGCCAGCGTATCTTGTTGATAGTACTGCTCTGCCAAGTGTTCTAAGAACAAGCGGTCGTCAGGCATTGGGCTTGCCAGTGCGGCAACCGGAACTAGCGCTTTGTCTTCGCAATGAATAAGTGGGTACTCACGTACGATGTACGCGAAGGTTTTATCCTCGCCGACGTGTCCACCGTGTTTTTCGTTGCAATGGAACAAGCGAGTGTTTAAGTCGGCATCCGTTTGTTCAAGGTGGCTGAGTAGACGTTCAAACCAGTGGCCGTCATACAGTGTTGAAGGCTTGATTAAGCGAATGTTTTTCGTGCCTAGCGATCGCATGATCAGCGGAACTTTGATGTGAATATGCGGCGCGTCGTTGACTACCACCGTACGAACGGAAAGCGTTGGCGTCACGTCTAGGTACGTAAACGGCGCTTCTATCATGCCTTCGGGTAAGGCTTCTAAAGAGCGAAGGGTGAGCGGATGCGCAGGGAACAGTACGTGGCTCAGTGTAAAATCAGCAGGAAGCCCAACTTGCTCCATTGTCGGCCAGCAATCAGGTTGTTCGCTGGTTAATGTCACCAGTGATTTTTCAATCGCAATCCAATGCAGAGCAAAGCTTTGTGCGAACTCGGGCGCGTACTTAGCAAGGTCTTCATCGCTCAGACCAAACTTCGCACGCGCAGTTGGATAGTACGGGTGGTCAAGGTAAGAAGCGATCTGGTCGGCAAGCAGTAGCTTTTTATGCCAAGAACCAAGCTCGGATATTGGTTGAGAAATGTGGTCGGCGTGGTGACGAAACGCTTGGTCACACAGCGCTTTGTGTTTCTCTGCGCATTCCAGTTCTTGAAGATACCCCGCCAACAATTCGTGAGAGCTCTCATGCGCCAGTGTCGTTAGTAGCGCAATCCACTCTTGATAATGCTGCTGATGCTCGACTTGGCCATTTTTCTCCACCCACCAACCTAGCGGCGCTTCGCCATTGGTTTGGCCGTAACACCAATGCTGCATGTAATACGTTGGCACAACAGGTAAATAGAGCGTGAAATCCGGATTATCAAAGGTTAGCCAGACTTGCTCGCCTTGAGGAACAATTACCCCTTTTGGTGCGGCGCTACTGAACTTGGCATTCGATAAGATGCCAAACATGTCTTCGCGTAAGCAAGTGTCGATCAATCGTTGCGTTAGATACAAAGCGTTGTCATTCATGCTGCCACCTCACGAGTCGGAGCTAGATTGAAATTGCTAAGCGCGTTCTGCAGCGCTTGGTCGAGGTTTCGCCCTGATGGTGAGACAATCGAAATTCGGGCGAGATAATCCTTATTGGAATAACTCTGTTGGAAGTGTTCTCCAGCGGTTTTTAGTACCTGTTGCTGGGTGATGATATCGTCATCGTGTTGGATGAACGACGTCGAATCTCCATCAATCACACCACTGTGTTCCGCAACTACGTAGTGCACGTGCGCTGAACCATGAATTTGGTAATCGCCGTCCAATCTTCGGCCTAAATGCAGACCTAAAATTGTGCTAAACCAACCGAAGTGAGCGAGATTGTTGAGTAAGAATTCGCGACCATCTCCAATGCTGCGGTAGTTGATTTCCACCAGAACTGGGCCGTTTTCCGTGATAATAAATTCGCTGTGGCAAACACCAAAACCAACGCCAAACGCTTTCAGTTGAGCCAAGCACGCTTCTCGGTGAGCAATGCCGTTTGGTCCGTCCCAGTCTGCGGCCGTTTCGATAAAGTAAGGCGGCTCTGAGAGCGACACATCAAAACCGCCCACGGCGATAAGGCGCTCACCATCTCCTAAAGTTTCTAGCGTAACCAACGGCCCTTGAAGGAATTGCTCCACCAGAATGGTGGCGTTTGGGTGCTTTTGCCAAAACGTATCGCAGTATGCATCGAGCTCGCTTTGGGAGTCACAGCGCTGCACATCTAAACTTGCCACGCCTTCTTTGGGTTTTGCCACGACAGGAAAGTCTATGCCTAATGCCACATTCGAATGGCGATGCAGCAAACAGCTTTGTGTGTTGGGTAGGGCTTTTTCATTTAACACTTGTCGAGTTAAGTGTTTGTTTTTGGCTTTTAACGTGACAGACCAATCCTTGGATGGGAGGCCAAAAAATTGCGCGCAGATGGCGGTGGAAGTTTGTAAGTGATCACTATTGCTAAAAATAGCGTCTGGCTTTAATTCATGTTCCGTGATGGTTTCGATGAGTTCTAATGGGTTGAAGACATCACATTCTAGAATGGTATCCGGATTAAAGTGACTATCACGACTTGCCAGCTCTAAATGGCTGAGCTTGTGGTCGGTGATAAGAACGACGTGAAGGTCCATCGCTTTAGCTGCAGGCACAAAGCCGTGAGTGACTGCATCGTTAACGACATGACTTACGATAATCATCGTAGATTTCATGAGCTTTCCTAATTTTCTAACATTTTCTTCTAACGTTGATAAAGTCGCTCACGGTCGTCTTCCAATGTGCCTCTCGCGAGATGGAGGGCAGAAGTTTTAGTGTTTATTGTTATTATGTTTGGTTTTTTTTGTTGTTAGTTGTGTTTTTAGGGTAAATAAATATAGAGCATAAAATTAATATTGCAAATAGAAATAATATTTGTTCTTATTTCCATCCGTTGGCTTTATAACAACTAAACGGAATTATGGAATGAATAAATTATTGACCCTGACCCCCTTGGCGGTCGCGATTGGTTCTTCACTAGTAGCACCAAGCGCAGTGGCTTCAGAAGAGACGAACTCAACCTCATCAGCAACTGAAACGATTCAAGTCTTCGGTCATCAGTACGAAGGTTATGCTGAACACATGCCTCAATCAGGCACCAAAACCGATGTGGAATGGCTTGATGTGCCACAAGCGGTATCTGTAGTAACGAAAACAGAAATGCAAGACCGAGGCGCGGTGCGTTTAGTGGATGCGCTAGATGGGGTAGCCGGGGTCAATAACACCTTGGGCGAAGGCAGCCGTGACCAGTTCATGATTCGCGGTTTTGATTCACTCAACGATATGTACCGTGATGGCTTGCGAGATGACGGTACGTTGCAGTCTTACCGCAGCTTAGCGAACGTTGAACGCGTTGAAATTGTGAAAGGCCCTGCGGGTGCTTTGTATGGCCGTGGTTCGGCTGGGGGTATCATCAACTTGGTGACGAAACGCGCTAACGGTGAGAATTTTACTCACGTAAACGGCAGTGTAGGTAGCAACAACCAGTATGTCGGTCAGGTCGACAGCTCAATGGCGTTCACAGATAAGGTCAACGGGCGTATTAACTTGGAATACCGTCAAGCCGACTCGTACGTTGATCATGTTGATTCAAACGATTTCTTCATTGCACCGACCATTCGTGTGTTACCAGCGGATGGTCACACCATTGATATTGACGTGGAATACGCCCATCAAGAACTAGTGCCATATCGTGGTGTGCCATCAAAAAATGGCAAGCCAGTTGATTTGCCAGTAAGCACTTACTTTGGCGGCACAAACGACTATCAGGAGTCAGACAGTCTCCGTATTGCGGTGGATTACGAATGGCGTCTGAATGATCAATGGGTATGGAACAACCGAGCGGCGTTCAACCATATCGAACTTGAGCAAAAAGGCACGCGTCAGGGCAAAGTGACGGGTAATGAAGTGTCTCAAACCGTTAACAACTTTGGTTACGATCCACGTACTACGACCACTTTGCAATCTGAGTTGGTTTGGGAAACCAGGGACAATCAATTGATGGTGGGTGCAGATTTCAACCAGATCGATATCGACCTAACGTTGGCAAGTGATAAAACGCTTCCTCCGCAAAATATCTACGACCCAGTCGTTGGTCCAACGACTGATCCGGGCTTTAAGCCATTTCGTGACAATACCACCACCACGACAGGTTTGTATGTGCAAGACGTCTATACGTGGGGCGACCTTTCTTTGATCGGTAACGTGCGTTACGACTCGATGGAGCTCGAACAACAAAAAGCGGGCTCAGATAAGGAAAAGTTGGATGATGACAAAGTCAGCTACCGTGCTGGTTTGGTATACCGTATCAATTCCGACACATCCGTATACGCCAGTTTAGCGCGCTCTTGGCAGTTGCCGTACGCAGGCATCTACATCAATCCAAAGTTGGCGGAATTCTTCCATACCGACTTAAAAGAAGTGGGGGCGAAAGCGTACCTGCTGGATAACGCATTAATGTTGAATGCGGCACTGTTCCAGATCGACCAAGAACAGCCACAAACCAACGTGGACGGCGATGTCATCGACAAAATTGAAGTACGTCACCAAGGCATTGAGCTAGAAGCTCGCGGCCAAATCACCAAACAGTGGGACATCTCTGTGGGTTACAGCTACTTGGACGCAGAAGACAAAGCCACAGGCAAAAAGCCGAACGATGTGTCAGACCACTTGTTCTCCCTTTGGAGCACTTACCAATTGGATGACAACTGGCGTTTGGGTGGCGGCGTGAAATACGTGGGCGACCGTTATGCAGGTAACGACGAAGCCGTCGCACTTGGCGATTACACCACGGTGGATTTGATGGCGGCGTACACCACTGGTCGTCACAAGATCCAAGCGAACGCTTACAACATTTTGGATGAGAAATACATTCTTGGCGCAACAAACGGCACGTCTGGCCTAAACCAGATTGGCTACGGCGCACCAGCCGAGTTCATGCTTAGCTACGGATACCAGTTCTAGGCTTGTTGTGCGTAGTTGGCGCACGTTAGCCGATTTTTTTGCCTCTTATTGAGGATGTTTTAGCCCCGAGAGCCTACGGGAAATGTTCTGCCCGAGGCTCAATTTCTCGCAAAGGAGACCTTAATGTCTTACCAGAATTTGGATGGTAAAGTGCGTGTACGTGCTGGTTTGTCTACCACTTACAGTGTGCTCGCGATTGCTATCGCTTCTGCCACCTCCATGAGCGCGGTTGCCGCTCCTGCCGCAAAAAACGAAACCACCGTGATGGAAACGGTGGTTGTCACTGGCAGCGTGATTGGCAACTCTGACATTGAAGACGTCAAAGAGTACCCTGGTGCTCGTACCGTCATTACCCGTGATCAAATTGAGAAAACCGCCGCAGGCTCGATTGATAACGCGCTACAGCGCGTGCCGGGTATTAAAGTTCAGGATGAAAGCGGAACGGGCGTATTGCCTAACATTTCTGTACGTGGTTTGAAAGCAAGCCGTAGTGGTCATGCTCAGTTCTTGATGGATGGTGTACCGCTAACACTTGCGCCATATGGTCACACTGGTCAGTCTATCTTCCCAGCAACACTGTCGATGCTTGATCGTATTGACATTGTACGCGGTGGTGCTGCAGTACAGTACGGCCCAAACAACGTCGGTGGTGTGATCAACTTAGTGACCAAACCGATTCCACACACGTGGCAAACTGAAATCAGTAACCGCCTTACCGTGTTTGATGGCGGTGATGCGCCGCTGAATGATTTTTACCTGCGCACGGGCGGCTGGTTAAGCGACACGTTTGCACTGCAGTTGGAAGGTAACTTCCTAAAAGGTGAAAGCTTCCGTGAACATTCCGATACGGACGTGAAGAACTTTCAAGCTAAAGCACAGTGGCTATTGAGTGACACTCAAGAGATTCAAGCATTCCTGCAACGTTACGATGCTGAAACGCAAATGCCTGGTGCACTTTCGCCACAAGACTACGAACAAGATCGTCACCAATCGAAACGTCCTTACGATGATTATGAAGGTAAGTCGACGCGCTGGAGTGTTAAGTACATCCACGATTTGCCATTTGCCGACAGTGCCGAGCTAGAAGTGCTAACGTTTGGCCATAAGTCAGAGCGTCTTTTCAAGTGGGGCTTTAACAGCGCTGGTGGCCATTGGGCGGATCCGGCTCTGCCTTCTACGAAAGTAAGTACTTCACCACGAGAGTTCCGTGTTTATGGTATCGAACCTAAGCTTGCTGTTTTTGTTGATGGAGGTGCCATTACGCAAAACTGGATTATAGGGACTCGTTACATTAATGAAGACATTCAATATAAAGTGACACAAACACCAGTGTCAGGCGGAGCCACAAATGTACCGCGAAACTGGCACCTTGATACCGATGCGTACGCAGGATATGTGAGCAACGAAGTCGGGTTGTTTAATGGTGCGTTAAAAGTCACACCCGGACTTCGTTATGAATTTGTTGATATGTCCTATAAAGATTTGGGCAGCGGGCAAGAATCTGGAAACAAGGTGACTGAATTATTGCCTGGTGTGACGATCGCATATAACTGGAATGAACAATGGCTGAGCTATGCCAATGCGCAGAAATCTCTTCGCGTTCCTCAGCTTGTTAATGTTCGAGGGGTCGGTAAGGAAAGCAGTGAGTTGGCTTGGAACTACGAACTTGGCGTTCGGTATGTTCAAGATTCAACAAGCTTCAATGCAGCTTTGTATCGCATTGACTTTAAGGATCAGTTGCAGTGGCGGAGTGTGACAAATACGTCTGAAAATATAGGTAGAACCCTTCACCAAGGTTTAGAGCTTTCTGCTCGTTACGTGCCTGAAGCACTACCTGCACTGAGTTTAGGCGCAAGCTATAACTATCTAGACGCTACGCTTGAAGAAGAAGGTGAGAATAAAGGTAATCAACTGCCTTACACCTCTAAGCATCAGCTTGGTTGGGATGCAACCTACGCATTTTACGGCATGGACACCACGCTATCGGGCTTCTACTTCAGTGATTCGTATACCGATAACGCCAACACCAGTGCCGAAGACGCAATAGGTGAAACGGGCAAAGTGCCGTCTTACATGGTGTGGAACTTCAATTTAGGCACGGATTTATACAAAGACGACAAAGGCAAGTTGCGCATGAATGTTGCAGTAAACAACTTGTTTGACGAGGAGTATTACTTCCGTGGGATTGATACCAGCCCAGTTGGTCGATACCCAGCTCCGGGACGCTCTTACACGCTGGATCTGAACTATCAGTTTTAAGCGTTTCGTTCACCGAGTTTGAAAAGAAAAGTCGCCAATTTACCTTGGCGACTTTGCCGATCTTAGGTACTGGAAAACTCTTAGCACTGGAAAAGCAAGATGAAAAATAAAAAACAAATTTACGATCAAACACTTTTCAACCGTTTTGCTGATGCTACTGAGCTCAGCTTTGATGTCATTTAGCGCATTTTCTCAGGCGCGCAGCGTGCAAGATGAGCAAGGCACTTTTGAGCTAGAAGCGATACCTCAACGTATTGTGGTTTTGGAGTTTTCGTTTGTGGACGCTCTGGCGGCCGTCGATGTCTCACCGGTAGGCGTTGCCGATGACAACGATGTCACACGAGTCATCCCTGCTGTTCGCGCCAAGATTGAACCTTGGCAATCGGTCGGCATGCGTTCACAACCGAGTTTAGAGGCGATCGCGGTGCTCAAGCCTGATATGATCATTGCCGATGCCGAACGTCATCGCGCTATTTATCAAGATTTGCAGCGAATTGCGCCAACCTTGCTATTAAAAAGTCGTGGTGAGACATATCAAGAAAACCTCGAATCTGCACAGAAAATCGGGGTTGCGATTGGCAAGCAAGCGCAAATGACACAACGCATTGAGCAGCACAAACAGACCATGGCAGAGTTCAAACAGCATTTTTCTACACAAGAAACCATTCAGTTTGGTGTGGTTTCCGATAAAGGGATGTGGCTGCATAGCCCGGTTTCTTACGCTGGTGGCGTTTTGAGTACACTAGGCATCCAAAGCCCGCTGGCTCCGTCTGAGCAAAATGCTTATATCCCAACCAGCTTCGAACTTTTACTAAAAACCAACCCTGATTGGTTACTAGTTGGACTTTACTCTCAACCAAATATTGTGGATGAGTGGCGCAAAAACCCATTATTTAAGCTGCTAACCGCTGCGAAAAAACAAGCAACTTGTTGAGGTCTCTCCTGAACTGTGGTCGTTAAATCGCGGCATGTTGGCGGCGGAAGAAATTGCCCGCAATCTTGAAGCGTTATTGGAGCGCTCATGAGTGCGGCGATAAGCTCGGAAAGCGCATCTTCGGTTAGCAAATCGCATTGGAAAGCGAGCTTGTTTGTCTGTGCTATGGCGTTGTGTACGCTCTCAGGCTATGCAGCCTCAATGATTGGCTGGTCCAACTTTTCTTTGAGCGTTAATGATCTGACAAGCTATTGGTTTGCGTTTGATGAGGGCAATATGCTGCATCAAATCCTCGCGACGCTGCGTGCGCCTCGTACCTATGCTGGGTTATTAATTGGCGCTTCGCTTGCGGTATCCGGAGTGCTGATGCAAGGATTGACTCGTAACCCTTTGGCGTCGCCATCCATTCTCGGCATTAATGCTGGTGCGGCTTGTTTTATGGCCTTGGCGTCCATCGGAGTACCATTCTTTAGTCAATTGAACCCAATCATCAACGCAGTACTCGGCGCGCTACTAAGTGGTGGTGCGGTCATGTTGTTGGGCGGTTTTTTCTCCGCGCGTTCTCACCCATTGCGTTTAGTGCTAGCGGGCATTGCCATCAGTGCACTGCTGATAGGGTTAACTCGTGCGTCGGTAATTTTGGCGGATGACATGGCTTACAGCGTGTTGCATTGGTTAACGGGTTCACTCTCCGCGGTAGATTCTGAGCAGTGGCAGCAACTGTGGCCTTTTGCGACTTTAGGTTTGGTGCTCGCCATGGGCTTAGCGCGAAACTTAAATTTACTCGCGTTGGGGGACGAAGTTGCTGTCGGGTTGGGTGGTAACATTCGTCTTACGCGATTAATCAGTGGTTTAGCGGTTGTGCTGTTGGCGGGTACTAGCGTGGCGATTGCTGGGCCAATTGGCTTTGTCGGGTTGTTAGTGCCGCACTTGGTTCGCCCGATTGTTGGTCACAACTATCACATTCTCATTCCGGTTTCCGCTTTGTGTGGCGCGGCATTGGTGACGTGGTCAGATGCTTTATCACGATCGATTGCCTTTCCGGCTGAAACGCCAGTGGGCGTGATTACCGCGCTGTTGGGCACACCTTGCTTTATCGCGATTGCAATGAGGAAATCATCATGATGAATCAAACCAAACTGTTTGCATTAGTTGGATTGTTGCTGATTGCGTCTTCTCTCACGCTGTTTGTTGGCGCGGCGAACATGTCGGCTCAACAGGTTTTTGCATTGCTGTTTTCTTTCTCTGATTCGGACTTTGTGATTCACCAATATCGATTGCCGAGAATGTTGCTCGCCATTGGCGTGGGCGCTGGGTTGGGGCTGTCAGGCGTTTTAGTGCAAGGCGTCATCCGTAATCCACTTGCCTCACCAGATTTAATGGGGATAAGCGCTGGAGCTGGACTGGCGGCTACCGCTTGTTTGGTGCTGTATCCAAATGCGCCAGTGGCAATGTTGCCGATGGTCGCCATGGCGGGAGGCTTGCTTGCTGCTGGCTTTATTGCTGTGCTGGCTTACTGGTCAAAACCAACACCTGCACGTTTGGCGCTGATTGGTGTTGCTGTCAGCGCATTTTTAGCCAGCGGTATCGATTTTCTTCTGATTGTGCACCCTATCGAAATCAACACGGCGATGGTATGGCTAACCGGCAGTTTGTGGGGACGAAACTGGCAACAAGTGCCGTTTATTTGGAGTGCTCTATTGCTGCTACTGCCATTGGCGTTTTGGTTGGCATGGAGGTTAGATGTGATGGGACTGGGAGAAGAAAGCGCCACTACACTTGGCACGAAACCAAGACAGATCCAAATTCTTGCGCTGATTGCTGCCGTGCTATTGGCGAGCATCAGTGTGTCTGTGGCAGGTACAATCAGCTTTGTTGGCCTGCTTGCGCCGCATCTTGCGCGTTTGCTGTTTGGCCACAACCACAAGTTGTTGATTCCAGCCGCTGCAACCCTTGGCGCTTTGTTGGTGATTTGCGCCGATGGTTTAGCGAGAGGCTTACAGCCGCCAATTGAGCTACCAGCGGGAGTGCTGACATCTGTTATTGGCGCACCATATTTCATTTTTCTTTTGTATCGTTATAGAGGTTGGTAAGCATGTTACGAACGCAGAACTTATCCGTCGCGTACGGCAAACAGACCATCATTCCAGATCTCTCTTTGTCGATTCCTCAAGGTAAAATTACCGCACTAGTTGGCCCAAATGGTTGCGGTAAGTCGACACTATTAAAAACCTTGGTACGCATCAATAAACCCGCTTCTGGCCAAGTGTTGTATGACGACAAACCACTAAGCAGCTACGGTGATAAACGCTTGGCGCGTTCGTTGTCTTTGCTGCCGCAGATTCTTGTCAGTCCTGAAGGTATTACCGTCAGAAAACTGGTCGAATATGGCCGCTCGCCTTATCTCTCTCATTGGGGCCGGTTAAGTCAACAAGACAAGACCTTAGTCGAGCAAGCAATGCAAGATACTGGCGTGATTGAGTTTGCTGACAAACCAGTTGAATCGCTGTCTGGCGGTCAAAGGCAAAGGGCGTGGATTGCGATGGTAATGGCGCAAGATACCGACGTAGTGATGCTTGATGAGCCAACCACTTACTTGGATCTCTCTCACCAAGTTGAGCTGATGAGACTCATGAGGCAGATGAACGACAAAGGCAAAACAGTGGTCGTAGTGCTGCACGATCTAAACCAAGCGTGCCGTTACTGCGATCATTTGGTGGTGTTGGAAAAAGGTCAGTTAGTCACGCAGGGAACACCGCAAGAGGTACTAACAGAGGGCATGTTGGCATCGGTGTTTGATTTACAAGCGAGAGTATTTAACGACCCAATCTCAGGTACGCCGATGTGTGTGGCGGTGTAG
The DNA here is from genome assembly GCA_001048675.1 of Vibrio diabolicus. GTDB lineage: Bacteria > Pseudomonadota > Gammaproteobacteria > Enterobacterales > Vibrionaceae > Vibrio > Vibrio diabolicus. The sequence goes on along the minus strand of CCKK01000003.1, from coordinate 564,831 downwards.
GTTTACGTCTTTCGAAAGCTATCTGCAATAAAAACGTCGAGCCATAAAAATAAACCCCGCTAGTTATACATTTGCTAGCGGGGTTTGTTGTTTTTAAGTGCGTTCCTAACGTGGCGTTTAAGCCAGTTTAAACGTCGCTACTTTCGAGTTGAGATCCTCGGCTTGTGATTTCAGCTCAGCAGATTGATTCATCGATTCTTCGGCACCAACCACCAAGTGATCAGTCACATCTTTAATTGACGTGACGTTTTGTGTGATTTCATTGGTTACGTGCGTTTGCTCTTCGGCTGCGGTCGCGATTTGCGTTGCCATATCGCTGATCAACGCAACGGCCGCGTTGATTTCATCCAGAGCCAGTGCTGCGCGATCGGCATCTTCCACTGATCCTTGGGCAAGTTGAGAGCTTGTATCCATGATGGTCACAGCGCGTTGTGTGGTCTGTTGCAAAGTCTCGATCGTCGAGCGAATCTCTTCGGTTGAGGTGTGTGTGCGTTGTGATAGCACGCGCACCTCGTCTGCAACAACGGCAAAACCGCGACCTTGTTCACCTGCACGTGCCGCTTCAATCGCCGCATTCAGAGCCAGTAAGTTGGTTTGCTCTGCGATGTCTCGAATCGTTGATAGCACGGTTGAGATGTCTTGCGCGTGCTGGTTGAGCTCACCGATGACAACGCTCGCTTGGTTGACTTCAGAAGACAAATTATTGATGGACGATTTGGAGTTGATCACCAACTCATGACCGTTTTGTGTGCTTGCTGAAGAGTCTTGAGCGGCTTTAGCCGTCTGCTCCGCATGTGCTGCAATCTCTTGCGTTGCCGATGCCATTTCAGTCACAGCGGTCGCCACCATAGTGATTTCTTGTTGCTGATGGTTCAGATCGGAAACCGATTGATTCGCGCGATTCGTGCTCAGCTCCGATTGTTGGCTCAGTTCTTCCGCTTGGTGACGAATGTGACCAATAAGTTGCTGCAAACTTTCAACGAACTGGTTGAAGTTTTCAGCCAGCTCACCAACTTCGTCACGGTTTTCTACTTTGATGCGTTGAGTTAGGTCGCCGCTGCCGTTTGCGATTTGTGCGAGCGCATTCGAAACGTTGTAGAGCGGACGGAACAAGATGTTACATAGCAGATTAAACAAAGCCACACAGATAACGACGACGATGGTGGTTGCGATGATCTGATCCCAAACAGCATCGTAAAGTGGGGCAACCAACGAGTTTTGATCTAACACTGTGACCGTTGTGAGTTTGGTGCCCTCAATATGGCGCGCGTAAACCACATATTCGGTGTTGTTAATCGAGACACGACGCTCTGTGCCGGAACGTGCGGCAGAGGTAATATCGCTGTTGTTTAGGCCCAGCTTGCTAACAGGTTGATTCAGCAGCTTACCGTCGTTATGGGTGAAAATATTGCCCTGTTCATTGGCAATAAACATATAGCCTTCACCCGGCAGGATCACTTGGTTGAGGCTGTTTAAAATATCTCCAATTTCGACATCTGCACCCAGAACGACGGTTTGACCATGTAGTTGCAGGGCTTTACCGAGCGACACGACGTTGGCCCCCGTGGCCGCTGCGACGGTTGGGTTATCCATAAAGACTTTCGATGGATTGGCAATGGCGTTGGTGTACCAACCCCATTTGCGTGGGTCGTTATTACCTGGTGGCAAAACCACCCCATTGGCGTTGTCTTGTGAGCCGTCTGGGTAAGCGAGAAAGACGTTATCAAACGCGCCAGAGTCTCGGACTTGTTTCAAGTGCGTAACCAGAGAACGCTTCTCTGAATCGGAAGAGAGTGACGTCAGTGCTCGCTCTTTTGAGAGTAACCAGTCCTTTACGTATTGATTGTAAGATGCGCTGGTGCTCTCTAGTCGTTGCGCGACTTCGACATCCAGTCTGTTTAATGAATCTCGAAAAGACAGCCCTTCTACCAGCACTCCCCCGAGAATGATGGCAGCACTGGCAGAGATTGCCAGTTTGTTTTTTAATGATAGATTTTTGAACATAAAGCGAATAATAGATCTTTGAATAATAGTTGTTGTGTTTTTATTCTCATCAGGACTCACCGAGCCGTTGAATATGCAGCAGAAAGTCAGATTCGAATCTGTTCAATAATTATATTTTATTGCTCAAAATAAATACTGACTCCATGTCGCGATTTTGAGTTTTACATCAAATAAGAAAAAGGCTTTTAAGCTGTGTTATTTATCTATTTGTAAAGTAAGGATTTGTCTATTTTTGTAAATGATAATTGATTTCATTAAAAGGTGATTTACGTCACGTTTGAGTAGTAAATAATCCATTAAAAATGTGAAGGTCATCGAACGAGGATTATATTAATCGGCTTAATCATTGTTATGGGCAATAGTTATGCGCAGTATATTGTTAGTCCCCGCGTTATTACTGTCAGGGTGTGCTCTGACACAACAATCGACGCCGATTCAGCCTGACGCCAACTGGCATGTCGACCAGTTATCGAACGGTATGAAATACCATCTTTACCCAACAAAAGACCAAGAAGTATCGGTCCGTTTGGTTCTGAATGTCGGCTCATTCCAAGAAGAAACCAATCAAAAAGGTTATGCTCACTTTGTTGAGCACATGGCGTTTAATGGCAGCACGCATTTTACCGGCAACGACGTTGTTAAACTTTTCGAGCAATCTGGTGGTAGCTTTGGTGCCGATATCAACGCCTTTACCACTTATCAGCAAACTTCTTACCAACTTGATCTTGCCAATAATACAAAGCTGGAAGATGCCCTGAAGTGGATGAGAGATATCGGAAACGGACTTCAGTTTGCTCCTGAACAAGTAGAGAAAGAAAAAGGGGTGATCCTTGGTGAATGGCGACGTGCTAACCCGGATGATAAGTCCTTTTCTATGCATGCTTATCAATCGTCGATTGAAGGCACTATGTATGGTGAACACGACCCAATTGGTACTCGCGAAGCGATTCAAAATGCCTCATCAAGCAAGCTAAAAGCGTTTTACGACAAGTGGTACCAACCAAAAAATGCCGAGTTGGTTGTGACCGGTAATATCGACGTGGATTCACTGTCCAATATTATCAAAAACAAATTCTCGAACTGGGAAAGCACGTCGGATACCGTAATAGAGAAGCGCCGCGATATTCGAGTGAACAACCAAAACCGAATCTTGCCAAGTAACACGATGGAATCACCAAGCCTTCATTTAGTGATTGAGCGTGGTCTAAGTGGCAGCACTACGATTGAACAACAGCATCAAGTGTGGCGTGATGAAGTCGCAACACAGCTAATTCAACAACGTCTGATTCGTGTACTTAATGATGCCGCTGAACCTTTTCAGTATGCTTATGCCCAGCCTTACTATTCCAACTACCAGCGCATGATGTCGGCAGGTATTTCGTTTGGGCCTGAGCGTCGTGAACAAATGCATCAAACTTTCATCAGCACGTTGGCGTCACTGAGAGATTATGGTGCGACGCAATCTGAGTTAGAGAGCATCATGTCAAATTGGCAAGGTGAGCTCGCAAATATTGATTCAGACTGGGACCAACGTAAGCCAAACAGTTATGCAGAAGCGCGCGTTTTCCAAATTGACCAAGGCAGTGTGAGTCAATCAAAAGAGAGTTACGCCCAGAGTTTGTCTGAATTCATCAACAACGAGAATCTAGAGAGCATTAACACGCAATTGAATGCCTTGTTGTCTGAGCAACCAATCTTTGTGATTGGGTTGGGGAAAAGTGAAACGTCAGCTCAGTTCAATGATGTATTTACCGATCTATACAGTGCCTACCTCCAAACTGGCGAAAAACCGTTAGAGATGTATGACAAAGTGGATGGATTCTTACAGCCTACTCAAGAAGGTACCATCACCAGCATGCGTCAGGAAGCGGGTGGCTTTCAAGTTTATACGCTATCAAACGGTGTCGAAGTGTGGTTCCAAAAAGATGCCAAAGCGGGTGGTCGAGCTTATATTTACTATGCGAGCCAAGGCGGTAAAGCCGCCGTTGATCCAGCGTTATATACTGCGTATGAAATCGCCGCAACGACGGCGATACGCAGTGGGTTAGGGGCATTTTCTGGTTCAGAGTTAGACAGTTACTTACGCAAAAATAACATTGCGCTTAGCGCGATTCTTGATGCGACCAGTCACGGTTCACAAATTACCGCGCCAACAACGCATTTAACTTACGCGTTGAATGGACTATACAACCTAGCGACGGAGATTAAAGTCGACGAGCGCCAGATGGCGGCAGCAAAGCAAGAGTTTAAACAGCAGAGTGGCGCTTTTTTTGAATCGCCGATGGGAAAACTGATTCAGAAAGCAAACGGCAATTCTTATTTGCCGGGTAGTCGTCATCGTATCGTGTCCAGTGATGATGTTGAACAAGTGACTTCCGAGCAAATACTGGCGGTGCATGAGCAACTTTTCAAAACCAATGATGGTTTTAAGATGGTCATTGTGGCAAATGTCGAGCCGGAAGAAATTACGCCACTCTTGCGTAAGTATGTGGCCTCCATCGAGATGAAACCGGGTCGTTCGATTGATTACCATGTTGCGTTCAACACCGACGTGCCGGCGCGAACAGTCGTTGCGGATGGTCATGAACCTTCATCCTTGTATGTAATGCGTTTGACTAACACGAACGATTACCAACGTACGGCAAGGGATACGGTTATCGAAGATATTTTGCAACGTATCAGTAATGCGCGTGTTTTGGATATTGTGCGAGAAGAGTCTAGTCTCGATTACAGCCCAAATATTTACACTGTGACGCAAGATCGCGAACCAATCTCTGATTGGCTCTTGGAATCTCAAGTTGAGCCCGAAGACGTGGCAGTTTTAGATAGCAAGTTAGGCAAAATGTTTGATGACCTAGCTTCGAACATCACGCAAAAAGAAGTGGATACGGCAGCGAAGCAATTGGCGGTAGCGATGCAAGGATTAGATGATAACCCTGCTCAGCGCGCATGGTCGTATACACGCTACTTGGTGCATGATTACGGCGTCGATGTGTTACTTGACGTTGAGAAAGCGGCTAAGAGTGTGACATTAGAAGACGTGAAAGCGCATGCGAAAGCGGCTTTTGGTCCACAAGCAAAGCGCTCGGTGATGATTTTAAATCCGGCCGAATAATCACTGTAGCTTCTGACGAAGCTCGTGTCTCTAGTAATAAAAAAGACGGCGTGAAAGCCGTTCTTTTTTATGCACTTTAACCAAAGAGTTTATGCTGATTTACGCGCAGGTCGCTTTTCATTGTTGGTATTGTTTTCTTTCGTGCTGGCGTTTTCTTGAGCCTTTCCTTTCAGTGTCACCACTTCTTTTTCAGGTAATTCGGCCGCCTCACCAAAGAATTTACCACCCGGTTCGATGCTGAGGTTATTACTCCAGATCCTCCCACTTACACGTCCCTTGGCAAGTACTTGAATGTGTTCTGCGTGACAGTTACCATCCATCATACCATTGATGATCAGTTGCTTAGCGTAGATCTCACCGTTTACTCGGCCGCTTTCTGCAACGACGAGAGTGCCTTCTACATTAATTTGACCATCGACGATGCCATCAATTTGGACATCGTTTTCTACTTTGAGTTCTCCGCTAACAGCACAGCCTTTGGCGATGAGAGTTGAAGCTGCTGAGCTACTCGTTGTTCCACGGTTTTGATTAAAGATTCCCATCGTATTCTTCGCTCCTTAGTAAAAATGTCTTCGAAATCATTGAGGCTCCAATCGACAAATGGCTTCGGATTCAGTGCTCGCCCAACAAAACGCACCTCGTAGTGAAGGTGAGGGCCAGAAGAGAGCCCACTGTTGCCGGAAATTGCAATCAGTTGCCCTTTTTTGACGAACTGACCACTTTTTACTTTGAACTTTTTCAAGTGCGAATAAGAACTCGAAAAACCGAAAGAATGTTGCAGCCTGAGGAAGTTACCAGAGCCTTTATTGCTGCGGCGGGTGACTTCCACAACCCCATCTGCTGGGGCATAAACCTTAGTACCGGTATTCACGGCAAAATCGAGCCCGCGATGCATCTTAGCGACTTTTGTCACCGGATGAATGCGCTTACCGAAGCGAGAAGAGAGCCGCGCTTTACCGACCGGAGACCCGCTTGGTATTTGGTTTAACAACACCATGCGAACGTTCGACGTAATCGCCGCCGCATCAAGTCGGGCATCCAAATTATCCGTGGTAGTATGTTCTCCAACTCCAAGGACTTTCTCTAACTCTCCCAAACGCTCCGAAACAAGTTGTACTCGCTCTTCTCGCTCTGAGAGATCACTTTCCAGCTCGGATTTTAATGCTTTCAGTGTGCTGAGCTCTTCACCCATAGTGCGCGAATGTTCTGTCAATTCAGCTTGTTTTAACGCGGCATTATCGACGCGAGTGTACAAGTGATGAATTAAGATCGCGGTTGCGGCCAGAGCAATGACAAAAAAGCATAAAAACGTTTTTAGATTGCGTTGCATCCTTTTACTGAAGTACCAATGTCTGGAGCCATTGATGGTTGATATAGAGATCGTCAACTGGTCTTTCATCGTCTTCTACTGCTCGTATCTGGTATACGTCTCGTCACTGAGTTAATGGGAATGTAAGGAAAACGAACGGGGACCGCTAGAGGCAAATTGGAAAGAAGTGTCAGGCCGTGAGGCGTTTTCAGATATTAGATAAAAGACTCAATAAAGATTTAATATCCTAGTGCTTTTGGTCGTAGTTACTCCAAATCGCTTTATTGAACTGAAGATTTTGATTTATAAGGTGGTTATCCGAGAAATTAGATTGTGAATATTGCCAATAGCATCCTCACGCAATTCAACTTACTTCACGGTTTACCTTATAAATGTTGGATAATTTATCAAACCGACATTCATTATATCGATAACTTGTTTATGATAGCGGTCGATATAAAAGTGCTATTCAAAGGCTTTAAACCTAAGCGTGATATTTCGCTTAGGAACACATAACTATGACAACGGAGTTGGTCGTGAAAAAACTACTATTGGCTACAGCAGTGGTCGCAGCTGCAGGGGGCGCTGGCTACCTGTACCAAAATAATACTACCTCGAGTGATTCAGGCTCACTACTTTCGCAAGTTCCTGCGGATTCGCTTATGGTGACGTATCAGACGGAACCTTTTAATCATTATAAATACATGAATGCATTTGGCACGGCTAACCAAGGCTCGATTGCTGAACTTTTTGCCGATGAACCACTTTCTCCACAGCAACAGTTTGCCGTTAACTTGTTTGATGGATATCTGGAGAGCGCTGCATCGCCAGAAACGTTAAAAGCCTACTTAGGTACCGGAGAAAATATTAACCCTGTGTTGTACACAATCGGTATGGTACCAGTGTACAAATTGAAGATTGAAGACCCTGCCGCGTTATGGAAAACATTGGATCACGAAGAGCAGATGAGCGGTGCTAAGCACGAGCTGGTTAAACTTGGTGAAGTGGAGTTTCGTCGTTACGAGATGACAGATTCGGTTGACCCGCAAGATGGCATTGGCTTGGTTGTTGCCGTGGTTGACAACGTGCTTACGCTAACGGTTGATATTCCGCAACTGGGTGTTCAAAACCCGCTTAAAATGGCATTGGGACTTGAGTCACCAAGTCAAAACATTGCGGAGAGTGGACGCCTAGCGGCGTTGCAGGCTAAATACGGCGAAAACAATAACTCTTTCGGTTACTTTGATCACCGTGAATTGGTTAAAGGTTTGACGACGAAAGATGGCAATATCTTTGCGCGTCAAGTCAGCATGCTGGATGCCGTTGACCCTGAGCCGACTATTCAGGAGATGCGCTCACCAGCCTGTCATACTGAACTTACTCAAGTTGCAGAAAACTGGCCTCAATCCGTCGCATTTGCGGAATACAAGTTGAAAGGCGAGCAGGCATTCATTAAAGGTGCTTTTGTTGTTGAATCGAAAAATAAAGTGATTCTAGATGCGCTTAAGTCGATTCGTGGCGTTTTGGCAGAATCGAACAATGATAAGAGCTTCTTTAGCATGGCGCTTGGTTTAGACATTAATACGCTAGCGCCATCGATTGGTCAGATTTGGAGCGACTTGACTCAGCCTCAGTACCAATGTTCTTTATTGACACAAATGCAGCAAGAGATGGGTGGCCAAAACCCAGCCGCAGCTGTGAGCATGGGCTCCGGCATGGTTAACGGCCTCAAAGGATTAAGCCTGCAAATGTTTGATATCCACGTTGACACTAATGCTCAGCACGGTGAAGTATTTAGCCAGCTAGATGGTATGTTGTCTCTATCTGCCAATGATCCAATGATGCTGATTCAAACCGCGCAAATGTTTGTCCCTGAACTTGCTCAATTACAAATTCAGCCGGATAACCAGCCAGTTAATGTCAGTGACCTGCTCGAAATGCATACAGGCTTGAAGATAGATGTGTTTGCTCGCTTAAACGAAAACCATTTTACGCTCTACAGTGGTGAGAATGCCGAAGACGCGAGCAAAGAAGTGATGGCACAACCACTTTCTCCAAATGGCTTGTTCAGTTTTGACTTCGATTCAGAACGCATTTTGGAAGTGTTGGAAAGTGCGTCAGCCGTGACTGGTGAGCCGTTACCTGATGATGTTATGAAAAGCTTACAAGGTGAGCTTGTTGGTGGTATGACGATGGATGTAACAGATCAAGGTATTGGTTTTGAGTTTGATTACCGTGGTGCGACCAAACCCGTGACGGTTGCACAGCAGTAAAACATCGAGTAGAAAAAGGCGGCACTGTGCCGCCTTTATTTCATCGTCGAACTCAGGTTTGTTTACCATCGAGTCGGACATTCATCAAGACTATGACTGCAACCAAACAGGGTTACTCCAGGCCGTGCTGCCGTCTTTATCTTCGACTTCTAAACTTATCCATCCCTCTGCATCGCTAGGTATAGGTAGCGACAGCTCTATGCGTTGAGTATCAACTTTCGGGTTAATCGTCAGGGTATTCAGCACTTTGCCGCCTTTACCGATCAATCGAATTTCTTTTAGACCATCGGCTGCAACGACGTGGATATCCCACGTATCGCCAGCTGTTGCTGTTTCACCAAACATAATGTTTTGCGGATAAAGAATAGGGCCTTGTGTTGCGTAGCCATGGCCGGCTTTAAGTGCTTGCGCAAACTTCGACGGCGTTAGCTCTCCATCGACTCTTGCCATCATTCGAATCTGCCCCGTGAGTTGGTTCCACGCATCGTGGGTGTCGGTTCCCGCTGTAAAGTACATTGCTTCACCCAGGTCCCAGAGTTTATGCGCTTTCTTCAACGTTGGTTCATTGTCTACGCGCGTATTAAGCTCCATAAGGTCGAAGCGATCCGTTTTACCACCAGGGACTGCATTTTTAGCGATATTCGTAAAGTAGCCATAATCGTTGTATGGATGGTTCATCGGTACGACTTCAGCCCCCATCTCATGTACGGCGTTAAGTAACGTGTGAACGTCAGCAGTGCCAGGATCGACCTTTAGCTCGGCGCCATTATCGATAGGAAATGGATTCATATGTCCCCATGATGGCGAAACTTCGATCGACGGAATAAAAGGCACGCCACGTTTCGCAGATAGTTCTGCAAACTTCTGGTGGTTAATGGTTGAGTCATGATCGCTAATGAAAGTCAGATCAAGATCCGTTGCCAATTGAGCGCGCACAACAATTTCTGGCGGAGTAACGCCTTCCAACACGTTGCCATGATGGTGTAAATCTGCGCCATACCAATGCTGACGGTTAGGAAACGTCACTTGAGGCACTTCTACTCGTTGCTTCGTCGTTTTACCTGACGTTAGGGTTACGTCTAATGTTTGGGTTTTAGCTGTAAAGCCTCCACCAGAGTTGATACCTAATTTGTATTGACCGGGTGCCAGTTTTAGCTCCGCATGACCTGCAGGCAGCAGATCGGTAAAGAAGGTGCGTTTACCCAAAAATTCAACCGGTGGCGCTTGACCTTCAAGGATGGTGATTCTCGCATCTTTGGCCAGACCTGATGTTGCCTCTTCAACTTGAAGTGAGAGAGTTGCTGGGCGTTTTAGAGACGTAAAATCGAGTGTTTGCTCGCTATTTCTCGCCACTTGAATCGATTGCAGCTCGCTGTTTGCGTGACCAGTCGCTGTGCCGTAGATTTGGTACTCACCCTCAGGCAGCGCCATGCTGTACTGGCCATCTTTGGCCAATGTCCAGGCATAGGGTTGTCCTTCTTTTTCGATCATCACGATAGCATCTTCAGGAACACGACCATTATCTGCGCGTAATTGGCCGTTGATGGTGCCTGTCGCTTGTCCTAGTCGGTCAGCTTCTGCCTTGACAATGGGGGCCATGTCTCCATTTGGAACCACTTGTAATCGGGATTGGAAAGTGCGGCTTTCACCTGCTTTCAAGGTATGCCCTAGGTACATATCACGACCATTGTATTTGACGCGATCAAAATAAGGAGCATGAAGTGCAAAGGCCCAGTCTCGATCATAAGCGACCATGCGATCGGCGAGGGCATTGTCGGCCATGGATTCTTCTTTCCCTTCCAATCCCGGCACGGCAAATTGGTAGCCAGTGTCTGGCCAAATGGTGTGCCCTGATTCTAACGCGAGATCTTTTTTACCTTGGTTGGTCATGACCGTTTTAAGCGCAATTGAGTCAGATCCAGAAGCGAGTGTATACCATGTTGTGATATCAACGTTATCGAAGTTGCGGCTCACTTTAATGACCGCTTTATTGTCGCTGTCTTCGATAATTTCAATGGATTTGCGATCATTCGGCCATGCGGACCAGCTGTTAGGAATGAAGTCAGCAAAGGCAACCCGGTCAAGGTCTACTTTGCCATTCTTTACTGCTGCCAAATCGACCAATGTTCCTCGCGGTACGCCCCATGGTGGTGCGGATTCAACAGCGAGAGCGAAGGCGACATGTTCGTTTTGAACGGTAATGTCTTGAGCGTGTGTAGCTTCGCCATCGGGGATCGTGGTCTTTCCTTGTGTGATACTCACTCCCGCATTCGCTGAAGTTCCAAGCAAAAGGCCAGAGATTAAAGTTGCCACTGCACTTTTTGAAAAATTATGCATGAAGACACTTCCTTTTTTTCATGATTTATTATGTGAGTTGTCGATGGCATTGTGCGTTAACTTGATTAGACGTTCAATTAAAAAAGCGAAAGAAATGAAGAGGTCAACTCGTTTCTATTATTGTTTTACAATTGATTTCTGAATCTTAAGTTTTGATTTTAAAGGTCTTTTGTTGTTTGATTCGTTTTTGTATAGAGTAATAAAAATATTTAGAACACTAATTATCTTGGGAGAGGTGTGAACGATTTTTGGCAGCATTGAGCAAACAAAATGATAACAATTACACTGTATATGTGAGAAAAAAGGTCAAGATAGTTCTGAGAATGCATATAATATTTTGAGTTCAATTTGACTTTTTATTCTTTTTGTTTGGGTTTTTATCTTATCTCTGGCTAAAGGCCTCTAATAAAGATTGGAGCAAACATAGAGACAATATGTTTTTTGAGTGAACTATATACGGTGGCAATATGTCGAAGACATATCAATTGATTGCTTGAGGTTTAGATGGGGTTTATTCGTAAATATAAACTGAGCGTAGTTTTATTTTTGAGCGGTGTGACATGTTTAATTGCGTACCACGCTCAGGGCTCTTACGTAGATGAAAATGGCTTATTAGTAGAGTCATTTGGGTTTATCCCTTTGTTTTGGCTCTTTTTAGGGTTAGCCTTCGCCTCTTTTGTGGGCACTTTTTTCAAACACCGTAATCGTAATTAAAGAGCAAACGTGAAGTTTACTCCTTTATCTGAGGATGGGAGTATTGCTGATATTTTGGTAACTCTTTTCTTAGGTTACTAAATGTTGCTCGTGCACTTTGTTTTGATAGTTTGTTGATTAGCCAGTTTGGCAAAAGGCCTCCGGGGTCAGCAAACGCTTTGTAGTCAATGAGTGTCGTGCCATTAGTGAGCTTTTGTAATTCCCAAGTTGCATCAACCGAACGAATGCGAACATAGCCCTTTTGTTCAGCAAGATATGAGTCTGGTGCGCTTTTGATTTTTATCGTGAACCCAAGTTCATCGACCCAATATTTAGAGTAGGTGAGCATATCACGATTTTTTGCAGGCCATGGCGCCGTAAATCGGGTATAAACGATGTTTTCGGTGGCTGATATTTGATTTAAAACCCGGCTATGACTGGCATTGTCAATCCAGTTCGGGATATTGTCACTATCTTCTAATAGCGTTAAAAATGCGCCATAGCTGGTGGGTGTGAACATCCGAGCACGAATCTCAACTAAACCGCCGGTATGCTCTCGAGAGTAGATAGTGATTCCGTTATCGTCACTATCAAATTGCCAGTACTCGTTGGCTTTCGCGGCGGTGCCAGCGGATATAAAAGTGGCGAGTAGTAGCGCGCCAATTCGTAAATGCAACATCATGTTAGTACCCGCCAACTTATCCTTAGTTAAAGCTTATACGATGTGTTCTTAATTATAAGGACAATAGTCAGTCTTTTCGTTACTGTTCTGAAGGTTGATCTGCTCCAAAACCTCGTTGAATATTGGTTAGCGTTATGGCTGCAAACACCACAATAACGATTGATAGATGCCAGGCTTGGCTTAAACCAAGCTGTACCAATGTTAAGCTGACCAATGAGGATACGATCATTTGTCCACCTCCAGACATGGCTGCTGCAGCACCAGCCTGCTTTTTGTAGGGTTGCATTACCATGGCTTGCGCGCAAGGTAGGGCAATGCCGTTACCTAAGATCATTAATAGTTGCCCCAACATTAAATACAGCGGTTCTACCGGGCAGAAGAACAACCATATTGCAGCACTGAGATGCAAGAATGGACTACAAAGTAGCATTCTTTTGTTGCCGATAATTGGCCTTACTCGGTTACAAATCGTGGTACCGCCTAACATACCTAAAGCGGGAATGAGTGCCCACATTGCGTATTGATCGGATGTCATGCCAATTTGGTCTTGCATGATAAATGGCATCACGGACACGGTCGTTATCATCAGGCTGAAGTTTAACCAACTGATGCTGGCAAAACTCATAAAGTAACGTGACGTCACCAAGTCTCGATACTGGAAAAGCATGTTGCGTGGTGACGGAATAACAGATCGTTTTGCAATGGTTTCTGTAAACTTAAAGGCGATGATTACCCAAGCGAGTGAGACATAACCTAACAGTGAAATGAACACCATACTCCAACCAAAGTGGAAGTTGATAAAGCCGCCAATCACAGGCGCAATGAGTGGCGTGATCGAAGCTGCCATAGCGATATAAGACATGGCGACAGGGAGCTCATCACCGCTAAATCTATCTCGAGTCGATGCTCTCGCAAGTACCGCGCAGCACCCAGTTCCTAAGCCTTGTAGAAAACGCCCCATCACCATGCCTGTGAAGGTGTCACTGAGGAAAATGATCATTAATAGACCAGACATCGCGATGAGCAAGCCCGTCAGCAGCACTTTTTTTCGACCCAAAGCATCCGATACCGGACCGTAAATGAACTGAGAGGGACCAAAACCGAGTAAGTAAATACTCACGAGCAGTTGGGCTTGATCAAGGGAGATAGAAAAGTCTTTTGCGATCCATGGCAAAGAGGGCATAACAAGCCCCATGCTCAATTGGCCAACACTGATAATAAGACAGGCGAGTAAGATAGTGCGAAAGTTGATTGGGCGACTCATGATGGATCACCATCAGAATAACCTCTTTGCTTTCGTGTTCTGAGGCAGCCTTCATCATCCACTTCATTTAACTTAGATTTGACGCGTTTTACGGTAGATAGGCTGACATCACACTGCTCCGAAACACTCTTCAACGTATAGCCTTCTAACAGCAGCGTTGCTATCTGTTGGTGTTTAGTTTTGTCTGCTGGGCGCCCGCGAAATTTCTGTTTCCACAAATCTGGCTGCTCTTTAATGGCTTGTCGCCCTTGCTCTGCTGCAAACAGGCGATGTTCAGTCTGCACTTTTCCATATCCAGATAACACGGTGAGTAGCGTTTGAGTTTGAACAGAATCCGGTTCAAATGTGAGTGGTTCACAAACGGTTTTCAGTGTGACCCCTTTTGCTAGTAACACTTTGATTGTATTTAACGCCTGACTAAAATCTCGACCAAATGCCGTTAGCCACCAGAGCACAATCGTATCACCTGCTTTGACGATATTGAGTAGCTGTTGGAAAGCTTCTCGTTCTGCCGGAGGCATGCAACCGCGAACCTTATCCTCAAAATGTTGGGCGTTAGGCACGAACGCTTTTAGGACACCGAGGTGCTCTTGATAAGCTCGATTCTTTGGCGAGTAACGTGTGTAAAGATAAGTAGCCATATGGACTATACGCCTTTTTAATTTGGTTCATATACTGTAATGGCTCATAAATATACAGAGGTTCATTAATGCTTACAACACTAAATGGACCCGAAGTCGTTAACGGACTTCGGGTCTTTTACTATTAAAGTCGTGTATATAAGCTTTCCGGGTTATTGTTCTATGATTGATCTGATTTCGGGTGGTAATGCAAAATTACCATCGAAGTAGGTGATAGCAAAACCTCGCCTTCAGCATGTCCTGGATTGAGGTTACGTACGTTTGTGTCGCAGATCGTTACCCATTCTTGCTTTCGCTCATTAGGGAGCTTAAAGCGCGCTGTAGCGTTAGTTTGGTTGATGAGATAGACCAGCTCTTGTCCTTCTTTACCGATGCCAAGGTGAAGTGCGACAGAGCTTAAACGGTTCCAATCATCATGCTCCATTAAGCGACCGTCTGTTCGGCGCCAGAAAATGCGGTTGTTATTGCGGTTTTCGCCACTGAAAGCTCGGATAAATGGCACCATGTATTGATTTCGGTTGGCGACCATTTGTGACATCCACGTTTTGAAATGTTGCTTACGCTCCGTTTCTCCCCAGTTAAGCCAACTGGTTTCGTTATCTTGGCAATAGGCATTATTGTTACCGCCTTGGGTGTGAGACAGCACGTCAGCAGTGAGGATGTGTGGGATTCCAAAAGCAAACAGCAAGCTGGCAATAAGGTTGCGTTTTTGCTTCTCACGCGTGGCGATGATCATCAGATTTTCTGTCTCGCCTTCGACACCGTAGTTTTCTGAGCGATTGTCACCGTGGCCGTCGCGATTTTCTTCGCCATTAGCTTCATTGTGTTTGTGCTTGTAAGACACTAAATCTTGCAGTGTGAAGCCATCGTGATACGTGATGTAATTCACCGTGAGTTTGTATGGCCAGTTCGCTGCACTATAAATATCACGAGAGCCCATTAATCGAGTGGCAAACTCTTTTAAATAGCCTTGATCACCGCGCCAAAAACTGCGGGAAATATCACGCAGTTTGTCATTACATTCGTTCCAACCAAATGGAAAGTTACCCACTTGGTAGCCATTTGGACCAATATCCCAAGGTTCGGCAATCAATTTGGTTTCACGCAAAATAGGGTCTTGCGCAACGGCTTTAAAGAAAGCTGCTTCAGGGTTGTAATCATCGCCCTGTCGCCCTAACGTTGCGGCTAAGTCGAAACGAAAACCATCGACTTTAAATTCGCTAACCCAGTAGCGCAATGTATCCATTACAAGGTTTAAAGCGGGTTGATAGGTGAGATCGACCGTGTTGCCACAACCAGTGTAATTTGCGAAGTGGTTGCCATGTTTGATGTAAAAACAGGAATCGAGCGCTTTCAGGTTGAAAATTGTAGGCCCTTCACCACCCTCTGCGGTGTGGTTGTAAACTACGTCGAGAATCACTTCGATGCCGTTTTTGTGCAGTTCTCGAATCGTTGTTTTGAGCTCTGTGACGGCGTCTTTTTCTGCATAGCGCGGATCAGGCACCATAAAGAGATAAGGGTTGTATCCCCAATAGTTGACCTTTTCCATCTCTAGTAGGTGAGGCTCATGCATGCACGCAGCGACAGGTAGCAATTGCAGCGTGTTGATGTTTTGCTGTTCATAAAAGGCCAGCATTTCAGGTGACGCAAGACCTAAATAGCGCCCCTTCAGTTTGTCCTCAACTTCTGGGTGGAGTTGGGTAAGCCCTTTGACGTGTGTCTCAAACAACACCATCTCTTCTCTGGGTATACGCGGATTAACCGTATCTTGCCAGTCAAAATTATCTTCGATAACGATGCACTTCGGCATATCGAAACTTTTGGCTGGAGAGTAGGGAGGGTGGTAGTGGAGGGCTTTATCAATTGACTTTGCGTAAGGGTCAGAAATTAATAGTGGCTCTTCCTTGTGGGAGACAAGGTAACCGTATTTTTGCCCCGGCTTAATATCCGGAATAAAAGTATGACGTATGCCAGCGTATTCATTCGGTAAATCATGAAGCGCGTAACTGCCATCGTCTGCAAACAGGGCGAGTTTTATGTCTTTATTCCCTGGTGCGTGAATAGAGAAGTTACAACCTTCTTTATTTACAGTTGCACCCAAGGGGTAAGGGCGAGAGAGAAGTCGTGTCATCGGAGATACTTTATTTAATATTTATTGCTACCTTTAGGAAACTATAAGTTAAAAACTTTGTCTTACTAAGGTCAACCACCCTAAATATAAAAATATTCATGTAATTTAATTACTTTATGTGACGGCTTAGAGTCAAAAATATGAAATGGCTATCACTTTGTAGCGGCTCAAAACCGAATAAACTTACTAATTCCTCCCTAGATTGGTGATCTGACTCGAAAAAACACCATTCGGTAAATTTTCTACTCCCTTCTCATCCCCCCTAAATTAGTTTGGGGCGGAGGAAGTCATCCTTGTACGCCTCGGGTAATCTCATAACTGTTGAAACAAACGGGGATTCGTTCCCATCTTACCTCTCTTTCTTTAGGTGTATTTTTACTGCCTATATTCACCTAAAAGAGTGAGCAGGGAAGACAGAATTATAAATACCCTTAATGGAGTTAAGAATGAAAAAAGTAAGTGCAATTGCTGCTGCTGTGGCTGCAACTTTAGCTGCTGGTTCTGCGTTCGCAGTGGATTTCCACGGTTACATGCGTGCTGGCGTTGGCGTGAACGCTGACGGTGGTCAACAATTAACATTCGAAAAGAACAAGATCGGTCGTCTAGGTAATGAAAGCGATATCTACGGCGAGATTCAACTAGGTAAAGAAGTTTACAACAACAACGGCAAAACGTTCTACGTAGACTCTATGGTTGCAATGACTTCTAATGGTTCAAACGACTGGGAAAGCACTTCTGCTAACTGTGGTTTGGATAACGGCGAAGTGAAATGTGTTGACGATGCACAATTCGCACTACGTCAATTCAACGTTCAAGCTAAAGGCCTACTAAACTTTGCTCCAGAAGCAACACTTTGGGCTGGTAAGCGCTACTACCAACGTCACGACATTCATATCTCTGACTTCTACTACTGGAACATCTCTGGCGCGGGCGCTGGTGTTGAAGGTATCGAAGCTGGTCCAGGTAAAGTTTCTTTCGCTTGGGTTCGTAATGACCGTGGCGATATCGCAGATCCAGGTAACGATGGCGGCGATACAAACGTTAACACTCTAGACGTACGTTATGCAGGTCTTCCTCTATGGGACAACGGTTCTCTAGAAATGGGCTTGAACTACGCAATCCTTAACGAAACTGACGCTGCGCCAAACGGCACTAAAGATGCGAAAAACGGCGTAATGTTCACAGCAGAATTGACTCAAGGTCTAGACGCTGGTTTCAACAAAACAGTGCTTCAGTACGGTACTGAAGGCTACTCAAAAACAATGGCATTCTACGGCGACGGTAGCTGGTACGGTGCAGAAGCTGATAACGGTGCATCTGGTTACCGCCTAATCAACTGGGGTGTAATCGGCATGGGTGACAGCTGGGAAATGGGTCACCAGTTAGTTTACGGTGTTGGTGAAGACATGTGGGCTGGCCAAGACAAGTGGGAAACAATGTCTGTTGTAGTTCGTCCAATGTACAAATGGGATGACAACCACAAAACTATCTTCGAAGCTGGTTACGCTATCGATGATAACGACGGCGACGAAAACAAATACGGTAAGCTAACTGTTGCTCAAGCATGGTCTGCTGGTTCTAGCTTCTGGGCTCGTCCTGAAATCCGTGTTTACGCTTCTTACCTAACGGCTGACAAAGAAGACAACTCTAACACATTTGACAACGGTCGTTCAGACGATACGTTCCAATTCGGTGTACAAGCTGAAGCTTGGTGGTAATCATCTAACCACTAAGTCCTAAATTGTCCTAGAATGATACAGCCAGAACTTATCTGGCTGTATTTATTTAAAAAACAATAAAGAGTCGAGGTAGACAGTAATGAAAAAATGGCTTGCTCCCGTACTGCTGGGCTTGTTGGCTACTGGTTGTGCGTCCGTAGAACAAGTAGAGATGAGTCCAAAAGGTCAGCAACAAGTGATCACTCAATCGGGTGATATTCAATGGGTAACGGTTGATGTACCTGTGGTTACTGAATTCGCTTTGACTGATAAAAGCCAAATGCTGTTGGATGGTAACAGTGCTGGCGCTATTGCAGCGTTTGCTCTTCCGGGCAACCGTGGCAGTCTCGATATCAAATTAGAGACATTCGTAAGTAAAGAACTTCAATTTTATGCTCCTAATGTCGCAGTGATGAACTCGGCAGGAGAAACCATTTACCAAGCAGATTTCTCAAAGTTTAAGTACGAACCAGCAAAACTGTTGGACAACGATAAATTCGTACTTGATCTCAATGTGATTCCAGACATGACAGGTAACGATCTGCATGTATTGGTGTACACGACTTCCGCTGATCTAAAAGGCAGTACGCAAGTTCTGCATCCTGCAAAAGCCTTCGCCATGGCGCGCCACACTCAGCCGCCAGATATTGCAGACCCTTTAGCGAATCACAGCCCACTGGGTCAGTTCCGTTTGTCGGTATCCGCAAATGATATCGTGAATACCAAGATTGTTGCGAAAAACGACAACATTCCTCAAGGTACAGATCTCACTAGCTACTACCACAGCTCAATTGAAGCGGCAGTCGCAGCGAACGATATTCCGAAAGCACTCACCTTGCTCGATGAAGCAAAAGAGCTGGGTATTGAAGGTGCGCAACAAGTGTTTGTGAAAGCCGTAAATAAAAAATAATTGAATATAAAAGGCCAGCAAAATGCTGGCCTTTTTTCATAGAATATAAACCAATAAAAATACCCCTACATAGAGTTATCTTATTCACATATTTATTTTTATTGTTTTGTTTTTTATATTGGTTAGATCAATAATTATTGACAGTTCCTAACTTATTTTTTTACTTAGGAAATAAATAAACTTATCGAAGTAATTTAAATTCGCAATCCGACGATATTTATTTGGCGTTTGATATTTCCATTTTAATAACGATTAATATTTCTTTTAAACGTTGAGTTTATTTTACTTTGGATATACTAAAAAGGAATTACGTGAAATGAACATGATGAAGACCTCTCTTGCTGCTGCCCTACTTGTTGCCTTAGTGGGGTGTCAATCGACTGCAGAACCAGAAGCGGCTGCAGAGCCCGTTGTGAATATGTCTCAAGACGAAGTGGTTGCTTTCATGAAAGCGTGTGACAACCCAGATAGCACGGCGAAAGGACCAATTTCTAAACCACTGTTTGTGGTGGGTACGTTTGCGGATTCCGACTGGAAACACGTGCCTCAACGTCAATACACCTACAAAGGAAATAACTTCTACCAAGCTGTGGTTCAAGAAAAAGTAGGCTCCTACAAAATGCAGTATGCGACAGAATTGTGGTTCCCACAATTTACCGCAAAAGGCAATCGAATGAACGTTGGTGAATTAACACCATTAACATTTGGTGGTTACGGTACAGATACTTCAGTTGATATTAAAGAAGACGGGAAATATGTCTGGAGCCTTCAATTTGAAGGAAAAGGCAAACCGCTTCATGTTATGGTAAATAAGTGTCAATAATATTCCATTCAGTTATTTAAAATCTGTTTTTATTTATAAACCCCTACATGGGAAGCATGTTGGGGTTTATTTTATTACTCAAATGTTTTTACTTAATTTGAGTAAGTTAGGGAGAGTAAAATGCGTAACGTCCGACGTAACCATCGCCTGTATCGATCGCTGCTTGCGTTAAGTGTGATTGGTGCTTTATCTGCGTGTCATTCTTCTGGTGGTGGCGATACTAATAGCAGCACTCCGCAACCGGATACCAGTTATGCTTGCCAAGCCAATGTCATGGCGCAAAGTAACCAACTTCGTACTTATCAAATCATGGTCGAGAGTTTTGTGGATGGCGATGCGAGCATTGGTCACGGTACGGGCTATGGCACCAGTCATCATAATGGCGATTTGCAAGGGGTGATTGATTCACTCGATTACATACAAGATTTAGGGATGAACGCGATTTGGTTGACGCCAGTTTTTGAGTCTGAAGCGATAGCAGGACAAGATCACTGGGCCGATCGTTTGGATGCCACGGGCTATTTTGCTACAGATTACTTTAAGATCGACCCAAAATTTGGTGATTTAGCGACCGCGAAAACCCTAGTTGAAGAAGCACACAAACGTGGTTTGTACGTATTTTTTGATGGCGTATTTGGTCATTACAAAGATGGCTTGATCAAACCCTCACCTTCCGGTTTGCTGCCATCTGGATCAAGCAACCCGGTTGATTATCCGGCCAGTCTCGATTTCTACAAAGAAGTGGCGACGTATTGGATCAAAGAGCTCAAGATTGACGGCTGGCGTTTAGATCAAGCCTATCAAGTTCCGACAGACACTTGGACACAACTTCGTAAAGCTGTCGATGAAGCCTCGCAAGGTGTCACGTACACCAATAGCAAAGGCGAACAAGTGAATCCTTTGGGTTACATGGTGGCAGAGATTTGGAAAGGGGAGTCTGAGATCGCGAATGAGGCGTATGGATCGAACAGCGATCCAGCATTGTGCTCTGCATTTGACTTCCCAATGCGCTATCGCATCGTAGAAACACTGGCCGTGAATGAGAGCGGCGTGGGTGGTCGCGATGTGGATTGGCTAGACAACGGTTACAGTACGCACAACCAATATCCAACGCATGCGCAGCCGAACTTGATGATCGGCAACCATGATTTAGTGCGCTTTGGTGACTTGTTACAGCGCGGAAACTTAGCGGATGTAAATGATGCAGAATATTGGTTACGCCATAAAGCCGCGTTTGCCTTCCAAGCTGCGTACACCGGACCAATCACGCTGTACTACGGCGATGAAATCGGGGATCAAGTGGATGGTTTTGCCGCAAAAGAAGACAACAACACCTGCGCCATTCAAGGTTTGTGCGATGATCACGTTGCGCGCAGCAGTGCGAAAATTGAAGGTGTGACGGCGACGCTTGATGCAAACCAAGCCGATCTCAAAGCTTACGTGAAATCGCTGATGACGATGCGCAGTACGCACCCAGCATTGTATCAGGGGTCACGCACGAATTTAGTTGCGAGTAACGGCAGTTATGTGGACTTGAAACAATCTGGTACAGACAAAGTCTTGTTTGCGCTAAATACCTTAGAGAGCGCTAGAAGCGTCACTCTTACTCAGGAGAGTGTTGGTACTGGTGAGTTGGTGGATTTGCTCACGAATGAAAAAATTACTCCGAGCAATGGTCAATATCAGATTCTGATGTCGCCACTACAAGGACGATTCTTTGCGGTAAAACCTTAAGGAATTATCCAGAATTGATGCTCACCAGTTGAGCTGACCACAAGCTTTCTTATAAACAAGCCAAGTGTTGTTGCTGACCCCCATAGGCGCACACTTGGCTTTTTTCCGTCCGTTTTACTTTTCCCTTAATGGTTTTCCAACGATGTGGTCAACAGGTCGCTTCGCTTTTTGCATTGGCGTTTGTTTTCAGTCGGTAGATATTTGTGAGATAAGCTGCACATTAAAAAGTAAATTAACACTTGTGCAACGTAAAAGTGTGACCGAAGGATTACTTATGCCTTACTAATATGTTTATCGTGTTTGGGATTTACATAACTAATGGAAAAGTATAATGAAATCCATAACGAAACCCCTCTGTCTTCTTGCTGTTATTAGCTCTCCGCTTGCATATAGCCAAATTCTCAATGGTGACTTTGAACAGTGGAATGGTAGTGCGCCTACGCAGTGGTCGGTGATTGACGCTGGCATCGCGGTGTCGCCAAGCAGCGAACAAATCAAATCGGGCGGCCTGGCTGCTCAAGTCGTCGTGAATACAGGTACCCAAAGCAACACTGACCTTTTGCAAACCATTAATGTGGAGCAAGGGAAAACCTATCCGTTTTCTGTCTCGGTTTATCACACCGAAGGAAATGTAAAAGCACGTCTGGTGGTTGATGGTTATCACAATTACTCAGATCCGCAGCAGGTAAACCAGTGGCAAGAGCTGGCGCATAACTATACTGCGAGTTCGAACAAGACCATCAATGTCGGGTTGCGTTTTTATGATGAGGCCGGTTTTGACGGCTCAGAAGTTGTCTACATCGATAATTTTCAACCGACCGAGACAAGTACACAACCTCCTGTAGAAAGTTGTAGTGATCATGAAGTGCTTCTTACACTCACGACGGACAACTATGGCTCAGAAACTAGCTGGGAGTTGAAAAATAGCCAAGCGCAAGTGCTTTTCTCTGGTCAGGGGTATGAGTCGTCAACCACTGTTGAAAAGACCATGTGTTTAGCCGATGGTAACTACCAATTTACGATTCAAGACAGCTATGGCGACGGCATTTGCTGTGGCAATGGTTCGGGATCTTACGCGTTGAAGGTGGGGGATAATACGCTTGCCTCTGGCGCTGAATTTGCGAAAAGCGAAACCACCGACTTTACGTTAGGTGACTCAACCACGACCCCACCAGTAGTTGATGGTTACTACCAAGCGGCGTCTGGCAAGACGGGCTACGCTCTAAAAACGGCGCTGTTTAACATCATCAACAACCACACTAGCCGAGGTTATTCTGCGGTGTGGACCTTGGTAAAAGATGCTGATATTGATCGTTATTACGAAAATGATGGCTCTATTCTCGATATGTATTCAGAGAAACCTGCGGGCACTGATGCTATCAGCTTCACGAAAGTGACAGACCAATGTGGTCAATACAGCCAAGAAGGGGATTGCTACAACCGTGAACACTCGTTCCCGAAAAGCTGGTTTGGCGGCAAAGTTGAGCCGATGAACTCAGATGGTCACCATTTGTTTGCGACCGATGGCTATGTGAACGCGAAGCGCAGTAACTGGCCATTTGGTGAAGTTGCCACCGCGACGTACGTGTCTAGTAATGGTTCTAAACTTGGTCAAGCAAGCACAGGCCTAGGTTATTCCGGTACGGTGTTTGAGCCGATCGATGAGTTCAAAGGCGACTTTGCTCGTGCCTATTTCTACATAGCAACCCGCTATGAAAATGTTGTAGGTAACTGGGAAGGTAACTCAAGTAATGCGGATGCTGTCCTTGATGGTTCAAGTTCAACGGTTTTTGAACCTTGGATGTTAAACATGCTGAAACGTTGGCACAAAAATGATCCCGTTAGTGAAAAAGAACAAAACCGCAATCAACAAGTGTTTGAGTTTCAGGGCAATCGTAATCCATTCATTGATCACCCTGAGTTTGTTGAACAGATTTGGGGAAACTAACACCTTCTTGATTTTGGTATCCACCATTTAGTGACGCCAACAAAACAAAGGGGAAGCGTGATGCTTCCCCTTTTTCATTACGGATGTTTTTAAATGAAACTAGTTTTTCGTTACCGTCACGATTGGCGCCGACTTGTCAGCCGCGTTGAAGTGGAAGTTGTAATTTCCCGCTTCTGCAATCGCAATTTTGAGGTTTGCACTACCGCCACCGACTTCCATCGTTAGCGCTTTACCAAGCTCAACACTACCTTCGCCACCGAAGTTGGTGTCTGCTGCCCAGTCTGCGCTCGCAACTTTCATCTCGTAGTTGCCCGCCGCTAGGTCAATGTCTAGCGAGTAAACGTCATTTGCTACATAGCTGAACTTCGCAGTTGAGTCTTGCGCTGGAGTATCCCATGTGGTGATAGTGCCACGTAGGTAAAGTGCTGTTTCACCGAATGTTGGTGCATCTGCTGACTTCGTCACTGAAACGACAGGTTTTTCTACGCTTTCATCTTGAACATGTAACGCGTTCAGAGTGAAGTTGTACTTACCAGTTTCAGCGACAGACAACGTACAGTTCCCCGCAGAGCCTAAGTCTAGTGAGCCAGAAGCCAAATCCGCAGCATCACAACCGATGTTTGGATTTGCCCATCCTGCGTCCGCAAATTTGAACTCGTGTTCACCTGCTTCAAGAACGCCAGTTACAGAGTACATGCCATTGCCAATAAAGGTCATCGCCCAGTCACTGCTATCTGACCACTCGTTCATGGTGCCTTTGACGTAAACCACAGTTTCGCCGTAAGGAGGAATGCTCGATACGTCTTTATTGTCCGTGTTTACTGGTAGGCCTGCACCTTGCGCGCCGTCTTGTGGCTGTACGAATACCGCTGTTGTCAGTGCTGGTACTGTGAACGTTTCATTGGCGAAGCTTGCACCTTTCACGATGTCATCCGCAGAGTTTTGTTGAACTTCATGCAGCTCGAAACCAGTTGCGCCAGCAACTTTGAAAGATTTCTCAGTTGATGTTGAGTTCACAACGGCCACGACAGCATCGTAGTTCGAATCTAAATCGGCACCCGCTGATGTACCATCGTCGATAGACATCACAATCAAGCCTTCTACTTGGTCTTGGCCCACGTTGCGGAAATCAACACGATTCATCACTTCTTGCGCGGTGTCTAAGCGGAACAGTTCGCTTGTACTGCGGATTTTTAGTAGCTCTAGGAATTGTTGCTTAGTCAGCTCGATGTCCGTTGAGTCTGGTTTCGCCGTGCTGTCACCGACGATGGTTTTGATCAACTCCCAGTTTGCACCGTCTTTGTCTTCACGTGGTAGACCAACGTTCCAGTTATTGTCGCTTCCATCGAAGAATACACGGTTGAACCAGTCACCAGAATCGTACGAGTCACGCTGCATTGACTTAGAGCGCAATAGCTCAGAACCCATGTGAATGAACGGAATACCTTGACCTAGCATCACCGTTGATAGTGATACAGACTGCATTCGTGCTCGCTCAGCAGATGAAGTACCTGTCGCAATCTTGTAAGCGTTGTTGTCCCACAGCGTTTGGTTATCGTGCTTAGACACGTAGGAAATGTTCTCTGATGGCACTTTTGTGTAGCCTGCTGGAGCACCATTGTAATCAACATTCTTACCAAGTTTGGTTTCGCCTTTGTAATCCAGAAGGACGTAGTCAGCTAAGTTACCAGCCATACCTAGACGAACCAGATCTTGGTTGTGTAGGCGGCCATTCACAGATTCTGCATCAGTTTTAGTTTCTTCGTTCGGGTAAGCGGCGTTACCAAAGCCTTGGTTGAAGCGAAGTGGGTGCTTACCTTCAGAATCTACACCGCCATCAAACGGGCTTCCGCCACGAACTGCGTCACGCAGACGATCAGAGAAAGTACCGATTTCTGTCCCCGCCATGTTGACTTGTGTTGCTTGATCGAAGCGAGCGTTTTGCGCAACTTCACCGAAGTCCCAGCCTTCGCCGTAGAACAAAGTATTCGGATCAATTTCACGGACTTTTTCAAGTGCGTAGACCATGACATCTTTCGGCTGGTGGCCCATAAGGTCAAAACGGAAACCATCGACTTTATAGTCATCCGCCCACACCATCAATGAGTCAACCATCAGTTTACCCATCATTAGGTTCTCGGTTGCGGTGTTATCACAACAGGTTGAGTTTTCTACGCCGCCAGTGTTGACGTTTAGGCGGTGGTAGTACCCAGGGACAATTTTATCCAGTACTGATTTTTCGTTCACACCGGATGCATTCGTGTGGTTGTACACCACGTCCATGACCAATTTCAGATCCATTTTATGCGTCGCTTGAACCATTTCGCGGAACTCAAGGATACGTTTAGAACCGTTAGGATCGGTCGCATAACTGCCTTCTGGCACGGTGTAGTGGTATGGGTCGTAACCCCAGTTGAAGCTGTCTAGCATGCGAAGATCGTTCATCAACGCTTGTGCTTTGCCCGTTGTTGGGTCGTAGCTGTTTAATACCTCTTCAATCACTTTGCCGTCGTCTTCGGTCTCACAGATGGACGCTTCTGGCTTGATGCCACAAAGTTTACCCACGGTGTCGGTGATATCGACTCGTTTGTCGGCGTCTTCATCCACGGTTGCAATATCAAATGCTGGTAGGATATGCAGCGTTGTTAGGCCTGCATCTTTTAAGGCTTGTAAATGAGAAACAGACTCACGCTCAGGTTCTGTAAGGGCAAGATATTTGCCATCAAGACTTGGTGTGCCTTTGCTGTCGTTAAAGCTGAAATCACGAATGTGTGACTCGTAAAGGACGTGGTCTTCGTCTTTTTTAACCGTTGGGCGTGCGTAGTTTTTCCAATCTTGAGGCATTAAGCTTGGATCATCTAAATCAACCACTTGCGAGTATCGTGAATTCTTAGACAAGCTCATTGAATATGGGTCTGTTACCAAACGCGTTTCAACGACCCCAGTTGTAGGGTGGTACACCTTAACTTGGTAGCGATAGTATTTGTTAACAACATTACTTTGTGCCTCAGAAGCCCAGATACCTGTTGCTGGATCTTCTGTCATTGCAACGGTAGCTTCTTCCGCTAAGTTTTCATCGTAGATAATAAGATCAACATCTTGAGCAGTTGGCGCCCATAGCTTGAAGGTCGCGGCACCGCCTTCCACAATTGCGCCGAGTTCTTGACCAATCGCGTTACCTGCCTTGGAATCGGCAAACACCGCATCCAAAACGCCCGGCTTTTGCACTTCAGTTGCAGAAATGACGTCACCATTTGCGTTGTAAGCTACCATAACGATTTGTGACTTCAGGATCGTGCGTAGGGTCGCGTCATCGACATCAATGCCTGCAGCTTGGAGGCTAGCAAGGTGACGGAAGCGTGATTTCAGACCATCAGATAAATCACCTGCTTTCGTCAACTCAACCGCTGTGCCACCGGAGATTTGCTTGTCTTCATCCATTTTAATGTCGTTGCTGAGGCTGTAGAACAGCTTCATGGAATCCGCATTGGCCGCCGCTTCCCACGCGATGGTGTTGGCATCTAGCCAATGCGCTTTTTGACCATCAATATCAACAGGGCGTTCTTCGATTGGCTCGTAGTAAAGTTCACTGCTGCCGTGGAAGCCAAACAACCCTTTAGATTCGCCGATTTTCGTCAGCTCTACTTTTGAGTTTGCACTGCCGAATGCTTTCTCATCACCTTTGTGCAGAATGAAGTTCATGCATTCGTGTGGGTCAGAGGCATCTGGGTTCACTTTCAGTACGTAGTAAGCACCGTAGGTGTCGTTGATGCCATCGAATGGATGCGGTGCCGACCAATCCGTTCCTGTGCCAGGAATGCCCATTGCGTCTAAATCTGTGCTGGTACAGCCTTCACCGTTCCACAGGTGCAAGCCCCAACCTTCGTAGTCGCTGGCCGTTGAAGCGGACGCCACATCGCGTTTGTAATAAATGACGACCTCGTTCTCTCCCGCAGGGTACAAGCCTGAGCCCGGGTTCGTCGTATCTTCGTTCGTGCTATCACTACCACAACCGCTGATGACTGCGACGGAAATCAAAGGCAGTACGGTTTTGGCAATTGTTGATAATTTAAATGTCTTATTGTCCACGTTTACAAATCCATTGTTATTGAATTGATATTGAGCTGCGCGCTGCCTTCGCTGACTCAGTCATCAAGAAGGTTTCGCACACGCTAGAAAGGCAGATGCCGAAAAAGGAAATGTTCAACTAGATGCTAATACACTGAATCATCAGCAAAATGTGAGAGCAGGCAGTTAAGTTTTTTACAAGTGAAAATTTTCTGTCACAGTCGATTTTGTTCACAAATTAAATAATAAAACAGACGCATAGTGAGAGCTTCTGCACATCATTAAAATGTAAATTTTTATAGGAGGAGCAAGGGGGGATGATAGGGGAGGAGAATATCTCAGCCCCAAAACCGTGATTAAGTTCTATAAAAATCGCAGTGATATTTTTTAATTAAAAATAAGTTGCAGTGATATTGAATAAAATACCGCCATTAAGTCTTGGCAAGCTTCAGATTTTCGCTAAGTGGTCGTTATATAATGAAGGTAGTCGGCGTTATGTCGGCGCGTAATCTTAAGATTTCCCTGAGAGGGAGATGAATTGGGCCCTGAAACCAAAAGAGGCTATTTATGAGTAGTATGGGCATTGCCATTGCGGCAACTGGCCTTTCACTCGTCCTGATATTTGTGTGGATGATCTCGTTGTCGATGCGGAAACAGAGACTCGAGGCAGAGAGGAAAGCTCGCGAAGCCGCTTATCGAAAGGCGATGCAAAAAGCGCGAGAGCAAGAGCGTAAAGAGCGTGAGTTCAAAGCAGAAACCGGGCATATCCCCACCATTTTATTTCTAGCGAAAGAAGCTGAGAAGGACAACATTCGTCAAGCGCTGTATTGGTATGATAAAGCCGCTAAGTTGGACAATGTGACGGGAATGTACGGTATTGTTCGCTTGAGTGAGCGCATGCGTGAAGATGTGATTTTAAAAGAGCAGGCAAACTTTTGGCGTACCGCCATTGCCGGAATGGAAGGGGATACCGAAGCAAAATTTGCGACAGGCAAAGCGTTGGTTTTTGGTCGCGGAACGGAAAAAAATATTCCCAAAGGTAACCAACTGATTGAAACCGCAGCCGAGGAAGGCTGCATTGATGCCATGCTTTACATGGGTGAGTGGCAACTTTCACCAGACAATAGTGCAGGACGCAGTGCAGATGCACTTTATTGGTTTATGAAAGCGGCTGAAAAAGACAGTGCGGACGGAAAGATCCAAGTTGGCTTATGTTACCTAAATGGTGTTGGTACAGAAAAAAGCATGGTCAAAGGCTGCTATTGGCTTGAAAGGGCCGCAGAAGGTGGCAGCGCCGAGGCGATGTATCATGCTGGCGAAGCGTGGAAGGACAAAGGTAAAACAGGCAATGCGATTGCTTATGTTTGGCTGTTTCTTGCTGCCAATATGGGGTATCAGCCAGCGCGTACGTTGCGTGACGAAGTGGCGACTAATATTGGTGTTGACGTCGTCGTTGGATTGCAATCTATAGCGAAACCGTTGCAAAGAAAGCTGGCGTCAGGGATGGTAAGAAAGCATTCCATTATTCGGGCGCTGAACAAGGTGTACAAACGCGAAGCGTATTTTCCTGCAGAGGAGGAACTTAACGCGGTGCTGAGTGACGAAAATAAAGACGATGCTAACGCATGGGATGAAGCATCGGCGCCGAACTTCCAGCCTGACATGACGACCGCAACGACGGAAGGGCAGACAACCACATCGTCTACCGAAAAAAAGCTCTCTAAAGAGGCGCTCGATTTCACGCAGAATTTCCTTCAACCATAATTTATCTTATCCATAAGCCTCATAATTGAGGCTTTTCTTTTGCCTTTCTGTCTCAGTATCTCTGTCGATCACAATTACAGACTGTAAACTTATCTAAGCGATTCATTTACTGGACTGCATACTATTTATTCGATTTTTCAACACATTTTTAGTGCTTCGCTAAGATGGGATATGTTTATCTTCAAATAGAGGGATTTCCCTCTTTATCTACTTCTCCTGTTGGGCTCAAATCAAGTCTCTTCAATTGATAGTAATAATGATTGAAGAGCAATACTTGATGCCCAGAGTAATAGGTGAATAGTATTCATTACTTTATCTAATAATGTAAATTAAAAATTGTATTATAAATCTTAAATTGTGTTTTTATATTTAGGCATGGATTATTGATTTTATAATTAATTAGGCGCAAGATGACGTACAAAATAAAATAGCATAGATAATATGCAGAATTACACTAGGAAGTAACTTTTTCATTACATGTTTCAGCAGAAATGGAGCGAATTAGTTTGCTCTGTTTTTATTTCTATTAGAGATTTGTGTATGTTGAGAATCATTAGTGCAGACAAATTCATCTCTTCAAGATTTATCTTAGAGTACAGTAAGGCTGAGTTCGCTTCTTTATTAGGCGTTTCCGTTGCTAAGATAAGTAATATTGAAAGTGGAAAATCTTCAATCCCCCCGGTGTACGATTACGCCATTAATTATTTACTTAGTGAGCATCCTTTTAAAGATAGTGCTGTTGACGCTTTATGCTCTCACGAAACGTTAAACTTTGCTCGGCGTATTGACGTCAACACCAAAGTAAAGCGCCTGTCCTGCAAGCGCTGCGATAGCCGAAGGCTGCACGTTATGGCAGGAATGAGTGGGTTGTATTTTGTTGAGTGTATGGATTGTAAACATACCATGTACTCGTCAGGCATGTCTGTAAAGCGTTATCAGCAATGGTCGAATGGTGGAGTCAAGCTAGATAGTCATTTATTCAATTAAGTTGTTTTTTCTTTATATCCAAAGTAAAGAGCCATCAAGACATGTGTTGATGGCTCTTTTATTATGTGTTTAAATTTGGTTAAAAGTGGAGTGTTTTAAACTGCAATAATATAATTTAATTTATTATATAGTGATGGAAATCTCAAAACTTTATTTTCTTATAATAACCTTCTTTTTAATAATGGGCGTTGTCACATAATTATTGAAGGTTCTTTCCTTTTAGGTGCGTTTCAATATCATTGAGATAAAAGCTGGAAAGTGATGAAAGTCTCTAAATTTTAATTCGATAAAATAAGTCTTTTAAATATGAAAATTTAATCACGAAATTTGTAATTTGAATTTTAAATAAATATTTCGTTTGTAATATCTGTCCTTGTCATTTTTAAAGAACAAAAAGAGATATTTCAAATGAAACGTTTAATTATAGGTGTTAGTAATTACATGCCTGAAGACTTTAGCTTATTAGCTGAATCTTTAGATGAACAATTTAATCGTCACTTACTGCCTTTAGAACAAGTTGAATTAACCGACGTTGGTGCGGCTATTATTACGTCAGCAGACATTAAAGCGGGTCTGCACAGAATGATTTCGGAAACAGGGTACGGAATTCCTGTTTTCTTAGTGACCGATGAAACTCCAGTTTCGGCAGAAGATTACGTTTGGTTAACGGGGGTTATTGATTTAGAAAGACAATCTATCGATTACTACTGCCGTCAAATTAATGAAGCTGTGACTAAATATGAGTGTCGTCTGCTCCCTCCTTTCTTCAAGCAATTAACGCACTACGTTGAGATGGGTAACTCGGCGTTTGACTGTCCAGGGCACCAAGGTGGTCAGTTCTTCAAAAAGCACCCTGCTGGTAAACAATTCTACGATTTCTTTGGCGAAAACCTATTCCGTAGCGACTTGTGTAACGCGGACGTGGACTTAGGTGACTTACTGATCCACGAAGGTTCTGCACACCAAGCGCAAGCACACGCTGCAAAAGTATTTAACGCTGACAAAACTTACTTCGTACTCAACGGTACTTCTGCTTCAAACAAAGTGGTGTGTAACGCGCTAGTAACTGAAGGCGATTTGGTATTGTTCGACCGCAATAACCACAAGTCGAATCACCACGGCGCGTTAATCCAAGCGGGTGGTATGCCAGTTTATCTAGAAACGGCGCGTAACCCTTGGGGCTTCATTGGTGGTATGGATGAGCACTGTTTTGATGAAGAGTATATTCGTGCTCAAATCGCGAAAGTATCTCCAGAGCGTGCACGAGATGAACGTCCGTTCCGCCTGGCCATCATCCAGTTGGGGACTTACGACGGTACAATTTATAATGCTCGTTACGTCATGGATAAGATTGGCCACCTTTGTGACTACATCTTGTTTGACTCGGCATGGGTAGGCTACGAGCAGTTCATCCCTATGATGAAAGATTGTTCGCCACTGCTACTGGATCTGAAACCAGAAGATGCGGGTGTGATCGTGACTCAGTCAGTTCACAAGCAACAAGCTGGCTTCTCTCAAACGTCGCAAATCCACAAAAAAGACCGCCATATCAAAGGCCAAGCTCGTTACTGCAATCACAAACGCTTTAACAACGCGTTTATGATGCACGCATCGACATCTCCTTTCTATGCGTTGTTTGCTGCATTGGATGTGAACGCGAAGATCCACGATGGTGAAGCAGGCTTACGTTTATGGAGCGACGCAGTTAAGACAGGTATCGAAGCGCGTAAAGAAATTCTCAAAAGTTGTGAGTTAATTCGTCCGTTCATTCCAAATGAAATTGAAGGTCAACCTTGGGGCAGTTACGACACTGATGTGATCGCGACCAACAAGAAGTTCTTCATGTTCGAGCCAGATGCAAATTGGCACAAGTTTGAAGGTTATGGCGAAGGTCAATACTTTGTTGACCCATGTAAATTGTTGCTAACCACGGCAGGTATTGCCGAAGACGGCAGCTACGCAGATTTCGGTATTCCGGCAACGCTATTGGCGAACTTCCTTCGCGAAAACGGCATCATCCCTGAGAAGTGTGACTTGAATTCCATCTTGTTCCTACTCACTCCAGCGGAAGATATGGGTAAGATCCGTCACCTTGTCGCGCAAATCAACCGATTTGAAAAATTCATTCGTGATGATGCACCTCTCAGTATCGTGCTACCAGGCGTCTACGAAGCGAACAAAGAGCGCTACCGTGGTTACACCATCCGTCAGCTATGTCAGGAAATGCATGACATGTACAAAGAGCTGAACGTGAAACAGCTACAAAAAGCGATGTTCCGCAGTGAATACTTCCCACAAATGGTTCACAAACCAGACGTGGCAACACGTAAATACTTCCGCGGTGAATGCGATTATCTACCACTTAAAGAGGCCGTCGGCCGCGTAGCCGCCGAAGGTGCACTACCTTACCCTCCAGGCATTATCTGTGTGATCACTGGTGAAATCTGGACTCAACAGGTGGTGGATTACTTCTTATCTCTAGAAGAAGGCATCAACCGATTCCCAGGCTTCGCGCCAGAAATTCAAGGTGTGTACCTTGAAGATGTCGACGGTCGCACTACCGCACATTGCTATGTCCTAAAAGATTAATCTACCCGTTCGCACCACGTCCGGCGTCGGTGCGAACCGCTTATTCGTGGAGAATAATTTATGAGTACTGAAACTAAAAAAATGTCGGTGGTGCAGTTAACCATTCTGACGTTCATCAACATGGCTGGCTCCGGTATCATCATGCTGCCAAGTAAACTGGCGCAAGTTGGCACCATTTCTGTGTTGTCTTGGCTGATCACGGCAGCGGGCTCTTTGGCGTTGGCTTATGTGTTTGCAAAATGTGGTCGCTTTAGTAAACGTGACGGCGGTATGAACGGTTACGCGTCTTACGCATTCGGTAAATCTGGTGCGTTTATGGCGGGCTGGACTTACGGTTTGTCGCTCCTTATTGCGAATATTGCGATAGCGATTACCTGTGTGGGTTACGGCTCGGCATTTTTTGAAGTGACCCTATCTCCGGTCGAAACCTGTTTGTACACCATCGCCATTCTTTGGATTTGTACTTTCGCTAACTTCGGTGGTGCGAAAATCACAGGTCAAATCGGTACCTTCACGGTATGGGGTGTGATCCTACCGGTATGTTCGCTAGGTATTGTTGGTTGGTTCTGGTTTAACCCAACCATGTACATAGAAGCTTGGAACCCACACCACCTACCATTTGGTGAAGCTGTGAGTGCTTCTATTGCCATGACACTATGGGCGTTTCTTGGTCTTGAATCGGCTTGTGCGAACTCTGAAGCAGTAGAAAACCCAGAGAAGAACGTACCAATCGCAGTATTGGGCGGTACGTTGATTGCTGCGGTGGTTTACATTGTATCGACAAACATCTGTTCTGGTATCGTTGCAAACTCTGAGCTTGCCGCTTCTACCGCGCCATTCTCAACCGTATGGTCTGTGATGCTTGGCTCAGCAGCAGGTAAAGCGGTTGCTGGTATGGCGGTATTGGCTTGTGCGGGTTCTCTATTAGGTTGGCAGTTCACTATCGCGTCAGTGTTCAAATCATCTTCTGATGCGGGCTTCTTCCCTAAATTGTTCTCTCAAGTGGACAAACGTGGTACGCCAATCAAAGGTATGGTGGCCATCACGGTTATCCAATCGGTGCTGTCTTTAATGACTATTTCTCCAACGCTGAACGAGCAGTTCGAAGCGCTGGTTAACCTAGCGGTAGTAACGAACGTTATTCCTTACATCCTATGTATGGGCGCAATTTTCATCATGCAGCAAGTGGCGCACGTGCCAGAGCGCGAGATGAAAACCACCAACATTATCGCTCTGATTGGTTCCCTATACAGCTTCTACGCGCTATATGGTTCCGGCTACGAAGCGATGATGTGGGGCTCAATCGTCACCTTCCTAGGCTGGAGTGCTTACGGTCTGATTGCTGCCAAGCATGAGCCTTTAGCAAATTAAAAAATAATAATGAAAGAGCCTTCCCAAACGCGGTGTGGAAGGCTCTTTGTTTTTAGGCGCTTATGCCAAGCCCAAGTCAGAACAAGGCTCTTGGGAATAAATATCCAATGATGTGAAAACTCATTTTCGACATTTGGAGGACGAAAGATGATAAGTCAACCTGTTAAAATCGGTGACGATACCGCCGTAGTCATTCCAAGCGTAATCCTGACTCAACTCGGGATAAGGGAAGGAGATACCCTAGAAATCGCACTGAATAAAGACAAAATGGAAATCAAGAAGATGGTGTTGAAAACCAGCGCTCCAACTTACTCTGAAGAAGTTAACGAGAATTGAGTTAGAGAATCTTGGTTTGTCGGATACACTACTGGTTTCGCAAAACTGGCGCTTGCCGCTGTCTTTGAACTATCGATAACAACAATAAGAGGTAAGGTACTATGCAAGGTATCCTCTCTATACAATCTCATGTTTCTTTTGGTCATGCTGGTAACAGCAGTGCCGTTTTCCCAATGCAACGCATGGGCTTCGAAGTATGGCCGATTCATACCGTTCAATTTTCTAACCACACGCAGTATCAAGAAGGCTGGACTGGGCGAGCGTTTGCGGCTGAAGACATCAGCGAGTTAGTTCGTGGTCTTAGTAACATCGGTGCATTGGAAAAGTGCCAAGCGGTGTTGACGGGCTACCAAGGCAGCGCAGAGCAGTGCCTTGCTGTCGAAGAAACCGTGACGAAGGTGAAGCAAGCGAACCCGAAGGCACTTTATGTTTGCGACCCTGTGATGGGCGCGCCAGACAAAGGCTGTATTGTGGCGCCGGGTATTGCAGAAAACTTGTTAAACCGTCTGATGCCAATGGCAGATGTGATCGTGCCTAACCAGTTCGAGCTAAGCCAATTTGCAGAGATGGAAATCCACTCGTTAGACGATGCGATCACGGCATGCCAACGTGCACTAGCGAAAGGTCCAAAAATAGTGCTAGTGAAGCACCTTTACTGCCTAGAGAATGGCAGCTTCAACATGTTACTGGCAACGCAAGAAGGCATTTACTTAGCGAAGCGTCCTCAGTTTGAGTTTGCCAAACAGCCTGTGGGTGTGGGTGATCTTATCTCGGCTATCTTCACCGCTGGATTATTGAAGGGTTGGTCTCCTAAACAAGCTTTCCAACACTGCCATGACGCGTGTTACGGGGTATTAAGCGCCACTTACCATGCAGGGGAGTGGGAGCTGCAAACTATCGCGGCACAGCAAGAGTTTGTTGAGCCAAGTAAGCATTTCTCAATTGAAGAGGTGGCTCTGGCCACCGCGTAATTGAGCGCAAATAATTAGTATATAAAAAGGGGAGCCATCATCGGCTCCCCTTTCTATTTGTTCTGTCAGTCTTACTGAGCTTTTTGCTGTTCTGATTTACAAACTGCTGCTGTGAAGACAACGTCTGTTGAACTGTTTAGTGCAGTTTCAGCAGAGTCTTGAATCACGCCGATGATGAAGCCAACCGCTACAACCTGCATTGCTACGTCGTTTGAGATACCAAACAGACCACACGCAAGTGGGATAAGTAGTAGCGAGCCACCTGCAACACCTGATGCGCCACATGCAGAAACCGCAGCCACAATACTGAGCAGTAGCGCAGTCAGTAGATCAACTTCAATACCCATAGTGTGCACAGCTGCAAGCGTTAGCGTTGTGATAGTGATTGCAGCACCAGCCATGTTAATGGTCGCACCTAGTGGGATAGATACTGAGTACGTATCTTCGTCCAGTTTTAGCTTCTCACATAATGCCATGTTTACTGGGATATTCGCCGCACTTGAACGAGTGAAGAACGCGGTTACACCACTTTCACGTAGGCAACGGAATACAAGTGGGTAAGGGTTTTGCTTAGTTTTAACGAACACGATCGCCGGGTTTACAACGAGTGCGATGATCATCATTGCGCCAAGAAGAACCGCCAGAAGGTGTGCGTAGCTTGCTAGTGCGCTAAAGCCTGTTGTTGCGAACGTTGAAGCAACCAGACCAAAGATACCAAATGGTGCAAGACGAATGATAAAGCGAACAATGTGAGACACGCTGTGGCTGAGATCTTCAAACACGGCTTTCGTTGTTGCAGATGCGTGGTGTAGCGCAAGACCCAGACCCACCCCCCAAGCAAGAAT
The DNA here is from genome assembly GCA_001048675.1 of Vibrio diabolicus. Classification (GTDB taxonomy): domain Bacteria; phylum Pseudomonadota; class Gammaproteobacteria; order Enterobacterales; family Vibrionaceae; genus Vibrio; species Vibrio diabolicus. Next base: position 528,318 of record CCKK01000003.1, on the reverse strand, counting down.
GCCGATGTAGTTTGCTTCTACTAGTGCATTTACTGGGTTGTCGACCAGTTTAAACAACAGTGTGCGTAGAATTTCAGCAATACCTTGAGGTGGCGTTGCACCTTCAGCGCCGGTGACAAGCGTTAAATTGGTCGGGAAAAGGAAGCTTAGAACCACTGCTGATAGCGCCGCGAAGAACGTACCCATCAGGTACAGTACAACGATTGGACGCATGTACGTGTGCTGGTTTTTCTTTTGGTTCGCAATTGAAGCGGCAACCAAAATAAACACAAGGATTGGCGCGATCGCTTTAAGAGCACCAACAAAAAGGCTACCAATTAATCCTGCACTTTCGGCATGGCTTGGGGAAATTGTGGCGAGCAAAATACCAAAGACAATACCGACAAGGATCTGGACGACGAGGTTACCACGAGCAAATCGGGCAACGAGGCTGTTGTGTTGCATACATCATTCCTGCAATTTTATGCCAGAGCGAGCAGGGCAATAGTCCATCATTACACGGCGATAATGCCCTTGTATTGCAAGGGGTGAGCATTGCTTCTGGTCACTAAGACACATGATTATCAATTATCCTGTTTTTATAAATTCAGCCATTTTCTTGCTGAATATCACATATCTTAGCTTGGTAATATTTTGTGTCTAGTTTTAGTTTGTTTTTGGATTAAATGTTTGCTCAATGTTATTTAAATAAGATTTTTATGTTGAAAATTATCATTAGTTATGAGTAATGGTTTTTAATAAAGTTGTTAAAAAGGAGACTTTCGTCTCCTTTGATTTTATTGACAACTCAAACGTAACAAATCAATAACTTTGTTGGCGCCTGCGCTTATCACTCATGGCATTTCGAGTGAGTTTCCCGAACTGTCGACTTTGAGCTCGTTGTTCTGCCAAAGTCGCGCCGTTAAAGGCTTGTTCTCGCAATAGTTTTTGATAGTTATTGAAACGACGAACCTCCAGTTTGCCATTTTCAATCGCAGCTTGAACTGCGCAACCCGGCTCAGTTTGATGCTGGCAATCACCAAAGCGACAACGTTGAGCGAGACCCTCAATGTCAGAAAATGCTTCACTGACGCCCACTTCGCAGTCTGCTAGTTGAAGCTCGCGCATTCCCGGAGTATCAATCAAGATGCCGCCATCAGGTAATAGATGGATAGAGCGCGATGTGGTTGTATGTCGCCCTTTGCTATCGTCTTCACGAATATGCCCAGTCGCCTGTTCTTGCTGCCCGAGTAATGCATTCACAAGAGTTGATTTGCCAACGCCTGAAGAACCGATAAAAGCGACGGTTTGTCCTTCTTCGCACCAGCTCATGAGTTTAGAAGCACTCTCTGTTTCTAAGCCGTTGACTGTCTCTATGACTAATAGAGGGTCGAGCTTCTGTACTTGGCTTTTTAGTTCATCAATGTTGCCACACAAATCGGCTTTGGAAAGCACGATGACGGGTTCGACTTCGGCTTCATGAGCCAAGGCGAGATAGCGTTCAATACGACTTAAATTGAAGTCGTCGTTAAGGGAACAGACGATAAAAACGGTATCCACATTTGCGGCGATGAGTTGCTCTGCCACTTTGCTACCTGCTGCTTTGCGGCTAAAGAGGCTCAAGCGATCCAGTAAGCGAACAAATTGCTGATCGTCATTTAAGATAACCCAGTCTCCGACGGCCATATTGGGTAGAGAGTGGTGGGCATTGAGGTGGACTTGCCCCGTTTCTGTCGCCAATAGGTAACCACTTCGGTGATGCGCAATCACACGTGCAAAGATAGTGTCGTCGTAATCGTCTAGTGTCAGTTGTTGCTGAAAAAATGGTTTCCAACCCAATCGTTTTAGTGGGTTTGAAGTTGAAATTAATGTGTCACAAAAAGTATGTGTTTGATTCATTGTTGAATTATCCCAGACGCAAAAAAGCGCCTTAATACAAATCGCATTAGGGTCTAATTCGGATAGAGTTGACCCCGGTGAAGACCGGGCAGAGAAGGGGAATTGTGGCTATGCCACAGAGTTGGTGCGGTTAGGTTTACCCTTGCGATGCCCAGTTAGTGTTATTCAATACAATCATCATGTGTCCTCTTCGTTGGTTAATAAATAAGTGAATTAATTAAGCCAAGAGAGTATAGCCGCCCTTTATCTTAGAGGGTAGCTATACTGCGAAAATATTAGCTTTGTTTGTTGATGCGCTCTTCCATTATCTGCGAATACGTGTTGGCTTTTAAGCCGTATATGATTTGGACATGACGCTCATCCAGTATCACGACGCCATGTGCGCCATGATTTTTGAGTGCATTTTTATCGATGATGGACGTCGTTCTAAGGGTAAGACGCAGCCGAGTCGCGCATGCTCCAGTTTCTAGCAGGTTTTCTATCCCCCCAATGGCGTCAATGATCGTATCGACGTCTTGTTCGACATTGGGGTTGGTTTGAGTTAGGAAACTGAAAAACTGTTTCAGCGCTGACTTAACTGTCATTTGAGGAGCCTTCAGTCGTCAGTTTTGAAATGGCTTCAACAATCGGTGCCGGCGAGAGTGTATGCGGTACCTTGGTGATTAACGTGCCATCCGGCTTCAAGAAGTAAAAGTAAGAGCTGTGATCAAGCGTGTATTTGAGCTCCGAGCCTTCCAATTCGGTTTTTCGGAAAATTACGCCATAGTTGTGTGCCAGAGGTGTGGTTACATCAAGCGGTGCTGATAGGCCTTCAATCATAGGATGGAAGTAATGGGCATATTTCGCCGAGGCATCGGCTTCATCACGCTCTGGATCTAAAGAAATGAACATTGGGCGCAGTTGCGCTTTTTGCGCTTCATCGATCTGATTTAGGGCTCCTGCTAGCATAGCAAGCGAAGTTGGGCAAACATCCGGGCAGCGAGTAAAACCAAAATAGACGACTCGAATGCGAGGATCATTCACATCGAAGATATTGACGGCTTGGTTATTTTCCCCAAACAATACCGTTTGTTGAGACGTGGAACTATCCACTTGCTCTGGCTTCGTTTTCTGATTATCTAAATAGCTTTTTACGCCAAACCCGAGGGCGAAAGCAACTACGAGAAATAGGGACCAATTGCGGCTCATAACGATTCCTTATCTTTGCATTTTTATAGCAGGGTAAACGGTACTCTCTCCATCACTGAGTTCACCAACCCATGTCATGGCGTCTTGAGTGCAAACCGGCAGAATGATGTCACCTTGATATCGACCGGGAGCGACTTGCTTCAGTAAAAACTTGGGTTCTCCCATCTCCATTTCTCTTCCTGAAAGGCTTAGGACGAGTTGCTCAGCATCGCTTGTGTGCCACTCAACATTCAGAGTAGTAGGGACCAAGGGTTGAGCAGTATCTGCGTTGAGCGTCATCGTAACATTCTCTTGAACGCACGAGGCAGTAGAGAGAAAGCAATACTCATCTATCGGTTTGATCGGAGTGGATGAAGAAAAGCTTTTTAGTAAAGTTGGGGCATAAAATCCCGCAACTAGTGCGGCTGAAACAGCGGCGATTTGTAACACTTTCATTAAGGTTCAGCATTTATCACTTAACATTACCTGCATCGTAGCACAGAAGCGTCATTCGCCAACTCGTGGCCTAGATAAATTGTGCGTTGTGCCTTGATGACAGAGATCAAAATAACCGCGCGGTGTAGGGGTTGTTGAATCAAGCCCATAAAGATTTTCAATTGCGATGATTTTCTCTTAGCCAACAAACAAAAACGAAGCCAATTGGCTCCGTTCTTGTTTGTTGATTCCGTATTGATTTGATACCGCAGTTACTTGTCTGAATCTGCAAATTTTTCGAGGCTCAAAACCAGCGCAATGGCAGCAAGCATCATCACAACGGCAAGCACTAACTGAGAAGGTTGTGACGTCACGTGTTCAAATTCAAATGGTGATAGGTTGTGCTGTAGCAAGGGCACTTGCTCACCCTTTGAATTGGTGCGCCAAGTGATGGTTTCTTTCCAAGGCCAAATCTTTGGCAACGTACCAATCATTAATCCAGTCAAAAACATCAGAGTGAAATCGCGGAACTTGCGTAGTAACCACGACAATAGATGCGAAAAGGACAGCAAACCAATCACACAACCTGACAAAAACAGCGCCAATGTATCGACTTGGAAACCTTTCACGGCGGCTAATACTGGCGCATACATCCCAATCAATAACAAGATAAAGCTGCCAGAGATGCCCGGTAAGATCATCGCGCAAATCGCGATAGCACCAGCGAACAATGTGTTAATAGCCGTTGGTTCCATGTGCAGAGGTTTAAGCACGGTGATGCTGTAAGCAAACCCGACACCAACAAGTAAAGTCACAAAGCGGATAAGATCACGTTGTTCAACCTGACGAATAATGTGATAGACCGATACCAAAATCAGACCAAAGAAAAATGACCAAAGTGGGATGGGGTGTGTGTCAAGAAGCCAAGTGATCAACTTTGCTAGCGTAGCAATGCTGGTGAAAATACCGGCAAACAGAGCGATAAGGAAGAAACCGTTGATGTGATTAAAGGCGGCTTTAACCCCTTTTTTTCGCCAAATAGAGAAAAGTGATGGGTTAATGCGTCGAATGCTCTCAAGCAGCGTATCGTAAATGCCGGTGATAAACGCGATGGTGCCGCCTGATACGCCAGGAACAACATCTGCTGCGCCCATGGCGATTCCTTTGAAGAAAGTAATTAAGTAGTTCATTGCTCTAATGCTAAGTCGTTTCGATGGCACAGAGTATACAAACATTGCGACGAAAAAAGTATGAAATAGTGCTGTAGCTACTGGGTTTTATATCCAAGTAATTGCTTATTTTTGTTACAGGTAATGAGGTGATTCAAATACAACGATATCTTAATATTTGGTTTACATTATTGAGATGATTAACTGTACTATCAATGGCCACGTTTGTTGCATTATGCAAATGCAATTTGATAATTGAATTTGCGTTTTGCTATATTTTATATAGACAAATTCACTTTATATGAGATCCTGTGCCCAAAAATAAGTCTTTGCATTTTGGCATGATTAATGCATAATACTGCTCGACCCTTCTTAAGCCGAGGGTCACCTAGCCAACTGACGTTGTTAGTGAATACAATTTGTTCACACTAAATATAAGCCAATCGCGATTATTGCGGTTGGCTATTTTTTATATGAACAACGTTACTTACGTGCTTTGCAAATTGCACTTCCCTCGTTCTAGACTCATAAAAAAGGGCTGACGCATCACGCCAACCCCTTGTATTTCACTTTAGGTTTTAATCTGTTTTCTTGAGCTGATCAGTACCCCATCAACTGGAGTAAATTTTCAGCTGTCACAATGGCCTCTTTACGATTGGCGATATTGAGCTTTTGGTACAAGTTGCGAATGTGAGTTTTAATCGTGGTGCCTGCCACATCAAGCTCTTGCGCGATTTGCTCATTGCTGAAACCAGAATAAATCAAACCAAGCACCTGCCACTCACGTTGAGTCAGTGGGCTTGTGCGAACCAGTTCCGGTACGTTAGGGTGGTTTACCAGCTTCTCAATGAAGTCTTCATCAAAGTGAATAGAGCGGCTGCGCTGATTGGAGGAAATATCCTTCATCAATTGTTGAGCGCGGTGACGTTCTAGATCGCCTAACTCATGGCGGAGGCTTAACTTCTCCAGTAGCCCGCCAATGGTGGCGCCATCAATGAGGAAATTACCTACCATCCCCGTCTGGTTTGTCATCACTAACGCTTCTTTTAGCAAAGCTTTTGCTTGCTCTTCGTCTTTTTGACGAGCAGCAAACACCGCTTCGACCACTAAGTTGCGATTAGTATCTGTGATCAGGTTGGTTCGACGAGCTTCACTTTGGAGGAAATCCAATGCTGCGCGCGCTTCGGTATATTGACCTAAGTTGATGTGTGCGCGTGCAATGTTACGCCATTGCAATTGTGAAAAGTGGTTGCATGCCGATTCAGGACGAACCGCAGTGTTGAGCCATTCTTGCATTGCATCGGTGTTACCGCGCGCTTGCCAAAATAGGATCAACGATAGTGAAGCGTTTGCTGTCCAATCTACGTGGTAAGTCGACTGCTTCATCAAATGTTGAATGTGCTCAATGAATTTACCGGCTTTGTCTAGCTCGCCACGGCCAACCGCAATACGCGCCAGCATCGAGTAGCTGTGTAAGTGCTTACTTGGCGAATGGTTTTCGAGAATTTGTAGACCTCGGTAGGCACACTCCTCTGCTTCATCAAGTCGGTTCCAGCACCAAAGCACTTGCGCACGAATACGCAGCAAAAACTCGTGCAGAGGAACATGTTGAAGTTGCTGATCTTCAATCAAACGGAATGCGGAATCTTGCAGCTCAAAGGCGGCTTGTACGTAACCTTGCGCAATCAAAATCTCGCTTTGTTGTAAAATCGCCCATAACGCTTGGTGGTAAACTTGGTACTGACGAGCCAGCTTCTCGGTTTGTTGCATCATCGGTAACGCGCGGTCGAGTTTACCTAGCACGTGGTTAACTTCGCCAACAACCGAAGTTGCCACAATGCGGCTACGGTAAATCGTGTTATCAAGTTGGCTAAGTGCTAGCTCCGCTAATTCGAGTGCTTTCTCTGGCTGGTTGCTGTTGATAGCTACTTGAGCAAGCAGCGCGTTTGCTTGACCTTGATAATGAATATCTAACTCAATGTTACGCTTTTTATGCTCTTCTTCCGCTTCTTCAAGCAGGTGGCCTACTTGGTTATAACGGTGCTGACTTTGAGCCAACCAAGCTCGGAGCATCGTAAGTTTTGGGTGGCTGAACAGAAGCTCAGCATCCAACTTATTAATTGAGCTCTCCAGCGTGCTGAGCTCGCCTTGGTTAAACATCTTCCAGCCGAATTCGTTTAGAATTTCTACCACCAAATCTTTATCGTTCGACTTTTGTGCATGGTGAATCGCTTGGTGCGGTGCTTTTTGTTGTAACCAGGCAACAGCTGCATTGCGGTGGAGGTCTTTTTCTTGCTGGGGAATACGCGCTTGGCGCTCATGAGACAAAAACTCGCCAAATAAGTTATGGAATCGGAACCAGTTTTGCTCCCCTTCGAGTGGGTAGATGAATAAGCCGTAGCGGTTTAATGATTCGATCAAACCAAGCGCATCTTCGCGTTGGGTGAGGGCAAACACCAACTCATCATTGAAGTGGTCAAGCACGGACACTTGCATCAAGAAGTGACGAGTTTCGTGATCGAGCAAGTCGAATACTTCTTCGACTAGATAATCCCACAAATGCGCGTGATTGAACTGCGATACCGACTCTACGGTTTGTGCCAATGTACGGTTTTGATGTTGCGCTTGTAACGCGATCAACTGCATCGCCGATGGCCAACCTTCCACATAGGTTCTGAGGCTGTTTGCCATGTCTTCGTCGATGCCATCGGCAATACGCTGATTAAAGAAGCGAGTCGTTTCTTCGGTATCGAACGCCAACATCTCGTTGCCGATTTCGATCATTAAATCACGAACACGTAAGTTTGCAGTACCCAGAGGCGGCGCTGCACGACTTGTTACCACAACGGTGAGGTTGTCTGGCATGTGTTTTAAGAAGAAACGCATGGATTCATGAATTTCATCGTTGGTGATCAAGTGATAGTCATCCAGCACCACGTAGCACTCTTGATGAAAATCAGCCATTTCCGCGAATACTTCGCTGAATAAAGAACGTAGAGAAGAGATCTGGCGTTTTTCCGCCAGTTTTTGTGCGTTAGAGCAACTGAAGTTGGTGGCTTTGTTTAATGCTTGAAGCAGGTAGTTCACAAAACGAAAGCCGTCGTTATCGCTGTCATCAATGCTGTACCAACCGACGTTTGGTTTATCGGATAGCCACTGCGCTGCCATGGTGGTTTTTCCGTAACCTGCAGGGGAGCGGAATAAAACCAATTTGTAGTAAGGCGCTTGCTGTAGTAAGTCCAACACTCGTGGGCGCACGATGGCATTGTGCAGGCGTCCTGGTCGAGTAAGCTTAGATGGAATCCACATTAGTAATTATGTCCTTATTTATGTATACCCAAGTGATTGCGACATGATCACTTCAGTAAGGCCCCCTCGAAAGCTTCGTCTTACTGAATGATGTCATCAGCATCAAAAACTGCTTGAATGCCGGTTAATGTCGCCTCTTGTTGGGGCTTGCATCCGTCTGAAAAAGCATTCCATACGGTCACTTAGATATAAAAGCTAGCGAAAACTAGAAATAACTCACACCGCCTAATTCTAGTTTGTATAAAAAGCGTACAATCCTGTGAGCCGTGTGGGATGTTACGACATCAGAAATGTCCGTTACTTTGATCCACTTCCTAATTCTCAAGGGTTGATGGATTTACCATCAACTACGCCCTTTATTTGTGATTCTTGTCACTTAAATATCGTTTGTGTCGTTAGCGTTAAGATCGCGTTGCACATCGATTATGAAAAATCTTTCCATGTTAACCAAGTTAATGTGACCAATATTGCAATTTTCACATCATCAGATGAGTGGGCTATAAAAAGCGTCATGAACGGGTTTTAACCTTTCTCATATTCCATTGTGATCAAAATCACTAAGAACTGGAGCAAAGCTCACTTTGTTGAGATTTGGATCACTAACCTAGCAATGGTACCCCCTCTACGCCCTCAGCCCTCCTCCTTCAAAGGAGGAGAATTAGGAGGATGTTTATTCACAGAGGTAAATGCACGATGTATGGCAGATGAATTACCAAAAGACGTGAGAATTTCGTAATGAAACCTACTCAACAAAAACAATTTGACAAGAAGTCGTTCCAAGAAAGCGTAAAGAAACACCTATCTGTAACTTACGCTCACACAATTGAAAACGCAGACAGCCGCGCTTGGTACCTAGCAATGGGTCATGCACTGGCTGAGTTCACTACTCTAGATTTGCTTGCTACTGAAGAAGATCCGCGCATTAAAAGTGCGAAGAGCGTTAACTACCTTTCGCTAGAGTTCCTTATCGGTCGTTTGACGGGTAACAACCTAATCAGCATGGGTCTGTACGAACAAGTAACAGAAGCAATGGCTGAACTGGGTTACAACCTAACTGACCTGCTAGAAGAAGAACGTGACCCATCATTGGGTAACGGTGGTCTTGGTCGTCTAGCGGCATGTTTCATGGATTCATGTGCGGCACAAGAATTCCCAACCGTCGGTTACGGCTTGCACTACGAATACGGTTTGTTCAAACAGTCTTTCAAAGATGGTCGCCAGCAAGAAGCACCTGACGCATGGCGTGGTGTAGAAGGCTACCCTTGGGAAATTGCTCGTCCAGAACTTGCACAAGAGATCGGTTTCTACGGTCACGTTGAAGTGGTTAACGAGAACGGTAAAGAAGTTCGCAAATGGGTTCCTGGCATGTCTGTAAGAGCAATGCCTTGGGATCTACCAATTGTGGGTTACGAATCAGACACGGTTTACCCGCTACGTCTTTGGGAATGTCAGGCAATTGCACCATTCTCGCTAGCAAGTTTTAACAACGGTGACTACTTCGAAGCGCAGCACGCACTGATCGACGCAGGCAACATCACTAAAGTGCTTTACCCGAACGACAACCACGAGAAAGGTAAAACACTGCGTCTAATGCAACAGTACTTCCACTCAGCTGCGTCTGTACGTGACATCCTACGTCGCCACGAAGCAGCTGGCTACTCGCTAGCGGATCTACCGAAGCAAGAGACTATCCAGCTTAACGATACGCACCCAACGATTGCGATTCCTGAGCTAATGCGCATCCTGATGGACGAAAAAGGTCTAACTTGGGAAGCGGCTTGGGAAATCAGCTCTCAAACATTCGCGTACACAAACCACACGCTACTTCCAGAAGCACTAGAGACATGGCCAGAGTCGCTAATTCAGCACCTACTACCACGTCACATGGAGATCATTTACGAGATCAACCACCGCTTCCTACAAGACGTACGTGCAATGTGGCCGGGTGATGTCGCGAAACAACAGAAGCTTTCTATCATCGAAGAAGGTTTCCACCGCATGGTTCGCATGGCAAACCTATGTGTAATTGGCTCTTACGCAGTAAACGGTGTAGCGGCACTTCACTCTGAATTGGTTAAGAAAGACCTATTCCCAGAGTTTCACGAAATGTACCCAACACGTCTACACAACGTAACGAACGGTATTACGCCACGTCGTTGGTTGAAGTTCTGTAACCCAGGTCTTTCTAAGCTAATCACAGAGAAAGTCGGTCCAGAATGGCCAGCGAAACTAGAGCAACTAGAAGGTATCGCTAAGTACGCCACTGACGAGAAATTCCAGAAAGAATTCATGGCAGTGAAGAAAGAGAACAAAGAACGCCTAGCTAACTGGGTGAAAGAGAACATGGGTATCGAACTCGATACTAATGCGATCTTCGATGTTCAAATCAAGCGTCTGCACGAGTACAAGCGTCAGCACTTAGACCTTCTACACGTACTGTCTCTGTACCATCGCATTATTAACGAACCAGGCTTCGAATGTGTGCCTCGCGTTGTGTTCTTCGCAGCGAAAGCGGCACCGGGTTACCACCTAGCGAAAGAAATCATTTTCGCTATTAACAAGATTGCTGAGAAAGTGAACAACGACCCTCGCATCGGCAACAAGCTGAAAGTGGTCTTCATTCCTGATTACCGTGTGAGCATGGCTGAAATTATTATTCCTGCGGCGGACGTATCACAACAAATTTCACTTGCGGGTAAAGAAGCATCAGGTACTGGTAACATGAAGATGGCGCTTAACGGTGCCCTAACGATCGGTACGATGGATGGTGCTAACGTTGAGATTCGTGAAGAAGTAGGCGATGAGAACATCTACATCTTCGGTCTAGACGTTGAAGGTGTGAAAGCGCTGAAAGCTCAAGGTTACAACCCATTTGATTACTACAATGCGGATCACCTACTCAAAGCGTCTATGGACCTACTACTGGGTGAAGAATTCACTCCAGGTCAACCAGGCTTACTGCGTGCAACGTACGACAGCCTACTAGACGGCGGTGACCCGTACTTATGTCTTGCGGACTTCGCATCTTACGTGAAAGCGCACGAAGACATGAGCGAACAATACAAAGACCAAGCTGGTTGGGCGAAGAAAGCCATTCTTAATACCGCCCTTGTCGGCAAGTTCACCTCAGATCGCTCAATTCGCGACTATGTGAACAACATCTGGAAACTAAAAGCGGTTCACCGTTAATAGAACAGAGTTAAGACCAAGGTAGCCAAGCGCTACCTTTGGTCATTTTCCAAAAGAAGTTATTGATAACAATAAAACCCTACATGGAAGGTGTTGGTATTACCTTCGGAGAAAGCGATGAAAGAACAAACAGCATTAAAGAAAGTCGCGGAAATGGCGAGATTGGCTGATAGCTATGTCAGTGCTTGGGGAGATGAGGCAAAAGTGTCTGAGGAGACGCTACGCCGCTTGCTCGCTTCGCTTGGCTACGATACTAGCAGCGATGAAAAACTATTGGCTTCTGCTGAAAAGAAACATAAAAAAGACGTACTAGCCCCTGTTCTTGTTTTACGCGACGGCGAACCAGTCGAAGTGGAACTAAACCTAGGTACGAGTGCTCGTGAGAGTGAATTCAGCTGGCGTTTAGAAACAGAACAAGGAGAAGTACTTGAAGGCTATCTTCAGTCCCAAATTGTTCGTGATGAGCGTGCTGAGGGTGGCCCTCTAGTGTTTGCATTGCCAAAGAACTTGGCTTGGGGTTATCACAAATTGATTGTCAGCCGTAAGCGTCGTAAAACGCCTTACGAGATGTCATTGATCATCACGCCGAAAGCGTGTTTCAAACAAGACGATCTAAACCAACATAAAAAGCTATGGGGTCCTAGTATCCAGCTTTACACACTGCGTACTCAGCACAACTGGGGTATCGGTGATTTTGGTGACCTAAAACAGTTGGTGAGTGACATTGCCTCTCGTGGCGGTGACTTCATTGGTTTGAACCCGATACACTCACTGTTCCCAGCGAACCCAGAAGGCGCGAGCCCATACAGCCCGTCTTCTCGTCGTTGGTTGAATATCATGTACATCGACGTAAGTTCTGTACCTGAATTCGCACTGAGTGCTGAAGCTCAGCAACGTGTTGGCAGTGCAGAGTTTCAACAGCGTCTACAAAAAGCACGTGACTCTCATTGGGTGAACTACACAGAAGTTTCGCAACTGAAAATGAGCGTTCTTCCGCTGCTGTTTAGTGAGTTTAAAGCTCGCCATTTAGATAAAAACACCGACCGCGCTCGTGCATTCTTGGATTTTGTAGAAAAAGGCGGCGACAGCTTGTTACACCAAGCTGCATTCGATGCGCTTCATGCTGATTTACACGCAGAAGATTCAAACATGTGGGGTTGGCCTGTATTCCCTGAGAAATACCGCACATTCGACGCAGCCGGTACTCAGAAATACATCAAAGACAACCAAGACCGCGTTCACTTGTACATGTACCTACAGTGGATCGCAGACGATCAAATCAAAGAAGCGCAGGCACTGGCAGAAGAAAAAGGCATGGCTGTGGGCTTGTACCGTGACCTTGCTGTCGGTGTTGCCGACTCAGGTAGTGAAACTTGGGCCGACGACGGTAACTTAGTGTTGGACGCCAGCATCGGTGCGCCGCCGGATGTACTTGGTCCTCTGGGTCAAAACTGGGGTCTGCCACCGCTTAACCCTCAAGTTTTAGAAGCGACTGGCTACGACGCGTACATCAAGTTGTTACGTGCCAACATGAAGCACTGTGGTGCACTGCGTATCGACCACGTACTTGGCCTGCTTCGCCTTTGGTGGATTCCAAAAGGCGAGAAGGCGACAGAGGGCGCTTACTTGTACTACCCAGTGGAAGACATGCTCGCAATCCTAGCGCTTGAGTCGCACCGTCATCAGTGTTCTGTGATTGGTGAAGACTTAGGTACTGTGCCAGATGAAATCGTCGATATCCTACGCGATGCAGGTGTGCACTCATACAAAGTATTCTTCTTCGAAACTTCGAAAGAAGACGGTGGGTTCATTTCTCCGAAGCACTACGCAGAGCAATCGATGGCGGCACTGTGTACGCATGACATGCCAACCCTGCGTGGTTTCTGGCACTGCGATGATTTGAAAATGGGTCGTGAGATTGGCCTGTACCCAGATGAAAAACAGTTGGAAGGCTTATTTGCTGATCGCTTGAAGTGCAAGCAAGGCATCTTAGACAGCGTTCGCTGGCACGGCTATTTGCCAGAAGGCATTGGTCATGATGCTCAGTACGTACCGATGGACTCGTACCTAAGCGAAGCGCTGCAACTGCACGTAGCAGCGGGTGACTCTGCACTGCTTAGCGTTCAGCTTGAAGACTGGCTAGAAATGGATCAACCGGTCAACATTCCTGGCACGGTGGATGAGTATCCCAACTGGCGTCGTAAATTGTCGATGAACCTAGATGAAATCTTCAGCCGTGAAGATGTGAATCGCATTTCTAAACGCCTCACTGAAGTTCGCGCACAGGCGAGTAAATAAGATGCGTAGAGTGACGTAGATGAATGAGCGGATTACCAATTTTGTTAGCTCAGAGGTACGAAAGTTCCGTCTAGGTCACTCATTCCGAAAACACAATCCGTTAGGATGAAGTACCGTTATTATGCCCGCGACAATAGCGGGCATTTTTTGTTTTTGACATCGCTTGATGCATACATGTTTTAAGCGAAGTCTTTTGTGAGTTCACAACGTTGGCTGTGGAGAAACCGATGTTTGATTCAGATTTCTGGTCTTGAAAAGGATATTGGCTCTAGGGAGAAAGATTTGAAAACCACCAAAACCAAGAAAATAAAGAAACAACACGAACGCGCATACGAACTGCTTGCTGAGGCGGCTTACTCAGACCCATTTTCGGCGTTGGGGCCATTCATTGATGATGGCGAAGGATCGCTGCGAGTGTGGATGCCGGGCGCAAACAAGGTTGAACTGCTTGTTAATGGCGAACCTCGCGTGGCGCTTGAGCGTGATGGCGACAGCGGTTTCATCTTAAAAGAGCAACGCGATTTACACCTGACCCACTACCGTTTGGCGGTCGATTGGAATGGTGTTGAACAAATTATTGATGACCCGTACCAGTACCACAATATTTACCAAGAGTACGAGCATCTGCATACGCCCAAAGACATGTATCACTATATGGGCGCACACTTTGTCACGCTAGAACGTGGCGGTGAAAACATCTCCGGTGTTCGCTTCCTTGTCTACGCACCGCATGCATCGGCTGTTAGCCTTGTGGGTTGCTTCAACCAATGGGACGGTCGTCGTCACCCAATGCAACGTTTAGATTATGGCATTTGGGGTTTGTTCATTCCTGGCTTAGAAGAAGGCGTTCAGTACAAATTTGAGCTCAAAGGGCCAAATGGGGAAGGGCTGCCACACAAACAAGACCCTTGGGGTTTTTACTCTGAGCAGTACCCATCGTTCGCGTCCATTACTTACGATCACAAGCGTTACCAATGGCAAGATGCGAAATGGCAAAATCGCGCAGTGACGCAAAAGCGTGATGAAGCGTTATCATTTTATGAGCTACATGCTGGGTCATGGAAGCGCAACGAGAAAGGCGATTTCCTCAACTACCGCGAACTCGCGGAGCAGTTGGTGCCATACCTTGTGGATATGGGCTACACTCACGTTGAGCTGATGCCTGTGTCTGAGCATCCATTCTACGGTTCATGGGGCTATCAACCCGTTGGCTTGTTTGCGCCAACCAGCCGTTTTGGCTCACCTGATGATTTCAAATTCTTCGTGGATGCGTGTCACCAAGCTGGTATCGGTGTGGTGTTGGATTGGGTTCCTGCGCATTTCCCATCGGATGACCACGGTTTAGCAAACTTTGACGGTACACCGCTGTTCCACGACCCGGACCCACGTCGCGGTTGGCACCAAGATTGGAACTCATACATCTACGATTTAGGCCGTGAACATGTGCGTCGCTTCCTTGTATCGAATGCGCTGTACTGGTTTGAACAATTCCATATTGATGGCATTCGCGTGGACGCAGTCGCGTCGATGCTCTATCTCGATTATTCACGTAGCCACGATCAGTGGGTACCGAACGTCGACGGTGGCAACGAAAACTACGACGCAATCGCAACCTTAAAATGGATGAACGAAGAAGTGTACAAGCACTTCCCGAATGCGATGACGATTGCGGAAGAGTCAACGGCGTTCCCGGGGGTGTCTGCGCCAACCTTTATGGGTGGTTTAGGCTTTGGCTTCAAGTGGAATATGGGGTGGATGCACGACAGTCTTTCATACATCAAAGAAGATCCTGTTCACCGCAAATACCACCACAATACCATCACATTCCCGCTGGTTTATGCGCACAGCGAAAACTACGTCTTGTCTCTCTCTCACGATGAGGTGGTGTACGGAAAAGGCTCTATCCATAACAAGATGCCAGGTGATGAATGGCAGCAAACCGCAAACCTACGTGCATACTACGGTTACATGTATGGTCAACCGGGCAAAAAGCTGAACTTCATGGGCGCGGAAATCGGCCAAACGGCGGAGTGGAACCACGATGATCAGTTGCAATGGTTCTTGTTGGAATACGAACGTCATCAAGGCGTTCAAAAGCTGATGCGCGATTTGAACCACTTGTACCGAAATGAAGCGGCGATGCACGATCAAGATTGTGTTCCTGCTGGTTTTGAGTGGCGTCTACAAGACGAAGCGGATGCGAGTATCCTAGCGCACGAGCGTATCAGTAAAGAGGGTGAGCGTATTCTCATCATCACCAACTTTACGCCCGTACCACACGAGCGTTTCCGTTTAGGTGTTCCAAATGCAGGTCAATACGAACTACTGCTGAACACGGACGACAGCAAATACGGCGGCAGTGATTTTAAAGTGCTGACCAGTGTGAAAACGGAAAAAGTCGAAAGTGAATCACTGCCTCAATCACTTGAGCTTCGTTTACCACCACTTTCAACCGTGTTCTACAAGCTGAATAAATAATTCAGTCTAATCAAATTCTAAGCCCGTTTTACATTGTAAATCGGGCTTTTTTTGACCTATTTTTTACCTCAAAAACTTGTTGTTCCTGATTGAATCAGGCAAGCTCGCTGGTTTGTTTATCATCAATCGCTAATGCATTGGGGAACCACACATGTTGAAAAGGCTTAAGTCATTTCTATTTAAAATGGTGTTGATCTTGCTGATCGCCCCAGTCGTTTTGGTTGGTGTGGTGAAATATGTCGATCCGCCAATATGGGGATGGAAGTTAAGCCGCATTGTTGTGCCACCAAAGAACTATCCAGATAGCAGCCAACACGAGTGGGTATCCTTGTCGCGTATTTCAAAAAATATGCAGTTAGCGGTGATTGCGACCGAAGACCAAAAATTCCCTCATCATTATGGTGTCGATTTCGAATCGCTATTCGACGTGATTTCCGAGGCAGATGATAATGGTCCGTCGAGAGGCGCGAGCACCATTACCCAACAAGCTGCGAAAAATGTGTTTTTGTTTCCTTCTCGCTCCTACGTTCGCAAGGCTTACGAGCTTTACTTTGCCTTGCTAATGGAGCTGATGTGGAGCAAAGAGCGCATTCTCGAAGTGTATCTAAATGTGGTTGAATTTGGTCCCGGTATTTACGGTGCTGAAGCAGCGGCGCAGAATTATTTTGGTGTCAGTGCAAAGGAACTCTCGAAGTGGCAAGCAGCGCGTTTAGCCGTGGTGTTGCCAAACCCATATCGAATCAAAGTCTATCCACAAAGTAATTACACTGCTCGCCGCACAAGATGGGCAATGAATCAAATGAGCAATCTTGGCAGCGTGCAACTTTAAGTTCCTCAATCCATTGCGCTTAAATAGAACTACGCCCCTATATCAATAAAATGTGAAGCGTCACAACCTTTGGGGCGTAGGCAGTTAGAATGATGTGTTCAGTTTCTTATCTAGGCACAATTAGTGTGAATAAAACTAATAAATGTGCATGGTTACCATGTGCTGCCAATGGACTGAACGATGAAACTGAACCTGATTACCACTACTTTACTGCTTGCGTCGGCAAGTGCCATCGCCGAGCCTAACATCACCATTTCTACCACGACCAACAGCCGTGACTTCCCACTAAGTGCAGAACAGCCTTTGGTTGTGCCTCTAACCAAAGACGGATACACGCTTAAAATCACGGGCGTTGAAGGCGACTGCATTGCCCCCGATGGTCAGAAAGTGAAGTTCAATAAACCTCTTGCGCTGAACTGCGGAAAACCAACGGAACTACCGTTAAAAATCCGCTTTACCGGCGATTACTCTTTTGCTTTTGATGCAGAAGCCAAAACACTGCGTTTTAAGCGTGAACCTAAGAAAGCCGCCAAGAGTGAGTTCAAACGCCCAATTCCACAAGTGCAATGTGAGGTTTACCAAGGCGGAGAAGTCACCATTGCGTTGGGTGATAGCTTCCCAGATGGTACCAAGTTGCGTGATGCCTATTCTGGTCAAATGGTCGAAGTAAAAGATCAGCAAGTATCGCTGACGCCAAGCAAAGACTCTGGCGGCCTAGTGCTTTTAGAGCCTGTACAGAAAACCAAAGAAGCGGTGCTATTTGATTACCGAAACGCGAACATTTACTTCGTGATGGTTGACCGTTTCAACAACGCAGACGCAAGTAACGACAACAGTTATGGTCGCAAAAAAGAACGGCAAAGAAGAGATAGGTACTTTCCACGGCGGTGACCTTAAAGGCGTGATTGAGAAACTGGATTACATTAAGAGCCTAGGTACAGACGCGATTTGGTTGTCGCCAATCGTTGAGCAAGTGCACGGCTTTGTCGGTGGTGGCGATAGTGGTTCATTTCCGTTTTATGCATACCACGGCTACTGGACGCGCGATTTCACCAAGATTGATGAGAACTTCGGTAACGAAGAAGATTTGAAAACGCTGGTGGAAGAGGCGCACAAACGTGGCCTCAAAGTCTTGATGGATGCGGTTATCAACCATTCTGGTTACTCAACATTGGCGGATCTACAGTTCGATGGTATCGATGTGTTAAAGCCTAATGCCGATCTGCCCAAGAAATGGGGCGACTGGCAACCAAAAGCGGGTGAAAATTGGCATAGCTATCACCAGAATATTGATTATCAGAGTCCGAACTGGGCTAAATGGTGGGGCGGCGATTGGGTAAGAACCGGCTTGCCAGGTTACCCAGCTCCGGGTAGCAGTGATATCACTATGTCATTGGCGGGTTTGCCTGACTTTATCACCGAATCAGACAAAACCGTGAAGCCAGCGCAATGGCTATTGAATAACCCTGGCACTCGCGTAGAAGCTCGTAACAACTACACTGTGGCGGATTACTTGATTGAGTGGCAAACTGACTGGGTGAAACGCTTCGGCATTGATGGTTATCGCGTCGATACGGTGAAACACGTCGAAGGTGAAGTTTGGAAGCGTCTAAAAGAAGAAGCATCGAACAGCTTAGAGCAGTGGCGTAAAGAAAATGGCAAATCAGGTCAGCCGTTCTGGATGATGGGCGAAGTCTGGGGACACACCGCGTATCGCAGCCCTTATTTCGATGATGGTTTTGACGCGTTGATCAACTTCGATATGCAGAAGAAGCTAGACAAAGGCGCGGCGTGCTTTAGCCAAATGGCAGACACTTACCAAAGCTATGCGGACACTATCGCGAACGAGAAAGACTTCAACCCAGTCAGTTATATGTCTTCTCACGATACGGAGTTGTTTTTCTCACGTTTTAAAGATTACGGTATGCAACGTAACGCCGCGAACGCATTGCTCCTTAGCCCAGGAGCGGTTCAGGTTTATTATGGTGATGAAGTAGGTCGTAACATTGGCCCTTACGCGGATGATTTCCACCAAGGCACACGTTCAGACATGGTTTGGAAGCTATCTGATGATAAACAAGCTTTGCTGAAACACTGGCAAACCCTTGGTCAGTTCCGTCAAGCACACCCTGCGATTGGCGCAGGTCAGCATCGAGTGATTGAACAGGAAGGCGCGTATGTGTTCTCTCGTTCGCTTGGCAATGACAAAGTCGTCGTAGCGTTTGTTGGGCGCGATAAGTAACCAAACGTTCTTTATGTCGATAAATAAAAAGCCCTTCCTTGGGTTCTCAGGGAAGGGCTTTGTTGTCTTAGTTCGCCAGTTCTTGGTCGATGACTTTTTCTAGCTCGTCAAACGGCACATAGCCAGGAATGACTTGATCATTAATGATCAACGCGGGCGTGCCGCGTAAACCAAGTTGCGTGAAATACTGATAGTTTTTATCAAGCAGCGCTTTGGTCTCTTTGTCGTCGACAAGCTGCGCTTCTGTCCCCGTTTTGTTCGCGATTTGTTTTAACGAACGTGCATCATGTGCGCCCGGTTTTTTCACCAGTAACTCATGCACTTGTTCGTACTTATCTCGCTGGTTTTGCCAAACATTTAATGCGTAACTTGCCGAGTTGTAGCCGTTTTTCTCGTATTGTTCTTTAAAAGAGACATTGAGGTTAAGCACTTTTATCTGCGGATATTCTTTGCCAACTTTGACCAGTTCTCCTTCTAAACGTTTACAAAAAGGGCAACTGTAGTCCGTTACGTTAATAATGGTTAACTCAGGGTTTTCAGCTCCAAAAGAGGAATGTTTGCCATCACTTAGATAGTGACGAACCTCCTTCAAGGTGTCTCCAAATGACTGTTGATACGCAATGTACTCTTGAAGGTTTTGGTGCAATGAATCAAGAATTTGAGGATTCTCTTTTAGTATCTGAGTAACTTCCTCTAGCTTTTGTTCTGCGGTCTTTTCTGATGCGAAAGATACGGCAGGTACGATAGCCATCGTTAACGCCAAAAGTGTACGAGTGAATGTCATAATATTTCCTAAAACTTTTAGATTTCGTTGTTTGTTATGTGAAGTGAATAAAATACGTACAAAAGTCAGGCGAGCGGGTTTCTCGCCTTGCTGGGTTTATTCTCTAAACACGCAAAGTTTTAGGTGAACCCGATACTTTTCCGGTATCGGTTCTGTGTATTCCAGATAATGAATTGCTGTGGATGCCATCGGCAGCGCCACAATCAAAGCAAACAGAAAAAATGGAATAAGAATATGGTCCAACTGGTGTTGGTACGCTTGAACCAGCTTCTCTGAAAGGTCGCAAGATGGTGATAAATTCACGCTTTCATCTTGCTGACTCTGTATTTGGTGAGCCTTAGGGCAGCTTTTCGAGAAGCCGGAGTTTTGGCTTAAACATACCATCACCACCCAAAACACGAGGGCGAGTGTCCACTTGGCTATTTTAGGTTGTGAGCGTAACAATGGGCTGCCTAGTCCTGTTGATTCTGGTTTATGCCGTTTGCATATGACCGGACAATCCTAACCTAAATTTCATTATGGAATGTTACTTTCGAGTTAATCGATATCGCCTCAATGCCAAAGTATGAAGTACGTCATGAATGTTGTAGAAAGCAATGTTCGTCAGAATCATTGGTCGGGTTGATGAAGAAGTCCTGAGGTATCGATATAGATTAATATACCTAATTGTTAGCACAAATTTTTATTATCTTTCAAATGTGATTAAAATCATAAAACAAAACTTCATAACTGAGTCGCTAGAATGTTCGGCAGGCGGATTGATTTTGATCATCTCTCTAGCACATTATTCGAGTGAACATATGTGTCCTGTCCCACATGTGTAGGTAATGTTATGAAAAATCCTGTTCAAACCGAGCGCAAGGTTACGCTGGGGTGCTACGTTGCACTGGCGTTTGCGGTCGTCTTCTTTTCTGGTCTCATGCAATCGAACGAATGGTATGGCGTATTTGATTTCACCACGTTGAATGGCTCTTTCGGCAAGGTGGCTTATGGTGTCACCGAAACGGCTGACGGTGTGCAAGTTGCAACAACGTCGCTTCGTGGTACTGGTGGTAGCGGTGCACGTGACGGTTTCATTTTTGCACTTACTTTGATTCCTACCGTTATGTTCGCACTGGGTATGATCAATGTACTTGAGCACTATGGTGCGCTTGAAGCAGCTCGTAAGCTTCTTACTCCTCTTCTACGTCCTCTAATGGGCATCCCAGGTAACTCTGGTTTGGCTCTTATCGCTTCGCTGCAAAGTACCGATGCAGGTGCGGCGATGACTCGTCAGCTTAAAGATGAAGGCCATCTTACCAAACGCGAAACCGATGTGTTCACTATGTTCCAGTTCACCGCTGGTGCCACCATTGTTAACTTTTTCTCCTCAGGGGCGGTGCTGTTTACGCTGACGATGGCGGATGGCTCGCTTGCCGTAACGTCTTCTATTGGTTTGGCGGTTGTGGTGATGTTCTTGTTTAAAATTGTGGGCGCGAACTTATTCCGTATCTACCTAAACATCACAGAAGGTAAAGAAGACAAGCAAGATCAAAACAAATCTGAGAGCTTAAAAGAGGAGACGGCGTAATGAGTGACGTAAAAGTAAGTAAGCCGATGGTGACAGATATTTTCGTTGAAGGCGCTAAAAAAGGCTGGGTTATTGCGACAACATCAACCGTGCCTAACGTTCTTATGGCGTTTGTCATCATTAAAGCGTTGCAGATTACTGGCGCGTTGGATTTGATGGGCTCGGTATTTTCTCCAGTAATGGCAGTTTTTGGTTTGCCAGGTGAAGCGGCTGCGGTGCTGATTGGTGCTTGGATGTCGATGGGCGGGGCAGTTGGCGTGGTTATCACATTGTTTGACCAAGGCATCTTGAACGGTACGCACATCGCGATTCTTGCACCTGCAATTTACCTAATGGGCTCACAGGTTCAGTACATGGGTCGAATTATGGGACCTATCGGTACTGAAGGTCGTTACATCCCAATCATGATTGCGATTTCCGTATTGAACGCATTTGGCGCAATGCTAGTCATGAACTTGTTTGTTTAGGGGGCAATCATGCAGTTTTCTCTCAATGAATATCTCGAAGAACTTCGTCCTCTCATCAATGTCGATTGTGGCACGTACACCACTGATGGCATTGAGTTCATCGCTTCTCAATTTGAAGAGAAGTACCAAGCGATGTCAGGTTGGAGCGTAAAACGCATCGACTGTGGCAGAGCGGGTATCGGTCTTGAAGTTCGAAACAAGCCTGAGACTGAGCAAGTTGACGTGATGATGATTGGTCACATGGACACAGTGTTCCCTGTCGGTACCGCTGGATTACGTCCTATGTCTCAAGATGCTGACAAAGCGTACGGTCCGGGTGTGTCGGACATGAAATCTGGCTTGCTGAATATTGTGTACGCGATGCGTAACCTCGACCAAGCGGTGTTGGATAAACTGTCGATTTGTATCTGCATGAACCCAGACGAAGAAACCGGATCGTTAGATTCGGTCGACTGGATTCAATCTGTTGCAAAAAACGCGAAAAACGTATTGGTGGCAGAAGCAGCACGCGCAGACGGAGGTTTAGTCAAAGCGCGCAAAGGCATGGCGCGTTACAAAATCACGTTTAATGGCATTGCAGCCCACGCTGGCAACGAGCCAGAAAATGGCCGCAGTGCAATTACCGAGATGGCGAACTGGATTCTCGCAATCAATGCCATGACGAACTTCGAATCTGGTACCACATTAAACGTGGGTATTGTGTCTGGCGGTAACGGCGCAAACATCGTCCCTGAGCACGCTGAAGCGATCGTGGATGTGCGTTTCTGGAATAACGATGAGTACGACGATGTTGATAGCAAGCTAAACGGCATGCTGGAGACACCATTTGTTGATGGCGTTAGCATCGAGTTGGTTCGTGAAGCTTACAAACCTTCTATGGTGCCAAGCGCGCAAACTGAAAGCTTGATGGCATTAGTTGAAGAAGCCGCAAGTGAACTGGCTATCGACATCAACTGGAAAGAAGTGGGTGGCGGCTCTGATGCAAACAATACGGCAATTCTTGGCATTCCAACTTTGGATGGTCTAGGACCTATCGGTGCAGGTTTCCACAGTGACCAAGAGTACTTGTTGCTTGAGTCTATCGAACCACGTATCAAAATGCTGATGCGTGTACTGGAGAAGATAGCTCAGTAGCGCACTCGACAACTTAGTTCCCAGCATCACGATCCCCAGACTTCGGTTTGGGGATTTTTCTATCTGTGTTTTTGTTTCACTTTACTATCCTTTCTTGTTATTAATCTTGCGTTCAGGTTCGATTTATTAATATGTTGGCCACAGTCATAAATTTCGGAGGCAACGATGACCACAACAATGTCTGTAAAATCGGCGCCGAAAGACGCTAAAGATCAAACGATGCAAGCGCCAGATGAGAAAACCTTCTGGCGCAAAATGAAAGGGTCGGTTAAGAAAGCGGGTGAAGAAATTGCCGTAATGGGCATCAAATCATGGCTCGCGATGACAGATTCCAACACCGCCGTTCGCCATAAGGCGATTTTAGGTGGCGCGTTGGCTTACTTTGTATTACCAACCGATATGGTGCCTGACGTACTCGCAGGCGTCGGCTTTACCGATGACATGGCAGCGCTTACCTTAGCCGCTAACTCTGTCGGCAATGCCATCACTAAAGAACACGAAGCACAAGCTAGAGAAAAACTGAATTCGATGGCGGATTAGAAAGAGCATTTCTAGACGCGGAGAAAACAAAAGCCCCGATGTTTCCATCGGGGCTTTCTTTTAGACAGGACTATATAATTTCAGAATGGTAATCGTAGAACGATTTAGGCGTCAGCGCGTTTAAGATGCACTTCTTCTTCGGCAACGCCTGCCATTGGGTCGTTGAAGCGAGCTTCATCCAATGCACCTTCTGATTTTGCGACAATGACGGTAACTGCACTGTCACCAGTAATGTTTACCGCAGTACGAATCATATCAAGTAGACGGTCAACGCCCATGATGAGCGCGATACCTTCAAGCGGCAGACCAACTTGGTTCAATACCATGGCTAGCATTACAAGGCCAACACCAGGGACACCCGCAGTACCGATAGATGCCAATGTAGCTGTCATGATTACCATGAGGTAATCGCCCATAGTTAAATCAATATTGAAGGCTTGAGCAATAAAGGCGGTTGCGACACCTTGCATGATCGCCGTACCGTCCATGTTCACGGTTGCACCAAGTGGTACTGTGAACGATGATACGCGGTTCTCAACCCCCATACGGTGCTTAGCCGTTTCCATTGTCACTGGAATCGTCGCGTTTGATGATGCGGTCGAGAAAGCAAACATGATCGCGTCTTCCATCTTACGTAGGAACGTAATTGGATTTAGACCAGTGAAACCTTTTAACATTAAGCTGTAAGTGACTAGGCCGTGCAGGACAAGCGTACCCGCCAGTACTAAGAAGTACTCTGCCAGATTGACGATCGCGCCCAGACCAAGGCCTGTAAATAGCTTCGCCATTAAGAAGAACACACCATAAGGCGCCAAGTTCATCAAAATCGCAACCAGTTTCATGATCACTTCATTCAGATCAGAGAAGAACGCTGCAATACGTTCACCAGGTTTGCCTGCTGCGCTGATCGCGATACCAAATAGCACCGCAAACACAATAACTTGCAGGGTTTTACCTTCAGCCATCGCACTGATAGGGTTGGTTGGGAACATATCGATGATCACCTGACCCAAAGATGGTGCTTCTGCTGATTTGAATGAACTTGCTGCGGTTAGGTCAGCGCCAGCACCTGGCTGGAACAGAGTACCCATAGTTAGAGCAAGCGTAATCGCGATAGCCGTTGTCGTAACGTAGAAAGCGAGGGTTTTACCACCCATGCGACCCAGTGTAGAAAGGTCTTTGAGGGAGCTAGTACCACAAACTAGTGAAACAAACACTAGAGGGACTACGAGCATTTTTAAGCTGGCGACGAAGATCTGTCCACCAACTTCAAATAATCCATTAACAATGTATGCGTCGACAAATCCGTTGCCGGCAAAAAGTGTGCGAATTGCAAATCCTGTCAAGATACCCGCTACCATACCCAAAATTACGCGGCTGGTTAGCGACATCGGTTTCTTGGTATTCATGAGAACACTCCTTATAGTTATGCACCTTGAGTTCACTTCAAAGCGGCGAGCAGAGTAGCAGTGGAGTGAGAAAATACGAAAGAATAATCCTCTAAATGGTTAATAGATGTGAACTTTATCACTAATAAAAATAGAGTTTTAACCAAATCTTAACTATTTGACTGGTCGAAAAGTTTGTATTTTAACACTTTTATCGAACATACAACCGATAAGAAGGAGTGTTTACATTTATTTTTGGTAGTAAATGGAGTGCATATTACCTTTAAGGAGTGTTGCTCTTGCATAACTATCTAGATTTTATTCAGGCTAGAAGCCGTCTCTTTTTGACTGTTTTTGTATTGGGCTGAACACAAGGGGCTAACGAGCCGTCTATGCCCCTGCTTATGTTACCTATCCGCTGAATCAATGATGGTTGGTCAATGTAGATAATTGGAGGTGATCCCAACTCCAATAATTCTGATTGGTATTGCTAATACCCCCAACCCAATAGCATTGCTTCGCTAGCATGAAGCCTTCCAAACAATGCTGACCAGCCTCAGTGATATGGACGCTCTGTTCCCACCAGTCCCTTTCACGTGACTCAATCGTGATTAAAGGCGTTTGACATTGTGCTAGAGGGAGGAGTAAGGCGTAAAACATCACATCGCCCAAGTAAGGTAGAGGTTCACGTTGTTGATATTGCTCAAACCAATCTTTGATGAGAATTGAACGATTTTGAGAACTTAGGACCTCTAATGCAATCTGCTGAGTCAAGCTTAATCCTGTTTGTGAATGAGGTAACTCTTGCATATGGCGTATTAGCACGTTGAGCATATTGGGTAAGCAATCTAGATCATGCTGCTCGATCAAATTAACCATAGAGATGGGTGTCGGTGATGTGACAGCGTGCCAGGAATGTTTAGCCTGACTGAATAATTTGGCTGTCACGGGTTTACGGTATCGCCAACAAGAACGAATAGCTTCTTCAGGCAACTGCCCAAAGCCGATGAATCGCTCAGTGCCCGGAAACTGGTTCAACTCAATGATCTCTATCACCTTGTTTTCTACATTCTCTAACAACGTTAGGGCACGAAGCAGCATTAATTGGTCATAGCTGTCATGTTCGACCCAAAAGACGATTCGTTCAAATGTATCACTGAGCAGCGTATCAATATTAGCTTGCTCAAATTTGACAATATCTTGCACTGAATCCTCACGCTTCATCACGGGCAGCAGAGTCTCTACGACATATTGGGCACGAATGGCAAGGAAGTTTTGTGGTGTTGCTGGGATTGGACCCATACAAAGCGGATCTATCAGGGCTAAAAATGTCCCCTCGAATCCGCTGTCTTTAAGCCGTTGCTGAATATCATGCCCACAGCGGACATGGAGCGTTTTTAGTTCGCTATCAAGAGGAGGGAAGTGTTTTTTGATGGCGTCTTTGTGAGCTTCTAACTCTTCGACATGCGCTTTTAATTTACTCCAACTTGGTAAACCTAATTCTCTGGCTAGCGAATGTTGAACGTCAGCTAATTGAATTGTATTGGGAGCTAATGATTCTGGTTTGGAGTGAAATCGCTTAACTCGATCCAACATCTCATCATCGTGTTGACGTATAGCTTTGAGTCTTTTTTTAGTCAACGGATTTTTGTTGGTTAATGTTGATTAAGAAGCTATTTGTAGAGTTCATTTTTCACCTTTCTTATCTCTTCCACACTCGCCTAAATAGAAGCTAAAAAGAAGGTAAAAACAGATTGTTCCTGCTATACAGAGCAGGGTGGAAGAGTTGCCGTGAACCAAGTTCTTTCCGCGAGTGTTGGGGGCTTTAGGCGTGAGCAGACTGATAGTAGAGTTTCACAATCCATCATGCAACCATTCATGAGAGAGCCGCATCACAAAATATCAGCCCCATTAAAGAAGTGCGAATAGTTTGACAGCCATGCCTATGTAGATGTTAACGACCATCCGTTTTCTAGTAGATATGCATTACAGGATCCAGTAATAAAAAAGCCCTGCTAGGTCTAGCAGGGCTTTGTAATACATGTAGATATTAATTACTCGCTCTTGTAAGCGTAGTTATAGTAACCGTAACCATATCCGTATGAGTTTGACGCTTTCTTCTCTACGGCGTTTAGAATTACGCCTTTTACTTCCACGCCGGATTGTTCAAAGCGACCTTGTGCGACTTCAATTTCCTTCAAAGTCGTTTGATCAAAACGAGCTACCATCAGTGTTGTTCCTGCGATTGCACCAACAATGCTTGGGTCGGTAACCGCGAGTACAGGCGGCGTATCGATGATCACAAGATCGTACTGCGCCGACATTTCGTCAACAAAGCTCTTAAAGCGAGGATGCATCAAAAGCTCTGACGGGTTTGGTGGTACTTGGCCACGAGTAACCACATCTAGATTGTCGATGGATGTTGATTTAATGATATTGCTATGGGATGTCTTGCCGCTCAAATAATCAGAAAGACCGTTATCCCAACGTAAACCAAAACATTGCTGCAAATAACCTTTACGCATATCCGCATCGATAAGCAGTACTTTCTGACCTGTTTTCGCAGCGACGGCTGCAAAGTTTGTCGATACGAACGTTTTACCGATAGATGGTGCTGGACCTGAAATCATAAGAACATTGTTCTTCGCTTCCATCATCGCAAAGTGCAGGCTAGTACGAAGACTACGCAGGGCCTCGATGGAAAGATCGGCCGGGTTAGCTTCAGCAAGAAGGACTAGCTCATCGTTGCTGCCTTTGTTTCGTTTAAGCTTGTTTGCAAATTCCAGTTGTTGAATAGATTTTGGAACGCTAGCGTAAACAGGCATACCAATCTGCTCAATTTGATCTGGTGTTTCTACACCACGGTGGAATGCCGCACGAATTAATACGAAAGCCACGCCTGCCATGCCGCCAAGCAGTGTTGCTAGCACAACGATAAGCGCTTTTTTCGGCTTGATTGGCTTAGAGAACGATTGAGCGTTATCTAAGATTCGAACGTTGCCAACGGTTCCTGCTTTAATGATGTTGAGCTCTTGAACCTTGTTCAATAGCTGGATGTAGATTTGTTGGTTTACTTCTACATCGCGTGTCATGCGTAGAACTTCACGCTGTGTTTTCGGTAACTTTTGAACTTGTTTATTAAGACGCTCTTTCTCTTTGAGTAGCGTCTCACGTTTATCAAGCAGAGACTTATAAGCCGGGTGATCTTGTGTAAAGCGCTGGCTGATTTCACTCTCTTTGAATGTCAGCTCATTTAACTGCGCTTCTAATTCAACCATCACTTTCAGCGTTGATTGAGCTTCAAGGCCTAAGTCGATAGATTCATTTTCTTGACGGAATCGATTTAAAACGTCTTCAGAAGCGGTCAGTTTTGTTTTGATGTCTGGAAGGTGGCCTTTCAAGAACTCGAGACTTTGCTCTGCCTCTGCTGAGTTTCTTTGAACGTTTTGCAAGAAGTAGTTCTGGCTAATGTCGTTCAAGATAGCTTGAATCTTAGCGCGATCTTCACCAGAGAAGCTTAAAGAAATAATCCCGGTTTGCTTACCACGTTCGCTTATCGATAAGTTTTCTTGAAGTTTATTAATTGCATCTAATTTGCTGACTTTACTCACGGTAAAGGATGCGCCGTCTTGCGCTATCATTTCTGTAGCTAAGAATTGATAGCCGTTCTTTTCAATGAGCTCGCCAACCTTACCTTCTAAAATGACGTTATTGTCATCTTCTATAAGTCTGAACGTCTGTTTTTCAGAATCAATAACTTCGAGAGTTAGAGGAATTCCAACTGCGTAAGAAGGGGTATTAAATCGTGAAACGCTCAGACTGATTTGTTCGCCTTGCAGTCGAGCTAAGCCCTTACCGATGATAGGCATGTAATTCGGAGAGACGACCGTGGTTAAGTTGAACTTATCAACTGTACCACCCAAAATCATACGAGATTTAATGATCTCAATTTCTGTTGTCGCTGATGACTCTGCTGAAAACAGCTCTCCCATATCACCAACCATCGCTGAAATACCACCGGAGCTCTTACTTTCAATTTGGATAAGAGCGTCAGCTTTGTAGATAGGTGTTGATAGAATGGCAACGCCGACGCCTATAATTGAAAATAGGACTACGGTACATAGAATGAGCCATTTGGCATCAAGAATGATCCCAAATAACTTTCCCAAATCGATCTCATCGTCGGCTTGACGTGATTGCTTAATAGTTTGTGTTGTCATTACTTTAACTTCTTAAATACCTTGCCATTGGCGTTTATTTATTTAGCCTTGCGGCTTATAGTTTTTGAGACCACGCTTTTGCTGCTTTTTCTATAAGCGTATAAGCATGTTCGAAGGCTTCTCTACTTTGTCTGTATGGATCAGGAATTGTTTTTTTCACTTATCCATTGTCCAAACAGCATCGTTTTGCCTCGTGCCTCAGGAGCGACTTTGGTTAAGGCTTCTAAATGACCTTTTTCCATAACCAATATCAGATCGTATTGAGCGCAAAGCTCAGGTGTTAATTGTCGTGCTTCGTGTCCATCTAAGCTTACGCCATGTTCGTTCGCGATGGTGGTTGCTATATCATCAGCAGCTTTTCCTGTTAAATGACTTTTATCCACCGCGATTCCCGCTGACGCGACATGTTTGTTTGGTAGTAAAGACTGCAAAAGCCGCTCTCCTGTTGGAGAGCGGCAAATATTACCTACACAGACGACAAGAATATTAGAAAACAAATGCTTACCCTATTTTAAATTGTATGCCTATGATCCCAACTGAATTGCTTGCTTCTTTATATTGCACAATTGAGCTACGTAACTATTGAATGCATGCCGCAAGAGATAACTTTCTTGCGGCACGTCGTTTTTACGGCCAAGTGCGTACTCGTAGTACACCTTCGGTTAATTCGTTAAAGCCGGAAATGGTTGGAACAAGTTGAGCAATAACGCGGTTCCAACGGCTAACAGGCGCGGCTGTTACATAAACTATGTCGTATGGGTTGAGATCAAACTCTGTTCCAATCACCAAAGCAGAAGCATCAGAAACATCTAACTGATAGATGTCCGCCATTTTAGCTTCTTCTTTTGAACGTCTGATGACGAAAACGCCAGTGGCATCGGCGGAGATTTCATTAATACCACCAACGCTACTTAGAGCCTCAGTAAGGCTCATACCGCTGCGATCAATTTTGAGTAGCTTCGGATCGTTAACTTCGCCCATAACAAATACTTTTTGTGCATCGTTACGGGGAATATGAACAATATCACCTGGCTTTAGAAGACGGTTTTGAGTTAAGTCGCCTTGTTGCATCAGAGCGTATAAAGAGACATTTTCAACCACACCGTTTCGCGTCAGTGTTGCATTACGCCAATCGGCTTCGGCTGCCAGTCCGCCTGCTCTATTTACGGCATCAAGAAGTGTAAGAGGAATGTTTGTGATTGGTTGTTGCCCTGGCTTGTTCACTTCGCCAGTCACATAAGTCTTTTTAGAACGAAAAGCTGCAACGCTTACATCGACTTGCGGGCTCTCAATGTATTTTGCAAGACGGTTGGCAATGTCTGCACGAATTTGGCGAACGTTTTTACCTTCAACGTGTACAACGCCAATGTAAGGGTAGAAGATTGTGCCATCTGAGTGCACCCAGTTACCTGCTTCGGCTGAACTACGATATGAGCCAGCTGGGATCGTGAGCTCTGGGTGGTCCCAAATAGTAATATTTAAGATATCGCCAGGTCCTACTTCGTATTCATACTTGGCGATTTCAATATCTAACTCTGGATTTGGCTTTGAAAAAGGATCTATTGAATTTAAAGAGGTCACTCGCTCCAAAGTTAAAGGATAAACCGTAACCTGCGATTCTATATCACTCGATTCAGTGCTCATTACTGTTTTGTCACTGACCGAAAGGTGGCTACCAGGCAGAGTACACCCTGTAAGAAGGATAGGAAGTACTGATATCCCCAAAAATTTATTAAATGTGTTCATTGGTTTATAACTACCGAAAGAAAGTTTGCCGACTGAAATTGGTTCATTCTAATTGAACTGCATTTCATCAATGTTGACGATTTACTGCAGTTTTAAGCCTTTAGAAAGCGAGTCCATTCAGAATTATTTGTGTAATAAACACTCCAAATGGCTGCTAGCGACTTAGAGCTCTTAGTTTCATTAATGAAGGTGTAAAAATCTGACCCACAAAAAATAGTCAACTATTATCCATCTGGTTGCAATAAAGGCAACAAGATACTTAAAAAAATACTGACGAATACATGACAAAATTGTGTCTATTTAACGTTATTGAGATGAATGCATGATTTTGCACAAGTAAACAGGTGGGAATGTGAAAAAACTCATGCCAAAGTTGTATGTATACTATTTACACCATATGCAACTGCCGTTATGCTTCCTGTTGCGGTCGGATATAACAACAAATATTGGAGCTAATTTTGAAAATCAAACTTTTAACGGCAAGTGTGGCAGCAGTCCTACTAGCAGGTTGTGGTAGTGACAGCGATCCTGAGGTAAAAACATACTCAGTACAGGCTTATGACCCAGCTGTTATCGGCATGAAGGTTCAAGCTGTATGTGGTGGTGAAACATACGACGCGATTGAAAATACAACAAACTATGAAGGTATGGTTGGTGAAGCGCGTTTTGAAAATATCAATGTCGTAAATGCGCCAGGTGACTGTGCTTTCGTATTGACGCATACTGATGAGAGTAAAGACGCATCAAATGGCAAACCTATTACATCTGACTACAAAATCCCTCAAGGCTTAGCGCAGGCGGATTCATTAGTAACAGGCTCTCCATTTACGACTTTGGTTTCTAACTCTTTGAAAGAAGGTGAGGTTTACTCTTCTGATATCGCCGAAAAAGTATTCGAGAACTTAGGTATTGATATCAATGCAAGTGGTAAAACGGTTGATGAAATCCTTCGTGATACAGAGTCAGTAGTTGAAGATCTTCAAGGTGAAGGCGGTAATAGTGAACTTGCTACGAAGTTAGTTGCTACAGCGAACGTTGTATCGGATATCATTAAAGCAACCCCAACAGCTGCACCTGAAGCTGTAGCAGTTGCTGCAAAATCGATTACCGAAGAAGTGATTGCGAAGAATCCACATTACCCTAAAGCTAGCGCGGGTTCTGATGAAGTGATTTACGTAGAGATTTCTGAAGAAGATACAAAGAACGTTGTTGAGCAGGTTGAAAAAGATATCGCTGAAGGTAAACCTGTAGATCAAATTAAACCAACTGTTCCTACCATTCCTGAAGCGAAACCTGGTAAGCCAATTAAACCAGAACCACAACCTGGAGATGGCACTGGCGCGACAGGTGGTAACTAAGCGAGTTTTTGCTGATAAATTCTAAAGGCCTCTCAGAGGCCTTTTTTGATCCTATCGTACTGTGGTCATCACCTTTTAGTGAGCCCTTTACTGTTTAAGTAAGGCAGGATGTGCGGACGTGATTCGCCAGCTAGTTTACTGGTGACTTCTTGTGACCAAGTGCGTTGTTTTTGATTGCTCGAACGGTTTGCATAGTAGTTTTGCATAGTTTGGTCATAAGCCTGAATATCATCCAAATTTAGGTCTTGATATTGATTCTCATGCACCACGACATGAGCAGGTAGACGTGGCTTAGCTTCAGGGGCTTGATCTGGATGACCAAGACACATACCAAATAAAATGGCGGTATTTTTAGGTAAGCCTAATAACTCGTCGACTTTTTGAGCATTGTTTCGTAAGCCACCAATATACACGCCTCCTAGTCCCATAGACTCTGCCGCAAGTAAGCAGTTTTGTGCCATGATGCCAGAATCAACAGCACCGATAAGTGTTAACTCGGTGAAATCAGCTTGAACATCAGGATTGATGCTGGCGTGGCGCTGGTAATCAATGCAAAACACCAAAAACTCAGCAGCGCTTTCAACGTACCCTTGATTCCCCGCATATTGTGCCAATAGCGTACGCTTTTCTTTATCAGTCACGCGGATAATTGAGACGACTTGCAACATACTTGATGAAGACGCCGCAAGGCCAGCTTGTAGAATCGTTTCTAATTGTTCGCTCTCAATAGGTTGTGAGGTGAACTTTCGAATTGAGCGGTGATTGAGAATTGTTTGTATCGTACTGTTCATGGTGACTTAACATCCCCTGTTACATGTAAAGGCTGAAGCCTCACCTTAGCGATATTTAATGAGTCGGTAAACTATCTCAAAAGAAAAACAATGCTTAGCGCATAAGTGTGAAGATGAATATAGAATACATCACTCGTTCTGCTTGAGAGCGTATATACTGTTTTTAGAATCAACAATTTAACTGCAGTGGAAAATATGAAAGAACTCATCGTTCATACAGTCACGGTGTTTATGGGCTTCTTTGCGATCATGAACCCCATCGCCAATATTCCTATCTTTTTGAGTTTAACGGCTGATGAGGATAGAGAAACCGTGCGTTCCATGGCGCTTCGTTCGGTTTTTATTGCATTTGTCATCATTGCGATATTTTCGATCGCCGGTAAATTAATTTTTGATTTGTTTGGTATCACGCTGTACGCCTTGCGAATAACGGGCGGTATCTTGGTGTTTTTGATCGGTTTTAATATGCTTCAAGGTGATTCGACGCATCAGAAAACTAAAGAGAAAGCGTATTCTCCAGCGCAGCAGCAGGCGGCGTTGAGCATTGCCGTTTCTCCACTTGCGATGCCGATATTAGCAGGGCCTGGAACGATTGCTACCGCGATGAACTTTGCTACGGCGGGTGGTTTTGATCAAACCATTATTACCATCGTTTCTTTTGCTGTGTTGTGTGTTATTACCTATATACTGTTTTTATTTGGAGACAAATTGGTCAAAGCAGTTGGACCGAGTGCTCTGAACGTCGTGACGAAAATGATGGGCTTAATCCTAGCGGTTATCGGTACTCAAATGTTTATTGATGGCGCGGGCGAAGCCTATAAAACTGTTTTCTCTTAGGCGTTTCCCTCTCGTCTAAATCCACACCTACATTTCTAGCAGGTGTGGATTTTTTGAACTTTAGTTTTCACTTTCTAAGAAAGAAATAAATAGACTTCACCTATTTCAATAATAAGAATATTCAATTGTTTTGATTGCACGAATTTCATTACTCTTTTGGCAAGAATAATGGGGGAAATATGGCAACAAAAGCAATTGTAGTGGAAGGTGGCGCGATGCGAGGTGTCTTCGCAAGCGGAGTGCTAGATGCGTTTTTAGAGCAGAGTTATAAACCGTTTGATTTTGCCATTGGTGTATCTGCTGGCGCATCAAACTTGATTGGTTATTTGACCGACTATCCACATCGCAGCATTAATGTCATTACTAAGCTGGCAACGAGTAAACGCTTTTTTGATCCGACTCGATTCGTTAAAGGTGGGGATCTCATTGATGTGAAGTGGCTGTTTGAAGAGTCTAATCGTTTGTATCCCGTCGATGAAAATAAACTGTTTAATGGTATTCCTTTTCTGGCAGCGACGACGAATGTAGATACAGGACAGGCAGACTATTATCGCGTGACGCGTGATAATTTTCATCATGCGATTGAAGCGACAACAGCGTTACCCATTGCATACAAGCACACCCCTTGCTTTTCTGGAGGCTGCTATACCGATGGTGGGGTTGCAGATTCTATCCCGGTGCGTGAGGCTTATCGTCGCGGGGCTCGCGACATAACCGTTGTGCTTTCTCACCCGCTAAATTATGCCAAGAAGCCAGTAAAAACCACATGGCTGATGAAGAAGTTATTTGCCGAACATCCTAAAATGGCGGACGCGATGTTAAGACGTGCAGATAACTACAATCAATCGTTGGAATTTATTCGTAACCCTCCACCGGGAACGCATGTCAGAGTGATTGCACCACCAGATAATTTTCCTGTTCAGCGCTTATCAATGCGACAAAACGTTCTATTGGAAGGTTATGAAATGGGGCTGATTGAAGGGCGGGCTCATTTGGCCAATTTGTCAGGTGTTCATGGTTTAGATCGGGAAAACTGCCATTTTTGCGTTTGATAATGAAAGAGCCTCATAGCGAGGCTCTTTTTACTTAACGTTCAAAGGGCGATTTAGTTGACTTTGTCCCAAGCCATTTCCCAGTGTGAACCTGTTCCTGGTTCGTATTGGTTTGCGCTTTCTTTCCACTGTACACAGTAACCAGAGTATGGGAAGGGTTTACATTGGTAAATGGCACCGTCGCTTGCAAGCACGTTTGTGCCCGCTGTGTAGCTAGATAGCCCTTCAGGGAAGACAAAATCGTACTCGCCAGATGGTGGTGGCGTTACTGACTCTTCTTTTAAGTGAAAGTCGAGCGTTTGCTGATCCACCAAGTTGCCATCTTTGTCTTTAATACGAGTCACGAGCATATGGTGACCAGGCTCTGATTTGCTTAAAGCGAGCGATACTGCCTCCACCGAGCCGTCTTTCATTTCGTCTGCCCAGCTTGCAAGTGGCTCACGGTGGTGATTGTACACGGTGAGTTCTGCGTTTAAATCGCCTTCAGCAGTGAGTGTCAGATCCAACGTTGTCGGTGTTGACTCAATGATATACTCGTCTGCTAAGCCATCTACTGTGAGTGAGTACTCTGGAACGGGAGTTTCTATCTTGTAGCCGACTTCTACACGCTCAAGGCCGCTATTAGCTTGCAGATACACCGGATTAGTACCATAAACAGGAGTGAATTTATCCTCGGCATACTGTCCCGCTTGCAGTTTAGTTTGCTCTTGGTTGATCTTCGTTGCTAGAGCGTAAGACCAGTTTTTCGCTTTGCCCATGACTGCATCGGTAATTTCTAGCTCGGTTCGATAAGCTATGTTTTCACCCGCCTGATCAAATACGCGCGTATAAACCGAATCTCCAACATTTAAATCCATCGTCGGAATAATTTGACCGCCTTGCGTCCAATCTGGAATGACTGGACTGTCGCCATCAAATTTCACATCGATCACGTTATAAAATGAAGCCGCTGTGTCGCCAACATCCCATACCGCCAGAATGACGTGATACCCCTCGCGCGTAGGCACATTACATTGATGGCTCACCTGTTTTGGAGGTTGAACCATATTGCCATCGACTACACAGAAAGGAGTCAGATCAAACGAGTCGCGTGATAGTGAGGCATTTGGGTTCCAATCAGGTTTGGTGATGTAATATTTCCAGTCACGCGTCACATGGTTAGCGGTAAATGTCCATTCAAAAGTCTGTGTACCTGATTGAATAGGACGTTTCATCCAGCGGTCGGCAGTTTGTTCATCAAGAGCGGCAGCTAGAGCGGTTTCAGCACTTGCTATTTTTCCATCGCGAGGTCCTGATTGTGGAAAACCATCAGGACCTTCAACACTTTGTGGCTCGTATTGAATGGCACCGCAGTTATTATTTTTTTCGTTAGTATCAGGTGTTGGATACTTACATAGTGCCGCGCGACTTGCAGCGACACCATCATTGGTTTCTGATACGTAGCCGTGAGCCGCAGCACTTGAGCTAATGCTTGCAAGTGCTAATGCAAGTACGGATTTGGTTGGGAAGGATTTCATCACATGTCCTCTGTTATGGCTGACAAATTAATGTCACACCTCGGCGCATGCTGAGCACGAAGCAACGCTGCATGAATCCATACATTTGGACAATGTAGTGCTGCAACATGGCAACCCCGCTATCATGAGCATTACTTTTGATGATGGAATGCTGACAGACCGGAAGCTTTGCGTCCCACCCTTTCGAGTGGTTTGCCGAAATGTGATTGAGCAGCCAAAATTTAGCTCAAGAATTTACATGTGGAAAAGTAAACGACACTGACATGGAATCATGTTCTCAAATTGAAAGGTAACGGTACGCCAACCTCATTGATATTGTGCTGTTTTGTTTCTAAGGTATTGGTTTCCATGTTGTTTTTGTCTTTTCTATAGCTGGAGTGAATGAGTGATTGGTTGTTGGGTCGAAGGTGGGAAGGGGCAGGATTAAGGATAGAAGAAGCACCGTTTAAAGGGCGGAATATACCGCCCTCTGAATCATTTTATTTAGGCATAATGACGGTATCAATAACATGAATGATGCCGTTTTTAGCTTTCACATCGGTTGCCATTACATTTGCATCGTTGACCATGACTTTATCACCCATGGTTTTAATCATCACGTCTTGCCCCTGAACCGTAGTCGCTTTGTCCAGCTTAACAACATCGGCAGCCATTACTATCCCTGGGACGACGTGATAAGTCAAAATGGATACTAACTTGTCTTTGTTTTCCGGCATTAAGAGCATATCGATTGTACCGTCAGGCAGTTTTGCAAAAGCGTCATCCGTTGGTGCAAAAACAGTAAATGGGCCTTCTCCTTTGAGTGTATCGACTAGATCAGCCGCTTTCACTGCAGCGACAAGTGTATTGAAAGAGCCGTTTTCAGTGGCAACGTCGACAATATCAGCCTTCATCATGCCATGCTCATGAGCCTTGACGGGAAGCATAAAAGATAAAGTCGCCATCAATGTAGCCGTGATAACCAAGATACGTTTAAACATAATGTGTTCCTTACGAGTTGAGGGTACAACGGTTTCCCTAGAGAATGTCTTTGTTTGTACGCATCTAAATGAAGAGATGATCAACGAGCCCTGCTTTCTTTCGATGGTCTCACGTGTCGCGTTAAAATTCGTTTGCCTTCTTGTTTTACATCGGCCCGTTTGCGCCATGCCCATAGACGCTCCCTTGCGTCTTTAGCTGCGCTATTTAGGTCGACAATAGGCGCTAGGTAACGGCTATCCGGTTTCAAGTGGTACATGACGGTTTCCATCTGTGTCATTGTCCAGGGCTCGAACAATAGTGGGGTGGGGACCATTTGCAATTCAGGCACCCATTTATAGATGAACGCGCCATCAGGGTCATGTTCTTGGGCTTGCTTAACCGGGTTGTAAATCCGGATTGTATTGGTCCCAGTTACCCCGGCTTGCATTTGGAATTGTGGGTAATGAATACCAGGCTCAAAGTCGAGGAATAGTTGCGCTAAATGCGTCACGCCAGTTCGCCAATCCATGTTCATGTGATGAGTGAGAAAACTAACCAGCATGGCGCGCATGCGAAAGTTTATATAGCCAGTCTGATGCAAACAGCGCATACAGGCATCGATCAAAGGTATGCCTGTATATCCAGATTTCCATGCTGCTAACTTTTCTTCATCGAAAGTGCTACTTTGTTTAATCAACGATTCGTAAGCTCGGTTAACACAGTAAAACTCCATGTCGTATTCCGACTCGAATTTCTGCATGAAATGGCAGTGCCAATGCAGCCGTGAAGACAACGCAATTAAACTGCGACGAAACCCAGCAACTTGCCAGTATTTCAATAGGTACTGATAAACTTCACGCAAGGATATATTACCCCAAGCGAGGTATGGAGAAAGGCGAGTACAGGCTGTACGTGAGGCTGTGGGACTAGAAATGCTTCGATAGTAATCACGACCTCGACGATTGAAAAAGTCCTCCAGTGTTTTCCAAGCGAGTTGGCTTCCTCCCGTTTGCATTCCTTTGCATTTTGATAGCCAGGATGAAGGTGGCGAAAACGCGCAGCCGAGTGATTCTGCATCCAATGAATGCAACAAGTTGGTTTGCAGCTCAAGAGGGCTTATGGAGGCTCTCATGACCAAATCCCAATGTTTGTCCCAACCCTGCCGGTCTTTTGCTCCTCTAATAACAGCACCGTGCTCGAACTCAAACCACGTGATGTTCTGCTCATGCAGCCAGTCGGCAATTTGCTTATCGCGCTCAAAGGTGCAGTTGAGCCCTATTTCCTGATGAGAAAACACAGCGTTGATTTGATATTGCATTTGAATTGATTGAAAACATGCTAAGGCATCGCCAAACAGAACCGTGATGCGGTGTCCATAGGCTTTGAGCGTCTCATTCATGTCTTGCAATGATTGCCAAACAAATCGCCAGTGACGCTCAGAATAGTGAGGGTTGTCTAACAGCAACGGTTCAACAATATATAAAAGTACCGTTGGGTGCTTTGACGACAATGCTTGTGTTAAGGGCTGGTGGTCAGTCAGCCTTAAATCTCGTTTTAACCATACGACATTGATTGTTTGCATCGGAATCCTCTTTGTTTCCGATGTTGTACGCAAATGATCCGAAGAGATCTCACCTAATGATCGGTTTTGTTCATTAAAACGTAGAGGTTGCTCACAAGGAGGTGAGATATGTCGATACCACTGAGTAAGTTAGAAAAGTTCTTCTACGTAGATAAATTGATCATTCACTCGCTTGATCTCTCATTGTATCAAGCATCTGTCGTAGTTGATGGGAAAGCGCAATTCATCACTGATGACAACGGTATCTTTTTGAGGGCTCATTCCCTTATCGAGATGCAAAAGAAGTGCAAGAATATCAAAGCAAATAAGCAGGTTTTAGTACATCAAAGTGCTTATGATGAGATGGTGGGGCTACCCGAAGGCAAAAGGGACAATCAACTAGAGGTTTTGGTGAGGGATACAAAATTGTATTGAAAGAGTGTTGGTGCATAGTAAAAGCGAGCCACCTTACGGCAGCTCGCTTAAAATAGAATTAGAGTCGAGCTTAGTCTTGTTTACGCTGAGCTTCTTTTTGTGCGTACTTAGCGGCGCGTCGAGCTTCTCTTTGCTTGGCACTTTCGCCACCAACATGCTGCTCGCCTCGCTGTTCTGCAAGAACAATTTGTTTTTCACGTTCGCGGAATCGAGCAATTTGCTCTTCTGAGTGCGTGCCGTGACATTTCGGGCAGCTCACGCCTTGCTCGAACAAATCAGACTGTTTGTCTTCTTCAGTGATCGGTAGACGACAAGCGTTACACAAATCGTAATCGGCTTTCTCAAGCTGGTGGTTGACAGCCACACGACCGTCAAACACATAACAATCGCCTTCCCACATACTCTCGTCCTCTGGTACTTCTTCAAGGTACTTTAGAATGCCGCCTTCTAAGTGGTAGACCTCATCAAAACCTTGCTCTTTCATGTAAGCAGTTGATTTTTCGCAGCGGATACCACCGGTACAGAACATCGCCACTTTCTTATGCTTTTCCGGGTCCATGTTTTCTTTTACATAGTCTGGGAATTCACGAAAGGTTTCAGTATTTGGGTTTACAGCGCCTTTGAATGTGCCGATCTCGATTTCGTAATCATTACGTGTATCGACAACAAACACTTCAGGATCAGCAATAAGATCGTTCCACTCTTGAGGTTTCACGTAAGTACCCACTACGTGGCGAGGGTCTATGCCTTCAACACCTAATGTTACGATCTCTTTTTTCAATTTCACTTTGGTGCGATTGAATGGCTGGGTCTCAGAGTACGACTCTTTGTATACGGTGCCTGTCAAACGAGGCTCGTTGTTTAGCCACTCCAGTAGCGTATCAATACCTGCACGATCAGAGGCAACAGTGCCGTTGATGCCCTCACTTGCCAGCAGTAATGTTCCGCGAATATGGTGTTTTTCCATCAACGCAAGTAATGGCTCGCGTAGTTCTTGATAGTTATTCAGCTCAACAAACTTGTACAGCGCACAAACTACATACTGACTCATGAGGTTTCCTTTAAAAATACAGGTGGTCAACGACCTTAAAATTTTAGCGGCACGAAGTATACCTGACTAAACTAGTCGGAAATACGGACAAATTATGCGGATATTATGGCTAGGCGGGATGTAGCGGTGTTTTGATGCGGCAAAGCGTCACGCGGGTAAAATCGCTATGTGTTCAAATTATAAGCATAAATTGCAGAGAACAAGGTAAGTAGAACTCGACACTTTTGGTTTAAATTTGTACTGTGATTCCTTCTTCGGCTCTTCATTAAAGTTGTGCGCAAGAGCTACAAAATAATAATCGGATCAGTTGGCAAGGAAAGGACATGCAGCAGTTTTATATCAGGCGGCTGAGGGAAGAAGATGCTCCCTTGCTCAAACAATTACTCGTTGAACTCGATACATCGCACTATGAAGCTGAACCGAACTTCTATCGTCCACCCAAGGAATTGGCACAACTAAGAGAATCATATTGCACCTTCGAAAAGTATTTTGATGGGAGCGTGAGCGCTTTTATTGCTTGTTCGCAAAGAAAAGTCGTCGGTTTTATCTCTGGTTCGGTTCGTAACGTTCAGTCGCTGATTTCACCAGAAAAACGCGTTGGTTTTATTAATGAGCTTATTGTTGCAGAGAACCATCGAAACTTAGGAATAGGTTTATCGCTGATGGATAAGATGGAAAGTGATTTGTGTGCTCAAGGAATAGAAGAAATCGGCTTAACCGTGGCGTCATTTAACCATGAAGGTGAGGATTTCTATCATAAAATGGGCTACCGGGTGATGACGAAACGTATGACCAAGCGCGTAAGAGATTCGTAAAAACAAGATGGTAGGAATGAAACGCCTCTTACCTCTAGAAGAGGCGTTTTTATAGTATTTATTTCAAATTAGCGGCGGTTTGATTCCCCATCGCAATTAACTTATCTAAAACGCGCTCACCGTCGGCACGTAAACCGTTGTGCTCGTACTCGTTAGTGATCCACGCTTTTGAGTTTGGGATTAACGCGAGCGTTTCTCGGCTGATATCCATTTCCACAAACATATCATCAGCGTAAACGGCGCAACTGACAGGCACTTTGTTTTGAGCCAGTTGTGTTTGATCGTACAGCGCAGTCCAATCTTCTTTCGCGGCCAATATTTCAGCGGCATCTTTTAGTGGCTTGAGGTTGACGTATTGATCGAACATCCATGGGAAGACCATTTCCCCCGTAAAGTAAAATGGCTTGCCAGGTTCATAATTAAACTCTGGTCGGGTTTGGCGAACACGGTGTGCACTCCAATTTGACGCAAAACCTTGGCAATAAATCGATTCATGCAAAATGGCGTAAATCGGGTTGGTTTGGAAGTTTTGTTGCGCCAACATATCGTTCAAGAACTCATAGCGAAGTTGTTGTTTGCCGTTCACTTCAATCAACGCGCTTTCTAACCAATAGTAAGTCGGCAAGAAAGTATCACTCACACCAAAGTTGATGCCGATTTGTTGAAATTGCTCCACCGTGAAGCGTTGACCATTTGGTAGGTACTCTTCATTTTCCAGCAAGTGATTCGCAATGTTTTGGCAAAGTTGCTGTGCATTGGGAAATTGTTGGAAGAACGCTTGGTTTTTCTCCATGGTGCGTTTGAAGGTGGCTTCATACACATCGTCGGCATGACGCGAGACTGATGGCACGCCACCCGTGATGTAGCTTTGCAGCAAGCTGTCTGGGAACAAAGACAAATAGGTGAGGGAACAAAAACCACCAAAGCTTTGACCTAAGATCGCCCATTTTTCGACGCCAAATTGCTCACGAATGTATTCCGCGTCGCGCACGATGTTATCCGCTCGGAAGTGGCTCAAGTAGTCTGCTTGTTGCTCTGGCGTGAGGTGAGCAAGCGTCTGGTGATTAATTACGCTGCTGTTGCCCGTACCGCGCTGGTCGAGAAGCAAAACTCGGTACTCTTGCAGCGCGCGCTTTACCCAGCCGCTATTGCCGTTTTGACGCGGAGAGGGAAAGCCCGGCCCGCCCTGAAAGTAAACCAACCAAGGTTTGGTCGATTCTTCATCGCCGACTAGGCAAACCGCACGGGCGAAGACTTCAATGGTGCCTTTACTCGCGTCTTGGTAATCCAGAGGAACGGTAAAACTGTGGGGAGTGTAATGCAATCCTGCGTCGATAAATGATTGAGCGTTCATTGTTATCTTTATTTCCTTATTGAGGGGTAGCGCTACTTTACTGCGAATGGCATGAAGAACCAATGCTATTTCCCAATCGCCTCTTCAGTTCTATACCTTGGTCAAATCAATGTAAGTTCAAGAAAATGAAACGATTAGCGACTGGTGCAACTGGTTGAGTGAGCTATGCTCAATAGAGTTGCGACAAAGTAAGAGCATGGAGGAAGTCGGATGAAAGTGTCACTGGCTCGATGGACAATTGTGACTTGTTTAATAAGCGTACCTACTTTTGCCGTTGTTACGCCCAACCCACCTCAGTTACAGGCAAAAGGCTACGTATTAATGGACTTTCAATCCGGTGCCATTATTGCCGAGCATAACGGGCGAGCAGGCCTTGCTCCGGCGAGTTTAACCAAGTTGATGACCGCTTATGTAGTTGGACAAGAAATCAAAGCGGGGCGTTTGAAATGGGATGATGTTGTCACCGTGAGCGAAAACGCGTGGTCGGCCAAGTTTCCCGGTTCTTCTAAAATGTTCATCAAACCGAAAGATGAAATTAGTGTTGCGAACTTAATGCGCGGCGTGATCATCCAATCAGGAAATGATGCGTGCGTTGCACTGGCTGAGCATGTTGCAGGCAGTGAACGCGGCTTTGTCGCCTTGATGAATGGTTGGGCGGAGAAATTAGGACTGCAAGACACCTATTTTGTGAACTCCCATGGTCTTGATAGTGATGGCATCCAAACCTCACCAACCGATATGGCAAAACTCATGCAGTCGATCATCAGCGATGTTCCTGATGTGTATGCGCTATACAGCGAGAAAGTCTTCAAGTGGAACGACATTACGCAGTACAACCGCAATAAGTTGTTGTGGGATAATTCCATTGATGTCGACGGGGGCAAAACCGGCTACACCAGCAATGCCGGATACAGCTTGGTGAGCTCGGCCAAAGAAGGAAGAATGCGCCTTATTTCGGTGGTGATGGGCACGTCGAGTAAACAGGCTCGGATCAGCCAATCGAAGAATCTACTCAGCTATGGTTTTCGTTTTTATGACACCAAGCAAGTTGCTAAGCAAGGCCAAGTTGAGTCTAAAGTTCGCGTTTGGAAGGGAAATGCCAATCAAGTTGAGGCGATCTTTGCTAAAGATGCCTATCTCACTCTGCCTCGTTCAATGACGGCTGGGCTTGATAAGAGTGTGGTGTTAAATGAACCGTTGATTGCGCCGATCGCGCAAGGAGATGAGATTGGTAAGGTCGTTTGGAAAAGCGATGACAGTACCGTGGCGAGTTATCCCTTGGTCAGCAGCCAAGCGGTAGAAGAGGGCTCGTGGTTCGCTCAGCTTTGGGACAGTCTGGTGCTGTGGGTGAAATCGTTCTTTAACTAGAATAAAAACGAGCAGAAGTGTCTTTCTGCATTTTTTTGTTGATGGCCGCCCAGCTAAACGCTGGGCGGTGTTTTATTTAACGGTTTATTCCGACAAGGTGATGATTGGTAAATCGTCCCAAATCTTACTTTCATCCGATGCGCCACCGGAGAAGTTCCAAGGGCCTTTGTCTTGCTCTAGCGGACGGTAAGTTGCTGAAAGACCGTCTAAGTCCCAAGTCGTGACATAGAAGCGGATACCATCGAGCGAATCTGGGCGGCCTAGTGCATCGCTAGCAAAGTCCATCGAAATGGTGTTGTTGGCTTTGTCTACCGTGACCATTGGTGCTGGTGTTACGGCTTCTCCCCATATCGTCGCATTTGCTCCTTTGGTGTTGTAAATCGAGCTTTGCCAGCCAAAAACAACCG
This sequence comes from Vibrio diabolicus, assembly GCA_001048675.1. GTDB lineage: Bacteria > Pseudomonadota > Gammaproteobacteria > Enterobacterales > Vibrionaceae > Vibrio > Vibrio diabolicus. The sequence goes on along the minus strand of CCKK01000003.1, from coordinate 483,969 downwards.
CATTGCGACTCCAGGTTCCGCTTGGCATTGAAGCGTTGATCTTCGGTAGCTCAGATAAGTTGGTTGCGGCTTCTTCAGGTAAATCAATGAAGATGGTGAAACCCACGTGGTCGAAGCCGTTTGGTGGCAACCAAGTGTCGGTGATTTTGTTCATGGTGAAGGTCAAGCGTACGTTACTGCCAACGGTAAACACTTCTGCTTTGTTGATTGCGAGTTGGCTGCTGTCTTTGTCGAATGTTGGATCGGTTGGTAGCGAGTAGTTACCGTTAGGACCGCCCATGCCGTCTTGTGCATCGCCTGCATCATCAATGGTGTCATCCGGCGTGTTTGACCAGCTTAGGTTCGAGACAAAATTCACGTCCTCGATGCCTGCTTTTTTCTCGGTGGAATAAATCGCGAAGCGGTGCTGTTGTTCGCCAATAGCAAAGTGACGAGTCGACAGCGTGACGCTAAACTGACCATCAGCGCCTACAGTAATGGCTTGCGCTGTTTCCAAGTTACCATCGACGACGAGGTTCAACTTCTCGTTGGCGTTCGCACTACCCGCGATAACAATATCACCAGTGATGGTTTGTCCTTCCCAATCCTGCGCTAGTTGGATGTTGAGGTCTGGGGTATCTACAGATTGGTTGCTGCTTGTTTTTGAGTAAATTACTGCTGATTTAGCTGGCAGTTCCAACGTCACATGGCCATTTTCATCTGCGACTAACTGTTCTGGAGCGTGTGCCCAGTTCGACATGATTTGTTGTTTGAAGACGGTGCCGCCAACTTGTTCTATATCGAGTTGGTTCATCAACATCGGCGAGTTGGATGTATTCATCACAACCAAGACTTCGTCGTTATCCAACGTTCGGGTAAAGGCGAAGACGCCCGCGCCCGCTTTATCGCTGCCAATCACTTTTATTTCGCCACGTGTCATGACTTTGTTTTCAGTGCGTAGCTTGGCAAGTTCTTGAATAAACAAGTACATCTCACTGTTTTGGTCGAATGAGTCTACGTAGTTGCCATCTTCACGGTACCCTCCGGCGAACATCGCATCGCGCGCTGCTGACATCGCCTGTTCTGTACCTTGGTAAATCACAGGAATACCCGGCACGCTCATCATGGTGATCAGTGCTTGTTTCATGTCATTCACGCTACCTTGCGACAGAAAACGCGGCATGTCGTGATTATCAATGAAGTTCGGCATGATGTATGGATTTGGGAACATCTCCATCATTTTCTCAAGACGGAAACGTAAATAGTCGGTCGGTTGTCCTGATGCAAATACGCGCGTCATGGTCGCTTGCAATGGGAAGTTCAGTACCGAGGTTAGCTGTTTCGGTGAGCCACTTTCACCGATGTAAGTCAGCATCTTCTCTTCGCCTTCGGTGTTGTATGGCGTAGATGTTTCGAATACTTCACCAAAAGTGAGGAAGTTGTCACGACCGGTATCAACCGCTTGCGTCATCACACCATCGTTGGCGTGTAGGAAGTCGTTCCAGAAATCGTGTTCAACAAACTTCACCGTATCGATACGGAATCCGTCGACGCCGACTTCGCGAATCCATTTTCGGTAGCTCTCTTTTAGATAAGCGCGTACTTCAGGATCGGACGTATTAAGGTCATCCAAATCAGAGAGTTGCCAGGTTTTTTCTTGTACCGGATCGTTGTGGTCGGTGATGGTTGGCGTCCAGTGGTAGCTGCCTGTGCCGTCTGTTTTACACTCGCTCATGTTGAGTGGGTACGGCAGTTCTTGCCCGGCGGGTAGTGCATTTTTAATCAAACGGAAGCCTTGGCAAGGTAGGCTTGGATCATAACTGTAAGGATCATCGTAGGTGAAGAAGTTGCCTACATGGTTGGTCACGATGTCCTGAATTAAGAACATGTTACGTGCATGCACTTCGCGTGCTAACGCTTGGTAGCTTTCCATGTCACCAAAGTGTTCATCCACTTTTTGAAAACCGCGCGCCCAGTACCCATGGTAGCCGCCGTAGTTTTGCTCAGCATCCCACCATTGGTTAGCAACTGGCGGAGTAATCCAGATCGATGTGGCACCGAGATCTTCGATGTAGCTTAACTTATCACTCACGCCAACGAGGTCGCCGCCGCTGAATTTTTTATCCGACGTCGGATCGAATTCGTTTTGCCCTTGATCATTGAGAGCGCTGTCGCCGTCGTTAAAACGGTCGATCATCAGGAAGTAAATGATTTGATCTTGCCAATCAGGGGATGCCACGTGGCTGCCTGTATCGATTGGTGTGGTTTCGTCGCTTCCACAGCCAGAGAGAGCAAGAGCGATCGCTAAAGGAAGTATTTTTATTTTATTCATTGGGTTAGGTAGAGTTTCAAACACAGTTTCTGCCTCCGTTATGCAGTAATGCAGAAACGATAAAGCAAAGGTTTGAAATTGAGAGTGTCATTTCACGCCAAAAAAGACGTGAAATGATGTCACGAAGAGACGATTTTGATCTGACCGACAGTTTTAATTGAGCGGTTGCACAATAGGATATTGTATCGGGTAATGCTCTTTCGCGAGCTCGTTGCCGGATTCATCATAAAGGCGGAAACGGCACTGCTTTGCAGTTTGAGTGAGCGATAATTGCAGCACCCAACAAGCATAATGTAGCGAGTGTTTGGTTAAGCGCATTGCGTGAGGTGTGGGGTCATCATCGACGTAACAGTCAATCCTCACAACGTTTTCAAGTCGGCATGCCAGTTCGACAAAGAGCGTGTATTGCGCCCCGATATTAATCAGCTGCCGAGTCGGGACAATGTATTCCGTTGCGCCAATTAAAAGCCCCTTAGAAACCACATAATCACGCTGGTGGTTATTCTCAATGTAACGCTCCCCATCGACTTCATAACACAGGCGAAAGGTCAGGGGATGCGCCACCGGAAGTTCGGTCGTTGCCCAGAGTTCGGTGCCATGACTTAAAAAACGCTCGAAGAAGGCGGGGTAGCGCCGCCATGCGCCATCACGGTCACGGCATTCTACTGAGACCACTTTTTCAAACGCAATATTGTCCACTTCCATCCAGATTTTGCCGACAGGTTGGTCGATGTGATTATCGTCGAAGGTATTGGCTTTGGCGTAGTACAAGCGGATCGGTTGCTGATTTAGCTGAGTTCGGTTATCCAAACATTGTTGGCGATACTGCATGGGTGAAAACGGATACCAACGACGAAAAGTGCGGTGAAAGTTCGATGGTTCTTCATAACCGAGTTGATAGGCGATTTGCTGCGTTGTGAGTTGGGTGTCGGCAAGCAAAGTGAGTGCTTGCTTTCTTTTAGCGAAATCAACGCATTGAGAGTAGCTCATTTGCTTCTCTTGCAGTCGACGTTGCAAGGTGCGTTTGGAGACGCCCAGTTGCCTTGCCGCTTGCTCTAACTTGAGCGCGTAATTGCTGTTTTTGATGAACAAGGCGTTCAAAACACTCAGTAATTCTGGTTGCTCAATTGGCTGGTGAGAAAGCAGCAGATAAACATGTTTCACCAAGTCAAACACGCTTGAACTCGTTTTAGAATCTCGCGTTTCCTCTAGAAAAATATTGGCCGCGAGTGGATTGTTGGCGTGAACTTGTACCTGTATTGATTCGCTTAACTCAAGCATTTCCAACTGCATTTTGAGCAAGCCAAACACCGACTCCGCCAAATTTGGCATATCGGCCGTTCTACATTCGACTTGCAGATGGATTTGGGCATCACCATGTTGAAATGTGACGTACAAACGGCGGTCGAATAATGAGACACTTTTACTCCACCAAAGCAGCCCTTCTTGGAGGTCAGGCGCTTCTTTCAACATCATGCATTGCAAGGCCACCAACTTCTCAATGTGCCAATATTCGCCGGCAATTCGAAGGTGATTGTGACCGAGCTTTTTGCACAGAAAGGATGTAATAACGTTATCTTGAGGCAGCATGAGTTGAGTTTGGTTGCGAGCAAACATGCATTATTGCCGAAAAGATGAAGAAGTTCAGTGAGAACGTTCAAAGCCTTTCTTATCTTTTATTTTCAAATTTATTTTGAAAATGTTTTTAATCGAAATCGGTTTTTCCCTTTATCTCATGAGGTTATGCTGTTACACAGCTTAAATTCATTAATTGGAGAACCTCATGGATATCGTACAAGCTGCAAAATCTCGTTACTCAACGAAAGTGTTTGACCCAACGCGCAAGCTACCTCAAGAAAAAATCGATGCAGTTAAAGAGCTGATTCGTTTTAGTCCATCGAGTGTGAACTCCCAGCCTTGGCATTTCATTCTGGCAAGCACAGAAGAAGGCAAACAGCGCATCGCTAAAGCGGCGCAAGAGAACTACGCGTTTAACGCGGCGAAGATTCTCAACGCTTCTCACGTATTGGTGTTTTGTGCGAAAACAGGCATTGATAACGACTACATTGAAGCGCTAGTGGCGCAAGAAGAAAAAGATGGCCGATTCCCAACCGAAGAAGCGAAAGCGGCTGTGCGTGGTGGTCGTAGCTACTTTGTGAACATGCACCGCTTTGATCTGAAAGATGCGAATCATTGGATGGAGAAACAAGTTTACCTCAACGTGGGTACGTTGTTGTTGGGTGCTTCGACGCTAGAAATTGATGCAGTGCCAATTGAAGGGTTTGATCCCAAAGTGCTGGATGAAGAATTTGGCTTGCGTGAAAAAGGTTACACCAGCGTTGTGATCGTGCCGCTGGGCTACCACGCGGAAGATGACTTCAACGCGAAAACGCCAAAGTCTCGCTGGGACGCAGAAACCGTATTCACCGAGATCTAATTCGAGCTTACTTGCTGGTTACGTAGAACCCTGTAATCAATATATAAATCGCAAAAGAGTGATAAAACGATGATCCACTTAGTTGCAGAAGTGAAAGCCTATCCAGACAGCAAGGATCAGGTGGTGAATTTGCTTGCTGGTTTACTAGAGCCAACTCGTCAAGAAGAAGGCTGTTGCCAATACGAGTTGTATCTCGACGAAAAAGTTGATGGCCTATTTATGTTCCAAGAAATTTGGGCATCGCAAGAGGCCTTGGATAAGCATTTGCAAAGCCCACATATGGCGACGTTTCTTGAAACATTGGAAGAGAACGATTGGGTTGAGTATACCCAGATTCGTCCTCTACGATTTATCGCCTAATGACAGAAGGTTGCCAGCACGTTGGCGCGTTGCTGGCAGCATTTTTGTTGGATAAAGTCGCGGAAAGTCCGAATCGTTGGCGTTAGTAACCGACGATCGGCGCACACCATGTAGAGCGGTACTGGGCCGCAATCCCACTCTGGTAACACTCGCACCAATCTTCCCTCGATTAAGTCTCGGCTGATGTCCATCAACGATTTATTCGCAATGCCTTTGCCTTTGATCGCTAACCGATGTGGCAAGTCACTATCGTTGCTCATCAAGTTACCGCTGACCACGACTTGTTCTTTCTCGCCGTCACGCGTGAGCGTCCATTTGTTGTAGACCGAATCCGCGACCATATAGCACAAACAGTTGTGTTGCGTTAAATCGGCAGGAGAGGTGAGTTCTGGATGTGTAGCTACGTACTCTGGCGATGCACATAAGATCCGCTCGTTTGCCCCACACAATGCCAACACGACCAGATTAGAGTCGGCCGGCTCGCCGTAGCGAATCGCAATATCGACAGGCTTGGTGTACATATCCGTCAAGCTATCGGACAGCTCTAGTTTGATGGAAACATTTGGGTAGAGATCGATGAACTCATCCACCCAATCGAGCAACATATTGCGACCAAAATCGGAGGGCGCAGTAATGTGCAGTTGACCAGATAACTCACCACGCGCACTTGAGATCTGATCCAACCCCTCTTGCAATGTAGCCAATGCTTGCGTGGTTTTGTCTAAAAACAGTTCGCCCTCTGAGGTTAAACGCAGGCTTCGGGTGGAACGCACAAACAATGGGAAACCGATTTGCCCTTCAAGACGCTTAATCGATGCGCTAATGGCGGCAGGTGTCATGTCCATGCTGTTAGCGGCTTTTGAAAAGCTGCCTTGGCGCGCGGTTTCGACAAAAATATTGAGGTCGTTGAGGGCTTTCATAATGAAAAGGGCTTTTAAGAAGTTTGGGTTACTATAGGGGAGAGTCGCACGGCAATTCAAGGTTAAAACATTAGGTTGCACGGCGAGTTTGGGTTAGATTAGCGCGCAACTTCACTTTACCGGATCAATAGCATGAACCAACAGCAGCCGAATAACCCTCTGCATGGGTTGAGTTTAGAAAAAATCGTCACCCGACTAGTTGAACACTTTGGTTGGAATGGCCTGTATGAGCGCGTTCGAGTGAACTGTTTTAAGAAAGATCCGTCGATCAAATCTTCTCTGAAGTTTTTGCGTAAAACGCAATGGGCACGAGACAAAGTCGAAGCGCTGTATATCGAGACGTTTTGCTAAGCGTTACGCTTTCAGCTAAAAAATCCGAATCAAAAAAGGTGGCCATGAGCCACCTTTTTGTTTTCTTACTGTACTTGTTTCTTCGCTGACTTTTTACTATCCGCTGCCGATTTATTCCAAATGATGCGTACTGCCAACCGTGCTTTCTAACTCAAGAATGGATTGGCGCACATGATCAGGAATGGCCGCTTTCTCGTTATTTTTAAAATCGAACATCACGCCTGTCGCGGTTGAGACCGTCGTAATCTTGCCCCATTTTTTACTCAATACTTGATATTCCATAGTGATGCGATCTTCTTGCATGTCGATCACGCGCGAGCCGACTAATAACGTGTCTGGGTAAGTGACAGGAAGCTTGTAGCGGCATTGCGTCTCGCTCAGTACTGGCCCAATTTGCGAGGTTTGCAGGTCGACTAGCAGATTAATTTTGTTGAAGTAATCTAAACGCGCTGTCTCGAAGTAGCGGAAATAGACCACGTTATTGACGTGTTGCAGAGCATCCATTTCACCCCATGCGACTTTGATCTCTGTGATAACGGGAAAGTCCTTTAACAGTGTGTCCATTTTTAGTTGCTCCTTTTTCATCTGCATTGCCACAAATTGCGACGCGACTTATCACTTTGAGCATTTATTCTAGATGTAATTATTTAATATGTAATAAAATTGTTTTTAAAATGTGAAATGAAATGGCAATCTTATTATGTAAACTAGAAACTTTACATAATCGAGTTGAAGGCGTAAGTTTAACTAAGAGTAACCAAATAGGAGGTGTCTCATGACTGAGCTGAAAGGTTTCAATCTAGCCAAGGTGGAAAAACGCATTGACTGGACTGGCGAGCTGTTCAGTTTAAGGGTCTCAGGCGCGCCTCTTACCTTTAAAGCCGGCCAGTTCACCAAGCTTGCTTTGCTAGATGATGAGGGCAAGCCGATCAGCCGTGCTTACTCTGTGGTTAATGCACCAAGCGAACAGTTCGATTGGTTGGAGTTCCTAATAGTAGCGGACCCTCAAGGACAACTTTCCCCAAGGCTCCAAAAGCTTAAATCTGGTGATAGTATTTATGTTGGTGAGACCGCACATGGTGATTTAATCCACGATTCTATTCCTAAACAGGCTCATGATCTGTGGCTGCTATCTACAGGTACAGGTATTGGACCGTTTTTATCGCTACTGGATGATATAAACTTACCACCTCATAATGAGCGAATTGTGCTTGTTCATGCGGTTCGCTACGAAAAAGATCTGGTCTACAAATATCTGATTGAGCAACTACAGCAACGATATGAAGGCAGATTAAAGTACATCCCGATAGTCAGTAGGGAAGTGGTGGATGGTCAGTTACAAGGTCGAATTCCCGAACTCATCGAATCGGGTAGACTGTCCAACGCTGCTGATGTGCCATTCTCTGCTCAAAGTAGTTTTGTCATGATGTGTGGGAACCCGCAGATGATCAAAGATACCTTGCCAGTCTTACAAGGGCTTGGGTTGGAAAAGTATCGTCCTAAAACAGGAGGCAATATCATCTATGAGCGTTACTGGTAGCGTTTGGTTAAATTGATATAACCATATTGAACACATGATGATCACCAATACCAAAGTCGTTCAAACGTCCTAGCTTGTTCGATCAAAAAAGCCACATGAAGTGGCTTTTTTAATATCGATAGAGTCAATCAGACTTATTGTTGATTAACGTACGCTTTAAAGCGAGCTTTGGTTTCTGCGTCTGCTTTTTGGTACCAGAAGTGCAGCATCTCTTCTGCTGTCGAATCTGATTTAACCGCAGTCGCTCTTGCTTGTTGCATATCTTCAGGAATCTTTGCTGGTAGTGTGACTGGTTGAGCAACGGCTGCACCAGCAACAGCGATAGCAGCAACGCCGCCTGTTTTGTTGTAGCTTTCCACTTCACGCACGTAATCACGACCGATTTGCATACCCGGTTTGATCAATTTGTCTTGCTCAACGGCGACGGTGTTGCCTGAATCATCAACCAGTTTCCAATCTAAGTCCTTGATCTTTTCTTCCGCATCGCGAAGGTTGCGGTATTCTGGCATTTGTAGCGTCAGCTCGGCATTGGCAGCGTCAAATCGTGTAACGATAACATCGCTTTCAACACTTAAACGGTCATTACCTTGGTTAAAGTAAGGGGCGAAGCGAAATACGACTTGGTTAACGCCATCAGGTAACGTTAGTGTTCTTTCCGAGGCGAAAAAACCACCCGAAAGGTCTGCTTTTTCACCGTTAGCCGCTAATACTGAAACGTTGTCAGGAACACTCACGGTTACATCTGCGAATGCCATGCCACTCATTGCGAGAGCAAGCGCACAAGTTAAAGGCTTGATCAATTTCATTGTTTTTATCCTAAGCAAATTAGTGGTCATCGAGAGTGCATCGTTCATTGCCCGATTGCAACTCCCAAGTGTAAGAAGTATGAAAATTTAACAAGAACGTCATTTTTATCGCATTTATTACGGGGAAACTGTGATCCAAATAGAATCAAACCGCTGCAATAGAGCGGTTTGATATCATAAGTTATAGATTAAATTTCTTTCTAACTTATTGATTTATTATATGCCAGCACCGTGTCCAGGCTCTGATTGGTCATCAGAAGCGTCTTGTTGTTCTGCCATTTCTTCTTGCTGTTGTGCTTTCTCAATGCTCAACCACCAAACAAATAACTCATACCAAATCGCCAGGATAACAGCACCTAAGAACAGACCAACGATGCCGTAGAAAAGCATACCACCGATGGCACCGAGCAGAATCACAGGCATTGGTACGTCGACACCACGTCCCATTAACATTGGTTTGAACAGGTTTTCAGAAAGAGCTGCAACTACTACCCAGACAGTAAACATGGTGGCTGTCGTTGTATCTTGAGTCATGTACATAAAGCCGATCACTGGTAGTACGGCAAGCAGCGCTGGTAGCTGAGCGATACACAAGATCATCAGAATCAGAGTGAGCAAACCAGCTGCTGGAACGCCAAATACAAAGAAACCAGCACCGATCAATAGGGCTTGAATCGCCGCCACACCGACTACGCCAAGCAGTACGCTTTTAATGGTTGCGGCGATAAGCGTGGTCCAGCTTTTAGCGTTTTCACCAGCGGTACGAATAGCGATGGTTCTTAGCCCTGATGCTGCAGATTCAGAGTACGTCATAAAACCTGCTGCAATCGCAAGTGACAAGATTGAAAGCAGTAAACTGCCCAATACACCGCCAAGTGTGCCTAGCAAAGAAGTGAGCGCGGACTTTATCTGCGGCATAAAGGTTTGAATCGCTTGTTCAAGGTTAGTCGCGAATAGGGTCCACACCTCATAGAGCTTATCACCTACGACAGGCCAATCCGCAACGGAAGGTTTTGGACCTGGGATCTTCACTTGTCCGTTTTGCAATACTTCAAGCGCATGCGTTGCACCATCCACAATGGAGCCTGACACCATAACAAGTGGTGTGACTAAGAGTGCAATACCAAGTAAAGCAATCGTTGTGGCTGCCAGGCCTCTACGACCGCCATATGCACGCTCCAGCTTTTTTGTAAGTGGCATTAAAGCGACGGCTATAATTGCACCCCAAATAACGGGAAGAATGAAGGGTTTGATGATGTCGTATGTAAACATCAGCAAGACGAAGATCAAGCCAATGCGTATTGCTGATTCCACCATATTACTGATGAAAAGCTTACTGTCGATTTTTACCGATTGTTTATCCATTTTTGTTTACCTGATGATCAATGTTAGAACTGACGAGACTTGAAACAACAATCGCCATATAAAACACACCTGTAATGGCCTCTAAATACACCACGACTTGAGCCAGTGGCGTTAGAGGACTGATGTCGCCATAACCGAGCGTGGTTAAGGTGACGAAACTGAAATACGCCGCATTGGAGAAGTTCTGCCCCCAAGAAATCGCTTCCATGCCGGTAAAGGCTTCAGGCGAGAACTCAAGCAGAATGAGGTAGGCAATCGCCCACATCAGACCAAGCAGCAAGAAAAGCGCGACCGAGCCAATCACTTTGTTGCTGTTGACGTGGCCAGTGAAAAGAATCTGTCTTGCGATGGATTTAAAAGTGCCGAAAAAGAACGCGAAGGTGAGGGCAAGCATCACCACATTCATCTCGCGGATGTTAAAAACGGTCTTGATCACAATCACCAGTACCCAAACACCAAACAGGGTATAGAGGAATCGAGACCACGTTTTGTCAAAGCGAAGGCTGGCAAAACAGACAATGAACGTGAGAACCGTGAACGCCTGCAGTATGTGTTCAATCGTCCCTTCACCCACCACTTGTGCCATCGCACTCCCTAGCAACAAAATCACCAGCGCTAAGGTTAGATAGAAGAAGTTGTTTTCTTCATTAATGTTTTTGAGTTTTTTACCAATGACCATGGTTCTTCTCACTTAGTTACTGTTCATTTTCTGCCGATGAATCTTTCATCACCATAATGGACGCAGAAAGCCCGAATCGAAGATCAACATCTTCAGGAAGCTCTTGGATGGAGATTCGTACCGGAATACGTTGTGCTAAGCGAATCCACTGAAAAACAGGGTTCACGTTTGGAAGAAGGTTGTAACCGACCGTGCCGTCTTTCGGCGCAATACCCCAACCGATAGAGTCAACGGTCGCGTCGATAGGCGTGTCTGGGTGAGACATCAAGGTGACACGTGCTTGGCTACCCGGTTCGATTTGCGCGAGTTGGTTTTCGCGGAAGAAGCCAAATACCCAGAAACTGTTTTTGTCGATCAGTGCGAGCAGTGGTTGGTTTGCGACCGCTTGTGTACCGTTTCGAATATCGAGGTTAGACACAAAACCATCGACGGCCGCATAAACTTTGGTGAAACTGAGGTTAAGGCGCGCTGACTTTAATTGCTCTTCTGCAGATTTGATTTGCAGTAGCGATTCCTCGTAAGCGATTTCACGACGAATCAGATCCTTGTGAGATACAGCGCCGCGGTCTTTCGCGCGAATGTCTTTAAGGCGATCGTATTCGATTTTTTTACCGCGAGAGCTCACGATGGATTTTTCCAACGCCACTTCAGCTTGAGATAGTGCGACTTCGTAAGTAGTTGGGTCGATTTCAAACAGTAAATCGCCCGTTTTCACTTCTTGGTTGTCTTGCACCGAAACATTCACAATTGGGCCAGACACTCGCGGTGCGACCTTGATGACGTTCGCGCGTACTTGGCCATCGCGTGTCCATGGGTTATTAAAATACTCTTCAAATTTTTGATAGCCGAGCCAAGCTGCGCCACCAAGAATGACAAGATTGAGTGCGATTACGAATAGTTTTTTCATCTTGTTTGGCACCTAAAATTGAATATAAAAGCTGTCGATGGCCACCACATAACCGACCATGATGGCAATAAACGTCAGAGACGGAAAAGCGATGAAGCGAGACAAACGTGTCTTGTTCAATATCATCACCGTTATCCACGTTGCCGTGACGGCGAGAAAGAGCACCAGTAGCGTGGGAGAAAAGTAAATGTCTCCCCAAGAGAGTTCATGAGGCATTAGAGATCCTCCGTTTTGTTCTTATCGCCGTTTTCCGTCGGTGTTTCGATAGGCAAAGGTGGCAACGTGCGGTTTTCTTCATCCAGATAACCGTCCCAATCGGTACGATCTTGCATCTTTTTGGCGATGGATTCTTCAAGGAATGGTTTCCCCGTTTGTGCCTGCCAGCCGCCGCCCAACGCTTTGTACAGCGCGATCACTTGGTTCGCGACATTGCCTTTTATTTGCGCGTAACTGTCTTCCGCGCGCGTCATTTTTTCGACTGAGTTGAGCAGTCGCTCAAAAGAAATTTGGCCATTTTCGTACTGCGTCATGGAGATGTTGAACGCACGAATGGAAGAGTTGACCGATTGCAAACGTAAATCTTTTTGCTGCAAATACAGGTCATACGCTTCGATCGCATTGGTCACTTCGTTCACGGCTTGCAGCACTTTTTTGTTGTAGTTGGTCAGCGTTTCTTGGAAACGAGCATCTTCGAAACGAATGTTATTTTTCACGCGTCCGTATTGGAAAATGTTCCAACTGAACGTTGGGCCAACCACCATGGTGAGCGAATCGCTAAAACTGAAACTGCTGCCGTCGGGAACCGTACTGTCGATACCGATGGAGCCGAACAACGAAAAGCTTGGGTACAGAGCCGTTTCCGCCACGCCAATCTGCGCACTTTGCGCGCGAGCTTGCATCTCAGAGACTTGCAAATCAGGACGTCGCATCACTAAGTTCGCGTCCACTTGGGTATCCAACAGCGGTGGGCGCGGCACAATGGAGTGCTCGTCGGTGCCCGATAGCGCCGATTTTCTGCCCGTCGATTTGAACTGCGCTTCATAATCAGCAATTTGCTGCGTCAAACCTTCCGATTGCAGCAATTTCTCTACTTCTTCAGGCAATACACCCAATAGCAAAGCCAGTGCAGTGCGCGATTGCTTCATCGCGACTTCGAGGCTTGGTTGCGCGGCTTTTGTGGTGTAAAGCTGGTTTTTCGCTTGCTGTACGTCTAGCTCTGTTACGTTGCCGGAATCAAACTGAACTTGGGTGATGTGCACAACGCGTTCTTGAATCTCGATATTGCGGCGAGACAGCAAAATACGTTCTTGGAATGTGCGATAGTTAATGTAATTGCGTGCTACTTCGGCGGTGATGGTGACCATGATGTCGTGATACGAGGCGATGGATGCGTAATAACCGGCTTCTGCAGATTCGATACCACGAGCGTATTTGCCCCAAATATCCATTTCCCACGCAGCATCAAACGACAGAGCGGCGTTGTTTACACCCTGATCATTCACGTAGGCACGCGCTAGATTTCCTGACACGGTTTGAACTTGCGGGTATTGCAAGCCGGTCGAAATGCCAAGTAATGAACGAGCTTGGACAATGCGCAGCCCCGCGGCTTCTATGTCTAGGTTTTGCTCATTCGCCAACTCGACTAATCGATTGAGCGTCGGGTCGTTAAACTGCTGCCACCACTGTTGTAATTGTTGCTCGGATTGCTGCGTATCTTTGACTGCTTTTTGCACCGACCAATCGCTTGGCAATGGCGTTTTCGGTGGGTGGACATAGTCTGGCCCCACAGTGGTACACGCACTGAGCCCGAGCAGGGAAAGTATGGCGAGGCTTGGTTTGGTTAGTTTTGGAAGCATCATATCCCCACCTTTAAAACCGCTTCTGTTGTAAGTTCACCCAATCGATATCCTCGTAGGTTTGCTTGCAATGCTTGATTGCTTCGAACACGTTCCGTTTTAAATTCAGCAAGATATAAAAACCGGCTATCTCAGAATAAGCGTAGTCAGATAAATCCAACTCACTAAAAAAATCTTCCAGTTTATCTTCGAATGTTTGGTAATCCTGACTGTATTGGTCGAATACGGAGTCGAGTTCTTGTGTTGCTTGGTGGCTGGCTAAAGCGCCCGCCATCAAAGGAATGATGGAATCGCGGTGTTGTTGGCGAAGCTGAGTGATCAGCGGATTGGTCATCAACTTTTTCTCGGCGGCCATTAAGATGTTGATGTGATTACTGAGTACATCACACGCTTTGCTAAACGCGCCAATCGCTTCTGGCGTGGTTTTGTCAAAGTGTTTGTGGTTGATTTTCGAACCCCACACCTTGAGCTTTTTCGATGAAACGTTGAGCGTCACCAAGTGCAAGGCCCGTTTGAGCGGCGTGATAATCGAGCTGGACTGCTTCTGATAGGAGTCAAACAGATCCCGAGTGTGCCTAAAATAGCGCTCTTTTATGGTCAAAAAGAGGTGTTCTGGTCGTGAGCTAAACGGGAAGTAGTGCGCGAAAATGATCATGAACACCACCATGTAGAACAGCAGCATGATCGTCATGAGGATCCCGAAGTGATAGAACATGTTGTTGTCTAAACCGAGAACAAACAAGCCCACCATGTAGAAAATCGTCACTGGCCCGTTGAACAGATAAAAGCCGATAAAAGTGTAGATAAAGATGAATAGGCCAAGCTCTAACCCGAGATCCAATTGGGGAAGAATGAAGACGTAAGAAGGCACCGCGAACAAAAAGCCGAAAGTGAACAGCACAAGCAACAAAATCGGGTGCACAGGCACGAACGACAGCAAAGACATAAACATGGTCGAGAAGACCACGAACGAGTAGCCGCCTGGTGGATTGAAATAAATCCAAATCAGTCCTGCAACCCAATAAGTGACAAAGGTTTTGACCGCGGTTTTAAAGTTTTCTGCGTCCCACCATAGAAACTTGCCTTTCGGTTTCGGCAGCGGCACGTCATAGGAGACATTGTTCGTCACAGAGTCAATGCAGCTAATGCTCTCCGCTAAACGCGACAAGTTTTGATGCATGAGCCCCAAGAGGTGCCCCAGCATAAGCGCAGAGCCTTTCTCTAGGTGCGCCGCGTCTTCAAGCAACGCCTGGTTGTATTCGACTTTGAACTCTTGAGCACGAAAAGCGGGCTCTTTTTCGTCCCAGACTTGTTGGCAGGTATCAAATAGCGCGTCAATTTCCGCAACGGCTTGATCAAAGTTGCTGATGCTTTCACGGTCTTGCTGGTGGCTAAAGTGGCTATGCGCCGCGACGGTCAATTGTTGCGTTACTTGCTTGTTCAAATGAACCGCCAAGCGCCACTCTTTCATGTAGGCCGACACGTCGCTGCATTCCACACTGACTGTGGCAAAACGCTGTTCGAGCGCATTTTGGGCGGCAAACATCTGTTCGATAAGAGAATCCACGCTAGGTTGTGGCTCTCCTGCTTCTGGATTTTCTTCTCCCTTTTCTTGAGGAGAGACTTGCTCTGCCGATTTTTGCTCGAAATTTTGCAAGATAGCGGTGAACAACGCGCGTTGTGCTTGGTTGAGTTGTTCGATGAGCTGTCTTAGGTTTTGTTCTGTTTTGGTCGGGAATAAGAAAGTCCCGACGAGTGTGTAAACCACCACCCCAAACACCGTCATATAAGCGCGGTCAACGCCATAAAGAAACGCACCTTCTGCGTCACCGCCATTGGATATCATTAGCGTCATCACACCGGTCAGCATGAGTAGCGTTGGATCTTTTTGATAGGCATTACGGAAGTAAAAAATGAAAGAGACCACAACCGACACGCTCAGCATGTACAGCAAGCGGTCTTGGGCAAACAATCCCACTAGTAACAAGCCAACGACGGCGCCAACCAACGTACCGAACACGCGTAAGGTACCTTTGGCGAGTGATTCACGACGACTACCTGTGGATGCAATCAGCATCACTGTGGTTGCGGCCGTCGATGCTTGCGGCCAACCCATGGCAAACGGGATCAGATAAGCCAGAGTCAGGCTAAGCGATACTTTAATAGCGAATTTTATTTTGTCGTTCATAGTGTCAAAGTTTGCTCAGGCTTATCGTTATAAGTTGATGAATTTCTTATATGAATAATCAGAATCTTGTTCTGAATAAATTCGGGGGGCGGAATATAGCGGGTGAAAAAGTGTGCTTTGTAAACCCTTTGTCAAAACACAAAGTGCGTATTTGGCTCGATCTCGCGCTAGCCCTTGGCGTTATTGACGAAACGGCTAAAACGAGCAAAATCTCGATCTGTGACGATTCTCACTTTTGAAACAAAATCGTTGTGTTGTGTGAGCCAATTCTCACCTTATATCCTTCGCCTGATACTAAAGCAGGCCACTCGTACCATCTGCAATGAGCTTTGCTGCTTTAAAAAGCATAGATGATGAATGGGTATTTGAGAGGGAAAGTTATTATTTTTTATCGGCTTGCCGATTGTTCGCTTGCTTTTTTGGATCGAGATAAAAAAACCAAAGCGATGCCACCAAGAATGATGCCACTGGTTAAAAGTGTGTGTAGTGAAAGAGGCTCGTGGAGTACGACGGTGCCTAGCAGCAAAGCAATGGCTGGCACGGAAAGTTGGCTGACGGCGGCCTGAAGTAAAGAGAGCTTACGCATTACTTGATACCAAAGCGTATAACCAAGGCCAGATGCAATGGCGCCAGACGTGATAGCGAGCAAGATTCCGCCCAGAGAGAGATGGATTGAGGACAGCATCAACGGCGATAGCAGTATGCCAATCATAGATGCAGCGATAAATCCCCACGTGATGCCACTACTTGGAGAAGGCGCTTGTTTGCCGAGCGCAGTAAACGCAGCCCAACAAACGCCAGAAATCAACATGAGAAGTGCAGAACTGATATCGGGGCGCGTGGCAGATGGCAACATTAACCAAACAAAGCCAACAATTGAAAGGCCGATACCGATGATTTCGAGAAACTGAAAGCGCTCACCTTGCCACCAATAGATGGCCAGTAACGTCAGTTGTACGGCACCAAACAAAAGCAAAGCACCGGTTCCTGTCGCCAGTTGTAAGTACGCGAAAGAGAAAAGGGCAGCGTAACCAAATAACGCCACGCCAGCAAAAAAGCGAAAGCGAGAAGTTGGCCGATCGGTTTTCCACTGACCTCTCACGACAAGCAATGCGATTAAGGTAATCGCGCCAGATATCAATCGAACGAGAGTGAAGCTTCCTGCATCAATCAACCCTTCGGCCAATGCAAGTCGGCACAATAATGAATTGGCGGCGAACGCCAGCATCGTAATAGCAGTGAGTAAAAAGGTCGACATCCTTGGCCCTTAACGCAGAAATATGGATTGAGTGTAGCGTCAAACGGCCTTTTTCATTAGTTGATAAAGTGATTAGTTATAGCTGTCAGAGCGAGAAAACCATCAAAAATCACCAAAGAAAACCTGACCTTAGCCTGAGTGTTACTGTGGTAGGGATTGTTGTTTGTACAATGACTTGATGGTGTTTTTCAACCATAGCAATTTGGGATTGTACGCATTGCGTTTATGCCAAATCATGGTAAATGGAATCAGTAACTTGTCTTGTTGAGTTTGGTCTAACGGAATTGGCAAGCACACCAAATCGAGATGCAGCTTTTCTGTGTAGCTTTTGCAATAGTGCGGCGCGGTGGTGATCATGTCATGCGTCGGCTGCGCTGCCATAAAAAGGGATTGCTCAAAGTTGGACATCGTCAGCCCGATAGAGCGCTGTAGCCCTAGTTCCGTTAACACTTCATCCAACGCCCAAGTTTCACTTTTTTCCCAAACAATATTGATGTGTTGGTAGCTCAGAAAGGTCTCGAGATTCCACTCTTGCTGTAATGCCGGATGATCTTTATGTAAATACACCATCGGCAGGTCATAAAATAGAATCTCAAAATCCAAGAAATACGGCAGAAGATCCAACGACTCTTTCGATCTCGGGTGACTTTCTCGGCCGGTAAAACCGATATCTGCCTCGCCTCGAATGATGGCGTCGAGTGAATCGTAATCCCAGTTACTGGTTTTTACTTTCGCTTCAGGGTATCGCTGGTGGATAGCGACGATGAGTCTGTCTAGCACCGTGAGTACTAATGGCGACTCAATCGTGATATCAAAACGCACTCCTTTAGGCGTAATATCGCTGCGTTTTTCTGCAATCTGGCTGCCAATTTGCAGCCATTCTGCAAGATCTTGCTCCATGCTTTGCGCCAAAGGCGTTGGCGCAAGACCTTTAGGTGTTTTGACAAACAAAGGATCATCGAACCAATGACGAAGTTTGTTGAGCGACTTACTTACGGTAGAGGGCGTAACGTTCAGCTTTTTCGAGGCTTTCGAGACGCTTTGCTCTTGCAGCAATAATTGCAGAGTGAACAATAAGTTTAAATCAAGTCGCGCTAGGGATTTCTTCATAATGGGTATCGTGAACAGGCTTTGGAATCAATAGTATTAGAGCAAGGCTGATTACGCTACCTAACACTAAGATAAACACCAACATATTCAGTGCACTAACGCCGATGAAACCCATAAACCAAATATAGAACGCGGAACTACAAACTTGAGCAATGCCCAGTAGTGAGCTCGCCACGCCAGCTTGTTGAGAGAATGGGCTGAGCGCTTGGCTCATGGCCACGCCAAAGCCACAAGCGAAGCCAGCGCAAATCAGACCAAGTCCGAACACATAGTAATGAGATTGTCCATCATGGAAATGGGCAGCACTGAGCACGATGGCTGCACAAGCGAGCAATACTTGAGAGGTGATCATTAAGGTACGCTGCTTAAAAATCCCCAATGCCAATGGTGCCGAGAACGAAATCAACATACTGATCGTCGCAGTCCCAGCCATGATGGAAGAATAGCCACCGCGATCAAAACCAAGCATGCTCATCACGACAATTGGTGAAGCGTTAACAAAGGTCAGGATGGTGGTCACTCCAAGTGCAGTAATGATCAGTCTACTGATAAAAAATCGCTCGAAGAAAGTCTCTTGATGGATCTCTGGCGCTGTCTGTTCTTCACCTTGTTGGCTGGGTAGTGATTCCTTGAGCACAAAAATGGCCAATACACTGACGAGAATGCCCATTCCTGCCATCGTGGTAAACAAACTCGGCCAAGGAAATTTCAGCATAATCAAGTGACCAATCACGGGTGCGATCACTGGAATGATACAGGTGATGCCATTGAGCATCGACAATACTTTCGCGCGGCGTTCATCGTCTAACGTGTCGCGTAAAATCGCGAACGCGACGACATAGCAAGATCCAGCCCCGATGCCTTGGCAAAAGCGAGCAATCAAGAAAGCGTTTGGTTGCTCAGCCATCCCGCCGAGAAAAGACGCTAGCACGAAGATCATCGCGCCGACGACGGCAACAGGTTTTCGTCCCACAGAGTCTGCAATTTTCCCCGCGAATAACATGGTGGTAGCCATGCCAGCTAAATAGATCGAAAACGCAATATGCAACTGAGATTCACTGGCGTTGAGATCTGACGCAATTTGAGGCAAACCAACAAGATACAAATCAATGGCAGTAGGGTAGAGTAAAACGAGTGCAAAACTACAAAGTAAAAAACGGGACATGGAAACCTCTCTATCGAATGGCGAGGATAATAGAGTGCTAAACGTTTGCCTGCGAGTGGGAAATACGACACTAGGTATTTCTATTTACGACATACCCTGTATGAATTGAGCATAAAAACAACAAGGAAGATTATGATTACTATTGAAAAGTATTCGCCTGAGCGACATGAACAAACTTGCGAACTTAGCGTGCTAGAAGATCAATCGCAGTTTACGGTCGCGGATGTGGGTGAAATGCTTACACGTCTTGAACCTACAGAACTTCCGCATCTGATTTTGGCAGACGATGACGTGGTTGGCTTTTTTCTTATTTGATGCAGCTTACAGCGAGAAATACGATTTTTGCCCGAAAAACAGTTTAGGCGTGCGTGCTTTGCTGGTGGATCACCGTCATCAAGGCAAAGGCATCGCCAAGCAAGCCATTCAACAGTTTGCCGATTTCGCCAAACGCCATTATCCCGAGTTTCATGAGCTTTATCTCACCGTGAATTGCCGCAACATACCCGCTTATCAGTGCTATTTAAAATCAGGGTTTGAAGATACCAATGAGCTTTACCACGGCGGCCCCGTTGGACCGCAGCACATTATGAGACAGCCGCTTTAACTAGGAAAACACCAAGGATGGAAATATGAGAATTGAAATCGACAATTTAGAACGGCCGCCGGTGATTGCGTTGTTGGAAGAGCATTTACAGGACATGTACGCTACATCGCCACCAGAGAGCGTGCATGCGTTAGATGTAAGCAAGTTGAAGCTGCCTTCAATCACGTTTTGGACGGGCTGGGATGGTGATCAGCTATTGGGATGTGTGGCAATGAGCCAACTAGAAGATGGTCACGCAGAGTTGAAATCGATGCGTACGACAACATTGGCGAGAAAACAGGGCGTGGCATCCCGCTTACTCAATCACGTGATTGAGCAAGCGAAACATCAGGGGATACAACGTTTAAGTTTGGAAACTGGGTCGATGGCATTTTTTGAACCCGCGCATCGCCTATATGAAAAACATGGCTTCGCGTACTGCGAGCCGTTTGGCGAATATCAACCTGATCCAAATAGCCGCTTTATGACCCTAGCGTTGTAGCCCGTCGCGACTAAAAGTTAAAGTAGTAATTAGCTCCTGGCGAGATGAGTGATGCACGCTCACGCGCCAGTTGTTTTCTTCTCTCTCTAATACGCTTCGCGTTGTCTTTATCTAAGTTTGCATCCAATTGATGATCAAGGCGTGATATCTCCGCATCTAATGCGTTAATGCGTTGTTGACGCTGATATTCTTGATGGCCAAACTGATAGTTTTTAAGGAAAAGATCGTTAGAGCAAACGCCATAGTAGGTTTTTCCTTCTACACCCACTGTGTAACCATTGTTTGGCGAACAGTAAAGAATGGTGCCTTTATCAAAACCGTCTTGCCACTCAACGTGATTTGGCGTTACGCCTGCTTCGCGACAGTCTTTAATGTATTCGTACAAAATGTTTGGGTTGTTGCCTGAGCGGCCATCTTGGTAGCCGACGCGATACCAATCTGCGGTTTGGCATTGTTCTGGCGACATGCTGCTACAACCAGAAAGTAATGCAAACATGGCAAAGAGAAGCGCAATGCGTTTCATGAAGTGGATTCCTTGTTACTGCGTTAGGTTCGCTGATTATAAATGAACAGTGTTCATTTCCAATAGATAAAATTAATAATTGCCGACTTATTGATGTGTTGCGCTTGTGAGTTTGTCGGCTTGAAGCAAAATTTTTTGCTTGTGGAACGAGCGTTGTTCGTCAGTAGTGATGTTACGAATAGAGTAGTTTGCGTGAAGGTAGAGGCGAGATTAGTGGGGTGGGAACCTCTTCGTAAGTCGCATATACAAACAGTTGCCTGCGCGAATGTTACTTTTTCTCAGAGATTCCCATATCAAAAGCCCCTCGATCGAGGAGGAACGGGACTTTCGATAATTTTATGCTTAACTTTCAAATGAAAGTTTGTTGCCAAACGCGGATTTCCAGTCTTTATCAAATTGATCGACAGCCGGCTGAACTGCTGGATGAGAAAACATCTGCGCGGCCACATCGACAGGCAAGGTGATCGCTTCAATGCCCAACTTCATCACTTCCATCGCTTGTTGGGTATTTTTAAAACTCGCTGCCAAAATTTTTGCAGGCAGTTGGTTTTGATCCAGTAGCAATTGCAGGTCTGCGACCACTTCTACACCGTTTCCGTTCATCGCATCAATACGGTTCACATAAGGCGCAAGATAGTCAGCGCCGCACAATGCCGCAAGGAAACCTTGCTGAGCAGAGTAAATAGCGGTGGCGAGTACTTGAATTCCCTCTTTTTTCATTAACTTAATTGCCGATAAGCCCGCTTCGGTCGCTGGCACTTTGACGACCATATCATAAGGTAATTCATGGATTTGGCGCGCTTCTTCTACCATGCCTTCTACAGTTGTGCTCACCACTTGAGCATGGAAACGGGGTGTGCCCCCTAACGCTTCTTGCATGCCAGCTAAGGTTTGGTTCAAGCCTTGTTTTGATTTCGCCAAAATACTTGGATTTGTTGTTACCCCTTTCAGAGGTAGGCATTGGTTAAAGCGTTTTACTTCTGCCACGTCAGCAGTATCTAAATAGAGTTCGATCATGGGTTCTACCTTATACAAAATCTTCGTTTTGATGATGGGATCACTATAGATCTGACAATCCGCCGAGATCTTGATTTTGATCAATTGAAATTTCAATTGAAACTATAATAATTTCACAAAGCGAAAGTTAAGTGCCAATATTTCATTATCAAATGAAGCTTTCAGCAAAAGAAAAGCGTGAAAAGTAGACGAGCAAACCAAGAGGCGGACAGCAATGTATTTCAATATTCAGAGGTTCTCGACCCACGATGGTGATGGTATTCGCACCATTCTGTTTCTGAAGGGATGCAGTTTGTCCTGTCCTTGGTGCCAAAACCCAGAAAGCCGCAGTGAAAAGCACTCTCTGCTGTTTGATGAGCGCAGTTGTATGGCGGACTGCCAGCTTTGTGTGTCGGCTTATAAACAAACCGTAAACGGCGACATGGCGAGCGATGGTATCCGACGCATTGACGATCAAATCATCATCAATCGAAAAGCCATGAGCGAAGCGCAGATCATAGCGCTGCGAAACGTATGTCCAACACAAGCGCTCAGCATATGTGGAGAAGCGGCGAAATCAGACGACTTGTTTGAAGTGTTGATGAAAGACAAGCCTTTTTACGATCAAAGCCAAGGTGGCGTGACGTTTTCTGGTGGCGAGCCGCTGATGCAGCCAAGTCTTGTGGCAGAACTTGCCGAACGTTTGCATCAAAACCATGTGTCTACGGCGGTGGAGTCGTGCATGCATGTTCCGTGGAAAAACGTAGAAAAAGTCGCGCCGTATATTGATTGCTGGTTAGCGGATCTTAAACATACCGACGAAGAAAAGTTTCTCCGCTGGGCGAAGGGATCGTTAAAACGCGTCAAAGACAATTTTAGAAAATTGGCACCGATTGCCAAACGCATTGTGATTCGCGTGCCGGTTGTGCCGGGCTTCAATGACACCATTGATGAGCTCAAAGCGATCATTGATTTCGCTGCTTCTTTAGAAAGCTGTCAAGAACTCCACTTGTTGCCGTACCACACCCTCGGCATCAATAAATACCGTTTGCTCGATATGCCTTACGAGTGTTCTGACAAACCATTAAATAATCCAGAACTGCTAGAAAACGCAATGCAATACGCAAGCGAACATACTCAACTTAACGTGATTGTTAGAGGTTAACCATGGACCTACATACCCTTCCAGAGCGAATCAAAGCCCACAAATCGGCACTGGTCAACATCGTAACGCCGCCTATCTGTACCGAGCGCGCAGAGGCTTACACTCGGGCGTATCAGGCAAATGAAGACAAACCTGTGATTGTGCAACGAGCACTGGCGTTACAAGAACACTTACGCACTCGTACCATTTGGATTAAGCACGACGAGCTGATTGTCGGTAACCAAGCGAGCAAAGTACGCGCTGCGCCGATCTTTCCTGAATACACGGTGCGTTGGATTGAAGCGGAAATCGACGAACTGGCCGACCGACCTGGGGCTGGTTTTGCGGTAAGTGAAGAGGACAAACAAAGCATTCACGCCATTACGCCATACTGGCGCAGTAAAACGGTTCAAGATCGCTGCTATGGACTCTTTACCGACGAGCAGCAAGAGATCTTAGCCAGCACCATCATTAAAGCCGAAGGCAACATGACTTCGGGCGACGCGCACCTTGCTGTGGATAACGAAAAAATCCTGAAGATCGGTATGAACGGTCTGCTGGATGAGGTTCGTCAGCATCGAGCTAATAACGACGTGTCGACGTATGAAGGGTTAAAGAAAGAGCAGTTTTATAAGTCCGTCGAAATTGTCTTGCTTGCGATTCAGGAGCACATCGTGAGTTACGCCGATCTCGCTCTGGAAATGGCACAAAACGAAACTCGACCAGAGAGGAAAGCAGAACTGGAGACAATCGCAGAAAACTGTCGTCATGTGGCTTTCCATGCGCCAACCAACTTCTGGCAAGCTCTGCAACTGAGCTATTTTGTGCAGTTGATGTTGCAAATTGAATCGAATGGCCACTCTGTTTCATTCGGTCGGATGGACCAGTTCCTAAACGACTACTACGTGCGTGATCTTGAAAGTGGCGCGATGAACAAAGCGTTCGCCCTTGAGTTATTGCAAAGCTGTTGGTTGAAATTGCTTGAAGTAAACAAGATTCGCTCTGGTGCGCACTCAAAAGCATCGGCAGGTTCTCCGCTGTATCAAAATGTCTGTATCGGTGGCCAAAAGCTGAATGAGAATGGAGAACCTGAAGACGCCGTAAACCCGCTATCTTGGGCGATTTTAGAGTCCTGTGGTCAGCTACGTTCCACGCAACCGAACTTGAGTGTTCGCTATCATGAAGGTCTGAATCAAGAGTTCTTGATGGGCTGTATTGAAGTGATCAAATGCGGATTCGGTATGCCTGCATTCAACAACGATGAAATCGTCATTCCAGAATTCATCAAGCTAGGTGTCGAGAAAGAAGACGCTTACAACTACGCGTCTATTGGCTGTATTGAAACCGCTGTTCCAGGCAAATGGGGTTACCGTTGCACGGGCATGAGCTTTATTAACTTTGCGCGTATTTTACTGGCTGCGCTTAACGAAGGTGTGGATGCAACGACGGGCAAAGCCTTCTTGCCTCATGATAAGTCGTTGGCAAAAGGTAACTTCGAGAGCTTTGAGCAAGTCACCGCTTCTTGGGCGGAGCAAATTCGCTACTACACACGTAAATCGATTGAGATCGATACCGTAGTCGACAGCGTGCTTGAGCAGCAAGCGCAAGATATTTTCTGCTCATCGCTGGTGGATGACTGTTTGGCGCGCGGTAAAACAGTAAAAGAAGGCGGAGCGAAATACGATTGGGTATCTGGCCTGCAAGTGGGCATCGCCAATTTGGGTAACAGTTTGGCGGCGATCAAACATTTGGTGTTTGAAGAAGCACAAATCAGCCAAACGGAATTGGCAAAAGCATTAGAAGAAGACTTCGATGGTATTGAGAACGAACAACTTCGCCAACGCTTAATCAACTTCGCGCCAAAATACGGCAATGACGACGATTATGTCGACCAATTGCTGGCTGATGCTTACCAAGTTTATATCGATGAGTTGGCGCAATTTGTCAACACACGTCATGGGCGCGGACCAATTGGTGGCGGCTACTACGCGGGAACATCGAGCATCTCTGCCAACGTGCCATTTGGCGCATCCACGATGGCAACACCAGATGGTCGAAAAGCGAAAACGCCACTGGCGGAAGGCGCAAGTCCAGCATCGGGCTCTGACCGTTTGGGACCAACGGCGGTGTACAACTCAGTCGGTAAAATTCAAGCTAATAAAATCCTAGGTGGCGTGCTGCTTAACCAGAAGTTAAGCCCAGCGGCTGTCGCTTCAGAAGGGGATAAGCTCAAGCTTTCAATGTTGATTCGCACCTTCTTTAATCACCATAAAGGTTGGCACGTGCAGTACAACATCGTCTCTCGTGAAACCTTGCTGGCAGCGAAGAAGAACCCTGAGCAATATCGTGACCTTGTCGTGCGAGTTGCGGGCTATTCAGCCTTCTTTACCGCGCTATCACCAGACGCGCAGGATGACATCATCGCCCGTACCGAACACGAGTTGTGATGGTCTCAACCCCGGTTAATGCAGAAGGCACCGATTGGTGCCTTTTGGTTTACTCTTCAATGGTTATGTCACTAGAACCGGGAAGCTGCGACACAAAACTGGAGCCCATGAGCTTAGAGGGTGTGTATACACCGGCTTCAGGCTTCGTATGTAGCAGGTGTTCTGCAATCGCCAGAGATCCCGTTACGGTTAAGCTGTAGCCATTGGCCGTTTGTACTCGTGCTGTTTTGCTTTGTCCGAGTTTGTTGCTTGCTTTACCCCACACATATGTGGGTAATTGGTTTCTTTGCTCCTCATTCGGTCCTTTTACGGTTCTTTCAATACGGCTTTTTATGAGGTTTTGTACCCAGGTTATGCCGAGAAGAGGGCGAACCCAATTCGCTCGTTTAGCGTTTTTTATCATGTTCGGCGATCCGGGAATAAAAACATCAATATTCTCAACCCCCGTGGTGTAATAGGCGGTTGAAACATCGCCCCACGGAATGGTCATAGCAAGTTTTTCGCCGTCACCAAAATCAATGTTGCGAACTTTATACGCTAGCGGAACGGTGGTGATTTTTCCGTTAAGCCGCACTTTACCGCCTTGAGCCAAACCTTCGACAGACGTTTTCGCCGTGCCCGGAGAAAAACCAGAGCGAGAGTCAAAACCGAGAGACAAGTGTGTTGCATCTGGTAGCGCAGCTTTCAATGTGGCTGCAATGCAATCCGTTGGAATAACATCAAAACCAACACCGGAGCACAATACGACACCAGCTTCCTTTGCTTGTGATTGCAGCGTTTGTGCAAACTCAAATACAGAGATCTCACCTGTAATATCGAGATAATGTGCGCCTGCTTCTAGGCACGCTTTCATCATCGGTTTTGCCGTCGAAGAAAAGGGGCCTGCGCAGTTTAATACCAGTGATGAACCCGAAATATGTTGGACCGCGCTGCTTTTATCCTCAAGAGAAAAAGCAAGACTTTGCAGCCCTAGTTCAGCCGCTAGGCTTTGTACTTTCTCTAAACTTCTACCTGCAAGGATTGGGTGGTGACCCCGTTTTACGGCCTCTCTCGCAATCAGCTCGCCTGTATAACCATTGGCTCCGTAGATGATCCAACGATCTGGGGATGGTGCCGGTGTGTTATCTTTCATCAAAAAGCTCCTATCAATGCCTGCTTAAAGAGGTTTCTGGTCATTGGCTTTTTCTTGTTGAATTGTGGTCAAGCCTTGTTCGAATGTGGTGATTTTAAAATCTGGAAAACGAGTCTGAAACTTATCCGAAACAAAAAGGTTGTCAGATTCGTAGCGAGGCAAAAGCTCGGCTGCATCTCGAATGGTTTGATTAAATCGCCCTGCTAGCCACAATTGCCAGCGCTTGATGACTTTGTATTTCGGTTGAACGTTAAAAACCTTTGCTGCAACAGCGATAAACTCCCGATACGTCAGTCGACGATCATCGCAAGGCAAATGCCAAGTTTGTCCGTAAGCATCGGGCGTATTCCCAATTAGCGCCATGGCTCGGCTTGCGTCTGGCGTATAAATTAAGCTGCGTTTGGTGTCATCACGTAAAAACACCTTTGCGCTCTTTTGGTTAAGTAGATTATCGATAATGGCGGAATTAGTGATGCTTTGCGTTTTCCCCGGGCCGTAAAACTCCGGAGCACGACAGATAACGGCTTCGATTTCTCCTTTATTCATCGATTCTAGCAGCATGTCAGTAATGACCGCACGAATTCGACCTTTTTCTCCATTGGGCTGAAATGGTGCATCTTCTTGTTGAGGCGTATCCGTTTGCGGGTACATGTAGGTATTATCAAAGTAAACAAGCTTTGCTTGATGAGTTTTACATGCGGCGATGACATTACGCATCATTGTTGGCCACTGTTCCACCCACAGTTGAGTATCCATTGGTAGCCCTGCAGTAAGGTAAACGATACTAGAACCTTTTACGGCATCTGATGTTTGTTTCGCGTCGAGCAAGTCCGCTTTTACCAGTTGATCCGTCTCGTTGACTCGATGCGGATTGCGGCTCACCAATCGGATGTCGCTCGTAAAGTCTCGTTTTAGGCTTAATGCCAGCTCACGGCCAATTTGCCCACTTGCACCCAATATCGTTTGCATTCACCAATCTCCTGCTGTGTTGCTTTGATATTCATCCTAACGTTAAAGTTAGGTTTAAGGTCAACCCACATTTTGAAGATAAATTGGATTGATTTTTTATTGATTATAGAAACAAGGAGGCGGTACACCTGAGCTAAGAGCGAATGGTTTTTACAGACTCAATTTAGTGGCTAGCAGGGGAATTGGCGAATCTCTAACCCAACATCAAGAGTAAAGCTTCGCTTGTTAACATTGCTTTGATTTGCTGACGGCTTTACTTTTTATTTGACGGGTTTTCTTTGGTCAGAATCGTTTGACCAAGTTGAGACATGACGCGTTTTGCATTCATTGCACAGTCCATGTCATCTGGCTTAGCTTCAATCTCTTTAAGTACTTCTTTTAACTTGCTTTTACTCTGCGCGATTTTTCGCTCAAGCTCGTCGAGCTCTTGGACTTTTTGCTGCAAGGTCGTCAATAACTGGTGATGATCCCAGTTAGAAAGGTCGGATGGCAGTAACGCACTTAGTTCATCCAAACTGAATCCAGCTTGCTGACCCGTTGTGATCATGTCCAGAATCATTAATGCTTCTTGCGGATACTCGCGGTACCCGTTGGCTTTACGGGTCACGGTTTTTAGCAGCCCGATGCGCTCGTAAAATCGAATACGCGAGGGAGCAAGGCCAGTTTTTTGCGCCAGTTCGCCAATTTTCATATCAAGCGTGTCTCATTAGGTGGATAAAATAACCTTACCATTTCTGAATATTCTCGCCAGTTTGGTGCTCGGTCGATTCGTTTCTTGCTTTCTTACCGTTACAGCTTATGCAAAATTTCCACGCATTTCTTTGTGACGTCGTCGTACTCTTTTGTCATGTAAGCGGTGGTGATGGCACCTTCTTTCATGATGCAAATGGCATCGAGTAATGATGTGTTGTCTGATTTGAGATAGCGTTGAATTAGCTCACGAACCTGTTGTTTATGGTGGCGGCAATACGTTGCAATCTCGCCGCGGTCGTCACTGAATTCGGCGGACGTGTTGATGAAAAAACAGCCGCGAAACTCGCCCAATTTTTCCTCAGAACCATGAAACCAGCCGTTAAGCGCGGTAAACAACTGGTCGATCACGTCTGTGCTCGATTGTGCTGATGACAGTTTCTCCTCTAGCCACGCCATGAAGATTTGGTGGCGTTGTTCTAGTGCGGCAAGGATGAGCGCTTCTTTGCTTTCAAAATGGCTGTACAGCGTGCGTTTAGCCACGCCAGATACTTTAAGGACTTCATTGATGCCAATGGAGTTGATGCCCTGTTTGTAAAACAGCGACAACGCGGTATCGATCAATAACTGTTTCTTTTTGTTCATAACTACGTCCTCAAAAAGTTCTACAAACACATATTGACAAAGGTAGACAGATTTGTCTATTTTAATTTGTAGACAATTCGGTCTACTTTGAGGTGTTTATGAATAATTTAATTTTATCTTTGGTCGCGGGGCTTGGTGCGACATTGGCTATTGGTGTGTTGTCTTACGCCGAGGTGTCTCTTACTGAGGTTGTACTTCTCATGGCGCCATTTGGTGCTACGGCGGTGTTGGTGTTTGGGGTGCCTAGCAGCCCTCTCGCTCAACCAAAAAATGTGATCATTGGTCACTTCATTACGGCATCTATCGGTATTGCGTTTAGCCAATATGTTGAGGTCACGCCAATCACCCTCGCGATTGCGACTGGGTTAGGAGTGTCAGCAATGCTGATTACGAAGACAACGCATCCACCTGCGGGCGCAAATCCAATCTTGATCATGGCATCTGGGCAGGGGTGGAGTTTTCTGTTCACGCCCGTATTGATTGGCGCGGTGGTGATTGTGCTGGTTGGTAAGGCGTTGCAGTTGCTACAGAGTCAGTACTTAAACCCTCGTTTGAACGGTCAAAAGACCTAATTGGGTTGCAAGTAAGGCCGCATTAGGGGATGACCTCTTTTGCGGCTTTTTCTTTTCGTGGATGCTTAAAAATAAAATCTGATTCTCTCTTGGTATTCAGTCGTATACATAAAGATGTTAGTTAAATTGGTATACCACTATGAATAGAATTCACCCCAAGAAGCTATTGCACAGCAAATGGACGGCGACGTCACCTAAAAATAAAGAGAAGCACTTTGTCGTAACAGAAATGGAGCTGGATGAAGAAGGCAATGTTGTGAAATGTGTCATTGAGGCGGTTATGAGTAAACGTGAGCAAGAGATGAACTGGCAAGACCTGAAAGATCCAGAGCTATGGCGGCAGGGCTGGAAGTAATGCACTTTGTTGAATTTTTCCTAGGTTTGAAATCGAAAGATGGTACTTAGCTGATAGGCAACGGTCTGTGTATCTGCTACGTTGAGTTTGTTCGCTATCAACTAAAAAGGAATGACTATGATCGATTTCGACAATTCATCAGTGTTTAAGCTTAAACCCATTGAGGTATCAAAAGTTAGGGAAGATTTTCACAAGTTTCTTATTGATGGCGAGTCGGTATTTGCGGGCTTTAAAACGGTTCGCGACCAAGTGGTGTTTACCAACAAGCGAGTGATTGCGGCGAATGTGCAAGGGATTACGGGCTCAAAAGTGGATTACACGTCGCTGCCTTATAGCAAGATCAATGCATTTTCTATCGAGACGTCTGGTACCTTTGACTTAGACTGTGAAATTGAGTTCTTCATGAGTGAGGTGGGAAGAGTACGTTTTGAAATTAAAGGCTCGTTTGATCTGATTTCTTTCAACCGTATGGTTAGTGAGTATGTACTAGCGTAAGGGAATAGAAATGAGAGCTTCATTGAGAGACAAAATAATAGAGGTCTGTGACAAAAAGATCGCAAGCAAAGGTGAGCAGGTTGGGCTCTCATTTTATGCGTTTTTCGCCAACAAAAATGATGATCCTGAACAGTTGATGGAGGCGGCTACGTGGTGGATTCAGACCCATCGGCTCGACCACTTCGAAAAAGCAGTAAAAATAAAGTCAATGGTGGAGTCTGGTATCTAAATTAAAAAAAAGAAATAAAGAAAGCAGACAAATGCCAACAACGTCGCGGATAAAACAGGGTAGATAATATAAGAGTCCTGTTTATTGGTTCTTTGAAAGCACAGAGAAACGAGTAAGACGTTGTAGACGACGAGCAGCATACTGATCATGGTCCCACTGTTAAGCGTTAAACTGGACAGCTGAGTTAAGAAAAACGCCAATAAAAGGTAGTCGAAGACAATTAACCATAAAAAGGCTTTCTTCAACAGATCGCGTTTTTTGTTTTCGGATGGTGTTATGTGCATATAGAACTCAACTAAAAAGTCACAGTAACAGAGGTTTCAGTTAGAAAGGTCACCATCAGGCGAGGTGACCTTTTGAGGTTATAGTTCTTGAATATTTACTTCGTTGGTGGCCGTATCACCCGAGTAATTGATGACTTCTTGTCGAATGACTGGTTGGTTAAATTCGGCTTTATCTTTCGCTTTTTGCAGTTCACTTTCTTGGTGGTTACCAAAAAGAGTTTCGAGTACTTTGGCTGCTGGCGTCGTTAAAACGAACAGCTCGATACGGCGGTTTTCGCTTGAATCTGGTTCATCAGGGTTAAGCAGTGCTCTATCCGACATGCCTGTGACCTGCATGACGCGATCATCCGGCATGCCACCTTCAACCAGCGTATTTCTTGCGACATCAGCTCGAGATGCAGATAGCGCCCAGTTTGATTGACGACCAAAGCGTTTTTTAAATGGAATCGCATCCGTATGTCCGCTGATGATCAGTGGGTTGTTCACACGCTGAAATACAGGCGCAAGTGCAAGTAATAAGTCTTCGAAGAAAGGGGTCAGCTCTGCGCCACCACGACTGAACATATGCTGTTTGTAATCATCTTGAAGGACGATACGTAAGCCTTGTGGGGTCACGGTTACGTTGACATTTCCTTGTGCGTTAATCTGAGCGGTCATTCGTTCAATGACTTTCGCCAGCGCTGCAAGTTGCTCCTGAGTATCGAAGTTACCAGGAATCAACGAGTCGATTTCTGGCCCATCGCCGTCACCTCGAAAGTATGAGCTTACCACGTGGTTGGAATTGTGTTTACTTGGCACAGAAGAGTCCTGTGCCAAGTCAATAGGAGAGATACTTTGTGAAGTATCAAATGGATTACCGTAACTCTTGTCGAATACGCTTGAGCTATGTAAGTGGGCGACAATTGCTTTACGCTCTTCTTTGTCTACCACCTGCATAACCCAAAGCACAAGAAACAGCGCCATTAGGGCGATCATGAAGTCAGCAAACGCGACTTTCCACGCGCCGCCATGAGGTTCATCATGGCTGTGTGCTTTGGCACGTTTGAACACTACATGCTCTTGTTTTTGCATTATCCCTCCTGTTCAGCTAACCACTTCTCCATTTGGTTGAATGTTGGTTTGATGTCTAGCTGAATATGTTTACGACCAGCGTCAATGGCGAGCAATGTCGGCTTCTTCGCTACGTAGGCAACCAAGGTTGCGCGTACGCATTCAAAAGCAGTCATATTACGTTTTACTCGCTGAGCCATGGCGTTACTTAGTGGGTCTAAACCACAGTAACAACCGAAAATACCAATGAATGTACCTACGAGAGCTGCTGCAACGTGATAACCAATCATAGCGATTGAGCCATCAATGGCCTGCATGGTGATAATGATGCCACCAACTGCTGCAAGAATACCGAAGCCAGGTAGTGCTTCTGCTGTACGCTGTAGTGAGCGTGAAGGCAAAAGCATTTCGTTTTGGATAGCTTCAATTTCTTGCTCTAGCAGTCCCTCTAATTCATGAGGCGACATTTGTCCCATTGCCATTAAACGTAAATTATCAGTAATGAAAGAAATTAGGCGATGATCCTCAGCAATCGTCGGGTAAGCGAGAAACATAGAGCTCTGTTCTGGCGACTCAATGTGAGAGTCGAGAAACTTATAACCACGGTTGCGCGCTGTCTCGAGCAAGTTATTGAGCAGCGCCATTAATTCCATGTAGTACTCATGCTCTTCTGTCGGGCCTTTGATGGTCGCAGGCACTTGGCGACGCATTTCTTTCAGTACGTGAGGTGGGTTACCGATGATCAAAGAACCAGCAGCAGCGCCAATGATGATAAGGAATTCGGCTGGTTGCCAGATAGCGCCTAAGTTACCGCCGGCCCACATGTATCCACCGAAGACGCACACCAGGATAGTGAGGACTCCAAAAAACTTTTGCATCTTGTGACTCCTAAGAGGACATTAATTGGTTGAGTTGTTTCAGCGCTTGTTTGTGAAGCTGACATATACGAGGTGGTGTCAGATCCAATACCAGAGCTATTTCGTGTAAGTTGAGTTCATGTTGATAGAACAGAGTAAGCAGCAATTGATCACGCTTCGGCAATTTGCCTAAAGCGCTATCTAAACTGCGACGAATATGCTCATGTTCCATGCCATCATATTGCCCGCCAATATAACTATCACCACTGCTTTCCATCAGTTGGTCAAGGCTTTGCATCTCTCCCGCAAGGGCGGCATTTTGGCGGTTGTAATAGTCCTGCTCATTCGTCCCTAAGGCTTGGATGATTTCTGCATCCGTAGGCATCCGACCTAAAGAGCGTGTGAGATCTCGAGTCACATCGTTGAGTTCGTGAGCCTGTTGGCGAGTTTTACGTGAGCGCCAATCTAACCGGCGTAATTCGTCTAAAATTGCACCTCGAACGCGACACACGGCAAAGGCAGGGAAATGAGGATCGTCAACATCGCCGTATCGGCGTCCAGCTTCAACTAGAGCGATAAGGCCAATTTGCTGCATATCTTCAATACTACAGTGAGAAGTGGCATGAACACGTAGCTGGTTAACGACGCGTTTAACCATAACTTGATGACGTTGCAGCAGTGCATTTTCGTCAATTGGGCGTGATGGCGTCGTCACTTCCTCTTCTGTGGTATAGGTGTCTTGTATATTCATGTCTAACATGGTTGTGCTCCGTTATTGCACAACATATTTAGTCAACAAAACATCGTCGATTTCGCGAACGATGTCTGTCTTAGCAAAAGCCAGTAAAAGCGTTTGTTTTACTTCGTTTTGCAGGATATCGATGGCACCCGCTTGCTGTAACTCATCAAATGTTTTGTCGCTAAACAATTTTAATAATGAGTTTTGTACCATTGGCATGTATTCATCAATGTCTTTGATGCGCTCAGGGCGGCGTGTTTCAATTGCTAGTTCTAGCATGACAAAGTGAGTCTGCTTTTTACCTTTTACGGTTAAAACGACTTTGTCTAAAGGATGGAAGCTAGGACCTTTGCTTGTCGGTTCTTCTGTGACTAAAAATGACAATGGAGAATCATCGATCAAGGAACCAGAGTCAGGTGACTCTTGAGCGTGTTTGTTTAAGTACCAGATTCCGCCCATAATCGTGGCGGCCGAAACGAGGGCGCTGGTGATGATCATGGCGATAAACAGGGCGATCATTTGTTGTTTGGTCATAACCTTTTTCCTCGAGGATTAACTAGGCTTGAGTGTTCAGCCAGTGTTCTGAATAGTTTGTTGTTGTAGTTTGGAATGCACCAGATTCTCGTGCTGCGAAAATAGTGGCGTCTTCTTCATTTGTATGTTGGTCATTGCGACTCTGGCTTTGATCAGAGCCCACGTTGACATCTACATGGACGAAGTTCTGCTCTTGCAGTTCTGTGCGTAGACGCTCAGACACTTGCATTAAAGCTTCTCGTGTTGCGGCTGTATTGGCATTGATGTGCACGCTTAGTCGGTCGCCTTCAACACGTACAAGTAAATCCAGCTTACCTAAATCCGGTGGGTCGAGGCGGATTTTGGCTTCTTGTACATTTTGTTGCGCTTGAAGAGTCACACGGTCATGCAGAACTTGCATCATTTGCTCTCCCCATTTCCCAGCACTGGTGTCAACGCGCACAGCCGCCCACTCAGAGCCTTGAGTTTGAATATGACTCGTGGCAACGGCGGTGTTCGGGGCTTGTGGCGTTGGTGTTTGTCCTTGGAGTGGTGAGGCCGTTGGTTGCCCTTGAGCTGGTTGACTCAATAGGGTCTGAAAGTCGGCACTGGAGATTGATAGACGCGAGTTCGATGACATCGGTTGGCTTTGTTGCACCTCTTGTTGCTTTGGAGAGGTGTTTAGAAAGGCGTTATTTGAGTCTTGTATTGTAGACTTAACATCGTTAGCTACCGATAAAGGCGGAGTTTTTCCGAACTGACCCGACTGCTTTTCTGCCATAGTGAGCATACGCTGGGTTAGAGCCTGAGCTTGCATAGCAAGATCAGGTGATTCTGTTGAACCCAGTGTACTTGTCAGGTGAGCATCTGCTTCAGAAGCCGAGTGTTCGTCAGTATCCAAACCACGAGCATGCGCTTTTTCTTCGCTGTCCAAAGCTGGAGCGGTAAGATGAAAACTCGGCACGGTTGAAGCTGAGGCGAAACCTTGGCCGTCATACTGGCTATACTCAGACATAGGGTTATGAGAAAAACCGTGTACAGCTCTTGCTTGTTTTATGTTGCCTTCATGGCCAGGTGATGCATTGCCGGATATTTGAGTTGAAGGAGATACGATCATTGAGTTAGCTCCATGGTCATCGCTAATTGATAGGCCATAGCGCGCTCTTGATGGTCATTGACCATGTTCATCTCTTTTTCTAACTCGTTCTTCGACTTTTCTAATCTAGCGAATGCATCAGCATGAACGGTTTTGGCACGTTGAATTTCAGGTGCAAGCTTAGGATCCTTCAAAAAAGGTTTGTGACTGATCAATAGCTCTCGCAACTGCAAGTCATAGCGCTTAAGCGCATGCCAATCTGCTGTTTTTGTAGCGAATTGGATGAGCTGAGATAAATGACGAAATCGCTCTGGCGACACTTTATGCTTGTTGTCCAAAATTCATCCAACCTTCACGAATGTTACCCATTACACGCTCGACATTAACCAAGCGATTCGCATCGTTCTGCACGCTGGCGTAATAAAGCTCAACTTGGCAGAAGTCATACAGCTGGCGTAAGTTTTCAGCAATTTCGCCACCATTCTCATCATCTAGAGCGCTTGTGAGCCCAATCAAGATGTTCATGCATTTGTTGATTCCGTTACCTTTCTCCGCCAAGCGATTCGCAGCCAAATGGCCACGAATACGTTCAACTTCATCAAGTAAGCCATCGATCAACATAATGACTAATTGGTGTGGGTTTGCTGCTGCCGCTTGCGCGTTGAGGTCTACTTGCTGGTACGAGTCATAGCCAGAGTCCATAAGCATGAGTTTTTTCTCCTAAAGGCTTAGCCAAACATTGTCATGGTTTGGCTCATTTGGGTCATAATTGAGTTCATTTGAGTGAATTGTTTTAGGTAGCGGTTGTACGACATCTCGTACTTGCGCTCTAATGTGGTCTGTTTATCTTCGACTCGGTCTAGATTTGCTTGCAAAGCGTCTTTTCTAGATTTGAAAGTACCTGATGAAAACTTCAAAAACGGTTCCACCATGTCATCAATGGAATCAAGTAACGCACCATCACCATTAAAGATTGCTTCTAAACCAGCACTGTTGTTTTGTTGTGCGTTTTTAAACTTTTCTTGGTCAACTTTCATTTTGCCGTTGCGATCTAGACTGATACCGATCTCGCTTAAACGCATGCCGCCATGCTCACCTCGGACTAAGCTTGTTAATTGGCTTTCAATAGAGCGCAGTGTAGGGTCGCTTGCCAATACGCCGCGTTTTTTGTCTTCACCACCTATTTGGGTGTGTTGGTTCATTGCGCCAATAAGAGTGTTATATGCGTCAACAAACTTATCCAATTGCTCTTTTGTTCCCTCACTATCCGCACCGACCTTCAAGCTAATAGGTGCGTCGCCTGCTGACTGCGCTTTTGAGACCGTAATATCAACACCGTCAATTACGCCTTCAAAAGTGTTGCTTGCGTTCGTCAGTTTGAGACCTGAGTCTTTAGATCCCAACCACATAACGGCATCTTGCGGGGCGCTAATTTGGTTTAGGTTAGTGAATGCATCTTCAAACCACGCTTGACCTGTACCAGAGGCTGATACGTTGATTTTATTGGCAACACCAGTTTCTGTGCTCGATAGCATAAAATGTGTTTGACCGTTTGAGCGAACTAGTGTTGCGCTGACGCCAGGATTATCCACATTGTTGTTGATTGCGCTTGCAAGGTCGCTAACGGTAGCGACTCCGTCTCCGTCACTATCGACGGTTGATAAACCCAGCGTCATTGATTCACCGTTTATAGTGAACTCAAGTGAGCCGGTTGTTGGAATCTCCGTTGTTGCTTCAAGGTCTGCGGGCATGCCGGTTGAAACTTGATGTGAAGTTGCTACTTGCTCTACGAAGATTTGGTAATTTCCTGTAAGAGCCTTGGCATCTGCACTGGCTGTAAAGTTGCCTTCTTGAGACAGCGTAGCGCTGTTCTTAACAATACTGTTTGTATTGCTATTCATCTCATTGATTGCAGTACGAAAGTCTCGTAGCGCGGTTTCAACTTTGCCTAATGCGGAAAGTTGAGCCTGATACTTGTTCGTTTGTAGCTGATAGCGCTGTTGGAATGGTTGAACATCTAAAGTGGCGAACTGCGTTGCCATAGTGATTGGATCTAACGAACTCATGAGGTCGCTCCCTCTCTCATATTTAGTCGACTTAAATAGTGTTCTTTTAAGTCTGGTTTAACTTTTCATCGCAAGATGCGTGCCGTATGTTTAAGTTTTTACAAAACAATAACTTAAGTTGATGTTTTTTGTTGAGAGGAAGCTATGTTTCCACCTTGGATATTCCGCATTCCTCTAAAGGGATAATTACTTTTCCCTAATAGAAAAGGCGACCTAGAGGCAGAAAATATTTAATTGTAGTTATGATGTTAGATAGGGGGAGCTGAATAGGACGTAATTGTATTAAGTGTTTCCCTCTATTCAATTCAGATAATTCTGATACGGTATTTTAATTGTGTTTTGGTATTATTTTGAAGAGGTTACATATGCAAGTGATCTTGTATTAATTAGACCACCACTTAAAAAGAATGTCTGTTATGAATGAATTTGCTTTACGATTAATGAAATGTGCTCGTGCATATGAGGGTTTTATTAGCACAAAGCTACTTAGCAAACAGAGTATTAATTCTGATGAAATCGCTAGTATTCAACAGGAAGCAATGTCTAAATTCCCGGAGCTTAGACTTAGCCAATTAGAAAACAGAGTTGAACCTGTAGAGCTAGAACTATTTAATAAAATACTACACAATATAATGTTAAAAATAGGCTTTCGAATTCCAGAGCACCTGACTGGTAATACTAGCGCTATTTATATTCGTAGATAAAAATAAAGCCTTCCGCGGGAAGGCTTTATCATTAGGACGATTTAAATTGAGCGCACTATTAACTAAATAATTAGCGTAGTAGTGACATTGCCATACCAGGAAGCTGACTAGTCTTAGAAAGAACGGTCGTACCAGCTTGCATTAGCATTTGGTTCTTAGTCATGTTTGAAGATTCAACTGCGAAGTCTGCATCTGTGATACGGCCTTTCGCTGCAGAAGTGTTTTCAACCATGTTACCTAGGTTAGTCATTGTGTGCTCTAGACGGTTGATGTTTGCACCTAACGCAGAACGTGCAGTACCGATTGCACCTAGAAGACCAGCTTCACCAGTCGCACCAGTTAGTGCTGTCATTGCAGTTTGCGCGTTTGCTGCAGACGTTAGGTCACCTACTGCTAGAGCACCAGCAGTACCAACAGCAGTGTTGATTGCTTGAACTTGACCAGAAACGTCGACTGATAGTTGTTCACCAGCTTGCGTACCGATTTGGAAAGTAACAGCAGCTTGCTCAAATTGACCAGCACCATCTAATAGAAGCTTGTTACCACCAAAGCTAGTAGAAGACATGATGTTAGCAAGTTCTGAACCTAGTTGTTGGTATTCTGCGTTTAGTGCTGTACGGTCGTTTGCAGATAGAGAGCCGTTTGAAGCTTGTGTTGCAAGGTCGTTCATACGGTATGTGATGTTTGTCATCTCATCCATTGCGCCTTCCGCAGTTTGCATCATAGAGATGCCGTCCTGTGCGTTACGCATCGCTACGTTCATGCCACGAGTTTGAGATTCAAGACGAGTAGCAATTTGTAGACCCGCAGCGTCATCTGCTGCTGAGTTGATGCGGTAACCCGTGCTTAGACGCTCCATCGCAGTGTTTAGAAGACCGCTTGTGTTGTTCAGAGTGTTTTGAGTTACAAGCGATGCGTAGTTAGTGTGCATTGATAAAGCCATCTTAGTCTCCTTAGTTAGTCACTATATCTTTCAGGCCTCGGGATATTCCCTAGTCACTAACTAGAGGCGGTCGGTCAGCTTTAATGATTAATTTGAAAATTAAAAAATTCCTAAAAAAGATCAAAATTGATGATTTTTAGTGACTTGTATTCCATGAAAATGCAGATATAACATCAAATAACCTGAATAAGCCTGACTTAATCAGGGAAGCAGTCATCTATCAATATTGTCGTTCTTCGTTATAAATAAAAAAACAGCGCGAATAATTCGCGCTGTTTTATAAAGATTAATAGTTAGGATTCTGTCATTCCTCACCAAAAGATTGAAAAGAGAGGGAGGTCGGGATGTCACTGAAATAACCAAAGTAATAATTGGCCCCTAACAAGCGATAGCGGTTTAGCTCTGTTTGGCTCGCTACCCGCCCGGCTACCCAAGGGTATTTGTGCTTTCTTAAGAACTTAGCAATCGGTAGGAAAGCATGTCTTTCTTCTTTATCCTCTAACGTGACTGATAGTTTGATCATATCGGGATTAAAGTCAGCGACTCGTTCGAAGTTCACTTGTGATGTCGCGACTTCAAACCAAAGTGAGTAGGCGTTTTCTCTTAACTTCTCTATCAGCGCTGAGACTTTATCATAGGCGCATAGCGTTTTGTCTGCTTGAAGAGAAGGAATCACATGTTGAAAAGCGCAAGAGTGAAACTGAATCATCTGTTCGAGAAAGTATATGCCTGGTTCCCATAGTAATGCGTCAATTCTTATCGGCACGACGACGTTACTGATTAAGTCGGGGTGAAAGGCTTCTAGCTGAAACTGTGTTTGTCGCAATGCGAGATAAAGGCTGAACAAATCTAGGCAGTACTGCATTTGTTCAGAGAGTTCGAATTGATAGACGCTTTGTTCGCCACGCGTGCCAAATCTCAACGTCAGGTGTTGGAATTCTACCCCTCCTGATTGAGTCTCGCGAATGGCTTGGCACGCGTGTTGAATGTCATTGTGCTTTAAAGCATCAAATACTAATTGATCGTCATCCGTGACGATATGTTGTACTGCGAGACCAACCAAATGTTCGTACATCGCATGTGTTGAAATAAGATTAACCAAGGTTTCCTACCACATTGATTTGTTTGTTTTCTGGAATTTCGTTGTAAGACAATACTGCCAGTCCTTGCGTAAATGTGCGTGCGTAACGAGCCAGAAGTGGACGTAACTGAGGCATAACGAGAAGAATCGGAGGTAATCCCTGTTGTTTGAGCTGTTGTCTTATCAGTGGCAAGTTTTGTTGGAACTGACCAAGAATATTTGGCTCAATTGGGAAGCTGTCTAACATTACTGTACCAGAAGATTGTGCTTGTTGTAGCGAAGTCAGTAGCATTTGTTCTAGTTCATCAGAGAGAGCATAGACATTTAATTCGTTTTTCTGTCCCGCGATCAGGTTTACGAGCGTGCGTTTTAGTGCGCAACGCACATCAGATGCCAGTAAAATCGGGTCTTTAGTGTTTTCCGCGGATTCCAACATTGTGTTAGCAATCGTACGAATATCTTTTAGTGGCACTTGGTCTAGTAACAACTGGCGATATACTTTGAGTTGCTGCGCAGGGTTAAGTGCCGCGGCTAGGGCTTCGGCTAACTTCGGTGCTTGCTGTGTCAAACGTTGCGTCATGGCTTCAACATCGTCGTGCGTAAACAACTCAGCAAGGTTTGTTTTCATTATCTTGCTAATATGAGTCGCGATGACCGTGCCATCATCGACCACTTGATAACCCATGTTCAGCGCTTTCGCTTTGTCTTGATGTTCAATCCACACTGCTGGTAATTGGTAAGCAGGGTCACTGCCCAAAATACCATCTACTTCACCGTACGTTTCGCCGACTGCAATCGCCATCAAACGTTCTGGCTCGATAAAGCCTTGTTCGATCACTTCGCCATTGAGAGAAATTGTATACTGATTCGGCTTAAGGCTTAGGTTGTCTCGAATACGCACCTCTGGTAATAAAAAGCCGACTTGTTCAGATAGGTTACGGCGCACACCGCGAATACGCTGTGATAAAGGTGCACCTTGTTCTTTGTTGACTAGGTGAACGAGACGGTAGCCCAGGGAAAGCGACAACGTTTGAACATGAGGAATATCTTCCCACGTAAGTGGGGTATCGTCCTCTTGCATGGCTTGAGAAAGTGCTTCGACCTCCTCGATTTGGGAGTCTTGCACGGGCTTTTTAGTTTGACGCCAACCCGCGAAAGCTAAAGCACCCGCGAAAGCAAAAAAGGCCAAATGTGGCATGCCTGGCACCATGCCTATCACAGCCATGATGCCTGCGACGGTAAACAGTGTCGCCGGGGTTGCCAGCAATTGTTTTTGCATGGTTTCCGACATGCCATTATCGCTATCATTAATTCGCGTAACGATAATCGCTGCAGCCGTTGCCAATAGAAGTGACGGAATTTGAGCTACTAAGCCATCACCGATTGTAAGTAGTGCGTAGGTTTTAAAGGCGTCAGATGCTGCGAGTCCATGCTCAAAGACGCCGATGCTGATACCACCAATGATGTTGATAAACAGAATCAGCAAACCAGCGATAGCATCGCCTCGCACAAACTTTGAGGCACCGTCCATCGAGCCATGGAAATCGGCTTCGTTAGCGACTTCTTTACGACGCAATCGAGCGGTTTCCTGATCGATAAGACCGGCATTTAAGTCGGCATCAATCGCCATCTGTTTGCCCGGTAAGGCATCTAAAGTAAAGCGCGCTGACACCTCAGAGATACGTTCGCCACCTTTGGTAATTACGACGAAGTTGATGATCATCAAGATAACAAACACCACCATACCAAC
The DNA here is from genome assembly GCA_001048675.1 of Vibrio diabolicus. Taxonomy (GTDB): domain Bacteria; phylum Pseudomonadota; class Gammaproteobacteria; order Enterobacterales; family Vibrionaceae; genus Vibrio; species Vibrio diabolicus. Next base: position 442,351 of record CCKK01000003.1, on the reverse strand, counting down.
GACGTAGTTACCGCCAATAACGACTTCACCGAACGCTTGGATGACTTTACCTGCCGCATCCCCCCCATTATGTCCTTCTAGGAGTACGATTCGTGTGGAAGCGACGTTCAGTGTAAGACGCAATAATGTCGCGACTAACAAAATTGTTGGAAAAACTGAGAAGTCTAATGGTCGCTTTGCGGTAGTGCTGACCAGCAATACTAGGATTGCCAAGACGATATTGAAGGTAAACAACGCATCCAATAGCAGGGGAGGCAAAGGTAAAATCACCATTGCCAAAATCATTAGCAAGACAATTGGAATGCCAATGTAGCCTTTGGTTGATGTTTGAAGTTGTTTTAACCGGTTAAGCATACTTTCGTGTCCTTGGATAAACGCGGGTTAATCAGTGCTGCAAATGTTTTGGAATCGAAAAATGAGGCAAAGGAGTTGGCTCTTTTCCTTCACCTTTACGGAAGGCTTTCAATTGCAAAACGTAAGTAAGAATATGTGCCACGGCAATGTACAGTTGGCTTGGGATTGCTTGTTCAATCGCCGTGGTGTGATAGATCGAACGAGTCAACGGTGGTGAGTTGATGATCTCCACCTTGTTTTCTCGGGCGATTCGTTGAATGTGCATGGCTGTTTCGTCTACGCCTTTTGCAACTACAAATGGAGCATCAGAAAGTGAAGGTTCGTACTTCAGAGCGACAGCGTAGTGAGTTGGGTTAGTGATGATCACGTCAGCCGTTGGTACCATCTTATCGATTTTACGGCGTGCAAACTGCTGTTGAATTTGACGGATTCGCTGCTTTACTTCTGGGCGGCCTTCGTTGTTCTTGAATTCCTCCTTCAGCTCTTGTTTGGTCATACGCAGCTCTTTTAGGTGCTCCCAACGTTGGTAGGGAATGTCTACAACACCAAATAACAACAACGCAAACCCCATCAACAGTAAGCCTTCAAAGAGAATAGACATCACCAGGGAAAAGCCTTGGCTTAAAGGTAAGTTTTGCATACCTAGCAGAGGCTGTAAGTGGTTGTCTAAATAGCCATATAAGATGCCGAAGATCACGGCTACTTTGAACGTGGACTTTAAGAGCTCAACCACTGAGCGTGTCGAAAAAATGCGCTTTATCCCACTTAAAGGATTAATTTTGCTCAGCTTTGGCATCACGTTCGCCGGACGGAACATCCAACCGCCTAGTACAAGGCTGCTACCACAGGTCACGATAATAATGACGGTAAACAACGGTAATAACATGTCGATGATTACCGCTAAACTTTGTCCTAATTGCTCGACAAGCTGTTTAGGATTTTCTAGGTCGGCTCGCGTCAGCATCATGTTGTAGCGAAAAATACCTGACATACTTTCCCAAATGCTATTGAGCTGAGAGTAAAAGTAGAGCGCTACCGCTAGAAATATCACCGCAGTAGTAAACTCTTTTGCTCGAGGAATTTGTCCTTCCTGACGTGCTTTTTTTACTTTCTGCGGCGAGGCTTTTTCAGTTTTGTCCTGAGACGATTGATCGCTCATGCGCCCCCCAACATAAAGTTACTCAAGTGTCTGATGGTGTCGTGCACAAGCGCGGTGTAGCGACCCGGCACACCAGATACTGAAATTAATACGCTGAACAGGCCAAGAAGCATCGTCATTGGAAAACCTAACGCATACACGTTGAGTGAGGGGGCGGCGCGATTCATCACACCAAAACTGATGTTGGCTAGGAGCATTGAAACAATAGCAGGCAACGCTAGTGCTAAAGCAGAGGCAAACATCCAACCGAAAATATTTACAACGCCTTGCAGAGAAAGCGATGTGATGCCAGAACCGACCGGCCACACGACAAAACTTTGAATAACGATATCAATGACGAGCAAGTGTCCTTCTAGCGCGAGAAATAACAAGGTTGAAAATATAAGAAATATACGGCCCAAAATGGCGACAGAAAGTCCGTTGATAGGATCATTCATCATTGCCATACCCAATCCCATTTGCAGAGAAACGACCTGACCAAGCATGGTGAAAACGTTAAAGAGCATGTGCAAAATTAGCCCAAACATCACGCCCCAAATCGCTTGCTCAAAAGCAAGGAATAGAGACGTCATGGAGAATAATTCGACTTGTGGCATTGGTGGCATCAATGGTGCGGTAATCACGACGATCGAAAGTGCCAGTAAGGTACGGATCCAAACGGGAATGATTGCATCACCAAAGAAGGGCATCGAAATAAATACAGCTCCCACACGAAAAAACGGCCACCAGAGTTGACCGAGTATCGCTGAGAGCTCTGCAAATGTGATGGCCATTAGCCAATCATCCCCGGTATGTTGTGGAATAAGAAATCAAACAGTTCCATGATTTTTCGGAGCATCCAATGACCCGCAAAAATCACCATCAATAGCGTAACGAGCAAACGTGGTAAAAAGCTGAGTGTTTGCTCGTTGATTTGTGTGGCGGCCTGGAAAACGGCGATACACAAACCGACAATTAAGCCAGGAACAACCAGTACCGCAACCATCAAAATGATCAGCCATACTGCATCGGAAAATAACGTTACGGTTAGTTCAGGGGTCATAGCATGCTCCTATTTAACCGAAACTGGCAGATAATGTGCCAACCGTCATTGCCCAGCCATCCACGAGTACAAACACCACCAGTTTAAAAGGGAGTGAAACAATCAAAGGCGATAGCATCATCATACCCATTGCCATGAGCACACTGGCGACAACCAAGTCGATAACCAAGAAGGGGATGAAGAGCATAAAGCCAATTTGAAAGGCGGTTTTTAGTTCACTGATGACAAACGCAGGCAAGACAACCGCAAACGAAATATCTTCAACGTTTTGGTCGAGTGGTTCATTGGCAATACGCAGCATTTGCTCAAGAGAGCTTTGATGAGTTTGTGCCAGCATGAATTCTCTCACTGGTTTCTCTGCTACAGAGAACGCTTGTATTAGCGTGATTTCACCATTGTCATACGGTTGAAATGCATTTTCATGAATATCGCTCCAAACAGGTCGCATGATCAGCAAGGTCAATGCCAAAGCAATCCCAACCAATACGCGGTTAGGAGGGCTTTGTTGAAGACCAAGGGCTTGGCGCAAAATCGCGAGGACGACGATAATCCGAGTAAAGCTCGTTGCCATCAGAATGAATGCTGGAAGAAAACTGAGCGCCGTCATCAACAACAGAATTTGCAATTTAACGCTGTATTCTTGCTGTGTGTCGCCATCAGAAACGGACAAGATAGTTAAGCCGTTGTCTGCCGCCATGGTTGGGAAAGCAAACAAAAGTGACACCAGTACCAAAAGAGGTAACCAACGGTGCCAAGCGCTCAGATTTTTCATTGTGATGCCTACCTAAGATTATTGACCAACGCCACTCAATGCAGAGTCATGTACATCGATCAGACGAAGTCCGTACTTATCATTAACAACGACGACTTCAGCGTGACCCATTAGAGAGCCGTTTACCTTTACGTCTAAAGGCTCACCATTGAGCTTTTCAAGTTCGATAACCGTGCCTTCTCCGGCTTTCATTAAGTCCCCAAGTGGGATTTCTTTGCTTGCAACTTCCAGCGTGACAGTGACGGGAATACTTTTGAAAAAGCTAAGATCACGTTCCGCAGTTGCTGGTTCTTGTTGGAGCGTACTTTCAGCTTCAAAGTCTTCTAATTGAAAGTCGTCAAAGTTCAATTCTTCTGCGTCGAATGCATTCGTTTCTGGCGCTTCGCTCATCGCTGCGGTTCCTTATCAGGGTTAAAGATCAAAACAAGTTGGCCGTCTTGCTCAGCAATACGACCTGTAAATAAAGATTGGTTACCAATGCTGACTGGAACCGTATTAAGAAGCTCAATTGGTAAAATATCGTTAGGTTGTAAGCCAACAACGTCGCTCAACGGCATCTTCTTTTTACTTAAAACAACATTCAGTCGAACAGGCGTTGCCTCTAAAGAGCGACAGAATGGTTGGTACAAATCCGTATCGGGCTGCAGTTCAAGCTGCTCGATCAGTGTTTGAATAAGGTGGCTATCTAGTTTGAGATGAATTGAGCCTTGGTGATCGTCAAACGCGATGTTTAATTGCACGTTAATTCCAATCCCTCGGGGCGCTTCGTACTCACCCATTTCCCACATCTCACCAGGTGCAAGCCAACCAATAATGATACGACTGATTCGCTCTTGTAGGCGGAGATCACTTGCTGTCAGTGTTGTTGCTGAACGCTCAGTGCTGGCACCATAGAACCGATCTGCCAGTTTTATTAACGTGTGAGCATCTCCATGAACAAATACCATGCCGCCCTCTTGGTGTTGATAGGTTGACGTTTGGTCTTTATCCATTTTTATCGGTGTAAAGCGATGCAAGTCTACAGAGGTTAAGCTAGCTTCCACTTTACTCGTACTGAGCCAATTTTGTAATTCAATCGTAAGGCTGGAGCAAGACTCTGAAATCAAGCCTTCAAGCTTTTCACGAATGATATGAATAGGTTTGCCTAATAATTCTACATCAAGTAGTTGAATATCAGAAATAGGCTCGCTAACTCTATTTTCCATTTATATTTTACCGTGCGTTAACAATCGAAACTGTTTTAACTTAATGGCGTGTAGTCTACACAGAAATTTTAATGATCTTTTAGTTTCAAACTCTAAGATTGTGACTTTAGTTCACATGTTGCCTTGAGCATATAGTCTTAATCTTTTAATAAAATTTAAAAAGGGTTAGTTTCCTTTATAAATTGCTTAATAAGAAAATATAAAAATATTAAGCGTTTTTAGTTGTTATTAACTTTTTAAAACCATCTTCATGGTGTAACGGCTAATTTAGATAATTAAAATATAAGACATTGTTTTTAAAGCTTAAATCTTGATTTTAAAGGTTTGGCTATGCTCTTGTGAGTATTTTGTAACCAGTTTCAATATTCAGAATAGGTAATTAACATGATTAGCTATGCCAGTTATCACGGCTTAGTGGCATATTTAATTAAATTGATAAGGTCATGGAATTGTAAGATATACATGAACCCTAACGGTTTAATAAATTGTAAAATATTTATTTTTGTCAGTTTGCTAGTGTCTAAGGTGACATATTCAGGTGAGGTTGTGACCATCCCCATGGACCTTTCAAAGTGGACATATAAAGGAAACAACTTTGAATGCAACTTATTGCACTCAAGCACGCCGTATGGGAAGTTTTATTTCCGTTCGGAACCTAACAATAAAACTTATTTTATTTCCGATATACATTATGAAAATAATAAATGGAAAACGATTGCTCTAATAAGTCAAAGTGCTCCTTGGTCTAGTGAGCTTTATAGAAAAGAGTTTGCCACCCTTGATTTTACTAAGCCATCCCAACGATTTGTCTTCAGCAAAGGTGCTGATGAACTCATGGATTTAATTGCTACTGGTAATTGGGTGACGTTGTCACTAAAGGGAAGTGATGCTTCCTCTTTGTCGGAGATTGTGATTCCGACTATTCAAATTCAAAACGCGCTCAAGTCATTTAATGCCTGTCGAGCGCGTTTGCCTAAACTTTCGTTTTCAGAGGCACGAAATCTTGTTCTGTCTTTTGACTTTGGTCAGAAGGCGCTAAGTCGTAAGCAGCAAGAAACGCTCGCAGCGTTAAATAGCTATGTATCTGTTGATGATCGTGTGACCAAGATTTTAATTGATGGCCACACCGATAACGTTGGTTCTAGTTTGGCGAACCTTTCAGTATCACGTACTAGAGCAGAGCAAGTTGCCGAGGCCTTAGTTGAACTTGGTATTGATAAATCGATGATCGAAACAAGAGCGCATGGTTCTCGTTACCCAATTGCCAGCAATAGTTCGACGAAGGGCCAAGCGAAAAATCGACGTGTAACGTTGCGCCTAGTTAGAGATAACGAGCGAACGGCAGTGAAACACCACCCTGATGTACAACAACAAAATCAACAAACGAAAGTTAAGGTTCAATGATGACGAAAACGAAAATTTTGTTGGTTGAGCCGAATGAAGCTCTTGCTCAACCAGTATTGGATGTGTTGCAAAATGCAGGTTACACCGCAAAACACACTCGTACTGGCCGAGGCGCATTACTTGAAGAGCGAGCAGAAATCACTCTTGTGAGCTCTACTTTACCGGACATGTGTGTCCGCGAGTTTGTTGCTTGCCACCAAAAGCAACGTAACTCTGGTGTTGTTATCGCTATTGTCGATCAAGAGCAGGGAATCTTGGCGGCTGAGACGATGAAATCGGGAGCAACCGATTATCTATTACGCCCATTTGAAGCGAATCAGCTGCTCAATTTACTTAAGCGCGTTGAAGCGTTAGGTAAGCCAATGGCCAACATTGTTGCGGAATCTTGGCGAAGCAAACAGGTACTGCAATTGGCGCATCGTGCCGCTTGCACCAGCGCCAGTGTGTTGATTACAGGCGAATCGGGAACGGGTAAAGAAGTGCTGGCTCGATATGTGCATGAGCACTCTCCACGTATTGATGGTCCATTTGTGGCGGTTAACTGTGCCGCCATTCCAGAGTCGATGCTAGAAGCGGTTCTATTTGGTCATGTAAAAGGTGCCTTCACAGGAGCGACTAACTCTCAAAGCGGTAAGTTTGAAGAAGCGAATGGCGGGACGATTTTGTTAGATGAAATCGGTGAAATGTCCCCTGCAGTTCAAGCCAAGTTATTACGCGTTCTTCAAGAGCGTGAAGTGGAACGCGTAGGCAGCCACAAGGCGGTGAAGCTTGATATTCGTGTTATTGCGGCAACCAATAAAGACTTACGTGAAGAAGTTCAAAAAGGCACATTCCGTGAAGACCTTTATTATCGATTGGATGTTTTGCCTCTGCACTGGCCGCCTTTGCGTGAAAGAAAAGAAGATATTTTACCGATCAGCCAGTTCTTTATTGAAAAGTATCAAGATAGCAGTCGCTGTCATCTATCCCAAGATGCGATCAGTGCGCTGAGCCAGTATCACTGGCCAGGCAATATTCGTGAGTTGGAAAATGTCATTCAGCGTGCATTGGTCATGCGTCATGGTGACTACATTACTGCCCATGATCTGATGCTGCCTATTGAACTTGTTGCGCCAGTTCCATCCGCTGAGCCAGCTTCAAGTTTTGGTCATGTAGAAGCGAAGAAGCAGGCCGAATATCAATTTATTTTAGAAAAATTACGTCAGTTTGGTGGAAACCGAACGAAAACCGCAAACGCGCTTGGAGTCTCTACTCGAGCGCTACGCTACAAGCTCGCAGCCATGCGAGAACATGGTATTGATTTACAGTCGGCACTAGGCTCGGCTGCCTAATAGGAGAAAAAATAGATGGCAAGTCAACCTACTCATGCGGTCTCGGCAGAGCAACTTATGTTGTCAAAAATGCAGGCGATGCAGGCACAAGTGCAGCCGCCAGAGTTTATCGTGAGTGCAAATCCTTTAGATCAACAATCACTAAACGCACCATTATCGTTCTCACAAGCGATGACAAATGTGTTGGATACAGTGAATCAACATCAATCAGTGGCTAGTCAAAAAATGACGGCCGTAGAAACAGGAAAAAGTGATGACCTAGTTGGTGCGATGGTCGCTAGCCAAAAAGCCAGCTTATCATTTAATGCTTTGATGCAAGTGCGCAACAAAGTCGTGACCTCATTTGAAGATATTATGAAGATGCCGGTGTAATTCATGTCAGAACTAACCCCCCAAGTCGCCGGAAATACAGCCATGACCTCCGGCTCAGCACAGACATTTTCTACTGCGAATAGCATGGACGATGTAACAACGAAGCTGAAGCAAATCTGGTCGAGTAGCCAGAGAAACCTAGTGTTATCTGCCGTACTCGCTGCGATTGTTGCGGCAATCATTGTGGTCGCTCTTTGGAGTTCCTCACAAAGCTTCCGTCCACTGTATAGCCAACAAGAACGTTTTGATATCGGAGAGATTGTCTCGGTATTAGAAAGCGAAGGTGTAAGCTACCGTATGCAAGAGCAAAATGGCCAAGTTCTTGTGCCAGAAGGCGAAGTTGCGAAAGTTCGCATGTTGCTTGCGTCAAAAGGTGTTAAAGCCAAACTGCCGACAGGTTTGGATTCGCTTAAAGAAGACAGCTCTCTCGGTACAAGCCAATTTATGGAAACGGCGCGTTACCGTCATGGTTTAGAAGGTGAGTTAGTACGCACTATCATGTCTCTGAATTCAGTGGCGAATGCGCGTGTTCACTTAGCTATTCCTCGTCAAACCTTATTTGTTCGTCAAAACAGCGAGAACCCTTCAGCATCAGTGATGCTTGAGCTGAAACCTGGCGAAGACCTCAAGTCTGAGCAAGTTGAAGCAATCATCAACTTAGTGGTTGGTAGCGTGACGGCAATGAAGCCTGAATTTGTATCTGTTATCGACCAATATGGCCGTTTACTCAGTGCAGATGTTGCTTCGGCGGAAGCTGGTAAAGTCAACGCAAAATATCTTGAATATCAAAAGAACGTTGAGAAGCAGATCATTCAACGCGCAGCAGACATGCTTACGCCAATTGTGGGTCCGAGTAACTTCCGTGTGCAAGTTGCTGCCGATATGGACTTTAGCCAAGTTGAAGAAACGCAAGAGATTTTGGATAACGCACCTGTCGTACGTAACGAGCACACCATTCACAACAACTCAGTTGACCAAATCGCGCTAGGAGTACCAGGTTCTCTAAGCAACCAACCGCCGGTAACTGGTGAAGAAGTAGAAACGAACGATAGCCAAAACACCAACGCACGCTCTGAAGTAAACCGTCAGTATGCAGTGGGGAGTAGTGTTCGTCGTACTCAATACCAACAAGGTCAAATTGAGAAAATGAGCGTGTCGGTACTGTTGAACTCGAAAGCCTCTCCGGATGGTGTTGCTTGGAGTGAAGCAGATAAAGAGCAGATTTCAAATATGATCATGGATGCTGTCGGTATTTCTGCGGCACGAGGTGACAGCTTAAGCTTGATGAGTTTCAACTTCACTCCAATTGAAATTGATGCGCCTCCTGCGCTGCCGTGGTGGCAAGACCCTACAGTACAGCAGCCAATACGTTACGTTATCGGTGGTTTGTTAGGCTTGGCGATGATCTTCTTCGTACTACGCCCATTGATCATGCACCTCACAGGCGTTGATAAGCCAGTACCAGAGTTAGACTTTGCAGAGCCGCAAGAAGAGCCTGATTACGACAATCTGCAAACGCGTGAAGAGCGTGAGCATGAAGAAGTGCTTGATCGCCGTCTATCAGAAAAAGGTATCTCAGCCTCTTCCGGCTTAGATGTAAACAGCGACATGCTGCCTCCAGCCGGTTCGCCACTAGAGATTCAATTGAAACACCTACAGCTTATTGCCAATGAAGAGCCAGAGCGCGTAGCCGAAATACTGAAACAATGGGTAAACATCAATGAACACAGTTCCATCAAAGCAGACGCTTAGTTATGTAGAACAAACCGCGCTCGTGCTATTAGGCATGGGCGAGGATGCCGCTGCGAAGGTTTTACAGCACTTTAGCCGTGATGAAACCCAGCGGGTGACTCGTGCAATGGCGAAGTTGAATGGCATTAAGAGCGATTCCGCTCGCGGCGTTATTCAAACTTTCTTTGAAGACTTTCGTGAGCACAGTGGCATTCGTGGAGCTTCCAAAGAATATTTGTCCAATACGCTACGTAAAGCATTGGGTAATGATTTGGCAAAAGGGCTGCTGAATACGTTGTATGGTGATGAAATTCGCAACAATATGCAGCGCTTACAGTGGGTGGAAGCAGAAACGCTTGCTCGTTTCATTGTGAATGAGCACCCGCAAATGCAAGCGATTTTTCTTGCGTATTTGCCAGCCGATAGCTCTTCAGCGGTGTTGAAGCACCTGCCACAAGATTACCATGACGAAATCTTGTTCCGAATTGCTCAGCTGCAAGACATCGATCATCAAGTTGCTATTGATTTGCATGAGCTCGTTGAGCGCTGCATTGAAAAAGTATCTGCAAGCCAAAGCACACCGCTATCTGGTGTCAAGCAAGCTGCTGACATCATTAACCGCTTTGAAGGTGATCGCGGGTCGTTGATGGAAATGCTGAAGTTGCATGATGAAGATGTCGTTAATGCCATTGAAGAGAATATGTTCGACTTTATGGTTCTTGGTCGTCAGCGTGAAGAAACCATGGACATGCTGGTGCAGCAGATCCCACTAGAATTGTGGGCGGTTGCACTTAAAGGTTCAGAAATTACGTTACAGCAAGCCATTAAACGTTCTATGCCTCAGCGTATGGTGAAAGCACTGGAAGACGATATGGAAGCGCGCGGGGCTGTTGCGCTAAGTCGTGTTCAAAAAGCGCGTCAAGACATCATGCAAATGGTGCGTGAATTGGATGAATCTGGTGAAGTTCAGTTGCTTCTTTATGAAGAGCCAACGGTGGAGTAACGTCATGGTAGAGACAAAATCAAGTACGATGCGACTGCCGCCGAGTGGATACCGTTTGCACCGTTTTCCGCCTTTGGCGCAGCCTAAGGCTATAGAAGACGAATTCGGGCTAGATAACCAAGGTTGGCAAGAGCCGCAAGTTGATATTCAACAGCAGCTTGAAGCCGGTTTTCAACAAGGTTTACAACAAGGGCATGAGGAAGGCTTACGTCAAGGTATCGAGCAGGGTAAGCAACAAGGTCTACTAGATGGGCAAAAAGAAAGGCTTCCAAAAAGGCTTTGTGTCTGGTGAGCAGTCAGGAAAACAGAGTTTTCTAGAGGCGGCGAAACCCGTGAACGAGCTCTTTCATGCGCTGTCTCGCTGGCAAGACGAAAAAGAGCAACAGCAACGCCATATGATTTGTGAGCTGGTACAAAAAGTGGCTCAGCAAGTGATTCGTGCTGAGCTCACTTTAATGCCTCAACAGATCCTTGCCTTGGTGGATGAGACATTGTCTGCCATGCCAGGCAAAGCGGAAACCGTAACCGTGCATTTAAATCCGCAGGATTTAGAAAGAATTACTCACATTAATGCTGATCTGCCACAATCTTGGAAACTGGTGGCTAATACGGAACTTCCGATTGGTGGCTGCCAACTAGTGACCGATGATGCAGAGGCGGATGCAAGCTGCGACTCTCGTTTAGAAGCCTGTATGGACAATGTAAAACAACACCTTTTGGATGAAGTTAGTATTCCGCAGGTAGAATCAGAGCATGAGTAATACCTTAAGCCATGAGCTATTGAGTGAGCGTTTGAGCGAAGCATTGGCTTCGCTCGATTCAATCCCTGTTGCTCGCGTGACAGGGCGCTTGATTAAAGTAAACGGCTTAATGTTACAAGCCGTTGGGTGCCGGTTTAAACTGGAGCAGCGCTGTCTTGTAGAAACCGCAGAAGGCGACATGATCGAAGCGCAAGTGGTGGGCTTTGAGCACACTATTGCTTACCTAATGCCTATTCGGCGCTTAGGTGGCTTATTTGCTGGTGCGAAAGTCATTCCTCTGGACGGTGACAGTACCGTGCAGTTAAGTGCTCAGTGGTTAGGGCGAGTGCTGAATGGTTTAGGTGAGCCGTTGGATGACGGGGCACCGCTTAAAGGGGGAGATCGTGTTTCACTTGAACCAAAACCGATTAACCCATTGAAGCGACGTCCTGTTGATACCCCACTCAACGTTGGGGTGCGCGCAATCAATGGACTCTTGACCGTCGGAAAAGGGCAACGCATTGGCTTAATGGCGGGCAGTGGTGTCGGTAAAAGTGTTCTAATGGGGATGATCACCAAAAACACCGAAGCCGATGTGATTGTGGTCGGTCTTATTGGTGAGCGAGGCCGAGAGGTACGCGAGTTCATCGAACGAAACTTAACCCCAGAGGCGCGCAAGAAGGCGATTATCATCGCAGCTCCTGCTGATGAATCCCCGCTGATGAGGTTAAGAGCGACACTACTTTGTCATCGCGTTTCAGAGTATTTCCGAGACCAAGGCAAAGACGTTCTACTTCTGATGGACTCTCTAACCCGATACGCCATGGCACAGCGCGAAATCGCTCTTTCGCTCGGTGAGCCTCCAGCATCTCGCGGTTATCCGCCCTCTGTCTTCAGCGTGTTACCGCAACTCCTTGAGCGTGCGGGCAACAGTGAAAATCAGCACGGTAGCCTAACCGCAATTTATACCGTGTTGGCGGAAGGGGACGACCAGCAAGATCCTGTCGTGGATTCTGCGCGTGCTATCTTAGATGGGCACGTTGTATTATCGCGTCAACTTGCCGAGCAAGGGCACTATCCTGCCATTGATATTAATGCGTCTATCAGCCGTTGTATGAGTACCTGTACACAGGAGGCGCATAGCACGATCGCGAATAATTTCCGCCAGATGTACTCCAACTATCTTCAGGTGAAAGAACTGCTGCCGTTAGGAGGCTATCAACCGGGGCAAGATCCTGAATTAGATCAATCTGTTGCTATGTATCCAAACTTACGTGCGTATTTACAACAAGCCGCTAATGAGTCAGTGGATTACCCAACCAGTTTGACCGAGCTCGCGCAGCTTTTTCAAAGTGCTTAACCAAATGGGAGTGGTATCGTTGAGATGAAATCCAAGTTAAAAGCAGTGGGTAAGCTGCAACAAATGGAAGAAAAGCAACGTGATCGTGTGGGTCAGCAACTTGATGCCATGCGCCAACGTCACTCCCATCTTTCAATGCAGTTGGAACAATTGTCAGCATTGAAAGGCCATGCGGGACAATCAACCAGAACTGTTCCAACACTGACAAGCGCAGCGCTGATGAACTTTAATCGTGTCGATCAAATGCTGCAAAAAATGCTTCGCCACCATGAGCATGAACAAGCCGTCATGCAAGCGGAATGCGCGTCTGTACAAAAAACGCTGGAGCACAAACACGCTCGTGTTCAAGGGTTAGAAAAAGTGCTCGAACGATGGCGTACTAAGCAAAATTATGAAAAAGCGAAAAAAGAGCAAAAAATAATAGAAGACATCATCAACTCTCGTGTTAAGCGCAAGATATTATGATGTCTTATCGAAGCTATTTGGAGCGCGAATAATTTCTTCGGCGTCTTAGCCAACCAAACCAGCCTCCAAGCATGATCATCCCTGCTCCAAGTGCGCCACCACTACTGCCATTGTCCTCAAAGCCAGATGTGTTGGTATCTTCTGGTTCAAAGCCGGAATCACCTTCACTATGATAATCTTCTGTGCTTGCTAAGAGGGCATTGTAACGAGTCTTCACTCCCGAACTGGTTTGGGCTTCAATCCATGTTGTGTAATTTAGAACCTCAGTAAACACACTCGGAATCGCAGCGGATTCACAAACAGAAGAACCATAGCTTACAATACCGATTTGTTGATACATTCCGTTATTGTCTTGATAGGTGAGAGGGCCACCAGAGTCACCGCTACAAATACCGGTATAACTGCGCTCAGGAAACCCATTGGCACATAAGCTTTCTTGGGCATTAAACCCGGTCACTAAAGAAGCACATTGCGCATCGGTGAGTGGTTTTACTTCCGCCCATCGCAAATAACTTGGTCCATTTTCATCGTTGGTCGAGGTTTGCCCTAAACCGAATATCTGATAAACCGATTGGCTGCTGTAATCACCAAAATCTTGCGGCAACGTAATGGATTGAACGTTGTCGGTGATCGGGTGGGTAAGTTCAAGTACGGCGATATCATTAATCCATAAATCACTAGGCTCGTAATTTGGATGAATAGTGATAGAGCGAACATCTTTGAATTCCTCAACAAACACATCATTCATTGTCGGGTTTTTTACTAAAACTCGTAGATCATTGATTGTCCATCCGTCAGAAAAAACACTCGGCTCTACACAGTGAGCGGCGGTTAAAATGAAGCGGTCATTAACAATCGTGCCGCCACAGATGTTGGCAAATTGATTCGCGCCAGTTTTGTGTAGAATGAGTCGTGCGAAAAAGGGCAATTGATTTTGAGTGGCTTGCTGGCCGCCTATGATTGCCGTTGAGATGCCTTGCTCTGAATGAGCGTCTTCACTTTCAGCGACTGCACTCATGGGTACTGCGAGGCAGAGTACGCTTAACCATATTTGATACCGCTTCATAAACCATCCTTGGATGAAAAGTGCTCTTTCTAACTTTATACTAATTTTTCAATGAATGTGCTTAACAAAAGGTTTCTTTAATTGAATGATTGTTGCAACCACGAGCGCAGAAGGTGAAACGATTCCAGCTTTAGCTTGTGTGGTGGGCAAACAAAGTAAAATTGTTGGTTAGGATTAATGACGGGTTTACCCAGCTCGATTAACTGGCCATATTTGATGTCATCTTTTACAAACAAGCGATGAGTCACCAATAAGCCTAAACGACGAGTCGTCGCCTGCACGGCTTGTATCGACATATTAAAAGTGATTGGTTTTTTGCTTTTAGGTCGCAGGATGCCAGTCGCATTCTGCCACACGTTCCAGTCATTTTTTCTTCGTTCGTTAGTGACTTCAATGATGGGATACTGCTTTAACAGTTGAGCGATATTTGAGTCATTCGTCTTAGCTATCAATTCAGGGCTACACACCAAAACCAGTTCATCTTCACTGAGCTTTTCACAGTAATAATCTTGCCATTCCTCGGTGTTTCCATGCACGAGTGCTGCGTCGATGCCTTCTTGTTCTAGATTAAACCTGCCAGACAGGTTGGATAAACGAACGTCTAATTGCGGAGCAAAGTCCTGCAAACTCGACATTCGCGGAATCCACCAATGCAGCGCCAAGGAATTCACCATATTAAGCGTAATACGTTGCAAGTTTTGGTCTTGGATTAGCGCTTCTGTGGCATCGACAATTTGTTCTAAAGCTGGCGCAACCTTTCGATAATATTTTTTACCGTCAGCATTAAGTTGAACTTGTCTGCCTACGCGATCAAACAGAGGTTTGTTGACCTGAGTCTCCAGTGATTTTATCGCCTGACTCACCGCCGAATGACTCACACTTAATATCTGCGCTGCTTTTGTCATGCTGCCAGATTCCGCCACAGCGACAAATGCATAGATGGATTTTAGAGGGACTAATTTACGCATATTTTAGAAACCGTAACATGATGAGAGATAAGTTAACCTGTAAGTTTTTCTTACATTAATGGTTAATATTACTCGCTATTTACAATAAGTGATATCTCATAAAATACTCCACATATTAAGGAGTATCGAATGAATGCAGTAAATAAATCTATCCTTTTCATGCTGATGTCTACGTTAAGCTTATCTGTTACTGGGTTGTTAGCAAAGCAGTTGACAGGTGAACTTTCCGTCACACTGTTTAGTTTCTTACGCTTTTTGGCTCCTGCACTTATTTTGCTTGTCTTACTTCGTTTCAAGAATCTTACCTTTCCTAAAGCTGGGACGTTAAAACCGATTTTGCTTCGCGCCTTCTGTATCGGCTTATCACAGTTGTGTTTCATCGCGTCATTACAAACGTTAACGCTGGTAGAAGGGGTGGTATTGTTTGCCACTGGCCCATTATTTATTCCTTTGGTTGAAAAGCTGTTTATGGGAGGCCACATTCGCGTTTCAACATTGGCGGCTTTAGCAATAGCGTTTACTGGAGTGGTTATGTTGGCGGGAGTTGGTGGGGAGTTTACTTGGCGCTCGGATTTATTACTCGGTCTAGCTGGTGGACTCTTCAATTCCGGCTCTCAGCTTACGCTATATAAAGTGAGTAAAACTGATATGTCGCCATTAGAAATCAACTTTTGGGCGTTTGGGTTTGCTGCCGTATTTCTGTTACCGCTAACGTTGTTTAACGACATCGATGTTTTCCTTAAAGCCAATGTGATGGAATCTACTGTTTCTTCTAATATGCTGTGGCTCGGTGTGATGTCCCTGATGATCATTAACACCCAAGTTTTCCGCTCCAAAGCGTATCAACTGGCAAGCAGCGGCTCTCAACTTGCACCACTTATTTTTACTAACCTACTGTTCACCGCGGTTTGGCAGAGTGTGTTTTTCGATGACCGAATGAGTCAAAGCCAAATTATCGGGATGAGTTTAATTGTGCTCGCAACCATACTGAACACATGTTGGGTTCGCTTTACGGCGCATCGTGGTGGTAGGTTACAAGCGAGAACTTCTTAGCCTGTCGGAAAATAGAGGATTAAGTAAGGCAAATCAGAGGTGAGGTTTGATTTTTTCTGACAATGAACTAGCGTCAAGAAAGGTTCAGGGAGAGAAATAATGCTTACGCTAAATTATTACGTTGAGATTTCAGCTACACCGCAACGGGTGTGGGAAGTGCTAACCGATGCTGAGTTATACAAACGCTGGGCACAGGCTTTCTCACCCCAGTCTCAATTTGATGGGATATGGGAAGAAGGGCAAGACATCACTTTTTTTGATCCCGATATGGGCGGAACGCGAGCGACTATCGATATCGTGCAACCGCAACAGCATCTTGAATTTCATCACATTGCCATTTTTAATCCGGATAATAGGCAGCAATTGGATGGAGATTTAGCATCTAAATGGATTGGATCACGAGAGATCTATCAGATCGACACCAACAGTGATCGTTTGTTACTCAATGTCACCATTCATACGCACAGCGACTTTGTTTCTATGTTTAATCACGGATGGGAAAAAGCGTTGCCCCTAATAAAAGCCATCAGTGAGGAGCAAGCTTAAGTCTGATACTCATCTTGGGCTGACGGTACGTCACGTGTAGGTATACAATAGCACGCAAGATAGCGCACCTAAGAGAGTGGATGATGGAATTTAAAGTTGATACCCATACACATACGTACGCCAGTGGTCATGCGTACAGCACCTTGATTGAAAATGCAAAATTGGCGAAAGAGAACGGCTTGGATATGTTCTGTACGACTGATCACGCGGAATCAATGCCGGGCGCGCCGCATTACTGGTTTTTCTCCAACCAAAAAATCCTGCCTCGATTTTTAGACGGTATCGCGATCATTCGGGGTGTGGAATCCAACATTCTTAATACCGAAGGCGACATCGATATTCCGCTGAGTGTCGATCGTAACCTAGATTGGGTTATTGCAAGTTTCCATGAACCTGTTTTTCGTCCCGCAAACAAAGAAACTCATACGGAAGCGCTCATTAATGTGATTCAAAACGGTCGTATTGATGCGCTTGGCCATCTTGGGAATCCAAATTTCGACTTTGATTTTCAGGCTGTTTTAACGTGCGCGAAAGAGCATAATGTTGCGATTGAAATCAATAACACCACGCTAAAAGGGAATAGCCGAGTGGGTAGCGTAGACCGTTGCCACGAGATTGCACAAATCGGTAAAGAGCTTGGCGTCTTCTTCACAACAGGAAGTGATGCGCATTTCTGCCATGATGTTGGTAATCTGGATTTGGTTGGAGAGCTAATGGATAAAGTGGGTATCGATAGCAAAAAAGTGATTACTCACACCGCTCAGCAGTTTTTGTCTTTCTTAGCTCTGAGAGGCCGTAAGCCAATTCCAGAGTATGACGACATTCGCAACGCATAAACTTGATTACATTTTAGGTATGCACCTGGCGTAAGATTGCTTTACACTGCGACCCGGAAATACTCAACTAAGCTAGTTTGTCGCCTTTTATGGCGTGGGTTATTTGGGTAAATAAAGCCGACACAGAATTCGGCACTATAAATGGAGAAGTGAAAATGTTACGTCCTTTAGTCCTAGGGTGTGCAATTGCGTTTGGCTCAACATACGCAATGGCGGAAGCGGTTGATTTAAAACAAAACATGAAGCAGATGAAGATGGAATTCAAACAGGCGGCAGAAGCGTCGGATGTTGAAACCATGAAGTCTGCAATTGATAGCTTGCAAGCAATCGTCGAGCAATCTAAGCGCGGTAACTATCCACCAGAGAAATTCGATACCTACTTAGAAGGTTTTAATAAACTAACGGTAACGTTAGACAAGATTGAAGCAGACTTAGACGCTGGTAACCTGCAAGACGCGAAAGCACAATTACGTGAAATTGATAGCCTACGTGAAGAATACCATGACAAGCGTAACCCAAGTATTTGGAGTAAGCTGTTCGGCTAATCGCGATAAAAGCTGACAATAGAATATGAAAATAGCCTGCCGTTTTGGTGGGCTTTTTTGTGTCTGTCAATTGCGGTATTGAAGAAAAGCTGTGAGGTGGCAACCACTTATTGATCCTGTTTTTGAGCTAGCACTCAGAATTAGTTACGCTGAATTAAATTTGTTAAGTCACCGTTATGCGTAGATTAATTCCTTTTTATCGCTCCATGCTATTTGCTAGTGCTCTAAGTTGGGTGCTAGTGACGCTGATGCCTGTTATCAATGCTCATGGTAACAGCATGGGCGTGTGGGCGACGCTATGTACGCTTAATGGTTTTGAATTGGTTCAAATCGAAGAAAGTGACAATGCCGTCAGCCATAAAGGCAAACCTTGTCCTTTTAGCCACTTCTCGACCTTTCATCATGATTCACTTCCAACTACACCAATACTTCCACAACTGAGCTTGGTCATTTTTGAAAGCTACACTTTTTTGGCTCTAAGTGTACGATTTGAAACGCCAGTTCCTCGTGCCCCACCAAAGTTAGCGTTGATAAACTTCTAGCGGCAAGCCATCTGGATCTTTGAAAAAGGTAAACGCTTTGCCTGTAAATTCATCGATGCGAATGGGCTCTACCTCAATTTCTCTCGTCTCTAAATATTCTTTAACATGCTCGACATCATCCACTTGAAAAGCAAGGTGGCGTAACCCCTGAGCTTCAGGAAAGCTCGGTCTCTCTGGTGCGTCCGGAAAGCTAAACAATTCAACTTGGCTGCCGTCAGGTAAAGCGAGGTCAAGCTTGTAGGAGTCTCTGGCTTCACGGTAATTTTCAGCAATGACTTTTAGCCCTAACAATTCGGTGTAAAAGCGTTTTGACCTTGGATAATCACTGCAAATGATCGCGACGTGATGAATGGCATTAAACATGGTTAACCTCTTCAAACATGGCTAGTATCCTCAAGCATGGTTAGCGTCCTCGGAGACTAAATGCTCCTTAACGAAGTCGATAAACACGCGCAGACGAGCAGGCATGTATTTGGTTTGCGCATACTGCATCGCGATAGCGCCGTGGTAGTTACTCTTGATCATCCAATCCGGCAATACTTCCACCACTTCTCCTTGCTCTAACGCGTCTTTGATCACGAAGTCATGGAAGATCCCAATTCCCAAGCCAGACTTAACCCCGTTCAAGCGCATTTGAGAGTGGTTGACGGCGTAGCGTCCACTCACGGCAATGGAATGAAAGGCTTCCTCTTTAAAGAATGACCAGATGTTGTCTTTGTCGTTCTCGGCAAGGTAAATGCAGTCGTGCTGCTCAAGCTCAGTGGGATGCTCAGGCATACCGTGTTTGGTGAGGTAATCTGGAGAGGCACACAAAACAAGATTGGTCTTGCTGATCTCTTTGAGTACCAGGTTCTCATCGGGTTTATCGGTAAGCTTAAATGCGACATCAATACCTTGGCGGAAAAGATCAATCTCACCATCTGCTGCACGCAGCTTAAGCTGAATATTTGGATAACGCTCTAGGAATGGCAACACAAATGGCTGAAGAACCGAATTAAGAAATGCTTCAGGGGCTGCCACTGTGAGTGCGCCTGTTGGCTCGGCATGATCTTCCGCAGATAGCTCAACGGCTTGCTGGGCGGCATTCACCATTGCGATGCTTTGGTCGTAAACCTTTTGTCCTGCTTGAGTGATGATCAACTTACGAGTCGTGCGCTCAAACAGTTTGACCGAGAGGGCTTGTTCCAACCGTGTGATCAACTTACTTAAAGCCGATGGCGTCACGCCGAGTTGTTTGGCTGCAGCGGTAAAACTGCCTTCGTTTACCACCAAGATAAACGAAGCAAGATCAGGAAGTAGGGCAATGAGTTTTGGATTAACCATAATTGTTCAGTTCTGCGCAGCGGAATAACGATATTGTCTGGTACGGTTTCACGAGGTTCAAGTGTCACCGTCTCGCTTTAACGATATTTTGCCAAAAATGCATTGAGTGCAGGCAAGCCAGATTCACCAGTATGGTATTGCTGCCAACAGTGATAAATGGCCGTTTCGTGGTCTGCAATCAATTCGATAGCTTCTCGCTCAGCGATTGAATACTGTTTTGAAGCTTTCACTTCTTCATGCCACTCTCGATATTTGATCTCATAAGGCTCCACCCATTTCAGAAGAGTCGCCACCAACTCTTGCCATGGTAAACCAATCCACTTGGTTGCATCTGCCAAGCCTTTATCCAGCATCTCTTGGTGTCGATTTTCGATATCCATGCCATTTGTTAGCAGCACGGGTTTGAGCTTTTCTGCGGTGAGTTCTTCCACTTCAATCAAGGTCTGCCACAGTGTTTGTTGTTCACTTTGGGCGCAATGGCTCAAGTAGTGGTTGAAAAAAGCGATGCCGTAGATTTCGCCATAGTAGGCAGACAGAACGTTATGAATCATGGTGAGAATCGTGATTTAAACAGGGAATACCGTATTGTAGGAGGGGAGCGCGCGAAGTGTAAACACCTGATTAAGAGTAAAAAAGTGCTGCTGATAGAATTCGAACAGAACTTGTGAGAATTTTATGAGAATTCGATGAAGTTACTGATAGATTTGCTCGTCATTCTTAGAGGCAAGAACGCAAAACGTTCGAAACGTAATGCTTAACCTACTCAAGTCACGAACAAAGAAGTAAAGCCGTACAGATGGGCTTGGGTAGTTCAACCCTCATTAAAGGATGGAATCACAATGAAAAAACGTACCCAACTCGGACTCGTCATGACTTCAGTCGCTATGGCACTAGGCGCTGCATCAGTGAATGCGGCGGAATTGGAAATTACCGTGACAAACGCAACCAAAGGCATCTACTTTACACCACTTATTGTTGCTGCACATGGCTCTGACCTTCAAATGTTCAGAACGGGCCAAGCAGCAACGTCAGAACTAGAAGCCATGGCAGAAGGTGGTGATATCTCTGGTCTTGCGAGTGTGATTGGTAACGCTGGTGGTGCGGTGGTTGAGAATCCTGCTGGTGGTATTTTGAATCCGGGTGTTGCAACCACCTTCACCTTAGACAGTGGCGACCACGGATATCTTTCTCTGAGCGCGATGTTGCTGCCAACCAATGACGGTTTTGTCGGTCTAGATAGCTGGAAGATTCCAACGGAAGCGGGTACATACCGAGCAACGCTAAGAAGTTACGATGCCGGTACAGAAGCGAACGATGAACTTGCGTCTAGCATGCCAAACCCACCTTTCATTACCTTTGGCACTGGCGGTACAGGCGTTGAAACAACGGTAACTAACGATAAAGTTCACGTGCATCCGGGTAACCTTGGTGATAGCGACCCAACTGGCGGCATCAGTGACCTAGACAGCAGCAGCCATCGTTGGTTAAACCCAGTCGCAACCATCACAATCGTTGTGAAGTAAGGGGGATGTATGAAATACAGAATCTTACTAGTAGCAGCTTCAGTCGGCTTGCTCGCCGGTTGTCCAAGCGATGATGATAATGACGTAGTGAAATCGTACCGCTACACCGTCAACGTGGCGAACTTGACTGCGAATCAACCTATGTCTCCGCTTGCTGTACTCACTCACAATGGTGACTACCAATTGTTTGAAATTGGACAAGCCGCATCCGTTGAACTTGAGCACCTTGCCGAAGGCGGTAGTAACGCTGAGCTGATTGAGTTGATGAACAGCAATGACAGTGTTTACCAAGGTATTTCGGGCAATGGATTGGTGTTGCCGGGTGCATCGGACGAAGTCACCATCACGGTTGACCCTAGTCGTTACGGTTACTTGTCTGTGGCGTCTATGTTTGTGAATACCAATGATGCCTTTGTTGGCGAAACGGGGCTATCGCTCAAATCGCTCGCAGTAGGTGAAAGCTACGAAATGAGCATGAACGTTTGGGATTCCGGTACAGAGCTAAACGATGAGCTTGCCGCAACCATTCCTGGCCCAGCAGGTGGCGGTGAGGGCTTCAATGCCGCTCGTAATGACAGCAATGACGTTGTTGCATTCCATGCAGGGGTAGTTAGCCAAGATGATGGATTAGCAAACTCAGCACTTTCTGCGAACCATCGTTTCTTGAACCCAGGTGCGAAAGTCACCATCACTCGAGTCGAGTAACACAGGCTCCGATGACGTCTCCTTTCCAAAGCGCTTGTAGCCGAGCGATTTATCCCTCATGGCGTCATCGGAACCTTTTTATTACCTAAGGTGATACTCGCTGAATATAGCAGTAAGGGAGCACTTGGTGATATGAAAGAAATGTTAGTTTGTTCCGGTCATGTGCAGAGTGGCTTTACGTAAGTTAGGGAAAGGATCATGGAACGACAAGCTAGCTATTTATCGGCGAAGATTTTACTGGTGGAAGACGACGATGATTTGGCAGAACTGGTTCAGATGCATCTTAAGTTTCAAGGACACCAAGTGTCGCGAGCAACAAATGTCGCCGATGCTAAAGCGCAATATCAGCAACACCCCTTTGATTTATTGATCCTTGACCGAGGTTTACCAGATGGTGATGGCCTAGACATCTGCCATTATTTGCGTCAGCAACAAGATTGGATCCCAGTGCTTATGTTGACAGCAAGAGACGGTGAAATGGACAAGGTTGACGGTTTAGAAGCGGGAGTGGATGACTACATCACTAAGCCATTTAGCGTATTAGAGTTCCAAGCGCGAGTACGTAACGTGCTGCGCCGAGTCAGTCAAACCGCAGAGGCCAAAGTAGCAAATGAAGCCCTCGACGAAGCGATGGATTTTGGTCCGCTAAGAATCATTCCGGAGTTGCACCAAGTATCCCTAAACGACAAGGATGTCACTCTTACCGCGACAGAGTTTACTTTGCTGCAGTTTCTCGCGACTCGTCCGGGCAGAGTCTACAGTAAAGATGAATTGCTCGATCACGTATGGAACACCAGTCATTCTGGTTATCACCACACGGTGTGTAGCACCATTAACCGTTTACGCAGCAAATTGTCTTTGTCTGATTCAGATCATCACTTCATCCAAACCGTGTGGGGCGTTGGGTATAAGTTTCAACCAAGACACTAATGCAAAAAAGCAAGTCAAAATATCAAGCCAAGACAGTAAGTCGGCAGTTGTTTTCACCGTCATTTTTCAATCATCACGGGTGTTTCAAAAACACCGCTGTTTAAGGAGGCGATAGGATGAGCTTCAAATCTCGCTTGGTAGTATTTACCAGCTTGTGGTTCTGCCTCGCGGCGGTGGTGATTGCACTGACTTACAATTGGCAAAAAGAAACCATTGAGTTACGGACTAAGCAAAGCCTGCATAAAGAGCTAGCCAGCCACATGCGCGATGATAATCCGCTGATGATTGGTACGGATTACAACCCTAAAGCGCTCAAGTCGATCTTTCATACCCTTATGTTGATCGGCCCTGATTTTGAAATCTATTTCCTCGATAGCCAAGGCAATATCACCACTCATGCTGCGCCAGATGGGGCAAAGCTTATGGATTCGGTGGATCTGAACCCCATTCAGCAATTCTTAAACAACGAACCGCTTCCCATCTTAGGCGAAGATCCTCGTAATCGCGGTGAACACAAAGTGTTTTCTGTTGCGGCGATAAAGGAATTAGGCTCTACGGTCGGTTATCTCTATGTGGTGATTGGCAGTACCCGACATGACGCCATTGCCAATGCGCAAGTCGATACCCCTTACATCGCGCTGGCAGGATTGGTCTTAGTGTCCATTTTAGGCTTTGCTCTAGGGGCTTATGTGCTGGTGAAACGTAGCCTATTGAACCCGATTGAGCGCGTGACCAAGCAACTTCAACAGCAAGCCGAACATGATTTTCACCTGCAACCTGACTTTACTCACCAAGTGCCGGAACTCGTGCCGATTGCGCACTCTTATCAGATGATGGCGAAGCACATTCAGCAGCAGTTTTTACAGTTGGAGTATCAGTCTTCTCATCGTCGTCAGAGCTTGTTGCAGCTCAGTCATGATTTAAAAACGCCGTTATCGAGCGTGCTTGGCTATCTGGAAACGTGGCGTTTGCAACATCCGGAATCCGATCCTTTGATTGAGGTCGCTTTCCGAAATTGTGAGAAGCTCTCAACTCAATTGCATGCTTTATTAGACGCCGCGCGTAAAGAGGAACCAATGCCAAACTACGAATACCGCCCCATAGATCTTGGCGCGTTGATGGCAGAATGTGCCGAGACGATGCAGAGCCAGTTTTCTCGTAAAGAAGTGGTGTTGAAAGTGGATATCGATAGCGAGATTCAAACTGTGGGTGATAAAGGACTCTTAGAGCGGTTGGTATTGAACCTGCTTGAAAATGCGTTGCGCCACAGCCCAATCGGCTCGGAAGTGCATTGCCAAGCGCATTTGAGTGAGGATAAGTCGCGAATCCTGTTCACTTTTGTCAACCGAATTGATAAAGATGCCGTCGGTGGCGCATTAGGAATTGGTACAAAGATAGTGCAGTCAATTTTAATGTTGCACCACAGCTACTTAGAGACGTGTGAGACGGACACTGAGTATCAACAAAAATTCGCACTTCTCGCTGCCTGAGGAGAAGCGCGAATTTGGCTTATCGAATGACTACTTAATAACGCCACATACAACGCGCGCACCGCCGCCGCCTAATTTAGCAGGATGGTCGGAATGATTGTCACCACCAGCATGAATCATTAATGCTCGGCCTTTTAAATCTGATAATTTTAGGCGAGGCGCGACAACGGGCTGATTAGCATTACCATCCATGTCCACATAGAGTGGAGGCAGGTCGCCTAAATGATTGTCATCGGTCCAAGGGTAGCCATGCTTCCCTGTGTTGCTGGGGTCATAGTGACCACCTGCTGCACCGCCAAGGACGGTTTTGCCATTCTTCTCCGCGCTATCGCACGATGGTTTGGTGTGAACATGGAAACCGTGCACCCCTGATGACAAACCTGATAACTGAGGCATAAATACCACGCCATAGTCACTTTGTGAAATCTCAATGGTGCCAGCGCTCTTCTTGCTGTTGAGATCGGTCATCGCGACAGTCTGCGCAAGTACGTTAGGAGCGGCTACGAGAGTGGCAGCAACTGAAATGCATAGCAATCCTTTTAACATGGGACTTCCTTCTTTTTGGTTGTACGCTCAAGCACATATTAGTGAAAACTTCTCTTCCTTATGTCTGTTGAGCGGTGGGTTTATGTCAGAGAGTGATGTGTCTCACTCTATGGTCTTAAACTGGTATCTATCTGCGAAACCAGCTCTCCATTATTACGACTTAACATATTGAGATTGTTCAGATATAAAAAGAATAGACGTCAATCAAAAAATAGCCTGAATATTTTTAAATTAACGCAAAGTTAAATTTTTAATGACTTTATAACAAAGCTCATAATTGTTTTATAAAGAAGTTGTCGGAATTGTCTTCTATAAAAAATAATCAATTTAATGAATATTTTAATGTGAATATGGTTGTTTATAGGTTTGTGGTCAAACTGTTGCTTATATCATCAAATAAGATAAAAAATTGGAACTAAAGTCACTTAATGGCAGAGGAAAAAATTAAACTCTGGTTTTAATGGGTAATAATGTTTTAGTAACAGATAGTTACGCACTTAAAATTAATAATATGGCTAATTTCCGACAAGGATTGAAAAAGATGAAAGACAAGGAATCTATTCAGACTAATAGCAGCCGCCGTAATTTTCTGAAAGGCGCAACAGGAGCTGTTGTTGCTGGTGTGAGTGCTTCCGCTTTCTCGGGCGCAGTTCAAGCACGAGAACAGAAAATTGATTGGAGCAGCCGCGGGCTAGGTAGAAAACACGATAAGCGCTTTTGGCGTAAAGTGCAACGACAGTTCGTTTTGGATAAACGTACGACTTACATGAACATTGGCACAACGGGTTCTATGCCAAGACAAGTTCTTCAAGATTACGAGCATAACAACAAGTTGGTGGCTAAATATCCTTGGGATATGAAGGGCAAATTTGGCTCTTGGCCTTATGTCTCTGAGATGGTTCAAGAAGTAGCGCCTGGCTTTGGTGCTAACCCAGAAGAAATCATTCTCAGCCGCAATACTACTGATGGTCTATGTTCGATCATTAACGGCTTACACTTTGAACCTGGCGATGTGATTCTAACGACGCACCATGAGCATATGGCTGCAACATCACCGATGAACGTCGCAAAACATCGTTTTGGCGTCGATGTTGTTGAAATTCAACTACCAGTATTTACCGGTACTGAAGACGTTTCTGAACAAGATTACATCCAAGCTTTCCGCGACGCGCTTGATGCGCATCAAAACGTTCGCCTCATCATGTTCTCTCATATCACCTATAAAACGGGAACGGCGTTACCAGCCAAAGCCATTTGTGCTTTAGCGAAAGAATATGGTGTGCCTACGCTTGTAGATGGAGCGCATACTGTCGGTATGTTTGACCTCGATTTCCATGATATGGATTGTGATTTCTATGCAGGTTCTGGTCACAAATGGCAGTGTGGTCCTGGCGCAACCGGTATTTTGTACGTACGTGATAACGCCAATCGCTTGAATGAGTATTGGAGTGATCGTGAAAACCCGTTGTGGTTGATCAACTCTTCACTTTCTCATGCGGATTACTTAGGCAAGCAGTTACAGATGCAGTACATCGGGAACGACAACTATCCTGCGAAACAAGCGTTAGTTGATAGCTGTAAAATGTGGGATGAGATTGGCCGTGACCGCATTGAGGAACGTGTTCTAAGTCTTGGTAGTTTGTGTAAAACCTTACTTCAAGAGTACTTGCCACAAGCCCAAATGTACTCACCAAACGTGGAAGGTTTAACGAGTGGCTTAACCACAGTTAACCCATTCTCTGATGTGACGAATGAAGACATATTGACTGAATTCAGAGATCGTCTGCGTGAAGAATATGGCTACATCATTCGAACAACCAGCTTTAAGCTGCATAAAGATGATGACTTTGATACTTACGCACTCCGTATCTCCACGCACTTGTTCCATGACGAGCAGGATGTTGAAGGGCTCGTGGTGGCGATGACGAATTTGTATTACTCGTCGTTCTAACATCGTTGTTTATCACTCAAGCGCCCATGATTGGGCGCTTTGTGAAAGGTAAGGATATTATTATGTCAGTCAAAACATTCAAAAGAACTTTAGCGGCGATGGCGCTTATGGCGGCCTCTGTTATGTCCTCTTCCGCTTGGTCAGACGACTTACAACAGATTCGTGATCGCGGAGTGTTGCGCCATATCGGTGTGCCGTATGCTAACTTCGTTTCTTATATTGAACAAGGTGAAGTGGAAACCTTGACTGGCTTAGATGTAGAGATAGTAAAAGGCTTTGCCAAGTCGTTGGGCGTTAAGTACCAATATGTTCCAGCTCAGTGGAGCGATATGGTCGGTAAGCTGACGGGCCAAGATGTTCAATACCATAATAAGCAAGCCGTTGTGGGAGAAAGTGTTCCAATCGAGGGTGACTTGATCGCAAATGGCGTTACCATTCTTGACTGGCGCTCTGAAGTTTTAGACTTTTCACAAGATTACTTCCCGTCGGGCGTTTGGTTAGTTTCCAGAACAGATTCCACGCTGAGTCCGATTAAACCAAGTGGTTCGGTTGATGAAGATGTAAAAACCGTCAAGCAGCTTATTCATGGTCGCGAAGTGTTGGCGTTGGAGCACTCTTGCTTGGACCCTAACCTTTATGACTTATATGACACAGGCGCAAAAGTCATACTGCCTGATGGGGCTCGTCTTCTTAATGAGATGGTGCCAGCGATAATGAAAAATGATGCGGAAAGCACATTGCTAGACGTCGCCGATACGTTAATTGCATTAGAAAAATGGCCAGGTGAAATAAAAGTCATTGGCCCAGTATCCGAAAATCAGAAAATGGCTGTTGCATTCCGTAAAAACTCACCGGAATTACGCAAGGCATTTGATCGTTATTTAGATTCAATAAAGAAAGATGGAACCTACGAAAAATTAGTAAAAAAATACTATCCATCTATTTACTACTTTTATAACGATTACTTCATAGAAGATAGTAAGAAAACCCGATGAAAAAGGCCGTTAAAAAAATATCCAGTAAAAAATTTATTGCAATAAGCGCAATATTAGTCTCTATTTATTTAGCTATGCTTATTGTTGTGACAAGTTTAGGGCAAAATAAATTAAAAGAATCCCAGCATAGGGAACTCGGTTTAAAAGTAAAAAGCTACGCAAGCACACTCGATAATTTATTTACCATTGCCAGTGAGGATGTTGATAATTTATCTACAGATAAAACAGTACAAACATTCTTTGCTAATTTAGCCTCTGGCATGTCAATGGAGTACGGATTAGGAGCGAGTTTAATTAACTTGAAGCGTCGTTTCGATGAAAAGATAGATGGTAAGTTAATTAATAGCAGCCAAATCTATAAAAAGCTCACACTGGTAGGTAGTGATGGCACAACGATTGTCACGACGGGCTCTGAAGACAACACAGAGCAGAAGGTGGATATCCAAACTTTAATGACTCAACATGGGCATCCCGAAGAGGTTTGTGCAACTCGATATAACGACGACGTGCGTATTCAAGTCATCAAGCAAGTTAAGTTTTCTGGAAAGCCAGTTGCCTTTCTAATTGCAGATCTCAATAAAAACATTGTTATTGATCAGCTCACTAATCAAGAGCACGAAGACAGTTATAGCCGGATGGTGCTCAAAATAAAAGACGTTGAGATGGTCGTATGGGATACAATAAATAAAACGTCTTCTCATAATAAAGATGAGAATTATTTAATATCTGAAGCCGTTGATGGAAAGATATATTTTGAAGTGCCTGTTGAAAAGCATCACTTCAAACTTATGGCTTGGTTTGAGCCTTTGAGTGAGCGAGATATTTTTACATCACGGATCTTCATTCTCGGTTTGAGTATTCTTGCTGTTATGGTTGTTATTGCGCTGTGTTATGCGTTCATCACAAACAATAATAGAATTGAATTGAAAATTAAACTTGAAGAAGAGAAAAAGCGAAAAGACATTCTTTCTCAACAGAACCGAAAACTAACTAACGAAATTGAACGCCGAAAAGCGTCTGAAAAAGAACTCGCCTTCCAAGCTAAATACGATACGTTGACTAACTTGCCTAATCGCAGCTACGGTTCTGAGAGACTGGCTTTGGAGTTGATTAGAGCGTCACGTAGTGGTTCAAAAGTATTGGTCATGTTTATTGATTTAGACCACTTTAAGCAGATTAACGATTCAATGGGTCACTTTGTTGGGGACGAGATCCTTAAACTTAGTGCTCAACGACTTCATCAAGTCGCGAGAAAAACAGACTTACTGGCGAGAATTGGTGGGGATGAGTTTTTATTAGTGATTCCTGACTTGCCTGATAATGACACCGCGAAGCGCGTTGCTTCAAGCGTGCTTTCGGCGTTTAACGATCCATTTGTATGGAACAACCATGAATTCTTCTTGAGTAGCAGCGTCGGAATGTCCGTATTTCCGGATGATGGAGATAATGCCGAGCAGCTCCTCGCCTGTGCTGACATGGCGATGTATCGCGTGAAGCAAGATGGACGCGATGCCTTCTGCTTTTATAACCACAATATGAACCAAGACTTGCAACGCTATTTGGATTTGGAAAATCGACTAAGAAATGCCATCTCTAGTCAATTACTAGAGTTGTATTATCAACCTATTATTGAGCTAAGCAGTGGTAAAATTGTTGGCGCAGAAGCGTTAATGCGTTGGAATGATGAGAAGTACGGATTCGTAAATCCTGAAGAGTTTATCTCTATTGCTGAGAAAAATGGCTTGATTCATCAAATTGGTGAATTCGCTATCCAGCAAGCGTGCCGCCAAGCGGCGCAATGGCAAAATCTGACGCCGCTGTTTGTTTCTGTGAATTTCTCCAGTGTTCAATTTAGGTATTGTGATCGCTTACTTGCGTTTATTAAGAAGAGCCTTGAGGAGTCTGGTCTTCCATCAGATAAGTTCGATATTGAGGTGACAGAGAGCCTTCTCTTTAACCACGACTCAGAGCTATTAGACATGCTCAATAACTTAAGAGCGTTAGGCACTAAGCTTACCATCGATGACTTTGGTACTGGCTATTCTGCGTTGAGTTACTTACAGAAATTTCCGTTCGATCGCCTTAAGATTGATCGCAGCTTTATGCAAAATATGTTCGAAAACGACTCCGATCGTGAGCTCGTCAACGTGATCATTGCAATGGCGAAAGCGCTGAACCTTAAGATTGTTGCTGAAGGCATTGAAGAACAGCGTCATGTCGATTATCTAAAAGACTTAAACTGTGAGTTCGGGCAAGGTTTCCACTATAGCCGCCCGTTACCAGCCAAAGACTTTGAAGCACTACTTAAACAACCAACTGGGCTATAACTCCTTTTATTACAATATTATAGGAAAGCATTAATTGAATTCGTGCCTTGGATTCATTAATGCTTTTCCACCTTAAGGGATAATCCTTCTTCCTTCCTTGAATTACACTACAATTAATTGATAAGTGATAGCCCGTGATGCCCGTCACATAAAGGCTCAACCTAATTCTAAACGAGTAGATACTCGCCAAAATAACCAGGAAGGAATTTCAAATGTCTTCTGCATTCTACCAACAGATTCAGCAGCAAATTGAAGAAGTGAAGGCTGAAGGTCTTTACAAATCAGAGCGCGTAATCACGTCTCAGCAGCAAGCGGCGGTTAAAATCTCTACCGGTGAAGAAGTATTAAACTTCTGTGCAAACAACTACCTTGGTCTTGCTAACCATCCTGCGCTAATTGAAGCGGGTAAAGCGGGTATGGACGAACACGGCTTTGGTATGGCTTCAGTACGTTTCATCTGTGGTACTCAAGACATCCACAAAGAGCTTGAGCAGAAGTTGTCTAAGTTCCTAGGTAAAGAAGATACGATTCTTTACACCTCTTGCTTCGATGCAAACGCAGGTCTGTTTGAAACCATTCTCGGTAAAGAAGACGCAATTATTTCAGACGCACTAAACCACGCGTCAATCATCGACGGTGTTCGTCTATGTAAAGCAATGCGCTTCCGTTACTCAAACAACAACATGGAAGAGCTAGAGCAACAACTGATTGCTGCGAAAGAAGCAGGCGCACGCCACATTCTTATCGTTACTGACGGTGTGTTCTCAATGGACGGCGTAGTGGCGAACCTTCCAGCTATTTGTGACCTAGCTGAAAAATACGGCGCACTGACCATGGTTGATGACTCTCACGCGGTTGGCTTCATGGGTAAAACGGGTGCAGGTACGCACGAATACCACAATGTGGTTGACCGTATCGACATCATTACAGGTACGCTAGGTAAAGCAATGGGTGGCGCTTCAGGCGGTTACACATCAGGTAAAGCGGAAGTGATTGACTGGCTACGTCAGCGTTCTCGTCCATACCTATTCTCTAACTCTGTTGCACCAGCAATCGTAAGCGCTTCTATCCGCGTTCTAGATCTACTAGAAGAGAGCGGTGACCTACGTGACCGTCTATGGGAAAACGCAGCACACTTCCGTACTCGTATGGAAGACGCTGGTTTCACAATGGGTGGTGCTGACCACGCAATCATTCCAATCATGCTTGGCGATGCAAAAGTAGCAGCAGAATTCGCAGAGCGCGCTCTAGAGAAAGGCATCTACGTAATCGGCTTCTCATTCCCTGTTGTACCAAAAGGTCAAGCGCGTATCCGTACTCAAATGTCTGCGGCGCACTCTCGTGAGCAACTAGACCGTGCAATCGACGCGTTCATCCAAGTTGGTAAGGACATGGGCATCATCTAGGTTTCGTTTCCTCTTCCTAGCCTCCTTCTAAAACATAGGAGAGGGGTTAGATGGGATGGAGAAAGAGACGCTTAAAGATAAAAAGGCTTTCCCAACTCTTCAGAGTCGGCTCATGGGCAAAGCCTTTATTTCTTCTTTAAACGCATTAGATGAAAGAATTTTTTGTCACGCATAGAGCGGGGCAATGTTTGGTGAATACTATGAAAATTAAAGCATTATCAAAGCTAAAGCCTGAAGAAGGCATCTGGATGACTGAGGTTGATAAACCTGAAGTTGGCCATAACGACATTCTGATCAAAATTAAGAAAACCGCTATCTGTGGTACAGATGTACACATCTACAACTGGGACGAATGGTCACAAAAGACAATTCCAGTGCCTATGGTTGTGGGTCACGAATACGTGGGTGAAGTGGTAGCGATTGGTCAGGAAGTTCGTGGCTTTGAAATCGGTGACCGCGTATCTGGCGAAGGTCACATCACGTGTGGTCACTGTCGTAACTGTCGTGGCGGCCGTACTCACCTATGTCGTAACACGATTGGTGTGGGCGTTAACCGCGAAGGTGCATTCGCAGAATACCTAGTGATCCCAGCGTTCAACGCGTTCAAGATCCCTGAAGGCATCTCTGACGATCTAGCGTCTATCTTTGACCCGTTCGGTAACGCGGTACACACTGCGCTTTCTTTCGATCTAGTCGGTGAAGACGTGCTCATCACTGGTGCTGGCCCAATCGGCATCATGGCCGCCGCAGTTGCGAAACACGTCGGCGCTCGTCATGTGGTTATCACAGACGTAAACGAGTACCGTTTAGAGCTAGCTCGTAAAATGGGGGTAACACGCGCAGTAAATGTTGCTGAAGAGAAGCTTGAAGATGTAATGGCTGAACTAGGCATGACAGAAGGCTTTGACGTAGGCCTAGAAATGTCTGGTAACCCAGCGGCATTCAACTCAATGCTAACCACAATGAACCACGGTGGTCGTATTGCATTACTCGGTATTCCACCATCAGATATGGGCATTGATTGGAACCAAGTGATCTTCAAAGGCCTAGTTATCAAAGGCATCTATGGTCGTGAAATGTTCGAAACATGGTACAAGATGGCTTCACTGATTCAATCTGGTTTGGATCTATCACCAATTATCACGCACCACTACAAGATTGATGACTTCCAAGAAGGCTTCGATGTCATGCGTTCAGGCATGTCTGGCAAAGTTATCCTTGATTGGGAATAATCTGCTCAAATAAGAAAGCGCTCCGAAAGGGGCGTTTTTTTTAGCGATATGTTGTAAACATAAGCGGTAACATCGAACATATAGCCCTCATTTTACAAATGTCCATAGTCTTTTTTCTAGATCATGCACAGCAACATTTCCAGCTTGAAGTTCCAAGTGATTTAGGGCAATACCACAAATCTTTCTTGTACAAAAAAACACCCCACCAGCTGGCACTTATACCGACTCGATAATCGTTGATGTTCAATTTTGAGCATCATATCAATTGCATAACTAGAGGCATCTATTCCAAAAAACTTTTGTAATCATAGTTTTCACTCTATTCCCGCTTAATTCTGTGCGATTAGTATGGTTTTGTTTTCACAACATTTAACTTGAAGGAATAAGGAAAACTATGAAGAAGTCACTGGCAGCTCTAGGTTTGGCGTTGGTATTTACAGGAACAGCTTACGCAGCAAGCTGGGGTTACGAGGGGAGTCACGGGCCTGAGCATTGGGGCGAGTTTGCGTCTGAATGTTCCAAAGGTCAAAACCAAAGCCCAATTAATATTGTCTCCGCAGCAGAAGCGAAGTTAGACAAATTACAGTTCGACTACCATGGCAAAGCAATCTCATTGCTCAATAACGGCCACACCCTGCAAACCAGCCTAGAGGGTGACAACACACTGTTGATTGATGGCAATGCATTCACGTTAAAGCAGTTCCACTTCCATACTCCGTCAGAAAACCATGTGGATGGCAAAGAATACCCATTAGAAGCGCACTTTGTGCATGCTGATACAACTGGCCATTTGGCGGTTGTGGCCGTGTTTTTTCAATCCGGAAAAGCGAACCCAGATTTAGCGAAGTTACTAGCAAACATACCAAGTAAAGATCAAGGTGTAGAGATTAAATTGCCATTTGAAGCGGATGCGTTGCTTCCAAAAGACAAAGCGTATTATCGCTTTAATGGCTCACTAACGACACCACCATGCTCTGAAGGGGTACGTTGGTTAGTGATGAAAGAAGCACAAACCATTTCCCCTGAGCAGATTAAAGCGTTTACGACAGTGATGGGGAAAAACAATCGTCCTATCCAACCATTAAATGCTCGTATGGTGTTAATGCAACACTAACCAATCCAAGCAAATAAAAAATGAAAAAGCCCGCTTGAATAAAGCGGGCTTTGTTATTGGTATTGATGGAAATTAGAAGCCGTGATCTTCTTGCTCTTCAGCTTTTATCATTTGAACTGGGTCGAGCTTGAGTGTTTGAGTTGGGAAGGCGATATCTGCTTCGTGTTCTTTAATGATGTTAATTACTTGAAGAAGAACATCCTGTTTAACCTCATGGTATCTCACCCAATTCACGGTTTTTGTGAAGGTATAAATGAAGAAATGCAGTGACGATGGACCAAACGTATCGAAGTTGACGATAAGCGTTTGGCGTGCATCAATATCTTTGTGATTCTTAAGCATCTCTTTCACCGCTGTAATGATTTGCGGCATTTTTTCGGCGTCGTCGTAACGAAGTCCAATTTTTTCGTTAGATGCGTCGGTTTAGCATGCGAGATGGGTTTTCTACGACTATGTTGCTAAACACAGAGTTTGGCACATAAAGAGGACGCTTATCGAAAGTTCGGATGATGGTCATTCTCCAGCCAATTCGTTCTACCGTACCTTCAATTTGGCGATCTGGAGAGCGGATCCAGTCGCCAACTTTAAACGGACGATCGAAGTAGATCATAAGGCCGCCAAAGAAGTTCGACAGCAGATCTTTCGCCGCTAAACCAACGATTAAACCACCGACACCACCAAAGGTGAGCAATCCTGACAGTGACAAGCCAAACGCCTGCATCACAGTGAGAATTCCGACGGTAATAAAGAACAAGCGCGCGACTTTAGCTATCGCTTGTACTGTGGTTTCATCTTCGGTTTTTTTGTTCTAGGACGTACTCTTCAACATTGGTAATGAGTCGCATAACGGTCCAGACGAAGATACTGATCACCAAAATCAGTTTCAGCGTGCTTAACCAGTTTATTTTATCGTTGAGCTCGCTCTCTAATATGATGCCGATAGAGACGGTTGCTGGCCAACACCAAATGAGTGTACTGACTGGCGCTTTTAGCGCATCAAGCAACATGTCATCCCAGTGGAAAGGGGTTTTCTCTACTAGTACTGCGAGACGAGAGCGGATCAGTCGCCAAGCTATCCAAGCAATAAAGCTGGCGAGTGTAATGAAAAGGACACTCCCACTCCAATCTTGATGAGATGTTTCAATATAGCTTTGCAAATCGGTAAACCACTGTGACATATGTAACTTCTTTCTAGTGAACCATGGAAGGAAAGGTAGCAGATATTACTCCTTCACCCCAGTGATTTCCTTTAAATCATTTACTTATGTATAAATCGCCTGAGGTAGGCTATTTCGTGAGGTGAAAAGTGAGTGGTCGAAACTGGGTGATGAGCCGCCGTTCCATTCGTGTGCGGAGCTTCGTCATCTCCGATGTGCGTTGATATTTGAACGATCAATTATAACTTCTCTGACTTATCGCTAACATTTATCTTAAGTAAGTGTGAGAGTGTATTGGCTCTTGAATTAGCGGAGGCAGATATGGAATTTACAGAGCTGGATCGAAACGCGCTCTACGACATCTGGATGTCACAAAAAGCCAAAATGCACATCACTCAAATGGAAATGGCGAAGCGCCTTGGTTTGAGTCTACACGAGTTTTCTGGCTTGTTACGTGGTAATTCTCCACTGACGCTAGGTTTTGTAAAACAGCTATGCGAGCAGCTACATGTACGTCCTGGTCAGGTGATTCCGTCGTTGACGGAGCGTGATCTATCTGCATCTGGTACGGTTTATTTACAAAATCGTGTGACGGTGGATGGTGATATCAGTAACGTGTTTATCGACGGCAACCAAGTCGTTATTGAGTACGTTCACCAAGTAAGCTAGCTTGCTCGTCAAATTATCGGGTTGAAGAGCAATAAAAAACGAGCCAATTTTGGCTCGTTTTTTCGTTTCTGTTTTTAATCGCCTGCAAAGATTATGGGATTTTCACCAAGGAATCGCGAGAAAGATCCGCGATAGACTTCGCGCCTGTCAGCGTCATAGCTACACGCATTTCTTTATCGTACAGATCCAGTAGGTTTTCAACGCCTGCGCCGCCTTGTGCAGCCAATGCGTACACAAATGAACGACCAAGCAGTGTGCAGTCTGCGCCCAGCGCGAGCATACGAACCACATCAAGACCAGTACGGATACCTGAGTCCACAAAGATCTTAAGATCGCCTTTTACCGCATCTGCAATGCTTGGTAGTGCTTTAGCACTTGAAAGTACGCCATCTAACTGACGACCACCATGGTTAGACACCACAATGCCATCCGCGCCGAAACGTACCGCATCTTTCGCATCTTCTTCGTCGAGGATGCCTTTGATGACCATAGGGCCATCCCAAAAGTCACGAATCCACTCAAGATCTTTCCAGGAGATAGACGGGTCGAAGTTTGCGCCTAACCAGCCGATGTAATCTTCTAGTTTTGTTGGTTCGCCGCGATACGTTGAGATGTTACCTAAGTCGTGTGGCTTACCTAGCAAGCCAACATCCACCGCCCAGCTTGGGTGACGCATGGCTTGGAATACGCGGCGCGTTGCTGCGTTAGGGCCACTCATACCAGAGTGCATGTCACGGTAACGCGCACCTGGAACTGGCATGTCTACTGTGAACACCAATGTAGTAACGCCTGCTGCTTTTGCACGCTCAAGAACGTTTTTCATAAAGCCGCGGTCTTTTAGCACGTAAAGCTGGAACCACATTGGACGTTCAATTGCAGGTGCCACTTCTTCAATCGGACAAACCGACACAGTCGACATGGTAAAAGGAATACCTTTTTTCTCTGCCGCTTTTGCTGCTTGTACTTCACCACGGCGAGCGTACATGCCAGTTAGACCAACAGGTGCCAGTGCGATTGGCATCGCAAGTTTCTCACCGAAAATCTCGGTCTCCAGACTCAAGTCTGTCATATCGCGTAGGACGCGCTGGCGTAGTGCAACATCGCCTAAATCGTCAGTATTACGCTTCAGCGTGCGTTCGTCGTAAGAGCCGCCATCAATATAATGGAATAGAAACGGGGGAAGTTTGGCTTTCGCGGCAGCGCGGTAGTCAGTAGAAGCTGAGATAATCATAATGGTGTCCTAGCGGTTATTCTAAGCAAAGTTGTGGAGCAATTTGCTCTTTCGTTGAGCCTTCATCGCAAAGCAGTGAAGGCATCAAAATGAGTATAGTTACCTATGGTTCACTTACGTTTGAACTGGTGATGTTGGTAACTCATTTACATAATTGATTGAAAAATTTTGTTAAATCACTCAATCAGTTATACAAATTGGAAAGGATGACACAGCTGTCGGGGGGATTGATGTAGCAAGCTAAATCAACATGTCGGGGTAGTAGTGCTGACAGCTGTGTCAAATTAGGCAGGGCTACAAACCCTGCGTTTCGCGTTACTTCATCAAGACATCCGTCATTTGGAGGCCGTAAATCAACACCAAACCAATAATGCCCGTCATTACAATGTAGTAGAACGTAGGGATAATAGTCTTACGTAATGTTGCGCCTTCACGGCCAAGTAAGCCTACGGTGGCTGATGCGGCAACAACGTTGTGAATCGCAATCATGTTACCTGCGGCAGCACCAACGGCTTGAAGCGACACAACAATCACACTCGAAATAGACAGTGTTTGTGCCACTTCGAATTGGAACTGGCTGAACATCATGTTTGAAACCGTATTTGAGCCAGCGATGAACGCACCCAGCGCACCAACGGTGGCACTCAGTGCTGGGAACGCAGAACCGACAAGGTCAGAGGCAAAGTTAGCTGTTGTAACCGGCATACTTGCTAGGTCAGCGCCGTTAATACCAGAGTTGATGAAGATACGAACCATCGGGATGGTAAATACCAAGACAAACCCCGCGCCAATCAGTGTTTTGCTTGACTCGCCAAACGCTTCACGCAATGGTTTTACGCTGCCACTTTGTAACATTGCGGCAAGCAGTGCGACAAACACCAGAATGCCGCCTGGCAGGTACAACGGCTGAATAGCGGCGCTCACACCAGTCTCACCAAGAATATTGCTGAACGACAAACTTACGCTTTGTACAAAGCCTTTCAGTTCCGGACTTACGCGGCTTGCGACGAGAATTACCGCCAGCATTACATATGGTACCCAAGCTTTTACGATGCTCATTGGCTTGCCTGGATTGTCGTTTAGATCGACTTTTAGCGAGCCCAGCCATTCCGCAGGCCATTTGTCTTCGCTTTCGAAATCCCACTTAGTCTTTGGTACTAAGAAGCCTTTTTTGGCTGCGGTAACAACAATAGAAAGACCAACCAAACCACCGATTAGTGAAGGGAATTCTGCACCCAAGAACACACCAGTTAATGCGTATGGCACAGTGAAAGAGACACCTGCGAATAAAGCAAATGGTAGAATATCCAGACCTTCACTCCAGCTTCTGTTCTTGCCGAAGAAACGTGTTAACATCATCGCCATTAATACAGGGATCATCGTACCTACAACAGCGTGAATCACAGCAACGTGCGCGGTGATATCTTGCAGGTACATTTCCCATGTTGCGCCTTGTGCAGCCAAAGACTCACTGATGTTATGGGTGTCTAAACCTTTGTTTACACCCACGATGATTGGCGTACCCACCGCACCGAATGAAACTGGCGTTGACTGGATCATCATACCCATTAGGACAGCGGCAAGCGCGGGGAAGCCGATTGCAACCAGTAGTGGTGCAGCAATTGCTGCCGGGGTACCGAACCCTGATGCGCCTTCAATGAATGAGCCAAAACACCAAGCAATGATGATGGCTTGCACACGGCGGTCAGCTGAAATATCGGTAAATCCATTACGGATAGTGGTGATCGCTCCAGTGTGTTTTAAAGTGTTGAGCAAGAAGATGGCACCAAACACGATCCATAGAACAGAAACAGTAATGCCTAGCCCTTGGAATACAGAAGCCAGTACGCGATTGGCTGACATATCCCAAAACATTAGGGCAATAGCGACGGTTAAACCGAACGCAACAGGCATGGCTTTTTTAGCAGGCCAGTTGAGACCAACCAATAAGATGGCGGCAACAACAATTGGCGAAAATGCCACTAGGGCAAGTAGGGTTTCACTCATTTGTACATCCTTCGTACGCTGACTTCTCGAACGGTGTCAATCCGCTGTAGAGGTGACTTTTTGTTGTAATGGTTTTGTTAATTTGGCGTGAATTTACTCCTTTATTTTTTGTTGATATAGGGAAATAATGAAAATAATTAATTCCAAAAGTGACATAATCGTATGAGAGCAGACGACTTAATCCTATTTTCTCAAGTAATCGAACTGGGCAGTTTTAGTAAGGTTGCAGAAGCAAATAACCTTACAAATTCGGTAGTTAGCAAAAGAATGGCAAGGTTGGAGGAAGAGATAGGGGCGCAGCTATTATATCGAACAACGCGTAAATTGACCTTAACCGAAGCAGGTAAGGTGTTACTCCACAGTGCTAAAAATGTGAAGCAGGCCACTCAGGAGGCTATGGACGCTGTTGCAGGCTTTGGAGAGAATGTGAGCGGTCACATAAAAATGTCCGTGCCGTGTATCTCTGGAGATTTGATACTTGCTGATGCTGTTGCCGAATTTTGTAACCTTCATCCGGGCCTGACCGTGGACATGTCATTGGATAATCGCTTTGTCGATTTAGTGGCTGATGGTTACGATTTAGTCATTCGAACTGGCTACCTAGCCGATTCCAGTTTGATCGCACGACATATTCTCGATTCTCAATGGGTGGTGTGCGCGTCCCCTTCATATATCGCTAAAAATGGGAAACCGATCGAGCCGATTGATCTCACCACGCACAATTGTCTGCAATACGCTTACCAAACCACAGGTGCAACGGATTGGGAGTTTAAAGGCGAAGACGGAAATTACATCGTCAAAGTATCTGGCTGCTTTTCTACTGATAACGCGACCGCATTACGTAAAGCCGCTCTGGGCGGCCATGGTATTGCTTACGTCCCGCGCTGCTTGGTGTATCACGATATTCGCAATGGTCAACTGGTCGATATTTTTCCTGAACTAGTGGGTAAAAAGCTGGGTATCTACGCGGTGTACCCGTTTACTCGTCAACCACCGAATAAAGTGAAGCTGCTTATTGAGCACATTCGTGATCGTTACTTAACGATATCTCATTATTTCTAGGTTCTTCATAGATTTAAAACAATGTCGTTGAAATCAATATTGGGTGCTCTAAGGTAATCACCGCAATAAAACGATTGAAGATAAACAACTTAATAAAAACAACGGAGTAACACGGACGTTATGCATTACCCAAAAACACGTAAAGATTCTGTCGTGGACACTTACTTTGGTCACGACATTGCCGACCCTTATCGCTGGTTAGAAGATGATCGCAGTGAAGAAACCGCACAATGGGTTTCGGGTCAAAATTCGGTCACGTTCGATTTCCTTGGTCAGATCCCGTACCGCCAACAAATCCGTGACTTAGTGGCGAACAGTCAAAACTACGAAAAATATTCCCAGCCATTTGTACGTGGTGACTACACCTACTTCTACAAAAACGACGGTTTGCAAAACCAAAGCGTATTGTATCGACGTAAAGGCAAGGGAGAATCCGAGGTTTTCCTTGACCCAAATACGTTCTCTGAAGAGGGCACGACCTCTCTTGGCGAAGTCAGCTTCTCGAAAGATTATCGTTTGGTCGCGTATTCCATCTCGGAAGGGGGCAGTGACTGGCGCAAGATCTTTGTTATTGATGCGGAAACCAAAGAACAGTTAGAGCCTGAGATTGTGGATGCGAAGTTTACGTCGATTTCTTGGCTGGGCAGCAAAGGCTTCTATTACTCAAGCTATGATAAGCCGCAAGGCAGTGAGTTATCTGCGCGAACTGAACATCACAAGCTTTATTATCATGAACTTGGTACACCTCAGTCTGAAGATAAAGTGATTTTCGGTGAGTTGGATACGCAGGTTCACCGTTATGTGTCTGGTACCACGACGACGGACGATCGCTTCCTCATTATTTCTGGCGCAGAATCCACATCGGGTAATCGTCTGTTTTATATCGATTT
The DNA here is from genome assembly GCA_001048675.1 of Vibrio diabolicus. Lineage (GTDB taxonomy): Bacteria > Pseudomonadota > Gammaproteobacteria > Enterobacterales > Vibrionaceae > Vibrio > Vibrio diabolicus. Next base: position 401,299 of record CCKK01000003.1, on the reverse strand, counting down.
ACAGTCTGAGTCCCAAGCGATTGTGACGCTTCGTGATACAACGCAAGGCGACACCTACTTGATTGATAGTCAAGACGACACCTTGCTGCTTTACACCAACCTAGATGCGCCGAATGGCAAAGTTGTCAGCTACAACACCCGAACAGCGCAATGGATGGATGTGATTGCTGAACAAGAACAGCCGTTAGAAATCAGCAAAGGTGGCGGTTATCTGTTTGCGACTTATATGGTGGATGTACTTTCTAAAGTGCAGCAGTTTAACTACCAAGGTGAATGGATTCGAGATGTTGAACTGCCGGGAGAGGGTACGGCTTATGGTCTAGCGGGTAAAAAAGAAGAAACCACGCTGTATTACACCTTTACTAACTACGTGACGCCACCGACGATCTTCTCATTTGATGTTGAGTCTGGTGAATCGACGCTGTTTCAAGAATCAAAAGCGCCATTCGCTCGCAGTGAGTATGAATCAAAACAGGTGTTCTACACCTCAAAAGATGGCACGCAAGTTCCGATGATCATCTCATACAAGAAGGGCATCGCGCTTGATGGCAGTGCGCCAACCATGCTGTATGGTTACGGCGGTTTTAACATCAGCCTCACTCCAATGTTTTCTGGCAATGTAGCCAACTGGCTAGAGTTGGGTGGTATTTACGCTGTCGCCAACTTGCGAGGCGGCGGTGAATACGGTAAAGCCTGGCACAACGCAGGCACTCAGCAGCAAAAGCAAAACGTGTTCGATGACTTTATTGCGGCGGCGGAATACCTGATTGAAAACGACTACACTAGCTCCGAGCGTCTAGCGATTCGTGGTGGTTCAAATGGCGGCTTGTTGGTTGGTGCGTGTATGACGCAACGTCCTGAGTTATTTAAGGTGGCGCTGCCAGCTGTAGGTGTGCTTGATATGCTCCGTTACCACACGTTTACGTCTGGAGAAGGCTGGAAGTATGACTATGGCACGTCTGAACAAAGCGAAGCGATGTTCCAATACTTGCTTGGCTACTCTCCTGTTCACAATGTAAAAGAAAACGTGCAGTATCCTGCGACATTGGTGACAACTGCCGATCACGACGATCGTGTGGTTCCAGCACATTCGTACAAGTTTATTGCGGAGCTGCAAGACAAGCAGCAAGGCGCTAATCCAGTATTAATACGCATTGATGTCAATGCAGGTCATGGTGCAGGGATGCCGCTGAGTAAGCAAATTGACCTCACCACAGACGTGTATGCATTTACGTTATACAATATGGGTATTGAGTCGATTTAATGCCTTAGTTGCTCGAAGCTTCTGAGAAATAAAAAATGCCGCGACACTGTCGCGGCATTTTTCATGGGTTGGGGGAACTCAATTCATACTGTTTGCCTGTATGTGAGCCAGGTTGACTAAGTCTGACTCTTGAACCAACCAGTCTCGGCGGCCAAACCGAAAGGCAGCTACGCCATTCTTAAGACAAGATGAAATCATCACCTTTTCTTAATCCTAGTTTATGAATATGAAACTGTGATGAACCTAAGCCGCATTGTGCTGATTTTCACTGTTTTCAAGATCAAATGAGGCATCTATCAGTTTTTTCGTGTAGTCATTTTTAGGGTTTTGGAAAATATTTTCGGCCGTACCTTGTTCCATGACCTCGCCCTTTTGCATGACTAGAACACGGTCAGAGAGTGCTTTAACTACTGATAGATCGTGGCTAATAAACAAGTAGCCAATATTATGCTTTTTCTGCAAATCTTTCAGGAGATCAATCACTGTCAGTTGCACCGAGCGGTCTAATGCAGAGGTCGGCTCATCAAGCAAAATAAACGAAGGTTCAAGGATCAGTGCTCGCGCGATAGCAATACGCTGACGTTGGCCTCCCGAAAACTCGTGCGGATAACGGTTGATGGACGCGGGATCTAAGCGAACCTCTCGAAGCACGTCGCGTGCTTTCTGCATACGTTTCTTTTTTACTCAACATTGGCTGGTGGACAGTTAATCCTTCAGTGATGAGCTCGCCGATAGTCATACGAGGAGAAAGCGAACCATAAGGGTCTTGGAACACCATCTGAACGTCTTTTTTCAGCTCAAAACGTTCTTTGTTTGTCAGCAAAGCCATATCTTGGCCTTTGTATTCGATTTTACCTGTGGATGGCAGGAGGCCTATCAGTGCGCGGCCGAGGGTAGACTTGCCTGAACCGGATTCCCCAACAATCCCGAGTGTTTCCCCTTGTTTGAGCTCAAGAGAAATGCCTTTTACGGCTTCGAAGTACTCATTTTTACTGGCAATAAAATGCGACTTTATCAAGAATTTGACTCGTATATCGTCAGCTTTTAATAGTTGTGTAGCACTCTCACTAATAGGGTCCTTACTGCCTTTTGGAATCGAGTTGATCAGCATACGTGTGTATTCGTGCTTTGGGTCTTCGAAGAGTGTTTGCGTTTCGCCTTCTTCGACGACTTCCCCTTTACACATCACAATGACACGGTCGGCAAAGTGTTTTACAACGCCTAAATCATGAGTAATAAAAAGTATCGCCATGCCCATCTGAGCCTGAATTTCTTTAATCAGGTGCAGCACTTCTGCTTGAACCGTGACATCTAACGCGGTGGTTGGTTCGTCGGCAATTAAAATATCGGGTTCGTTAATCAGTGCCATTGCAATCATGATGCGTTGCAACTGACCGCCAGAAAACTCGTGCGGATATTTGCTGTACGCTTTCTCTGGCTCTGGCATGTGAACCAGTTCAAACAGCTCTAACACTCTCGTTTTGGCTTTCCGTCTATCCACTGGACGATGGCACATGATGGCCTCAGCGACTTGGATCCCCACCCGCATGTATGGATTCAATGAGGTCATCGGCTCCTGAAAAATCATACCGATACGATCACCGCGAATGTTTTGCATTTCACGCTCCGTTTTATCCAAGATGGAACTACCCTCAAACATGATGGATGAGTTCGTATGCAAAATAGCGTTGTCTGGCAATAGTTTCATCAGTGCATTGGTTGATACTGACTTGCCAGACCCAGACTCGCCAACGATGGAAAGCGTCTCGCCTGCTTTTAAATCGAAGCTAACATTCTTTACTGCATCGACGATCCCATCGTTTGTCGTAAAGCTGACCGATAGGTTATTCACCGAAAGAATGGTTTTAGAAGACATCACAGATCCTTGTGGTTGGTAAAGCAAATGATACTCAAGCAATGGACAGCACAAACCTAGCTGGCCTCAATGCTTGGGCTTTAGATTAATTATAAAGGTGAGAAGGCGAAGGCTTTGCCGAACTCATCGCTTGCAAATGCAAAAACTGCTCATGTGCGCGCGTCACATGGTCTAGCTCAATCATCCATTGAGCATTGCGTTGAGCAGAGCAAAATGCCGCCATATGAGCTAACAAGTCTTCACTTTGTTGACCAAGTAAATGACCCACACGCTCAATAAGTTCATGATTCTCTAGTTGCAAGAATTGGAACAGTGCGTACGTTTGATTGAGTGTTGAAAAAGCATCGTGCTGCAATCCGAGTTTGTTGAGAATCTCCGATTGTGCGACGCACGCATCTCTCAGCCCGGTGATGAGACAGACAAACTGACAAGGTTTGGTTTGAGCATTTTCGAGCGCCGAATGAATGTGGTTCGGTAGATTGCTGAGTACATCGTCGTATAAACGATGTGCCTCGGGCCAGTGGCCTTGTTCCATCAATTGCTCTGCTTTTAAGTAGCGCATCCAGCATTGCTCAATATTCATGTCCATCTCCACAAGAATTGATTTGCTTTGATATTAAATGAAATTGATTATCAATTGCAAGTGCGTATTGATATCACTTTTATGCTCATAAAATGTCCAATCAAACTAGGGTGGAAGGTAAATCACTTAAAATTAAGCAAATAATCTCTACACTCAAATGACGAAAATAAGAAAAAGGAAGTGGATATGGCAATACTAAGATTGGAAGCTAAGCAGCTATATTCTGTAGCAGATCTAGAGAATATGCCATGTAAGTCGACCAAGGAGTTACCTCCAATTGATGAGATTGTGGGCCAAGAGCGCGCGCAAAAAGCGGTCGAGTTTGCGATGTCCATCAAAGAGAAAGGGTATAACATCTACGCCATTGGTCAGAATGGGCTAGGTAAACGCACCATGATCCTGCGCTATCTGAATCGTCACCAGCACGATGCAGCAGCCTTGTTTGATTGGTGTTACGTTGCGAACTTTGAAGATACCCGTACACCCAAGGTGTTGAAGCTGCCTTGTGGTATCGGGAATAAGTTACGTGTTGATATTGAAGCCTTAATGGGCAAACTACTGAATGCTTTACCCCTAGCGTTCGACAATGAAATGTACTTTAGCCGAGCTGAGCGATTAAAAAACCAATTGGCAGCGAAGCAACAAAACGAGCTGGACCGCATTAGCCGAGAGGCAAAAGAGAAAGGCATTAGCTTGACGCTTACCACACAAGGTGATTATCAGTTTGTCGCCATGAATGGTGACGAGCTTCATACGGAAGAGTCTTTTGATGCACTAAGTAAGAAAGAGCAAGAGCAGTTCAGCGATGCTATTGATGAACTCGAAGTGCGGTTACGTTCGATGGTCCGTGAACTCACAGAGTGGGAAGAAACTTACAGCGACAAAATCAAAAAGCTTAATGATGAAGTGACGCTCGATGTGATTACTCACTTCATTAAAAAGCTCAAAGTGGATTACGCGGAATATTCTGAAATCAAAACGTACTTAACTGAGCTGCAAAAAGATATTGTTGAAAACGCAGATATCTTCCTTGACCAAAGTGGTGAGCAAGGCGAAATTGCGACGGCGTCGTTGGATAAAAAATTACCACGTCGTTATAAAGTGAACGTCTTGGTAAGCCGCAACAGCAGTGACTTTCCTATCGTTGTTGAAGAAAACCCCAATTACCATTCGCTCTTCGGTTCGATTGAGACAGCCACTTTCAAGGGAACCGTGTTTACCGACTTTTCGCTGATTCGTGCGGGGAGTTTGCATAAGGCGAATGGCGGCGTTCTGTTAATGGATGCACAGAAAGTGCTTGAACAGCCTTACGTTTGGGATGGTTTGAAGCGCGCACTGCGTGCTCGTCAATTGAGCTTTACCTCCCTAGAAAAAGAAGTGACATTGACAGGGGCGGTATCACTCGATCCCGAGCCTATCCCGCTCGACATTAAAATCATTCTGTTTGGTGACTACCGAACTTATCAATTGCTGCAGCATTACGATCCAGAGTTCAGTGAGTTGTTCCGAGTGACAGCGGATTTTGAAGATGAGATGAAGCGGACGCCAGAGTCGGAACTGCACTATGCGCGCTTTATTTCTAGCGTCGTGAACGACAACAATATGCTGCACTGTGATAGAAAGTCCATGGGACGGATTATCGAATACAGTTCACGCTTGTCTGGTGATCAAACCAAGCTATCACTCCACTCTGCCAATATTGCGAATTTATTACGTGAGTCAAACTACGTTGCTCGTCAAGCCAACTCCAACATGATCCGTATCGGTCATGTGGAAGAGGCGCTCAAGAACCAAGAAATGCGAGTGAGCCGATTACGCGACAATGTGATGGAAACGTTTGTCAACGGTACAACCTTGATTCGCACTGAAGGGAAGGCTATCGGTCAAGTGAATGCCCTCTCGGTATTAAGCACCAGCGACTACATGTTTGGCGCGCCGAATCGCATCACCGCGACGACGTGTTACGGCGATGGGGATGTTATCGATATCGAACGCAGTGTGGATTTGGGCGGCAGTATTCACTCTAAAGGCGTGATGATTCTATCGGCCTACTTGTCTTCCGTGTTTGGTAAAACGGCGCGAGTACCATTAACCACAACGATTACGTTTGAGCAATCTTATGGTGGTGTCGACGGTGATAGTGCCAGCATGGCAGAGCTATGTGCTGTGGTGTCTGCTTTTTCAAAGCAACCAAACCGACAAGACATTGCGATTACAGGCTCGATGAATCAGTTTGGTGAAGCTCAGCCGATTGGTGGTGTGAACGAAAAAATTGAAGGCTTTTACGATGTGTGTGTGATTAAAGGTCGTCATGAAGGGCAGGGGGTCATTATCCCGCAATCTAACGTTCACAACTTGATGCTCCGTTCCGACATCGTGAAAGCAGTAGAAAAAGGTGAATTTAATATTTGGGCGATTGATCATGTCACTGAAGCCATCGAGCTGTTCACGGGGAAAGTCGCCGGTGAGCCAACCGATGAAGGTTCTTATCCAATAGATACGATTTTTGGCCTTGCTCAAGCCAAGCTCAATTCGTTGAGAAAATAGCCTAAAACAGCCCTAAATGTGAATGTATCTCATCATAAGTGATCACAATTTATCATAACGACAATATCCCGACACTACTGTCGGGATATTGTCAATAACAGATTGAAAATGGGGACTTTTTGTACTAGACAAAAGTGTGATCGACCTCTAATATTCGCCACTTGTTTATTCGTCTGGGAACTTTCCCGTCGCAAGGAAGCATAGATATTCAAATAACCGAAATGCAGCTTCAGTATTGAGAGTTGCTTGAGTTCGTTTGGATATAGGCATCACGCATACAACTGAGGTCCAGTCATGCAGTTATCACTGAAAAATTTGTCAGTACGAACGCAAATTTTGGTTCCGGTATTATTTACCGCGATTGTTTTGTTTATTGCTTTGTGGATTACTAAAAACAATCTTCAAGCTGAGCAAGATGTTATTGCTTCCAACCAAGAGTCTTTGGTTTTCCATAAAGACACTTTGGCGCGTATTGACGATGAAATTTATCCACTTCGTATTACAGCGGTTTACGCTATCTACGACGCTTCCCGTCGTGAAAATTTTCTTAATGAATTGAAAGAAGGCTTAAAACAGGTTGAGGCTGATTTAAGTGCGATTGAAGCTCGTAATCTGTTTCGTGAAGATGCGGTTAAAGTTCGCCAAGCGATCGAAGCCTATGTTCGATATTCAGAGCGCTCAGTGGCTTTCTTTAACCAGTACGATCAAGGCTTGAAATCGGACAGTGAGTACCGTGCATTCATTAAAGAGTACCGTAATGTTGGCCGAGAAATGGTTCGACAAATCAATACTCTGTCGAAGCATGTGAATGACCAAGCAGAGCAGTCAACCATAAGAAGCCATCAACAGAATGAGCGTGTACAAAACAACGCTATGTTGACAGTTCTTGCGGTATTTGCGTTCTCATTGGTGGGGGCGTGGATCTTATCAGGCATGATTGTTACGCCTATTCAAAAACTTCAAGAAGTGATGCGTCAGTTGGCAATGGGCAACTTATCAGTTCGCGCAGATGTAGATGGTGATAACGAAATTGCGAAGCTGAGCAAAGATGTTAACCAAACAGCAGAACAGCTTTATAACACGGTCGACCAGCTTACTCGCATCAGTGAAGAGGTGGCATCGGCATCGACTGAGCTTGCCGCAGTAATGACGCAAGCAGAAGCGAATGCTCAGCTAGAGCTCGCTGAGATCGAACAAGTTGCATCGGCTGTTAATGAACTTGCTAGCACGGCAAACAACGTGAGCGATAACGCAACGTCTGCGGATTCGACAGCTCGCGAAGCTGATGGTCTTGCGCAATCAGGTCTGGCTATCTTCCAAGAGAGCGCAGAAGCAAGCGCACAGATGTCTCAGGCATTGAACGATGCAGCGCAAGTCGTACTGCGTTTAAAAGAGCAGTCGGTTCAGATCAACGACGTTATTGAAGTGATTCGCGGTGTCTCTGAGCAGACCAACTTACTCGCATTGAACGCTGCGATTGAAGCAGCGCGTGCTGGTGAGTCTGGTCGTGGTTTTGCGGTTGTTGCGGATGAAGTACGTATGCTCGCGGCACGCACGCAAGACTCGACTCAAGAGATCCAAACGATTATTGAAGAACTTCAAGCGCAGTCTGGGCTTGCGAATGACAGCATGCAAGTCAGCCTAGACATGCTGAGTCGTAACAACGAACTGACGCAGCAAGCGAATGAGGCATTGGTTGGTATTACCGAGTCGGTAGCAAACATTAACGATTCAAACACGCAAGTGGCAACCGCAGCCGAAGAGCAGTCTCAAGTCACTCAAGACATTAACCGCAACGTGGTTAACATGTCTGAACTGGTTAACCAGAATGTGGCGGGTATTAGTCAAAGCGCAAGCGCGAGTACTGAGCTTTCATTACTTGCAGAGAAGCAGAAAGAGCAATTGAGCTTCTTTAAGCTTTAATTCGCTATTCGTCTAACAAAATGTATAAATCCCTGAGCTATTGCTTGGGGATTTTTTTGTTTGTGAGAAACTGATTTAAAATCAGGAAGTCTATCCAAAACAGTCATTTAGTGAAAATATTTTGCGAGCAAAATCACATATAATGAGATTGTTTTTATATTTTTTGCGTCAAATTTTTTTTGACGCGAACGATTTTTTTACCTCAACCGATAACTTGATGGTTGAGAGGTATTCATATCGTCATTTTACTTGGTGTTTTCTTCTATAAGTGCTGTTTATTCAACGCGTTGCGTGAAAAATAACAGCTGCTACTATGCCGCCAGTTTTCTCGTTGGTACAGAAAAGTCCTGTTTTTCTGGTGAGAAAATACATATAAAACAATGATATGGAAAATAACAATGAAATTAAAAACTTTAGCTGTAGCAGTGGCGCTAATGGCATCAGGATCTCAAGTTGTCGCTTCAGAACTATACAACCAAGATGGCACTTCTCTTGAGATGGGCGGCCGCGCTGAAGCGCGTCTTTCTATGATGGATGGTAAGGCAAAAGACCGTACTCGCATCCGTCTTAACTTCCTAGGCAAACAGGAAATCAATGAAAACCTATACGGTGTTGGTTTTTGGGAAGGTGAGTTCGAAACAAAAGAAGAAGGTGCCGTAGATAACAACAGTGATCTTGAAACTCGTTACGCTTACGCAGGCCTAGGCGGTAAATACGGTGAAGTAACTTACGGTAAAAACGACGGTGCATTATTCGTTCTTACTGACTTTACCGATATTATGGCTTACCACGGTAACACTGCAGCACTTAAGCTGCCTGTATCTGACCGTACAGACAACATGCTTTCTTACAAAGGCCAATTCGAGCAACTAGCTGTACGTGCTAGCTACCGCTTTGCTGACCGTACAACAGACGTGAATGGTTTTGCAGATAACAACGAAGATGGCTTCTCTCTATCTGGTATCTACGCATTTGCTAATACTGGTATTGAACTAGGTGCTGGTTATGCAGACCAAAACGATAGTGATGAGTTCATGCTTGCTGCTGCATACTCTGTAGGTGATTTCTACTTCGCTGGTAACTACACAGGCGCAGACGTGGATGTTGCAGGTGAGTCTGCGGATTACAAAGGCTACGAACTAGCTGCATCATACACTATGGGCCAAACTGTATTTACTTCTACGTTCAACAAAGGTGAGCTAGAAGATGCTGATACTGTAGAAAACCTAGCTGTTGATGTTACTTACTACTTCAAGCCTAACTTCCGTGGCTACGCATCATACAACTTCGATCTAATGGATAACGAAGGCGCTGATGAAAAAGATGAGCTAGCGCTAGGTCTACGTTACGACTTCTAAGTCGAAACTGTTATCTAAGATTCTGCCTTATTCTTAGTAAACAAAACCCCTTACTGCAAAGTAAGGGGTTTCTTGTTTTCCGGGTATCAAAACTGGCCGATGCTTGGTGCTCGTTATCAAAGCTACCTTTTTAGTGTGAGTTTAGTCCCATCAAATTTTAGGTGACTCAGGAGACTTTTAGCGTTGGTTTTACCAACCTCATCAAACTCCATTCCATAGCGAGCATGGTGTGTCGATTTTTGTAAGTTACAAATACGACCTCTCAATGGCGCGAGCATGTGGCTTTCACCGGGCATGGTTAGGTCCAATGAAACGCGATCACCAACCTGAAGTGGTCGGCTCATTGGTGATGTCACAAAGCGGCACCCACTACGAGATAAATCTCTTATCTCGCATTCAGTTCGATAGGCTTCTAAACAAACGCGCGCCCTCAAATTCACTTCATAACGTACTTCTTTACGAAGCTGAAAGACCTGCATTGTGTTGGGGAGACTTAGCACCAAAATTGGATACGGGTCGCCGAGTCGGTGCTGCAATTGCGCCCGAAATGGAATGACAGCACCTTCCCCTCGATGAGAGTACGCTTTTACATTGATCCAAAAGCCTTCTTGAAAATAAAATTTCAAGTCCTCATCGGAGATGTTCGGAACCTCTATCAATGCGGTATTATTTGAGTGACAGCCGACAAATGTGCTGGTTGTAATAAACTTGGTACCAACAGGTGTCGTGACGTTTAAACTTACTTCGCTGCCATGTTCGACCATTGCCATTGCATCGGTGCTATTTAGTGTACTTGCCTGACGTTCGGGTGCCTTCTTGCTTTGCAGAGGTAGTTTGCCGTCTCTGGCAATAGGGCTCATATTTCTCATTATTATTGTCGTACCTGATTTGAGAAGGTAATGGCGTGAAGTGACAGAGCACTTCCGCATGGTGTTGATTCTATTCAGTGATATAGTTTGATTCAATCAATCCGTAACAAAAATTAGAGAGCAAGATATGCATAAAGTAACTCATGAAGTTGAAAACAACACATTTTGGGTTGATTTAGAACAAGGTTATAAAGCCAAGGTGGTTTATCAGCTTGAGAATAATGTCATGCACATCACATCAACCGTAGTTCCTGAAGCATTACGAGGTAAAGGGTACGGAAAAGTGATGATGGAAGCGGTATTGCCAGAAATTGAGGCACTCGGTTATCAAATCAAACCAGTCTGTCCATATGTCATTCATTATATGGAGAAAAACCAAGCCTGGTCACATCTGCTTGCATGATGATGAACGACAACCACCAACGTTACCAAAGCATTGGCCAGGAGCTAAAGCTCGGGAATTATCAATCGGTAGACGTCATACAATCGCTATGGGGAGGCTATGGTGAGTTAGTCCGAGTTACTTATTCAACTTGCTCGGTGATCATTAAGCATGTAAAACTCCCTAAGCCTTCAGAGCATCCAAGAGGCTGGAATACGGACCGCTCTCACCAAAGAAAGCTGCACTCTTATCAGGTGGAAGTGAATTGGTATACGGATTTTTCCAGAGAAGTGGACACTCGCTGCCGAGTACCACAAGGTCTAAAAACATTCCAATCGGAGAATGAATGGCTCATTGTGATGGAAGACCTCGCCGAGGCGGGCTTTCCAAAAGTCATCACCGATGCAAAGCTAGAACATCTACGAGCCTGCCTTACTTGGTTGGCGAATTTTCATGCGCGCTACATCGGTGTTCGCTCGGATAAGCTGTGGCATAGCGGCACGTATTGGCACTTGGCAACCAGACCCGATGAGCTTGAGGTGCTGCAAGACACCGAGCTAAAAAATGCCGCTCAATTAATTGATCAAACGCTTTCGCAAGCCAAGTTCAAGACGCTTGTACACGGTGATGCCAAATTGGCGAACTTCTGTTTTGATCGAGAAGAATCAAGCGTTGCAGCGGTCGACTTTCAATACGTCGGACATGGCTGTGCGATGAAAGACGTAGCACTGTTCATGAGCAGCGCCGTCAAGCCAGAACGTTGTGCAGAGATGGAAGTTTGGGTCTTGGATACGTATTTTGCTCAGTTGCAACAGGCGTTAATGGTTTATCAGCCGAATCTTGCCCCCAATGAAGTCGAGCGCGAATGGCGTCCTTTGTTTGCGGTTGCGTGGGCTGACTTTCAACGCTTTGTGAAAGGTTGGAGCCCCGATCACTGGAAGATCAATCCTTACACAGAAGCATTGACTAGCAGAGCGCTGACTCACTTACGAAAGTGAGTAGAAGTTTAAGAAGAAAAGCCTCCAATTAGGAGGCTTTGATTTATTTTTTACTTGGCCTGATACGTGCCATGTAATAGGTATTGATGAACTCGCCATCTCGGAAGGAGCCATCAATCGCCTCTCCTTCAATTTCAAAACCATGCTTTTTGTACAGGCCAATCGCGGCCTCGTTGTCGGCATTCACTTCTAACTGGATGCGTCTTACATTCAACCAGTTATCCGCCAACTCGATGATGGTTTCAATTAACTTACTTCCCACGCCTAGGCCGTGAAACTGGTCGTGAACGCCAATACCAAACGCGGCCGTGTGCGCCGTTCTTGGACGCTGTGAGTGGTGAAAGCCAATGTTACCCACTACTTTGCCATCGATTTCAGCGACGTAGCTGTAAACGCCAGCGGGCATATTTGACAATCGTTCTACCCACATTGCGAGCGAAGGTTTTGGGAGTTGCAGGGTTTCACGTTGTGCTTTTGGTTGTGAATAGATTTCTACGAGTGCCGCTGCGTCTTCAACGGTTGTTGGACGTACGATAATTTCCATGCTTCTCTCCTTCGCTTTTTAGTATTAATTTTCAATCTAACCACAGTTCCTTATTTTGGATAGTATTTTTTGAGGTTTGAGAGATAAACACCTTTTAAATTAGGTTGTTATAGCGATGTTTTTCTAAATTTTAGTAGTCATTTATCTTTGAATTTAGCGAATAGATTGCAAAGGTGTTGAATTATTGTACTGAAAATGGCGTGCACGGCAGAGTATAGTGGTGAATTTCACGTTGGAGGAAATAAATGGAATTATTCAAACTGTGACGACGGCACTGTACATCAGTTGACTTGAATCAATTGAGGGTGGAGTTACCTCTTATGAGGTATGGGGAAGAGGTACGTTTAGCGCTATTTATGCTTAACTTGATAAAGGAGTTTCGTTGAGGAAATAGCATGAAATCCTCTCAGTCTAAAACATCGCAAAGTCGGCGTCGATTTTTGCGTGATACTGTCCGAACTGCGGCTGGTGTTGGCGCAGCGGCATGTGTGTTGGGCTTACAATCGCTGCAAAGCCAAGCTCGAGAAACGAAAGGTGTGCCTATTCGCCCACCCGGTGCTTTGCCAGAAGGCGATTTCGAATCAGCCTGTATTCGATGTGGCTTGTGTGTTCAAGCATGCCCTTACGACACATTGAAACTCGCGACATTACTTTCTCCTGTAGCCACTGGTTCTCCTTACTTTACTGCGCGCGATATTCCCTGCGAAATGTGCGAAGACATTCCTTGTGTTGTCGCTTGTCCGAGTGGGGCGCTGGATCCGAAACTAACCGATATTGATGATGCTCGAATGGGTACAGCGGTTCTTATTGACCATGAAACTTGCCTTAACTGGCAAGGATTACGATGCGACGTTTGTTATCGCGTTTGTCCGCTGATTGATGAAGCCATCACGTTAGAGATGGTTCACAACGACCGAACCGGTTATCACGCCAAACTTATCCCAACAGTGAATTCCGAAGTGTGTACCGGATGCGGTAAGTGCGAACAAGCGTGCGTGTTGGATGTCGCTGCTATTAAAGTCGTCCCGACGGATTTGGCGAAAGGCAAAGTGGGCAGTCACTACAATTTTGGTTGGAAAGAGATCGACAAACCACTCGAAAATATCCTCCCTAGTGAGACGCCTGTACCGGAAGGTGCGCTTGAATCGCTAAAAGGAGGTAAGTAATGGCAAAGAACTTAGCTCAAAATGCTGGCAAAGAAGCGGTTGAAAAGCTTGGCTGGTGGCGCGCGCATCGGTTTTTGATTTTACGCAGACTATGCCAGCTCACCATCATTGCGCTGTTTATGGCTGGGCCGACATTAGGGGCTCTAACTGGTAACCTCTCATCGAGTATGTTGCTCGATGCAGTGCCGTTAAGTGACCCGTTAATTTTGCTTCAAGCTTTGGCGACAGGGCATGTTCCGGAGTTTAATGCGCTGTTAGGCGTAGTGATTGTCGTGGTGTTCTACGCGATTTTAGCACCGCGCGCATTTTGTGCGTGGGTGTGCCCGTTAAATGTCGTGACAGATTTGGCGGCTTGGCTGCGCAGAAAGCTCAACATTAAAGCGAGCTATCGTTGGTCTCCTACTATTCGTTATTGGCTGATCCCTGTTTTGATGTTGGGTAGTGCTCTGTCTGGCGCGATTCTTTGGACATGGTTAGATCCAGTGGCGGCATTGCATCGCGGATTGGTGTTTGGGATGGGCGCAGGTTGGGTGTTGATCGCACTGGTGTTCGTACTGGATTTACTCTTAGTTGAGCATGGGTGGTGTGGGCACTTATGTCCACTGGGTGCTACCTATGGTGTGATAGGCCGAAAAAGCCTGTTGCGCGTTACCGCTGTACGCCGCGAAGATTGCACCAAATGCATGGATTGCTTTTACGTCTGCCCAGAACCTGAAGTGCTTCGACAACCATTGAAAGAGGGAGATCGTCGAGTTATGGATCAAAACTGCATTAGTTGTGGCCGCTGTTTGGATGTGTGTCCAGAACATGTGTTTGAATTTAAGAATCGTCTAACAGTAAAGAATATCGATTAAGTTACTGAGCTTCATCACTGGCGTTTTTACCTATTTCTCTCGATATTTCAACATCGCGCTTAACCAAGGAATTGAGTGCGATGTTTATTTTCATAACAATATCTCTACACCGTATCTGCTTGGCCAGGGTTGAAAATAATAATGATATTGCGAATTTGTTACATTTGAAGCTATGATGATGCCTTCATATTTAAAGGAAACATCATGACTACCTCATCGCAAGGCTGGAGAACGCCGCAAAATTTCCTCCTGTTAATTTCCATTATCGTGCCCATTGCTTTTTCTACCTGGATGGCGTTGTTGAACAACTTCGTTATCGAGAAAGCGAACTTTGATGGCGCTGATATCGGTTTACTTCAAAGTGTTAGAGAAGTACCTGGCTTTCTCGCTTTCACCGCGGTATTCGTTTTACTTTTTATCCGTGAACAACGCTTTATGCTCGTCTCTTTGGCGATGCTTACGCTTGGTACGGCATTAACAGGTTATTTTCCCACTTTATACGGTCTACTTTTTACCACCTTGTTAATGTCCACCGGTTTCCACTACTTTGAAACACTAAAGCAGTCTTTGTCTTTACAATGGCTATCGAAAGAAGAAGCCCCGGAAATGTTGGGTAAATTTATTTCTGTTGGGGCTTTGGCTTCTCTGTTTACCTACGGTGTGATTTGGGTTTCGCTCGAACAGCTCAAACTTGATTTTAAAACGGTCTACTTAATGGCTGGTGGCCTAGGTTTTGTGCTTATTTTGGTGATGGCATTTGCTTTCCCTCAATTTAAAACAAAAGTGCCTCAAAACAAGAAACTCATTCTGCGTAAACGTTACTGGTTGTACTATGCGCTCACGTTTATGAGTGGTGCTCGCCGTCAGATTTTCACTGTTTTCGCTGGCTTCTTGATGGTAGAGAAGTTTGGCTACTCTGCCGCAGACATTACCTTGCTGTTTTTGATCAACTATGTCTTTAACTTCTTGTTTGCGAAGCGAATCGGCCGCTTCATCGGCGTTGTTGGTGAGCGTAAAGCGCTGATGTTTGAGTACGTCGGTTTGATCTTCGTATTCGTCGGTTATGGTTTGGTGCAAACTGCGGAGTGGGCCGCTGCATTGTATGTTGTCGACCATTTGTTCTTCGCGCTAGCGCTTGCTATCAAAACCTACTTCCAAAAAATTGCCGATCCTGCCGATATGGCGTCGACCGCTGGGGTTGCGTTTACTATTAACCATATTGCGGCGGTTGTGATACCTGTTACGTTCGGTGTGATTTGGCTGGTTTCTCCTGCTAGTGTATTTTACATCGGTGCAGGTATGGCGGCTGTGAGCTTACTGCTGTCACTCAATATTCCAGCGAAGCCAGAAGAGGGCAATGAGACCCGCTTATTAAAGTGGAGCTAAGTTGGTACTTACTATCTAGTAATAGAAGTTAATTACTGTTAATAGCTTTATTGACTTGGGTGCTTAGGCACCCTTTTCTTTATCCTCATGTTGTGTCTTCTATGGTTGTACATATCTATTGGGTCCGTTAGGGTTTTATACCTAAGTATGTTGAAATTACTCGGATACAACATGAGTCGAAACACTAAGGAGGGTTTTACAGTGCAGGTACATGGCAGGGAGTTGGATTTAGATCTAGGAAACCGTCACGTCGTTATTCAACGTCGCTATGAGGCGTTAGGTGCTGCCAACGATCTGCTCATAGCTATTTGGTTTTTAATTGGTAGTTTTTTCTTTTTGAATGATTCGTTGATTGAAAGCGGGACTTGGCTGTTCATCGTAGGCAGCGCACAGTTGATCATTAAGCCTCTGATAAAACTGATGAGTTTAGTTCATGTTGGTCGCTTAAATAAGCAACTTTCTGGCATATCAACGAGCCGCTGAGATTACACGCCTATTTTGAGCACCTGCAAGCAAGAGGCTAATGAGCGGGTTATCGAGGAGAAAGAGGGAAACATAACGTGGTCACAACACTAACCACGTTATGTTCAGCTTGAAGCTTTAGAATTTAAAACGGATACCAGAACAGTTGTGTGTCCATAACACGCTTGCTGATCGCAGCAATCACTATCACTGCAATCCCCGCCATGCAGATCATATCGGCTTTGGTCAGGGGTTTTAGGCTGTACCAGGTGCGAGATGAGTGACGGCCAAAACCACGTAGCGTCATCGCGTTTGAGATTTGGTCTGCTCTGTCCAAACTAGAGAAAATCAGAGGGCCAAGAATCTTTGCCACGTTCTTCATACGAGTGAACAACGGAGCCTTCTTACTCAGTTCTACTCCGCGTGCTTGTTGCGCGTGCATGATGTTAACAAAGTCCTTTTTCACTTCCGGCAAGTAGCGCAGCGTTAAGCTCACGGCATAGGCGATTTTGTAAGGCACACCCAAGCGGTTCAAGCTAGCTGAAAACTCCGTCGGGTGAGTGGTAAATACAAACACTAACGCGATTGGGAACATGCTGAAGTATTTCAACGTCACTGTTACTAGATAAAACAACGTCTCTTGAGTGAGCGAGTAATTACCGGGTAATGAGAGTAAAACCGTTGATGAGCCCATGAACTCAGTACCTTGTTGCGGTGCTAACGCGAACATAAACAGGGCATTGATCAGCAATACCGTGCCTGTACCGAGTAAAAGTGGTTTGTAGACATGAAATGGCACTTTGGTCATTTTCAATAAGCCCAAACCAAGCACGATCAACAGTGCAATGATTCGCAAGTCAAACGTGGTCAACACCACCGTTATCCAAGCAATGAAAAGCAAGAACTTAGTAATGCCATTCAACTTATGAAGTGGCGATTGGGTATCGATGTAGTTGATACCAAACTTCATCTTATTGTCTTTCATGCCACCGCTTTCTCTGGTTGGTTTACTTCGCTGCTTTTTTGTTGGCGGTGCGCTTTTTCTACATTGATAAAATGCTGCATAAAGCCATTGGTGTCTTCGATGCCAACTTTCGTAGCCAACTCAAACAGACTTGTTGTGGTGAGGTTTGCTTGGTCTAGTAGCTCTGGACTGCTGAATACCTGCGTCATTGGTGCATCCGCGACTAATTTGCTGTCTGCAATCACTATAGAGCGTGTGGTGTATTCCAGCACTAAATGCATGTCGTGGGAGATGATCATCACGGTTACGCCCAACTCGCGATTGAGCTTTTCGATGAAACTCAGCATAGACGTGTAGTTCCGGTAGTCCTGACCTGCCGTCGGTTCATCAAGGATCAGAAGTTCTGGTTCCAAGACCAAAATTGACGCAATGGTTACGCGCTTTTTCTGGCCGTAGCTCAATGCTTCGATTGGCCAGTGACGGTATTTGCTCAAACCGCACAGCTCAAGGACTTCAAGTACTTTAGCTTCGATTTGTTTCTCCTCAATGCCACGATTACGGAGGCCGAAGGCCACTTCGTCGAAAATCATGTGATGGGAAATCATGTGATTCGGGTTTTGCATCACCACGCCCACTTTCTGGCTGCGCTCGAAGATGGTCAGTTCGTTAAGATCTTGACCATTAAAGCTCATTGAGCCGCTATCCGCTTCAATAACGCCCATAATCAGTTTGGTGATGGTCGATTTACCCGAGCCATTTTTGCCAAGTACAGAGACAAACTCGCCACGCTTGATGTCAAAACTCACGTCTTCTAACGCGTTTTTCTCACCGTCGTAAGAATAGGTGAGGCCACGGACTTCAAGCAAAGTCTCGGCTGGCGTTTTAGGTGGTTGTGCTGTTGAACCATCAAACCATGCTTGTACTGTTGGTTTATATTGCTCCAACGGTAAGGTAGTTAAGCTAGAAGGTTTTGCATCGCCCTCAATCGCGCAGCCTGCTTCTTTCAGAGCCGAAATATAAAGCGGTTCGCGGATGCCGTAATCTTCTAGCAGAGGCGACGCTAAAATTTCATCTGGCGTTGTATCGGCAATGATTTCGCCGCTTTCCATCAAGATAATACGGTCAATTGAGCGATGCAGAACGTCCTCAAGACGATGCTCAATGATTACGATGGTTTTGCCTGTTTCGCGGTGTAGCTCATCGATGATCTCGATTGGTTTTTTTACCCGTTTTAGGGTCAAGCGCAGCTAGTGGTTCATCAAACAAAAGGATATCGACGTCATCGACGAGAATGCCCGCCAAAGAAACACGCTGTTTCTGCCCGCCAGATAAATCGTGGGGAGAGCGATCTAACATCTGTTCCAAGTCGACCATTTTGGCCGTGGCTTTGACCAATGGGTACATGTCGATGTTAGAAGTTAGCTGGTTTTCCAGCGCAAATGCGATGTCTTCGCCAATGCTCAAGCCGACAAATTGGCTGTCCGTATCTTGCAGTACGGTGCCAACTTGCTCAGTGTGTTGGTGCATATCGAAAGGGGCGGTGTCTTGACCATTGATGGTCAATGTTCCACTGGTTTCCCCTTTGATTGCGTGTGGGATCAGTCCGTTAAGACATTGCCCAAGGGTAGATTTACCACTACCACTTGGACCGATAATGACGATTTTCTCTCCTTTCTCTATCCTTAGATTGATATTTTTTAGCGTCGGTTTGTCCAGCGACTCATATCTAAAAGAGAAGTTAGAAAATTCGATTGTCATTCGACATTAAGCCTCTGTTAAGTTACGGCTTTGCTTGTTACGTTTAGCGACAGACTTAAGAATGAAGAAGCCAACAATAGCAATAAGAATAGTGTTACCGATCGCGATAATTGAAAGCTGGGTAAACACTTTAGTGAACGGTTCTGCGTATAAAATCGTGTCGAGGAATGCAGAGCAACCGTAACCAAATACGTTGCCTAATAGCGCAAGTACTACGAATAACGCGAAGTCTTTCATATTGAAATCGCCTTTCTCTAAACGGTAGCGCGTTAGAGAAGGGAATAGACCGATAATCAAACCAACAATACCTGAACCAAGTACCCAAGTGAGCCATACGCCCCAACCTGCGAATAGGTCAGTGACCCAGTGGCCAATAAAACCAACCAAAAAGCCAACAAGTGGGCCAAATAGTACTGAGAACAATGCTAATACTGCCATGGCTGGTTTTAGCGTTGTGTTTGCAAACACAGGGATGCCAAACATAGGTAAGCCACCGATGCCGTAAAGAGCAGCACCAATTGCAATAACCACAACGGTTTTAGCAGAAAGATTCATAGATAACCTCAGTTCAATGGTCGATTTTAAAGAACGTTCATTTATATTGTTGGAAAGCATTGGTTATTTGATTGTGTAACATATATCCAAAACAACCAAGCTGCTTATTGTTTGCTCTATTTTTCTTCAGGAAATGTGTGATTTGATTCACGTATCCCTTTGACTGGCTTTGTTTTTTAGCAAGCATTAAAAATAAGGCGCGCATTATACAGAATATTGATAAAAGTGGGAATGCTATCTGTCTGGATGGCTAGAATGAAATCGGAGGCTGATTGTCAGCCCCCGATTACACTTTCTGATACTATTTTCATCGATAAATGAATGAGCTAGCTGTTCATTAATGGTCTAGGTACAAATAGTTCTGCCAGCTCTTCATGCGAATCAGCACTTTGCGCATCACTGACACGTGAGTAAAGCTGTCTGAGTAAACGGCGACTTCAACCGCGGTACCCATTGGTAGGTGGTATTCGCTCAAATCGTCCGTGATTTTCAGCTTCGCAAATACACGTCCGCTTGTGCGCAGGGCATCGGTACCAAGCAGAGCACCTCTGGCTTGAATTTGGCTTTCACCAATGGCTGGAATCACGTCGATGACTTCGCCACGGAATACCTTGCCCGGTATCGCACGGAACATAAACTCCGCTTCAAAGCCTGCCTTCAAACGTTGTAGCGAGTTTTGTCTGAACGCAGCGGTGTACGTAATGTCTTCGGTATGCACGAAGGTCATTGCAGGGGCAAGCGGCAACGGCACAGCCATCACACCTGGGCGCAAAGCCAATTGCGTAACGTAACCATCGGTTGGCGCACGAACGACGGTTTGCTCTAGGTTAAACTCTGCTTTACGCAGCTCTGCGAGAAGTTGCGCGACTTGGGTGTTTTCACCGCCGATTTCCGACTCTAATGCGATTTGTGCTTGCTCTTGCTGCAAAATGGCAACGTCTAGCATGGCTTCTGCCGCTTTGTACGCTTGGCGTCGAGTATCTAGATCTTGTTCTGTAAACGCGCCGCGATCAAAGCCCCTTTGATATCGGCTAAATTCTCTTTGCGCTTTATCTCTATCGGCTTGCGCTTTCAAAACTGCCGCTTCTGCTTCTCTCAAGTCAGACTCTAAACCCAACGCACCTTGGCTTGCTTCTTTCACTTTCGCTTCAAGGCGTGCGACTTCCGCTTCAAAAGGCACAGGGTCGATTTTGAAAAGAATATCGCCGGTTTTGAGCGGTTGGTTCGCTTGAACGGGCACTTCCACAACGCGGCCACGTACACCAGAGACGATAGGCGTAGTTGGGAACACTTGGTTACCTAACTGAGTAAATGGGTGGTTGTAGTTCATAAGAAGGACGAGTGTGCCCACTAACACTACGCCGCCAAGTACGGCTGTGGGTACAGTCCATTTGTTCAAAGGAATATTAAAGACTTTAAAAATGGCGATACAAAGGGCTGTATAAGTCAGAATCAGCAATAAATCCATTATTCGTCCTCTTTACTTTGTTCAGTCAAAGGCCTTTGCTGAATCTTTTGTTGTTTCAACATCGATACTTCGTTTTTGAGTTCGTTGACTTCGTCGATGAGCTCTTCAAGACGGTGATGAATGTCGTGAGTTTCTTGCTCAAGTTGTTTGAAGCCCCAGCCTCGCTCCTTGCGCCACAATGTTGCCCATATCCATAAAAATGGCCACAGTGCATGTAAAGTGAAAAGGCTAACCCAGCCCGCGTAATGAATTGCGTCTTGATGAGGGTGTTCGCGTTCTTTAGCAATTTCATACGGAATATCGTGAATAACGATAATCCCATAGAAGATCACCAAAGCAACGAAGATGAGTAACCCAAGTGCAAAATAGTCTAGAAACATCTTACCTGCCTGTGCTTGTTACCTAATGGAAAATCTTACGTAAATGAACAGTTTAAGTATTTGTCTTAACTATCGTTCAATCAAGTTATTTTGTACTTGAATTATGTTTATGCGATATCCGTATCGATTGCTATTCGGGGACAATAAGAAGTGAAGGCGACTATATTCAAACTAAGTAGTAATAAAGGAAGGAATAGAGAATAAAAGCCACGGTTATGCCCCAAGTGAAGATTGGGGCATGGTTTAAAGTTCGGTACAGACTTGGTTTCGGCCATTGGCTTTGGCGCGGTACAAGGCTTTGTCGGCTCGGTAGAAGGTACGTTGGGTATTCTCTCCTTCTCGATGTAAGGTAATCCCGATCGATACGGTCAACCCCCGCTCGCCAAGAATATCGTCCCAACCATATTGATAAATGCGTTCGCGGTAATTCTCGGCATGCATTTCTGCCCGTTCTAGATTGCTATTCTCTAGAATGACAAGAAACTCTTCACCGCCAAAGCGAACGCAAGAAGCGCCTTTAAATTTGAAGTATCCTGCTAATTCTTGAGACACACGTTTAATCGCTTTGTCTCCAACAAGGTGACTGAGCTCGTCATTGATGGACTTAAAATGGTCAATATCGATGACCATCAACGCAAATTCAGTATCGTGCAAAAGCAGGTCTTTGAGTTTGACTTCTAACCAACGTCGGTTGTGCAAAGAGGTTAGCGGGTCAGTAAAGACATCTTGCTGTAGTTGGGCGACCGTATTCTTATGTTGTTTGGTGGTTTCCTTGAGCTCTTTGTTTTCAAGTTCCGACAAAATGAGTTTGAGCTGTAGCTCAAAACGAGAAAGTCGACGTAATTGAGTAGAACCCAATTCACCAATTGGAATGTGTTTGACAAGGTCAGATTCAATGCGAAACGCTTTTTTTTCACAGTTTAATGCTTTCTGAAATAACCCTTGAGAAGCGTAAACTTGACTCATTGCGTTGTAAAAATGCTGAGCGACAAGAGGAGAGGAGTGCTTCTGAATTCGTTTACCGATAGAGTCCAGCACTAAGTTGGCTAAAGAGATGTGTCCGACACCGTTTAGACAATATGCGGTCTCGATTTTGACCATCGTGGATAACCAGTACGTGGTAGCACTGCCCGTCGTATACTGGACATTAGAGATAGCAAGCAATGCGTTAGGATAATCCTCTTGCAAACGATGCAGTTTGGCTCGGTAGAGATGAATTTGCGCAGCAAGGTTTTTATCACTGACGAGGATACTTAGCTCTTCACACTCACTCAATAATTCTTGTGCGTCTGCGGTACGGTTCAAGCTGATGTAACAGGCAAGCATGTAAAGCTTGTAGCGCAGACGTAGGGAGCGACTGCTAATGGCGTGATCGATCGCATCGATTTTTTGGTAATAACGCAAAGCACGATGGTGATCCCCATAGGCATCGCACAAATTGCCCATTCCAATAATAGCCAGTACGTACTCATCAATATAGCCATATTCGACGGCGATATTCGTTGCAGCAACATATTCGGTTAATGCTGCGTTGTAGTCACCTACTTCTACTAAACGATCACTCAAGCTTGCTTTTACAGACAGAATATCTTCTACATCGTCGGGTAAAACGAGCAACTCAAGGGTTTGTCGTAGTTCTTCGATGCTGTCGTTGAGCTGTTTGATTTCTCGTCGATACTCGGCACTAATGATATAGCAATGTGCTTTTTCTCGGTTCGTGGATGCAATATGTAACCCGATGTGCTCCCACAGCGTAATCGCTTCTTCACCAGAGACGGAAGAAGGATCGATGCCTGCGTCAGTCACCTTGCTAAGCAGTTGTTCCATGCTTCATTACCTCAATATAGCTTTCTTCGAGTTGCTCTAAAGTGAATGGGAAGGTCAGGATATCTTGCAAATACAGTATCGGTTTGGGACCTTTTAGCCCGCGACGTTTCCATGGATAGATGTCTAACATTGCCTGAACCGTGCGATAGACATCTTCTGCTGCTTGACCTTTCTCTGCAATTAACATAGCTAGTCTGTCACTGGAAATTCGTGAGATGAGATCACTTGAGGTCGTCAATGCATGAACTAGCTCAGTACAAACATCGAGAAATTCGGGGTTTGCATGCTGAATCATAATGATCGCGTGGTTGGAGCGTTTGAGCTCTGTTTTAAACAGAACTAACTGTTCCCACCAGTAGGTCTCGGACACAACATTAGAAAACTGTTTTTCAGGGTCATATTCATGTTGGGAACGGATACGATTAATCAGCTTGCGCGCTCGTTGCTCTAGCTGGCGTTTGGAGCCGCGTGCTTTATCCATACTGACTCGATGAGTCTGTTCTTTGAGCATTTTGAGTGCATGTTTACGGTATTTTTTAAACGCGTTAAACGCTGACTCAAAATCACCTTGCTCTTCAGCGACTCGAGATTGCTGAAAGCAGATCTGACTTAGTAGCTCGCCGTTGTCAAAACTAAGCGCGGACTCTTCTGCTGCGAGTAATAACTTTGCTGCACTATCCGTATTTTTGCGCAAGAGTTCGAGCCTTGCGCGGCTAATAAACGAGTGTGCTTTCATCCAAATTAGATCATGTTCAATAGCGAGTTTATGGGCCTTTTGTGTGGCTTCTTCTGCGGCATCAAGGCGTTCTAGCCCAAGTAGCGCTAGGCCTTTAAAGTCCCAGATCTCGGCTTGCCATGTGCTGTCATCATGATCTTTTAGTACTTCGGTTGTACCATCCAGCACAGTGAGCATTTCGACAAACTTATTCAGTAAGTAATAGTCCCAAGCCAACAGGATACGAGCTTTGCCTTCCAACCAAGCAATACGGACGTTGTTTGCCACTTTAACCGCCAACTCATGAGTGGAAGCGGCAAGTTGATGCTCATTTGTGATGCGCCATACGTTGCCAAGCCCAATTAGAGATTCGATTTGAATTTCAATATCATCAACGAGGGCAGATTGTTCGAGTGCATTAATCCAATATTGTTGGGCTGAGTAATACTTTGCTTGTCCCCAATATTGGAGAGCAAATAAATGAAGAATTTCGGGCAGGTGGTCGTCGGTTTCAAGTTGGGTTTGCTTGCTGTAGGCGTCTTTGACTAGCTTTAAGCCTTGTCGGTAATCCATTAGGCACCAACAGCACTGCGCCATTATCAGCAATGCTCTGATTTCACCATCCACAAATAAAATTTGCTCCGCGCGGATACGGTATTGCTGCGCAATACTGAAGGTGTGTTCAGGGGCCGTTTTTATTTGGCCTTTAAGCTTTTTGAGCTCATCTTCTAGCTGAATTTGGTTTTTATCCAACGTTCACATCCATGACTATCGAACTGGAATTCACACCTAATATTAAGTGGTTAGATGCATGTTTTATTACCAAAACGATGCGGATAACGCTTTGGTAAACGATTAGGTGCCGTAATGTATACTGTCACAGCCCCTAATTACTACATCTAAATGCCAATAGTTACGATAGGAGCTGTTTGATGGTCAAAGGAGCATCAGTGACTTCTAGCCTTTGTGCGGCGGTAAGACCCTGCTTATCCTGATAGCACAAATTATGCCAAGCTCTGAATATATCTAAAAGAGGTAAAATTCCAGCAGGTCGTAATTTGCGACGTGGCTCGTTAATGAAGCTTTCGAAAAGGATCTGGAAGCGATTTTGATAGAACTGCACATGGCGAGTTGTTGCAACGTTAAACCATTTCTCGGGCTCATTTCTATCACCAGCGAGGTAGCAAATGCCTTTGTGGCTTTCGTCTTGAGTGGAGATCGCCCAGCGATCTCGCCACCAGCTCATATAGGCGATATCGACCTTGCCAAAAGGTGTGCTCATGTCCCAATTTGCGTCTTCTTCTACGTACATCAAGTCGACATTTTTCTCTTTAATTCGAGACAAACAAACGCTCAGTGCTGCCGAACGTAGTAGGGGGTCTTGAGGCATATATAGAGATACACGTTTGTTGGGGCAACACATATCAAGTACATGCAAGTAATGAGCGTATGATGTGTAAGGCGGACGAACTAATGCACCTTTAGATGGGTAATGGAATACGGAAAGATTACCAAGAGGATCTTCCACGTTACCGCGAGCCAAAATGGTTTGGTATTTTTGGTCAATACGCTCACGCAGGAGGTTCGAAGGTTCCGCTGGCGGTTCACTTGCTTCCGCTGTGTACTCTTGGGAAACAAAACGAGAGACCTCGTCGTACGGGTTATGGTCTAGCGTGGCGATTGGCTCTTCATCAGCAGAATAGTTCACATGTTGACAAAGAATATAGCCTGAGTGCGCTTCACCAGAAACAATCCAGTAGACACCATTATTGCTGTTTGGCTGCAATGCAACATAATTTGAGGCCAATTCATAGTGCGTTGCGTGGTTTACCCAACGAGCATCAATAGTGGCTAATTTACGGCGACAGCGACTCGCAATATGATCAACATGATCGTAAAAGGTTTTCGGGTTGATACTGAGTTTTCGGCAGATCTCGCGCACAGAGTAACCAGTAAACAATAAGCCCATTAAATTCTCTTGGAATTGTAGCTTTTTGTTCGCGCCTGACCATTTATCAACAAAGGTACTTTGACACGCTTTACAACGGTAACGTTGACGATCGCCGCTGTAACCGAAAGCGTGGTAGAGGTGTTTATGTGTGTGGACGGATAGTCCAAAGTTCTCGCAATCATCATTGCGGCACGCAGGCAACCCGTCACTGTGGACGTGTCGCAGGCGATGAAGTTCGTTCACGACATCGCGATTGTTAAGTAAGGGGGGGAAAGCTCCACATTCACGGCATACCATCGCCGGACGTTTAGGGTTAGCATGTTGCAGAACGTAACGCTTTGCATCACTCAATCCAAAGTTGTCACACGCCAATGTTTTACAAAAGTTGAGTTGTAACCCATCTGCGTCTTTTGGCAGTTCGCCGTTAGACACAATCGCCCCCTCGGGATAATTCGGGCAGCCAGCAATAACTCTGGCTGCAAATTATTACTTACTACTTGTTCTTAGATGTTGATTGCGGTTTCTAGAGCAACTTTCATCATGTCGTTGAACGACTTTTGACGCTCTTCTGAGCTTAGTTTTTCGCCACGGATGATGTGGTCAGAAACCGTTAGGATAGTTAACGCCTTCGCACCTAGGTCTGCAGCAACACCGTAGATACCAGCCGCTTCCATGTCTACACCTAGGATGCCTAGTTTTTCCATCTTCTCGAAGATGTCAGCTTCTGGTGTGTAGAACAGGTCTGCAGAGAATACGTTACCAACTTTCACTGGTACTTGTTGAGCACGCGCTTGGT
This sequence comes from Vibrio diabolicus, assembly GCA_001048675.1. Classification (GTDB taxonomy): domain Bacteria; phylum Pseudomonadota; class Gammaproteobacteria; order Enterobacterales; family Vibrionaceae; genus Vibrio; species Vibrio diabolicus. The sequence goes on along the minus strand of CCKK01000003.1, from coordinate 374,673 downwards.
TTACCGCTTCTTCTAGAAGGCCGTAGTCAGCGATTGCAGCGAAGTCGTGGTTGTTGAAACGGATACGGTTTACTTTAGAGTCTGTAGAAGCACCCATACCGATAACAACGTCCATTAGGTTAACGTCGTCACGTACCGCACCACAGCTACCTACACGGATTACGTTTTTCACACCGTATTCTGCGATTAGCTCGTGTACGTAGATACAGCAAGAAGGGATACCCATGCCGTGACCCATAACAGACACTTTTTTGCCTTTGTAAGTGCCAGTAAAGCCGAACATGTTACGAACGTCACAAACTTGCTTCACATCTTCAAGAAACGTTTCTGCGATGTATTTAGCACGTAAAGGGTCGCCTGGCATTAGAACCGTTTCAGCGAAATCACCTGGTTGTGCATTGATGTGTGGGGTTGCCATAAGTGCTCTCCAAAGTTTTGTTTTGATAAAACGCCTCTAGTATAGAACGCTATTACCAATTCTGTTGAACTTGTTCGTTTTCGTTGAAGCAATAATATCGGGACGTACAGTAGCCCCTTGAGAGCTTAGTCACAAAAACCACGCTTTTAGAAACCATGAACATCATTGATAACTAAATCTGTTGAAAGCAAAAGAGCAATCGATTCGCTTTTGAGCGATTTGTCGATTGCGCGCACAAAATGGACACTGAGAACATCAAAAACTTTTGAGAAAGCGCTGATCGAAATGCTCTTGAGAAAAGTAAAACGATTAAATTGTACAATTTATTTTCTTGTACAATATGAAAAGCCTTGCTATAAGTTATACAACAAAACATTTTGTATAGGGATGCGTCATCATGGAATCTTCAATCAAAGTAGGTATCAGTTCTTGTGTTTTGGGTGAACGAGTTCGTTTTGACTCTGGTCATAAAGTAAGTAACTTTGTGACTAAAGAGCTCAGCCCATATTTTGACTTTGTTTCGGTATGTCCCGAAGTGGGCGTAGGAATGCCAGTGCCGCGACCAACAATTCGTTTGATTTCCGAAGAAGAGCGTGTGGCGCTGGTAGAAACTAAAAACCCAGAAAATGACCATACCGATAATATGCTTGCTTACTCTGCTAACAAAGTGGAGGAGCTACAAAGCGAGCAACTTTGTGGTTACATCGTCTGTGCCAAGTCTCCAACTTGCGGTATGGAGCGCGTCAAGGTTTATAGCAAAAATAACGCAGCGAAAGAAGGCGTCGGCTTGTACACACAAACGCTGATGAAAAAAATGCCTTGGTTGCCCGTCGAAGAGGATGGCCGACTCAACGATCCTGTATTAAAAGAAAACTTTATTACCCGAGTATTTTGCCTAAACGATTTTTATGACTCGATGGACGGAGAGCCAACTCGAGGCAAAATTATCGATTTTCATTCGCGCTATAAGTTGACCTTGATGGCGCATCACCCTGAGTCATACCGCTCTCTTGGTCGTTTAGTTGCCGATGTCGCTAGCTATGAAATCGAAGAATTCTATCAAGAGTATCGCTTGGGTCTTATGAAGGCACTTGCGAATCGTGCTAGCCGAAAAAACAACACTAACGTGCTAATGCATTTACAAGGGTATTTTAAGCGCGCTTTAACTAAAGACGAAAAAGAAGAATTAGCAACAGTAATTCATGACTACCGCACTGGTACATTGCCATTATTAGCACCGTTGACATTGATTAAGCACTACTTAAACACTTATCCAGATGAGTATTTAGCAAAACAGAAGTTTTTAGAACCGTATCCGCAGGAGATGAGATTACGCTATGGTTTGTAGTTCAGAAGAAAAACTATACGCGATCCGAGATGTCGCAGAAATCACGGGTGTGAAGCCAGTTACGCTAAGAGCTTGGCAGAGAAGATACAATTTGATCCAGCCTCAGCGAACAGAAAAAGGGCACAGACTTTATCGACAGCAAGATCTCGATACGATTCGTGAAGTCCAGAGTTGGCTCGCGAAGGGGATTGCAATCGGTAAAGTAAAGGGACTTTTGGGAAAAAGTGCGGACGTAGAAGTCAACAATGAAGTTCGTACTCTCGAAGAAGTAGAGACCATGTTATCAGCACTGTCGAAACTGAATCGAGGCAAAGCGGAGAGCTTGCTTGCATCTGTTCTCAAAGAGTATCCATTGAACTTGGTTATTGAACAATTTATTGACCCTGTATTTGACGCGCTGGAGATGGTCAAAGGATCGCTGAGATCGTTGCAGATGGGGTTATTTCAAACTTGTTTGATTACTCGTCTTGCCCTTGTTATCGACTCTGAAAACAAAGCCGCTTCCAAAGGGAAGTGCTTGCTTATCAGCTTTGAACAACATAGGGAAGCAGAGAGCTGGATTCAAGCGGCGAAGTTGTGTGAGCAAGGGTATCACACGACGTTGATCGACAAAGTTGATGATGTCTCTGGTTTACTGGAGCACGAAGTTGTTGATAGCTACTCCCTCATTTACCTGTTTTCCAATAAAGCGCTGGCAGCTAAGCAAGTGGAGTCCATCAAAATGCTTCAAACACGTTTTGGCGAACGTATTGGATGTTCTGAAGTGATTGAGAAACTGCACCTAACAGAGTAGACGAAACGAAGGAGACACCATGATCTTAGTATGGTTTCGACGTGATTTACGAACGTTAGACCACACCGCACTTAAAGCGGCGTTAGATTCAGGTCAGCCTGTTGTCGCTTGTTTTATCGCGACGCCAGAGCAGTGGCGAGAACACCACATGGCGCCGATGCAGGCGGATCTCATTGCTCGTCGTTTAGAGTATCTCAACGACGAGTTGGAAAGCCTGAATGTGCCTTTTTTATATAAAGAGGTGCCGTCGTTTTCTGATTGTACCGAAGTGATTAGTGAATGGGCGAAAACACTTGAAGCAACGTCTGTTATGGCGAATATTCAATATGAAGTGAATGAACGAGAGCTCGATGCACAAGTGAGTGAGGCGCTAGCTTCCCATGATATCGATTTTGAACTGTTTCACGACAAATGTGTGCACCCACCAACGACGGTTCTCAATAAGCAAGGTGAGTATTTTAAGGTATTTACACCATTCAAACGTGCTTGGTTGACGCAGTTTCAAATGCCAACGGTAACAAAGCCTCAAGAACAAGCGCCGCTAAGCAGCAAAATATTGGAACAATTAGAGCCGATTCGATTTAGTTCAGACTTCACGTTTAGCTATCCTCGAGAGTCCAGCGAGAATTGGTTTACTTCGACCAATGATGTTTTAAAGCAGCTTAGGGAATTTGCTCGTGAGCGCAGTGATGCTTACAAGGAAGATCGAGACTTTCCGGCTATTGATGGCACCAGTCAATTGTCTCCCTATCTTGCGATTGGTGCATTGTCACCAAGGCAATGTATTGCTCGCTTGTATGCTGAAAACCAACAAAATGACCTAACAGAAGGAAAAGCAACTTGGTTGAGTGAGATCATTTGGCGTGAGTTTTATCAGCATCTGTTGGTTTTCGAACCAAAGCTCGTTAAAGGCAAAGGCTTTATCGACTGGGAGGATAAAATTCAGTGGTCTTATGATGAGCAGGCTTTTGAGCGATGGAAGACTGGAGCGACAGGGTATCCGATCGTCGATGCAGCAATGCGTCAGCTCAACCAAACAGGCTGGATGCATAACAGGCTTCGCATGGTTGTCGCGAGCTTTCTCACCAAGGATTTACACATTGACTGGCGTTGGGGCGAAGCGTACTTCATGAGTAAGCTGGTGGACGGCGATTTCGCAGCAAACAATGGTGGTTGGCAGTGGTCTGCATCGACGGGTTGTGATGGGCAGCCGTACTTCCGTATTTTCAACCCGATAAGCCAAGGTGAGAAGTTTGATTCTGATGGCCAATTCGTGCGCCACTGGGTGCCTGAACTCAAAAGTGTGCCAAACAAATACATCCATAAACCTTGGACTTGGGAGGGATTTTCTTTACTGGAATATCACAAGCCGATGGTTGATCACAAGACAGAAAGAGAGATAACCTTACGGCTCTTTAAAAGTGCCAAGGAATAAAGTGAAATGCTTAGCAAAAAGCGATCAATGAGTTTCGCAAAACGTACGCTGTTATCTGTATCGTTATCTTTAGCGAGTGGTTTGTCATTCGCTAAAATGTACGAGCTACCAGAGGATGGCAGTCGTTTAATTGGTCGCCTTGAAAACCACGTCGTGCAAGAAGGCGAAACCATGGCAAATATTGCCAAGCACTACGATGTCGGGATGCTAGGTTTAATGGCGGCAAATAAAGGCGTGGATCCCTTCTTGCCAGAAGAGGGACACGTTCTTACTATTCCAACACAACTGATCCTCCCAGATGTACCCCACAAAGGCATTGTCATCAATTTAGCGGAATTGCGCTTATACTATTTCCCGAAAGGGGAAGATATTGTGCATGTATTCCCCGTGGGAATCGGGCGAATTGGGCGAGACACCCCGGTGATGACAACGCGTATTAGCCAAAAGCGTCCAAACCCTACGTGGACGCCGCCAGCCTCGATTCGTGCCGAGTACAAAGCGAAGGGCATTGACTTGCCAACCGTTGTACCTGCCGGTCCAGACAACCCACTTGGGATGTTTGCATTGCGTTTAGCCTACGGAAATGGCGAGTACCTTATTCACGGTACCAACAAAGATTTCGGCATCGGCATGCGCGTGAGTGCAGGTTGCATTCGTATGGACCCAAGCGACATTGAATGGTTGTTTGAAAAAGTTCGTAACGGTGAAGAAGTGAATATCATTAACCAACCAGTGAAAGTATCACTAGAGCCGGACAGAAGTGTATTTTTAGAGGCACATGAGCCATTGACTCGCAGCAATGGTGAGAAAGATCACCTACAGGTACCAAAAGAGTTAAAGTGGTGGCTGGATGAGTTCGGACTGAAAAATGTGAAGGCTAAAGCAGCGATTGCCGCACAGAATGGGGTTCCTGTCGAAATAACCGCGCCTTAACAGGCGTTAAGACGCGGTATCAAATCTTACTTAGTGTAAGACTGAGCGATGTTATCGATACGCTCGTTAGCACGCTCAGCTTCTTCTTGAGCAGCCATTGCTGCTGCACCTGATTTTTGAACGTCAGATTGAAGAGCTTGTACGTCTTGGCTTAGTTGGCTAACTTGGTTGCTTAGTTCGTCTAGTTTTGCTGCATTTGCTGTTGCTGCGTCATCAGAAGAAGCACAACCTGCTAGTAGAAGTACTGAAGTTGCTGCAGCTGCGATCAACGTTTTGTTCATATAAGAACTCCTTGCTTATAGTGAAAGTCTCGCTACCAACTATTATTTTATACAGTAGCGAGGTTAAATGTGGATACATTTTATCAGTACATGATGTAGCAAAAGTACAAAAAAACCCAAGAATTTCATGGAGTACCTGACGTCAACTTTTACCTGAGCTTAACAAAGGTGAGTGAATTATCCTCTCCCTTATTCCCACAACAGTTCTCATAGCAGGTGTTTTTGCCACGTTCCTGATATCAATAATTTAGACGATATTGACACAAATGAAAGTTTCTCGGCGCAAATAACTGCTATTTACGCAGTTTTATTGGAGAACGAGAGGCGCACCTTGAGCTCGCTTTTCTCTAAATCTTAAGCCAAGCTGCTGACCAACAAAGCGAGGGGTTGTTCTTAATTGAGCCGCAAATGATGTTTTGTTTTCATCCGTGGGAATTAGTTTGTGTGATCTCTATCTATACTCCTATGATTTGCGGTATTATACCGAGCTTTATTTTTTTGCTGCGTTAGAGCGGAAACGACATTACAGAGCGCTCAGACGCTGACTGATTTATTGGAGAATACTTTGCAATTTAAAGATCTAGGCCTAGACAACCGATTGTTGAAGAACCTAAAACACTACGATTTTAAAAAACCAACTGACATTCAAAAGCAGGCTATTCCTGTTGCGATTGCAGGCAAGGATTTATTGGCATCTTCGAAAACGGGTTCGGGCAAGACTTTGGCGTTTGTATTACCAATGCTTCACAAGTCTTTAAAGACAAAATCGTTTTCTGCCAAAGACCCTCGCGCAGTTATTCTTGCTCCCACTCGTGAGCTAGCGAAACAAGTGTATGGTGAGCTTCGCTCTATGCTTGCTGGCCTATCTTATGAAGCTGCATTGATTTTGGGTGGTGAGAACTTTAATGATCAAGTGAAAGCACTGCGCCGTTACCCGAAATTCATCGTGGCGACACCAGGACGTCTGGCTGACCACTTAGAGCACCGCTCGCTTTACCTTGAAGGTTTGGAAACGCTGATCCTTGATGAAGCAGACCGTATGCTGGATTTGGGCTTTGCACCAGAGCTTCGTCGTATCCATAAAGCAGCTAAGCATCGTCGCCGTCAAACATTAATGTTCTCTGCAACGTTGGATCACGCCGACGTAAATGACATTGCGGCTGAAATGCTCAATGCTCCGAAACGTATTGCTATCGGTGTTTCTAACGAAGAACACAAAGATATCACGCAAAAATTCTACTTGTGTGATCATCTTGATCATAAAGAGGCGATCCTAGATCGTGTACTTTCAGAAGCAGAATATCGTCAAGTTATCATCTTCACGGCGACGCGCGATGATACAGAACGCCTAACAGCGAAGCTAAACGAGAAGAAACTGAAGGCCGTAGCACTGAGTGGTAACTTGAACCAGACTCAACGTAATACGATCATGAGCCAGTTTGAGCGAGCGGTATTCAAGATCCTAGTGACAACAGATGTTGCTTCTCGTGGCTTGGATATTGCGACAGTAACACACGTCATTAACTTCGATATGCCAAAGCATACTGAAGAATATGTACACCGTGTTGGCCGTACGGGCCGTGCTGGTAACAAGGGTGATGCGATTTCTCTTGTTGGTCCAAAAGACTGGGATAGCTTTAAACGTGTAGAAGCTTACCTACAACAAGATCTTGAGTTTTCAGTATTCGAAGATCTGAAAGGTAAGTTCAAAGGCCTGAAGCCACCTAAGCCAGATTTCCGTAACAAGAAAGCGACAGCGAAGAAATCACGCCCTCAAGCGAAGAAGTCGGCTAAGAAACCTGTTAAACGTGACAAGAGTTTCTACAAAAACGTATCAGTGGGTGATGATGTGTTCATCCCGAAGAAAAAGCCAGCGGCACCAAACTCTGAAGAGTAAAAGTCGCTCCAGTTTTCAACTGATTTTAGTTTTTCAAAACCCGAGTGTTCGCACTCGGGTTTTTTTATGCTTATCTCTAGGCGAAATGATGTCTTTCTGTACTAACGTGTTTGCTAGGCTTTTATATTTATCTGGTTTTATATAAACAGCATAGATCGCTAATTTAGAGAGGTATTAAGTTTTATCAACTCGGTCCAAGCAAACGTTTTTCCTCACATACTAGATAAAAATTTCACATGATTATGAAAATGATAATTGATCTCATTTTTATTTAAGGGCAGAATACGCGCCATTGTATTAATCCTATAAATGAATTCGCTCTCTATATGAAATTTACTCATGTTTTTTTAGGGCTCATAATTACCTCTAGTTCTTGCTTTGCCGTTAATGACTTTAATTGGTTGCGAGATGACGCTCGTAAAGATGAGCGAGTTCTTACCTACCTAACAGAGCAGAACCGTAAGACTGAACAGCATCAAAAAAAATATCAGACGTTGACGCAAGATCTGCTCGCGCAGTGGGAAGCCATGGTGGCAGATAAAGGTGATAAACCATGGTCGATCGTAAATGGACGCGAATGGACGTTAACGCGTCGTGACAGTGGTTATGTGTTGCTATCACGTTCGAACCAGTATGCACAAGAGAACACAGTATTTGATTTCTCTGAACGTCAATCTGCATATCCGTATTATCAAGTAGGGCAGTGGCAAGTAAGCGGAGACACGTTGCTTTTCACTGAAGATATTGATGGAAGCGAGCAATATCGCGCCGTGGTTGTTGATTTACTCTCTGGCCAATCTACGGAGCTGGCAACGCACGTCGATAGCGGTGTATTGCTTTCACCTGATGGTAAGATGGCTTACCTCGTTTCGAAGGAAATGCGTACACAGCGACCTCATCAGATCCTACGCATCTCCACTGAATCTTTGGCTAAAACAGTTGTATGGCACGAATACAAATCAGATTGGTTACTTTCTTTCTACCGTGCGGCAGATAGCCGTTACGTGGTGCTGCAAAGCAACAACGAGTCAACCACAGAGCAGAAGCTTGTTGATCTAGAAACGGGCACCGTAAGCGATTCACTGAGAGTGCCGGAAGCAGGCGTGGAATATTACGCGGATGTGGCGAAAGGGCGCGTTTATATCAACAGCAACCTTGAAGGTACATTTGCACTTTATCAAACCGATCTAGCACCTCTTAGCGCAACATGGCAACGCTTTACGACCCCTCGTGAACCGCTTGACCAGTTCTACCTTTATGATGCAGGAGTTGTGGCACTCAGTAAGCCGAACAACGTAGCGACATTGACGGTGTATTCATACCAAGGTCAGGAAAAAGTGATACTGCCATTAGAACAGGATGGCAATGTCGCTTGGTTGAGCACGTTGGGCGATTTTGAATCAAACAAGATTCGTATACGAAGCATGTCGATGACTACGCCTCCTCAGTGGGAAGAGTTCGATGTAAAAACGCTGACTAAAACCTTGTATTCTCAAGATGCTTACCAAGATTTTGATAGTCAACGTTATGTCTCCCAACGCATTTTTATCAAGCACGATGGTGTTTCTGTCCCGGTCTCTTTGGCGTATCGCAAAGACAAATTACACGCGAAATCACCCGTGATGATTTACGGTTATGGCGCATATGGTTTTACGATGAAACCGTACTTTATGCCTCAAGTCATAAGCTTGCTCGACCAAGGCGTGATTTACGCTATCGCCCATGTTCGCGGCGGTGGGTATTTTGGCGATGAGTGGCACGAGCAAGGCCGTGGTGTACGAAAAGCCAATTCTATTGGTGATTTTGTCGCGGCCGCTAAGGCGATGCAAACGTTTGAACGCGGCAATAGAGAGATTTTTGCCATCGGTTCAAGTGCTGGTGGCACGTTGGTCGCGGGAGCGGTTAATCAAGACCCTAAATTGTTTTCAGGTGTCGTGCTTAAAGTACCTTTTGTTGATGTGGTAGCAAGCATGTCGGATACCTCACTTCCGCTGACCACACAGCAGTATGGCGAATGGGGTAACCCAACCAAATCTGAGCAACTGGCGCTAATGAAAGCGTACGATCCAATTCTCAACATTCATAAAGACGCTTACCCACCCATACTGGTTCAAGTCGGTTTGATCGACCAGCGCGTGCCTTATTGGGAAGGCGCCAAGTATCTCGCCAAGGTTTCCGCGCTAAGTGAGCGCGACGGGCCGTACTTGTTGCAGACCGATTTTAATTCGGGCCACCAAATGGACCCACGACAAGCGCAAGAACAACAAGCAAAAGAATACGCCTTTCTTTTATCACTAATTAAAACATCTAAAGCGGAGCAGTAAATGAAGCTTACCCCAGTGTCAGCGGCAGTACTTTCGGTACTAGCTGCCAGCCAAGTGCACGCCAAATCTGACGTTTTCTCTATGGAAGAGGTCGTGGTGACGGCGAATCGGATTGAACAACCAATGTCTGAACTAGCAGGCAGCGTCGCAGTTGTCACTAGCGAAGAGATTGAACAAAAGGGCGAAACAGAGCTTTATGATGCGCTGCGTCATGAACCTGGGGTAAGTGTTTCTGGCGGAGCTGGGCGTCCACAAAACATCACGATTCGAGGCATGACGGGTAACCGCATTATGATCATTCGTGACGGCATTCGCTCAGCAGACGGTTTTGGTGCGAATGACAGCAATGACAAAGTGGGCCGCGATACGTTTGATCTTTCTAATCTTGAATCATTAGAAGTAGTGAAAGGGGCGAGCTCCTCAGTCTTGGGTTCTGGTGCTATCGGTGGCGCTGTGATTCTAAAATCCAAACAGCCTGGCGAGTTTTTAAAAGATCGTGACTTTTATGTTGATGCCACGGGCACGTACACGGGGATCAGCAATAAATACAAAGGCGCGAGCAATCTGGCATTTCGTTCTGGCGACACTGAAAGCTTAGTCAACGCGGCGTATTGGCAAGGTGAAGAGACGCGTAACTTCAGCCAAGATTTGTACAACCGCGATTTGGATGGTTACAGCGCGTCATACGCCATCAATCATTTCTTCAATGATGAAGTGATGGTCAAAGCGCGTGCTGAACTTTATCGGCAAGACCAACAACGCCTGGAAGGTTCGCCATCTATACAGAAGGATGGCAAATGGCATATCGAAGACTTCGCAGAAGATGAATCGACAAAAGAGTACAGCGCTTACATTGGTGCAGAGGTTACACCGATTAATCCAACTTGGTTCGAAGAGTTAGATACAAAGGTCTACTGGCGCCACACCGAAGTGGTGGAAGACACGAATCGTTTAATGAGACAAGTTGACCACAATGGTTTGACTGTTAGACGTCGCGAGCTAGAACACAAAACCTTCATTGATGAAACAATTGGCTTCCGTGGTGATTTCACCAATACGATTTATGCTGCAAATGCTGAGCACCAATTGGCTTACGGTATCGAGCTTTCTACTGACTATTATGAACGCACAGATAGCGATTCCAAGATTGATTGGAACGGGGTAACGCCTTCGACCAAACAACCTTTCGCTCCTGCTCGCGCTTATAACATTGGTCTGTACGTTCGAGACATGGTGGAGCTGGATAAATGGACCATTACAGGCGGCCTGCGCTTTGATGCGCATCGTCTAACACCGGACGGTGAGGGTGAAGTGGGCGGCTTCCCATTAAAAGACATGGATAGCTCAGAGGTATCTCCAAGCCTATCGATTTCTCGTGAAGTGTTTGCCAATAACATCGCTTATGTATCTTATAACCACGGTTATCGTGCTCCGGAATACGACAAAGCGTATGGCTTCGTAAACCATGACTTTGTGCCGCTAACGCCGTTTGTCATTGCACCGAACATGGACCTAGAGGCTGAAACTTCGGACTCCTTTGAAATCGGTAACAAATTCGATAATGGGCACGCGCAACTTTACGTTTCTGCGTTTTACAACAAGTTCCAAAACTTCATTGATGTAGTTACCACAGGGCAAGATAACTTCGGTAACTACATCAAGCAATACCAAAACTTACACGGCGTTGAAACCTACGGCGCCGAGCTTTCTGCCGCGTACGCTCTCACTTCGTCTTGGAGGCTAAGTACCAAGCTTGGTTATGTTGACGGAAAGGACGCCGAAGGCGAGTACGTTCGTAGCATCACACCTTTCGAGGGCAATGTTGGGTTGAACTATCAGCAGCAAGACTTTAATGCGTTCGCGACGTGGAACTGGGCTGGTTCGATGGATCGTGTACCGAGTTGCCAAACGTTACTTGGACAAAAGACCGAGTGCGCACAAACAGATTCATGGAACACGCTCGATTTGGGGGCAAGTTACCAAATCACCAAAGATTTTCGTTTGAGTGCGACCATCATCAACCTGTTCGACAAAGAATACATTCGCTACCAAGACGTTGCTGGCATAGCAGATGAGAGCAAACGCTACTCAACGGAACCAGGTCGTTACTTTACGGTTAACGCGAAGTACATCTTTTAGTAGGAGCCCAGCATGAAACTCAAACTTTTGGCGCTTTCTCTTACGTTAGCAGGCGTTCAAGTGACGAACGCTGCCGAGTGGGATTACCCTAGCGCTGCCATTACGGTCACGAACCAAGCCGAAGCGCTGCGCTATTTACAAGCCAATTACGCTAGCGCTGGCGAACTTAAGTTTCGCTATCAAACTCGTTCTCAGCTCGGAGATCATTACAACTTTGATGTGTGGGTCGATGGGCAGTATCAACCGCAACGCACCATTGTGCTGTCGACTAACCAAGACAGCCAAGTTGAACGTATTTTCAAAAGCCTTGAAGATACGGTGATTCGTAATGGTGAGGCGATGCCAGCCGGAGAACTGGAACTGCCTGTTCGATTGGAAGTGACCGAGCCGCCAGCATTGAGCTCTGGTGAGTTAGTAACGGTTCCCGTCTCACTCTTTGATCCTGATTTACGTACAATGCAACAACAAGCTGCGCCTGATTCTGCTTGGAATTCGTTAGAGGATTATCCGCAGCCACTTCAATATGTTGAGAAGCAGATTCAAGTTTTGCAGTCTGGTGGCAAGTTCTACCTAGCTAACGAGCGCGTTAAACAGGTGGATGCACTTGCATTACTGTCTTCACCTGCGGTAGGTGCAGAGCCTGTGCGTGATACAAGCAGTATTTTGCCGCCTGAGGGGGTTCAATCTTTTGCGGATGTAAAAGCGATGCAAAGCGCTCAACTTGGCGAGAATGCCTTTTTGCAGTTGATGGCGTTTTACCATCTTGACAGCTCACTGCAGTACTTATCGAGCTTGAGCTATGACTTATTTGACGAACCGCTTCGTTTTGATGGGCGTGGTTTAGCGCTCGACAACTCTTCTTACTACACAGGTTCGAGTGCGCTGATGTTAGGCGTTGGCGGAGTATCTCCAGATGCTGCAGATGCAGATGTGATTTTGCACGAGCTAGGACACGGGATTCACTATCAAATCGTTCCTGATTGGGCGTATGGCCATACTGGCGCGATTGGAGAAGGTGTTGGTGATTACTGGGCGGGCAGCGCGAGCTACCGAACACAGTATTTAGACGCAGCTCGCCGTGGCCAAGAATTCGAGTTAGATACGGTGTTCAACTGGGACGGTATGTTCGGAACACGCAAAACAACTCGTAGCTTATGGAACCAAAGAGCGCGTTACTTCGAGAGTTCAGAGTATCCAGCGCACGTCAGTGTGGGCGGTGAACTAGGCGACGAGCTGTGGTCAACGCCACTGTTCCAAGCACTTAAAGCGTCGGTTGAACGATATGGTGATGATACCGATAGCGTGTTCCGCGAGTTTGACGCCATTGTTCTTGAAGGCATGTACGGTATTGGTCGTGGTGTAAAAATGCATGATTTGGCGGAGTCCACCGTGTTTGCCGCAAGCACGTTGTTCCCAAATAAAGACTATGCCCAGTTCCTGACGGACAGCTTCAACAAACACAACTTGCTTAAAGCGCCTTTTCGCGTTCGCTATGACGCTCGATACATCGCACAAGGTCAAGACGTGGGAGTGAGCCTGAGCCAAACTGGCCGCGAAGCGAGCATCAAAGGGCAATGGCAGCTAAATAACGCATCCGTTTTTGACTTTGATGAACCGCTTTCTGACTCGACCTCAATGAAGGTGGCATTACCAAGCGGTCTGACATGTGGCACGCAATTCGATTCCTCTATCTCATTGGATTACCAATTTGCTGAAGGCTTAAAGACTCACCAGTGGAGTGAAAAGTTGATGCTGGTTAATGGTACGCCAGAGCTCGATATCCAGCCTCAACCAGTGAACTCCGCTTTGCCGGAGTTGGGTGACAGATTGTTCTCTCAGACGCTATCGGACAAGTCACGCACGATTGATGATTCGTTTGCGGTTTACCTGAACATCGAACATGACTCACTGCAGGATCTGCAAGTGACGCTAGTGTCTCCACAAGGCAAATCGGTCGTGCTACTTAGCCATCAATCAAGCAATACCAATGGATTTAAAGGTTACTTCACCGCTCAGTATGACGAGGAGTTACAAGCACTTGTCGGTCAACCGAGTTGGGGTACTTGGCGTCTCGAAGTATCTGACCGCGTGTCAGGGAACTCTGGGGTGTTGAAAGAGTGGGGTGTTAGTCACTTTGCTCAGTATCAGTGTAGTGCTGATACCACTAAAGAAAGCAGTGGTGGTTCAGGTGGCAGTGGTTCGCCTTGGACCTTGTTAGGACTTTTCCTGCTTTCAATGGTGAGAGTGATTCGTTCTCGTTAATTAAAATCTAAAGAAGACAAAATTTATGAAGTTTCAATATTCTTTCGTTGCTATGTCACTAGCCCTAGCTGGTTGTGGCGGTGGTTCTGGTGGTGACACGTCAACACCGACCTATAATGTAGCTGGCACCATCGTTTCTGCAGGTACACTTCTTGATACGCCAGTATGTATCGATTTAAACCAGAACTACGTTTGTGATACTACTGAACCGAGTGCTAAAACGGATAATGCTGGTAAGTTCTCCCTGACGTCAAGCGACAAGAACATTTTGACTAGCACGATTCTTGCCCAAGTTGATCAAGGCTCAAACCAAACGTTGCGTCTTGCAGCTCCAGGCCAAAACTTAGCCACGGGTAACACAGTAAATGGTGTAACAACATTGCTCGCAGGTCTTGTGGTTGACGGTAAAACCGTTGCTCAAGCTGAAGAGATTGTTAAAGCGCAACTGGCTAGTGTAGGCGTTTCGCTGAATGGTTCGGTGATGTCTAACGCAGAAGCCAGCGAGCTAGACAAGCTAGAGCAAAACACGGTTGCGCTATTAGCTGCGATGCAACCACAACAAATGACCAAAGGCGTAGCGCTGCTTGCTCAAAGTCTTAGCTTCCAAGGTAAATCGCTAGCCTCTGATCTTTTGTCTGAAGCGGAAGTGAGTGCATTTGCTGAAGAAATTGCAGCGGTTGCTGAACAAACGGTTGGTAGTAACGATACGGGGGCCATTCTTCACTTTGCTGATGGCGCTGCAGACGTTGCAGAGGTTCAAGCTTCTTACCCTGGTCAAGATGCGGAATACGGCTTCGACAAACAGGACAAGCAAACGTCGACAGGCGCAGGCTTTAAGTTCGTTAAGCTAGATTCACAAGGCGCTGCTTTAGCTTCAGATGCCACAGAATGGTCTTGCACTTTGGATGAGCGTACTGGTCTTGTTTGGGAAAACAAGAGTGCGGATGCGAGCTCTATTCAATTTAAAGACCGCCTATTTGCGTTTGAGTCTGAAACATTTAAGCCATTTGGCAAAGATGTAGATCTTGCGGGCTGTAAAGAGGTGGGCGATGAAATTTGTACTACGAGCCAATACGTTGAGTACATAAACAAACAATCGTTATGTGGAATCACTGGTTGGCGCCTGCCTACTTACCGTGAAACTTATGACTTACTAGATTTTGGGGAAAAGACACTATTTGCGCCGAGCACAGAATATGAACCGAACAATGTGTATGGTTTTAATGTCAAATACTTCCCACAGCAAACTTTAGGCAGCCCTTATTTAGAAAAAGGTGCGTTTTGGCATGATGGTTTTAGGTTTACGGACACATCATCACAGCTCATGGATGGTGAGATTTATTTCCCCGCAATTGTCTCTCGGGGCGCAGATAGAGGGGCCACTTCATTCGTTGAGATTCGCTCAAGCAGTACAAGTGAAGATGCCTATGATTCCTACCAATTCCCAATCCGTCTAGTAGCAGTTAAGGGACAATAAGATGAAGAAACTAATGACCGCGCTATCTCTTGTGTTGGCTTCTCAAGTAGCAATGGCAGCACAAGAGTGTTCGACTGATTTTGCTAAAACAGCACCTAATACACGTTACACTTATTCAGATAAGGGAACTGTAACTGACTTAAAAACAGGTCTTACATGGATGCGCTGTCCAGTCGGTATGACATGGAATGCAGCAAACGAAGAATGCACCGGAACGCGAGCTACGATGTCATGGCAATTCGCGCTGTCTACGGCCCAACAAATTCGTAATCCGTCCGGTAACCACCCTCTACACAACTTTGCTGGCAAAAAGAATTGGCGACTAGCAAATATTAAAGAGTTGGTATCGTTAACGGAGCAAGCTTGCTATAGCCCAGCGATGAATGGTACAGGCTTTGCGAGCGGTTATACACTGACAGACAAGGACGATATTTTAGGACGTAATATCTGGAGTAACACACCTAATGGTGACGGTAAGCATGTTGCTACTCTTGATACGACTAATGGTGAGGTTTTCAATAGAGATCCATTAGACTCAAGTTTCAAAAGCTCTCTCTTGTTAGTGACAGATGAATAATACTTATTACGTTAATAAAGATTGATAGCTTTGCCTTTATAAAAAGCTCCGCCAGTGCGGAGCTTTTTTCTTTTCTAACCTTTGGCACTTATCGTGTTGAGCAGAATGTTTAAACTTGGAACTGCTTAAGTTGGTGCTTTTGGTTTTCCGCTAGGCCAGAAAGTTCTTGAGCGGCAGAGGCGGACTGCGTAATGCCAGTCACGTTCTGGCTCACTAGTTCATAGATGTTCGTTAAGTTGTTGTTGATATCAGCCGTGACCTGTTTCTGCTCTTCTGATGCGGTCGCCACTTGAGTGTTGATTGAGTTCAGATCGGCGATAGCGTTACTGATATTAGCAAGTGATTGGCTAACTTCTTGTGCCAGAGCTTGGTTGTCTGACAACATGGCTAAGCTAGAGTGCATGCTTTCATTTGCGTGACCCGATTGCTGCTGAAGCTCTTCGATGATGGTTTGGATCTCTTTCGTCGATTCCTGAGTTCGCGCCGCTAACATACGTACTTCATCGGCGACTACCGCAAAGCCTCGGCCACTTTCGCCCGCTCGTGCAGCCTCGATCGCTGCATTCAGTGCAAGCAAATTGGTTTGCTCAGAAATGCCTTCAATCACTTCGATCACGCGACCAATGTGTTCTGATTGATCTTTCAGCGATGTCACGACGGCTGCGGCTTCGTTGAGTTGTTCTGCCATTTTTTCGCTTGCGCGAGTGCTTTCCTCAAACATGCTCAGACTTTGTGAGGTAAGCATGCTTGCTTGATTTGATGCGCTATCGGCTTCTTGTGCATTGGTCGACACTTCAGCTGCGGTCGATTCTAGTTGGTTGATTGCCGAAGCCACTTGCTCAACTTCTTGCTTTTCTTGATCTGAGTTAACGCTGCTTTGAGTCATAACAGTCGCTAACTCGGTCGATGCTGATGCCACATCCTCACTAATTCGAACTAATGCACTCACGGTTTCACGCAGTTTGTTGATGGTTTGGTTTACATCCTGAGCCAGTTGCGACACTTCGTTTTTTCCGATGGCTTCGGCTTTAACCAATAGATTTCCCTTCGCGACTTCTTGCATGGTTCCTTGAAGGTTACGAATCGGTGTAACGATATAGCTGGCTAGTATCCAACTAATAAGCGAAGCGGCACTCAAGATAACTGCAAGCGTGACCGCGCTGTAAGTGAGCGTGGTTGAATGCTGTTCGCCATTCGTTTCGACTTCATCGGTGACGATTTGATTCAATTGCTTAGACAGGTTGTCGATGGCGTTGATCATCGCTTCGCCAGCCAATCGGTATTCTGCCATCGCAGATTCGTACTTTTGATTGAAATCGGATGTGGTGTAGCCAGAAGAGTGCTTGGTGGTGAGCAGAGGTGTCATGGTGACGCGCGTGAAATCAACATAGTGATCCATGGCTTTGCGCATGGCATTCACTTCGGTTTGAACGCCTGGGAGGCTATCGATGGAATTCAGAAAGTCGCGGTTTTTGTTTTGTCGTTCAGACAGTTCTTGGTTGAGAGATTGGACATCTTCGGCTCTAAATAGACTGTAAATGGCTTTGATGCGCATGGCGTAGGTGTTGTCTACGATGGCGCTGAGTTCCTCTTTATGAATGATCAGCTTGTTGGTGGAAGTGGAAACCTTATTGAATGCTTGGTCGAGCTTGCCGATTCCGACGCTCAATCCAATGACGAGTAATACAACGGTGAATAGAACAGGTAAAAAGACCTGAAGTTTAATAGAAAGCGTACTAAGAAATTGACGCATGATTGACCCTCTATCGGTTTGATTATTATCTTTTTTATAAATAAGCATCTCGATTTTAATTGCCACATTCGTCAAATCAATGACTTACTCATATCCAATTGTTATGAAATGTACCAAAATCGATGGAGTTATCATTTTGAGCGCGCGGCAATTTATAAAAGCGCTAAGCTAAAAACGGTAGAGGGATCAGTCGCGGAATTAATATACAGAAATGACAACGTGTCATAGAGGGTTCAACTAAGTGAAACACAACTGTCATATTCAAATTCTAAAGTGAGCACCGTTCAAGTGAAACACAACGGCAATAAAGCCACTTAAGGAAATTGTGATGAAAAAGACAGTAATCGGTGCAATCGCACTTCTAGGCGCAATGGCAGTGACTCCTGTTTCTGCTAAAGAAACTATCTCTGCAGTGGGTTCTAGCAGCGTAACTCCACTGATGGAAGTTTTCTCTGAAACGTACATGAAGAAGAACCCTAACGTATTTATCGAAGTTCAAGGCCCTGGTTCTTCAGCTGGTGTTAAAGCAGCAAAAAATGGTTCAGCAGACCTTGGTATGTCTTCTCGTAATCTAAAAGACTCTGAAAAAGAATCAACACTAATCGAAGAAGTGGTTGCTCGTGATGGTATCGCAGTGGTTGTTAACCCACAAAACAAACTGCCTGGCCTAACAGCAGAGCAAGTGACTGCAATCTACAAAGGCGAAGTATCAAACTGGAAAGAAGTCGGTGGTGCAGACAAGCCAATCGTAGCAATTACTCGTGACACGGCTTCAGGTACTCGTGGCGCATTTGAAGACATCATGTCTCTTAAAATGAAGATTTCTGGTAAGAAGGTATCAGCTATCTCTCAACGTGCTCAAGTTGCAAACGGTAACGGCGCACTCAAAACAATGGTTGCATCTAACCCATACGCAATCGGCTACATTTCACTAGGTACGGTAGACAACACAGTTAACGCTCTAGCAATCGACGGTGTTGATGCAACAGTGGCTAACGTGAAAAACGGTTCTTACAAAGTAGCTCGTCCATTCCTTGTTCTTTACAAAGAAGGCAAGCCATCAGCTGAAACGCAAAAATTCCTAGACTGGATGCTAACTGAAGATGCGCAAAAGCTAGTTGACCAAAACGGTTACATCTCAGTTCACTAATTTTATCGGGACTCTTAAGTTTGCTCAGCCCACCATTTAGGGCTGAGCCTTTTCTATCCATAGTGTTCACCGGCAAAACGCCCAGAACCGTGAGATTTTTAAATGACCATCGCAACAAATAGTGAAAAGCTTATGAATACTGACGCTAAAGCTATCAGCAAGCCCGGCCTGCGCGAGAAACGTCGCGTAGACTGGAAAGAGCGTATCTTCCACGGCTTGTTCCTAACCAGTGCCGTTATCGGCATCGTCTCATTAGCCGTTATTGCTTACTTTATTGTTCGAGAAAGTATCCCGGCATTCCAAGAAGCTGGTGTATCGGGCATCGTTCTTGGACAAAACTGGCTGCCGCCTGCACTTTACGGTGTTGCGACAATGATTGTTGCATCTATTGTATCGACGGCAGGTGCGGTAATCGTTGGTGTACCAATTGGTGTGCTGACGGCTATCTTTATTGCCGAAATCGCACCAAAGCGTCTTGCGGATATTATTCGTCCTGCAGTTGAGCTTTTGGCAGGTATCCCGTCTGTGGTTTATGGCTTCTTTGGTTTGGTCATCATCGTACCGCTGATTCAAAACATCTTTAATGTCCCTGCGGGTAACACGATTTTGGCAGGTATCATCGTGCTTGGTGTGATGATTCTACCGACCGTAATCACGGTATCTGAAACGTCTATTCGAGCTGTGCCTCGCGCATACAAAGAAGGCTCTTTGGCTCTTGGCGCTTCGAAAATATACACAATCTTCAAATTGCTCGTTCCAGCGGCTCGTTCAGGCATCATGACGGGTGTGATTTTGGGTATTGGCCGTGCTCTAGGTGAGACAATGGCGATCATCATGGTGATGGGTAATGCACCTGCTATGCCAGAAGGCATCCTAGATTCGGCACGTACGCTAACCGCAAACATCGCGATTGAAATGTCTTACGCAAGTGGTATTCACGCCAACGCTCTTTACGCCACTGGTGTTGTACTTCTGGTCTTCATCATGTCGTTGAACGCTGTACTTCTTTACCTAAACCGAGAAAAAGCGAAGTAATCGCTCGTTAAAGGTGACTATTATGGATCGCGCAAAACTAAAACAAGCTCGCCAGTTCAAAGATAACGTCTTTAACGCTTTGGTTTGGATTTCGGCAGCACTGACGGTAGGTTTTTTGTTCTGGATTATCTGGTACATCCTATCAAATGGTCTACAACACGTAGATTGGAACTTCATTACTGATAACTACACACGTACTGGTGAAGAGCACGGTATCTTCCCGATGATCGTCTCGACCATCTACATGGTTATCGCATCCATCGCGGTAGCGGCGCCACTGGGTATCATGACGGCAATCTACTTAACCGAATACGCGAAAGTCGGTAGCCGATTGGTAAAAATTATCCGATTCTGTACTGAGTCGTTGGCGGGTATCCCGTCGATCATCTTCGGTCTATTCGGTATGACGTTCTTCGTGGCAATTCTTGGTCTGGGCTTCTCGATTCTGTCGGGTGCACTGACTCTAAGTATTCTTATTCTGCCAGTGATCATCCGTACTACGGAAGAAGCACTAATGGCAGTGCCTCAAACGTATCGTGAAGGCTCTTACGGCCTTGGCGCTTCAAAAATTTACACTATCTGGCGTTTGATTCTTCCGAGCGCAATGCCAGGTATCTTAACCTCGGTCATTCTTAGTATTGGTCGTGTCATTGGTGAGTCTGCTCCAGTATTCCTGACAGCAGGTATGGTTGCTCGTATTCCAGATTCTCTGTTGGACTCCGGTCGTACATTAACCGTTCACCTATACAAACTGACTACCGAACTGTTTACCGTTGAAGAATGGAATCAGGCTTACGGTACCGCAACAGTGCTTATCGTGGTTGTTCTTCTGATCAACATGGTAACGAAACTGATCGCTAGACGTTTTAACACCGCAACTTACTAACAACACTAATTAAGAACGCACGTTAAAAGACACGAATTCAAGATTTAAGAGATTAAGAAAATGAACAAATTTGATATTGAAAACCTAGACTTATTCTACGGTGAAAACCAAGCACTGAAATCGATCAACCTACCAATTCCAGTTCGCCAAGTAACGGCACTTATCGGCCCGTCAGGTTGTGGTAAATCAACGCTTCTACGTTGTTTGAACCGCATGAACGACCTAATAGAAGGCGTGAAAATTACGGGTAAATTGGCGATGGACGGCGAAGACATTTACGGCAACATTGATGTCGCGGATCTTCGCATCAAGGTTGGCATGGTGTTCCAGAAGCCAAACCCATTCCCGATGAGCATCTACGAAAACGTGGCTTACGGCCTACGTGCTCAAGGTATCAAAGACAAGAAACACATTGACGAAGTGGTAGAGCGTTCACTACGCGGCGCAGCACTTTGGGACGAAGTGAAAGATCGTCTGAAGTCACACGCATTTGGTCTATCGGGTGGTCAGCAACAGCGTCTGTGTATCGCGCGTACTATCGCGATGGAGCCGGACGTAATCCTGATGGATGAACCAACGTCGGCACTTGACCCAATTGCGACACATAAAATCGAAGAACTGATGGAAGAGCTGAAGAAGAACTACACCATCGTTATCGTGACTCACTCAATGCAACAAGCGCGTCGTATCTCTGACCGCACTGCGTTTTTCCTAATGGGTGAACTGGTTGAGCATAACGATACTCAAGTGATCTTCAGCAACCCTCAAGACGACCGAACTCAAGGCTACGTAAATGGTGATTTCGGTTAATTCGCCATATTTACAAGCATAACTAAATAACTATAAGCGATGGTAACTTTGCCCCTCTTTGTGAGGGGCCTTTTTCTTTTCAAGCTGCGGATTTATAACACCAACCTATACCAATAATTCTTGCAAGGAAGCACAAATATCCCTCCCTTTTTTATAGAACATGTAACTTATGTGAAATGCGGTTATAAAAGTGCTGAAGAGCTCTCGAATGTGAAACTAAGTCTGATAATTTTGCGAATGACTTAACAGCTCAAATTTGATTGTATTGATTGCATATGATGGCCTAAGTAGTTTTTTATCGAGAATAAAAAAGTAGATTAGGTTGGTAGGGTGAGTTTAAGAAGTTTTACAAGAAAAGTGTCTTCAACGAGGGATCATCGCTTATTAGCGGAGGCGATATTTGATCATTTAGAGAGTTTGCTCTCCCCTCAAGCCTTAGCCATTTTTGAAGATCCTTCAATTAATCCCCGTTATTCTGTGAGTTTCTCTCGCGGGGAGCTTTACCCAATCCAAAGCTATCCTGACAGCTTCTGGGAGTGGGCGAGTCAGTTTGACACTTCTGAAAGCATCATTCCTCTGGCGATCAATACTTGTAACTGGAACCACACCCAAGATTTAGGTGGAGATAGTTACATAATGATGCTCGATAACACGCCTATCAAACGCACCTACCTACTGATTCAATCTGTTCATGCTCGCACGGCACACAATATCTATGAAGAAAGCTATGATGCAATGCAGCTTGCAGCGGCGCGTTGGCAGTGCATTCGCGCCGAGAAAAATGCGTCGCAAGAGATGAGACACAGAGACATTCGTGAAGCGCAATATGTCGATGAAATTAACCAACGCGAGCGCTTTATCGAGAACATGAAGTTAGTTCAGCAAGTTGCTCTCGAGATCTCCAACCCTGATTCCTTAAAAGATTTGTATTACAAAGCCGTCGAAGCGCTACGTCAACGGTTGGGGTTTGATCGCTCCACACTGATGCTTTTGGACATGAAAAAGCGCAGTTTCAGTGGAACGTACGGCACGGATGAATCAGGCATCACCATTGATGAATTCCACACGCAATACGATTTACATCAACTGAGCGAAGAATACATCGCTGCGCTGTCAAGCCTTGAGAGCAACCTAGTGATCGTAGAAGATGCGCCGATATACACAGCAGGTAAAGTGGTTGGGCAGGGGTGGAACGCGATGTTGATTCTACGTGATGGCAATGAGCCATTTGGTTGGTTCGCGCTTGATAACTTTATTCATCGCAAGCCGATAACAGCGTATCAAAAACAGATGTTGGACTCGTTTGGCTCCCTTTTCTCACAAATTTACATTCGAAAGCGCCAAGAGCAGAACGTGCGTATGTTGCATTCAAGCATGGTTGAGCTATCACGCTGTACAACCGTCAGTGATGTATGTAAATCGGCCGTCACTTTTGCCATCAAAAATCTTGGTATTGATCGGATGGCGGTGTTTTTGACCGATGAAAACTGCTCATACATGCAAGGTACTTGGGGGACTGACATTCAAGGCAATGTGGTGGATGAGTCTTATTTCTTTGGTGAGACACAAGACTTTTCGTTGATCAATTTAGCTCGCGCCGTACCTAGTGAAGTTGCATTTGAGGAATCCGTTCCTATTTATCATGACTGTAATATTGTCGGCTTTGGCTGGGCTGCGATGACGGTTTTGACTTCGAATAGCAGCGGGCCCATCGCCTTTATTGCCGTTGATAACTTATTGACGCGCGCGCCGCTGACTTCTCAGCTACGTGAAGTGATTCGTATGTTCGCTTCCAGTCTAGCGGAGGTTTTGCAGCGCACTCAAGCGCAAGAGGCGATTCGCGGATTAAACGAAAACCTGGAGCTAGAAGTACAGAACCGAACCAAAGAGTTGGAGGAAGCCAACCGACAGCTTGAGGTGCTTTCTAAACTTGACCCTCTGACACGTCTTGGCAATCGCCGTATGTTAGAACATGTGATGCAGAAATATTGCGCGCTAGAGTGTGAGGAAGCGATGTCCTTTGGTCTTATCCTGATTGATATTGATCACTTTGGATTGTTTAATAATCACTATGGCCATCTTGAAGGGGATATCGCACTAATGCGCGTGGGTCATATCTTGGATCATCATACCAAAGGTGAAGACGAGGTTTTCTGTCGCATTGGTGGAGAAGAGTTTGTGTTACTAATGATCGGCTCCGATCAGGAGGCGGTAAAGCAGAGAGCGGAGCGTATTCGTCAATGCATTGAAGATGAAGGCATCAAACACCAACACAACCCAGAAGGGGAGCTGCTCACCGTGTCAGTCGGTTATTCTTGCTACAAAACGAAAGGTAAAGACTTTAATTTCGACCATCTTTACCAGTTGTCGGATAAGGCACTCTACCAAGCGAAGAGTCATGGTCGAAATTGCGTAAGGCGATATGAGTACGAGCATCAAGCTTTTGTTGAATAAGTGATGCTCATAACATCAAAGTTACTGAGACAGTTTGGTTGATTTTTAGATAAAACTGCTAAAGTGAGTTTGGCCGCACAAGAAAAATGGCAGCTCTCTTGAGCTGCCATTTTGCTTTATAGTTTTTCTAGATGGTGGTCGGTTTTCGTTACGTTTGCTTTTCCAAGGTTTTGAATTTTTGCCAGTAGCGAGTCTGGATGCCAAGGTTGTTGATTGGCACTAAAACGTGCTTGGTTCATGGCATCAAGTTCTTGTTTTACTGCCTGCACATCACCAGAGCTTAACCTGTCTCGGTGAGTGTTTAGATACTCGTTTACTGAGCGTTCAATTTTAGCAGCGTCCCCTTCATTGATGACTTTTTTCAACGCATCAACGCAAAGAGGTTGCTCGGTATTCGAAACCGTTTTACTCGCCGTCATAGGACGCTTCTTCCATGCCCAAATCGCGATTCCTAACGTCGCCACCCAAAGCCCAGCGAAAACAAAGGTCAGGGTTTGCCAGAGGCTGCTCACTCCACCGTTTGGTTCGGGACTGATGGCTGACTCAGGTGGTGTTGGCAGAGGCGATTCCGGCAATGTGATAAGCCCGGTGTCACTTTGCTCTATTTCTAATTGTAGCTCTGGTAACGTCGCTTTTTTCGCTTCATCATTTTGGCTGTCCCACCAGTTCAAATGGTATCCCGGCAAGGTATATGACCCAGCCTCAGTGGGGATAATGACTTGCTTCACGGTCATGATAACGGTGCCATCTCTCGCGCTGTCGAATTGAGGCTGTTCTGGGTAGACCCGTAGTGAACTTGGATAATCAATACTTACTCGTGGAAGGTATTCGGCTTGTGTTCCGCGAGCTTTAATTTGAATGGTTCGAGTGAGTGAAGAGCCCTGTTTGACAGTGTTGAGCGCATTAACCGACAGTGTATTACCTTGAGCGTCTTGCCAGCTCTGCGTCATTTCTAACGCTGAAGCTGGAAGCCATTCCCCTTCAAATTCACTTGGAATTGGTTTTACCTCGATAGGCATTTGCTCAGCTTTGGTGTTGATTGGCATGATCTTGGTAGAGCCCGTCAAGCTGTCGCCATAAATGTAAGAGCCTGTCAGTCTAGGACCTATCAAGGTGTAAGTACCCGGCTGATTCGCCGTTAAGCGAAACGACTGTTCAATGACCGCTACTTCTAATCCATTTAAGATCTTTTGTCCCTGCTGTAAGCCACCAATCGCTTCAAGCTTCATGCCTTCAATCTGTGGAGGCACAATTTGTGGGTTATCAAGACGGCGGGTATCCGCTTTGATCAAAAGCTGCATACGTAATGTCGCAGATTGCTGAGGGTACAGCGTGCTGTTGTCGACACTGATATTAAAGCTAAATAGGTCATCGAGATTGGGTTCAGCTTGGCTTGCGGTGACACGAAGCTTTATTGGCTCCGTTCTCATACCATCTGCGGAAAAGCTCGGAATAGTCAGAACACCTTCTTTCATCGGCGCAATCGAGATACTCCACTCAGTACGTACAGATTTTCTTCCGTTAATGTTATTGCTGGAGCGCCCATAACGAGGTTGACCCAAGAAAAAGTCGTTCTCAAGTACATTAAAGTCAATTGCATCTGAGCTGAGCTCAGTATCTGCCATGATTCTGAGGTTGATCACTTCATTCTTAGCAACTTGTGTTTTATTGACGCTTGCTTGAAGCGTCTGTGCCATCACCGAGAAGCTGGATAATAGGCTGGCCACAAGAATAAAGATCAGTTGTACGCCTTTGTTCATCACGGGCTTACCACTCCTTTTGAGATTGTTGTGGAGGTTGTTTTTGTTGAGCTTGAAGCTGCATTTGTGCACGAATCAAAAAGCTTGGATCGCGAGCGCTTTCGACTGCTTCTAAACGACGGAATTCAGGATCATCCCGATGCGTTGTTTTTTGGCTGCACTTGAGCCTGCATTGGTTCACCTTGTTCCTGAGCCTGCTTTTCACCTCGTTTCGGTCGATGTTGCTCTGTTTTTTGTCTTTTCTGTTTTATTTTCAGATTCTTGCTGATTTTGTGACTGTTGTCCTTGCTCTTCCTTCTCACCGTTTTGAGACTTTTGTTGCTGTTGCTGTTGCTGTTGCTGTTGCTGTTGCTGTTGCTGTTGCTGTTGCTGTTGCTGTTGCTGTTGCTGTTGCTGTTGCTGTTGCTGTTGCTGTTGCTGTTGCTGTTGCTGTTGCTGTTTCAGCTTCTGTTCCACAACCGACAAGTTTTTCTTTGCAGCTTCAAAGTTGGGCTTTTCTTCAAGCAGTTTTTTATTAAAGCTCTGCTGCTTCTTCTAATTGACCATTTTGCGCCAGAGAGTTGGCAAGGTTATAGCGGCCGTTAGGAGAGGAGTCATGAGAAAATGCTTCGATAGCGGCTTCGTAGTCACCTTTTTGGTAACTGGCGGCTCCTTTCCAGCTTGGGTTTGTAAATAGGTTTCGCGCCTGTTCATACTCACCTTGCTTGTAGAGTTCCGCTCCTCGTTGATCGGCATTTAAGAACGGATTTGCTTCGGCGTGTTGTGTCCAAGTTATCGGTATTACTGTTGCCACAAACATCCAAATCAGGCCGCGTCGGAACAGTAAAGCTGCAGGCAGAAGTAACAGCGGCAGCAACCAAAAGCCACCGTTTAAGCGAGAGTCAGTGCTCACTTCTTCACTCTTCTTGGCCGAAAGTTGACTGCCAACGTTGCTCGTAAAGGCCGAAATTCTCTCAACATCGCGATTGGTGTGCTGAATAGGAACAAAAATTCCACCTGTTTTCTTTGTTAGTATTTGTAAATTCTTCAGATTTGTTTTCGCTACGACAGTTGTGCCTTGTGCAGTCTTTAAAAGAGAACCATCGGGTAGGGCGATGGGAGCGCCATTAGCGGTTCCTACTGCAAGAACAGAGATCCGAATGTTTTTACCTTCGACTAAATTCAACGCGCGAGACAGTTCTGACTCATCAAGGTCATCAGCTAACACGATGATGTCGCCTTGTTGCACACCTGCTTGAGAGAACTGGTTGAGCGCTAATTCAATTGCGGAAGGCAGGTTTGCCCCTTGAAAAGGCATTAGCTCTGGTGACAAATTCTCGATAATGCCGGCAAGCGTACTGGAATCAGTCGTCAGTGGACTTAAGTTATAGGCATCGCCAGCGTAAGCAATAAGACCTGTAGCCCCTTCTTTCCATTTAGGAAGTAAGTCCAGCGCCTTATAACGTGTTTGCGCGAGTCGATTAGGCTTGATGTCCGTAGCGAACATCGAGCGAGACATATCAAGCACTAAAATGCGGTTTTGGTTTAACTCAAAGCTTGGGCGGGCGTTGGATTGCCAGCTTGGTCCAGCTAGCGCAATACAGGCAATTGCCCAAGCTATGCCCCAGAGAATAAAATAGTGTTTGGACTGCGTGTTTTGTCCGAGCACTTTAGCTAGGTGAGGGGCAATCAGTGTCGATTTTTTTGCTCTAAATTTGTGATTGAGCAAGAGCGCGATAGGGATTGCGATGAGCCCCCAAAGCCAATAAGGGTTAAGGAAAATAAACTCAGCCATGTTTTCTCCTCAGTAGGAATAACAATACCGACAGTACGAATGCAGCGCTTAATGGGTATGGGAACCATTCTGACTGCGGACGCCAAGTTTGAGTGTCGCTTGACACGGGCTCTAGCTGGTTGATCGTGTCGTAGATCTTTTCGAGCTGATCAGTATCTCGCGCCCGAAAATATTGTCCACCAGTCATCTCTGCCACTTTAGTTAGTGTTTGCTCATCCAAGTCGGCTGCGGTGTTAACCTTGCGAGTCATGAAAAACTCTTTCACCATCATTTCACCAGCACCTACGCCTACGGTGTAAATGGTCGCATTGTTATTTTTTTGCGATTTCCGCTGCTTCGAGCGGTTCGAGCACACCGGCAGTATTGCTGCCGTCACTAAGCAAAATCATGACTCGTTGCGGAGCATCACTGTCTACAAAAGTTTTCGTGCCTAGACCAATGCCATCACCAATGGCGGTTCGTTGACCAACCAAGCCGATGACGGTTTGATTAATCTGCTGCATGACGGTTTTACGGTCTGCAGTGAGTGGCGTCTGCAAATACGCGTGATCGCCAAACAAAACAACCCCGAGACGATCACCTTTTCTTTTTGCCACGAAATCCGATAGAACTTTTTTGACAGCGGTGAGGCGGTCGATGTATTCGCCGTTGAGCTCCATGTCTTCTTGCTGCATCGAGCCAGATAGGTCGACGACTAACATCAAGTCCCGGTATTTGGGTTGGAACTCAACTGGAGCACCAAACCAAACTGGACGCGCGCAAGCAATGATAAGAAGAACCCAGATCGCCATTGATAGTGATTTTTGCAGGGCTTGCCTAGGCTTGCTGCCATTCTCATTAGCTGGTAAGTACGCCAATTTGATCTCGGCTTGTTGAGATTCTTGTGGCAGGAGCTTGTATACCAGCCAGGGGACAGGCAGCAAAAATAGTGCCCACCACCAGACAAATTCAATGTTTAGCCATTGGGCAAGATCGGTTACGAGTGTTTGCTCAGTCACGGTTATTTGCCTTTTTCTTTGGTGGCAAAGCGTGAGTTATCCAAAAGACACAATCATCGACCAAGCTTTGATGATTTTCTTGAGAGGATTTCTGATACAGCGCTTCTTGCCACTGATGTTGTTTGTCTACGAATCGAGTTTCTTTGGTATGGCTATCGAGAAATTCATACCAAGCGATTCCTGTTAATGGCGCGATTTCTTCACGCGGAAAGTAACTCAATGCCGCCTGACGCAATATTTCTAGAGCAGAGGAAGGGGTATGAGGTGTGACAGATTGAGTTAAAAGTTTTAAGGCTGACTTTTGCGCGCGTAGGCGTTTTTTACGCCATTTCGTATAAAGATAAATGCTGAAAACGAAAAGTACGGTGGCCGCAAGCACTGCCCACCATCCCCAAGCGAGCGGAAACCAATCAGGAGCGTTTGGTAAAATCAGAGGTTCAAGGTCTAGGCTTTGGTTGTTTGTTGTCATTATTATTACTGCTTAATAAATGCTGCTTGTACAGTTTGTTAGCTTAATTGTGAAATCAAGGGCCAACCACTTGATAGCGTGTTAAATGGAATCGCCATCGAATGGCATTGCTGTTTAATGGTTTCTTGGTGTTGAGTAAAGTGTGTTTCGAGTTCCTTTCTTTGGCCCTTGGAGCCAAAGTTGAACCATTGACTACGTTGTCCATCCGAGGCTTTTACTTGACCTCTAAAGTTTGTTTCACCTCTTTCTAAAGGATCATAAAACTGAATAGCCCTCACACTATTGTGCTGTTTTAGTCGACGTAACTGCGTCAACTCTGTTGCGCTTATGTGGGCAAAGTCGCTGAGCATAATCAGTTCGCTGCCCTTAGGTGTCAGTGTATGAAGTGTTTCTAACACCTGAGTATACGGCAGTGTACGAGCCTCGTTGTTGGCAGTACGAGCCACCTGCGCGTTATGTGTATCGACGATAGCATTAAGAATCCGCAGCCCCTGTTTTTGTAGAGAGGAAGGGCGAAACTCAAAACATTGATGTCCATCGTCAATCACCGCACCGATGCGATCCTTTTTAGCCAAAGTGAGCCAAATCAACACGCTGGCAAAGTGGGCCAATTGAACCGACTTCAGCATATACTTAGACCCAAAATGCAGGCTAGAACTCAGGTCAAGGTAAAGAATCACAGCTTGCTCTTTGTCTTCTGCAAATAACTTTGTGTGCGCTTTCCCTGTACGAGCAGTTACCCGCCAATCAATACTGCGGATATCATCGCCAGGTTGGTATTGGCGTACTTCCATAAAATCCATGCCTCGCCCTTTTTGGCGGCTGGTATGGTTACCGCTCATTTGCGACCAGATACTTTGTGCTGGTGGCAACCAACGTACAGATTGAGTGCGGTATTGCAGCAGCTCTTCAAGGGTTAATGTCACCCCATTCGCATGAGGTGGCAATGGATGCGTTGTGGACATATCACTCCCTCGTCTTATGCACTGCCAACGAGGTTTAGCAGCTTATCAATGACTTGGTTTGCCGTAATGCCTTCCGCTTGAGCGTGGTAACTCAGTAATAAACGGTGGCGCAAAACCGGATAAGCCATGGTTTGAACATCTTCTGGGGACACAAAATCACGACCTGCAAGCCAAGCGTGCGCACGGGCACAACGATCCAGAGCGATGGTGGCACGTGGACTAACGCCCATTGACAACCACTTATCCAGCTCAGTGTCATATTCGCTGGCTCGACGTGTTGCCATAACTAAACGGACGATGTACTGCTCTATCGTTTCCGCCATATGAATATCCAACACTTCTTTACGCGCAGTGAAGATATCTTGTTGGCTTAACATTGGGCACTCGACGGTAGTTTCGCCTTTTGCTTCACCGCGGTTAATACGCAAGATAGATAGCTCATGTTCCGCATCTGGGTATTCCACTTCTAAATGTAATAAAAAGCGATCTAGCTGTGCTTCAGGTAGTGGATAAGTCCCTTCTTGTTCAATCGGGTTTTGAGTCGCCATGACCAAAAACAACTCTGGCAGTGGGTAGGTATGACGACCTGCTGTGACTTGTTTTTCTGCCATTGCTTCAAGCATCGCCGCTTGTACTTTGGCCGGTGCACGGTTTATCTCATCCGCAAGGATAAGAGAATTGAAGATAGGGCCAGATTGGAAAGTGAACTCTCCGGTTTCGGGCCGGAAGATATCGGTGCCGGTTAAATCGGCTGGCAGCAAGTCAGGGGTAAACTGAATTCTGTGGAAGTCGCCTTCAACACAATCTGAGAGTGATTTTACTGCACGGGTTTTTGCCAGCCCAGGAGGGCCCTCAACCAAAATATGTCCATCGGCCAAAAGGGCAACAAGCAGTTGTTTGACTAGATCTTGCTGACCAATGATCTGCGACTCTAGGTATTGCTGAAGAGTTTCGAAGTTAGATTTATGCATGCTTTGGACTCTCGATATCCATTTGATTTTTGTGTTGAGTATTGGTCATTTTCCAGATGGAAAAAGTTCCAATGCGCTTTCGCAATTTATCTTTTCAATATTGGGACTCTGCAGAGAATTGCAAGTACTTGCTATCACTGAAAGTTCTTATCTGACAGAGTGTTACATTTATTTTTCATAATATAGTGAGAAATGCCTCTAGTTTTGTATATGTGAGCCGATAAAGTTTCTGTGATGTGCGTGTCATGAGATATGCACCAGATTCCCCTTATGGGGCCAATAACAAGTGATTCTTTTAAAAGGTCCGAATATGTTGAAACTTCATTCCTTGAGCATCAAACAGAAGGTTGTACTTGGTATTACGTTTGCTGTTTTAGCATCAACAATAATCGTTGGTGTTATGGCTCAGCGTCATGCAAGAGATGTGTTGAGCCACCGTCTTATTGATATCGAAC
This sequence comes from Vibrio diabolicus, assembly GCA_001048675.1. Lineage (GTDB taxonomy): Bacteria > Pseudomonadota > Gammaproteobacteria > Enterobacterales > Vibrionaceae > Vibrio > Vibrio diabolicus. The sequence continues at coordinate 343,309 of CCKK01000003.1, read as the reverse complement.
TACCTGCGATGCTGCAGCAAATCAATACAGAAATTGACCGCGAAGTTGTAGAGATGCAACAAGCCGCAAAACAGCTCGCAACAAACGAGTTTATTGTCGAAGCCCTATCTAATACAGACCGCGACCCGTCGGTAGAAGTTCAGTTAGTTCAGCAGCTCAATAACGTTAAATCCCAGTACGGACTTAATGATGCGTCGGTAGCCAATCGTCAAACGGCATATTACTGGAATCAAAACGGGTTCTTGCGTCAGCTTAATCGAACTCAAGATGCTTGGTTCTTTGGCTTTACGTCTTCTGGTCAAGAAACGTCAGTGAGCGTTTTCCAAGAGGCAAACGGCGAAGTAAAAATGTTTGCCAACTACCAAGACTTAAATGGCACATCAATGTCAGGTCTTTCAAAGTCGATGGACGACATGGTTGCGCTGCTCAATGGGTTTAAAATTGAAGATACGGGTTATGTGTTCCTCACTAACGAACAGGGTGAGATTCAAATACATCGTCAACAAGGTAAAAACCAAACTTCTATCACCAAGCTATTTGGTAGTAATGCGAGTGCACTGCTGAATAAAAACAGCTTCAATTTGATTAATGTGGACTTTGAAGGGCAGGACACGTTTGTTTCCAGTTTGTATGTTCCTTCAATGAATTGGTTTGTCATTGGTGTAGTTCCTGTCGATGAAGTCTTCGCGGACCTAAATGCTACTGCGCAAAAAATGCTGTTTACGACCATCATTGTCGCCGTTGTATTCATTCTGATGGGCGTATGGTTGGCAAATAGTATTACTAAACCAATTCGACTGATTGCCGATCGTTTTACCGACCTTGGGCAAGGTGAAGGCGACTTGGCGCAGCGCATTGAAATTCAGGGTAATGATGAAATTGCTCAGCTTTCAAAAGGCTTCAACGGATTTATTGAGAAGATCCACGCCACAATGAAAGAAGTTGCTTTGACCAGTGGCTCATTAAGTCAAGCGGCAGAAAGTGTTTCGACGAAAGCAACATCCACACATGACAACAGCCAAGAGCAACGTGATCAAACCATTCAAGTTGTTGCGGCGATTAACCAGATGGGTGCGACCATCAGCGAAATTGCATCGAACGCGGCTACTGCTGCCGATACGGCAAATCAGGCTTCTGATAATACTCAAACGGGTCGTGAAGTGGTTATGAAAGCCAAAGAGGTGATTAGCCGCCTAGCTGATGACGTAGAAACGACCAATATTGTCGTCACGCAGCTGGCATCGACAACTAAAGATATTGGCTCGATTCTGGGCGTAATTCGTGACATATCAGAACAAACCAACTTGCTTGCGTTGAACGCCGCGATTGAGGCTGCACGTGCTGGAGAGCAAGGTCGTGGTTTTGCGGTGGTTGCTGACGAGGTAAGAAACCTAGCGTCACGCACGGCTGATTCAACAGAAGAGATCCAACGGATGATCAACCAACTTCAAAGTGACGCACAAGATGCGGTAAGTGCTATGGAAGCGGGTAAAGCGGTCACTATTGAAGGGGTCGCTTCAACCGATGAAGCAGTGGAAGTGTTAGTCAATATTTCTGAGCGAATTACAGACATCTCTGATCGTAATACGCAAGTTGCGACGGCGACGGAAGAGCAATCCACTGTGGTGCATACTATTAACCAAAACATTGAAGAAATCAACGCGATCAATGAAATGACAACGGCAACGGCAGAAGAGCTGGCGGATGCAAGTCGTGATCTTCAAGCGCTCTCTTCACGTCTGGACAAGATGGTTGGTAGCTTCAAGCTATAGAGTTGGATAGAATAGCCGAAGTTTAAAAGTTCACTAACTAAATTTAGGTAAGTACTATGAATGACTTCGAAAAAGAACTAGAGCAGATTTCTCAGGAAGCCGCTCAGGAGCCAGAAGTAAAACTGCCGTCGCTAGAAGAGCAAAAAGCGATCGTCGCTGAGCTAAAAAAGCTGGAAGCAGAAGGTAAGTTGACGCCAGAAGTGTTAGAGCAACACTTTGGTAAATTTAACCAAAAAAACTCTGTTCCAGTTCACTAAGCTAGGGTGAGGTTTCGGCTCTAACGGGCGCGACAAAATCACCAACTCAAATACAAAAAAGGGAGTGTATGCTCCCTTTTTTAATGCCTGAAAAATGCTAATACCTCTTACAGACTTGCCACTTAAAAATTATTGACACTTCAATGAGTTATTAATTAGTACTAGTTATTTTCATACTTGACAATACTACTGCTCTATCTAAATCTATTGCGTATTTCAATAAAAGCGACCAAGGGAATGCGATCAGGATGGAGCAACAAAAAACAAGAAATGTCATTTTAATCACGGAGGGCAGTCTGCAGTCATCTCTGCTGAAAGATGTATTGGAGACCAAACTCGGTATTAGTGTTGCTCTAATCACACCAGATTCTCTTATTCAAGGAGCGTTAGATTCGCCTTTAGCGTCAGCCATTATTGTTGATTGCAGCGTGATCACTGATGAAATCTTTCGGCGTTATTCGGAATTTAAAGAGTCGCAACAGAAAGATACGCTCGAAATCTTAATTAATTGTGATCAATCCATTTCGACTGAAGATCTTTTTGCTTGGCGTACTCTAGCAGGTATTTTCTATACCTCTGATGATATAAAAACGCTGCAAGTTGGGATTGGTAAGGTGCTTCAGGGGGATATGTGGTTCAGCCGTAAGTTTTCTCAGCAATACATTACTCACCTTCGTCGCCACTGCAAACCGATAAATAAGAATGTTCCCGCTATTTTGACCAAACGAGAGCAACAAATAATTACCTTTCTCTCTATGGGGGCTTCCAATCAACAAATTGCTGAACAACTATTTGTGAGCGAGAATACGGTAAAGACTCATTTACACAATATTTTCAAGAAGATTGAAGTAAAAAATAGAGTCCAAGCACTTATTTGGGCGAAAGAAAATATTTCGGATAACACGTTAACAGTGTAATCTCCTTGAAATATTACGTTATTTAATTTAGTGAATTCTTAATCATTACTGTGACCTAAATGTGTTAAAAGTGTTTCTTTTATGAGAAACACTTTTTTTGATTCTCTTTTTAATAACTTTGGAATTTAAAAAAGTAGCAAATAACTTTACTCTGTGGACTAGCACTTACATATCACACTAAGTGCGGACGATTAACGACTAATTTAAGAATGTTAAGTCACTGAAAGTATGAGAAACATTATGGAACAGTATATGGAAAAGCCTGAAGTCCTAATGCTCACTCAACAAAGTTTACAGAGTGAAAACTTTAAGGAAATGCTTTCTAAAAATATAGAAACTAAAATAACGATCATAGATACTAAAAACCCTAGTTATCACGAACTCATTCCGGAACGCTACTTTTTGCTTGTTGATTTTTCAGTTGAGATTCCATCCGAAACTTTAGTTTATTTAAAAGATAGTAATAAAGTGCTAGGAACCATAATGCTTAATTTAGGTTATGACTTAGACACAGAAGAACTCGCCTCATGGCCGCATGTAAAGGGTATATTCGGTCCGGGAGACTCCATGGACAAGGTGTGTCAGGGGTTAAAAGCAATAATAAAAGGAGATAATTGGCTGTCTCGAAGATTACTGGATCAGCTGGTTAATTATTATCGAGGAAAAGAAGCGAATAGCATTATTGAGCCTGCTATCGAGGTAGAGCTTACTCGGCGTGAAATTCAAGTTTTAAAAATGTTGAAAGAAGGAGGCTCAAATATGGAAATTGCTGATTCTTTATTTATCAGTGAGCATACTATTAAATCACATCTATACAATATTTTTAGAAAGTTAGAAGTAAAGAACCGTACGCAAGCAACAAGTTGGGCTAGGCGAAATCTGTAGTACTAGTATTAACTTACTGTAATAAAAAGAAAATACTCTATAAAGTACTAAGTTTTATATTTATTATTAAAATGTCAGTCTGAAATATCATCCCATATTCAAACTTATTCCTATTCGGTTGACTATTAGACTTCTCATGTCTGTTACAAATCTACTCAGACATAGAATAAAAGGTCTATTCAATTATTAAGACAAGAGGGAATAAAAATGAGCACAAGTGACAATGACACGTATCTAGGCGATGCAGGTGTAAATAACCAATTTGCTGATTTCGATGGCGGCGATGACTTGTTTATTGGTTTTGGTGGTAATGATTCGTTTGTTGGCGGTGGCGGTAACGATTATGTGATCGGCGGCGACGGTGATGATCGCCTAACTGGTGGTGCTGGTGATGACATCCTAAGGGCTGGTACAGGAAACGATTACCTCGGCGGTGGTACAGGTAATGATTTGCTTTTGGGTTTGTTGGGTGACAACAAACTAAATGGCGGCGTCGGTGAAGATATTCTTGTAGCTGGTTCTGGTGATAATGTTCTAGTTGGCGGCAGCAATGGCGATAAGTTTGTGTTCACGGATAAGTTTGGTGGCCATGGCGAAGCAAAAGTTGTGGATTTCACCATTGGTGAAGATTCTTTGCACATTATTAGCGACTCGGTCACAGACTTCGGTGATTTAAGCTTTAGCTATGATGCTGTAGGTAATGCCGTGTTTACCGATGGTGCTGATCTGACCGTGAAACTCATTGGCGTTACCGAAGCTGACATCAATACTTACGGTGCGGATTTATTTGCAATCTAAATGACTTAAATCACTCAGAATGGGATTTAGTTTGTGTGGCTCTGTCACGCTGAGGTGAACTAACTCGGTCATTCTAGAGTGTATTTGAGGCTGTCTTAAGTTAGGTGCTAGCTTTTGCTGGCGCCTACGTTTTCAATTTAAACGGAAATAGTCGTGCAAAAAACGGTTTTCAAAGAAGTGAGACAAAAACTATGCACGCTTGCGGGCTTGCTAATCGCTTTTAGCCTTTTTATCAACTTACTAGTCCTCTCGATACCCTTGTACATGCTTCAAGTGTACAACCGAGTGATATCCTCCTATTCAACCGATACTCTACTCTTGCTCACTATTATCGTGATTGTCGCGTTACTAACTATGTCGATTATTGATATCGCTCGCGCGCAAATGAGTAAATCATTTGGTTATTGGATGGACACCAAACTGTCCACTTTTATGCTTAAGCGCAGCATTCAATACCAATCGCACACAGGGAAGAGTTACACCTCGCAAACGCTGCGAGACATTCAGAACATCAAAAGCTTTTTGAGCAGCCAAGCACCCTATCCACTATTGGATGCGCCTTGGACACCGCTGTTTATTTTGTTCGTATATTTATTGCACCCAGTATTGGGTCACATCGCGTTACTCGGGTCTATCGTATTGTTTAGTCTCGGGCTACTCAATGAGCTAATGACGCGTAAAACCATGCAAGAAAGTGAAGTTAGGGCGATCTCTCATATCAACAACGCCGAGTTAGCCACGCAAAATGCCAATTCAATTCTTGCGATGGGGATGATGAACGCGTTCTTAGAGAAATGGCAGTCGCGCGTGAATGAAGTCAATATGCTCGAAGAGCGAGTGGCGGGTAAGTCCATTTACATGGCTAACTTTTCTAAGTTTGTACGTGGTTCACTACAGATCTTTTTGCTGGGAGGCGGAGCATGGTTAGTGATCCAACATGAGATTACTGCGGGAGTGATGATCGCGAGTTCCATTTTAATGAGTCGGGCACTCTCACCGATGGAGCAGGCGATTGGTACATGGCGAAGTGCTATGTCTGCTAAAGGCGCGTATAAACGGCTAAAAGAAATCGACGCAATCGTGCGTCAAGATGAATCGAATATGCCACTGCCAAAGCCAAAAGGACACTATGAACTTACTGGACTTGCTTATCGCCATCCTGGCACAACAGAGCCTGTACTCTCATCGATCAGCTTATCTATTCCTCCCGGAGTCGCTGTCGGAGTTATTGGCCCTTCTGGTACTGGTAAATCGACGTTTGCTCGGTTGTTATTAGGTACGATCAAGCCATTAGCAGGTAAGGTTACGCTTGATGGTATGGAAGTGTCTACTTGGGCATCGGAAGATCGCGGCGCCCATTTTGGTTATCTCGCTCAAGAAGTAGAGTTGTTTCCTGGCACAATTCGGGAGAACATCGCGCGCTTCAAAGAAGAAGACCCCGCTAAAGTCATCAAGGCGGCGCAACTAGCAGGATGTCATGAATTAATACTCAAGAAAAACAAAGGCTATGATTTCGTTATTGGCGAAAATGGCCGTGGTTTATCTGGAGGAGAAAGGCAGAGAATCGCACTTGCAAGAGCCGTTTATGGCGATCCATCTATTGTGATTTTCGATGAAGCTAATGCCAACCTTGATGGTGAAGGAGAGGCTGCATATCAACGTTTGATTGCCCATTTAAAGGCGCAAGGCTCAACGATTATCGTCATTGCCCATAATCCGAGTACATTACGACAAATGGATAGATTGCTGTATTTGGCTGAAGGTCGAGTCAAATTATACGGTGCTAAAGATGAAGTATTAAAACGCTTGATGGGCGAAGAAAGAACAGATATTCCAAGGGTAAGAAATGAGCAATCAACTGCCAGCCGTTAATCAGCATCCGTCTGAAACCGTTTATCGTTTTAGTCCGCAAGCGAAACTAAGCTTTCGAAAGCCAATTTTACTTGGTGTGGTGACGCTAAGTGTTTTTCTTGGCGGTCTAGGCTACTGGGCTGCGACAGCGAAATTAGAGAGTGCTGCGATTGCTTATGGCGATTTGTCTGTTCTCACTAAGCGCCAAGAAATTCAACATCTAGAAGGCGGCATTATTGAAAAGCTGTACGTGCAGGAGGGGGACTTAGTTGAAAAAGGTCAATTATTAATTCAACTCTCTAAGCGACAAGCTATGGCGAAGTTGGATTCATTAAGTGGTCAGTTTATTCATACTCTAGCGAAGGAAAACCGTCTAAGTGCAGAACTAGATGAATTGCCAACGATCGTATGGTCTGATGATCTTGAAAGTATTCCTCGCGTCGATATCGTCCAAGAAGCTCAACTGGTTCAAAACAAGATCTTTGAAGCGAGAAAGCGATTCTTTGATAGTAAGCTGAGCATCATTGAGCAGAGTATTTCTGGGGCAAATTTGGAGCTGGAAAACCTCCAGCAAACCAAAGTAATTGAGAGAGAAAGACTCAATTTTATCGCCGAAGAAATAGACAGTAACCAAGCTCTAGTTCAAAAAGGCTTTTCGGGTAAATCCACCTTACTTCAACTCAAACGTCTTGCGGCGGAAGTGCGGAGTACCTTAAGTCAGTTAGACAGACAATCACTTACAGTAAGCAAAAGGTTGGATGAAAACCAAGCGCAAATTGAAGAGTTGAAGCTTGAAAGACTGAATGAGATTGTCGAGGAGCTACGAAACACCAAAAAGGAAATCGTCGCCATCCGTGAAGAGTATCGCTCAGCCCAAGATATTGTAGCGAGAACAACCATCAATGCACCTATTGCAGGCCGTGTGGTCAACATGCAGGTATTTACCGAAAAAGGTGTGATTGGTTCGGGTGAAACGCTATTAGAGTTGGTTCCTCAAGACGATAAGTTGTTAGTCGAGGCTCGCGTGAATCCTCAGGATATCGATTTAGTTAACCCGGGTCAGCAGGCGCATGTTCGTCTGACCGCTCTGAATGCTAGAACGTTGGCACCATTAGACGGTACGGTGTTAACGATTTCTGCGGATAAGCTTTCACAAGAAAACCAAGAGGATTTTTACCTCGCTAGAATTGCAATTTCGCAAGAAGATGTAGCCAAACACCGCTTAACTTCAGGAATGAACGCGGAAGTGCTTATTTTATCTGAACCGCGAACGCCTTTAAGTTATTTAATAAAGCCAATCACTGAAAGCATGAATCGCGCCTTTAGAGAGGAGTAATCTCAAAAGTACTTGAGTGAACACGGACAACTGACAAAATAATTTGTTATGGTTACCCGTTACTAGGCCGTATTTTAATTCTAAGGGAGCCGTGGAATGGAGAAAGTGCAGTTAGTCGTCGATTTTCTTCTCACTCATAAACTGATTTTTACCGCACTGATCTTTGTGATTATGTGGTTAATTCGTCGTACCATTTTATCGATGATTCGTGGTGACCATGCCTTTCTTTCTGAAGATCAGCGCAGCTGGATGTCCAGAACTAAGAACGGCACCTTTGCCGTTACATTACTGATTTTATTTATTTTATGGCAATCAGAAATAAACGAGTTTGCTCTAAGCGTCACGGCGATAGCGGTTGCCATTGTTGTGGCATCCAAAGAGATAATTTTGTGTTTTACAGGCTCGATTCAAAGAGCAAGCTCACGTTCTTTTCGTGTCGGTGACTGGATTGAGGTCGGTAAACTGTGCGGCGAAGTGATCGAGCACAATATGATGGCGACGGTGATTCAAGAGATCGACCTGCACCATGGGCAATATCACTACACCGGAAAAACCGCGACCTTACCCAATAGTATGTTTTTTACTTACCCAGTAAAGAACCTCAATTTTATGAAGCGCTACGTCTACCACAATTTTTCTATCGTGGTGAAAGACTTCGTTAATTTGTATCCTCTGTTACCAATCTTGACCGACAAGATTGAAGAGCATTGTAGCTACTTCAGTGATGTTGCGCATCGCTACAATGCGATGATTGAAAAACACGCGGGGGTCGATCTTCCCGGTGCAGAGCCACATATGCATATTTCTAGTAATATCAATGGTGAGCAGATTTTGCATGTTATGATTTTCTGCCCGACCGATAAAGCTAACCACTTGGAGCATTTGATTCGTAAAGACTTTATGGAACTTTATGAGCAGCGCTTTCCTGTGGTGAGTGAAAAATAGAGAAGTGTCGTACGCCAGTTAAAACAAACCCCGCTATCAAACATAGCGGGGTTTGTTTTTCTAACGGTATTTCCAGCTCTAACTATATTCCCTGAATACTTAGCTGAATTTACTTTTCAGCATTAAAAACAGAAAGTAAGTACTGCCTAAAATAGCGACCAATGTGCCAGCTGCGACCTGACTTGGATAAATAGCGATTTGTCCCAGCCAATCTGCCCACAACATTAGGGTTGCACCAATTAAGGCTCCGACACTTAGTTGCTCTTTCACTTTTCTTGCTCCTAACATCATCGCCATATGGGGAGCGACCAAGCCAACAAAAGATATCGGACCAACTGTAGCGGTAGAAAAGGCGCATAATAAAGCAACGATGGTGAGCATTAGCGTATTGGCTACGGTGGGGTTAAGTCCTCGTGCATTTGAGAATTGTCGTCCGATGGAAATTAATGTTAGCCAGCGAGAAATCGCGAATACAGCGGTAAGCAGAACCATTATTGCCAAACATAGCATCAGTGCGGTGTCGGCTGTGACTCGATAAATTGAACCAGTTAGCCACAATAAAATTTTGTAACTGTCACCAGAACCTTGAGCTAGCGAAAATTGAACAAGGGCTTCTAATAGTGCCGTTAGTGCTATGCCGGACAACACGAAGTTAGATGGATTAAAATGGCTTCGTTTACCGATAATCAGCAATAACATCAATACGGACATACTTCCGAAAAAAGCGATACCCCAGTTAAATGCGGAGAGAAGTGACCCAGCGATGACTCCTGTCGTAATAATGGCAAACGTGGCTCCGGAAGACACACCGAGAATATCTGGGCTGGCCAGAGGGTTGTAAACAATGCGTTGCAAAATGATTCCGGCAACGGATAGCGCAATACCGACAGAAAGTGCGGTTAGCATTCGCGGCCAGCGTAATTGCCATTGGAACTCCCCTGGCACGGACCATTGGATCCCGTTTATACCATGGGTAACGAATGAGTAAACCAGAACCCCGACGATGCTCATTATCACTATGCTACAAACTGCGCGCTTAGAAAGCGCCGTTTTTCCTTGGCTCATTGAAAGGTTAAGTTGATCGGTTGCCGTCAGCTTTTTACGAGTAAACCAAATTAAAGCGGGAGCGCCAATAGCTGCAGCCGCTACGCCGCTAGGAATGGTTTCCTCTAACCATAAGCTTAATGAGATGGCGGCAGAGTCTGTGATGATTAACAGCATTGCGCCCAAAAGCATGCTGCTGATCAATTCGTCGCGCGGTGTTCTTGCCCCCATCGCTCTGGCAATATTGGGTGTCAGTAATCCGATGAAGCTGATAATGCCAACTGCGGTGATTGAGGCAGATACCAGCCAAATACCCATCACCATTAACGTGCCAAAAGCAGGTAATACCGCTAAGCCTCGGGCTGCTGCGCCTTCTTGCCCTAGTTTCATTAGAGTCAGAATACGTGGTGCGACGATCAAAATGACGATTGCGATAGCGCAGCGAGGCAATAACCACTCAAACCAATCCCAGCTGTATTGAGAAAGGTCTCCTGCTCCCCACATAAAAATATTCTGTGCAAACTGAGCGTTTAAAATAATAATGGCTGTGGCGATAGAACCGAGCAAGATATTGATCACCATCCCCGAAACGACCAACGGCAAACCTGTCATATTACGCACACCGGCAATTGATACGATCAGGCCAAACGCCACTAAAGCCCCCGCCATTGCGGCTAATGCAGAGTAATCGGCTACCCAATCAACAAACCAAATATTTACCACAACTAATGCAAGCCAAGCGCCAGAAGAGGTGCCAAGAGTCAACGGCGAGGTGAGGTTGTTCTGCGTTAATTGCTGCATTAAGCTGCCGGTGAGACCAAGCATGGCACCAACAAGCAGGGTAATACTTAACCTAGGAAGCTGAGCTTGCGTAAAAAATACGTCACGAAATTCGCTCGCTACCTCTGGTTTTGTTAATAATTGCCACTGTTCGAAGAGTGATAAATTAGTGTCAATTTGTAGACTAAAGACGCTAAGTAACGTAATCAGCGCCAGATAACCAATATAATGTTTCGTTCTCATTGCTTTGGTGCCAACTCTATTAGACTGTCGGTAATCGCTTCAGCGGTGTATTGCAAAGACATAGCACCGCCATACGCCCACACTGCTCTGACTGAATTTACCCGCAGCTTCTTTACAAACGGCATCGCTTGCCAAAGTGGCGAATCTTTCAGTTTGCGTTCTTCTGGGAAAGGTTGTACGTAGAGAACGTAGCTGTTTTGAAGGTTTTGAAGTCGATTAATCCGATCTTGCTTTACGCCCCACGCGCGTGGAGCCTCTTTAATTGGAGCGTGTAATCCCAGCTTTCTGACCACGTAGTCTGTGGTGGAATTTTCGGTTGCAAGAAACACCGTATTCGGCGTTGAAAAACGCATCACCAGAACACTGAGTGGTTCAGAGTAATAGTGGCGAATTCGCTGGCGCATCTGCGCAAATGAAGCATCTAATTCTGCCAGTTTCTGTTCAGCAAGTGCCTCTTTATTGAATAGCTTGCCGAGCGTACGAAAGTGACGAATGGCCGTTTCAGCTGCGGCCTCACTTTCGGAAAAATTAGGTAAATAGATTACCGGAGCAATTTGTTTGAGTAACGGAATCAAGTCTTGCTGTGGAGACGCAGCAAGGATGACATCTGGTTTCAAACTGGCTATTTTTTCTAAGTTGGGCTCTGCTCGGGTTCCAATATCTTCGATTGACTCTGGCGCATACGGATTAACCACCCATTGGCGGTAGCCTGGTAAATTAGGGGCAGCAATTGGTTCCACGCCTAGCGCCAAAACTTGTTCTAGGATGTCCCAATTTAAGGCGATAACGCGCTGCGGCGCTTGCTCAAAACTATGCTCACCATATTCATCGGTAACGGTGATGACTGCATTTGCATTAGTCATAAAAAATGCTAACAGAAAAGCAGATTTTGTAACCACAGTAAGTAAACGAGCTATTATGCGCATACAACAGCCACCTTTTGGCTCGCCAATGTGTTGGCTGGAGTTGGATGATCAATGAGCTTAATCGGTGACTCATACAACTCAGAAAGGCGCTCCTCATCTAGCAACATGTCGGCGTTGCCTTCGAACGCAATTTGACCTTTCTTGAGCGCAACAATGTGGGTTGCATAGCGCAGTGCTAAGTTCAAATCGTGCAGGATCACGATAATGCCTACGTTCTCGGTTCTATTTAGCTCTGCAAGTAGCGCCATCAGTTGAAATTGATGGTGAACATCGAGCGCGGAGGTCGGTTCATCTAGGATCAAAATTGGTGATTGTTGAGCCAACAGCATAGACACCCAAGCGCGTTGGCGCTCGCCGCCCGATAAGTCATCCGCCAAAGCTTGAGCAAAAGGTGTAACTCCTGTTCGTTCCATAGCCTGCGTGATGATCTGTTTGTCTTCAGGTTTCCAACGACCAAGTGCGCCACGCCACGGAAAGCGGCCCAAGCGCACTAGCTCTTCTACCGTTAAACCAGCCGAGGAGGGCAGCTTTTGTGGCAAATAGGCGATCTGCTTTGCCAGCTCTTTGGTTTTGAGTGACGAAAGGGAAGTGTCGTTTAGTGTTACCGTGCCTTTGTCTGGTGACATTTGACCAGAAAGCAAGTTCACCAGTGTCGATTTGCCTGAACCGTTATGGCCCAAAACGACAGTTAGTTCATTCGTTGGGATGTTAAGTTGGTCGATGCCGAGGATCTGACGTCCACCTCGAACGATCTCAATATTAGACAGTTGAAACATGGATGACTCTTAGGAGAAAACTCCCCTCAAGAGAGGGGAGTAGAAAGTTCAATTACCAGCGGTAGTTTGCGTTTAGCATGACAGAGCGAGACTGGCCGTAGTAACACCAGTAATCGCAACCTGAAACAAACTCTTTATCCAGAATGTTGTTCACGTTTAGCTGTGCTTGCCACTGTGAAGTGATGTCGTAAGTGACTGACGCATCCCAAAGAGTGACTGAAGGAACAGTTAGGTTCGAGCTCTTAGGGTTATCTTTTGACTCACCTACGTAGCGCACACCAGTACCGATATTGAGGCCTGGAATCAGGCTGTAGGCGCTGTAGTCTACCCATGCTGAAGCTTGGTGTTCAGGAATAAGTGCGGCTTGTTTTTTACCTTGGCCAAAGCTCTCATCTGTTTTCGCTTTGGTGTAGGTGTAGCTTGCCATCAGTTTTAGATCGTCGGTTAGCTGTGTTGTGCTTTCAAGCTCAATACCTTGAGAAGTCACTTCACCCGTTTGTGTCGCAATCCATGTTGATGGGTTGGTGACCAACGCGTTCTTTTGCGTGATGTCGAACCATGCAAGGTTGATAAAGCCATCCATAAAGTTTGGCTCATACTTCACACCCACTTCTACTTGCTCGCCTTCCAGCGGTTTGTATAGTTCATTGGTTGCCGCATCAATAGTGCTGATCACTTCAAACGACTGAGAGTAGTTTGCGTAAGGTGACAGACCATTGTTTGCAAGGAACATAACACCCGCGCTGAGAGACAACTGACCATCATCACGAGATTCGTTTTGATCAACGCCTGCGCCTTTGCCAGAGTTTTCTGTTTTCACCCAGTCGTAACGAGCACCGATGTTACCAATCCACTGTTCATGCAGTTTCAATTGGTATTGTGAGTAGACACTTGCTTGAGATTTCTCAATCTCACGTTTCACGTTGTTGGCAGGATCAAGCGGGGTGAAGTTGCCGTAAACCGGGTTCCACGGGTTGATGGTGCCAAATGCGTAGTTGTCTTGCTCGTCTCCATCGGTTTTGTGGAATTGCAGATCCATACCGACAAGCACCGTGTGCTCTGCGTTGTCAGTCATCCAGTTGCCGACAGCGTTATTGTCGAATGTGATGCTCTGGTTTTTGCCGTCACGGAATACGATGCCTTGCGCTAATTCTTCTTTCGCAGGATCGTTGTTTGAGAATGCGTAAGAGCTGCGCAAGTACAACTCATTGGAGCCGTAGTTGAGGTTTTGAGAGAATGACCACGTGTCATTGATGTTGTGCTCTAGCAAATAACCTAGAGAGAACTGCGTGCGTTCGTATTTATCGTAGTTTGGCTGACCAAGGTTAGTCGAAGGATCGATTTTGCCAAAGTTAGAACCAATCAGAGTGCCTGCCGCTGGGAAAAATGGGTTGGTTGGCACACCGTCATCACGAAGGTAAGTGGCCAAAACGGTCAGCATTGTGCGGTCAGAAATGTCGAACTCGACGCTTGGCGCTAGATAAAAACGCTCGCTATTGGTGCCGTCCAGTTCGCCATCTTGGCTTGTCATCAGGCCAACCAAACGGTAGCGGATTGTGCCATCGTCGTTTGCTTCATCAGCAATGTCAAAACCCACAGACTGGTGTTGGTTGTTGCCCACTTCGACTTTTACTTCGCCTTGAGGCGTAAACGTTGGTTTTTTCTGCACCGCATTCACGATGCCGCCTGGTGCCGATTCACCAAACAGAATAGCTGATGGGCCTTTAACCACTTCCACACTTTCTAGGCCGTAAGGTTCGACCAACCATGTGTAGTAACCATCGCGGAAGAGGCGGTTGCCGTTTAGGTAAGTCGCAGCATCAAATCCACGAACTTTGAACCAATCGGTGTCGTTGTCGGCACCATAAGGCTGAGCGGTTACGCCAGATGTGTAGCGTAATGCTTCGTCCAATTTTTGCGGTGCACGAACACGAAGTTCATCTTCAGAAATGATAGATACGCTGCGCGGTGTTTCTGCCGCAGGGGTTTCTACTTTAAGTGCTTGCGCGGTGACCGTAATAGTCTCCATTGCAATAATGTCATCTTGTACAACGTCTTCTTGAGCTTGTGCTGTGAATGCAACCACTGCTGCTGTTGGTGCCAAAGCACAGACCAACGCGTTACGGATCGCGATGGTCAGTAAGTTATTCTTTGTCATAAATATATTCCCGACAATTATGATTAACGCTAAGCTTAATTGTAATTATTATCATTTGAACTTTTGTTTCGGTATTTTACTGACTTTTGTATCAAAAGATAGTAAAACGTTCGCAAATTCATTCGCGGTACTTAAAGTCGTTGTTATGTTCAATTGGTTTGAAAAACTGACCCAACCCTTTCCCCAGATGGAAACCGAAAAGCCACCGAAGACACTTTTTGGCTTCTGTCGCTTTTACACTCGTGGCTTTGAAGCCCCTTTACTTGTTATGGCTGTGTTCAGTGCGCTTATTGCCATTACTGAGGTGACGCTGTTGCGTTATATGGGCGAGCTCGTCGATATTCTCTCTAATCAAGATCGCGCAACATTCTGGCAAGATCAGGGTGATCGCATGCTAATGATGCTGTTCTTAGTGGCGGTTGTGATGCCAGTTCTCGGTTTTGTCCACTCAATGGTGATGCACCAAACGTTATTGGGTAACTACCCGATGTCTATCCGTTGGTTGATTCACCGTTACTTGCTAAAACAAGCGGTTGGATTTTTCCAACGTGACTTTGCAGGCCGAGTTGCGACCAAAGTGATGCAAAGTGCGTTAGCGGTACGAGAAACGGTCATGAAGTTGGTGGATGTACTGGTTTATATCAGCGTTTTATTTTCTTTCGATGCTTTGGATGATGGGCGAGGCCGATGGTTTGCTGATGTTGCCTATTGTGATTTGGATAGGAATGTACGCGGTTATCCAGTTCTACTTTATCCCTAAAATGAAACAAGTAGCGACAGAGCAAGCGGATGCTCGCTCTGTAATGACTGGGCGCATTGTCGATTCTTACACCAACATTTCTACCGTAAAACTATTCGCTCATTCACAGCGAGAGTTGGAATACGCAGAAAGCAGCATGAAGCAGTTTTTGGTGACGGTTTACCGCCAAATGCGCATGGTGACTTGTTTACTGTTTAGTGTGGATGCCATCAACTATTTGCTGCTGATGTCTATTAGTGCCATTTCGGTTTATCTATGGCTAGATCACGCTGTAACAATTGGTGCTATTGCGATTGCCATCAGTATTGCGTTGCGCGTACAAGGTATGTCGAAGTGGATCATGTGGGAAGTTAGCGCACTGTTTGAAAACATCGGTACAGTAGTAGACGGTATAAATACGATTTCAAACGATGTTGAAGTGAAAGACGTACCAAATGCTAAGCCTTTGCAAATCTCTCAAGGTGAGATCTGCTTTGATCACGTAGGTTTTAACTACAGTGATGAGAAGGCAGTATTTGAGAACTTGAATCTGACTATCAAACCGGGCGAAAAAGTCGGCATTGTCGGTCGCTCTGGGGCAGGTAAATCCACGTTGGTCAACTTGTTGCTGCGCTTTTACGACGTAAATAGCGGTAAGATTTGTATTGATGGACAGGACATTTCGCAAGTCGAACAAGAGTCGCTTCGCCAACACATCGGTATGATCACGCAAGACACCTCTTTGCTGCATCGTTCAATTAAAGAGAACATTCTTTACGGTGATCCAGATGCTTCAATGGATGCCGTTATCGCAGCTGCTGAGAAAGCACATGCCCATGATTTCATTCAATCTCTACGAGACGAGCAAGGTAACGTTGGCTATGACGTTGAAGTGGGTGAACGCGGTGTGAAGCTGTCTGGTGGTCAGCGTCAACGTGTGGCGATTGCTCGCGTGCTGCTGAAAAACGCGCCAATTTTGATCATGGATGAAGCAACGTCTGCACTTGATTCAGAAGTGGAGTCGGCAATTCAAGAAAACCTTGAAGTTCTGATGGAAGGAAAAACAGTGATTGCAATTGCTCACCGTTTATCAACGATTGCCGCGATGGATCGTTTGATTGTGATGGATGACGGCAAAATCATTGAGCAAGGCTCACACCACGAGCTGCTGCAATTGGGTGGTGTTTACGCTCAGTTGTGGAAGCATCAAACCGGCGGCTTTTTGTCTGAGCAAGGTGATGCTCAACGGCAAGTCATCTAATATGACGCTACACGAAAGAGGAGCAAATGCTCCTCTTTCGTGTCTGCCGTTTATACCGAGTTAGTAGGCGTCAATGGGTGACGTTTACTTGTGATTATTCATTAAGTTAGGCTAACTTAATGATGGTTATGTTTATAACTGACTGTCGTTCTTGCATTTTTTACGCTTTTTTTACGTCGAACTCCGAATGGGCTTTTGCTAAAGTTTCTGCATCGAATTTTGGTTGATGTACTTTATGTTTGCTCATTGGCGAGATAACACATTTCTCTTTTCTGCCATCGTGATTATTGGCGCGGTTGTGGCCTCATGGCTGTTGGACCAATTGTTTGGCTCTACCGCTGCGGTCCTGCTGATTTTGCAGTTAGCAGTTGTGGTGGTGGCGTTTCAATGCAACTCGCGATTCGCTTATGCGGCGGCGGTGATCGAAGCGTTGAGCTTCAACTTCTTTTTCACGACGCCTCGTTACTCTTTGCAGATGCTTCGTCCGGAAGACATTTTTAATCTAGTCGTGTTTATGGTGGTGGCATTTATCACCAGCACTTTTGCAGATCTTTATCGTCGCCAGCAGGGCGAGTTAAAACAAACCAAGCTGCAAAATAGCATCCTGTTATCGGTGTCCCATGACCTACGCACGCCGCTAGCAACCATTATTGGAACACTGACCACACTCAACGAGTACATGCCCAAGCTCAAAGACTTAGAGCGCAAAGAATTGCTCGACAGTGCGACTTCAGAAAGCCACCGCTTGCATCAATATATCGAGAACCTCTTACAGGCGACTAAGCTCCAGCATGGCACATTAAAAATTACTAAAAAAGATGAGCTGATTGCGGATATTGTGCGGGATGCGATTTCTCGTTTGCCGAATTACACCGAGAAAGTATCCATGAATATGGATGATTCCGTTGGTTATTTATCAGTAAGTCGTTCGCTTATCGAACAAGCGATCTTCAATGTGTTGGATAATGCCATGCGATTTTCACCAGAGAATGAATCTGTTGAGGTTTCACTTTCTAAGCAGGGTTCGTCGTGCGTGATTGATGTTCGGGACATGGGGATTGGCATCAAAGCTGAAGATGCGGAAAAAATATTCAACCTTTTCTATTCCGGCGTGAACAACAAATCGGCCGATTCAGGAACCGGAATGGGACTCGCGGTTGCCAAAGGCATCATCACCGCACACCAAGGAGAGATTCAATCTATGCCAGTATCAGAAGGGACGCTGATCCGCATTCGATTTCCACTCAATCAAGGAGCAGAGCAGGCGTGAGTTACAAAGTTTTAGTCGTGGACGATGAGCCTCGCATTCATACCTTTATTCGAATTTCGCTGTCTGCTGAAGGGTTTGATTACATTGGCGCGAGTACCATTGCAGAAGCCAAAGCGTGTTTCGAAGCGCATTCGCCGCACGTCATTCTGCTAGATTTAGGCTTGCCCGACGGCGATGGGACGGAGTTCCTCACTGCGCTTCGTCAGACCTATAAAACGCCAGTGCTAGTGCTGACAGCTCGCGATCAAGAAGAGGAAAAAATCCGCCTTTTAGAAGCGGGCGCGAATGATTACTTGAGCAAGCCTTTTGGCGTAAAAGAGCTCATCGCGCGCATCAAAGTGCTGGTTCGAGATTTGGTGGATGAGCAAACCGTCGCTGACGAGCTGGTGGCTGGCCGAGTCAAAATCGTCAAAAGCACTCACCAATTTTGGTTGGATCAGAGGGAAATTCCACTCACCAAGAAAGAGTTTTCTTTCATTGAACAGTTGATTCTCAAGCCGGGAAAACTCATTGAGCAAACTCATTTGCTAGCGGTGATTTGGGGAAAAAGTCATGTCGAAGATACTCACTACTTACGCGTGTTAGTGAGTCAACTACGCAAAAAACTGAACGATAGTGCTGACGAACAGCGGCTATTAAAAACCGAGCCGGGGCTGGGTTATCGTTTAGTGCTTGAGACGCCCAAGCACCACTAAATTCCAAATTTAATCAACGTTAATGCCAAGGTTTAGTGCTGGTTATCGGCACTCGAACAGGATTCGTGTTGCCTATTTTTCGTGACGGAAAGTCAGTCTAGACCTTAGCGCATTAGCATTTTCTATACATAAAACACAGTTAGGTATTGATATGGCTCACTTTACAGTAATTGGTTTAGGGCGATTTGGCGTTGCCGCTAGCTTAGAACTTATTCATCTTGGACACACGGTAACGGGGGTGGATAGCGACCCGAAAATTGTCGAAAAATACGTCGAAGAGTTAACGCAAGCGGTTATATGTGACGCAACAGACGAAGGTGCACTCAGAGAGTTAGCGCTAGCGAATAGTGATGTGGTGTTGGTAGCGATTGGCGAAGACATGCAAGCCAGTTTGTTGTGTACGCTGGCGCTGAAAAATCTGGGTGTGAAATCCATTTGGGTCAAAGCGAGCACCAAAGCGCACCACACCATCGTGTCTAAGCTTGGTGTACAGCGCATTATTCATCCGGAAGAGGAGATGGGCGTAAGAGTCGCGCAGGCACTCAACTATCCGATGGTGAACAACTATTTGGAAATGGGGCATGGCTTGTATGTGGTGGAAATCCACGTTAAATCCAATCTGCACGATACGCCGCTTTCTAAGTTGATCAGCCGAGGCAGTTACAACATTCAGCCTATCTTGGTGAAGCGCGAAGAAGCCGTCTACACCAATATCAATGATGAGTTTGTGCTTAATGAGTTCGACACGCTGTTGCTTTGCGGTAGTCGCGCGGAGCTGAAATACGTCGCTCCAAGGTTGGTGTAACATGATTTTGTGGCATCCCTCTATTATCCCAATCGAGCGAAAACCCAAAGCGGGTAAAAAATTATTGGGCGCACCGCCATTGATACTTAGCCTCAGTTTTGCGTGCTTGATCATACTCGGCACAGTTTTACTCAAACTGCCGATTGCCACCACAGAGCCCATCACTTGGATTCAAAGCCTGTTTACTGCGACATCGGCCATTACGGTGACGGGATTAGTTGTGGTGGACACGGGCACGGCGTTTACGCCTTTTGGGCAAGTGGTTATTGCTTTCCTGATTCAATGTGGTGGCCTAGGTTTGATGACGTTTGCCATCGTGACTTTGCTGGCTCTGGGCGGAAAAATTGGCTTTTTGGAGCGAGCCGTCGCGAGAGAGGCGTTCAACCAAACTGACTCATCGACACTCATTGCCACCGCTAAATCTGTATTGATGTTCGCTCTGCTCGTTGAACTTATTGGTTTCACTATTTTGAGCGTTTATTGGAGTGAAGAGCTGGGCTGGAAAACCAGTTTGTTCCATGGTTTCTTCTACACCATCAGTGCGTTTAACAATGCAGGTTTTGCGTTGAGTGCCGATAGCTTAATGCCTTACGTGGACGACCCGGTCGTTAACTTCACCATTACCAGTTTGTTCATTATTGGTGGTTTAGGCTTCTCGGTTTGGATTGACTTAAAACGCAATCGCCGTTGGCACCGACTCACCGTTTACAGTCGAATGATGATCTTAGGCACGATGATCATTAATGTGGTGGCACTTATCGCCATTTACCTGATTGAATATGATAACCCCAACACGCTTGCCCCTTTGAGCGAAGCAGGGAAATGGTGGGCATCGTGGTTTCAAGCGGTGACGCCAAGAACGGCGGGGTTCAATACTTTAGCTATCGATCAGTTGGAAGATGCTACAACGGCGATCATTCTAGTATTGATGTTTATTGGCGGTGGATCATTGAGCACGGCAAGTGGCATTAAAGTTGTGACATTTATGGTGTTAGTCTTGGCAACTTACAGCTATTTGCGTCGCGATGAAGCAACCTATGCATTTCAACGTGAGATTCCCAAAGAGACCATCAGCAAGGCATTGGCGCTGACTCTGATCTCGGTGGGCGTGACTTGGTTTGCCATATTCACGCTGCTACTGACAGAGAAAGCGTCTATGTTAGACATTATGTTCGAAGCGGTCTCGGCGCTGGGTACGGTTGGGTTATCGCGAGGCTTAACGGGCAGTTTGTCCGAACCAAGTGAGTTGGTGATCATCTTCATGATGTTTATGGGACGATTAGGGCCTCTTACTTTGGCGTACTTCTTAGCCAGTCCAAGAAAGAAAAAAGCGCGTTACGCGAGCACTAAATTGGCAATAGGGTAAATGGGCTAACTCGAAGAAAGTGAGCAAAAGGCTAGGCAAAAGAGGAGTAACTGCTCCTCTTTTTGTGCTCGTTGTAGCCACGAAACTGTATACGGCAGTCTCTCTCACAACAATTTATGATTCATCTCTATTTTTTATCATTTATAAATTGTCGTTTTTGAGGTGTTGTCCAGAATGGCATTATCCACGTGCAACATAAGATTGCCGGGAATAAAAATAATTACAATACTGCCTTACTGGAAGATACATGAAAATCAAACCCCTCCCACCTTTAAATAGCCTCGTTGCGTTTGAAGCGTCGGCGCGGCACTTGAGTTTTACGTTAGCCGCTGACGAGCTAAACGTGACCCAAGGTGCTATCAGTCGCCAAATTAGACAATTAGAAGAATACTTAGGCAAGGCTATGTTCACGCGAGCCAATCGAAGCATTAACTTAACGCCTACAGGTCTTCAATATTATCAAGCCGTCAGCCAATCTTTGCTCGATATTGCTCAAATCACGGGTGAAGTGAAGAAATGGCAGGGCGAACAAAAGATCACGGTTGCGACGACAAACGCAATGGCCGCTTTGTGGTTGTTGCCTAAGGTCGCTCAATTTCAAAATGAACATGATGACATCGATATAAGGATATTGGCCTCAGATAATGTGTTGGACTTACGCCGATTAGATTGCGATATCGCCTTGTTTTATTGTCGCACTCCACCTGCGGAAATGGATGTGACAACGCTATTTTCAGAAGAAGTATTCCCTGTGTGTAGCCCGCTTTATTTAGAGAAAATAGGCCAGCCTAGTGAGCCAGAAGAAATCTTCAATAAAACGTTACTCTATCTGGAAGAGTCTCAAAGAGATTGGGTGAATTGGGAGCAGTGGTTTGCGAGTGTTGGATTGCCAAATATTTCGCCTCGTAATCGCATGAACATCAATAACTATCCAATGCTGTTACAAGCGGCTATTAATGGTCAGGGCATCGCGTTAGCCTGGGGCTCATTAGTGGACGACTATTTACAAAGCGGCGCTTTGGTTAGGCCAGTCGAACACGTTCTTTCAACTCCCTCTAATTTTTCTATGCTTGAACCTAAAAATAGAGGTTTAATCCCAGCAAGCGTCAAACGTTTTAGAGAATGGCTTTTGCATCAGTTGCCAGATGAGGTGGGTGACCGAGGCTTAGCTTAAATCAATAAGCAGAGAAAATAACAGAGTTTGGTAATGTTAAAAAAGCGGGAATATCAGTTCCCGCTTTTTTAATTGATTGATGAAACGACGCACTAAGTGAGTGCTGGTCCTTGATTGAGTGTCGAATCATCTTTCAGCGAGGATGTTGAAGTAATAGGTTCAGAAGCTACCGTTTTGCTTTCAACAAGCGGTTCAACAGGACCATCAAGTTTCTCTTGCTCTGGGTGAACATGCTCAGGAAGCATTGCCCATGGCTTAGGTTCGCGTCGAATACTATGGAACAGCGTTAAGCTCATCACCGCGATAAAAATCGCGATAGGGAAACCGGCAATAATGGAGGCCGTTTGCATTGCTTTTAACCCTCCTGCATATAGAAGCACTCCCGCAATGGCGGCGATCATGATCCCCCATAGTACCCGTATAGACGTGGGAGGTTCACTGTGTCCAGCGGCATCGAGGGTACATAGAACTAGGGTACCCGAGTCCGCGGAGGTAATGAAATAAGTACCGAGTAATAAACACGCAAGTACGCTAAGTAGTTTACCAAACATACCTGTATCTAGGTTGTCGAATAGCGTAAACAAAGCGCGTGTCGTATCAGCTTTGGTCGCTTCAAGAATCGGGCCGCCAGAAAAATCTGCAGGTGGTGTTTGTTTGGCTTCTTGTGCCGCAGTGACTTGCTCTTGATGAGCAATACGAGCGTCTTGCTCTACCTTTAACGCTGCGCCACCAAATACTGAAATCCATAAAAACGTGATCAGCGTAGGAACTATTAGAGCACCGCCGATAAGCTCACGTATTGTGCGCCCTTTAGAGATACGAGCCACAAACATGCCAACGAAAGGTGCCCAAGTCATCCACCAAGGCCAGTAATAAGCCGTCCACCAGTTTTGCCAGCCAGAGTCATTCTGTGCATCGCTCCATAAGCTCATACCGACAATGTTTTGTGCATAAAGCCCCGTGCTTTCAAGTAGCGTATTTAAGATATAGCGAGTTGGGCCAATGTAAAGTACAACTAGCACGAGTGCGAGTGAAAGCAGCATGTTCCATTCTGATAAACGGCGAATACCTTTCCCTACACCAGATAGCACCGACGCAACCGCACAAGTACAAAGGGAAACGATAATAAAGAGTTGAATCCCCAAACTAATGTCTAGACCAAAGGCTTGATTCAAACCAGAGTTTATTTGGATAACTCCCATCCCCAAGGTTTGAGAGATACCGAAAGCAGTCACCGCGACTGTTAGGATATCAACCGTGTGCCCGATAGGCCCATAAATACGATCGCCAATCAAAGGGTACAAGATAGAGCGTAGGGTAAAAGGCAGATCTTTACGGTAGGAAAAGTAGGCTAATGCGAGTGCAACAATAATAAAGACAGACCAAGGATGTAGACCCCAGTGAAAGAATGTCAGTTTCATTGATGTTGTTGCGGCTTCATTGGTCAGGCCTTGAGTAAATGGGTTGTCAGCGTAATGCCACATCGGTTCGGCGACCGACCAGAAAATTAAGCCTATCCCCATGCCTCCGGAAAAAAGCATGGATACCCAAGACAAATAACTAAACTCTGGTTTTTCGTCATCTTTACTCAAACGAATATGTCCATATCGACTAACCATAAGGTAAAGAAGAAAACCGACAACGAGTGAAACAAGTCCGATGTAAAACCACTTCATATTCTGCAGCAAAATGCCGGAAATCGTTTCGAAGTATTGGCCCGCTTGGTTGGCGAGAATGGCGCAGAAAAGTACAAAACCGATAACGACGATCTTTGATGCGATTGTCACAGTCGGATTGAGTCCTTTCAATATCCCAGATGTTGCTCTCATAGGCATCCCTCACAGTGCGTTTGTTTTAGCGTTATTTTTTGTTGCGTTATTGTTAATTTTTGAAAGAGAGTAGAGAGAGGGCTTTTGTGTTTCAACTGATTAATACTCATCGGTTAATGAGTATTAATCATGACAAGAAGAACCTTGTTAAGTAAAAGGTTATTTTGTTGTTTGAGATCAATGCATGAATGACAAAAACTCATCCAAACCCGGCGAAAAAGTCGTTTGTTTGTTGCTGGGTTGTTAATCAAAATCATCTCCACTAACACAACACGATGTTGTACGCACTGGATGCAACTCGACTCTCGGAGATAAGAATATGAGCAATGTCAACCAAACCATTATTCCTGTTGAACTTGTTGATAATGTACTGAACCCAATCAGTGAAGCAACAGGAATGCCGAATCAGGCCTACACTAGCGAAGAGTATTTTACCTTTGAGCGTGATCAGGTGTTTGGTAACACTTGGGTATGCATTGGTTTTGCATCAGACCTGCTTAAAAATGGCTATGTGATGCCACTTGATTTCATGAATCTTCCACTACTCATGATGAGAAATCGTCAAGGTGAAGTCCAAGTCTTCCACAACGTGTGTAGCCACCGAGGTATGAAGCTGGTGCATGAAGCAGGCGAAGTTCAAGGCATGATTCGCTGTCCTTACCATTCATGGACGTACGATCTTGATGGCAATCTAAAAGGCACACCACACATTGGTGGAATCGCAAAACACAAAGATGATCGATTTAAGTGTGAAAAACATGGCCTCAAGCCACTTCGTTCAGCCGTTTGGATGGACATGGTATTTGTCAACTTATCGGGCAATGCTGAAAGCTTTGAAGATCATATCGCGCCGCTAGAGCAACGTTGGCAGCAATTCTTAGGTGAAGATGGGTTAGGGCTTCTTCGCCGCGTGAACATGGGTGGCTACTTAGAGATCGAAGTGAAAAGTAACTGGAAGCTTGCCGTAGAAAACTACTGCGAGGCTTACCACTTACCTTGGGTGCATCCGAGTTTGAACAGTTATTCTCGCCTAGAGGATCACTACAACATCATGTTTACAGAGCGCTTTGCTGGTCAAGGTAGTCTCGCGTACAACCTTTCTGATACAGCAGGAACACACTTACCTAAATTTCCAAGCTGGCCAGAAGATAAACTGCGTCATGCAGAATACGTTGCACTCTTTCCAAACGTGTTGCTTGGTATTCAAGCCGATCATGCCTTTGCAATGATGATTGAACCAATCACTGCGAATAAGAGTGTTGAGCACCTACGTGTTTTCTATGTGGGTGATGAAGCAACGAAAGATGAGTTTGCTGCGTGTCGTACCGCTACCGTTGAGTCGTGGCGAGTCGTGTTCGGCGAAGATATTGGAGCGGTCGAAGGTATGCAGGAAGGTCGTTACTCACCTGGCTTTAGTGGTGGCGTGTTCTCACCAGAAATGGATGTTCCGACGCATTTCTTCCAAACCTGGTTGGCAAAGCAAGTGAAAGCGGCACTGGAGCAGTAAGATGATGCATTACCTTAATTATATTGATGGTGAGTGGTGCGATTCAGAGCAAGCGCTGACCGTCATGAATCCTGGCACAGCCGAAGCGTATGCGACGATTGCAGAAGCCACTATCACCGATGCAGATCGCGCAATGGCAGCGGCACGCCGAGTGGTCAATCAAGGCCTTCTTTCGGACGTTCGTCCCGCCGTCAGAACCGAGTGGATGTTAAAAGCCGCCGCAGCTATTCGTGAAATGGTTGATGAAGGTGGGTTAGTTGCCTGTCGTGAAAATGGGAAATCTTTGCAAGATGCCAAAGATGAGTTTTTAGAGTCGGCACGTTACTTCGAATACTACGCTGGCATGGCCGACAAGCTGGAAGGCACGTCAATTCCGTTGGGTAAAGACTATGTCGACTTCACTCAATATGTGCCGTTTGGCGTGTCAGTGCAGATTGTGCCGTGGAATTTCCCTGTCTCTATTTGTGCACGCTCATTGGCACCTGCATTAGCCGCAGGTAACGCAGTGGTGATCAAATCGCCAGAGATTTCTCCACTTGCCATGACGTTGTTGATTAAAGCGATTGAAAAAGCGGGCTTCCCAAAAGGCACGATTAACTTGCTATGTGGCAAAGGCTCAGTCGTTGGCAGTCATTTGGTGCAGCATCAAGACGTTGATCAAATCGTCTTTACGGGTTCGGTACCGACAGGTCAACGCATCCTGAAAGATTCTGCACAACGCGCCACACCATCGGTGATGGAGCTGGGTGGTAAATCGGCTGCTATCGCGCTGAAAGATGCGAACCTCGAAACACTTTTGAAAAGCGTTCAAGTCGGTATTTTCTTTAACGCTGGTCAAGTGTGTTCGGCAATGTCTCGTTTGCTGATTCAAAAAGAGCGTTATGAAGAAGTAAAAGCGGCGGTAGTGGAAATGGCAAAAAGCCTAACTATTGGTCAAGGCGAAAGCCAGCCGGACATCACACCGTTGGTATCTGCTGATCAACAAGCACGCGTGCTTGAAATGATAGAACAAGCAAAAGCCGACGGCGCGAATATCCTAACGGGTGGCTACGCACCTGATTTATCGGGTTACTTTGTGGCACCAACGGTGATTGAAGCCTCACCAGATATGCGTATTGCTCAAGAAGAAGTGTTTGGCCCTGTACTGGTGATTACACCGTTTGAAACTGAACACGAAGCGATCGATATCGCGAATGGCACTGATTTTGGCCTGGTTGCTGGTGTCTTTGGTGAAAGCCTAAACCAAACATTGCGTGTGGCACAGCAACTGCGTGGTGGACAAGTGTTCATCAATGAATGGTTTGCTGGTGGCATCGAAACACCATTTGGTGGCGTGGGCTTGTCCGGGTTTGGGCGAGAAAAAGGACAAGAAGCGATTTATAGCTACGTCCAGACACGCAATATTGCCATTCGTTTGCAGCAAGACAGCAACGTATAGCTACCGTGTAACTGTATTTTCATCACCTCGTACCGGCTTGGATTTCAGACCACAAGCTAGGGCGAGGTTGATGGAATCACAACAAATCTGACAGCGGTTTGTAAACACGGAAATTCTGAACAAGGTAGTTGGAGTATAAGTGATGAGAAAGTGGCTCTGTATTATTTGCGGCTTAATCTATGATGAAGCACAAGGTTGGCCATCCGATGGCATTGCACCAGGAACAGCATGGGAAGATGTACCGGATGACTGGTTATGTCCTGACTGTTTAGTGGGTAAGGCCGATTTTGAAATGATCGAAATCACCGACGATGCGCCACTAGAAGAGGTTGCAGCGGTGTCTTCGGTGTCGGTAGGATCGTCTGTTCAGCCAAATGCGGCTCAGCCACTTCCATCTGAAGTCACTCAGCCTATATTTTCAGCTGACCCTATCGTTATCATCGGTAGTGGCCACAGTGGTTACCAGTTGGCAGCGGCACTTAGAGCGCAATCTGAAACGGTTCCGATCACTGTCTTTACCGCTGATGATGGCGCACTGTACAGCAAGCCTGCCTTGTCTAATGCACTGGTCATGAATAAAGACGGCGACGCGCTACAAAGTGAAAGCGCGTTGGAGTGGGAAAGCCGTCTCAATATCCGCGTTTACCCACATACCCGCGTTGAACATATCGATCGTGCCAATTCAACGCTACATACCTCCATCGGTAAATACGCCTACAGTCGCTTGGTACTGGCAACAGGTGCATCACCGATTGAAATCCCAATTGAGGGTGATCGCTCTTGTGTTATGAGTGTGAACGACTTAGTTGATTACCGGCGTTTCAGAGCGGAGCTGCAAGACAAAAAGCGCATCGCAATCCTAGGTGATGGCTTAATTGGCTGTGAGTTCGCGAATGACCTGATCGAAAGCGGTTATGAAGTAACAGTTATCGGGTTAGGTCAATGGCCAATGGAGCGTTTGATCCCGCAACAGTTGGGTGAATCATTACAAAGTGCACTTGCCGATCGAGGCGTGCAATGGGCTCTACAAGACAGTATCGCCAGAATCGAGCCAAGGTCCGAATCAAGCGCGGTTTTGCATCTAAACAGTGGCAAGCAGATTGAAGCAGACCTAGTGCTAAGCGCGGTTGGGCTCAAGCCAAATGTATCGCTGGCTGAGCAAGCAGGGCTCGAAGTAGGCCGCGGCATTAAAGTGAATCAATTCGGCCAGACGAGTGATGAGAGTATTTACTCGCTAGGCGACTGTGTTGAAACCGAGCAAGGTTGGCAGCCGTATATTGCGCCGATTAATCAAATGATTCCTTCCGTAGCGAAAAGCTTGCTAGGCGATATCGCGTCAATCTCGTTAACGCCAACTCCTGTGATTGTAAAAACGCCGATTCTTCCACTCACTATTTTCCCGGTTGCCCCGAACGAACTGGGACAATGGTATATCGAGAGTCAGGCAGATGAATTGACCGCTGCGTTTTATTCTCCTGAGGGAACGATGCTTGGCTTTGCGTTGCTAGGAAGAAAAGTACAGTCATTACGTGGTCCTTGGCTAGATCAGTTGTCATTGAAACTGTCAGCAGCGTAACGGAGAAAGAAGATGATTCATTTACCCAATGATGATGCAACATGTGGTTGGTACCATGCGTTGCCAAGTATTGCAGAAAAACCAGCGTTAAAAGGTAAACAAACTGCTGACTATGCCGTGCTAGGTGCCGGTTTCGCTGGACTAGCTATGGCAAGACGTTTAGCTGAGCTTCAGCCTAACGCACGAATTATACTGATTGATGCGCAACGTATCGGCCAAGGGGCGTCAGGGAGAAATTCGGGCTTTGTGATCGATTTGCCTCATAAGTTTTCACTTGAGCATCCCGATCCTGAGCACAAACAAAAGTTATTATCGCTCAACCGTTCTGCGATTGCTCAGCTAGACACTTTAGTGTCGAAGCACAGTATTTCTTGTCAGTGGTCAGCAAAGGGCAAATATCAAGGAGCCGTAGGGGCGCGCGGTGAAGCGTATCTCGATCACTTTGAGCACCTAATGAAAGACCTTGGCGAACCATATTTCCATGTTAATGGCAGTGAGCTGGCGAAAGTCTTAGGGACAAATTACTACAGCCGCGCAATTTACACGCCAGGTGGTTATTTAATGCAACCTGCTGCTCTGGTGCGTGGGCTAGGGGAAAGCCTTCCAGAGAATGTCGAGGTGTTAGAAAACTCGCCAATCCGCAAACTTAGTAAAGAAAACGGTTACTGGGTATTACATGGAGATAGTGGTTCTGTTGAAACCACTGAACTGTTACTTGGCACCAGCATTTTTACTCGTGAGTTTGGTTACCTTAAAAACAGATTACTGCCAGTGATGACGTTTGCAAGCTGGACGCGTCCATTGACCGACGCAGAAATGCAACGATACGGAGGTGAGCTGAATTGGGGTTTAACTCCAGCAGATCATGCGGGAACGACGTTACGTATGACCGCCGATCGACGTATTTTGATCCGCAATACTTACAAACACGTGCCGAAATATGGATCAAGCATGAACGATAAAGTCAGAGAGCAAATTCGTGACGATCATCGTCAGGTCTTTTTGGCGCGTTATCCCGAGCTGGCCGACGTACCATTTACTCACACATGGGGGGGGGTGTATGCCATCTCTCGTAACTTTACTAACTTTTTTGGTCAATTAGATGAAGGTGTTTATGCCAGCGCTTGTGACAATGGTGTTGGCGCTGCGTGGGGAACAGTTTCTGGAACGCTGTTAGCTGACTATGTCGTTGGTGCGACATCTAAATCATTGGATGACATACAGCAAGTGACAGGAATGCCTTGTTTGAATCCGCCAGAGCCTTTTTTAGGCATGGGAGTAAAAACGCGTATCCAATTAGCAAAATGGCAAAGCCGGAGTGAATTATGAAGCAAGTCAAACTCGTCGATAGTAAAAACCTAGATTTTAATGTTCGTGGTGATACGCCGGGAATGGCGTACGT
The DNA here is from genome assembly GCA_001048675.1 of Vibrio diabolicus. Lineage (GTDB taxonomy): Bacteria > Pseudomonadota > Gammaproteobacteria > Enterobacterales > Vibrionaceae > Vibrio > Vibrio diabolicus. The sequence goes on along the minus strand of CCKK01000003.1, from coordinate 313,559 downwards.
AGCCCGAGCGTTAAGCCCTGAAATTTCACCAAACATTGGCGTAGGCTTTGCTAAATGGGAAGGCGCTCAAGTGGCTTGGACGGTGCTTTATGATGAGGTTATTTTTGTGATTGAAGGCTGTTTCGAGCTGACCGCAAACGGTGAAACACATCTTGTTCACCCAGGTCAAATGCTGTGGATCCCGGAAGGAACCGAATTGGTTTATGGTGGGCATGCTCTATTCGGCTACGTGGTTCATCCAGGAAACTGGAAAGAGCTACACGGGATTGAATGATTTGTTTTACAGACGAGACAACGACTTGAAGTTCTACTCGTGCTAAATCAAAAATCGTTCACAGTGTATGTGAGCCAAATCAACTAGCCCGTCAAGGGCGTGTCACCGAAGCTTCCTTCTTGAAGTCATTAGGGTATATACATCAGTTTTAACGATAGCCATATCGAGATGCTTGGTATGGCTTTTATCGTTAAGGATAATAATCTCATTGGATCAAGGGCTATATAATCGTTAAATTGCACTTGCGACATCTTTGCGCTGTGACTGGCAATTCAAACTATTGTTTTAGCCAATAGAAACACTAAAAATTATCCACCAAATAATACGTTACTGAGTCTGGCCGTTGCATTTACGGCTGCCTATTTCGCAGCCGATGATTATTACTTAATATAAGAACTCACCATGCACACTCGTCGTGAACGCGTATTTGATCCCTTTCATCGTCTAACGGTATTTACAGATAAATGGCGACTTGGATCTAAATCTTATCTTACTGATCTCGCATCTATTGCCTTATTGCTGTTACCGCTGACGCTATCTAACGCACTTGCCATCTTTCTTGGTCACGCTTCTAGAATCCTAGGGGTGTCAGAGGTTTCTCAGTTATTGTTCCATCTTTCTGATATTTTAATCAACTTATATCCCACAGCGTTTTGCATTGTGGCTGGTTACTATTTATCGCACAAAGTGAACGTGTCGAGCGCGATTATCATCATTTATTCGTTGGTCATGTTCTATTTAATTTCAATAGAGAATGACAGCCTTTCTAGTAATTACATGTTGCCGAATAACCCGTTATTAGCACTCTTTAGTGCAACGGTGTCATACGTTTATTGTAAAAGTTTCCGAATTGAGCTGCTTGATCCTCAAGCAATGGACTTCTCTTCTCGTCTTTTTAAAGATGTCTTACATTTTTTCGTATTCGTTTTATTTGCGGTTAGCTTATCTCATGTCACCGCAGCGGTGATGGATGCTTTTACTACAACAGTGGCTGGACTTAACTTTGATCCGCTGACGTTCACAGGAGGATTATTTTATCAATCCATCTTGAGCTTATTAGGAGCGGCGGGCATTAATGGTCACAACATGTTGTTTGCTATCAAGCAGCAAATATACGCTGCGACCGAAGCCAACATGGCTGCTTGGCAAACAGGCGAAGCGTCGCTTAACGTCATTAGCCAAGGTTTTTACGACGCATTTTTATCCATGGGCGGGTCAGGGAATAGCATCAGTTTACTCCTGTGTCTGTTATTGTTCGCTAAAGAGCGCAATCATATTTTACTGGCGTTAGCGGCAGCACCATTGGTGATGTTCAACATCAATGAAGTGCTGCTATTTGGGTTGCCTATCATCTTTAACCCTATTCTGGTCGTCCCATTTGTATTAGTACCGCTGGTAAGTTTTATCATCACCTACTGCGCGATTGCTTCCGGCTTAATTGCGCCTGTTGAAAATATTGTGAACTGGATGACACCGCCTCTGTTGAGTGGTTATGTTGCAATGGGGCATCAGGTCCAGGGGGCGATACTTCAACTGGTGGTGATTGCGATTGGTGTACTAATTTATCGACCTTTTTATCTAGCCTATGCAGGCAAATATGTGGGGCAGCTTGGTGTAAGTAATACTTACAATGGTTTAGAACAATCCCTATTTAAATCACTACTCAGTAGTGTGAAAGATGCGAACACATCGAGTATCAGCAAGTCATCCGCGCAGAAGCGTTTAACTTCCATTCTTCGTGAAGGCGAGTTGGTGATGTTTTATCAAAAGCAGCATTCAACAAAGGATGCGGAACAGTATTCTTACGAAGCGCTTATTCGATATAAAGATGAAGATGGAAACTTACTTTCACCAAAGTTTATTGAAGATTTTCACCGGTTAGATGCTATGCCACTACTCGATAAACTAGTTCTCGAAAAGGTGTTGTCGGATATGAAGGAAATGGGATTATCTGATCAGCGAAGAGTGGCCATTAATGTTTCTGTTGCTACCATTCAACAAGTGGATTTTGTTCAGCATTTACAAGGCAGGTTGGTCTATTTTGGAATCCCGGCTGAATGGCTTGAAATTGAAATTACTGAAGAAGCCGTATTAGACAATGAAGTTTCTTTAACTAACACCATGAAAGCTCTACAGAGTATGGGAGTTCGTATCACAATGGATGATTTTGGTACGGGCTACGCATCGTTTCCTCATTTGTTCAAGTATCCATTTAACAAGATTAAGCTAGACAGATCGCTGCTATTGGACGCTAACGATCATCGTGGACGTCAACTGTATCGATTGGTTGCTAAGTTAGGACATATTGCAAATTGCGAGGTCGTAGCGGAAGGGGTGGAAACGCAGTCTGACTATGACTTTGTGCGGTCAAGTGGGGTTGATAAAGTTCAAGGATTTTACTTAGCAAGGCCTGTACCTTTGGATGAGATTATCCATCGACGTGCTTAACTAACGTGCAATAAAAAGGGAAGCGATGGCTTCCCTATAGTGAGTCTTGTTTTGACTTTGTTAGCTCTTATTTGAACTCAAATTTACCCTGCATGATCGCCCAGTGACCAGGGAACGAGCAGAAGAATGAGTAGTCGCCACCAGCTTTCATTTTTTCAGTGCTGAAAGTAATGCTGGTGCTTTCACCGCCGCCAATCACTTTTGTGTGAGCGTATACACGGTCGTCATTTGGCTTCACGTAATTGTTTTCTGCACCTGCTGCCATGCCGTCCGTACCTACTGCTTGTAGATTAGCGGTATCTGCGATAACAACGTTGTGACCCATTGATTGTGCAGGCATTTTACCTGTGTGGTTTAGCGTCAGTTTTACTTCTTTACAAGTGGCTGGAACGCTCAGTGTTTTAGTAGAAAACTGCATCATATCGTTAGCATCTAGGGACACTTCACACTCGGCACTGGCTTGGGCACCAAAGCTCATTCCTACTAATGCGAAGGTTGCTGCTAATAAACGTAAAGACATATAACACTCTCCATTTTATATTTTGGGCTGACTTGGATTAATCTCATCCAATAGTTCTCATTATCTGCCAGTTTTCACTCGAAAAACGTGCTTCAAGCGGTATATTGACGTTTTGTTGCAAAGTTGTACTGGTTAGTTCCACTATTTGATCACTCATAGGCCCTATTTCATGCGATGGCGTGAGGTAAATCAAAAAAGAAAGGAATACGCCCCGTACAGAGATAAGGTCTATCTTATTAAGCCTTTGGAGCAGTATCTTGGCGTTTATTAGAAGTAGATTGGAGAAGGTGAGAGGAGAGGCTCAAGCATAAAAAAGCTCAGCCAAATTGCTGAGCTTTAACAGTTAGAGCGGCAGTTTACGTTTAGCGATTTTGCTTCAACGCATCTAACGCTTCATGTAATGACGGCACGATGAAATGACCAAATTGTTTTACCTCTTTACAAGGTTCAACTAAATCCGGAATCTGATAAGTAACCATATTCGCTGCCACGGCTGCGCGAACACCGTTATTGGAATCTTCAAAGGCCAAACATTGGCTTGGTTCTACATCCAGACGATTCGCTGCCAGCAAATAGATTTCTGGATCGGGTTTACCGTGGTTTACCTCGCAGCCTGTGGTGAGGTTGTCGAAGTACTTACTCAAACCCGCTAATTCCAGTTTGATTTTCGCCACCTCTTTTGCCGTAGAAGTCGCTACTGCGATTGGTAAGCCTTGTGCTTTCAGCCATTCTAGCAGCTCAACAACACCATTTTTCACTGGGATGGCTTGGTGTTTGACGACAGCATTGTAACGAGTACGCCATTCATGATGCAGGCGGTCTAGGTTCTCACCGTAGGCTTTGCGGAAAATTGCTTCAATACCTGCCGCATTGCGACCAATGATCGACAGGTAAACATCTTCATAAAACGGAAGGTTTTGGACTTCACATGCTTCTTGGAAAATACGCATACAGACGCGCTCAGTATCAAGGAGCAAACCATCCATATCAAAAATAGCAGCTTGGTAGTTCATTACATTACAGACTTTTCGATTGTTATGGTGCATTTTGACATAAGCGAGATAGATTTTCTTGCGGAATTCAAACCGTCCGTATCCTTTTTTACTTTATACCTAGCCGTTTGGCTAAGCGGTGTAAATTACCATTATCGAGTTCTAACTGACGTGCTGTTGCAGCCCAGTTTCCTTGATTCTGCTCTAGTGCTTTTACAATCATGGCTTTTTGGAAGGTGTCAGTGGCTTGCTTTAAACCAGCGTCTGACAGTTCAAATGAAGAGCTAGGTATACCTGACTCTTCAGTGGTGGGCTGATTGTTCGACGCTTTGATATCGAAATCTTGTTCCACCAATTCGATATCCAGCGATTGAGTTCTAGCTTTGGCAAGCACGCCCGCTCGTTTGATGACGTGTTCCAGTTCACGCACGTTGCCCGGCCAAGAGTAATCTTTAAGTGCTTGAACTAGAATGGGAGAGAGTCGAACACTGTTCAGCCCCAACTTGCTGCGTAGTTGCTCTGCAAAGAAACCAGCCAGTAGCACGACATCGTCTTCACGTTCACGAAGTGGGGGAACATGAAGAGGGAATACACTCAAACGGTGGTACAAATCTGCTCTGAAACGGCCAGCTTTTACTTCTTCATGCAGAACACGGTTCGTTGCCGCCACAATGCGTGTGTTGACTCGAATATGTCGGTCATCCCCAACACGCTGGATATCGCCATATTGCAATGCGCGAAGTAGCTTGGCTTGCAACTCCAGAGAAAGTTCGCCAACTTCATCCAAGAATAGTGTGCCGCCGTCGGCTTGCTCGAACTTACCTTTCCGATTACTGATAGCACCAGTAAAAGCACCTTTGATATGACCAAAAAGTTCACTCTCTGCGACAGATTCAGGTAACGCGGCACAGTTTAAGTACACCAAGGTATTATTGGCTCGGTGAGAGCGATGATGAATTGCGTTTGCGACGAGCTCTTTACCAACCCCTGTTTCACCCATTATCAACACTGATAGCTCGGTATCTGCCACCGCATCGATTTGCTCTTGAAGTGCTTTCATCCCAGCAGATTTGCCAATGATTTCGTTGCTCAAGGTGCGTTTCTCAGTGTAAGACTCACGTGGCAAGCTTGCTTGTGTTTCTAACTGCTCCAGTAGTAGAGCAGTGTGCAAGCCCCCCGCGGCTAACGCACTTACAAAGCGTAGTTCTTGATTGAGTAAACCATCGAACTGATTCGGGTCGAAGGCATCAATAGTGATCGCGCCAATCAATTGATCGTCGATCAACAAAGGGAGACCAATACATGAATGGACGTGCAGCTTGTCGTCGAGGTTCGGAATTAACCCGTCATAGGGATCGGGTAAGTCGCTATTCGATGGAAACCGTACGATATCGCCAGCGCGTGCAATGGCTTCCAATCTCGGGTGTTGGTTTATAGAAAAACGGCGTCCCAATACTTCCTTTGCTAAGCCATTGATAGCCAGCGGCTTAAAGTGCTGATCTTCATACAAAAGAAGAGCAGAAGCATCACATTTTAATACCTCTCGAATCGTGGTTAATAAGGTATCGAAGCGAGCCTGTTGAGTGAGCGCCGAGTTAAGGTCTTGCGTGATGTGTAGCCATTGCGCGATTAAAGAAGTCATAGCCAATACCAATTGTGTCAATATGACCATTGTAGTGTCTTAATGACAATTTTCAACTGTGTCTAAATGACAGTTTTTAAAGTTTTATTTTAATTAAATTATTGAAATATATGGCAATTAAAAGTTGGCATGCCCAGTGCAGTACAAGAAGAAATTATTTTTGTTTATCCCGTCATTCAAGGTAGTAATTATGACAATTCACGTAAAAAACAACATCCACTGGGTAGGTCAACGCGATTGGGAAGTTCAAGATTTCCATGGTACAGAATACAAAATGACAAAAGGCACCAGTTACAACAGTTATCTAATTCGTGAAGAGAAAACCATACTGATCGATACGGTCGATCATCGATTCAGTCAACAATTCATCCAAAATTTAGAAATGGAAATCGATCTTAAGACGATCGATTTTATCGTCGTGAACCATGCAGAAGAAGATCACTCAGGCGCATTGTCTGCATTGATGGAGAAGATTCCGAACACGCCAATTTACTGTACAGAAGCGGCGATTGATTCGATTGTGGGTCATCACCATCATCCCGAATGGAACTTTAAAACGGTAAAAACGGGTGACAGCATCGATATTGGTAACGGTAAGCAATTGGTGTTTGTGGAAGCGCCGATGCTGCATTGGCCAGACAGCATGATGACATACCTAACTGGCGATGCAGTGTTATTCAGTAACGACGCATTTGGTCAGCACTACTGCGATGAACGCTTATTCAATGATGAAGTGGATCAAAATGAGTTGATGGAACAGTGTTTGCGTTACTACTCAAACATTCTAACGCCGTTCAGCAGCTTGGTAACAGCCAAAATCAAAGAAGTACTGAGCTTCAACTTACCTGTCGACATGATTGCAACTTCACACGGTATTGTGTGGCGCGATAACCCAGTCCAAATCATCGAGCAATATTTGGAATGGGCGGATAACTACCAAGAAGATCGTATTACCATCTTCTACGATTCTATGTCGAACAATACCCGAATGATGGCGGACGCGATTGCACAGGGCATTCACGATGTCGACCCGGGTGTCGCTGTTAAAGTCTTCAATGTGTCTAAGCACGATAAGAATGAAATTCTCGCCAATGTGTTCCGCTCTAAAGGCATCTTGGTTGGTTCGTCTACCATGAATAACGTCATGATGCCAAAGATTGCTGGCATGCTGGAGGAGATCACAGGTCTTCGTTTTAAAGCCAAGAAAGCCGCTGCCTTTGGTAGTTATGGCTGGAATGGTGGTGCGGTAGACCGTATCCACGCACGATTGACCGACGCGGGTTTTGAAACTGCAGTCAGCCTGAAAACCAAATGGCGACCAGATGGTAAAGCGATGCGTGAGTGTCGTGAACATGGTAAGAGCATCGCGAAACTGTGGGCGAAACATCCACTAACAAGTCCTGTTACGGCTCAGATGATGGCTGCGTCTGCACCGCAAGTTCAATCACAGCCCGTTGTACAAGTAGAAACGCAAGCAGTGGTCGAAAGGGAGCTTATTAATCCAAGCTCAGAGGCACATCCATCAGATTGCCAATGCATGATTTGCACCGTTTGCAACTGGGTGTATGACCCTGCTCAGGGTGAGCCTAATCAAGGAATAGAACCGGGTACCGTGTGGTCAGACGTTCCGGATTACTTCCTTTGCCCTGAGTGTCACTTGGGTAAAGATGTATTTGTTGAGTTCAAGGGTTAAGGAGCTGTAATGCAAGCACCAATTGTAATCATAGGCAGTGGCTTTGCTGCCTATCAACTGGTTAAAACTGTGCGTCGAATGGATGCACAGGTGTCAATTCAAGTATTCACCGCTGATGACGGTGCGGAGTATAACAAGCCCGATTTGAGCCATGTGTTCAGTAGAAAACAGACCGCGGGGGATCTGGTGGTAAAAACGGGAGAAGCGTTTGCCCAAGAGCACCATATCGAGTTATTAACCCACACTAAAATTGAGAGTGTGGATACGCAAGCCCAACAAGTGGTAGCAGATGGACAAGTTTATGCGTACTCCAAACTGATTTTTGCAACGGGCGCGAAAGCCTTTGTTCCTCCAATGCGAGGTGATGCTTCTGGCGATGTCCTAACGCTCAATTCGTTACAAGAGTATCAGCTCGCAGAAGAGCGAATCAGTCAAGCAAAGCGCGTAATGGTTATCGGTGGTGGTTTGATTGGCGTTGAGATTGCAATGGATATTGCGAGCAGCGGTAAAGCCGTTACGGTGGTTGAATCAAACCAACGCTTGCTTGCCAATCTTATTCCTGAGTTTGTGGCGTTGCCTCTGGAAAGCCAACTTAAGCAGCAAGGCATTCAATTGGCGTTGGGAAATGGGGTTGTTGAGGTGAATCGTAACGCCGATTCGTTGGTAGCGACTTTGAACAGCGGTGAAGTGATCGAGACTGATGCAGTGATTTCAGCTGCGGGTTTACGTGCTAACACTTGGTTAGCGAAGGCTTGTGGGTTAGAGGTTGGGAAAGGCATTGCTGTCGACGCTAAGCTGCAGACTTCTGCGAACAATGTATTCGCTCTGGGCGATTGCGCCGAGATACAAGGGCGTATGCTTCCATACCTTCAGCCAATCGTGTTGAGCGCTAATGTTTTAGGTAAGCAGTTGCTTGGGCAGGAAGCGCAATTGAAGTTGCCGCCAATGATGGTAAAAGTCAAAACGCCGAGTTACCCAATTCAGCTTGCCGGGGACTTCAGTGCTGTCGCGAATTGGAATGTGCAGATTTCTCAATCTGGCATCGTGGCAAAAGCTGAAAATGAACAAAGCATATTGACAGGGTTTGTTGTGACGGGCGAGCAAGTGGCTCAGGCTTTTCCGTTACTGCGTGAACTGTCTCAAGTCGCGCAATCGTAACTCGCTTCAAGCGGCACAATTTTATATTCAAAGAGGGGATAACCATGTCACATCTTCGTATTCCGAAAGACTGGACGGTTCAACGTTCGACGCCATTTTTTACCAAAGGCAGTGTGCCTCCAGCTCTTCTAACTCATCACAACACAGCCGAAGGCGTGTTTGGGCAGTTATGCGTAATGGAGGGGCAAGTCACCTACTATGGTTTTGCTGATGAATTCGCGACAGAGCCTGAAATGGTCGTCGTGATCAACGCAGGTCAGTTCGCGACAAGCCCGCCACAGTATTGGCATCGTATTGAAATGAGCGATGATGCACAGTTCAATATTAACTTTTGGTCGAATAAAGATAAAAGTGGACAAGCGATGTTCCACGCTAAGCAGTAAACCTTTCTAGACAATTTGATTATTGCGTGAATTTATCGGGAAAAGCGCATATTAAGTAAAAGAGCAGAGACGTTTCTCTGCTCTTTTTTGCTTATTGGCAGTAACGACATGCAAACTTAATCAGCGATATTAACTGTAAGCCCGTGCGACACGACCTTTACAATTCAAGGTGTACTGCTTGGAATAAGCTGGGATGAAAACCGATTGTCCTTTATCTACAACACACGTTTCACCATTTGCGTGTGTAATCACGAGCGGGGAATCTAGCGGCAACAGGATTTCTGCGGTTCTTACATCAAGCGTTCGTTGGTTGGCTTGTTTTACAATCGCGAATTTGAAATCGTCGACGGGAATTGCGTATTCCAACATGTCGTCGTTTTCGATTGGCGCAAGCAGTAGGGTGTCGAATGGTTTTTCTTCGAAGCGTGTGCATGCAACGAGTTCTTTTACGTCCATATACTTCGGTGTTAAACCTGCGCGTAGTACGTTGTCTGAGTTCGCCATGATCTCAAGCCCCGTCCCTTTCAAGTACGCGTGTGGCGTTTCTGCATCCAAGAACATCGCTTCGCCTGGTTTCAGCGTGATAACGTTGAGTAGCAAGGGCGCAAACAAACCAATGTCGCCCGGGTATTGCGTTTCTAACTCCAAGATCAGGTTGAACAGAGGTAAGTCGGTGATGCGAGCTTGTGCCAATAGCACCGTCAACGCCATCTCTTTCTGTTCGCCTTCCAGTGACAATAGACCGGAGAAGAAGCTCGCCAATCCTTTTGAAGTTTGATTGTCGATAAGGTCATCCACCAAGCCTTGCAGCTCAGGAATCGCCAGCTCAGAAAAGAAGCTGATGATTTCACTTGTTGGGCGGAAGCCATTCATCGCTTGGTATTCGGTTAGCGCGTAAACCAATTCTGGTTTGTGGTTTGGATCTTTGTAGTTACGGTTTGCAGCGGTTAGGGGAATGCCTTGTTTTTCTTCCAGTGCAAAACCTAGTTCTGCTTGTTGCTTGTTTGGGTGCACCTGAATCGACAGCGCTTTCTCAGCGGCAAGCACTTTAAACAGGTATGGAAGTTCACCAAAACGGTTTGCGACTTCTTCACTCAGAAAAGCATTCATGTCTTGAGCAATCAGTGAAGAGAGTTTGGTCTCCTTGCCGTTTACCATCACCACTGAGCAACCGTTTGGATGCGCGCCCATCCATACTTCTGCTTGTGGTTCGCCCGTTGGGTTTTCAATGCCAAACAGTTGGTTAACAGAAGTAGTACTGCCCCAAGCGTAGTTTTGAATCACGTTGTTCATCAGGAAAAACGTCGGATGCGCAGCTTGAGTTTGAATCGTTTGTGTATCGGACATCGTTAAATCAGACATAGAGTGTCACCATGAGAGAAAATCATGGCTTGGGCGACATTGCCCAAGCCATAGGAGCCATTTGGGGGAGGGGGGATTAAGCAGCTGCTTGCATCATTTTTGCTTTACGTACTTTCTTCAACGTTACACACGTTACTGCGGTAACCGTTGCGCCAGCTGCCATACAAATCAGAGCAAGGACTGGGTGGTTCATCGCGCCAAGTAGAGCGACAACTGGACCGCCGTGAGCAACGCTGTTGGTGATGCCGAATGAGAACGCCATTACAGCCGCCACCATTGATCCAAGTACGTTTGCAGGAATCACTGACATTGGATCTTGCGCTGCGAACGGAATCGCACCTTCAGAGATACCAACCAGACCCATTGCACCTGCGGCTTTACCCGCTTCGGTTTCTGATTCTTCGAACAGGTCGAACTTACGACCAAGCGCCGTTGCCAGTGCCATGCCTAGAGGTGCAACAGGGATTGCACACGCCATCGCACCCATAAATTGAGTTTGACCGCTCGCAATCATGCCCACAGAGAATAGGAATGCGACCTTGTTGAATGGACCCCCCATATCGAAGCCAGCCATACCACCAAGTACGATACCCAGTAGAACGACGTTACCTGTACTCATGCTAGTTAGTAGCGCAGTCAGACCGTCCATTAGGCTTGCGATTGGCGCGCCGATAACGAAGATGAAGAGACCAGCGATGAATAGCGAACCTGTGATTGGTGCGATCATGATTGGCACCAAAGGTTGGATGAATTTGTGGTAGTTAATCGACGTAATCCACTTCACGAAGTAACCCACAAGCAGACCGGCGATGATGGCACCGATAAAGCCTGTACCTGCGTCTGCGCCGTAGAAAGAACCGTTGTTTGCAATCCAACCACCGATCAAGCCAGGAGTTAGAGCAGGGCGGTCAGCAATCGCGTAAGCAATGTAACCCGCTAGAATTGGGATCATCAGCGTAAAGGCAACCACACCGACGTTGAGGATTTGGTTCCACATGCTGCCTTCAGGGATGGCCATGCCGGCTTCACTTGGCTGACCGCCGATTGCAAGAGCAAGTGCAATCAACAGACCCCCCGTTACGACGAAGGGGATCATGTGTGATACGCCGTTCATCAAGTAGCGATATAAGTCAGAACGGGCTTGAGAAGCTTTGTTTGCAACTGACGCTTGCGTATTGCCATTGGACTCAGCTTGGTACGTCGGTGCGTTTAACGCTTCATTAATCAGTCCTTGAGCATCGCGGATTGGGGCTTTTACGTTGGTTTTAACCACGCGTTTGCCCGCGAAGCGGTTCATGTCAACTTGCTTGTCACATGCCACGATGATGGCATCTGCACGCTCGATTTCTTCTGCGGTTGGGCTGTTTTTTACACCGATTGAACCGTTCGTTTCAACCTTGATTTCGTAACCCATTGCCGCGGCACCTTTCTCTAGCGCTTCTGCTGCTAAGTAGGTGTGCGCAACGCCCGCAGGACAACCAGTAACACCAATGATGAAACCTTGGTTTGCTGGAGCATCTGTCACTGGTTGCGGTTCTTCTTTAGCAAGAAGGAGTGCCAGTGCGTCTTGGTTGTTTGTTGCGCCTAAGAACGCATCGATGAAACCATCTTCAATCAGTTTTGAAGACAGTTCTGCAAGTACTTCGATGTGGTGGTTATCGCCACCGTCTGGAGAAGCGATCATGAAGAACAGCTTTGAAGGTAAACCGTCTTCCGCGCCGTACTCTATACCTGATTTGCTTACGCCGATCACAACCGCCGGTTCAATCACAGCGGCGCTTTTCGCGTGTGGAATTGCCACGCCATCTTCAAATCCGGTATTTCCTAATTCTTCACGTGCTTTTATATCTGCAAGAAATTGTGTTTGGTCAGAAATACGACCTTGGGCATGAAGAACGGCAACCAGTTCTTTAAATACGTCTTCTTTTGAAGACGCTTTAAGATCAAGCTTAATTAAGTCTTCATTTATTAGTTTGGTGATCATTGTCGAACCCCTATAAATATAATTTTTATTTCAGGGGTATTTTTAAATTACTGAGAAAAAGACTGTAGTGAAGAAAAAATGCATTTACTGGAGGATTGTAACCGACTAACTATAGTGTGATTTAGATCGTTCACTGGACAAATCTAGCTGCATATCTGTGACATGATGGATAAGAAGCTAAACGATAAGTGAAATGTGGCTTTACTCCCATTTTAAAAGGGATTGAGTGTTGTTGATAGAGTTTTTGGTACTGGAAAATTGATGCGTTAACTGGATTTTTGTAACATCAAAATGGAAGTGTGATTTTGCTCAATAGCACAAAAGTCCAGTCCGGTGTATATCTATAGTAAATAGCATCATTGATGCATATATAGAGTGTGAGACAATGATTTTTCATGATTTAATTTCAGCGTTATTAAATGAAAGAGAGCCATTTCATAATATTTTGTTTGCAGGAGATTTTCATACGCCGCCTGAATTTAGCTATCAAGTTAATTTCCCTCGCCTAGAGTTAGTTCTGGATGGGGAATATATTAATGAAATGGAAAGTCATGATCGAAAAGTAACGCACATCGTTGCTAAAAAAGGCGACGCGATATTTATTCCACCTAACTGTTGGAATAAACCAGACTGGGATACCGATTGCTCAGTGTTAAGTATTTTGTTTGGGCGTCGACAACTTGGGTTAAGTTTAGTGAGCAAACGCAAAGGTGAGGCAAACTTTTACGATATTCAAAAGCATAGCATCCAAACACGCTCAGGATTTGCGATAGATAACATCTTAGAAGCGTTGAGCTCACTGGCTCGTGAGAATACTAAAAAACCAATGGATGAGCTTTTACTGCAAGCATTACTGCAATACGCGAAGACGATGTTGGATGCTCCAGTCGAGCAGCAGTCACATAGCCGTGTACAAGATCTCTATCAAGGGATTTGTATCTACATTCAAGAGAACTTCCATCGCCCAATCACACGTGACAGCATTGCGTCGAGATTCAGTATTTCCTCGAACCATTTGTCGCGCTTGTTCCGTCAGCAGGGGCACATGACCTTGGCAGACTACATTACTTGGGTACGCGTGGATCGTGCGAAGTTTATGCTCAAGAAATACAACTTCAAACTCAATGACGTGTCAGTGCGCTGTGGATTTAAAGACGTGAACTATTTCTGCCGAGTATTTAAGAATCGTACAGGCAGAACGCCGACGGAATATCGTGGTTCGATTTAAACCTTCAGTAAGAGTGCGTAAATCATAGAGAAGTTTAGGCGATCAGCCTCGACATGGCGTACATCAGCAGCGCTTGTAAGTCGACGCTGCTTTTTGTTAGTAGTAGGCGTTCCGCCATTTGATCGGTAAGCAGATTTCGTGTGAGGTTAGTGGCCGCAATGATCTGTTCTCGGGTCGGCTTTTCTGGCATCACCAGTGCAATAGCCAGATGAACATCACCCATCTTCGAAGCCCAATCCATCGACTTTTCATTCGCAATAACAGCAATAGAAATATGGTCAACACCTGAAAACATCACATGCGGTAGAGCGATCCCCGGAGTCACGCAAGTTGATGAGCGTTCTTCGCGTTTAATAAAAGCAAGAATCAGCTCGTCAGGATGAATGGGGTGGATCAGCTGAGCTAATCCTTTAAGGCATTCAAACTTGGTGAGCTCGGTATGCGCTTTGGCGTATTGCCATTTGATTTCACAAGGTGGGCAAATTTGCGGTAAACGCTCGGCCAGTTGGCTAGAAAACTCATAGTTGATATGAGATCCCACCACCGTAAAGTGTTCAGCAATCATGTCTTTGATGACGAAGCAGGCCAGCTCTGCGTCAATGCCAATCGCTGTGATTTGACACAAATCACCTTGTTGTAGACCTGCTTGCAAAATCGCCACGGACTTGGTGAGTTCCGCAACACGGTTTTGCGTTACATTAATGATATGTAAGGTACTTTTGAACTTCTTTGCCACTCGATTGAGTGGCTGAGCAAGGTGCGCACTGGCATTTGCATTATCGACGAAAAAGGTGATTTGGTATTCGTTCATCTGCAAATTTAGTCGCGGCAGTGGACGAGGAATACTTTGTCGACGTTCAGCAAAACCTCTTCAATGGGGATTTGAATTTTGCGCGTCCCTTCGAATCGGCCTGGTTGTTCTATCTCAATATCCGACACGATCAAAACCCGATCCGCTTGAGCGATATCGTGAGGAGTGAGCTGATTTTCTATCCCCATCGCACCTTGCGTTTCTACTTTAATTTGCACGTTATGTTTTGGCGCAGCTTTCATTAGTGCATCTGCCGCCATATAAGTATGAGCGATGCCTGTAGGGCATGCTGTCACCGCTACGATTTTCATGTTCTATCCATTTTATTTTTTGTGGATATTAGCACAGCCACCGCAGATTGAATTGATTTGAGCTGGATTAACGCAAGAGCTCTATCACAGTTTGAATCTCATGTTACATTAATCCAGTTAATGCACTTTTAGTCCTATATATCAAAGGGTAGGCACTGGTTAATCTATGCCCAAATAAAATGAGTAGGAACGCATACGAGCCAGGGGATCCTGTATCTCAAACTCACTTGGGTATATATTCGAGCGTGAATATTGGAAGGTAAAACAATGGACATCACAAACCTAATTGAGCTGGAAACGATATGTTTAGATCTAAAAGCTCAAACCAAAGATGAAGCGCTCAAAGAGCTGGTCGAGATGCTAGAGGCCGCCGGCAAGCTCAATAGTCAAAGCCAGTTCTTGGCAGATATTTGGAAACGAGAAGAGATCGGTAACACAGGATTTGATGATGGTATTGCGATCCCTCATGCCAAAAGTGATGCTGTAGCGAAACCGGCTGTTGCGGTCGGGATCAGCCGTAATGGGATTGATTATGGCGCCGAAGATGGCGAGCTGTCCGATGTGTTTTTCATGCTGGCGTCTCCAGATGGTGATGACCATCATCACATTGAAGTATTGGCACAAATTTCCACCAAAATTATCGAAGACGGCTTTGTTGAAAAGCTCAAGTTGGCTCAATCGCGAGAAGAAGCGCTTGAGATGCTGACTGATATTCAAACCCAATCCAATGAATTTCTCCCAACTTCTTTAGAATTTGCATCAGAACCCCTGAGCCCTTGGGCGCAAAAACTTGGTCGCATTAAAGAGCACCTGCTGTTTGGCACATCCCACATGATCCCGTTTATCGTTGCGGGCGGTGTGCTGTTGTCGTTGTCGGTGATGATCTCTGGTCACGGTGGTGTACCACAAGAGGGCATTCTGGCCGATATTGCCCAAATGGGGATTGCTGGCCTGACATTGTTTACTGCCGTGCTTGGCGGTTACATTGCTTATTCCATTGCCGACAAGCCGGGCCTTGCGCCGGGTATGATTGGATCTTGGATTGCGGTCAGTCATTACAATACGGGTTTTTTAGGTGCAATTGTGGTCGGCTTTTTTGCTGGCTTTGTCGTTTGGCTATTAAAGAAAATTCGGCTACCAGACAGCATGAGTTCGCTTGGCTCGATCTTTATTTATCCGCTAGTCGGTACGTTTGTTACTTGCGGCGCGGTGATGTGGGTGATAGGTGCTCCGATTGCCAGCGCCATGACCACCATGAACGAAGTGCTGACGGGCATGGCGGGCTCAGGCAAAGTAATGCTCGGAACTGTGCTTGGGGCAATGACCGCGTTTGATATGGGCGGCCCAATTAACAAAGTGGCGACGTTGTTTGCTCAAACCCAAGTGAACACGCAACCATGGTTGATGGGCGGGGTCGGTATTGCGATTTGTACGCCGCCATTGGGTATGGCACTAGCCACGTTTTTGGCGCCGAGTAAATTCAAGCGAGATGAACGCGAAGCGGGGAAAGCCGCAGGTATTATGGGGATGATCGGCATCAGCGAAGGTGCGATTCCTTTTGCCGCTGGCGACCCTGCACGAGTGTTACCCGCTATTGTGGCGGGTGGCATTGTCGGTAACGTGATTGGCTTTATGTTCCACGTAATGAACCATGCACCGTGGGGCGGTTGGATTGTTCTCCCTGTTGTGGATGGAAAAATTGGTTACATCATCGGCACGATTGCTGGTTCTGTTACCACCGCGTTGATCGTGATTGCACTAAAGAAAACCATCACCGAAGATGAGAGTTACACTGGTCATTCTCAAGTATATGGCTCCGTTCAAGGCGAAGGTGAGGCGGATGTTTTGGCGGTCACATCTTGTCCATCAGGTGTGGCACATACGTTCTTAGCGGCGAAGTCATTGGAAAAAGCAGCGTGTGCACTCGGCATTAAGATTAAAGTCGAAACCCAAGGCGCGAATGGCGTCATCAACCGAATTACCGAGAAAGACATCGAGAAAGCCAAGTTTGTGATTTTTGCTCACGATGTGGCGATTAAAGAACCGGAACGCTTTCGAAAAATCCAAGTCTTGGATGTCAGTACCAAGGATGCCATGTTGAACGCCACGGCTTTGTTGCAAGCTCGTAGAGTGTCTTAACATTTAACTTCTGAGAAATGTCTCCTCGATGACCCTGATGAATGCTTTTGGTATTTACTCCAACATCGCGGTTCGCTTTTATTTGTGCCGCGAGTGAAGGATAAATTACGAGTAATGTTTTCAATTCTTTAGTAGCATGTTACAAAACATTTCAGTCAGGTGAACTAAGGGAAGCGTGCAATGGAAAAACAACGAGTAGCATTTATTGGTTTGGGTGTTATGGGTTACCCAATGGCGGGCTATTTGAGCAAAGCGGGATATGAAACCAAAGTATACAACCGCACCAAAGCCAAAGCTGATAAATGGGCTGCAGAATACAACGGCATTGCGTGTGAGACACCGCGAGATGCGGCAGAGGGTTGCGATATCGTATTTACTTGTGTCGGTAATGACGATGACGTGCGTAGCGTTGTATACGGTGAAGAAGGCATTCTAGTCGGTCTAAAAGCAGGCGCAGTACTGGTTGATCACACCACGACTTCCGCTGATTTAGCTGTTGAATTGGCCGATGCTTGTACCAAATATGGCAATCACTTCATTGATGCTCCGGTATCTGGTGGTCAAGCAGGCGCAGAAAACGGTGTACTAACCATCATGTGTGGTGGCGAGCAGGACATTTTTGATCGTGTGTCTCCAGCGATGGACGTATATGCAAAGCAAATGACGCTTCTGGGTGAAAATGGCCAAGGTCAACGTTGTAAGATGGTAAACCAAATCTGTATTGGTGGCGTGCTTCAAGGCTTGAGCGAAGCGTTGTTACTCGCGCAGAAATCCGGTTTGGATATTGAACAAGTAGTTGAAACACTCAAGCACGGTGCTGCAGGGTCATGGCAAATGGAAAACCGCGCCAAGACGATGGCGGAAGATAAGTTTGATTTTGGATTCGCGATTGATTGGATGCGCAAAGACTTAGGCTTCTGTCTGCAAGAAGCAGAGCGAGTGGGTCTAGAGCTTCCACTGACTAAGAAAGTGGATGAGCAATACGCTGACCTTCAACGCGATGGTTTAGGCCGCATGGATACGTCTGTTCTGATTAAAGCCGTTGCTAAGAATCAGTAGTAGATAAACAGTTCTTTGGTATCAAAGAGCTTGAAGAAATTTAAGTTGATCATGATCGCTCCCCTTGAACATTAGTGTGTGATTAACGAACTTGAATTAGGAGGTGCTTTGTGGGGCACCTCCTTTTTTATGTCTTCTTATCACAGCATTTGCTGGTGCAGTGTCCGTTTACTTGTTTAAGCCTAGCGCAATCTCAAGGCCTTTGCCGTAAGCTTCGTCCGCTTGGTAGGCGTGGTTAA
Source organism: Vibrio diabolicus (assembly GCA_001048675.1). Classification (GTDB taxonomy): domain Bacteria; phylum Pseudomonadota; class Gammaproteobacteria; order Enterobacterales; family Vibrionaceae; genus Vibrio; species Vibrio diabolicus. Next base: position 295,316 of record CCKK01000003.1, on the reverse strand, counting down.
CGTGACGTTCTTTGATGAAGTCTGGCACACCATCCATTGCACGAGCGGTGTTGTCGAATAGAGTTTGACGCTGTTCTTCGCTCATAAGACGGAATAGGTCACCCGCTTGGCTGAAGTAGTCTTCGTCTACACGGTGATCGTAATGATCAGCATTGCCGTTGATGCGTAGAGGTGGCTCAGAGTAATCTGGTTGCTCTGCCCATTCTTGTTTGTAGTTTGGCTCGTAACCTAGTGTGGAACCAAAGTTGCCATCAACGCGCATTGCGCCATCGCGGTGGTAGCTGTGTACCGGACAACGAGGCGTGTTAACTGGAATTTGGTGATGGTTTACACCTAGGCGGTAACGCTGCGCGTCTCCGTATGCAAACAGACGGCCTTGCAGCATTTTGTCTGGTGAGAAGCCAATTCCAGGAACGATAGCTGCCGGGTTAAACGCGGATTGCTCAACTTCCGCATAGAAATTTTCTGGGTTACGGTTCAGTTCAAACTCGCCTACTGGGATCAATGGATAATCTTTTTGTGACCATACTTTTGTTAGATCGAACGGGTTAAAGTTCACTTCATCCGCTTCTAGCTCAGGCATGATCTGTACGTACATCTTCCATTTAGGGAAGTCTTGACGCTCAATCGCTTCGTAAAGGTCACGGTGATGGCTTTCGCGGTCTTTACCTACGATCGCTTCTGCTTCTTGGTCAGTCAGGTTTTTGATGCCTTGCTGAGTTTTAAAGTGGAATTTCACCCAGTAACGTTCGTTTTCTGCGTTGATAAAGCTGAATGTGTGGCTACCGAAGCCGTGCATATAACGGTAAGACGCTGGAATACCACGATCACTCATAACGATCGTAACTTGGTGGAATGCTTCTGGTAGTGATGTCCAAAAATCCCAGTTGTTTGTCGAGCTGCGCATGTTGGTGCGTGGATCGCGTTTCACCGCGTGGTTTAGATCTGGAAATTTTAGTGGATCACGGAGGAAGAACACTGGCGTGTTGTTACCAACCAAGTCCCAGTTGCCTTCTTCGGTGTAAAACTTTAGCGCAAAACCACGGATGTCGCGCTCTGCATCGGCGGCACCGCGCTCCCCCGCAACGGTGGTAAAGCGAGCAAATAGTTCGGTCTTTTTACCAATCTCCGAGAAGATCTTCGCGCGCGTGTATTTGGTGATATCATGAGTCACAGTAAAGGTGCCGTAAGCGCCTGAGCCTTTGGCGTGCATACGACGCTCAGGAATCACTTCACGATCAAAGTGTGCCAGTTTTTCAAGGAACCAAACGTCTTGCAGTAGTTGGGGACCACGAGGACCTGCAGTCATCACATTTTGATTATGGGCGACAGGACAGCCTGCGGCGGTGGTTAATTTCTTATTTGTCATTTTTCTTCCCCTCCAGGGATCAATACCTTAGCAACTGAAGAGAAGATTATTACGGAAAAGCTGGAAGCAAAAACTGATACTGCTTATCAATTCAATAGGTGGGAACGATGATGAAAAGTAACTTAGAATCAAATTCTTAGCTGATTTTTATGATTGGTTTATTAACGTATTGGCGAAAAGGGTAAAAAGAGCACGCTGGCATTTGCATGAATTGCGCTTTGTTGACAAGGCTAACGTCGGAAATCGCCCCTTTGATATCGCTTTATTGAACATCAAAGGGGCGGAATGATTAGGAGTACTTCACTTCAATTTGCTCAGCTTTTTCAAACGCTGGATGCGTTGCGAGTTGTTTTCCATAACGCTCAATATTCGGGAAGTGACCAGCCAAACCGAACTTATGCACGAGCTCGACAATAAATGACATCATGATGTCTGCGCCAGTTAAACGTTCTTCTACTAGGTAAGTTTTGCCTTCTAGCGATTGCTCGAAATAACCCAGAACGTTCATCGCTTCTTTGTCAGCATAGCCTGATAGAAATTGAGTTTCGTTTGGCTCTTTGCTAATAAAGATTTTTAACAACATTGGTAAGATTGCTGAACTTTCAGCAAAGTGCATCCATTGCAGGTACTCAGTGTGCGCCTTCGTCCCACGCTCAGGAGCCAACGCACCATCACTGTACTTCTCAATCAAATATTCGGTCATCGCGCCAGATTCAATGATGAACTCGCCATCATCTTCAAGCAGGGGCGATTTACCGAGCGGATGAACGCTCTTTAGCTCAGGCGGTGCCATGAAGGTCACTTTGTCACGAACATAAGGCATGATTTCGTAATCCACATTTAGCTCTTCAAGTAACCAAATGATGCGCTTTGAGCGAGACTGATTGAGATGGTGAAGTTTAATCATTTATTTATCCCTTCCTTATAATGGGTCGTTAATCTGTACTACAAGCTTGCCGAAGTTCTTACCTTCCAACAGACCGATAAATGCTTCTGGTGCATTCTCCAGTCCTTGTACTAGATGTTCACGGTATTGGATCTTTTCTTCTGCCAACCATTGATTAATATCTTGCGCAAATTCACCGTAACGATGTCCGTAGTCATCAAAAATGATGAAGCCTTGCACCTTGATTCGTTTAGTCAGCAGCTTACCCATTAATAATGGAAGATGGTCGGTACCTTCAGGCAGTTCTGTTGCGTTGTACTGAGAAATCAAACCACAAAGTGGGATACGTGCGCTGGTATTCAGAAGTGGCATTACAGCTTCGAATACTTTGCCACCTACGTTTTCGAAGTAAACATCGATACCTTGATCACAGGCGTTTTTCAACTGTTCTGCAAAGTCGTCAGCTTTGTGATCGATACATTCATCGAAGCCAAGGACTTCTTTGGCGTAACGGCACTTTTCTTCTCCGCCTGCAATACCAACAACTCGGCAACCTTTGATTTTGCCAATTTGACCAACGGTCGCGCCCACAGGGCCTGTCGCGGCTGCTACCACAATGGTTTCACCTGGTTTTGGTTGACCGATATCGAGCAAGCCCATATACGCGGTAAAACCTGGCATGCCAGCAACACCTAGAGCGTATGATGGGTTTTGTGGTTCTTTGCCTAGTTTAATTACCATCTCACCAGTTGAGAGCGCGTAGTCTTGCCAGCCAACAGTGTATGCAAGAACCCATTCACCCGCTTCATAATCTGGGTGGTTCGATGCTTCTACCTGACAAACTGTGCCAGCGATCATTACGTCATCAACCGCAACAGGATCGGCGTATGACTCGGCATCGCTCATGCGACCGCGCATGTATGGGTCGAGAGATAAATAAACGGTTCTCAGTAGCATCTCACCATCTTGAGGAGTCGGTTTCGCCACTTCTTCTAGACGAAAGTTTTCTTTTGTTGGTGCACCATGGGGACGTGACGCGAGTACGATTCTGCGATTTGTTGCGTTAGTCATATTTATCTCACTTATTGATTAGACCGGTCGTCTAGTTTTGATTTCAAAATATCCCGCTCATAGAGCGGGAAGGTGTATTGTGCAATCACAGGAGTTATTACCAACTGTGAAACACATGTAGGGTGTTCATCTTACTTTTACGCTACCTACTATGGGCAAGTTCGCGTGTTTTGCAGTAGATGTTGAGTATAGGTCAGACTTTGCGTTAATGCTGCCTGATCTTGATACAGTTTGTTCAGCAAGCTTGCGCCGTTCCAAAGGTAGTATATCTGCCTTGCCAATAAAGCACTGTCACCATTTGGGATAGAGCCATCTTGAATGCCTACGTCAATGCAATCCGCCATTGCTTGAATGGTTTTGTCTGCACCTTGGCGTAACGCTAGACGCATGGACTCTGAGAGATCGGAGACTTCCGCACTTAACTTGACCAACAAACATTTGTTCGCATTACATACGTCGTCTTCTACTTTGACCATTTCTTCAAAGTAGCTCATTAGGCGTTGGTAGCCATTCAGATCGGTATTGGTAAAGCGTGCGTTTAAACGCTCAAAATACTTAGTAAAGTAGTCTTGAATCATCGCTTCACCAAATTGTTCTTTGGATTTGAAGTAATGATAAAACGAGCCTTTCGGCACCGCGGCCTTTTTTAAAAGCTCTGAAAGGCCAACACTCGTAAACCCTCGGTTTACGATTAACTCGTATCCGACGTCGAGAATATGTTGGCGTGTGTCGTTCGTCTTTGCGTTCATGAAGCGTACTATAGAATGAATTAGACCAGTCGTCTAGTTTTTGTTGTGGGTTATTTGATTAGCTCGTACTCAATCACAAATAGCGTGTCGGTGTTTGGGTAGATTTCTCGAATTAACTGCTTGAGTTTTGGCAGTTCGATGGCTTCTTGTTCAGCATGAAACTCATTGATATCTTCAAAGTTGAGTGGTTCTACAGAGCGTATTTTGATGTTGCAGACTTTACGATCCGTCTCTAGCGTAAAAACTTCGACCTCTGTATTTGGAACGTAGTGACTTTCTGATTCATCTCGAATCGTAATTCGTTTTTTTGCCTGATGTGATCAACGGGGTTAAGAATTCAAAAAAGGTAATCTTGGTTGGGTGGGATGACATGATGTACTCGTTAGTCTGATTGTTTGGCGTAATTATATACCCAAATAACCTTGAGGTGCTTATTTCAAGAGAACGAGCGAGTGCGCAGGACGCGAATCAACTTGGCACTAAAGTAACCCAAGATAATGCCTATCCAGTTGGTACTGAGATCATCAAAACTAAATGAGCGACTTGGAATAAAAAGTTGGCTTATTTCTTCCATTGAAACGATAGCCAACAGCAGTAGCAAAAGGCGGATGCCAAAGACGTCGGCTTTACTTGAGCTTACCAAAGAGGGGAAGGTGAAGACCGATAAAAAGCCGATCAATAAACTGAAGGTAAAGTGAAGCGTACTCGATCCACCTAAGTAGGTTTCCATTTGCAGGTAAGTGGCATGGTGTAAGTCAGAGCTTTTCCATAAAGAGAGTGAAGCCGTAAGCACCAGAACGAAAACAAAACTCATCCGTGTCAGTATTGAAACCATAATTAACCTATTGGAAAGAAGCCTAAGTAACGTTTTACAAAGTACAACGCTGCTAGATTCTGAATTGCCATGCCAATTGCCATCGCCCATGCTGCACCAATAACACCGAACGTTTGGCAAAGCGCAATGAGCAAGCAGATAGAGATTGTGCCGGAGGAAATTGTAATGTATTTCATGGTTCTTTCGTGACCGCTCATGAGTAATAAAAACCCTACAGAGCCAGTCGCAACATTGACTAACTGCCCTAAAGACAGGACGACTAACAGTGGCGCAGCAGCAAGAAACTCTTCACCAAAAAACCGCATCACAAACTCTGGGAATAGAGTGCAAATAATCACGGGCACAATGGCCAAACCAACGTTGGCTCGGCAAGCTAAACGGCTCAGGCTTTGCAGTTTGATCATTTGGCGTTCTTTGTAGAGAGAGGCAAACATAGGGGCGACCACAAAGTTAATGGTAATCAGCACAAAGCCAATCAGTAGTGATGTACGTTGAGCTGCAGCTAATAGACCGAGTTCCGCTGTTGAGATAAAAAAGCCCGCAATGACAAGGCTTCCCCATTGAAGAACGTTCGTGAAGATACTGCCAATCCAGACTTGCTTGGCAGAAGCGATCATTTTTTTGTTTGGTACGAAAGCCGATGTCTGATACTGACCTGAACCTAGCCAATTAACACTGGATATTACCGCGACGCTCATACTCGCCAGAAGCAGTGCGGTCATCAGATTGTTGATATTTTGCTGACCGATATAGTCCAAGCCAAAGACAAAAAAGACCATCAACATACTCACGCCAAGCTGTAAAGCAAACAGTGATGACACGATCTTTCTACATGCTTGAAGCACACGACTGTTGGTCTGTGCAAGCACCAAAAACGGTATGCAGAACAAGCCTAAAGTAATCGCATGCATTGGCGATTGGGTCTGGTTTAGCTGTTCAGGAAACAGATTAAATCCTACCAACAAAACGGCAATGGCTAGCAAGCAAAACGCCATACTTCGATAAAGTGCCGTTTTATAGTTGTGGCTTTGTTGAAGTGTCTCTTTGTTGTTAAAGGCGATCGCATTGTAGCGAACTAATGAGACATCAAAACCTAGCTGAGAAACGATCGCGAGTAGTGAGACTAGGTTGAATAAAAAGAAAAATTGACCGGAAGTCGAAGCGTCACTGGCCTTCGATACAATCAGTGTCAGTAAAAAAGCAAATAGCGCACTCAACACACGCGTGATTGCGGTTTTCAATCCAGTAGATAGCAAGCTTTTTTTACCGCTGGGCATCAACAGTAATTTTTGTTGAATAGTGTGAAACATAGAGGTATTTAACCGTAAATATTATTGAGTGCGAGGCGCTGTTTTTCTTCACTGAAGGCGTCGTTTAACGCTGTTGTATATTGGCAAAAATCAATTTCATCATAATGATTGACACAGTGCGCGATCTGCTTGGCCATTTCTTCAGGTGTTAGCGCTAAAAATGGGTAGTTTAGATCTTGGGTCGCGCCGATAGTTCGAATCACCATAGGAAGATGTAATTTGGCTGCTTCTAGAATAGTTAACGGCATCCCTTCCCATGCTGCAGTATGTAAGTAAAGGTCTGAACCCTTGAGCTTTTTAACCACTTCATCACGAGGCAACATGCCAGTCACATCCACATTTTCTGTACGCAATTTTTGTTCAAGTGTGTGGTCACCGCCACCTATCCATGTGATATCTAATGGGCGGTTAAGCGCATGTCGATTAAGGTGTTGCAATGTGTCGATGAGAAATTGCGGATCCTTTTGGGGCGCGACACGACCAAGCACAACAAGTCGCAGCGCTTCTTGTCTGTTTCGTAATAAACGCTCTTCACTTTGATAAGAGACGTAGTTGTTGAGCAGCTCGGCACGTTTCGCACCAATGCTAATCGCTAGGTCACATTCTCGTTGGCTACAGCCTGCCACCACATCAATTTTGCTCAGTTTTACTTTCTCTAGCGCTCTATAGATCTGGCGTGCAAGCTCTGAGATATCTTCACGTTCGAAAGCATAACAGTGCGGAGTGTAAACCAAACGCGCCTTGCCAAGTTTTAGAAATCGCCCGAGAAATCCCGCTTTACTCGAGTGCAAATGCACGACGTCGGGACCAAGTGATGCAATCATGTGGTTTGCATCGCGAACAAATTGAAGTAAACCGCCTTCCACCCATTTGGTCTGTGTGAAAATATGATGGTTGTTCTCATTGGTTAAGTCGTTTTCTCGAGCTCTGGCTAGCAAGAAATGTTGATAGGGCTCATCTCGAGAGGAGTGAGCATAACTATAGAGGGCTGTTTGAACGCCACCTCCGAAGGCTTCTGTAATATGGAGCACTTTTTTCATGATGATTTTGTTCCTGGTGTCTGCATCCATTTATGCTTGAAAGCATCACGCTCTTGTTCTGAATAAACGTGGCGATATAAGGGAAGATCGTACATATAGAACAGTTTTGAAAAGTCGTAGTGATGCTTAAAGTGCTGGTGGATATTGGAGTACCACTTGTTTTTCGCTTCATTGCTGTTTTTCAGCACGAAGTCTTGCAGCCCGAGAAACTCGCCAATTTCTTTATCGAGAGAGCTGAGCTTTTCGCATTTGATTAGCATGACGTTGGCTTGCTCGTTCTTGAATGTGAAGAAAGGTTGAGTGTTGTCCAATTCTTGACGCATCACATCGATATTGAAGTTACGTTTTAACTCGTTGTCGAACCAGTCCGCAAAATAGTTGAGATTGATATAGTTATCGAAACAATGTTCGAGGTGCTGATACGTGACTGCCATATCTCGGTGAATTGCATCATTCTTTTTGCCTTCGATAAATTGCAAATGGAGGTCTTGAAAGAAACGAGAAAAGACTGTTGCGATTGGATCGCGGACCAGTGTGACGATTTTGATCTGTTCGCGTTTTTGTAAGATACGTTTTCGTTGCTTGAGTACTAAGCGGTAGAGCGCACGGTTTTTGAAATCGAAAAATTTACTCACGTCTTTTTTATTTGTGATACATGTGAAATTCTTCGTGATCATCAAAGGTGTGGATGTGATAGCTTGGGATATTTCTTTCTCCCAGCGTGTGCTCAATTGACGATGAGCCAACTTTGCCCATTTGGTAAACTAAAACAAAATTGTCAGCTTGGAGTTCTCGGTTCTTTTCAAATTGTCGAGAGATTGAATACTTCATCTATCCTATCCTTGATTATTCAAATTCGTGGTGATGGTTTACCGGAAAAGTATGAGCAATGGTGTTGACCGTTGACTCGCGGCTCATGCTTATCATGACGGGTAATAAGAGTATTAAAATGATGGTGGTATTTACCGCAACGAAGAACACCATGATGAGGGCGTATATCGCGAGTAAGAGGCTTTTTCTGTTGTCATTGAGACTACGGAAGCAAAAGCGAATAAAAAGAAAATAACCACCAAATAATAGGGCGATACCGAGCAACCCGTATTCAATTGCGGTATCTAACACAAAGTTGTGGGTGTAGATCGCCAGCTCATCATAGTTAAAGTAACTGATCATAAAGTTGGGCAGCATCTTCGCGCCGACACCTAAAATAGGGTGTTGAAGTAAAATGTCTAACCCATTGGCAAGTAAGAGTTTTCTATGAAGGTTCGACACCCATCGAGCTTCACTTTGGTTGGCAAATAAGACGTCTTCTTGGGTTATTTCTAATGTGTCCGCTAGCGTTTCAAACCCAACGTAGAGTGTAGTTGCGACGGCAGTGAACACCATAAAGCTTAAGGCCAATAAAATCGTCCACGTGTACGTTTCATTAAGCGATTTTCTCATCAGGTTTTTTACGAGCAGCTGGTCAAAGAAGAAAAGCAGACAAAAACCAAGTAGTGCTTTTCTTTCTTGCGACAACACCAGTAATATCAAAGCGACGAGCATCAAAAGGTGGAAAGCGCGAATTTTATCCCGATAAAGGTATAGTAGTGAGCAAAGTACACCGAACCCGTATTTACTCACTCCGAGTAACTTAAACCCGCTTTGATATCCCTGAGCAAAGTGCCATAAGGCAACGAGCGTGCAGATCAAAAACAGCAGGTAAGTGAAATAAACCATAACCCTTTCATCATCAAACACGCCATAGGCGTACATTAGGCTAAGCAAGCAGAGAATCGCCAGCCATTGCACGGTTTCTATAACTAGCGGCATTAAGGGGACGCGATTTAGCAGGCCATTTAAGAACACATACCCAGTGAACAGTACAAGGAACCCCATGCAGGGATGCATGAGTTTTTCAGCTTTTCCTTCCAATACCACTAATGCAGTAAAACCAATGGACAAAAGACTTAGGATGTCTGAAGGTGCTAGTGCAACTCCTCCAGCACGAAACTTCATGGGAATAAAGAATAATGCCAGTAGGCATGCCGCAAACCATGAGGCTCGGTGGCTCGATGGCGCGGAACTATTTGTTGGCGCAAAGCTGCTGGTAGATTCCATAGTAACCTTCACGAAATTTATCGATGGTGTAGAGAGAGGCCCTATTGACTGAGTATTGACTTGCAGCGTCATACCGCTCAACACTTTCACACAGCTGGAGCACTTTCTGGCTCAGCTCATTTGAGTTACCAACCTGAAATAAATATTCGGCACGTCCGGTGATGTCATCCAAGCCGGGTACGTCCGATGATAATACGGGTAAGCCTGCTGCCATGGCCTCAACCGCCGCCAAGCCAAAGCCTTCGACATGCGATGATTGCACGTAAATGTCCATGTCGTTCAAAAACGCTGGAACATCAGAAACTACCCCATGAAAGTGAACACGTTGCGTGACGTTTAGCTTTGTTGCCAACGCTTGCAGTGACGATTTTTTTTCGCCATCTCCAGCAAGATGGAGCTCGTATCGTCTCGGTAAATGGACAAGTGCTTGGATAAGCGTTTCATGATCTTTATGTTGATGAAGTCGGCCCACCATTCCAATCTTGATAACTGGTTTGTCGATTAGGTGGCTGGCGTATCTTGGCGTCATAGAAAACCTTTTTAAATCAACGCCATTGTGCACCACGTGATATTTATGTTGGTAGCGAGGCATGAACTTCACCAGTTCATCTTGTACTTTTTCACTAATACTGACCGTCAAGTCGTGGCCCCAATATAAGACGTACTCCATGAACTTAAACAGCGGATAGTCACGTCGACGGTTGTAAGAACAGTGCTCAGTCTGGATTCGTTTTTTACCTACTGCCAATAGCGCTAGGTAAATGGAAGGGTAGAGGTGCCCGTGAACGACATGCGGCCAACGCAGCAAAGAGAATTTCTCACTCAATGACAAAGTGCGCCAGTTAAAACACTCTATCCCTTTGGCGGATAGCATTGGTAAGTAATCATTTTCATCACACAAGACCAAAATTTTGATTTCGTATTCAGGCTTATGTTCTAAAACAAGGTCGACTAAGAACTTTTGAGCACCGCCGTTCTGAGAAAGATCATTAATAATATGTAGAATCTTGGTTTTCATGATTAATTGGTCAGATATTGCTGTTTAAGGTCGGTGATTTCTGCATTTGAGAAAAAGTGCTTCGTCAATTTAGAATTCAGCATTTCTTCAACGTACTCGGGCGTAGGTTGAAATTGCGTTTTGAATTCTTTCATTAGTGGCGAGTACCATTTGTTGTCTGATTGATTTTCATAGACAACATCCACGGGGTAACCTAAAAAGTCTTCAACTGCGGAGTTAGCCTTCGCTAGCTTGTCACTTCGAATGACCAATAGTGAGAAGTTGTTGTTGTGGTATGTTTGATAGCCTACTTCGTGATTAAAAGGTTCGTTAAACACATCAATCCCTGTTAGTTGTTTGATTTCGTTGTCAAACCACTGCAGCGCATATTGATGATTCATGTGCTTATCAAATGCCTCTTGGAGTAACTGCGGGCGTTCAGTACGGATTGCGCTATCATCTTTTAGGTATTTGTCCGCCATCCAAAACGGAAGTGCTTGAAAGAACATTGAAACATTTCGTCCGATCGGTTCACGCACCAGTGAGATAATTCGAACTTTTTTCTTGCGCCTTAACATACGGCTCATCGCTATGCGCTTTAGTCGTCGCTTTAACGCGTTGATCTGAGGTTTATGCAATTGCGCTCTGACAGGGGATATCTGTTTTTTCGCATCGACAGTCATGAGATCGTGCAAGTGAACCGAGTTAGGAATGGAATGCTCTAATGCACTCGAACCTACTTTGCCCATTTGATAGATCAATACCGGTTGTTCTTGGCTTTTCAACGTTTGGTACCAAGATGCGTTTGAGTTAGTAGGCGTATTTCTGGACATAAAGCGTTTCTCCTTCCTTAGTCTTGGCTTGTGTGATTAAGACGCCAAGAGATGGAACTGAGTGTTGTATTTGTTTAGATAACGCAAGGTTAACCAGTGATGATTTTGTCGATTCTGAGCGAATGACGGTAATCAGACCATTGGCATACTGACCAAGAATAAGTGCATCACTCACTGACAGTAGGGGCGGTGTATCGATAATGATCCGGTCATACTTATTTTGAAAATGTTCGAGCAACTTTTTAAAGCGATCAGAAGCTAGCAGTTCCTGTGGGTTTGGCGGAATTAGGCCTGCTGGTAATACATCTAAGTTGGCTTCTTTTATATGTGTAACACAATCTTTGATTGGCGTATCCATAGTCAGGATATGCGTTAAGCCTGGGCTTGATTCAGCAATACCAAACCGTTTTGCGATGGAAGGTCGGCGTAAATCGCAGTCGATGATCAATACCTTTTCCATTTTTGAAAACGACACCGCCATATTGATACTGGTCGATGTTTTTCCTTCTTCTGGAATAGCAGAGGTAAAGGGCAATATCTTTTGCTTCGTGTTGGTTAATCTGAGCAGAAGCGAGGTTCTGACGGAGCGGCAAGCTTCACTAAATAGCTTTTCTTCATCATCTAAATATGCGGTATAACTGACGCCGTTTTTACGCAAATTGCGTTTTTTGACCATAGGAATCACACCTAAACACGTAACACCAAGTTTTTCCTGCACATCGGCTGTGCTTCGGATAACTTCTCGCAGAGTTTCTAAGATGATGACCAGAGCGCAAGCAATGGCAAAGCCAAAAAAGGTGGCAATCAGTACCAGTTTGATTCGTTGTGGTGCCACCGGGAATAGAGGAATGATGGCTTTGTCAGTAAAGCGTGCAGTGACATTCTTGTAGTCGCTGGTGGCGTTGGTCTCTTTCTCACGATTTAAGAACGCTTCATAGAGTGCCTTATTGGATTCAACCTCGCGTTTTAACTGTTCGTAACGCGCTTTTTGTGACCCTAACGATTGGAAGTCGGACTTTTTGTTATCGAGTTCTGCTCGAAGCATGTCCTCTTGCGCCTTTGCAGCAAGAAGGTCTTGTTGTTTGCTAAAGGAAATGTCACGAATGAGTTGCTGGGTTCTTGCTTGAATTTCAGCGAGCTGCGCTTTCGCCTGAATCATTCGGTCATGCTTGGGGCCGTAGCGCTGTGCCAGCTCAGAGAGATTTTTAGCTGCCTGGGCTTCCGATAATTTTAGGTCGCGGATCTGCGCTTGATTAGCGAATTCATCAATTGACAGCAAGCTGTCTAAACTTTGTGAAGATTTACGTCTTAACAGTTGGATTAACGTCTGCGCTTCAATGCGCTTATTAACAGCGACATTTAGCTTGCGAGTGAGTTCTTCTAGCTCATTTGCGTAAATTTCATCAATACCGTTTATATCGATCAATCCTTCTTTTAACAAGAACTCTTGCAGCGCTTGCTCAGAGTTACGTAATCGCTCCTCCAATTTTTGTGAGTTATTTGTCAACCAAGTGGCCGCATTTTGTGTAACGACCAATTTGGCTTCAAAATTTGCGTCAATGTAGGCTTGGCCGACCGCGTTAGCGATTGTCGTAGCAAGCTTAGGATCGGTAGAACGAAAGCGAATTCTGACTAATTGGGTGTTACGTACTGGCTCAATATCGAGTTTACTTCTGAAAGCTTGAAGCGCTTGATAATAGGACTCTGAAAACTGGGCGGTTTCTTTTGGGCTTGGTGCCACATTCAGTAGGTCTTGAACAAAAGGGATCGACTTTATTTGGTCGATCTTTTGATTTAATCCACCTGAGCGTGTGAACTCCGGTAGTTGAGTTAGGTTCAGCTCTCTAATGACCTTATCTGCGATATGATTCGATTTTAAAATAGCGATTTGTGTTTGAAAGTACTTCTTTTTTTGTCGTGTCGACGCCATATACTTCCTCGATTGAAAGGGCGCTTTTTTGCTCTTCTTGGATGAGTAGCGTTGCTGTAGCTTGGTATATCGAGGCTTTGGAGTAGATATACCAAGTACAAGTTAATGAAAACAGAAGCGTGAAAGCTGCGATGCTTAGCCAATTCTTTTTAATCGCTTTAAAGTGATGACCAAAACGAATCAGTTCTACTTTGTTCATCTGGAGATTATTTGGATGAGTCCCGTTCATTTGATTCCCTGTCACTTAAAAGAAGCTCTGGTCGATAAATACAATGTCACCAGGCTCAACGTTGCGGTGCATACTGACACCCTCTATCGTTTGACCCGTTTTATGTTTGGTGAGGTTAATGCCTTTGCGTGAGGCTCGGTCGGTCAAGCCACCAGCTAAAGCGATGGCCTTTTCGATAGTTAATCCTGGTCGATATTCAAATCCACCTGGTTTCCTGACTTCGCCATTGACATAAAACAGACGAAAGTTATTGATAGTGACCATCACTTTTGGGTTGATGAGATAATCGCCTTTTAAGCCCGTTTCTATTTCGTACTTGAGTTGTTTCGGTGTTTTTTTAATTGCTTTGATTCGGCCAAGGTAGGGGTAATCAAAATAGCCATCTGACGTTATTAGAATATTTTTAATCGTAAGATCTTCTTCACCGTAGACCTGCACGGAAATGGTATCGCCCGTGTCGAGTAAGTAATCTTCTTCGTTTGAGTCAGCGTTTACCAAGGTGCTAAATAGCAATAACGCGACGCTCATGAATGTGATGAATGACTTCATTAATAATCCTTGTTACAGAGAAAACTGTGCGCTTAAAGTCCAAATGTTCTGTTCGAAGCTATAACCTGGTCGGTTAGAGGTTTTATCTTGGTATTGCCAGTCGGCTTGCAGCTGTACCCAGCGTTTAATTTGATAATCGATACCAAAAGATAGGGTGTAGCGATCGTCGTTTCTGGTGATCCCCGTATAATCATCTTGTTGATAAATAGCACCTAAGCGAGTTGCAAGGTAACTATTCCAATCGTGCTTGAGGTTCAGTCGGTAACGAGTTTGTAGGTTGTAATCGCCATCTTGATCAGGGTTAACCGCCGCTTGAGTGGTTTTCACGCTGACTAGAGTTTGTTCTTGAGGCAGCCATTCAAAGCCGATATCCCAACTAAAGCCTTTAAATGTCTCTCGTTGAGCGCTGTCAAAATCTTTGATTTGATAACCGAGTCGAGCGATGCCTTTGGTTTTTCCCGTTACTTCCCATTCGGCACCGGTGTAATAGAAACTGGTGACGTTATCTTTGGAAGGAAGAGCAGAATTTCTGTGTTGATAGTCGGTTACTATTTGTTTTGTCCCAACCAACCAATAGGTTCTTGGCGTCGCCCTTAAATAGAATTCCAAGTGTGCATTGGGAGCTCGAAAATCGTTGTATTTCGTTTTAGCGTTTGGGCGCCCAGGTAATCCGTCACGGTAGTTTTGATAGGTTTTATCACTGTAGCCTAAACCGAATTCGAGTCTGCCTTTTGCACCGTTAGAGCCAAAGACATAATTGGTTTTGATAGCGTTACGGTTGAACTCAATTGGTGAGTCTATTGCGCTACCATTACCTTCGGTAATGTCTTCCCCTCTAATTTCATGCTGGGCGCGAAAACGATAATCAACCACTAAACGATGACGATGATTGAACTCAAAAAAGTTGGAAAACTGAAAGGTATGATCGTCGAAGTCGTTGCGGTCATCGGATGAAAAACCTGCTTTCAACTTGTATAAAATATCTGCGCGATAGCGATTCCTTTCTATACGTGCTAATAAGCTTGGCTCTATACCCCAAATATTGACCGATTCTACATTGCCGGATTCCTCCGCTTTGTTGATGTTGTCATCGCCCTCGTAGAAAGTTTTTACGAGGGGAATAAACTCAATGCCAGACTCGGTTTGGTAAGCCATCGGTTCTGCGAGTAAGCCAGTTGAAAACAGACTCAATGCTATTGCCATTGTCAGTTTCTTCATAATCTCAACCTTAGTAAGCGTTAGCACCAGTGAACCCTTTGAAAACGGTCATGAAGATGATTTTGATGTCCATCCAAACCGACCAGTGGTGGATGTAATCCAAATCAAATTCGACTCTCTTTTCCATTTTTTCTAAGGTGTCTGTTTCGCCGCGATAGCCATTAATTTGCGCCCAGCCAGTAATGCCCGGTTTTACTTTGTGACGTAGCATGTAGCGGTCAACAATCTGGCGATACTCTTCATTGTGCGCCACGGCGTGAGGGCGTGGACCAACAATAGACATGGTCCCTTGCAGTACATTGATAAATTGAGGCAGTTCGTCCAAAGAGGTGCGACGCAGAAAACCACCAAAAGGCGTAATGCGTGGGTCGTTCTTTGTCGCCTGTTTCACGTGAGGGCCTTGATCCATAGTGGTCATTGAACGGAATTTCCAGACTTCTATCTTTCGTCCATCGAGGCCGTAACGATGCTGTTTAAAAATGACCGGACCTTTAGAGGTCAGCTTAATGCCAATCGCAATGGCGAGCAGGACTGGAGAGATCAAGGCTAAAATAATGCTCGAAAACAAGATGTCTTCAAACCGTTTTACCCAGGAAGAAATTCCAGCAAATGGTGTATCAAACACGCTGAGCGTTTGAACTTGGCCGATTTGTGCCCAACGAGAATGCAAAAGGTTATAGGTAAAGAAGTCGGGAATCAGATACGTATTTGCGGTGGTGTCTGAGAATTGGTTAAGAAGCGATGCAATACGTTCTTTTGCGTGCATTGGCATTGCGATATAGACATAATCCACTTCCCCTTTTTTGGCTCGCTCAAGAGCGTGGTCAACTGCCCCTTTAATAGGGTAAGCAGAATTTGGCAATCTGTCGGAAGAACGCTCATCGTAAAAGCCATCAAAAAGCACACCGTGTTCAGTGTGGTTTTGAATTTCGTTAGCAAGGGTAATGCCGTGAGGAGTTTGGCCGATGATGATCGCAGTACGAGTGTTGAATCCTTTTTTTCTTAAATAGGCTAATCCGGTACGGAATGTCACTCGCCATGCCAAAAGTAGAGCGGGCGTAATCGCAAACCACAATGCCAGAATAGTGTTATCAAATAAGTCATAGACTTCCGAAAAATACAGAACAATAAAGATAAGCGCGGAAGTTACTGCCCAGGCCACACAGACAATAATCATCTGCTCTTTAAACGAACTGGTTCGCCAAGAGCGGTACAGGTTGCCGCTTTCTGCCATAAATAGAAAGGAGATGCCTCCAACAAAAGCCAGTATGACGTAATCTTTCCCCATCGCAGTATTCATGTCTTTGAACACTAAAAGCAGCATAAAAGAGACGATGACAGCAAGATCTGAGATGCGATATAAAAAAGCGAACTCCATCTCGTGAGAGCGGATAAGTCCTTTTTGTTTCATGACTCAGTTTCCTTTCTTACACGCTACCGCCCTTGGGTGTCTCCCCCAATTGCCGTGTCGTGAGCGTTATTAGTAGTTGGTGAACAGAGCATTCTGTTGAATGCTTCTGAGTTTTTTGTCACGTGTAATTTCGTTGATAAGTGTAAAAATTTGCGTTGTTGAGGTAAGTGGAAATAAGAATGAAATTTAGACCTTTGGCTAAGTTTGGCGGGTTAGGAAAAAGCTGGTACTTACTCATGAGGGATGAGGAAAAGTATTAAAAATGAAGTACCAGTACAAAGACAGTGGTTTATGTAAAGGTAGAAGAAAGGGTGATCTTATTCGTTAACGATTAATGATTTAGTATCGAATTACTTATATTTATTAGGATAAAAAAATCCCTCTCAAGTGAGAGGGATTTTTTGTGAGTAAGGACGAATGAACTATTCGACTTCTACGCCGTTTTCTTTGTATAGGCGGCGGCATGCACGACCATCACTGTGGAACAGGTGACAACGGTGTGCTGGAATACCAATCTCGATTTTATCGCCGGTATCGACTGCGAGCGTGTCAGGCTGACGGAAAATAACGTCCGCGTCCGCACCTTCTAGGTTTAGGTATACTTGAGTTTCGTTACCTAGCTTCTCAACAATCATCACTTCACCGTGAATGCTTGCATCAGCTTCAGAAGCGGATAATAGGTGCTCAGGGCGAATGCCTAAAGACATGCGGTCGCCACGGTTAACCGTCGTGCCATCCACTGGAATCCAGAAAGATACGCCATTAGATAGTTGAACTTTGACGCGCTCTGCTTCTACTTCATCAATGAATACGCTCATGAAGTTCATTTTCGGAGAGCCGATAAAGCCTGCTACAAAGCGGTTTTGTGGGTAATGGTAAAGCTCAAGCGGCTTACCAACTTGCGATACATAACCGCCGTCTAGTACAACGATTTTATCTGCCATTGTCATTGCTTCTACCTGATCGTGCGTTACGTAGATCATGGTACAACCAAGTTGACGTTGTAGCTTAGTGATTTGCGCACGCATGTTTACACGCAGTGCGGCATCCAAGTTTGATAGTGGTTCATCCAGAAGGAATACATTAGGTTGCGATACCAGTGTTCGACCGATAGCCACACGTTGACGCTGACCACCTGAAAGTGCTTTTGGTTGGCGTTCAAGTAAGTGGCCCAATTGTAGAATTTCTGCAGCTTGCTCAACACGTTTGTCGATTTCTGCTTTGTCTGCTTTTGCTAATTTTAAGCCAAATGACATGTTGTCATATAAGTTAAGGTGTGGGTAAAGAGCGTAAGACTGGAATACCATACCAACACCACGTTTGGATGGTTCGACGTCATTCATGCGCTGGTCACCAATATACAAATCACCTGAAGTAATGTCTTCAAGACCGGCAATACAACGTAAAAGGGTAGATTTACCACAACCTGATGGACCTACGAAAACAACAAATTCACCTTCGTTGATTGTTAGGTCTACGTTCTTAGAAATCAGTACGTCGCCATACGCTTTACAAACATTTTTTAACGTGACACTCGCCATGTAGCTCGTCCTCGATCAATTTTTTATTATTCACCGCTCATCATTATATGAATTATCTAGCGAGCAGTAACAGTAGGAATCGGTAAGTTATTGCGGTTGGTAAGAAAAGTAGGGTAGCACTTCAATAAAATGTCCTGAATAGAAGTGCTACCCATCATAGCCAAGTACGAGTTTCTCTCCCCCACATTATTCGTGTTGTCTCCCCCGTGAAATAATTACCACAAACAACACCAATAATGACATTCCACTCGTCTGGCAATGCAAAACCAGCAAATCTTTTTCCTAATACGTAGGCACTGCTGGGAAAGGGTTCTTACCATCCACTCTTGGATGACTGAAGTTTGTAAGATTGTGCGAGGTGCGACATCCTCCTAATAGAAATAATTGTAGGGGGAGTAGATAGGGAGGAGTAAAAAGGAGGAGGAATAAAGCAGTTGGTCGGAAATCACATTATTGCACCACCTAAAGTTGAAACCGATCACAGGAAGTATCCGTTTTGTGATTTGAGTCTCTTACCCTTGGCGATTTAGATCACGAAAATACGTCATAATTGTAAGGGCGTAGGGATTAGGAGGATGAGACATATTGGATTATTTCAGATGATATATGTCGAAATACGGCTGAACCTCAATGGACTAGCCCTACATCAAAAATATAAAAAGGATACGAACATGAAAAAGTTAAGCGCTGTAGCACTAGGTACTCTTGTTGCTTTGGGTTCTTTTGGTGCTAATGCTGCCATCGAAGAAGGACAACTTACTATCTGGATCAACGGCGACAAAGGTTACAACGGCCTTGCTGAAGTTGGTAAAAAATTCGAAGAAGACACTGGCATTAAAGTGACAGTGGCTCACCCAGATGGCCTTCAAGACAAATTCCCTCAAACTGCAGCGACTGGCGACGGTCCTGATATCGTATTCTGGGCTCACGACCGTTTCGGTGGTTACGCAGAAGCTGGCCTGCTAGCAGAAATTAAACCTTCTAAGAACATTCAAGAAGGTATTGTTGATTTCGCTTGGGATGCTGTACGTTACGACGGCAAATTGATCGGCTATCCAGTTGCGGTTGAGTCTCTATCTCTAATCTACAACAAAGACCTAGTTCCAAACCCACCGAAGTCTTGGGAAGAAGTTGCAGCGCTAGATGCAAAACTTAAAAAAGACGGCAAGTCTGCAATCATGTGGAACCTAAAAGAACCGTACTTCACTTGGCCACTAATGGCTGCTGATGGCGGCTACGCGTTCAAATACACTTCTGAAGGTTACGATGTTAAAGACGCTGGTATCGCGAAAGAAGGCGTTAAAGACGCAATGAGCTTCGTAAAAGGCTTGGTCGACAAAGGCGTGATCTCTGCAGATATGGACTACTCAGTATCTGAGTCTGCATTCAACCAAGGCAAGACAGCGATGACGATTAACGGTCCATGGTCTTGGGGCAACATCGAGAAGTCTGGCGTTAACTACGGCGTGACTACGCTACCTAAGTTCCAAGGTCAATCTTCTAAGCCATTCGTTGGTGTTCTAACGGCTGGTATCAGCACTGCGTCTCCAAACAAAGACCTAGCGGTTGAGTTCATTGAGAACTACCTACTAACAAACGACGGCCTACGTATGGTTAACAACGATAAGCCTCTAGGTGCGGTAGCGCTTAACTCGTTCCAACGTGAACTAGATTCAGATACCCGTATCGCTGCGACTATGGATAACGCGATGAACGGCGAAATTATGCCAAATATCCCTCAAATGAACGCATTCTGGGGCGCGGCTAAGAACGCAATCATCAACGTAGTTGATGGTCGTCAAACTGTCGATGCAGCATTGGCAGACGCAGAAAAACAAATGACTAAATAATTAAGTAAGACCTTTTTAAGGAGGGGGCAACTCCTCCTTACTTTTCTATATTTATTCTATATTCGCTAGCAGGTTCCCTATGCAGTCAGTTCAAGGTACAAATGCTATGACAGCACCAGAAGCCAGCCTTCCGAGCAGCAAAAAAGTGTTCATGAAATGGTCACTTTTAGGCACAGTCGGCATTATCAATGGCTACGCAACAATCCTTATGTATTCACGCGGTGAGATTGCGTTTGCACTACTTACGATCATTCTTACCGCTTTAGCGTTGTTCATCTTTGGTAGTAAAAAGACGTACGCACACCGTTACATCTACCCTGGTATCGCAGGGATGATCCTTTTCATTCTTTTCCCTCTGGCGTACACCATAGGTTTGGCGTTTACCAACTACAGCGCGAAAAACCAACTCTCTTTTGATCGTGCGCAGAGCGTACTTTTGGACAGAACTTATCAAAGTGGTGATAGCTACCCGTTCACTTTATATAAAACGGATCAAGGACATCAGCTTGTGGTTGAAAAAGATGGGGAGCTACTTGCTACGCCCACTTTTCAACTAGATAGCCTTTCAGCATCGGATCTTGACCTATCGCCAATTGAAGAAGCTACGGGCGAGAAAGAATCAATCAAGACGATTGTTAAGAGCCGTAATACGTTGAGCAGTGTTGATTTGCATCTGCCGAGCGGTGAAGACATCCGCATGAGCGGGTTACGTAAGTTTGCGGCAGTTGTGCCTTTGTACACGCTGCAAGAAGACGGCGAAACGCTTTACAACAATCGTACTGAAGAGACGTTACGTCCAAATATGGAAGTAGGTTACTACCAACCTGTCGATGAAAACGGTCAGTTTGTTGGTAGCACAGTGTCTCCTGGCTTTGTGGTGAACATTGGCACACACAACTTTGAGCGTGTGTGGAAAGATGATGGCATCAAAGAGCCGTTTATCAGTATCTTTATCTGGACGATTGTGTTCTCAGCACTCACCGTACTATTTACGCTTGTAATTGGTCTTGTTCTAGCAAGTGTTGTTCAGTGGGAAGCATTAAAAGGCCGTTCGGTTTACCGACTCTTACTGATTCTGCCTTATGCGGTACCGGCGTTTATTTCTATCTTGATCTTTAAAGGTTTGTTTAACCAAAGCTTTGGTGAGATCAACATGCTTCTGGAAGGGTTGTTCGGTATTAGCCCAGCTTGGTTCTCAGACCCATTCATGGCGAAAACCATGATTCTGATTGTGAACACGTGGCTTGGTTTCCCTTACATGATGATTCTATGTATGGGTCTACTCAAAGCGATTCCTGATGATTTATATGAAGCGTCAGCAATTGATGGTGCGAACTTTATTACTAACTTTACTCGTATCACGCTACCAATGATGTTGAAGCCGTTAACACCATTGTTGATTGCGAGCTTTGCCTTTAACTTCAACAACTTCGTGCTTATCCAGTTGTTGACAGGCGGTGGTCCAAACATGATTGGTACGTCAGAACCTGCGGGTTACACAGACCTATTGGTAAGTTACACCTACCGAATTGCATTTGAAGGTGCTGGCGGTCAAGACTTCGGTCTAGCAAGTGCAGTAGCAACACTTATCTTCCTATTGGTTGGCGCATTGGCACTTATCAACCTACGCGTAACTAAAGTAGCTCAGGACTAAGGAGAGATTACAATGGCAATGGTACAAGGTAAGTCATTAAAGTATCGTGTTTGGGCTACTCATATTGCGATGTGGGCATTCTTGGCACTGATTATTTTCCCTTTACTGATGATCATCGCGATTTCATTCCGTGAAGGTAACTTTGCAACGGGTAGTCTGATCCCAGACAACCCAACGCTTGATCACTGGAAATTGGCATTAGGTTTCTCGGTGACTAACCCAGACGGTACAGTTACACCGCCACCATTCCCAGTCATGACATGGCTGTGGAACTCAGTAAAAGTGGGTGGTATTTCTGCAATCCTAATCGTGGCGCTATCAACCACATCAGCTTATGCGTTTGCTCGTATGAAGTTCAAAGGTAAGAACACTATCCTAAAAGCGATGATGATCTTCCAAATGTTCCCTGCGGTATTGGCATTGGTTGCTCTATACGCGTTGTTCGACAAATTGGGTCAGTACATCCCATTCCTTGGTCTGAACACGCACGGCGGTCTGATCTTCGCTTATTTAGGTGGTATCGCACTGCACGTTTGGACGATTAAAGGCTACTTCGAAAGTATTGACTCTTCGTTAGAAGAAGCGGCGGCACTGGATGGTGCGACACCATGGCAAGCATTCCGTTTGGTATTGCTTCCATTGTCTGTGCCAATCCTAGCGGTAGTATTCATCTTGTCTTTCATCATGGTAATTGGTGAAGTTCCTGTAGCATCACTACTACTTTCTGATGTAGACTCGTACACACTTGCAGTGGGTATGCAGCAATACCTATATCCACAAAACTACTTGTGGGGTGACTTTGCAGCAGCTGCTGTACTTTCAGCAGTGCCAATCACTGCCGTATTCTTACTTGCTCAACGCTGGTTGGTTGGTGGTCTAACCGCTGGTGGTGTGAAAGGATAATCTCTTGTGGTCTGAGATTGATAAGAATAACTAGAAAAGGGCGACCACATGGTCGCCCTTATACGTAGCACGGATATTACAATTTTGGTTTGGCCGCCGATCAGTAATATCTTGGCTTTTATTGGCGTTACGCATAGCTGGCTGTTAGCTTAGTTCCTTACGATTCAATCACTAACAGTTTTTGTAACCATAACCTGAGTTTAGACTCAGGTTTTTTTATACCTGTTAAATACAGTTGTTCAATAAGCGGATAAAGATTAGCGGCTTTGCAATGGATTACACAGGGCTTGAATAATGCCCTGCGTAGCACTTCACATAAATAACCTGAGTTCAGGTATCAGTAAAATTGAGGTAGGTAAGGATTAAAACTCTCGACTGGAGGGGGCACATCCAACGTATTGAAGCAGCGTGTATAAGCTTTCTTGCTGTAGTGCGACGCGACGAAATAAATTTGCAAAGGTGACATCACCGCCAAAGCAGGTTTGAATGTAATGGTTAATTTCTGTTTCGTTATACCCCTCGACGTACATGGTTCTTACCCACTGGTACTCGACCGCTTTTAAATTGGTCAACGTCTCTTCACTTAAGGTCGTTTCTTTTAGTCTCAAGATCCAAACTCTATCCAACTCCAAAATAGTGGAAGGATTTAAGCAAAGCTAGGTGAAGGATTTATGACAGAGGAGGCCGAGTGTGAAGCAAATGGCAAAACCATGATGTTGCTCCACACTCTGGTTATAAGTAACGTTGAGGTAGTCAATAGCGTTCTTAACGGATGTAGGTTACTTGAGATACTTTACGTGCGCTTCCATCTCTTCCCCGATTTCTTTGCGCATGTTCATAAGGCGGATCGCGGATTGTTCCAAGGCTTTATCTTCATCAGATTCTGGAACCCATTTCGGCACGTCGGTTGGTTTTCCGTTCTCATCTACAGCAACCATAATAACGATACAGTGGGTGGTGAGTCTGTTTTTCATTTGTTTTGGGTCACTGGCTTGCACGTCAATCGCGATGTGCATTGAGCTTCGTCCGGTATAAATGACTTTCGCGCTAACTTCGACTAAGTTGCCGACATGAATCGGCGCAACAAAACGAATACCACCTGCGTATGCAGTAATGCAATATTTGCCACTCCACGCTGCAGAGCAGGCGTAGGCTGCTAAGTCAATCCATTTCATTACGGCGCCGCCGTGCACTTTTCCGCCGAAATTGACGTCACTGGGTTCTGCTAAAAAGCGAAGGGTAATGTCTCTTTGACCACTGCTCATCTGTCTTTCCTTGATGGGTTATTGTTTTCCCAATTTAGCAGTAAGATGAATTTTCGGGAATAGAGAATGAAACAAAATATTAACTTTTATTCGAACGATGAAAACAAAAAGCCACAGAGTGGTTCTGTGGCTTGGGGAACTGGGATTAATTGGCGGTGGAGGCAATCTCAGAATTGGGCAATGGCTTTCTGTGTCGTATTTTTATTTGCGACAGGATAACGCCAGAGATGACTAACAGCCCACCAATAATGTGGTAAGCGTAAATTTTCTCACCAATCAACGTAGAAGCAAGTATGACAGAAACCACGGGCATTAAGTTCATGAACATGGCACTTGAATCAGCGCCAATTGAATCAATCGCTTTCACCCACATTAACGGCGCAAAAATGGAAGCCGCAATGCCAGCATAGGCGATTAATGGTAGCGCGTCTTGGTTTGGTAACAGTTGCTCACTAGAGAGCCAAAGTGGTGTAAGCATCACAACCGAGAAGAAGCCTTGCATGTAAACCAGAGTCAAACTACTGAAAGGCATCTTCCAGCGTTTTAGCAGCACGCAGTAAGCCGCGTATACCATGGCTGCAATCAGCATAAGGCTATCACCTTGGGTCATGTCTTGATGTAAAAAGTAGGTGATATCACCATGACCAAGCATAAACGCCAAGCCGCCGAGCGAAATCACACCACCGACGATACTTAACATTGATACAGACTTGCCTAACAGAGGAACACTTAAAAACACACTGATCAAAGGAACCAAAGAGGTAATCAGTGCCATGTTGGAAGCCGTTGTCGTTAAACCAGCGTAGTAGCCAAGTGATTGGTTGAGCACCATGCCAAGTAACGCAAGAAATGCCAGCTTAGTTAAGTAAGGTCGAATAATGTGTCGTTGTTTGATGATCGCAGGCAGACAAAATGGCGTTAGGAGTACCATTGCGACAAACCAACGATAGAAACTCATCGCACTTGGTTCAATGGCGCTTGCTGCCATCTTATTCACAATTGAGTTACCACCCCAAATCATAACGGTGAAAAACGGAAGTAAATAAATCATGAGAACCCTATAGCACAATTATTGATGGCGCTAGTCTGGCAGGTCTTTATAATAAAAAGTATCTCTTAAAAGACATCGTAAGCGATAGGAAGACAATTTTGAAAAAGAGCGCCAGAAATCTTCATCCCTCATTATCAATCGACCGCGCACCATCGGATGTATTTATGAATTTTGAAGCCTTTCTCTCTAATACAGAAACGCGAATTCATAGCCATCCTTGGGGGCAAGTGCAGCTGATCAGCGGTGGGATCCTAGAGATGGATGCAGAAGATACAAGATTTCTAGCGCCTCCGCATCTTGCAATTTGGGTTCCTGCTGGAATCCGTCATACTAGTTACAACCGTAAACCTATCGAATATTGTTCTTTGAACATTGCCCCTGAATTGACGGCGCACTTTCCTACCAAAACGAGTCTGATCAAAGTGACTCCAATCGTGTCGTCCATTATTGAGGACTTTCGTCAACGAGATATTAACGTGGCGCAAAGTGATGAAGACAAGCGCTTGGTACAGGTATTATTGGACCAGCTCGCAAAGCAAGAAGTGGAACACCACTTTTTACCAACGACCGATAACAAGTATCTTGAACCGATCTTAAAAGCAGTAGAAGAATCGCCGACGGATGAGATCAGTTTGGCGGAGTGGGCGGAAAAAGTGCATACCACAGAACGCACGTTGGCGAGACACTGTCAGAGTGAGTTGGGCATGAGCTTTACTGAGTGGCGTTTACGTGTGCGTTATTTGCATTCTATGGAGTTGTTGCGTAAAGGACAGACCGTGAAAGAAGTCGCGCTAACGTTAGGTTATAACCAAGCCAGCCCTTTTATCGCGATGTTCAAGAAATACTCCGGCATGACACCGGAGCAATATAAGAACCGCTTATTATAACTGAGCCAGAACGTAATCTAGACCACCGACCACGGCTGCAACTTGCGCATCGTTGCACTCTTCGTCGGTCACCGTTGGGCTGTCTGGGTACACTTCCGTTGTCGTGCCGTAAACGCAATTTGTTACGCCGCCACACAGACCCAGCTTCACCATTGGGTAGTTGATAACGCCAAACTGTACGACTGGTGAACCAATGATTTCGCCATTTTCATCTGCAGGTGCAATGTGAGTCACTTTCGCAACCGATTCAATCACCGCTTTTTGAAACTCGGGTTGAGGGTTTTCACTATCTCCAACTGTGTAAAAACCGTCTGGGATCATGCCCTCGATGTACTCAATGCCATCACGAGCGGCAAGCGCAGGACGGAACTCTGTTTCATCGGAGTCTGTCGTCTCGTGCAAATCAATGTGCATTAATACATCGCCTAATGTCGCAACGAGCTTCATGAGGTTGGCAGATTCTTCGGCAGGGCTATCCTTATAGAAAGAGCGGTTTGGATCAATCGCGTTTGGGTTCCAGCGGTTGATCACCTCGTAACCCCAAGGGCTCACGCAAGGTGCAACGACAATATTGAAATGCTCTGCGTAGCGCTCTGCTTCTGTTTCTACAAACTTTAAAGCGCCATGTACACCACTCGTCTCGTAACCGTGCACGCCACCTGTGACCAAAACAACAGGCTTCGTTGAATCCCAGTTGCGAGTTTTGATACAAAACAGAGGGAAACGTGCCTCGTTGTATGAGAGTGCACCGTATTGTTCAACATCAAAACGCTCGCGTAGAGCATCGATTTTACTGACAACTTCATCTTGGTAGCTACGTTTTACTTCTTGCGTTGCTAACCAAGCTTGACGTTCTTCTTCGCTCCAAGGTTGGCCAGGGGTACCGATTGGGTAAATGTATCCACTTTTCATCTATACTTTTTCTTTTGACTGCTGAAAGGTACCACAAGACTAGACCTGTCTTATCTTAACGGCAATATAAAACACCATTTGGGATAGTATTCTTTGCAAAATCATCACTTTGATGAGTGATTTATTGGTGTTACATTTTGTTACTTACTCAATTTCATATAAGAGACAAAAAATGGCTGGAGCAAGTTTACTCACACTGTTGGATGATATTGCCACGGTACTCGACGATGTCGCCTTAATGTCGAAAATGGCGGCAAAGAAAACCGCAGGTGTGTTGGGTGATGACCTAGCGTTAAACGCTCAACAAGTGTCTGGTGTTGCATCTGAGCGAGAAATTCCAGTGGTTTGGGCGGTTGCGAAAGGCTCGTTCAAAAACAAATTGATTTTAGTTCCTTCAGCATTGCTAATTAGCGCGATTATTCCATGGCTTATCATGCCACTATTGCTAATTGGCGGCTTGTTTCTCTGCTTTGAAGGGGCAGAAAAGGTGCTTGAGAAAATATTCCCTCACTCCCATCCGCACGAAGAAAAAGAAGAGTTAGTTAATACTGGCGAGTCGATAGAAGAGTATGAAAAACGCAAAGTTGCTGGTGCGATTCGAACGGACTTTATTCTTTCAGCGGAAATCATTGTGATTGCGTTGGGTACCGTGACTGGGGCGAGCCTTGTGACGCAAATCTTAGTGGTGAGCTTAATTGCGGTCATCATGACCATTGGTGTTTATGGCTTAGTAGCAGGCATCGTGAAATTGGATGACTTGGGCTTCTACCTTGAAATTCGCTCAAAAGGTAAGGGCTGGATGGCGAAAGTCGGCAGTGCTTTAGTTGCTTTTGCACCAAAGCTGATGAAGTTGTTAACGATTGTGGGAACTGCCGCGATGTTTTTAGTCGGCGGGGGGATTGTAGTGCACAACGTACCTGCCATTCATCACTTTGTAGAGCCGATTATTATGAACTTTAGTGGTCATTCGGTTGCTACAGCGATTCTGCCTATTTTGCTTAACGGCATTATCGGCTTTGTGGCGGGATTGATTGTGGTTGCTGTGTGGGCTGCTGTAGAAAAAATTCGCGGCCACTAGTAATCACAGCCCAAAGCAAGACAAGAACAACAAGGGTCATGACTTCTTTTCACAGAAAGGCATGACCCTCTTTTATGGATGGAACGTCAGTAAAGTGGTTACTTCACTTTCCACTCAATTTGTTCATTTGCTCGAATAGGCACAACGATATCATTGCCAAATGGCATCGTTTCCGGCACATCCCAAGCGGATTTTTCTAACGTTACCGTATCTGTGTTGCGCGCAATGCCGTAAAAATCAGGACCATTGAAGCTTGAAAACGCTTCCAAGTTTTCCAGCTTGCCTTCATTCTCGAATACTTCTGCATAAAGCTCTAGCGCTGCGTGTGCAGTGTAAGAACCAGCACAACCGCAAGCGGACTCTTTTGCCCCTTTCGCATGTGGTGCCGAGTCTGTACCTAGGAAAAACTTCTTGCTACCACTAGTTGCTGCTTCGATCAGCGCTTGCTGGTGGGTTCCGCGCTTAAGAATTGGCAAACAGTAGAAATGAGGTTTAATACCACCCACAAGCATATGGTTACGGTTGAAAAGAAGATGGTGAGCAGTGATGGTAGCAGCTACGTTATCTGAGGCGTTATTAACGAAGTTTGCTGCGTCGGCGGTAGTGATGTGTTCTAGAACGATTTTAAGATTAGGGAAGTCATTGACGATAGGAGCGAGGACAGTATCAAGGAATTCTTTCTCTCGGTCGAAGATATCAACATCGTGATGTGTTACTTCGCCATGAACCAAAAGTAACATTCCGACTTCTTCCATCGCTTCGAGAACGTGGTAAATGTTCTTCGCATTGGTCACTCCGGAATCTGAGTTTGTGGTAGCTCCAGCAGGATAAAGCTTGGCAGCAACAATGTTTCCGGTGGCTTTAGCCTTACGTATTTCATCTGGTGTGGTGTTGTCTGTGAGGTAAAGCGCCATCAAAGGTTCAAACTGTTCGCCATGTTGCTCTTTTAGAATTCGGTCACGGTAGGCTAGGGCGAGCTCAGTTGTAGTAACTGGTGGGACGGTATTTGGCATGATCAGCGCACGGCCATTGTAGCGGCTGATGTCGCGAACGGTGTCTTTAAGAACTTCCCCATCGCGTAAGTGAACGTGCCAGTCGTCAGGACGAGTGATTGTCAGTGTTGTCATTAATTGCTCCCACCATTGAAAAGTTGTCTGATTGGAGCCCAAGCGCCGTATTTGCTTTTGAGCAAACGCTTGCGCTTAGGCGACAGGATGATAGAGGAATTGCCCTCACATTTCATCCCATTTTTCACTTTTCTACAGAGTGAGAGTGTAAGTGATTACTTCATTGTTAACCAAAGCGCGTGGATCGTACCCGGAAGAAAGAAGAAACACGTCAATATTAGGTTAATCAAAAAGTCTTTATTTAGACCTTTCTCCATAAACACCGCGACAGGCGGAAGAAAGATACATAACAAAATCAGAACCAGTTTTCTTGTATCCATAATTAAGCTCCAAATCAATAAATGTGGGCAGTGATAACTCAGATGAATTATGTGTGTCGTATCACACTTTATCAAACGGTATTTGGTCAGAACGATGTTAAAAAACGCGAATGTTGAGTGTAGTAAATACTTGTCGCTCAAACCAAATTTATAAGAATAGCATTCAGAAAAAATTGAGTTGGATGAAGCGGCAATAGACTCTGCACCTTAATGTGATTTGGGTATACAATACTGCAACAAATAAAAAACACCCTGTAGGAAGAAGGCTATGTCGCAACCCATTTTGTCCCAAATTAATGTTTTTCCGGTTAAGTCAGTTGGCGGATTATCGCTGTCGTCAGTATGGGTTGAGAAGCAAGGATTGAGCTTCGATCGTCGTTTTATGATTGCGAAAGCTGATGGCGCTATGATTACCGCGAGAAAGTATCCGCAAATGGTAACCATTAAGTCCGCCTTATTATCCGATGGGGTTGTGTTTAGCAGTTTGGGGATGGAGCCGCTTAAAATCCGTTATCAAGACTTTAAAATGCAGGAAACGCCAGCAACAGTTTGGAAAGACACCTTTACTGCATATACCACCACAGATGATGCAGATGATTGGTTTAGTCGTGTATTGGGTCAACGTGTTGAGTTGTTGTTTAGTGGTGAGCAATCGAATCGTGTTCGCGAAAAGCTAGGACAAAACGTTAGCTTTGCCGATGGTTATCCGGTGTTAGTGATTAGCCAGGCTTCCCTTGATGAACTGAACCGAAGAAGCTCTGAGCAACACTCTATGGATCAGTTCCGTACTAACTTAGTGGTCTCAGATACCAAGCCGTTTGAAGAAGATTCATGGAAGCGCATACGAATCGGTGAGGTAGAGTTTGAGTCTCTCAAACCTTGCGAGCGCTGTATCCTGACTACGGTGAATACCCAAAGAGGCACATTCCGTGAGAGCAAAGAGCCGCTCAAAACCTTGCAACAGTTCCGTGCAAACGATGTCGGTGGTGTGTTCTTTGGCCAGAATCTTGTCGCGCGAAATGAAGGCATTATTCGTCAAGGCGATAAAGTTGAAGTATTGGAGTACAAAGAGCCGGAGTTTTACGCAGATAACTCGCCAGTGCGCATGACGTTAACATGTGTTGAGCGTGAAGAAATCGCCCAAGACTTCGTGACCTTATGGTTAGAACCAAACAAAGGTTCTTTACCTAATTACTTGCCAGGACAACACCTGCCAATAGAGGTGAATATTGATGGTAAGAAAGTAGGTCGACGCTATACGCTATCATCCAGTCCGTCTCGTCCGGGTCGCTATGCTATTTCTGTTAAGCGTATTGCAGGTGGAAGAGTCTCTAATTCGCTCTTAGACAATTTACAAGTCGGTGATGTTTTAGAGGCAGAACAACCTGATGGCCAGTTCCACCTTAAAACGCATGAAGCGCAGCCTCTGCTGTTACTCTCTGCGGGTAGCGGAGTAACACCAATGTTATCAATGGTGCGTTACTTAGCGGATCACAATCAGTTGGATAACGTGGTTTTCTACCATCAATGTCGTACCGAAAATGATATTCCTTGTCACTCTGAGTTGGAGCAGTTAAAGCGTAAGCACCCGGGGTTAGAAGTGAAAATCTGCTTGACGCAGCCTGCCGTTGATTGGTTTGGGTTAAAAGGGCGTTTAAGTTTGTCACACATTAAGCAAATCAAAGATATTGAACAGCGCCAAGTGTTTGTGTGTGGTCCTGATGGTTTTATGGAGAAAGCGAAAAATCTCCTACTAAGAAAAGGGCTGCCAGAAGAAAACTACCATCAAGAAGCGTTTGGCGTATCTTCAGTCACTTCAAGACCAGAGAAGAGCATAGCGATCGATTTTAATGGGACGAAAGTTGTAGGGAATAATCAGAAAACGTTGTTAGATCAGCTTGAAGACGCAGGGAAGGTTGTTAGCAATAGCTGCCGTGCTGGCTTATGCGGCGCGTGTAAGGTTCAGCTTACGTCGGGTCAAGTACATCATCCGGACGTGCCTGCGTTGACAGATGAGGAACGTGCGATGGGAACCGTATTGGCGTGTTGTGCTGTTCCAGAGACGGACGTGACGGTAACAAACTAAGCGAGAAGGCTCCCGGGTTCTCAATAAAAACGCTGCTAACTTTAGCAGCGTTTTGAGTTTAAAAGTGAACGAAAAATATCGCTTAGTCGTAAATCGTCGGGATTGGCTGACGTTTGTGCTGCGTAGCTTTGTAAATCGCTACCAGACGATCACTCACTTGCTGTGGAACGGGTTTGCCTTCTAAGAAGTCATCGATCTGTTCATAAGTTAAGTTCAGAGCATCTTCATCTGCTTTTTGCGGCTCTAGTTCTTCTAGATCTGCCGTTGGTACTTTCTTAACAAGCAGCTCTGGTGCGCCTAATGTTGCAGCCAACTCGCGGACTTGACGCTTGCTTAAACCAAATAGAGGGGCAAGGTCGCACGCGCCGTCACCAAACTTAGTGTAAAAACCGGTGATGTTCTCTGCTGAGTGGTCTGTTCCCAATACTAAGCCGCCAACGTAACCAGCGATTTCATATTGTGCAATCATACGAGCTCGCGCTTTTACGTTACCTTTTACGAAATCAATTTTGTCGGCTTCAGTCGGAAGCAGGCCAGTCCCTTGCAACGCGGTATCAGTCGCCGCATGCAAACCGTCAACACCATCTTTAATGTTCACAGACACAGAGTGTGTTGGCTTGATGAAAGAGAGTGCCAGTTGCGCTTCATCTTCATCTTTTTGCTCACCGTAAGGCAGACGTACTGCGATAAACTGATATTTGTCAGTACCAGATTCCGCATTCAATTGTTCTACTGCAAGCTGGGCAAGGCGACCTAACGTGGTTGAGTCAACACCGCCACTAATGCCAAGCACCAGTGACTTACAACCTGCTTCTTGTAGCTTACGCTTAATAAAAGCAATACGGCGTTCAATTTCAAAATGCGGATCAATTGAAGGGAGTACACGCATTTCATCACGGATGGATTGTTCCATTTAGGGTTCCTTTTCCTGCAAATATTTCAGACACCAAAGCCCGCTTGCTCAAATGGTGATAAACCATGCAATTGAGACTGATAAACACGACTTTAGGGTCAAAAGCTGTAAAGATTAGTAGTATCATACCGAAATCATCAGATTAGAAAACTCTCTTCAACCAGGTAATCACCGGATATGAAAAAAATCGCCATTTTTGGTAGTGCATTTAACCCACCTAGTTTAGGGCACAAAAGTGTTATTGAGTCATTGAGCCACTTTGACCTTGTGCTACTTGAACCTAGCATTGCACACGCTTGGGGCAAGAATATGCTCGATTACCCAACTCGGTGCAAAATGGTTGATGCATTCATCAAAGATATGGGGCTTTCTAATGTTCGGCGTTCTGATGCAGAGCAAGCTTTGTACCAACCCGGACAAAGTGTGACAACCTATGCGTTGTTAGAAAAAATTCAAGAAATCTACCCAACAGCCGATATAACTTTTGTCATAGGTCCTGATAATTTCTTCAAATTTGCTAAATTTAGTAGAGCAGAAGAGATTATGGAACGTTGGACTGTTATGGCGTGCCCTGAAAAAGTAAAAGTCAGAAGCACGGATATACGTAACGCATTGGTTACGGGTGAAGACATAAACGCCTACACAACCCCGTCCGTCTGTGAATTGTTGCTTAACGAAGGCTTATACAAAGAAACATTATCTGGGAACTGAGAGGTCAGATTTTCATGGTCAGATTAGCCGTATTTAGTGCATGTGCGCTGCTTGTGGTCACACAAGCTCATTCTGCGTGTAACTATTTTTCTGATCGTTCTGTTGTGTTTGAAGATAACACCCTTCCTATCTGTGAAGAAATTTTAGATTCCATTGGCGTATTAAGTACGGATGCGTTGATTTGGTATGCTGCGGAAGCGAAATTCGAAGGGCCAACAGAAAACTATTGGGAAGAGTGGGCGATTAAGCCGGAAGACACACCACTCCTAACCCAGAATCTAGAAAAGAATTATTTTGGGCTTGGTTTTTGGATGCCGGAAGAGCTCCGAGACGAAGAGAGCAAAATGGGCACAGAAGAGTGGCTCCGTAGTCATGGCCTGATGTTCAGCGTGGGTTTTGGTGATAAATCCGACGGACAGCCAAGAATGCGATTTGATTATCGTTGGCACGAATATTACGACGCTGACTGGATGATGCAGATTGAAGTTCCCTTCTAGTCACCTTGAGCGAACATAAAAAGGGCGTACATCATCCATGTACGCCCTTTTTATTTTTATCTGAGTCTCTATTTTCTGCGCGCGTCACTCTGCGTAATACTGAAAAGATGGCTCGTTAGAATGCGAGTTATAGCGCTTCTCCAAAGACCAAAAAGCAAAGTTGCTCATATTCTTCTGTGTTACCCGCAAAAAGCGTATCGACAATCTGCTCTTTTTTCTTTTCCCGACAGCTTCATTTTTCTTTGCTTCACGGAGTGTGAGTACCAAGCACAGCTCTTTAGAAATGTCCATGTCACAACCAGGCGTCCACTGATTGATGGTTTTTGTTAACGTTGAGTGCGCTAGTTTAGGGGAGAGAGTCAATACTTCATGTCTTACTACCGTCAGCAGATCGGTTTGCAGATCTGAGCGCTCGGCTGTTGTTGCTAGTTTCTCGACGAGGGCTTTTAGCAGTGGTGAAGGTTTCACAAACCCTGCTTGTTGTGAGAAGTCATCATTTAAACGCACAGAAAAATCACAACGATATACACGAGAATTAGGTAAAAAGGTGAGGGAGCTCAAACATCCTTGAGGAATCCAAAAATATTGGCCTGGTTCAATGGCATACTCCTGCTTACCCAATTTAATGACGGCTAACCCTTCGACGACAGACAGCAGACTGTGCTTCAGTGCTTTTTTGCGCGCAGCTACTTCAAGAAAGGGGTATTTAGCGTCGTGAAATTCAATTGCGTAGTTCATTATGAGTACCAGTGTTTTTTGGCGCTAAGGGTAACGTTAAACCTATACGATTCCAACCAGCTGAGAGAATTTTTTAGCATGAGAAATTGTAGCCTAACTGGTATGACCATGTTAAAAGTATGGGTTGAAATGCTGCTTGTCAGCAAAACTATGCGTAAAATGTGCCAGCTTTTTTTGATATGTAATGAACAATGACTGCCAATACCGATCCTTATATTGAAATTCGTCCTTACAATGACGAAGAAATTCCAGCAGCGCTGGATCGTCTAATCCAAGATGATGAATTTATCACTGCTATTCTCGATCATCGCTTTGCTAATAAAGCAGCGTGGTTTAAAACGCTAATGAGCCCGATCCTGCGCATCTATCTGAAAGCTAAATGGAGCAAGCTTGATTCAGTAGAAGCGATTCAGATTGAAGTGAAGAAGTATCTGAAAGATACATTGAATAAGACAACGGATGGCGTCACTTTTTCTGGTTTGGATAAGCTGGATAAAAACACGTCGTACTTATTCGTTTCTAACCACCGTGATATTGCGATGGACCCTGCGCTAGTAAACTATGGCTTGTACCAAAGTGGACACCGTACGGTTCGTATTGCGATTGGTGACAACCTGCTGAAGAAGCCATGTGCGACAGAATTGATGCGACTCAACAAAAGCTTCATCGTTAAGCGCTCTGCTAAGGCGCCTAGAGAAATGATGAAAGCATTAGGACAACTGTCGAGCTACATTAAACACTCGCTTGATACCGGTAATTCAATTTGGATTGCCCAAAAGGAAGGTCGTGCCAAAGATGGAAACGACTTTACTGATCCTGCGATTTTAAAAATGTTCCATGTTGAAGGCCGCAAGCAGAAGATCAGCTTTGGTGAATACACGCGTTCTTTGAAAATCGTTCCTGTCTCGATTGCCTATGAAAATGATCCATGTGACATTGCCAAAGCAAAAGAGCTGTACGAAAAAGCAGAAAATGGCCGTTATGAAAAAGGTGAATTTGAAGATATCGAAAGCATCATTCAGGGCATCATTGGTTATAAAGGCCGTGTGCATGTCGCGTTTGGTGATGTGATTGATCAAGAGTTTGAAACGCCAGAATCTCTTGCCGGCGAAATCGACCGCCAAATTCACAACAACTACAAGTTGTACCCAATCAACTTGCTAGCTGCTGGACGCGAAGATTCAAGCATCATCACAGAGGCGGTGAAGCGTCACCTCGCGGATAAATTGGAGCAGTTACCTGAAGGGGCAAGACCTTATTTGGTGGCGAGCTATGCCAACCCAGTGAACAATCAAGAGTAATATTCATCACTGAATTGATGGATTATGAACGCCTTAAAGCCTCGGTTTTCCGGGGCTTTTTTTGTCTACTTTTTAAGGAGCAACGGCCCCGCCAAGGGTTAAATTGCTAGGCCACTTGGTAATCTTGTTGCCACCTAAAAAGATATTCCCTTTCACCGTCATCGTGTCTGGAAATACTTGTAGCGCTGATCCTCCTATATAAAGGTTACCATCAACCACCAATCCTTCAGGAAGAGCAGAGATAGGAGTGCGAATAACACTTAAATCGCCTTTGACTCGAAGTTTAGCTGGGAGCGTTTTTAATGGTGTATCCGTCAAGTTCAGATAACCGCCGAGTTTGATGCCCCTAGGCCAGCTTTCGATCTTACTACCCAGTAGATTCGCATAACCTTTTATCTTTGTACCTGAGCGAATGGTTTTGAGTGCGCTGTTGGTTGCTTCCAAACTACCTCCCACATCAAGCCCCTTAGGCAGCTTTTTGATCGGGGTTTGCGAGATATTTAAGTTGCCTTTGACCACTAACCCAGAAGGTAATTGGGTGTAAGGTTTGTTTCGTAGATCAAGATTACCGTAATTATCGGTGTGACCAAACTTAGAGTAGTAATCTAGCTCATATGCGAAAGATGGGAAGCAGAGCAGCATCAAGGTAAGGAAAAGGGAAACAAAACGCATAGCCAGAGACTTAGTTAAACATAGAGATCTTAAGTGCTCATCTTATACTTAAATAGACTCATTATGCATACTTTGTTAACAGTTTTTGATTTTTAGCCCAAGAACTTCAAATTAGGGCTTTATCTGAAAGCATACACGCTCTCACGATGCCGAGTTGCTTCAGTGTGCAAGTTAGGGAATGATTAAGTGATTGATTATATAGTTTATTTAAAAGTAAATGTGAGAAAAATATCAGTAGAGATATGAAGAATATGAGGTTCTGCCAAGAACTGAACAAGCGTCCTTGTTAGTATCATGAGCGTCTGAGGGAGATTTTCATGAAGTTAAAAAGAGTGTCTATTTTTGCCGCTGGTGTTGTAGCAGTACTACTATCTGGGGCCGCTTTTGCTAAATCATACAGTACGCCAGAAAGCAAAGCGCTGGTGGTCGCTGACGGCAAGGTAGGTCAGCGTATCTGTTACTACGATGATAAAGCCTACACCACCGGAGCCGTGATTAATGTTGAGGGTGTATTACTGATGTGTACAGCTGAGAACGATTTTGAAACGAATGGTTCGTTAAAGTGGGTGGTATTCAAAAAAGATAAATAAACGCCAAAAAACGGTCTGTTTAATATTAGGATAACGGAAAAATAAAAAAGCGAGCACAGAGCTCGCTTTTTCCATTAACGCGCGAGTGAGCGAGTTTTTAATTCAAAGATAAGCTTTTCAGCACTTACTTCAAATTTGAATCGAGCCGTCGCTTGGTTTGACTCTTCTGTTATTTCAGAAACATTGTATTCAACATCAGCACATACTGATTTAGCGAGCTCAATGTATTTTTGTAGTTCAGACTCTAGCTCTGTTTTTGTCTGTGCGAAAACCGTTACGTCGGCAACTTCGTCACCTTCTTTGATGATGAAGCCAATCTCGCCTGCGCAGCCGCAAGCTTCACATACTTGGTTTTTTTCTAATTCGACACTCATAACGAATCCTCTTGTAAATACTAAGGGTATTCTATCAGGTATTTGATCTGTATCTACAAAAATGACGAGTTTTGAATAAAAAAAGAACAGAATAGGCGCTTGTTAAGTAAGGGTTAAAGATTGGATTACTAAATCATCAAGAACGTTAATGTGATATATATCAACATTTAAAATCAATTAACGAACATAGTGACGAGATTTCGCTCAGCCCAGTTGAACTAATGGACAATTTATAAGACTATTTCTTGATTGATTATTTTTAATAATTATCATTCTTGGTCTTTGAATAGTTTCGATGAATAATTGGCGCAAGGTTTTGATGAGACTAACTTTTCGCCTTATTTTGAGTAGCATGTATTGACAAAAACATAACTGCAAATTGCACATTACGCAGTGTAAAGACGTTATGATTTGGAACTTAACTTTATATTAAGTAGTCGCAGTACATATATCCAAATGGCCTTAATGCGCAGGTGTTAGCGGTTCAATTTTTAGGTTTCGCTTAACGAAGTGCCTTGGGCAACTTGGGTATAATGCTAAGAATGATTTCATTCTGGCCTCATTTAATAGTGAGTTAGATGGATTTACAAAGAGAAGAGCTTAAAATATGCCAAAGCGTAGTAAAGAAGATACCGAAATCACTATCCAAAAGATCATGGATGCCGTTGTTGATCAGCTACTAAGACTAGGTTACGACAAAATGTCGTACACGACTCTAAGTCAGCAGACAGGTATATCTCGTACCGGTATTAGCCATCACTTCCCTAAGAAAACGGACTTCACCGCCGCACTGGATGGCCGTATCTTTAAAATGTTTATTGAACACCTAGAGTTTGATAAAGGGCTAAGTGCATTTTCACAAAGTTGGATTAAAGCACTGGAAGATGCTGAGTTCCTCGCGATTTTACGACTGCTATTCCATCACATTGTCACGGCCGAAAATGCGCAAGAATTTGCTGCTAACGGTATTGACCGTTTATACAAAATGGTTGAAAGCCAGTTTGGCGCAGGTGGTGACAAAGAGCTCGAGTGGTTGATTGGTCGTTCATTGATCCAAATGAGTAAGTAATCGTAATTGAGAGCGCTAGATGAACACTTGTTTGCTGCTTTGGTTGTAAAGCCAAGGCAGAACACAGTAATTTTCTCGCCGCTCTTTTGAGCCCAAGATTCGATTAAATATCAAAGCAAAGGCCCACAATATGATTATTGCGGGCCTTTGTCGTTTGGAAAGCAGAAGAGACGGCTCAGAAGAGATACACGCTAAGCGGCGGCGTGAACTTGAGGAAAGTCTAAAGTTGGATGTTTTGTCACGATGGAGCGGTAGCCATAAACGTGCTCAATACGCTCTGGCGTCAGTGCATTCCATGGTGTGTCATCACAAACCAGTTTTCCGTTATGTAAAAGTACAAGTCGGTCTGCGTACTGGGAGGCTAAATTCAAGTCATGCAACACGACAACGACTGCTGCGTTCTGTGTTTTCGCGGCCTCACGAGCAATCTTTAACGTGTTGTGTTGGTGGGCGAGATCTAACGCAGAGGTTGGCTCATCAAGCATCAAGATTCGTTCCTCGCCAGATTGGTGTAGCTGTGTCATCACGCGTGCTAGATGTAATCGTTGCTTTTCGCCACCAGATAAAGATGGATAGAGGCTTTCTGCCAAATGCATTACATCGGTTTGTTCCATGTAATGTAAAGCTAACTTAGTGGTTTCTTTATTGGACAGCGATAGCGGAATCGCGCCTAATTCGACCACTTCTCTGGCTAGAAATGGGAAGGTCAACGTACTGTGCTGTGGGAGCATCGCAATGTGTTTTGCGCTTTTTTCAGGCTCCCAATCATGCTTTTGTTTACCGAAGTAGGCGATGTCATGATTTGAAGAGATTTCACCACACAGAAGCTTGAGCAAAGTACTTTTGCCCGCACCGTTGGGGCCGAGTAGGGCGGTCACTTCACCAGCTCGGATATCAATATTGATGTCATCGAGAACAACGCGCTTGCCAAATTTCATCGAAATGTTTTTACCCGATAAAACGATCTGGTTCATTACAAAATCTTCCCTTTCTGCTGGAACAATAAGTAGATGAAGAAGGGTGCACCGATCAAGGCGGTCACGATACCGACGGGTAATTCTGCTGGTGCCACGGCAATACGAGCAAACATATCAGCAGCGGTAAGAAGCAGCGCTCCCATGAGTGCAGAGATTGGCAGTAGCGTTCGATGGTCGGGGCCTGCTAGCATGCGTCCTAAGTGAGGAATCACGAGCCCGATAAAACCAATTGCACCACTAATACTCACCGTAATACCAACCCCCAATGCAGAGAGCAAAATAAGCTGTCGTTTGAGTTTTTGGACCGGAACTCCCAAGTGTCTTGCTTCTGATTCCCCTAGCAGAAGAGCATTCAGCGCCATCGATTTTTTCTTGGAACCAGAATAATAGGACGACCAGCGTGACAGCGGATAGGCCTATCCCCGACCAATTTGCGCCAGCTAATGAGCCCATCGACCAAAGTGTTAGATCTCGTAGCATCTGATCATCAGCAATAAAGTTCATGTAACCGATCGCCGCTCCTGAAAGCGCGCTGATGGCAACACCAGCTAACAACATAATCGTAACTGAGGTACCAAATTTACTTGTGCCGAGCTTATAAACGAGAATGGTCGTCAACGCACCACCTAGGAAAGCAAAAAGAGGCAGCGCAGCTAAGTTCATTAGTTGCGGATAGTTTTGGCTAAGCTCTGCAAATACAACAATAGCGAACGCACCGCCAAGTGCAGCACCAGCAGACACACCAATGATGCCGGGCTCGGCCAGCGGGTTACGGAATAAGCCCTGCATAACCACACCACAAATTGCCAAAATGGCGCCGATGAACATACACAAAATGGTGCGAGGTAATCGGATCTCGTTAATCACCAACTGAATGTGAGGAGCGAGATCAGAACTGCTTCCTGTTAGGCTACGCAAACTGTCAGTGAAACTAATGCTCATTGGACCTACTGTAATAGAGGCGATAGCAACAAATGCTAAAAAGCCGCTAAGTACGGATAACGTCGTTGAAAGGGAGATACGTCTTAACAACATGTCATGTCTCTATGGGTAAAGCAGCGCATTCAAACGTTCGGCTTCTACAAGGCTTTTAAGACCCAAACCACCAACAAGGGCGTGACCGTCAATCGTGATGATATTTTTATTCATTCCCGCAGGTGTTGCGGCGAGAAGTGGCATTGCTTTTAAAATCGCATCGGCACCGCCCAGCGTTTCATAGCTGCGACCGCTAACGAGAATAACGTCAGGCTGCATCTCTACCATGGCTTCTGTGGATAAAGGCTTGTAAGAAGACAGCTGGTCAGCAGCTGGGTTTAGTCCGCCTGCAAGCTGGATAATTGCATCGGGTGTGGTTTCTGATCCTGCAACGTTCGCAGGTCGACCTTCATGGATGAGTAGAAACAGTACTTTCTTTTTCTGAGCTTGAGCAGGTTGATTTGCATTGAGTGCTTGAACTTGCGCTTTCACATCTTGCTTTAAATCTTCCGCTTTAGCCTGGCGATTCATAAGGTTCGCAATTTGATCGATACGTTGGTAAAGGCCCTCAACGTTGGCATCAGTATTGACGATTTCTACATCTACCCCCGCCGCTTTTAATTGGTTCAATGCTGTTTTCGGTCCCATCTCATCAGAGCCAATGACTTTTGTCGGACGTAAGGCGAGCAACCCTTCTGCTGAAAGGCGGCGATGGTAGCCTACTTTAGGCAGCTCCATGCCTTTTGGTAACTGACTGGTTACGTCGATAGCAACCAAGCTATCTTTGGCGTTGAGTTCAAGCAACAGTTCAGTGACGGCACTGCCTGCACTAACAACACGCTCTGATGATGGTGTTTCATTGGCAAAAAGTTGGCTACTCGCAAGTAGGTAAATGGCTGCCGTAACAACAGCATGAATGGTGGCACGTGTGTTCTTCATTTTGAAAGGATCTCTATCTTACTTATTTTTATGATGGCTCTTCAGTGAGTAACTGAGTTGCCTGAATTCCGTTTTCTTGTAAAAAGCCGAGAAGTTGAACTAGCGACTGAATGTTCGCGGTTTTTTCTGCTCCAATCACAATCGGTTTATCGCTTGATTTACTCTCTTCTAGCAGCGCGAGGGTAAAGTTGTCCCAATCGATGTATGTCTTGCCGTTAATGGCCCAGTAAGGCTCGTCTTTGAGAATATTTACCGTGATGGATTGCTTATCGACATTTGCAACGGCCTGAGATTCTGTACTCGGTAAATTGACATCTAATGAATCGAGCTTGACCGCTGCAGTTAACATCAGGAAAACCATTACGATAAAAATGATGTCCAACAGCGGTGTTAAATCAGGAGTTAAGTCGTTACGAGTGTTGTCTTGTGGCGTTTTAATCATTGTGCTTCTGCCTCGACCTTTGCAGAAGAGCGCACTGCTAATGTTGAATTGTCTGGCGACACGTGTTGCAGAGAGATACCTTCAAGCCATAAGTTGACATAGTTTAATGTGTGTTCGAGTTTGGCGATCACACGATCCGCCCACAAACCAATGATTTGTGCTCCTGAAATCGCAGGAAGGGCGATAATAAGACCTGCTGCAGTAGTGCGCATGGCCAAACCTAGACCGTCTGCCAAATCATTCGGGGTGATATTCCCCGTTGAGACAGCGATGCCTTTGAACATCTCAATTAAGCCAAGTACCGTACCAAGCAAACCAATCAAAGGGCTAATGACGCCAATCAACGTCAGTAAGCGAAGGCCAGAATGCAGCTGATGACGTTTTTCTTGTAGCCAAATGCCTGCGGCATCTTCTCTTAGAGACTTTGAGAAAGAGTGATGGGCAAGCAACATGGCAACGCCACGATAAAGGAGCGGTCGCTTATGCGACAACTCTTCTGCAAGCGTCTCAAGATCGTTTCCATTCGTTGGGTCTAACCCAATGAGTTTTTGGCGAATGGCTCGTTTCCCTACGCCAAGGCTAATCAAAACGTGGAATAACCGCTCGGTAATGATCATGACGGTGAGGGCTGAGCAAATGATCAAAGGCCATGTCATTAGGCCAAGTTGAGTTTGTAATTCTTGTAGTTGTTCCATTATCCATCCAACTTAAAACGAACAGGTACTTGTACTCGGTGAGCCACTTTTAGCCCGCCCGAAATATGTGGTGTAAATTGCCACTGTTTGATGGCACGAAGCGCTGAGGCGTCCAGCGATTTTGTGCCGGAAGACTCAATCAAAACCTGTTTAATTTGATTGCCATTTTCATCGAGCCATATTTCATATAAGGCTACGCCTTCGATACCGCGTCTTTGTGCAGATCTTGGGTAGCGAGGCTGAGTTGGTTGATTCACAAACGTAGGTTTGTCGACCAAAATAGGTTGAGACGTTGCCCCTTTGGATTGGCTCGCTGGCGCGGTTTGCTGAGCGACCATCTCTTTCTTCGCCGGTTTCCGTTTTTTTCTTTCGGTTTGGCTTCGGGCTGATTCTCTTGTTTTGTTACGGCTTTGGCTGGTTCCACCGTCTTAGGCTTAGATTGTTTAACCGGCTCTTGTTTTTTTCTTCACTACCTTTTTCTTAACAGCGTCTTTCTTAACGACCTGTTTCTTTACGATCTTCTTTTCCGGCTCAGGCTGCTCCTGAGGCTGCGGTTCTTTTGGTGGCGCCACATTTTCTGGCGTGGATGTTTCGACGGTAGGTGGTGGTGCCGATACAAGGTTTAAACTTACCGAACTTGCTGGATTTCCAGCAGGCATCGCGAACACTTTCGTTTCTTGAGAAACAAAAAGAAGTGCGGCATGGATGGCAAGGGAAGCACCTCCTGCAATGACATATCTTTGTACGTTCACGGAATATCTCGGGAAACTATGAAAACTTGAGCAGATTATTACTCACAACCGAAATAAGATCAATTATCAATTGCATTATCATTACGCTCAAATTATGATTCTTGCAGATTTTTAAAGACCAGCCTCTACCCCTTATATGGTGGGAGCTAAGCGAGTATATATGAGCGTCGATATCGACAAATTTGACGAATCAGTGTTGGGAAGCGATAGCCCTGACCCATTGCGATTTGCCTTTGTTAAGAAACATTCGGCACACGCTGGCGGAGCGAGCGTGCCTGTACCCCCACCTCAGCAGCAGGCGATTTTTTCAAGCGTTACCGCTAACTCGGTTAAAGCGACCAATAAACGTTGTCTTTATATTCACGTTCCATTTTGTCGCGTACGTTGCACCTTTTGTAACTTCTTTCAAAATGCTGCGAGCCGCGCACTGGTTGATGAGTACTTTGACGCAATGATGCAGGAGCTCAAGGAGAAAGCTGCATTGCCTTGGACACAAAACGGTATTTTCCATGCTGTGTATATCGGTGGTGGAACGCCAACGGATCTGTCTCCAGCACAGGTTCGCGTGTTAGGTCAGGCGATTCATGAGCACTTTCCTTTGGCCTCGGATTGTGAAATCACCTTAGAAGGTCGCATCAACCGTTTTTCTGATGAGCTATACCAAGGCGCTCTAGACGGTGGATTTAATCGTTTCTCTTTTGGTGTGCAAAGTTTTAATACACAAGTGCGTCGCAGCGCGAAACGATTAGATGATAGAGAAGATGTGCTCAAGCGAGTTAGCGAGATTGCCAACGAAGACAAAATTCCTGTCATTATCGATTTACTCTACGGCTTGCCTTATCAAACCAAAGAAGTGTTAGAGCAAGATTTAAATGATTTTCTCTCGACTGGCGCACACGGGTTGGACTTATATCAGTTGGTCGTCGGTGGTTCAGCACCCATGCTTAACCTTGTAGAAAAAGGAAAAATCCCCCCACCCAGCTACCACGCCAGAAAAAGCAGGCATGTATGAGCTCGGTGTGAACTTTATGGCCAAACACCATATGAAGCAACTGAGTGTGAACCATTGGGCAATCGATAACCGTGAACGTAGTTTATACAACAGTTTAGCCAAGACATATGCAGAGGTACTGCCAATTGGCTGTGGCGCTGGAGGTAATATCGGTGGTTACGGGATGATGCAACATCGCACATTGGCGACCTATATTAAAGCCATCAAAGAAGGGCAAAGCACCATCGCTATGATGATGAAGCAAAGCCCTCTAGAGCCACTATTTGCTGCACTCAAATCCGGGTTTGATCGCGGTATCGTTCAGGCAAACCAACTGCCATCGTTTATGGGGGAGGACACGTTCGGGTTTTTAATGCCTCTATTTAAAGTGTGGCAGCAAAAAGGTTTAGTGGAACTGCATGAACGTAGCCTACTTCTTACTCTTGCAGGCAGTTTCTGGGCCGTTTCATTGGCTCAAGGTTGTATTCAGGTACTTACGTCAGAGATGAACGATACCGTACCGAAAGTATCCAATAATTAATGAAAAAATTGAAAAAAGACGGAAAACATATGGAATCAATCAAACAACAAGTTGAAGCATTACTAGAGCAAGAACCGCAATTATTGCCAGCAGCGATGGCAGAACGTCTCGGTATTTCTGAATTTGAGGTTGTTGCGGCTTTGCCGCAGGAAATGGTGGCCATCGCTCCAGGAGCGCAAGCACAAAGCATT
Source organism: Vibrio diabolicus (assembly GCA_001048675.1). Lineage (GTDB taxonomy): Bacteria > Pseudomonadota > Gammaproteobacteria > Enterobacterales > Vibrionaceae > Vibrio > Vibrio diabolicus. The sequence continues at coordinate 250,747 of CCKK01000003.1, read as the reverse complement.
CTAGAAGGTTTGGTTGGTTTCGGCCCGGTGACGACTATTGTTCACTCTTTTGGCTCTATTTTTGAAGTCAAAGCGCCATTCCCAAAGGGAAAAGTGGCGCGTGGCTATTACAATTTAATGGGCAGAGAAGGTGAGCTACACGGTCACTTGAAGCTAGATAATGTTAAAAATGTAGCGTTGGTCAGCAAACCGTTTATGGGTAGAGAGAGTCACTATTTTGGCTTTTTCTCTGAGTGCGGAAGCAATATTTTCAAAGTTTATTTAGGCCGTAACGAAAAGCGCGAGCTACTTGAAGATCAAGTCACCGCATTCCGCGCCTTACAAGCCGAATTGAAAAAGTAATCACAAACATAATCGAGGCTCAACTCGAATACTAATTAGTAAAGTCAGGTATCAATATGGATCAACAAGTTAAACAAGAGCGTTTGCAAGGTCGTTTAGGGCCAGAGATCAAAGAGTTTCGTCAGGAGCGTCGTACGCTTCAGCTTGCAACTGTCGATGCAGAAGGTCGCCCTAATGTAAGCTACGCGCCTTATGTCCAAAATCAGGAAGGCTACTTCGTACTCATTTCTAAAATCGCTCGTCATGCTCGTAACCTTTTAGAAAATCCAAACGTTTCTTTGATGATGATCGAAGATGAAGAATCTTCAAAGCAGTTGTTTGCTCGTAAGCGCTTAACTTTTGATGCGGTAGCAAATGTGGTTGAGCGAGACACAGAGATGTGGCAACAAGTTGTTGGACAAATGAAAGAACGTTTTGGTGAGATTATTGATGGTCTCAGCCAACTAGAGGATTTCGTGTTGTTTAACTTAAAGCCAGAATCGGGACTGTTTGTTAAAGGCTTTGGTCAAGCGTATCAAGTCTCTGGCGACGATTTAGTGGACTTTGTTCACCTTCAAGAAGGTCACAAGAAAATCGAAAGTGCTTGATTGTAAACCGGTCATGTAAAATCGAGCATTCGGAATAATGAACGCATAAGGGGAGTTAGGTTATACTGGCTCCCTTTTTTATATTGGAACAAAAGCATGAAGCCTGTGAGCAAGGAATTGAGTGAGATTTGTTATCCCTTTATTTACGAGGACAGTCCGGTTTGTGACTTTGAAATCACGGCAGATGAACTTTGTAGTCGTATTGGTTTAGTCCTCGCGATGGATCTGGACGAGTTTAGCCGCGATATACTGACAAGAATGCAGCCTAATGTTTATCACCTAAATGGTTCGGTTCGCGGAAAGCTAGCGATTACAGAAGCGGAAGTTGAAGAGCTAAAGGCAGATTATGAATTACTTAAGCAACGCATTGATGGTGGATTCAAAGGTTTCGTTCTACCCGGAGGGCACCCTGCATCCAGTCAATTGCATTTGTGCCGTTGCCAAGCTAAAAAAACGGTACGAGCATTAGTTGCGATCGAACATGCAGGTAAGAAGCAACCTGCCCCCATTCTATTTCGTTACGCGAACTTATTGGCGAATGTACTTTATAGCTTGGCTTCTTATATTAATCACATCAATCAAGTCGAAGAGACAGAGTTTGTATCTCGTAGTTACTCGATGCCAAAGAAGTGACCTGAGAAACTAGCAGCTGCGAACATCAAAGCTTCTGCGCGAAAAAATGGCCGCAAAACACCATATTCGACAATTTGCTTCTTGGCTGTTTAGTTTAGAGTTAAGAAGCCATAGCTTTGGCTTCTAGTTCTTTTGCTCCGCGCAGCATGGCTTCAATCAGCTCACCAGCATTGAACTTCTCAAGCGCCTCGTGTGCGCCAACTTGGTGAGCTCTGTCTACACAGATTTCGCTCGATAACGACGTATGCAAAATGCGGTATGAGTGATTAAGAGCGGAGTCATTTTGTACTTCGAATGCTAGCTCGTAGCCGTCAAGCCCTGGCATCTCAATATCACTGACCAAAATATCGATTGGTCGATGAGCCTCAGCCTCGCTTTTCATCAGCTCTAATGCGTCTAAACCATTTTTACAAATTTGGTATCCGATATTGATACTATCAAGAGCATCACACAGCTGTTTACGAGCGATGGAAGAGTCATCCACCAAAAGAATGCTTAATGCTTTTAGGCGCTCACGTTCAACATCTGTCAGCATCGGGATCTTTGAGTTTTCGTATTGCGGATAAATTTTGGAAAGCAGCAGTTCTACATCCAGCATCTGAACCGTTTTGTCTTCGTAGCGAGTAATACCCGTTACGAAAATATTTTTCCCAGCGCTCGCTGGTGGGGTTTCAATGGCTTTCCAATCGCATTCAATGATCTTCTCAATACTACGAACCATAAAGGCGACCACGGTTCGCAAACAGTCTGTCACGATCAAGTAGCAATTTTTGTTATTCTTCTTCACTGATAGGACGAAAGCCGACAGCCGCTGACATGTCGATCACAGGCACTGTTAAGTTACGTATTGTGACGGTGCCAATAACGTGATGATGCGAGTAAGGGATCTTCGTGGTTGGCATATACGGAACGATTTCACGGACTTTTAGCGTGCCTATCGCGAAACTCTGTTGCAGGGTGAGTTTGAACATCAACATGCCCTGAGATTGATTCGCTTTACTAACGACTTTTGCCATGAAATAACCTTATAAATACCACCGAATTGTGTCTAATCTAATCTTATCAGACGAAGGCTTCAACCATCGGAGAGACAAATGTGAGCTTTTTAGACAATCTCTTAAAGAATAGTGATTAACTGAGCAAAACTTGGTTGTATTTTAATCTTGTTATGCCGGAAGTTTGATAGTCCCATGTATTTGAACCTTGAAGCCGCCTAGGTATAAACAAGAAATGTTTGGCGTGTTAAAAGGGATTGGGTACACTTGCGCGACCAGAATAGTGAGAGATAGATCAATGGCAAATACAGCAGCCGCATTACATATTCTTGTGAAGCACAAAGAGCAAGCAGAAGACATTATCAAGCAACTGAAAAAAGGCGCAAAGTTTCAGACACTAGCGAAGAAGTATTCCACTTGCCCGTCAGGCAAGCGCGGTGGTGATCTTGGTGAGTTCCGCCGTGGTCAAATGGTACCTCAGTTCGACAAAGTGTGCTTTTCTGGCGAGGTTCTGACGCCACATTTAGTTAAAACCAAGTTCGGTTGGCATGTTGTAAAGGTGCTTTACAGAACATAAGGCTTGGTATCTACCTAAACATTGTCAGATGAAACCCACAAGCCTTAAATATCATCTGTACGGCCTCTTTTCGCCAATCACTACCGTTATGACATGGCAGATACATTCTGATCTGCCATGCTCAACCAAACGCTAATCTTTCCAAACTAGAAACTCATTTATATGTAGTTAACTTGGCTTTTCTCATAAGTCGTTATCCTATTTGAAGCTTTGTATGAGAATACGTTTGCTGGTTGTATCAGTTATCCATGCTATTCCTTGCTGGAGAACTCTGGTTCATGTTCGGGCGCTTGCTCAATGACAGCCTTAGCGTGTATTAGATGAGCCTTGGGTGATCACTTGGCTATCGGCGAACATCAGTAAGTTTCAAATCTTACGCTTTGCCTTGCTGATTGGTTGTGCGGGGTGGGCGTTAATGCGCGATCCTTACACCATCCACTTTACTCGCCTTGAATTGCGTTTGGTGCCGACGCCGTTGGTCGAGATCTGCTTGCTCGTGTAGGCGGCGGTATGATGTCGACGATCAAAATGGGCATCATCGCAACGTTCCTAAGTTTGGTGATTAGTTTGCTGCTCGGCTTCGTGACTCGTTATAGCCGAGGCTTAATTGAGATCACCAAAGGTGTGCCATACATTGTGGCGGGTCTGCTGACCGCTGGTCTAACGGGGATGAACCCAAACAGTGCCTTGATTGCGATTGTTATGGTGTCGTGGGCACCATTAGCGGCGCCTTGCGCGAGCTTGTTGATGGAAGCCAAAGCGCAGCCTTATACGCATCTTGCGCCCATTTGGGGAACCAGTCAGTGGCGAGTACTCCGTTACTACTTGTTGCCTTATGTGCTGCCGCCATTGATTCGTTACGCGTTTCTGCGTTTGCCGTACATTACGATCAGCCTGACTTCTCTGAGTTTTATCGGACTAGGCGTTAAGCCGCCAGAACCCGAGTGGGGTTTATTGATTGCAGAGAATCTGCCTTACATAGAGCGCTCGCCATTAGGTGTCTTGCTGCCAATCTCAGGCTTAGTTTTGATGGCAATTGCGGTGAATTTGATTTTTGATGACAAGTGACGAGCAGCGATAAAGCGAAGTGAGCGTCCATATCCAGATGTAATCAGTAATTTGGTAATTTAGAAAACAAAAGGATGTGTTTTCTGCCAGAAAGTACACAATAAGGTCTATGTATATTGGAAGCACCTATAGATTAACGAGTATAAAAGTGACGCGAACTCAGGTGTTTAGGTAGTGTTACTCTTTATAAACACGTAATCCTTTATCCGTTAATTCTTGTGTGACCACTTCTGATAGGTTTCGATCGGTAATAATTCCGTCCAATTGCTCGATGTCTAATGCATGAAAGCTCGCTATCTGACCGTATTTAGTTGAGTCTGAGATCAGATAGTTGGTTTGTGCCGCCTTGATGATCGCTTTTTTTACGAGAACTTTATTTTCATTAGGTGTTGATAAGCCCTTCAAGCTCCAAGAAGAAGTCGAAATAAAGGAGATATCAATATTTAGCCCGTTCAAGAACTCTGCGACTTTTCCACCAATGGTGGATTGGTTTTCGCGGTCAATTTTTCCTCCTGTGTGGTAAAGCTCACATTCACTGTGCGTCATAAGGAAAGCAGCAATAGAGAAGTCATTGGTGATCACTAAAAGATCATTACGATTTGCTATTTGATGGGCGATTTCTAGAGAGGTTGTTCCCGCATCCAAGTAAATAGTAGCGTCTTGGCCAATTAACGTAGCCGCCAGCTTACCAATTTGAATCTTTTCATCCGCTTGTTGCTCGACCTTCGCATCATGGGAAAGTTCTGAATGTAGAGCTTGAGCGAGTTGCACTCCACCAGAAACAGAAACGACTTTACCTGAGGATTCAAGCTTCACGATATCACGACGAATGGTCATATGTGATACGCCAAGGTGGTCGGTTAAATCTGAAATGCTTAACACTTCTTGATGTGATAACAGGGATAATATGGTTCTTTGACGTTCTGCTGGGATCATAATTTCACTTCTATATTCTTGTTTTTCAGTATCCTACCAATCTTTTTATTTTTTGTGAATATCTGTGAATTATGTTCTCAACGTTGTAAGAACAGCCTCCGCTTGTGTTAACTGCTCGGAATGTCTCTTCCCATAAAGAGGTATATATCACGACATTGTTAATTTATGTGAAAAAATGTGATTCAAAGCGAAGTCTTAGTATTAATCTTCACATATAATCACATCAACCAAACAAGAATTAACAAAGTTTAATAGACCAGAAGGCATTGTTTTTATGAGTGAAGTTCAATCTGTAGGTGTTATCGGTTTAGGCTCTATGGGAATGGGCGCCGCAAAGTCATGTGTGCGTGCAGGCCTAGATGTATATGGTTTCGATTTAAATTCTCAAGCGCTTGAAGAGCTAGGTTCATTCGGTGCAAAAGCTGTTTCTACAAATGCAGTTGAGTTTGCAGATAAGCTTGATTCGGTTCTAGTTCTTGTTGTGAACGCAGCTCAAGTTAACACGGTCTTGTTCAAAACCGGTCTTGCTACAGCGCTTAAGCCGAATACGCCAGTAATGGTTTCAGCAACCATCTCAGCAGAAGACGCAAAACAAATTGAAGCGAAATTGGCAGAACACAACCTTGTGATGCTTGATGCACCGGTATCTGGTGGTGCTGCAAAAGCAGAATCAGGTGAGATGACTATTATGGCGTCGGGAGCGCAAAGCACATTTGATGCACTTGAACCAGTACTCAACGCAACGGCAGCTAAGGTCTACAATATCGGTGAAGCGATTGGCCTAGGCGCAACTGTGAAGATTATCCACCAATTGCTAGCAGGTGTTCATATCGCAGCTGGTGCTGAAGCAATGGCATTAGCGGCACGTGCAAACATTCCTCTTGACCTGATGTACGACGTGGTGACGAATGCAGCGGGTAACTCTTGGATGTTTGAGAACCGCATGAAGCATGTAGTTGATGGTGACTACTCCCCTAAATCTATAGTCGACATCTTTGTGAAAGATCTAAACCTCGTATCGGACACAGCAAAAGATCTCAAATTTCCACTTCCTCTATCAAGCACAGCACTAAACATGTTTTTGAGTGCAAGCAATGCTGGTTTTGGCCAGGAAGACGACAGTGCCGTTATCAAGATTTTTGATGGTATTGAGCTTCCAGGTGTAGAAAACAAACAGAAGTAAGCGCACGTAAAACGGAGAAAAAATGATGTTATTAGGCGTTATCGCAGACGACTTTACTGGCGCAACAGACATCGCAGGTTTTCTTGTAGAAAACGGCATGCGCACAGTTCAGCTTAACGGTATTCCAAAAGAAGAGATTGATGTAAACGCAGATGCGGTCGTGATCAGTCTTAAATCTCGCTCCTGTCCTGTAGATGAGGCAATCGAGGATTCAGTAGCTGCGCTTAAGTGGCTGCAAGCAAATGGCTGTCAGCAGTTTTACTTCAAGTACTGCTCAACGTTTGACAGCACAGCAGAAGGTAACATTGGTCCTGTAACGGATGCACTGCTTGCAGAGCTAGGTGAAGCGTTCACCATTGTATGCCCATCATTACCAGTGAATGGTCGCACAGTTTACAACGGCCATCTATTTGTATTCCAAGACTTGCTAAGCGACTCAGGTATGCGTAATCACCCTGTGACACCAATGACTGATTCAAGCCTAGTTCGTATGATGGATGCTCAATCTCAAGGCAAATCTGGCCTGGTGAACTTCCAAATAATTGAACAAGGTCCAAAAGCGGTAATTGAGCGCTTTGAAGAGCTAAAAGTACAAGGCAACCGCTATGCAGTGGTTGATGCATTCAATGCAGAGCATCTTGTCACACTTGGCCAAGCGGCGAAGTCTCTAAAACTGGTAACTGGTGGTTCTGGTTTGGCTGCGGGTATTGCTAAGAACTGGATAGAGAACCTTGAAGATCAAAGTGATGCGAAGCAAGAGGGGAACCCTAAAAAGGCACCAACCGTTGTGTTATCTGGATCTTGTTCTGTCATGACCAACCAACAGGTCGCTGTTTACAAAGAAAAAGCGCCACACTTTGCTATTGATGTGAAGGCGTGTCTGACGGAAGAAGATTACTCAAATCAAGTGTTTGATTGGGTCATGACCAACATCGAAAGCGAGTTCGCACCACTGGTTTACGCAACCGCAGATGCAGCGGCGTTAAAAGCGATTCAACAAGAGTTTGGCGCGCATGCTTCAAGTCACGCGGTTGAACAATTCTTTAGCCAACTTGCAATCAAACTTCAGCAGCACGGTGTGAAAAATTTCATCGTTGCGGGTGGGGAAACCTCAGGGGTTGTAACCCAAAGCCTAGCCGTAAAAGGTTTTCATATCGGTCCTCAAATCGCACCAGGTGTACCTTGGGTGAAGTCACTTGAAGGCGAGCTTTCTTTGGCTCTGAAATCGGGCAACTTCGGCGATGAACACTTCTTTGCCAAAGCACAGTCGTTTTTTGAATAGGTGAGGTTGTGATGAATAAAGAATTGATGACAGAACAACAACTGCGAGAGCAAATGGTCACTATGGCGCGCTCTATGTTTGAACGTGGCTATGCGACTGGCGGCGCTGGCAACCTTTCTCTAAAACTGCCTAATGGACACTTTCTGGCAACGCCAACTGGTTCTTCGTTCGGCCGCTTGATTGCTGAAGAGCTTTCGGTTGTGGATATTGATGGCAACCATATCTCTGGTGAAAAGCCATCAAAAGAAGTGGCTTTTCATCTGGCGATTTATCGAAATAACTCAAAGTGTAATGCGATTGTGCATCTGCATTCTACTTACTTGACGGCGCTTTCTTGTCTTGAAGGTTTAGATCGCGAGAATGCCATCAAAGCTTTCACACCTTACTTTGTAATGCGCATTGGCGAGCTGCCAGTGATTCCGTACCTGCGCCCGGGCGACCCTCAGATTGCTGAAGAACTTGCGCAGCGGGCTAGTGACTACCGAGCTTTCCTCCTGGCGAACCATGGTCCAGTGATCACGGGTACGGACTTTGAAGATGCAGTGGATAACGCAGAAGAGCTAGAAGAGACAGCGAAGCTAGCGTTCATTCTTAAAGACAGCAACATCCGCTACTTAACGGATACTGAGATTCAAGACCTAAAAGGGAGAGGTAAGTAATGGCTAAATTCGCGGCAAATCTGACAATGTTATTCACAGAAGTTCCTTTTCTAGATCGTTTCGAAAAAGCACACCAAGCGGGCTTCAAAGCGGTGGAATACCTTTTCCCATACGCATTCGAAGCGCAAAAACTAGCAAGCAAGATACAGCAGTTTGGTTTTGAGCAAGCGTTATTCAACATGCCTCCAGGTGATTGGGATGCAGGTGAACGAGGTTTTGCAGCTATTCCGGGGCGTGAGGATGAATTTAAAACGAGCGTCGAGACTGCGCTGATGTACGCCAAGGCACTGAACTGTAAAAAGGTTCACGCTATGTCTGGCATTGTTGATTCTCGCTTCACTCGTGATCAGCATATTGAAACCTTTATCTCAAACATTCGTTATGCAGCGGATAAGTTTGCCGAACAAGGTGTTGAGCTGATGATTGAGCCACTCAACAATCGCGATGTACCGAACTACTTTGTTGCACATCAACGTGAAGCGGTGGAACTCATCAAACAAGTGGCTCGTCCAAACGTGAAATTGCAGCTCGATCTCTATCACGCACAAATTATGGACGGTGATCTGAGTACGTTGATTCGCGATGTGGCGCCATACACAGGCCATATTCAAATTGCTTCTGTGCCTGAAAGGCACGAACCATCGGAAGGCGAACTGAATTACCCACACCTATTCAATGTTTTGGATGACTCTGGTTACCAAGGCTGGATCGGTTGTGAATACAACCCAAGGCATAGCACGCAGCTGGGCCTTAGTTGGGTTAAACCATACCTATAACAATTTTAATTTCTATCCATAAATAACTTGAAACTAATTACAAAAACAAAGGGTCGTGACTATGAATATTATCATAACTGGAGGGGCGGGTTTTCTCGGAACCCTACTTGCCAAATCACTACTAAAAGAAAACAAAGCTGAAAGTATTACTATTGTCGATATTCAAAAGTCGCGCTTAGAGGGCATTGATGACCGAGTCGTTTCTTTAGTCATGGATATGACAAAGCGAGAAAATATAGACCAAGTTATTACTGCCGAAACGACACACATTTTTCATTTAGCGGCAATTGTATCGAGCCATGCTGAGCAAGATTTTGATTTAGGCGTAGCTGTAAACCTGACGACCACACAGTTATTGCTTGAGCGTTGCCGTAAAGTAAACCCTAATATTCGTTTTACGTTTGCTTCATCTTTAGCTGTATTTGGTGGTGATCTTCCGGAAACGATTACACCAATAACAGCACTTCATCCTCAGTCATCCTACGGGACGCAAAAAGCTATAGGTGAGTTATTGGTTAACGACTATGCCCGTAAAGGCTTTGTTAAAGCTGTATCCGTACGTTTACCGACTATTTGTATTCGCCCTGGGAAACCAAACCTTGCCGCTAGCTCTTTCGTAAGCGGAATTATTCGTGAGCCTTTGAATGCTCAAGAATCAAATTGTCCTGTAGACCCTACGCTAAAACTTTGGATATCGAGCCCGTCTAGAGTGGTTGACAATATTCAGTATGCAGGGCTAATGCCTTATGAGCAGTTAAATAATCTGTCCTATAGAACGTTTAATTTACCTGGCATTCAAACTACACCAGCTGAGATGATTCAAACAATGGACACTTTAGTGGGTAAGCAACTTTCTAATTATATTACCTATGAGCATGATGCGGGTATTGATCGTATTGTGAGTAGTTGGCCACAAAAAATTGATTGTACTAAAGAACTGGAGCTTGGATTTAAAGCAGACAGTAATTTCAAGGATGTATTACAACAATTTATTTCTGTTAACAATATGGAGATTGTCTAATGTTACCAACCTCAGTAATTGGACTAATAGTAGCCGTATCAGTCCTTGTTTTTCTTGTATTACGTACAAAAGTACATGTGTTAATTGCGATGTTAATTGCGGCATGTATCGCAGGTATTATTGGTGGGTTAAGTGTTGACGACACGATTGCGACCGTTAGCAAAGGATTTGGTGGAACATTAGGCGGTATAGGGATTGTCATCGGTCTCGGCGTTATGATGGGGGCTATTTTAGAGGCTTCTGGAGCAGGAGAAAGTATTGCCTATAATTTTATAAAGTGGTTAGGAAAAAAGAAAGAAGAGGCCGCTCTTGCTGTAACTGGCTATATTGTTAGCATCCCAATCTTTGTGGATAGCGCGCTTATCATTCTTTATCCAATTGCGAAGTCTTTGTCAAAAACGTCCAATCGCTCGATTTTAACGCTTACGGTTGCTCTGGCGGGCGGCTTGGTCGTAGCGCATCACGCTATTCCGCCGACTCCAGGGCCTTTGGGAGTTGCTGGTATCTTTGGTGTCGATCTTGCCAGCATGTTAGGTTTTGGTTTGATGATCGCAGCGCCTTGTGTCATGGGTATTGTTTGGTATGCAAGATGGTTAGAAAAGCAGTTTCCTGAATTCATTCCAACCGAACATTTCTCGAAGTCTAGTGAGCAACTGATTAATGATCACAAAGAGTACATTGCAAGTAAAGAAGCGAAAGACCTACCATCTTTAAGTAAATCTATCGCTCCAATTATTATCCCTATTTTACTTATACTTGCGAAATCAGTGATGGGTTTATTAGAGGGTACTTTCGGTTTCGAAGGGCTGACAGCAACAACATTTGGTCAATTTATCGCTTTTATCGGCAGCCCTACAATTGCACTATCAATAGCAACCTTATTAGCGGTTTACACATTGGGTAATAACCTTACCAAAGAAGAAGCGAATGAAAAGATGGAACAAGGAATCTCCACTTGTGGCATCATTTTGTTAGTAACAGGTGCTGGTGGCGCGTTAGGTGCGGTATTGCGTGAAACGGGTGCGGGCGCAGAGATTGCCAACCAAGTTGCAGGGCTTCCTATTTCTGCGGTTATGATTCCATTTATTATTGCGACGTTAGTTCGCATTATTCAAGGCTCTGGTACAGTCTCCATGATAACCGCTGCTTCTATATCTGCCCCAGTTTTAGTGAATATTCCTGATGTTAACCTTTTATTCGCAGCGACGGCAGCTACGATGGGATCTCTATTTGCTGGCTACTTTAATGACTCGTTATTCCATATTGTTAATCGACTAATGGGGGTGACTGAGGTTAAGAAACAACTCATCATTTGGACTATTCCAACAACAATTGCTTGGGCTATTGGTGGTTCATTAGTCATGATTCTTAACTTATTCTTCGGATCTCATGGTTCAATCTTTGATCCCGTGTTACCACTTGCTGTACTTTTGGGGTGTATTGCATTTACAAAATCTTACAGCGCTAAGCACGTCGAATTACAAGAGGTATAAAGGTTTACTTGTACTCTTCCATAAAGTCAAAACCTATCACAATATGTATTTTTAGCAGATAGTTTAGGGATTTTTAATAATATGAACGGCCCTATGTTTGGGCCGTTTTAGTTCTGATAACTAAACTATTTAACTTGAACCGATATAGGTTCCATTTTCAACTTAATCAATATGAAATGGAATTGTTATTTCCCGCTTAGTAAGCGATTACCTATAAAGGATATATTCGAGTTTAACCCTAGTGACTTTACTCTAGCGAAGTAGGGTTACTTTATATAAGAGTCCAGTACTTTCAATACGACTTCCATATCTTTTTCACGTTGAGTTTTGTCTTCCTCAAGTACAACGTGCTCAAGTAAGTGACCTTTAATTACTTCTTTCATTAAGCCATTTACAGCCCCTCGAATTGCAGCGATTTGTTGCAACACATCTTGGCACTCATGTTCTTCTTCCAGCATTTTTTTAAGACCATTCACCTGACCCTGTATTTTGCTGACACGGGTACTGAGCTTCTTTTGATCTCTGGTTGTATGGGACATGACTTATCTTCTTTAAGTTACTGACTGCGAGATTCTAACTGATAATGTAGCACTCATCTTATACTGGGGGGTAGTATTAAATACTGGGGGTAGTATTAAATACTGGGGGGGAGTATAGTTTAAGGCAACTTTAGAAGAGCATATTGAGAATAACAATGGATTTTGTCGCATTATTACAACAAGGTAACGGATGGTTTTTTATACCCAGCGCCATTTTATTAGGAGCGTTACATGGATTAGAGCCAGGACATTCAAAAACGATGATGGCGGCGTTTATTGTGGCCGTAAAAGGAACAGTGAAGCAGGCGGTGATGTTGGGGTTGGCTGCAACGCTTTCCCATACGGCGATCGTATGGATAATTGCTGCGGGTGGGATGTATATAAGTCAAAGATTTACTGCAGAAGCTGCGGAGCCATGGATGCAGCTTATCTCTGGGGTGATTATCGTTTCGACGGGTTTATGGATGTTCTGGAGAACGTGGAGTGATGAGCGAGCTTGGCACAAAGCTCATAAGCAAGCTCGAGACTGGAGAACGCAAGTTGTCGATACTGGTCATGGGCATCTATCGCTTTCTATCGTAGAAGAAGGGCATCACTGCCGTTTTCAGTTACGCACACTTAACGGTAAGCCTTTAACGGCTGAAAACGTTAAACTAGTGCTACCCAACGCAATCAGACAGCCTTCTGATATTTATCACTTTATTGAGCGCGATGGCTATTTGGAATCTGCCTCCTGTATTGAAGCCTCTGATGATTTTTTCGTTCACATTGATGGTCGGGCACCATGATCACACCCACGATTTCGAGGTGCATTTTCATGCGGATTCCCATTCGGAAAGTGAGAATAAAGAGTACCAAGATGCTCATGAGCGTGCTCACGCTCTAGATATTCAAAAGCGCTTTGGCGATCGAGATGTTACCAATGGACAAATACTTCTGTTTGGTTTGACTGGTGGGTTAATACCATGCCCGGCGGCGGTCACTGTTTTACTCATTTGTTTGCAACTTAAGGCCATGACACTTGGTGCAACCTTGGTGGTGTCGTTCAGTATTGGTCTAGCGTTAACTTTAGTTGCGGTTGGTGTTGTCGCGGCAGTGGGCGTTCAAAAAGCAACATCGAAGTGGAGTGGTTTGAACGATGTGGCTCGTCGTGCACCTTATCTATCGGGGATCTTGATTAGTGCCGTTGGTGTATATATGGGCATGCACGGGTTTACGACGTTAATGAGCTAAGCTCTGTTGTAATTATTACGTCGCTTTTTGTTTATTAAAGGTAGCTCTTTCATGTTGTGGATGATTACTAAGTACGCGTTAACCGCAGGAATAGTGGTGCTGATATCTGAAGTTGCCAAGAGAAGTGATAAAGCGGGAGCGCTGATTGCCGCGCTCCCGACGGTCACTATTTTAGCTTTGATTTGGATGTATATTGAAGGGCAAGGTCAGGAAAAGCTCGCGAACCACGCGTTTTATACTTTTTGGTATGTACTGCCTACATTGCCGATGTTTCTAGTTTTTCCTTTCTTACTGAGCCGATATTCGTTTTGGTTCTCGTTGGGAATTTGCGCCATTATTTCAATCGTTTGTTTCTTCATTGTGACCATCGTTATTAAAGAGTTTGGAATAGAATTAACTTAATTGAGCAAAGGAGAATTGTAAGAATATAGGTCGAAGCGCTCGCTTATTTATATTTTCAAGGCTCTAACTAGAACTCTTTCTTTAACGCTCGATGACAGTGTGGCCGCTTACTTGAAGTTAGCGATTGCTCTCTTGTCTTTCAGCCAAACCTCGTAGAAATGTGACGTTTTGAAGACTTTTCTTCCTTCATTCTAAAGTTATCGGTAATCAGGCAGATACAGTGGCTACAAAGTTACGTCTAGCTTTTCCAGACAGGCTAAAAATACAGTTTGTGTTGGTTATAAGAGGCGAAAGGCTTAACGCTCTGTCGTGAGCATCACATTGAATTGTACCGAGACAATTAAAATGAAAAGAATCATCTTATTAGCCGTTTGCGCCATGTTTGGTATTGCTGTCGTGGCAAGTATGGCATCAACGTACCTAATTTCGAGTCAGAAAATCGATGACATCATCTTAAACAAATCCCAAGTTCAAGCTGAGTTTTTAGCAGGAAATGCAAGTTATATTTTGGAGAACTCAGCCAACCCAATGCAAGACTTACAATCGCTCGTTGAGGGTTTGAAACAACGTTCAGACGTAAGCTATGCAGTCGTAATTGATCGCAATGTGACGGCGGTTGCTCACAGTGATAAGCAAAAGCTAAATAAAACCTACAATGATAACTACACCGTTGAAGGTGCAACCAAAGGTGTACAACAGTATTCAAAGTGGTATGCCGATGTCCAGAAAGTGTGGGTGTTTGATATCATGGCGCCGATCTACGTGAATGGTCAGTTGTACGGTACGTTTGATATTGGTATTCCTATTACAGAAGTAAGCCAAGCGACGAATGGAATTATTACTTCCCAACTGATTTCCATGGTGGTGATCTTCGTTCTGTGTGTTTTGGCTCTATCGCTGCTACTCAACAAGCTGATGCGACCGCTATCTGCGCTTAAGGAGGCGTTGCAAGACATCTCGAAAGGTGACGGAGACTTAACGGTTCGTTTACCAGCAAAAGGTAATGACGAAGTCGCACAAATTTCTTCGGCGTTCAACGTGTTTGTTGGCAAGGTACATGAAATCATTACACAAGTTGTAAATACTGGTGTAGAGCTGAATGGTTCCGCTGTCGCGCTGCGTGGACAATCTCAACAAGCGCTTGCAAGAGGGCAGGAGCAGAATGAGCAAACCATGTTGGTTGTCACGTCTATGAACGAAATGATCGCGACCGTCAACGAAATTGCGTCAAATGCTGCTGGTGCAGCGAGTGCTGCGAGCACGGCAAGTAATGAGACTCAAGATGGCTACAAGACGCTAGAACGCACCAAGACGGCGATGACGAATCTTGAAAACGAGATGAACAGTACTTCCAATATTATCGTAAGCCTTGCGGACAACACTCAGTCGATTGGTAGTATTCTCGAAGTCATTAGAGGGATCTCTGAGCAAACGAACCTACTAGCGTTAAATGCCGCTATTGAAGCAGCGCGCGCCGGTGATGCCGGACGAGGTTTCGCCGTAGTGGCAGACGAGGTTCGTAATCTTGCAACTAAAACGGCTCAGTCCACTGATGAAATTGACAACATGATCCATCAGTTGCAAACCGAAGCCCAAAGTGCGGTTAATTCAATGAGTAATAGTAGAACCCTAATTGAAGAAGGCACTGCAGAAACGGAGCTCGCTCGACAAGCACTAGAGGCTATTGCAGATCAAGTGACCACCATTTTGGATATCAATACTCAGGTGGCAACGGCAACAGAACAGCAATCGACGGTAGCAAATGAAATTAACATGAATATGGATACCGTCAGTCACTCCGTGAAAAACGCGCTAACGGCGAGTGAGCAATTGGAAGAATCAAGTCAACAACTTGCGGAATTATCGAGAACCCTCGATCGTCACGTAGGAGCGTTTAGAATTTAAACGCCAACGGAAATCCTTTTGCAAAAGCCAGTAAATCTCGATTGCTGGCTTTTTTATTTGAGAAAATCGCATGTCGAATTGCTCTACTATGCCAGTTTTTATAGTTATTGTGATAAATGATTAATGCTTAACTAGGCGTTAAGCTTCGCGTGTTGTTTTAAGTGCTCAACAAACATAGAGATTTTCTTGGCTAAGTGCTTTCTAGAAGAGTAAAACGCATAAAGCACTAAATCTTCAGGTTCGTATTCTAGAGGGATGACTTCAAGCTTGCCGCTCTCGATCTCACCTTTGCATGATTCTATTGGAAGTATTGCGTATCCAAGCCCTGATAACGCGCCAGATTTAGCGAGATGGCCACTGTTTACTTTGAACGATGATTGTACTGTTTGCGTAATATGACCTCCGTCGGGATTTTTAAATACCCAGGGAGCGCCATTTACTGCAGTAAGTGTCGTGATACAGGGAACATGATTTAAATCCGTAATTTTGTAAGGGCTGGCGTACTTATTAAGCAGTTGAGGCGCAGCCAAAATAGCACTGGGCCAGCGTTTTATTTCCCTCGCCACCCAATTGCTGTCAGACAAAGTCCCTCTATGAAAACTCAAAATGACATCAAAGCTGTCAATAACCTCATCTTTAGGGTTTAGCGTTGTATCGCAAGACAAAGAGATTGACGGGTATTGCGTGCAAAAGGTGACAACCGCTTTGGCCAGTACAGGTGTGTCTGGCATAAGAATACGTAGCTCTCCCGTTACTGTGTACGAGTGGCGAGTCACGGTTTCTAGCGCGTTGTTGAGTTGTTCTAATAATGGACGAGTGCTGCTATAGAGCTCTTCTCCAGCCTCGGTAGGCGTCATTCGCCTTGTTGTTCTATTGAACAACCTAATGTTTAACTTTTCTTCAAGCAGGGCAATATGTCGGCTGACATTCGATGTTGGTATATTCAAACACTCAGCGGCTCGCTTAAAGCTGTTGTTTTCATAGACACAGTGAAAACTTTTTAACCAGATTTGGTCGACGTTATCAAACATTCTATTGTCCCACTTTATTGGATTATCAAGCCAGCATATCGCACTTTATCCTCAGACTGAGTTGCATACAATTTTATTTAAAAGTCAGAGCGGGCAACCGATGCAGATGTCCTGCTACGAGGTGATAAATAATGAGGTACTCATGAGTTGGCTAGAAAGGTTATTTGAGAATAAGAATATAATAGGTTCGCGCAAAGCGTCTATTCCTGAGGGCGTTTGGACAAAATGCCCCGAATGTGAACAAATACTTTATCGCGCGGCATTAAAAGAGAATTTGGAAGTATGTCCTAGGTGCTCTCATCACATGAGAATGGCGGCACGTCAAAGGTTGAACACTTTTCTGGATCATGGAACACAGCAAGAGTTGGCAAGTGAGTTGGAACCGCAGGATATTTTGGGTTTTAAAGACTTAAAGCGATATAAAGAGCGAATTGCCATCGCGCAGAAAACGACTGGAGAAAAAGATGCCTTGGTTGTGATGCAGGGGAAGTTGCTAGGCTTGCCTATTGTAGCTTGTGCGTTTGAATTCTCTTTCATGGCTGGCTCGATGGGGGCGGTGGTTGGCGAGAAATTTGTCCGCGCCGTTGAAACTGCGATTAATACAAAATCTGGGCTAGTGTGTTTTTCTGCTTGCGGAGGGGCGCGCATGCAAGAGTCTTTGGTAGCACTAATGCAAATGTCAAAAACCAGCGCCGCGTTAAACCACTTATCTGAGCACAGATTACCCTATATCTCAGTATTGACGGACCAAACTTATGGTGGCGTCTCGGCGAGTTTAGCCATGTTGGGAGACATCAATATTGGTGAACCTAAAGCAAGCATTGGCTTTGCGGGAAGGCGTGTTATTGAACAAACGGTACGTGAAAAGCTACCAGACGAGTTTCAAAGAAGTGAGTTTTTATTGGCACATGGCGCATTAGATATGATTGTGGACAGACGTGAAATGCGTGATCGCGTTGGCGGCTTATTGGCTAAGTTAACCAACGCGAGGGTGGTTTCAGAATAGGTGATATTAAAGTTAGGCTTAGTACTTGCGTTTATTGAGCCGTAATCATTACAAACCGTTCATTTTGCCCCCATCTTGGTTCCGCATTCATTAGGCTGAGATCCAACGCCGTTTGGTATGGGTCAACAGCAAAATGGTCGCTTACTAAACCCCAGAGCATCCAGTTGATTGCGGTTTCATTCTCGGTAAGCTCTTCGAGTGGCGCTTGGAGGAAAAAGTACTCATCTTCGCCATCGTAACCGAGCCGATCATAGATAATGTTGCGTAGCTCTCGATCCAAATCATGTTGGAGGTTGATTGAGTCGTACAGTTGCTCTTCTGTTGAGCCATTCTCATGGTGATAAACATTGCGTTTTGACTCTTTGCGTAAAGTACCTGCGCCAGTTTCAATGCTTACTTTCTTTTGCGAGTGTTGCTCAAGAACTTGAATGATTTCATCCTCTAGTTGATCGAGTTTACTCAGCAAAACTTGATTGTTTATGTCACCAGCGGGGGAGGCCATCGTTTGGAAGGCTTTCACTCTCTCGTAGACTGCTTTCCCGTGAGGAAGGGCTGAAAAACACTGTTCTAGGAGCGCTTCATTGGCTTGCCAAATGCCCGAGTAGAGCTCGTAATCATGTGTATATGGTGGAAGATCTTCAGTATCTTCCCCTAATAATTCTCGCCAGCGCTTTTGCCACTGTTCTTCTTTTGCGTGTTTTACACGCGCGTATTGCTTAACCCAGCGGTTACGAAGTTTTACCCCAAAAATGGCAAGTCCCCATGGAGCGAGCAAATAAAAATAATAGTGAGAAGAGTTATCCCAAAAGTAACCGTAAACGTAAACACCAAAAGCAAGCACCCAAGTTCCAATAGTACAAGCAATAACCCCGGACATTATTGATGATTGGCGCGTTGGTTCTCTTAATGTATTACCTTCAGCACATAACCAAAAAATGCCGCCAAAAACAAAGGCAAACGTTGTCATGAAGTAGGCAATCTCCGCTCCCAAAAACCCCCAAAGTGACATGTATTATCCCTAGCCAAATATCTGCTTTATTCACTCATCAATGACTCGAGGAGTAAATGTGTTTGATTTGGCGGAGAATTTACCATTAATGCCAACCTTTTGATATGCACTCGATGACTTATTGGGAATGAGTCACAAATAAAAATAGATGGTATCAAGCATCAAAATTTAATTTAGAACCTTTGGTTGTCGTGAACTCTATCTGGAAGAGTTAAGGGTGGAGTTTAAGGGCAATTTTCCTCATAAAGTCGTTATTTAGAAAAAGGTAAATTAATGTTTTTATTGATAATTGTGAGAAATTTTGGGTTGGGATTGATCCCATAAATTTAGAGTAAAAAGCCTATTTTTGGGAGCGATTTCATAAATTTTATGATACTGATTTCACTGTTTGAGCTGTAAAGAATATAAACCCCCACTCAATGTATGTTAATAATCAATGAGTGTTGTTATGTCTCATATCCGTTTTTTCCCGCGCCATCGTTTGGCGCTTGCTTGTATGCTAGCGAGTGTGTCTAGCTTCTCTTTTGCACAAAACCAGTGCGCTGTTGCTGATTTACAACAATCGAGAGACTTGGCTGCTGCCGTTTCTGGTGCTGAGTATGATTGCTACCACGCTTGGTTTTCAGCTCCTTCCGCAACGCTGAACGATATTTACAGCGAAGCGAGCTTAAGCCGTATCCAAGTCGCGTTGGATCAAGAAATTGCCCGCTATCGTGGAGAAGCAGAGCAAGCTCGTGTTCTAGAAAATCTGGGCGAGTTTATTCGTGCTGCATACTACGTTCGTTACAATGCTGGCACAGGTACACCTGAGTTTTCAGAAGCGTTGAGTCAGCGTTTTGCTCAGTCGACGAACCTATTCCTTAACAACCCTCATGCTTTGGATCAAGGCCGTGAACAAGTTGGCGCAATGAAGAGCTTGACTTTGATGGTTGATAACGTGAAGCAGTTGCCGCTGACCATGGATAGCATGATGGCCGCGTTGATGCACTTTAACCGTGAAACCGCGCAGGACACGCAATGGGTCGATGGTTTAAACAACCTGTTCCGTTCTATGGCAGGTCATGTAGCAAACGATGAGTTCTACCGCTATATGGCAAACAATACTCACCATATTGATACATTAGCGAGATTCGCATCTGATAACGCTTGGGCATTGGATACGGATGCGAGCTTTATTGTTTTCAATGCATTACGTGAAACTGGTCGTTTGCTCGCGAGCCCAGATCAGGAGACTAAACGCAAATCCTTGGCTGTGATGCAACAAGTGATGCAGCGTTACCCATTAGGTAGTGAGCATGACAAACTGTGGCTTGCTGCCGTAGAGATGATGAGCTACTACGCACCAGAAGGCTTAAACGGTCTGGACCTAGACCAAGCGAAGCAAGATCTAGCAGCGCGCGTGATGCCAAATCGTTTTGAGTGTCAGGGACCTGCCATCATTCGCTCTGAAGATCTGACCGATGCTCAAGCTGCGAAAGCGTGTGAAGTACTGGCTGCGAAAGAAGCCGACTTCCATCAAGTGGCGAATACGGGCAATCAACCTGTCGCTGATGACTTGAATGACCGTGTTGAGGTGGCGGTGTTTGCTAGTAACGACAGCTACGTTGATTATTCTTCGTTCCTGTTTGGTAATACAACGGACAACGGTGGTCAGTACCTTGAAGGGAATCCATCAAAAGCGGACAATACCGCCCGTTTCGTGGCTTATCGCTATGCGAATGGCGAAGATTTATCGATTTTGAATCTAGAGCATGAGTACACGCACTATTTGGACGCGCGATTTAACCAGTACGGCTCATTCAGTGATAACTTAGCCCACGGTCATATCGTGTGGTGGCTGGAAGGTTTTGCTGAATACATGCATTACAAACAAGGCTACCAAGCTGCGATCGAACTGATTGCAGGCGGTAAATTGAGCCTTTCAACTGTGTTTGATACCACATATTCTCACGATACTAATCGTATCTATCGTTGGGGTTACTTGGCCGTTCGATTCATGTTAGAAAATCATCCGCAAGACGTAGAAAGCTTGTTGGCGTTGTCGCGCACTGGTCAGTTTGAACAGTGGGCGCAACAGGTGACGACATTAGGTCAACAATATGACGCAGAGTTTGAACGCTGGTTGGATACGTTAGAAGTGGAGCCAGAGCAACCAGTTACTGACCCAGAAGAGCCAATAGAACCAACAGAACCTGAAGCACAAGTGACCGAATTGACGGCGAACCAAAGCCTTCAACTCAGTGGCGAAGCATACAGTGAAAAACTGTTCTACGTTGACGTACCAGCCAACACCGTTCGCTTTAATGTATCTATTGAAGGTGCGGGGGATGCGGATCTTTACATGAGCTACAACAAAGTTGCGCATTACTACGACTTTGAAATGAGCCAGTATGGCGATGGCAGCAATGAAGAGATTGTATTTGAGCCAGAGCAGGATGGTTACGTGAAAGCAGGTCGTTACTACATCAGTTTAACTGGCCGTGATAACTATGACTCAGTGAATCTTGTGGCTGCTTTAGACGTTGAAGCGCAAACACCGCCAACACAAGTGCAAGACGATTTGGCACCGGTGGTATTAGAGTCTGGTGAAGCAAAAATGCTGACCGTTCACAAGCAGCGTTATGCGGCAGTGTATGTACCTGAAGGTGTTGAAGAGATTCGTGTATGGCTAACGGCTCACTCTCAAACTGGTAATGTCGATCTATACGCCAGCAGAGAGCATTGGCCTACGGTTGAGCAACACGAGTACGTCTCCAACTATGCAGGTAGCAACGAATACCTTGCGATTCCTGTTACTGAAGCGGGCTATGTGCACTTCTCTCTTCAAGCACCAGAACAAGGTGATGACGTTGAAATGTTAGTGCACTTCAACTAAAACATGCTCGATTAGCTGAAATCGAGATAAAAAACGTCGCTCATAGAGCGGCGTTTTTGTTTGTATCGGATGCCATTGTGATCAAACAGCGGCGAATGCCAGTTAATCGGCTGATTTATCGAGTTATCCTTTGCTCTTTTTCTAAACGGCTTTAGGTTTGTATTACAATTTACCGCGCACATAAACTTTTTTAGCGACGCGTTCTGTGACCTAGCTTCTGATTTGTGCTTTCCAAACGGATACAATATATATGCACCCCGTGCAATAAAGTGAAAAGGGAAAGACATGAAAACGCTTATTTATGAAACGTTGATTAGCCTTGCTAACCAAGAACCAGAACAACATGCAAGAATCCGACAAAATCTATATGAACAGTTGGATCTGCCGTTCGATAAGCAGCTGGCTTTGTATTCTTGTGCCCTTGGTCCTGCAAGTTCAGGCAAGTTGGAGAGTAGTCAAGGCATTAACAACGCGGTAGATTGCGCGGTTAAACTGCTTGAAACCCCTGAGCGCTAATTCACTCGTTGTTTAAATCACGGCCCGATCCCCAAGGGCCGTTTTTAATTGCCTTTAAATTGATTCCAACGTCGTTATTACTCTGCTCTTTCCGCTAGCACTTCTTTGAATGCAAACATGCCGTTTAATGCCGCTGGAAACCCTGCGTAGACGGACATCTGTAAGATGACTTCTTTAATTTCAGCCTCGCTGCAGCCTACATTCAGTGCTGCATTGAGATGTACTTTCAGTTGTGGCGAACAATTCCCCATTGCCGTTAGCGCGGCGACGGTTGCGATTTCTCTCGATTTTAGGTCTAAGTCTGGGCGAGCATAAATATCGCCAAACGGGTACTCAATGGTGTACTGAGCTAAATCTGGGCAAATATCTTGTAAGCTTTCGATGACATTGTGACCAGCGTCGCCATCAATGTGAGAGAGTAGTTCTAATCCTTTGTTAAAGCGTGATTGTTCCATCGATATGTTCCTAGTGAATAAATGCAAACATACCTTAATCGTTAGAGTTAACTCTAAGTCAACGAACTTTTCCGCTTTTATACAAGGCAATTTTTTCTTCTAGAGCCGTTAAGTGCTTTTGCTGCTGTTCAATGTGGAGTTTGAGGTTTTCTTGGTGTTGCTCTAGCAAGGCTTGGCGTTGTCGTACAGATTCTGAGCCGACTTCCCTTAATTTTGCATATTCCAGAATCTCTTCAAGCGGCATTGCAGTTTCTTTTAATCGCTTTACGAAGCTAATCCAGCTTAGATCTTTCGCACTATACACTCGATGCCCACTCGCGTTTCTATGGACATGTTTAAGTAAGCCAATTTTTTCATAGTATCGAAGTGTATGAGCAGACAAGCCGACGAGGCTAGAAAACTCTTTGATATTCATGATTACCCTCCAAGGTAATTCATACCAATAGGCATAAGCTAAGTTCCGCATTTTGAAGTCATTTCGGGATAGATACAAACGGTAATCTTCCATGTTTTAAGGTTGGATACGCAGAAGGGGGCTGTTTTGAATACGCGCCAAACGTGATCCACCTGCCAGTTTCACTTTATTAAAAATTAGTTACTCAATAGAGTGGTTTGGCTGTTTTTAGTCTTTGGCCTCCTTTAGGGCGTACCCGGGCATTTTCTTTCATATATTTTGAATGTAATTTTTTGCAATACAAAACAATGACTTAATTTATTTTATGTGCGGTGTGCTTGAATGCCATCTACTCGTTTACGTCCAGAACCGTTTCTACTTGTGCAATGGAGGAGTCACTACGCCTTCATTTTCAGCCTTGAGTTAGGGCGAAAAGGGTGAGGGCGTCTGATGAATAGCTCTTATAATTTCGACTATTGAATTCACTCAACAAAAAAATAGCAAACAAGTAATCGTGAGTGAAAACGAGTAGGAGAACAACATGAGTGGCTCACAGGAAATACAATCATTCGGTGCGAATGTTATTTTACATGCATTTGATTGGAAGTATGCTGACATTGCCCAACGAGCAAAAGAAATCCACGAGCTAGGTTACGGCTCCGTGCTGGTTTCGCCACCAATGAAAAGCGCCCACGATGATCGCTGGTGGCAGCGCTATCAACCTCAAGATTACCGTGTCATCGACAATGCGTTGGGTGATACCAAAGACTTTATCCGTATGGTTCGTGAACTGGAGCAAGTTGGCGTGTGGGTTTACGCTGACGTGGTGTTTAACCATATGGCAAATGAGGCCCACCTTCGCCGAGACCTCCAATACCCAAGAAAAGATGTCTTGGAGGAATACCAACAAAACAAACAGAAATATCAGTCGCTAACGTTATTTGGCGACTTATCTCAACCGCTTTTTGATGAAGAGGACTTTGTTGAAGCGTTCGGTATTAAAGACTGGAAAGATAAATGGCAGGTACAAAATGGACGCATCACAGGTGGACCAACCGATCCTGGCTTGCCAACCCTCCGTGTTTGTGACCATGTCGTTGAGCAGCAACGCGCTTACCTAAAAGCACTGAAAGCCATTGGTGTGAAAGGTTTTCGTATTGATGCCGCGAAACACATGACGTTAGAGCACCTTAAACGTGTTTGGACAGACGACATCACGCGCGATGTGCATATATTTGGCGAAATTATTACCGATGGCGGTGCGACAGAGGAAGAGTATCAGTTGTTTCTTGAGCCGTATTTACAGGAAACACGCTTAGGCGCTTACGATTTCCCGTTGTTCTCGACCATTTTTAAGGCGTTTGCTAAAAAGGGCAGTTTCAAGTCGTTGATTGACCCATACTGTTTCGGTCAGGCCCTTTCGCCTGGTCGCGCGATTACATTTGTTGTCACGCATGACATTCCTAACAATGACGTTTTTCTTGATCTGATCATGGATGAGGAAAATGAATGGTTAGCTTATGCCTACATTCTAAGCCGTGATGGTGGTGTGCCATTGGTTTATACCGACTTAAACACTAGCGGTATTACAGATAAAAATGGCAAGCCAAGATGGCAAGGCGCATGGAACGATCCGCGAATGGCGAAAATGATCCAATTCCATAATATGACGCATGGCGAGTCGATGAGTGTTCTTGAAGGTAACGATGATATGCTGATATTTAAGCGAGGGAGCAAAGGCATTGTCGTGCTTAATAAATCGCAGCGTCAGCAGTCTTTGGCATTGAAAATGGATGGCGACTGGGTGGATTTGATGACGGATCAGGACGTTCCATCTGACGGTAAGTTAATTGTGCCACCTAAAGCCTCAATGTTGCTCGTCGAAAACTAAAAAATAAAACACCGAGCTTAGCGAGCTCGGTGTTTATGTTTGTCGGCGGTCATTCAAGAACGGGTAAAGTCTAATGTAAAACCGAAGTCTTTCGCCTCTGCTATGAGGTTATGAGCACTCATTGACGCAACATTCAGCCTTTAAAAAGCCGATCACATCATCTAAACATTGGTACTCTGCAACGCAAAAAAGGGTTCGCCCCTCACGACGTTGGGTGAGAAGCCCGGCTGAGGCTAGACTAGAAATATGATGAGAGAGAGTGGATGCAGGAATGCCAAGCTTTTCTTGTACGCCGCCTACCGCGATACCTTTGTATCCCGCTTTGACAACTTCTTTGTAAATACTTAAACGAGTAGGATGACCTAACTCTTTTAGTGCTTTAGCGACGGCTTCAAGCTCCATACTGACCTCTAAGAATGACTACAGTAAATTTGTTTCGATAATAGGGAAAGTCTCGGTAAATGCCAACTCTTGTGATCTAGGAACGATTTAAATCAGATGAGATTCATAACGGCTCATACCAGCACAACAATAATTGTCTACTCCAATGAGACAGATCAATCTTCATTATTATTTCACCCCACGTTCAAACTCCCTCGTCTACACTCATGGGTGAGTTGTCAGTTGGCAGACCAAGGAGGCGGCCATGATTGCGGTTCATAGAGATTATTGTTTGTCTAACAGTTCGGATTTACATGCTCACGTTAAAGTTAACCCTGTCGGTAAATTAGAAGTTGAGATTGTAGAACTTCAAGAGCGCCATACCACAGAGTTTGATGATTTGTCTTTTGAGAGCCGTGGGTGTGAAACTCGAATCTGTGGTAAAGAAGACACAACTCCGTGGCAGTTCAATCTTGCAGTTACTGATGCGTTAGAGCTTTCTCACTTAGTGGAAGAAGCAAACGAAGAGTATGAGATTTTAATGAATGATCTTATGTAATCTCGTGAGAAGATCATTTTATCCTGCACGGCATGTGACTCGGTACTGAAAAAGAAAAACCTCCCAAACGGGAGGTTTTTAATATTGAGCAAGTTACCGTCAGAGCGGCTCTTCTCTCGGCGGTGTTAGTTCTTGAACGTTATCTTCATTGAAGTCATCGGCGTAACCTTTCGGCGGTGGCGTCCAACCACGTTCTGAGCGCGAGAGTTTGTCATGGCGATCTTTTTGCATCTCTTCCGCCATTTTTTCCTCTAACTGAATAAACAGTTGTCGGAAATTGTTGTCATAACGTTCGCCTTCAGAATCATCTTCCCAAGCTTTATAGAGTATCTCGGACTTGCGTGCTTCAACACGCTTATATGTCGCCTTCTGTTGTTCAACAAAGAAGGGGTGAATGCCAAGGGCTTTCATTGTGTGACCGCCCATCTCCAATGCAGAATGGTAGGTCTCTGATTCAATAATATCAGCCCCAGCTTGACGCAAAAGATAGCCGTGACCACGGTCAAAGGCGCGTGCGATCACCGTTACTTTGGGGTACGTGTGTTTGACGTACTTCACCAATTCCACACTCGATTCTTGGTTATCAATTGCGACGACCAACGCAGCCGCATGCTCGATGCCTGCAGTGTGCAGCATATCTGGTCGAGTCGCATCGCCAAAATAAGCGCGAGTGCCAATCTGGCGCATGTTATCGACTTGGTTGGCTTGGTGATCGAGCACCACTGTTGTTACACCATTAGAAACAAGCAAGCGGTTAACAATCTGACCAAAACGGCCGATACCAGCGATGATTACTGTGCCTTTTTCTTCAATCGTATCGCTTTCTCTTTCGTTTGATTGAGTTTCAAAACGCGGCAGTATTAATTTGTCAAATAGAATGAACAAGCCTGGCGTTAAGAACATTGAGATAGCAACAACCAGCGCAAGAGTTTGCGAGAGTTCAAACGGAATGACGTGGTTTTGCACAGAGAAGCTTAGCAACACAAAACCAAATTCCCCCGCTTGAGCCAAGCTGAGAGTAAACAGCCAGCGGTTGCTGCCTTTCACTCTAAATATCAGCGCGAGAATAAACAGCACCAAGGCTTTCAATACCATCACGCTAATGGTCAGTGCCATGATCAACCAGAAGTCACCAAATAGAACCGAGAAATTGATCCCTGCGCCGACGGTGATGAAGAACAGACCCAGCAACAACCCTTTAAATGGTTCGATATTGGATTCTAACTCGTGACGGAATTCGCTGTTCGCCAATACAACGCCAGCCAAGAAGGTTCCCAAAGCTGGAGACAAGCCCACTAAACTCATCAGTGCTGCGATGCCGATCACCAGCATCAATGCGGTGGCGGTAAAAATCTCACGCAGCCCAGAGCTAGCAACATAGCTCAGCAGAGGTCGACTTAAAAAGTGACCACCAACGGCAACAATCGCAATCGATGCTGTGATGACTATTCCGTACGCCCAGCCCGGTAAATCTGCCACGAGGTTTAAATCGTCATGATGCTGAGCAGCAGTTTGAACAGCATTTTGTGCTTGTTCGACTAACTCCGGCAGTGCCAACAATGGAATAAAGGCCAACATCGGGATAACAGCGATATCTTGGAAAAGCAAAACAGAGAACGCGTTTTGTCCGCCTTCTGTCTTCGTTAACCCTTTTTCGCTAAAAGTTTGCAAAACAATCGCGGTAGAAGAGAGGGCGAAAATCAAACCGATGGCTAAGGCAATGGTCCAAGGCTGCTCAAAGTACAGGGCAATACCCATAATCGCCGCGATGGTACCGCCAACTTGAAGACCGCCTAAGCCCATTAAACGATTTCGCATTGACCAGAGCATTTTAGGCTCGAGCTCTAATCCCACTAGGAATAGCATCATCACCACGCCAAATTCGGCAAAATGCTGAATTGTCGTTGTTTCCTCACCGACTAAACCGATAATTGGACCAATTACCACACCAGCGATGAGGTAACCTAAAACGGAACCGAGCCCTAAACGCTTGGCAAGTGGTACCGCAATTACAGCGGCAATCAAATACACGAAGGCTTGTAAGAATATCCCTGTCATGAAGCCTCCTTGATGAGCTTCGGAAGTGCGCTGTTGAGTTTGATTAATGACGCAGCTGCTTCAACATCCAGTCTATCTTCGACTAATGCTGTTAGCAGGCTTTTGTACCGTTCGACATGACGGGGTATTCGTCCTTCTTCTTCGGCAGTACGTGCGCCGAACAAAGCAAGAGGCGCAATGTAGTGCATACCCGTGAGCGCTGACATTTGCTCAATAGGAGCGAGCAGTTCCCGAATCGTAAAATGGTTGTAGCCTTCGGCTTTATAAGCTTCTTCCTTGCCGCCGGCCGAAAGCACGCACAGCATGGTTTTACCTTGTAGTTCGGTTCCTTCAGTGCCGTAAGCAAAGCCATACTCCAAAACCAGATCTTGCCACTCTTTTAAAATTGCTGGGGTTGAATACCAATATAGTGGGAATTGAAAAACCACCACATCATGCTCACGCAAGCGTTGTTGTTCACGGTCGATATTGATATCGAAACGAGGGTATTCACCATAGAGATCAACACATGTCACGCCTTCAATTTTTTGAGCTTCTTTGAAAAGTGGAGTATTCACTTCTGAACGATGCTGGGAAGGATGAGCAAAGAGAATTAATACTTTTTTATTCGCCATAAGGATCCTTGCTATCTAAATAACCATGCCCGGTAGGAGCGCAGGTTGGTTAGAAAATGTAACTCATAAATGGCCGTCAAGCTAGCTTGGAAAAGTGCTTAAGCTGTTTCAATATCAATAAAAAACCACCAAATAAGTTGGTGGTTTTGGCAAGCGTCAAATTTTAATTAATCATGAATAGGAACGACTAAAATATCGACTGGTGACTTGTTGATAAGATGTCTTGAGTAGGAAATGATTTTGCTCCAGAAATCTTGGTGATGGCCACAAATCAGCAAGTCCACTTCTTGCTCTTTGATGGTAATTTCGAGCTTATCGGCTAAATCACCAGTACCCACGAAGAAGTGTTTGAGTGGATAATCCATGTACTCACTGAATGTTCTCAAACATTCCATAGAGTGCTCATTCAGCGGCCTTTGGTCTGGGTTCTCTTTAATGTCTACGAGCTCACGATAAATTTCCCCGTGAGTTCCATCAATATGGATGAATGAAATATCGGAGTCGAGATAGTTAGCCATCGCTACGGCTCTGTCGATCAGAACAGTGCTCTCATCGGACAGTTCGAGTGCAACAAGGATATGTTTGTATTTCATTACCACGCCCTTATGTGGATTAGCTTTACTGTAAGCATAGTATGGCTTGGGCAAAATTTGTGTAGATAAGATCTCGAAATCGTTCAAAGTTTTGATAAATAATGCTGCTTGCTTTTTAGTCAGAAAACCCGCTAAACTTCGCAAATCATTTCTCTAGGAGATTACGCCAACATGAAGAACTAAACCTGTTATCCATATTTTTACTTATTTTTTGGATCTGCAGGGTTAGTAGGCGTAGCTCACTTTCCGATATTTCTTTGCAACAAGACGACTTTTTTATTTGACGTTTATCGTCGAGCTTTACATAGAGCTTAATGCGTTTGTGCACGCGTTTTGTTGCAATCTCAAATCATAGCTACGGCTGTTGTCCCTGTCATACAGGAGGCAAATTATGCCAGTTTTACAAGCTTTTAATGTTAGCCATCAGTTTGATAATGGCGAGACGCTATTCCAGTCTATTTCTTGTTCCATGACTAAACGACGTGTTGGTTTGGTTGGGCGCAATGGCATCGGTAAGTCGCTTTTGGCTTCCATTTTGGCGGGCGAAACTCAGCCTTCCAGCGGTGTAGTGACTTTTCCCTCTTCTTTCATGATGTATCGCCAGCAGCCGTCTGATTTGCTTTTAGGTCAGCAATCGATCGCCCAGTTTCTGGGAACTGACTCGGCCTTGCATGCTTTAAAGCAGATTGAACAAGGTGATGTTTCTGAGCATTGGTTCGAACTGGTTGGCGAACAGTGGGATATTGAACTGAAACTCAAACAGCAGCTTGCTGCGATGGGCTTACCGCAAGACCCTGATTTCTCATGTGCTCGGCTCAGTGGTGGTCAGTTGGCGCGTTTGCAGTTATGGCAACTGTTTGAAAACGAAACGGAGCTTCTGATTCTCGATGAGCCATCCAATCACCTCGATACCGAGGCGAAACAATGGCTGATAGAGTCTATGACGCATTTCGGCGGCGCGATTTTACTCATCAGTCACGATCGTGAGCTGCTGCGAGCAATGGAGGAAATTTGGGAACTATCGGGCCTAGGCTTACAAGTTTTTGGTGGAAATTACGATGTGTATGCCGAGCAAAAACGCACTGAGCTGCAAGCGGTCGAAAGGCAGTTAGCGCAGGTCGATAAACAGAAAAAACGGTTAGCTGAGCAAGCCCAGAAAAATCACGAAAAAGCAGACCAACGCGCCGCGCAAGGGAACAAACTGCGCAAAGACGGCAGTCAGCCCAAAATTTTGCTTGATGGCAAAAAGGATAGCGCGACCGCCAACGCCTCAAATCGCAATAAGAATGAGCAACTCAGACAAGCGCATTTACAAGCCAAAGAGCGGGCGTTGCTATCGCGACATGAGCAGCTCAAAGCGCAAAAGCTTTCTCTTGCAGATAATCCGAACCGTTCGCGAAAAGTGTTGTCGATACAAGAAGGTATATTGCCTTTTGGGGATTCTACTCCTATCACTTTGCAGATTTTTGCGAACGATAAAGTCCATCTCAAAGGGAAAAATGGATGCGGAAAGTCAACCTTGTTAAAGACGTTGCTTGGCGAGTTGTCGTTGCTGAGAGGTGAGCTGCAAGTGAATACGCCTTTGTATTATCTCGACCAACATTTTGCCGCAGTGAATCCAAATCTTTCGTTACTTGAGAACGTAATGGAGACCTGCCAAGAGATGACGGAAAGTGAAGCGAGAACCTTATTGGCGGGGATCGGTTTTCGTCGAGACGCTGTGTTTCGGTTGGGGCGTGTACTGAGCGGTGGCGAGAAGATGAAGCTCGCGATGCTGATCGTCAGCCATCAAAACTCCCAGCCTTTGCTGCTGCTTGATGAGCCAGATAACCATCTCGATCTCGAGTACAAAAATAATGCTTAGTCAGGCGTTAAACACATACAAAGGTGGATTTGTTCTGATTAGTCACGACCAAGATTTCGCTTCTGAGTCTGGGGTTTCGCGTCAAATCGAGCTGACTTAGACGAAAGAGAGTAAACGCCATCGTAGCTCTTCAGTGTTGTTCCCAAGTTCTACACTTCCACTTACTAGTTTGTAGAACTGGCAGGAAATGAGGGAGTTAGGATGGCTTTCACAACTCGTTTAATGAAATTAGATTCATTTTGTCGATATATAGTAGAGTTCTGATGTATTGCACAAAAAGACAACAGAAAAATAAAAAGGAATTTCATGAAAAAGAACACCCTAGCGTTCGCAACGGCTCTCGCACTCGGAAGTGTGTTGTCTGTGGCGCATGCAAATGAAGCGGCGCAGTCGTCGGTTGAACAGGTAAATCCGAAAGCCGTCACGTACCCAACCACACAAAAAGTGGATGTTGTCGATGACTACTTTGGTACAAAAGTGAGTGATCCTTATCGCTGGTTGGAAGACGATCTCAGCCCAGAAACCGCAGAATGGGTGAAGGCACAAAATGCAGTGACGTTTGATTATCTGTCGAAAATCCCTTACCGCAAGCAGATTGAAGAGCGTATTACTAAGCTCATGGATTACGAAAAACAAAGCCAACCGTTCAAAGAGGGTAAGTTCACTTACTTCTACAAAAATGACGGGTTACAAAACCAAGACGTGCTTTATCGGCAGCTAGGTGATGGTGAAGCAGAAATTTTCCTTGATCCAAATACTTTTAGTGAAGATGGCACCACATCGTTAGCGGGAGTGAGCTTTTCACGAGATGGATCTTTAGTTGCATACAGCATTTCGGAAGGCGGTAGCGATTGGCGAAAAGTCATAGTTCTAGAGACAGAAACCAAAAAGCCCGTCGGTGAAACGCTGGTGGATATTAAGTTCAGCGGCATCAGTTGGCTCGGCAATCAAGGTTTCTATTACTCAAGTTATGACAAGCCACAGGGGAGTGAACTCTCCGCGAAGACAGATCAACACAAGCTCTACTTTCATAAACTTGGAACGAAGCAAAGTGAAGACCAGCTGATTTTCGGCGGCTTTGAGGAAGAGAAATACCGTTATGTTGGCGGCTATACGTCAGATGATGAACGCTACTTGTTTATCTCAGCCAGCGTATCGACATCGGGTAACAAACTGTTCTTTAAAGATCTGAGTAAGCCAAACAGCCCGCTTAAAACCATTTTAGATAACACCAGTTCTGATACTTGGGTGATAGACAACCAAGGCACGAAACTGTACTTGGTTACGAACCTTAACGCGCCGAACAAACGCGTCGTGACGGTGGATGCGAGTCAGCCGCAGCCCAAAAACTGGAAAGATTTGATTCCTGAAACAAAGAATGTGTTACGCGTTTCTACCGCGGGTGGCAATTTGTTTGCGAGTTATATTGTTGATGCGATCTCGATGGTGAAGCAATACGACATGAACGGCAAACTCATCCGAGAAATCAAATTGCCTGATATTGGCAGCGCATACGGTTTCTCGGGTAAAAAAGATGAAACCGAAGTCTACTATTCTTTCACCAACTACAAGATGCCAAGCACTACGTATCGTCTGAACATCAAAGATGGTGATAGCGAGATGTACTACAAATCTAAAGCGCCATTTGATCCCGCTTTGTATGACTCTCGCCAGGTGTTTTACACCTCAAAAGACGGAACAAAAGTGCCGATGATCATCACCTATAAAAAAGGGACACCGATGGACGGCAGTGCACCAACCATCCTATATGGTTATGGTGGTTTCAACATTAGCCTCCCACCATCTTTTAGCCCGACACGTGCAGCTTGGCTTGAGCTTGGTGGTGTTTACGCGGTAGCGAACATTCGTGGCGGTGGGGAGTATGGTAAAGAGTGGCACAACGCTGGCATTCAAATGCAAAAGCAAAATGTGTTTGATGACTTTATTGCGGCGGCTGAATTTCTAATTGATGAAAAGGTAACGTCATCAAACAAGTTAGCCATTAACGGTGGATCGAATGGTGGCTTGTTAGTGGGGGCTGTTATGACGCAACGTCCAGAGTTGTTTAAAGTGGCGCTGCCAGCAGTCGGCGTACTGGACATGCTGCGTTATCATACTTTTACCGCAGGTGCTGGTTGGGCGTATGACTACGGTACGGCAGAGCAAAGTAAAGAGATGTTCCAATATCTGAAAGATTATTCGCCAGTGCACAATGTAAAGGCGGGGGTGGAATACCCAGCAACATTGATTACAACGGGTGATCATGATGATCGTGTTGTTCCTGCTCACTCTTACAAATTTGCTGCTGAGTTGCAGTCAAAACAGGCGGGTTCAAATCCGACCTTGATTCGCATCGAAACCAATGCAGGACATGGTGCTGGCACACCAACGCGTAAAATAATTGAGACAAATGCAGATATTTATAGCTTTGCACTGTTCAATATGGGGATAGAGAAACTGCAATAGTGCGAATCGTTTGCGTTTTTAGTTAACGAAATGCATTGGTGCTTTTGCACTCGAAAATAAAAGGAGATCACAGAGTGTGATTTCCTTTCAATTTATTGTGGAGTAACTATTCTAAATTGACCGCAAGGCTAATTAAATTAAGGTATTTGCAATTTATTACAACTCTCTTCTTTACCTGAAGAGTAATATACGATACAAATAAAACTTGATCGCGATCACCTAACACCATTGCACTCCTTATTTATATGGTAAATTTAATTAATCATTTGTTCTAATGATAATTGAATTTTCATAAGTTTTAATATTCCCTTCTTCGTAAAGCTTACCAAATTTCAAGTTATATAAGATATAAGTAGCAGTGATTGAACTTTTACGACGCTTTATTTTATTTTAATTAAAACGTCTAATGTTTCGTCATTATTAAATTTGCTTTGATAATTTATATTATCCAAAGCGAGTTGTGTTGCTTGCTATTTATGATGACCTCATGACGTGAATAATTTTATAATCATTAAAATGGATACAGTTTTATGAATTTAGTGAAACCGTCTGTTGTTATCATGGCAGCAGCCCTTCAACTCGCGTCTTCTGCTTATGCTCAGACAAATAATGACGAAGAACTACAAGATATGTCTGACCCACTTGCGGTTTACACCCAAGCGGGCTTTGGTATTACTGACAAAGGCGCGAACATCAAAATCGGTCAAACTTACCAATCTAGCCAGCCTGGCACCATGGCGATGAACATCATCGAAATGAAAGGCATTGGTGGTGAGCTATTTGGCATTCGCGACAATGACGATCCAATGTATGCCAATGTTGATGACAGCATTGACTCTTTCCGACTACGTAATTTCCAAGTAGAAGTCGCAAAAGGTCTAGGCCGTCAATTGGATGTAAACTACGATGTTGATAACGATAAATTAGATGCATCTTATAGCTTTATTCAAGGCCTACCTAAGTTTGGCATGTTGCAGTTATTTCCTTTAGCTGGTGCGGGTGTCACTATTGCTAATGATTTTAGTGGTGATGACAAAGGTTATGAAATTCCAGGTACTTTCACTGTTGTCGGTATGTACTCAAAAATTGAATTAACCGATAAAATCTGGATTAACTACAACCCAATGTATATGCATACATTGTCAGGGTCTAGTCAATATAAAGATACTTATTACGCGGGTGAAGATAATATCTTAACTCATGAGTTTGCGTTGTCTTATCAAATTAATCCTCGCGCAAATATTCGTTACTTTGCAAACTGGAATGAGCACGTTAATTTCGGTGATGGTGATCACCGTATCGAATTTAACTACCAATTCTAACTCCCTCGTTTATTTCCAGAATAGAAAGTGTGTTTATCCATATATTTAAATATTTAGGCTAGAGCTCTTTCTACATAAAGTAGGTTTATCATGAAAGCCAAATATAAATTTGCGTTGGTATCTATTGCTATATCTTCTGCATTACTATCAGGATGCAAAACGGGCGATATCGCAACGAAAACTGCCCAAGCACCCTCTGTTGAAACCGTTACCCTAACCGAAACAAAAATCACTCCTTATCATACTTTTATCGGTCGAACTGAAGCGGTAAATGACGTTGATATTATGCCTCGAGTCGGTGGCGAATTAACCGCGATTCATTTTAAAGATGGCGATATGGTCGAAAAAGGCCAATTGCTGTTTGAAATCGACGACCGTCCTTACAAAGCGGCACTGGCGTATGCAAAAGCGTCGTTGCAAAAAGCAAAAGCACAACTCGTTCAAACTACGCGTGATGCAGAACGAGTGAAGAAACTCATCAAAGATAAAAGCATCAGTGAGCAGCAATACGATGACGCCATTGCTGCGCACGCCGCAGCGATTGCTTCGGTAGAAGAGGCGAAAGCGACGCTGGTTTCAGCAAGGCTCGATCTTGAATTTAGCTCTGTGCGTGCTCCTTTCTCTGGCCGCGTGGGTTTCAGCAACTTCCGAGTGGGTGACCGTATTTCGAAAATTCAACTCGTTCCTCTTGTTTCGATCACTCAAATCGACCCAATTCGCTTTGGCTTTGATGTGGATGAGAAGCTCTACCGCCGCGTAAGAAGTGCCATTGATGTGGCTCATCGTAACGATGACAAACTGGATGTTGATTTAACACTGACGCTTTCAGACGGTTCATTGTATCCGCTTGATGGCAAGATCTACGCCGTTGGCAACAAGATCGATTTAGAAACAGGCTCAATTCGAGCAGAAGCACAATTCGATAACCCAACTTACGCGCTTATGCCGGGTGAATATGGCAACTTGACCATCAAGCTGCGCAACAAAACCATTGATGGTTTGCTTATCCCATCGGCGGCTGTTCAGCAAGACCAAGCGGGTGACTACGTCATGGTGGTTGGTGATGATCACGTGGTGTCACGTCGTAACGTTGAACTCGGTCAGACCTACGGTGTGAAACGTGCTGTGCTGACTGGCTTGGCGGCTAACGAAAAAGTCATCGTTAATGGTCTACAAAAAGTGCGTCCGGGTGCAACGGTGAAAGACGTTGAACTACAGAGTGAACAAGGCTGAGTGAGTACTGATGTTAAGTAAATTTTTCATTCACCGGCCGAAGTTTGCTTTGGTGATCTCACTGGCGATGACATTGATGGGTATGATCGCCCTGAAAGTCTTGCCAATTTCTGAGTATCCTCAAATCTCTCCGACGGTAATTACGGTGAGCACCATGTATCCGGGTGCAAACGCGAACGTGGTTAAAAAGACGGTTGCACAGCCGATAGAAGCCAAAGTCAACGGCGTTGAAGACATGATTTACATGTCTTCTGTGATTGGTAACGATGGTTCATACACACTACGTATCTATTTTCGAGTGGGCGCAGATGGCGATATGGCGCAGGTTCGTGTGAACAACTTGGTGGCGCAAGCGACGTCTTCTCTCCCACAAGAAGTAAACCAAATCGGTGTGACGGTTAAGAAGAAATCTTCCGACATGCTGGGCGTTATTACACTGCGTTCTCCGAAACAGTCTCACGATAGTATCTACCTTTCTAACTACGCGGATCTCAATATTGTTGAGCGTCTAAAACGTATCGAAGGTATGAGCGACATTACGCTACTGGGTAAGAAAGACTACTCAATGCGTATTTGGTTGAACCCAAATAAACTGGCCACCTTGAAGCTTTCTGCTAGCGATGTTATTGGCGCAATTAAAACGCAAAACATCCAAGTGGCGGCGGGTAAGATCGGTGGTATGCCAGCTCCGGGTGACCAGCAATATCAATATGTTTTGCAAACCAAAGGCCGCCTTACTTCTGCAGAAGAGTTCGAGAACATCATCATCCGCGCGAGCAAGAAAGGTTCTTTGATTCGCTTGAAAGATGTGGCTCGTGTCGAAGTTGGCGCACAAGGTTACGAAGCTGATGGTCGTATGAATAACGAACCAGCTGCCGTTCTGGCCTTGTACCAGTTGCCGACAGCGAACGCGCTAGACGTGATGGAACGCGTGAAAGAGGCAATGAAAGAGTACGAGAAATCGTTCCCAGATGATTTGGTCTACGACATCGCGTATGACTCTACCGAATACGTAGAGACATCGATTGATGAAGTGTACGAGACGCTGGTGATTGCGGTACTTCTTGTCACCTTCGTTGTGTACGTTTTCTTGCAGAACTGGCGAGCGACCATCATTCCAACCTTAGCGATTCCGGTTTCCATCATTGCGACGTTCGCAATCATGGGCGTGATGGGCATGACCATTAACACGATCTCGTTGTTTG
Organism: Vibrio diabolicus; assembly: GCA_001048675.1. GTDB lineage: Bacteria > Pseudomonadota > Gammaproteobacteria > Enterobacterales > Vibrionaceae > Vibrio > Vibrio diabolicus. The sequence continues at coordinate 213,644 of CCKK01000003.1, read as the reverse complement.
GCTTGATCCTCGCCATCGGTATCGTGGTGGACGATGCGATCATCGTGGTGGAGAACGTGGAGCGGGTTATCCATGAAGAGCATTTAGACCCGATTCCGGCCACGATCCAAGCTATGAAAGAAGTGACGGGTCCAGTATTGGCAACAACGCTTATTTTGTTGGCGGTATTCGTACCGGTTGCGCTATTGCCGGGTATTTCTGGTCGAATGTTCAACCAGTTCGCGGTCACCATCTGTGTGTCGGTGCTGATCTCTGCGATCAACGCATTAACGTTAACGCCAGCGCTTTGTGCGTTGATGTTGAAATCTACTCACTCGCAACCTATTGCGCCTTTGCGTGCGTTTAACCGCGGTTTTGAAGCAATAACGCGCAAATACCAAGGTTTAGTTGGCTTCTTGAGCCGTCGTATTGTGCTGAGTATCGGTGTGTATGGCGCGCTTATTGCGGTGCTGGCGTTTGCGTTCATGACCGTACCTTCTTCTTTCGTACCGAACGAAGATAAAGGCGTGTTCATGGTCGAAATGCGTTTGCCAGATGCAGCAGCATTGCAGCGTACTGCGCCATTAATGAAGAAGTACGTTGATGAGCTAAAACAGATGGAAGGTGTGGAGAACGTGGTTTCGGTTGCGGGCTTCTCGGTAATTAACATGGCGTCGATTCCAAACTCGGGCATGTTGATCATCAAACTGGATAACTGGAGCAAACGTAAAGACCCTGAGCTACACCAACGCGCATTGATGAATAAAGTTAACCAAATGCTGAACTCAACGCCAGATGCTGCTTCGTTCGTTTTCGCGACGCCGGCAATCAAAGGCATGGGGGCGGTGGATGGTTTCAACCTTGTGCTGCAAGACAACTTGGGCCGTTCTCCACAAGAGTTGGCAAAAACAACCGCTGATTTTGTTGCCCAAATCAATCAACTGCCAGAAGTGGCGCGTGCTTTCTCGATTTTCCGTGCGAACATTCCGCAACGTTACATCGATATTGACCGCGATAAAGCGATTTCGATGGGCGTACCGTTGAATGAAATCTTCAGCACACTACAAGCACAGTTGGGCGGCGCCTACATTTCTGACTTCAACTTGTTTGGTCGTTCGTACCAAGTGAAAGTGCAAGCAGAAGAGCAATACCGTGACAACATCGACGACATCGACCATCTGTTTGTTCGTTCAAACTCTGGAAAAATGGTGTCACTGGCAACACTAGTGAAAGTGACGCCGATCTTCGGCCCTGATACCTTGTCGAACTACAACATGTTCAGTTCCGCAACCGTGAACGGTGCGCCAGCGCCAGGTTACAGCTCGGGTGATGTTGTAAAAGCCATTGAAAAACTGGCTGCAGAATCTTTGCCAAGTGGTTACTCGTACGAGTGGTCAGGCATGACTTACCAAGAGATGAAAGCAGGCAACATGGCGCCAATCGCGTTCGCATTGTCTTTGCTGTTCACCTACTTGTTCTTGGTGGCTCAGTACGAAAGTTGGACTATTCCTGCTGCGGTAATGATGGCGGTTCCAGTCGCGATTCTCGGCGCTATGGGCACGCTACTGCTGGTGGGACAACCGTTCGATTTGTACGTGCAGATTGGTGTGGTCATCTTGATCGGTATGTCCGCCAAAGTGGCGATTCTTATCGTGGAATTTGCCAAAGTTCTGCGAGAAGAAAAGGGCTTATCCATCATTGATGCTGCCAAAGAAGCTGCTCGAATCCGTTTCCGTGCAGTACAGATGACTGCGTTCGCCTTCATCTGGGGGGTATTCCCGTTGGTGATTGCATCGGGTGCTGGTGCGGCATCTCGTCACTCACTGGGCTTTGCGGTATTCGGCGGCATGATTCTCTCTACGTTTGTAGGCACGTTGCTGACGCCGGTGTTCTTCGTGATGATGCAATCTCTGCGCGAGAAGTTTAAGCGAAAGAAACCCACTGAACTTGAGGTGAGCGAGCAATAACGCTGATTTCAACCGACTGACTCCACAACACCCCCACGCTGTGTGCGATTGGCCAATGCCTTTCATTGATATACAACCACCGTCGCAGCGTGGGTTCCCCTAACAATAATAGGTTTTAACATGAAAAATCTTTCAAAAATCGTCGTAGCGAGCTCTCTACTGACGTGTGCTGCTGCGCAAGCGGGTGGGTTATACCTTTACGAAACTACAGCATCGGATATTGGTTTGGCATCCGCTGGTATGGCGGCTCGTGCGCAAGATGCCTCAGTAATGGCAGCAAACCCGGCTGGTCTGGCGAATGTTTCTGGTAAATCTTTCTCTGGTAACCTGATTGGCCTTTACGGTGACGCGCAACTAGACACGATGACTGGTGATGCGGGCAACGTGATTGGTTTTGTTCCTATGGCGTCGGCATTTTACAGCCAACAAGTGAACGACAAATGGACGCTGGGTATTGGTTTATATGGCAACTACGGTCTTGGCCTCGAGTACGAAGGTCTTTTGGATAATCATTTAGATATTCCTACAGCAACGACGCAAGCCTTGACCATTCAACCTTCCGCTTCTTACCGCATCAATGATCACTGGTCTGTGGGTGCGGCGCTTGGTATTCAGTACGGTATGTATGAAGTAGAAGCGGAAGGGTCGTTGGCTAGCTCTGACATGCATAAAAAATACTTAGACGAAGACCAAAATACTCAAGTCAACGGCCGAGTAGGTGTGCTTTATGAGGCAACATCAGGCACGCGTCTTGGTCTGTCTTACTCTTCTGAAACCGAATTTGAATTCGACAATAGTAACTCCATTGCTCCGCAACAACTGATCTTCAGTGCTTACCATGAAGTGAATGATGACCTAGCGGTGATGTGGAACGTGAATTGGCAAGACTGGAGCGAATACACAACCGCGCTTAAGGCTGCAGATTTGGTCGATGTAGAGACACAAGACACTTACCAAATCGCATTGGGTACTCAGTACAAACTGAATGAAAAAATGATGTGGAATGCAGGTTTTGCATTCGATACCAGCATGTATGAAAGCCAATCAAACGGTGACATAACCGTTCCTACTGGCAAGGCGTACCGCATTGGTACAGGCATTGATTACAAATTGGATTCAGAAAACTCAATTGGTTTCGCGTTTGAAGCGATCTTGATGGAATCGTCAGAAACGCCACGCTTACAAGCTGGCTTTGATGAGCCTGCTCTGTACTTCATGAGCATGAGCTACAACTGGAAAAACTAATCATTCCTAATCGCTAAAACGCCTTCCTTACAGGCCATTCTACCCTAACTACCTGCACTGGATGCTGTCGCGCTATCTAAGGTAGTTAGGGCGCTTCTGTCACACCCAGTGAGTGATGATTTAAAAAGTATCTGTGCGGCTAAGTGTGGGTATTCAACATCTCAAAGGACTAAAAATGAAAAACAAACTAGCGTTAGTGTGTACGACTTTGTTGGTCAGTACGCTGGCTCATGGTGCCGAGCATCGAGTAAAAGACAATAAAAACAAGTTGGCGGATGACCCAACAAAAGTCATCACGAAATTTGGCGCGTCGTACGCAAACAACTACGATTTTGATGATCAAAACATCTCATTCTCGGGCTCACTTGCGCTTGACCAAGCGCGCAAAATCAACCTGCGTATCAATGATGATGCGAGCGAGTGGCGTATTGGTGGTTCGTGGTTGTTTCCGGTCGGTATCGTGAATTTCAATTTTGGTAAAAATGAATACGTAAACGGCGCGGATCAAACCAACTACAGCGTTGGTACCTTTATGCCGTTAAGTTATTTCGGGATTGAGCCAGCAGGCTTCCAAATTTTCCCAATGGCAGGCTATACGTACAACACTGGTGATGTTCCCGTATGTGACGGTGCAGAAAGTAGCCACTGTAGCGAGCCTAACTTTACGGGCATTCCAAGTGCAGAGAATGGCTTCAATCTGATGAGTTCTTCTGGCAGCAGTGGTTACGTTGGTGCATTTGCGCTGAAATCGTTTACCAAAGAGCTGACGTTAATCAGCTTCGCAGCAGGCACTTACGGCTCAGAAAACAGTGAAGGAGAGAACTACAAAGGCTTCTTTGGTGGTATCGGCCTTGGTTATCTCGTGAATAAACGTCACTCGTTTAACGTAATGACGTTTGTCATGGACAACAACACGTATTTAGATGAGGCAGATAGGCGCGTCGCATTATCTTACCAATATCAATTTGAGTAAATTGAAAACGCAGCAACGATGGCTGCGTTTTTACTTTGATGGAATAAATTAGTGAATCGCGTTCTTTTCTTCGATCTTTTTCTTGATATTGGTGTTTTAATATATACATACGCTTAACATCGCTATAGGCTCCGTTAATAAAGTATTCTTCTACTAAATGGCCTTCTTCAATAAAACCACATTTCTTATATAAATGAATAGCGACTTCATTATCCACTGCGACCAATAAGTATATTTTACGTAGATTGAGAATCGAGAAGGAGTAATCCAATGCACGATTAATCATCTCTGTCGCATAACCTCGTCCTTGATGCTCTGGGGCGATGATTATCTGAAACTCAGCGCTTCGGTGAATGTAGTTGATCTCAATAAGTTCGACCAATCCAATCACTATGCCGTCTTCATCTTCAACCACAAAGCGTCTTTCTGCGTCATCATGTATATGTTTTCGGTACAGTTCTTCGAGCTCATCATAAGATTCATAAGGCTCTTCGAACCAGTAGGCCATGATATTTCGGTTGTTATTTAGTTCGTGAATAAAGCGCAAATCAGAGCGTTCTAGTGCACGCATTTTTAGGCCTTTCTTCATCATTTATCTCCAATGAGGCGGAGTAAACCTCCGCAATTGATGCTAGAAAATCTTAACGTATTTAACAAGAATAGCGCATCTGTTTTTGGGAAATATTGTGGTTTTTTTCAATATGGAAACTTAGAGTTCACGCCAAATAAAAATTAATCTTTACGATAAAAAATTCGATTAGGTGGTTTGCCTAATATCATATTAAATACCGCGCAACGACTTAGTGTCTTAATCTAAATAAACAAGGTATTCAATATGTTTTCAATCGGTGACGTAGTAGTAGCGACTAAAGGTATCGATCTTGGCGAAATGGTTGTTACAGGTTTAAGCAGTGGCGGTTTTTACACACACGTAAAAGCAGGCGAGAAAACGCTAACTTACCCAGCTAAAGATCTTAAGAAAGCATAATTAAATTTGCTCACTCTTATTTCTAAACTGGCTTAAAGTTCGTATTACTTATTTTAGGCGGGTTAGAATTTATAAAAGGTAGCGCAACAAGTCGCTACCTTTTTTATCACTCTCTTTTCTAGTTTTCTTCTGTTTTATGAACCTCAACACGGTTTCTACCGGTTTCTTTGGCTTTGTAAAGGGCTAAGTCGGCGCGTTTTACGAGTGGTTCAAACGAGTCATCCAAGCTACAGACTTGAGTTACACCAATACTAGCGGTAAAGCTCATATCACGACCTGAGTGTTGAATCGTCGTAGTTTCTAACGCATTGCGAATCGTTTCTAATGTGTTTAGGGCTTCTTGCGATGAGCGGCTTCTTAGTACGATGGCAAACTCTTCACCGCCAACTCTGGCAAGTAAGTCACAGTCAAGTAGATGACTTTGAATGGTGTTGACTGCATGGATCAGCGATTTATCGCCAGCATCATGACCAAACCGATCATTAAGGCTTTTAAAGTTGTCTAAATCTAGAATAGCAACATGGAAGTCAATGCCTTGGGTGCGGTATTCATTCAGGCGGCTTTCGATTTGTCGCATGAATTCTCTGCGGTTTGGAATGCCAGTCAGATCATCCGTTGTGGCAAGATGCTCCATTTTCATAATTTGTATATGAAGAGCAATGTTTAAAGCAATCCAGTTAGCAATGCACTGAAGCTGTGCCGCTTGTTCGTTTGTATAAGTGTGCGTTTGATGATGTGCAACATTAAGCGTGCCCAAACAGACTTTACCGTGCATTAAAGGTGCATCCATACAGGTCCCCATGCCATTGGATGCCAGCATCACACAATCGACCTCATCAGATTGAGTGACATCGTCACAGATCATCAGTTGTTGCTTTTTGAACACTCGGCCAACAAAAGCTCGGTGAATAGGTACCAAGAATTCAGCCGGAATCGCTTTATTACCAGAGAAAGAGTAGACCTTTAGATGATCATCATTTTCATAAAGCGTGATACTCGCGCGGTCGGAATTGAATATACGATTTATCCATTCTGCGACCGTATCAAGCACCTGCTGCAATGTTTCCGATTGAGCTAAAAAGTGAACAAACCCTATCGGCATACAGATCGGACTTTCCATATTCTGCATCGATAAGTCATCAGGGTTAAAAGTTCTTTCAAGTCTCAATAGACATCTCCTTGCGATGTTGCAAATACCAACAATAAGTTACACGAAGCTATTTTCAAGAAAAATGCGTTTCTACGTAAGATTATGGTTTATTTATCGCTATCTATGTGTGTTCAATTGCTTAATGTGGGCGTTAACTCACGCCTAAATGAATAAATGTTATACCTATTTATAAGTAAGTCATTACTCAATAAGGGGTGTTTTTGAGGTAGAACCAAAGAAGTAAGAAAGCCCTTCAGGGAAGAGAAGGGCAAAGAGGGTGAACCTAGGAAAGTAAATACGTAAGCAGTGAATTAATTATCTTTGTATTTCTGTAAAATCAACTGACTGATTTGCGCGATGAGCTGGTCTCTGGCTTGAAGTGATAGCTCGGTTTCTGTGACATAGATACTAATGTAAACAGGACGATGGTTTTCCTTCCATATGATTGCGTTAATACCGCGCGAACCGTGACCACCCGCACCAGAGCGGTCGGCGATAGACCAACCTGTTGGTAATACTGAACGCATTAACGAGTCTGAAACCTTGTTGTCCTGCATCCAGATTTTTAATTGCACGCGAGACTCGTAAGACAACGTTTCTCCTTCAATCAAGGTTCGCAGAGTGTTTACCATGGAGTTAGGTGTGGTTGTGTCGCGGTTGTCTCCCGGTGTCGCTTCGTTCAAACGTGGTTCTAATCTATCTAGGCGCGTCGCTTTATCACCAATAGTTCGCAGAAACATTGTCACGGCCTTAGGGCCGCCGATTTCATTCAATACTAAGTTGGCAGCAGTATTATCACTCATCAACATCGCAGCTTCACAAGCGTGTTCTACGCGTGTGTTTTGGCCTGCGAGTTTGTCCATCACTGGAGACCACACAACGATGCTGCGCTCATCGACTTTCGCGGTCGCATTTTTACTTAGCTTACCGCTGTCCATATCACTTAGCATTGTGGCGCAAGCCAAGGTTTTGAATGTGCTCATGAGTGGGAAGCGTTCATCGCCACGGTAATCCCAGCGCTCATCGGTTTGCGTATCCCAAACCGAGACTCCAATTCTGCTTGAGGTTTGTTGTTCGATGAGAGAAATGTCTTCATTCAGTTGGGAAGCGTAACTTAGGGTTGAGCAAACCATTAGCCCAGCCAACAAAAATAACTTTTTCATGCGTCGTGTTCTTCATTTTGGTTTTGGTTCGCACTGTGGCGATGTTACGCAAACTATAACGAGCGAATACTCTAACCACTGTTAAATCCATGTCGATTTTTTGTAGGATTCTGCGCAATACCTCCAAGTTTGTTATTGACCTTAGGTATATTGTGGGTTTACTCAACTTTACGAATATTGACGTTGCATTACGCTAGAAAAACTAAACTAGAGTTGTCGTCAATTTGAGAGTGATGTTCATGAAAACTGTACGAAATTTTGTATGGATGATAATTGCCGCCGTGTCTGTGTTGTGGTGGATGAGTGAACCGCAACTGCTTTCCTCGACCCAATTCTTCCAATGGCGCTCCGCGCTTATTCAATATTCTGGTGTTTTGTCGTTAGCTTTGATGTCTATTGCGATGGTTCTGGCGCTGCGCTTACCTGTGATAGAGCAATGGGTTCATGGCATGGACAAGGCATATCGAGTACACAAGTGGTTAGGTATAGCAGGCGTCAGTTTGGGTGTGATCCATTGGCTTATGTATAAAGTGCCGAAGTGGCTCGTTGCTGCTGGTTGGTTGGAAAAACCAGTAAAACACACTGGAGCGGGGCCATCAGGCAATAACTTCGTTGGTTTTGAGTTATGGGTTAAAGAACTGCGTGATATAGGCTTGGATTTAGGTGAGTGGGGCTTTTATTTGCTATTGGTATTGCTGGTAGTGTCACTCTGGACTGTTGTTAAATACAAACCGTTTAAGTTATCCCATCGTTTAATGGCTGTGGTGTATTTGATGGTTGCCTTGCATTCGGTCTTATTGATAAAGCATGCATACTGGGGCGATCCCATTCATTTTGTCGCTTTTGGTTTTGCATTGATGGGCTCTGCGGCTGCCGTTTATAGCTTGTTTGGCTTTGTCGGACGAGCGAATCGCTATCCCGCCAAAGTGGTGTCGACTCGCTACTTCCCTCAAGCGCGCGTGATGGAGCTGGTTTTGGCGCCAAGCAATAACGGTCAAGGAAAACCTTGGCAAGGACACAAAGTCGGGCAGTTTGCTTATGTTCGTTTTGGTAATGAAGATCCGCATCCGTTTACGATTGTTTCAGGTGGGCACGATCCAGAGATTCGCTTTTTGATCAAAGAGCTAGGCGATTTCACGACCAATTTGTACCAGCGCGTGAAAGCGGGCGATGAGGTTGTTGTTGAAGGGCCGTATGGACGTTTAGAGTTTGATGTCAACAAGCCGCAAGTTTGGATTGCTGGTGGTGTCGGGATAGCGTCGTTCTTTGCCATCTTATCTTCACTGAAAGCGTTAAAAATACATCCGCCAGTGCATTTGTTTTATTGCACACGTGGCTTAGATAGTCATTTAGTGGATGAACTGTGGAATGCTGCGCGTCAGGCACAAGTGAAACTGAACGTGATAGATACTGCGATTTCACCTCGACTTAATGTTGAACAAATTGCGAAGGAATGCGGCGATTTATCGCGTTATGAGTTTTATTTCTGTGGACCGGAGGTATTTTCTCGAACCCTGAAAAAAGAGTTAGAGGCATATCGTTTTGATACAGAACATCACTATCATGAAGAGCTGTTTGTGATGCGATAATCTAGTATTTGGGGTGAAATAAAAAGGAGCTGAATCAGCTCCTTTTGTATTTACATTTAACGTCTAAGAACCGTGTGAATGCGTAAATCCGGTTTCACTACAGTTCCACTTTTTTGACCATGCCGGCTTCTGCATGACCGGGAATATTACACGCGAACTCTACATTTTTATCGCCATGGAAGTGCCACAGGAGTTGTTTCGCTTTGCCTGGTTCAACTGTGACCGCATTGCCGGAGTCATGCATGTGATCGCCAGACATGGTTTTCATCATTTCACGGTGTTTAAGCTGTTCTTCTGCTGAACCAATGGTAAATTCGTGATTGATTTTGCCTGTATTCATTACCACAAATTGAACCACATCATCCGGTTCTATTGTCACGTCTTTTTTGAATGTAATTTTCATATCATCCGTTAAGAGTACATGAACGACTTTGTCTGGTTTTGCGCCATTTGCAGGCATACCAACCGCTGACATGCCCGGCATGCCGCTCATACCAGAATGATCCATTTTACCGTGGTCCATTTTTCCATGATCCATCGGCATATTATCCATGTTCATGGAACCGTGATCCATTTGATCATGCTCCATGTTGTCGTGGTTCATGTTTGAGTTATCCATTTGAGCAAATACGCCACCCGATACCATGGTTAGAGCAAGAGTGATAAGAGTCTTTTTCATGTTGATTTCCTTTACTATCAATGAGCTATCGCGCCATTACTCTCTGAATAATGGCGCTCGTTGTTATTTATCTTGGTGTTGAGTTGATTTCACTTCACGCTGTTTCCACAGCTTGAAGATGGCAGGTAGCACAAGCAGCGTTAACAGCAGGGCAGAGGCCATGCCACCAATCATCGGTGCAGCGATGCGTTGCATCACTTCAGAGCCTGTCCCTTCGCCGTACATGATTGGAATAAGACCAATGATTACCGTTAATACGGTCATCATGACAGGCCGCACACGCAAGCCAGCGCCTTCGCGAATTGCGTCTGTAAGATCCCGTGCTTGAAGCGGTCGTTGTTTCTCTTCTGCATCCAGTTTTCGGTGGTGCCACGCTTGGTTGAGATACACCAGCATGATGACGCCTATCTCCACCGCAACGCCGGCGAGGGCGATAAAACCTACCCCCACGGCAATAGAGAAGTTGTAGTTCAGATAATGCATCAGCCATAAGCCACCAACCATTGCTAAAGGCAGCGTCAGCATGATGATCAGCACCTCACCTACACGGCGGAAGCTGAAGTAAAGTAGCATCATGATGATCGCAATAGTGATTGGTACTACGACACTTAAGCGGTCTTTGGCGCGTTCCATGTATTCGTACTGACCTGACCAAGCCAGCGAATAACCCGCAGGTAATTCAAGTTGATCTGCTACTACTTGTTGTGCTTCCACTACGTATGAGCCTAGGTCACGACCTTCGATATCCACGAAAACCCAACCGTTTGGACGCGCGTTTTCGGTTTTGATCATCGGTGGGCCATCCTCATAACGAATATCTGCCACGTCTGCGAGTGCGATGCGTGCGCCGTTGGGGGTTACCAGTGGTAGGTTTTGCAGTTTAACCACAGAGTCACGGTAATCTTGCGGATAGCGGACGTTAATCGGGTAGCGCTCTAGCCCTTCAATGGTTTCTCCAACATTCATACCACCGACAGCGGTTGAGATGACTTGCTGAACGTCTTTGATGCTCAATCCATATCTCGCAGCTGCGCGGCGTTTGATATCAATCGTTACGTAACGGCCACCCGCGACACGCTCCGCATATACAGATGAGGTACCGTGAACGCTATTAAGAATAGGTTCCAGCTGAGCACCAATTTTTTCGATCTCTTTCAGGTCTGGGCCTGCGATTTTGATCCCAATTGGCGTTTTAATACCGGTCGCCAGCATGTCAATACGCGTTTTGATCGGCATTACCCACGCGTTGGTTAGCCCCGGGAACTGCACGAGATTGTCGAACTCTTTACGCAATGACTCAGTGGTCACACCTTCACGCCATTGGTCATGAGGTTTGAGCTGAATTACCGTTTCAATCATGGTGAGTGGTGCAGGGTCGGTGGCCGTTTCTGCACGGCCAATCTTGCCCCAAACCGTTTTAACTTCCGGTACGGTTTTGATCAGCTTGTTCGTTTGCTGAACCAACTCACGTGCTTTACCGATGGAAATGCCCGGGTAGGTGGTCGGCATGTACATCAAATCGCCTTCATCCAATGGTGGGATGAACTCGCTACCCAGTTGACTGGTTGGATAGTAAGCTGACGCCATTAGGCCTAAAGCGATAACGATCATACTCTTAGGGTACTTGAGGCTGGTATTCAGCAACGGGCGATACAGCGCAATTAAGCCTCTATTTACTGGATTCTTATGCTCTGGTAATACGTTGCCACGGATGAAATAACCCATGAGCACAGGTACGAGGGTAATTGCCAAACCTGCCGCTGCGGCCATTGCATAAGTTTTAGTAAAGGCGAGAGGGGAGAACATCTTGCCTTCTTGACCTTCCAGTGCAAATACTGGCACAAAGCTTAACGTGATGATAAGTAGTGAGAAGAACAGGGGCGCGCCCACTTCTTCAGCGGCTTTGCCAATCACTTGCCAGCGGTTCTTATCCGTGAGAGGCGTTCGTTCAATATGTTTGTGGACGTTTTCTATCATTACGATGGCACCATCCACCATAGCACCGATGGCGATGGCAATCCCCCCGAGCGACATGATGTTGGCATTAATGCCTTGAGAATGCATGACGATAAACGCGGATAAAATACCGACGGGCAAGCTCAGAGCGATCACCAAAGACGAACGGATGTGAAATAGGAAGAGGGCACAAACAATCGCCACGACAATGAATTCTTCCGCCAATTTCTTCCACAAGTTTTCTACGGCAGCGTTAATCAGCGTGGAGCGATCGTAAGTAGGCACGATTTCTACACCATCCGGTAAGCTGCGCTGTAAATCTTCCAGTTTGTCTTTAACTTTGCTGATGACTTCACTCGCGTTTTCGCCGAATCGCATGACAATTACTCCACCAACCGCTTCACCTTCGCCGTTAAGCTCAGAGATGCCGCGACGCATTTGCGGACCTAAGTTGATGTCAGCAATGTCGCCCAATAAGAGCGGTGTACCTTTCTCTGTCACTTTGAGCGGGAGTGATTCAATATCCTCAATACTCGTTAGGTAACCTGTAGTGCGAACCATGTGTTCCGCTTCTGCTACTTCAACAACAGAGGCGCCCGTTTCCTGATTGCCGTTTTGGATCGCCATGTTCACTTGTTGCAGTGTCAGGTTGTAAGCACGTAGCTTAGCTGGGTCAATCTGAACTTGATATTGCTTCACCATACCGCCAACGGTTGCGACTTCAGAGACGCCATCGACGGTTTGCAACTCATATTTCAAGAACCAGTCTTGCATACTGCGTAGATCAGCAAGATCATGGTTGCCAGTTTTATCTTGCAGTACATAGCTGTAGACCCAGCCCACACCCGTTGCATCTGGTCCTAATGTCGGTTTTGCACTCGGTGGTAATTTAGGTGCTACTTGGCTTAGGTACTCTAAAACGCGCGAACGTGCCCAATACATGTCGGTATCATCGTTAAAAATGATATAAACATATGAGTCACCAAAGAATGAATAACCACGAACGGTTTCCGCTCCTGGTACGGCGAGCATGGCGGTGGTTAGCGGGTAAGTAACTTGATCTTCAACTACTTGAGGTGCTTGGCCTGGGTAGCTTGTTTTGATGATCACCTGAACATCAGAAAGATCCGGAATGGCGTCTACAGGTGTATTCTTTACACTGTAAAGTCCGGTTAAAACAAGCGCTAAGGTAGCGATCAAAACCATGAAACGGTTTTTGATCGACCAGCGGATTATTGCTCCAATCATAGTTAGCCCTCAACCGCTTCAAGTTGCTTCAAGACGTAGTCAGCTCCTTGTTTTTCAACTAAAAACCGTACTTTCTGACCTTCTTTGAATCCGGATAGATCCACTTCATCACCTACAGAGAAGTTCATCTCTCCTGCCTCCCAGTTCCATTCTGCAACTGGGAGGTGGTTGAGAGTTATCATCCCAAAATCCGCCATCAACATGCTGATATCTCCGGTAATCCATACGTCAGTCACGACAACGCTGTCATCGGTTTTGTAGTCAACGACTTCATATTGACCGGACTCTGTTTTCTGAATTTCAAACTCGATAGCTTGGCCTTTTTGCAGAGTGCCCACATCAACGTCATCTGCGAGGGTAAAGTTCATGACCATACCCGGCCAATCCCACTCTGCTACGGGCTGATGATTAATGGTCAACATACGGTGATCTTTCATCACATCGGTGATTTCACCCTTAGCCCAAACTGTTTCTACTTTGGCTTCAGTAGGTGATGAAATACGGGATAGATCAGCCGTTTGGCTCGATTCCGAATCCAACATAAAGTGTGCAGAGGTTACGATGCGATCATCTTGAGACAGACCTTGTAGCACCTCGATTTTGTCGTCGGCTTCACGCCCAACTTTGATGCGCGTTGAGCGGTATTTACCATCGCCTTCAGACAACACGACTCGGGTCATACCGCCGGATCGAATAACGGAAGACTTAGGAATCGTCATAACTGCGTTATCAGTGACTGGTTGAAGGGCAATGTTGGCAAACATATTAGGTTTAAGATCGCCATTCGGGTTAGGGAACTTGAGGCGTACACGCAAGGTACGAGTTTTAGGATCCAGAATAGGGTATACGTAGTCGACAACTCCTTTCCATTCATTGCCTGGAATAGCATCAAGCGTCATAGTGGCGCTACTTCCTGCTTTCATCCAGTGAGCTTGGCGCTCAAATGCTTCGGCATCCACCCATACGTTTTCAAGTGGGCCCGCGCTGATTACCGCTTGAGCAGGGGATAGGTAACCACCTTCACGAACGTTCAAACTCGCGATGACGCCATCTTCCGGAGCTTTAATTTCAATAGTTTGCGATGCTTTCCCGCGTTGAGTGATGGCTCTGATTTGAGAACGATCAACACCCAGTGTCACTAAACGTTCTGTCGCGCCTTTCACCAGGCCATTACGCCCAGTTCGGTAGGCGTTCAGCAGCTCTTCTTGTGCTTTGACTAGCTCAGGCGAGTACAGCGTGAACAGCACATCGCCTTTTTTGACCTTTTCACCCACGGCATTGATGTAAAGCTTTTCAACCCAGCCGGCCACGCGAACGTTGGTTTGCCACAAATGACTTTCGTCAAACGCGATATAGCCGACAGTTTCAATCCGAGGTGAAAGTTGCTCTAAAGAGACTTGAGCAGTTTTTACACCTAAGTTGTTTTCAACTGATGGGTCAATTTTTACCGTGCCGGGTTTGTCTTGTTCACCCGCGAGATCTTCAGCGTACACTGGGATCAAGTCCATGCCCATTGGCGATTTGCCCGGTTTGTCGCGCTTATAATTTGGATCCATTGGAGCAACCCAATAGAGTGGCTCGTTTGAGCTGCTTGCAGCGTTAGCGCCTGAGCCACTCATGTCGTGGTTTGCACCAGATAGGTACTGATTAACGCCAAACCCTAGTGCCCCGCCAACAAGCAGAGCGATGGTTGCTATCTTGATTGAATTTGAACTCATTCCTAATTCCTTATTTTCCCCATGAGGCATGACAGCGATGTTGATTGTTTATTGGTGTGCATTCGCCATCGTCCCCAAACTTGGGTTCTCTCATGTTTTGTTTTAGTTCGCGCTTGCTTCAGTCGTGATGTTGGGTGCGGATACTTGATATTCGAAACCACCCAATAAAGCCGCTAAGTTGCTGTTTACGATGTTTAAATCGGTAATAAGACGTTGCTGTTCGAGCTTTAGCGCCAGCTCGTCTGTGCTTGCCATGATCACGTCGTTAAACTGTGCGGTGTTGTTTTGATAACCCCTTTCTACCGCGTGAATACGAGCTTGAACTTGGGGAAGTAAGGTGGATTGATAACGCTCTAAACGCTGACTCAAGTTAGCGCGATCAACCAGCAATGTGTTGACCTTCGCGTTCATCTGAGTCAGTAACGTATCTTTTTGTGAGCGAGCAGCACCCACTTGATACTGCGCGGCGGCTAAGTTGCGGTCTTGGCGATTGCCAGTGAACAGGGGAATGTCCATTGTTAGATACGCGCTCACCAAATCCGATGCAGGTTCGCCTTTCATATTGTTGGCTTGACGATAGGCATACATCACTTCCACACCGAATTGAGGCGTGTAAGCTTGCTCTGCAATATCCACTTGAGTTTCATTGGCAGAAATACTTACGTCTGCCATTTTCACCATCGGGTGCTCACTCAACTGTTGGTAGTGCTTGGTCGTTTCGCTATTTGCAGACAACTTTTGGTTCAATGACGCCCAAGTCAGTGTGTTGCTGGCTTGAAGTGTTGAGCGTCCGTTTTGGGTATAGGTATTGAGCCAGTCAGAGCCCAACCATTCTGAGAGTTGCGAGACTAAACGGCGCTGCATTTGTGCGTTGGCTTGCAGCTTTTCATCCAACTTACTCACTTGAAGCTGTGCATTCAGTAAATCTTGCGCTTCGCTTTTGCCGATTGAGTAATTGGTTTGAATGAAGTTTTCCATTTCCGTCATGAGCCGACGGTTTTCTAGCAAAATTTGCTCTGCCTTCTGCTGATAGCCCAGCTCCAACCAAAGCTGAGTCATGCTGTTTGCCACTTCAAGCTCCCGTGCGTGAACTTGCAGAGACAAACCATCGGCTTGTTGATTGGCTTTCTTTTGTTGAAGATCGAGCGTCGAGCCACGTTCGAACTGTTGCATCAAACCGACGGAGATATTGGTCATCGGATCCTCGTCAAATTTGAAGCTATCGACAGGCAAACCACCAAAACCGACTTTCAATTTCGGGTCCATCAAGGTTGCGCTGGCTACGCCTGTTTCACGCATTGCTTCCGATTGAGCATAGAACTGCTTACGGTTTCCATCGTTACTCAACGCAACGCTAATGAGGTTTGCTAGCTCATTGGTTGACTGAGCTTGGATTGATTGAGCTTGCGCTTCTTGTTGTGCTTTCGTATTGGCTGGCGATTGTGCCACCACATTGAAAGCAGGTAGGGCAACCAGAGCCAGTGAGCATACTGGTGCCACTAAGCGATTTGGGTTGAATTCCATAATTTACATCCAAATTGATACCAAGCTCTTTTGCGTTTCGGGATCGATTGAACCGAGCGGGAGAGCGTTGGTATTTGCCAAACGGATGACGCACTTTTTTATCGCTAAATAGCAGGTAACAAATGGAGTTACGAGCGAATAGCTGAGGTGAGCACGCTATCAGTTGGGCGCAAAGAAACTGCCTGCAAAGCGATGCAGGGTCGAATGCTTTGTATGGATTAAACTATCGGAGGCCGATACAAATCATGGGTGACTTGTACCACTGGTGCGGTAATTTCTGAGGCAATGGATGCGCGACAAACCAATGGGGAGAGCTGGCTGTCAGTGACTGGTAATGGGACAAAAACGAATGAGCAAGATGCTGTACAGCAATTGTGGATCATACCGGAGCCATCAACACAGCTCATGGTAATCTCTGCAGAGTCGGAGCTCAACGATGAGGCCATCTCCATGCTCATACTCGGTGAGCCGCAGTGATCGTTCTCGCTTGCCATTTCCGTCATGTGAGCTGACATCATGGCATCACTCGACATCATTTTGATACTCATTAAAGGCGCGCTGTTAACCACGCTAGATACCAGCAGTATCAGCGTTGTACACAATGTTAGCCAAATTGTATGCAATGATTTCAGACGCATACGGTTTCCAGTCAAAATGAGCTTATATATCGAGTAACCCTTAAATAATAAAGGTTACCGTAGGGGTAAAGTCAAGGATTATACCAAACTCACTTCGAGATAATGAGTTCTACATCTTAAAGTCAATTGGACATATTAATCGCTAAGAAATATCTCGCTAGTGAGTTTTTTGTCACACGAACTTTCCATGGTAGGTTTATCCTTATAGAATGTAAGGTTTAGTGTGCCTGCTTCGGGGGTTGTATGATAGAAATTGTCATCGATGGAAAATATAGAATTGTAGAAGAGGGGCTAACCCTTCTGGAAGCAGCCAAAGTGTGTGGGGTCGAAATCCCTTCACTGTGCGGAATGAACAAAAGTAACGAGAAAATTCCGTGTGATTTGTGTGTGGTCGAAGTGGAAAGTGGCGGAACTAAGCGCGCCTGTGATCTCAAAGTGTACCGCGGTCTCAATGTTGTCACACAATCAGAACAACTGAGTGAGCACCGCAGAAAAGCGCTCAACCGAATCATGACGGACCACTACGCCGACTGTGAAGCTCCTTGTAAAACGGCGTGTCCTGCTGGAGTAGACATCCAATCTTATCTCTACCATATCTCGCAAAACGATCATCAAAAAGCGATTGAAGTTATTAAACGCACACTGCCAATGCCGTTGTCGATTGGGCGCGTGTGTCCGGCATTCTGCGAAAGTGAGTGTCGCCGTTCTTTGGTGGATGAGCCGATTGCCATTCGCCAACTCAAACGCCATGCAGCAGACGCAGATTTAGCGGCGCATGAAGCGTATGTCCCAGAGAAAAAACCAGCGAAGCATCGCAAGATCGCCGTTGTTGGTAGTGGCCCCGGTGGCTTAACGGCAGGTTATTACTTGTCGAATGAAGGTTATGACGTCACCGTATTTGAGTCCATGCCCAAAGCAGGCGGTTGGCTACGCTACGGCATTCCTGAATATCGCCTACCCAAAGACATTCTAGACAAAGAAATCGAACTGATGTGCCGCAACGGTATGCAAGTTGAAACCAACAAAAAGCTTGGTGTTGATTTCACGCTGTCGCAATTGAGTGAAGACTACGATGCTGTCTGTTTGGCAGTGGGGGCGTCTCAAGCGGTAGAAATGAAGTATCCTGGTAGCGAGTTGGACGGTTGCTACCTCGGTGTTGATTACCTGAAAGATTACGTTACAGAGCAAAACTACGTTACGGGCAAAAAAGTTGCCGTGATTGGTGGTGGTAACACTGCGATCGACTGTGCGCGTACGGCGCGTCGTGCGGGTGCCGATACCACTTTGATCTATCGTCGAACTCGCGACGAAATGCCAGCTGAAGACTACGAAATCGTCGAAGCTGAACATGAGGGCGTGAAGTTCCATTTCTTAACGAATCCGGCGGAAAACATCGCGGATGAAAACGGCCGCGTGAAGGCAATTCGATTAGAGCGAATGGCGTTAGGTGAGCCAGATGCGTCTGGTCGTCGTAGCCCGAAACCAACGGGTGAGTTCTTTACTGAAGCATTTGATACCGTGATTGCAGCGGTATCGCAAAAGCCGGATCTCAGCTTCTTAGAAAACGATGATTTGTCTATTCCACTAACACGTTGGAACACATCTGAGTCCGACTCGCAAACCATGCACACGGGTACGGGCAATATCTTCAGTATCGGTGATTTTCGTCGTGGTCCTGCGACAGCGGTTGAAGCAGTGGGAGATGGGCGAGTTGCGGCAAAAGCGATTGATCTGTTCCTCAATGGCGATATGGCGGACATGCCGAAACCTGCGTTCAACTCTCGTAAAGAGAAAAAACTGGCGCAGGTTGACCCACTTCATTTTGAAAACATCCAAAAAGTTGCTCGTTCAATCATGCCGGAGTTGACTCCAGCGCAGCGTGAGCAGAGTTTTGCTGAAGTGGAACTGGGCTTTGATAACGAAGAGGCCATGAAAGAAGCGGCGCGCTGCTTAGAGTGTGGTTGCCAAGCGAATACCGACTGTGCCTTGCGAGATTACTCAACGGAATATCATGCCGAGCAACATTTCGATGTTTCCGTGGACGTTTCCTCTGCTAACGTGATTGGTCATCAAGATTGGCTCGATTTGCGAGCGAAAGATCTTCGTCATAAATACGAAGTAGACCGCAGTTCTGAGTTCATTGAATTTGATGCTAACCGCTGCATCAGTTGTGGTCAGTGTATTCAAGCATGCCGCGAGCAAGCGGTACATGGTGTGTTGAGTTTTGTGTCGGATAAAAATGGCCGACCAGCTTTAAGACCAGATGATCGTCCACGATTCCGCTCCGATGAAAAAGGCGCAAGTTGCAGCGGTTTGACGCTCATGGGCGATTCAAAATGCGTGCAATGTGGGGCGTGTGTTCAGGCATGTCCAACGGGCGCGATGGTGGACAGCCGTGACCGCTCTCAAGGCAGAACCGAACATCTAAAAGCCGTCGATACCATTTGTACCTATTGTGGTGTGGGTTGTAAGTTGACCATGTTTGTCGATGAGCAACAAAACAAAATCCGCTATGTAAAAGGGGCGGATTCGCCGGTTAACCAAGGTATGCTGTGCGTGAAAGGCCGTTTTGGTTTTGATTTCATTAGCAGCGAAGAGCGTTTAACGACACCACTGATTCGTAAAGATGGTTGGTTGCAGCCAGCAAGTTGGGACGAAGCGATTCAGCTAGTGGCTTCGAAGCTTTCGACCATCAAGCAAGATTTTGGTAGCAACGCACTGGCCGGATTCTCTTCAGCGAAAACCACTAACGAAGATAACTACGCGTTTCAAAAATTCATCCGTCGTGAACTTGGTACGAACAACGTTGATCACTGCGCACGTTTGTGTCACGCATCAAGTGTGACAGGACTTGAAGCATCGTTGGGGAGTGGTGCGATGACCAACGACATTCCGAGCATTAAGCATTCCGATGTGATCTTTATTATCGGTTCTGACACCACATCTGCGCACCCGATCATCGCTTCGCACATCAAACAGGCGATTCGTCATCACGGGGCGCGCTTGATTGTGGCAGACCCGAAACGAGTGGACATGGCTGAACATGCAGAGCTGTACTTAGCGCATCGACCGGGCACGGATGTTATGGTGCTCAACGGCGTGATGCAGCAAATAATCAAAAATGGTTGGTATGATCAAGAATACATCGAAGAGCGCGTCGACGGCTTTGATACCTTGCTTCAAGAGGTTATGTCGCCAGCGTACAACCTCGACAAAGTTGAGTTAGTTACGGGCGTAAAAGCGGACGATATTTTCGCGATGGCGCGAATGATTGGTACGGCAAAACGCACTGCGGTGTATTACTCAATGGGTATTACCCAGCATACAACAGGACACGACAACGTTCGTTCGATTGCAAACCTGCAATTGTTGTGTGGCAACATCGGTATTGAGGGTGGTGGTATTAACCCACTGCGCGGTCAATCAAACGTACAAGGTGCGTGTGATATGGGCGCATTGCCGAACTGTTATCCGGGATACCAAAAAGTGTATAACCCGATTGTTCGTCAGAAATTCGCGATTGAGTGGGATGCGCCGAACTTACCTTCTGAGCAAGGGCTTACCCTAACGGAAATCATCGATGCGGCGTGCAAACGAGAAGTTCGCGGGATGTACATCATGGGCGAAAACCCAGTACTGAGCGATCCAAACCAAGCACACGTGATTGAAGGGTTGGAAGCACTCGACTTCTTGGTCGTGCAAGACATCTTCCTCACCGAGACGGCGCAGTACGCCGATGTGGTATTGCCTTCTTGTTCATTTGCGGAAAAATCCGGTCACTTCACCAATACTGAGCGACGCGTGCAGCGCGTTAATGCGGCAGTGAAAGCGCCGGGTGAGGCGAAAGAAGATTGGTGGATCATTCAAGCGATCGCAAACGCGATGGGCAGCGATTGGCATTACCAGTGCGTTTCTGAAATCACTAGCGAGATTGCGCGTGTAACGCCGCAATATGCAGGATTGCGTTGGGACGCGATCACGCCGAACGGTGTTCAATGGCCAAGTAACAAGAACAATCCAAACGGTACTCGTATTATGCACCAAACCCAATTTACCCGAGGGAAAGGGCAAATGGTGGGCGTACCGTTCCGTTATGCAGCGGAGTTGCCTGATGAAGAGTATCCTTTGGTGCTTACAACAGGGCGTGTGCTAGAACAGTTCCACACCGGTACGATGACACGCAAAACGAAAGGGTTGGATAACCTTGCTGGGCCAAGAGCGATGATCAGTGTTGAAGATGCGGAAGCAATTGGTATCCATAATGGTCAGCGCCTAAAAGTGTCGACTCGTCGTGGCAGCATCGAAATTGATGCGTTTGTGACCAAGCGAATGCAAAAAGGCGTCGTGTTTATCCCGTTTCATTTCGTTGAATCGCCGGTCAACCGCTTGACGACTACGGAAACGGACCCGCATGCGAAAATTCCTGAATTCAAAGTCGCAGCGGTGAAGATTGAAATCAGTGAAACGGCTGCTCAACCAGAGCCTGTCGAGGAAGCGGTACACCACGTCTAACATCAACGGTTCACGCACTGGCGAGTTGAGAAATTGCATTTAAGCTTATGATATGTAATAGCGAAACGAGCAGTGCGTGTGCCGAGCGTTTTTAAGTGGATCATATTGCTTCTACCCGCTCTTATTTGGCTGGCGGTCAGGCAAATTGAACATATTTGGTGGGCGGAGAATCTTACCTCGATTCCCGCCCTCATTGTGTTCACTTACGTTGCTTTAGCCTCGGCGTTTTTCATCACTCGTCGATGGTTGCAAAGTGCATTTTCTGCCTTTGTCGCTATTTTGTTTGTCTCGTTACTTGTTCCGTCGCAGCGCAGCCATGTGGCGTCTTGCTCGCACTCGTTGAGCGTCATTCAATTCAATCTTTTTTACGAAAACTCGGACATCAATCAGTTCATCAACTATCTGTTGAGGCATCCTGCTGATTTGGTGGTGATGCAAGAGCTGACGCTGCGTGTTGGCAGCCTTTTGCACATGTTGGATGATGTCTATCCGCATTATTATGGTGGCCAACGTGACATGGGGTATCCATCAAATTTGATGATTCTTAGCCGACACCCCATCACGGAGGTTTCGGTTTATCGTGCGCCAAATGGACAAGAAGTCATCAGAGCGGTTTGGTTGCCTAAAGGTCAAGCACAGATCACTTTGTTTGCGGCTCATCCACCGTCACCAAGAACCAGCGAGCTTTGGCATCAAAGAAATGCGCTGGTGCGAACCATAGAAATGCTGACCGCGCTTTATCCCGAGCCAGAGGTGTTGGTTGTGGGGGATTTCAATCTCTCCTCGGTTAGCCCTCGTTTTGCTACGCTGTTCCCGAGTTTTCAAACCGCGCCAGTGACGAGCTGGCCAACTAACATCAAAGGCATCAACGTGCCAGAGCCGATGATGATAGGCATTGATCATTTGTGGCTAAAATCTGAGCAAGGACAGCGAATCATCTGCTCTCGTGAATCCTCTGCTTTACCACAAGGCTCAGATCACCGCATGGTGACAACCCAGATCGGTGTGCATATTCCATAGTTAAAGCCCTTAGAATTTGTTGTGTTGCATAAGTTAAACCTGTGCTGAGCTTGTCATAGAATTGACTCTCTCTGACTGTTCTCTGTTATTTGAGCAAGTTCCATGACCTAAACTTTGCTTGCTTCCTATACTGAACTAACGAAGCAGGATTTTTATAACAACAAGAGGCAGCTTGCATGACAAGAACAACCTCATTTGCACTCGTTTTATTACTGATGTGCGCATACTTTGGTTACAACCGTTATTACGTGTATCCGCAGCAGTTGGAAACACAGGCCAAATCCATGTTGATACAAATGGCAAATCGTGAAGAGTGGATGGATGTGTTTGAAATGATGAATAGCGTAGAGGCGCACAAAGGGCATTTAGAGCTCGTGGCCGATGTTACGTCTTCTGATGGCAAACGTGCTTACAGTGAAGGCTTTATTACCTATACTGATCGTGAAGGTGTCGTCTGTAAACAGGTGGTGTTTAACTTTAAAATCAACTCTTTGAAAAACTACAGTATTTCAGACTTACGAGACTGCTCGTACGGCGAATATTATTAAGGTGAGTTGCTTAGTTAAGCCCGGTAAAACTAAATTTGAATATCCAAACAAAAATAGCCTCATTGTCGAGGCTATTTTTGTTTCTGCAGAAGAGAAAAAATTGGCAACTTTAATCGAGCGATTTCTTAAACCTTAGTGACGCGACGACCAATCCAAATACGGTAAACCCGAGCAACCAAAGGGTATCTCGCCATAAGTCCATCAGATCCGCTCCTCGCAACACTATGCCTCGAATCATGCGCATAAAGTGAGTGGCGGGCAGGGCTTCTGAAATCCACTGTGCTGCGACTGGCATACCCTCGTAAGGGAACATAAATCCAGACAGCAGAATCGAAGGCAGAAGAATGAACACCGTCATTTGCATCGCTTGAAGCTGTGTTGTAGCGATGGTGGATATGACCAATCCTAAAGTTAGGCTGGCGGCGATAAACAACAAGGTTCCAAACAGAATTTGGCTGATTGCACCGTTAATCGGTACGCCGAAAATCCAATGTCCCAACCCTAGAATGATGAAAACCTGAATTAAGCCGACAAAGATATACGGTACGATTTTCGCCACCATTAGCTCTATCGAGTGGATGGGCGTGGTGATCAATAGCTCCAAATTTCCCCGTTCACGTTCTCGTACAATCGCGGCACTGGTGAACAAAATCATCGTCATGGTGAGAATCACACCGAGTAAGCCGGGTACGATGTTGACCGCAGAACGCCGACTTGGGTTGTAGTAGAGTGCGACTTCGAATGTTTTGCTTGGCGCTGGGCGAATCTCGAAATCAAAATCGGTCAATGGCATGGTTTGCAACGACAATATTGCCGAGCTGATCATGGTATCTGACCCATCCACAATCCACTGCCCAAGCTCCCGACCTTGCATCATGCGTTGTGTGAGATCGCTTGGCAAAATCAGCACGGCGCGCACAATACCATCTTGAATCGCTTGTTCAGCCTCTTGCGCGGTGGCATAGGTTTCTTTGATATCCACCACTTGAGTGACTTTGACGGACTGAGTAATGATCCGCCCGGCGGTACTGCCACTTTGGTCAACAACACCTACCGGAATGTTGCGAATGTCCGTATTGATTGCGAAGCCGAACAGCAAAAGCTGGATAAGCGGGATCATCACCACCATGCCAAATGTGATTCGGTCACGGGAAAGTTGGCGAATCTCTTTGATCATGACGGCTTTCATGCGAGCGATAGGTTTCATCATTGGCGGCCTTTCCCTGTCACGCTGACAAAAACATCTTCTAAGCTTGGGCGAGCGTGATTCATTTCAGCGTTTTGAAGTTCAGGAAACGTCTGCTTTAACCATTCAATCGGCTGCTCGACATGCTGGTGGATAAGGATGCGTAAACGAATCCCCAACTGCGCCGCAGAGCGAACTTCGTCACGTTGAATCAGCTTTTCTTTAAGTTCACGAAGTTTGTCGGCTTTCACCTCAATGATATTAACGCCCATTTGTTCCATTAACCGTTCGGGTTCACCATCGGCACGAATTTCGCCTGATTCCATGATCGCCAGACGGTGGCAGCGTTCCGCTTCGTCCATGTAATGCGTGGTGACCAAAATCGTCGTACCTTGATCGCACAAGTCGAACAACTGCTCCCAAAAATCGCGTCGATTTTCGGGGTCAACAGCGGATGTTGGCTCATCCAAAAATAGCAGTTCGGGTTTGTGCATGGTCGCCGCGGCGAGTGAAAGGCGCTGCTTTTGACCGCCACTCATGCCGCTTACGCGCTGTTTGCGCAATTGATCCAACCCGTAAGTGGTGAGCTGCTCTTCTATCCGCTCTTTCAGCGACTTGCTGCTTAAACCAAAAATTTGCCCAATAAATTCAAGGTTCTCTTGAACGGATAGGTCGGCGTACAACGAGAACTTTTGTGTCATGTAGCCAATTTTGAGCCGCAGTTGTTCGGATTGTTTTGGGATTTCTAACCCAAGCACATCCACACTGCCTTCGCTTGGGCTGAGAAGGCCGGTGAGCACACGAATGGTGGTCGACTTACCGCAACCATTTGGCCCCAAAAATCCGTAAATGCTGCCTTTGGGCACGTTGAGTGTGATGTTATTGATAGCAGTAAAGTCGCCGAACTTTTTGACCACATTTTGAGCTTGAATTGCATACTCGGTCATTGGCTTACTCCACCAAATCTACTTGGGCAGGCACACCTGACGGCAACGTTTTGGCAGACTCAGGTAAATCAACTTCTGCTAGATACATCAATCGTGAACGTTCTTCTTCGGTTAGTGCGAAGTAGGGCGTGAATGAAGGCTCACTAGCCACCCAACGAACGGTGCCTTGTAATGGACTCTCAAGACCATCGACATTCACCGTCACGGTTTTCCCAGGAATAAACCCGATTCGATAATCGGCAGGAACATACACTCGCGCATACGGCACGCGGTTGGCTTGAATCACGGCAACCACACCGTTCACTGGTACGCGTTCGCCAAGATTGTAAGGCAAATTATCGAGCGTACCGTCACGCGTAGCCGTGATGGTGAGTTCTGCCAGTTTCTGCTCTTGCAACACCACTTCGGCTTTTGCCGCCATTAAAGCGGCTTTAGCTTGTTCGATGTCTTCTAGGCGAGAACCTGCGGTGAGCTTACTGAACTCTTCTTTTGCTGAGTCTAATTCAGCTCTCGCAGAGTCCCTTGCCGCAAGAGCGGAATCTTTTTCGGATTGGCTGATGAGCTTTTTACGCACCAGTTCTGCTTTGCGTTGATAGTTTTTCTGCGCTTCGGTGAGCTGCGCTTCCGCTCGGGCTACGCGTGCCGATGCGGCAGCAATGTCTTCTGGGCGTTCACCATTGGTCAATTTAAGCAAATACGCTCCCGCTTTGGCTTGCTCGGCAACGGCGTGTGCAAGAACGGCTTGTTGATTCTTAGTATCGAGCTGAACCAACACTTCCCCCTCATTGACCAAGCTGCCTTCTTTGACAGGAAGGGCTCTAATTATCTCATTAGATGTGGCGGTAAACGTTACGCGGTCACGTTCTAAGGTGCCAAGCGCTTGGTGCGTGTTATCTTTTGAACAGGCGCTTAAAAGGGCAATAACCAATGTGCCAAAAATGATTCGCTTCATAGTGCGGTGCTTCCTTTGAAGAAGTAATGCATGAATAGATAACTTGCGAGCGGGAGCGTATTGATTGAGCCCGCCAACCCGTCGCTAACCGCCATCCATAACGATTTCTTTTTAGAGCTTAGCATTTTATCTACAAGCGATTCTTTTTAAATAGAGAGGCTTAGCGTTGGAAGAGGGCTATGAAGGCCTCAATTTAAAGAACCTTGACCAAGCTCCGGTTTTTATCGGCAAATGACATTAAAAAAGCCCAGCGATGAGCGCTGGGCTTGAATAGATAAGAATGACGTGAGTGACTATGCAGTTTTGAATTGGCCGACGATCTCTTGTAGACTTACCGCCAGCTCACTTAAATCGCGACATGCAATTGCTGTTTGGCGTGAACCTGTCGCCACTTCGCTAGAGAACTGGTTGATGTGTTCCACGTTGCGATGCAGCTCTTCTGTTACCGAGCTTTGCTCGCTGCAAGCACTCGCAATTTGAATGCTCATTTCAGCAATGTTATCTGCGCCTTTTTCGATTTGGTCGATGGTTGCACCGGCTTTTTGTGCTTGCTCAACGCACTCTTGAATCAAATCGCTGCTGTTATTTGTTGCTGAAACGGCACTCTTCGAACAATTTTGCAGTTTAGAGATGATCGTGATGATCTCTTCGGTTGAAGCTTGAGTTCGGCTTGCTAGCGTTCTCACTTCATCCGCTACGACGGCAAAACCACGGCCTTGTTCACCAGCGCGCGCAGCTTCAATGGCAGCGTTAAGCGCAAGCAAGTTGGTTTGTTCCGCGATGTCTTGGATAACGTCAACCACAACGCTAATGTTAGATGCGTCTTGTTCCAGTTCTGTCACCATGTTGCCAACCGATTGAATCGCCAATGACGCTTCGTGGATTTGGTTAATACATTCTTGAACGACACCGCGGCCTTCTTTCGCATCGTGAGAAGCACTGTTTGCCGTTTCTGACGCTGCTTCGGTGTTGCTGGCGACTTCATTTACTGTCGCTTGCATCTCGTTCATTGCTGTTGCGATAAGGTTTAGCTGAACTTGTTGTTCATCCATGCCTGTTGAAGTCTGTTCGGAAATTGCGCTCACTTCTTCAATGGCGGTGCCTACTTGAGCTGTGGTTGACGAGATACTGTCGACCAAAGTAAGCAACTTCGCTTGCATATCAACGCAGGCATCTGCCAAGGTGCCAAGCTCATCATGACCAATTTTGTTACGTGGAAGCTGGTAAGTTAGGTCGCCCGACGCGATTTTTGATGCCATGTTTACCACGTAATTTAGTGGTGTGCAGATCTGTTTGGTTAGGAATAGGCCTAGCGTAAAACTCAATGCCAATAGCGCGACGATAGCAATAATGCTGTAGGTGATTGCGCTGCGCACTGCTTCATGAGCGCTAGCAATATCTTCTTGTACGTAGGTTTGGTTTAGTTCCACTAAATCACGAATTGCATCGGATAATTGTGTGAATGTAGAAAATCCGTTTAACAATGTTTCATTTGCTTCGTCGATTTTATTATTCAATAGCAACTTCGCGTATTCATTGTTAAACGCACTGTATTTAACCCAGGCACTTTTTACTTTATTGAAAGCGTCTCGGTCGCGTTGATCCCACAGTCCTTTCTCATATTGGTCTAGATATTTATCAATTTTCTGTTCAGATTTTTCTAATCCGGCTACCCATTCCATGAATTGAGGGTGATTGACATTGGTTAATAAAGAGAATTCATCCTTTCTTAAAATTCCGAGTTCAATTTCGGTATTTTTTACGAGCAATACGCTAGGTACGGTGGTTTCAGAAAATACGGTAAGCTTTCCTTCTATCATATTGATTTCAGATGTAAAGAAAACGGAGAGAGCGATAACAGATAACGAAATGATCAAAATCAGCGCACTGATTTTATACTTGATACTTAAATTAGAAAGTTTCATAGACTCACTGATAATGGGGGTTTGAAAGGCTCGGAGTCTATTACTGAGATTTGAAATATAGTGTGATTAATGTCTCAAATAAATTTATCGTGAATAAAATTAAGTCGTAATCTAAATGTTCATAATTAAAATAAATCCTTGTTATTTATAAAATTAATTATAATTTATAAATAAATGGAAATTAATAATGTGTTTCAATTTGGTGTTTATAGGAAAATTAACTGTTACATGATTATTATTTATTTTATCCCGATTTTTGTTTCTTATTATAGCGTTTGCTAATGAAACTTAGATCTTGAACATAAAATACATTCTTCGTCTTTAATATAACGCTTGAAAGTAACCGTAAGTCGAGGCTTTCATGCTCAAGGCTGACATACTGTTTAAAACGCCAAACCACTTTAACTGCAAATGGCGATGTCGTTGCGGTTTTAAATGAGCAATTGCTTCACATTTTAAGTGGCTGATTCGTAAAATGGATTGCGGTCTGCCATGACAATAGGCAAGGTGTTGAATAATACGAATCACTCATATAAGGCCATCCATGACAACAACTGGTCACGTGCATTTTTATATTGGCACTTACACCAACCCACCGAGTACGAGCACGGGCATTGCGCGTCTATCGCTGAACACTGAAACGGGTGAACTGACTCGGCTTGACGATGTTGTAGTTCAACGTAATCCGTCCTATCTCACGACCACCGAACACGGGCTGTATACGTTTAGCGAAATGGATAGAAATGAAGGTGCAGAGCTCGCGTTTTTTCGCGGTAGTGAATCCGCCTCTTTGCCGATTAATGGCGATTATCCGTGTCATTTGGATATCAAAGAACCGTTGTTGGCGGTTGCTAATTATGGCTCTGGAAATGTTAGCGTATTTCAATTGGATCGCGATGGTAAACCGCTTGGTTTATTGGCGGATTTATACGTTGATGGATGCGGGCCGAATTTAGAGCGCCAAACTTCTCCTCACGCTCATCAAGTCACGTTTTTAAAGCACAGTGATCAATTGGTTGTCGTAGACTTAGGCAGCGATAGCGTCCTTATTTATGATTACGATGCCCAGCCGCCGGATTTTTCACTGTCGCAAGTGATTCATTTGCCCGCAGGTTCGGGACCGCGCCATCTGGTGTTTAACCAACAAGAGTCGACAGCGTATGTGGTTTGCGAACTGTCAGAAACCTTGATTGTGCTGGTTAAGCACCAAGATAAATGGCTTATCTCGAATCAAACAGAATTATTAGAAGGGGAAGATAATCAGCAAGCGGCTGCGGCCATTCGTCTGTCGCAAGATGAAAGGTTTTTGTATGTCTCTTGTCGAGCTCAGAACAAAATCAGTGTGTTTGATGTGTCTGGCGATACGCCAAAAAGGCGAACAGACATTCACTGTGAAGGCGCTTTTCCAAGAGATTTTGTGTTGTCTCGTGATCAAAAGTGGTTGTTGGTTGCCAATCAGCATTCCAACAATGTGGTGAGCTTTCGTCGCAATCCTCAAACAGGTGAAATTACTGCAACGGGTTATGACTGTGAGATAGGCTCTCCAGTATGTATTGTCGAACAACCTTTGTAACGACTAACGCAGAAGCAGCAGGAAATAGAAAAGCCTAGCGGGCGGCTAGGCTCTCAAGGATAAAAACAGTTAACGCCAATCTTCAACGTACAGTTAGACGTAAATTTTGCCTTTCATATACAACACACCATCACCAGATACTTTGACGCAATTTTCTTTGACTTCGCAGTACAGAACGCCACCACGCGCTGATGCTTGATACGCCACTAAAGATGCTTTGCCGAGCTCTTGCGCCCAATATGGTGCTAAGCCTGCGTGGATTGATCCTGTGACAGGGTCTTCATCTCCGCCGTTAGCTGGCCAAAAGTAGCGAGATACAAAGTCGTATTGACTGCCTTTTGATGTGACGACAACATCGTAAGGGGCGAGTTGTTTCAGTTGGTCGGAGCGATATTGAACATCAAAAACGGTTTGCTCATCTTCCACGATGACGAAGTAAGCTTGTGGGCTAAGCAGTACGTGTGTTATTTCGCAGTTTAATCCCTCAATCAATTGCGTAGGAATGGCGTTGACGGGGTGTGGCGCTCTTGTCGGAAATGTCATTTCAATCTTGCCAAGTGCGTTCTTAATTACGGTTAAGGTGCCCACTTTTAATGTGTGAAACTCAATACTTCCTGTAACGCCGAGTTGATCGAACAACACCATGGAAGCGGCGAGCGTTGCGTGTCCACAAAAGTCGATTTCTGTAAGTGGTGAAAACCAGCGTATTTCATATTGATTCGTACCAATCGCTTTAACAAACGCGGTTTCAGAGAGGTTGTTTTCCGCCGCAATGTTTTGCATTAGCTCTGGTTCTAACCACTCTTGCAAGGGTACGACTGCGGCTGAGTTGCCTTTAAATTGCGTGTCTGTAAATGCGTCAACGACGTAGATGTCCAGTTCCATTTTGTCTTCCTTGTTCTCTGAGCGGTTGGTTAGCATAAACCAGATGCAACTCAGAGAATAAGAAATTTATGTTTGAATCTTAAAGTGTCAAAATAGACGATGATTTTATATTTTGTGATACTTATTGATATGTCTTGCTTGGGTTGATGAATAAACTTGAATTGAACTCACTGAAAGGAATAAACACATGAAAGCGATTCACAAGTCTGTTTTGGCCCTTAGCGTTTTGGTTATCGGCTCTGCCCATGCTTTTGAACTAACGAGCAAAGATATTCAAGAAGGTCATCCAATGGCGAAGACATTTGAATATTCAGGTTGGGGATGTGATGGTGCGAACCAGTCTCCACAACTGATGTGGAAAGACGTACCAAAGGGTACGAAAAGTTTTGCGATTACCGCGTACGATCCTGATGCACCAACAGGCAGTGGTTTTTGGCATTGGATAGCGTTTGATATTCCAGCCTCAGTTAACGAGCTGCCTCGTGGCGTTGATATCAGTAAGCTCGGCGGTAAGGAGTCTCGTATCGATTACGGTACTACTGGTTTTGGCGGCGCATGTCCGCCAGAAAAAGATGGTATGCACCGCTACCAGTTTACCGTTTGGGCGCTGCCGAGTGATAAGTTGAACTTGGATGAGAACACGCCAGCGGCGGTTGTAGGATTTACGTTGAATAGTGTTGCATTGGACAACGCGAAGTTAACCGCGACTTACACACGATAATTGAATACGAAAGGGGAGAAGATGGGGCATCAATATCAAGTGACGCTGTTTCGTGCGGAGCAGCAGCAAAAGCTGCGTAACGTCAGGATTCACTCCCCGAGTATTATCCAGATCATTAAAGGAAGTAAGCGTCTGTTTTGGAAAGACGAAGCGTTTGATATTCTTCATCCTAACATCATGCTTTGTGAAGCAAACGCTTCGCTGAATTTTGAAAACCTTCCTCAACAAGGGCGTTTTCTCTCACGAATGTTCAGTTTTCACTGTGTACCTAGCGATGAAATGTTAGAGCTGAGTGTGAGTAATGCATTGGGAAATTACGTCCCAGCGGTGGAGACAGACAAAGCACTGCAAGCGACATTAAATGCCTTGTTTTCTTTTGAACGGGAAAGTTTAAGTGAAGCGACGCAACGTTATTGGATGATGGGGTTGTATCAGCAGTTAGCAGAGCGAGGACTATTGCATCGGCTTTTCTCGAGTTCCAATACCTCGTTCAGTCAGAAACTCAGCCGCTATCTGTCTCGCTCTCCGGGCGATGACCATCCTTTGGAATTTGTTGCTGAGCGCTTTGCTATGAGCCGAGCAACGTTGATACGCAAACTCAAGCAAGAGGGCACTCAGTATCGGGAGGTGCTGGCAGAAGTGCGCTTAAATCACGCACTCTACCTGATGCAAAATGGATCATACAACGTTGCGTTGCTCGCGCAGTTGTGTGGTTATCAATCGGAAGGGCGTTTTAGCCAACGCTTTAAAGGCAAGTTTGGTTTAACGCCCAGCGAGTACATCAAAACCGTTGCCAGTTAGTACCTAACATTGCTATTTGGCTCGGTCTCAATGTTTCCCATTTTAGCTTTTGTATTTGGTTTTCATCCGCAGTGCGACGTTAACCAAAGCAATCAGAACCGGAACCTCGATCAACGGGCCAATTACGCCAGCGAATGCCTGGTCGGAATTCAGACCAAATACAGCAATGGAAACCGCAATGGCCAACTCAAAGTTGTTACCCGTTGCCGTAAATGCGATGGAGGCATTTTTATCGTAGGGGATGCCCATTCTCTTCCCGATAAAGAAGCTGGCAAAAAACATCAATACGAAGTAGATCGCTAGTGGGACTGCCACGCGGAACACATCCATTGGCAGTTGTAAAATCATCTCTCCTTTGAGGCTGAACATCAGCACGATGGTGGCGAGCAAAGCGATCAAAGTAATGGGTGAAATTCGAGGAATAAACACATCGTTGTACCACTTCTCACCCTTTGCAGCGACTAACCATTTACGACTGAGAAAACCAGCGAGGAACGGAATACCTAAGTAAATCAATACGCTTTCCGCAATGTCTCCCATGGAAATATCAACCACAAAACCTTCATAGCCAAAGAACGGTGGAAGTACGGTGATGAATAGCCAAGCCATAACGCTGTAAGTCAGAATTTGAAATGCGCTATTTAATGCCACCAAGGCCGCGCCATATTCTTTGTTGCCGCCGCCAATATCATTCCACACTAAAACCATAGCGATGCAGCGTGCAAGGCCAATCAAAATAATACCGACCATGTAACCTGGATGATCACCAAGAAAGGTTAAAGCAAGAACGAACATGAGGATTGGGCCGATGATCCAGTTCATAACGAGAGACAGCGTGATGGCTTTTTTATCTCTCGTTACTGTTCCTAATAGACCGTAGTTCACCTTGGCGAGTGGTGGGTACATCATCAAAATCAAACCAATGGCGAGTGGTACGTTCGTACTGCCAACGGACATTGCTTCGTTCCATTCTGCTACTTGCGGGTAGGCTGCGCCTATCCCCACGCCGATGGCCATTGCGACAAAGATCCAAACCGTTAAGTAGCGGTCAAGAAAGCTCATTTTTTCGCTGGCACTATTGAAAACTTCAGTCGTCATAGTGGTCTCTATTCGTTTATCGTCGAAAGGCGATATATAAGGTTATAGTTTATCTTTGCGCGCTTGGAAAGCGCGCAACGTGTCTTAGCTAAATAAACCGGAAAATTGAGCGTTAAATGCGTTCAGTTTTTCACGTTGAATGCGGTAACAAACCTTTGGCGGGTTAGGTTCTGCACTGATAAACCCTGCCTGTTTTAGAATACGTAAGTGTTCTGATACAGTCGATTGCGCTAAACCTAACTCAGAGACTAAATCGCTATTTAAGCAGCCGCCCATAGTGTCTAAAGTGTGAAGAATATGCAGAATGCGTAAGCGAGCAGGATGAGACAGCGCTTTCGCTTGAGCGGCGAGTGCTTGCTCTTTATCGAGTTGTTTTTGCGTGGCTTCAAAAGCAATTTGGCACGTTTCGCTGCATTTGTTGCTCATGAGCAAACCTTTATAGTTAATCGTCGAATTGCGATTAAGTGTACGTGTGCTTTTTCTAAGGCGCAACTGTTGGCAGTAAAAAAGCAGAACTTAAAGATACGACGAATTGGGGGTGTGGTATCAGGAGCTAAGTTCTGCTTGGGGGTTAGGTCATGAGCAATTCTCTATATTTCCTGCTCGCTAAATTAGTATGGTGAAAAAAGGGGAGGCGAAAAAGAGAGTAGATTTCTTCGCTTTATTCCTGATAAAACCGAATTGGTGGGGTTTTCCTACAATATAGGCACGAAATGTTAGTAAAAGGGGAACAAAGTGTTTGGAAGTTTTCTTATTTTATTGCCGCCAAGTTCAGTAAAATACGCCTATTGAATGGCCTCCTAGAGTTAAGGTGCGTGCGGTGTCTGATCTCAACTTATTTCGTTATTACCAACGCTTGCTCTCTTTTGGTGTTGGTAATGAAGCAAAAACCACGCTGCAAGAAATCGCCGATTTGTTGTTTACTTCGCCTCGTCATGCGCGCAGTTTGCTGGCGCAGATGCAAGAGATAGCGTGGTTAAGTTGGCGACCAAAACCGGGACGGAACCAGCGTTCAACATTGTTGTTAAACGTTGAACTCAGCGCGCTAAAAGAAAGCCTTGCACTAGAGCGAATCAAGCTTGGTAAGTACGAGAAAGCGCTGTCGATTCTGGATGAAGATGAAGCTGCATTTGGGCGACTCCTCAAAACAACGTCGGGCGCATCGGTAAAAGAGGGGCGGCTCAATATTCAGCTGACCTACAAACGCATGTTCGAGCGTGTGGTTCCGCATCAACTGCAGCGAAGTAGTGAACGTTTTTTGCTTCGCCAAATTTATTGTTGTTTGGTTTCGAGCGATTACAACGGGCAGGTGCAGCCAGAGCTGGCTCATCATTGGCGTTATGATGACAGCTTGTACGAATGGACATTTTATCTTCGTCCGGGTCTGACTTTTCATAATGGCAACCCAATCGATGCCGACACGGTGGTGAGTTTGTTCGCCAAATTAAGCTCTTTGGAATACTACGAAAAAGAGCTGGCGCATGTTGCCAACATTACGGCACTTAATCCATTGAAGGTTGTTTTTAAGCTTAACCGACCTGACTTGGGTTTTGCTGGACTTATTTCTGGCGTGAAATATGGCATTCAGCCCGTGAGTCAGGTGAACGTTGCTAACAACAAGTTGGTGGTGGGGAGTGGTCCATTTTCCGTCGTTGAGCACAGTGAAAACCGTTTGAAACTGCAAGCGTTTGATGGCTATTACGCGTGTCGAGTATTAACGGATTTTGTGACGATATGGATCGTCAACGATGAACAGATGGAAAATCCATCGCTTGCCGCAAACACATTGCAACCAGAACCTGATTCTGCTGATGACATGTGCAGCCACTATATGTCGACGCCAAACAGTGAAGTATCACCAGCGAGTAAACGCAGTCGAACGGAAGACGGTTGTTTGTTCGCACTGTTTAACCATCATGCAAAGCACGCTTTGTCTCAGGCCCAGCGCCGATACATCAGTGAATTGATTCAACCTGAACTGCTAGCTGACGTGATGCGTAATGAAAACATTATATTTGGGAGCATACCTGCTTATAACTTATTGCCTAACTGGAAGCCAGTGTTGCGCCCCTTTGGAGATGCGGTCAAGTTGCCAAAGCTGATCACCATCGCAGGGTACAATTACACGGCGCTACGCCGGTGCGCACGAGCGATTTCTTCGCGTTTAGAGCGTGCGGGCAGCCGAGTGGAGATCGTTATGTACTCCTACCGTGAACTGAGCGAGAAAGCCAAAAACGGCACGCTAGATGAGACTCTGGTTGTCACCAATATCAACTTGGACGATAACCGTCATGCGTCTGCGTTTAGCAACTTCTTTAGCAATGCCGTGCTTTACCACACCTTGGGGGTGCAAAATGCGGCGTGGTTGGATGCTCAAATGGAGAATGTCCGTGCATTCTCACCGCTTGAAGATTACCTGAGCGCGTTAGAGCCGATTGCGTCCACTTTGATTAGCGAGTATTGGATTGCACCGATGTTCCACCATACTCAGACGCTACGTTTTCAAGGGGTCTTGGAAGATGTCGCACTCACAAACTGGGGATGGCCAGACATACGATCCGTTTGGTCTGCGGACTGATCAAAACCGCCTTAATGGCGGTTTTTTTGTGTCTGCAATTTGATGAAAGCCAGTGACGTTTTTATTTCTTCTAGCCAACAAATGTGAGGTTTGTCTACGTTTTAGCGTGAGCTATCAATAAATGGCCCGAAATGAACTTTGAAACTAATCACGAATTATATCGAGTCAATAGGTCTAATGTGATCTGATTTGAATAATGTAATTTTAAGAATGTTTTCAAGAAAGTGATTGTATTCAAAATTCGTCTATTGACTTGTTGCTCAAATAAAATTTGTAGATTTTTTACGTGTGGGATTTTTGAGTTATGTCCATTTAAACAAATTGACAGGCTTTAAAGTGTGACTCGAAGCGCAAAAGTAGCTCGGTTGCGCGGTTGGGACTCTGTTATTGATAATTAACCCATCAGATGACGAACTGTTGATAGGGTTAAATATGTTGTACGAGTTAATCGACCACGAACTAGTAGATGTAATTAATGATCGCGCTTACCAATGGCAAGATGCGGTTAAAAAGACCACTCAATACCTAGAAAATAAAGGTTACGTCTCCCAGCATTATGCTGATGCAATCATCCGTTCAACGGAAGAAAACGGTCCTTACTATGTGTTATGCCCTGGATTGGCAATGCCTCATGCCCGACCTGAAACTGGTGTTTTAAAAACAGGCTTAGGCATTCATATTTTCCCATCACCTGTTGATTTTGGATCGGATCTCGGTCCGGCCAATATTCTTATTACCTTAGCTGCGAAAGACTCTGATACCCACATTGAGGTGATTCAAGCGTTGAGCGAGATGTTTGTGGATGAAGAGAACATTGCAAAACTGGCACAAGCCTCTTCCAAAGAACAAGTGCTAGACATAATAAAAGCATACTAAAAGGAACATAACGTGAAAGCAAACATGCGAGCCAATGTGCAAGCCTTCGGAGGTCATTTGACCGCCATGGTGCTGCCAAATATCGGAGCCTTTATCGCTTGGGGCTTTATTACTGCACTCTTTATTCCTACGGGCTGGATGCCAAACGAAGCCTTTGGCGAACTCGTGGGGCCAATGATCACTTACTTGCTGCCACTTTTAATTGGTTACACTGGTGGTCAGATTGTTGGTGAAAAACGCGGCGCGGTAGCGGGGGCTATCGGTACGATGGGCGTGATTGTCGGGGCTGACATACCGATGTTTGTTGGCGCAATGATCATGGGCCCACTGAGTGCTTGGGTTGTGGTGCAAGTGGATAAACGTATTCAACACCGCATCCCTTCTGGTTTTGAGATGGTGGTCAACAACTTCTCGTTGGGTATCGTCGGTATGTTGTTGTGTTTGTTCGCCTACGAGATTGTTGGCCCTTCAGTCACCGCAGCAAACTTGTTTGTGAAATCAGGCATCGAAGCGTTGGTTGCGACGGGTTTCCTGCCTCTGTTAGCGATCATTAACGAACCAGCAAAAGTGTTGTTCCTGAACAACGCCATTGACCAAGGTATTTATTACCCACTAGGCCTGCAAGCGGCCGCAGAAACGGGCAAGTCCATTTTCTTTATGGTGGCGTCTAACCCAGGCCCAGGTCTTGGTATGCTGCTGGCTTACGCAAAGTTTGGTCAGGGTTTATCTAAACGCTCTGCGCCAAGTGCCATCATCATTCACTTCTTTGGTGGCATTCATGAGCTGTACTTCCCATATGTACTCATGAAACCAATCATGATTGTGGCAATGATTGCTGGTGCGGCGACAGGCATCGCAACCTTCAACCTATTCGATGCAGGTTTGGTCGCGGGTCCAAGTCCAGGCTCTATCTTCTCTTACCTTGCTCTTACTCCGAAAGGTAGCTTCATTGCGACCATCGCCGGTGTGACAAGTGCAACGATTGTCTCTTTCTTGGTAGCAAGTGCGATTCTGAAAGTGAGCAAATCAGAAGAAAAAGAAAGCGAGTTTGAGAAATCAGTTTCTGACATGAAAGAGATGAAAGCGGAAGGCGCAGTTAAGCCAGTTGCAGCTGCGACGACGCAAGAACTAAGCAAACCAATTTCATTTGTCGCATTCGCATGTGATGCGGGTATGGGCTCTAGTGCAATGGGCGCATCTACCTTCAAACGCAAGCTAGTACAAGCTGGGATAGAGATTGAAGTGAAGAACTTCGCCATCGAGAAAGTCCCGAGTGAAGCCGACATCGTCGTGACGCACGAGAGCTTAGAAAGCCGCGCAGTCAACGCGACAGGTTTACCAGTCGTAACGATCAAGAACTTCCTCAACGACCCAGCGCTTGACGAGCTGATGGATAAGATTAAGCAACAAACGGTCGCGACTGAGCAACCAGCCTAACAATGCAGTTTGGGGCGGCAGGTATCGCCCCAATTAGGAGAGAAATCATGGTACAAACAACGGCAGCGGTTATCTGTGGTGAGAAAAAAGTTCAATTAAGAACCTTTGATTTACCAAACATTTCAGCCGACGAACTTCTGGTTAAAAACATTTCAAACAGCATTTGTCTATCCACTTACAAAGCAGCATTGTTAGGTAGCAAACACAAACGCGTTCCTGAAAACATTGACGAAGTGCCAGTAATGACAGGTCATGAATACGCAGGTGTGATTGTTGAAGTCGGTGAGAATCTAAAAGATCAATTCAAAGCTGGTGACTACTTTGTTTTGCAACCTGCCATGGGCTTGCCAACAGGCTACTCGGCGGGCTACAGCTATGAGACATTTGGCGGTAACGCGACGTATTCCATTATTCCTAAAATCGCTATCGACCTAGGCTGCGTGCTGCCTTACCACGGCGATTACTTTGCTGATGCGTCGCTGGCTGAGCCAATGTCTTGCATTATCGGTGCGTACCATGCGAGCTACCACACCACGCAATACGTGTACGAGCACGATATGGGCATTAAAGAAGGTGGTGCGTTAGCGCTTTTGGCGTGTGCTGGCCCAATGGGCATTGGTGCGATTGACTATGCGATCAACGGCCCTGTAAAGCCAAAACTGATCGTGGTGACGGACATCGACGCCGCGCGTTTAGACCGAGCTGAAAGCCTCATTCCCATTGCAAAAGCCAAAGAGCAGGGCGTAGAACTGCACTACGTGAATACCGCTAAAATCGACGATCCGGTCGCGTATCTCAAAGCACTCAACGGTGGCAATGGTTATGACGATGTAATGGTCTACGCGGCTGTTGCTCAAGTGCTAGAACAAGCCGATGAGCTACTTGGCAATGATGGCTGCCTCAACTTCTTTGCTGGCCCAACGGATAAGAATTTCAAAGTGCCGTTTAACTTCTACAACGTGCATTACGAATCAACCCATATTGTAGGGACGTCCGGTGGTTCAAAGGGTGACATGGTGGAATCTATTGAGCTTTCCTCACAAGGCAAGATCAACCCATCTTTCATGATAACCCATGTTGGTGGCTTACAAGCTGCACCCCATACGATTCTGAATCAGTTGGATATTCCGGGCGGTAAGAAGTTGATTTACCCACATATTGACCTGCAATTGACGGCGATTGATGACTTTTTATCGCTGGCAGATCAAGACCCGTTCTTTGCGGAACTCGATGCGATTTTGTGCGCGAACAACTATGTGTGGAACGCGCATGCAGAAAAAGCGTTACTTGAGTTTTATGACGTGAGCTTAACGGTTTAGTTGCAACGAATTTGTGTGGTAGCCTTTGCGCTGCCACATAATGGAGAGGTCATAATACGTTGTCACGTGAAGATGAATTACTGGAGAAACTGGACGAGTGCGAAAATGCCACTGCGTTTCTTCAGGTTTCTAACAAAATAATTAACCTCAAGTTAAAAGCATTACTTCCGAGCGTGTTCGTCCAAGACGATCTAGTGAAGGAGTATGCTGTGGATCCTCTATTGAAAGAAGATGGTCCGTTGGTGACGACCGATGTGGTATCGAAGCTGATGTTTGCGATGGGCAAAATCTCTTTGGAAACTTACGCCGATATCGGATTGTACGATCAGGTCTTGGAGTACGCGATTAGCCAACCGGAGAAAGTCGAATTTGCGGATGACGTGATTTACGACTTCATCAAAAACCAAGCGGTACTCTCTTCTCAGCAAGACAGCTTTTATCTTGAGTCGATCAATCAGCTTAAGTTCTCTTCGTTTGAGTCCTTTTCGCAAATGAGATACGAATCTCTCATCAAAACAGTGTTGAAGCTGTCATGTGAAATGTTGATAGAAAGAATCGAAGGGGAGATCAATCAATAAGGGTTCACCATGAAAGTGAATTTAAACGTCAGTGGTTTTGAAACCGAAGCTACCTTTCCTGATGCCGACGTAAAGCGAATCCATCAACCTCTTATCGAAAAATTTACCCGTCTTTATCATGAGAAGCAGGAACGCATTGTGGTGTTCTTGTGTGCCCCTCCGGGTAGCGGTAAGTCAACCCTTGCTGCGTTCTGGGAACATCTCTCTGAACATGATGAAAGCCAAGAGCCTTTACAAGTGCTGCCGTTTGATGGTTTCCACTATCCAAATGAGATCCTCGACAACAATACGATTGAACGAGATGGCGAGCTCGTGCCTCTGCGCAGTATTAAGGGGTCCTATCAAACATTTAATCTGACGGAGCTTATCGACAAGCTCAAACAGCTCAAAATGAAAGATACAAAATGGCCATACTACGACCGCAATTTGCATGATCCAGTCGACGACGCCATTTTGGTAAATCGGAATGTGGTTGTCGTTGAGGGGAATTGGTTACTGCTTAATGAACCAGTGTGGAATGAACTGCATCGTTTGGCAGATTTTACCGTCTTCGTCGATACACAGCCTGAGTTTCTGCAAGAGCGTTTAGTCAATCGTAAGATTCGTGGTGGTACAGCGCCAGAAGCTGCATTGGAGTTTTATTTGAACTCAGATGCCGTAAATGTAGATAAGGTTTTAAATCACTCGATTCCAGCGGATCTCACGCTGTTTCTGAATCAAAACGGTTCGTTCGAAATTCGATAATTCGTCCACAACTTAGGAGGTCACCATGGATATCGTCGTTGATAGCCACACCCATACTATTGCCAGTGGACACGCTTACAGCACCATTTTAGAGAACGCATTGTCTGCCAAGAATAAGGGGTTAAAACTTCTTTGTACCACCGATCATGCTCCCGAGATGCCAGGAGCCCCTCACTACTGGCATTTCAACAATCAAAGAATTTTGCCCCGCTTTTTACACGATGTAGGTATTCTCCGTGGTGTTGAAGCCAACACGCTGAATGTGAAAGGGGAGATAGACTTACCATCGTCTTCTGACCAACATCTTGACTGGGTGATTGCGAGTTTCCATGAACCCGTATTCAAGCCCGCAACCGAAGCTGAGCATACTGCCGCTCTGATCAATGCGATTAAAAGCGGCAGGGTGGATGTTCTCGGTCACTTAGGCAACCCAAATTACCCATTCGATATGGAACAGGTGCTGCGCTGCGCGAAAGAGCACAATGTTGCGGTTGAAGTTAACAATACATCTTTGACAGGCAAAAGCCGTAAGGGCAGTGATTCCCGTTGTGATCGCATTGTCGAGCTGGGCAAAGAGATTGGCGTTTACTTCAGTACCGGGTCTGACGCTCACTTCTGTGAAGAGATCTCTAAGTTAGATTTGGCAATTACTTTGCTGGAAAAACACGGTGTGGAAGAAGAGAAGATACTCACTACGTCGACGAGCCGATTCTTGAACTTCTTATTGCTGAGAGGTAAGGCGAGGATTTCAGCGTTTAAGGATTTTTACTAAGTAAAATCCCAAACACATTAAATGAAGTATTTTCTTATACAGCCCTAAAACCCGCCAAGCTGCGGGTTTTATTCGTTTTGGGGAGGCGTAGAACAGACAACGCGACTGTGATTTAAAGCGTGAAAAGAAGAATCAATGAAAAAGGGAACGAAGGCCATAATTCGAGAATATTATAGGACGAGCGGGAATTTTATTGCTCTTAATCAGTCATAAGGTTATGAGCCGCTTTTTGTGTTCCGCTGTTCAATAACGAGCGATAACAGGCGAACAAGTAGGGACTGAGCTTCAGGAGACAGCAAGCGTGCAACGGCCATTAGATCATCCGCTGTTACGTGTTGAACGCCTCTTATATCCAATGCGATGTCGAGATCGGTCAAATGCAGAGAGCGTAGTATGGAGCGATATTGGGAAAGTTTCAGGTCGGATTCTCCACGCTCTATCCGTTGATACGTTTTCACGCTCATCCCTGCGATGTTTGCCATTTGTTCACGGGAGAGGCCACTCGCTTTTCTTCTCGCAATTAGTGCTTCAATAATAGGGTCGACCTGCATGTGCTCTCCTGAAAGGACAGTTTTGACCTAAATAAAGCAAGAAGTGGACCAGTTTAACCATCTCATATTTACCTGTTTTGCAATCAGTATAAGAATAGCTACCTAATAAAAATGTACATATTTTAGTCAGTTATAAACTCAATGGAAAAGTATCAATCATACAAATCAATCGAGACGAAATCCTCAATTCGCAAAATGCAACGCATTTTAGATCAATTATTTAGCGAGCTTGATGAGCAGCATCGTGTCACTAAAGAAAATGTTGTCGCTCTGACTCGACAGTCTCAACAGAGGTTGATGAACTACAAAGAGCTTTATCTTCATAAAGAATCGATAGGTGAGGTAGAGTTGCAGATTGCGTATGAAAATATGAGTGTGACTGAGAAACAGGTCGCGGATATGGGCGTTTCAGCATTAACTTATATCATCGGAGCGTTAGATAAAGCCTATTAATAGAATGGGCAAGCTAGCTTAGATTTAGACAGTTTGGATAACACCAAAAAGAAAGGATGCAAATGCTGGGGAACCACACCCAGCATTCGGACACTCATTTACCTATAGTTTCGAACCGTAAATCAGTGTTTAGAGGTATGTGAACCGAACAGTGTCGGCACGCAGCGAATAATAGCGATATTGTCCGATCTAGGCTACGCCCCTGGAATCTAACACCTTTACTTGAACTGTAAATTAATTTGTACACCCATCCAAAATTGAGCGGTTGAGCATGTTCTTACTCTCATTAGGCGATAAAAGACTGATTAGTGATGAAAATAACAACACATCTTAGGTGAATGAGGAGAGTTGTTAAAATATATCGCTATAAGATTGACCTTTTGCTTTTCAATCGTCCTGCTTATGCCTTACAATCTTTTCGAACCAAATCCATTCACAACGAATGGGGTTGATGAATTAAGATGAACAATTTTGCTTCGAACCCAAAGTTGTGCGCATTTCATCAACGATGACATCGCCCAAAACGTCTCTCAAGTGTTCATGTGCAATTGAATTAACCACCTTTTGCTGCATGTTTTCTTAGCCATATAGGGTTCTTGTAACCAAATTTTGGTTGAGTAGAGCGTTTTGTTGGGTGTGCTTTGGATGTAGCACAACTGGCGAGAAATAAACGGATTGAATTTAGAGGTATTAACCGTGAACCTAAAACTTGTCGGCAGCTCCCTGATCGTTGCAGGTA
Organism: Vibrio diabolicus; assembly: GCA_001048675.1. Classification (GTDB taxonomy): domain Bacteria; phylum Pseudomonadota; class Gammaproteobacteria; order Enterobacterales; family Vibrionaceae; genus Vibrio; species Vibrio diabolicus. The sequence continues at coordinate 170,612 of CCKK01000003.1, read as the reverse complement.
CTGCTCTTGGCGCTGGTATGCTTGCTATACCAATGGTGCTTGCTCAATTTGGCCTCCTCTGGGGCACTCTTCTTATGTTATTCATCTGGGCTGGGACGACTTACGCTGCGCTGCTCCTTCTTGAGGCCAGTTGCAAAGTAGGCGGCGGCGTGAGCATGAATGCAATTGCTCGCGAAACGCTAGGTAAAGGTGGCCAGTTGGTAACCAACAGCTTGCTTTACGCCCTGTTAGTTTGTCTATTGATGGCTTATATCATTGGTGCGGGTGATCTCGTACAAAAAGTAACAGCCTCAATTGGGCTGCCAACATCTACGATCGCAAGCCAAGTCGGTTTTACTCTTTTAGTCGGTATCATTGTTTCGGCAGGCACAGGGGTTGTAGATAAGCTTAATCGCGGTTTGTTCCTAGGCATGATCGTGGCGCTGATTCTGACACTTTTTGCGCTTGCACCAAGCGTCTCGTTTGAGGGACTTGATGAAGTCGTGAGTGACGATAAGATGGCGCTAATTAAGACAAGCTCGGTGCTTTTCACCAGTTTCGGTTTTATGGTCGTGATCCCATCGCTCGTAACTTACAACAAAGAAGCGAGCAAAACACAACTGCGTAATATGATTATCGTGGGTTCAACTATTCCGCTTGTTTGTTACTTATTATGGTTGTTAGCAGTTGTCGGTAACCTACCACCTCATGAGCTTGTTCAATACTCCAACGTAACGGAGTTGATCTCGGTATTAGGTCAGCAATACGAGGGTTTGGAGTTTATCCTATCCATGTTCACTGGGTTAGCACTGTTAACATCGTTCTTAGGTGTGGCAATGGCGCTATACGATCAAAATGCAGACCTACTGAAAGCAAGCAAGCCGGTGATTTTTGTTACCACGTTTGTGCTACCACTACTAGGTGCTGTATTTGCGCCAGAACACTTCTTGGCTATTCTTAGCTACGCGGGGATTATTCTTGTGTTTCTCGCGGTCTTTGTCCCATTATCAATGACAATGAAAGTGCGTCGAGTGCCAGTAGAAGATGACAATATTTATGAAGCTGGTGGTGGCGTAATGGGAATGAGCATGATCTTCCTGTTCGGCTGTTTCTTGCTGTTTGCCCAAGCAGTATAAAATCACGCTAGCTGATTTAAAAACTGAGCCGCTCGTTGTATAACGGGCGGCTTTTTTGTTATTCATAGCCGAATCCAGGCCACTCAAAGTCATCAGCATTTGTGATGTTTGACGTTTCTCTGATAATCACGATAAGCTTTGACCTTGTTGTAAAACTCCTTAGCGAAAGGCTGACATGTACAGTGATTCACCCTTCTATTATATCGATGTTGATATGAATAAGAGGCTCTGTTGTGTCAAAGCAATTATCTTTTGCCATGGTTGGCGTTATATTGTCTTTAGGTGTGTTCAGTACAGAAGTGATGGCTGACCCGAAACATAGGCATGGTCATCGATATGATCACCATCATGAGCATCACCATCATCATAAACGCAAGCACAAGCATAAACATAAGTATAAACATCGTGACGTTATTTATGTGGAGTCTCGACGACCAAGACGCAGTTACTACTACCACGACCGAATTCCTCGTAATAGTACCTACATAAAGATTGGAGATTTCACCTATTTAAAAGTGGATGATCGTTATTATCGTCGCTCCAATGACCGCTATATCCATGTTGAATTCAACTAGAGTGGGAAAGGCAGCATAGCAAGCGTGATAACAGTTTTGAGCCGAGTGGCAACAACACTAAAAACTAGGCGTTCTAAGTCTAGATACCACTGCGATAGAGGTCTAAAAACAAAAACAGCGAGCATTGGCTCGCTGTTTTTGTTTAGGTGAAGACTAGACTGTAAATCGGTTTAATATTTGATCTTGTTTATGTACATCTTCTTGCTGTGCCTGCATAGCATCGTTAGTTCGATTTGCAGATTCGGCGACTTGAGTCGATAGGTCTTTAATATTCACCGTATTGTTGTTGATCTCTTCCGCAACTAAGCTTTGTTCTTCCGCCGCTGAGGCGATTTGTAAGTTCATATCAGAAATACGCTGAATCGCATCACGAATACGTTGTAGCGCGTTGTTTGCCAAGTCTGCTTTTTCTACGGCTTCTACAGCGCTACCCTTGCTTTGATGCATAGCATTTGCCACAGATGATGCGCCAGATTGCAGCTGCTCAATCATAGTACGAATTTCTGTTGTTGATTCTTGGGTTCGTTGCGCCAGTGTACGAACTTCATCAGCAACGACGGCGAAGCCTCGGCCAGATTCTCCCGCACGTGCAGCCTCAATTGCGGCATTCAACGCGAGTAAGTTCGTTTGGTCCGCAATATCGTTGATGACTTTTAGAATCGTTTCGATGTTGGCGGTTGCAGATTCAAGCACTTGCACTTCTTCGACAGCAAGGTCAATGCTATCGGAAAGCATATTGATCGTTTGTGTCGATTCACCGACCACAGAAGAGCCCTCAACCGTTGCTTGATCAGCTTCTTTGGCTGCACTCGCTGCGCCTTGCGCATTATTGGCAACTTCAGTCGCGGTAACAGACATCTCGTGCATCGCGGTGGCTAATTGTTCTAGCTCTTGTAGCTGAGTTTGAATAGCACCTGCCGAATCTTTTGCACCCTCAGCGGTGATTTGAGTGCCATTCAAAATTTGATCAGAAATACTCTTCGACTCAATAATTTGCTGTTGCAAGTTTTCCATGAACGTATTGAAGTTTGTAGCAAGCTCTGAGAATTCTTGGTCAGTATCAGTTTCAAGGCGCTGTGTAAGATCGCCTTTCCCAGACGCAACACCTTTAATCGCGTTGTTTAAAGTGTCCAGCGGACGCATGAGCGTGCGAATGAGTAGAGTCAGTGCAATAACAGAAGCAATCACGGCAATGATTGAATAAATAATAGCGCTGTTGCGAAGCTCTCCTACGGCAGAGTAGGCGATAGCTTCATCAATAACTGAACCCACGTACCAGTTCTCGCCAGGGATGTGAGTCAAGTTAATCATATAACGATCGCCATCGATCTCAATGTGTTGCGTTGATTGTGTAAGATCAACCTGTGGCAGGTAGCTACCAACTTTTTCACCGTTGTACTTACTTTGAGGGTGGGCAATGGTTGTCCCATCAGCGGTGACCAAAAATAAGTAACCAGCGTCAAACAGATTAACTTGGTTGACGAGGTCTGAAAGGGTAGTGAGCTCGAGGTCATAAAACATACCAGCTAAGAACTGGCCGTTTTCTTTTACTGGTGTACCAACAGAGATGATGACGTTTTTTGAAGACGCATCGACGTATGGGTCTGTTACGACCAAATCGCCTTTGTTTTTAGCTGCGATGAACCAAGGACGTTGACGCGGATCGTAGTCTGGTCCTGCTTCCCAGCCGTCGTCATTTTCAATCACGAAGCCATTGCTTTCATAACCAAAGCCAATCGCAAGAAAGCTGGCTTTTGGTGTTGGTCGCTCAAGAATGTTCTGAACGTAGTTGTGTGAACTTGGATTAAGTTCGATAACTTCAGTAATAGAACGAGCGAGATCCTTTTTAGCATTCATTTCTGATTGCACGGTATTTCCAACACTGGTCAATATCTCGTTCACACTCGAGTCAATGTGCTCCTGCGTTTGGGAGCGGATCGTCATAACTTGTTGCGTCGACAGTAGTGACACGGTAATTAGCAGCAAAAATGACGAGGCAGTGACAACCTTATGTCTAAATTTCATGAGCTTTCCTCTGATTCTCCCGGTTGGCTTCACTATGCTTTCACCTCTTTTTAAACGAGTGAATTCGGCATCAAGAGAAACCTATTGTGTTTGGTTATCTTTTTTATCGACATCTTTGTCAAAAACATGAGTCTATTTGTTGTCTTTTTTAACCAAATTTAAACAAAACGGTAAGTTACGACAAAAACCGTGAGTTTGATCAGATTTGTGCGCTCTGTTAATGAAAGCGTCATAATGAAAAGAATTGCGTAAAGTATAGTGATTAAGGTTGGCGTTATTGGTGAGATGAGAGCGACTTAACTGTCGTAAAAGGGGCGTGATTGAAGCTGTTCGTTGTAAGTTATGAGCGTTTGCTAATTAAGTGATCTGAATAGAGCTGTAGATAGAGTTTTAGACATAAAAAAGGCCCCGACAATGCGGAGCCTTTGTTGATTGATGCTTTGATTTTAGAAAATCAGATGAGCAACACCAGCAATCACAGGTAATGTGATTAGCGTACGCAGAATGAAAATAACGAACAGTTCTACAATGTTTACTGGAATTTTGCTGCCTAGTAGTAGGGCGCCAACTTCTGACATGTAGATAAGCTGAGTTACTGACATTGCTGCAATAACAAAACGTGTCATTTCATTATCAATTGATGCCGCTAAAATTGCCGGGATAAACATATCCGCAAAGCCAACAACAATAGTCTGTGATGCGGCGACAGCTTCTGGAATTTGCAGTAGCTCTAGGTATGGAATGAATGGCTGACCTAGAATTTCAAATACAGGAGTGTACTCTGCAATCACTAATGCCACGGTACCCAGACCCATAACCACAGGCAGTACACCAAACACCATGTCGATTGCGTTATGTACGCCTTCTTTAAATACCGACTGAACAGATGTTACCTGACCCGCGCGCTTAAGTGCTAGATCCATACCCCATGAGAATGTGGTGTGGCCTTCTGGTACGGCGTCAGCATCTTTATCTGGGTTGCTGCCATCAATGTAGCGATCTTTCTTCAGGCTTAGCGGCGGTAAGCGAGGAATGATAACCGCAGCGACAATACCTGCTAAACAGATTGCGCCGTAGAAAGGTAGGAACAGATGCTCTAACTGTACCTGAGCGATAACCACTAAGCTAAACGTGATCGATACTGCTGAGAACGTTGTCCCGACAACAGCGGCTTCACGCTGAGTATAGAATTTATTTTCGTACTGTTTGCTGGTTAGCAAGATACCAACACTGCCGTCGCCTAACCAAGACGCCATACAGTCAATTGCACTACGGCCAGGCAGGTTGAATACCGGGCGCATGATTTTACTCAGTAATGCGCCAAACAGCTCAAGAAGACCAAAGTTCAGAAGAAGCGGAAGGAGTAGGCCCGCAAAAATGAACACCGCAAACAAAGTTGGTAGAAGACCGGTAAGAACAAGGCCACCTGTGTTTTCTTCCCAAATCGCTTTTGGACCCACTTGGAAGAATGTCATTAATACGGCTGCACCGCCGATTAAGCGAACAACAAGCCAAAGTGGCGATGGATTGAAAAGACCGTTTAAAAATCCATTACGTAAAATCGCTGCAGGCTTGAAAATTTTGCAAAGAACAGAAGCGACTGCCATGAAAGCGATGATACTGGTGACGATAGCGATCAAGGTATCGCCTAATACTGCCGGGATGACTTTTGCCATAACCGCAACAGGGATAGTTAGGCCGCCATCGTATGAGATCGGAGCCATAAAGAGTAGAAGACCGATTAGGGAAGGGATGAAAAACATCCAAAAGTTGCCCTTAGGAGCTTCAGTAGCATTAGTGGTGTTATGCATAGTTGTCTCGTGTTACTACTAGTCAATACTTGCCATTTCCATGACATAAATATTCACTAAACATCCGTATTTAATCACAGTTTTGCGGAGGGTACCCGCAAACTGCATCCATTGCAATACTATTCATTAAATACATCTAGTTATTCAGCCGATTTGTCGGGTAATTGGTCAAATAACGTATAAGTGTATACGAATATGTTGCTTGTGTTAGAAAATTGTAGCACGGAGCGCGGGCAGCGCAGAGAATTATGGGGCGCATTGTGACTGGAATAATAAAACGCTAAACAAATGTGACTTTGATCTAACTAACTTTTTGCCGGAAGCCCTGTTAGCCCTAGCTGTTATAAGGTTTTTTAGCTGCGTTACAACACGATAAAACGTTTATTATGATGTGCAGCGGTGAGAGAGTTGAGCTATAACCGATTGAAGCATTCGGCCTCAATCGGTTCGAGATTTTATGCTTTTTGTTGGCGACTAAGCACGTAAAGGTAACTCCAGTAGATCAGAGCCGTAGCGAAAGCCAATATTGCAGGGAAAACGAGCGTATATAAGCCATATACCACGAATAGTGCGGCTCCCGCGACACCGCCAAGCAAGAATCCGAAGAAAATGAATAGGAACAGCTTTGCTTTACGTCGATCAAATTGACGACCTCTTAAGCTTTCTCCAATCATAATCCCCAGATCGGTGATGATTCCAGTCATATGTGTGGTTCTGACTACTGCGCCGCTGAATGTAGTGATCATTGCGTTTTGTAATCCACATGCTGCTGACGCTAGATATTGGCCGTACAAATCCCCTTGCACCAAAAAGCCCAAACTGAGTAGGAGCAAGCTCCCTTCTATGCACAGTGCAACACCATATCTTCGCCCTAGTTTTAACGCACTGCTCTCAATAAAAAAGCCGCTAAAGGCAGCACCGATCAAAAAGCTAAATACGATGAAGAGCAGGTGAATGGAGCTATCCACACCTGTTAGCAAGCTGTTCCCTAGCTGAGTTACGGTTCCCGAAAGATGTGTTATCGCTTGATGTTGAAAGCCGAGAAGACCAACGGCATTGACGCAGCCCGCGAGAAGGGCAAGTAGAAACGCGCCATATTCCACCCAACGAGGAAGTCTGGAAATCACAATAAAACCCCACCAAATGTTAGGAGCCGATTATAACGCTCACACCGCGTTACGAAACCCCTTACAGTAAAACTCGGTTGATCATTCTCAAAAAAATCTCATTTATAGAGCTTTTGCGTTGACCGTGATAACGACATAGAGGGGGATTTCCCCTACCTGATGTGTTCCATTGTACATTCGAAACTCACCCATCCATGTTTCCTCTGCTCATAGATGGAAACCGTTGGTTGGTGGAACTCTTTATCAGTAAAAAGACCGACGGGAATGATCATGATTTTAGGAAATGTAGAGACCAATAAGCGCATTGTCGTGCCGCAAGAAGGGCAAAACTCATACTGAACCTCGCTGCCATCATCCCCCATTCGGGTATAGCAGGTGACCTCACCGTTTAAAGTTACGTGCTCTTTATCAAAGCGGGCCTGCACCCCAAACACACTGCCTGTCCGCTTCTGGCATTCAAAACAATGGCAGACAGACGTACGGATGGGTTCTCCCTTACAACGGATCTCAACTAAACCGCAGGCGCATTCGCATGTATGAATGGTTGTTGTCATCGTGATTACCTATTCTTCCCAATACACCAATGAATTTGGAACACTGAGAGCAGTGTCAGTGGCAAGTTATGAACTCTGGGCTTGAAAATCATTTGGATACAGTCAGTTTAGTTTAATTTTGAAACACTTGAAGGGATGAAATCATTTGGGTATACAATGCTATACTCGCTTTTCATTTATACCTTTAAACAAGGAAGTCTTCATGGCTCACAAAAGAATCCTGCCTATACCACTTATTCTTCTTATTCCGATCGTATTATTGGTCGTGGTTGTGATCGCGGGTGTTTATCGCTTTAGTTTGTCTGATGAAGAGATCATGGCTAAGTTTCCTCAAACGGAAGTAGAAACCAATGTTATTGTGCAAGAGACGCTGGGAATTACTTCACGCAACCCATGGACGATTCAAGTACCAGAGCAGGGCGCGGTCACTTTTCTTGATGAGTGGGATAAAGAAAACGGCTATTTGATAGGCGATTATGATGCAGGTGCGACAAAAGGTCAGGTACTCGTTCCAACTGCGTTTATTAGTCAGCGTGATATTGAGAGGGTTTCATGGATTGCTGCACCGATGATTGTAACGACACAAGGTAGCGGTTCGTTTAACTATGTTGGCTTGTTTAAGTTTGACCCCGTTCCGAGCCGAGTTGTCCTTTTAGACAGTATTTTTGTCGGTGATCGCGTTAAATTTACCCAAATCACATGGGAAAGTGATGCCATTATCACGCTTTCATATTTAGCGCATGGTGACGATCAAGCAATGGCAGATACGCCAAATCAATTAAATTCATCCACATTAAAGCGTGTAGGGAATAACTTACATATGCAACAGTGATGAATTTTTTTTGAGTTCTGTAAAAATTCAGTGTTTTCTGCGCTAGATCTCGAAATTTCATAGTGATTTCTTATACGGGAATGCATAAGCTATGAGCCTTGTTTGAAAGGAGATAGTAATTCCCGTGTCTACAAATGAAATTACAAGACGGTTGCCGAATCTGACAAGTCGTAGAGCGCTGCTGTTATACTCCTTGCCAGTTTTAGTTGCGATTGGTGTTTCTCACTCTCTCAAAGAGTCATCTTTAACCAAAACCATCGCATTGAACCTGCCTGAATCTCAGGTCGTTGAAAAAATTCTTGATGCGACAACTGCCGAAGTTGTCACTCCCCCGAACTTCGAATATCAAATCCAAGCTGGTGACAACCTAAGCACTATTTTTAGCCAGCTCGGTTTCGGTTACAGCTCGTTAATGAAAGTAATGGAAACGGATTTGAACTACCTTGCACTTGATACACTAAAGCCGGGCAATACGCTCCGTTTTTGGCGTGATGATGCGACAGGCGAGTTAGAGAAAATGGAACTGCAATTTTCTATTGCAGATAAAGTGGTCTACCAACTAAATAGTGATGGTAGCTATGACTTTACCGATATCTCGATTCCTGGCGTGTGGAGCCAAGAACCATTGGTTGGTGTTATTCAAGGCAGTTTCTCTTCTTCTGCAAGTCGACTAGGTCTAACGTCGGCAGAAGTGAGTCAAGTTGTGAGCTTACTCAAAGAGCAGCTCAACTTTGGGCGTGATCTTCGTGCAGGTGATCGATTTGAAGTCGTTCGTCGTTCGCAAAGCATCAATGGTGTGCCAACGGGCAAGAACGAAATTGAGGCGATTAAGATCTACAATCGCGGACGTGAAATCACGGCTTACCTTCATACCGATGGTCAATTCTACAATGCAAAAGGTGAAAGCTTACAGCGCGCATTCCAGCGTTATCCTGTAAGTAGCCGTTGGCGTATCAGTTCTGGCTTCAATCCTAATCGTTTACATCCAGTAACGGGGCGTGTCGCACCGCACAACGGTACTGACTTTGCCGTGCCAACCGGTACACCAGTCGTTTCTACTGGTGACGGTAAAGTGATCATGACTCGTAAACACCCTTATGCGGGTAACTACGTGGTTGTTGAGCACGGCAGCAAATACAAAACCCGTTACTTACACCTAAGTAAGATTCTGGTGAAGAAAGGGCAAAAGGTTTCTCGAGGCCAGCGTATCGGTCTTTCCGGCAAAACAGGTCGAGTGACAGGGCCACACCTTCACTATGAATTGATTGAATACGGCCGTCCAGTTAACGCTATGCGAGCAAACATCCCAATGGCGAGCTCTGTTCCTAAGAAAGAGATGGCAACCTTTGTCGCGAACAGAGATGAAATGGATAAGCTATTACGCGATAAAGAGAAAGCAGTGCTGTAACAAAGTACTTCGCTCAAAAAATAAAAAGAGACTAAGCATAGCTTGGTCTCTTTTACTTTGTGCATTAACTAGATTTACATCCCATGACCGTCGCTTGTTTAGAGCTCTTAGGCGCTCCGCACTTCACGTTCATTTATCAGGTGTACGATTTCATCAACACTGTGTGGGCGAGAGTAGAAATAGCCTTGAATGTAGTGGCAGCCCATTTCAATTAACTTTTGTAGTGCTCTATCGTCTTCTACGCCTTCGGCAATCAAATCCACATCAAGCAGTTCTGCCAATTGCGCTATCAAAAACACCACTTGTTCAGAGGTTGTATTTGAGAGCATATTTTGAACGAAGGTTGCATCGATTTTAATGCTATCAATCGGATAATTGTGTATATAGTTCAAGCTTGAGTATCCCGTACCAAAATCATCCAACGCGACTTTAAAACCTAAGTACCGCAATGAGTTAAGTACCATCTGTTCACGGCCACTTTGCGAGAGTAAAACGGTCTCGGTGAGCTCTATAACAAAGTCTTTTGCTTCATGCTGATACTTTTCAACCATGTTAGTTAGGTGGTTAATATAGCGGTTAGAGTCGACCAGCTCATACGCAGAGCAATTGATAGAGAGTTTAACTTTGTATCCTAAGTTGGCTTCTAGCTCTTGTTTTGCGATACATGCGAGTTCAATAATACGTTCACCCAACTCGATAATCAGGCCTGATTGTTCGGCAGCTTCAATGAATTCCGCTGGAGAGATGTTCCCGTAAACATTGCTGTTCCAGCGGGCTAGGATTTCAAAGTAATTCCAGCGATCGCTTGTGATATCTACGATTGGCTGAACAACGACATACAACTCTTCGCTATCATGTATGTCAGCGCTAAGTTGAATGCGCATAGCTTCAATAAGCTGAGTTCTACGGTGATAAAGGGCGCTAAGATGTGTGTCGTAATGCTGAATTCGTGTATCGCGATGTTTTTTACAGTCTTTGAGAGCGAGGCTAGCATTCAAAATCAGCTCATCACTGTTCAACATATGTACTGGTGCGCGCGCGATACCAATACTAACAGTGAAAGAAATTCGGTTAGATTTGTCGCTGTAGCCGCTTTCAATTTTGTCGAGTACTTCCTGACACACGGCGACAGGATCTTCGTCGTAAGTAATGAAGGCGAATTCATCTCCTGCGACACGAAAAGCGTTGTTTGGCGATGACAAGCTTTGTTGAATGGCGTTCGCCGTAAACTTAATGATTTGGTCGCCGATGTAGTTTCCGTTGATATCATTGATCGATTTAAAGTTATCGATGTCTAGGTAAGCCAAACTGAATGGACGAGTGGCCTGTTGCGTTAATGTCTCCAAGGTATCAGCTAAACAGCTACGGTTGAGCAGTCCAGTTAGGTTATCATGCGATACTTCATAGCTAAGCTGATTAAGAAGCTTATCTGAACGTTCACTGACCCACTTTTCACGTAAGCTGTGAATAATGACATTGGCATAAAAGCGGTGGAAGTCGAGGATATCTTGCGCTTCCTTAGCGTGGATGCTTCGGGTAAAGGTGGACAATAAAATTCCCAGAACCTCGCCATTTTGTGTCTTTAATGGCAGACCAATGTAAGCTTGAATACCATCCTCTTGAAACATCTGATCTTCAGGAAAGCGTTTGTAAACTTGGTCCTGATAGAAAATATGTTCGCCAATGTCTTTTGCCACTTTTTCACAGGGGGTGCCTGAAAGGTGGTAGCTTAGATTGTCTGTAATTTTTCCATTGCTAGCGAAGGAGATGGTATGAGCCGAATGTTGAAGATGCGCAACTTCTACAACGCAAGTGCAATGGCTCTGCAATTGTTGATGAATATCTAACGTGACTCGGTTTAGCTGAGCCGTGCCGTTTAGCTTCAATATTTCATCAATTTTGTGGAAACTGATTTGTACCTGACCCATTGAGCATTTCACCTAGCGTTGTGATTACCATATCGTGTGAGACACGAAGAATTATTATTTGATATGCATCAAATAAACTATCGGTTACTAAGGCGAATTTTTCAAATTTTGTGAACGAACAAATCATTATTTTCATGTTTTTATGCTTGAACCTCATCGATATATAGCGCTAGAAATTCAAGCTAAGCACGCTTCTCCTCTTCTAATCGCGATTTGAGATAATCGAGGAACAGCTTAGTCCGGGTATGTTGATAATCCAGCTTTGGATAGTAGGCATATACAGTGGCTTTATCCGCCGTGATATCGGGCAAGATAGGCACTAAAGCTCCGGATTTGAGATCATCTTTGATCATGACGTTATTCGTCATCAGAATACCCATGCCTCTTTTGGCACCATGAAATAGTGCTTCTGGATTGGTCGTGGCAAAGTTACCGGACAAGCTGATACGTTTGCCTCGATTGGTTTTGATTTCTCGTGAGGGCTTTTCACCCCAAATCAGGACATTATGCTCTGTCAGATCCTCAACGCATTGTGGTGTCCCGTATTTTTTTAGGTAACTAGGTGCGGCGTAAAACTGGGCTTTATGTTCGAAAAGTGCGGTGGCTTTGAAACTTAGTGAATTAAGTTGCTCTAATTCCCGGCTAATAAACAGGTCTAAGCTTAGCTCTGGCAATTGGCCTGGTAGCGTTGTCGTTAATTGAAGCGTGATGTCTGGATATTTCTCAAGAAAATCATCTAGGTAATGCACCAAAAACTTAGAACCAACCGCCAGTGTCGCGCCAATTTTCAATAACCCCGCTGGTGATTGATTGACTGAGCGAGTTTCATCTAATACTGATTGCCATGAATCCAACTGATTTTTTGCTCGTTGATAAAACAGCGCACCAGCTTCGGTTTGGCTAATAGAGCGGGTCGTGCGTTTAAGTAACTGAACGCCAATTTTATCTTCTAGCCATTGAACTCGTTTACTGATAGCTGAGCTGGTGGTATTGAGTTTCCGCGCTGCTGCATTAAAGCTACCTTCTTCGACCACACGAATATAACTCTTCACGCTTTGAATCCAGTCCATTGTGTCTCCTTGGGAATTAATTCCTTTCCAACTTAGCTGATTATCATCTTTGAGTATCAAATATACACTGTTTGCCATCAATCTGTCACAAAGTAGGAGGAACGTTTGCGTAAAACACCATTGTTATTAGCGATGATGATCATTGCCACAGGCCAAGTTGGCGTTAGTATTTATCTTCCTTCTTTGCCATTGATTGGTCATGACTTGAATTTGCCGCAACATTCGATTCAGAATCTCGTCACACTATTTCTCGTTGGTTTCGGTATCTCTCAGCTTTTTTATGGCCCATTGTCTGATGCGATTGGTCGTCGACCAGTATTTATTCTGGGCCAAAGTGTGTACCTAGTTGGTACGGTTATTTGTATCGCCTTTTCGGACAACATTATTGCTCTTGAAGCGGGGCGGTTACTTCAAGGTTTGGGAGCGGGCAGTGCCTCGGTGCTTGGTCGCTCCGTATTGCGTGACAGTTATGACGGTATGCAATTAACCAAAGCGCTATCTTATATTTCAGTCACGGCATCTGTGATGCCAATTATTGCTCCACTGTTTGGTGGCTGGATTGCTTTTCACCTGAGTTGGCATGCTGTCTTCGTGTTTGTGCTGATTTACTTAATGGCTATTTTTACGCTTGGTTTATTGGTGCTGCCAGAAACGCTGCCTTACCCGAAGCGAAAATTTAAAGTAGGCCAGGTGAGTGCAAATTATTTGCGCCTGTTAACGAATACTCAAGTGATTGGTAGTGCGAGCTACAACTGGCTTAGTTATTTATCGGCTCTGGTAACGCTTTCCTTGTATCCATTTTTAATGCAACAAGAGTTAGGCTTAACGGCGGCAGATTACGGTTCTTTGATGATCATACCGTCAGTTGGTTTGCTGACGGGCAGCTTGGTGCTTAATTTGATCAACGCTCGTTACAAAGCTCAGCAAATCTTGCTGATGAGTTTCGCGATTGTTGCTATTGCTGGCTTCATATTGTTGGTTACACCCTTCAGTGTATTTTCATTACTAGTGGCATTTACGTGTTTAAGTTTTGCCCAAGGCATGTCGTTTCCGGTATCAATTAGTTTGTTGCTGTCGCCACATAAGCAACAGGCCGGAGCGGTTTCTGCGCTATCTGGATCAATTCAAATGTGTTTAGCCGGGTTGTTTGGCGGATACTTGGTAGATTCTTGGGTCACGAATCAAAACCAGCTTGGGGTGTTTTATTTGTTTATTGCGTTACTTTCTTGCTGTGTGCTTGCATTGAGTCAATTTCGTAAAGTACCCAAAGGGACGATTCAAGCAGAAACTTCCACCTGAATATACTTGCAACGAAAGAGGCAGCTTTCTAAAATGCGCTGCTAAATTAAGTCAGGATCATTGTGTATATTGAATGACTCAGTTTGAGAGGAAGAGGGCAATACCTGATGCTCCTCTCAAGCTTGGGGATACATTTCTGCCCAAATGACTATCCGATCTCTAATCGTTAGGTGAAAGAATGCAACAAAACGAATTTGAAACACTGGTAAAAGAAATTACTCAGCAAGAAAGCATGCCAAAGGCACTCGAAGTCTTGAAGGCGTGTGAGGAAGAAGAAGTTGCACAAGCGGCACAATCCCTAACGGGTCAGTTTGGTCTTGCAGAAGTTGATGGCGAGAAACGTATTTACCATATTACCACTCAAGAAGACGAGTCCGGAGAAGAGCAAGAATACGTGGAGCACGTCATGAATGAAGGCGATCACTTGATCAAATTTGCTGCGTGGTTCTTTGAAACATTCTTTGAAATCAAACAAAAAGATACGTACGTCGCAGCGGGTAAAACATACCAGCAACCTAAGCGATAGGCGCCCGTTTCGAAAAAGTAATCAGAACCAACCTGAAAGTTAATTACAAAATAAATGTGACATTAGTCTTGTTTTTATCTAATAGTGGTGTAAAATTACAACATATTTAAGTCAATACATTCAGGAGAAGGTCATGGGTAACGAACTTGGTGGTGCTTATATTGGCCAGATGATTGCAAAAGACGCGATGCACAAAGCGCTTTACGGCAAAGCGAAGAAGAAAAAAGCTTCTGTTTTTGCTCGTGTTATGAAAAAACTGGCGAAATAATTTAAAAAGCCCTGATTGAAGAATCAGGGCTTTTTGCTTTTATCTGTCTTGTTTTTAGTTGCAGCCTACATATTGAACAACATTGGTAAACCACTACTCAAAGACGGATGGCATTTGAATCAAACGCTAAGCGGATTGGCTTGGTATCTCCACGACATTGTTAGGCACTTTATCTAGCCCCTTTGCTGCTAACCACTTTTCTAAATCGTCAGCGCCTCCAACATACTTTCCATCCAACCAGATCTGCGGCACTGTTACCGGCGTTTTTTCTCCAATGATGGCCTTTACTTCGGGGATCATGCGATACAAAGCAGCGCTGTCTTTAACCACGTCATGATACTCGTATTGAACATCAGCATCGTCAAGTAGTTGTTTCGCTTTGACACAGTAAGGGCAGGTGGCTTTACCATAAACAATGTTGCCTTTTAGCTCATCGCGTTTGACCCATTCAGCGATAACTGATTGCACAAGCACGCCCCGGTTTAGCGCTTCCCCTTGGCTGACCACTTTTCCTTCGACAAGAAGAATCGGTGCATGCCAGGCCCCTGCTTTTAATGGTTCCCACCAATGTGATAACCAATCTTTTACTTCCAGTTCAACGGGGACATCAGCGAGTTCGTTTTTAAAAGTATCCGTCAAAATATCTTTAGTTAACGTACATTCACCACAAGGAATATTGACTTTGAATGGACCCCAACTACCAGCCCAGCGGTACAGTGTAATTTTGATTGGTTGACTCATATGGTGTTCCTCATTTCCTTTCCTGAAAATATAGAACCTTGAAATTAGACTTTTCTTTCAACTAGCTTTGTCTTTTTCGCTTCCCAGTGCGTAATAAACGCAATGGAGGCAATAATAATCGCGGCGCCTAGCCATAAACGACCAGGTGGTACCCAGCCAAACACCAACCAGCCAGCAACGACATTCAAAGGCAGTTTTGCGTGATCAAATGGTTGCACAAACGAGGCGTCTGCTACTGCATATGCTTTAACGATAGCCCATTGAGCGAGTGCAGTAAGCGCGCCTGCGGCTAAAAGTACGCCCCATATCGTCCAGGTATTTGGCATCGTAAATGTCGGTATTGCCAATAAGATATTAAACGGCGTTATCAGCAGTAATAAATAGACAACCATGGTTGAGGGCGGATCGTTGACCGACATTTTCTTTACCATCAGAGAATACGCTGCCCAGAAAAATGCGGCGCCAACAGGAAGCAGGGTCGCCCATGTAAATGAATCTGCCCACGGCTCAAGAATGATCATAGCACCAACAAACCCTGTTAATGTTGCTAACCAGCGTGCAGTACCTACCTTCTCTTTGAGTAACAAGCCAGATCCAACCGTTGCAAATAATGGAGAGGTCATCAGCAGCGCAATGCCTTGCCAAATCGGAACTGGATAAGCGAGTGCCCAAAGCCAAAGCTGAATCCCGATAACAGAGAGAAAAATACGGAAGGCATGCCAACCAAAGTGTTGGGTTCTTAGTGAGCGTCTAATTCCAAGTGTACGCAGATAGGGCAGAATGACAAATAAGGCAATAGCGTATTGGAATAACGCGAATGTGGTGGAAGAGACACCAAAGTTGATGCTAGCAATTTGGGCGAAGCTGTTCACTATGGCGAATGCCAAGCCAGCTGTTAGCATCCAGGACGCACCTTGAACAGGATGATGATTCAATTGAAAAATTCCAGTTTGATAGAGGTGGCGGGATCATACGTCCTATTGTTTTTCGCGCCAATAAAAAAATGCCTCCCAGAGGGAGGCGACATTACCAATTCAAAGGACGTGCCTGTTATAACAGGTACAAAGAACGAGAAGCACAAACGCTGCCATGCATTTGCATAATTAGTATTGCAGAACGCGTGCCAATTTTTATTTATTTGATTTTAATGGGATTTTTGTTTTAGTTCGGTTGGCTATTAGGAGAAATGCACTAACTTAGTGACAAATCGCATTAAAAGAGGGCAGAAGTATGAGTCGCTACGCTCCTTTTTCATTGCTGAGCGATGCTTGGATAGTGTGAAAACTTATTGAGTTATCTTGGGTTACACAAAAAATGGCCAGTAAAGGTGCTGGCCAAGTGGACTCGCTCTTAGGACAAGAGTGAATTAGAAATCGTAACGTACGCCTAGGCGCAGTGTATCTTCGCCTTCTGTTACTAGACCTGTTGTTGCATCTTTTGCTTCGTCAAGTTGGTTGATGTAGTAAGACAGGTAAGTACGGAAGTTGCTGTTTAGTTTGTAGTAACCAACAAGCTCGATACCTTCAACGGTGTCGTATTTTGAACCGTTGTCTGGATCATTTTCTTGAGCTGTGTATAGAGCAGCAAGCGTCACTTTGCTCGCTACTTTGTAGCTTGCTACTAACTCGTAAGCCGTAAAGTCTTCAGCGTCAGTCAAGGAACCTTGAGAGTAAGTACCTGCTAGGTATAGGTTATCCATCGAGTAGGCGATACCACCTAGAATTTGATCTTCAGAGTTGTCTTTATCTACGTCGCCACCAGAATATGCAAGACCGAGGTCTAGGCCCATTGGCAGTGAGTACATTCCAGAGATGCCGTATTTATCTTCGTTATCACTAGAGTTTGCTTGGTAGGTTGCTTGCAGTTGTAGTGCATCAAACGCACCACGGTATGCGAAAACGCTGTCTTGCTTATCAGAAGAGGAATCGATAACTTGCTGAACACCAGAGAACTCAGTGATATCCGTCATGTCAGAGATGATGACTGCAGCCATGTCTTGACGACCTACAGAGAAAGCACCGATATCAGAGTCGACACCTGCATACATGTAGCGGTTTTTGAATTCACTCTTGCCCGTTTTTTGCTCGGCTTCGTAAACACCGAATGCAGAAAGGCCATTGCCGATGTCCGTTTTACCTTTTAGATTAAGACGAGCGCGGCTTTTATCTTCCATTGAGCCTTCAACTTCAGCACCACCTGAACCGATGAAGTCACCACGGAACTCAACGCGGCCGCCAACTTTTAATTCAGTACCGTCGTTTTTGTATACTGTTGCTGCGAATGATGGTGCTGATACCAATGCTGTAAGAATTGCAGTAGTTAGTGCTGCCTTTTTCATTTTCTTATTACCCTAGTTGTAATCGATGGGCTTTCTTGCCCGATGTGTTGATGACGCTAAGGTAAACGCTGAAAATGAAAGATAGATTTCTGTTAAGTTATGATTTGATTGCACTTTTATTGCTGGCGAGAATAAGTGCCCCTTCTTATATCTTTTATAAAAAGAAAGGTTTTATCTTTTTTGAGGTTTTTCTGCCTTCTATTGGAGACCGTGCTTTTTTCAAAAAGTTCCTGAACCTATTTTTGTTCCAAAATGTAAGTAAATATTTCATTTTGACGGGAAAGTTATTTTCAAAAATTGGGGTTCATCAAGTATTTGTGAGCACTATCTCGTTAAAGCATTTCTTTTTGTAAGGTTTTTGCGCCTGGATTTTTTTTCGGATAAGTAAACGTTTGCTTTTTAGTTTTTTGCTGAGAATTTTTCACTCGGTTATCAGGAACTAATCAAATAAAGTGTCGGCAGTTGTTACACAAAGGTAAATCCATTCTGGCGGAAAAGATGCCCCAGAGGGCCTTTGTATTCCTTTCTGTGTTCATCATTTCGTTTTACGAAAGTGAATCAGAGCTGGGTCTAAAACTGACTAACCAACTAATAAGTAATGGATTTAGAAATGAATAAAAAATTATTAGCAGCGGCAATCGCAGCAGCAACTTTCGGCACTCAAGCAGTGGCAGTGGAACTTTATAATAACGATGGCACAACATTTTCGATGGGCGGCCACGTTTCTGTTAACTTAAATGGTTCAGAGCAAGGTGACACGGATGTTGGCACTAACTCTCCTCGTATCAATATCTCTGCGACACAAGATTTAGGCAATGGCTTCACCGCAGACGCACGTGGTGAATGGGCTCTAAACTACTTAGATGGCGGTGAAGAGTCGTTTAAAACTCGTCTAGGTTACTTAGGTTTAACACATGAGGTTTACGGTCGTGCAGTAGGTGGTACGCAATGGTCACCTTACTATGATGTAGCAGGCATCGCGGATATGCCAATTGCGTTTGCGAATGACTTCATTTACGACGATCACGGAAACCTAGGCACAGGTCGTGCGGATAAAATGCTGTCTTATCGAAATGGCTTTGATTTAGGCGAAGCAGGTGCAATTAACGTTGGTCTTGGATGGCAAGGCGCAAATGATGAATACACGCGTAACGACGCAGGTACTATCACTGGTGGTCTTAAATACGATGACCGCATGCAAGTTGCGCTTTCTTACGCAATCATGGGCGCGAAAATTGGCTACTCATACAACGGTGGTGACTTCCAACACCCTGCTTACACAGGTAAACACACCGCGGAATCACATGTTGTGTCTGCATCTTACGGCGCTTACGGCCAAGGTCTGTTCCTTGCCGCGGTATATGGTTCAAATGAAAATATGAACTTCAGTGTAAATGGCGACCGTTTGGCGGAAAGTGATGCGTACGAAGCGATCATCGCATACGCTCTAGCGAACAGTTTAAACTTGAGCGTTAACTACGAGATGGTTGAAGGTAAAGAGTTCAAAAACTCTAAAACAGAAACCGCTCGTGAGGAAATGGCACTGCAGGCAGAGTACAACTTCACGCCTAAATTTGTTGGTTACGCGGGTTACCAGTTTGACCTAAATGATGACCATGGTCGTGAAACTGATGACAAATGGGCGATAGGTGCTCGTTACTACCTATAATAGGATTTAGCGAGAACAATCATTCACCCTTATTGATTTAAAGCCAGCCTCGTGCTGGCTTTTTTGTCTATTTGTTTTGTAAATACCGTGATGTTTCAATTAGATGATACAAAACTCAAAACGGGGTGAATGTCTTATTTTTCACACTAGAGGATGGGATTTAGTGTCGTTAAGTCAATAGGTTAGATTATGATGAGATTTTTGTTTTGCAGGGAAGAGCGATGAGCGTTATTCAAGTTGAAGAAAAGAAAGTAGAAGTGGGTAAAGTGCTTTGTGTTGGGCGAAATTACGTTGAACATATTCATGAGCTTGATAATGCGATCCCTGAGCAAATGGTGGTATTTAATAAACCCGCGACTTCCGTATCGACGACTCTGCGTTCATTTCATCAAGAGCCTCTTCATTACGAGGTTGAAATCTGTTTTCTGATCAAAGATGGACGTTATTCAGCGGTCGGTTTGGGATTGGATCTGACCAAGCGCGGTTTGCAGTCTTCACTTAAACAACAAGGGTTGCCCTGGGAGCGTGCTAAAGCGTTTGATGGCTCCGCAGTGTTTAGTCGATTTGTCTCTTTGGATAACA
The DNA here is from genome assembly GCA_001048675.1 of Vibrio diabolicus. GTDB lineage: Bacteria > Pseudomonadota > Gammaproteobacteria > Enterobacterales > Vibrionaceae > Vibrio > Vibrio diabolicus. Next base: position 150,744 of record CCKK01000003.1, on the reverse strand, counting down.
TTGATATTAATGATCTTAACCTAGAGCTCTTGATTAACTGCGTTCGTGTACAAAAAGGTCACGTTAACCAGATGCTCTATCCGCCGCTAACCATTTTGGATGAATTAACGAGTTACACAACACTTCAAGATGGCGATGTGGTAATGACCGGCACACCAAAAGGAGTTGGTGAGGTGCATCAAGGTGACATCTTCCTTGGACGATTAAAGTGTGGTGATGTCACCCTGTTGGAGATTGAGTGGGTGGCGAATTAAAGCCAAATTCGCAGAACGAGAAATACCACCATGCTGATCACCGTCGTTAAAAGAACATTTTTAGTAAAGTACGCGATTAACGCAGCCAGCAAGGCAGCCAATAAAAATGGGTTGTGCACATTCACGCTGAGTGCTCCATCGGGAATGAAAACGATAGGCGCCCAGATCGCAGTGAGTACCGCAGGGCTGGCGTAGTTGAGCACTTTTTGTGTACGTGTCCCTAATCGCAGTGGTAGCTTGGGTTCTAAAAACAAGTAGCGGCTGGTGAAAACAAGTCCCGTCATCAGTAAAATAGACAACATGATCATTAGTGTTTCTCCTGTACTTGTTCCACAAAGTAGCCTGTAAGCATGGCTAAAATGCTCGAAATCATCAAACTTCCTTCCACTTGGTAATAGGTTAGGGCGACCGAGCTCACTAATGCCACGACAACACTCGCGAGCACCGCCATATTTTTAATAGTCGGAACTACAATTGCGATAAAAGTCGCGGCCACAGCAAATTCCAATCCCATTTCGTTCAGTTCAGGGATCAGGCTTCCCGCAATAATGCCCGTCAATGTCGCGATATTCCAAAACAGGTAAAAACTCAAACCAGCCCCAAGCGCATACCAGCGATTAAATTGTTTATCGGAATGATGACCTACAATCGCAAACAGCTCATCAGTGAGTAAGAATCCGAGTGATAACCGCCATTTAAGAGGAAGTGGTGCAATTTTACTGCGCATCGATACACTGTAGAGGAAGTGTCGAGAGGTGATAAAAAACGTTGTTAGTAACATGGTTACTAGGCCTGCCCCCGATTTAATCATCCCCATCGCGACGAGCTGCGCGGAACCTGCGAACAGAATGGCGGATAGTGCTTGTCCTTCCAAAGGGTGAAGCCCAGTATCAATCGCGAATGAGCCTGCGAGCAAACCCCAAGGTAGCACCGCGATACTCAGTGGCATCATCGCAAGTGTGCCTTGCCAAAATAGCGTGGCTTTTGATTCTTCTTGTAACGGCAAAGTGTGGTCCATAGTTTCTTCTTAGTTATTCCTAAATCAGGCTACCAAGATAGCTCGGTAGTCGCATAACGCCTTGTACAATATTGCTGCTTTAGCTGTGACGGACGTATTGGCCGGGAGTGACGCCCATGGCTTTTTTAAAGTGTCGATGCAGATGGCTTTGATCATGGAAGCCACATTCTTGTGCCACATCTGAAATTTTTTGTCCCATTTTTAGTAGCTTCTTCGCCATACGTAAACGTTGCTGAATTTGATAAGCATGGGGAGGGAAGCCAAACTGTTTTTGAAACTCTCTTAGCAAATGAAAAGGGCTTAACCCAGCCAGTTTTGCGAGCTCTTCTAGCGAGACGTCCGTTTGCGGGAAGTCTTCCAAAAACTCTTTGACCAACTGTATTTGTCGCTGAGCTCTGGTTGATTCTTTGAGCGGTGCCCGGTGGGTGCTGTGTTTGCTGGCTAGTTTGATCAACGTGCCGTAAATCAAAGTTTCTCGTAGTAGTCGGTTGTCTGATTTTTCTAGCGTTTCAAACACCAATCGCAACTGACAAGCCAGCTCAGGATCGTAAACCACAGGTTGAGGAAAATAGGGCAGCGCTACATTTGGTGAACCAAGCTCTTGTCCTAAAGTTTGAAACTGCTGAGGTACGGGGTACATTGCTTTGTATTCCCAGCCGCCTTCCGAGGCTGAATGCCCGTTGTGTACTTCATCTGCATTAACAAGGATGATGCTGTCCTGTGGCGCGATATGATTCCCGCCCGTCCTAAAAAATTGTTGTGCCCCTTTTTCGATGACACCAATAGTGTAACCTTCGTGGCTATGGCGTGAAAAATTCTGCTTCTCATACTTTGCATCGAGAAGTTCTAAACCGCCGAGCTCTTGAGCTATCTTGAAGGTAGCGATTTCCTTATTCTTTTCTTTCATCTTTATCCGGTCTGCTCAAGAAAGTCATCTTAGAAGTGTAACGGATCCATCGTGCTTATTTTTGTACAAAATTGCTATTCGATTTTTATAAATAGGCGAATTGATTGCTATTTTTCATATGGGCAAACTATGATTTTTATTTTTTGAATTATCTTGGCTATTTTGGGCTGGATGATGTCATTTTGTTGGTATAACATTCGCCGCCTTGTTGTAGAAAAGCGGTTCCATCATGATTGATTTATCTGTACTTCCTGTTTATCTCACCGCAGTAGTGGCTTTGTTGCTGTTACCAGGGCCCGATATGTTGCTGATAGCGAGCTCTAGTATGAGTTACGGTAAGAAGGTCGGTCTTTTTGCTAGCTTAGGCAATGCGACGTCTGGTGTTATTCTTACTTTGCTTGCTGCGATGGGAGTATCTACCCTGATTGCCATGAGCCCAATAGCCCTTAAAGTCCTTCATCTACTAGGTGGCGCTTACTTGTTAAAAATGGGTTGGGACTGCTTACGAGCTGAGGCATCTTCGGCTCCAGAGCTTGATGGTCAAAACAAAATGGCATCAACTTATTATCAACGTGCTTTGATGAGTAATTTGCTTAACCCTAAAGCGTTGGTATTTTTTGTGATGTTTTTGCCGCAGTTTGTCTCAAGCAATATTACAGCGTCTTCTGGTGAGCAGATGCTAGCACTAGGGTTATTGTTAAACGTCCTTGGCTTGTCATTCAATTTATTACTTGTTGGGCTGGCAGGCACATTGGGTAAGGGGCTGCTCGAGAACGAAAAATTCCGCACGTATCAACATAAACTAATGGGTTTAGTGTTCGTTATTCTCGCGTTGTGGATGCTGAGCAGTTTCGCCTTATAAAGTTATCATATTCCATCAGAAAGCCAGCAATTGCTGGCTTTTTGTTTTAGGATATTGGTGTTTCCTAAGGAGAGGATGTATGAAGCTTGAATTTTGTTTAAATCCAGATCAAACAGACCTTGATTCTGTTCGTGAAGGTATTCGATCTTATAACCGAATGCACTTGCCTGAAGGGGAGGTGCATGCTGTGGGATGTTTTGCTAAAGATGAGAATGGCAAGACCATGGGTGGTCTGACTGGCGAAATGTTTAAAAACACGGTGTTTGTTGAGTTTTTGTGGGTAGATGCTGAAAGTCGAACCTCTGGTCTCGGGAGCCAGTTAATGTCGATGCTAGAACAAAAAGTAAAGCCTCACGGGGTTACCCATGTTTATTTGGATACCTACAGCTTCCAAGCTCTTGAGTTCTACCTCAAATTGGGTTTTGAAAAAGTAGGGCAGTACTCAGGCTATCCTGCAGAGGGCATCCACAAGTACTTTCTACAAAAGGAAATTGTAAGCTAGGGAAAAGCACGGGTTAGCTTGACTTGTTCTAGTCAAAATTAAAAAAAGAGGCGCGAATTTGCGCCTCTTATCGTATCAGATGTCTCTGCTTCTCTTTGACTTACAAACTTGTCTGATGCGCGTCGATAAGTTCGTTCATCTTCGCTTCAGCCGCTTGCTGTGCTTGTTCATAGCTCATATCCGCAGGGAAGAGGTTGATGACTTCGTAGTAACATTTTAGTTTTGGCTCAGTACCCGAAGGGCGAACAATCACACGAGACTGATCTTCTAGGTGATAAATCAATACGTCACTTGCTGTTAAGTCAATGGATTCTTCTGAGCCGTCATCAAACATGCGAACCGATGTTTTTAGATCTTCAGTTACTGCGACTTTTTTACCAGCAATCTCTGTTGGTGGGTTTGCACGGAGTTTGTCACCGATTGGTGGAGAGTTCGGGTCGAGAGCGATACTGCGCTGCGCGTTGAAGTAGAAACCGTGCTCGCGGTACAGTTCTTCCAGTTTATCCCATAGTGTTTTGCCTTGAGCTTTAAGCTTTCCTGTTAGCTGGGCAAATGCGACGATTGCAGATAAACCATCTTTATCCCACACCTTGTTACCCACGGTATAACCGAGCGCTTCTTCATAAGCAAACAAGAATGGATTGGCTTCTGTCTCTTGCTCCATGGCAACGTTAGTGAGCCATTTGAAGCCTGTTAACGTTTGGTAGTATTGGGCGCCATGCGCTTTGGCAATGCTACTCAGCATTCTTGATGATACGATGGTGTTGCCAACCAGAGCGTTAGGTTGCTGTTCTAGCAAGTAATCGCCAAACAGTGACCCCACTTGGTCACCGGTTAACATTTGGTATTCGCCATCTGGGCGTTTTACCGCCACTGCAAAACGGTCGGCATCTGGATCGTTGGCACAAGCGATATCAGCATCTACAGATTTACCCAACGCCATCACCATATCCATTGCTCCCGCTTCTTCAGGGTTAGGGAAGTTGACGGTTGGGAAGCTACCATCAGGTTCGCGCTGTTCCTTAACACTTGCCACTTTTTTGAAGCCAGCGTCTGCGAGGAGCGTTTCCGCCATATTCGCCCCAACGCCATGCATCGCAGTGTAAGCGATAGAAATATCGGTGTTGTTGTCAGGAGTAAGCAGCGCGTTTTCGTTCATCGTTTTACGGTAAGTTTGGTAGTAGTCGTCTTCCAACCAAACTAACAAACCGCGCTGTTTTGCATCATCGAGAGACATTAAAGGTAATGGCTTTGTTGTTGCGGCATCAATTTTCGCTGCGATTCCAGAGTCGTGTGGAGGAATGATTTGCGCGCCATTCTCCCAATATACTTTAAAGCCATTGTACTCTGGTGGATTGTGGCTAGCGGTAACAACAACAGCGGCTGCAGCATTCAATGTACGGACACCAAATGCAACAATTGGGGTTGCTGCAACGTCATACGTTAGGTAAACCTTGATGCCAAGGGCAGTCAGTACGGAAGCGGTATCATGCGCGAATTGTTTCGAATCAGGACGACCGTCGTAGCCAATAACGACACCACGACTTGCGGCATCTTTGACTTGCTCTAGCAAATAGTTTCCTAGGCCAGTGGCTGTCTCTTGGATCACCAAACGGTTCATTCGGTTTGGACCTGCGCCCACTTTGCCGCGTAACCCTGCTGTACCAAAGGCAAGGCGCGATCCAAAGCGATCAGTAAGCTCTTGTTCATTATTTGTATCGACGAGGTGTTGTAGCTCTTCGCGAGTCTTAGGATCAGGGTCTCGTTCTAGCCATTGAGTAATTAGTGCTGTCATATCAATCATTCCTTAGTAGGGGGCGCCTACTTTCTTGGACACTTCGTTTTGTAAGTATCTCAATGTTTTCTTTTAAAATAATGTAAATGGTTCTCAATTACATTTCAAAGAGGGCAATCGATAAACCGAATTAATTTTTCTTATCCGAACAAAATTTAATCATATTTAATTTCTTGAAGAACCTTGGAACTATAACTAGCCTTTTAACATAAATATAACAAACCGTGTCGAAATCGTAGTTTTTGTGATTTTTCGTAAAGTTGTTCGATATTTGCATCGGGACGCAAGGAAGCTCGCGCAAGCGTAGCGGCTGAGCAGAGGAGAGATCTTTTGAAAAGATTAACGACTACTCTAGCCTTATCACTGAATGTGATTTTAATCACATTCTCCTCTTTCAGTTGGTCAAAGGAAAGTGACTACAACATGACCAAAGGGGTCACAGCGATAAGTGGGCAAGTGTATGAATTACATATGCTGATTTTCTATATCTGCTGCGTAATTGCTTTGATTGTATTTGGTGTCATGTTCTATTCCATCTTTCGTCATCGCAAGTCAAAAGGAGCAGTTGCCGCACATTTCCACGAAAGTACAAAAGTGGAAATTATTTGGACAGTCATACCTATCATCATTCTTGTCGCCATGGCGATTCCCGCAACGAAAACTTTAGTCGCAATGGAAGACACAAGCCAATCAGATATCACGGTCAAGATCACAGGCTCGCAATGGAAATGGCATTACAGCTATTTTGGTGAAGATGTTGAGTTCTTCAGTTTGCTTGCTACCAGCCAAAAGCAAATTGATGGTATCGAGACAAAAGGCGCGCATTATCTATTGGAAGTAGACAACCCTTTGGTGTTGCCTGTGAATCGCAAAGTGCGTTTTTTGATGACTTCTGATGATGTCATTCACTCATGGTGGGTGCCAGATTTTGCTGTCAAGAAAGACACCATCCCTGGTTTTATTAATGAAGCATGGACAAGAATTGATGAGCCAGGCGTATATCGCGGTCAATGTGCGGAGCTATGTGGTCGTGCTCACGGGTTCATGCCGGTGGTGGTGCATGCGATGGAAGAAGAAAAGTTTGATGAATGGCTAGCGAGTAAGAAGGAAGAAATCGCACTTCAAAAAGCCGCGGCACAAGAAGCGCTCTCTCAAGACTTATCCATGGAGGAGTTGATGTCGCAGGGCGAATCTATATACACGGCGCGTTGTGCTGTGTGCCATCAGGCTAATGGTGAGGGGATTCCGGGGGCATTTCCCGCGATTAAGGGCAGCCCTATCGCAACAGGCTCAATTTCAGAGCACATTGATGTGATTGTGAATGGCCGTCCGGGCACTGCAATGCAGTCTTTTTCGAGCCAGTTAAGTGACAAAGAAATTGCTGCGGTCATCACATACCAGCGAAACGCATGGGGCAACGACACTGGTGATAGGGTGCAAGCATCCGATGTGAATGCCTTTAAGGCACAAGGCAGTGCTAAGGAGGAAATATGAGTAAGCCAATAGATAAGGCAGTGAAGTCTGCTCCAGCGGAAGCCAGTGCAAACAGTACCATTGCGATTGATGATGGCCATGATCATCATGCTCCCCAAGGTATTGCTCGTTGGCTGTATTCCACAAACCATAAAGATATTGGCACCCTGTACCTTTGGTTTAGTTTTGCGATGTTTCTGACTGGTGGTGCGATGGCGATGGTCATTCGTGCCGAACTATTCCAGCCTGGACTTCAGCTGGTTGATCCACAGTTTTTTAATCAAATGACTACGGTACACGGTTTGGTGATGGTGTTTGGTGCTGTGATGCCAGCATTTACGGGCCTTGCTAACTGGATGATTCCAATGATGATCGGGGCTCCAGATATGGCGCTACCTCGCATGAACAACTTGAGCTTTTGGATTCTACCTTTTGCATTTCTTATTTTATTGAGCTCGTTGTTTTTACCTGGCGGCGGCCCCGATTTTGGCTGGACGTTCTATGCTCCGCTGTCCACGACTTATGGCCCAGATAGCACCGCGCTGTTTGTATTCTCTGTTCACATCATGGGGATCAGCTCCATTATGGGCGCGATCAACGTTATCGTGACGATAGTAAATATGCGAGCTCCGGGAATGACTTGGTTCAAGTTACCAATGTTTGTTTGGACTTGGTTAATCACCGCTTTCTTATTGATCGCGGTTATGCCGGTATTAGCGGGTGCGGTGACGATGGTTCTTACTGACAAATATTTCGGGACTAGCTTCTTTGATGCCGCTGGTGGCGGCGACCCGGTGATGTTCCAACACATCTTTTGGTTCTTTGGTCACCCAGAAGTGTACATCATGATTTTACCGTCGTTTGGCATCATTTCTGCCATCCTTCCTGCTTTCAGTGGCAAGAAGCTGTTTGGTTATCATTCGATGGTTTACGCGACGTGCAGCATTGCGTTGCTGTCTTTTCTTGTGTGGGCGCATCACATGTTTACAACGGGGATGCCAGTTTTTGCAGAGCTTTTCTTTATGTATTGCACCATGCTGATTGCGGTACCAACCGGGGTGAAAGTCTTTAACTGGGTCGCCACCATGTGGCGTGGGGCTCTGACATTTGAAACGCCAATGTTGTTTGCCATTGCCTTTATTGTGCTCTTTACGATTGGCGGTTTCTCAGGGTTGATGCTGGCGATTGTGCCGGCGGATTTCCAATATCATGACACTTACTTCGTGGTTGCGCATTTCCACTATGTGTTGGTATCTGGTGCTGTATTCTCGATTATGGCGGCTGCGTACTATTGGCTACCTAAGTGGACAGGCAATATGTACGACCACAAGCTGAGTTTGTGGCATTTCTGGTGCTCGATTATTTCAGTTAATGTTTTGTTTTTCCCGATGCACTTTCTAGGTTTAGCGGGTATGCCAAGACGTATCCCGGATTACGCTATTCAGTTTGCTGATGTCAATCAAATCGTCTCCATTGGTGGATTTGCGTTTGGGTTGTCACAATTGATCTTTTTGTGGGTGGTGATTAAGTGTATTCGTGGCGGTGAAAAGGCCGCTGCAAAACCGTGGGAACGTGCGGAGGGCTTAGAATGGACAGTGCCAAGCCCGGCGCCCCATCATACGTTTACTACGCCGCCTAAAGTCGATTAGAAACGAATAGGGTGAGTGAGATGAAACCGAATCCATCAAACAAAAAGCTCACAGTGAAGTTGCTTTTAGCGACCCTTTTGATGTTCGGGTTTGGCTACGCACTTGTCCCATTGTATGACGTAATGTGCGATGCACTGGGTATCAATGGAAAAACAAGTGAAGTGGCCGCCATTCAACCAACTGGTATGCAGCCAGATATGAGCCGAACCATTCGCGTGGAGTTTATGGCGCATGTAAGCCCCGATATGCCTTGGGAGTTTAAACCCAAAGTGATTTCGATGGACGTTCATCCCGGCGAAGTCGTGCAAACCGAATACCTTGCATTTAATGAAAGCGGGCAGAAGTTGGTAGGGCAAGCCGTTCCCTCTGTTTCTCCCGGGAATGGTGCCGTTTATTTCAATAAGATTGAGTGCTTTTGTTTTAACCAACAGCCTTTGGATGGCAAACAACATGCTCAAATGCCGTTGATTTTTTATTATCGAACCGGACTTACCGGAGTCGATACACACGTTAACGCTGTCATACACACTCTATAAACTTCCCCCTCCTACAGGTTCTTAGCCACTCAAGGAGAGAGATGCAGACCAAGGCTGGTCAGTAAGGAGAGAAATTATGAGTAACAAGCCAGGAACATATTATGTTCCCGCTCAAAGTAGCTGGCCGATCATCGGTGCGTTTGCTCTATTCTTAGTTGCCGTTGGTGCAGGAATGACCGTTCAGGGGACACAAAGCGAAGGGGCTGTGGGAACCATTGGTAGCATTGTGCTAGCGGTAGGTTTTCTGTTCTTGCTTTACATGTTGGCGGGCTGGTTTAGTAATGTGATTACTGAGTCACTGAGTGGAAAGTACAGCTCGCAAATTACTCGTTCTTTTCGCCAAGGGATGAGCTGGTTCATCTTCTCTGAAGTGATGTTTTTTGGTGCCTTTTTTGGTGCGTTATTTTACGCCAGGATGATTTCTGTGCCTTGGTTAGGTGGGGCAGATAACAACTTCATGACCAACGAGGTTTTGTGGCCAACCTTCGAAGCGATGTGGCCACTCACACTGACTCCGGGTGGAGACACAACGCAAGCTATGCCGTGGCAGGGCATTCCCCTTACTAATACTATTTTGCTGTTATTGTCGTCGATTACACTTCATATGGCGCACATAAGCCTTGAAAAAGACAAAAGAACGGCACTGATTGTTTGGTTGGAAATCACCATCGTGCTTGCGGGCTTTTTCCTATATTACCAAGCAGTCGAGTATGCTCATGCTTATCAAGAAATGGGGCTCACGTTGCAATCTGGTATCTACGGAAACACCTTTTTTATGTTGACGGGTTTTCACGGTTTGCACGTTTGTCTTGGGACGATTTTCTTAATCGTATTATTGCTCCGAATCGCTAAAGATCATTTTTCGTCTAAGAACCATTTTGCCTTCCAAGCAGGTAGTTGGTATTGGCACTTTGTGGATGTGGTTTGGTTATGTCTGTTTGTGTTTGTGTACGTGCTGTAGGTGCATTGGGCGATTAGTAAGGACGGGGATTCGGAGCCAGCCAGCCTGAACTGAGCGCAATAAGTAGAAGGATAACTACTAAAGCGGAGAACATGACTCGACGGCCTAAGTAATGACTCATAGGTTTGTCTCTTTTTTCGGGATTATCTGGGTCTTCACGAACCATTTCGATAAGCGCTTTTGCGAGGTTGAAGATAATGAAAAGCAGCAAAAGGACAAGCGTCAGTTTGAATAGAAATACGGTGGACATAGCACCTCCGGTTTCATCGTTGTTGTTATCAAGACAATTATGGCTATCGAAACGGTTTTGGGTTGCAACTGGTTTAACTGTGGTTGTGTTTTCTCTTTTGGTCAAACTGGGTTTTTGGCAGCTTGAAAGAGGGCAAGAGAAACAGGCTTTGGAACAAGCCATTCTTGCGCGAGCGGATAGTGCGTACCAAGCCTTAGGCGAAGTTCTTGAAGAAAACGATTGGAGAGAAGGCAGCATTCTCGGGAAAAAAGTGGAAGCTAATGTTGTTCCTCAGGCGTTTCCCGTGATTTTACTGGATAACCAAACGCATCAGGGCAATGTGGGCTATTTAGCATTTCAGATTGTCTCTATGAGTGATGAATCAGGAACCTATGCATTATTAGAGCTTGGTTTTGTGGAGGGAATAGCAGATCGTTCAGTATTACCAACCGTCACAACACTCGAAGTGTCGACCTTTATCTCGGGACGTCTGTACCGAAAATCTGCTAACCCGTTGAGCTCTGAATTAATGCCAGAAGTTGGCGATGCCATTCGTGTGCAGAACATGAATATCGCGCAACTGAATCAGCTACTTAATATTGAACTTATGCCCACAGTCTTGCAGCCAGACAATCTAAAAAATTGGCCTTACGACTTTCCTTGGAACCCATTGCCGCTCAACAGCGCCAAGCATTTCGGTTATTCGATTCAGTGGTTTTCGATGGCGGGCGTTTTCTTATTATTGACCTTAATTGTTTTTGTTCGTTGGCAAAGAAAGTTGCGTCACATGGAGGTGAAGCATGACATCTAAAGTAACTAAAGGGCGGCTAATGTTGATTGCGTTGGTGTGTACGTTTGCGCTTCCTGCCGTCATCGCTAAGGTCATTCTCACCCAAGGGTGGTATCAAAGCGGTGTGACCAATAGAGGTGTGTTAGTTGAACCATACACAACGTTAGAGCTACTTGGTCAAGAGTCCCCACTCAAGGAGCACAGGTGGCAACTCGCTTATGTTTTACCTAATGAGTGCACAGAACAATGCAGGCAGCAGCTTTACCTGCTTCAGCAAAGCCATGTCGCTTTAGGAAAATATCAAGAGCGTGTGGTGCCAGTCGTTTGGCAGACTGAGCATTCAGACCCCATAGAAGTATCGATGTTAGCGATGCAAATGAATGAATTGGTTACCGCCAAAGTGAAACCCGGACAAATATTAATCGTTGATCCTCTGGGGCAATTGGTGATGTCTTACTCGCCGCAACCGAATGAAGATTTAGTCTCGTTCAACAAAGGTATGTTGGCGGATTTACGCAAGCTCTTAAAATTGTCACGAGTTGGTTAGAAAGGGGCGTATATGAAGTTAATTCAGTTGGTTAAATTCAGTTTGCTCCTAACTTTCGTGGTGATCATGTTAGGCGCATATACTCGCCTTTCTGATGCAGGGTTAGGTTGCCCTGATTGGCCCGGCTGCTATGGGCATCTTGCTGTGCCTCATCAAGAAGAAGACGTAATACGTGCCAATCTTAATTTCCCTGAACGGGCTGTCGAGCATGAGAAAGCATGGCTTGAAATGATTCATCGCTATTTTGCAGGAACGTTGGGTTTGGTCATTTTTGCCATGACAGTGATATCAATGAGGTCTGAGCGCGTGAATCCTACTATTCCGATGCTGCTCAGTGTACTTGTGGTCGGGCAAGCACTTTTGGGGATGTGGACCGTGACGCTCAAATTAATGCCAGTCATCGTAATGCTTCATCTGCTTGGTGGATTTACTTTACTGGTTCTGCAGGCGATTTTTTACTGCCAGTTAAAAGCGCAAAATAATCTCTATTTTTCTCCATCTTCCAGCTCGCTACGAGGCTTCTCATTATTGGTTTTTCTGGTTGTTTTTATGCAGGTGCTGCTCGGAGGGTGGACTTCGTCAAACTATGCCGCGCTTATGTGCACCTCACTGCCGATTTGTGAGGGAGATTGGATGAGTCATCTCTCATGGAAAGAGGCGTTTTCTTTCTGGCAAACCGGATTCGAGAATTACGAGTTTGGTGTATTGGAGTATCCCGCAAGAATGACCATACATGTTACGCATCGCCTCGGTGCGATGGTCACCGCTACCGTCGTATTGGCTTATAGCATTATGCTCATGAGGCAAGATTCCCATCATTCACAGCGCATTGGAGGATGGTTACTACTCACTTTAGCGTGTCAAATTATGTTGGGCGTGAGCAACGTTGTATTCCAACTTCCTATTTATGTCGCCGTGGCACATAACTTGGGTGCCGCCATTATGTTGAGTCTTGTTTGTGTGAGTCAGTTTTATTTGTGGCAGGGCAAAAAAGCTTGGAGTTACACCGCGAAAGGAGTTCGCTATGAGTAAAGAAATCGCACTGTCGTTAAATGAGCGAAAGCGACTAAGTTCCGTTTATTTGAAGTTAACGAAGCCTAAAGTAGTCGCATTAATGTTGGTGACGGCCGTTGTCGGGATGAGTTTAGCGCCTGTTACTGAGTTTCCTTGGTTGCAGGCGGCGGTTGGCCTAACAGGCATTGGTTTGATGGCAGGCTCCGCGGCAGCGTTTAATCACCTGATTGACCGCCGCATTGATGCGAGAATGGCTCGCACACACAAACGTCCGTTGCCATCGGGTGAAGCTAAGCCGTTATCGGTGATAACCTTTGCGACGGCGTTAGGCGTCATAGGATTTGTTCTTTTATATGCGCTGGTCAACCCACTGACGGCATGGCTGACTTTGATGAGTTTACTCGGCTATGCGATGGTGTACACCATGTACCTCAAACGCGCTACTCCGCAAAATATCGTAATTGCAGGTATTGCGGGTGCGATGCCGCCTCTTCTCGGTTGGACTGCCGTAACAGGGCACTTGCATGCGAATGCTTGGCTGCTTGTGATGATCATTTTTATCTGGACGCCACCACACTTTTGGGCACTCGCAATTCATCGCGTAGAGGACTATCGTAAGGTGGATATTCCAATGTTGCCAGTGACACATGGTATCGAGTACACCAAAACTTCCATTCTGTTGTATACGGTGTTGTTGACGTTGGTTTGTGTGCTGCCGGTGTTGGTTGGAATGGTCGGCGTAGTTTATCTTTTTGCCTCGTTACTACTTAACGCTGGCTTTATGTACCATGCATGGAAGCTAAAATACGCGCCAGAGCTCAATACCGCGATGGAGACGTTTAAATTTTCTATCTATCACCTTTTTGCGTTATTCATTGCATTGCTTTCGGATCACTATATTGGCTTGTAGCCTCTCTTTAAACAGAAAACGCCGCGTGGTTCGCGGCGTTTTTGGTTTTGATAGTTTGGCTTTAATGCAAAGTTTCTAGAATTATTGAATCTCTAACAATTCAACATCAAAGATCAAAACACTTGCTGGTGGAATTGGGCCTGAGCCACTTTTGCCATAACCGAGCGTGCTTGGTACGAAAAGGCGGATTTTTTCACCTTCGACCATGTATTGTAGGCCTTCTTGCCAGCCTTTAATGACTTGGTTAAGACCAAACGAAATTGGCTCACCGCGATTAACGGAGCTATCAAACACAGTGCCATCAATCAAAGTGCCGTGGTAGTGCACTTTGACTTTGCTTATCGCGGTTGGGTGAACCTCACCTTCGCCTTTTTCAAGAACAATATATTGAAGACCACTTTCTGTTGTAATGACGCCTTCTTTCTTCGCATTCTCGAGCAAGAATGCTTGGCCTTTCGCAAAGTTTTCATCCGCTACTTTATGGTTTGTCCAAGTACGGTAAATGAAAAAGCCCGCCAGAATGAAAATAATGAGAGGAAACAAAAATTTAGACACGTAAGCTCCTTGTCTATTTAGGTTGTTTTAGCAAATAGTTAATGGTTTCTGCCATGGCTTCGACGCTGTCGTGACCACCAGTAATGACTTGGTATTTTCCGTTAACGATAAAGGCTGGAACGGAGTTAATTTGGCCGCGAGTCGTGATCGCTTCTGCCTTAGTGATGTACTCAAACAGCGTTTTTTGCTGTGCTTCATCTAAATGGTAAGGGCTGATAAGGTTGCGAGACTCAAAGGCTTTCTCTACGGCGATTTGACGTTCCTCAGCAGTCGCATCAGGACCCATTTGTACGGCAGCAAAAAGATCTGCCATAAATGCTTTGTCAGGTGTCGACTCTAGTTGCATGACTGCAGTGTAGAAGATGATGGCGCTTACTTGTGCACTCTCATTGAAAGTTACATGCATTTTTTCAACGCTTTGCTCAGTTAGCGATTCGATTTGAGGGACAAACTCTTCCATTGAGCGACAGTGGCCGCAAGTTAGGGCAAAAGCTTCTGTCAATGGCGCCAAATCATATTCTTCAAGGGATACAGGCAAAACTTCGTATTGTTTGCCTTGCTGAGGCTGAGTGTTGCCGCTATCGCATGCCGACAAGGCCATCATGGCGGCAATCACAGCAAAGCCTTTCGATATGGTTTTTAACATAATAATGCTCTAAGTAAGAAATTTGCGTTAGTTTATCGGTTAACGATAGTGACTAAAACCATTAAATAACAATAAAGTGAGACGATTGGTAACAGACTTTTCCTGATGTGTAGGCTGCAGGGAGGTATTTTGGCATCGCTTTTTATTTGAGAGAGACTTGATATTGATTCCAGTGGCATGAACGCTGCATATACAAACCAATCGGTGGATAAAAGCGCTAAAGATTCGGCGTGTTTTGTCGACACAATGGACAAGAGTTTTTCTAAGTTGGTAGTGGTATGAAGCAGTGGTTTTTAATTGTTTGCGGCATTCTGACTGGGTGCAGTAGCCTTGATCAAGACATGGTTCCTGGCGGGAACATTTTAGATACAGCTCCTAAAACAAACACCGAGCTGAGACATCCTGAGTGGGGCTATCCGAGCGCCTCCAGTGTGGCTTCTTCACCTCGCACGTATCAGACTGAGAGGGCATCAGTAAAAAAGTCGCAAAATGTGACCTCTCTGGAAATGTTTCTGAACAGGCACAATATTCCTCATGAGACACTCAGTGGCGGTCACTTAATGATACGTTTGAAAGAGCAAGTGCATTTTCAAACTGGCTCTGCTCAGTTATCAGCGCAATCTCAAGACTGGATTCGAAACATTGGTCACTATCTAGCAGGAAGAACGGATGTGGATGTCGTGATCGATGGCCATGCCGATAGCACAGGAGCTGCCAGCTTTAATGACACGTTGTCAGAAAAGCGAGCTCGTGAAGTGGAAAAGCAACTACTGGCGACGAGTATTCCTCGTCAACGCGTATTTTCTAGAGGTTTTGGCGAGTATGTGCCGCAGTGCAGTAATTCGACAGCCAGTGGCAAAGCTTGTAATCGACGCGTAGAGCTAACGCTGATCGTTGATGAGTAAGGCGATGGCTGGTCGATAAACTACGTCGTGTCGTTTTCACTGAGCCCTTATGTGTTTACTGGCGTTTCCGTCTGGGAATGAGCAAGAAGAGTGAACCCAAAGGCTAGGCATAGCAACGAGCAGCTAGACTGAATAGAAAAGAGGCACCTGTATGGTGCCTCTTTTACATCCGCCAATGTTCATAGGGGGAACTTAGGCAAATTCTTTTTCAACGTAAGCGACGATGTCAGATGACTCGTATAGCCACTGTGTTTCGCCATCTTTTTCGATACGTAGGCAAGGGACTTTAATTCGTCCACCACCTTGCTCTAGTTCAGTTCGATGAGTCGGGTTATTTTTTGCATCACGTAGCTCAATGTTCACTGACTGACGCTTCATTGCACGGCGGACTTTTACGCAAAAAGGGCAAGCTTCAAATTGGTAAAGTGCGTATTGCTTTGCTTTTTCATCAATACGTTGTTGTTCTTCTGCACTGCGTTTAATACCACGAGGTGAGAACACGGCGTTCAGCAATAAGATAACCTTGCCTAAAATCCAACGGATAAACTTCATAATGATCCCTTGATGTTCATTGGGTAATTGTCCTTTAAAAATGCAATCATGATGCTTGTTGCATTGAGCGTGAAGTCTATCAGTTGTTTGAAATGGATAAAACCATGCATTTTATGCGGAAAATAAGCGTTTTAACTTGCCCCAAAAGCCGCTAGTCGAAGCTGGGCTGGCTTCTCTACCTAGATAAAAGCTTTGCATCAGTTCGGTTCTGAATGCATCAACATCCATGCGTTTTACAACAAGCTCGTGTTGCAATGTATTCTGAGTTTGCTCGGCATGATCGTGCGCCAAGCTAAAGTCCATATTCAAATAGCCTTGAGTATAAAGCCAAAGGTGGGTTATCAAGATAAGGTCTTCTGCGGACTGGTTAGTGAACTTATCCGCGTGCTCATCACCCAAGGAGTCAGTCAGCACTTGCTGCATTTGCTGGGCAGAATGCGCATGTTGCTCATAGTTAGCGCTGGCTTCAATATGCGACTTAGTCAAAAGACCAAGCAGGTGAAGAGTAGGCGCTGTGGTAGGTTTGTTCTCACAAACTTTTGTAAACAGTTGTGACTGTTCTTTTAACCAACGTCGCTTTGCCGCTTTATGTTCTTTAACGAAGGGAATTTCTTTGAATCCCATCTCTTGACTCAGTTCACTAAGAGACGTCATGGCTTTTTAGTTCCTTCACCGTTACTTCGACGTGTTGATCGTTGATATCAACAAAAATAGAGCTGCCAGTAATCATAACAGAAAGGCTAGTGCCTCGGTCAAGGTGCTGACAAATCAAGTCGATAGCGTCGTAGTCAAAGCTTTCTACGTTGACGGGAAGCATTGAGAACTTTCCTGACATTTTATCCCACCATACCGTCGCTTTAGTGTTATAAGTGTAGACTTTCACGTGTTTTGCTAGGCGAGAGGCTTTCTTAATTCTTTCTGGTTCTGGTTCGCCAATTTCAATCCAGTGAGTAATGCTTTGATCATCGCCAACATGCCATAAATCAGGCTCTTCAATTGTAGAAAGCCCTTTCGTAAACTCTAAATTACTTTGAGCGTTTAAGCAGTAAGCTAAAACACGAGCCAGCATTCGTTGAGGTTTTTCTGAAGGGTGAAGGGCGATAGTTAGATTTTTAGAATCGTAATAGTCGTTATTCATATCGGAAATGGCGATACGAAATTTATAAATAGTCGGTTTAAGAGCCATGGATTTATATCGTTTTTGTTGGCAAAAATAAGTTATAGACAAAAAAATAGCCAGCTTTAGAAGCTGGCTATCGTATCAAATTCTTTAAGAATTAAAGTACTTTGATTTGCTCTGCTTGAGGGCCTTTTTGACCTTGAGAGATAACAAATTCTACTTTCTGGCCTTCAACTAGA
The DNA here is from genome assembly GCA_001048675.1 of Vibrio diabolicus. Classification (GTDB taxonomy): domain Bacteria; phylum Pseudomonadota; class Gammaproteobacteria; order Enterobacterales; family Vibrionaceae; genus Vibrio; species Vibrio diabolicus. The sequence continues at coordinate 133,280 of CCKK01000003.1, read as the reverse complement.
GTACGGAAGCCGTCACCAGTGATTGCAGAGAAGTGAGCAAATACGTCAGGACCGTTTTCTTGTTGAATGAAACCGAAGCCTTTAGTTTCGTTGAACCACTTAACTGTGCCAGTAGCTGTGTTAGACATGTCTATTTCCTAAATATCTAAATAATGTAATCTTTCGCCTCAACGGCGCTTATAGCGTGGAAAAATAAATTGCTATTGCGTACCACAGGACGACGGGTTACAAGTAATCCAACGAAATGTGAAAACAAAGAACTTTCTTTCTAGCCGTGTTTGAGTCTAGGTTAATTCCACGAAGAGTCAACATATATTAGTGCTTTATGGACAAATATTTGTATTTAGTCACTATTTAACCAGCATGTTTTTGATTAAATTTCAAATAAATGACGGTGATGTGAAGTTTTTCAGCATAAAATTCAACTAAATCTATAAATTTGACTTATTTATATAATTATTGTCCAATCTGGTTCGACCATTAAGGAGGATTTATGGCAAAACCTAAAACCAGTCCTCAGCCGAATGAGTTACAACACGAGACCGATTTCGGCAGAGGTGAAATCAAGGACAATGCGTTAAAAGCGGTTGTCACCAGTCAATTGTTCAGAACACGAGTCGTAAAAGCGAAAAAAGGTAAAGGCAGCTTCAGTCGGAAAATGAAGCATAGAGGCAAAGAGCCCTATTCAAAGTTCTCCCCGATGTGGATTTTGAATAGGGCTTTTTTATTGATGCTGCTTTTTATCAACCTATTCAAATTCAATGGTTTAGTGTTAGTTAAATCACTCTTATCTCACCTTATACTGGCTAGCTTTCTTCTTAAAACTAGACGCTGAAAAGTACCAAATAAGTACTAAAACCTACTAAGTTAGATTCATATCAATAGGAGCCACTTCCTGTCCGACACCGCTCTGCTATATCTTTAGATCAGACAAAACAGCCGAGATTATGGTTTAAAAAGACTGGTGAGAAGTAGGTATGTCATCGACGAGTTATGGTACTTATGGTTGCAAGTGTACAAAAGCGTGTGCTTCTTTGTTACTACTATGGCTGTCTATTTGCCCGATGACGTATGCGCACAAGTCAGAGTCTCATTCTTTAATTGTTGCTAACTCCAAAGCTTGGAAGCCATTCTCTTACCTTAGCCCAGACGGTGAACCCAAAGGCATTTTGGTCGACTTCTGGAAAGCGTATGCGGCGGACAACCAAATTGATGTTCAGTTTCTGCTTCTTGATTGGGAGGCTTCTTTACAGGCCGTAAAAGAGGGGCGTGCTGACTTTCACGCGGGATTAGTTTACTCATCGGAAAGAGCCGATTACCTGGATTTTGGCGCAGTTATCATGCCCATTCAAACCAAATTATATGTCAATCAAGACGTGCTTTCGATTGATGTCAAAAGTGTTTTAGCTGGTGAAATGACGTTGCCAATTGGTGTCGTTAAAGGAAGTTACGAGTCTGAGTTTATTAAGACGAATTATCCTAATGCGCCTATTGCAGAGTACATTAATAACGACACGATGATACGGGCCGCTGTCGATAAGAAGGTGCTGTATTTTGTCGCGGACCTTCAAGTGGCTAACTTTTATATGGCAACTATGCCGGGAGCAGGCATGTTTGTTCCTGTAATAAATTTATATAGTAAAGACCTTCGGATTGCAGCAGGGTTGCATAGTTCTGCTTCCATTTTAGATGTCTCTCGAGCGTTTGAAAAAGTTATCGATACAGATCGAGAAAGGATCCTCAATCGGTGGAGTGTGGTGAAAACGGTCTATCCTCTTTATCTCCTACCTATTGCGATTTTCGTTATGGCGGTAGCGACGCTGTATCATATCTTCGCACTCAAACGCATGGTTGCGCTGCGCACAAGACAATTGACGATTGCCAACCAGCAATTGCTGGAGATGACGTTAACGGACTCCCTAACAAAACTCTACAACCGTAGACACTTGATTGAACAATTGGCGCTCTTGAATCACTTGCAGCGAAGCTTGACGGTAATGGTATTTGATATTGATGATTTTAAATCAATTAATGACCAATACGGTCATCTTGTCGGAGATAGAGCGATAGTGGCCGTGGCTGAAACAGCAAAATCAATGACTGATGAACGTATGACATTAGCGAGAATTGGCGGAGAAGAGTTCGCACTCGTGACGGCATCGCTCTCTGAGCGAGAGGCGCGCAACTTTGCTCAAATGCTCTGCAAAGCCGTGTACGAACAACCTATTATCCTTGGCGGGCAAGCGATTCATTTGAGCATTAGCTTAGGCTGCGCATACTACCCTGAATTTACTCACATCGTGAATTTACAAGACGCTGATCAACTGATGTATCAAGGTAAGTCTGAAGGTAAAAATCGCTCGGTGTTTCAAGTCATAACAGACAGCCAGGTTCAACTTGAGCTTCGTCAAGTCCCTTAGTATTTTTGAGTCACCAATCGCTATTTCTAAATCCTCACTTGCTATACTCAATTGAATTTAAAATTATTATACCCGTTTCGCTTCAAATTCTAGGTCGTGTCGGTACGGAGGGAAGGTATGTATAAAACGTTTTGTGTTATCGCTTGTGTACTTCTCTCTTCTTTTTCTTACGCTGAGAGCGCTTTCGATATAGTCCAAAAGTCTGATCAAGCGATGCGCGGAAAATCCAGTTATAGCGAAGCCACCATGAAAATTGTTCGCCCTGACTGGTCACGTTCAATGACTATGAAGAGTTGGACGAAAGGTACGGAATTATCTTTGGTCTTGGTGACTGCTCCGGCGAAAGATAAAGGTAGCGCCTCGTTAAAACGTCATAGAGAAATGTGGAATTGGGTGCCGAGTATCGAGCGAGTGATTAAAATTGCGCCATCCATGCTCAGTCAGTCTTGGATGGGATCAGACTTCACGAATGATGATTTAATTAACCAATCTTCTATTGTTGTCGATTATCAACATCAACTGCTTCAAAGTGAAACCTTTGATGGTGACAAAGTTTGGGTAATTGATGCACTTGCCAAGCCTGACGCCCCAGTGGTTTGGAGCAAAGTCAGACTGTGGATCTCTCAAACGAGCTTGTTACAGCGCAAAGTCGAGTTTTACGATGAATTTGATGAACTGGTAAATGTTTTGACGACTTACGATGTGCAAACGTTGGGTGGGCGAGACGTTGCGACTCGCATGGAGATGCAGCCGATAGATAAACCAGGAAATAAAACGGTTTTGATTACGCACGAAGCGCAATTTGATTTTGATATCGATGATGACTTTTTCTCCCAGCAGCAAATGAAGGCTCTGCGAGATTAGGGTGGATTTTGGTTTAGATAAGAGGTGAGATCGGATGCTCATCAAGCTCGCATGGCGAAATCTATGGCGGCAAAAACGGCGGACATTGTTAACCGCTTCTGCGTTAGCTCTTGTTCTGTTTCTCTCCTTACTGACTCGAGCGTTCCAAGAAGGAAGTTACTCCTCAAATATTAAAAACGCTGCGAAGTTCTATACGGGATTAATTCAGCTACAACATCCCGATTTTGGGGACTCCTCTAGCATTGATGATGTCCTTCCACAAACGCCTGCGTTCATTGCATCTGCCAAAAATAATCCTGATATCGACATCGTTCTGCCGAGAATTGAGTCATTTGCGCTTGCCGCCAAAGACGAACGATCCAAAGGCGTGATGGTGCTCGGCGTTGAGCCTGACGCTGAAGATAGCTACTCCAGCATTAGTGACAAAATCGTACAAGGGCGCTTTATTGCATCTGGACAAAACTCGGTGCTTGTTGGTGAGGGCTTGGCAAACTACCTTCATTTGAACGTTGGTGATGAACTGGTGTTGTATGGTTCGGGTTATCGTGGTCAAACGGCGGCTGGACTGTATCAGGTGTCCGGTATTTTGCACTTTCCTTTGCAGCAGTTAGATTCTCAGTTGGTCTACATGCCTCTTGATACCGCACAAGCGTTGTATTCGCTTGATAACCAAGTCACCGCATGGGTCCTTAACACTCAAAGTTTACGCGTGTTGCCTGACATTGTTAAACAACTAAAGCGCCACTACGGGAATGGCGTCGCAGTAAAAAGCTGGCAGGAGCTGTCGCCAGAACTTTCTCAACAGATAGCCTTGGACAAAGCGGGTGGGATCTTTTTGATCTATATCTTGTACGGCATTGTTGGTTTTGGCCTGTTTGCCACGATTTTGATGATGACGTTAGAGCGCCAGCGTGAATTTGCGGTGATGCTCGCGACGGGTATGTTGCGCAGCAAGCTTATGGGGCTTGTCGCCATTGAATCGATGTTTATCTCCGTTATTGGTCTTGTGCTCGGTGTCTTGATCAGCGCGCCTGTGCTTGCGTATTTCTATATCAATCCGATTGAGATTACAGGCGATGCTGCACAAGTGATGCTGGAGAGTGGCTTTGAACCAATCGTACCTGTTTCGCTAGAGCCGTATTTGTTAATGGATCAAATTCTTGTCGTTCTCGTTATTTTATCGTTATGTCTGATGTATCCGATGGCTAGACTTCTTCGCTTGCCCATTGCTAGTGGGCTAAAAGGAGGCGCGCATGTTGATTAAATTGGCGTGGCGTAATTTATGGCGGAACAAGCTCAGAACTTCCATTATGCTGGGAGCGATGGTGTTCGGCTTAATGGGCGTTGTTGCCATGATTGGATTCATGAACGGTTTGGTCGACAGCATGATCAAAAACGCGATAGCGTGGCAAACCAGTCATCTACAAGTGCATCAGAAATCCTACCTTAATAATCCTGACCTTAGTGACACAATAACGAATTATCAAACGATAACGGTCGCTTTGGCTGCACATCAAGATGTTAAAGCGGTATCGGCGCGATTTCTTGCTGATGGCATGATTGCTTCTGCGCGTAGTACGAGAGGCGTTCGGATCAATGGCATCAATATTGAGCAAGAGCAAAGTATCACACCGCTTAAAAGCCATGTGATAGACGGAGAATGGTTAAACGAAGTGGGAAGAAACCCCATTCTTGTTTCGCAAAAAACCGCAAATCGGTTGAAGCTGCGTGTTGGATCGAAAGTGGTTTTAACATTATCTGACATCAAGGGTGATGTATCTGGCGCAGCTTTTCGCGTTCGAGGTATTTTTAAAACGCCATCCACCACGTTTGATGACGGTAATGTCTACGTTCGTAAAGTCGATCTCGAAACAATCGCAGGCTTGTCGGGTGCGCATGAAATTGGCGTTTTGTTGAACTCCAACGAGACTGAACAGCTAGAAAGTGCAGAGGCATTTACGTTATCAATATTGCCACAAGCCAACCGTGAACAATTGGTCGTGAGAAAATGGCAAGAAATACAGCCTTTACTCGCAACAATGATGAGCTCAATGGATATCTCTAACCAAATTATGTTGGTCGTTTTCGTACTTGCCATGACTCTGGGAATCATCAACATCATGCTGATGTCAGTTTTTGAAAGAACGAGAGAGTTTGGTGTGTTAATGGCGGTTGGCATGCAGCAGCATAAAATTCGCACACTGATTATTTTGGAAACGCTATTCCTTGGTTTGAGTGGTTGCGCGTTAGGGTTATTAGGAAGCGCAGTCATGCTGAAAATACTGAGTATTACTGGCTTATCGCTTGGCGCACTTGCTGATGGATTAGGTGCTTATGGCGTCGATACCTTGCTTTATCCAAGAGTATCGTTTTACGAGTATCAATTGATTATTGTGGCTATTTTTGTCGCGAGCTTATTTGCGGCTTTGTATCCAGCAAGGCAAATTCTCAAACATCGACCTGCGGATGCCATGGCGGAGAAAACGTAATGACGATTAAATTGGAAGGCTTATCCAAGACGTACAACCCAAAGAGTGATTTTCCGGTACATGCGGTTCAGAGCGTAGATTTGGAGATCAAGCAAGGTGAGTTTGTCGCTATTATGGGACCTTCTGGTTCAGGGAAAACGACGCTACTAAACATGTTGGGCGGGATCGATTCGCCTACATCAGGACGCGTGGAAATTGATGGATGCTTAATCTCTGATATGTCAGAAAAAGAGTTGATCGCTTATCGGCGCGATAACATTGGCTTTATCTTCCAAGATTATAGCCTGCTCCCCGTACTGACAGCTCTTGAAAACGTCGAGTTTGTTATGCAATTGCAAGGGAAAACAGAAAGGGAATGTCGTGAACGCGCCAGCGCGCTACTGCAACAGGTTGGATTATCACAGCAGATGCATAAACGTCCGAGTAAAATGTCTGGAGGCCAACAACAGAGAGTTGCGGTTGCAAGAGCATTGGCACCAAAACCAAGGTTTGTAATGGCAGATGAGCCTACCGCCAACTTAGACGCAAAAAGTACAGCCGAGCTGCTTGATATAATGGAACAACTCAGCGAAAAAGAAGGCACGACATTTATCTTTTCTACCCATGATCCAAGAGTTATTAAGCGCGCGCATAGAATCATAGTATTTGAGGACGGGCGTTTGGCACGAGATTTTGCCAACATTGATAACACCATAGAGAAGAGCCATGCGTGGTAGAGTAGAAGGCGTGAGCTTACTATCCAAGTTATTGCGGCTTATTTTTGCATTAAGTCCTGCGGTAATTTGCATTAAAACTAATGCCAGCGTACCGGGTTTGGAGCCTGAAAAAGCATGGGATATCAATGGCTATGTGAAGTACATGGCGACCTATAGTATGCCTGACGAGCAGGGTAATACCCTTGACCATCTACTCCATAACCGGATTAACGTTGAATATCGCTTTTCTCCTGAATGGCGAATAAATCTCGGTATAAGGAATAGAGCATTGTGGGGCGATGCGCTTGAGATCCCTCGATATGCGGAACTCGTGGTGCTTGATAATGGGTATTTTGATCTAAGCAAAAACTGGCGAGAAGATAATGCAATCCTCAATACCCAACTGGATCGACTCTACGTCTCTTGGAGTGACCAAGATTGGAGTGCAAGGTTAGGGCGGTTCCGGGTCAACTGGTCAATGAACACCATTTGGAACCCAAACGACATCTACAACGCCTATTCTATTTACGACTTTGATTACGAAGAGCGGGCGGGCACCGACGCTGTCATGGTGAGTAAAAAACTTGGGTTTGCCGCTGGGTTAGATCTCGTTTTCTCTCCGTCAAAGCAGTCTAAAGAAAACAGCACGTCACTACGATATTTCTCCAACGTTTCTGGTTGGGACTATCAAATCATTGCGGGTCGATCTCGGCAAGACTATGTTCTTGGAGCAGGGTTCGCGACTGATATCTATCAAGCTGGGTTTCGAGGCGAGTTAAGCTGGTTTGATCCTATTGATACAAAGCATCAAGGTCAGCCTACTGAGGATACGACAGTCGCTAGTTTGGAATCAGACTACAGTTTTGGTGGTGTGCGTAACTGGATGGTGAGAGGTGCTTGGTTGTTTATTTCTGAACCAAAGCCAGCGAGCAGCGCATTAACTTACCTAAACCTCCCTCTCTCTGCGAAAACCTTGAGCTTCACGGAGCATACTGTTTATGCCGATGCTAGCTTCGACTTAACGGCGCTCAACCGCGTCACCTTATCGGCTAGTTACTATGATGATGGCTCTTACTTTGCTGGATTATCCAGCAGCTATTCACTCAGTAATAATTGGCAACTGCTAACTGTAGTTCAACATTTTAACGGTACGGACGGCAGCTTATTTGGAGAAACACCTGCAACTTTGGTGTTTGCTAATATCCGGTATAGTTACTAGAGACGCCTTTCATTTAGCTGCTATCCCTAAATAATGCAATCAATCACAAATAATGCCTTGTTCTGAAGTTGTTTTTGATACAAGCATTTAACATTTTTGTAAACATCGTTATATTTAAGGCTCATCGTTGTCAGGAGTTTATGGATGAACCTTACGATATCAGGGAAGTTGCAGCTCAGTTTTGTGCTGCTAGCCGTACTTTTTATGGCATCAGCGGTATTCACGTATCGCAACGTCACCACTGTAGAGCAATACGCCTCTTCGTTACTTAAATCCGATTTACCAACCGTAGACACCAGTCGCGGTATCCAACAGTCCGTTCAAGCGTCGCTGTCCTCTATTCGAGCCTACATGTTGCTAGGTGGCGATGAAGAGGCGAGCGCACGTCTAAGTGAGGACGTACGCAATATCATGGCGTCAACAGACGAGTCGCTTCCAACGTTGCAGGCTTTGATCTCTGAACAGGATTTTCAAGCGATTCAAAGTCAGTGGGATGCGGTCAAAGTCTCTTTGAACAAGCTGATTGAACTCAGCCACAGTGATGAGAACTTACCCGCGCACAACCTCTTTATTAACGAAGCGGCACCCATTGCAGAAGTGGCACTTGATCAGCTTCAAAGCTTAATCAATGAAGAGTCAGGAAACCCATTTGGTGGAGACAGAAAACGTCTGTTTAAAGTCTATGCCGACAGCTATACCTCGCTCGCCAATGCTCTGTCCGCCTTGCGAGATTTCCTGTTGTACGGGCAACAAGATCATCTGGACAAATACTACGACTTGATTAAGTACCACAATCAGTCTGTGGCGGAAATCGACAGTAAACTCGACAGGCTTACTGATAACGATCAATCACTGTGGTCACTGTTTAAAGAAATGCAGCAACTGTACTTTCCCTTAGCAGATCAGGTCATTGCATTACGTCAGTCGCCAGAGTGGAACGAATCAAACTTGCTGATGGCGAACGAACTGTTGCCAGCAGCGGATGCCCTAGAGCAAAGTTTAGAAACGATCGTATTGGCTCAACAAAGTCGTGCAGATCAAAGCGGACAGGGCATTAATCAGTCGATCAAAAACGTACTCACCACCATGCTGATTGCAGCGGCATTGGTTTTGTTTGCCGCGATAGCGATTTCAAAATACATGGGCAACACCATTGGTCGCCGAGTGAAAAACTTATCGGAGCGTGCAAAGACGATCGCTTCAGGGGACGTTTCTCAGCCTCCGCTCACTGTTGCTGGGAAAGATGAATTGGCAGACCTTACCGATTCGATTAACCGCATGAACCAATCGTTAGCGAGCATCGTGGCAGGGGTGAGCGAGAAAGCGCATCAAGTGGATACCAGCATGGGTGCTTTGTTGGAATCGGCACAAGTCACTTCATCGAATGTAGAACAGCAACAAACCAGCATTGTTGAAATGGGAAGCCAATTGGATGAAATCGCTTTAGCCGCGCGTAACACGCTAGATCAAGCCAATCAATCGGTGCAGAAGCTCTCTGATTCAAAAGGCGAGATTGAACAAGGTCGTGATGCTTTAGAGCAAAACAAAGTCACCATGGAAAGCTTACATGGCAGCATTGAAACCGCGAGTACGCAAGTGACGCAGTTAAGCAAAGAGAGCGAAGCCATTGGCCGAGTTACGGAGGTGATTGAAGGCTTGGCAGAGCAGACTAACTTACTGGCATTGAATGCGGCGATAGAAGCAGCGCGTGCGGGTGATCAAGGACGAGGCTTTGCGGTTGTGGCGGACGAAGTGCGTATGTTAGCGACTCGCACTACTCAATCGACGACAGAAATCAACGGCATCATCAATGCGATTCAACGCTCGACTAATTCGGTAGTTGAGGAAATTGAACACAGCCAATCACTTGCGGAGCAGGGCGCGGAGCACATTGAAAAAGCGGTAACTCGTTTGCTTGTTACTACTGAGCAAATTGGCTCTTTGAATGAACAAATGGCAGAACTTGCGGCAGCGGCAGAGCAGCAATCTCATGCGACCAATTCGATCACTGGATTAATGTCCGATATTACTCAATCAGTGGATGAGGTTTCGAATAACAGCCAACGTGCATCAGAGACATCATTGCAAGTAAAAGAGCAAGTTACCGAGCTGAATCAACAGATGGCAACTTTCAAAACGGCGTAGATGAGGTTTACATCTGTTCATCGAATTTTGAGCGTTAACCAAATCGTAAAAAAGCCCCAATCCTTTTCACACAAAAAAGGTTGGGGCTTTTTGTTGGATGATACGCCGATATTCGTCTACTTGCTCATTGGATTTAGCTATTTAAATCATAGCTAAAACCAAATTTTCTTCACCGAGGTGGAGTCGTAATATGACTCCATCGGCAGCAAATACTGCAAAAGAATTTTTAAACTTTATACCAATCCCGGTAAGAGAATCGTTCGTTACTACGATTGGTATCATCCTTCTAGGAGCAAGATTATGAACAAACAAGTAAGCCTAATTGGTCTAGACAGCGAACAATCAGCACAACTAGCTCAACAGCTAAATCAACTACTAGCGCATTACCAAGTGTTGTACATGAACTCACGCGGTTACCACTGGAACATCAAAGGTCAGCAATTCTTCGAACTGCACGTAAAATTTGAAGAGATTTATACTGATCTACAAACAAAAATCGATGAGCTTGCAGAGCGTATTCTTACCTTGGGTCATACACCAGCGCACGCATTTAGTCACTACTTGGAAGCAAGTGAAATTAAAGAACATCAAAACGCGACTTCTGGTAAGGAGTGTGTACAAGGTCTGGTTCAAGGCTTTAGCGTTCTACTTCTAAAACAGCGTGAGATTCTACAAAACGCGGGTGAAGCAGGCGACGAAGGTACCGCGGCATTGATGGGTGACTACATCCGTGAGCAAGAAAAATTAATGTGGATGCTTAACGCTTACCTACAAGGCTAAGCGACGCATCACCCGAGCACTCACTTGGGGGCGCATAAATAAATCGGGAATAAGTCAAAGGAGCACGCGAGTGCTCCTTTTGTTTATGAAAGTGCCTAGTTAGTCGTGAATGTGCTTAAAAGACTGAAAATGTTCGAGTAAATCGGTCAGTTCTGTTATAGCAAGAGAGGCGGAGTCGTGGAATTGTGCAGTCGTATCGTGGTGAACAAGGCAGGATGGCATTTGGGCGTTGTATGCGGCTTGTAGGTCATAAAGGAAATCGCCCACATAAAGTACTTCATCTGGCATTAATCGCCACTCTTTGGCTAGGACTTGGAGTGATAAAGGATCAGGTTTTGCTGGGTAGCATTCACGAGTGAGGACATGTTCAACATCAATTCGGTTATGTTCCAACTTACGCTGCGTAGCGATCAAACAGTTGCGCGTTACTATCGCGGTTTTAACTTTATGCTGATGTAAGTATGCCAAAAGCTCGTGGCAACCCAGCATCGGAGATGATTGCTCAGCATCAGAAATTTCATGATCAAAGATAACATTATGGGCATGCTCTCTCTGATGTGGATGGTCAAGCTTATCAACAAAATCCAATAAATCTTCGTTTTGTGGACAGCCTAGTTGCTGACGAAGATCTTTGAAGTTCATATCGGAGCTGACGAGTGTATTGTCTAAGTCGAAAATAACGGCTTTGACTCTTTCAAGTTTTAATGGAAAAGGAACCATGATGACCTCGTACGACTTAAACCAAGCTATCTTTCTAAAAACAAAAGGTTATTGTTAATTTTAGATTCAAACGTGTTACTTGTACGAAAATAAATCACTGATACGTCACAAATTAAATAGTCTCAATAATGTTGGTGTTTGATTACTTCTCTTCAAGACGGAAAATTTTGCCTGTATCTGTTGAAAAATAGACATAGCCATTCGGACTGACGGTGATATCTCTTACTCGCTCGCCGAGGTCTTCCATTAATCGTGCTGATTCTTTTAGTTTGCCATTTTGAATGGATACCACGTTAATGTGAGCTAGTTTTAGTGCTCCCGCTAAAATTTTTCCATTTAACTCAGAGTACTTATCGCCACGATACACCACCATATTGCTTGGCGCGATAGACGGAATATAAACCAATTTTGGGTCTTCCATATTCGGTAAGCTTTTCGCTTCTCCAACGTCTAACGGTCCCCAATACTCTTTACCCTGAGAGACTTTTGCCCAGCCGTAGTTTGCACCTTTCCTAATCAGGTTGATTTCATCACCACCACGAGGGCCATGTTCAATCGACCAAAGCTGTTTTGTTGCTTCGTCGTAAAACATGCCTTGTGGGTTACGGTGCCCGTAACTCCATATTTCAGGGCGAGCCTCAGAAGTCTTGAATGGATTATCTTGTGGTACCGAGCCATCAAGGTTGAGGCGAAGGATAGTGCCTGCATGGGTTTGAGTGTCTTGCCCATTATCACGTTCGCCACGGTCCCCAATTGAGAAGTAAACCTTGTCATCGACAAACGCAATACGGCTGCCGTAATGACGACTGGTGTCCGTGATGGCGTCGGCGACAAAGACGTCTTTCCAATCCACAAGTTGATTGTTTTTCAATTGTGCGGTCGCTAAGGCCACAGTATTTCCTTTATCGGTACGTTTGCTGTAAGTAAAGAAAAGTTGTGGATTTTGTGGAGCGGTATTCGGCACTAGAGCTACATCTAATAAACCAGCTTGCCCACTGGTGTTCACATTCGGTACTTTGAAGAGGGTTTGCTGTTTTCCCGACGCAATATTAAGTAATGAAACGGTGCCGTTTTTTTCATTCACGATCATTTGTTGCTTATCGAGAAATTCAATTCCCCATGGGATTTGAAACCCATTGGCAACCTCATTGGCACGATAGTCCGCAGCATCGATAGAAAAAGCTAGGCAAGCGAGTAGGGTCGCAGTGATAGTTCTCATGGTTCCTTCCAATATGAATCCAAGATACTTAAAAGCTAACACTAAAAGAGGACGTTTGGCAGGGTATGCGAATATAAAAAATCCCCAATACGAGATCGGGGATTGAATTAAGACTAGAGAATTGTTTACTTAGCGAGCCTACATCGCTTCTTCGAAGATCTTAGAGATCTCTTCGTGCGTTGCTTGTTTCGGGTTAGTGAAACCACAAGCGTCTTTTAGCGCGTTGTCCGCTAAGGTTGGGATGTCTTCTAGCTTCGCACCAAGCTCTTTAATGCCTGATGGGATGCCGACATCTTTAGCGAGCTCAACGATAGCATCAATGGCCGCCGCAGCACCTTGCTCTGCTGACATACCTTCAACATCAACACCCATTGCTTTAGCAACGTCACGTAAACGCTCTGGACATACTTGCGCATTGTAACGTTGTACGTGAGGTAGAAGAATCGCGTTACATACACCGTGTGGCAGGTCGTAGAAGCCGCCTAGTTGGTGCGCCATTGCGTGAACGTAACCAAGAGATGCGTTGTTGAATGCCATACCTGCCATGAACTGTGCGTATGCCATTTGCTCGCGAGCTTCAAGGTTTTCACCGTTTTTCACTGCTGTGCGAAGGTGAGCTTGAATCAGTTCAATTGCTTTGATTGCTACCGCGTCAGTGATTGGTGTCGCAGCGATAGATACGTAAGCTTCAATCGCGTGTGTTAGCGCATCCATACCTGTTGCGGCAGTAAGAGACGCAGGTTTAGCAAGCATCAATTCAGGATCATTCACTGACATCAATGGTGTTGTGTGTTTGTCCACAATCGCCATCTTAATGTGGCGCTCTTCATCTGTGATGATGCAGAAACGCGTCATTTCAGAAGCAGTACCAGCCGTTGTGTTGATTGATACGAGAGGCAGCATTGGTTTTGCGGATTGGTCAACGCCTTCGTAATCGCCGATCTTGCCGCCGTTTGACGCCACTAAAGCGATACCTTTTGCACAATCGTGCGGTGAGCCGCCTCCGAGTGAGATAACGAAGTCACATTCGTTTTCTTTTAATAAAGCTAAGCCATCATTAACGTTGGTGATAGTAGGGTTTGGTTGAGTGCCATCGTACACAACGGTTGCTACGTCGCGTTCAGTGAGAAGGTCTTGAACTTGTTTGACTACACCGATTTGGTTAAGGATCTTATCCGTAACGATCAAACCTTTTTTAAAGCCTTGAGATTGGATGCTGTCTGCTGCGTCTTTTAAACAACCAGCGCCCATTAGGTTTACCGTAGGGATAAAAAATGCACTTGTCATATTGGATAGCTCCGTCGTTATTTTTAATAATCTTTCTTAATTTGCCATTTACTGTCGCACACTCGTTTCCAGATTGAAGTTGATCTGAAGCAAGTTTACCTATTTAGAGGTATTTGCAAGAGAAAAACTGTGACAGTGATCTTGTTGCACAGCGTATAGGTGCAACACAGATATAAAGTAGAACAAATATGAAACCAGTGACGCAATCGATTGGCAAAAATTGATATCTAATACGGATATATCTCTAAATTAGACTAAAGTATAAAAAATCCCCATTAATAACTTAACTATCAATGGGGATGGGAGGTAGGTTTATAAGTTATCTATCAATAATTAGGCAATATCAATCAGCTTTGATACTAACTTTTCGATACCTGATGCCGCTTGAGAGATATTCTCTGCCAACATATAAGCTGGGGTTGATAGAACGAGGTGTGTTTCATCAAAAACGATATCCTCGACAGAGCAAGTGATGTGCTCGCCGCCCATTTGATTAAATGCTATCGAGATCGCTTCATCGTTGCCTACGGTGCCTTTCACGCCATGCTCATAAATCATCGGAATAATGACAGGTGAAATACACAGATAACCTGCTGGCTTTTTCGCATGAGCGAATGCGCGACATGCTTGAGCTACGTGTGTATTAATCGAGCACTCAGCCCCTGATACTGCGAAGTCAGTGAGATTTTTAGCGGCACCAAAACCGCCAGGTAATAGTAGAGCATCAAACTCATCTGGGTTTAATCTTGCAACATCATCAATATTGCCACGTGCAAGGCGTGCAGATTCCACCAACACATTTCGTGTTTCGTCCATCTCTTCGCCAGTTAGATGATTAATCACGTGTAATTGATCGATGTTAGGAGCAAAGCAATGCCATGATGCGCCTTCTTTTTCAATGGCATGGAGTGCTAATACGGCTTCATGCAGTTCTGTGCCATCGTAAACACCTGAACCACTGAAGATAACTGCGACTTTTTTCATTTGAGAATTCCTTTAGTCTGAGGTTTCCGTTTGTTGCTCTGTTTCTTTTAGATGCTGAGTGCTCGAATCAGTTTCGGCGATTTCGCTATCGTCGTCTTCTTCATCATAGTAGCGCACAACAAAAGGTGTAAGCATAACACTCGAGGGCAGAAAATGTTTCATATCGACTCCAACTGCGTAATGGAGTGATTTTTATACTGATTTTTATAAAACAGTACGTTGAACCTGATCATTTTTGAGTTAAGCTGATGTTTCCTTTGGCATTCGTGAGTGGTAGGTCACATGAAATCAGTGCAATTTCGTTTCACACTTTATGGTTGTATCGCCATCCTCTCTTGGAGTTGCTTACTTGGCATTGCCAGGTTGGTTACGGAGAGCTTAGGTCCCGTGGGCGGGGCGGCCATGTTGTACTCTCTCAGTTCTATTTTCCTTCTTATCGTAGTTGGCATTCCGAAGTTATCGTATTTTTCTCCAAAATATCTCGTGCTTGGTGGCGCGATGTTCGTTTGTTATGAAATATTTCTCGCTTTATCTCTGGGATATTCCAACTCGCGTGCGCAGGCTATTGAGGTGTCGATTGTCAATTACCTTTGGCCAGCACTCACCGTTTTGTTTGCGGTTTTAGGCAGTAACAAAAAAACAAACTGGCTGCTTTATCCAGCGGTTGCGCTGGCGTTTATCGGAGTCGCGTGGACGGTGAGTGGTGAGAATGGCTTATCCGTTACTCAGATTATGTCCAATGTCAGTAGTAACCCTTTGGTTTACTTTATGGCTTTCGCAGGAGCAGTTATATGGGCTTTTTATTGTAATTTAACCCAGAGGCAGCAATCCAAACATAACGCGATTACGTTGTTTTTCATTGCTACAGCTGTTTCGTTATGGGTGAAATATGCGTTTGCTGATGAGCCAGAGATGACTTTTTCATGGGAAGCCATGGGCTACCTTTTTGCTTCTGCGGCGTTGATGGCTGGTGGTTATGGTTTGTGGAACATCGCGATTGTTGGCGGAAACATGGTCTTTCTTGCGACACTTTCTTACTTTACGCCCATTTTCTCTGCGCTATTTTCTTCCATTATTCTTGGTGTGACGTTGAGCCCGAGCTTTTGGCAGGGGGTTGTGATGGTTACGGTGGGCTCTTTGCTTTGCTGGGTTGTCACCAAGGAGAAGCGTGAAGCTGCAGGTTAAACCAAAATTATCTGATTTTATCTTTGCGCTGTATGCTCAAATGACAGAAAGAAAAAAGCTCCCGACCGAGGGAGCTTTTTTCTTTCGTGTTCTAACAGTTTGCGACGTTTAAATGGAGTTGCAGTTTAAATCTGTGTTTCGACAGACGTTTCGTTAACTGAGTACGAGTTTGTTCCAACTTATCCAATGCAATGGTGTCGTCATCGACGTGCAAATCGATGTTAATACGAAGCTCTTGGCCCACTTTAGTGATACCCGCTAACTTTAGCTGGTGGTCAGATGTTTTTTCTATCTCTAGTACATCATTGCCAACGACCTGACATAGCTCTTTGCTTGGTGTCATCATTAGTAGCTCACGTAGTGCACCAACCAACATATCAAAAGGAACTTTCAGAAAGTAGAAGCCCATTAGCACCATCATCATAGGATCGGCATAAACCGCATATTCAGCGAATGGCGTTAGTGATACAACCCAAGCAGCAACAAATCCTACCGTCACCGCTACACTTAATAGCGTATCCATCTGCCACTTGTTTTTTCTCTGCTTCAATCAAGCCTGATGAGAAGCGACGGCTGCGTTTAGCCATAAACCACCAAGCGTAACCACAACCGATGACGTTTACGATGCCGAATAGAGTGGCAATAGAAGCATCGACTTCACGGCCTCCGGACATCAATGCTGAAATTGCAGAGTAAAGAGAAAAGCTTACAACCACTAAAATGACAGCCGCTTTTATCGCAATAACGATTGGCTCTAAGACCGCTTTTCCAAATGGGAATACAGATTTTGAGGGCTTGTTAATATAGTAGGAAGCGGCCAGTGACAATAAAGTTAACAGTAAGCTGACCAAAGAGTAAACACCGTCAAAAACGATGACAATTGATCCGACAAGCAAGCCAAGTACCATACCACCAGCAGCGAACCCAGATGCTAAAAGGGCTGAAATGGTTAGAATACGGTTTTCGTTTTTGCTTGTCCTGTCACACATAAAAGATGCCTTTAAATTTTAATACCTTACTATTCTTCTCGCATAAGGTAATTTAGGCAACCACTAAGTGAGCAGGTTCTAATCTAAAAAGTTGCGTTTTTGTTTATGTTCTTATAAAACAATGAGTTGTTGCATGATCTTGGTGCCAATAAAATTGGCGCTCACTGATAAAATGTTTAGAAGTCAAATAAATACTCGCTCAATTTATCCGCTAACCATGTCATTGCTGGGTGCTCAGTTTGACCGTTAGGTGAAAACATACAGTAGTCTTCTTGTGTCAATCCGTATGTATGCTTGATAACGGCGAGCTTTTGCTGGCGAAGGTAATGGCGGATTAATGGTTCTGGCAGTACACCCCAAGCGTCTTCTTCTAAGATGGTGTTGAGCATGTAGTCAAAACTCGAAAAGCCAATGTATCGAGTCGAGAAAGGCTGCAGTTCAGGGTTGTCTTTCTCATTTAGGTACACCATCAATGCTTGCATCTGACTGCGTAGATCTTCGTCTGAGACTCGGCGCATCTTACTTAGGCGATGTTCCGCACTGCATACTGACATCATACGTATCTTGCCTAGCGGGTTATACACGATACGAGGATCGTCGACGCGCTCATAATCAACACCAAAGGCAAAATCCACTTGGTGGGTACTGACTAAGTTGGCCAAGTCGCCACTGGATGCCAAGATTAAGTTGAAGGTTGTGGAAGGGAAGCGGTTATTCAGTGTATGAGAAAGCTCCTGCCAGAGATCATCAGGCAAGGAGTCGTCACGTGCAACCCAAACTTCCGCGTTAAAACCTTCCGAGATTTGAGCACAGGTTTTTCTTATCCGCTGTGCGATGATAAGTAGGTGTTCGCAATCTTTGTAAATGGCTTTCCCAGCTTCAGAGAGAGTGAGCTGGTTGCCAGTTCGGGTAAACAACTCAACGTTGAGATCTTTCTCTAAAGCCTTAATCGACATACTGAGTTTGGTGCGATTACAATCGAGTTGCCTTGCTGCTTCAGAAACAGAACCACACTCAGCGATGGTGCAGAAGGCTTCTACTTGAGTTAAGTTCATGATTTGACACAACCAATAAATGAATTCAAATAATTTGGGTATTATGCAGATGTGCTCCCAAAGCCGTGAAAGATTATACGAAAAAAACGCGAATCCGCCAGATAAGTCTATGGTCTTTTAACGGTTTTGCGGTAATCTATGTGGGTTACAAAAAGTGAACATGGAGGCCACGATGGCACAAGATTGGGACGGCTTAGCAAAAAACTGGGAATCAAATCCAGCAACAGAGCAATTTGCGCAGTCGGTGTTTGAGCAGTTACAACAGCTAACTCAGCTTGATGGCATTAAAGTACTAGATTTTGGATGCGGAACAGGGCAGTTAAGTCAACGATTGTCACCGATGGTTAAAGACATCGTAGCATTAGACGCATCGGAAGCCATGATTGAAGAACTCGATAAAAAAGAGCTTGCCAATGTAGAACCTGTCGTAGATGCATTGTCTCGCGGCTTGGTCGCTCAGCATCCAGCGTTTCGTGGACAGTTTGACCTAGTAGTTGCATCGTCAGTTTTAGCGTTTGTGGAAGACTTAGACGCGTCATTAAAAATCTCGCATTCTTTACTTAACCACGGCGGTTACTTTGTTCATTTTGATTGGATTGCAGAATCTGAACAAGACGGTTTTACCCTTGCGAAGTCTAAACGTGCTTTGAAAGATGCAGGTTTTACTGAGGTTGAATCGCAACACGTTTTTGACATTACATCTGACGGTAAAACGATGTCGGTATTAATGGGGCTTGGTCGCCGTTAAGACTGAATAAAGAACACTACATGATAAAAGCGAGCTACCTAGCTCGCTTTTTTCTTTATCGGTTGAGGGGATGTAACTAAGTTAATCTCACTTGTTCTTCAACCTGTCGCCGCGGGTGTACGCAAAGTGGTTCTCTAACAACCAAGTGTTCTGAGGTTATTTTTGGGCGATTATCCTGCGTATCTCCTCCAACACTTCAGGATTGGCTATTGCGCCTAAATTTTCTACGCTCCGATTGTTAACGACTTGCTTAACGGCTAACTCAACCAGTTTTCCGGAACGGGTCTTAGGAATATCGCTTATTGCGTAAATCGCGCTAGGTACATGTCTTGGAGAACATGCAGATTTTAGCTGTGCTTTGATGGAGGCGATCATCTCGTCGTTGAGCTCTACCCCTTTCATTAATTGGACAAACAGCCATATTTGTTCGTTGCGATCGACTTCTTTTCCTACTGCGATGGAATCTAGAATACCGTCTATACTGTTCACTTGCTGATAGATTTCGGCCGTGCCGATTCTTACGCCACCGGGATTCAACGTGGTATCACTTCGACCATAAAACACGTATCCACCAACGCTGGTCTGTTTAACATCGTCGCCGTGGTGCCAAATATTATCGAACTTATCCCAATAAGCACGATGATATCTTTCCCCGGTGTCGTTCCAAAAGCCAGCAGGGAAGTTGGGCAATGAATTGGCACAAACCAACTCACCGCGCTCTCCAATTACTCTATTACCTTGCGGGTTAAAGACTCTGACATCGACCCCTAACCCTGCGGATTGGCACTCTCCTCGATAAACGGGAGAAATAGGGTTGCCTAACACAAAGCAGCCACAAATGTCTGTCCCGCCTGAGATTGATGCGAGGTGTACATCTTCTTTAATGTGCTGATAGACATAATCAAACTGCTCTGGATACAGAACCGAGCCCGTTGAACAAATGGTTTTCAGACTTGGAAATGCATCACTTTTCGGCGGAGAAAAAGAAACTTTTTCCAATGCCTCTAGGTATTTCGCCGAAGTTCCAAACAGCGTCACTTCGGCTTGTTCAGCGAGGTCCCAAAGCACGTTATGAGTGGGATAAACAGGGCTACCATCAAAAATTACTAAACATGCGCCGCTCGCGAGTGAAGAAACGTGCCAGTTCCACATCATCCAGCCACAGGTCGTGTAATAAAACACTCTGTCGTTCGGTTGGATGTCGCAATGCAGTTGATGCTCTTTCAAATGGTTAAGCACTGTTCCGCCGACGGAATGAACGATGCATTTCGGTTTGCCTGTCGTGCCTGAAGAATAGAGCACAAATAGCGGATCGTTAAAATTAACACGAGTAAAAGTCAGCGCTTCAGGTGTGTATTGATTCAGGACGTTTTGCCAATCTTGAGTGCAGACGTCGCATTCAAAAATGTGTGGTTTCAGGTAGCTAATTTGGCAAACCTGTTTAAGACCATCAAGATGATCCGCAATATGCTGGTTTTTCTCAGACATATCGAAAGTTTTGCCATTGAATGTATAGCCATCACAAGTAAACAGGATTTTAGGTTTCACTTGACCAAAGCGCTCCAAAACGCTTTCAACGCCAAAATCAGGTGAGGTAGAAGTCCAGGTTGCCCCTAAACTGGTGGTTGCTAACATGGCTATCACCGTTTGAGGTAAGTGAGGCAAATAGCCAGCGACGACATCACCTTGCTTGATTCCACATTCTTTCAACCATTGCTGGACACTCGAAACTTCTTCACACAATTCTTTCCATGTGTAGGTTTGCTTTTCTTCACGTTCATTTTCAAACCAAATCGCGAGATCATCGGGTTGGTGACACGCGTAGGTTAGCAAGTTTTCGGCGTAGTTAATCTGCGCGTTTGGGAACCATTTCATGTCCCTATTTTCGACGGGTTGCTGCCAGCGACTTTCTGCTTGCTCCTTTACGGTCTCTCCTTGAGTACCAATGACGTCGCAGAATAACCAGACTTCTTGCCAAAATTTTTCCACATGATCGAGCGACCATTGATGCAGATCGGCGAAGTTTTCAATGGTATTTCCTTGTCGATTAATGTGTTCAATAAACTGTGTGATGTTGGCTTCTTCGATACGACTTTCGCTCGGTTGCCATACTTTGCTGCTCTCGCGCATAGGTCCCTCTATAACAAAGTGGTAACAGATTTTAGTTTGAGAGGAATACACGATAAAGTCAAACAAGCTAGATATTATATCGTGTCATAAAAATCATGCAGTTACGACGTGTTGTAAACAATATGTTACATCGAATCGATACTGAGAAAATCGTGTAGGGATTGGAAGCTCTCAAGACTGAAGATAGGCTTAATGTAAAGGATTTGTTAATGGAGATGTGCCATGACTCAGTATCGTTCTAAACCCGTAAACCAGGAAGGCAGGGTTGAATGGAGCCGTGAAGAAGACGCCATTTGGCGAGATTTGGTAACACGACAAATGGGTGTGATCCAAAACAGAGCTTGTAAGGCTTATTTACACGGTTTAACGCTGCTTGATTTACCTCAAGACCGCGTTCCTCAATTGCCAGAAATTAATCGTGTCCTGATGGAGACAACAGGTTGGCAAGTGGAGCCCGTTCCCGCGCTTATTGATTTCGACCGTTTTTTTAATCTGCTCGGTAATAAGCGCTTTCCCGTCGCCACATTCTTGCGTACCAGAGAAGAGTTCGATTACTTGCAAGAGCCGGATTTCTTCCATGAAATATTTGGTCATTGTGCGATGTTAACCAACCCAGATTTTGCTGCATTTACCGAACATTATGGTCAACTAGGGCAAGCCGCTACACCAAAACAAAGAGCGTATCTCGCTCGTCTCTACTGGTTTACCGTAGAATTTGGCTTGGTGAAAGAAGGGGACAAACCAAATTTACGGTGGTGGTATTCTCTCATCTCCTGGCGAAACCCTCTACGCATTAGAGAGTGATGTAGCAATTCGCGACCCATTTGAATTACAAACTGTGCTGAGAACGCCTTATCGTATCGACATCATGCAACCGAAGTACTACGTGATTGATGACTTTTCTCAGCTCTTTAAAATCAGTCAGTTAAATTTATTGAAACAAGCCGATCTAGCGATTGAAGCTGGACTGCTTCCTCCACTTTTTGAACCAAAGGAACCTGCTCATGTTGAATGAACAAAAATGCGAAGCTTGTAGTATCGATGCCATTGCACTAAGCAAAGAAGAACAACAATCTCTGTTGCTGCAATTGTCTGATTGGCAGATCATTGAAAGAGAAGACATACCTCAACTAGAAAAGGTGTATAAATTTAAGAACTTCAAACAAGCATGGGCTTTCAGTAACAAAATCGCGGAACTGGCAGAAGATGAGTTCCACCATCCTTCTATTTTGTTGGAGTGGGGTAAGGTCACCGTAACTTGGTGGAGTCACTCGATCAAAGGTCTGCATAAGAACGATTTTATCTGCGCATCAAAATGTGACGCGCTAGCATCGGCAGAGTAGGACATTACCTCATACAAAAAACGCCCGGCTTACGTCGGGCGTTTTGGTTCTAAATGACTTTTACATTACTTTATAGATTGATTCGGAAGACGGATGTCGTGCCCGATACCTCATTGCCAACAGCGATAAAATGACCACCACTACGGGTAAAGTAATTGATGGATTCTGGGCCTAAATCGCCTGCTTTTGGATTGTATGTGCCGTTCGCGCATTCACCATCTTCGACTTCTGTACACACTGGCTGATTGTAATCACGACGGTTTACGTAATGTAGGAACTGCGCTTGTTTCGGATCGGTAATGTCATAAATCATGATACCGCCTTGACGCTCCAAGCCGATAAACGCGTAATGACGACCGTTAATTTGTGCTACTTCAATCGCCTCTGGCTCAATGCCTTTATCATCACTTCGGTCATCGCCACTGTGATTGTTATCGTTGGTACTGTTGAAGTTTTTACCTTCATTCAGCAGCGCGATAGTCGCGAAATCGTCACCACTATCGAAGACCAACTTGCCGTTTTCATCCCAAATCGAGAATGAACGCGCGCCAAATGCTTGAACATTATCTTGTGCAGAAAGCGTTTGTTCCGGCTTAATCACTTTTAAACGCGCGAGTTGTTTGTTGTCTTTTAGTGCTTCTGCCAGTGGGTGCTCTGCTGCTACTTTCAGCTTCTTACCGCGCACTTCATCAACATGGCTTAGACAGGTCCCTTGCTCAGATGTGTATTCATCTGTACCAAGGAAATCGTCTTCATCCCACATCAAGCCTGCTTTGTCGCAGTGTTCTTGAGTGGTTTTGAATCCGTACTCACGCCCGTCGCCTTCATTTGCAGATACGATGTAAGTACTCCCATCCACTGAGTAGCTGTCGATGGTGTCAGGCATAAATAAGCCAACCAGTTGTGGGTAGCTTTTCAAGTTTCCAATAATTTTGTCTTTGTTGGATGCATCGAGTTTAGCGTCCGACCAAGACTTCTCACCTAAGCCAACAATTCGCTCTACTGATTTGCTCTCTGGATTGACGATTGCCATGGCGTTATTTTCTTGTAGCGCGACATAGATTTTACCGTTATCTGCAAAAGTGAGGTATTCAGGCTCTAGATCTTGTGCGATGGTGGCGTTTGCCCCCGAAATACGCACATTCTTTGGAAGCTCTGCTTTTCGTGAATCATCAAATTCGTTAAAGCCAATTTGTGACACTTCTGCTTGAGTAACACCAAGGCTCAGATCGAACAAAGTGATACTACCTTCAGGGTCAATGCTGTAATCGCTGTTTGGTTCTCCTTCATTAGCGGTTGCGATGTATCGGCCATCTTTCGAGAAGCCAATCATGTCTGGTAATGCGCCTGTTGGGAAAGTCGAGACTAATGACAAATCGACGGAGCGGTACAAGCCAACAATACCATTCGCTTGTTTATTACTGTTTTCAATCGCAACTGCTACCAAACCATTGAATACAGCGACACTGTTTGCTGCGCCAATTTCAATGCCCGCTGCTTCGCCAGCGCTGTTGAGATCAATGAATGCGCTTTGCGTTGGTACGCCGTTGTCATCCATAGAAAGTACATCGATACGTTTTGCTTGAGCATTAACCACATAGAGCTTATCTGTACAGGCGTCATAACTGACGATTTCAGCTGCCGATGTGTCGAATGGTGCATCAGCAACGGATGTCCCGATAAACGTTAACCCTTGAATTGACGTTTCCCCAGCAACGGGCGCAGTGGTAGGTTTGCATTGTGTAGCGAATGAAGCCACGGTATCTTCGGGTTGTGATGAACACGCGATGGCAAGTGATGACAATGCGAGTGCACCGATTGCCTTTAAAGGGGTGATCATGATATCTCCTTATCAGTCCGATAGGTTGTCAATCAGCATGGGTTTTATGCTGCTGTCCATTTCCGCAACTGGAATGATAGAGCGCTGAATGACGTGTGATTTGGTAAGGCTCTGAATATATGTATGATTGATGACTCTTATATTGGCTTTTTATGAAACTAATGTGTCATCAAAATGATGAAATAGGGATAGAGGAATAATGGAATTAAAATCGTTTTTAGATTTATTGGCAGCTTCACCAGAGCAGGTCGAGTTTGAAGCAACGATGGCGGTGATCGAAGAAAACTATACGTTTGAGCCAACCGCTTTTGTTAATGGTGAGACGCAAAACAATGCAGGTGAGAACAACGGTTCGTGTAAGATCTTCGCTTTCGGCTTGCTAAATAACCTAGACAAAGAAGCGACACTAGCCTGCTTTGGCCGTTTTTATCGTGAAGATGTATTGCAGCATCCAGAGAACAGCGATCACCAGAATATTCGTAATTTTATGGTGAGAGGGTGGGATGGTATTAGGTTTGAAGCACCCGCTTTAACCGCTAAATAAACACCAGTCAGAAAACGCAGAACAGTAAGCCAGTCGTATTATGCGACTGGCTTTTTTTCTAGACATTTTCGGCACAAACACAGCTGGTTGGCGCTTGGCTTGGGTAAATCACGGGTTTCAATAGTAAAGCACCAACAGGTTTCTTTGCCTGCGGCGATATCACAATGGGCTTGAGTCCCGCACTCAGGACAATTGTGCGTTGAATCTTCCCCTGCGATTTGTTCGATAATCGTGTTTCGTTGGAGATCGGTTTTGTCTTTCCATTGGATGATTTCATCCATCGTTCGGTGACAACCAGAGCATATTCCGGCGTTATTTTTACATGCTGCTCGACAAGGTGACTTCATTGCTTTCTCGTTCTCATTTTTTATGCCGCGTACTCTAGCACAAAGCGAGTCAAAGCCGCCAAAATAAACGTGAGTGCGATTTGCTGGTGAGGAGAGGGCGGCAGTGATACTCTTGGACGAGTTACCTCAAATCTTTGTCACTTATGTTAGAAAAAGAAAACCTCATTAAACTCGCTAGAATGCAAATGCCATTTGGGAAATATGCAGGGCGAGTGTTAATCGACCTACCTGAAGAATACTTACTGTGGTTCGATAAAAAGGGCTGGCCAAGCGGCGAACTAGGGGATTTGCTCAAGCTGTGTTTAGCGCTCAAAATTGAAGGCTTAGATAGTGTCGTGAAGCCTTTGAAGCGTATGTAACTAGCCACAGAAACTCCCACTTTTAATGAAAAGACTTATTATGAATTTTGATATCGATGCACTGAAACACCACCAATTGGTCGAAGATGGTAAATTAGAGGGATGTTACATTCATCAGCCAGCTCAAGGTAGCCAGCAAGATGACAAAGCTGTTTTGGCAGAGCGCCAAGCGTTGGAAAAAATGGGGTATAAGGTAATACAGGTTAAAGCTAAAGGCGGGACAACAACGTTTGCCGAGGCGATGCAAAAGCTTGCGAAGGAAACTGGTCACCTGCCTAAGGAGTAAGTGAGTGTAACCTGCCACAGCTTCCCTAGTTATTCCACGATACCATGTGTTTTCATCAAAAGAGCCAGACCGTTAGGCTGACTCTTTTTTGCTCCAAACCCGTTGAGAGCTTAAACATTGATCGTATCAATAAATTCCGTCAGTAGAGAAACCAGTTAGTTGCATAAATAACGAGAAGGACTAGAAGACCTAGAAGGAATGGGAAGGTTAGCATCATTGCGAACTTTTTCTTGAAGCTTGGTTTATCGAATACCACGCCTTCGGCCTCCCTTACTCTTCGCTCTTCATCAAAATGCCATTTAATAGCTAAGTAGGCTCCAATACCTAGTACAATAAGCTTAAAAGCTCCAGCAAAGTACGGAAAGAAGTTAGCCCAACTGTCGTTCATTATCCATCTCTCTCAAATTAAATATGGGCTTTACGGTAGCAGAATCCAAGGTTTATGTTTAGTGCTCTCCCAATGTCAGGCGCCCTGGCTAGCACAAGCCTACTGCTCGTGCTAACTGACCACAACTCTCTTTACAATATACTTAGTTATTAATAATTTAATAGAAAAGGACTAGAACACTTATATCAGTGGCGTGTCTGTATGGTTTGTAACGTTTTTGCCCCATTCCAATTTACCTCGTTTGATCGTCTCTTTGCCTAATAGTTCCCATTTATAATGATCTTGCGTGGTTCAAGGCCCATTTCATCCAATGTTACCGTTGTCAGCCCATCAACATGTGCAGTATAGGGTCTGAGTTTTGAGTGGATACAATCTTCTCGGATTAGCCACCATATCGTTCACGATGACCAACAGCCAAGGTCAGGTCACGCGTTTGTCTCACAGCCTAAAATTGCAAGTGAGAACCGCGGTCACGGTAAAGAATTTGTTTTGTATCATCTTGGGTTTGCCATCATGCCAAGATTTATGATGGAGAAAGAGTTAGCTCGAGGAGATTAAGTTCGCATCCTATTTGATGTACACGACTTGGAGAACCCGACTTATGCGGTGTACTAACTACTAACTAATAGAAAGCTTCGATGCCGCTTCGAGTTGAGTTCTTGAAGAAAAAGGCCGGTGCGTTTGAATAGCATCGAACGCCACCTATTAAACGCAGTATTCTCGAAAGCAAAGCCCACCGAAAAGCGGGCTTTGTTCTCTTTTAATAACGAGAATAATAACTAGTAGTTAGCTTGAATGCTGACACCGCTATAGTTTGAGTAACCTTGAATCATGACGTGATAACGTCCACTTTGTGTCGCGCTGACCGTACATGTTTCATTGTTACCGTATTTGAAAGGTCGGCAGTCCCATGCATTCAGTGTCGGTTTTGCACCAAAACGGAGATACAAATCCGCATCACCGCTGCCACCATACATTTGTACTGTTAAGCGCTGCCCAGCTTCTACATCAACATAGTAATACGCTACTTGACCGCTTGAGCCACTTAAACCGCTCACTGGCACGCCCGAGGTTAACTTGCCTTCTGGGTCCGGTGTTGGATCTGGGCCACCACAGTCTTGCCCACAATCAGTATCCGTTAAGCTATAAAGCAGCTTGTTCACGCTGCCTCTTGTGTCCGTCACCTTTCCGCTTGTTGCGCGGCTAACGATCAAGTCCTCTACTTGACTTGGAGACAGTGAACTGTTTTCTTGAAGATACAATGCTGCTACACCCGCCACATGTGGCGTCGCCATCGAAGTACCACTAATGGTTTTGTAACCACCGTCATACCACGCAGATTTGATTTGTGAGCCTGGTGCAAACACATCCACACAACTGCCCCAGTTTGAAAAACTCGAACGTGCATCCGTGCTGGTGGTCGAGCCGACAGTCACTCCTGTAGCAACGCGTGCTGGAGAGTAGTTACATGCATCGGCGTTGGAGTTACCTGCTGCTAGCATAAAGCTGACACCTGACTGAACCGCACTTTGCACCGCGCTATCGAGAGCGACAGATTGACCGCCACCTAAACTCATATTGGCAACTGAAGGTCCGGAAGCATTCGCAGTCACCCAATCCACACCGGCGATAACACCAGATGTAGAACCCGAACCGCTACAGCTCAATACTCTCACACCGACAAGGTTGACGTTTTTTGCAACACCATACAAGCTGCCGCCAATGGTGCCCGCAACGTGTGTACCGTGTCCATTACAGTCACTTGCATCTGCATCATTATCGACAAAGTCATACCCAGAAACCGAGCGCCCACCAAACTCAACGTGTGCATTGTTCACACCAGTATCGATAACATAAGCCGTTACACCAGTTCCATCAAAGTTGGCACTGTAGTTGTTATCGAGTGGCAAGTTACGTTGGTCGATTCGGTCTAGTCCCCAAATGGCATTGGTCTGATTTGCGTCTGCCGAGACTATTGGGTCAAGCGATAGGATTCTGTCTTGCTCAATGTAGTCCACACGAGGATCAGAACGCAGATCTTTCAGTTGCTCAGGACTCAAGTTAGCGACAAATCCACTTATCGAGTGGTCAAAAACCGACTCCACTTGTATCGAATACAAACCAGACATACGGTCTACAGACTGTTGCGTGAATTGCTCGAATTCTGTTGAGTTGCTCGCCATCATTTGCGGTTGTTGAAATACCACTATGTAGCGATCTGCAATGGCGATGTCGTCCGGTGCAAGCATCAAAGTGGCAGGCAATGTGTCGGGAGCTTGTTGTAACTCTGCACTGTCCGCAATCTCATTGGGTTGCGAAAAAGCGAGAGAAGAATGAAAACAGAGCGCGGAGGTGATACAACAACTTAGTAGTTTCTTTAACATAAAATGTTCCTTGAAATCATAGTCTTGTTGATTTTACCTAGTACCAAACTGTCAACACGAAAACACAGACAATCAGCGTAGTACGCTCAATACGTGCTGCAGTGACGTTACACAAATCAAACTAGACAATGAGTAACCATATGCATAATTGATAATAATTCGCATACTCAGAAACATGATCAATAACTAAGCTTTATTGAAATTGAAATGCAAAGATTCATTTAGATTTAGAGCAAAATCCCTAAAATAGAATAATTCTACACACCTGGCTTATTGCCTGTTATATGCACTATTCTTACCGATAATTTACGCAATAAAAACCTAACTATCCTTTCATTGGTCATGACTCAAATTGGTTGATAGATGTTAATATAGCCACCTGGTTTCTGATGTTTTTTAACTCATGGCTACTATCTAAGTTCAATGTCGTTTCTGTAATAAAACAGAGCCCGTCCGTGAACATGGAAAAGGGCATTCTGGCTTTCCTCGTTTCAGGTGTATCGAATGTCGAAAGGGCTTTCAACTCGATTAAGTTTACGAAGCCCGCAAGCCAGATGTAAAAGAAAAAATTGTCGATATGTCAATGAATAGCTCTGGAGTTAGGGAAACAGCACAAGTGTTGAATGTCGCATACAACACGGTATTGAGCACTTTAAAAAATCTCGCCAAGGTAAGTAACCTCAATACCTTTCGATAGAGCAAATATCAGACTAATTTGTAAACTTGAAAGGCTAGCTGCATTGGTTGAGGAATATGAGGAAAAACACTTCCCCATTTAAGAACTGCAACACACCTTTGCCCCAAAGTGAGTTGCGACCAAAATCTAAGTGGACGAAACATACTAATTAACTTCCTGCTAACAAAAAGTCCGTCATTGCAAAAAAATTGTTCTGATTTGCTGTATCTCCAAGCTAAATTGAATATTAAAACAGGCCCAGATAGATGGCTCACTTTAAATTTTCTAGTCGTTATTCATGTCTTTGACGTTAAATATTGCGTTATCACTTCCGCCTTTTCTCAAAAGATTACCGTCCTTTAAGTATAAATTATAAGTAATAGATTGTTTATATTGTGACTGGAAATTGCTCTAACTTATTTTTTATGTAAGAGATTGTTATGGGCTTTAATTAATTCACTAACAAATAATAAGACGTTACGGCTAGTAAATGAAAAAATCGACTCAAGAAACTATACAGAAAATAAAGGAAAGTTATATCAACTATCGGAGTGTATTTATTCCAGGAACACAATTATTAAATATTTTGGTAGAGCTTGGGGAAAATCCAGCTCATGTGGAGGAAATGAAAGTAATTAGTGAGCAGCTATTTAATGATCCAACGTTGGCATTTAGACGTTCAAGAAATGGAAGGTTTTGCTATAACTTGGAAAAGCAATGTTGTTATCGAACAGAGTTTCAACCATTTGTTCTATCTTTTGATGAGGACTTTGTTCGCCATGATTCGGGGGATATTAGACATTTTCGAGGCTTAAATGACCGACTACAACATAATTCTATCTTCCAATCTTTACTCTTATTTATGCACCTTGTTTGCCATGATGTCGCAACGGCTCCACGAAAGTATTTGAACTACGATTCTCCAAATTGGGTGTCGACAGTTTTCCATCTGCGTACAGTTACTTCTCCAAGCTTGGTCGGTGAGCCTGCTCTAGAGGGAGTACATACTGATGGTGTTGACCACACAATGACAACATTATTGGGGCACAAAAATATGACAGACCATAGCGCCAAAACCTTTATTCATCATATGAAAGAAAAAAACGCATTAAAATGGCACGAAGCTGATCCGACATTTATATTGGATGAGAAACAACATTTGAACTTCCTTGATACTTTGTTGATTTGCGATAATGAGAGAAAACATAGCTTGACGGCAGTAGAAGCATCCAATCCTGCTAAAGATGCAACAAGAGATATGTTGTTTTTTTTCTACTCGGAAACCAGCATTGGAGGGGCACGTCTCATTTCCTTATGATTCTTTAAAAGCGCATCCAGACTACCCGATAAGCTTTAATCTTAACGTTTAAGCTGATGAGTTTGATTATGAATAAGTTAGCTCCTTTCCTATTTCTTTTTATCTGGAGTAGTGGTGCGGTGGTGGTTAAGTTCGGGCTTCAATACGCATCAGTTTGGAGCTTCCTAGCAGCCCGATCTTTGGTTTCCATGTGTTGCTTAATAATGTTGTTTTGGCTTTACTCTTACCGTAAACCATCATTGATTCGTAGCCCTTCAAAAACTGAGCTACGAAGAATTTTGGTGGTAGGGGCACTTCTTCAAGTTTGTTATCTGTCATTTTATTTTTTGGCGATTGATACCGGAATTTCTCCGGGGTTGGTGACACTAATTCTGGGCTTACAACCGCTGCTAACCCCATTTTTATGTAAGCAACAAGTCAGTCGTCGTCAATTGGCACTTTTGCTGTTGGGTTTTCTCGGGTTAGTGATTTCGATTTATGGCGCGAAAGACCTCACGCAATTAGCGGCATATGGAGTGGTATTTGGCATTGCTGCTCTTTTTTCTATAACGTTTGGTACGGTGTTGCAAGCGAGTATTGTCAGTCATGTGTTATTGAGTGCAATGTGCCAGAGTGTACTAGCTACCCCCATTCTTATGGGGATCAACGTTCTGGTTGGGGGGAGTATTATTTGGACGCCAGAATTTTTGATATCACTTGTTTGGATGTCTGTGGGGGTTTCAGTAGGGGCATTGTTGTTGCTGATGCACATGACCAAGCAAGATGGGGCATCATCAGTTAGCGTGTTATTTTATGCGATACCGTTATTGGCATATTTTTTTGATTATGCGCTATTTGGCACTCAAATCAGTCTGCTCACTATAGTCGGGATGTTTGTTGTTGCGTTGGCCATTGTCTTCTATCGTCGTTTTCCTGCTGAAAAAGTTCAACGCTTGGCACGATAATGTTTCGGTGATTGAGAAAAATGATTACTGAAGCAACGGGTGAATGAAGACTGACAAGTGAAGCCCACTTTCTCTGAAATTATTGATATTGGCAGGTCTGTATTGTTGAGCAATACTCTAGCATTCTCCATGCGTAATTTCGTAAGATACTTGAAAGGCGTCTGCCCCATATTTTTTCGAAAAACCACTTTGAATTGTGTGTGGCTTAAGCATGCTACTGCCGACAAGTCTTCAATAGAGTAGTTCTTGGATAAATCTTGATTGATATACTGGATGACTTTTTTGTATCCGATAATCGATTTTATTCCCGAGATCTTGTTTAGCGAGGATCGCGAATAGTAGTGACAAAATAGATTCTTCTAATTCTTCGATAGAATCCACCTCAAGTTGCTTTTCAACATATCGAACAAACGTATTGGCTGACTCATCAAGCCGGATAACGGTACTTTGAATGTGACTTAGAAAGTCGGGAAGTTCATAAATATCGATGACTAGAAATCGGAAATCTTCTCGTGCTTTAAATTCATGGTAGCAACCGGATCTAATGATTATGCAGTCACCATAAGCGATAGTGCAAACTTCTCCATCTAAGATTAAATCAATGTACCCTTTGGTAGGGAGCACGATTTGATGATATTTGTGAGAATGTCCTTTCGAGTACTTGTTATAAGTTCTCATGGTTATTTTTGAACTCATTATTTTCCTTAAATAACATATGGATAGGGCTTGTTGGCGTTGTTTTTAGTATATGATAATAGCAATAACTCTTTGATCTGAAGAGATTGGGTGCTTTATGGACTGTAACTCAGTATTGCCCCAAAATCATTTAGAGCTAATGCTCATGACACTTTCAGAAAACTTTGCATACCCCAAATTTCTATAATGAGCCAGAAATTGAAGACCATTGAATGTTGAAAGGTCGCTCGCTAGACACACATAGCCATCACGCTATCGAGTCGCGTCTGCATCGACCTGGTGTTAAGCCAAATCTTTTCTTGAAAATCTTGCATAGATAGCTGATATCCCGAACACCCACTTCATCTGCAAGTTGGGCAAGGTCATGACTAGAATGTTTCAATCGCCAGTACACATGTTGTAAACGTAATTCTTGCCAATAATGACTCGCTGAAATGCTGAGCTTTTGCTGAAATAAGCGGTCTAACTGTCGTCGACTAATCCCGATGAGCGTAGCAACCTGTTCTACGGTCATTGTCTGTTCCAAGTTTTCTTGCATCAAAGAAATCGCTCTATCCATATGACGATTCCTGTGTACTCCTTGCTCTGACGACTTTAGACGGTGTTGCATGCTACGATTTTCATCAACCAGCATATCCGCTAACCCTTTTTCTGCCTTTGTTTGACCGACATGCTTTTGCAAAATTGCCACCGCAAGGTCGATAGTGGCACTTCCGCCAGTGCAACTGATTAGCTCCTTATCAAAGTGATAAAGCTGCTCATCTCTTACAATTACTTTAGGGTAGGTTGCTTTGAACTCGCTATGGTGCCGCCAATGAACCACAATTTGATGACGGTTAAGTAGCCCTAACTCAGCTAGAGTAAAGCAAGCGTTATCAATGCTGACAATTGGTATTCCATTGGCGACAATATTTCGAACAAAAGAGCGATAATAAGCGGCTTGCTGCTGAGATTCAGTTGCAGTGCGGCTACCAAAGAAAACCACATAGTCAAAATTCGCAGGCTTAACGTCACTAAAATCGAGGTCAACTCTGATAGGGATTCCGCTACTAGAAATGATTAACCCTTTGCTGTGAGACACAACTTTCCATGAGCAATATCGTTGTTGACTGTGATCCGCTTCATCTGCGGAGAATCGGAGTTTATCTAAGAAGCCACCAAACGGAAGCATGTTAAAGTTATTTAGAGGTATCAATAAAAATCGGACACCATTATTTTCATTCATTTGTATTGAACCTTAAGTCTAAATATTCATGTTTTACGTCCAGAATATACCATAGATAAATTGAGAACTGAGAGATACTAATCTCCCTTAAGTTCTCAATTTGCTGGTTGGTTATGACGTTTGAAATTTGGTGTGTCTTTGCTTTGTCTGCGCTGGGTCTTGCTTGTGTCCCAGGTCCTAACTCGCTTTTAGCACTCAGCCACGGTGCACGATATGGCTATAAGAAGACAATTTGGACAATATGTGGTGGCGTGAGTGGTTTTTTCATCTTGATTACGGTAGCTATGCTAGGTTTAGGTACATTACTAGAAGCAAAACCTGAATTGATGATTGGTCTTCAATGGCTGGGAGCTTTATATCTTGCATGGTTAGGTTTCAAATTGTTTTTCGCATCTTCAATCAGCATTGAGCAAACAACGACTGTAGTGTCTGTTCTGCCGAAAGAGCTATTTAAACAAGGTTATTTCGCTGCTTTGTCTAACCCGAAAGTCTTACTATTTTTCACTGCTTTTTTAGCTCAGTTTATCAACCCCGACGAGGCGTTCATCCCCCAATTTTTGGTGATAACATTCAGCTTTCTTTGTATTGAATTCGCCGTAGAGTATATCGTGGCCAGATTGGCTGATAAGGTTAAAACAGTGCTTTTAGCCAATGGGCGAGTTTTCAATCAATGTTGTGGTACAGTTTTTTTGCTGTTAGCAGCAGTAGCTGTTGTAAAAAGCCTAGCTTAACTGAATAGCTAAGCTGAACTCTGGGGCATTAATATTGGAGTATTGCGCTTACTTTAATCGCAACACCTTTGCCCCAAACAGTTTTACGTCAGTTAATGATCATTAAAGCGGTTTCTATTAGTTTCCCTCAATTTATCTAATAACAACCAATACCAAGGACAAGTTTTGTCCCAATAGTATCCTTATGTGTCCTTTAAGCCACTTTTGAGCGTCTATCCTATTGCATAAAATGACTCCATTACAGCAAAGCACAGCAATACTGGAGCACAATTATGAAAATCACACAAATTCGCAATGCAACACAAATCATCGATTATGCAGGTAAAACATTTCTTATTGACCCAATGTTAGCGCCAAAAGGCACTTACCCTGGATTTGAAGGAACAGCAAATTCACACTTACGCAATCCAACAGTTGAATTGCCTTTGCCTATTGAAAGCATCATCAATGTGGACGCAGTTTTGCTAACTCATACTCACCCAGACCACTGGGATGAAACAGCAGTAAATGTGATACCTAAAGATAAATTGATTTTTGTACAACACGAAGGTGATGAAGCTATTCTTCTATCACAAGGTTTTACCAACGTTAAAATTTTCTCTGAAGAGACTGAATATCACGGTATTTCATTTACACGTACAGTCTGCCAGCATGGCCCAGAAGCTGCTTTCCAGCATGAACAAATGGCAGAAATTTTGGGTGAAGTGACGGGCGTTATCTTCTCTCATGCCGATGAAGAAAAATTGTACGTGGTTGGTGATACGATTTGGATCCCAAGTGTAGAAGAAACCATGAAAAAAGAACAACCTGGTGTCGTTATTCTCAATACTGGCTGGGCGCATGTACTGGGCTTTGGACCTATTATCATGGGTAAAGAAGATGTACTAAAAACACACCAAGTACTTCCTAAAGCAAAAATCGTTGCGACTCATATGGGCGCAGTTAACCATGTATTGGTAACGACTCAAGAAATGCGCGAATACGCAGTTGCAAATATGATTAGCGATTTTGTGTTTGTTCCAGAAGATGGTGAAACAGTAACACTTTAGTTTGATGTTAGGAGTATGCTGGTAATGACATCTGAGACAAATATTGAGCTAGTGAAGTCTTTCTACAGGGCTATAGAGGGCAATGATTATGATGCAGTAGCTTCAATGTGCCATGAGCAATTCACTTTCTACCCACAAGTAGATACACCATTAGATATCAACGGTTTCCTTACTCAGGAAAAGGGAAATATGGACGGTTTTCCTGGCTTTGTTTTCCGTATACATGACATCTTCGCTCATGATGATAAAGTAGCTTGTTATATGATATTTGAAGGCGTTCATTCGGCACCTATGCATAATTTGAAGCCAACAGGGAAGAAGGTTCGATTTTCATTGATGATGCAGCTAAAGATTAAAGACGGCAAAATCATCGAAAAACGAGCGCACTTCAATGAGGTTGATATTATGAAGCAACTACAGAGTTAGAGTTGATAACGGCACAGAGTGATTCATTGACATTGCTCTGTGCATTTTACTTTGGAAACGAACTATGTATCTCAATGAAAACCATAAAATTCCTTCCGTTGCTGTTGTTGTTTTCAATCGCTTTAGCCCGTTTCATATTTCTGTCCCTAGCATTGTGTTTGGAAGAGATACCCTTAATGAAGCTTTTTTCGAGCTTAAATTTGTCGCTGGAGAGGAAGGACCGATTTTATCTGATATCGGTATGGAAATTCATACCGAGGCGCAGCTTGATTTCCTAGAGTATTGCGACATCATCGTTGTACCTTATTGGAGAACAATTGACGAGCGCCCTAATGAAAAGTTGCTCAATGCTCTCTGTCGTGCTCATGCCCGAGGCGCATTGGTTGTCGGTTTATGTCTTGGTGGTTATGTTCTCGCTTATGCTGGCTTATTAGCGGGGAAACGAGCTGCGACACATTGGGAATTAGAACAGGATTTTAGTCAACGCTTTCCAGAAGTTTCGCTCGATACGAATGCCTTATATGTTGAAGATAGCGGGGTGATAACCTCAGCAGGTACTGCCGCAGGTATCGATTGCTGTCTGTATGTTTTCCGAAAATACTACAGCAGTACGATTGCGAACCGAGTAGCAAGAAGAATGGTTGTGCCTCCATACAGAGACGGTGGGCAAGCTCAGTTTATCGATCAACCTATACCTGTGACGACATCTGATTCACGTATCAATGCATTAATGGACAATATCAGGCGTGATATCAATCAAAAATATTCACTGGATGAGCTAGCAGATTCAGTGATGATGTCCCGCCGAACTTTTACGAGAAAATTTAATAGAGCTACAGGTATGTCATTTGGAGAATGGCTGACGGCTGAGCGACTAAACTTGGCTCAGGATCTACTTGAATCTACAGATTTGTCTATTGAACAGATTGTTGCAAAAACAGGGTTTAGCTCAGTTCTCATTTTCAGAGATAAATTTAAAGAGCGTTATGAGGTAACCCCTAACCGATGGAGGAAAACGTTCCACCAACAGCCTTAGACAAATATTCAGCGTTCCAACTAAGGTTTGCCATACATTTCCTCATGTCAATTCCGATTATTAGGGAGGTTAGCGTAGCTCATTAATGTCCAAAAGCTTGTTGGCGTAGTTCAAAGCAAACACTCGCTTTGGGTTACTCGACTCCAAGTAACTTTATTGCTATGTTTCGCAAAATATATGGAGAATCTCCTGCGCGTTATTTTTCCAGATGCCGTGCAGAGTAATGTATTGATCGGCTGGGGTAAAAATGAAAACCAAAATAATAATGTCGTTTCTACTCGCTACATTGTGTGTCAGTGTCAGCGCCAGTACGAATGAGCCGAAATACCATTCTGCGCTAACAGTCAAAACGCAGTTAGATGCCCCGTTAGCAAGTGGAAAATTTCCCGTTGTGCTTTTGTCGCAGGGCGGAACACGGTCAGCATTTTCCCATAGTGGTTGGATAGCTTCGGGCCTAGCGAAACAAGGTTATATCGTTGTGGTACCAAAGCCTCCTGCACCGAACGAAATCAATGCAGAAATGGCTGTTGATGAAATCACTTTCAGGACTAGTGATTTGGTGCTTGGGCTGAACGAATTAAGTTCGGTCGGGATACTGTCCGGAGGCGTAGATACAGATGCAGTGCAGGGTGTCGGCTTTTTTCTGGGTGGCACATCTATGCTGATGCTCTCCGGAGCGCAAATAAGCCCGGAAAAATATCGAACATCGTGTCACAACGCCACCAATGTAGACTGTCATTGGTTACGTGAAAATAACGTTGATATTACCAGCATCCCGGATCAAAAATTCCCCCGATTTCAGTCTGAAAACAAACTGAAATCGGTCGTCGTTGTCAACCCTGAGCTAACGAAAACTTTTGTCCCTGAAACTCTGGCCTTGATGAACAATGCTATCACCGTGGTGACGCTTTCTGATCGGCTACATCCCGCACTGACACCAGCCGAATCACTTGTTGCTCTTCCCAATGTGACATTTCAAGAGATCCCCAGTGCGAGTCAGTTTAGTGCGTTCGCAGAATGTACTGAGCGTGGCATTAAAATTCTCGCATCAGAAGGGGAGGAAGCACTTTGCCAGGAGCGTGACGAGGTTTCCAGAAAGGACAATCACCAGCAAATTTTGGATGTAATTCTGGCTGGTTTAACAAAGTCATAAGAATAACAACAATGCGGAGCTTTCTTACACATTGTGTGCCTGGACCTGCAAAGCGAGAAGTAAGTTTTTCAGGCTTGTCCCCACAACATATTGCAAGACATACTGATGACTGTATTACTTGCCCTAATTAAGTACTTGTCCCAGCATTTTAAAACTTAGAAGAACACACAAAATACCAACGATTTTCTTAAGAACTTTATTTGGGAAATACTCTGCGCAACGCACTCCGAGGCTAGTAGTTAAGTAGCTGCTAATGGAGAAGCTGATCATTGCAGGAAGGTATATGTATCCTAATACTAAGTTGTTCCAATCTGTATTTTCCCATCCGTTTAACATGTAACCGAGGCTTCCTGATAGCGCTACAGGGAAACCTATCGCAGCAGAGGTGCCAATAGCTCGTTTTACCTCAAAATTTTGCTGGACAAGATAGGGGATGATCAGCCCCGCACCGCTTATAGAGACAAGTGCTGATACAGAGCCAATCACCGAGCCTACAGTCATATTACCGATAGCCCCGTGTGGGTTCGGGTTGTACTCATTTTCAGTGTTGAGAAACATCTTATAAGCTACATACAACATGAATACGCTGAAAAACCCTGCCAGATAGATCCCCTGTAGATACGATGCTACGAATGTGGCGCAAAATGTTCCGACTAGAACTCCGCTCAACATTTTTACTACCATTGTCCAGTCTACATTCTCTTTTTTGTAGTGAGCGCGCATGCTGCCTAATGTTGTAATAATCATCGAAGCCATTGATGTCCCTAAGGCAAGGTGGACAACTTCTGTATCAGCTATTCCCTGTAGTGAAAACAGAAACGCAAAAATAGGGACGGCCATTCCACCACCACCCACACCAACGAGTCCAGCGAGAAAGCCAATGCCCAAGCCTGCTGTAATGTAATAGATAATAAAGATAGGTTCGTTCATGATGGTTCTGCCTTCGATAAAAATGGTCGTTGTTAAAATGTTACTCGAACGCTAACTTGCTATGGTAACGTTAAGAGGACAGAAAATAATGAATAATGGCCAAAATGGAATTGAGTAAATAAAGTGACAAACTCTGATTACAGCGAATGGAAAAATGGCGCCGCACTGATCGCTAAGGAGTGGCAGCATGAAAGGAGCGACTTCAACAATTTGGATCAACGGCCACATAATTGGCACAGTCATCATCGAGGCCAGCTACTGTGTATAGATGAAGGGCTAATTCAGGTCAAAACCGATGAAGGAACGTGGATACTACCCCCTCACCGAGCTGGTTGGATCCCCCCGGGGGCGATGCACAGTGTTTATTTTTGTGGTTCTCTGAAAGGTCGTTCATTACTGTTTACTCCAGAGAGTTGTGAGCGGTTTCCAATGAGACCTTGTGTGATCCAAATGAGCGATGTGTTGAAAGCCCTATCGGTTAGAGCATCGATATGGAGCAAAACAGACGATCTATCCATACAGTCTTTACGTATTCTTGCCGTAATATCCGATGAAATCGTCAATAGCCCTCATGAGTCACTCCACATCCCACTGCCCAGAGATCCGAGACTGCAAAAAGTTACTCAAGCGATTTTAATAGACCCAAACAGCAAACATTCTGTGGAGCATTGGGCAAAGATCGGGGCAGTCTCATCTCGGACATTAAGACGATTGATTCGAAGTGAGTTAAACATGAGTTTTAGTGAATGGCGGCAACAAGCACTGCTAATACATTCGTTAGAAATGATGGCTCGCGGAGAGTCCGTAGGAGCGGTTGCACATGCTTTGGGTTATTCGACGCCCAGTAACTTTATCGCTATGTTTCGTCGGGTCTATGGTGATTCACCCACGCGTTACTTTTCGAGTCGTGGCATATAGTTGCCAAGAGCTTACCTAAATTAGGTTCGTTTTTATGTACTGAGGTTTTACATACATTTACTCACCCAACATAAGCAAGTGCTTCTTTCACCAATCTTCTGTTTGGGCCATTATCGCTAACATCCAGACGCGAAATAGCATAAGATACACGGCCTTTACTAGCACTGAGCCACTCATCGTAATGACAGATAAAACACAGCAAGCGACATTTGCCGATCTTGGCCTGATTCCAACCTTAGTCGAGCGACTAGAAGCGTTAGAATACAGCCAACCGACGCCCATTCAATCTCATACCATTCCTTATATCCTTGAAGGGAAAGACATTGTTGGCGGTGCCAATACGGGCTCTGGTAAAACCGCTGCTTTTTCGCTTCCAATTCTGCAAAAAATTGTTCAGCAAGATGAATCAAATAATCGCCGTGGTAACTTCGTTTCTCACCTGATTTTAGTTCCAACTCGTGAGCTGGCATCACAGGTGGCATACAACGTCAAATCTTACTCATACCATCTTAGAGATAAGATCAAAACGGTTGCCGTATTTGGTGGTGTATCGGTGAACCCACAAATGCTAGCGCTTCGCGGTGGCTGTGACATTATCGTAGCTACGCCGGGTCGATTACTTGATCTGGTATCCAGTAACGCGATTAAGTTGGACCAAGTAAAAACGCTCGTGCTCGATGAAGCTGACCGTATGTTGAGCCTCGGATTTACCGAAGAACTGAATAAGATTCTTGCGTTACTGCCAGAGAAGAAACAGACGCTGTTATTTTCTGCTACTTTCCCTGATAAAGTCACGACGCTGGCTCAGCACTTGCTCCGCGACCCTGTTGAAGTTCAGTTGCAGAGCGCAGAAGCCAGCACTTTGGTGCAACGCGTGTTTAGTGTAAATAAAGGTGAGAAAACGGCGGTACTTGCGCACTTAATCAAACAGCATCAGTGGCGACAGACTTTGATTTTTGTGAATGCTAAGAATGCCTGTAACCATTTAGCTCAAAAGCTGTCAAAACGCGGTATTACTGCTGAAGTTTTCCATGGTGATAAAGGGCAGGGCGCTCGTACTCGTGTACTTGACGGTTTTAAGTCTGGCGAGATTCAAGTTCTTATTGCCACCGATATCGCAGCACGTGGCCTTGATATTGAAAAGCTGCCAGTGGTGATTAACTTCGATCTCCCGCGTAGTCCTGCTGACTATATGCATCGAATAGGGCGTAGTGGTCGTGCTGGTGAAGTGGGTCTAGGGCTATCCCTTATCGATTACGATGACTATCACCATTTCAAAGTGATAGAAAAGAAAAATAAGTTCCAACTTGAACGTGAGCAAGTAGAGGGCTTTGAAGTGGAAGACGACCAAAGTGAAGCCTACTTTTTACCGATGAAGCCGCGAGCAAAGCCAGCAGGTACGGGTAAAAAGAAGAAAAAGCGTAATCAATAGAAAACGTAAACTACATGTGAGTTTACTTATGGGAGGCGCTGGAGAAGGGGGCGCACTAGCTTGAGTATTCTCTTCTAGCCATTTCTTTAAAGAACAATAGAGCCTTGCTGGAGGTACCAGTAGGGCTCTATTGCTTTTCAAGGTTATGTACTATCGACGCGTCGGACGTCCACGAGGTGAACGTTTTTTAAATGCGGATGCAGCTTTAGCTTGTGACTTGAGGATAGAGTCAACGGTTAGCGGCATTGGCTCTTTAGGTTCAAGACCATGAGGGAACGTACGAGCTCTCGGTGGTAAATCATATTCTTCTTCACTTGCGCGTGGCATGCGCTTAAAGCGATAAAGGTAAAAATTTTCTAATTTTTCTCTCGCCCATTCGGTCTTCTTTAAATACTTCACACTACTTGCAATCGAAGGCTTAGTGTTAAAGCAATTAAAGCGCATTGCTGTATCTAGAATGTCCCAGCCATAAAAATCCACCAACTCTTGCAACATAGTTTCTAGCTTTAACCCGTGCAGTGGGTTGTTTCGTTGCAGCTCGATTCTTTCTTCGTCAGTCATCATTTTAGGGGCCTTACTCATCAAAGGGTGGAGTTTAGCAAACTATACATTACAGAGATATCTATAGTTAGGCAGTGATGGTTTGGGTTGCAACTCGATTTGATGTTGTTAGTGCGTACTTGCATGAGCAAAATTAACCAATTACCTGTGTGAATTCAGACATGTTTTTCTACCTTGAAAAGCACAGGTGGAGTTGCGGCTGTTCATCTTGTTGAATTGCTGTTCAAAAACTCTCACTAAAGATCCGCGTACTCTAATGCAATGTTAAATCTTTGTGTAATAAGTGAGATTTTTGTTGTTCTTTTACTAATGTCTAATATTCCTACCGATAGCAATACATGCTTAATAGGTTCAAATCAAAAATTAGCCATACCACTTTCTTGGTGTGGCCTCGATGTTTGATGTGGGTGTTGTCTCGTATTGGTCTGTATACCAAGCGAAACTCTAGTTGGCATAGTTCAACGTTGAAATATAACAAAGGATAGCTCAATGTCTGACTCAAGTAAGACCTTTTACAGAGATGTGCGCAAAAAACCGCATGAATTTGAAAGTCGTGAAGACTTTCTAAACCATGATTTAACCATCATGAGCTTTCGTCGTTGGGGTATTCATTTGCCATCACGTGATTACAGTATTGAAATCGAAGACTGGGTGCCTGCATTAGCCGCAACCATTGGTAAAGTGGTGATGGTCACCGCCATGGTTGCTGCCTTTGCTGCTCAGTTCGGTTTATCTCCGGAGTTCGTTGCAGAAAACGTGCGTTACGAATTGCTTATCGCGGGTGCTCTGTTCGTTATTTTGTTTTCTGCCATCCTAAACCCGAACGCAAACCTAGCCGGTACCCACGGCCCAATGATACCGCTGATTCCCATGATTGCTGCCGCAGGAGGGCATCCTCTGGCGCTTGGCTTGATGGTATGTGCTTTTGGCTTAATTCTCGCTTTGACTAAAGGCGGTTCTAAACTCATGACCTTGACTGGCATTGGGGTTCGAGGAGGGTTATTGATCTACCTAGGCGCTGTTGGATTGCTCGGACAGATTAATAAGACTGAGGCGTGGGCTGCAAGTACAGACCAAGGTTACATTTCGTTTGTGGTCATAGGCCTAACCGTTATGGTTTATGCCTACCTAGCTAAGATCAACAAGCGTTGGTTGGCAATCCCTCTGTGCTCTGCACTCGCGGGTATTGTTGCTTATTTGATGGGAGCTGAGTTTGCTTTTACCACTGAGCCGGGCCTGCCTAATTTCAGTCCATTCTATTGGTGGGGTGAAGATACAGGCTGGCAGCTAGGCTGGCCAACCCTAGAGCACTTTATTGCCGTGACTCCTTTTGCGCTACTGGCAGTCGCTATGTGGTCCCCTGATTATCTCGGCCATCGTGTGTTTCAAGAACTTAACTACCCAAAAGAAGCGAAAGGCGTACTCATGGATGTCGACGACACGATGGTCGGAGCGTCTGTTCGTCAGGGGGTTGGCTCACTATTAGGTGGCGGAAACCTAGCTTCTTCTTGGGGAACGTACATGATTCCAGCCGCAATTGCTAAACGTCCTATTCCAGGTGGCGCACTGTTAA
The DNA here is from genome assembly GCA_001048675.1 of Vibrio diabolicus. Taxonomy (GTDB): domain Bacteria; phylum Pseudomonadota; class Gammaproteobacteria; order Enterobacterales; family Vibrionaceae; genus Vibrio; species Vibrio diabolicus. The sequence continues at coordinate 90,192 of CCKK01000003.1, read as the reverse complement.
CGGGTTTCATGTGTATTGCTGCGGCGGTAATTGGCTATCCAATGGATCTAGCAATGTGGGAGCCTGTTCTGCGTGTTGCTTTGATTGTCGGTGTATTCTTACCACTTCTTGAAGCGGGAATGCAGATGATCCACAAGCATAAAGATTCACTCAGTGCCGGTATCTGTATTTTTGCCTGTGCATTCGTTAATCCAGTCTTTGGCTGGGCAATCACGATGCTACTGGATAACCTTGGACTTATCGGCGACCATGAGCGTGCCAACGAACTGTCGCGAAAAGATAAATACCTGATTCCTGGCACTGCATTTATCGTTTGTGCAGGTTCGCTTGCTGTCGTTGGTCAGCTTCCGGGTATTCCTGCTCTGATCGGTTAATCGAATTATGTTCTAAAGGACTAGTTGGAGTGGTAAGTAAGAGGGCTTTCTCAGCTATGCCTATTTCTCAAAAGTAAAAGGTTTGGACTGTGTAGTTAAGCCTTCAAAGCGCATGTAGGGAAAGTAAGGCGCAAACAAAAAGCTACCTAGTAATAGGTAGCTTTTTGTATAGACATTTAGCCTACCAAGCAGGGACTAAATGATTGATTCAATGCCGTATTTTGCGCCGTAGTGTTCAACGACAAAATCAATGTCTTTGTCACCGCGACCGGATAAGTTGATCAGAATTGAGCCAGTTTCTCCTTGCTTCGCGAGTTTAATCGCGTAAGCGACAGCGTGTGAGGATTCAATCGCTGGAATAATCCCCTCTTCGCGAGACAGTTCAAAGAATGCATCAATTGCTTCGTCATCAGTGATTGAGCCGTAATTGACACGGCCAATGTCTTTTAAGTAACTATGCTGAGGCCCAACCGATGGGTAATCTAAGCCACTTGCTACAGAATAGACTTCCTGTGGTTCGCCTTGCTCATCTTTAAGCATGTAAGACTTAAATCCGTGCATAATACCTGGCTCACCGAGTGTGAGTGTTGCAGCGTGCTCGCCAACCTTTTGCAAAGAGCGGCCCGCGGGCTCGACGCCGTGAATGGCGACTTGTTCATCGTCTAAGAAAGCAGTAAATAGCCCCATCGCATTAGATCCACCCCCAACACATGCAACGAGATTATTGGGTAGCTTACCTGTCATTTCTTTGAATTGAACACGTGCTTCGTTACCGATAATTGATTGGAAATCTCGTACCATTTTAGGGAATGGGTGAGGGCCAACGACAGAGCCTATCGCATAAAGTTGTGTGTCAGGATCTTTTAGGTAGGCTTCGAAGGCAGAATCAACCGCTTCTTTGAGAGTCTTACGCCCGTGAGTGGCAGGGATGACATTGGCACCAAGGATTCTCATACGGACGACATTCGGGTGCTCTTTGGCAATATCAACTTCACCCATGTAAATATCGCACTTTAAGCCGACCAGTGCGGCGGCTGTCGCAAGCGCGACACCATGTTGTCCTGCGCCAGTTTCAGCAATCAGTTTCTTCTTACCCATCTTTTTAGCGAGAATGGCTTCTCCTAAGCAGTGGTTAATTTTATGTGCGCCTGTATGGTTTAAGTCTTCGCGCTTTAGGTAGATGTCTGCTCCGTATTTCTTAGACAAGTTTTCCGCATGGAAGATTGGGCTAGGTCGTCCAACAAAGTGCTTATACAAACGAGCAAGCTCCGCTTTAAATTCAGGATCTTTGCTGCATTCCTCATAAGCTGCGTTGATGTCACGCATGATTTGTTCAAGCTCCGGCGGCACGAAGCTACCACCGTATTCACCAAAGTATCCTTCTTCATTGGGCATGGTGAGATCAAACGAGTTTTTCATTATTTACATCCTAGTTAACGAAAGTATTGATACTTTTATACCCAAAATTTAGAAGTGGTTGTGTGATCAGTTGCTTAAATCAGAATTCGCGATCTAGTGAACTAGTTAAAAAGTACAATTTGTGTGGTTGGTAACGGGTTGGGTACAACATAAGGTGGGGTTTAAGAGGCGCAAAAAAGCCCCGAGAGATCCTAGGCTGTCATAAGAACCTCTCGAGGCAAACAGAGTGTTGGAAATACACTCTGCGATGGTGTCTGGAAACAAAAGTTAGATTCGTTTCCTTTGCCAGATATTAGGGTTTTAGAATGAGCTGATGTCAGCGAAATGTCACAAGTTAATCGCGGTATCTAAAGCTTATTTTTTATTTTTGAACAATGGGTTAGAAAATAGACTACAACAGACTAACCTACCGTGTGTTCTGCATCTTTTAAATTGAACATGATCTTTCTTTGTTTCGAATCGACGTCTTTAACTAACACGTGCACTTTAGTCCCTAAAGTAAACGTGGTGCTCTGGCTGGAAATTTTTTGTTTGACTGCATCAAATTCGAACTCACCATTTTGGAAACTTGATAAAGGAATGAGACCTTCGATTCGGTTTTCCTCTAACTCAACAAATACCCCGAAGTGTGTGACCCCAGACACTGTCCCCGTGAAGTGTTGCCCAATAAATGGCTTCATGTAATGACATTTCAGTGCTGACTCAACCTCTCGGCTCACTTCATCTGCCTGACGAGATTGATGCGAACAGTGCACACTCAGTTGCTCGATCACTTTTGTATCGTAAGGGTAGTTGTTCGCAGCACCTGTCAATTGACGAATAGGTTTTAGTTTCATGAGCAGACTGCGTAGCTTGCCTGTTTTTTGCTCTCGAAGTTTAGCGCGAATGGCGCGGTGAACGAGTAAATCTGGGTAACGACGAATTGGCGAAGTAAAGTGTGCGTATGCGTCATAGGCTAAACCGAAGTGACCCATATTCTTCGGCGAATACTCGGCTTGACTCTGAGAACGTAGCAGTAGGGTACGAATCACATCACACTCATCTAAATCTCGTACTTGTTCCAGTAATGCGTTGTAGTCATGAGAAGTTGGTTTATCACCACCCGCAAGCGTTAGCCCTTTGTCTGCAAGCATCATTCTTAATGAAGACAGTTTTTTCATCTGAGGACCAGAGTGCACGCGGTATAAGCTCGGTATTTTTTGTTGCTGCAAAAATTGAGCAGTGGCAACGTTGGCACACAGCATGAATTCTTCGATCATTCGGTGGGCATCATTTCGAACTACCGGAACGATGGACGCGATTTTCTTTTTATTGTTTAACGTGAATGAAAGCTCTTGCGTGTCAAAATCAATGGCACCACGGACTTGACGTTGACCAGATAGGTTCAAATACAAGCGATGGAGATTCACCAGATGCTGTTTAATGTTTTGTTTTGGGGTCTTACCTTGGTATTTTTTTGCTTCCGTTGATTGGGAAACAATGCGGTAAGCTTCGTTATAAGTTAAACGAGCATGCGAGTGAATGATCCCTTCAGAAAACTCTGAATCTAGCATGTTACCTTCGTCGTCAAAGGTCATCTCACATACCATAACCAATCGGTCTTCATTCGGGTTAAGCGAGCACAAACCGTTAGATAATGTTTCTGGTAGCATTGGTACAACGTATCCGGGGAAGTAAACGGACGTTGCACGAGATTGCGCCTCAAGATCTAAATGGTCGTTTGGCTGAACGTAGTGAGATACGTCTGCAATCGCAACGAATAACTTCCAATGCCCATTGTCCATTTGGTATGCGTAAACGGCATCATCAAAGTCTTTCGCGTCGTCCCCATCGATAGTGACGAACGGTAAATCTCGATAATCCACTCGTGACGTTTTGTCTTTTTCTTCTACGTGATTGCCAAATGCGGAAGCAGCGTGAAGAACTTCATCATCCCAATGGTCATTGATGCCATGTCGACGTAACGCCAATTTAACTTCAATCCCTGCTTCTCCCGGACGCCCTAATACTTCAGCCACTTCAACCGTTGTTGATTGTCTGTGATCTGGATAGGCAGTGACTTTACAATGAACGAGTTTACCGGCACTTTTGGTGATAAGATCATTTGGTGTGACATGAATGGTTTGAGTCAGTTTCGCGCTTTCTGGCACTAGATAGAAGTTCGAACCTTTTCTCTTTAACAAGCCCACGATGTGGGTTGTTTTTCGTTCCACTATTTTGATGAAACGATGATTTGAGCGTCCTTGATGCTGAGCATTGCCTTTCAGAACCAGTACGATATCGCCATCAAACACATGAGTAAGTTGGTGTTTAGGTAAGAAAAGGTCTTTTTCATTACTGTCGTAAGTGACAAAACCAAAGCCGTCTGCGTGAATGCTGACCTTTCCAGAAACCAACGCGGTTTGATCGACTTTTTTATAACCACGGCGATGCGTGAAAATCAACTGACCATCGCGCTCCATAGCGCGTAAACGTTTTTTTAAAGCGTCTTTTTGTGGTTTCTCATCTAAGCCAGTAGAGCGAGAAATTTGCTCGTGACTTAAGTGATTTTTAACTTTATCGAATAGGCTAAGGATAACGTCTCGGCTAGGGATAATGTGCTCGTAATTATTAGAATTTATTGATTGTGCGGATATATTTAATTTCATTTTTTTCTCTTATATTCGCCAATCGCTTTTATTTTATAAACTTTATTTATATGAGCAAAGCATGAGGCGAAGTGATTCAGATATGAATCAGATTAATTTAATTCCAAACTGGAATTGCAAGATAGGTAGTGTGATTACCTAAAGATGTATACCAAAGTGACTTTATTGAAAGTGATTAATGACGGTGTGGGAGAGGTAAGTGATTTGGGTATATAAACTTAGATAGAGAATAGTAAGGGCGGCGATAAGTGGAAGGGGATGGTGGCACCAACAACGTTGATGCCACACAAAGAATTACAGTGCAGTTACTTCAGCAGCTTGTAAACCTTTGTTACCTTGTTCAACAACGAACGATACTTTTTGGCCTTCAGTAAGAGTTTTGAAGCCTTCAGAAACAATAGAACGGAAGTGAACGAATACGTCATCACCGCCATTGTCTTGAGAAATAAAACCAAAACCTTTAGTTTCGTTGAACCATTTTACTGAACCAGTTAATTTATTAGACATAGATACCTCTATATTTGATTGTTTTAAATATTGAATTTTTAGCTAATATCAAGTGCTACTATATGATTTTAGAGATAACTATTTTGTCGCAGGAACGTAAACGAGGAATTCGATGTGGAACTGAGAGAAACTTTGATCTTTAATTACATTAATAGCTCTTTCCGTAAGAGCTGATGTGCAGTATACCGACAAAATTAATAAAGGCTAGCCTTTTCTTTTTTTATTTTTTAAGTACACCAAGCGCATTGCTTTCAAAGCATACGCTTGGTGTATAAGACGGTATGGTGTTATAGATGGTGCTGAGTTCTTAGTGTTTTCTGGTTGGGCCGTTACGAACAATGTCTTTACCATTGTCATATACGTGCTGCGAAACCCAGCGGCCAAGGAGCAATTGGTGCTTTTCTCCTAATACGGCAACAAATGGACGGCCATCGGTATTAGAGGTGGCTAGCGCAACGCCAGTGACACCTTCAAGACCCAGAGCGCCGCTTTCTACTAAATGCAGAAATGCCTCTAACTCTTCAATCGTTTCGATTACATGGTTATCAATATTCATTGTATTCAATCTCTTCGAATTACATTGCGGTCGCGTACTCTACCTAAGTTAAACGTGGAAACCAAGTTTCTGCGTGAGTCATGTAATGAGAGAGCCTCGTCCTGCCACTAATCATCAATGGTTAGTCTCGATAGTCCGGAACTTGTCTAGATTCAATAAAGGTGAACCCCCTCGCTGGTTAGACATGAGTCACATAATGTTGTCTGGTTTATGTCAACAATACTTTTGCTATTGGATGGGGTGAAGGGGAATGCAATAATTTGTGAAACTCTTTTCCTAAAGGCTGTTATGAAGAAAGTCCTGATTACCGGTTTTGAACCTTTTGGTGGTGACGCCATTAACCCCGCCTTAGAAGCGGTCAAGCGATTAGAGGGGGCGGCAATAGAAGATGCCATGATCGTTACTTGCCCAGTTCCTGTGATTCGGCATGAGTCAGTGAATACCGTTATTGATGCAATAGAAGCGCACCAGCCAGATTGTGTGATTACCGTTGGACAAGCGGCCGGACGTGGCGCGATCACCCCAGAGCGTGTCGCAATTAATGTGGATGATTTTCGTATTCCAGATAACGCTGGTCATCAGCCGATTGATGAACCCGTAGTGGCTGACGGCCCAGATGCTTACTTCTCGACACTGCCGATAAAGCGTATTGTTCAAACGCTGCAAAAGCAGGGGATACCTAGCCAGATTTCTAACAGTGCCGGAACATTTGTATGTAACCACCTTTTTTATTGGCATCCAACATTATCTAAAAGACAAACCTATTCGTCATGGGTTTGTTCATATCCCATTATTGCCAGAACAAGCAGTAAATGGCAGTCAGCCTTCCATGTCTCTGGAGATGATAGTCGAAGGGCTAAGGCTGGTGGCTCAAGTTTGTATTGCCAATGAAAACGACATATTGGTCAGCGGCGGGTCGATTTGCTAGTAAGTGTTTTACAGTCCACTAAGTGTCTGAAAGCTAGTAATAAGTTCATCGTTTGATGTTGTAATAAATGTTAGCTTTGTCAAATTTCACAAGTAGCGAAAGGAGTAGCATTGAATAGTCAGGTTGGATGTTGTTCAAACTGGCACTCCCCTAATACAGGAGGTATTAGGGGCTACCCTTACGAAAGGCGAGTTATCATGAAAAGCAACAAAAGTAAGTCTATCGCACTTATCTCTGTCGTTGTTTTCGCATTGGCTATCGCTGCGCTTAAATTCGAAAACACACTCGGAGTTCTTCCCATCGTAGTCGCTATTATCGCGTTTTTTACCTGCGTCATTTACACCAGTATGTATCTTTCTGATATGAAGCGTTCAGAGTTGATAAGTCACTCTGATCATTCTACAAAAAATGTGTACCCAAGCATCACGCAATGAGCTTGATGAGCGCGATAAAAAGCGTTGAAGCGAGTCACATTCTCCGTATACTTTGCTGGAGCATTAATGCACTAACGTGTCGGAGATAAGCATGTCAAATCGAGTACCAACCAACATACTGACCGGATTTTTGGGTGTCGGTAAAACGACCACGATTTTAAATCTACTGAAGAACAAACCGGAAAACGAAAACTGGGCGGTTTTGGTCAATGAATTTGGTGAGATTGGCATCGACGGTGCATTGATGACCGACCAAGGTGCGCTGATTAAAGAAGTGCCGGGTGGCTGTATGTGTTGCACGGCGGGCGTGCCGATGTCGGTCGGTATTACCGCGTTACTGCGCCAAAAACCAGACCGTTTATTGATTGAGCCGACAGGCCTTGGTCATCCAAAACAGGTTATCGCGACGCTTACCTCTGAACAGTATGAACCTTACGTTGATCTAAAAGCGACGATCGCTCTGGTTGATCCGCGTAACTTAAGTGATGAAAAATATCTTTCTAACCAAAATTTCGTGGACCAGTTAGACAGCGCAGATGTGGTTATAGGCAGTAAGGTTGACCTTTGTACCAGTCACGACATTGATGTGTTTAATGACTGGGTGACGGACCAATCTCCCTCAAAAGTATTCAGTAAGCTTATTCATGACGGTGAGTTACCGATAGAAGTCTTGGATATCGAACGGGTTTACGGCAGCGCTTCTTCCCATATCGAGTCACATCATCATGACCATGCTCACCAAGAGCCTCAATTCCAGTTGCCGCCAGGTGAAGCCTTTGTGCGCAAAGAGAACAAAGGGCAAGGGTATTTTAGCTGCGGGTGGTTGTTTGGGGCAGAGTACACGTTTGATTTTGATAAACTTTTCTCAATGCTTTCGGACTTAACGGCGGAACGCGTTAAAGCGGTGGTCAACACGGATCAGGGGTGCTACGCGTTTAATGTTGCCAACCGAGTCGTGTCGGTGAATGAAATCAGCTTAGAAGGGTTTGAATCACGATTAGAAGTGATAGATTCTCAGCTGTTGCCATGGGATGAACTTGAGCAAATTCTCCTTCAGTTGTCTGGCATCAAGCGTTAAATCGAACAAATGTTAAACGGAAACGGTGAGCCAGCAATCTGTCTGCGTTCGCCGTTTTTGCTTTTGTAGCGTTTCAATGAGAAAAGTGAGATAAATCACTCAAATTCGGGTATAGTGCACGGCTAAATTTTTAAAGCTATTTTTAGTGGTTTGTTTAAGGAATACGCTCAATGTCATTTTCATCTCAAGGTTTTGCGCCAGAAGTGGTTAAAGCACTGGCAGAATGCGGTTATGAAAAGTTAACGCCAATTCAACAGAAGGCGATTCCAATGGCTCGCAAAGGCCATGATATTTTCGCTACAGCACAAACAGGTACTGGTAAAACGGCTGCGTTTTCTCTGCCTATGATTCAGCAGTTGTTAGACAGTAACCGTAGCGCTTCTCGTAAGACTGCTCGTGCACTTATCTTGGCTCCAACTCGCGAGCTTGCTGAACAAATTGCTGACAACATCAAAGCTTACACGAAGTACACCAATCTGTCGGTGGCGGCGATTTTCGGTGGTCGTAAAATGTCTTCTCAGGTTGCGGCACTGGAAAATGGTGTTGATATCCTTGTGGCTACACCTGGTCGATTGGAAGAACACATCGAACAAGGTAATGTCTCGGTGGCACACTTAGAGTTTTTGGTGTTTGATGAAGCAGACCGTATCTTGGATATGGGCTTTATTCATGCAGTTCGTAAGATCATGCTGGATGTGGATACAGACCCACAAATCATGATGTTTTCGGCAACGACTTCAAGCCAGCTAAACCTGTTAGCGAAAGACATTCTGCGTAAACCAAAACGTATCGAAGTAGAGCGTGCAAATACTACGGCACAAACAGTTGCTCACGTGCTATATCCAGTTGATCAAGAGCGAAAAACGGAACTGCTTTCAGAGCTAATTGGTCGCAAAAACTGGAAACAAGTGTTGGTATTTGTGAACTACAAAGAGACCGCAAACGAAGTGGTAAAAGAGCTGAAACTTGATGGTATCAAAGCGGTGGTTTGTCATGGTGACCGTGCTCAAAGCGCTCGTCGTCGTGCGCTAGAAGAGTTCAAGTCTGGCAAAGCACGTGTCATGGTGGCTACCGATGTCGCTGCTCGAGGTCTAGATATTGAAGACTTACCTCACGTTGTGAACTATGACATGCCTTTCCTAGCGGAAGATTACGTTCACCGAATTGGTCGTACGGGTCGTGCAGGTAAACAAGGTCATGCTGTTTCATTTGTAAACCGAGATGAAGAGCTCACGGTGGTTCAGGTTGAAAATCTAATCCAGCAACGCATTCGCCGTATTGAGCTTGCAGGCTATGAACCAAAACAGCGTGAATCTTACATTGAAAAGCTGCACTCAAAACCAGCATTCAAGAATCGTCAAGGTCGTCGTAATAATCCGAACCAGTCGGCAACAGACCAAGGGTCGGCAGAGCGTCGTCTTGCTATGGTGAAGCGCCTGAAAGCGCGTCGTGGCGCAAAGTAAATTACATCAGTTTGTGATGAAAAGAGCCCCTCAATTGAGGGGCTCTTTTTGTTTGCCGTTTCGCGTTAATTTAGGCCAAGCATATTGGGTTCACCACGATAAATAATGCGATCGTTTCCTCGGTGAATACCAAACGTAACAATGACGGGTGGGTTTTCCTCTTCACTTGTAGAGCTATCCCAGTCGTATTTCAGCCAAGGGATGCGATTGCCTGAGCTGTCTAAATCTAGGTGGAATTGTATTTGCTCGCGCGCTGAGTCAATTTGGCTTGCAACGATATCGGTCATTCTGCCAATACTCATCGTTCCAACGCCAGAAAGCAGGGCGTTGTTTGCTGGCGCATGCGACCAAATTGGCGTGCTGAAGTAATATTCACCATTCGCCGTTGTTGAGCTGTCATCGAAGTTCGTCGTAAATCGACCGTTTTGCCAAATTTCCACATCAAGTGGCACTTTGACCACCATGCCTTGGTTGCCACCCACATCTTGAAAGTTCAAACGACCGAATCGAATGTCCGGTTGTTGAGTGAGCATTTCGCTGTTATCAAAGAAATTTACCTCATCAACGGCTTTAGTCGTGACTATACCTATTTTGCTGCTGTCACTGTTAGTCCCTTTATTAAATGGGCCATCAGGGTATTGTTTATCGGTCGTGTTCTTTTTCCAACATGGGCTATTGTTACAAGTCGCATTGGTCGAGGGCTTCTCGATCACAAACGTTCCAACACTCGCGTTACCCAGTAGTTTCCAGTCTACCTTCTTAGGCTTAGGCGGCAAAAACCGATCGGAGTATGAGCTTAGCTCGCCTAAATCGAAATGTTGTTGAAGGTTAGATGAAAAGTGGACGTAGTTCTTCACGTTTTCTTTATTCGCATTGAGTGCGACAACATCGTAAGTGACTTTTTCAAAAGGTTGATTCATGTAAGCAAAAGTTTGGCCATGTGGGTAGTGCCATTCTTGGTCTTGCACTTGAAAATATTTTGGGTAAAAACGACCGATGTAACGATAGCCTTCGTTAACAGTCATACCTAGATATTTACTTTCTAGGTTTGTTTTTACTCTCAAGCTCCCGACTTCTTCCCAATATAATCCATTAAAGACGAATTGATCATTCTTAGCTGAATTATGCGCCTGAGCCAGTGAGTAACTACTTTTTAGCAATTTCGAGGTTTGGTTCGCTGTCTCTGATGGCGTATGTTGCTCACTCGACAAGACAACGGATGCTGCTGGAGCGTCATCAAGCATAAAATTACGGGTGATAGAGGCATCACAATAACGTGCTGATTCAACAGAACCACTTACAGAGCCGTCAGTTTGCCAAATGATCGGCTTCACTGTTAGAGAGAAAAGTTCTCCGGCGGCAATAAACCCATCTCCTTGTTCAGAGGTGCCAGAAGGCAAAGCACGTTGGTTGTCACAAATAGCGAGTGTCCATGGTCGCGAGTACACATTAAATGTCCCTTTCACTTCCACTTTGCCTTCTTCAGGGCACTCTTCAAATCCCTCACATTCAAAATGATCGGACAGTGTCACTTCAAATATGCCGGACTCGTTCGTGACAAGACCATGTTCAGACAAGCCGTCTTTAAATTCCGCTGAATAGCTAAAGTTTCCTTCACTTCCTCCTAATGGTTGAACCAATGGATGAAAAATCTTAGGAGTACCATTGTAGTTGCTTGCGACTACAGGTTCGCCGGTGGAAGCACAAGCAAGCAATCGCGTATGCACGTTTTCTGGTTTACCTGCAATAACGCGTATTTCATTTAAAGTTGCGCTTTTCGTCTTTGAATAGGCCTCAAACATATATGGCGTAAACATAAAGCTAACCGTTTGATGCTTGCTGGTGTCTTCTGCCATAGTGAAAGTCAGCGTGTAGTTCGTATCTAACGCGATGGTATCAATATCGTTCGGGACCACTCGAACAACGAGCTTACCATTGTCGTCAGACATAAATTGGTTTGCTTTTAATGTCTGCTGACCTTTGACCACCTCTAAAGTGAACAAGTCAGGGTGTGATGGGGCAGCACTGACTTCTGCGCTTACAACTTCTCCATTATTGGTTGTTGTTGCTGTAAATTGCGGAAGATCGTCGCCGCACATCAGTGCCATATCGTCCGATGGTGTGACGCTTAGGTCGAAGTCGTTCTCTGATGGAGGTTGCATGCTGCAATTCGGAACATCTTGAGGGGTGATCGGACAGACCTGAGAGGAGTAGTGACAATCAGTGTCGTCTAATCCACAGTATTGCGTGTATTTGTTGTCTTGTGCTTTCGTTTGTGCACTTCCTGGCGTTTGTTGGATTTCACCACAAACTTGACTTGGCTGATTTGGAGCGTTGTTGAAGTTCAATGTTTGGAAGTATTTAATTGCTGTAGTAGAGCCATAGAACGAACCGTTCAATGCGGCAGATGCTCCTTTAGTCTCAGTAGTGCCGTAGATCTCCATGTCATCAATAAGCAGAGAACTGTGCGCCACAATGTCACCGACGACGAAATGTCGTTGGAAAGGGTTCTTCGTCTTGAGATGCAATTGATGGCCTTTTGATTCAATGGTGCCACAAACGTTAGCGTTGAATATATCGGTCGTACTGTGAGTCAAAATGTCACCAATAATGGTGTTGTACTCACCATCAATATGAAGGGCCTCACCTGTTAGCTCTATATCCCCATCGATGAGAACGTTATTCAGCTTTGTTGGGTAAGCCGATAGAAGATCACCATAGATAACCGTGTGCTTGTTTTGGTAATCGTCAATGCTTGAAGCTTTCTCATTGTTAACCGTTAATCCGGTAGCGAGTGCGTGTAGAGAGATACGCTTATTGGGTTCACCAATCGTATTGTTTCCCTCTAACACAATGCCATGAGCTGCTTCTAGCGTTATCTCTTTTTCCGGTAATGAGGAGACAATTTTGTCACCTGCGGGTAGGACTAGTTTCCCTGTACAGTGATAAGTCGTACCATCACTTCCGATACTAAAGCTCTTGTGTGAGCAAAGTTGACCTAACTCAGATAGATCTTTGACGTCATAAGTGGTGGCGTGTGAGGCTAGCGGTAAAACAAGAACCGCAGCGAAAATACTGCAAAGACGCATCATCAAATGTCCTAAAAAAGTGGAACAAGATGGCATCAAGCGAGCGTGAGCAAGTGCTCACAGAAGTTGAAATGTCGGCGGTGTTTTTGGTTTTTAATCCGCTTACTTATTGAACTTTGGCTATTTTTATTTCGTATGTCATACCAAAGCTTAGTGGCGTTATTAGAACGTAAGTATGAGATTAGTTCAATAGCTAAGTGTGACATGAGTCGCTTTATTCATGTAACTATTTGTTGGTAAAGATAATAATTAACCATGTTGATTCAGAACCAGTAGCTTGAGCGTCCTGATTCTGAACAGAACTTAATCCTAGGCTGCGTGAACAATGAGTGGGGCCATTTGATATAACTCTTCTAGTATGGCTTTCGTTTGTCTCGAATAGACCAGACGATCGCGATCGCCTACGAGTTGAATGGCTCTGACTTTACCTGCAACCAGACATTGCCTAATGGTGCGTAGAACCATTTGGATATCAATCTCTGAGGTACCATCAAGGCTGTTTTTGGTTTTTAGGGAGCCAAGGTCGATACTGAGGATTATTTGGTCGCAATGGTCGAGGTAATTGCCGATCAACTGCTTTACATTATTGCGATGACGAAAAGAAAACTCTTTATCGGTTACCCAGTCACAACCTTGATCCTCCGCGTATTCCCACGTTTCTTGCTTTGTATCTTGTTCGCTAACACCAGCAAAAAATAATCGCACGTTTTGATAGCGAGAAAGAGCAAAATGGAATGCCGAGCCTAAACGTGGTTCAAGTGTTGGCTTCAAGTTCATGTCATGTCCAATATTTACCACACCCACTTCGTCTCGATAGGACACAACCACAGGTAACATGGACAAGATTGCCTCGGTACAGTTGGTCACTAAAACGGGAATAGAATGACGAGAAAGCGAAAGGCTTAACGCTTCCTGAAACTCGCCATTTTCCAGCTTGTCGTGGTTGAAGTGACCAAAGTTTTCAGCGGTTTCATGATCATGCTGTTGGTACAGCCAGTCGCTAGCATTTTCTAAACTTTGATCAGCTAATTCAAACGCACCCTTAGACATGGGAGGCAAATACTCACACACTGTCATAAAAGAAAAAGGGTAATGCTGTGGCTGTTTCACGGTGTGGTGGAGTTTATAGCGTTTGAAAAAGCTTAACATGATGAATTACCTTTCTGGTGGTAGTGCCCTTGCCGCTTGCAACACATGCAAAATAATGCGCTGCTTATCCTTTTCGACTCGGTGGGCCGGAGCCATCACCGAGACCGCGCCGATCAGTTTGCTTCCTTTCATCACTGGTGCACTGATGCCAGAAACACCCGGGTCAATTTCTGAAGTACTGACGGCATATCCGTGTTTACGGATGGTTGTGAGCTCTTGTTCCCATTCGTCTCGTCGGTGATCTTGATTAAAGTATCTCAAGATTTTCTCGCATCGACTTTGAGGCATAAAAGCGAGCATCACTTTAGATGAGGCACCACGTAGCAGAGGTTGACTTTGACCCTGGACGAAGCTGCAACGCAGCGCCTGCATACTTTCTTTTTGTCTGACACAAAGCGCGCGATACCCTGCAGGTACCATATAAGCGGCCATTTCCCCTGTTTGTTGTACCAACCGAGCCAGTATGGTTTCGACCATATCTAACCCATGCTGTGCGGTCTCATAGCTATGCATGAGCAGCAATGCTGCCGGGCCAACGACAAATGTCTTGTCGTGTACGCTTTCTTCAATCAAGTTCCACTCTTTGAGTAGCTTCAAGTGTCGGTAGAGACTGCTCAAAGGAACGTTCAATTGCTCGCTTAGCGTTTTCGCAGAGACTGGGAATGGACTAACTGCAACTTGCATTAACAACTGCAGTGCTTTTTCGTTTACCTGGTTCGCATTAGCTTTGTTTGTCGTCATGAGAGTGTTGTAACGTGTTATATGAATTACGACAAATATAATTCTTAATCACTGAGAAAAGAAAAATAATTTTAATGGGTAATTCTCGCAGGGTGAGAATTTGACGACTGAGGGCTTACCTCGGTACCGATGGGCTCAAAAATGATGTCGTATTGACGTCTCAGGTTTGAGTCGTTTGATGCTAAATTGGAACAGGAGGGATTAAGGCATTGTTTAGTTTGCGGTATTACCAAGTGTTTCGCATACTGAATTAATCTAAATAAATAATATTATAAACGAGAGTTGCTAGTGGGTATCAGAATCCAGATACCATCTCAGTAAATCGGTTTTATAAAAGGTTACTTTTATATGCTGAATAAGGCGCTTTTTAAAAAAGCCATCATTTTTTTGTTGCCCATTCCTTTGATTGTTAGCGAGGTCTTGTATTTAGCTCGTGAAAGCGTGCAAAACAACCTCAACCATCTATTAGAAAAAAATGTTCAAATCGCAGACGAAATTTTATTCCAAATAGAGACCGAAAACCGAACGGCTTTGTTGCATCCTAGACGATGTGAAGAGCTTCAGCAAAACTTGATGTTTGAACGAGATATCGAAGAAATGCTGATTGTAAAAGATGGGATCATTACGTGCTCTTCTAAACTGGGCATAATTTCTAAGCCGTTAGCCGAGCACATTACATTTCCTGAGGGACAAGCGTTAGCACTGGGAAACGTGGATAGCGTATATGACCAATTTTTGCTCGTCGTGACCGAAGGAGAGCGAGGTTATCAAGCGGTGACGATTATTGATCATGACTACTTTAATGCGAAGATAGGATTTAATAACGATTTACGCTTAAAGCGCTCTGCCTTATTTATCCATGACCAAGTTGCACCTGAAGAAGCGTTAAGAACGGGAAGTAATCCTATTGGCATCAAATCGTCGCAAATGTTTGAATATGAAGCTTTGAGTGAAGCTAGTGATCTATTTGTCAAACAAAGAACACTTTCCTATTTTTTGTATTCAATTCCAATCATTTTTGTTATCTATCTTTGCTTATATGCGTTAAATAAATTTATCGATCCTCATCGAAGCTTGGTTCTGGATTTAAAGAAAGCCATAAAGAAAGGCGAGTTGACTCTGTATTACCAGCCCCAGATTAACGTCGATACTGGTCAACTATTTGGTTTTGAAGCCCTAGTGCGATGGGAACATCAGAATAAAGGGTTCATTTCTCCTGATGAGTTTGTGCCAGCGGCGGAGCAAAGTGGATTGGTCTTTTTGCTCACGGATTACGTTCTCGATAAAGCGGCAGAAGACTTTAGTAAATTAGACTTTAATCAGTCTGTTCACCTTGGTATTAATGTGCCGCCCGGTTACTTAGTTGGGCCAAACGCGATTAGAAAGATTCAACTCATTGATAGGAAGTTAAGTCGAAATAACGTCTCATTAGGCATAGAGATAACAGAACGTCAACTCATTGATGCTGAAGCCAGAAAGTGCATCGCAGCGCTGCGAGTACATGGAATTGATGTGTTGATCGACGATTTTGGTACCGGTCAAACCTCGCTGGCGTTTCTGCAGCACATGCGTATTGATTACCTAAAAATTGATAAATGTTTTGTCGAAACTATTGGTATACCTAGCCTTAGTGCTTCCGTTTTAAAAGCTATTGTTCACTTTGCTGAAGAGCTAAAAGTACAACTCATCGCTGAAGGTGTAGAAACAACGGCGCAAGCCGACCATTTGAAAAAAATGGGAGTGCGATATCATCAAGGATATTTTTACTCCAAGCCTTTACCTTATGATCAACTTGCTCAGCGAAGTCATTATGATTGGTAAACGTTAGCCCGATAACATTGGTCATTGTCATCAAAAACAAACTCTAGCTCATTCTTGATGCTATCCAAGCGGTCTTCTTGGTAATGAGATACATACAATAGCTGGCTTAAATTCTCTCGGGCGATGAGCTCAAGTGTATTCTTAACTAAACGCCTACCAAGAAAATCTAACCCTTGATATGGTTCGTCCAAAATCAGTAATGTTGGTTGTTTAACGATGGCTCTTGCAATCAACAACAGGCGCTGTTGACCGTACTCTAATTGCTTGAATGAGGTTTTTCGGTATTGGCTCATATGTAGGATGTCGAGCCATTCGTTTGCGATGTCCACTTCTTTACGAGTGGGTTGGTTATACAACCCTATGGAGTCGTAAAAACCGGACAAAATCACGTCTAGCGCACTGCAGTTAACGCGGTATTGAAGGTGTAACGCTGAAGATACCATGCCTATGTGCTGCTTAATTTCCCAGATTGTCTCGCCAGACCCTCGCTTTTTACCAAAGATATCAATGTCATTGCTGTAGCACTGAGGATGATCACCAAAGATTAACCCAAGCAAGGTGCTCTTCCCACAGCCATTTGGGCCTTTGACCTGCCAATGCTGACCTTTGTCTATTCGCCAGTTTAAGTCAGTAAAGATCTTCTTATCAGTGTATTCAACAGACCCATTTGTTAGTTCAAATATTGGGTTGTCGAAGTGTGTCGAGTGCTGATGCTGACGTATCAAGTTCATCATTTCTTCACTCTGTTGCTCGGACTGAGATTTAATTTGTCCAATGATTGGATGATTATCCCAACTGGATTTATCCATTGTACTGTCCAGCTTTCCTGCACTGAAAAGCGCAACGCGATCAATCCACTCAGGCATATCAGACTCGCGAGAGAAGGTGACCAGTAGCTGTACGGTTTGAGAAAGCGAGTGTAAATAGTGAGCGAGAGCTGCTCGATGGGCAATATCTAAACCAGTAAATGGGTTATCTAGCAGTAACAAATCAGGCTGTGTTGCTAAAGCGCGAGCTAACATCACTCGTCTTGTTTCCCCTGTAGAGAGAACACGAAAGCCACTGTGTTTAAGGTGAGTTAGGTCGAGATCGGTAATCAGCTGATCTATTAAATTAGCGTCTTGGCTGCGCTCCTGAATGAGTGAGTAAACGGTACTGCCTTGATCGATACGATCAAGAAAGTCTGTATCGTCCTTTTCTAATTCTCTTTCCAGTAATCGCTGTTGCTCTGATAACGACACTTGAGCAACGGACAGCCCATCAAGCTCAAGTTTTCCGCTTATTGGTGAAAGTTCACCACAAATAAGGTCTCCAAGTAGAGCTCCAATATCCCCATCCGCGCTGAATATTCCCCAAGATTGCTGAGTGTCTATTTTCCAATCGTCAATAAATAGGTGAGCCGTGTTCCCTTGAGCGGCAAGTTGACTAAAACGAATAGTCATATGTTTGTCTTCCTTGTTTTCATTGTAATCGTTTATTTATAACAATTTACGAACTCAGTAAGGAAGCGCTTTTGTGTATTAATTTTAATCAATGCAGCATCTTGTGAGCACTCAAGGGTAGTGCTATTTGAGAGTGAAACCGCCACTATGTTTGCAGGTAATAAATTGACCTATCAGTAATTTCATTGAATTTTACAATGAGCTTATCATTATGCGCATAAATGTTATGCTGCTACA
This sequence comes from Vibrio diabolicus, assembly GCA_001048675.1. Taxonomy (GTDB): domain Bacteria; phylum Pseudomonadota; class Gammaproteobacteria; order Enterobacterales; family Vibrionaceae; genus Vibrio; species Vibrio diabolicus. The sequence continues at coordinate 72,306 of CCKK01000003.1, read as the reverse complement.
CTCATACTTGCCGTTTATTTAACTAATCAATGTAAGGACACATGTTTATGAGTGAAACGGAATATGATTACCCTTCGAGTTACAGCCTAGTTTCTATCACCGATACGTCCAGCTATATCAAATATGCCAGTGAAAACTTTAATGAAGTCGCGGGGTTTGATGATGGTGAACTTATCGGTAAGCCTCACAATGTTGTACGCCACCCCGACATGCCGAAACAGGCTTTTAAAGATTTATGGACGCACCTAAAAGCCGGAAAACACTGGATGGGAATGGTGAAAAACCGACGTAAAAACGGAGGGTATTATTGGGTTGATGCGTTTGCTTCTCCTATCAAATCCAATGGTGAAGTTGTTGAGTACCAATCGGTTCGATTTAAACCTGAGCGTATACACGTTCAACGAGCGGAAAAAGCGTATTCAAAACTTCGGAATAACGGTAAACCATTGCAAATGTATCTTCCCCGTACGCGTTTGTGGATGAGATCAGCCTTCTTTCTTTTCATTTCCAACCTTCTTGGCTTGCTAACTCTACAAATGAATCAATCACCAGCGGTGGCCTTTGGCATTGCTGCATTACTTTCCGTTTTCTCAATTTATGTATTAACCAGGCCAGTTGAGAAGCTTGCTAGACAGGCTAGGCAAGACTTCAACAATCCACTAATGGAGTATATTTATTGCGGAAAAATTAACGATCTGGCTGAAATTGAGCTGGGTATGAAGATGCGTAAGCAATTTGCAGATGCGCTATTAGGGCGAGTCGGGGTGTCTGTAAAAGACTCTTGCGAAGAAACGCGTGCAAGTGCCAACAGTGCTGCGACTAATAGCCAGCAAGTGACGGAAAACTTGAGTGCACAGAAAATAGAGATCGACTCGGTCGCTACAGCGGTCAACGAGATGCAAGCCTCATCATCTGAGATATCAAATAATGCTCAAGCGACGGCCGATGCTACGCTAGAAGCGCAGAACACGATGACAGATAGCCGTAGCGTTATCGATAATGTTAACCACTCGGTACTAGAGCTGGTGGATGAGCTCGGCGAAATCTCTAAAGTGGTCATGCGTTTGAACCAACAAACCGAGCAAATAGGAACCGTTGTTGAAGTGATCAATGATATTGCTGAACAAACCAACTTATTAGCGTTGAATGCAGCAATTGAAGCGGCGAGGGCAGGCGAGCAAGGGAGAGGCTTTGCAGTCGTTGCGGATGAAGTGAGAACCCTTGCTAAAAGAACACAGGAATCGACAACAGAAATTAAAGCGGCCATTGAAGGAATTCAAAAGGGCAGTAAATCAGCGGTTTCTGCGCTAGAGAAAGGCAATGAAATGTCGACTGGAACGGTAACATTATTAGGCACGGCTTTAGAGAGCATCCAACAGCTGCAATCTCTCGTTCAGGATGTAGTCGAGCGAAATCAACAAATTGCGGTAGCGATAGAAGAACAGGTTTACGTAACGGATGAGATTAACGAAAACATCCAGTCGCTTAACTTAAAGTACAGTGAATCGTATGATCTGATGACAGAAACGAATCAGATGAACTCTAAAGTGCAAAGTTGTACCAATGACCTATCTGAAATGATTAAGAAGTTTGCTTAAACACTAGAAAATAGAAATAAAGAGCCCGCTAATTTTTAGCGGGCTCTTTATTCGAATGTGGTGAAGTTCTGGGGCCGTATACGACTAGGGGTTCGAACCTCCGTCATTTTACAAGTACTAAAACGACGAAAGCTCGCAATAAATGCGAGCTTTCTAAATAAGTGGCGGAGAGATAGGGATTTGAACCCTAGATACGCTATTAACGTATGCCGGTTTTCAAGACCGGTGCTTTCAACCACTCAGCCATCTCTCCGTTCAGGAACGTATAATAGGGAGCATAGTCCGACTTGTAAAGTGCTGAATTATAATAGAAGTACTGTTTGCTCGTTTTATAGTCGCTGATGTAATGTTAAACAGTTTGAAAATGGGGTAAAAAAGAGACAAATAGTAGCAATTTATAGAGTTTTTACTTTATCTTGGCGCAAGTCAATAAAATGGTGTTTTATTGTTATCTTTATGATATTTAAGAAATAACTTGCTTTTAGGGTACAGGTGTTCGCCCGAAAGTATTTGCAAGACTTTGTGAACTAATTCAAAATTAACTGGTATAGCCAGTTGTGCTTAAATTTTTTAAGGGTGTTTATGAAGGTCACAAATCTATTTAAAGACAAAGTTGATGCGATTTCTGCTCATCAATCCGAGTTTATGAATTGGATGTCTCCAACGCTACGCGATTATTGGAGTGACTTTTTGGGAAAAGCTCAGAATAGCTTTCTTTTCTCAAAAGTTCGTGATCACCAACAGCCAGCTGTTAACGAAGAGGTTGCGCCTCAACCTACACCAATCGTAATGGCACCTGAGGCTCAAAAGCTGTATGACGAGTTAAGTGAAAAAATTGGTGAAGTGATTCACACTGGTGACTGGGTGCATGTATCTCAAGAACGTATCAATCAATTTGGTGCGGTAACGGAAGACATGCAGTGGATTCACACAGATCCAGAACGTGCGTCAGTTGAATCTCCATTTAAGACAACCATCGCTCATGGCTTTTTAACATTAGCATTGTTGCCTAAATTGACTGACTCAGTGGACCCTGATAAGCCAATGTTTCCAACAGCCAAAATGGTCGTTAACTTAGGCTTAAACCAAGTTCGTTTCCCTTACCCTGTTAAAGCAGGAAACAACGTTCGTGCTGTCAGCACGTTGACAAAAGTAACGCCGATCAAAAAAGGTTTGGAGATAGAGCGTGAAATTAAAGTGGAAATCGAAGGTATTCGTCGACCTGGTGCTGTTGTCGTTTCTGTTATTCAACTGCATTTCTAATTCCAGAGCCCGATAGAAAACATATAAAAAGAGAGCATTAATATGCTCTCTTTTTGGTTTTATTGATTAAAGCTTTTTACTGGAGTGTAACCGTAATCAGCAATCGCTTTTTGTCCTTGTTCTGAACGAAGGAAGGTGACGAATCCTTTACCTGGTTCGCTAATCTTATTGACTTTGTAGAGCACTAGGAATGGCCGCGCCAATTTATACTTGTGATTGCTAATGTTTGCCGAAGTTGGATCAATACCATCTAATTGAATCGCTTTTATTGAGCGATCTACTGATCCCACAGAAATAAACCCAATTGCACGAGTATTATGGTTCACGATGGTTTTTACCATGCTGTTGCTATTTACAACCAAGTTGTTCGGGCTGATATCTGAGACGAGGCGATCATTTACGATTTTGGTTAGTCCTAGCAGACTTTCAAAACTGTAGCGTGAGCCTGAAGACGCCTCTCTCGTGACAACAGCGATAGGTTGATCTGCACCACCAACCTCTTTCCAATTCTTGATTTTACCTTTGTAGATATCAAACAGTTGTTGTTGAGAAAGGTTTTTTACAGAGTTTGTACGGTTTACAACAACAGCTAGGCCATCATAAGCGATAGGATATACGTTGAGATCTTCACCTTTTTCGCTTTCTGTCAGATAGCGAGAGCTCATCCCAATCTCGGCTACGCCTTTATTAACCATTGTAATACCCGCACTAGAACCAATACCTTGAACTGCAATGTAATCGTCCGGGTGTGTTTTGTTGTATTCCTCTGCAAGTACATCCATTACGCGAGCAACCGAGGTTGACCCAGAGATATTAATTTCTTTTGCAATGGCGGGGAGGGAGACTGCTATGGCCAATAACGTCGCCACAGTAAAACGTAACATATTAAACTCCATATACGGTATAAAGCAGCGTTTATGATATTGCGTTCAGGTTACACTTTTGTGAACTGTCAGGTCTAAACAAGGGAATTCTTTCTAACCAAGAGGTGATGTAGGTAGCGTTTCCAAGCAAAGTGAGATGGTAATCTGAGTAAATGAGAATATAGCCACCTTTTGTTTGAGGTAGGCAGATAATCACCATCGATGGTGGTGTAAAGGTTATATACTAGGATCGACAGCTCTAACTATCATCCATCGGGAGAACGTTGATGTCAGTGTCCCAAATGGCGACAAGTCGTTTATACAAATCAGTTCAATCGCTCTGCTCTGCGCGTAATGCTAACCTGCCTGTCGAGCAGGGTAAGTGCCTATATGAGCCAGTGGAGAATGGTGTCGAGCTTCATAGAGCGCATTTTCTTCTTGATTCACAGCACTGCGAATATACCTCTCCCGTCGCGAAGATCGTGTTTGATGAGGGCAATCAGCTTTGGTATTTCTACGTCCCAACGTACCGCAACGAATTATTAAGGTGGATACCTTATAAGCCACTTCCATACAGTCAAACGCTTGAAAACCTACTCACCGAGTTGGAAAGCGATCCTCAAGCGTGTTTTTGGGAATAGGGAACGCTCCAACTCTAACAGCTGTCAATGTCACCATGATTTATGCTTTGGACTTAACGACTTGGTTTCTAAAGTCTTTCGGCGTCATGTTGTAAACCGATTTAAATGCGGTACTGAAATGCGCTGCACTTTTAAACCCGGATTCAAACGCTATTTCTGTTATAGATTTTTCTGACATGCGCAGCTGGGTTGCGGCGAAGTTGATCCGCTTCACTTTTAATATCTGTGAAAATGAAAGATCCTCTGCGGCGAGGCGGCGTTTTAAGGTCGCGATAGACATGCTCATATGAGCCGCTAAGCCTTCCAGAGTGATATCTTTCTCGATATTGTTCTCAATATACTTGATGGCCTTTTGAGAGTCGCTTAGGCTGCTTGCGTCATCTATGATTGATAGGATGTTTGGCTCTACCTCCACCATTAACGACAGCAGTGCCATTGCGATATGACCTTGTGTGTAGTCTGGAGCATTGCGACTCGCTAAGTTGACCAATGTGTCTTTTAGTTGTGCTACTTCGCTGCTGGCTTGCGCTGAAAAAGGATAGAAGCGCCTTTCTTCCGTCTTGGAGCGTAGCATTGGGTGTGCTTTTTTAAAGTCACAGAATAGATTTGGGTTGAAGACTAGAGCCAGTGCTTTAAAGCCATTTTCACTAGGGATGGCTTCTGCGCTGCTCAAATCAGCAGAGTTGTAGAGAGTAAAATCTCCTGCTTTAAGTTCAAACTGTTCACCATTTGGTTGATGAACTAATAGGGCACCTTCTTCAACAACATATAAGCCATTATGTGTTGCGGTGTAACGCTCACTTTTGCGCGCAGTGAAGTGATTAAAGCGAATGATCTCAATGTTCGGCATATTCGTTCTTATCATTTTTACATAACAAATAAAAAAGGCGCTCAATAGAGCGCCTTTTAACTTCATTCGGTATTATTCACTTACAGTCTGTTCTGCTTGTGCTGCTGGTTGTTCAGCAAATACCTGGGTTGGCTTTGCAACTAAACTGCGGTTCTCTTGGTTTACGTCCGCAAGGACAATTTCCAATGTATCACCAAGTTTGTATACGACCTCTTTATCGATAGAGATGGTACCGTTGTCGCCATTGCACTCAATTCTTTCTTTATTATCAAGAATTAGTGCACCAGGAATAAAGGCTGCTGCGCCATTTTCGAGAAGTCGGACACGTGCACCTGCACGATTAATATCGAAAATCTCACCTGTGAAACAAGTTTTCTTGTTCGGCTCATCAGCAAGCGTACGTGCATATAACCAATCTGAGACATTTCGCTCAGCAATTTTATGATGTTTACGGTGCAGAGCTAGTTCTTCACCGACTTGATCATCAGGTTTTTGCACTGGCTCTTTGCCTAGGATGACGGCCTTCAACATGCGATGGTTGATCATATCGCCGTACTTACGAATTGGTGATGTCCAAGTCGCATAGATATCCAGCCCCATAGCGTAATGAGGAAGAGGCTGATTACCTACTTCACTGTAGGCTTGGAACTTACGAATACGATTATCAAGGTAAGAGGTTTCCTGCGCAGCCAACCAGCGACGCAATGCAGCAAAGCCTTCTAGAGTGGTAATTGACTCCGCTGTGAATTCCAGTGCACCTTCTGGATTGACAAGTTGAACCACTTCTTCAATCTTCTCAGTCTTAATGCCAGCGTGAGTATTGAAAACACCTGTTTCAAATTTATCGCGCAGTGTACGACCAGCACAGATGTTTGCGGTAATCATTGACTCTTCAACCAAGCGATTTGCACTGCGGCGCATATCTGCATGGATAGCAACCACATCGTTGTCTTCACTCAGCTCAAAACGGTAGTCAGGACGGTCTGGGAAGACCACTGCGTTTTTCTCACGCCATTCAGCGCGAGCAAGGGAAAAGTCGTAAAGGTCACGAACGATCGTCGCGATCTCTTCAGATGGTTGCCATGCTTCTGAGCTGCCGTTTTCTAGCCAATCAGACACATGATCGTATGCTAGGCGTGCGTGTGACTTGATGTTTGCTGCAAAGAACTTGATATCGTCGCCAATTACGCCGTCTTTATTTACGGTTACGGTACAGCAAATAGCAGGGCGGATTTCGCCTTCAATCAGAGAGCATAGGTTGTCTGCTAGATCGCGAGGCAGCATTGGAATATTGCGGCCCGGAAGATAAATAGTATAGCCACGCTCACGTGCTACTTTATCCATTTCATCTTCTGGTGTGATGTAGGCAGTTGGATCTGCGATAGCGATTGTCAGTTCGAAATCGCCAGATTCGGTTTTCTTCGCGTACAGCGCATCGTCCATATCTTTGGTTGATTCACCATCGATAGTCACGAAAGGAACGTGTGTCATGTCTACGCGTTCTAGATCGGCGTCGTCTTTTAGTTCCCAGTTCTCGATGCCTGCTGGCTCAGAGTTTGGTAGATCGTTTTGAGCAAGCGTTACCCACCAAGGTGCAATTTTGTCGTTCGCATCTGTGATTTTTTCAGAAATTTCTACGAAGAAAGAGTTATCGCCTTTTAGAGGGTGGCGAATAAGATGTGCGACAACCCAATCTCCTTCTGCGAACTCGTCAGGTTTGAGACCTTTCTTTAGTTTCGCTTTAAGAGAAAGCTTTTTAAGCTGTGGGTGATCAGGTGCTACGTTTAGCTTGCCTTTGAACATTTTGACTCGACCAATAAAGCGAGTCACGGCTTGTTCTAACAGCTCTTGTGGCTCTGCAACTTCGCGTTCATTTTCTGTGCGGATAATGGCGACGACTTTGTCACCGTGCATGCACTTTTTCATGTACGCAGGTGGGATGAAGAAGCTAGTCTTGCTGTCCACTTCCAAAAAGCCAAAGCCTTTATCTGTGGCTTTTATTGAGCCTTCTTTTTTCGGCAGGTTTTCTTGGATTTGCTGCTTAAGCTGAGCGAGTAGTGGGTTATCTTGAAACATCTTTTCTTAAATTACCTATGGAGTTGGGCACACTATAATCATTGCGAGCTATTATTACTACCTGTGGAGCGCAATTTCGCCGTGAATTTTGCTGATCGAATTGCAGGAAATCGGCTTAAATATTGATGAAAAACTCATCTGCGAGCTGCGCAAATCTACGGGGAATGGTGGGGCTGGTGGAAAAATATGCTAAAAATGCCATTATTGAGAATAAATTGTGATGTAATTCAATTTTTTCTGGCTTTTTTTATTGCTTTTAAGGAATAATCCGCCTCCCTTAGTCGTCCCTAATGGCTTATCGCGGTTGTGTACTGTGCTGTGTTCCTGTCTGAATGGAATCAGTAACTGGATGAATCAGTATCGAATTGGAAGAGCATATGGGACTGTTTTTTTGTTTAATTAAGTAGGATCCCAATGCAAGATTCTGTTATTCAATTCAGCGATTTATCTCTGAATGATTCTATCCTTTCTGCTCTAGACGGAATGGGTTTCGTGTCACCAACTCCAATTCAGGCTGCGGCAATCCCACACCTGTTGGAAGGTGCTGACGCGCTGGGTAAAGCTCAAACAGGTACAGGTAAAACGGCAGCGTTCTCTCTGCCTCTTCTAAATAAGATCGATCTCAACCAACGTAAACCACAAGCTATCGTTCTTGCGCCAACGCGTGAGTTAGCGATTCAGGTTGCGGCTGAAATGAAAAACCTTGGTAAGAACATCAAGGGTCTTAAAGTTTTAGAGATTTACGGTGGTGCTTCTATCGTAGATCAGATGCGAGCTCTTAAGAGCGGTGCACAAGTTATTGTTGGTACTCCAGGCCGTGTTCAAGACCTTATCAACCGTGAACGTCTACACCTAGATGAAGTAAACACGTTTGTACTAGACGAAGCTGACGAAATGCTAAACATGGGTTTCGTTGATGACGTTACTGCGATCATGGAACACGCACCAGAGTCTGCTCAACGCGTTCTATTCTCTGCAACAATGCCTCCGATGCTTAAGAAAATCGTTGAGCGTTTCCTACGTGAGCCTGTAATGGTTGACGTTGCTGGTAAGAACCACACTGTAGACAAAGTTCAACAGCAGTTCTGGGTAGTGAAGGGTGTAGAGAAAGACGAAGCGATGTCTCGTCTTCTTGAAACAGAAGAAACTGATGCGTCAATCGTCTTCGTACGTACTCGTCAAGACACTGAGCGTCTAGCTGATTGGCTATCTGCACGTGGCTTTAAAGCGGCTGCTCTGCACGGTGACATTCCTCAGTCTCTACGTGAGCGTACTGTTGATCACATCAAACAAGGTGTTATCGACATCCTAGTTGCAACTGACGTTGTTGCACGTGGCCTTGACGTTCCACGTATTACACACGTATTCAACTACGACATCCCATTCGATGTTGAGTCTTACATCCACCGTATCGGTCGTACTGGCCGTGCTGGACGTAAAGGTAAAGCGATCCTTCTTGTTCGCACTAACCAAATCCGTATGCTTCGCACTATCGAGCGCGTAACTAAGTCATCTATGGAAGAGATTCAACTTCCTCTACGTGACCAAGTTGCTGAAGCTCGTCTAGCTAAGCTAGGCGCTGAGCTTGAAGCAGAGAAAGAGCACAAAGCTCTAGACAAATTTGCTGAGCTAGTAGAGAAACTACAAACTTCTCTAGAAATCGACCCAGCAACGCTTGCTGCTATGCTTCTTAAGCGTCAGCAAGGTAAACGTCCTCTGTTCTACATTGGCGAAGACCCAATGGTTGAAGCGATTGAGCGTGATAAGCAACGTCGTAAAGAGCGCCGTGAAGGTGGTCGTGACGGCGGTCGTAACTTCAACAACCAAGATTGGGATACTTACCAGCTTCAAGTTGGTCGCGAGCAAGGTGTTCAAGTTAAAGACATCGTTGGTGCTCTAGCGAACGAACTAGGTCTAGGTAAAGGCTCTATCGGTGCGATCAAGCTAGCACAAGGCCACACATTCGTTCAGCTACCAAAAGCAATGACTTCTGAAGCTGCGGGCAAGCTAAGCAAACTACGCATCCGTCAACAAGATGTTGGTGCTGTAGTATGTGACTTCGATGACTTCCGAGAGTCTCGTGGTGGTCGCCGTGACGGTGGTCGTCGCGATGGCGGTCGTCGTGATGGCGGCGGTTACCGTGGCAACCGCGAAGGCGGCAACCGTGGTGGTGATCGTCGTGAAGGCGGTCGTCGCGAAGGTGGCTTCCGTGGTAACCGTGACGGCAACCGCGATGGTAACCGTGAAGGTGGCGAACGTCGCTTCGATCGTAACCGTGGTGGTGATCACCGTGGTAACCACCGTGGTGAGCGTGGTCACGGCCGTGGTCGTCGCACTCAAGAAGCATAATCACGAATCAGTGATTAGAGCAATTGATTAAATTGCCGCAAGAATTGAAAGCCGAGCGAAATGCTCGGCTTTTTTATGCGCGTCGAATACGGCTTTGTTTTTCATCGTGCTCATTTACCCAGGTTATTACTTCGTTTAAGGGTAGGGCTGGGCAGAACAAGTAGCCCTGAATGATGTCGCAGCCACGGCTGCGTAAAAAATGCAGTGTATCCATGTCTTGAACGCCTTCTGCGACGACTGAATACCCTAGGCCATGCGCTAACGCTATTGTGTTCTCAACGATAGAGCGAGTGCCCTCTGTCCGGCTTGCGGTACAAAGAAATGATCGGTCGATTTTAATTTGATCAACTGGGAGATCTCTCAAAAGCGACAGAGATGAATACCCGGTGCCAAAGTCGTCCAAGCTGATCTTAATACCCAATCCTTTGATTTGGTGAATTAGGGGGTTGAGCTCAACAACTCTATCAATCGCCATCGTTTCAGTAATCTCTAAGCTTATAAGGTCAGCAAATTGAGGGTTTACCTTGAGCAGTGTTTCCAAGCGGTTGAACAATAAATTAGACGAGAGATCTTTTGCAGATAAGTTAACGTGTACAGGAAGCTTGATGTCTTTTTCTATAAAGGTCTGGAGATCTTTTTCAACTTGGTTGAGGACCCACATGGTGATGTTGTGCACTTGATTACTTCGCTCCGCGATGGGGATGAAGTCGTTAGGCGAAATCGTTTTACCATTTTCGTCATGCCAACGGATCACGGCTTCAAAGCCGACAGCTAAGTTAGTATGTGCGTCAATCAACGGTTGGTAGTACAGCTGGAACTCCTCTTTTTCCAGCGCACATTGAATACGAGAAGAGATTTCGAGCTGGTACTTGGCCCCGACGTTCATGTCCTCATTATAAAATGCAAAGAGGTTGCCATTTCGTTTGGCGTGATACATGGCAATGTCCGCGTGCTTTATCAATAGATCATTGGACAGAGCGTCATAAGGGTAGGTACTGACACCGAAAACAACGCGGGAAGAGACTTGAAACTCATCTAAATGGAAGCGATTAGACAGTGCCGAATCTAACTCTTCGATGAGACTTTTGCCTGTTTCCTCGCATGCTGAAGAGGTGAGGATGACAAATTCATCGCCACCAACGCGGAAAATTTTGTCACTGCCTTTAAGTTTCTCTTGGAGACGTTGCCCAATTTGAATCAGCAGTTGGTCTCCACAAAAGTGTCCCATAGCATCGTTGACTTGTTTAAAGTTAACGACATCGAAAAGGATCACTGAGAAAGGGTCTCCAGACTGTATTCTATCTTCGATTAACTCAAAGCAGTATTTACGGTTAGGGAGTCCAGTAAGTGCGTCGTGAACGGCATTACGCTTCTCTTTTTCAGCAACGGTATGAAGTTCTAGTATGGAGTCGTTGCTCCATTTGATAACCAGCACCACAAAAATGCTGCCACCGAATAAAATGAGAGAAACTCCGGTTTCCAAGAGGGAAGCGATAGGTTTTTGCATTATAGCGTGTAAAAAAGCGGCATACGCAAAAATGAAACAGCTGATTAACAACAATAGGAAAGTCCACCCGGGTACATCAGTTCTCGAGCAGATGTTTTTTGTCATCTGCCATCCCCAGCAGAGCAAAATCAAACCTAAGATCACTAATAGAAATGCAATAGTGGGCACATTATTACCCCGATTTATTGATTGGTTTATTATTTTTGTTCACCCAATAAACAACGTAGCTCATATCTCTGAATTTGTACAAATTGACCTATTCATAAATTATGTTTAACAAGTCATATTTTTTAGTCTTCAAATAAAATCAAAACTTGCTACAGATCAACAAAATTTGTTCAATCAAATCGCTTTTACTAAAAGATTGTTGAAAGATTAAAAAATTATTGAATAATAGAGGGGCAAACAAGAAGTACGCAGCGCACAAGCGCTATTACAACCTCTGCTCTACAACAGGATAACTATTTCATGTCTAATTCGTTTGTACTGGTGATCAACTCTGGTAGCTCTTCATTAAAATTTGCTGTTATTGATTCTGAAACCGGTGAAGCTTTGGTATCAGGTATTGGTGAGTGTTTTGGCCTACCTGAAGCTGAAATCAGTTGGAAATATCAGGGAGAAAAAACCGTTGAAGCAATTCCTGCTGGCGGTAACCATCATCAGTACGCTGTTGAGCGAGTGGTAAAACTACTCGAGACTTTGGGTTTGAGCTCAAAATTTGTAGCTGTAGGCCACCGCATTGTTGCTGGTGGCGAAACCTTTAAAGGCACAGTAAAAGTCGATGAAAAAGTTATTCAAGAAGTTGAGCGTCTTGCTGAGCTAGCGCCACTTCATAACAAAGCGAATGCAGAAGGCATGCGAGCAGCAATGGCAGCATTCCCTTCACTGCCTCAATTCGCTGTGTTTGATACTGCTTTCCACCAAACAATGCCTGCCAAAGCGTTTATGTACGCGCTTCCTTACGAGCTTTACGAAGAGCATAAAGTGCGTCGTTACGGTGCTCACGGCACAAGCCACTACTACGTAAGCCGTGAAGCAGCGAAAATGCTAGATAAGCCGGTTGAAGAAAGCAGCTTTATCACCGTGCACTTAGGTAATGGTGCATCAGTGAGTGCGGTTAAAAATGGCGAATGTGTTGATACAAGTATGGGTTTGACGCCGTTAGCTGGCCTAATGATGGGTACTCGTTGTGGTGACCTCGACCCAAGTGTTATCGAGTTCCTTTTCCGTAAAGGTTGGGAAAAAGACGAAGTGTTCGAGATGATGAACAAGAAGTCAGGCTTCTTAGGTGTATCCGGTGTAACAAGTGACGCACGTGGTGTACTAGAAGCCATGGAAGCGGGTAACTCACGTGCGAAGTTGGCATTTGAAATCTTCACTTACCGTGTTGCGAAATACATTACTTCTTACCTAGCTGCTCTGGATTCATTAGACGGCATCATCTTCACTGGTGGTATTGGTGAAAACTCACTACCAATTCGTCGTGAAATCTTGAAAAACCTAAAACTGCTAGGTTTTGTTGAAGATGAGAAAGGCAACGAAGATGCAAGATTTGGCAACGCAGGTGTTATTGCAACATCTGAGTTGCTCGGTGCGAAAGCACTAGTTATTCCTACCAATGAAGAGTGGGTAATCGCTCAACAGTCGGTGGAACTGCTGTAAAACGGCAAAAATTTTGGGAACTAAGTCAAAGCCCTTTCCTTTATGGAAAGGGTTTTTTTTGTATCCAAATACATCCTTTCTCCATACAACTATCCGCATTAATACGGATCTATAATAGCTGCCAATTGCCTTAATATTGATAAATATATAAACAACTTGGGCGGTGAAGAAATTTCAGTATACTGCGCTTAAGTCATACCAAAGAAAAATAGCCTTATGTCATGTAGGTGTCTCAGCTCGGAGACAGGAATTGCGTTTGAAGAACGATCAAACGAAATCGTATCTTTGCAGGCTATTGGGCATATAAGTAATAAACCGTTGACTAGTTCGAAGATTAGTCAAATGAGAGAAAGTTATGTTTTTTAATAAGTCGCTTCAGCAAGAAAACCAACGATTAAAGCAGGATCTGCAACGCTTGCAGCAAATCCAACACAGTTTAGATGAAGAAATGCTTCGCTTAACGCTGGATAAGAAAGGCTGCATTACCTCTGTAAATACAAAACTTCAGCAACAACTCTTTTTCACTGATGCGGATATTTTAGCGAAACCGATTACCGAGTTGGTTCCATCAAATTCGCGCAATACAGAGCACTTTCATCGAATGAAGAGAGCCGTTCAAGACAAAGTATTTTGGAATGGCGCGATGCAAGTACTTAAAGGCAACGGCGAAGAAGCGTGGTTACGAACGGTTATCCAGCCTGTTTTAAACGAACATCAAGAAGTCGAAAGCTTTTTTGTGTTTGCTTCTGAGCTTACGCGAACGATCAAAACATCGCGTGAGCAAGAGGACATGCTGAATGCGTTGAGCCGTTCTATGGCGGTTATTGAGTTCACGTTAGATGGTAATGTATTAAAGGCCAATGATAATTTCCTTACTACGATGGGTTATACACTGGATCAAATTAAAGGAAAGCATCATCGTATGTTCTGCGATCAGGAAGAGGCTGGTTCTGAAGCTTATCGCGAGTTCTGGCAACGTTTGGCAAAAGGACAGTTTGCTTCAGACCGATTTAAGCGAGTTAACCGTTACGGTGAAGAGGTATGGTTAGAAGCCTCCTATAACCCTATCCGTAACGATAGAGGAGAGCTCTACAAGGTAGTCAAGTTCGCGACCGACATCACCCAGCAGGTGATGCAAGAGCAGCAAATGGCTCAGGCTGCGCAATTGGCTAATGAAGTTTCTCAAGAGACCGGAACACAAACACTGCAAGGTCAGCAAGTGATAGGTTCGACGCTAGAAAAGGTGCAAACACTGTCTGACCAGATGCAGCAAGCGAATACGGCCATTGACGAGCTCAAAGCGCACTCATCACGCATTAGTGAACTGGTTAATAGCATCAGTGGTATTGCAGACCAAACTAACTTACTAGCGTTAAATGCGGCGATAGAAGCAGCTCGCGCGGGTGAGCATGGTAGAGGCTTTGCCGTTGTTGCTGACGAGGTCAGACAGCTTGCCACAAGAACCAATGCGACCACTGATGAAATTGTCACAATGGTAACTGAAAACTTAGAGCGAACCGATAATGCTGTCCAACTGATCGCCAAATGCCAAAAAGAAGCACTAGATACGCTAGAGCTTTCAGAAAAAGCGGGGAATGTGATGAACGAAATACAAGATGGCGCTAGCCGTGTCGTAGAGGCTGTGGAGCAATTTAACCGCTCATTGTAGTTGGTTCTTCATGCTATCAATGGCTTTTTTCAGTTCCGATATAATCAACTTGTTTACTACTGCTGCTCATCGCCAATAAAGCGCTTTTTTTGGTGATGAGAAAGCCAATTATTTCCCTCCTTAATATTTCGTATTTCTATCTTAACGTGTCGCTATTTTACAACACTGTTAATAAAAAGTAGCGTAATTTAATCTCCTGTTAACTTGGTTGCGAATCACAGTTGGGGGAGACCTACTTGGACTTACTAAATTTCACCATAGATAACTTAGCGCTGCTAGGTACGCTTACCATGGAGCACATCTCTTTGGTCGCTCTGGCTGTTGGGCTTGCCATCTTAACTGGCGTACCTATCGGCATTCTTATCACACAAAATGAGCGCGTTGCGAAAGTGGTGCTTTACGTAGCGTCCATCATTATCACCATTCCTTCAATCGCACTGTTTGGTTTGATGATTCCTCTCTTATCAACCATTGGTCATGGGATTGGCTACGTGCCCGCCGTGATTACCGTACTGCTTTATTCTCAGCTGCCTATTATTCGCAACACTTATACCGCCATTCACAACGTAGAACCGTCACTCCGAGAGGCTGCTCGCGGCATCGGGATGACCCCTTTTCAACGTTTGAAAATGGTGGAAATTCCATTGGCGATCCCGGTGATTATGGCGGGTGTGAGAACGGCAGTAGTAATGAATATTGGCGTTATGGCGATCGCCGCGTATATCGGAGCAGGAGGGTTGGGCGTGTTTATCAGCCGTGGCATATCGCAAAGTGATCCTCGACAACTGATTGTTGGTGCCATCGCCGTCAGCCTTCTGGCTATCATCGCGGATTACGGATTGATTCGACTACAAAAAAGATTAACGCCACCGGGCCTAACCGCTGCTCGATAAAGGATAAATAATAGGGACATTCAAATGATCAAAATTGACAAGCTAACCAAAATTTTTGAAACGCCTAATGGCCCGGTGACTGCCGCAGATCACATTGAGATGGAAGTTCCCAGTGGTGAAATTTGTGTGTT
Organism: Vibrio diabolicus; assembly: GCA_001048675.1. Lineage (GTDB taxonomy): Bacteria > Pseudomonadota > Gammaproteobacteria > Enterobacterales > Vibrionaceae > Vibrio > Vibrio diabolicus. Next base: position 56,804 of record CCKK01000003.1, on the reverse strand, counting down.
ACTTGGCCCATCCGGTTGTGGCAAAACCACCACGCTGAAAATGGTCAACCGAATTATTCCCGCGACATCTGGCAAGATCTACCTTGGTGGTGAAGATACTTCTGGGATGGATACGGTCACTCTGCGCCGCAACATCGGTTATGTTATTCAGCAAATTGGCTTATTTCCCAACATGACGATTGGCGAAAACATCGCGGTGGTTCCCAAGTTATTAGGATGGGATAAGGCAAGGTACATGACGCGTGCAAAAGAGCTATTGGAGATGGTGGCTCTTGATCCTAGTGTCTTCCTTAATCGTTATCCAAATGAGTTGTCTGGCGGACAGCAGCAACGAATTGGTGTTGCCCGAGCGCTGGCGGCGGATCCTCCCGTAATGCTAATGGACGAACCATTTGGCGCGATTGACCCGATCAACCGTGAAGTAATCCAGGATGAGTTCCTTAAAATGCAGCAAGAGCTCAACAAGACCATCATGTTTGTCAGTCATGACATTGATGAAGCGGTCAAAATGGCCGATAGAATTGCGATTTTCCGCGATGGTCATCTGGTTCAGTACGATACGCCTGACGATTTACTCGCACATCCGAAAGATGATTTCGTGAAAAACTTTGTCGGAGATGATCGCGCACTTAAACGTCTACGCTTAGTTACAGCTGAATCCGTCATGCAGACCACTTTTGCGTACGTGAAACCTAACGATACGCTTGCCGACGCTCTAACTAAAATTGACGCGTATGGATATCGCGACGCCGTGATATTAGTGAATGACCAACACCAACCTATCGGTTATGTGCCCAAAGCTACCGCAATCAATATGAAGGGGTACTGCGGCGAACATTATGTCGGCCTGAAAACAATCGCCCGAACCACGGATGATCTGCGTAAAGTCGCATCGAAGATGTTCACGCACGACATTGTTTGGATGCCGTGTGTTGACGAGAATGGCCGCTTAGTGGGCGAAGTCACACAGCGCGGCATTACCCATTATCTAGGCGCAACTTATCAGCGCGATACCTCTCTTAGTGAGCCACAGCCATTGCATCAGGCTAAGGAGGCATCGTGACCAATCAGCTAAAACAAACCTACTATTTCGTTTTATTGGCGTGTGTCTTTGCGTTGGGTATTTATTTACAAGGCGCGGGTACGATCGATGATTTCCTCTACTACCAAGAAGACATGGTTTATTTGACGGTTCAGCACATTGAACTGGTGCTGCTGTCTGGTGGGTTGGCGATCCTAATCGCTATTCCCGTCGGCGTATTGCTCAGCCGTCCTCGTTTTCAGAAAGTCGCAGAATCGGCGATGCAGGTTTTGAATGTGGGGACCACGATTCCTACTTTAGCTATTCTTGCGCTGGCAATGAGCTTTCTTGGCATTGGCACCGTGCCTGCGGTATTTGGGCTGACGATTGCCTCGTTGTTGCCGATTGTCAGAAACACCTACATCGGGCTGAAAGAAGTGCCCGCTCATTTAAAAGAAGCGGCGTCAGGCATTGGTATGACCGAGTTACAAATGTTGTTTCAGGTTGAAATTCCTAATGCGCTGTTCGTCATTTTTGCCGGTATCCGCACGGCGTTAGCTGTCAACGTGGGCACCGTTCCACTGGCCTTCTTAATTGGTGGCGGTGGGTTAGGGGAGCTCATTTTTACCGGTATTGATCTGGATGAACCCATCATGATGCTGGCAGGCGCTATTCCTACAGCGATGCTGGCTATCGCTATCGACAGTGTGGTAGGAGCCGTTTCCTATGTCACTGTACCTAAAGGCTGTAACCCTATTAGAGCTAGACAATAACAATCCTAAAAATTGAACACAGACAGGAGTCAAACATGTTGAAGCAAATTACTCGCCGCTTGCTGGTCGTTGGTGTACTGCTTTCAAGTTTTCACGCATCCGCGGAAATCGTCGTAGGTGGTAAAAACTTTACAGAACAACAGCTTTTAACGGAAATTACGTCTCAATATTTAACCAAAAAAGGCTACGACGTTGATAAGCGTTCGGGCATGGGCAGTGCGGTTTTGCGTAAAGCGCAAGAAAACGGCCAGATTGATCTTTATTGGGAATACACGGGCACATCACTGATCATTTATAACAAAGTCAAAGACAAGCTCCCAGCAGAGCAAGTGTATCAACGCGTTAAGGAACTCGATGCCAAGAAAGGCCTAGTTTGGCTTAACCCTTCAAAAGCGAACAACACCTACGCGCTCGCTATGCGCAGTGACGATGCGAAACAACGTGGCATCTCAACCTTATCCGACTTCGCCGAGCAAATGCGCCAAGACCCGCCAATGACCATTGCTTTGAATGCGGAATTCTATGCACGAAAAGATGGCTTCCGACCTTTACAGAAAACCTACAAATTCAAAGCGTCACGAGACCAAGTGAAACGCATGGATACTGGGTTAACTTATGATGCGCTGAAAGGGAAAGAAGTCGATGCTGCGCTTGTATTTGCAACAGATGGTCGTATCAAAGCATTCGGTTTTACCGTTTTAACGGATGACAAACAGTTCTTCCCTGATTACGCGATCACACCTGTGGTTCGCCAAGAAACGCTAGATGCGAACCCAGAGCTTGCCGAGCAACTGAACGCGCTTTCTGCGGCGATCGATGGCGATACGATGTCGACTTTGAATCAACAAGTTGATGTGGAGCGACGTTCGATCTCAGAAGTCGCAAGCCAGTTCCTATCTGAGCATAACTTGGGGTAATACCATGACTATCCTGCAAGTCAGTGTGGCCCAAATCAACGCCCAGTTAGGCGATGTGAATGCCAATCTGAATACTCATCAGGATTACATAAAGCAAGCTGCGGCCTTAGGGTCGCAGCTATTGCTGTTTCCTGAACTCTCCTTGACCGGATACCAGCTCCAATCCTCTGTGCGTGAAGTCGCCATGAAGCGTGATGATGCTCGGCTTAAAGAGCTTGCGCAACTTGCGCCGCAGATGTCCGTAATTGTCGGCTTTGTTGAACAGGCCGCGCCGGGAGAGTACTACAACGCGATGGCTTGGTTGCTCGGTGGTACGGTGGTTGCTGTGCATCGCAAAATCAATTTACCAACCTATGGTGGGCTTGAAGAGGGCAAGTGGTTTCATTCTGGTGACGCAACCACCAGCGTGTCTCTTGATGATAATTGGCGAGGCTCGGTTTTAATTTGCGCCGATTTATGGAATCCACCTTTGGTTCATTGCGCGCTACTCGATAAGCCTGAAATCTTGCTCGCGCCGATTAATTCGGCCAGCAGTATTGTCAGTAAAGACTTTTCCAATGAAGACAACTGGTTAGTTAACGTTAAATTTTATGCGGTGCTCTACGGGACCCCAGTTTTGATGGCCAACCGTTACGGGCCAGAGGGCGAAGCGTGGTTTTGGGGAGGAAGCTGTATTTTGTCTGCAACGGGTGAGCTATTGGCGCAGGCAGAAGACGGTGAAACCTTGATAACTGCGACCTTGTCATTGGACGATATTGACAAAGCCAGATTCGAGCTGCCTACCATGCGAGACAGCAATACACCATTGATCACAACGCTATTGTCGAAGGCAAAACGCTAAAACTGGAGCAGTAGACGATGCAATCTATTCATCGATTTATTCACGAATTAACCTTTGAACAGCTTCCTGCTGACGTTATTGAACAAGCGAAATATTGCGTCTTGGATTTGTTAGGTGTCGCCGCAGCTGGTAAAGCGACGCAGCTGCAAAACATGGTAGCCAAACTCGCGCAGAAGCAGTTTGCCGGTGATACGCCGATGCTGTTTTCTGATCACACGGCCAGTGGTTGTGGGGCGACTCTATATGGCGGCATGTTGATTGACAGTATGGACGCGCACGACGGCCAAGTCCTGACGAAAGGCCATGTTGGCGTCGCTGTTTTGCCGGGGCTGCTCGCCAGTATGTATGAGTCAGCAGTTACGGGAGAAGAGTTATTAACGTCCCTCGTCATTGGCTACGAAATAGCAACTCGCGCCGGAATCGCGCTGCATCAAACCGCTTGTGACTACCATACTTCTGGTGCTTGGAATGCGCTGGGCGTCGCTGCGGTGTCTGCAAGAAGAAAAGAATTAACGGAGGCACAAACAGAGCATGCGCTCGGCATTGCCGAGTTCTATGGCCCGCGCAGCCAAATGATGCGTTGTATTGAACATCCAACCATGCTCAAAGACGGCTCTGGCTGGGGAGCAATGGCGGGCTTTGCCAGTGCAGAGCTGGCAGAAGAAGGATTTACTGGCGCGCCAGCCGTGACTCTGCTGGACCAACAAACTCACGCTTTGTGGGCAGATTTAGGGCAGCGTTGGTATATCCTGGAGCAATACTTTAAACCGTATCCGGTTTGTCGTTGGGCTCAACCCGCGGTTGAAGCAGTGAGAGCGCTGCAACAAGAAAATAAACTAGAACCTGATGAGATTGAATTTATCGAAGTTCATAGCTTTCATCAGGCGGTGTGTCTGCATACCAAGCGCCCAGAGACAACCGAGCAGGCTCAGTACAGTTTGCCATTTTCAGTCGCGAGTGCGGTCATGGATAATACGGTCACGGTAGAAGCCGTCACCAAAGGACTGAAAGATCCTGCTCGCTTGGCAATTACGGAGCGGATGAAGTTAATTGAGGAGCCTGCTTACAATGATAAGTTTCCAGCCGAACGCTGGGCGCATGTCGTGGTGACGTTGAAAAATGGCGACAAACTGATTTCGCCTCCCAGTATTGCGCGAGGTAATCCTGAAAATCCTCTCAGTCGAGACGAGATGCGAGGTAAGTTTCGTACTTTGGCAGAGAAAGAACTGCCCGCTTCACGCGTGTCAGCGATAGAAGAGGGCTGTTTGCAACTTGATAAAGCCAGTAAAGAGCAGGTACTTGCTTGGCTATCACTGCTTTACCAAGGCACGTTGTCTGATAAGCCGTCTGACACGTCGCCTGACACATCACGATGAGATCGAAGAGATCGAACTTCTTTTCTCTTACTCAATCTTAAGCTAAACGTCGCTCTTCACGCGGCGTTTTTTCATAGCGTTTTTTGTAGCAGCGCGCAAAATATGATGTAGAACTGAACCCACAAGCGGTGCTGATTTGGGTGATGGACAGCATGGTTTGCAACAACAAATGTTGAGCACGTTCTAAGCGCAATTGAAGGTAGTATTTGCCTGGTTTGTCTTGCAAGTATTGCAAAAATAACCTCTCCATCTGCCTGACCGATAACCCTACTTGTTCGCCAATTTCATAGCATTTTAGCGGTTCTTCCATGTTGGCTTCCATGATCTCTACAGCGTCGAGCAGGCGCGGGTGGCGGATGTTGTGCTTACGGATTAACGACATCCGCTGTTTATCATGCGCTGGTCGAATCGCAGGGTGAATGCATTGCTCTGCCACTTGATTTGCCAAGTCGCTCCCATGTTGGTTTGTAATTAAATGAAGCATCATATCCAAACCGGCTAAGCCGCCCGAACAAGTTGGTGTGCGTGGGTCGAATTCGTACAACTCACTGGTCACGTTGATGTTTGGAAACTCCTCTGCCAGGCTGTTGGCGGACTCCCAATGCACGGTACACGTTTTGTTTTTTAACAGGCCAGCTTTTGCTAACAACACGCTGCCTGTTGAAGTCGAGCCCACGGCGATGCCTTGACGAAGCGCCTGTTTTAACCACTGATTCACCGAGCCACTCGCAGCAGCAACATGGGCACCAATACCTGCCACAACCAGCAGCAAGTCTAAATGAGCAATGTTGTTGATTGACTGTGTTGGCGAGAATGAAACGCCATTACTGGCCGACACTTCTTTATCTTCGAATCCATAAATATCCCACTGATACAAATCGCAACCAGCGAGGCGATTTGCCATTCGAAGAGGTTCGATAACCGCCGAAAAAGAGAGCATCGAAAAATCAGGAATAAGGAAAAAACCAATGCGATACGTGTGTGTCGTTTTCATTCTCTGTGGTCACCAAGTGGGCAGTTCATCTATGTCGTATTTCTGGATAAGAATGTCGCAATTGTTAAATTATTGCTATCAAAATTCGAACATGATGTGACTTAAGACAAGGACTTCTTTGTCGAGCATACACATTCATTTGGACGAGATAATTATGATTGAACAAAAAGCCCCAGTAATTAGTGATGGTCTACGCCTTGATGGCGCTTTCTTTACTGACGAGAACGTTAACAACCCAGACTTACCGATCGTTATTGTCTGCTCAGGCTTTACTGGGCAAAAAAATATTCACCCAGAGCGTTACGCGAGAGCCTTAACTGCGAAGGGCTTTACGGTATTCGGATTTGACTACCGTGGCTTTGGTGAATCTGAGGGCATTCGTGAGCGAGTTATTTTGGATGAACAAGTACGCGACATCGCGAACGCGGTTGCGGTTGTGAAACAGCGCGCTGACGAGGAAGGCCGCAAAGTCGTACTGGCTGGCTGGGGCATGGCGGGGGGATTAATTCTTGATGCTTACCGAGTTTGCCAAGATGCGATTGATGGCCTTATCTCCATGAACGGCTTTTATGATGCGGTACGTGTTCAGGTTGCTCAACGTGGTGAGCACGGCTGGAAAGCGTTCCGTCAATTTATGTTAGAAGAGCGTACACGTCTTGCTCTTGGTGGAGAAAAGCAGGGGATTGATCCATTTGAAATCTACCCGCTTGATCCAGTAAGCCGCGAATATGTATTCACTGAACTGGTCAAAGCGCCGGGCTACGGAGTGACATCTGATCTGGATTTTGCGGATTCTCTCATCAATTTCAAACCGGAAGCTCTACTGGATGAGCGATTTGCAGACGCGCCAATCTTGATTGCGCACGGTGCAGAAAACGACCTTCACCCAGTGACCGAAGCAAAGTCGCTGTACGCGAAATACCCTGGGCCGAAATCTCTATTCTTACTGCCGGAAGGTGGTCACACCGAGTGGATGTTGGACGACGATCCTAAGTTTATTCAGTTCTCTGGCGTGATCGCGAACTGGTTGAGTGAGAACTTCAGTTAAGTCTTCAAGAGGTGCTTTCGTTGATGGCACCTCTACCTTTCTGACAGGATGATTTTCGATGAGCATAATTCCATTTTGTGAAGCGGCTGACCCATTTGTACATAAACCAACAATCGCGATTCCTGAAGGCGCGGTTGATTGTCACGCCCACGTTTTTTCTTCACGTTATCCGTACTGTGAAACGCGAACCTACACACCACCTGATGCCAGCGTCGGCGCGTACCTGCATTTGCACCAGCAATTAGGCATCCGTCATGGCGTGCTGGTTCAGCCGAGTGTGTATGGCAATGACAACCAGTTGCATCTTGATACATTACGGTATTTACGCCAGCAAGGTTACGACTACAAAGGCGTCGCGGTCGTGGATGCGGATGTGTCCGAGCAAACGCTGGATGAGCTACAAGAAGCGGGATTTTGTGGGGTACGGATGAACCTGCTGTTTAAAGGTGGTATTGAGTGGCGTGATGTTGAACGTTTAGCGGCTCGCCTTGCAGAGCGACACTGGCACCTTCAATGCTTAATTGATGTTTCGCAGTTTGATGACTTATATCAGCGATTAAGGGCTTTACCCGTGCCCGTAGTGATTGATCATCTTGGACATATGCCAACAAACAAGCTGATTTCTCATCCTGGTTTTCAAACCTTATTGAAGCTTAAGGCCGAAGGGAAAGTGTGGACAAAATTGTCGGCACCGTATCGTTTGTCGCTTCAATCACCGCCTTATGACGATGTTTCTCCATTTGCTCAAGCTTTGTTAGAAGCGAATGAAGAGCAATGCGTCTGGGGCTCGGATTGGCCTCACCCATGTTTTGCTGCTGAGATGCCAAATGATGGCCAGTTGTTAGATACCTTGTGGCACTGGACGCAAGATACGACACTGTTTAGTAAGATTCTGGTCGATAACCCCAAGCGCCTCTACCGCTTTTAACTCCACATTCATGTTATGAACCTAAAAAGACAACCGTAAGGCACTGATTCAAATTATGCTTCCTGCACTTCCGCTACAGGTTTCCTCTGATCCTGTGGTTATCAAGTTCTTTAACACCCTTAAACAGCTTGGTTTCAAGGGGGATACTGATGCTCGTTATACCACTCGATTGAGCATGGCGACTGACAACAGCGTCTACCAGCAACTTCCTTTGTCGGTCGTTTTTCCTGCCAACCATCATGATGTGGTAATACTTGGCAAGGTCAGTGCACATGATGAATTTAAGCACCTGACCTTTTCGCCCAGAGGAGGCGGAACGGGCACCAACGGACAATCATTGAACTCGGGGATCGTGGTTGATCTGTCTCGCTACATGAATCGAGTGTTAGAGATTAACGAGCAGGAAGGCTGGGTGAGAGTGGAAACTGGGATAGTAAAAGATCAACTCAACGACATCGTTCGCCCTTATGGTTATTTCTTCTCGCCAGATCTGTCGACCAGCAACCGCGCAACATTAGGTGGAATGATTAATACCGATGCATCAGGCCAAGGCTCTTTGCAATATGGTAAAACCTCGGATCATGTGTTGGCGCTCAAAGCCGTACTGGCGGATGGTTCGGTGCTCGATACCGAAGCAATTCAACAAAACAAATGGTTAAACAGTGATGTAGTATCGCGAGCGTTAAAAATTACGGAGGAAGTTTGTCGAGACAAGCGTCAACAGATTCTGGATAAGTTTCCTCCTCTGAATCGCTTTCTTACTGGTTATGACCTAAAAAACGCCATCAACGACAAGAGTGAAGAGTTTGACGTCACGAGAGTATTATGTGGCTCTGAAGGCACGTTAGCTTTTATCACTGAAGCCAAGCTCAATCTTACGCGAATACCTACCACGCGACGATTAGTGAACGTTAAATACGATAGCTTTGATTCTGCATTGCGAAATGCTCCCTTGATGGTCGAAGCAGAGGCGCTATCGGTAGAGACGGTTGATGCAAAGGTGCTCAATCTTGCAAGAGAAGACATTGTCTGGCACTCGGTAAAACACGCGATCTCAGATGTGCGGGGCAAAGAGATGCAAGGGATTAACTTTGTCGAGTTCGCAGGCAGTCACAGCGATGATATTGAAGATAAAGTTGAACGCTTACTTTCAATTCTCGATAAAGAAATGGCTCACCGACGCAGTGGTATCATCGGTTATCAAGTCTGTCGCGAACCCCAAGACATCCAGGCCATTTATGGCATGCGCAAGAAAGCGGTTGGGCTGCTTGGCGCGACCAAAGGTCAGGCAAAGCCGATTGCATTCGCGGAAGATACCTGTGTACCGCCTGAAAATTTGGCGGACTTTATCGCGGAACTTCGTACGTTGCTAGACCGCAATAACCTGCATTATGGCATGTTTGGTCATGTGGATGCAGGCGTCCTTCACGTGCGTCCGGCGCTCGATATGTGTGATCCTGGGCAAGAAGCGTTGATGCATCAACTGTCCGATGATGTGGTCGCGCTGGTGGCAAAATACAATGGCTTAATGTGGGGAGAGCACGGTAAAGGATATCGCTCAGAATATGGACCTGCCTTCTTTGGTGATGAGCTCTTTACTGAATTAAGGCGCATTAAAGCGGCGTTTGACCCAGACAATAAAATGAATCCGGGGAAGATTTGCACACCACTGAATAGCGACGCTGACATGGTAAAAGTCACAGCGACCAAGCGTGGCTACTATGATCGTCAGATCCCCGTAGCAGTCCGAGAGTCGCTTAAGCCCGTGCTGTCTTGCAATGGCAATGGGCTGTGTTTTAATTACGATGCTGATAGCCCAATGTGTCCATCATTTAAAGTAACAGCCGATCGTCGCCACTCTCCGAAAGGGAGGGCAGGGATAATGCGTGAATGGCTGCGTCGCCTTAATGACAGTGGCTTCGATTTGCTCGCTAACGAACAACAGCTTCTCAATCAAACATTATCGGTTAAGCTTTTGACTCAGAAGCTGAGTAAGTTGATATCTCGCCCCACATCTGACGACCTATCGCATGAAGTTTATGAGGTGATGAATGGCTGTCTAGCGTGCAAAGCGTGTGCGAGTCAGTGCCCTGTTAAAGTTGATGTACCTGATTTTAGAGCGCGTTTTTTAAACCTCTATCACTCTCGTTATCGCAGACCGCTGCGCGACTATCTGGTGTCGAATATTGAGCAACTGCTGCCGATTATGGCAAAAGCCCCCAAGCTGGTTAATCGAATTGCATCTAGTAGGCCTGTTACGCAGGTATTAGAGACATCCATCGGTTTTGTTGATTCGCCAGTGCTATCGATCCCTACGTTGCAAAGTCGATGTCAGGCACTTGGAGTGAGCCCGTTCGACTTTGCGTATCTAGAATCGCTTTCCCCAGAAGTGAAGCAAAATTACGTCTTGATTGTTCAAGATCCATTTACCAGCTTTTATGAAGCCGAGTTGGTTTCGGACTTTATTCAGTTATTGCAGCGGTTAGGGAAACACCCTGTTGTTCTGCCTTTCAAACCCAATGGGAAAGCTCAACATGTAAAAGGTTTCCTTAAGGCATTCGCCAGAAATGCACAAAACACATCGGATTTTCTCAACCAAGTTGCTGAGCTTGAAATTCCTATGATCGGTATCGATGCAGCCTTAGTGCTTTGTTATCGTGATGAATACCGTCAGGTTTTAAAAGAAAAGCGAGGCGAATTTACAGTGTATACGGCTCATGAATGGTTGGTGGATGCACTCAACGAATGGCCAGCAGTACGCGCATCAGACGAAGAACCTTGGTATTTGATGGCGCATTGCACAGAAAAGACCAAAATACCGGAGACTGAGAAATCTTGGCAGTCTATTTTTAATCACTTTGGCTTAAAGCTGCATGTGATACCTACGGGATGTTGCGGTATGGCAGGGACATTCGGCCATGAAGTGGATAAGAAAAGTACGTCTGAAGCTATTTATCAGCTGAGTTGGAAACCGAATATAAAGAACCTGCCCACTGAGCGTGTGTTAGCCACGGGGTATTCCTGTCGCAGTCAAGTTAAGCGTTTTGAAGGGGAGGTAGTTCGACATCCGGTCCAAGTTTTAGCCAGTTTGTTTAATGCATAAGATGCTTAGGCAATTTAGTATACGAAAACGCTTGCCTTAAGACTTTGCCTGCCTTTAATGTATCCGACCGCAGAACTTCAATCTGCTTAACAACATAGGAGAGAGTCGGGCTTTCACTTCCGTTCGACAGAAACTCCTTTCAAATTGATACAACAGCGCAGCAAACTTCCCTTGCTGCGATACTGTGTTCCATATTTTGTGAGTACTTATGTTTAACTCAGAACGCAAAGCGACGGTTATTCTGGTTGCGACAACGATGATCGCGGCACTTGGTTGGATCTTTTCTAAGGAAACAATACAGGGTTTACCACCTTTCGGCTTTATCGGGGCGCGATTTACTATTGCATCGCTCTGCCTGCTGCCGTTGTGCTATCGACCTTTGTTGAAAGCGAATTTGAGAGATGTGCTTTCTGCTGGTGGTGTCGGGCTACTGTTAGGTAGTGCCGTTATGACATGGATTTACGCCATCTCCATCAGCGACACGCTCGGGGAAGGCGCATTTATCATGAGTCTCTCCATGCTATTTGTGCCTATTGTTGCGTGGGTTATGTTTCGTCAACGACCACAACGAATTTTCTGGCTTTCTTTGCCTATCGCGGTATTAGGGCTTGCCTGTCTCTCTTTAGTTGGTGGCTGGAAACAATCGGCCAGTCAATTTTGGTTTCTTGGTGCAGCACTGGTTTTGGCGCTTCATTTTAATGTGAACAGCAAATACTCTCAAAAACTACCTGTGTTGCTGCTTACTTGCGTGCAGCTTTTTTCTGCTGGTTGTTTAGGTTTGTTGGTTTCTTTCTTTATGGAGTCTTTTCCGGCAGAGGTTGACTCCTCCATTTGGTGGTGGTTCGCGTTGAGCACCTTGCTAGCGACGAGCTTGCGTTACGTAATGCAAACCATGGGGCAAAAATTTGTTCAGGCAGGTAATGCTGCCTTGATCATGATATTAGAGCCAGTTTGGACCGTCATTCTAAGCGTGCTGTGGTATGGCGAAGTGCTAACGGCAAATAAGCTAGTAGGCTGTGTGCTTATCTTATTCTCTCTTATTATTTATCGTACTGGCGGTCGATTTCGTTTGTCTATCCCTAGGTAGCTTCAAGAGGTTTGGGTAGGGAACAATTTAGGAGTGAAGCATGGCCAATACTGAGTATCAGGAATCACTAGACTTTTTAGATATTTTAAGTGTCTGTTTATACCGTTTAGGAATTAGCGTATTTGCCTTTGGACTTATCGCGATGACGATATCGGGTTTGCACCTTATTGAAGGTTCGGCATTTTATGATCGAAATGTGTTGCTGCTCATCGCCATTGCAGGCGTATTAACTGCAGCAAATATCCATGTCTACAGTAAAACTGTGCGTACTGTCATCAGCTGGTCAACTTGGGTGGGACTGCTCTTCATGGTGAGCGATCCAGACTTATCCCGCGTGTGGCTTTCTCTTGGTTTTGTCTTTGTCACTTTTTCCGGTGTGGCGCTGAAAGAATCCTTTTGTTTTAAAGTTCCAGGCTTGAAAGCGGTGCCAGTGCTACTTGTCATCGCAACCTTTGCGTTTTGTTTCGAAATACTGACGGTAGCGAATATTGCAACAGGGTTGTCTGGCTTAATTATGGGCTTCCTGTCTATATCAAAGTGGCGGATGCCACTTCATTTTGATATTGGTATCAAAGCAAACTACGAGGTTTAATAAACGCCTTAAGTTAGAGATGTCATACGGTTACGCAAAGCTAGCGATACTTTTGACGTGGGTTCTCGATTAAGCTCTTCGCTGATCATCCAGCCAGCTTTTGCTAACAGCTCCAAGTCGATCCCCGTTTCGATCCCTAATCCTTGGCATAAATACAGTACATCCTCCGTCGCGACGTTCCCCGAGGCACCATGAGCGTATGGACATCCACCCAGCCCAGCGACACTGCTGTCGATGGTATTGATGCCCATACTCAAGGCTTGATGAATATTGGCGAGCGCTTGTCCCCATGTATCGTGGAAATGGACAGCAAGCTGGGGGAGAGGTGTAACCAACATGACGGCTTCCAGCATGGCTGCAATTCGATTTGGCGTGCCTGTGCCGATGGTATCGCCTAGGGATACTTCATAGCACCCTAAATCGATGAGCGATTTGGTCACGCTCGCCACCTGTTTAGGGGCTGTTGGACCGTCGTAAGGGCAATCTGCAACGCAGGATAGATAACCTCGAACAGGGATGCCGTGTTTAGTGGCTAATCGCATTACAGGCTCGAAGCGAGTTAAACTTTCTGCAATCGAGCAATTGATATTGTGTTGGCAGAATCCTTCTGATGATGAAGTGAAAATTGCGACCTGATTGGCACCAGCCTCCAAGGCTTGTTCGAAGCCTTTTAGGTTTGGTGTCAGGGCAGAATAAGTAACATGATTTCGCCTTGTTATTGCTTTCATGACCTCTGTTGAGTCCGCCATTTGTGGCACCCATTTGGGCGAAACAAAAGAGCCCGCCTCAATATGCGTTAGCCCAGTATCAGAGAGTAAGTTGATCAACCGGATTTTAGTCTGGGTCGCAACAGGAGATTCATTTTGCAACCCATCTCGTGGACCTACTTCGACAATATTTACTTTGGAAGGCAGCATTACTTGTCCTGTGATTTGGTTACCCAACTTGGGCTTCGTTTTTCAAGAAACGCTTGCAAGCCATCTTGGCCTTGTGGCGATACCCTAATGTCCGCAATGAGCTTGCTGGTATAGTGAATCAGTTGTTGATCGATGGGGTTTTGATGACATTGGTGACAGAGCGTTTTCGCTTTGCGCATCGCATCTGGGCTATTAAGTAGTAACGTCTTGATCACGCTATCGACCGCATTTTCAAGTTGTTTGGCTTCTTTCACTTCGTGCACAATACCAAACCGTTCGGCATCCTCGGCTGAAATGACTTCACCACTTAAGATATAGCGTCTAGCTTGTCGATTCCCCATCGCGCGCATGACGTAGGGTGCAATGGTTGCCGGAACTAAACCAAGCTTAACTTCACTTAAGCAAAAGTTGGCACATTGGCTCGCGATGGCGATATCACTGCAACAAATCAATCCCAGCGCGCCGCCATAAGCGGAGCCTTGTACAACCGCGATAGTGGGTTGAGGGAACGAATCTAGTGTTTCCATGAGTCTTGCCAAGTTTTGGGCATCAACGAAATTATCTTGCCTCGTGCTGTCGGCCATCGACTGCATCCAATTCAGGTCGGCCCCGGATGAAAAGTGCTTGCCGTTACTTTTTAATACCAAGCATCGCACATCCGTTCGTAAAGCGAGATAATCTAGGCGGTGGATCAGCAAGTCGATCGTACAAGCATCAAAAGCATTGTGCTTGGCTGTTCTGTTTAGAGTGATGGTCGCTACGCCATTGTCATCGACATGCCAAAGAACATCATCTTGTCTTTGGGCGTTGGGAATAATGCTTGGTTGCATTTCCTGCATACTTACTTCCTTAATTTATCTCTGGATATTTACATTCTGAAGACGCCAAACTCGCTATCAGGAATGGGGGCATTTAATGCTGCCGTTAGCGCCTGACTCAACACCTGACGCGTTTGTTTGGGGTCAATAATTCCGTCATCCCATAGCCGAGCGCTCGCAAAATAGGGATGTCCTTGTGTTTCATACAAGTCTATGATTGATTCTCTAAAAATATGTTCTTCTTGCTCTGACCATACTTCTCCCTGGCGTTCCTTCGCGTCTTTTCGAACTTGTGTTAAGACGCCTGCCGCTTGTTCTCCGCCCATCACAGAAATACGAGCGTTCGGCCACATCCACATCATGGTTGGATCATAAGCTCGGCCGCACATGCCATAATTGCCAGCGCCGTACGACCCACCGATGATCACGGTAAACTTCGGTACGTCAGCACAAGCGACGGCCATCACCAGCTTGGCGCCATGTTTTGCGATGCCTTCTTCTTCCACCTTTTTCCCGACCATAAATCCGGTAATGTTTTGGAGAAAGAGAAGCGGTGTTTTCCGTTTGGCGCAAAGTTCAATAAAGTGCGCGCCTTTTTGTGCCGATTCAGAAAACAAGATGCCGTTGTTTGCCACAATGCCGATCAAGTGTCCGTGAATGCGAGCAAAGCCACACACTAACGTTCTGCCGTACAAGGCTTTGAATTCGTCAAAATCAGAATCATCGACGATGCGGGCAATGATTTCTCGAACGTCGAATGATAGTCGTAAGTTGGCATTCACGATTCCGTAGATTTCTTCAGCATCGTAGCGGGGAGGTAGCACGGTGTTTTCCGGCTTAATCGGTTTCGCTCTATTGGCATTGGCAATGGCTTCTCGGGCAAGCATTAGGGCATGCTCATCATTTTCAGCGTAATAATCAGCAACACCAGATTTACGACAATGCACGTCTGCACCGCCGAGCTCTTCACCCGTCACGACTTCGCCAGTGGCCGCTTTCACCAGAGGCGGTCCCGCCAAAAATATGGTGCCTTGCTCTTTGACCATAATGGACACATCCGCCATGGCAGGAACATATGCGCCCCCAGCAGTGCAAAGCCCCATCACAACAGCAAACTGAGGGATGCCTTTTGCTGACATCCTCGCTTGGTTAAAGAAAATGCGACCAAAGTGTTCTTTGTCGGGGAAGACGTCGGACTGATGAGGGAGATTTGCGCCACCGGAGTCCACCAAGTATACGCAGGGGAGTTGGCAACGTTGGGCTATCTCTTGCGCTCTAAGGTGTTTTTTACCGTGAGTGGGTAGTAGGTTCCGCCTTTTACCGAAGCATCGTTGGCGATGACCATACATTGAATCCCCGCTATGAAACCAATGCCGGCGATAACGCCAGCGCAGGGGATGGATTCGTCATACACTTGCCAGGCGGCAAACTGGCTGATTTCAAGAAAGTCAGTGTTGTCATCAAGCAAGCGCGCGATGCGTTCTCGGGCGGGGAGTTTTCCTTTTTGCCTCTGGTGCTGAATGGCTTTTTCACCGCCTCCCTGTTTGATGGTCTCGATGTGTTGATTCAGTTGAGTGACCAACGTTTCCATCGCAGCTTTATTGGAAAGAAATAACTCGTCAGTTGGCTTAGTTTTACTTTTGATAATGGCCATAATGACTTCCTTGTCGTATGTTCCCTTAGCGAGATTCTTCGAACAGTTCTCGGCCTATTAACATGCGGCGAATCTCTGAGGTACCCGCGCCGATTTCATAAAGCTTTGCATCACGTAGCAAACGACCAGCAGGGTATTCATTGATGTAGCCATTCCCACCGAGCAACTGTATTGCATCAAGTGCCATTTGTGTGGCGAGTTCTGCACTGTACAGAATCGCTCCTGCGGCATCTTTACGCGTTGCGTTACCTCGATCACAAGCCGCTGCGACGGTATATACATACGCTTTTGCTGCACTCATTCGAGAGTACATATCGGCGATCTTGCCCTGAACTAACTGAAACTCGCCAATGGATTTTCCAAACTGCTCTCGTTCATGTACGTACGGGACCACAATGTCCATGCAAGCTTGCATTATCCCGAGTGGTCCGGCAGCGAGGACGACGCGCTCGTAATCTAGTCCACTCATTAACACCTCGACGCCTTGATTCAGCTCGCCAAGAATATTCTCTTTCGGCACTACGCAATTGTTAAATACAAGTTCGCAAGTGTTCGAGCCCCTCATACCTAGTTTGTCCAGCTTTTGAGCATGGCTGAAACCTTCGACGTTGCGTTCAACAATGAATGCGGTAATACCTCGCGAACCTGCATTGACATCCGTTTTAGCGTAAAGCACCACTATGTCAGCGTCGGGACCGTTGGTGATCCACATTTTGTTGCCATTCAGTACAAAATGGTCGCCCTTGTTCTCCGCTTTCAGTTGCATGCTTATCACGTCTGAACCGGCATTGGGCTCACTCATAGCTAGGGCGCCAACGTGCGTACCATCGATGAGTTTGGGAAGGTATTTCTTGCGTTGAGAAGGCGTGCCATTGCGAAAAATCTGATTGACGCACAGATTGGAATGAGCGCCGTAGCTTAAAGCGACGGAGGCAGAGGCTCGGCTGATCTCTTCCATCGCCACAACGTGAGCAAGGTATCCCATGCCTGCACCACCAAGTTCTTCATCGACGGTGACACCGAGCAGCCCCATTTCTCCAAACAAAGGCCACAAATGGTTCGGAAACTGGTTATCGCGGTCTATATCTGCGGCGATGGGAGCAATATGTTCCGTAGCAAAGGCATTAACGTGGTCTCGGAGCATATCGATGGTATCACCAAGTCCGAAATTCAGTGGGGCGTAGGTGCTTTTCATAACGTCTCCCGATATCAGAGGTAAGGTGGAAAAGCCGATTGCAGTGTCGCTATTTGAGTATAGCGGTTATGTCTCTTTGCTTTTGAGTGTTTGAATACAGCGTTCTTTAGCGGCATTCAACTCTGCCATTACGACGCTGATGTCATTGAGTTGCTGTTGTAGGACGGCTTGTTTCTCTTCAATGATATTGAGCATTTTCAATAACTGTCCTTCGGTTTGTTGCATGTCATAGAGCTCGAAAAGTTCACGAATTTCTGCCAGTGAAAAACCGAGCCGTTTCCCTCTTAAAATCAGTTTGAGACGAATTTTATCTCTGCGTTGATAAACGCGCATGTTGCCTTTTCGCTCTGGTTCAATCAGACCTACGTCCTCATAAAACCGGATACTGCGAGTGGTAATATCAAACTCCTTGGCGAGGTCACTGATCTTGTATTTTTCCATAACATACTTACCTCGAATAAAAATCCAGTTTCTGGAAATCGAACCTTCAACGGAAAGGCCGAACGCAAATTTTGAAAGATAAACGCCTACTTGGTGTGTTTTTTCATCTCATTGTAAAGGCTAGTGCTATGCTTACGTAAACGTCAAGAAATCGCAGTATGAAAGTTTGTCAGTGAGAAAGGGCGACAAAGACTGGCGTAGCACTTGGTAAGCAATGTCATGCAAGGGCGTTATCAGTCAGTCTAGTGTTCACATATACCTCAAGGGAATGCGAATCATGGAAAAAGACATCTGGATTGTCAGCGCGAAGAGAACGCCGATCGGGCGCTTTCAAGGAAAGTTGCAAACTTACTCCGCTCCCCAATTAGGCGCACTGGCGATCAAGGCGGCAATGCACGAAGTGAATGTGACATCTGTAGATGAAGTCTTCATGGGATGTGTGCTCCCTGCGGGTTGTGGGCAAGCCCCGGCGAGACAAGCGGCAATTGGTGCGGATTTACCCATGAGTGTAGGGTGCACGACTATCAATAAAGTGTGTGGTTCCGGCATGAAGAGCGTCATGTTGGCGCACGATCTTATCAAAGCTGGAACGATTCGAACGGCCATTGCTGGTGGTATGGAGAGTATGACCAATGCGCCGTATTTATTGAAAGAGGCGAGAAAGGGAATGCGCATGGGCCACCAGTCGACGTATGACCACATGTTTCTCGATGGACTGCAAGATGCGTACGAAGGGCACTTAATGGGTGTTTATGCTCAGCACGTCGCAGATAGGCTTAAGTTTACCAGAGAGCAAATGGACGAATGGGCAGTGATGTCGGCAAAACGTGCGTTGGAAGCTCAAGAGCGAGGCTTATTTTCCGACGAGCTCTCACCGATTGAACTCAACACCAAGTCTGAACAAGGAACGCTGGATTACGATGAGCACCCGCGCTCGATTGATCTGGATAAAATCCCTCAACTCAAACCTGCATTCGATAAAAAAGGCACGGTGACCGCTGCTAATTCGAGTGCGATTTCCGATGGCGCTGCAGCGCTTGTTCTAATGGATGAAGAGACTGCGATCCACCAAGGTCTTGAGCCACTCGCCGTTATCAAGTCTCACGCCACACACGCCAGAAAACCTGCTGAATATACTTTGGCTCCCGTTTATGCGATTGAACAGTTGTTGTCCCAGTTGGATTGGTCAATTGACGAAGTGGATCTGTGGGAGATAAATGAAGCCTTTGCTGTTGTGACACAAATCGCGGTAGCAGAACTTGGGCTTGATATGAGCAAAGTCAATATTAAAGGCGGAGCGTGTGCACTCGGGCATCCGATAGGCGCAAGTGGCGCACGAATTCTGGTGACATTGATTCATAGTTTGCGTCAGCTACAAGCTTTAGGTACCGACGGTGATCTAGACGCCAAAAAAGTGATGCGAGGCGTTGCGTCACTTTGTATCGGTGGTGGAGAGGCAACGGCGATAGGCATTGAAATACCGCTTTAATTGAAATCAGAAAGGAGTAAATGATGACTCGTTTGGTTCCCTTGTTTATTGGTGGAGAGTTTCGTGAATCTCAAACTTCGGATTGGGTTGAGGTGACCAATCCTGCCACTAATGATGTCATTGCGTACGTTCCCTGCTCAACGGATCACGAGATGGAAGCCGCCATTGATAATGCGAAAGAGACATTCCAATCCTGGAAGGAAGTGGCAGTATCCGAGCGTGCCAGAGTCATGCTTCGTTATCAGCACCTTCTCAAAGAACATCATGATGAGCTTGCCACACTGCTTTCTCATGAAACGGGTAAGATTTTAGCGGATGCTAAAGGCGATGTGTGGCGAGGCATAGAGGTTGTTGAGCAGGCTGCAAACATTGCCAGCAATATGATGGGCGAAACCGTCGAAAACGTTGCCACGGATATTGATAGTTACTCAATGATTCAGCCCCTAGGTGTGTGTTGCGGTATTACGCCGTTTAACTTTCCTGCCATGATTCCGTTGTGGATGTTCCCAATCGCTATCGCTGCGGGCAATACGTTTGTGCTTAAACCCTCTGAACAAGTGCCGTTGACCTCTATTCGTTTAGCCGAACTATTTGAGCAAGCTGGCGCGCCGAAAGGAGTGTTGCAAATCGTTCATGGTCGCAAAGACCAAGTCGATTTTCTGCTGGCTCATCCTGACATTCGAGCGGTGTCATTTGTTGGCTCGGTTCCTGTTGCCCGTTATATCTACACCACGGGTACGAAACACTTTAAACGCGTTCAAGCTTTTGCTGGTGCTAAAAATCACATGGTGATCATGCCTGATGCGAACAAGGAACAAGTGGTGAATAACCTAGTGGGGTCCTCCGTTGGGGCGGCGGGGCAGCGTTGTATGGCAATTTCTGTTGCGGTATTTGTCGGCGATTCAAAACAATGGATTACAGACCTCAAACAGGCAATGGCGAAAGTACACCCAGGGCCTTGGGACGATGAGCAAGCTGCTTATGGCCCACTCATCAGTGAACAAGCCAAACAACGCGTATTGGACCTAATTGAAGATGGCAAACAACAAGGCGCAGTGTGTGAACTGGATGGCAGTCAGTGTGAAGTGGAAGGCTTTCCCGATGGAAACTGGATTGGCCCAACCTTGTTTAGCGGTGTAACAGCGAATATGTCGATTTACACGCAAGAGATATTTGGCCCTGTTTTAGTTTGTATGGAAGTGGATACGTTGCAAGAAGCCATTGAGTTAGTGAATCGCAACCCATACGGGAACGGCACTTCCATTTTTACGGCTAATGGCGCTGCTGCAAGAAAATATCAGCATGACATTCAAGTCGGTCAGGTTGGGATCAATGTGCCTATTCCGGTACCTTTGCCATTTTTCTCTTTTACAGGCTGGAGAGGCAGTTTCTATGGCGATTTGCATGCGTATGGTAAACAAGCGGTACGTTTTTATACCGAGACTAAAACGGTGACGGCACGTTGGTTTGATGACGATATTCCAACGGGGCCTAATTTGACCATCCAACTGCGCTGAGTGAATAGAAGGAGCTTTTATGGACTTTGAACTTAATGAAGATCAACGTGCATTTGCCGATACCGCTCAGCAATTTGCCGATGAGCGTTTAGCACCGATGGCGGCGGAGTGGGATGAAAAACAGATCTTCCCCAAAGACGTATTGAGAGAGTCGGGAGAGTTAGGCTTCCTGAGTCTCTACACTCCAGAAGCGCAAGGTGGCCTAGGGCTGAGTCGCTTAGATGCTTCAATTATCTTTGAACAACTGGCCATGGGATGTACGTCCACTACGGCGTTTATGACGATTCACAACATGGTCAGTTGGATGATAGCCAGTTTTGCTACCGATGAAGCCAAAACGCAGTTCTGCCCGAAGTTAGTTACTGGGGAATGGTTAGGCTCCTATTGCTTAACCGAGCCCAACGCAGGATCAGACGCCGCTGCACTGACCACTTCCGCTACAAAAAAGGGGGATAAGTATGTTATCAACGGCGGCAAAACCTTTATCTCTGGCGCAGGAGAGACAGATGTTTTGGTCGTGATGGCGAGAACCGGAGAAGCGGGTGCCAAAGGCGTGTCTGCATTTGTTGTTCCTGCTCAAGCAGGTGGTATCAGCTATGGGCGCAAAGAACCCAAAATGGGTTGGAATAGCCAACCAACACGAGCGGTTACTTTTGAAAATGTCGTTGTTCCAGCTAGCCATTTACTGGGCGAAGAAGGGCAAGGTTTTGTCTTTGCGATGAAAGGGCTTGATGGAGGGCGTATAAATATTGCGACCTGCTCCGTCGGTACGGCTCAACAGGCCCTTAATCAGGCGGCACGGTATATTCAAGAACGTAAGCAGTTCGGCAAGCCGCTTGCGCAGTTTCAAGCCTTACAATTCAAATTGGCAGACATGGCGACAGAGCTAGTGGCTGCGCGGCAGTTGGTGCGCTATGCCGCCAGTAAGCTCGACCGAAATGACCCAGATGCCACTGCTTATTGCGCGATGGCAAAACGGTTCGCAACCGATGTAGGCTTTCAGGTTTGCGACCAAGCGCTGCAGCTTTATGGCGGCTATGGTTACATCAAAGAGTATCCAATGGAGCGTCATTTCAGAGATGTGCGTGTGCATCAAATTCTGGAGGGGACAAACGAAATTATGCGCTTGATCATCGCGCGCCGTTTGCTCTCCGAGGAATCGGCCTTGCTGTAGCGAAGTATTGGATTTGCTCATTGAGAAAGGATTCAGATATGCCATTAACCCAAGAAGCCATTCAACATACGATCACTAATCACGTTGCGGTGGTGACAATGAACAACCCGCCAGCCAATACGTGGACAGCAGAGAGCCTCAAGGTACTGAAGTCGCTGATACTCACACTTAACAATGATAAGCAGGTCTACGCACTGGTTTTAACCGGCAGTGGAGAAAAGTTTTTCTCTGCTGGTGCGGATCTCAAGCTATTTTCCGACGGTGACAAAGCGGTTGCGTTAGACATGGCGCGATACTTTGGTGAAGCGTTTGAAACACTCTCGGAATTCCGTGGTGTTTCCATTGCCGCCATTAATGGTTACGCCATGGGCGGAGGTTTAGAAGTGGCATTAGCTTGTGATATTCGAGTAGTTGAAGAGCAAGCGGTACTTGCTTTACCTGAAGCCAAAGTCGGACTTTTGCCTTGCGCTGGCGGTACCCAAAACCTCACAGCGTTAGTAGGGGAAGGCTGGGCAAAGCGCATCATTTTATGTGGAGAGCAAGTCAGCGCTGACAAAGCAAAAGAACTAGGCTTGGCTGAGGAGTTAGTTCCCAAAGGCGAAGCGTTAAGTAAAGCGTTGGAGCTTGCTGAATCTGTTGCGAACCAGTCACCATCTTCTGTCGCCGCATGTAAGGCGCTCATTCAAAATATGCGCTCTGCGCCACTTAAGCACGGCTTAATGAAAGAGCGAGAGTTGTTTCTGAATCTTTTTGATACGGCAGATCAAGTTGAGGGTGTTCGCGCCTTTTTAGAAAAACGCCCACCGCAATGGAAAAACCGATAGGAGGCCACATGGCAGGGATGGTAACCATTAGTGAAATAGAGTGCTTAGATGGCGTGCACCGCATTGGTATCGCAACGTTAGACAACACCGCTTCATTGAATGCATTGACGTATGACATGTTAGTCCAACTTAACGATCAGCTTATCAAGTGGCAAGACGATCCGCATGTGACTTGTGTGGTACTCACTGGCGCTGGAGAAAAAGCATTCTGCGCTGGTGGCGATGTTCGAGCTATGTATCACGTCATGCATAACGAGAGTAAAGAAAAAATCGTAGAGTTCTGTACGGACTATTTCTCGTTGGAGTATGAGTGTGACTATCTCATTCACACTTACAACAAGCCTATTATCGGTTGGGGAGAGGGTATTGTCATGGGAGGTGGGATGGGGCTTTTTATGGGAACCAGCCACAAAGTTGTGACAACAACATCACGCCTTGCTATGCCAGAAATTAATATTGGACTGTATCCCGATGTGGGAGGTACATGGTTTTTAAGCCAGATAGATCCGCAAGTGGGTTTATTCCTCGGATTGACAGGTTCAATGGTGAATTCAAGTGACGCTGTCACTATTGGTTTGGCCGATTGGTTACTGTTGGAAGAGCAGTATCCCACCTTACTGGATGAGCTAAAGCGGCTCCAGTGGGGCAAAGAAGATGCGAAAGAGTTGGTAACTGCGCTACTACAATTAATGGAAGAACAGGTTATTGATAGCAAACCAACCACGCAAATTTGTCCATACTTAGATCAGATAGAGGAAGCGTGCAAAGGCTTTGATCTTAATGCAATAGCACAGCGAATCATGGCTATCGAAGGGAACAGTCAGTGGATAGAAAACGCGAAACAAACGTTCGCCGCGGGCAGTCCGATCACCGCGCATATTTGCTTCAGACAAGTGAAAGAATACCACAGCTTACCACTTGCAGATTGCTTCCGCTTGGAGCTGAGTTTATCGGTTCGCAGCGCCTTATTAGGTGAGTTTAAAGAGGGCGTCCGTTCTCGGCTTATTGACCGGGATGGCGAACCTAATTGGATGTTTAACAGTGTCAGTGAAGTCGATGAAGATGTCATCGATACCTTGTTTACCTCACTTTGGCCGGATGACGAACATCCGCTTGCTGATTTGGGTGAACAAACACTAGGTCAATAAGGAGAATGATCATGAGTACCATCGCATTTATCGGTTTAGGAAGAATGGGGCATCCGATGGCGCAAAACTTATTAGCGTCTGGATTTAACGTGCAAGTATTCGATGTCGATAGCGAAGCGGCAAAGCAACTTGCACCTTTTGGTGCGGTGGTGGCGAGCTCTATCGAGGAAGTCGTGGATGGTGCAAGCACAGTCATCACGATGCTACCAGCAGGATCTCACGTTCGTTCCGTTTATCTTGGCGACTTACACGGCGGTGTAGGTGTCCTCAATCTTGTCTCGCCAAGTACCTTGATGATTGATTGTTCAACCATTGATCCGGACTCTGCGCGATTAGTCGCCAATGAAGCGGCAAATAAACGCGTGCTGTTTGTCGACGCGCCCGTTTCGGGTGGTGTTGCCGGCGCTAAAGCGGCGACATTAACCTTTATTGTTGGTGGCTCGGATGAAGCATTTTCTAAAGCCAATGCCATTTTGCAGTACATGGGAAAAAATGTTTTCCATGCCGGTAAAGCGGGCGATGGTCAAATGGCGAAAATCTGTAACAACCTTATGCTCGGCATTTTAATGTCTGGTACGTGCGAGGCGCTAAATCTAGGTATCGATCATGGGCTCGATCCCAAAGTGTTATCCAACATCATGCTTCAAAGCTCTGGCCGAAATTGGGCATTGGAGCTTTACAATCCTTGCCCTGGCGTGATGGACAGTGCACCAGCCAGCAACGATTACCAACCGGGCTTTATGAGCAAACTCATGTTGAAAGATCTCGGTTTGGGGTTAGATGCGGCGTTACAAACACACTCTTCGGTTCCGATGGGCTCACTGGCGCGTAATTTATATTCTTTCCACAACGCGAGCGGCCACGGCGAGCTCGACTTCTCAAGCTTGTTTGAGTTTTACAAGAGTAAGAAGGGCTAGACTGAGTTTTGCTACAAAGCCGTCTGAAATGGTGAAGTAAAACTCATCATTTCAGACCACCTAAACAGGCTTGAAATAGGGAACATTATTAGCGACGGAGTGCAGTAACTATGGATATTAAAAATAGTGTCATTGCCATTACAGGTGCAGGGCAGGGACTTGGGCAAATGATGGCAATTACGCTTGCTCAAGCCGGTGCAGATTTAGCGTTATTAGATGTAAACGCTAGCGGCTTAACGGAAACGCAAGAGCAGTGCCGAATGCTGAGCGCAAAAGCGTTGACTTATCAAGTGGATGTAACGAGCGAAATCGACGTTGAAAACACGTTTGAAGCGGTTATCCAAGATTTTGGCCAACTCAATGGGCTAGTCAATAACGCTGGCGTGCTAAGAGATGGGTTACTTGTCAAATCACAAGACGGCGTGATCAGTAAGATGTCTTTGGATCAATTCAATTTGGTCATGAACGTCAACGTTACGGGGACATTTTTGTGTGGGCGTGAAGCTGCCGTCAAGATGATTGAGAGCGGTTCACAAGGCGTTATCATCAATATTTCTAGTGTCGCGAGAGCAGGGAATATCGGTCAAACCAATTATTCTGCATCTAAAGCGGCGGTCGCAACCATGGCGACAACGTGGGCCCGTGAGTTAGCAAGATACGGTATCCGCGCGGCGGCGATTGCACCAGGTGTGGTACATACCGCGATGGCAGAGCAAATGAAACCAGAAGCCATAGAACGGCTAGAAAAGATGATCCCAATTGGAAGGATGGGTGAAACAAGTGAAATCGCGCATGCAGTAAAATACATTCTTGAGAGTGATTACTTTACTGGCAGAGTTTTAGAAGTGGATGGAGGCATTCGTATGTAAAAGCTCTAGGGTTAGGTCCCACAGACCGGAATGACAAGCTTCTTTCCCTTTCAACATTTCCTATTTTTCCGAGAGCCAGTTCTGGCTAACGTAAGTGTTTATTACTCATATTTGGATTCGCCCTGCGAATGGTTTGCCAAAAGTAAATAATGAGAAGTAAATACCACTCAAATACTAAGTGAAATCATTAATTTGATATTGATCACAATTTTCCACTTTTAATTTCCCCTTCGTACTCAAGCTATCTATGTAAATGCAGTTGATAGTCAGTCTCATCAAAATGAATTTGCAACTGTCTGTTTCAAAAGACATTAACTTTGAAGCACGTAAAATTCGTGTTGAGGTTGATGTCCTATTGAAAGAGTGTGAGTTTCATTAATGGAAGGTTAGTTTCCAGTTGTGGCTAATGAGCTTTAACTTTTTACTCCTCATAATGCGCCAAATGTAACATTGTGTTTCAAAGTGTAACAATAAACTCACACTAATAGTGTGGTTTTGATCTCCACTCAATTCCGTTTTGTTTCGCTCTGATCCCGACGTTACTCATGCTCAACACATAAACATTCTAATGACTATAACAACTGGTTCTTAGCTTGATACCAATCGTAGCAAGTAATTGTTCATTCTAGCTGGTTAAGATGCTTGATAACGGCGCTGAAAAATTTGTAAGTAGAATAACTACTTATCAAAATTTTTGCCTTTTTATCAAACATTTCCCCTGCGCTGTTTCTGAGCTCTTATTTACTGTGATTGGCATTTGTTTTGAAACCAGACAACCATCGAGAAAGTTAATGGAAGCCTCAAGATATAAACGCATCTTGTCGAGGGGAAGTTTGGCGTCCGTCATACTTATGCTCTCAGGATGTAATTCAGCTTTACTTGACCCCAAAGGTGCCATTGGTGTGCAGGAAAAAGAGCTAATTATTACTGCTCTTTTGCTGATGTTGATCGTTGTAATCCCTGTGATTCTAATGACGATTTACTTCGCTTACCGATACCGCGCCTCTAACACTGAAGAAGAGTACGCTCCCGAGTGGTCACACTCGACCAAAATCGAAGTGGTGGTATGGACAATTCCAATCATCATCATTGCGATTCTTGCGACGATCACATGGCGTTCGACTCATGAACTAGAGCCCTCCAAACCATTGGAAAGTGATGTTAAACCAATGACCATCGAAGTGGTGTCACTCGATTGGAAATGGTTGTTCATCTATCCAGAAGAAAACATTGCGACGGTGAACTATGTGGCGTTCCCGAAAGACGTGCCAGTACAGTTCAAACTGACTTCGGACAACATCATGAACGCGTTTTTTATACCTCGCTTAGGTACACAGATCTACGCGATGCCAGGCATGGTAACCAAGCTCAACCTGATAGCGAACCATGAAGGTGACTACAAGGGTTTTGCATCGAACTACAGCGGCGAAGGCTTTTCGCAAATGAAGTTCACAGCCTCTGCAATGTCTGATCGTGCTGCGTTCCTAAATTGGGTGCAGAAAGTGAAGGCGAGCCCTGATCGTATTGAAGATTGGGAGCAATACAGCTCACTGGCAGCGCCAAGTATCGCAGAGCCAGTCACTTTGTTCTCTAGCGTTCCTCCGTTCTTGTTCACCGACGTTGTGACTCAGCATCCTGGTTCAATGAACTGTTTGCCTGAAAACCAAGGATAATCGTAATGTTTGGAAGATTAACTCTTGATTCAGTTCCATTCCACGAACCTATTATCGTCATCACCTTAGCGGTTGTGGCGCTGGTTGGTTTAGCCGTAGTTTACGCGGTAACTAAAGCCGGAAAGTGGCAATATTTGTGGAATGAATGGTTTACTTCAGTAGACCATAAAAAACTTGGCTTCATGTACATCGCAGTAGCGATGGTGATGCTTGTTCGTGGTTTTGCTGACGCAGTCATGATGCGTAGTCAGCAACTCCTTTCTTCTGCGGGTGAAGCAGGTTACTTGCCACCGCATCACTACGATCAAATTTTTACTGCCCATGGCGTGATCATGATCTTTTTCGTAGCGATGCCATTGGTTATTGGTCTGATGAACATCATCGTGCCATTACAGATTGGTGCGCGTGACGTAGCTTTCCCGTATCTGAATAACTTGAGCTTCTGGCTGTTTGTTGTTGGTGTCATCCTAACAAACATGTCTCTCGGCTTAGGTGAATTTGGTCGCACCGGTTGGTTGGCGTATCCGCCACTTTCAGGTATTGAGGCCAGCCCAGGAGTCGGGGTCGACTATTGGATTTGGGCGCTGCAGATATCAGGGGTTGGTACGACGTTAACAGGCGTGAACTTCTTCGCGACCATTTTGCGTATGCGTACACCGTCTATGCCAATGATGAAGATGCCAGTTTTCACTTGGGCGTCTCTGTGTGCAAACATTTTGATCATCATTTCATTCCCAATCCTAACGGTGACTATCGCTCTGCTAACGCTGGATAGATACCTAGGCATGCACTTCTTTACCAATGATCTTGGCGGCAACGTAATGATGTACGTCAACCTGATTTGGGCTTGGGGCCACCCAGAAGTGTACATTTTGATCTTGCCAATTTTTGGTGTGTTCTCAGAGGTCACCGCAACCTTCTCACGTAAAAAGTTGTTCGGTTACACATCGCTAGTTTGGGCTACCGTAGTTATCACGATTCTTGCGTTTGTCGTTTGGCTACACCACTTCTTTACGATGGGATCTGGCGCGAACGTAAATGCCTTCTTCGGTATTGCCACGATGATCATTTCTATCCCAACAGGGGTGAAGATCTTCAACTGGCTATTCACCATGTACAAAGGCCGCATCCGCTTTACGACGCCAATGATGTGGACGGTGGGCTTCCTGATCACCTTTACTGTTGGTGGTATGACAGGCGTACTCATGGCTGTTCCGGGCGCAGATTTCGTTCTGCATAACTCAGTATTCCTGATTGCTCACTTCCACAACGTTATCATCGGTGGTGTGGTGTTTGGATGTTTCGCTGCGATCACTTACTGGTTCCCGAAAGCGACCGGTTTCACCATGAATGAAACTTGGGGCAAACGTGCGTTCTATCTTTGGATTATTGGTTTCTTAATGGCGTTCCTGCCGCTTTACGCGCTGGGCTTTATGGGGATGACTCGTCGTTTAAGCCAAGACATCAACCCAGAATACTTCCCACTGTTGTCGATTGCTGCAGCAGGTACGGTTGTGATTGCGCTGGGCGTATTGTCTCAGTTCATCCAAATTTACGTGAGTATCCGTGACCGCGAGCAAAACCGTGACCTAACTGGTGATCCGTGGGGTGGTCGTACTCTTGAGTGGGCAACATCGTCTCCACCGCCGTTCTACAACTTTGCACACCTGCCAAAAGGTGATGTGCTGGATGCCTTCTGGTACCAGAAACAAAGTGGCGAGTTCGATCCAACTAAAGAAGTGGAATACGAACGTATTCATATGCCAAAAAACACGGCAACAGGCATCTACGTGTCGGCTTGGTCGCTCCTATTTGGCTTCGGCATGATTTGGTACATCTGGTGGCTAGCGGCAGCAAGTTTGGTCGGTATTATCGTGACGTGTATTCAGCACAGCTACAACGATGACGTGGATTACTACGTGGAAGTTGAAGAGATCAAAGCAATTGAGGCCGAGCGTCGAGCTCAGCTTGAAGAAGCGAAGAAAAACTCAGTGAAAGACAGCGAAAGTAAAGATGATCTGGAGGTGACGTATGCAAACTAATATCGCAGAACATCACGACCATGATCACCACCATGACACGAATGGCAACAAGCTATTTGGCTTTTGGGTTTACCTGATGAGTGACTGCGTACTGTTTGCGACCTTGTTCGCGACATACGCTGTGCTGTCGAGCAATTCAATTGCGGGCCCAACAGGTAAAGACATTTTCGAACTCCCATTCGTGTTTGTCGAAACCATGCTGCTGCTGTTTAGCAGTATCACATTTGGTTTTGGCATTATCGCGATGAAGCGCAACAACGTTGCTGGTCTCAAACGTTGGATGTTAGTCACGTTTGCGCTTGGTCTTGGCTTTATCTGTATGGAGGTCTATGAGTTCCATCACCTGATTGAAGAAGGCTATGGTCCACAAACAAGTGCATTCCTATCGGCATTCTTTACGTTGGTTGGTACGCACGGCCTGCACGTAACCTTTGGTCTGATTTGGTTGGCGGTAGCATATCATCAACTGTCGACGAAAGGTCTGAACGACAATATGGCAATGCGCTTTAACTGCTTAAGCCTATTCTGGCACTTTCTAGATATCGTTTGGATTTGTGTCTTTACCATCGTTTACTTACTGGGGGTAATGTAATGGATCAACATGTAGAAACCAGTGCGTCAGATTACGTGAAAGGCTTTATTGCCTCACTGATTCTGACGGTAATTCCGTTCTACTTTGTTTGGACGAAATCATTACCAGATACAACGACCTATGCGATTCTATTTGGATGTGCATTAGTGCAGATATTTGTTCACTTTAAATACTTCTTGCACATGGAAACAAAAACATCCGACGGACGTTGGAACCTTGTATCACTGATGTTTACCGCCATTGTTGTACTTATCCTTATCGCTGGCTCGGTATGGATCATCTACAACATGAACGTCAACATGAAGTTGTAGGCCAAGGTATGCTGAAAAGTTATTTGTCTATCACCAAACCGGGCATTATTTTCGGCAACCTGATTTCTGTTGCGGCGGGGTTCTTCCTCGCCGCAAAAACAGAACCAGCCAGTCTAATGTTGTTCGTTACGACGTTAGTTGGTGTAGGGTTAGTCATCGCTTCAGGTTGTGTGGTGAATAATATTTTTGATCGTGATATCGACCAAAAGATGGCACGTACACGAAATCGTGAAACAGTGAAAGGCAACATCAATATCGATATTGCGTTTGTTTATGCACTTGCTTTATTGCTGGTAGGAACCGCACTGTTATTTATCCGAGTGAACCCACTATCCGCTGTCGTCGTTTTGCTTGGCTACGTGTATTACGTGTTCTTTTACACGATGTGGTACAAACGTAACTCGGTGTATGGAACCTTAGTGGGAAGTATTTCAGGCGCAGTTCCGCCATTGGTGGGTTACTTGGCGGTAACAAATTTCATTAGCTTGGAAGCGATTTTACTCTTTACCATGTTCTGTCTCTGGCAAATGCCGCACTCGTATGCCATTGCCATGTTCCGGATACAAGACTACCGAGAAGCCGGGATTCCCGTATTACCAGTTAAAGAGGGCATTCATAAAGCGCATCGACACATGAAAGCGTATGTCGTGGCGTTTGGGGCCGTATCGTTGGGGTTATTTTTACTTGGTGAAGCCGGGTATGAATACTTAGCGGTTGCAGCGGTTGTTTGCTTTATGTGGACGAAAGTGACCTTTCGCAGTATTGACGACAGCAACTACATCGCTTGGTCAAAGTCGGTGTTTAAAGTCTCACTGCTAGTGGTGATGGGGATCAGTGGTGTACTAGGATTAGAGCTTATTCCGTTGCCGTTTATTTATTGAGTTTGAAATTCTTTATATCACTTCTATGTAGCTCCCATTCTGAGAGCTACATACTTTGCTAGACTCGAATTCATGCCTAAAAGAGATAATATGATTATCCCTTTTTACTATGGTCTTGGTTCATGTTTCGTCGTTTTACTCTTCTTTCAATTGTTGCAATTTCTTCATGCGTATTAGCCCAAGTTCCGTCCTCGGTTAGCTCCGTGGAAACTTATCGCGTTGGAGATATTCTTGTCAGGCTTATTATCCACAACATGGAGATTAATCCAGTGATTGAAGTCGATACAATTAATCGTTCAGATTATGAAATAAATGATGTATTTCGAGTTTCCTCCATTTCTCTAGATAATGAAAAACTGGATTTCAACCAGAGTGCTGGCGTTTTTGTAGAAGAGTATGGAGAGCGTGATAATAAAGTATTTTTCGTTCTTGATTACTTTTATCTACATGGGGGAGGAAGCGTTCTTGTGGATTGTGAAGTCTCATTCGAAAAAGAGAAGATCTTACCCCCAGAATGTAGAGTGAAGGTAAACTGAGAAATCGGCCGAGTTGCTTTGCTTACAAGCTTATCTCACTAAACCTTAATCCAGATTAAAGTATTGTCACCCACGAGGCATTAAGGTCCGCCTGTAGTTTGCAGGTCTCACGGGTTCAGAGAAGGAACAGCCATACGTTGTGTATCGCTGTTCCTTTTTTGTTCTTGGTTACTTGGGAAAAGATAGAACCATAAAGACAACATTAAGAGGACTGGTTTTGAGCATTTTGTTTTCCGAAGCCCGCATTGGCAACATGACCCTAAAGAACCGTTTTGTGCGCAGCGCAACGTGGGAGAACATGGCGACTGAAGATGGCCACATGACGGATAAGCTTTACGATATTTACGAAGAGTTGGCGAAAGGTGAAGTGGGTTTAATTGTTACTGGTTATGCCAATATCGTGGAAGAAGAGAAACCCAACGCTGGGATGATGGGGATCTACAACGACTCTTTTATTGAAGAATACAAAAAGCTAACAGAGCTAGTACATCAACACGATTCTAAAATCGTAATGCAAATTGCTTACGGTGGAACCAAAACCACCTACAACGTCGGTGAGCGTGTCATCTTCGCTCCGAGTGACGTGCCTGAGCGTGGCACGAATACGCAAGGCAAAGCGATGACAAAAGACGAAATTGACTACATCGTAAAGGCATTCGCATTGGCGAGTAAACGTGCTCAAGACGCTGGTTTTGACGGCGTAGAGATTCATGCGGCGCACACTTATTTAATTAACCAGTTTTTAAGCCCGTACTATAATCGTCGCGAAGACGAATACGGTGGTGGCTTAGAAAATCGCATGCGTTTCCTTTTAGAAATTTTTTCTGAAACCAGAAAGCTGGTTGGGAATACTTTCCCAATCCTTGTGAAGCTTACCGCGACAGAATTCTTTGACGGCGGTTTAACGTTCGATGAAACTCGCGTCGTTTGTAAGAAACTCGAAGAAGTGGGCGTTGATGCGATCATCGTGTCTGGCAATATTCACGGCAAAGCAAACGAGCTTGTTGGTGAAATGTTCGATGGTTACACACTAAAAGAAGAAGGCTATTTTCACGAATATGGACATGTGATCAGTCAAGATGTGAGCGTCCCGGTGATTACTGTCGGCGGGTTGAGTGACATTGATGCGATTGAGAAAATTGCAGAAAACACAGATATCCAATTTTTCGCTGTGTCACGTCCTTTATTGGCTGAGCCTCAGTTAATAAAGCGCTGGAAAGAGGGTAATCGAGCGCCAGTGGATTGCGAGCGTTGCTCAAAATGCCGAACCAAACGTGGTAACTTTTGCGTGGTGTATAAGAACCGAAATCGTCGTAAATAACCCATCTTAAGTGGCGGTATGTCACTGATAAATAGCGCAATAGCCTTCTAAAACACTAAGAAGGCTATTCAATTTAATTCAATATCACTGCCTCTAACGGCTATTCACTATTCGCAGTCCGAAATATTTTTATAATCCTATTTAATTGATAAATAAAGGTAATATAATTAATTATTAAAATATTAATTATAAGACAAAGTTTCATATCTGAAACTAAATTGCATTCTAAACTTACAATGAACTTATTAATAATTAGGTGCGAGTGTCACACAGGGTAAAGAATACAGAAGGTGTTTTGAGGTGCGGTATCATTGCTATAACTATCTGATTTTTATAACTGTGTTTCAGCTTTATCGAACCCAAGAGAGTAAGGGAATTTGTGACCCTACGGTATCGTTACTGTGGGGCCTTGTTTATTTGCTGAAAATAGCTACTCAAACGTCACGTTTAATTGTGAGGGACTTGTATTAGCTTGTCGTTGCATTGTGCTTTGCAAGCCTCATGTAAAACGTGAGAGGCAACTAATATGAATAGTCTAGAAAATGCAACCATTGAACACTTCAAAAATCAATTTCAGGGTGATGTTGTTTTACCCGGAGATCCTACGTACGACGAAGTTCGTCAAATCTGGAATGGCATGATAGATCGAAGTCCCGGTGTTATCGCTCGCTGCAAGTCTGCCGATGATGTCGTGATGGCGGTTAACTTTGCTCGGGATAACAATCAGCTACTTTCGGTCCGAGGTGGCGGGCATAATATTGCGGGCAATGCGGTTTGCGATCATGGTGTGATGATCGACTTGTCGCTTTTGAATCATGTTCAAGTGGATGAAAGCGAAAGAAGGGCTTTCGTTGAACCTGGCTGTACGTTGGCTGATGTCGATGAGGCCACACAAAAATATGGATTAGCAACGCCTGTCGGCATTAATTCAACCACGGGAATTGCGGGGTTAACGCTTGGTGGTGGTTTTGGTTGGTTGAGCCGAAAATATGGTATGACGATAGACAACTTGGTCTCTGCAAATGTCGTAACTGCAGATGGTCGTCAACTGCTCGCGAATGAGACAGAAAATGCCGATTTGTTCTGGGCGTTACGTGGGGGCGGCGGTAACTTTGGTATCGTTACGCGTTTTGAATTCCAGCTACATCCTGTCGGTCCAGAGGTGTTAAGTGGTCTCATTGTCTTTCCATTTGAGCAAGCGAAATCCATTATCACCCAGTTTGCGAAATTCACTGAGTCGGCCCCTGATGATCTAAGTGTCTGGATGGTGAGTCGGAAAGCGCCGCCACTCCCATTCTTACCTGAAAGCGTTCACGGAAAAGAAGTGGTTGTACTCGCGATATGTTATGCGGGTGACCCGGCTGAAGGTGAGAAGTTAATTGCACCGTTGAGAGAGTTTGGTGATGCACATGGTGAGCATGTTGGTGTACAGCCATTTGCGGCGTGGCAGCAAGCGTTTGATCCATTGCTTACTCCGGGCGCACGTAACTATTGGAAATCGCACAATTTTAACTCACTAAGCGAAGGTGTGATTGATGCGGCGATAGAATACGCAGGTAAGTTACCATCGCCTCAGTGTGAGATTTTTATCGCCTCTCTTGGCTGCGCTGCCTCTAGACCTGAGCCTGAGTCTATGGCTTATTCTAGCCGTGATGCAAACTATGTATTAAATGTGCATGGAAGATGGGATTTAGCAGAAGATGATGAAGCTTGCATCAGCTGGGCAAGGGAATTTTTTGCCAAGACTAAGCCCTATGCAAGTGGCGGAGCGTATATCAATTTCCTTACACAAGACGAAGCTGAACGTACAGAGTCTGCCTACGGTCCAACCTTTGCGCGTTTACAAGAAGTGAAGAAGAAGTTTGATCCAAATAACTTGTTCAGAATGAATCAGAATATCAAGCCAGAATAAGTGCAATAAGAGCGTCGTCATTTCATATGACGGGAGCTGTCACTTAATATCAGATAACAGTGGCTCTAAAATCTAATGGAGCCACTGTTAGCTAAAACCTTCGAACTACGTATCTTCATCTTGATAGTTTAGATAACGTACACACAAATCATGAAACGCTTTTGCTTGAGGCGAGATCGTGCGGTCGGTCAACGTAAAGATACCAATTTGCCTTTCAAGCGGTGGATCGATAAGTGGGATCCAAACCAAGCGTGTTTCATTGGTTGGGAAAGCAAGCTTCGGTAGGGTCGTGACACCAATCCCAAG
Source organism: Vibrio diabolicus (assembly GCA_001048675.1). Classification (GTDB taxonomy): domain Bacteria; phylum Pseudomonadota; class Gammaproteobacteria; order Enterobacterales; family Vibrionaceae; genus Vibrio; species Vibrio diabolicus. Next base: position 21,587 of record CCKK01000003.1, on the reverse strand, counting down.
CTCTAAGACAGAAAACAGCGAAGTGATATTCTCGACCGAATAGAGCGCTTGCTCACTCAGTGCTCTGGCTGGGGTTGGATCGAGAAGCGTACAGGTGCCGTTACGAATAAAAGGTTGTTCGAGCAAAGTTTGCCACTCGACTCCCTCTGTTTGATTGGCAATCGGGTTATCTTTTAAACACACCACGCCAATGGGGTCGGACAATAGCGGTGTAAAGTTAATGCCGCCCTCATCAAGGTGAGAGGGGTTACCGAGCGCCAAGTCGACTTCACCGGAGAGTAAGCGAGCCTCGACACCTGCCGCGTTATCGTCGATCAAGCTTACTTCTACATTTGGATACTGCTCACAAAAGGCACCCAACACGCTCGGGATGAGTTTCGCTGCCACAGAAGGAACGCTCGCAATTCGCACTCTCCCTTGCTGTCCGGCCGCGGCAGCTTTGAGATCGTTGTCCAGCGCACTGTAGATATTGAGAAACTGAACCACCTTGGGCAAACAAATCTCACCAAAAGGCGTTAATTTGGTTTTGTTGCCGGGCTCAAACAGCGTTTGTCCTAGCATTTTCTCTAGCTCTTTTATCGACGTGGAGAGCGCAGCCTGAGATCGATTTGCACGATGTGAAGCGGCTCGAAACCCACCTTCCTCGACTACCATCACAAAATGCATTAATTGTTGAAGCTTAATACTCATCCCTAATGCCTCTTAATCCCTTTATTTACGTTATTCTCAATGAGGTGATAAGTTTAATTTATCAAATGTAAAAAATTTACCGTTAGATTTATCGCCTGTCAATGTGCATCATTTAACCATGTTGAAACAAAGCTGTTACAAAGGTTGAAAGGCACGTGAATACTCCTACTAAAAAACACCCAGTTAAAACCAGTCTATTTGCTTCTAAAGCGCCGCTTGAATGGGCGATAGTCAACAACGGAACCCTGTATACGGCTCAAATTCCTATTGATGACACAGGCGCGGTTGTGGAAGGCGGCATCGAAGCACAAACACGTCAAACCTTTAACAATCTCATTCACACCCTGGAGTGTGCAGGGGAGTCTTTGGACTCTGTATTGCAGGTCCTGATTTACGTGACCGACAGAGAATACTTAAAAACCGTTAACCAAGTGTACGCGGAATATTTTGAAGCGCCGTACCCAAATCGCGCCGCCATGGTGGTTGCAGGGTTAGCACGAGAAGAAATGTTGGTGGAGTTTGTCGTCTACGCGTCGGCAAGCCAACCAGAATAAATCCAACAAGAATAATTGAGATCAGTGAGTGGGTGGCTTGCCATCACAAATCGGAAGAACAAGGAAAGAACCATGACTTTTATTAACAATGTTCAAGCAGAAAAATCCCTCTACATAGCAGGTGAATGGCAATCGGGCATGGACACCATCGCCAATATTAACCCTTCTGATATCAGCGAAAACATAGGCGATTTCGCACAAGCGAGTGTGTCGCAAGTAGAGCAAGCGATTCAAGCGGCTAAATCAGCGCAGCCAGATTGGGAAAAAACACCAATCGAGCGTAAACAAGCAGTGCTGCAAGCGATTGGTGATGAGCTCATTGCACGATGTGACGAATTGGGCACCTTGCTTTCGCGTGAAGAAGGCAAGCCATTTGCTGAAGGTCGAGGTGAGATTTACCGTGCTGGCCAATTCTTCCAATATTTTGCTGCTGAGGTACTGCGTCAAATTGGCGATAACGCTGCTTCCGTCCGTCCAGGTGTCTCCGTTGAAGTTACTCGCGAAGCCGTCGGCGTTATCGCCATTATCTCTCCTTGGAACTTCCCAACAGCAACAGCGGCTTGGAAAATCGCGCCAGCACTTGCGTTTGGCAACAGTGTCGTCTGGAAGCCTGCCAACCTAACTCCAGCAAGTGCCGTTGCACTGACTGAGATTATCCATCGCCAAGGTTTACCTGCTGGCACGTTTAACCTCGTTTTGGGTAGCGGTTCGCAAGTAGGTAATACCCTTATCAATTCGAAAGACGTGAACGGCGTTAGCTTCACTGGTTCTGTGGACACTGGCCGTAAAGTAGCGGCGGCAACGGCACCAAACTTTGTGCGTTGTCAGCTAGAAATGGGCAGCAAGAACGCGCTCGTAGTGGCAGATGATGCAGACATTCAAATTGCCGTTGAAGCCACAATCGCAGGCTCATTCTCGGGTGCGGGTCAAAAATGTACTGCGTCTTCTCGTCTTGTGGTTATGGACGGAATTCACGACGCGTATGTTGAAGCGCTAATCAAACGCATGAGCGAACTTAAAGTGGGTCACGCACTAGAAGAGGGCGTATTTATGGGCCCTGTTGTTGATGGTAACCAGCTGAATGCGAACTTTGAGTGGATTGAAAACGCACGCCAAGCAGGCGCGGAGCTGGCTTTCGGTGGTGAGCGTCTGAGCCTAGAGCATGACGGTTACTACATGTCACCAACCCTGTTCTTGAACACACAAAACAACTGGGAAGTGAATCAAGAAGAAGTCTTTGCACCAATGGCAAGCGTGATTCGCGTTTCTGATCTGGATGAGGCGATTGCAGTCGCGAACGATACGCGCTTTGGCCTGACAGGCGGCATTATTACGCAAAGCCTGCGCAATAGCGCGATCTTCAAACAGCAAGTCCAAACGGGCTGCGTCATGGTTAACTTGCCAACTGCGGGTACAGATTATCACGTCCCATTTGGTGGCCGTAAAGAATCTAGCTTTGGTCCTCGTGAGCAAGGTCAGTACGCCAAAGAGTTCTACACCGTGGTGAAAACCGCTTATCAGCGCCCTTACTAAGAACAGCAGGGTAGCTGATGGTGTCAGTTACCCGAACTAAAAGGCTAAGAAATTGTTTAAGGAGTGGTTATGTACCAACAACGGATTGTGATTGACGGATTGCAGTACTGCAATTGGGATCGAGAGTATTTCCAAACGCTTAAGGCGAGTGGCATTACCGCCGTTCATGCCACCATCGTCTACCACGAAACTGCGCGCGAAACCTTAACGCGTTTTGCTGAGTGGAACTTGCGCTTCGAGCAAAATGCGGACCTCATCATGCCTATTTATTCAATGGCAGATGTAGAAAAAGCCAAAGCAGAAGGCAAAGTCGGCATCTTCTTCGGCGCGCAAAATTGCTCACCGATTGATGATGAAATTGGCTTGATTGAAGTGATGCGCCGCCAAGGTCTGCTGATCATGCAACTGACCTACAACAACCAAAGCTTACTGGCGACAGGTTGTTACGAACAAAACGATTCCGGCGTAACTCGCTTTGGTAAGCAAGCGATTGAAGAGATGAACCGAGTCGGGATGATCATTGATATGTCCCACAGCGCGGAGCGTTCAACGTTGGAAGCCATCGATCTTTCTTCGCGTCCAATTTGTATCAGCCATGCCAACCCGACGTTTGCGCATGACGCACTGCGTAACAAGTCCAACACCGTGATCAAAGCACTGACGGAGCGCGGTGGTTTGATTGGATTCAGTTTATATCCGTTCCATTTGCCAAATGGCAGCCAGTGCACGCTGGATGATTTCTGCCAGATGGTTGCGAAAACCGCAGACATGTTTGGCGTTGACCATTTAGGTATCGGTAGCGATTTGTGCTTAAACCAGCCGCAACAAGTGTTGGAGTGGATGCGCAACGGTCGTTGGTCAAAAGCGATGGATTACGGCGAAGGTTCGGCAAGTAACTCGGGATGGCCAGATGCGCTGCCATGGTTCTGCGGCAGTGCAGGGATGGAGAACATCTACAACGGATTAATGCGTCACGGATTCAGTGAATCTGAGGCAGGAAAAATATTGGGTGAAAACTGGTTCAACTTCCTCAAAGAAGGATTAGAGCCTATTTCATAGTACTCCCAAAATTAGGAACCGCCTGCCTACATAACAACAATACGGCAGGCGTAAAACTCACATTTGTAGCCAGTCTTTGGCAGCTGCAAAGAACCTCTGGAGCCAGAGTATGTCTGATTTAACCAATAGCATGAAAGCTTCCACGATGAGCGTGTCATCGGGCAAGTCAAAAGCAACACACAACACATCAACAACAGAAAACACGACGGACAAATTGGGACTGAATAACCCGGCCTTTTGGTATAGCGGTGGTTTTATCGCGTTGTTCGTTGCTATTGCACTTTATGACGGCGAGTTGTTATCTACGATCGTTAACGCTGGCTTTGGCTGGGCAGTTCAGGTGTTTGGTCCTTACTGGCAGTTACTGCTGCTTCTCACTTTTCTTATTGGTCTTGGCTTGGCTGCAGGGCGAACAGGCAAGGTGATGTTGGGCGGGATTGCTAAACCAGAAATGGATTCTTTCCGCTGGATGGCGATTATTTTCTGTACCTTGTTGGCTGGTGGTGGCGTTTTCTGGGCCGCGGCTGAGCCTATCGCACACTATGTTAGCCCACCCCCTTTGTACGGCGCGCAAGATAACCCGCAGCAAGGTGCGGTGAATGCGTTGTCGCAATCCTTTATGCACTGGGGCTTTCTGGCTTGGGCGATTGTAGGTAGCTTAACTTCCATCGTGGTGATGCACCTGCATTACGACAAAGGCTTACCGCTAAAACCCCGTATTTTGCTTTACCCAGTCTTGGGCGAACGAGCACTTAAAGGCCAACTCGGTGCATTGATTGACGCATGCTGCATTATCGCGGTAGCCGCGGGCACCATTGGTCCAATTGGGTTTCTTGGCTTGCAGGTTAGCTACGCGTTAAATGCATTGTTTGATATTCCTGATGGCTTTACGACTCAGCTTATCATCATCTTGTTTGCGATTGCGCTTTACACCTTGTCAGCACTCAGTGGATTAAGCCGAGGCATGCAACTGCTTAGTCGTTACAACGTGATTCTGGCAATGGCATTGATGGTTTACATCCTGTTTTTTGGTCCTACGAATTTTATCTTTAACGGATACATTCAAGGGGTCGGAAGCATGTTGGATAACTTTATCCCAATGGCGACCTATCGCGGTGACGAGGGTTGGCTAAGCTGGTGGACAGTATTTTTCTGGGGCTGGTTCCTTGGTTATGGTCCGATGATGGCAATCTTTATTGCGCGTATTTCTCGTGGTCGCACTATTCGCCAAGTTATTTCAACCATCAGTATTGTGGCTCCGCTCACCACCTGTTTTTGGTTCACGATTGTAGGCGGCTCTGGCCTTGCGTTTGAAATTGCTGAGCCGGGTAGTGTGAGTGCGGCGTTTGAAGGCTTTAACTTGCCAGGTGCTTTGCTTGCGGTGACTCAGCAACTACCAATGCCAATGCTGACTTCAATTCTATTTCTGATTTTAACCACGATCTTCATCGTCACGACGGGCGACTCAATGACCTACACAATCAGTGTCGTGATCAGTGGTGAAACGGAGCCGAATGCGATCATCCGTACCTTCTGGGGCGTAATGATGGGTGTGACAGCTCTGATCCTGATTTCCCTTGGCTCTGGCGGCATCTCTGCACTGCAATCTTTCATTGTGATTACCGCGGTTCCGGTTTCGCTGATTCTGTTGCCGTCACTTTGGAATGCACCGCAAATCGCAATCAAAATGGCGAAAGAGCAAGGGCTATAACAATTATCTAATTCAAACAACGTGGAGCTTGTGCGGGTGTTTTCCTCCTGCATCCGCACAAACCCTAGTATTCTTACAATAACAAATAGGTGGTGAGCAAAATGGATGCACATCGTTCTACTTATACGGAAGCAACTATGCGCGATGCAGCGATTGTCATGGCAGCCGAAAGGCTTGGCGCAATGCACCAAAACCGAATCAGCTTTGTTCGTAGTCTGATTCGTAATATGGCAAGCCAAAACTGGCAAGTAACCAAGCATGAGTGGCAACTTTGTCCGCGTGGTTATGGTCACGTTATTTACAAGTTGACCACGCCAGAGCACGTTTATCATTTGGTGGTGTTCTGTGATGAAATTGCTGATGACGAGCGTAATGACCGCGTCATTGCTGAAAAGTGGGACGTCACATTCGCACTGGTTCAAGGCGATGTTGATGTTACTTTGTTGGAAAGATTGCGAGCAAATGTACCGCTGCAAGAAGCGGGACGTAATCCAAACAACGTACTTGTTCTGGCTCGCGCAAACAAAAGCGTGCGCGTGTTTGAGCACATTGTTAGCGCACTTTCTCAAGGCAAGCAGCCCGAGCCAAAAGAGCTGGCGGAAGTGGGTTATATCCTGCGTACCACAGCTGTGTATGGGAACGGCAAGTTTGGCATCGCCGATTTCAAACTGCTAGAGAATAACCCAGATTTCAGCCAGTCTTTTAGTGCGCAAATGTGTGCAGTATATATGTTGCGTGAATTCAGCTTGGATTGGGTGCACTACCTAGCACTTCAGCAAGGTCGCGACAACGCGGTAGCTTTGCATCGTGGCTTGCAGCGCTACCTTGGTGTCGGCAATGCGACTGGCTTAGGCATGGCTCCATACTTGATTAATCACCCGTGCATCGTTGACCAATGGATGACCTCTCGCGAGCGTGCGGTAGCGCGAGTATTTGCCATGCCGTGTGAAGCGTCATTTCATGCTCCTTTGCAAGGATTGCTGCAAAAAGCACAGCGTCATTTAGAGCAAGTCATCACCATCAATGAACATCAAGACAGGCTCAATCATCAAGCGATAGCAGACATCAAACAACTGCTATCGGAGCTAACAACGTTAATGGCATCACATCCGAACTGGGCGAGTTTGGTCGAGCATAAGAAAACAATGAGTGTGGAAGCCCAAGAAATCCTCACCTCTTGCTTGATTGAACTCTACCCATCTTTGGTGGACGAATTTGCCAGCCAAATGAATACGGATGAAACGTTATCGATTCCGGGCGGGAAAAAGATCCATGACTTACTTGAGGTGCTGCAAAGCAAATACCGCTGGGCGATTAATGCGGATTACTCACTAGCCGAGAACAACTACTGGTTCTGGTATCGCTCACAAGACAAAGAAGAGCCAAGGCTTGGTGTTCGTGGGGAAGAGGCAGGAGAAGAAAAAGAATTGCCGCTTGATATCGGCAGACAAGTGAATCGCTTGTACCACGCCTTGCTTGGTTGTGATGAAGAAATGTCCGTAGCGGAGTTTTTGTTGCAGAACCCGACTTATCGTTCGATCACACGTCGTGTATGGACGTTAGGTAACCGAGCAATGGGTGATATTCAAATGAACGTGCTGCGCCAAGATGCACTGCCAATGCACTTATTGCGCTGTAAGTTGGCGATCTTTGGTGCGACTAAGTTTGATCCGCGCTCGGATCGTTGGGTTCGAGTAACTTTCTTCCAAGGTGCGCCGCTGTTAGATGAAATTCACGATCCAAAACTGGCGGACACATGGATTTTCCCAAGCATGCCGGAACGAGAAGAAATTGCGCAAAGTGACAATCTAAAAATCAACGGAGGATTTGCATTATGATCGTCTCTCACAACGAATTGGTGGCCGCGGTTAATAAGGCATTTCTTGGCATGCGCCGTCACTGTGGTGAGGCGGATGTCATTGCGAACATGGTGGCGGACTTGCAAATGGTTGGCTTGCACGGGGTGCGTCACTTTAATAACGCCAGCCTGTTTCTTGGGTTAGATTCGGACTGCGCCGTATCGGTGACCAACAACACGTCAGCGAGTATCGAGATGGATTTGCACAATGGCAGTGTGGCGTGCCACTTACCCGCCGTGTTGGATTTCGCACTTGAGAAAATGATCAACAGTAAGTCGATTACTATCACGTTGAAACAGTGTCATAACCGTTGGCTAGGTTTTAGTGAGTTGTTGAAGCTCTCTGCAAAAGGCATTGCGTGCCGTGCACAATGGGTCAATGGCTCTAGTCCAAAACGAACGCTTTATGTGTTAAATCGTGGACGAATCGCGCCAGAAGTCTTTTTCTCGGATCAGTTTGATGGGCATGATACGGATTTGCATAGTATGGTTATCGAACTCTCTGTGAACGATTTCGATATCGAGAAAAGCGCACAGGGATACACCATTCACATTGAAGGCGATGAGTTAAGCAACACGCAACAAGCCTCTTGGCAAAATGGTATTTTTGTCGAAGACCAAGAGTGGGAAACACTGAAACAAACCGCAACCGCGTTGCTAGTGGAGAACAGTGAGCGTTCCATGCAGGGCGCTGGTGGTGTGGTTTAAGCTCTGAAGGGACAGCGATTCCAAGTTTCAAGTGATGAAGGCTGCGGTTTAGCGGCCTTTTTTGTGCGCGATGTTCGTTCACTTCTTAGGTTCTAAGGCTATGATTATCGTTAAATACCAAGTAGAGCGACATAGGGAAGAAAAATGGACCTGCAAGAGAACAAAAGAAATGCCATTGCGTTTTACGAAACCGCCTATCGAGGTAATCCAAAAAAGGCAGTTGAAGACTACGTTGGCGATGAGTACATCCAGCACAATCCATTAGTTGGAAATGGCCCCGAGGCTTTTATCGAGTATTTTGAGCGGATGCAAAACGAGTATCCCAATAAAGACATTACGTTTGTGCGAGCCATTGCTGAGGGGAATTTGGTGGCACTACACACTCACCAAACATGGCCTAATGATATTGAATACGTGACGATGGATTTCTTTCGTTTTGATCATAATGGGAAAATCGTCGAACATTGGGACGCTCTGCAAGAGATTCCTAAAGAAACATTGAATGGTCACACCATGTATTAACGAATCGTTGATTAGTCTCCCATGCCGTTTATTCAAACGGTATGGGAGGTTAAATGATTTGTGGCACTTTAAGTATTAATCATCAAAGCGCTTTTTCGATTCTCACCGCTACGTCTTCAGATACCCAACCTTTCCATAAGTCAGGATAGGTATTAAAGAAGTAAAACATCGCTTCTTCACCATCTGCGTAGTTATCTTCCATCCAGGCCAGCATTTCACTCATTTGCTCGTTGGTAAATCCGCGTTTCTGCAAGTACGCGAATGCTTGGGGTTCTTTGTTCGCAAATGCCTCAGTTGTTACTGTGCGAACTGGAGAAGGTGGGTACATTGTTACTTTTGGTGAAGCACAATCAGGCTGGGTGGTACAGTTGCGATACTCTTCCAGATCCGTTCCGCTACCAAAATCCACTTTGACCATATCATACTTGCCCAATACGGGTGTTGGTGACCAGTAGTAACCAAACCAAGGCATTTTGCGATCATAGGCTTTGGCGATGGTGCCAGCTAATGCTGCGCCAGAGCCTGGGTCAACCATCTCAAAGCCGTGCTCACTTAACCCTAATGCTTTAAACAAGTGACCGGAGGTGATTTGGCATGTCCAACCAGCAGGGCAGCTATAAAAGGCGAACTTGTCATCATCCTCAGGGTGTTCAAACAGCTTGGCGTGTTTAATGACGCCTTCTATCGTCGCGAGCTCTGGATACTGTTTTACCAGATAGGCAGGAACCCAAAACCCTTCTTCACCACCATTGACAAGCGACTCACCAGCGATGCGCAAGCGTTTATCCGCAATCCCTTTATCAAGTGCTTCTTTAATACCGTTTGTCCATAACTCTGGCGCAACGTCAGGTTGTCCCTTTTCAATCATAGAGGTGCCTGTAGGAACGCTATCACCAGGGATCAATTCCGCATCGCACTGGTAGCCTTCATTTAAGACAAATTGGTCGATGTGCGCCATTAAGCTTGCCGAATTCCAATTCATATCCGCGATGGTTATTTTTCCACATTCATCTGCATTTGCATGAGTTGATAATGCTGATAGCAGCAGAACAGAGAGCATTGAAGGTGTCGTCTTCATGTGACTGAATTTCCTTGTCGTTGTCATTTACTTCAGTATATACATCGGTTTATAAAGATTCAGTGAACAAGGTTTTTTCAGTGACGTTAAGCATAAAAACGGCTATTTATGAAGCGTTTAGTGAGAGTGGTTGAAAGGGAGTTAATACAGCAAGAACACCCCTTCGTAGCCGCCGATCTCAATGTGAGAAACATAATCGCCGATGTTACCGTCTTGATCTACAGGTCGCATAGGTTCTGGAAGTGCGATAGTTATCTTCGGTGAGGAGAAATAATCGATATTCTTGCCAAAGAAATCAGTCCGATACAGCACTCGGCCTTTGGTGAATTCGCGGGCTAACACCATCTCCGTAGGGCCATGCATCACTACCGTATCTTCTGAGCGATACGCAAAGTACGTATGGGTTGGTAACAAATCGATAGCGCCATTAGGCAAGTCAGGATGAGCCACTTTGCTCATAGAAGCATCTCCAATCACCGTGTAATCGGCGGAATAGGGCGTGCTGGTGGACATCATTAGCGGAGTCGCCTGATACCCACCTGGGATTTGATTGGCTGGTGTACCTAAATCAACGGCAAGCAAGGTGCTAGGTTGATAAGCAATATTCTTTGGTACGCCTGCCTTCCAGAAGTTGTCACCTGTTGTGTTATTACTTCCATATAAGTAGCCATTGTTCCACTGATTAAAGTAACTGCGCTCAGGGTGATAGTTTAAGTAGAACACCGCTAGTGCAGAGTATTGGTCCTGTTTCCAATTGTCTTCTGTGTTACCAAAGTATTGAACGCGACCATAACGCGTTGTCGCTTGATAAATCACTTTCTGGCCAGCTTTGGCGAGTGCAGAGTTATCCCAAAATTTAGCCAAGCCAGCATAGCCACTAAAGCCGGTAGAAGGGAAAAGGTAGTGCTCGCGCAAGTACAAGGAGCCAGCATCAACCAAGTGGTTTTGGCCGTTACGACCGAATAAGTTCGCCGTGCCTATGTTGAGGCCAATTAACGCATCCGCATCCAGCGTCGCCAATTTGTTTAAGAACGCCGAGAATTGCGCTTTGTATGCATCATCAGCGGCTTGGCTTCCCGCCACCAAACCAAGCTCATCCACCGTACCACCGGAATAAACGTAGAACTGATTTTCTCCGAGTAACTTATTCGTATCGTCGTTGTACGCACCGTTTAAACCTTGTTTCGCCCATTCAGCTTGGTAATAGTGGTGTATTGCGTTGGCAAGATCGGGATTGCCGAGGTTGGTTAATGCCCAAGAAGAGGTTTGATTCCACATGCGACCAAATGGAATAACGCGTGACTCCCAACGAAATCGTGCGGTTGCATTCTTATTTGAGCGGCTCTTGAACTCTTGCCAAGAAAGATAATTATCTTGGTTTCGATCGGCTGATTCGTCAAAACCTCGAATTTGTCGCCAGCGCTGAATGGTTTGACCTTCAGGTGTCTCCGTTGGTGCTCCTGAGACATTGGCGACAGGGAAGCTATCTTTGAGTTGAATGTTTTCGAGGCGTGGGCGGTTTTCTATGTTGTCGTCATGCCAAGTAATTTTCGCAACGTAAAGGCGGCCGCCGTCGCGTAAAAAAGTGGACCCAAAATACTGACCGCCACCATAGGTTTGTCCGCTACCATCGTGTGTCGTAGCGCGAACCCAATCCGAAGGAACAGACCAGTTTACCGTTTGGTTTTTAGTCATGTTCTCAGTCTTGTCTTTTCTAATTGCGAAGCTTTTCCATTCTGTTACCAGACCAAACGAATCGATGGCAGAAGGGTATTCAATTATGAAGTTGCCACCTTGAGCAAACTGGGAAAACGTAAGGGTTAAGCGGTCGAACTTCTCTGAGTGATAAACATAGAGGGCACCACCATTATTCGTCTGACCGAATACATCAGCATCCCATGGCGGTGGTTGATATAGCCAAAAACCGGCGTGGTCAGCACTAGCCGTATAACCAACAATCATCGGTTTTCGATTGAGTAGAGTATTCTCGCCATGGCTTGAGTCGACTTCAGCTAGGATAGTGTCTTCCGAAAAATGAAGAAAAAAGTCCTCATAATCGATGTTATTTATTTCTGCTTGGTTACGTATATCGTTTTCCAGCCAACCTGAGTTAAGTTCCAGCTTTTGGTTGTACATGTAACCAAGCGCTTTTACACGCTCGTTATCACTCTTATTTTCGTAAGCTCCAAACACGATATCGGCATTATCCAACTCCCATTCAAGTGCAGCCGCAGCAGAGATAGGCTTATCTTGAAGATCAATACCCTGTTCATGCAATCCAGGTAACACGATTGCTGTTCTACTCCAAACGTTGGGTACAGAAAGCAAGCTCAAAGAAATGAGTGTAACGAGAGAAAAACAATGCGACTTCAACATGGAGTTATCCCATTAATACTTAGATGACTCAAATTAAGAGTCAGAGTACAAAGAGAAATTATAGTCCATTCGCGAAGTCGTAATCAGGACCCTGCCATAGAGGACTTTACAGGAAAACTAACAGGGGATGCTGTGCAAAAATGAGCGGGTGTACTTGGAATAGATCATCCTCATAGACTCAAAACTTCCTCTACACGTCAGCACAAAAATAACCACCATTTTAACTTTGTTTCGGTCGTCACCATGTTGTTGGATTTTTCTTCAACAAATTCAGTTAAAACTAACTCTTCAAACCAGTCAGATACTCTGTCTTGGTGGTTGCTGATCATACAAAAAATTAACAAATTAAATTTTTATACATTTTTATTGCATAAAAAGTCCAGTTGAGTAATATAAATACCAAGTGACAATTAATGCGGTATGTCAGCATGACTATTCAGGTAAGCGGAATCAATAAATCCTACGGTGAGACACAAGTGCTTCACGATGTCAGCTTTAAGTGTGAAAGCGGGGAAACACTGGTGTTACTTGGTCCAAGTGGCGCAGGTAAGAGCTCTCTACTGCGTGTTCTTAACCTTCTTGAAGGGGCGGATAACGGCAAGCTAAACATCACAAATGATGTTTTTGATTTTTCTACTGAAATCAAAGAGAAACAAGGTTTAGCACTTCGTCGTAAAGTAGGCATGGTGTTCCAACAGTACAACTTATGGCCGCACATGACAGTGATGGATAACCTGATTGAGGCTCCGGTAAAAGTATCTGGCATGGATAAAGAAGAAGCGAAGAACCAAGCAATGCAAATTCTCGCAACGCTGCATTTGGCAGATAAAGCGGATGCATGGCCGATGCAGCTTTCTGGTGGTCAGCAACAACGTGTGGCGATTGCTCGTGCACTGATGATGAAACCGGAAGTCTTGCTTTTTGATGAACCGACCGCAGCGCTTGATCCGGAAATTACTAACCAAGTCGTTAAGATTATTAAAGATTTAAGCGAAACTGGCATCACCCAAGTCGTAGTAACGCATGAGGTCGATTTTGCTAAGAAAATCGCTAGCCACGTACTGTATCTAGAAAAAGGATACATCGTCGAGCACGGTACAAATGATTCGTTTTCTAACCCGCAAACCGCCCAGTTTGCTGACTACCTAAATCACTAAATTACGTTTTTAAAGTTCAGTCTATTTAACAGATAAGCTCGGCTGTCATTGCGAGTGTCAGCCCACTAAGTACACACGGAGTATTGCAATGAAAAAGATTCTACTGGCTTCACTAATCGGCCTTTCTTCTGCAACTATGGCAGCAAACGCAGCAGCACAAGAAGAGATCAAATTCGCGATGGAAGCGACGTACGCACCATTCGAATACATGGATGAAAATAACCAAATCCAAGGTTTTGACGTGGATCTGGCGAACGCACTATGTAAAGAAATGGAAGCCAAATGTACCTTCCATAACCAATCTTTTGACAGCCTGATCCCTGCATTAAAATTCAAACGTTACGATGCGGCTATCTCTGCAATGGATATTACTGAGGCGCGTTTGGAGCAAGTGAATTTCACGAATGCATACTATGAAAACTCAGCAGCGTTTGTTTCTATCAAAGAAAAAGTTGCTGATCAAAAAGCACTAGAAGGTAAGCGCGTTGGTGTTCAAAACGGTTCAACACACCAAAGTTACCTGATTGAGCAAATGCCGGGCGTAACCGCGGTTCCTTACTCAAGCTACCAAGACGCGTTCATCGATATGAAAAATGGCCGTATTGATTCTGTATTCGGTGACACAGCAGTCGTAGCAGAATGGTTCAAGAAAGAAGACAACCTAGCTTACGTGGGTGAGCACGTCACTAACCCTAAATACTTCGGTAACGGTTTCGGTATCGCAGTAAACAAAGGTAACGACGAGCTAGTGAACAAGCTGAACACAGCACTGAAAACAGTGAAAGCAAACGGCGAATACAACGTAATCTACAACAAGTACTTCGGTAAGTAATATGGCACTAACGGGTTACTCTTTATCGCTTGTTCAAGCTAGTTGGATGACTGTCCAGCTAGCCTTCACAAGCCTCTTAGTCGGTTTGATTCTGGCAGTGGTATTCGCCAGTGGTGAAATGTCTCGCCGCGTTTTCGTTAAATGGCCAATGACGGCGTTTGTGACGATTGTACGTGGCTTGCCAGAAATCCTTGTCGTGTTGTTCATCTATTTTGGTTCGACGCAGGTTCTGTTTTTAATCACCGGCGACTTTATTGAAGTTAGCCCGTTCTTGTCTGGCGTGGTGGCGTTGTCGTTAATCTTCGCTTCTTATGCTTCTCAAACTCTACGTGGCGCATTGAAAGCCGTTGGAAGAGGGCAAAGAGAGGCAGCAAGTGCACTCGGCATCAGTCAGGCACATGCTTTTGTTCGCATTGTTTTGCCACAAGCAGTAAGACACGCGCTACCAGGTTTAACTAACCAATGGTTGGTTCTGTTGAAAGATACCGCGCTTGTATCACTGATTGGCGTAACGGATTTGTTGAAACAAGCGCAGCTAACGTCTGCTGCGACGCATGAAGCTTTTACATGGTACGCAACCGCTGCGGCGATTTACCTAGGCATCACTTTGATTACACAACGTGCCGTCAAACTGATTGATAAGAAGTTCTCAATTCAAGGCATGAGCATGGGACAGGAGGCAACCGCATGAACGAACAACACGTTTGGCAAATGGTGGATGGCTTAGGTACTAGCCTTCAATTAACCGCCGCTTCCTTGGTTGTCGGCTGCCTCTTAGCTTTGATGATGACGCTGACTCTGATCCTACGTACTCCGGGTTTGCATTGGGTAAGCCGTGGCATCATCACCTTGTTTACTGGTACGCCTTTGTTGGTACAGATCTTCTTGGTTTACTACGGTCCGGGTCAGTTTGATGTAGTGAGAGAAAGTGTTTTTTGGACATGGTTAAGCCAACCTTGGTTCTGTGCGATGTTAGCGTTAGCACTGAATACCGCGGCGTACAGCACTCAGCTGTTTAAAGGCGCGTTTAACGCGATTCCTTCTGGTCAATGGCAAGCGTGTCGTGCTCTAGGGATGAATAAAACCGCAACGCTAAAAGTGCTGCTGCCATACGCTATTCGTCGTGCCGTTCCGGCTTATTCGAACGAAGTGATTTTAGTCTTCAAAGGTACTTCACTAGCAAGCACGATTACGATCATGGATCTGATGGGTTACGCGCAGCGCATTAACGCACAAACTTACGATACGTTGACAGTATTTGGTATTGCAGGCGCATTTTATTTAACGGTAAATGGTTTGCTAACTCTCATTTTCCGTCAGGTAGAGAAGAAAGCACTAGCCTTTGAAGCCGTTTAATTATTAGCAGCTAATTTGTAAATGCCTCTGTTCAGCGTTGCACTGAACAGAGGCATGTTTGTTTTAGTGTACTGCTACGCTGGAAAAATCATCAAGAATCACCAAACTTAAGTAAGGTAAACAATCACTGGTGATGATATGGAACGTAGACACTTTTTAGCTTTATGGTCGCTAATATTTGCGCCTTCGCTAAAATCCGCTAGCCCAATGAAGCCGACACCGCCTCAAACGGAAGGGCCATTTTATCCCGTGGTTCCAGTGCCACTTCGTCAAAATTTGATTTTGCAGTCGAAAGGTCTTATTGGTGAGCCCATTTTTCTTCAGGGTAAGGTAATGGATACAGCAGGAAACCCATTGTCTGAAATGAAAATAGAAATATGGCAATGTGATGGACAAGGCATCTATGATCACCCGAATCAACCTAACAATAATAAGTTTGATCCTCACTTTGCAGGCTTTGGTGCAGTTTTAACTGGCGAAGATGGGAATTACCTTTTTCAAACGTTATTTCCGGTTCCATATAGCTCTCGACCTCCCCACATCCACGTAAAATTGTGGCGTGGAGAGAAAGAGCTGTTAACGACTCAGCTTTATTTGAAAGGGCGAACTGGTAACGAGTGGTGGGGCGGAAAAGCCCGTGATTATTTGCAGTTTGAGCCTGTCAACATTGATGGTCGTGTGGTCGGTGAGTTCAATTTTGTGCTCGCTTAGTGTGATTAAGCATTATTTTGAAAACTCACATCGTAGATTACAAAAGTAATTAGTAAACAGAAGCTTCTAACAGATTAGTCTTGTCCGGCCCTGACTCTTAGTTTGTAGAAATCACTGTACCCAGATTTACGGAGTTGAACACCGCTTACACCTTTCGCTCTGGTGATTTTTTCTTGCCCCCAGAACAATGGTAAGATTGTTGTATCATCTCTGAGCTCTGAGAGTATTCCCTCCAAACGTTTTTCAGGCGTGGGATCTGAGACTGCATCGTGTACGTGATTAACATGCTGTTCAAATTCATCAGAGTGAAGAGCAAATCGAATACCTGTACCTGTTAATAGCCACTCATAAATTCCATAGGTTAAAGGTGGCTCAACGACATCTTCGACAAAGAGCAAGTCGGCTTGTTCTTTTACAAGTTGAGGATTACTAGCGTCAGTTAGCTCCACAAATTCTACATGCAACCCAGTTTGACGGATTAAATCTACGATCCATTGGTTCGCTTTACTTAAATAATCAATCGTCCACTTTGGATGGGTTATGACCAACGTTCCCTCAAGCTGAGGAACATTCTCGTTGTGAGAGCTATCATCGAGAATGTGCATCGCTTCCAAGCCATTCGCTTTGGCAAATTCAAATCTACGACTCTCGATAAAAGAAAATAGGCGCTGCCAAGTTTGCTCGCTTAGTGAGCACTCGGCGCGACGGTTACGTGCTAGAAAAGAAAATGCCTGAATCATATAACATTCGGTATCGTCAGTTTCCTGATTATAACTGATGTATTGATCCAGCTCAGTCCCCTGATGAGAGAGCGTGATTTGCTCCAATAATGCCTTTTTTGCGAAATAGTTATGATGTTTCTTCAGTACTATTTTGTCGGTATCCCAATGCCTAAGTACAAATGGGCCAGTACCTATTGTGATACTGCGACCTTTAAAGCTCTTCTGACGTCGAGTAGTGATAGACGCATTTGCGGTTGCTAAGCAGTAAATGAATAAGTTATTAGGCTGCTTTAAGTCAATACGTATAGCTTGTTTGGCATTATCGAAGCTGATACGAGTGACTTGCTGAAGTAATTTTTGGACGGGGCCATCTGTTGTAACGAGCTTATTTAAAGAGTGTACGACATCTTCTGCTTGTAATGGTAGCCCATCGTGACAGTAGATATCAGGGCGGAGCCAAATATATATACAACTGCCTTCATTTTTGTACTCACAAGCGAGGTGATTTTTTAATTGACCGTAGTGATCAACGGTAAATAGGGTGTCATACAAGCTGCGTATTACCTGCAGTTCTGAAAAGCGATAAGTCAGTGAAGGGGTTAGCTCATCTACCCAAGGATACTGGCTGACGATGAGTGTATTTGAATCTTTGTTTTCTTCTGAAACTTCTGCGAGTGCTTGGCTAAGTGCGCTTACAGCAGTGCTACGGTAATGCTCAAGTAACCTCGAGATGACGTCAAAGCTACCATTGTTGATTTCATTACGAATCGTAAAGTAAAGGGCTTGATGTATTGTTACCGTCACTTTTAGTGTGCTGGCTTTCCCACGGCCACGACCTGGCTCCCAATGGATCCAATTGTAGCTGTCAAGTATTCTCAGTATATTAGATATGTTGCGTCTAGAAGTTGAAAAAACCAGTTCTAAATCGTCGAGGTTTACCTGATACGTTTGAGAGTGTTTGTAATGTTTTAATAACTGGCTCAATCTACGAAGACATGTTTCTGTCATGTTTTATTATGTTTCCTCAATAGATGATTGATTTATTAAAGCTATATAATAAATTGATTTCATATTGTGGTGAAGAAAGGTGATTGCTTAAACCCCTCAGTGTTATTGATTGGCTTATCTTCTTCCCATTTAAAAGTATTGGTGGTTTTCATTTTGACTCTAATATATTACTACTAATATAGAGCAAAGGCTCACTTTTAATTTTTACTATAATATTAGTGAGTTATGATTAATGTTAGTGTTTGTTTTATTAGTTGTGTCTAATTAGTTGGGCGTAATGACATAAAAATACCCCCACTCATCTATGCAAATAAGCAGGGGTATAAGTTTATTTTACTTCTGGGAAGGTAGTGAATATCGTCCACTCATCTTTAACCATCCCTTGCTGGCCGACAACAGTGGCAGTAACGCGGCGGTTTAATGCGTGGCTGACACGATCCATACCCGGCTCTGCTAACTGTGTGTCGCCAAAAGCAAGAATTGCGAGGCGGTCACCCGGGATTCCTTTTTCTATCAATAGATTGCGTACATTCTCTGCACGATGGCGAGATAAGTTTAAATTGTATTCTGCACGTCCTACCTTACTTGCGTATCCTTGTATCTCTATAGAAGTGGTTGGATACTTTTTAAGAAATGCAGCCAACTCATCTATCTTGTTTTTAAAAATTTGGTTAATAAGAGCAGAGTCATTATCAAACAAAATCTTAAGTTGGTATTGCTCTTCTTTATGCAAATAGGTTTCACAACCATCATTGTCCACTTCTGCCCCTATTGGAGTACCTGCGCAAAGATCACGAGCGTTTATCACACCATCTTGGTCCAAGTCGTTTAGGTCAGCAATCTGATTCGCCTTTGGTATAGGAATGTACGCCAGCTCATCTTTTGCGTATGCACTATGATGACTCATTATGACTAAAGCCAGAGTGATTAGAAGATTCTTTTTCATTGTATTTAGTACTCCACCGATTGAGTCCACTCTTCCGGTATGTCGACGCGCAATGCGTCTAAAAGCTGCCCGGTTGAAGTCAGGGTTCGATATTGTGCGTATTGCTGCGCAAATTGTGTTTCTAAGTAGTTTTTGCGTGATTCAAACAACTCGTTTTCAGTGTTCAGCAGATCAAGTAGGGTGCGCTTTCCAATACGATATTGTTTTTGGTATGCAATAACGGTGTTTGACATGGAATCAACGTGTTGTATTAAAAAAGACTTTTGTTGTTTAGTCAGCTCAAGAGCGCTCCAAGAAAGGCGGAGCTCTTGCTCCACACTTCGGTATGCTCGCTCTCTGAGGTCTTTCGCTTTATTGAGTTGGTAGGCCATACTGTCACTGTTTGCAGAGTCTCGGCCACCGTTGTAAAGGTTGTATCGGACACGGAGCATTGCTTGTGTTTCAGAGTTGAGACCATTTACTCCTCCTACATCATCGTTCCAGCTTTGTTTCGCTTCAAATGAGATGACTGGGAAATAGTTTGCATCTGCTTGTTTATATTGGAACCTGGCAGAATCGACATCTGCGAGTGCTATTTTTATGACAGGATGATTGTCAAAAGCCTGCGATTGGGCCTCGTCTAGAGAATTGGGGATAAAGTTTTGGTCTGCGTGCGGAAAAATAAGGTTAGTTGGTGCTTCACCAACTAAGCGAAAGAATGCTGTTTGAGCGTCTTTATGGTTATTTTGTGCAGCTAAAACATTACTTTGAGCTTTTGCTAAACGAGCTTTAACCTGGTTAAGGTCGGCAACTGAGCCAATTCCTGACTCTGTACGCTTTTTAATATCAGTATAAATTCGCTTATGTGTGTTTAGGTTGCTAGTGGAAAGCGCAGTCAGCTTTTGTGTTTTTACTACATCCAAATAAGCTTTGATGACTTCTAACGCAACATTTTGGGCATCTGCAAGTAACTGATAACGCACAGACTCTGCATCTGCAGAGGTACGATCAATGTCATATAGGGTTTTTGAACCATCCCAGATCAACTGGGTAAGAGTAATTGCCATATCTTTGCGGGTCATCTCGGTATCACTCTTACCAGTAGAGTCGGAAGGGTGAATGCTCTCGTAACCGATACCCGCGTCAATATCGAGACTAGGTTTATATGCTCCACGTGATTTATCGATAATATAACGACTACTCATATACTCGTTAAACGCACTTTTGATATCAGGGTTCGTTGCAAATGTTGTCGCTATTGCTTGTTCTAAAGTTTGTGCGCTAGAAACCAGTGGTATTAGCAAACCAAAACACGCGATACTAATATTACTTAGCTTCACTAAAATCTCCCCAAATAATTTAACGCCAGTTATTTTTCAAAAATAAATATTAAAGATTACTAATGTTACCCAAGGCAAACGTTTCCCTTTGCTTGCTTTTTTGGAATGTAAGCTGCTATTTCAATGAAAATTTAATGACAAGTTTAAAGAATATTAAAAATAGGTCGCATAACATATGTTTTTACGGTGCAAAATAAAACAAATTTAAAACATGAAAATTATTGATAGGATAATTGCGTGTTTTAGGTGGGTTAATTGATGCTAGCTTACGCCCAATTGTGTATATCGCTTCTTGAAAATAAGTCTTATTACTTTCTTAGTTTTATGGACTTTGAGATTTTTGTATTTACTAAATGAGGT
Organism: Vibrio diabolicus; assembly: GCA_001048675.1. Taxonomy (GTDB): domain Bacteria; phylum Pseudomonadota; class Gammaproteobacteria; order Enterobacterales; family Vibrionaceae; genus Vibrio; species Vibrio diabolicus. The sequence goes on along the minus strand of CCKK01000003.1, from coordinate 1,087 downwards.
ATAAGCTCTTGGTTGGACCATCAAAATTAACCGCACAAACCTATGTTGTAATCGGCCTAGATGGTCAAATTAAAGCTTTTGCGTCTAAAGAAAACTTGTTACCGGGAGAAGTGGTCGTTGAATTAGTAGAGGGGAAGATCCAACCTCAGCATGTATATATTGCTGACACAGAAGGTGAAGCTCAAACTGATTCTACCGACAAGCTTGCGAAAATATTAGAGGCCATCGAAAAAGGACAAGACCCGAGTCAACTAGGTGATGAATATGCTACTGAAGCTGGTGAAATTACGGGTTCAAGTTTGACGGCCTCTGGTACTGTTGAACGAACGGGGGCAGAAGTACTAGCAAGTACTTTTTTTGAAACCGCCGGCGTGACGACAGAGCAAAGTACAACGCTATTTAATATTTCTCGATTCACAACCTCAGAGCTTGGTGAAACTGAAGCGTTGATTGATGGTGAAGATAGAGGTGCCGTTCAAGAAGACGTGACGCTTGGAACTTCTGGCAACCTCAGTGTTACTGATCCAAATACAGGTGAAGCGTTATTCCAATCACAGAGTGAGGTTCAAGATAGTTATTGGGGCGTCTTCTCAATTGATGCTTTCGGTAACTGGAATTATCAGCTGAATAATGAGCACGAAGAAGTGCAGGCTTTGGATCATGACAGTGACCCAATCATCAGAAGTATTACCGTTTTATCTGTAGATGGCACTGAGCATGAAGTTGTGATCTCTATTACGGGCACCGAAGACATGCCAGCCGTGACGGGCACGTTCACAGGCAAGGTGACTGAAGGCAATCTCGGTGATGTCGCGACCGCAACAGGCACCATCACCATCTCTGATGTTGATAATGGTGACGATCCGATTTTTGCAAACACCACCGTTACGGGCACCTATGGTGAGCTAGCATTGGTGGACGGGAAGTGGACGTATACGCTGGACCAAAGTCTGGTTCAACAGCTGGACGAGGGTGAGCAGGTGCAAGACACCATCACCCTGACGGCGACCGATGGCACCCAACAAAAGATCGTGATTGATATTACGGGCACCGAAGACACGCCTATTGTTGACGGTACGTTTAATGG
>CCKK01000002.1 GCA_001048675.1 Vibrio diabolicus | reverse complement strand
GATGTCGCGACCGCAGCAGGTACCATTACTATCTCTGATGTTGATAATGGCGATGAGCCAGTGTTCAGCAACACTACCGTTACGGGCACCTATGGTGAGTTGGTGTTGGTGGATGGAAAGTGGACGTATACTGATTGATATTACGGGCACCGAAGACACGCCTATTGTTGACGGTACGTTCACGGGGTCGGTGACCGAAGGCAACCTCGGTGATGTTGTGACCGCAACAGGCACCATTGCTATTACTGATGTTGATAATGGCGATGAGCCAGTGTTCAGCAACACCACCGTTACGGGCACCTATGGTGAGCTAGCATTGGTGGACGGGAAGTGGACGTATACGCTGGACCAAAGCCAGGTTCAACAGCTGGACGAGGGTGAGCAGGTGCAAGACACCATCACCCTGACGGCGACCGATGGTACCCAACAAAACATCGTGATTGATATTACGGGCACCGAAGACAAGCCTATTGTTGACGGTACGTTTACTGGCAAGGTGAGCGAAGGCAACCTCGGTGATGTCGCGACCGCAACAGGCACCATCACTATCTCTGATGTTGATAATGGCGATGAGCCAGTGTTCAGCAACACTACCGTTACGGGCACCTACGGTGAGCTAGTATTGGCGGATGGAAAGTGGACGTATACGCTGGATCAAAGCCAGGTTCAACAGTTGGACGAGGGTGACCAGGTGCAAGACATCATCACTCTCACGGCGACCGATGGCACCCAACAAAACATCGTGATTGATATTACGGGCACCGAAGACACGCCAGTCGTGACGGGTACGTTCACCGGCAAGGTGATCGAAGGCAATCTCGGTGATGTTGCGACCGCAACAGGCACCATTACTATTTCTGATGTTGATAATGGCGATGAGCCAGTGTTTAGCAACACTGCCGTTACGGGCACCTACGGTGAGCTAGTATTGGTGGATGGGAAGTGGACGTATACGCTGGACCAAAGTCTGGTTCAAGAGTTAGACGAGGGTGATCAGGTACAAGATACCATCACCCTGACGGCGACCGATGGTACCCAACAAAACATCGTGATTGATATTACGGGCACCGAAGACAAGCCTATTGTTGACGGTACGTTTACCGGCAAGGTGAGCGAAGGCAATCTCGGTGATGTCGTGACTGCAACAGGCACCATTGCTATTACTGATGTCGATAATGGTGACGATCCGATTTTTGCAAACACCACCGTTACGTCTCTGATGTTGATAATGGCGATGAGCCAGTGTTTAACAACACCACCGTTACGGGCACCTACGGTGAGTTGGTATTGGTGGATGGTCAGTGGACGTATACGCTGGACCAAAGCCTGGTTCAGCAGTTGGACGAGGGTGAAAAAGTACAAGACACCATCACTCTCACGGCAACCGATGGCACCCAACAAAACATCGTGATTGATATTACGGGCACCGAAGACACGCCTATTGTTGACGGTACGTTCACAGGCAAGGTGACCGAAGGCAATCTCGGGGATGTCGCGACCGCAACAGGCACCATCACCATCTCTGATGTTGATAACGGCGACGATCCGATTTGGCGACGATCCGTGTTTAACAACACCACCGTTACGGGCACCTATGGTGAGTTGGTATTGGTGGATGGAAAGTGGACGTATACGTTGGACCAAAGCCAGGTTCAGCAGTTGGACGAGGGTGATCAGGTGCAAGACACCATCACTCTCACGGCGACCGATGGCACCCAACAAAAGATCGTGATTGATATTACGGGCACCGAAGACACGCCTATTGTTGACGGTACGTTTACCAGCAAGGTGAGCGAAGGCAACCTCGGTGATGTCGCGACCGCAACAGGTACTATTACTGTCTCTGATGTTGATAATGGCGATGAGCCAGTGTTTAGCAACACCACCGTTACGGGCACCTATGGTGAGTTGGTATTGGTGGATTTAAAAATACGTTCACCGGCAAGGTGACTGAAGGTAATCTCGGTGATGTTGCGACCGCAACCGGCGCCATTACTATCTCTGATGTTGATAATGGCGACGATCCGATTTTTGCAAACACCACCGTTACGGGCACCTATGGTGAGCTGGTATTGGTGGATGGGAAGTGGACGTATACGCTGGACCAAAGCCAGGTTCAACAGCTGGACGAGGGTGAGCAGGTACAAGACACCATCACTCTCTCGGCGACCGATGGCACCCAACAAAAGATCGTGATTGATATTACGGGCACTAATGATGTTCCTGAATTTGTTAGTGGGAGTAATGACAACTTTGGTCTGGATTCCCAAGGTAAAACCGACATCGATAGTTACCAGTTTAGCGTTGATGAAAACAGTCAATCGGGTGTAATTGGAAAAGTAAATGCATTCGATGTCGATCAGGACAGTCAGATTACGTATCACTTAAACGGTCATAGCGAACTGTTTGAAATCAACAGTCTTACCGGTGAGATCAGTGTCAAAAATGGTGCAAATCTGGACCATGAATCTATCGATAACTACCAGCTAGAAGTGGAAGCTCGTGACCAGTTTGGCGGTAAAGACACCGCTCAGGTCGAAGTGTTGGTTCGCGATATTAATGAAGCCCCTATTGCTGAAGATGATAAGGGCATTGAAAAAACGACCAAGACACTTGACCAGAGCAACTGGGATGACAGTGCTGATATCACAGTTGATTATTATGTGATTGATACTCGAGCTGGAAACAAGGTTTCTGATGCATCGAAAGCTGATTATGTTGGTGACGGCGACCACAAATATGGCGTTAGTTCTGCGCTAGACAGCGGCTCTGACCGGGTTCAAGATGGTCAGATCCGATATGATGATGCAACTGGACAAAGTGAAGCAATGCGCTTCTCCTTCGCTAATGGTCAGGTTGCCGATCATGCTGAAGTTGAAGTGAAAAACCTATGGACAGACACTTCGAACGGTAGCTGGGAGCCTGGTATTGAGCGCGGTGTTTGGAAGGCTTACTACAAAGGTGACTTGGTTGCCACAGGTGAGTTTGAAGGTACCCGTGGTGGTAATCAAGTAGTCAACATCAATGCAGATGGGCGTTTCTTCGATAGTATTGAAATGTCTACTACCAGCTATAAAGACGGTGTCATTGATCCTAAAGGCTCAGAGTACTTTATTACTCAGGTATCAGCGGACCTGACGACCTTTGATGACGCTTACCAGACCAACGGCTCAGGCACGTTAGAGCTGGATGTTCTAGCGAATGACAGCGACCCGGATGGTGACGCTCTGACTATTATCGACTATCCATCAGAAAGCTTCCTTAGTCTGCAAGATGGTAAATTGGTCTTTGATGCGGCCAAGTACCTAGAGTCACTGCCAGCTGATCAACAAACCCTGAAAACGGGTGAAGTGAAAGATTATACCTTCGAATACACCATCCGTGATGACGACGGTCTGACTGATAAAGCAAAAGTTACCGTTAGTGTGATGGGTGAGCCTATGTCGCTCAGTGATGCACACGCAGCATTGGATGAATCTCAAGTTGGCACGGATACTGGCGTACATGCTGAAGGCAACTTTATCGCAAACCTCGGGTCTGCAACGGAGGCTGAATATCACTTCAACGCCGAGCAAAACCTAGGTGGTTTGACCAGCGATGGTAAAGAGGTCGTGTTTGAAGTGAGTGCAGATCAGAGCACTCTAACTGGTTATACTGGAACAGGTGCCGACCGCATCAAAGTGGTTCAAGCCAACATAGATAGCAAAACGGGTCATTTCACAGTTGATCAACATGTGCCTCTTGATCATGCGGAGCAGGGGGCGGACATGCTGGATATCCGCGCTAGCGTCGAGGTGGATGCCGGAGGTCAGTCTGAGAGTGCCACCTTGCATCTGAATGTAACGGATTCATTACCGTCATCGTCTTCAGCTCACTACGAAATAAATGATGTTGATTCACAAAGTAATAGTGTTGTGATTGCACTTGATGCGTCAGAATCAATGCTCGACTGGGTAACAGATGCAGACGGACAATATGTTACTCGCTGGCAACTTGCTCAAGACTCCATTAAATCAATGTTTGAGCAATACCAAGATTTGGGCCCAGTAAGTTTTCGAATTGCAACTTATAGCGGACAACCATCTGGCCAGATTTCTGAGTGGCTAGATTCTGCCGAGGCCATTGATGCCTTTATCTCTGGTATACATCCATATGCATCGACGCCATATAACCAGGCCGTTGACCAAATAAATGAAATACTTAGTGATCCAGAAGATGACGCATTGCTTAGTAATACCGATACCCAGCTTTACTTTATCTCAGATGGTCGACCTTCCGATTTTACCTATTGGACAAATCAAACGAACGTGGGAGAAATTCAAACCCGTGAAAACTTGATTAAGTGGTCAACATCAGATGATTTTGAAAGTGAACAGCGTTATCAGGACATAGTGAATGGTCGGGTTCAGCCTACTTCTGAAGAAGAGGGCATCATTCTGCAAAATGCGATGGAAAATAGCATCAGCAGTAGCGGTCAGGATGTTGAAAATATCTGGTCTGTTGGTATTGGTAATGGAGCGTCTCTGGAACATCTGGAGTCGATCGCGACAGATAAAGGCAGTGCTATTGTCGTTGTAGATGATTCTCAGATTGGGGATTTGCTTAGTAAAACGGTCTCAGGCCAGTTGCAAGGCAACCTTCTGGATGACAATGGCGGTGATGCTCAGTGGGTAGATCACATCACTATCGATGGCGAGATATATTACTACAACAAAATAAACGGTGATGTCACTAACAGCGATGGCACGAAAATATCGGATCATTCTCTGGCGCAGATTGATACCAACCACGGCAAGCTGACCATTAACTTTGAAAATGGCCACTACGACTATCAAGCGAGCAATGTTGTAGGTCATCAACAAGAGAAGCTTGACGTTACGGTTATCGATGCTGACGGTGATACTACAAATAGCGAAGTTACCATTGATATCCGAGATCGCGCACCAGAATTCATCAGTGTCGGTGATGCAGATCAAACCCACGGCACCGATGCCAACGGTATGCCAACAGAAGATACAGCAAGCTTTGACGTCGCTGAGCAAGAAGTGGGGGTATTAGTCGGCCAGGTGGAAGCGTTTGATCCGGATGGCAGTGACACCATAAAGTATGAATTGAGTGGTGGTGATGCTGATCTATTCCGTGTTGACTCTAATAGTGGTGAGATTTGGCTGAAAGATGGTGTAAAACTGGATCACTCGACTCAGCAAACGTATCAGTTGGAAGTGTCTGCAAGCGATGGTGTGGATATCGATACAACTCAGGTTATCCTGAATGTCACTGAGAACCATGCCCCAACCTCATCTCCAGTTCAGGGCTTTGCTCAGATGGAAGACTTACCGATCAATAAAGTGACGGTAGTGTTCGACCACTCGAACAGCATGACCCGCACCTTTGACGGTGAGAATACCGTGGGTCGTGAGGCAACCGCACCGAAAACTGAATCGAGAGCTTACAAAGCAGCAGCAGCGTTACATTCCATGGTTGAAAACATGATTGCCGATGGAGGAGAATCAAATACCTATATCCGCCTGGTACGTTTCGACGGAGATACATCCACACATAGCTGGCTGACCTTGAGTGAAGTTGAGTTGATGACACGCCCACCAGAGATGAATGGTCGTGATCCAAACGATTTAAGTTTCCAAAATGAAGTGTCAGAATATGTGCGCAACTGGTGTGACGTAGAATACGGTACCAATACGGATTACGATAAAGCTTTAGAGGCTGTAATGGAGCCTGGTGAGGCAAGTAATGCCGTTTACCCTTGGCAGGATGGTTGGGACTATTTCGGTCCAGAAAAACCGTCTGAGAGTAAGGACACCATATTCTTTATCTCAGATGGCGAACCCAACCCTAGCGAGGGCGCTGTTACTTCTCCTGATCTAGCCGAGCGCTGGGAGGATTACAAACAGACTCATGACGCCAAGGTATATGGGATTGGTATTGCTCTCTCTGATAATGTCAAAGCAGCAGAGGCTCTAGATGAGCTTAGCGACAAAGTAGTGTTTATCGACTCAGGTGAAGACTTGGGGCAGTACCTAAACCAGTTCTCTCCCGATCCAATTGCCGGTGAGTTACTGGCGGGAAGCCAGGACGCTGATGGTGATAGCATGACCATTTCTTTGGCAGAAGGCGATTTCACTCTGTTGGGCGCAGATCTGCACGGTGTAAGCGTAAATCAGCCGTTAGTTTCTTCAACCAGTGACGTAGATGGTCAACTTCATATCCAGACAGCGTTCGGTACTTTGGAAGTGTCATCCAATGGCAGTTATAGCTTTACTCAAAGCGATGAACTTACTCTACAGGGGGACCAGCAGGCGGATTTGCATTTCTTGTTTAAAGTGTCTGATGGTAAAGGTGGCATAAGTGAAAACGTCTTTACACTTACATTAAACGATTCTGGTACCGATATTACCCAAACTGAGCGCCATGCGTCGGTGGGAGATGAGTTTGCGAATAGCATCACTGGTGGCGAAGGCATTGATATTTTGCTAGGTCAAGCAGGTGAAGATACGTTGAATGGTGGCGCAGGCAATGACATTCTGGTTGGTGGGCTTGGAAACGATATCCTGATGGGAGGCCTAGGCAGTGACATCTTGACAGGTGGAGAGGGTATTGACACCTTCACCTTTACTCAAGAATCACTGGACATGACGTCATCAAGAGATGTGATTAAAGACTTTAGGCTGGATGAAGACAAGTTGGATTTGAGTGACATTCTTGAGTTTGTCGGTGACGACACAACGGATATGGATAACTTGTTGGAACACGTAAGCGCAGACTACGATAGTGCCCAAGATACTCTGAACTTGACGATTACTGGAGAAGACAGCAACACAATGTCCGTGGCATTAGAGAACTTTGATTTATCAGGGTTGGAGCTAGGGTCGTCAGCGACATCTCATGAAATCGTTGATCAGCTGTTCCATCACCAAGTTTTTAACGTGGATTAGTATTACCTGAAGATAAAGTTATTTTAGTAAACAGCACCTGATTGAATCATCAGGTGCTGTTTTTCTTTATCTGCCGCTGTTAGCTACCGACTTTTTGCTTAACCACTTTACAAATTAGCAGTAGTAAATGCACTGCTTCTGCACTTTAAGTGGTTCTTTGGTTACATGTTTTGATAGCTTGGTCCGCCACCACCTTCTGGCGCTTTCCATGTGATGTTTTGTGAAGGATCTTTGATGTCACAGGTTTTGCAATGCACGCAGTTGGCGGCATTTATCTGAAACTTCAACTTACTCTCAACTTCCACCACTTCGTAAACCCCAGCGGGGCAATAGCGCTGGCTCGGCTCGTCATACATACCCAAATTCACATCAATTGGAATGTGAGGATAAGTCAGAACAAGGTGGCAAGGTTGGTTCTCTTCGTGCTGTGTTCCCGACAAAAATACCGACGAAGGCTTATCAAAACTGATTTCACCATCTGGTTTTGGGTATGTAATTGGTTGGCACTCTTGTTTAGGTTTTAACTGTTCGTGATCGTACGAATAGTCCTTGACAGTCCAAGGTAACGGCTTCTTAACCAGTGGTTGCCATAGGTTATGCTCAAAGGTCGAAAGTGCACCGCCCAGTATGCTGCCAAACTTGTGGATGTTCGCACCAAAGTTACGTGTTTCGGCGAGCTCGTCATACAACCATGATGATTCAAACAATGACTGGTAGTCTGGCTCAGAAGCCCCAGTTTGTCGGGCCGTATGTACCGCTTCTGCTGCAATGATTCCGGACTTCATGGCGGTGTGGCTGCCTTTAATTTTAGCGACATTCAAAGTGCCTGCATCACAACCAATCAATAAACCGCCGGGGAATTGCTGTTTCGGTAGAGAAGAAAGTCCACCTTTTGCAATGGCTCTTGCACCATATGCGATACGTTGGGCACCTTTTAGGTGTTGCTTGATAGCTGGATGATGCTTAAAGCGTTGAAACTCGTCAAACGGGCTTAAGTAAGGGTTTCTGTAGTTTAGATCTACGATCAAACCGACCGCGATTTGGTTGTTTTCCATATGATATAGAAAACCGCCGCCAGTGGTATTTGTCTCGCTCAAAGGCCAGCCAGCGGAGTGGATAACACTGCCAGATACATCCTTGCTGTCAGAGGGTAATTCCCATATCTCTTTTAAGCCAAGCGCGTAGTGCTGAGGTTGCTTGCCTGCGTCTAGGTCGAACCTTTGAATAAGTTCTTTACCCAGATGTCCGCGACAACCTTCAGCAAAAAGGGTGTATTTTGCCTTTAGCTCGATACCTGGCTCAAAGTTAGGTTTGGCTTGGCCGTTCTTATCTAGTCCCATATCGCTCGTATTAATGCCTGTCACGGCGCCACTCTGATCATAATTGATGTTTGCAGCGGCAAAGCCAGGAAAAACTTCCACCCCAAGACTTTCTGCTTGGTTAGCGAGCCAACGGCAAAGGTTGGCAAGGCTAATTACATAATTATTTTCGCCATTTATCATTGGACGTGGCGTAAGGAAATGAGGGACGCGAATATGGTTTTGCTCAGTAGTAAGATAAAGGAAATGGTCTTGCTGAACTGAGGCTGATAGCGGGGCATCCATTTCTTTCCAATCGGGGAAAAGTTCATCCAAGGCATTGGTTTCAAAAACAGCGCCAGATAAAATATGTGCGCCCACTTCTGAGCCTTTTTCTACAACGCAAATTGAAAGTGCGTCACCTTCACTATCTTGGTTGAGTTGAGCTAGGCGACAAGCGGCACTTAAGCCCGCAGGTCCGGCTCCCACGATCACGACATCAAACTCCATGCATTCTCGTTCCATCTATCTGCTTCCTTTCTATTATCGTCATCTGCGTGACAGGTTTTTGGTTTCTATACTGAAAACTATAGCTCAGTTGACGTTAACGTGAAGTGAACTAAGCTCAAGTAATGGATCTGACGTGTTATACGAGGCATGACCATGGACGACCGACCATTAGCAACACTTGTCATTGCGGAACATGACAACCAGTCGTTGGCTGTAGGGACGCTGTGTGCAATTAAAGCGGCATTTGATATCAAGGATGATGCTAAATCGCTTCCTATTTCTGTATTGCTTATTGGTTATCAGTGCCAATCGGTTTTGGATGAGTTGAAGTGCGTTAAGGGCGTTGCAGAAATTATCTGGGTTGACGCGAAGGAATACGAGCATGGGTTAGCGGAAAATATCGCCCCTTTGATCTCACAAGTAGCCAAAAACTACTCACACATTCTTTCTCCTGCCAGTACGTTTGGTAAGAATGTGATGCCTCGCGTGGCGGCGTTGCTCGATGTAGGGCAACTTTCGGACGTGATGACCATCGAGTCTATCGATACGGTGATTCGTCCCATTTATGCCGGGAATGCATTGGCGAGAGTCGCGTCGAATGATCCCTTTAAAGTGATGACCATACGAAGTACGGCTTTTGATGCCCTAGATCTGTCAGACACACCAGTTGTCCCTAAGGTTACTCAAGTCGATACAGTGATTATCAACAAACTTAGTGAGTTTATTTCGCAGCAAACGCCAGAAAGTGAGCGACCAGAATTGCCAGCGGCTAGAGTGGTGGTATCGGGTGGTCGTGCATTCGGGAGTAAAGAGAAGTTTGCTTTAGTCGAACAATTGGCTGACAAGTTAGGTGGAGCGGTAGGAGCGTCCCGAGCGGCGGTCGATGCGGGGTATGTGTCTAATGACCATCAAGTCGGGCAAACCGGTAAAATTGTTGCACCTGAATTATACATTGCCGTAGGAATTTCTGGTGCTATTCAACATTTAGCGGGAATGAAAGACTCAAAGGTGATTGTCGCAATTAACAGCGATCCCGATGCGCCTATTTTTGACATCGCTGACTATGGGTTGGTCGGCGATTTATTTGAGGTGATGCCGGAGTTGCTAGAGAAGCTGTAGATATAATCTGTTCTCTCAAACAAAAGGCTTCCGAACTGGAAGCCTTTATCATTTGGTTTTTACCAGTTACTTTTCGCTCGGGCGTTGCAGGTGTTCTGCAAGCACTTTAGTAAACCTTGCTGCTTCACCACCAGTACAAGCGCGATGATCAAACGTTACGGATAGCGGCATTGCTTTCACCGAAATTGCTTGACCATTTCTTATCACCACTCGGTCGAGTATTCGACCAGCACCAACAATAGCGACTTGCGGAGGTGTGACGACAGGTGTCGCGTAAATGCCGGCAATCGCTCCGAAGTTGGAAAGCGTAATCGTCGCGTGCTGCAATTGCTCTCGACCGATTTTTCTCTCTCTGATCCCTTCAACAGTTTGATCGAGCCAACGACGAACATCTTGTGGCTCGTATTCATCTGCGTGGCGCAATACGGGTACGTACAAGCCATGACGGCTATCTACAGCAATACCAAGATTAACTGTATTGTGCACGCAACGCGTCATGGTTTCTGCATCAAACCAAGCATTTAAAGCAGGCTCTTCCTGACATGCATGAACAATCGCTTGAACCAGACGGATACTGATGTCTTCGTTAGGCAGCCAGTCTTCCAGCAACGCTTCTTCTGTAATGGTCACGGCAGCAACGTGCTCGTGTGACTCAGTCATCGAGGACACCATGGTACGTCGAGCGCCTTTCAATACTTCTGTGCCCGGACGCTGTTTCCCGGCTTCGTCGTAAATGTCGGCATCAACGATAAGACCGTTTGGACCACTGCCTGACACGAGATTAAGATCTACCCCAAGTTTTTGTGCCAATAGACGAGCCGACGGTAGAGCAGTAACTAGATTACTCTCAGTCGTGTTGTGATTGCCTCCAATCCAGAAGTCATCGACGTTAACGTGATGCGCTTGATGAGAAACATTGCCGACAACGGTTGCGGCGTCAGCGGTCTCTTTTTTCTCTACCGTTGCCCCGCGCTCTGCGCCAGTTTCGTCAATTTCGAGTAGCAATGCGCCAATATTGACGATATCACCTTCTTCCCCATGGCGGCTGACTACACGGCCCGAGTAGGGGGCGGGAACGTCGACCGTCGCTTTTGCTGTCTCGACAGTTAAGATCACTTGATCCAACTTAACCATGTCACCGACATTAACGTGCCATTTTACAATTTCTGATTCAGCGAGGCCTTCGCCGAGATCGGGTAAGTTAAACGTCTTCATTTCCAATCCTCCACGAGTTCGCGCGCTGCGGTCACAATGTCTTCTTCCTGAACCATGAAATAATCTTCGTTACGGTAATAAGGCATAATGGTGTCCATTCCAGTTACTCGTTTAGGTGGGGCTTTTAGTAAGCACATGGCGTGTTCGGCTGTTCGAGCTAAAAGCTCAGAGCCCACACCACAAGTTTTACTCGCTTCATGAACAACGAGTAAACGTCCGGTTTTTTCTAGTGAGCTGAAAATCGTCGCGGTATCAATTGGCTTAATGCTCGCCAAATCAATCACCTCGACTTCAATCCCTTGACTAGATAAGGTCTGTGCGGCTTGAAGTGACTCTACGACGCATGCGCCCCAAGTAACAAGCGTGATATCGCGCCCCTTACGTAAGGTGAAGCAGGTGTCGAGTGGAAGTGCTTCGCCATTATCAACGACTTCAGATTTTACGGTTCGATAAATGCGTTTCGGTTCGAAGAACATGACAGGATCATTACTTCGAATCGCGGCGAGAAGCAGGCCGTATGCGCGTTGAGGTGAAGAAGGAATCACTACTTTAAAGCCAGCAGTGTGCGCAAATAGCGCCTCTACACTTTCTGAGTGGTGCTCTGGAGCGTGAATACCGCCACCAAATGGCGCACGAAAAACCGCAGGGCAAGTGAGGCGACCGCGAGTTCGGTTACGCATGCGTGCCGCGTGGCACATTAAGTGCTCCATTGCCGGAAAAACAAAACCTTGAAATTGAAATTCGGCGACAGGTCGTAATCCTTGCGTTGCCATGCCGACCGCAACACCGCCGATTAACGCTTCAGCGAGGGGCGTATCGATCACTCGTTTGAGACCAAACTCTTGTTTGAGCCCTACGGTGGCACGGAATACGCCACCATTATCACCTACGTCCTCACCTAACACGACAACATTTTGGTCTTGTTGCATTTCGTGGTGCAGAGCGAGGTTTACTGCTTCAACTAACGTTAGCTCAGCCATGTTTGCCTCCCTGCATTCGCATTGCTTTGTTGATGAGTTCATCTCTTTGAGCGTGAAGCTCTTGGGGAAGCGATTCATACAAATAATCGAACCCAGTTTCTGGTGCTTGTGACGGTAAGCTGAGGTAGCGTTCAACTGCCAGTTCCACTTGTTCCTTGCAGTATTCTAGCCATTGTTGCTCTTGTTCATCGCTCCAAGCACCTTGATTAAGGAGATACGTTTTAAGACGTGCTATAGGTTCGTATTGCCATGCGGTTTGAACATCGTCCTCTTTACGATAACGAGTCGCATCATCGGCAGTAGTGTGGTCACTTAATCGGTAACTGACCGCTTCGATGAGTGTTGCGCCTTTCCCTTTTCTCGCTCTCTCAAGTGCGGTCTTGGTTGCATCATAAACGGCGACGACATCGTTACCATCTACCGTAATGCCCGGTATACCAGCGCCTTGCGCTTTTTCTGATAAGAAATCGGCAGCACATTGAAGGCTACGCGGCACTGAAATTGCCCACTGGTTGTTATTCACGACGAAAACAAGTGGAATATTCCAAGCACCCGCACAGTTTATTGACTCTAGAAAATCCCCTTTGGATGTACCGCCATCGCCACACATGACTAGCGCAGCTTCATGGTTACCTTGAATTTTCAATGCGGAAGCCACCCCGACAGCGTGCGTACATTGCGTCGCAATGGGGACACAGAATGGAAGATCTCGGCTAGGAATTGGGCTGCCCTCTGGAGCAAAATCACTACCGCGCTCATCACCGCCCCAGTATTGAAGATTCTTCTCCATGCCAATACCACGACACCACATTGCAGGCATATCGCGATAATAAGGGACAAATACATCATCGGCTTTCAGCGCTCTGCCGACCGCAATGCCGATGGCTTCAGCACCTAGGTGCGAAGGGTAGGTCCCTAACTTGCCGGTGCGTTGCAACGCAACGGCTTTGTTGTCGTAAGTGCGAGTCAATACCATGTCTCGGTAAAACCCGACCAAAGTTTCAGTGTCAGCCCAGTTGGGTAGTTGGCCGACTAGGTCCCCATGATGGTCGATAAACCGATGCATGGGTAATGCCTGAACGTTCATCTCAAGCTCCTTTTGACGCTGCGTGTCTTTTGGACTGCAGCTGTTCATATCAAACCAGAGTTTGTATGGGTACTCAAACTCTGATATCAGCGCAAAGGCCATACCTAAGGTTGCTTGTGTTTTCTATAGCTGTAGGTATCTGTACGTCCTTTAAACTATTTTTCGATAACACCGCTGCGGCTATTTCATCGCAAGACACAGAGAAACATTTTTCTGCATCTAACCCTCTAACTAAATCGTGGTATAGCCAGATACAATAAGTGTAAACAAATTGTTAAATTGTGCTTCATTTTGACTTTTGACCAGTAGTAAAGTTTTGCTTACACCTTGATTTGGCAGAGTAATATGCTGTTATTTTGTTGGTGGTATTTTTAAACTCGAATTTAATTACTGGTTAATGAAACATATTTGCAACAAAATTTGGCTGTAAAATTTGACAAAGTGAGTCATTATTAATGAATCAACTCAAGTAGTTGTTATGTGTTGTATTGAGATTTTTTGTTTGTGCCCGAAACTCCGGCCTTATGAGAATACATAACTTCTTCCCAACAGAGTGGAATCAGGGTAGGGTGACGACATTACAAATGTATACCCTCGGCGGTCCTTGAGCTTATCAACAGTAGATGTGCTCAAGTCGAAGTGATTATGGAGAAATTATGTATCACGCTCATGTTTATTTTCCTTTAAGAGAACAAGATAAAGCGCAAGCCTTGAACGAGATCATCCGTCAAGAGCGTCAAGATGTGCTGCGTGTGTTTCCTTTGGTTGGAAGATTGGTTGGCCCACATAAAATGCCGATGTTTGAAATTCACCTAGAGTCATTGAGTGAAGAGTTTTTGGCTTGGCTCGATACGATTCGAGGCGATTTTTCTGTGCTTATCCATCCTGTGAGTGAAGAAGAGTTGCTCGATCATACGGAACGCGCGATTTGGCTGGGTAGAGAGATTGGTGTATTTGAAGAGAAGCTAGAGAAATAGTTGTTCCTCTCGCATGTATGACCGCTTTGAATGCTTCTCCCCTCATCGCGGTCACCGTAGCAAGTTAGCGTCTTCATGTTCGTTAATAAGTCGCGGTTTCCTTTTCTCCATTCTGCAGGCCCTGTTTTTGTGTGCTAAACCTACAAGTAGGCTTTTGAGCTTAAACATCAAGTGAGACCATGTTTCTGTTTAGCATGTCGTTAAATAAGTTTTGGCAGCAATAAAATAATAAGTTCAGATAAATGAAATAGGTATAGCAGGGAAGTGCAGTTTACGACCCCAACGCCATTGGCAGTGGAGCCGATAATTTCTGAGGGGGAAGGGTATGTTTTCGATACTCTTGGTCATACTTTCACTGTATATATTTTGGTTGCTGTTTCGCAACGGACCTGCATTCGCCGAGCGCGTCGCTCATCAAAAACGTAACTGGGTTGGACCTACCGCCAACAAAGAAGAATGGCGAGGATATTGTACGGATGTATTTCAGCCGTTCAGTTCTCAAACGACTTTTTACGCCATCGCTTATTTTGCGAATTATATTGCAGCAGCAAATGCGATATCTTGGTCAACAGTATATGAAGGGGATTACCCGATCATCATAAGCCGATTTGGTAGCTACTTTATTTTAAATACTCACGATTCACTGGTGGTTGCTGGGTTTATTGCGCTTGCTTTCTTTATCATCAATTGGCAGCTTGCCATGCACTGTTCTGGTATTCTTAGTCAGTATCTAGTGCGGATTCTTATTATCAATCGAACTCGCTTTGTTGCGATTAGCTTAGTGTTTTGCAGTTACTTTGCGTATCTCTTGACTGTTGGTATTTTCTGGTTGTTCCATGACGGTTATTCGATCTGGCACGGGTTAACGCTTACTCCTGTATTCTTATTATTAGCGTTATTGGTTGCGGTTGTTTTGCCATCTATGAAAAAAGAGAGCAATAAACCTTAGATAGACTTGCCACGTTAAATTACACACGATTTTAGGATAGTAATTCCTATGCCATTAAGTTAGCATTGCCGGCTTTTTAACGGTCTACAGGCCCTTATTAGTGGGAGGAACTATGTTTATCGGCTTTGACTATGGCACTGCAAACTGTTCAGTGGCAAAAATGGAATCGGGTGAGCCAGTAATGCTTAACCTAGAAGGGAGCAGTCCATTTATTCCTTCCACCCTTGCTGCACCGACTCGTGAATCGGTATCCGAGCACTTATTTCGCCATCGAGATATTAAACCATTAGATCAAGTTGGTGAGCAGGTTTTACGCCGGGCAATCAATTTAAACAGAGAAGAAAGTATTGATCTCGAATCTGACGACATTGCATTTGGTCAGGCGGCGCTTAATCTCTATTTGGAAGATCCTCGTGATATCTATTACGTAAAGTCGCCGAAGTCTTTTCTTGGCGCTTCTGGTTTGCGTGACGTGCAATTGGCTTTCTTCGAAGATCTTGTCTGCGCGATGATGGACAATATTAAGTCGCAAGCCGAAAACGATGCGCAGCAAAGTATTACCGATGCTGTTATCGGTCGGCCAATTAACTTCCATGGGCGTGGCGGTGAAACGGCTAACATTCAGGCTGAACGCATTTTGTTGCGGGCAGCGAAACGTGCGGGCTTCCAAAATGTGGAGTTTCAGTTTGAGCCTGTCGCGGCGGGCCTAGAGTATGAAGCGACACTCAGCGAAGACAAAACCATTCTAGTGGTCGATATTGGCGGTGGTACAACGGACTGCTCGTTGATTCAAATGGGGCCGTCTTGGCGTGGCAAAGCGGATAGGACCGCAAGTTTGTTAGCTCATAGTGGCCAGCGCGTCGGCGGGAATGATCTTGATATCGCGTTAGCATTTAAGCAGCTCATGTTCCCGTTTGGCATGGAAAGCAAAATGGAGTCAGGTATTGTGATGCCGACCACCCAATTCTGGAACCCGATAGCAATCAACAATGTAGAAGCGCAGAGTGATTTCTATTCGCGAGAGAACCTATCCGCGTTGAAGTTGCTTCAAAAGCAGGCTCAAGAGCCAGAAAAGCTTGCTCGTTTGCTAGAGGTGTATCATGAGTCTTTAGGCTACAACATTGTTCGCCGTGCTGAAGAAGCGAAAGTGGCGCTTTCAGAGCAAGCATCTTACCGAACTGGCATCAACTTACTGTCAGAACTGATTGAAGTCGATGTGCAACGAGACGAAATGATCGAAGCGATTCAGTCGCCGAAGAATAAAATGACGGCGTTGGTGACAGAAGCGGTAGAGCAAGCTGGGGTGAAACCCGATGCTATCTTTATGACTGGTGGTACGGCACGCTCGCCAATTTTGCGCGATGCGGTGCAAACCGTACTGCCAAATATTCCGGTTGTCAGTGGAAATTATTTTGGCTCGGTAACTGCTGGCCTAGCTCGTTGGGCTGAGGTCTGTTTCAAGTAGAAAGAAAACTAATTGCGCTATGGGCGCATTGTTACCAAATTTATGACTTCGCTTAGGCTTATCAAATGATGGTTGGAAGACTTCGCTGAGAGATTGAGTTTCATGCGAGTAGGGAACCTTGTTAGGGTTCTTAAATCTTTCAATGTCATTCTGAACAATGAGGGACGAGCGTGATTCAGAATCTATTGTCCGAGCATGCTGTTATGTATATGACTTCGTCTCGCTAAGCGCTACTCGCTGCCATTATTCTGAAGAATCGGGTTATGATCTATCGGAATAATGATTTTTACTAAGCTGAAATAAAAATGCCCGCTAAATCAGCGGGCATTTTTGTTTACGTCATTAATGGTGCATGTGTTTTTCCATGTGACCTTGTTTTTCAACCGCCATTTCTACTTCCACTTTACCCGCGTTTTTGAATGTTAACGTCATAGGGAAGCGGTCACCTTCTTTGAGCGCTTGTATTGGATTGAAAATCATTAAATGGAAGCTGCCTGGCTTAAACAACACTGAGTCATTGGCGGGAACGCGCACTTCGTCAACCTTAATCATTTTCATCACACCATCTTCTTTCTTATGCGTGTGAATTTCGACATGTCCTGCGATTGGGCTTTCTGCTGCGATCAATGCATCTTCACTGTTACCGTGGTTGGTTAATTGAAAAAAACCAACCGATAACAGGTGCGTTTGGTGGCGCTTCGCGGCTCCATGGATGATCGATATGAATTTTCCCTGCTTCATAATCGTGCGCTAAACTCAGCGGGCTAGCGATGACAGCAATAAGCGCGATAGCGGCGGTTTTAAATGATTTAAGCATGTGTTTTTCCTTTTGAATGAATGGCTTCTCTGAATGGACAACAAACAGAGTCATCGTTATTTTTGAATAAAGTTGTTAATGATTAGATGCCTGTTAGGCAGGAAAAACACTCGGCGGAGAGTGCTTAGGCGCGATGTGTTTGTAAACGAGCTTATCGCATTTTGAAAATCGGTAAGGCGTCAGGGCATTCTTGACTCGGCGCAGCCAATGGATGGTAGTCAGGTATAGCCCAATCGCAACCAAAAGAAAGAATTGAACCGCTTGTAGAAGCGGACATTCAAACTGAAAGCCTTCATGTAAATTAAGATCTTGAATGAGCGTAGAAGAAGGTTGAGCATTAGCTTCAATCAGCGTATTGATATCCACCCATTTGAAACCATCTGCGGTACACAGTAAGACCTTTTCACTTTGAACTTTGTTAAGCCAGGTTGTGCTGTGAACTTGTGTTGGGTTAAGAGTCGCTGTGGACGCTAAATACAACTGAAACAACACCGCGATAATAACCGCAATAGCGTGCAAGCGATGGTGTTTATGCTGTATTAGAGTGTTTTCCATACAATTGAGTGCTTATCTTCTTCGGCGCGGGATACTAACAAATTAACCAAACAATGTAATTATCAGTTTACTAAAAGGTGATGCAAGTGTGCATTATTTGTTTTATTGCCTATTTTTAACGCTTTAATAGCTTGGCTCTTTACGATTTAAAGCAACGTGTTACGGCAGATGGCATGTCTTGATTCGGCTTGCATTCATAACCTCCAATTCAGCTTGTCTGTCTTGCCTAGTCGCTTTTGAAGATACTGAATTAATTTCTCTTATATGTCACTGAAACTTCGGTTAGTGGGTGCCGAAGTGGTGTTTTTACGTGCTAGATTTGGCTGATATCGATTCAAAATGCACACCGAATCTTCACTTGTTTTCCATTAACGGAATTATGACAGTAATTTAATAAAGGATACGGTATTCTGCGCTCCTTTGTACATGCCAGAACGTCCGTCCTACTTAGTCGGAGGGGCGATTAATCTTAAGAAATTTCTCAAATGAAATACGAACAACAGATTGGATATCGATACCCTAAAGGTCGATTTGCCATGGTGAGTGTATACGCATTCACTGGTGCTGCGATTTTAGCATCGACTATTTTTTCTCTATTGCTGTTTTTGTCGATCGACGAAAACCCGATGATGCAAACCTTATTTGGTGGTTTAGCGATTATTTTTGAAGCGGGTAAGTTCTACGCTTGGTATGAATACGGTGAGCGCCGAGCCCATCGCAACTATACAGGGGCGGCAACCGCTCTGGTGTTTTATTTAGTCTTAGCTGCGATCTCCATTGGCGGTAGTATTGGTGGCATTAACAGTGCAACAAACAGCGCACAAAGCCATATTTCGGTAGAGCAGGCGAAAGTGGAAGCGTTTAATCGCCAAATTGCGGCAATCGATAAACAGATTGAGCTCAACAATATGGCAGCGCAGAAATACATCGAGATGGAGCGTATCGCGACCGGTGTAACTCGCATTCAGGAGCAAAACAAAACCTTACGCGAAGAGCAGCAACGCTTGGCTATGGAACGTGATAGTTTGCCACCAGTCACGCAAGGCTCAGTGATTGGTTTGATTGATAGCCTAGCCAACGCATTTGGTACCACCTCTCAGCAAGCTCAGCTTGGCTTAGTTGTATTTCTTTCGATTCTGTTGGATTTCTTTGCTGCATTTTTTGTCGGCCTGATTGGTGAAGAGCAACGGTTCAGACATTTCTATCGCCGAAATGAGGGCATGATACTGAAAACGGTTCGCGATATCGATCCAGAGCCAGCGGGATATCTTCCTCATATCAAAGAGGAGGAAGAGCAAGAAATACCAGTAACGCCGGAGCCTGAAGAGCCAAAAGAACCGAAAACTCTGTTAGAGCAAGTGAGCGATGCACTTAAAACGCATCAAATTACGTGCACAAAAAAAGCCGTTGACCAAACAATTTAGGCTATCTGCGGAAGAGGTAGACAAGGTGTTTGAGGAATTGGCAGAGCTCGGTTTAGTGGGTAAAAAGCCAACCACCATTATCATTGGATAGGTCAGACAGAGACAGCATAATTGGTTATCAATTAGAGATCGGAAAGAGCGTCAATCGGCGCTCTTTTTTTACTGTAAGGTTTCGCTACTAAAGTGAGCCAAAAGAAGAGAGAGGATTTAAAAATAGAAAAACAAAAAAGTGCCACCGAAGTGACACTTTTTCTTTAGTGTAGAAGGGATCAGTTGTCGTAAACGTCCAACTCAACTTCACGGGCAATATTTTGGTCGTTGATGATTACACCATCGACTTCGACACGAGCACCATTTAGGTTAAGTTCTTCGATGCCTTGGAAGCGTGTTTGTACATCAATCACAACGGTAGTGTTGTTTAGCAATTGATCTGCGTCGTTTTCGCAACGCTCGATGTCAAATGTTCTTGCTTCAGCATCGTAGTTTGATACGTATCCTTCACATTCAAATTCTTTACCGTGCCATTGGTTGTTATCGTCAAAGTCTGGTTGCTCAAACTCAATAACGGTAGCGATGCGTTTGCCATTTTTCATGACAGACGTTACTTCCACTTCTTGACCTTGTTTTAGGTTCGCTTTGCTGCCATCTTCAAATCGTGTTGCGTTATCGATGAAGAATGCACCTCGGTAGTTTAATGAAAACTCACTGTAATAATTTGCAACCCAAGTCACGATGCCTTCCACATCGCTGTCATTGCTTATGACGTCGTAGCCTTCAACTTCTACCTCATTTGCCATGAAGACGCCGTTTTGCATTTCACCTTCTACTTCCACCCATTGGCCGATGCTAAGTTGGCTAATGTTGTCGTAAGATACGGTTATATTTGTACCAAGCTTAAACGTGCCAGCATTTTCATCGATACTAGTAATGCGACCTTCCAGTTCGTAGTAGCTTTCAAGAGTTGGGTAATCGTTATCTACGTCGATTTCGACCACAGACAACACTCGATAACCCGCATCAGCAGTCGGCAAGGATGACACCATCACCCAGTCGTTGATCTCTATATCATCACTTAAACCGTCAAACTGCAGATCTACGCCGTTTACCGTAAATGTTTTCTTCACATAATCAATTGCTGTAACACGTCCGGTAATGGTTGGCTCAAGTGTTACTAAGAAGCCATCGTCAGACGCTTTACGAACACCTGTCCCTACTTGAACCATCATTTTTGGTTCTACATCGGCCAATTGCATTGATGTATCGCCATAAACCACCCCAGACACATGGTATGTATATCCATTGACGGTTAACGTGTTTTCTTCAGCGTTGACTGCTTCAACAGAGCCAATCGCTACACTTGGTTTCACTACTGGTTGAGTTGGTGTGCTATCGCTATTGCTGTCACTACCTGAACCACCACAACCAGACAATGCCAAACTTACTACAGAAATAAGAGCGAGTTTTTTCATTGTATTAACCTCAATTTACGAGCTAGTTTAGGAAATTGCCTGTATCTTA
The DNA here is from genome assembly GCA_001048675.1 of Vibrio diabolicus. Classification (GTDB taxonomy): domain Bacteria; phylum Pseudomonadota; class Gammaproteobacteria; order Enterobacterales; family Vibrionaceae; genus Vibrio; species Vibrio diabolicus. The sequence goes on along the minus strand of CCKK01000002.1, from coordinate 1,017,345 downwards.
TTGGGCATATCGTGAAGAGATCGTGAAGAAATGTGATTTTTATGAAAATTTTAATTGTAGATGACAACCACAATGTCTCGGAGACGATTGCGGACTATCTTGAGCTTGAAGGCATGATTATCGATTGTGCGTATCATGGTGAGGCCGCACTGAAGTTAATCGAGGATAATCATTACGATGTAATCATCATGGATATCATGATGCCTAAGCTCGATGGCATTAGTACGGTACAGAAACTGCGACAAGATGAGCTCTGTGGAACGCCAATCCTCTTCCTAACCGCAAAAGATACGTTAGATGACAAAATCGCGGCATTTAAAGCGGGAGGCGATGATTATTTAATGAAGCCATTTGCGATGGAAGAGCTTAGTTTGCGTGTTCATGCTTTGGCTAATCGCGGTCCAAGGCAAGATATTGGCACGCTCAAGTTTGCGGACATTTGTTTAGATGCGCGCACAGGCAAAGTGACGAGAAAAGACAAAGAAATTAAGCTGAGCCGAATTCAAACCAAGATTTTAAAGTTACTTCTCCAACGTGCTCCAGCATCGGTTTCGCGCACAGAAGTGATCGATAGTGTGTGGGGAGACGAACCACCCGGAAGTGATGCACTTCGTAGCCATATTTATGGTTTAAGAACCGCGTTAGACAAGGGTTTTGAAGAATCACGATTAGAGACTATTCATGGACAAGGTTACCGGCTTAAAGCATAACGAATATCCAAGTATTTATCGCAAGATCCGTTGGGGTTTTGGGGTGATGACGCTTGTGATGTTTACTCTTTTTTGGTCGCTGATTTATGTGGCAGAAAACAAACTTGAAGTGCTGAGTTTACATCACTGGCTTGATACTGAAGCTGCGCTTTATAGTGAGAATTTCGAGAAACAGGGCTGGGATGCGCCATTGCCAAACGTATTGGAGTTCAACTCATATTGGAGTGAAGCACCGACACCGGATTGGTTGCTCTCTTTTACTTCGCCAGGTTTTTACGAATATCTGCTTGGTGAAGAAGACAAACACTTTGTCGTATTGAAACACCCCTCAGGGAAGGGGCTTATGTACATTGTGTTTCAAGATGACTCCGATGATTACCTCGACGAATACGAAAGCTCGCTGCATCAGTTTACGCTACTGCTCGGTGGCTTATTTTCATTTGTTATGGTCGGGTATGGTATTTATATGGTGCGAATATTGTCTCGACCACTAGCGCAAATCGAAGACAAAATCAGCCAAATGTCACCGGATCAACCCGCTTTCCAAGTTGAAACCAAGTTCAGCGAGACACGCCAAATAGAGCAAACTTTGCTGGATAATAAAAACGATATCGCAGGCTATTTCAAACGAGAACAAGAATTTAGTCGTTTTGCATCGCATGAGTTGAGAACGCCAATCATGGTGATCAAAGGCTCAACAGACATCCTAACGCGTATTCCAGAACAACCTCGAGTCGCGCAAAAAGCCATCGCGAGAATGCAGTCAGCTTGTGAAGACATGCGCGTACTGACAGAAGCGTTTCTCTTGCTCGGTAAAGAGAAAATAGAGCCTCAGCATTACGGAGAGCATCAGCTTCTTACTTGTCTACAAAAACAACTGGAAGAGCTGGCTCCTTTATTTGCAAAGCAAGATTCGAATTATTCTTTGCACGAACAACATAGTGGTGTCGTGAATGCACCAGAGAGTTTTGTGACCATTGTTATCAACAATCTGATTAAAAACGCCTTTAGCTATAGTGTGGGAGATATTGAGATTGAGTTGGATGGTCATGCTCTTAAGATCCTGAATCGTCACGATGGTAACGAGACGTACAACGCCGGCTACGGTTGTGGGCTTGTTATCGTACAACGCATATGTGAACGGATGGGATGGGCGTTAATACTGGACGATGATGGTGTTCGATTTAGTGCGAAAGTGGAATTCCGTTCCTAGCTTTGTGCGTCTAACCCACAGTCAAACAAGAAAAAACTGGAATTTGAATTAGACTGAAGTTAGTGACGCGGAAACTTGAGGAACCGTTATGCTTTCTTATCAGGTCAGCAGAAGTATTGAAATTAATAAGAATCAAAGCGAGATTATTGGCTATCTCAAGGATTTTAATAACTGGCCTGATTGGTCACCTTGGATCATTCTTGAACCGAGTTGCGAGCTGACATTCAGCGATAATCAAGGTCACGTTGGAGCCGGTTACCAATGGAATGGTCAGCGTATTGGGACTGGTGCCATCGTACTTGAAAGCACTCAAGAACATCGGTTAGATATGGAGCTTCATTTCTTTCGCCCAATCAAGAGTCACGGAAAGGTGACTCTAATAGTGACGCCGTCACAAGATGGTTGTTTAGTCGAATGGCAAATGCAATCACGCGTTCCTTGGTATCTGTTCTTTTTGAAAAGTATGTTTAAGTCGATGATAGAGATGGATTATCAACGTGGGCTACGCATGCTCAAAAGCAAACTTGAAACCGGGCAAGTGTTCTCAGACTTGGTTGAAATTGGTAATCGAACTCTGCCTCAGGTTCATTACATCGGAATAAAAGGCGAGGCCAGCATTCCAGAATTAGGTCCGGTAATAGAAGAACAAGTTCACAAGTTAAAGCAGATAGTTGATGACAAGGGCTTATCTGTGAACGGCGAGTTATTTTGTTATTACCAGTCGATGGATATGCAGAAAGGTATGTTTGAGTTTATCACTTGCTTACCACTTGATAACGCGGTAACTGCGCCAGAGGGGGCGGTTACTGGTTCCATACCTGAGAGTGAAACATTTGTCGTCGAGCACCGTGGGGAATATCAGTTTTTGGGAAATGCGTGGGCTTTAGCGATGAACTTGGTTCGCCAGAGTGGTATGAAAGCCAAAACCAGTCCATTAGGGATTGAGCGCTACTTAGATAACCCGCAAGAAACCACGCAGGATAAACTAAGAACCGAAGTTATTTTATTTAAGAAATGACAGGCGTTGCCGGACACGCTCCCCTAAATATCATGCTAGTTCCGTAGTAATCTACAAAAAAAGAGGGTTTCTATACCCACCTATAAAAATGCCTCAGCAATTGCCGAGGCATGGTTTTATCAGCCAACTTCTCTTGCTAGAGAATTATTGTGCACGGTACTTACCGCTGTTTAGTTCAATTTTAGACGCTTTTACCCGGCTGTCTGCGTTTAGATAGTCGCTAATGCTCAGTAGATCTTGATCTTGAGATGCTTTTAACACCGCAGATTCTCCCTCTGCGAAGACAACTTCCAGCTTTAGCTCTTTGGCGACCGCTTTCGCTTCGTTAGGGTTGTTTACCGTGATGTAAACCAGTCCAGTGGCCTTGGATACATTGCTAAACGCATTCTTAAACACTTCATCACCGGCTTGAAGCTTTACTTCTTCGGATAGGCTCCTAGCTGTACCCGTTTGCACCTTGCGATAATCTTGGCCATTAATCTCAACAGCTTCTGAAGGCACAAACAGTTCAGGTGCGGGTTGTTGAGAGAGTTGTTGCTCAGCGTATGCGCTAGCCGTCATCATAGAAAGAGCCAGCATAGAAAATGATATGTATTTCATGTAATTGACTCCTTAGTGTCCAAAGATGCGCATCGACCAGTTCTTAATAACACCTGGCTGAGCGTTGTTTGCCATCGGAACGTCATAGATGGTTGAAGAGTTAAAATATGCAATGTAAGAAAAGACTTCGTCGCCATTCGTATCGATTGCTCGTAATGTCCATTCGCCTTTTGCATCTTCGCCATAGAACTGGTTAGACAACATTAATTGGTCTTTGTAGCCAGTAATCGTTGGGTCAAGAGATTGACCAACAAGACCATTACGTGGTGTTTGCAAAACGGAACGAGTCCCTGATGGCGAAACGAGCTCAATAGCTAAGTCGGGCAAGCGAGAGTGGTCTAATGTCAATTTCACTTGAACGGATTCTACCTTCAGATCATCGGCAATAGCGATACTTGATGAACCGCCAGCCAGACTCGCATCGGGTACACTGACTTCTTTAGCATTATTAACCCAAGGCGTAATAACTTGAGGCGGTAAAACACGATTCGTCATGCGAGCACGTTGCATTGCTTCATCCAAATCGACAGCGCCGAAGCCATAAAAAGTATGGAAATCTACGCCTGCGGCGTTTTTCTGCCAAGGAGAAATGGCCTCGTAGCTAACCTGTTCACCTTTGTGGTTAGTAAATTCAAGTTGTACGCCTGGATGCGTTTTATCCGTTACTTTTGCTGTCTCTGCTAGCAAAGCACGTACATCACGAGCAGAAAGTGCATGATTCGTGGACATGATTGCCGCGATGGCACCGGACGTGTTTGGCGCAGCAGACGAGGTTCCGTTCATTGTACTGGTATAGTTACAGTTCGGGTCTAGCTCCGTTCCGCCGTGTAAGCCATTGATACCAAGTCCGTCGCTGGTATTTTGCCCTTCTTCACAACCCATCAAATCGGTGGTGACCATGGCAGGGAAGTCTTGCCCATATTCACCTGCTGGTGCGGCAACCCACACGTTAGATCCCACCGATGAGTAACTCGCTCGCGTGCCATCCGCACGTAGTGCACTGGTGATTAAATTAAAGTAGTTGGCGTTGTCATAAGACTGAGCGGAGTTGTGCATCGGCAAGCCTTGGTTGTCTCCACCAGCAAAGAAGTTACTTGGTAATACGAAGAATCTTCCCGCATTGAAATAGCGATAACCATTGCCGGCTGACTTAACAAATACAGCACCGCGTCCCCATGAGTTACTCTCGCTGACATTTTTTATCACGTCCATTTCAAGTTTAAGTTGAGGATCGCTTTCATCAAAAGTTATTGGGTTGATCGGGCTGAAACCATAGCTTTGGTTAAATACACGAACATCGCGTGTGGCTGGGTCCATGCCGTGAGAGATTAGCCAGCCTTCTAATGTCTGGTTGGCTAGCCAGTTAAAACCAATAAGAGAAGAGTGAGAAGCAACACCGCGTCCACCTTCACCATTGTTGCCGACTGCGCTGATCAAACCGGCAACAGCAGTGCCGTGACCATTGGTATCAACCGGATAACTTAATGGGAAAGAAGAGTCTTCGACGAAGTTTCTGCTACCTGTAACTATATTACCTGCAAGATCTGGGTGATCGATCTGCACTCCAGAATCAATGACCGCGACTTTTACACCAATACCCGCAATACCCATTGCTTGAGTGAGCTTGGTGTTTAGGTCGTTCCCAGCAACAGCTGGGTTAGCTGCAAAAGCAGTTTGCCCTGTGTTGTCTAAGTGCCATTGTTCAGAATAGAGTGGATCAAACGCCGAGACGGCAGGTGCAATGCCTACTGCCAACATAGCAGCAAATAGGCGGTTAATGCGTATTTCCATTTTTGACCTCATGTCTTTGTTTGGAATTTTTTAGCTCCTGTTTCATATTCCTCTAACAGGAATAAACAAAGCTAACGACAAAGAATAAGGACGAAAACCATTTACAACTTGTTTACATTAAAAGTTCGACTAACAACATGACTCAGTGTTAATTCACTGAAATTATAGGGTTTTTTAATGTCGAATAGCGCACGTATGAAAAGTGAAAAGCAGAAAATACGGTCGTACTGTCTGCTTTGAGAGGAAGGATTACTTAGTTGAAGCGGGTTGAATTGTCGCCATTGGTTTCTTCGGTTTGGCCTTTTCTTTGGGTAACACGTTATCAATCCACTTTTTGATGTATAGCTTATTGAACTCACTATCACACCACTTCTTGTTTAAACCACGTCGGTTAAACTCAGCGCCAATCGCAACTTTGGTTTGGTTGGTTGCACGGTTGTAGTAGAGAGTCTCGCACAACTGAGTGTTACTCATTTGTTGGGCATATACGTTAACACTGCTGCTGCGCATTCCCAGTTGAGAGGCTTGATGGTTACTACACGCAGTGAGAAGTGCAGGCGCAAAAATAGCGATGGTTAGGTATTTTTTTCATTTTGCTCTTATGACGTCGGGTGAATAACGAAGCGATTTCTTCCTGCTTGCTTTGCGTCATACAAAGCTTGATCTGCGAAGAAAAACCATTGATCCCATTCTTGTTGAATAGTTTTTACGGACAGTCTGTCGACAGCCCCGAGAGAAATTGTCGCGTTTAATGACTTAGAGTCAACCACTAGTGGCGTGTTTTCCACGATATATCTCAATCGATCCAAGAATTTAGCGCAATCTTCAGTTCTGTTTACTTCAAATAATAAGACAAACTCCTCTCCACCCCAACGGATGAGTAGGTCCCCAGAGCGAGTCGATTCATTAAATAACCTGGCAATATGAATTAACATCTTGTCGCCAATATCATGCCCATATTCATCGTTAAACGTTTTAAAATGATCGATATCTAATACGGCTAAGGCAAACGTTCTATCTGGGCTTCTACGAGCCATTTTATCCAGCCAAATGGGAAGGTAGCGACGGTTGTGCAATTGAGTTAATGGATCGGTAGTATTTTCTTGAGTGAGTGCTTTATTAATACGCCTAACGCGTAGTACGTAACGAAAGCCAACGACACCAATCGCTGCGATAGCGATAAAGTAGAACATTTCTCTATAGCGTTGTGAACGCAGCTCTGAAGCTTGCAACGCATTTTTCGTTTCTAGTAGCTTGAGTTCCTTCTGAGCTAACTTAGCTTCGAGGTCAAACTTAATATTAATCATCTCTTCGCCGTGAATATGATGAGAAAATTCAGCTTCTAGCTCTCTTAATTGAGTTAAGTAACGAAAAGCCGCTTCAAAATTATTAAGGGTTTGATTCGCGTTTACTAGGACCGACAGCATATCAATGCGCTGTCGTATTTCTAGCTCATCGGTTGATTTAGTTTGCTCAAGTACGTTGATAGCTGTCGAAATAGCTTTATCGTATTGTTCATCTGCGAGGTATGCTTCTGCATATGCTTCATAACAAGGCATTTTCTTCGCCTCTACGTTTCCCGTGATAGGGAGAGCTACGCAACGCTGTGCAACCATCAACGCTTCATCAATTTTCCCTATCGAACTTAACATTTGTGAGAAGCTGGATAATGAATAGTGTTTGATGACGTCTGACCCCGTTTGCATTGAGAGTCGGATTGCTTCATTAAAATAGTATTCTGCCTTTTCGCTATCTCCACTGCTTAAGTGAACAATACTTAAGTTTGCGTAGATAACCCCAATGAAAAGGCTGTTGTCATATTGATATTTGCTGTTTAAATAGGTATCGAGTGCTTGCGTAAGGTAGCTACTGGCGCGAGCCCAATCGGATGCATCGATATAGACGGTACCGATGTTATTCAGCGTCATGGCAACTTGCATTTCAAACACGGTTCTCTCTAACAACTCATAGGCGGTTCGGTAATACTTGAGTCCGCTACGTAGTTGATTCCGTGAAACCTCTAAGTTCCCTAGCCAGCGATATGCTCTTCCTTCTAGCGCTAAGTAGCCGAGATCGCGGGCTTCAGCGATGATGTCATGGAGTACAAGTTCTGCATTCCAATTATCGTCTAGTTCAATCATGGTTACCGCTTTATTAAGCTGTGCTTCAGCGACTACCCATGGTAAATGATGCTCTGTCCCAAACTCAATTAAATCAGGCATATCTTTGGGCAGCGGAACGCCTTCGTAGCGCTTTAGGTAAAGGCGCGCAAAGTAATAAAGGGCAAGAGATTCCGCTGACGCATTCTGTGGCGCAACTAATTCATCTTCTTCAATTGAGCGCGGCTTACCCATTGAACGAAAATAGAGATTGAGCATGGAGCTGCTTTGAGGAGAAATGTGTTCTTCCAGGTAGCTCTGTTTTTCTGTGTTGGCAAGTACATGGGTTGGATGGAAGAAGAATCCAAGTACTGAGAACAGCGCGCAAGTTAGCGTTTTAATCGGAAAGTGCATGAGCTTATTAATAAAATGTGATCTCGTTTAACCCTAATACTAGGTAAGTCTATCACTTCTTATTGGCTAAGTGCGGATGGATTCCGAGTTACAAACGGCTTGTGAAGAAAGTTTCGCGAAAGGTGAGGCTAATATTATGATTTATAATGATAAATCTGTTCAAAAGTGGAAAGATTGATTTAACGACAAGATAAACAGTACGACGAATCTAGTGTGTCGAACATTGTTAGTGGTGTAAATTTCATCATTTAGTCGGTGCGATTCGCATCTCGAAAGATGGCTGGTTCGCTAAAAAATTATCTTTCTGTCATAAATATTTAATGTTTGTATGGGTTGTTAAAAAACTCGATATTAGACATAGTGTTATTAAGCCAATAAAAAATGGCTTTTATAATAAACAGGAGATTAACTATGCATAATGAAATGATTCAACCTTCACACTTCGGTATTATTGGCCGCACTTGTATCGCTTCAGTACTTATGATTGCGGGCGTTTTTGCTCTTATCTAAGAGTCAATGGTAACGATGGTTACCCGCTTAAAAGTAAGAAAATTCAGGGAATCACCTTAATTTCGTATAAGGTATTCCCCTGAAAATCCAACCTAATAACTACTTTTTAGCTGAAGAAGCTAAAAATCAATGCACTTACCGCTACAATGCCCGCAGTTAAAACAAAGTAAGTTGAGCCATTCCCACGATATTGTTTCAATGCATCGATTTTGTATACCGCTAACATTGGCATAATAAATAAGATCATCGCGATAACAGGCCCTGACAACGCTTCCATCATACCAAGAATGCTTGGGTTCATGATCGCTGCTGCCCAGATTGAAAAGAAAAGTACTGCAACGCTGATACGATCAACTCGCTTTTCAGACAGTTTAGAGTGTTTGGTAATTAAACCATTTAAGCTTTCGCGTGCACCTAAAAAGTGCCCAAGAAAAGAGGAAGTGATAGCAACAAAAGCCACCAAAGGACCAAGCGTTGCGATAAATGGGTTGTCTGTTGCATTGGCTAAATAAGACAGCACCGACACGTTTTGTTCTTTAGCTTGAGCCAATTGCTCTGGTGACAGCGCTAATACACACGAAAAGACAAAAATAAGCACAAACGCAATTAACATGATGCTAGTGCGTCGAAGAATTATTTCGGATTTCGCATCCGCTTGATCGCCATAATGGCGACGTTGCACATTTGCAAAGCTTGAAATCGCAGCCGCGTGACTAAACGAGAAAATAACCACAGGAACCGCTAACCACATAGTGCTAGCAAAAGCAGACGCTTCAGGGGCGTCCATGATTGGCATGGTCCAGTTTGGTATCAAGTAAAATGAAAGAAAGGCAAGAATAGCCACTAATGGGTAAACCATAATGGCAAAAGCCCGTAGCATGACTTTTTCGCCCGCCATCATAATGGCAATTAATGCAAACACTAGTGCACCTGAAAGCAGAGGGCGAGGCAAAGAAGCCATATCAGCTTGGTTAACCATAAAACTGTCTACGGTATTGGTAATACCGACACCGTAAATTAACAGGATCGGGAAGATCGAAAGAAAATACAGCAGTGAAATAGAGCGACCCGCTTTTGCGCCAAAGTGCTCTTCTACTACATCAGTAAAGTCTGCATTTTTGATCTTGGAAGACAGTACAAAGCGAGCTAAACCACGGTGGGCAAGATAAGTCATTGGGAAAGCAAGCACAGCCATTGCGACTAACGGCCAAAACCCGCCAATACCAAGGTTGATCGGCAGAAATAGAATGCCTGCACCAACGGCTGTTCCAAACAGACTAAGGACCCAATGTGTATCGTGTTTTGACCAAGATGTTGTTGTGTTTAATTCACTGGAATTTAACGTATTTCGAGATTCTTTCACTTAAAACTCGCTTTTAATAAAAATAATAATGCGGAGAATGGTATAGGTTTTGGTGTTTGTTATCACATCAGAAGTGTGGTGAATCATGCTGAAGATAAGGGGTGGTTGTAACTTATCAAACTATGAATTTTTTTAAAAACTTAGAATTTTAATCTGATATTTGAGTAATTAATTGGTGTTATATTTCAAATTTTACTAATGGGTGGTTTTGATTTTGTGGTTAAAACTTAATCATGGATGTATATGCTAAAGAAGCGTGCTCTTACTTAATGAGCCATGGTGCATATTGGAGGGCTAGCAAGTGGCAGGTCTATGAGTCCTGCATTTAGATGAGCTTTAGGTATATACTGCCGCCACAAATGTTAAAGGAGGAATCATTGAATGGACATTCTGTCTGTACATAAAGACGACTTATTGGCTGTGTATACGCTTGAAAATACTTTATTTGGAGAACATGCCTATCCTCAATTTTTCTTTCGGCAAGCTTTTGATTGTTGGGGGGAAAGCTTACTAGTGGCGAAAGAGGGGGAGCAAGTCGCAGGGTATATTTTGCTGACGACAAGCACAAATGCACAGCAATATTGGATCATGTCACTGGCCGTCGATACTCAACATCGTGGTAAGGGTATTGCGCGTTCTCTGATTGAAAGTGCCATCGCGCCGTTGAAGTTGGGCTCAAGTGTGAAGTTGACGGTCGATCCGAATAATCAGCCTGCATTGTCTTTGTACCTGTCCCTTGGCTTCAAAGTCTTAAAAGAAGAAGCGCATTATTTCGGTGACGAAGAGTCTAGATTGGTCATGGAATTAGTAAAGTAACCCTGCACGATAATGAACGAAACTTGCACCCAATCAGTGCGCGGTATTACTTTGCAATAGTTGTTTACATTCTAACGTTTTGTAAATTAAAGATTTTCAATCTTGGCACCTCGTTTGCTTTGAGATAAATGTTCATCGTTAACTCGATGCGCCGCTCTCTATAGCAGGCGAGAGCGGGATAGGGTATTACTTTTGAAAATGTACTAACAGCGTTAAAGGCATTGCTGCCTCTCTCGATTCGGGAGAGGCTTTTTTTTTGCCTGTAATTTAGGATTAGTCGCGCAGGAGGCGTTATGTCACAAGGGTGTAGAAAGACAACTTGTCCGTATTGCGGAGTAGGCTGCGGAATTGAAATCAGCAATAACAAGGTTATTGGAGATGCGCTTCATCCGGCCAATTCCGGTTCACTGTGTGTAAAGGGTGTCGCATTAGCAGAAAGCTTACAAATGCCTTCAAGGTTGCTCTACCCCAAGCTAAAGGGAAAAAGAAGTGTCATGGCAGTCGGTCACAGACTTAATTGCACAAGAGATCCATCAAGCGAAAGCGGAGTTTGGACCAGATTCTGTCGCGATGTATGTTTCAGGGCAGTTGCTTACTGAAGATTACTACGTCGCGAACAAACTCATGAAAGGTTACGTGGGTAGCGCGAACATCGATACCAATTCCCGTTTATGCATGTCTTCGGCGGTTGCTGCTCACGTACGCGCATTTGGCGAAGATGTGGTTCCTGTCAATTACGACGACATTGATAATACTGAACTATTGATCATTTGCGGTGCTAATACCGCTTGGACGCATCCTGTTTTATTCCGACGTATTCAACAAGCGAGAGAGAGCAATCCTAACCTCAAGCTGGTGGTCATTGACCCGCGTGAAACGGTCACCGCGCAGCAAGCGGATTTGCATCTACCGATTAAAAACGATGGGGATGTGTCACTTTTTAATGGGCTGCTTAAGTTTCTTATTGAGCAGCAATGCATTGACTCTAAATACATAAATTCCCATACCGACGGGTTTGATGCGCTTGCAGAAGAGGTTTCTGACTTGCGTTACGATGTCACTAATTTGACGTCTTCCATTGGCATTTCAGAAGAAAAACTCACGACATTTTTCCAATGGTTTGCGCAAAGCCCAACCGCAATCACATTGTTTTGCCAAGGGGTTAACCAAGCTGAAAATGGTGTCGATAAAGGCAATGCCATTATTAATGCACATTTGGCGACAGGTAAAATTGCCAAGTCAGGTTGCGGGCCGTTTTCTATTACAGGTCAACCGAATGCAATGGGTGGGCGAGAAGTCGGTGGATTGGCAAATCAATTAGCGGTTCATCGTGCTTTTGACGCAGAGTCTATAAAGCAAGTGCAGGCGTTTTGGGATTCACCAGAAATTGCCACTCAGCCCGGTTTAAAAGCCGTTGAACTGTTTGAGGCGGTAGAACGTGGTGAGATTAAAGTTCTGTGGATCATGGCAACCAATCCCGTGGTTTCTTTGCCTGATAATCAGATGGTTAAGCGCGCGTTAGAGGCTTGTCCTTTTGTGATTGTGTCTGATATTACCGCGGAGTCAGACGTTGCTAAATATGCAGATGTTTTATTGCCAGCGGCTGGTTGGGGTGAAAAGCAAGGCATGGTGACTAACTCTGAACGTAGAATGTCTCGTCAACGTCAGTTTCAAATACCACCTGGTGAAGCAAAACCAGATTGGTGGGCGATAAGCCAAGTCGGGCAAGCTTTGTGTGAACTAGAGAAGGCCCAGAATGGTTTTGCATTTACCTCAGAACATGCGGTATTCAGGGAATATGCGGCGATGACAGGTATGAATGCAGATTCGCCATTGAAGCTCGACCTGTCTCAACACGCGAACTTAACCGAGCAAGAATACGAAGAGTGGGTGCCGACACAATGGGGAGGAGAGCGCCCTTTTGCTGATGGAATCTATTCGCACCCAGATGGTAAAGCGCGTTTTGTCGTGACCAGTGAATTGCCTCAACGCTTAGAGAGAGCAAAAGGCTGGTGGCTCAATACGGGTAGACAACGCGACCAATGGCATACCATGACGCGTACAGGGCATATCGCACACCTTGCCGCCTCTGAGTTAGAGCCAACCGTGTACATGAACACACTCTCCGCCACTCAAAATCGCTTAAAAGCCGGACAGCTCATCAAGCTGTTCCAGCCTACTTCAAACACCGGTATTTATGCCAAAGTTGCCATTGATGAAGGTTTGGGGTTTCAGGAGCTGTTTATGTCAATGCACTGGGCTGGTCGATATGGAGGTGAAAGCAGTGTTAACGCGATAGTAAACAGCGTAAAAGACCCTATTTCTGGGCAGCCTGCGTTTAAGTCGTCTTATGTTGAAGTGCAAGACGCGGCGGTAAAAACCTACGGTATGTTTATCGGTACACAGTTTGATTCTGGCAAGTTTCTCTACAGCGCATTTCAAGCAGAAAGTAATTTGGGCATCTGGCGCTTTGCACACGATAAACGACCAAAAAAGCAGAGTTTTTGTCGAACGGAAAAGAGTCGCAGGATTAAGATAGATATTGCCCTAGGCTGGCTAGCGGTGGATTACGACCTTGTTGGAGACGTTCGTATCATTCGTTCTGTTTTGGTGGTGTCTAGTGAACCGATTCAAACCGAATACACCAACTTTACCGGCTTGATTGGCAAACCGATGGAGCTATCGCAACTGCTTACCATCACTCAATCGCAAAGCAGTGCCAAACTGGTTTGTAGCTGTTTCCGCGTCACCGATAAACAGATACATGACGCGATGGAAAAACAAGACTGCACGTCACTGACCCAGCTTCAAAACAAACTCAAATGCGGTACTAACTGTGGCTCGTGCGTTTCTCAAATCAAACAAATGGTCGACAGCCATCAGCATCAAAAGGGCAAACAGCAAGCGAACCATCAAAGTCTGGCAATTCAAATAAAGTAAGTAATAAAGAGGATAAGCACATGGAAGCGCCTTATCAAAAGTCTTGGATTAAGAAAGGACAAGCGAGTCAGAATCAAGAAGGCTCGTCTCGCTTTTCTAAGCATGACCAAGCAAGCAAACTGAACCAACTTTTAGAAGACCATTCAGTAGACCTAGATGCGAACCACAAAGGTTTTGTCTCGATTGTCGGAGCAGGGCCGCACGATCCTGACTTGTTAACGGTAAAGGCTGTAAAAGCGATTATCTCGGCAGAGGTGTTGCTGTACGACCGTTTGGTTAACAAAGATATTTTGGAGTTGGCTTCGCCACAAGCCGATTGGATTTACGTGGGCAAACGATGCGGACAACCTAGTATTGGTCAGGAAGAAATTTGTGACTTGATGGTATCGCTCGCTCAACAAGGAAAGCGAGTTGTGCGCTTAAAAGGGGGAGATCCTTTTGTATTTGGTCGTGGAGGCGAAGAGGCGTTAGCGCTCGTCAAACACTCTATCGCTTACGAAGTCATCCCCGGTATTACTGCTGCGATTGGATGTTCAGCAAACAGCTTGATTCCGCTGACTCATCGCGGCGTTGCTCGCAGCGTTACCTTTGTGACGGGGCAAGTGGTAACAGGCGCATTTGAAGCGTGGAGCCAACTGATGCAAAGCGGACAAACATTGGTGTTCTACATGGGATTAGAAAAATCGGCAGACATACAAATCGGTTTAGTCGGCGCTGGTTTGAACCAAGATTTCCCTGTTGCGGTCATCACTCATGGTTGCAGCCCTCAGCAGCAAGTTCATGTGACCCAACTCAATCAGCTCAATGAGTTATCGATTACACTTAAAGGCATCAGCCCAGCATTGATTGTGATGGGAGAAGTTGTCAAACTGCGCGAACAACTAATAGAAACCGTACAGTCAGTGACGGAATACGAGGGAATATGAGCAGCATTTTGGAATGTATCAGAACAGTCGGTCGTGGCGAACGTGGTAGAAAACCACTGAACTTTGATCAAGCGTTTCGAGTTATGGATGAATACCTAAACGGAGAGTGCGATGATGATCAAATGGCAATGCTGCTGATGCTGATCCGCGTACAAAACGAGACTCAACAAGAAATCGCTGGCTTTGTAAAAGCATTCCAATCCCGCATGCCTGCTATTGGTGCAGACATCGACTGGCCATGTTACGCAGGCAAACGTGAAGCGGCAGGTCAGCCTTGGCACCTGTTGGCAGCGAAGATCCTTGCCGATAATGGTCATAAAGTGCTGATGCATGGCTATCACGACCGTCAATCTGGACGTTTACACGCAGAAGATTACCTCGACAAGTTTGCTATCGAGAAAGCGGAATCAGCAGAAGAAGCAAAGCGTGTCTTAGAAACACAAAACATCGTGTATCTACCGCTCAGCGCATTTGCTCCACAAGCAGAAACCATGATCGGTTGGAAGAATCGTTATGGACTGAGAACGCCGATTAATACCGTGGTTCGTGCATTGAATCCGGGGCAGGCGACGGTTGGTATTCGTGGTAGCTTCCATCCTGGATTCCAACAACTTCATGCAGAAGTCGAATATGAAATCGGTCAAACCGCTCACGCTGTTGTGTCATTCAAAGGGCAATCGGGCGAATCAGAATACAACCCGAAAGTAAGCCAAACGGTATGGTTAAGCCAAACAAGCGGCGTGACATCTCACTACTGGACGGAGCAAATGCTGTCTGAGGTGCCAATGCCTACGAACTGTCCGTTTGGGACGTCAGAAGATGACATGAACCAAATGGCGAATACGGTTTTGGCAACGATGACAGTTGTGCTCTTTGCTCAAGTGCACGATAGGGAACAGGCCTTTGAACGTGCGTTTGCTTATTGGGAAAACTATTGTTGTGGCAGTTAATCCTGTGACGAGCTAACCGCGAAACGTTGTTGGATCGGAATCCTTTATCTATTGTTTGTTTAAGCTTGTCAGTGATGTATTTATCACTTGAAGTGTCTCACAGCTGGTTGGGGCAAACATCAGTGAGGCCTGATGAGTTTACTTTTCGATAAGAAATGAGGACAAGGATAATGGTTCTAAAGCACTCAAATTCTAACAACAAGGCGTCACATCCCATTCCACAAGAAGCTTTCGATTGGTATGACGAATACGCACATGGCAAAATCTCTCGTCGAGAGTTTCTCAACCGTCTTGGTGGCCTCGCTGTTTTAGGTTTTAGTATGACGGCCCTGGTTGATGCTCTGACTCCAAATTATGCACTCGCAGAGCAAGTTTCCTTTAATGATCCTGAGATCAAAGCAACCTATGAAACCTTTGCCTCGCCCAATGGACATGGGGAAGGTCGCGGCTATTTGGTTGTGCCACAAAAAAAGACCTTAAAATCGCCGACAGTGTTGGTGATTCATGAAAATCGAGGTCTAAACCCATACATCAAAGATGTCGCCAGGCGACTCGCGAAAGATGGCTTTATTGCTTTTGCTCCTGACGCGCTTTATCCACTCGGTGGCTATCCGGGGAACGACGATGAAGGTCGCGCCATGCAGAAAGAGATGGACAGAGCCAAGATCGAACAAGATTTTATTGCTGCTGCTAATTTCATTAAACACTACGAGGGTGGGAACGGTAAATTGGGCGCAGTTGGGTTCTGCTTCGGTGGATACATCGTCAATATGCTTGCAGCGGTAATGCCAGAAGAGCTGGATGCAGGTGTGCCTTTCTACGGAACACCAGCGGCGCAAGAGATTCAAAAGCAGGTCAAAGGGCCGTTGATGATTCACTTCGCAGGGCTCGATAAGCGTGTTAACGACACATGGCCTGCCTATGAGCAGCAATTGATCGCGAACGATGCGCAATATCAGGCGTTAATGTATGAAAACGTCAATCATGGCTTCCACAACGACTCAACGGCACGCTACGCACCAGAAGAAGCGGCGCTCGCGTGGGAGCGCACACTAGGTTTCTTCAAAGAACATCTCGCCTCTAGTTAAAACGCTTCAACTTTAATTGGCACAGTCCTTGTTATGTCTCTCTTAGTGAGTGAGATATAAACAAGGAATGTGCATGACTCAATCAACGTCAAAAACACCCATCATAGTGTGCTGTGATAGCCTTCAAGAGCAGGCTCGACTGTCCGGCTTGTTGAGCAAAGATTACGACAACATCGTTGGCTGCCAATTGGCACAACTAGAAACGCTGATGCAGAGAGAGAGCACTGCAAGCGTTGTAGTCGGATGGCAGCAGCCGACGGCGGAACTGCGTTTGATTGTCGATTTCTGTCGCAGAAAATCGGCACCACTCCTTATCGTGCTGAAGCAACTATCATCTAATGATATCAATCGCTTATCTGAAAAAATGGATTATGTTCTCATGCCGAACGATAGCGAGTTTGCACTTCAACCTTGGATTGAGCATGCGACATTAGTGAGAGCGAAATTCGAAAGTATGCAATCGGAAATTGAATCGCTGACCCATAAGATCGAAGAGCGCAAGCTGGTGGAAAAAGCCAAAGGTCTGCTGATGAAGATGCACAGCGTTGATGAAGAGCAAGCTTATAAAGCGCTTAGAAATTCAGCCATGCAATCGAGCCAAACGCTCGCACAAGTTGCCAAGAATTTGATTATAACTTTGGAGGTACTTGATTAGTTGCCTTACCACTTTGGGGTTAGAGTGTGTTTTCTAACGTGGTGCGTGTTGCACTATCAGCAAGCAATAGCAGGGAATAAGAAACGGTAGAATAAACTAATTCATTGTATTTACTGTGAAAAATAAGTTGGCACAGTAATTGGATTAGTAGGTATGGGTTTATTGTTGAATCGCTTATCTCAATTATCAACGGCGGTAATTGTAGACTTAGCAACGGCGCTACTGCTCTTCGGAGTAGTGGCGCTTTTTTATGGGAGCAAACCAATGAAATGGAGTTCGATGCTGAAAGTGTCAGCAATTTCGTTATCGGTATTCACCACAACCAGCGTAAATGCAGAGTTGGGGGAGCCAGAAATTGAAGACCTGAAGTTTGGTTTTATTAAGTTAACCGATATGGCACCGCTGGCGGTTGCTTATGAGAAAGGCTTTTTTGAAGACGAAGGCTTGTACGTCACTTTAGAAGCGCAAGCAAACTGGAAGGTGCTATTAGACCGAGTCATCGATGGTGAGCTTGCTGGCGCGCACATGCTTGCTGGTCAGCCATTGGGCGCAACGATTGGTGTCGGCACAAAAGCAGAAGTGATTACTGCGTTCAGTATGGATTTGAACGGCAACGCAATCACGGTTTCCAATGATACTTGGGAACAGATGAAGCAGTACATTCCAAAGCAACCAGATGGCAAACCAGTTCACCCAATCAAAGCGGATGCGCTGAAGCCTGTGGTCGACAGCTATCTGGATAAAGGCAAACCGTTCAACATGGGCATGGTGTTCCCTGTATCGACACACAACTATGAGTTGCGTTACTGGTTAGCGGCAGGGGGGATTCATCCAGGTTTTTATGCACCAGACTCAGGTGATAACAGTGGCCAATTGGATGCTGACGTTCTTTTGAGTGTTACACCGCCACCACAAATGCCAGCGACGATGGAAGCGGGCACGATCAAAGGGTACTGCGTGGGCGAACCATGGAACCAGCAAGCCGTATTCAAAGGCATTGGCACACCAGTCGTGACCGACTACGAAATCTGGAAGAACAACCCAGAGAAAGTATTTGGTGTCTCCAAAGCTTGGGCTGAGAAGTATCCAAACACGCACATTCGCGTAGTGAAAGCCTTGATTCGAGCTGCACATTGGTTGGATGAAAACGACAATGCCAACCGCCAAGAAGCAGTGAAGATGCTATCGAAAAGCGAGTATGTTGGAGCCGATGCCGAAGTTATCGCCAACTCAATGACAGGCACATTTGAATACGAGAAAGGCGACAAACGAGACGTGCCAGACTTCAACGTGTTCTTCCGTCATAACGCCACTTATCCGTATTACAGCGATGCGATTTGGTACCTGACCCAAATGCGTCGCTGGGGACAGATCTCAAGCGAGAAATCCGATGATTGGTACATGGATGTCGCAAAAGAGGTTTACCGTCCGGACATTTACCAACAAGCGGCTCAAGCACTGATTGAAGATGGTGTGTTGAGCAAAAAAGACTTCCCAGATTTTAGTGCTGAAGATGGTTTCCGTGCGCCACAAACACACTTTATCGACAACATCGTTTATGACGGTCGCGAGCCAAATAAATATCTAGAGAAGTTCTCTATCGGGCTTAAAGGAAAAGACAAGGTTTAACCATAACGATAAACGCCACAGGCGAGGGAATTCGCTTGTGGCAACAAGGATGTAAATTTCTTAGGAGTGAGTATGTCTAGTAATGTCATTTCCCTTTTTCCTGCTAAGCAGGTAGTGAACCGAAGTCGGTTGGTGCTTTTACCCGTCATTGGTTTGCTGATCTTTTTGGCAATGTGGCACTTAGCAGCGAGAGAAGTGCAAACCTCATTAGGTACGCTACCGGGACCAGTGCAAACTTTTCAGCAGTTCAGCAACCTTGTCGATGACCATTGGCAAGAGCGAGAAAAGGAACAAGCGTTTATCGAGCGTCAGGAAAAGCGCAATGCTACGAAGTTAGCCAAAAATCCAGATGCGGAAGTGAAGATTCGTCCTTACACAGGTAAGCCCACGTTCTTCGACCAAATCATAACAAGCTTAGTGACTGTAACCGCGGGCTTTTTGCTGGCGACGGTTATCGCAATTCCGCTTGGCATCGTGCTTGGTCTGAATCAAGGGCTGTATCAAGCGTTCAACCCAATCATTCAATTGCTCAAGCCCGTATCACCTTTGGCTTGGCTGCCTATCGTCACTATGGTTGTAAGTGCGACTTATGTGAGTGATGACCCGATGTTTGCTAAGTCGTTCATCAACTCACTGATCACTGTGGCGCTGTGTAGCTTATGGCCGACGCTGATTAATACCGCTGTGGGTGTAACGAGCGTTGATAAAGACTTAATCAACGTGAGCAAAGTGCTTCAACTTTCGTGGTGGCAGCACATTCGTACCATCGTTTTACCTTCTGCCATTCCAATGATCTTCACTGGTTTACGTCTCTCTTTAGGTATCGCTTGGATGGTGTTGATTGCGGCAGAAATGCTCGCTCAGAACCCGGGGTTAGGCAAGTTCGTTTGGGATGAATTCCAGAACGGCAGCTCGGCATCATTGGGGCGCATCATGGTGGCAGTCATCACCATTGGTTTTATCGGTTTGATGCTCGATAGAGGCATGCTGCAACTTCAAAAGTGGCTGTCTTGGAATAAACAACAAGCGTTGAGATAAGGGAAACGATCATGGAAAAAGCATTATTAGATCTAACGCGTTTAGGGATGCGATTCCCAACGCCAGATGGCGAGTTCATCGCGCTTAAGAACGTCGATTTACAAATCAATAAAGGCGAGTTTGTATCCCTAATTGGTCACTCTGGCTGTGGTAAATCAACGGTATTGAACTTAGTCGCAGGGCTGCACATGCCAACAGACGGCGGCGTGATCGTCGATGGACGAGAAGTAGCTGGACCGGGACCTGACCGCGCAGTGGTGTTCCAAAACCATTCATTATTGCCTTGGTTAACCGTGTATCAAAACGTTGAGTTAGCTGTAAAACAAATTGCCGGCAAAAAGGGCAAAGCGTGGATTCAGGAGCAAGTGAATCACTATTTGGAGTTGATTCAAATGCAGCATGCCGCGCACAAAAAGCCGGATGAAATCTCGGGCGGTATGAAGCAGCGAGTCGGTATTGCGAGAGCACTGGCACTTCAACCAAAGGTTTTGCTGATGGATGAACCATTTGGCGCGTTGGATGCGTTAACTCGTGCGCATTTGCAGGATGCACTGATGAAGATCCAAGCCGAGCTAAATAACACCGTGATCATGATTACCCACGACGTGGATGAAGCGGTGCTGCTATCCGACAAAATCGTGATGATGACTAACGGACCGGCGGCGACCATTGGTGAAGTGTTAGAAGTGAATCTACCGCGCCCTCGTAAGCGTGTCGCACTGGCGGATGATGCACAGTATCAGAAGTGTCGACAAGCGGTGTTGAAGTTCCTTTACGAGAAGCAATCCAAAGTCGAGATTCCTGCTTCGAAAGAAGACAAACCCAAAACCGCAGCGCAAACGGCATAAGGAGGCAGCAATGAACAGTCCTTTAACGATCCCAGTAAAGAACGCATTAAGCCACATCGTTGTGGTAGGCAACGGTATGGTCGGGCAACATCTCGTCGAGCAATTAGTGCAGAAAAACGCGCATATGGAGCACAGAATTACCGTGATTGGTGCAGAGAGTTTTATCGCGTATGACCGTGTACAACTTTCTTCTTTATTTGCGGGTAAGTCTCATGATGATTTGATGCTGAGTAACCAAGAATGGTACGACATGCATGGCATCCAACTCGTACTTGGCAGCCAAGTAACAGGCATCGACAGAGAGCAAAAGCGTATTCTGCTTGATGGTGAAGATGTGCTGGGTTACGACCAACTCGTGCTCGCGACCGGTTCTTACCCGTTTGTGCCTCCAATTGAAGGTAAAGACCGAGACAACGTGTTTGTCTACCGCACGCTTGATGACCTTTCACAAATCAAAAAGGCATGTGAAGGCGCAAGAACAGGCGCAGTGATTGGCGGCGGCTTGTTGGGTTTAGAAGCGGCAAACGCACTTAAATTATTGGGGTTAGAAACTCACGTCATTGAATTTGCGCCTCGCCTGATGCCCGTACAGTTAGATGATGGTGCTGGCTTAGTGCTAAAAGAGAAGATTGAAGCGCTAGGGCTAACCGTTCACACCTCAACGGGTACGGAGCGAATCTGCGATGGTGAAACGGCTAAGCATCGTATGGTGTTTAAAGACAAAGATCCTCTCGAAGTGGATGTGATTGTCTTTTCCGCAGGCATTCGCCCTCAAGATGAGTTGGCAAGATTGGCCGAGCTAGAAGTCGGTGAGCGAGGCGGCATTGTGATTAATAACCAATGCCAAACCAGCGATGAGAACATATACGCGATTGGCGAATGTGCCCTTTGGGAGCAGAAGATCTTTGGTTTGGTCGCTCCCGGTTACACCATGGCGAGAACCACTGCCGATGTCTTGACTGGGATGCCAAGCGAAGGTTATAAAGGTGCAGACATGAGCACCAAACTTAAGCTGCTTGGGGTGGATGTGGCGTCTATTGGCGATGCACAAATGCAGACCGAAGGCGCACAAGAAATGGTCTTGCAAGATGCGGTTGCAGGCATCTACAAAAAGCTGGTGGTTGATGCGAGCGGCACCCAATTGCTTGGTGCGATTCTCGTCGGTGACAACAGCGATTACGATGCGCTCTTACAGTGTTATTTGAACAAAACGGTTCTGCCAGACCACGCGGCGAACCTGCTGTTTGATACCGGAATGCTGGACGGAGAGATGCCAGACAGCGCCATCATCTGTTCTTGTCACAACGTCACAAAAGGCGACTTAGTTGCCGAGATACAAGCTGGCACCACCAACCTGACGGATCTTAAAGCCAACACCAAAGCAGGTACTGGCTGTGGTGGCTGTAGCAATATGGTCAAATCGGTATTGGATACTCAATTGGCAGCCATGGGGGTAGAGGTTAACAACCACCTTTGTGAGCACTTTGAGCTGAGTCGGCAAGAGATGTTCCATATTTGCCAAGTGGAACAGATCAAAGACTTCGACACCTTAATCGCACTGCATGGCAAAGGGCATGGGTGTGATATCTGTAAGCCGACAGCAGCATCAGTGTTTGCTTCTTTGTGGAATGAACACATCATGGAGCCTCAACATCAATCTCTACAAGATTCTAACGATGCCTTTATGGCTAACCTGCAAAAAGATGGCTCTTACTCGATTGTGCCTCGTGTTCCGGGCGGCGAAATCACACCAGACAAACTCATCGCGCTAGGCGAAGTCGCTCAGCAATACGATCTGTACACCAAAATCACTGGCGGTCAACGCGTGGATTTATTTGGTGCGCAGTTAGAACAGCTTCCTGAAATCTGGCAAACCTTAATCGATGCCGGTTTTGAAACAGGGCACGCCTACGGTAAATCGGTGCGCACCGTGAAATCGTGTGTCGGTTCTACGTGGTGTCGCTATGGTGTTGATGACTCGGTCGGATTAGCCATTGAGTTAGAGAACCGCTACAAAGGATTGCGAGCGCCCCATAAGCTTAAGTTTGCCGTATCGGGCTGCACTCGCGAGTGTGCAGAAGCGCAAAGTAAAGACATTGGGGTGATCGCCACTGAAAACGGCTGGAATCTATACGTTTGCGGTAATGGCGGCATGAGACCAAGACACGCTGATTTGTTTGCATCCGACTTATCCAAATCAGAGTTGATCACCATGATTGACCGAGTTTTGATGTTCTACGTTAGCACAGCTGATCGCTTGCAGCGTACGTCGGTGTGGATGGAGAACATGGAAGGGGGCTTAGATTACCTTAAACAAGTGATTTTGGATGACTCTCTGAATCTATGTGATTCTTTGGACGAACAAATGGCGCGAGTCGTAGATACCTATCAATGTGAGTGGAAGAGTACGCTGGATAATCCTCAAAAACTGCAACGCTTCCGTCCTTTCTTGAACAGCACGGCGGGCAGTAAAGTCTTACCGTACCAACGTGTACGCGGTCAGCGTATTCCGGCGAAACAGGAGGTGTAAATGGCAGCTTTAACCAAAGTGAAATTGTGTCAGCTTGATGATCTAATGCCGTTTATCGGTGCCACAGTGTTGATTGAAGGCGAGCATGTCGCGTTATTCTACATTCCTGATAACGGTGTTTACGCTGTTCAGGATTGGGACCCAATTGGTAAGGCTTATGTGATGAGTCGAGGGATTGTCGGTGATATTGATGGTGAGATGTGTGTTGCGTCACCACTGTACAAACAACACTTCAGTTTAAAGAGTGGGCAATGTTTGGAAGACGATGCGCACTGTCTAAAAACGTGGCAAGTAACGGTCGACGATAATCAGGTTTGTCATCTAGTCGAAGAATGATCCTCGAAATTAGCTTGCTCGATATGAGTAAATTCTTAGCGTAAGAGGCAAGCGAATAAAGCTCCAGAGACAGCACAGTATGGCTCTGGAGCTTTTAATTATTTGGAAGGGTTCACTTGTAGTTCGGTATAGCCAGTCGAGTCGTCCATCGCTCTAGTGAACTCAAGTTCTGAGTAAGAATGGATGATCAATTCTGCGGTAGTATCAATCACTGTGCCTTCTAGCAAATGCCCACCCCAAACTCGTCCTTCACGATCAGAGACCGAGATATGAACGTGTTGATGTTCAGGCGTTAAGGTTCCCATCACAGAGACGATTTCAAATGGATTTTGTTTGGTTAACGTACTCTCTGCACCTGCCAAACGAAGGTTGAGCTGAGAAATACAGCCAACGCATGAAGCAATCGAACCCGCTTTGATACCGTGCTTCTCGACCAATTTCGCTAGGCTCAGCTTTAAGTCCATGCCTTTGGTAAGACGAACTGCTATCACTTCAATCGACATATTACTTCCTAATTAAAACCAGCAAGCAGGAAAGCGCCGTATCCAAGTCTGCATAACGTTTGGCTTTGCCAAGTACGCGCATACCTTGCATGTTGTTGAGAACGAAACGAGCGAGCTCTTCTGGTTTCAGCGTTTTCGGCACTAAGGTTTCTTTTTGCGCATTGGTCAGCGCATCCGCAATGATGTCGATAAGATGGTCAAACAAAAAATGCCCTTTGCGCAGTACGTCATCGTCTTCGCCAGCGTGCTCAATCAACGCATTTTGAATAAAACACCCACAGTTGCGTTTGCGTTGCAGCTCAGCAAAAGATTTAAGGAACGATTCCAACTCAGGTAAAGACGCGTCGTCTTTTTCCAAATCATTCAGTGACGGTAGCGAGACCTTTTTCAAGTAAGTATCGAGCGCTTCGTAGTAGAGCTGTTGCTTGTCACCATAGGTGTTGTAAAGACTGAAGCGGTTGATGTTCAACTCGTCGGTGAGATCCGATATGGATGTATTAGCGAAACCTTTGCGCCAAAAAACGTCCATAGCGACTAATAGTTTTTCTTCTCGATCGAAGTTGGCTTTTCTTGCCATATGCGTACCTACCTGAGCGGTTTTTCTCAAACCACTCCTAAACTTATTGAACAACTTTTGGGAAATGAAGTTCTTGACTGATCGTTTATAAACTGGCTACAGTATATCCTAACCAATCGGTTAGAAAAAGAAAAAAGGATATAAAATGAAGCTCTACGAAACCGCGATAACTCCAAGTTGTAAGCGAGTTAGCATTTTTTTAAAGGAAATTGGTGGCGATGTTGAACGCATCGCTTTAAATGTGCGTGACGGCGAAAATCTAGCGGAAGATTTCAAGCAAAAAAGCGTCAATGGAAAAGTGCCATTGCTTGAGCTTGAAGATGGCACGACGATTTGTGAGAGCGTCGCAATTTGTCGTTATCTGGATGAAGCGTTTGAAAATAATTTAGCTCTGTTTGGGGCAAACCAACTTGAGCGCGCGCAAGTGGAAATGTGGCATCGCGTGGTGGAGTTTCAAGGTCTGTATGCTGCTTTTCAAGCATTTAGAAACATCACAGCTATCTATGAAGATAGAGAGCGTTGTGTTAAAGAGTGGGGTGAAGAGTCCAAGCAACGCGTGCAAGAGTTTTTACCGTTGTTAGATAAGCGACTTGGTGAAAGCGAGTTCATTGCCGCTGACCATTTTACTATCGTCGATATTACAGGCTTTATTTTGATTGGTTTTGCAATTAAAGGCCTAGAAATCGATGTGCTTACTACTGCACCAAACATTGCGCGTTGGTATGAGCAAGTTTCAGCTCGGCCTGCATTTCTAAGTTGATGTACCAGCAGCGAGTAGATCATTGCTCGCTGCTATTGCCTTTCGAATTCACAAGGATATTCAAATTCTTCAGCTTTTTTCTTTATTTTGTCTCCTATCGCCTATAATTGGAAAAACAACCTCAATGGGCTTCAATGCGTTTTAGAGCCTAGCGCTCTTAGTCTGTAGACGTTCTTTTCATAGTGGGAAGTCTATTAATAGACAAGGAGAGGTCATGCGTATTCAAGTTAAAACTATCAATAATGTTCTTATTGCTCTTTTAATGGTTTCGGTCTTTGGTCTCGTCGCGCTGTACCTCAATAACACACAGCAGAATGAACAGATTGAAAAACTGCAAAGTCAGTTAATAGAGAAAGAGCATCAGATATTAATCTCCAATGAGGCGCTTTCTTACACTCGATATCAACACCAGTTATTAGCTGAAGATTATAGTCGTTTTAGAAATGAGCAATCAGTGACTAGTGTTCTGCGTTAGCGTGCCCGACTACCGTCTTAAGGAGGCGAATGAAATCCATTCTTTTGGTCGATGACAGTAAAACAGTACTACTTTATATCAGCAGTGCATTAGAAAAGCAGGGATATGAAGTTATTGCTGTTGAAGACGGACAATCCGCACTTGAAGTGCTGACTTATCGCAAAGATATTCAGTTTGTACTGAGTGACTTAATGATGCCTGGCATTAATGGTATTGAGCTGTGTCGGCAATTAAAATCGCAAGTTAGCGAACGTTACATTTTCTTTGTTTTATTGTCCTCTAGAAATGACCAAAGCTCGATCGTGAAAGGCATCGATGCTGGCGCAGATGACTTTGTGGATAAGAAAACGTCTGTCGAAGAACTTCAAGCGAGAATTCGAGCGGGTTTCCGAACTCTGCAGCTGCACAACAAACTCGTTGATAGAAATAAAGAGTTAGATGCAGCCTATCGAATGATCCATCAAGATTTACAGTATGCTAGTCACCTGATGGAGCAACTACTCCCAGCGGAGTCGTCTATCCAGAACATGCAATTTAGTTACGCCTACAAACCGTGCTCCCAGATTGGTGGTGACATGTTGGGGTATTTTGAGCTTGATGAACAACATGTCGCATTTTATGTTTTCGATGTTTCAGGTCATGGTGTTTCGTCTGCTTTGATGGCTTTTTCTATCCAACAGACGTTATCTCAAAATCTGGGACCTGATTCGATAACCATGGAGCTAAGAGATGGCGACTACTGTATCAGTGAACCAGCAGCCGTTATTGATCGGCTAAACCGACGGTATCAGCAAACTAGAAACAGTCAGCTTTATTTCACTATGGTTTATGCCATTCTTAATACAGAATCAGGACAACTTCGCTATTGTACTGCTGGTCATCCTAAATTCCTTATTTGGCGAGCGAGCACCGAAACTACAGAGCTGGCGGGTGAAGACAACTTTATGATTGGCGCTTTGCAGCCGATGGAGTACGTTGGTAATAAAATTATTCTGAGTGAGGGGGATGTAGTATGGCTTTATTCGGATGGTTTGATAGAAGCAAGGCGAGGCGATGCGATGTTTTCAGTACAAAGGTTGGCATCAAGTATAAAAGCTGTTTGTACTTCGCAATTAGAAGTAGAAGTGCAGGCTAGATGTGTCTTTGAACAAGTACAATCTTGGCAGAACAAAGATGAGTTTGATGATGATGCGAGTCTTTTACAAGTAAGGTGGCGTGGCTGATAGCCTAGGGATAAAGGAAAAGAATGTTCCAGAGCGAGTTTAAACGAACTTACGGTGGATCCCTTACTCGCTCTCGAAGTGCGAGCAAAGAGGTTGCTAAGTTTTTAATGGATAATCAAGTATCGTTAAGTACGGCTCAGTCATTGGAGCTTTGTGTTGTTGAGCTTATGAACAATGCTTACGTCCATTCTTACAGCGAAATTGAAGGCAAGCCGATAGACGTGGAATGTAGGATTAGATGCGACCAAATGTCAGATTTCATTGAACTTAGGGTTTCTGACTACGGAGCGTCAATCAATGAAATGACATTCAACCAACATAAAAATAAACAGATTGAGGCTCCTAACTTAATGGATGATGATAGTTGGTCTGCTTCAGGTCGTGGACTTATGTTAGTCGCTCAATTATCTGACCAGTTCAAGTTAGAAAAAGAGATTGGAAAAAACACGTTTGTTTTAGTGAAGAAGAACGGAGAAAAACTAACAACCAAGCAAGATCTATTCACCCCACCTGGTCCCTAGCGTTAATCTGACGGTTACGTTGTATATCATTGTTATTTTGTATTTGTAGTTGGTGCAGGCGACAACAATGCTTCCAACTCTTCTGGTGTCAGTATATCACTGATGTTTAGCATATTGCTCTCATCATCTAACGCCATCTTTGTACGACTAAGCAAGTACCTCTTTTGAGTTGGCGTTAAGTCTTTGAGAGACTCAATCAGCTCCTTGAAATTGCTATTGTTCATTGCCATATTTCCCCCAGTTAAGCCTTAATTTGTTTTATTGCATATTCTTCAAGTAAGCAAAGATTTGTTGATTAATGGCAGCTAGCTCTTTAGTAACTATAGCTATATCTGAGCTATCTGGCTCGTTATCGTTTCTTGTTTCTGCTTCTATTTTTGTGAAAACAATGACAGCGGTTTCTTCACCAAAGCTCTCTAGAATGCCCTTTAGACTGTGAGCCAATAAGTAGAGTTCCGGCCAACATTTGTTTGCGTACAACTCATTGATACGCTGTATGTCATTGGCGTGGTCTTCTAAGTATGTGGAAAAAACGGTGACGATAAGATCTACGTCGTTCTCCATGTATTTATTGAGAACATCAAAATTAATCATGTTTACCTCTGACTAACCGCGAGGTAGAAAAATGTATCGGATAGAAATGTTGAAGTGGGGGGAGGTTGAGCGCTGAACAGTGTGCTTAT
This sequence comes from Vibrio diabolicus, assembly GCA_001048675.1. Lineage (GTDB taxonomy): Bacteria > Pseudomonadota > Gammaproteobacteria > Enterobacterales > Vibrionaceae > Vibrio > Vibrio diabolicus. The sequence continues at coordinate 989,129 of CCKK01000002.1, read as the reverse complement.
CACTTGAGCTAGACTCATAAAAACAAAGTTATTGTTCGGTACACTTTGACTTATATACAAGTGTCTATGATCTAATCTTTTGTGCAAAGCATTTTGCACTCGTGTCGTGGCAACACAAGTTACGTGATAGTGGGTTCCAAATAAAATGCTGGGTTGGGAACAGTCTTGTCTACCTAGTTTAAAGTAATCACCAAACAAGTAAGCCAAGCGCTCGCCAACTTTGACTATTCCTTCAGTCAAGGTTAACTCTCCTAATTGAGTACAAATACAAGCTAGCAACCTAGTTGCATAATGGCAAGTAGCTTGACGCAAAAAAGGGGCCTTGCGCCCCTTTTGTACAATTAGCTTTGCTTGGAGTCCTGTTCTACCTGCTTCATTAACTCGTTCGCCTTCTTCATTGCACGTCTTGCGCTTGTGGTCCTTCTCTTATTGAGTAGTATGTCGGAGAAGCGCAGGTATTTATCTGCAGTTTTGAATCTCAAATCGTTAATATCTTGAAAACCGATAGGAAAGTTCTTCGAAAACTGATCAACATCTTTCACTAAGTTATCGAGGTGAGTTGTTGTTCTTGCCTTTTCTAGGCGGTAATAGAAGTTTTCAAATTCCTCTTGGAACAAAATTCGAGCAGCCTCGTCCGGAAATGGTAGAGGATCCTTAGAGTCTAGCGCGGTCTCATACAGTTTCATTTCGAGAACTGCATCTTTCATCGCGTTGCTTATTTTTAAGTTGTTTTGATGCTCTTCAACGTTTGAGAAGAAAGTATTCCCAACCTTAATTAGCGCAACAAGTGCTGCAGCATCTTTATTTTTGAGTGCTTCAGTTAGGTGTTTACCAAAAACATCGCTAGATAATGAGCTTGGTGTAAATGGGTAATCCTGATGAATTTGATTTAACTCATCTTTCAGTTCATAGATGGACTTACTGTCTTCTTCTTTACTGTATCGAGACTTTTCCAGTTGGCTATTGATTTGTCTGGCTATCGAAAGCAATGTTGAGTGCTTGCTTGATTGAATATCTAACGCCAGAACTTCAATTTTATGTGAGTCAGGGTAGTAGGCTTTTGCTTTGTTTAGTACAGACTCGATTTCATCATAATTTGGATAGTTGTTAGCATCAGAATTCAGAACCTGATCAATCTCAGATTCAAACTCACTTAGAAGGTAGCTCTTGTGCTGTCGTAGTAAGCCAGCTTTAATCACCGGGTGTAAGTTTTTCTCACTATTAATCAGTGACAAGCTTTTTTCTGGCGGTGTATCAAGCAACCATTCCTGCCCATTAATCTGATCATTTTGCTTGTTAATCGCTATTTCTAAATCAGAGATGGTTTCTTGTTGTTGTTGATAGCCAAATACGATTCCGGTAACCAATAGTACGCTTGCAGCTACACCGCTAACGATAGGCCAATATCGCATGTTCAACTTTTGTTTTAACTGCTCTGGGGTAAGGTCTTTGGGGATGATGCCAGTTGAAAACACGCGTGCAAAGATAGGCCACTTAGATGCTGGCATATTAGCAGGTTTCGAGACCTTCATTTTCTTTTTGAGAGCTTCATTAACAGGAGTTCTTGAATAAGGATGCTTGCAACTCAATAACTCGTAAGCAATACAAAATAGCGCAAACATATCGTCGCTTAAGTTTGGCTCTTTACCCGACAACAAGTTGAGCGATGCGTAGTTTGGAGTATAACCAAGAGTCTCCACATTTTCGGATTTACGTTTAGCTGCGTATTGATCTTGCTTTAATTGATGAGTTTTAGATACACCAAAGTCGAGTAATTTAACATTACCTTCAGACGTTAAAATGACGTTAGCGGGCTTTAAATCGGCATGCACGACACCAAGTGAATGGGCGTAAGACAGGGCGTCAAGTACCTGATTTAGAATCGATAAAGTTGCATTAAACTTCAGCCCATGCGGCCTAGATCGTTGTATTAAATTCTCTAATGTTTCCCCATTAATATATTCCATCACTAAGAAATATATTTCGCCATCGACACCAAAATCAAAAACCCTAATAATATTAGGGTGACTTAATCTTTGTGTTTGCTGAGCTTCACGTATCAACATGCGTGCAGTCTCTGGTTGAGATGCAAACTCTTTTTGTAAAATCTTTAATGCTACGTAAGGGGTTTCTGAACCTGAAGATTCTAATATCTTATCTTTTGCCAAATAAACATCACAAAGTCCGCCATGGCCAAGAACCGACTCGATTTCATATCGATTTTTGACAGTTGTGCCTATTAAATTCTCATTAATAACATCTTTGTCATTATTTGATGTGTTATTTTTATTGTTTATTTTCTTATTAACTAACGGAGTGTTTTCTTTTTGAGACAGTTTTGTATTTGTTTCATTTTTATTTTGAACGGAGCCTTCATTGCTAGCAACTTTATTTGATTGAATTGCATTGTCTCGTTTTTGAGTCTTTACAATTTTAGTTTTGTCTCCGCTATCTTTATTATTTATAGAATTGTTTTTATTGCTGTCTTCCATCACAAGAACTCCGTATAAATGATGGGGGAATATATACCTTTCTGCTCAATGAAAAGTCATTATGTTAGAATTTCGCGGCCAAACTAACATTCGTTTTTTTATTGATGAAAGTCTAAGTGTCAAAAATTTGAACTTGGTTGGATAATTAAAATTGTTGAACATTACGTGATTGCTTTGATAAAAAAATGATTCATTATTCCGTGCATGATTTTCAATGGCAGGTTTAAGGTTTTTATTAATCTTACTGTTAATAAGAAAGTGACTAATAATAAAATTAAAAATAATATTTAGCAGGTCTTTGGCGAGGTTTACATGAAGTTGGTTTTAACCATAACAAGTTTTCACAAATTTACTCCAGAGATTGAGAGTGAGTTTGTGTTTGAATCAAGTGATGAGCATGCCAAAGTTACGTTTGGTCGGTCTGAGCAATGTGATTGGACACTGCCAGACCCTGAAAGAGTAGTATCCGGAACTCACGGAGAGCTCATCAAGTTTGGTGATAAATACTTGATAAAAGACTTATCAACTAATGGCACGTTTGTTAATAACGCTGTGACACCTGTGGGCCAAGGAAATGAGATTGCACTAAGTGACGACGATACGGTTAGTTTAGGGGATTACCAAATTTCAGTAAGTATTCAAACTAGCACTGAGGCATTCCATAATCAGGAAAGTAACTTTCGTTCCAGTTCAGAACCTGAAGCATTCTCGAGTTCATCTGAAGCAGAGTTTGTAGACCTCGGCCTTAGTGCCAGTGAGCTTTTGAATGAGAGTGTTCCTTCGGATTTTCAACTAGATATTGGCTTAGTCGATGATTTTATTGATATCCCCAAACCAGAAAAACAGAGTGTAGATCCTACACCTGTACCGGAAACCCCACGACAGCTAGAACGTCAATCAACTCCCAAATTTGATAGTAAAGGGAGCGAGCTTGCGGCGTTCATTAAAGGAGCGGGTATTGATCCAACGATGATTCCCAGCGATAACAGAGAGCAATGGTTTGAACAACTGGGGGAATCATTTTCTTTGATGTTAGTTGGTTTAATGGAAACGCTGCACAATCGAGCGGTATTTAAACAAACAAATCGACTTAGTCATACTGCGTTTCGGAAGTCAGAAAATAATCCTCTGAAGTTCTCTGCGAATTTAGAAGATGCAATTCATAACTTATATAACCGTCAAACTGCAAGTTTCCTAAAACCAAGTGCAGCCATTAAAGAAGCGTTTAGTGATATAGAAAATCATGAACAAGCGTTAATGAAAGGTGTTGAGGGTACGGTTTCAAGTGTTATGTCGCTTGTTGAGCCTACGTCGATATACTCAGAAGCTTTAGCTAAAGACACGGTTATTAATAAGGTTATTCCAGCAAGAAAATATGCTCAAAGTTGGAAGCGGTTTGAGGATATTCATGAAAAGCTATCCGATGACATTATCAATAAAGAATCTCCATTTTATTTAGAAGATTTCGCTAAACACTATGAGTTAGCATTAAAAAATAAAAGCTAGGAAATAGGGTGATGAAAAGAGTTTATCAGTACATTTTGTTATTAATTTCAATGGTTTTATTTGGATGCTCAGCAGCCAATTTAGTTGTTGACCCATATTCAGATTTAGAAATAACAGCAAATCACAATATTAACCCTGACTCCAATGGTAGGCCATCCCCTGTAGTCGTGTATGTTTTTGAATTAACATCAAATACCCTTTTTGAAAGTCAGGATTTTTTTTCAATTTATGAAGAAAGTGAAAAAGTCTTAGGCCCTGATTTAGTGAATAAATATGAAATATCATTAACTCCAGGTCAGAAAGAAACATATCAGGCAAGTATGTCTCCAAAGACTGAATACTTAGGCATTGTCGCAGCGTTTCGAGATATTGAAAATTCAAATTGGCGACAAGTCATTGAAGTGGATAAGACCGGTTACAACACCTATCAAATTCTGTTAGAAGATCTGTCTTTGGTCGTAAAATAACGTTTAGTTGGCTAATTATAAATGACGCAATACTCCAAGACGGCTTGGTGCGAAGGGATGTTTTTACGCCCCAGCACTTTCAACAACATGAACGCGCAACCTCTCAAGAATTCAAAGGCTTACATCAGTTTGGTGGGGCTTATAATTGGGGGGTTTGGAAATGTCGAGTAAAAGAACATGCATTAAAAGATGGTCTGATTGAATTAGATCACTTTGAGGCAGTTTTGCCAGATATGACTCTGGTTAATACCTTAACAGCCAGCGATTCGGTTGTGCCTTTATTTATTGATAAAGACGTAGAAAATACGTTAGTAAAAATCACTCTTCCCCTTTCAAATGTCAAAGGTAAAAATGTTTCTGATGTAAGTGAGGCGATTGTTTCTCGTTATGTACTTAAAGACGTTGACGTTATAGATAATCTCACTGGGCAGGATGAAGAAACGATTCAAGTCGCAGCCCTAAACCTGGAACTGAAAGCCAGCAATGACAAATTAGCGGGTTATGTTGAGTTACCGATATTGAAAATAAAAGAGGTAACGGCAGAAGGCGAAGTAATACTAGACGATTCGTATGTTCCACCGCTTATCAATTTACTTAGCGACAAAGTTATGTCGGCTTACTTGCGTAACGTTATTGCGATGACAAAGATGCGTGCCGACGTTATTGCTCAGCGATTGATTAAGGGCAAAGCCGCATCTGCATCTGCTGTTGATTTCATCATGCTACAAATGTTGAACAGGTATGAGGCGATGTTAAAGCACTTTAGTGACCTAGACAGGCTACATCCATTGGAATTAGCGACGACCCTGAAAGGTTATATTGGTGAATTAGCTACGTTTTCTGACAAAACCAAGAGGATGCCAAGCTTACTTGCATACGATCACTTAGATGTATCAAGTGTTTATAGCGAATTGAATCAAGTTCTGAGTCAATATCTGAGCGTTGTCCTTGATCAAACTGCAAGCAAACTTCCTTTGGAGCCACGACAATATGGAATTCAAGTGACGCCACTTCCAGATAAGCGTTTACTTGAATCATGCCAGTTTGTGCTTGCGGTCAAAGCTGATACGACAACAGATGAAATCAGACGTTTAGTCCCGGCGCAGCTCAAGTTTGGACCAGCGGAGCAGATTCGTGATCTGATCAACAATCAGATTAATGGCATAAACGTAGCGCCATTGAGTGTAGTACCGAGGCAGATCCCTTACCAAACGGGTTATGTCTACTTCGAAGTAGTCAAGAAAGGCCCGTTTTGGATGAGGCTGAAAGACAGTGGTGGTATTGCGCTGCATTTATCGGGGCATTTTCCGAATGCTGACCTTGAGCTGTGGAGTATTAGTCAATAGGTGTGCTCAGTATGGAACAAACGATCGTAAAACCAACACCGGGTGGAAGAGCGCCCGCACCGAAACCACAATCAGAAAAGTCAGCAGATAATACGGTAGTTATCTCAAAAAGTCCTGAATTGGTGAATAACGATTCAGTGGTTGCTTATGGGAACAACCCTTTATTGGCAGAAGCGAATGGTCTTTTATCCATTATTGGTCAAATTCGAGCGACAGCGACTCATTCTGATCCGTTGTTTCTAAAAGAGACGTTGGCACAAAAACTTAGAGATTATGAGAACCGACTACGCCACCACGACGTTGATTTGGACACTATTGATACGGCTCGTTACTGTTTGTGTTGCTCGTTAGATGAAGCGGTGCTCAATACTAATTGGGGGGGGCATTCATTTTGGAGCCATGACTCATTGCTTAGTTCTTTCTATGCCAGCAGCCAGGGTGGGGAAGCGTTCTTTAAGTACCTTGATAAATGCATGGCGCAACCAGATACAAATTTAGATTTGCTTGAATTGATGTACGTGTGCCTATCGCTTGGGTTTCTCGGCCAATATCGTTTGGAAAAAAACGGACTGGAGTCTCACCGAAAACTGAGAAGGCAGATTATCGCTATTCTTAAGTCTTACGGAAGAGGGATACCTCAAGAGCTAAGCAATAGTATCGAACAACACATTTTGAATGGCTCTAAGGCTTCCGACAGAGCTCCTCTCTGGGTTGTGTGCTCCGTAACGGCTGCATTATTGGTTTGTATATTTATGTATTTTAGCTATGAGCTAAACAAGGCTTCCAACCGCACCTTTTCTCAATTAGTCAATTTGGTTCAACCGCAACAGCTTAACCAAGATACAACGTCAGAATCAAAATCAGCGCCAATTGCAGAAAGGATCTCTATGTATCTGGCAACTGAGATCGGGAAGGGGCTAATTAACGTCGAGCCGTTGCAAGACAGGGTAAGAATTTCGTTAAAGTCGCAAGATCTATTTGAATCAGGTAGTGCTGATGTTGTTGCGTATATCCAACCCGTAATTTCTAAACTCGCTAGAACGTTGGAGTCGACCCAAGGCAAGATCATTGTGACAGGTCATACCGATGATAGGCCAATTTTCACGAGTAAATATCCTTCGAACTGGCATCTATCATTAGCTCGAGCTACTGCTATATCTGAACAACTTATCTCGAATAGCGCACTAGAAGGTCGAGTAATACCAGAAGGGCTGGGTGATGCAAGACCATTGGTTGAAAACAATAGTGACGAAAACCGAGCTATTAACCGTCGAATTGAAATCGACCTCCTTGTCGCGAATTAATAACAGGTAGATAGAGATGCGTATTAAAGAAATTGGCAGAATATTTACTCAAAGGTGGTTTCTCGGTCTTATCGGTGTCGCTGCTTGTTCAATTTTTATTTGGGTTGTTGGTCCACTTATCACGATAGCGGGATATGAGCCACTAAAGAGCGACTTCCAACGACTCGTCACGATTTTGGTGCTGGTGTTTGTGTGGGCTTTATTCAACGTGACTAAGCAGCACAAGCAAAAAGTTAAAGAAGACGAAAGTATTCAAACGTTACTTGAGGTTGATAGTCAATCAGATAAAGAAGCGGCGAGTGAAATTGACTTAATGCGCGAGCGTATTGAGCAAGCTGTCAAAGTAGTAACGAAAACACATAAAGGAAAGCGAAGCTTATATGACTTGCCTTGGTATGTGTTGATCGGCCCTCCAGGGACAGGGAAAACAACAGTGTTAAAGCAGTCAGGGCTAGAGTTTCCGTTAGCGGATAGCCTTGGTTCTGACTCTATTGCTGGAGTCGGTGGAACTCGTCATTGTGATTGGTGGTTTGCAAATAAAGCAGTTCTGATTGATACGGCCGGTCGATACACGACACAAGACAGTCAAGAAAAAGTCGACTCTAAAGCATGGCACGGCTTCTTAGGGTTGTTGAAAAAATATAGAACGCAAAGGCCAATTAATGGTGCAATTGTCACGATCAGTTTAGCCAGTGTGATGTCGCAGACGAGAACCGAGCGAAGCCTTCATGCTCGAGCTATCAAGTCGCGCCTTCAAGAACTGAAGAATCAGTTAGGGATGCAATTTCCTATTTACGTACTACTGACCAAAATGGATTTAGTCGCGGGTTTCAATGAGTTCTTCTCTGATCTAAGTAAGGAAGAGCGTGAGGAATTGTTCGGTTTCATGTTTCCGCGTGAAGTGGCTGATGAAAGAGGGGTTATTTCTTTATTCAATAAAGAATTTCATGGCATGTTGGAGCGACTTGATGCTCGAATGCTGAGAATCCTTGAAACTGAAGATGATTTAGAGAAGCGAGCACTTATTTTTGAATTTCCTAAACAGCTAAGGGTATTGCAAGCTAACCTTGATGAATTTTTAGCGGAAATATTTGCACAAAATAGTTTTGAAGAGCCAGCCTTGATTCGTGGTGTGTTTATGTTGAGCTCGGTCCAAGAAGGCTTACCAGTCGATAAGTTAATGAATGAATCGACCAATGGACTTGGACTAAATCGCCTCGCTCTAGCAAAGAGCCCAACAGGGTCTCATAGTTATTTCGTGAAGAACTTGTTTGATAAGGTTATTTTCAAGGAACAACTGTTAGGAACGGTTAATCGTCACTATCAAAAGCAGTCAGGGTGGATGCGCCGAGGTGTTTACATTGGCTGTGCTTCTCTACTGCTAGGTGCGTCTTCACTTTGGCTTATGAGCTACAAGTGGAATTCTCAGCTGATTGTCGATACCAATGAGCAAGCCGGCCATATTGAAGCAATGATTGGTGCTGAGAGCCTAGATTTTGAGGCGGATATTATCTCAGCCGTAGAGACATTAGACCGATTGATGACGCTTCCTCTAGGAAAGCAAAGCAACTACGGCGATGCTGATTCCGTAAAAAGGTTTGGTCTCTATCAAGGAGATAAAGTCTCACAGGCGGCGAACAATGCATATTCTGATGCGTTGACCCAATATTACGCTCCCTTGCTTCTTGATAGCTTGGTGACGGAAATGGAAAGTAATCAACAGCATCGAGAGTATTTGTATGAAACGTTGAAAACTTATTTGATGTTATTTAATCCAGACAAATACCAACAAGATGAAGTGTTGGCTTGGTTTAACTTCTATTTTGAACGTCAATATCCGGGTGAACTAAATATAGACTTAAGAAAAGGTCTGTTACAGCACACTCAAAATTTATTAGAGAATAATGGACAAGGCTTTTCTTATAATACTGCTGCCGTGACTAATGCCCGCGAGGTTTTGACACAAATGTCTCTACCAGAACGTGCTTATCAGCGAATGAAGATACAATTTTCGAAGAGTCATGTTCCTTCATTTCGTTTGACTGATGTCTTGGGGCCTAAAGGGCTTGAGCAGTTTGAACGAGCGAGTGGAAAGCCGTTATCACAAGGCATTTCGGGCTTTTATACGTACAATGGCTTTCATAGCATTTTTCAGATTCAGATCAACCGTACAGTAAAAAGCCTAATGGAAGAGAACTGGGTTTACGGTGACGATCTTAAGGCTCATGAAATTGATCAAGATAGCGCTATTCAAGGAGTCCAATCTCGATACTATCAAGATTATGTGAATGAATGGAAAACTCTGATCGAAGATATTCAACTTAAGCAGGCTCCGAGCCTAGAGCTTGCAACAGAACAAGCTAGAGTTCTATCTGGAGTTGAAAGACCAATCGAATCGTTGTTGAGGGCAATCCAAAAAGAAGTTGGTTTGTCGAAAGTATCATTGTCAGAAAATCAGAAGGCCGCTTCTGAAGTTGCTGGTAAGGTTGCCAAAGTTAAATTTTCGAATACGGCAGATAGACTAGACATGTACTTGCCTGAAGAAAATGGTTTCAATGTTGCACTGCCAGGTAAAGAAGTCGAATCTCATTTTTCGGAGATCTTACGTCTCGGCGAACAAGACTTTGATGATATTCAACAAGCTATGGTTAACTTGCGCTCGTACTTAAGCGATTTATCAAGCTCAGGTAATAATCAGAAAATTGCTTACAAAAGTATTTTAGATGGGACCGTTACACAAGATGTGGCTGCTTCCTTTGCTCGCGCTAAAGAACTTTTGCCTAGGCCATTTAATCAATGGCTAGGTGAACTTTCTCAAGAGTCAGTTAAGTTTGCGGAGAGCGGGTCGAAAGATCATCTAAATCAGCTTTGGGTTACGCAAGTGGTGCGCCCTTATCAGCGGACGATTGCGGGCAGATACCCATTCGAGCCAAATGCGAGCAGAGAAGTAAGGCTGAAGGACTTCAAACGTTTCTTTGGTTATGGAGGTACGCTTGACTCATTCTTCCAAGAGTATCTTGAACCGTTTGTCGATACGTCGAACAGTCGTTGGCGATTAGAAAAGGAAATTGGAGTTCGTCCAGAAACGCTGATGGTCTTTCAAAGAGCGAAGCGTATCAGGCAGTCTTTCTTTGAATCTGATAATTCATTGCGCGTAGAGTTCGGTATGAAACCAGTGTATCTGGATCAGCACATTACTCGGTTTGTTCTAGAGTTAGGTAAGCAAGATTTGGTTTATAAGCATGGACCAGCACGAGCTAAATCCTTGACCTGGCCTGCGGGTCAAGACCAGACTCGAATAGTGTTCACACCACCTGAATCTAAACGTGAGATTGCCCATACTTATGAAGGTGAGTGGGGCATATTCAAACTGCTAGATCAATCACTTAAAGCAAGACCAGAATCACGTAAAGACAACATAGTTATGATTGATTTAAAGGGAAATAAGGTGCAACTAGAGCTTATTCCGTCTAGTGCTATTAATCCGTTTTGGTCAAATGAAATGGAGAGGTTCAGATGTCCACGAACCTTGTAACATCAGCCTGGGGTTATATCGGTAAAATGCCTGCAAAAGGCGACTTTGTGAAAGATGGCTTATCACAAGACTTTTCAGAGCGCTGGCATGACTGGCTGCAGGCTGTTATTGCAGTCAGCAGAGAACAATTGGGTGAAAGTTGGAATGAGCACTTTTTAACCGCGCCTGTGTGGCACTTTGCTCTGGATGTTAGTTACTTAGAAGACTCGACATACATTGGTAGCATGATTCCTAGTGTAGATGCATGCGGTAGATACTTTTTCTTTACTATAGCTCGTGCCGTAAAAGGTGAAGCTGCGCAATATTGGGAGGACAAAGCTTGGACCGAGGACAGTGCATCTCTTGCCCTAGCAGTACTTGAGGACGACTTTGTATTTGATGTTTGGCATAAGAGCATGCAAGAAAAAAACGATTTAGTGGCGAATGTAAAAAGTGAAGTGCGGCCTCTTAAGTTTCTTTATCAAAGCCAAATATCTACGATTTTTCATGATCAAGGTGGAGCAGATCAAAGCGCACTTTTGAATTACCTCATTAAAGAAAAATTGAGTAAGCCATGCTTTTGGTGGACTGAAGGCTCTACTCTAGTTGAACCATGTATGTTTATGACCAGCGGTTTCCCTTCTATTGGTCAATTTTCTGCCATGCTTGATGGCGGTTGGAAAAAGTGGAATTGGTAGGATAGAAGAATGAATTGGAACTATTTTACCTTTGCTAAATCGCACGCAGGAAAAGTACGCCCTTATAACGAGGATGCTCTTTTAGATATGACAGAGCAGCATATTTGGGTTGTAGCCGATGGAATGGGTGGGCATAGTGCTGGCGACATAGCAAGCCAGATGCTAGTGGATAGAATCGCGCGCCATATGCAGGATGTCCCAAATACCAATATCGATGATATCCGGAGTGTGGTTCAAGCCGCGAATTTAGAAATTTATCAATACGCACAAAATCACTTAGACGGTAAAACGATGGGAACAACTCTCGTTTTGTTGTTTATCCAGGACGGGTATTACCACTGTCTTTGGGTCGGTGATAGCCGAATTTACCAGCTTAGAAATGGTCATTTTTCTCAAAAAACACGCGATCATAGTCAAGTTATGGATTTAGTCGATCAAGGGTTATTGGCATTTGAAGATGCTGAGTCACATCCTCTCGCAAATGTTATTACCAGAGCTGTTGGGGTAGATGAGAGTATCACTATTGATCAAGTTTCGGGGCAGTTGGCTGACGGAGATCAATTTCTTCTGTGTAGTGATGGGCTTTCTAAAGAATTAACGAGTGATGAAATTCACCGGACATTGTATGCGGACTCAGTAAATCAAGCAGGATTAGCGCTCATGCATTCGGCGTTAGTGAGAGGTGCAAGTGATAACGTTACTTGTGCGTTAGTCAAAGTTCGCCAAGCGCAGACAGAATTTGAAGCAGTAACGAGAGAAGACGCGACGATCCCCGTTTTTCTTAGAGGGAGGTCTTATGAATAGTGAGATGTTCGATTGGTATGAACAAGCGTTGGCTCCTATATCTCAAGAGAATCCCACAGGTGTTGATCCTAGAGAAGATGTATCGCCACAGTCCGCTTATTACCGATTAAAAGATCAGCGTATGGCTGCGCGAAATGCAGAGCGCAATGCACTTATAGAAGAAGAAAGTATTTATACCCACAGTAACTTATGGCGGGTATTTATAGAAGAAGTACCAGAGATACTTACGAATCAATCTAAAGATTTAGAGTTTGTTGCTTGGCTTATAGAGGCTCTAACTCGATTGTATGGTTTTCGCGGTATGGGCGTTGGGTACAAACTCGCTACTGAGTTCATCGAGAAATTTTGGGGTGATCTCTATCCAATGCCTGATGAGGATGGCATTGAAACAAGAATATCGGCGATTACTGGCCTCAATGGTATCGATAGCGAAGGAACACTTATTTTCCCTATTGCTTGTATCCCGCTTACTGACGTAGGCGTTGAGCAAGCGTATGCCTACTGGGAATATCAGCAAGCTATTGAGTTGGAGCGTTTAGATGAAGATAAGCGCCGAAATCGAGTCGATCTTGGCGCTACAGAGCTATCTGATATTACAACTACAGTTAAATCTACCTCTGATTCCTTTTATCGTGAGCTAATCGCTGATCTGGAGTTCGCCACAGAGTCATTTAATGAATTCAGTCAGCGATTAGATGAAGCGGTAGGTGATGTTACTCCTAGCTCTTATATATCAAAAAGGCTTGAATCAATACACTCGGCATTAAAGCATCTCCTTGGAGAGCGTTTTAATCAACCACAAGCTGTGTTTGAAGAACTGGAGGAGGTGGATGAATCTTCTTCTTCGGAACAACAAGTGAGTTCACAAAGTTCTGATGCACTATTAGCGACAAACATGAAATCACGAGAGCAGGCGATTAGACAATTGCAGCAAGTGGCTGATTTCTTCAGAGAGAGTGAGCCTCACTCACCAGTTTCTTACTCCATCGAACAGATCATTCGTTGGTGTGGAATGCCTCTGCCGGAGTTACTGGCGGAACTTATCTCCGACGGAGATGCAAAGAAAAGCTACTTCCGTTTGGTTGGCATAGCAGAACAAAATGAAAATTAATAAAGGGAGAATGGTATGACGAGTATCCACTCGAAACTGTCACGAGTACGGAAGCCTCGTGTCCACATTACCTATGATGTTGAAACTGAAGGTACAACTCTTAAGAAAGAGCTACCTTTTGTTGTAGGTGTAATGGGTGACTTCGCTGGTCAAAACACTGAAGCGTTGAAGCCATTGAAAGACCGCCGTTTTATTCAGATCGATCGAGACAACTTCGATGATGTGCTCAAAAAGATGAACCCATCGGTTAAGTTCAAAGTTGCGAACAAGCTTGCGAACGACGATTCACAGTTTGAGGTGGATTTGAACTTTAAATCAATGCAAGACTTTGAGCCCGCTGCGATCGTAAATCAAGTTGATCCACTGCGCCAACTGATGGAAACGCGTAATAAACTGCGTGATTTGATGACAAAAGTTGACCGTTCTGAAGAGCTTGAAAACATCTTAGAGGATGTTTTGAACAACACAGACAATCTGGCAAAACTTGCGGGCGAGTTAGATCTTGGCAAGAAAGCGAAGTCAGACAGTACTGAAGGAGCGGAATAATGACGACTGAAGCTGAAAAGCAGTTAGATCCAACTGTTAATGAACAAACAACTTCATTTTTAGATCAAGCTATTGGTGCAACTAAGCAGACAGAAGCCTCTCGTGCTGAAGAGCTAATTAAAACGCTCACTGAAGAAGCGATGAAAGGGACGGTTACTTGGAACAAAAACCTAACGGTAACTTTTCGTGAAGCGATTAATTTACTTGATAAACAGATTTCTGATCAGTTGTCTGAAGTAATGCATCATCCTGAATTACAGAAACTTGAAGGTTCTTGGCGTGGTTTAAATTATCTAGTGATGAACTCAGAGACGAGCTCTACTCTGAAAATTCGCATGATGAGTATGACTAAGAAAGAGTTACATAAAGACTTGAGTAAAGCGGTTGAATTTGACCAAAGCCAGATCTTTAAGAAAGTTTACGAATCTGAGTTTGGCAGTGCAGGTGGTGAACCTTATGGTGCATTAATTGGTGACTATGAGTTTACCAACCACCCAGAGGATATTGAGTCGCTGCGCCTAATGTCAAATGTAGCCGCTTCAGGCTTCTCCCCATTCTTGTCCGCGGCCTCACCAGCACTATTTGGCTTTGATGAGTGGACTGAACTGTCAAAACCACGCGATCTAGACAAGGTCTTTGAGTCGCTAGAATACGCTCAATGGCGTTCGTTCCGTGAGAGTGCTGATTCACGTTTTGTTAGTCTGACTATGCCGAAAGTTCTGGCTCGTTTGCCATACGGACAAGCCACTGCTCCAGTTGAGGAATTTGGATTTGAAGAGTTCGAAGTAGATCCAGTGTCAGGTATTGCTGTCAATGCTGAGCATAATGACTACTGTTGGATGAACTCTTCGTATGTTCTTGGTGTTAAGTTAACAGACGCCTTCTCAAAATATGGATTCTGTACAGCTATCCGTGGTGCAGAAGGTGGTGGTCGAGTGGATAATTTGCCAACACATTTCTTCATGAGTGATGATGGCGATCCTGATATGAAGTGTCCAACAGAGATTGGTATTACCGACCGACGTGAGGCTGAGCTGGGTAAACTTGGTTTCTTACCGCTTTGTCACTACAAAAACACCAACTATGCGGTGTTCTTCGGTGCGCAAACCTGTCAAAAACCGGCGAACCACGAATCTCCGGAAGCAACGGCTAATGCGGCGATTTCAGCACGTCTACCTTACATGATGGCGACATCTCGTTTTGCGCATTATTTGAAGGTAATGGCTCGAGATAAAATCGGTAGCTTTATGGAAGCAGAAGACGTTGAGTCTTGGTTGAACCGCTGGATTCTAGGCTATGTAAATGCTTCAGAGGGTGGTGGTCAAGAGATCCGAGCGAAATACCCTCTAGCAGATGCTCGTGTCCAGGTTAAGGAAATCCCTGGCGCACCAGGTTCTTACAATGCTGTAGCATGGCTTAAGCCTTGGCTGCAAATGGAAGAATTGACGACATCTTTGCGACTTGTTGCAAAGATCCCTCAGTCGGGTGGATAAGAAATGAATTGGCTGGTCGTAAGGCCAGCCATACCAAATAGTTATGTTCTAGATGGAAATAGCAGTGTCACTTAACTTTCGCGATCCCAGTAAGCTAAAGCATGAATTCAGCACAGGAGGCCATGCTGAGCTTGATAGCCCGTGGTTGACTCGATTCAATGAATCTTCTGATCTTGTAGAAGCAGCTCGAATTTGGCTAGAAGGTACGCGTTCAAGAGATTTGGACAGTTTTCGTCATAGTGTGATGAACACGATAAACCGAATTGATGAGCTATTAGAATCTCAATTAAACGAAATAATACATCATCCTGAGTTTCAACAACTCGAAAGAGGTTGGATCGGCGTGAGGTATTTATGCGAACAGGTCGACACTCGCTCATCGGACTCCGTCAAAGTCAAGGTGTTGGCGGCAACATGGAATGAAGTCAGTAAAGATGCACTAAAAGCCATCGAGTTTGACCAATCTGCACTATTTAAGCTGCTCTATCAAAATGAATATGGCATGGCCGGGGGAGAACCCTTTGGCGTGGTAGTTGGCGATTATCAACTTCGTTGTGATGCGAGTAAAAATTATTTTGATAGAGATCTGTCTGTGCTCAGCAAGATCTCTCAGTCTGCAGCGGCAGCATTCAGCCCGTTCATTATGTCAGCATCGCCGGAGATGTTTGGTGTTGACAGTTTTTCACAGCTCTCTGCGATAAGAGATATTGCGGCCCAATTTGAACAGGCAGATTACGCAAAATGGCGCAGTTTGAGAGACAACGATGATACCAAATTTATTGGCCTGACTGCGCCGAATGTTTTATTCCGTCAGCCATATAAAAGTGATGGTTCACGCAATGATCAGTTCGACTTTCAAGAGCATGTATACGACTCTAATCGCGATTTGCTATGGGGGAGTAGCGCGTATTGTTTTGCGGCCGTATCAATTAGAGCGTTTCAGGAGCATGGGTGGTTTACGCACATGCGAGGCATTAAGCAAGGGGATTATAGTCAGGGTATTATCGTCGCTCCTACTAGGAACAAAATGCGTGTTAATGGCAAGAATGACCGTGAAAGATGTCCTTTAAACTTAAAGATCTCTGAGAGAAAAGAACAAGAGTTGTCTGAATGCGGTTTCATTTCTATTTCTCCTGTACCTGAAACCGATATGGTAGGGATGACCTCGAATGTATCTCTCTACAAGCCTAAGCAATATGCAGAAAAACACATTTCAACGAATGCAAAGCTCACGTCGATGTTGCAATACACGTTGTGTGTGTCGCGAGTCGCACATTATCTCAAGGTTATGGGGCGTGACAAGATTGGTGGGTATCAAGATGCAGAAAGCCTAGAGCGGGACTTTCAACGATGGTTGCATCAGTACACTACCGCGTCGGATGAAGCATCTGATGAACTTAGGGCGAAGTACCCCTTAAATGAAGCGAAAATTACGGTTCGAGAGAAAAGAGAAACTCCAGGACACTATTACTCTGTCATCCATTTGCGACCGCACTTCCAGCTCGATCAAATGGTATCTAGCATTAAATTAATTACTGAATTATCACCAGAGCACTTGGTGTAAGGAAATAACAATGACCCAATGGAAAAATGCTTTGTCCCAAGGCCAATTGCAACAAGCTCTAGAGCTATTAATTGATGAAATTAAAGCGGCGCCTAAAGATGCAAGCTTGAGAAGCTCGTTCATTGAGCTGCTTTGCATTGATGGAGACTTCGAGCGTGCGGATGAGCAACTTATGCAATCGATCAAATTGTTTCCTGAGTATCTACCTGGTGCAAGTCAGTTGCGACATTTAGTGAAAGCGGCCCAGGCTAGAAAAGATTTTATCGACGGTGCGGCTAGTGCCAAGGTATTAGGTGACGAGGAATTAACTAAAGAGCTTGTTCGCTTTAACCTCGCTCTCAAAAATCAAGACTATGCAGAAGCGTCACACCTAGCGCATAGCATTGAAGAGCATCGTACTATTAAAGGCTTTAACATAAACGGTACAAACTATGAAGATGCTAGGGATATTGATGATCGTTTAGGTGGTTACATTGAACTGTTTTCCACCGCGGGTAACTATTTTCTTGTTCCAATTTCTAGCATTCAAGCGCTAGAAATAAAAGCACCTACCTCTTTATTAGAAAGTATTTGGCGACCTGTAGAGTTTGATATTGACGGACTTGGCGAAGGAGAAGGTCATATGCCATTGACCTATGTTGACTCAGAAACTGACGCACAAAAGCTAGGTCGAGAAACGGATTGGAAGCAGCTTGGTGAGCAAGAATCCTTCGTGGGTTTAGGCCAAAAATGTTGGCTAGTTGGTGATTCAGCCCTCCCAATCTGTGACTTGACTACATTGTTAGAGTCGAAACAAATAGCGTAACAATAACATGTCTTTAACCGTTTCTCTGCTCGACAAATTGATGGATAGTGATCCTTCAACTAGAGATGAAAAAGACTTCCCTACGAGCCAACAACAGATGTTGAACAGCTTGCTTAGAGATCTGGAGTCTATGTTAAATAGTCGTATCGGATGGAAAAACATTCCTGATGACCTTTTAGAGGTTCGCTATTCAATATTGAATTATGGTCTGCCAGATTTTTCCTCGATGCCTTATAGCAGCCAAGAGGGGCAGAATCAGCTTTGTGACATTGTTCATGATGCAATTAAAGAGTTCGAGCCTAGGTTAAGGAATCCTTATGTCCAGATTTCAGACGAGAAAAACGCTGTTGATAGGGTGTTGAGGTTACAAATTAGCGCCACTTGCTTAATTGATAACAGCATTCATGAAGTGCGATTCAATTCTGAAGTAGAGCCGGTAAATTTAGGTATGAAACTGAGTAGAGCGAAATGAGTGAAGAGTTTCTCAAATACTATAATCGCGAGTTAGCTTATTTACGTCACAAAGGACAAGAGTTTGGGGAGCAATATCCTAAGATCGCTGCGAGACTCCGTATCAGTGAGGAGCAGGTTGACGATCCACATGTAGAAAGATTGCTAGAAGGCTGTGCATTTCTAACGGCAAGGATTAGACAAAGTTTAGACAATAGTTATCCTCAGTTCACTGAATCTTTGATGGGGCAGTTATATCCGGATTTTCACGCACCAATTCCATCAATGTCCGTCATTAAGATGAACTGCTCTAGCTCCGCTTCCTCTTTTTTTGACGTAGAAGAAGGTGAGCGAGTCGTTATCGGTGCTCCCGGATACCACGAATGCGAGTTTAGAACCTGTTATCCGGTCAGAATGTACCCTGTTGATGTGACCTCTGGCGCTTTCAAAAACGCACCGCTTAAATCGGTGGGCTCCCAATGGGAAAGCCATGCTCATTCAGTTTTGAAAATCCAGCTCACCGCCCAAGATGAAGAGACATCTCTGAGTGACATGGGATTAGAACGGTTGCGCTTTTATTTAAACGGGCAATCTCAGTTGACGTTTAAACTTTACCAAATGCTATTTCAAAATCTAATTGGTTTATCTGTCGTTGCGGGTGGCAAAGAAGTTCGGTCTTTAACGAAAAGGCATCTTATTGAAGTGGGATTTTCAGAAGATGAGAAGGTTGTTCCATACAGTAAGAGAAGCTTTTCGGGAGCAAGATTACTTGTTGAGTATCTGCACTTTCCTGAGAAGTTCATGTTCTTTGATATCACTGAACTCGGATTATCAGAACTAGCTCTTGGAGAGCAAGCTGAACTGTATTTTTACTTTGATACCAATGATGATTGGCTTCCTAAGCAAGTGGATGAAGAGAGCTTGATGGTTGGTTGTGTACCTGTCGTCAACTTATTTAAAAGTGTTATGGAGCCCAAGCGTATTCTACCAACCGAGTACGATTACCACTTATCACCGCAATACCAGGAAGCCGAGAGTAATGAGGTTGTCTCTATTTCTGACGTAACGTTGAGAAACTGGAACAAAACGTATCACAACCTGCCATGTTATCACGCTGGTGAGCACACGCATTATATGAACGCCAGTGAAATTTACTGGTTGATGAGACGTGAGGATAAAAATTGGGCTGGTGGATACGATGAACCGGGTAGGGAAACTTACATTTCTTTTGTTGATAAAAGGCATCAATTGTTCAGTCCGGAGAGCCGAGAAAACTGGTTAATGTACGTTGAAGCTGAGTGCTGCAATCGTAATTTAGCGCAGAAGCTTCCATTTGGAGGTGGTCTTCCAAAAGTCTCTTTGCCGGAAGTAAATGACAACTTCGAGTCAGTTCGTTGTTTAGTTTCTATATCAGAAACCCTCCGGCCAGAAATGGATGAAAGTACACGATGGCAGCTAACTAAGCTTCTAACTTTAAACCACTTTACCGAAGAAGATGGATTAACAACTTTGAAGCAAACTCTGAATCTCTACGCGTTTTCTGGGACCGCAGAAACGAAAGCGGTAATTGATGCTTTAGCGAAGCTAGAGTTCGAGCCGACTACAGGTAGAGTCAGTCAGAAAGGTAAAGTTGGTTTTGCGCACGGTATAAAAATCATTTTGACGGTTTCTGATCAAATTTTACCTAAAGAGCAAATCTTCCTCCTAGGTAGTGTGCTATCCGTTTACTTTGCACAATATGCTGAAATTAACATTTTTACGCAGCTAGAAATAAGACTTAAGTCAACGGGAAAGCCCTTCCACTTATGGCCTGCATTAACTGGCGATAAGGTGTTGCTATGAGCGCGGAGCAATTTTATCGAGATCTAAAGCAACATCCGTTGTTTGAAGCAATTCACCTTATCGAACACGAGATCTTGCAAGCCGAGGCACAAATAGGGACAGATGCTCTACCGAAGCATGAAAAACTAAACTTAAAGGTCAATCCATCGTTAGGTTTTGAAAATGCGCAGCTTTGCGATCTAAAACATATTGATAGCCACAAGCTAGCACTTGAAACCAATTTAATAGGCCTAACGGGTGAGCAGGGGGTGCTTCCTCAGCACTACAGCGAGTTAGCTTTGCATCGTCAAAAAGAAGGCGATACGGCAATGGTGGACTTCTACGATATTTTTAACCATCGTTTACTGTCTCTTTACTATCGATGCTGGCAACTGAGTCAATTGACCGTTCAGTCTCGTGCTCATGCACAGGGATTACGTTCACCTTTAGAAGATTGTAAGTCGGCATTAACTGGCCAGGGTAGTTCGTTGTCCCTGCATTATGGTGGTGTTTTTGCTTCACCGACGAGAAGCAAAGCTGGACTAAAAAGTGTTCTTGAATGTTTATCTGGATGCCAAGTAAAGATTCATGAGTTTCAAGGGCAGTGGCTACATCTTGCAAAAGAAGAGCAAACACGTCTTTCATCTCGAACTATGCCAGAAGGGCAGTTTGCTCAACTTGGTTCCGGAGCATCCTTAGGCTCGAAAGCTTGGAATATAAACGCAGGAACAACGATCGAGTTTCTGCCAAAGCACAAAGATCTGGTTAGTACATTACTGCCTAACCATCCAAATGTAGAAATTATTAAACGTGCGGCTTATGAATTTATTGGTAAGCATAAGCAAGTGAAATGGCAGCTCACCACCAAACATAGTTTATTACCTCAAGTTTGTTTATCAAAAAAACATGGTCAGTTAGGTGTTGGTTCTGTACTTAAAAAACATAAACGCACAAAAGATCGAACCATAACAATTACTATTTAAAGGAAACATAATGGCTTCACTCTCACTTTCAGCGTTGGTCGAAAGATTGTCTCCTCAGGCTAAGGAAACACTTGAACAAGCAGCTGCGATGGCAAGCTCTCGAACCCATCACAGTATTGAAATGTCTCACTGGTTAATGACGATTATTCAACATCCTGCCGATATTTATTCAGAAGTTTTCGACGAATTTGATGTCGATAAAATCAAGGTTGAAACTGATCTTCAAAAGACACTTGAAAAATACAAAACGGGATGTCAATCGGTCCCAGGTCTTTCAGCTCACACAGTGACTGTGATGCAAAATGCTTTGCTATCGGCAACGATTGAGTTCAATCAGGAGCAGTTGGATTGCATTCATCTTTTATTTGCCTACTTGTCCGATGATACGTTAGTCAACATGGCTGGTTCGATTAGCCCTGAGCTAAACAAGATAGAACCATCGCGGTTATTGAACTTTAAAGAAAGTAATACGCGTCAATCAGGATCGAATGACCTAGGGAAATCAAACGCGAATTCTGCGCTGAATCAATTTACAACAGATCTTACTGAGCAGGCTAGGGAAGGTAAGATAGATCCGGTTATTGGTAGAGACAATGAAATCCGTTTAATGATCGACATCTTATTAAGACGTCGACAAAACAACCCGATTCTAACTGGTGAAGCTGGCGTTGGAAAAACAGCCGTTGTTGAAGGCTTGGCGCAAAAGATTATTGATGGCGATGTACCTCCTGCTCTACAAAATGTAGCGATTAAGTCTTTGGATCTGGCGTTACTGCAAGCTGGTGCTGGCATGAAAGGTGAGTTTGAAAACAGACTTAAAAACCTTGTGAAAGAAGTTAACGACGCACCACAACCCATTATTTTGTTTATCGATGAAGCACATGGTCTGATTGGTGGTGGGGGACAAGCAGGACAAGGTGATGCAGCGAATATTCTAAAGCCAGCGTTAGCGAGAGGTGAACTCAGAACGATCGCAGCAACAACTTGGGCAGAATATAAAAAGTATTTTGAAAAAGACGCGGCTCTTACCAGGCGCTTTCAAGTAGTGAAGGTCGACGAGCCAGCGCCGGAGCTAGCGATCGAGATGTTACGTGGTTTACTTGACGTAATGGCACAACACCATGACGTCCACATCACTAGCCAGGCCCTCAATGCTGCCGTTCAACTCTCAGCTCGATACATTAATGGCCGACAACTGCCAGATAAGGCTGTGTCTGTTTTAGACACAGCCTGCTCGCGAGTCGCGTTAAGTCAATCGTCTACACCGGGAGGTCTAGATGCGAAAAGGAATAAACTAAAAGCTAAGCAAGCTGAGTATGAGCACCTAAGCCAAGAAAGTCAGCTAGGTGCACCTCTTGATATGCAATTGCAAGATGTCAGAAAAGAGATTGATGTTCTATCTAGTGAAATAGTTGAACTAGAGATGCTGTGGGAGAAAGAAAAAGAGTGGGTAAGTGAAGCTAAGTCACTTAGAGCTCAAATAATCAAGGAGGGTTCTGAGACTGCTAGGGACAAGTTACAGGAGCTCGAAAGTAGCCTCTCCGCTAACTCGCAGCCATTAGTATTTTCGCATGTCAATGAAGCGCTTATTGCAGAAGTAATTTCAGATTGGACTGGGATACCACTGGGCAAACTTCAGGATGATGAAATCCAAGCTGTACTGAGTTTGAAAGAGAGTTTGTGTAAACGAGTTGTCGGACAGGATCACGCTTTGGAAGTCATGTCTGAAGTGATAAAAACTGCCAGTGCACAGCTCACGGATGAGACACGACCAAATGGTGTATTTCTTCTCACGGGACCAAGTGGAGTGGGTAAAACTGAATCTGCTTTAGCTATTGCAGAGAAAGTGTACGGCAGTGAAGAGAATGTCACAACTATCAATATGTCCGAGTTTAAAGAAGAGCACAAAGTTTCCTTATTATTAGGCTCGCCTCCAGGTTATGTTGGGTATGGCGAAGGTGGTGTACTTACTGAAGCCGTCAGACGCAAACCTTATAGTGTGATTCTCTTGGATGAAATGGAAAAAGCACACCCTGGAGTTCAAGATATTTTTTATCAGGTATTCGATAAAGGCTCAATTAAAGATGGTGAAGGTCGCGATATAGATTTTAAAAACACTATTATTATTATGACCGCGAATACAGGGACCGAAACGACGATGTCGTTGTATTCTGATCCTGATTTATCTCCAGAACCTTCAGCACTAAAAGATGCTTTGCGTGACGATTTGTTGGTTGACTTTAAACCTGCATTTTTAGGGCGTGTTAATGTATTACCTTATTTGCCTCTATCAAGAGAAGTATTGATAGAAATAACAAAATTAAAATTAGCCAAAGTTACGAATCGCATTCGTAAAAATTACGGCGCTGACCTATTTTTTGATGAAGAACTAATTAATGATATTGTAGACAATAGTAATGAGTCGGGGAGCGGTGCACGTGTGGTACAGACAACTATAGAAAACACATTACTTCCTAAGATTTCTCATGAAATATTGCATGCAGTTCTTAATGATAAGACGTTTGATGAAATTATTGTTAAAGGTACAACTAGTGGACTTGATGTCTCAATAGTTTAACATCCTTTACACTCTCAATAATAATTGGGAGTTGGTTCATATTAACTATTATTTTTTATAAAAACGCTTAAATTAAGTCTTATTTAAAGATATAAAAGGGCGTATTTAAAATGAAGTTTTTGATACATTAATCACTAATTATCATCAAACGTCAGATAATTAAATTACTACGATATATGTCAATTAATAATGCTATAGGAGATTAGCATGCAGTCTAATACGTATCTTAAATACGCAGATATTAAGGGTGAGGCAACTGCCGAGCAATATAAAGATTTGATTACACTACTATCTGTAGATTGGAGTGTAGGTCGTGAGATCTCATCATACACTGGTACAGCGATGGACCGTGAAGCGAGCGCTACTCGTCTATATGATTTGACTATCACTAAACTTCAAGACCGTTCTTCTCCTGACTTATTTAAAGAAGCGACAATTGGTAAAGGTAAACCTGCGGTTTTCCATATTACTAAGCAGGGTGAGAAAGTTGAAGAAATCATGAAGATCGAACTGACTGATGCGATGATTTCTAACTACTCAGTTTCTATCCAGGATGATCGTCCAGTTGAAACCATCACTATTTCTTACACTGAAATGATGATGACAGTGACTCCTACTGACGATAAAAACAACACTTCTGCGCCATTGGTATACGGCTACAGCGGTGTTAAAGGTCAACAAATGTAATTTTTATGCGGGGGAATATTCCCCCGCATTTTTTGAAAGAAGTATTTAATGAAAAGAGCAACTCAAGATAACAATTTCATCCGAATTTCCTCTCCATTCGGAAAAGATGCCATCATACTAAACTCATTTGAGTATAGAGAAGAGATCTCAGAACTTTTTTCATTGCGTGCTAAAGCTTACTTTAATGATCAACGAAGTGAGTTAAACGAAATAATTGGTAAAGAAGTAACAATTACCCTTGAAAATAGTGAGGATGTTTCTTCAAAACCTCGTTATATACATGGTTATGTATCTGCTGCAAGATTGGAAGGGCAACGAGTTTCTAATGCTCATAATGGTGAGAATTATAAAAATATAGAGTTATTAATAGAGCCTAAATTACGTTTCGCCGATTATAGAAAAATTGCAGAATATTTCAGCATAAAGATATAAAAGAAATTATCTCCGAAGTACTCTCGGAGCATAGTGTCGCCTTTAGTTTTGAGTTAACTAAGTCGTACCCTAAATACACATACAAAGTGCAATATGAAGAGTCAGACCTTGAATTTGTCCGACGCTTATTGTCAGAAGAAGGGCTATCGTTCTGTTTCACACACACTAAGTCTGTCCACACGCTTAAGATTTTTGACGACATCAGTTTCTATAAGCCGGGTACAGAGTTTTTAGTCGATTTTGATACAGGTACGGCTAAGTCTAGCCATATTTCTTCTTGGCATGAAACCCAAGTTTTGACGACTAAAGCAAGCCAAAAGTCTGGCTATAACATGCTTAAGCCTTCGTCTAATCCTAAAAATACTGCCAAGGGTGAAAGTGATTTTTTTACCGTTGCCTGAAAGCGAGTATTTTGAATACATGGGTGAAACGGAAAGTGATGATCAATACGCACTTAGAAACACGCACGCTATAGAAGCACTACAGCAAAACGCATATCTGTGCCGTGGCGAGGCAACGTGTCGAACGTTCAGTGTGGGAAAGTGCTTTAAGTTTAAAAAGCATGAAGATAAGTCTCGAGTCGGCAAAGAATACGTACTGTCCTCCGTTTTTTTATTCTGCGGCTGTTTATAATCAGACTGGCCAAGGTGGCACTGCTGCGCAAGGTGTTAAAGTATCATTTAGTTGTGTTGACTCAAAAACAATCCTTCGCCCTTCTGTGAACTATCCGAAACCTCAGATGAAAGGTTTGCAAACCGCAGTGGTAACGGGAAACAAAGATGGCGAAATTTACATAGACAAACACGGTCGTATTAAAGTTCAGTTTCACTGGGATCGTGCTGGCAAATACGATGTAAACAGTTCATGTTGGATTCGTGTTGCGCAAAATATCGCGGGTAACGGATGGGGCTCGGTGTTTCATCCTAGAGTAGGACAAGAGGTCATCGTCGAGTTTGTCAATGGCGATCCTGACCAGCCAATTGTTACGGGGTCACTGTACAATGGTAGTCAACTCCCTCCCTACACGTTACCAGAGCAAAGCTCTCAAAGTGGTTATAAATCGCGTTCTGTACAAAAAGGCACATCTAATTTTAATGAGTTGCGCTTTGATGACAAACCCGGTGAAGAACACATCTATCTTCATGCCGAAAAACTTTTCCAAATGCTAGTTGAAGACTGTGTTGATATTGCCGTTGAAAACAGTAAAACCGAAAAAGTGACGAATGATGTCAATCAAGAGGTTGGCAAGAATGCGACCTTGAAAGTAGGTAAAAACTTTTCTAATGAAACGGGTGAAGTGTTGTCTTTTAATGCAGGAAAGAGTATCGAGATCAAAGTCGGTGGCGCTTCGATTCAGATGTCTAGTTCCGGAGAAATCAACATCAAAGGCAATAAAATATCTATTAACGGCTCTGCTATCGCTCTTAAAGCTGGGCAAATTTCATTGAACTAAGGTGATTTAAAGTGGGTAAACCAGCCGCAATATTGGGCAGCTTTCATCTTTGTCCTAAAAAAACAGGAAAAATTCCTCATGTAGGTGGCCCGGTCGTAGTTGGCTCGCCAAACGTGACAATTGGCGGCATTCCAGCGGCTAGGCAGGGAGATAAGCTTATCTGTATAGGTCCTCCGGATAGCATCTCAGCAGGCTCTTCTAGCGTTACAATCAACGGTAAGCCAGCGGCAAGGGTCGGGGATTCAACGTCTCATGGTGGTAAAATTCTGTCTGGCATGCCTACGGTTTTAATCGGAGGCTAGATGCCACTCGCATTTCAAACTCATCTTCTTGCCATTAATGGCAGGCCATACACTGTTCGTGATATAGCTAACGAATGTTTTAGATTGCCCGCAGAAACACCAAGATCCTATCCTGATCAATCACTGTATGAGCAGATATTAAATCTTGTGCGCTCTAAGCGCGAGATACTGGAGCAAAGTGATATCAAAGGGAATATCTGTGTTCTTTTACCGTCTTCTGTAGATAAAAGCTTGCTTAAGGCATTGATAAACGAGTTTTCTCTTATCCTTGGTAACTCTGCCAATAGAGAAATTTATTTTTATCCTTATGGTCAAGCGGCGTTCTTGATGGCGCTAAATCGGATAAACCGTGAAGTTAACGAAACACAAGCAACTTGGATACTGGCTATAGAAATTGCTCGCGATGCAGAAGAGCATGCCAAATCTCAAAACTCGATCATTTTGACGAAGTGCTTTTTTCAACAGTCCGGCCTTGTTACTGATGATGTTCGAATTGATTTAGATACCAAACAACAAAGCATTGCTGTCGATAAAGTGTTCAAACAACTTGGAGTAGGGTGTGATCACTCACTTAGTGAGTTGCATTTATCCATTGATGGAGATGAGCCTCGATGGTTAAATGCTATGCAACTCTTGTCTCCCTGGGTGACCGATCAAACTCAGTATCAATTTATTGATGTTAAACTAGGAGAGCTGGGCGCATGCGGAGGTGTTTTAAAAGTGTTAATGATTGAGGAGCATCAAAGAAGTAGCCTCAACTCAGACTTCCACGTTTTACAAGCTGATATCGAGCCAGATGGTTATACGGTGGGAGTTCTATACAATTGGCATAACGAGTAGTTCTGGATCTAGTTTGTCCCTTCTAAACGTTGGCTTTTAATGGTTTAAATGTGACGGTTATGTTTACTCGAGACCATCACTTAATGTTGCTTAAAAGGTGTTTATACAACGTTCTTCTCGCTTTCCGGTGAAATAGTGAACCATAGAACATAAACTACATGAAAAGCTGTTCGACTCAAGATATCCTAACCCAAATTAAATAAATTGAGCTTTGGTTTGTGCCAGATTCAGCCAGTCACGTAATACTCTGATGTTTACACGGCTGAAATTCGGATTCTTGCAGGAGCAAACCTTGCTTAAAGATTTGGCGGAAAGTGAATTCGAATGAAGTTTATCCACACCTCAGATTGGCATCTTGGTCGACAATTCCACAATGTATCACTACTCGAAGATCAACAAGCAGTACTCGAACAACTGATTAACTATATTGAACACAACCCCGTCGATGCCGTTGTAGTGGCGGGAGATATTTATGACCGTTCGGTGCCACCAACGGTTGCAATAGAACTGCTAAATCGAGTCGTGAAGCGTATTTGTACTGAACTGAAAACACCGATGATATTGATATCTGGCAACCATGATGGTGCAGAACGATTAGGTTTTGGCTCAGAGCAAATGAAAAATGCAGGCCTTCATATTGTTAGTAACTTTGAAGATATGCTAACTCCCATCATCATAAAAACGGACTCTGCGGGTGAGGTAGCGTTTTATGGCATGCCTTATAACGACCCTGAACAGGTCAGACTTGCCTACAAAACCTCGGTATCAACTCATGATGAGGCACATCAACTGCTTGTAGAGCAAATAAGAGAGCATTTCATTTCAGAGCAAAGGCGTGTTCTCGTTAGCCACTGTTTTGTTGATGGTGCTATTGAGTCTGAC
This sequence comes from Vibrio diabolicus, assembly GCA_001048675.1. Lineage (GTDB taxonomy): Bacteria > Pseudomonadota > Gammaproteobacteria > Enterobacterales > Vibrionaceae > Vibrio > Vibrio diabolicus. The sequence continues at coordinate 961,051 of CCKK01000002.1, read as the reverse complement.
TCTGAACGACCACTATCTATTGGTGGCTCTGATCGCGTAAGTCATGAGCATTTCTTAGATTTCGACTACGTCGCACTTGGTCATTTACATCAGCCTCAGAAGAAAGGCGCAGAGCATATCCGTTATTCTGGTTCACTTATGAAGTATAGTTTTGGTGAACAGAACCAGAAGAAAGGCTTCACGTTAGTCGAACTAGACAAGAAAGGATTTGTCTCTGCTAAACATATTGAGCTAATTGCCCCTCATGAAATGCGCATTGTTGAGGGAGAGCTAGATAAAGTCATAGAGCAGGGCAAGACTGACCCTAAAAATGAAGATTATTTGTTAGTTCGTTTGATGGATAAATATGCGATTTTAAATCCAATGGAAAAGCTTCGTTCGGTGTATCCAAACGTTTTACATCTTGAGAAACCGGGTATGTTAATTGGGGTAGAGCAGGAAATGGCGCAAGCAAAGTTGGCCCGAAGCGAAATTGATATGTTCCGAGACTTTTTTATTGAGGCACAAGATAGTCAATTATCCCAAGAGCAAGAACAAGCCGTTACTGACATTATTAAGCAATTATCACAGCAATAGGGACCAAAGATGAAACCAATTAAACTTACCATGCAAGCCTTTGGTCCGTTTGCAAAAACAGAAGTCATTGACTTTGAAAAGCTTGGCCGTAACCCTCTGTTTTTGATTAATGGTCCTACAGGCTCAGGTAAAACGTCGATCTTAGATGCCATTTGCTTTGCCCTTTACGGTGAAACTACCGGTAATGAGCGGCAAGGCATCCAGATGCGATGTGACTTATCGGCGCAAGACTTACCAACCGAAGTCGCTCTAGAATTTTCGTTACATGGCAAACAATACCGAGTTGTGCGATCTCCAGAGCAGGAAGCGCCCAAAGCACGTGGTGAAGGGGTGACGGTAAAAAAGCACACTGCGGCTCTTTATGAACTCGGCGAGACCGAAAAGCTCATCACTAGCAAGACGACTCAGGTTAAAACTGAAGTGAGCAATATTATTGGTTTGAATGAAACGCAATTTCGCCAAGTAATGGTATTGCCTCAAGGAAAGTTCCGAGAGCTGTTGCTTGCTAGTTCTAAAGAGCGCGAAGAAATTTTTGGTCAGCTCTTTCAAACGGACATATATAAAAAAATCGAGTATGCGCTCAAGGATAAAGCGAGCGCAATCAGTAAAGCGAAAGATGAATTTGATAATCAAATTCGAGGCGCTTTACAAGTTGCTGGAGTGAGTTCAGAGCAGGAATTATTACACCAGCTTGAACAAGCAGCTGAGCAGCTAGAGGTCGATAGAAAGAATGAACAAGCTTCGTTAGATAAGCTAAATGTTGCTAAATCTGAATTACAAAAAGCGGAAACTATTAATGGAGAGTTTTCGAAACGAGAGCAAGCAGAAAACGCACTCAAGCTGCATCTAGAACATTCAGACTCGATAAAAGTTCGTCAACAGCAATTAGAAAACGCTAAAAATGCCAATAAGATAGAATTACCCTACGTTTCATTACAAAATGCAAAAACTCAAACTCAAGAGCTCAGACAAAAAATAGTTGCCTTGAAAGAGAGTCTTGATAAAGCCAATGCTGTTACGAAAGAAAAAGAAAACTTGCAGCAAAGTGCAAAAGAAGCCGCGGCAAAAGTCCCACAGTTAACGCAACTGCAGTATCAACTTGAAAGCATGAAAGACAAGTTGGTTGAAAAAGCCAACTTGGAAAGAAAAATAACAGCAGGTCATCAACAAAAACAACAATTTGAAGCAACGTTAAAACAGTACATAGAGCTGAAAGACAAGTTAGCGTTTCAGGCGCAACAGGGCCAGAAAGATCTAGAGCAAGCCCGAGTAGATGTTGCGCTTGTTGGAAGCATCGATGCGGAAATAAAACAAAAACAACGACTACTACAGGATCTACAAAAGCTGCATGGTCTTACTTTGGAGCTCTCTAAACTCACGGCGTTAACCGTAAGCAAGCAGCAGTCATTACAGGAAGCCAGTCAGCGCTATATGCAGTGTCAACACGCCGCTGATACGATAGAGCTTAAGTGGCATAATGCTCAAGCGGCAGTATTAGCGCAGCGACTAAAGGCAGGTGAAGCATGTCCGGTATGTGGCAGCCAAGCGCATCCTAACCCTGCAACGTTTGTTGAAGAAGTCGTTACAAAAGAGCAAGTTCAGGCTGCCAGAGTGAAAGAAAGAGAAGCTCAAACCTCACTGAACCAGCTAAGTAATCAGCAAGAACAACATAACGTTGTCATTATTCAGCATCAGAATCAAATCGACCAGTTGAAAGAAGAGCTTGGTGAGCATGCTGCATCTGAGATCTCGACGGTTCAAACTGGGTTGCAGGCGCTTAATGATCAACTTCTACGTCTACAATCTATTGATATTGAAAAGCTGGAAAAGAACGTTGAACAGCTTAATCAACGCTGCTTAGTGGGTGAAAATAAAATTCATGAGCTGCAGAATCAAATGGCGGCAAATGAATCAACCGTTCAAGCAAACCAAGAACAATTGACTCAATTACAAGCTTCCATTGATCCGAAATACAGTTCCGTTGATGTGCTTGAGCGTGACATTTCGCTCACAAAAGAGCAAATTCTGACCTTGAATACAGGTTTAGAAAAGGCGCAAAACGCTTTGCAGCAAGCGGTATTAGCGCAATCGAATGCTGAAAGTCAGTTAGTGACGAACAAGCAGTGGCTATCTGAGTCAGAACAAAAGCTTAGCCAAGCAGAATTAGCGTGGAATGAGGCATTACAGGCGAGTAAATTTGAGGATGAAAGCAGTTATCTAAATAGCAGAGTGACAGATGATGAGCTTCAAGCGTGGCAGAAAGAAATAGACAACTTCAAACAGACACAAACCAAGCTTGAACAAACACTACATGATTTAAACCATGCATTGAAAGCGCTTGAAAGACCGGACTTGGATTCGCTTAACGACAGCTTAACCACTCTGCAGGCGCAGTATATTGAAGTAAGGAATCAGCTCGATACCACGCGCTCAACCTTTGAGCGAATTGAAAAAGTTCGTAAAGATATTGATACGCTGCATGAGAAAAATAGTAAGTTAGAAGAAGAGTACAAAGTGTTTGGTACGTTATACGACGTTGCCAGCGGTAAAACAGGCAGCAGGGTTAGCCTGCATCGCTTTGTTCTTGGTGTACTGTTGGATGATGTGTTGATTCAGGCCTCTCAACGTTTAAGCCTCATGAGTAAAGGGCGCTATATTCTTGCTCGAAAAACAGAGGGCTTCAAAGGCGCTGCGGGTCGCGGCTTAGACTTAATGGTTGAAGATGGCTACACAGGAAAAACACGTGATGTTGCAACACTTTCCGGTGGTGAATCGTTTATGGCAGCGCTTGCATTGGCGCTTGGCTTGTCGGATGTTGTGCAATCCTATAGTGGTGGTATCCGTTTAGACACTTTATTCATTGATGAGGGGTTCGGTAGTTTAGACCCAGAGTCTTTGGATCTCGCCATTCAAACGTTAGTGGATTTACAACAGACTGGACGCATGATCGGTGTTATTTCTCACGTTTCTGAGTTAAAAGAACAAATGGCGCAGAGGATTGATGTTGAACCATCAAGACTCGGTTCGACAGTATCGGTCAAATCTCAATGTAGTTTCGCTGTCTAATTCCGTTGCTATCACAAAACCCAAAGCCCCCTACCTAGGGGCTTTCTTACTTAATCGCTACTGTTCGCAAAAGTGGCCTTCTTTTGGCGATTGGGTAATCGCATACTCACCATCTAGGTTGCGATAAACAACTGTATTCCAAATAGAGCCATCATCCAATTCAAACTCAATGGCATAGTTGACGCCGCTAACGATTTGCGCGTGAACGTTCAGTATTTGTTTGAACGACGCTATTGTGTCCATTCTTTTCAAAACAAAAGCCATTGCCTTTTGTGCATCAGGGGTAGCATTAAACTCATTCCACCCACCTGGCATGTTTCCTTGTGTATTACATACATCTGCCGAGGTTGTTAATTGTGTCGCTTGGTTTGGGTTTTCCTGCTGGCAACCCGCAAGCAATACCAAAAGTGCACAAACTGACACTGTTTTTAATTTCATAACAATAACCTCTGTCTATATCGCGACGTATTATAGGAGGGGGATATGACAGCGTATGTCTATATTGTGCAAAGTTTCTATATGCATACGGTTAAATGCTGACAAAATATACAAGTATGACCAACTTGTAAGTAAAACATAGAACAATATTGTTAGGGAATTGCTGACATAACGAGGTTTTGGTGTTCAGCATGCTATTGATAATGAAGAACTGTGATGTGTAGCTACGTACCTTTGGGACAGTGGTGCGACTTAGTGATCGATTTGCTACCTTCTACAGTAAAATCAATCACTAAATCAAATTTAGGTGTTGTATGAAATCGCTAAAAACATTATTACTTTTATCACTTGTTACTTTATTTGGCTGTACCTCTAAACCTGATGGGGTGGAGCCAGTTAACAATTTTGATTTAGAGCCTTATCTAGGCAAGTGGTACGAAATCGCACGGCTCGATCATTCGTTTGAGCGTGGTCTATCCAACGTTACGGCCGAGTATCGGCTTCGCGAGGATGGTGGGGTTAAGGTGACAAACCGCGGATATTCAGAAGAAGATCAACAGTGGTCCGAAGCTGAAGGTAAAGCTTATTTTGTTGAAGACGAAACGGTTGGGCACTTAAAAGTCTCCTTTTTTGGGCCAATCTATTCTTCTTACATTGTGTTTGAGCTAGGTGAAAACTATGACTATGCGTTTGTCTCCGGTTACAACCACGACTACTTGTGGCTATTGTCTAGAACACCCAACGTTGATGAGAAAATCCTGGAGCGTTTTAAGCAGGTTGCTAAAGAGAAAGGTTTCGCGTTAGATGAGCTAATTCTCGTTGATCAAGAGAGTGGACGACAGTTTTAAGTTCATCAATGTGACTTCTAAAATCAACAGAAGCGGAGTTTCTGTCTAGCGGTTTTGAGTTTTGCTTGGAATACTTTTGTTACCTTGTAACTTCAAGTAATCAAAAATATAGCCCCATCATTTTTGATTACTCGTGATGGGGCTTATATAAATTTGAGTGAGCGTTGAAAGGTAGATCTATCGACAAACGGTTATGGTTTACTTAATCAAACGAACGATCAGAGAGCCAGGCGCCCGAATAGATTCCACATTGTGGCTGAGCACTGTACCACTTGTAGGGGCGGTGTAGCGCTCAACTTCAGTGCCAAAGCTGTCGTATTGAATCGCAACCAGTTGGCCTTGCTCGACAAAATCCATCAAACCGACATGAGGTAGTACAAAGCCGCCATGTGTCGCTTTCACACTGACGATCTCGTTTCCTTCCAAGCATGAAGTGATAGGCTCTATCTCACCTTCTACGACGTTATGCTGCTTCAACACATTAAAAATGCCTGATACGGTTCGACTAATGAGTTTTTGCTCTGTGTAGCGCCCCATACCCACTTCAACCGTAATGCTTGGGACACCATGGTTATTCCAAACTGTTTCAAGGACGCCAGCATCTCCGGGATCATTTAAAATCGCGTCAGGATTAATGAGACGAGCCATTTCTAATGATTGCTCAATTCGGAAGTCTGCAAACACGTATAGTGGATAGGCCGCACCACTGGTTTGAGTGTGAAGGTCAATGGCTAAATCAGCATTTGGCTTGAGCAGATCATTCCACAATGCATATAAGTAGCGTTGTGCCTCATTGCCGTTTTGGTCACCAGGGAAAAAGCGGTTTAAGTTTGCAGGAGACGCATCCGGGTCTGCGGAATAGAAATCGCGGCTGTGGTTTAGCATACCTGGCATGTTAATGGTTGGAACAATAGTGACAGTACCAGCGACTTCAGTGCCAATGAGTTCTCTAGCGGTCTTCTGCGCTGCTAACACACCATTATATTCATCACCATGAACCCCTGCGGTGATCATGATTTTCTTGCCAGGTTTTTCACCTTTGAATACCAAAACAGGAAGATGTTGCCACTGAGAGATCGCGTTGGTCGCGATGCGGAACCAAAACTTATGCTCACCCGGACCTAGGTCTGCTACATTGAGAGATTGAATCACTTGATGACCTTGAATCATGTCATCGAGAAGTTGTGTTGCCATTAAAGTTACCACTCCAAAACCATAAGCCAATCTAAAACCTTAACGTCGCCATACGAAGAGTATTAATAAGGCGAGAACGTGTCTCGCCTTAGTGCCAATTGATTTCGTTTTACGCAAACCCCATCATATGAGCTGCGATAACGACGACACTCGACAGGGTAAAGAGTAATAGGATAAATCGCCAGCAGAATTTTGCCCAATCACCCCAGTCGATGCGGCAGACACCAAGCGTTGCCATCAAGGATGCTGAAGTAGGGACGATAACGTTGGTAAAGCCATCTCCAAGTTGGAATGACAAAACGGCAACTTGGCGCGTGACACCTGCAATATCCGCCAATGGTGCTAATAAAGGCATCGTCAGTGCCGCTTGTCCAGATCCGGAAGTAACGAAGAAGTTGAAGATAGATTGGAATACATACATTAACCATGCCGCAGCTACGTCAGGAAGCCCACTGATCACGCCGCCAGCACTGTTCAGAATAGAATTCAGTACACTCGCTTCATCGGTCGTACCGCCACCTAGGATAAGTAACACACCTTTCGCACAACCAACCAATAGAGCAGGAGCAAGCATAATAGCCGCCCCCTCTTTAAACGCATCGGCTGCGCAGTTGAGCGTCATACCGTTTAAGCGAAAAATCGTACCGATGATCGCGACAACAAAGCCCATAGTGAAGAATTGAGAAGCGATTTCTGGGATGTACCATGCGTTAGCGACCACGCCCCAAACAACCCATACTGTGGTTGCAATAACCGTAAGGATAACGAGTGTGTCACCTAGGTTCCAACGAGAATCTTGATTGCCAAGCTCTTGCTGACGGAAGTATTTGTCTGTGCGGTGACTGTAAGAAAGTTCTGGGTTTGACTTCACTCGAGCGGCGTAGAGCATGGTGAAGGCGATACCGATTAACGTAAAGCCAACCCATAACCCCATGCGCACTGTCATGCCGGATAAAACAGGTACACCCGCAATGCCTTGTGCAATAGCGACGGAGAAAGGGTTCATCCAAGAAGTAGCGAAGCCAATTTGAGTCGCAACATAGGTCACCATTACCGTAGTGATACCATCATAACCAAGGCGAACCATAAGCGGAGCGATAATAATCGCAAATGCTACGGCTTCTTCACCCATACCAAATACCGCACCGCCCAGAGAGAACAGCAAAAATAGCACTGGAATGAATAGCGCTTCGTTACCTTTGGTCTTATCGATAAGGCGCAAGATACCGTTGTCGATGGTGCCTGTTCGCATTACAACGCCGAAAGCACCACCGATAACCAACATGAACATAATCACGCCGATCGCGCTGCCCCATTTAGAGCCTGAAACTAGCCCTTCGAAAGGGAAGTTCATGAGACCAATGCCACCACCAGAAGCAAACAGGCCAACCTTGTTGTAAACCAATTCACCGTTTTCGTCGGTTGCATAAGAGAAAGAAGATGGATCGATAACCGTGCGAGTTTTTTCTGCACCATCGACCATATAAGTCACTTGCTGACTGTCAAAATGGCCAGCAGGAATTAAGTAGGTAAGAATCGCAGCGAGAATACCAACAATGAAGATCAAAATGAGGGTATCTGGCATCTGCCATGATTTGGGTGTAGCAACCGAGTCCGTTGGTTGCGCATGTGTGTGAGACATAACTTACTTCACGTTAAATTCAATGAAGCATGAAATATCAATAAACCAGAATAAAAAGTCAATATTAATGGAAATATTGAACTATAAATTCATCAAATATTTGAAGTGAAGTCATTGTGATTATTTTACAAGCAAAGTTTGGTTAAATGTTTTGGCTCGGGTCGAGGGCTCACAAGCTCTTGTTGTGAGCCGAGATCAATAAATCATTTGTCTTGCGTCTGTTCTGCATAAAATGCAGCGACATCACGAAGATCCTCATCATTTAACATTCTTAATTGTGCGCCCATCATTTCGGCAAGCGGCCCTTTACGTTCGCCTGCTTGGTAAGACTTCATCGCATCGTATAGATACTGGGCATTTTGACCTGCAAGATTTGGATAGGCATCATTACCTGCTACGCCTGTTGCACCATGACAATAGACGCAGCTAGGGGATTTGATTTTACCTTTATCAGCATCACCAAAAGGCGCGGCATGGCTAGCGGAAGAGAAAATAAGAGAGGTTAGAAGTACAAATCTGAACATGAAGATTGTCTATTCGCTAAAAAGTCATATCGATACAATAAAGCTTCCCCTTAGGGGAAGCTCAATGATCAAAATCAAACTAAAGCAGAGATTTAATGCTTGATAAGAAATTGTCGATATCTTGCGCTGAAATGTCTTTATGAGTCACGAAACGAATGGGGTTTCCAGGTGTTATCGTGATATTTTGTTCCTTTAGTTTCGCAGCGATATTTACTATGTCCACTTGAGGATCAAGCTTCGCGAATACGATATTCGTTTGAACAAATTCAGGGTTGACTGAAAAACCAGGCAGTTCAGCTAAACCTTCCGCTAAGGTTTTTGCGTTGGTATGATCTTGTTTTAGCTGTTCCACTTGTTCGGTAAGGGCGAGTTTGCCTGCTGCGGCAAGAATACCCGCTTGACGCATACCACCGCCGACCATCTTTCTTAGGCGACGTGCTTTTGCGATGTACTCTTTGCTACCAAGCAGTAACGAACCAACAGGGGCAGCCAAACCTTTCGACAGACAAATCGTCATTGAATCAAAATACTGACCGATTTCTTTTACCGGAACATCAAGCGCAGCGGCTGCATTAAAAACGCGAGCGCCATCTAGATGCATCTGCAAGTTATGTTTATTCACGAAGTCACGTGCTTCTGCTAAATAAGACAGAGGTAATACTTTACCATTAATCGTGTTTTCTAAGCTGAGCAGCTTGGTACGAGCAAAGTGACAATCATCTGGCTTAATCGCCGCTGCCAGTTTATCAAATGGGAGTGTGCCATCTGGGTTATTTTCGACTGGTTGAGGTTGAATTGACCCAAGTACTGCTGCGCCGCCGGCTTCGTACTTGTAGTTATGTGCTTGCTGCCCACACAGATATTCATCTCCGCGTTCACAATGCGCCATTAGGCCGAGCAGATTGGCTTGCGTGCCTGAAGTGGTAAACAAAGCCGCTTCGAATCCTGCAAGCTCTGCGGCAAACTCCTCAAGCTCATTGACCGTAGGGTCATCACCATAAACATCATCCCCAACGGGGGCCTTAAACATGGCCTCTCGCATGGCTTGGGTAGGCTGTGTAACGGTATCTGATCGAAAATCCATGAATGTCTCCTTGGTCAAAGTCCTAAATATATCCGCAAAGGCGCGCTTTGCTTAAACAAGCGATCGTTTTGGCATCGGTAATTGTGCCATCAATAATCTTGTCTTCCAGTTGTTGGAGTGACAAGGTAATAACCTCAATCACTTCATCTTCATCACATTCGTAACGGTTGGTTTGGCTGAGCTTCTCAGCAACAAATAGGTACTGTATCTCATCACAAAATCCGGCAAGGGGAGTGACTTGGCCGAGAGAGGTGAATTTTTCTGCACTATAGCCCGTTTCTTCTTCTAGCTCTCTTTTCGCGCAGCAGAGAGGGTCTTCATTGCCTTCTCTTGTACCAGCAGGAAGCTCCAAAAGCCATTTATTAAGTGAAGGGCGAAATTGATGGACAAGGACTATCTCTCCTTCCGTTGTAATCGGGAGAATCACCGCAGCGCCCGGATGATGGATTGTGGTGTGCGTAATTGCCTGTCCTGTAGGAAGCATAACCTCTTCTTCAATCAGAGAAATTTGCTTCCATTTATGAACTATTTTGCTCATGCAGTTATTAACCCTAGCTGTTACCGCATTTTGACGTTTTTCGACATTAACCACAAATGGTGGGAAACAAAAGCAAAAAATGTTGCAACACAACGAAAGCGTTTGCACTTTCAGTGAGCTGTATCTCATAAATGGAAACTTTGATTGCTGGCTAAAGAAGGGGGTAAGCATCTGCTATAAGGGGAATTCAACAAAATACATTTGTAACAAAGTTATAACAAGTGTATAAAAATGTTAACGCAATACCAGTTCAGCAGCCGGAGAACGTATGACACAAACCTTATTTGCCTCAAATGCCGAAAAAGCGCTTCTCTCAGAACGCATCAACAAGTTGGCTAAAGCGTTAACGGATGGCGTTTATGAACGCGAACATACCATCAAGCTCTGCCTCCTTGCGGCACTTGCTGGTGAAAGTGTTTTTCTTTTAGGCCCACCTGGCATTGCAAAAAGCTTAATTGCCAAGCGACTTATCCAAGCGTTCGATAATAGCAGTTACTTTGAATACCTGATGACGCGATTCTCAACACCTGAAGAAGTTTTTGGGCCACTGAGTATTCAAGAACTCAAAGATAACGGTCGTTATGTTCGCTTAACTAAAGGGTATTTGCCAACCGCACAAGTCGTATTTTTAGATGAAATCTGGAAGGCGGGCCCCGCCATTCTGAATACATTGCTGACAGTGGTCAATGAGAAAACGTTCAAAAATGGCAGCGATATTGAGCGTGTGCCAATGCGTTTGTTGGTATCGGCTTCCAATGAACTGCCAGATGAAGACAGCGGTTTGGATGCACTTTACGATCGCATGTTGGTGCGTGTGTTTGTGAATCGAATTCAGAATAAACAAAACTTTAAGTCGATGTTGACGGTAGGCACGTCACAAGAGGCACAAGTGCCAGAAGGGCTAGCAATAACAGATGAAGAATATCATCAATGGCAACAGCAGCTCGACAAGCTGACGTTAACCGATAATGCATTCGAGAAGCTTTTCCAGCTTAAAACGATGTTAGAAAGCAAAGTCGAAGCTCAGTTTGGCGATGTCGCTAATACCGACATGTATGTGTCTGACCGCCGCTGGAAGAAAGCCGTGAAATTGCTAAAAGCGAGCGCGTTTTTTAATGGTCGCGATGAAATTAACCCACTTGATCTACTGTTGCTGCAAGATTGTTTATGGAACAGCCCTGAATCGCGAGACGTGGTACGCGAAGTGGTCCAAGAGTTCGCCCTGAAACATGCATTTGACCAACAAGACGCCGAACAGGAAATTGAATACTGTCGCGAGTCTTTGGTCGATGTTCAGCATGAGCTTGAAGATGCCTACCGCATGACGTTAACGTCTGAAGCGGCAACAGGTATTCTGCGCAAAGAAACCATGCGCTTTGATACCTCTAAAGCCAAGGTGTACAAAGTTGGCGCAGCCGTTAACTTAGTTAAATTGGTTGTCTTGCAAAGCAACATGTCGGTTTCAGAATCAGAGAAAGGCGATAGCCGCTGGGTTTACGTGCCAAAAGATGAACTAGATCGAGTCATCAAAGAAGGACACGGTGATGTGTATGGCTACGTCAATCAAAACACCAACATGTGTCGTTTACGATTTGATGTTGATGCCGCAAATAACCTAGTTATCCGTGATATCGCAAACCGAGGCATTCTGGTGAGCTTAGTGACTCAAGAGGGTTTGGATGTAGAGCTTTACCAAAAGTGGTTAACGCAGAGTGAAAAAGCCGTAAATCAACTCAGTGAAGCAGAGCACCATATGCGCAAGGTAAAAGCGAATTTCCATGATGCGCTTCCGCATAGCTTTGTTGATCCTGAATTACCACGCCTAATGGAGTCGAGTCTGCAGCAGGTCAGTCAGAGACTTGAGTCTATCCAAGCTGAAAGCGAAAAAGTTATCCAACGCTTTAAAAACTTACATCAGTTTTTCTCATAAGGAGACGACATGCTAGGTGCAGACGGACTTAACCTCGCGCTGATGGTAGCCGACTCTGGCATCATCGATAGTGCAGTTAATGATTTAATGGCGCGTTCACAAGTCATGATGATGGCAGAAAACCGAGGCGTTAAATCTTCAGTCAAAGGCCACTTATTAAAGTGGAGGGGCAGTGTTAAAAAACGGATTACCAAGGTATGTGAGACAGAGCGTTTCCAACAAGAGCTGTCTTTATATCAAGAAGTCATTCACTGGGATGAAGAGGCGTTTTTCGAAAACATCGAAGATGTGATTAAAAAGCTTGAGTGGCACTCCGCTTTTTATATGCAGGCTCGCCGAATGATGGAGAAGAACAAGGGGATGAATAATCCCATGTTCCCACATTACTTCTGTGATCAATGGTACCAAAGCCTAGCCGATGCGATTAAGCAAGCGCAAGTAAGCGAGCTTGAGGCCAATAAAGAGAAAGTGCTGAATGACCTGTATCAGCGTATGGAGACCATGCGTAATATGGATAAGGTCACGGAATCGGGTGATGCTGAAAGTGTAGGGCGCTTATGGGATATGGCATCTGCCAAGTTGAGCAAAACTGACTTAACAGTGATGAAACGCCATGCGGAGTTTCTGAAGAAGCACCAAGGCTTGCAAGAAATAGCCGAGCAACTTGGCCGTATGGCGGGGCAAGTGAATGATCCCGAACTTAACCGCGCGCCTACTGAAGAGCTACAAATGATCGAAGAGAAGAGTGATGAAGCGACAGATGATATTGTCGGCATTCACGAAAGCGATGATTTAAATAAGCTACTTCCCAACGAAACGATGTTTTTGGCGTATCCTGAACTCGAGGTCGTGTTCTATAAACACTTAGTCGATAAACGACTTATGAACTACCGTACACAGGGCAAATCGCGCACGTTACGTAAAGTTAAAGCTCACCGACCTGACAACAAAGCGGTAGATATCGAAAAAGGACCGTTTATTGTGTGTGTGGACGCGTCCGGCTCAATGAGCGGGTTTCCTGAACAATGCGCCAAAGCCATGGCTTATGCTCTGATGCAAATCGCATTAGCGGAGCAACGTGACTGCTATGTCATTATTTTTTCGACGGAACACATTACGTACGAGCTAACCAAACAAGATGGTCTGCGCGAGGCGGCGGACTTTTTAACTTATAGCTTCCATGGTGGTACAGACTTAGAGCCAACTTTGATCAAATCTATCGACTTGATGAGCGGTGATAAGTACAAAAATGCCGATATGGTGGTCATTTCCGACTTTATCGCGCCAAAACAACAAGACGAGTTGCTTGCCAAAGTGGATGCGCTTAAAGCGAAGAAAAACCGTTTTCACGCGATCAGCCTATCTAAATATGGAAACCCAGCATTAATGTCGATGTTTGATCACACTTGGTCTTATCACCCTAATGTTGTGGGCAGGTTGCTTAAACGGGTCGGTAATTACTAAGTGACATTGAAATTCTATTGAGTAAAACGTACAGAAAGCTAGATTTATATTGCTTCGTTTTAAGCCGATAAGATCGAACTTTGGTCTAATTGGCTTAAAAGAAATCAAATAAACAGAAAATGAAAGATTTTTGTTTGACTATCTTCTCTCAATCCGTAAAGTAGCCACCAACGCAACGGGGAAGAGCCCTGAAGCGAAGTAAAAAGGCGCCTTGGCAGAGTGGCTATGCAGCGGATTGCAAATCCGTGGACCTCGGTTCGACTCCGGGAGGCGCCTCCATTATTCTTTGAGAGTGAATGGCTTTCGAGAATCAATGCGACACTAGCTCAGTTGGTAGAGCGCAACCTTGCCAAGGTTGAGGTCACGAGTTCGAACCTCGTGTGTCGCTCCAAATTATTCAGATATGGCAATTGCGGTATCTCGATGCCAAGTGCATCAACTTAAAACCAGCGAAAGCTTGGTTTTTTTGTATCTGAATATTGATAAATTTACGCCATCTCAATTTCTTGAACTGTGGGTATAACCCTTGTTTCTTTAACCAGTTATGCTGTTGAGTGTGACCCGATATTTCGCAGATTGACCAATATCCGTTTACAATGTCGGTCTCCAAAGGATTTGACGAAGACGCATGAGAAATACCGACGATTACATCATTTTCTATCACCTGATCGAGCAAGGCTCATTCAGTGCTGCTGCAAGACACATGTCATTGACCAAATCGGTTGTCAGTAAACGCATCGCGAAGCTTGAGCAAGAGCTTGGTGTACAGCTTCTTTACCGAACAACGCGAACGTTAACGTTGACGGAGGCAGGGCGAGCGTTCTTTACTCATGCAAAAGCCGTTTATCAAGCGGTGGCAACGGCAGAAGAATCCATTGTGGGGTTAGGTAAGAATTTATCTGGAAACATTAAAGTTTCTGTACCCACTATCTCTGGTGAGTTAATTCTTCCTCAAGTGATCAATGAGTTTAATCAGAAATACCCTGACATCAATATCGATATGGATCTAGATAATCGTTTCGTCGATATCGTGAATGAACGTTTTGATCTGGCAATTAGAACGGGTGTGTTGCCAGATTCTAGCCTGATCGCAAGAAAGCTGGTGGATGCCAATTGGATTGTTTGTGCGTCACCTCAATACCTTGCTAAACATGGCATTCCTAAGCAACCTCAAGCCTTGTATAAGCACAATTGTTTGGTTTATTCCTACCAAGAAACCGGGGCGCGTGAGTGGGCGTTTAAAGAGGGAGACGAGGTGTATCAAGTTACAGTCGACGGTAACCTCTGTACCAACAACTCTTCGGTATTGAGAAACGTCGCACTGTTGGGGCAGGGAATCATCTATGTGCCACGTGTCTTGGTTTATGAAGACTTAAAGCAAGGCCGCCTGATTCAATTGTTCAAAGACGAAACCGCCAAATGTTTGGGTATTTATGCAGTGTATCCTTACACTCGTCAACAGCCAAGAAAAAATTAAGATCTTCATTGATCATCTATACACCAGCTTTCAAAGTCAAAATCATCGATTTTAAGACAATAACTCAACACCAATCGTTATGTTGGTGTTGAGTTATTGTTTCCATCTTCATTTCTAATAATTCTTATAAATTTAGAAGCTTAAGCCTTCTCCTTGTTTTATCACTAATATTGATAACAAGATGCTGCGCACAACTGTTAACAAATGGTTTTGCTATTGTTTCTTTTAAGAAACGGTCTGTTTCTTGCGTTAAATTTTCCGAATGTGAAAGATAAGTGACAGAAAAATAAAAGAATTATTTTGTTTGTTGTCTGTTGGTTAAGTATTGCTCGCCTGCCTGACATAGACGCCGAGAAATGGACTGCTTATAGTGGCTCAAACGCCCATTACCGTCACTAAACGGTGATGTGAGCGAAGTACAATAACTAGAGATACGGATATGAAACAAAAGCAGCTGATTGACGAATTTAAAACTATCGTTGGGGAAGAAAATGTCCTAACCGACGAGGTTAAAACAAAATACTACCGTTCGGGTTTTCGCTCAGGTAGTGGCACTGCGCTTGCTATCGTGTTTCCTAATACTCTTGTAGAACAATGGAAGATCATTAAACAGTGCGTTGAAGCAAACTGCATTATTATTATGCAGGCTGCCAAAACAGGTTTAACAGAAGGCTCAGCTCCAAGTGGTAATGATTATGACCGTGATGTGGTCGTGATCAATATTACCAAAATCAAGAAGATTCACTTATTAGATGGCGGTAAGCAGGCAGTATGCTTGCCTGGTGCAAGTTTGCACTCATTGGAAAAAGAATTGAAGGCGGTGAACCGAGTGCCGCACTCTATCATCGGTTCTTCATCATTAGGTGCCACTGTGGTTGGTGGTATCGCCAACAACTCAGGCGGTGCGTTAGTCAAGCGCGGTCCTGCTTACACCGAACTGGCGATCTATGCGCAGGTCGATAAGCAAGGCCAGTTACACCTGGTTAATCACCTTGGTATTGAAGGTTTAGGTGAAACGCCAGAAGAAATTCTGACAAACCTGCAAGAAGGAAACTTTGACCCAGCGAAGATCATTCATGACGAGCGAATGGCATCAGACAAAGAATACGATGAACGTGTTCGAGACGTGACTTCTGACATTCCTTCTCGCTTTAATGCCGATGAACGTCGTTTATTTGAAGCCAGTGGCTGCGCTGGTAAATTGGGTGTTTTCGCCGTTCGAGTTGATAGCTACCCAGTACCTGAAAAAGAGCAGGTTTTTTACCTTGGCACAAATGACCCTGCGAAACTGACGAAGCTGCGAAAAGATTTCTTATCTACGTTTGAGAACTTGCCTGAGATGGGAGAATACTTGCATCGAGATATCTTCAACATGGCAGAGAAGTACGGCAAAGATGTCTTCTTATCCATCGACTTATTAGGTACAGATAAGTTGCCAAAAATGTTTGCACTTAAAGCTAAAGTAGAAAATGTCTTAGAGCGTGTCCCGTTTGTTAGTAAATACCTGCCGGACACCATTTTGTACTACGCGAGTAAGTTGTTCCCACAACATTTACCAGAACGAATGCTGGATTTCCGCGACAAGTATGAGCATCACCTGGTATTAAAAATGAGTGATAGTGGTATTGCTGAGGCGCAAAAATACCTCAATGAAGTTTGGGCTGTTGAAGACGACTGTGATTTCTTCGAGTGTACGCCGGAAGAGGGTAAAAAAGCTTATTTACATCGCTTTGCAGCAGCAGGTGCAGCAATTCGTTACGAGACGATTCACCGAAAAGACGTAGAAGATATCGTTGCACTTGATATCGCATTGCGACGTAATGATGAAGAGTGGCTAGAAACTTTACCAGAAGAGGTGAGTAAGAACCTTGTTCAAGCGCTCTATTATGGTCACTTTATGTGTTATGTATTCCATCAAGATTACATTTTCAAAAAAGGGACCGACACGAAGTTGATGAAAAAACTGATGCTAGAACACCTCAATAGCCGTGGTGCTAAATACCCAGCAGAACATAATGTGGGTCACTTGTACGAAGCTGAAAATTCGCTGCAGAAGTTTTACCACGAGCTAGATCCAACCAACACCTTTAACCCAGGTATTGGCAAAATGGACAAATACAAGCGCAATTGTAACTGCTGTGCGTAATTTGCTATCTCACCGTGATTAATATCGTTGATCATCGTTAAAATAATGAGCATAAGATAAGCCCGGATGGCACTCGTGACATCAGGGCTTCGTGTTTTGGGGCTTTTTATTTATGACTGGTATTGGCGTCGAAACAACGGTTAAAGAGCGCGTACCGCGGCGGCTGCGATGATGCCAGCTGCAATTGCGGGCAGAGGCTTTTTCACGATGAACATGACGACAGCAGTAAGAAAAAAGTGCTGCTCTAGCACCGTAATCACCCTCAACCGCTAGTGGGGCTAAAAGGGCAACCAATACGGAACCTGACATCGCAGTAATGAAACGTTGAACCCGTTCGCTAATTGGAATGAATGACATGACATACACTCCGCCCCAGCGGGTTATGAGCGTGACTAACGCCATAGCGATGATGATAAGCAGTGTTCCACCTACGCTCGTTTCGATGTTCATGCTTTCTTCTCCTTCCAACAAGCACCTAAGACTCCACCAGTAATGGCGCCAACCACTACGTGGCTATTCTCTGGTAAATACCAATACGCCAACATAGATGATGTCGCTGCTGTGGCCCAAATCGCAAAGATTCTTAAGTCTTTCGGCCCTGCCACAACCATCGAGAGCAGGAAGCATCCCATAACCATATCGAGCCCGAGGCCCACCGGGTCTTTGATTGCGCTACCAAAATAAATGCCGACCCAGGTGCCAACAATCCAAAACGACCACATTGCTAAGCCGCCACCAACAAGCAAACCAAAACCTGGTTCTTTTCTACCAAATGCATTGAGTGCCATTGCCCAGTTCGCGTCTGATGCCACTAGCATTACACCGTAACGTTTTGTCGGTGGGAGTTGTCGTAACCATGGATAAAGCGTAGCGCCCATCAAGAGGTGACGAGCATTAATAGCAAATACAGTAATAAGCACTGGAATCAGAGGTACTTCTGCTCCCCACATTTCTAGCGTGGCAAATTGTGAAGCACCGGCGAAGACCAGTGTGCTCATCAACATAGTGGGAAATACATCTAACCCTGTTTGTACGGCGGCAACACCGAATGCGAGGCCAAATATGACCACAAACATGGACAGAGGTAAAAGTTGGGTGAAACCGTTCCACACGTCGATCCGGGTAAATTCGTGCAACTCTGATGAGGAGCGCTGAAGATGTTGAGTATTTTCTGTCATAGAGATACCTAGCCAGCAGGCAAAAAGGGCAGTGCCATATGAATGCGTTTGTTATTCTTTTGTAAACTTCATGTTTAACATCAATTGAAATGGCTTTCAAACACTAAGTGCTATAATAAAAAAACAAGTATACCTGAACGATTTTAAGATGAAGGGGTTAGAGGATTTGTCACTTGCCAGGGCTCAAGGAAAGTAACGCAACGCAAATAGCAAACTCTGTTCAATTGATAAGAGCACGGATTGTTCCAGATTAGTATATGAGTAGGAAAGCGAGCACGAGGCTCGCTTTTTCGTTCTGTTACGAATAACTGAAAGGGTTTATTTTACGTAGACACGAGGGTTCGCAGTACCCCAAACCGTGTATAGTTCTGGGAAGATGACCTCTGCATGTTTTTCCATTTCTGCTGCCGAAATCGTTTTGCCTTGCTGAGAGCCAAACAGTACAACTTCAGAACCAGGCTCAACATCTTTGATACCTGTAATATCAACCATGGTGGTGTTCATTGAAGCCACACCTGCAACTTTTGCTCGTTGGCCATTGATCAGTACTTCTGCCGTATTGCCCATTTTTCGTGGGTAGCCATCAGAGTAACCAACAGGAATGTTCGCCATTAGGCTTTCTTTGCTCGTTTTGTAGCTGCTGTCGTAACCGACAGTGCTATTTTTTGGCAGGTGGTGAACGGATGCCACGCGTGTTTTGAAAGACACGATAGAAGGGTACTCAGGGTTGGTTGGCAGATCACCATATAAAACGCCACCAGGACGAACCATATCAAGCTGTGCTTCAGGAACATTAAGTGCAGTGTAAGAGTTGGCCACGTGCAGCAAAATATCTTCGCGTTTTAGGCCCGCTTCTTTAATCAGCCATGCAGAGCTGTCTTTGAACGAAGATAACTTTTGACGAACTTCGTCTGCATTGTAGTTAGGGAAATGAGTCATGATGCCAACAATATTAACGCCATCTTGTTGAGCGATTTCTAGCGCTTCTTTCTTGCCCGCTTTTGTTGTCATATCAACGCCATTTCGTCCCATACCACCGTCGTTAAGAGCAAGGTGAACTTTGATTTCTTTATCCGCTTTCTCTGCTAGCTTAGACAGTGCTTTGGCTTGCTCTGCAGTACCAATCAGCTCTTCGATATTTAAGTCGATTGCAGCTTCGATCTCGCCAATATCCGCCGAGCGTACACGCATAAGTTGACCTTTAAAGCCACTGTCGCGAACGGTCTGTGCTTCGGCGTTACTTGCAATGGCAACGCAAGGAATTTGTTGTTCGATAATAGTCGGCATCAGGCCTGCGATGCCATTACCGTATGCGTCGGCTTTCATCACGGCGCAGATTTTCGTTTTGCCATCCATGTGCGACTTGAACTGCTCAATATTATCGCGGAATTGACCTAAGTTTATTTCCAGCCAAGCGTTAGCGCCTTGAACTTGCTCTGCTTTTACTGCAGTGTTGCTAATTTGAAGAGGGGCAGCATTAGCTTGCATCGCAGGAGCAACGGTTGCAGCAGCGATAGTCAGTGATAGTAAGGTTTTATTTAAGCGCATAAAGTCTCCGTACGCGTTTTTTGTATTGGTTATGTTATTGAGTACTTGGGGAAAGTACCTGACGAAGTAAAACGCTCCAAGTAGTGCTTTGGAGCGTTTTTGAAGATCATGATTCAATATACCTAAATATATCTCAGTGATTGCACTCAATTTGTGCAAATCGAGGTTGATTCAATATCAACTAAGGTATCCACTGAGTTTAACTCAGTTTAAAGCGGCTCATTACATCTTTAAGAGAAATTGACAGCTGGCTTAGCTCACGACAAGCCTGTGCGGTTTGCTCTGAACCCTGTGATACTTCTTGAGATGCCAAGTGTATGTTTTCAATGCTGCGGTTAAGCTCTTCTGCAACAGAGTCTTGCTGGTTACAAGCCGTGGCGATTTGGGTGCCCATGTCTGAGATATCAGAAATCGAGTGTTCAATGTCGCTCATCAGCTGTTTTGATTGAATGCCTTGCTCTGCACATTCTGAGATACTGGTTCTAGAAAGCTCTGTCGCAGATTTCGCGTCTTTTGCAAGCGATTGTAGCTGTTCAATGATCGACGTAATTTCGCTGGTTGAATCTTGCGTACGGCCTGCAAGCGTTCGAACCTCGTCCGCAACCACGGCAAAACCGCGACCAGACTCACCAGCACGCGCAGCTTCAATGGCTGCATTAAGCGCAAGTAGGTTGGTTTGATCGGCAATGTCACGGATAACATCAACAATAACGTTAATTTTGTTCGATTGCTGTTCAAGCTCTGCCACAGTATCGCCCGCAGCGCCAATTACGTTTGAAACTTCATGAATCGCGTCAACCATGCCTTGCGTTTCACGAACACCATGTTGTGTACGACGGTTTGCTTCGTTAGCTTGGTTCGCTGAATCTTCAGTATTACGTGCAACATCAGCTACTGCTGCTTTCATTTCTGTCATTGCCGTAGCAATGTGTGTGATTTGCAGTTGTTGATCTTTCATACCAGACGCAGAAATATCAGAGATTTGATTCATCTCTTCTACTGCACTGCTTAACTGTGTGACCGCAGCAATCACGTTGTCGATAACTTGGCGCAAGTCATCTTGCATCTTAGTGGTCGCATCCGCCAGCTCACCTAGCTCGTCATTGCCGATGGCTTTACGATCGATGTCGTTTGATAGGTCACCTGTTGCGATGGCATTTGCTTGCTCGACAACAAGTTTTAGTGGGCCACAAATAAGGCGTGTCAGCACGTACGTCATGCCTACCATGATAAGCAGAATAATCACGTTGCTTGCAATTGACGAGTTACTCAATCCATTTACAGAAGAAAGAATATGAGTTTTGTTACTGTCCATAGCATTTTTAAGTAGACGGATCAGTTCACCGAGCTCAGAGTCAACCGCTTCGAAAGCAGGTAAAGAGTTCGCCAAAATAGGGTGGGCCTTGCTTTTGTCGTTGGCTAGCATCGCTTCGTTGTACTGATCCATAGTGACCAAGTACTTTTTCCACTGACGCATAAGGCGCTGGTAAGTTTGTTGCTCTTCACCAGGCCAAATCGTTTCACCGTAAGAATCGAGCTCTTTGCTGATCTTTTCACGTTCGCGAATGTTGCTGGCAATTTTGTTTCTGATTTGGTCTGCGTCTTCATAAGTGTATGTCGCAAACTGAGCACGGCGCCAGCGAGACAAGTGATCTCGGATCGAATCTACTCTTTCCATAGCAGGAAGCGTATCATCGGTATAGTTTAAAAGCTCAGATTTAATGCTTTTGAGCTCTGTAGATAAAAATACGCCAAACGCAATGTTGACGATGGCAATGAGTAAAAACGATAGCGATATCTTTTTCGCTATAGAAAGATTCTTGATAGACATTAGTGATATACCTTGTTTTTCTTATGGTGTGTCGCCAAAGTAAACCACGTCCTTATATGTGATATATGTCCATTAAATTACTGCAACGAGTGTAAGCTATCATTATTTATTGATATTTTCGATAATGAATTGAGCTTTTTTTGAAAATAAAAAATGTCAATGATTTTATAAAGGTACGACCACATTCGATGCAAAGTTATCGGTAACAAAATATGATATTTCGTGTGAAACAGTGCCAAGAGTAGGGGCTCCAATTGTTACAGATGTTACAGAGCTGAAGAGAGTGGTGACTACGATCCGCGTTAGTCAGGCGTTTACAAGCTAAGCCGTTACGGGCATCAACATGTGTGTGACTTAGAGTTGATGAAAGCTAACGAGTGTTTCTTGGCCTAATTGAATGCCAATTGTACCGTCTGGATCGCTTTTTAAGCACTTAAATCAAAAAGATAAAATTTATTGTTGACCAGATAAATTAATCCGTTAAAGTACGCCTCGTTCTCACGGCAAAGGTCGCTGAGACAGATGGTGTCTAACCCATCGCATGATTGCGTTGCCCTGGTGGTGGAATTGGTAGACACAAGGGATTTAAAATCCCTCGGCGTTCGCGCTGTGCCGGTTCAAGTCCGGCCCGGGGCACCATCAAAATCTTTGGTGACAGAGAGACAAAATCAGAAAGGCGCCTTGGCAGAGTGGCTATGCAGCGGATTGCAAATCCGTGGACCTCGGTTCGACTCCGGGAGGCGCCTCCACTATTTCGAAAGCCAGTCTTAAATGACTTCCGGGAGGCGCCTCCACTATTTCGAAAGCCAGTCTTAAATGACTGGCTTTCTTCGTTTTAAATCCATCAATCTATACTCGTTCACGCTTCTCTAAATTCCTCCCATGTTTTGATCACCATTCAATATTTTCAATGCGCTAGTCATTGATTTTATAAATGTTAAATAACTCAATAATTGTATAGGGTGATTGGTGCTAATTTCTCTTCGATTGTAATCCGAACTTTTTGTATCACAGGCAGCAACTTGGCTAGCGTGACCGTTGGCAATGCTTGGTGTGTATGAGCAGAAAGGAGGATTTTAGTCCTTAACGTGAGAGAAAAATAATGAAAACATTTAAATTAAAACGCACTATTTTACCTTTAACCTTGCTGCTAAGTTCATCTGCATTGGCTGCTGAGAATGGCACAATGATGCAGTATTTCCATTGGTATGTGCCTAACGATGGCACACTGTGGACTCAAGTGGAAAATAACGCTCCAACGCTAGCAGAAAACGGATTCACAGCGCTCTGGCTACCACCTGCATACAAAGGAGCGGGTGGTAGTAATGATGTCGGCTACGGCGTTTATGATATGTACGACTTGGGGGAGTTTGATCAAAAAGGATCAGTGCGCACCAAATACGGCACGAAAGATCAGTACCTTAGTGCTATCAATGCCGCTCACAATAACAATATCCAGGTTTATGGTGACGTGGTGTTTAACCACCGTGGTGGTGCAGATGGGAAATCTTGGGTTGATACTAAGCGGGTAGATTGGAACAACCGCAACATTGAACTTGGTGATAAATGGATTGAAGCGTGGGTGGAGTTTGATTTCCCTGGACGCAACGACAAGTACTCTAACTTCCATTGGACTTGGTACCATTTTGATGGCGTGGACTGGGACGATGCAGGTAAAGAAAAAGCCATTTTTAAATTCAAAGGTGAAGGTAAGGCATGGGATTGGGAAGTCAGTTCTGAAAAGGGGAATTACGACTACCTTATGTATGCTGACTTAGACATGGATCATCCTGAAGTTAAACAAGAACTGAAAGATTGGGGTGAGTGGTACATCAACATGACTGGTGTTGATGGCTTTAGAATGGATGCGGTGAAGCACATCAAATACCAATATCTTCAAGAATGGATTGATCACCTACGTTGGAAAACAGGGAAAGAACTATTCACGGTCGGAGAGTACTGGAACTACGATGTGAATCAGCTGCATAACTTTATCACCAAAACTTCTGGCAGCATGTCTCTATTCGACGCACCGTTACATATGAACTTCTACAATGCGTCTAAATCGGGTGGTAGCTACGATATGCGTCAAATCATGGATGGTACGCTGATGAAGGACAATCCAGTCAAAGCGGTAACCTTAGTAGAAAACCATGATACTCAACCTTTGCAGGCGTTGGAATCGACGGTTGATTGGTGGTTTAAGCCGCTCGCTTACGCGTTTATCTTATTGCGTGAAGAAGGTTATCCATCCGTGTTTTATGCAGATTACTACGGCGCGCAGTACAGTGATAAAGGGCATGACATCAATATGGTCAAAGTGCCTTACATCGAAGAGCTCGTAACACTGCGTAAAGACTATGCGTATGGCAAACAACATTCTTATCTCGACCATTGGGATGTAATTGGCTGGACTCGCGAGGGCGATGCAGAACATCCACATTCAATGGCAGTGATCATGAGCGATGGACCAGGTGGCTCGAAGTGGATGTTTACGGGCAAGCCAAGTACACGCTATGTCGACAAGTTGGGCATCCGAACTGAGGACGTTTGGACAGATGCGAACGGGTGGGCTGAGTTCCCTGTAAATGGTGGATCTGTCTCGGTTTGGGTTAGCGTTGAGTAATCCATTCTTGTGATTTTGATACAGAACAGGCAAATTTTGATGAAACTTTGCAGTGAATCAATACGTTATTTGATATTCATATAACAAATGAGTAACTTATATTTGAGCATTATCTAGAGGAAGATGAAGAATGGAATCTATTGCTGATGTATTGGTTGTGGCTATTGTGTTCGGTGCCATATTTGGGGGCGGGATAATTAAGTTAATCTTGAATCATCGTAAAGAAGTAAGAGCCTTGGAGATATCTGAACGTAATACAATGAGCCAAGAAGAACAAGATAACCTTAACAAGCAAATTGGTGACTTGAAGCGACGCGTTGAAGTGTTAGAGCGCATAGTCACAGATAGCAAATATCAACTTGAAAAAGAAATTGCCTCTCTGTAATTCACCACAAAAACGTAAAGCCGGCTAAGTCCGGCTTTTTAGTGCCTGTACATCATAGTTTTAGGGTACTTAGCTCAGCGTTCGTCAAAGAAGTCTTTATCGCGGATGTATTTACTCATAAAGTGATAAGAGAATGGTCGCATCAACCAACTAAATAGAGAACGTCCAAGTCGAATGAACGTTGGCGTATTCTCGTATATTTTCCCGTTATACAACCATAGCATTTTGCCTACATGCCAATAGAGAAAAGGCACTGGCGGCATGAATGTCACGATGTCGATGTCGCAACAAATCCGGTAAGTTTTGTGCCCCAAACGGTAGCGTTTTTTGAAGGTCCAATCTCCAACTGCGGGCTGACCGAAAGTCACGACGCGTTTAATGCTCTTTGGGTATTTTTTCTCAATATAGTCGGCAAAAACACTGCCAATCGCGCCACCTGAAGAGTGACCAGTAATGGTGATTCTTTTTCCTCTAAGAATGAGCGGTACAACGATACCTTCGAGGCGCTCGATCACGGTCAACCCCAGCCGATCTTCATTTCGGCTCGGTAAACTTTCTTGAAACAGAAGATGATAGAAACCCGCGTGAATGCGGTAATTCAGTCCCAACCTTCGACAGCTTCTCGTCCACATCGCGAAGTTTAACAACCAATCACTGATACTGTGTGAGCCTTTAATCACTACGACCACTTCACTCTGTTTTTTACTCCAGAGCACACGAATCATAATCTTACCGTGTTCATTTCTAATGACTCGTTGCCCATTAGGATCGAATCCGTATTGAGTTTGTCTGAAGACGCGAGGATAAGCGAGATTACAGAGTACGGCATAGCGCTCATATTGGTATCGTTTTAATGGTTTCACGTTATCTTTCTTTATGGAGCCTAACGACTGACTGTAATTAATGAATATTAAAAATACGTGAACCTAGGTTAGTGCTGGTAGAGGCATTGTGTGTTGGTATCGTGGATGAAAGCCTCAAATTGGTCTAAGTGCGTTAAGATGGTCTGGCGCGAAGTATCGTGATGTTCACTAAGCACGTTAAGCAGCTTTTTCAGGGTCTTACGATCTTTTTTATTGAGGTTTACTGCCTCTTTGAGCTGTGTGAAAAATTCAATTTGACTTGAAGTGTCGTTAAAATCACCGAGCTTGTCTTGTAATAGTTTTAATTGTTTCACGTTGTTTTTGTGCTGTGGGGAAGGGTAGAGTGCGGAAAACCCTTCTAACAAATAACGCAGCGCTTTGCACTTTATCCTCATTGAGTGGATCACGCTGTCACGACTTTTGCCCGAAATCTTGCGCCGTGCTTTGTCGACCTTTTTAAATTGTTCGGAGACTTTTTGGCTTGCGAAGAGTAACGCAGGTACGTTGTTATCCACTCGTTCGTGTTGTGTACTTCGCAGCAGACTATTCCTGACCAAAGTGCAGTGCATAGTGTATTCTTGTGTCGCTAGCCAACGCGCAACTTTTGCCTGTTCGTAAGCACGTTCGGATTCTATAAAGCCAAAAAGCTGCTCAAGAGAGGGTTTGTGGTTTTGGAGCATTTCAATGTATTGGCTTTTGTCCAAGATAAATACGTCCAAATCACGCAGCTTATTTGTTTTCTTCATCATTATTTTTAAATGAGGTTTCAAAATACGCTGTTCAAAAGGAGGTATCAGTTCGCGAAGTAGCAAGCATAGTGAGCGTATGCGCCTCAGTGTGACGCGATATTGGTGTGTATATTCAGGATCCAAGTCTTGGACGATCCCCTGTTCCAGAGAGCGTGCATAATCAAATTCAGTAAGTAAGAAGTGGGGTACTACGAAGTCGAGTTCGGAATCAGTGTGTAGCGGTAATTGAAATGATGACTTTCGAAACATGATGAGCGCTTATTTATCCCCTGCGGTACGAGTTAAGTTTATACCCATACTGTCAATTTGTGCGACTTGTCGATTCCTCGTTGATATGAAGTGATGAAGCAAAGTAAACGAGAGCAAAACAAGCTGATGTTCTTGTGAGCAAAATGATCGCCCTTTGTTCGTTTGAGTTGGCTTTTTAACCATTTGAATAAAAAAGACTAATTTTTTGTTGACCAGATAAATTAATCCGTCGGGAGGCGCCTCCACTATTTCTAAAAACCGGCCTAGTGCCGGTTTTTTAGTATCTGGTATTGTCAAACTATTCTAATACACACTTTTTAATTGAATAATTAATTTTTGTACAAATACCAACCTCAATTATCAATTAATCATTCTTTAACTAGTTTTCCCGAATTGCTATCTATAGCGTCATATTGTCACGTGATTTTAGTTCAATACTGAAAATAAAGTTGCACATATATCCTGCTTGTTTCTCTATATGTCTCTAGTTGATATTGCACTGTATCGCTCAGTCTGTCTTTTAATCGAGTATAAAACTAGGTGAGCAAAAAACTTTTCACCACTTTAATTTAACTTAAATTTAACAATTAAAGATGGATAATATTACTCAAGCGTTGTTGAGGTATATTATTCGAATGACTCGTTATTAAGTTAATGAATTTAAAGGTTATAATTTCATGCGATGAAATTGAGGTTGTTTTAGTTCAATTTCTACTTGTTTGATTTTTAATGATTTAAATTGGCTGTAGTGCAAGTGATTTATTAAAGTCATTATTGAATAGAAAGTTTGTTCATATAAAACAATCATAAGGTTATTTTAAGTAACTGACAAAAATGGACAAATTTATTATTACACAAACTTAACCTAAATTACTTATCGCTCTGGTTGAATTTTGACCGGTTGCTTTGCTATGATTCCGGCTCTTATATTTTTGGTGGTTATCTTTTTATAACCATGTTGATGTATATAGGAACATATTTGGCTTTATAGGCTAGGGCATTTTATTGCCTAAAATTTATATTATTTTACCCTACCATTTCTGCTTATATTGGCGGGAAGTTGAACTAGTTATTAATTTAAAATTAGGTGAAGCAGTGATAAAAAATATTAAAATAAATAGAACAATCCTAAATAAAGGGTTGTCATTTTTATTAGTAATATTCGCTTGTTTACAGAGCATCCATTACGCCAGTGCAGCAGGAAGTACGACGGGACAGCAAAATACATTGGTTATCCTGCTGAACTTCAAAGAGAACCCAAATGAGCAGCCATTAAGTTTGTCAGAAGCAAATAATCTAATCTTTGGCACAGTGAATGACTTCTACCGTGAAAGCTCTTTTGATCAAATGTGGCTGTCTGGGAAAGTCGTGGGTTGGTTTAATCTACCGTTGTCTAATCAGGTTTGTGATTTTACCGCTGTTCAAGATGCAGCGGATCAAGAAGCCATCGCTGCGGGAGTGAAGCTTGAAGAGTACGATCGTATTGTTTACTTGATGACAAAAACGGCATGTGGTGTCGCTGGATCGGCAACTATTGATGGCATGCCTTCACGCGCGCACATCAATGGTGATTTTTCTCCGATGAATATCGCTCATGAGCTTGGACATAACTTTGGTTTGCATCACTCTCGTGCTCTTGATTGTGGCGAGCATACGCTTTCAGACAACTGTACGTTGCGTGAATACGGTGATACCTATGATGTAATGGGTGGTCCAGACATCGGCTATTTGAATACTTTCCAGCGCGAGCGACTAGGATGGCTAGAGGGAGAGCACGCCTCAAAGACACTGGAAGTTACTCAAAATGGTACTTACTCCATCGCGAATTACGAGACGACTAGTGAGCAGCCAGTTACGATAAAAGTACCTCGTGGTACTGATCCTTCTACAGGTGCAAAAAAATGGTTTTACATTGAATACCGCCAGTCTATTGGGTTTGATGACTTTTTAGATGCTCGTTCTTACTCGTTCTATCGTGGGGACGTTACGGATGGCATCATCATTCGAAGCGCTGTAGAAGGCGATGGACGCAGCAGTAATCTGCTTCACTTTAAAACTGATTCTGAATATCGTGCGGTTTTTGGCCGAAATGACTGGTTTGACCCATCTATGCCGGTCGGTGGTAGCTATACTGACCCAGACTCAGGTGTAACATTGAGTTTGGTGAGTGCAGCGAACGGCATCGCCGAAGTAAGCGTTGTCTTTGATGGCTCTGACAACGGTAATATCGGGACTTGTACTGTAAATGCTCCATCAGTGACTGCGAAAGCTGCAACAAACAACTCGGTTGCAGCCGGCGATGAGGTTCAATATCAGGTCACTATGACTAACAAAGATAGTGCAGATTGTTCTGCGAGCAGTTTTTCTGTAAACGCGTCAGTGCCAACTGGTTGGAAAGCAAGCAGCAATGCAATCACGCTAGCAGCAGGTGAAACCGGACAAGTAATGATATCAGTCGTATCTTCGGTGGACGCTAGTGATAAAGACTATGCTTTGAATATGATCGTGACGCACGGCGAGGACTCAAGTCTGCAAACCGCAGCATCCGTAAATTACTCTGTAACCACTGAAATCTCGCCATCACCAGAGCTCGTTGCTGTTGATGATCAGGTGACTATGTCTTCGAAACAGTCGGTGATTATCGATGTGATGGCAAACGATGTTGTTGGAGAGCAAAACTCTGCAAGCGTGGTTTCTTTTACTAGACCAAGCAAGGGGCGACTAGAGCTGTTATCAGATGGCACCCTGCGTTACACACCTGAGAAGAAATTCAAAAATAACGACAGCTTTACCTATACCATAGGTGATGGTCAAAGCAGCTCGACCGCTCAGGTCTCAGTGAAGTTAGAGTCTTCATCTGGTGGAGATTCTGGCAACTCTGGTAACAATGGGAAAGGTAAGAATAAATAGAACGATATAGTTCGAAAGAAAACGCCTGACGAGTTAACGTCAGGCGTTGTTTTATTAAGTTGTAAGTAGACCTTATTCAGGGCAGCTAACAGGCTCTGGACAAGTTGGACATAGCGTACATTCTGCAGACGCTGTTATCGCTTCTACGACAACATTACCGAAGATAGTTTCACCACTCGCATCCACAGTATCTGTAAACGCTCTGACTTCTTCACCCGGTAATGGAAGGCCTTCACCATCTCCTGGGATTGGCTCGTAGTTACCAGTAAAGTCGTAACACTCAGCAGGCGCAAGCATACCAACCTGGATTGGATTCGAGTCTTTGTTGTCGATTACGACAATGCCGTCAATGGTGACATTGGAGGTATTACATACACTACCACTGTAATTGACTTGAAGACCGTATTCATTAATACCAGTATCTTCAAATCGATTCACGACGACGACACTACAGTCTTTCTCTAGAGACAATGAACCAGGGATGTTTTGGCTTGGGCATTCCCAATCTGCGTTGTCAGAAACCGCAACACCACCACCAGTTTCAAGTGCTGCGCTTACTTCTGCATAGTTAGTGATACCGTTTTGGTCAATAATAAACGAACCATTAAACTCTTGCGTTTGTCCAACGGCGAGCATCGCTAAATTGAACACATGGTCACCAGCAGCCATATCGTTGTCAACGGCTGTAGTGTCTGTTGCCACAACATCATACAATGCAAAGTCACCGGTGTTTTCTACAGTGAGTTTATAGTTGTATTTCAAAGTGTTACCATTGACAACATCACCAAATGTACAAGTTTTAGTGATTTTAATGTCTGGTACGCCTGGTGTGTAACAGAATGAAATATGACTTAAGCCATAGTATCTACCGTTTTTACCCACAGGTGCATGTAGTAAGGCATCATCTTGATACAATAATCCATCTGTGAAGTAGTTATATAGGTTTCCGTCAGGACCACCTTTAACGAAGATAGCTTGCATAATCACAGGGCTATCACCTTGATCCCAACTGAAGGTTTTTGCCCCAGGTTGTTGATCAATAACCACTTCAAGCATGCCATCACCGAAAGTGCCGTCTGTAACTGGCTCAAGCTTGTATTCTATCAAACCATCGATCCCTGGAAGTAATTGTTGACAGGTGTTATTCCCTTCAACAAATATTGGTTGCACGCCTCGGCTTGAAGGGTCGCCAGCGGATGCGTAAACAATTTGAGAGCTCAGCACTAAGCTAACCGCTATGACCCAAGTAAACAGCTTAAACATGCTGCTGATATTGATCGCTGTAAGTATATTCTGGCTACATAAAGTGGAACAACGGTAACTCTTACTGCCCCACCAAGAGTTAAATATGGTTTTCATAAAACCTCCTTGTGTAAGTGGGCTCGCTACGTCCTTGAGCCCACATACGTGATAGTTTTCTCACAGAGTTAAACTGCGCCAGTTGACTAGCATAGAGTGTTCCATGTTTAACCTTTTGTATTTGTTGATTATTTTTATTTTTGTACAGAGGGGTGAACAGTTTGTTTATATTTTCATAAATGATTGAGCTAAAACTTATTCGCTAAACGACTGAATATGTTTTAGTTAAATGAGTATTCAATTAGATGTGTAAAGGATGTAACACTATGCAAACAGGTGTTACACATCACCTTCACATTAGTGGGAGCAGGTGAGTAAGCGTTTATTTCATATTCATAGTGGACAGTTTCAATACCGTCGCTTTTGTGCATCTGTCACAGGTGTAAACAATAAAGTGTCAATCTGTAACATTATCCTAGAACACGTATATATCTTTGTTATCGTAGGTTTTTTGTCTCTTTTGTTTTCTTTCTCTTTCTTTAAAATTGAACACTCTGTTCATTCTCTTCGCTGTTGAAAATATTTAGTTTAATAAAATCATAACCTTAAGTGGTGGCATGCTCTATGCGTTATACGAGCTCGAAACGAAAGTTGTATCTCGCTTTCACTTTTTCTTAAAAGGCAATTAATGACATAGGGACCTTCGTCTAGCTTTAGAAGCGTTCTAAGGAGTAGGTTATGAATTCTTGTAAGTCAGGTATCTGGCATACGATGAAGAGCTTTCTTTATGCAATATTTACAAGCTTGCTAATAGGTAGCTCTGCATTTGCAACACCAACAGATGGCGTGTTTGAGTTAGAAGCAAATGCTAATGCGATAGATGACTCTGGAGTAGGTGCTCCAGATGACTGGTCAACGCCGCCAAACATCGGCGGAGCACAAGTATTTAGCTTTGAGAATGACACGGCAACACCGGATACAATATTTACTGGTGGTAATAAAGACATCAAAGACATACCGGAACTTGGTTGGAAGACTGGTACGGTACTTGATAAAGGGGACATTCTTCATGCGTATGCGGCAGCATATATTATCGACAATGATCTAGTACTCACCTTTGGTGCAGACCGTTTCGGTAACAGCGGTGATGCCTTCTTAGGTTTTTGGTTTTATCAAGACTCAGTGGGTCTGAACCCTGACGGTACATTCACGGGTCAACATATTGCTGGAGACCTTTTGATTCAGGTAAATTATTTGCAAGGGGCAAACGATGGCCCTGAAATTTTGGTTCTTGAATGGGACACAACTTGTGCTAAAGCTGCTAACAATGATCCACAAGATGGTCAGTGTGCTGCGACAAACTTACGTTTGAAAGTTAAGACAAATGCACTGTGTTCACCAGGCGCGCAAGATGTGTGTGCTTCAACCAATACAACTGACTCACCTGCACCATGGGCGTATACGCCAAAAAGTGGTGTCGAAAATGTCTTCCCTCCAGAAACCTTCTTTGAAGGTGGTGTAAACCTTACTGAACTTCTACAAACAGACACCTGTTTTAGCTCATTTGCAGCCGAAACAAGAGCATCAAGCAGTATTACCGCTCAGTTGAAAGACTTTGTGGTTGGTGACTTTGAGTTGTGTAGTGTTGATATCACTAAAACATGTAATCAAGCGGTCGTGAATGAAACAGAAGATGGTTACGTTTACTCATACAGCGGCGACGTGATTAATGATGGTGTCGGTACGCTCTACGATGTTGTTGTAGAGGATTTAGAAGCAGGTACTACACATAGCTTAGGTGCCATTGCTTCAGGTGACAGTGCTTCATACAGCGGCAGTTTTGAAAGTACAAGCAATGGTCTAACTAATACGGTGAAAGTCACAGCAGCTGCGACTCCGGGTGGCCAAGCGACCATTAGTGATACCGCAAGTGATCCATGTGAGTCATTGAGCTTGTCTCCAATGATTAGTGTAACGAAATCATGTGAAAGCGGCTTCAAGCTTACTGACAATGGTATCATTGCTGAAGTGAGCTTCTCGGGAATGGTATGTAACACAACGCCTGGACTTACTTTAGTGAATGTTTCTGTTGTGGATGACTCAGGTACGCCTGAGGATGCTTCTGATGACGTGACAGTAGTGGATAATATCGAACTCGCTTCGGATCAATGTCAGTCTTATACTGGTAGTTATATCCCAACGGCATTTAGCAATGCAGAAACACAATCTTTCCGTGATACTGTGACGGCGGTTGGTTTCTTGAAAATCGATAATACTCAAGCGACGAATACAGCTTCTGCAGACTGTGATATTTGTCCTGCACCAAGCAACTAATTGATGTCTTGTGAATAAAAAGCCTGGAGTATTCTCCAGGCTTTTTCATATGAATTGCGTGATTTAGTTCGGTTTCCCTTTACCGTTTCCACCACCATTCCCACCAGAAGTCGATTGTAAGGTGATACTAATCGTCGCGGTTGAAGAAGATTGACCGTCACTGATCGTATAAGTAAATGAATCATTATTCTTAAACTTCTTCGAAGGTGTGTATTCAATGGAGCCATCACTCAGTACACGGGCGCTGCCTTTGTTTGGCTTAGCGACCGTAATGGCAAGAGAGGTCGATTGTTCAAACGAGTCATTATTTAACTGCTCGATGCGAACGACGGATTTATCACTGATCGTTACGCTATCATTCACCGCCTCAAGTGGTGACGTCGACTCAGACAACACTGTGTAAGATAGCTCGGTTTTGGCTGATTGTTCATTTTCAGCATCTATAACGTCAACGGCTATGCTGTAAGAGTTCGGTTGAGCATCGCTGTTTGACGTAACCATGACCGTCGTTTCTGCACTCATGCCGGAAGGAACCGTCAAGGCGCTTGCGTCATAATTCCATCCGTCAGGAACGCTTAAAGCCGTTGTATAGGTCGCGTCTGCACATTCTGTATTGTTCTGGTTCGTCACTTTAAGATTATACGCCAACGTTTCTCCGGCATTAGCATCAGAACCTGATAGTGGGGTTAGAGAGAGTAGAGGCGATGTCGCAACGCATTGCCCGGATTCACCACCAAATATGACACTGACCTGTGCGTTTTGACCATTAGCACTTTCCAAAGTAATCGACACGCCTGTTTTTGGATCGGTGAACGTTCCACCAATTGGAAGAGCAGGGTCTTCCCAGTCATTACTCCCAAATAATTGTTTGAAAGTGGAGTCAGGCTTCATGTGTAGCAAGCGGCTACTTTTAAGATCACCGTCTGTCGCTAGGCGCACAACCACACCTTCTGTCACATCTTGGCGGTATACGATGTACGAACGGTCACGTAAAAAGCTGTCGTAGCCAAGAGCTTGTCGATATTCAACGTAAAACCATTGGCGCTGACCTGTAATTGGATCGGTACCTCTTGGGATTTTTAAAACTTTTGATGAAGTACTTTCAAAGTCTTCATAGGCATCAATAGAGTAAACACCATCACTAGAAATGATTTGAGCAGGGGAGGTCTGCCACCCTAAGTTTTCCAATTGGAAGGCGCTAAAGTAACCCATATCGTAGTTACCCATTGTATCGTAGCTATCACCGTACTCTATGACACGGCAATCACCAGCTAACGTACCGTCTTTACAGTCGAGTGCGGAAGCGTGATGCAATCCAAAATTATGTCCTAATTCATGGGCGATAACTCGAGGCTCGAAAACCGCATTTATTGACGCTCTAGAGGGAGTTACTCCTTGACTACCAGAGCCTTCTGATGCACATCCAGTTTTGGTTGTTAAGTAGATAAAACGGTCATAGTTTGATAGTTGATATCCCGCAGTTTCAGCCATTTTGTTGGCTTCCGTTGCTACAGCATCATCATCGCAAATTTGGTTTGATATCGGTAAGGTGAATGTTCCAGCTACATCACCAGATAGCCAAAGTTGCCCCTGGGACATTTGCGAATAGAAGTCGCTAACGGTATTAAAAACAACATGGTGGGCGTCTTCTTTAGAGATCGGGATCTCTTGAGGGTTTTCTTGGAAATTGACGAGTACAACTAATGTTTTTTGTTCACCACTAGCCACTTGCTCAGCATAAGCCTCTGATGAAAAAGAATATGCTGACACGAGGGTTACAAAGCCAAGAGCTAGCAAGCGTAAATTTGACGCAACAAAGCCCAATTGAGGGAGGATGACCTTCTTCAATTTATATACCTACTTAATATTTTGATATTAAATGAAATTACAAATTCATAATGTTTTAAATAAAATAAATACCGAGCTCTACCCAAATAGAACCAGTAATGTTCAAGTGTGCATTATGTTTTATAAAGTTTGTTTTATATTTGTGTGTGTTTATTACTTTTAAACACGAGGCGAGATATTAGCAGAAGGGGTGGTTAAAATTCAACCATGCATTTCGGTTTTTATAAGTTTATGAATTATAATGTTTAACTACGTTTTACTAGTGGTTTTTATAAAAATAATAAGAAATAATATTGTATGCAACAAAAGCAGTCACAAAGACAGTAATAATATTACACCGTGTAGTATGCAACACTCTTAATTGTTTGTTATTTCTTTTGTTTCCTATATAAATTAATTATTAAAAATAATACGCTATCAATTCCATAGAGAAAATTGTCAAATTAAAGAAATATTAATTTCAAAAAACAAGAGACTTATTATATCTGGATATAGGCAACGCCATTTTTGCCATTTTTCTTTATTTCATACATTGCATGATCGGCTTTTTGATAAACTTCATTAAACTGTTGTTTTCCTTTATCAAATAGACAAACACCGATGCTCATTCCAATCGTTACTTTATTTAAGTCCTGATTTATCGCAGGAATGATAGAACTTAAGAGTCGATCACAAAGTTGAGATATTTCTTCTTGATTTGAATAAGAGCTTAAAACGACAAACTCATCTCCTCCTATGCGTCCGACTTGAGACTTGCTTGGCGCAAGCTCTGTTAAGCTATTGGCGATATTAATGAGGAGAGTATCACCAGTATGATGGCCTAGCTGGTCGTTAACTGCTTTAAAGTTATCTATATCAACAAACACTAAGGCAGACTGCTGAGACGGCTTGGTTTGAGGTTGATGATTAAAGTTTTCCTCAATTGCTTTTCTATTTAACAGTCCGGTCAATGGATCACTCGAAGCTAACTTAGCCAGTTGCTGCTCATATCGCTTTTCTTTTGTAATATCGATATGAGTGCCCATCATGCGTAGTGGTTCGCCATCAGAACCATACTCGACGATGCGCCCTCGATCGTAGACCCAACTATCACTGCCGTCTTTATAAATCATGCGATGAACTACCTCATAAAGGTCGGTTTTGCCAGCTAGGTGATCTTCAAATGCACCCACCGCAAGATCATAATCTTCAGGGTGGAGATTGTTTTTCCACGTTTCAACCGTCGCGGTTAACTCATGGGGCTGATAACCTAGCATTTTGCCCCACTGCATATTGAATATCGTCAAAGTACCTGAAGGAATATGCTGCTCCCACAAACACAGTCCATTACTGTCGAGTGCAGCATTCAACTTTTCTTGTAGTCGCGCATTCTTCCGCTTCAGCTCTTCATTTTCTTTTTCTAAGCAGGCAATT
The DNA here is from genome assembly GCA_001048675.1 of Vibrio diabolicus. Lineage (GTDB taxonomy): Bacteria > Pseudomonadota > Gammaproteobacteria > Enterobacterales > Vibrionaceae > Vibrio > Vibrio diabolicus. Next base: position 924,891 of record CCKK01000002.1, on the reverse strand, counting down.
CGAGTTAGATATTCTTCCATTTTGCGCATAATTTACGTCGTTTTCGGAGCGACAATATACGAAAAATACTTTGCAATTTCTATGATTGAGCTTGGAGATATAGGTATTGAATATGCGGTAAATAATAAAGAATCGTTGATGTTACTTAAGAGCAGCAAAGTAAATGCTTGGAAAAACAAAGAAGGAAATAGGGGATAAGCGAGGGGCTCTCCTGGTGCAAAGTCATAAATGAGGCCTTTGCACCGGGACTACTGAGGGTTAGCGGTTTAGTGCACCACAACGCTCAGGCTGGTAGGTGATATCGACAATTTCAATTGTCTTCACTTGATTATTTGGCATTGGCCATTCAAGTTTTTGACCAACAGACAAACCGATCAGTGCGCTGCCTACGGGCGCAAAAATGGAAATATCATCACTGCTTTTCAGCTCAGATGGGTAAACCAGTGTCTTTGTCATGGTTCTATCTTCACCTGCAAATTTAAACTCTACAGTTGAGTTCATCGTGACCACATTATCTGGCATTTGTTCTGGCTCAAGAACCGTCGCACGGTCTAGCTCTGCTTCTAGCTCAACAAGCTCCGCCGCGATGTTTGGCATTTTATCCAACAAAGCCGTGATTCGGTTCATATCTAAGCTTGAAATGTAGATAGAATTGTTTTCTGACATTTTATGACTCCCAAATAAAAGGCCGCCTCACAAACATGGGACGGCACTCTATATGTCAATTACGGTATCAATCATATGGATTTTATTCCATATGAACTAAATCAGATTCTAGTCTTTATAGTGCGACTTAGCTAGTAAAAGATTTTTGTTGTGAGACTTGATTTTTTCTAAAACTTTCAGTCACTTCAGTTGTTCACCTTTAGTAGCCTTGAAACGGCTAGGTTAAAACGAATGCTTTGTTTTTAAACAAAGCTGGGTTTATCGTTAGCGTGGTTTAACTCGACAATCATTGCCATTCTGTAAAAGCCAAAACTGTATAGCCCTTTGTGAGCATGACTGCGGTTATCTCATTTTGTAAAAACTACCAACATCCGTTAATAAATTACCTTTTATTCTTCAATATCAAGATAAAAACGTTCATCTACCCCTTTAGGGTAGTTTGAAATTGTAATTGATTTACATCATGTATTAATTTTCTTTCACAATTAACAATGAGCTCAGTGATAAGAACCTAACCCTTAGGAATTATAATGAGCAAGTTGAAGCTAGTAGTCATCGGTAACGGTATGGTAGGGCACCGTTATATTGAAGACTTAGTCGAGAAAACTGATATCTCTAATATGGAGATTACCGTTTTCTGTGAAGAACCTCGTGTCGCATACGACCGTGTGCACCTTTCCTCTTACTTTTCTCACCATACTGCAGATGAACTTTCTTTAGTAAAAGAAGGCTTCTACGAGAAACACGGTATTAATATGCTGATCGGCGAACGCGCGATTAACATCAACCGTGAAAACCGCATTGTTTACTCAAGCACTGGTCGCGAAGTTCAATACGACAAGCTGATTCTTGCTACAGGCTCATTCCCATTTGTCCCGCCTATCAAAGGCCACGAAAGCAAAGACTGTTTTGTTTACCGCACGATCGAAGATCTAAAAGCGATTGAAGCGTGTGCGAAAAACAGCAAATCAGGCGTGGTTATCGGTGGTGGTCTTCTAGGTCTTGAAGCGGCAGGCGCACTAAAAGCATTGGGTGTAGAAACACACGTTGTTGAGTTCGCGCCAAAGCTGATGGCTGAGCAACTTGACCTTGCTGGTGGTAACCAACTTCGTCAAAAAATCGAGCGTATGGGCGTGAACGTTCACACCAGCAAAAACACGCTTGAGATTGCGCCAGAAGGCACAAACGCACGCAACGTTATGCGTTTTGCTGACGGCACTGAGTTAGAAACAGACTTCATTGTATTTTCAGCGGGTATTCGTCCACAAGACAAACTAGCACGCCAAATGGAGCTAGAACTTGGCCCTCGTGGCGGTGTTGCCATCAACGACCACTGCCAGACTTCTGATGAGAACATCTACGCGATTGGTGAGTGTGCGTCTTGGAACGACATGTTCTACGGCCTTGTTGCTCCTGGCTACAAGATGGCGACCGTTGCGGTTGATCACCTACTAGGTAACACAGAAAGCAAATTCGAAGGCGCTGACATGTCTGCGAAGCTGAAACTTCTTGGTGTAAAAGTAGGTTCAATCGGTGATGCGAACGGTCGTACTGAAGGCTGTAAGAGTTACGTTTACCAAAACGAAGAGCAAGAAGTTTACAAACGTCTTATCGTTTCTGAAGACAACAAGAAGCTGCTAGGTGCAGTACTAGTAGGTGACACGTCTGATTACGGCGATCTGCTTCAACTAATGTTGAACGAAATCGACCTGCCAGATCACCCAGATGCGTTAATCCTTCCTGCACACGCAGGCGCTGAGAAACCAGCACTAGGTGCGGATGCACTACCAGAAAGCGCAGTGATCTGTTCATGTTTCGACGTAACCAAAGGCAAGATCGCACAAGCGGTTGCTGATGGTCACCACACATTGGGCGACATCAAAGCAGTGACTGGCGCAGGTACAGGCTGTGGTGGTTGTATTCCTCTAGTCACTTCTGTTCTAAATGCAGAGCTTGCTAAATCGGGTATTGAAGTGAAGAACGACGTCTGCGAGCACTTCGCTTACTCGCGCCAAGAGATGTTCCACCTAATCCGTATCGAAGAGATCAAAACGTTTGATGAGCTTTTAGAGAAATACGGTAAAGGTTACGGCTGTGAAGTTTGTAAACCACTGGCTGGTTCTATTTTGGCTTCTTGCTGGGGTGAGCACATTCTTAAGCCACAACTGGTTAAGCTGCACGACACGAACGATAACTTCCTCGGTAACATCCAAAAAGACGGTACTTACTCTGTTATCCCACGTATGGCGGGTGGTGAAGTTACACCTCAAGCACTGGGTGCACTAGCGAACGTTGCTGCAGAATACAACCTATACACCAAAGTAACCGGTGCTCAACGTATTGGTCTGTTCGGTGCTCAAAAAGACGATCTTCCAGAGATCTGGCGCAAACTTATCGACGCTGGTTTCGAAACAGGTCAAGCGTACGCAAAAGCACTTCGTATGGCGAAGACATGTGTTGGCTCAACTTGGTGTCGTTACGGTGTTCAAGATTCTGTTGGTTTAGGCTCTTATATTGAGAACCGTTACAAAGGCATTCGTACACCTCATAAGATGAAGTTCGGTGTTTCTGGCTGTACTCGTGAGTGTGCGGAAGCACAAGGTAAAGACCTTGGTATCATCGCGACTGACGCAGGTTGGAACATGTACGTATGTGGTAACGGCGGTATGAAACCTCGTCACGCAGACCTACTTGCAAGTGACCTAGATAAAGAAACGCTAATCAAGTACATCGACCGCTTCATGATGTTCTACATCCGTACTGCTGCGCCACTACAACGCACATCCGTTTGGATGGAAAACATGGAAGGTGGCGTTGACTACCTACGCGAAGTGATTGTTGAAGACAAACTTGGCATTAACGCTCAACTAGAAGCAGACGTAGCGAAGCTTGTAGATGAGTACGAATGTGAGTGGACTGCAACCATCAATGACGAATCACAACTGACTCGTTTCGCACACTTCATCAACTCTGACAAGCGCGATGACAATGTTGTGTTTGTTCAAGAGCGCGAACAGCACCGTCCAGCGACCTTCACGGAGAAACATCCTGAAGCGAAAGGCGACATCCTACACGTAGCGATCACTGAAGCATAAGGGAAGGTTGAACATGTCATTTGAAAAGATTTGCCAAATCAACGACATCGTACCGGGTACTGGCGTTTGTGCACTGGTTGATGGTCAGCAAGTTGCAGTATTCCGCCCAACACAAGCAGAAGAAGTGCTGGCGATCAGCAACACAGACCCGTTCTTCCAATCAAACGTGCTTTCTCGCGGTTTGATTTGTGAGCACCAAGGCGAACTTTGGGTAGCAAGCCCACTTAAGAAGCAACGCTTTAACCTGACAACAGGTGCTTGTATGGAAGACGAGCGTTTTAACGTGAAAGCGTACAAAACGCGTGTAACCAACGGTGAAGTAGAAATTTCTGCATAAGCTTGGTTCGCATTCCCTCCTCCTTAAGGGGAGGGAATGCACTGAGTACTTAGATTCAATAGACAAAGGCTTTCCAGCGTCATCTTGGGGGAACAGGGAAGCGAGATGATGTCGACAGCAGTGGGTGTCAACGGGAAGCCTTTCTCTATTCAATCTTTAACTTTTTAACTTTCAATTTTGAATAAGGACACATCCATGTCTACAGACTTTAAACCTGCTGAATTCGTGCAAACCATGATCAACGTGGGTGAAGCGAAAATTAATACCAGCACTCGAGATCTTCTACTTCGTGGCACGATGGCAGGCGTTATTCTGTCTCTTGCAGTGGTGGTTGCTATTACCGCGATTGTACAAACGGGCATTGGCCTTGTGGGGGCGCTTGTTTTCCCTGTGGGCTTTGTGATTCTCAGTGTGATGGGTTACGACCTTGTCACAGGTGTTTTTGGTCTTGCTCCTTTGGCTAAGTTTGCTAACCGTCCGGGTATCACTTGGGGTCGTATTTTCCGTTGCTGGGGATTGGTAGGTTTGGGTAACCTGATTGGTTCTCTAATTGTGGCTTACCTAGTGGCAATCTCTCTAACCGGTAACTTCTCTCTAGAGCTCAACGCGGTAGCGAAGAAGTTTGTCGCTGTATCGACTGCCCGTAGCCTTGGTTTCGAAAACATGGGCATAGACGGATGGATCACGTGTTTTGTACGCGCTATCTTCTGTAACCTAATGGTGTGCCTAGGCGTGATCGGCAACATGACGGCACGTTCAGTATCTGGTCGTGTAGCGATGATGTGGTTCCCAATCTTCATCTTCTTCGCACTCGTATTTGAGCACACCGTGGTAAACATGTTCCTATTCCCACTGGGTATGATTCTAGGTGCGGATTTTGGTATCGCGACTTGGTTGAACTTCAACCTTATCCCAACCATCTTAGGTAACATCGTTGGTGGTCTTGTAATGACTTGTCTGCCACTGTACCTAACTCATGCGAAAACTGCGCCTTCTATCTGCGTAGTTGAAGAAGTAAAAGCAGAACCTGCAATCGCAAAATAAACCGCTTTATATGGCCCTATCTTTTGCGGGTGGGGCTATTCAACTCATTTAACTTTCAATAGATATTGTATTGATTTAGCTCTAAAAAGTAATAACTCCTTGGGGTAGTTTGAACCTTAAGTTAATAACGTGAGTGTTACTCTTTATATCCAAATTTCCGATAGGCGTTGATATGACTACTGCGAACTCATCTTTAAACAACGGCTTTGTTTCTCTAGTTGGTGCAGGTCCGGGCGATCCAGACTTGCTGACGGTCAAAGGTTTGAAAGCCATTCAAGCGGCTGAAGTTGTGGTGTATGACCGATTGGTGTCGAAAGATATTCTTGAACTGGCTCACGCATCTGCTGAGATGATCTATGTAGGCAAGAAACTGGACTTTCACTGTGTACCTCAAGATCAAATTAACCAAATCTTGGTACAAAAAGCACAAGGAGGTAAACGCGTTGTGCGCCTAAAAGGTGGTGATTCTTTCATCTTTGGACGCGGCGGTGAAGAGTTAGAAGAGCTTGCAGAATACGGCATCAAATACGAAGTGGTGCCAGGGATCACCGCTGCGGCGGGTGCAACAGCTTACGCGGGTATTCCATTAACGCATCGCGACCACGCGCAAAGCGTTCAATTTATTACAGGTCACGTGCAAAAAGACGGTCGCGAAATTGAGTGGCATTCACTAGCGCAATCCAACAACACACTTGTGTTCTACATGGGTTTGAAGCAAAGCGGTCATATCATGGATAACCTGATCACTCACGGATTAGATCCAGAGATGTCATGCGCCATTATTGAAAATGGTACGCGTCCAGAGCAGCGCGTGTTCCAAGGAAAACTGAACGAACTTTCTGAAATGGCTGAGAAAGCGATCAGTCCAGCATTGATCGTCGTTGGCAGCGTGACTCAGTTGCACAACAAACTAGACTGGTTTAGAAAATAAGTTCGTCTAATGGTTAGATTTTGCAGGGGCTGTGACGTCTCTGCATTTCTTGCTTACGCATTGGCATTTGATCAATCAAGTTGTTGATAAATGGCCAATCCGTTTCTGCGCCCCATCGGTATTTCTCTCGGCCATCTTTACCCAGTAAAATTGCGGTATGTGAGCCTTTTTCAATTTCATACAGCTTGGCAAGCATTTTCAAATCAAACTCTTCTTTGAGCCAAGCTGGAGACGTGTAACCTTGTTCTGTAATGACTAATGTGACCACATCTCTGTCTTCCAACTCGCACTCATTCATGAGTGTTTCTAGTAAGAATTGTTTAACGTATTCATCGTTTTCTGGAGCGAAGTAAAGCACACTCCGATGCGGCCAGTACTTTGAATGTGCTGGATAACCGAATGCTGTCGATGACAAGATACAAGAAAGTAGTATCACTAGTAACTTTCCGCCCATGACAGTTCCCCTAGAAACCCAAATACCGTTTATACGTTAAGTTTAGTGGAATTGGCTCATTGTGCTTTTACCAAAACTGACTTAGGGTAGGCAGCAAATAAATCAAGCGTAGAAAAGATGAATTCAGAAAGAAAACAAAAGATCGCCATTTTGGTTGATGTACAGAATGTGTATTACACCTGTCGCGAAGCGTATCGCAGTAATTTTGATTACAACCAGTTTTGGTATGTTGCGACGCAAGGGAAAGAGGTGGTGAGTGCTCGTGCTTATGCCATCGCGAGTAACGATCCAAAACAGCGCCAGTTTCATCACATTTTACGCGGTGTTGGGTTCGAGGTAATGCTTAAACCCTATATTCAGCGTCGTGACGGCAGCTCGAAAGGCGACTGGGATGTCGGTATTACTCTTGATGCGATTGAAATTGCCCCTGAAGTTGAGGAAGTGATTCTCGTTTCTGGAGATGGGGACTTTAGTCTTCTGGTGGAACGAATTCAGCAGCGCTTCAATAAAACGGTGACCGTTTATGGTGTGCCTAAGCTAACATCCCAAACTCTGATTGATTGTGCAGATAACTTTGTCGCGATTGATGATGACTTCTTACTGTAATAACTAACGTGACAAAGAAAAGGCGAGTCATTCAGGCTGTACGCTAACGTACAATGACTCGCCTCTAATTTATTGTTGATTTGGCTAATTATGAAGGAATGATCATTTGTCCTAACAAGTAGCCCAGACAGCAAGCACCAATCACACCAATCAAACCTACCGACATAAATGAGTGGTTGAAGTACCACTTACCAATCTTAGTGGTACCTGACGTATCGAAGTTCACTGTCGCGATATCTGAAGGGTAGTTCGGAATAAAGAAGTAACCGTATACCGCAGGCATTAGGCCGATAAGCAGTGCAGGATCCAGACCCAAGCCAAGACCAACAGGCAGCATCATACGAGCCGTTGCTGCTTGAGAGTTCACCACAACCGATACAATGAACAACGCAAGCGCGAACGTCCAAGGGTAGTTGGTTACCATCTCAACGATGCCAGATTTGAACTGAGGCATTGCGTATTGGAAGTAAGTATCTGACATCCAGGCGATACCGAAGATCGCAATGGCAGCCACCATACCTGATTTGAATACTACGCCGTTTGGTACGTCACGTGGGTCAGTTTTGGTTGCAAGCAAAATGATACCGCCGAAGCAGAGCATCATCATTTGAATCACAACGGCCATGCTGATTGGTTTCGCTCCATCCACGATGGTACGAATGTCCGGCCACATCGCGATAACGACGATAACCAAGATAGACGCGATGAACAGCAACACAGAGTTACGAGCACTTGTTGGTAGCACTTCATCAAGAGACGTTGCAGTGGTGTTGAGGATCTTTTCACGCCACACCGGATCTTTTAAACGCTCTTGGTATTCTTCATCGTCTTCCAGTTCTTTACCGCGTTTTAGGCTGTAAAGTGACATCAGCAACGTACCGAATAGCGTTGCAGGTACAGTAACGAGCAGAATAGAAAGCAGAGTGATCTCGTGTTGAATATCGGACAGCTGTGCCAAGTAGTAAACCACTGCCGCTGAAATTGGAGAGGCCGTAATCGCGATTTGCGAAGCGACGGAAGCGGCTGCCATTGGACGTTCCGGACGAATGCCGTTTTTCAGTGCAACGTCGCCAATGATTGGCATGATGGAGTAAACCGCGTGACCTGTACCGAGCAAGAAGGTCATAAAGTAAGTAACAAAAGGAGCGATTAGGGTGACGCGTTTTGGGTTTTTACGAAGAACACGTTCGGCAACTTGCAGCATGTATTTCAAACCACCAGCCGCTTCAAGAATGGATGCACATGTTACCACCGCTAAGATGATCAACATAACGGTGACAGGAGGGGAGGTTGGCGGCATCTTAAAGATGAAGACTTCAATCACCAAACCAATACCAGATACGACCCCAAGGCCTATACCACCATAACGTGAGCCGATATACAGCATCACGAGCAAAAATAGAAACTCAAGATACAACATGTGGATTTCCTTATTCAAAACAGGGGGCTATATAGCCAAATTACTTAATTACATTGTCCCGGTATTCAGAAAGAAAATACTTCATGTTGTTCACACTCCTTTGGATAAGAAACAGCAATATTCAATTATTGGCAATAACTCACGCTACACAGGGAAACTGTTAACACAGTTTTATCAGGGTGTTTTTATGCTGTGTATTTTTGCGTTCATGTCAGCGCTAAATGCGAAGAGGTTTAAGAGTTTGTTGCTATTCATCGCATACGTAAGCAGACCTTACGGGCGCAAAGAGCTTGAAAATAGAGGCAGAGACCACAGGTGAGAATAGTCTTTTGTTATGTGAACACAAAGGATAATAGTTTGCATTGCGATTAGTGCTTGGGTATAAAGGTGTCAGAATGACTACACCAACAATAAACCATCATGTCTGAGCAATTTTTCCCGCAACTATTTCAAATTTCGAGTGAGATTACGCATTACCTTCACGGTGATATTGGCGAAATAGGGCAAGAAGTTATTCATATCGAAAATGATATAAATCCGATCATTCAAGGCCTTTACCAACAGTTGTCTGAGGCTCATCCGGAAGCGGGAAAAGCGTATTGGTTGACGAGAACGTGGGATTTGTTGTGTTGGCAGCCTGTTTATGTTGCGTTCATTTCTATCTACGGTTTCCACACGTTGCCAAACATTCGTGAGATGGCGCAGCACCTCAAGCCTTGTTTTGTGTCTGGATATCGATTCGCTGACGAAACACATATACATGGTAAGCCAGAAGAATTAATAAAAGAGGCCGGACGTCAAATTCGAGAGTTGTTCGATTTCTACCAACAAGAAATGAGTCAATGGACGCGCATTCGCCCAGGCTTCACTCATCAATTGATGTCGGATGGGATCATGGCTTGTTTGATTCGTCTTCAACAGCGTTTTCCGCAAATGACCAACACAACATTACGTGAGCATGCCATCTTGTGGTTACAGGCATTGGGTTTAGATGCCAACAATAGTCATTCACTTTATGAGACGTCACTGGATCAGCCGCTAAAATTGGTCAGAAAAAGCTGTTGTTTAGTCTATAAGTGTGAAGGCAGAAAGCTTTGTGAAGATTGTCCTCGTTTAGAAAAAAATCGACAGCTTATGAGCAAGCATAATCCTAATTAACATTTGTTTAACTTATGTAACAGTGCTCGATTTGAGAGTGAGAATAAGTATCATTGCATGCTCTTGTTGACAACAAAAAGATAAATACAATGATAAAAAGGACGTTTTCTCTTAATCTCATCGTACTTGCGATGAGCAGTGGATACGCAGTTAGCTCAATAGCTGCGGAAGAACTTCAACAAACATCAACACCAAGTGATGAACAAATGGTGGTCGTGGGCAGTGTGATGCCGAAGTCGATCTCTGATATTCCAGGAACGGTTTGGTTTGTAGGGCAAGAGGAAATTGCTCAGCAATATCGCGCGGGCAAGACACTTGGTGACATTCTTTCTGCAACCATCCCTTCTCTAGACGTTGGTACGGGTGGTCGAACTAACTACGGCCAGAACCTGCGTGGCAGAGCGATGTTGGTGATGATTGATGGAGTCTCACTGCAGTCTTCTCGCCCAATTAGCCGTCAGCTTGATGCAATTGACCCATTCAACATCGAGCGAATTGAAGTACTATCTGGTGCAACCTCCATTTATGGGGCTGGCGCTACAGGTGGTGTTATCAACATTATCACCAAGAAAGCTTACTCCGATGACTTGTCGTTTGAATCCTACGTGAGTGGCACTACAGGTTTTAACAGCAGCGATGACTTTGATTACAAACTAGCGCAGTCTATTTCCGGTGGTAACGATCGAGTTGCCGCTAGAGGTTCGGTTGTGTACACCGAGACACAAGGTGCATTTGACGCAAATGGCGACATTGTCACGCCAGATATTTCCCAAGGTTCTCTGCAATACAACTCGACGCTTGATGTGATGGGATCGACAGAGATTCAAATCTCCGATGCCAGCAAGTTAAACCTTGTCGCACAATACTATGACAGCCAGCAAGATTCGCCATACGGCTTGTACATTGTTAACAATAAATTTGTTGATGTACGAGAGGGATTCGATTCCGATCGTGAACACGGTACAGAGCGAGTTCTCTTAAGTGCGAACTACGCTCACGACAGCGTATTCGGCCATCAACTGATTGGCGAGTTGTCTTACCGAAGTGAAGACCAAACGTTTACTCCTTATTACCAAGGTGCTTCTCAGCAAAAGACAGAGGTTTTTGCTGGACGTTTGGCACTGGCAAAAAACTGGGAATCATTCAACCTTGTTTATGGTGTTGATGCGTATTTAGACCGTTTTGAGAGCAATCAAGCTCTATTCGATCCAAGCATTGCAAACAACTCTGGAAACTTGATTAATAAAACGTACGCCGAAGTCGGTCGTTACCCAGGTGTAGATGTAACGTCTTACGCAATGTTTGTTCAAGGTGACTATCAAATTAATCAAGATTGGTCTGTTCAAGCAGGCTACCGCTATCAATACATGGACAACAAGATTGATGACTTTGTTGCCTATAGCGTACAAAAGAAGATTGCCTCGGGTAAGGGGGTGTCAGCGGATGCGGTACCAGGTGGCAGCACCGACTACTCTGTAAGTCTGTTTAATTTGGGCACCATTTATCAGCTTAATGATGAATCTCAACTTTGGGCAAACTTCTCTCAAGGTTTCGAACTTGCTGACCCTGCGAAGTACTATGGTCAAGGCAGCTATGATGCTGTGGATGCAAACGGTCATTATGCGTTGAACAACAGCATTAATGTGTCTGACTCAAAAATGTCAGGTATTAAAACGGACAGCTATGAGATCGGTTACCGTCTTGATACCAACTCTCTTGCGCTTCAGGCGGCAGGCTATTACTCGCTTTCAGACAACTCCATCAAGTATGATAGAAAAACGTTGTTGATTACGAATGTTGACGACGAGCAGCGTGTTTACGGTGCAGAAGCAAACATCAATTACTGGGTGACCCGCGATATCCTGTTAGGGGCATCAGGACACTACGTAGTTTCTGAGCTGAAAACCGATGGTAAATGGGAAGATTTGAGCGCAGGTAAAGCCAGTACGTCTAAGGCTAATGCATGGGCTGCATACTACCAAGATTCGTACTCGATTCGTCTACAAAGTCAGACGATGTTTGATTACGAAGATGACGCCAACAATAAGTTGGAGGGCTACACCACGTTTGATCTTCTGGGTAATGTAACACTACCTGTTGGGCAGTTAGGCTTTGGTATTCAAAATCTATTTGACGAAGACTACACAACCGCTTGGGGTCAACGTGCGCAGATTCTTTATGCGGCACACTACGATGCAGCAGCTTACGACTACAAAGGAAGAGGTCGCACATTCACACTGAACTACAGTGTTGAATATTAAAGTCAATTCTCTCCGTACAATAAACAAAAAAGCCGCATAAAGCGGCTTTTCTTTTAGGCTTGATCTGTCGGCACTGTGTCTACAACATTTTCCGTGCTTTCCGAGGCTTGGTTTTGCTCTTCAGCTTCCATTTTTGCACGTTCAGCTTTGGAGATATAACGCGGCTTATTGCTCTTATGTAGCTTAGCGTTGTGCTTCTTCTGCTTCGCTTTTAAGATCTGATTGATTTTCTTCTTGCGGTTCATGGTGGTGGTCCTTTAATTTAGCGGGGCAGGATAGTTATTTTTTTATCAAGTTACAACTAAATAAGCCCTTACGTCGGTCGCAAGATTCAAGTACGTTTCTATGTCCAATCATCTCTCGCGTTTTAATGGAGTCCAAATGAAAACACTGATCACTGAACGTTTGATACTACGTCTTGTGAGTGTAGATGATGCACCATTCATATTAGAACTTTATAACCAACCAGACTTTTACCGTTTTGTCGGAGATAAACAAATTCGTACTGAATATGAAGCGGCGCGTTATATAAAAGAAAACATGCTACGCATGCAAAAAGTTAAAGGCGTGAGTTTACTCGTAGTAGAGAAAAAGGACGATGGACAGCCGATCGGTATTTGTGGGCTAGTTAAGCGTGACACATTGCAACACTACGATCTCGGGTATGGTTTTTTACCTTCTGCTTATGGTTGCGGCTACGGAGTCGAATCGGCAACCGCGGTCCTGGAATATGCTCGAGGGGAAATGAAACTCGATAAGTTGGCTGCCATCACCAACAATGACAATATTCGTAGTATAAGTTTGCTCAAAAAACTGGGCTTTGAGTTTGAACGAGTTGAGCAGCAATACGATAATGGTCGAACGTTAGAACTTTACACAATGACGTTGTGATTTTTGGAAGCTCATGAGCGATATTTTACTTGGCAAGCTCGCCACTGAATTTAAGACGGTAAAAGCCATGGTAGAGGTTTACTGTCACGATCACCATGGAACAAAAAGTGACTTGTGCTCAGAATGTCGTGAGCTGCTTGAATACGCAGAAGTTCGTCTTGACCGCTGTCCTTATGGAGAGAATAAACCTACGTGTAACAAGTGTCCGATTCACTGTTATAAACCGGACCCGAAAGAGCAAATGCGTTTGGTGATGCGTTACTCTGGCCCCAGAATGCTACTGAAACATCCCATCTTGGCGGTTCGTCATTTACTTCATGAAAAGCGCACGGTACCGGAAAAACCTGCAGCGAACGCGTCAAACCGTCACAAACGTTTATCTAAACAAAAACGCGAAGAATAAAAAACGAGGGCGACATGCCCTCGTTTTCGTTGAGTAGAAGTTGCGTGATTAGAGGCCAGCGGCCATACGCTGCTTAGTTTTGCTCGCTGCAAGTAGCATGTATACGCCAGTCGCAACTAAAGCGGCAAACAAGTAGCCTAGTAAGCCATGTTCTTGGCCCATAAATTTATCAGCCACAACCGGGCCAGCAACAGAGCCAATGCTGTAGCTGAACAGCATGACTTGTGTAGCAGAGACAATAAAGCGCTCATCAAGTCCTTCACAACCTAAGTTGATCGCAATTGGGTACAAGGCAAAAGTAGCTGCACCTAAAAAGAATAAAGCAGCAGCTAATACCACGGCTGACGATGAAATAAAGGTCAAACCGATCGAAAAAATACCCAAAATACAGAAGAACGCCATTAGCACTGTGCGGCTCATGTATTTGTTCAATGTGGTCACCATTGGTTGAACCAACATGCCACCTAGGATCACTAATGCCATCAATGTACCAATGTCTTGATGGTTGATTTTACGGTTAGTGAGCTCAACAGGCATTAATCCGTATATCGCGCCTAAGGTTAAACCTGATACAACACAACCAATAATTGCAGCATGGTTTAGCTTGGTAATTTGCTTAAATGACAAAGCGGTTGATTCATGGCTGTTTGGTTGTTCACATTCAATAAACATCAGCACCAACATCGCCATTAGGATCAGCGTTGTGATTGCAATGAACGGAACACCGCCACTTACGCCAAGTACACCAATGCCAAATTGGCCTAATGCAGAACCGCCATAAAGCGATAGCATGTACAAGCTCAAACGTTTTGCACGTGATGCTTCGTCGCCAGACATTAGCCAAGATTCAACAATGACAAAAACGCCCGCAACGGCAATACCTGCGATAAAACGAGCAGCAAGCCACACTAACCCATTAGCAAAAACGGGTAGCGTGACAATCGTTAGCGAGAATGCCGCTAAGCAGCCAATAAACGCTTTACGGTGACCCACTTGACGCACGACACGTTCAATAAACATCGCGCCGACCAATAAGCCGCCATAAAAAACACTCGCCAACCAACTCGCATAATCTGCTGAGATGTTGTATTCACCGAGCATGAGAGGGATCAAGCTCATTAAATAGCCCGAAGCCACCGCATAAAGAGACAGTGCGACGACTGGAACTGTAACTCGTGGTGATGCTGCAGGAACGACTGTGTTTTCCACTGTTTTGCGCCTATAAGTTAAATGAAATCTATGGGTTATTCGGCGCGAATATGAGGCTAATAGTTAGGCAAGTAAAATGATTAATTTAAGTCGTTTCGACAAATAATATTTGTTAAATAGATAGGTCGATAAGTTGCATAAAAACGCCAACCTACCAGTGAGGTTGGCGTGGAGAATTACTTATTAAGTGCTTGATTTAACCATTGATCAAACTGACTTTTCGGTAGCGCACCATTGATCATATCAACGCGTTGACCGTTCTTGAAAACCATGATGGTAGGAATGCTTCGAATGCCAAATTGTGCAGCGAGCGCTTGTTGTGCTTCTGTATCAATCTTTACAAAACGAGCCGTTCCTGCTTGTTCATGAGCGACATCCGAGAAAACAGGGGCAAAACCGACGCACGGATTACACCAAGGGGCCCAAAAGTCGACGACAACAGGCGTATCACTTTGTAATAGGGCAGAAAAGTTATCTTGCGTTCCTTCGATAGGCGCGCCATCAAAAAGTGCACTTTTACATTTACCGCAAGTTGCAGACTCTGCAACACGCTCATTAGGGACACGATTCAGACCGCCGCATGAAGGGCAGCGAGTTTTAAACGATGACATGACTTCTTCCTTTATTACGTATTGATGAAAACATGACTTACCAGTCAGCCTCATTATTTGTATACTTATTTTTTAACCTGCCGAGATAACGCAGAGCAGGTTTGTATTTGAGCCTAAGGTTCTAAGAAATTTAATTAAAATACAACAATAAATAGGTCTGCGATGACAAATTACTACGCTGAAATTACAGGTTGGGGGAAATGTGTTCCTCCTGCCGTGCTCTCTAACGATGATCTTAGCACTTTCCTTGATACTTCAGATGAGTGGATTCGTACCCGTACCGGTATCGAAAACCGCCGTATTAGCCATGTAAATACTTCAGACATGGCAACCGTTGCTGCCAAACACGCATTGGCGCGCGCGGGCGTTGACGCCAGCGACGTTGATTTAATCATTGTGGCGACTTGTTCTCCGGATTCACTTATTCCAAACATCGCATCTAAAATACAGCAGAACTTGGGCATTCGCTCTGCGGCGGCCTTTGATTTAAATGCCGCATGTACGGGATTTGTCTACGGCCTTGAAACGGGCACACGTTTGATTCAATCAGGTAACTATCGCAACGCGATCATTATTGGCGCGGAAAGATTGTCTTTCTACATCGATTGGGCCATGCGAGATACCGCTGTTCTATTTGGTGATGGCGCGGGCGCCGTTGTGTTATCAAGAACAGAAAAAGAAACGGGTCTACTGCAATCTCAAATCGGTTGTGACGCTAAAGGTCGCGATATTCTATCCGTACCAAAGTTTGGTACTTGTATGGATCGCTTTGCGGAAGACAACGGTTACTGGGATTTCAACTTTGTAGGACAAGAAATTTTCAAACGTGCGGTAAAAGGCATGGGGCTAGCTGCGAAAACCGTGCTTAAAGCATCACAGTTAACTACCGACCAAATCGACGTTGTTATTCCTCATCAAGCGAATATTCGTATTATTCAAACCCTATGTGACCTATCTGGGATCCCACACGACAAAGCGTTTGTGAACATCCAAAACTACGGCAATACTTCTGCAGCGACGGTGCCAATTGCATTATGTGAAGCGGTAGAGCAAGGCCGAGTTAACCCAGGTGATAACATGCTTCTTGCTGCATTTGGTGCAGGTTTGACATGGGGTGCGGCAGTATTGAAATGGGGTGACCGCGTAACGCCAATTGGTGAAAGTGATGCGGCTCTGCCTGAATGTGAGCAATCCGCGCTAGAATTGCTTGAGCGTGCCATTAAGCTGTGTAACGAGCGCCGTCGCGACGAAGCGTAACGGACACTCAGCGGAAATGATATTGAAAAGGGAGCGTAAATGCTCCCTTTTTCATGACACGTTAATTAAGAGCTCATTAAAGCAGCTTAAGCCATAAAACCAAGGTTTGAGCTAGCAAAATTGCGGATATTCGGGAACACGTATTCCAGTGCCGCGTTATCACTCACGCCCATCCATTGCGCGAGGGTTGAGCCCACTTGATCAGCTGCAATTTGGGGTATGAGTCGACCTTGAGAATAGTCATCGTTTCCACCCAATACTAGTTCAGGCCATGTACCGATAGGTCGCTGACCATTCACCGCGCCCCCAATCAATAGTTGATGACCACCCCAGCCGTGATCGGTGCCGTTACCGTTGCTTGTCATCCGTCGACCAAAGTCAGACATTGTAAAAGAAGTGACTTGCTTGTTTAGCCCCAACCGCGCAATCGCACGATACATTGCTAAGAGGTTAGTTGCTAGATCTTCGAGTAGTACGGGGTGTCGAACTAATTGAGAATCGTGTAGGTCGTAGCCAGAGTGTTTAACGAAGAAGACTTGTCGTTGTTGCTTTAACACATCTTGGCTTGCGATCAATTTATAGACGGTTTGCATCTGCTTGCCGAGTGTTGATGAGGTGAACAGCGGCGCGTCATCGATATGATTGAGTTGCTCGCTTAGCACGCGGCTCATCATCATCGATTCATCAACCATCAAATTAAAGTGACCACTAAACGGATTCTCTGTTTGATGAGAAAGCAGTTGATCATAGATCCCCTTGTATAGGGGGTTATCAATCGCGGTAAGCTGAACCGCACGGTCTTTTTTCAGCACGGTTTGGCGGTGTTCCATCGCGCGTAACCAAAGCGAGTTCCCGTGCACACTGTATAGCGGGGTTATTTCTGATTCAGAAGTTAATACGTCCAACATTCTGCCCGCCCAACCCAAATTGCTAGATTCTTGCATACCACCAAGTAACCAAGCGTCTGTTTGTGAATTGTGGGAAAACAGTTGCTCGGGAAGTGACGCTTCACCTAGCTCAATCGCTTGTTTTGTAACGGGATGGTTGAGAATACCGCTATTGAGCACGATATTGGCATCTCCTTGTTCGAAAATTGAAGACAGCGCCTTTAGTTTGGGGTGTAAGCCAAGTTCTACCAGATTATCCGAGCTATCGGCGGTACGCAAATTGATAGGGAGTATGTCGTCTTTGGCGACAGAAAGAGCCCCTCTGACTTTGGCATATTGGTTATAGTGCGCGTCAGACAACGG
This sequence comes from Vibrio diabolicus, assembly GCA_001048675.1. GTDB lineage: Bacteria > Pseudomonadota > Gammaproteobacteria > Enterobacterales > Vibrionaceae > Vibrio > Vibrio diabolicus. The sequence goes on along the minus strand of CCKK01000002.1, from coordinate 907,298 downwards.
CAGTACAGTGTTGAACGCATCGTTTCCACCTGCTAAATAGACACATATTAATGCTCGAAAGTCATTAGATGGCGCCGCGAGAGAATAACCCGGTAGACCAAGCGAAGCTAAAGCGCCCATCGATGCAGTGCTTTTTATAAAATGTCGTCGTGAAATATCCATAATCCACTCCTAATCCTGAATATAGAATTCATCGCCGGAAATGGCGGTAAAAATCACCAAGGCGAGCTTTGTTGTTGGCACATAGTCCTCACGATATTCATCTAAAACGGTGAGCATGAGTTTTTTTAATTCCGCCGAGGCCGTTCCAGCAAAGAAGCGTTCGTTAACCAGCTCGACTAAGGCATCGTGATCATCCAAAAGAAGATAGAACTCGCCGAGATCGAGTGTGTAGGAATCACCGCCGCCTCTGCGAGAGCTGGTCAACATATAGTTGACCAAATCGGTATAAACGGACCAGTTCAGTAGCTCATACTCCGGAGAGCTAATACCAGACTCCGTAAACTCGTTAGATGGTTGGTAGTCAGGAGAGTAAAAATTAAATACGGAAGGAGAACGAAGAGGTCCTTGATTGGCGATATTCATCATCGTAGTAGCGTCTTCGTAACGTGTAGATTTGATTGTAAAACCCGCTGCTCGATGAAAATTAGTTAGGACCAGTATTGGCTCTTTCACTTTTATTGGCGGGGTATCTGTCATGCCTAGAGCCTCAGAATCGAGCAAGATGGCATGAATGACCGCGTTTAAATCTCCTTTTTCTCCTTCGCCATTGTTATTGAATACCGAAGCAACACGTGCGATGTACTCCGGACTTGGATTCGAAGTTACAAAACGTTGGATAAGTAGCTTAGAAACAAACGGCGCCATGTTTGGATGAGACATCAAAATATCGATCACTTTTGAAAGCTCTTCTTGCGCAGTTAAACCAGCAGGAATTGTGTTACCAAGCAATCGTTTCTCGCCATCATCGTGTCGGTGGCTGATGACTCGCATCGGTTCGACAAACGCTAAATCGGCATTTTTCCACCCAGTTAATGCTCGAGCGAGCTCTTGAATATCCGTTTGGGTATATGTGGGGATAGGCTTACCCGTTGTACGATCAAGCTTTTTACTGCCATCGATATTCAGTTCATACAAGCCTAGGGTGAACAACTGCATCAACTCTCGAGCGAAGTTCTCATCAGGTAATGCACCCGTCGTGTTGTTCTCTTTTGCGCTACCGAGCATGGACAAATAGCTGCCCATAACAGGATGAATGGAAACGTCATATAATAAATCTCGGTAGTTGCCAAAAGCGTTAGCAATCAATACATCATAGTAGTCGACTAGACCAGTGGGCTTACTGGAAAGGACACCGCCATAGCGAGAGACCACTAAGATCTGGCTTAATGCATACGCCATGCGTTGTCTGAGTTGATCATCAGCAGTAATAACAATTTGATACCAAGCGTTTTCTCGATTGGATTGTGCGCCTTTGGAAAAAGGTGTCCGATAGAGCGGTTGATGAAAGGTGGCAGGAAGGTAGATTTGTTGAGATATCCAACTTTCCATCCCGACTTCTTCTACCTCATCAATTAATGTTGGTGTTGGCCCAAAAGTGCTTTGATAGAGGAAACGCGCAACGGTTTGATCGGAGGGCGTTAGTTCCATTTTTGCTGGTGCTGAAGGGACGTAACTTAGTAATAAGATAATCAACCCTAGTACCCAACAAGAGATTTCATTCTGTTTCTGACGTCTCATAGTTAACTCGCTTACCCGAGGGAACGACTTAAATCCATTTAACGGGAGTGATTAAGCTCATTTGAGCTAAATAATAAATTTATAAAAATCAAGCAGCTGCAGGAACGAGTATAGTCTCTATAAGTGACTAACAAAAAACTCAATCTATGAATTTGGTACTTTAGTGCTAGATGTTTTTGATACTTATTTAGGTAACGTACTGATATTTAATATCGCGTGAGAATAGGGTCAAACAGTGATATAGCGAGGAATGTGTGGTGATACTGCAATAATGCGGTCAACGTGAGAGTGATGCAATCATTAAGTCTGCAATATAACTTAAACTAATTTATGAGCTAATAAATAAAGTTGTTTTATTGGCACAAGAGAAAACCGCATGGGTGTTCTCTTGTACAAAGTAAAAGGATTATTTTCTAGCAAGCTTATGGTGAGCTCGGGAGAAGTGATCGGCACAAAATGCGCCGACAATTGAGAGTTCACCGGCCAGACAAAGCGCAGCTGCGACTTCGGCTAAGGCTTTCGCATTGCCGTTGCCGTGCAAACCCAAAATATCCAAACATGCTTTTTGCGTTGGAAGGCTAGTGCCCCCGCCAACCGTGCCAACCATGATGTTTGGCAAGGTCACGCACGCGTACAAGTTACCTTGAGCGTCCACATCCATACGAGTGATACCAATGGCAGACTCTGCAACGCAAGCGGCATCTTGACCACACGCAATGTACAGCGCGGCAAGGGCATTCGCGTAATGCGCGTTTACGCCAATCGTCCCGCTGAGTAAACCACCCACCGTGGTCATTTTGCCAAATTGAACCATAGACTCTGGCGTGGTATGCAGATATTTTTCCACTAACTCAGCAGGAATGGTCACTTCGGCGGATACTTTCTTACCGCGTACCGAGCGCAGCGTGTGCGCGTTTGGTTTTTTGTCGCCTGATAAGTTGCCATCCAAGAATGCTTGAGTTGGTTTGATTGGGCTGGTTGCCAAAATATGATGGAACACTTCGTTTGTTGCGATGGTCACCATGTTTTGTCCGGAAGCGTCACCGGTCACGTATTCAAAGACCAAATAAACGTGGTTTCCTTCGATATTTACATTGATATCTTTGAGTTTGCCATGTGAGGTGGTGGATTCCGCAATTTGACGAAATACTTCAAACTGGGTAACAACCCAACTGACGAACTGGCCAGCGCTTGCAAGGTTATTAAAGGCGAACACTGGTGTTCGGCTCACCCCTTCACTCAGTAACAATGCGCTTGCGCCACCAGCGGCGGTAATAAGATTTGCGCCACGGTTGTAGGAAGCGACTAACGCGGCTTCTGTCGTTGCGAGCGGAACCAAAAAGTCATCGTTCGCATACAAACCGTTGACGCGTATAGGACCTGCGATGCCGACCGGCACATTGACAGTACCAATGAAGTGCTCGATGTTGTTGGAGTAAGCGTCGCAATGTGACTGTGTGAAAGGATCAAGAAGATGATCTTTATTAGTCACGTGTTCCAATACTTGCCAACGGCGCGCCAAATGCTTATCCGATAGGCCAGGGCTTAAGCAGAGACGTTTCTCTGGCTTGTGAAACTTCGGTTCTAATGCCGATTGAATCTTACTGCTGGTTTCGATATCGGAAAGGGCGGAGCTTTGAACAGGGTTATCTTGGTTTAACTTCGGCATACAAACGTTAACTGAAAAATCGAACCAGAGATTGTAGTGATTGGGGCTTTGATTACAACGTTGATTATACGTTTTGCAACAAATACCACTGTGTGAGCGCCTTTGTTATCCAAGTAATTTGATATTGGAGCGGAGGATTTACCAGAAATAAATGGGTTTTGACAATGAGTGCTGTAGTGAAAAGAAGAATCGGGGGTAGAGAACTTAGATGGCTTAGGCCGCTGCGGATTTGAGTCGAAAAAGTGTAAGCATGAGTACCTTAAAAGCGGACTGGCTCAATCTATGAAAGGAATAAATTGTCTAACCCAGTCCCTTGGGTCAGACGCTAGTTTGAATCAGTTGTTCAAAAACTAGTTGAAGGCGCGAGCCACACGTCCCGCACTTTGAATACGGTAATGGCCAACGTAAGCAGGAACAAATACAGATTGTCCTTTCGCGGCGGTTAACGTCTCACCGTTATCACTGATGAGTGTCAGGTCGGCATCAATCGCCATCAAAATCTCTGCGCTGTTTGCCTCAACCACTTCATTGTTCGGTTGGTTAAGAATGCTGAAACTAAAGTCTGCCACTGGAACGGGGTAAAGGCTCTGGCAACCATTTGCATTGGGTTCAAGAACAAGGCTGTTAAACGGCTTAGGCACAAAGTCTGTGCATTTAACCAGTTCTTTAACATCCATGTGTTTCGGCGTGAGTCCTGCACGCAAAACGTTATCTGAGTTCGCCATGATCTCTAATCCCGTACCTTTAATGTAAGCGTGTGGCGTTCTTGCGCTCAGGAACATCGCTTCGCCAGGTTGCAGCGTGATGACATTCAACAGTAATGGCGCAAACAAGCCGACATCGCCGGGGTATTGAGTGGATAGATCCAAGATGAGCTGGAAAACGTCGCTGTCAGTGCCTTGCTCCGATTGACGTGAAGCGTGGGTAAGAAGCTGTTTCAGTGCGCGCTCTTTTGTTTCTCCTTCCATGGTCAGAATGTGCACAAAGAAATCGCGTAAACCTTGTGAGTTGTTTTCGCGTTTGAATGCATCTAGCGGTGCGCGTAGCTCATCGATATCGCAAAGGCTAAATGCCTCAATAATCTCGGCATACGAGCGAAAACCGTTCATGGCTTGGTAACTTGTCAGCGCGTACACCAACTCAGGTTTGTGGTTTGGATCTTTGTAGTTACGATGGCTCGCGTTTAGTGGGATGCCAGCACTTTGCTCTTTTTCGAAACCTATTTCGGCATCTTGTTTGCTTGGGTGAACTTGAATCGAAAGTGCGTGTTCGGCCGCTAAGATCTTAAACAGAAAGGGCAGGTCGCCAAATTTCGCTGCGGTTTCTGTTGATAAGTAAGCGGGTTGGTTTTGTTTGATCAGTTCAGACAAAGGTAGCGTGTTTTGTTCAATCTGAACTTCAGAGCAGCCGTTTGGGTGAGTACCCATCCATACTTCTGCTTGAGGCTCATTCGTTTCGTTAGAAAAGCCAAACAAATCGTGAATAGAAGAGGTGCTTCCCCAAGCGTAGTTTTGGATTTTGTTGTTCATTTGAAAGAAGCTATGCGATGAAATAGTGTTCAAATTCATGAATTTTTCCCATAGTTAACCCTCCGAACTTAATCGGAAGAAAAATTGAGCAGAGATACGTTAAATAAGGATGGCGAGCGCGGTTAGGTCACTCGCCAATTTGCCCGAAGGGCGATAAGTCGATTTACAACCGAGGTTTTGGTTCGAGTGGTTTTCGTGATGGTTGCGCTTGCAAAAATGGCAGCAATAAAAGGCCAATGACGGCTGCACAAACTGAAATGGTGATGAAGAAACCCGTCCAATGATATTCTTCAAGAATTAACGCCAATGGATAACCAGACAATGCTGCGCCCATGTAGGCGAACAAGCCCACGAATCCTGTCGCCGCGCCGGCAGAATCTTTGTGAGAGCACTCCGCCGCTGCCATACCGATCAGCATTTGTGGCCCAAAGACAAAGAAGCCGATGGAGAACAATCCCGCGGCTTGGAATACAAAGTTGGTCAGGGGCATCAGCCAAAGCGCAGAGACAGATAAGAAAATCCCAATCGCGAACAGCAAGTTCATTGGCCCACGGTTACCGCCAAAGAGTTTGTCTGAGCCCCAACCCGCAACCAATGAACCAACAAAACCACCGATTTCAAACATCGACAGAGCAGCGTTGGCGTTAATCAGGCTATAGTGATGCTGCTCGGTTAAATACAGGTTTCCCCAGTCGTTGATTGCGGTTCGGACGATGTAAACCAACACATAACTGAACGCGAGCAGCCAGATGTATTTGTTGTTAAATACGTACGATTTCAGAATTTCTCGGTAGGTGAGGCCACGTCCGTAATTTTCTTGCGCAAGTTCTAGTGCGTCGTTGCGCCATTGTCCGACACTTGGTAAGCCCATTGTTGTGGGTTTGTCGCGCAATCGCCAACAAACGAATAGACCGAGCAATACCCCGATGATGCCGGGTAGAATAAAGCCTTCACGCCAGCTGTAGTGCAACGTTAAATAGCCCACCCAAATAGGGATCAGCGCGCCACCAACGTTGTGTGCGGTGTTCCAAATCGCCCATAAGAAGCCACGCTCGGAGCGTGAATACCAAGTGGTTAACAGCTTGGAGCATGAAGGCCAGCCCCAGCCTTGAAACCAGGCGTTTAAGATCCACAGAGTAATGAAAGCCGCGAGTGAGCTAGAAAAACCAAACGCGATGTTGACCAGACCTGTCGCAATCAATCCTAATCCCATGAAATAACGCGGGTTAGAGCGATCCGAAATCGTACCTGAAATAAACTTCGAGCAGCCGTAAGTAATGTAGAAAAGCGTACCGATAAGACCCAAATCGCCTTTATCTAAGCCAAGATCGGTAATCATCGCTGGTGCGGCGTAGTTAAAGGTCTTACGGGTAAAGTAGAAACCTGCGTAGCCGATGTACATCCCCAACATAATGTGCAAACGCCAATGGCGGTAACGCTGGTCGATTTGCTCGTTGCTCAGACTCGGTTGAGTAAATTTAGGTGAACGTAAAAATCCAAACATCTTGAGTTACACCTTAGGTAAAGTAATGCTGATTTGTGTGCCGATCACTTGATCGCTGGTGGAGTAGATAACCATTTTTCCACCTAACGCGTGCACACGCTCTTGCATGCCGCGAACGCCCATGCCTTTCATGCTGTCCTGAACTTTGAAGCCGACACCATCATCGTGAATCATCAGTGACACCGCCGTTTCTCCGATCGTCAGTTCAATACTGATCAACTGCGCTTCTGCATATTTGGCGGCGTTATTCAATGACTCTTGGCATAAACGGAATAGGGTGACTTTGAGCGTGTCACTCAAGCTGGTGTAATCGCCTTGCCAGTTCAGTTGAACAGTCGTTCCGTGATTGGCGAATTCCATCTCTCGCGTCAGTTGCTCGACGGATTCTTTCAAGTCCAAATCATCCAGCATTTTTGGTCTTAGCTTGCTTAACAGTCGCTTAGTGGTGTCGTACACGTTGAGGGAAAGCCCTTCGATCATGTCGGCGCAACCCACGCTTGTTTCTGCGTTATTTACCCGCTTAATGATGTTGGCTTGTGTGCGGATCGCCGTGATGTTCTGGCCGATTTCGTCATGTAGCTCGCGCGCAATATCGCGTCTTACCGATTCTTCCGCTTTGATAAGCTGGCGAGACAAATTCTGATTGCGTGCAAGTTCGCCGCGCAGTTTGTGATTGAGGTCTTTTTGTTTCTGAACCCCTAAACCGAGCATAATGCCAGTGATGGTTTGCGCTGAGAGAGATAATAACAAATCGGTGATTTCTAGATTCGACACCCCGCTACGAGCCGCAATCAGCGCGATACTGTTAAGCATGGTGGCGAGTAGGGCACCTTGCCAGCCGTAACGCAGAGCAAGCACGATGATTGGAATCGCCATACAAAATGGCGCAAATCGTTTTAGCTCTTCAGGCAAACTGGTTTGCACCAAAATACTGCCGATCAAAAGCAGCGCATAAAGCACGATATGACGCACCTGAAATACAACGGCATTACTAAGTAGGAGAGAGCTAAGCGGAGACCAACGACTTTGGAACAAATAACTCCATAACAAGTAGCACATAGGCACCACGAGCAAGCCTCCAGAAATGCTAGCCAGCCATACCATGTAAACCGAAGGAACGTGAAAACCAACGGCCATCACATTAATAAACGCGCTAATAATAATGACTGCGCTCATCACGGCTAAATGGCGGTTTTGGTCTCCGTAGTAATATTTTTTCGCAATCAGAGTGACCGGGATACTGGCAATGCTCGCAATCAGCACGGTAAGCCACTGCGGTTGACCCAGTAACATCGCAAGTGCGATGGAAAGCCCCCACTCCGAAAGGTAAATCGTCGGCCAATAAGCGGTGCGAGTGTGCAGGGCGATACCTAATCGTAAAGCGAAAGGAAACAATAAGATCGCCAGCTCGGGATCATTGACAAAGTAATAGGCAATCACCCATAAGCAGAACCAGGCGCAAGCCATAACAAAAAGTCCGCAAATGGTGGTAACAGCATAAGCTCGCATTAAAAGGACTCTTGAGAAAATAGTTTGGCGAGCTCAACGTTGTTTTTCACGCCGAGTTTGTCGATGGCATTCGCACGATGAACATGCACGGTCTTGTGGCTCAAGCCAAGCTCTGCCGCGACTGACTTGACATCTAACCCAGTAGCAAGTAGCTGACAGACCTCGTTTTCACGTTTTGTCAGTTGGCATAGAGAGGTGGTGTTGTCGCTAGGCGTTGCAAGTTTAAGTGCAATATCTGATGTGAGGTAACAGCCACCAGAAGCACTGGTTCTCACGGCTTGAATAAGTTCGTCTGGGCTACAGCGTTTACTAAGATAGCCTTTTGCACCTAGCTTTAGTGATTTTTCCACCATCGCAGGGGAGTCATGCACGCTAAGCATCACGCAGGCAATGCCAGTTGGTATTTCGCTAAGAAAGTTTAAGCCGCTTTCATCTGGCATGGAAATATCTAGGATGACGACGTGTGGGTGTACCGCAGGCAACCCTGTGCGTGCTTCTGCGACAGAGCCGAATTCACCAACAACGGTAATATCACTTTCTAAATTTAATAATTGTGCGAAACCCGAACGCACGATGACGTGATCATCAACTAGAGCAACATGAATCATTATTACAACCAAATAGAGCAGACGACTAACAACAATAAGCCCCAAAACGGAGCTAATAGAAAAACCTTTAATGATACTGAATTGATCAACTCATTTTAATGATCTTGCGCGCTTTACCGAAGTAAAGCGCGCAGAGAAGTTAGGCTTGGTTTTGTGCAAGTTGAAGCTTCTTCGCGTGTCGAATCTTCTTCTCTTCCGCGATAGCAACGAAAGCAAGCAAAACAATACAAATCATGGCGGAGGTATCTAGGGCTGCGAAGGTACCTTTCCAACCTGTTAAGCCGAAGATAGGTGTACCGTCTGCAATCATACCGAGACCAAGTTTCGCGAAGCTGTCACCGATTAGGTAAGCGAATGTACCTTTTACGCCGTCAGCCACACTGATTGCTTTTTTAGGGACAAAACCAACCGCGGCAACACCGATAAGAAGTTGTGGACCAAATACCAAGAAGCCCAATACAAATAGAGAGGCCAAGTACATGAACTCGCTAGTGGCGTGCTGGTAGAACTCAAGCGATACGATGATCAAACCAAGAGATACACAAGCAACCAATGCGCGGCGACCGTTTGCTAGGTCAGACAGGTAACCCCACATCAACGTACCCACAAGTGCACCGACTTCGAACAGAGTAAAGCCAGAGATTGCCGTTTCTTTTGACAGGCCAAGCTCTTGGTATGCGTATACCGTTGACCATTGGTCGATGCCGATACGAACGATGTAAAGGAAGATGTTTGCAAAGCAAAGTAGCCAGATAACTTTGTTTTTAAGAACGTATTCAACAAAGATTTCTTTCTTGGTCATCTGGTTTTCTTCAGCGGCGGTGTCTTCTTCACTCACTGCTTCATCGAAAAGTTCTTCTACTTTACCTAGACCATAAGCTTCTGGTGAGTCGCTACCAAAGCGCATACCGATAAAGCCAACGATGATTGCGATGATAGAAGGGAACACGAACATGCCGATTACGTGGCCGTCGAATAGGTAGTTAGCACCGAAAAGAGCAACACCCGCTGCGCCCGCACCACCAACGTTGTGCGACATGTTCCACAAGCCTAGGTAAGAGCCGCGTTTGTTACGAGGTGTCCATTTTGTAATGGTTGAGTAACTAGAAGGGCCACCAGTACTTTGGAAGAAACCACTCAGAGCGTAGAAAGCCACCATCAAGAACAGGCTTGCACTACCGCCGCCCATGCTGAAGCTGAAACCAAGCATTGCAAGACCAGAAAGGATCAGCATAAAAGGGAGGAATTGCTTGGTGTTCTTACCGTCAGCGTAGTAAGACACAACGGTTTTACCGATGCCGTATGTGATGGAGAAGCCAAGGCCAATAAGACCTAGGTCTGTCATGCTCAAACCGTAAGTTGAGATCATGTCGTTTTGCGCGACATTGAAGTTCTTACGAATCAAGTACATGGTTAGGTAGCCGATGAATACGACCAAGTAAGATTGGATGAACGGTTTAAACCACATCTTTCTTCTAACTTCGACAGGAAGATCGAGGGTCGGCTTCCGCACCTGTTCGAGGAATTTTAACATGATGAACTCTCTTGTAATTGTTTTAGAAACACAACGGAGACCGTTATGCGCTCTTGTTACCTTTGACTGAGCGGAATTCTAGAGAGTGGTTTTGTGAGGCACATGAGATGGTTGCCTAGATCGGCTAGGAAAAATTCCTAGAAATGCCTAGGAAGGCGGAAAAGCGTGAAAAGAGTCACACAAAATCCTTACTAATTTATGGGTTTTTGACTGGGTTCTTATCGGATTGGAAAGCGTTCAAATGCAAGCGGATTAATATGCGTAAGTTTAGTGCTGACAAGGGGTGAGCACGTTTGGTTGGAGAGAATAGTGTCTTGTCGCTAAGTATCAATTGGGAGTGAGAAGCAAACAAAAGAGACCCAGAGGTCTCCGTTAGAAATATTAGGAATTCGGCTAGGTCGACGTGTTAAGGCGCAGGGCTGTATAGACGCGGCGAGCCGTGTTTTGGCAAGTGAATTAGGTTCAAATGGTTTCTTCTTGCCCATTCGACGGTTAACGCTGTAGGTGCAGATAAGCAAACCAGTGTGGGGATGCGCGCGCGAACGGCTTTGTGGATCAACTCTAAGCTGCAACGGCTTGTCATGATTGCGAAGCCACTTTGAGGTTCGATGTGATTGTTGGCCAATGCGCCAATCAACTTATCTAGCGCGTTGTGGCGGCCGATGTCCTCTCGGCACAACTTGATGCTGCCTTGTAAATCTGCAAATAAAGCGGCGTGTAACGCGCCAGATTCACGTGCGGCTTCTTGATGCAGTGCGACTTTGTCTCGCAGCCCTTCAAATACATCGGAGCGCGGAGGAAGAGACGGTGTCAGCGGCGCCAAATCAGGCAAAGCTTGTTCAAGAGCCTCGACGCCACAAATGCCGCATCCGGTTGTCCCAGCAAGATTTCGGCGTTGTGTTTTTAACGCCCAGAAAGCGCGGTTGCTGATTTCCACTTCCGCATAGTGAGATTCGTGATCGCCGCCAATTTCAATGTCTTTGATCTCTTTGAAGTCGTGGACGATGCCTGTGCTTAGGCTAAATCCTTTCACGAAGTCTTCCAGATGGCCTGGCGTCACCATCATGACCGCTTGGCTAATGCCGTTGTAGCTGATAGCTAAGGCGGATTCACTCGCCAGCGACATTTGTTGCACTGGGCGGCCATCAATCAATTCTCGGTAATTGAACGCACTTGGTTGAGGTGGTGCTTGATTGAAATCGGACAGTTCAAAATAAGACTGAGTAGTACATCTCATGAAATCACCTCATAAGCCGTTGTCTATGCCAAAAATTGACGTGTGTATTCTTGTTATCGATTGAATATGTTTTTTGCTTCTGCAAAGCACTGATCGGTTAGCGCGGAGAAGGGTTCTTGTTTTCGCTTTAACAAACCTAGCGGTGCGTGAACGGCGGCTTCTTCGATAGGGATAATGCGAAGCGTATCGTTCAACTCTTCCAATCCACAATTCAGCGGCATAATGGCGCAACAAAGGCCACTGGTTACTGCTTGGATCAAGTGAAAGGTGGAGTTACTTTCAATGACGGTTTGTGGAACTAGCCCTTTACTCACAAAGCTAAGATCAATCGAGTGGCGATAGTGCATGCCCTTCGAAAGCAGCCCTAGCGGAATGTTATTGAGTGACTCCCACAACACTTCAGATTCGGCAAAATCAAAATGACGCTCATCGAATAAAACGCCAAGTTTGGTCGAATCTAGCTCGATAACATCGAAGTAAGCGGTGTTGACTTGATCGACATAACACATCCCCAAATCAAGCTGATTGCGATTGAGTTGGTCTATGATCTGTTCGGTCGTCATGGAGAGTATTTGAAAGCGTAACTCAGGGAACTGTTGAGCTAATGGTTTGAGCAATTGCATCGGGTTTTGGCTGGCGAGTGGCACCATTCCAAGCCGAAGTGAACCGACCAACTGACCACGGCAGTTGGCGGCTTCGGCTTGCAATCCATCATGAGCGGCTAAGACGGTTTTTGCCCAAGCTAAAATGCGTTCTCCGGCTTCAGTAAATCCTTCAAATCTTTGACTTCTCTGGATTAATTCGAGGTCGAGTTCTTCCTCTAAGCTTCGGATTCTCATGGACAAGGTAGGCTGCGTAATGTGGCACAATGCGGCGGCTTGACCAAAGTGTTTGGTCTGTTCAAGTGCGATGAGATATTTAAGTTGTTTGATATCCATAATGGCTTGTTCACCTTACGTTGTGAGTCACATGTACGGGGGGGAACTCCCTAAAAAGGGCACAGCACTACCGTACTTTTTAAGCGCTGGAGCGTTTTAACTGGGAAATGGAAAAACAAAACCAAGTCAAGAATAAAACCACACTCAAAATTGATCTGAATCAAGGCTATTCCTGATATTAATTAGGGTCAAATTTAAAGTATCTATAGTGTGATAGATACTATCTATTATCAAGAATGCCGATTTTATTGAGTTCGTTAAGCGAACTAGGTGGAATCGAATGGGAAAACGATTAACCTCATAAACTGTATTGATTAAAAATGTGATGACCGTCAGTGGAAAAATTCGTCATAGATTTGGTTTATCACTCGGTCAGGATTATCAATTGGACGCATATTGAATAACGACTTAATCTTTGATTTAGATCAAGGCGCAACAATGCAAATTGAATCTAACAGTCTTAGAAACAGTAGGCGGGTATCCGATAGCAAGAATCTAGATAAGTAAACGCTCGGACAAGCGAGAGCATGTTGAGTGGTTACTTATTTGGATTAAAAAATACATGGATTAGAAACTAAGCCCTTCAATACTTCCGCATTATCTCAATAAATAACGCGCTTGTTTTCACGGGCACCCTGCTTGCTGGTATATCTGCGAGGAGTAAAGTCGTGAGCCAAAAAGAACAAATAAAAGCATACAAAGGTCCAGCTGGTGGTTGGGGTGCACTGAAAGCCGTAACCAGAAGTTGGTGGGGCAGTGAAAATGCAGTTAAAAACATTCGCACTATGCTCAAAACCAACCAAAATGGCGGTTTCGACTGCCCGGGATGTGCATGGGGTGAGTCGCCAGATAGTGGTAAAGTCAATTTCTGTGAGAATGGCGCGAAAGCGGTAAACTGGGAGGCGACCAATCGTCTGGTTGATCCTGAGTTTTTTGCCAATCACAGCGTTTCTTCTCTCTCAACGCAAACCGATTACTGGTTGGAATACCAAGGCCGTATCACGCACCCAATGCGATACGATGCTGAATCCGATCACTATGTGCCAGTCTCTTGGGATGAGGCTTTTGCTCTTGTCGCGAAACATCTCAATCAATTGGATTCGCCGCACCAAGCGGAGTTTTATACCTCTGGTCGTGCAAGCAACGAAGCGGCGTTTTTGTATCAGCTATTTGTGCGCGCATTCGGTACCAACAACTTCCCAGATTGTTCCAACATGTGCCACGAAGCCAGTGCAATAGGGATGAAAGACACCATTGGTGTTGGTAAAGGCACAGTGATCTTTGATGATTTTGAAGAAGCCGACGCGATTTTCGTGATAGGTCAAAACCCGGGCACGAACCACCCACGAATGCTTGAACCTCTGCGCGAAGCGGTAAAACGTGGTGCACAGGTTATCTGTCTAAACCCGCTCAAAGAGCGCGGATTAGAGCGTTTCCAAAACCCACAAATGCCGATTGAGATGTTGAGTAATGGCTCAGAGCCTACAAACACGGCGTACCTGCGTCCTGCTTTAGGTGGAGACATGGCAGTGTTTCGTGGCATCGCGAAGTTCTTGCTGCAATGGGAACGCGAGGCATTGCAAAACGGTGGCAAAGCGGTATTTGACCGTGAATTCATCAAGCAACACACGATAGGTATTGATGAGTATTTGGCTGAAGTGGACGCAACCTCTTGGGAACACATCGCGGAACAATCGGGTCTTGATTTAAGTGAAATCGAGATGGTGGCGAGCATGTATCGACGTGCAGAACGTGTGATCATGTGTTGGGCAATGGGGTTGACTCAGCATCGTCACTCTGTGCCAACCATTAAAGAAGTCGCAAACGTGCAAATGTTACGAGGTAACGTTGGTAAGCCGGGCGCGGGTCTTTCACCAGTGCGTGGTCACAGTAACGTTCAGGGCGACCGTACGATGGGTATTGATGAAAAACCTTCAGATCTGTTGTTGGATCGAATTGAAAGTCGATTTAACTTTGCCGTCCCGCGTGGTGAAGGCCACAACACTGTGCAAGCCATTAAAGCGATGGAAGAAGGGCAAGCGAAAGTATTTATCGGTTTGGGCGGTAACTTTGCACAAGCAACGCCAGACACAGAACGTACGCACAGCGCGATGCGAAACTGTAATTTAACCGTACACATTTCGACGAAGTTAAATCGTTCTCACCTTGTCACAGGTAAAGATGCGCTTATTCTTCCATGCTTAGGCCGTACCGAGATTGATCAGCAAGCGACTGGCCCACAAGGCGTGACGGTTGAAGATACCTTCAGCATGGTGCATATCTCATTTGGTCAGCTAAAACCGCGTTCGGAGCATTTGCGTTCAGAACCAGCGATTATTGCCGGTATTGCCAATGCTACACTCGGGGCAAAACCAATTGATTGGTTGTGGGCGATTGAAGATTACGACCGAATTCGCGATTTGATTGCCGACACGATTCCGGGCTTTACCGACTTTAACCATAAGCTTAAACACCCGGGTGGATTCCACTTGGTAAACCCAGCTGCCGAGCGTCGATGGAATACACCAAGCGGCAAAGCACAGTTCAGCTCTAGCGAGTTGCCGAAGCAGTTGATCAGCGAAGCGATACTCGAAAAAGGCCAAAAGCCAGATTTGATTTTGCAAACCATGCGCTCACACGACCAATACAATACGACACTTTACGGTTTGAATGACCGTTATCGTGGTGTATTTGGCATGCGCGAAGTGCTGTTCATCAATGAAGTGGATATTCGTAAACTCGGTTTTGAACCGGGCGACAAAGTGGACATGGTGTCATTATGGGAAGATGGCGTTGAGCGTCGCGTGAGCGGATTTACGCTTGTTGCCTATGACGTGCCAGCAGGTCAGGCGGCGGCTTACTATCCAGAAACGAACCCATTGGTTCCTTTAGATAGTTATGGGGATAGAACGTTTACGCCAACCTCTAAGTTTATTGCGATCAAATTGGAAAAATCGACATCCGATAAGATCGCTTTGGTGGAAGCAGAATAGTTCCCAAACCAGCACAACGACATTCCAGATAAGCAAACGGCTGATATCAATTATCAGCCGTTTTTAATTGCTCACTTTGCCTTTAGATCATTTCGTCGAAGGCGCTTAGGGGGCTGAGTTTAAATAGTTATTTTCGTTAATAACGGGGTTATTGGATAGCACTCTAAAAGGCAGCAATTAAGGCGCATTGGTCCAGCTTGTGTATAATATTAATGAAATTAGGCTATTAGACGTATAACCTGACGGATGTCTGTATTTGAGCCGAAATCTAAGCTGATGAAACTAACAAGAAGATAGATGACCTTGAAAAGTATAATTAAATTAACGTTAAGCCACTTAGTGGCTGTTGCGATTGGTATTGCGATAGGTATCTATACTTTACCGATTCTTATTGCACCGCCTGCGCCGACCGATGAGCAAGTTGCTAAGAGCAAGCAAGGTGCAGAATACAGCGCAGTGTTTAAGAGGGAACTCAAAGGTAGCGACGCTTTTCATTGGGGAGAGGGAGAAATTCATTTGAGTTCTGAAGTCATTACGTTGGTAGGAAAACTCGCTCCCGGACCAGACTATAAACTCTATCTATCTCCTAAGTTTGTCGAAACGGAACAAGCGTTTAATGACCTTAAATCTGAGATGAGCTTGGTTGGTGATGTCAAAACATTCAATAACTTCGTTGTTGAGGTTCCTCAAGGGATTTCCATTTCTGAATACAATACTGTTGTTGTTTGGTGTGAAACATTCGGTGAGTTCATTACTTCGGCAAAATACCAATAAATCCCATCAGAAGAAAAAGTGGTTTCTTCTTAGTTAATAAAGGTTTACTGCTCAAAGAACTGGTGCAATACATTACGTGGTACAAATGCACTAAGCGCTGCTAATGGTTCTACAGTGGTTGATAGAACTTAAGGATATTTTGTGGAAGTTAAAATTTTTCAGGTCGACTCGTTTACATCAGATGTGTTCAAAGGCAATCCTGCAGGTGTGTGTATCACAGAATCAAGCCTTGATGAGGAAATGATGTTGGCCATAGCGGCAGAGATGTCACTATCTGAAACCGCGTTTCTGTCATTAAATACAATGCAACTTCGTTGGTTTACACCTGAAACGGAAGTCGCTTTGTGTGGACATGGCACATTGGCCACGGCGCACGTACTGAGAGAGCAAGGGTTATATAGTACAGGTGATACCATTGAGTTTGGCACGCTATCCGGCGTTTTAACTGCACAACTTGATCATGAGGACATTCATTTGGTGTTTCCTGCCCCTCTTTTAGATATGCGAGCAAGTATTAACACAGATTTGCTTCACGGCTTAGGGCTCGATGTGGCTGATGTAATTGCTTATGGTCAGTTTGATAATAAGCAGTTGATCGTCATCAATGATGAGTCTTTGATAGAGCAACTCGAACCTGATTTTAGTGCGTTACTTAAACAAAAAGGTCGTGGAGTTGTTATCACTGCTCAATCAAGCACTGACGCTGATTTTGTCTCTCGCTATTTTGCCCCTTGGGTGGGTGTTGATGAGGATCCAGTGACAGGTTCTGCTCATTGCGCTTTATGTGTTTACTGGGCTAAAGAGCTCGGTAAAGCGCAATTAAAAGGCTTTCAAGCATCCAAGAGAAGTGGAGTTGTTTATACAGAATTATTGAATCCGGAATGCGTTAAGCTTTCTGGAAGTGCGGTAACAATGTTGCGAGGAGATATGAGAATTGCGTAGTCGTCCTTTTTGGTTCTCGTTTTTCTGATTGCAGGTTTATCCAGTTCTCACTAGTGACAAAGCTAGAAGGCTGTCTATTCACGTGGTTGATTTTGTTTGTAAAAACACCCCTCCCATAGTGGTGTATAACGATTGGAGAGTTATATGAAAACTATCGGTCTTCTAGGCGGCATGAGTTGGGAGTCGACGCTTAGTTATTACAAATTGATCAACGAAGGGGTCAAAGAGGCGTTAGGTGGCCTAAATTCCGCAAAAGTTTGTATGTATAGCGTGAATTTTTCAGAGATAGAGAAACTTCAACACCAAGGTAAATGGGAAGAAACGGCAAGTATTCTATCTGATGCTGCATCTTCAATAGAAAAAGGGGGCGCTGATTTTATTCTTATTTGTACGAACACAATGCACAAAGTTGCTCCTCAAATTGAAGCCAGCATTAATATCCCCATACTACATATCGCAGACGCGACTGCTGAGTTACTTCGTGAGAAAGAGGTTCAAAAGGTCGGACTCCTAGGTACTCAATTCACAATGGAGCAAGACTTTTACAAAGGACGGCTTTCCGACCTCTATGGGCTGGATGTCATAACTCCTGCTCAAGATGATCGCTCTATAGTGCATAACATTATTTATAAAGAGTTATGCCAAGGTGAAATCAAAGAGGAATCGAGAACGATATACCTGAAAATCATTGAAAAACTAAAAGAGCAGGGAGCTGAAGCTGTGATTCTCGGGTGCACTGAAATTGCCTTACTTGTAAACCAAAGTCACACCGATGTTACGCTACTTGATACCACTTCTATCCATGCTCAAGCGGCAGTCCGTTTGGCGATAGAAGGTTAATGAGTTAGATTTGAGTCCATGTAAATAAACAAAAGAGAAAACCAATCCCTCGGTTTTCTCTGTTTTTATTATCCCGTTATAAGCGCGAGAATTTGAGTGTTCTGTATCCACCAATCAAGTTACGAGCTTTGTAACCATTGTTGACCAGTTGACGGTATGCCACGTTACCGCGCAAGCCTACTTGACAGTAAATCACAATCTCTTTGTCTTTTGGTAGTTCACCCATACGATGGCGTAGCTGATCAACCGGAATGTTGATTGCCCCTTCAAGATAACCAACAGACTCCAATTCACCCGGGTTACGGACGTCGAGGAGAATTTGATCTTCAGTCAGGTTGTCGATTTCATCGTAATGAATCGCCGCTGCGTCACCTTTGATGATGTTATTTGCCACAAACGCCGCTTGGTTGATCACATCTTTTGCACTGCCGTAAGGTGGCGCGTAAGTCAGTTCAAGATGCTGCAGTTGTTCAACCGTCATGCCAGCACGTTGTGCAACAGCCATAACGTCAATACGTTTGTCGATACCGTCTTTACCAACTGCTTGAGCACCTAAAATCTTGCCTGATTTTGGATCGAACAACATTTTGAACGACACCACTTCTGCACCAGGGTAGTAGCTCGCGTGGCTTGCGGTATGCACGTACACTTTTTCGTATTCAACGCCAGCGCGTTTCAATTGTTTCTCATTTTTACCTGTTGAAGCCACAGCAAGGTCGAAGATCTTACAAATCGCAGTACCTTGTGTACCTTGGTAAGTTTCTTTGCGACCTAGCATGTTATCGGCAGCCATACGACCTTGACGGTTTGCCGGGCCTGCAAGTGGCACTAGAGTTTGCTCGCCAGTCACGAAGTCTTTCTCTTCTATCGCGTCGCCGACAGCGTAGATAGATGGATCGCTGGTTTGCATGTATTCGTTCGTGTAAATACCACCTAGCGCACCAATTTGAAGGCCAGCTTCTTGCGCCAGTTTTGTCTCAGGACGTACACCGATTGCCATGATCAGAATATCGGTAGTGAGTTTTTCACCGTTGTTCAGTGTTAACTCTAATTCACCTTCTAGGTGTTGGTGTTTCTCACTCTCACCAGAGTCGAAACTTGCAACGTGCTCGTTAGGTACGAATTTCACAGATTCAAGCGCGACGCCAAGTTTGAGGTCTACACCTTTGTCACGAATTTCTGCATGAGCAAAGCCTGCCATTTCACGGTCTACTGGCGTCATGACTTGGTCTGCCATTTCGATCAGAGAGGTTTTAATGCCAAGTTGGTGGAAGGCTTCCATCATTTCTAAACCGATGAAACCGCCGCCAACAACCGTAGCATGCTCTGGCTTGTTCATTTGGATCGTTTCGATGATGCGATCCATATCTGGAATGTTACGTAGTGAGTGGGTGAGCGGGTTATCGAGACCTGGGATTGGCGGAACAATAGGGCCAGCACCTGGGCTAAGCAGTAGAAAATCGTACGATTCTACGTATTCAGACTCATCCAACAGGTTTTTGATCGTAACGGTTTTGTCCTGTCGGTTAATAGAAACCACTTCATTCATCACGCGAACATCAACGTTAAAGCGTGCTAAAAAGCTTTCTGGCGTTTGTAGTAGTAACTTACTGCGTTCTTGGATATCGCCGCCGATGTGATAAGGCAAGCCACAGTTGGCAAATGAAACGAATGGGCCACGTTCAAACATGATGATTTCGGCATCTTCGCTTAGACGACGAGCACGCGCCGCCGCAGATGCACCACCTGCAACACCACCGACGATTAAGATCTTAGTCATTTTTAACTCCAAGTTTTAGGGCGAACTGACCTTTCACGAATAGCCTGTGTGAAAGGTCACTACGCTCTAGATTATCTAAAACCAAATTTCTTTAAAAAATAAGCAGCAGGGCAGATTCCCGTGTAAGCACTTTGAATAAGATTAACGCCGATAAACACGGTGAACCAAATGAAGTTACTGTGAACGAATACGGTTAGTATGACCGAGATCAATACCATCGTGCCTGCAAAAATTCGTACTGCATTTTCTAACGTCATAACTCTTCTCCTTCGTACTCTCAAACTGAGAACGCCATCCTTTGATATTCATCACTATAATTATCTAAATTAGAAATGTCTAATGTTAATTTATCTAAATTAATCATTACTAATTTAGTGTTGACTAAATATGTTACTTTAGTAGTATCTAATTTAGTTTTTAATATAGAGGTGAGTCATGAGCTATACAGATATGGATGTAGCAGCAATGAAAGGCAATGCCAATGAAGCTGCTGATCTCCTAAAAGTAATGGCACATCCGGAAAGGCTAATGGTGTTGTGCCAACTGACCCAAGGTGAGGTTGGTGTTGGGGAGCTACAAAAGAACTCGTTTCTTAGCCAATCCGCCTTTTCACAGCACTTGACGGTGCTTCGCAAACACAAATTGATCAAGGCTCGTAAGGCATCACAGCAAGTGTTTTATTCGTTGTCAGAACCGAGAGTTGAGTCATTAATAAAGGCGCTTCATAGCGTTTTCTGTAACTAATTCGTAGCTAAGATTTTAGAGGTAAATAATGTTAAACGTTATTCCATGGGAATCGTTGTTTGGTGGCCTTTTGTTAGGGATCTCCGCCACTATATTGTTGTTGGTTAACGGGAAAATTGCCGGAATCAGTGGAATTATGAATGGCATTATGTCACCGAAAAAAGGCGATTATTCGTGGCGATTGCTTTTTGCGGTTGGAATGATAGCTGGTGGCTTGATTAGCGTTCTGATGTTGGGCGTTGCGGTTCCTAGTACCGCGAACCTTTCTTTAGGGATGGTGATTGCCGCTGGTTTATTGGTAGGAATCGGAACCAGACTGGGTAACGGATGTACTAGTGGGCACGGCATTTGTGGCATGGGCCGTTTGTCTAAGCGCTCTATTGTGGCGACCTGTGTATTTATGGCTGTCGCTGGCCTAACGGTATTCGTTCGACTTCACCTAGTTTAAGAGAGATTCCATGAACAAGACTATTTTTCGTTTTTCTGCTCTTTTGAGCGGTGTGTTATTCGGTATGGGCATTGCGGTGTCTGGTATGATCGACCCAGCGAAAGTCATTGGATTTTTAGATATTTCTGGCAGTTGGGATCCAAGTTTGGCTTTTGTGATGGGCGGCGCACTCGCGGTATTCATGCCAAGCTATTTTTTAATCATCAAGCCGAGAAAACAATCAGTTAGCGGTGAAGCGTTTTGCACACCAACCAATAAGAACATCGACGGACGTTTGTTATCTGGTGCGGCCATCTTTGGTTTAGGTTGGGGTTTGGCAGGTATTTGCCCTGGCCCTGCGGTTGCGAGTCTGGCATTAGGCAACGTGAGCATTGTGGTGTTCTTCCTTGCGATGTTAGTTGGATCTCTGTTCGCGAAGGCGATCATTACTTACCGTAACGCGAAGAAGATGAAAACCGCGAACGCGTAAACAATCAATCTGATATGGAGGGGAAAGGATGCCCGACAAACTAAAGCGAAGTTTTGTTCAGTCCGTGATGAACAGCTTTTTCCCTCCGATCATGATTTTACTCGCGCTTATGGTCGGTGCCGCGGCTTTGTGGCTGACCCCGAAAGAGGAAGACCCGCAAATCGTTGTGCCGATGGCGGATGTATTGGTTTCGGCTCCCGGACTAAGCGCTTCTCAAGTCGAAAATCAAATCACTGAACCATTAGAAAAGCTTGTTAGCCAAATTGACGGTGTGGAATACGTTTATTCTTCGTCAATGGAAGGTGCTGCGCAAGTCATCGTTCGTTTCTATGTCGGCGAAAACCGCGAAGATGCTCTGGTTAAGCTTTACAACAAACTCTACTCCAACCAAGACAAAGTTCCTCCTTCTGTCACTAACTGGCTTGTAAAGCCTGTTGAAATCGATGATGTACCCATTGTTGTTGCCGCAATTTATTCCACCGATCCAGACATTCTCGATCGCCATCAGTTGAGACGTATTGCAGACCAAGCCACGTTAGGCATTAAATCATTGGATGCCACCAACAAGGTGGGAGTGATTGGCGGTGAGC
This sequence comes from Vibrio diabolicus, assembly GCA_001048675.1. Taxonomy (GTDB): domain Bacteria; phylum Pseudomonadota; class Gammaproteobacteria; order Enterobacterales; family Vibrionaceae; genus Vibrio; species Vibrio diabolicus. The sequence continues at coordinate 885,450 of CCKK01000002.1, read as the reverse complement.
CGAGAAAAATCCAGATAGAGCTTGATTCCGTTGCGATGGCAAACTTCAAAGTAACCATCGATGACCTCGAACAGGCCATTCAGCTCAGTAATAGCAAAACCCAAGGCAAGAACGTTCGCGTAAACGGGCAAAATTACACATTGGAGTCGGGGCGGTTTCTGACTAACGCCGAAGAGGTTGGCGATCTTGTTATCGCGGTGCTCAATGCCAAACCCGTTTATTTGAAAGATGTCGCGCGTATTTACGACGGTGAAGGTGAGGCAACATCCGATACTTGGTATCGCGATAAAAACCACGATGAAGCATACCCATCGGTGTTCATTTCTGTCGCTAAACAAAAAGGCTCGAACGCGGTTAACGTCGCTCAGTCTGTTCGGGATAAACTGGCGGCGCTTCAATCCGAGCAGTTTCCTCCACAAGTTCAAGTTGCAGTCATTCGTGACTATGGCGAAACGGCGAATGCGAAAGTAAACAACTTGGTATCAAGCCTTGGCATCTCTATTCTAACGGTCGTGGTGTTTGTCGGTTTGTTTTTGAACTGGCGAAGCGCATTGGTGGTTGGTATCGCGATTCCGATTAGCTATGGTGCCGCGCTCGGGATGGACTTGGCATTTGGCTATTCCATCAACCGAGTCACACTCTTTGCGTTGATTTTGGCGCTAGGTTTGATCGTGGACGATCCGATCGCCAGCATCGACAATATTGAACGCTACCTCAAACGCAAAAATCTAACACGAACCAACGCGATTGTTCTCGCCATGGCAGAAATTCGTAGCGCCTTGTTAATGTCGACGGTCGCGATTGTTATCGTGTTTACGCCGATGTTTTTTATCACTGGGATGATGGGGCCTTACATGGCGCCACTGGCGTTCAACGTTCCGATCAGCGTTATCTTTAGTACCGTTGTCGCGTTTATGATCACGCCTTGGCTTGCCAAGAAGCTACTCAAAGGTGCTGAGGAAAACGGCCACTATGACATCCAATCTTCGCCGATGTATCGTTTGTATCGTGGTGTGTTGATTCCGCTACTTGAAAGTCGTAAGAAAGCGTGGCTTTTCCTTGGTTTGGTTGCCTTGTTGTTCGTCTTGGCAGCATTGTTGCCAGCACTTCGCTTAGTTCCACTCAAGTTGCTGCCTTATGACAATAAAAATGAGTTCCAATTGGTATTAAACATGCCAGAGTCTTCAAGCTTTGTGGATACCTCCAACGCGCTGTCGAGCTTTACGGACTATTTAATGACGGTGCCGGAAGTGACAAGTGTGTCGGGCTTTGCAGGCACCGCTTCCCCAATGGATTTCAACGGCATGGTGCGCCACTACTTTATGCGTAGCGAACCATACCAAGGCGAGCTTCGAGTCGTTCTTGCAGAGAAGAATCGGCGCGCAATGCAATCACACGAACTGGTGACACGACTCAGGGCGGATTTAGAGCAGATTGCAGATAAGTTTGACGCTGACGTGCAGCTAGTCGAAGTGCCGCCAGGCCCGCCTGTTATCGCCACCATTACGGCAGAAGTTTACGGTGATGAAGCGACATCTTATGAAGATCTGATGATTCAAGCAGAGAAAGTCGCGGATAGGCTTCGCAAAGAACAGTTGGTTTCTGAGGTGGATACCAGCATCCAAGGTGATTTAGAAACGTGGCAATTCATCGTTGATCAAGAAAAAGCGGCGCTGTCTGGTGTTTCTGTTGCTGATATCAATAACACGCTTATTACCGCCGCGAACGCCAAAGTGCTCGGTTATATCGCCGATCCAAGAGAAGTGGACCCACTACCTATCGAAGTGCAGCTCCGACGCGAAGACAGAGATAACCTGAATCAACTAGAGCAGCTTTATGTGCGAGGCCGTCCGGGGATTGCAAAAGTAGAATCCAATGGGGCTGTTGTGGATGCTCCTCAGCCTATCGTGCAGTTGTCTGAAGTCGGTCATTTTGTGAAACGCGCAGCGGACAAACCGATTTTCCATAAAAACCTCAAGCCTGTTGTGTATGTCTACGCCGAGGTAGTTGGGCGTGTTCCGGGTGAAGTGATTGCCGATGTGATGGCTGACCAAGATACAACTCACGCGGAAGATGTGCATCGTCACTGGCAAGATCGCACGTACTTGAGCAATGGAGCTGGTGTCACTTGGAGCGTGCCAGACAACATCGAAGTGGTTTGGAGTGGTGAGGGGGAATGGAAAATCACAGTGGACGTATTCCGCGATTTAGGTATTGCTTATGGCGCTGCGCTGCTTGGCGTATTTGTGGTGATGTTGATTCAAACTGGTTTACCTGCGGTATCGGGCATCATCATGCTGGCGATACCTCTGACCGTGATTGGGATTATGCCGGGGTTCTGGATTTTGAATGTGTTAAGCAGTGATATCGGTAATTACCCGAACCCGGCTCTGTTCACGGCGACCGCGATGATCGGCATGATTGCGCTAGCAGGGATTGTGGTGCGTAACTCACTCGTTTTGATTGAATTTGTTCAGCAATCGCTGGCTGAAGGTCGTAGCCTACATGATGCGTTGATTGAATCTGGTGTTGTTCGTATGAGACCAATATTACTGACCGCGGGTACAACGTTACTGGGTAACGTCGTGATTACGTTAGATCCAATTTTTAACGGTTTGGCATGGGCAATCATATTCGGAATTACCGCCTCGACCATCTTTACGTTGCTTGTGGTTCCGGTGGTTTACAACCTTGCATACCAAAACACCAAAGGACATGGATTACCTCAGATGGAGGAAGAGCAATGAAATTAGATACCAAATGGTTAGGCGTGATTCTGTTTGCCATACTCGCGCTTCTTTTTCTCTATATGGCTGGATTTTTTACAGAAAAGTTGCCGACAGAACATGACGCGAAAACCAATCAGATTGATGTAAATAACGCAGAGACACATCAACTGATGTTAACCAGCGAACCGGTTGTTCGAGAGTTTCCGGGCGTCGTCGTTGCAGAGCAGCACGCCGATATCGCGGCACGGTTAACGGCATCGGTGATGGAGGTATTGGTGAAGGTTGGCGATAGAGTGAAGCAAGGAGACGTGTTGGCGCGGCTAGAAAGCGATGATCTCGACGCGCGAGTTCGTCAAAGTGAGCAGGCTTTATCCTCTGCACAAGCGCAGCTCAATGCGGCGAGAAAGGAGTTTTCTCGTGTCAGAGCGCTTTTAAACAAAAAGCTGATCCCTCAATCGCAATTTGACCAAGCGGAAAGTGCGTTGCAAACCGCACAAGCCAACTTTAATAAAGCGCAGGCGGCGGTCTCTGAGGCGGAAACGACCTTTGGCTACAGCATTATTACTGCGCCGTTTGATGGCTTGATCACGCAAAAGCCCATCAACAAAGGTGATACCGCGACGCCGGGGGTTTTGCTTTTATCAATGTACAATCCAAACTCGTTGGAAATAGAGGTGAACTTTGCTGAGTCTGTCATGCCTTATGTGACTTATGATAAAGAAGTGGACGTTGTTTTTCCGTCTTACAACCTCAACGCGCAAGCGGCTGTAAAAGAAGTGACGCCGTCGGCAGATGCCAACTCGCGCAGTTATACCGTAAAGCTTCAATTTGAGCCGCCAACGGCTATCTATCCAGGTACATACGCCAAAGTCGCGTTGACCTTGACCGACGATGTTGTACTTCGCGTGCCAAAAGAGGCAGTTTACCAAGTTGGCCAATTGGACTACGTAAAAGTGGTGCAAGACAGCGGTGAGGTAGAAACTCGACTTATCCAGCTTGGAGAGTTGGGGAGAGTGCGAACGGGGTTAAAGCAGGGTGACGTAGTGCTGCTGAATCCAAGAGCGCTTTGATAGAACGGTTTCTCTTGTTAACTAGTTAAACGTCTATCTGGCAAACAACATAAAATAGCCCAGCACATGCTGGGCTATTTTGTTCGTTCAGTTAAGCGTTACCGTTGCGTTTACAGGGCAATGGTCACTCAGTTTGTAATCCAAAACATCTTGTGAACTAAACAGCGTTTGATGCGCGTTTTTCGCTTGTATTTGCGGGCTAACAATAATGTGATCAATCAAAGAGCGGAATTGGTGTGTTTTGCTTGGGTTCTTATTTGAGCGAACCTTGCAATCGGCTTGAGTATCTCGCGTTACCAATTGTGCATCGTTACCGAGCGTCATGATCGCCCACAACCAATCACGTTGATACGACAAGTTGTGATTGAAATCGCCCATTACGGCATACTGCTCTTTTTTCTTTTCTCTCTCGCTCATCCATTTCGCAAGTGCTTCTCCTTGTTGACTCAGTGTCTGGCAATCACGACTGTTTTTGTACGCTCCGCTGCATCCTGCTTTTAGATGCACAGAGAGTAGGTGAAGCTCGTCCTTTTGGCTTGGGTTAACGACGATGTAACTGGCAAAGCGCAACTTGCTATTACCACGCGTGATTGAGAAGTCTGCTGGGTCAGACACTTCAATGTCTTTGCGCACAGCAAAACCGGTGTACTGATTGGTATCAGAAAACTGAAGGTGCTTATTGTTTGATTGAGCTCGATCAGAGAGATAAATCGCGTAGCCATCACCTACGGCTTTTTGAACCGCGGCTTTGGAGTCGACCTCCTGAAAGGCGATGATGTCGGCTTGAGTTTTATCCACATATTGGTTGAGTTTGACGAAATCGTCACTGGTTCTAGAAACCTTACCTCCATTTATAGACAGCCATTCTATATTCCAACTGGTTAAGTTGATGGAGTTTTGAGCAAGTGACGTTGAACTAAAAATTAATAAGGCAGTAACAAATAGTGATCGCATATTGGCTTGTTTCACTCCTGGATTTTAGCGTATTCCTTTCCAACCTTTATCCTATAAGCGCTCTAAAAAAAGCAAGTAGATTTCGTACCAATTTTGCAATTTTCATGGTTTTCTTCTCAACTGAGATCAGTACCAATAAGATCGATTTGTTCTTGTCCGCTAGCCGATCTTTATTGATCAAAATCAATGTTTTCAAGTGGTGCTTTTCGTTAAATACGCCACAATATATTGTGTTAGCAGAATAAAAAATAACCCCATATAGTGTGTTTGTGGATAACTCTGTGAGTATGCTGGGGTAAGGAGAAGAAAGTGAAACCAATCGTAATCAAGCGTGACGGCTCAAGAGCTCCGTTCAACAGGGATCGTATCCAAGCAGCAGTTGAAGCGGCAGCGGAAAACAAAGATAAAGATGTCGCCATTTATGCTCTTAATGTCGCTCTTGCTGTCGAGTTACAGCTAAAAGATCACGATGAAGTTCACATCCATGAGATTCAAGACTTAGTCGAGAATGAGCTCATGCAAGGTCCTTACAAAGCCCTAGCACGTTCTTATATTGAATACCGCCATGACCGCGACATCGCGCGTGAAAAGCAAAGTGCACTAACTCGTGAAATTGAAGGCTTGATTGAAGAAAGTAACCTTGATTTGATTAACGAAAACGCGAACAAAGACGGCAAAGTTATCCCAACTCAGCGTGACTTGTTGGCTGGTATCGTGGCGAAGCACTACGCGAAAACGCACATCCTGCCTCGTGATGTGGTTCAAGCACACGAAGTGGGTGACATTCACTACCACGATCTGGATTACGCACCATTCTTCCCGATGTTTAACTGTATGCTTATCGATTTGAAAGGCATGCTAACGCACGGCTTCAAAATGGGTAATGCAGAAATCGATACGCCTAAATCGATTTCAACTGCGACTGCCGTAACGGCGCAAATTATTGCTCAAGTGGCTAGCCATATTTATGGCGGTACAACCATCAACCGTATTGACGAAGTGCTAGAACCTTACGTCATCACGAGCTATGAAAAGCATTTAGAAATCGCGAAAGAGTGGAACATTGCTGAGCCAGAAGAGTTCGCTAGAGCGCGCACAGAGAAAGAGTGTTACGACGCATTCCAATCGTTAGAGTACGAAGTAAACACACTACACACGGCGAACGGGCAAACCCCATTCGTAACGTTTGGTTTTGGTCTTGGTACAAGCTGGGCGTCTCGTCTTATTCAGCAATCGATTTTGAAAAACCGTATCGCTGGTCTTGGCAAAAACCGTAAAACCGCCGTATTCCCTAAATTGGTGTTCGGTATTAAAGACGGTCTAAACCACAAGGCAGAAGATCCAAACTACGACATCAAGCAACTTGCGCTTGAGTGCGCGTCTAAGCGTATGTACCCAGACATTCTTAACTACGACAAAGTAGTGGAAGTAACGGGTTCATTCAAAACACCGATGGGTTGTCGTAGCTTCCTAGGTACTTACGAAGAGAATGGCGAACTTATCCATGAAGGTCGTAACAACCTTGGTGTAGTTAGCTTGAACTTGCCACGTATCGCGCTTCGCGCAAAAGGCAGCGAAGCGAAGTTCTATGAACTGCTTGATGATCGTCTACGTCTTGCTCGTAAAGCACTGGAAACGCGTATTTCTCGTTTAGAGAACGTAAAAGCGCGCGTTGCACCAATTCTATATATGGAAGGTGCATGTGGTGTGCGCTTGAAAGCAGACGATTCGATTGCAGAAATCTTCAAAAACGGCCGTGCGTCAATTTCTCTAGGCTACATTGGCGTGCATGAAACTATCAACGCGTTGTTTGGTACTGAAGCGCACGTTTACGATGATGCCGTACTGCGCGAAAAAGCGGTCGCGATCATCAAACATCTAAAAGATTCGGTGAACCAATGGGCTGACGAAACTGGCTATGGTTTTAGCTTGTATGCAACACCAAGTGAAAACCTATGTAGTCGTTTCTGCCGCATCGACACCAAAGAGTTTGGTTTGATTGAAGGCGTAACAGACAAAGGTTACTACACCAACAGCTTCCACTTGGATGTTGAGAAGAAAGTTAACCCTTACGATAAGATCGACTTCGAGATGCCTTACCCTGAAATTTCAAGCGGTGGCTTCATCTGTTACGGTGAGTTCCCGAACATGCAACGTAACGTAGAAGCGCTAGAAAACGTGTGGGACTACAGTTACACCCGCGTTCCTTACTACGGAACCAACACTCCGATTGATGAGTGTTACGAATGTGGTTACACCGGCGAGTTTGAATGTACAAGCAAAGGCTTTACTTGCCCGAGTTGTGGCAACCACGATTCAACCAAAGTATCGGTGACACGTCGCGTATGTGGCTACTTGGGCAGCCCAGACGCACGTCCGTTTAACTTCGGCAAACAAGAAGAAGTTAAACGTCGAGTGAAACACCTATAAGGTTAATTACCACTCGATTCAACACTTTGAAAATCAACCTGCTTTAGGTTGATTTTCTTTTTCGCGATAACAAAGAGACGCATTATGAACTACCACCAATATTATCCAATTGACGTTGTTAACGGACCGGGTACGCGCTGCACATTGTTTGTGTCGGGGTGCGTACATCAGTGTCGTGGCTGTTATAACCAGTCGACGCAACGATTGGATTCGGGAGTGTTGTTCACGCAAGAAGCGGAAGACAAAATCATCAATGACTTGAATGACACGCGCATTAAACGTCGCGGTTTGTCGTTGTCGGGCGGAGATCCGCTTCATCCTGCTAATGTGCCTCATATTTTAAAGATCGTGAAAAGGGTGAGAGAAGAGTGTCCCGGTAAAGACATCTGGGTTTGGACAGGCTACACGCTGGCTGAACTGGATGACGCGCAAAGAGAAGTGGTGCAATACATCGACGTTTTGATTGATGGTAAGTTTGAACAAGACAAGAAAGATCTCAATCTCGAATGGCGTGGCAGTTCAAACCAAATCATTCATCGCTTTACGGATATTTAATCAAGCATTCTCCAAACATAAAAAGGGCTCACACGTGCATAACGTGTGAGCCCTTTTGGTGTGAGTTCGTCAGTGTATTTTCAGTTACGCTGTCACTGTTTGGTCATCTTCGACCATATTGTTTATCCAACGTTTAGATTGGATACGATAAGTCGTCAGTACGCCTTTCACAAATTCTTCAGCTAGCAGAGACATCAAGACAAAATGCAAAGGCAACCCGAGTACCATACCAGTGTAATAGGTAAGGGGAATACCAATAGCCCACTGACCAAACGTATCAATGAAAATGCTGTAGCGAATATCTGCGCCGCTCTTTAGTACGCCTCCAATCCCTACCATGTTAAACACTCTCAAAATCATACCCAGCGCCATGACTAAGCATACGTTGAGTGCCATTTCTGCATCGGTTAATGGGCTCAGTACTAATAGATGATGAATCAAAGGCGAGCTCAACCACACTAGGAAAAACAATAAGGTGGCTAAGATTGCGCTGGTTAACACATACCACCACGCTGTTTTCTCGACCCGATCATAATGTTTTGCGCCAATATCATTCCCAAGAAGAACGGATGCAGCGACCGCAAATCCCATAAAGGTTGAAATCAGTACACCTTCAATCGGTGATAAGAATGAGATGATCGCAAGTTCTGAAACGCCCAATTGACCATAGATGATGCTGTAAACGATCAGCCCACCAGTCCAGAGCGCATCGTGGACCAACATGGGTAGAGAAACCTTAAAGTATTTTTGACGATACTGCTTTAAACGGCCTTGCGTCCAATCGAACTTGGTCGGAATAAGGTATGCGTAGCGTTTACAGAAAAAGTAAATCAACACTGCCGTTTGGAAAAATCGAGAAACAAAGCTGCCAACGGCTGCACCAAATACGCCCCATTGAGGGAAGCTGAATAAACCGAAAATCAAAACATAATTAAGCACGACATTCACGACAATAGCCGAGACACTGACGTTGGTTGCCAGTTTGGTTTGGCCTACGGAGCGCAATACCGCTTCAATAGGTACCACTATCGCCGTTGCAATGAGACTAAAGCCCGTAACCACAAGATAATCACGTGCATAAGTGACGTATTCAGGATCGTCTGACATGAAAGAGACGATCTCTTTATCAAAAATCGCATAAAGAACAATAAACGGCAGCGTCACTAAAATGGAAATAAACCAAGATTGCGCCAACGTTCTGCGAATTCCTGCCAGATTCCCTGAGCCGTAATATTGAGAAGCCAGCACCGTTACTGCACCGCAAAGACCGAAAATGACTGCAAGGTTAAAAGAAAAAAATGCGATTTCCGACTCCAACGGCTGCAGTGGCGGATTCGCCGAGTTGGCTCACCATGAAAATATCCACGACGCCGAGTAACGCAAAAAGCATGGATTGAAGTGAAACAGGAAGGCCAATCGCAATCAGCTTTTGCCAAAGTGCTTTATCGATGTATTCGCGTGTTAAGAGCATCGCATTTCTCCTTAAAGATTAATGCGAGTAGTTTATCCCTATGATTTGGCGGTGTATTTTTCAAAGGCATCCAAAACCTTTGTAAAACTCTCCACTAGTGTATATGTGAGCCAATAAATCATGGAAGATAAACAAGAACGCTACGCGATTTCAGAAAAAACCTATCAAGAGTTTATTGATTACAGTCGAGTACTGGCATTGGAGGAGAGAGGCATTGTGCAGTGCGGAATTGCAACCTGTCGTGACTTCTTCTCTGTTTATCGTAAAAACCAAAAAAAACAACATGCTGCTTTACACCGTGCGCGGTAAAGGTTGGTTAGAAAGTGGGGCGTGTCGATATGATTTGGAGCCTGGCTCGTTGATCACGGTGCCAGCAGGTGTTGAAAACGGTTTTGGTATGGAAGAGGAACTCTGGCAGATCGCATGGCTTTTTCTTGCTCCTGATAGATCATGGCCAATGATAGAGAGTAATATTAGTTACCAGCTCACATCTGCACCTGAGGTGATGTATGCGTGTATCCAAACGTTGTTACGCAGTATTAATCTTCCTATTGATTATGGTGGTGCGGTTGGTGCACATAGCGTGGCTCAGTTAGAGCTGATGTTAAACATGCCGCCCTCAGAGTCGATATCACGCAGCCAATTGAGGCTTCGGCGCGTATTCGATCTTGTCCAGCGTCAGCTCCATAAGGATTGGAGTGTCGAGCAAGTGGCAGCTTTATATCCATGTTCGGAGCCACATTTGCACCGTCTGACTCAAAAGCAGTTCGGTCGAAGCCCGATGGCACATTTAACACGTATGCGCATGGAATACGCTGCTAGGTTACTTCGTTCAACAGAATGGCCGATTCAACATATTGGAGAGATAGTCGGATATCCAACTAGTGCCAACTTTAGTACACGTTTTAAAGCGTGGTCGAGCATGACGCCAAGAGAATTTAGGAAAAACGGAAGAGTGGATTGGTATATTGAGGAGTGAATCGTTCTTTTTATAACCGATAGAGCGCACAAAACTTATCGTAACCCAGAATTTTGTTCTCTAATTGATGAAATAAGTGAAAAATCATTTCGCCATTTTTTGCGATGGTGTTAACGTGAGGTTCGGTACTTGAATTTCAAAGGGTTATGACTTTCATGTTTTCTAATCTCCCAACTCCCGTATTAGATCCTATTTTATCTCTATCCGTTGCATACCGTAACGATGACCGTCCAAACAAGGTTGACCTTGGTATTGGCGTCTATAAGAACAGCGCAGGCGAAACGCCAATCATGAAAGCCATTCAAATGGCGCAGGATGTCGTTGTTGAAACTCAAAAAACCAAATCGTACGTTGGTCTTGCGGGTTGCGAAGAATTTAATAAAAGCATGATCGATTTGCTACTGACGGGAACGTCAGCAATGGATCGTGTTGCTGCCATTCAAACGCCAGGTGCAAGTGGTGCGCTGCGTATGTTAGGTGACCTGATGAAGGTCGCACAGCCAGATACGACGGTTTGGATTTCAAACCCTAGCTACGTAAACCATAAACCAGTGATGGAAGCGGCAGGTCTTAAAGTTAAGTTCTACCATTACTTTTCTCCAGAAACGAAACAAGTAGACACAGCAAAAATGATGGATGATCTTGCGAAAGCAGGGCCTTCTGATGTTGTATTACTGCATGGTTGTTGTCACAACCCAACAGGCGCAGATATCGATTTTTCTGCTTGGCAAGCCATTACGGAATTGTCACAGAAGAACGGTTTCACGCCATTTGTTGATATTGCCTACCAAGGCTTTGGTGATGGCTTAGAGGAAGACGCAAAAGGGCTTCGCTTCATGGCAGATAACGTTGAAGAGATGTTAATTACGACATCATGTTCGAAGAACTTTGGCCTATATCGCGAGCGCACAGGTGCGGCGATTGTCGTTGGTAAGAACATGCAAGACGTGGCCAACGCAAAAGGCAAGTTACTGACGTTAGCGCGTTCTACTTACACGATGCCACCCGATCATGGAGCGGCTTTGGTTAAGACGATTCTTCAAGATGACAACCTGACTTCCGTTTGGAAGCAAGAGTTGAGTGAAATGCAACATCGTTTGGTTAGTCTTCGTCAAAGTTTGTGTAACGAATTGAGAAACAACCATAATACCGATCAATTTGACTTCATTGAGGGTCACAAAGGCATGTTTACTGTGCTAGGCTTTAGTGAAAACCAAATGGCGCAACTGCGTGAAGATTATGGCATTTATGGTGTTGGCGATGGTCGAATTAACATCGCTGGACTTACCGAAACTCATATTCCATACGTAGCGGACGCAATTAAGAAAGTATCTCAAGCTTAATTGGAGTGTGGATGAAAAACTGGAAACTGATTCTGCCGCTTATGATGAGCGGCAGTTTAATTGCTTGTACGTCAACTCAAACGACGCCGGAACCTGCTGAGCCTGAGTCGCCGAAGGTCGAAGAACCTGTCAAAGTAGAGCCAGAAGTGAAACCAGAGGTTGATCCAACGCCTGAGGTTGAGCCTAAGCCTGAAGTAAAACCTGAGAAAAAGCCCGAGCCAAAACCGACAAAACCAGCCAAAGTGACAAAGACACCAGACGGCATGTTGATTCTTGGTTCTGAAGAGTGGGTTTACGTTCCTGAAATTGATCAAACCTTCAAAGCTAGGGTTGATACAGGGGCGACAACATCATCAATTAGCGCGACAGACATTGTTCCGTTTGAGCGTGATGGTAAAGATTGGGTTCAGTTTAAGATCGACTTGGGCGATAAAGAAACTAAAGAGTTTAAAGTACCTGTAGAGCGCTGGGCTAAAATCAAGCAGTCATCGTCAGAAGAGGTGGATAAACGAGCGGTAGTAAAAGCGTATATTACCGTCGGTGACCACAAAGAAAAGACAGAGTTTACGTTAGCTGAGCGTGGGCATATGAAGTTTCCAATTTTACTTGGTCGAAGCTTTTTTAGAGATATCGCCGTTGTGGATGTATCGAAAAAGTATGTCCAAGATAAACCTAAAAAATCCGGAAAAAATTAAAGCCTTGTTACTAGTTCCTGCTAACAATCGGTACTTAACAAAAATGGCCTCCGAAACCGGAGGCCATTTTTATTGAATCACACACTTATTAATGCAACTGCTTAGTTACTTAATTAAAATGCAAAACGAGCAGACATCACAATTTGTTGGCCATAGACACCATTATTTTTGAAATCCGCGCCAAGTGATAGTTGCTGAGTAGAGTGGAATCTTGCGCCAAAATTATAAACGGTATTGGAATCGTCGTTATCCATTATTTGACCGATACGTGCATGTAGCTCAACATTTTGCATGAACCAAATACGAGTACCAATATTCACCTCAGTGCGCCACTCGTCACCCACTTTATCACTGCCGTTTTCTTTAATGTTGTGTACCAACATTTGGCCATAAATATCTGCAAATTGGCCTGCTGGGCCGTTAAAGCCAATACCACCAGCAATATCCCAGTCTCCGCTAAACTCACTGTCTGCGCGAGCAATGAAGTGGGTGTTTTCTGTAAAGTAGGTATTGAACTCGCCACCAAATGTACCAGGGCTAGTGCCCATGCGAAATTCCATCGTGTTGTAGTTGAAATTATTTGCATGTGCGGAAAGTGGCAAAACAGCGCACAAACCAAAGGCTGCAACCTTTAGAGCTTTACCTAGCATGGTGTCTCCGGGCAAGATGATTAAAATGAACAAAAAAATGGTCTGCAAAAAGCAGACCAAGATTGATAAAGCTATCATTTTAAGTGCTTGCCGTCACCATTTAGCTGTAATGCTCACCACATCATGCTGATATCCAAAGCAATCGGGGTTGTTTTACATGATCACCAGTTGCTCGACTTCAATTTCTGGCTTATTTCCGCCTTCAAATTCACCAAACAGACGGACTTTAGTCGTGTGATCAACCGGAGTGTTTAGCTGAATATCGTCATCCAGTTCGACCATGACTTCACCGGAACCATCGCTAAAGACAAACTTATCCGCGCGAACTTGACGTAATAAGTTACCTTCAACGACTACATCTTTTTCAGTAAACATATTGGAGTCGTTTAGCAAGGCGTCCAATTTTTCCACAGTGACAGGACCATTAAACTGCAAGTTTGATTGGTTTTGAGCGTGATCTTTCGCGAATGCGATAGAAGGAGCAATAACTAAGGCGGCGATTGTTGCGATAATTGTATTCTTTTTCATGTTACATCCTCATCGGTTTGCTTTGATGGATTCATTAAAACAGAGCTTGTTTGAACCAATGATGATTTCAACATTCATATTCTATTCATTTGCTTGAGTAAGTGGGGACGATGACGTTATGATTGTTCATCTTCCTCTATTCCTTACAAATGTTCATGAAATCAGCGATCCCATCTTTAATGGTTCAAGGCACCACTTCGGATGCCGGAAAAAGTGTCCTTGTGGCAGGTTTATGCCGTGTATTAGCGAGAAAAGGGATAAACGTTGCCCCATTTAAGCCACAAAACATGGCACTAAATAGTGCGGTAACCAAAGATGGCGGTGAAATAGGTCGAGCTCAGGCAGTTCAGGCACAGGCGTGTAATATTGAGCCAACCGTGCATATGAATCCGGTTTTGATTAAACCCAATAGCGATACAGGTGCTCAGATCATTTTGCAGGGCAAGGCAATTTCCAATATGGATGCGGCTGGTTTTCATGATTACAAGAAAGTTGCGATGGACACGGTGTTAGATTCCTTCTCTCGTCTGACTCAAGAATTTGATTCGATCATGATCGAGGGTGCAGGGAGTCCTGCTGAAATCAATTTACGTGAAGGCGATATCGCGAACATGGGTTTTGCGGAGGCCGCTGATGTTCCGGTGATCATTGTTGCTGATATTGATCGTGGTGGTGTATTTGCGCATTTGTACGGAACACTCGCGTTACTTTCTGAATCTGAACAAGCGCGAGTAAAAGGATTTGTTATCAACCGTTTTCGAGGTGATATTCGTTTATTGCAATCGGGCCTCGACTGGCTAGAAGAAAAAACAGGCAAACCTGTACTCGGCGTGCTTCCTTTTCTTCATGGTTTGAATTTAGAAGCAGAAGATGCGATCACCGCGCAGCAAGAGTTGCACTCTGAGGTAAAACTGAATGTCGTTGTGCCTGTTTTAACCCGGATTAGTAATCATACTGATTTTGATGTGTTGCGATTGAATCCCGACATCAATCTACGTTATGTAGGCAAAGGCGAGAAAATAGATAAAGCCGACCTTGTTATTTTGCCTGGGACCAAATCAGTTAGAGACGACTTAGAGTATCTAAGAAGCCAAGGGTGGGATAAAGATATCTTACGTCATATTCGTCTTGGTGGAAAAGTGATTGGTATCTGCGGTGGCTACCAGATGCTTGGAAGCTTGATTGATGATCCAAATGGCGTCGAAGGCCAGCCTGGTCAAAGCGAAGGGCTTGGCTTACTAGACATCACCACGACGCTAACTAACAGCAAACAGCTTACAAATACACAAGCACAGCTTTCTCTTAATGGCAAAACAGCCAATGTAAAGGGGTATGAAATCCACGTAGGACAAAGTGAAGTGCAGGGCGTTCAGCCTCTTACATTGAGTTCCGGTGAAGCAGAGGGGGCTATCAGCAAGTGTGGCCAAATCATGGGAACCTACCTTCACGGGTTTTTTGGTGAGGCAGATGTCTTAAGCCTGGTGTCAGAGTGGGTAAACGGCACTCAAATCAAACAACAAGACTTTGAAGAGTTAAAGGAGCAAGGAATTAATCGTATTGCAGATGCGATAGAACAACATGTGAACCTTGATTTTTTGTTTAAATAGCACATTAACTGATTGAACTTTATACCCAAATAACCAGTTCTTTCGCTTGCCTTGTATTGGAGTTTCTCTATGAAAGCATGGAAAACGCATGCTTGCCTCGCGGCAATATTAAGCATTTCATTTTCAGCTAACGCAGCTACGAACCTCAAAGTGTATGCGGCGTCTTCGATGACGAATGCGATCGACGAAATCGTACAAAACTTTGAAGAAAAGTATGACGTTTCTATCACTCCCGTTTATGGTGGTTCTTCTTCTATCGCTCGACAAATTATCAACGGCGCACCAGCGGATATATTTATTTCTGCGAATACAAAATGGATGGATTATTTGGTCGATAAAGACGTTATTTCTCGTGACAATGTCACAAGCTTGGTGCGCAATAGCTTAGTGTTGATTGCGCCTCAGTCTTCAGAATTAACCTCATTTAACTTCTCTGATGCAACAGCATGGGAAAAGGCATTGCATGGAAATCGCCTTGCGTTAGGCAATCCGACGTCAGTGCCTGCTGGTATGTACGCGAAAGAATCACTGACTACACTGGGTGTATGGAAAGAGATTCAAACTCAAATCGCACCAGCAAAGAATGTGCGCCTAGCGTTGGCGTTGGTTGAACGTGGGGAAGCACCTTTAGGCGTGGTCTACAAAACCGATGCGCAGTTAACCGACAAAGTCAAAATTGTTGGTGAATTCGCGAGTGATACGCATGCGGCTATTGTTTATCCGGCTGCGGTTGTGAATGATTCTACTGAGTCCGAGCAGTTCTTCCAGTACCTAAAATCGGACGAAGCCGCACGCGTTTTTGCTCAATATGGCTTTCAGCAATAAACCGGCTTTCAATCATAGGAACGAAGCGTGACAGAACTGGAATACCAAGCCTTAATGTTAAGCCTCAAAGTGGGCGCGTACGCAGTACTTTGGCTCATTCCTCTCGGCGTTTTTCTTGCTTGGCTACTTTCTCGAAAAACGTTCTTCGGTAAATCGATTCTAGATAGCTTAATTCATTTACCACTGGTATTGCCGCCGGTGGTTATCGGCTATTTGTTGTTGATTTCTCTTGGGCGACAAGGGTTTCTTGGCAAGTGGCTCTATGAACATGTAGGGCTAGTCTTTAGCTTTAATTGGAAAGGAGCAGTAGTCGCTTGTATTGTGGTGGCCTTGCCTTTGATGGTTCGGTCTGTGCGGTTAAGTTTAGAGAACGTTGACCCTAAACTGGAACATGCCGCGTCAACGTTAGGCGCTTCTCCTTTAAAAGTTTTTCTCACCATTACGTTACCACTGACCATTCCCGGAATTATTACTGGGACGATGCTGTCCTTTGCTCGTAGTCTTGGTGAGTTCGGGGCGACGATCAGTTTCGTCTCTAACATTCCGGGAGAGACCCAAACGATTCCACTGGCAATGTACAACTTTATTGAAACGCCAGGTGCGGAAATGCAGGCGGCTCGCCTATGTATCATTTCTATCGCGCTAGCTTTGTCTACATTAATGATCTCTGAATGGCTAAATCGCAAAGCGGCAAGTCGATTGGGTGCGAAGTAATGACGATTAAAGTTCAATTTAAACAAATGCTTGGTGATACTGATTTCGATATTAAACTTGAGTTACCTTGTAACGGAATTAGCGCTTTGTTTGGGCGATCTGGTGCGGGAAAAACCACGTTAATTAATATTATCAGCGGATTAGTTGCACCAAAACAGGGACATGTTGCGATTGGTGATCACGTTTTGTTTGATAGTGAAAAGGGGATCAACTTACCAACACACAAGCGCGGTATTGGTTACGTGTTTCAGGATTCACGTTTATTTCCTCACTATTCGGTTCAAGGCAATTTGTTGTATGGCGTTAAAGAAAAAGATGACGAGTACTTTGATGCAGTCACCGAACTCTTGTCTATCAAACCGTTACTAAAGCGCTTCCCGAGCTCACTGTCTGGTGGTGAAAAGCAACGTGTTGCGATTGCACGAGCATTACTATCAAAACCCAACTTGCTTTTGATGGATGAACCACTTGCGTCGCTTGATATGCCGAGAAAACGTGAGGTGATGCCATTTCTGGAGGAATTATCGGAGAAGGTAAATATCCCTATTATCTATGTCACGCACAGTCTCCAAGAAATTTTAAGGCTTGCTCAGCACCTTGCAATTATTGACCAAGGTAAAATTACGAGTTCAGGTAAGCTTGAAGACGTGTGGGCTTCTCATGCGATGCGTCCATGGCAGTCTTTCTCGGATCAAAGCAGCTTATTTGAAGGCCGAATTGCTGAACATCATGAGCGTTATGCGCTGACTTGTGTCAGCCTTGCACCTAATGCATCACTATGGGTGCAAAAGATTGATGGTGAGCCAGAGACGCCAATTCGCTTACAAGTGCGTGCCAACGACGTTTCTATTACGCTAGAGCAACCTAAGGCGACTTCTATTCGAAATATCCTGCCTGCGACGGTCGATTCAATCGAGGTGTTTAACGCGGCTGATGATAAACAGAGTATTAATGTATCGCTAAAGCTAGATGAGGGATGTTATTTGTGGGCAACGATAACACCTTGGGCGCTTGATGATCTCGACTTAAAGGCAGGTGATAGTGTATTCGCACAAATTAAAGGTGTCAGTGTCACGCAAAAAGACGTGGCATTAGCGCCGCATTAATCATTTAAAGCTACGCACGCTTAATGATCAAAAAAGGCCGCAAACGCGGCCTTTATTTTGTCGGAAAAACGTTATTTTGCGAACACTTCTTTGAATTCGCGTTTAAGAAGTGGGTCGCGACGTGCTTTCTTAAGTTGCTTAACCATGTCTTTCACGCAGTTGTGAAGCACATTATCAAGTAATTGAGCGCGGTATTCTTCTTTATCTTCATCTGTCATGTTTTCTGGCAGATTAAGAGTAGGGAATTCTTCCATCACGTTGATACCAGCAAATGCTTGGCCAACAGAAACTAGAGCATGAAATTGCTCGAAGTTATCTAGAATGTTCTGAGCACTTGCAGGCATTTCGTCCCAAGACTCACGCACTGCTTCTTCAGACACTTCATGGATAGAGGTAACCATTTCGAACATTTGCTCTGGAACTTCGTCAAACTCAATAACTTTACGTAGTTCAGGAGAAATGGTTGCTAGATCGATTTTTTTGCTTTCGCTGTTAGTTGCTTCTGACATGGTGTGTCTCTCATTACAAAAAGGCGGGAATATTAATACCAAATGCATCAAATAGCTATACCCACGTGTCCGTAAGATGACCAGAACACGTGAGTTTGTTGAACTAACGTTCGTTGGTCATGTTTTGGTAGGGCAATTTTCAGTGTA
The DNA here is from genome assembly GCA_001048675.1 of Vibrio diabolicus. Taxonomy (GTDB): domain Bacteria; phylum Pseudomonadota; class Gammaproteobacteria; order Enterobacterales; family Vibrionaceae; genus Vibrio; species Vibrio diabolicus. The sequence goes on along the minus strand of CCKK01000002.1, from coordinate 867,138 downwards.
ATCGTTATAGACAATTGATTCCGTGATATTTAAACAAAAATATAGCACTTAATTATGAGTCGAATGCAACAACTCTTTGAGTATGGTATATGTTTAATAAAGACAAAATAAGAAATGGAACGCGTTATGCAACCGACAGGGACATCAATGCGAATCCTCCTGGTTGACGATGTTCAGCTAGATAGGATGCAGTTGGCTATTCGTCTTAAGCAACTTGGACATATTGTAAAAGCGGTGGGTAGTGGGCTAGAAGCACTAAACACCTACGAGAGTTTTGATCCTGAACTGGTATTACTCGATATATCGATGCCAGATATGAACGGTTTTGAAGTCTCTCTTCATATCAGAGAAACCTTTCCCGACTGGATCCCAATAATTTTCCTGAGCAGTCACGAAGAACCAGAAATGATTGCAAAGGCCATAGAGGCCGGCGGTGATGATTATTTAATTAAACCCGTAGATAAACTCGTACTGAACTCTAAGCTTATCGCAATGCAGCGTATTGCCCATATGAGACGAGAGCTTAAACAAGCGACAGCTCAATTGGAGAAAGTGAATCAACTTTTGACCCAGCAAGCGAATGAAGATGGCTTAACCAAACTCTATAACCGTCGTTATATCGATCATAAGTTAGAATCGATGGTTGCATGGCATGGCCGTCACAACATGCCAATGGCTTTGATTTTATTGGACGTCGATTTTTTCAAACCGTTTAATGATAATTACGGCCATATAGAAGGAGATCGTTGCTTGCAAGCTATTGCGAACCAACTTAAAGCAACATTTTGTCGCTCTGGCGAATACGTAGGGCGTTATGGCGGAGAAGAGTTTGTGGTGTTACTGGGTTGCACAGACGCCCAAACCGCAGAGAGAGAAGCAGAACGTATACAAGAGGCCATGTATTTTCTGGATTACCCACATGAGTATTCTAGCGTGTCCAATAGGGTGACAGTGTCACAGGGTGTTTTTGTTTTTCAACCAACGGGAAAAGAGCAGCAGTCTGATTTGTATGCGACGGTGGATAGAGCGCTGTATACCTCAAAGTCTTTAGGAAGAAATACACATACGGTGGTAAATGCAAGTTGAAACAAACTGTTATCAATAGTTATGCCTTAGCTACACTGTCACTTTTTTCATTATGTTCTAAGGCTAATTCGATTCAAGATCAGATAACAAAAAGAGTATGAAAGGAACTTTGCTATTGGGATCGTTCTGTCAGATAGCGATGTCTTTACGGTAGGATTTCATGATTTCGATCCGAACGAATACTTCAACATAGATAACGAAGACATTGGTACTCAAGATTCGGTTGATCTCAGAAAGAAGATCGCTGTATCAACGCTACCATTTAGTTTTGATTTGTTTGAACAAGAGGGAATACAAACTCACTATCTATTAAATGGCCGAGTTTATGCCTTAAGTACAGAGCAAGATGTGTATGTAGACCAAAAAGGACAGATTCCAGATAAAAGTAAAGAGTTAGTCATGGGCGGATATATTGAGTTTGCTGGAGAAAAACACCTCACTGATAAGCTAACGCTTAGTGGCGCAATCGGCTCACACTTAATGTACTATCAAAACGATTATAGTTATCGTAGTAATGCACTGAATGACCTAACACCATTTCTAGAAGGTGTATACCTAAACACCAGTGCTTGGGCCGTTGTTGGAGAAGTCAACACAAAGCTCAAATACCTAGAGCATGAATCGTGGGGGAAATGGTACCTCTGGTCGGCTCCTCACTATTTTTATGGCACTGGCTGGGGTAAAGCAAATAATGGTGATATTGGCAATCCGGAAGGCTGGTATTGGGTCAATGGAATAAAGGTGTTTTATGATTTTACCCACATTGGAGATACTGTGCAGTCAGTGTATTCGAGCTTCAATCGAGTTGATATTGGTGGTGATACAAGAAAACCCATGAATACTGTACACTACTACGAAGCTAGTGTTGGATGGTTAATGACACCACCATTTGACTCCGATTGGATAGATAATATCGGGATCGGATTAACGATCAATTATGGCAGTGCGTTAAAAGGAGGAAGCTTAGTCTTGTTCTTTAATCAAGATTAGTCAGCTAACTTTCGCTCTGGGGTATTAATGAAGCCTCACGCAATTGCGTCCAGCTTTTTTCGCTTTGTAAAGCGCTTCGTCCGCTAACTTAATCACGTCCTGAGGTGCTTGCCCGTTTTTACTGTCGGCCGCTCCGAAACTTGCGGTGACAAAGACTGACTTTCTCCTCGAACTGTCGTTACCACGCTTTTTTTGGCCTTGTTTATGGTTATCTGGGCGGGATTCTTCATCACGTAAAATCATCTCATACTCTGCGATGGATTTACGTGCTTCTTCTAAAAACTCTTTACACTCATCTGCGTACTTGCCTTTAAAGACGATGGTAAATTCTTCTCCGCCAAATCGATATACTTTTGCGCCACCGGGAGTTTTAGTTAGACGCGAAGCGACCATTTTTAATACGTCATCACCCGTATCGTGACCGTAGGTATCGTTAAACTTTTTAAAGTGATCAACATCAAGCATTGCGATCGTGAACTTTTTGCCCATGTGTTTTAAGTCAAGGTCGAGTGCACGTCTACTCGGGATCCGCGTTAAGCTATCTGTGAAAGCCAATTGATGGCTGGCAGAGGCAGCATAAATAATGATAAGCAATCCCGTTAGGGTAAACATGGTGCTAGATATGTATTGCACATCAAAGAAAATGAACGTCGCGGACGCCAGCACCATTGCAGAGTAGGTCATAGCATGGATGATTTCATTCTTCTTTAAAACAAGAATTCCGAGGAAGCAGACAATACCCACACAATATAAAACTAGAATAAAAGGCAGTTTAGAAACCGTAGGTACGATAAATAAAATGCCGCTTGTCCATTGTTCAAACCCACCTTCAACGTAATACGCTAACGTAAGGTAAGACCAAAGAACGAACATCGTTAACATCAAGAGGTAAGTAAACATGGCTCTTGAGTCGAAACCGTCTTTACTAAACAAAAATACCGCAAGAAAAGAAACAGGAAGTAGCGTGGCTAAAATGGTCAGCTCAAGTAAGGCTGTACCACTTTGAAGTGGGACTTGTAGCCTGTGCTGTATCACGAAATAGGCCAGCAACATCGCTAAGCACACCATTGACTCCCGACCTTGCTTAAATGAATAGCAAAGGAGCAGTGCACAGCCTAACAGTATGTACGGCAAATTTGCGGCAATACCCCAGTTTGACTGAGTCATCTGAATGATGTTGTTCATGCTCGAACTCACTAATCCCAGCAACATAAATGGGAAAAGGAATCGAAAGCCTGATGAAGTCATTGATGATGAGGACATCTATTACAAATTGCCTGAAAATAGTTGATTATATAATTGGTTAGGTTAAGCGTTTCATCAATATAGATATTAATCTGCTATCGATTTTCATGCTTCGAGAACTAGCAAGAATACGTCTATTTGCTCATTTTCCCAAGTATTTTGGGAGACATTACGACAAAAAGAGAGAGATTGATTAAATTAAGAGCAATCAATAAGTTGTTATAAACAAGTCGTTGCTATACTTGTTTTCATAGAACAAGGGAGATTTGCCAATGCAGATAAGTTCAGATGTGCATAACTACATGGAAACACTTGTTGGACAAGTGCTCAGTTTGCCTCAGTTTGTAGAGCAGTATAACAACGAGCAGCTCGCAGATATTGCGTGCCTTGCACTTATTCAGCTTAAACCTGTCTATATTCGTCATGATATTGATTTTTTATCTTCGCTTCCGGAACAAAAACTCACCCAATTTAAGCAAAGTGCGGATATCGCGGTGAAAAACGCGGCAGAAATGGTGAAAGAAGACCGGCGTAAAAACCGAGATCATGATGTACCTGTAATTTTTACCCATACCAGTTATGATGAAGACAAAGAATTGGACTGGTATGAAAAACCAATCCTCAATGTCAATATTAAGTGATACAAGCTTAATCTATCGATGAGCTGACCCAAGGAGGAACCGTGGGATTTTTTTCGTCGTTTGTTTGGTGGTAGTGAAAAGACTGCTGAAGTAAAAACTGTGGAACCAGTTGAGTACAAAGGTTTCTTTATTTATCAAGAGAGCCTTTCAGAGGGTGGGCAATACCGCATTGCTGGTCGAATAGAAAAGCAATACGACGATGAAGTGAAAACGCATCGATTTATTCGTTCAGATTTGCTCGGCTCGGAACAAGATGCCAATGAACTTATGTTGAAGAAATCTCAAATGTTTATCGATCAAATGGGCGATAAAATCTTCGACTAACAATTCACCGCAACTTGATTCCAATCATCTTAAAAAGAGCCATTAGTGTATATGCTGATGGCTCTTTCTTTTTTAGAGCTTAAATGTTTGTTAAGTCAGCATTTAATTATGATCTGGTTAGACCTCAGTCTAGTAAGGCATGGCGTTGTTATTTTTCGTGCTCAGAGCGACAATCATTCATTACTTAGCGTTATATGTAATGAAATTTAGTATTTAAATTACAAAACACTTGAAGTAATGAGACGCGTTCGATACAAACAGAATAATAACAGGGCTGTTAGTCAAGGTGTTATTGTGCAAATGGGTGGCCCCAAACACCATCTTTCGTTTGCAATTGTCTTGCGTGGTAAACAGATAGAAATAAAAAAGAGTTAGAGTAGAGCGACGCTCTGTTTTGGGACTAATTTATTGATATGTATACAAGGAGTATGCGTTTTGCAAATCGGTGTACCTAAAGAGATACTTGCGGGTGAATCGCGAGTAGCTGCATCGCCGAAGTCGGTTGAGCAGTTAATAAAGTTGGGATTCGATATCGCGATTGAATCCCAAGCGGGGGTGCTTGCGAGTTTCGATGATGCTGCTTATGAAGCTGCTGGTGCGAAAATCGTTTCTAGTGAAGAAGTTTGGGCATCTGGTCTTATTCTAAAAGTTAATGCGCCAATCGTAGATGAAGAACAAGGCATTGACGAAATCGCACTACTACAAGATGGTGCAACACTTGTTAGCTTTATTTGGCCTGCTCAAAACGCAGAGTTGATGGAACAACTTTCAAGCAAGAACATTAACGTTCTTGCCATGGATTCTGTTCCTCGTATCTCTCGTGCACAAGCCTTAGACGCGCTCTCTTCGATGGCTAACATCGCTGGGTATCGTGCGGTTGTTGAAGCAGCTCATGAGTTTGGTCGTTTCTTTACAGGTCAAATCACGGCTGCCGGTAAAGTACCACCAGCGAAAGTATTGGTCGCTGGTGCGGGTGTGGCTGGTTTGGCTGCAATCGGTGCTGCGGGTAGCCTAGGGGCTATTGTTCGTGCATTTGACGTTCGCCCAGAAGTAAAAGAACAAGTTGAGTCCATGGGAGCAGAGTTCCTGACCGTGGATTTCCAAGAAGACTCTGGTTCTGGTGACGGCTACGCAAAAGAAATGTCCGATGACTTCAACAGAAAAGCGGCAGAGTTATACGCAGAGCAAGCTAAAGATGTTGATATCATCATTACAACGGCACTAATCCCTGGCAAACCTGCTCCGAAGCTGATCACCAAAGAAATGGTCGACAGCATGAAAGCGGGCAGTGTCATTGTTGACTTAGCAGCTGCTAATGGCGGTAACTGTGAATACACAGTGAAAGACCAAGTTATCATGACAGATAATGGCGTAAAAATTGTTGGGTATACTGACATGGTCGGCCGTTTGCCAACGCAATCTTCTCAACTTTACGCGACAAACCTTGTTAACCTTCTAAAACTGCTGTGTAAAGAAAAAGACGGTAACATCAATATTGATTTCGAAGATGTTGTTATCCGTGGTGTCACCGTGGTTAAAGAAGGTGAAATTACATGGCCTGCGCCACCAATCCAGGTTTCAGCGCAGCCGCAAGTGAAACAAGAGCAACCTGCGAAACCAGAGCCTAAAGTAGAAGAACCTACCTCTCCAACGAAGAAAATTATTGGTGTAGCCGCGGCAGTAGGTGCTTTTGCTTGGATTGCATCGGTTGCGCCGGCAGCGTTCCTTTCTCACTTTACTGTATTTGTTTTAGCTTGTGTTGTCGGCTACTACGTGGTTTGGAATGTTACCCATGCACTTCATACTCCGCTTATGTCGGTAACGAATGCTATCTCCGGCATTATTGTGGTTGGTGCATTACTGCAAATTGGGCAAGGTAATGGGGTCGTTTCATTCCTATCCTTTATTGCTGTATTGATCGCCAGCATCAATATCTTCGGTGGTTTCACCGTCACCAAGCGTATGCTTGAAATGTTCCGCAAAGATAAATAGGAGTTACAATGTCTGCAGGATTAGTACAAGCAGCTTACATTGTTGCTGCATTATTTTTCATCATGAGTTTGGCGGGGCTTTCAAAGCAAGAGTCCGCTCGTAATGGTAACTACTATGGTATCGCAGGTATGACGATCGCGCTGATCGCGACGATCTTCAGCCCTGATGCTCAAGGCTTTGGGTGGATCATTATTGCGATGGCGATAGGTGGGGCGATCGGTATTTTCTATGCGAAGAAAGTAGAAATGACCGAAATGCCAGAACTGGTTGCGATACTGCACAGCTTTGTAGGCTTAGCTGCGGTTTTAGTTGGCTACAACAGTTACCTTGATGCGCCAGAAGCGGCGACTCATGCTGAACATGTTATCCACCTTGTAGAAGTATTCTTGGGTGTCTTCATTGGTGCCGTAACATTCACGGGTTCAATTGTTGCATTTGGTAAGTTACGTGGTGTGATTTCTTCTTCGCCGCTTAACCTACCTCACAAGCACAAAATGAACCTTGCAGCGGTTGTGATTTCTACGCTTCTTATGATCTACTTCGTAAAAGCAGATGGCAGCATGTTCGCTCTGATTGTGATGACACTGATTGCGTTCGCGTTCGGTTACCACTTAGTTGCTTCAATTGGTGGTGCTGATATGCCAGTTGTCGTTTCAATGCTGAACTCATATTCAGGTTGGGCAGCAGCAGCAGCAGGTTTCATGCTCGCAAATGACCTATTAATCGTAACAGGTGCGTTGGTTGGTTCTTCAGGTGCGATTCTTTCTTACATCATGTGTAAAGCCATGAACCGTTCGTTTATCAGTGTTATTGCTGGTGGCTTTGGTCAAGAGATTGTAATTTCAGGTGACGAAGAGCAGGGCGAACACCGCGAAACAACGGCAGAAGAAGTCGCTGAAATGCTGAAGAACTCAAAATCAGTAATCATCACTCCAGGATATGGTATGGCTGTAGCGCAAGCGCAGTATCCAGTGCATGAAATTACTGACGTACTTCGTTCAAAAGGTATTGAGGTTCGCTTTGGTATTCACCCAGTCGCAGGTCGTCTTCCGGGACATATGAACGTGTTACTTGCTGAAGCGAAAGTACCGTATGATATCGTTCTTGAAATGGATGAAATCAATGATGACTTCGCTGAAACAGATACCGTACTGGTTATCGGCGCTAACGATACGGTAAACCCAGCAGCTCTGGAAGATCCGAACAGCCCGATTGCTGGTATGCCTGTACTGGAGGTTTGGAACGCGAAAAATGTAGTGGTATTCAAGCGTTCAATGAATACTGGTTACGCAGGTGTACAGAACCCACTGTTCTTCAAAGAAAATACATCAATGCTATTTGGTGATGCGAAGGAAAGTGTTGAGTCTATTTTTAAAGCACTCTAACCATTCTTGATTTAAAACTATACAGGGTCAGCAATCGCTGGCCCTTTTTTGTTCCGTTTCAATGTTATAGTAATGCAAATCCTTCTGTTAGCAGATGTCAATTGCTTGTAGATTGATGTATAGTTTTGGCTAATGTAACAAGTGACGGTAACAGTTTGATTAAAAAGTTTTTGCTCGGTTTTGCAACTGTATTGCCGCTTTTTTCGGCACCTGCATTTTCCGATTCACTACCAGAAAGAATAGATACGTTTACAGAGCTATTTAATTATGAAGTAGCTCTTAAATCGTATGATATTCGTATTCTGCAATCAAATTATCCTACCAAGTTACTTGCGCCAGATTCGCTTCTGCCGCAAACGTCTGACTATCCGTTAAAAGATATACAACAGCTTTACAGCTTAGCGAATACTTGTCGTGGTAAATTGCCACTAAGTCCTTTAATTACTGAGCCGTTAGTATTTACAAGAGCTATCTGTAAAGGGACGCAACTGACACCACGTTGGTTCTCGCGTAGTGGCCTCATTCACCCTGGTGGTGGGACTTATGCTGCACGCTATGTGGATAAGTATCCAGAACTCAAACCCAAGCTTGCTCAATACATGCATATTAAAGAGCGTGACAATGAGGAAGGGGATGAGTTGTTAGAAAGCTTGAAAAACATGGACGACGACGCCATTAATGCTTTGATTGCAGGCGCGAGCATGTTTATCGAAGGTAACGAACTTTGGTTACGACGTGGTGACCGTTACTTTGTCTTCGAGAAAGATATCTGGGAAGAAAACGTCGCTAATGCGGGTCTGTCGTACGCTCTAGCGTCTCAAAGCAAAAGTTGCTTTGTTAAACGAGGCAATATTTGTTGGGATGTAGAAGATCACTCACAAGTTTTGCGGATCAGTATGATCATACTGGTAATCGCAAATATTCTTCTAGTGATTGGTTGGGCTGTATACCGCTGGAATAGTAAGCGAGAAGAGCTCCGTAGTAGAATGCTTGTGTTGCAAATTTTAACGCATGAGCTCAGAACACCGATTGCATCTCTATCACTGACGGTTGAGGGCTTTCGCCGAGAGTTCGAGCATCTACCTGAAAGCGTATATGACGAGTTTCGCAGATTGTGTGAAGATACACGTCGTTTGCGTCAATTGGCAGAAGCGAGTAAAGATTATTTGCAATCTGATAACCAAATGCTTGCAACAGACTGGGTTCCGTCTGTCGCAGACTGGTTAGAATTTAAGATCGAAGAAGAATTTGATAGTGCCGTGCTTTTCAACATCAATGAAGATGTGGCTGCTAAAGTTAATGTGTACTGGTTAGGAACTTGTATCGATAACTTGCTTCGTAATGCGCTTAAGTACGGTATTGCACCAGTTGAATTGGATGTTTCAACTAGTGAAGAAAAAATAGTATTCCAAGTCCGAGATGCTGGTGGCCTAACGGCTAAAGATTGGGCAAATTTGAAGAAACCGTTCGTCAGTAAGAGCGGGTTAGGACTTGGGTTAACAATCGTTGAATCTATGGTAGGCCGCATGGGCGGAAAAATGTCCCTGATGGGACCACCTACAACCTTTATATTGGAGATACCTTGTGAAACAGACACTGCTTCTCGTTGAGGACGATAAAAACTTGGCTGATGGCCTGTTAGTAAGCCTGGAACAAGCAGGATATGAGTGTTTACATGTGGAACGTATTGCAGACGTAGAACCACAATGGAAAAAAGCTGACTTGGTTATTCTCGATCGCCAACTCCCAGATGGTGACTCTGTACAATGTCTCCCAGAATGGAAACAGATTAAAGACGTACCAGTTATCTTGCTAACGGCACTTGTTACCGTAAAAGATAAAGTTGCAGGCCTTGATTCCGGCGCAAACGACTACTTAACGAAGCCTTTTGCTGAAGCGGAACTCTTTGCGAGAATCCGTGCACAGCTACGAGCACCGGATTCAGCAGAGCAAAGCAGCGCTGATAAAGTGATCACAAAAGACTTAGAAATTGATCGTTCAACTCGTGAAGTTACCTATAAAGATGAGCTAATTACGTTAACTCGTACAGAGTTTGATCTACTGCTATTTTTAGCGTCGAACTTAGGTCGCGTGTTTACTCGTGATGAGCTACTTGACCACGTTTGGGGTTACAATCACTTCCCAACGACACGTACTGTGGATACGCACGTATTGCAGCTTCGTCAAAAACTGCCAGGACTGGAAATTGAAACACTTCGCGGTGTTGGCTACAAGATGAAAGCATAAGTCATAATGAAAACACTACTCCCCGTAGTTCTCTCATTAGCGTTAGTGAAACCAGTCCATGCAATGGACTGGTTTCAAACCAACACGCCTTTAACGCAGGCACATCAACACTTACTTGAAGATGATCTTGCCGGTATGTTCAACTCTCTTGTTGAACTGTGGCAAACGGAACCAAGTAAAGATTTGACTCCTCATCTCAATGACCTTCTTGGTCAGTCTCTATCTAAAAACTGTGGCAAGTCTCTCACTGGTGTAACGCTGCCTGAATGGATAAGTGGCGTGAACGTTATTCGTCAGACCATCCAAAGCCCTGGGCGAGATACATTTAGATTAGTGATCAAGCTAAGAGCTACAACTGACATCGAAAATATTTCATTTAATCGATGGGTGGATGATTCTATATCCGCAGACAGTTCATTCAGTTATGAAGAACAGCCGAGCGGTACGGAATTAGCCAATGAGCGTAGTTATTCGAAACGCTATAACCTCACGGGTAAGCTTGAAGCAGGCTTGTATCACTTAACTATTGTTTCTAAAGATAAACAAGAGTATCGAACTTGGGTAATATTAGGAGATTCCAATTCTTCGCAATATGTTCGTTGGACATCTAAAGAGAATTGGAAAGTAGAAAAGAGCGCACTTCGTAATCCCCATTGTCCATTACCGCAACTTGAAGTTGGTTTATATGACTACATTGATGGTCAATACGAGCAAATGTGGAAAAAGACTTACGAGTCTAACTATCCCAATTCACTAGAGCTTGCGGGTGTCCCAAATGATAGATACGTGCTAGCAGTGAGTATCAACAGTCGTCGTTGGCAGGGCGATATAATTGTTGAGCAAGCTCAAACTATTAGCCGAACCTATGATCTTTCCCAAGAAGAATAGTTAAAGAAATACCATTTGTGCCGATAAAGGTTCAGGAAGAACCAAAATCACAAGTGTAGTATGAAAACCAAATATAAAATTCTAGCCACCTCTGTTGCCACCACACTTTTCGCAAACGTTGCTTCGGCTGCCACTTATGCGATAGAAGCTCGTAGCGATGCGATGGGTGGCGTTGGTACGGTATCAGCAACTTATCTGACTGCTCCTTTTTTCAACCCCGCACTTACTGCAATTTATCGCCGAAACGATGATGCAGGAATGATCGTGCCAAGTTTTGGTGGTAACTACGATGATCAATATGATCTTGTCGATGAAATCGAACGCATCAGCAAATTGACCGATGTCGATGAAATCAAAAAATCGATGAATGCCATAGATGGAAAAAAAACTGACTTTGATCTTGGTGGCGTTGTCGCTATAGGTATTCCTAATAAATTTTTATCTGCAACTGCATACGGTAAGTTATACACTGAATCATTCGTACAACCAAAAGTAGATACGTCAGGTACTAATCCGTTAGATGATAGCTACGTACAAGGTGTTTCTATTGGTGTTGCTGAAGCAGGTGTATCACTTGCTAAATACACCAACTTTATGAATCAACACCTTTCATTTGGTGTTACGCCTAAACTTCAGCGTATTTATACGTACTCTTACGCCACGAGTTTTCAGAATTTCGATACCAAAGACTTACGTGAACATGAGACAGCGGAAACGATGTTTAACTTGGATGCGGGCGCGCTTTGGTTCTTTGGCCCATACCGTGTCGGTATTTCAGCAAAAAACTTGATCGGAAGAGACGTTAAAACAAAATCGTTCATGTATGGCAGTGATACGATTAAATCATACGAATACAGCATGCGTCCCGTATATACGGTCGGGGCAGGGATTGTTGCCGATTACTTTACTATGAGTGTCGACTACGATCTTAATGAAGAAAAACGTTTTTCATCCTTCGATGATAATACACAAATGATTCGAGCTGGTATTGAATTTGATATCTTGCGTCAACTGGCATTGCGAGCGGGTTATATGAAAAACTTAGCTCGAAGTAGCGACGAAGGTACCATTACTGCGGGTATTGGACTGTCTCCACTTAAGTTGATCGAATTAGATATTGCTGCTCAGTACACGAACGAGAACGCAATGGGGGCATCAATTAATTTCCTTGCGACCTATTAATTGAATCGTTATAGTCTGCTCCTCAAAATGAGGAGCTTTTTTATGTTTGACGATTTACCCCCTCTATCTCACCAAGAGCAACAACAAGCTGTAGAGAAAATTCAAGAATTGATGGCGAAGGGCACAAGTACAGCAGAAGCCATCAAAATTGTTGCCGAACAGATTCGATCTGAGTACGCAGAAAAGCAACAGCAACAAAACTAATTAATTCATATCAGGGCTTTGGCCCTGTTTTTTTTGGTCTCATATAATCTTCAAATATCTTCACACCTTAACGTAGTTACGTCGTAACGTTATTTCTATACCTTTCAATTTATTCAACTTCCTCTATTCTCTACTAAGCAATTGGTAAAATTTTACTTGTTTAAGTTAACCTTGATGCGTTCTGGCTTGAACGAATATGGGTGAAATGCTATTTTTTAAATTAAAATTAATAAATTCAGTGGCTTACGTTGGTTTTTTTGTCTTGTGGTTATGTTTCGAACATCTTTTGGTGTAATTAAGTTACAAGATGATGATTGGGTATGTTTTCAAGTAGAGGATTATGCTGCAAAGATAAAAAAGACACGTTGTAACAGAAAAATAAAATCTGAATATAGTTATATAGTGACGTTATATAGACAGTAAGTGCTCGCAGACGTATGTCGGTTTTAAGTTGAACATAGGAGTGTTGGACTCTGTTTTAACTCTAAATCTTGTCTTTAATTCAGTGTTGTCTATGAAATAACTCTTAATCTTGATCGATGGATTACACGAAAAAATTACTTATTGCCAAGTGGTTTTACTAAACTAGGCGACGTTGTAATTAGGAATATAAAACAAGCTGCAATAGAAATTGACAGGGTTTAGAAGCGTAGTGACGGCGTAATGTGGGTTTGTTTGCTTTAGTTACATAGTTATGTACATCTTAAGGAGGAGAACAAAATGGACCACATATCAATAACTGGTTCCTAAGTCACTAGTTGACTTCACGAGCCTTCAATGGCTATTAGATAGCTGATCGCTCGGCTGTTTCCACATTCTTATATCAAACTCCCATATTTTCATGAAATATGAGTTTAGACATTGCATTCGCTCTTAGTGAACTAGACTTACTATAAGCACATGAAAACTAACTAGGAGAGAAAGAATGAGTTACAAGCACGTTTTAGTCGCTGTTGATTTATCTCAATCTAGCCAAGTCGTTATCGAAAAAGCAATAACTCAAGCAAAGAACTCGAACGCCAAACTTTCATTCGTTTATGTGGATGTTGATCGTGTGATCATGGAGCCGAAAGAAGAACAAGAGTTGCAAAAGGAGCTACAAGAACTCGCTGATAAATGCCTATATCCAGTACACGAGACGATGGCAGTTATCGGCGACCTGCATATCAAATTGTCGGGAATCGTAAAAAAAGAGGGAATAGACCTCGTAGTCTGCGGTCATCATCATAATTTATTGAGCCGTTTCTTTTCATCGGTACCAAAGGTAGCGAATGAGGTTGAAGCGGATTTATTGATTGTTTACTTGGATGATTAACAGTAACGCAGGTTTGTGCCACATCTTCTGTAATCCCGTTTTTCGTATATTAAAAAGCCGAACGTTTGTGTTCGGCTTTACGCATGATTGACGACAAAATAATTAACCAGGAATGGCAGAAGCCTCTTGGGATAAAATAGATGCAGACTCTGCGTTTGACTGCAAATCAAAATGCACGTTAACTTGCACACCTTCTCGCTCAAAAGTGACATCATCAAAATCGGTCATAGCGATTTTGAATCCATTTCTAGCAAAAAAGCCAGTCACCATAGTTCGCTGCTTAATTTCTAGTGCAGACGCGAGTAGCTTATCCATGGCATTCTCCTTGGTTATTGTGGGGATATGGGTAGAAGATACACGCAGAACGGTATGAAATCAATTTAATATAAAGCTGCTTTCGATTAAATTTTTAATGTAAGTCAATCTATCGTTTAACCCACGTGATTTATTCCACGCAAAGCCTTGATAATGAAACGGTATAGCATCTCATGTTGTGATGACAAGCATAAAGATGGGGGTTTTCATAAATGCCTAACGAGGCTCTTTGAAACAATACGTTACAAAGCCTCTCGCTAGACCTCATGAGTTATCAAAGGAAAATTATAAACCTGAAAAGCCATCCTAAAGTGATTCATTTTTCAATATTTTTGATAACTCAGACCTAATAAAAGTAGATATTTCAGCTAGCTTTCTTGGTAAAGGGTTTTGATAAGGGTAGGCGATATACATGGAGCGTTCTATATCAAAATTTTGTGAAATTTGGATATTGTTATCTATATGGTTACCTTTTACAAGATAGTTTGGAATGACGCCAACCCCAACCCCCTCAGAGACAAAGTTTATTAAAATAGAGGTATTATCAACTTCGATAACGTCAGTGTACTGCTTTTTAATTGATTCCTTATTAGAGTGATTCTTGTAGATTAATAGCGTGTTGTTATTGGCATTGTTAACTGTAGATATTAAAACATCGTTATAATTACCAATTTTATGTGCAATCAGAGTGTCATCAATAATGTTATTAAGCCTAATCGCTAAATCTACATTGCTTTCTAATAAATTTTCAACATTGTTACTTGATGATATTTCAAAGTTCACTGCTGGATATCGTTCTTGTAAGCCTTTAAGAACAGAGCCAAAAATAGAAGAGGCTATAGAGTTGGGCATTGTAATTTTAAACTTTCCATTAATGCATTCACTCAACGAGCTAGCTCTGTAATTCAACTCCTGCAAGCTCTCTAACGTTTTGATGGCTAGCTCTCTAATGCTTTCGCCATGATCAGTTAAAACGAGTTTTCTTGTTGTCCTGTGGACGAGTGTTACACCAAGTTGTTTTTCTAATGCCGCTAGCTGCCTGCTGACTTGAGCTTTCGACTTTCCAAGTTCTTTTGATGCCTCTGTAAGAGAGAGGTGTTTACAAATGGCTGCAAAGCAGACCAGCTCATTGTTCATCAATTCCATGATTGTTACCTTTTTGCAACTCTGAGTCACGTTGTCTTTTAACGGGAGGGAAAGTATAACTTGCATCAACGGAGGGGGACAATGATATTTAAAAGCCGTCATGAAATAATGGCAGACTACTATCTTAATAAAACTATATTGGATATTAAGTTAAATAAATATCCTGAAGAAATTAACTCAATCGACTTAAATAACGAAAAGGAAAAATTAAAAATAAAAGTTATCTCTCGTGAGATTACTAAGTTGGATTCAGGTAATTTAATTGTCGATTGTGCATCAGTGATAATGACTCATTCAATATCGACAAAAGTAATAATAAAGATCGAACTTGAAAATAATTCTTTAAATTATAAAGTTAAAAATGTGAGAATATTTAAATATGAAGACTGCAATACAAAATTCGAAAAGATCTGTTTATCAGAAAGGTACATTGTATAGAATAATAAATAATATTAGTGCTTTGTATACAAAATCGTTAGTAAAATTATTTGGTGAAGAGTTGAGAATCCATCATTGCAAACATAAAATTAATGTAAGAACCACTAGTGAGTTGAGTGAACATATGAAGAAAGATCTAGGTATAGATTGAAAAGTAGAGAGTTTACATCTAATGGATGCCTTGTTCCTGTAAAGCTAATGTAATACTTACACTTTTGGGATGAACAATATGTGGCCATAAGTGAGAACATTGAATTTTCTCGTCCTTTCGATAACTTAAAACATAAGTTATCGAAAGGATATAATGAGATTTGAAGACAAAGGCTTTAAGCAATCGTTAGGTTGCTTATCTGATATAACTTAAACACTAGCTCATGCCCAGCAGAGTTAGTATCAGAACTTCAAGAACGCCAGCAAAAGATCTTGTTAACTCAGAAAGTCGCAGAGAAAGAATGGAATATCCAATCCAACTGTTCGTCTACTTGAATGAGCAAGATGCAGAACAAACGCGTATAGTGTCGAAAGTAATCAAAGATAATGAAATACGTTCGCACATTACACAAAATTAAATATAGGAAATAGCTGATAGCTGAAAACTGCAACCAGGCAAACTCGCTACCTTGTTCGATTACGCCAGCTGGATTCGCTTCGCTAGAATGCCACTGCCTAGATCTCACGTCCGCTCAAACAATTTGCTTGGTTTCCGTTTTTCTAAGTGTAGATTTCAAGGTTGTATTACAAAGCCCCGTGAAGGGGCTTATGTTCTTTTAACGTAGTTCATTCGCCAGAGCAAAATACCTATCAATTGGATAAGAACACAAATGATATAGACAACCATCGTCCGATCACCAATAGCATAAAAGAAAGGTGTCGGGTTAAATATCGCACCTACTGTACGTGGTGAGAATATCGTAACGTTTAATAAATTAATGATTAATGCTGTATTGGCCAAGGGATCTAATTTATTAGAAATTAATATGGCTAAAAACCCAGAGAATCCAGATAACAAAACACCGAGAATAGGAGTCACGACTCCTAAAACACTAAGCAAAACCGCAACAATACCAAACGCTGTCATTAAGCACCTCAAGTCATATTAACTTAGATTTTATACAATATAACTCGCTAACGCTCAAACACTGGTTCGCTGCTATTTTCGTAATTGTCGCTTATTATCAGGCAACCAAAATAAATCTACCATCTAAACACTCGATTGGTTGAACGCTGACAGTAACGCGGGTTGCATTGGCGTAGTGTGCCTTTGGTGTTGATAGGCTCTGCAAGGCGGGGCTTAGCAGGGCGAGGGACGGTAGCTCGTTAGTTAGATTAAGGGAGCTAACCGCGCCGATCGATTACGAGGGATAATTAAGTCTAGTGGGCGGCTTGGTGCCTCGCTCGCGCAAGCGCATTGCTTATCCCTGCGGGGCAGTAACTCATGTGTACGCTATTGCCGGAGGACAAATAACATCGGATCAGAATCAAACTCACAGTGGGACAAAGATATGCCTGTGATTTTGCTAACTTATTGTTATGTAGATCATATTAAGTACAGGAATTGTGAACAAGCGAAAGGAAAAGCCATACCTTAAATACTTCGGTATTAGTTTCGTTAACATTTTAACTATTTACTGTATGGTAGTGTTATATGTCACTAAATAATAAGGTTTAAAACTGTGATAAGCGATGCAATAACTTCTATTAAGGCGTACCTATACGAACGATCAGTTAGCCCACTATTGGGTAGTCTCATTGTTTCTTGGGCTGCATGGAACTACAAATTTTTCCTACTGTGGGTATCAGGGATGAATTTTCCCGATAAGTTACGTTATGTCCAAATACTGTATAACAGTGACTATGAGATTTACTTACAAGGAATGTTGTTTCCGTTCCTGACGTCAATGGCTTATTTGTTTGTGTTTACTTATCCCGCTGAATGGGTTTATCGATTTAGTCTTGGTAGACAGAGTCTTCTAAACAAATTAAAGAATGAGAAGCAAGAGAACGAACTTCTTACACTGGAGCAATCTAAAGTTATCCGTAACCAACTTGCAGAGACAGAAAAGCAGTTTGATGAGCAAATTGAGCGTAAAGACAGAGCTATAGAGCTTCGAGATAAAGAAATAGAAAAGTTGACTCAAGAAATTGATTTGCTGAAATCTAAAAGCCACACATCTCAACCAGATAGCTCAGATGAAGATGATGTAACACTTAAAGAATCTGAATCTATCTTTGGTATAAGTGATGAAAAATTAGAAGAGGTCATGCTTACCCCCTTAACTCATGAGCCAACAACCGAAAATGAGTTTATGAAAACAATCCTTCAAACATTAGCTAATGCGCCAAATAAGCTATCTATGAGTCAGATTATATCCTATTTTAAGAGCAAAGATGGCGGTAAAGCTAAGCTCTACTTAGATGAGCTAGTAGAAAATAATATTGTAACCGCAAAAGGTGGTTACTACGGTTTGCCACATGCTATTCGTAAAAAGGTTTTGTCAAATTCATAGATAAGTTTACTGTTGTTTGAGCATCTAGAGGGGCTAATCAGTCCCTTTATTTTCAATTTTATTTTTTTTGCATGTGTGGCTTATGAGTACAAAAACAACCATGAAGGGTCAAAAGATGTTTGCGATGCGCGGTTCACATGATCTCTGCCAAGTTACATATCAGAGGAAAATTTTATTGGAACTGATCAATCTATACTAAGCCTCTTCCACATAAAGCAACACGCTGAGAGTTCGGCTCGCGACCTTTTCAGATTCAGAGCGGAACAGCAGGCCAAGGAGCGGGATGTCTCCAAGAACGGGGACTTTGATTTCTACGTTCTGTGTTTCTTTGGAAGTCATCCCACCAAGCGCAACGGTATCACCCAATTTCACTGTCAGAACCGTATCGATTTGACGCTTACTCGTTACAATGTCACTTGCTTCTACAGACTTATCAACTCGGCTAAGCTCTTGACGTATCCTGAGTTTGATATTCCCGTTCGCGCCAATATGGGGCTGTACGAAAAGAGACAAACCTACGTCTTTTCTCTCGATGGTTTGGAAGGGCTTATCACTAGAATCCGATTCTGTGGTGTAGCTGCCAGTCACGAACGGGAGCTCTTGTCCAACGCTAATCAATCCGTCTTGGCCGTGTAGGATGGTCAGTTCCGGACGGCTTAGAATTTCGGCATTGTCATTGGATTCGATGTAGCGGATAAAGGCCGTGAAATCGTCACTGGTAGAAGACAGGTTAGGGACACCATTCATGAATCCAGCTGCCGCAGCACCTGCTCCCGCTTTCCAATCAACGGTTAAGTCGGACAGGTTGCCACGAGAAGTTTCAACGATGACGGCTCTTACTTTTATCTGTCGCATTGGCTTGTCGATGTAGCGAATGAATTCCTCAATAGATGGGTGCATATTTTGCGGTGCTGTCACCATCAAAGCCGTTCCCGCAATGATGCTCGATACATGCGTGACGTCAGGAACGTCGAGAACGGAAGCTTGCACTCGGAGTGATTGTGCTAATGAGTCTTTCAAATCATCGGCGGCCATGTATTCGAGTCGATATGTTCGAGTGGTGATGAGGTTGCTGGCGTCCAGCTGGTTACGTGGCTGCACTCGAATCACGGTTTTCGATTCGATGTAAGTGAGGTTATGTGCTCGCATTACGCTAAACCAAACGTCCCGAAAGTTCGCCGCACCGGAGGCTTGATAGATTTTCAAGTCACCGTTAATCGATGGGTCGGTAACTATCGTCTTGTGGAAGGTCTGACTCGCGATAATGAAGAACTCGTTCAGGGTCTTACCGGGTAGGTTAGACTCGAAAGCGTTCGCCAGTGGGGAAATCAGCATAAGTACCAGTATGAACCTAACCATTGTGAATACCTCCCTTGTTTAGTCCACTCGATGTGTGAGTTTTTCGGTCACGTCGGTTTCTTGTGTTTTCTTCTTGTTCAACAAAAGGATCAAAGTAGCCGTAACACGCTATGTTCTCGCAGTGGTTATCGTAGATGGCGTAGCGGGTCATTTGCTGAGTGAAACAAGAACACGATGAGTAGTTAATGACGCAAGTCAGTTGTGGATACTGCAAAGCCTCAGCAGTTAAGCGGTAATAGGCGGGCGCGGAGAACGGCAGTGATTCTTCTGCAGGTAGCAAACGCGTAATATAATTTTCACTCGTTTGACCTGGTACTAAATTGTTCGTTACATGGTTAACCCTTTTTTGATTTGAGGGTCGAGCTTTGGCTTTTGAGTATGTTTAATAGCACTGAGATAAACGCCGTAAAAGTTGGAGTCGCGGCGAATCTTTTTCTTTTCTGCTTTGGCTAAATCGGCAGGGGTTTCAATACCTTCAATGTGTGTGTAACGGTGAAGCGCATCACCACCAATAAACTCAAGGTGAATGTGCTCCTGAATACGGCGGCGAATGATTTGGTCAACATCTCGAAAATCCTGAGAAACAAACACCAAATCCGAACCACCGTGACGACTCTTTGTCATCCATTTCAGCGCTTTGGTTGGTTTGGTGCTGCCACCACGAGGCGGCCAAATATTCTGAACCTCATCAATGAAGATGACTGAACCCGCCGGAAGTTTGTGGAGCTCAAGCGGGTTATCAAAGCTTTGCCATGAAAGCCCCAATTCAGCGATGTGCGAGGCCTCAAGCTCGGATTCATCAATTTCAAGTACGTCCAGTGCTTCTTGAAGGTGCGCGAGTCGTTTCTTTGAGGCGGTCTTTTTGTACCAGAACAACCATTGTTCCACAGGGTTGTGTTTAGAGAACTGATAGGCCAGATACGGGAAGTCTTCGAGCTCGGCCAGTCGTCCTTCATCCTCGATGCGCAGTACCTTTTTCTCTAGTGCTTTGTTGTGATTGTTTACAGGCCAGTGAATCCCATAGAACCAACCTTGAAAGCTGTCACACACGGAGTAATCCAAGAGAAGAACGCGCACACCATGATAGAAAATAGGGCGCCCAATAAATTCGTCCTTCTCGATGAGCGTCTTAACGGCGTGGAGAGTTTTACCCGTACCCAAAAGCTGTTGAGCTACAGCGCCATAGAAAGAAAGCTCACAACGTAGATGAAGACTCGCAACGTTACATAGACAAACGTTCGATGTAACACGTATGTGCCCGACACAGAGACGTTCAAAAGTAATAGATGTTCAATCACTAACAGCACCGTCATGGTATCAGCTACCAAAACCAGCACAATCAAACATATTACCGTTCAAAACATACGCAGCTTAAGGAAAACAACGCATGTTAAAAGTAGAAATCTTCCCAGAACACGAGCAAATAGAAACACGCACAATACCAGGCAAAGAAGACAAACCATCAAGAACTATCTACGAACAAATCGCTTATGCATACCTAGGTGGTAAGTTCCCAGTAGAAATGAAGTTGTCACTTGAGAAAGATGAAAGTCCATACAAAGTAGGTATCTATACAGTTGATAGTTCAAGCTTCATTGTGAACAACTATGGCAAGTTGGAACTTAAAGAGTACGGCATGAAGCTGACTCAAATGGAGGTTGAGCTATGAACTTTACAGACCAAGACTTGAAGGAATCGTTAGGTTGCTTATCTGATATAACCGTGTTCTTAAACACTGGCTCATGTCCAGCAGAGTTAGTATCAGAACTTCAAGAACGCCAGTTTGAACTGATAAATTAAGTCAGTTGCGGTTCAAAGATCTTGTTAACTCAGAAAGTTGGAGAGAAATAATGGAATATCCAATCCAACTGTTCGTCTACTTGAATGAGCAAGATGCAGAACAAACGCGTATAGTGTCGAACGTAATCAAAGATACAGTGCAGGACCTTAATCGGCTACTGCAGTCTATAAAGCGAAAAGCCAAATACGGCGTCACCAAGCTATCATCTTCAATGCTAATCTTCTAACTCTAAAGTGCGTATTATGTATATTATGTTAAATGAGATGTGCTCGTACGCCAAATGTTGCCAATGAGCGCT
This sequence comes from Vibrio diabolicus, assembly GCA_001048675.1. Taxonomy (GTDB): domain Bacteria; phylum Pseudomonadota; class Gammaproteobacteria; order Enterobacterales; family Vibrionaceae; genus Vibrio; species Vibrio diabolicus. The sequence continues at coordinate 845,775 of CCKK01000002.1, read as the reverse complement.
CCTATTCCCCTGTGAATTTGAAATTTAAAGACTTTAATGTGAGTATTAAACATAATGGCTATTTACCATAAAATAGCTAATATCGATCTATCAATCTGCGATTGCTTGTTCTTCAATTAGCGTATTACTTACCAAAATAAAAAATGGCGTCTATTTTTAGACGCCATTCTGAGTTTTCCTTAATGTAAATTAGCCACCGGCTAATTTGACTGTCATGCCTTTCTTTTCAAGATGCGCTTTGATCTTGTCTCTAGCATCACCTTGAATTTCGATATTGCCATCTTTTACCGAGCCACCACAGCCGCAGACTTTTTTGAGCTCTGCAGCTAATAATTTTAAAGGTGCATCATCCAAGTCTAAACCTGTCACGATGCATACACTTTTACCCTTACGGCCTTTCGTTTGGCGCTGAATTCGTACAATACCGTCGCCTTTGGGGCGAGATGTTTTTTCTTCTTCCGGCTTAATTCGACCGGTTTCTGTTGAATATACCAGAGTCATTCTATTGTTTCTTTTGTTGTTGTGCTTGCATCGCTTTTTGCTTTGCAACTAAATAAGCTTCGATATGACGTTGAATAGCAGTTTTACTACCCTTAATCAGTTTACCATTAAACATACAGTACCAAGAGTTGGGCTGACCTGTATCATTTTGAATAGTATAACCGTTAAAGACTTCTGATTTTGCACCACCAATTTGCTGCGCTCTTTGTCCAAGCGTAGCAAACTCTTTGGGATCAATAATTGATGCGGTATCGCACCACCAATCAATGCTTTTCTTTACCGCCGTCAAACTGCCTTGTAAGACGTGGTTCTTGATTTTAACCTTCCAAATACTGCCATCTGGTCCGCCTGACTGCAGGTTAAAACCTCTATAGTTTGAAATCGCCATACCACTGAGTCATCTGTTTAATGCGTTGATATAATCATAATTGCTACTGAGCAATATTCAAATGCGGCTTGAATAAACCTTGCTCTAGAAAACAATTTCTATCATAAAACGCGCCTCGATAACGTTAATCACTTGGCACTGTTTATACAATCTTCCAAGAACTCATGGAATTTGTGCCCGTTATTTTGAAGCATTTTAGGGAACATCGAGATCGGAGTCATACCTGGGAATGTGTTTACTTCGTTTAAGTAAATCTCATCATCTTCCGTTAAGAAAAAGTCGATACGAGACAAATGGCGAAGATTCATTTGCTTAAATACCCTCTCAGATGCGTGCTGAATTGCATCTAATTGCGCTTGGGTTAGATTCTTCGCTTCAACTTCGGTGAGCGAGTGACTTGAACTGCTGTACTTTTCATCGTACGAGTAAAAAGCACCGTCAGGTGCAATAACCTCGCCTGGCTTCGTTATGTGCAGCTGGCCATTCATCTCATATGCAGCAACTTCAAGCTCTCGTGGTTTTACTGATTTTTCAACCAACACTTGGTCAGAAAATCCAAACGCATCATTTACTGCATTGGAAAGTTTATCTTTTTCTGTGACGCTGTAACATCCAACAGATGACCCTTGACGAGCGGCTTTGACAAAGACTTTTCCCCATTTTTCAAATGCTTTATGAGCTTGAGTATGAGCTTCTTCATCGTTGCGCGTTAAGAATAAGTATGGCGTATTGGGAATGCCGATAGCGTCGTACCAAAGCTTAGATGTGATTTTATTGAAGCTATTGCTACTTGCTTCTGGCCCGCAACCAAGGTAAGGAATGCCTGCGATTTCAAACAGAGATTGAATATCACCTGTCTCGCCTGGAAAACCATGTATACAAGGCACAATGAAATCGATGGTTTGATTAGATTCACTTGAGCACAACTGCTTGGTATTGAGATCCAAGTAAACCAACTCACCTTGGTTGGTCATCCAACCTTCGTTTTTTATTTCTACACGTGTAACGTGAACGTCTTCAATAAGATTTAATTGTTGTTCGACAAAGTTTGCAGACAATAATGAAATCTCGTGCTCAGAAGAGCCGCCGCCGCATAGTAGAAGAATATTTTTAATCATGAATCAATCTTTCCGTGACCTACAAAAGATACTATTTATTATGATAAACCTTTGAAGTGTGACGTACAGTAATTTTAGTGTGAGGAATTTTGTTCGAGTAGGATTTGAACAAATAAATAAGGGAGCTATTCGCTCCCTTATTTGATGTGTTAGTTTAATTTGTTAAGCGTTGGGTAAGCTGAGTTTTTAATGGCGTCAATGCTTTTAACAAATGGTCTTAACTGCTGAAATTGAGCAGGCAAAGTCGAAATCGCTTGCTTGGCTTCCGCGCTTGTTGCGTAGTCTCCGTATAAAACTGAGAACCACTTAGTACCGTTGATGACTTTGTAGTTTTCCCAAATTGGCTGACCGTTCTGTGGCAGCTTATTTGCAAACTGATCGACTTTCGCTTGGCTACCCACAGCCGCGACTTGAATGGTATAGCCGAATCGTTGAATACCTGCTTGCTTTTTACTCGGTGGTACGATCTTAACTGGCTTCGCCTGCTCTTTTGGCGTTAGCTTGACTACTTTCTTCTCTTCAGGCTTTGCCGTCATTTTCACAACAGTTGGTTGTACGTCTTTTTCTACTATAGCGTTTTCAGACGCCATAATTGGCTTAGAGATACGATCTGATTTGTAGTCCTCTCGATAACTTTCAGAAGTTACGTCTGTGATGTAAGTTTCAGATGCACAAGCAGAAAGCAGGACTGACAAGCCGATGATTGCGATTTTTTTCATGAAGTAACAAATGCTCTGGATAAATATTACGATAAATCATGCCGATAGCAGGGCCGTTTATCAAGCATCAAATACAATAATCTGTGATTTTGATGTGATGAATAACACAAACTCCATAAGCATCGTCCACATTTTATGCAATGTCTGGTCTGAAGGCGTTTTATCAATAAATTATTCGTTTATGATTGATATGAAACCGATAGGCAAACGTTACTTGCAAACGGCTAGGAGTCAGCATGAATAAACTACATAAACTCTTTAAACCCAACTCTGTGGCCGTTATTGGTGCATCTCAAAAAGCATTGCGAGCAGGGCATGTCGTTATGCGTAACCTTCTACAAAGTGGATTTGGTGGCGCGATTATGCCAGTAACGCCGCGATACAAAGCGGTATCCGGAGTTATAGCCTACCCTGATGTGGCTTCTCTACCCTATACGCCAGATATTGCGATTTTATGTACGAACGTTTCACGCAACGAGCAACTGCTTAAAGAGTTAGATGAGAGAGGCACGCCGTTTGCGATTGTTATTTCTGATGACGCTAAGCCTTTAAATATTTCATCATTGAATATTCGAGTTTTAGGACCGAACAGCTTAGGTATTATCTTGCCTTGGCACAGTTTTAACTGCACGTTTTCTCCTGTTGCGGCTAAGCCCGGAAAAATTGCGTTCATCTCACAATCTGCGGCGGTTTGTACCACAGTGTTAGACTGGGCAAATGATAAGAATATTGGCTTTTCTTCGTTCATTTCGATTGGACGCGGACAGGATATCGATTTTGCAGATTTGCTTGATTACTTAAGTATGGATGGGAATACGGAAGCTATTCTGCTTTATGTGGATAATATCCAGGATGCTCGACGATTTATGTCTGCTGCGCGAGCTGCTTCACGTAACCGCCGTATATTGGTATTAAAAGCGGGCCGCTCTAAAGAGATGAATACTTTCGAACAGCAAGATGGTGATACGCTTGATGTAATTTACGATTCTGCCATCCGTCGAACTGGTATGTTACGAGTCAGCAATACGCATGAGTTATTCGCTGCGGTAGAAACACTCACGCATTCTGTGCCACTTCGTGGGGAGCGTTTAGCGATCATCACCAATGGCGGCGGCCCTGCAGTTATGTCCGTTGATACTTTGATTGAACGTGGTGGCCAGCTCGCAACACTTGATGACGCCTCTATTGCGCAATTACAAACTGTACTCCCGTCCAACTGGCGCGCTCGAAATCCGATTGATCTGTCTGGTGACGCAAACAAAAAAACGCTACATTGATACCATTAACGCACTGATGAATAACGACTGTGCAGATGCAATCTTGATTATGCATAGTCCTTCTGCGGTTTCCGACCCTCTTGAAACTGCTCAAGCTGTTATTGAGGCTATCAAGGCTCACCCTCGGCATAAGCATTTTAATATCTTGACCAACTGGTCAGGAGAACAAACGTCGAGAGAGGCACGATTGGCATTTACTCAAGCTGGCATTCCAACCTATCGAACGCCGGAAAGTGCGGTCGTTGCATATATGCATTTGGTTGAGTATCGACGAAACCAGAAGCAATTAATGGAAACGCCAACGACGGCAGAGCCATTGCACTCTGGAAGTGTGAGTTCTGCAAAAGAATGGGTAAATGAACGACTACTGGATAAAAACACAGTTACCTTGGATACGCATCAAACCAGTCCATTATTTAAGCTGTTCGGGTTTAATGTTCTGCCAACATGGATTGCATCTGACGACATTGAAGCTGTTCATATGGCAGAAAATATTGGATACCCTGTTGCGGTTAAATTGCGTTCTCCAGACATTCCTCATAAATCGGATGTTCACGGTGTCGCTCTAAATTTAAGAAACAGTCGAGAAGTTTCCAACGCAGCGCTATCCATTTTAGATACCGTAAAGCTCAGTTACCCTTCCGCCAATGTACATGGGCTCTTGGTACAAGGGATGGCAAAGCTCGGCAGCGCTGAAGAGCTACGGATTAGTATTGCAGTAGATAAAGTCTTTGGACCAGTGATCTTGCTTGGTCAAGGCGGCTCTGAGTGGAATATAGCCCAAGATGCCGTCGCTGCACTTCCTCCTTTGAACATGACGCTTGCGCGCTACCTTGTCGTTGTTGCCCTAAAGTCTGGAAAGATTCGCCTGCAGAAACACAAAGATGCGCTCGATATTACTGAGTTGTCGAAGTTCTTGGTTCGTATCTCCCAAATGGCAGTTGAGTTACCAGAAATACAAAAGCTGGATATCCATCCAGTATTAGTATCGGGAAGCGATTTAACTATCCTCGATGCGGACATCACACTGTGTAAATACGATGGAGATGCGCAAAAACGTCTGGCGATTCGTCCTTTCCCGGCAGAATTTGTCGAAACTGTAACGCTTCGAGATGGCCAACCTATCCTGCTTCGCCCTATCCTGCCTGAAGATGAGCCGCTACATGCTCAATTCATTAATAGCGTATCGAAAGAAGATCTCTATAAGCGTTTCTTTTCTGAGGTTGGTGAGTTCAACCATGAGGCTTTGGCAAACTTCACTCAAATCGACTATGACCGCGAAATGGCGTTTGTTGCGGTAGCGTTTAATACCGACGGACCGTCTATCATAGGCGTAGCCCGCGCATTGATTACACCAGATAATAGTGATGCTGAGTTTGCTATTTTGGTTCGTTCAGATTTGAAAGGAAAAGGCTTAGGTAAAGTGCTGATGCAGAAAATTATCAGCTATTGCAAGATTAAAGGCACAAAGCAAATGTCTGGAATGACCATGCCTACAAACAGAGGGATGTTGATGTTAGCTCAAAACCTGGGATTTGAAGTCGATGTTCAGTTTGCCGATGGTACGGCAGATATGGTGCTCCCTTTAAATTGAAAAATAAAGCATTAGCGATAACTTTACTTCTTAGATTAGATAAGCAATGGGAACCTAAGAAGTAAAAGTTACGTTGTTACTTTAGTTTCCAATTCTTTTTCAAGTATTGAATACACCAGGATTTCGCCTCACCCATGGTATTTCGGCGCCATGCTAAGATAATATCCATCGGCTGCTCTTCTGTACCTTCGATTCGCTTCAATACGCCACTATCAATCAAAGGTTGTGCAATTTGGCTTGGTAACGTACCAATGCCTAAACCTGCAGTGAGCGCATCTACTTTTGCCGTAAAGTTGGTGACGGTCAAGCGAGGCTGTTTTTGAATGATATTAATTGAGAGCGCGGGTTGTTCGCGTGCAGTGTCTGCAATGGCAATGATTCGGTACTTTTCTCGCGCCGCCTCATCAAACTTACCACTACGCTTGTGAACATAGTGATCAGCTGCCGCTACCCAAAACATGCTCATCTTACCAATTTTTTCTGATTTGACTTCTTGAGGAAGTGTATCCAGTGATGGGCAAATCAGTAAATCCGCTCTACCTGTATTCAGCGATTCCCAGCTACCAGCCAAGATCTCTTCTTGCAGTCTGACTCGTGTTGAGCTGACTTCAGCCAATGCATCAACCATAGGGAAGAAATTGGATATAGGAATAATGCCATCAAAGGCAATGGTAATATCCAGTTCCCAACCATTCGCCAATAACGTTGCATCATTCACTAACTTTTCACTGGCTTGTAAAATGGCTCGTCCTCTTTCAAGGATGAGCTTTCCTGCTTCAGTAAAATGGGCTTTGTGGCCAGAGCGATCGAAGATAATGATGTCTAAGTCTTGCTCGAGTTTCTGTATCTGGTAGCTCAGTGATGACGGGGCTCTATCTAACTCACTCGCAGCAGCTGCAAAACTCCCTCTTCGGTCAATGGCATCCAGAATATGGAGCGCTTCTAACGTAATTGGACTCTGCACATGGCCTCTCTTAATGTGATTTCTGTCACATTGATTGTATTTGGATGATCTTATCAAGAACTAACGTTAAACAATATAACACACTGATAACTAAAGACTAGAAATGCTCATAACCTAAGAGTTCTACTCAAGATAAAACCACAAACGACAATGGTAATGATAGTAATTACCATTTAGATCTATTAGTATCCCGTTTGTTGTTACCTATTATGGATCTAAGGTATTGAAGCCAATGTATAAAAAAACAATTTTGTCAGCCTCTATTCTGATTGCACTATCCCAAGGTGCCTACGCTGAAGATCATTCAACCTTCAATGAAGTGGTCGTGACTGCGACTCGTACTAATAGCCAAATCGAAGACACTGCTGCTTCTGTTGCGGTCGTTACTGATAAGAACATCGAAGAAAGCATGGTCACTGGCTTAGGTGATCTCTTTGAGTACACGCCAGGAGTCACGGTTAAGACAAACTCTCGCCAAGGTGTCCAGAGTATCAATATCCGTGGCATCGAAGGCAATCGAATTAAAGTTCTTGTGGACGGCGTATCTCAAGGTAACCAGTTCGAATCAGGGAATACGTTCATTAACTCTGCTCGCGTTAACGTGGATACCGACCTAATAAAAGCGGTTGAAATTGTAAAAGGTGCAGCATCGTCTCTACATGGTTCTGACGCAATTGGTGGCATTGTTGCATTTGAAACTAAAGATCCGGCTGATTTCCTTAAGGGTCGTAACTTTGGTGGCCATGCGAAGTTCAACTACTCTTCCGAAGACAATACATTCAGTGAATCTGTGGCATTAGCGCACAAAACTGGCGACTTGGAATCTTTACTTGCTTATACGCGTCGCGACGGCAATGAACTGGATAACTTTGGAGATCTAGCAGATGCAGATACAGAAGCGAACAACTTACTGGTTAAGCTTCAGTACCAACTCAATGATGCACATCGTGTTGAGTTCAATGGGAATTATATTCGCAACAAAGGCAACGGAAAGCAGTCTTACAACGGTTATACAAATGCAACAAGTGAAGATGTAACAGAACAATATCAAGTTGGTATAAAACATATTTGGGAGATGCAAACGGCCGTAGCGGACTCGCTTACCTGGCAACTAGATTGGCTTAGCAAAGAAGAAAACGGTATTACTGATCGTGTTAAAGGTCAGAATAACCAACGTAAAGACTACATCTACGAGGATGAAGGTTACCAGTTTGATTCTCAGTTCGACAAATATCTCATGCTTGGTAGTACAGAGCATTACTTTGTGTACGGTGTATCCTTCAGTGATAAAGACATTAAGAACGTTAACAAAGAGTACAACAGTGCAAGCGCAAACAAAGAAATTTTCTATATCCCTTCTGCGAGCGAGCGTCGTTACGGGCTCTTTTTACAAGACGAAATTACGGTAGGTAACTTTACGATTACCCCAGGCGTACGGTGGGATGCATTTGAAACCGATCCAGGTGACACAAGCAGCAACCCAAGTGGTAACGCGGCTAGCGACTACAAAAAGTTTTCTGATTCTGCATTTACAGGCCGCTTAGGTTCTGTTTATAAGCTTAATGAACAACATCGTTTATTCGCGCAAATCAGCCAAGGTTTCCGTGCTCCAGATTTCCAAGAGTTGTACTACTCCTTCGGCAACCCAATGCATGGCTATATTTTTAAGCCAAATCCTGATTTAAAAGCAGAAGACAGCATTTCGTACGAATTTGGTTGGCGACATAATAATGACATTTCTAGCAGTGAAGTGTCAGTTTTCTACAGCGATTACGACAACTTCATCGAAAGTAAAACCGTCTCTGGCACTTGGACTCCTGTGACTGACCCTGCGATTCTGCAGTACGTAAATATTGGCAAAGCGACAATTAAAGGAATTGAGTTTTCAAACCAACTTTCGTGGAACAAGTTCATGCCAATCGAAGGATTTAGCTCTCGTGTAGCAGCGGCATATACGGAAGGTGAAGATGGAAACAATAATCCACTAAACAGTGTTAACCCTTGGAACCTTGTCGCTGGTTTAAATTACGATTCAGAACAAAACTGGGGAACCAAGTTAACCATTAACTACACCGCTTCTAAAGATAAAAGCGACATAAATGACGATAAAGTGTTGCCTATCTCCGCAGCTACGGTTGTAGATATCACCGCGTACTACAAACCTATTAAAGACCTTACGTTGCGAGCAGGTCTGTTCAACGTGACAGATGAAGAGTACTACAATTGGAATGATGTGCGTGACCTTCAGACAGAAAACAAAGATCTGACTCAAGCTGGGCGGAACTGGTCAATTACAGCTAAATACGAGTTCTAAAGCCTCCAAAAAACACAAAAGCCAGCTTAATGCTGGCTTTTTTATGGCTTTCATTTCAAAAATAGTAAAGAAAAGTATAGAAAAATGAAAGTTTACTGTTTTGCCATCTTCTTTTTTCACCATTACTGCTGCTGCAATGATAAAAGTGATGATCAGACCGAGTTCCATGAACTACCCCAATAGCTATGAGAAAATTTATAACCCAAATTAAGAGTCGGACATAGTTTAACAGCTCTATATAGACTTGCTACCTTTTAACCAGTAATTTACGATTTTTTCCGATTTGGATCAAAAAAGACGCAATTATGCGTCTTTTTGTTATTATTATGTAAATCAAGATTAGGCGTCTGGGTAACCTTGAGGGTTGTTAGATTGCCAACGCCATGTATCACCAGTCATTTCCTCTAGAGTACGAGACGCTTTCCAACCTAACTCATTCATTGCTTTTGATGGATCAGCCCAACACTCCGCAATATCGCCTGGACGACGTTCAACAAGTTGGTATGGAACATTTTTACCACTTGCGGTTTCAAATGCTTTCACCATTTCAAGCACACTGTAGCCATTGCCAGTGCCAAGGTTGTAGACATGAAGCCCAGCTTTGTTACCTACTTTTTCCAAAGCAGCGACGTGACCATCGGATAAGTCCATCACATGAATGTAGTCACGCACGCCGGTGCCATCTTTCGTTGGGTAGTCGCTACCGAATACAGAGAGGAACTCTCGGCGGCCCACCGCAACTTGAGAAACAAACGGCATTAGGTTATTTGGAATACCTTGAGGATCTTCACCTAACTCACCTGTTGGATGTGAACCTACAGGGTTAAAGTAACGAAGAAGTGTGATGCTCCAATCTGGATTCGCCTTTTGGAAGTCTGTTAAACACTCTTCCACCATTAATTTACTGCGTCCGTAAGGGTTAGTTGCGCTAGTTGGAAAGTCTTCTGTGATTGGAACAGAAGCAGGATCGCCATAGACAGTTGCTGAGGAGCTAAATACCAACGATTTAACTCCAGCTTCGCGCATTGCATCAACCAATACCAAAGTGCCATTCACATTGTTGTCATAATACTCTAGAGGTTTTGCTACGGACTCACCGACGGCCTTTAAACCTGCAAAATGGATAACCGCTTCTATATCGTTCGATTTTAGAACCTCTACCATTGTCGATTTATCTCTGATATCGGCTTGGATGAAGGTTGGCTTTACGCCACATACCTTTTCAATGCGCTCTAAGACCGTAGACTTACTGTTGTACAGGTTATCTAGAATCACTGGCGTCATACCAGCTTCGATCATTTGAATACATGTATGGCTACCGATATAGCCCATACCACCCGTAACAAGTACTTTCATTTTATCATTCCTTCTGACGCGAATGGGTTTAGTTTAAAGCTTTGACGTTACGATTTAAACTGTCTCCTGCAATTCACATCCCATTAATATTGCTTGGCCTTTTCCGGCTTTTTTAGCTTGATACATTGCAGTATCTGCACTTTTTAACACTCGAGTGGCATCTCGCTCATTAACGCCGACCAATTTTACGCCGATGCTAACGCCAACCTTGAGCGAGTTACCTTTGTACTCGATTGGTGTGCATACGCTTTCGAGCAGTTGTTCTGCAATTCGGGTGACGACTTTTTGGTTGGCAGGATTAACCAACATGACAAATTCATCACCCGAAAGTCTTGCGATTAAATCACTATGTCGAGTCGCAGATGTTAGACGCTCGGCTACTTTTTTCAGAACTTCATCACCTGCGTCATGTCCATAGGTATCATTAACCTCTTTAAAACCATCGAGATCGAGGTAAAGCACCGCAAATTCGTCACGTAAGTATCCCGACCGTTGTACTAATTCTTCCAACTCTAAATGGAACTTGGAGCGATTCGCTAACCCCGTTAGTGCATCGTGATGAGCTAAGTACTCAAGTCGTTCCATCTCTTTTGCATCAGAAAGATCGGTAAGAACAATGACTAGGTCGTAGAACCCATTGTCTTCACACTTAACGATACGATTAACCCTTGCAAACATCGGCACAAACTGGCCAAGATGGTTCTGTTCAATAACTTCCCCTTGCCATACCCCGTAGTTTTCTATCGATTCAATGATGCTAGGCATCATTTCCTGCAACTTGCGCCACTTAAGTGTTTGGATAAATGACTTCCCAATAAGCTGATCCATCTCTAGTCCAACTAACTTAGTGACCGCAGGGTTAGCCATTGTGATAACACCTCGATGATTAAGAACGATGAGGCCATCTTGGCTGCTCTCAAAAACACGCCCCGCAACACGCTGCCTGCTCATGGCCTCTTCAATTTCGGTGATATCTTGAATCGAAAACAATAAGTGTCCATGTGTGGACAAACGACGACTGGTTAAACTCAACTGCTGTTCGTTGTCTGCATTTTTGAGGTGAATGTCATCGCACTCTAACCCCCTACTTAGGATTTGGCTCAGCTCATTCGGTGTTTTCGTTTTAATTAGATCACGGATATTGGCATGCTCAAGTTCCTCTGACTTTTTTTGAAATATCTGCCGAGTCGCAGTATTACAGTAAATAACACGCCCGAAGTTGTCGGTAATAACTAATGCATGTTGAATAGATTCAATGACTTCTTCTGAAAACGCCCGCTTTTGTTCTAACATTTCTAATGAATGTTGCTGCTGTTTCTCGCGTGTTGTTAACTTGTTCATCATTTGATTGAAGGAATGTGCGAGTTCTCCAATTTCATCCTTGGAGTAATAGCGAACTTGAGTATCCGTATTTTGTCCGTGTGTCACACTCTCTATCGTATGACTCAGTTCTATAACAGGTTTGAGAACAAGCCTATCGATACTTATGTAAAAGATAGTGCCACCAGCGAACAGCAACAGAAGAAGTACAGCACCATCTCGAAGTAAAGATTGTTGGGCTTCTATGATTGGACGATGGGAAAGCGTAACCCTCATACTGCCAATGACACGACCATCGTGAATAATTGGCTCTAGAACATAAAGAAATTTGGCAGATAAGACATAACCTAGCGCGTGTAACTTGCTTCTTTCAGTTTGATTAGGGACGGGAGCTGATACCCCACCTCCTTCAAGAACAACGAAAGGTTGATCATCTTGGTCGTAAAGTTTGACCCGCGTAACATTCGGCTGGTTTAAAAAGTTGATGAGAGTAGTTTGAGCTTTTTGCTTGTTCTTTGTCGTTAGCGCATCTTTAATTGAGAAAGAAACATTGTTAATCAACTTTCTCGTTTGTTCGACCAACTCATGCTTAGACGATTGGTATGCAGTATACGAGGTATAACCTTTTGAGATAACAAAGATAGCCGTTATAAAGACCAAAATTGGCCAAATAAGCTTTGCTCGTAATGACATATGTATTCCTGTCGCAGACAACCACTAAAAATGACAGAAGCGTTGTTATGCAATCTATTACCCATTAAGGGCGACAAGATTAACACGATGCCAATGCAAAATAACCTTAAATTCTCAATAATTGGATGGAAAAGGAACGAAACACCTTAAAATTCGGATCAACTCAAATAACGGCAACATCTTTATGGACTAAAGTGATCTTTTTCGTCAGCCATCAGATCATAAACCTCGCTTTCATGATAGAAGAATGAAGTGAGTCACTGAACCTAGATGCATTTTCCTGCATCGTGAACCCATTGCTTGTGTAGAAATAAAACGTATGACATTGAATAAACAGCAACTTACATTGAACTGTGACATGGGTGAGAGCTTTGGCTCTTGGATTATGGGGGCAGACGAAGATGTTATGCCTCATGTTGATATGGCAAACATCGCGTGCGGTTTTCATGCTTCCGATCCTAATGTCATGCACGACACTATCACTCTCGCCAACGACAACGATGTTGATATTGGAGCACACCCGGGCTACGCCGACCTCCAAGGCTTCGGCAGGCGCAGTATAAACATGACGGGTGATGAAATTACTAACATGGTTATATACCAAGTAGGCGCTTTACAGGCACTTTGTCGGGCTCAATACACAGATATTAGCTATATAAAGCCTCATGGCGCGTTATACAACGACATGATGAAAAGTGATTCGATATTTAGATCAGTCGTAAAGGCGGCAGCTTTGTTCAAAGTGCCGTTAATGATTCTAGCGTCACAGGAAAACGAAAAATACTTAGAAATCGCAGATGATTATGACGTTCCCTTGCTGTTTGAAGCATTTGCAGACCGTTTGTATCAAGATGACGGATTACTTACACCTAGGACACAGCCTAATGCCGTATTAAATAGTGAGCATGCGATACTTGAGCAAGTCCGTACGTTAGCAGACTCTGGGCGTGTCAAAACCGCTTCTGGCGGCTACATTTTACTGGAAGCCGATACGATTTGTGTTCATGGTGACAATGAAGAGTCGATCGCGCTGATCCAAAAGATCCGTCAAAGCCTATACGCGGGAGGAAATTAATGCATAAAGAGAAATTTAGTATCTCTTTGATCTCTGAGTGCAGTATTTTCATTAAGTTTGACGAGAATATCTCTGAAAATGCGATCGGAGAACTTGCTCGAAACATCAAAGACACTTTAGCGTCAATCATTATGAACGTGGTCCCCTCCTATCAAACCATCCTCATTGATTACTTGCCTTTTCGAATCAATGAAAAAGATTTAGTGCATAAACTGCATCAAATGATCAGTCAGTTTGATACTCAATCGCTCAGCCTTGTTCAACCTAACCACATCACTATTCCCGTATACTACTCCGAAGAAACCGCGCTAGATTTGTCCCGCTTTCAAGATCGTGGACTATCACTAGACGTGCTCATTTCCTTACATACTCAAGCTGAGTATGCGGTTTCAGCGATTGGTTTTGCTCCAGGGTTTGCATTCCTCTCCGATGTCGATACTCAATTACATATGCCAAGGTTAGCTACACCAAGAACGCGAGTACCAGCCGGAAGCGTGGGAATCGCAGACTCTAAAACGGCCGTCTATCCATCAGATAGTCCTGGCGGATGGAACATTATCGGTAGAAGCCCGCTTCCCCTTTTCTCTGATACGCCACCTTTTATACCGTTTGAAGTAGGTGACAATGTCACATTTAATGCCATTTCCAAACAAAAGTTTATCGAGTTAGGAGGTGTTCTATGAGTTACGCTGGATTGCTGGTGGAAAAGTCAGGGCCACTTTCTTTGATTCAAGACTTTGGCCGTTTTGGCTTAGCGCATATTGGCGTGACTCAAGGTGGTCCCGTAGATGATTACGCCTACAGTTGGGCAAACCATTTACTTGGTAACGTAGTCAATTGTGCTGCGATTGAAATTACTTTGGGTAACGCTTGCTTTGTCGCACTACATAACTGCCATCTTGCAATATGTGGTGGTGATTTGAATGCAAAAGTAGATGGTGAGCCTATCTCAAATTGGTCTGACTTTACATTGAAGAAGGGGCAGAAGCTGCAGTTCGGAGTCGCAAAAAATGGACTTCGATCCTATCTTGCGGTTAAAGGTGGGTTCGATATTGCTCAGCACTTAGGAAGTGCCTCTACCGTCACGAGAGAATCTCTTGGTGGTTATGACTCAAATGGTGGCGCTTTAAAAGCAGGCGATATTCTTCCCTTTTTTCCTCATAACTTACCGAAACACAAACCAAGGCTGATGACATTTCGCTTTAAGCCGGATTACAACTTACCTATCAAGCTGAGAGTGATTGAAGGCTATCAAAATGAGGACTTTGATGAAGACGCTCGCCAAGCCTTTTATAGCAACGCATTCACCATATCCCCTGATTCAAATCGAATGGGCTATCGTCTTGAGGGAAACAAAATCAAACCGCCTTACGAAGGCGTACTGTCGGAAGGAATTGCGCTAGGATCGATTCAAGTTCCTAACGATGGTAATCCCATTGTGTTGCTCAACGATCACCAAACCATCGGTGGCTATCCTAAGTTTGGCTGTGTAGCACGTATTGACCTGCCAAGGTTGGCACAGGCGAAACCCGGGCAAAAAGTGAATTTTGTGAAAGGAGATAGACAAGGCTTGCAAGAAGTATGGTGCCAATGGGCTCAGTTTTTTGGATATTAATACAACCTCTGAGCCCATACGTAACTGTTATGCCGGCATCCCATAACGCTCTGCTAACGCTTGCGGATAGTCTCGCTCTTGCGCGAGTTTAATCGCGTACTGCTCAATTTCTTGTTCAGACCAATGCACAGCGACAGGATGTTGGGATTCCACGTTTTGGTTAGGTTCGATATCAAACCAGAACTGAAGCATTTTTTGCGCTGCGAGTAGTGTTGATGACGCTTTTACCACTTCTATTCGTGCGTAATGGTTGTCTTCAAAGGTCACGTCGGCTGCCCTGAGTACCGGATCCGTTCCAGGAATTTGCTGGGCACCAAACAGGGCTTTTCCCCCTTTGATAGCAGAGTGATAGTCGGGAATGAACTGTACCATGTGTTTGATAGCATTATTGGTTCGTTCTTCTAAGACTTCTTCTCGCCAACCGTTACGGATCTTTGAGAGTAAAGGAACTGGCAGCTCGGGCTGAGCTGAGGACGGCGTACTCTCAACTAAGCCATCTTCAAATAGCGTAATGCCTTTCGTCATGCCGTGAAGCTGAAAATAACCATCACCATAGGGGGTCAGTTGAGCCATTCCTTTATCAGTTCCACGCGGTCCATGGAAAATAACTTCTGGCCACAGTTGTTGACAGTCTGCCCACTTGGTTACGTAAGCGGCTTTAAACTCAACTAACCTATCACGCTTGGCACCGATGGTATTGTCAATGGAGCCTGTTTCAAAACCACATGCATTGACCAAGTAGTCACATGTCATAAGATAATCAATGCCATCTCGTTCGTAACCAAGTTGCCAGTGATTACCCATCCAGTCCGCTTGTTTGAGCGTTGCTTGTGTGCATACTGAGGCGTTTGGCAGAGCGTTCAACGTTAAGTTGGCAATTGCGGCAAGGCGAAAAACACTCCAGCCATATTCCTGAACCGCCACAACTGGGTACTTTAGCGCTTCTAGATCAGCATGTTGAGCAAAAGGAATACACCACTCATCAAAGGTTGCAGGGTGACTTGGTTGAGTACGTTGTGCGAGTGCTTCTAGATCCTCTTTTGAATACAATTTGTAGTATTCGCTTGGCTCACCAAGCACTTTGTTGCTTTGATCTTTATCAACGAGCGTTTGATAAGTATTTTTCACCACCTCTAGTCGAGGAATAAGTGCGGATGGGTCTCCACCATCTGAATGAGGGACTGCAATGATCGTCGGGCGAATATTCAGTGAAAGCGGATATAGGCGAACGGTATCAATGGATTGTGCTAACAAATCTAAACATTGTTGCTCAGAAATCTCTCGATATAAGTTGCCACCTGCATGTAAATGGCAAATGGGCGGACCATTTACCAGTGATACGCCCTTCTCTATTACGGAAACTTTAAAACCCAGCTCCGCAAAATGAATTGCTGCTGTTGCACCTGCGACACCGCCACCAACAACAGCGATGTGCTTATCTTTGTAATTTGGAAACTCAGACTTCATTGCTTCACTAAAAATTTTATAAGGAAAATTCTTTACTAACGGTGGATTCTACTCGTGTTTGGGCTTGATTAAAATCACAAAAAGTTCATGGGTTTGCGAAATATCCAACTGCGCCTTTATGGTGCGTTAAAGTAGAAAAAAATTGCAAAAAAAGTACTTGACGACATGGTTAGGAAGACACTTTTTTGTGCCTATGTGAATAACAATTTCACTGTAAGACCCATGGCGCAAAGCCTGCAGAAACACCCCACTTTTTACCCCATTTAGTTATCCCAAAAGTTATCCACTGTTTTTGTGGATAACTAAAATAAAAGTGTCATGGAGTGTTCCACATTTAATAACATTTGTAGTGATTAAGTGTTTACTGGCGTTAACAATCTTTTCAACAAACTCATTACGACAAGTGCCAACGTAACAAATGTTGCCAGTGGTAAAGCTATCCACAATTCGGGGTGAATTTGTGCGTTCAGATCGAAGCCATATATCATTACCGCGGCAACACAAACTTCCGCAGCGAATACCGCGACACCGCTCGCAATCAACGCCATAATGCCGTATTCGGCCCACAGAGTCATATTGATCCTTTTTTTACTTGAGCCTAATGTGCGATACAAACGGATCTCCTGCTGACGTTGAGATAAGCTTAATCTCAATAGCGTGAAGATAAGTAGCAACCCCGCAACCACGCCTAAAAGAGCAAGAATAGTGATTGCCGATACGATTTGTTGAATCAAATCCTGGATTTTTTCGCCCATGGTACGAATATCTAAAACAGATACCGTTGGGTGAGATCGAGACATAGACGTTAATAGTGCTTCGTTCCCTTCATCAATTCTATAACTGATGAGGTAAGAACCCGGTAGATTAGCCATAACGTCGAATGAGAAAATAAAGTAAAAGTTAGGTTTCATATCACGCCATTCAACATAACGAATGGTATCTACTACCGCATCGTAGTTCTGGCTATTAATAACAAAGCGCAGTTTGTCACCAAGTTCGATGCCCAAGTCATTTGCTACATCGGCTTCTACGGAGACACTCCCCTTATTTGTCCATTCACCCGCAAGCACGTCATTATACTCTGGCAGGCTGTCTCCCCACGTAAGGTTCAATTCACGACGTATTGCGTCAGAGCCTTCTCCTTCGTATTCAATCTCTTTGACGTTTTGACCATTAATCTCTGTCAATCGACCACGAATAATTGGATAAGCTTGTGACCGTGTAACCCCATTTTTATCTAAGGTTTCTAGGTAGCTATCGAGTTCGTAATCACCAATATTTAATGCGAAGACATTTGGCGCGTCTGCAGGTAAGGTTCTCTCCCAATCCGCGAGAATATCGCTGCGCACAAGCCAGATAATAGATAGCAGCATCAAAGACAACGCCAAAGCACCAAACTGCAGGCCACTGGTTACTGGCGTGCGGTTGATACGACTCAACGCAAGCTTCATGGCAGGTTGTGTTGAAATACGCGCAAACAATTTTGTGAGTGCGACGCTCACTGCAGCAAGCACTACAAACAGTACTGCAATACCAATAAGAACAATCCAAACTAAGGTATTATCAGCATAAAGCAAAAGTAATGGAACAACGGGGACTAGAACGAGCAACATTCGCTTCCAAGAACGTTGCGCTTTGCCCTGCTGTAGCACTTCTAAGGCTGGAGTTTTAATCAAACCTAGCAATGGTATACCAAGAGCAGGAACGGTAATCAGAACCGCTGAGATAAACGACACCAAATATGGAGTGACGCCGTAACTAGGTAGTGGTTCGGGTAATAAGTCTTTGAGTGGAATGCGCAATAAGTACTCCAGTCCACTCCCCAGCAATAACCCAACGACACTGGCGCTAATGAGCAGGATTGTGACTTGAATAAACAGCCATTTTTCAATCCATCGTCGACTTGCGCCAAGGCTTTTTAGCATCGCAATGGTTTGTGTTCGACTATTCACATAGTTTTGGCAAGTAAGAACCAATGTTGTCGCTGCCATAATGATGACAATCGCAACAGTTAGAGACAAATACTGCGTTGTTCGTTCAAAAACCTCATTGCTACGACTGGCAGTATCTTGCGTGCGCCAGCGATCACTAGGAGAAAGAACAGTATCTTCTTGCAGGCCTTTTAGCGTTTTATCATCGGCTTGTAGAAACAGACGGTATTGAACTCGACTCCCGACTTGAATCGCTCCCGTTTTCTCAACGTCTTTTTGATGAATGTATGCAGAAGGCATTTGTTGAAATGGGTTAAAGCTTAATCCAGGTTCCATCAGCACTGCACCTGAAACCGTAAAATCGGCATCGCCTATAGTGACGCTGTCACCCGACTTGACGTCTAGTTGAGACATAATCCGCTCATCAAGCCAGAGTTGGTTCTCTTTAACGCGACCGGATGGGTTGTTGTCTAGTACCAGTTCTCCCATTAAAGGGTAATTGTCGTCCACTGCCCTTACGGAAATCAACTGCATACCATTGTCGCTAAATGCCATCGTGGCAAATCGTGTCATCGTCGAACGTTCTAGGTTTTCAGTCGAGGATAACAACGTGTCAGGTATAGGATTAGCAGACACAAACACCGCATCCGCCGTCAATGCATCCTTCCCCTGTTTGACGATCACCTGCTCCATTCGCTCCGCTAATGCAGAAAGCGCAAAGATGCTCGCAATCACAAGAATAAGAGCAACGCTAATAGGCCAAAGGTTCCCCTGTCTTATTTCGCCGAAACTCCAACGTATTAGGCTTTTGTTTGACGAGTGTTTTATTGCACTGCTTCTTTCTGTCGATGTTGCTTCGCTTGATGATACTGCAGACATTACACCTCCTCCTTAAGCTCACCCGCCTCCATACGATAAATACGGTCACATCGACTTGCTAGATGACCATCGTGTGTAACTAATATCAGCGTTGTTCCATGCTGCTCATTAAGATCGAATAGCAGCTCAATCACTTTGTCTGCGGTTTGATGGTCAAGATTGCCGGTAGGCTCGTCTGCGAACAACAGTTCAGGCTGTGTCATAAAGGCACGTGCTAGCGCGACACGTTGTTGTTCACCACCAGATAATTGACTTGGAAGATGATCGACACGTTTTTCCAATCCAACAGCGGTTAATAATTCGGCGGCTCTTGCTTCATCTTCGGCTTCACCACGTAAAAGACAAGGAAGCGTGACATTGCGTAATGCACTCAAGCTCGGGATTAATAAGAAACTTTGGAAAACAAAACCTAGAGAGTCAGCGCGAATTTTTGCGCGAGCTTCATCGTCAAGTTTTGATAACTCATGACCTAACAAGGTAATTTCACCTGATGTTGGTGTATCAAGGCCAGCTAACAACGTCATCAACGTTGACTTACCCGCACCGGAAGTACCGACGATGGCGATTTTCTCTCCTTTCCTGATGTCAACATTTACATCTTTGAGGATTGTTAATTGCTCTTGATTAGTAGAGACTTGTTTAGAAACCAAATTGGCTTGAACAATAGGTGCATTAAGTACAGGTGTTTGCATGATTCGTATACTTTCCTTAGTTCTATTTTTTTGTTTTTTCCGCTACTGCACATGCGAGCGAAAAGCTACTTGTCTTAGGTGATAGCCTGAGCGCGGGCTATCAGATGCCGATCGAAAAGAGTTGGCCTAGCTTACTCCCTGATGCGTTGTCGGAACATGGTCAAGATGTAACAGTTATTAATGCCAGCATTTCTGGCGATACCACAGGCAACGGCTTAGCTCGATTACCACAGCTACTAACCCAACACAGCCCTGATATGGTGCTCATTGAGTTAGGTGCCAACGATGGCCTAAGAGGTTTCCCTCCTAAACTTATTACGTCGAATCTCTCAAAAATGATTACCATGATAAAAGATTCAGGTGCGGACGTTGTCATGATGCAAATTCGAGTGCCACCTAATTATGGTAAGCGCTATAGCGATATGTTTTACGATATCTACCCTAAGCTTGCACAACATCAACAAGTTACCTTGATGCCATTCTTCTTGGAGCATGTGCTCATCAAACCCGAGTGGATGATGGATGATGGCCTTCACCCAAAGCCTGATGCACAGCCTTGGATTGCTGACTTTGTTGCTCAAGAATTAATTAAACATCTCTAATTTTAATGGTCTAGCTCAATAAGTTTTACTTAACTTTACGTTAATCTATTTTCAATTCCACTCATCGAGGATAGATAACAACATGCGAATAGACCCTTTAATTCAAGGTGTTGTTGCTCGCTCTGCTCACCCACACGGGTGTCATGCATCCATTAAAGAGCAAATTGAATACGTAAAACACGCCCCGCAGATCAAAAGCGGTCCAAAACGGGTTTTGATTATTGGTGCTTCCTCTGGTTTCGGGTTAGCGGCTCGTATTGCCCTCACCTTCGGAGGTGCTAAAGCTGATACCATTGGTGTCTCCTTCGAGCGCGGGCCTTCAGATAAAGGCGTTGGAAGTGCGGGTTGGTATAACAACATCTTTTTTAAACAAGAAGCAAATCACGCGGGGCGTACCGCCATCAATATTGTTGGTGACGCATTCTCTGACTCTGTCCGCAATCAAGTGATTGAAGCCATTGAAACGTACTTTGAAGGTGAAGTTGATTTAGTCATCTATAGCTTAGCGACGGGTGTTCGACCTAAACCAGAGTCTGATGAGTTTTGGCGCAGCGTCATTAAGCCTATTGGTGAGCCTGTTACTGGCGCTTCAATTATGCTGGAAAACGATCAGTGGGTAGAAACCATTTTAACTCCCGCAACAGAGGAAGAGGCCGAAGCCACTATCAAAGTGATGGGCGGTGAAGACTGGGAAAGCTGGATTGATACACTGATTAATAACGACTCGATTGCACAAGGCTGCAAAACCATCGCGTTTTCTTACATGGGACCAGACGTTACGCACCCTATCTATCTCGATGGTACGTTAGGTCGAGCGAAAATAGATTTACACCAAACCAGTCACTCGTTGAATCTAAAACTTGCCAACTTTGACGGCGGTGCTTACGCAACAGTGTGTAAGGCGTTGGTGACGAAAGCCAGTGTGTTCATTCCTGCGCTAAGTCCCTACCTATTAGCACTTTATCGAGTGATGAAGGAAAAAGGTACTCACGAACGTTGTATTGAACAAATGCAGCGACTGTTTACCACTAAATTGTACGATCAAGATAAAGTGCCTGTTGACGGCGAACGCTTAATCCGGATAGACGACTTAGAACTTGACCCGCAAGTACAACAAGAAGTCCATGCTCTTTTAGAACAAATGAACGCCAATAACTTTAAAGAGATTGGTGATTACCAAGGCTTTAAAGATGAATTTATGAAGCTAAATGGCTTTAACTTTGAAGACGTCGACTATTCGCAAGACATTTCTATTGAGTCGCTAAAATCGCTTAAACCTTAATGCTTGTTATCTGTTTCAAGTATGAGATATGTGATAACTATTCCTAGTCCTGAACACTTTTCAGGACTTTTTTTTGTTTCAAGCCCCAGCCACCCTATACTTAATTAAAAACCGAGAACAAGATAGAGCAGTCTACATTTTAAATTCACAGGAAGTGAAACCACGTAAAGGATGACCTATATGGGGAGATTGCAAACATTAGATTATGAAATCCCTGAGTCTATGCAAAAAAGACTGGCAGGAAATCGTCAACTTACTGGCTCAAATAACGCACGTACCCACCACATTAATCATGCGTATCCACCCAGATCGTATAGAAGTCAACACATCCAGTGAAACTCAAGGTAACCCCTATCGTACCGGCGATGCTGAACTACTCGGCAACGGTTTATATTGTGAGCATGTCATTGAGCATAAGAGCGAACTCATGGTTCCTAATGCGCTCGAGGATGAAGAATGGTGCAATAACCCTGACATCAAACTAGGCATGATATCTTATTGCGGTTTACCGTTATTCTGGCCAAATGGAGAGACGTTTGGAACCATCTGCATGCTTGATTCCAAGAAGAATGAATACAGCGACACTTACCGCCAATTGCTCGGAACTTTCAAAGACTCAATCGAAGCGCAGCTCTCCGTCGTGTATCAGCAACACAAACTCCAGCGTCTTAATAATGAACTCAAAAATCGAGTTGAGAACCGTACTACGGACCTAGCGCAGTTGAGTTACTCCCTAACAAAAGAGATTGATCGTCGTAAGGCCGCAGAAAAACAAGTGAGCTACCAAAAAACACACGATCAGGGAACCGGATTCTTAAACCGCGCAGCACTGGAAAGTGTTGTCGGAGAGACACTCGGAACGTTGGATCATAGCCAGCAATCACTGCTCGTGATAAACATTGGCTTTAGTAATGCTCGCAGTATCCAAACCCGTTATGGCTTTGAGGCCTTTGACGAGATATTAAAAGAATTTCGGTATCGCCTTGGTAAACGAGAATCGAGTTATTTTGTTACCGGGAGGCCGAGCTCGAATGACCTTGTATTACTCATTTGGGGCAACGATATTGATATGAAATTGCGTAAGCTACTGGATGATATCACCAATATTGGCTTGGGAAGCTTTTATATAAAAGACACAGAGGTTCACCTCAACTCTTATATTGGTGTTGTACAAGCCCACCAAACCAGCAATGCCAAACAACTTCTTCAAAATGCATGCTATGCCATGCTGCTGTGTAAAGAGTCTGGCGAAGCGTATAGTTATTTTTGTGAAAGTCATTCGAATGAGCTAAACAACCACAATCAATTGGAAAGCTACTTGTTGCAAGCGGTAAGAAATGACGACCTGATGCTATACTTTCAGCCCAAAGTTCATCCCCATACTCACAAATGGATTGGCGCAGAAGCATTGCTGCGCTGGAGACACCCAATACTGGGCGACGTCTCTAACGAAGCATTAATACATATGGCCGAACAAAATGGGCTTATTTTTGAAGTTGGCTCTTTTGTTCTTCGTACCGCGATAGACAAAGCTAAACAGTGGTCGGAGTTAATTGATAATTTCAAAATTGCCGTTAACGTCTCTCCAATTCAATTACAAAACGTGAACTTTGCGGAGCAAGTGCAACACCTACTCGAATCCTTCCATTTACCAGCACATTTTCTCGAACTCGAGGTGACGGAGAGCGCTTTAATTGCCGATGAAATCGTAGCACGCACAACGCTAAACAAATTGCACGAACTAGGCGTGACGTTGTCACTGGATGACTTTGGTACTGGGTACGCCTCTTTCAGCTATTTGAAGAAATACCCATTTGATGCCATCAAGATTGATAAGAGCTTTGTCCAGCAAATGGAAAAGTCGGACGATGATCGTGCGATCATTTGCTCTATCATACACATAGCTAAAAAACTGGACCTCCAAGTGGTTATTGAGGGCATTGAATCCCCCCAACAAGAGCAGTTTCTTATTGGTGAGGGTTGTGATATTGGGCAAGGCTTTCTCTATGGTAAACCGATGCCTTGTAATGAATTTGAGCAAAGTTTGTTTAATCAGCGTCTTTCAGGCGGACAATACGCCTACTCTTCCTAAGCATTCTCTTTACTAAGGTGGCGGTGGTTTCTATAATCGCCGCCCGCTTCTATTAAAAGGCCAATATCTTCATGGATCAGTTGACTGCCACGCTTAAGAAAATTGAAAAGCAGAACTACCGCGCTTATCAGCAAATCAAAGGTCAATACGACTTCACTGATTTCACTTTGTTCATCGATCACGTACAAGGAGATCCGTATGCTTCCGCGTCACGTTTTCGTGCAACTCGCGCCTGGTCCTTGACTGGTCTGGAATGGTTAAAAGACGAGTCCCCTGCTTTTCAACGAGCAGCACGTGATTTTATTGCGCGCAGTTTTGAGCAGTTTGCTAAACAAGAAAACTCCGTATCCATTTCATTGAATGGCCAAACTGTGTTGGATAGCACCGCAGTATTGTTTACCGAGGAAGGTATTGAACTGCGTTTTCGAGTTAACTTGCCTGCTGAAGGTCGTTCAGTGTTGGGGAAAAAAGCCAACAACATACTGACTTTCCATTTGCCTAAGTTTATCCGTCGAGCGACCTTAGAACGTGAACTCGACAAAGCAGCATTGATTGAGCATTGCCAAGTTGTTGAAGACCAAGACGCCCTGCGTGCACAGTTGGAAGCCAATAACCTAGTTGCGTTTGTCGCAAATGGCAGCATTCTTCCTCGAATTGCTGGCAACTGTGATCTCCCAATGAAAGAGGCGGTTGAGTTCAAGGCCCCTGAATCGCTGCAAGTGACTTTACATGCACCAAACAAAGGCCATGTCACGGGATTAGGGATTCCAAAGGGCATTACGCTAATCGTTGGTGGCGGTTTCCACGGTAAATCTACCTTACTGAATGCGATTGAGCGTTCGATTTACGACCATATTCCAGGAGATGGTCGTGAATACATCGTAGCTGATGACAAGGCAATGAAGATCCGCGCCGAAGATGGTCGATGCGTGCATCATTTGAACCTGTCGAATTACATCAACCATTTGCCAATGGGTAAAGATACAGCGGACTTTTCGACTCAAGATGCATCAGGCTCAACATCACAAGCCGCTTGGCTTCAAGAGTCTATTGAAGCGGGTGCGAGCACGTTATTGATTGATGAAGACACCTCTGCGACGAACTTCATGATTCGAGATGAACGTATGCAGGCATTGGTGGCAAAAGGTGATGAACCAATTACCCCTCTTGTCGATCGCATTGGTCAATTGCGAGATGATCTCGATATCTCTACCATTATCGTTATGGGTGGTTCAGGCGACTACTTAGACGTTGCCGACACAGTCATTCAGATGCACGACTACCAAGCGGTTGATGTGACAGAAAAAGCGAAAGAAGTGATCGCTCAGCACCCTACTCAACGTCATAACGAATCGGAAGAACGTTTACAAACCTTCCCGCCTCGCGCCCTGAATCGCGTTGCTTTGATGAATATTCTCACTGACGGTAAATTTCGTGTGAATGCGAAAGGCAAAGAGTCACTTCGATTTGGCAAAGAGTTTACTGACCTTAGCGCTTTGGAACAGATTGAGTCCGCTGATGAAGTCAACACGATTGGCTGGTTATGGTTCCAAATCGCTCAGCTTCCAGGCTGGTGTAATCATCCAGCGAAGGAAATTGAAGAAATGCTGTCTGGTGAGTGGCATGCATCGCTTCCTAAGCAAGGGGACTTAGCCAAACCACGCACACTAGACGTAATGGCAGCGCTTAATCGCATGAGAAAATCTCAGTTTAAGCCTTCATGCTAGTTTTGATACGCTGATTGAGACAATCCAATGAAAAAAGGCAGCTAATAGTTAGCTGCCTTCCTTTATCTTTATTCATACCGAATCATTCGTTTCTCAGTACATTCCACGCTTCACAAAGAATTCTAAACCTTTCTGCATCACCATTCTCTCTATCTGGGTGCCAACGAAGCGCGAGTTTTCGCCACTGCTTTCTAATTTCTGCGGGTGTTGCATCAGGGTTAAGCTCAAACAGTGAGAGTGCTTTTGTTTTATCCACGCTGACTGTAGACGAACCACCAATGAATTTTTGATAAGTGGTCCAAAATTCATTCAACAATCGACGCACTTCATCTTCGTCCGCTTCGTAGTTGCGCCAATCCAGATAATATTCACGCAAAGGGTCGTTAATATCAACGATATGCCTCGAAGCTTCTAACGAAGACATCAGCTGGATATTCATCGCTTCAACTTGCAGCCAGGCATCTGGGTAAAGCGTTTCTTGCAGTTGGTATAGCGCGTTCATGATTAAGAAATTTCGTTTGAATAAATCCTTATCAGGAGAATCATCCAATTTCGAAATGTAGCCCTGTTCACTCAACTTGCTTGCTAAGGTGTGAACTTTCCAATCGGAAGGCTGCTTTCTAAGAATTTCTAGCATTGGCCAAAGCAACGGGTTTTCTATTGCGTGAGTCTCAATACTACTGACCGTGCGTTGTCCTTCCATTCATCCTCTCTGTTTTTAATATTGAAGCATCACACTAATCTCAGAGAAAGCTGCTCATCTGTACTGGTAAAAATGCTTGCTGACGCGTGTTTCAGGCCCAATTTCTGTGGCACCGAATTAAGCGTGGGTATCATTTTGTACCATAAACAACAAAAGGCCGATAGTCATCAACCATCGGCCTTTGTAAGGAGATCACGTAAAGGTTAAATAACCCCTAGTTCACGTAAACGTTCCATAAGGTAGCTGTGTGCGGTGTAGCGCTCTGACAAAACCACTTCTGGCTTTGGATGCAAGAACAACGGCAATGAAATACGCGACTTTTCTTGACGGCCACCCGTTGGGTTGATTACACGGTGAGTCGTTGAAGGAAAGTAACCGCCCGACGCTTCTTGAAGCATATCACCAATGTTGATGATTAAGTTTCCGAAGTCACATGGTACATCTATCCAATCACCTTCTTTGCTCTTTACTTGCAGTCCAGGCTCATTAGCGGCTGGCAGAACCGTTAGTAGGTTAATGTCTTCATGCGCGGCAGCACGGATAGCGCCTGGCTCTTCTTCCCCTGTCATTGGCGGGTAGTGAAGAACGCGTAGTAATGTTTTGTCGCTGTTATTGATCATTTCTGACAACGCGATAGAAAACTTCTCTTGAACGTCCTTAGGTGCGTACGCTTCAACCCAGCCTAATAGCTCCTGAGCAAATGCATTCGCCCGCTCATAGTACTCTAAGATTTCAGCTTTAAGTTGCTCTGGGATCTGGCCCCAAGGGTAAACATGAAAGTACTCTTTGATGTCTTTCACTTTGTGCCTTTTCGCTACTTCAGACACAGAAGGTGGGAAGTAGCCATCTTGGGTGTCTACGTTAAAGTGAAAATCATTCTTTTGATCTGAACAGAAAAACTCATGCCAGTTTTTGTAAATTGACTCTACAAGCTCTTGTGGAATCGGGTGGTTTTTCAACACACCGAACCCTGTTTCGCGCAGAGAGGTAACGAACTGTTGAGCAGCATCGTCAGCAAGATAATCGACAGTTTCCAGTTTCATGGCTTTACTTCTTTTTTATTAGACTGAATCACGGATTCTATGGATGGGCATGTTGTAAATCAAACTTTAATGAAAAGTGCACGCGCAAACGTTTTAATGTTGAGCAGTTTGGCAATAAATCAACATTTTCAGTGATCAAAAACACCATCAAAATAACAATTGCACACCGTTCAATTAAGTGTAATCATTACCCAAGTCTATGGAGTCCCACTGTAAGATAAATTGAAGGATCAAGTAACTCTATGAAAAGCACCTCGACACTCTTAGGATTGACGATTTTTTATGCCATCGTGTTTTTATTTTCTGCGTTAGAACCTAACTCACGTGCCGTTTGGTTTGCGGAGATTATCCCAGCAATTGGTATTCTTGTTGCTATTTGGGCAATCTCGATTCGCTATCAATTCAGTAATACGGCTTACTTTTTAATGTTCATCTGGCTCTGTTTGCACACTATCGGAGCGAAATATACGTTTTCCGAAGTACCATTTGACTGGTTTAACGACATGATTGGTTCAGATAGAAACAACTTTGATCGCGTTGCGCACTTTTCGATTGGCCTTTATGCGTATCCGATAGCTGAATACTTGATACACAAGAACAAGTTCAACAAAACGTTCTCTTGCTGGTTTGCTTTGTTTGCGATCATGTCGCTTGCAGCAGGCTATGAGATTATAGAATGGTGGTATGCAGAATTGGCTGGCGGCGATGAAGGGATCGCCTTTCTGGGCTCGCAAGGTGACATATGGGACGCCCAGAAAGATATGTTGTGCGACACCGTCGGTGCAACGTTGTCGCTGTTTTTAATGTCGGCTCAGCGTCGATTCTCTCAGCCACTCTAAATAAGGGTTAAACCCATCAACAATTGGAACCTGTACGATCTGTGCTACTTCATATTCGTGCAGGTTTTCTATTTTCTCTTCCACCAATTCATAGAGCTCTCGGCGAGTTTTGATCACCAGCAACCATTCGTTGTCAGTACAAATCTCCCCTTTCCACACATAGTGACTTTCAATAGGCATCGTTTGAATACACGCGGCTAATTGGGCATCTAGCAAACCTTTAATGATCTGATCTCGATTTTTTTCGTTGCTGGTTGTGCTTAACACCATGCAGTAGTCATGTTTTATACTCATTTTCTAGCCCTTCATTATTTCATTGTCACTTTGCCGCCAATCATTTTGTAAGCGGGCGTTCCTCTCACTAGGGTATCTCTTGCAAACTCTTGCCCGCAACTGGGACAGATGCATGGGGTTTCTGTTAAATCGTCAACAATGCGCTCTTTGAAGCATTTGACCAGTGCGCCTTTTCCGTCTTTACGGTACTTGAATAGTTGAGTTTTACACTTTGAGCAATAGATATCGACGGTTTTCGTCGGCTGTTTCTTATTCGGTTTCGCCATGATTATTTTCTATATCAGGTTTTACCCATACGTTATTAAAGTCAAACCAACCTAAGGCATTACACTTTGCATTTTGTAAGGCACCGCTGTGGTCTTTATTGACACCCAACCAGCAGTGAAACATCGGAATCACCTGACAACTTTTTACCAACTGACGTCCTAACTCACGTGCAGGGAAGTCTGGATAAACACCAGCACGCCACTGATCAACGAGCTTCGCCCAGTCGCTAAAATCGTAACCAGAGCTGAACTTTTCAATATCACTATAATCTAGAAGCCACCCTGCCAAAGCATCATTCCGGTTCGTTGCAATGCCCATGGCTTTCACCCAAATATCCACTTCCTCCGGTGCGGGCGGTTGAGAATCATAACGAATAAACTCGACCTCTATACCGTGCGGTTTTAAGAGTGTCTTGATGGCCTTGGCAACTACTGGAAACATCGGATGCTTTTTTTGATATGCCACGGAAATCACCTTATTAGCCTGCGGCACGGTTCCCGCCTCTGCTGGCCTAAGGTCAATCCAACCTGGCTTAAGGCCAAAGGCTTGCAATACTCCCAGTTCCATCACTTTATCCTGAGGAACATGAGCATAAATTTGGTGACTGTTGAGAGTTTGTGATAGGAATTCTGCCCAGCGTGGATCTTTTGCAATCCCGGTTGTTTTTGTTTAGTAATAGGAATGTACAGCCAGGATCAAGCTCGACTTCATCAGATGAACCTTGTTTATCCATCTTTGGCTTAGACAAGCTTGGATAGACCATTGAAGAGTACGCTTCATCAATTACCCACACCTCAACTTGGTCCAGTAAGGGACGAAAGCCAAAGTAGCCATCAAAAGCAGTTAAAATGAGACGCTTATCATCATTCATTTTAACTTGGAACGGCCCTGTCCCTATCGGTTGTCTATCGAAGTTTTCTGAACGCAAAGCGCTTGGTAGCAAAATTTTTGCTTGCGACTCACTCAGCGCCAAAGGCAGGTAGCGATCAGGACGGACGAGTTCAATATCGACGGTCCACTCTTGTGGTGAAGACACCCGCTTTATGTGAGAAAACAAGTTCAAGCTATTTAACGCAAGCACACTCTCAAGAACACAACTGGTTGTTAACGGTTCACCATTATGAAAACGCACCCCACGACGAAGATAAAAACGCCAGTGTGTATCAGAAATGGCTTCCCATGTGTGGGCTAAATCTGGCTGAAGTTGTTCATTTTCATCAAGGCGAGTGAGCCCGCTAAAAATTTGTCGGGCGATGTGCTGTTCAGAACGCCGCATCGGTTTCTGTGGGTTTAGCATCGCTAATGGTCGATAATAAGGCAAACGTACCACCTGCTCGCCCTGTCGATGCTGAAGCCCTAAATAACCCTGAATAACTTGCGTTAATCGAGCCGCGTCGTTATCAAGCGCATCTAGAGCCTGGCCAATTTTCCCTTCGTCGAGATAACGCCTTGCGAGGTTTTCACTGACGTCGCTACGATTACGTTTGAAAACGAGTTTTGAGAGTTTTCCTCGACCCGCCGCTGGATGCCATTCAATCCAGCCCTCCTCTTCTAATTTATTGAGAACAATACGAGCATTGCGACGTGTACAAAACAGCGCTTCGGTAATGTCTTCTAGCTGAACGTCCGTATCGTGACCGGCGAATTTTTCAAACAGTGTTTCGAACTGAACACGTAAACGAGGGCTACTCATAAAGAGGAAATTCTTATCTTATTGTTGATAAGCTAAGTTTCCTCATTTTTATCAAAAAGTGCAAACGTCACGCAGTCAATTATTGAATATCGATGCCAATTTCTCGTGCAAGATCGGCCAGTTGTTCCTCATTATCCAGCTTGATAGACCATTTACACTCTGCACCATGAGATAAAACAACGTTCGCTCCTCTACCCAGTAACTGGATAGAATCGGTTTGCGCTTGTAAGGTTACCATTGCACTGCCGGAGAGCTTAATCACGATTTCACGCTGGGTAGCAATGATTTTTCCTAATGAAAACTCAATCACCATCTTGCTTTATACCGACTTCGTTTTATGTTGCTTCACTGCGATAGTTAAGCGACTGGTACACACTAATCGGCCTCGTTCATCAGTTATGTCGATTTGCCACACTTGTGTTGAAACGCCAAGGTGTACGGGTTTTGCCGTACCAATCACATGACCACTTCGCATTGCACGTACATGGTTCGCGTTGATATCCAAACCGACACAGTAACTCCCCTCATTGACAGAGAAATTTGCAGCTAAAGAGCCTAATGTTTCTGCGAGCACAACAGAAGCGCCACCATGAAGCATTCCTAAAGGTTGATGAGTAAAACTACATACAGGCATGGTTGCTGTAAGGGAGTCATCCGTGAAATCTGTGTATTCAATTTGTAGGTGCTCGATCAGGGTATTTTTTGACGTAGCATTCAGAATCTCTATGCTAACGGGCTTTTTCCATATACTCATTGTTTTACTCTTAATTTCACAAACTGGTTTGTCGGATTGTAACGATTTATTAGAGAGCTAGCATAGACTTTACTTAGGTCTAACTTCAAGGTGTAACATCTTGGCCTCCTTGCCAGTTGATGAATAATTTGATCTATGCATCGTGTTACTATTTGGGTATATACTATTGCTTCAAAACAAAAAATAATTTAGATGGAGCCTATTATGAAGGTATGGATGAAAGCCTCTGCTCTTTTAACTATCGCGGGCTTAACGGCATGTAGCGCATCACCGACTGGCCGTAACCAGATCCTGATGTTTTCAGATCAAGAAATGTCATCGCTTGGCGCCAAATCTTTCGAACAAATGAAGAAAGATATCCCAATCAGCAAAGATCGCAAAACGAATGCCTACGTACAATGCGTTGCCAAACACATCACTGACACCATCCCTGCGCAAGCTGGGTTTAAAGATTGGGAGGTGGTTGTTTTTGATAGTGAACAAGTCAATGCGTTTGCTCTACCTGGTGGGAAGATCGGCGTGTATACCGGGCTTTTAGATGTCGCGAAAAACCAAGATCAGTTGGCAACAGTCATTGGTCACGAAGTGGCTCACGTCCTTGCTGACCACAGTAATGAACGCCTTTCACAAAGCCAGTTAGCAAATGCGGGATTGTCTCTGGCAAACGTTGCTATAGGAGCTTCCGAGTACAAACAGTATCAGCAAATGACGATGGCGGCACTTGGTGTCGGTGTCCAATACGGTGTTATTTTACCATACGGTCGTACACAGGAATCCGAGGCTGATATTGTCGGGCTTGAGTTTATGGCAAAAGCAGGCTTCGACCCACGTCAAAGTGTCGATTTATGGAAAAATATGAGTGCTGCATCCGGTGGCTCTCAACCGCCTGAATTCTTCTCAACTCACCCATCGCACAGTACGCGTATTAAAGATTTACAAGCAACCATAAATAAGTTGCCTGCGTATAACGCGAAAGCGCCAAAATGTGGCTAAACTTCTGCTACCAGTGTCTATTTTTCGCAAAAAAGCTCCCTAGGGAGCTTTTTTAATGGGTATAAGGAATAGTTTAAGTACCCAGTATCTGTAGTGGCAAGCTCAACAGGCTATCTCCAAGGGTAGCAAAATACCAAATGATAGCGACAAAACCACCGACAGAAACCAAGTACCAAGCAAGTGAGAAGAGTTGTCCGTAACGGGTTAACGGCAATAAATGACTATGATGTCGACCTCTCCATTCCATGACCACTTCTAGCATCCCCATTAACAATAAAAAACCTAGCAACGTCAGCCCGAAAGAATAGCTGATAAAAATACCCAACAAGGCAGCTGCTATACTGCCGACTAATCCAACCCAAGTGTTCATCGAGAAGGTAATGCTTTTGAGTACATGACCACCATCTAGTGGCAGAATAGGCAACAGATTAAACAGGTTTAGTAACGCGTTAAACACTGCTAGGCCAGCGAAGAGCACCTCTCCAGTCATCCAATAAAGCAAAGTAAACGCGATGCTAAGAACTAAACCAAAAAATGGTCCCATAATCGAGATAACCACATCTTGCCAGCGTGTGTTGATCTTTTCATCACTCAGCGCTAAACCGCCAAGAAATGGAATCAAATAGATGCCCCTGGTCTTCATTCCAAAGTACTTCATCGCTCTAATATGGCCATACTCATGGAAAACTAAACAAGCGATCAAAGCTAACGCGAACTCGATAGAAAATAGCCAAGAATATGCAGCAAGACTTGCAGATGCTAGCGCCACTTTGATGACTTTCGCACTCTTGAGTGCTTTCATTCCAAGCGATACTAGCCCTATCACACTTAAACGCTTTTCCGTTGGCGGCTCAACTTCTGGTACTTGGCGTTCGATGTCTTTTTCATTTCGGCAACCTTCGCTAATAAGCTCATCGTTAATTGTGACCTTGTAACTCAATTCAAACGGTTGCCATGTTAATGAACACTCCAAATGGCATACCAGGACTTCCTCCCCTGCAGAGAGTCTAAACTGGTGAAGACAAGTGTCTGCAACATTATCACTGGCATCTATTTGGGACACCAAGGTGTTATCCCAATATAACTGCTGCCAACCAGCCATCGATCCTTCGAGCCTTAACGAACGACCTAAAAATTCAACATTCAGTAATTCCAACACGATTCCTATTGCGTCTATTGAATAACAACAAAGCGAGGCGCGAATTATGCCTGCTAAGTACAGAAACGGCAAAGCCCGCTATCTCTTGGTTTGAATGCCATTTAACCATAAAGCCCGTAAAACAATTCTGGTCGTACCATTCTCTTAAAAAATATAACGATAATACATGCCCTTACGAATCACCGTTTGACCTATGCATCATATTTAAAACGCAAAATACGCTCAAACTTTGACAAGTTATTAAACATACAATTAACATTACATTTACATCACAGTTGTATTTCACGTATTAACAACTGGTGTAAGTATCACACAACAATTACAAGGACTTCGGTCCAACACTATGACACCCTAGGAGGGTCAAGGATGAACAAGAAGCACTGCTCTCTGCTTACAATTTCGATATTGTTTGCGTGTAATGCCCATTCAGCGGGCTTCCAGGTAGCTGAGCATTCAGCATCTGGTCTTGGTCGAGCATTTTCAGGTGAAGGAGCGGTCGCAGACAATGCCAGCGTTCTTGCACGAAACCCAGCAGCGATGACGCTTTTCAAAGAAGCTCAATTCTCGGGCGCGTTATCTATCATCGATCCTGAAGTCGATGTGTATGACACGGTTAACAAAGAACATGCGAAAGATGTTGCCCCTTTACAAGTCGTGCCAGCGGGTTATTACATCAGCCCTATCAACGATAACTGGGCTTGGGGTATCGGTATGTTTACAACATACGGTGTTGCTACTGATTATCCAGATGATATTTCTGCGGGTGACATGGCGGGTGACACTTCCCTACTTTCAGTAAACATTAATCCTAATGTTGCTTACCGTATTAACGAGTCTTTCAGTGTTGGTGGCGGTATCAACCTAGTGTACGCGGAAGCGGAGCTGACTCGTCACAAAGGCGCACTCGCCCGTATTTTAGGTGGTAATAAGTCCGATAACCTTGTCGGCATGGAAGGCGAAACTTTTGCTTGGGGTTGGAATATTGGCGCTTTGTACGAGCTAAATGAAAACAACCGTTTTGGCTTTGGTTACCGTTCTAAAGTTGATCTAGATTTTGACGACGGTGAGTTTAGTAGTTACGACTCAGGCCGAGCTCCATCACCAAAAGTGGATGGCCGTTTAAAAATCTCTCTCCCTTCAATTATCGAATTATCGGCTTTCCATCAACTGAATGAACAATGGGCAGTACATTACGGCTGGCAACAGACCGATTGGAGCACATTTAAAGAACTGAAAGCGACGAGTCCTCAATGTAATGATGGAACTGCTGGTCAATGTTTCTACAAACCAGAGAAATACGAAGACAACAACCGTTATTCTATTGGCGCAACTTACACCCTCAATGCAGATTGGACATTCCGTGCAGGCTTTGCATACGACGAACAAGCAGGTGAAGCCACATTGAGCATCCCTGACAGTGACCGTTTTTGGTACAGCGCGGGCCTAACTTACGCAATGAATGAGAATTTAACTTTCGATGCAGGCTTTGCACTCGTTAAGAGTAAATCAGGCTCTTTCACCGAGACAAATGCTCAGGATGAAGAGATCAAGTTCGACTCTGAAGGTACTGCTTACATCAGCGCGGTACAGATGAACTACACCTTCAAATAATGGGATTACGGAGTAAACCAATGAAACACACGTTTAAATTATCAATGCTTTGTTCTGCAATCCTTCTTGCTGGTTGTGGTGATAATACATCAAGCTCTGGTACTTCCGACAAAGTTCAATTTGAAGATGAAGTCCAAGCACTGCTCGACCGTGAAACATCTATCAGCTTTACGCTTCAAGGGGCGAATGCGGATGTACCTGCGCCCTCTTACTTATTAATGGACACAACAGATGGCACGCTTGATCTGCCAACTGACGGTGATGATGCCTTAACCAACCCTAGAGCCTCGATGAATACGATGGATGGATGGTCAACGTCTATGCCAATCGTTCTGAACTTTAAAGGCGATGGTTTTGCAACGGGTATGCTGCCGTCTGGTATTAAAGTCATCAAGATTAATCAACGTTTGACCGAGTGGGATGGTAAGTCTAACCCAATCGAAGAAGTTCTCGTTCAGAACCAAGACTACGTTGTTCAAGCAAAAGGCAACTCTCTATATATCCAGTTCATGGATGCGCTTGATGAGTCAAGCGAGTACATTTTTGCAGTAACACAAGATGTTACTGACGTGAATGGTGAGCCAATCGGTACATCAGCCAGTTACGCGACAGGTAAATCGAAAGAAATCGTTTATGAAACTGGTGCTCTTGCTTCTATTCAAGCGGTGACACAAGCGGTGGAAGGCATTTTTGGTCTAGCTCAAGTTA
The DNA here is from genome assembly GCA_001048675.1 of Vibrio diabolicus. Taxonomy (GTDB): domain Bacteria; phylum Pseudomonadota; class Gammaproteobacteria; order Enterobacterales; family Vibrionaceae; genus Vibrio; species Vibrio diabolicus. Next base: position 810,105 of record CCKK01000002.1, on the reverse strand, counting down.
ACCCTGACGACATCGTTTACTCCTCCTGGTTCAGCACTCAGTCTGTAGGTGACACTTTGGCGGCGGTTAAAGGTGTAACTGCAACCGGTTTTTCAACGGGTGCAAATACATTAAACGCGGTTTACAAAAACGATGCGAACGAAGGTTCAGTAGATTTATCAACAGCCTACACAATGACACTTGGTGCAACCCAAGACTTTAGCACTGCGCTAGACTCTGACGATGACTTTAGTAAGTACGTTAGTGACCTAGACGCAGCTAAAACGGCAATTAAAGGCCTTTATGCGAAGTCAGGTGCCGATGTAAACGTGACTCAAGGTGTGGTCAGACTGCCTCATTATCTAGAAAAAGGGGCAAACTGGAACATGCAGCCAATGGTATCTGCGATGCCAAGCCTAGCGAAGCTAAGCGCAGCACTGGCGGATCCGAACGAGCAAGCGAACATGGTTCAGCAGCTATCAACTGGCGTTTTCGCAAATAACCCTGTTGACGTGACAAAGCTTGCAACCGATCCTACAGAGCAGCTAAAACTGGTGGGTGCTAAACTCACATTAAGCGATGGTACCCGACTCGACAGTGAACGTATTGTGACTCGCTACTCCCCAGTTCCAGTCGTTAAATCGGTAGAAGATGTCGAAGTACTTGTCTTCACACCTAAATCTGGTGTCGCGACCGACGTTGTGATTTATCAACACGGCATCACTTCTGCAAAAGAGGATTCATATGCCTTCGCGTTTAATATGGTGAAAGCAGGTGTGGCTGTTATTGCTATCGACTTACCTATTCACGGCACACGTAGCTTAGATGAGCAACGTTCAGCTAATGCTAATATCTTGGCGTATCTAAATCTTTCTAACTTGGCAATCGCTCGTGATAACCTACGCCAAAGTGTACTGGATGTATTGGGTTTACGCGCGAGCTTAGTGGTATCGGCGCAAGGTGGCCTGTTGGCAGAAGGGCCTCTACAAGGCTTTAACCCAATAACGGGTTCTAAAGTCAAAATGTTAGGTCATTCACTTGGCGGTATTGTGGCTACATCTGCCGTGGCAGCAGCAAACAACACGCTAGGTAGCCCCAACGCAGATGCACTTTACACATTTAGCTCTGCTTCTGTACAGAACTCTGGTGGCCAAATCGGCAATTTGTTACTAGGTTCAGAAGCCTATGGCGCTCAGATCAGGCATAACTTAGCATATGCTGCGTCTGCAGACTACGCGAGTTATGCAGATGCGTCATGTACACAATTGAAAGATAAAACGTGTTACGAAGCTTTTGAGGCCGCAGCAACAGAAACTCAGTTAGCAACACTAGAAGCTGGCTTCTCCCAGTTTATCTACGCGGCACAAACCACGCTAGATACCGTAGACCCGTTCACAAACGCGTCAGATTTAGTTGCTTCTGGTTCACTAACAACACCATTCCTGATGACCGAGGTTGATGGCGATGGCAATGTACCAAACAGCGTTCCAAATGCACCGCTTGCCGGGACTGAGCCTCTAGCAGCTAAGCTAGGTTTAACGACCGTAAACAGTGCTAATACAGCAGTGTCTCCAATGGCAAGCTTTGTGCAGTATAACGCTACTGCATCGCACATTACGTTTGTTTCTCCAAATGGCACACTTTCTGATATTGACCATCACGTTGAGATGCAAATGGAAAACACAGACTTCTTAATGGATGACACTTTAACGGGTGTGACTAATACTTCCGTTCTGAAGTAATCGTATCACCTCTCTTACCAAAGCCCAGTTTCGACTGGGCTCTTTCGTTCTCTATCATAAAAACCGTCCCGTATATCCTTTGCTATAGTTAAATCGGTGTCGTACCTAACTTACTTGTTTGAAAGGAAAACTCTATGCGCATATTCACTATAATGGCCACTACTTTACTTCTTGCTGCATGCGGAAGTAGCCAATATCTTATGTCGACAAATGAAGGAAAAATTATTACTTCTTACGGTAAACCAGACCTTAACGAAGAAACGGGTATGTACGAGTATGAAGACATGGATGGGAAAGAAATGAGCATTTCAAAAGATCAAATTGTGCAGATTATAGAACGCTAGCAATATGCCCTCTATATTTTTAGAGGGCTCTGCCCACACTTCTGAGCGCAGTCAATACTCCCAACGAACCTCTAACTTCCTCAAGAAATGAAGCAACCAATTCATCACCCAAAGCAATCAATGCATTTTCTTATATACAGGTATTATTTGTTTAGCGAATATTTTACATCTTCACCCTAATCAGGTTGGAATATTGTAAAATCTCGGCTTTAATTCGCTAACACCCTTTTATTTCTCAGGATAAAGTGGATAATACCGCCACAAAATAACATTACTAAGGTGAGTCCTTATGTCTATTGAAGCTACTCTGCTTGCGCGCTGCGAGTCAAAATGTGAACTGTGTTCTTCTGAATCTCAACTAACAGCATACGCTGTCCCACCTCACGGTAACGTGACCGTTGATACTGCTATCATGGTTTGTGATAAGTGTCTGGGTGAGATCGATGAGCCAAAAGACATTAACCACTGGCGTTGTCTAAACGAAAGCATGTGGAGCCAGGTTCCTGCAGTACAAGTGACAGCATGGCGCCAACTCACTCGCCTAAACTCTGAAAGCTGGGCTCAAGATGCTCTTGACATGATGTACATGGAAGAAGAGCAAATGAACTGGGCGATGAAGGGTATGTCTGATGATGACAAAACGTTGGATTGCAACGGCACTGAACTTAAGAAAGGTGACGATGTAACGGTAATCAAAGACCTACCAGTTAAAGGCACTAACCAAGTAATCAAACAAGGCACAGTGATCCGTGGTATCAGCCTTGGTGATGATCCGAAACTAGTTTCGGGCAAGGCAAATGGCGGTCAGTCAATGTACGTGATCGCAGAATACTGCCGTAAGAAGTAATATCGTATTACTCTACAAGTCAAAACGGGGCACTATTAGTGCCCCGTTTTCATTTCTAATGAGCGCCAATTTGGAATAAGCTCCTCTACTCCGGTATTGACTCTGTATAGAGTTCTAGCTCCGTTATTCGCGTTTGAGCAGCTAAAAAAATACCGGCTTATAAGCCGGTATTTTCATTCATTATTTCAAGATTAACGGTACATACCGATATCTTTTTGAATGTGAGCTGACAAATCTTCCGCATAGTAACTGCGTGGTGCAGTATTATCTACGAATAGAATGTCTAGTAAGTGAGCAATCAGTCCTTTGAAGTTAACCGCGTAGGTTTTCTTATCCATAGAGGTTGGTAAAGCTACATTTGTCATTTGCATTGCTTGTGCCATGATTGCCTCTCTTTAAAGCAGTAGTCTGTTTTGTTGGTTGTATATTAGTCAGTTTCTTATTGTTTAAGAAATGACAAATTTTACCTATTCGAATTAGATTATCTAATAAAACAAGCCCATTACAAACATCAAAAATACAAATGAATAATAACAGCATAAATAGTCAGAAACTGTTTAATTATGTTGAATAACTTAACGTTACCAGCATAAGATCACCTCAAGTTACAACATATTTTTAACATTAAGTTTCGTTATTTATTTTATTTTTAGCGCTTTACTTATATTTTTTGATTAGTAATTTTAACGCTAGAGCGACTGTTCGACTTATTTTTGAGGAGCGATGCCACAACCGCTAATGTCATCACAACGATTAAGAATGTGAGTGACCACGTTGTCGGAATCTCATACTCTGTTCCCACCAATAACATCTTTACACCGATAAACATCATGATCACCGATAATGCTGGTTTTAAGTACACAAACTTGTCTAACATCGCTTGCAGAACAAAGTACAACGATCGCAACCCCAACAGTGCAAACACGTTCGCGGCTAAGACTAAAAATGGCTCTCGTGTTACCGCAAATATGGCTGGTATAGAATCCAGTGCAAACATTACGTCCATCACTGCAATTACACCGACTACGATCAGCATTGGTGTTGCCACCCACTTACCAGCTTGCTTTAAGATTAAGTGATTTCCTTGGTAATCATTCGTAACTGGCAATATTTTGCGAATAAACTGCTCGGGATATGGGTTAACCTCTTCTGCTTCACCTTTGTCGCGAGCAAGCTTAATACCTGTCCAAATAAGGAATGCGGCAAAGAGGTACAACACCCAGTGATACTGCGCAAGTAACTGAGCACCAACCGCAATCATGATAGCACGTAGAACTAACGCACCAATCACGCCCCAAAGCAGCGCTCGCGGACGCAAATGCTCCGGCACACTGTATTGTGCAAAGATGATGGCAAACACAAACAAGTTATCCACGCTTAGCGACTTCTCTAGTAAGTAGCCTGTTAAGAATGAAACCGTTGCTTTATCGTTCGTATAGGTGCTGTGCGGTGCGTAAAGGTCCCAGAATAAATAGATAGAACCTGCAAAAACAAAGGCAAGTAAGAACCAAAAAACACTCCAAAGGATGGCTTTTTTCATCGTTATTACGCCACCACGCGTTTGATAGATATCAAGCGCAACAAGAACAAGCGTAAAAAGACCAAAAGCGCCATACATCGCTAATGACTCTTGAAGTGGTGCCGATTGGCTCAATTGGGTGGTACTTTCGATAAGAGACATGCTTCCTCCCATGGCGGAAGGACATGAGTTTGGTGACCTTCCGCAGACAATAACAACAAGCAGTCACATAGTAATCATGTGCTGCCAGTCAATGAATGCGTTGGTCTCGTTGAAGTGTCGGCGTGGATGAATCACGCAACACCTTTACTTACCGGATAAGCTGATGCTTAACGAGATGACGATAAGTAAACTTGCGCTAACTACTCCCCAAACGCCGCAATGATAACGCCGAATGTAACGCTTTCCAACAAAAAAGCTTTGTCCAATCGAAATAAAATTCTTATTAAAAATCAGAAAGAAATATAAAAACAAAGGAATTGGTTCAACCTCGTGAACTTTTGTTAGATGTAAAGATCAGCAAGTGACTCAAGGTGATACATTTAAGAGTCGGAGCGATGTCTCTGAGAGCATAGACACAAAAAAAGGAGCATAACTGCTCCTTTCCTAACTTCCGTGTTATTAGCAATTCAAAAACCGCTCAAAGGTACAAAGTAAACTAACGTTGACCAAATTGCGACCCAAGCAACCACCACTGCCGTATCTGTCCAATCTTTATTCCACATACTGCCACCCTCATCATCGCATGTAGCAATTGAAAGACAGCAAAATCGATACCAATATCTACTACCTGTGTTGCTGTGTATAAAGTTTGTGACTTTGATTCAAGCAGTTTGGCTCATCGGTCAGAAGTTCAATAAAACAGTCTGCCATGGATAAGTTGGTTACACGCCCCTCGCCTTTCATCTCCAGTAGCGCATCGTAACCTTCTTTCCCTTTCATGGTATAAGCGGAGGAAGTGCCTCGATACCAGGTGTCGTCTTGAACGTCGACCCATTGTTGACCATCAAAAATTGCTAATGACTGAATTCTTTCACCTTTAGGGGCATCAGCTCGGTACTCAAAGTTTAAATTGTAAGTGTATGGATAACTGCCAGAGCCAGTACCTTCCACATCATTGTTGAGTGCATTGTTTATGGCGCCTTCAAGTGCTCGGCGAATAGCACTGCCTTTTACGTCGTAAAAGCCGATCGGAACGGCAAAAGGCAACAACCGTCCGGCAATATCTGCCACTGTGATATTGCCAGGATTCAATGATGTTCGCACGCCACCCGCATTATGAATCGCAAATTGAACCTCATGCCCGCGTTTATTTAGGCTGTACAAAAATGAACGCGCAACAGAAGAAGCCAGCTCGCTCTCACCAAACTCATCTGGGATTCGCACATGACGCTTTTTGGTGTCAATACTAGCAATGACTTGTGACTGTAACTGTCTTACCCGAGGGATGTATTTATCACTTAGGATCGATTGAGTCTCCGGGTGTTTCTTACAGACCACCACATTAGGTTGGCCATGGATAAAGTCACACGCGGTTTCGAATACGCCTTGGTCAAGCTGTTGATTTAGTGTCGAGTCCCAAAAAATACGTCGGCCAAGTAACAGTTCATTTTGACCACTCAGCATGGTTGCTTTGCCGTTTTCATCAAATTCAATGACGCAGTGCCCCATGGTCAAAGCATGAAAGCCCGCTTGCACAACGTAGGTATCTTTTACTTTGACACCATAAGGGTCATCTTGCCCTAAACCTATTGATGAGAAATCGCCTTGCAGTCGGTGGCTATGTCCACCAACAATTATACCAATCCCCTCAACTTGTTCAGCCAACTCTAAATCACCTTCATAACCTAAGTGGCTCAGAAGAATGATATTTTTAATACCAGAGGAGTGAATTTGTTTTACGGTCGCCTTAGCGGTTTCAATTGCAGACTTAAATGGCGTATCTGCATCTGGGTTCGCGATATCGCTCATTTTATCAATGGATAATCCGAAAATCGCAACCTGCTCACCATGAAACTCTTTGACGATGTATTGTGCGCTTTGTGTCTCCGTTTGATAACTATACACATTGTTGCTATCGCTGACTCGGTGAGGCTTTTGAAGCGATTCATTTGATAGATCCCAGTTACCAGCAAGCAATGGAAACTGAGTGCGTTGACAGAATAAGGCAACAGGTTCATTACCCATATCCAGTTCATGGTTACCTAACGCCATCGCATCAATCTTTAACGCATTCAACAAATCGGCGTTGGCTTTACCTTTAAATAATGAGAAATAAAGTGTGCCTTGGAAACAGTCTCCAGCATGGAGAAATAACATCCCATGCCCTTGACGTTGCGCGTCGTCTCGTAGCTGCTCTACTCGGGTTGCGATGCGAGAAAACCCGCCAGCACTCACGTATGGCTCTAGCGTGAGTTCATTGTTGATCTTAAGCTTTAACTGTAATGACGTTGGCTCAAAGTAGGAATGTGTGTCATTGATGTGTGCCAGTTTGATTCTCACTGGCTTATGATTGTTATTCATCTTCATCTTCTCTCTTTTCATTCCTTATAATAATAAGAAGTGAATCATGACAGAATCATGAATTTTATGAAACTGTGATTTTTTGATTTCATGTTTAAGTGATCACGATGCTATCTACACTACTTTTGAAAGCAAGCGTCGCTTGTTGCGGTCTCTATTCAGTAAGGGGCTCTCGTAATTTTGTGAACTGAGCTTAACTCCAATATTTCGAATTAATATATGCTTAGGAGTAGCAAAATAACTCTCTATAATTCAAATAATTGCAAGGAGGATTGAGATGAGACTAGAACGCATCGAAATCTCCGGGTTTAGAGGCATCAAACGCCTTTCACTCTCTTTTGACGAACTCACTACGCTCATCGGTGAGAACACGTGGGGCAAATCATCATTGCTCGATGCCCTTTCTATCGCGCTACCTGCTAATGGCTCATTGTATCAATTCGAATTAAAAGATTTTCACGTTGATTATTCAATTTCTCATCCACAAACCCAACACTTGCAGATCATTGTTTGCTTTAAAGCACAAGACAAGAACGAAGTAAAAGCTGGGCGTTATCGACGGATAAAACCTGCATGGTGCACAAACGAGGATGGTGAGCAGGTCATTTACTATCGAATTAGTGCGTCTCGCGACGAGTATGATATTAAAACTGAATACGCATTTTTGGATCATAACGGTAAGCCGAAGAAACTGCACCACTCTGAAAAACTCGCCGTAGAGTTGATGACTCTTCACCCTGTTATCCGCCTACGAGACTCCCGACGCTTCCCAGATCTAAACCACGTAAACGGCGACAGCAAAAATGCTCGGATTGAAAAACGAATCAACAACACCTGCCGACGGCTATTGGCGATGCCTGGGCACGTAAACAAGGGTGAGATTCGCAGTAGTCTCGATTCAATGCAAACACTTGTCGAACACTATTTTGCGTTCCGCAGCGTCAGCAAAGGTAACCCACGAAAACCTCGTGATGGTCTTTTTTATACGAGCCCTTCCTCTGATAAAGGATTAAGTCAATTCCTTAAGGAAACAAATGATAAACAAAGCCGTTTGCTTTTAATGGGGCTTCTCAATGCTTACCTTCAAGCAAAAGGCCCTACCGATTTAAGACGCTGCGCAAGACCGATACTGATTATCGAGGACCCTGAAGGCCGACTACATCCGACTCATCTCGCTAGAGCGTGGTCATTATTGCAGTTGTTGCCAATGCAAAAGATTTTAACTACCAACAGCGGTACGTTACTTGGCTCGGTTCCACTTTATTCAATCCGGCGTTTGATTCGCTTGTCAGACCGAACCATTGCCAAGAGCTTAAACTCTGCCAAGTTTGGTAGAGATGAGTTACGCCGAATTGGTTTCCACATTCGTTTTCATCGCTCAGGGGCGTTGTTTGCACGGTGTTGGTTACTCGTAGAGGGCGAAACTGAAGTTTGGTTATTTCATGAACTGGCTCGTCAATGCGGATATGACTTAGCTGCGGAAGGAGTTCAAATCGTTGAATTTGCACAGTCAGGACTGAAGTCACTGATCAAAGTGGCAAAAGAGTTCGGTATCGACTGGCATGTTGTTACCGATGGTGACCCGGCAGGTAAAAAGTACGCGCATGCCGTGAGAGCGCAACTCGATCATGATCAGGAAAGGCATAGACTTACAGAGTTACCTGATCGAGATATCGAACATTTTCTATACAATCATGGGTTTGAACTTTTCTTTAAGGACATCATCAAAGTTCCTCATGATCACCCTATCCCAGCTAAAAAAGTGGTAAACCGTGTTTTGAAAAAGCATGCAAAACCGGACTTAGCTTTGGCCATTGTCTCCCACTGTGAAGAGCGAGGTATGGAATGCATTCCTGTACTTCTGCGTTGGACACTTAAGCGCGTTGTCACCATGGCAAACGGCAATACATGAGTTAGAGTATTTCACACTCACACCTTGCCTTGTAATACAAAAAAAGCACACCAAATTGGTGTGCTTGTATCAAACATCATTAATTTTGATTAAAGGTATTGAGAGGGATAAAACTCAATACACAGTGGATACAAATAAGATCGGGGGTTCACTACTGTGCTTGCTCAGCAAGCGTAGAAGAAGTAGTGCTTGATTTCGTATGCAACCAAAGTCCAGTCGCTTTCATTAGATAACCAAACACACCACCTAGCAGCAAAGATGGAATGACAAGTTGCCAGTTTCCATCAGCGGCAAATGTTGCGCAGGAACCAATAAAAGTGCCTGGAATGTACGCGAGCCAAGCCTGTTTCGCTTGAATACACATGAAAAATGCCACAATAGCGGTAATCACATAACCGATAATTTCCAAACCAGCGTAAGTTGAACCGTGGATAATTACCATTGCCCAGAATACACCCGTCATATTAGTGATTAAGCTGATACCAAGTCCTTTCAATCCACTAGTTGGCGCAGCAAAGTAGCTCGTGCAACCTAAAAAACCAGCCCAAGAAAGCAAACCTAAAGAAATGGCGATCCAACCCCATACGCCAGATAAAATTCCAGTAGTGATAGAGATAGCTAAAAGTGTCGTCATGGTAGTCGTACCTGCTTGGCTATTATCGTACCCATATGGCTCAATAACTGCCTTCATACATTGAAATCAAGGACACATGTTAGATACATCAGTCTTGTTTATCGGTGATAATGATCACAATAAGGTTATAACAATTTCATGACTTGCACTAAAAGTTTGACGCAACCGATAAATCAACAGATTTAGGGAATGAGTATTTCTAGTGCTAGGTAAAAAGGATGTGTGTTGGATAGCTCCAATACTGTACATAGAAATATGCCACTCACCATTAAGCGAGTGGCATTGCTGTGCTTCTAGAGTTTATTGCGTGTATTGAGTAGTAACTTACAATACCGAAGGCTTACCTTTCATCATGCGCAGACCTTCTCGTTTAATGCAGTCGACTAGTGGGTTTTCTGCCATATCAGCTCGCCATATAAATGAAAGTGTCCTTTCCATTTTTAGCTCGGGCACATTTAACGCAACAAGATGACCCGCTTCTATATATCGCTCTACATCTAAATACGGTAAACAAGTAAGGTACTGGCCGTTAGCAACTAAGCTGCGTAACACCGGAACGTGCTCGTACTCTCGCCACACATCCAAATCTTCAATTAGATGATGAATAGAGCTATCAAATGTTTTTCGTGTGCCAGAGCCATGCTCTCTCAACACCCACTTCGCTTGTTCTAACTGCGCGAGGCTTACAGATTGATTGCGAGCAAAAGGATGATGAGATGCAGCGACAACAGTAAGATGGTCTCGGCACCAGACTTCTTGGTGCAAACGGTTATCGTCACAACGTCCCTCGATGATCCCTAAATCATATTTATAATCTAATACGCCATCAATAACCCCTTTTGTACTCTGCACACCAAGGGAAATACGCATTTCTGGAAAGTCATTATCAATGATACTGATAAGGTCTGGAACCAGATGCTCTGCCGGAGTTTGACTCGCGCCCATGCGAATCTCACCGCTTAACAAATGTTGCTCATAAAAGCCCATTTCAATCTGCAGTGCGTCTTGTAATAAGCGTTTTGCTTTTGGTCGTAACCACATACCCCAATGGGTTAACGCCATTTGCTTGCCCTGCCTCTCAAATAAAGGCCTGCCAAGCATTTTTTCTAATTGCGCAAGCGACATACTTGTCGCTGATTGTGTCAAAGCCAGTTTCTCTGCGGCCTGGCTTACACTGCCGGTATCTGCAACTGCGTCAAAAACCGCTAATTGCTTAAGTGAGTAGCGCAAAGTGTCCTCCATTATTGGTGAGTATTTTTCATACCCTCACAATCGTTAAAAACATGCCCCAATAAGCAATAGAGTTCATTTTACCTAGCCGCATAAAGTTATCAATTAATTTGATGAGGTTTCTAAATATTATCAATTTTACCTACCAAACCCTTCTCCTTATTCTGACTGTGCGGTTCGGGAACACCGCAAGCCTCAATGACTTTGAGACTGAAGTCATTGAGGCTTCTAAATAAAAACAACAATTTCATTTTTGAGTTAATAACCAAGGAATTTTTATGCGATTACAAATTAAGGAGTCAATATGGCGGTGACCAGCTCTCAAAATCACCAGTACTTTTCTCCAAAAGAAATGATGGCTGAAGCGGAAAAATTTGCGTTAAGTAAAGCAAACAAAACCAGCAGTATGACACTGAGTCTTGCCATCATGGCGGGCGCGTTCATTGGATTGGCGTTCTTGTTTTACATCACAGTGACTACTGGCAGCGCTGGCGCTGGTTGGGGCTTAAGCCGTCTTGCTGGCGGATTAGCATTTAGTATGGGCTTGATCCTCATCGTGATCTGCGGCGGTGAACTATTTACCAGCTCAGTTCTTTCCAGTATCTCATGGGCCAATAAGCAAATCTCGTTCGGAAAAATGCTTTCTATTTGGGGCAAGGTTTACGTTGGCAACTTCATTGGTGCGATGTTCCTACTTGCGCTAGTTACTGCAGCTGGTCTTTATCAAATGGATAGCGGTCAATGGGGGTTAAATGCGCTTAACATCGCGCAGCACAAGCTTCATCACACTCTCATTCAGGCGTTTGCGCTCGGCATCCTTTGTAACCTATTGGTCTGCCTCGCGATTTGGTTAACGTTTAGCTCTGCAAATGCAATGACAAAAGCAGCAATGACAATCATGCCTGTGGCCATGTTTGTCAGCAGTGGCTTTGAACACTGTGTCGCGAACATGTTTATGGTTCCACTTGGCATTGTTATCGCGAATTTTGCACCTGAGTCTTTTTGGGCCTCCGTCGGTGTGCCCGCTTCACAGTACGCAGACTTAAATATTGGCCACTTTATTACCGCTAACTTAATTCCTGTCACGCTTGGCAACATCGTCGGCGGAGCGGTTTTAGTTGGTCTTGCAAACTGGTGTATTTTTCGCCGACCAGAACTAAAAGCAGCGAATATATCTTCTATCACAACGACTACAACACTCTCGTCAGTTAAGGATTTCACCATGAAAAACGCATCTTTTGTTAAAGACATTATGAACCCAAAACCAGTTACCATCAGTGCAGAAACACCGATAGCAATCGCACTGGATGTGCTACTTGATAACAACGTAACTAGCGCACCTGTTGTAGACGTACAAAATCGATTGGTTGGCTTCTTCTCTGCTCACGATGTGATGGTAGAACTATGGTGTGAGGACTACATTCCGGTGAAAGACCAAAAAGTCGTCGACATCATGAGCCGCGATGTGGTCGCAATTGATGCTGGTGATCGTCTCGTTGATGTTGTCGAATTCCTATGTATCGATAAAGAGCAGTTGTACCCAACGAGCAGCATGGGCATCGCCACTCGCATGACGTCTTTATCTTTAGAAGAACGCGCAAAAAGCATCAAAGTGAGCAAGCCACAAGTACTTCCTGTACTTGAAAATGGCCAGATGGTCGGTGTTGTTACTCGTACTGAAGTATTAACAGCACTACGCCCAATTTTTGGTGAGCGTTTAAACCTAGTAGAAAAAAACGAGTTAGAAACAGCGTAGTTCATTAAACGCTTGCAACGTCTGTTGGCTTTCAATCGCTGTCACTGACTGGCTTGCCAATGTTGTCGATTGTGATTGAGGTAATAAAAAAGCGCTCTTCCGTTGAAGAGCGCTTTTACTGTATCTAAAAGAAGTTCGTTACTTCTTAACGCCTTCGATATGAAGTTCCATATCAACATAGCTTGAAGCACCCATTACTGGGATATCAAAGTCAGCAAGCTCAAGGCGAGTGTTACCAACGAAGCCAGCGCGCTCACCACCCCATGGGTCACTACCTGCGCCAACGAATTCAGCTTCGATAGTAATAGGCTTAGTAACACCGTGTAGCGTTAGATCACCAGTTACATCTAGCTTGCCATTGCCTTTATCAACCACTTTTGTGCTTTTAAAGGTCGCTTCGCTGTATTTGCCAGCATCAATGAAATCACCACTACGAATGTGCTTGTCACGTTCAGCGTGGTTGGAGTCTAAGCTAGTTGTATCAACAACAACATTCACTTTTGAATCAGCAATGTTGTTCTCATCAAAAGAAAAGTCACCAGAAAATGTATTGAAACGACCTTTGATGAAGCTGTAACCCAAGTGACTAACTTTAAAGTTAATTGAAGCGTGAGCACCTTTGGTATCGATGACATAATCTGCAGCTTGCGCACCAAATGGTAGTGCCATAGCGATAGCTAATCCTGTAGCGAAGAGTGACTTTTTCATTTTGAAGCTCCTAACATTTTTCTTAATGTGTTGTCTTTATCGATAAAGTGGTGTTTTAGCGCAGCAATAGCGTGCAAACCTGCTATCAGGATGACGGCCCAAGCTGCGTAGAAGTGAATTTCACCCGCTATGTCTGATTGTCCTGGGAATAACTCTCCCGCTCCTGGCACGGTAAACCAATTAAACACTTCGATACCGCGTCCATCAGACGTTGAAATGAGGTAACCTGAAACAAAGATGGTGACCAATAGTAGGTACATAACACCATGCGCCGCTTTAGCAGCAAGCACTTCGTAAGGTTTGCCTTCTACCTTTGGTGACGACGTAACATGTTTCCATACAATGCGTGCCAAAGTTAAAATAGCGAGTAAAATACCGACAGAGCGATGGTAATGTGGCGCAGTTCGATACCATTCGCTGTAATAGCTAAGGTCAACCATCCACAAACCCACTGCAAATAGACCAATAATGCACAGCGCAGATAACCAGTGCATCACGCGTGCAGTAAGGTTGTAATTCTTTACCAGTGTATCCATCTCAAGTTCCTAGATATATTCCTAAGTTAATGTTGAGCAAGAAACACTACATTAACCTATTTACGTCATATGAAACAGATTATTTACCATCATTTACATCCAGCCAATGGCACCGTATCTATCAAGTTGTTCGAATTTTTTGAAGGAACTTTAAATCGTTTATAAAACTGAAACTTACAGCTTAACTTCTTGTTCTATCTCATACAGCTCTTCTGACACTTCTAACATTCTACGTTCAACCAGTGATTTTGCATCTTCCACCCCCTTGTTGTAATAAATTGGCCCTAGTTTTTCTGTAATGAAATCAATAAGAAATTCACTATCGAACTGGCCAATCTCAACATCTAGTTCGTCCTGCATATAATCTTGAATGGCGGTTGCCAGCGTTTCTTTTTGCGCACGTTCTAACTTTATCATCTTTGCCCTTTTTCAGAATTTTGTTCTATGTGTGCTTCTATCGTCTTGCTCTCTTAAAGAGTAGGCGCGATCATTTGTGAGAAATTTGGTGTTTAGATCAAGAAGTTGCCGAAGTAAATTAGTCTATTCTCAAAAGACTATGCTAACCTTTTGCAGTTCGTTTTGTTAATTATTAAGGGATATTCTTTGCTACTCGACCTAGTGATTCAAAGTGTTAATGATTTTCAAGACGACTGTCTTAAGCTGTGTGAAAAGCATTACCCTGCGGTACATAACCAAGGCATGAGTGAGCATCATCTTGGTCTCGCGTTTTCAAGACGAATGGAACACACTTTCCGTCACTTCGGATACAACAGTGTGGTAAAACCAATTGAAGTTTTAAATACGCCGGATCTGCCTCATCACTATCGTATTTCATCTGAAATAGGCACGGTTTGGGTCCTGAGTCACCATATGGTCAGTGCGGGAAAATCTTGTCGAGAAAACTTACTCTCATCAATTACGGAATGGCAAAGCGAATATGGTTATGCACTGCAACCGAATGATCTACTCTTTTTAGTTTGTGATCATTGGATCAGTCGCAGCAAAACGAGCCGAGAGTTGCTTCATTGGTGGATGGGTGAACTGCCCGATCAGATCAACGAATACACGGAGCAAGGCATCACGCTGTACACCAGCGAATCGCAGCTCACGCAATCGTTAGACACTCGATTTGGCATTAGCCCTTGTTACATTAAGTTTGGTCATCCTTTGCGTCGCTCGAACAAACAACAGTTGGTCAGAAAATACTTACAACTGTATGCAGTACTACAATGGTAACATCAAATTGCATTAGGAAGATTGTCAGTCATTTCATCAATTTGTTTGATATCACTCGACAAATCTAATCATCTCTTACCATCATTCTTGCTTGAGTTCATGAGCCCACTTAGATTCACTGCCAATGAAATAAAAAATTAGCGCGATAGCGCTGATGTAGAAGCATTGATTTAGGTTGTTGTAACAATGATGAGCACCTCGCAACTTCTTAGTTGCATCCGCAAACAAGCCGACGGGCAATATATTGCGAAATACGCAAAGCTCACTCTTCGAAGTGTCTTTCAACCTATATATAAAAAAGATATTTCTATCGTTGGACTTGAGGCACTAGTAAGAATTACCAATGCTAATGGTGCCATGATCAGGCCAGATCAGTTTTTCCAATCAAAAATCATTGCCGCTCAAGACCTACTCAATGTTGAACGCTTAAGTCGCCTAATTCATATCAAAAACTTTGCCCAATCTCACTTTCACAATAAACACCTGTTTCTTAATGTATTACCAGAAGCAGCAAAAATACTAGCCAGAGACATCACGTACAATAGGCTGCTAAAACAAACCATTTATCAATCTCATTTAGTCAATGAACAAATCGTCATGGAGTTGCTTGAGTTGAACGTAGAAGACGAGTCCTCTTTGTCGCAAGCAGCTCGTGAGTTAAGCCAAGGCGGGTTTAAATTGGCGATCGACGATTATGGCGTCAATGCATCAACAATTGAACGAGTGAAAGGCGTTCGTCCAGACATAATAAAAATGGATCGCTCGTTAATGCTGAGATACGAAAATGGTGACTGGAAAGCTCTAGTCGATGCATTATCACTAGCAAGAACGTTGCGTTCTAAAACCGTTATCGAAGGAATTGAAACCGAGCATCAACTTAACTTAATGAAAAAACTCGGTTTCGATATGTATCAAGGATACCTACTCGCTATCCCGCAAACGTTAGACGTTTATGAAGAGGCAAAAACAGCCTGACTATGTAAGAACAAAAGTTTGTGCGGTTTAGCGAGAGTTACGTGATTTACCACGGTTCTTATGAATCGCTAATTTTGCTTTTAGCTTACGCTTCTCTGATGAACGGCTTCGACGGCGTCCACTACCATTTTTCTCAGGCTCGACTTCTTCTATAAGGCTTGGCTCGAAGCCTGCCAACCATTCTTGCGGTAGGCGTTGATCAAGCAAATTCTCGATAGCATGCAATAAATATTCTTCATCCCGACTCATTAGAGAGACAGCTAAACCTGACTTTCCTGCACGGCCAGTACGGCCTATACGGTGGACATAATCTTCGGCTTTAAATGGCATATCAAAGTTCACCACTTGCTCTAACTCTTGAATATCCAGTCCTCGTGCAGCTACATCTGTCGCAATCAACGCACGCACCTTACCTTGTTTGAACTCATCCAACGCTCTTTGACGCGCACCCTGTGACTTATCCCCGTTAATTGAAACCGCTTTTATGCCATCTAACTTAAGCTCTTTTGCTAGCTCATCGCTACCTTGCTTAGTTTTTGTAAATACAAGCACTTGCTGCCAATTTCGCGAGCCAATCAAGTACGCCAATAATTCACGTTTACGCTTTTTGTCTACCGGATAAACCATCTGTTTTACCGTTTCAGCCGTCGTGTTTGCTGGTGACACTTCAACTTCAATCGGCGATTCCATGAGTTTGTACGCAATAGTCTTGATTCGCTTTTCAAATGTCGCAGAGAACAACAGGATCTGTTTTTCGGCGGGTAAACGTCGGAAGATGCGTTGCAAGTCAGGCCAGAATCCCATATCTAACATACGGTCGGCTTCGTCTAGAACAAGTATACTGGTTTTGGAGATGTTTACGTTGCCATTAAACAGATGATCCAAAAGGCGGCCTGGTGTTGCAATCAACATATCAGCGCCCTCTTCTAACTTCCTTTTTTGTACGCCAATGCTTGTACCACCATAAACACACACAATGCGAAGTTCTGTTTGTGCAGAGTACTGATTCAAATTATCAAATACCTGCTGCGCAAGCTCGCGTGTTGGAACCAAAATCAATGCTTGAGGCGTACCGTTGAGTTTCTTTTGCTGAACGGTTTGTATAATAGGTAAACCAAACGCAGCTGTTTTCCCCGTACCAGTTTGTGCAGCAGCAAGTAAGTTCTTTCCTTCAAGGACATGTGGAATAGACTTTTCTTGCACTGGTGTTGGCGTCACGATATTTAGATTGCTTAGCGTCTCGATTAGCTTTTGTTCAATGCCTAAGTCAGCAAAATTAACAGACATGTGTAACCTCATTATTTTTGGAGCGCAGAGTTTACCAGAGCCCCAATAGCCATACTACTTTTCTATCTCATTGGGCTGAATCAATAAGATGTTGCTGAAAATCATACGACTGACGTAAAACGTCTCGATAGAGTGTCGAGAACTTCTCTTCCAATAATGTGTAATCACTCTCAATCACTTTAAATGTTGTAGTAAGGTCAGCCATTCTCGGGCTTCTTTGCGACATTCGATGTAATGCAAATTCGATATTATCCAGGTCTTGGTATGACTGAAGCCATCGACCGTGCCACATCCGGCTGTGGAGCACCAAAAAACGCGGCGGCAAATGTTCATTAACGTCACGGTTTACTCGCTCGTATGCCGAATCAACAAAGTGTTCGAGAGATACGGCATAAAAGTCGTTCCAGTGTTTTGCGAGACAATGGTCCCAGAACATATCGAGAGCGATAGGGGCAAAGCGCCGCGCAGTACCTTTGAAGTGAGGTTTGCATTCGTTAACAATAGGATGGTGATCGGTAATGCGGTCAACAAATCTATGCAATTTGATGCCGTTCGAGATATCACATTCATACAGCTTGCTTGGATCTCCTTTTACGAAGTCTCCAAGCAAGTTTCCCAATAAATGGCTGTTACAGTGGTCTGCGATATGCAGGTGGGCTAGAAAGTTCATCCGACGCCAGTTTTGGCCTTTAAGGCTTGGTGTGACATGAACCTAGTATAACGTCTATTACGACGAGATGAGAATGTTCCGCTATTCGGCTTCGTTGTCTGAGCCAACGTATTCCGACAAGATAATGCCAATTTCAAGCGCATCTAGCAGCTCTAGGCTCTCATCGTTTTGGTATTGGTCGCTCATTGTGACCTCCTTTATTTTAAGCTCTCTTGCTTGTACTTGCTGACGGCTTGGCCTTGCCATTTCCACGTCAACAACTCCTTTTTATAGTCTTTATATGACACATTCATGACAGCGAGAAGTAAAGATTTAAAAACCTATGAGCAGAATCAAAAGTAAACGTTTGCAACCAGATTTCATATCTACTTTAGCACTTCATAGAAATAGCTCTTTTATCAATATTTATGTCAATTTAAAGATATAACATACCGTTATAGGCGTCCTTAGATCTCATTTCTTAAACTAAATTTAGTTTTCGTTACATATTTTGCTGATTAACTTCGCATATTTTGTTTCGATATAGCAATAGATTTGGTCAATATCTTTTATCTCTAATGGAGCTTTAAATGAGAGAAGTTGAGTTTAGAACGATAGACAGGCTGTTTATCAAGATGTCTATCAACGACAAAATGTGGGTTATATTCCTGCTGTTTTTAGTAGCCCTCACTTCTGTGGCTGGAAGCCGCTACTTCAATGAAATACAACAATTTAAACAACAAGCGATTTCTGCTAGCGAAGCGAAACTTTCTGGTATTATTGACGCTCAACCAGGTCATGTTCCACAAATTGACGGCGTATCGAAATCAAGTCGCGTAAGCGAGAGCTCTTTTGTTGATGGCTCTGTCACCGCTTATGCAAAGCTGCATTCTGGCGAAGTGATCAAGTTGACTCAAAACGTATCCGCGCAATACGAATCTACAAAGTCGTCAGCCTTAACCTCTCTGTTACTCAGCTTTTTATGGGTTGTTCCTTTTGCCCTTTTCTCTTACTGGGTTGCGACCTTTATAGGAGGCGCCCTGTGGGTTTTATATACGACAACCGAAAAAATTGGTGAAGGTGATTTAACCTCTCGCCTTGGTTTTCATCCTGGCCGAGACGAGTTTGGCACCATTGGTTGCGCGTTAGATAAATCTATGGACACCTTAAGTGAACTAGTTAACAGTGTGAAAAATAATGCGGCTACATTGAGTGAGACATCTTCTGCATTCGAAAAAGATATGCAGTTGAGCGAAACGCAGATATCTCATCAATATCAAACACTCGATTCCGTCGCGACAGCAATGGAAGAAATGACAGCCTCTGCAAAAGAAGTATCCAGCATTTCCCAACAAGCGACGATGCAATCCGATCAGGATGCTCAAAAGATCGAGCTAAGCAGAAATCGCGTGCAAAATGTGATTGGAGAAATTGAGACGTTATCCAGCTATATTGAACAGGCTTCCACATCAGTAACCAATTTAAATGAAAACACGACGCAGATTAATGACGTTATCACAACGATCAATGCCATTTCAGAACAAACCAACCTATTGGCTCTGAATGCGGCAATTGAAGCAGCACGCGCTGGTGAACAAGGTCGTGGATTTGCTGTGGTTGCTGATGAAGTGCGTACATTGGCAAGCCGAACTCAACAGGCAACAGTAGAAATTCAAGCCATGATTGAGAAACTACAAACCGAGAGCCAGAACATTGCTTCAATCACTGATCGAACCGTTCAACAAGCGCAAACCAGTAGCCAGCTTATTGATGAAATTGGTCATGATGTGAGGTCCATTGCTGAATCCGCACGCTCATTGATGGACATGAGTATCCAAATTTCCACCTCAGCAGAAGAACAAAGCGCAGTCGCCAACGATATTGCATCTGAGCTTTCAGAAATTCGCAGCCAGTCGAGCACAATCAGAGAAGTTGCAGAGCAATCTACCGTAGGGGTAGCTAATCTCACTCAGGCGTCAGTGTCTCTTGGTGAGGTATTACAACGCTACCGCACAGCATAACTTTACAGCATTTATGATCAACAAGGGCTCCTCAGGAGCCCTTTTCTTTAAACCGTTTTCAGCCGTTATCGTCGATATTTTCTACTACACACAAGTGGATATTTGAAGTGAATCTCAAGTTCTCGCTGTACCTGATGAAATAATGTTCATAAACAAAGCGTTCCGCTATGCTTAATCCTGCCAATTCCAATTTGCTGCTGGAAAACAATATGAATAATTACAAAGATACAAAAGACATCGAAAACCTAAGTTGCCCTCTCTGCCAGGGGGATGAATATCTCATTTCATCGGATGGAGAGAAATTCACATGCGCTGCTTGCGGATTTCATACAAAAAGCTTCTCATCCATCCAATGCCTACATCAAACCCCTTACCTACAGTCCAAACTTAAACATATCCATAGCTTAAGTACGGTGTGCCATTAAGAGATTAAACAGAGCAGCTAAATAGCTGCTCTTTTAATTCATCTAAATGTTGAATGCGAATTACGCGTTCATCATCAACACGATTGATTGTCTCACCATTAAATAGCTGTACGGTTTTAATGCCAGCGTTTAATCCCGCTTCTACGCCTTTAGGTGTGTCATCAATATAAAGACAGTCGCTCGGTAAAAAGCCCATGCTCATTGCACTGTACATAATTAAGTCAGGTTCAGGCTTCCAACTATTCGCATCGAATGCAGAGAACACTTTCCCCTGGAAAGAATCGAGCAATCCTGTTAACTCCAATGCGTATTCTATTTTATCTTTCGGCCCATTGGACGCGACACAATATTCGATATTATGCGAATCTAAAAACTGAATTAATCGCTTTGCGCCATCCATCGGCTGTAAGTGGCGAACAAAAAGAGACTGGACTTCTTCACGGTATTGCGGCTCTAAGACATCAATAGGGACTTTGATATCTTTCAGCTCTTTAGTATCTAAAAGGATGTCAGCGAGCTTTCCTCCTTTAAAATGAGAAACGCACTCTTCCATCGTTAATTCTGCGCCATGAAGGTTAAATACATTGACGAGAGCTTGGCAACACAATCGTTCACTATCGACCAACGTACCATCACAATCAAATATCACGCACTTAATATTGGTAATTGCCATAGCCATCTCCAGGCATCTTAAAGGCTAATGCCCTAGCTGATTTTAAAAATGTTGGCTTAATCTTATTTAAGTTTGGGATTGTTGAAACGACGAGCTTGGCATTTCATGGAAATAGAGGGGAGCAATTACAGTTTTTCTAAGCAAGATCACCTATCGTCATCTTGCTTTGCTTTTTATGCATTTGAGTGCGCAAATTAGCTTTCAATAATCACCGAATCTAAAAGCTTGTGTTCGGTACTTAGTCTTTTAGCAAGATCCGCAACAAACGAACTCTTGTATTTTGATTCAGAAACCGCGACATCAGAGATAAGCGTGTTTCCTTCAAGGTGGCTAATAATAGCGGCACCAATTGGAGCTCCAGCTTTAAAACCAACATATAATTCAAAATCTGGCGTTAGAATTATCTGAGTGAGATATTCCACAATCATATCTTTATCGTACTGTTGATCCCAACGCTGAGACTGCAGGACAGAAAACATGATAGTAAGTCGGTGAAAATCGACCAGAAAAATATCGTCAGAGCTAAATTCAGAATTACTCTCAAGTAGCGTGTCTTTGTCGACCACTTGATAGGTTGCTTGTTCTAGTGCTTTGAAATAGACATCACGCCCTTTCAGACTCTCTGGTGTTGGAAATTCAACTTCAACCAGATCATACAGCCATGCATTTTTACGCTCGATACTGGCTAACTGTTGTTCATTCATTTTGATACCTTAGTTGCAAAACGAAATGTGCAAAGTGTTTCATTCTCACATAGAGTGAAGCTTAGACAGAGCGACAAGCGATATAAAGTCATATTGGGAGAAAGTATGGTCACTCTAACTCATCATTTCGTTTAGAGCAGTACATTAGCATGAAGCCCACAACAAACCTAGCGTACGTAGACCTTTCCTTGGCTAAATTTTGTTTTAGTTGCAAACCTCTGATAGATTTCATCAATATCTTTCCTAGTTAAGGACAAAAATAATGAAAAAGATGCTGTTAAGTGCATTGCTTGCTACTACGCTGGTTGGTTGTTCAGATAACGATGTTGCTGATGTAGGACTCGGTTGGTTTACTTTGAAAGACATCAAAGTAGGTGAATTAAAAGACGAGGTAGTCACGGGGGTAACGTGTCATATAGCTTCTATCGAAGCCGATTTTAGCTTAGCGGATCCAAGTGACAGCTCAATATCATGTCGTCAGACTGGCGAAATCACGCCGGAAATGATTGCAAAAATAGATAAAAGTAAGTCTGGCGAAATTGTATTTAAGAAGTCAAAAAGTATTTTCTTCAAAACAATGAAGGTTCGCCGAATTTATGATGCAGACAACCAAACCTTACTCTACCTGTCTTACACAACAAAAGAGACAGACGGTAGCTTTAAGCACAGCCTATCGACGGTTCCACTTTGGGGCACCAAGGCTTACGTTGAGCCAACTGAAGTTAAAAAGTAACGCAGCTAATTTTGGGTAGCTCCAAGCTCGTTGTTAAAGAGAATAACCGATCAACAATCTGAAAAGCGACCAATTGCAGTACTATAAGCATCAGTAATTTAGGCTATCTTGGTCGCAATTTCTCCAGCTCGCTGGTTTTTTCAGCGGGCAAACTTCTTTGTAATAAAACGCCACGATTTTCATTTTTTTGTGATACAATCCCGCCTCTTTTTTTTCTTCACTCAAGAACAAGCATGAAGTTTCCTGGTCAGCGTAAATCTAAACACTACTTCCCAACTCACGCTCGAGATCCATTAGTAAACCAAATCCGACAAGCGCCTAAGCTATATCGCCCAACTATCGTTGGTGTCGGTCAAACCATCGTAGATATCGAAGCGCGTGTAGATGATGCGTTTTTAGAAAAATACAACCTAAGTAAAGGACATTCACTCGTTCTTGAAGAAAGCAAAGCAGATGCACTTTACGAAGAACTGGTTGAGCAAGGCCTGATCACACACCAATACCCAGGTGACACGATTGGCAACACTCTGCACAATTACTCAGTATTGGCGGATAGCAAATCCGTTTTGCTCGGTGTGATGTCCAAGAACATTCAAGTCGGTTCTTTTGCTTACCGTTACCTTTGCCGCACGTCTTCACGCATGAACCTCAACCACCTACAAACGGTAGATGGTCCTATTGGTCGTTGTTATACCCTGATTTCTCAAGATGGCGAACGCACATTTGCTATCAATGAAGGTCACATGAACCAACTACTTCCGGAAAGCATTCCTGAAGAGATCTTTGAGAAAGCATCAGCTCTGGTTGTTTCTTCTTACCTCATGCGCGGCAAAGAAGAGGATCCAATGCCGAAAGCGGTACAAAAAGCGATCGACTTTGCCAAGAAGCACGATGTCCCTGTTGTACTGACTTTAGGCACAAAGTACGTTATCGAAGGTAACGCGCAGTGGTGGCAAGAGTACATTCGCGAGAACATATCTGTTGTTGCAATGAATGAAGAAGAAGGCGCCGCATTAACAGGCGAGACAGAACCGCTAGCGGCTGCTAATAAAGCACTTGAGTGGGTCGATCTTGTTCTATGTACTGCTGGGCCAAATGGCCTATACATGGCAGGTTACACTGACGAAAAAGTAAAACGAGAAACCACACACGACATTCTTGAAGGCTCAATTGAAGCCTTTAACCAATACGAATTTAGTCGTGCGATGCGTAAAGGAGATTGTGAGAAGCCAATGAAGGTATACTCTTACATTGGTCCTTACCTAGGTGGTCCACTAGAGATTAAGAACACCAACGGCGCAGGTGATGCGGCACTTTCTGCTTTACTGCATGATATGGCTGCAAACTCTTTCCATCAAAAAGAAGTGCCTAACTCAGAAAAGCACGAAGTACGCTGTTTGACTTACTCATCACTTTCTCAGATCTGTAAATATGCAAACCGAGTAAGCTATGAAGTGTTGACACAACACTCTCCTCGCCTATCGCGAGCACTTCCTGAACGAGAAGATAGCTTAGAAGAAACTTACTGGGATCGTTAAGATCACAGCTTTAAAGCTAAAAATACATCAAGGTCACCATTTGGTGGCCTTTTTGTTTTGATCTGGCGCAGTAATTAGTAGATTTTGTTAGTATGTAGCACAGTATAGAGCAGTAAACTCTTTACATACCGAATCGAAACCGTACTATCACCGAGCAAACGTTTGCCCAACAATAATACTTGCTCCAACTCAGATTGTTTTTCAACACTACCTGCGAGTCACTTTAGGGATTATCCATGCAGTCAGATATTGAAATTTGCCGAAACACACCACTTTATTCTATTGATGTTATTGCGGAAAAAGTAGGGTTACTACCCGAAGAATATGACACTCACGGGAAGCACAAAGCCAAAGTCCATCCAAAATGTTTGGAGCGGCTCAAAGAGAATGATAACGGTAAGCTTGTGCTTGTTACTGCGATCACTCCTACCCCACTTGGCGAAGGAAAAACCGTTACAACAGTCGGACTGGCGCAAGGTTTAGCTAAGCTCAGACAATCCGTTATCGCATGTATTAGACAACCTTCTATGGGGCCTGTATTCGGTATTAAAGGCGGTGCTGCTGGCGGTGGTTATTCCCAAGTTGCTCCAATGGAAGAACTGAACTTGCACCTTACTGGTGACATCCATGCGGTGACGGCGGCGCATAATCTAGCTTCAGCCGCGCTTGATGCTCGCTTGTATCATGAACAGCGCGAAGGCTATGATGCCTTTGAGGCACGTACTGGATTAAAGGCACTTAAAATCGATACGGCAAGCATTACTTGGAAACGAGTAATGGACCATAATGATCGTGCACTACGTAAAGTCAAAATTGGGTTAAATGAGCCAGGAAAAGCCATCAATGGATACGAACGCGACGAAGGGTTCGATATTTCTGCCGCGTCTGAGTTAATGGCTATCATTGCACTGGCTAAAGATTTGAAAGATTTACGTCAGCGTATCGGGAAAATTGTCGTAGCGTACGATTTGAACGGAAACCCGGTAACCACTGAGGATCTGCAAGTTGCAGGAGCAATGGCTGTGACATTAAAAGACGCCATTGCACCGACACTGATGCAAACTCTGGAAGGTGTTCCTACGTTGATTCACGCAGGCCCGTTTGCAAACATCGCCCATGGAAATTCATCCATTATTGCCGACGATATCGCGCTAAAACTATCAAGTTACACTGTAACGGAGGCGGGGTTTGGCTCGGACATGGGATTTGAGAAAGCGTGTAACATTAAAGCTGCCGCCGCCAGCAAGGCGCCAGATTGTGTAGTGATAGTAGCGACATTACGCGGCCTCAAAGCAAATTCTGGACACTACGATTTACGACCAGGTATGGCCATTCCAGATTCCATTTTTAATCCAGACCAAGCAGCATTGGAAGCGGGATTTGAAAACTTAAAATGGCACATTAATAACGTCCATAAATATGGCATTCCAGCTGTTGTCGCTATTAACCAGTTTCCGCAAGATTGTGAGAAAGAGCTTAAAATACTTGAAGAGCTGGTTCAGAAATTTAATCCGGAAGTTAAAGTCGCTATCAGCACCGCTTTTGCGCAAGGCGGGCAAGGCACTACTCAGTTAGCTCAACATGTTATTGACGCTTGTACCCAGCCTACAGAGTTTCGTCCTTTATACAGTAAAGAACAATCGTTACACGAAAAACTTATGGCTGTGTGTGAAGCTGGCTATGGTGCCGCCAATATAGAAATGAGTTCTCTTGCTACTGAACAGCTCAACCATTTTGAAAATCTAGGTTTTAACAACTTAGCGGTTTGCATAGCGAAAACTCCACTATCGATAACAACAGATTCCGCTGTCAAAGGTGCGCCGACAGGTTTTACCGTCCCTATCCGCGAGTTACGTCTGTGTGCTGGCGCTGGGTTTGTGTATGCGTTATCAGGCACGGTGATGACGATGCCAGGTTTGCCTGATAAACCTGCATTTATGAATTTAGACCTTGATGATGAAGGAAATATCGTCGGTCTCTCTTAGTGTAACGTCAACGTATAGTTGACTATAAAGGAAGCACGTTTAAAGAGTGAGTGGTTTACTTCTATATCCACTCACTTTGAACAGACGAAGAGGCGTGCTTGATTATCTTTATCTTACTGTTTTATCGTCACTTTACATTGTAAATCCATACTTATTTTCTCCCCTTCCCTATAATCTTGCGCCAATTTGATGCACGGCCTACTTAGCACTTCACCAATGTGGTGCAATTGCCTTGCGATGAACTTTTAACCCCTTTGATTTTTAAAGAGATATTCTATGGCTCGAATCTTGTACTAAAGTTTGCAGTAGTAAACACATCAGCACATGCACTTTCAAAACCTCTGCGCTGTACACCACTTCCTCCTGGTTAGCACCGTTTTGATGCATGACAAAAAAGGGAAAGGGAACAATATGGAAGACGCACTCGCCGTAATTTTAGCTGGAGGGATGGGGTCTAGACTCAGCCCACTCACCGATGACAGAACCAAGCCAGCAGTACCTTTTGGCGGAAAGTATAGAATTATAGATTTCACACTAACCAACTGTTTACACTCAGGTTTACGTAAAATCCTTGTTTTGACCCAATACAAATCTCATTCACTTCAAAAACACTTGCGAGATGGTTGGTCAATATTCAACCCAGAGCTTGGCGAGTACATTACTGCGGTTCCACCCCAAATGCGCAAAGGTGGTGCATGGTATGAAGGAACTGCTGATGCGATTTATCACAACATGTGGTTACTATCGCGCAATGATGCGAAGTATGTGGTTGTGTTATCCGGCGATCATATCTATCGAATGGACTACGCCGCAATGCTTGAAGAGCATAAAGAGAAAGGTGCTAAGCTCACCGTTGCCTGTATGGATGTTCCCGTAGAGGATGCTTCAGCATTCGGGGTAATGAGCACCGCAGAAAACGGGCTAGTTACTTCATTTATAGAAAAACCAGAATGCCCACCCACCCTTCCTGGAAGCAAAACTAGAAGCCTCGTTTCTATGGGGATCTATATCTTTGATATGGATGTTTTAAAAGAAGCACTCGAAGACGACTCAAAACTCGATTCATCAAGTCATGACTTTGGAAAAGACATCATACCTAAGCTGATTGATACGGAATCCGTTTACGCTTATCAATTCTGTGGCAGTAAAGGGCGCGTCGATAAAGATTGCTATTGGCGCGACGTGGGTACCATTGATTCCTTCTATGAAGCGAATATGGATCTGCTAGAGCCAGTACCACCAATGAACCTATATCAATCCAATTGGGCGATTCGTACTTACGAGCCGCAGTTTCCACCAGCTCGTACTGTATCGTCAGCCACGGGCAATGAAGGTATTTTTATTAACTCCATCATTGCTACCGGTGTCATCAATTCTGGAGGCTCAGTACAGCATTCCATTATTTCCTCTAACGTACGTATTCAAGACAGTGCAACGGTTGTCGATTCCATCATTTTTGATGACGTAGAGGTCGGTGAAGGAAGTCAGTTGGTCAACTGTATTGTGGATAAACATGTTCGTATTCCGCCACATACTCAAATTGGCATCAACAAACTAGAAGATGAGAAGCGATTTAAAATCTCAGACAAAGGTATTGTCGTCATACCCGAAAGTTATCAATTCGATTAAACGACAACCCATCGCAACAAAAAAGCGCACGATCATCATCGTGCGCTTTTGTTTAAGTGCCTATTAACGTTAGGCTATAACAAATAATACATAATAATTAGATGTTACATACCGTTGACCAGCTACCATCTGTACCCGGCTCAGCCGCTGTCCACCAGTTCGCTTGGTAAACCACACCGTTGTGGATGATCTTATCACCTTGGTTAGCATGGCTTGGGTTACCAGCCCAATCCGTTTGTGGTAGAGCTGGGTATGTCACTAAACCTGTCGTATCACACGTACCTGGTTCAGTAGTACCACCATCACCCGAGCCTGCATTTAGGTCGCCAATTGGCAGTTCTGGCTGTTCAAACTTGAACGCAAACTCTTTACCACCAGAAATCACTGAGTAGTTAGCCGGACCAGAGATTGGTAGGTAGTAAACCATATCAAGCTCGTAAGTACCGCCCGCTGGTAAATCTTTCCAAGCAGGTAGAGAGAACGATACGCGGTGCATTACGCCATCTAAGCCACCGATGTTGTTTGCACGAGTATGTCCAGAAGCAATGACTTTCAAACCGCCACCAGATTGATCTTTCGCATTATCAGGAGCTGATACTGGGATATCAAACTGGAATTCAGTACCACCAGGGATCGCTTGACCAGTGTTGTTTGTAAACGTGATCTTCGGATTAATTGGGTAGTTTTGGTCGCCAACCTTAAAGCCGCCAACGCTGACTGTAATGTCTACCGCTTCTGTTGGTGTTGGACCCGTCGCGACTTTATTACCGTAAGGTGTTGCAGACTTAAACTTGTCGTAGATAGCTTTGGTCATAGTGTTACCCATGTGGTACTCACCATTACCAGCTGCACAAGCTTGTTCAGTTGCATCTACTGCCGTACGATTACCATTTGCATCCAGTACGTAACAGTTGTAGTCGCCTGCCAGTTCCCAGAACATAATACCGCCGATTTCTTTATCGATAACGTAATCAGCTTTCACTTCGATAGAAGCTTTATCTTCCGTAGATAGGAACACGCTCTTCTCTGCGTTCCACAACCAAGGCGCTACAGCAACGCTATCGTAATGACGTGTATATGTACCAACAAACTTATCCGAAGGATCGTTAACTGGATCAAGACCGTACGCGGCTGCGTAAGAGCCCCAGATACCATTTTCTAGGTTCTTCGCATGCCACATTGGGTTAGAGCCAGCGCCCATTTCGTTGCCTTTAGGGTCGGTATCGTGCCACATGTTGTCGATACCAATAGCACCGTGACCACAGTTGTTCTTCTCACCCTCACCGGTACCTGGTTGACACTCAGCTTGGTTTGGCAGTGCTGCTCGGCCCCACAGACCATTTTCACCACCAGTAACACCTTGCCAACCACGGGTGTAGTAAGGAACACCGATGTTGATACGACCTGCTGGCATAGAACCACGGAAATAGTGGTAAGCCCAGTCTGTGTTCAAGTAACCGATACCACCGTATGCAGCAGTGCCGTATACGTTCCACTGGGCTAGCTCCGAGTCTTTACCTGTATCGAATAATGCTGCGTTGTGACCAACGTGATCATTCCAAGCCCCATGCAAGTCGTAAGACATGATGTTTACGTAGTCTAGGTACTTAGTTACATCGAAGGTTTCCATACCACGCAGTAGGTAACCTGAAGATGGTGCTGCGATAGTCAGCATATAATGAATGCCATCTTGCGCGGATGCCGCATCAAGTTTCTCACGCAATACTTTCATCAGCTCTTGGTAAGACGCCCATAGATACTGACGACGTGGTTCCATGAAGTCTTTGTCGTAAGGGTTACCAGCACCAGCCATTGATGTCGGGTATTCATAGTCGATATCCAGACCATCGAACTTGTACTGACGCATCATTTCAACGGCTGAAGTTGCGAACTTCTCGATGCCTGCATGGTTAATAGAACCGTCCGCATTCGTCGTCATGGTGTAGAAGCCACCATCAGCTACACGATTGCCGTTCGTATCGAAGTGACCGCCCGTTTCAGCCCAACCACCGATAGAGATTAGCGTTTTAACATCATGTTTTTGCTTGTAAGTCGCTAGCGCACCAAAGTGACCTTTAAAGCCAAGAGCAGGATCTACCTCAACGCCAGGCCAAGTTTTACCCGTAGCAGGGTTGTTAGGGTCATTAACGTCACCAACGTTTACTTTACCATCAGAACCAATGCTCACAAACGCGTAGTTAATGTGAGTAAGTTGCTCCCAAGGAATATCTTTAACAAGGTAAGTAGATTGAGGGTCCTCACCTGCGCGCCAGCTAGTAAAGTAACCAATCACACGACGTGGGTGATCGGCGCCCATTTTCTCGCGACCTTCTTCGTCATAAATAGAACAGTAAGGAACGTCTACACCCGTTGTTTGATACAAGCCATCAGGGCGACAGTTAGATGTCACCGCGCCACCGTTTACCGTTAACGTCGCAAGTGCAGAATCTGCTGTTGCTCCGGCATCATCGGTTGCTCTCGCATAAACACTTAGCGAACCAGCTTGTGAAGGCGTTACATCAAGCGTGTATGGCGCAGTTGTTGCGGTGCCAGCAAGGACACCCGCCACATAGAAATCAACTTTAGCAACGGTGCCATCCGCATCTGCGGCATTCGCAGTCAGTGTGACGGAACCACCCAAGTCAATAGAAGTCGCAGAAAGTGCAACATCCACTGTCGGCGCTTCGTTACCAGGTTGTGCTGGTGCCACAGTTAACGTCACAGCACTTGCTGTGCTCACTGCACCTGCATCATCATACGCCTTAGTAGAGAATTCGTGCTGGCCTTCAGTCGCTGTCCATGACGCAGCATAAGGCGCAGACGTTGCCTGACCAACTAATACGCCATCAACAAAGAATTCTACTTTGCTAACGGTTCCATCGGTATCTGATGCATCTGCAGCTAGGTTAACAACATCCCCCGCAGTCACAGAAGCCGACGCAGAAGGCGATGTCAGAGTAACAGTCGGGACTTCATTCTGAGGTGGATCAACCGGTCCAGTGCCATCACATGCGCCAAGTGTTTCCCACTCGCCCCACTCACCAGATTGCGCTGGGTTACTGTTTTGCGTCCAGTAACGTGCTTTGTAAGCATTACCTTCATGTTGAACTTGGTCACCACCGTTATAAACTTTTGATGATTGCCAAGTTTCTAGAGGGGCACAGTCAACCGCTGCGTAGCTATTGAAGGCCATAAGACAAGAAGCGGTGAGAGTGCTTAGTGTGAACACGCTTTTCACTGCGTTGCCGTTTTTAAGGTGCATAATCGCTCTTCCTTAAGTTATTGTTAAAACAATACTAAATGCGCTAAACAAAGCGCACTTATACTTTTATTTCGACGTAAAATAACTTAAGTACAAGTTGGTGATTTCACACTATCTATTTACGAGTTTTCCACACCGCCTCGCAACAATCCACTAAATGCTTGCAACAACGTACCTATTATTTGGCACCAGTAACTAATTTTATAAATCAAATAAATATGTCACTCGCAAATTAATAAAAAAGGCAAAAAAAGTCGTTATTTTGAAATAAAGATCACTAAGCCTTTGTTGACCTTGGCGTTTCATTAAAATGTCGCTTGTACTCGCGACTAAACTGTGATGGGCTCGTGTACCCGACCAGTCTCGCGGCATCATTAACACGTCGCCCCTCCAACTGGATTAACTCGCGCGCTTTATTAAGTCGAACTTTCTTAATGTATTGCAACGGAGATTCAAGCGTGACATTGCGAAAAGCTTGATGGAAAGCAGACACACTCATATTGGCTTCTTCTGCCAATGTTTGTACGCTCAACTGTTCATGGTACGCTTGATGAACACGATTCAGTGCTTTAGCGACCCTCGCGTAAGAGCCTTCTTGGTGTGCTAAGTCAAATAAAACATACCCTTCTTTGCTTACCAAAGTGCGATAAACAATTTCCTCAAGAAGTAGATCACCGAGCATGACAACATCCAGCTCATTACATAACGCGTTCATTAGTCGCTTGCATGCATCCAGCATACCTTCGCTCATGTGTACCGATTTAAGGCCGCAACGGGTAGTGTCCAGGCACTTATTACTGAATTTCTCAGCCTCAAGTTTTTTAACGAGCTTATGAAGAAGCGTTGGCGAAATATCTATCGAGATGCCAAGTAAAGGCTCATTGTTTGTCGCAAACGCTTCGCACTCCAGGGGCATGGGAACTCCTACGACAAGGTAATCATCGGGCCCATATTGGACAGGTGTATCACCGATATGAATGTTCTTATGTCCTTGACCTAAAACAATAATGCCAGACTGATAGACAAACGGCTGGCGATGATTTCCTTTGCTACTGCGATAAAACCATACGCCATCTATTGCGGTTTTCTTCATACCTTCTAAGTCATGCAGTCCCTGCTTTTCAACATATTGCTGCATGATATCTGCGAGAGTGTGCATTAGAGCGCTCCATCAATGACCAACGAGTTTGGTCTCTATTATCATTTCGTGCACTATACTTCCTCTCGACTTTAACTTTCTAGCTCAAGAGCATCAATTTTGTAGAAATAGGCAGATTATTTGCAGAAATCGACCTATTAACGAACGTTAATCAGGACTAATATGCACGTATTCAATCTCCTTTACTGGAAGCAAGAGGGCTAATAATGAACTTTTCTTATGTAAACCCAACCAAGATTTTCTTTGGTCAAAAACAAATCGCTGCAATCAAAGAAGCTATCCCATCCGACCAAAAAGTTTTAGTGGTATACGGCGGTGGCTCAATTAAAAAGAATGGCGTGTACGACCAAGTCTCAGAAGCACTAGAGGGACATGAATGGCTAGAGTTTTCTGGTGTTGAACCCAACCCAACCAAAGAGACGCTCGATAAAGCGGTCGCAATGGTAAAAGAACATGGTGTTGACTTTATTCTTGCTGTAGGTGGTGGTTCAGTCATTGATGGCTCTAAATACGTAGCAGCAGCATCTAAGTATGATGGTGATGGCTGGGATATCATGATTGGTAAACACCAAGTCACTGAAGCGACGCCTCTAGCTGCAATTTTGACACTGCCAGCAACAGGCTCAGAGTCAAACATGGGCGCAGTTATCACTAAAAAAGAAACTCAAGACAAACTTCCGTTCATGTCTCCAGCAGTACAGCCTAAATTTGCGGTGTTAGACCCGGATGTAATGAAAACATTGCCAGAACGCCAGTTGATCAACGGCATTGTTGACGCATGGGTGCACGTATGTGAGCAATACTTGACGCTTCCTACTGGCGCAATGGTTCAAGATGGCTATGCAGAAACACTGCTGAAAACCTTAAAAACACTCGGAGAACAGTTTGCCGAGCGAGACGACGATATGTGGCGCGCAAACTTAATGTGGTCTGCTAACCAAGCATTGAACGGGTTAATTGGTAGTGGCGTTCCACAAGACTGGGCGACACATATGATCGGCCATGAATTAACGGCTCTATGGGGCGTCGATCATGCACGTTCTCTTGCAATCGTCCAACCATCGCTACTTCGCAACCAAATGCAATTTAAACGTCCTAAGCTAGAGCAAATGGGTCGCAACGTATTTGGACTTGAAGCTGGAGACGACCTTGCTGAACGTACCATCGAAGCGATCGAAGCGTTTTATCATCAACTTGATGTCGCAACTAAGCTAGAAAACTATGGTGAAAGTCGTGAACAAGCGATCGATGCCATCATCGAACAACTCAATAAACACGGAATGACCGTTCTCGGTGAAAACCAGGCGATTACTCTTGAACGTAGTCGTGAAATTTTAGAACTCGCTGTTGCCTAACAGCAAAAACAGTTCACTGCCCTTTCTAGGGTTTAACGGTATTGTGACTTAACGGTCACAATACCGTTTTTTTATTGCTATTTTGTAAGCTTCATCACGTTCAAATTCGGGAACTCCTCAAAATAACGATTAATCCCTACAAACTCATTGATCGTGTAGGTCAGTAAAGAGACAACTGTCCAGCTTTACACAAACAAAAATAAAATTGAATTCAAAGGTCTAACTTACTCATTTAATGGACCTTTTATTTGTTGTAGTTATCCACTACATTAGCTTTTCTGTTCGAGAATCCATTTTATGTGGCTAGTTGTTGTCGTATTAGCATTCATACATATCATCAGTATCCGTAAAGGTCCTAAGTGGGTCTTCTACGTATCCAAACCATTACCAGTGCTCTGTATGTTAGGAATTTTAATCCAGTCTCCTGCCTATCATATGCCATATACGCATTGGATTTTGATTGGCTTATCGCTCTCGCTGCTTGGTGATCTACTATTAATGCTCCCTAGAGATAAGTTTATTACCGGATTAGTGCTCTTCTGCTCTGCCCATCTTTCCTATAGCTACGGTTTTACCATCATGTCCGCTTGGCATTTTACGCCTTGGCTCCCTATTGCTTTATTTGGACTCGGTGTATGTTTCTATTGGTTGTTTCGACCGGACCTTGGTCAAGAAAAGCTCCCGGTTGCCAGCTACATATTGGTATTGATGACCATGTGTTGGGCTGCTATCGAGTATTATTTGAGTGGAAAAACTCAATCGTCCTCATTTGCAGTGCTCGGAAGCTTTATCTTCATCGTTTCTGGTACCGTCTTAGCTTTTGAACGCTTCGGGGGACGATCCGTATTTTCGCGACAAGTCGTCATGGTGACCTACTATTCCGCACAAACATTGATGGTAATGTCCGTTGTTGCCATCGTTGTTCGTTATCCGTATCTCAGTTGAACTGACTTATTAGTAATAGCTTTTGTACCTAATTCTTAAAACATTACTTTATCAAACACTAAAGTGAGCAGGTTCTTAATCTTAGAACCTGAATATAAGCTTGTTCTTAATGAAATAATGCGCACAACTTGCTATTGTAGAAGGATATTTTGCCTTTATAGCGTGCCCCTTTGAAAGAGAACACTCCTGTTGTTGAATTTAGCAACGTAAACAAGTGGTATGGCGATTACCACGCTCTAAAAGATATCAACTTCTCCGTGCATTCTGGCGAGATCGTCGTGGTGTGTGGCCCCTCTGGTTCAGGAAAATCAACGCTCATTCGTTGCATCAACCATCTTGAATCGATTCAAGAAGGCCAGCTTCATGTGTTCGACCAGCCTTCTCACGCAAAATCTCTCAAGCCCGGTAAAATCGGCATGGTGTTCCAGCACTTCCACCTTTTTCCTCATTTGACTGTACTGGAAAACCTCACCTTAGCGCCGATTCGCACACTCAAATTGTCAAAACAAGAAGCTGAAAAACGCGCACGGCATTACCTCAAGCGCGTCAATATTGAAGAACAAGCGAGCAAATACCCCATCCAGCTTTCTGGCGGTCAGCAGCAACGCGTCGCGATTGCCCGTTCCTTATGTATGGAACCGGACTTACTCCTTTTTGACGAACCGACTTCGGCGCTTGACCCGGAAATGATCAACGAAGTGTTGGATGTCATGGTTGAGCTGGCACAAAGCGGAATGACGATGATTTGCGTCACGCACGAAATGGGATTTGCCAAAAAAGTAGCGAACCGCGTGGTATTTATGGATGAAGGCCAAATAGTGGAAATGAACTCACCGATCGCCTTATTTGAGACGCCACAGCATCCACGAACCCAAGCATTTTTGAACCAAATTTTAAGTTACTGATGATAGTTCGCGTAATCAAACCTGTGCTTCAAGCTTTACTACAAATGACGCTCCTCTTCATCGCGATTGTGTGGGTGTT
This sequence comes from Vibrio diabolicus, assembly GCA_001048675.1. Lineage (GTDB taxonomy): Bacteria > Pseudomonadota > Gammaproteobacteria > Enterobacterales > Vibrionaceae > Vibrio > Vibrio diabolicus. The sequence continues at coordinate 774,815 of CCKK01000002.1, read as the reverse complement.
AGACTCTGGTGCCGATGCTATGGGCTATCAATGGCAATGGGAACGCGTGCCTGATTACATCGCTTTTTATGAAGATGGCGAATGGTGGCCGGCAGAACTTATCGATGGGCTGTTGGTCACGCTTAACATCTCGGCCATTAGTCTATTCTTCACCTTAGTGTTGGGGTTGGTCACCGCGTTACTAAGGCTTAGCGATTCGAAAGTCGGCAATGTTATTGGCACCACTTATGTCGAGGTAATACGTAACACGCCGTTGTTGGTGCAAATCTATTTGCTCTACTTCGTGTTTGGCCCCGTGATTGGTTTGGACCGATTCAGCACCGCCGTTTTGGCTTTATCCCTTTTCCAAGGTGCTTACACTGCAGAAATATTCCGTGCAGGTTTAAACAGTATTCCTAAAGGGCAATTCGAAGCAGCACAAACTCTCGGGCTGTCGCCGTTTTACACCTACAAAGACGTGATTTTGCCTCAGGTTTTACAGCGCACATTACCGCCATTAACCAATGAAGTGGTTTCTTTGATCAAAAACTCTTCCATTGTAAGCGTGATGGCGATTTTTGATTTAACAACACAGGCACGCAACATCGTCTCTGAGACGGCGATGCCGTTTGAAATTTGGTTTACCGTGGCAGCAATTTATCTTGCTCTCACTCTATCACTTTCTGGCTTGTCTGCATGGCTAGAACACAAACTCGGAGCCAGTTGGCGCAAATTATAAGGAGATAACATGAAGTTATTCAAAGCGACCATTACTGCATTATTAGGGCTAGCCATCGCTATGCCTACAATCGCGAAAGAAGACGTTGCCACTCCCAATGTAGATCAAATCAAAGAACGAGGCACTTTGCGCGTTGGTATGTCAACATTTGTACCTTGGGCAATGCGCAACAAGCAAGGTGAGTTAATCGGTTTTGAAATCGATGTGGCCAAACGCTTAGCACAAGATTCAGGTTTGAAAGTGGAATTTGTACCGACTGCATGGGATGGCATTATTCCCGCACTACTGGCGAAAAAGTTCGACGTGATTATCGGTGGCATGTCGGTCACGCCTGAGCGTTCCAAAAGCGTGTTGTTTACTGAGCCCTACTCGCACTCTGGAGTTCAAGTGGCAGCGAACAAAGAGCTTGCTTCAGGTTTTAGCGAATTCTCCGATTTTGACTCACGACGCGTAAAAATTGCGGCTCGTCGCGGCGCATTCACCGTTCAAGTCGCCAGAGAAACCTTCCCGAAAACGAAGATTCTGCAATTTGATGACGACGCGCAAGCCTTCCAAGAGGTGCTGAATGGTAACGCCCACGCGGTCATTGCTTCTAGCCCAAAACCAGAACATGAGACAGTGAAACACAGCGACAAACTATTCCTTCCATTCTCTGAGCGATTATCAAAAGGTAACGAAGCCTTTGCGGTTCGCTTAGGGGAGGAAGATAAAAAAGCCTTTTTCAATAAATGGATTGAAGAAAGAACCCAAGATGGATGGTTAAAACAGCGTTATGAATACTGGTTCTCGACATTAGATTGGCAAGACCAAGTCGCGCAAGGCCAGTAATCTAAATGGCTCGTGGTCTTCGCGAGCCTATACTTTTGAATCATCTATTTTACTTTTCCATCATCTATCGGAGTTAAATTTTTGGGCGAACAAACCACCACTCGCACAGCACCCACCAAGGCCAACACAGGTTCCTTTCTAGTTCGGTTCAACACGCTCGATTGGGTACTGCTTATTATCTGTGGTATTTGTGGTGTTTGGCTGTACCATCGTTCCAGCGTTGGTGTGCATTATTTGTGGCAGTGGAAAGAGGCGTTTGAACTACTTTTTACACCAAGATCTGACGGTGGTTTGCCCTACTTCTTCCAAGGTTTGATTTCGACGTTAAGGCTCAGTATTTGGGGCATCAGCTTCGCGTTAGTGCTTGGCACGTTGCTAGGCTTAGCACGCTTCTCTCGCTCCGTTTGGTTGCGCACACCTGCTAATGCGTTTATCCAATTGGTGAGAAACATTCCGCCGCTGGTGTTTGTTTTCATCTTCTACTTTTTCATTTCCAACCAATTGATCCCATTACTCGGTTTGGAAGATATTCTACGAAACTATAACAGCGAACCAAATGCGCTACAGAGCTTTCTTTTTGGGCCTTATAACCTTTGGGAAAATCTTGCCTCTGGCGTGTTATGCGTCGGCCTACTCTCTTCTGCCTACGTTGCAGAAGTGGTGCGTGCAGGTTTACAAAGTATCGACCAAGGACAGTGGGAAGCGGCAGATTCATTGGGCTTGCCTCGATGGGTGAAGTACCGATTCGTTATCGCGCCACAGGTGCTCAAAGTCATCACCCCAGCACTTGCAGGTCAAACCATCTCTCTAGTGAAAGACACCTCCATCGTTTCACTGATCTCGATACAAGAAATGACGTTTGTTGGGACCGAAATGGCAAATTCATCAGGCTATATCTTTGAAATTTGGCTCATTGTCGGCATTGCTTACTTTTTGATTTGTTTTGGGTTGTCACTTATTTTTCGCCACATTGAAGCAAAATCGGAATCCATTTCAAATTAACTCAACTGTATATGTAATTAGACACATTTGAATCTTCAAATCAGAATTGCATCCTGTTACATTGAAAAGATGCTAAATTTTCGGCGTTTTTCATGGAGTTAAAGAATCAATCGGACTACGAGCGATACATTAAGCAAGATAATCTTGGTGAATATTACGTAGTTCTCAATCAATTCACTTTTCACAGTGTTTATCAGCCGATTTTTGATAAGCACCAGCGTATTATTGGAATGGAAGCTCTACTGCGAATTCGTGGCATTGATGGTTCGTTAATTCGTCCTGATGTATTTCTGGCCAACAATGGCCTCGAACCCTACTTTCGATTGTGTGTTGAGTTTTTATCCAGAGCAATGCACATTCGAAATTTTGCACGCTGTTTCGCAGGAACGCCTATCAAACTGTTTCTCAATGTCATGCCTCAAACCCTACTCACCCTAACCAAAGACATGGGCTTTAAAGACAACGGCCTGCTTTACAAGCGCCTTTCCGAACTTGGTATGAGCCCATCAGACGTGGTGTTTGAAGTAGTCGAAGAGTCATGCGGTGATACTGATTTACTGATCAAAGCCGTGCAGTTAATGAGAGCGAATGGCTTTATCTTTGCTATCGATGATTTTGGCGCTCAACATTCTGATATCGCACGTGTTCAGCAGCTCTGCCCTGACATCATAAAAATCGATCGCTCTTATCTACTTGATTACTGCGCCGGAGAAACCTTTTCCATACATAGCGCCGTTGAGCTCGCGGCTCATATGGGAGCAAAAGTGATCATAGAAGGGGTAGAAGAAGACGTGCAGCTGCAAGCGATGCATCAACTTGATTTAGATTATTACCAAGGCTTTTACTTAGGTAAGCCTTGCGCCATTCATCACTGGACCGATAGCCTAAACATTGAGACGACAGTGCATTGACACCACCCCCTTACGATACAGTAAAACCCAAAAAGCGCCGATATATACTCGGCGCTTTTGGGTTTTGCTTGGCGATGACCTGCTTAGCTAGGTATTAATTTGCTTAGAAAAAGTCAATAGAGTTACGTCCGCTCTTCGGATCACGAGTCGCTTGCGGCTTTTCAGCTTTCTTACCTTTCTTCGCCGATTGCGACAGCGCGTTTTGTTGTGCTTTACGCTCTTTATGCGCTGCTTTTCGGCCTGTTGACTTAGGTCCAGAGCCTTTAGCAGGCTTGCTTTGGCGAGATTTCTCTTTACGTGCAGATTGCGCTTCTTTCTTCGCTTTCTTTTCCGCTTTTTGCTCTTCCGTTTCAGGTTCGGTTACTGGCGCATCGCAAACCACAACATAATATTCCTGGTTAAACTCAAAAAAGTCACCATCATACATCTTGCGGCGCTTACGTGTTTCTAGCTCACCATTCACCGCGACGTAACCTTCTTCGATGATATGCTTTGCTTCGCCGCCACCGCTGACCAAGTTCGCGATTTTAAAAAGCTTGTACAGTTCGATCGGATGCGCATCAACGTCGATGCCAATCGCTTCGATCTCAATCTCTTCGCCTTCTAAATACTCTTCGTGGTCGTAATCTTGGGTCATGTTACTTACTCTTACTATTTGATGCCCTGAAGTTTAAACGCAATGCTTAAAAATAGAAACCTCTGCCGATGCTCAATCACTGATTAGCCTTGGCATTTGAGCACCTCTTAACCCATTTAACTTGCTGCTCGTTAGCTTGTATGTCGAGGCTTGGCTCAAACGAAGCTGCAATTACGCAGTCTGAAGGTATATACTCTTCAAGTTATTGTTGAAAAGAGCGAATACTTTGTCTCAACCAAGCAGAATTACCTTTGTCACGGCTAACTTGTTTAATTTTGTCGCACCTCCTGATGCCTACTATGATTTCGAAAACATCTACTCGTTAGAGCAATGGCAAGACAAACTTGCTTGGACGCAACGTCAAGTTGAAAAACTGGAAGCTGACGTGATTGGCTTACAAGAGGTGTTCAGTATTGAGCAAACTCGCGCATTCTTTTCAACCATCGGCTACCCCTACTTTGCGACCGTTGACACCCCACATGTAGAGGATGAGTACATTTACTCAAGCCCTGTTGTGGCAATCGCATCTCGGTTTCCAATCGAAAAAGTACAAGCTGTAGAATTTGACTTAGCAACGCTTGAGCCTTTTGGAGTAAGTGTTGCTCCAGAGTTCAGTCGCAAACCTATCTATGCCCAAGTCATACATCCTGTACTCGGTCATATCGCCGTTTACGTGACGCACCTAAAATCTCAACGCCCAGCCGACTCAGAACAACCAGAAACGTCTAGCACGATTATTGGGCGCTGGTTATCCACCCAGCAAAGAGGTTGGGAAGCAGCGATGTTAAGAGACGCGATGCAAAAAAGGTATAGAAAGGAGCCAATGCCAACGGTGTTAATGGGTGATATGAATCAACCTATCACTCTAACCAGTGTTAATAGCGCATTGGTATCCAATGCTGGTGACAGCGTCACTGAATTGCAACTCAAAGATGGATGGTCATTACAAAGTGACGCTCTGAAGGATGAACGCCCCGCTACGCATTATCATTTTTCCACTGGGAATGTGCTCGACTATATCTTGCTCTCTCAAGAGTTTGACACCTTATCAGATATATCGGTTGCCGAGGTTGTTGACTATCAGGTGTCTAACCAACATCTGATCAACCCGATTTATGACAGAGATAAAAACGCCAGCGACCACGCATTTGTGGCGCTGACGGCTGAAGTAAAGCTTTGAGCAACCTATTTAGTGACGTTTAACGATTTTACGTGGAATCAACTCAACGCCCGGTTTATAACGTTTGGCGGAAGCGTTGAGTGCTAACTCCATTGCACTGTCCGCGATCAACTCAAATTGTTGAGGTAAAGAGTTGATTTTCACTGGCAAGAAGTCCAGCAGTCGATTATCACCAAACGTCGCTAGGCGAACTTTGCTCATGAGTTCTGGCTTTTCGAGCATCACATCCAACACACCTTCTAACAGTGTGTATGACGTTGTGACAATGGCATCTGGCAGCTCGTTCTCTGCTAGCCATCTCTCTAAGACTTTCTTGCCTTCTTCTCGGGAGAAGTGTTGTCCATAACCCACTGTTGCCGTTTTGCCACCTTGTTGAGAAGCGGATATAAAACCGAGCTCACGCTCTTTTGAAACTTGAAGGTCTTGCAACGCTCCAATCAAGCCTATGGACTTTATATCCTCGGACAGCACTGACTGAGTGAGTTCAAGTGCGGCGTCAAAATCTTCGCTGATGACACAACAAAAGTGCTCATCATCCATTGGGCGGTCTAGCGCGATAACTGGCGTACCAGAATTTTGCAACTTAAGATAATACTCGTTTGCAGTGGGCATACCACTTGCCACAAATAACGCATCAATGCGACGACTGACTAACGCTTCCGCCACCTTTTGCTCTGTATCAGGATCATCATCAGAGCAGCCAATCAAAATTTGGTACCCCGCTTTCCGGGAGTTCTGCTCTATCAGCTTTGCAAGACGCGCATAACTGGTGTTCTCTAAGTCTGGGATGATAAGCCCAAATGAGCGTGAATTACCTGCCCGCAAAGAAGACGCCGCATGATCTGGCTTATAATTGTACTCATCTACAACGGCCATCACCTTTTTCTGAGTCTTCTCGCTGATGCGGTATTTCTGCGCTTTTCCGTTAATCACATAGCTTGCAGTTGTCTTAGAAACACCCGCTAATTTGGCTATTTCATCCAGTGTCATATTCTAAACCTTATTCTGTGCGCGCGATCATATTAATACATCAGCGATCTTTCGATAAGTTGAATTATAAGCTGAACCGATTCAGTATAAAAGCTGAAAGGATTCAGCAAAACTTAAAAATTGACGTAAATCACCTGAATACACAACAAACCAATTTGTAGGCTAGGCTATAGGACAGCGCCAAAGACTCATTTGTTAACGTCAGTTTTTAAAATAGTTTTTCTGAGTCTTTTAAAAAATTTACCAATAAGCTGAATCGATTTAGCTTGAAAAATAGAATGGTTTGAGGAGTGATAAGCGCTCAGCAGAAGCAGCTTTCAACTTCTCACACAGAATACATTTTTAAATTGATACCTTAAGGCTGGAGAAGCACCATGCTTAAGCTAAATAAGAACGACATTACCCTCTCGCAATCAGCGACAGATAAGTTTGCAGCAATCAAGAATATTGCGCAAAGCCTGACAGACAAAGGCCTTGTTGAACAAGGTTATGTGGAAGGCATGCTAAACCGTGAAAACCAAAACTCTACGTTTTTGGGGAACGGTATTGCCATCCCGCACGGCACGACTGACACTCGCTCAATGGTGAAAACAACGGGTGTTGCTGTGCACCACTTTCCACAAGGTGTCGACTGGGGCGATGGTAACACGGTATTCGTCGCTATCGGCATTGCTGCTAAATCTGATGAGCACCTTGGCATTCTTAAACAGCTAACGAAAGTGCTAGGCGCTGACGGCGTAGAAGAACGCCTACGTAATGCAAAAAATGAAGACGAGATTATTGCCCTGCTCCACGGTGATGTTCAGCTTGAAGCAGACTTTGACGCTTCTTTAATTCAACTGATGTTCCCTGCGAGCGACATGCTACAGATGAGTGCTGTTGCTGGTGGTCTGTTGAAAAATACGGGATGTGCTGATAACGAATTCGTTGCAGATCTCGTTACCAAACAACCAACTCACTTAGGTAATGGCCTGTGGTTAATTGGCAGTGACAAACATGTCACTCGCACAGGTGTGTCATTTGTCTCGACGGCAAACGACTGCGAATATGAAGGTCAAAAAGTGCGTGCACTTGTCGCGTTCGCGGCATGTAACAATGCTCACCAACCTATCCTAAAAACGCTTTCTAATATTGTGTTTAACAATGAACACGGCAAGCTTTTAGATGCATCAGTAGAACAGATTCTTGCTTTGTTCAAAGGTGAAGAAGTCACAGCTGCATCTTCAGAAGAAGGCAATACCGCTGTATTTAAAATCAAAAACTCTCACGGCCTACATGCTCGTCCGGGGGCAATGTTAGTCGCAGAAGCGAAAAAGTTTGAATCCACTATACGTGTTGCCAACCTAGACGGAGATGGAAAAGCAGTAAACGCGAAGAGCCTAATGAAAGTCATCGCGCTGGGCGTTAAGCACGGTCACCAACTTCAATTTACAGCAGAAGGCCCTGATGCACCCCAAGCCTTGGAGTCTATCGGAAATGCAATCGCTTCTGGCCTTGGTGAAGGTTAAGGAGCCGATATGACGAACAAAACAAGTAAAGTTGTCACTATTACGCTCAACCCGGCATTAGATTTAACAGGTTCAGTAAATGAGCTAAACGTTGGTTCCGTGAGCCTAGTGCAGCAAAGCAATCTCCATGCTGCAGGTAAAGGTGTCAACGTAGCAAAAGTGTTGAGCGATTTAGGCGCAGATGTCACGGTTACCGGCTTTCTTGGTAAAGATAACCCTGAGCTATTCCATCAGCTTTTCAATGACATCGGCGTTAAGAATGAGTTTGTAGAAGTACAAGGTGCCACTCGTATCAACGTCAAGCTCGTTGAGGCTAGTGGCAACGTTAGTGACATTAACTTCCCTGGTGTTCAAGTAACGGCTGACGAAATTGCTCGCTTTGAGGAGACGCTATTCCGTCTCGCAGAGACTCATGATTACTTTGTGCTTGCGGGTAGCTTACCTGGAGGCGTAACCGCCGAACAATGTGCTGCGTGGATAAAAGCACTGCATCAACAAGGCAAAAAGGTGTTGTTCGACAGCAGTAAAGCTGCATTGAAATCAGGTATTGAGGCTCACCCATGGTTGATTAAGCCTAACGATGAAGAACTTGGTGATTTTGTTGGCGAACACCTAGAAACACCAGAACAATGCCAAGCCGCCGCGCAAACACTGAGTGACAAAGGCATCGAGAACATTGTTGTGTCGATGGGTGCTGACGGTGTGATGTGGCTAAACCAAGGCGAATGGCTTCGTGCACAACCCCCTCGAATGAATGTGGTAAGCACCGTTGGCGCAGGCGATACGCTAGTTGCTGGCTTGTGTTGGGGTCACATGCAACTGATGCCGAAAAACGATTTATTGCGCTTCGCTACAGCACTTTCTGCCTTGGCAGTTAGTCAAGTCGGCGTAGGGCTAACCAGTCAGGAAGAACTGGAGAACATCAAGCAGCAAACTGAAGTTAGCGAGCTTTACCCTATTACAAACTTAGAACAAAACTAAGGAACAGAAGGTTATCGTATGAATATTGCCATTATTACTGCCTGTCCGAGCGGTGTTGCAAATAGCATCCTTGCGGCAGGGTTACTAGAACAAGCAGCCGCAAAATTAACCTGGAATGCAAAAATCGAATGTCAATCAAGTGTGGTTGAACCTACATTGCTGACGGAAGCTGACGTTGAGCAAGCAGAAGTCATTATCATTGCGGCAAATACTTGCGTGGATACTTCTCGTTTCGTAGGGAAAAAGGTTTACCAAGCGGAAATCCGCGAAGTAGCAAAAGACGCAACTGCGTTTCTCCAGCAAGCGGTTGAAAACGCCACTTTACTTGAAAAAGCAACCACACTTGCAGCCCCTATCACTCCTGAAGCAACATCAGCAGCGAAGAAAATTGTCGCAATCACCGCTTGTCCTACTGGCGTTGCGCATACCTTTATGGCAGCAGAAGCGCTAGAAGAAGAAGGCAAACGCCGTGGCCATCAAATCAAGGTGGAAACTCGTGGTTCAGTTGGTGCGAAAAACCAACTGACAGATCAAGACATCGCAGACGCTGATCTAGTGATCATTGCTGCAGATATCGAAGTGCCACTTGATCGCTTCAACGGCAAAAAGATGTACCGCACGAAAACAGGCCCAGCTCTGAAGAAAACAGCCGAAGAGATGGACAAAGCATTCGAGCAAGCCACGATTTACCAACATTCAGGTTCTGCAAATTCTGCTTCGGCAGCAGACGAGAAGAAAGGCGCTTACAAACACTTGATGACAGGGGTATCGCACATGCTGCCTGTGGTTGTCGCTGGTGGTTTGATCATCGCCCTATCGTTCGTGTTTGGCATTGAAGCATTTAAAGAAGAAGGCACGCTAGCTGCAGCATTGATGAACATTGGTGGTGGCTCTGCATTCGCATTGATGATTCCTGTTCTTGCGGGTTACATCGCGTTCTCAATTGCTGACCGTCCGGGTCTGGCTCCTGGTCTTGTTGGCGGTATGCTAGCAAGTTCAACGGGTGCTGGTTTCCTAGGAGGTATCGCAGCTGGCTTCATTGCCGGTTATGCAGCGAAGCTCCTTGCGGACAAAGTAAAACTCCCACAATCGATGGAAGCGCTTAAACCAATTCTGATCATTCCATTTGTGGCAACACTGTTCACCGGTCTTGTGATGATCTACATCGTAGGTGGCCCAGTTTCAGGCATCATGAACGGCCTGACTGACTTCCTAAACAACATGGGATCTGACAGTGCAGTTCTGCTAGGTATTATCCTTGGTGCGATGATGTGTTTCGACCTAGGTGGCCCAGTAAACAAAGCCGCTTACGCATTTGGCGTCGGTCTATTGGCTTCGCAAACTTACGCGCCAATGGCAGCAATCATGGCAGCAGGTATGGTTCCTGCGCTAGGTATGGGTTTAGCGACCTTCATTGCGAAGAACAAATTTGAACAAAATGAACGTGAGGCTGGTAAAGCATCATTTGTATTGGGCCTGTGTTTCATCTCTGAAGGCGCAATTCCATTTGCCGCCAAAGATCCAATGCGTGTGATTCCATCTTGTATGGCAGGTGGCGCGCTTACTGGTGCCCTATCCATGCTGTTCGGTGCAAAATTAATGGCACCACACGGCGGTCTGTTCGTACTGTTAATCCCTAACGCCATTTCACCAGTGTTAATGTACTTAGTGGCTATCGCAGCTGGTACAGCAGTAACTGGCTTTACTTACGCTTTCTTAAAAAGCAAAGCAGAAGCCAAACAAGAAGTCGCGGCATAAACAGAATTACTCCGCTTAACAATGCCACCCTCGAATTTGGCATTCAGCACCTCCCTTTAATTCCGGTTAAGGGAGGTGTTTTTTATTCCGCAGCCGGAACGGCAACAATGTCTACTTCCCCACTATTCATATCCACCGTCGCTTTATAAGTACTATGCGGATCACCGTAATGTTTAAAGGTGAAGTGGTATACATTGGCTGGCGTCCACAAAGTTTTCGAATCAGCGGGCATAATGTCATAGCCATCTTGCTGATAAAGCTCTGTCGCCATTATATTCGCAATTGCCGCCTGCTGGTTTGAGTCACGATCCACCTTTGGCTCCAAAGAAGGGTTACTCGGGTAAGATTCACCGTTGTAACTCATGAGTCGATATGAGCCATTACTCCAAACGATGAAATCTTGCCAGCCATTGCTGTAACTATCTGCAAGTACAATAGGCGTGCGAGTGACAGACATTCGATTGATAACGTTCCCCTCGTTATCAAACATATAAGCTGCACAACCACCGCTGCCACAGAAATAACGGTCTTGTAGCAATACAATGTGTTCTGCATTGCCATCGCTGTTTAAGTCGGCGCTACCCGATATATAACGTAGATTGTCTTGTTCGAGTGAAAGCCCTTCAGGCGCTAAAACCTTACTATCAACCCAGCTGGAGATGACTTCAGTGCTAACGCTGTTGATTTTAGGAACAGCTTGCTTAGCCTCTTCTGTAGTCATACTGTCTGTCGTAGTACAGCCGACCACGGTGAAAGAACCGACGAAGAAGAGTCCGTGTAATACGCGCTTGTTCATGTTATCTCGCTCTTTGATGTATCGTTCCATCAGTATACGCATGATTTGCATTGCATTCGTAAGAAAATCATTAGAATCAAGTAAATGAATGGATTGCTGTATATTGGTAAGATCAAAAAAGCCCTGAAGAAAACCTTCAGGGCTAGGCAGGAAGCTGGCAAACAGCCAGGAGTCCCTATGCAGTGGTCGGTTTTACCCTAAACAGAATCGCAAACATTACTGGCACTACAATCAGTGTCAGTACTGTAGCAAAACCAAGACCTGCCATAATCGTTATTGCCATCGATCCAAAGAAGGCATCGAAGACGAGTGGAATCATCCCCAAAATGGTCGTCAGAGCAGCCATACTTACCGGACGAACACGACTGATCGCACTATCGATAATCGCGAGGTAAGGCTCTTTCCCTGACTCCAACTCAAGGTTAATTTGATCAAGCAACACAATACCGTTTTTCAAAATCATCCCACTTAGGCTCAGCAAACCAAGGAATGCTGTAAAGCTGAACGGCATATTAGTGGTAAGCAAACCAAAGGCAACACCAATGATCGCCAACGGCACGGTGAACCAAATGACCAACGGCTTTTTAATTGAGTTAAACAGCAAAATAGTAATGATGAACATCAACAAGTAACCCATCGGCAACGAACCAAACAGACCTTCTTGCGCATCTTTCGATGATTCATACTCACCACCCCATGTGATTTCGTAACCTTCTGGAATATGCAGTGCCATCACTTTAGGCTGCACACGTGCAAACAAGCTTGCCGCCGTGTCGTCGCTCAACACATCGTGGTCAGCGAGCACAGTTAACGTGCGCTTGCGGTCACGACGCTGAATTAGCGGCTCGCTCCAATCCAATTTAACGCCATCAATCACTTGGTCGACCGGAATATACGTTTGCAGTGATGGGCTCCAAATGGTCACGTTCTGTAGTGATTCAAAGTCCACGCGTTCTTCTTCAGGAAGGCGCGTCATAATTGGCAAAGTGTGTGTACCATCGCGTAAGTAACCCAACGTGCTACCACCAAACGCCATTTGTAGTGTGCTTGAAAGATCTTCTTTCGAAATGCCCAAGCGACGAGCTTTAGACTCATTGAAAACAGGCACAAGCTCCTTAGTACGCTCTCGCCAATCGTGACGAATGTTTCGGGCACCAGGGTCGGTATGAAGGATGTCTTCAACTTGCACCGCTAAATCACGCAAAACTTGTGGGTCAGGACCAGTAATACGCGCTTCGATCTTAGACGCTGGTGAAGGGCCAAACTCCATCAATTTAAATTGGAACGTAGGCGCATCAAATGTTTTCGCCAGATTCGCATCTAACTTGTGCAACAAACCGAACATGTTCTCACGATCAGTGGCGCGAACTTGGAACTGGGCGTACGCTTCGTAGCTTTTCTCTGGCTGGTAAGTCAGAGCGAAACGCTGCAAACCCTGCCCAATTGAAGCAGAAACAAAGTCAATATCATCTTGCTGACGAATGTAGCTTTCGACCTCTTCAGCTTTTTTGATCGTTTCGCGGATGTCCGTACCTTCTGGCATCCACATATCAACGTAAAACATCGGCGTGTTCGATGGTGGGAAGAACTGCTGTTTTACATTACCAAATGCCACGACAGCACCCACTAATAGCGCGACCATGCCAGCAACCGTGAGCCAACGGAATCGCAGTGCGAATTTCAGCGATGCGCCAAATACAACAAACAGCCAACCTTTGTAGGGATCTTCTTCGTTAGTATCTTGGCCCTTGTCCTCTTCTTTCAGCAATAGATCTGCGAGGAATGGCGTCAGCGTAATAGCGGTAATCCAGCTCAAAAATAGTGAGAAACACAGCACCCAGAATAGAGAGCCCATGAATTCACCCGTTGCATCTTGCGACAAACCGATAGGTGCAAAAGCCGTAATCGCAATGATGGTTGCGCCAAGCAAAGGCCATTGTGTTTGCTTTACAATATCGACGGCCGCTTGAACTTTAGTGCGCCCTTTTTTTAGGCCAACCAAGATGCCTTCCACGACCACAATCGCGTTATCAACCAGCATACCCAGAGCAATAATTAACGCGCCAAGAGAAATACGGTGCAGCTCAATATTGTTGTAATTCATCAATATGAAGGTACCGAACACCGTCAATAACAGCACGACGCCAATGATGACACCACTGCGTAAGCCCATCGTAAACAGCAGAACGATGATAACGATCGCCACTGCCTCTGCTAGGCTAATTACGAACGCTTTAACGGACTCATCCACTTCATTGGCTTGGTTGTAAAAGTAGTTCATATCGATGCCAGCAGGCTTGATAGACTCAAGGCTCGCAAGCTCCGCATCCAAACGTTCGCCAACCTCAACCACGTTCACACCTGACGCAAACGAGATACCGATATTAATCGCTTTTTGACCGTTAAAGAGTACGACGTTGCTTGGCTTCTCTTGGATACCACGAGAAATCGTTGCTACGTCTTTTAGACGAATTAGGTTCCCAGTGTCACGCCCATGAATGATCAAGTTTTCTAGCGCTTCTACGGTGTTTAAGGTACCACTTGGACGAATGACAAGGCTTTCGCCATTGACCATCACTTCCCCTGCTGAAACCACATTATTTTGTTGGTTCAACAAGCTCGCAACCACATTCATGTCTAAGTTCAGCGCGGCAAGGCGGTCAAGAGAGATCTCAACAAACAGCATTTCTTGCTGATCGCCCGTGATATCCACTTTTCCTACGCCATCAACCAGCTCGATTTCACGAGTCAGGTAATCAGCATAGCGTTTTAGCTCCACATAGTCGTAATCGTCACCAGTGAGCATTAACATCACGCCATAAACGTCACCGAAATCATCAATGATCTGCAAAGATTGTACGCCCTGAGGCAAAGTTGGTCGCAAGTCATTAATTTTACGGCGCATTTCATCCCAAATTTGCGGCAGTTCATCAGGACCATAGTCCATTTCCATACTGACCGTGATTTGAGACATACCATCAGAAGACGTAGAGGTAATTTTGTCTATATAAGGGAGTTTTCGAATCTCTTTTTCTAAAGGGTACGTCAGCTCTTCTTCAACCTCTTTCGACGTCGCGCCAGGGTATGTTGAAATGATCATGGCATCTTTAATCGTAAATGCCGGGTCTTCTAGTCGCCCAAGCTCCAAAAACGACGTTAGACCACCAACAGCAAGGATAATAATGAACAACCAGCTGATGACTTTATTTTTTATTGAGTACTCAGCAATGTTCATTATTGTTTATTCTCCACAACATCCACATGTTTACCTTCACGTAATTTACGTAGGTTTGAATTAATCAGAACGTCGCCTTGCTTAACTCCTGACGACACAATGGCTCCGTTGCCATTCACTTGGGAAATCATCACAGGCACCCGAGTGACAACGTCACCCTCTTTTTTCCATACAAAGAACTCATTCTCTTCGCTGCCCGCTTGAAGCGCCGTTACTGGAATACTGTAACCATCGATGGAGGTAATCCCCGCCTTAACCATATCGACCAGAACACTGACGCTGGTTCCCGGTAGAATCTCTGCTTTTGGCTGTGGCATCGTCAAATACATTTCGTAAGTTTGAGTTTCGGAGTTAGGCTCACTTGTGTGCTCTAAATAGTCCAAAGCAAATGTGTCACTAATGCCGGAGAAGGTTGCTCTAGGCTTGTAACTCATGTTGTCTGAATTTGGGTCCACCATAGCGAGAACATTGTCGGAAAGCTCAATACGCACGTACACCAAATCGTTTTGATATAGGTTCAACACCGGCTCCCCAACTGCCACACGTTCAAAACGCTCTTTGAAAACGTCAGACACTTTACCGGCAAACGGGGCGAATAAACGGGTGTAGTTCAATTGATTGGTGGCGTTATAGAAATTAGCCTCTGCCAACTCTTTATTAGCTGTTAGCTCATCAAGCTCGGCCTTTGAGATCATCTGACGTGCGTGTAGGTCTTCGCCGCGTTTGAGCTGACGAATCGCCAGTGTATATTGCGCTTCTGCGTCATTTACGGCTTGCTTTTCTTTACTGTCATCCAGCTTTGCGATCATTTGGCCTTGCTTAACAACGTCGCCTGCTTTCACCAACACGTGTTGAATTTCTCCCGCGCGGCGGAATGCCATAGGCGTTTGCTCTGCTGGTACAACTATTCCTTTAAAAGCTCGATATTGGCTTTGTACCGGCGCATCCACAGAGATAGTCGACACAAAAAGCGGCTGCTCGACGACAGCTTGGTTTTCATTTTTGCAACCCGTTAAAACTGCAAGCGCAATTGCAGAGATCGTAAATAGAGATCGTTTCATTAAATGCCTCCCTCACGAACCCAAGCTTTCACGACTTGTCCTTCGACCAGTCGCTCAACGCCAGCAACAACAACGTAATCATTGTTATCAAGCCCTGCTTTCACACCTCCAGCGGCATCAAGAGACACTGTGACTTTATTAACTTGCTGTGTGTTTCTGTCCATTACCCACACTTCGCCTTGCGTCTCTTTTTTGTTTACCCAAGCGGATTGAGGCAACGTCATCGCGTCCGATAGATGTTGTTTAGCTATGTGTACCTGCCCTGTCATACCTGTTAGCAAATTGCGATCTTCTGGTCGAGTAATGGTTACGATCGCCTCATAACTGTTGGTATCGACATTTGGCTGAGTCGAAATTTCTTTAAATTTTCCAGGGATACGTTTTCCTGGCTCGCTATCCATCGTCACCCACATATCGGAATTTTGCAGTGACTCAAGTGATACGGATTCCGCATAACTGACTGGCAGTGTGAACGACACATCTAAGGTCGTGTTATCGATAAGATTCAGGATCTCTTGCTTCTCTGCTACCACTTGAAACGGATTGACATAGGTGTATGACACGATGCCATCAAAAGGCGCGTGAATCTTGGTATAACTCAAATCTGTTTTGGCTTGTTCGTGGTTTGCCAATGCCGCTTTATATTGAGTTTCTTTCTGGTCGTACTCATCTGTACTAATCAGCTTTTTTCCATAAAGGTTTTTCGCGCGCTCCCATTGCGTTTTTGCTAACGCGAATTGTGCTTGAGAGGCGTCTAACGCAAGCTGAAGATCTTTAGGGTCTAACGTTGCAAGCACTTCACCTTTTTTTACCTCTTGGCCCATGCGAACAAGTAATTCATCGACCTCACCACCAACCTGAAAAGAAAGCTGTGCGCGATGTGTCGCATCAATACGCGCTAAAAAGGCATGCGAGTCTTCAACTTCTAGATCTTTCACCGCCAGTAATTTTACAGGTTTGATTAAAGGTTCAGACGGCTCGGAAATGGCTTTGTTACACCCAGTTAGCATGCCAGAGAGACTTAATGTCACCACAGCACCAACTAAAGTGCGCTTTAAATATTGTTTTCGCACCCGCTTTCTCCGTAGGTTTTATTTATTACACAGCCGTGCAGTATATGCAGAATTTGAAATCGATCAAGATATTTTCCAGGTGGAAAGCAAATTAATTAGTCAAAGCGTCCGGTTTCTGGTAAAAGTAAGCGCGTTGATTAATATTCGGGAAAATTCGAACTATGAATGAAAGAAAGCAGGGGCGTAGAAGTGCTGAAGCCGCAGAACAAACTAAGTGTCTGATCCTTAAGGTGGCAGCAGATATGTTTTGTGAACTTGGTTACGAGCGTGTCTCACTGCGAAATATCAGTGAAAAGGCTGGTGTTTCACATAGTTTGATCCGTCACCACTTCGGCAGCAAAGAGAAGATTTGGCAAGCGGTTAGCGACGCGATGGATGAATTCATGCAGTGCTATATGGCTGAATTAATCAATGAGATGCCTGAGAACACACCTTCGAATAGAAAAATTTATCTGTTCATGGTTCGCATGCTGGCATTTGCGCTCGTTAATCCTCACCCAGTACAGATGATCGCTGATGCTATTCGCCAAGGTGATGATGGTGCCCTGCTGCAGTATTTCTTAAAGTCAAAAGATGAGTTTGCTGCGATATTTACCGGAATTTTTGAGCAGTACAACAGTGAAAACCCTAACGCCCAATTTGATCAGTGGGAATCAAAGTGGCAGATGTTGATTTTTGCACATGGTGCAATCAGTCTTACTCCGATGATGCAAGAGACATGGCCTGACATTGCTGATAATCGCGAAAAAATGCTGATCAAACATTGGGAGCTGTTCAATACGATCATGGCGTCTCAGTTTGGGATTGCAAAAGAAGACATGATTCATCCGGAAAAACTTGAAGATATCGTTATCGACATGTGTTGTACAATAGACAAAGCGGTCGGATAAGGCTGCAGAAACTACGATAACTTCCAAGCGTATAAATAAAACCGATATACATAAAAATGCCGAGCTTTCTAGCTCGGCATTTTTGCTTGTTTCTTGCCTCGCGAATACGCGAAGAATGACAATAATGGGTAACCTAACCGCGGTAGTAACGTTGCGGTACAAACGGCATTTTCTCAACCGTCATTGGTAGCATTTTACCGCGTACTTCAGCGAACAATTCGGTACCAATCGCAGCAAGATCAGCACGCACATAACCCATTGAGACAGGCTTACCTGCATTTGGACCCGCAGTGCCGCTGGTGACAACGCCAATTTTAACGCCATCAGCATCAAACAATTCCGCGCCTTCACGTACTGGTGCTTTAGTTTGGCCAACTAAACCGACACGCTTGCGCGCCACATCTTTGGTCTCGATCTGCTTAAGAATAATATCCGCACCTGGGAAACCACCTTCACGTTCACCGCCGATACGACGAACCTTTTGGATGCCCCATAACAAGCTTGCTTCTACAGGCGTAGTTGTTGTGTCTAGGTCATGACCGTATAGGCAAAGACCACACTCAAGACGAAGTGAATCACGAGCACCAAGGCCAATCCATTCAACTTCCTCTTCCGCGGTCAGTTTACGTGCGAGTTCTTCTGCCTTGTCAGCAGGAACCGAGATCTCGTAACCATCTTCGCCAGTGTAGCCACTACGAGAAACAATGCATTCGGCGCCTAAAATATCGACTTTACGAATATCCATGAACAGCATGTCAGAAACTTCTGGGGCAAAACGCGTCAATACAGCTGCCGCTTTAGGACCTTGGATCGCAAGCAGAGCACGGTCTTCGATAATTTCTAACTCAACACCAGATGGCAAATGCGCTTGTAGGTGTGCAATGTCTTGTTCTTTGCATGCCGCGTTCACAACCACAAAAAGATGATCGCCTAGGTTCGCTACCATCAAGTCATCCATGATGCCGCCCTCTTCATTAGTGAAGAACGCATAACGCTGTTTACCAGACTCAAGATCCACAATATCCACTGGCACTAATGTTTCTAGGAACGCAGCAGCACCGTCACCAATTAGGCGAAGTTGTCCCATATGAGAAACATCAAACAGACCTGCCGCATCACGAGTGTGTAAGTGTTCCTTTTTTACGCCTAGAGGATACTGAACAGGCATATCGTAACCCGCGAACGGGACCATTTTGGCACCAACTTCAACGTGAAGTGCGTGTAGTGGTGTTTTCAGTAGTTCTTGAGTCATTTTCGTCTCCATTTAGATAGACCCGAGAATGCTATCGGCATTCGATGTGTTTCCAATAATAAACATGGCTCATTCTATTTTGCACGAACAAGACGTAGATCGACTTGCAAAAGTGTGACTCTTAACATTTTAATCACAACAAATCGTATAAAAAAAGCGCTTTAATGAGTGTGTTCTCATCAAAAAAGCGCCTTTTCATCATAACGACCACCAACAGCAATCGTTTGCTTTCACTATAGGAAATTTACAACTATTTATCACTATTTGGCTGTCACCCACAAAATGTGCGCATCTTCCTCGCTAACACTGGTCAACATATGTCCCATGTTCGCATCGTAATAGACGCTGTCGCCCTCGCTTAGAACAACAGGTTCGTAGAACTCAGAATAGAACATGACCTCACCAGATAAGATAAGCAGAAATTCTTCACCATCATGACGAACCCAGTCTTTATATTCATCAAAACTGCGAGCACGAATTTGGCTCTTAAACGGCATCATTTTCTTATTGGAAAGTTGAGTAGCAAGAAGCTCATGTTCATAGGTTTGCGTTGGGTGTGGTTTGCCTTCATTCTTCTTGGTAACATCTCTACGCCCTGTTGCAACTTTTTTTCTTAGGCGGTTCAAAGAGTTGCGGCATATCAATTTGTAAGCCAAGCGCCAATTTTTGCATTGCTTGAAATGTCGGAGAGATCTGCTCATTTTCTATTTTACTTAGTGTAGAACGAGCAAGCCCTGTTCGCTGACTGGCTTCTTCTAGTGTAATACCAAGTTTTGAGCGGATATCCTTGATACGCTGACCCAGCTTTAACGGCTCGATATTTTGATCATTTTGCTCTTTCGCTAACGTCATCGATGGGTATTCATCGTAAATATTTTCTGCCATAAATCCCTCTATAGATATCCTTATTTTTGTCCTACTCGCATTGTGCATGAAGCACATAGTGGATAAAAGTCCACCAAGTGAATTAAACCGTGCTCTTGTTAACAATTTTTGAAATCTTGTTTCCTATAGGAAATTTTTGGTTGATTGTTCCCGCCGCAGGCGCTATGTTACCAACTTGTTAGATGTAGAGATGCATATTTCCGTAAGAGATTGGTAAAGGAAACACGCAATCCGACGGAGTTTTTGCCCACATTTAGGGCCGGATGTTCACTCTGTTCTGCTATGCAGTTCAGCTGTTTTGAGGACAAATGAACCACAACCGCAAATCATAATTCATCTATTGCGGGTTCATTTTAAGATTTGGAAGGTCAACTACCATGAATAAGAGTTACCCTAACCACAGCTTGGAAAACTTTTTCTCTACCAACCTCTCTGCGACAGATGATGCTGTCTTTGCTGGAATTCAGGCGGAATCCGCTCGCCAAAACGAACAAATCGAACTTATCGCTTCTGAGAACATTGTTTCTAAAGCGGTAATGCAAGCTCAAGGCACATGCCTAACTAACAAATACGCTGAAGGTTATCCAGGTCGTCGTTACTACGGTGGTTGTGAGCACGTAGATACAGTGGAAGCCATTGCTATCGAACGCGCGAAAAAACTTTTTAGTTGCGAATACGCAAACGTTCAACCTCACTCAGGCGCTCAAGCAAATGGTGCGGTGAAGCTGGCTCTTCTTCAACCAGGTGACACCATTCTTGGCATGTCTTTGGACGCTGGTGGCCACCTAACGCACGGTGCACGCCCAGCACTTTCTGGTAAATGGTTTAACGCAGTTCAATACGGCGTTGATCGCGAAACACTGGAAATCAACTACGACGACGTTCGTGCACTTGCAGTAGAACACAAACCAAAGATGATCATCGCAGGTGGCAGTGCTATTCCACGCGTTATCGATTTTGCTAAGTTCCGTGAAATCGCTGACGAAGTTGGCGCAATTCTTATGGTCGATATGGCGCACATTGCTGGCCTTATCGCAACAGGTGCACACCCTAGCCCATTGCCACATGCGCATGTTGTGACAACCACAACACACAAAACATTGCGTGGCCCTCGCGGCGGTATGATTCTTACTAACCACGAAGACATCATTAAGAAAATCAACTCCGCCGTATTCCCTGGCCTACAAGGCGGCCCACTGATGCACGTTATCGCAGCAAAAGCGGTTGCATTTGGAGAAGCGCTTGGCCCTGAATTTAAAACTTATATTGATTCGGTGATCAATAACGCAAAAGTCCTAGCGGAAGTATTGCAAACTCGCGGTTGCGACATTGTAACTGGTGGCACAGACACGCACCTAATGCTGGTTGACCTTCGCCCTAAAGGCTTGAAAGGCAACAAAGCAGAAGAAGCTCTAGAACGTGCTGGGATCACATGTAACAAAAATGGCATCCCATTCGATACAGAGAAGCCTATGATTACATCGGGCATCCGTTTAGGAACGCCTGCGGGTACAAGCCGCGGCTTTGGCGCTGAAGAATTCAAACTCATCGGTAATTGGATAGGTGACGTGCTGGATGGTTTGGTGAACAACCCAGAAGGTGACGCAGACGTTGAAAAACGCGTTCGCAAAGAAGTAAAAGAACTTTGCAGTCGCTTCCCTCTTTACCAATAAACGATTTTTTAAAAATCACAATAATTCCTGACAAGTTATTTGGAGATTAAGCAATGGACAAAACACTGAAGTTTACAGATAGCCACGAGTGGGTACGTGACAACGGTGACGGCACAGTAACACTTGGTATTTCTGAGCATGCGCAAGAAATGTTGGGTGACGTAGTATTCGTTGACCTACCAGACGTAGAAGACGAAGTAGAAGCAGGTGAAAGCTTCTCTTTGGTTGAGTCTGTAAAAGCAGCGTCAGATATCTACTCTCCTGTTACCGGTGAAATCGTAGAAATCAACGAAGAACTAGAAGACAGCCCAGAGCTAATCAACGAAGAACCGTACGAAGGTGGCTGGATTGTGAAAGTGAAGCTTTCAAACCCATCTGAGTTGGATGACTTAAAAGACGCGGAAGAATACCTAAACTCTATCGAAGAAGAGTAATTAGGATGTGACGAAAGCTGTTCCCTAGCCTGTTTAGAGAGCAGCTTTTTTTCTAGGTTCGGACGTATAATTAAATGTGTCACTAACGACCATTTCCGTTACCCGAGCCAAGGAGTAGGTAAAGGACAATGACTGAATTACTTCAAAGCCTCAGCACACAAAATGAGTTCGTTGGACGCCACAACGGACCAAGCAAATCAGACCAACAAAAAATGTTGGATGCCATCAACGCGGTAAGCCTTGACGCCCTCATCGAAGAAACCGTGCCTGCACAAATTCGCCTAGAACAACCAATGACGTTGGCAGAAGCGAAAAGCGAAGCAGACATGCTAGTGACGATGAAACAGTTTGCTAAACAAAACCAAATTAAACGTACATTCATTGGCCAGGGCTACTACAACACGTTTACTCCAAACGTCATTCTACGTAACGTGCTAGAAAACCCTGGCTGGTATACCGCTTACACACCTTACCAACCTGAAATCTCTCAAGGTCGCTTGGAAGCACTTTTGAACTTCCAACAAATGATCATCGACCTAACTGGTATGGAAATCGCGAACGCCTCATTGCTAGACGAAGCAACAGCAGCAGCAGAAGCAATGACTCTGTGTAAGCGCGCAGGTAAGAGCAAGAGCAACGTATTCTTTGTGGCTGACGATGTTCACCCACAAACGCTAGAAGTAGTAAAAACTCGTGCAAAATTCATCGGCTTTGAAGTTCTGGTTGGTTCGCTAGAATCCCTACCAGAGCAAGACGTGTTCGGCGCATTAGTTCAATACCCAAGCACAACAGGTGAAGTTCGTGACCTAACGGACATCATCGCAAAAGCGCAAGCAAACAAAACGCTTGTCACTGTTGCGACTGACCTGCTTGCTTCTACCCTATTGAAGCCTGCTGGTGAAATGGGCGCAGACGTAGCAATTGGCTCTGCACAACGTTTCGGCGTTCCTATGGGTTACGGCGGTCCACACGCGGCATTCATGGCAACGCGTGACAAACACAAGCGTACCATGCCAGGTCGTGTGATCGGTGTTTCTATCGATACTAACGGCAACCAAGCACTGCGTATGGCAATGCAAACTCGTGAGCAGCATATCCGCCGCGAAAAAGCGACATCGAACATCTGTACCGCTCAAGCATTGCTAGCGAACATGGCGTCTTTCTACGCGGTTTACCACGGCGCAGAAGGTCTACGCACTATTGCTCGTCGTACACACCATATGACTGCGATTATCGCCGCTGGCCTAACCAAAGGCGGCTTTGAACTTGCTCATAACAGCTTCTTCGATACCATCACGATCAACACAGGTTCAAAAACAGAAGAGCTTTACGCAAAAGCACTTTCAGCAGACATCAACCTACGTCTACTACCTGGCAAGCTAGGTATTAGCTGTGACGAAACAACCACGGTCGCTGATGTAGAAGCACTATTTTCAGTCTTTGGTGTAAAAGAAGACGTAGCAGCACTATCGACGGAAATCGCAGGCAACGAGTTTGCGGCAATTCCAGAAGCGCTACGCCGCACAACAGAATACCTGACTCACCCTGTATTCAATACGCACCATAGCGAAACGCAAATGATGCGTTACCTGAAACAGCTAGAGAACAAAGACTTCTCGCTAACGCATGGCATGATCCCACTAGGCAGCTGTACGATGAAGCTGAACGCAGCAGCAGAGATGATCCCAATCACTTGGCCTGAGTTTGGTTCTATCCACCCATTCGCGCCAGCAGAACAAGCGGCAGGCTATGCAGCACTAGCGAAAGATCTAAAAGAGAAGCTTTGTGAGATCACAGGCTACGACGCATTCTCACTTCAGCCAAACTCTGGTGCATCTGGTGAGTACGCAGGTCTTATCGCGATTCAACGCTACCACGAAAGCCGTGGCGAAGGTCACCGCAACGTATGTTTGATCCCGAGCTCTGCGCACGGTACAAACCCTGCGACGGCGTCTATGGTGTCAATGAAAGTTGTGGTTGTTAAGTGTGATGAAGAAGGCAACATCGACATCGACGACCTAGCAGCGAAAATCGAGAAGCACAAAGACAACCTATCAAGCATTATGATCACTTACCCTTCTACGCACGGCGTTTACGAAGAGAAAGTGAAAGAAGTGTGTGAAATGGTTCATGCCGCTGGCGGTCAGGTTTACCTAGACGGCGCTAATATGAACGCGCAGGTTGGTCTAACATCACCAGGCTTCATCGGTTCAGACGTTTCTCACCTAAACCTACACAAAACCTTCTGTATCCCACATGGTGGTGGCGGTCCGGGTATGGGTCCTATCGGTGTGAAATCTCACCTAGCGCCTTTCCTACCTGGCCATATTGAAGACGGCGTAGAAGGCGAAGATTTTGCAGTATCAGCAGCAGATATGGGTAGCGCTTCTATCCTACCTATCTCTTGGGCTTACATCGCAATGATGGGCGAAGCAGGCCTAACAGATGCAACAAAAGTAGCAATTCTGAACGCAAACTACGTGATGGAAACACTTCGCCAACACTACCCTGTTCTTTATCGTGGCAAAAATGGTCGTGTAGCGCACGAATGTATTATCGACATTCGTCCACTGAAAGAAGAAACAGGCATCAGCGAAGAAGACATTGCGAAGCGTCTAATGGACTACGGTTTCCACGCACCAACTATGTCGTTCCCTGTAGCGGGCACGCTAATGGTTGAGCCAACGGAATCGGAAGATCTAGAGGAGCTAGACCGCTTCTGTGATGCGATGATTGCAATCCGCGAAGAAATGGAAAAAGTGAAAAACGGTGAATGGCCACTGGATAACAACCCACTTGTTAACGCGCCACACACACAAGTTGATCTTTCTGCTGAAGAGTGGGACCGTCCTTACTCTCGAGAGCTTGGTTGCTTCCCTTCTAAAGCGACCAAATCTTGGAAGTACTGGCCAACAGTAAACCGCGTAGATAACGTATACGGCGACCGTAACCTAATCTGTTCATGCCCAAGCATCGATAACTACGAAGATTAATTTTTGTAGTCTCTAAATCGACAAAGGCGAACCGTTTGGTTCGCCTTTTTGTTTTTGCTGTGCCGCCCTAACATTTGCTGATACACCAAGAAGGAATGATGGCTAGTTATTGTTTGCGCAAAAGTGATTTAGAAACACAGTGACTTCTAAGAACCTCTGAATTAGCACTAATATCTCAGAGCCTTAAAGGCTTGCTGGAAACTCCTCATGAACACTATGTTATGCAGGTGCTATGTAGTTTCTAGTTCAGTTGCAGTAAGTCCCATTTATTACCATAGAGATCTTGGAACACCACCACTGTCCCGTATTCTTCCACACGAGGCTCTTCATTAAATACAACACCATTTTTCTTCATCAACTCGTAGTCACGCCAAAAATCATTAGTTTGCAGAAACAGGAAAACACGACCACCTGTTTGATTTCCTACTGCATGCGTTTGCTCCGGTGTACTCGCTTGAGCTAAAAGTAGGTTTGTACCATTGGAGTTTGGAGGAGAAACTTGAACCCAGCGTTTACCACCACCTAGGTTGGTATCCTCAACCAGGGTGAATTGAAGTTTTTGAGTATAAAACTCGATAGCATCGTCGTAATTTTCAACGACTAGAGCAATGTTTCCGATTTGCTGCTGAACAGTTTTGGACATGATGATTTCCGCTGTGTCAAAACGCTAATTGTACGCTATTTTGAGACTTTTCTAGAAAGCACGTAACGCCTTGCAAATGTGTAAGGCACACAATACGAATGTTTACGCATAGCATCAAATAGACATCCTTTTTCGCTTTCTGCGTTCACTCTTTTATCTAACTTTATTGAGTGCATGTCGAAAATCTTCAATCTTTTGCTAAGAGCGTTTTTTATTATGTGAAAAACAGAGGAGAATGACCATGAAAAAACGACTCAACTATATTGAAGTAGCGCCAAAGGCAATAGAAATCCTATACGCTCAGGAAGCTTACTTCCATGAACAATTTAGCCAATCAGAAACCATGAACATGATCATATGGGAACTGGTAAAGTTACGCATATCGCAAATCAACCAATGTGCATTTTGTATCGACATGCATAGTAAAGATGCGCTTAAGTTAGGTGAAAAGCCAGAGCGCATATGGGGGCTTAGTGCGTGGAAAGATATGCCATTCTACAGCGATGCAGAACACGTTGCGCTAGGCTGGGCTGAATTACTAACTGCTGGCCTACCAGTAGATGATGATACCTATCAGCTGACCTTGAATACCTTCGGAGAAGAAGCTATGGTCAACCTAACAATTGCGATCAACGCGATCAATAGTTGGAACCGAATAGTTAAGGCATTTAAGCCAAAGGTTGGAGACTATAAACCTAGATAATTCTATCTGACAGTTTTTACTTATAAGTCGCTGCTTATTCCTCAGCTTAATATGATGAAAAGTACATGTATATCACTTTCTCATTTAAGTTGAGGTTAAATAGGATGATTCATTTGAACCTAGAATTTGATATTTTAAAACCTCAAAGGGCTTTAGCTGGCTATGTTCAAGCCATTTGGTCAGCATCCGTCAAACCTGATACGACGCAAACCGTATGTAAACAATTACTCAGTGATGCTGGTACAGGTGTGGTATTCATTTTACAAAATGAAGTACAAATGGATGGTGAACGGCAGGCGCCGGGGGTTGTCCTACTACCTGTGAGCATTCTTGCACATCAGGTCTGCCTACCGCCAGGCGCGGTGATGACAGGCGTACGCTTTCATCCTGCTGTTGGTTATCAACTATTTGGTAAACGCCTAGAACAGCTATTGCGGATTCAAGATGACCACCCTTTGGCTTCTTCTGCGCTAGCAACATTTGAGTCTCTGAAAACAGCGCGTTCGCCGTCTGCAAGGATTTCTACTTTGTATCGCTGGGTTCAAGCACTGATTGAGGAATATGAACCACAGTACGTCCGCCACATCATTGACCAGCCTACAGGGACGCTCAGTCAGCGCCAGAGAGAGCGCAATTTTCAGAAATGGTTGGGGATTACTCCTAAACATTACCAACGCATTAAACGAGTGAAGCACACTTTAGAGCAACTCCGAGCGCAACCCGATCTTACTTTATCGGAGTTGGCGCTGGAGCAAGGTTTTTCCGATCAAGCACACATGACTAGAGAGTGTAAGCAGATTGCTCGCATGACACCGAAGCAGTTTGTCCGAAACAGAAATCTCTAAACCCTATTAGTTTTGTACATCAAACCCAGTTGATTCAGAATCAACCAAGCACTTGTTATGATGTTCGATCATATATCACCTACTTTTTAGATCGCTCATTCCAGCTTGATGTGAATTTGTTAGCTCGCTTTTGATGCCGCGTGCTGCTCTACCATAAACGCGCTCACTTCTTCGTTTAAGCAAGATTTGCTGATGTATTGGCGTTGTTTACCAAGGTGAAGGATAAAGCCCAAATCAGTTTGTTCGAGTTGGTCGATATCATTCCAAGCGAGGCTGCGGTCAACTTTACCACTTTTGTAGCGCACGCCATCTGCATTCACTTCAAAAACCACTTTACTGCCGCGACTTGAGCTGATGGTTTGACGCCACAGCCACCAAGTTCTTTTGAAATAAACGCTGCACGCTTCAATCACACTCAATACGATAAAGAACCAACCGACATAACCGTTAGGTAGCAGTTCAAACTCCAATAAAACCACACCAAAGATAAGAAACAGCATCCCTTTTAGGTACGCCTGTGGAAACTTCGTTGGTTGGCTAGTTTGATCATAACACTCAGCAAAGAAAGGTTTGTCGAGTATGTATTCTGTAGTGAATTCGAAATCTTTAGACATGTATGGTTACTTCAAGGCTTCTGTAAATGAGTAATCTTGGTTGCACTCTCGCAACGCCTGCATTGTAGCGCTTCTCGGGATTTATCTTTAGTCCTTTTGATTCTGTTTTGTAAATCAATGATACCGCCACGCAAAAAGACCTCGGTGCACTCGCCAAGATCAAACAAGGCGAACCACTTGGCTCGCCTTGTTAATTAATGGCCTGTGTTAAGTAATAACCTATGTGACTTCTTGAGTTTTCTACTTTAGAGGGTCGTTGTCTGGCAATGCACTGTGTATCCATACTGCCAGTCGGTGTTTGATGCTTGCGCCGTCTAGCTTATTTTCCGGTAGTGGCGTTATCTGTTTTGCATCGACCAAGAATAGGTAAATCGCTTTTACTCTCAGAGGTTGTGGTGACTGTGGAAGGTCAAAACCTTGTAGTTTCGCCATCTTCCCACCAATCTCTAGTGCTTTCTTGACCAGTTTGTCTTCATTGTGAAGCTTGGAGCTTTTTGACATTGATAAATCCTCTTCTTCGCTTCGGCTAAGAATACATGAAGTGTCACGTATGGCGTGTTAGTAAGCTCGCATATTGATAAGTTTATGCCTTACTACCGAGTGGTCGATTAAAAAACAACCTTTTCGCGGCATGTTTTCTGTGTATGCTTCCGTGCAGAACATCCGAATGGGCTTGGGCGCAGACTCCGAATGATTTATTTAGGACAAAGATCATGTTCACCGTAAACGAGCCACTTCGGCAAATATGCGGCTTCTGGAATTGTCCAGCCATACTTATCGTATGCCAATGCAGCAAGACCAGTCAGTTTCAGAGAAACATTCCCTTTTGGCGAATAACGAACATCTTCATTCATGTAGAACTGGTAATGCGCCTCTAACGCATCTCTTAGTGCTTTTTGATAGTGTTCCTCATCGCCATCGATAATGGCAACAAACACATTCACAAATGGAATAAACAAAGAATGGACATAGGGCAGTCTGGTTGACTCTAAGTATTGCGGGGAGGATTTCTCCATCACAGTTTGCAATAGCTCAGGCAACGCTGATGAATTACCAAATACACCGCTAACGAATTCGACCAGCGCAACATTAAACGGCGTCTTTATAGACACTAATGACTCATCCATGATGGTCATCAGCTCTACGCAGCGCCAATCTCTCGCAGCCATCGCTAAACAGATTTCATCCAACCAAGCATCCATTGTTCCTCCTGCAACAGAACGGTTACCTACTTCCGAAAAATGTCGGTGCCCAACGGAGAATTCAACAACTTGATCTGAATGATTGGCCAGTAAGTACACGTTATTCAGTAACTCAAGCGCTCTTTTTATATAAGCTGGCGAGGCCTGATGTTGTCCGTATTCTGAAGCAGTGAAGAATGCATCAAGCGAATACCAAGCGTCGCCTTTCATTCTTTTGAGAGGTTGTTGATAAAAGGACTGCTTTTCATCAAGCATTTTTTCCCAAAAGCTGTAGAAACGTTCGTCTTCTTCACGAAAAATACGCAATTTTCTTTCTTCAGGTATCTCTAAATAGTGATTTTTCATTTGTTCCATCGTTCCCTAGCCTCGCATTATAAGCTGTTCTAATTTTTGCCGTGATGACATTCATCTTCAAAATCAAGCCGTGAATGATGCCGAAGTGGATTTATAAAATCAATTTATAATCAGTATTTTATATCGAAATTTAATGCTCAATTGAAATGAGTCAAAAGGCCGAAAAACATTTGAGATATAAGGCTAACGCGCAAGCCACGATGGGTAAGCCAGAACGTACCTGTCCATAAACAGTGGACGACGAACACTGACTTTGTGGAGTAAAGATAAACAGATATTCACCATTGCGTTCGCCTTTCTTTTTCTGTCGCTTTCGATAATACTCTTGCGCAATATTACTCAGCTGGAAAATTTTATGCCTCAAGCAAACTCTGTGGTCGTACTCGACTTTGAAACCACTGGTCTCTCTCCTACTTTGGGTGACCGTGCAATAGAAATTGGTGCGGTAAAGTTAGTCGATGGCGAGGTTGTTGATAGTTTTCAGCAACTCATGAATCCCGGTTTCAGAGTGAGCTCCTTCATTGAGAACTACACCGGCATTACCAATAACATGTTGCGAACGGCACCAAGCTGCGAAGAGGTAATGACATCATTTAGTGAGTTCATTGCTGGCGAGAACCTTATCGCTCATAACGCGTCTTTCGATAAACGATTTTTAGATGCAGAGCTTGAGCGAATCAACTGTGGTTATTCAGGTGAGTTTGCTTGCTCCTTACTGGTGGCAAGACGGCTCATTCAAGATGCTCCGTCACACAAGCTAGGTGAACTTGTTCGCTATAAAAATATCGACAACGACGGTGTTTTTCACCGCGCACTAGCCGATGCGCAAATGACGGCCAAGCTTTGGCTCTTAATGGTAGAAGGATTAGAAAACTCAGGTATCGTTAAGCCAAGTTTTCAGTTGATGCAAACGGTTAGTAAAACAGCAAAAGGAAAAGTCGACCTGCTACTCGCCAAAAGCCGTGCTTAACCCCCTCCTAGCTAAAAGCTGATTCTCGTCTCTTAGACGTTTAAGTGATTTTCGATGCGATATTGGCTATCCCAGTGAACTTCCTAATCTGAATGCGGCAGTTCGCTGGTCTCACCAACCAAACTGGCTTACTATGCCAGGTACCTAAAACGCTTTGTGAGTTACTCATGAGCAAGAAAAAATAACAAAAATCTCAGCATTCTTCTTAAACTCAACACCTTTATTGTACCTTATAAATGGCGGGTTGCGGCGGCCTTGGTTGCCCTTGTCGCGACAGCAAGTTTGACGTTATCCGTTGGCTATGGAGTACGCATACTTATCGACCAAGGCTTTGCTCAGCAATCATTGCAAGAGCTCACCAATGCGATTCAGTTTATTGTCGGTGTCACACTGTGTATTGCCATTGGGACGTTCTTTCGCTTCTACCTTGTGTCTTCCGTAGGTGAGCGCGTCAGTGCGGATATTCGCCTTGCGGTGTTTAACCATGTGATTACGCTGCATCCGAGCTATTTTGAGACCAACAGTAGCGGCGATATTATGTCGCGCCTGACTACCGATACCACGTTGCTGCAAAGCATTATTGGTTCATCGTTCTCGATGGCGATGCGTAGCGCTTTGATGTGCTTTGGGGCCATCATAATGTTGTTTGCCACCAACGTTAAGCTCACACTGATTGTGCTGGCTTCTGTGCCTTTGGTTCTGGTTCCAATTTTGTTTTATGGACGACGCGTGCGTGCGCTCTCTCGCCAAAGTCAGGACTCAATGGCCGATGTCGGCAGCTACGCAGGTGAAGCGATAGAACATATTAAAACCGTGCAAAGTTTTAGCTCAGAGCCGTACGAACGAGCGGCTTTCGCTGTCGAGGTGGAAAAAGCTTATGAAGTAGGCAGACAGAGAGTAAAACAGCGCGCAATCCTAATCTCTAGCGTTATTGTGATTGTGTTCAGCGCAATTGCAGGCATGCTTTGGGTTGGCGGCAGCGATGTGATTCACGGAAAGATGTCTGCGGGTGACCTAGCCGCATTTGTGTTTTATGCCATTATGGTTGCCTCATCGACTGCAACCATTTCCGAAGTCATGGGTGAACTGCAAAGAGCCGCAGGTGCTACCGAGCGACTGATTGAGATCCTTCAAGTAGACAGCGATATTAAAGCGCCAAGCAACCATTTGCCTGTCCGTTCCGACATGCCTGCTGAGGTTAACTTTAATTCGGTGAGTTTCAACTACCCTTCTCGCCCAAATCAACCTGCTATCAAAGGATTAAACCTAACCGCTGAACAAGGCAAAGTATTGGCGTTGGTCGGCCCTTCTGGTGCAGGTAAAACGACACTATTCGAATTGCTGCAACGCTTTTATGACCCGCAGCAAGGGCAAGTGTTGTTTGGTGGTGAAGATATTCGACAGTTCGACCCAAACGAGCTTCGGCGCCAAATGGCACTCGTACCACAACAACCCGCGCTGTTTAGCCATGATGTATTCCATAATATTCGCTACGGCAATCCAGAAGCCACGGATGAACAAGTCATCGAAGCCGCCAAAAAAGCTCATGCCCATGAGTTTATTGAGAAGCTTCCCGAAGGCTATCACAGCTTTTTAGGCGAGCGCGGCGTTAGACTATCAGGCGGTCAAAAGCAGCGCATTGCGATTGCTCGCGCGATTCTAAAAGATCCAAAAATCTTACTGCTGGATGAAGCCACCAGCGCCCTTGATAGTGAAAGTGAGCACCATGTTCAGCAAGCACTTGAAGCACTGATGAAAGGACGCACAACGCTTATCATTGCTCATCGTCTTTCGACTATCCAACATGCGGATAAAATAGCTGTGCTGGACAATGGTGAGTTAGTCGATGTTGGTAACCACCAATCATTAATGCAAAGCTGTGAGTTGTATCAGCGACTTGTGGCGTTGCAATTTAAGCACTTAGAGTAGCGCCTAGTTAAGCCCTCAAGAATAAGCAAAAACGGACCAAGTGATTTAATGCCAATAGCTTAACGATGTTTTGTGTCATTCCAGCGAGACTAGGAATCTAATAGCAACGTGCTGAGTGGTTAAAGAGACAATTTTGACCATAAAGAGCTAGGATAGAAGATCCTATATCACGCACCTTCGTCGCTGTACAAGATGACGAAATACAAAAAGATGCCACTCGTAGTTAAACGAGCGGCATTAAACCAAGAGGTTCTCCTTTTAATACAGGAACTCCGGTAAGAATCCAGTAACCAGCGTATTCTCCCTTCAACTAGAAACACTCATCCCCAAGTACCATATAAAATCTAATCAACTTCACTTGTAACAAGTTAGGTTTCAAAAATAGGAAATCACCACTGTAAAAATTCACCGCATTTTGTCTTTCTGCCTATGGTTACAATGTTCGTGAAATCAATGCCTTTAAACCAAGTTACAAGTAAGCGGCACCGATATGAACAGCGAAGCGAAACAACTTTTTTATCATTTATGTCAACAATACGATGCACTCTCTCAAGAGCTAGAGTCTCGCGCGTTTCCTGAGTTTTCCGAGACCATCACTCATCCGCTTGGGCACTGCTTTGTCCGTTGCCCTGTTGGCAGTCAGCGCTTTTCCATTGTTGCAGTCAACTTTGCGCCCTCCGTTCGCGGGCAAGGTGTGCTTACTGCATTTATCGACTACATTAAAAGCCATCCATATCATTACCAAGGCGTTGAGGTCGCTATCATTGAAAACAAAAGCTTAGCAAAACGACTGTTGTCTCTTGGATGGAAGTACAAGTCTCTGTTTGGCAAAGTTTTCTTCGCCAGCAAGCCTACCCTAGTGAAGGACTTTCAGTCAGCGTGATAGTTATTACGACACCGCATCGGTACCCAAAGTAAAAACCATCACTCAAAATCCGTAAGCATATTGAGAAAAGTTTGGCGGTCTTCCGCTGTACTACCTCGATGAGCAGTGTATTCGGCGTGTTCATCCGCGCTGGCTTTTGGGGATAGATTGATGCCCCACAGCGCATTAATTTGGTTTGGCACGATGGAGTAACGCACGTCAACAATTCGCATTTCGTTATTCGGGTCTTGCGCTACAAAACCATTTGAAAACCAACGGAAACGTTCGATGTCTTTCGCTTGCTGCGATTGCGGATCGAGCCATGGAAATTGAGTCTTCACATTGAGCTTTGGTGTGGATTCGCCTGGGTAGATTTTTATTGAACGCCCCACTCTTACCGCATCCACATAGTAGCTATCTTCCGTTTCATAAATCACTTTCCAGACCAAAAGATTGCCGAAGGTTGGTTTTGCTTTTAGCTGCACAGCACTGTGTTGTCGCTCTTGGACGATTTTCCACCCGGCCGCTTCTGCTCTATCTCGTTGAATAACCCCAAGAGTCAGATAAGCCAGAGACCATAGAAATGCGACACGCGCGTAATTTCGATTTCGCTTCAGTGCGGCAAACAAAAGCAGGATCAAAATAGGAAATGTGAAAGCGGGGTCGATAACCGAGATTGTGTTCCAAGCATAGCGTGTGTTGCTTATCGGCCAAAAAAGCTGAGTCCCATAGCTGGTGCAAGCATCTAACAGCGCATGGGTGCTATAACCAAGGGCACAATAAAACCAACTCTGCCGGAAGCTTAGTCCTCGCTTTTTTGCGAACAACGGATACAACAACAAAGCACAAATGAAACTACCAAACGGGATAAACAAGAGCGAGTGAGTAAAATGGCGATGGTATTCCAAATAAAGCAAAGGATCAGTTGAAGAACGGATGAGCACATCTAAATCCGGAGCCATCCCAGAGACCACGCCCAATACGCCAACAACTGCAAGGTGTCGCTTGTTGCTCACGGCCAGTGGCAAAGCTGCACCCAGTAAACCTTGCGTTAACGGGTCCATTATTTACGCCTGCAACGAAAATGTAGCCGAGATAGAAGGCATATGCGCTTCAAAATAGGCCTAAATTTAAAAACCAGAACGTTCTCCGACATAAATTATCCGTATTTAAGTGGATTGGAAGACACACCTTAATGACGCATTAAAGTGTTCGAAAACAAATACTTTGATTTTAGTGTAAGAAGGAATCGCCCTATTCGCTAGTGAGAAGCGAACTTAAAGCGAGGCTTGTGGTGTACGTCAAAAGTACAAAACTGCGGATTTTGCAGATGCAAAAATAAAACAAGGCGAACCGGATGGCTCGCCTTGTTTACTGAAGGATTAACGACAAAAACCTTAGTCTTGAGGGTTTTCTTTCGCGTTGATTTCAGCGTAAGTGTGCAGAAGTTCCGTCAATGTTTTTACCCAATCAAAAACATCCGAAGGTGTATTTTCGAGTAGCTTTTCCACTAGTGCACAGTGTGTTTCTAACGTGATCGCCTCTTCCAAATGGAATGAAATCGCATAGAAATGCCAAAGAACCAGTCGCGTCATTCGCTCGCTATTTTGCTTCGCATTGTCTGAGTCATCAAACGCTTGTTGAATTTCACTCAGTGCGATTGCTGTCATGCGTAACATGGCATCAAGACGTGCAGACAACATACGGTCTTCGCTATCCACTTCTTCTTGATCGAAAGTAAATAGCTCATTCATCACGTCTTCAGGCACCATTTTACTGATCATGCGAGCACTAAACTCTTCCAGTTCATGACGAGGCATGGTTACAAGACAATCGAAGGTGTAATCACGAAGCATAAAATCACTCTAGGTTGGAAATCAATTTCAGCCACGCATTCTAAATACTGAAATCTCAATTGCCAGCGTTTATTTCTATTGGGCTACCGAAAAACTACAGAACACCGTTGATCGCAATACCAACACCAATACGCTGCTGATTATGATCATAGTCAATCAAGCTCTTACCATACCCCGTCGAGTACTGTGCGTATCCCTGAAGTTTGCCCCAGATCGGAAATGACACCCCTAATTCGGCAAAGCCTTTATGCGTTTGGAAGTTCTGGCGGCCTAAGAAGGTAAACTCATAACCATTCCATTTGTACGCACTCGATAGCTCAAAGTGCCCCATGTAATCTTCGATATCCGGGTTATCATCACCTTTAGGATCATTCGGAGATGTTTTTTCATCCTCAGGTATACGCCACCACGGTTGAAGAGAAACCGCAAAATTGTCTTTCGCAAAGGTTAAGTTGGCGTAAACACGATTCCAACTGCGCGATAACTCTTGTCTCTGCCCATTCGACTCATGTTCAATACCAAAACCTAACCAAGTCGAACCATCAAGTGGCTTCCAGTCTGTCGGGGTATAATAAAAAAGACTCAGGACGATAATTGGTTTCACGAAATGGACGCGATGCTGCTCCTGTATACACCTGCCAAAATGACTTTAGCGTCATACCAAAGAACAAACCATCCCCATCAAACAACAAATCGTCGTAGTTCATTGGCACTTTAAAACTAATTTGGAACTCAGCTTCTTCCTTACGCAGCTCATCTCCGTACTTAGTGTCCGCATAAGCACGCTTATTTACGCGATCACTGTAAGTGAATGGCAAGATGTAGTTAACACGATGCGCCACCAAACTAAATGGTTCAAAGGCGTTTTCTCGTTCTGATTCCAAACGCTTGTCGACCAAGCTTTCCTGAAGCTCCTCAGGTTCTTCAATTTCTGGATCTGCGGGCACTGTACTTGTTACTGCATCAAGCTCACACTGCGCGCGAATGCTCTTTATGGTTTCCTCACCTTTGCTTTGCTTAATTTTGTCTAGCAAACATAAATCATAAGCACTGGCTGTTTCTCCCATCGCAACTGGCGCTGCCAATAAGCTCAGTATTGATATCCCTGCCACTTTTGAAGCCATCTGAAACCCTTAATATTCTTTATGTCAAACCAGATAATTTTAATTTTTCTTGGTAAACCGCTTGCCATTCTGGCGTTAAGGCAATGTTAAATGTTCGCCGACTTTACGTCTTGGATAAATACGACAGACCTCAAACATATCGGCCCACTATGAGCAACGCGCCAAAAACGACCAAGATTTGAGCATCATAAATAAAAACAAAAACAACTCGTTTTCATGATGCTCATATTCCCTATGCAAAATAATGGCTCGCCACTTTGATTGCAAACCCGGCTATGAATAAACCCAAGCCATAAGCTAAATGCGCCAATGTGCTAATAAACCGGGCTTTCCAAGGTGTTGGGGTTTTACTGGCAGCAAAACCAAATCCTAAACAAGGTTGAATGACAAAAAATGGGAAGACCAACGTTACCACACCAGTGACTAAGCCGGGCACTAGACTAGGCTCTACCAACCAATGATGCCCAAAAGCAGCAATGTGAGCCAAAGCGAAAACAACACCAATGGCATAGTGCAAAAGCCAACCGAGTGCTTTTTCTCCCGACATCGGGTCTGTTGCCATAATTGGCGCATGCATAAGCTTTCCTTTGGGCATGTATAAAACCCAGCGCGCAACCAATGCATAGTTTAGTGAGGGAATACCAAACACTCTCCTTTGTATCCAAGCCCATAAATCCATTACCAAAGTCGCACCAATCCCTATTAGCGCCGCTTGTAATCCTATTAAAAACAGCATTTTTTGCTCCTCAAGTTTTTGATTTGTTAAGGTCTTAGCTGCATGCTACAACTTAAAGCCAACTTGAAGTCAATGAGGAATAATATGGATATTGCAGAAGTGGTTAAAAAATCAGGATTACCGACCTCAACGCTCAGATACTACGAACAGTTGGGGTTAATTCGCTCGATAGGAAGGAATGGATTGAGACGTCAATATTCACCAGAGGTACTCAATAAACTCAACATCATTAGTTTGGGGCGTATCGCTGGAATATCACTTAACGAAATGGCAGAAATGTTGAATCACTCAGAAGGTTCAAAACCATACATTGATCGTGACTTACTGGCGAAAAGGGCGCTTGAGATTGATGAGCAAATAACACGTTTGAAAGCGGTGCGAGACAGCCTAAACCATGTTGCCACCTGCCCTCATGAGTCACATATGGACTGTTCTTCATTTCAGCGGCTTATGAAGGTCGTAAAGCGTTATGTCCCCCACAAAGCGAGATAAAACACTCTGCTTATTCTTGATTTAAAAGGAAGCAACTCGCGGTTGTGAGTTACTTCTTTTCATATTACTTAGCTTGCGCTTTTACGTACTTCTTCACTTTTTTCATCGCCATTTTTTGCTTTAGCGGTGAAAGATAATCAATGAACAAGTTACCAGATAAGTGGTCGATTTCGTGCTGCATCACAATCGCTAAAAACTCATCGCTCTCGATTGTCATCGGGTTACCATCACGGTCCAATGCAGACACAACAACTGATGTGTAACGCTCAACATCGGCGTAGTATTCGGGAACAGATAGGCACCCTTCTTGACCAAGTGCTTTGTTTTCTCCGCTCACCACTTCTGGGTTGACCAAGATTAAAGGATCATTGCGTTCGTCAGAGATATCGATGACAACAACCGCCTCTTTTCTGCCCACTTGGGTTGAAGCTAAACCGATGCCATTGCCCGTTGCGTAAAGTGTTTCTAGCATATCGTCGATCAACGTTTGTATTGTCGATACGTCAGTGACTTTTTCTGCTTTTACTTTAAGCCTTGGGTCTGGAATGGAGAGAATTTCGAGGACTGCCATACTTACCTTTCGTTATCTGTAAATCGTAATTTCCGGCGAATTATACACTCGTTTGGGCAGACATAAACATGTTGAGTTTTCGTAGAAATACCGTTTCGTCTAAAACATTCGATTTTGCTAGAGACCAAAGAGGCACCTAGGAAGAGAAAACAATAACGCCAGCACGATATGGCTGGCGTCTTTTTTACGTATCTATCTTTAAGCGTTCGTTATATGTGAGTTACGCACTCTTTTGCGCTTTTAGCAAAACCTTAATCGCCATTTTTTCACCACTCTTGAAAATAAAGTACCCAAGACAAACGGTTATTAACGTTAATACAACGATAATAATACTGAACCAGCCTAGTTCCGCTATCAATTCAAATATAGAAATGCCCAAAAACATTAAGATGAGAGAAAACACCACTAAGCTCGATAAATTCCAAAGCAGCACTGAATACCATCTCGTTGTCGAAGGCATTATATTCCCTGTTTTATAGCCAAAATAATATCCTATACTCATCGCTGGTATTAACGTCCCAAGAAAGCCGACACCGTTCATTTCCATGCCAGAAATGTACTCAATAATAAATAGCAGTATGGCCAAACAAACCGATGCCAAACACAAAAGCGACGTAACAAAGAGCACCGAGGGAGCGTTGTTTTCTGTTGAGTAATTATTTTTCGATTCCACTTTCATTTCCTTCCATTTATTTGAATAAAATAAGCGTTTTAGATCATGCTTCCGCTTGGACAACCTAGAGAAACAACACCGCCATAACTCGTTGTTGGTGTAGCTACCATGATTAAATCAACAGGAAGAAACACAACGTCCGTTGCTAACGACAAAGGAATGTCAATCAATGATAGTGGGTATAACGCGATGGAAGTAATATCAGCTCTTAAATAGCAAGGTTGTCGTGCGACTGATAACGCTGTGCCTGAAAACGGCTTTCCGTATCCGCCACCAGCATGCGCATCTATAGACGAACACCCCACCATTAAAGATGCTGACACTACAAGAAATACAACTTGTAGCTTTTTAAATATATTTATTTTCATTTAACCTAGATTCCAACTAACTGTTATTTTTTAAAACTAAACCCTCTCTCAAATTGTATATTCAATGAATTTACTCATATGGGCCTAGTGCAACCATGTTAATACGTTCTATGTATTAGAAACAATTCATTTATTTCCAATAGCACCCGTGAGTTCATGCGACGTGACTAGAATCGCACTTAATTTTTTATGCAAGCACCAAGTTAAGCTCAACCTATTCGTTTTCCCGTTGGAGTCGCGTACCTTTCATCTGATGTAAAAAAGCCGCCAGAACCATTTGGCTCTGGCGGCTTTTTTTTTTATTCGAAAACTCGATTACTGCTGTAGCTTAGCTTTGGCTTCTACTACTTTGGCGACGTCTAGCACTCTCTGCGTTTGAGACTCGATTAAAACCCTATAAAAAATTAAAAGTACCGTTATACTTCAATGAAGCCTGAAATGTTAATTGAGTTGTTCTATGTAGCGATTCAGCTCTACCGCATATGTTTTTTGATCAATCGCAGTATCACCTATTTCTTCATCTAGAAATCCAAGTAACATTTGTGCGCCGCCTTCGCCGTTATTTAACGCTTGAGTCAGGTAATAGGCCGAAAGCACCTTGTTTTCAGGTAAACTACAGCCATCATCATACAAACATGATCCTAAATAAAATTGTGCACTCGCCAACCCATCATCAGCAGCCTCTGA
The DNA here is from genome assembly GCA_001048675.1 of Vibrio diabolicus. GTDB lineage: Bacteria > Pseudomonadota > Gammaproteobacteria > Enterobacterales > Vibrionaceae > Vibrio > Vibrio diabolicus. The sequence continues at coordinate 735,378 of CCKK01000002.1, read as the reverse complement.
GATTAAAGAAAAGCCCCTCTTAACATCCATGACTTTTGGCTCTTTTAGAAGGATGATCCCTAAAAGCTCTTTACTATGTACATCATTTACTTCGATAGCTTTGATCAATAAAGACTTTGCTCCTTGCACATCACCTTGTTCATAAAATTTATTTGCTTCGTTATACAACTTCTCTGTAGCTTCTCGATTCTTAACTAGGAGGCTTTCTGTCGTTTTAGTTGCCTCAAACTTTGACGTAGTATCGTTACATGCCGTAACAAAGAGGGCTACTAATAAAACGTTAACAATTCTCATGTTATTCCCATGTACATTTGATAAACAAGACCGCTGTCGAGTATGACTCGCCATACTGACCGCTTACAATTTGAAACTTTGTATTGATCGGAGCTTTAGCACTAGCTTCACATATATTGGCAATTTGACCACGAACATAGGCACTCGAATCAAAGTTATATTTGTCTTCTTGAGAAATTATACTTGCTAATGAAACTCGAGATAGTTGAGGCGCTTTCCCATATTCCCTCTCGACTTTCAAATACTTCACATTCACAATCAAAATGCAGCCAGATGATTCTAGATTTGCATTGTGTACTCTATTAGCTAGCGCTCTAACGTTTTGTCGGATAATATCAAAGAGAAGCATAGCTCTGCCTTTCTGTAAAACCATCCCTAAGGCCATAGCCCTTCCACTATTTGCTTTCATTGCAGTAGAAGCTAGAGTTGACGGCTGTATTGGAGCTAGAGACGAAAAATTACGTGAAGGAATAACAGCTTTGTTTTTCCAGTGCATTCGATCTGTTAACATATTAGACTTGACGGCCATGTTGCGATCTATCTGTTCCTTAAGCTTTTGTAACCTTTTCTCACCAGTAATATCATTTGGAAGCTTACGTAATGGTCCCGCAAGAGAAGTATCTTTTATGGTACTAACGGGAATTTTCTCATTGTCTATTTTGCTTCTTAGTTCGACACAAGAGTTAAATAGTTTGTCCGCTGGATACATGTAATTAATGTAGTTTATTGATAACGGCGTATCTCTCTCATGTGTTAGTATAGAAATGTACATAATGATCCTCTCAAAACCACCATTATGAACAAGAATGCATAGCTTTCAAAGCTCTAAGTTGTCCTAGTTGTGAGATATTCCCTAAACAATAAAAGTTAATTTATCGTTAAATGCTTATTAAAAACACTTGGTGAACATTACAAATAAACATTCGTTAACTATAATCTACATGTGTTGTACCATTACATTTAAGAACATTAAAAATAAAGGCTAACCAATTGGTTAGCCTTTATTGATATTACTGCTGTAGCTTAGCTTTGGCTTCTACTACTTTGGAGAAGTCTAGGCCTAACTCTTCCACAGCTTCTTTCATCAATACAGGGTTTTGCATTACCTGCGCCATTAACGCTTGAAGCTGATCTTGTGGCAGACCTAGTTGGCTGATAGTTGCCATTGCAGCCAGAGGGTTTTGAGTTAACGCCTGAAATAGCTCGTTGATTTGCTCGTCGCTAATATTGTTTTCTTTCAACATCGCAAGAATCGGGTTCATCAAATTACCTTTAAATACTATGTAAAACAGACCCACAGTTTACCATTGGGTTTTGTTAGTTTGCACGCAGACTTTAACCACCACACCACCATCGACCAAGTTATGGTCGAATATTGGTGAACGTTGCGGTAGTGACTCCATCACTTTGCGATGAAAGCGCTTTTATATCCGCGTTAAAGTAATATGGATTAAGTGGCATTTTACTCTCGGCTGGTCGCGCGTAGTAAAGCTTGGCAGGCTGTTTTGCCATTTGTTGCGCGTACAAATACCCGACCAACGCATGTTCAAACTGGTGGTAACCATTTCCCCAATGGAACGCTTTGGTTGATTTAGGATTCAGACCAACACCTCCGTACTGATGATCCACCCACACGTCCATAAAGGTGGGTAACGTGTATTGAAGCGTTTCTTTCATCGAACCATCGACAAGAGAAACCGTCATCGCCGCTTGATCGAGTTCAGCCCATTCCCAAGACGAGCTGTAATGCTTGTGCGGTCTTGATTGCCAAGCAGGAATACTCTCTTGCGTCCATTTACTCTGCCATTCTGGTGAGAAGAGCGCTTTGACTTGCTCAAAGTTTTGCTGGTATTGCGCTTGTTTAAGCGTGTGTTTCATTCCTTTGAAACTAAACTCTGTCCAATTGGAATTCTCCAACAACTGACCAGTGAGATACGTCATCCAATACGCTTTGATGGTGTGTCCAAAATCATTGTGTTTTGCATCTGGCATCATTACCGCTTTGTGGTGTATCGCGCCATAAAAGCGCTGCTCTTTGTCGGAGTGGTAGTTATCCAGCATCACTTGCGTCAGCCATTGCAGATCTTGCTTCCACTTGGCTTGCGCTGGCTCTGGTAAAAGTGGCGCCGTTAACAACAGGTAGCCATTGATTTGGTCAAGTTGAGCGACTAACTCTTGCTGCTTCTCACTTTCTCCATCACCATCTTTCAAAACCCACGCCAAACCGCGATCATCGCTTCGTCGGTATTGTTTAAATATAAACGCTTGCTGGTCGATAAGTGCTTGTTCAACCTTTGGATCTTGCGTCAAGTAGTAGTACATCGCCAAGCCCACCAAGGCGTAAGCTTGGTCTTGAGAAGTTCGCTGTTGCCACTCCATCCCCGGTTTTCCACTACGCGTAAAGCTCACGAAGCCGCCGTTTTTCTCATCTTGTAGATGATCAATCAGGTAATAAGCCCCTTTCTTTGCCAGCTCTAATGCTTGTTTGTCACCCGTAAGATGAAAAAGCACGCCATAAGCGTAAGTTTGGCGCGATTTCATGCGTGTGTATTCGCGATCGAAGTGTGGGCTAATCCACCCTTTGTTTAATTCTTCACACGGCTTTTGTGGGTCGAGAATGACACCATTATCACAACGAAATGTCGGAAAATTCCCCGCAGGTTGCCCATGCGCGCTTTCCATCATCCAATATGGGGCTAGGCCATTCTTCACATGGTTTAACCAATCATCCCCCGAAGGTAGCTCCACATCAGCAAAGCTGTTCATGCTCGTCGTTGCGAGCAATAAGGTAAGATATTTAAAAGACATAACACTCAATTAAGTTATTGAATTTTATCCAGTATAAATAACTCCCTTTACGCATATTGTCGTCGTGGTCACAATCGCCTTACGCATTTGTTTGCATTATTCATCTGTCTGCCTTATTCGATGACTGAGTCGAGAATAAACGCCACTCTGTCTTCGACTGACATTTTGGGCACTTCGATCAATTGATAACCAAACTTGTGGTATGCATCGACCATCTGTTGATATGTGGCGACCGCTTCAGAAAAATCTTGCTTTCGCTCTTCATCGTTGCTGAATATCGATGCCCATGGTGGAAAAATGAATACTTGAGAATGATAACGAAGCGTTTGGCAATGCGTGATGAGCTCATGCGAAATTGGCAGTTGTTCCAACTTGCTGTAGCCATATACATCCACAATACTGCGATCAAAAAACACCTCTGCTTGGTGCACATTGAAAGCTCGGTAATTGCCCACTTCTTCTTTTGTCATTTCGTCTCGAAAGGCTTGTTTATCATTCCAAGGTAATGCTGAACCGTGATTCGCAACCTGCGTTTGTATCACGTGACGACCTGTTTCTGGCGCGCAGATAAAGCCTTGTATTTTTAGTTGTTCGATAACCGAGGTTTTTCCTGCACCGGGACCACCAGTGAATACGATGAGTTTGTTCAAAATCTTTTCCTTATTTTTTTGTTTGAGTGAAGTAATGCGTGTACAGCCAAGAAAATTGGCATCATTTGGCGTTTGAAATTGGCATGGCATTTGGCACACCAGCGTTAAGCTAGATCGGCAATGGAAAGTTTTGGGATAGAAATGAGCAGTGAAAAATATTGATGAAATGAAAGCTTAAACGGCGTGTTCAGCGTTTATGAAAACGGAGGAATTTTGAGCAAACCAAACTTGCCCAAAATATTGGGTTGGGAAATGGAGAGATTGGATCATTAGGTTAACGCGTCAATTGGCTTTCTATATCAAGAAGATTGCACCTAAGCCTAAGAACGCAAAGAAACCGACGACATCGGTAACGGTTGTTAATACTACCGAGCCAGCCACGGCGGGGTCAATGTTAAACTTCTTCAACGTGAATGGTATCAACGTCCCCGATGCCGCGGCCGCCAAACTATTGAGGAAAATTGCACAACAGATAATAAGCGCCAATGGCCAAGAGTCAAACACCATGTAGACGACACCCGCGATGACTAATCCCATGATCAAGCCATTAATGGTGGCGATTTTTAACTCCTTATTCACCAATAGCTTCAAGTTACTTTGGTGCAAGTGGTTCAATGCGATACCCCGAATGGCCACCGCTAAGGTTTGGCTACCTGCGATGCCGCCCATACTCGCCACAACGGGCATTAAGATAGCAAGCGCTACAACTTGCTCGACCACATTATCAAAAATACCAATGATGGCAGAGGCAACAAAAGCGGTCAGCAAGTTAATCACCAACCAAAGTGCTCTTAGCCTTGTCGCCACAGTTAATGGTGTGAACAAATCCTCTTCGCTTCGTACGTTTTCTGCCACTACAGCTTGTAGGCTGAGTTCACGCAAGGTAATCGCGATGGTCGCCATCGACAAAACGCCCATAATTTTGCCACCAGCCATGATAGGAAACCAATGCGCTCCACCATCAATCGAGACCTGTTTACTGACGCTTTGAATCGTTGGATATCTTCCAGAATTGGCGTGACTACGGTCAAGTCTGTGAGTTTGGTATGGTTCTCATGCAGCAACAGGGTTTGAGGTTCTATCGTCCCAATAACGCCTCCGACATCACGCACGATGATCAATCGCACCGGGCTTTGTCCACGTTTTAACAACTCGGTTTTGATGCCTCCTACGCTGTTTTTAGGATTTGCGACTAAAAAATGCGGCTCGGCATATCTCCCCACTTTGTTATCTTCATACGACAGCGCTTGTTGAATGTGCGCGACCGACTCTTCACTTTGGTCGATAAGGTACTCATCCACAAACTCGGTCGGTAGAAAGTCTGCAAAGATGATCAGTTCCGAATCCGTGATGTACGCTAAGCGTTCATGTTGCAGCTCTTTGTTGAGTGATTGATGAATGTGCTTGGCGGTGTCGTATCGCAGCAAGTTTAATACCGTCCAGTACTTCTCTGGCGGCACCGCTTCTATCACGCGTTTACGATAAGCAATGTTGACCGACTCCAAAATGTTCGCGATTTGCGCTTCCTGATAGTCTTTCAAAAAACCGAGGTCTTCGGTAGACTCTATCGCTTTAATGATCTCGGCAAGCAAATGAGGCACTTTGCGATTAATTTGTAATTGGCTGGAATCTATCATCATTGTCACCGATTTCCTTGGGCATCACGTTAGTGTCAACACGATGTCTATTACCTAAAGGCATGAGATCCTGATGTTAAAATTCTAGGCAATGGCGCGCACAATTGCGGAATTTATATTTTGCTCGCAGAAACAGAACGTCTTTGCATAAGGGGATGGTATAAACTTTTAGTGTGCATCAGGCGCATTTGCCTCGTTTGATAATGGAGTAATCAATGGCACCAGTATTTTTTCTGACTCAACAAGCCGCCTTACCAAGTCGTAAGGTGCTTCGTAAAGTGATTCAGTTTGCGACAGCGCTGGCTCAACCCATCGTGGTATTGGTGGAAGATCACCGCCGGAGTGAAGATCACGCGTTCGCGCATTTCCTTAGTTTCAACTCTGACCATATAGAAAAGAGACAAGCTGAGTTTGAAGCTTGGACATCAAAATTTAAAGACTTCGTTATCGAACTTTGTGAAGAAGAGGAAGTTGAAACGCCAACACTCTCTTACGAGCATTTCAAAGGGAGTCATTGGATTGCTCAAGTCGCGAAACGGCTTGTCGACCACACAGATTTACTGCTCGTGGGGCATTTTAACAAGCACGAAATTCAAACCTTACTCACCGAGCTAGCAAAAAACGATTGTGATTTATTGCTATTAAGTGAGCGTTCATGGTCTTCTCACGCCAACATGCTTTGCGCGATAGATCCGCTTCATCGCGGAGATGCAAAGTCGGTCGTAGATAAAGCCATCGTATCGCGAGGCTCAAAGCTAGAAAAAACCTTGAGCGGAAAAATGACGTTAGTTTACTGCCGCTACGTTGCGCCTTATCTGTCTCGTTATCGTGCAGAGATTTTGAGCAACCAAAAAGCAGGCATTACGGACTTTATTACTGCGCAAAAGTTAACACGAGTACCACTACTGCTGCCAGAAGGAAACCCTGAAACAGCGTTACCAAAAGCAGTTAAGCAATCACAAGCGGCAATTCTGATTATGGGCGTGTGTAAACGAAGCATGTCATCCCAATTTTGGTCTGGCAGCACTGTAGACACGTTACTTGATCAACCTCCTTGTGACCTACTGTTGGTCAATAGCACGAAGGATTGATCAGACTTCCCCATTCCGCCGCATCTTAAATAATATCACGCGCAGTTATTGGCTCTTCATGGTCTCTAACTGCGCGGCTTCATGTTCCGCGTTCAAGGCTTGTTTCTGCTGCTGTTTAACCTCATCCCAACTGCGTCCCGATTCAATCGCAGATACACGCTGCTCGTATTTAGTGCAGGCTCTTTCGAGTACTTTCTCAGGATCTATGCCCTTTTCTCTTTCCAACACTTTTAATACGTTAAGATAGTTCCACAACACATCGCCTAACTCGTCTTCCAAATGACAAAGGCGGTTCTCACGAATCTCTTCACGGACTTCATCGACTTCTTTGCCAATGGCCTCCAGATAAGTCTCTACGCCTTTAAACCAAGTGTTGGTTTGGTCATATTGAGATTTTCTCGTCGCAATTGCGTACAGCTCATCAAATTTCTTCATTATCTCTCCGTAGAACGTAGTTTTTATTTACGCCTCTTTAGGACGAATAAACTTCCCTTTTGCCGTCACTCTAACTTCATTATTGACCAGTAATTGAGCCACCAGTTGATATATACCGCGGCGTTCACCTTCACAGTGTGCAGTAATCGTGACGCGCTCATCTAGCTCAATAGGTGCATGGTAGCGCACATCCAACTGCGCTGTAAGGGCTTGAATGTTTCTAAATAACAAACAGTGTGTCATTGCACCATCGAGCAGCGAACTCGCAATGCCACCATGCAACAGGTCTGTGTAACCTTGATGACGAGGTAAAACGTGAAACTCTCCGACAACAGAACCATCGGCTAGACACTGGTAGTTCACAGCCAAAGAGTTCGGATTCGCATCGATGGAAGAACAAACCGCACATTGATAATGAGATTCGTGAGTGGAATGAAAGTGACTATTTGCGGACATGTTAAGTACTCGGCTTGTAAAAAGGAGTAATTAGCATATGCCAATTATTAAAAAGAAACGGCGAGTAATCTTTGTTTGCACGTTGTAGGACCAACAACCTCATTGTCCATAACGTTAAATAATCATTTTCATAATTAACGATAATTTCCAGTTTGTTTAGAGTGGCGATAAGGTTTGCATCGTGATTACGCAACGTTATGAAAGGCGACTTATGAAGTTTCTCCACACGATGATCCGTGTTGTTGACCTAGACAAATCTATCGAATTTTATACAAACGTTCTGGGTATGAGCGTTTTGGATCGTTTTGAAAACCAAGAATACCGTTACTCACTGGTGTTTGTTGGTAGCCCTGATCAACCAAATGGCGCGACCATCGAGCTAACTTATAACTGGGATACCGGCAGTTACGACTTAGGTAACGCATTCGGACACATGGCGCTTGGGTGTGAAGACATTTACGCAGCTTGCGAAAAAATCAAAGCGCTTGGTGGTAACGTCACTCGCGAACCCGGTCCAATGAAAGGAGGAGAAACGCACATCGCGTTCATTAAAGATCCCGACGGCTACCAAATCGAACTGATTCAAACTAAACAATAACGAGGTTTCCTATGACAGATGCATTATTTCAACCGATTCAACTTGGCTCTCTCTCATTAAAAAACCGCATCGTTATGCCTCCGATGACGCGCTCTCGAGCCTCTCAACCGGGTAATGTTGCCAACGACATGATGGCCACCTACTACGCTCAACGCGCCGAAGCGGGATTAATCGTTGCTGAAGGCACGCAAATTTCACCAACGGGTCAAGGCTATGCGTGGACTCCGGGTATTTATAGCCCAGAGCAAATTGCTGGCTGGGAAAAAGTAACTGATGCAGTGCACGAGAAAGGCGGCGTTATCTTCGCGCAATTATGGCACGTTGGTCGTGTGACTCATCCTGACAACATCGGCGGCGAGCAACCTATTTCTTCTTCTGCGCTTAAAGCAGAAAACGTGAAAGTATTTATCGACAATGGCACAGACGAACCTGGCTTTGTCGACGTGGTTGAGCCACGTGAAATGACCAAACAAGACATCAAGAATGTTATTGAAGAATACCGACAAGCCACATTAAACGCGATAGAAGCTGGGTTTGATGGTGTCGAACTTCACGCAGCAAATGGCTACTTGGTTAACCAGTTTATCGATTCTGAAGCGAACAACCGCACCGATGAATACGGCGGCTCAATTGAAAACCGTCTGCGTTTTCTTGGTGAAGTGGTCGAAGCAATGACGCAAGCCATTGGCGCAGAGCATGTTGGTGTTCGCCTTGCACCATTCACTTCGTTAAACGGCACCGTTGATAGCACACCAGTCGACACCTACACCGCTGCTGCTGCGCTGCTTGATAAACTCAATGTGGTTTACATTCACATTGCAGAAGTGGATTGGGACGACGCGCCAGATACTCCGCACGACTTTAAAACCGCAGTTCGTGAGGCGTATAAAGGCACACTGATCTATGCCGGTCGTTACAACGCAGAAAAGGCGCAACACGCGATTGAAAGTGGTTTAGCCGACATGATCGGTTTTGGTCGTCCGTTTGTTGCAAACCCAGACTTACCAAGCCGCATCAAGCATGGCTATCCGCTGGCAGAACATGACCCTGCGACATTGTTCGGCGGCAATGAAAAAGGATTAGTGGACTACCCTGCGTATCACGCGGGTTAATTCATCTACGTAAAGCTGATTCGCAACTCGCGACAAACCAATAGCTAACCCAAAAGAACCTTGCTCTTCCCCCTGTGACGCCAAGATGCAGGGTTCTTTTTAGGCAAGCCACCAAGAATTAACGTCTTTGACAAGATGTACAACCTCGGCACGCAGAGCGCGTCGTTTTACTTAGTAAACTGCGTTGTACTTTACAGTAGGCATTTTTCAGTGCGCGGCGGCCTGAAAACCAATCATCCGGTTTAGTGAGGATTAAGTAGCCGTTAAACCTCTTAACCAACTCGATTCGGTTGTTTTCGATAAATCGGCTATCAAACTCGATTTCGAAGTAATCCAACGCTTCTTCGATACAAGTAAAGCTGGCAATTTTTTCCTGAATCGTATTCTCTGTCATTGTTTCTTTAGCGTTATCATTTTCAATGAAGTCTAAGAGCCTGGCGCTTTACGTTCTTTGATTTGGCGCTTCTTAACATCACTCTTTCTGGGATTTCCATATTGAAATTCAATTTAGGAATTCGTTATTTCCCCCAGCCTTTTCATTTTGATAATCAATTTAAGGTGCTGATTTAAAGCAACATTATTTCTGGTTCATATTTTGCTCTACTTCGTTAAACGGAATGTTGGAGGGACACGATATGACTTACAGAGCGGAAGTAGACGGATTAAGGGCGATTGCTGTCACGTTGGTGATTTTGTTTCATGCAGGAGTTGAGCAGTTCGCTGGTGGCTTTATTGGCGTTGACGTGTTTTTTGTTATCAGCGGCTATTTGATCACCACCATCGTGATTAACGATTTGGAAAACCAGAAGTTTAGCCTCGGTGATTTTTATGAGCGACGCATTCGCCGCATACTTCCCCTGCTACTGGTGGTGATTGCCGTCAGCTATTTGATGTCTTGGTGGCTATTTTTGCCACAAGCACACAAAGACGTTGGTCAGTTCGCAGTGTCTTCTATTCTTTCTTCATCCAACATTCTTCTGTATTTAAAAGGCCACAATTACTTCGGTTTAGAAGATCAAGCCAATCCGCTATTTCACACCTGGAGCTTGGGCGTTGAAGAACAATACTACACTGTCATTCCTTTGCTACTCATGCTACTCGCTCGTGGCAAAAACGCGTTTTACCTGACTTTTTTCATCGCGGTATTTGCGCTGAGTTTGATGACTATTGTCTATGCGAGCAACGATCCTGATTTCGCCTTCTACATGATCTTCTCTCGTGCTTGGGAGCTGGCAACCGGTTCATTACTCGCATTAGTAATGAGAAAAACCCAAGTTCAATCCAACGATACGCTGGCAACCATTGGCATCGTTTTGATATTGGCCTCTGCACTTTTGTTTGAAAAATCGCAAGATGGCGCGGGTATCACTTTGCTGGTGCCAGTCATCGGTAGCGCGTTAGTGATTTTGTTTGCCTCTAAAGACAATGTCTGCGGTAAATTGCTGAGCCTAAAATGGGTCGTGTTCGTCGGCTTAATCAGCTACAGCTTGTACTTGTGGCATATTCCGCTATTTGTGTTTTACCGCTACATGCTGGACGCAACTCAAGACGTCAATATCCCGATTTACATTGCCGCGCTTTTTGTACTGTCTTACTTCACTTGGCGCTTTGTGGAAAAGCCGTTCCGCAGCCGGAAAGCCATGAGCATGCGCACTGTGTCTGCGGTTATTATGTTGTTGACGTTACCCTTGCTGACGTTCGGCGTTATCGGTCATCAAAACGGTGGTTTTCCAGAAAGAAGCGCATTTTTCGAGGCCATGCGCGTTAATAACGGTTACGGTTTAAATTGCAACGGCAACACTGACGTTAACGATGTGTGCTCGTCTGCGCCGCAGCCCACCATCGCTGTGTTAGGCAATAGTCACAGCATGGTTTACGTGAAGCGTCTGTCCGAAGTAACACCAACTGGCGTGGTGCAACTTACTCAAGATTCCTGTGCAGTCGGTTATGTCGACATCATCAAAGATGCTGGATCAATTTCTTGCCGACAGTTCTTCAAACAGGCAGTCGATACCATTTTGCGTACCCCTTCTATTCGTCGCGTCGTTATCTCTTCCAACTTCAATAAAGAGCTTTCACAAGCCGATTATGAGACATCATTAACTGGATTGTTGAATGAACTGGAAGGGAAAGAAGTGGTCGTTTTCGGACCAACGCCTTCTGCACCTTTTGCGGTAGGAGAATGCCTTTGGAAAGCGCGTTTGTTTGGCGAGACAAAAGAGTCCGCATGCGATTTTTCTCCCAAGCGACATCACCCTCAAAACGTGGCGAAGTTAGTGAACTACTTTGAGCAATTTGAGCACGTTGAGTTTGTCGACTTGACCGATGCCATTTGCAGAAATGGCGTATGTCGAATGAAAGTTGGTGCGAACAACGCGATGTATACGGATGACAGCCATTTATCTTACAAAGGTGCGGAGTTGGTGCTTGGACATTACCACAATAGTGCAAATGAAGCGCAACAGTTCACTTACGACCGACAATAACCAAGAGAATAAGCTTTTATGCTTCAGCGCTTATCTCAGGTAAGCGCTGAATATTTTAAAGCGAGAGAAAGCCAGCGCGTTTATTTGAAAATGCGTGGGTCAAACGCGAAATCGAGCTTTTCGGCTTTCTTGATGATCTCTTTCATTTTGGGATGATTTGGGTTCACCACGTAGTTTTTATCACGAGGTGAAATCGTTGAAGGCACTTGCAGTGCGGCAAACTCAGGATGAGGATCATTGAGAAACTGGTCACCAATGTACTGTGTAGACTCGCTCGCCGGTATTGCTCGCCACGTCACAGGGAGATCTTCTTCATCTAAGGTGGCGATGAGATATTCGGGCATTTCAATACGATATAAATCGTACAGTTTGGTGATAGCTGGATCGTTATTTACGTGAACAAACACTTCCAACGAGCAAAGGGATTCCGATTCAGAGAAGTAGAGGGCTTCGGTTCCTTTTGAGTTCCATCGCCCTCCAAATAACTTTGCGCCAACGGGGCTAAATGGCGTGTCAGCGAATTTCTTTTGTGTGAGACGATAGAGCTTCATATTACGAGAACACCCCGTGCTCTAAACGGCCGATCAAATCTTTTACGATTTCAAAATCAACCGTAGTCGACACCATATCAAGTGGACGTTTTCCACCTAAGCCGTACACATTTTCTCTCATCCATTTTAACGCGCGTTCTTCGTCGTCAAACAACTCTGTTGCGAGTTTCAATAACATCGCTAATCGATAGATTGCATCACTCTCTTGAGTATTAAAACGCTCATCATTTTTAAGACGACGCTTAATTGTACTAACAGGAATCAGTGTCACATGTTGGAATTCACTTTGAGAAAGCTTTACTCGATCAACAATGTTCCGGTATACCTTGGGCTCAAAGCCTTTGTGAACCGCATCAATACGACCCGTTTCAGCATCTTCAATACCTAACATAAGCCAGAAATTGGCTTTATGAGATTGTTTCGGCTTAAAGCTTTTTAATGCTGCAGTTGCCATATCAAGCTCCTATGGTTCATATGGTCTAGTCATTATGGTTCAAATGAGCTCAATTTTCAATCAAAGTAACAATCAAAGTAAAAAGACAGGTAAAGAAAAAGGCGAGCTTTGCGCCCGCCTCTCTTACTTATTCATCAACTTTGTTTACGCATCTACCGATTTGCATCGTTTCACTTATTACAAGTCAAAACGGTCGGCGTTCATGACTTTCGTCCATGCAGCGATGAAGTCGTGGATGAATTTTTCCTGATTATCATCTTGCGCATACACTTCCGCGTACGAACGTAGAATCGAGTTTGAGCCAAAGACAAGATCCACACGGGTTGCCGTCCACTTCACAGCGTCGGTTTTACGATCACGGATTTCATATTGATTAGCACTCACTGGTTTCCACGTATATGCCATGTCAGTAAGGTTCACGAAGAAATCATTCGACAAAGTGCCTACTCGGTCAGTAAATACGCCCTCTTTTCCACCGCCGTAGTTACTGCCTAAAACGCGCATACCACCGATAAGTACCGTCATTTCTGGTGCTGTCAAACCCATAAGCTGCGCTCGGTCGAGCAACAACTCTTCCGGCTTAACCGCGTAGTCTTTCTTCAACCAATTTCGGAAACCGTCAGCAACAGGCTCAAGAACTTCGAACGATTCAACATCCGTCATCTCTTGGGTGGCATCACCTCGGCCTAGCGCGAATGGCACAGATACATCATGACCTGCGGCACGCGCAGCCAGTTCAATACCTACGTTACCAGCAAGCACGATAGCATCTGCAACACTACAGCCCTCTTCTGCTGCTATTTTTTCTAGCACAGCAAGAACACGACTTAGACGCTCTGGCTCGTTTCCTTGCCAATCTTTTTGCGGAGCCAAACGAATTCTCGCACCATTTGCGCCACCTCGGCGGTCAGAGCCACGGTAAGTACGCGCACTATCCCAAGCCGTGCTTACTAGCTCGCTAATGGATAGGCCACTTGCTTCGATTTTTGTTTTTACTAAATCAACATCGTAGTCTGTCTTACCTGCGGGCGTTGGGTCTTGCCAAATAAGATCTTCGCTTGGCACATCAGGGCCGAAATAACATGATTTTGGTCCTAGATCGCGGTGTGTCAACTTAAACCAGGCACGAGCAAAAACGTCATCAAAGTACACTGGTTCATTTTGGAACTTTTCTGCAATCTTGCGATATTCAGGGTCCATTTTGAGCGCCATATCGGCGTCAGTCATGATTGGATTGTAGCGCTTAGAGCCGTCTTCAACATCGACAGGCTTGTCTTCTTCTTCAATGTCGATTGGCTCCCACTGCCATGCACCTGCTGGGCTCTTCTTCAGTTCCCAATCGTACTTAAATAGTAGGTGGAAGTATCCGTAGTCCCATTGTGTAGGGTGTGTCGTCCAAGCACCTTCAATGCCGCTCGTTACCGTGTCACGGCCAATGCCACGTGTTTTGTGGTTAATCCAGCCAAGACCTTGTTCATGAACGTCTGCGGCTTCGGGCTCTGGACCAAGGTTTGCGGCATCACCATTACCATGACACTTACCGACCGTGTGACCACCCGCTGTGAGCGCGACAGTTTCTTCATCGTTCATTGCCATTCGCGCAAAGGTCACACGCATGTCATGTGCTGTTTTGAGGGGATCTGGGTTACCGTCCACCCCCTCAGGGTTCACATAGATAAGACCCATCATTACCGCAGCAAGCGGGTTTTCTAAATCTCGCTCACCAGAATAGCGGCTGTCATCAGCATCACTTGTGGCTAACCATTCTTGCTCGGAACCCCAGTAGGTGTCTTTTTCGGGATGCCAAATGTCTTCTCGCCCAAAGCCAAAACCAAAGGTCTTAAAGCCCATGGATTCATACGCCATGTTACCGGCAAGGACAATCAGATCGGCCCAACTTAATTTGTTGCCATATTTTTTCTTGATGGGCCATAAAAGGCGGCGAGCCTTGTCGAGGTTTGCGTTATCTGGCCAAGAGTTGAGAGGAGCAAAACGCTGGTTGCCTGTCGCAGCGCCGCCACGTCCATCCGCGATACGATAACTACCCGCTGCGTGCCATGCCATTCGGATCATTAAACCGCCGTAATGTCCCCAGTCGGCAGGCCACCAGTCTTGGCTATCAGTCATTAAGTCTTTTAAGTCTTTTTTAAGTGCTTCGACATCTAGCTTTTTCAGTTCTTCTTTGTAATTAAAGTCCTGGCCAAATGGGTTGGTTTTGGAGTCGTGTTGATGCAGGATGTCTAAGTTTAAGGCATTCGGCCACCAATCCATCACCGACTTATCTGTAGATGTTTGCCCACCATGCATAACTGGACATTTACCTACCGAACCGCCGTTTGTGTTGCTCATATAATGCTCCTTCGTATCGTGGTTGTGGTAACCACTCTTTGTTATTCAATAAATCGAATATCCACCTCAAACAGCGTAGTTCATACACTGAATTTTTAGTTAACGCCAAGTCAAAATTTCCATATCTCGGCTAATAAATAATTGTTATCAAACATGTACCTATATGCAGAAAATATGGATAGAGATCAGTTTAAGTCCATACCTGAATACTTGATCCCAGACAGCCTCGCCATGTTGTGATCCCAAGTCGCTAAATCATGGCGACTAAATTCATTCAGAGCGTGGTGACCACATGCCCTTGCCATAACTTGCATGAGCTCGACCGAGGATTCGAAGAAATTTTTCAGTTGCTGAGATGATTTTTCGATATCGAGACGCTGCCTCAAATCGGCATTTTGCGTTGCGATCCCCGCAGGGCAATTATTGGTGTTACAAATCCGGGCCGCGACGCAACCGATCGATTGCATCGCACTGTTTGCTATCGCCACTCCGTCTGCCCCAAGTGCCAACGCTTTGACAAAATCCGTAGGAACTCGCAACCCACCAGTGATGATTAATGTGACGCGGTCACTTGCGCCTTTTTCATCTAAGTACTTACGCGCACGAGCTAACGCAGGAATAGTTGGCACGCTAATATGATCACGGAACATAGTTGGCGCCGCGCCCGTGCCACCACCGCGACCATCTAAGATGATGTAATCGGCACCCGCATCGAGCGCAAATTGTATGTCTTGCTCAATATGGTTTGCACTGAGTTTAAAGCCAATTGGAATGCCGCCCGTGATGCCACGGACTCTGTCAGCAAACTTTCTGAAATCGTGAGTAGTATGAAGATCTTTAAATGTTGGCGGTGAGATCGCTGGTTGGCCTTCGGGGATACCTCTCACCTGAGAGATCTTACCCACATTTTTATTTGCTGGAAGATGACCACCCGTGCCTGTTTTGGCGCCCTGCCCACCTTTAAAATGAAAAGCCTGAACATTAAGAAGCTTAGATTCATCGTAGCCAAACTGAGCACTGGCAAGCTCATAGAAATACCGCGAATTTGCAGCTTGTTCTTCAGGTAACATCCCCCCTTCACCGGAGCAAATCCCAGTCCCTGCCAACTCAGCACCTTTTGCTAGCGCAATTTTCGCCTCTTCCGAAAGTGCGCCAAAACTCATGTCCGACACCAATAAAGGGATAACAAGTTTGAGCGGCTTACGCGCGTTTGGCCCCACAATCAACTCAGTTGATACGGGAACGTCTTCCAACAACGGTTGTGTCGCCATTTGCGCCACCATGATTTGTATAGCATCCCAATGTGGTAGCAAATGCCTAGGAACCCCCATTGCAGCCATCGGACCATGATGACCGAGTTTAGAGAGTCCTTCTCTCGCTAATTGGTGGATAAACTCTAGGGTTGGTTCTTCTTGAGTAGCGGACGCAGTCGGTTTGTCACTTTTCTCTCGCTTTTGCTCAGGGCCTTCTTTGCCGACTTGCTCATTAGAAAAACGCTTATGTGTTCCATCACAAAATGGGGCATTAGAGGTATGCTTGCACTGGCAGAGATAGGCCTCTTCATCTTTTTCCGCAGTAAAGCTCATTGGCTTTAAGCCTGTTCCCGAATGCGACCCATCGCAATAAGGTTGATTTTTAGAACGTCCACATCGGCAAAAGTAATATTCTTGCCCTTCGGTTAGATTCACTTTAATCGGCTTATTATCGGCGATGATTGGCTTGCTCATGTTGCCCCCTGTTTATTATTGTTAACCACGCTTTCTCGCAGGCTTGCAATAAGCGTAGAACAGGAGCGGAAAGAGCGTCAGCGAAACCAGAGTAAAATACGCGATTGTCGCTTGCCTCACCTATACTCTTTATGGGTCTCATACACGTGGAGGCTATATGACGATTGCAACCCGATTAGATGAATATTTGACTGAGCACAACATTCACTTTCAAACCGTGAATCACAGCCACAGTCATAGCTCGCTACAAAGTGGTGTTGCCGCAGGTGTGCCTTTAATGAATATCGCAAAAGGCGTCATTCTTGAGGATCATGAAGGGCATCATATGATGGCGGTCTTACCTGCCAACAACAAAATCAGTTTGTCGAGATTAAACGATGAATTTAACGCTACTTTCCACTTGGTGAAAGAGCGTATGGTTTACCGACTCTTCACTGATTGTGAGCACGGCGCGATTCCACCGATTGGTAGTCCTTACCACATGTCGACCGTTTGTGATGAAAGATTAGCAAACTTGGAACATGTCTATCTTGAAGCCGGCGATCATGAAACTCTGATTAAGCTAGATAGAAAGGCATTTAAAGAGCTAATGAACGACTGCAAATACTTAAGATTCAGCAGTGAAGTTCTGCATTAAACTTCCAAAAATCTGTCGACATTTCGTGAAAAAGGCTCTTTCCAAAAGAGCCTTTCTTTCTCTATTGGCAGCGCGTGGTGGAAACTTCCCGACCTTAGGTAACCCGCAATTCAGAACACATAGAAACAAAAAACGCCCGTTTGAGCGGTTTTTAACAATCCAACCACTATCGAACAAAAATCTTTTGAATCGCTTTTATCGCCATAGCTCTGCGACGCATTAATGCCCCCGTCCTTGGTAGCCATTTCGGCGTGTGGAGTACGGTTTTCGCGTGGCTAAAGGTTCTGAATCCTTCCACTCCGTGATAATGACCAATGCCTGATTCACCAACGCCACCGAAAGGCGCATCCTCAGCGCCAACGTGTAATACCGTGTCGTTAATGCCGACGCCGCCACTGTGTGTGTTGCGTACAATATGTCTGATGGTCGATTTGTTGTCCGACATAACATACAGCGCAAGAGGTCGCTGGTGCTGATTAATGTAGTCAATCGCTTCATCTACCGCTTTGTAAGGCTTGATGGGTAGAAATGGCCCAAATATTTCCTCTTGCATGATGCGCATATCTGTCGACACGCCTGTGATCAAATGAGGATACAAAAGACTTTCCTGTTGAGGTGACGCTTCAACAGTATGGATGCTTGCGCCCTGAGCTTTGGCGTCCTCAAGTAGCGCAGTCAAACGATCATACTGTCGTTGATTAATAATATGGGTCAGCTTTTGATTCTTGTTGGATTTCAAATAGAGTTTTTCAAAACGTTTTAAGAACAGCGCAATGAACTCTTCGACGCGTTCTTGTGGTACAAACGCGTAATCAGGCGCCACACAAATCTGGCCAGCATTGATGCATTTACCAAACAAAATCGCATCAACGGTTTTCTTCATGTCTGCATCTTCCGCAATGATCACCGGAGATTTTCCGCCCAGTTCTAACGTCACTGGAGTCAGGTTATCTGCCGCTGCTTTTGCCACTGCGCGACCAACATTTGTCGAGCCAGTAAACAAAAGATGATCGAATGGCAGTTGGCTGAATGATTGTGCAACGTCCGCTTCACCTTCAAATACTTCGACATATTCAGACAACTCGCGACAAATATTGACGATGACTTTATTGGTTTTGGGCGTAAATTCGCTGAGCTTCATCATCACACGGTTACCTGCGGCCAAAGCAGTAACTAAAGGCGCAAGGCTCAAAATAACAGGAAAATTCCACGGCGAAATGATCCCGACCACGCCGAGTGGCTGATACTGAACGGTCACTTTCGACGGAGCAAGCAACAGACCGGATTCACGCTTACTTGATTTGCACCACTTTTTTAGCTGCTTGAGGGTGTAATTGATGTGCGAGACCGTCGGCAAAACGTCGGTCATTGCGGTATCAAATTCTGAACGATAACCAAAATCGTCACTCAGCGCTTCCACCAACGCTTGTTTGTTCGCGATAAGCGCTTGTTTTAGCATAATAAGGCGCTGCTTACGTTCATCCAAACTAGGATAAGGTTCGGCGGCATACGCCGCTTTTAAGCGGTCGAGGCTTTGTTGTAACGAGTTTTCCACTTCAACCTCTGCGATTGCGTTCATGATGCTTCTCCTAGCCTAGTTTCGATCAATGACGCTCCAAATTAACACGAGCGCAACAATGTTACTATTGTAGCGCTCGCGAAATTAGAGTTCGAACTCTGATTAAAATATCGGTGGGT
Organism: Vibrio diabolicus; assembly: GCA_001048675.1. Taxonomy (GTDB): domain Bacteria; phylum Pseudomonadota; class Gammaproteobacteria; order Enterobacterales; family Vibrionaceae; genus Vibrio; species Vibrio diabolicus. The sequence continues at coordinate 716,395 of CCKK01000002.1, read as the reverse complement.
TTGGACCTAAGTCAGACGCAATTCATAAATGCCTAATCGTTGAGAGCGGTCAAGCGTCTCGAACTCGTGATCAACGTATTCTTTTAATGTGGCACCAACACGCTCCGCAATATTGATACTGGCAATGTTATCTTCCATACAGTGGAATTGGATGAACTGCGCATGCCCTTTCTGCTTTAAAAAAGGAATCAGAACCGCAAGCACTTGGTCAATCACTCGGTGTCCTCGCCCATTGTTCGCCAACCAATAGCCAATCTCAGTAACGTGTGTGTGCGAATCCACACCCTTGATACCAATAACGCCCGTAAACTGCTCATCAAAATAAATCGCGCACCAGTGGGCATCTAACGCTTTGCTGTTCACGCGCTGAGAGATGTAGTTCACTGCTTCTCTGCGGTTGGTCACAAAGTCCGTCCAAGGTAAATAGCCAGATAGGCTGTTTCGATGCGTGTTCACCACTTCCAGTAAAACCGTCGCATGTTTGGTGGTGAGAGGCTCAATTGAGACCCTGTCTGAAACAGAAAAACTGGCCTGCATGCTATTTCCTTGATACGCCTTTTGGCACATGACCTCATCCATCCACATTATCCCTTTTTCAGTAAACACTACTCACAAATCCTACCGCCTCATTGCGTTGAGAACAAACTTCCATATTCGTTATGTCAAACGTGCTTAAAAGGATGGTTATCTCGTCTAGTCTGTTTGTTCAATCAACGTAAATGGCGTCAACGATTCCACATCCACGTAATGCCTCCACACATGTTCGTAAAGGTGGTGCTGATTTGCAAACGGGGCTAGTCGCTTTGCTTCTTCAAGCGTACACCAACAATACTCTGTGTGTTCTTCGTTAAGTACAACCGATTGGTTAGGTGGACAAAGTAATACGAAGCATGGAATAACCATGATGCGGTTATTTTTTGCTTCGTAGAACTGTTCTAGAAAGTCTGCAGTATGTAACTCAACATCGTCAATTTGCGTCTCCTCTTTCAGTTCTCTGAGAATAGTTTGCCATCCGGTTTCACCGGCCTCTACACCACCAGCAACATGGCACCAATAACCACCTTTAACACGTTTGAGCAACAGCATTTTATCGACGCCATCAATTTTAGAAATGACAACGCCAGAAGTATGCGTTGCTTGTACTGGGATCATGTATGCTCCTTAAATATCTAGATATTTCCTAGATGCGCTCCATGCGCGAATGAAAGATAGGGTTGCTTGAGAACCCATAGTCTACTGCTTATTCTCACTCTCGGCAGATGTGTTTGAATATCACGGATCATTTTGTGAGCTGAGTATGCTAAAGTGCGATCTGTCGCAACAAATGAGCAGTAAAATGTCTAATTCATTCAACACTCTGGTTCCCATTGGTGTGCGCTTTATGGTGCTCTCCGCATTCGGTTTCGCGCTAATGTCTGCCACAGTAAAGCATGTCAGTCTTCATGGTATCCCTGTATTTGAGATTGTTGCAGCGAGGGCACTCGTCTCACTTGTTATCAGCTATTTAGATGTTAAGCGAAAACGAATTTCTGTATGGGGCAATAATAAGCCATTACTGTTTGCGCGTGGCGCAGTAGGCACCATGGCATTGATGTGCGTATATTATTCGGTGACTACCTTACCTTTGGCAGAAGCGACCATATTCCAATACATTCACCCAGTATTTACTGCGCTCCTAGCCGTCTTTTTCTTGAAGGAACGCATTCAACCATCGACGTTCCTTTGTATTGCCTTGTGCTTACTCGGCATCTATATAATGGTAAGTCCAGAAACAGGACAAGAAGCAGAGCGCACTTTACCTATGTTTAGCGTAATGATTGCAATCTTGGGCGCATTTGGTAGCTCAATTGCTTATGTCATTGTTAGAAAACTTAGCCAAACTGAAGATAGTTCAGTGATCATTTTCTATTTCCCTCTGGTTGCTCTGCCCGCTTCACTCTTACTGATTGGCGATGATTTTGTTATGCCCGACCTGTATCTGACTTTCATGTTGGTTTTGGTTGGTGTATTCACCCAAGTTGGGCAATTGGGATTAACCAAAGCAATGCAAACTCAGCAAGCGGGCAAAGCGTCTGCTTACTCGTATATTCAGATCGTATTTTCTGTGTTGTTAGGCATCATTTTCTTCGGCGAAATCCCGCTCATCTGGACGTACATCGGTGGTGCACTAATTGTAGCGGGCGCACTCATTAACGTATTTGGCCACCATTTGCGATTGCCATTCGTTAAGCGCAGCGCTTAACCCTTCAGCCCCAAAGCGAGATAACACTAAAACGTAAAAAGCCAGAGTCGACTCTGGCTTTCTTTTTATGTTTAACCTGACGTTAAGCGGATAATTTTAATCCAGCGATACCGGCAACAATAAGCAGTAAACTCAGCAATTTTATCAGCGTCGCGGGCTCGTTAAATATGTAGATACTGACGATTGCCGTTCCAATCGCTCCTATACCTACCCAAACGCCGTAAGCGATACCGAGTGGTAGCGTCCTTAATGCAATTCCAAGTAACCAAAAGCTCAACACCATAAACGTAACGGTAAAGCCAGATGCCGCCAATTTGGTAAAACCTTGTGAGTATTTTAGTCCGACAGCCCATGCCACTTCGCATAAGCCAGCAATGAAGAGAATTCCCCAAGCCATGTCATATTTCCCAACGAGATAGGGTCGTCCCCGAGAAAAGATAGAGCGGTGAGGTCGTCCTCACTTCTTTGTGACTCGCTATTATATACAGAAAATTGAACGTAAAAAAATAAGGCCCTGATATTTCAGGGCCTCTTTACATAAAAATCGCTAGGGCTTAGCGATGATGAATACGGTACCATCCGTCAACGTAAAGCTAACCTCACTGGTTTTCTTTCCGATACCGGATAAACTGCACTCGTTATCGTTATCACACGGCGTATTTGAAATAACATTCCACACGCCATTCATCAAGCCAGAACCAGTAATAATCGCCGTCCATGTTTTACCATTGTTGATTGATTGTGTAGTAACTTCATCAGATGGTGGTGGCGCTTCTTGTCCTACATAACTTGCTTCCACGTTCAAGTTACTGTAACTGCTGTAAGCGTACACACCAATGTGCCACGTTCCTTCATTCGGAGAAGTAATACTACATGCTTCATTACTGTTGCTACTGTATGAGCGACAATCGTAGCTGGTTAAACTTGGTTCACTTCCCAACTTAACGTAAAGATCCGCATCGCCGTTTGCTCCCGATGTGGTAACAGTAAAATCTGAACTATTGGTAGGCACATCAATCGTAAAACAATGCCACTCACCAGTAGATGAAGAGTCTATCTTGCTGGAAACACCATTGTTTAGGGCGATAGCTTCACACGTGCTAGACGGTGGCTCGACGACTCCCCCATCAACTGAAACACCGACCTGAGCAAAAGCGTCGGTCACATCATTCGCCGCCACGCTTAAGCTTTGGGCGGCCGCCAATACACCCGCAGCTGCAGAGTCAAACGTTTCACTTGGCGTCCAGTAGTTCTGGTTAGCGTACGCAAAAACCTCGAACGCTTGTCGCGTTCCCCAATTGTACTCAACCGCCAATAGATAAAACGCTTTGTTAAACACACCACTTGAATAATGCACATCCATGCCACTCACATACTGAGACGCGTGATCAATTGAACGACCATCAAGGGGCGGATTATCCATATAGCGCAACGCCGCATTGGCAGCCTTTCTAATATCGTACCCAACTTTCCAATCGTTAGAACCACGTGAATAGAATTCAGCCGCCTCACCTGCCATATCTGAGAAAGCCTCATTGATTCCGCCTGATTGCTCTGAATAAATCAGATCAGAGTTTTGTTCTGTAAATCCATGGCTAACCTCGTGCGCTGAGACATCTAAACTCACTAAAGGATAGAAATAACTCGCACCGTCGCCAAAAGTCATGCTCGAGCCATTCCAAAAGGCGTTTTCATAGCGTTTGCGGTAATGCACTCGCATTTGAAGCTGAAACGTTAAGGGAGCAGTATTAAGCCAATCTTTGTACATGTCGTATACCAATTTGCCAAAGTAATGCGCATCGTTTAACGGGCTGTACGCTCCATTAATTTCTTTAACACTATTGGTTGGACAAACGAACGTATGCGTATTGCCAGACGTCCTACCATTCAAGTTGATGGTTTTGACCACGCCAGGAATATCCATCAAACACGTATCACCAGATTGCTGGACTAATAGAGACTCAAAGTCCACACCATAATGATAGCGACCAATTTTTTGGTTTCCTCCCGGACCATTCGCTTCTACGTGCGCTAACCCCTCATATTGCAGCAAAATGTTTCCTGTTTTAGCATCAACAAGAAAGGTGGGACGCGTAGGCTTACCACCATGCTCATTATCAGCAAAAAACTGGACAATATAAGCTAAGTGCGCCACGTCACTTTTATCGACATAAATACGCAAACCTTGGCGCTGATTCTCTATTTGGTATCCGTTTTCACGGTACGGCTTTTGCGTTGAAGACATTACTTGAGAAAGCGACAATTTAGGCACCATATCATTGATATCTCGGGCAATATCCTTTACGAGAGTACCGTTGATATGCTTGATTTTGCCCTTTTTATCACGATGTACGACAATTTGCTTGCCCCAAATCGGGACGCCTTTAAACATCTGCTGATAACGACTATGCGTACCGCCGTTTTTACCTTGGTTGGTTTTCAGCTTTTGTACACGATTTCCATTTTGTAAACCTAACACACGATCTATATTTTGTGTGGCTGCAAGGTTGCGTTTTTCTAAAGCAACAACAAGACCATGGTTTTGCTCTAACCGTTCGGACTGAGCGGCGGATAAAGGTGTTGAAAAAAGAAGTGGTGAAGCAAGCATTGCCGTGACAAATAACCTGCTCTGATAGTTTGATACTGAACCCATCGGTTAGCCCCCTATTTTGCATCAATAGCAAAGCCAAACTGACCAGTTCTTATTTGTTTGTTTCTCACCCAAAAGTGAAGTCAAACTTATCGTAATTATCCCGCTCATTGATTTTAGCACACACAATCATACAGCTTATGTTTTAGTGCCATTTCATCTATTAAAAACGACACCGTTTTTTAACAATTTGCATATAACCTTTTGGTGTTGAAAGTGTTGCGTTTATTGCACAAATCACACAAAAACTAATTGAACATGTAAATATGAAAACGTTTGTGTGATTGATATCGCTTAAAACAATTACTGATGACTTTAATATTCAGCCGAATCAATTATAAGGTATGACGTACCCATGAAAACAATCAAAACCTCTATCGCTCTCCTTGTTGGCGCCGCTCTATTATCTGGATGTAATGACGACACTGAATACGTCAATGTTCAGCCTAAAGAAGTAAAAATAGCGACTTACAACCTCTCTTTTGACCGTGCAACTTTTGAAGCTTTAGTGAGTGAAATGCAAATTGAACCAGCGCAGCAAACTGTATTGGTTACTGCCTATTTAGACGGTTCTATCGCCGCTGAAGACAAAACCACTGCGGAAAAAGTCATTCAAATTCGGAACGTTGCTGCGATTATTCAGAAGAATCGCCCTGACGTTCTTATGATGGCGGAATACAACAACGACGGAACAGGCGAAAACAAAGCTGCCCTTGAAGGCTTCCAGAAGAACTACCTGTCTGTCGCGCAAAGCATCAATGGTGCAGGCGGTGAAGCGAACCTTGAACCTATCGAATATCCTTACGCGGAGTCTTACTCTACCAACACAGGTTTGCTAAGCGAGTTTGACCTCGACAACAATGGAACAGCAGGTCAAATGCCGGGCGATGCATGGGGCTTTGGCATGTACCACGGTCAATATGCCTTTGCCCTAATGTCTAAATACAAGATTGATACGGCAAATACGCGTACGTTCCAAGCGTTTAAATGGAAAGATATGGAAGGTGCGAAGATTCCAACCATTACTATCTGTGACGGCTCACAAAAGATTCCAGATGGCATGAAGTGTGGTGATGAGTGGTACTCTGCAGAAGAATGGGATCAAGTACGCCTATCTTCTAAAAACCACGTAGATGCACCAATTATCATTCCGACTCGCAATGGCGAGGAAGTTGTGCATCTACTGATGTCGCACCCTACTCCGCCAGTATTCGACCCAGGTAAAAACAAAGCGCAAAACGCAGCCGAAGTAGAGTTCTGGCATCACTACATTCAAGGTAAAGACTATTTCTACGACGATGCAGGTAAGCAAGGTGGCTTAGCGAACGGGGCTAAATTCGTAATGATGGGCGATCAAAACCTTGATCCAGTAGCCGGTGACGGTATTAGCTCAGTAATGCAAGAACTGCATAATGACCCATTGGTTAACCAAACCGTGATGAATGGCGAGCTTTATCCGACAAGCTTTGGTGCAGCCGAACACGCTGTTGACCGCAGCTCCACTCACCCATATCCGAATCGCATCACTTCGACGTTTGGCTTGGGTGTAGATTATGCCTTGCCTTCTGCAAACCTAAATGTGGTGGACTCTGGTGTATACTGGTCAGCTTCTTATGAAGAAGGTCGTAAGCTATTTAACGATGCGCGTATCGGCAAGTATGGTGATGGCAAAGATGTGTCTTCCGACCATCGCATGATCTGGATTAAAGCACAGTTCTAAACTGTGTCATTTAAATAAAAAAAAGCCAACCACAAGGATTCGTGATTGGCTGTATATATTTGTGAACAAAGTGGTTCACTAACAACGTCAGTTGGCTAGGTGACCCTCGGCTTAGAAAGGGTCACTCATACTAAAGCATGAGACGTGCCAACTTTGTAGCGCACAAAAACAGGTTGTTATTTAACCACTTTCATTAAAACTTCACCAATAGCCACTGTTTGCTCACGCAATGAATTGCAATTTGCAAATTATAATTAGCATTTCGCAATAAACCCTACCGTTAACTTTTGTTCTATGGCTTCCTAGCCAAATCACGTGCGAGGATTAATGCGAGTCCGAATACTTGTAAGAAGAGCCCGATATTCTTGTACCAAGCGATCTTTTCATCTTGCTTTGCCATTACCTCATTGAGCTCTACATTCTCAATGTAATAGTCATCAATGCGATCTCTATACGAAGCTTGTGCTTGGTTTATCTTTGACATTAGCTGAGGGAGTTTATCTATTTGTATTTCATCCGATTCGTGATGAGTCCAAGAGGATAAGTGCCCTTCCAATATCTGTTCTATCTCCGAAGGTATCGCTGCGCTCTGACCTATGTGCAAGTGAAGCAGCAACGCCTCTCTTTTTCTTTCTAGAGTTTCAACGCTATTCCACGCGAGTTGGATGGAATACAAGTTTTCCGCCTTTTGCTCTGCGAGTTGCGAATACTGTTTGCCAAGCCTATCAAGGACCAAGCTAGTAAGAACGATCGCGCCAATATTCAGTACTAACCCAATCAGAACGAGTACCCATGGCGGCGGGATATAGCTACGAAGACTTACCATAACTTATCGTACGGAAGATAAATCATATTCAACACAACCAGCGAAAGTATCACTAGGAATGTCACCTGCATGCCCCTAACACGCCTTTTTAAGTCCTCTTTCAATATACCTCGAGCATGGATAATTCGACCGATCACGAAAATAATGCCTGTGAGATGTATCCAGGTTGGGTAAGCACTATTGGATTCTAATAGTGCCATTAGAATCAGAGTAATGGGGATATATTCTGTCGCGTTACTCTGTGCACTACGAGCGATTTGGAGAGCCTCTACTCCTCCGTCAGCATAAGCAACCTGATTTAAGCGACGCTGCTTAATCACTTGAACGGCCAACCAAATAATCAGTATTGCAAGAATGCTAGCGTATAGAGCTGTGATCATATGTCGTCCTTTTTGATCCGGTTTTCATTATATAGCGTGTCACTTGGCTATAAATATAGCGGTATCCTAATGATAATGCGTCAATTAACCTCAAATTATGCTTATAAGAAAACGAGTAAGAGAATACTTTATGGAACTAAAAACGCCCTCGAATAGAGGGCGTGAGAGTGAAATCGTGAATATTCAAGAATGGTGCACTATAAAGGATGATTGGCCAGCTTTTTACGCTTATGCCCTTTGACAATACTTTCAAAGATTGTAAATAACAGCCCCACCCAAATAAAGGCAAAGGTCACTGCTTTAACTTCATCAAACAGTTCACCGAAAAACATGACAGCCAAAACAAACTGCAAGCTTGGTTCAATGTATTGCATTAAACCAACTGTCGATAAGTTTGTTATACGTATCGCGATAGAATAAAAAATCAGTGGTAAAAGCGTGATCGGTGCGCTGCCAAAGTACAAAAGCAATGTTGTGATATCTACACCTGAAGCCAACTCACCCACTGTCCATTGTTTGTAAAACAAATACGCCACGGCAACTGGAGTCAATAGCAGGGCCTCAACAAACAAGGTGGTGCTCCAGTCGTATGTTATCTTCTTCTTGTACAAGCCATACAAAGCAAAGAACAACCCCATCGTTAGTGCGATAACAGGCAACTGGCCATAATGAATCACTTGATACATCACGCCAATTGTTGCTAGCACAATTGCGATGAGTTTGCCTTTTGAAAGCTTATCTCCAAGAATAAACACGCCTAACGCCACTGACACCAACGGTCCAATAAAAAAGCCTAAGCTTGCATCAATGACTCGATGGTGAGTCAAAGCCCAAGTGAACGCACTCCATGAAATACACATCAAGCTGCTCGCGACAAACGTGTACCACAAAGATTTTTTGTCACACCAGATTTCTTTCCAATTCGGTCCTCGACGGGTTATACCAAGCACAATTAAAAAACCTACAGGAACTGAGCCGATGATTCGCCATGCCAGCAACTCATCCATTGAAGCATTCGGTAAATAACGATAATAAATGGGTAGCAGCCCCCAAATTACAAAGGAGAATGCTGCCATAAAAGTGCCATAACGAGTGTTATTCATAAAACTATCGCTCATCTAAACGAACAAGTCAGCGCAAACAAATCGCGCTATGCATAATAAAAGGAGATCGATATCCCTGTGAGTTTAAGATGCTGAGGGCATTACTGGTTCAACGCTTGTACTACTGCTGTAAACCCACTCACAAAACACAACATAAGTGCTCCAAACCGAATTTTTTCTTTTGGTAACGATTGGGTGGTTTTCATCGCGAGCCAATACCCAAGTGCTGCCGCAGGTAATAGCGGAATAGTAATCACCAAATGGTGTAATGTGAAGAAACCAGCGGGAATTTGAACAACGAGCGAAATGATGGAACTGAAAACAAAAAATGCCGACAGGTTACCACGTAACTGATTCGCGTCTTGATGTTGCAACAACAACGCCATCGGTGGGCCTCCAATCGCCGAACTGGTACCAAACAATCCAGAAAAGAATCCTGCTAATGTCATACGCGCTGGTGTGGGTTCAACCCGAAACGGTAAAACACTCACCACAACCGCGAATAACACCAAAAAACCAATCCAAAGTGTAAGAGCTTGAGTCGAGACAAAAAACAGTAGCAAGCCGCCAGCGACCGATCCGGGCACACGCCCAATCAATGCCATTTTTAAACCGCCGATTTCAACACTACTGCGGTGCTTCATCGCATTCATCAACGAAATAAATAACGCGACTAAACAGATTGGTGCAGGCACATACTCCGGCGCCCAAAGAATCAGTAAAGGAGCGGCAACAATTGCCAAGCCAAAGCCTATTGCGGTTTGTACATAAGAGCCAAGAAATATTAGCCCTATCGCAAGCAAGTTTATCGAATCGAATTCCATTTAGATTATTCTTATATTTGAAAGCCAAACACGAAACCAAAGCACATTCGCACGATGAATGCGTCGAGTGTGTTGTGATATGAATCTCGCGTAGCATTCATCAAAGTGAACAAAAAGACAATCCATTTGTGCGGTTTGCCATCACTTCTTTTCGTCTTTCATTCAGCCGATGTACGCGTATGCTTATATCTAGGCGAATTCATGCTCGACTGTTCATGCAGCATTTCTTCCACGGAATTAATGACTGCTCAAAAACGGCCGCATTAGATCTGTGAACCCTCCTCCTGCTCTATATAGGCGTAGCCGATTCTCATTACGTCGGTATAGCACTTTATGACTCATCGCTTTATACTATTGATCATTTTGTCATTACCGTACTTATTTACACAACAACAAGTGTACGGTCAGTGTTACTTTTTCTACCTTTAACTTGCTGTGAAAATAATATGAGAAAACAAACTGGATTTACTCTAATAGAGTTAGTCGTAGTTCTTGTCGTGCTCGGCATTCTTGCTGTCACTGCCGCACCACGCTTTTTAAACCTTCAAAGTGATGCCCGCGAAGCGCGTTTAGAAGGCATGAAGGGCGCGATTGCATCAGCGCTCGGTGTCGGTTATGGAAAAATGGCGATTGCAGGGTTGGAACACTATCCATATATATCAAACAAACACACAGACGCAGGTTCAGGTAAAGGCCCTGAAAATTTGCCTTTCTCAGGCTGTGAGTTGAATGGCTCTCTTAGCTGTACATATAGGTACGGTTACCCTGATGCAGATGAAACAAGCTTAGCTATATTAGTCTCAGAACTTGAGAATCAGTATGGAGATAGTGACTGGAAAATTGTTCAAACTAACAACATTAAAGTCGTCATTTCAGCAAGAGATGATAAAAATAGCAGTTTAACTCAATGTGGGATTTTATATGGGCCACCGCAGGGTCCAAACGAAAATTACACCTTGGAAATTCTTCCATGCTCACAATAAAATAAGGCTGCCCATCGGCAGCCTTATTTTTAATCTTATCGGGTTTGTTTACGCAAAGTTAAACACGTATTTATCCATCATATTCACCATACGGCCAATCTCTGGCTTGGTAATCGTATCATTTGCGCCAAGAGACAGTGCTTTCGCTCGGTTATCCTCACTCATCAATGATGAGAACATAATGATCGGCATTTCATGAAACGCTTCAGTATCGCGTAGTCTCTTCACTAAGTGCATACCATCCATTCGAGGCATTTCTACGTCCGTAACCACCGCATCTAACAGCTCTTTAACTGGCAAGTTTTCTTCTTTCGCAACCTCGATTAAGCTCATTAATTTCTCATGAGCCTCACCACCGTCTTTACAAGTGATCACATTGTAACCTGAAGAAGCTAATGTATCTTGAATCAAAGAGCGAATAAATGCTGAGTCATCCACCACCATGATCGTTTTAGCATTACGCTTACCCACCATTCTCTGGTTTAGATCTACCGACTTATCCCCTTTCACATCGTATTTTTCCATACTCAGCTCTGGGTTAATATCCGCGATGATTTTTTCAAAGTCGAGAATCATGATCAGGTTGCCTTCTTTGCGGACAACTGCCACTACACAATCTTGTTCGCCCGCTTCCAAAAACTGACTTGGTGATTCCACATCATTCCAAGAGATACGATGAATACGTGAAATACTATCAATCAGAAAGCCATTGGTCATTTTGTTGAAATCAGTAACGATAACAAACTTACGCTCTAGGTCCTGGCGTGTTGGTACACCTAACCAACCAGCTAAATCTACTAAAGGCGTCAATACATCTCTGGACGAAAACACCCCGATCATGTGAGGTTGTGCGTTTGGATAATCGGTTGTCTCTGGTACGCGAATCACTTCTCGTACTTTCGCAACGTTGATGCCGTAATAACAAGTTTTTGTGCTGCCATCCGGCAATGTTTTTTCTAAATGAAACTCGATGATTTCAAGCTCATTGGTACCACTTTCTGTCAAAATGGTGCTGGTTACGTTACTCATAAAGCCAATTATCCAACCAAAATACGCATCAGAAAAAGTTTGATGCAAACGCCATGAGAAGCCATTCTCAGGCTAAAAATCCAAGCATCCTTTTTAGTCGTTACAACAAAGTTTGTAAACCACCAAAAGGACGGTCAACGCACATTTCCATATCAAACTGTGAAAAAATGTCTCATTTTTGAACAGGATAACATGAGTTAACTTAGTGCGAACTTACCTTCCCACTTTTAGCGGCCATTTCGATGAAAAGTTTAGGGTTAATATTGATGTTTTTCGTTGGCCTATCACTATTCCCACACATATGAAATCCCTCGTGTATTGGCATATTCGACAGTATCTTATTCAATTGTGCTCAGTGAATTTCAATTATAGAAAATGTCATTTTCCTTTCCACCAGCAAGGTTTTTCCTACAATCCCTCTTAATACAATCATATTGCGTTGGGCGGTATGACAGTTCGGATAGTAGTGAGGCTCCATTTGAATAATGTTCTTATCATTGATGACCAACCACTTTACAGCGAAGCACTGACTTCTCTTGTTGAGAGCGTAATCATCACAGCCGAAGTCATTCAGTCGAAAGACAGCGCAGAAGTAATGGACTTAGTTCGAAATACAAAAATTGATTTTATTATTCTAGACGTTGTCCTTGGTGATCGAGATGGTATGCGTTTGGCGAAGAATATTTTAGCAACGGGCTATCAAGGTAAATTACTTTTCATTTCTTCACGCGACTATTCCAGCCTTTCTAAAGCGGCTTACGAGATGGGAGCTCATGGTTTCTTGAATAAAAACGAGACAAAAGAAGCGATTGCTGACGCGATTGTGAGTGTCTCACGTGGGTACTCTATGTTTAAGTCTACTCACGCTCCTTCTACTGGTGATGTCACGCTATCCAATCGCGAAGCCATGGTGTTCCACTACTTAGCTCAGGGCTATTCAAATAAACGTATTTCAGAACAACTATCGCTCAGCGCTAAAACCATCAGCACTTACAAAACTCGTATTTTGAAAAAATACCATGCAGATTCATTGATTGAATTACTGCATACGATCCCAAGCGCTGAAAACATTCAATGCGATCGTTAGTTCTTCATATATTTTGCAATGGCATCGGTTAATATCTGATGCATTGCGTCGTGACGATGGCTTTGCTTCATCTGAAGTACAACCTTTGGCCAGCCGTTGGGGTAATAAGATTCAGGAATACGAATAAAACGGTATCCTTCGATTGGCGCCTGATACTCCAGAAAAACCGTCGCCGCCTTTTTTTGTTTTGAGCAGCTTTAGCACACTGCTCACGTTATCTAGCGCTGCAATTCGATTGATCACCATACCGTGATTCTCCATTGCTCGTTTTGCAAGCTGCTCTTTCTCTTTCCAACCGATAATTTCAAGCATAATAAATGGCAGTTTGGCAGCCTCTTCAAGAGTGGTGATCCCAAGCTCTTCCGGAACAACAACCACAGCTGGCGCGTAGCCAATAAATTTCTGATGGATAGATTTTGGCAATTCATCATTGAAGTAATGAAGCTGGGCATCCACTTTGCCTAAAAGGATTTCGTCCACCGTATATTCCGTGATGGTTGCGACAGTAATATGAGCTTTAGGAAACAGCGTCATTAAATCCATCGCCAACAAGTGTCCAAATGAGTACTGAGCCGTTTGGGGTAAACAGACCGTTATATCCTTACTGTATTTTTCTGGTTTGAATTCTGATCGAACTAAGCATGTTTCTAAGTTATCTAATGCATCTGCAATTTTGGGTAGCTGACGCATCAGAAAGTTGGTGGGTTCTAAATGATGTGGGTGACGAATGAATAGTTCATCACCAAGCTGGATGCGTAAGCGAGCAAGATATTTACTGATCGACGCCTCACTCTTACCCAAGGCTTTCGCTACGGGTTTAAGCTGACGATGCTTTTCTAGCAGAACCAGTATTTTTAATAGGTTTAGATCAAGGTCTTTGTTCACGATACAGTACCAGTTGGGTCTTATGCTAATCAGCAATCAAAGGAGCATTATGCATTGCTCGACTAATATAAAAGACCAAGGGTACTTCTTGGTCAAATTTATCAAACAGTTATGTCATGGTTATGTATTGTTGTCCTCAAACACGCTGTTTTTTCATTTCATATAATTCTTCATCTGCTCTCACGATCACCTCTTGCAGCGTTTCATCCTCTTCGCGCACAGCAACACCAGTACTAACGCTGATCTCTATATCTAATGTATTTAAACGATTGTGTTTAACAACGCTACGGAGCTTTTTCGCTAACATGGAAGCTTTGCTCATGCTGCATCCGGGCAAAATTACAATAAACTCATCACCACCAGTCCTGACTAAGTAGTCACTGTTCCGAAAAACCTTTCTCATTGAGTCTGCAATAATAACAATGACTTCATCGCCAACATGGTGTCCGTAACGATCATTAATCTTCTTGATACGATTTCCGTCAATCGCAATGATAGAGTATGGTTCAACCTCCATTCGATGTTTAAACCGCTCTTCTTTAAATACTCGCCGATTTAATAACCCGGTTAAGTCATCTTGCGTTACATCACTCAGAGCATTTTCTAATTGAATTTTGCTCTGTTTAGATTCATTGGCTTTTCGATAATAGGCGAACGCTACGACAGAATAGATGACAAGAATAAAGCTGTAGTCCACCACTATTTTACTAAACGGATATTGGTAAATGACAAGATTATTATTGTCGGCAACATAGGATTGAGTGTAAGCAAAATGAGCTAAGGGGTAGCTCGGAAAGTAAATAATTATCTGCTTATTTCCGTTACTAACCTCTACGTCAACGGCTTTGCCTTCATTATAAAGCGATGATAAATACAGTTGTTCCGAAAATTCGCCGACAAGCTTCCCTCTATAGTAGACGGGACTCATGATACTTAATGCCATCTCATCTGAATACGTGGTTTTGAAGGGCTTAGAGATAAGAACTCGGTCGGAGAGCTGCTCTTTCCACGCAGCAAGAATACAAGCGTAATTCACTCTGCACCATTCTATATCAAACGTCTCTTTAGATCCCTCTAGAGCTGGGATTGGTCGTTCTAAGATGAGTTTGTCACTAGTGTAAGAACGAAAGTACAATATGGCGTCTTCTCTATCGTAGACATTGGACAAATGAGCTTCTGCTTGGTGTAGTGCTTTACGAGCAACAGTTTCCACATAATCTAGGTTTTTATACGGCTTTAAAGCATAAATTGCATCTTGAAAACTGAAGTCAGTCAGTACTTCTATTTGTTCGATACTGAAGTTTTCATACTGCGCCAATTGAGCTTCGGTCAACAAGCCTAGCAGAATGACCTTCTGCTTTGTTTTTGCTAAATTGTTAGCGTACGTATTAAACTGCTTCTCCTCATAAGAGATGAGTACAGCACCAATCATGGTCACCGATACAATAAATAACAACATCGCAACCGCAAAAGAAGAAACAAAACTTCTTACATTCATAACACTTTATGTTCCCACTACTTTTGCAAGTTCAATAACATCATTCACATTAAACTTGTCTAGAAATCGACGTTTCTTGGTACTCACGGTTTTATCACTGATAGCCACACAGATAAGCATTTGATCATCAAAGATCAAACAGTTCAATTTTTTCATATTTTTACTTCAAAATAGTGATTACCTCTAACGGCATGGGCTTATCAATGTAAAAGCCTTGGCAGATGTCTATTCCACATTCGCGCATGGTTTTATAGGTTACTTCGTCTTCGACACCTTCTGCGACAATACGAATATTGAGGCTTTTCGCTAAAGCACAAATAGCGATGACAATGCTTTTCTTTTTCTAGATCTTCACTCGCTCCGTAGACAAAAACGCGGTCAAGTTTGATCTCGTTAAAAGGTAACTTTGCCAACTTTTCAAATGTAGATGAGCCCGTACCAAAATCATCAATTGATACCGTGACACCTTTCATTCTGAGTTTGATGAGGTTTTTGTAGATAGACGTGCTAGCTTGGAAAGCTTCCCGCTCTGTAATCTCAATGGTGATTTGTGACGGGTCGACACCACTCTCCGAGCATTGTTGAATAAAACGATGCGAGAAGTCAGGGTCGTTCAAGTTTTCGTGGTCGACATTAATCGAGACCTTTTGGGTTAATCCCCTATTGTTGATGTCATAGATTGTATTAATCAGCACTGATTGAAAAAGTTCAGAAGACAAATGGCATCGTTTTACGATCGGAAGAAAGTGGTTTGGTAACAACACGCCATAAATAGGATGCACCCAACGCGCTAACGCTTCATAACCTAAAAGCTCACCACTGTGTGCGTCTACCAAAGGTTGGTAATAATTCTTCACTCGCCCTTCACCCAAAGCAAATAAAAACTCTTGGTCTTGCAGTACGATAGGTTGAGCAAACGCTGTTTTTCGCGTTCTTTCATCTTTTATTTGGTTGAGGAGTTTAACCACTTGCATTTCGTCGTACGGCTTAGGCAGTTCTCCTAATATCTCAAAACTAAACCCTTCGCACATTTCTCGTACTGCCGAGATGATGCTCTGCTCCAACAAACTGACTAGCACGACTTGCCCGTGATACTGAATTTGGTCGAATACTTCCAAGATGTCGATACCGCCTTTTCCCGGCATCTGGAGATCGCAAAAGATCACATCAAAATATTGCTCTTGTGCACATTGACTAGCAGTGTCCACACAATTGAATGTACTGACTGAAGCGCCACTATGACCCAATATTTGGGTAAGTATCTTGGTTTGTAGAGGATGACCATCAATCACCATCACATTAAGCTGTGTATTCATTTATCTCTATCCAATAGTCTATATTTTCGATCTCCTGCTCGATTGGTTAAATTAATCCTGCCACTCGCTGATCAAAATCGACCAGCATTACTCAGCCTCAATGTAAAACTCAGTCTGCTTGTCTGTTCTCAATAACTGTCACTATCAATGAGTTAAAAAAGAAACTACTGGCAAAAATGTGGCAACGGACAACGCTGTAATACGACTTATCGTACTGAGCATAAAGCCTTACTCGGACTGGGCAGTCAGATTAATTTGTGTCGGCTAAAAGTCAAATTTCGACTAATAGCGAAATGAAATATAAATTGCTGATATAAAGATAAAAATTTGAAATAAGTCAGAAAAAACCGACAAAATAATCCACCTTTGACTACACAATATTTGCGCTTAATATCTCACCAAAGTGAATACTTGTTGTAAGTCCGTTGGCGAGCATACTCAACAAATGTTTGCTTGCTCGTTTGTAAACCGTGGCTTTTTGTCTCCATCTTGAATGCTTCGCCTTCATTCCGTGATAAACTAGCTCATTAACACGAAAGAAACGCTCAACTTTGCGGTACAGAGCCACAAAAGTAAGTACGGTTTTAACACACTCTGTCTAAAACTATGCTGCTCGAAGCTCAAATTACTACTCGTACGCCCGTTGGAGCAGTAAGAAAATTAAGGTATTAAATTCAAATGGTTAATAACTCAATCCAGTGGTTTCCTGGCCACATGCACAAAGCACGTAAAGAGATCGAAGAAGCAATCCCACAAGTGGATGTGATCATCGAAGTACTGGATGCTCGTATTCCTTTCAGTAGTGAAAACCCTTTGATTTCTCAAATCCGTGGTGACAAGCCGGTCGTTAAAGTCTTGAACAAGCGTGATTTGGCCGATCCTGAGTTAACTCAATTATGGATTGAGCACTTGGAGCAAGAGCAACACGTAAAAGCAATGGCAATCACGACGTCAGAACCGCAAGAAGTGCATCGAATCATGGAGCTTTGCCGTAAACTTGCCCCACACCGTGAAGAGATCGGTAAAAACATTCGTACCATGATCATGGGCATCCCAAACGTTGGGAAATCGACAATCATCAATACTCTAGCTGGTCGAACGATCGCGGTGACAGGTAACCAGCCAGCGGTAACACGTCGTCAACAGCGCATCAACCTGCAAAATGGCATCGTTTTATCCGATACACCAGGGATTCTGTGGCCAAAAGTGGAAAACCCACACAGTGGCTTCCGTTTAGCTGCTACTGGCGCTGTAAAAGATACTGCAATGGAATACGACGAGGTTGCGTTTTACACCATTGAGTACCTAGCAGCCCACTATGCGGACAAGCTTAAAGAACGTTACCAAATCGAAGAGCTTCCTGAATCAGATATCGAGATCATGGAAGAGATTGGTCGTCGCCGTGGCGCACTACGCGCAGGTGGACGTGTGGACTTGCACAAAGTATCAGAGATTTTGTTGCACGAACTTCGCCAAGGCACACTAGGCCAAATTACACTAGAGCGCCCAGAAATGATCACTCAAGAGCTGATTGAAGTCGAGATTGAAACCGCTCGTAAAGAAGAAGAAAAAGCGAAGCGTAAAGAAGAGCGCCGCAAGCGCTACCTACGTAATAAGCGATAAACTGATATTATTTTTTCCCAATCATATTTTAAGGCGCGATTTTCGCGCCTTTTTTGTTATCTAATGCGCCCATTTTTTCACTTTTCAAACTTTATATTCCTCATACAAAATCCAGACATGAAGCACGAAAAAATACCGCAAAATCGCCGTATAAACTTTAAGCACAAACTAGTTTAGACCCCGGGCCCCTATAGAGTTACAGCCACCATCCAACCCTCAAATGTCGAGTTTGCAAGGGTCTGCAAACTTATGCAACCTGGTTAGTGACACTCTCCCCAAAATCCGCAATATGAATAAGTGTCAGCGCTGGCGTTTTTCCATATGAAGAAGAGATTTATTATGAGTGAAACTATACAAAGCAAACCACTTCCTCCCTTTATTGAGGAACGCCTAGATTTTCATATTCAAGATCTAATTGAACCGAACGAGAACAAGAAACACCTTGTTCTTGGTAAACGTCCAACGTGTAATGCCATTGTTATGCAAAGCAATGATTACCTTGCACTGTCTCATAACAAGGAGATTCAAAACGCGCATCGTGATGCGATTTCTCAACACGATGACAACGTCGTGATGTCCGCGATTTTCTTGCAAGATGATGAATCAAAACCTGCATTTGAAACTCAACTAGCCAGTTTTGTCGGCATGCCTAGCTGTCTGCTTTCTCAATCAGGATGGGCTGCGAATGTCGGTTTATTACAGACTATTTGTGCACCGAACATACCTGTGTATATCGACTTCTTTGCGCATATGTCTTTATGGGAAGGTGCACGTATCGCAGGAGCACAAATTCATCCGTTCATGCATAACAACACCAACCACTTGCGAAAACAGATTTCACGCCATGGTTCGGGAATTATTGTTGTGGATTCGGTTTACAGCACTATCGGAACCATTGCTCCTCTACGTGATATCTACGAAATAGCACAAGAGTTTGACTGCGGCTTAGTTGTGGATGAATCGCACTCGTTAGGTACGCACGGTCCGCAAGGCGCGGGGCTACTGCAAGAGCTGGATTTGACTCATATGGTGGATTTTGTAACCGTAAGTCTTGCAAAGACATTTGCTTATCGTGCTGGCGCAATTTTAGGGGCAGAAAAGCTGGCGAAGACGCTTCCATTTGTCGCGTATCCTGCCATTTTCAGCTCTACCGTGTTACCGCAAGAGATTATTCGGTTAGAAAAAACACTGGACGTCATAAAAAAAGCCGATGACAAACGGGAAATTTTGTTTAAAAGAGCAAAGTCTCTAGCCGTTGGTTTAAAACGTATTGGGTTTACTATTCGCAGTGAGTCGCAAATTATCGCGCTAGAATGTGGCAACGAAAGAAACACTGAGCGAGTTCGCGACTTTTTAGAAGAAAGGAATGTCTTTGGCGCAGTTTTCTGTCGCCCTGCAACAGGAAGAAACAAGAACATCATTCGTTTTTCTGTCAATGCGGACATGACTGCCGCCGAAGTCGATCACGTTCTTTCCGCCTGCCAACAAGCGTTTGTTCATCCCGATCTAGAGTTTGTATAAGCTAGAGTGTAGGTAAAAATAAAGAGTTCAGCCGTTTTGCTGAGCTCTTTATTCGTATTCGTCGTTATGAGCAACTCGTCTCAAGATAACACAGTTTCGAGTGATTAAATCCAGTTTGCGATTTTGTCGAATAAGCGATTTTTATCCGCTGGTTTTACGATAAAGTCAGACATGCCAGAAGAGCCTATTTTGTCCAGCGTAACAGGTGAGCTATCCCCAGTATGCGCTATAATAGGTACCGACGCATAGTTTTTATCCGAGCTTCGAATTCGCCTTGAAGCTTCTACACCATCCATGATGGGCATCTCGATATCCATAAGAATGAGGTCAACGTTCTCTTGCTCTAATGTATCCAGTGCTTGCTGCCCGTCTTCTTTCTGAATCACTTCAAAGCCCTGCTTTTCGAGTAACATCGCGGTAAATTTTCGCAAAGATTCGTTATCATCTACGACCATAATTGTCCGCTTATTTGACGTATCCAAAGCCACTGAGGCCGTTGGTGTCGATACATAGCTTGAATCATACAAGAGACGGTCAATGGTTGGCTTAGTATTCAATAACCAGGCTTGAGTCTCGACCCAAATAGGCTCATATGCCGCTTTGCATGCTCTCTGTGTCGGGTGATGCTCAAAAAGATAAACGATACGAGCTTCCGTGAAAGACAAAAGAGATTCTAATCTATCCAATTGGTTTGCTCTTGCATCCAAGCTCTCAAGATCGATAAAAATCAGGTCGAATTCGAACTCATACTCTTTCTTTTTGAGCACTTGATTAACATCTAAGATCGTTGATTCAAAACCCATAAAACGGCTAATGTCCGTCACTTTCGACACAAGAATATCTTGATTAGTCACCGTTAGGATGGTTTTGAGTTTGGTCAAATCGTTTTTAATTTCAGTCACGATATCAGATGTGATCGGCGGGAAAGTTAACGTGAACTGAGACCACTCACCTAGCTGAGACTGGCATTCAATGTTACCTCCAAAAGAACGCATCACTTTTTTACAAAATGGCAAACCCAAACCATAGCTGCCTGACTTACCAGTTGTGTAAAAGTCCTGAAATATATTACGTAGGACATCAGGAGCAATACCAGCACCATTATCGGTTACAACGATTTGGTTTGAGTGCTCCGTGCTCGTCATGGACACATGTATGTGGAAATCTTCAGATGTGCGGTGATGGAAGGCGTTCTTGAAAAGGTTATACATAACGTATTTAAGTAAGGTATCGCTACCAAGAAAATCAAACTCACGTCTCGCATCTAGGGATATAGCAAAGCGATCCGTCGCACGCTTATAACTAAAGCTTTCAATCGCTTTTTCAACCACAGAGTGAGCAGAATGCTTTTGAAAACTGGATCGCGAGACACGGTTTTCGTCTATCGATGTCAGAAGTAAATCTATCGTCTCGTTGCCCGACTGGATGATGTTCATCGCATCCTCACTAACTTCGCGCAGCAGGGTGACATCCTCTCCGCTCATCAGATATTGGTCTTTCTCGGCTTCTTTTTTATTGGGTAAGACTGATTGGATAACATCGATTGACGTGCAAAGGCCACTTAAAGGGTTACGCATTTCATGCGCAATTCCGGCCCCGAATGACTTGGCCAACGACACTTTCGCTTCGTGCTCTACTTGGTTCCGAAAGTAGAATAAATTGCCAAATACATAAATAAAGAGAAAGATTGGCACATGCGTCCAGTCCATTGTTAAATCGAGATGAAACCCTTTCGCCACCCAAGCAAAGAACGTCGCTAAACCTATTCCGGCAAAAGTTTGAGCGAACATAACTCTTGTGACATGAACCAATAGAATGTGCAAGAAAATCGCGGACATAAAGGACATGACCCAAACATTGGACCAGTCATTCATCAGTAACATATAGAAAAAGAAAAACGGTAAGCAGATCGTTATCGTCACTTGGTAGTAAATATGGATATATTTTCGCCACGTTGACGACAGGCGATTTCTAAAAATGATGCCAAAGAACAATAGTGAACAAAACAATCTGAGCGGCAAGTTTTCATAAGCCTGTGGGAAAACAAAATCCCAAACAAAGTAGTACAGCGGAAAGCCAAGAAACCCCATCCAACCAACGAGAGTCAGGTTGGGTTCTGCATATTGATAAACCTTACGTATCGAGTCCATATTATCTATTTTGCCTACTCCGCCTGACGTCCCAATAGTGTGATTTGCATTCATTCTTATCGTTTTATTATTAAGTAATTATATATTACTTAACGCTTATAAGCAGCGCGAAATGGCGCAAATATTTCGCGACGCTTGTCTTTAATTTCAATCTTTAAGATAGCGACACTTGATTTACAACCAAATAAATGAAGTTGCATATAGTTTAGTGTAATTTTGCGATAATCGCGTTGTATCCTAAGGGATGTTAGTCTCATATACGTTCGAGACATTTAAACAGCGTCTTTGGCCTTTGGCTCGAACTTCCAAAGATTTAACGACAGCATTCACTGTGGATGTAACGCGGTGATGAACAATTGGCTTGGGGGGTGTTATGGAACCTTTACAAATAAAAAACGTAATTTTTGATGTGGGAAATGTATTAGTACGCTGGTCTCCGGTAGAGATTGTTCGCTTAACATTTGGTCACTCAGTAGAAGCGGAAAAAATGGCCCAGTTGCTGTTTTCATCACAAATCTGGAAAGACTTAAACAAAGGAATCATTTCCGAAGAGGAAGCCAAACTGTGCTATCAACGTGAACACAAAGTGACAGCGGAAGAAATGGACCGCTTTTTTTACTACGTAAAACATACACAAATATTACTTTACGGCAGTGTCGAACTGCTAAAAAGAATAAAAAGTGCAGGATATCGCGTTTATGCGCTCACAGACAACGTCAACGAAATTGTTGAGCATCTTCGTGCTACCTATGAATTCTGGCCGCTGTTTGACGGTGCAATCATCTCTTCTGAAGTGCAGTTACTAAAACCACAAGCTGAGATCTACCAAGCCCTACTTTCAACATATCAGCTTCAGGCTGAGGAAACGGTATTTCTTGATGATATGCCATACAACGTCGAAGGGGCCCGAGCGGTAGGCATGGAAGCCATTCAATTTGAAAATGCTCAGCAATGCAAGTCAGAGCTAAAAGCCATGGGGCTTTGCTTTTAAGTCGCCCACTGAAACACAAAACTTTAGGACAGGCACAAAAAAGAGCAGCGTTGATGCTGCTCTTATTGCTAAGCTAAAACGTCAGACTAGGAGTAAATAACGTTTTCTTCTATCCCACTAACTAATGACTGAGCATTCTTCCAACGGAATACCTTCTCCAATACTTCTGTACCACCTGGCGCACACCAAGTTCGCTCTTGACATTCTTGACCTCCAATATGGCGGTAGAATTCAATTGCAGAAATGTTTTGCGATACGACTTCTAGATAAAGACCAGTGTCTTTAAAGTACTGTTGCTGCCATTCTGCGACAGCAAGTAATAGCTGCTTGCCAATACCACGACCACGGTAGCTGTCATCAACATGCAGTGCGTCAATAAAGGTTCCACGCTCGAAATCATGGTTGCCAAACACACAAACGAAGCCGAGCAACAAACCACCCTCTTCCGCCAAGACAATGTGCTGGTTGAATGGTGGGTTGGTCAGACGGGTTTGCCAGATCAGTAGTTTGTCGTCAATCGCCTCTTTATCAAGATAGTTATCACTAAGAATGCCACGGTAATGACGCTTCCAACTATCCGCATGAAGATGCGCAATGCGCTCGTAGTCCTTATATTCCGCTAATCGTAAATCCATTACGTATTCCTATTTTCTTACATTTTTTACTTCTTTATAGAGTCTCGGCATATTCCACCTTTATAACACTTGTTTCTTGGCAGATTTTATACACCTTAAGCCAGAGCTCATTTTTTAATACTACTCATTATTCAATTAAAAGCAAAATATCCCATCAAGTTCCTTAATGTACATCCAAAGGAACAGTCACATTTGTCTAACTTTAATTTGACTTACACGTGTACGCTGATATTCTGGCGAACAGTTGTTAGCTCAAAGTTAGGAATACACCTGTGACTCAAAACAAACCACCCATTATCTGGTTGAATACATTGATATTTTCTTCCAGTTTTGTTCTGACTTTTATTGTAATGCCTTGGTATGCATATCATTTTGGACTGGGTTGGGAGCATCTAGTTTGGGGAGTGATGGCATTCAGTTTTACGAATCTTTCTATTACAGCAGGCTATCACCGACTCTGGAGCCACAAAACATACGAAGCTCATCCAATTTTACGTGCTATTTTTGCGATTGGAGGAGCATTTTCTTTGCAAAATAGTGCATTACACTGGTCTTCTGATCATCGTGTACACCACAAGCATGTCGACAATAACGACAAAGATCCTTACTCAGCGAAACGTGGCTTTTGGTATTCTCACATTGGCTGGATGTTACGCGACTACAACAAATCGCAGGAAAACGAATACACCAACTGCCGCGATTTAAAACGTGACAAAATCGTCATGTGGCAACATAAGTACTATGTTCCACTTGCTCTACTCACCAATATTGGCTTTCCGGTCGCTCTTGGAATTATCTACGGCGATATTTGGGGTATGTTATTAGTAGT
The DNA here is from genome assembly GCA_001048675.1 of Vibrio diabolicus. GTDB lineage: Bacteria > Pseudomonadota > Gammaproteobacteria > Enterobacterales > Vibrionaceae > Vibrio > Vibrio diabolicus. The sequence goes on along the minus strand of CCKK01000002.1, from coordinate 692,103 downwards.
TGGTGCCGCTCGACTCTTTATGAGCCACCACACGACCTTTTTCATTAACTCACTTGCGCATGTTTGGGGAAAACAGACTTTCACGGACAAAAACACCGCTCGCGACAACGGCGTGTTAGCCTTTTTTACATTTGGTGAGGGCTACCACAATTTCCATCATATCTTCGAGAATGACTATCGTAATGGTGTGTATTGGTGGCATTACGACCCAACCAAGTGGTTGATTAAGTCATGCTCTTGGCTAGGACTGACATCTAAATTACGCACAACGCCAACATTTAGAATAGAAAAAGCTCGCGCAACTCAACTCTTGAAGAAAGCAAAAGAAAAACTGGGAGCAAAACCGAATACGCAGACGATTCTCGATCAGTTACAACACGAGTTTGATGCGCTAGTTCATCACATGCAGGAATATTATGAAATGCGCAAGGAAGTACTCGGTGCAAAAACAGCCAGTGTGGTAAAAAAATACGAGTGCTCTGTGACAAAGATAAAGTATCAGCAAATCAAAGCGGAGTTCGAACGGCAACAACGCAGTTGGAACCTCATGGTGCGCCGATACGCTTAACTTAACCCATCCTTACGATTTAGCTTCGCTTCGGCGAAGCTTTTTTGTTGCAAGGATTATTACCCTCTCCCAACTCACTGAGTTGTTTCTTTTTCTCATTTTGAATCAATTCCCTCACTATTTATTCAAATTTCTGGTCATATTTTCCTTCCTGCAAACAGCTTCAAACCAGCACATAACACTTAGAAAACCAAATTCCAACAATACAATCTAACGAAATTAATTATTAAATTATTATTTGTCTCAGATCATGCAAGCCCCATATTTGTCTCGTGCCACAGTTAAGAATTCTGTAAATTCCTTGTCATAAACTGAAACAGTTTCTTTCTTTTTTTCATAACATTCGGAGATCCCTATGTTAGAGCTCTTAATTGGCTTAGTTGTCACCATTGCTGTGGGTTACTTTATCGTCAAAGGCTATAAAGCAGCGGGCGTGTTACTGACGGCTGGTATTGCTTTACTTCTTATGACTGGCGTATTGGGGCATGACGTGCTGCCCTCAAAAATCACCTCAACCGGTAACATGGTGACAGACGCGCTAGAATACGTGAAATACATGCTACAATACCGCGGCGGCGGCCTTGGTATGCAAATCATGTTGCTATGTGGCTTCGCTTCCTATATGACTCACATCGGCGCGAATAACGTTGTAGTGAAACAGTTCTCTAAACCGCTTTCTGTTATCAAGTCTCCTTATGTCCTTTTGGTAGCGGCTTACATTGTGGCGTGTTTGATGTCTCTTGCGGTAAGTTCTGCAACTGGCCTTGGCGTACTATTAATGGCGACATTGTTCCCAATGATGGTCGCGATGGGGATCTCTCGTCCAGCAGCGGTTGCAGTTTGTGCCTCTCCTGCGGCAATCATTCTTTCTCCAACCTCTGGTGATGTGGTGATCGCCGCCGAAAAATCTGGCTTGGCGCTTGATGTGTTTGCGGTACAAACAGTGTTGCCTGTTTCTATTTGCGCAATCATCGTGATGGCTGCCGCGGCTTTCTTCTGGAACAAATACTTAGATAAGAAAGAAAATACGCCAATGGAAAAAATTGACGTATCAGAGATCAAAGCCGATGCACCAGCGTTTTATGCGGCACTGCCATTTCTACCTATCATCGGCGTGTTCCTATTCAACGGTCGTACCATTCCAGGACTTAGCCTAGACATTTACACTATTGTGGTCGGTTCGATTTTCCTTGGCGCTCTGATCCATTACGTTGTAAATAAGTTTGATGGTAAGAAATCACTGGAAGATTTAGATTCTTGTTACGCTGGCATGGCTGACGCGTTCAAAGGCGTTGTGATGCTTTTGGTTGCAGCGGGGGTTTTTGCGCAAGGTCTAATGTCTATCGGCGCTATCGATAACCTACTTCACCTTGCAGACAATGCAGGTGCAGGCGGTGTTGCTTTAATGCTTATCCTTACAGCATTGACAGTTGCAGCAGCTATTGCAACGGGGTCTGGTAACGCACCTTTCTATGCATTTGTGGAGTTGGCACCATCTTTGGCTGCGAAAATGGGACTAAACCCAGCGTTCCTAATTATCCCGATGCTTCAAGCATCAAACCTAGGTCGTACTATCTCACCAGTGTCTGGCGTAATCGTTGCGACATCCGGTATGGCGAACATCAGCCCGTTTGAGGTTGTAAAACGAACATCTGTTCCGGTTCTTGCCGGTCTTATCACAGTTATAATTGGTACTATGGTGCTTGTTCCAATGAGTGCCTAACGGCATCGCCAATATCGCTTATCGACAAGGCCCGGCTTCTAGCTGGGCCTTTTTCTTTCATCTCTCCAGTGCCATTATTCTTTCTGTATTGCTTTGTAAATGCATTTTAATTGTTACTCAACTCGTGACATATTTCTCGGTTATTACATCGCTTCTTCAGAAGCATTTGCTTAATATCTCAACAGTTTATATAAGAACTGAATACATTAAGAAAATGGGATTTATTATGACTGCATTTATTGTCTTTATCGTTATTGTCCTGCTCATTGTGGTGTACGCCGTCAGTATCTACAACAAGCTCGTTACTCTACAAAACCGTTTCAAAAACAGCTTCGCTCAAATAGAAGTTCAATTAAAACGTCGATACGATTTGATTCCGAACTTAGTTAATACTGCAAAAGGCTATATGGAACACGAAAAAGAAACATTTGAACGTGTCATCCAAGCTCGTAATCAAGCAATTGCTGGCCTGAAAGCAGCCAGTGACGCGCCTGGTAGTGATGCGGCAATTAGCCAACTAAACCAAGCAGAAGGCATGCTGCAAAGTGCGTTGGGCAAACTTAATGTTGTAGTGGAAGCCTACCCTGAGCTTAAAGCGAATGAAACCATGAGTCAGCTTCAAGAAGAATTAACCAGCACTGAGAACAAAGTTGCGTTTGCTCGCCAAGCATTTAATGATGCGGTAACCAGCTACAACACATACAAACAAACGTTCCCGCCAGTGTTGTTTTCCAACGCATTCGGATTCCAAGATGGCAAACTGTTAGAGTTTTCTGACAGTGCTGAAATACAAGCGGCCCCGAAGGTTGAGTTCTAATGAATTTCTTTGACCATCAAGATACCGCGCGTCAACGCACTGGGCTTTTGGTGTTCCTGTTTTCCTTAGCAGTTGTCACCATCACTGGTTTGGTAAGCGTATTATCGATTGGTATCTATTACGGAGTAACAGGCGAACACTTTGATCAAGAAACCGCACTTACCTACGTCTTGTTGTGCTTTGCTGGCGTATTGCTGGTTGTTACGATAAGTTCAATGGTTCGCTTATCCGCCCTCACCTCCAATGGAGGTCGAGGGGTTGCTGAGAGCATAGGTGGCAAGCTGATTTCCTCAAACACCTTAGATGCAAAACATAGACAACTGCTCAACGTTGTGGAAGAGATGGCAATTGCATCTGGTATTCCGGTTCCTCCCGTCTATGTGATGCAGGAAGAGCTCGGTATCAATGCTTTCGCAGCAGGCATGAGCATTGATGATGCCGTCATCGGCGTCACACAAGGCGCACTGGATAGCTTCACGCGAGATGAACTACAAGGTGTCATTGCTCATGAATTCAGCCATATCTTAAACGGAGATATGCGTTTGAATACGCGTCTTATCGGCGTGCTGTTTGGCATCACTTGCATTGCACATTTTGGACACTTGGTCTTAGATAACACTCATCATACGAGCCGCGTATCAAGAAGTTCTTCCGATTCCGATAAAGGCTTTGCGGTTATCATGCTGATTGCGATTATCTGTTTGGTTCTGGGCTGGATTGGCACCTTGTTTGGCTCGATGATCAAAGCTGCAATCTCTCGTCAACGTGAATTTCTCGCTGATGCCAGTGCCGTTCAATTTACTCGAAACGATCAAGGCATTGCTGGTGCACTCAAGAAAATTGGTAGTCATATGGCGGGTTCTTCATTGAATACAAAAGCAAGCGATGAGATGAGCCATATGATGTTTGGTCAAAGCAAAATCTCCGGCTTTTCTGGCCTATTTGCTACTCACCCTCCACTAGAAGAGCGGATTCGCCGAATTGAACCTGGTTGGGATGGAAGTTTTTCTCAAAGTTCGCATCGTCCAACGACAAGCTTTGAGAATGATAACGTTAGTGGATTCTCATCAGGGACGTCGACACAACCTGAGAAACCAACCACCTCAGAACTCAGCGAAGTAGGTCAACAACTACTTAACCAACTTCCTTCCGAACTTGTCGACATCGCTCGTGAACCGTACAGTGCGCGCTTTATTGCTTTTGCCTTGATATTTGATGGCAGTGAACTCCAGCGAGAGATGATAAAAAGTCATATCCCAAATGTGTCTCAAGCACAATTATTACCATGGCTGGATTATGATTTGCCTCTTCATCTACGCTTTCCATTACTCGAACTCTCCATCCCTGCCTTGAAATCGCTGAGTGAGGGTCAGAAAAACAGACTGTGCCAGGTGCTACGCGAACTCTCTCAAACTGATGATCACTACTCACTCGCAGAATGGTGTGTCATCAACTTATTGGAGAAGCAACTACTCGAATCGTATGGATGTACAAAACAGTTCCAATCTTTAAAGCAATTAAAAGAGAGTGTGTTTTGGCTACTGCGCGAATTGGCTTGGGTTAGTCACTCTCAACCGGAAGACGCTCAACATGCATTTAGCAGCGCCCTAACCTGTTTGGGCTTTAATGATGCAGAGTTACAACCCGCAAATAAGAACTGGGGCCTAAATCGCGCCGCTTTAGAGCTCCTACTGCAACTCAAACCGAAAAGTCGTCGCTTGTTCGTAAAAGCGTGTCGATTAGCGATTGAATCGGATGGAAAGGTTACCGTTGCGGAAGGAGAACTCTATAGAGTAATCGCCTGCTTCTTAGAAGTTCCAGAGCCGCCACTAACAGTATCAGTCAATACAGGACAAACCCTACCGAGCCAAACACAACAAGCTAACTGACTTAGCTTTAAACAAAAACGCCAGCAAAAGTGCTGGCGTTTTTTCATTATGTTTTCTTATTTGACGATTTACGCTGACTTAAATCGATCAGGGATCTTAGTGATACTCTCTCGATAACTAAACCATAAGTAGGTCACGGCGAGAGAGAAGAATAAATACGAAAGTGCGAATACGATTGGAGATGTAATTAATTCAGCCGACATTCCCCACATCACACCAACAACCGTTATCGTCAACTTAGAAAGCATGCCGCAAATTAGTAAGAATAAGGCAAGCTGCGGAAAGCGCGAGCTACGGAATGCAAAGAAATAACAGCTCCCTACCGCTAGAGAAGCAATAGATAGACCCAACATAAATGAATGGATGTGGTCTGCAGATGCGACACCAGCAGATACCGAAGCCATGAGTAATAGGAACAGTTTCATAAGTCACCTCACAACAAGTCTAAAAAAGCATCCCTTCATAAATGAAATCTCATTTTTCGCTATATTCTGCTCCTATAATCTGCAATTACAAGTGACTTTTTTGTTCACTTAATGCACAAAAAACCTAATCAGCTCTAGTTATTACAAACGGTTAACAATTTAAATTTAAGAAACCCTTTACATCCAATACTTACGGCGATAAGACGATATTTCAGTCATTTTTGTTACAGAGAGTTAACACAGTAACATTTTGAAATTTTTTATATGAAATGTGAGCTGTGCACCCAACTGCGCACTGAATTCTCTGTTTTGACTAGTTCCTCGTTCCTTACAACAAAAATCATCACTTTTTGATAACACTCCAACCACATACAAAACCATGAATTCACATCCGCTTTTAATGTTTCAAATTATTTTATCAGTAACGGTAAAAAGAGATTCCAATCACATATTTATTGGTTATAATCCGCGCTCATTGCGTTAATCGTTGAAAAACGCAAACTAATTTTGAGAAAAAACATCTTTAAACCAACCCTCTTTGCGGCATTGCCAACAAGAGGAAAAACTGAGAATGAAAATGAGCAAGATTGATAAAGCTATGCGCATCCTGTTAGCAGGGTTCTGTATCAACCTTTGTCTTGGCATCCTGTATGCTTGGAGTGTATTCAACAAGGCACTGGTAACTGAATCAGGCTGGAGTGCTGCAGAAGCTTCTGCACCTTATGCAACTGCAACCATCACTTTCTCTATCTGTCTTCTTGTTGCAGGTATTCTTCAAGACCGCATGGGTCCACGTATGATCCTTATCCTAGGTACTGTTCTTACAGGTCTAGGCATGATCGCGTCTGGCTTTGTTGACACTCCACTCATGCTGAACATTACCTTCGGTATGATCACAGGTGCAGGTATCGGTTTTGGTTATGCATGTCTTTCACCTTCTGCGATGAAGTGGTTCCACGCTTCGAAGAAAGGCATGGTTAACGGCATTATTGCGGCTGGTTTTGGTCTAGCGGCTATCTACCTAGCACCAGTAACATCATCATTGATCGACAGCATGGGCATTCAAACGAGCTTTATGGTTCTTGGTGTTGGTATCCTAGCGATTGCGGTTCCTCTTGCAGCAACCATCAACAACCCACCAGCAGACTACACACCTGCTGAGCCGAAAGTAAAAGAAGGTCAAGCACCTAAAGCGGTTCAAAAGTCAGATGACCTAACTTGGAAAGCAATGCTGAAGACGCCACAGTTCTACTCTCTATGGATCATGTACGCATTCGCAGCTTCTGTTGGTCTAATGATCATCGGCAACATCACGACAATCGCAAGCGTTCAAGCAAACTTGCCAAACGCCGTTTACCTAGCGTCTATTCTTGCTGTATTTAACTCAGGCGGCCGTGTTGCTGCGGGTATGCTTGCAGATAAAATCGGCGGTGTTCGTACGCTTCTACTTGCGTTCGTCCTACAAGGCGTAAACATGGTGCTGTTCGCAACGTTCGACTCTGAGTTCACTCTGATCATTGGTACTGCGATCGCAGCGGTAGGTTACGGTACACTTCTAGCGGTATTCCCTACTCTAACGGCCGAGTTCTACGGTTTGAAAAACTACGGTACTAACTACGGCGTGCTTTACACTGCATGGGGTATCGGTGGTGCAATCGGCGCAGCAGTTGTTGGCTTCTCTATGACGAACGGCGAAGGCTACACCTTGGCTTACACTATTTCTTCAGCAATGATGGCAGTATGTATCGTACTTGCGTTCATCACTAAGCCACTGTCTGAAGCGAAGGTAGCGCAGCTAAAAAACGCATAATTGCGAATTGATTTGATAGCGAAAAGGCTTAACCTATGGGTTAAGCCTTTTTGTTATCGGTCGTTTATGGAAAGCCCTATCGAACTTGCACCAGACTACCATCTAGAAAACTTCTTTAAGCTGACTCACCACGCAGTAACCTGGTACAGCGATTTACTGGCTGAGGAAGAACACGCTTGGCTTTGCTCGTTTGATTCCTTGAGCAAACACGCCCAGTGCCTGTTAGTGCGTTTATACAGCCGAAAAGGGTGTTGGTTTCGAAGTGATAAGCTGAGTTATCAAGAAATACCTTCAATCAATGAAGCACTGGCAGAATTGAGTCAACATGAGTTTGTGGCCCTTTCCCCCACACTCTCTCATCAAGAGTTAGCGTCTAACTTACTGACGAAACCGGAGATCTCTGCACTTTACCCAGAGCTACCGAAGTCATTAAAGAAAGATGCCCTTGTGGAGCGTTTAAGCAACACGGAATTTGATCGTTTTGAGCAGCTTGAGTTTACGATCATCAAACTCAATTCCGCCCACATGATCGACGTTTTACTCACCCTATTTTTTGCCAACACCCATCAAGACTTAAGTCAGTTTGTGCTTGATGACTTAGGTCTACATCAGTTCGAGCAATACCAATTGAGTAAAGTGCGCCGTTTCTTTGATTCACGTGAGCAAATAGACCGCTTAATTGAACTGAGTCAACTGGCCAACCTGTACTGGCAATTTGATCGAAAAGACAAAGCCAATCTCGACTTATTAATTGAGGCAATGCCTCAGCCCGTTAATCACCATTACGTAGATCGTAAACGTGAACATATGTTGAATGACATAGCACGTGATTACGAACGGATTGATGAGCTAGAGACCGCCCTATCACTATTTGGCCAAACTCAACTTGCTCCGAGCCGAGAACGACGCGCACGTATCTATGACAAACTAAACCAAGATGATTTATTTAGTGACATTGTCACAGAGATGCTACAGTCGCCAATTGATGTGTCTGAGCTCGAAGTCGCACAAAAACTTGAGCAACGGTTGAAGCGAAAACAAGGCGCGAAAATGCCAAGAGTAGCAAAGCCACTCTGCTCCGAATACCATATTGAACTGGATTTATCTCAACAACGAGTCGAGCTTGCCAGTAAAGCGTATTTTGAGTCCTTAGGCTGGAATGTGTTTTACGCTGAAAATGCGTTGCTCAACTCGCTACTGGGGCTTACATTCTGGGATGCGATTTTTGCTCCTATTGAAGGGGCATTCATTAACGCTTATCAACACCGTCCTTTAGATTTATATCACTCAGATTTTGTTACCAAGCGCCAAGCTTTGATAGACACCGCTTTTGCCGAACTAGAAGCGGGCAACACCCAGACGTTATTGACAAAATACGATGAGAAGTTTGGCATTAGTAATCCATTTGTACATTGGAATTTAATAAGTAAAGAGCTACTCGAAACAGCGCTCAACACTATCCCAACCAATATGCTGATGGCGCTGTTCAAAATACAATTGAGCGACCTTAAGCTTTACCGTAATGGGATGCCGGATCTCATTGCTTTTAAAGAAAATGAGTTCGAGTGGATTGAAGTGAAAGGCCCTGGCGATAAACTCCAGGATAACCAATGGCGTTGGATCAAAGAGTTTACTCGCCTTAATGTCCCGTTTGCGGTGTGTTACGTCGCAGCAACTTAACTTACTCTATATAAAGAGCTTGGTGTTTGTTCACTCAAATCGCCCCTTGCTCTTTTTTCTAAACATTTTTTTCGTTTCTTCACGATCGCTTCACGCTTCTTCACACAAAATGCGCTTCTACTCACTAAGTTGATTTGAAGAGGCAAAATAAAATGAACAAAACACTTCTTGCGTTACTTGTTACCTGCTCAGTTTCGGTATCTGCGGCTCCTTATGTAGGTCTGGAATATGGACTAGGCACCACTGACCATGATTTGGAGCCTCACTTTTCAACTGACAACGTAACACTCAACCCTGAGATTGAAGACGGTATTTTCTCAGGTTTTGTCGGTTACGCGTTCAATGACAACTGGGCGCTAGAGTTGGGCTACAGCCAATTTGACCTTGATGATAATCGTTCAAAGAACCTTGGCATCAAACAAATTGATGGCAAAGATTACCATCATGAAATGGATTGGGATGCGTCAATCAAAGCCAAGCAAGTGTCGCTGTCTCCAGTGTTTAGTTATGCATTAAATGACAAATGGACAACAAAATTCAAAGCGGGTCTAACGTACACGGAATACAACGCCAAGGTTTCTAAACATCAAGAATATGAGCTTGTCGCGAATGATGATGTAGAAATGAACAACACGCTTTTCCACAACACAGAGAAAAACAACGAGCTAGGCGCAATGTTCTCAGTGGGTGCGGAATACCGAATTTTCCCGCAGCTCACCATAGGTGCAAACGCAAAATATCAACTAGACCGATACGCGAACACTGCATCCTTTAACGTAGGCACAACTTACTACTTCTAATTTAAGGAGACGATAATGAAAAAAATGATTTTAGCATCCATGTTTGCCCTACTTTCAAGCTCAGCTTTCGCCGCATTTAATGGTCCAGAAGTAAGCGTAATTAATTCGGTGAAAGAGGCGCACAACGCAACCGACGACAGCGCCGTGATGTTAACCGGGCACATTGTTCAATCTCTTGGTAACGAGACTTACTTGTTCAAAGATGAGACTGGCGAAATCGAAGTAGAAATCGACAATGAAGATTGGATGGGACTAGACGTTGGTCCAAACGATAAAGTAACGATTCGAGGCGAAGTTGACTCAGAGTGGACAACCAAGCAGATCGATGTAGAGACCATTCAAAAGCTTTAATTCGCCTGACACCTCAACACAAACAACACAGCCACATATTGGAGGCTGTGTTGTTTATGGGCCGTGAAACTACTCGTTTAGCTGGTCAAGCAAGGACAATCTTGCGGCAAGACTAATCGTATACTCTTAGGCTGAACATCAAACCGTATTGTTCTCGAATGATATGGTTCGCCATCTAAATTGAGCGGAAGTGGGTTTGGAAAGTCTATCTCTAACCAGCTTGCTCTTGTGTGTTTTACAAACTCACCTTTCTCGCTAGGATTATTGATCTCTTCGATAACTTTCGGCAGCTCATGAGGTAAGAATGGACGCACCAATGTTAGATCCATCAAGCCATCATTAATCATCGCTTTCGATGCTAACTCTTGCCCACCTCCAGCTAAGCGACCATTGCAGAAAGCGCCAAGCAACATTTCTCCCTGATAAGCCCCGCCTTCAATTGTTATTGTTCCGTCATAAGGTTTAAAGCCGAGCGCTTTTACAACACCAGTTAGTGTATAAGCGCCGCCACCAAGAAAGTTTTTAAGTTCAACAGGCGTTTCTGCCGTAACTTCTGCGCCAAACCCTGCTGTTGCCACGTTAATAAAGTAGCGATCGTTAGCCTTGACACAATCGACCAAAGCAGACTGCCCTTCTACGGCGAGAGATAAAGACGCCTTGATAGAAGCTGGCACTTGAATCGCGGTGGCAAAATCATTTGCGGTACCAAGAGGGATAATGGCTAACTCAGGGCGTTTTTCTTCTTCAATTTGGATAATCGCAGAAGCCGCCTCATTGACGGTCCCATCGCCACCAGCGACAACAATACGTTCAATCCCTTCATCAACCGCTTCTTTCACCAAGCGCGGCATGTCTTGAGATTCCCAAGTCACTCGCACTTGCACATCGACGCCCTTGTCTCTCATTTTCATGATTGCATCTCTTAACTCTGGGTTCCCAGCTTTTTTGCCGTTAAGGATGGCACGTATTGTCTTCTTCATTGCACTTCCTATTGGTTGATGACTTTCCCTGCTTGTTTAATCTGTGATCGCAACCATTGATGGGCACTGTCGTTTGTCCGACTAGGATGCCATATTGTGCAGAGCTCATAGGTTTGTTCATCAAATGGCATAGATAAAGATTTAACATGATAGGTGTGGTTGAACAAGTTGATCATCGACTCGGGCATTAAACCAATATATTCACTACCGCAGATAACAGGTAGCATTTCCAACACGCCAGAAGCTCGATACTTTATCTTTCTTTTGTCCAAGTCGACAATATCATCGGCGTTTAACAAGCTCTTACGACTCTGCCACTGCGAAACCACCACATGTTCTTCTTCAAAAAATTGTTCAGCCGTAATCTCGTCCTTTAAGCGTGGGTGCTCCTCGCTAGACACCACCACCAAGCGCTCAGTAAGCACAGTTTCAACTTTTAAAACTGTTCGTGCTCTTGGCGCGATATCAATGATCAAGTCGTAACGTTGCAAACGCAGATCGCTTTCAAAATCTTCTGTGAAGAGTGGATGAACCTCTAAAGCAATATGTGGTGCTAACTCACGGATCTGTTTCATGACTTGAGGGAGCAACTCAAAACTTGCAACAGAGACACAAGCAATGGAAAACACTCGATTCGACACTTTAGGGTCAAATTCGCTAGAAGCCGCCAGAGTTGAAGTAAAGTTTTGCACCGAAGTAAGCAGCGCAGGGTAAATATCCATAGCAAAAGAGGTAGGTTCTACGCCCTTGGTACAGCGATGAAATAAAGGTTCGTCATAAATATCACGAAGGCGTGCCAACGCTTTGCTGACTGCGGGCTGCGTGATGCTGAGACGTGCTGCTGCTTTAGATAAGTTCCCCTCTTCATAAATGGCAATAAAGATGGGGATAAGATTAAGATCGGTCGGTTTCATGCTATTAAATTTTTCGAAAATCACTTTTTCTATTTTAATCTAACAGCATGATTGTTAACGTAGCCAAGTACAAGAAATGGGCGGTACGACCTGTTTTAATGAGTTTTAACTCAATTTTGACGTACTCCATTCACCGCATAAGTGAGCAGCTAGCGAGCAGGCCAAAGCTTACATTAAGATTTGCCTAAATATGGGGTAAGAAACTCGCTGATTTCCTCGCCGCATAAACCAATTTCTACCTCAATACCGGCTTGTTTTAGAATCTCGATACCTCGACCACTGTTGCGCGGATCTGGATCCAACATGGCTACGACGACTTTGCCAATACCGGATTTTACTAATGTCACCGCGCAAGCTGGCGTACGACCTACAAACGAACACGGTTCGAGCGTAACGTATGCCGTCACCGATTCTAACGAGCCTTGATATGCATTCAGCGCTTCTACTTCCGCGTGGTTGCCACCAATAGCTTGAGTATGACCTTCTGAAACGATTTGATTGTCTTTCACTAACACGCAGCCAACCGGCGGGTTGGGTTGACATTCAGGAAGCGCATTTTTGGACACTTCCAATGCGCGGCGCATAAACTCTTGGCTCATTTGAACTCTATTCTCTAATAAAAACGAGGCGCTATATTAGCGCCCCGTTTTATTCATTGCCATCTCTTCCAATGACTTTGTCCAGTTCTGGTAACGCTCGTGGAATACGGAATTTAAAGCGTTGTTGTTTGGTCTGGATCTTGCGCCACATCGACTTCATTAAATGAGCGCTATTTTCACCATTTTGCATTCGCGACGCACTTTTTTGCCACGATTCACTCGAATCGGCTTTGGTCATTTCCAGCTCTGCCGTATTTAAACGCAATTGTTTGTACAATACGGTCCTTGCTTCAGACCAACGTTTAGCCTTTAACAAACGGTGGAACGTCAACCATGCTGGTGACGGTCTGTTGCGGTAGTAACGTTTAATGGCTACCAATGAAATAACCACAAAACCCAGCAATACAAGCGTGGAAACAATCCATGCAAAATACGTTTTGATGAAGGATTTCAACGTGTGCTTCGCGGCAAATGTTTTGCCCTCTAACACCACCGTTTCCACTTGCTGCGTCTTACTGTTCCACCAACGGAACTCATAATCTGGCAGGGTTAATTCACCACCTTGTTGAATCACGTACACGCTCTCTTCTGTGCGTGTTGACTGGTAATCACCACGTGTTTGCGTATCTGTAAGACGGTGCGGTTGAGGATACGCTTGGTAACTGGTTGTTGATTCTCCTTTCAACAAGTCTGGTAGCAACACAGATAGCGAATCTTGAGCTGAAATGGTGATTTTACGCGTGATTGCATCCCCAACTTTGAGTGACTCAGTGGAGGTTTCCCACTCTTGCTTTACGTCTACGCGCGTTGCAGAAAACCAAGGCGTGTCACCGCTCAACAATCCCGAAGGCAAGACAGTTTTGAACTTAATCGGCTGCGTGTAAAGGGTGCCTGACACCTTCTCGCCGTCCGGCGCTGACACCTGAACGCCCACTGCGACAGGTGGAATCACAAAATCACCAGATGCTTGCGGATACAAAGTCACTTCCCAGCGTTGACGCGACCAAGTTTGTCCGCCCTTGCGCTCCGTGAAGTTAGTGGCTAACTGATTACGCTGTTTGGCGATAACATTGGGCATTTCAATACTGCCAATTCGCGTCCCACCCGTAAACCAGCGCGGCGTTGCCACTTCGATGGTTAAAATGACTTGCTCGTTGACACTAAAACTTGGCGTTTTACGCTTTTCTCCAGCCGTTGGTTGTTGACCAACCCACGCTTGCAACTCAACACCATGATTGCGTTGAAGATCGTAAATATCCTGAGCGAAAACGTGACGACTTACGAACAGACTCAAACAAACCACTAACCATGCCACTACCCTTGCAGGAAGTGCAAAAGAGGTAACGCGATGGACATTCATCATCATTGGGCCGCCTCCTCTGTATTGTGTTCCGTTGTCGTAGTTGATCTACCCGTTGTTGGCGAGCGTAATTGAATTTGGAATTTAGCGCGTAAGAAATACTTCGGATCCGCTTCGACTCGCTTTAGCCACTTGTCGGCTAGTTCTTGGCTACCTAAGATGTCGTCTGCGCTTAACGTCTCTTTAATCATCAACTCTGCTGACGTTTGTTCATCCGCTCCTTCTGCGGTTTGAGGGTTGTCGCCTAGCTCGGTTGACGCCTCTTGCTCTGTTCCGGCTTGACTTTCACTCATCTGATTTATCTCATCGACGATGCCAGCAATCACTTTCAAGTTGTGCTCAACATCAGGTCTTAACGACTCGCTCAACGTTGGCTTGCTGGCTAGGGATTTTAACAAGTCACGAGCAGCCAAATATTCACGCTGGCGCGCCAATGCGCTCGCCGCATTGTAAAGACCGTAATCTCGAACCTCTTCGGACGGGTCGTTTTGCATTTCCAAAAACGCACTGTGCGCGAGCTCAAACTCGCTAGCGTAGTAGTACGCCGTGCCTTTGCGTAATGGATCGACAAAGTGTTTTGCAGCTTCTAAATACGCTTGTTGGTTGAACAAACGCTGTCCTTGTTGGTCTGGCGTCAGCCACAAATCCCACCACCATTGCGCCACCTTGTCGAAGGTCGTCACTTTTTGCACAACTTGTGGCTGCTCGGCTTTCACAGAAATGTTCTCCGCCATTGCACTGGTCGGCATCAACAGTGTACCGCTCACCATTACGATCACGCACCACTGCACTAACCACCCTTTTCTAAACCACAGCATCATGATCAACGCGATTGGGAACAGCAGTTGATAACCCATGTCTTTCCAAGGCATTGAAGATTCGCCATTAAGCTGCATATTGCGCTCAACATATCGATTCAGTTGTTCGATATCACTGTTATCGACCGTCACTTCCACCAATAGACCGTTGGTCTGGCTGGCCAGTTTTTGCAGAGAATCCAAATCCATCGGGTTGTTACTCACGATGTCTGTATTCCCCGCAGCAAGAATTAACAGTTGATAAGGTTTGCCTGCAAAATACGCTTGGTATTGCTTAATCGTGGCCGGGTTCACGCCGTCGCTCACCAACAAAACGGTGGAGCCTGGTTGACCTTGCAATTGTTGATCAATTAACGGCAAGGCTTTTTCAGCAAGCTTACCTTGCACGGGCATGATTTCTGGCGTAATGGCCGCCAAGAATGGGTCAAATACTTTGCTGTCTTGAGTCACAGGCATCGCCACATGAGCACTGCCCGCAAACACGACTAAACCCGTTTTTCCGCCTTTTCGAGCGGCTAATAAATCGCGTACTTTCTGTTTGGAACGCTCAAGGCGGCTTGGTGGGAGATCTTTTTGCAGCATCGAGTCGCTGTTATCAAGCACCACAAGCAGAGAGGCTTTATCTTCGCCAAAGGGGGAAGATTCACGTTGCCACGTTGGGCCTGCACAAATCACAATGGCGAGTAGCACAATCAGCATCAAGAGCTTAAGCGGCAGTTGCTTGCGCCAACCTCGCTCGCCTATCGTCAAAGCATTGCGTAAATGTTCGGGCAGAACATCCTTCCAGCTTGGTTTGCTTTCTTCTCGCCAGCGCAACCACACCAAGAAAAACATGGGGATCAAAGCAAGTAACCACAACGGTCGAATAAAATGAAACTGCGTAAAGAATTGCGTCCAACTAAGAGAATCAAACATCGCTCTCTCCTAATGATGATCGTGTTGCAGCCCTTCTTTTGAGTGTCGCGACGCTGAACGCGAGTAAATGCATGATGACCACTAACGCCATCAAGTAATGGTGAAGACTTTGTTTTGGGCGGTATGTGGTGCTTTCGTAAAGTTGAGGTTCCAGTTTGCCAATCTCGTCGTAGGCAGCCGACAGTTCATCACGGTTGAGTGCTTCAAACGCTTCACCGCCGGATTCTTTTGCAATGCGATGAATCGTGTCCATATCCAACGCGGTTTCACCTATCGTTTCCGGATCACCCATCGCAATCACGTGCACTCGCACGCCTTTGGCTTTCGCAACTTTCGCCGCATCAATCGGTTCGACAAAGCTGCCCGTGTCGTTACCATCGGTTAATACAATCGCGACTTTTTCACGGTTTTGATCTTGTTCTAAAGCACCACGCGACTTATCGCTTTGCTCAAAAACTTTAATCGCTAAGCCAATCGCATCACCAAGATGGGTACTCTGCCCTGCCATCGCCACATCGGTTTGGTTAAGCAGTTCGAGCCACACTTTTTGGTCTGCTGTGAATGGCGTTTGCACGAAAGCGGCATCTCCAAAAAGTACCAAGCCTAATCGGTCACCTTTACGAGACTGAACAAACTCCGTCAGCACTTCTTTCGCCGCATCAAGGCGAGAAATTTTTTCACCTGTACGAGAGGTGAAATCAGGCTCAGCCATGGAACCCGAAAGATCCACCACCACCATCACATCGCGCCCTAAACTCTCGCGAACTTGAGGCTCGCCTAACACGGTGGGTTTGGCCATCGCACACACCACCAAAAGCCATGAGAGAATTAACGTTGCTCGTTGCCACCAGCTTGGGGTTAACTGGCTTGCACCTTCTGATGGCGTCTCGCCAATCGCTTCCACCAACTGACTAAAAAACGGCACTTTGATCGCCATTTGCTTAGTGCGATATGCAGGCACCAAGTAGTACACCACCAATGGCAGCGGCAAAATCAGAAACCACATTGGGTGAGCAAATTCAAAACCAGACAAACCAGTTAGCGATGCAAGAAGATCATTCATGTTGACCTCCCTGATTTGCTTTGCGTTTCAATAATGGAGATTTCTTTGCCGCGCTTTTTTGAGCATCACAACGGTGTTCACTCACCCAGTTTTTCGCACGAGCAATAAGCGTTACTCGTTCTTCGTTGGTTAGCGTAACGCTTGGGTCAACAATACTTTGTAGCCAGCGCTTTGAAAGCTCATCGTTAAAGACCACTTGCAAGTTTGCTTGAGAATCTCCGGTTTGCGGATATAGCGCATCGAGCTTGCGCAAAAAGGCGGTATCAAACAATTTCGCGTTACGGCTATCAACATGAATCAACACAATTTTAAGCACAGAGAACAATGCTTTAGGCATGCCTTTGTCGCTCGGTTTGATTTGCGAAAGCGTCAACAGAGCTTCTTGTCGGTAGCGGTTACACCACCACTGTTGAGCCAAACGATACGCGACATACACTAATGCAATGAGCGCAACCGCCGCTAAAATCTTCCAGCCAATAGTTTGCGGATACCAACTCACGCTTGGTGGCACGGCCACATCATGTAGGTCTCTGAGTATGTAGGTACTCGGAGGCGTAGGAAGACCACTCATTTAACGCCCTCCTACCAGTTTTTGAAATTGTTTAATGTGCTCGCCTGTCGTATCGAGTTCGATGTGCGGAAGGTGTTTCATCGCCATAAGTTGAGAGAGTGATTGACGCTGTAAGCTAGTTCGAGCCTCAAGCTTTGCGCTCGCGGCTTCTACCTTTGCTTTGCTGTCTAAATTGAGTTGATACTGCCCATCACCAACCACCCATTTCGATTTTGCCAAATCGTCTGGTAGCGCTTGTTCTAATGGGTCACTGACCATCACTGCGAGAACATCGTTGTGCTGTTGTAGCTGTTTAAGGTGATCAAGGTGGTGCTCCTCGCAGTCGCTCCAGTCGCTGATAAAAATCAATGTGGATTGTTTGAGCTTCATGCGTTTAATGAGCTCAATCCATTGACTGAACGTCACTTTTTCGGAATTGCGGGAGTCCACATTGAGCGATTGATTGGCTTTAGCGAGACGCTTAAGTTGAGCCAGAAGATCGTTTTGCGAACGCTGCGCCTTGCTGTGAAACAGCGCCTGTTGGGATGCGATGACAAAACCAACTCGGTCGCCATCTTTTAACACGCGCCACCCGCACATGGCCGCGATTTCTGCCGCGACAACCGATTTCATTACTTGCGTCGAAGCAAAAAACATTGCGCTGCGCTGGTCGACACACACGATCACGTTGCGATCTTTTTCTTCGGTGTAGCTGCGCACGTGCGGCTTGCCTGTGCGCATCGTGACTTTCCAATCCAGGTTACGAATGTCGTCACCCAATTGATAATGGCGCAGCTCTTCGAAGTTCAATCCACGACCGCGAAACAGCGAATTGTGGCGGCCTGAGAGTACGCTGCCCGCTTTTAGATGAGGAAGTAAACTGAATGATTCTGCTTGTGCTTGCAAACGTACTAAACGAGCGTAATCGCAGTACAAACGGGGATCCATCCCCTGTGATTTTGGCGCAAGAGTTGGCTTAGCCATAATGCCTCCCGCTTACCCAATTTCTACACAATCTAGCAGCTCTTGCACGACGCGTTGGTGATCGACTCCGTCTGCTAATGCATCGTAGGTCAAAGAAAAACGGTGGCCCAGTACAGACGGAATCATGGCTCGCACATCGTCAGGAGTGACATGGTCACGTCCTTGCATCCACGCATACGCACGAGCGCATTTGTCTAGTGCGATGGAAGCACGAGGACTAGAGCCAATCTCAATCCATTTTGCTAAGTTTGAATCGGCATAACGCTCTGGCTTACGAGTCGCCATCACTAACGCGACAATGTAGTTTTCCACTAGATCTGACACAACAATATCAGGTAGTTGACGACGTGCTTCTAGCACCACATCTGGCTCGATGTGTTTTGGCGTAATAATTTCGCTGCTGGTTTCCGCACCTAATTCTTCACTGCGCACCAAACGAATGATGTCACGTTCGGCTTCATCTTCTGGGTAATCGACGGTAACCTTCATGATAAAACGGTCCATTTGTGCTTCTGGCAGCGGATACGTGCCCTCTTGTTCTACTGGGTTTTGCGTTGCAAGCACCATAAACAAGTCTGGCAATACGTGAGTTTTATCACCTACCGTGATTGTGCCTTCGGCCATGGCTTCAAGCAGTGCTGCTTGTACTTTGGCTGGCGCACGGTTGACCTCATCGGCAAGCACTATGCTGTTAAAAATTGGCCCTGGCTGAAAATGGAGTTGCGGCTTGCCATCCAACTCTTGATAAACCTCGGTTCCCGTCACGTCCGATGGCAAAAGGTCCGGCGTAAACTGGATTCGACCAAAACTGGTGTTTAACAAGTTGGCCAACGATTTTACAGAACGTGTTTTTGCCGTTCCCGGCAAACCTTCTAGAAGAATGTGCCCGTTCGTTAATAACCCGATGACTAAAGCTCGAACCACGTGGCTTTGTCCAATGACGCTTTTTTCTGTTTGTTCGATGAGTTCTTTTATCGCTTGTTGTGCGTGGTTCATAGGGTACCTTTTCAGTGGTTTAAGCCGTCTTTTCAATAGTTAAGTATAAGAACAAATGAAATAACTTAAGGTTATATTCACTATGTTATCTTTGCGGTTCTTCAGATTGGAGAAGCTGTGCAAGACCAACCAACATCGGTAACGCGTAATCAAAGAACATTTTGATTCCCGAACACAGATAGTTTAGTCCAGCCTCGTCATTCGGCGTTTTGATCAAACGGTTTTTCGGACACTCGCCCCAGCAATAAGGCAAGTAGGGACACTGCTTACAATACATCGGCAAAGATTCGCGTTTTGCCATGCCAAACGTGTATTGTCGTGTAGAGAAGGCCATGTCATTCAATGAGTGTTCATGAATGTTGGCGAGTTTGTATTCTGGGTATACATAGTGGTCGCAACAGAACACGTCGCCATTGTGCTCAATCGCCAAGCCTTTGCCACAAAACTCCGCCGTCACGCAAAGCTGAGACGGTTTCCCCATTACTTGCGCTACCGCGGTTTCAAACAGGTTAACCAGTACACGGCCAAGATCGTTATTCACCCATTCTTCAAAGGTCGCCATTAAAAAGCGTCCCCAATCTTCAGGATCGACCGACCAATCCGTCACAACAGACATTGGATGACCCGGTTTCGCCAGATCACTGCCTTTGGTTGGGATCCTCTGTTCGTTCCAAAACTGCGGTGCGGTTGTTTGGAAGTCGTTCGCTTCAACCACCGGTGCAAACTGAATGTATGTCACACCTAATTCTTGGGTTAAAAATCGATACACTTCGAGCGGGTATTTCGCATTGTGCCGATTGACCGTCACCAACGCATTGAATTTCACGCCATGCGCTTTGAGCTTATCTACCGCTTTCATCACCAGATCAAACGTCGGCTTACCGCTGCGGGTTTTGCGATATTTGTCGTGCAGCTCTCGTGGCCCATCAATCGACAAGCCAACTAGGAAGTTGTGCTCTTTTAAAAACGCACACCACTCATCGTTTAGCAAAATGCCGTTGGTCTGAAGGTCGTTTTCAATGCGAACGCCTTTCGGCTGATGTTTCTTTTGCAGAGCTACAACATTGCGGAAATAGTCCAACCCAAGTAGCGTTGGCTCACCGCCCTGCCATGAGAAAACAATTTCTTCGCCATCCTGACTTTCGATGTAGCTTTTCACGAACGCTTCCAGTGTTGCATCGTCCATTTTTGGCTGCTTTTCTTGGTGCAATAGATTTTCTTTATGCAGATAAAAGCAGTACTGACAATCGATATTGCATTTTGCTCCGCCTGGCTTTGCCATCACATGGAATCGACGGTCGTACGCACCCGGAACCGTTGCTTTAGACGCCGTTTTAAGAGGCACAATAGGCATAGTAGTAGAATGGCGAGGGGAAATCTTACTCATACGTTTCTCACTATTTAATATACCCAAATAACCTCGCAAGCGTAGTGCAGTAAACGGGAAGCTATTTGGGTATATAGCGCTCCGAAGAGCGCTATGGATTATCGATGTTCTTTATTACTTAGAAGACTTAGGTACGAATGAACCTGCTTCCATGCGAGGTGGGAACTCTTTAAACGTACCCATTACCTCTTTCACTTTCTCTACCGCTGGCATCATTAGGAATGAACGCTCGTACATCCAACGAGAGTAACCCATACCTTGGTCACCACGTTCGAATGGATCGATACTCAAGTCGAAGATCAATGGAACACGAAGTTTAGTGAAAGGCTTACGCCATACATCCATGCCCGTTTCATTCTCTTGAATCATAAAGTGGAACTTGTACTTTCCTTGGCGTAATGCCACAAGATCACCGTCATCGCTCCAGTAAACGAATTCGTTACGAGCAGATTTGTCTGACTTACCCGTTAGATATGGCAGTTGGTTGTAACCATCTAGGTGAACTTTATAGTCCATATCACCAACTTTCTTGCCTTTTAGTAATTCATCTTTAACTTTGGTGTCACCCGCTGCAGCAACCAATGTCGGGAAGAAGTCCTCTAATGACATCATGCCGTTGAACGTTTTACCTGCTTCGATGTTTCCAGGCCATTTAATCAACATCGGCACACGGAAACTGCCTTCCCAACCAGTGTTTTTCTCAGAGCGAAATGGTGTCATCCCTGCATCAGGCCACAAATCAACCATAGGACCGTTGTCAGTGGTGTAAACAATGATTGTATTGTCATCCACACCCAACTCTTTGATCTTATTAAGTAGCTGACCGATTTGATCATCGTGCTGCTTGACACCATCCGCGTAGAAACCAGCACCTGTTTTACCTTGGTATTCTTCAGGAACATGCGTGAAGTTGTGCATGCGAGTGGTGTTAAACCAAGTAAAGAACGGCTTATCTGCTTTTACTTGTTTTTCTATGAAGGTTTCCGCAGCATCAAGGAATTCACCGTCAACATTTTCCATACGCTTACGCGTAAGTGGACCGGTATCTTCAATTTTGCCGTCAGCGTAAGAGTGGATTACGCCACGAGGGCCAAATTTCTTCTTGAACTCTGGATCTTTAGGATAATCCACGTTCTCTGGCTCTTCTTCCGCGTTCAAGTGATATAGGTTGCCGAAAAACTCATCAAAACCGTGGTTGGTAGGAAGGTGTTCGTCTCGGTCGCCTAAATGGTTCTTACCAAATTGTCCGGTTGCATAACCCATTTGCTTAAGCACGGTTGCAATCGTTGGATCTTTTTCCGAGATACCTTGCGGAGCGCCTGGTAAGCCCACTTTTGATAGACCAGTACGTTTTGGCATTTGACCAGTGATGAATGCAGAACGGCCTGCTGTCGAACTTTGCTGTGCGTAGAAGTTAGTGAACTTCGCACCTTCTTTAGCAATGCTATCGATGTTCGGCGTATTGTACGCCATCATGCCTTGGTTGTAGGTACTAAGGTTCCAGTAACCAACATCATCACCAAAGATGACAAGAATGTTGGGTTTGTCCGCTGCGTGTGCAACTGCAGATGCAGCGCCTAATGCTAACGTACATGCGTTAAGTACGAGTTTTTTACTGCTCGTTTTGGTCGCATTTTTCATATTATCTCCAAGAGTTCGCTAGTGCGTAAAAATGGTATTCGCTTTTCAATACCATTGTTGATATAAGATAAAGCACTAATTTCAGGCGATAAATGCAGTCAGAATTAGTTAACCTATAAATTAAATTTATGAGTAACGTTATGGACTTGAATTTGATCCAAACTTTTCTTGTTGTCGCGGAGTTCCAATCTTATACGAAAGCCGCGGAACAATTGGGGCTGACACAACCCGCTGTGAGCGCTGCAATAAAGCGTTTAGAACAAGTGGTCGATAAGCAATTATTTGTCAAAAAAGGGCGAGGTATCGCACTAACATCTACCGCCTATCAGCTGCTACCGCAATTCCAGCAAGCGGTTAATATTATTGATAATGCGATATCCGATAAGAATCATTTTGAAGTGTGTTGTTCCGAAATTTTATTGCACATTATGGACCCGATAAAGAACACTATTTTTTATGAATCGCCACCCGAAAAGTTCTTATTATTTGAGCTTCTAAGACAACAAAAAGTCGATCTTGTCATTGATACTGTTATCACAAAAGATGCCGCATTTATTATTGAAGATGCCTACGAAGAAGAGGCGGTGATTATCTGTCGTGAGAATCATCCCCGCGTGCAAGGCTCGCTCTCAAAAGAGCAGTTTTATGAGGAAACTCACTGTTTGTTTTCAGGGAAATGGAACAACATGAGCGGTTTTGAACAGCTATCCCAAGAAACTATTCAAGAGAGAAAAGTCGATTTGATCACATCTTCGCTTGCTGGTATGGCGTTGTACGTCGCGCAACGCGATTGTTTAGGCTTAGTGTCTCAATCTTTTGCAAACAAATGGAGTAAAGCCCTTAAGCTTCAAGTTCTGCAATGCCCTATTTCTATATGCGCTATCCCTTACAAGTTTGTTTACCATAAGCGAGAGATGAACAACCCTGCTCATATTGCGCTACGTGAAAAAATTAAAGCGAACTTAACGGCAGCCCACTACGAGCCAGTTTCCTTGTAGGCCTTGTTGATTCGCATTTTCTTTGCCATTCGTTGCTCTGAAAGCTTTTATTAGACGGAAAAAAGAGGCTCATATGAGCCTCTTTTCTATATGGTTGCATCGTATTGCTTACGTAGCACTAGCCTACTTATTTGGGTTCTCTTTTAATTTCTCCATCACCTGATCGAGCGAGAAGCTTGCTGCTTTTTGCCTTGGTGGGAACTCTTTAAACGTTTCGAGGAATCTGCCTACGTAAGCTTGGGCAGGAACCAGCATGTAAGCACGGTCTAGCATCCAATCATAGTAGGTGTTGGAAGTGATATCAGCTACTTCGTAAGGGTCCATACGTAAGTTGAAGATCTTAGGAACACGAAGTGTGGTGAATGGTTCCGCCCAAATGCGCAGCGTACCTTTTGCTCGTTGCTCCATGAAAACCAGTTTCCACTTGTTATAACGAAGTGCGGTTAAGTCTCCATCATCCGAGAAGTAAAAAATCTCTTCACGCGGTGCTTTCTCTTCTTTGCCAGTTAAATATGGCAGGAAGTTGTAACCATCGAGATGAACTTTGAATTTCTTACCATTCGCACTATAGCCTTTGAGTAATTTCTCTTTGATACTGTCATCACCTGCGGCAGCAACGAAAGTTGGCATCCAGTCCATATGGTGCATGATATCATTCGAGACAGCGCCAGCTTTAATTTTACCCGGCCAACGTACCATCGCAGGGACTCGATACGCACCTTCCCAGTTGGTATTTTTCTCTCCACGGAATGGCGTTGTACCTGCATCTGGCCACGAGTTCATGTGCGGACCATTATCGGTTGAATAAAAGACTATCGTGTTGTCTTTTATGCCCAAATCGTCCACTTTTTTCAGTAGTTGGCCGACATGATTATCATGCTCGACCATGCCATCTGCATACTCACTGATGCCTTGTTTTTCCCGAATTCTCTTCTTTCACGTGGGTGCGGAAATGCATACGCGTTGCGTTCCACCAGACGAAGAAAGGTTTTTCAGCTTTGACGGCACGATCCATAAAATCGAGTGCCGCATCCAACGTCTCTTCATCCACGGTTTCCATACGCTTGCGAGTCAGAGGCCCGGTGTCCTCGATTTTGCCGTCAGCGTACGAGCGAATAACGCCTCGTGGACCAAACTTTTTACGAAATTCTGGATCTTTAGGGTAATCGACGTTTTCTGGTTCTTCCTCGGCGTTCAAGTGATAAAGGTTGCCAAAAAATTCATCGAAGCCGTGGTTAGTAGGCAGGTGTTCGTCTTTGTCGCCTAAATGATTTTTACCAAATTGACCCGTCATATAGCCCATCGGCTTCAACATTTCGGCAATGGTGGCATCTTCTTCCTTCAAGCCAAGATCTGCGCCAGGAAGCCCTACTTTACTTAAACCCGTTCTAAGGACGGTCTGGCCGGTGATAAAAGTAGAACGGCCCGCAGTACAAGATTGTTCACCGTAATAATCCGTGAACATCATGCCCTCTTTCGCGATGCTGTCTATGTTTGGTGTTTTGTATCCCATCAAGCCGAAGGTGTAAGCACTGAGATTGGACTGGCCAATATCATCACCCCAAATGACGAGAATGTTAGGTTTCTCTGCCGCGATACTGCTACTTGTCGCGCCAATTAAGGCGGCGGCAAGAATCGCTAATCGACGTTTTACGCCATATTTCGCTGTCATATAAACCTCTGTGTGTATTAGAAAAGAGCTTCCTGCAACAGAATGTATAGTCTAGAAATAGTGGATAAGCGAATCTTAGAAATAAGAACTTTAGAGACATTAACAGCTGCTCTAGTCTCCAAAATAGCTGATTATTTGCTTTAGAAATTGTGGTAATACTTATTGATTTGGCGATTTAAATTGATGCTCTTTCCGTCGTAGAGTTATTTCTTCCATATCAGAATTTTGATATGACTCAGACATATTGCATTACAAATAAAATACAGCATTGATTTCACGCCAACATTAATGATAATAGTTTTTACTATCATTAATAATTAAAATGCCAATATGTTTGAGTCTACCCTTTCGTCTGCTCCTAAGACGGCAGCTTCCGATAACGGTCTCAATAATGAATATGAGCTCGTACTGGACAAGCACAGCCATACTGTGATGATAAATCGTCCGCCAGACAAAAAGTTAGTTAAGCTTACAAGCGTTCAATTCGAGCTGCTCCGTACTCTGACTCATTATCAAGATCAAGTACTTAGCAAACCTTTCCTTTATGAAACGGTACTGAAGCGCACGTTCTCAGAGCATGACCGCGCACTCGATATGCACATTAGTAGAATAAGAAAACGACTGGTTAGCGAAGGGATTAACGCGGATCGAATTCAGACCGTTCATCGACAAGGTTATGTATTTAAGCATGCGAAAAAGTAAAGAAATCGCGGCGAATTGCTCCAACTTTTGGTAATTGACCGCTTATTTTGCTTTAATTAATGCAAATTCTAATCACGTAAAATAACTCAATGAATTTGCGCTTAATTTTTATACTTTGCATTGCTACATTGTTTGCTGGCTGTGCAACCTATGCGGGCCTTAACTATGACCAACTGTTTGGTCCACAGCTCGTTCGTGAACGTACGGCGGACGTAGCTACACCTCAAGCAAACTTCTTCCAAAGCGAAGTCAAACCCATTATGGATAACCGCTGTGTCGTCTGTCATGCGTGCTACGATGCACCATGTCAGCTTAAGCTTTCTTCAGTTGAGGGTATTGACCGTGGCGCGAGCAAAGCACTGGTATATGAAGGAACAAGACTTACTGCCGCCGCGCCAACACGCTTATTCGAAGATGCAGAGACAACCCAAGAGTGGCGCGATGCGGGTTTTCATCCGGTACTTAACGAACGTGATCAGAGCATGGCGGCCAACATTGATGCAGGCCTCATTGCACGTTTGCTACAACAAAAAGAACGCCACCCGCTGCCTGATCAAGTCCAGTTAGAAGGTTTTGATTTTTCGATAGACCGAGAACAAACCTGTCCAACAATTGAAGAGTACGAACAGTACGAAAAAGATAACCCAACCTGGGGAATGCCTTTTGGTATGCCAAACCTATCAAACAGTGAATACCACACACTGATGACTTGGCTGGAAAACGGCGCGATAATGAACGTTCACCAACCAATTAGTGAACAAGAGCAAGCTCAAATCGACAAGTATGAAACTTTGCTCAATCGCGCTGATCTAAAAAATCAACTGATGGCTCGCTATATTTACGAGCATTTGTTTTTGTCTCACCTCTACTTTTCAGAGCTCACTGAAGATCCTCGATTCTTTACATTAGTTCGTTCTTCTACTCCACCGGGGCAACCAGTAAAACGTATTTCAACACGTCGCCCGTACGATGACCCCGGGGTTGAGCGCGTGTTTTATCGAATTGTTCCAGAACAAGGGACGATTGTAGATAAAACGCACATGCCGTTCGCGTTAAACAAGCAACGTATTGAAAACTGGAACACATGGTTTATCGATGCTGATTACATGGTTAATGAACTACCGAGTTATGAACCTGAAGTTGCTGCAAACCCGATGACATCATTTATCGACCTTCCGGTTAAATCACGCTTCAAGTTTATGTTGGACAACGCGCAAAACACGATCATGGCTTACATTAAAGGGCCTGTTTGTCGTGGCCAACTTGCACTGAACGTTATCAATGATCGCTTTTGGATATTCTTTCTAGATCCAGATAAAGCAGATATCCCTGAAGTAAACGAGTTTTACCGCTCTCAGGCTGATAACCTAAGACTGCCAGCAGAGCAGGAAAGCAACACTCTGCCTGTTACCAACTGGGTTAAATACGCGCGTCAGCAAGCTCGCTACCTAGAAGCCAAGTCTGAATTTACCAATAACTGGTTTAAGGAAGGCGAAAACCTATCCACCGACGTAATTTGGGACGGTAATGGCACCAACCACAATGCGGCATTAACGATTTTCCGCCACTTTGACAGCGCGTCAGTCGTACAAGGGTTAGTTGGCGAGCAGCCGAAAACGGTATGGATTCTTGACTACGCGTTACTAGAACGCATCCACTATTTGCTCGTTGCTGGGTTTGATGTGTACGGCAACTTCGGCCACCAACTCATGACACGAATGTTCATGGACTTCTTGCGTCTGGAAGGCGAAAGTAACTTTATATCTTTGCTGCCAACCGACATGCGTCATGAACTGCAATCAAGCTGGTATAAAGATCAAAGTCCACAGTTAAGTGACTTTTTACAACGCAACGTGAAGCCATTTAACCAACCAACCAGCGTCGAGTACAAAACTGACGATCCAAAAACAGAGTTAGTCGAGTTGCTTAGAGAACGAGTTTCAGATGTTCTTCTTCCGCGCTACGAGGTTAAAGATACTGAGCTTTCTGCTCAAAGTGAAAAACAGCTCCAACGTATTGGCCAAGTTCGTGGAGAAGGCCTGAAAACCGTTCCGCAAATCACCATGCTTATGGTGAGAAGCCAGTCTGGAAAAGATGAGTTATTCACCCTACTTCACAATAATGCACACACGAATATTTCTAGCTTGTTTGATGAAGAAAGCAACCGCGACTTTGCTAACGATGATATGACCATCGTACGTGGCGTTGTGGGAAGCTACCCAGCGGCATTTTTCTCGATCAACGAAAATCAAGTAAAAGAATTTGTCGATCAATTTAGTGCCATCCAAAATGAATCCGATTACGTTAAGTTATTGGATAATTTTGCGATTCGCAGAAGCTCAGAAAAATTCTGGCCGTTTAGCGATCGTCTGCACAATTGGTACCGTACAAAACAACCGATCGAATTTGGATTACTTGACTATAATCGTTTTGAGAATCGATGATGATTTAAGGGGGTTCTCATGGGTATCCGAGATAACATTGCCGCTCTTGAACAACAGATTTACGTTGCTTGTTCTGAGGGAGACTACGAAACGGTCAACATGCTTGAGCATCAACTCGAATACTTGCGTGGCAAAGTGGAGCATCCTTTTGATGACGACCCTTATGCCCTAGACACTCGATTCGAGTGGGAAGATGACATGACCGAATAAGAAAAAACCTCCGGCTTGCCGGAGGTTTTTGTTTTTTGGGATGCAATTGATTTACTTCGCCATCAACTCATCAAGAGCTTGAATTGATTCAGACACTTGAGACACCAATTGATCTTTAGTCGCCATGTAGGTATCTAAAGGTTGAGGCGCAGCTTCAATTTCTTGGCAAGAGTTCATTAATGCCGTAAGCCCTAAACTCCCTGCGCTGCCTTTTAGTTTGTGAGCAAGGTTCTTCACTTGTTTACTGTCATTACCACCAGCAGACGCTTGCAGCTTGCTTAGTACATCGGCACTGGTCGTTCTAAACAGATTAATGATGTGCAACATCTTCTCTCTGCCCAAGATTTTCATATCGGACTCAATCACGCTCGGGTTAATGATGACCACATCTGATTCCTCTGTTTTAGGGACTTTAACAACCTTTGATTGTATCGCTTGTTCTTGAGGCGAAGTTTGATCAAACGGGGTACAGTCGGCATTTTGTGGCAACAACAACGGTTTTCCATCCAGCGCATCCTGAATCAATGCCGCTAGAGCTTCTTTTGCCAATGGTTTAGGTAAATACCCGTCAAAACCTGCAGCTAAATAGCGCTCAACTTCTTCGGCAAAAACGTGCGCAGACACTGCGATCATAGGCGTAGCAGCAAGGGCTTTATTGGCTGGTTTGTTACATTCAATTTGTTTTAAACGTTGGATTAACTCGGTTCCATCACAGTCTGGCAAGTTGATGTCGACTAAAGCGATATCAAAATCCTGCGTGCTGATCAGTTGCTCTGCCTGTGAGCCGTTTTCTGCAATCACGACCTGGTGGCCCATGCTTTCTAAAAAGCCTTCCGCAACCACTCGGTTTACTTCATTGTCTTCTACCAACAAGACTTTCGCTTTCACTTTGCAGCGCGCGGTTGCCACTGCACCGGTTTCAACAGGTTCACTTTCCTCTAATGGAATGGAGAACCAGAATCGACTGCCATGTCCTTCTTCAGAATCGACTTCTAAAATACCGCCCATCGCTTCAATGATTCGTTTACTGATGGCAAGGCCAAGCCCCGTTCCTCCAGTTTGACTCATCCCACCTTCGGCTTGCGTGAAGGCATCAAACAACGTTCTCTGATCTTTTTTGGCAATACCTATCCCGGTATCTGATACTTCGAATAGGACTTGCGACTCATCCTCTGGGTTGAGGCTAACATAGATATCAATTTCACCTTCGTCAGTAAATTTAATCGCGTTTCCGACGAGGTTGTTCAGCACCTGACTGATTCTGGTGACATCCCCTTTCCAATAGCGACTTACATCACTTTCAATATGATAGGAAAACAACAGCTTCTTCTCTTGAGCTCGGCTGTTCATTAACTGGAAAGTGTCTTCAACCATTTGGTGTAAATCGAAGCCCATGTGGCGAATCTCTAAATGCCCAGCTTCAATCTTGGAGTAGTCCAGCACATCATTCAGAATCGCGAGCAACGTTTTACCACTGCGGTTGATGATTTCCGCATAACGCTTTTGAATAGGATTGAGGCCTGAGTCAATCAACAGACGTGCCGTTCCGAGCACCCCATTCATCGGCGTTCTGATCTCATGGCTCATGGTCGCCAAGAATGCTGATTTAGCTCGACTCGCTTGCTCTGCTTGCTTACGAGCTTTCGCGTGATTCAAAACCTCTTCATTCAAACGGCGGTTCGCTTGTTTTAACTGCGAAGTGCGTTGCTCAACGAGCTCTTCCAAGTGCTCTTTGTGCTCTTCGAGCTCTCGCTTGGCTTGAGCTTCTCCCTCTGCGACCACTTTTAGCGCTTGCGCTGTATTTCGAGCCGTGATGATAGCTTGCCCCATATGCGCTAGCTCATCTTTGCCTTTTACCTCCAGCTCGACGGCTAAGTTACCCTGCGCCACAGAAAGCAACGCAGCAGAGTACTCTGCCAATCGCTTAACCACAGAAAGGTATACAACACGCCATAAAATCAGCACCAACACAATCAAACCAACAATTGAAATCACCGTTAGAGACCACTGAGCGAATTTCAGCGTGCTCGTCAATTCATCCACAGCGACGGTTGTCGTTTTGTTTGAATCATCAACCAATTTGTTTACGGTGCCATTCAGCTCCGAAAACAATTCCAGTGTCTTTTGCATCAGTTGTTGAGATTGTTCGTTATTCTCATACTGCTGCATCAAAATAGTGAACACGACCTGACGCTTACCGAGCTCTGTTAGTAGTTGGCTCATTTGTTTAGAGCGAGTGGGATCTTCTACGGCAAGCACACGGCGCTTCATGATTTTGAGATTACTTTCAAAATCACTTTGCACCTGCTGGATTCGCTCAATATTGGTTAATGTGCGAGCTTCTTCAATTTGATTCAGCATTTTAAAAGCCAATAAGTGCAGCTCATGCAATCGCTCTGTCAGATCTAGATCCACTTCCACCAGCGCATCTAGTGCCTGATAAACTTGCGATTTTTTATTCGATTCTAATAAGTCATAGATATGTGTGACGTTAGCAACGGCAATGGTGCTCGTGTTCTGAACTTGCGTGCGAGTTAGCTGTTCCAACTCTTCACTCAGTAAGCGCATCTCTTCGACACGAGTATCAATCTCTTTTGCCAGCCACAGCTTTCTTTCAACCGAAACACCAAGTTCTGCCAAGTTGTCGATAACGTTCTGGACGTTATTCTCGAGATCTTCTAGCAATTGAGAATCAAACGACTCACTCCCCAGCTCTTTGATATGAGTAAGCAATGATTCGAGCTGTTCGAAAAGCACACGTCCAGACTCTTTTCTTTCCTGCTCGTTTCTTGCGTTTGATAACAGTTGTACAGACGAAATGATGCGAGTACTCAACTCAGAGACTTGCCTCGCTTCAATCATGGCGGGAATTGCAGAATCCACGACATTTCTTTCCGTCTTAGCAACTAAAGAAAATCCAGACACACCAATAAGTGCCGATAACATAACCAGCATTGCCATCGCAATGAAAGACAACAAGAGTTTACGACCGATGCTTGCGGTTGCTAGCAACATATTTTCATGACCTTAATGTTCGTGTTCAGCGACATATTACGTTATATTTTGCAGTGTTTACTTAATCTATGCCAACGAACTTCATTTCATGGTTAAAAATCAACACGCATTTCGCACAATTTTCAAACATTCTGCAGTCACATTAGCCCTCGTCGCTTCTTTACCAGTGGTTGCAGCAGAAAAAGTATGTGCCATTTACCCTCACCTAAAGGATTCATACTGGTTATCCGTAAACTATGGAATGGTGTCCGAAGCGAAAAAAGAAGGCGTCGAGCTGAGAGTCCTTGAAGCGGGTGGCTACCCAAACAAAACGCGTCAAGAGCAACAACTCGCACTGTGCAGCCAATGGGGAGCAGATGCGATTGTCCTTGGGACCGTGGACCCACAGGCCTATGAACATTCGCTTAAGAATTGGGTCGGAAACATTCCTGTCTTTGCTACTGTGAACCAACTCGATCTGGATGAAGAGCAAAGTGAGCTGTTAAAAGGTACGGTCGGTGTTGACTGGCACTGGATGGGATACGAAGCAGGAAAATATCTGGCTGCTCGTCATCCAAAGGGATCAGGAAAAACAAACATTGCCTTACTTTTGGGGCCGCGTACTCGTGGAGGTACGAAGCCCGTGACTGCCGGATTTTATGAAGCGATCCAAGGAAGTGATATCAACATCGTTGACTCGTTTTGGGCAGACAACGACAAAGAGTTACAGCGTAACCTGGTTCAACGTGTGATTGATATGGGAAATATAGATTATATCGTTGGCAGCGCGGTTGCGATTGAAGCCGCTATCAGTGAACTGCGTAGCGCTGGCAAAGCTGAGGAGATCGGCTTGGTTTCTGTGTACTTAAGTCATGGTGTTTACCGAGGACTATTGCGTAACAAAGTGCTCTTCGCACCAACAGATAAAATGGTGCAGCAAGGCAGGCTTTCCGTCATGCAAGCAGCACATTACTTAAGGGGCAAAGAGTATGACAAACATGCCTCACCAACGATCAAACCACTGACTCCGAAGACACTTCATGACGATACGATCGAAGAATCGTTATCTCCGTCAGAATATAGGCCGACATTCCGTGTTAAGGCTGTTGATTGAAAGACAAAAAACGTGTTCTATTAAATAACAACAATTTTAAAATCATACAAACGGAAACATCTTGATGCAAAAAACCATTCGTACCATGCCAACCCACAAACATGTGGCTTTGGTTGCCCATGACAACTGCAAACCTGAGCTACTTCGCTGGGTAAAAGAAAACAAAGAAAAACTGCAGAGTCACTTTCTTTACGCGACTGGCACAACCGGACACATGTTGAGCAAAGAAACTGGACTGGCGATTAAGAGCATGATCAGTGGCCCAATGGGCGGTGACCAACAACTTGGCGCGCTCATTTCAGAAGGTAAGATCGACGTTCTCGTTTTCTTCTGGGATCCGCTAAACGCCGTACCTCACGACCCAGACGTTAAAGCGCTTCTTCGTATTGCTAGCGTTTGGAATATTCCTGTGGCAACGAACCGAGCCACCGCTAAGTTCCTGTTTAACTCCCCTCTTCTTGAGCAAGAAGTGGATATTGAAGTACCGGATTACGAAGCGTATCTTGCTGAACGCATGTAAGCTTTGATGCCAACCGAATAACGTAAAGGCGATACTGAGTATCGCCTTTATTATTTCTAAAATTCAGAACTCTGCCTTCAACGCGAAGTGATGATCGGATAATCACCATTGACGAGCTCTTGAACAAATGCGGACCCAGCGCCAGTGTGCGTAATCCAAACCTTCTCTTTCGCACGCGTAATCGCCACGTAAAACAGCCTGCGCTCTTCTGCGTGAGGGAATTTGTCTTTGGACTCGGTCAATGCGCCATCAATGTGAATTTGCTTCTTCTTCGCAGGGAATTGCCCCTCATCCACAGAAAGAATAATGACAAAATCAGCCTCTCGCCCTTTACTCGCATGGCAAGTCATAAAACGAATATCGAGATTAGGAAAACGTCGCAACCAATCGTCATACAAGTCGGGCTTGTGATAATGATTACGTCCTAACAATAAAACTGACTTGGTTTGCTTGGCTTGTTGATTCAATTGATCCAAGATCTTTTCAACTTGGTTACTCGGTGCGGTATGCACACTCTTCTGCTTACGTTGCTTGTGGCTATTTAGTGTTTTCGGCAATTGCGATGGGTTTTGCTGAACAAAAGTGTTTGCCACATCACCAATCTGATTGTTGAAACGATAAGTCGTATCTAGATGATGAACGGTAGAGTGAGCAAAGCGCTCTTTAAACCCAGTGATAAGATCGACGTCCGCACCAGCAAACTGATAGATGGCCTGCCAGTCATCACCAACCGCAAACAACGTCGCACCCGCTTGTTTCGGTGTGGATTCGCACAGTGCTTCAATCAGTGCTAAACGGTCTGGAGAGATATCTTGGTACTCATCGACCATAATGAAGCGCCATGGGGAGACAAATTTCCCTTTATTTACATAATCTGTCGCACGACTGATCATGGTAGGGAAATCCACTTGATTGCTTTCTTTAAGCATTTTCTGCCACGCCGTAAAACATGGCCAACACAAGGCGAGTTCGCTGTTTAAACGAGTATAGTCTTGGTGATTTACCAACTTTTCTTGCACTTGCTTTTTGGTTAGCCCTACCGCAGCTAAGTGAGACAACTGAGAGTCTAGCCACGCGATCAGTTTTGGGTTTTCTGAGTGACTTCCTAACTCATCGTCCCCTTTTAAATAGGCAATCGGCCATTTGTCTAAATGTTTTTGCCAACGTTTAAAGTTAGTAGGCGTCATCCAATGCTTTTTCAGCCAATCTACACACCATGCTGTTCGCTGGTTGTCATCTAACGCCAACGGACTGATCTCAACAGGCTGTTGCTCAACTTGATTGAGTATATATAAGCCTAGTTGATGGAACGTATTCACACGCACACCGTCTGCGGCCATGCCTACTTTATCCACTAAACGCTCTTTCATTTCAGTCGCGGCATCACGACCGAAAGCCAGCATAAGCAACTCTTCTGCTTGAGCCTGGTGGCTTTGCAGCAAGTATGCAACTCGAGCCGTTAAAACACTGGTTTTGCCAGAGCCTGCGCCAGCAAGGACTAAGTTGTGATCATCGTTGAGCAACACCGCATATTGCTGGGATAAGTTTAAAGGCGAAGATTCTATGCGATTAAACAGCACTTCCCAATTCGGACGTTCTTCCTCAAGCCAATCACGATTACGCTCACCAAGCGTCGCAGACGTATCAACAAGCCAAGGTTCGATTTCCGCCATGCGATTCGGCATGCGCATTTTGGCTTCTTCTAGAGTGGTTTTCATTTCGCTTAACTCTTGGTTAAGACTTTCCACCCAGGAGACCACTTGAGAGTGCGATAGATAGGCAGGAAGATGCTTAAGTTTGTAGAGCTCTTCTTCCCACTTAGGTAGATACTCAGCCAGTTTTCGGCACTGAGTATTGTGCCATTCTTGATACTGACGAACAGCTTCAAGAGCAAACTTACGGCATTGTGGCCACGGTAGCCCTTGTACTAGCCAGCTTTGTTGTTTGCCTTCGTGCTCATGAGCAAAAAACTGCAAAGAGCTCCATAACAACCCACGCTTTACGCTAACTTTGCCATTCCAGATCGTAAAAGGAATATGTTCTTCACTGCCTATTGAGCTTAATAAAACACTGTTCTCTTTTATTTCGACGTGATGGTACTCATTTTGAATAAAAAACTGTGCTTTGCTAGTGGCAGTGAGCTGCATGAAACGTGCGCCTTTTAATTTAGAAGTTGTCGATTTATATCATTTTAAGGCGCCAAATTGTAGCAATGGCGAGCACCTAAGTAAGCATCTTCTTTTATTCTTTAATAAAATTCACATTACTGTCGATTTAGTAACCTAAAGCTCATTCTATTTGAAGCTGACTTTACAATTATAGACACATTGCATGGCTGCTTTAGTATAAGTCAATGACATCCCTGTTGATTTTATCAGCAACAACGAATTTTTCTTAAAGTAAATCATAAACGCGCTATAGTGGGTTTGGTAGTATTCCCCCGTTCTTCATCGGAAACATAAGGCGCATTGTGCAAGCAACTTCTAAATTTCGGCTCTATTGGGCAAACAAGACCATAAATTACAGCGTTCTTATCCTAATCACCTTACTGGGTGTGGTTATCCCGACTTGGTACTTCGAGCAAAACACGCTGATCACGCCGCTAATATTGGGCGTTATTGCTGCTGCTTTGGCAGAGAGTGATGACAGCTTCACTGGGCGCATCAAGGCGCTGATTCTGACCTTTCTCTGTTTTGCGCTCGCCGCTTTCTCAATTGAAATCTTGTTCGACACCCCTTGGGCATTTGCATTAGGGTTATTTATCTCAACCTTTGGTTTTATCATTCTTGGAGCGATAGGTCCTAAATACGCGAGCATTGCTTTTGGCTCTTTGCTGATCGCCATTTACACCATGCTTGGTGCGCATGAAAGTACTAACATTTGGTTTCAGCCACTACTGCTTTTAACTGGTGCTGCTTGGTATTACTTCATGTCGATGATTTGGCAGATATTTTGGCCTCTTCAGCCTGTGCAACAAAGCTTAGCCAATGTGTTCTTCCAAATGGCAAATTATCTCGATGCGAAAGCCAAGCTCTTTCACCCTGTCACCAACCTAACGCCACAGCCACTTCGGATTGAAGCCGCCAAGTGCAACGCAGCGACGGTGATGGCGCTAAACGCTTGCAAAGCCACATTACTAAACCGCTCGAAACGCGGCCACATTGATGGCCCTAGTGACCGATTCTTAAATATCTACTTCATCGCTCAAGACATCCACGAACGAGTCAGCTCTAGCCATTACCGCTATCAAGATTTAGCAACTGAATTTGAACGTTCTGATGTGCTGTTTCGTTTTAAATATCTTTTGGAATCTCAAGCCCAAGCGTGTCGTGATATTGCATTAGCGATTCAGCTAGGGAATGAATACTCACATACCGATCAGTCCATCTTGGCCTTAGCTGAAGTGCAAAATTCACTTGCTTACTTAGAAGAACAAAAGCAAGGACACTGGAAACGTCTGCTAATGCAGTTAACATATTTATTCAATAACTTGGCGACGGTAGAAAAGCAACTGAATAACATTAACAACCCAGATGTTGAGGGCCTAGAGGAAGATACCCTCGCCGATACTAACCCGCACACATTAAAAGCCATGTGGCAGCGTATATCCGCGAATTTACACAAAGATTCGATGCTGTTTCGACACGCATTGCGTATGTCGATTGCCTTGACGATTGGTTATGGAATCATTCAAGTATTCAACATTGACCGAGGTTACTGGATACTCTTAACCACTCTCTTCGTGTGTCAGCCGAACTACAGCGCAACACGTCAAAAACTGACAGCGCGAGTCATAGGCACATTAGCTGGTTTGTTAATTGGCGTACCATTACTGACTTTCTTCCCTTCTCAAGAAAGCCAGTTAGTATTCATCGTTATTTCTGGCGTGATGTTTTTCGCCTTTCGGATGAACAATTACGGATACGCAACTGGATTCATCACACTTCTGGTCCTCTTCTTATTCAACCAGTTAGGTGAAGGTTACGCGGTTGTGCTTCCTCGACTGGCCGATACCCTCATCGGGTGTGTGCTTGCTGTAGGAGCCGTGCTGGTTATTTTGCCAGATTGGCAATCGAGAAGGCTGCACAAAGTCATGTCGGATGCGATAGATGCTAACAAACAGTATCTCGATCAGATCATTGGTCAGTATCGAATTGGTAAAAAGGACAACTTGAGCTATCGCATTGCTCGTCGTCAAGCCCATAACAGTGATGCCTCACTTTCTTCTGCCATCAGTACAATGCTTGCGGAACCTGGTAAATATCGTGCTGCCGTTGATGAGAGCTTCCGCTTCTTAACGTTAAATCACGCAATGCTGAACTATATTTCTGCTCTTGGTGCGCACCGAACTCGCATTGAAGATGAGTCAATTCATAAGCTCGTTTTAGATGCACACCGCTGTATTCATCAGCATTTAGACGTCCTCCATAAACAGCTTCACCAGCATTGCGAAGAGTGCGATTTATCTAATATTGACGACGCAGGACTTGAGCAACGCTTGAATGAGTGGCGAGATGAAGATGATAGTTCCGCTCGCATGGTATTGCAGCAACTTCACCTTATCTATCGCATGCTCCCAGAGCTACATTCACTCGCCAGTAAGTTTGCAGTGAGGGTTAACTAGTAACACACGCATATAAAAGGGAAGCGGATTGTCGCTTCCTTTTTTCTTTCTACTTTTCTATCTACCCCAAAGTGGGTAATTATGTACCTTCATAGGAAAAATCTGACGTATCACTTAACACACCTTGACAATATTCGGACAAAAAGCAATCGATCAAATTCTAATCTATCTAGGTTGAATAAATATGTTGTATCCAAAGGACGAAGAATTTCGGGAAATGAAGGATAAACCGAATTACAACGAGGGTATTGAGATGAACGCACAACAATTTAATGAACTTAAACAAAAGCTCAGCGATTTAACGGCGAGTCAGTTGAAATCATTACAGGGTGAGATAAGCGTAAAGTTAAACAAAACGCAAAACCCAGTACTTTCTGTTGAAGAGCGAGAAATGCTTTCTAAACTGTTTGCTTAATCAAATCATTGATATAAAACACTTGAACGTTTTATAAACTCCACCTATGCTCTCATTAGCATAGTATTGGGAGTGGTGATATGCCTGTATCAGGAATTCAATCTGGGCACCAAATTCTTCAGATGTCACAGCAGATGGCTGAAAAAGCCGCGCATGGCATTAATGATAATTTAAGTAAAGTGAAAGAAGAGATCGCTTCTCACAACATCGATTTGGCTAAAGTGGCAGATGTCGCAATAACCGCTTCAACTCCTAGCCTCTCCTCTCAAAAAGTTGAATCACTCATCAACCTGACGCAAGCTGCAGGTTACAACCGAGTGGGTGCATCCGTCATTGAGAAAAACAATGAAGTCATTGGCAGCTTACTCGATATCCACGTCTAAAACTTCTTAGTTCCGACCTGTCACTACAAATCCGTAACAAGCCCTCTTTTGCTACCTAATGTTGTGCTATTTCGATTCAATAAGTCTCGATAAAAATCAATAACTCCCAATAAAAACGGACGCCTTGTTAAAGCCGCCCGTTTTATGTTGAATCCAGATTTATCCGTTATCAATAACACCGTGATTCAGCAATGACTCTACAATCTCATTGGAACTAAGACCGTTGAAGTCTATCGATGTACCTAAGTTTTCCACAACAATGGTTTGCTGGACATTTGCATCCGTCGTAATGTTCAGAGAAACATTTTCTGTTGATGCGTCGTAATCGGCTTGAATGTGCGCAAGTAAATCATCAATACCTGCCGTTGGATCATTCAAATCAGCGATCACGTCTTTGAGGTCAATGGTGTCCTCATTGACGCTAAAGTCAGTGATGGTGTCAATCGCACCATTATCCACCGTGTCTTCTGTCCATTTAAAGATATCGCTACCCGCACCACCAGTCAGAATATCAGAGCCTAGCCCGCCGATAAGCACGTCATCTCCATCTCCTCCTAGGATATAATCATCTCCCGTACCGGCTGCTAAAGTAATGCCTGCATCACTACCAATAAGATAGCTGTCTTCACTTTCAGCAGACTGATCTATATCTTGACTATTTAGTGTAACGTTTAGATTAATGTCTAATGGCGTTGAATACGCTTGGTCACCATTTGATGCAGTAGAAACCGCAGTCAATGTAATATCGTAATCTCCCGGGATCGCATTATTGATGTGTAGCGTATCAATTTCATCTTCTGGAACAGTCCATGTTGTACCATCAAAGCTGATATTAGATGTTGTGGCCTCACTCGTGATCGTGGCTCCTCTTGGCACGCCTGTGAGCTCTAAGGCCAGTACTTCATCGACATCGGTCAACGCCGCCATAATACCCACCAGCGCGATGCCTTGACGGCTTGCACTTTGACTCGCACTAATTCTTTGAATGTAACTAAAGCTCTGATAAATGGCCAGGTTTGGTACGTCAGCGACAGGCGTTACGTTAATATCAAACGTTTCTGACGTTTGTAGTGAGGTACCCGTTAAGTTGTCATAGAAGATACCGTTGTCATCAGCGGTAACGGTAAGCGCAATAGAATTGCTGTTCACGTCACTGGCATCAATAAATACACCGACATCCGGATCCGTGGAAGCGAAAAGACTATTAAGCTGAGACAAAGTCCCCATCAGTACAGTTTCACCTGCTAAACCAACGCCTTGAGTAATGCCACTCCCCGCCGGGACAACGACACTTATATCACCCTCATCGATGCTGAGTGACACCGTCATGATTTCATTCTCATGAATACCTGCAAAATCAACATCGGTAATTTCGATACCTGAGATTTTTTGATCCGATGACTCCACAATCGTATTTGTGACCATTGAGCCATCAATCTCCGGAGCATCGTTAATCGCCTGCACTGTCATCACGGCTGAGCCACTGACGGTCTTCGGATCCGAGACGCCATTGGTCATGCCATCATCCGTAATATCGTAATTAAAGCTTACATCCCCGTAAAAATCAGGAGCAGGTTCCAAGCTCCACTCCGTTGAGCTCAGTTGAGTAAGCGTCCCTGCTGCAGGGTCGACAAGCGTAACATTGCTAACGGTTAAATTGTCCGACTCAATATCAACCGCATTAACCAGCAAGTCTGCTGCGGTAACAATAACAGCGCCGCTGTCTTCATCAATACTTGTCAACGTCACTTCAGATGTTGTTGGCGCATCGTTCACCTCTGTGACTTCAATTACAAATTGGCTGCTATTTGAATTGAGTGTTTCATCGACACCGCTAATCACAACCCCTTCGTTGCCTTGGTCATCGACAGTGATATCGACATTGACGTTACCAAAGAAGTTAAGCGCTGGGTTAAACTCCACTAAACCATCAGCGATAGCGGCGTTAAGGTCAGATACGGTTCCTTTCAGTTCAATTGAACCCGTGCCGTCTCCAGAAACCGTCAATCCGTAATTGGCAATAATCGATGGTTCGAGCGCCAAGTAACCGCTATCGACAGCAATATTCAAGACATACTCTGCGGTAGGATCATCAAGTACCGCATCCACATCCGAAATACCAAATGTATCCAGCAGAATAGCGTTGTCTTCTGGTGTTTCAACGTCAATGACATTCACGAACTCCGGTCGATCATTCACCGCTTCAACATCAACAGCTACGTCAAACTCCTCGGCTGAACCTAAACTTTGGCGACCATCGAGCCCGGTATCAACCGCTTGCACTTTGAAATGCAGTGACCCACCCCATGAGTTATCGTTGCGATCACCAGAATTAAAGACCACTTGATCCAAATCTTGAGCATCGATTTCTAATACGAAGACGCCATTTCCTTGGTCAGTAAACACCGTTCCATCAGGTAATGAAACACTCGCCCCATCAGGGACATTTGAAATCTCAACTCTCAGCGTCTCCGGATCATTTTCGTGGTAGGTTGCGCCATCTCCGATGGACTCTTTGTTATCAACCACCAACGCATTGACGTTGATAACAATATCTTCTCCCTCATTCCCCGCAGCTGAAGTATCAGGATTCACATCAACATCATCGCCAATAGGATTCACAACCAGCGTAAAGTTATTAGTTCGCTCAGTTGGTACTTGTAACAATTCTTCTTGGATGAACACGGTAATGCCAATCTCTGCCTCACCACTGAAGTTTTTAGGCGGTTTGATTTGGATGTCACTCAAATCAACGGATGTCTGAGTAAGGTCTTTTAGCTGAATACTCCATTCTCCTCCGCCGTTGTTCTTAACAACATAATCAGAGGAATTGGATTGCACGACAAAGTCATCAGGGATCCCTGTTAACTTGAGTGAAACGAAACTTTCAGAGCCATCATTATCGTTTAAGCTGATCGAAACCCCTGAGCCCGATTGATTCAACGAAATTAAAGTATCTTCGTCACCAACCACGGTAATTGGCTTCGTAGGATCGGCACCTGTAATCGTAATATCGTCCACCACTGGCGTAACTTCGAATGTCACGTCATCAGTAAAAGTTCTTATGTCGATATTATCGCCAGGGTTATTTAGGATAGACTGATCAAATACAGCCTCGTCCGTGATCTCTCCTTCGATATTAATCTTGACGGTGTTTTGTCCCCCACCTACGGGATAATTTTCTTTCGGCTTAAACAGAACATTATCAAGCGCACCCGCTAAAATCTCTGCTTCATTAAACTCAATACTTGTCCCTAAGCTATTGCCATTTGCGTCAACAAACTCCCCCAGTGTTGTGTCATCGAGCTCTAACTTGATGTTCGTTAGCGTTTCCTGACCACCTTGGATATTGTTATAACGGTCGGCAAAATCGACATTCAGATTAAGCTGGATTAAACCATCTTCATAACCCACACCATCCGCCGTTGGTACATCGTTATTTAGGTCATCAACAGGTTGTTTGTTCGCGTCTAAACCGAGAGTACCTGTGATATCCACTGTCACATTTGGTGTAACATCACCATCTAGTGGCTGATCACCCGCCGAACTAGGAACATCTGCGATCGGTAAAACCTGGACTGGAATTCGCACGTTGTTTTCTTTTTCGTCGCCAGACTCTGTGTCTTTGGTGACAAACCTCACAGGCAACTCGAAATCACCAGCGTAATCTTCTGCCAAGTGCATCGTTAAACCGTCCAAACCTGTGATATTGCCACTAGCATCAATATCTGCTTGGAAAACGTATTTACCATTGACAAAATCGATATCAGTGCCTGTTATCACCAAGCCTGGAGGAATACCGGGTGCAGATGGATCAATAACAACAGTCAAAACATCTTCCACACCATCCGCATTAATCGCATCGACTTTCGACGTCAATTGAGTGCCAAGGTCGATCGCATTATCTTCCGATGCTTCAATTTGGACGTCATCAGCCACCTGAATTTCAGCGGCAACACTTGTTTGCGGCGTGAGAACCGTCGGAAACTCAAGTGTCACGTCAGTTTCTCTTGCCACTGTTGCGTCTTTTTCAACGGCATCTTCACCTAAATCGTTGACCTCGGCATAGATGGTTAACCCAATTTGAGATAGACCGCCGTTGTCACCATCATCGCTGTCGTCGTTTGGCGTTAAATCAAGACCTGAAGGCGCTTTAATTGAGAAGTTTTCTTCGTCAATGACTGTCCATCGACCGCCGCCTTCGTTCAATGCACCAACAATGACCAATTGATTGAGAATCTCAGGGTCGACATTGTGGAACTGAACAACAAGCTGAGTCACCACTTCATCTGAAGAGGCGTCAAACTCTTGGTATTTGATGATATTCGCACCAGACTCCCCACCCGTTGAAGTATTGATCGTAAAATCAATGTTCCCTTGACCGTCTGACTTCACGATGTCAGTGACAACGCCAGTGCTTTCAGTAACAAGCAAACGTGTCTGGGCGTCTAGCGATCCTGTTGTATTTTCTGGCTCAACGATTGGATTGACTTGGACATGCACCATGCCATTGATGGTTTTTTCTGCAATTCCCTGCCCGGGATTAGAAGCATCGACATATTCGTGGTCAATCTCTTTCACCGTCACCGTAGTATTCAAATCAAAGTCAGTACTAGAGTCTTGCTCTAATTGCACCTGGACATACCCGCTTTGAGAGATTCGAGCAGAAAAGTCTTGCTCCGACTCGTTCGCTAGTGGCGAAAGTGTTAATGTTCCAGAAACCAATGTTTGTGCTACGCCATCGACATAAACCGTGCTGCCTGGAGGAAATCCAGAAATCGTCACCTCACTAAAGAACTCGTCTGTATCAGGGCTTTGAGCCAACGTTGGCTTCCAATCAATATTAAAGCGTGTATCTTCATCACCTTCTGATTGAACCGTGTAGTTATCTTGCGCATCAATGACAGGAGCGACAATAATTCGGATCTCACCCGACGAGGTCCGACTGTGACCATCATTCTCTGTGACGATCGTCGTCGCTGTAATATGAATGTTCTCCGTCGATGACGCTTCCGGTTTAATAACAATTCCAGAATTAATATTCGCCGTGGTGATGTTGGCTTCATAGATTGGCTGATTTTGCGCGTCATAGCCGACAAAAGTCAGATCGACGGATGCACCATCGCTATCAAATACCTCGACACCTGCCGGAATATTGGACAGCAGAACCGTAACCGACTCTGAGTGATCATTCGGGTTATCTGGTAACTCGCCAGAGATGACACTAAAGCCCAACTCTACTTGACCATTCTCATCGATATTAGTCTCAATACCTCTTACATTGCCGTCATTAAACTCATGCCAGATCCCTGATTTATCATTAAGCTCAATAAATGGTATGTCAGCTACGCCTTTCACACCGACGATCACTGTTTTGCTGCCTAGTGACAACATATCTTCGGCAACCCCACTAGATAACGATGCCGTGTCTTTGACGATACCTTCAACGTTGAAAGTAAAGTCATCATTGCTGTGCAACGGAGGAAGCACTTCGACGTTGGCTAACTCAGATTCTGGTACTTCGTAATAGAGTACATTGCCGCTTGAATCGGTCACTTCCACGATTTGGCTTGGGTTTGCTGAATCAAGCCACACTAACGTAACGCCATCAATTGAGAAGTCAGAAATACGCACAAACAGTGCTTCAGAACCATCTAAATCCGCAGACGGCTTCATGGTAATCACTTCACTTAACTGAAGTGGATCATGATCCGTAACAGGATCGACGGTATCTTGAGTTCGAGC
The DNA here is from genome assembly GCA_001048675.1 of Vibrio diabolicus. Classification (GTDB taxonomy): domain Bacteria; phylum Pseudomonadota; class Gammaproteobacteria; order Enterobacterales; family Vibrionaceae; genus Vibrio; species Vibrio diabolicus. Next base: position 648,012 of record CCKK01000002.1, on the reverse strand, counting down.
GTTATCCTCAAAGACATTGATTCGGTTGACCGTAAAACTACCTGGGTCCGCGATTGGGTTAACATCAATGATGATAGTTTCTGTCTCTGAACGTGCCGTTTCCTTCCCTGATAACGGATTATTGTTTTCTGTCGTAATCGCGGTTACATCAATCTTGATTTCGCCCGAGAAATTATCGATTGGATCAATTTGAACGTCACCAATTCGGCTGGCATCTACGAGATACACACCACCAGTTTTTGGAATCGCGCTACCATCCGAATAGACTAACTCCGCGTTACCTTCTCCTTGTGTAAAGATGAGCTCGTACACTATATCTTCAGGATTACTAGTATCCTGAGTTTCCGCCGTGATATTAAGTGCGACGTTGTTTCCGTCTTCATCGACAGAATAGTTAAACTCGCTGCTCGTCGTCCAAGTCGCAATATCTGCCACACTCTCAACTTGAATATTCAAATTACCATTAATAACGTGGTCAGCTGAGCCATTGTTCAGTATTTCAACGCGAATACGAGGATCAATACCTGAAACGTCAGTCGAGGTATGACGATCTGGGACAAAATACAAGTTATCTAAAGAGACCAGCTCGCCACTAAATGATTGCTCGACATTCGAGGCATCGAGAACAACCGTATCACCTACTGGTGTCAATTCAATGAAGTTCCCGCTGCCATCTCGGTAATAGAACGTACCGTTGTGCGTGCTTGCATCTCGAATAGTGATATCACCTAAGCTTTCGTTACGATCGATATCATGCAAATCGATAACCAAATCGACTTTCGCCGGTGTCACATCCAGCGTCGACAAGTTGTCCTGAGTATTTGCAGAGTCAACGCCCACAACGACACCATCACGCCCTTGGTCCTCGAACGCAGTAACGGTAGACGTGTCAATTTGCGCATTGCGGTCTCTTATCGAGATATCCACATCGGCATCTGCGATATCGCCATCACCATCGGTTGCAACAACGTTGATGGTGAAATCAATCGAGTCGGTTTCGGTATGGTCAAGATCGTCATTAGGACGGAATGACACACTGCCATCAGTTCGAACAACCAAACGACCGATTTCAGTATCCACTCCGTCAAGAACCTTGTGAACAAATACGACTTGGTCGCTGCCGTTCAAATCGACAGAATCGGAATCAACACCGTTTTGCTTAAAGTAAATGCCTGAATCATCAGCCGAAAATGAAGTCACTTGTGCGCCGTCAGCACCAAGATCGTCATCACCTTCTACAGGGTCTTGGAATAAGTGAACCGTGCGGCTGCCTTGCCCCTCAACACGCGAAATAGATGCATCGTACAAGGTTGGAACATCATCGGTGATCGTCACTGGTAAGTTAATACCTGCCGTATCGCCATCGACATCGGTCGCAAAGACTGGAAGATCGAGTATGAGAGTATCTTCGCCTTGGGTTGAGTGGTCTAGCGCCCCCTCGAGTGTAAACTTGTAAGAGCCGTCAGCGTTCAAAACTAGCGTGAATACTGAGTTTCCATCCGGAGTCTGCCCTTGATAAGTAAAGTTGTTGTTGCTTACCGCGGTTTGAACTAACGTCACTGCGAGGCCACCTGAAGTTACTCCTGGTATCGGGTTAGAAGTAAGATCCAACTGGTAAGAGACAACGGTATCTGCCCCTTCCACCGTATCGAAATTGCCCGTTGCTTCAAGGCTGTCTTTGTTGGTTGCCTGAGAACCATTAGCGAGGTCATCCTCGTCAACAGCCAAAGCATCTGCTGATTTAATTTCAGGAATGTCATCAACGATGGTGATTGGAAGGTTCAGTGATGATGACGTGTCACCATCAAAATCTGTGACTGTAATTGGGATATCAATGACAAGGTTGTTTTCACCTTGAACAGCGTCATGGTCGATTGGTCCCAACAGTTCAAATTGGTAACTGTCATTATTCGCATCAAGAGACAGCGTGAAGATCTTAGTTGATGTGCCAGTAATCACCGCTTGGTAACTGGTTACACCACCAACCGAGCTCACCACATTCAACTCAATGCTGCTGCCGTTCGACGTTAAGCCAGACACAACCGTGTTGAGATCAGAAATTTGGTAGCTGACAATCTCATCCGCACCATCAACGACTTCAAATCCACCAGTTAATAACGTTGAATCGCCACTTGTCGTGTCTGAGCCACCAGCAAGATCATCTTCATCAACGGTTTGTTGGCTAGAGTCTGTCACTTTCACAATCGCTGGAACATCGTCCACCACAGTGATCGGCAAGGTGATGTTATTGGACACATCGCCGTCAAAATCGGTCGCGTTGACTGGGAAGTTGATGACTAACGAGTTTTCATCGTTACCCGCAGGATGATCAAGTGCACCCAACAGTTCAAATTCATAGCTGTCTGCTGAACCATTTAGCGTCAGTTTAAAGACGGTATCCGTCGTACCTTGAACATAGGCTCGGTACTCAATCACACCATTTGAATTTGAGAACTCAACCAATTCAAGCAGCTGACCACCTGAGGTAAGGCCAGAAACAGGCGATGTTAAGCTGTCCAATTGGAAGCTAACGATAGAGTCAGCACCATCGGTAACCTCAAAATTGCCACCAATGATATTGGATTCTGGCGTGTCGTCCGAACCTTGGCTTGGAATATCATCCTCATCCACAGACAAGGTACTACCAGAGCTAATAGCATCAATGGTTGGCTTGTCATCTACGATGGTCACTGGAAAGGTAGCAGTGATGGTATCGTTGTCGCCATCTGTAATCTTCACAGGTAGATTCAACAAAATCTCATCAAAGTTAACCGCGTGATCTAACTGACCAGATAACTCAAAGTCGTATTTACCATCTTGATGAAGTGTCAACGTGAACACCGTCACTCCACCCGGAGTTTGCCCTACGTAAACAAGTGCGTCAGCAGTTGAGGCACTAGCGTCTTGAGAAAGCGTTACCTCTTCTCCACCCGATTTCAGATTCGGGATAGGATTTGAGCTCAGATCCAATTCGAAAGCATCAATACCATCTGCGCTGGTTACTTCAAATTCACCCGATACCGTTAATGGCTCTTTAGTGCCATCAGAACCAAGAGGTAAGTCATCTTCGTCTACACGTAGACTTTCAATATTGGTAACAACTGGAACATCGTCCACAACGGTAATTGGCAATGTGAAGGCTGGTGAAGTATCACCATCATTATCTGTCGCCGTCACAGGGAGGTTAATAACAATCTCGTTTTGCTGATTACCATCTGGATGATCAAGCGGCTTCTGTAAATCGAACTCGTAGGTGTTGTTCGTTGCATCCAACGTCAGTTCGAAAACCACTTCAGCAGGATTGCCAGCAACACCTTGGTATACGTTCACACCGTTTGCGTTAGAAGACAGAACTAAGGTGATAGCTTCACCATCTGAAGTCAGTGACGCAACAGGCGTGGTCAGGTCACTAAGCTGAATAGAAGCAACTTGGTCAGCACCTTCGGTGATATCAAAAGTACCTGAAATAACAGTATCTTCTGCACTTGCAGCATCAGTACCTGCTGGTAGGTCATCTTCATCAACGGTTTGTTCACTGCCTGCTAGTAAACCATCAATGGTCGGAACATCATCCACAACCGTAATTGGTAAGGTGATGTTGTTCGACACGTCTCCATCAAAGTCAGTCGCGTTTATCGGCAAATTGATGACCAGTTCATTTTGGCCATCAGCATTTGGATGATCGAGAGGAGCAAGCAAATCGAACGTGTAGCTGTCATTAGAGGCATCGAGTGTCACACGGAATACTGGTGTCGTCGTGCCATCAATACGAGCTTCGTAAACTGAAACGCCACCTGCGTTTGATACTTCAACCATAACCAATGATTGACCACCAGAGGTCAGGCCTTGTACTGGCGTGGTTAGGTCAGAAACACCATACTCTACAATGCCATCAGAGCCATCAGTCGCGATGAAGTTACCGGCAATGCTGTTCGACTGCGTACCATCAGATCCGACTGTTGGGATATCGTCCTCGTCAACCGTTTGCACACTTGTTGCTTCGATGCCACCAAGTGTCGGCTTGTCATCAACGATCTTGACAGGAATTGTCTCAGCAAAGGTGTCGCCATCAAAGTCTGTCGCAATAATTGGGAAATTGAGTGTCAGCTCATCGCTATCAACAGCATGGTCGATTGGCCCTTCAAGCGTAAACTGATAGCTACCATCAGTATTCACCGTCAGCGTAAAGACCGCTTCAGAACCCGCTGTTGCTTTATAGGTAAAGCTTCCATCGCCGTTTGCGGTTTCAGCCAATGTAACTGCCACGCCTTGTGATGTGAGTCCAGCCACCGGTGTTGCAGAAGCATCAAGCTGATAGCTCACCACTCGGTCAGAGCCTTGCGTGGTGGTGAAGTTGCCATCGATTGAAATCGGGTCAGTTTGGTCTGAGCCAATCGTGGCTAAATCATCTTCATCCACGGTAATCGCATCGACATCAGTAATAGTCGGCTTGTCATCGACGATGGTGACTGGGATCGTTTCTGTGGTGGTATCACCATCAAAATCTGTCGCGATGATTGGGAAGTTCAGCGTCTGCTCATCACTACCTGTTGCATGGTCAATTGGACCTTCAAGCGTGAAGTTGTAACTGCCGTCGCTGTTCACCGTCAAGGTAAATACGGCTTCTGATCCTGCGGTAGCGGTATAGGTGAAACTGCCATCCGCATTCGCGCTTTCCGTCATTGTCACCACTACCCCGTGTGAGGTTAAGCCATTAATAGGGTTAGAGGATGCGTCTAACTGATAACTCACAACATGATCAGAGCCCATCGTGACAAAGTGACCATCAATCGACACGGACTCGTTTTGATCAGAGCCAATCGTAGCCAAGTCATCTTCATCCACGCTGATCGCATCAACATTAGTGATGCTTGGCTGATCATCAACAATAGTGACAGGCAGTATTTTAGTTGAAGTGTCGCCATCAAAGTCTGTTGCGATAATCGGGAAATCGATTTGTAGGCTGTCGCTATTCATCGCATGGTCTAGTGGACCTTGCAGAGTAAAGGTGTAGCTGCCATCTGGCTTCAGCACTAATTCAAATACGGCATTGCCATCTGCTGTGGCAGTGTAAGTAAAGCTACCATCACCGTTTGCCGTCTCAGCAAGCACGACAGGTTCACCATGAGAGGTCAACCCTGCTACTGGATCTGCTGTTGCATCAAGCTGGTATTTAACAACACTGTCCGAGCCTTCAGTTGTGCTGAAAGAACCCGACATAAACGCATCATCGTTTTGGTCTGAGCCAATTGAGGCGAGATCATCTTCGTCTACTGTCAGTGGGACAACGTTATCAATGGTTGGAACGTCATCAGTAATCGTGACTGGAATGGTCGCCGTCGTCGTATCGCCATCAAAGTCTGTTGCAATGATTGGGAAGTTCAGTACTAACTCATCGCTGTTTAACGCATGGTCGACCTGCCCTTCCAGACGGAAGTTGTATGTACCGTCTGCATTCACATTCATGGTGAAGACAGGGTTACCATCCGCGGTAGCAACGTAAGTAAAGCTGCCATCGGCATTCGCAGTCTCTACCAAGGTAACAGGCTCACCTTGCGAAGTTAACCCCAAAACAGGATCAGCCGTTGAGTCAAGTTGGTAGCTCACCACACGGTCTGACCCTTGAGTGGTCGTGAACGCACCTTCTACATAAACAGCGTCGCTTTGGTCTGAGCCAATACCTGAGAGATCATATTCATCCACAGCCAGCGGCACGACGTTATCGATGACTGGTGCATCATCCGTGATCGTGACTGGAATAGTTGCTGAAGTTGTATCACCATCAAAATCGGTGGCAATAATCGGGAAATCAATGGTTAGGCTGTCGCTGTTGGACGCATGGTCGATTGGTCCTTGAAGCGTAAAGTCATACGTACCATCAGTTGCGACGTTTAGGGTAAAAATAGGATTACCATCTGCGGTCGCGACATAGGTAAAGCTGCCGTCACCATTCGCGGTTTCGACCAAGGTAATCGCCTCACCTTGAGACGTCAGGCCCGCGACAGGATCAGAGGTTGAATCCAGTTGGTAGCTCACCACTCGGTCAGAGCCTTGTGTGGTGGTAAACGCGCCTTTAACGAACAGATCGCCGCCTGGGTCGGAACCTACAACGTTAAGGTCATCCTCATCAACATTCAGCGCATCAACCGCTGTAATAGTCGGTACATCATCAACAATCGTGACTGGAATGATTTCAGTTACTGTGTCGCCATCAAAGTCGGTGGCTATAATTGGGAAGTTCAGTGTCAACTCATCACTATCAACCGCATGATCAATTGGTCCTTCAAGCGTGAAGTTGTAAGTACCATCAGTATTCACAGTCAGCGTAAAGATCGCTTCAGAACCCGCTGTCGCTTCATAACTGAAACTACCATCACCATTTGCGGTTTCTGTTAGCGTGACAGCCACACCTTGCGATGTTAAACCGTCAACTGGTGTTGCAGAGGCATCTAACTGGTAGCTCACCACACGGTCTGAGCCTTGTGTGGTAGTAAAGTTGCCATCAATAGAAATTGGATTGCTTTGGTCTGAACCAATTGACGCTAGATCATCTTCATCAACCGTAATGGCATCTACGTCAGTAATCACTGGCTTATCGTCCACGATCGTCACAGGGATCGTGGCGTTTGTGGTATCACCATCAAAGTCGGTCACGATGATTGGGAAGTTGAGCGTCAACTCGTCGCTATCGACAGCATGATCAATTGGCCCTTCTAGCGTGAAGTTATAAGAGCCATCAGTGTTCACTGTCAGTGTAAAGACCGACTCAGTACCTGCTGTTGCTTGGTAGGTAAAACTGCCATCGCCGTTTGCGGTTTCAGTTAGCGTGACTGCAACGCCTTGTGATGTAAGGCCGTCAACTGGTGTTGCAGAAGCATCGAGCTGATAGCTCACCACTCGGTCCGAGCCTTGTGTGGTGGTGAAGTTGCCATCAATTGAAATCGGATCAGTCTGGTCTGAGCCAATCGTGCCTAAATCATCTTCATCAACGGTAATCGCATCAACATCGGTAATAGTCGGTTTATCATCCACGATGGTGACTGGCAGTACAATTTGACTTGTGTCACCATCGAAATCAGTAGCAATAACACTAAAATCAAGGGTTAAGCTGTCGCGATCTGCCGCATGGTCGATTGGACCTTGCAGCTCAAAACTGTACGAGCCGTCGGTATTCAAAATTAATGTGAAGACTGCGCTGCCATTTGCCGTTGCGCTGTAGGTGTAGCTGCCGTCTGCATTTTGCGTTTCGGCGATGGAGACGGTTTGCCCTTGAGATTGTAGGCCATTTAAAGGATCTGCATTTACATCCAACTGATACTGTACGACGCCATCAGAACCCTGAATCGTCGTGAACTGACCTTCAACCAGCGTTGGCTGTGATTGGTCAGAGCCTACCGAACTTAAGTCATCTTCATCGACGGTAAGAGCAACAACGTCGTTAATGGTTGGCACATCATCAGTAATGGTAACCGGTAGAACAAGTGAACTGGTGTCACCGTCAAAGTCCGTTGCAACAATCGTGAGATCCAAGGTTAGGCTATCGCTACCCACAGCATGATCGATTGGACCTTCAAGGATAAATGAATAAGAACCGACAGGGTTCACTTGTAAGGTGAAGATAGCGTCCCCTGCTGCCGTTGCAGAATAGGTAAAGCTGCCATCTGAGTTGGCGGTTTCCGTCAGAGAGATAGATCGACCCTGTGATTCCAACCCATTGAGTGGATCAGTTCCGCTCTCTAATTGATAACTTACAACTCGGTCTGAGCCCTGAGTCGTCGTGAAACTACCTTGCGCGAGCACAGAGTCGCTTTGATCAGAGCCGATGCTTGATAAATCGTCTTCATCGACGGCTAGCGCATCAACGCCATCAATCGAAGGAACGTCATCTTGAACTTGAATGACAATTTGCGCCGCTTCTGGTGTGTTCGAACCGTCGGTAATCGAGGAGCGGTCGCCATCCGCATCTACCGCGTAAACTGGCAGTGAGAAAGTAAGCGAGTCATCGTTAACACCCTTATGGTCGAGTTGTTCATACAAGTTGAATTGATATTCGCCCAATGCAGGGGCATCGATCGCCACATCAAATACGGTAATACGCACGCCATCCAACTCGATGAAGCCTTCGTAAGTGCGCACGCCGTTACTCTCGGACGCTAGTTCCAGTTGAACAACCTGCCCTTGAGATTGGAGTTCTCCTCCACCAACATTAAACTCTGTAGGTTCCAACTCATAGTGATCAATGATGTCACTACCGACCGATGTCGTGATCGACCCAGAGCCACTTGTTACTACCGCGCCTTCCTGTGAACCTTGGTCAACACCCGCCTCGTCTAAAGACAATCCCGTCACGTTTTCAATCACTGGATTATCGCCATCAAGGATGGTCATCGTAAAGGTGTTACTTGCCGTATCTTGGTCGAAATCAACGATTGTGGTTGGCAAAGAGAGCTCAATCGTATCTTCACCGTTTGTTTGTTCTAACGGCTTAAATTGCTCAAATTGGTAGGTACCATCAGTATTCAGACTGATGGTTAAGACGGTTTCATTCGAGCCAGCAATGGACAAGGTGATAGTGCTGCCGTCTTCAGAGAGTACCGCCTCTGTTGCCTGATTATCACTCAATAGGCCATCAAATTGACTAAGTCCTTCTTGATTAAATGTGACCGTTGCCAATTGATCGCTACCAATATCAACAAAGGTGCCAGTAATCGGAGTAGAAGAAGATTCAACGTTTTCGAAAGTAACGTTTTGCGGCGCCGGATCATCGCCATCAATAACGGTTGTCGTGAAATCGATAGGTGCTTGAATACTGTTACCACCAATATCTGCGCCTGTAATGTCAAAAGCAATATTGATTTGATCACCGGAGATGGAAACTTGACCATCAGCAACAGAAGCGACATGGTCAATGCCCTGGCTAATCGTGGTAACGACCTCTAACTCTAAATCACGGCCTAAAGATGTCGCTTCGATCTCTATACGAAGCACTTCGTTACCTTCTTGAGTGCCGATAATGACATTTTGCGCTTCGTCATAAACGAACGCCACTGGCTGACCAGCAGAGGTAATATCACTATTTAGCTCGGTTAACAGAGACTCTAATGAGGACGTTTCAGGTACAAATGAAGCGGTATCAAGTGCGAGATCCCCCGCTTCAACCAGCACACTAGAAGAAATGGTTTGCGGATAGCTTGATAGAGAAATTGAGCCTTCTGTTACGCTAGATTGCAATGATTGTCCGCCATCGGCAAAGATAGTGACATCTAAATCATCAGCTTCATCGCGTTCTTCTACACCGCTACGAGTCGCTGACGTCTCAAAAAAGGTGGAGGCAAGTACTTCCGGATTATTATATTCAACGGTCACATAGCCAGCATTGGCTGAGCCTTCAGCGCCAGCACCAGCAGCAGTTGCTTCCAAAATAGCAGTCGGGTCAGCACCATCTAAAATGGCCTGTTGGATAGCCGCGACATCATTAGCGTCAAAGTTAGCACCTTCGATAGCTGTTGGATCGAAAGTAACCTGGCCATTAACTGGAGATTGCAGCAAGGTTTCTGGTTGTTCAAAAGAAGGTTCTGGAAGGCACGCGACACAATTAGCATCAACCAGATACAGCTCATTATGTATCTGTACATCAAGAGAAGCGTTATTTTCAGTAATGATCACTTCGCCAGATATTAACTCATCCCCCGCTTTTATAGACCTGACTTTTCCATCCAGACCTAAAACTAAGACTTCACCTTTGACAGCATTTACAATCGCGTTCTGCGGCACGGTTTGCGTACTCATCTGACCTCCGCTAATGGCCTACGTTTCCCATTAACCTTTTTAGATAGTTTTTAAATGATTTAGTGCGGCATACTGCACACCTTTAGACGATTAGACTAAGTATCAACTCATTAAACAATCGATAAATGGCGCACTAATGAGCAAAGTAAGTAAAACTTACTAGTAGTCACAGAAATGTGACACATGTCCTAACACCGCAATATCGATTAATTATATGAAATTGATACCTTATTCCGTATAAGTGTAGTCGTTTTAAAAAAGAAGATAGATGAAAACGCTCAGCTAAACGCCAAACTACCGGTTGCAATCAATAATGGAAGAAAAGCAATAAGAATGTTGTATACACCTGAACGTGATGACAACTTAATCAATATTGGTGACGAGAAAAACGTGACGATTAAATATTGAATGACATAAATCGTTGGACAAAATATAACCATGAAAATGTGGCTCACAATATGAATTCCCGAGCACCACGAATTCGGCTTTGTCCTGATATACAAGTAAAAAAAATACGAGCAAGCTAATAAGAAAATACATAAACATCACACTTGAAAATAATTATCATTTTCAATCATATGTAAATATTCCCCCACTTTCAATGATGTGAGAGCTATTAATACCATCGTTATTATCAATCAACACAATAAGTAAAATTATCAGTAATTCCCGTCCTAAACGTTTGCGTAATCGCTAACCTTCTCTTAACCTTGATTTGAGGCTTTTATCACGGTTTTTCCATTGATATAGTGCGTCCATACAACAAAAAAAGACCATTCGAGGCATGGAGCTTCCTCATTAATCTCAAGATGAGAAGAATTGGTACCGACAAAATTCGGCAGATTTTAAGAGGGTCAAAAAATGGACATGAATATGGTTGAGATTTTAGGTTATGCAGCTTCAATCATGGTCGCAATTTCGCTAACTATGAAAGATATTGTTAAGCTTCGTATCCTTAACTTTATTGGTTGTGCGCTATTTACTGCTTACGGACTAATGATTGATTCTTGGCCTGTAGTATTAACTAACGGCTTTATTGCTTGCGTTAATATCTACTTCCTAGCAAAAATGCAACAGGAAAAAAAAAGCCTAGAATCTAGAGCCTAAAAAGCAATAGCATTCGAACAATAAAAGCCCGCGAATGATAAGATCGCGGGCTTTTTGCTTTTAATGAGCTCTCACTTTCTGCACATTCATCAATAGCTCTAGCGAACCCAGTTAAGTGCTAATGTTTCTCGACGAGAGAACATGTCTACATGTGATGAGATTATCGCCTTCACTTTGCCCAGTTTCTCTTCGGAATCCGCCTCACAAATAATGGTCAAGCTAGACTCGCAAAGAGCAAACTCCGCTTTTCCCGTCGGAAATGTCACCAAACCGCTGTTTTCATTCCAAGTAGCAGGAACCTTTCGTCCAAAATGCCGACAAAGTGTCACTAAGTATTTGTCAGCGTGTTCGCTATCTATTCGGGTGCTTTCTTTAATCATGAATTTACTCGTGTTTTGAAGCGCCCCCTCTCGGGAGCCCTATTAGAATTGATAAGCAGCAGAAAGTTTGAAGTTGCGACCCGGCTCGTAGTCATCAAGCGTGAAGCCACGTGCCGTACCCGAACGAGACGCATGAGAGCTGTACAACTCGTCAAATACATTATCAATACCAAAGGTCACCGACAGTCCATCAATATCAGACGGCACCCATTGAGCATATAGATTATGTACATCATAGCTTGCTTTCTTTGGCTGACCATCAAAGACGTTGTCTTCCTCTAGAACAAACATTGAGTTCCACCCGAAGATCGTTTCTAAAGCGTCTGACTGGTAATCCAAAGTTAGAGCAATACTATCACCCATATCAATGCTACGCCCATTACCCCCAGCAACAGGGCCACCAGTATTCTTGTTTTTGGTGTCCGACTTAGAGTAAGAAAGTTTGCTGTTAAACTTGTCGTAGCCATAAGAAGCACTTGCCTCAAAGCCTTTAATCTCGACATCACCTAAGTTGTAAATCAGGTAAGTTTGAGTCGCGTTTTGGTACTGGTCTGCAATGTAATCATCAATTTCCGTTTGGAATGCCGTAATATTCGCTCCAAAGAAATGCTTATCAAAGGTTTTATCAAAACGGACACCACCCTGTGTGTTCAACCCCGTTTCTGGCTTTAGTCCATCCTCTAAAAATGCAACGTCTTGGTAAGCAATAAAGGTTTCCATCAGCTCAGGGCCTTTGAATAGAGAGCGTGCGCTCGCAAACAACGTCCAATCCTGAGTGACTGCCCATTCTGCTGCTAGGGCCCAGGTCACATCATCATAGTTACTCGTCCCCGTTTCAGCTTCACGTTTGTAATCATCAAAACGCATACCTGCGGTAACAAAGAAAGCATCAGAGAAGAAGAACTGGTCTTCTACAAACAATGCGGTTGAAATGGCCGATTCATCCATGAACTTACGACTACCGTAGTAACTTGAAGATGTCTTATCCATATAGTCGAAACCATAGGTGATTCGATTATCAAACTCACCTAACATAACATCCGACTGGAACTTACCATTCAAACCAAAGTTTTGGTTTTTAGCGGTGTTCTTCGATAAACGGTTCGAAGGCCAGCGAGGAGCCATAACGCTCTCATCCCGTTTAATTTCTGTCTCGGTATTATAAAGTGTGACGTTACCTTTATGCTGTTCGCCTCGCAGCTCGTAACTCAAGGTAACGGTATCTCGGTCATAATCCGTAGGAATAAGTAACGTGCTCGATAAGCCATTGTTCGCACTACCCGACATATCAGGACGCGGACTGTAATCACCACTGTCTCGGTACATGTCATAAGAGAGCTCAAAACGATGGATGTCGTTTAGTTCATACCCCAACTTAACCAGAATGTTGTAAACATCACCCGCAGCGCCATAGGTTTTGTTGCCGTCACCATCTTCGAAGTCATCACGCGTAACGTAATGGCCATAAACCATCGCATCAATGTTTTCGGACAAAAGCCCGTACAGTGTCAACGAGCCTTGTTGGTTGTCGTTGGATGCATAACCGCCATAAACACGAGCGCCAAACGTTTCATCGTAACGAAGTAAATCGCGAGCGTCTTTCGTTTCAAAATAAACCGAGCCGCCTAAGCCATTCTGAGTCACAGAGTTATTACCTACCTGGATATCGGCAGATTTGAGAATGTCAGGGTTTAGCGTCAAGTTACCAATGTGATGGAACATGCTCGCATGCTGAGAAGCACCATCAAGACGAATGTCCAAATCGGTTTCGCTCAAACCACGAATGGCAATACGTTGATTCACAGAGTGTGTTCCACCAACATCCACACCGGGAATATCGCGCAGTAAATCAGACATATGATCCGCTTGCTTCAGTGACATGTCGTCCGCAAACATCGACTCAGTATTGCTAGAAACTTTTGTTCCCCATACAACGACTTCTTCAAAATGTGACTCGGTATCTTGAGCTAAAACAGGGTTTGATAGCGCCATTCCCACTGCAAGGCAAAGGCTTGAAAGCTTGATAGATGAACAAGCAGGGCTTTCCATAACTTCATTCCTAAATATTAATGATAATAATTCTCAGGTATAATAAGCATGAGTTTTATAAATACAAAGGCGATTTGATTATGCGAAATCGCACAAGTGTTATGAGGAAGTGTCAAATGCGGGAAGTCACACCAAAACGAACTAGAATTGCCAAGATCGCTTTAACCCAAAAACTGGAAGCCACAGAAAAGCAGTGGATCGTCACGCAAGGTCAACCTTGTCAAACTCAACTGGCAGAAGGCAAATTCCTATCATATCAGTACAATGATCAAATCTTTATTCATGGTGGACGTTGCCTAGAGCTTGTTGATTCACATATTGTTTCTACTGCACACGCCTCACTGTTGGTCACTATTCTTTTAGAAGGTAAGCTCTCGTTTGGCTATGACGATTTGCAATTTGATTTAGACGCAAGCGACGGCCCTAAAGGTGTCGTGGTGAACCTACTCAAACCTGCAAACTTTCGTCGTTCACTGCTCAAAGATAACGTCATTAATAAGATCAACATATTGGTTAAGCCCCAGTGGCTAGAGGCTCGCCTTGACCAAACCTGTCGTCATCGGTCCTTTTTTAACTCTCATCAGGCGTTTCATCCTCTAGAGCTTAACCAGGCGTTATGCGAACTGGCTAAAACGCTGACAAGTCGAGAAACACCACAAGAATTCCAAGATAAGTTGGAAGTTGAAAGCTTGATCTATCAAATTTTGCATCAAGCGACTGAGCAAATCCCCAAGCACTTCAGTGCTAATAAAAATAACCTTGAACGGCATACAGATGGTCGAATAGAGGATATTGTTAGCTATATAGAAACTCACCTTGAGCAAGAACTAGGCTTAGAAAAGTTGGCAAGCGTGTTTTCAATGAGCGTTTCAAACCTGCAGCGCCGATTTAAACAATCACTCAATATGACCGTAAATGGTTATATTCGCTTTCGTCGCCTTGAGATTGCGAGGCAACATTTGGAACGTGGCCTAGTGACGATCACGGAAGCTGCTTATGAAGCCGGATACCACCACCCTTCCAACTTCACCTGTGCTTTCAAAAAGGTATTTGGTGTACCACCGCATGAAGTGATAAAAGAGTAAAGAGGCCTCAGGTAACTGACTGTTATTTAGGAGTGTCTTATCCACAACATCGGTATATACTCGCCTTAAACGTTATGGAGGTTAAACATGAATATTGGTGCTGTCGCAAAGCTTACTGGGCTTTCATCTAAGTCGATTCGATTGTATGAAGACAAAGGGATCATATCTCCACCAGCGCGCAGCGACTCTGGCTATCGCGAATATTCAGATAATCATATTCAAGAGCTTAACTTAGTATCACGCGCAAAAAACGCAGGCTTTTCATTGCAAGAGTGCAAAGAGTTTGTGCAACTTGCCCATAATCCCAACCGAAAAAGTAGCGAAGTAAAAGCAAGAACCATGGATAAGCTGAGAGAGGTTGAAGAAAAAATCGCGCACCTTATGGAGATCAAAACGCAACTTGAAGGTTGGGTTTCTTCTTGTCCGGGAGACGCTGAAAGCCGATGCCCAATCATAGACGAGCTCACCAAGTAAACTCGCCTATCTATCCTCACTGAGGAATAGCTTTCATTAAGCCCTGAGGTTGGATTAGTGGTAAGTACACATGCGCTTGCCGTTTAATTCGATAATGTTAAACGGCGTTTCGTAGATATCCTCTAGCGTAGACGCCTGAATCACCTCTTCCACCGCACCACTTGCCACAACTTTGCCTTGCTTAAGCGCCAATATGACATCCGAGTAGCACGCTGCGAAATTAATATCATGAATAACCACCACCATGGCTTTGTTCATGTCATGAGCTAACCGCTGGACCACTTTCATGATCTGAAGAGAGTGTTTGATGTCTAGATTGTTAAGTGGTTCATCAAGAAAAACGTAGTCTGTATCTTGTGCAATCACCATGGCAATAAACGCAAGCTGTCGCTGACCACCACTTAATTCATCCAAATATTTGTCTTGGATACCTTGTAAATCTAGATAGTCGATCGCTTGTTCAATCACCGCATGATCTTCTTTGGTCAGATTTCCTTTGGAGTATGGGAAACGGCCAAAAGAGACCAACTCTTTCACGGTAAATCGCATGGTAATAGAGTTGGCTTGACGAAGTACCGCCAGCTTTTTCGCTAACTCTTTAGTGTCCCATTCCGCAATTTCCTTGCAATCAATGATAACACTACCACCATCCCGCTCCGTTAAGCGCGAAGCCATAGATAACAGCGTGCTCTTTCCCGCGCCATTCGGGCCAATAATCGATGTTACCTTGCCCTTTTCAAACTGAGTATTGGCCTCATCAACTACTTTATTTGAACCGAAGGCCTTCGTTAATTTGTCTATCACTATCATATTTATACAACTTTGTTTTTCAGTAGTAGATATAAGAAATACGCACCACCAATAAAGTTAATAACGACACTCAACGTCGTCTCAAAACTGAACACGTTCTCGATAATCCATTGCCCAGCCAGTAACGAGCTGATGGAGAGAAACGAACAACCAACCAGTAGCGTTTTGTGTTGGTAACTTCGGAACATTTCTCGGCTTAAGTTGGTCACCAGCAAACCAAAGAACATGATTGGTCCCACTAGAGCCGTAGAAATAGCAATCAGAACCGCCGAGATAATGAATACATTTCGCGTCACCTTAGGTACGTCGACGCCCAAACTTTTCGCATTGTCTTGGTCGAGCCAAAACACATCTAAAGTGCGATGCATACTAAATAGCAACCAACATGCAAACATCAAAGCTGGTGCACTAAAGTAAACCAAATTCACTTTGACATTATTAAAGCTGGCGTAAAGTTTCGATTGAACGATTGCAAACGTATTTGGGTCCATCAGCAAAGAGAAAAATGACGCCGCATTGGAAAATAGCTGACCAAAGATCAAGCCGACCAATAGCAACGTAATCAAGTTCTTGCTTCCTTTAGAAAAGTAAAAACCAAACAACAATAACGAAAACGACACCATTACAATTACGGCAATCGTGAAATTGACGTACAAGTTAAGAACTAAAGTACTCAAACCACCAAAAATCAGCACGATCAAAATTTGCGTCAACACATACAACGCATCAAACCCCATGATACTTGGCGTTAAAATTCGGTTGTGCGTAATGGTTTGAAATACAAGTGAAGACTGAGCAATAGCCACACCCGCTAGCACTATCGCCAATACTTTAGGAACTCTACGAGATAAAAAATACTGGTAGTTGTCAGCCGTTAGCCCAATACCAATAAATAAACATGCAAAAAGTACCGCAATGCCACCTAGCAGTAGGATTTTCGTTGAATCACGCATGTTGCTTACCTCGCAACAACATCGCGATGAATACCACGCCACCCAATATGCTGATCACGATAGAGATTGGCATTTCATGAGGGAAGATAATCAAACGACTCACCAAGTCGCAACACAGCACTAAAGTCGCCCCATACATGGCCGTAAGCGGGATGTTCTTTTTGAGGTTATCACCATAAAAGTGACTAACGAGATTTGGCACAATCAGACCCAGGAATGGCAGTTGCCCAACAATCATCACGACACTTGCCGACATGATGGACACCAACAGCACGCCAATCGTCACAACCTGCTGATAATTTAACCCCAAGTTAACCGCAAAATCTTTTCCGATACCCACGGCTGAAATCCGTGCGGCAAAAAGATAGCTGAGAATAGCCATTGGTACCGCGATGTACAGCAGTTCAAAATCACCACGCAAGATGTTGGCGAAGTTTGCGACTGTCCAAGCATTCAGACTTTGAAGTGCATCGTATTTGTAAGCGATAAACGTGGTCATCGATTGGATGACATTGCCGAAAATAATTCCGACAAGTGGCACAAAGACCACACTCTTAAATTGAATGCGTTGAATAAAGAAAATAAATGCTAGCGTCCCGAACACCGAGATACCAAAGACAAGCCATAGGTGATTGTCGTTACCAAAGAAAACCACGCTCAGTACGTAGCCCAGCATGGCACATTCGATCGTACCGGTTGTAGAAGGTGCAGCAAATCGGTTCTGGCTAATTTGCTGCATAATAAGGCCTGCAATACTTAAGCCTGCACCAGCAAGCAGTATGGCGAATAAACGTGGTATACGGCTGGTAAAGAAAAGCTCTAATGCTTTCTCATCACCCGAAAATAACTGTTGGGGCGTCATGTTTGCCACCCCAACAAACAACGAAACCGTGCTTAAAACCACAAGGGTTAGCAATAACTTTTTCAAAGTTAACCTCTGCTATCTTGGATTACAGTTCCACGGTTTGCTTGATCTCACTGACCATTTTTTCTGTTGCAGTCACACCAGACATCGACAAGTACCACGCGTCCACATCTAAATAAGTGATTTTGTGATTCTTATATGCGGCGGTTGCTTTGACTAAGTCGTTATCCATGGACTTACGAATATCGTTATCTGGCGTGCCTTTTAACGAATTGCGGTCAACTACGAGTATATTTTTCGGGTTAGCTTCACGAATAAATTCATAAGAAATAACATCTCCGTGAGTGCCCGTTTTCACGTGTTCAACCGTTTCCAAGAAACCGAAATCGTTATAAATCACACCAAATCGCGATTGAGATCCAAACGCACTGATGTTGTCACCCATGCTTAAAATCGTTAACGCATCATTGTTATTTGATTGGTTGTAGTCACGGATTGCTTTGAATTGAGCATCTAGCGCTTCAATTTTCTGCTCTACTTTTTCTTCGATATTGAAGATTTTACCAATATTGCGCCACTGTGCTTGCGTACCTTCCCAGTAACCTTGATTCTCTTTCGCAGCAAAAACGACCGTAGGAGCAATTTCACTCAGCTCTTCATATTTCGCAGACGCTCGCGGACCAACCAATATCAAATCTGGTTTTTGCATGTAAATGGTTTCAAAGTCAGGTTCAAACAAACTACCCGCAGAGGTGTAGTTATCTTTGCTGTATTTTGAAAGGTAGCTAGGCAGATTAGAAGAGTTAGAGACTGCAACAGGATCGATACCAAAGTTGTCCAGCGCATCTAGCGGACCAAAGCCAATCACAACCACGCGTTCTGGTGATTGTTCTAGCTCGGTTTGACCCATGTAATGGTCAATCACAACCTTAGCAGCGAAAGAAGGAGAAACAGTAAATAGCGACAACATAGCCGCACCGACGAATTTTTTCATTTTGTTAAGCCTTAATGAGATCTATTATCATGCGCGTTCGCAATATAACGTTACTCTTTACTGCATTCAACAAAATTTAAGGTACTTTACATTAGTTACGCTTATTCGAGCTCCAACTATATCAAAGACTTATAAAACCATTCATTGCAATATCTAGGTGTATCATTCATGCGCTTCGATAAATGCTTTGAGTGCAAGCTCATCAATAATCTCCAACCCGTTTTCCGTTTTTGCAATCAATCCCTTTTCAATCAAATCTTTAACTGCACGTCGATAAACACGACCAGAAGTACCAAATCGCTCAGCTTCTTGATTTACTTTGTCAAAGCCACCGAGCAATGTGTTGGTTTGATTACGGACGAAAAGATCATACGCAATATTATAAGTAATGGGATGCAATAACCGATTGGTATAGATATCCATAGAGTCTTGATAATCTTCGGCCAACGCTGAAGCAAAGAACACCATCATTTCTGGATGCTTTTGTAGCGCTTCAGTTAGTTTTTGGATGCAGATGACATCAACCTGCATGTGCTCGTCTGCAATCACGTTCCATTGGCAAGGAGTCTGAGTGAAGTACTCCATTTCACCATAGATATGGTAGTCGCAGTTTGCCTCTCCTAATTGAAAGCGTCGCCCATTCGCGGCCAATATGCTCATTGAAACTCGACCTACCGGCACAACATATAAGTACTGAAGTTGCTCACCTTGACGGAGAATTTCTTCCCCAGCATCAAAGTAACGCGTACTAATTTGACACTGATAGATCATCTCACGAAAGGCAACGCTCTTTTTTTCAAGGTATGTTTTGAAGCGGCCAGTTGGATACGGGCTGATTTTCATTCTCTGCTCTCTCAGAAAAGTTACTGATAACTATCTCAGGTGGATTGTACCCCGTAACACCAAATAAAAAAGCGACAGTGGCCTGTCGCTTTACATTCATTGATTTATAAGAGTTACTGAAGTTAGTACGGACTATCTCTGAGCAATCAGCGCTTCTAACGCCGTCATTGCAGCAAGCTTCTCACCTTGCATCATTACTTTCGCTTCATCAACGTACTGGCCAACCCCTTCTTTCACATCTTGTTGATACAAAACGACGTTATTTAAGATCGAAGCCACATGAAGGCCACGTAATCGGCCAACGGCAAACAGAGCTGAGGTTTCCATATCGGCACCTAAGACGCCCTTCTTGTTCCAGTATTGGCATATCGCATCTTCGTCATCGGTATAGAAACTGTCGTGAGAACGTACCACACCGAAATGATAACGCGCCTCTTGTACTGACAGGTAACGCTCAACTTCCTTTAATAAGGAAAAGCTTGCGTACGCCGGATAAGCCGAATCCACATACGCTTTGGAGCCGCCTTCATCTCTTACCGCACCTTCGGCAATGATTAGCTCGCCAAGCTGAATGCCTGATTGCATCGCACCGGCCGATCCAACACGTACTACATGAGTGACACCGCACTGTTTTAGCTCTTCAACTGCGATGATCATCGATGGGGCGCCGATGCCTGTGCTGCATACTGAAACAGGCTGGTCTTTGTATTTGCCAGTAAAAACACGGTACTCGCGATTTTCCGAGATCATTTCTGCATCATCCAATAATGCGGCAATACGATTAGCTCGGTCTGGCTCACCACATACAATGACGAGAGGAGCGACTTGTGTTTCATCAACACCAATATGAGGTTGTTTCGCCATTTTTCGTTCCTTAAGCTGCAGCTTGAGCTAAGGTTTTATCGCCATTGCGCTTGGCGCTACGGGCCCATTCACGCGTACCATTGGCAGCAATGAACATCAAAATCGCATACTGAACAGACATCGCATAAACACCCTGTGTCGCGTAGATGCCAACACTGATGATGTTAATCACAACCCAAAGAATCCAGTTTTCCACATATTTACGTGTCATCAGAATTTGTGCAACAACAGAAAGTACTGTCATGGTTGCATCCCAAAACGGGAACGCATCAGGTTCAAGTACCGGATCAGCCAAACCTGCACCAAAGAGATTCAAGCTATCAACAGCAATGTTTGCTAATGCAAAGAAAAAAGGGTCGATGTAGATGGTTAACAACGCGATAGACACAACGCTAATAGAAGCAGTGGCGATGAGTTTCTGTTTGTTTAACCAGCGTACTTCCAGCGTTTCACCTTCCGCGTTTGGACGAGTCCACGCATACCAACCGTAAATGTTCGCACAGAAGAAAAACAGTTGAAGAAGTAATAATCCGTATAACTGAATTTGGAAAAAGATAACGGCAAAAAGAGTGACATTCAGCAAACCGAATAAGTAGTTGATGGTTTTTTCTTGGCTAGCAAACCAAATGCAAAGCAATCCAAAAACCGTACCGAAAGCTTCGATCCAACTCATTGCGTAACCGCCGCCAATTGGAATGTTAACCAGGGTGTTGTTTATATCGAGTAAGGCAAGTAGGTCCATGTCGATGTCCTTTATTATTTTGTTTGGGAATATGCCTATATTAGGGCGTGACACCTAACAAAAAGGAGGACATTTGTCCCCCTCTTGATGCACTCGATCATAATTCAGTTCAATATTTGCTTGAAAGCAATAAATGACTCAATTGAACCGCTTGGAAATTAACACGCCTAAGAATCCAAACCTAAATAGCGCTTTTTGAATGCGGAAGCTGATGCAAATAAAGCTGACGCCAAAAGTGTAATAACAAACCCAATTGCGTACTCGAATGCTTCATTCACCAAGAGCTGATAACAGCTCAACAAAAAAAATCAGTATGACCGCAATAACATTAACTCGGTGAAACCAAGGATGCTTTACGGAGAACTTAGCGTAACCTTTTGATAACATTTAACTAATCCGCCAGACAACAATTAATATTTTTATTTATAATCAATGGTGATAGTAAGGCTTTATAGTATAAAGAGAAACGACTTTTTTGATTTTTTAGCTCAACATCACAGGTCATCTAGTGCTGCTTGACTTTAATATCTTGACACTTTTTCGTTCAACTAAGGTAGGTTCTAATTGCACGACTTGCGCTTCTGTTGATTTATCATCCAGTTTTCGGACAAGCGTTTCCACGGCAGCTTGCCCAAGACGGTATTTAGGCTGGTGAATTGTGGTGAGTGATGGCGACATGAACTTCGCGATATGTATGTCATCGTAACCGATGATTGAAATCTGTTCCGGGACTTTAATATTGAGCTCATTTGCGGCGTTAATCACACCCATCGCCATCATATCATTGGAAACGAAAATCGAGCTGGGTAAGGTGCCTCGCTGCGCCATTTTCATAAATGCTTGATATCCGCCTTCACATTCGAAGTCCGATTCAATTATCCAGTTAGCATTAAATTCCAAGCCAGCTTCGTTCATCGCACGTTTGTAACCTTCGTATCGCATTTGTGCTTGGTGTTTAATCAAAGGGCCGGTGATACATCCTATTTCTGTGTGGCCGCAATCAATCAGGTATTTCGCCGCTAGGTAACCGCCACGAAGCGAGTTATCTTGAATTTTATCGCTCGTAAACAGCATCGGCCCCCAATCCATCACCACGACTGGGATATCAGGATAACGCTCAAATACATCGATACGCTCCCCTTCTAGCGAGGAGCACATCAAGATCAAACCATCGACACGCTTTTGCAAAAGCGTATTAATGGATTGGCGCATGCGTTCATTATCACCTTCTGTGTTACATAGAATGAGACTATAGCCTTTGTGATAGCAACTGCGTTCGACGCCTTTTACGACTTCGCCAAAGAATGGGTTGGTTGAAGTTGTCACTAGCATACCAATGGTTTTGGTACGATTGACTTTGAGGCTACGCGCCAAAGCTGATGGCGCATAGTAGTTGAGTTCTTTTGCGGCATTATTGACGCGTTCGGAGATCTCTTCACTCACAAAACGCGTCTTGTTAATAACATGGCTCACTGTTGAAGTGGAAACCCCTGCCAGTTTTGCGATGTCTTTCATCGTCGCCATGTTATTACTCCTAATTAATGAGGCGTTTAAGCCCTATTGTGCAGCGAGAAACGCGTCCACCTCTTCGCGAGTTGGGATCGACGTCTGCGCGCCAAAGCGGGTCACAGAAATTGCAGCCGCCGCATGTGCAAACTTAATTGCTGATTCTAAAGGTAAATCCTCTAACAGGCCAGTGACGAATGCCCCATTAAACGTATCCCCTGCTGCGGTGGTATCAGTCGCGTCAACACGGAACCCCGGGATGAGCTCACCTCTACCATTTTGACTTAACCAAACACCCTTCGCACCGAGAGTGATCATGACAATTTCGATACCTTTGCTATGAAGCACATTCGCCGCTTCTTGCGCGCTGTCATTATCCGTTACCGTTACCCCCGTCAACACTTCAGCTTCGGTTTCATTTGGTGTAATGACATCAATACAAGCAAGCAGTTCGTCTGACAGTTCACGAGCTGGCGCTGGGTTCAGAATGACATTGGTTTTGGCATCTTTCGCGATTCGCGCGGCTTTCTCAATGCCGCACATCGGCGTTTCTAATTGCATCAGCAGGTAATCCGCTTGGCGAATGCGATCTAAATCTGGCTCAATCGCTTCTGCTGTCAATTTGGCATTCGCTTCTGCTGAAATACAAATGCTGTTTTCACCACTATCCGACACTTGAATCATCGCAATGCCAGTTGGGCAGTTTGGTTGCATCTTCACACCTGTGATGTTGATGCCGTCCATATTGAAGTTTTCACGAATATTGATGCCGAACGAGTCATCGCCTACACAAGCAATAAAGCCAATATCAGCCTTGAGTCGAGCTGCAGCAACAGCTTGGTTGGCACCTTTGCCACCTGGGATAACTTGATAGTTGCGACCATGTAGCGTTTCGCCAGGGCGAGGGAAAGAAGGCACTTGAAGAACATGGTCAGCGTTTACACTACCTAACACCACTAACTTATTCATACGGTTATCCTCGGTTCTGAATGAACCCTTTTTTTGAAAAACTATTTTGGAAAATACATTAGATGACTTTAACTTCTCTTCCTAACGAAGGAGTCACGATAAAAAGTCAAAGGCATCTATACCCTGCATTTTTAAGTCTCTTGGGTATGTTTGCCCTCTCCTCCTAAACGACAGATATAAACGGAGGAGAGAGCAAAAATTAGGACGTTTTATTGAACGTCAAACTTATTTAGTCACTACTTTTAGTGGTACCGGAATGTATTCTTCTACTTTTTCACCTTTCAAGACTTTGTCAGCCGTTTCAACACCTAAAGCACCGATAAGATCTGGTTGCTGTGCGATGGTTGCTGCTAGCTTGCCACGGTTAACTGCGGCAATGCCGTCTTCCGTGCCATCAAAACCAACGATAACGACGTCTTTGCCAGAAGCTTGAACGGCGCGAAGTGCACCTAGCGCCATTTCATCATTCTGTGCGAACACCGCTTGTACATCAGGGTTAGCCGCGAGTAGGTTTTCCATCACGTTTAGGCCTTTAGTACGGTCAAAGTCTGCTGGCTGGCTGGCAAGAAGATCCATATCGCTGCCCTTCACGGCATTCATGAAACCTTCACCACGCTCGCGCGCCGCCGATGTGCCCGCAATACCTTCAAGCTGAATTACTTTTGCTTTTTCGCCAACTTTTTCCATGATGTAGTGGCCTGCCATTTCACCACCGATCACGTTGTCGGACGCGATGTGACTCACGACTTCACCACGGCTTGCGCCACGGTCTAGTGTCAATACAGGGATCTTAGAACGGTTCGCCATACGAATCGCATTAGACACAGCATCAGAATCCGTTGGGTTGATAAGAATTGCTTTTACACCGCGAATACTTAAATCCTCGATGTTCGACAGTTCTTTGCTCGGGTCATTTTGCGAGTCCAGTACAATTAAGTCGTACCCCAATTCTTTCGCTTTAGCTTCCGCACCGTCTTTCATCGTTACGAAGAACGGGTTGTTTAGCGTCGAAACCACAATCGCCATCGTATCTTGGGCTTGTGCCGCTACTGATACAGTGGAAGAAAGAAGTGCAGCAGAGATAAGAGTTGCAAGTTTTTTCATCGTTCTAGTCCTTTGTGTAGGGTGAGCCAGCACACGCCCACTGGCTCGGTTTGTATTCAGGATTTAATGGTTATGGATTATTTGTTTTTGTTGTCTACCAGTACTGCGAGCAAGATAACCACTGCTTTGGCAATCATTTGGTAGTAAGAAGAAACATCAAGTAGGTTAAGAGCATTGTTCAAGAAACCGATGATCAGCGCACCAATCAAGGTACCCATGATACGGCCTTTACCGCCCATCAAGCTGGTACCGCCAAGAACAACCGCTGCGATAGCGTCTAGCTCGTAGCCCATACCCGCTGTTGGCTGAGCGGAAGATAGACGAGAAGTCACGATGATGCCTGCAAGCGCTGCCAGCATACCGCAGATTGCGTATACACCAATCTTCACTCGGTCTACATTGATACCAGATAGACGAGTCGCTGATTCGTTGCCACCTAGTGCATAAACGTAGCGACCAAAGCGAGTGTGGTTAAGTAGGTACCAAGCCGCAGCGAATACAACTACCATCAACCAAACAGGTACTGGAATACCTAGCGCGTAGCCGGTACCGAACCATGCAAACGCATCAGCTGTGTCAGTAAAACCTGTCGAGATTGGACGACCTTCGGTGTACACCATAGTCACACCGCGTAGTAACGTCATGGTAACCAGCGTAGCGATAAAGGCCTGTACTTTGCCCTTCGCAATGATGATGCCGCTAATTGCACCTAACGCTGCACCTGCGACTAAAGCAGTCGGAACCGCCACCAGCACCGGGACTTCAAGCGCAATCATGCTTGCCGCAAAGGCACCACATAGCGCCAGTACGGAACCAACACTCAAGTCGATGCCTGCGGTTAAAATAACCAGTGTCATACCTACCGCGATAATGGCATTCACTGAGGTTTGACGAAGAATGTTGAGAATGTTGTCGACCGTAAAGAAGTTCGGGTTCAAAAATGACACAACAACAATCAAAAAAATCAGTGCTATCAGTGATTTTTGCTCAATCAACCACTCTTTTGTGAACAACTTCTTGCTGCTAGCTTCGGTTGGTTTGCTCATGGTATTAGTACTCATGCTGCTTCCTCATTGATCTTTTTGCCTACGGCACAGGCGAGTAATTTTTCTTGATCGGCGTCTTTCGCATCGAATTTGCCAGTAATACGACCTTCATGCATAACCAGAATGCGGTCACTCATACCCAGCACTTCTGGCATCTCGGAAGACACCAAGATGATGCTCATGCCTTCGGCTTTGAACTTGTTGATGAGTTGATAAATTTCTTTTTTCGCACCGACATCGACGCCACGTGTTGGCTCATCGAGAATCAGAACTTTAGGTTTGGTCATTAACCCTTTCGCGATCGCCACTTTTTGCTGGTTACCGCCGGATAAGTTACCAATGATTTGGTCGCGCGTAGGGGTTTTGATATTAAATAGCTTGATAAAATCTTCCACGGCAATCACTTCGTCGCTATGTTGGATTTGGAAGCCTTTAGTCAAATGATTGAGAGAACAAAGTGACATATTCTCCTTAACCGAGAGACCTAACACCAAGCCATCGCCTTTGCGGTCTTCAGAGATATAAGCGATGCCATTTGCTAAGCCATCTTGTGGGCTAACCGGGTTAATGGTTTTGTTATCGAGGTTGATAACACCATGTTCACTTGGCAACGCGCCATAAATTACTTTCATCAGTTCGGTGCGGCCTGCCCCCATCAAACCAGAAATACCCAAAATTTCACCGCGTTTCAGCGTGAAGCTCACATCGTGAACGCCAGAGCCAGTCAGGCCAATCACTTCAAGGCAAGTTTCGCCATGTCGCACATCAATACGTGGGTATTGCTCTTCTAACTTACGACCAACCATCATTTCGATCAGGCCGTCTTCATCAGTGTCGGACACCTTGCACTCACCGATAAATTTACCGTCACGAAGCACCGTAATGTCGTCACAGATTTCAAAGATTTCTTTAAGACGGTGTGAGATGTAAACGATGCCGCAGCCCTGCTCTCGAAGCTCGTTGATCACTTTAAATAGTGACTCCGTCTCGGTATCAGTCAGCGCGTCAGTTGGCTCATCCATAATGATGACTTTCGATTCAAACGAAAGCGCTTTCGCGATCTCCACCATTTGCTGTTCACCTAGGCTCAAATCACCAAGCAACGTTTTCGATGAGTGCTTTACGTTAAGGCGTTGAAGCAACTTGTCTGCTTCTTCATACATCTTGCCCCACTGAATACGCCCCATCGTGCCGGTAAATTCACGACCTAGATAGATGTTTTCAGCAATCGTCAGTTCAGGGATCAAGTTCAATTCTTGGTGAATGATGCTGATGCCCGCTTCCTGAGAGTCACGCGGCCCTTTAAACGCGGCAGGTTGGCCTTGATATTGGATGCTACCCGCATCCATGTGATAGATGCCAGTCAGCACCTTCATCAATGTTGACTTGCCTGCTCCATTTTCTCCCATGAGCGCCATGACACGGCCTGGGTAAACATTCAGGCTCGCTTTGTCCAGTGCTTTTACGCCCGGGAACGCTTTCTCAATGTCGCTCAGTTGTAGAATGGCTTGAGTCATAATCTGTCCTCAATATCTCTGGCTTAAAAACCACGCCCGCTTGAAAGATAACGTTCGCGTATGGCGAGCATTCGCCAGTTCGAACGACAGCGCGGCTTTGTGCCGTGCGTGCTTTAAATGCTTCATGTGACACGTAGCTGATCTCGATAGATTTACCCGTTTCTTCGCTCTCTTTGCTCAGTTCGTTAAGCAATGCTTGATGCAAAACAGGGCTTACATCAGAAAACTCTTCCGCAATGATGACCCCTTCGATTTGCGACTCAGATAGAATCACGCGAACAGTATCAAGAAAACTTGGTACGCCATGCGTTAGCGCCAAATCAATTCGCTGTACATGCTCAGGGATTGGCAGGCCAGCGTCACATATCGTGATCTCATCGGTGTGGCCTAGCGTCGCCACTAAGTAAGAAATATCTGAGTTAATTAGGGTACTTTTTTTCATCTCATCGACCTTTCGGTTACACGTTCATACAACCATGAGCGCCTGTTTTAAAGTGTTTTCGTTATTAACAGAAAACTCATCGAAACGTTTCGATGAAATAATAATTCGTTGTGGTAATTTGACCAGAGTGAGATCGATAAGGTGTGAGAATGATCCGTAATTAACGGGTCATCGAATAGTAAAAAGGTACATGAGTCACACTTTGTCATCGAAACGTTTCGATAGCTGGTTTAATCGACACTTGAAGTGAGGTTTTTAAAGACAGTTGAAAAAGAGATACGTCCCATTACTGAGAAACACTCTAGTTAATGAGATGGAAACCTTACACATCATCACAGTTCTTGGATGGTTGTCTGATTTTGGAGAACGCTCACCTTACAATCTGGTTACAATTTGCAAAACAATCATCCGTTCAGTACCTTATATGGTATGCGACGTTTGTAGGGACACAAACGGAAACTAAAAGCCATAATGAAGTTAAGCAATCGAGTCATCTTGCTTGTCGCGCCAGTGATCTTATTAAGCGCGCTAGTATCAAGTTATATTATTTACAGCATTCAAAAAGTAACGCTCATCAAGCGAGAAGACAGCTATATCCAATTGCAAATGGAAAAGCTCGCAGGGCAGTTCCGACAAGCCAACATATTCCTCAATAGTTATGCATACACATTAAGCAAAAGTGATGTATTGCAAGACTACTTGGTGAATCATAGCAATCCGTATCGTGAGCGCGTGTTATTTAACCGACTCGATGAAACCGCAGATGTGTTAAGCCATGGCTATACAGGCGATGCAAGCATGGCGATTCTCGACGGGAAACAAAACCTTCTTTATTACACAGAAAATAAATACTACGAATCTTCAGGTGTAGTCGACCCTAAGGTATTGGATTACATCTCGCGAAGCTTTAGTACGAGAGAAGCGTTTAACCATACTGGCTTTATTTACAATTCCAGCGGGCAAAGTATTCTTCTGCAATACGAACTGATCGACAAACGAACAGGGACACAACCTCTAAGTTTTGATCCGCAAAATGTCTTTTTCGTGGTGGTATCGGTATCGCTCGAAGCCTTCAATGAGATCAAGCACGAAATCGAGTTCGACACGCATAGCGTGATAACTTTTGCCGACAAGCCTATTTATCTCGATATTCCTCTCGCTCAGACGATTGAACTATTGCCACACTTTTATGCGGTACTCTCCCCCGCTGAATATTTGATGTGGAATAAAGTCGATAAAGTATGGCTAGAACTGGCCCTTTCCTTTGGTGTGGCGGCGTTTTGCACCATCACCTTAATTGTTTTGGTTTTGTATCGTTATGTATTACACCCCGTTTCTCGCCTCGATAAACAGCTACAAGAGCTGGAAACAAATCAACGCGGCAACATTGAAAAGCTAGAAACAAACGATGAAATAGGACGCTTATCCTCACGCTTTTTTGATATGTATGAAGAGCTCAACGTCATATATAAGAAGACAAAACGCCTGGCTGAAACGGATCACCTAACGCAACTCGCTAATCGCCATCGTTTCCATGAACTTGCAACTCGTGAACTCGTCTCCCCTTCGCAGCATTTGTGGGTCATTTATGTCGATCTCGATAACTTTAAGTACGTTAATGACAAATACGGGCATGAACTGGGAGACAACTTATTAAAGGTGTTTTCATCACACATCAAAAATGTCTGTCAAAAATTCTCGCACGACTACGATAGTCCCTGTTTTGCAGCAAGATTGTCTGGTGACGAATTTGCTATTTTATTGAGCTCAAATCAGGATGCACAACGCCTACCTGACTTGCTGGCCTCAGAGTTGCTAAAACCGATTAGCAATCTCAGTCCATCTTGGAGTAATTCATTCCCCGTGACTGCGAGCGTAGGTATCGCTCAGTACCCTCAAGACGGTACAGACGTCGCGAAATTACTCTCCAGTGCCGATGCGGCAATGTATCAAGCCAAACGAGCCGGGAAAAACCAGTACGCTTATTACTCAGCAGCTCTCAATGTTGAGTCTCAAAGACGCAGTCAGCTTGAGCGAGCGCTCAGAAAAAGCAACGTAGAAGAAGAGTTCCATCTCGTTTTTCAACCCTATATGAATAATCGGGACAACGAGATTGAAGGACTAGAGGTATTATTGCGCTGGGAAGCGGAAGGCATTGGTCCCGTACCTCCAAAAGAGTTTATCCCAATCGCGGAACAGGCGGGCTTATTTGATAAAATTGATCGCTGGGTTTTCGCCAACGCGACAGCGGAATATCACCAATTAAGAAATATTTTTGGTAAAGACATTGTCCTTTCGATCAACCTCTCTTCAGCAGAACTTAACTCCATCGAAATGGCGAATTATATTCACGACCAAGCAAGCAAAAACGGCGTGAAGCCAGAATGTATTGAGTTAGAAATAACAGAAACCTTTGCCGCAGAACAACAAGGTACAGCGTTACTTGATGAGCTGTCGAAGCGTGGCTATCGTCTCGCCATTGATGACTTTGGCTCTGGCTATACATCGCTGACTCAACTTGTTCAATATCCAGTTCAAAAAATCAAGTTTGACCGAGAGTTCCTCGTTACATTGATGAAAACCAACAACGGTCATGTGATCAAACCCATCATCGATCTATGCCACGCTCAAAATAAAACGGTCACCGCAGAAGGTATTGAGCACAATGTGATGCATGAATGGTTATCGTCCTACCGCTGTGACTATATGCAAGGCTATTTATTTGGTAAGCCAATGAGTAAGGAACAACTGAATTTGTGGTGGCAATCCGCAAATGACGATAGCCGCTTCGATGGTTCCATAGTAGGTTCAATTGCTGTTCAAGGGACATCTTATTAAAGATTAAGTACAGAAGCCATGTATGTGGCTGCTGTACTTATATAATATAGAAACAAGACTTTACCCTTAGTTTCAATAATATAAGCAACCACATAAGTTCGTACGTTAATTTTTGGTATTATTATTTTTCGATGAAATCTCTCAGTTATTTAAATATTTAATCAAAACGATAGAATTACTTTTTGGTAAGTTTAGTTCTGTTTTTACTTCTTTAATTGAAGACATAAGGAAATAAGTAAAAGCTGACAAACTTTACTTTTGTACTGCTGATCACCGACTTAAATGATTCGTGTAGAAGCTCATTTGTCGGCTCCACTTAGACTTAGCTTTATCACTTGTGAACAGGAAATGCCCTTCTTCTCGGTATTTCTCTACCTTTCTTATCCATCTTGTTGTTTACCCACTCACTTAAAATGCACTAACACACATAACGAGTTGACGTTACGATTTGTTACGAGTCAAATCACAAATCTAAACGCAGGCTAAATAGACGTACAAAAGACAAACACATTGAAATAAAAAGAGTTTCTAATCTAGAAAAAATAAAACGTCGTTTTTATAAATTCGCCATCTCACAAATATCCTTAAACACAGTTTTATTAATTACGCATATCAGATATTATTTATGCCGAAGTTTATCGAAACAATCGATTAACTTCATAATTTATTTTAGTTTCAAACAGTTAGTTTTTAACTTGAAAACTTATCGTTAACCCAATATTAAGTACCTAAGCGTACAATAAGAAACATTGGGAATAGAATTATATTGATGTGCATGTTGTTTTAACGAATGCATGAAGCAATCGGTAAATTTGTAACACCATAGAGTTTTATTTAGCCAAGATGAAAAAGTTAATTTTATTATTTATATGGACATTTCTGTCTGCCTCTCCTTTTGCCTTTGCAAAACAAGCAGATAACGAAGTCAAAAGTCACATACCACAGAATCAAATTGAACAAGTGTTCAAACAAGCAAAGTTAGATGGCGTAGTAGACTTTAAATTGTTTCGTGACGCTTACATCGCGTACCAAAAAACACCCGATAGAAAGAAATCAGTACTAACCATCATCGACTATAGTAAACCATCGACTGAAAAACGCTTTTATGTGGTTGATTTAGATAAAAAGAAGCTTATCTACAATACTTATGTTTCTCACGGTGTGAACAGTGGAAAGAAAACAGCGACGCAGTTTTCAAACGTGGTGAACTCGCGTAAAACATCGCTGGGTACGTTTTTGACTGACACCACCTACTACGGTTCAAATGGTTATTCACTTCGATTAGATGGTCTAAGCTCAGGGTTGAACGATAAAGCTCGCGAGCGTTATATCGTTGTGCACGGTGCCGACTATGCTAACCCTTCTTTTATCAAGAAGAATGGTTACCTTGGGCGCAGTTGGGGTTGCCCTGCACTGCCAAAGAAGTTGTCTCGTGAGATCATTGACACCATAAAAGGCGGCAGTGTTATTTATGCAAGCGCATAACACAGGTGCAAATCATGTGGGGAAGAATGCTCTATTTCTTCCCTAACAAATAATCGGATTGGCTCAAGCTTCCTTGTCTCATGACTCTCTTTACCTGTTTCTCCAGTTTTCGCTTGCTTCAACGCTAAAATTATTTAGGTATTAGCTTATACCCAAATAACATCAGAAAACTCTGTTCATCCCTCTTCCATCTCGTTAGTATACGCTGAGTTGGTCAGACACCGATTTTCATTGTTATCATAGTGTCACTAAGATTCCGTAGTCATAGTGATAGTCTATGACGTTATATGTTTAGGGTTACTTCTTGCGTTATCTACACCGTATATTATTGATGCTTTCATTGTCCCTATTTTCAGGGTTCATCGCTGCCTCATATGCGCATACGTATCACCACACTAAACATTACACCTCTGAACGCTTACTTAAACTCGCGCAACAAGACGATTTTGAACTAGCACACAGCGAATTCCATACATTTGCCTCTCCAAGCTCTTGGGGCTCAGAAGGTTATTATCTGCACATAAAGCGCGAGTTGTTAGCGCTGGTTTCCTGCCGCCGAACATCCGCCACTGATGGTGTTTTATCATCAGATTTTACTCCTGATTTATTTTTTACTTGTTGCTTTCTCTTCCCCACCACTATTGGAATTGGCAAAACAAGCATCTCGCTTACCTCTTGATGGTTATGGCGGGCTGATGAGTAAACGCTCTCTCTATCGACTCTCAGGAAGAAAAGAAGCCAATTTGATGTACGTCTTTACTCATGGTCGCAACGCCTTCCCTGTTGTTTAACTTTTTATTGACATACAGAGAACACGGAAATGTAACGATGAGAACCAATACGCTCATTGTTACTAGAACCAATTTGAGGTCCATATAATGACAAAATTCGCTACGACTATCGCACTAGCATTACTATTTGCAACGGGCTCTGCCTTCGCTAACACAGAAGCAAAGCCAGAAGAAATGAGCAATGAGACTCTGCTAGAGTGTGCCAACGTTTCTAATGCACGTATTGCGATTCCAGAACACAGAGCGATGTTCAGACACTACCTAATGTCTGAAAGAAACTATAGTTTCAGCCAGTTATCTTCTGCTGAGCTTGAATTTAAAGCAGCAGATAAGAATGAATCCGAAGTAGAAAATATCTACAAGTCTCAATGTAAAGAGGTTGGCGAGTATCTATATAGCATTGGCTATTAAATTCGAACCCCTAACGACACTAAAAAAGAAAGGCGCATACATTGCGCCTTTCTTTTTACTGATAAAAACCTGCCGGTTAGATGCCTAATCTGTATACAAGTTTAAAAGTACAAATCAAAGTAAACTTACTGGGAAAACTCTGACACATCCTTGGATTTGCAGAACGCTCGACGTGCTTTAACAAACAAGAAACTAAGCACCCCAATCACGAGAGTAATTATTGGGGCCGCCATTAATAGCATTGTGATCGTTTTGCTCATATTCTCTGGTAACAAGGGAAGCAATAAACCAAAACCGCATAATATCAGCGTCCATAAAATCGCACTCAGCCATGCAAAGTAATGGAATTTACTAATACCTTTCACTCGCAACCCCATCATTAATGGCAATAGGGAACGAACAACCGGAATAAACCGCGCACAAAAAAGCGCAATCAATCCATGTTTACTGAGTAATACGTCGACCTGTTCCAAACGCTTTTGAGGAACCGCGCTCACCCAGCCTTGGACCTTAGGTAAGCGATTTAGCCACTTGCCTTGTAAGTAAGCCGCCCAACTTCCCAATCCCGCACTAACAGCTATCACCAACATAATCATAATGGGATCAAGGACGCCAACCGCCGCCAGCGTACCGGATAATACGACGACACTGTCGCATGGGAATGGCGCAGCAGGAATAAAACCACTTTCCAAAAAGATAAGCGCAGCAACAACAAAATAAACCAATCCTGCACCGCCTGGCGCCATTAACGCCGTGAAATCTTGATGCCAAAAGGCACTCAAGACCTGAATTATCGAATCAAACATAAACCGCTCCTAAGCATAACTAACCAAAAATTGTAAAAACATGGAATGTGTTAGCGAGCATGTATAAAGCGGTATATAAGATTCGATTCTTTCCTCGCACCGATTCTGTATTTAGAATGAGTAAAAATACTTTCAACACAACGACCTAAAGCTTCATTGCCGATGCGTTTTAGCAGCCCCATCGAGTGAAATGCCGAACGATGTGTCCACCATACTACAGCAAGCGTTTCAAAGCATTCGAGCTCTACATCGTCGTTCGAGCTCGTTTCCTTAGAATGGCTAACCCTCAATATATTCCGGCTGTTTAAACTCGGATAGTCTTGTTGTATTGGAGAGGCAGGGTGTTCTGAAAAGTGCTTCGACTTAGCGTCAACAGCAATATTCTGGTTATGAAATGAAAGAAAATTTGGGTATGAGTGCTCCCTACTCATGCTCGGAGCCAACAAGCAGAAAAGTAGTCCGAGTAAAGCAATCAGAGTCGTACGCACAAAGGTAACCAAAACCAAAATAATAAGTTCTTTTAACCCTGTGCGTAACGATTGGCAATTAGTATTCTTAATCGTTAAGAATACTAATTATTTTTCACCGTAAGGGTAGTTTTCAAACATTTTCGCAATTTCTTCTTCAATCAGAGACTCTCTTTTCTCAGAGCTCATAGACTCAGACAGTTTCCTGCTTGAAACACCTTTCCACACAACCTGATTAGCCTTTGCATCAACAAGCTCTACCACCAGTTTGCCATACTTACGTTCTTTGTATCTTTCCGGGCTTGAAGTGATCACGCCAAAGCTATTCCAACCATAACCGAAACTCACCGAAGACCCAGAAGAGACAAGCTCGGACTCTTCGACGATATCATGATGAACGTAAAGGTCCCCTCCACTATTCACTTTAATTAGGCCCTTGTCTTCAAGCTGTTCAGCCAATCCTTGTTCAATACGTCGACCATCAATACTCGTAGGGGCTTCTGCTTGGGCACCGAAATCAAACGTTCTGTAAGCTGAAAAATCGGCTTGCTTATCAACATCCGTCGTTACGGTTGTACAAGCAGACACGAGCATCATCACCGCCCCTAATATCAAACCTTTCCACATGTTAAATCTCCTTTGGTTAAGCTGACTGTTTCAGCGGAATTACGCTAGTGCTATACATACGCTTCAGCAGTAAAAAGTAATCATTTCAATATCTAGTCTTGACCATGAAACGTGACTGTTCAATAAACGCGATTAACCTTTACACTGACAATCTTGAATCTCATCAATGCCTAAACGCTAGTAGACAGTGTGTTTGCCCCTAATTAGCAGCCATCGATTTTAGAAGCGGAATCGCTGACCCTCCTGAAAAACAGAGACAATGGACACTTTAACACCAAGACGCTACTTTTTTAGGCATCTGACAAACAATTGATGAGAAAAGACTTTTCTTTTTCGTTCAGTGTGGCATATTACCTGAGTCCTATCGATGCGCGGGCATCGTATAATGGCTATTACCTCAGCCTTCCAAGCTGATGATGCGGGTTCGATTCCCGCTGCCCGCTCCAATCTCTTTTATCTCAATCTACTCAAAAGAATCCGATGGCGGAGCAAATAGACAGCGCCAACGTTGTTTCCACGTTAAATTTGGTCGTGTTACGTCATAAAACATATCTTTCCATTCTGCAAACGTCACACGAATGGGATTAAAGCTGTTTACAGGTTTAGAAATTCCATACCTAACGGTTTCCACTTCTGGTTCAAACGTTCCAAACATCCGATCCCAGATAATCAACACTCCCGCGTAATTTTTGTCGATGTACTGACGGTTTATACCATGATGAACACGATGATGAGATGGCGTGTTAAATACCCACTCTAGCGGTCCAAGCGAGCGAATTGATTGAGTATGAACAAAAAACTGTAAGCCCAGATTAAACAGCACAACAAAGACGACCCACTTAGGATCAAAGCCAATAATCACCAAAGGCAACCAGAAAATCCACATTCCCGCTAACGGATACATCAAGCTTTGACGAAACGCGGTGCTGAAATTCATTCTCTCCGAGCTGTGATGGACCACGTGCGCAGCCCACATCCAACGAATACGGTGGCTAGCTCGATGAAACCAGTAATAGAAAAAGTCTTGCAGGACGACAAGTAACAAAAACGCTGAAACGCTCATTTCGATATCAAACAATCGCCAATCAAACCACCACAAATATAACTGAGCAATCAGTAAACCCGTGAGTATGTCTGTCGCTTGGTGTAAGCCCGCAAGTACAAAATTACATACAACTTCCGGAATATAATACGTCGCGCTTTCAGGCAAACGTCCCCTTCGTTGTCCAAACCAGTACTCTGCAACCATACATAAAAAGAAAACTGGCGCCAAAATCATCAGAAGTAATTCAGGGCGTTCCATCAACTGTGTCCAATCCATTGTGTTTCTACCATTTTGCATAGTGATCTTCAGTAAGACCTATGACTTCTTCTAACTGATGTTTGATACCATTCCCATCAACAATGTAGCCAGAGAAATAGCCGATATATTGACGAAAATTGCTTTTGAGAAACCAAAAGTTCTTCTTTTCTGAACGTCGATTTAAAGGCGTGAATACTAGGTCAATCCGTTTATCTTCCGACGTGATATGCCACCTTTGTCCTTCATCATTTCGTGAAAATTGAAACTGAACAGGCTGTAAAAAATGCCGTTCACCATTAATCCAGAATACATTTTCACAGTAGCCCGTTTCATTGACACCCGCAGCTAAGTTCAGCCCCAACCGTCTGCCGCTTTCAAAGCAATTAATACTCGCCCACCGCCAGCTTGTCTCCCGTCGCATGTACCCAGCGGAAAAGTCGTAACCAGCAGCCACTTCTGAGAGATCTTGTTCCTTTCCTAATATGAATAAATTGCCATCTACCGTTAACGCATTGTGCTTCTGCGTATAAGTCCAACCCGCATAACCGGTTGGTGTACATAACATTAATGGCAAACTCATACTTTCTGGACGTAAGTAGAGATCAGCATTGACAGATTTCGTCACAAAGTGGACGTGCCAAATACCATTCTGAATAGAAAACTGAATACTTTTGTCAGCAAGATGGGCATGACTAGACCAACTGGAAGGCTGAGTTTGATAATCAATATTAAAAGGCTTTAACCACTGCTGCTCCACTAACTCATTATTTTGAATATCAAACAGATAGCAAAAACCAGATGCTAAATACCTAATATCCGCAATCGCAACCCCAATCACGTAGTTAGGTGTGACCAAATTAACGAACTGAAACTGCTTATAGTCACAGTAACGGCGCCACTTAGACGCTGGCTTATCCATCTCATCAAGGTAGGTAAACTTATCTAACTGTAAAGATGTGGGAATCCCATCAAGATGGCCAAACACTGGTAGACCGTTTTGCTGAATAAACGAGTCCAGAGTCTTAAGCTCATGCATATTTTTATCTTTTTCGAGTCAACACGCTCAAATGTTAACACCGAGTTAACAAAAACAGTTTGCGTGACAGCACAACAATATCGACTAATTTGGCTTCTGCTCGCTATATGTGAAACCGATCACTCAACCATCCAATCATGTCACTCACTTAATCTTCCTCATCAATACGACCAGAAGTTGGAAATTGAGCGTTCTCATCCGCAGGAAAGACCATTATAGCCATTGAGAATTGGTCAAAATCACTATTTAATGGGAATAAATTCATATAAACTGATTGCTTATTCATATCAAGGAAGAGAGCTATGTCACACATACACGATACTATTGTTGCGTTGCAACACAGTAGCCCGGCTCAAAAAGAGTTTTACCAAGCCGTAGAAGAAGTATTAACTTCTCTCGCTCCAGTCATAGAAAGCAATAATAAATATAAAGAACAAGCGATTATCCAAAGAATCGTAGAACCAGAACGTCAAATCATGTTTCGAGTTCCTTGGGTCGATGACGCAGGGAATGTGCAAGTAAACAAAGGCTACCGCGTCGAGTTTAACTCCGCGTTAGGTCCATACAAAGGCGGACTGAGGTTCCATCATTCAGTGAACGCGAGCATCATAAAGTTCCTCGGCTTTGAACAGATTTTTAAAAACGCGCTTACTGGCCTTCCAATTGGTGGCGGAAAAGGCGGTTCAAATTTCGATCCTAAAGGAAAATCTGACGGTGAAATCATGCGATTTTGCCAATCATTTATGAACGAGTTATACCGCCACATTGGTCCTGTTACCGATGTTCCTGCTGGCGATATCGGCGTCGGTGCGCGTGAAATTGGTTATATGTTTGGTCAATATAAGCGATTGACGGGCCGCTACGAAGGGGTACTTACAGGCAAGAGCCTTCTTTGGGGGGGCTCACTTGTTAGGAAAGAAGCAACGGGATATGGAACCGTATATTTTGCGGAATGCATGCTCAATGACCGTAATGATTCACTCAAAGGCAAAACTTGCCTCGTTTCTGGCGCAGGTAACGTCGCTATCTATGCAATTGAAAAGCTATACCACATGGGAGCAACCCCAGTAACATGCAGCGATTCTAGAGGCACGATCTATCATGAGCACGGTATTGACCTGCAGCTCCTCAAGCAACTTAAAGAAGTGAAAAGAGCAAGTTTAGAAGAGTATTTAGACACTTACCCTGAAGCAGAGTATACGCCGTTGGGTGACTATCCTAATGAAGGGCATGCTGTATGGCGATATCAAGCTGACGCCGCATTTCCTTGCGCGACCCAAAATGAACTGACGTCAAACGATGCTCTTGCTCTTATCGATAATGGGTGTGTTTTGATTAGTGAAGGCGCAAACATGCCAACCACTCGTGATGCGGCCAATATCATCGTGGATTCCGAAATGGCTTATGGGCCAGCGAAAGCAGCCAATGCAGGCGGCGTTGCAACCAGTCAGCTTGAAATGGCACAAAATGCCAGCATGCAAAACTGGACCTTTGAGCAAGTCGATAGCCAGTTGCAGGCCATCATGAAAAACATCTTTATTAACGCAAACGAAACCAGTCGAGAGTTTGGTCAGCCTGGTAATTTAGTTTTAGGCGCAAACATTGCCGGCTTTAGAAGAGTCGCTGATGCGATGATCGAGCAAGGCATCGTTTAGTTCACAATAGCCAGCAGCCGGACTGCTGGCTTAACACTATTCGGTGATACACTGCGCTTTGACACAGAGTTTCATTTAATCCGCAATAAGCGTCGTCACTTCAGTTTTAACCGAATTGGCGATAAAACAATTCTCATGAGCCATGTGGTGCATTTTTTCTTAATTGAGATCGTGTCGGTTGATCATCACCAGCAAATGTTATCTTAGGGTTTAGTGTTACCTTAGACACCCATTCTTTTCCATTTTCACCTTTTGTCAGCTCTCCTACTGCTTCATCTAGGTAGCGATCCACAACGTAACGTCGTTTCGCCGCAATAGAGAGAAAAACAAGCATGTGACAACTGGAAAGTGCCGCAACAAATGCTTCTTCCGGATCAACGTTTTCTTCTACAGATAGTGGTAACGGCACTACGTGTGGAGATGGTGACGCAGGGACTTGTAACCCTCCATCAAACTTCCAAATGTGCGCGCGACTATACTGGTTATCACTGAATACTTCGTCAGCTTCGCGATGCCATTCGATTAAAGCGGAATGCTTACTCATTCTAACTCCCTGATTTTCTCATTGACGAATCAACACATCCATTCACGTCATAGTAAACCATAACGAAACAAGGTAAGGAACGCATGAACTCAGAGAGGTTACAAAATTTGTTGAGGATCGACGTTTTTTTTCTTGTATGTCATCCAGAAGTCGATTAGCCTGATGGATGTTAACTTGTAATCGGTTGATTAGCATCTGTAACCGCTCAATTTCAGGAGTTTGCTTCGCTTTGAGCGTGTTTTCTAGCGCCTCCGTTTGTCCAGCTAAAATCGGCAAACCAAGGTTCAATGCCATACCTTTTGTTTTATGCAACGTGTCTTCTAGAGACGCGAAATCTTCAGCCATAAAATAATCAATAAGTTCATCAACCGATGATTCAAAATCGACAATAATACTTTTTAGTAGCTCATCTATCGCTTCCGGCGCTTCTTGCAAAGAAATGAGCATCTCTGAACTGGATAACTCTTCTTCTGTCAGCCGTAACTTCTCTATTGGCTTGCGCTGCAACTGGAGAACGTTGTTGTCATTCGTTAATGGTAAATTCTCTTTTGGTTCGAGCCTCGCAGCAAACTGTTTAAGAGCGTCCGAAAAGCTCTCTTGCTGTAGCGGTTTTGTAAGCACATGATCCGCTCCGGCTTCAATAAAGCTATCATGCGCCTCACGAAATACATCTGCCGTATACGCAAAGAGTAATGTTTTGATACCTAACTCTTGTCGAATCACACGCGTCGCTTCAACACCATTCATCTCAGGCATGTGATTGTCCATCAAAATCAGGTCATATTCGTTATCTCTCGCCTTTTTAACCGCCACCAATCCGTTTTCAGCAACATCCACTTCATGTCCCAACTTTTCGCAAAACCCTTTCGCCACAATGGCGTTCACTCGGTTATCTTCAGCAAGCAATATCTGCAAATTGTGTGTTTTCTTGCGCGTTTTTGGTGGCTCTTGTGCCTTTGGAAGTTCGCATTCAACCCAAGGAATGGGCAGTTCGACGATGAATTGACTTCCGACGCCCTCCACACTTTTCAATGTAATCTTGCCATCCATCAAGCCAGTTAATTTTTTAACTATTGCCAAACCAAGCCCTGTGCCTCCAAATTTTCGGGTAGTTGAAGAATCGGCTTGCTCAAACGAGTTGAAAACATGTTCTTGCTTGTCTAGCGCGATACCAATACCAGTATCACTCACAACCATCACCAAGCAATGATTTACCCTATCAAGTTCCGTTCTGATTAACACATGCCCTTCACTGGTAAACTTCACCGCGTTGCCAGCAAGATTAAACAAAATCTGTCGTAACCGTGCGCAGTCTCCAGTAAATTCAACGTATTCAGGCACTTCATTTTCCACGATCAACTCGATATTTTTTTCATCGATGAGCGGTTTTATTGCGCTACACACAGGAGAAATGACTTGATCTAAATTGAACTTAGCCTGTTCAAATTCCAGTTTGTTTTCTTCAACTTTAGAGAAATCCAAAATATCGTTGAGAATCGTCATCAAGTGTTGGCCAGAATCAAGAATGACTTTCACGTACTCTTTAGTCGTCGGCTCTTTGGTTTCCTCTGCAATCATTTGAGAAAGGCCTAATACACCATTCATCGGCGTTCTTAATTCGTGACTCATTGCGGCGAGAAAACTTGATTTGGCTTTTGCTGCTCGCTCGGCTTTATTTCGCGCCTCCTCGATTTCGAGGTTCAATTGTTTCAAGTTGTACATTCGATATTGCGACTGATACAAAAATGCGCTGACTAACAACATCACGGCAATAAAAACAAACAACCAAGTGAAACGCGCTTCACTTTGGGCAATATTGAGCAGCCGATGCTCCGCATCCTCAATAAAAACAAAGTATCCATGATCAAGCAGTTCATTCGTGAGTAGTTCTATCCTTTTATCGCTCGCTTGAAGCCGATCTAAGAAATTGGCTTCACTTTCACTCTCAACTACGTTTTGTGTCAAAAGTAGTTGGTTGAGAAACTCAAAATAGTGATGGCCACTCAACGTCTTTCCGGTATCGGTAGAAATATCTTGCTGATATAAGTTGAATAGCATTAATAACGCGTATTGATTCTCCACCTGAACGCCAATCAACATATCGAGCTTCAGCGTTGTATCAAGCACACGGTTTTTGAATAGATTGAGCGTATCCTCAACTTTTTTATGATTGGGCGTAACAGGGAACCAAACTGACTCCCTTGATGAATTTAGCAAGTTCTCAGCTGCGACTTCTATATCCACTAAAGATGTCGTCAGTTCATAATTCTTCCTATCTTCAACCGCATATCGATTCACGATAACATCGCGCTCTTCAATCAACTTGTGCCCAATATCCGTCAACTCCGCGTGGAATTCTTGTGCACTTTTTGAATTCACATGTGACATATAAGCCAATACACAACACGTCAGCATGGCAATAAAAAAGCAGAGATTAACCAGTTTGAATTTACTCATTTTCCAACACCTCTAAAATCACGGGTCTGGGTGCTGTCAAGGACTGTAAGAACGCTTCAATATCAGCGACACTTTCATCGCTCATCGTAATTCCGAGCTGCGTTTTCGCCATAATCTGTATCGCCTCAGATAACTGGTCAACTCGTCCGTTATGAAAATAAGGGCTTGTTAGGGCGACATTACGTAAACTGGCGACTCTAAAATAGAATTGTTCTTCACTTTCCGTCGTAATCAGGTGCCGTCCCGAATCCTCTACTACTGGCTTATCTTTGAAATAGGCGAACCTTTGTATCATCGCTCCGCCAATATTTTTGCCCTGATGACACTGTACGCAACCTGAAGACTGAAATGTTTTCCACCCCCTAATTTGCTGCTCACTGAGGACATGGGTGTAACCCAGTAAGTAGGCATCGAATGGTGCACCTGGAGTTTGGAGCCCTTCGACAAACTCCACAATGGCGGACTTAATATTGTTAATATTAATCGGTAGCTCACCATCACGACTAAATAGCGCTTGATAACGTTCGCTTCCTTTCACGTACTGCTCTATTGTTTGCCAGTTTGAGTCCATTTCTATTGGATTGTGGATTGGCCCATCAATCTGAGCCATCAAAGTGTTTTCGGTACCATCCCATAAAAAACGATAATTTAACGCTGCATTAAACACTGTGATGGAATTTCGAGTTCCATCACCTTTCACTCCTGTAGAGACGGGTGTATTTTCAGCGCCATTGGTTTGCAAGTTGTGGCACGTCGCACAACTGACGCTACCGTTTGAAGATAGCTGAGGATCACGAAAGAGATGCCAGCCAATTCTCGCCAGCTTAATATCTACGACAGGGTCACCTTCTATCGGCTGAACTAACGAAATATCACCTAGCACCTTAGCATTTCTTGCGATTGTTGCTTGGCTCAAAATGAGTGTCACAACAACTAATGTGATTATGCTGAATTGCCTCATCAACTGCATACCTTACACTTGCCATTAGTATGAAGTTAGTTGCATTTTTAGGTTTTTTCCTATTAATGGAAAAC
This sequence comes from Vibrio diabolicus, assembly GCA_001048675.1. Lineage (GTDB taxonomy): Bacteria > Pseudomonadota > Gammaproteobacteria > Enterobacterales > Vibrionaceae > Vibrio > Vibrio diabolicus. The sequence goes on along the minus strand of CCKK01000002.1, from coordinate 605,018 downwards.
GGTTACCAGAGCTGCACGTGGAGGGACTTCTATTTAAAGCTCAGATAAGGAGCAAATGACGAAGGCGAGTAACGAAGAATTGACTCGCTTCGTGGAGTTATGTGTGCATATTTTAGCTTATAGAAGCCAGCAACCTTTGAACCCAAGTAATCTCACCATAGAAGATGAGATCGAAGATAGTAAAGAAAATGGCACAGATAATGGCCAGTTTGACCAAGCGTTGAACAATAAACATCATAATTACCCATCATTTTTTCGCAGTTTACTATTACAAAAGAAGTTTAGATACAGAAGAAAAGCACTAGTTACACTAATAGACTGTTTTATAAAAAGATTTATACCTTTACTAGCTGCACGATTAAACCGTAATTTGAATGCGCGGTACGTTATTGAGCATTTTAATTGCAAACACGAAAATCTAGTAATTAGGGCAAACGTTTCACTTACCATATCAGCTCAGCAAATCCTTCATTTTATCTCTATAATTTGAATCTATATCAACAATTTCTGTTAGAACATGTCGTACACTTTCAGTGAATTAACATCTATAACTATTTTTTAATGAAAACACTTCGCTTGTTTAACTTGAATCTTCGCTATAAAACCGCCTTATACTTTTCATTAGGACTGCTGGGCATGGTCATCAGCTTCCTTTTTATTAGCCGTTATTTTTTCCTGTATAGCTTAGATGAGCTCGAAGACATGGAAATTAACCATGCGAATCAGCAAGCACTCGCTGTCATCGACATGATGGTGAGCCAGCAAGAAAGCGCCTCATACGATTGGGCGTACTGGGACGAAACATACGATCTGTTTGTTGATCGTGATATTGCTAAATATACCGAGCGAAACCTTTACACAGAGAGCATTGATGCGTTAAACCTCGATATGATGGCGTTTATCACGACTAATGGACAAACCCTGCTCTCCTTGACTCGTGAGGATAACCCCGACACTTCTTCAGAACTCACCGCTAAAATGGCGAATCAACCTACTCTTCAAGATTACATCAAGTCCATGAATCACAAGCTTGATATCCATAGAGAGAGCATCTCAGGGTTGTTTAAAATCAACGATACTATTTGGGGTCTTAGCCTCAGCCCAGTTAGAAATAGTGAAGGCGACCGCCCTTCTAACGGATGGATGCTTTGGGGAAGAAACCTATCTTTGCGCTTTCCTGGAGACTTTAAATCCATTTTAACTGCGGAAAACTCATTAGAGACGCAGATGGTAAGTGGATCAGACAGTAGTGAGATGCGGGATATAGAGAAGACCTCGCGGTCAATAACAAAATGGACCTCACTCTCTGATTTATCTGGTGAACCAATCGCATGGCTAAAAACGAAAACACAGCGAGAGCATTATGCGAAAGGTAATACGCTATTTATGTATCTGTTTGCAACGGTTGGCGTTGTAGCATCAATCATCGCTGCCGGCACCTACATCACGTTTAAAAATAAGGTCGCCACTCGCTTTAATCATTTTGCTGAAGGAATAAGCGAAATCGCCTCTCAATACCAACTTGAAGGGCTGCATTCTGTAAAAGTAGACGAATTAGAGTTAGCGACAAAACTGGTACAAAAGCTCTCTGAAAATACATCGTTAACCCAACTGCAATTGAAAGACTCGATGGAAAAGTTTGGTGCTCTGTACCATAGCTCCTCACTAGGCATGCTAATTGTTATTGATCGTAAAATTGTCGATGTAAACCAAAGAGCGTTAGATCTGTTGAGCTACAGCAAATCGCAATTGATAGATCGTCCTCTAGACACCTTGTGCCCATCGGAGGACGATGAATGTCGAGTTGACGCCATGTTCAGAGAGCTGAAAAACGGTAAAACACAATTCGAAGCGCAAGTGCTCGATAGCAATACAGAAGAAATCGACTGTTTGATAGAAGCCACGCTCATTCAACATCATGGTCAAAGTGCGCTGATGTTGTTGCTTCAGGATATGAGAGAGACAAAACAGCAAGCAGAAATGATCCAAAAACTCACCGACTTTGATCCGGTATCCGGTTTCTGTAATCGTCCTGTCATTCTCAATGCACTGCACGAGCTCGTAGAGACACGGCCAAACCATTTTTCGTTTGTGTACATTAACAGTAAAACTCTCAAGCAAATTGCAGGGGTATACGGTCACCTCATTTTTGATGAAGTGATTCAATACATTGCATCCGCAATACGCGAGCAATTAGGGGCATTCCAAATAGGCCGAATTAGTGAGCATGAATTTATCGTTTTGATTCCAGATATCGAGCACCACCAAAAAGCGATAGATGCTACCAATCGATTACTGAATCATTTGTCACATAAGGTCCAGCTCTCCGGGATCATGATGTCATTAGACAGTAAAGCGGTGATGATGGACCTAAACATTACTCACCAGTCTGTCGAGCATTTACTGCTTGCAGCACGTTTCTCATCGCAATCCGCTAAGGGTCGTCACTCTCACGAAGTATTAGTCATTGATGAAGAACTATCAGAGCAGGCGGAAACGTCTATGGTGATCAATCGCGATTTGGAAAATGCCATTAGACAAGATGCGATTAAACCTTTTTTCCAGCCTATCGTGGATGCTAAAACCACTGAAGTTATTAGCTTCGAAGCACTTGCTCGTTGGCAGCATCCAACATTAGGGATGATTTCACCAGAAGTATTTATTCCGATGGCAGAACAAGGAAAACTTATCGTCGAATTGGGAGAGTCCATTCTCAAACAATCGTGCGAATTTATCAGTCGGCTCAACGGAGTTCGTCATGCGCAAGGTCTGTCGATGTTAAGCGTGCATGTGAACTTAAGTGCGCAGCACTTTTATCATTCCGGACTGATGCCCTAACCTAAAAAAAGTGATGGCTCAATACAACCTCTCTGCGGGCCAGCTTGTGCTTGAAATTACCGAAAGTATGTTGATGGGCGGAGAAATAGAATCAATCCAAAGCATTCAAGACATCAAGCGACTTGGTGTTGGACTCGCTTTGGATGATTTTGGTACTGGATACGCATCATTCAGTAGCGTATGTAATTTTCCATTGGATATTGTGAAGCTGGATAAATCTTATATCGACGAGATTGAAACCAATGACAGAGCAAAAACACTGGTAAGAAACATTGCTAACATGTCTCAAGAACTAGGGTTAACTATTGTCGCCGAAGGTGTTGAAACCGCGAGCCAAGTACGCAAGCTTAAAGTTTGGAATATTGATGAGTTGCAAGGGTTTTACTTCCACAAACCGATGCCTGCCGAGCAAGCACTCGTTCAATTTTCTCGCCACGTAAACAGTTAGTCTCTCTCCTCTAAAACACATTAGGAAGGCAAAGTGATTACCGTCACTTTGCCTTTTTGTTGAACCTTTTCACACCAGACTCCCCACGATTAGTGACTACCGATATTCATATTAGGGCCCGTTGCCTCAGATGTGCCATGATAAATGCTGATATGACTAATTCGAGTGATCAATTACTTATTTGCACTAGTATTACTGCGTATATACTTGAATTAGGTTTTCAAAAAGTCCCTGTGACCGCACAAGGAGGACTGCATGAAACGACTATGGATATGGGTCTTACCTTTACTTTTGTTTGCTAGTCAAGCACTGGCCAATACTGTCTGGATTGTTCCCGTCAAAGGCGCTATCGGTCCTGCTACCAGCGACTATTTGTCTCGTGAGATAGAAGAGGCACAACTCAACGGTGTCAGTTTAGTGATCTTAGAGATGGACACTCCTGGCGGCTTAGACAGCGCAATGAGAGATATTATTCACGCGATTACCACCTCCTCCACTCCAATTGCGACTTGGGTTGGCCCGTCAGGATCTAGAGCGGCTAGCGCAGGGACATATATTTTACTCGCCAGCCACGTTGCCGCCATGGCTGAAGCCACCAACCTTGGCGCGGCAACACCCGTCGCGTTAGGTGGAGCCCCTCAGCCCCCTTCATCGGATGATGGCAAAGATCAAAACGCGGAAGAAGCGTCAGAAGGAACCAACGAAAGTTCAGAGAAAGTTCCCGCGAAAACCGCGATGGAGAAAAAGGTGATTAATGATGCTAGAGCCTATATTAAAGGCTTAGCAAAGCTTCATGGCCGAAATGCAGATTGGGCAGAGAAAGCAGTGAGCGAAGCAGCGAGTTTGGACGCCACAGAGGCATTGGAGTTAAACGTTATTGATTATATAGCCAACTCACCAGAGGATTTAGTCAAAGCCATTGATGGACAAACTGTTAAAGTTAACAATCGCGATGTGACATTGTCACTGAAAAATCCCGTATGGATTGAAAGAACACCCGATTGGCGAGCAGAAATGCTAGCCGTTATCACAAACCCAAACGTCGCCTACATCCTGATGCTCATTGGTATCTACGGTTTGCTTCTTGAGTTTTACAACCCAGGCATTGGCTTACCCGGCGTGTTGGGTGGTATTTGTTTGCTCCTCGCCATGTATGCATTACAAATGATGCCTGTGAACTACGCTGGGCTTGGTCTGCTGTTACTCGGAATTGCACTGATGATCGCAGAAGCATTCAGTCCGAGCTTTGGCATTTTGGGCTTAGGTGGCGTTGTCGCCTTTGTGCTCGGTTCCATATTCCTCATGGACAGTGAGTTGCCAGGGTTTCAGATCGCCCTTCCTTTAATTTTCGGTATTTCTATCTTTTCTGTCGCGCTGATCGTGTTGACGGTCGGCCTGCTGCTCAAAATACGACGACGACGTGTGACAACAGGTTTAGAAACTTACCCAGGGAAAATCGCTGTTGTGAGCGATGACTTTATCGATGGCGAAGGGCGCGTTCAACTTGACGGTGCGCTATGGAGAGCCAAAACCAAAGACCATCAACAACTCAAACAAGGTGATCATGTCACCATTGTGAATGTGAAAGGGCTGACCTTAACCGTGATGCCTGATGACCGCCAAAATAAATAGGAGGCGCTTTATGATGCTCTATACTGTTGCGGTGATCGTGGTGCTGTTGTTCGCACTTGCGACCCAAATGTTTAAGGTTTTGAGAGAGTATGAACGTGGGGTTGTATTCTTTCTTGGTCGCTTTCAAGAAGTAAAAGGCCCTGGCTTAATCATTCTTATCCCATTTATCCAACAAATGGTACGGGTGGATTTACGTACTGTCGTTTTGGATGTGCCGACACAAGACTTGATAACCAAAGATAACGTGTCTGTACGCGTCAATGCGGTTGTTTATTTTCGCGTAGTCGATCCTCAAATGGCAATTAACAACATCGAAAGTTACAGCGATGCCACCAGCCAGTTAGCGCAAACCACGCTGCGATCAGTATTAGGTCAGCATGAACTGGATGAATTACTATCAGAGCGCGAGCGTCTCAATAAGGATTTACAATCCATCCTCGATCAACAGACTGATGACTGGGGCATCAAGATTGCCACGGTTGAAGTCAAACATGTTGATTTAAATGACAGCATGGTCAGAGCGCTAGCGCGTCAGGCTGAGGCAGAGCGTAACCGTCGTGCGAAAATCATTCACGCTACCGGTGAGCTAGAAGCTTCTAATAAATTAAAAGAGGCAGCACAAATGCTCAACGAAGCGCCGAATGCGCTGCAATTGCGTTACATGCAGACCCTCACGGAAATCACGACAGACAAAACATCGACTATTATCTTCCCAATGCCGATCAATCTTGTCGAAGCCGTCAGTGATATCGCCGAAGCGGTAAAAAAGAATAAAGAGACACAAGACAAATAAAAGCCATACTCAAGGAAGTAAGCTGTTTACACGTTACTTCCTTGCTTTAACTTGCTTGTTTTCGAAGAGCATTTAGTTTCTCTTTTAGTGTTTGGAGCACTCCCGCTTCATTACCGACAAACCTGTGTTAAAACAAGCTCTCCACGCTGTTTCGACATCATCGTCGTATTCAAAATCACACTCTTGAACCGTTTCGATAAGGCTTTCAAACCAAACATCAATATCCTGTGGTTCAATGCCAATATCGGAACTCGCATGCTTCTTACCATATTTCTCTACCATCTTGTGCGCCTCGTTAGAGGTATCGGCCATCATAAAAAACACGATAGATCCTCTAAGCATTCGCACCTGTTGGTGCATGTCGACACCATCAAACTTTTGTCTGAAGCTTGTACTTTTTGACCATAAACTCTTGTAAAACAAGTCGAAAAAGCCTTGGTTCGCGATACAACGTTCATAACTATCGTTGAAAACTTGAATCACGTTCATGTTGCTCTCCATTACTCTCTTAATATGAGTGTAATTTAATAATCATCAAAAGCATCTAAATGATGATGTCTAACCCTATGAAGCACGCCAATTTTCAATAAAAAGTAAAAAGTGATTCAAATAAACGCCCTCTTATCAATGAAAAAATATCCCGTATTATGAATCCATATTCGAGGTACGCATGGTTGTCGATGCTAAGCGCATCCTCATTTGTCACAAAAATAAAAAGGATACAAACGTGTCTCATCAAATCATTACTGATCTAAACAGCCGCTACACTGCTAAAAAATACGACGAAACTAAACGCGTTTCTCAAGAAGATATGGCAATCATCAAAGAAGCACTCCGTCTTTCAGCGTCTTCGATTAACTCGCAACCGTGGAAATTCATCGTGATTGAAAGTGATGAGGCCAAGCAACGTTTCCACGATACATTTGCAAATATGCACCAATTTAACCAGCCACACGCGAAAGCCGCGTCACATACGATTCTGTTTGCGTACGATCCAAACTTCACCAAAGAGAAGTTCGCGAAACGTGTGGATGCCGAAGTAACGTCTGGCCACCTACCGGAGGAAATGTACAACAACTTTATGGGCGCCTACGCTTTTGCCGATGCAAATACGGATGAAAATGGCTTCAACGGAAACTGGACAAAAGCGCAAGTCTATTTGGCACTAGGCAACCTACTACACACATTGGCTCGTCTGGGTATTGACTCAACGCCGATGGAAGGTGTAGATCCAACACTGATTGGAGAAGTATTCAAAGAAGAATTAGAAGGCCATGTCTGTGAAGTTGCACTGGCGATTGGCTATCACAAAGACGGGGAAGATTATAATCATGGTCTACCAAAAGCTCGCCTTGCGATGGATGATGTAATTACGACTCTATAGTCGACCGTTTCCTTAGCTTAACTACTTAACTCATTGTTTAAACCAAAAAGAGCCGCACTAATGTGCGGCTCTTTTTTAGCTTGGCTTCAACTCTACTCTAACTTTATGCCACTTGCTCAGACTTAAAGTTACCAAGCAATGCATCGTAAAGCTCGTTGTCGCTTAACACACCAACTAACTGGTTGTCCTCCACCATAAGCAGAGGCTGATTGCTGCGCTGCTTAAGCTCAATCGCTTCTCGCATACTGATTTCCGGGCTAACCTGAACCAGAGAATTTTCGTTTACCTCATCAAGGTTCGAAGAATCGCTCTTCCATTGAACCAACGACTTATCTGTATCCGCTAAGCTTAAGCCTTTGCTCTCTTGGGTCACCCAAATATCTTTGTCAGGGCAAATCAGTACACGCTCATCTTCACGAACTAAGTCGTCACGCATCAAAGAGCGTCCCTTAAGTACGTTCAATGGATTAGTGTGGGCTACAAAGTCAGCCACATAATCGTTTTCTGGAGCAAGAATGATCTGCTCGGGCTTGCCGTGTTGAATCAATTTTCCTGATTCCATAATGGCGATGTTATTACCGATTTTTAACGCTTCATCCAAGTCGTGGCTCACAAAAAGAATGGTTTTGTTTAGCTTTTCTTGAAGCAGAATCAATTCATCTTGAAGCTGAGCACGAATCAATGGGTCAAGCGCTGAAAACGGCTCATCCATTAACAAGATATCTGTGTCCATCGCGAACGCTCGCGCTAGGCCAACACGCTGCTGCATACCACCAGAAAGCTCGTGTGGGAATTTCGTTTCCCACTCAGACAAACCGACCATTTCGAGCTGTTCACGCGCTTTTTTACGGCGCTCTGCTTTGCCAATGCCTTGCATTTCTAGACCAAACGCAACGTTATCTAATACCGTTAACCATGGCATCAATGCAAACTTCTGAAACACCATGGATACGCGGTGAGTACGAAGGTGGCGCAGCTTCTGTTCGTCACAGTTAGAGAGCTCAACCATGTCGTCGCCGTCTTTAATTTTCAGAGAGCCACGAGAAATTTCGTTCAACCCGTTAACTGTTCGCAGCAAACTTGATTTACCCGAGCCTGAAAGCCCCATCAAAACACAGATCTCACCCTGTTTCACGTTCAGCGAAACATTATCAACCCCAACCACTTGGCCAGTTTCGTCGATGATTTCTTGTCGAGACTTGCCTTGGTCTAGTAGTGCTAACGCTTGTGACTGCTGCTGACCAAAAACCACATCAAGATTTTGAATAGTAATTGCGTCCATGATTAAGCCTCCTTCTGGTTTGGTGCTTTACACAAGCGGTCAAGAATGATGGCGACGAGTACAATCGCTAAACCCGCTTCAAAACCTTGCGAGATGTTTACGGTATTCAGTGCACGTACGACTGGCTTACCAAGTCCATCAGCACCAACAAGTGCCGCAATGACCACCATAGAGAGAGACAACATAATACATTGCGTAACACCGGCCATAATACTTGGTAATGCCGCAGGTAACTCTACCTTAAACAGCAGCTTCATGCGGCTTGCACCAAATGCTTTGCCCGCTTCAAGTAGCTCCTCCGGCACTTTAATAATACCGAGGTACGTCAATCGAATTGGCGCAGCGATAGCGAAAATGATGGTCGAGATTAGGCCAGGGACAATACCTAAGCCAAACAGAACCAAAGTTGGAATTAGGTAAACGAATGTCGGTACGGTCTGCATCAAATCGAGGATTGGTCGCAACAAGGTGTATAACCAAGGACGGTGTGCCGCCATAATGCCCAACGGCACGCCAATTAATACGGAAATCGTTGTCGCTGCAAACACAAGGACAAAGGTTTCCAGCATTTCTTGCCAGTAACCAAGGTTGAGAATTGCGAGCAAGGCCAACACGATGAATACAACAAGCGGAATGCTGCGGTGTAAGAACCAAGCAATTGCCGCCGTCATAATGATTGGCGCTGCAGGTGGCATCCATTTAAAAATGTCCACCACGAAAAGAATGATCGTTTCAAGTGTAATAGAGATTGCATCGAAGAAACCCGATGCATTGATGGTTAACCAATCGACGCCAGTTTCCATCCATTGGCCCAACGGTAGTTTGTTGTCCGTAATAAAATTCAAAATAAAACCTTTGTGTTAATGAAGCGGGCATGACTGCCCACTTTCTTTTTCAAAAAAACGCGCTTAAAAACTGCTTAATTAAGCGTTAGTTTTTAAATAGTTTGTAATTGCTGTTACTGCGTCTTGACCATCCACCGTCTTAACGCCTTCTAGCCACGCTTCAATTTGTTCTTGGTTTGCGTTCAACCATGCTTGCGCTGCTTTCGACGGTTTCTGCTTCTGGTTGAGAATCGCTTCCATCAATTCGTTTTCCATTTCTAGGTTGAATTCTAGGTTTTTCACTAGCTGACCTACATTTGGACACTCAGCAAGGTAGTTTTTACGTACGTTTGTGTACACATTCGCGCCGCCGTAGTTAGGGCCGAAGAAGTCGTCACCACCCGCTAGGTATTCCATTTCAACGTTGCTGTTCATTGGGTGCGGGGCCCAACCTAGGTACACAATCCATTGGTTGCGGCGCGCAGCACGTGATACTTGAGACACCATGCCAGCTTCACTGGATTCAACTAGGCTGAAGTCTTTTAGGCCGAATGCGTTGCTATCAATCATTGATTGAATTAAGCGGTTACCATCGTTACCTGGTTCAATGCCGTAAATGCGGTCTTTAAATTTGTCGGCATGTTTTACTAGGTCAGCGAAGTTGGTCACGCCTGCGTCATAAACGTACTTTGGAACCGCGAGTGTGTATTTTGCGCCGACGAGGTTCGCTCGTACGGTTTCAACGGTACCTGCATCACGGTATTTCGCGATGTCACCTTCCATTGTTGGCATCCAGTTACCTAGGAAAATGTCGATATCGCCATTGGCCATAGAAGAGTAAGTAACGGGTACCGATAGTAGATCGGTCTTCGTTTTGTACCCCAACCCTTTTAGCAGCTCAGATGTCACGGCGGTGGTCGCCGTAATGTCGGTCCAACCTACATCTGCAAAACGTACCGTTTCACATTGGTTGGCATAAGCGCCTGTTGCTAAAGTACTTAGTGCGATTGTTGAGAAGATTTTTGTCATCTTAGACATATTGAATTCCTTGTAATGATTACTGACTTTTTTCGTTTTTATGAGATCGAATCGAGATCTCTTTTTGGCGGATGCATTCGTTGCATCTCTTGCCAGTTCGGTGCAATCCAAACTGGTGCGTTGTTCGACGTTTCCAGGGCGTTATCCAAAATCATGTCCGCGGCACGTTCTGCCACCATAATAGTTGGCGCATTTAAATTACCGTTCGGAATGGTTGGGAAAATAGAAGAGTCCACCACACGCAAGCCTTGAATACCGCGTACTTGGCATCGCTCATTCAAAACCGCTAATGGGTCATTGTCTGCGCCCATTTTGCAGGTACAAGATGGATGGTAAGCACTCTCGACATTCTGCTTCACCCATTCATCAATTTGTTCATCCGTTGTGATATTCAGACCCGGCTGGATCTCATCACCACGAAACTCATCCATGGCTGGCTGATTGAGGATCTCGCGAGTAAGGCGAATACAATCACGCCAATCCTGCTTATCTTGTTCAGTGGAAATGTAGTTAAACTCAATCTTCGGCTTATCATTCGGATTCGCAGATACAACTTCGACCGAGCCGCGACTTTCGGGCTTGTTAGGTCCAACGTGCACTTGGAAACCATGACCGTCAAAAGCAGCTTGTCCGTCATAACGCATTGCCGCTGGCAAAAAGTGATATTGAATATTTGGCCACTTTAGTCCCTCACGAGAACGAATAAACGCACATGATTCAAAGTGGTTAGTAGCCCCAAGGCCTTTGCGAGTTAATATCCACTCAGTGCCAATCAAGCCCTTGCTCACCAAACCTAATTTGCTGTTGAGCGTGATAGGTTGTTTACAGTGATATTGGAAGTACACTTCTAAGTGATCTTGCAGGTTTTTACCTACTCCTTCCAACGGATGTTTCACCTCAATGCCTGCTTTTTCTAATACTTCTTTAGGGCCAATGCCTGAAAGCTGCAACAGCTGAACTGAGCCAACCGAACCAGCACTCGAAATCACTTCATGATTCGCAAAACATTGCTGAACTGAACCTGACTTTTCGAATTCAACACCAACCGCTTTCTTGCCTTCTGCGCCTGTTTCTTCTAGTAATACGCGATGAACTGTCACTCGCTTCATTAGGGTGAAGTTTTTGCGTTTTTTAGCACGGCTTAAGTATGCATTAGAGGTTGAAGCGCGTACGCCTTTGTCAACGGTCATGTGCATTGGGCCAAAGCCTTCTTGCTGATAACCGTTGTAATCTTTTGTTTCTGGGTAGCCCGCTTCTTTGCCTGCATCAATAAAAGCTTGATACAGCGGATTGAGCTTCATATCGTTGCCGTTACATGTGCCGACTGGACCGTTATCGCCTCGGTATTCATCAGCACCACCAATCCAAGACTCTGCCTTACGGAAATAAGGCAAACACGATTGATAATTCCAGCCTTTCGCGCCTTCCTCTTCCCACTGGTCAAAGTCACAAGCGTGTCCACGAACGTAAACCATGCCGTTGATCGACGAACTACCGCCCAGAACTTTCCCGCGAGGACAATGAAGTTGACGGCCATCCAACCCTTGCTCTTCAACTGTCTCAAACTGCCACGCGTATTTTTCAGTGTTCATAGGGTAAGAAAGCGCCGTTGGCATTTGGATAAAAATACTTTTATCCGACCCACCCGCTTCGAGTAATAGGACCGAATATTGACCACTTTCACTTAAGCGATCCGCTAACACACAGCCGGCCGAACCCGCACCGACGATGATATAATCGTAGTGTTGTTGCATTTTGATTCTCCTAGGAGTTAATACCAATCACAGTAGATAAGTGAACGAAATTAGCGTAGGAAAAATGCTTGAGAACAAGGCGGAAATTTTCGATAAGTAGTTAGCCTACAATCAAAATTGACAACGCAGTTATCGAGCATTTTAACAAGCTAAAGTGGTCAGTTATCTACTACGATTGGTATCATTTGTAAGGGCTTTCGAAGTCGCTTAGCTGAACCAGAACACTCTTCGTTTGCGTGTAATGTTTAAGGGTTTCGACACCGTTTTCACGGCCAACACCTGATTGTTTGTAGCCACCAACTGGCATTTCCGCAGGTGAGTCGCCCCATGTATTCACCCAACAAATACCAGCTTGAATTTGATGAATCACGCGGTGGGCACGAGATAGGTTTTGAGTAAATACGCCTGCAGCCAAGCCATAATCGGTGCCATTTGCACGCGCAATCACTTCCGACTCATCACGGAATTTCAGCACTGACATTACCGGACCAAAGATTTCTTGCTGAACGTGGCTCATGTCATCATCGCAATCGACAAATACGGTTGGAGCAACAAAGTTACCATTGGCTAAGCCATTCTCTGTTACTTTGTAGCCACCAGTCAGTAACGTCGCGCCACTCGCTTTCGCGGCTTCAATCGCTCCTAGTACTTTCGATTCATGATCTTTAGAGATCAGCGCGCCAATTTGCGTGTTCTCATCAAGCGGATCGCCGACAACTAACAATTCAGTTCGAGCTTTAAGTTGTGCGATAAAGTCATCATAAATACCTTCATGAACAAACACGCGTGTACCGTGCGTACAAACTTCACCTTGCGTGTAGAAGTTCGCCACCATGGCCGCAGAAACGGCATCGTTTAACTTTGCATCATCAAAAATAATCAGTGGAGACTTACCACCCAGCTCCATCGTTACTTGTTTTAGTGTCTTAGCGCTGTCACTCATGACGACTTTACCGGTGCCTGATTCGCCCGTGAACGATACTTTTGCGATGTCAGGATGCGCCGTTAGCATCTGCCCTACTCGGTAATCCCCTTGTACGACATTAAATACGCCATCTGGCATGCCCGATTCTGAATAAATTTCTGCTAGCTTAAGCGCTGTTAATGGTGTTTCTTCTGATGGTTTGAAGATCATAGCGTTGCCCGCAGCCAGTGCTGGCGCCGATTTCCACATCGCAATTTGGATTGGATAATTCCAAGCGCCAATACCTGCGCAAATGCCCAATGGCTCGCGACGTGTGTAGAAAAACTGGTCTTCGCTGAGTGGCTGCTGCTCACCTTGCAAGCTTGGAGCAAGACCCGCATAGTACTCAAGAACATCGGCACCTGTTGTTATATCAACCGCGATAGCTTCTTGAATTGGCTTACCAGTATCTGCAACTTCTAATGAAGCAAGCTCGTCATTACGCTCACGTAAAATGGCAACGGCTTTGTGTAAAATACGGCTGCGCTCGATCGCAGTCATTGCTGACCATGCAGCAAAACCTTTCTTTGCCGACTCAATCGCCGCTTCGAGATCGTCTTGGTTCGCTTGTTTAATGTTGGCCAATGGCTCACCATTCGCCGGATTGTAAGTGGTGAAGTGCTCATCTGAACACCCGTTGTACATCGCACCATTGATATAGTGTGCTTTCATTTCCATTTTGAAGACCTGTGACTTTTATATTTTTTCAGAATAAAACGTAAGTTGTTTGTCGAGATAGTCGTTGATGATGATTCTCGCTCTTTCTGCATCAATGCCTTGCGGGTTGAGCGTTCCGCGCAGCCAAATACCATCAATAAGTGACGCAATACCATGAGCAACCAGTTCGGCCTGCTCTGCATTTAATAATGCTTTGAGTTCTTTTCTTAGGTGGGACAATAAACGTCGTTCATTGACACGCTGCAAACGCTTAAGCTGCTCGTCATGCATTGAGTACGACCAGAACGCTAGCCAAGTCTTCGCAACTTGGTTTTCTGCCTGATAGCCGACAAAGTTACCGTCAATGATGGCATTAATTCTTTGGTGATGAGCATCGCTTGGCAGCTCACGTAACTTCTGTGTGATAGTGGACGAAAGCTGACGCAAGATCTCTCGCATCGTTTCCTCCAACAACCCATGCTTACCACCAAAATAGTGATTGATAATTCCCGTTGATACACCTGCTTCTTTACTGATCAACGAAATACTCGCAGCGTGTAAACCGACTCTATCAATCACTGACATTGTCGCTTTCACCAGCTGTGGTTTTCTGATTTCAGGCATCCCCACCTTTGGCATTTTGCGTCCTTGTTATTTTTAATTGAACGGTTAGTTAAATATAAAATGCCTGAAAATTAGTTCGAACTCAAATCATTTTTTAAGAAAAAGGTTATTAACAAAGGAAGGAAAGTTGATGGTGTACGCAAAATTTCTATGCAATAACTTGTCGTAAAAGTCAAAGATGTGTTTAAAAATCCAAATAAAAACACAAACAAACCAATAACTTATTGAAGCATCAATTTTTAACACACCTTTCAGAGAATTGTTTTTCGTGCCACAAAAATCCACACCAGAAAAATTTTACATCGACCACTAATCATTTCACCTGTATCGGCTTTGTTTGTATAAAAAACAGACACACTCGTGTGTTATAGCTTCGTATACACAAGTGACATTAGTACTTTGAAAATGGGGGAGATAAAACGAGTAGAAAATACTGAACGCTATGAGTATGTAATTCGATACTCTTAAGCGATTTTGAAGTAACCAGTAGGAAGGATGAGTTCAGGCTCACCGTTTGATGAGCCTGCATTCTTGATTATTAGGTAAGCTTGCGCCCTTTCACGCAGTTACGTCCATCCGCTTTAGCTTGATAAAGTAATTTATCTGCCTGATCACAGAGTGATTTAAAATTCATCTCACTATCTTCAGTCGTCACAACACCAAAACTACAGGTCACTCTCACTTCTTCATTCTGTTCCGTGACGAACCCATGTAAGGATAAAGCGCTACGTAATCGTTCAGCGGTAATGAGAGAGTCTTCATGATCGGTATTGGGCATCACAACAACAAACTCCTCACCACCAAAGCGTGCAACAATGTCATTTTCACGCACCGTCTCTTCTAGCACTTTGGCAACGCCTGTTAGTACGGCATCACCGAACACATGTCCATAGGTATCATTTACCTGTTTAAAATAATCTACATCGATTAGCGCTAAACTTACCGGCCCCGACTGCGGCTTCTTTGGCACCATTTTCTGTTTATCGAGCTTGCTATCCACCCATTTGTTTAAAGCTAGGTAGCCGTACTTAACTTGCTCGACTTGCTCAGACACAAAATGCTGCACCTTTTCTTGCTTAGATTGAGGCGTCGGCTTTTCTTTGCGTTCACGTTTCGTCTCTACGGGTTTAGTGAACCAATCTTCTAAAAAACGGCGATTGAATAACCCTGTCAACGTATCTGTCTTTGCTAGGCGGCGCATTCTTAAACGTGATCGATTCACAACAAGGAATACCACTGCCATCAAAAAGAGAACACCAATGAGTGCTAGTAGCGCTTCACCCAATAGATAAAAGGTACGACGGTTATTTTCCAGTTCCATACGCTGCAACACGTTGTTCCAGTTGAGATCTTCGTTCTCATATTCAAGTCTTTCTAGCTCAAATAGCGTCTGCTGACGCTCAAGATTTTCAACTTCTCTTTGGTTGCTAAATTGGATGAATTTATCGTGATAGTTGCCGTAAGTTTTATACGCTAATTTAAAGTCATTGCTTCCCGCGTAGGCCATGGCAGCCACTTTTAGTAGTTCCATTTGCTGTTGCTTAACATATCGGCTCTCGATAATTTCCGGCAACATAGGCGCGATCATCGCTAGAAGTGTCTCAAACTGCTTCTGTTCTAGCATATATTCGGCTTGCAACAGCTTAAATGTAGCTAAGTAGGCGCTAGAAGTTTCTCTATATTGTAAGTTCTCCGCCAACTTTAAGTGGCGAACCATCTTACTTTCTTGGTTCGTCTCACGGTATAACGCAGCAAGCTCGAGGTTAACTCGAAACCTAAAGCGCCCGTCACCAATGATTTGCGCGAGCTTTAGCGCTCTCTGATACGATACAATCGCCTCTTCGTATTGGAACTGTGCCTTATGAAGCTTTGCTATCGTTAAGACGCTCAGCAGCTCATTGAACGACATGCGTCTATCCCTAAAATAACGGTACGCTTGTTCCAACAATGCTTCTGAACGGTCATAGCCCTGAATTTTGACCAGTACGTCTCCAAGCTCTAGCGCCGCCCGTTCGACCAATCCTTGGACGCCAGAGGACTCAGCCGCATCCATTGACGACATAATTGCGGCATAGGATTTTTTAAACTCGCCCTGCTCATCGTAGTAACGTCCTTTTAGCAACAGGATCTCCGACTCGAGCTGCTTATCGCCATTTTCACGCGATGTTTCCAACAAACTATCCAACGAAGAAAGCGCGGTATCGATATCGCTCTTTCCGACCATAGTTCGCATCTGAATCAACTTAAATAAGAGATACTCATGGCTTTGTGGACGCACAAGTTCCAACCCTTTTTGTGCGACGTTTTGGCTCTCTTCCGCGCGTCCAAGTAGCTCTAGAACCGTGGACTTTGCAAGCCAATAACGTACCAGTAGCTCTGTTGGTTGATTTTGTAGTAGAGAGTCTTCTTCTAACGCCTCAATCAAAGCCAAAGAGCTCTGAGGTAATGCGTAAATTTGATTTTCAATGCCTTCTAGCGACTGTAAAAACTTACCTTCTTGTTCAACCTTTTCTGCGGATGCCTGAATAGAAAGACACAGACACCCCAATAGTAGTGGCATCGTCCTAAGCGAATGAAATAGTGACATTATTGCTCTTCCCTAATGGGTAGTTACTTCAGTGTAATAGAGAATTCTGGTTATTTTATTATTAAGGTAGCTGAAGGTTATTCAGCCAGCCTCATATTCCCATGCATTTTGCGCTGAATAATAAATCACCATCTTTAGATGTCGAAATGGTTTTCGGTCACAATATAATCAATAAGAGTATTTTTCATACCCCAAGAAGAAAAATCTCATCAATGAGACAAAAAATTGTCTTGATTGTGAATTAATACATTTACATAAAAATTAACACGAGAGCACTTATTCATACCAAAAATACAAAAGAGTTGTAAATGTAATCGGTACAGCAGCCGTTACTAAAACATCCATTAATAATTATCGATAGAAACAATATAAGAAAGGAGGAAGGAAGCGGACAATCAAGCTCGCTCCCCTTTTTAATATGAGGAGGGGCTACATTCGCATTCCGCCATCGACTTCGAATACTCTTCCAGTCACGAACTCATTGGTTAACACGTATTTGATGGTCGAAGAAATTTCATCAGCAAGACCTAAGCGTCCGACAGGAATCATTTTGACTAAACGCTCCATCGCTTCAGGTTTTATTTGGTCCGTCATGGCAGTCTTGATGACACCCGGAGCAATCGCTACTGAGCGAATTCCGAAACGCCCTAACTCTTTCGCCCACACCGTCGCCATGGTGGCTACCGCCGCTTTGGATGCAGAATAGTTAGTTTGACCAATATTCCCCGCACGCGCGACGCTAGATATGTTGATCAGAACGCCTTTGCTATCGGTGTTCAGCATTACCTTGCTCGCTTCGCGGCCACACAGAAAAGTACCTGTCACATTCACATCCATAACAGACTGAAATTGTTCCAGCGACATCGCGTTAACCTGACCATCTTTAACTTTGATGAACATGCCATCGCGCATAATGCCTGCGTTATTGATCACGCCATTGAGCTGTTTGAAATCCGCTTCAATTTGCTCAAAAGCAGCGCACACTTCTTGTTCTTCCGTCACGTTCGCTACATAAAAACGAGTAGTGACGCCGAAAGATTCACACTCCGCTTTCGTTTCAGCCAGTTGGTCTGAATTGAGGTCGATAAGCGCAAGGTGAACACCGCTTTCCGCTAGCGACAGCGCCATTTGTTTACCAAGCCCCTGCCCGGCCCCCGTGATCGCAATAACCTTATTTGCTAGATCCATAAGCACTCCTTAGGCCTGATTTTGCTTTTGGTAGAACTCAAACAAGCTTGAAAAATCTTTTTGTCCGTTGCCCTGACCGTTGTGAAAGTTAAACAGGTTACGAGCCAAGCTGCCCATTGGCGTTGATGTTTGACTGGCAACCGCCGCTTCCATCGCAAGACCGAGATCTTTCGCCATTAACTGACTCATAAAGCCGCCCTGATAACCATTGCTTGCAGGCGTGTTTTCCATCACACCTGGGCACGGGTTGTAAAGCTCTAGCGCCCAGTTACGGCCTGAACTTTGCAGCATGATGTCAGACAGCACTTTGGGATCGAGTCCGTTTTCCATGCCTAAATTGAGTGCTTCACATGTGCCGCTCATCAAAATGCCCAACATCATGTTATTGCAGATCTTCGCCACCTGACCGGCTCCGGCATCCCCTGCATGGAAAATGTTTTTGCCCATGTGGCTAAGCACCACCTTGGCTTGAACAAAGTTCTCTTGTGAGCCGCCAACAATGAAAGTCAACGTACCTGCCGCTGCGCCCGCAACGCCACCAGATACCGGTGCATCAACAAAGCTGATGCCAAGCTGCAGCGCCTTTTCGCCAACCAAACGAGCGGTCGCTGGATCGATGGTCGAAGAGTCGATTAGCAGCGTTCCAGAATCTACGCTATCTAAGATCCCGTCTTGACCAAGATAAACACTTTGAACGTGTTGGCTAGCAGGTAGCATGGTGACCACCACGCTCGCACCTTGAACGGCTTGTTTTACCGAATCTGCACTCGACGCACCAAGTGCGGTAAGTTCTGCCACAGCGTTTGGATTCAAATCAAACACTTCGACGTTCAAGCCCGCTGTAAGTAGGTTCTTAGCCATAGGCGCGCCCATGTTGCCAAGGCCAATAAATGCAATTTTATCCATGTCGTATTTCTTCCTTGTCTAAAGTGCCACAGTGGCAACCGAGGATGCGGTCAGTGGGTATTCTGCTGAATCAATTGGCGCGAAGAAGCGTTCCAAAACTTGTGGCGTTACGTCAGAAACCGTGCGATGTTGCCAAATCGGTTGATTGGTTTTATCGATAATCAGCGCACGAACCCCTTCTCTAAAATCACCTTCTAAGCCGCAACGTAGCGTCAGGTTAAATTCCATATCAAAACACTCTTTTAAAGAGAGATTTTGATACTGCGTTAACTGCTGATAGGTGATATTGAGCGACAACGGACTGCCATAGTTCAATGCTTTTTGCGCATTGACGAACCACTTGTCATCAACGTCAGCACTGCTGATTGCGCGGACAATCGAATCTAAATCCCCCGAACAAAGCTGATCAATCAATCCCGCATATGGCATCAACATCCCTTCGCTTGGCTCGTCCACTTGTACCGAACGCAGCGTATTGGCGATTTTTTCGTTGATGTTCGCTTCACCTTTCCAACTTATGGATGTAAGCAGATCCAACAGTGCTTGTTTGCTTTCTGGCTTTGCAATCCATTGGCTTAATCCCAACGCTTTCATGTCTGTCGCGTTAATTTGGCAAGCCGTCAAACTTAAGAAAAGTGCCAAATGTTTTGGTAACTGATTTAGGAAGTACGTCGCGCCTACGTCTGGGTAAAGGCCGATTTTAATCTCTGGCATCGCAAAGCGTGTGGTGGTTTCTGCTACGCGATGACTTGCGCCCATAAATAAGCCCACACCGCCGCCCATCAGATAACCATGCCCCCACGCGATGATCGGTTTTGGATAAGTGTGAATAAGATGATCACAGCGATATTCGAGGTCAAAGAAGGTCTCCATGGCTGAAAACGCAGAATCAAAATCTTGCTCTTTGTTTTCAAGTGCACGGTAGATCGCTTGAATATCGCCGCCAGCACAAAACGCTTTTTCACCCTTGGCATGCAAAAAGACCGCGACGATACTGTCGTCCGTTTGCCATTCATTAAGCTGTTTGTACAACTGCTCAATCATCACGTAACTCAGCGCGTTGAGGGCGGCTGGATTATCAAGCTCCAGCACACCAATAACAGAGCCATCCGCGCACTCCAGTTTTGAAACATTTACTGTACCTGTCATTTGGCCTCCACTAGCTGTTTGTCCATTGTGGCTTACGCTTTTGCAAGAAGGCGTTCACACCCTCAGTCTGATCTTGTGTATTAAACAGCTGTAAGAACAGTTCACGCTCCAAGACCAATCCGGCCGCGTGAGTTTGGCTGCGTCGACCTTGAATAAGCGTTTTGCATGCAGACACGGATTTCGGCGATTGACCTGCGACGCGCTGTGCAAGTTCCATAGCCGCTTCCAGTGCTTTGCCTTTTGCAACCACTTCTTCGACTAAACCAATTTTTTCCGCTCGCTCGGCCGTCACACGCTCACCACACAAGATCATGCGTTTCGCCCAACCTTCACCAACCAACGCGGTCAGGTTTTGCGTCCCGCCCGCGCAAGGCAACAAGCCGACCGATGCTTCAGGAAGTGCCATTTGTACTTGTTCTTCTGCGATGCGAATGTCGCACGCCATTGCCACTTCCAAACCGCCACCCATCGCGTAACCATTAATTGCCGCGATGGAAACACCATCGAACGCTGACAACGCTTCAAAAGCTTCACCAAATGCGAACGCCATATCTGCTGCTTGTGATTTATCGCCGGATGCAAAGTTGTTGAGATCCGCGCCAGCAGAGAAGAACTTTTCCCCTTCGCCCGTCAGTACCAACGCATAAATGGAGCGATCATTACTAAGTTCAATTGCCAACTCTTTAAGCTGATTCAAAGATTCAAGCGTCCAAGTGTTCGCTGGCGGATTACTAATCGTGAGCTTGGCAATATGCGCTTCGCGCTCTAATTTGATTTGTGCCGTCATAATCTTTCAGTCCTTTTTAATTTCTTTAGGTAAGGCTGTGTCTCGCTGACTAAAGCAGCTCAACGCCTTCCGTTAGTAATCGTCTTGCGACGATCAGACGCATGATTTCGTTGGTACCTTCAAGAATTTGGTGAACACGAACGTCTCGGAAATGGCGCTCGACTGGATATTCTTTGATGTAGCCATACCCACCGTGAATTTGCAGTGCCTGGTCACAGACCTTAAAGCCCACATCAGTAGCAAAGCGTTTTGCCATGGCACAGTAGGCACTCTTTTCTGCGTGCTGGGCATCGAGTTTAGCGGCAGCGAGTCGCACCATTTGACGCGCAGCGACCAGCTCAGTCGCCATATCAGCAAGCTTGAACTGCAACGCTTGAAATTGCGCCAGTGAACGGCCGAACTGTTTGCGTTCGTTCATGTATTGCTTTGCTTCGTTCAGTGCTTGTTGCGCAGTACCGACGGAACAAGTAGCGATATTGATTCGACCACCATCAAGGCCAAGCATGGCGAACTTAAAGCCTTCTCCCTCTTCACCCAACAGATAGTCAGCCGGAATGCGGACATTTTCGAAGGTGATCATGCGCGTTGGTTGGCAGTTCCAACCCATTTTGGCTTCTTTCTTACCGTAGCTAATGCCTTCGCAATCAGCAGGAACGACGAACGCAGAAACGCCTCCCGCTCCTTCACCGCACGAACGCGCCATCACGACGAGAACATCTGTATCACCCGCGCCAGAGATAAACACTTTTGCGCCATTCAGGACAAACTCATCGCCGTCACGCACTGCACTGGTCGTCAGTGAAGCGGCATCAGAGCCGGCATTAGGTTCGGTTAAACAGTAGGAAGCGAGCTTTTCACCCGAAATTAGATCCGCGCTAAATTGCTGCGCCACTTCCGCTTTGGCAAAGCTGGTGATCATCCACGTCGCCATGTTATGGATTGTCATGAACGCAGTGGTCGCGGTACAACCCATAGCCAACTGCTCGAAAATGATCGCCGCATCCAAACGAGACAATCCCAAACCACCATGCTCTGGCGGCGTATAGATGCTCAGAAAGCCAAGTTCACCCGCCTGACGCAGTACATCTTTAGGGAAATGATGGTTTTCATCCCACTCGGCCGCGTGCGGCGCTAACATTTGGTCTGCAAACTGCTTTGCTACTTCGGCAAACGCGAGTTGATCTTCGTTTAATTCAAAATCCATCTTGAAGTCCTAAGGTCTAATTCGTTGCATTTTTATCCGATCCAAGCCCTCTAAAGGGTTGAAGGGCTTGGCTAGAGGTATCGCTAATCCAGTAATTAGCTAAGTTGAATAGTCATGTTTGGACCGCTTGGAATGTCATCTTCAAACCAACGCGCAGTGACGGTTTTCGTTTCGGTGTAGAAGCGAACCGCTTGTTTACCGTAAGCATGCAGATCGCCGTAGAAGCTGCCTTTCCAACCCGTGAATGAGAAGAACGGCAATGGCACTGGAATCGGCACGTTAATACCTACGTTACCCACTTCGATATTGTGCTGATACTTTCTCGCGGCAGCGCCGTTCGCCGTGAAAATAGACGTACCATTACCAAAGCGGTTTGCATTGATCAGTTCAATAGCTTCATCTAGGTCATCCACTTCCATAGTTAACAGTACAGGCCCGAAAATCTCTTCCTGATAAATCGACATGTCTGTCGTCACATTGGTAAACAGTGTTGGACCGACCCAGTTACCGTTCGGGAAGCCAGATACTTCGCAATCTGTCCCATCCAGAACACAATTCGCGCCTGACGCTTTGCCTTCATTAATCAGATTCACCACTCGCTGCTTCGCTTGAGGGCTAATCAGCGGACCATAACCGGCGGTTTTATCATCCCACGCGCCAGGTTGAACCTGAGCTAACGCCTCTTTAAGCTCTGGAATCCATTCTTTGGTTTCGCCGACAAATACCGCCACCGAAATCGCCATACAGCGTTGGCCTGCGGCACCGACTGACGCGCCAACTAGGTTATTGATGACTTGCTGCTTGTTTGCATCTGGCATGATGACCATGTGGTTCTTCGCACCCGCAAATGACTGCACGCGCTTTAGGTTGTCCGTACCCGTTTTGTAGATGTACTCACCAACTGGCACTGAGCCGACAAAAGAGATCGCACGAACGACTGGATCAGTCAGAATACGGTCGACTTGCTCTTTGGTGCCGTGGACAATTTGCAACACGCCTTTTGGTGCGCCTGCCTGTTCAAACAGCTCCGCCAATTTCATTGCAGTCAGCGGAACTTGTTCCGACGGCTTCAAAATAAAGGTGTTGCCGCAAGCGATCGCCATTGGGAACATCCACAATGGAATCATCGCTGGGAAGTTAAAGGGTGTGATACCAGCACAAACACCAAGCGGTTGAATGTAAGAGTAACCATCAATATTGGTCGCGACGTTTTCCACCGTTTCGCCCATCATTGAGCTACAAATATTCGCCGCTTGTTCTACCACTTCAATCCCGCGCCAAACATCACCTTTCGCATCAGCGAGGGTTTTACCTGTTTCACTTGAAAGCAGTATCGCCAACTCATCGTGTTGCTCTTTTAGCAGGTGTTGGTAGCGCAGCATCAATCTTGCACGCTCCGGCGCAGCGACTTCTTTCCAACGCTTAAACGTCTCTGTTGCGCTAGCGATCGCCGCATTCATTTCTGATTCCGTGGCACAAGGTACTTGCGCAATCACTTCGTTGGTTGCCGGGTTAGTTACATCTAGCCATTGTTTTGAGTCGGAGATGGCAAATTCACCACCGATATACTGCTTTACTTGTTCTGTCATGATGACATCCTTGTATTTTTCAGCTTGTTACTGACTACTGTTATGTAAGTGAAACTTTGTTGAGAATGAATTAGCAGATTTCAATCGCGATGGCGGTAGCCTCGCCGCCACCAATACAAAGCGATGCAACGCCACGTTTACCGCCTGTTTGTTTAAGAGCGTGAATCAAAGTCACGAGGATTCGGTTACCACTCGCACCAATTGGATGCCCCAACGCACAAGCGCCGCCGCGAGGGTTCACTTTGCTCTCGTCCAATTCGAGTGCTTTCACCGCGTATTGAGCGACAACGGCAAAGGCTTCATTGATTTCCCAAAGGTCCACGTCTGATTTGTCCCAGCCCGTTTTTTCCAGCAGCGTTTCAATCGCGAATACGGGTGCGATGGTGAACTCATCAGGCTGTCTTGCATGCGTGCTGTACGCGACAATTTTGGCTAGAGGTTGAAGGTTTTCCTGACGGCCAAATTCACTATCAACCAATACCATTGCCGATGCACCATCAGAAATAGAACTGGAATTTGCTGCCGTTACGCCGCCATCTTTGGCAAACGCAGGTCGTAAGGTGGGAATTTTATTGACGTCGAGTTTGCTCGGTTGCTCATCGTCTACCACCAAGGTTTCGTCGCGTCGACTTTTTACGTTAACAGGCACGATCTCTTCTTTGAACAAACCTTGCTCAATCGCTTGCTGCGCACGAGTCACCGACTGCTGCGCCCAGATATCCATACTTTCACGGCTGAACTGATACTTTTGCGCGGTTTGTTCGGCAAAGACACCCATCAATTCGCCTTGGTAGGCATCCTGCAACCCGTCATAAAACATGTGATCAAGCACTTGCTCATGGCCTAAGCGGAAACCATCACGCGCTTTCTTAAGTAGATAAGGAGAAGAGGACATGTTTTCCATACCGCCAGCGATAACCGCGTGCGCGTTACCAGATTGAATAAGATCATGTGCCAGCATGACGGTTTTCATACCCGAACCACAGACTTTATTCAGTGTCGTACAACCGATCGATTGTGGCATTTCTGCTTTAAGACTTGCTTGTCTTGCTGGCGCTTGCCCCACGCCAGCAGGTAAAACGCATCCCATTAATACTTCGTCTATTTTTTGCACATCGAGTTGGCTTTCGGCTAGTGCCCCTTGGATGGCTTTCGCACCGAGTTCTGTGACATCTGTTGAAGCTAATGCACCTTGAAAAGAGCCGATAGGCGTTCGCTTGGCGGCAACAATCCATGTTTCATTTTTCATTCCATTAACCTTTTGTTGACGTTTACGTCATAACTATACTAACATTTACGTTAACGTCAAGTTTGCGGTTATTGTTTGTTCGAGTGATTCTTTTATTTCGAGTAAATGCGAGTGATATCAAGGCTCAAGAGTGGATGTTGTTTATTTACTTTAACGTTAACGAATTGTATATTCGTATGAATGTTATACGAAAGTCGTAAGGTTAAGGAATGAACACATTTAAGATCAGCGAGCTCGCGAAAGAGTTCGACATTACTACCCGAAGTATTCGCTTCTACGAAGATTTAGGTCTCCTAACTCCAGAACGTAAAGGCAACACTCGAATCTACAATGGTCGCGATCGAATTCGACTAAAACTGATTTTGCGAGGTAAGCGATTGGGCTTTTCTCTTGCAGATATCAAAGAGTTATTTGAACTCTACGATACCGATCAAAGTACTGAGCAGTTGAACTATATGATTCGGTTGATCGAAGAGAAGAAGGCAGCATTGCAACAGCAAGCAAACGACATTCAAGCGGTAATGATGGAGTTAAATGCTGCGCAGTTGCGATGCCAAAACACACTGAGATCCATGAAAGGCGAAAAAGTCACCTGACACCTCAGCACTGGGATGTAGGTGACGTAAAGGCAAGGACACGCAATGAAATCTACCTACTCTTCCCTGAACTTTGTTTATGACGAAAATACCGATTTGCTTCGCAAGCAAATCAATAGTTTTGCTGCAAGAGAAATTGCGCCGCTAGCGCAATCTATCGACCAATCTAACGACTTTCCAAACCATCTTTGGTCCAAACTGGGTGACATGGGTCTTTTAGGCGTGACCACCAGCGAAGAGTTTGGTGGTGCAGACATGGGCTATCTCGCCCACGTTGTCGCTATGGAAGAAATCAGCCGAGCTTCCGCCTCCGTCGCATTAAGTTACGGCGCTCACTCCAATCTTTGTGTCAACCAAATCCACCGCAATGGCACACAAGCGCAAAAAGAGAAATACCTACCTAAGCTTATCTCCGGTGAACATATCGGCGCCCTCGCAATGAGCGAGCCCGGAGCAGGTTCCGATGTGGTCTCTATGCAGCTTAAAGCGGAACGTAAAGGCGATATATTCCTGCTAAATGGCAACAAAATGTGGATCACCAATGGCCCTGATGCACACACCTATGTTGTCTACGCCAAAACCGACCCAAGCCAGCACTCCAAAGGCATCACGGCATTTATTGTAGAACGCGGCTTTCCTGGATTCACTCAAGCACAAAAACTCGACAAGTTGGGTATGCGCGGCTCGAATACGTGTGAGCTGGTCTTCCAAAACTGCGAAGTCCCTGCGGAAAACATTCTCGGCGAAGAAAACAAAGGCGTGAAAGTGTTGATGAGCGGTTTGGACTACGAACGCGTGGTGCTTGCCGGTGGCCCGCTTGGCATTATGCAGGCGTGTATGGATATCGTTGTGCCTTACATTCACGACCGTAAACAGTTTGGCAAATCCATCGGTGAATTCCAGCTTGTTCAAGCAAAAATCGCCGATATGTACACACAAATGAATGCCGCTAAAGCCTATGTTTACGCTGTCGCTGCTGCTTGTGATCGCGGTGAAACCACACGTAAAGATTCTGCTGGAGCAATTCTCTACAGTGCGGAACTGGCAACCAAAATGGCATTAGATGCCATTCAGCTACTCGGTGGTAACGGCTATATCAATGAGTTTGATACCGGTCGTTTACTTCGTGATGCCAAGCTGTATGAAATCGGGGCCGGCACTTCAGAAATTCGCCGCATGCTTATTGGTCGCGAGTTGTTTAACGAAAGCGCCTAATAATCAGCCCAGGCGTTCTGACTAAAAAACATTTTCTTAATCAACTTAAATCTTACTCAACCTAAATAAATACGGGTGTTCTCACCCGTTTACCGAATGGAGATCGGCTATTTATGGCTTGTTTGACGACCAAAATTAATACCCATTCAGAGCAGTATCAGGAAAACTACCGCTCTATGGCGTCGCTTGTAGATCAACTTTATACCGTGACTGCCCAAATAGAAGATGGTGGCGGTGAGAAAGCTAGAGAGCATCAGCAGAAGAAAGGCAAACTTCCGGTTCGTGAGCGTATTCTTGCCCTACTCGACTCTGGTTCGTCTTTTCTAGAAATTGGCCAGTTTGCTGGCTGGGATGTGTATCCAGATTACGTTCCATGCGCGGGCGTAGTAGCGGGTGTTGGTGTGATTGACGGCACAGAGTGCATGATCGTCGCTAACGACGTGACGGTAAAAGGCGGCAGTTACTACCCGCTCACGGTTAAAAAGCACTTACGCGCACAGGAAATCGCAGAGAAGTGTCAGTTGCCTTGTGTTTACTTGGTCGACTCTGGCGGTGCTAACCTACCCCGCCAAGATGAAGTCTTCCCTGATAAAGACCACTTCGGACGTATTTTCTACAACCAAGCTCGAATGTCAGCCAAGGGCATCCCGCAAATTGCAGTGGTCATGGGGCTATGTACCGCTGGCGGGGCGTACGTTCCTGCCATGTGTGATGTTTCCATCATAGTCAAAGAGCAAGGCACGATCTTCTTAGCGGGCCCTCCTCTGGTAAAAGCAGCAACAGGAGAAGAAGTCAGCGCGGAAGATCTTGGTGGCGCAGACGTTCATTGTCGCACCTCTGGTGTGGCGGACTATTACGCAGAAAATGATCACCACGCGTTAGAGTTGGCAAGACAAGCCGTTTCTCAAATTAACCACTTGAAACCCGTTCAACTCAAGCAAAAAGCACCACAGGAACCACGTTTTCCTGCCCAAGAGCTGTACGGCATCGTCGGTACCGACCTTAAAAAGCCGTTTGATGTTAAAGAGGTCATTGCCCGAATTGTTGATGATTCCCAGTTCGATGAATTTAAAGCCTTGTTCGGCGAAACCTTGGTCTGTGGCTTTGCCCATATTCACGGTATGCCGATTGGCATTGTCGCTAACAACGGCATTCTATTTTCGGAATCAGCACAAAAAGGCGCGCATTTTATTGAGCTGTGCGCACAGCGCAAAATTCCTCTGCTTTTCTTGCAGAACATCACTGGCTTTATGGTCGGCCAGAAGTACGAAGCCGAAGGCATCGCTAAACATGGTGCGAAAATGGTAACTGCTGTTGCGTGTGCAGACGTGCCGAAGTTCACCGTGGTTATTGGTGGATCGTATGGTGCAGGTAACTATGGTATGTGTGGCCGAGCCTATGATCCAACCATGATGTGGATGTGGCCAAACGCGCGCATCTCCGTAATGGGTGGGGAGCAAGCGGCTGGCGTGATGGCGCAAGTGACTCGAGATATCAAAACGCGCAAAGGGGAAAGCTGGAGCGCAAAAGAAGAGGAAGCGTTTAAGCGTCCGATAGCTGAACAGTACCAAACTCAAAGCCATGCGTATTACGCCAGTGCTCGCCTGTGGGACGATGGCATTATTGATCCTGCAAAAACCCGTGATGTTGTGGGTATTGCTCTATCTGCTGCGCTTAATGCACCAATACCAGACAGCAAATTTGGCATCTTCCGTATGTAGTCAGATGCAAGGCAAGCCTTAACTCCTCGCTATCCACCGATGTTTATCCGAGTACTGGTTAGCGAGTATTGGAATATCAGACTGAAATGTCAGACAAAGGAAGTCACATGACCGGACTACTGCTTGAAAAAGACAGCAATGGCGTTGCCTGGTTGAGCTTCAATCGGCCAGAAAAACACAACGCGTTTAATGATGAATTAATTGCTTCACTTATCGAAATCTTGGAAAAACTTGAGAGAGACGACTCTCTACGTGCATTGGTACTCACTGCGCAAGGGAAACACTTTTCTGCGGGTGCGGATCTCGGCTGGATGCAGTCAATGGCCACCAAAACCGAGAGTGAAAACCTTCAAGATGCACAGCAACTAGCAAAACTTTTGCATACGCTGGATACCTTTAGCAAACCAACCATTGCTATGGTGCATGGCGCTGCATTTGGTGGTGCACTGGGGCTTATCTGCTGCTGCGATATCACTATCGGGACACCTGAAAGTCGCTTCTGTTTGAGTGAAGTAAAGCTCGGTTTATTACCCGCTACCATCGGACCTTACGTAATCCGAGCGATTGGACAACGACAAAGCCGACGCTACTTTTTAACCGCGGAACTGATCGATGCCGAAACCGCGCTATCGATGAATATTCTTCATCAGATAGACGCTCAACCACGTGAAGCCGTCAATCGCACCATTGATCACCTGCTTAACAACGGTCCACAAGCCATGCAGGCAGCAAAATCGCTCTGCTTACGTTGTGACAACCAACCTATCGATCACTTACTAATTGAATACACCAGCCAAGCCATTGCAACCGCCCGCGTGTCCAGAGAAGGACAAGAAGGACTGAATGCATTTTTCGAAAAGCGCGCCGCCAATTGGAGGAATCATGTTTAAAAGAATACTGATCGCAAACCGCGGTGAAATTGCCTGCCGAATCATTAAAACCGCAAAAAGTATGGCTATCGAGACGGTTGCCGTCTATTCCGAAGCGGATCGCAGCAGCTTACATGTTAAACAAGCAGATTTCGCTGAATTCATTGGCCCTGCTCCGGTGAGTGAATCGTATCTCGATATCGATACGATTATCGACGCAGCGAAAAAATGGCAAGCCGATGCTATCCACCCTGGGTATGGTTTTCTTTCCGAGAACCCGAAACTAGCCAAAGCGTGCAGCGAAAATGGCATCGTCTTTATTGGCCCTTCCACCAGCGCAATTGAGGCAATGGGTTCTAAATCTCAAGCCAAAGTAATCATGTCAGAGGCGAACGTGCCCTTGGTTCCGGGCTACCACGGCACAGACAATAGCGTTGAGCATTTATTAGCGGAAGCGGAAAAAATCGGTTACCCAGTGATGCTTAAAGCAACACAAGGTGGCGGCGGTAAAGGCATGCGAGTGGTCAATAGCGCAGCCGAAATGCCCTTGGCCATCGACGGTGCGCATCGTGAAGCGCTTTCAAGCTTTGGCGATAAGCAGCTTCTAATCGAAAAATGCATATTGCAGCCTCGCCACGTTGAAGTTCAGGTATTTGCTGACCAACATGGCAACTGTGTTTACCTGTCTGACCGCGACTGTTCCATTCAGCGTCGTCACCAAAAAGTAGTCGAAGAAGCGCCTGCTCCCGGTCTTAGTGATGAACTGCGTAAACAAATGGGTAAAGCCGCGGTTCAGGCCGCTCAAGCGATCGACTATGTTGGCGCTGGCACGGTGGAGTTCTTACTCGATAGCCGAGGTCAATTCTACTTCATGGAGATGAATACCCGTCTGCAAGTTGAACACCCTGTCACTGAATTGATCACTGGCGTTGATTTGGTTGAATGGCAATTCAAAGTTGCGGCTGGCGAGCACTTACCGATCTCACAATCCGAAATCACTCATAATGGTCACTCAATCGAGCTGCGAATTTACGCTGAAGATGCCGACAATGACTTTATGCCGTCGACCGGACGCATTGATTACTTAAAAGAACCCGTTTCAGACAGCAATGTGCGCCTAGCTTATGTGCGCGTTGATAGTGGTGTTACCCAAGGCGATACCATTAGCGAATACTACGATCCGATGATCAGCAAACTGATCGTCTGGGGGCAAACACGTGATATCGCGCTCAAGCAGCTTAAGCAGGCGTTAACTCAATATCACGTGCGTGGAGTGACAACAAACATAGGTTATCTGCATAGCATTATTTCGCAGCCAGCCTTTGCCGAGATTGAGCTTGATACAGGTTTCCTCATCACACATCAACAAGGCATAAATGAGCAGCAAAGTGTGGCGGATTCTATTTGGCTAACGTTGGCGGCGGTTGCTCGCTGGAATGATCTCGTTTCAAAATCAGACAGCTCAACGTTACCCGCTCCAACCACACAAGGTTTTAGGCTGTCGGTTGACAACGTTTATCGATTTAACTTCACGGATGCCAATGCCAACCATCAGGTACGTTTGCAACAATCATCGCAAGATACAGGATCTCACTTCACTGTCCGATGCGGCGAGGAGTTGCATCAGGTCACCCTGCTTGAAAGTGGCAACCAGTTTATCGTCGATATTGATAATGTGCGTTACACCTTTAATGCACTTAGCGACGAACAAAAGACAACGCTGTTTTATCTTGGTCAGCAGCGCACTTTCGCTCATCAACCTAACTTTGACTCTGCAAAAGATGCAGACGATGAACTTAGTCCAACCGCACCACTGAACGGTGTGATCTCGGCGGTCATGGTAAATAAGGGAGACAAAGTAGCGGCTGGTGATCCATTGTTAGTGCTCGAAGCGATGAAGATGGAATACACCATTACCGCTCCGGTAGCAGCAACCGTTGATGAAGTGTTTTATCAGCACGGAGACCAAGTACAACACGGTTCCATCCTGCTGCATTTGGCTTCTACGCCAGAAAGTGGTTGTGCCGATAAGGAGCGCGAATATGCTACCAGCGAAGGTTAATATCGTCGAAGTCGGTGCTCGCGATGGCTTACAAAATGAAACGGCAGTGACGCTGGTTGATAAAGTCCGCTTGATCGAGCAATTGAGCCTCAGCGGATTAAAACACATTGAAGCGGGTTCTTTCGTCTCGCCGAAATGGGTACCACAAATGGCCGATTCCGATCAGGTGTTTGCTGGTATCACACAAAAGCCTGACGTGGTTTACAGCGCGCTCACACCAAATCTCGCAGGGTTAGAGCGTGCGCTGGAAAGTGGCGTAAAGCAAATTGCGGTGTTTGGTTCGGCTTCGGAGGCGTTCAGCCAAAAAAACATCAACTGCAGTATTGCGGAAAGCCTAGCCCGCTTTGAACCCGTTATCGAACTAGCGAACCAGCACAACATACCTGTGCGCGGGTACTTGTCTTGCACTATGGTTTGTCCCTACGAGGGAAAAATAAAACCAGAGCAAACCACCGCGGTAGCGAATGCGCTTTTTGATATGGGATGCTATGAAATATCTCTGGGCGATACTGTCGGTAAAGCAACGCCCAATCGCGTTATCGCCATGCTGGATTCGCTGTTAACACAACTGCCAAAAGACGCGCTCGCGGTACATTTTCATGACACCTATGGACAAGCTTTGGCCAATATTTACCAAGCCTTGTTAATGGGCATCAACACCATTGATAGTGCGGTTGCTGGTTTGGGCGGCTGCCCTTACGCCAAAGGTGCCAGTGGCAATGTTGCAACGGAAGATGTGCTTTATCTTTGTGAGCAACTTGGGATTGAAACGGGGATTGATCTCAACATCATCAATGAAGCGGGTTGGCAAATTTGCCATGCATTAGGTAAACGTCCGTCTTCCAAAGTAGCACTCGCTTTGGGTGACCCAAACAGCTTGTAAATTGCTCAACCCGCGATAAACAACTACAAACGAGCATGTTTAATAACATGCTCGTTTTCTTTGAGCCGATTTAATCTAACCGAAACACTAAACAGAAGCGTGCTTTTCCTCTGCAAGGGTGTGGCCCCCCCACTTCGCGATCATATTAAGCAAATCACTTTTCTGAACTGGTTTTGTCAGGTAATCATCCATACCTAATGCAATACTTTTTTGTTGCTGCTCTTGCATCGCATGTGCGGAAAACGCAACGATTGGACACCAAGGAAACGCACCACTTTCCTGTAACTCACGAATGTCTTTTGTCACGCCAAAACCATCTTTGTTTGGCATAGAAATATCGGTAATCACCAAGTCCGGAGAAAGCTGTTTATAAAGTTCAACGGCTTCAACACCATCTTCCGCCAACGTCAGTTTAACGCCTGTGGCTTGCAACATTTTTTCAATCAATATTCGATTGATATGGCTGTCTTCTGCGACTAATAGGTGCAGGCTAGAAAAGTCAGGGTTCTCATCTGAGGAAAGTTCTCGACGCTTTTGTGTCTTAGTAGAAAACAGAGCTTGCAGTTTATGCTGCGTGACCGGTTGCGGCAATAAACGATCCCGCTCGCACGACCATGCCTGCCCTTCCTCCATCACGCAAGGTGCAAGAAACATTACCCGTTTGGCGGCGGATTCTGTCGCATCAAGCTCATAAAGCGCATCTCTATCTTGAGCATTGTTTACACTCGCGAGGATACGATCAAAACCATCCAATTTTTTACCCAAAGACTGCGCAGTTGACCAATCGTTGGCATGAGTAACTTCAATGCCAATCTCTTGAGCTAAATGTATCAAGTGTTGCACGCGCGGTTGATAATCATCAATCAACAATAGTCGATTTGCACTCAGCTCTATCGGTTCGGAAAGAAGCTGACTTTGCTTAGGCAACTGCAAACTAAAGCTAAAACACGACCCTTTGCCAAAATCCGAATGCACACAAAGCTCGCCGTTGTACATGCTGATCAAACGTTTTGAGATTGCCAACCCCAAGCCTGTACCTTCATGGCGTCTTGTCGCGGAGGTATCGACCTGCTCAAACTTATCCATAATATGAGCCAATCGATCTTCGGGAATACCAATGCCCGTATCACTCACGGAAAAATCAAAACCGTGCTCACTTTCTCTGACTTTGAGTAGCACATGGCCTTCATCTGTGAATTTCACCGCATTACCGATCAAGTTAAGCAAGATTTGATTAATCCGACCTTTATCACCGACCACGACCGTATTCATGGCCAATGGCATATCAACCAACAACTTGAGGTTCTTTTTATTCCGCCTGATAGGCACACAAAGCGGTGCAGCTCTCGACGAGTGAACGCAAGTCAAACTCCTCTTCAACTAACGTCAACTTGCCCGCTTCTACTTTGCTGTAGTCGAGGATGTCGTTAATGATGGTCACAAGGTTGTTGGCAGATTTGTGCAGCAAGAGTAATAACTCCCTTGGCTCTCGACGGTTTTCGTTCTCAAGCAATATCTCGCTGATCCCCATGATCGCGTTCATTGGGGTACGAATCTCATGGCTCATGTTCGCCAAAAATTCCGATTTGGCTTGCATCGCCTTTTTCGATTTATCTAAAGCAGACGACAGACGCCTCTCCATCCTGCGCCTGTCGGTGATGTCACGCTCTACCGCAATAAAACGTAACAGCCCGCCATCTTCATCAAACACAGGAGAGAGCTCCAACTCGACCCAATACGGGTGC
Organism: Vibrio diabolicus; assembly: GCA_001048675.1. Lineage (GTDB taxonomy): Bacteria > Pseudomonadota > Gammaproteobacteria > Enterobacterales > Vibrionaceae > Vibrio > Vibrio diabolicus. The sequence goes on along the minus strand of CCKK01000002.1, from coordinate 571,030 downwards.
TTCGACTTGGTATAGTTGAGTATTTCAACCCTAATAGGAGAATGCTTACGGACACTGTTTGAGAGCAATGCCACCGTATTTGGGTCTGTGTCTGGCCCTTGGAGTAACTCGCCCGGCGATTTGCCAATAACTTCTTCCAACGTATATTCGGTTAGCTGTTCAAACGCAGGGTTTACCCATGCAATAGTGCCGTCAGGGTGAGTAATGATAATGGTATCACGCGCATGTTCGGCAACCTCAGCAAGCTGCGATATTTTGGCCGATAACTGTTGCTGGGTTTGATGCTCTTGCTGAAGTTTAGTTTGCGCTTGCGCTAAAGAGCGTGACATTTGGTTAAACGCTTCGCCAACACGTGTAACTTCGTCATTGCCTGAAATCGAAATTTGCGAACCCGGACCTTGCTGTGAAACCTTGATTACCCCAGTACGAAGAAGATCGAGCCGCTTCATCAAATAGCTACCGAGAGCATACGAAAACATGGCCACCAGCGACATTTCAATAAAGGCGATAACCAAACTTGCTTGAGTCGCAAATGAAAGAACTTGATGTACATGTTCAACATTCACACCCATTTCAACCTTACCGAAAGTCTGCTCTCCAAGAGTAATCTCTTGCGCAACATCGTAAACTCCATCGGTCACATCAAACGGTCTCACACCAGTATCAACACCGCTGTAATCCCCCTGTAGCGTCAGCTCGACGCCATCTTGGTTAACAATACGAATATAAGCCAGCTCGCGCTCACTCACGACAGAGCGAGCAAAACTGTCTAGATAGGCTAAGTCCGTCGCAATCACCGCATCTCTCGACGCCTGAGCAAATACACTCACCAAGTGTTGGCTCCCAACCTCGAGGCTAGTCTCGTTGGAACTTTCCAACCAATTAAGCCCACTAATGATGAGTACACCGAGCGCAAGGGCCTCAATAAGAGCAATGCCAAGTATCGTTTTCGAACGCAGCGTCATAGGACAACCATTTATCTTGAGATTCCCAATTGAACAACATCTTGCCAATCTTGGTCTTGTGCAAGCTGTAACCCGTCAATGTTGAGTAAAGTAAAACTCTCCTGTGCTTTTGGATCATCATTAAGTTGCGAAATTGCCTTTCGTAAGGCAAGAGTAATCTCTTCATCGACATTATTTGAAACCGCAATAGCATGAGGCGTATAACCAGCAGTTGTATAAATGATGCTAAGTTGGTCTTTTATTTCACTCGGTAAGCTCTCAAAGGTACGCTTCACGCCACCACCAGCAATGTACAAACCTTTAAGTACCCCCAAATAGACTGAGTCGTGCGAACCAACATATTTAGGCGTAAACTTGATGCCTTTCTGCGACAACTCTGATTGTGTGATGATAGAGGCAGCAAATGCTCGTGGGGCAGGAAAAGCGATGGTCTTTTCTTGCAGCTCATCAAGGGAAACCGACTTCCCTCGCCTTGCTACAATAATGCCTGTGATGCGCTTATTTTTCGCTCTTGCTAAAGCCGTATAACCTGGGTTTTGATTCACCAACGTAAAGTGATATGGGTTCATGTATGCAATGTCGTAGGCTCCAGCCATCAAGCGAGCTTCGAATGTGGGAATATCACGTGCCGTGGCAAACTTAATCTCAACGCCAGCAAGATCTCCCCAGCGTTGCAGTAATGGCTGCCATTGTTGCACTAGTTTGGTCGCCGACTGTTGCGGTACGACACCAAAAACAATGGAAGGTTGAGCAACGACAGAAGGTGACCATATGCATAACACCGTAAGCAACGTAAATATTCGCTTGTGAAGCAGCCAAATCAACGTCTTTAATTGGGAGTTCAACAAAATCATCTCCTTATGTTTGTCTTTCGTTAAAGATAGATAGCTATCTGAAAGATTGCGAATTATCGGATTAAATTGCCTCGTGTCTCAGATACCATTTATACTCAAATGAACACCTACAACAGGAGCAGGTAAATGCTTATTACATTTCGTTGCCATAGCCACTCGAACGTCACTATGTTTGGCGATATTGCAATAAAGATGATCAAAATGATGGGGCATAGTGGCTCAGTACCAGGGTCAATTTCCGCTCAAGATATCCCTGATGCTCTATCTAGATTGACCTCCGCTCTCGCAGCACAAGAAGCGATAGAGAAGAACAACAGTCAAGCAATAGAAGAAGATGAGGAGCAAGAGGAACAAACGGTCAGTTTAGGACGCAGAGCATTTCCACTTATTGAGCTTTTAAAATCGGCTATTAAAGAAGAGTGCGAAGTGATGTGGGACAGCCAATAAATGCTCCAAATCAAGCTGTGGAGAGGAAAGCAACATCCAATCTATACTTTCCTCCCCTGCTAAAAGGAACTTACCCAATTCACTTCACTTCTCTATTTGAATGGCTCTTAACGAGTGCTTACTCAAAACTAACCTATTGAATATAAATCAGTGATAAACATCTGATTTAATAATAAAAATCCCCTATTGACTGAAACACTCACTTATCATTGTGGCCTCAACTGCAAAACCATTAATGGAATGATTGTTATGTCAGAACTGACTCGGATGCGCTCTGGAGAAACCTATAATTGCCTGGATGAAGAACTAAAGCTAATGCGCGCCAAAACTGCGCAACTTGTCTTCCAATTTAACCACGAGCCAAACCCAGGTATCCGTAGACAACTATTGGCGGAGATGGGCGTCCAATTAGAAAACAGCGCCTGTATAGAGCCACCGCTTCAACTTACCTACGGTTGCCACTTGTCCATCGGGGAAAACACCTACATCAACTGGGATGCCATTATTCTGGACAATGGGCAGGTTGAGATTGGCGCGAACGTCATGATTGGGCCTAGAGTGCAAATTTACACAGCCGCTCATTCACTGGATACACAAAGACGCTTAGCCGGAGATGAGATCGCCAAGCCGGTAAAAATCGGCAATAACGTTTGGATTGGTGGGGGCGCAATCATACTGCCAGGCGTGACCATTAGCGATGAGGCCGTCGTCGGCGCTGGCTCTGTCGTAACCAAAGACGTTGCGCCGAGCGATCGAGTTGCTGGAAATCCGGCGCGCTCCATTAAACCAAAAAACTGAAGAAAATCGCTATTTTGCCAAATGATCGCGAATAATGTTGGCAAGCAGATTGAGAGCATGAACGTATTTGTCATTGAGCTCAAAAGAAGCGTTAAGACGAATACAGTGATCGTATTGTTCTGTCAGGCTGAACATCTTTCCCGGTGCGATACTGATATTGTCTTTTAGCGCTTCTCGATATATCTGCAAGGCGTCGATATGCTTGGGAAGCTCTAACCAAATAAAGTACCCGCCGCTTTGGCTTAACACTTTGACTTCTTCAGGTAACAGCTCATTAAGCAGATTCGTCATCTTACTTTTACGTTCAAACAGCTTTTTCCGTAACTGCTTCAAATGCGATTCATAATTGCGGCTTGTTAAATAGTGCACCAATGTCATTTGCACTGGTGCACTCGTCGCTAACGTACTCATTAACTGTAACTTTTGTACCTCTAGCGCCCGCTTTCCCGCCGCAACCCAACCAATACGTAGCCCTGCGATTAATGATTTTGAAAACGAGGAGCACAGCATGGTATTGCCCGTGTCATCAAACATTCTTAGTGGGTAAACCGAGTCATTCCCGGCATGCAGTTCGCTGTATACATCATCTTCAATCACTGGCACGTTATATCGCTGTGTCAGCTCAATCAGCTTTTGTTTTTTCTTCGTTGGAGAGCGTAAAACCCAGAGGATTTTGGAAGTTCGACATCAGCCAACATGCTTTCACATCGTGTGTTTGCAGCGCTCGTTCCAATGAGTCTAGGTCAATACCCGTGACTGGGTCTGTTCTTACAGAGAGCGCTTTCAAACCTAACCGCTCTAAGGATTGCAATGCGCCATAGAATGCAGGCGACTCCACAACCACCCAATCTCCCGGTCTTGTGCAGGCTTGCAAACTGAGCGTTAACGCCTCCAGCGCGCCTGCCGTAATGACAATTTCATCGGGTGAAATTTCAATGCCTTTCGCAGCATAACGCTTCGCGATGATGGTGCGTAATTGTTCGTTTCCCGGCGGTAAGTTATCAAAGGTGGTGGAAATCGGCATATTGCGAGCGGCTGCGCTCATCGCCCGATTCACGTGATAGCGTGGGTACAAACTTGGGTCTGGATAGGCAAAGCCAAAATTGATCATGGATGGATTTTTACTCGCCTGCAGAACATCAAAGATAAACTCATTGATGTCTACCTGCTCTGTCCACGAAACCGCTGCTGGTGCTTGAGGTTCATTTGAACTCTTAATATTGGGAGCGACTCGATAACCAGAGCGCGGCTGTGAGGTGACCCAGCCTTGAGATTCCAGAATTTGATAAGCGTGCAATACCGTCATCAAGCTCAAACCCGAGTGTTCGGATTGGCGACGCAGAGAAGGCAGCTTGTCACCCGGATGCCATATCCCCGATTTTATCTGCCTTTTAAGCTGTTCCACTAACTCTTGATACTTCGTCACACGCGAATCCCCCTCCATAAAGCTGAATTCAAAATAATAACACTTCAATATTTAATCTGTTATAGGTTTATAGTCACTGTCTGTACCTACTTCCCTCATTCCGCTCCTTTTAAAATAGCTCTCTCATAAAACTTAAAAGATCAAAGGAAGTTTAATGTTTGGCCTCGACGCATTTATGCTTGCACGGATACAGTTCGCCTTTACGGTATCCTTTCATATTATTTTCCCCGCTATCACCATAGGTTTGGCCACCTACCTCGCCGTGCTGGAAGGTTTATGGCTAAAAACACGTAATCCCGATTACCAAAAGCTCTATCACTTCTGGTCGAAAATTTTTGCGGTTAACTTTGGAATGGGCGTTGTATCTGGTCTTGTCATGGCCTATCAATTCGGCACCAACTGGAGTGGTTTCTCCGACTTCGCTGGTTCTATCACTGGCCCATTACTGACTTATGAAGTGTTAACGGCTTTCTTTCTCGAAGCTGGATTTCTTGGCGTGATGCTATTTGGTTGGCGTCGCGTCGGCGAAAAGCTGCACTTTTTTGCAACCTCGATGGTGGCGTTAGGCACGATCATTTCGACGTTCTGGATTCTCGCCTCCAACAGTTGGATGCAAACGCCACAAGGCTATGAAATTGTCGATGGACGCGTGGTGCCAACCGACTGGTTTGCTATCGTTTTCAATCCTTCATTTCCTTATCGTTTGGCGCACATGAGCGTCGCGGCTTTCGTCAGTTCCGCACTATTTGTAGGCGCGTCAGCCGCTTGGCATTTATTGAGAGGCAATCAATCGACTGCGGTAAAAACCATGTTTTCGATGTCGCTCGGGATCTTAGTGTTCCTTGCGCCACTCCAAGCCGTGATTGGCGATATGCACGGGCTAAACACCTTGGAACACCAGCCCGCCAAAATCGCCGCCATCGAAGGACATTGGGATAACAGCGATGGCAAACCGACCCCATTGATATTGTTCGGCATGCCAAACATGGAACAAGAACGCACAGACTATGCCATAGAAATTCCTGTTCTAGGAAGTTTGATCCTACGCCACAGTTTAACTGAGCCAATCCCGGCGCTGAAAGACTTCCCGGAAGAGGAACGACCGAACTCACCTATCGTCTTTTGGTCATTTCGAATCATGGTCGGGCTAGGACTCCTGATGATTTTTCAAAGCTTATACAGCATGTGGCTACGAAAAAAGAACACGCTCTATACCTCGCGTTGGTTCCTCAAGTTTTCATTATTTATGGGGCCATCTGGTCTTATCGCAATACTCGCTGGCTGGTTTACGACAGAGGTTGGTCGGCAACCTTGGGTCGTGTATGGCGTACAAAAAACGCGTGATGCGGTTTCCGCACATGGAGACCTACAAATGAGCATCAGCCTGCTGTGTTTCCTTGTTGTGTACAGTTTGGTGTTTGGTTTTGGGTATTACTACATGATCCACCAAATCAAGAAAGGCCCCGATGCAATCGAGCACGATGAGCACGACATGACGACCGTTTCAGGCCGCATCTAGAATTTGTCACAAAGTGAAGGTAAAGAATATGCATTTTGATTTATCCGTGATTTGGTTCGCGATCATCGTTTTTGCCACTTTGATGTACATCATCATGGATGGCTTTGATTTGGGTATTGGAATACTGATGCCATTCATCAAGGATGAAAAACAAAAAGACGTCATGGTCAACAGTGTCGCGCCAGTTTGGGACGGCAACGAAACTTGGATTGTGCTTGGAGGCGCATCTCTATTTGGCGCTTTTCCCATGGCTTACGCGGTGATTATTGAAGCGCTAACCATCCCTTTAACGTTGATGTTGATTGCTTTGATCTTTCGTGGCGTAGCGTTTGAGTTTCGCTTTAAAGCATTGGAAAACCACTTAAGGTTCTGGGACCGCTCTTTTATGGTCGGCTCGATTTTAACCACGTTTTTCCAAGGCATCGTTGTCGGCGCGGTAATTCAGGGCTTTGCGGTGGAAAACCGCGTTTTCGTAGGTAGCCAACTCGACTGGCTCAGCCCTTTTCCCATCTTTTGTGGCTTCGGTTTAGTCGCAACCTACGCGCTGCTTGGTAGCACATGGCTCATCATGAAGACGGAAGGTGCACTGCAAAACACGATGTACCGCTTCACTAACAAAACACTACTGGCGATGATCTCCGCATTAGTCATTGTGAGCGCTTGGACTCCACTTGCTTACCCTGCCATTGCGGAAAGATGGTTTTCTCTGCCGAATTTGTTCTACTTACTGCCCGTACCTGTCATTACTGGACTGGTATGTTTGAAGATTGCTGACTCCGTTAAAAAGCGTAAAGAGCGCAGCCCTTTCGTGATGGCGCTAGTGATCGTGATTCTCGGGTTCGCAGGGCTTGGCATCAGTATCTGGCCAAATATCATTCCTCCTAGCATATCAATATGGGAAGCAGCGGCTCCTGCAAGCAGTCAGCGCTTTATGCTCGTTGGAGCGGTGATCATCATCCCGATAATTCTGGCTTACACCTTTTGGAGTTACTACGTCTTCTCCGGAAAAGTAAAAGAAGGCGAAGCGTACCATTAACGAGTTAATGAGGAGTGAGTATGAAAATCAAAAATTGGTGCCGCCAGTGGGCTTGGATGGTTGGGATCTGGGCGGCCAGTGTGCTAGCTCTGGGGTTCGTATCAATGCTGTTTCGCGTCATGATGACCGCTGCAGGGTTAAAATCTTAGCTCGGCACTTTTAAGTCAATAAAAAATAGGAAGCCTCTAGATCTTGTGTAAGAGCTAGAGGCGTTTACATTCAAGTCCGACTTTTCACGTGTGCAGACAATACGATAGTAGATTCAGAACCGCGAGCCACTTCAAAATAGCCACCAGCGCGAGATAGCTGGCGAGCCATCAGTTTTTCTTTGCCCAGCTTTTCAAACCAATAAGGTGCCAATGAGCACTGAGCTGAGCCTGTGGCAAGATCCTCTGAAATACCGATTTTAGGTGCAAAGTAACGCAGCACATAGCCACTATCAGAGCTTTGAGCCGTCACGATGACTGCATGAAACTCATCAATTTTAATCAGCTCATCAAAGTTAGGCTTATAGTGAGCAACATCATCTTCGGATTCGAGAACAACAACCAAATCACGCGTTGTAAAAGCATCTACGGGGCGATTTGAGAAGCCTGAAATATCCAAGGGGATTACATGAGGCTTTGCTTGCCAACTTGGCATCACTATCCGATACATTCCATCCAGTTCAGTAACGGTAATATGACCATATTGGCTTTTTAGAATGACCTCATTCTGATGATAGTTGGAAATGATTGCAGCGCCTGCGCCCAAACTTCCGTGTCCGCATAGGTTGATCTCTCCTTCTAGGCTAAACCAGCGAATGTGGTAGTCACTGCCAGACTGAACCACAAATGATGTGACAGGTTGAGCGACCTGATGAGTGATTTGAAGTAACTCAGAATCACTCAGCCAGTGATTTAGTTCGACAACGCCACAAGGGTTACCTTGAGCCAATTCATCACAAAATACATCATATACTTGCGCTTTAATCATCCATCATCCTTGCGGTTTAACGCTGCACTAAGTTGTGAACAACGCTATCATTAACCCGAAACCAAAAACGAAACCTAAAAATGACAAGCCTCGGGAGTCCCTCTTAAATGCTTTGTTAGTCTTTTTATGCATCTATCTTGGCTAGTTCAACCGTAAAACCCATGTTTTGTAACCGTCTACTGTGATGACGCAGGTTTACTTTTAGAAAAAATGGCAAGTGCACTTCACCTTTCTTCTTGTTTCTTAGGGTTGATTACATCGGCCTCTTCGTAGCCTTCTTTGATCAAATATGCAACGACATTAAGCTTCATTTCGTCCCTCACCACTCCTACACATAAGCAATTAATATCTAATCAAAGTTCTCCATATAGTATGACATCTGTCATAAATATTACCAATCGTAATGAATAGCTTTATCCTATTAAATCCACTAAATGGCTTTCATTAAACTCTGATAGCTTTTGCAGCTTTAGACTGGCTTCATTAAACTCTTGGTAGAACTTATCAGGTTGAGGTATCACGACTGTTTTTATGTTTGCTCGTGTTGCCGCAAGCATACCCGAATAAGAGTCTTCAAAGGCAATACAGTTACTTGAATCTACACCTAGTTTATTGATTGTTGAAAGGTAGACATCTGGCTCTGGCTTGCCCTGTTCTACATCGTCTGACGATGATATCGCGTCAAAGTAACTGGCAATACCGAGTTTGTTCAAAATGGTGGGAATGAGTTGATAAGGTGAATTAGTAGACAGCCCTATCTTAAACCCTTTTTCCTTAAGCAATTTGAGTGTTTCTGTAACACCCTCTAATTCGCATCCTTTTTCAATTATTAATGCCTCCACTTTATCCACAACAGCATTCTCTACTTCCTCTAGGCTCTTTTCTTGCCAAGGATTACGTTCATACCAAAACCTTGTTACTTCACCTGTCGTCATCGTCGCAGTCTGCTTTGATAATACTTCGGTCACTTGGACGCCAACTGATGAAAACACCTGCTTTTCAGCTTCCTTCCACAAAGGTTCTGAATCAATCAGCAACCCGTCCATATCAAAGACCGCAGCGTATATCATTGGTACACCCTCAGTAAGTTCTATTCGTTGAGTAAGATTTGTCTATTCAACCAAAGCATAGCTTTGCATATAACGAGGGAGAGTATCACATTTGCCTGGGGCTATCAGAGCCAGTTCGATAACTCATCTTTAAGCCTCAACATGACTGATGTTCGTGACTACTTTTAACGCCAGCTTATTGAGATTAGATGCCTCCCAAGCAACGACAACACGACTGGTTAGGGGGATATCATCAATCTCGGCGACTGTCGCGGAATCATCGAGATGTTCAGCCAGTGAGCGCGGAACGAGAGCAATACCTAGCCCTGCCTGCGCCATGGCAATCGTCGTACGAAGTTGCGGTGCTGCGAACTGTGGTTCGAGCCTTACTCCTGCGTCGGCAAAAAGTGTGCTCATGCCATCAAACAATGCAGGTCCGGTCTCTCGTGGAAACAGTAAAATTTTATGGCCTCTCAACTGTTTCATCTGGATACAGGGATATTTTGCCAGTTCGTGCCCCGCCGGAATAACCGCGACAAAAGGGTCGTTAAACAACACCTTGTGCTCAAAAGGCTCACTGGCGTAACAGGGTAGCCGCATGATTGCGAGATCAAGTTGTTTGCTTTTTAACTGAGCGGCAAGCTCTGGCATTGACAGTTCCGCCGCCTGTAAATGAACCCCATTCTCTTGAATACGCCCCACCCTCTCTAATACCTTAATGCAGGTTGATGTTGACGTTGCGAACCCGATTTTAACCTGCGTATTTTCACCACGGGCAATCTGTCGGGCTTTTGCTTTAGCGCGTTCCACATCAGCAAGAATATTTACCGCATCCGTATAGAAGACTTGCCCAGCATGGGTCAGTTCTACCCCTCTAGACAAGCGCTTAAATAGGTCCACACCAAGCTCGTGCTCTAACTTTTTGATTTGTTGACTTAAAGGAGGTTGCGCAATCCCTAACTGTTCAGCGGCTCGGGTAAAGTGACGAGTCTCGGCGACCGCGACAAAATACTTCAGGTAGCGAAATTCCATATATTTTCCATATCAAAATAAATCTTTTTTATATTGGATTTAGCACCGTGTAGAAGTCAATCTAAATATACTCTTCATTGCATAACTGGTCTTACTCATGCGTGGATTTTATAACCCTCTATGTGCTTGTTCGCTTGAAGTAGCGAAAGAATTTTCTGAATACCATCACGTTACCGGAGATGGTGAGATTTATCAGACTTCGTTAATGAGTGCTTTAATCGCTGGTGTTTACGAAGGCTCAACAACCATAGAAGAACTGCTGAAACATGGGGATTTTGGTTTAGGTACGTTCAATGAATTGGATGGTGAGTTGATTGCTTTTGATAAGGAAGTTTTTCAACTCAAGTCGGATGGCTCCGCAAACCCGGCAGACCTGGCGCAAAAAACGCCCTTTGCTGTCATGACTTTTTTTAAGTCCTGATATCGAGCTGCCACTAACATCGCGCATGTCACGTCATGAAGTCCATAGCCTCATAGACGACATGGTTCCAAGCGATAACCTATTTTGCGCAGTGCGCATTGATGGCGTTTTCGATTCAGTTCGTACTCGCACCGTACCTAAACAAACACGCCCTTATCGGCCAATGCTTGAAGTGGTTAAAGAACAACCAACGTTCCGCTTCACGCATAAGCAAGGCGTGGTCGCCGGCTTTCGCAGTCCTAAATATACGACTGGCATCAATGTACCCGGCTATCACGAACACTTTATTACCGATGACCGCCAAGGAGGTGGTCATATCCAGGATTACAGCATTTCGTCAGGGTTCCTCCAGATTGGCAAAGTCTCGCGGCTAGTGATTGATACCCCGGTATCGACAGACTTCCTCAGTGCCAATTTGGCTCCAGAAGATATAAATACCGCCATAGAAAAGGCGGAAAAGTAACAAAGTCAGGCAAATAATAAGGACAACAAATGCAATCCAAACCTTCAAATAAAAATGGAGCTCAGTTGATCGCTCAACAGCTAGAGTCTCTCGGCATTAAGTACATTTTCGGTATTCCCGGTGCAAAAATCGATCGACTGTTCGATGCGATTGAAGACACTAACATCCAAATGATTCCGGTACGTCACGAGGCTAACGGCGCGTTTATGGCCGGCGTTATGGGAAGACTAACCGGCAAAGCAGGCGTTACAATGGTTACGTCAGGTCCAGGCTGTGGAAACCTAGTTACGGGGGTGGCAACAGCAAACTCCGAAGGCGATCCGCTGATTGCTATCGGTGGTGCGGTGAAACGAACTGACCAGCAAAAACAAACACACCAGAGCATGGATACCGTCAGTATTTTTCGCTCTATAACCAAGTTCAGTGCTGAAGTGCAGCATGTGGACGCCGCAAGCGAGATCATGGCGAACGCATTTCGTATCGCAGAGTCAGGTCGTCCTGGGGCTTGCTTTTTGAGTCTCCCCCAAGATGTTTTATCCGAGCAAACCCAAACGGACATTATTGTCCCCTCGCCTTATACACAGCATGGTTGCGCAGACATCGCAGCAATCGAAGAAGCGGTCAGTCGAATCAGTAAAGCAAAGCGCTGTGTGGTTTTACTTGGCCTTCACGCGAGCCGCAGCCAAAACGCTGCTGCTATCGCCCGATTTCTTCAAAATACGCAGCTACCCGTTGTCGGCACTTACCAAGCCGCCGGAACGGTAGACATCAACTACTATCACCACTTTGCTGGTCGTGTTGGTTTATTTAACAACCAACCCGGCGATGTTTTACTGCGTGATGCCGATTTAATTCTCACCATCGGCTTTAGCCCAATAGAGTATGACCCTGAGCTTTGGAACAGCCACCGCAACCCAGTGATTCATCTCGATATTGAACCGGCAGAATACCAACTTAATTATCAGCCTTGTGTTGAAATCGTCGGAAACATTGCGCAGTCATTAGACAAAATGGGCAGCTATATCTCTGAATATGCTCGCCTTTCCCCAACGGCACTTTCAGTACTGGAAGAGGTAGCACTGCAACGGCAAGTGATCAAGACCTATCCCAATGTCTATAACAAGCAAGGGTTTCATCCACTGGCACTGATTAAAGCCATGCAATCTATCATCACACCAGATACCACGCTATGTCTTGATATGGGGAGCTTCCACATCTGGATCGCTCGTTACTTAAGTTGTTTTCGAGCTCGCCAAATGCTGGTGTCTAACGGCCAACAAACGATGGGCGTTGCACTGCCATGGGCCATTGGTGCCAGCCTACTAAAACCTGGTAGTAAAGTGGTATCGATATCGGGAGACGGCGGTTTTATGCAATCGAGCATGGAGTTAGAAACCGCGGTTAGACTGAACTGCAATATCGTCCATATTGTGTGGGTTGATAACGCCTACAACATGGTAGAAATGCAAGAGATCAACAAATATCAGCGCTGCTCTGGTGTGAAATTTGGACCAATTGATTTCAAGGCGTACGCCGAATCATTTGGCGCGAAAGGCTTCGCAGTGACTAGTCAACACGAATTGCTACCGGCATTGAATAAAGCCATGGACGTTGAAGGACCAGCAGTGGTGGCTATCCCCGTAGATTACAGCGACAACGACAAACTGATGTTGCCGCGCACAGAGAAAAATCAAGATCCCGTTTTTGTAAGTTTCGAAGGAGAAATCGCATGAGAGGATTAAAAAATAAAGTCGCACTCGTCACTGGTTCTGCCAATGGTATTGGTTTGGCCATCGCAAAACGTTTGTATGAAGAAGGCGCAAACGTCGCTCTTGCCGATTGGAATGAAGAGCAGTTGGCAAACGCTGTTGAGGGCTTTGATAAACAGCGCGTGTCTGCGCATTCCATTGATGTTTCTGATCCAGACAAAGTCGCAGCACTGATTTCTGATGTTGTTACCCGTTTCGGTAAACTGGATATTTTAGTAAACAATGCTGGCGTACATGTCCCTGGTTCCGTGATTGAAGGTAGTGTGGAAGACTGGAAGAAGCTCTCTGGTGTAAACATTGACGGCGTCGTTTATTGCGCGAAGTTTGCGTTACCTGAACTCTTAAAAACGAAAGGTTGTATGGTGAATACCGCGTCCGTTTCCGGTTTGGGTGGTGACTGGGGTGCCGCATTCTATTGCGCGAGTAAAGGCGCAGTGGTGAACCTTACCCGAGCGATGGCATTGGACCATGGTGCGGAGGGTGTAAGAATTAACGCCGTATGCCCAAGCTTAGTAAAAACCAACATGACGAACGGCTGGCCACAGGAAATCCGCGATAAATTCAATGAGCGCATTGCGCTCGGCCGAGCCGCCGAGCCTGAAGAAATTGCGTCCGTCGTGACTTTCTTGGCAAGTGATGACGCATCTTTCATTAATGGCGTAAACCTACCTGTAGACGGCGGTGCCACCGCATCAGATGGTCAACCTAAAATAGTATAAGCATTAACACTGACTGAGCAGAATTTTTAACTGTAAGGTATCTACGCCAAAAAAGAGCCGAGTTTGTACTCGGCTCTTGTGTGTCTGTTCTTAAGCCTGCGACGTTGCTAAACCTGCCGACGCGCCACCTAATAACACATGATTAAACTCCATTCGAGATTCTTGGGCTTGTTCAGACAGTTCTTGCTTCTTCTGTTGAGCCAACTCAAGCGCTTCGGTTAGTTGCTGTAGCTCTGTTTGCATCTCTTCTGGTAAATGATGGTCCGAAAACCCAGATTCACAACTATGTTCTAAGGCAAATGCGCGAATTCTCTTACGCATGCTCATCAGGGCCGCCATTGCTTCGCGCTCTTCTTCAGCCGCCTGTTGAGCTAAGTCTTTAAAGCGCTCAAATTTCGCCAAAGCCATTCCCTCTGTTGACCAAGGGTCAATTTCCGGCAGTTCTTCAATGTTAATGGTTGGCTCTTCGTATTCTGCTTGATGTTTAATATCTAGGCTCGCCGCGCGAACAAAGGACACCATCAACATCACCGAAATAACTAGCAATGGTAAACCTCCCACGATCGCAGCGGTTTGTAATGTCGATAAACCTCCCATGAACATTAGGACGGTTGGCAGAAAAGACAAAGTAAACGCCCAGAACAAACGGTTCCAGCGCATCGGTTCTTCCGTCACATCATTTTGAACCACAGACGCAAGAATGTACGAGATAGAGTCAAACGAAGTCGCCGTAAAAATGATACACAACAGTGTAAAAACACCAATAACGATTGGCCCTAACGGTAGCGTATCTAACGTTGCAAAAATAGCCGCCGGTGCGCCCGATTCATTGAGGATTGCGATGACATCAAGCTCACCCGTCAATTGCAACGATAAACCATAGTTACCTAAAACAATGAAGAATAAGAAACAACCTAAAGAACCGTAAAATATAGAACCTACGACCATCTGTTTGATCGTTCTTCCACGCGAGATACGAGCAACAAACAATCCCATACAAGGAGCAAAGACCAACCACCATGCCCAGTAGAAAATCGTCCAGTCTTGCGGGAAGTGTGTATCTGTAAACTCACCATAACCACCAAACGGCTCCGCCCAGGTAGCCATAACAAAGAAGTTAGACAACATACGACCAATAGAATCTAAGCCTGTTTCTAACATGAACACGGTTGGCCCAACGGCGAGTACAAAGAGTAACAAGCCCATCGCACCCCAGAAGTTAATGTTACTAAGGAATTTGATCCCCTTCTCAAGCCCTGCATACGCGGAGTAACCAAAAATCGCAGTACAGAGAAGTAATACAGCCACTTGGCTGAAGGTATTGTTTGGAAGACCGAAGATATGATGTAGACCACCGTTGATAAGAGGCGCTGCTAAGCCAAGCGTAGTCGCCGCGCCACCCAACATACCAAAAATAAACAACACATCAATAAACTTGCCAATACCACCGTTTGCACGCTTTTCTCCTAATACAGGCATTAACGCACTAGAGATTTTCAAAACAGGTTGTTTGCGTACATAAAAGAAGTAAGCGATAGGCAGAGCAGGAATAAGGTAAATTGACCAAGCGATCGGTCCCCAGTGAAACAGACCATAAGTCGCGGCCCAGCGAATGGCTTCTTCACTGCCTGCTTCCAACTGAAATGGTGGTGATTGATAGTAGTATGCCCACTCGATACACCCCCAATACAGAATACTTGCGCCAATACCTCCACAAAATAGCATTGCAGCCCATGAGGCGTTACCAAATTCTGGTTGCTCGTCGGCTTCACCAAGTTTGATTTGGCCAAGATCGCTGAACACGGTGTAAATCATAAAACACATTGCTGCGATACCCAGTGCGAGGTATAACACACCAAGCTTATCGGTCATGAAAAATTTGGCCGAAGCTATCCAATCCGCACCTTGTGTGGGAAATAAAATTAAAGGTATAACGACGCTGAGTAAAAGAAAGAGTGAGCCTAAGAAGGTAGGCTTATCGATGAGAGAAAATGATTTGTCCATATTATATATCCTTATGTTTTCAAAGGACATGATCTACATTTCTCTCAACTTCGCCAATTCACAACACTTATCGTTACCACAAGAATAATTATCTTTAAAATATGCATTATGTGACGCTGATTTGGTATTCATTATTTGATGCCATAGCGTTTAAATACGGCAACTTTTCTGCCACACCATCCAGTGCTCCCTACCTTTAAAAACCTCAACACTGTTTGCCACCACTGAGGATTCCACAAGCTTAAATGCCGGTTCTAGATAACCCTCCAACTCCCCACTTCGCAAACAAAATGGAGGGAAGCGAGAGTGGTAATCATCATCTATAACGAAATAACCAATTAACAAACCGCCTCTTGGCAGCAATTTATCCACCATAGCAAAGTAATCTGGCCACTGGTCTCTCGGTAGTGCAGCAAGAAAGGCACGCTCGTAAATCACATCAAATAAGTGCGTAGAGTCAGCGTTAAATACATCCCCAAAAACGACTTTATCTTTGTGCTTGCCTAAAGTCGATTGCGCCATTTTCACCGCTTGTTCACTGTAATCCATCGCGAGCACGTCATGCCCATATTGAATAAAAGAGCTGAGTTCATAAGCAGCGCCACAGCCGGGGATAAAAACAGACTGGCCGTTACTAAGCGCGTTTTCAAGATACGTTTTGAGCTCTTGAGGCGTGGTGCTCGCATCCCACGGCATGGTGCCTTGGATAAACAAATCATCCCAGAATTTTTGATTGATAGTTGGTGCCTGTTTCATTTATCGCTCCCTGATCGTACTGGCACAAAAAGAAAGGGATACGCAGCACAATGTGGTATCCCCTCTCCTAGCCTTTGATTTTTACGTTGTTAGCTTTTTATAACTGCGGTTTACAATGACGGATTAACTGCGCAAGTCATTGATTAACGGCTGTTCGGTCTGATTGGACACGAACTGGATATTGCCTTTCAGTTTGGTAACAGACTGGAGTGTCGCTTGAATGTCCTCTGCCGAGACATGAACATCATGACAGCAGAAAGTAATGGTATCGTTGAAGCCATCACGCTCAATTTTCAAAGAACCTTTAATATCGTGGCGACGACAGACTTCTTGGATCTGATGCGGATAAACAAACAGGCCTTTCACTTTCACCGCTGAGTCCGCACGCCCCATCCAGCCTTTAATTCGCGCATTCATGCGTGGCGAATCCGAGCCCGTTTCTAGGTATGCCGATAAATCTCCCGTTGCGTAGCGAATCAGCGGAAACTTCTCATCGAGCGATGTCACGACCACTTCGCCGACTTCTCCCGGTTGTACAGGAATGCCATCAGGATTAACGATTTCCACGATGATATCTTCGGCAATCACCAAGCCTTGCTCGCCAGACACTTGATAAGCAATCAAACCAAGCTCTGCACTTGCGTAGGCTTGAGAGACTACAATGCCTTTGTCCTCAAACATCTGTTGCATGTCTGCGGTGACCGCTTCACCAGAGACCAGCGCTTTGGTAAAACTCGGCGACTCATCGTATTGTTCTTGGTACTTTTGTAGCAACGTCAGCAAGTAAGAAGGCGTGCCCGTATAACCCGTTGGCTGCAGCTGTTTAATCGCTTCAATTTGTGCTTCGGTATTCCCGACACCCGCCGGAAATACCGCGCAGCCACAAGCTCTTGCGCCACCATCCATAATAAATCCACCAGGCGAGAAATGATAAGAGAGCGTGTTATGCACTAAATCGCCCGCACTAAATCCAGCCGCGTGAAACGCGCGCCCCATACGCCAGAAATCCATCTCATCCGTTTGTGCCTCATACAACGGCCCCGGTGATTGGAATACACGCGCCATCTGACCAATCGCAACACTATTTAAACCACCAAACGGCGGTTTAAGTTGCTGTTGGTTTGGCATATTGAATTTGCGCGTAATTGGAAACTGGGTAAGCCCTTCACGATTATTCGCCAATGTAGGATCTAACTCAGAAAAATGCGCCGCATAATGTTCGCTGTTGGCTTTTGCATTTTCAATCAACGTAGGCAGACGTTGAAACAGCGACTGTTCTCGCGCCTGTAGAGACAACGATTCTTTCGCATCAAATAGTTCGTTCATCCTTGCTCCTTACAACCAACGCTTACGACGTTTGTAAGATTTCAGATTCTTAAAGCTCTTGCGATCTTCATCGCCGCCGCCAAGGTAGAATTCTTTCACATCTTCATTGTTTAGCAGTTCGTGCTTGCTGCCATCCAGAACGATTTTGCCTGATTCCATGATGTAACCGTAATCGGCCGCTTGAAGGGCAAAGTTGGCATTCTGTTCAACCAAAAGCATGGTAATCCCTTGATCTTTATTGATCTTGTTAATAATGCTGAACACCTCCTTCACCAACAGCGGCGAAAGCCCCATCGAAGGCTCGTCCAACAAGATCATTTTTGGACGAGCCATCAGTGCACGACCAATCGCTAGCATTTGCTGCTCACCACCTGACAAATAACCCGCTAGACCGGTGCGCTCTTTAAGACGAGGGAAGTAATCAAACACCATTTCGATGTCTTGCTCGACTTCGTTGTCCGTGCGCGTGTAAGCGCCTAAGCGAAGATTTTCTATCACCGTCATGTCTTCAACAATTCGGCGCCCTTCCATCACTTGGAAGATGCCCGAACGGACGATCTCTTCCGGGCTTTTGTTGTCTATGCGCTCGCCCATGAAGTTGATTTCGCCGCGCGTCACTTCACCATCTTCGGTTTTCAACAAACCAGAAATGGCTTTTAACGTTGTGGATTTACCCGCTCCGTTGGCACCCAGCAAGGTCACAATCTGCCCTTTTGGAACTTCTAAGCTCACACCGCGAAGTACTAGTATTACTTCGTCGTAGACGACTTCAATGTTGTTCACTGAAAGCAGTATTTCTGCTGGTTCGATATTCGTTGCTAATTCAGCCATCAAGCTACTCCTTGCTAGGGTGAGAGTGTCCTCTCACCCATCCTTATTTTTAGTCAGCTTTGTTATTAATAAGTCGTCGATTAGTAACCTAGCCAATCGTCACGACGTGACAATGTCACTTGGGACACTTTCTTAATATCGACTGCGCCGCCGTTGTTGTTACCCATAAACACGTTCACGGTTGTTGTGCCACGGTGATCTTCCGGTTTCCAGTTCGCAGGTACACAAACACCTTCTAAGCCTTGTGGGACCCAGTTGTCATGGACATACATGCCCTTCTTGATGTTTTCACCCGTGATGCCACCGTTGTCTTTCGCCCACTCCATCGCTTCTTTCATGTAGAACGCAGAACAAATGCCGCGAATGTAGTGGTGAGTTCTAAACTCGCCAGGCTCTGATTCAGACTGCTTAGAAATCTCACGAACCAGTTTCATGCCTTCGTTATCGTCTCCCCAAAACGCCGTCATGCCAGGAAAAACATAATCTTTAAGGCCATCGCCCGCCGCTTCAAGTACTGGTTTGTCACCGCCCCAAATGTTCGCCATGTACTGGAACTCTGTACCAACCGTATTACATGACTTCACGAGTGAGATTACCGAGCTACCGATATTGGCAATGTAACCGTAGTTGGTGCCAGACTCTTTCAGCGACAGACATTGTGCTTTGAAATCACCCGGTTTGAGTGACACAACGACTGGGTTTTGTACCTCAAAACCAAGCTCTTCAGCATATTCTGCACACGCTTCTTTTGGCGCATTCGGGAATGGGTGGTTATCGCCAATATGGGTAAATTTCGGCGCACCTTGGTTGCCCTTTGATTCCCAATCTTCTTTCGCCCACTTCACCAGTGCACGACACGCATCTGAGTACGACGCACCATAAAAGAAGTTATAAGGCGCTGGTTTCGCGGTTTTTGGGTTTTTGCCGGTTGGGTCAGTTAAGTGACCAGAGTAAGAAGCAGAGAACACCGGCACTTTGTCTTTGGTAACAAACGAAATAAGTGCTTCGGTATCCGCCGTACCCCAGCCTTGCAGCGCAACCATGTCTTTACGCGCCACCCAACGTTTATAGTTGGAAATGGCTACTGGCACCTTATACGCCATGTCTACCGTTTCAAATTCGAGCTCAGTACCGTTAATGCCACCGTTTTGGTTAATCCAGCGTAATGCGTCTCGCACGCCAGAACCATAAGGCTTACTCACATACGCCGTTGGCCCTGAAAAATCGACCAGTTGCCCGACGAATACAGAGTCTTTTGCCCAAGTCGCGGTAGTAAACAGTGCCGAAGATAGCACCAACGTTGTCGCTAAATGTCCTTTGTTCATAACTCGTTGTCCTTGTTATTGAGGTATATTCCACTTAAGTACACGTTAATAAGAAAACGGATAGTGTTTCCAATATGCTCGAATCTGTTGCCAGCGATGCGACAACCCTTGAGGTTCGAAAATAAGAAACAGCATGATGACCAAGCCGATCGCCATTTCTTTGAAGTAAGCGAGGCCGTCGGTAAATGCGGTGTTATCACCAAACGCTGAAAGTCCTGTTACGCCAAACTCTAAAACCTCAGGCAGCAATACGATAAATATCGTACCCATCAATGTGCCTTTGACTGAACCCAAGCCACCAATGATGATCATTGCCAAGAACTGGATAGACATCATGATGGTGAAACCTTCTGCTGATACAAAACCTAGATAATGTCCGTAGAGTGCGCCCCCGATGCCCGCATAGAATGCGCACACACCAAATGAGAGCAGACGATACTTAGTTAGGTTGATGCCCATGATTTCTGCCGACAGATAGTGATCTCGTACCGATACAAACGCGCGACCATCACGAGAACGGATCAAGTTCGATGCCCACATATACATGAAGATCAGCGCAAATAGAGCGATGTAGAAGAAACTTTCGTCGGTCGTAAACTCAAAGCCAAACAGATTGATAGGGTTTGCACCAGCACCATATGAGCCGCCACTGAACCAGTCTGCACGAGCAAAGAAGTCCTCTAAAATAAACTGCGCCGCCAACGTTGCGATAGCTAGATATAAACCTTTAATTCGAGCCGCTGGCAGACCAAACAGCATCCCTACAATCATGGTTAAGTAACCCGCGAGCGGAATCGCAAACACGACTGGAATGTTAAACTGGTTATTTAGCCAAGCCGATGCAAAGGCGCCAAAGCCAAAGAACGCACCGTGACCTAGCGAGATTTGTCCGGTAAAACCAACCAGAATGTTTAAGCCCAATGCCGCGATACCGAGGTATGCAATCTGAATAAACAGGTTTAGGAAGTAAATATCCAAGACCAGCGGTGCTGCCAGCATGGCGATGACACCTGCAATCGCAAGGCTTCTGATGGTTTTGGTTTCAAAAATTGGCGTATCACTTTTGTATGTGGTTCGAAAATCCCCACATGGGCGCATGCTAAGTTGAGCCATGTTATTTCTCCTTAAATACGCTCGATATCTTTGGTACCAAACAGGCCGTATGGCTTGAAGGCAAGAATGATTAACAGCACATAGAATGGTGCGATGTTGTACAGGTTACCCACTTGCAGGTATTGGCTATCAAAAAACTCAGCTAAGTTCTCTAGCACCCCGATGGTGATGCCACCGACAATTGCGCCGACTACAGAATCTAAGCCACCTAAAATAACGGCTGGGAAAACTTTGATACCAATAATGGATAGCGCGTCAGATACGCCGTTAACGATCCCGATAACAATCCCTGCTGTTGCAGATACCATTGCCGAAATAGCCCAACTGATGGCGAACACTTTCTTGATGGAAATGCCAAGACTCTGGGCGACCTGCTGGTTAAATGCGGTCGCACGCATCGCCAAACCCATTTTGCTGAATTTGAAGAACCAGTAGAACGCCCCCATGATGAGCATCGAGAAGATCAAACTCAGAATGTAAGCGAACTCAACGTTCAAACCACCGATATTCACCACATTTGTTTCGAACACTTGCGGATAAGAAACAGCCGAGACACCAAATATCCATTTCATCAATGCTTGGAAGAACATAGACAGACCGATGGTCACCATGATCACAGAGATAATCGGTTCACCAATTAACGGTCTGAGCACAATGGTTTGCACGGCGATACCGAACACCATCATGAACGCGAGCGTGAGTAAAAAGCCGAATAAAAAATGGCAGTTGCAGATGAACAAGCGCCGCCCAACATACCCACGCGCCAATCAGCAAGAACTCACCCTGAGCGAAGTTGACCACCTGGGTCGATTTGTATATCAGTACAAAGCACATGGCGACCACGCCATACAACATGCCAACGATCACGCCATTAATGACGAGTTGCAGTAATAAATCCGTATTCACTATGCGATCCTCCGTTGTTCGCTATCCACCAGTGTTGGCTCATGTTCAATAAGCGTTTCAATCACTAGCGACGTTTGAATGCGTGTTTTGGTGCCATCCTGATAAGTGATCACCGTATCCACATCAACTTTTGGATCGTCGCTGTAGATGGTTTCGATGATGTCTCCGTATTTCTCCGCAACCACACCACGACGCACTTTACGCGTACGAGTTAGCTCGCCATCGTCAGCATCCAGCTCTTTGTAAAGTAGAATGAATTTGCTGATCTTCTGTGCATCTGGCAGTGATTCGTTCACTTTCAGCACTTCTTCACGAATGGCTTGATACACTTCTGGTTGAGCAGATAAGTTGGTGTAGTTAGTGAATGCTAAGCCTCGCTGCTCTGCCCACTTCGCGACGATCGCATAGCGAATACAGATGATGGCAGACAGCCAAGGTCGACCTTTACCTACCACCACGGCTTCTGCAATAAACGGCGAGAACTTAAGTTTGTTTTCAATGAACTGCGGAGAGTAGCGGTCGCCGTGGCTGGTTTCCGACATATCTTTCAGACGATCAATCACCACCAAGTGACCGGAATCTTTAAAATAGCCCGCATCGCCTGTGTGCATCCAACCATCTTGAACATCTTCATCATATGCTGCTTGGTTGTTTAAGTAACCAGTAAACATGCCTGTACTTTTCGCGATGATTTCACCCACGCCATTGCTGTCCGGGTTGATGACTTTCACATCTGCATTATCAAACGCAACACCAACGGAATCGTAATCCACATCATCCGCTTGGTGCACAGTGTACGCGCCACACATTTCGGTCTGACCATAAAGCTGCTTAAGTGGCACACCAATAGCTTGTAGGTAACGGAAAGTATCCGGTCCCATCGCCGCGCCGCCCGTTGCAGCAGATGTTAGGTTCGAAAAGCCTAAACGATCTCGCAAAGCACGCAAAAGAATCCATTCAGCGAGTTTAGAACGTTTGCCCTGCTCTAACGCTTTGTTGGCTAAGCTCATGCCCAGTTTGTACATCTTTTGCTTAAACGGTGTCGAATCCATCATTCGTGCAGACACGTCTGCCACAATGTTTTCCCACACTCGCGGCGCAAGCAGCACGAAGTTTGGACCAATTTCGCGCAAGTCAGACATCATGGTTTCTTGTTCTTCCACAAAGTTGACGATTTGACGCGAAATCAACGCCTGACCAACCACATACACCTGCTCCATAATCCAAGGCAAAGGCAGAACAGAAACGTAGTTGTCGCCTGGAGAGCGCGGGTCGGCACGCAGATAAGCCGCACAGTGATCTAAGAAAGTGCCGCTGTGTAGCTGAGCCAATTTTGGTTTGGAAGTCGTACCCGACGTGGTACAAAGAATCGAAAGATCGCTGCCTTTGGTTGCCGCAACCATATTGAGATATTTATCCGGATCCGCTTTGTCGATCTGTTGTACCTTTTTTATAGACCTGCTCAACATCAATCAATCTTGGATCATCGTATTTACGCATTCCACGAGGATCGCAGTAAATAATGTATTCAACGCTAGGAATTTCATCACCAAGCTCAAGCAGCTTGTCGCATTGCTCTTCATCTTCGGCAATCACGACTTTTGCTTTGGCATAATTGATGAGGTACGCCACCTCTTCGTGCATAGAATCTTGATAGATGCCCAGCGAGAAACCTTTGATCGCGTGTGCGGCCAATTCGCCCCATACCCATTCCGGACGGTTATCACCCAGCAAACCAACAACGTCTTGCTCACCAACACCTAAATCTTGCAATGCCAGAGCCATCCACTTGACTCGGTTTTCATAATCTTGCCAAGTGAACTCTCGCCAAATACCAAACTCCTTTTCACGCATTGCGACTTGCTCGGGCCAGTGCTTGGCGTTGTGCTGCAACACTTTTGGAAAAGTATCTAAGCGGGTTATATCTGCCCAATCATTATGTTGCTGTGCCATTATGCACTCTCCTCTAATGTCGGTAACTCTTCGCCTAAGTACGCTTGTTTCACATGTGGGTTGGCCATCACTTCTTCTGGCTCGCCCATCGCAATGTGTTTACCAAAATCCAACACCAATACGCGGTTAGAGATATCCATCACCACGCCCATATCGTGCTCGATCATGATGATGGTGATGTCTAACTCTTCGTTTAAATCCATGATGTAACGCGCCATGTCTTCCTTTTCTTCCAAGTTCATGCCTGCCATTGGTTCATCAAGCAGCAGTAACTTAGGTTTTAAGGCAATGGCACGAGCAAGCTCTACACGTTTACGTAAACCGTAAGAAAGTGTGCCAGCGGTGGCTTTGCGAATGTGCTGAATTTCAAGAAAATCGATTACGTCTTCTACGTATTTACGGTGCGCCATTTCTTCTTTCTGCGCGTTAGAGAACCAGTAAAGTGGTCCTGTGACGAAGTTGTTTTTCAGTAGGTGATGTCGACCAACCATAATGTTGTCGAGTACCGACATATGAGAAAAGAGTGCTAAGTTCTGGAAGGTCCTTCCCAACCCTAACTCAGCTCGTTGGCTAGGTGTTCGTTTGGTTACATCATCTCCAGCGAAGATTACAGAGCCTTTGTTTGGTGTGTATCGACCAGAGATGCAATTGAGCATTGAGGTTTTACCTGCACCGTTTGGACCAATGATTGAAAAGATTTCCTTTTCATTCACATGGAAGCTCACGTCAGTTAGAGCTTTCACCCCACCAAAAGCCAATGAAATATCGTTTACCTGCAACAGAGGCGATTCCGATACCATAGTTGATCTCCCTTTCGTTATTTAAGTGCGTTCCATTGAGCACTATTTGATCAAACCTAACTTTGATACTGGTAACCGCTTTTACACCTATGCATCAACTTTGTATTCAGTTTACGTAAACGTCAATTTAAAATCAGAATAGTGCTTGAAAGATTAAGTTGCAATCGAGTTCATCGAGAAAGATTTGAACTAACGCAAACTTTAAGTAAATAAATTGTTAATAAAAATTATTCTCAGACGACTACATATTCGGATAGTTAGGGCCACCACCACCTTCCGGCGGTGTCCAGGTAATATTTTGACTTGGATCTTTGATGTCGCAGGTCTTACAGTGGATACAGTTCGCCGCATTTATTTGCAGCTCTGGCTGCTCCTCCCCCTGTACGATTTCATACACGCCAGCCGGACAATAGCGCTGTGCTGGCTCTGCATATAATTCAAGGTTCTGCTCAATAGTAATCCGCTGGTTCGCCAGTCGTAAGTGGCATGGTTGATCTTCCTCATGGAAGATATTGGATAGATAAACAGAAGAGAGGCGATCGAAACTTAACACGCCATCAGGCTTCGGATAGACAATTTTATTGCTGTTTTCCGCCAATAACAGAGACTGATGATCAGGCTTATCACAGCGGATATGCCACTTAGCTTTACCTTTTAACACGTTATGTTCCAGCAGCGCTAAGCCACCGCCCAGCCACGATCCAAAGCGGTGGATTCCACTTGAGAAGTTACGTGCTTGATAAAGCTCTTCATACAGCCAAGACTGTTTGAAATGCTTTTGATAATCAGCAGTAACTGACTGACTCTCAAGGGCTTCACATACTGCTTCGGCGGCAAGCATGCCAGATTTCATTGCGGTGTGCGTGCCTTTGATTTTAGCGCCGTTAAGCGTTCCTGCATCACAGCCAATCAACAAGCCACCAGCAAACTGTTGCGTTGGAAGCGAATGGAAACCGCCCTTGGTGATCGCTCTTGCGCCATAACTAATTCGTTTACCATTTTTGAGGTATTGCTCAATCATCGGGTGATGTTTAAAACGCTGAAATTCATCGAATGGACTCAAGTGCGGATTCTTATAGTTCAAGTCAACAATCAACCCGACGGCAACTTGGTTTCCCTCTAAATGGTAGAGGTAGCTGCCACCTGTAGCTTCGTTCGCTAACGGCCAGCCTAAGCCGTGAACCACTAACCCTTGTTGATGCTGCTCTGGTGGTATTTCCCACAGCTCTTTAAAGCCGATAGCGTAATGTTGAGGCGTTTTCTCTTCAGCAAGATTAAATCGGTTAATCAATTGCTTACCAATATGACCCCGCGCGCCTTCAGCAAACAGGGTAAACTTCGCTCGCAGTTCAATACCAGGTTCGAAATTGGCTTTTTGTTCGCCATTTTTATCTAACCCCATATCGCCCGTGATAACGCCAAAAACACGGTTGTCTTCATCAATGATGGCTTGGCTGGCGGTAAAGCCTGGGTAGATCTCCACCCCTAAGTTCTCGGCCTGCAACGCCATCCATCGGCATAGATTGCCCAAGCTGATAATGTAATTACTGTCGTTATGTAACGTGTTAGGCACAGCCCAAGAAGGCAGCTCATGACCATTAATTTCATTGCCTAGATAGTAGGTTTTATCTTCGTTTACTTTGGTATTGAGTGGAGCGCCCTTCTCTTCCCAGTCGGGAAACAGTTCATCCAAACTTCGCGTTTCAAACACCGCACCCGATAAAATATGCGCTCCAACTTCAGAGCCTTTTTCTACCACGCAAACAGAGAGGTCTTGTTCTTTTTCTGCTGCTAATTGTTTGATTCGGCATGCCGCAGACAAACCTGCGGGACCAGCGCCTACAATCAGAACATCAAATTCCATGCAGTCTCTTTCCATGATTGCATTCCTTTTTCTTTGCATGTTGCCAACTTGTTAAGCAACAATATATTTAAAGTTGACGCAAACGTAAAGGTAAATTAACATCATTTTAAAGACGTCATCACATCGTCTTCACTGTAAACACATAGTCTTCACTGTAAAAAGGAATCTAACGTGAAAATACTAGTGCCAATCAAAAGGGTCATTGATCCCTACATTAAAGTTCGCGTGAAAGCGGACCATAGCGATGTTGAAACCAATAACGTCAAGATGACGATTAATCCATTTTGCGAAATAGCCGTTGAAGAAGCCGTACGACTAAAAGAGCAAGGTATTGCAGATGAAGTCATCGTTGTCAGTGCTGGCGGTAGCCAATGTCAGGAGCAACTACGTACTGCGCTTGCGTTAGGTGCCGATCGCGCTATTCATGTCGATACTGAAGACAAAATAGAGCCATTAGTCGTCGCTAAGCTGCTCAAAGCTCTGGTTGAGCAAGAACAAGCACAGCTTGTGATTACGGGTAAACAATCCATTGATACTGACAACAACCAAGTGGCTCAGATGCTGGCAGCCCTACTTGACTGGCCTCAAGCAACTTTCGCTTCCGACGTTAAGATAGAAGATCAAAAAGTTCAGGTCGTGAGAGAAGTGGACGGCGGCTTGATGACGGTTGCGATGAACTTACCTGCTGTGATCAGTACTGACTTACGCCTGAATGAACCGCGTTTTGCCTCTTTGCCTAATATTATGAAAGCTAAGCGCAAGCCGTTAGATACAATCACACCTGACAGTCTGGGTGTTGAAGTGGTATTTAGCCAAACCATTCAAGAAGTCACACCACCAGCGCAGAGAAAAGGTGGCATCAAGGTTGAATCTGTATCAGAGCTTCTCGATAAGCTGCGTAACGAAGCGAAGGTGATTTCATGAAGAACTTAATCATAGCAGAACATGACAATAACCAATTACATGCGGACACACTCAAAGTAGTTAATGCAGCAAAACAAGTCAGCCAAGACAATGTTTTGATCGTAGTGGGCCACCAGTGTGAAGAAGTCGCTCAGCAAGCTTGTCGCGTTGATGGTATATCAAACGTAATTTGTGTCGATGATGAGCAACTTAAGCATCAATTTGCCGAGAGTATCGCACCTATTGTGGTGAGTATTGCTGAAGGTTTTGACGCAATCTGGGCTAGCTCATCATCAAAAGGGAAAGATCTTGCACCGCGAATAGCAGCGAAGTTTGGCGTTGGGCAAATTTCCGATATTGTCCAAGTTATCGATGAAAACACTTTTATCCGCCCTATTTACGCAGGGAATGCATTTGCCAAAGTGACCACCAGCGACAAGGTTCGCGTCGTCACAGTGCGCGCGTCTGCGTTTGAGCCGGTTACTTGTCACAACCAAGCTGATATCGAGCATCAGCAGGTCACTATCTCAGAGCCATTGGTTGAATTGGTTTCTGTCGATAAAACCGTGTCAGAGCGTCCTGAATTAAGCGCGGCAGAGGTGGTTGTGTCAGGTGGACGCGGAGTCGGTAGCAAAAAAAACTTCGCATTGATCGAACAAGTCGCCGATAAACTAGGTGCTGCCATTGGCGCTTCTCGCGCGGCGGTTGATGCAGGGTTTGTTGCCAACGATTTACAAGTGGGTCAAACCGGTAAAATCGTTGCGCCTAAGCTTTATATTGCAGTTGGGATCTCCGGTGCCATCCAACACCTTGCAGGAATGAAGGAATCCAAAGTGATTGTCGCGATCAACAAAGATCCAGAATCTCCTATCTTTGAAGTTGCCGACTATGGATTGGTTGGTGATTTATTTGAGGTACTACCTCAGCTTGCCGAACAACTTTAAACAATCAGATAAAGGGCGAACACTGCTATGTTCGCCCCTTTATTTTGTTTTGGTCATATTCAAAAGAATTGAAATTAGAGGGACCTATGCCAAATTCTGCACCTATTTGGTCACCATCTGCTGAGCGCGTCAGCAATAGCAACTTATTACGGTTCATCGAAAAAGTTAATAAAGACAAAGCCGAAGGTGCCGTAATCAATAATTACACGTCTCTACACCAGTGGTCCATTAACCACAATGACGAATTTTGGCGACATACCTGGCATTTCTGTAACGTCATTGGAAATATTGGCTCGCAAGTCAAAAGCCTTGATGCTCCCAAGTGGACACAGACAGATTCTACTCAGAGCCATGTCAATAGGGACACAGTATGGTTTGCTGACGCCACGCTTAACTACGCAGAAAATCTCCTCTCTCAGGCCGAACAAACACCTGAGCGTGAGTTTATCGTTTTTACTAATGAAAGCGGTGAACACAAGCAGCTCACTGGTACACAGTTGCTCGAACAAGTGTCTGTCGTTCAGCAATGGCTACTCAATTGTGGTGTTGGCAAAGGCGATGTCGTTGCGGGTTATTTGCCCTACCTTCCTGAAACCGTTATTGCCATGCTGGCCACCACCAGTCTTGGTGCCATTTGGACTTCAACCTCGCCTGATTTTGGTATCGATAGCGTCGTAGAGCGTTTTGGCCAGGTCAAGCCGAAAGTTCTTTTTTGCTGTGATGGCTACCAGTTCGGAGGCAAAGCTTTCGATATGACGGACAAAAACACGACTCTTAGTAGTAAGCTAAGCAGTGTCTCCGAATACGCCACTATTAGCGTATGCCAAATCGAATATATACAAAACGCTAAGAGTGCTTGCACTTCTGACTTTGTGTATTGGTCCGATATTACTCACCACTTTTCTCCACAATCAATTCAATATCAACCAACACTGTTTAATGACCCGTTATTCGTTTTGTATTCTTCTGGTACAACAGGTCAACCTAAGTGTATTGTCCATTCCGTGGGCGGTACCTTGCTCAATCACCTCAAAGAACATCAACTGCATTGCGACATCAAATCGCAAGACAAGGTTTTCTACTACACAACATGTGGCTGGATGATGTGGAACTGGCATGTTTCAGCACTTGCGAGTGGAGCAACCTTAGTGATTTACGACGGTAGTCCGGTTTACCCTGATCACTCGGTCTTATGGCGATTAGTGGACGAACATAGCGTGTCGTTGTTTGGTACTTCAGCGAAATACTTAGAGGCACTGGAGCATGCGAACTGCTCTCCAAAACTAGAACATGACCTGAAGTCACTCAAAACTCTGTGCTCAACTGGTTCGGTGCTTTACCCAGAACAATTTAATTATGTCTATCAGCACATCAAGCAGGACTTGCATCTCGCTTCTATCGCTGGCGGCACGGATATTTGCGGGTGCTTTGTACTTGGAAACCCTATCTCACCAGTTTACAAAGGCGAATGCCAAGGTGCAGGGCTTGGAATCGACGTGCGTATTTTGGACGACGAGGGAAAAACCATTACACAGCAACGCGGCGAACTGACTTGCAATAACTCGCTACCTAACTTCCCTATCGGCTTTTGGCACGACGACGGCGAACGCTATCACAACGCTTATTGGGGCAAGTTTACTGATATCTGGCACCACGGCGACGATGTGATGCAAACCGAACATGGCGGCTTTATTTTTTATGGCCGTAGCGATGCGACATTGAATCCAGGCGGCGTACGAATCGGCACCGCTGAGATCTATCAGCAAGTGAACGCGTTACCCGAGGTCGAAGATTCCATCGCCGTCGGCAAGTTAAACCAGCAGTCTGAAGAAATCTGGTTACTAGTAAAACTCGCTCACGAGGTCGAGTTAACCCAACAACTCACCGATTCAATTCGCCAAACACTAAAAACAAAATGTTCACCACGCCATGTGCCACGCCAAATTTTTGCTATCAGTGATATTCCTAAAACGCGCTCAGGCAAACTGGTTGAACTAGCAGTGAAACAATTGGTTAACGGACAAGCTGTAAAAAACATTGGTGCTATTGCTAACCCAGAAGTGCTGGAAGAAATTAGTCAGCTTAATTAATAGTGACAATTGGTTAAACAAGAAAAAACTTAATCATTGCGCCAAATCTTATATCCGACCTCTCGCATTGCTCTGCCGAGCAGGTGGGAGGCGACTGGTGCCGTGAGAACGATAAACAACATCGTACCGATAACTCGGGAGATCACGGTGACTTCAGGGAGTGAGAAGGCAACCGCTAGTAGTAAGCAACTAACTCCGACGGTACCGGCTTTGGTTGCGGCATGCATTCGGGTATATAGATCTGGCAACCGCAACACACCTAAACTAGCGCTTAGGATCAATAA
The DNA here is from genome assembly GCA_001048675.1 of Vibrio diabolicus. Classification (GTDB taxonomy): domain Bacteria; phylum Pseudomonadota; class Gammaproteobacteria; order Enterobacterales; family Vibrionaceae; genus Vibrio; species Vibrio diabolicus. The sequence continues at coordinate 540,458 of CCKK01000002.1, read as the reverse complement.
CGTCCCTAAACATAAAAACAGCCCAATCAACACATCCATTATTCTTTCTCCTTCCTTTTAACGATCAAACGTGCAAATGCGATTGTGCCAAGAAATGCGACCAAACCTAATGTAATGGCGATATCTAACAAGGCATCCTCACCACTGTCTAAGGTGTAAACCGTAATAAAGCCGATGGTAATAAATGAAATCAAATCTAACGCCACAACTCGGTCAGCCAGCGTTGGTCCTAAAATTAAACGGAAGAAAGCCATAACAAAACTGAGTAATAGCCCTGCATAGGCAAAAGTGACACTTATTTGCAGCCAACTATCCACGCGTCACCTCCAAAATTCGATGCTCTAATCCGTTTTTAATTCCACGGATAACTGCTTCATGCTCAGGTGCAAACATGGCATGAACGATAAGATGCTTTTTATCAGGCGTAACGTCCAAACTGAGTGTGCCCGGGGTTAACGAAACCATATTCGCAAGTAAGGTGATTTCAAGGTCGGAATCGACGTCCAAAGGGACATAGACGATATCTGGCTGGCTCAAATGCGTTGGCGTCACGACATCCCACACGACTCTTGCAACCGATATGATCATTTCATAAGCGAAGTACACCAGTAACTTTAATGCCGACGCAAAACGTCGAAAGTAGCTGGTTTTTAATCCAAATGGTTGGCTCAACCGTAAGGCAAAAAAACCGACCGTAAACCCGACAATAAAATTCAAACTCGAATAACTTCCGTTTAACATCATCCATGCTAATGCTAAGAAAAGATTGAGGAATAGATAGATCATGGATTTCCTCCCAATACCGCTCGAATGTATTCATTTGGATTTAACAGTTGTTCAGCGGCTTGAACAGAAAACTGATAAAAAGGCTCCGCCACTAAGCCTATGATCAACGTGAACATGGTCAATACGGCAATTGGAACGCAATACAACCAATGTACTTTGACTTGCAGAGTCTGTTCTGTTTTCTCCCTAACCGGCTTTTTCCAGAATGCCTCACTCCAAATTTTCGTCATCGAGTAGACGGTAAGCAGCCCCACCAACAGCGCGGTACCGGCTAACCAGTAATATTCAGCCTGTAAACTCGATTTGATCACCAAAAATTTGCCCCAGAAACCAGAGAGCGGCGGAAATCCTGCCAGAGAAAACGCAGGGACAAGAAACAAGAACGCTAACCAAGGCATTGCTTTATATACCCCGCCCAAATGTTCAAGTTGACTAGAGCCATATTTGCGCTCAATAAAGCCACCGATTAAGAACAAATTCGCTTTTACAATGATGTGATGAACAATGTAGAAAATAGCGCCAGCCAAAGCTGAAGGAGTGTAAATCGCTAATCCCATTATCATGTAACCTATTTGGCTAATAATGTGAAAAGAAAGAATTTTCTTAATGTCGAATTGACTTGCCGCCCCCAAAACGCCAGTTAACATGGTGAGGCCAGCAATCCAAATCAACGTCGGCTGCCAACCACTCTCGGCGAGCGGAAATACTAATGTGAAGACTCGTATTAACGCGTATACGCCGACTTTAGTAAGCAACGCAGCAAACAGCGCAACCACACCACTTGGTAAGGTGTGATAAGAAGCTGGCAACCAAGCAAATAAAGGAAATAGTGCCGCTTTGATAGAAAAGGCAAACAAAAACAAGGCGGACAACATCATGTTGATGCTCAGTTCGCTCTCTCCCGCTTTGGTATAGAGGTCTGCCAAGTTCAAGGTGCCCGTTGCGCCATACAACAAACCAATGGCAAGTAAGAACACTAGCGTCGAAATCAGGTTCAACATCACATACTTCACTGCCCCATCAATTTGAGTTTTCGTTGCATCTAATACCATTAAACCAAATGACGCGATGAGCATGACCTCGAACCAAACATACAGATTAAAAATATCTCCGGTGAGGAACGCACCATAAACACCAGCAAGCAACACGTGCGTCAACGCATGGTAATTGCTATAGGAAGGTTTTCGGTGAAGGTCCGCCATGGCATAGAAAACACATATCGCACCAATCACTGCCGTAATCATCACCATGGCAACGCTGAAGTAATCTGCGACAAAGACGATACCAAACGGTGCTTGCCACTGGCCAAAAGCAACGGCTTGAATACCATTACTTATGATGTTTTCTGTGAGAAGGCCTGCGACAACAAGGTTCAAAATCGCACTCGCGCCACTTAACCACTCAGCACTTTTTGTTGAGCGACGTACAAAGAAAATGGTCAGCGCCGTACTCAATGAAAGAACAACAGGTAACGTCAGCAAAATCGAACTCATTGACCCTCCTCAGAACGTTGCATTTCATCGACGTCTGCGGTTCCAGAATCTTTATAAGCTCGATAGAACAACATTAAAGCAAAAACAAGTAGCCCAAAACCGATGACTATCGCAGTTAAAATCAGCGCTTGAGGTAGAGGATTTGCCGATCCGTCGGGTGGTAAAAGCGCATTATCGCCAATCAGTGGCGGCTCTCCAGGAGTCAGCCTTCCCGCGGTAAAAATAGCAAGGTTAACCGCACTACTGAGTAACATGATACCGAACAAAAGACGCAAGATATGCTTTTCCAGCATTAAGTAAACGCCTGCGGCGACAAATACTCCAACGACAACACTCCAGACTATTTCCATCACTCTAGTTCCTCATTAATACGAAGCAGCATCCCCATCACGCCACCTATAACGGCAAGATAAACACCAACATCAAAAACCAACGGCGTACCCAGTGGTATCACATCTTTCCACCACAACCCGGTTAAAAACGGTTTATCAAACGCAAAGCTCAAAGCACCAGATATTAAGCTCAATGCGATGCCAGATAACGCAATGAAAAACGGCTTGAAATACAATCTAGAACGAACGTATTTCGGTGATTCCGCGAACATGAGAAGCGATAAGCCAATAACGGCAATCAATGCACCAATGAAGCCACCACCCGGTTCGTTATGACCACGTAATAACAGATACACTGAGAACACGAGCATGAGCGCCGCGACGATATGTGCCGTGGTTGCAAAAATTAATGATTGAATACGGTTTTGCTTTTTCGCTCTTGTCTTAAGCAAGCTCACTGCTGCAATCCCAGCAATGACAACGACGACAACCTCTCCCAATGTATCGAACGCACGAAAGTCGACGAGAATGACGTTGACAATATTGCGCCCATGCCCGCCTGGGACACTATTTTCCGCAAAGAATTCCGACACCGATGAATCCATCGGCTGGGACGTGATTCCTAACAAGAGGAAAGTAATCGAAACACCTATCACGCCCGCTATACAAACATTCGCCAATTTGCGTTTTATTGAATGCTTGGGCACGGTGGTTAAACGCGGCATATGACGCATTAACAATGCTAAAAAGACCACCATTAATGTTTCCACTAACAGTAAAGTCTTCGCGACGTCCGGAGCACTGTAGATCATAAAAACAAGCGTGGTCATAAAACCAATCATACCTAGCGCAGAAATCGCAAGAAGCCTTGAGTGAGACAACGTACATACGATCGCTGCACCAATCAACAATAAGGCAATGCCAATCTCATAGAAAGCCACGTTTGAAAGCTGTTCAAACAAAGGCAGAGGAATAAATGCTACCTGACCAAGTAAAGCGACGGCGAGTACCGCGAAAAATAGCAGGACATAACGACTCAACTTCTTTTGCTGCAACAGCGCCGTTTGCCACTTCGCCAGTGTCATCATGTCATCTAATAGTCGTTCAAAAACATTCTCTGCTTTGGGGACGAATAGATGTAACCGCTGAAAAAATGCAGACACAGTAGGATAAACACGGTACACCACATACCCCAATACTAGCGTGATAACGCTTAGGACCAGCGGTACATTCACACCATGCCATAATGATGTCGCTTTAATATCGGCTGCAGGCAGAATGTCAGCAGAGCCAGGAAAGATGATGTGGTGATCTAACCAATTTAAACCGACTAACGGAACGATGAGACTGCCAAGTGCCAGGAGCAAAGGCGAGATCCACATGGCTTTTTTTGTTCTCAACTGACTTCGTTTCAATTGGCACGAGATCACGGCGAGCAAAGAATGGTCTCGCAATAAGCATAATGGTTAGCGCAACCATCAATATATTGACCATTAAAAGTACAAAGGCGATCCAGTTATTTAGCTCTACTGCGGATTTGTACATGTATTCTTTGCTCAAAAAGCCTAACAACGGCGGGAATCCCGCTTTAGACAATGCAGCCAAACTCCCCGCAACCATGCTGATGACGAGCACTGACTTCAAGCCGTACAGTTGATCAATATCTCGTGTTCCTGTCGCTTTGTCGATATTGCCCACCACCATAAACAGCGCTGCTTTATAGAAAGAGTGAGCGAGAATAAACATCAATACTGCACTCACGGCCAAATCTGTGCCCATACCTAGTAATAATGTTAATTTACCCAAAGCAACATTCGTGCTGTAGGCTAGCATCAGCTTCAAGTCAGTTTGTTTTAATGCGACAAACGTGCACCAAACGGCGGTGATACTCCCTGTGATCACTAGGGCATAAAACCAAACCTCGCTATGAGCATAAACTGGCGATAAACGCGCTAACAAGTAAATGCCCGCCTTTACCATTGTTGCCGAGTGTAAATACGCACTGACTGGAGTGGGCGCTGCCATCGCGTTAGGTAGCCAAAAATGAAACGGGAACTGCGCAGATTTAGTAAATGCACCAAGTAGTATGAGCACTAGAGATGGCATAAACCATTCGTGCTGCGCAATCGTGTCCGCCTGAGCGATGATCGTATGTAACTCATAACTCCCTGCCATCGCTCCCAACAAGATAAGACCAGCTAACAACGCTAATCCACCAGCACCTGTAACGATCAACGACTGCAGTGCATTTTTTCGTGACGTTTTGTTTTCGTGATTAAAACCAATCAGTAAGTAAGAAGTGATGGTGGTGAGTTCCCAGAAAACGAACAACAATAGGATGTTATCGCTCATCACAATCCCTAGCATGGCAAGCATGAATAGAGTTAGGTATAAATGAAAGGAAAATCGGCTATCACTCTCTCGTAAGTAAGCCAAAGCGTATATTTGGATCAGTGCGCCAATCCCGCTGATCAGCCCGGCAAAAAGGAATGACAGACCATCTAACCTAAAGCTGAAGTTAATATCGAGGCCAGGTATCCATTCCGCATTCCAGCTTACGCCTGCGGGTGTGTAGATGTAAAAAAGAAAAGAGAAGATTAAAATTGGCAGCACAGGGAAAATCAGTAAGACCAACTGATTATCGGGATTTTTCGGCAGGTTTTCTTTACCCGTTATGCTATTCAACATCGCAGCCCATTCATTTTTATAAGAAAGTTCGCCCTATTTGGCGCAAAGATAAAAAGCTCCACTTGATTGTTTTAGCCCAAGTATTTCAAAAAAGATCATAAAACCAAGGGATAAGTAGCAAACAGCGATCACTGAATGCTACTTAAAGGAACGTTAATACAAACAGCTACTTGCTGTCCGCTACGGTGTAAGAACGTAGATCACTACTTACGTGTTCTCGACTGAATGTGTATGGATTATCGTCATCAGTTAACTCGAACGCATCGTAGGTGCAGTCACCGATATCATTTCTCGGACAAACATAAACGTTCGAACGTTCTATCATTTCTGTGTGGCATTTCGGGCATAGGTTTTTCATGTCACTCTCCTCTGATAACTTATTGATACACTGATAATTCCATGTTCTAGAACTCCGTCTCCCTCCTTTACCTAAAACAACCACTTAAACCCAGGTTTGTTACACACCAATTACTGAATCGGCGATACAAAACCATCGGGCTTAAGAGCGACCAAGCTACAGTTTATAGATTGCAAAATGTTTTCAGCCGTATTACCAATGACGTAGCCAGATATCCCAGTTCTCGCTAAGGTACCCATGACTAGAACGTCCACTTCTATGCTTTCTACGTAATCCGGGATTTTTTCATCAGGCTTTCCGTGTAAATGATGAATCACAATTTCACCCGTAATCCCCGACTCTTCCAGCAGTTGTTGTAGAGCTTGTTTATGATCGGCTTTTGCTTTGTCGATTTCATGTTTCAACTCAGCATCGTCGACTTGAATCCAAGCATTGTCATGTAGGTAGTTCTCTAAGTAATATTCCCAGCAAGAAATCACATGTAAACGACTGTCACAGGTGTCGGCTATTGAACGAGATAATTCAAGTAAACGCACCGCTAATGAGTGCTGTTCATCGCTCGCCGTTAACGGATCTATAGCAACAGCCACACGGCGTTTGTCTCTCGGCTTATCAATCGGTCGGTGTAACCATAATGGACAAGGACATTTGCGTAACAGTGTCATATCAATGGCTTTGAAGCCTTCAGCGCCTTCACCGAGTGGTTCAGCTTCTTTGATTATGAGATCTTTGTTGTCAGCTAATGCTTCTTTAATGATACAGACAGCGGGTTTTTCACTGCTTTTCACAGTAAGAGGAAATGCCAGATCATCTTCAGAAAGATCGAGCTTCTGTCTGTATTCCTGAATGCTTTGTTTGAGGGAGTCTTGTAGCGATTGCTCATAACTTTGCTGATACTGGAGCATATCCGCGGGGAAATCGGGGCACGCAATTAGCCCTGAAACAGGTACTTTGTTGCTGGATGCGATCCTCATCGCTTGTTCGAGCGCCTCACTATGACCAGGCAATCCTTGTGTTGCAAAAAGTATGTTCGCGAATCGTTTCATACACACCTCCTTGTTTGGTTAAATATTAACCACCCACAAAGTATAATACCTAACGGATAATTGTAACGGCTTGTGACGTTGATGAAATCAATTCTCATTAAGCTATGGATATTGCTTCATTTTGCTTTACGTCACCTTCTCCTTTTCTTTACGACTGTGGCCCGCTGACCCCAATAGAGCTACATACTAAAAATTGAGACCAAATAAAAACCCAAATTACTCAAAGTTTTTTCTCACCTTGAGTAACTTGGGTATAAGCAATAACACACTTAGGCTACGGACTTAAATGGGTAACCTAAATTTTCATACGACTTAGTTGAAAGATGCCATATCAATCACGAATCGGTGTGCAAATATTCACAGCCCTAATGATCCAGAAGTCGCTGTAAATTAATGTTAAGGTTGCTGTTTTGTCGGTGCCAAAGCAATTTCGCGAACACATACACCTTGCGGTTGCTGATAAGCAAACAGCACTGCTCGTGCAATATCGTCGGCTGCCAACACGCCCCCCATATCCTCTTTCCAAGCATCATAGCCATCTTTAATATCTTGAGACGTAGTATGTGAAAGTAATTCAGTTTCCACTGCGCCAGGTGCAATAGTCGTAACACGAACATTCGATGATGCGACTTCTTCACGTACGTTTTCAGAAATCGCATGAACCGCAAATTTGGTACCACAGTAAGCGGCATGATCAGGAAATGTTTTCTTGCCCGCAATAGAGCTGATATTAATGATCGTACCACTGTTACGCGCTTTCATCGGTGCTAAAACGGACTGCATGCCATTTAGCAAGCCAAGTACGTTCACATCAAACATGCGCTTCCACTCCGATGCGTCCTGAGTATCTATCTGGCCTAGAAGCATAACGCCTGCGTTATTTACAAGTGCATCTACCGGACCATACAACGCTTCAGCTTTCTCAATTGCCGCTTCAAAAGAAGCTTTATCGGTCACATCTACCTTTTCACAAAGCGTATTTGGTAAGTTTAATGCTTCTAAACGTTCTACACGTCTTGCTAACAAAAGAAGAGCATGGCCCTGTTCGCTGAAATGACGTGCAATCGCTTCACCAATGCCTGAACTAGCGCCTGTAATAACAATTAACTTTTTCATTTTGAATCCTTAATAGAACGGTTTACCTCAATGGCGATAAGTTTAAGAAAACTTTGTTTGTTGATATATACCGACCTAGTTGAAACACTGTTGTTATACTGCAACAATACTTTTTTGAATTACGCAGAAGTCATCATGCAAACACACATCAACCTTGCGGATATCCGCTCTTTCGTCCTAATCGCTCAACTAGGAAACTTCACGAAAGCAGCAGAGCAACTTGGCGTTTCTCGCTCACACGTTTCACGTCAAATAACAAATCTGGAACAACAGATTGGTGCCACTTTGCTACAAAGAACCACTCGAACACTGAACCTCACCGAAGCAGGCAAGGTTCTGTATAAACAGTGTGAAACTGCCCTTCATAATATTGATCAAGCTGTTATGGCAGTGGTTGATGATGTAGAAGAATTAAGAGGCGAAATTCGTATCAACTGCGTGGGGGGTTATTTAGGAGAAGACGTTGTTGCAGATATCGTTTCTCAGTTTCTAATCCAACACCCACAAGTGAGCATTAACTTAGATTTTAGCAGCCATCGTGTCGATTTAATCGCGGATGAATTCGACATCGCTTTTCGAATGGGAAAGTTAGAAGACTCCAACTTTATCGCTCGCAAACTGATTGATGTGGAAATGGGGACGTACGCAAGCCCAAGTTATTTAGAAACATATGGCTATCCTTCGCATCCAAAAGACTTAGAAAAACACATTTGTTTGACAGGTAGTGTGACACGCTGGGCATTCGAGAACACAAATACAAAGCAGTCAACGGAACACCAGATACGTGGACAGTTACGATGTAAGAGTGGCAGAGTAATGATAAAAGCAGCGTTGGCGGGAAATGGTATCATCCGTGTGCCAGCACTTTATTGCCAACAAGAGCTCCAGACAGGCAAGCTAAAAGAAGTGTTTACCGACTGGAGCATTCCGAGTGTGGAGTTTTCACTCCTTTACCATCACGACCGACATCAACCAAAACGCATCCGAGCCTTTATTGATTTTACTACTCAATACTTTCGTAAGCTGCCGAGTAAACACAAGTAACGTGCTCGATAGCATTTCCCTATGTGAACCAATATATACGGAATCTATAAAGCCCAAATTTGTACTAAAGAAATACGTAAGCATCGTGATGTTTTAAGGTCTAGTTTTCATAAACATTAGCGGTGTTTGCCCAGTTTGCTTTTTGAAAAATGCAATAAAAGCACTGTCTGAAGAAAACTCCAGCCAATCAGCAACGGCGCTGACTTGCATTCCCGTTGATAACAATTCAACTGCTTTTAAGAGCCTCCACTGTTGACGCCAATCTTGATAATTCATACCCGTTTCCGACTTAAATAATCGTGTTACCGTCTTGGTACTTGCCCCCACTTTGCTTGCAAGAGTAGTAAGCGAAGGAGCGAGAAATGAAGGTTCAACCAACTCCCGGCGAAATGTTGTTAAGCGCCGATGTGATGGCAAAGGCAACTGAAACGAATAACGTTTCGCAGCATAAAACTCCTCCCAAAAAAGCGCCGTCGTATTTACCATCTCGCTGCTAGGCTTATCCCACTCCCAAAATGACATTTTATCAATAAGAGCTTGGAGTAAATTATTCACTTCTATCATCGTGATCTTACTCGGACAGGCAAACTCCTCACAATCAAAATACAAAGATCGATACGCCACCACATTCGTCATTAGTGCGCGATGAGGCGTATTAGGGGGGATCCAAACCGCCTTTGTCGGGGGCAGAATACAAATCGAGTCCTTCAGAGCAAAACTCATACAACCTTGAGGTGCGTACAACAATTGCCCTTTCTTGTGCTGATGCATACCCGAGTCGTGCTTGCCAATACCCGCAGCAATTCCCACTACACAATTAGAAATTTTGTCTGCGTCAAACTGTGTTTCTTCGTCAATAAGTGCCATTTTGTCCGAATGTTGATGTATTTGGTTTTTATGTTGTTATTGGCTCAATCATAGCCTCATTTATACTGCCCGCCAACTTCATTAACAATGGGTAACAATATGAATACTAAGCCCTCTTTATGGCTCATGCTGGTTATGTTGATGTTTCCACAAATTGTAGAAACCATCTATAGCCCAGCGTTGAGCTCAATCGCTCTATCATTTGATGTAAACCACGCACAAGCAGCCCAAACATTGTCGATTTACTTCCTAGCTTTTGCCGTTGGCGTTGTAGTTTGGGGAGTGCTCGCAGATAAACTGGGAAGAAGGCCCACCATGCTTATTGGGCTCTTTATCTATGGTTGTGCATCTTTACTCGCAACTCAAACCGAAAGCTTTGCTGTTGTCATGGCTGCGCGGGCCCTGAGCGCATTTGGTATCGCGGTAGGCTCTGTTGTCACACAGACCATGCTTCGTGACGCGTTTGACGGTCAAGAACTGAGTAAAGTCTTCAGCTTAATGGGGATGGGTATATCAATCAGCCCGGTAGTAGGCATGCTATTAGGCGGACAGCTTACAGGGCTTGGTGGATATCGTTATGTATTTTTCGCTTTATTTTTAATCGCGTTAGTATTGCTCGCTTATAACGTTATTAAGCTTCCTGAAACACAGAAAGAACAGACACCAGTACGGTTGCGTCAACTTAGCTGGAAAATGGTAAGAGACGCGCGAATTTGGCACTCAGGATTACTGGTTGCTTTGTATAACATTGCTCTATTTTCTTATTACCAGCTTGGCGCATTTACTTTCTCAGCACTTGGGTATAGCTCCGAACAATTTGGATACAGTGGCATGGTACTGGGATTAGGCACTCTGCTTGGGAGTTATTTAAACAAATCCCTAGTGTCTAAAAATGTTCGAAAAAACCAACTACTTTGGCTCTCAGCAGTATTGCTTAGTTTGGGATCAGTCGGTGTGTTGATTCTGAGCCAATCAATCTGGTTTGTTGCTCCAATGATGTTAGTCGTCATGTCGTATGGGATTGCGATACCCAATATACTCAGTGACGCACTCGTTGATTATAAACAACAGGTAGGTAGCGCAGGCGCTTTATTTGGGCTCATGTACTACATCATGATCGGGACGGGATTAGCGATGGCTGGAACAGCACAAAACTTAAGTGTCGTCCTATTAACATGTAGCTGTTTAGCGATTTTATTGGCGTTTTCTACAAAACAAGTTCATACCGACTTGTGACAATAATAATGAAATACTCTCCGTAATGGTTCACCGAGAATCTAAAGAATTTTTCAATCAATAGGAACTGAGGAGCACAATAGTAACCGCTCCTCAGTTGTCTTCTAGAGTGCGATCTAAACTAAATTAACCTTAAAGAAGCTCTCTAATTTATCAAATGGGATCACATCCAATTGATCGTAGAGATCCGTATGATTCGCATTTGGAATGATCATCAATTCTTTAGGCTCTGCCGCCGCTTCATACGCCGTTTCAGTGAAATAGCGAGAGTGCGCCTTTTCGCCATGAATGAACAACACTGGGCGTGGAGATATCTCTTCAATGTAGGTCAGAATTGGCATATTCATAAACGACAGCGGCGTTGTGAGTGTCCATGCTGCATTTGAATTAATGGCTCGTGGATGAAAGCCACGTTCAGGAGACTTGTAATAGGCTGCATACTCAACAACAAATTGGGGCTCACCTCCAACTAACTCAAGCGATACTGGCCCGTAAGTAGGTGTTCCATTTTCGGCATCTTCCCATCGTTGCAGGCTTAGCTGCTCTAACGTTTGCGTGCGCTGCTCAAACGTCGTACTGTCGTTATAGCCTTTAGACATTACACGGGTCATATCATACATCGTACTGGTTGCGACTGCTTTGACACGTTTATCTGCAGCAACTGCGTTTAACGCCATGCCGCCCCAACCACATATGCCTATCACACCAATTTTCTGACGATCAACGTCTTTCTGTAGGCCAATAAAGTCCACAGCTGCGCTAAAGTCCTCTGTATTGATATCAGGTGATGCAACGTTTCTTGGTTCACCACCACTCTCTCCGGTATACGACGGATCAAACGCTAAAGTAATGAAGCCTCGCTCGGCTAATGTTTGAGCATATAACCCTGAAGACTGCTCTTTCACAGCGCCAAATGGACCACTAATGACGATAGCCGCAAGCTTGCCACTTTTATTTTTAGGTTGATAAAGATCCGCTGCCAACGTGATGCCATAACGGTTTTTAAAACTCACTTTGCGATGTTGAACTTGGTTACTTTTCGTAAATGTTTTATCCCAGGTGTCACCAAGATTTATTTGCGTCTCAGCTTGAACGGAACTCGTTGAGAGCGATCCGACTCCCATAGCAACCACGCTGGCACCCGTCATTTTCATCATATTGCGACGACCTTCATCAGGTTCATCTTGGTAACTTGCTTGATTGTCGTTCTGGCTTTTCATGGTAGACACTCCTAATTAACGTAACACACGATGAGTACAGTACGCGGAGGCTTTATCGCTCCTACTTTACTGACACGTACATTGTTGCAACTTTCGTATTTTTTCGTTAACCAGATACTACGCATTGCTTGCCTAATCTTCCGAAGATTGGTCTAAACCTCTTCTAACGTTAATTAAGGCGTAAATAAAAAGCGCCTGTCGGCGCTTTAATTATCTATAGCTCTTATTGCCATGTTGGCTCGCCAAACTCTTCACAACGTTGCTTGTCGTAATTTTCAATGCGCCCACGTTTACCTACAAACTGAACCTGAACAACCATTCCAGCTTCAACATATTCACTGAAATAATCGCAAGAAACACGAAAACTAGTATCGCGTATCACAATTGGTACCCATTCATAGCCGCCGCTGCGTGGTAAGTAAGACTTGAAGGTAATGACCCCATCATCTGAAACGTTGATTTCTTCATCATATTCATTCAACTTATAAAAGCGTTGTCCATCAAACTCTGCCTTTGCTTTTTCAATTATTTCCTTCGTTGCTGTCGATTGCATCGGCGTATTTGACACCAGTTGACACCCAACAACAGATGTCAATACGGACAAAGCCAAAGCGAGTTTAGTTATTTTATTCATTTACCTAACCACTGTAGAATTATTCAACACTTACCATTTTAAAAGGAGGGAGACCATACTTTATTTTTAATAAAAGAAAAAGCGCCTTTCGGCGCTATTAATTATACATCTCTTATCCAAACGTCTTTGACGTCTTTTTTAAGAAGGTCTATCACACTCTGGTGAATGAAAACTAAGCCAAAGTCTTCTTCTAGTTTAAATATTAATCGTTCTTCTAAGGGGATATTTTCTATTTTAGAGAAATCAAACTCCGTTGACTCGATGTCTAACCAGTTCAACTTGCCGTATTGTTTTTCTTTATCCGTCAATTTATAAGTTTGATGGATGTAAGGCATACGATAATCTTCGTAAACTTTAATTTCATCATCAGACGGCTGGCTTGGAGAACAATCCACTCGAGCATCTAACCACTCTACTCCATGAACGACCAGTTTCTCTACTTTTGACGCAATATCACTGATGATAAATAGCTTTGGAGAAAAGGTCATTTCCAAAAGCAAATCTGGCTCTACTGGCACTATTGGCTTAGGGCTTTGTTGGAATGGGAAGTTAGTTAAGCTTTGCTTTGTTAAAATAATATAGTCTTCTTTCATTATTTTTCCCTAAAACTTAGGTGCACGCGTAGATGTATTCTTCTTCATTTTCCTAACTAGAGAAAACCTTGAATCATTACTAATCAAATCATAGATTTCTGGAGCAAAAAATACTGCAGTATCAGCTCCTTCAGCCCTATACACCACCCGTTTATGGAAAGGGATATTTAATATTTTTTCTGGACTTAGAAACAATCGGTGGACGATTAGGTTCCCACTGTTTGGTGATACTTCTATAACGCTTCGTTCAAAGTCGACAACATCTTGAATGTTGTTTAAAGCTAATATGTATCGCTCAGTGATTTCTCCGTCTTTAGTCAATAAGGATGCCGGATAAAACTCAACGCCATAAGGGTCAAAACTCATTACAAGTTCTGCAAGTTCTTTCGAAACACATATGTCGCCATTATCTGATATCGGGTGGACCATGGAGGAAGTTATGTTTTTGTCCTCCCATCTTATTGGATTCTCCGAGCTCGTTGGGTGAAAATTATTTGTACTATATAGAAACTCTCGGTCATCCACACTTTGGAATGCCGATGAACTTCTCATAAAGTCCTCAGAGATTACCGAAAACTCCATCTTATACCTCTTTATTGTTTGGTAATTATCTGGCTTTGCTCTCTTACACTCATCAGGCGGTATTTTCCAGGTATATAGCTAAATGCATCTACCGTTTCTTGTTCAGGAACTCGCTTTTTGAGCTTAAAGAGTGATCTAAAGCGCTTTGTGTAATGTGTATGCCGGACACCTTTTTTAATACAACGCACGCATCCTTTATCACCCTCTTCCATTAGTTTCCCTTTACTTATTAACAAAAGGTCAAAACTTGCTATATCACCGAGGATTTCAATAGAAACATCATCTATTGTATCAATATAGCTTTTAGGTAACGTGTCACAATTGATTGATTTGAGCCTTAAAGCCAATTTTTTAGCAACAACTTTATGGTATCCGAGTGCACCATTAAGTAATTGAACATCTTCTTTAACGGACTCTTCAGTAACTGGATTTGTTGCTAAGCTTTCCAGATCGGCCTCAACTTCTTCGCCAGTTCTATCCTCATAGTGTGCAATTAAGTCACTGTCAATATGCCCAGATTTGTGTAGCGGTACACTATATTGGCAAGATATTTCATCTACAGTTGGTAAAATTACCAAGTTTTTCTGATGATTCACATCATACCCTTTCCTCACTATTTGTTGCTGTCTAGCTTCGGACAACCGAGATAGCGTGTCACAAGATACAACGTGATGGGATGCAACAGATCTTAACTTGAAGTTTAATGGATGGTGCTTTTTAGCTTTTGAGTCTCTCAAACTTCTGCTTCGCGCCCACTTGCCTCTACCTTCTCTTATTGGCATAGATCTTACCTTTTAACTATATCTAGCTTTTAATGCGTCTTTACACTGACCGTTTTTCTTCCCTGCAATTCGGCGACAGATTTTGCATCTAACAGGCTTCTTATCTTTGTCCTCATTTGCCTTTGCGGAGTTCTTTCCTGACTGAGCAGACTCACCGGTATTATGTTTTACTTTTGCTGGGTACGTTTTCTCGCCCTTACCTAAGATTCGAGCAAAAAGATCATCAAACTCGCCCATCGCTTCTTTAAGCTTGTCCGGCACCATCTTATCGATGATTTTTACCTCATCCGCTAACTTTAAGAAATACGCACCGAGCTCATCTGCGCCCATTCTATTTGCGTAAGACGCCAACTCAGTTGCCACTTCAATACAAGGTTTTAGAACATCGCTAACAATCTGGCTGGTTTGTTTGGCGTAATTCACCCAATCTAATGTACGCAAGAATTTTTCTGGATCGCCTTTACCCATGCCTCTTAAAACGGCTAGCAAAGTATCTTTTGATGTTCCTTTACCGCCTTTTAGCGCAACTTTACATGTGCCTTTAACCGCACTACCAAACGTAGGAACACAGCCGACAAGGGTAAGTGAAAGTGCTAACCAGTTTTCGGACTTATCACGTTCTTCCTCATTCAACAACGTCATAATGTTCGCTGATAAATCGCGGACATCTGCTGCTTGATCGACAACAGGAATCATGGTCAGGGCCGTATTGGCAATGATCTGTTCTACGGAGGCATCATCGTTAAAGTCCCCAAGAATGACGCCCCAAACCCAGCTTGCAGCACCAGACATTCTCTTCCACGCATTCTCCCAGAAACCGACTTCTCCACGCTTAGCTTCTTCAATAATTAGCTGCGCGTTCGCACTTGGATTAAAGTTTGGATTGGTCTTGGTTGGGACATTTGGCATAAAATCGCGGCTGTCCTCGCCGTACTCTATAGCAAACTCCCCCGGAGCAACGCCACCAACCGATGCTTTACCGTTGTTGTCTAGTGTTCCTTCAAACACCGCGCCAGATTGATCTGTGAGAGTGTATGTTGCGCCTTGAACGGGTTCACCGTCTGAGTAAGAGAGGTACAAATCAACCGTATACGTCCCTTCCTGCTCTTCCGTCACAGAAACCGATGGGTTTTGTGCACCGCCCAAGCACATGGTGTTGGCTTTGTTCATGGTCATTTGATCGGACAGGCGACATACGCCTTTGCCCTCAAATTTAACCGTTGGTGAAGCTGAAATAAATTTTGCTTCGGCTTCTATCGTGCCTGAGGCAACGCCTTTTCTGTCACCGCCCGCATCGCCGGTACTTTTTGAGAACGTACTGCCCTTGATAGCAACACTGTTACCGCCATCCATAGAGACCGTCGTAGTCCCACCAGCAAGGTCTGCTGATTTAGCATTGTTGCCATAAGGGATAGGAACGACTGGCTTGCCGACCTTAGTTAAACAAACATCTGGGAGCGTTGCATTCGCTTCACCACCTGAGCCTTTATGAACTATCGAAAGTCCATTCGCACCAACTGTTACGCCCATAACCAATCCATTTGAATTTTATTGATTGAATGATAAAAGAGATCGCACATTGCAATCTCTCTAAATGACTAGTGAATTTCACTAAAAGACCAGTGATATTCACAGCAAACCTTAAAACTGGCAGAAGATCTCATTTTTAGATTTCTGGTTATCTATACACTTCAAGCAGTTGCTGGAATTTTAAGTCTATGACGATGTAGGTTGCCGCATACATAAGCGCAAACGTAATCGCACTAAGACTCAAGATCAGCTTGGGTGAAATTACCCTTTTTAACGGCTTCTTTAGGTATTTAGCTTTAAGGTTGATTAAAGAAACTTTTTCTTGTTCTGCTAGGCGGTCATCTCGCACTAATCTATAAATGGTGCTGCCAATTTCCGCTAACTTTTCGTTACCACGCTCTTCACGGCCGTACTTGCCTTGGAAACCAAGTTGAAGCAATAAATAGAGAAACTCTATAACGTGACGGTATTTGCGAGGGTCGGCTTTTAAGCGGTCGAGAATAACGAAAAACTTGTCACCACCAGATGTTTCGTTATGGAATTCAGACAGTAAGCTGTTCTGGCTCCAGTGACTATTTGCCCCCCATTCTTGCCGACAAACAGATTCATCAATCGCCGCACACAAGCAGTAACGAATAACAAGAACCGAAGCACGATCGAGCTCCATTTCATTAAGTTTTCGTTCACCTTTTCGAATCTCACGTGCCACTTGTTCACGAAATGGCATCGGGTCATCAAGCCAAGGGATCGAAGACATACAAGACAGACTGGCGATCAACCATGAGAATTGATCCACCAGCGGGTTAATACCCATGTTGTCGATAGATAGATCTTGTACTGCGATGTTTCTCGATAAGTCAGGCGCTGGCATTACCTCCATTGGTTTGCCAGGCTCTGGTTGGAATAAGACTACGGTGACGTCTGTTTCTGCGTAACTCATAGACGAACGGCCCAAAGTTGCAATGATAAGTTAGCGAAATCGCCCGCAACGTGAATCGCAATCGCAGCAGTGTTCTTCAATGCCATCCACTCTTCGCCCGTTTTATCGAGCTCGAAATAGGTATAGCCAGCGTGATACGGCAGCGCGCGTGGCACAACTGGCATTGGTTTGATCTCAATCCCAGGCAGTTGAAGGTTAATCAAGTCGCGAATGTTATCGATTGAACCGATCTTCGTTTGGCTGACAAACTGCGTATGCAGGACATCCAAGGTAACGTCGGCTTTAACTGCAAGAATAAAGGTCGTCGTATCAATGATCTTATTGTCAGGGATCGCTGCCGTTCTGATGCCATAGTTCTGATCTTTTAAGGTCAGTGGAATTGCCCTTTGTTCAGACATCACGCTCAATGTCATTTTCGCACTGTCTAGAACGCGAGAAAGACAACTAGTTAAATCACCATGATTGTACTTAGTAAACTCAATAGGTCGGCGTGTCGTCGAGCACAGCGTCGAAAGCTCGCCCTCTGCCTGAAGAAGAATTCGATACAAAGACTCAGGGTGTACAGCTTCTGTGTTTGCAAAATGCCAAAACAAGGGTTCGTATCTATTGAGCGCTTGCAAAAGCATAAAGTCAGAAACTGATGATACGCCTTGTTGATCCACTACCCCTAATCGCTGAACTATGGATTCTGCGCGGTGCTTTAGCATAGAAGCAAACTCCGTCGCGAACTTATTAAGTACCGTAGATGCGTGAATATCAATACAGGTAGGAATGAAACTATCATCTAAGATCACGCTACCATCTGGCTTCACTTCCGAGATCTTGAGGATCGGAATAGACGTGTAAGCACTTTTATCTTCATGATCGTACATTAAGCAAAAGTTAAGCTTACCGACGACGATATTTGCCATGTCTTCCGAATCATAACAAGCATCAACCGCTTCTTGAGATTCCATCGTATAACGTGCACCATCTTTTTTAGTGCCAAATAACTCAGAACGTTCCGATGGTAACGGACAGCACAAATAAACCACTTTATCGGCAATCGAAGGATCCACATCTTTCACTTCTGGTAGTTCAGCGAGCAGTGGAAGTTCAAATGGCGTGCGGTCCTGTAGGATACCTTCTGCACGCGTAATACCAATTTTACCGAGGGCTAGCAGTTGTGAATTTATTTCCAAACGCTTAATCCCCCAATGTAAAGGAGATGCGTTGCTGCTCAACATACTCGACAGTTTACTTTGCGAACGATCGAGTTGTTGAAAATGCTGCGGCTTCATGAACATTCCATCTTGCCAAACAACTGGATTGTATAAAGACATGTTTCTATCCCTTAAAAGTAAACCTGTTCAATGCCGCGAGTATTATCAGAAATTAACTCACTGCCTTCTAACTTGAGCTTGATGTAGTACTCGCTCTTCTCTTCAATGACTTCAACTTTACGCCATGACGAACCATCAATATCACGAAAGGCCACAGAAAAACCGACGGCACGAGTGTCAGGGTCTAGCGTTAGCATTTCATGAACTTTTCCACCTGGCTGTATTTGATATTCATAACGTTTGATGTACTCATCACCCAACGACGCTTTATCGTTTTCAAACAGCGACAAAAAAATCTAAGCTTCGGAATAAAACTGGCGAATTTAATTCGTGAAGGCGGAGAATGACCGGAGATGACTGCCCCCCATCTCTCACATTGAGTACAGGTGACGCCTCAATAACCAATTCAATGGACGAAGTTTCTGGTGTGATACCCG
This sequence comes from Vibrio diabolicus, assembly GCA_001048675.1. Lineage (GTDB taxonomy): Bacteria > Pseudomonadota > Gammaproteobacteria > Enterobacterales > Vibrionaceae > Vibrio > Vibrio diabolicus. Next base: position 521,452 of record CCKK01000002.1, on the reverse strand, counting down.
TGGACTCTTTAAATTGATCCCACATGGAACAACCGGACAACATGGCAAATCCGAGTAATACGGCGATACTACGCATGGTTTCCCTTAATCACTTTGTTATAGTTTTTCTTAATCAGCCCTTTTAAGGATGTTTCGTTGAGCAGGCGACGATTATTAGAGTAGAAATCTAAATATTCGCCCCACAGTTTTGACTTCGTTGAGAACAAAGATTGACTCGCCACTTTGTTAGCAAATGCAACGGGATCGTTCGTCTCTGATTGTTCTAAAATGAGCTCATTCAGCGCTTTGTTAAACATGACTTGGTGGTCATTCAACTCATCAAGCATTTGTTCTACCAGTTCATTTGGAGCCAGTAGATGTTGGCTATTGAGAGTCAGCATCAGCTCCGCAATGTTAGAGTTAGACTCACTCGTACTCTGCTCTTCTTTCAAGGACTCTACTTCGTGTAATTCTTTCTGCAGGTTATCAATACATAAGCGCAAACAAGTGCCCATTTGTTTGAACAACTGAGCTTCATTCGTCATTAGCTCGGGATTTCGAATACCCAAACCATCAAAAAACGCTTGTGCTATATCTTGAGAACAGGCGGTTGCTTCGATACCCGCTTGCTCTTTAGTCGTACTGTTTATCGTAGGTTCTACCGCAGGCATTTGAAGTGGCTGATTAGTTTGAGAAGAAGGAGTAAATGACTGTGTCATCTCTTCCCATTTTGAACCTTTAGCAGTATGTTCGACGATCGTCTCTGTGGAGTTAGGTGCACGATGTTGTCTTTGAACTGCCCTATCTAGAATCGTCGTTTGGGGTTGAACCGTCTTTTCTGAGACAATATCTTCTCTATATGGCGTACCGTTCTCTACCCCTAACGAACCCTTTATTGATGCGTTACTCTTGGTCTCCGTAGCCATCCAATCTTCAGGGATGAGGTTTGGCTGATCGAACTCGGAGTATATGCTGAAACTGTCATCGACCACCTGACGTGTGCTTTCCACCGTTTTAGGCTGTTCAGGTTCTGGATGCTCATCGTCACGAATTAAATAATCATCATCTCGCTGCATTGAAAAGTTAAGGTGCGCAACAGGATCATGACAATCAATGTCATCCTGTTTAGTCTCCATAAACAAATCTTCTAAAGCGCCTACTTTTTCTTCTTCTTCGACAACTGCGTCTCCGAGGCTAACCAAAGGATCATTGGATACTCTCTCAGGGGCTATATCAGCGGCAATGTCTTGTGTCGAGGTAACATGCTCCAGAGAAACGCCAATTTCATATTGTCCTAAAGAAATAATATCGCCATCGACTATCGCAACAGGTTGATTTTTGAGTATTTTGTTTCCGTTAACCATAGTGCCATTAGTGGATACGTCACTAATATAGTAGGTATCTCCATACACACTGATCAGGCAATGAGTGCCTGATATAAAGCGGTTGTGATCGGTTAAAGACACACTACAACTTGGTGAACGCCCCATTGAACCACCACTCTCGGGCATTTCAATGTGCTTGACACCTGTGTATTCCTCTGGGCATTTAGAAATAAATAGAACTAGCTGATTTGAGTGCATCTATATACCTCAAAATAGCATAGAAACAGACAGTTCAAGCCCACCTATCCCATCATTGATAACTGGGAGAATATAAGAGGCTTGAGGAATGATTTGTATATGAGCATCTGGGTTACTACCTAGCTTAATGACCGTACCAACGGCGATAACTGCACCCAGCTCAAACTGATCGATGTCCTCGACACTCTTATAGCGGTAACCTTCTGGGTCAACTTGCCAACGGTTTGAATATTGTGAGTAACCTGCAGATAAACCAGCACCTACGTACGGTGTGAAAACGCTCCAAGAAGCCAGCGCATATTGCGGTACAACACGAAGTTCATAGTTAGTTACTTCTTGATATAGACCGCTAGCTGGCGCTTCGATATCTTCTGCTAGGTAGTTAAGCCCTAACCACCAGCGCCAACGGTTATTATTTTCATCAATAGGGCGAGAATGAACCAAGCCAAACCTCAGAGTGTCTTGTTCACCACTGTTACCTTCTTCGTAATTAATGCTATCGATAGTCAACATACTGGCAGAGAGTCCATAACGCTCTCCCTTTGCGACTGCAAAAGAAGAAAATAGACACATGGCTGAAATCAGCCCGATTTGACTTGGTTTTAGCATTTCGTCCCTCTAGGAAAACCGATATTCTACTTAGAGGCGAAAGATATCAATTATATTCTCTTTTTCAATAAGCCTAAAAAAACACCTATAACTTAATACATTTCAACTACAGGGTTGGTTATTTTACCTACAAACAAAAACTAATGGACCGAACTGAGTTAAAGCAATGAGCCTGTAAACCAATTTAATTAAATAAAAATTAAGAAGGCTCTATCACCAATTTAAGAGGGCTAATTTAAAGAACACAAACGAACAAAAAACAGACAAAATTAACAATTTAGTCACATTTATTAACTCAAAAGATCGACTTCGTCATATATAAGGCTCTCCTTAAAAACAAATCGAACTATTGACATTAATATTATGAACAAAGATCACACTAAGGATAATTTAATTTATTTTTTAAGTGTTTTTATTATCTAAACAACTTCTTTTATCTATAGAATCACTTCGGTAATGCACTGCTTACAATTTAATATAACAGCAGTGGAGTCCTATATACCTTAATACTTCTATATGATCAGTTGGAATTTGCCTTATGTTTTTTAGCGACTTCGCTCGAAGACCAATCGATGAAAATAACCCAAGCGGCTCTAACCCTAATGGCTCTGAAGACTTTGACGAAATAAAACGTCAAATAAATAATCTTAATAAAGTCACCGGAAGAGTCTCTTGGAAAACGGTTCAAACACTCTCAAAAAAAATCTTGAGCACTCACGCAAAAGACTTACGTTGTTGCTGCTACTTCACGGTCGCATCAACATATAACGATGGTCTAAGAGGCCTTGTTGAAGGGTTAAATTCATTGCTTGATGTGTGTGTCGTCTATTGGAACACCGCATACCCTGAACATTCAAAGTCAAAAGCACGAATGAGCGCAATTGAATGGATGGTGGAGCATACTGAAAAACGTATTAATAAGCACCGTGCGTTGCCGGAAGAACTTCCACTGATTGAAGCTGCGCACCAGTTGTGTTTAAGAATAGAGGAAGAGCTTCGCCTTCATTACGGTATTCAAGCGCCTTCATTTGGTCGCATTCGTCGTATCTTAAACCAATGGGCTGAACAGATAAAAGAACAACAACATGCCATAGAGTTACGCGAGAAAAAACAAGCAAATACTAACTCTGCTGCTTCCGCACAGGCAACACCTGAAATTAAAGTGAATGTATCTCCCTCTCCTGCCCCGGACTCGCCATCCCCCCTAAATAACAGTGAAAAAACGAACCCAACAAAGTCCGGCCGATTTATGATCTACTTCATCATTGGCTTGATTGTTACGGCGATATGTTCACATTTTGTATACGAACAACAACGCTATCGAACGCTGGAGCAAAAAATTAGTCAAGCTTCACTTAATGAACTTGTAAAGTTGGTCGCCTCGTTAGATTACGAAAATAAAAAATATGCCCAGTCACTGAAAACACCAACTATTAATCGCGTAGATATTATGATGAATAACTGGTTTTTAGACTCGGCCAAAGTAAGTAACGTCAGCGAGCTCGATAGCTTGACCAATGAATTAATCGCAATCTATCCAGATTCATCTTCTGCCCAGCAGTTACGTCAAAACTTTTTGACACAGAGCGCTCATTTAGAAGACCAGTTTATGGATGTGTATAAGCGATTCTCAGACGCAAGAACGGTGTTTGCCAACGTAGCTAGACAGAATGTAGATAAGAACTCTAAAACGGCGTACGAATATAGTAACTCACTATTCCCGCTTCTAGGTCGTATTGAATACGCTGAAAAGTATTCACAGCAAAAGGAAATTGACCGCGCAACCCTTTTACTGAACATCTACCTATATAAATTGAGTCAGCTACAAGCTGAAAAAACTGACAATAAATAACAATACAATTAAAGAAGTTTTAGGCTTATGTTCAAACAAAAACTGTTTAGAAATCCAGTTGTGATTTCTACTATATTAACGCTTTTAGTGGCGATAACCATTACCGCTATTTATCTTCTTTTTCTAAAAGATGCAGATAAACTGTATCTTTGGCTGAGCCTTGGTGTTATCGCCATTTTCTACATCACTTTTCAATTCACACTATGGTTGAAAAAAAAGAAACAGCGCTAAAGCTCAAAATTTGGAAACTGAGGAAGAAGCTCTTTCTATGGTTATCCAACCTCTTCTTGCTAACTCAAGCAAGAAACCAATTTATCTGATGCTTGGTAATAAAGGGTCAGGGCGACGTCAATTTTTATTTAATTCTAGTGCAATTAAACCAATGGATCGCACGAGAACCGCTAAGAATGATTTTTTTGTAATGGTACGAATCTGACAGCGCTGTATACATCAAACCTGACCAACGCTTAGTGTTTCAAGAAATATCAAGCAGTGATGCTTCTTTATGGAATACATTCATCGAAGAAGTGATTCGCCACCGACCTAGAAAACCATTTTCTGGCTGTTTATTCTTTATCGACTTCGAGTTCATGATCGTCTCTGAGCCAGAACAAAAAGAGTACACTATTTCGTCGTTATTGGAGCGCTTGAGCACTATCAACTCTAAAACGTCGTCAGCATTACCCATTTATCTAATTATGTCGAAGCTAGACAAGTTAGATGGATTTAAAGAATACATGCACTTTAGCTCTCTTAAGACACGTGTAGAGTTCCTTTCTATCCCACTGAAAGAGGCCAAAGGTGTTTTTTCAGAATACTATCGTGATAGTTACCGAAATCTAGTTAAAGTGCTTGAAAGTAACGCGCTAGATGCATCAGCTAACTCAACAGATATCGACGAGAAACAGGCAATTCTCGCTTTCCCTAAGCAGTTTGAGCTATGTCAGTCTGAAGTCAGCTATGTTCTAGAGCGTCTGTGTGATGTTAACAACGGTGTTTATTCGCTAGATATCCGTGAAATTTTCTTTAGCTCAAGTTTACAAGGCGGTCGTAAATACAATTTACTAGCAAAAAGTTGTAGTAACTACTTCAACTTACCAATTATCGCCTCTGAGCATACCCAGTTGACGGAAACACCGTATTTTTCTCGCTTTCTGATTGATTCGCAAATATTGCCTGAAAGCGATTTTGCGGGAGAAAACAAGACGTATCTTCGTCTAATTCAGAGACAAAGCCGTTTAGCCATACTCGGCTCCATTATTCTGCTTGCTGGCGGTGGTTACTTTTTTGCAACTACGTTAGACAGTAATTTACATGTGATGAATCAACTACTAAGTATTGATGACAAATCACAAGCAGAGCACGATGCAAGATTTAGTGAGCTTTTAGAAAATGCAACCAAAGCGATAGAACCGTCTTATGGGGCATGGCTTAAAGGTTCTAAGGCTTTAGATGAGGAAATATTACCACTCAATATTAGCCGTTTGGATCAAAGCACTCGCATTGCCTACGAAGCGTTACTTAAGGAAGTCGCTCAGCAGCTAATACCTCTGATTGAGAAAGGTTACCGCCTACAATTGGCACAAAATCAAAACGCTTTCACGCGCGCTTTACCTCTATTGAAGGGGTATTTAATGCTTAACGATCCATCTAAGCGTGATATCCGTTTTTTACGTCATCAAACACTCCAAATGATGAGTGATTTGAGTAACCAAAGTGACGTCGTTGATCAGGCCATGCGCTACTTAGACGCCTACTTTCGCACACAATTTGCTCCAATCGATATCAACATGGATCTTGTTCGTGCAACACGTCGCTCATTACTTGCAAATTCGAATGTCGACCTCGTGTATGCAGGCATTTTAAACGAAGCAAGCTCTATTGATTTAGGAACATTAGATCTGCAACGAGCCGTCGGTTTTGAGTTTAGCAATGTATTTAATACGCCAATCGATAGCGAACGCTTAATCGTCGATAAGATCTATACCTCCACTGGTTTCAGCACCTTTTATCGACCACGCGTGGACTTAATGTCACAACGAGTAATCAGCGACAACTGGGTTCTAGGTCTATCGCAACATGTCATCCCTACCAACGAAGAGCAAGAAGCCTTTAAAGAAGAAGTGCGAAAAAAATATACTGATGACTACATCAATAACTGGCGTAATGCGCTGAGTGAGCTCAAAGTCCAAAACTATGACAACGTTGGTGACCTGACCAACGCGATAGACTTAATCTCTGGCCCTTCTTCACCAATGACAACGGTATTGAAGCAGGTCTATGCCAACACCCAATTTTCACCCGTTGGCGAAAAAAGCGCTCTAATTTCAAAACTTGACCCGAAACTCGCGGCAGCAGCAGATTCTGCATCAGATGCCGTAGAAGAAGTGGTAAAGCCTGATTACTTGCTAATGCAACGTGTTGAGCAAGCCTTTCACTTATTAAACCAGCTTCAAGTGAGTGAGACACCAAACTCCCCTACTCCTTGGGATGAGACCGTTGCAGCGTTGAGCCGTGTTCGCACCTACATGAAGGACATCGCCGACGCGCCAGATCCACAAATGGCGGCGCTAGCAGCAGCACAGCATCGAATGAACAGTACTGAGGCGGACCCATTAATCAAGCTTAAACAGATTGCACAAAAATCACCAGAACCCGTTCGCAGCTGGTTACTAGATGTAGTTCAGCAAAGCTGGTCAGTAATGATTACAGAGTCTGCAAAAGGCATTCAAACTCAGTGGTACAGTGAAATTTATACCAAATTTAAAGAGATTGGATTGGGGAAATATCCATTTGACCTAACAGCGACCGAGGAAATCTCAATTGAAGATTTCGAATTGCTATTTGCTTCAGGTGGCTTGTTAGACACATTTATTCAGAAAAACTTTGCACCGTTCTACGATACGAACTTGTGGACGCCAAAGCAGGTAGATGGTGAGACGATGCCAATCTCTCCAGCTCTGCTAGTGCAACTACGCAACTATAATGTCATTCGAGATACATTAATTAATAAAAGCACCAACCGAGTTCATATTCCGTTTAGTGCAAGAGTACTCGACCTTGACTCTAGTGCAATTAGAGCCAGTTTAAAAATTGCAGATACCAATATGAGTTACTACCACGGTCCAAGCCGAATTCGTGAAATGGCCTGGCCACCGCAAAATGGTGACTTCAATATTAGTATCACACTCCAGGATGTAACAGACGAAGGTAGACAGCACGTTTTAAATAAGAGTGGTCAATGGGCGATATACAGATTGCTAGGTGACTCGACCTTGACAAACACTCATAACGGCAGCTTTGTCAGTGACATAAAAGTGTCAGGGAGGGACTTAAGCTTACGCATCACTCCATTGACGCAGAAAAACCCATTCACTCTTGCTGAGCTATATAACTTTACGCTCCCAGAGTCGATTAAATAACAATATAAAAACAAAATAGGCAGAACACATGATTTCAAACATGACTTTACAAGGTTTAGATAAATTAGATCGAAAAATACTTTCAAGTCTATTGTCAAACGGGCGTGAGTCTATTGCGAATCTATCTCGAAACATTGGTTTGTCTCGTACAGCAGTAGCAGAAAGGATTAATCGTTTAGAAAAGACCGGTATTATCAAAGGCTATACCGCACAGATTCGTGTAGAAAATGAAGGGCGAAAAGCCGCAAGCTATCTATTGATATCTTGTGAAAAGGGTAAGAAAAATGATGTAACAAATGCGCTTAAAGAAATCCCTGAGGTTCGCTTAACAAGCGTTGTTGGTGGCAACTTTGATATTATTGCCCTAATTGAAGCGCCCGATCTGCAGTCTATTCATCATCTTTGTAACGAAATTGAGTCATTTAACGGGATTCAAAGGCTTGATACTACCGTCGTACTTCACCAGCCGATCAGTCGTTAAGCTTTTCTGACCTTTTTGATGACAACATAAAAAGCCGCTCGTAGAGCGGCTTTCTTATATGCTTCCGATGACTCGGATTTTGGCATCTTTATCACTTGGGTTACCTAACCAGAATGTTTGTCCTAAGTGGTTCCCTTCCCCATTACCTAGCTTATTCTCTGGAATACTATCTAAGTTAACTGTCAACTTTAAGTCCCACGACATCGGGTCACGCAAAATGAAACGCATCAGGCCAACCAGTGTTTTGTGTAACTCACCATCGTAGGAAAACTGCTTAAATGTTTCAAAATCGATGCTGTCGATGCAGAGATTAAATTTGCCGTTTAAGTCCGCAATGCTTTGTCCTAAGTGCAAATTTTGCCCTAATATGCAATTAGCACGGTTGAGTTTATTCCGTTGGCTTTCTGCGATTTCCACGCGTCTATAAACCCACTCTTCAATACGCACATTCGGCAGTGAAAAGTAGTGCGAAACAATACCGGATATCAGCTTTGGAGAGCGTGTACGCGTAGAAAGTTGGTTTACATAAGACAGTATTTTCGCTCGATCTAACTCTGCGACCTTACTATCTTGCATTACGCTAGATAGGCCCGCCAAGTGCAGCATACGTCCAGAGAAGGCATCACTTGCCCCGCTTTGGTACTGCACGTGATATCGGTATTTCTTCCAAACCCGGTACAACAAACTGGTGTACCGATTATGGAAAAAATCAAAGAAATCTTTTACCGGATTGTCTTCAGGATCTCGCCCTGCTAGTTTCTCAGTATAAGAAGCAGGAAGTGGTGAGCTTGAACCATGCAAGCCAAGAAAGTTAGTTTCGACTCTAGAATACTGCTGGCCATTTCTCTCCATATGAGCAATAAAGTCCATATCGCTCTTTGGAAAAGATAAGTTTGGCGAAACGCTGAACTCAATACGTTCTTGGTGGAAGTACTTGTTCTCACCGACGGCGACAAAGTTAGAGTTCGGCTCTAGTTGATAATGCTTCTCTAGCAGCAAGACTGCTTGATAGAAACTAAACTCATTCGACTTATCAGAAAGTGTATTAATCATAGTATCGTCTGCTGTCCGATAAGACTTGCCCAGTTATAAACCTCGCCTGTCGCTTCATCAAACACTTCCAGTTCGGTAAAGGAGTTCACACTCGAATACAAACGGATGAATTCGTTAAGCACCGTTGCCATCAAGAACATGTCGCCTTCATTGACAAAAAATTTGGAATTGGTGACCAACTTAAACTGATTGCCGCGTACCGAAACGCCACGAAACACACGGTCGATTGGTTTCATTTCCGAAGAGATAACCCCATCAAGTCGATGAATGGATGCACGGTGCGCTTGTCTGTCAACACGAGAGTGGAAATCATAGGTAGAAAGAAGCACTTTAAGTACATCAATATTTGCCAGCGATAAGTAGTTGAGTGACATATTCGCAATTAACTGCCACTGAAGCTCACCATTCACTTGCGGACTGACCGATTGAGTGGGCTTGGTAATATTCCTAAACGTCGCATAGGTCGGTGATTTATGAGTCGCGTAAGTGATGTCCCCCACTGACAAACGTTCCGCCAAATCTGCGTTACTACATTGCAGTTTCATAAGTACCGTTTCTGTTCCCAGTTCCGCAATGTCCCCATTATGAGTATGAAATGATATGTAGCGTTCAAGGCCTCTACCGCTTACACACTCAGCAACTTTAGATTTGTAGAACTCGCGCTTATCTCGTTGGTTAATTTGATGCTCAAATGATTCAAATTCAATCAGAGACTTTCGACGACGCTCGTCTTTACTCCAGCTTTCCACTTGCTCAATGGAATAGACTTCGTAATGCTCCTGAGTGTTGCTTTGCGGACGTACCTTGTACTCGTTACGTCGGTGCTCTAAACGAATTGGATCGCCATCTTTTTCAAATAAATTAACGGCAGGCGTACAGTGCAATTTCAAGTGTTTATCTTTAAGCACCACTTCTGACGGTAATGCACGCTTAAAGTGGAATTTGATTTTGACCGTGCTACGTTGTGGAATGCCTTTTAACCACTCTAAGCCTTTAATGTCGAAGAACATGAACTTATCTGGCAAAGAGAAGAATTCTTGCAGCAAACGATAGCCTGCAAATGAATTTTTGCTGTAAGACAAGAGCGCTTCGTCCTCTTCATGCCCAACTGGCTTAACGTATTCTGGCCCTAAGCGATGTTTGTAACCACCACCAACATCTAATTCGACATAATCTAGGTAACGGAACAGCCATAAGAAGACAGTTCGAGTAATATGAATCTCACCATGCAAGTGTAATCGCAGCGTGTCTAAACCGATCCGAGACAGTTCAAGACCATGCTCCGTCGATAAAGTCACATCAATCATCGAACTGGTGCGGCTGTTGGTCTGTTCGATGTTAGTGATCGTAATTGGGTATAGGTTGACGTCGTAACAAGTACGGAACAAACATTGCGTGCCCTCTACCTGTTCACTCGCCATTTCTGCGCCACGTTTCACCACGGTTTTCTCAGTAACACTTCCGGTATGCGGTTTTAGTTCGCTAATGCACAAAGACGGAATCGAACGCATGTAATGTGGCCACAGCAAAGTCATCAAAGATTGCGTCAGCTCAGGCAGTTCATCATCAATCTTCTCGCGGATTCGACCTGTCAGAAAGGCAAAACCTTCGAGCAGTCGTTCGACATCTGGGTCAAAGGTTCCCTCAGAGAGAAAGTGAGTTAACTTCGGATGATATTTGGCAAACTCACTACCCGACTCACGCAAATACGTGAGTTCATCTTGAAAGTATTTACTGTTACTCAAGTGGCACCTACTAAACGTTAAATTGGCCGTCGGTTCCCATGTAGACGTCTATCGACATTGGGACTTTACCGCCGTTATGGGAAACTTCGCCGCGAATACCAAAGCCGAGTTGTAGCGGGTTATGGTGATCTTCACGGTAATTAACCTCGACATTCAACAGTCGCGGTTCAAAGCGTTCTATGGTTGACGTGATATTTTTTTGAATGTGGCGAACTAGGTTCGTGTTGTTAGAAAGTACGTCATTAAAATCTGGTAAACCATACTCATTGTCGATCATTGCATTCCCAGAATGGGTATTCAGCAAGTCTGCGAGATGAGAATGAATAGATTCAATCAAATGCTTGTGAGAAACGACTTTCTCGTAACAGTTTTTGGGTTCACCAAGCTCAATCCGCTCTAAAAGGCGATAACCTTTTTCCATCTTCACTCCTAACGAAAAAAGCAGCCAGTCTTTACTGGCTGCTTTATGGTTTCAGCAATGGGTTATTGGTCTAACTTACCAACTAGAGACAAGTCGAAGCTTGCACCCATGTACTTGAAGTGAGGACGTACAGACATTGATACTTTGTACCAACCTGGGTCGCCTTCTACGTCTGATACTTCAACCTTAGCAGCACGTAGTGGACGACGACCACGGACTTCTGCTGGCGGATTTTCCTGGTCAGAAACGTATTGACGAATCCACTTGTTCAGTTCAATTTCTAGGTCTGAACGCTCTTTCCACGAACCGATTTGCTCACGCTGTAGCACTTTAATATAGTGCGCTAAACGGTTGATAATGAACATGTAAGGAAGCTGAGTACCTAGCTTGTAGTTCATCTCTGCTTGTTTGCCTTCTGGCGTGTTCGCAAACACTTTCGGTTTTTGAACTGAGTTTGCAGAGAAGAACGCCGCGTTGTCAGAACCTTTACGCATGGTTAGCGCAATGAAGCCTTCTTCTGCTAGCTCGTACTCGCGACGGTCAGAAACAAGAATCTCAGTTGGGATCTTAGTTTCGATTTGACCCATGGCTTCAAAGTTGTAAACCGGTAAGTCATGCACAGTACCACCGCTTTGAGGACCAATGATGTTTGGACACCAACGGTACTTAGCGAAAGACTCACTAATTTTTGATGCCATCGCGTACGCAGAGTTACCCCATAGGTAGTTGTCATGGCTGTCTGTTACTTGCTCATCGTAGTCAAACGCCTTAATTGGGTTATCTTCTACAGAGTAAGGTGTACGTAGCATAAAGCGAGACGTACATAGACCTAGGTAACGTGCATCTTCGTGTTCACGTAGACTACGCCATTTAGTGTATTGTGGGCCTTCAAATACTGACTTAAGATCTTTTAGATTCGGTAGCTCTTCATAGCTATCTAGACCAAAGAACTTCGCAGACGCCGATGTAATAAATGGAGCATGAGACATTGCACCCACGTTTGCCATGTACTCCATCAGTTTGATGTCTGGAGACGAAGCCGACATATCGTAGTCACAAATGACTGCGCCAACAGGTTTACCACCGAACTGGCCGTATTCACGTGTGTAGATTTGCTTGTACAGGCCAGACTTCACCACCTCTGGAGCGTCTTCGAAGTCATCAAGAACTTCATCTTTCTTTGCAGAGATCAATTCAATTTGAATGTTCTCACGGAAGTCAGTGTGGTCAACCAGGTACTTAAGGCCACGCCAAGTTGATTCAATCGCTTGAACTTCTTCGTTGTGAAGAATAGCATCAACTTGCTTAGACAGTTTTTGGTCAATTTCTGAGATCATCAGATCAACCAGAGATTGGTCGACTTTCTCTGTGTTCGAGCTGCTTAGTAGCTCACTGATGAATGCTTCTACGCCGCGTTTTGCAACATCAAAACCTTCATCACTTGGCTTTAAACGAGTTTCGTTAAGAATGCTATCCAGAAGTGAGCCTGATTCAACTAAGGCTGCTTCTTGTTCTGGCGCTTGTGCTTCTGCAGACATGATATCCCTTACTCTTCTTTCGCTTCTTGGTCGTTACCAATGCTTAGTTCATCCAACAGTTTCTTTCTCGCGTCTTCATCTTGAAGTACTGATGCGATCTTCTTGCGGAACGCAGGAACATTACCTAGAGGGCCTTTCAGCGCCACCAAGGCTTCGCGAAGCTCAAGTAGGCTGTTTAATTCAGGTACACTTTTCGCGATCGCTTCTGGAGAGAAGTCCTTCATGTTTTGGAACGTTAGATCAACACCGATTTGGCCGCCTTCTTCATCAGAAAGACGGTTTTCAACGTTCACTTTAACGTTTGGAGACATGCCTTCTAGCACTTCGTTAAAGTTGTCTTTATCGATATTGATTGGAGTGCGTTCTTCAATTGGCGTCTCATCTGCACGTGCAGTAAAGTCGCCAACCACCATCATGCTTAGCGGCAGTTCTACGTCTTCTTGCGTATCGCCAGTTGCTGGAACATAACGGATATTAATTCGCTCTTTAGGAGCCACCGAGCCGTCACGTGACATAATTCGTTCCTTATCTAACTCTTTAATTAGTCATAAATTGCTTTCCACTCTTCATACTTCTCAGGTAAAAGATCCTTACTTCTGAATAACTGATGGAGTGTTTTTCGAATCAGGTCTTCTAACTGCGACGATAAGTGGGGTTCCCAGCTCGCGAGATTAAACGCATTTTGTACTTCCCACCCCTTCTCAAGATACGGCAAACACAACGGGTATAATCCAACAGACTGGTAAGCTGCTATCAATTGTAAATACAGCATGAACTGTCCACGCCCTGAGCCATCCAGCTCAAGTTTGCGGGCGAGTTCTGCGGCATATTCCCCTAGATTTTCTAGAGTGATATCCTCCACCAGCAATGAATCTTCTTCAGCGATCACAACCGTCTGTACGACAGTTTGTGCTGCCGATGAAGTAGCATCTTGAGTAGACAACCAACTCAATGTTGCTTCATCTGCAAATGGTATAGAATTCTTAAAAGAGAGGCGTTCGATGCCCTCCAGTGACTCAACAAACCGCTTTACTTCTTGTTTCACGGCAAGTGCTGCGTCATCAAAACCTAAGTTAGTAAGCATCAAATACACGAAATGGTGGCCTGTGAGCCAAAATGGCGCGTCAGTTAGCGTGCGCTCCAAACGTTTAATCGTGTCGATGTCACTTTCCTGATTGGCTTTGTCGCGGTATTCCGCTTGTTGATCGGACGATACCGCCAAGCTCAATGGCGTTTGATCGTTTTGGTGGTCAGGTAGACCATCAATGTCATCCCAAGTCAGGTGACGATAAATTCTGTAAGCCAGCGGATCACTTGGATTCGCATGAAGCATGACTTCCGCGACTTTTTTTAACGTGCGTTTTGAAGCCGTAGGCGACGAGAAATCTGTATCGACATCGACTTCTTTTGCTACGGCTTTCTTAACTGGCGCAGGTTTAGGGGCTGGCGGAACCGTCTTCGCTGGAACGGTTTGAACGTCGTTCTGTGCTGGCGTTTCTACCGCGGCAGGCTGCGTAGCTGGTGCCGCTTGTTCGATGGTAGCTATTGCGTCATCGCTCTGGTCATCGGCCGCTGCTTGTTGAGATAAAACATTGAGCTGCGTGCGAATCTCAAAGAAGTCAGCTTCGGAATCTTGGTAAACATCGTCGTACTGACGCTGCACTTCTTCAATCGCCGAAATACAGCCTGAAACTAATTCCCAAGATTGCGCACTGTCCGCAAGCTTAGTGCTCATCAATTTAAATTGATGGTTCAACCACTCCACCGCACCGTCTCTACCGCGTTTCCGTGACGGGTAAAGATCACTACCGAAGCAAGCTAACGCCTCATTAAGCAGTTTCAGACCTTGCTCAAAACCTTTGAGCCCGGATTCCTCTGCAAGCGCTCGTACTAAATAGCAAAGTGCTTTTAAATCTTTACTATGATGCTCGAGCACTTCCATCGCATTGGTTTTTACTACATTCCAGTCGACTGTTTCGCCAAATAGAGAACCGAACTTTTTTACCTCGGCTTCCATCATTTCATAGCAAAACTCGTAACGAGCATCGTTACCCGCAGGAGATTCATCAGAAATCGGTTTAAGAAGGTGATCAGTATCAATGTTGGACAAAATTCGCATCTCCTTCAGTCAAGTAGTCTCTCAATGCACGAGCTACGGCGATGGCACCATTTGCAGGCTTAGAAAACTGATGACTCTGATTAATCGCATCCGACGCCATGCTATCTAGAATTTTTGTGATTTCTGTAAATTTTCTTGGCGCATTTCGTTCTAAATCAGCAAGGGACTCATGCAATTTCTGTTTGTCGAAAATGGATTGCTCCATCACCGTACTAAACAAAATAAATTCGCTTCTTGCGATGATTAAGTCTGTTATTTTTTTTTCTAGTTCTGGCGTATTACCAAAGTAGTCTTTGGCTAATTCAGCTTCTTCAATCGCTTTGGTATAAAAGTGAGCTTCTGCATGTCTATCAATGGAGTCATTAATATTTTCCATCACTCTCTTTGGTAAGATTTGGCTATAGAAATATGCCTGTGACTGGTTTAATAACCACGCCTCTTTCATTTCTTCTTCTGCGAGCTTAGCTTCACCATCTAAAATTAAGTGAGCAATCTGCTTATCACGACTGCCAGCAATGGCAGATACTTTCATGGAATCAACAGAGGCGACATTCAAACCCGACATCACTTTAGTCAGTGTTTCGTCCGCATAGGGAAACAATGCACCATCACGAACGAGTTCCTCTCGTAACGTGACAAGCTCCTTGCGTAAATCCACTAATGTCTGTGGTAGTCCATCAGCTAAAGCTTGATAAGACTTCAACTGAGTCTGTTTTTCATTATATAAACCCGAAAGGCTTAATTGCTGAACTCGATACGCTTCTCGGTAGGCTTCAGTCGTATCAACGCTCTGCTCAGTTTTTGCTAATACTTCTTTGATTTTCCATGGCGGCTCAGCCAAAAAAGAAGCAGTATCTGTGGGCGTGATTGTGTGACTTAAAGGTGTCGTTTCTTTGGCAAAAATAGCATCCAATGCATCCGAATTTTGCTGATACAAATAACTTCCTGTCATTGCCACCACACTCAACACTAAACTCGCCTCCAATAGTTTGAAGCGTCCGTACGCTGTTTTATCATTCGACTTACAGTGTGTAAGCAGAAGATCCGCATTACGCAAGCTACTGAAAATTGGTGCGTTAGAATTTGAGTTAATCGATTGAGTATCGATTCGTGCTAACTGCTGGGCGAAAGAAATAGCGGTATAGCCATGCCCTCTTGGTTTATTGATGACTTGTTTCAACAACTTCCAAATATGAGCCGGGATCAATGCAGGACGCTTTCGGTCTTTTAATTGTTTATTCCAAGTATCACCAAATATTGAACCCAAAAATAAATGTCCAGCGAGCAAAGCAAGGGAGTAAACATCATCTTGCGGTTCCGCGATGCCAGTTTCGATATAAAGAGGTGAAGCGTAGTTCAAGCTTGCTTCTGCGTAAGGTTCCGTTTCTCCAATATAACGAGCAGCACCGAAATCGATGAGTTTAACGTAATCGCCTTCACTCACTAGCACGTTGGATGGCTTAATATCAAGATGGCAGATGCCTCTTGTGTGCATAAACTCTAAGGCACCAGCGAGTTGATATACCAACCAAGCGATATGGTCGTGGCGGAAACCTTTAGAAGAGTGACGCTCCATCTTTTCTGCCAGTGATTCACCTTGGATCCACTCGTACATCAAATATGGGCGTTCGAATTCGTTGCCGATTTTTATGAAGTTAGCCACGCTAGGATGTTGGGAAAGCTCTAATCGACTCGCTTCGTTAACCAACATTTTACTCGCAAATTCTGGCGAGTCATCATTGATAACTTTGCAACAGATCTGCTTTTCTGGCTGCCCTTTTTTTGCGAGATGATAAACGGTTGTTTTACCATTTTTAGAGGGAAGCTTGTCTAATACATCAAATTGTGAAAAAAGCACGTACTCAAGCTTTGGCTTATTTTTTTCTGCTAGCCTTTGCTCATTCAGTTTCTTTTTCTCAATAGCTTTCACAACCAACTGATCGATATATCCTTTGGCTGTACTCTGATTATTAGACACTTAGTACTCTTTCATAGAATAAATATTATTAGAGTTGAATAATATTTTCTTGAACATACTTGTATCAAGGCTAGTATTTAAAACAAACAGTAAGCCTATTATTTTAGTTATTATTACTAACTTATTAGAGTTTTTTACTTACGCTTTCACTGCATCAGTTATACGCTTTTTCATGATACAAACGTAAACCTAATAATATGAGTGTATTTTCATTGCCATTTGATCGATGAGTGCCTACTAACATTGCAGCAACTGGAGAATCCCCTTGTCACCATGAAAGTCAAACATTAACAACGTGGTTGGTTGCCTAAAATGGTGATCTCTGACCGCAAAGGCGATTAAGGCTAGAGAAGAGCAACTGCCCATCGTGCCCCACAACTCATTGATAAGCTGCGGTTGTTCTGGGTTCGTGAATCGTTCTGCTTTAGCCCCCAGAGCAAAGCCGTAATCTTCCGAGTGCATGCGAAGGTTCGTCATATCGGAATACACTTCACCAAATAAATCGAGCTTTTTACTCGCACGTTGAACAAGTCGAAACATACCTCTTCGGTCTGAAGTATTTAATTCCGTATCAATATAGCCAAGTTGCGCTTGAGGCTTAAGTTTCAATGTCTCTATGGTATTTCTACGGCAAAGAATTAAACCTGCCCCACCCTCGCTCGGAATAACGCCCCATGGATTATTCGTACTCATTACCATCGCATCGTCGATGAGTGTTTGCATCGAATTCACCAAGGAATCGACACTGATACACATCATGGCATCGTATTTATCCAATGATTTCATGGCCTGGAGAACGAAACTAGGCCCACTGGCATGAACGGCATTCACCACAGAGACAAATTCAGCGTAGTGACTTTCACCAAGCCATTCTTGCACCTTTACTAGTGAAATAGACGCAGGCACCGCTATAAGTAACGGAATCGGCTTTAAAGAACACGGCAATTGTTCCAACAATGAATCAAGCAAGTGGGTTATTAACTCACACGTTTTCTCAAACTGCTCAATTTCTTTGGTGTATTCGATTTTTGCGTAAGTAAAACGCTCGATACCATCATCCCCTACACATTGGTCGAATCTTCCTAAATCAGCATACGAAACTGCACTGGCAATATCTAAATTCATACCGGTTGGCGTCATCACTTCCATACCTAGCACGTAACGGCCTGTTGAATTATGCATGCTCGCTTACCTCTTCCAACTTAGTGATCGATGTCGACACCAACAAATGCTCCTTGCCCTGACAAGGAAACGCAGCGGTGTAACTGATTGATATAGTCTTCTTTTCCGCATCAACGAATAAGGTGTACATCGCCATATCAGCTTGATAGCTTTGATCTTTGAACGTCGCGATCGCACGGTATTTTTCTTTAGGAATTCGAAATGAAAGCGTGTCATCATGACAAAAACCACTCATCATCAAACGCTCCCCCCCACGAAGAAAGCCTTTGCACTGTTGATCAATAGGCGCGCTTTGGAAGAACCGCTTATCAAAATCGAGTGGCAACATTGGCTTGCGATTCTCAATCCAATCGTCATCGAACGTGCCGGCCAGCTTCTGGCGCGACTCAAAGAACGGAGGGACTGGCCCGAACCCCGCAACGCGTAGTTTTTTCGCGGCGGCACTCCAGTCCTCTCGAGGATAAAAAACCGAGGGTACTTTCTGTTCAAGCAATTCTTTGTTGGAGTCGGCAACCCCACCACCTATTCGGTTACGTAAATCACCGCCTACCGCGCAAGTGTAATCAATGTCTTTTTCAATAAATGGGATTGGATTACTCAGCGTGATACTGCCAGCATGCTCAACCCATACGCGTTCCCCGTGAATAGCGAGAGTCTTATCGATATGACCATCAATCAGCACACGACACTCTTGGTATGTCACTGGCTTTTTCGCGTAGCTGCGCGCTTTGCCGTAAACAAGTACATCTGTGTTTTCTTTGGTATACGCGAACTCGTGGTCAACTTTCATCGCAGAGAAGCCTTCTTCGCCCAAATATTGGGGATCATCGAAGATTTCACTTTCACCTAATTCGTGCCAAACCGCACCATCGAATTGCCATGTGCGTTTGGCGACCACAACCCAGACTTCATCGCCGTTTTCGTCACGTTGAAAACGACCTTTAAGTGATAGCTCAGGGTGCGCCTCAATATCCCATAACTGCATTGCTATTCCTTAAGTTGAATCGTTCGCTCGCAGAAGGTGCGGCCTTTAAATTGTTAAAGTTCCAGTCTTGTTGATGAATCGGCATTGCCATATCCCAAGGCACGTAGGCTCTGGATTGAATACAGAGTTGACGCCATAGCCAATCGCGGAACAGCACATCAACGTTAGCATCTTGCATCGCAGCTAACGTAGACTCGAAGCTCAATGCGTAACCCAAGCGGCTAGGTAGATTTTGGATATATTTTTCATCTTCCACCCACTCATTGAGCAGATCGACGATCTCTTCCCATTCATACTCGACACCAACATCTTGCGGAGTCAGAGGAAGAAGTTTTCCGTAGACGACATACAAGGCTTGAAGCCAAATTTCACCCTCAGCTTCCTCCAGACTTTCCAAGTGCTCGATGATTTGGGGCACCAGTTTCCAATCACCACTCAGCGCAAAATCAACAGGTGCTAATGAAGAAGAGATATCAAACGCCTCAAACTCTTTTAACTCAAGCAACTTGGCATAAGTGAGCACTTGCGCTGATGGTAATCCATTTGGTTCGATGCCAAAGCTCTGACGGAACCAAGTGCCTCTGTCACGTTTGGTAATCAAACGTTCAAATAGATATTGTTCGCTGCCTGCATTGTCATTGAGCCAATCAATCCCCTCTTTCACGTCTTGTAAAGCGAGTAGTGGCAAAGCAACATGAGAGCTAATGATGCTGGCTTTGTTCCAACGCTTGATGAGAGAAACACTTAATGTTTGACGTACACGTAAGCATTCAAAGTAAAACGCACTGGATGTCGCATTACCCTCAATAAGCTCCGAAAGCGTGCTATCCATAGATTCAACCGGAGATTGCACGGCAACGACCATTGCAGTTTTAGCGTCAATATCTTCGAGCAAACTCAAGCCGCACAAAAGGTTATCCAACTCTGAGCCCAACTCGCCCTGTAGCATCAGCCAGCTGTAGATTTCTGGCTCCTGGCCTCTTAACTGATGAATCAACCCCGGTGCTAATCGATAAAACGACAAGTACACTTGCTTCAGTTCTTCAATTTGGCGTTCGATCAGTTTGAGATACTCCAACTCACGACTTGGATAACCCCTTTTGTGAATTTGAACTCGCTGCCTGATTAAAAACCCGATACTTTCAGAAGCAATGGACAGCTTTTCATTACAGAAATCCAGCCATGTTACTGGCAATTGGGAAAGGTCGTTCACAGCGCGCTCAGCTTTTGCTAACGCGCCTTCGACTTCTTGATTGGTTATGGGTGCCTTTAGGTGCTCGACACCGATTCTTTGTCGCATCTAGTTATCCGTTATTAGCGTGCCATAACGCGATTGCAATTAGTTAACTCGAAGTAATTAGCTCACTCGGCGTGACTTGTTAACACAAAACCATTAGCTAACGCGAGGTAATTAGTTAATTGCGATCGTTCCGCCTTGAATTTTTTGTGCTTTTTCTGCTTGAGAAGTGACGTACTTCGCTTTAGTGGTAATTCGTCCATCGCGCCCGCTATAGCGAGTTTCTGTCTCACCACTTTTGACTATCAACTCTTGTTCTGTCTCGATAACCATCTTCTTAGCTCGCAATACAAACTCATCAGAGTCATCCAGAATGGAGAAGAAAATGTCCGTCACAAGAGGCAAGCTTAAGTCGTCGTTCAAAAACTCAATTCGACAACTTAATCGATTGTCGATAGCCATTTGCAGTTCAGAACGACGAAAGCCACGTCCTAGTCTCGCAGTGAGTGGCTGCTTAAATGGGTTACCATCAAAATCAACTCGCACACTGCCCGTAGACTCATTGATAGCCACTATTATTCCAAAACGCGAAAAGCAAGCCGTTGATTCGGCTTGCTGCTCTGATATTACTTCTGTTGTAAGAGGTTGTTTTTCCATTGTTAGTTAACCACTACGTTGCCACCTTTCACGACGACTTTGTCACTGCCTTCGATCGTAATAGCCGAGCCTGATAACTTTATTGAACCATCACTGTTCATCACTAAAGAGGAACCACCCGTTTTCAATACAATCTTGTCGCCACTGATAATTTGCGTCGCCCCATCGGCTTTATAAGCGGTGTTACCTTTCACTGATACCGTTAAGTTGCCACCAACCGTCTGGTTATCATCCGCACCAATGTCTGAACTCTTAGATGCACCGATAGTAAGGTTACTATTTTCACCAATATCTAAATCATCATTTTTACCGATCTTAGTCGTACGGTTATCACCAATTTCTAAGTCAGAATTGTTTTTCACATACTGGGCTTCGTTCGCGTTGTATGTGACGGTAACGTCTTGCTCGACTGTCTCGGTAAACGTACTGTTTACTTGTGTCGTTTTATGCCCATGAATGGTTTCTTTATGGTCACCATGAACTTCATTCGTTTGGTGACGTGCAACCTTCAAGAATTCATCTTGACCGATATCACGGTAACGGTTGTTGAGCACCTTGGTCGACATGTCTTTTTGAGCGTGAATATAGACTTCTTCTTGGTTCGCTTCGTCTTCAAAACTCAACTCGTTGTAACCTGTTCCTTTGTGCGTTTGCGTGCGGAACGTGGTGCGAGTTTTGTTTTCAGGTAAAGAGTACGGAGGAAAATGTAAACCGTTGTAAACTGCGCCCGTAACTAACGGACGATCTGTATCCCCCTCAAGGAAAGTCACTACGACTTCATGGCCAATACGCGGCAAGTACACTGCGCCCCAAGTTGGCGCCGCCATTGATTGGCTTACGCGGATCCAGCAACTTGAGTGCTCGTTGTTATCACCGTAGCGATCCCAATGGAACTGTACTTTCACTCGACCAAGTTTGTCGGTGTAAATCTCTTCACCTTCTGGTCCTACAACAACCGCTGTTTGCGGGCCATCCACTACTGGTGCCGCTAGTTTAGGCGCTTTAAATACCACATCACGTGGAATACATGAGAACTGGTTGTAGTAAGTGGTTGGCATACCACTCGCTTCATCTTCATGCACTTGCGGATCTTGCCCTGTGTGCATTACAGACAACATAAGGTAATCGCGGTTGATCTCGGAGCGCGGATGGTCACTGACGTTAAAGCTGTAACCAGATGCTAAGCGCATTACGTCACTGGTTGCTTCCACTTGTTGATTATCGACAATGTGCTCAGACATCCATTCCGTGGTTCTCACCTGACCCATCAGCGGGTCAACGTATCGTCCAGGATAATCAAACTGCTTGAGATCTTGGTCGAGCTCGCCAGCCTGTGTCATCTCTTGTGGAATTTTAGGGTGTTCGTAGTTGTAATCTGTGTACGTAACCTGTCCCGTTCTAACGCGGTTAACTAACTCGAGATCAGAGATATGTTCGCGATCGGCAACACCGCCACCATCGACATGATAAACAATCGGCCCAATGTATGAAGCATTTAGTGGTGAGCTTATCAAAGGTGCAATCGCGTCATTACTGTCGACAATGACCATCGTATGATTTGAATCGCTATGGTCAAAGTAATACCACATACCGTGTTCAGCCATCATACGCTGCACGAAGTGCAAGTCAGACTCACGGTATTGCAGAACGTATTCTTTTGGAGGATAAGTACCCGACACTTCAAATCGGTAATCGGTGACTGCTCCATCATCGAGTACTTCTGTGATGATGTCTTGCGCTGACTTTTGCTGGAAAATACGACAATCTTGGCGCTGAGATAAGAACCAAGCTTGAGGAACCAAGACTAATTGATAACGAGAAAAACGACGTCCAGTCCCTAAGTAACGAACTTCATTCACCACGCCGTTGAATACGCGCGCAGCCCCAACACCTTGTCCGTAAAGTGTCAATGTTCCAGCTTTACGTATTAACTCATCGAACGAGATATCTGGATCAAGTGAAAGTAATGAGAGATTGATGTGGAAAGGCTTAGATAACTCTTCATGAACATGAAAGCTCTCAACCCGAAATTCATGCCCACATCCAGGCACTTCAAATTTAAATTCTACGTCATTCACCATATCTTTTACCTGATACAAATAATCGAATTAGGGCCAACAATCGTTGGCCCTGAATCTTTACGCGACGAGCAATTAAGCTTCGCGTGGAGCACGCCAGTCGTCGTTACCCGCAGTACCACAGTTTTCGTGAGTTACTTCGATCGCACGGTAAGTGAACTTAAGCACTTCTTCTGTCACGCGGTCAGCTGTTGCTGCGTCTTGACAGTGGTTCATACGAGTTTGGATATCGACAAGTAGCGCATCAATCAATTTGATTGAGTAGTAGTGCTCTTGTTTACCTTGAACTGAAGTACGGTAGAAGCGGATCACACACTCAGGAAGTTTTTCGCCAGATACTAGTGCGTTGAATAGTAGTGGAGATGAGCGATCTTGAACTTTAGTTACAACAAGTGGACGGTGTACACGTTGACCAGTTGGCTGACCACTTTGTGGATCACGTGGAACAGTTAGCACGTGATCAAGTTCTTGTACTAGGAACTCATCAACGTGAGCTTCTTGCCATGTGTTACCTACTGAATCTGCAGAGTAAGTATCTTTAGTAATATGGCCTTGAGTCTCACCTTGGATAGACATATATGCTGGAGTTGGCATCGCTATTTCCTTTTCTAAAATCTGTTTTGTTTAAATCACCAAATCGCTTATCACCGCGACTACTTGGTATAATCAAAGTCCATGCCAACTTTAAAAAACCAACAAAAACAGCAACTTAAATAAAATCGACCATTATTCACAAATACCTTAAGTACAATTTATTGGATAAAAAACCAAAAAATTGGATTAAGATAATAATAAATTGTTCTAACTTTAAAAAGTGAAAATAACCATATAAAACTGTGTAAATAAAGTCATTAAAACTAATAAATCCGACACTTTTACTATCAATTAATTTAGAATAACAACGCCATTAAAATAACCACAAACATTAATGTCACAATAATCATTAAAAATAACCAACAAACGATAGTCAAAATATCTTGATAAAAAAAGAACGCAATCACTTTTAGTATAATAGCCGCTACCTCTTTTCCTCTAAAGAATAAAATGGCTATGATAAATATAAACCTTTCTTCATTAATTCAGCGTCTACACCCGATTGCAAAAGTAGCATTAGAAGACGCCGCTGCACTTGCAGTCTCTGAAAAAGCAAACGAAGTTCAAATTGAGCATTATTTACTGAGTCTATTAGAAAGGCCAAATAGTGATTTTGACGTCTTATTAAGTCATTTTGATTGTTCTGAGAACTTATTAAGACAATCGGTTCGATCCACACTCGACACCAACGCCAAAGGAAATGGCAGCAAACCTGTTTTTTCTGCTTTATTAATCGAATGGTTGCAAGAAAGCTGGCTGGTTTCTTCTTTAGATCTATCCGAAACACAAATCCGCTCTGGCGCCCTACTCCTTACTCTTGTTAGCAACCCTCTCCGTTACGGCCAACATGGTTACGCCTCTATCCTTGAAGCGGTAAACCCTGACAGCCTTAAGCGTAACTTTGCGGAGCTAACAAGCCAATCTATTGAGGCGCAAGTTGCTACTTCAGAGAAAACACAAGCTCGTGAAGATGGTTCAGCACTGAGCAAGTTCACAACCGACTTCACTGGTAAAGCACGCAAAGGCGAAATCGACCCTGTTTTCTGCCGCGACCAAGAAATCCGCCAAATCGTGGACATTCTTGCTCGTCGCCGTAAAAACAACCCTATTGCTGTTGGTGAACCGGGCGTTGGTAAAACCGCAGTAGTAGAAGGTTTGGCACTTAAGATTGTACAAGGTGACGTACCAGACAACCTCAAAGGTGTTGAGCTTTACGGCTTGGACATGGGTCTTCTGCAGGCAGGTGCAAGCGTAAAAGGTGAATTCGAAAAACGCCTAAACGCGGTATTGGATGAAGTGAAAAACTCGCCAACGCCAATCATCCTATTCATCGATGAAGCACACACCCTTGTTGGTGGCGGTAACCAAGCGGGCGGCAGCGACGCAGCAAACTTGTTAAAACCTGCCCTAGCACGTGGTGAAGTGAAAACCATCGCTGCGACAACATGGTCGGAATACAAGAAGTACTTCGAGAAAGATCCTGCCCTTGCGCGTCGTTTCCAATTGGTGAAACTCGACGAACCGTCTCCTGAACAAGCAGCATTGATCATTCGTGGTCTGCGCCCAGCATACGAGAAGTCACACAATGTTTACGTGCGCGATGACGCCATCACTGCTGCGGCAGCACTTTCTGCGCGTTACATCTCTGGCCGTCAACTGCCAGACAAAGCGATCGATGTACTAGATACGGCGTGTGCACGAGTGAACATCAGCCTTAATGCCATTCCTGCTTCTGTTGAGACTCTGCAACAAGAACTTGCAGCTCAACAGCGCGAGCTAGAAGCTCTTGAGCGTGATGCTCTGCAGCAAACTGGTGACAAGCACAGCCTTGCTAACATTCCAGATCTAAAACTGGCAATGGAAGCAACGAAAGAAGAGCTGGCAGAGCAAGAAGCCCAATGGCATAAAGAAAAAGAGCAGATCCAAGAGATGATCGCTCTACGCTCTCGCTTGCATGAGCTGGTGTTTGGCGAAACAAATGAAGAAGAGCTTGTTGCAGAAGAAGATTCAGAACAAGAGCAAGACGTTTCTCCATATGCAGAGATGGATGAAGAAGCCGTTCGCATTGCAATTTCGGCCTGCCAGGAACAGCTAGACGCAATCCGCAATGGCAACCCATTGGTTCACTTTGAAGTTGGTCCAGATGAAGTTAGCCACGTGATCTCGGACTGGACTGGTATTCCAATGGGTAAGATGCTTCAAGACGAAGCAGAAACCACGCTAAAACTGAAAGAAAGCCTAACACAGAGCATCAAAGGCCAAGAATACGCTATCGATGCACTGTCTGAAGGCATTCAAACCGCAAAAGCAGGCCTAGGCAACCCAGACGCACCGACGGGCGTATTCCTACTGGTTGGCCCAAGTGGTGTGGGTAAAACCGAAACGGCTCGTTCGATCGCTGATCAAATGTTTGGTGGTGAGCGCTTTATGACGACCATCAACATGTCTGAGTTCCAAGAGAAGCACACGGTATCTCGCCTAATTGGTTCACCTCCGGGTTACGTAGGTTACGGTGAAGGCGGCATGCTGACAGAAGCGGTACGTCAGCGTCCATACTCTGTTGTACTTCTTGATGAAGTAGAAAAAGCCGACCCAGAAGTGTTGAACCTATTCTACCAAGTGTTCGACAAAGGTACGCTGAACGACGGCGAAGGCCGAACCATCGATTTCAAGAACACGCTGATCATCATGACCAGTAACCTTGCGACGCACGAGATTGAATCTTTGGTTCATCAATCCAAAGACATTGATGCAAACATCATCGCAGAAGCTATCCGCCCTACTTTGAACCAACACTTCAAACCGGCGCTGTTGGCACGTATGTCGGTACTGCCATTTGTTCCGCTTTCTGATGAAGCGATGACAGAAATCATTCACCATAAGCTGAACAAAGTTTCTCAGCGTCTACAGAGCCATCACAAGTTGTCTCTGAGCTACGAAGAAAGCTTGGTTGAGTTCGTACTAGGCAACTGTCGCCTTGCTGAAACGGGCGCGCGTAACATTGACGCGGTAATCAACCGTCAGTTACTGCCTCAGCTATCGACTCAACTATTAGTGCATGACAAGGATGATTCACATACGCAAATCGAAGTGTCTGTCGATGAGCAAGGAACACTAACCTATGCGTTCAGCTAACCATAGCGAACTTAGCAACGCCCTACTTGCGATCAGTCAGTCTTTGGCTGATCGCAGCCAGCTTACCCAAACCTTGGATGCTGTGTTGACCGCTGCGAGACAAATGACCCTCGCAAAGCACGGCATCATTTATGTTTTGGACCAGACTGGGCAGGCGTTGATTCCAAGTACCGCTCACCATAACGATAAAACAATCGTTTCCCACCCTTGGGAAGCATTGCAGTTAGACTCAGCCAGTGAAAACGACCCATTTAACTTTGCCATTCGTAATGGTGAAGTGGTGTTGATTAACGAGTTGTATAAGTACAACGGCTATGACTGCGAAAGCATCTATCAAACTGAGCAGACACTGGGATTAAAAAGCGAGAACTTACTGGCTTGGCCTTTGATTGATAGCGAAAGCAAAACCATTGGGCTGTTAGTCTTACTCGATTTGAACGTCATCGACAACGAGGCAGCCTTGACGGAGTTTTGTCGAATGGCCGCGAGTAATATTCGCCAAGCTGTGTGGTTAGAGCAATACGGGCAAGTAATAAAAAATCTCAATGCCGACAATCAAGCCCTAGTACGCGAGAACACTCAGCTCAAAAAACGTACTCAGAAAGCCTATCAAGGTCCTATTGCAGAGAGCGAAGAAATGCTCAATGTCTTGAATCGTCTTGATAAGGTGCTATCTCTTCCTGTCGACGTTCTGTTGCGTGGTGAAACGGGCGCTGGTAAAGAGGTGATCGCGAAATACATTCACGAAAACTCTAATCGTTCAGAACAACCTTTGATCGTACAGAACTGTGCCGCAATCCCAGAGCAGTTATTAGAGTCAGAACTCTTTGGCCATAAGAAAGGCTCATTCACTGGCGCGGACAAAGACAAAGTCGGTTTGTTTGAAGCAGCCAACGGCGGTACGCTTTTCTTGGATGAGATTGGCGATATGCCAATGCTACTGCAGGCAAAATTGCTGCGTGTGCTACAAGAACGTAAAGTTCGCCCTATCGGTACCAGCAAAGAGATTGAAGTGGACGTTCGCGTTATCGCCGCAACCCACTGTAATCTTATGCAGCAAATTAGAGATGGCGGATTTCGTGCCGACTTGTTCTATCGCTTGAATGTGTTCCCTATTACATTACCACCACTGAGAGCACGCAAGTCGGATATTATTCCCCTTGCTGAACATTTCGTGCAACACACAACCAACACGCTAGGCTTGCCGCAAGCGCCAGGGTTAAGTGCCAACGTACGTAAACAGCTTCTTGCCTACCAATACCCCGGGAACGTGCGTGAACTTAAAAACATCATTGAGCGCTCGGTGCTACTGTCCGATTTTGAAACCATTACTCACATTGAGTTTGGCGAACAAATCCCAGAAGATGTGCCAAATATCGACATGAAAGCAGCCTCACCTACCCCAGACCAACCTGCTTACGAGCGTCAGGTACAAGCGGATTTAGAAGACGCTTCAAAGAGTCTTAAGGACGTTGTCAGCCAATACGAGCGTACAGTGATCATCGACTGCTTAAATGCCTGTAATTGGCACACCAAGAAGGCCGCTGAGCAATTGGCGCTGCCAATGAGCACTCTCAACCACAAGATGAAGAAATACGACATTTCTGCAGCGGGTTGATGGGGCTTAAAAAGAAAATTCTAAATTCAGTATGAAGTGATAAGAAAAGAAAAACCGCCCGAAGGCGGTTTTTTATTTTTCCATCAAGTAACCACTTTTTAAGTATTTGCTCTCGTTGCGCAGATAATGGAAGATCCCTAGCGACAGAGTAGTCTTTCATTACAGGCTCTGCATTCATCCAAACACTCAACGGAGTAGCTTTGTGGGACATCTTGCTACGAGTTGAATTTGCCAAATTGGAATCAGCATCGTCAGTCGTTCCCGCAGTATATTCAGAAATAGCTTTAAACTCCTTTTTACTCATCTCATACCACTTTGGGTTGTAGTGGATCTCTCGTGAGTTGAACAAGGTTGGCGCCGTTGTATTTATAGCTCGTACTGGAAGCTTCTGTGATGAAGCGTTTAAAGATAAGCCTGCTTTCCCATCGATATCGAGCATGATATATGGCTTTTCGTTTTCACTAGGGATAAACGGGCGCAAGCCAGCCATCTCTTTCCCAGTTGCATTAGTGTACTTCAGTGAAATCTCGACTGCATAGAGATCAGTGTCAACAAAGTCTGGTGATAAATCGAATATCCCTCCTTCCTTGACTACCATGTCGTCTACAAGCTTACTTATATTGCTCGAAAGATGCTTCGAAATGTCAGTCAAGTTTTGCGGAACCGACTTAGGTTTGAATAAGACCTCTTTTTTCACGAGATTCACTTCGACCTTTCCTAGTGGATACAGATCGACATCTTGATGCTCAAAACTGTAGCGACCTCTTGCGTCGTTTGCTTTCAAACGAATATCCACTGGTAAACGGTGAGTGTCAAACCCCCCTTGCTCAAGAGTTATCTCCACATTAGCAACCGATTTAGTGCTGACAATAAGTAGCAGCTTGGAGGCTTGAGCCGAAGGATCATAGGATGGCTGTTTTTTTGTTCCAGCCGAGCGCTTCCATTATGTCGTCGTGCTCACTTCCGGGAATGAGGCTCTTAACGCTAGCATCATAAATGTACAAGTTTGCCTTAGCATCTGAGAATAATTCTGGATACTCTACTGCTTTTTTCCCTGCTCTTGCTAAGAAGGTTTTCTCATATAAGAATTCATGCTCTTTCGACATTGTTAAATTAAAGATGGAAGCCTTATTCGTACTAGAAGTTAGCTCCTCACCATCTTGTGTTTTAAATACGAGCTCTCTTTTATATGTTAGCTTTGTTTCTGTTTTAGCAACGTTAGGCACACCAACTTCTAAAAGGTAACGCATCACATAAGACGCTGAGTGTTGTTCATCTACCTGACCAAACACCGACTTCCATTCTTTGCTACCGTAGTCATCTGCAATAGGCTTGATGCCACTCATGATGTTGCATCCAAAGTAATAAGTAGGACTTACAACAACACCGTATAGTGTCGTATCTGTCTCTAACATTTGCTTCTCTGTTAAATACGCCCTCTCAGTTTCAACTAGTGATTCCAGTGCAATTTCACGAACATATTCAGTAGTGTAAGAGCCAAAATCATCAAAGAACCTATTTTGCCTCACAGGTCTAACGCCCACAGGCACAAGATTAAGCAAACCTTCTTCTTTGAACTTGGTCAGCGTTTCGTCCTTCATATCAAGAATAATAAGTACTCTAATTGGCATAGTCGGCGTAATAGCTTCACCGCTGTTAACCCTGTCTTCGAGTGGGAGCCACTCGTCATTGACTTTTACGGAAACCATATGCCCAGCAAACATGGAGTCATCAAGCTTAGATAAATCTGGCGCTTTTAATAGAGATCTAAGCTTAGTTAAACTAGGGTCCGCAATAGTATGTATAGGACAGAATTTTTGATATACCTGCGATTGTTCAAGCGCTTCTATCCCAGTCTGAGATTGCTTCGCTCGGTATGTTACGTAACTCGTCATTGCAGCAAAACTCAGCACACTTTCCGAAGCACTACGGTAAATATTCTTTGTTTCTAGCCACGCTTCATCAAGGTGGAAAGAAGGAAGCCAAGTTCCCCCCAAATCCCATTCATCACTTAAAAGATAGGTCTTTATATAGCCTTCAATATCAAGATCTCTTTGCCCAGACGTCAAGTGATTAACCGCGTAATATTCCGAAACGTAATTCGTTGTTTTGTTCTCTTCTTTTATTTGAGATTCAAGTAGAAGCAATCGCAGCAGCCCATTGAGCGCTATAGCGCGTTTTATATATGCCTTGCCAACAACACTCAGCTCATCGAACGCAGGTAAACCGCGATACAGTAACGCCTGTCCTACCACATCAAATTCAGAAAAACGTTTCTGCTTCTCTTTGTATTCTTCTAATTCTTTATTAAGAATTTTGGCTGCACCATCCAAAGTAGAAACCAAGGTTTCACCTGACCAATACAACCCATATGCTAACGCAGCACCTGGACCGAGCATTGGCGCAGCAAAGCCTAAAGCAATATCAAAGGCTTGGCCGGAAAATTTCCAAATTTCCTCATGGACTTTCATCTCAGCTAAAACCGCTTTCTGTCGATTTTTCTCCAGAGCTAGCAGCCAACTTCTACAAGCAGGATATTCAAAAGCAGAGTTGAGGTAGAACTTCATCTCCGCTCGACGACTTAAGCGCCTATTACTCGTATCATTATCGGCATAAACGCCTTTACCAAGCGCAGATATTCGATGGTCCCACTTAATAGCATCAGTGCCAAGATCTTCTAAAATTGAAGATTTCAGCGCCGAAGCACGTTTTTTCGACAGTTTAGTGTTGTATTCCACCGAGCCAATATCACACGTATATCCTTCAATGTTCAGCAACATTTCTGATTCTGTATTACGCAGATATTCAGCCACTTTAGAAACGAGCTTCTTATCAGAATTGGTAAGTTCATCATTTGCGCTATCAAATTCAAAAAACAGCGTGAGATAGCTTGCCTCACCTTCTTTTGCCCGTTTTTTCTCTAACAGCGGCCTACCATTTAACAGCACTTTATGACTTACACTTTTATCAGAGAATGCTTCAAGGAGCGCTTTTTTATGTTCCGCTTCAGACTCAAGCAGTGCCTGACGATCTTTTTCATCGCTCAATAAAAGTGTTGATATTACCGATTGTGTTTTCTGAGCATATTGCTTTGATTTATCAATATAGGCGTTAAACGCCGACTCGGAATTATCAATACCTTTCGGAATTTCAAGGCCACTAGAAACAAGCTCTGCAAAGCCAAAAGGTTTATCAAGTGCATATTCAATAGCCCGAACGGCCGGCTTTAAAGGGGTTAAAATCCTATCGTCAACCTTATGCCAGAAATGCTGCAACACCGGCGGAATCGTATAAACGCTCGGTAAGGTGCTCCCAATGTGGTTTGACCAGTTTAGTACACTTGCTAAGTCAGAAATAGGCTCAAGTGTACCTTGTGCTGGTGGCTTTAGCTTTTGCGCAAAATCTAAGAACCCCTTCGCTTTAGCATCAATACCGACCGCGAGTTTTAATGCCTCCAACATATCCCCGGCTTGATCTCCATTCAAACCTGCGCTGAACGCTTTATGGACTGTTGTCATGCTGAATGGGTCCATCACGCCAGACGCTGAAGCCTCAATAACGTCTTTATAGTTCCCAATGGAATTTAGAATGTTAATCGCCGGTTGCGCACCGGGCGCGGCTTTGTTCTTACTGGTATATGGTAGGTTTTTACTCCAATCTAACCAACCTTTAAACGTATCTGGCGCATGTTGAAACAGTGACTCTTCAACAGAGATGGGATCACCAGAAAGGATTATGCTGCGCCCTGCTATTGAATAAATAGGCAAGTGTAAAACTTGCTCAGATAAGGAGTAGCAATTGTTTGGGAGGCTTAACTCATCAACTCGGGCTAACCTCTCTTCCAATTGGCGTTTTTGATTTTCATCTTCGAGATCTAGGTTATCTTCCAAGTAAGCATTAATCGTATTTAAATCTATATCAAAGCGGACTAATTGCTTAATTTGTTCATCATCATCTAGATGACCACCTGTGATCCAAAATGTGGCGACATATTGGGTTACTTCCTTTGCAACGTCAGAGCCACTGGCCTGATTTGCAATATCAAAGTATGTTACCGGCCTTACTCGACTGGTTATTTTATTGCCTATATCGTTAGCATCCCCTTTGATGCTCAAGTTTTCCGGTTGTCCAGATAAAGTAACTTCTGCCCCCTCAAAATAGTCGGCTGAGAAGAATAAATTGATGGTCCAAACTTGAGGAATGCGCAGATAATAAAAATTATGTTTATAGTTTCCGCTATAAATTTGTTCATACAGACGTCTATACGCGCCTTTTTTTTGACACAGCTCCTCTTCTGCCGCCTCAGCTTTATGGACAAAGAACTCGGCTAATTCGGGCGCTAAAAATTGTCTCTCGGCTACAGCCTTTTTCAAATCTTCTTTGATTTGCCAGCCACGCAAGCGTGAGACTTCAACTTCAGCGCTCGTAATAACTGCCTCTGTGGCTAATTGTGCTAAGCGTTTCGTCCAAGCAGTATCTCCAGACATAACCGCTGCCGGAATTAAGTAAGGTGGAATGTAGACAGGTTTTAGCTTCTTTTCCGCAGCCTTAGCAGAAATTAATAGTGGCGTTGAAGCAAGCTTGTACCCATCAAGTTCTTCAACTGATTGAACCTTTGTATTCCAACCTTGTAGCCTACCCGATGAATCACTGAAGTATAGTGGTGACTCATTCTTACTACTGCTACCATCCACAGTTTGACCAACTGTTAACTCTGGAAGGGCTAATGCAAAGCCGGGTAATGGATAAAGCCCATTGCCAGTAATTGCTTCTCCAGCTGGTCCAACTAATTGTCCCATCAAGTAGAGAGAGTGCTGTTCAATCTTAGCCCTAGCCATGATTACGCTCCTCTAGAACTGTTTTTGCTTTTTCGATGTCAGCGTAGGTTGGCAGTGGGTAGAGTGATTCGCTCCAATTATCCGCCTCTTTATGCTCAATTACATAACGACTAAAGCCAAAACCAAACGCAGATTTTGTTACGCCTTTAGCACCGTAAAGGTATATCATTTCTGTGGTAGGGCTATTCTCAGTTGGCTGGTGTAACACGCGGGTTATATTTCGACCATTAACAGGTACGAACCACATGTCACTACCATTAAAAGCCAACAGATCGACCGTAGCAGGGAAGTTGCCTATTTTTTCAGATGGTCTTCCCAAACGGTATGCCGCACCTCCGAGGCAGTAGAAGCCATCTCCATACGTACCGCCCCAAACATTACAATCGTAGCTATCCGGAGTAAAATCACCGCGATCGATCAATTTTAATGTTTTGGCATCGAACACAAATGTGTTCCCGCATTTTGGAACATCACTCTCCCCAAAAGTTTCGAGATACTCCTCTTCCTCTCCTTTACAGCCAAACCCCGCCAGACCGGGTTCGTAACTAAAATATATCGCTTGCTCTGACTGGCTCATATAAGGCTTGGCAAAAGAGGTCATGTAACGTGCTTCTGGACCATTTACATCGGTAAACTTCACTATCTCTCTTGTGCTTAACTTAACTAGCAGGAGTTCATCTCTTTTTTTAACAACAACTTGTGTGCTGTCTATATCCCACATTACGTCGTGACGAGTTGCACCATATTCCTCACTAATGTCAGTTATTTCACCATTACTTAGATCATACAACACAGTGCTATCTTTCTGAGGGATAACAAGGTAGCGGCCATTTGGCGATCGTGACATATATTTAGCATAATCAATCCCAGTATTAGGCGCGGGCGGCAATACCCCTTCAGGGATCAGCAATTGAGGGTCAGTACCATCAATGTTTAATGCCCAGTAACTGACCTTGGATTTATCTTCTCGGTTTTCGATAGTAAACAATATCTGAGGGAGCTTAACATTCTCAGTATTCCAATCTGCTACCTTCGGGTTATTAGGTATTTCAAAAGAATAGCGGTATCTCCACTTACTTCCATCATTAAATCGCGTATTAATACGTGACTCTAATTGGTCCGCCAATAATTCTATTCGAGCTTTTTCGTCAAAATAGGGTTTAGTTGCTATGTAACCAACACCCGCGACAACAACAGTCGTCAAACCCAAGCCGAGTAATATTTTCTTTTTCATTCTTAATCCATTTTCTATTTAGGTTACAACGACCAATCCAGCACTAATGACTCAAAGCGTTGTTTTTCTGCTGCAGTCATACCTTTAGGCTTATCGTTTGGATGAGCTTCGGGCGAACGTTCAGTAGCGCTATCAGGTTCAACAAATAAATCGTTGTAAGCGACCCGATCAAAAAGTACGTGACGACTGTCTGGGTCTTGGTCATGTACTAGGGACATAGTAAAGACCCCGTCCGATGGTAGCCCACTTAACAACGCTTGCTGCCAGTCGTGGTCTTCCCCTTCATAAAACTCTAAATCAAAGACGTCTTTATAGTCGCTATTGTGATCGATCACATAGAGTGAATTCAAAGCGGTGATGCCAGACGTACCAACATCCACCCGGAATAATAAGCCACTGTTTTTTCCGTCAACATAAGCAATCACGGTATTACTCTGGTCATAGCTGCGAACTATGGCTTGTTGGTCGCTCAGCCATGGCATGTCGTCTTCGGTAACTTTGTGGATGGCGGCGCTATCTACATCGGAGGTGAATTCTTGTGCACTGAATGACTGTGCGTCACTGTAACTGCTTAATTCATCTAATGGTGTGCTGGATTTCTCAAGCAAAGCAGCATCCGATTCTAATGCCTCAATTTGAGCAAAGCGCTTTTGCTTTGGTGAGAAAATGATCTTGAGTCCATTTTCTCCCTGTTGGACTTCACCCGATATTTTGTAAGGAGCCCAGAAATGCGCCATGGCAAAGCCGCTTGCGCTTCTTTGTATTACCTGAGGTGTGTCCTTTTTCTTTTCTTCTTGCTCTAGGGTACGGTAATACTCGACGTCAACATCTTGGTAATAACCTTTCTCGTTTATGGCCATCTCTCGCCAAAGCTTCCCTTTCCAAAACACATAAAGGAAACCACCACGCAGGTCAGAAGCTTTTGCTTTGTCGTTGCTGCCATCTAAGTAAGCCAAAGGTCTCACAGGCACCAACACGTTATCCCACTCATCCATCTGAGTTTCTTTATCAACGGGTTGCAGGTCTTCGGCGAGTTTAAGCAAAATTGGCTGAGGCTGGTCGGAACAAGGGATTTTGATGTAAAGCGTTTTGCCCTCAGCTTCGAGATCTTTAAATGTCGCGAGGCTGCGGTGTTTGTTTTCGGTATCAGCCTTGCCTACAGTCACTTTTTCTTTTTGAGCTTCGGTTTTTCCCAACATCAAACATGCCGCGTTGCTAGACCACTGCCCTGCAAACTCGACAACGATTTTTTGATCTGGACTTGGCTCAGAAGGGACATGCGTGTAACTACGAACTAAAGCAACATCTTCGGTAACCTGCTTGTATCCTGCTTTAAAAGCTTTGCTTTCATTCGAAGCAGATACAGAGTCAACGAGTGATTTAAGTCTAGGGAAGCTTTGCAGCTGAGAGTCCGTCAATGGCGACCGACGAGCAACGGTAGATAATGACACCCAATTGCCTTTTCCCAATTCGATTCTTATAGCAGCTAGCAATGCGCTGGTCGTTTTTTTGGCAGAGATGGAAATCTTTTGCGCCAATTCTTTAGGGAGGTTTCTAAGGATGTCATCTGAATTTCGCAAACGCGAAAGCTGTCCTATACACTCGTCCGGTGTAAGAACATAAGATAGCTCGTTGGAGGATAGCTTCGAGCTAGGTATAAATTTGCAAACTAAATGCATTTGAATTCTCCACAACCAACATCGTAAATATGGCTGCGGTGACAATTAAGCTGATAAGGCTTACAAGTACGATTTGGTCTGCGTATCCTACTTACTTAGCCATTGATTTTCAACGAGATAGAAAAATCGCCCGAAATCAAAAAACAACCAAAAAAATGGTAATTTTTACTATCAAAACATGCGATTTAACCACAATAAAAGCCAGTAACATCACCCACTCTGTCAAAATGGTAAAATCTTACTATCTAAAAAAATTTAATTTATGGCCTGAAGTTAACAAAAATCGTAATAACGTGAGCTTGAGGTAAGCGCTCGGAAAGTCAGAAGCTGATGAGATGCCCTCCTCAGCAACAAACAACAAATTGACTGTTACTGAGGAAGTTTAAATAAAAAGGTGAGCGCATTACGCACTCACAAAAGTAACTGCTCTGAAGCTTGCTAGGATTAAATTTGCTTCATCGCGAGTTAAAGAGGCGAGGTATTACCCATCGACCTCATGCAGAACACTATACTCAGAGTATAGAAGCGAGCGTAAATATATAATATTTAAAAAGATTTTCAACGCGACACATTCACCACAGCATCTACCGAGCGACCATCACAATCACGTCATACACACCTAAAAGCAACATTGGCCTAGTTATTATAGATATTCAGCCTTGTATTAAGACGATTCATTAATTCGAGTAACTTATCAATAAAGGCAATTATTTTGATAAATATCACAAAAAGTCCCAAATAAATAAAGCGAGCTAAACGCTCGCTTTATTTATGCGGCATCTTTAAAGGTTCTGTTCTCGCCAAAATATCGGTTATAGACAGCTCCTAAAGAGGCCGTACTTGCGTAACGATCATAGTTAAATGTTGCTTGAGCCTCTTCAGCAGAGGCAGACAGCTTGTTGGTACCATTCACATAAATCGTCACCGCCCCGTCTTTCAGTCCTGAAAGATCTAAGTCAATTGTCCATGAGTCTGAAAATACGGTTGCCATGCCTGTAGCCTCTGTACCATCAGCGTCGACTGCTTTGATATCTATATACTCACCATCTTCAAACCGTTCACTGCTACCACTTACTGTCACGCTTTCCACTCCAGTAACATCGTTGATAGCATCTAGATGTATTGTTGGTGTGATTGGCAAGGAGTAAGTCGTGTTCTGGCTACCTGTATTCCCTGATAAGTCTTGGTAGTCACGAACAAGCAACGCCACATTGAGCTCTGACGTGCTTGGTACCACCACATCACCAGTCCAAACGCTTGGGTCCGCTGTTGCCACTAATGAGGTGATCGTCGTGCCACCTAACTCCGCTGCGGCGGATTGCAGATCTTTATCGAATTCCAGCGTTACCGTCACGCTTTGGCCGATGGCTTGATGCTCAGGCGTAAACGTCACATTAGTCAGCGTTGGCAGAGACTGCGCGAGTGTAAAGCTCTGGCTTTCACTCACTTCAATGCCCGCTGAGTTTGTCCCCGTCACCATCACAGTATAAGTGCCATTGGTTTGGTGACTCATATCCATTGCGTCACTGGTCCAAGTGCCACCAGCTTGTACCGTTGCACTGCTGCTTTTTAGTACCGTCGCGCTGCCTTGTGCTTTCACTTCAAGACGCAGGGACTGGCCGTCAAAACGTGTCGACGTACCTTCGAATTGTAGCGTGGCGGCTTGCATTTCATTCACACTGCCCACCGGCGTAATAGCTAAGGTCGGCGTGATCGGTATGGAGTAAGCCGTGTTCTGGCTACCGGTATTTCCTGATAAGTCTTGGTAGTCACGAACAAGCAACGCCACATTGAGTTCTGACGAGCCTGGTACCACCACATCACCAGCCCAAACGCTTGGATCCCCGGTTGCCACTAATGAGGTGATCGTGGTACCACCTAACTCCGCAGCGGCGGATTGCAAATCTTTATCGAATTCCAGCGTCACCGTCACGCTTTGGCCGATGGCTTGGTGCTCAGGAGTAAACGTCACGTTAGTCAAGGTTGGCAGAGACTGCGCGAGTGTAAAGCTCTGGCTTTCACTCACTTCAATACCCGCTGAGTTCGTCCCTGTCACAATCACAGTATAAGTACCGTTGGTTTGGTGACTCATCTCAATCGCGTCACTGATCCAAGTGCCACCGGCTTGTACTGTCGCGCTGCTGCTTTTCAATACCGTCGCGCTGCCTTGGGCTTTCACTTCAAGACGCAAGGACTGACCGTCAAAACGTGTCGACGTACCTTCGAATTGTAGTGTGGCGGCATGCGTTTCATCCACACTGCCCACTGGAGTGATGGCTAAGGTCGGCGTGATCGGCATGGAGTAAGTCGTATTCTGGCTACCGGCATTCCCTGATAAGTCTTGGTAGTCACGAACCAGCAACGCCACATTGAGCTCTGACGTGCTTGGTACCACCACATCACCAGTCCAAACGCTTGGGTCCGCGGTTGCCACTAATGAGGTGATCGTCGTGCCACCTAACTCTGCCGCTGCGGATTGCAGATCTTTATCGAATTCCAACGTCACCGTCACGCTTTGGCCGATGGCTTGGTGCTCAGGCGTAAACGTCACGTTAGTCAAGGTTGGCAGAGATTGCGCGAGTGTAAAGCTCTGGCTTTCACTCACTTCAATGCCCGCAGAGTTCGTCCCTGTCACAATCACGGTGTAAGTGCCGTTGGTTTGGTGACTCATGTCCATTGCGTCACTGGTCCAAGTGCCACCGGCTTGTACCGTTGCACTGCTGCTTTTTAGTACCGTCGCGCTGCCTTGGGCTTTCACTTCAAGACGCAGCGACTGACCGTCAAAACGTGTCGACGTACCTTCGAATTGTAGCGTGGCAGCATGCGTTTCATCCACATTGCCCACTGGCGTGATGACTAAGGTCGGCGTGATTGGCATGGAGTAAGCCATGTTCTGGCTACCTGTATTCCCTGACAAGTCTTGGAAGTCACGAACAAGCAACGCCACATTGAGCTCTGACGTGCTTGGTACCACCACATCACCAGTCCAAACGCTTGGGTCCGCGGTTGCCACTAATGAAGTGATCGTTGTGCCACCTAACTCTGCAACGGCAGCTTGCAATGCTTTATCGAATTCCAGCGTCACCGTCACGCTTTGGCCGATGGCTTGGTGCTCAGGAGTAAACGTCACGTTAGTCAACGTTGGCAGAGACTGTGCGAGTGTAAAGCTCTGGCTTTCACTCACTTCAATGCCCGCTGAGTTCGTCCCCGTCACAATCACGGTATAAGTGCCATTGGTTTGATGACTCATATCCATTGCGTCACTGGTCCAAGTGCCACCAGCTTGTACCGTTGCACTGCTGCTTTTCAATACGGCAGCGCTGCCTTGGGCTTTCACTTCAAGACGAAGGGACTGGCCGTCAAAACGTGTTGACGTGCCATCGAATTGTAACGTGGCGGCTTGCATTTCATTCACACTGCCCACTGGAGTGATGGCTAAGGTCGGCGTGATAGGTAATTCGTGAGCGGTGTTATCCTCCCCTATGTTACCAGTCAAATCTTTAAACTGACTAACAACCAAGTCGACACTTAACAGCGTGGTGCTCGGAACTTGTACATCACCAACCCAGACCTTTTTATCTGCCGTTGCGGACAGAGAACTGATGCGATTGCCGCCAAGTGTAGCGGTCGCCTCTTGGAGCTCTTTATCAAACTCAAGCGAGACACTCACGCTTTGACCCACGCTCTGATGCTCGGGGTTAAATGTCACATTGGTCAGTTTTGGTAAGGTTCCTTCAACCGCGATACTTAAGCTGCTTCCTTTTCCAGGAATTGTGTTGGTACTTTGATAGCTATTATCTTCTACCTGAATAGTGATATTTTTATCTTGTTTTTCTGGGCTGATGTAATTAACCGTCCACGTAATATTGTCTGAAGTCGACCAAGTATCTTGTTTTAACGTTCCTGTTGCACCGCTATCACTAGCGACAAGATGGACATCTGAGATATCAAAGTTCGTAACTTCTTCTGTAAAGTTAAACGCGAGCGTAATCTCTTCGCCTCCAAAAAGAGGGGCGCTTGAG
This sequence comes from Vibrio diabolicus, assembly GCA_001048675.1. Taxonomy (GTDB): domain Bacteria; phylum Pseudomonadota; class Gammaproteobacteria; order Enterobacterales; family Vibrionaceae; genus Vibrio; species Vibrio diabolicus. Next base: position 481,413 of record CCKK01000002.1, on the reverse strand, counting down.
GCGGTAGAGATACTTAGCCCGGGAACGGTTGCCGCTTCCACATGCGCGTCAATAGAACTTTCACTCTTGTTATCCACCTTGTCTGTTGCTGCCACCGTTATCGTATGATCGCCTTTAGGTAACAAATAGCTTATGACATAAGGCCCCGCTTCGGTTGTCGGCTCAGTAATCGCTTGAGGAGCCACAGTGCTGCCACCACTCACCGCTTTTGAAGTGACGAGATTTAAATTTTTATCTGTAATGTATGCACTAATTTCTAGCTGATACTTATCGTTTGTCGGTATCTTAGAGATTTGATTAGCACTTAAGCCAGAAATACTTGGAACGTCATAATCAACAATAGACTCGATAACTTGTCCATCATAACTTTTGCCTAGTAATTCAAAGCTTGTATTCTCTCTTCCAACTGAGTCCGTCACCGTCACCTTAAGGGTATATGACCCTTGATTATCGACGGCAAAGTTCATCATTCCATTACCACTAGATGAGATAACATCACCTGAGTAACGCAAGGAATCACCGAGGCTTGGAATAAGCTCCACAGAATATTGTGAAGCTTTCACTCTTTCTCCTTCCACCGTAGATAGCGTAAACGGCTGGCTCGCCTTGGTTAAAAACAGTTTCCCACCCTGCAAACTCGTAATTCCATCGAAATCAACCGTGACTTTAGGAACACTAATATCAATGACTTTTCTGATATCAGAATACAGTCCGACGCTATCTGTCGCTTTGATGTCTACTGTGATTGAACCACGCCCCTCTAACTGAGATTTCGGTAGTTCAAAGTACGTAGATGAACCATTCCCATCCTCTACTCTTTCTTCTTGATAACTCGGGTTTAAAACCGAGTAGTTTACTTTTGCGAGGCTGCTACCAGTGTCCGTTATGTCGAAACGAAAACGAACATTATCTGGATTTGTTGGCGATTCAGTTACGATAATCTCATCGCCAACACTTGGAGGTGTGTTGTCAACTTTAATATCAACGGTCGCTTCACCGACTCTCGACCACACATCCGTTGCGGTAATCGTTGTCCTGATCGTTTTTCCATCAGCATCGCTGGGAAGTTCACTCGTAAATGTTGAACACTTGTAGGTTGGGTCATCTGCACACACTTCCAATTGCGCAAACTTCTCCGGATTATCTTTATAGTTGTAGGATTCCGTTCCAAATCTGGCCATCACATTGTCTAGCCTAGAGTTTTCATACAACTTAATTCTGAATTTAGCGACAAGCTGCTGGCCATTAATGGTTGTGTTTCCGACCGGGTCAGTAATTTCAACGACTACCGAACCTTTAGGTAATTCAAGCAGTAGATCATGCTCTGGCGTCAAGTTTCCTGCTAAGTCAGATACGTTTTTGATTTTGTATTCTTGAGTTGTACTCAGACCATCAATAATATCGGCGTAGGATTCAGAGTACGTACACTTGATATTTCCAACACCTTTGGCACAGGTCGTTGGTGTATAAGCTTTGTTGCCAAGATTACGAACCAACTTTGGATACTTATCTGAACTTTCAGTATTCACGCCTGATAAAGCATCATTGAAAGAGAGCTCAAATGTGAGCATCTTCTTCTTCAAAGCTTCATCAAACCAAACATCACTTCCTTTAAAACTGTATGAGTTACCATCAACGACTGTTGGTGCATCAATATCCACCATCGAAAAATTGAACTTGTTGATCGTTTCACGCCCATTTGTACCCAAGGTTTTAGTGATCAAAGTGACAGGTGCTTTCGTCATGTTTTGCCCAACATTGACACTACAACTGTAAGGTTCTTGCGATACGTTGATAACACCAGAAGTTGGTTGCTCATTAGTTGGTGGTGCATCTAGAGAGTTGTACTCTTCACGAACCCAACACTCTAACGTTTTGGCTTTGACCGCACTCAATGTAGTAAAGGTGACATCAAGAACACCATCAGATAAGTAGTTTTGGAAGTCCAGCGGACTTGCAACCGAGAGAACCACGCCTTCACGCTGTACGCTAAAGGTTTGGTTTACTTTTCCAACCTTTCTGTCTTTTTCGTCAAGGTAACGAACTTTGTTGTAAACCTTTATATCAAGTTCATAGTTACCATCTTTGGCAATTTGTGTAGAAAGCAGCGTTGCCGTCCAAGTGCCATCTGCGGTTTCTGAGAACGTAAAGTTAGTCCCGTTTTGCTCTCCAGAAAATCTATACGTTGAGTCAATTCGATCAACGCCACTGTCATCAACAATATCAAGCGTAAGTACGATATTCCCATCTTGATAGATGGTGTTGTTTGTAATTGGCGTTCCATCCGCGTAACTCATCGCTAGCGCTACCTGCGGGATGGAATTGTACACTTTAACGGTAAAATCTTGCTCACCACTGGTTAAGGTTGTGTTGCCACGAACATCAGACCCTTTTAAACGAACCTTGTGTGTACCCGTACCTAAATCACTAAGGCTCACTTTGAGATCTTCATTGATTTTTTTACCTGGAGAGCCAGGTAATGGCTCCAGATCGCTAAACGTCCAATACTCTAGGCTTTCTCGATTGACACCATTAATTGAAACATCACCGTTTGCATTTAGGTCTAGAGCCGTTAGGTCAAAGACATAGTTACCTAAGTAGTAGTCATTCGCATTGAAACCACTTAATCCTAATGTTGGTCCATCACGATCAAGAATAACCTTGTGCGTGTTAGAACTAGACTCAAAACCATAAATATCGGTTGCTTTTACATACAATGACGTTTGTTTTTTCATCTTCAGAAATGTCTATTTTATCTGTGTCACTCTTAATGAGAGACATTACAAACTCTTTAGATGAATCCGTTGGCACAATTGTCTTAATTGGCGAATCTTTACCATTCTGATATAGAGAGACTTGCTCAATGTCTGAATCGTCTATTACAGATTTAAATCGCACGTTGAACTCACGCCCGACAACATAGTTCTCTTTGGACAATGTGTCTTCAACCCAAGGCGTATTTAGGATGATTTCTGGACCTTTGTTATCGACTTGGAATGTGAATTTCCCTGTTGTACTAACATTGGCAGGGTAAGCGTTGTCCGTCGCAGTGACATAAAATTCATTCCATTCATCGTAATCAAATGCTTTTGAAACCAGTTGGACTTTGACGTCAGGTTGTTCACCAACTAGGTATGGTACGTCACACGTCTCTGTTAGAGGGTCACAGCTCTCTAATGTCAGTGCCTGACCAGACCCTCGGCGAAGATCTATTTTTACATTATTGCCGGGGCTTAACGTCCCCCAATCAATGACAGGTGTCCATTGGTTGTTACCGCCTAAACGGCTTTGGACCTGCTCACTTTTTACAATAGGAGCTTCAGAGTCGATACGAATATTGAATCTCGGAGCCGTGCTAGTTAACTCTGAAACGGAGTTACCTAAATTATCCTCTGCCGCTGCAACGACTAGCCAATCACCATCACCCGGGTAAATCGTCGCGCCTTGATTTGAACAAAGCTCCCCCGTACATAATTTGACTTTAAAGGCGTCTTTCGAGTTATTCGAAAAGTCCTCTGGTGTGTATGTGACTTTTTCACCCGTTTGCTGGTAGAAAACAAGACCTCTTGAAGAAAGCTTGTCACCCACAACATCTTCAACCTTGAAGGTCAATTCATGGGTATTTTTGGCATTTAAATAAATACCGTCTTCTACAGGTTTACCGTCGACGTCATTAGGTGGGAGGTAACTCGTTTTAGGGAAATCATTATCAATAAATACCGTTTCTATAAACGGAGCTTTGCCATCGTAACCATACGCATTGCCATGTGGGTCCATGGCACTGGTTTCCACAGCAAACTCTACAATATCTTTTAGTTCACTAGACTGAGAGTTAAGGGTAAAGAGGTACTCTTTTCGATAAGCATTGCTGTTGCCAGAGTTCTCTACAATGTTGATGTCCAGCGGTATTTCAATGTTTGGCTCACTGGCTTGATACCACATCGTGCTAAACTTCGGACCATAAACGTCGGTTTCTACAATACCAGAAGGATCGTCTAGGATAATTTTAGAAACAACTTCGCCAGCAATATAAAGCTTATTGCCAACCATCGTCTCTCGACCGCTTTCAATCGTTAATTTTGGCTGTGGAGGCAAGATATCGATACTGCTACCCTCTGTATCAAAAATGTTCTTACCATTTAAGTTAGGATTAGCCATCGAAATATCATCAGCATAGAGCTGCGCGATATTGGTCTCAATACCGTATTTGCTCGCCATGATTTCGTAATACGATTGCGCTAAATCCTTTCGATAAGTATCGGTACCGAATTGATAAGAATCGAGCATAACCTGACGTCCACCAACACCAATACCATTCGCTTTTCCATCAAAGCTCAAATCATCGTAAATAGCGGAGGCAAAATCTAATGAGTTATTTCTCGGCATTCCTTGAGCAATACTATCGATGGCTTCGACAAGAAATCGGTGTAGATAATCGTTTGATGGCTTTTCTGGAATCGCTTTAGTAGCAAGCATTTCGTTCGTTGCATAAGGCACAACCGTTGGATCAAACCCAAAGAATGAGTTGTTGTTCGTGCCTGATAACGCGTAGCGCACCTCATCAAGAATTTGAATCGCACGCTCAGAAGTTTTCTCTCCGGCGGTGACTTGATCCCACTGGAAATCAAACAAGCTAGTCTGATATGTCGATAGTTCAGTAATATAGTAAGTTTGAGAGCCATTGAGCTTAAAGTACACGCCAATATTGGCCTTGTTTAAATCAACCGTTACTTTTTTGGTTCCTGGATCTCTTTTCCATTGATAGTAGTATGGCTCGCTGCCCTCGATACCAATTAGACGAACACGCATGAAGTCATAATTCACAACATCAGTTGTGGTTTCACAACTCGCGACGTCAAGAGCCATTGATTGGTCACTTTCCAATTGTTGGATAGTGGTACAACTCGCAAGTGAAGTGAATTCACCATTTGGACTCAACCCTTCTAGTTGCGCTCGCGCACCAATAAATGGTGTCACCACTTTTATAGTTGGCAGATCAAAGCTACTTCTAAAATATACTTCTCTTGGAGTGCTTTCGTTATCAGACTCATCGACGGTTTGAATGACTAACTTCTGACTACTGTTTTCTGATACCGATTTAAAGCTGTCACCCAAAATATCTCTTACAAATGGAATGTAATAGATGATATCCTCTACACGCCCATTACTGTCTAACAGCGTTTCGTGCGGAATTTTTGCGATGTAGTCATCATCCGATGCGGTTGTATCAATAACTTGCTGAAGTGAGTAATTATTATCGTTATTTTGGCTGACATAATACTTAACGACGAGCTTAAGTTTATTGGCGTTGGAGCCTAAAACCGTATCGGTATTTACGTCTGATACTTTCACACGAACATAAGGGATTTTATTCTCTTTCAATAAATTAGCGTTGAAGTTACTAAAATCTATCCCTTTTAATGAGTTCTGAATCCCTATACTTGCGTACGCATAGTCAATCTTTAGGAAATCGCGGCTTGCTTGAACATTGTCTGGGGTATACGTATCTTGAGAGTAGATACCATCGTAAGTGGTTCGTTCACCATCTAAACCGACATTTACGTACGTCATTGACGCACCTTCAGGATAAGTAATCGTTTGTGCTGGCGCTTGATCGTCACGACTTACTGCATGCTGAGCGGCACCCGTATTGCCTTTGCTATCCTTCGCTCGAACCTCAAATACCGTCGTAGATAGGAATTCATCAGTTGGGTAAGCCTTACTAAACTCACAAGCATTTCCAGACTCTACCGTTACAGGAGAACATGTGACGTCCTCATGTAAGCCATCTTTAAATGAAATACTGACCGAACTGATCTCTTGCGAGCTTTCTTTTACAACCCCTTTCAGAACATACTCTTTAAGTTGATTATTAATTGCACTCGCCGATGTAATATCAATAACAGGCGCATCGTTATCCCATTCAAAGTTGATATGAAGACCCGAATGGCTGCCTGGAATTAACTCATTACCCAATACATCCGCTGTATATAAGACTAATCGTGCTGCTGTTACGTTTGAGAGCCCTGTGGCAGGGTTCATATCCACACTATCGATCTCTTTGGTATTAATGTTAACTTTAACGTTGGTCTCTCGAAGGCCAACTTCAAAATCATCAAATTCAACCGAACAGAATGTGCTTCCAAAATCTTGTATGTCGTTACATTGAAATTCACCAGACCAAGAGCCATTAACCTGATACTGAATAAAGGCGGATACGTCTTCTACACCGATATCATCAACAATCTTTAGATCAACTTTATCGGTGCCAGCGAGCACATCACTGTCCGTACGAGTAACTATTGGCGCATCTGTATCGATATCCGTACCATCTCGCGGTGGAATGACGCCATCAGTACTGCCATATGTACCTAAGTCATTAAGCTTCTTACTAAAGTCGACATAGTCTGCGGCATCAGTACCAGAGATATTGACACTTGGATCGTTTACCACGATCAGAACATGCTGAGATAAATCACGTGTATAAATGTCGCTATTTATCTTTTTCTGTCCAAAGCTGAGGGGAGTCACTGCTCCTGAAGTCTGGCTCACTTCAAGACCATCAAGAACACCATCTGCAATAACATCCCGATATTGGATGTCAGCGAAATGCATTGAAGTGTAGACGTTATCGCTGTTGCCGTATTTTTTTATAAGATCGTAAGAGTAAGACGAGTATGCAGTTAATAAAGCGCCGTATTGATGCCCAGCACTAGCAAAACTGCTTTGCCCACCTTTGGTTATATCAATAGGTTTGGTCTCATTTACGTCAAACCCATACATGCTATTGATACTATCCAAAGCGGTTGAAAAGGCACTCTCATCTGTGGATCCTTGAGAAATTTTGTACCTTGCCAAGCCTGCTGCTAAGTTCGACAGCGGAGTAAGCATTAACTTTTGCTCACTCCCCTCTTTAAAGTTCACAACACCTTCAAATTTAAGTGTCTTCGCATTGCTCACTGATACCGTTTCATTCGTAAACGGGTCGGTATAACTCCCCTCTTTTGCAACAACAAAAAGAGGCATTGAAGACGATTCAAACTCAACCAGGTAGTTTCCGAACGCATCAGACGTCGTGTTAGCCAACTTCCGGCCTAAGTTTCCATTTTTGAACTCGAAAACCTCAATCTTTGCGCCATTTACAGGGGCGTCAAAAACCATACCGGAAATGCTTCCTTTGCTTCTAGCTGGAGGTGTGTTGTCTCCTCCATCACCACCACCACATGCACTCAATAAAAGAGATGTAAGCGTAAGACCTAATGTTAATTTCAGCGTATTTTTAGCGAACATAGTAATTTGGCAAAATATATTTTGCCGAGATTATATTATTGTAAAATATTTTCTCAACGTGACAATAACACCATTTAAAAAGCCAAAAACACCAGACCAACCGTCACTTTTACTAAATTATTAAATTAAAATCATCACCTATAATTATTCACTTAGTTAAAACAGAGGAATTAGCCATACTTTAATGCTAGGTTTTATTTAAAATATTATACTCTACGCACAACTGTCAGCCTTGATAAACCACCAAAACTAATGACTATTTTGATAATAAAAAGGAGTGTGCGAACTCCTACCACAACCCTTCTCACCATTGCCTTACTCATTTTTATTGGCGTGTCTCTTTCTCACCACATCCTCACTCCCATGGATAGACTGCCTACCGTCAAGCCTTTGGAGTTCAAGAATGAGGGAGTTCAAGCACCTTTTGAGGTGGGTACTCTTAGACAAAAAATCACCATAGGTGTGGTTGAGTACTCGTTTGTCGCTTCATTGTTAAAATCAGGAATAAGTCAAAAAGAGATTAATTTGCTATTGGCCCTTATTAAAAGTAACTTTAATATTATTGATTCAGTTAAGAGAGGTGACAATTTTATCTTAAGAACTAAGTTAAATAGTAGAAATGAAACCTATATTAGTTCTTTTTACTATTTAGGTAGTAAAACCGATTTATTTATTATCAATGATGGGCAAGGTAACATATTTGATGAACATGGCGTGTCAATAAAAAATAAACTCCGATTTTCAGATCCCTTTGATAAAAGCTACAGAGTAAGCTCTGGCTATGACTTAAAACGAACACACCCAGTAACTAATATAACGACTCCGCACTTAGGCACTGACTATGCAACACCAGTAGGTACACCGATTCGTAGTATTGCTGATGGTATCGTTTTAAAGTCTCGTTACAACCGTTTTGCGGGCAACTACATTAATATCCGCCACACAAATGGTGCGGTATCACGGTACCTACACTTATCTCAACGCCACGTCCACGTTGGCGAGAAGATCAGCCGAGGACAAGTGATAGGAAAAACGGGTAACACAGGAAGAACAACAGGGCCGCATTTACACCTTGAACTACACATTAATGGTATTCCGATTGATTACGAGCGATACATTCAAAAGCACCCAAACACTGACGTTAATATAGAAATGCTGATTGCAGCGAGAAAAGAAAAAGCAGAATTAACAGCGGAATGGCAACGGTATAGACAGTCAAACCGGCAATAACATACTTCGGTTCGATCTTTCTTCATTTATCTGAAGCGAGTCCTCGTAACCCTCTGAGCACTTAAAGACCTGTCGCCACTTTCCAAGTTCAGGACAAAAAAGAGCCGCTATATGTGGCTCTTAGTGATTCGAATCTTTGTTTGCAGCCCATGGGTTAATATTTTTGTGGGCACAACTGAATGTAGCAAACTTGCTGGCACGTAACACGCTTAGACTTCAGAAAAAGCTATCGTCCTCCAGCAAGAGCTTTAATGGTTCAGCATCCAACTGCTGTTGATCGCCTCTCCCTGCTCATCAAGTTTATGAATAATATAGTCGATAAATACTTTTACTTTCGCGGGCACAAACTTACGACTTGGATAGTATATATAGACACCTTGACCATCGGTTCTTTGAGGTTCAGAAACCAACATCAGCTTACCTTGCTGCACTAAGTCTCGAGCAAGATATTGGGGCATCAGAGCAATCCCTGCTCCTAAACTCGCTAAAGAGGCCATCGCATAACCATTGTCTACTGTCACTTGATGTGTAGGACTAAATTCTACTAATTGCCCATCTAAAGGCATCGTCAAGGTAAGCAAGCGCCCCGATTGTTTATAGCGGTACATTATCCATTTGTGCTGGTTAAGCGCTTCAACACTCTGAGGCCGACCAAACTTCTTTATGTACTCCGGACTGGCAAACATACCCATATCAATAGGACATAATCGCCTCGCAATCAGGTTGCTGTCATTTAGTCTCCCGCTTCGAATAGCAACGTCCATCCCACTCTCCAATATACTGGTGTATTCATCGGAAAAGCTAAGATCCAACTTCACTTCAGGGTAACGTTCGCAAAACTCTGGAATCAGCGGAGTTATATAGTTTTGCCCGAACGATAAAGGAAGGCTGACACGAAGTGTACCAAACGGAGATGCAATACTTTGATGAAGCTGCTCTTCACTACTTTTGAGCAAGTTGATCACTTCTCTTGCCGTCTCAAGGTAGTTAAACCCCGCTTCAGTGAGCTGGAGTTGACGTGTTGTACGGTGAACTAAACGAACACCCAAATCCTGTTCTAGGCGAGCAATCGCTTTACTAACAGTAGAAGGCGACTGCCCTAATTGATTCGCGACTGCTGTAAAGTTCCCTAAGTCCACAACAGATACAAACAACTTTATTAATGACAGCTTATCCATAACGCTCACAATTAATGAAAAATAATCACATCTAATATGACAGAAAAAGTATTTTTGTGTCATGCAAACTTTTCTAGTATTTCGGAAAAGCATACCTAGCTATGGATATTTCTACTGACCTCAGAGACGACAAATAAAGCCAACACCATTAACTCTACACTCAAAATGCTCAGGCTTACGGCATTTTCTCCAACCTTTAATTCCATTGCATCTCATTAAATGCAATGAAACATACTGAACCTGCTCTAACACGGTAAGAGGTTTTAATGACAAGAATTCAACTTAAACGCGAAGTGATCTGTTTTGCTGGCGATTCTGGAGATGGTATCCAATTACTTGGAGAACGCTTTTCAGACAACTCGTCGAAACAAGGAAACGATGTCATGACGTTACCTGATTATCCAGCTGAGATACGGGCTCCGGCAGGAACCACATCTGGAGTATCGGCTTTTCAGATGCAATTTGCCTCAACAGAGATTTATACTCCTGGCGACGATTTTTCAGTCTTAATCGCTCTGAATGCCGCTGCATTAAAAACCAAAATCTCACAACTCGTTGAAGGCGGCTTGGTGCTTATTGATCTCGATGGTTTTAAATAAAAAAAACCTTGAGCTTGCTGGCTATGAATCGAACCCATTGAGCGATGGTAGCCTCGCAGATTATCGAGTGATTAGTGACAGTTTTACGCGTTTAACCGTTCAATCTCTTTCTGAGTCAAACATAGCGCCTAAAGTAGTGAAGCGAAGCAAAAACTTTTTTATGCTTGGTATTGTTTTATGGATTTACAGCCGTCCGCTAGAACCGACCATTGAATGGCTAAATAATAAATTCGCTGACAATTCGCAAGTGAGAGAGGCAAACACTTTAGCTATGAAGTCGGGATTTAATTATGCTGAAACAACCGAAATATTCAGCGACTGTTTTCAGGTTGCTCCCGTAGCAGATAAAGCTGGCTTGTATCGTACTGTTTCAGGGAACGAAACATTATCGCTTGGGTTAATATGCGCAGCAGAAAAACTCCAACGCCAGCTATTTTTGGGCTCGTACCCCATAACACCCGCCTCAGATATTCTACACACGCTATCAACCTATCAACACTTTGGGGTCACGACATTCCAAGCAGAAGATGAGATTGCAGCTGCTTGTTCAGCTTTAGGTGCATCTTATGCTGGAGGTTTAGGAGTCACATCAACGTCTGGCCCTGGATTATGTTTGAAAGCAGAGACCATTAACCTTGCCGTAATGGCGGAGTTGCCAATGGTTGTTATCAACGTACAACGTGGAGGCCCCTCAACTGGCCTACCGACTAAAACAGAGCAATCAGACTTGCTTTTGTCTTTGTATGGTAGAAATGGGGATTCACCACTCCCAGTGTTGGCTCCTGCTTCTCCCGCAGACTGCTTTGACATGGCAATCGAGGCCTGTCGAATTGCTACTACATTTATGACGCCAGTGATCTTATTGAGTGACGGCTACTTAGCAAACGGCTCCGAATCTTGGCTCGTGCCCAACCCTGATGAGATTAAGCTAACTGCCGAGGCAACAAAAGCAAACATAAGCCCGTTTTATCCCTATGCCCGTGATGACGTGTATTACAGCAGAGAGTGGGTCACGCCTGGTACAAAAGAGAAAATGCACCGCATTGGAGGATTGGAAAAGCAAGCGATTACAGGCAACCCTTCTCATGATCCTGAAAACCACCAGCGCATGACTGATGAAAGAGACAAAAAAAATAAATAACATCTGCCATTTCATCCCTAAACAAACACTAACAGGCAGTACTCTAGACTCACTGCTAGTGCTAAGTTGGGGAGGCACGCAAGGTTCTGTGTCGACCGCAATTGAGCATCTGAGAAAGCAAGGCGCATCGGTTGCCCACGCCCATATTAAGTATCTAAACCCGTTTCCAAGCAATTTGGAAGAGATCATTAGCCAATTCAAACATGTGCTTGTTTTTGAGTTGAATAACCAACAACTCGTCAAAGTGATTCGCTCACAATATGCCATTTCTGCACGCTCCGTAACCCAAGTTAAGGGGTTACCATTCAAAGTTCACGAGGTCATTGAGTCTATTAACCACCACCTGAAGGATATTAAAAATGACGACTAAGGTACTCAACCGCAAAGATTTCGCTTCTGATGTTGAAGTCAAATGGTGTCGAGGCTGTGGTGATTTTAACGTATTAAAAACGATGCAGTCCGTTCTAGCACGATTAGGTCGAACTAAAGAGAACACCGTATTCATCTCAGGGATCGGCTGCTCATCTCGTTTTCCTTATTATCTCGATACTTATGGATTTCATACGATTCACGGCCGTGCCCCTGCCATCGCTACTGGTGTAAAAGCGAGCAACCCAGAGTTAGATGTTTGGGTTGTAACTGGCGATGGTGACGCACTGAGTATTGGCGGTAATCACTTTATTCACGCGATTCGACGCAACCAAGACATTAAAATTTTGCTTTTTAATAATGCTGTCTATGGACTGACCAAAGGCCAATTTCCCCGACAAGCGAACAGGGCTTCATTTCTAAGTCGAGTCCTGAAGGTTCTCCCGATCAAGCGCTTAAACCTCTGGCATTAGCAGCATCCGCAGGTGCTACGTTCATAGCACGAACATCAGACAATGATCCTACACACATGACGATGGTGTTAGAGGCTGCCGCCGCGCATTCGGGCACTGCTGTGGTTGAAATCCTGCAAAACTGCGTCATTTTTAACGATAAAGTGCACGAACCTTACAACGGCCCAGCTAATAGAAGCGAACATCTACTTTATCTCTCAGATAATGAACCGTTATTGTTTGGTAAAACACACTCAAAAGCGTTGATCAATAGAGGGTTTGGTTTCGAGATTGTCGAATCAGAGGCCCCGAACCTTTTGCTCCACTCCAGTCAATGCGAGGAGTCATACTATGCTTACGCGCTTGCTAACTTGAGCTATCCAGACTTTCCCGTACCCGTGGGCGTTTTTCGTTCAGTGACTCGACCTACTTTTGATCAGGTCATTCAACATCAAAAACACCAAGCAACTCTAAAATATGGTCAAGGCGACTTAACCGAATTGCTCAAACAAAACAGTTATGAGCGTCTCTGCTAACAATTGAAAGAGCCAGCTATTGAGGTAACCTTTCCTGCAAAGATGAAACTAAAAAGTTTCCGATTCTAGTTGGCGACTTACTGAATGATGAGTTGATAAGGAAGTGTGGTGGTTGCAGATATCCATCACACTAAAAAGAGGCTCTATAATGAGCCTCTTCTGTTTTTTAAAATAGTGACATCGTCACTCTACTGAATGGTTTCTATCGTATTCAGCGCTTGCCTTTTTCAGCCCTTCTAAATCGTCTGAACATAACAATCTCTTCAGGCTGTCGATTTTCTTATCAGGCCAATCATATATCCTAAGGGCGAGCAGTTCGTCTATCGTCTCTCGAGAAAAGCGATATTTGACATGCTTAGCTGGTGAGCCTGCAACCATGCTGTAAGGCTCAACATCTTTCGTCACCACGCTGTTTGCCGCAACGATTGCTCCTTCTCCGATAGTCACACCCGGCATTATCATGGATCGCATACCGAGCCAGGCGCCATCGCCAATGTGAGTATCTCCTTTCCCGACATACGCTTCTTCAATAAAGTCCATAAATGGGTACAAGGAGAACCAATCAGCTCTATGTGTACTATTTCCCCCCATAACAATCACAACTTCCGCTGCAATACAGACAAAGTCACCTATATGTAACTTATCAATCTTCCATTTTGGTTCCCAATCTCGACTGAACTCATCGCCTTGTAGATATCTTACAACGGACTCCTCAAAACCCGCGTCCCAACAATCACTGTAATAACTATGTTTACCTTTAATCGTTATATTTGGATTCGTAACAACTTCATGTAGCAAAGTCACCTTAGACCAATGCTTAGTTTTCATGAATACTCCTATAAATACTATCGAATAAAACAATGCAGATAGTATGTATCTAAATAAGCGCTAATAATTACGTAGTGCCTATTACCACTATAATTTACTTCACCACCGAGCTAATAATATTGTAGGCAGCCTCTACTCTTTCTGCATTAGGGTAGTTTTTATTCGCCAGAATCACTATGCCTATTTTTTCAGAGGGTACATACGCGACATATGCCCCAAAGCCACCTGTTGAGCCCGTTTTGTTATACCAAACGTCACGACCGAGAGTACCAGATACACTTGCTTGAACCGGTTTAGCGTTGAGAATTACATCGCTGGAGTTACCCTTCAATAATTGCGAAAGTGAAACGGGGTAATCATAACCTTCCCATCCTACGGCTTGTGTAAACGTGTCGGTATCAAAATACTTAGTATGAGTTCGCTCTAGCGCATTCTCTATATCAGTATTAAGTTGCGCTTGACCCATATTTGCTTCGATATATTGAAGCATATCTAAGCTTGTTGATTTAATACCATAGGCTTGTGCATCAAGAATACCTGGATTAACTCTAACGGGTTTTCCCTCAGAACTATAACCAAAAGCATAGTTGTTAAGCTTATCCTTTGGTACATCGACAAACGTATTAGCCATACCGAGCTTAGGCAGGATTAGGGTTTCCATCATTTCCGTATAGTCTGACTTCATACTCAAGGCACCGATGTAGCCAAATAGACCAATACTAGGGTTTGAGTACTTCCTCTTAGTACCGGCTTCGTACTCCGGTTTCCACGTTTTGTAGTACTGCATCATTTCAGCGTCGTTCGTTACTTCGCTAGGGAATTGCAATGGTAGGCCACCTGCAGTGTAGGTTGCGACATGAACTAGCTTGGTATTTCCCAGAATACTATTTTCTAATTCTGGAATATAATCCTTAACCTTGTCATCCATGTTCAGCTTACCTTTTGCTTGGGCGTACCCAGTCAAAGTAGCGGCAAAAGTTTTACTGATAGAGCCGAGTTCAAAAATTGTGTCGTTGGTGACTAAACTCCCCGTACTTTCGTCAGCGAAACCGTAATTGTAAAAATAACGCTTACCATCAATCGTTACTGCAACAGCCAACCCCGGAATGTCGTATTCGTTCATTAATCCTTTAGCACATTCATCAACTACGCTCTTTAATTGACTGCTAACCGTTAACTCCGTTTTCGCAAACGTGACGAAAGACGTGAGCGATAAAATAGCCACCAAGGCATTGTTTAATTTCATTGAACCCTCAATTTTTAATTTTCACTTATAATTAATTTCTAGTTTATTCCAAGGCTTTTAGCTTTTTATATAAAAGTAATCCTGACTTGAATAACTCCAATCGTTAACCCCCGATGAATAACACTGTGTCTTCAAATTTTTAGTGCGATATAAACAGGTTTAAACCTGATCACCGTTGATAGGTAGGCCGATTAGATACGAATGTAAGTAACATCCGTTTGCAAAATGAGGAAATAGTGTACGCAAATGCGCTTTCTCCATACCAAGATAACGGTATACTAGGTAGATATACTTGGTATATACAGATCCACATCCTCACAACGCTTTAGAACCACTTTTCAACGTCTACAGAGAAAACGATGCCATTTTCACTACACTTCGAAACTGGAAAAGTCACCAGCCAACAGCTTTATTCCGAGATATACCAAGGGATATTAGAAGGCAGATTACGATCAAATGAGAGATTACCGTCGACTCGCATGTTGTCAAAAAAGTTAGGCATAGCAAGAAACACTGTCATTTCGGTGTATGAGCGACTTCAGTTCGAGGGGTGGATAGTAAAAAAGGCAGGGTCTGGCACGTACGTAAGTAATGCTCTAGAACAAACGGTGAATCAAGATAAGAGACCAATAAAACACTACCAACTAGGGGTGTTTGGCACTAACGCAGCGAAAAAGCCAGAGATCATCACACCAAAGAATCTAGACTATGACTTCACTTTAGGCGTTCCTGATCATCAGAGAATAGCAAAGCATATTTGGCGACACTCAAGACTGAGTAGGCTCAATGCATTAACTCCAGAGTTTGCACATGGTGGTGATTTGCAAGGACTAGCTTGTTTACGAGAGTCTATCTGCGAGTATGTAAGACATTCGAGAGGCGTAATCTGTGATCCTGAAGACATCATCATTACGCAAGGGTGCCAGCAGGCAATAATGACGACTCTCCTTACATTACTCTCTCCGGGGGACCTCGTGTCGACGGAAGATCCAGGATATCCTGTTTTTCGAAATCAAGCTCGATTGCTTGGCGCGCAAATAGGCACCGTGCCGATGGACGACCAAGGCGTTGTCGTTGAATCAATCCCTTCTAATACCAAAATTATTTATACAACGCCTAGTCATCAGTTCCCTTTAGGCTTTAGCTACTCAGTTGAAAGGAAGTTAGAACTGCTGAGATGGGCAGAAGTTAACAACGCAATCATTATCGAAGATGATTATGATGCGGAATATCACTATCTCAATACCAGTAAGCAAGCTCTCAAGTCACAAGACAAAAATGACTGCGTCATTATGATAGGCAGTTTCTCTAAAATACTATTTCCCGGCTTACGCATTGGCTATATGATTCCGCCAAAATCTTTAATAGATCCAATTTCAAATATGTTATGGCACTTGGGACGAAGTACATCTGTGGTGTCTCAAATCCTACTTGACGAATTCATGCGTGACGGTCATTTCTCTCACCATTTACTCAATATGAATAAAATCTATAGCGAAAGGTATCAGAAACTCACTCAATTAATTGACAACGTAGATTGCTTACAACGTATTCCAAGCCAAGGTGGATTGCATATAGCAGCTGAAGTATCGGGGTGCGCGACACAAATGGTGAATAAGCTTGCTTCATCAAAAGTAGCGGTTTACCCATCATCGCATTTTTCTATCAACAATCATTCTAACGCCATCTTATTTGGATTTGGTATTATCCCTACCCCAAAAATAGAAGAAGCGTTTGATATTATTCAATCAGTATTAGATTAAACCGAGATAGTAGCAAGTATCTCATCCTAAAGCAGATATAAAATTGCCTCTTCAAAAAATGTCATAAACTTAAAGAGTCATAGACTTATGAAGAGGCAATATCAATTATATTTGCACCAAATATCAATACATGGTTTAAATATCAATTTATGGTTATTTCAGCACTTGTTGTTGAAACAACCATAAATTGATAATTGTAATGGAATAGATTTCAGTCAGTTACAAAAAAACAACCATATGTTGATATTGCATAAAACAACCATAAATTGATATTTTTGTGAGTTTACAAATTTAGTTCAGTGCTATCGGTAAGAAAGTTACTTTCAGCATTTAAATTCAAGAAACTGAGTCCTTCCCTTGTTACCGATCTCCATTGCATAGGACCGTGCGTCCGCTAAAACCTATTAAGTTACTTAGAAACTTTTGTGCTAGCTTCGTTAGTTAGGGCAAGCTAGCATGTGAGAGTTATACTGACTGCTGGATTTTTACAATTAGGTTTCCAAGTTCTTTTTCCAATTCACTTAACTCTGTAAGCTGTTGACAGACTTGAAAGTTACCTGTAGTGATTTCATCTAGTGTCGATTGAGTTTGCTGAATCTCCTCACAATGTATATCGTTAACTGTATGCAAAATGCCCTCCTGGAATTGTTGCTCTAAATCTTTGGCAATTTTACGAAACTCTCTACGGATATTCGCTCGTGCATCACGCATTGTAGTTCGTTGTTCTTCCTGTTTTAAATCATCATAGATTTGCAAACCAACTCCAATAACAGCCATTGCAGGCCCAAGGTAACGAGCTACATTACCAATATTCTTGGCAATATTAACTGCTTGCCATGGCTTAAATTTTACACCAAAAAATTTACCTACGATTTTTACGCCATTGTGCAAGGAGCTGCCAGATACACCTGCAGCACTGCCTAAGTTATTAGCCGTAGCATTCACACCTTTAGCGCTTCCACTGGTGAAATTCAATCCTTTTTGCGCCCAACTTGAAAGTTTTGCATAGCGATCGTTAGCGCCACTTTCATAATCAGAAATCTTTATCTGATCGCCAATATGGGTAATATTATCAGCCACATGACCCGATGAGATTTGGTCAATTGCATCATTTAAAGCTTTTGCTAGCTGGCTTTTCTCTAACTGTTCCAGTTCAGAAGTAACTTGCTCGACATGAGAACGGACTGTAGTAACAAAATCTTCTGACAATTTGTCTACTACAAACTTACAGCGCGTCTCAGCTTCATCTGATTTCGCTTTTACGGCATCTTCGGTACTGCTTTCACAGATCATTTCAGCTAAATCATCACCGAAACCAGAAACCTCATAAAGAGTACTATTCAGCATTTCGGTCATCTTGCGCTTTAGACGTAATTCTCCCTCTCTTAAAATAGAAAGCTTGCGGTGAAGTAGTTCTATCAACAGTTTTTATTCAGGGTTGCTAACCGATTTTTCTTCCCTAAGTTTGCGTACTGTTGATTGCATACTACTAAGCGGTGTCGTTAATTTACCTAAGAAGCCTTTCTGTTCCACAAAACTGTTAATAGATGTCACGAGTGCTTCAAAATTACTTTCTTCAAACAGATCCTCACGATCTTGTTCATCATCTTCTTCTAAGGCATCTAAATAACACTCGGCATCAATAAAAGTAGTATTGAAGTCTTCCGGTAGCATCGGTTCCAATACCGGAAGCAAGGACGAAATTTTAGTTTCTGCTGTACCACTGTCTCGAGCCATTTTATTGACTACAAGCAGGATTTCTTTCGCCTTATGCCGCTCAAACGCAAGTTGTCGAAAATGCTTGCCGATCACATCATCAAACAATTCATTCGTAATAACAAAGATTAAAAGGTCGGCCTCATCGATAGCCGTATATGTTGTCTGATCATGATCAGAGCGCCCAGCATGTACTCCAGGAGTATCGAGAACCTGTATACGGTTCCAATTGTAGGCAGTGACTTCATCAGTGCAAATATTAGAGTCAATTTTTATCTCATCATCGCCCGTCAGAGCTTTTAAAATACTCGACTTACCTGCATTGTATTGACCGACCAAAGCTAATTTAAGTACCACTTCCTTATCATCAAACATGCCTGTGATTTGCTCGGTATAAGATGGTTCAATGCTTTGTACAACGTCCAAGACTTTCTTGTGTATACGAGAGGTTTCATTCTTGAATGAAGATAAATTAATCATATTCAGATCCTTTTCCTTAATTTGATGCCACTACATTAATACGAAGGTTTAATAAAGCTGTTACCAATTTGATCCGCCATCCAGCTCGTCCGATAACTCTACCAATTGATATTTTTGGTACATACACAGTGGCCTGATTATTGATAATCTTCACTTTCGAATTAGCTATGTGGTTAATACCTAAAGCATGTGAAATCATATTTTCAGGTGTTCCGTCATAAACAACGGTGACAAATTCATTTAGAGATTGCCCAACCTGCTTCAGAAGTGCAGGATTTCTAAAATAACCATTGACTGTAAAGAAACAGCCTTCTCCTGGAATTCGAACAATTTTATTAATGTCTGGTGCTTGTTGGTCACTTACACTCAATGCACCTTGTTGAATAAGGCGGCGATTAACACTGCGTAATAGCATGTTACATTGCTGCGAACCTTGCTCTAGTGAATGACATAATTGATTTAGACCATGAACAAGCTCTTTTGTGTCTTTCAGCAGCCCCTGAATGACTCGGCTGTGGACATCTTTATTAAACCAGCTAACAATCTCTTTTTTTGACGCTTCTTTCTGTTTATCAATACTTGCTCGAATATCTTTAGCCACTTTCGTTTTCTGGTTTCTTAATTTCTTTTCACGAGAATCAGAAAAGAAATTGAAAATACTAAAGACTGTTGCTATCGCAGCAAAAGTCCAGCCAACTGGATTCCAAGAGTTAAAAAAAGCTATGGAAGCAATCCCCGATGCTATTGCCCCTCCCCAACCTGTTAGACGTTTATAGTCCAATGGGTCGTATGTGTTTTGGCTGTCAAAATTAAATTTACGCGAAAATTCAATATCCTGCTTAACTTCACGATTAAACTGCTCAACTTTGTTCTTCACGTCATCTTGGAGATCCGCCATTATCTTTTGTATACTGGCCTCAATCCCAGAACTCTTAAGATGGCTTTTCCAACGCCGATCAAAGTCTTTGCTCTCAATATTATCATCAACAAAAGAGCCTATTGTCTGCTTAAACGATGAAAAAATACCATCAACCTTTCTATCTACTAAGCTAGGCAGCTCTTTTTGATAATCATTGAACCATGAATCAAATTGTTTTCTTTTTTCATCAACGGTATTGGTGTATATCTTAAGCTGTTTTTTGTTTTCAATAAGATGCTGATCCAAAAAATCAAGGTGACTATAAGCACCATCCAGTAGTGATTGAATACGACGCACTGGACCATTCGTTGAGATTTCTGTGCTTAACAAATCAAAAAGATCTGGCAATCGGCTAGCTTTATATAGCCGCTCTGCTTCAGCTGGATCGTTTTCCTTCCCTGCTAAATAAGCCGCTTGAGCGTGTAACGGTACAATTTTAAGGCGATTAGCTCTGATGCCTAATTCATCCCTTGCTAGCTCTTCTAAGCGTTGAATGTGTCCCCGATTTTCTCTTGTGAAAAGAATCCTTCAGCATCTTTTAAAAAGCGTTTGCGGTGAATTCTTTTAGTTAGATCTTGCTTAACATTAAGCACGAATATTACGGGTTTATTTTTGGCGCTAAGCCCCTTAATCTCTTGAATTGTCGAGAGTTGCACACTATCGGAGCTTAACAAGAACAGAATAAGATCACTTTCTTCAACAATTGAATGGGCTATAGCTGTATCTTCTTCACCTCCCCAAGCCCCAAAACCTGGAGTATCTACAACTCGAAGGTTTTGCCATTCATATTCTTTGATGTCTCGGGTTGTCCTTTGGGCGCCTTGTCCTATCGTAGAACCATCACCACCTGTTATCGCTTCACGAATTGTGCTTTTTCCAGCCATTGTTCGACCAAAAAGCATAACTGTGAACTTTTCAAGTTTCTTCGCTCGTTGAACAATGGACTGCTTATGCTTGAGCATAGCCGAATCTAATTCATGATTCAGACTTCTTGATATTTCATGCAGCTTAATACTCGACGAATCTTTATTCCCAAGTAAGTTGTCACTTTGATTTATAACTCTTGATATTTGTTGCTTAAGACCAGCAACAAGATGATCCGTGTTTGTTAAATTTCCTTTAACAAAACGGTATTCTTCCTGTGCAGCAGCCTTACTTTTTGCAAGGGCATCAAGATAGTGTTGATTCATTTATTCATCCTTAAGCTACTTCGTGCTTTATGAAGAAGATCTGAGGCAATGACATTTAGAGCGCTCTCCCTACCCACACCAAGAAAATATTAATTTATTCATTAAATCAATATGATATAAAGATATTAAATGCAGGTAATAAATGATTTTCAAGTTATGGGTGCCACTTTGTAGCTAAATTGATAAGACTAATTTAAGAAGTTACGATCTGTTCAGCTAGGCATCAATTTTAGTTGCCTGATGTCTAAGCCTTGTTAAAAAATCACAAACAAAACCTAGTTAATCATGGTGATCATACCTTTTTAGAGATCTGTTTATCAGCGCAACTATAAGTTTTTCTGGATATCTTTTGTTGCTCATGAACACCTCTCGGTTAGCTATATGCTGCATACTTTGTATCAGTGGTTCTTTAAAACAAGGATTTTTGACAGTTAAAGTTTTTGTCTTGAATCTTTTATTTTCATAAATCTGATAATCTTGCATCAGTCACGGACACTAACTCTCGAAAAAACCTGATGCACTTATTTAGCTCTTCGCGCTTGACGATGTGTGCTTCAGTTCTATCGGTTTGAGCGCGATGAACAGCCTCCCCTCGTTTTTTTAGCCATGTGTTCAGCTGCGTTCGAGATTCATCAGCCGTTTTAAAGCTATTCCATACCCAAGCATCAGTAACATCAATACCAAAAAATTCTTCGAAAAGAGCTTTCGTTTTCTTAGAGCCTGGGTTGTTAAAATACTTAAGGTGCTCCTCAAGCCGACTCTCTACTATTCGTCCTAGTTGAGAGCCCATTACTACCCCATACTTGGCATCTACAAGTTCTTTTGCCACATCTTCTACATAGGTTTCCCAAGCAGTAAGAGTCATAATCAAAGTAGCTCTCTTGAGCACCTCTGGAGGTTGAGTATTTGAGTTGCACCCGTTTAGCTGATCGTAACATTCTAAGAGCTGTTCAGCGTCTGAGATAGCATACTCAAAAGTAGCTTTAGCTTCTGACATTCATCGTCCTGATTATCGTGATTATCGTGATTATATGCATATGGTAGAATTTACCACATATTTGCTTAAGTCATGATAATTAGGTTCGATAAAATTGAGTTACTTGAATAAGCTCGTAATCCTTGGTTGCTAATAGCGCTGAGGGTAGGCACGAATCGCTAACATGTGACTAACGTTTTAAATCAACCCACTCTGAAAAATAATGTATCGGGTCACAAATTTTATTCATTGAGGTGTAATGTGAGTTACCTATTTGAATACCGTGAACTTGTAATCCCTGCTTTTCTCTGCGATTGCCGATTTTCCTACTTAATCCCGAAGATACTGGAAATTCACCATCACTCACCAACAAGATATCAGCTTTGTACCACTCTTCTAAGTCACACTTTTCCAGCGCTTTGTTGAGAGGCTCTTCAGCATCTGTACCACCTCCAAAAGACATCGTCAGGAAGTTAAGTAGGTCATTAAACCCTGAAGCATCTAACGTCAGGTCAAGTTCACTAACCTCCTTCTTACTTCCAAAGAGATAAACGTAGCAACGCCGTTTTTCTCTATAGGCGACTTTCAAACATTCCAAAACCGTCGCTTTGGCAATGTTTTCTGGCAACCCCTTCATGGAGCCTGAAGTATCTAAGCAAATCACCATCGGGCCTCGGTTCTTATTGCTTTTATTGCCCTGTTTTTCACTAACGGACTCTTGCTCTAGTTGCTCTTCTGTTTCCAGTACTTCAGTTCCTTCCACAGAATATGAAAGTAAAGCATGTTTGTTATCTAGCCAAAAGCTAGTGCTGTTGTTGCGTTAGCTTCCTCTCTAGAAATTGAATGAAAATGTCATCTTCTATGTAAAACAGATCATAACCAACATGCTGAATACCCTCTTGCGAGATTTCCGTGATTTGCCCTTTACCATCGTTCTCGAGTGAAAACTCTCGTTGAAGGTTATACATCAACTGATTGAACCGAAGGTCAGTATTGTTGCTCCAAAGTTCCTTCAAAAGTGAAAGCGTAGTTTCTATTCGTTTAGGGTCACGCATTGATGTGCTCCTTGTGGTCTAACGTCAAAATACATATTTGAATCAATTTTTATGGTGTTAATTATCAGCGCCAAGGGGCAACGCGTCTAGCGGACATAAATCTTAATTGAGGTGTTCCCCAACGTATTACTATTTAAAACCAATACCAAAATTTAACTCTAGTTTTGGTATTTCACACTTTTCTGGTCGTGTATTTGAGCGCAAATACCAAAAGTAACGTTGAATTTAGTATATATACCAAAAATATGCATAAATTTGGGTATCGCATGTAGAAAATGCAAGATGCAATATCCCTTCAACCAATTTTTATCCATTTTGTGCAGGAACCTGTTAACACCTAAAGCGTTGGAGGCGCTTTAGTCTAGAGGACGCACCTCATAGAGAAAGAGACAATATAAACCTGATTGATTGGAACGATATCTTTACTTAGTTATTACTTGGTCTTTTCCACAAATAAAAGCAAGCTCATCACGCAAGTTGCGTCACGCAACCTGCGTGATGAGCTTTTTAGCTCGGAGAAGGAATCAAGAAAGGTTTGCCATTAATGCACAGCACACTCTTGGACAGAAACGAGTTAGATGTATAACTCCAATCCGTTTCTGTCAGATTAGAAAAAGTATGTTGAAGCTATAGTTGTATGTTATATCCTGATAACTCCTGAACCTGGAGTTCTCAGCGCTTTTATCCATTCAGAAACCTTTTCCCCATTAACTTCCTTAATTGGGTAGCTTCGAGCTGAAATAGTAGTCCTAGCCCCTGGACTAAACTCTGATGTGGTAACTAGTAAGCCCGTTGTTGCTTTCGCTTCTAAAACGTCTGCATATAAGCCTTTTATTGTTACTTTATCGATCTTCGACTTATACCGTTTGCATTGAATGATAAATTCAGGGTGTATTTGAGCAGAATCATTCCAAACACGAACATCAACACCGTCATCATTGGTACCAGGTCCAAGTTCAACTTTATATCCTGATTGACTAAAACACTCACTAATTAATTCTTCGAATTTTCGCCAGTGGATTTCACCCAATTTAGCCAAGTTATTCGACAGGTAATTGATGAAGCGTTGATCTAAGAAAGTGCCATGTGAAACTACAGGTTGATGTTTCTCGAATAAATCATTTAGATCGACTATATCTTTCCATTCTTCCCACCTCCCTGCAGTATGAGGGCTATTCTGAAAATGAGCGTCGTACATTTTCATCAATTCAATAAGGTCACTCGCTCCAGTTTTTCCGTACCTTTCCATTGCTTCAGCTAGCATTGGCATAGGATCAACAGAGCTTTGACCGTTTTTTACTGCTAGTTCTACACCCAGTCTATAATGTTTACTGTAAATATTTTGAAGATCAGTAATGTAATCTAAACCTTTTTCTTTCATTGCTCTTATGAAGAACTGTGATTGTGTAAACAATCCTTGTCTTGGGGTATCAGTAACACCAACCTTATATAAAAGTTGGTAATATAAATCCTCGTAATCTTCAGAGCGAATAGCAAGCCCATTACCTTCAGATCTCAATATATCATCAGCATATCCAGTACCTGACAGTAAATCGCACATCTGTTCAATTGAACTAGCTAAACCTGCTTTGTAACCTATTATCTCATGGAGATGATCGGCAAGGTCACCAGGAGAAAACCAAATTCTTGCCATAATTCCTCGTAATTCACTGGAGGGTATAACGTTGCATCAAGACGTGAACAACGCAATCAACCAACCTTAAGCTGTTACTACCGCTTCCATTTCATTGTAATGGTGCTCATCTATTGTCTTAACCATGTCTAGGATTGTGTTCAAAATAGCGGGTGATTCACCTAACAAGTTATCTGCATTATCTTCCAGTTCTATCTCTTGGTTATGCGAGTACTTGTTTATAAAGCGATATACTTTTTCAACATCCTCTGACTTGATATCTGAATACCCTCGCGTACCATCATCTACCAACTGCCTAAAGTTACTTCTCTTCTTAGGGAGCTTGAAGCACAAGAATGATTCGAGTAGTTTTCTCGATAAGTTTGCGCACAGGTATACTTCATCAAGATTCAAATTCGCTTTGTCTTTGAATGAATACAGCTTTGAGAATAAGTAGTGATACTCAGAGTTGTACTCCGTCAACGTACCGCCAGCACTTACAATTTTAGATTTTCGAACACCGTCACACGTACTTTCAATTGTATATGCTCTTGATTTAATTATTGGGTCTTTACCCTTGGGGAATTTATTCTTCTTGAGTACCCAATCTCTGACTAACTTGAAGTACGAGAAGTTATGTGTCATTACAAATAGCTGTTTAGCGTTCTCGCAGTGCTTTTTCAAAAATGAATACGAATGGAACAAGTGGTTTGAATCAAAGCTAGATACTGGGTCATCAACAACCACTATAGTTTCTTTGATATCGTTATCATGCTCTTTAAGTTTTGTCACAAAATACACGAATGCTATTGCTGTTTTCTCACCTTCACTCAAGTTATTAGCCAGCTTACCAGTGCCATTACGAGATATTTTGTACCCTTTCTCTTTAGCATCAAACTCTAGCTTAAGTTCTGTACGCCCCAAGAACTTAGCAAGCTCATCATTGAAAGGGTCTACCGCAATAGATTCATTTGACAGCTCAGCCTCAAGCCTTACTACCTCTGTATTGATAGCTGTAATTTCATCACTTACTTTCTTAGCTTTATCCTGCTCCGCTTTTAACGCCTTTTTCTTCATGTCATAGTCGAAATCAATAACTTTCTCCGCAGCATAATGTAGCTCAAGAGCTTGTTTGTGTGTCGCTGTCACAGCTTGGAAATTACCTGACTTGTCATTATGCTCTTTCACACAAGCATTGATACTTTCAACAGCATTGTTGTATTCATCAATAAGACTCTGAGGGACATTTACAACTACCATAGAAACATCAAAAGGGTCATTTGTTTTCTGGACGAGGCAATCTTCCCAGCCCTTTACAATGTCTGAAACTTTTCTTCTAATTTCGTCGAGTGGAGCTATAGCTTTTTTATAAGCAGCTTGAAACTCTTCGAAAAAAGAATCTACAGCTGGAAGATCGATTTCTGGTAACGACTTGCAGTACTTGTCAGCTTGCGCAATTTCTTCCTTTAACAGTTTAAAGGCCTCGCTAAAGTGATTATTCAACGAAGTCAACCTAGACTCAGTTAGCGTACTTCCACAAAAGTGACACTCATTTGATTCATGCTTTTCGTGCAAACTTATACCAGTAGACACCCACGTTTGGACATCAGGGTTTTCTTTTAAAAAATCTATTACCTCATTTACAGCGGTCTTCTGCATTAATGCTTTCAGTGCATTAAAATCACTTTCAAAAAAGTCTGTTTGTATAGGTGAAATCGACAAAGAAATTTTTGGTTTTTCAACAGGAGAGGCAGATTTCGTATGATGAACAATGTCTTCCTCTGAAAGTACTGAGTCTGTGTCACTAACCCCCGTTGGGTCGGAAGTGATTAATTTCTCAAGTGACGTTTTGTTGTAGTTCAAATACTTACGGTCATCTGTTCCAATCACTTTCAAGCTTATCTTGATGCTCTTCGCCGTATCTGAGAGGAACTTATTAATTTCGGCTTCTAAATCACTGGCGGTCTTGGTGGCACTCTTCGACTCCTCTCGTTTTTGCTTCAACTCATTTTTCTTTTGGTCAAGTTGCTTACGCTCTGAGATTTTCTGTTTATCAACTAGAAGTATGCTCTTAACCGTACCGCTCCAATCAATGTTTTCTTGAATAAAGTCATTATTAAACGTTCGAACGTTGAGTGGATTGGTCTCGATATTAGCTTGTGTCAAAGTATTTACATTCGTTCCGTCAGTACTGTACTCAATATCAAAAGACGGAGTTTCATACGACAAGCTATTCAAAGACTTATTCTCAATACTTCTAAACAATCTTGAAAGCGTTGACTTTCCAGAGCCGTTCCATCCATAAATAAGATTAAACCTCACAAACTCATCACACCCAACATTCGTATGGTTCTCGTAGATTCCAAACGAACGAAGGCTCTTTATCTTACTGATACCATTAATCATTCGTGTCTATCCGCATATGGTTGATTTTCCAACTATCTCAACCATAGCCAGCATATGGACAATTTCAGTGATACATATCCAAAATCCAACTAAAACAATATATTTCATTCGGTTACTAACAGTTCTGTCAGTGTAGGAAAAAGGACAAGCGATGAGTTCTGGTCTTGCCTTTCATAAGTTCAAGTATTGAAAATGACTTTCTTACAACTTAGAAAGGGATAGTGGTAACAAGAAATGGGGCACTTTGGCGTTAGAAAGTGCCCACTGCGAAGGTTCTAGACAAAACTGTTTCAGCAACTTTGCTAAATTATCAATTAACGAATAACTACAGGTATGGCATGTTGCTTTACTGAGTAACCTGTGTTGATGAGGCAAATCACAATCATAAAATCAATATGTATAGACATATAGACTGTGTTGTAAGCACACGATGCATAGCAAGGCATAATGTGGCTTTTATGCGACAAAATCCATTTTGTCACCATTTTTTGGGGACATGACTTTAATTTTTTATATTTACAATGGAGGCAATTATATAGCGTAAGAAATTGAAATATATGGACAATTTAATTATCACCGCCGCCGTTAATGGCGGAATCACCCCAAGAAGTAAGAACCCCGCCGTCCCACACACGCCAAAAGAAATTGCAGATGCTGTCGTTCAGTGTAGTGAGGCAGGCGCCAGTGTCGCGCATATCCACGCCCGTGATGAAGCGGGTAAGCCAAGCTACAACAAAGACGTTTGGCGCGAGATCATCGAGCGTGTCCGCGAACGTTCCGACATTATCCTCAACCTAAGTACCTCGGGCCTCAACTTACCACACGGCATGCCAGAAGAGGAAGCCTGGAATCATCTTCAGTACGGGCCAGACATCGCTTCCTTTAACTGTGGGTCAGTGAATCATGGCGACAAACCCTTCATCAACAGCCCCGCACTGGCAAAAAAACTCGCACTGGCGCTGAAGGAGCATCAGGTGACCCCAGAGATAGAAATTTACCATTCCGGGGTAATCCACGAGGCCATCACCCTTCAGCAACAAGGTTACTTGGACAAGAAGTTGGTGTTTGCTTTTGCGATGGGCATTCATGGTGGGGTCCGGCCGACCTGCAAAGACTTGCTGCATCTGGTGGACTGCCTTCCTAACAACAGCATCTGGTCAGCCATCGGGATTGGGCAGGCGCAGTTGCCGCTGAACACCTACTCGATTTTATTGGGTGGCCATGTCCGCACGGGGCTCGAAGACAACATTTATTACCGAAAAGGTGAGCTAGCTACCAGCAATGCCCAGTTGGTGGATCGCATCGTCAGACTGTCTCACGAATTGGGACGGGATGTGGCCACTATCGATGAGGCCAGAACACTCTTAGGCCTAAACCCACAACCTGCCAAGCCCGACACCATCGCTGAGATAGCTGTGTAACCGCCTTCAAAACAAGGACTAGATAACGTGTTAACCCTCAAATCCCAATCTAACATTAGCCCGTACACCGTGGTTATTAAAGGCGCTGAACTGAGCGCCGGCAACCCTGTGGTGATCCTTTTGCATGGACGCCGCCAAACTACAGACGATATGACGAAACTGATCAACAAATTGAACTTGGCTGAGGCGACCTATTATCTGCCGAGTGCACCCGGCGCCACCTGGTATCCCCGAGGGTTCACCCGCGCTCTTGACGACAACCAGCCACAGTTAAATCAGGGGCTCGAGGTGATCGATCACGTCCTGCAAAACTTGCTCTCACAAGGCGTGAGCCGCGAGCGCATCTGGATCATGGGCTTCTCGCAGGGCGCGTGCATGGCGGCCGAGTTCATCAGGCAATCTCAACAGCCGATGGGGGGCGCCATTTTATTCACTGGTGGACTGTTTGGTCCTCAGTGCCCGACAGCATCGGATCAAAAGCCCGTGTTTGATGGCATGACGATGTTGCTCTCGGGCAGTCATACCGATACTTGGGTCTCCGCGGAACGTGTCACTCAGACGGCCGACTATTTTGAGCAGTTAGGAGCGAGTGTCCACCTTGAGATCTTTGCCGAGCGAGAGCACCGCATTATCCGATCGGAAATCGATCTGGCCAGAGGATTGATCACCGCCAGCTTCGCGGCGTCTCACAAGGAGGTGGCGCATGTCTAACGCGTACCTGTGTGATTTCGTCAGAACCCCGATTGGCCGCTACGCCGGTGCATTGTCGTCGATCCGCGCGGACGATCTGGCCGCCATCACGTTAAAAGCACTCACAGAACGTCACCCAACGCTCGACTGGCGTCGCGTCGACGATGTGATTTTGGGGTGTGCGAACCAAGCGGGTGAAGACAACCGTAACGTCGCCCGAATGAGTTTGCTGCTGGCCGGACTGGACACCCAAGTGCCGGGGTCCACTGTCAACCGACTGTGTGCGTCTGGGATGGAAGCTGTGTCTAACGCCGCGCGGGCCATCAAAGCGGGCGAAGCGCACCTGATCATTGCCGGCGGGGTGGAGTCGATGTCACGCGCACCGTACGTGCTTGGAAAAACCGACTTGCCGTTTGCCCGCGACGCCGAATTCTATGACACCACCATGGGCTGGCGTTTTGTGAATGCCAGATTGGATGAGATGTACGGCACCTGCTCGATGCCAGAGACCGCGGAAAACCTGGCAGTCAAATTCGGCATTAGCCGAGATGAGCAGGACGCGTTTGCCCGGTGGAGTCAGACCAAATACGCCGCGGCGCAAGAACGGGGGTTCTTCCGTCACGAAATTGTCCCGGTCGAAGTCGCGCGCAAACGTCAGAGCCCGTTGGTTATCGAGACCGATGAGCACCCCAGACTCTCCAGTCTCGAGACCTTGGCCAAACTCAAACCCGTGGTGCACCCACAGGGCTCCGTAACAGCGGGAAATGCATCGGGCATTAACGATGGCTCGGCGGCACTATTGGTCGCGTCGGAGCGGTCACTGACCGATCACCAACTGGTGCCCAAAGCGCGCATTGTGGCCACGGCGTGTGCCGGCGTTGAGCCCAGCATTATGGGATTTGGCCCGGCACCGGCGATCAAAAAGGTCCTTGAACTCGCTCAGTTGTCGCTGGATCAGATGGACGTGATTGAAATCAATGAAGCCTTCGCCTCACAGGTCCTCTCGGTGGTCAACCACCTGAGGATTGACGGCGACGATTCGCGCCTCAATCCCAATGGCGGCGCGATTGCGCTGGGCCACCCACTGGGCATGAGTGGCGCGAGGGTGATTGGTACAGCAATGAATCAACTCATCCAGCAACAGGGACGCTATGCGCTGTGCAGTTTGTGTATCGGAGTCGGCCAAGGCATGGCAATGATCATCGAGCGCGTGTAACACGCACCATCACGCCAGAGGGGCCCTGACTCGATAGTTTCGATCGAGGGCCACTCATCACCCTTTTAGACAACCCACTCTCAGGAGTACCATCCATGGAATTCCAATCCAACCACACCACCCAACCGGGGATCACCAAACGCCTGCGCCGTTTGCGGACTACCCCCATGATCAGAGCGCTCGTTCGGGAACATGAGGTTCAATTAAGCGATTTGATTTATCCGATATTTGTCGAAGAAACCATTACCAGTCCGGTGCCGGTCACCGGTCTGCCGGGATTGACCCGGCTCCCTGAAACTCAACTCGTCGATGAAATCCATGCGCTGGACGCGCTTGGGATCCGCTATGTAATGCCCTTTGGTATCAGTCATCACAAAGACGACATCGGGAGTGACACCTGGTGTCGAGACGGTCTGCTGAGTCGTATGATCAGCACGATTAAATCAGCGTGTCCGCACATGATGGTGATCCCCGATATCTGCTTTTGCGAGTACACCACGCACGGTCATTGCGGTGTCATGACCGATCAGGACGTTGACAATGATCAGACGGTGGTTCACTTGGTGAAGCAGTGTGTCAATGCCGCGCAAGCCGGGGCGGACATGCTCGCCCCCTCTTCCATGATGGACGGCCAGGTAAGGGCGATCCGCCAGGGCTTGGATGAAGCGGGATTTGAGCATGTCGCGATACTGGCACACAGCGCGAAATTTGCGTCGGCGTTTTACGGGCCATTTCGACAGGCAGTTGAGTGCGAACTCAAGGGCGACAGACGCACGTATCAGCTCGACTACGCCAATGCCAGACAAGCGCTCAGTGAGGCCTTGCTGGATGAACAAGAGGGCGCGGACATTTTGATGGTCAAACCCGGTACCCCTTACCTAGATATTTTGGCCCAATTGCGCCGTAAAACTAAGCTTCCACTGGCGGCCTATCAAGTCAGCGGGGAGTATGCGGTCATCAAATTCGCAGCGCAAATGGGCATCTTAAACGAACAGGAAGCAGTGTTGGAAACTCTGATCGGCTTTAAACGAGCGGGCGCGGATCTCATCGTCACCTACTTTGCGAAACAGTTCGCGATCTGGCACCAATCGGCGCCAAACACAATGTTAACGAAGGGGTAACGCATGGGCTTGAAAGACTACACCCTGTGCGTTTTCATCATGGCTATCTGGGGACTGAATTTTTCCGTCGTCAAACTGGGGTTGGATACACTAGATCCGATGCTGCTGACCGCTTTGAGGTTTACCCTGGCGGCCATTCCAGCGGTCTTTTTTGTTAAGAAACCCGACGTACATTGGGGATATCTGGCAGCCTATGGCCTGACGTTTTCAGTCGGGGTTTGGGGACTGTCCACCTGGGCGATCGGGGCGGGCTTATCCCCTGGCATGGCAGCGTTGCTTATTCAAACGAATGTGGTGTTCGGTTTGGGGCTGGGCTGGCTGTTACTCAAAGAGTCGGTGAGCCCGCTTCGATCGCTCGGGGTATTGATCGCATTGTGTGGTTTGGCCTTGAGCCTGACGGTGTCTGACGGTTCTGTCACGCTGACCGGAGTGGGGTTGATTTTGGTGGCGGCGCTGTGTTGGTCGATATCAGGGGTGCTGTTAAAGCAATCCAACACCCAACACGTGTTCTCGTTCAGTGTGTGGTCGATGCTCTTTGCGCCGCTCCCTCTGTGTCTCCTGTCCTACCTTCAGGTTGGGACCCAGGGCTTTACGGCTTTGGTGGACAATATAACCCTACCCGGTGTGTTTTCCATTGTGTACCAGGCATATGCCACCACGTTGTTTGGCTACTGGATCTGGAACAAGTTGGTGGTGTCTTACCGCTTGTCGCATGTGGCCCCGTTTACGTTGCTCGTGCCCTTTTTTGCACTGTTGGGTTCAAGCGCTCTGTTTCATGAGGGCATTTCTTCACAAAAAGTGGTAAGCTGCGCCCTGATCGCTTTAGGTTTGTTGATTGGCAGCGTGCCTGCCGCCAAATTCACCGTGCTAGCACAGCGTCTTAGATAAACGCCATCCCACGAGTACAACAAAGGAAGGTTCGCATTATTACTCATCGTCAACCGTGTGTTCAGACCGCACGTAACCTTATGAATCTCGTCTGGAATGACAAGATGACGGAGGCCGTGACGGAAGTGATGACCTCCCACACCGTGATAGAAAGTCCTCTTCAACTATCGGTAGGTTCTAACTCCTTTTGCGAGACGCTGAGCGTGTGGCTGCGCGCTTTTCCTACATTAGAGTACAAAGAAAACCGCGTGATCACCCGTAAGAACGACATTGTGATTGAGTGGACGGCGAAAGGAAAGCATTTGGGGGAGTTCTTAGGTGTGTCGGCTACGGGGAAAGATCTGGTCTACCAGGGCAGCTCACAACTGACGTTTGTCAATAGTAAAGTCAGCCATTACGCTTCGGTCGTGGATTCCCAAAGTATACTCAACCAACTGATGGGCCGTTATACCACTCGCACGGAGCCTCTCAAGCCGAGAAGCGCTTCAGAAGAGCTGTATGCGGTCATCCCACAACTACTTTCCCCTTTCTTAACCCAGCGTCAGGTCGAGTGCCTCTCACTATCGACACTGAGTTTGTCGGTAAAACAAGTGGCGGCAACGTTGAACATTAAAGAGAGCTCCGTGCAGACACACCTCAAGCGTGCCTTCGAACTGCTGAACGTCAGCAATAAAAAAATGTTCATGGCGTACATCTGTGAGAACAACACAATTGAACTCTTAGTCAGAATGGGGATCTACCTGAAGCAAAGCATCTAGCACACAACTCAAAACCAAAAAGTTAGCAGTAGAGTTAAGGAGTTAGACTGTTCTGAGACATAACCGTGGATGTGCTGACTCCGGATAACTTTTAGTAAGGCAAATACACACCATTTAAGTAAATAGTAGTATTTATTCTAACCAACTTCGGGGCACAGGCTTTTCAGGAGAAAAGCCTGTATCAGCAAGCCTCAGCAGTCTGTTTGCTCTGAGAGCCTCAGAGCGTCTTCCAGTTCCACTCCAAGGTAACGAATAGTGTTATCTAGCTTCGAGTGCCCCTGTAAAATCTGTACCGCTCTGATTGTTTTTTGTTTTGGCATAGATCAAGGTTGCTTTAGTACGGCGCATGGAATGAGTGCCATAGTAGTCCGCATTCAATCCAAGTTTTACTGCCCAGTTCCTGATAATCGATCGATAGAATGAGTAGCTGATAGGTTGTCCTTTTCGGCGACCACTTGGAAACAAAAAACTGCTTGCCTCTAAGGATGCCGAGTAGATCCATCGGCTAATACTTTGTTGCGTTCTCGGGGTAATCTCGTAGTGGACGTCGGTGCCAGTTTTTTGTTGGATGCATTGAACCCTTTCATAGATTACACCTTGCGAAGAAACATCATATACATGCAGCCTGAGTAAATCACTTGCCCTTAATTTGCTATCAATGGCTAAGTTCAATAGTGCAAGCTGCATTAGGTCGCTTTCAAGCTCTAGCCTAGTTCTAATTCGCCAAATTTCTTCCAACTTGAATGGTCGTTTAATGCCGCTGCATTTTCCTGAAGATAACTTTCTCATGTTGACCTCCTCTTCGATATTATTGGTCAACATAAAGTCTGGCTATAAACTGAAACTGTTCCAGCCTGATAGCCATCGATCACGCAGTCGTTCAGGGTGCTCAGAATCATCCGTGGACAAAACCTTGTTAAGCGCTTTGCTAAATTAGCACTTAACGAATTACCTTCAGTACTGCAAAACCTGTAATCAGATAGCAAAATTGGCTACTTCACTATAGTTTTAAATCATTTTTAGTCACAAATGGGTGCTTTAGAGCTATCTCATAATATAAAGTACAATTAACTTTATTTATGCAATGGATATCATTGCACCTGCACGCTGCAACATTTACAAAAGGAATATCAATGCCTGAAACTACTGAACCCTACCAGTTAGTATGGATTGTACTAGCGTTGTTGACTTTTACTTTCTTTTTATCCACTAGCTCTGCTCAAAAAAGGCGTAGAAAGCTTCTCGAAGATATTGAAAAAATAAGGAAATCTCTCGCTGAAAAGTCCGTCGAGGAAATAGTTAAAGATTTGCAGAATAAAATTGGCGACATTGAGACCAAAATTGAACATGGAAGGCCAATCTATTCACGACTCAAAGACGAAGTAGCTAAAAACAAAGAGCAAATGAAATTCATTAATGTCGGCCTCTTTCCACCCACCTACAAGTTTGATGATAGCCAGTCACTAAAAGACAAAATTGCCGCTTGCATTGAGCTTCAATATCAGGTTATCGAATCTGGTCGAGCTACAAGTGCTTATTCAGACTGGGATTGGTTTGGTAGTAAATCAAAGGGGGCGCAAATGGTCACTTCATATCAAAGCCTTCTTCTCAAAGCATTTAATGCCGAGTTCGATATGATTCGAAAGAAAATGCGCCATTCAAGCTTTGACACCGCCTTAAATAAGCTGGACAGGCTAGAACAACAACTGGAGAAGCTCGGTGAAACAGCAAACGTCGCCATTTCACAAGAATACTTCAATTTAAAGGTTGAAGAACTATCCATCTGGCATAAAGAATTACTTCACAAAGAAAAAATTAAGCAAGAAAAGAAGAAACAACAAGCACTACTGAGAGAACAAGCTAAACAGACTAAGCAATCTGGTGGTGATACGGACGATCTAGAAGATGAAATTTACTATAAAAAATCAGATCTTATAAAAGCACAAAAGCTTGCTAAAGAACTTCACGGTGCAAGTGCTTTAGGTATGGAAGAAAAGATTTCCAACATGCAAAAAGAGATCGAAAAGCTAGAAAGTAAGTTTGAACGCGCAACCTCTCAGGCTCAAATTACAAAAGCTGGTTATATATATGTAATTTCAAACATTGGTAGTTTTGGAGAAGGTGTTTTGAAAATCGGAATGACTCGCCGACTAGAGCCCATGGATCGAGTCAATGAGCTAGGTGATGCCAGTGTTCCATTCAAATTTGATGTGCACGCCTTAACCTTTGTAGAGAATGCGCCGAAAATAGAGAAGGAACTTCACCGCAAGTTCAATAAAACACGTGTGAACATTGAAAATCACCGCAAAGAGTTCTTCAGAGTGACACCTCAAGAGGTTGCAACAGCAATGGAAGAACTTGGTATTGAATGCGATTGGTACTTTGATGTAGAAGCCAAAGAATATCGTGAGAGCCACCTAATCAGAAAGGCTCGTAAACAAGAAGTTGTGGAAACAACTTCTGCTTCTAGCCAATTGCCACAGTCAATTTAAGGGGTTTCCTATGTTCGTTACTATCGCCTTAGCTGCGTTTACTGTGCTCTCATTGATTTTATTTATAAAGTCTCGTTCTTCACTGAAAGAACTACAACTTCAATACGACGATATTGAGAAAGTTTATGCCCCAGCGATTGCGAAAGAGCAACTGCTTTCAGATATAGCAAAAAACTACCAAGCTCTACAAGAAAGTTATAACAAAGAACTGACACTGCTGAAAGAAGGTGAAAAACAGCTCTCTTATTACTACCTTGGTGTTGGCACCACTGACTCCATCTCTTACGTCAACCTATCACAATCACGTGACCTAGATAGTCTTGAGAACAGACTCGCTGAAACTAAGATGGCAATAAAGCAGCTCGTTAGCGATAAACGGGCATGCATCTGCTCTATGGGTAACAACGTCGCTTTGAATGGTAAGAAATCAGACGCTAAGAAGCTGTTTAACAGAGAAATCAAATTGAGACTACGATGCTTAGATAATGAGTTTAAAGCAGCTTCAGTCTTAGTTGATTGGAACAATATCAACCGACTTATAGAGCGTACTCAAAAAACCTTTAAGGACATTAATTCTTCAGCAGACTTAGTTAAAACACACTTAAAAAATGAGTATTTGCAGTTGAAAATTACGGAACTAAGGCTTGGCTACGAGATTACCCAAATCAAGCAGGAAATTAAGGATGAAGAACGCCAAGAACTTCAAATTCAAAGAGAAGCCGAACGAGAGGAAAAGCGAATTAAAGCTGCTGCCGAGAAAGCAGAGAAAGAACGACAAGTTATGGAGCGCCTAGTTGCTGAAGAACTTAGTAAACTTGAATCCAGCAGTGCAGAGCAAAAGGCTTTGTATGAGCAGCATAAGCAAGAACTAGAAAAGCTTCGTGAAAAAGAGAAAAGAGCAGTATCACTAGCTCAGCAAACGAGAGCTGGTTATGTGTATGTAATATCAAATAAGTTGTCGTTTGGCGATAGTGTCGTCAAGATAGGAATGACACGACGTGCTGACCCAAATGACCGAGTAAAAGAGCTAGGCGATGCTTCAGTTCCTGAACTATTTGATGTCCACGCCTTCGCATTCACTGAAGATGCGCCAACATTTGAACGATTCTTACACTCTAGGTTTGCCGAGCAGAGAGTCAACCTTGTAAATGGTAGGAAAGAGTTTTTCTTCGTTTCCGCTGATGAAGTCCTCGAAGAAATGAAAAACTATGAAGGTGATTATGAGCTAAATGAGGTAGCCGCATAATTTATGCTAAAAACAGTAAATAGTCTCAGGCGAACCATTAGTCCGCCTTTTGCTGGATATTGTTCCTTGTGACAAGCTTGAGAGTATAGTGTTCATTCCCAAAACGGAGGAGATAACGTATTGAAAGCAGGAAAAGCTAGACAGAGTATTAGACGATTCGATGACTATTCTCAGGATCTTTGTTATTCAGATATGAATAACTTCGATGACAGATTAGCTCTACTCCTAGAGTTCATTCAAGGTGATGAATTATTTCTAGATATTCATAATCAATTAATAAATAACCCTAATGTCGATTTCGATAGCTGGTATCAAGAGAGAAAAGCTACAGAGTCTGGTATGCAAGGTAGCGGTTCTTTGATCTTCCCTACCAACACCGATGATAGGCTATCTTTGATGTATCAAGCTTTAATTAAGATCGGAAGCAATGAAATAGATGTTCTAGACTTCTCCATTTCGTTCTGTGCTTCATCCTCGTCACGAATCGATACGTTTATCTCTTTCTTCAATGAGAACGTTACTCAGCCTTTAATGAGAGAAATTGGCTACAAACTTGAAGACATCCAATTCGAGCTTCCAGATGATGATCGACAAGAGGTTACTACTCCTATAATTCAGGTTTTTCACCATGCTGAGAATGTGATTAACCAGAATATCAACGGAAACAATAACAGCCCGACAGCGACCATCAATATTGATAATGCAGAGCTTGAACGGATGTTTTCAGACCTAAAGCAAGCCATCTCTGATCTTCAGATTACCTCCGAGGATAAGCAAGATCATCTAGAGACGGTAGAAGCTTGTGAAGATTTAATCAAAGCAGAAAAACCTATGGTAAAAGCAGCTAAGAAGCTCCTATTCACTCTAATGCCTTTAGGTGCCAATGTGGCTACGATTGTTACTGCAATCTCAGCATTCATTGCATAAGAAGGAGGTCTGGTGCTGCATTCATTGCAGTCAACCATAAATTATCTAAGGCAAATTTGTTGACTGACGATTGCTCTCTTGTGAAGGCTAGCACGAAATGGGGCACCTCTGTGCTACGAAGTACCAACTGTGAAGGTTCTGGACATAAATGAGTTACGAAAAGTTAAATATTAACAACTCATGAATAACTACAAGTATGGCAAGCCTAGTTGCACGATAGCAGACTACTCATTTCATTCAGCTTGCTGTTTTAGTATTGCTTTCATCTCCCGAAGCTCTGCTTTGAGAGTATCCACCTCTTCTAGAATCTGAACTTCCATCTTTCGCTCGTCAGAAGCGTCCATAATCCATGAGGCTAAAACCGCGGTAAAACTACCAAACATACCAACACCGGTTGTAATCAATATTATGGCAACGATGCGACCTTCCAATGTGACCGGGAAAAAGTCACCGTAGCCAACCGTAGTGATAGTGACGAACGTCCACCAAAACGCATCACCGGCGGTATGGATGTTGGCCCCCGGCATATCCTTCTCGAGATAAAGGATGTAAATCGAACCAAACAGCATCATCATTAGCGAAGTCACCACCATGAAATGCAGTGACGTCGAAGCCTTGTTTTCATTGATTGCATGAGAAATCATAGAGATAGACTTGATTGCACGCACCAAACGAAAAACTCGAATTAAACGTGCAAGCTGATTCATCTCCATTAATGGAATACAAGAAATCAGGTCAAGCCAGCCCCACTTCATATACTCAAGCTTGGACGGCGCCGCTCGGTACTGCTGAACAAAATCAATAAAGAAAATCGCACAAATAAATGTATCAACATAGATCAGAATTTGTAGGACGTCAGGTGGCAGGTTAAAGACAAGTTCAATTGCCAGGGAAGCAACAACAAATACAGATAGAACCAATACTGCCAGTTGAAAGCTGGTAATGTGTTCAGGTACTTTGGGTCGATACATAGTAGCAATCCATTGAAACATTTAGCCGAGCTACCTTGAAGACGAAAACGCTCAATCGAGTGCTTGGTTCGCCTCTCGAGTCAGAGTCTTAAATGCGGTTCTCACCGGGATCAGGATCTGAGAGAACAAGGCCGCTCCCCATAGAAGGTTAGCCACGATTGAAGGAACAAATGGCACGATAACCAAGGTCACGAAGCAAAGCGTGATGCCAAAGTAGCGAACGTTCGCAGTAGCAAATCGGTGGGCGGTACGAAGCTCGATAACATTTTGAATCTTAAGTAAGCAATACAGGTAAGTTGCTAAGCCCAAACAGCCTATCAATGCATATTTGAACGGGTATTGATCCATAAAACCTATTTTGACCTCTGCTGACAATGCGACGCCTATCGTGACCGCAGACAGCATCAAAAGCAGATGAGAGACCGTCCACTTAATGAATGTGTTAGGCGCGTTGTCGCGCGGCTTACCATTGCCTACAAAGTCAAAATATGTCCAGCACAATACGAAAATTGATAGGCCGCCAAACGCGTAGTTAACAAATACGTCGCCAACCACATCATCAATGCCTTTTTCCGCAAGGGTGATAACAAGCTTAAAGAAGCCTTCACCTGCAACAATCAATAAAAGCAGCGCAAAGCGCTCAGCCATATGTCCAAAGCGTGGTAAGAAGCGCTTATTGTTCAGTGCACCCAATCTCGGAGCGACATACAACGCTGCTAAAACCAGCATGCCTACTGCAAAGGCCATATAACTGTATGGCGCAGACAGGAACGCGCTGATTAAAAAGATGACTGAAGCAATAGCAAAGCTTCTAGACATATGACTTGGTAGGCATCTTTCACTTTCTTCTACCGTTTTGGCCCTAAAATAGAGCAGCGAGATTATCGCTCGATTGAGCGCATAACCTACCGCAAAGTACATCCACCCTGCGCCACCAATATGCACGATAGCGGATGACATAATCATAATGGTGACAATCTGCGCTGCCATAATGTAACGGTGTTGTACATCAGTGCTGACATAAATCGAGTTAAAAAGGCTGATGTCAAACCATGCAAACCAAACAATGATAAATAGCAACGCAAAAACGGCGAATCCGCTAAAGCCAAGGTGATGACTTAAGTAATTTCCCAGCACGAAAATCGATACCACATGAGCCAAATCGTAAAAAAGACTCAATCCAGTGCACATGATCACTGCTGCTCTCCGCATCCAGATGATGCTTGGGTTTGCGCCATAATGGATGTTTCTTGGCTAAATCCATAAAGTTACGTCCTTTACAAAATCACTGCGCTAAGCCGCATGTTCTGTTCAGTATGGTAACCCCACCAATATTTTCAATTAGTATACTTTTGGTAACCTTTCATCACCTACCCATTCATGTCCCCACTCCAATCTAAAAAATTAAAGCCATATTAAACATACACTTAACCATATTTTAATCGTTCTTAAAGGTGGTTACTAAAAGTTAACTAATTGCACTCGTAATGTAGGTAACCATAATAAACCGCAACACAGCGAAATCATTATTCGCTCGGTAAACATCCAAATATTGAAGGGTTAATATCATGAGTAACGTTCTAATCATTAACGCACACGAACCATCTCCATTTTCTGAAGGCAAACTCAATGCGGCTTTAGTTGAGAAAGCTCGCACCCAGTTAGAATCAAAGGGCCACGAAGTTCGCGTAGTGACAATGCAAGATGACATCGTCGTTGACGAGCAACTGGCGAACTTTGAATGGGCAGATCGAGTGATCCTACAGTCACCTGTCAACTGGATGACGATTCCATGGTCTTTCAAGAAATACATGGATGAAGTATTCACTGCGGGGATGGGTGGTGCGCTGTGTGCCTTTGATGGCAGAACGCCGGAAGAGCCAAAGAAAAATTATGGAACAGGCGGCACTCGTACCAATACCAAATACATGCTGTCTTTCACATTCAATGCACCAGAAGAGTCATTTAATGATGATAGCGAATACTTATTCCAAGGTCGCAGTGTGGATGATTTGATGTTCCACATGCACGCAAACTTCCGCTTCTTTGGTATGACTGCATTGCCAACCTTTGCATGCTACGACGTGATGAAAAACGCCGACATCGAGAACGACTTTGCTCGCTTTGAAGCGCACCTAGACGCACACTTTTGAGGAGGTTTTTATGAGTACTGAATTTACTTATTACACTGCAGAAACGGCTCCTGAAGAGTCTAAAGAACTGGTCGATCAGTCAGTAAAAGGCTTCGGTATGCTACCAAACTTGCACGCGGTTCTTGCTGAAGCCCCGGCTACCTACGAAGCTTACAACACGGTCTTTGACCTGTTTATGAAAAACACAACGTTCAGTCCATTGGAGCAACAAGTGGTCTTTATGACTGCAAACTTTGAAAATAACTGTCACTACTGTGTTCCTGGTCATACATGGATGATGAAGGCCGGCAAAATGCCAGATGACGTGATTGAAGCATTGCGTGAAGGTACCGCCATTCCTGATCCGAAGCTACAAGTACTGCATGATTTTACTAAGGCACTGCTTGATAACCGTGGTCATATCGGTGATGAAAAACTGCAAGCATTCTTCGACGCTGGATTTACTAAACGTCAAGCGCTGGAAGTGCTGACTGGCTTATCTGCTAAGCTTATCTCAAACTTCACTAACGCATTGGCACACACTCAGCCAGATGCGCCATTCCAGAAGTTTGCTTGGACGCA
Source organism: Vibrio diabolicus (assembly GCA_001048675.1). Lineage (GTDB taxonomy): Bacteria > Pseudomonadota > Gammaproteobacteria > Enterobacterales > Vibrionaceae > Vibrio > Vibrio diabolicus. Next base: position 439,962 of record CCKK01000002.1, on the reverse strand, counting down.
TCCTAACGAACGTTAAACTCAGTCAAAGATAGCAAACGCAAATCAAAGCACTGTTTGCCGCGTGAGCACAGTGCTTTGAGTAGGTAACTGATATGAATAATACCATTAAGCTCGACATTATTAGTGATGTTGTCTGTCCGTGGTGCATCATCGGATATAACCATTTAAAAGAGGCTATCAAACAGCTTGGCATTGAAGATCGTATCGATATTGAGTGGCAGCCTTTTGAATTGAACCCTGATATGCCTGCTGAAGGTGAAAACCTTCGAGAGCACGTTGCTCGTAAATATGGCAGTAGCGCAGAGGAAAGTAAGAACGCGCGTATTCGTATCGCCAGTATTGGTGCGGAGCATGGCTTCAAGTTTAACTACTTTGATGAAATGAAGATGGTGAACACATTTGACGCTCACCTTTTGCTCGATTACGCCAGGAGTATGGGCAAGCAAACCGAGCTAAAATTGCGTTTATTTACCGCCTTTTTCAGTGAGCAGAAAGACGTCTCTGACCTTGAAATTCTTAAGCAAGAGCTCACCTCTGTCGGCCTTGACCCAGAAGAAGGAATGCGCTGGCTAAACGACGAACAGCGACGCAGTTCAGTCCGCAGTGCAGAGAAACAATGGCAAAAAATGGGCGTGTCGAGTGTGCCAACGGTGATTTTCAATAGAGAACATGGTGTTTCAGGGGCGCATCCCGTAGAAGGCTACAAACAGATCTTAACTGAGTTAATGGCTCAGACAAATCAAAGCTAGGTTACTAAAAGCATACTGGTTGCAACTTGTTTTTTAGTGGCATATCTTTTTTAAACTCGTTGTGACCTCAATCCCAGGAGCCGAGATGACATACTCACAAAAACTCAAAGCGGGTGACGCTTTTCCTACATTAGAGGCAACAAAGCTTGATGGAACCAAAGTCAAGCTAGGTCAACCTCAAGGTGATGCAACATGGCAAGCGGTGTTTGTCTATCGTGGCAAACACTGTCCACTTTGCACCAAGTACCTCAATGAGATTGAGACCTATAAGCAGGCCTTTAGTGAGGCGGGCGTTGATATTCTGGCTGTCTCTGCTGACTCGAAGCAACAATTGGAGCAACACCTAGAAAAGCTCGATATCAGTTTTCCAATCGCCTATGGTCTTACTGAGCAACAAATGAAGACTCTGGGGCTCTACATATCGCTACCACGCTCCGAAGCTGAAACCGACCATAACTTTTCAGAGCCGGGGTTGTTTGTGATCAATGAACACGGCAACTTACACGTGGTTGACCTGTCCAATAACCCGTTTGTCAGACCTGAGCTCGGTGCACTGACCCGAGGTTTGGCATGGATTCGTAACCCAGAAAACCACTACCCTATCCGTGGCACATTAGGCTATTGAACCTCCAGTTCGAAAGACAAAAAGGCAACCGTTTTGGTTGCCTTGTTAGGTTAAAGTGAGAGATAGATGAATGCTGCTCACGTTATTTTAGCTGCACATTGTTGCTTTCAGACCATTTTCTCAACTCATCGAGAATCGTTAACGCACTGCGCCCAAACTCGGTGAGTTCGTAACTGACTGCCAGCGGTTTTTCATTGAGTACACGACGTATTACCATGTTTTCACTTTCTAGTTCTTTTAGACGCTGGTCGACCATCTTCTTGCTTGCACCGCCTAACATTCTTGAAAGATCATTGAATCTCACAGGGCCATCTTTCAGATGGTAGATAATCGAGCCCTTCCATTTTGAACCCAAAATCCTCATGCCTTTTTCGATCGCGCAAGGCTCGGTACAAGCATCAACAACGCTCTTACGCCCTTTTGGGTCAACTTCAACTTTTGCTTTCATACAGCCCCGCGTCATTTTGAGAAGTAACGTAACTTATCAGCAATGGTAATAATAACGTCACTCAGAGTTTTTGAATACGCACATCGAATAGGTGCACGAGTGGTCCCTAATTGAGAACGTCTACCGGTATATTTTAGTTTCCTGAAGATTGAATACAATTAGTATACTTTTAGTAACCTAGTTCATAACGGGCTGAAACAACTAACATGAAAATCTCCATAAATAGTCTGTACAATTAGTTTTTCTTCGGCCATTTCGACAGATTTTTCTCGTCACAATACATGGCTATAACTTGTTTAGGGGCAGATCTGAGCTAGCCACATCAGCTAGCTCGAAGATGGACAAAAATCGTTTAGTGCTTATGCACTAAACAGTTGTCTTAAGATAAGTTATTTCAGACAAATCGTAGTTAATGGCTTCAGGGAATAGCCTGACGACCAAATTCTAATTGAAACATGCTGTGCGAACCCTCGCGCAAAGTGTTGTGTAACTCTGATAAACCAATAAACAAAGAACTACCGAAAAATTCACATCAGTTACCTATTTGTAGAGTGACTTACCTCTATAAACTTCCTGCGAACATACTTTAAAAACCCTCGCTCATCTCATAGTGTACTGCAGCACGTTTATCGATTCATTTCGTCAGTTAAAGTAGGCTCTCATCCGTTCTTAGTGACTGTTTTGTAACATAATGGTAGTTTGTACAATCTAAAAACGGATTCGTTAAAAAGTTAAGCAAAGGGAAAATAAGTGAACAATAGTAACTGGGATGATTTGAAGTTTTTCTTAGTGCTTTATGAGACTGGCAAAGTAAGTACAGCTGCTCATAGATTGAACGTAAATTATGCGACAGTTTCGAGACGTATAGATCGATTGGAAGATTCTTTAAAACTGAAGCTATTTAACCGTACAAATGATGGATTTACCTCAACAATTGAAGGCAAGCTTTTATACGACCGTTCGGTTGACCTAAGAGATAAAATCAACAGTCTATCCGAGTCACTTTCTCCTGTAACGAAATTTAAGCAGAATGCTAAAATTTCTATGGTTCCGTTTTTGGCAGAACATTTTGTCATCGAAAACTTGAAGAAGTTACACGCACGATTTCCCGAACTGAGACTTGAAATTGATACATCAAATCGAAACGTGAATATAGCAAAGAAAGAAGCTGATATCGCATTGCGCTTGGATCTTCCTGAAAAGGGTGAATCGATTTGCAAGAAATTAGGTGAGGTAGAGTTTGTATTGTGCGGTACTGACTACTGGATAGAACGCTCGGTTAGCGGTGAGCCTGTAAATGTCATTACTTACACCGCCGAGTTCAGTCATCTGAAAGAATGTAAATTCCTGATTGAAAAGTTCGGTACTAAGGCTATAAAGATCCAAACTGATACAATATCCGCTCAGAAGAAAGCTGCAGAGCATGGCTACGGCATTGCACTTTTACCGCGACTAGCACTTAGTTCGAATTCATTGAGTACGATTGAACCAGAGACACCTATTACTCGAGAGATATGGATGCTCACTTCGAAGAAGACCTCAATGTCCACACCAAAAAAGCTTGTCATGGAAGAGTTGGTGAAAATTTTTAAGAATGAACTGTAAAGCTACGCATAAAAATGGCAGGGTACCCTGCCATTTTTTTAGTGAAAGTTAAATTAGCTTTGAGCTGTTTGTACCTTGAAGCGACTTATACCTTCAGTTTTAGGTTTTGATGATAAACGACTGTAAATGTTGTTCAGCACCAGGATTAGGATAGTAATACCTGCGCCGTAAATCTCAGTATTCGTGATTGTTTCACCTCTTAATAGGCCAATAGCAAAAGCTGTGATTGGTACCATGTTGATGAACAACACGCCATTGATTGGGCCTAAAGTGTTTATTCCGTGGTTCCAAGAGAAAACTGCAATCACACCAGCAAATGTAATCAAGTATATCAACTCCCATTTAACTGCTAGAACCTGGTCAAACGAAGGCGCGTGAGTGATTCCAACGAAGTTGGTAACACACGCAACTAATACGATGGTTAGTGCACCAAAGAAACAGGATAACGCGGTATAGCGTAGTACTGAGTATCCAGTTACGTAACTCGCGCCCAGTGTATAAGTCACCCAACAAAACGCTCCCGCAAGAATAACCAAGCTTGGAAATAAGCTGCCACCTGATAGTGCTGAAAGTTCTCCTTTGGTAATAACTAGTACAACACCAAATAAAGCAAGAACGATTGATAGGATAGTGAAATTCGAAGGTCTTACTTTCTTCAATGTCCACATCATAACAGCCGAAATTAAAGGCATAAGCGCCATAATTATAGCGCCATGTTGTGGTTTGGTGTGAGCCAAACCAGCAAAAGCTAAGATACTAAAACCCGCGAACCCAAATGAGCCAAACAACCATAGTTTGAAGAAGTCTCGACCTGGTAATAAAGATGCTAGTCCCTCTTTAGCTGTTAACATCGCTACAAATATGAGAGATGCTGTTCCATATCGAATTAAACTGATATGAACTGCATCCATTGTCGTTAAAGCATTCTTCGCAATTGGGAACATAGCCCCCCAAGAGATAGCAGTACCTAGCAAACATAGAATTGCTATTACGAATTGGGCGAATGATATGTTCGATCCTTTGACTGGCTTTGATTCCTGTTTCTTTGATAGCTGAACACTCTCTTTATTCAATATCATCTGCTTCAGGTCGTCATTGCGTACTTTGCCTGATGGGGAATATGGAATTGAATCGACTTGGCAAACACCTTCAAGTCTCACCTTGCGCTTTTTACAAATGTACTTAATGTTTCTGACCAATTCGGCGTCATCCACAATAAACTCTTCGTTGATCGCATACCCACAGAGCACGGAGTTCTTTGAGACTGGTATCATGGCCACATCTTTGATTCCCGGAAGGTGTCTTACATCGTTTTCTAGTTCGTAGACATTAAGAGCGCTTTCGCCTTGTGCGCGGTTTCTCAGATAAATGTTGCCCTCAGCATCCATTTTGCCTGTCTCGGCTGTGATAAGGTATTTATCATCATTGATCACTACATATTCGGAATCTTGGTTTCCATAGCCATCCATGTTCATGTAACTCGAAATAGCAATGCGTCCTACTTGATGGTTTGGTAGTACGTTACCGTTCTGATCGACTACTTTGATTATATTACCATCATAAGCTCGACCAACACTTGTAGGGTTAGTGATCAAGTCACATGGTTCAGCTAGGGCATTAACACCAGTCTCAGTAGTCCCATAATACTCATGTATTACTGGACCAAGAGCGTTAATTGCTTGAAGTTTTGCTTGTGGATGAAAGTGTTTACCACCAACAATGATAAATTTCAAATCATTATCATTCGGTGCATAACCTCCCAGAGAATAATGAGTGACCACATCATTCAAAAGTGGGGGAGTCATGGCACTTGTAGTGATCCATTCACTTTTAATTAGGTTTGCCATATTAAGCGTGTCATGTGGCTTGGCGATAACGATAGTAGCACCTAACTGCATGAATAAGCGTGACCAACCGCTGCCGGCAGCATGATACAAAGGCATTGCAAGCAAGTGGACATCTTCTGAAGAGAATCCATAACGAGCAGTGAAGAATGAAAATCTTCGCGCATCAAAAGACTTACTACGCACAACTGTTTTTGGTACACCAGAGGTACCTGAAGTGAATGATATACTTCTGAAAGGGCGATGTTGTGCTTTGATTTCTCCCGGCTCACTCTCTGTATCTTCTAATAGTTCACAGAAGTTGATGCTATTTTTCAACTGGCTATCCAAGTCAACGATAGTCACACGTTTTGCAAGTTCTTGTAGATTGATATTGTTTTCAATACAGTACGACGACGAAACAACTAAAATATTACACTTGCTTGACGTTAGCATCGACTCGATCTTTTCCGTATTCTGCGTATAGTCTATGCCTGTACATGGTATCTTCAATGAAGAGGCCGCTGACATCAGGTAAATCAGTTCTAAACAATTCGGTGAGATGTAACACATACATAATTCGGCAAGATTGTTGTCTATCTTTGAAGACAGATTTACCGTGATTTTGTATGCTTCTCTATAAAACTCCGACCATGTGACTTTTTTGTCACCGAAAATGACGGCGTTTTTATTTCCTCGAGCAGAAGAAATTTCCTTTAGTTTATTTATTGGAAGCATTATTTAATTCCCTTCAACAATTAATAGAGATGTATCGTCAAATATTGATTGATTAATTTTGGTTATTACGTTTTTACAAATGGTTTGTCCCGGCGTTAAAATAGGAATTCCTGGTGGGTATAAAATATAAAAAGAACTAGCTATATCACCGACATTTACATTTAGTAGATTATTTTTGCTTTTATACTTTTTATCTATTTCATACAAAGCATTAGTCAGTAAACAAATCAATTCATTTGAGATTCCATGATGAATGTTTAGAAGAATTGAATTGTGTGAATACCTACTAACATATATCCCATATTTATTAAATAGAATCTCTCTAATTTTAGCACCGCTTAATAATTTAGTTGTGCAAGTTATCCATAGTTTTGTAGGATCTGGAATTAGATATTGGTTATTAAGAGTCAATTTCGGGCATCTAAACAAACTCAACTCATTAATAAAGGATTTTAAGTGTTCATATTGTTCACTTATCCTATTTGAGTACTGTGTTGCGTATTGGTTAGCATGATCCAAAGCGAGCTCCGTGCTAGCCATAATAGGATAACTAGGAGAGGTGGAATGGTTTCTAAAGTGACTACCAACAATCTTAGTTTGACAATCCTCAGAGCCAAAAACATTGATGATGCTTGCTTGTCGCAATGCAAATAAAGACTTGTGAATAGAATGCGTTACTATAAAGTTGACGTCATGTTTCTGTGAAAGGGCTGAGGCGTTTTGTATTGCACTTTTCTCCTTCATCTGGGGGTCAAAAGTAGACCAAGCCCCCCATGCTTCATCGATTACGATGTTCTTTATGCTTTTTGCTCTTTCACAGACTACAGGTAGAAACTCCTGTAAATCAAAACACACACCATCATAGCTCTGACTGTTGATTATGAGGGTTGTATAAGGTGTTCCGTTCTCTTCAGCCTTGATTAAAGCATCAATAATACCTTGAGCATCGGCTGAGTATATGTAGGCTTCGTCATTGCAAGTCAGATCTTGTACATAGTTCACATCGCTGCCTTGAGACTTCAAGGAAAAGTATATCGATTGATGAACACCTCTTTGGCATAAGACCTTGTCTGTCGACTTGCAAATAGCTTCTATAATGATTTTATTTGATATTGTACTGCCGCACGTCACAAACAATGACAAGTCAGAAGCATACAAATCTTTTAATTTATTCGCTGATTCATCTATAGCTTTAGTTGGATCAGTTAGACTGTCAAAAAAAGGTGATGTTAGCGATAATTCGAAATTTTTTACTTTAGATAACCTAGCGATAAAATCCTCACTCAATACAACATTGTTTGTTTTTCCAATATTTTGTATTGGTAAAGCATGAAAACTCCCTTTAAGTTTTTCATTAGCATTAGTTAAAGAGCTATATATTGGTAATGATGTTATATTCATAATCCCTCCGACGTTTAAGAAAAATAAATTAAATCATTAAATTTTTATATGATAAATTTTGCACATGGTACGTGCAATTAATATCATTCAATTGATTTTAATTAAAATTCTTGTCAACAATCATTTTTGCATAAGGCATTTGCAAAAATAGAAATTAAATAAAAAATATATGTAGGTATGATTAGTTTTAGTTTTATAGGAGAAACAATATGACTCAATTAAATACACTTAGAACAATAGCCGGCCTACAAGAGCAGAAAGTTGATTGGAGTAACGCTGCTGTTATTTTTATCGATTACCAAAATGAATATGTGGATGGTGTTTTATCGCTAGGCAAAGCAGGTAAAATAGCATTAGAGAAAGCAGAGAAACTGCTAGAGATCGCTCGAAGCAAGAATGCCCCAGTTTTCCATATACTTCACAAAGCGAGCTCGACATCACCAGTATTTAACTGCGATTCTCCTTTGTCAGACGCAGTAGATGTAGTTAAACCTAATGACAATGAAACAGTCGTTCACAAGACACTACCTAACTCATTTTTCAATACTGACCTAGAAGATGTGCTGCAGTTAACCGGACGTAAGCAGATCATTATACTTGGCTTCATGAGTCATATGTGTGTTACTGCGACAACTATCAAAGCTGTCGAACTGGGTTACGACGTTATTGTTTGCGAAGACGCCTGTGCAACACGACCATTGCCTGACCTGTCTGGTGATCCGATTGATGAAGAACTTATTCACCTGGTGTCAATGGCAGCACTAAGTGACCGATACGCTTCAATTAAACGCTTGAATAATTTTGAATAAATAGATAACAAGGAAGTCCTGTGAAGGCTCAAGCAGGGCTTAATTTATTTTTTTAGTGCATTGTCAATACTCAACGCTGAGCTTTAACTCTGCGTTGAGTCTCTTTTGTAGGGTGGTTCGAATAACACCTCAAAATGTGGATTCGATTTTTTTTGGTCAAAATTCTCACGATTAACCGACTGAACTTGGTGACTCTAAGAAAGTTTGGGGCAAAACCTTCTTAGAACTATTACATACACAATGCAAGTTGCCTGACGCAGCCGGCGTGATGGACTTGTAACGATAAATAGGGCAAGGCCATTTTAAGGGAAAGGGAAGCTCATTTAGCAGGTTGCGAATCGCACCCTGCGAAATGAATTTCTAATGCAAAAAGCTTGTTGCAATTCCTGTTTATCAGCAGTCTGTTTTCTCAGACAGTCTAAGAGCGTCTTCTAGCTCAACTTCAAAGCATCGGATTGTGTTATCTAGCTTCGAATGCACAAGTAAGATCTGTGCGGCCCTGGTGTTTTCATTCTGGTAGATATTAAAGTAGCTTGGGTACGGTCCATGGAATGAGTGCCATAATAGTCAGCATTCAATCCCAGTTTTTCAGCCCAGTATGTGTTGGACAGAAACGTTTTATAACAATTGCAATAAAGCGCTTCCAGCTATATGCAACTACAACATTCAACGCACCTTCTTAAATTCGCTGCTACGACGGAAAGACTTCTTTTTGTGACAATAATCTCAGTGCTGTAACAAGTTTGAATGTGAGCATACAGACTTACCTGTTTATATCTAAAGTTATACCTAGAGTAACAGGAGTGAATTATGTTTCTTCAAAGGCCAGCACCACACACAACAGAGTCACTTGAAAGCTTCTTTATCCGTGTGGCAAACAAAAATGGATATGATGATGCCCATCGTTTCCTAGAAGTCACCAAACGCTTCCTACAAGACATTGACCATAGCGGCTACCGAACCTTTCCAACCGATATCGCAAAAATTAACCCCTGCTCGGCCAAGAATAGTTCTAGTGCCCGAACCGCCTCACTCCTGAAACTCGCTCAGTTAACGTTTAATGAACCCACTGAGCTGCTTGGATTAGCAATAAACAGAACAAAAATAAAATACTCACCATCAACCAGTGCAGTGATAAGAGGTTCTGAGGTTTTTCCTCGTAGTTTACTTCGAACTAAATCTATACCTTGTTGCCCATTGTGCTTACAGGAAAACAGGTATGCTTCCTACCTTTGGCACTTTAGAGGTTACGACCACTGCCATATTCATGACGTGCCTTTACTCAGCAGCTGTACCTGTGGTGCTAAATATGACTATCGCCTGTCTGGTTTAAGTGTAATATGCGGTGACTGACAAAAAAACCATCAGTACGAAAAGTTCAAATAATAACCACAAAGCAACATCCACTGTTTCAAGTTGGCTCGCTGGTAATACGTCTAAAGTTCTGCCAAATCTTCCTCAAAGTTACCGATGGGGGCTGGTGCATTGGTGGTGCCACATCAGCGATAATAAATTCGAACACTTTTCGTTCGTCCAATTTTTCTCAAACTGGCCAAGCTCGTTTCATTCAATGATTGACAGTGAAATCGAATTCAACCTAGAACACGCCATTGTTGGAAGGAAAGGATTACGGGTAAAAGATCTTCTAGGGCGAATCTTTTTTAATTCTGTTCGATTACCAGAACGCAACCTGCAGCACAATATCGTTCTACAAGAGCTTCTACGACATATAGAAACACATTTGTGGGATAACAATGGTCTTTTAGCTAATCTTCGTATGAACGCTTTAGAGGCTGCTGTATTCCTCAACTGCAATATAGATGAGGTAGCGTCAATGGTTGAACAACGCATCTTAAAGCCCAGTCGCAAAACTAAGCCAAACACGCCTCTGGCGGTTAACAACTACCTATTTTATTTCGGCGACATCTTCTGCCTTTGGCTAGCCGAATTTCAAACCGATGAATTTAACCGCTCTTTCTATGTATCGAGGTGGTAAATGGGGAGTCTGAAAGATTTACTACAATCCAGACCCGATGATTTGAACATGGAATTAAAGAGAGCATTCCGCCCTCTTACTCCACATATCAACATCGATGGAAAGGAGCTTGATGCCCTCACTGTATTAGTAAACTTAACCGACAAAACAGCAGATCAAAAGAACCTGCTTGATCGTGTGAAATGTAAAGAAAAACTGCGTGATGAAAAGTGGTGGGGTCTTTGCCTGAATACTATTGAATACATTCAAAGTCATAACCTAAAGTTCCCTGACATTCGTTCAGATGGTGTTATTCGAGCAACTACTTTAGGTGCTCTTCCAGAGCATTTGTTGTCATCATCAAAATTACCGCAGCACTTTTGGTCTTACAGCCATGACGCAAAATACGTCAACACAAGTGCTTTTCTTACTAGCGAGTTTTGTTGGGCTGGTTCAATTTCATGTCTTGCTTTGTTTCTGAAAGATGAATCGCACGTTTTATGGAGTAAACTTCTAAAACTTGGTTGCTACAAGAAAACAAAACAGTCAGTAATTAAGCAGTTAAAGAGCTTTGAAGAGCAAAAAGTCGACGTAAAGCTAACAGACAACTATTTAACTCAACTTTCACTGCCTGATGACGACGACTCTTATATTTCACTCTCGCCAGTTGCTTCTCAATCGATGCAAAGTCACTGTTATCAAGCTCTAGAAAATGAGTATCGTAATACAGCGTTAACTCGTTATAGCCGCAGTACTAACATGGGCGTTTTACCCATGGCATGTGGTGGTGCTTTAAGGATGTTTACATCTGTTTCTAACTTCTCAAAGACACATCACCACAAACTCAACAGCAATAAACATTGGCTATCGAGAGAAAGCATTCAATCTTTAAAAGACTATCTACAGCTGAACAGGCTACTGATACCTGAGAATCGAAAACAGGCACAACGTAAGTTGGTAACCGACAATATTCTAATTATGATTCGAGCATGGCTTTCCCGACAAGATGCAGGGATGGATGCACAAACACTAACAGAACACTTAAATTACGACCTTTCTCAGGAAAAAGAAACAAAACATTTTGCGTATATTCCCAAACTCACTAGGTTGTTTCACAGCCTCCTAAAACAAAAATTAAATAGCCCATTGCCCCAACTTCATGTCGATGAACCTAGCTCAAACTCTGGTTCATTTTTGCTCTTACCCAATATCACTGTCTCTGGTGCAACCGCTTTGAGCTCTTCTGTAACAATCGGTATTCCGTCACTAACAGCATTTTATGGATATGTGCATGCATTTGAGCGCAAGCTGAGAGAGTTACAAGCAGCAACGAAAATTGAATCCTTTGCTATCTGTATTCATCAGCTCCATTTAGACAAACGTGGTTTAACCAAAGAGTTTGTTGAGAAAGCGAACAGCGCTATTTCTCCCCCATCAACAAATGATGACTGGCAATGTGATTTCACCTTTAGCTTTATCCTAAAGTTCTTGCATAAGCCAAACATACCCAATGACTCTATCATTAAAGCCCTACCAAAACGGCTTGCCCGAGGGACAACAAAGATTTCTATTGCAGACTTTCATCGCATTCAGCCATTCGACAGTTTAGCTTCCGCCGTTAAATATGTGCCAATACAAACGGGAAAATGGCTCTCGCTCTATAAGGGGCATCTGGGTAGCTTTGATGACTTGATAGAAAGCGTTAGGGAGAAGCGGTGGTTTACCCCCTCTTGCGTTGGATTTCATCTGCTAGAGCGACCAGTAGAAAAAAAGGACGCATTACGAGACTATAAGCACGCATTTTCCGAGCCTATTATTGGGCTCATAAACCCTATCATTTTTGGGAACACGACAGACCCTAATAAAATTTTATGGCGTTATAAGTACCATCAAAACCATATCGCATTACAAACGGAGGCATAACTGTCATGGAACTACCAACCAACTTAGCTTATGAGCGTTCCATCAACCCCTCCGACGTTTGCTTTTTTGTTGTTTGGCCCGATGGTACAAAAGAGCCACTCAGATACAGCTCTCGAACCGTACTTGGACAGATGGAGACAGCTTCATTAGCCTACGATTCATCGGGAAATATTAAAGAGAGTGCGACAGCTGAAAAGCTAGCGCATGGTAATCCCCATACCGTTGATTTTTGTAGCCTCCCTTTCGGTGCTAGCCACATCGAATGCTTCTTCTCGGTATCTTTCTCTTCTGAACTGCGGAAACCGTACAAATGTAACTCAGAGGTGATTAGAGATACACTCATTCAGTTAATTGAGCTCTATGAAAAACGAATCGGTTGGCAGGAGTTAGTTTCAAGATACCTAATCAACGTTTGTAATGGTTCTTGGTTGTGGAAAAATACCAAAAAAGCATATCGCTATGACGTAGAGTTAATTCCTTGGCCTTGGTCCGAAAAGCCTGTTTTATTTGAAGATATACGTGCAAATTACACAGGAAAAGCAGATTTTTTCTCCCATCAACATTGGAGTGCAATCAGTCAGCTAGTTACTAATGCATTCAGTCAACCTAATGGACTAGCAATATTTGAAGTGAAAGCCACTTTGGTACTCCCAACCAATAGTGAAATTTACCCAAGCCAAGCATTCATTGAAAAAGACACTAGAAAGTCAGGCGACAAAGCTCGAACATTTCAGAATACTCAGATTGAAAACTCACGCTCTCCAATCATCGGCATATACAAAGCAGGAGCTGCAATTGCAACCATTGATGATTGGTATCCAAACACCCTTGAAACATTACGAGTTAGTCGATTTGGCACTCACAAAGGTGATGTGACGTGCTATCGTCACCCATCAACACGAAAAGATCTCTTTTCCATTATCCAAAATGCTGAGCAATACATTGAACATTTATCTGAGCCTGGGATTTTAAGCCAGGAGCTTACTAGTGACTTACACTATTTAGTTGCCAACATCATTAAAGGCGGCATGTTTCAGCACAAAGGAGATTAACTATGAAGTGGTACTATAAAACTATCACCTTTCTCCCAGAACGGTGTAACAACGAATCACTCGCCGCTAAGTGTCTGCGAATTCTTCACGGGTTCAACTATAAGTATGAGACCCGAAATATCGGCGTATCCTTTCCGCTATGGAGTGATGATACTATTGGTTGCAAAATATCTTTCGTTAGTACAAGTAAAGTCGAACTCGATTTGCTGCTCAAGCAACGCTATTTCTCTCAAATGAAAGCCCTTCACTATTTCGATATATCAACAACCGCTGTTGTACCTAATGATTGTGAATACGTTTCATTTAAACGGTGTCAGTCTTTTAACAAAGCCACCCCGGCAGGCCTGGCAACAAAGATGAGAAGACTTGAAAAGCGGGCAATAGATCGCGGGGAATCTTTTGATCCTAGTTTAATTATTCAAAGGGGAACTATCATTCTTCATCACTACCATTCACTTGAAGAGGTTAGTAGAAGTAGCAAATGTCGTTTTCGCCTAAACGTACGAATGAGCTCAGAAAATAGCTTAAAAGGCGATGGTTCTTTCAGTAGCTATGGTCTTTCAAATAGTGCGAACTCATTTCAACCAGTACCTTTAATTTAACCTTTCTTTTAAAGGAATATTTAACCCTTTGATAGTAAATAACTTTTATTTTCTGGCAATCAATATGGTAAAAATAGGCTTCTTAGTTTAACTATCTGATAAAACTATACTATTCTTTATTTAGCTACAGTGTACTGCCGCATAGGTAGCTGATAATCCGACAGAACCGACCATAGAAGAACGATGAGCGTGTACTGCCGAATAGGTAGTTGCTCGACTACAACATCAATACTGTAGCTTAAATAACAAGCAGCCATTAGGCTGTTTGTTTTAACCCAAAAAAAGAGGACTATAATCCTCAAAACTACTGCAAAGTAGCTGATAAAAAACGAACCACATTTATTCGAGTTCAAGCTCAATTACTGCTGAATAAGTAGATATTTATGAGGCTTTGCTATTTCTAAGGTAAAAGCTCTCTCACATCACACTCAAGTACTGCTGCAAGCTGGTAAGCTTTTTCGAGTGTGATGTTTACTTCTCCCCGCTCAATCCTTCCGATATAACTTCGATCGATATCAGCTAGTAACGCTAACTGATCTTGTGAAACCCGCTTATCTTTACGTTTTCCACGCAAATTAGCACCAAAGCGTTTTGCTAAGTCTTTCATTTTTAACGACTCAAAAAAACAAAAACTATCGCCTCTTGATGCATTTATTTCCACGGACTATAATCCGCAAAAATTCACAAAATAGATTCAAATATGAGTTCAAAAATCAAAATCAATCAAGACATTTTCGATGCATTAAACCGATGTGACTCGAACGAGTTCAGCGTCATAGATATTAGAAACATGATTCAAAAAGCTTCTGAACAATACGAAAATACTAGTGTTGCAAGGCTGTTTGTCGCTCGATCCCTGGAACGATTGGAATCAAAGGGGCTGTTAAAAAGTACCGGAAAAGGTCGGAAGAAAAAGTTCTCAAAAACCGCTACGTTTGCGTCCGTACGATTTGACGCCGTACCTAAACGAGAGCGTTCAAATACAAAAGAACCCTGTCTTGCTAGCTGCGAATTAACAGAAGCAAGATTTCAACTTGAAGCTGAGAGAAAAGATATAGAAACAGAGCTCACTGTAACTCTTGCTGAAATCGAAGAGTACCAAAGCCTGATGATCCGTTATCGTTCACTACAAAAACTCATTTATCCCACTTACCAAGAAGCAACTAAAAAGTCAGCGAAACTAATGGCGCAATTAAACGTGTGGACAAATACCGTAACTTTAATTAATCAAAACCAAGAAGGTAAAAGCGCATGCTAAGGGGATGGCAAGAAGAATGCGTTAGTTCAGCGATCTCCCATTACGTACATGGTAACAAACACTTTCTAGCACAAGCTACGCCAGGTGCTGGCAAGACGTTTATGGCCGCAAGTTTAACCAAACAACTGTTTGATTTATCGCTAATTGATTTTGTCGTTTGCTTTTCTCCGTCGAAGATAATTTCGGCTAACATCCGAGAAAGCTTTGCCAAAATTCTGAAGAGAGAAATGGATGGTAGCTTTGGTTCTTTAGGTATTTCTATAACTTATCAATCAGTCGCACATTTAGATGATAATTTTTGGTCTAAGCTACTGAACTATAAAGTTCTGTGTGTTTTTGATGAAATCCATCACTGCGGTGGGGACAACGAACAAAATAGCAACTCATGGGGTCAACAGGTCCTATGTAAAATTCAGAAAGTCGCGACCTACACACTGGCTTTAACCGGTACTCCCTGGCGTTCGGATCTTATCCCAGTTACTCTCGCGTCATACTCTGATCCCGAAGGAAAGATAATATGTAATTATCAATATACATTAAAACAAGCTGTTGCTGACGATGTTTGCCGTGGACCCAAAATCGTTCTTATCGATTGTGAGTACCCCGAAGTAAACACTAACGGAGAAACTTCAACTTATAATTCAATTCATGAACTCGTTGAGACAGAATATTTAAGTTACTCAAGCATACTAAGTAATTGGAAAGCCACTCACTACTTGTTAAATGAAGCGGTAAACAAGCTAAACTGGATTCGTCAAGTTAATCCGGCAGCTGGTGGATTAATCGTTGCCTCATCAATCAAGCATGCAAAAGCTTTAGCGCACATGCTTGAAACTGAATTTAGGCAGTCAACGTGTACTGTTACGCACCAAGATATCAATGCTCAAAGCCGGATAGAAGCCTTTAGAACAAGTAAAACTCAATGGATTGTAAGTGTCGGTATGGTAAGTGAAGGAACAGACATTCCACGCCTACAAGTCTGTTGTCATTTGAGCAACATAAAGACGGAACTTTATTTCCGCCAAATATTAGGGCGCATTTTAAGGAGGACCAAGGACATTAACCAAGAAGCATGGCTGTATACGTTTGCAGAGCCGAAGTTAGCTTATTTCTCAAGCCAGATCGAAATCGACATACCTGATAGTTGTATGTATATAATTTCCGATTCAGAAGGTCGCTCAACTACCCACCATAGTGAGGACTTGCCTTCTCTCAATCAGTCTGAAAGTGACGTTGAAACGATAAATACACCGTCGGGAGATCCGTTTGTATGGCAAAACGACAACATCGAAAACATCAATGTTAGCGCTGAGCTACAAAATTCGAAGTTGATACTGAGGCAGTTCAGATTAAAGGTTTTTGAAGCCTTTAGGTATGGTTAGGCTGACTATTTAAACACTTGACCACCCATAAGCTCGAACACTCAACGCTCGCTTTGATAGCTTGTGCTGTGCAATAGGTCTTGGGAAATCAGAATATTTCTTTAGCTTTAATCAAACATATTACCGGGCTTCCTGCTGCCTCTGGTGTTAGTATTTTGAAAATAGTCTTCCCAGCCGATATCCTTTGGTGGTGACCGCAGCATATCTTCCGTTACTTTAACACCCTCATCAAAAGGATTTTTCCAGAGAATAGGTTTATCACCCGAGGTCAACGTCGATGCAAAAACAAAATCTTCTTCAGTAATCGTCACGTGCTGATTATCAATTGCTTCAATAGATGCTTGATAAATTAGGTTTCTCAATGAACGCATGTTTCCTTGAGAAAAGGCATATAGTTTTTTTTGTTAAGCTTTCTCTAGCTAAACCGGCTTCTTTTTCAAAAGGTAAAGCTCTATCCAGATACTCCAAAAATGTTTTGAATACGCCATTACCCTCCTCATAACTAAATGGTCGGAGTTCAAACTGAATTGAGAATCGTCCATGAAGTTGTGAGTTTGCTTGCAGTACGACCTTTGAATATGGCATACCAAAAAGAACTATTGGGCACTTCGTTTTATTGAGTATCATCTTAAGCCAGTTGCCTACTTGTGTAAGAACCCGATTTGATTTCTCCTCTACCAAATGCTGAAACTCATCAATAATAATCAACCTAACTCCAACCGCCGGTATTAAATCCGTCAGTTTTTTCGTTAATCTGGCTAAATCCGTCTCGTATAGTGCCAGCGGATCCCCCATTTCGAGTAGCAACTCTCTTGCAGCATCTACCGGTTTAGCATTGTCCGGAAGCTCAATATGTAAGACAGGTATCATATCGCCTTTTGCGTCTGAGTCTCTCTTATTCTGCATTAAATATTTTTTGATGATTGTCGTTTTACCAACCCCTGTAGCACCGAAGACCATCATACACGTAGGCTCAGAATCCAAGTCCGATAAATCTCTGCATCTATCCATATAGCGCAAGACTGTCTTCACACTAGGAGTTGAAACAAATGCCTTTTTAGCTTTTGATATACGAACCTCACGATCCTTATCCATTTACTAAACCCTCAGACGTAATCAATATCCCAACTTCCATCATCAACAATGACCACATTTTCTTCACATTTTTTAGCTGGCATAGGCTTAGGTTCGCTAATGGATTTTGCCCTAGCACTATTCTCTTGATGTCTAGCGCCACGTCTCCGAGCTCTGATTTTTTTAGTTCTTAACAATTGACTGATCAGCGATTTCTTCAATCCTTAACTCTGCATCAATTTCCTTATCTTCATCATAGTCTGCTGAATTTAATTCTGCCTGATGCTTCATATTATACTTGTGTTGCCAGAGCGAAACTCCACTTGCGTATTCATAGTCAATAGCAGGTACGGTGAAATATTCATGTTCTTCTTCATCTAGCACCCAAATAACAGCCATGCATTCTGGGTTATATTTGAATTTAACTTTATGATTCCCTTTTTTCCCCCGATATTCTGCTAAACGTTCACTGCTGTACACCAGCCCGTTGCAAAAGGTGATGCCTCCCTTGTTAAGTTGTTTATGGTCTGCAATAGCGAATTTGAAGTCCAACTCATCTTTCGTCCCAGAAAACTCTTCGGGTTCCCATTCTTGACAGCCCCTTTTCCATGCAACGTTCGGGCAATTAGTTCCTCTCTTATTCGGTTTTGTATGATAGATATCTACTAACCAAATCAAGTAAATTTCTTTAATTTCATCTAACGTCAGAGTAGCCTCGTTAACTGAATCGTATCCTTCTCTTTCAAGATATTGACTAAAAGCTTTTCCTGGCAAATCGTCTAAAAGTGATGTGTTAATGGTTCCGTAATTCCGCTCAACATGCGGTTTATTGTCGGGCGTTTCGACTTTGTTTTGATGCACGACGATCAACAGTGATTCACACGCTTTATCAAAAGCTTTTGACAAAAACTCTTTACCATTATCAGTTACGAGTAAGTCAGGAATCCCATAACATAACCATTCATTTTCAATCGATTCGTATGAAGAAACTAAGTCATCTTTGCGTTGTATTGCATTCTTGAGCGCCAACGAAACCGACACATAGCTTGGCGGCTCAAAGCCTAAATAGAAGCCAATTACAGCTTTACTATAACAATCAACTAATTGAGTCAGCCAAGGTCGTCCTAATGGAATTCTATGTTCTTTGTGTACAGCGAATAGATCAACGACAGTATGATCTATCTCAACCCTCTCTAGTACACTAGACGTAAGGATCCTTTTCCCCATTCGACGAAATTCTCTCTTAGCTACTCGTTCGCCTTTCTTTGCTGCTAACAGCTCATAGGGTGTTTTCTTTTTTACTCGCTTCCTTACAGACTCATATTTGGGGTACTTATATTTCGTTCCGTGCTTTAAATTGTATTGACGAACTTTGCGCCGAACACGTTTATGTGCAGAGTTAACATTGATTTTTCGCCCAGAAATAACTCTTTCAACGGCTTGTTCCATAATAGCATCAACAATTGTCGAAACTTTTGTATCTCTATTACCTCTACCCTTGAAATCAGGTGCTAAGCTAGTGGGGTTGTAGTCTGATTCTCGAAAAGCAAGCCACCATCGATAAATGGTTATCGCACTGGGTATTTTTCTAACATGGTTTCGCTGTAGCTCTATTCGATGTGGTTCAATTGATTTAGGAACAATCCTTTCACATTTCCGCCCCAAGAAACGAAGAATGTTTAACCGGAAGGTAATCTCCGTGGAAATTTTCTCAGGAAATGCGGAAATATCCTGATAAGTGACGTCTTCTAGACTGCTAGCGCGTATGACTGCCTTGTTTACTTCGGGTTTTAGTTCAGACGGTACTGACTTCCTATGAAAACTTGAGAATGTCTTAGGCATAACTGCCCAACTCAAATTGAGATTCTAGAGATAGCGGCATGTCCAAGCGAGTATCAAGTAAACACCTTGACAGTAGATCGCACAGAATTGGCAAAATTGTTCGACCTTTTAAGCCCAACTGCTCCCCCAAGCATTTTGCAGTTTGAGCGCCATCCTGCTTTAAGGTGCTTAATAAAGACTTTTGTACATTATTCAAATCTGCTCTTGAAGCATATCGATGCATGAGCTTGAGGTTCTTTAATATAACCTTATCTCTAATATCACTTTCTCCAACAAGCTCCAATTCTACTCCCAATGCAGATGCGGCTTGGACTTTTGCTTCCCATTCACTACCAAAATCGGATTTATTCTTGGCATAATCCGATTTTACTTCGTACAGAACAAACTCATGGGTATCAAATTGGACCAGAAAGTCAGGAACATAGGTATGATGCTTCCCATTGATAAAATATGAAAGCCGAATCGGTTGAGCACAAAAACGAACAATACTTGGCTCAAAATCAAAATGATAGCAAGCATCACACTCTAATGTAGACTCTACCGAAATCCTCTTTCCCATCTTTGCACTTGTAAAGCGATGAATATTCTTTCCACGAGATTTCGTTAGGTTACGAGCTGGCGTATCAAATGCTTGCTCTAGAGCAGAAATAGTAATTGCAGAGGGTAATCGTAGGCTGGACATATAATGGCCTCTTCACGGAAGTGTCGTAAACTTACTAAAGTTTAGACCATGAAGAGGCAATATCAATTTATGGTTGTGATAATTATCAATTTATGGTTGTAATTATCATTTTATGGTTGTTTCAACACTTGTTACATTCAGTCGATTTACTCTTTACCGAACACGTTGTTCTCTTGTTCTTGAACGCGGATGAATGTAGTACGCTTGGTTAGCTCTTTAAGCTTTGCTGCACCCACGTATGTACAAGTTGAGCGAACGCCGCCAAGGATGTCTTGGATAGTGCCGTGAACACTTCCACGGTAAGGTAATAGTACGGTTTTTCCTTCGGCTGCGCGGTAACCAGCAACACCACCTGAGTGCTTCTCCATCGCGCTCTTCGACGACATTCCATAGAACTTCATGAACTTCTCGCCGTCTTTCTCGATCACTTCGCCGCCTGACTCTTCGTGGCCCGCTAACATGCCGCCTAGCATAACAAAGTCCGCACCGCCGCCGAATGCTTTGGATACATCACCTGCGCATGAGCAACCGCCGTCACCGATGATCATGCCACCAAGGCCGTGCGCTGCATCGCCACACTCGATGATTGCAGAAAGCTGCGGGTAACCAACACCCGTTTTTACACGAGTTGTACAAACTGAGCCAGGGCCAATGCCTACTTTCACGATGTCTGCACCAGCGAGGATCAACTCTTCACACATATCACCAGTAACCACGTTACCCGCAGAAATCACCTTGTCTGGGAACTCTGCTCGCACGCGTTCAACATACTCGACTAAATGCTCTGAGTAACCATTTGCAATGTCGATACAGATGAAAATAAATTCATCTGAAAGCGCCATAATATCTTTGGTTTTTTGGAAGTCTGCGTCAGATGTTCCCGTAGACACCATTACGTTATTCAGGGTTGCTTTATCAGCTGATTTAGCAAACTCAGCCCAATCTTCTACCGTGTAATGTTTGTGAACAGCAGTCATTACACCATGCTCAGCTAGCGCTTTAGCCATTGCAAAGCTACCAACCGAATCCATGTTTGCTGCGATTACAGGTACACCAGACCATTGACGACCACTATGCTTGAATGTAAAATCGCGGGTTAAATTTACTTGAGAACGGCTCTTAAGGGTAGAACGTTTCGGGCGAAACAGTACATCTTTAAAACCTAACTTAAGTTCTTGTTCGATACGCATTGTGTAATTCCTTGATTCATATGTATATGTGTCATCTCAGAGTGCGTAGTGATTTCGTTGGCAGACGAGTTCACTGTTCTTCGGACAACAAAAAAACCGGAGCGTTGGCAGACGCTCCGGTTTTCAGCATTATAGGCTGTGATTTATTTCCTACAAGTCTGATATTTGTAATTTTTTTTGTGATACCATCTTGATAATCGCATATCAAAAACACTCCTCAAGTCGTTTATTTTTTCTCATTATTTATAATTATCAACAACTTAAGAAAACGTTTAAGTTAACCTATTGCGCAAACCTTTGCGTCATACCTTTAAAATGAAAACGCATCACCTCTCAAATCTGCCTAAAACTCAATCACCTAATACTAAGATGCGCTGCTAATTCGGAAAAAGTACTCCAAAAAAATCGATCATTTTTTCATAGTGATGGGCGAGATCTAGCTACGTCCTATCGATTTGTTGAGTAATAGCGGTACGAAGTGTGCCTATAACATCACTTGCCAAAAGACCAATTTGACCATGCTGACTCACGTTTATATCCGCAGCATGACTGTGGAGTACCACACCTAAACGTGCCGCAATGGAAATGGGTAACCCTTTAGCTAGCAACGCACCAATAACACCAGATAGCACATCTCCCATTCCGCCCGTCGCCATTCCGGCGTTACCCGCTAGGCAGACGTACATTCTCGTTCCATCGTAAATAAGTGTTCCCGCGCCTTTTAAAACCACCACACCGCCATAACGCTCTTGCAGTTGTCTTGCAGCAGAATATCGGTCACTTTCTATTTGTTGAGTGGTCACATTTAATAGTCGAGCTGCCTCTCCAGGATGCGGCGTGATCACTCGCTGGTTGTCGCACACCAAAGTGCCATCACATCGTTGGCTTAGCATCGCTAGAATATTGAGCCCATCAGCATCAACAACTTTAGGTTTCTGTTCTTGAGCCAGATATTGATAGGCTTGATAAGCCCACTCATCATCACCAAAACCTGGACCAAACACCAATACTTCAGCCCAGCGAATGCGTTTGGTTAAGTCATTCTCAGTATCCCTGAGTAAGTCGGCGGTGATGCTTTGGCTCATTACTTCTGGGCAGCCAATCTGTAGCGGAATAAGGCTACTCGGGTGAGTAATTGCGGCAGTTAAACCCGCTCCGGATCTAACCGCTGCGGAGGAACATAAACGAATCGCTCCTGACATACCTTGGTTACCACCGACACAAAGTAGTTTGCCATTGTCACCTTTGTGTGCTGTCGGGTTTGGCTTGAGCATTAACCTTGAAACAACCTGATGATCAATACCTAGTGCACTTTCTACTTCGATAGAATCAAACTCAATATTTACACCCAATCCACAAAAGTGGAGTTCACCAACTCGATCTCTCGCTTGTCCGGTGCACAACCCTTGCTTAACACCAATGAAGGTTACAGTATGCTCAGCATGAATGGCATCGCCTAAAATAGCACCTGTATTTGCACACAACCCGGAAGGAATATCGACTGCAATCACTGGGGTGTGAATTTGATTGATTTGCTCAATGTAGCGACGGTACTCCGAACGAACCTCACCACTTAAACCAGTGCCTAACATGGCATCAATGATCACATCGGCTTCTAGCAATGCGGTATTCCACTCATCCCAATCATTGTTAACACCATCGATGGACTGCCAATCTTGATATGCGCGTAAAGCATCACCTTTGAGCGCAGTCACATCACCAAGTTGGAAAACCTGTACATTGAGTTGCGCTTGTTTAGCAAGCGAGGCAAATACGTATCCGTCACCACCATTATTCCCTTTGCCACAAATGACTAAGATATTTTTTGTATTTGGGATATAAGTGTAAAAAACGCTCATACACAGCCATACCTGCGCGTTGCATTAGGCTATACATAGAAACACCAGCCATTTGCGCTGCCAGCGTTTCACCGTTTTTTACTTGTTCTGCGGTGTAGAGTTTTAGGGCGAGATTAAAGTCCATCTTCACGTTCTGCGCATTAGGAAACACAATTATAAGTATACAAAAAAGCCAAGGCGAACCTTGGCTTTTGAGAAAGTTTTTTATCGCTACTGACTCTGAGACATCAATGCTTCAGCCGTCGCGTCTTGTATAGATAAAAACAACGAATTGATTTTCCCAGTCGGGGTACGCATGGGGTTCAGCGTAACGTTCTGGTACATAAACTCCGCTTGCTGAGTAACAGGGCGTACGTTACGGCAACGGAACAAGTAAGGACGCTGGCGCCACGTAATAAAGCTGCGGCAACCTAAATCATACACGGGCTTTGTTTTTAACTTAAACCATTCCTGCGGGATTTCAGGGAAGATATCAAAGATAGAACGACCAATTGCGTCATGAGATTGCAAACCACTATGATGAGTCATAAACCCATTCCAGACCTGTACATTGTAATCTCGGTCAATGACGACGAGCCCCATGTCGACGTTTTGTACCATGTCGACCATCCAATGGAATTGTTCAAACTCTGCTGGCATATTCAACATTAGAACTCCTCCATTAGATATGACAGTTTGTTATCGAGCAGCGGCAAAGATTCATCGACGAACATAAACAATAAATCACAACGGATTGACGTTCCCTCAATGTTGTAGCTCACCTCGAATGTCATGGTGCGGCTGAATGCGCCCGTCGTAGACTCAATGATCGAATCAATTGATATATGCTGACCAAGAAGCACTGGAGGGCTTTGGAAGAATCGCACTTCAGATTGTTCGCCCAAGCCATTTAAGAATGACCCCACCAAGATATTGGAAATATCCATGAGCAGCTCAAGCTCTTCCAGTTCGTCGCTGTCAGCTGGCACTTTCATCAACTTCTTGAGATCCGAGACGCTCGAATCGCTCAAAATCACCAGCGCTTCACCCGCAATACCTTCGCCACAAAAGCCCTGACAAACGCCCGATACATTGTCATGCGACGCTAAGTCACGGAGAGCCATGTGTAGTTCGCTCACTTCGAAGATATTAACGTTCGGAAGCGGCAACTGCACAAACACATCAAAGTGACGCGCCAATGCATCTGCGGCTCGACCAATAGAGACATTCGCCACTTCCATATAAATATCGCGACGACGTAAAATCGGTAACTCAATAGAAACAGGCGTGATAATTTGAGGACGAGGCTCTGGCTCAACCAACTCTTTAAGCGCATTCTTGAGTTCATCTTTGGCGATCGGTTTTTGAATAAACGCTTTTGCGCCAAGTGCGAACACACGTTCTTTCGCTTTAGGTTGGATATCCCCCGACACCACAACCACGGGAGTTTTATTCCCTAACCGCTGCATGTTTTCTAGTGTTTCAAAGCCATCCATTTCTGGCATGGTCAAATCAAGAAACATCAATTTAAACTCGTTCTTTTCGAGTTCTTCTAGCGCATTTTTTCCGTGGATAGCAAACGTAATATCGGCATTCAATGTGGCTGGTAGTGATCTCGCCATCTGTTTGCGTGCTAACGCTGAATCATCACAGATGAGTACGGGAAAAGACATTCAATCACCTTTTTATATTCCACAATCTGCGCCGGAGTCTAACAGATTGTTACAGCATGTAATACGAGAAAACTGACGAGTTTTTATTTCTTTTTTATTCAATAAGCATACGCAATATGAATGGATGAGTGAACAAAATGGCGAAAAAGCAAACATCCCATTCGCTGTTTAGTGACATGAAACAAACATGGATAAAACGCCTCCATTAAAAATAAGCACAAATTTGCATTTTAAATTAAAAATCCGTTTTTACTTCCACTCTATCCGCTCAGTATGAGTACTGGGTAAATCGGTATCGCGTAGCAATAAAAAAGCACCCTTTCATAGGGTGCCTTGAATAATGTATTCATCAATAAAGTGTCACTTCTATGGCACACCGTGACCTTTAGAAGCCACCCATACGCGATACCATTGCTCACGAGTCAATTCGATATTCAGCGCATTTACTGCCGTTTGCACACGCTCAATCTTACCAGAGCCAATGATTGGAATTGGGTTAGATGGCAAACGGCGTACCCAAGCGTAAATCACTTGGTCAATGCTAGTCGCGCCCACTTCTTCTCGAATCGCTTCTAATTCGTTGCGAACACGAACGGCTTGCTCACTGTCACCACTGAAGATTGAACCACCACCGAGGCAAGACCAAGCCATTGGTCGCGTGCGCAACATTTGCATTTGATCAAGCGTTCCATCGTGTGCAACTTCAAAATTAAGCGGGTTGATTTCCACTTGGTTAGTCACAAGAGGCTTACCCAAACGAGATTGCAACAATTCGAACTGACGTGGAGTAAAGTTAGATACACCAAAGTGCTTCACTTTACCCACTTTGTGTAGCTCTGAGAATGCTTCAGCCACTTCATCGGCATCCATTAACACGTCAGGGCGATGGATTAAAAGCACATCGATTTCGTCCACATTCAAACGCTCAAGCGAGTTATTCACCGATTGGTAGATGTGAGCGGAACTCGTATCATAGTGATTGATCTTACGCTCTGGTGTTTTATCTCCGCACAGGTTGATATCACACTTTGTGACGATCTGAATCTGCTCTCGCACACTCTTATCGAGAGCAAGTGCTTCACCAAACAATTTCTCACACTCGTAATTACCGTATATGTCCGCGTGATCGACCGTGGTAATGCCTAACTCAATATGTTGCTTGAGGAATGACAAACGCTCTTGAGCAGTCATGCCCCAATCAACTGCACGCCAATATCCTTGGACCAGCTCTGAGAACTCAGGACCTTTTGGTGCAGTCACAACTTTTGCAACCATGGTTTTTCTCCTTCAATTGATCTGCATTCATCGTAGTCTTGTTTTCACATCGGCTCAACGGGTAAACTTTGGCAATTCGAACTGGAGTACGAAATATGTCTTTTGCCCAACGCCTAGCCACCTTGATCGGAGAAGAAAGCATCAGCGGATTTGCACGACGCGTTGATGTGTCTGAAGCTTTAATACGCAAATATTTAAAAGACAGTGAACCGAGCCTAACGAAAGCAAATCAAATTGCGATGCGAGCCAACTGCTCTCTTGAATGGTTAGCGACCGGATGTGGTTATTTATATCGCCGCGCTGAAGTCGTAGATATGGATGCGTACAAACTTGCATTTCAACACGTTATGAATCAGCCGTTGCCAGATGAGGCAGAAGAACAGCACCGTAAGCTCATTGCTGGCTATCAATACCTGCGCGCGCAACAAAAAATCGGATGGATTTTTGGACGAGTCTGCGATGGCGACCTTCCTATCTCTCCATAAAGAATCTAAAAACGAGTCACTTTAACATCGATAATTTCGCCATCGCTGTGCAATTCCACATTTAAAGACGGTGATGGCGACGAAAACTCGTCCGGTTTTACCCAAAATAAGCTTCGAATCGTTTCTTGCGGATAGCGGTTTATCAACAAGATAACTTCTTTATCGACGAGCTCAGAAGATTTCTTTTCCAGCGCTTCAACGACGTCATAGTGTTCTTGTCCGATAGTTATACTACGTAAAACCAACCCGTCTTTTCTTAAATTGAGGATTAAGTCATTGAGACTTTGCCATTGATATTCGGTCAAAAAAGAGAACTGAGCACTGTCCTTTCCCAAAACAACTTCACCATACAGATGCTGCTGATAGTACGAAAAATCGTCCAAACAAAATGTGCTGATATACGTTGAAACATCTTGCTGCTGCACGTCACAGCGATACCAGCTTCCCCTTGTCTCTATACGCTCTTTTAAATTGGAGTACGGCATTGAAGACAACGTGTCCTGCCACCAACTCGGCGTCGAAAATGCTGGAAACGTTACCGAAAAACAACATAAAGAAAACAGGACTCGAGGATAAAAGCGCATGAATTACTCTGGTTGATTAACATCGAACCCAGACATTACCGACTAGTAGAAATTGTTCAAGATAAAAATAGTGGCAGGTAGTGCGGAAAGTTGTAGAGCAGAAATTAAGAAGGCGCACATTTGCGTGCGCCTCTACCTCGTTACTCAATCGTGAGTGTGCGAATCGGAGATGTCTATTGATGCATCCCGAACATAAAACGAGGACTTACCGTAGGGTTTGAATCCATCCAAATTGTGTGTAAAACCTCACATCCCTCCTTCTGAAGCAGTCATGTTGCTTTACACCTAAAGCATGGTTCATTTTGCTCAAAAAACAAGTTTTTTATCCCAAATTATGAGAGCAATAGCACAGTCCTGGTGAATGAATGACATCGCGACACTTCGAACACTCAATAGTGAAAAGCTAAATTGCATCTTTATTGATTAGGTCTAGACTCTGCGAAGCGTATACTTTCTCGCGTCCCTTCCACCAGCAACAGGAGAACTTGTTAATGACCAAACGAGAGAGAATTGTGAAATCTGTGTTAGCGCACGTACCGAAAGATGCGATTAACCAGTTTGTCTCTCGAGGGTCCACACCATTTTCTGTCCTGATTATGGCCGCAATCGTTGGCACACTAGCTGGTTTTGTCGGCACTTACTTCGAACTTGCGGTTCATTTTGTTTCTGAAACCCGTACCGAATGGCTAAGAAGTGAAATCGGTAGCGTACTTCCTCTTTGGCTTGCTGCTGTACTGATCAGTGCTCTGCTTGCTTTTGTTGGTTACTTTCTTGTTCACCGCTTTGCTCCAGAGGCTGCGGGATCAGGCATCCCAGAAATAGAAGGCGCGATGGACAACATTCGTCCAGTGCGTTGGTGGCGAGTTCTACCTGTTAAATTCTTCGGCGGCATGGGTGCACTTGGCTCCGGTATGGTACTTGGTCGCGAAGGTCCGACAGTTCAAATGGGCGGCGCAGTTGGTCGAATGGTGACCGATATTTTCCGTGTGAAAGATGACGATACTCGTCATTCCCTACTCGCTTCAGGTGCCGCTGGTGGTTTGGCTGCCGCCTTTAATGCCCCACTCGCAGGCATTATGTTCGTTGTGGAGGAAATGCGACCTCAATTTCGCTATTCTCTGATCTCAATTCGCGCGGTGATCATCTCTGCTATTATGGCCAACATTGTGTTTCGCACCATCAACGGGCAAGACGCTGTCATCACAATGCCGCAATATCACTCTCCAGAGCTTCAGTCCCTTTGGTTGTTTTTATTGCTTGGCGCATTGTTTGGCGTATTCGGAGTGATCTTCAATAAATTGATTACCGTGGCACAAGACAGTTTTGTCGCAATTCACAAAAACGATCGTAAACGCTATTTAATCGTGGGTTCACTACTTGGTGGCATTTTTGGTCTGCTTCTCTTATACGTGCCGCAGCTAACTGGCGGTGGCATCGGCCTTATTCCTGATATTACCAATGGCAACTACTCGGTATCCGTTTTAGTTCTGCTTTTCTTTGGTCGCGTCATCACGACGTTGCTATGCTTTGGCTCTGGTGCGCCGGGTGGTATCTTTGCACCTATGCTTGCTCTGGGGACCTTGTTTGGCTATGCATTCGGAGCGAGTGCTGATGTGTTGCTTCCTACGCTTGATATCGAACCTGGCGTATTTGCTATTGCGGGCATGGGGGCCCTGTTTGCTGCAACGGTACGCGCACCGATCACGGGCATTTTGTTGGTGATTGAAATGACCAATAACTACTACTTAATTCTACCACTTATCATTACTTGTTTAGGTGCCGTGATTATTGCTCAGTTGTTTGGCGGACAACCGATTTACAGCCAGTTGCTACATCGTACAATCAAAAACGATAAGTTACGTCAGCAGGATCTTCCTGAAAACCAATCGACATAATTCTCGCTTTGTTATTATTTCGCTCCAAACTATCGAAGGGTTTGGAGCGATAAACTCTACATTTTTACATCCTTTCCCAAATATTCGATACCAAACTCACAAAAACACCATTCTCTGATATTTCCTCACCACCTTTCATGAGTAAGCACTCTCTAAACTTGCTAGTATTCGCTACTCAAATAGAGCATTTCATCCAAATCATCACGTTTCGTTTCATTCAGGCAAAAATCAAATGGAGTAGATTTGAACTGGAGAAGACTTGTGCAGTTTTATAGCGTTCCGCCATCTCAAGCCGCGTTAGCGCTAGGTATGATAGGTTTAGGACAAGCTTGGGCACTCTATGTCCCTGAAATTGGTGAACCAATACGCCCATTTTTAGCGTCACTCGGCGCGCTTTTACTCGCCCCTGTGCTGATAAAATATGCCACGAATCCACGATTATTTATGGTCGACATTCGTCACCCATTGAGCGGTAGCTTAATGGCCCCCATGAGTATGGCGTTACTGATCCTTGCAGATTATCTTGCTTCTGTAGCGCCAATCATTGCTTATCCACTCTGGTTTATGGCACTTTTGCTGCATTTTACTATGATGGTACTGTTTTTTAGCTTTCAGCTAATGAACTTCAAAATGTCGAATATTGTACCTAGCTGGTTTCTCTATCCAGTGGGACTGATCAGCAGCTCATTAGCAGGCTCCCAATTGGGTCACAACCTATTCTCTGAAACCTTAGCGATGATGTGCATTGGCATTTATTTCTTTATGTTACCGCTGGTGCTCTATCGTTTGGTGTTTTTCGGATCTCTACCGAGACGAGCCAGGCCGACCCTCGCAATTATGGCCGCACCGGTAAACTTGTCATTGGCGGCATACTTGGTGAACTTTCCCCTGCCCGATCCGATACTGACTGGCGCATTAGCAGGGATTGCTATCACAATGACGTTATTGATCTACCTGTGTTACTTCCGCTTACTTCGATTGAAGTTTCAACCTTCTATCGCGGCGGTAACCTTTCCTTCCGTGATCAGTGCCATTGCGATGCACCGCTTAACCTCCTTTTTTGCCGAATCGCACCCACATTGGCACTGGCTACACGATTTTGGCTTTTTAGAGCTCAGCATTGCGACTGTGTTGGTGGTTTGGGTATCGGCAGGTTACATCAAAATGTATTGGCCAGAAATCGTTAAGTCGCCCTCTAAACAAGCATAAAAAAACGGCCTCATCTGAGGCCGCTGTTTATCTCTATCAATAAGACATCAACCCGCAAACTTCGCCATGAAGTTCCCAATGTTAGTCAAACTCGATGCCGCCATTACAATAACAATCGCTGCTCCAGTTAGCGTTAAGTACATTGGGTGTTGGTAGTCACCGACGATATCTTTGCGTTTTGTCGCAACCAATACAGTGCCCAAAACGATAGGAAGAATAATGCTGTTCACTAGGCCCGCTAGCATCAAAAGAAGAATTGGCATGTCCATGGTTACCGTGCCTAGCGAGGTTAGGATAATGAAACCAACACACCACGCTTTCTCGTTTCGCGCCACAACTGGGAAAAGCGTCTTAATTAATGAGATAGCCATGTAAGAGTTGCCAACCACAGACGTGATGGAAGCGACAAACAGTACTAAGCCAAAGATGAAGTAGCCGAGTTGGCCCGCACCTTGACGGAAAGCATCCGCCGCAGGGTTAGCCGTATCCAGCGTTGCGCCTGTCGCGATAACGCCAAACACTGCCAAAAACAGTAGGATTCGAATAACCACCGCAATAGAAATACCAGCCCACGCTGTTGAGGTGATGGAAGGCACGTTATCTTTGCCTTTCAAGCCGATGTCTACTAAGCGTTGTGCACCCGTGTAGTAACCGCCAACTGCGCCGCCAACGATAGTCAACGTAGGCAGAAGCAAACTACCAACATCCATAGGCATCACCGCTGCACTTAGTGTCTCTCCCATCGGAGGTAAACTCGTCATAGCCACGTATGCGATCAGAACAATCATGAACAAGCCAAGGTAGCGGGCCATTTGGTCCATTCGTTTGGAGGCGTTATGAACCACAAACAACAAACAGCCAACGACACCGGTAAAAAGTGCGCCCCATGTTGTGTCCACACCCGTTAGCACATTGATGCCTAATGCCGCACCACTTACGTTGCCAAAGTTAAACGCCACTGCACCAAGCGCAAGGAGAATACCAACACCATAACCCATGCCGGGTGCCACTTTGTTCGCAATGTCTTGGATTCGCATGCCAGAAACGCCGACAATACGCCACAAGTTCATCACGATACCAAACGTGATAAAAATAGAAGCCAAAACTGGAAATGCCATGTCGACTTTGTAGATATTTGTGAAGACTGCGGTTTGAGTCAAAAAGCCGGGACCCACAGAGGTTGTCGCCATCAAAAAAGCGACACTAAGCATGGCTTTCTTTTGCCAACTGCTTTCTGTAACTGGAGCTGAAATAGAGGAGGTGCTGATAGTGCTTTGTGTAGTCATGCCGAGTCCCAAATTTGTTGTCTTTCTATTATTAGAAAATAGAAAGACAACTGACCGAGATCAGCTGAACTTAGAGAAATATCTCTTTTTAAAACAAACAATTACAAGTTGTAGCCGTTCATTGGGCGCATATATTAAGAGCAACGAATGTGACTGTCAATACACAATTGCATAATTACTATTTATTGCGACTCACTTGACTATGATTTGGATATAAAAGATATAAAAAAGGATGGCAACTCGCCATCCTCTCTCAATTTTATTTGTCGATTTGATTAACGCAGGCCATGCAGAAATTCAGCACGGGTCGCTGGGTTGCTCTTAAAAATACCACCTAACGCTGTAGTCGTGGTTTCACTGGTGGCATCCATCACGCCGCGTGACTTCACACAGTAATGCGTCGCGTCGATAGTCACCGCTACATCGTCAGACTCAAGCAATGTTTGCAAAGCAACAAGGATTTGCTGGGTCATACGCTCTTGAACTTGAGGGCGTTGCGCAAAGAAACGAACAATACGGTTGATCTTAGACAAGCCAATGATCTTACCGCGAGGAATATAAGCAACAGCGGCTTTTCCGTCGATTGTCACAAGATGGTGTTCGCACGTACTGGTCACAGTAATGTCTTTCACGCGAACCATTTCGCTCACGTTCATCTTGTTTTCGATAACTGTGATCTTGGGGAAGTTGGAGTAATCCAAACCAGAGAAAATCTCGTCCACGTACATTTTTGCAATGCGGTGTGGCGTTTCCTCTAAGCTATCATCCGTAAGGTCGAGCTGAAGCAGACCAAGAATCTCACGCATGTGGTATTCAATCTTTTCCTTCTTCTCTTCACGGCTAACGGCATTAGGGCGCATTGGTGTTTCTAACCCGCGTTGCTCTAGCGCTTCTTTCACTAACTTTGCTGACTCGCTAAGACCTGACATTCCACTTCCTCTTTTGTAACTACCACTCTCGGTGTGAAATACAATTGCCGTGTTTTCATCCCGTAGCGTTAAAGTCGCTCAGTCCGATGTTTATAACGCCAAGGCACATAACAAGAATACACTGAGCTATTTTCTCATGCTCCGTAGGAACTTTACCCCTTTCGGATGGGTGACAAGGATACTCGGATTTTTGAATAATTACACCCATATTTTATAGGTGGACATTCTTACTCGGTCCCCTTTTATGGTAGAGTTGCCACAAAACAAAAGAACATAGGATTATCTCAATGGGCTGCTGCGATGCACCTGGCTTGATGCCAATTGAAGAAGCGATGGATAAGATGCTATCGCGAATCAAACCTATCCAAACGACACTTTCTCTTCCTCTTGCTGACGCTCTGGGCTTTGTGCTGGCTGAAGACATTTTATCGCCAATTCACGTGCCCCCTTTCGACAATTCAGCAATGGACGGTTATGCCATTCGTATTCAAGACCTAGAAGTGTCTACTGTGTTGCCTCTGGCAGGTAAATCCTTCGCTGGTCAGCCTTTTGAAGGTGAATGGCCGGCAGGCACTTGTGTTCGAATCATGACTGGCGCGAAAATTCCGGAAGGCTGTGATGCCGTTATCATGCAAGAAAATACGGAAGTGACCGACGCTGGTATTCAGTTCAACCAAACGGATGTGAAGCCGCAAAATAACATCCGCCCTACGGGTGACGACATCAAGCAAGGCGATATCGTATTGGCAAAAGGCGCGCGCCTAACACCACGCGATATTCCAATGATTGCCTCTCTTGGTGTCAGCCATGTCACCGTCGTGCGTAAGCCAAAGGTGGCATTTTTCTCCACAGGTGATGAACTTAAACCATTGGGTGAGCCACTCAAGGCGGGTCAAATCTACGACAGTAATCGTTACGGTATCAAGCCGCTGATCGAAAACTTTGGTTGTGAAGCGATTGATCTTGGCATTATCCCTGACTGCCCAGAAACATTAAAAGCAACGTTCGAAAAAGCACAAACGCTTGCGGATGTGGTTGTAACGTCTGGCGGTGTCAGCGTTGGTGAAGCAGATTACACCAAAGACATTCTTGAAGAACTTGGCGAAATCGGTTTCTGGAAACTGGCAATCAAGCCGGGTAAACCTTTCGCATTTGGCAAGTTAAGTACTGCTTGGTTCTGTGGGCTACCAGGTAACCCTGTATCTGCGGTGCTAACCATGTACGTACTTGTTCAACCAATGTTGGCTAGATTGGCTGGCCACACTGAATGGAAAGCACCTGAGTCTATCCCTGCTACGACTAAAACCGCATTTAAGAAAGCGCCGGGACGTACAGACTACCAACGCGGTATCTATACTCTAGAAAACGGTAAATTTGTCGTTGAAACCACTGGCAACCAAAGTTCAGGAGCCTTTCGCTCAATGAGTTTGGCAAACTGCTTTGTTGTGTTGGAACGTGAGCGTGGCCGTGTGGAAGTTGGCGAAACGGTTCAAATCCAACTGTTTAACTCAACGTTATACTAGGAACGTACCGTGGATATTCTTTCCGATCAGGAGATGCTGCGCTATAACCGCCAGATCATTCTTCGTCAGTTCGATTTCGAAGGGCAAGAAGCACTCAAACAAAGCTCGGTGCTTATTTTGGGTGCTGGCGGTTTGGGTTGCGCTTCTAGCCAATACCTTGCCACGGCTGGTGTTGGCAATATTACGTTTATCGATGACGATATTGTTGAACTCTCCAATTTACAACGCCAAGTATTGCACCACGACGCCGATATTGGCCGTAAAAAGGTTGACTCCGCGGCGGATGCGTTGCGGGAACTTAATCCTCATATCGAAGTAAATACCGTTGCTAAACGCCTTGACGACATTCAGCTTCAGGCTTTGATTGAACAACACACTGTGGTGGTCGATGCTTCAGATAACGTCGACACTCGCAATCAACTCAACCGACTCTGCTTTGCAACAAAAACACCGCTTATTTCTGGTGCAGCCATTCGTATGGAAGGCCAAGTGAGTGTGTTTACGTACGACGACCCAACTCAACCGTGCTATCAGTGTTTGAGCGCGCTATTCGGCAGCAGTGCATTAAGTTGCGTTGAAGCTGGCGTCATGGCGCCTGTTGTGGGTATTGTAGGCGCTGTACAAGCGATGGAAACCATCAAGGTGATTGCAAATTACGGCCAACCCAAAAAAGGGAAGATCCTCATTCTCGATGCGTTTAGCATGTCCTGGCGGGAAATGAATTTGATGAAAATGCCGACCTGCCCTGTTTGTGGCTAAGTAACGCTGTCAGCTTATCAATGAAGATTCTCAAAAAGCTCAACGTAACGTTGAGCTTTTTCTTATTCTGAGATTCATATTTCGAACCAAATAACTTACCGATATAAAATTCATTATAAACAGTAATTTAAAAACTGGCACATTCCTTTCATTGCATATCATACAAACCAATGAGAGGGCGAAACATGAAAAGGACATCACTATTACTTGGATCTCTGTTCGCAAGCGCATACGTAAGCGCAGCGCCATTCGACACTTGTCCGAGCAAAGCATATTTATTCCAATCGACCCCAGTGCAAGTTTACGGCGTTAATCTGGTTACCGGATCAACCAAGTTACTGACCGACGATGTGGGCTTAGCATCTGGTATTAACGGCGTCGGTTTCAACTTCACTGATCGATACATCTATGGTTACGATACAACCAACTTGAAAATCGTACGTTTAGGCCAGGACTTTCAAGCAGAAACTCTCAACGTACAAGGGCTTCCTAGCCATACGTTTTTTGTCGGTGACGTGTACAACCACGTATACTACTTGTATCGCAAAGGTAAAGGGCTGTTTTCCATTGATCTGTCGCCGTTAGATACGGACCCAAATGCTACCTTAACCCTGAATAAAATCACATCAAATGCAAGTGTGAGTTTAACCGATTTTGCGTTCCACCCTGGCGACGGTGCACTCTATGGTATCGATAATGGGTCTGGCGTATTGTATAAATTCGATACAAAAACAGGCCAAGCAACCGCGATCGGCAATACAGGGGAAACGGGTACCTTTGGTGCAGGCTACTTTGATGTAAACGGAAACTACTACGTATCGCGTAACCAGGACGGCAAAATTTATCGCGTCGACTTATCAGAAAATAATGCCGCCAATATCGCTGCGGGCATTGTTCCTGCTGTAGAGTTTGTGTCTAACGGTCCAAGTTCCAGCCAAAATGACGGTGCCCGATGCGCGAACGCTCCTGTTATTGACGAAGACGAACCAATTGACTTTGGTGACGCACCTGACACTTACGCTACCTTGCTCTCTTCTAACGGACCACGCCACGCTGTTGATGGTGTAACTTGGCTCGGCACAATTGCGCCAGATGGTGATGCCGATGGACAAGTGGCTCCGTCTGGAGATAACAAAGTTGGTACAGCAGATGAAGATGGCGTCGGCTTTGTTGCGGCACTCGACCCAGGGTTAAGTTCACTAGTGAGCGTAACTGCATCCACATCCGGCTACTTGTCAGCTTGGTTTGACTGGAACCGAGATGGTGACTTTGCTGACGAAGGTGAGCAAGTATTCACTGATGAGTTACTCTCTGCAGGCAGCAATACGCTTCCATTTGTCGTCTCTGAACTGGCAACCGCAGGTCCCAGCTGGAGCCGATTCCGCTTTAGCCAACAAACTGGTCTGAACTTCGATGGCGGATCAACATCAGGTGAAGTAGAAGATTACCCAATCACAATCACTGAAAACGGCGTATCCGTACAGCACTTCCCAAGTGCCGATTCCTACGCAACGGTCGCGTATGAAGACAACTGGCCTTACACCGCTGACTACGACATGAATGACGTAGTCATTAAGTTCCGTATGACTGAAACACGTATGGACGGCACGGTGGAAAATATCCAAATTAGCGGAGATCTGGCCGCCTATGGGGCTGGCTATAAAAATGGCTTTGCTATTCGTCTACCTGGCGTTTCGAAAGCGAGCATTGAAAACGGCTTAACAAAGCTAACGTTTAATGGCAAAGAACAACCGACCAACGGTCTAGAAGCGATATCAGAAGAAGCCATCTTCATTATCAGTGACGACCTAAGTCAGTATGCGCAAAGTCAATGTGCGTATTTTCGAACCCAAACGGGTTGCAATGATAACGTCGCGTTGTCTTTCACACTGACCATCTACTTTAAGGAAGGAGCCGACCGCTCAGCGCTACAGGCCATGCCTTATGACCCATTTATCTTTGCCACACCCAATACATATCACGGCGATGGCATCACCTTTCAACCAGGTAGAAAATGGGAAGTACATTTGCCAAACCAAGCACCAACTGAGCAGTTTGATGACGCAAACCTATATGGCGTGGGCGTAGACGCAAGTGACCCGGCTCGAGGCGTGTACTTCAAAACAGCGAACAATCTCCCTTGGGCATTGCTTATCGTCGAAGAGTGGAATTGGCCGCTAGAGAAAGTTGACTTAGTTGACGCTTACCCAGAGTTTGCCACCTACGCCGAGTCTGGTGGGCGAGAAGGAGCAAACTGGCATACCCAACCTAAAGCAAACAAACGTTACATTCCATAGGAGAAGCATCATGAAAAACTTAATCACAATCATCATGGGATTAGCGTTAACAGCCTGCGGTGGTGGCGGTGGCGGCGGTGGCGACAAAAGCAACGATAGCGCTACTCCACCTCCAGCTCAAACTACCGTTATTGTTGAAGAGCCAAGCATGCAAAATTTAGACGTACCAGATGGGTTCGATTATGACCCAAGGTTAGAAAGCTCACTTGCGGTAGATATTAGTGGTTACTCTTTACAGCGCGCACATCTGAGCATTTATAAGGAGTACCGTGAAGATGCGTCTGGAACCTACCAAGCGAAATATTCGAGCAATATTGCTTCTGCTGCGCTGACGAGTGGGAAAGCTAAATTAGACTTCTCCACCTCGGACAGCCAAGATAACCTGTTAGTCGAAATTTGGTTCTACGATGGCTCAGAACCTCTTCAAAAAGTCGTCTCAACCGGAAATACGACATGGCGCATGTAAGATGCTCTATTGGTGAGCATTGATACTCGGGACTGGCGCAAGCCACAGGTTTTAAGACAAAATCGCATCGTTCTTTGAACATGCGATTTTTTTGTTGTAAAACAAAATGATTACTTGAAACAATAGCAATGGAGCGCAAATTGGATAATCCCAAAACCTATATGTTGGTCTTCAGCGGTTTCATTGCCCTACTTGTGCTCTTGTTGCTCATTAAGCAGACGGATGAGAACACGGTTTCAGCCACTGTCATTAGCAACACTTTAACTCAGTCCCTTGATGGTCAACGTCGGTACCTCACTATTAATTCACCTGAGATAGAGCAACAACGAGTGACGGTTCCAGTGTCCGCATCTTGTCCAGTGGGCTCTATTGC
The DNA here is from genome assembly GCA_001048675.1 of Vibrio diabolicus. GTDB lineage: Bacteria > Pseudomonadota > Gammaproteobacteria > Enterobacterales > Vibrionaceae > Vibrio > Vibrio diabolicus. Next base: position 402,192 of record CCKK01000002.1, on the reverse strand, counting down.
GTTGTTCCACCAAGCATCCCGCTCAAGTTTTGACTCATCCCTTTCATTCATTCGCTGTGAGTAAAGATACTGTGCGGACTTCCCAAATCAGAAGGATTTAACCATGCAAGCATTGATCGATGCCAAAGAACTTCATGCTTTATTAGACCAACCAAATGTAAAACTTCTAGACGCGAGTATTCGTTTTCAAATTCCTTCCGAAGGGAAAAAGATCACCAATAAGTGGATTCCAGGCTCATTGCGTTTCGACTACGACAATGACTTTTGTCTGCCAGATACCAATCTCCCTCATATGATGCCAACAGAAGAAGGATTTAATCACAGCGCTCAGAAACTTGGCCTGAACAACGAAGACCTTATTGTTGTTTATGACAACTCAGGAACACTCGCCTCTCCGCGCGCATGGTGGATGTTCAAGGCGATGGGGCACGATAATGTCAAAGTGCTTAATGGTGGCCTCCCGGCTTGGATTGAGGCTGGACTGCCTGTCACGGATGTCTTGTCAGAAGCTAAGCAGCTTGGAAACTTTACCGGGAAATTAAATAAACATGCTTTTTTGGACGCAAATGCAATATTAGAGTACTCAAACAATTGCAGTGCAAACATTGTTGACGCTCGCTCACGTGCACGTTTTTTAGGCGAGGTACCAGAGCCAAGAGAAGGACTGCGTTCTGGTCATATTCCTAATTCTGTTTGCCTCCCTTTCCAAACATTATTGAGTAATGGCTTTATAAAGGCAGACTCGGAATTGAAACAAGCATTTAGTGCACTAACGTTATATAATGATAAATCAATCATTTTCAGTTGTGGCTCAGGTGTAACGGCCTGTATTTTGCTGCTAGCAGCATACCAGTTAGGTTGGCGTGATTTATCGGTCTATGACGGGTCATGGACAGAATGGGGCGCAGACCACTCATTACCCATTACTCGCTAATCTAGGAGCTATCGAAGCGGCATGGTCAGGTTAAAGAAGAGCATTTGGACACTATACATGGCGCTACTTACGATAAGCGCCGTGCTGTTCGTGTTGTTTGGCCGCTACCATTATGAGTCAACCCTGAATAAGTACAAAGATAAGCAGCTCCTACAATTGGAGCTGTTTGCCTCTTCTGTCGAATCACTTCTGAAAGGACAAGAATCGTTACTTGAAGTCATTGGTCATCAGTTGGTCGAGAGAAATGACTTTACTCGTACAGCAGCAGTTCAAACTCGCCCGATGCTGGACAAACTGCTCAGTATCCATCCGGCGATTATTGGATTCGGCCTAACCAACCCCGATGGAGACTACATCGCCGTAAGCTCCAATTTGATCTTGGCAAAGCTGCATAATCTAAAACAAGATCCACTGACTCGTGATACCTTTTTGGCAGCGCTCAACTCCGACCGAATGATTATAGGTCGAACGTATTTTATGCCAGCTCAAGATTCACTTGTGATTCCGATCCGAAAAGCAATTCCAAATAAAGATGGTGTTGTACAAGCAGTGATGACGGCTGGCTTTAATATGAATTCATCTTCGGTTTTTCGTAACGACATCCATGCCAATGAGCACAACCGGGTCACATTGATCCGCAGTGATGGCTACCTTACTTTTAGCTCGTCAGAAGATACAACCCTAGAAGATTACCTAAAACCTGCCAATGATTTAGATATAAAAGCCGTTATGGCTCAAATCACAAAAGATTCAGGCTGGGATATGGCGCAACTAAAAGAGCTCACACGAGCGCTAAATATTGTTGTCGACAATTCTCGCCTGAGTGAGTTAATCACATTGAGATACCTTCCTGATTATCATCTTTGGGCCTCTTCCTCGACAGATTTGAATTTTATTAAGCGCGGATTTTACGAACAGTTTGCACTGTACTCGATTGTTTTTCTTATCGTCCAAGGTGCTTTTTACGCTTTATTCCGCTCCATTGCGAACAATGAACACAAAACAAAACTGCGTTTGCTCTATCAAGCGAACCACGATCATCTCACTGGATTACCAAACCGAGAGTACCTACGCGCAAACATTCGACACTGGCTCTCTGGGAAAGGGAATCCTTTTTCTTTGATGTTTATCGATATTGATAATTTCAAATCAGTCAACGACACACATGGTCATGACTTTGGCGACGAAGTTCTAAAACAAATATCTATCCGCTTAAACACCTTTGTTAACGATGGCCGATTAATCATCCGTGAAGCCAGTGACGAGTTTATTTTTCTAACAAATCGAATTGATGAAGTAAGCGTTAAAAGACTAGCGAGCGACTTAATAAAGGCGCTATCAGAACCCTACGAAGTCAATGACAGTCAGTTCCTGCTCAGTTGCAGTATTGGTATTGCCTGCTATCCACACCATGGTGAAACATTAGATGAACTGCTCCTGTCAGCCGATATTGCGATGTATCAAGCGAAAAAACAACGCAACGTATACAGCCTGTTCAATCAACAGATGCAAGCTACACATCTGCGTAAAATGAAAATTGAGCAACGCCTGAGGCTCGCGATAGATAAGCAAGCGCTTCATATGGTTTATCAACCTCAGTTAAACCTAGAAGGCGATATCTATGGTGTCGAAGCGCTTATTCGTTGGAGTGATGATGAGCTCGGCTTAGTCCCACCAAGTGAATTTATTCCCGTCGCAGAAAGCACTGGGTTGATGGTTCGTATTGGTGAACAAATCATTGAAAATAGCCTGACAGATATGGCTAAACTGACTGGTAATATTGATACATCTATCCAGATGTCTATTAACATCTCGGTCAAACAGTTTGTTCACGCCAAATTCATTACTAATCTTATGAATGCTATTGAGAAACGCGGCATCGAATGTTCAAAGATTACCCTAGAGATCACCGAAAACCTGTTTATTGAAGATCTTGAAAAGTTCGCACCAATTTGCGAGCGCTTGCATGCTCTTGGCTTTAAAATCTCGCTCGATGATTTCGGGACTGGCTACTCTTCGTTAAGCATGTTGCGTACGCTACCTATTGACGAGGTGAAGATTGACAAGAGCTTTGTCGATCACATTGAGCATGACAAAAAAGCGCTGAATATGGTTAAGAATATCATTTCTATCGGCAAAAACTTTGAAATGAAAGTACTAGCTGAAGGAGTAGAGACGCTGCAGCAACTGAATGAGTTAAAAGCTTGCGGTTGTGATTTGATTCAGGGCTACTTCTACTCTAAACCTTTATCGCTTGAAGACTTGATCGCTTTTACGAAGCAGAACCAAAGCAAAGAAACCGTAGTTGAATAACTACGATCGCTTTGCTTAGAAGGTTTTATTTATTCATTTCTTGGTACATCACCTCCACCAACTCGCCTTTCGGGTCGCCTGATAATTCCCAGGTAAAAATGCCACCTAAGTTCGCCTGTTTAGCCCAATTTGCTTTGGCTTTGATCGAGCGTTGATCTTCGTAAGAGATAAAGACTTTCTTTACAGGATGCCACAAGTAAGGCGCTTGAGATTGCTCATCATACTTGTACTCGTAGCCCTGCTCCGCTCCATAGTTCTTCACCAAATCCCAAAACATGAAATAGCCGTTCTCACCCGTACCAAACTGCGCTCCTTGCTCGGATACAAGATCTTGCGTTGGTAAGCCACCCGAGAAGTCTTTGGTGCCTTGCCAGCCACGCCCGTAAAACGCAGCGCCAATCACCAGTTTCTCACTTGGAATACCGAGCTCGATCATCTGGTTGATGAACACGTCTGCGCCCATGCCCCACCAGCTTCGCTCAGTCGCATGCAAGTTGGTAGTATGCCCGGTTTGCTGCCCCCAACCACCAAGGAAGTCATACGTCATTGCAAACATGTTAGTTAGGTACGGCTCCGCGGCTTTCCAATCGATACCTGCTGCTTTTGGACCAACGCCTACAGCAGTAGAGAGCTCGTATTCACGTTTGGTTTGATTCGTGAGTTCATCTAACTCTGCACGCATGGTTTTCACCAAATAGGTAAAGGCCTCACGCTCAGATGCTTTTTGTTCATCAGAAAGCTTGGTGTCAGGGTTCCAAGGCGACGTTGTTAAACCGCCACCACCTGGGTATTCCCAATCCAGATCAATACCATCAAAGAAATCATATTGAGCAATCAACTTAACGGCAGTTTTTGAGAATTGATCCATCGCTTGTTTGCTTTTCGCCATAGCATGGAACGGTTCGGACATTGTCCAACCACCAAAAGAAGGGAGCATTTTAAGATCAGGATGTTGTTTCTTCATTTCAGCAAGTTGAGCGAAGTGGCCTTTGTATGGCACGTTAACGGAGACATCGCCAAAGTCCTTTTCTAATGCTGCTTCGGTATCGACAATGATCGCCGTATACGGATCTTTTCCTTCACATTGTTCGGCAACCAGTTTTTGTACCGTTTCAGAAGCACCGGTATGAGGGCCGCACATACTAAGAAACGCGTAAATCACGTGCGTCAGTTTATCGGCGGGAATATCGTTCACCGTGTATGGGTTTTCTGCATTTGCGTACTGCCAATCCGCAAAGTAACCCGCTACGACTTTTTGCTCGGCGTGCGCCGCACCAGTTAGCCCCATAATCAGTGCAGCAAGAAGTGTCTTTTTCATTGTGTTCTCCAGAGTAGATGTACAAATTTAAAGCTACTCCTAGAGAATATTTTTAACTTGAAAACGAAATCAGGCTGCGAGTCATTTATAACTCCTCGCAGCCTGATTACATAAATTGCATATTATTTGTGCTAACTCTCAGATGCCGCGTTGCCGTGCATTTGCTCATCTAAGTTGAGCACCGTTAATGCGTTGCTGACGCTTGTGGCGATCACGTCTATCGCTCCGGTTCTTAATGCTCCAAGTAAGGCGAGCGGCTTACTGTTCTCCGCTGCAATCGCGATGACTTCCGATATTGGGCGAAACTCTTCAATACCAAGGCCAATCACTCGGTCACTCATTACGGTGTTGGCAACATTACCGTGAATATCAAAGAAATCATAACCTGCAAAGTCCCCGACCACGCCTTGTTGAAGTCTCGACTGAACGACCTCATCTGGCGTAAACCAACCTAAGTCCACCATGTAACTGTTTTCGCTCATGTCACCAATACCGACCAAAGCGACATCGGCTTTACGTGCCAAATCGAGCGTTTGTTTCACGGTTGCATTTTGCATGAAAGCCAACTTCTGTTCTCTGTTCTCTGCATAAGCCGGCGCATAGAGAGTTTCGGACGTTCCACCGTACTTTTTCGCTAACTGACGACAAATGTGATCGGCGTTATACATACCACCACGTGGGTGAATACCGCCGATACCACATACAAATTTACAGTCACGCGGCGTAATAACACCAATATGGTGAGCGACAGAAGATACGTTACGCCCTTGTCCAACGGTCACCACCATGCCGTTTTTAAGCGTGCTGGTGAGATAATTGGACACCAATCCCGACACCTGTAGTCGCTGTGCCTCTTCATTCGGCTGATCAAGAGCAACAAGCGCGCGCTTAACGCCGAATCGCTCGATCAAACGTTGTTCAATCTTGGCGCTAAACACCGGGTGGTATTTAACGGTAATTTCAACGATGCCTTCATCACGCGCCTGCTTGAGCATTCGCCCGACCTTTGCGCGTGATATGGCAAATTTTCTCGATATCTCTTCCTGAGTCGCACCGTCTTGATAATACGCGACGGAAATCTCTGTCAACAAATCCGTGTTTTCAATGGAAATATCTTGATTAGAACTGCTCATGGTTTCTCTCGCCCTTTAAGAGGATCGATATTGTATGCAATAAGTGAGCATATGCTCATTGACTTAGCATATGTTCTTTATCAATTTAAACGCTACATTTGCTCATCGCAATAACATTTTCTCACTACAATTTTTTACCCTTAGCGTACAACGCTCAAGCTTTGAACAATAAGGGCAAACGTTTATTTGGGTTAACCACTAAACACACAGTAAAAAAACGTTGATGAAGTTCACTATAAGTCGATTTCAGCGATTGACTTTCAGCATAGATAGGATAAATATGGACACATCATTTACTCAGCTATCGATCAAATGTTCATTGCATTTGTTCGGTAACGAAATTTTCCGTAGTTGGCTGAGCAGATGTCTCATTAAATGCGATGAGACGATTAGCTAACTCGCTTGCAAATGCACAAGCTGTGATAACAAAAATCACGCTTAAGCCCATTTAAATAGGATGATCGATTATGAGCAACAAGTTAGAGCAACTTCGTAAACTAACGACTGTAGTAGCAGACACTGGCGAAATTGATGCAATCAAAAAGTATCAACCAGAAGACGCAACAACTAACCCTTCTCTTATCCTGAAAGCCGCTCAAATCGCAGAGTACGCACCTCTAATCGATGCTTCAATCGAATATGCTAAAGCACAGAGCAACGACAAAGCTCAACAAGTTCAAGACACTTGTGACATGCTTGCAGTAAACATCGGTAAAGAAATCCTAAAAACTATTCCAGGTCGTATCTCTACAGAAGTTGACGCGCGCCTATCTTACGATATGGAAGGCAGCGTAGCGAAAGCACGTCAACTAGTAAAAATGTACAACGATGCAGGCATCACTAACGACCGCATCCTTATCAAACTAGCGTCTACTTGGGAAGGTATCCGCGCAGCAGAAATCCTAGAGAAAGAAGGCATCAACTGTAACCTAACGCTTCTATTCTCATTCGCTCAAGCGCGTGCTTGTGCAGAAGCTGGCGTATTCCTAATCTCTCCATTCGTTGGCCGTATTATGGACTGGTACAAAGCGAAAGAAGGCCGTGACTTCGAAGCTCAAGAAGATCCAGGCGTACTGTCTGTAACTAAGATCTACAACTACTACAAAGAGTACGGCTACAAAACGGTAGTAATGGGCGCAAGCTTCCGTAACATCGGTGAGATCCTAGAACTGGCTGGCTGTGACCGTCTAACTATCGCTCCTGCTCTACTTGCTGAGCTAGAAGCGGCAGAAGGCGAAGTGGTTGAGAAGTTGGTTGACTCTAAAGGCGCAGCTGAGCGTCCTGCACCAATGACTCATTCTGAGTTCCTATGGGAACACAACCAAGACCCAATGGCGGTTGAGAAACTGGCTGAAGGCATCCGCAACTTCGCCGTTGACCAAGGTAAACTAGAAGCGATGATCGAAGCTAAGCTTTAATTGCTTACCAAAAGCGAGTAGCCCGTCTACTCGCTTTTACCATCAGCGCTTATTCAAGATTTTCTATTTGAACTTGTTTCGACGAGTTCCCTCTATTTAAACCCTTATCGAGAAGTAATCACTATGGATCGTAAATATCTAGCAAATGCAATTCGTGCGCTAAGCATGGATGGTGTTCAACAAGCTAACTCTGGTCACCCAGGTGCACCTATGGGCATGGCTGATATCGCTGAAGTTCTTTGGCGCTCTCACCTAAACCACAACCCATCAAACCCAGAGTGGGCCGACCGCGACCGCTTCGTACTGTCTAACGGCCACGGCTCAATGCTAATTTACTCTCTACTGCACTTGAGCGGTTACGAGCTATCTATCGATGATCTGAAAAACTTCCGTCAGCTTCACTCTAAGACTCCAGGTCACCCAGAGTACGGCTACGCGCCTGGTATCGAGACCACAACGGGTCCTCTAGGTCAAGGCATCACTAATGCGGTTGGTATGGCTCTAGCTGAGAAAGCGCTAGCAGCACAGTTCAACAAAGAAGGCCACGACATCGTTGACCACTTCACTTACGTGTTCATGGGCGACGGCTGTCTAATGGAAGGTATCTCGCACGAGGCATGTTCTCTAGCAGGTACGCTAGGCCTAGGCAAACTGATCGCATTCTGGGATGACAACGGCATCTCTATCGATGGTCACGTTGAAGGTTGGTTCTCTGACGACACGCCTAAGCGTTTTGAAGCGTACGGCTGGCACGTAATCCCAGCAGTAGACGGTCACGATTCTGAAGCGATCAACGCTGCAATCGAAGCGGCGAAAGCGGATCCACGTCCTACACTTATCTGTACTAAGACAATCATCGGTTTTGGTTCACCAAACAAATCTGGTTCACACGACTGTCACGGTGCGCCACTAGGTGCAGAAGAAATCGCAGCAACACGCAAAGAACTAGGTTGGGAGCACGGTCCTTTTGAAATTCCGCAAGAAGTCTACGCAGAATGGTCAGCGAAAGAAACAGGCGCAGCTAAGGAAGCAGCGTGGAACGAGAAATTTGCAGCTTATGAAGCAGCGTACCCTGAGCTGGCAGCTGAATTTAAACGCCGCGTAAACGGTGAGCTTCCTGCACAGTGGGAAGAGAAAGCAAGCCAAATCATTGCCGATCTTCAAGCAAACCCAGCAAACATTGCATCACGTAAAGCATCTCAAAACGCTCTAGAAGCATTTGGTACTCTACTACCTGAGTTCATGGGCGGCTCTGCTGACCTAGCGCCTTCTAACCTAACCATGTGGTCTGGTTCTAAGTCTCTAGAAGCAAGTGACTTCTCTGGTAACTATATCCACTACGGTGTACGTGAATTCGGTATGACGGCGATCATGAACGGTATTGCGCTACACGGTGGTTTCGTTCCTTACGGCGCGACATTCCTAATGTTCATGGAATACGCTCGTAACGCAATGCGTATGGCGGCTCTGATGAAGATTCAGAACATCCAAGTGTACACGCACGATTCTATCGGTCTTGGCGAAGATGGCCCAACTCACCAACCGGTTGAGCAAATGGCATCGCTACGTCTAACGCCAAACATGAGCACATGGCGTCCATGTGACCAAGTTGAATCAGCAGTGGCTTGGAAACTAGCGATTGAACGTAAAGATGCACCAACTGCGCTTATCTTCTCTCGTCAGAACCTAGCGCAACAAGAGCGTGATGCGGAGCAATTAGCAAACATCGCGAAAGGTGGTTACATCCTGAAAGATTGCGAAGGCAAGCCAGAGCTAATCCTTATCGCAACAGGTTCTGAAGTTGAGCTAGCAGTAGAAGTTTCGACGGTCGCATCATCGGTATGACTTCATTCGGTGAATCTGCACCTGCTGGTGAACTGTTCAAAATGTTCGGTTTCACTACGGAAAACGTAGTAAATACAGCAAAAGAACTACTAGCGTAATTGCAGTAAAAAGATAATCAGTTTTCTCTATTGCGAATGTGAAAACTGAAAAGCCCCGCCAGCAATGGCGGGGCTTTCTTTTATCTGGCCCCTATTTGTATAAACACAGCCAGAAAGTGAACACAACGACTTTCGTTACGGCTATTTGTCTTCAAATCGAAGCGCGAGCTGATAGAAATCTTGTACTTGCTCTTTCAACTGACGGCTGTTTTGCTCTACGGAGTGCGTTGCTGCCAAGTTTTGCTCTGCCGTAGAAGCAATAGAGTGAATATGCTGATTTACATCGCTGGATAGCTTCAGCTGGTTATTCGCCGCTTCCGCCACATCGACCATCAACCCACTCATGCTTTGCATCATCTGTTCAACCTCAGACAAACGAAGCGCGCTTTGTTCGGCAACCTGAGAACATGTATCCGTTTGCTCTTTGTTTGCCAGAATGTCTTTTTGCCAACTTTGTATCGTCGCCAACATAGCAGAGATAGACGCTTGGATTTGTTCAGTTGCATTGGATGTGCGACCAGAGAGCGCACGCACCTCATCGGCAACAACAGCAAAACCACGACCTTGCTCACCCGCCCTCGCCGCTTCAATTGCCGCGTTAAGTGCCAGTAAATTGGTTTGTTCTGCGATCCCGCCAATCTCTTCCATCAAATGATTCACTTTCTGCGCCTGATCACTCAGTTGATACGTCGTTTCCGTCGCTTTTTCAGCTTGAAGGCTCAACTGCGTTAGATTGGTGTGCGTTTGATCGATGGTTTCCTTCGCCATCAAGCATGACTTCAAGGTGTCATCAATTAGCATATGGGCATCATTGGTGCTAGAAGAGACTGAATTCGCCGAAGACTCCACCTCTTGAGTCGCATCACGTACGCGATGAATATCGGTGTTTTGCTGATTTAATGCAGCCGAAACTTCTGCTGTGGTTTGGCTCAACTCTTCAGCACAATGCTGCAACGGCAGTGCGGAGTCTGTCATTCTTCCCAACACGGTTCGAATTCTAGCGGACAGCATTTTGATATGGAAATCAGCAATCGAAAACGCCGTGTTGCCGGAATAGATCAAGCGACTCACGCTGTCGTATTGCTTTTGTAACTTTTTCAGTTGTTGAGGCGTATCAATTAACTCTTGGCGGAATAACAACGCTAGAACACTCGCAGGTAGTGCACTTGCAAGCCAAGCCAATGGACCTTCAATAGACAATGCATATGCGGCAGCAGGTGCGGTCAATGCGCCAAGTAGAATCGCATAGCGAATGGTTTCATTGAGTTTCAACGACCAAGTACGACCTGACTTCTCGGCGGCGCGCATACTCTTGTAGGCTTTCGTGGCTATATCAACCCACTCTCGCTTTGGCTTCACGCGCACAGATTGATAACCAACAACGTGGTTATTTTCATAAATAGGGGTGACATAGGCATCAACCCAATAGTAACCGCCCGACTTAGTGGCATTCTTAACCATGCCGCGCCAGGCTTTGCCTTGCTTAAGACGTGCCCACATATCGCCGAAAGCGGCTTTAGGCATGTCATTGTGGCGAACGATATTATGATTCTGACCGACGAGTTCTTCGTGAGTGTACTCAGCAACACGGCAAAAGGCTTCGTTACAATACGTAATAACACCTTGTAGGTTCGTTGTTGAGACGAGTTCCTCAGACTCCCTCACGAGAGTTTCTTGAGCTTTATGAGAAATATTGGCTGACATAGACGAAACTTCTGTAGTTTTTATTGATTTTCGGCAAGATATATACAGTATTTTTATTTTTATTACAAAAAGTTAGATAAAAAGTCTTATCAAATCGACATTTTTAGTGTGGGAATTCACATTATCAATAAAAATATAAAGAAGAAGTTGTGGAGTTGAGCTAATAAACAAAACCCGACACGTTATGCCGGGCCATGTATAGAAGATCTAATCAAGCCGTTTGGGATTCCGTTTCTTTGTTCGTTTTCAAAGCAAACATCACGATGACGAGTAGCACAAAAGGAAGAACGTACAAATTAAGGTTTTGCCAACCTACGGTGGATTCAAGCCAGCCAGATAGTAATGCAGTGATAGTGACACAACTGAACACGAAGAATTCATTAAATGCCTGAGCCTTGCTCCTGTTTTTCGCTTCATAGCTTTGACTAAATAACCCAGTTGCCGCGATAAACATAAAGTTCCAACCAACGCCTAACAGAACTAAAGCAAAACTAAAGTGCCAAATGGACACTCCGTGTATGTTAATTCCAATGCAAGCAACAAATAGCAATCCACCGGCTAAAATCATATTCTTCGCGCCAAACCGCTCTATCAAGCGTCCCGTGACAAACGCCGGTGCAAACATGCCCAGCACATGCCATTCGATCACTCCTGCCGCTTTGTCAAAATCAAAGCCACAACCAATCATCGCCAGAGGCGTTGCTGTCATTAAAATGTTCATTACCGCATACGCAACCATTGCGGCGATAACCGCTAGCATGAAATTAGGTCGACGGATAATGTCCCCCACTTTATCCGCTTTAGTATGTAGAACTTGCGTGTGTGCTGGTGGAAAACGAATCGTTTGCAGCACGATCAACGCAGTTATATAAAGTCCAATAAGCACGGCAAAAGCACTAATGTACAAACCATCATTTGACCATTGCTGCGAATACACCGCCAAATTAGGGCCAAGTATCGCCGCTAGTACCCCTCCCGCCATAGATATCGAAATCGCCCTGTGTCTTGCCGACTCTTCACACACTTCAATAGCAGCAAATCTGTATAGCGTACCGAAGCCAATACCAACACCGAGCAAAAAGGTAGAAACACAGAATAGATAGAAGTTCTGTTGACTTAACGCATACGTCGCTAGGCTGGCACCCAAAATGCCAATAACATTACCGAGACTAAACCCAAGGCGACGTCCTAACTTGCCCATAATCAGTGATGCTGGGATCGTCGCAGCCATCAGTCCTAAAAATTGCAGCGCAACGGGCAACGTAATAAAACTTGATGACGGCGCAAGTGTTTTGCCAATAAGGGCAATAACAGATATGAGTAAAATATTCCCTGTCATTAATAGGGCTTGGCAAAGGGATAATAGCCATACATTACGATTCAATTCCAAATTCCTTTTGGTTACAGCGCATACAGATAACATATAGGAAAGCAGAAACAATAGAAAGAGATGCGAGTAATTCTCAATAAAAAAGAGCCAGAGACACAATGCCTCTGGCTCTTTAAAAAGTTCTTTCTGTTGAGCTTATTTGTTACGGCGCGCTTTTACTGCATCTGAAAGCTGACGAAGTACGGTTTCCGTGTCTTCCCAACCGATACATGCATCGGTAATCGACTGACCATAAGTGGTCGCTTTGCCATCCACTAAGTCTTGGCGACCTTCAACTAAATGAGACTCAATCATCACACCAAAAATTGCTTCTTCGCCACCAGCGATTTGCTCTGATACGTCATCAGATACCAACATTTGACGTTTGAACTGCTTCGAGCTGTTAGCGTGGCTAAAATCAATCATCACTTTTTTCGATAGCCCTGCGCCGTCTAACTCATCTTTAATTTGAGCAACATGCGCTGCACTGTAGTTTGGCTCTTTACCACCACGGAGAATGATATGGCAATCAGGATTGCCAGCGGTTTCTACGATCGCAGAATGTCCGTATTTTGTTACTGATAAGAAGTGGTGAGAAGCACTTGCAGAACGAATCGCATCGCTCGCGATCTTAATGTTCCCGTCTGTACCATTTTAAACCCAACAGGACAAGAAAGACCAGAAGCAAGCTCACGGTGAACCTGAGATTCTGTCGTACGAGCACCGATAGCACCCCAACTGATCAGATCCGCCACGTACTGGGGCGTGATCATATCTAAGAACTCACTCGCGGTCGGCAAGCCCATATCGGTAAGATCAAGAAGAAGCTTACGTCCAATACGCAGACCATCATTCAGCTTGTAGGTATCATTTAGGTAAGGGTCGTTGATCAGACCTTTCCATCCTACCGTTGTACGCGGTTTCTCAAAATAAACTCGCATCACAACTTCTAGTTGTTCACCAAGTTCATCACGTAATACTTTTAGCTTTTTACCATATTCAACCGCAGCAGCAGGATCGTGAATGGAACACGGGCCAACAATTACAAGCAATCGGTCATCTTTTCCTTCAAGAATATTGTGAATGGCATTACGGCAATCAAAAGTGGTCGAAGAAGCGGTTTCAGTCGCTGGGAACTTCTCTAATACTGCTACAGGTGGCAATAACTCTTTTACTCTATTTATTCTTACATCATCAGTTTGAAACATTACTTCTACTTCCTGGTTTTTATTTCCGACCCAATTTTTGCCAACTGAACTCATTGCAACATTGTTCACAAAGCGAGCAGCATCAAGGGCTCTGGTCATTTTCTGTCTAGCGTTTAAGTAACTTATCGGCTTAGGCGTAGACTTGCAATCAGTTTTTGCAAATAAATGCAAATAAAAACCATCTGTTAACCACCGCGCACAATGTAAAATAAACTTTACGAAAAAAAGTTCAAAATAATCATCAATTTTCTTATGACCCCAAAAATCTTTACTACAATGTAAGAAATATCAGAAGTTTGTGAGGTGTTATTGGTTAGTAAATGTTGATCAAGTTCAAAGATATTGTTGCTTGATATGAAATGATTAGAATATTAAACTAATTTCTTATAAACGCTGGTTTTTTCTAATTTTTTGATAAAACGAAGTAGAAGTTAATATGCAATCAATACAAGGAAACATTATGAACAAAGTAGCAATTGCAGTAGCAGCAGTGGTAGCTGGTAGTAGCGCGCTTTTAAACTCTGCTCAAGCTGAAATGTATATCGGGGGCAAAGTAGGCATGACTACACTTGACGATGCTTGCTATCTAAATAGCCCTTGTGATGATGAAGCTTTTGGTGCTGGACTACATATCGGTTATGACTTCACCGATATCATCGGGCTAGAGTATGGTGTCGACTTCTTAGGCGATTACAAAGCTAACTTTAAGTCAGGGGCTAATACAGTTAATACGATCGACGGCAATTTAACGGCTTTAACTCTCGCACCTAAATTTAACTGGCACTTGAACGATTCTTGGAACTTATTCGCTAAGATCGGTGGTGCTTACATGATGTCTGATGACGAAAAAGATTTCGTTCCAACTGGCTCGCTAGGTGCTGAATACGCTATCGACAGAAACTGGAGCGTACGCGCAGAATATCAACGCTATCAAGACCTGTCTGATGACGTGTGGGACGACATGGACGCTAACTTCTTCGGTATTGGCTTTAACTACAAATTTGCGGCTGCACCAGTGGTTGCGGCAGTTGTAACAGAAGAAGTGGTTGAGCCAGATCCAGAACCAGTGATGATGAGCAAAGTGCACAAAGAAGAGTACGGTACAGGTACGTTTGAATTCGACAGTGCTAAGCTAACAGACTCTGTTTCGGAGCGTCTAGACAACTTCGTATCATTCTTGAACGAATACCCTCAAGCTCAAGTAGAGATCACTGGCTACACGGATAGCTCTGGTCCTGCGACTTACAACCAAAAACTGTCTGAGCGTCGTGCTCAATCTGTTGCGGATTACCTAACTGCTGCAGGCATTGACTCAGATCGTTTAACTGTGAAAGGCATGGGTGAAGAAAACCCAGTTGCTGACAACAGCACTCGTGAAGGTCGTGAGAAAAACCGTCGCGTAGAGGTTGTGGTTCCTTCGTTTGAATACCAAGAGCTAGTTCAACCTGAATAAACATTTATGATACTTTATCTATGATGTTGTAAAAGTTAATGGGGTGCGTTTGCACCCCATTTTGATCTCGCTTTATCGCTCTTTTTACTATGGTTTTGGAAAAAAGATTAACTCGTTATCTTGCACCATAACGCAATCCATACCCGCTGCATGCGCCGCTCGTTTACCTAGCTCGGTATCCTCGAATACAAGACATTGTGACGCTTCCAACCCAAGATGCTCGGCCGCCACCAAAAAGGTATCCGGAAAAGGCTTATGGTTCTCTACATCACTTGCTGTTACCACAACATCCAACTTGTCCAATAAACCGGAGTGGCTCAACAAGCGCATGGCACTTTCTCGTTGACTGCCAGTTCCGACCGCTATTTTCTTGTGGCCCAAATATTCTTCTAACACGATATTAGTGCACGGAATAACGTCCCCGTGCAGCTCCATAGCAGCGAACGTTTCCATTTTAAATGTAGCGACGGTTTTAGGGTCTAATGAAAGCTCATGCACACGGTTTAGCTCCTCAACAATTTTAAAGCTCGGCATGCCCCCTAAACTGTGAAACCACTCCTGACAAAACGGAAAATCAAAGCGATCTGCGGTTGCTTGCCAAGCAGCCAAATGGGCTGGCATGGTATCTATTAAAGTACCATCCATATCAAATATGAATCCCTCATAGGGCCTAAAATCAATCGTGCTCATGTCTTTTCTTCTATTTGTACATCTGTGATGTTAATTTATCAGCTCTTTCAATCGTCCTTACCGGCATTTACTTATCATGCTCAAAATTTCGAACTCCGTCACAATTCAAGAGTGGGAAATTCAATTATCCCCAATTAGAGCTCAAGGAAATGGTGGCCAGAACGTTAACAAGGTAGCGTCCGCTATACATTTACGCTTTGATATCCGACATTCCAGCTTACCTGACTTCTACAAAGAACGATTACTTGCTCTTTCTGACAGTCGTATAACTAAAGATGGCGTGATCATCATCAAAGCGCAACAATTTCGCACGCAAGAACAAAATAAGGAAGACGCCCTGAATCGGCTTCAAGCTTTAATTAAAGCTGCCGCCTTACAGGAGAAGAAGCGTATTAAAACAAAACCAACCCGCGCTTCTCAACGCCGAAGACTTGATACCAAGAACAAGCATGGAGCGAAAAAGCAGCAACGTAAGAAAGTGCTGTATTAATGCATGTCGTTTTCTCGACATGTTAGTTGAACAACGTTTGCTAGCCCTTGGGAAATCTCATTGGATTTCTCTTTTTAGTTACTTATTCAGGAAACAACAATATGACTATTAGGCAAAAACTCTACTTCCTCGGAGTTATCGCCATTTTAGGCATCGTGGCCCTTTTGGGTACGTCATCCCATTTCGCCAATAAGAGCAATGAACTTAACCACGCCATCAAACTCGTTGGCGATCTAGAAATACGTTTACTCAACTTACGCAGAAACGAGAAAGATTTCTTACTGCGTAGTAATGACAAATACTTAAACAAATTTGATGCGAATGTTGATAAGTTTCTAAATACCGAAAAAGAGCTTGCGAGCATACTCACGAGCAATGAATTACCTTCCAGTCAACGATTCAAACAAGACCTTCTGGCATACCAAAAGGGCTTTCAGAATCTGGTCAGTGTTTACCAACGCTACGGACTTGATGCAAAGAGTGGCCTTCTTTTTGGTTACGAGCAAGCACTGTTAGAAGCCAAGCAACGCTCCGACCACCAGCAATTGCTGGCTTTGGTTCGTTTTGACTCTGCAATCAAATCAGGTCAATTCAATAGTGATTTGCTTGTTGGGCTATATGCTCCGGAGCTCATCAAAACAGGTAAGCTAGTAGCGGCACAAAAACAAGTTGTAGGAGTCGCTTACGACCAAGGCCTACTTGGTGAAACTCGCGCATTATCTCATGCCGTAGAAGAGCAATTTGAAACCTTTTCGACAGCCCTTAGCTCTGCTGCTGCAAAGCGTGATGAACAAATGTCGACCATCAAGCAAGTCATTACTGCCCTGATCTTAGGTGTTATTTTCGCATTGATTTGGCAGATCTCTCGCTCAATCAATACACGAGTAAACAGCTTGCTTGGCACCATTCGAAGCATTAGCGAAACAAACAACATGGGACTGCGCTCTGACTTGAAAGGCAAAGATGAGCTATTTGATATCAGCCACCACCTCAATGATCTGTTGGATAAGCTTGAGCAGTTAATTAGTGGCACCCAAGAAAAATCGGCGCAGTTAACGGCCAGTACCGATAATATGCATCGTGAGCTAGAAGGGGTTATGGAGCAGTTCCATACTCAAACGGACCACACTGCATCGATGGCTACTGCGGTTCAGCAAATGGTGGCAACGATAGGCGAAATATCGGAAAGCACGTCGGTTGCGGTAGAGGGTGTACATCAAGCCGCGAATAATGCCGAACAAGGCCGAAGTGTTGTTGAAACCACCGTAACCAACATTGGTCAATTGACCAGTATTTTATCGAACAGTCAGCAGTCGATTGGCTCGTTGAACCAACATGTAGATAAAATTGGTGGTGCGGTGAACATCATCCAAGAAATTGCGGAACAAACTAACTTACTGGCTCTCAATGCAGCAATTGAAGCCGCGCGAGCGGGCGAACAAGGTCGGGGCTTCGCCGTTGTTGCCGATGAAGTACGTGCCCTAGCTAGCCGAACTCATCAATCTACCGAGGAAATCACACGAGTTGTTGTTGATATTCAAGCTCAAATGTCGACGGTCGTGGCGGATATTGATCAATGTAACGATCAAGGACAACAAACGCTTAATGCCTCTGAAAAACTGGATTCTAGCCTGCAACAGATCATCACTGACATGCATGCAATTCAGGGCAATTCGGAGCGCATTGCTTCAGCGATTGAAGAGCAAGGTATCGTGATGAACCAGGTTAGTGGCTCAATCACCGAGCTTAACGCGATATCTGAAAACAACATGCAATCTGCTCAGGAATGCTTGCACGAAGTGAACTCTGTTTCTGCTCAAGCTCATGATATGGACGAAGCCGTTGCACAATTTAAAACCGCGCTAAAATAACCTTCCCTACAAATAAAAAGCCCGAGGCAATCATTGCTTCGGGCTTTTTTTCGACTTTAACTTCGTGCTCTACTGTGCACAGCGGGTGTGATTACTCATCATCAAGAGGAACCAACTTGGTGTTGCCGCCATGAACTTTCTCACGCTGTCTTTGCACCAGAGCGTAGAAGCCAGGGATCAAGAATGTACCTGCTAGAAGCACACACAATAGACCACCAATCAGCGACACGCCGAGCGAGTTTTGGCTCACGTGCCCTGCACCTGCGGCGAAGATCAGCGGGAAGATACCCAGGATAAACGACCAAGATGTCATATTCACAGCGCGGAAACGTAACGTGCCTCCTTTAACCGCTGCACTATCGATATCAGCATCTTTTTCTTCACGTTCTTGCTTGGCGAACTCCACAATCAAAATTGCGTTTTTCGCCGCCAAGGCTATGAGCAAGACAAGACCAATTTGCGCATACAAGTTAAGCGGTGTCCCAGTCAGATTCAACGCCAAGAAGGAGCCTAACGTTGCTACTGGCACCACCAAAATGATGGCTAATGGAATACTCCAGCTCTCATATTGTGCCACCATGAACAAGTAAATGAAGATCAAAGCCAGTGCAAACGCATAAATGGCTTGGTTACCCGCAAGTACTTCCTGGTAAGCCATACCTGTCCATTCGTACGTGTAGCCCTGCGGAAGAACCTCTGCAGCAACGCGTTCCATTGCGGCAATCGCATCACCACTAGAGTAGCCCGGAGCTGGTTGGCCTTGAATGATAGCACTGCGGTACATGTTGTAACGCCATGCCACATCAGGCTCGAACACTTGCTCGTAGCTCACTAGCGTACTTAGTGGAACCATATCACCGTTCGAAGAACGAACATGGAAACGCTCTAGATCTTCCATGCTGCTACGGTGCTGGCTATCAGCTTGCATGGTTACGCGGAAGTTCTTACCAAACATGGTGAAGTCATTCACATAAAGCGAACCTAAGTTGCCTTGCAAGGTTTGGAAAATAGACGATAGCGAAATACCCAACTGCTGCGCTTTCTCACGGTCGATATCAACGTAGTAGTGCGGAACATTCGCGCGGAACGTGCTAAACGTGTAGGCAATTTCAGGGGCTTGGTTGGCCGCTTGGATCATTTCTCCCATGACCATCGACAAATCGGTACGGCTTCGCCCTAGCGTATCTTCAAGCACAAACTCAAAACCAGACGCTGCCCCCATACCAGGAACCGCTGGTGGCCCCATCGCAAACACAACCGCTTGAGGCAACTCTGTTGCAGCACGACCGTTAATACGCGCCGCGATGGCATTGGCAGAGTGTTCCCCTTGCAACGAGTTACGAGTATCCCAGTCATGCAGTTTGATAAACACAGATGCACCGTTTGATGCTGCTGCGCCTGTCATAAACGAGTAACCGTTCGCAACCGTCACGCCATCCACACCAGGTTCTTCACCAATCATGTTCATTAAATCATTGGTGACTTCTTCAGTACGAGATAAAGATGCTGAATCTGGTAGCTGAACGTTAACCAGCAAAATGCCTTTATCTTCTTGAGGAACAAACGCTGTTGAGGTGGTTTTCGCAAAGAAAGTGACCGCCGCGATAGCGACTATAAAGAACGTCACGAGTAGCAAAGATTTCTTCACCAAGAAACCAGCGACCTGACCATAACGCGTTGTGATACGCTCTAAGCCTCGGTTGAAAGCCTGGAACCAGTTAGCCGTGTTGCCCCCACCCTGCTTCAATACCAAAGAACAAAGTGCTGGAGACAGCGTCAATGCGTTAATGGATGAGATCACGACCGAAATACAGATGGTCAAAGCGAACTGGCGATACATGATTCCAGTGATACCCGGCAGCATCGCGACTGGTATGAATACCGCAAGTAGAACCAAGGTCGACGTGATGATTGGGCCCGTTACTTCTTTCATCGCTAGCAATGTCGCTTTACGCGGTGAAATGGTTGGGTCTTTCGCCATGGTGGTATCGACGTTTTCGATAACCAGAATCGCATCGTCCACCACGATACCAATCGCGAGGATCAAACCAAACAAAGTGACCGTATTGATGGTGAAGCCCGTCGCCTGCATGATGGCAAACGTACCAATCAGAGAAACGGGGATCGCAACAACAGGAATCAAAGTTGCGCGCGCACTACCCAAGAACAAGTAAGTTACAGCAATCACCAATAGAATCGCTTCAATCAGTGTTTTTACTACCCCTTTGATCGATTCAGATACGAACACGGTTGTATCGTAGCTGGTCTCGTACGCCATGCCCTCAGGGAAGTTTTTACTCAAGTCCTCAAGCAGCTCCATGACGGCCTGACCACTTTCTAACGCGTTCGCATCCGATTGAAGAGACAATGCAACAATTGACGCGTCCTGACCACGGAATTTACCGTTACCATCGTAGAACTTTTTACCTAGTTCGACACGAGCGACATCTTTCAGATAAACCGTGGAACCATTTGGATTAGCTCGAAGGACAACGTTCTCAAACTCGCTCACGCTTTCCAAGCGACCTTTGGTCACAAGGTTAAACTGAACTTCTTGCGGATTGTTGTATGGTGCTGCACCAACACGCCCTGCCGCAACTTGAACGTTTTGTTCAGCCAAAGCGGCGTATACGTCTGACGTGGTTAACTTAAGGTTGGCCATTTTTTCCGGATCTAACCAAACACGCATTGCGTATTCGCCACCACCAATCACGTTAACTTCACTAATGCCTTTCGCACGAGCCAGCTGATCTTTTACATTCAAGTTAATGTAGTTAATCAAGAACTGATCGTCATATTTACCATCAGGTGAATAGAAGTTAAGGACCATCAGCAAGTCAGGTGAGCGTTTTTTCACCGTCACACCAACCATGCGCACTTCTTGAGGCAGTTTTGACTCGATCTGTGACACACGGTTTTGCACGTTTACTTGCGCCATGTCTGGATCGGTTCCGACATCGAACGTGACATTTAGGCTGTATGAGCCATCGTTCGCGCTCTTTGAAGACATGTAGATCATGTCCTCAACGCCATTGACCGACGTCTCTATGGGGTCCGCAATGGCCTGCTCGACAACTTCCGCACTCGCACCGGTGTAGTATGCCGAAACACTGACTGATGGCGGACTTATCTGTGGGTACTCCGCCACTGGCAAAATCGCCAGTGAGATCGCGCCTGCTAGCGTTAATATGATCGAAATAACCAGCGCGAATTTAGGTCTCTGAATAAAGAAACGACTTAACATAGTGCCCCCCTACTGCTTATCTTCAGCAGGTGTTTGAATGCGCACTTCTACACCATTACGCACACGCTGTAGGCCCTGTGTAATAACCGTATCTTCCTGATCGAGGCCTTCTCGAATGATAATGCCTTGTTCAACCTGAGGTCCAAGCTCGACGTTACGACGCTCTGCCACACTTCCCTCAGCCATCACCATCACAAAGTCACCTTCTAAGTCAGTCTGTACGGCACGTCGTGGGATAACAATAACGTCTTTCGTGTTCTTATCTCTCAAGTTCACTTTGATGTGCTGACCCGGAAGTAACTTCTGCTCTGGGTTTGGCACTAGCGCACGCATTGCAATCGTACCAGTTTTGGTATCAATACGATTACCTAAGAAATCGAGCTTACCGAGATGCTCAAAAAGCTGACCATTTTCCAGCTCAAGCTGAACTTCAACTCTGTTTGATTCTGCTGAGCCGTCGCCTTTGACTTGATCCATACCCATGGCTAAACGCTCGCGCTCACTCACACTAAATGAAGTATGCACTGGGTCTAAGCTCACCAATGTCGTCAGCACGCCAGATGAAGGGGAAACAAGATCACCGGTACTAACTTTGGTATCGCTAATGCGACCGCTGAACGGAGCTCGGATTTGAGTATAAGAAAGGTTAACTTCAGCAAGCTTAAGCTGAGCATTTGCTGCTTCTAGCTCTGCTTTCGCACCAAGAAGTGCCGCAGTTAAGGCGTCAAACTCAGATTGAGAGATACTACCGCGAGGCAACAAGTTTTTACCTCGGGTGTGGTCTAGTTCCGCTTTTTTTAGCGCGGCTTTTGCTTGTGCAAGTGCCGCTTTAGCGCTCGCGACTTGTGCTTCAAAAGAAGATGGCTCGATAGAATAAAGAAGCTGCCCTTTTTCTACCATTTGCCCCTCTTCAAAGTGACGAGCTTTTAAATAGCCAGAAATCTGCGCGGTAATATTGGTATCTTCTACTGCTTCAATGCGACCGATATAAGACTTGCTCGGTTGGTAGTCGATAACCGTGACATCCTGAGTCACTACGAGAGGCGCTTGGCCTTCCCTTTGGGCATTATTAGCTTCCCCGCATCCAGCGAGGATTGCTGTAGCCGCCATTAGTGCGACAAGTGGTTTCTTTTGCATGTATTTACCGTCTTTATAGAACAGGATATTGTTGAATTCCCATCAACCTTACTCCTTGCTGCAACTGAAAACTTCACTCAAAAGCCCCCAAAATGTTTCTAAATGTAAACATGAGAAACAAAAAGAAAATAAAGTAATTTAGTTAACAGTGATATTTAACGAACAATATACAAGCAGCTCAATCATAACTATTTGATATACACTCTCAGGCATCGTGCATTTAGAGGCGCCAGGAAACACTAAGTGAGATATCGTATAAAGACGGAAAGTGAGATTCGGTGCTCAAGATAAGAACGTTTTATGGTTAAAAAGACAAAAAATGACGCCTTCATACTCAAGACCCCGATTTTGACTATTTTTTTAATATAAATGGGTTATCATTCAATTAATTCAACGCCTTCGACAGAGAGGATGACTATGATTTCTAAATGGGCAAAACGCTTTTACCAGATGGCAGAACTAGTGGCGTCTTGGAGTAAGGACCCATCAACACAAGTCGGTGCAGTTATCACTAAACAGAATCGCATTGTATCTGTTGGATTTAATGGCTACCCGCACGGTGTTTCTGACAGTGTCGATACCGATGAACGCGAGTTGAAATACCTTAAAACACTACACGCGGAAGAGAACGCAATTTTGTTCTCAAAACGTGATTTAGACGGATGTGATATTTGGGTGACGCATTTTCCATGTCCTAATTGCGCGGCAAAGATCATTCAAACAGGGATCTCACACGTGCACTGCCCTGAGCAATCTGAAGACTTTCTATCTCGCTGGGGAGATAAAATCCAAGTCAGCCAAGACATGTTCGATCAAGCGGGTGTGAAAGTCGACTGGCTACCACTAGAAGACATTGAAATTGAAGACAAAGACGTACGTTAATGTTTCGTTTTTGAATTTAAAAATAGCCCAGATGACTCTGGGCTATTTTTCCCCATTCAATCGACAAGAACCTCTCGACCTGGTATGTTAACCGTGTTTTTTCGCGGTGATTTCAGCAATTTTGACGATGACAAGCACTGACTTCTCCATCATTTCAACCGAAATAAACTCATGAATCCCATGGAAGTTAAAACCACCAGTGAAGATATTCGGGCACGGCAACCCCATAAAAGATAAACGAGCGCCATCTGTACCACCACGAATAGGTTTTATAATCGGCTCCACATCACACGCTTCCATCGCTTGCTTCGCTAGCTCAATGATATGCGGGTAAGGCTCAACCATTTCTCTCATATTGTAATAGCTGTCTGTTATTTTCAGTTCTACAGAACCATGGCGTAAGCCCGCGTTCATGTCATCAACGAGTTTCTGCATAAAGGCTTTTCGCTCTTCAAGGCCCTGACGATCAAAGTCTCGGATAATGTAACCAAGTTCGCTTCGCGCCACGCCCATTTCTGCCGATTTTAAATGGAAGAACCCTTCGTAGCCTTCTGTTGTTTCGGGAGTTTGATCTTGAGGCATTTGAACCTGAAATTTCGCAGCCAAGTTCATCGCATTAACCATTTTGCCTTTTGCGGTACCTGGATGAACGCTAACACCATGAAAAATTACATCGGCGTTTGCCGCATTAAAATTTTCGTATTCCAGTTCACCTTGCGGGCCACCATCAATAGTGTATGCCCATTTCGCGCCAAACTTTTCAACATCAAATAAATCTGCGCCCCGGCCAATCTCTTCATCTGGTGTAAAGCCGATACAAATGTCGCCGTGTGGAATGTCTGGATTTTCTAGTAACAGCGCGACTGCAGAGAGAATCTCAGCAATACCAGCTTTGTTATCCGCGCCAAGTAATGTAGTGCCATCGGTAGTGATAAGATTGTGGCCATGTAGATGATGTAAATCTGGATATTGCACCGGAGATAGCACTTCATCCCCCAACCCTAGCGCAATATCGCCGCCTTGGTAATCTTCAATAAATTGCGGTTTTACGTTTTTTCCTGAGGCGTCAGGCGCGGTATCCATATGGGCAATAAAGCCTATAGGCGGCACCTCATAATCAACGTTAGCTGGCAGTCTAGCCATCAAGTAGCCATTTTTATCTAATGTCACATCACTTAAGCCAAGTTCAATCATCTCTTTCTTAAGCAACTCAGCAAACACAAGCTGACCAGGCGAGCTTGGGCAAAGCGTAACATGTGGATTTGATTGGGTATCGAACGTGACGTAGCGAAGAAATCTTTCAACTAAATGTTTCATATTTATTCTCATTGTTTTTATACGATGAGGCTTTATCAACCATCAGTAAGCTGACCTTACCTCATCAAACCTCAAGCTATGTTACGCTCTTAGCTCAATAAGAATTTGCTTTGAATCATTTTTTCATAAGAAAGGCTACGGCACATCCCCTCGTCAATTGAAGCATGAATCTAATCTAATAATTCCTCAGCTAGTACTCGCCACTCTTTTACCTTACCGCGAAAATGACGCCATTGTTTATCGGTCATAGATTGAGAAATATCTAATGTCAGTTGATCGACCAGCACAAAGTTAGAATCAATATTTTTAGAAAGCTGCTCACTGTAATAGCTCTCTGGCTCGAACAACAGGCGCATAAATATATCCTGATAAGTGACAGCATTGGACTTGTTGTCGAACAGATATTCGAGCTCTTGATATATCGTTGCTCGATAACCTCTCCATAAAGGACTGTTAAGAGTGACTTGCTGAGAAAACGTTTGAGCTAATTGGCGCTGACTTTCTGATAGGCTTCCCAACCACTCTTCCATCCATTCTTCTGTGTTATCTAGAATAATTTCACGTATTTCATCTTCCGTTTTATCCGCATATTTTGCGTTTCGCTCTTGATAATGCTCTTGTACATTACTCAGAAATTCCCGTTCTTGATCTTTCGTTAACTGTAAACTCAAAGCAAAAAGGTCTGGTGCCGCTTTGCTTACCACTCTATCGTAATGCGCTCGCATTCTATCTCGATTTTCCTGCAAATAATTTAGGGTGATATCGCTCGCTTTTAATCTCTCAAGCTCTTTTAAATGATCGATATATAACGGTAACTCTTCTTTCTTATGCCATTCTGCTAACAATAATAAGCGTTCTTCGACCAAGACTTCTTGTTCACCTTGCAGAGAAACATAATCCTCTATGTAATCGATAACGAACCAATCGATATTGCTGTATAGAAACTTCTTCGTACATCCGGCAAGAAGAAATACGAAACAAAATAGAAGGCCATAACCAAGCACCTTATTAGATACACCCTGTAATTTAGTCACTTATTCGTATTCCCTTTTCTATTGATTAAGCTCTATACTCAACTTGTATCACTTAATATTGCGGCAAACTTACACCAGTGTGACAAATATTGATTGCCACCTTAATAATATATAGAGTTTGAAATTAACTTTTTGATCACAACTATCCGCAAAAAAGTGAGTTAGAGCGCAATTATCGGCTAAAAAACACACCGAACGACGCTCCCTATAACGGCATATAATTTGCATGGATGTTTTTTGGATGGTTTATGGAGGCGAAGTATGGCAGCCGCTGAGCAACTTGATACCAGTGTAGAATATGAGATTCGATATTTTGAACAGGGGAAAATGCACTGCATGAGAGTCATTGCTGAAAGCAAAAAAGTGGCTTATCAGTACTATTTAGAGTGCGGTAAGCACAACAGTGACTTGTACTCTATTCGCCCAGACAAATAAAAAAACCGACCGCCTTAAAGGCGGTTTTTTTATTATTAAAATTACGCTAAACGATTGATTCCATTGGTGGTTTGGAATTGTTCTTCAACTGTATTATTTGATGTCGCCAAAGCGCTCAAGATAAAGAACGGTTGCCGCAGTACGAGAAGGAACTTGAAGCTTTTTAAGTAAACTCTTCATATGCACTTTAACCGTGGATTCAGAAATAAAAAGACGATCGGCAATCTGCTTGTTGCGGAAACCTCTTGCCACCTCTCTTAAGATCTGCGTTTCGCGATCCGTCAGCGTATCAAAAACGTCCTCTTGTCCTGAACGCTCACTCAAGTACTTAGATACTTCTTGGCTGTATGCTTTGTCGCCTTGATGCGCTTGTTTTAGCAACTCAACCAACTCATCAGGCTCGGTATCTTTCAACAAATAGCCATCTGCGCCACTTCTAACTATTGCTTCTATGTCAGCTGGGCTATCTGATACAGTTAAGATAACAATTCGAGCTTCACAACCATCAGCACGTAGCGCTTGTAAGGTATCGAGGCCTGACATGCCTTTCATATTGAGATCAAGAAGTACAAGATCCAGTTCCAGCTCATGCGCTTTCGCTACCGCATCTGCGCCATTACTTGCTTCTGCAACGACTTCAAACTCAGGCTCAAAGCTTAAAAGTTGGTGAATACCTCGTCGCATGAGTGGATGATCATCCACCAGCATTACTTTACACACTGTCACTGTTTACTTCCTTACTATGTTGGAATTCTAGTTTTACGGTACAGCCTTTGTTGATCGATGCTTCAATGTGAAGATCGGCATGCAGCCTAGCGGCTCGCTCTTGCATGATACTCATACCGTAATGATTTAATTTTTCGTCTTGATGTTCAAAGCCTATTCCATCATCGGTAACGGTTACTGTGACTTTTCCATCATTATCAAGACATTGAATGTGAATATTATCTGCTTGCGCATGCTTGATGGCATTAATTGCCGCTTCTCTTATCAACTGTAGTAAATGAACCTGCTGGTGTGCATCCAGTTCAGTTGAAGAAAGTCTATTTTTTAACGTAATGTCAGCGACGGTTTGTTCGTTGAGCGTTTCGACCATATCTTGCAATGCTTGGCCAAAACTGCCCTCTTTAATCGTAAGACGAAACGTCGTCAGTAATTCGCGTAGTTGGGTATAAGCAGCAGATAAGCCCGTATCCAACTCGGCAATGACTTGATTCGCCTGAGCTATCGCTTTTTCATCAGGCAAATTCTTTACGCTTCTCTTTAATAAAGCGACCTGAATTTTTAAATAAGAGAGTGCTTGAGCTAATGAATCATGCAGTTCCCGAGCAATGGTGGCTCGCTCTTCCATCAGTAGGATTTGTTCTGCTTGGCGTTGGGCTCGATTGTAATACACGGCACGCGATAAAATCTGCACAAAGTTGTCAATCAGTGCCTCATTCGGACAAGGTAACCCGGCCTTCCAATACAAATAGCCTAAGTGCTCACCGTCCAACGTTAGAGCCTTACTGTGGCAATCTTCATCACAGTCGTGGCAGCACTCTTCCCCTTCCATCAATATCCAACTCGGTTCTCCCAATTGCTCTATTTCAAGTTTGACCGCTTTAATGCCTTCAAGACTTGCAATATGTTGTAATATGGCTTGGAAGTTATCCTGATTAATACGCGAAGCCGTTAACTCTTTCGACGAGTCATACAATACTTCTAAAGACTGATTCGCATGCTGTAATTTACGCGTTTTTTCATCAACCGCTTGTTCTAGCCCTCGGTATAACTTACCAAGGTCCGTCGCCATCCGATTAAAGGTTCGAGTCAGGATCCCCATTTCATTATCGCTGGATACATCAAGCGATATATTAAATGAGCGATTCTTAATTTGCTCGCTAGCAAAAACTAAAGCACGCAAAGGCCGTACAACTTCGAGGCGCACAAAATGGACAACAAACATACTGACACAAAGGATACCGCCTAACCCTAACCCGCCAATCCAAGCTAAGTTAATCAGCTTTTGCTCCGAAAAGCTTTGCAGCTTAAATACAAACTCATCGATCTGCTTTACAAAACCAGCCACTAGGAGTTGGTACTCCGCCGGGTTGTCTCCTCTCAACACCGACTTGAGCTCATGCCATCTCATAATAAGACGGTAGTAATCATGAGTAATGTCTTCTGGCACTGACCAATGTTGGAGTGCTTTCATGGAAGGTGAGTATATCGAATGTTCAAATGCGTCAATATGTGAAGAGTAATCAACAGATTTAATCTGAATATCATGTGCCAAACGATAACTTTGCATTCGCATTGAGCCAGCAACATTGACGGCTTCTGCATCATTCAAGCTTGACGCTAACGTAAAAATTGCAAAACCAGTCGTAGCAACTGAAAGCAGCAAAATAAGAAGCATCGCGGACGCAATCGTGCGCGTCACTGACTTTTTCACATTTTTAAACAATCTGAGTTCCTCGCCCATTAACAACCCTATTTGTACGTGCAATGAACCCATTACCTTTCAACTTTATCAATATGTGATCACCTGCGACGGAATTTATTGATCCAAAACAATATTGCATCCCATTTACCTCCTAAGAGGTATTTATACAAATATGTCAAAAACTACAATTTCGTTAGTTTAAATGACAGTTTATTAATGAAAATTGTGGACTATGCTTAGTTTGGGTTCCAAGTTTCGAGGTGACTAAGTGGTAGACCTTTCCAGAAGAAGACTCTTTGCAAGAAAAGCGCACCCCGACAACGCCGTACGTTTGCCTTGGTTAACCAAGCCAGAACAGTTTACGGACGATTGCACTCGCTGCGGTAAATGCATTGAGGCCTGCGAAACAAAGATTATAACTAAAAGTGATGGCGGATTCCCTTCGGTCGATTTTTCTATTGATGAATGTACATTTTGTTATCAGTGTGCAGACGCCTGTCCTGAGCCCCTTTTCTTGCCAAAAACAGAGCAACCTTGGCAAGCGAAAGCAAGCATCAACGATAGCTGCTTAGCAAAACAAAATGTCGAATGCCGAAGCTGTGGGGATATGTGCGACCCAATGGCAATTCAGTTCAAATTAGAGCTGGGGAAAGTAGCACAACCCAATTTAGACCTTGATGAGTGTAACGGCTGCGGCGCCTGTGTTTCAGTGTGCCCGACTTCATCCATCAATGTGAGCAATATAACAGCCTAAGCCGTATGTCGTCGGCCAAAGGCAATAAATGAGAGAGCTATATGTCACTAAATGAAGTGCATATTTCAAGTTTGGTAGTACACGTACTGCCAGAACATCTGGACGAAATCAAACAACAGATCGAAGCACATGAAAATGCGGAAATCTATGGTGACAGTCCAGAAGGCAAGATTATCGTCGTGCTTGAAACCGAAAACCAAGGTTTTATCACAGACACTATCGATGCCATCAACAATTTACCGAATGTCTTGAGCACGGTATTGGTTTATCACCAAATCGAAACTGGGCTTGAAGAAACGGATGAAGAAGACACTGGAACACAACATTCCCAAATCGAGGGTGAAGTATGAAAATGACAAGACGTGCGTTTGTGAAAGCAAACGCGGCTGCATCAGCTGCTGCTGTCGCAGGTGTGACACTACCAGCATCTGCAGCCAACCTGATTGCAAGCTCTGATCAAACCAAAATCACATGGGACAAAGCACCTTGTCGTTTCTGTGGTACAGGCTGTTCTGTTCTTGTTGGTACTCAAAATGGTAAAGTGGTAGCAACACAGGGTGACCCAGAAGCACCAGTAAACAAAGGCCTAAACTGTATTAAAGGCTACTTCCTTTCTAAGATCATGTACGGTCAAGACCGTCTGACCCAGCCGATGCTGAGAATGAAAGATGGCAAATTCCACAAAGACGGTGAATTTACACCTATCTCTTGGGATGACGCTTTCGACATCATGGCTGAGAAATGGAAAGCTTCCCTCGAGAAAAAAGGTCCAACAAGCGTAGGTATGTTTGGCTCAGGCCAATGGACAGTAATGGAAGGCTACGCTGCGTCAAAGCTAATGAAAGCGGGCTTCCGTTCAAACAACATTGATCCAAACGCTCGTCACTGTATGGCTTCTGCTGTAGTTGGCTTTATGCGCGCATTCGGTATCGATGAGCCGATGGGTTGTTACGATGACTTTGAGAACGCAGACGCATTCGTTCTATGGGGCTCGAACATGGCAGAGATGCACCCTGTTCTATGGACTCGTATTACTGACCGTCGCCTAAGTCACCCTCACGTTAAAGTGAACGTGCTTTCTACTTACTACCACCGTTCATTTGAGTTGGCAGATCACGGCTACATTTTTAATCCACAGTCTGACCTAGCGATTGCTAACTTCATCGCGAACTACATCATCGAAAACGATGCGGTAAACTGGGACTTCGTAAACAAGCACACTAACTTCACTCAAGCAGATACCGACATCGGTTACGGCCTACGTGACGATGATCCGCTACAAAAAGCAGCGAAGAATCCTAACTCAGGCAAACTAACGTCTATCTCTTTCGAAGAGTACAAAAAGTCTGTTGCACCTTACACAGCTGAGAAAGCCTCTGAAATCTCTGGTGTTGAAAAAGAGAAGCTTATCGAGCTTGCGAAGCAATACGCCAATCCAAATACAAAAGTAATGTCACTTTGGACAATGGGTATGAACCAACATACTCGTGGCGTGTGGATGAATAACTTGGTTTACAACATCCACCTACTAACCGGTAAGATCTCAACTCCAGGTAACAGCCCATTCTCACTAACGGGTCAACCATCTGCGTGTGGTACCGCTCGTGAGGTTGGTACTTTCGCTCACCGTCTACCTGCAGACATGGTAGTAGCTAACCCGAAACACCGTAAGATTGCAGAAGATATCTGGAAACTGCCAGAAGGTACGATTCCACCAAAACCTGGCTTCCACGCCGTATTACAAGACCGTATGCTGAATGACGGCGTTCTGAACTGTTACTGGGTTCAATGTAACAACAACATGCAAGCGGGTCCAAACATCAACACTGAACGTCTTCCAGGTTACCGCAACCCTGAAAACTTCATCGTTGTGTCTGACCCATACCCAACAGCGACAGCGCAAGCAGCAGACCTTATTCTTCCAACAGCAATGTGGATTGAGAAAGAAGGTGCTTACGGTAACGCAGAGCGTCGTACTCAGGCTTGGTACCAACAAGTGGGCACGGTCGGTCAGGCAAAATCTGACCTATGGCAGCTAATGGAGTTCTCGAAACGCTTCAAAATGGAAGAAGTGTGGCCTGAAGAGCTACTAGCGAAAGCGCCTCAGTACCGTGGTAAAACCATGTACGACGTACTATACCGCAATGGTAATGTCGACAAGTTCCCTATCGAAGAAGCTCGCGAATTGAATGACGATGCCCACCACTTCGGTTTCTATGTTCAAAAAGGTCTGTTTGAGGAATACGCAACGTTTGGCCGCGGTCACGGGCATGATTTAGCACCATACGACCGTTACCATGAAGTGCGTGGTCTACGTTGGCCAGTTGTTGATGGTAAGGAAACACAATGGCGCTTTAAAGAAGGTTCTGACCCATACGCAAAAGAAGGTTCTGGTTGGGATTTCTACGGCAATGCTGACGGCAAAGCGAAGATTATCTCTGCACCATATGAAGCGCCACCAGAAGTGCCAAACGATGAGTTTGATATGTGGCTATGTACTGGCCGTGTTCTTGAACATTGGCACACAGGCACCATGACTCGTCGTGTACCTGAGCTATACAAAGCAGTACCAGACGCAGTGTGTTACATGCACCCTGAAGACGCAAAAGCGCGTAACGTTCGTCGTGGTGAAGAAGTACTCATGGCAAACAAACGCGGCGAAGTACGCGTTCGTGTTGAAACTCGCGGTCGTAACCGTCCGCCAAAAGGTTTGGTATTCGTACCGTTCTTTGATGCACGTATTTTGATTAATAAGCTCATCCTAGATGCGACTGACCCACTGTCTAAACAGACAGACTTTAAGAAGTGTCCAGTCAAAATCACTAAGATTGCTTAACCTTCAGATACCGAATGCTACGGCCGTCACTATGGCGGCCTAATAAAGAATTTAAGCCATAAAGGCGGAGATGAAATGATGAAAAAATTACTTGTCGCACTTTTATCTGTAGGTGCTTTAGTGACAGGCATTGCGCAAGCTGAGTTAGATAATCCAGGTGGTATTGGCGGTCTAGAGTCTCTACGTGGGATGTCTCAATTGGAAGACACACGCCCAGCAGATGAGTTCAAAGACTTCCCTAAAGATCAGATTGTTGAAGATAGCTTTGTTTATCAACCACCGTTGATCCCACACAGCATCCGTCACTACGAAGTGTCGTTAAATGCTAATAAGTGTCTTGCGTGCCACAGCTGGAAAAATGCAAAAGAGTCAGGCGCGACTAAAATTAGCGTAACGCACTATGTAAACCGAGAAGATGCTGTATTGGCGGATATGTCTCCTCGTCGTTACTTCTGTTTGCAATGCCACGTGCCGCAAACTAATGCTAAGCCACTAGTTGAAAACAAGTTCGAGGCAGTTGATTCGCTTCAGTAATTGAAACGCGAGTACGAAGAGGTTATTTATGAAAATACTTAAAGCGTTTTGGAAAAGACTGAAGAACCCAAGTAAAGCTGCCGCTGGTGTGGTTTTGTTCTTAGGTTTTGCTGGCGGTCTTTTGTTTTGGGGCGCATTCAACACAGGTATGGAGGCAACCAACACAGAAGAGTTCTGTTCTGGCTGTCACGCACCAATCGTTGCTGAAATTCAAGAAACAATTCACTACTCTAACCGTTCTGGTGTTCGTGCCATCTGCTCAGACTGTCACGTTCCTCATGAATGGACAGATAAGATCGTTCGTAAAGTACAAGCATCCAAAGAGCTATTCGCTCACTATGTTCTGCGTACTATCGATACACCAGAGAAGTTCCAAGAGCGTCGAGGACACCTTGCTGAACGAGAGTGGGCGCGAATGAAAAAGAATGACTCTCTTGAGTGTCGTAACTGTCACGAGTTTGATTACATGGATTACTCTCAACAAGGCTCACGAGCAGCGGAGCAGCACTCTACTGCGCTAGCTTCTGGAGAGAAAACCTGCGTAGATTGTCACAAAGGCATCGCGCACAAACTACCGGACATGAGCGGCGTTGAAGGCTGGCACTAAGGAGACTTCCCATGAGTACTTTAGAATCTGTAATTTGGCATATCCTTGGCTATAGCGCCATGCCTGTGATTATTCTTTCCGGCTTTGTGGCAGTAGCAGCAATCTCTCTCTGGCTACTGTCATTTGGTAAGGATAAAGAGGTGTAATGTAACGCACTTCTACCCGTCAACTTGCCTATTTGTTGACACTAAGCGCTGAGTATCTACTCGGCGCTTTTTTATTCACCGTCACTTTCGGCCCAAAATGTCCTCAACCGATACATATATTCAATCGGTGTAATAAGGTAGTCAGTAACGAACCAAAAAAAGCGACCATAAAGGTCGCTAAAATTTACTGCTATAGGGAGTTGTTTAAGATTCTTTTACTGGCAGAACCTGCTTGACGTATTGCCCTGGAGCTTCATCGATTGCTGGGTGATCTTCCGAGCCAATAGGGAATGGTTCGACTTGCTCTTTAGGATTGAATTGAAGTAGCCATTCATTCCAATGTGTCCACCACGACCCCTCTTTGTGCTCGGCATTATTCAACCACTCGTCAGCCGAATCATCCAAAGTATCGTTCAACCAATAACCATACTTATTTTTCGCTGGAGGGTTCACGATACCCGCAATATGACCCGACTCACCGAGAACAAACGTTTTGTTGCCACCAGTGTTCAGGGCACCACGATAAGTTCCCTGCCATAACGCTATATGGTCTTCTTTCGTTGATACGAAATAGCTAGGAATTTTGATCTTGTTTAGGTCAATCCATACCCCACCAATTTTGACGCCTTTGTCTTGCACTAGCTTATTCTCTAAATAGAGCTCACGAAGCAAGAAGTTATGGGAGGCAGCACTCACGTTGGTACTGTCACTATTCCAGTACAACAAGTCAAAATCGACTGGGCTGTTGCCCTTCAAGTAGTTGTCGACATAGTAGTTCCAGTACAAGCTGTTTTCACGCAGTAAGCTGAATGTGACGCTTAATGAACGACCGTCCATATACCCTTTTGCGTTGTTTTGCGCCTCAATTGCACTCACAATGGTGTCATTGATGTACGCGCCAACTTCGCCTGGCTGAGAAAAGTCGAGCAATGTGGTGAAGAAAGTCGCTGATTTAATACGCTTCTTCATACGTTTTGCCGCATAGTACGCAACCGTGCTCGCCAGAACCGTACCACCGATACAGTAACCAGCCGCGTTGATTTGCTCTTGGCCCGTTATATCTTCAATTGCCGCGACGGCTTTGACGACGCCTTCTGTCACATAGTCACCAAACTCTACATGCGCTTGTGCCTTGCCTGGGTTACGCCAAGACATCATAAATACGCTATGTCCCTGCTCTAGCAACCATCGAACCATTGAGTTCTTCGCTGTTAAGTCAAGGATGTAGTATTTATTAATGAAAGGCGGAACGATGAGCAGTGGCGTCGCATTCACTTTCTCTGTTAGAGGTCGATATTGAATCAACTCAAACAATTCGTTTTGAAAAACCACATCGCCCGGAGTGGTCGCAACGTCATCACCCACGCGGAATGCATTGTTATTCGTCATACGAATTTTCAAAATGTCCGCGCTGGACTCAACGTCTTCTTTTAACTGCTCTAAGCCAGCCAGAAGGTTTTGACCGTTTTGCTCAAGTGTCAGTTTCAAGAGTTCTGGATTCGTCGCGATGAAATTCGAAGGGGAAAGTGCATTGATGGCTTGACGAGAAAAGAAAAGTATTCGCTCTTTAGATTTTTCATCCAAACCTTCGAGTGACTCAATTGTATCTAAATAAGTCTTGCTGAATAACAGGTAGGATTGCTTAATGAAGCTATACATCACCTCATTTTGCCACGCTTCATTAGAAAAACGCTTGTCCCCTTTTTCTGCTTCAATGACCTGTTTTTGGTTACCCGCCAACGCGACATTCTGCCAAATTTGTAGCTGCTGCTCCCACCATTCTGCTTGCAGTTTTAAGATCGCAGCAGGTTGATTTACAGCTTGTTCGAAGAGTTTGGCAGTGTCTTCCAAGTTCACTTCTTGCATGGCCTTATTTAAAGGAGAGTTCACGACTGCCTTGTTCACTTCGAAATCATGCCACCACTGTTGATTGGTTTGTTGAAGCTGTACAAGATAGTCCGAAAAGAAGTGCTGAAACATAGTCTTACTCCTATATTCGGAAAAAACAACGCCGCCCAAATTAGGGTCTAGAGACCCTAAGGCGGCGAGAATCGGACAAATTACGCTGGAGTAACAGTCTTTAGATTTTCCGAAGTCATTTTCTCAACGTCTTCTTTGAACTCCTTTGCAATAGCTTGAAGCTTGTTGCTGTCGTCCATCATTTGTTGAGAAAGCTTAGTAAGAACGCTTAGTTGCTGGCTGTTGAAAGCAGTCAATGACGTTACGTCTTTGATTTCTGATGCCGCTTTCATTTGGTTCAGACCCACTTCGCTGTAAGTACGAATTGCGTTCAGTTGAAGCTCAGTCAACACTTCTACGTTTTTTGTCACTAGCTTGTTGAACTTCAAGTAAGGTTCTAGATTTTTTTCAGTTTGATCGCTAAAGGTTTTGAAGAAATCTGTGTACATGGTTTATCTCCTAGAGAAAGAATTAAAAATGTCCGTTTAAATAATTACTTAACTGCTTTTATAACCACAGCCGTCCCCATGCCGCCGCCCACACAAAGTGATGCGACACCATATTGACCATTTTGCTTATGAAGCTCGTGAACAAGCGTCACTAAGATTCGGTTGCCCGATGCACCAAGTGGGTGACCTAGCGCGATAGCACCACCATTAAAGTTCGCTTTATCTTGAATCGCGTTAACGGGAACTTGGTTGGTTTCCGCCAACTGATGAATCACGCCAAGTGCTTGCGCGGCAAATGCTTCGTTTAACTCGTAAACGTCAATGTCGTTTACCGTTAATTCTGCTTTTGCTAATGCTTTATTGACTGACTCCACTGGACCTAGACCCATGATTTTCGGATCAAGCCCCGATTGCGCATAGCTTACGATCTCAGCAATAGGCGTGAGTCCATGCGCTTTAACTGCGCTCTCAGACGCGACGATAATTGCACTCGCACCATCGTTAATACCTGATGCATTCCCCGCAGTCACAGTGCCTTCACGGTCAAAAGCAGGGCGCAACTTGCTTAACGCTTCCATAGTCGCATTAGCCTTTGGGTATTCGTCGGTATCGAATAGCACCGTTTCACGGCGTTGCTTTACTTCTACGGGCACAATTTCGTCTTTGAATTTACCCGCTTCGATTGCCGCCACCGCTTTCTGTTGGCTAGACAGCGCATACTCGTCTTGCTGTTGACGGGTTAAGCCGATTTCTTTTGCAACGTTTTCTGCCGTCACACCCATGTGATATTGGTTATAAACGTCGGTTAAACCGTCCGCTACGAGCAGGTCTTTCAGCTCTAGGTTGCCCATTTTGTTGCCATCACGAATACTACTTGGCGCGGCAAACGGAATCTGAGACATGACCTCAACACCTGCTGCAACAACAATCTCTGTATCACCACTACGGATATGTGAAACCGCATCCATGACGGTTTTCATGCCACTGCCGCAAACCATGTTTACACCATACGCAGGAACCGCGTCCGGAATCCCAGCGAACAATGCCGCCTGACGACCGACTCCCATGCCTTGACCTGCGCCGACAACGTTGCCAACAATCACCTCATCAATCTTATCACCAGTCAACTTTGCCGCTTCTAACGCGCCTTTAATCGCTACTGCTGCCAAGTTGCCAGCAGAGGTATTTTTAAGACTGCCACCAAAGGCACCAATTGGAGTGCGCTTCGCCGCTACGATAAATACTTTTTCCATCATCTTCTCTCCTTAGTGCATATATAGGCCGCCATTCACCGACAAAGTCTCACCGGTGATATAGGCTCCTGCATCGCTGACCAAGAAGCTGACTGATGCTGCAATTTCTTCTGGTGTCGCAAGGCGTTTCATTGGGATTTGATTCGTGATGGATTCCAATACTTCTGGCTTCATTTGCTCGACCATTGGTGTACCTGTGTACCCCGGAGCGATAACATTAACCGTCACACCCGAACGAGCACCTTCATACGCCAACGCTTTAGAGAAACCTATCATCCCAGCTTTCGCCGCCGAGTAGTTTGCTTGACCAAACTGCCCTTTTAGGCCATTGACTGAGGAGATGTTAATGACACGACCACCGCCTTTTTCGCACATCGCAGCGAACAGAGGTTGCGTAACGTTGAATAGACTATTGAGGTTGGTATTAATGACGTCATTCCAAGCTTGCGCAGTCATCTTTTTAAACACGCCATCACGTGTGATACCTGCGTTGTTGATAACGACATCAATGGTCCCTTCTTCCTCAAGCAATTGCGCTAACTTTTCTGCACACTCTGCAGTGTTTGTTACGTCCAACTCAAAAAGGCGAACCTGATCTTTGGTAAACCCTTTACTGTTGAACCACTCCAACGCACATTCATAGTTTCCTGTGAAATAAGTAGCGATTACACGGTAACCATCATTCACTAATTGAGAGGAAATAGCAGAACCAATTCCGCCTTTTGATCCGGTGATCAAAGCGACTTTCTTCATCGAAGACTCCATTCTTAACGGCATTTAAAAAAGCAAACTAAATACACTGATGAAATAAATCACCAACTGACGTGTTTATTTATTCTTTTGGCTATCAATCCTGTGATGCCTTTTATTTTAAGTTAAACCAGAAATATTACATTTCAAATAAAAAACTAATCCATTTGCATAAGATTGATTTAGATCTCATTAAACATGAAATGTTATAAAATGGTTAACTCTTTATAAGTCATTGTTTTAAATAAAATAAAGTTAAACACAAGCTTATCAGAACATAAGTTTAAGCATTATTTATCAATAGGTTACATACCGAACAGTGGACGTTACATCATCTCATGATTTCAGATACCACTCTCATGCTCAGAGTTGTTCTCTATAAATACGATTAGAATAATAATTCAAATATCAATATAAGCAATTGTCAGTAATATCATTTAATTACTAACTTAAATGATATTTAAGACAGTATAAACTTAATTTTATATTTATAGTTTCGCTTATGAAAATTGGTATATTTAGAATGTAAACAATAGAAGAAAACGTCTCATTTTGGTGCAGTTCGCACTATTATGACGCAGCAATTAAAAAATAAATTTCAGTTTTATTTTAAATATCCAAATAACATCAATTAACTAGCATTTAACGTATCGAATCACTTTTTATCTATTGAAGTACCGGTACGGTGCAATATTCGATGGTGCCATCTCCTAAAGCAATCATCTAGATTCTTTAACCCAGTAAATTGATGTTATACCCAAATGACGTCAAGATGCAGAAATCGTGTCAGTGACATGCTCCGCAGGGCGAGTTTCCTTATCCCACAGCCTTTGTTAACGATTTTTGATTTAGAACCACTAGATCTTCAAATCGTTGCCGTGCCTGTGAGCCAAGTCATTCTCGCTGAACCTAAGCACCTTGAGGTTATTTGGGGATATTTGGGGATAGTATCCTTTATCAATTTGCACTATCTTTGTGGCTTCTATCAAATCACTTAGTTATCAACAAACATGAATCTTGCATTGCTCAGTATGTTCATCCCTACCTTCTTTTTTGTCTCAATTACACCAGGAATGTGCATGACGCTCGCCTTAACGCTAGGAATGAGTATCGGTTATCGCCGCACATTATGGATGATGATTGGTGAACTCGTCGGTGTCGCGCTGGTTTCAGTCTCGGCAGTACTAGGGATCGCAGCGATCATGCTCAACTATCCTTGGATGTTTATCGCACTCAAGTTTATTGGTGGCGGCTACTTACTCTATCTTGGTGTAGAAATGTGGCGATCTCGAGGTAAGTTAGCAATAAATGTCGATAATTTAGAAAAACCCAGAAGTGGCAACGTCGCGCTCATCATGCAAGGCTTCGTTACCGCTATCGCAAACCCAAAAGGCTGGGCATTTATGATTTCTCTGCTGCCGCCTTTTATCGATCAAAATGCGGCTCTTGCTCCACAGCTGATCGTGCTTGTCTCCATCATCCTTCTTTTTGAGTTCATTTGTATGTCTCTGTATGCCACGGGTGGTAAAGGACTGAAACGCGTGTTGGGTCAATCAAAGAATGTGCGCCTGATGAACCGTATCGCGGGCACTTTAATGATGGGGGTTGGTGTTTGGCTATTACTGAGCTAAAGCAACGCTGGAAATGATGAAAAATATCCTAAGAAAAATTACGCGAAACATAAGTGCAGTATTAGATTTTCAGGCCCGGGTTTGGGTCGTAAACGTTTATGCTGGAGAACACAAAGGCGAATCTTACGTTGTAAACGAAGACAGCTTTTCCGAGCCATTGCAATGGATGAAAAAGAAAGGTTATCACACATCCATGCTGCGCCTGGTTGAATCGATGAAGCGCTCTCAAATCATTGAGTTCGATTTAGGTCACGTCAAACACCGCCTGATGCGTGTGAAATAGCACAAAGTAAAACGCCACTCAAACTGAGTGGCGCAAGCACTTTTTACCTTCAGCACCTCGTATTACGGCGCGGTATCAATCTCAACAGGCAAGTAATGCTTCGGTTCGAGCTTGAACAGTTCAGGTAATACGGTACCAATGGAAATGGAAGACCATGTACCTGATAGCACACCAATAAACATCGCTGTTGAGAAACCCGCTAGCGGTGCTCCCCCCATAATCCATAGTGCACCAACAGTAATCAGTGTTGTGCCTGAAGTCACCATCGTTCTAGAGAACGTCGCGATGACAGCCTGGTCATTGATGTCTTCCATTTTCCAACTTTGTTTCGCGATCAGTAGCTCACGAATTCGATCTGAAATGATGATCGAATCATTCAATGAGTAGCCTAAAATTGCCAATACGGCAGCAAAAACCGTTAAGTTGAATTCCATTTGGGTAACGGCAAAGAAGCCGAGGACGACAATTACGTCATGAGCCAGAGCAAATACAGAGCCACTCGCTAAGCGCCATTCAAAACGGAAACACAAGTAACCAAGGATGCTCAGCACACAAATCAATAGTGCTAAACCGCCTTGGTCAAACAAATCCTGGCCAACTTGAGCACCAACAATACTGTTGCTGACGACATCAACTTGATGTGAAACTGGCTTTAATACCTCTTCCACACTTGGCAGAGTTTGTCCTTCTTCTGGGGCGGAGTAGCGAATAAGCCAACGACCATCTTCACCTGTGCGGGTGACAGAGGTTGATTCACCAAGTTTTGGTTGCAGTGCATCAAGCAGATCGTGGTTGGTTAACGACTTATCGACTTTCACTTCTGTCACCATACCACCAGTAAAATCCAAGCCTAGGTTCAACCCTTTAAAGCCCAGAGCACCAAGTGCGATCACCGTCAAAACGATAGAAACTAGCGTAGTGAAGTGGCGAATTCTACGAATATTTTGTTTTAGCATTTCGACCATGATTAAACCCTCACATCACGACGGGCATCTCGGCCCCAAATTAAATTGATCATTGCTCGAGAGGCAAATACGCCTGTAAACATACTGGTTAACAAACCTAATCCGAGTGTTAAGGCAAAGCCTTGGATTGGGCCGTTACCGATGGCGTATAAAATCACGGCGGTGATCATGGTAGTAATGTTGGCATCAAGGATGGTCGAGAACGCGCTATCAAAGCCCAGATCAATCGCTTGAGCGAAACTGCGGCCTTCACGCATTTTGTCCTTAATACGTTCGAAGATAATAACGTTGGTGTCCACTGCCATACCAACGGTTAACACCAACCCTGCAATACCTGGAAGCGTTAGCACCGCACCTGGTAACAAGGCAATTAAGCCAAGCAAACAAAGCATGTTGGCACAAAGCGCCACGTTCGCCACCCAACCTAAGCGGCGGTACCAAAGGGCCATAAAGGTCAGTGTTAAACCCATACCCAAAGCAAGTGCCGCAAAGCCATTTTCAATGTTTTCAGCTCCCAAAGAAGCACCAATAGTGCGCTCTTCTACGATAGTAACCGGGGCTGTTAGCGACCCCGCACGAAGTAATAGCGCTAACTGCTGCGCTTCGTCCATGCTGCCAGCGCCGGTAATACGGAATTGGCTACCAAGTTGAGATTGAATAGTCGCAACGCTGATAACGCGCTCGCTGCGCTCCGTTACGCCACGATCGTTTGTCTTGTATTCGCGGTAAACCGTCGCCATTGGCTTGCCAATATGCGTTGCAGAGAAATCACTCATCTTTTTACCGCCCGCGTGGTCAAGCGAGATGTTAACTTCTGACATACCCATATTGTCGACGCCTGCACGAGCGTTAACAATGTGCTCACCCGTTAGGACTGGTCGTTTCTCCAGAACAACAGTTCGGCCATCGTTATCTTTCAGCACAAGATCTTGGCCGCTTCGCGCTTGGCCTGCATCTTTCACTTCATAGAATGCCAAACTCGCAGTGGCACCAATAACGTTTTTCGCTTGTGCTGGGTCTTGTACACCTGGTAGCTCAATACGAATGCTGTCTTTACCCTGACGCTGAACTAATGCTTCCGTAATGCCTAGCTCTTCAATACGACCACGCATAATCTTCAAGTTTTGTTGCAATGTCGTTGATTGGAACTCTTGAATATTCTGCTCACTTGGCTCAAGAACAAAACCGCGAGACGAGCTTTTCACCACCCAACCTGGATAGTTTTGACGCAAGAATTTGTTTACTTCAGCTAGGGCGGTATCACTCTCACTGTTTACCGCAATGCGGTTACCACTTTCTGCGCGAATTTGTACACCACGCACGCGCTGATCTCGCAGGCTTGCTTTGATCTCATCGATCAAAGCATTACGTTGCTCCTCAAATGCTTTATTTACGTCGACATTCAAGAGGAACTGTACCCCACCGCGAAGGTCAAGACCGAGTTTGATTGGGCTAAAACCCATCTCATTCAGCCACTCTGGAGCAACAGACACATATGAGAAGGTAATGCTGTCTTCTTTATTTAGCTCATTGTTTAGTAACGCACGAGCTTTGCTTTGCGCATTTTCATCATCGAATACAATGGTCGTTTTGCCATCTTTTTCGATGATTTTGTCTGCTGAGATATGATTGGTTTTCAGTAGTTGATTCAACTGAACAACCGACATTTCACTGCTGTTTTGGTTTGAAAACGTTAGCTGGATCGATGGTTGCTCACCGAACCAAGTCGGAATCGCGCTTAACGTTAAGATAATGACCGTCGTGATTAATACGACATATTTCCAAGCTGAATAGTGATTCATCAGCTTTCTGTTCTTTTGCTGCTTTGGTGTTTTTTTCA
The DNA here is from genome assembly GCA_001048675.1 of Vibrio diabolicus. GTDB lineage: Bacteria > Pseudomonadota > Gammaproteobacteria > Enterobacterales > Vibrionaceae > Vibrio > Vibrio diabolicus. The sequence continues at coordinate 359,864 of CCKK01000002.1, read as the reverse complement.
TGTAAACATCATCCCTTCACTACGAAGTGAAGCTTTTAATAACAAGGCTTAACACACGACAGATGCCCCCAGAAAAAATTCAGGGTATGAAATGCTCAGGACGGTTACGCCCTGTTGAATACAATCGTCGTGTTAAGAGTGCACAATGGTGCAAATAGATGGTGTTTAGGCAGAAAATTGACTATTGAGTGCGACGTACATTGCGTTGGTCTCTTTCCAACCAGAAATGCGATGATCGCTTGTGAAATGATAAAAAGTGTACTGGTTTTGACGCCAATTGATATCCATCAGGCTGTAGGCATAACCTGCGTCAGCATAGAAAGGCGTGTTTAGGTCACCAACAACGTCAACATGCTCATCATCAAGGCCTTCACGTAAGTGAGAAACCCAACGTTGAGTGTTAAATAGGGCTAGCGTATCGAGTCTTGCATGACCTTCAGAAATCGGAGACTGCGTCGTTTCTTCTGAGACTTCAGAAAAATCGATTGAGGTATTTGCAAAAGCAATACTCGCAACAAATGGTTGCAGCTTAGAAAAGTAAGGTAAATGAGCTTTCTGATCGATTTGCGCAGCAAAAACATGCGCTGGTAGCAATACCATCGCAAGCAGCATAAAAAGCAATTTTTTCAAGCAAATCTGAGACATAAGAACTCACTAAAAACAAAACGAGTCGAGTTTTTTCACTCGACTCGATGATAGTATTCCTATTAATTATGGTTCACAACTAAAAAGTTATAAATCTCTAGAGGCTTTAAACTAAAGGCGCTCTGTTAGCGGTAAAAGATATCGCCTTTATCGACATCTAAATAGATTTTGTTTTCTTGCTCCAAACCACCACAATAAATGAAGTACACATTGCGCTTGTCATAAGTAACCGAACGAACCCAGCCACCGAGCTCTTCAAAATCACTCGGATCACAGGTTTCATCGTCTAACAATTGCTGTGTTTTCTTGCGGAAGATGTCCAAGTGAACTTTTAAATCATCCGACTTCTGCAAATATCCATCCAGTATTTCTAAACGCTCTTGTTCTTTAATAACTGGCTCTGCATCAGATAATCCCTCGGCATTCAACCACTCAGCTTTTTCTTCACCGCCCTCTTCATAAACAAGGTAACCAGAGATTCGATACCAACCATCCACTTTTTCTAACACCGATACTTTTTCTCCCTTATAGAGCGTATCGACAACCAAAGCATTAGCATTTGGCTTATTGTAAACATTGATTCGACGCTCAATGACATAGTATTCGGTCACTTCAGGAGGGGAGGTTTCTAAATCCAGAATCGGTTTGGATATTTCTTCTTCCACTGGCGCTTGCTCCACTTGCGCAGCTTTTGGCGCCTCAGGTTCATCTTTCTGCATAAAGAAGAAATAGTATCCAGCACCCGCCCCACCGAGCAACAGTATGACAATCAATGCGATGAGAATTTTCTTCATGTACTTTTCCTTTTCATTCTTTGTTCTTATCTCACCGGCAACACGCATGTCGCGGAAATTTGGGTATATACTCAAAAGGGTCGGTCAACTAACGCGAGCAATAATGATCAACAAACTCAATTGGATACTGTTGCTTCTTCTGTTCCCCATTATGGGGCACGCCAATATTCAATGTAACCCATCGTCGTGGAATGACAATCTTACCCAATTCAATCGTTTAGAGTCCAATTACAATAAGCATGTTGAGGTATTCAATGCACTTTTAGCCGAACATAAGCAGCGCCAGTTATTGTCCCAAACCTTTTCCCTACATGAACTCGTGTTACTTTGGCGCGCCCGCTCGAACCAAAATGCGTTCAAAACTCAATTAAAAGCCTCCATTCAATATAAAGAAGAACTCACGACTAAAGCTAATGAGTTGATTAAATTGAGCACACAATCTCAATGGTCAGCAAATGGATGGAAGAAACTTGCCCAAAAGTGCCGTGAGTCAAACGAAACTGCCAATCAAATCACTGCGGAGTGGTATAACACCAACGCTTTGCAACTTACCGAGGATTACAAACGCCTTTCTTCACAGTACCAAGCACTAGCTCAACTCTATAATAAAGAAGCGAGATCGCTTCAATACGCTCAAGATGTTTCGAGGTAAAAATCGAGCCCGTTTTGAAAAGACGATGTCGGGTTTTCACTCCAATATTGGACGTTATTCGTGCTTTAATTCCCTCTTTTAGTGATCCCAACGTTATATGTAAAAAATGGGACTGTTCCCTTTTACAAACTTGACTAAACCATGACCAAGAGAGGCAACTTATAGAGACATACGTCACAATAATGCTTTACTTATGGCCAATTTTTGGTTAATTTACCCATTAATAAAATTTAATAAAAAGTCACATTTGGCTGGAGATGATGCTACAACCATGGTTATCAATCGATTAAGTAACAGGGACTGTCCTAATGCTACCAAAGCCAAGTTTTTGTCAGTAGTTAGGCACGTAAAAGAGTTTGGTTCAATCAGCGATTTGGACCTTTGTAAAATCTTCGGAGAAACAATTTGGAGTGATGGGAGGGAATACCATTCAGCTGCGTTCTCATTCAAGGTTGATAGATACACAGGTAACTGTGAAATCTCACAATACAAGCACCAATAAGGCTTAAGAATTTATAAGGCGGAGTCAGGAAACTGATTCCGCTTTTTTGATCATCGCGATCGTAAAGTCGTGATCGGAATAACCCTCGATCAATTGTGCGTCCGGACATAGCCATCGGCAATAGCGTAACACCCCAACTTTATTATGCGATGCGAGCATTCTCATGCTCGGCAGCTTTTCTTCATCCAATAAGTTAAACACGCACCCTTTCTCTGCGGCCCGGTACATTTTCTCGATCATCTCAATGGTATGATTTGGATTCGCGGATTGATAATTCAATGATCCAGAAGCAAAGACATAATCACTACGGGGCAATACCAACGTTGAAAAGTCACCGCATACGAACTCACTTTGAGTACGAAAGTCCCGCTTTCTGGCCTCAGAGATAAACTGTTTTTGCTGATCAATGCCAATATAACTTTGGGGGCGCAGATTGTTGAACTCAATAAACGCTAATAAGTCTCCGTAGCCGCACCCAATATCTAAAAGACTTGAACCGTCTAACGTTAACCCACGGCACAAGGCTTCAAATCGACTGATTTGGCTGTACTTATCTCTCCATCCCAGCGTTCGCGCTCTGTCTGTACCGAACTGTCGGTATCGCTTTCGGTGATAGTGAGCAATCTTAAGTCTATCGAGAAATTTCATCTTTCTTATGCATAAATCGGCAAGCTTCCATTTCCTTTCACTTGTCTAATAGCCAAGTGCGTATGGATATCTTTTACGTTTTCTAATCGTTGTAGCTTTCTAGTGAATGTTTCATAGCCAGCGAGATCTTTGCTGACCACTTCTAACAAATAATCATAAGCCCCTGATACAACATGGCACGAGATCACCTCGTCCATTTCAACAACAGCATGTTCAAATTCATCAATCGAAGAAGCTTGGTGGTTGTTCAAACTGACTTCAACAAATACAGTCATCGCAATACCCACCGTGTCTCTGGACACAATGGCTCGATAACCGCTAATTACGCCCTCCTGCTCTAAACGCTTAATGCGTCTTGCACAAGGTGATGCCGATAATCCTACTTTGTCAGCGAGCTCTGCCGTAGTCAGGGTTGCATCCTTCTGCATCAAGTTGATCAGTTGCCTGTCAATTTTGTCCATTTATCCTTCCGTGCCAATAATCACTAACAATTAACATTTATACGCGCTTTATCACCAACATCAAGCTTAATTACGTCAAACTTTGCCTCCCTTTGGCACGAGTTTTATTCAACAATTAACACATCATTTACAAATGGACATGCCGACAATGATCTTGGGATACGCAGCTATATTAACGACCTTACTGCTTTGGTCTGGTTTCTTTATTTCTTTAAAAGGGGGCGCAATTTCTAACTTGCAGCCAGCCGATATCGCGTTAGTTCGCTTTCTAATCCCAAGTTTAATTTTATTACCATTTGTGATTAAGCATAAGCAGGCGCTTCGCGTCGTGCCTAAACGCTACCTAACTGGTGTTGTGGTAGGGAGTGGCCTGCCCTACCTGCTGTTCGTCGGCACAGCTATGCACTTCGCTCCCGTGGCGCACGGCAGTGCATTAGTACCTGGCACTTTGCCATTGTTTGTTTCTGCTATCGCGGTGTTGTGCTATCAACAGTCGCTGAGTGCTCACCGCTTAATCGGGCTTTCTACGGTGTTGTTAGGGATTTTCGTATTCCTTCTTTCTAATAGCGGTGCAGAGTACAACTGGTCTCAATTACAAGGCCACATCTTGTTTCTAACCGGTAGCATTATGTGGGCCGTTTTCACCATCAGTGCTCGTGTTGCTAACCTTAATGCGCATGTCTGTGCTGGGTTCGTTGCAATCGCGTCTTTGGCACTGCTCATCATTGCGGTTGGCTTCGGATGGGTAGATAGTTACCTAGCGATAACGCCGATCAGTCAGTGGCCGTGGGAAGAGTTATTTGGCCACGCGATGTTGCAAGGTGTCGGCGCAGGTTTAATCGCCTCTTTTACCTTTATCTATGCAATCCGAATTATTGGCGCCGAAGCCAGTGCTGCTTTTGGGTCATTAACTCCAGTCGTCGCGACACTTCTTGCCGTTCCAATCTTTGGTGAACAACCAGATTCACTTACTTGGTTAGCGCTGATGCTGGTAACCTGCGGCAGTATTGTGGCAAGCCAAATCTTTATGAAAGATGGAATGAGCCAAACTTATCGCCCACCACTTCACAGATAGCGATAATTTTACAAAAACTTTTGTCCTACTATCTTGAATAACAAAATGGCGTTTTGATAGCCTCGATTTAACCAATAATTAAAACGCCAATGTAATGCCTGCCACTCATACTAAAGATGAACTGCATAGATTCCTCAAACCGGGAATGAAACTTTCGACTAATTTCGAGTTTGGGCCTAAGGACCAGTATACGTATTCCACCACCTATCTTGGGATGAAAGAGAACGCGTATTTGATTCTTGATATACCGATGCGTTTGCTTGAAGAGCAAGTGATGAGAAAACTCCCAAACGCCGATGTCATCGTGCGTGGTGTATCAGATACGGAGTTAGGCCATGTCATTGCATTTAAATCCAGTGTTCTAACAACTGCGGTTCGTCCTTCGCCCCTTTTATTTATTCGAATTCCAGGAACATTTGCAACCAAACCAGTCCGGGAACACGAACGATATAAGCTGCAAATGGATTGTAAGATTGTTCACGCGGGGAATGTTTACGACGGTAACCTTATCGACTTCTCACTGGCAGGTATTGGTATCTCAACTTTTATAGAGCCTGAATTCAACGTTGGTGAAAGTGTCACTATCGACTCTTCTCTAAGTCACTATATCGGAGAAGAAAATCGGTGTGTCATTGCCAACATTAAGAAGTTGGTGAAAGGCTGGGTAATAGGAATTAAGTTTGAAAGCCCAATAGCGATGAGTCACGAGCTAAAAACAGAGTTACTGGAGCAGTCCTTTCTAACCAGTAACGTCTGAACTTACTGCTGGCTAAAGCGCGTCGCCTCAAAGCTGTTGAGCACTCTGTGCACCGCATAGGTCACGAGCAGAGTGACAACAATAGCAAACAAAATACTACTCACGCGATACAGCGCGCTGAACATTAAATCGCCATCCGGAGTAAGGTATTGGCCAAATAAAATACCTAATGTAGTTAATCCGCCAAACCCAGCTCCTGACCCACTAGACTCTTTTACATGCATATAGCTGAACATCATCGCGCCAATCCACAGCAATGGGACGATAAACAGCAAGGTATCCGACCAATCGTATAGTACGAGCTGCCCAGCAATACCAAAGGTTACCCCCATCAAGGTCCCCATTGCTCTTTTGCGCGCATACCCTAAAGCACCGTTCCAATGCATAGGAAACAATAAAAGCAAGGTTGTCGCCTGAGCGGACATAGAATCACTGAGGTCAAATAGCTGGAATACAAGGAAAGACATTGTAGCGATACTCGCCCCCATAAGGGCTTCATGACGCATGCGGTGACTCTGTTTAGGCTGAGATGGTTTTGCCGGTGGCTGACGAGGCTCTGCATCAGGGATCAAAAATGTCACGACGTAGGCCACGATCACTGAAATAACGTTCGCTTGTAGGTTGCTGAATATTAGATCATTTAAGTCGGTTGTTGGATAACTCGCAAAATGCAGCATGATGCTTAAGCTCAGCACGCTATTTGCCCCAAAGAGGAATAAGCTCCCTTTTGACATACAGGCGAACTTATACAAAAACAACCCGAAGGCGATGATCGTCATCATGCCAGGATGTCTACCAAATAGCCCACCAAGAATACCGACCTCCAATCCGCATACGACCGCTGAAAAAATCAGCTGTCGTGCAGCATGCAGGCTCATGACTGGTACCATTCCAAGTAACAACATCGGTGTTACGGTAAAAAATACGCCATAATTCCAGCCAAAGACCTTACATAAGGTGAAGCCAATGGTCGCGCCAGTTGCAATGCGCAAACACTGACGGAAGTCGTTTTCCGACATGGGATGATCCCATAACTTCATATCGCCTCCCCGTTAATAAATGTAATGAAGAAGACTCAAAAATCGGATCTGACATCTCGCTAACCAGCCAGATAACGAGTTTTCTGGCAACAGTTGCACAGTCGCACGTGCCCCGGCCGGAAATGCGCGCTGTTGAGGTTCATCGATAGCTAAATGTAAACGTAAACGCTGCGCGTCTCTCACCCAGCGGTTTGAGTCTGTCGGTGTCGCTAAACGGCCATCCGCATCAAACTGGCCTGAGCTTACCCCTGCATCCACACTCGTAATACGAGCTTCAAATACGTCACCTGGCAAGCTATCAAAGGCCACTAACGCCCGACTGTTCTGATTGAAGTGTCGCAGACTCTTTTCACGAAAGTCGGCAATAATATCCACGTCATCCGAGACTAAAGCCACAAGAGGCGTACCAGCTGCCGCATAGGCACCCGTTTCCAGCTGCAAGTTAGCGACAACGCCATCATGTTCAGCAATTACTTTAGTGTAAGACAGATTAAGTTCCGCTTGTTTTAGCTGGTTTTGTGCCACGCGGATATTTACATTCGTTGCACCTAAATCGCCTCGGTTTACTTCCAACTCTTTTAAACGAGCGCGCGCGGCCAGTAAGTTTGCTCTGGCTGCCGTTGCACTACTTTGTGCGTCATCACGCTGTTGTTGCGAGGTGCCATTGCGATGAAACAATGTATCAAGACGTTTGGCTTCGCGAACTTTTTGCTCGGCGACAATTTTGCTCGCTTCAACGTCCGCTTTTGCCGCTGCAATAGAGGCATCAAGCTGTTCATTATTTTGAATCACACGCTCAAGGTTAAGTTGAGCCTTTTCTACGGCGAGCTGATAAGGCTGTGGATCAATCTGGAATAGTAGATCGCCTTGGCTTATTTCTTGGTTGTTGGCAACATAAAGATGCGTAATCTGTCCACTCACACGGGGAGCTACTTTAGTTACCACTCGCGTTGCCATTGCCTGAGGCGTCAATGGCATGGCGAGATCTGCGACTAGAAAATAAGCAAAGACAAGGACAAACGCGACGCAAGAATACTTGATCCAACGTGCGAATTTTTGATCTGGAGTCATAGGCGTTTACTTCTCTTTTAATTCGGGTTTCTGACTTATTCGCTAAGTGAATCAAGTGCATTGTGAGCAATCTGATCTAGGATCAATGAAAGCTTTTGAAGCTCTTGGTCATTGATTTCCGTCAGTAGCTTGCTCCGTACTTGAAGAATTCGAGTCTCCATTTGCTTCAGTAGGGTTTTACCTTCTTCTGTAAGGCTAACAATGCGTGCTCGCTTGTCATGCTCACTGCAATGGCGAGTGATCAGAGATTGCTCTTCTAATAGCTTTAATGTGCGCATCAGCGATGCTAACTCAATCTCAAGCGCTTCAGCCAAATGCTTCTGACTAACGTTGTCGCCCATTCGATAAAGTTTCCATAACGCAGTCCAACGCGGGTACGTCAGGTTTAAAGGCTCCAACTCGCGATCTGCAACCATTTTCCACAAACGGGCAACACGAGATAACTTTTCAGCCAGAGAAAGGTCGCGCAAACTGTTGATGTCTTGAATCATAAGATCTACTCAATTACTTAGCTTGCTAAGCAATATAAAATAGTTAGCACGCTAAGTAAATGGCTTTTTGTGATTTAAATCACATCGAATGTGCCATTGGGGAACCAAGTTTGCGTAACGCAGCATAGTACTTGGGCTGTATAGTAGTGATATACAAGGCAAAAGGTGATATCAGCACTCCAGGCTTATCAACAAGTGAAGCATTGAGATACAAAAAAGCACAACCCTAAGTTATGGCGTTGTGCTTTTCGGTTTAGTGAGCGATTGAATTATCAATTAAGGCTCATAGCGAATGAGTTCATCACGTTCGTTCAATTAAGAATCGCTGCTTGAAGTCAACAAAGGCTTCATGGAGCGCATTTTCTTTAATCGGTTTGAGCAATACGTAATTCGCGCCCGCCTCCATAAACGCATCACTGGTTTCTTTCGCCGTATCGGCAGTACAAGCATAAATTGGCGTGCCTAACTTCAGCTTCTGTCGGATCTCTTTGGTTGTTTCAATTCCTCCAAGATGCGGCAGTTGGTTGTCCATCAAAATCAAATCGTAAGTATGATCTTTTAAGAACTCCATCGCTTCCAATCCATCTTTTGCCCAATCAACCTGCATTTTGTACTTGTTACAAAATGCTTTGAGAATGAAAGCATTGGTATGGTTATCTTCTACCAACAGTACTTTTAGACTCTCTGCGAATAACTCACCAGGTTTAACTCTCAAGCTTGAATCAAGAGGGGTGAGCACTCGCTCACGATCTTTCACTGGCATTGTAATAACAAAGGTCGTGCCTAAACCTTTTTGACTACGTACTTGAACGTCACCTTCCAGCATATCGACGAGGCTTTTCACAATGGTCAGTCCCAAGCCACTGCCACCGTATTCTCGAGTGGTCGTTGCTTCCTCTTGAACGAAAGGTTCGAACATTTGGTCGAGCTTATCGGGCTCTATGCCGATGCCCGTATCCGTAATTTCCACTACCAACACACTATTTTCGGCGCCGTAGAACTGCTCCAGTTCCGCATGCAAGCGTACGCTGCCCGAAGGGGTAAACTTAACTGAGTTACTGACTAAGTTGAATAAAATTTGGTTAAGACGAACTTGGTCAGTAAAGATTTCAACATTGGGATCAATCTTGTTTTCAATGACGAGGTTAACGCCTTTATTTTCGCAAATTGGACGATAAATGTTTTCTAACGTTCGAATCGTGTCAGTGAACGAAAACGGGTGCTTTTGAATATTAAACTTACCCTGCTCAATCTTCGAAAAATCCAAAATATCATTCAAAACAGCAAGTAAGTGCTCACCACTATGTCGGAGTACATCAATTTGGTTATTCTGCTCTTCCGTTTCGACCGAGTCTTTTAATAATTGAGCAACTCCCAGAATGCCATTGATTGGCGTTCGGATTTCATGGCTCATTTTAGCCAGAAAATCGGCACGTGCTTGGGCGGATTTTTCTGCCTCTTTACGTGCCAAGTTACTTTGTTTTTCCGCTTCAATAAGCGTCGTAATATCCTGACCTTGAACAATGATACCGCTGATATCACCGTCAACTCGAATCGGCGATAAGTTCCAGCGATATACCTTGTCTCCAATTGGTACATTGACGCCAGTTAACGTGGCTCCTTGAGCTGCCATTCGCAGGTGAGGCATCAACTTTTCTTTGAAGCCTTTAAACACTGGGTGCATAGTTTCAATGTCGTTTTCCATGACCAATTCTTTGCGGGCTGCCGGATTGATTTGGATGAGTACGCCAGACTCTGACCACACCATAATCGGCGATAACGCAAAGTTAAACAGATCGCGGAATGAACGCTTTTGCGCTTCCAGCTCTTCAAAGGTGTTTTCTAGTGTCGAACCAATATGATCGAACTCCTCGATATCCGATCCGCCAAATCGTTCGAACCCTTTTTCTTCACGAGCCGAACGAGTGTATGCCATCAACGAGCCAAGCTCTTCGACGACTCGATTCTCAATCCACTCTTTGGTCATCAACGCAATCATCACCATCCCGATAACTGAAGCCAGCATCGCCAAAAGGTGCTGGATTTGCAGCGTCACAACACTCTGATTGTCTTGCACGGTTAGTAAACACAAATCCGTCGTGGCAGCATTGACTTCGATAGGGGTTTTAATGATCAACAACTGGTCAAGCTTTTGCTGAGACTCTCGCCGCTTCAGAACATCAAATATCTTGTACGCTTCATCTCCGACTAGTGAGCTAGCTAGTGGCGTATCGTTGGCCACCAAAACAACATTATCAACGTTTCCTTCGTTTTTTAGTCTTTCCATCAACCCGAAGTTGTTATCTAGAACAACAACATTGTAAGAATACCCCATCACTTCACCGGTTTTAGGTTGTAAAACCGGTACACGACGCAGTAACAGATGGCGAGTTCCCATTGGGGTATGTGAAGGAAGGTAATACCAATTGTTGCTAAACGTCACTTGGCTCGCGAGGCCATTGAGAATCAAGTTATTGATGCCATAGAAATGCGCATTCCCATCGTCCCAAATAATGCCTTGATGATCGGTGAGAAAGCGAAATTCTGGCGTATGAGAAGGATCACTCTGGTCAATACTCATGAAAAAGTAATTGAGAGCTTCTTCATCCCGTTCTGTATAAAAATCTAAAACAACATCACTCTTCGAGTTACTGTTGTGATGAATCTGAATCGCAGCAAAATGGCTATCAAAAATATTAAGAATCAGCGCTGACGTCTGTTGCTTAGTTCTGTCGACTTCCTGCCAAATAATTTGCTTCGAGAAGTAATAACTCTGAACGAAGATACCTAAAATGATCGGAGCAAGTACGAGAATGATTATTTTCGTAATAAGCGTCGACAATGAGCGACGCTTTCTTGTTTTTGATGTAGTTGTCATCAATTGTCTGAGTATCTAAATGCGCGTTTTCTTAATGCTTCAATTCTTTCTGGAGAATCAGATTTCGTGACGACTTCAAAATCACCAGAATAAACGGTTGGAACGGGTTTCCCTTCAAGATCCCACTTAATCGCTTCTGCCATTGCAATGCCAGTATCATCGTTCATACGCATAACGGTAACGTCTAACTCCCCTTTCGAAAGCGCTTCTAATTCTGCAGAGCCGCCACCCCAGCCGTTGATCATGACATCTTCACGCCCTAATTCTTTCAGCGCATCAACAGCCCCTAGCGCCACATCTGTAGAACACGCATAAATAAAATCGACGTCAGGGTATTTTTCCAAACTCGCTTTTGCTGCTTCATACCCAGACTGCTTTGTCGCTTTGGTATAGTAAGCAGATTGTAGTTCAAAGTTGTTATCACGGTTGACTTGATTGATAAAGGTATTGCCTCTGATATCGCTGATATACCCTTCTGAAAAGTAGAGCACACTATAATGGCTCTGTTTTGGAAAACGCTTACCAAACTCCACGGCAAGCTCACGGCTGCCTTCAGCATGATCAAAACCAACATAAAGGAACGGTTGGTGATCCTCCCAATCTCTTACCGGTGTAGTGATATTTTGTAAGATCAACTTGGTTTTCTTTGAGTCTAAGACGTGCTCAACAAACTTACGATGCCTAGTAGTATCGAGAGTGAAAATCAGATAATCGGAGTTGCTCTTCAGCGCTTCCATTAAAGACAAACTTTGTTGCTTAATATCTGCGTTGGGACGGGTAAATACTTGATTAAGTTGATAGTCGATATCGAGTTTATCTAAACGCTGTTCAAATGCGTCTATATTTCGAATCCAATAATCCGAAATCTGTTGGCCTGGATAAACCACAGAAATTTTTAACGGACGCTTTTTGTCTCTTTCAACCGGAACAGGAGTCTCTCGCACGGCGTCAGCCAACGCATTCGTTAACTGCTTCTGTTCTGGAAACTGGTCTAAAAATTCTTGATATGCCCAATACCCGTTGAGGACTTGAGTGGCTTGCGCTATCGGCGCGACAGTGGCCATTGACATCAGGGAGAATACTAACGCTTTTTTCATCTACTGCTCTTTTAGCTTTTTATGAGCCTAATTCAGCTCTATTCGTTACCTAGCCGAGTCATCCTTTACTCTTGTAATCTACCTTCCTCTGAGTGCCTGTTTCAATAATAAATTGGTTCTTAGTCTGAGTTGGAACGAATAAACGTTTATTGTGTACCTAATTACAAGGTCACAAAATATCATTTCTCCTTTTCATACTCTGAGTGTTTAAACAGAACACCAACCCATTATGCGTCAGTTTGTTCTTACATGGTACTCCAAAACTAAAAAGAAACCGCCTCAGTGGACGGTTTCTTTGTTATTCGGCATGTCGCGAACGCTTATTTCGATAAAGCCATTTCTAACATCATCTGCTGATTTTCATCAACGACAATACTTGCTTTTGACGTGACAAGCAGCTCTTTCTTAGCTTTTGTTAGTTGCTTAATATAATACTCAGCCCGCATGGCAAGCGTCTTTGAATCAAAATCCGAAGACCACTCCAATACCAAGGGACCTTTTCCTTTTAAAGCCTTCGCTCCTTTGCCCGTTTGGTGCTGATTGAATCTTCGCTCAACATTATTTGTGACACCGCAATACAGCGCATTACGGTTATTTCGTATCAAATAGACACTCCAACGCTGCGCTGTATTTTCAATCATGAAAGTAGTGACTCGACCTTAGCTTTAAGCTCATCGAGCTCTTCTTTAAGCTGAGCAACTTCGAGCTCTAACTGGCTGACTCGATCAGAATTAGAGCCAGCCGCTGACACTGGCACTGCAAGCTCAGAGACGTCAACGTCGCCACAGAACAAATGCATATAGCGTGACTCTCGCTTTCCGGCTTCACGCGGTAACTTGACCACTAATGGCCCTTTGTCTTCGCTTGCTAAGTGCTCCAGAACCGTTTCAACTTCTTTTACATCATGAAATGTCGCGAGACGATTGGTACGAGTGCGAATTTCCCCAGGCGTTTGAGCACCACGCAAAAGCATACAGCACACGATTCCCTTCTCTTGTTCTGTCAGTTTTAAATCACCAAACTCCGTATTACAGAAACGGTGCTGATACTTGCTAACACGGCTGTTAAACGCACTTTCGTCACTGACGAGCCTACGCTCAATTAGAGCATCAACGGCATCGAGAACGTCTGACTCAGAGAGCGACATTACGGGATCACGGTTGCTTTTTTGATTACACGCGTTGGTTAATGCGTTTAGGCTGAGGGGGTAAAGATCTGGGGTGGTAACTTCTTTTTCGATCAAGCAACCAATGACTCGTGCTTCAATTGCCGTTAGCTCAACTTTCATAATGCATTTCCTTATTATTTTTGCATTTGACTTGGTACCTAAATCGCTTCGATATCATGCATCATACATTGGCAAAGAGATGCAAGAAGCGTTAGCGATTCAGGTGTCGGTGTCAGGCTAAAGCATAGCGCAAGACCTGGCACCCTTTGCGAATCGGGTCAGGTATCAATGCTCCGAGAGAATTGGCACTTTCGTCAAATTGCCATCTTGATCAACCATCATTATTTTTGAACGATTCAGCTCAACTTCGATGATTTCGAGTTGCTCGCGAGCGTTGATATACGCTGTTTTTAACTTTTCAGCCACAGAGCGAGTGGCTTGCTCATTATCTTGACTACTTACTTGCTCCGCAGTGTTCCCAGAGTCCATATCAAGTTCATCATTTTGCATTCAATGGTGTTGATAATATAGTGAAGGCCACGTTATGACAATGAATCGATGGATTCTACGATGTTGCCCAAAACTCGATTAGAGAAGCGTGATTATGTGGACACATCGCAATTGGTTGAGAAATGTTCAACTCTGCATTGTGATTGATCTAAAGACTGTTATGCCACTGGATGTTGTGCTTTAATCGAGGAAGATATTCATAAAATTAGGAAAGAGAACTATGAGTAGCGTATTTGAAATCGTTAACCAAGCTCGTCGTAAAAACAAACTAAAACGTGAGCTGCTTGATAACGAAAAGAAAGTTCGTGATAACCGCAAACGTGTTGACCTTCTAGAAAACCTTCTAGATTACATCAAACCAGAAATGACTCACGATGAAATCGTCGCAATCATCAAAAATATGAAAGCAGACTACGAAGATCGTGTTGATGACCACATCATCAAAAGTGCAGAAATCTCTAAAGCACGTCGTGACATCAGCCGTCGTATTCGTGAACTGACTGAAGAAGACAAGCAAACTAGCGGCAAAAAATAAACACGTAAGCTAGATTTTTCAACCCCGAGTAAGGCTACCTTCCTCGGGGTTTATTTTTGTCTCTAAACTAAGCGCCGTGTACAATCAATCCAACTCTTATTCCTAACGCATTCAGCTTTCTATGTCCTCAACTACGACAAGTACACAACCAACACTTGCAAAACAATTATTTACGATGACTTGGCCAATGCTATTTGGCGTTCTATCTTTAATGAGCTTTCAGCTTGTAGATAGTGCGTTTATCGGTCAGCTCGGCGTTTTACCTTTGGCCGCTCAAGGTTTTACTCTTCCGTTGCAAATGGTCATTATCGGCATTCAAGTCGGTTTAGGTATCGCCACGACCGCTGTCATTTCTAAAGCGCTTGGTGCGAATGAAAGTCGTTATGCCAAACAGCTCGGTGGCTTAGTTTTGATGATTGGCTCAATCGGTGTAGCCGTTTTTGGAGGGCTAATTTGGCTTTTGCGCTACCCCATTTTATCTCTATTAAGTGCTCCAGAATCTGTGATGCCGATTATCGACAGCTACTGGCCTTGGTGGCTGCTAAGTTCATGGACTGGAGCGGTTTTATATTTTTACTACAGTATTTGCCGAGCTAACGGCAACACCATGTTGCCTGGCACAATGATGATGGTGACCAGCGGTGTGAACCTTGTGCTCGATCCACTATTTATTTTCACGTTTGACTTGGGTATTAACGGAGCCGCAATAGCAACCATCGTTGCTTTTGGGTTTGGTATTTTAGTCGTCGCGCCTCGCGTAAAGAAGAATCACTGGGCAACAACGCAGTGGCAAGACCTCAACGTAGCTAAAAGTGTTGCGTCTATCGGTAACATCATGGGACCTGCGATGATCAGCCAACTGCTGCCTCCGTTGTCGTCCATGTTGGCAACAAAGTTGTTGGCAAGCTTCGGGACCGCAGCAGTCGCCGCTTGGGCGCTCGGTTCACGCTACGAATTCTTTGCTATCGTTTCGGTGTTAGCGCTGACAATGTCTATGCCCCCAATGGTCGGGCGCTTACTTGGCGCAAAGAACTACCAAGATATCCAATCGCTAGTCAGTATTGCCGTAAAATTCATTCTGGGCTTTCAACTTTTGATCGCAGCCATTACGTTTGCCGTCGCAAACCCACTTGCACTACTGATGACCAGTGATGTTCAAGTAGAGCAAGTATTAGAAATGCATTTGCTGATTGTTCCTATCAGCTTAGGTTCACTAGGTGTATGTATGTTGATGGTTTCTCTTTGCAATGCATTAGGTAAGTCTTACACCGCGCTCACCATTTCAGCGCTACGCTTGTTTGTCTTTTTCCTTCCTTGCTTATGGGTTGGCGCTCAAATGGGGGGAATCCGAGGTCTACTTTTAGGCGCTTGTATGGGCAACATTCTGGCGGGCATTTCCGCTTACCTAACCTACCGACAAACCATACGTAAACTCGCTGGCGCTCAAGCAAACGCATAACAATGCATGGTTAAAATAAAGCCCCTTTGATTGGGGCTTTATCGTCTTGAAATGTTATCGATTTAGGCGAGTTTTAATTCATTAAAGAGCTCAAATAGCTGATTCGATTTATAAGGCTTAGGTAAATAAGCATCCATACCTGCAGCAAAACAGTTGTGAATGTCTTCTTCCAAAACACTCGCGGTGAGCGCAATAATGGTCGTTTTCTCACGCCCGGCTTTCTTTTCCCAACGACGAATTTCTTTCGTCGCGGTCAGTCCATCCATCACCGGCATCATACAATCCATTAAAATTGCATCGAATTCTTCTCCCTTTGTGATGGCTTCCAACGCTTCTTGTCCATTGCTTGTTATCAAATAGTCATATCCTGCTTTATCCAGAAAGAAACTCGCGATTTTCTGATTCATCAAGTTATCCTCCGCGATTAAGATCCTCCTGTGAGAGCGCGACGTTCGATATTCAGACTTTGGAATACCATTAGTGACAGCGTCACTTGAAATGTTTTTTTCTACCTTCGCTAAATCGTCAATGACATGCTTAAATCGATTGCCAAGAAAAGGCAATGTGAGCACAGCATGTACTCTTTCTGCATTATCGTAGGGAGTGGATAGATGATGCTGACAAATAATCATACGACGAAGATCATACTTGAGTGACAACTCATCTAAGGCTTCATCCGTATTGGAGTCGTCACTATGGCACAGAAATATGACATCAAAGTCATCGTTTATTGCTTTTACTTCATTAACATTATTCGCACCAAAGAGATTGATTTTCGCTAATCGACACTCTTTCAAAAGTTGATCAGCGTAATCGTAATTTGTGCAGATCAAGAGCCCTTTATTTATCACGTCCGAGCGCCAGCCAAACATCGGAATAACGTCAACCTCAATAGAGAATTCAAAGCATGTGCCCACTCCTTTGGTGGATGTCGCTATAAGCTGCCCTCCCATCATGGATACCAGTTGACGACAAATTGCCAATCCCAGTCCCGTTCCGCCGAACTGCCTCGACACCCCTTCATCTTCCTGAGTAAAGGGTTCAAAAATCGTCGTTAACTTATCTTGTTCAATGCCTATCCCGGTATCTTCGACTTTAAACATCAGCGTTCCGCGCTCGTTCTCAGGTAACTCGTCATAACTGACATCAACACGTATATGACCGCTTTCGGTAAACTTGACCGCATTCGATACCAGATTCGTGATGACCTGCTTGATGCGATGATCATCAACCATCACTCGAGTTGGAATGTTTTCAGCTAAGTTAATCCCCAGCTCTAGCTGTTTAGATGTGGCTTTGGATTGAAATAAAACCATCGACTGGTACACCACCTCTCGGATATCGGCCTCGACTAACGACAACTCCAGTCGACCAGATTCGATTTTAGAAAGATCCAAAATATCGTTAAGCAAGATAAGTAATGTTTGAGATGAAGAGTCAATGTCATCAACGACTTCTTGTTGATGAGAAGATAACTCACTTTGAGAGAGTATCTCCGTCATGCCCATAATACCGTTTAGGGGGGTACGTATTTCATGCGACATGTTGGCAAGAAATACTGATTTGGCACGATTAGCAGACACTGCTGACTCTTTAGCATGGAGTATTTCGTCTGTTTGTCTCTGCTTTTCTTCAACCACTCGATTCACTTGCTGAGCGAAAATCGTCAGTTCATCACTGCCATCGACTTTGACTTTCGTCTGTTTCTCTTCATCATTGATCAGCGCCGTTAAGGTATGAATAATCGCATCCAGTTTGCTATTAACCCGGAACCAAGTGCCAAAGCCAAGCCAGCAAAGCATGACGATAACCAAAATAACGCCAGAGGTAATCATCGCAATATTGGTCTTTTGTTCATGAACTTGTGTTAGGAGCGACTGCTCTGTTTGTTTCGTGAACCCATCAATGAGCACCTGCAAGCGTTGCACACGGAAATCGAGTTCTCTCAAATACGCTTCATAGTCACTACGTGACATGTCCCCTGACATTAATCGCCCACGAGATGCCAAATTTCTCTGATATCTCGGCGACGTAAACAAGCCTAGCAATTTATCAACTTGATCGTATGACCCTCCTAAATTTAAAAACGCATCCAAATTTTGCTGCTGTCGATCAATAGCCTGAAAAAACAGACTCTGACTCAACCGACTCTTAGGATCTTGAACTAGGCGATGTGTCAACCAGGCTTCTTTCTGTGTCCAAAAAGACAGCTGAGCAAGGTAAGCAATAAAATTCTGCATTCGAATACCGTCCTCACTGCCATACCACTGATGATTTTGTAGCAAAGAGCGCGACATATTTTGAAGCAGTTGAAATGCCCAATCGCCCAGGTCATCCATCTCGTCCAACCTACCTGATAATACCCCTAGCATGGCCTCTTTCAGCTCATCAGCATATTCAGCGGTATTGGGGTTACTGACGAATTTTTGATGCATGGAAGAAATAACACCGTCTTGTTCTTCTATATTAAGTGCGGCTGATGCTTGAAGCGTAGGCTGGCGGCGTGCTTTCTCTATGGAGTAAATAAAATGAGAGGCTTGGGATATCAACTGGAAACCTTGGATATTGATTACCGTTTGATTGAGACGGCTTACGCGCAACGCATTGTCAGAAAACTGCTGAACTGCAAAAACCACTATCACCACCGTGGGTAATAGTGCGAGGAGTGCTAAGCGTGTTTTTATTGATAATCTCAACATCCATCAGCCCAATGGTTGATCTCATCCGATTATTTAATACTAGACTAGTTTCTAGCATTGAAAGGCATATACGACATGGTTACTTTAAAACAACATTCACCTACCAAAATCATGGTCATTCCGCTTATTTCGCCATCGGTCAATGAAATGGTAATTGTGACTCGAATCATACTTTTTGATCTTAAAGCTGAGTACAAACAGTGAAGTTTCACTCATACCTAAGATGCACATCACTTTTCATGAAATTCCAAACCATATGTTCACCTATCTCGTTGCCTTATCGAGACAAATCACACAAAAATGCAAACGAATTCACAGTGACAACAAAACTAATTTGAAAACACACATTATCATCGCGAAAAAAGTGGATGACTTTTTAAATGTCAATACGTGAAAACCACCGCTTTAGTCACATTAATTCACCACTAACACGACCTTAACTAGTGTTTTACACTGGATTTAATTTTCCTAGCAGAATAAGGGCTCCGACCTTAGAATCCGCACACATAACTATTACAACCCGATTACATAACCCACCACACTCTTGCACGCTGCCGAAGAGGCAACAGCAGGGAGTATGGTTAGCCCCCAAAACGTGAAAGGTCTAATACAACAATGAGTCCAGAGAAATATCTCCAAGACTGGCAAACTAGCCAAACGATTGCTGAATCTATTTCCCCTCTAATTGGTAAGCTATATCGTCAAAAAGGAATCGAAGTGGTTCTGTTTGGTAAAACGCTTATCAATGCTACTACTATAGACATTCTCAAAACTCATCGCGTTGCAAGACGTTATACAGGCAGCCCACTCTCACTTGAGCACACGATGCCTATCATTCAAGCGCTATGTGAAATGAGCATTTCTTCGTGTCGTGTCGATGTTGGCCAATTGGCAACTAAGTACTGGAATGAGCATGACGATACTGCCTCTCTAAATGATTTCCTTATCACTGCACTCGATGGCGCACGCGATGCAGACTCTTCATTGAAAGCGCGTGATGTAGTTCTTTATGGTTTTGGTCGCATTGGTCGACTACTAACTCGCCTTCTGATCGAGAAAAGTGGCCCAGGTTACCCACTACGACTACGAGCGATTGTGGTTCGTGGCGGTAAAAAAGGCGATTTAGAGAAGCGTGCTAGCTTACTGCGTCGTGACTCAGTCCACGGTCAGTTCAACGGTAGCATCGTGATCGATGAGGAACGTAAAGCTCTGATCGTTAACGGTAACTACATCCAAATCATCTACGCAAACAATCCAAGCGAAGTGGACTACTCTGCTTACGGTATTAACAACGCGCTTGTTGTTGATAACACAGGTGTTTGGCGTGATTCTGAAGGTCTAAGCCAACACTTAGCGTGTCAAGGTGCAGAGAAAGTGCTGCTAACGGCACCAGGTAAAGGCGATATCAAAAACGTTGTATTCGGTGTAAATGAATCAGTTATTCAAGAAGATGACACCATCATCTCTGCAGCGAGCTGTACCACCAACGCAATCACACCAGTTCTAAAAGCATTGAACGACAAATACGGCGTACTTTCAGGCCATATTGAAACCGTTCACTCTTACACGAATGACCAAAACTTGATCGACAACTTCCACTCTGGTGACCGCCGTGGACGTAGTGCTTCTCTGAACATGGTTCTAACTTCAACTGGCGCAGCTAAAGCAGTAGCAAAAGCACTGCCAGAGCTAGCTGGTAAGCTAACAGGTAACGCAATTCGCGTACCGACACCAAACGTTTCGATGGCAGTCGCTAACCTAAACTTAGGTGAAGACGTAGACCGTGATTCACTGAACGATTACTTGCGTGAAATGGCGTTGAACTCTGAGCTTTCGGCACAGATTGACTACACCGATTCAACAGAAATTGTATCAACTGACTTAGTTGGTTCTCGCCATGCAGGCGTCGTGGATGGTCAAGCGACTATCGCACAAGACAAACGTTGCGTACTTTACATCTGGTACGACAACGAATTCGGTTACAGCTGCCAAGTTGTGCACTGTATGGAACAAATGATGGGTGTTCGTTACCAAACATTCCCTCGATAGGTGAACTTTGCTCCACAACGTTAACCACATAGCGTAACGGACAATATCTCATATTTGTTCTAAATAATAAGCGCGAAGCGCATTACTAATATTTTTCCCCGTTTATACGCCTGATCACCCTCAGGCGTTTTTTCATTTCGCTCATTTGACACTCTCCGGACAAAGTGAAGACTATCATTCATGTTTTGTTCATGTTCACAGCATTAATCTGAACACATAAATTACAGAGAGGTCATGATTATGAATCGGATTATTGTTACCGCACTGGCACTGATTACGGGCTTTTTTACATTAGTCTTTAGCTTGATCATTGCGATTCCGTTGACCATCGCAGCATTAATTACAGGCAAACGTATTGAGAAGCGCGTGAAGAAAATGCAGAAAGAAATGCATGAAGAGTATGAATTCAATACTGGTAAAGCCGATGCTATTGAAGGTGAGTTCGAAGAGGTTCGCCGATAAGTAAATAGAATTTATATAAGTTTCTCTCCCCCGTCAGCTCCTGAGAAACTTCTTGCTTTCACCCTGTCTTTACAATAGCAGGGTGCTTTTTTTGAAAAGCACAACGTCAAATAAGCAACTAGCGGCTTATTGTTTTATCTTTGTGTTGTGAGAGGCTGTGTAGCCAGCCTCCCACAAATCACCATCAACACCAGAGTATGGGTTAGATTCTTTCGGGGTCCCATTTTGGCAAGCTTCTCTGCCTTCTCTCTTTATTTCTTCTATGTGATTTAAAACGAAGTCAAAGTGCTTAGGATCAACCTTTTGTAGTAGCGCGTACAAAAGCCCAAAACCAAGCATCGTGAATACAAACAGTTCAAAAAACACCCATATGCTCTTTGTTGAAAGGAATATCCAAGCAACGCTGCAAACACTGGTCAAAATTACTACTAGAGCTAGATTTACTATTCTTTGCATATTGCTCTCTCACCTTCTAAACGGTCATGAAGTCTCTACCCCTTTCATAGGATAAGTAAGAGGAAAGTCCGTTTTACCCAATAAAGCATTCTCGACTTAATATGCGACACTGTTAGTATTAACGTTAAGTGGCTCTCGTTCTAATTATAACAGTGCGTTGGAAAGCTGCGCTTACTACAAATGATAATGTGAACCAAAGTAACACTATTGATAGTATTAACTTTAGCAGCATTTAGCGTCAAGATTACGTAAATTATATGAGGGTTTACTGAGAGCAGAAAAAGGCAGCCATCCGGGCTGCCTTTAATATTTTGTTGTCTTTGCAAATTTATACGGTTACGACCACTCGAAGTGCCAATAGCATGAGAACAATCCCTGACAAACGATCAATTAACACCGCTTTAGAACGAATTCTGTCCACTACTTTAGAGCTTGATAACACTAGGGTGATAAAGGTATACCAAAGCCCGTCCACAACAAATGGTGTAGCAACAATGATCATTTGATTGCTCAAATCATTACCTAGCGCTACAAACTGACTGAATAATGCGATAAAAAACAAAGCAATTTTAGGACTTAAAATCGAGATAAAAAAACCTTCTCGAGCAGACTGGCTTACCGTTGTTTCCTCGCCTGACTCCAACTTCGCCGCCACACCGCCTTTCGAACGCAGCGCATTGAACCCTAAATATGCAAGATATGCCGCGCCTGCAAGGCTGATCGTCTTGAACAACATCGGGCTTTGCTGCAAAACAACAGCGAGGCCAATCAGCGTGATAAAGGCATAAACGCCAATTCCAAAAGCGTGTGCCCAAGCCGTTGCCAAACCATTGATGCGTCCACCAGCCAAAGCATGTTTTGCCACAATTGCTAGGCTAGGCCCAGGTGACATAGCGCCGAGTAAACACACGGTAAAAAGTGATAACCAAACTGTTAGTGTCATAAATAACCTCTCTCCATTTGAACTCAATCTATCAATTGAAGAGCTATAATTTGAAATCAAAGTTTCGCATAAAAGTCATGATTTAAAATCATAACTTAATGGATGGAGTATTCCGATATTTTCATCACCGCGTGGATTTGCTCTCGCACCCACTGATGAGCTGGATCATTGTCGTATTTAGGATGCCACATCAGCCAATATTCATGGGTAGGTGTCTCAAAAGGAAGCGCTTTATGAACCAAAGGCCAGTGCTTGGCCAAATTATTTGCAATGTGCTCCGGAACTACCATCAAGTGGTCACTTGAGACCAAACGATTTACCGCCGCAGAGAAAAAAGGCACTTTAAAGGTAACATGACGCATCAGCCCCCTGTCTTTTAGTGCCATATCAGTACTTGAGTCTTTGTCTCCCCCACCCGTCACTTGAATATGCGAATGACTGATGAGGTCCTCTATAGAAATCGAAGCCTTACCAGCTAAAGGGTGAGACGCCTTCATCAAACAAACTGACTTATCAGAACCAATATTGATGCTAGATACACCTTCAGGCTGAGTGGGATACATAGAAGAAGCAAGATGGATTCCTAACTCGTGAAGCTTATCGATAAAATCTAGTTGCCACAGTCGATACGCCAAATCCAATTGTGGTGCTTGTTCACCTAAGTGAGATGCAATATCGGGCAAAACGTATTGTGCCACGTAATCACTTGAGGCAATAACCAGCTCGCCTTGCCACAGTTGCGGCTCAAAAGGTTTGTCATCGAGTAAATGGTCAAACTCAGCCAGTAACGCATCAAGCTTTGATTTTAATGCTATTGCTCGCGGGGTTGGTATCAGCTGATTACCTTGCCGAATAAGCAGTGGGTCACCACACAGATCGCGCAATTGTGCAAGCTGTCGGCTAACCCCAGACTGAGTAATGTGCAAACGTTCTGCAGTTCGGCTGACATGACACTCTTCTAAAAGTACATGCAAGGACCTAAGTAGATTCAAATTGATGTTGTTTAACATACCGGCTCAAGAAGGTTTAATAAATAATGACACCCATGATGCTTATTTCACAAACTGGTTGCCAGTCGTATTAAAGAACTCAGCTAAAACGGTATGAGTCATGAGGTGCCTTAGCTCTGGGTAACGTTGAATTTGATCTCTGATTTCGTTCAAACGAGTCATCGTAGGTACTTCGACAAAAACCATCATATCCGTTTCACCACTGATTGCATGGCACCATTTTACGCCATCGATTTTGTATAGTTCGTCGGCATATGATTCGCAATAATACGTGGATGTAGATTTATCGAACTTTAGAGCAAAATAAGCACAAATCGAGTCCCCGCCTGAAGAGGCAATTTCAGCGTGATACCCGAGAATCACTTTGTCATGTTCTAGCTTACGAATACGAGCCGTCACCGCAGAACGAGAAAGGTTCACTTTATCCGCAATTTCAGTCACCGACAGCCGAGCGTTGTGTCGGAGAAGATCCACAATCTTGTGATCAAACTTGTCCATATACTTACCAAGCTTTCCTTATTTTTCTCATTCTATACCGATTCTAACTGCATAAGAAACCAACATTTTGTTGGAAATATTTAAAACAACCGTCATATTGACGGTTCAGTAAATCATTTTGTTATTAAGATTTTGGATATGCTATTTGGTAAGCATGAGATGCGCACCGTTATCCATTCAAATAGAAGAGCGATAACGCATTGAAATCAAATACGCTTCTTATGTATTCAGCGCACTAGCGGGCTCATTAAACTCCAATAAATGAGATAATTAGAATCCACAAGCGTTTTCGTCATAAGCCCTACAACATTGGATGAATCAATTAGCATGGAACAGCTCAAAAAAGACATTTCACTCACATCCGGTATCGCCCAACTATCCACAACATTAATGGGAACGGGTCTTTTTATGATACCAGCTATTGCAGCAGGCATAGCGGGTCATTTTTCACTATGGGCCTGGATTTTATTATTCATCGCCATTTGTCCTATTGCGCTGACTTTTGCCCAGCTAGGCAAGCGATATCCCAATGCGGGCGGAACCGCATTTTTTGTGCGTAAAGCATTTAACGCCAAGCTGGAAAGTAGTGTAGCTTGGCTATTTGTTAGTGTCATTCCGGTAGGGGTTCCGGCCGCGATTGCACTCGCCGCAGGCTTTCTACAGCAAATATTGCCAGAGCCTATTAGCAATAATCTGTTTGCACAAATTCTAACGGTATTACTTCTTGTGTTCGTCAACTTGATGGGCACTAAGTCATCAGGTCATTTACAAACTCTTATTGCTTTGAGTGTCTTTGCGCTCGTTGGCACATTTTTATGGAAAGGCGACGTTAACAGCGCCGATCTCGTGATGCCAGCTATCACACAAGAGTCAATTTGGCCTATTACCGCAGCGCTTGGCGTGATGTTCTGGTGTTTTGTTGGCATAGAGGCTTTTGCTCATATGGGGGAAGAATTCAAAAACCCTCAAAGAGACTTCCCTATCGCCATTATTGTCGGTTGTTTTGTAGCGGGAGCTACGTACTGGGCTTGCTCTGTTGTTATTTTAAAGTTTGGTGCATATGGTAATGCTCAATTCGATAATGCATCGATTCCATGGTTGAGTGCTCAACTACTTGGCGATGGGGCCAAATGGATAATCAGTTTGATCGGATTCTCCGCTTGTTTCGCGAGCGTTAACTTATACACACAGAGCCTAGCGCGAATGGTCTGGGCTCAAGCTCGGGAACATCGTCCTTACAACCCACTAGCCAAGATTTCGCGTCGTGGTGTCCCTTTCTCAGCCACCTTATTAGTTGGCGGCGTACTGCTAATATCTTGCGTGATAGGAACGCTATCGCAGCTCGATCTGGAGTTTTTCCTAAAACTAGCAAATAGTGTATTCGTTTTGGTTTACATGTTGGCAATGTTAGCCGCTTATAAATTGCTTCGTGGTTTTGGTAAAGCGCTTGCGGGACTTTCTCTACTGCTTTGTACCGGTGTTTTTATATGTTTAGGCTGGTCAATGTTTTATGCACTTGGCATTTTCACTCTACTTTTACTGCCTTGGAAACAGTGGCGACATAAGCGACAAACACGTGTAGTTGAATAGTCATCGCTTCCCATTTCGAAATATGTGAGCCAAACGTTGGATACCAGCGTCTATGTTCTCTAACGCGATATTGCCGTAACCAAGCACGGCACCATGCCAGTGACGTGCTTGAAAATCTGGGTGTTCATAGTAGCTCAAAGGTCGCAAGATGATCCCTTCATGCTCTGCTAGTTTTGTAAAACGCTGCTCATCCATACCGTCTTGCCATTTCAACGTAATATGAAGCCCCGCCGCTTGGCTAACGACGCAAACACGGTCGCCTAAATGCTGTTGAATGGATAAATGCATCTGTTCATGCTTAGTTTTGTACAGTCGACGCATTTTTCGAA
Organism: Vibrio diabolicus; assembly: GCA_001048675.1. Taxonomy (GTDB): domain Bacteria; phylum Pseudomonadota; class Gammaproteobacteria; order Enterobacterales; family Vibrionaceae; genus Vibrio; species Vibrio diabolicus. The sequence goes on along the minus strand of CCKK01000002.1, from coordinate 334,045 downwards.
TATGACGTAATAACCCACCTTCAGTAATAAAATCTGCCAATGCTTCTTGTGTATGCGTCGGCGAATCACCACTTAACGCATCCTTAACCACCAAACATTGCTCTACTAAACGTTCAGGAACTACAAGGTAGCCAAGCCGCAATCCGTTAAACATCACTTTACTGAAGGAACCCACATACAACACACGATCATCTCGACCCATTTGAGCTGCTAGCCCCTGTAAACTGGTATAGGGACGATGAGCAAACTGAAATTCGCTGTCATAATCGTCCTCGATGATCCAACTTGATTGCTCGACCGCCCAGTTGATGATCTTCCCTCTTTGCTCGGTATTGAGTGTGGTACCCATCGGATATTGATTACTTGGGGTGATATACAGCGCATCGGCATCGCTTGAGGTCACAGCTTCCACATCTAAACCTAATTTCTCTCTTACGAACAAAGGCTCAAATTGATAGTTTTGGAACTGAATCAACTTCCGCATTTGCGCGTAACCTGGTTGCTCCATCAGAACCTTATCACCTTGTTTGAGCACTACCATCGACGCGATTGACAACGCTTGCTGTGCCCCAGAGGTAATAATGATGCGCTCTGGGGAGCAATTTACTGAACGACTTGATGCGAGGTAGTCAGCTAAAGCACAGCGCAATGCCCAACTACCCTGAATATCTTGATTCCCCAACAAGCAGGGGCGGGACATGTGGCGAGTGAGTAACTTTTGCCACTGTGCCATCGGGAAAGCGTCCAGATCCGGCACACCTGGTGCAAATGCAAGGTTGATATCAAAGTGAGTTTTCGGTGATGAGTCTCTCTGAACTGAATTAGGTTCAGGCAAGTACTGCTCCGGCAGTTCTACGGCAACATAAAAGCCAGAACCTTTTTGGCTGTTCAAGTACCCTTCCGCCACTAACTGTTCGTAGGCAGAAATCACGGTATTCCTACTTAGATTAAGCGCCTGTGAAAGCTTCCGCGTAGAAGGCAACTTCCCATTCTTCACCCACAACCCTTGAACAATTTTCTCGCGAATAGCAAAAAACAACGCTTGCTGACGCGTTCCATCACTTTCTTTTAAATGTAGGTCACCGATATCAATCAAAGACAAACTGGATCCATTCATTAGTTAAAACTGGCTCTCTTTAAGCTACCAGTTAAGCGCTACATTGCAATCAAAGAATGAGGTTCAAGCGCTCGTAATCGTGAGTAAACAAGGAGAGAAAATGCTATCTAATACCAATAGAACGGAAATTAAGAAAGGCGCACATAGAGCAGTCTATGATGTTAGCAAACTGCACGCCATCATAGATGAAAGCCTAATCGCTCATATTGCGATAACCAACGAGTCAGGCCCTGTGGTCATCCCTATGCTGGCATGGCGTGTGGATGATTACGTGTATATCCATGGTGCCAACAACAGTCGACTGTTACGCTCACTCAAACAAGGAGTGCAAACGTGCTTAACCTTTACTTTGCTTGATGGTTGGGTATTGGCTCGAAGTGCATTTCACCACAGTGCGCATTATCGTAGCGCCGTGGTCTTTGGCCAGTTTGAGATGGTGGAGAATAACCAAGAAAAAGACAGGTTGCTGAATCACTTTATCGAACAGATCGCTCCAGGGAGAACAAAACAAGTCCGTTTGAGCAATGAAAAAGAGCTCAAAGCCACCATGCTGCTGCGTATCCCACTCACAGAGGCATCTGTGAAAATCAGCAATTTTGGCGTCAACGACGATGCGGAAGACATGGACATTCCTGTTTGGGCAGGTGTCCTACCCTACCGAACTGTCGTAGGTCCACTGCAAGCTTGTGAAGATTTGTATGAAGGTATCGCTGAACCAGACTACCGCAGTGCCTACTCTAATCGTTGGCAGGAATAAGCACCGTGAAACGTGCGCCGCCTAAGTGACTCTCGCCGACAGAAAGTTCCCAACCTAATTGCCTCGCTGCACTGGTAGCGATGGCAAGCCCTAAACCAAAGCCTTTGACGTCGGCGTTGCGGCTTTTGTCTAAACGCGAAAATGGCATAAATACTTCTTCTCGCATCGCTTCAGGTACGCCCGGACCATCGTCCTCAATATCGATGCTCCAGCAATCCGCTACCATTCGAATCGTCACCTCAACGCAGGATTCACCGTAACGCTTGGCGTTTTGCAATAAATTATCGAGGACGAGGTTACCCAAAGTAGGCTGAAAGTGAATCAATTGGTTCGCGAGTTCATTTTCCGCTCTCAACATGGCGGACTCTAAGCCTAGGTAATTCATACGGCTTTTGCACCAAAGTGGCAGTTCCATGGTTTCAACAGAATCGACCCAAGAGTGGTTTTTCACACTCAAGCGAGACAGCATGACGATGTCGGAAGTTAAATCCGTCACTACATCAACGTATCGTTCAATATCGTCATGTAACTCTGCCTGCATTTCACCACTCGTGCGTCGAGCTAAATCCGTCGCTAGCTGAATACGACTCAGCGGAGTGCGCACTTCATGAGGAATAGCTTGAGTAAAGATGTGTGTTTGGCGTACTCGTCTCTCAATCTCTTCAGACATGCAGTTGAAGCCTTGGGCGAGCTCTTTCACGGGTTGCGAAAATTGCTTTAGATCGACTCGCGTATTCAACTCACCAGAACCAAATTGTTGTTGTGCAGCCGTTAGTTGCCTAATTTGGCGGTCAAGACGTCGTACAGGTATGTAAACCATAATGCCTAAACTGCACACAACAACCAAAAGTAGAGTCAGTATAAATACAATCTCAGAATCTTCATTCCAATCAACATCTGGGCTAAAGAAATCCGTTTTTTCTTTGAAAACTAAACTCTTCGAGGTGTTAGGTAAAGGGAATACCGCAGCATAGGTACTGCCATCAATAAGATAAACAGGTATCCCCTGTATTCGGTACAGCAGCTTACAATCTCGACAAGGCGGTGATCCGTCCCAGTTTTCAACCAATGTTAAATCAAAGATAAAGAAATCTTGCTTGCCGTTTTCGGTTAACTTCTTGTAGAGAGAATCCGGAGTGCCTCGTTGCTCAATGTATTGATCGACAAAATAAGCACCATCACTCAAAAAAACACCGACTTCTGTTTTGCGCATGTACTCTTCCCCCATAAAGAGAAACAAAGCAACAGTCAGCGCAAGGCCAGTAACTAACCCCACATATAGACGAGTAAACAGGGAAAACATGCGTCATTTACCTGTCAGCATGTAGCCGTGGTGACGTATGGTCTTAATGGTAGCGGTATGGATATGAGCCTTAGAGAATTTCTTCCTTAGTGAGGATATACGCATATCAATCGAACGATCAGTAATGCAGTATTCAATGCCTCTGGCAAGACGGCAACATGATTCACGAGATACTGGCTTATCGACATTCAGCATCAGGAGCTCTAAAATTTCAAACTCAGAGCTCGTTAAACCAATATCTTTTTGCAAATAAAATGCTTGGGAGCGACGAAGACAAAGGCTAATGCCATATCGGCTCAGCTTTTCTTCTTCAACGGTATCAACTTGACGACGATAGCGACGCAACGCCGCTTCAATACGGGCGAGAAGGATGTTGCCTTTTATCGGTTTGGTAAGGTAATCATCAGCACCGAACTTAAATAAGCTCACCTCGCTCATTTCATCATCGGTTGCAGTCAAAACAATGATAATCCCATGATAAAATTTACGTGCCTCTTGGCATATTTCTGCGCCATTTTTTCCTGGTAACATCAAATCTAACAGCACTAGGTCCGGCTTGAGTTCCTTAATCGTTTCTAATGCATTTTGACCGTTATCGATAACAGTTACTGTATAGCCTTCGGCTTCGAGGTACATTTTGGTTAATCGAGCAATCTCAGAGTCGTCTTCTACCAGTAAGATTGTATTGCCCACCATGAATCATTTACTCCACCAATATGATGGAGGGAGTATATCGCTCGTCCTATACTGCGCAACCCACTTAAATGATAATTTTAATAAAAAGCAGGCTTACATACGCTTACAAACCATACATATACGATAATCCTAATCATTCTACTCCCCTAAAACCATGCAATAACCTGATGTTTTATTCATTAGCAGAATATAGCTTCACATAAAAAATAAAATTCGGAATAAAAATCTACTATATTTTTAAATATATCGAATGATAGTCCTTACCAAAAAATAATATCGATATATATGACTTAGTTTGCTTATATAGACAGGACTTTATGTTGCTTCTAAGTTTCTTGCTCTAATAAAGTCTACGAGTAACATGAAATGAGATATTCCCAATTAACACCTTTAGCCATATTTTGCGCGATAAGTCTAACTGCTTGCGGCGGCAGTGAATCTAATTCGAAACCATCGACAGCGACACCTCCAACACCACCAGCGCCAACATTGAGCACTGTCACAATCCCAACTGTCGTTTCTACAGAGCTTCCAGCCAAGTTAAAAGTGGCTGCTGATGCGGGCTTCACCCACTATGTGAAAATCTCCCTTTCTGAAGCAAATAACAATGATACATTTCATATTGTGGCTGTTGATGACGGTGCGAATAATGAAAAAATCTTTCGTGCAGCCAAAATCATCCAACACCTTCTCACAAACCAACCAGACTCTAAGTACGGCGCTGACAAGTCTCGTATCGCTAAGACATTAGCCGAGCGTGATGCCACACTAATGCTGACCGAAAACGACGAACAGAATGATGAGATGCTAACCAAAATCTTTATCAACGAACTGATTCGCCAAGACAAACTGAACGATGCAGTGACAAACTCGGGCTTAGCACACTCTTTTGATACGAGTTCTCTAGAAAAGTTTGTTGTAAGCATGATGGTACTTAACGAAGAAGATATGAATACACTTGTCACATCTATCGTGGCAACATTAGTAAATAGTAAAGAAACACCAAACTGGCTAAGGAACAGCCAATCTCTGATGTATCGAGAATTGACAGTTGAAGGCGATTGCCATTACATGAGTAATTTTGCCGATTACTGTGCCAATCTTGGTAAAAAAGCCGAACGAGACGCCGCTTTTGAAGAAATTTTACACTTGGTCCAAGCGCAAGGTATTGCACCTAACACGGGGACTGCGGCACTGCAAAATGACATTCAAGCTCATGCGTTAAAAATCTATAACGATATTCAAGCGGGCAAACCGACGGTGTGGCGCCCAACTCAGTATGACTGGGACGATTGGAAATCGGACGACTTCGATCCTGAAAGTGTTAAACAAACGGGCCCTTCATATTCTCACGAATACTTTGCTGCCGCTTTTGAAGCTTACATGGGTGTAGCAAAAGCAAACGGACAAGGTTTAGATGGCTACCAAGCGTTAACACGTGAAGAAATGCAAACTCAAGATCCACAAGCCGTTGATTGGATCAGCGGCTTATTCCACGGATACTTGCAATACACCGCGAACATCGACTCTGCGGGCGTCAAACTTTACACAGAAAAGACAAATCCAGGCACAGTGCCTACCTTCCGTATGGCTCCCAACAAAGACGGCTTGATAGAAGCATACACCTACAAATCTCAGTGGCTGACAAGAGTGAAGATCATTGGCGACGACGCAATGAATGTCATCGGTAATGACCAAAACAATACCTTTGAAGGCAACAGCAAAGACAACAGCATTTATGGTGAAGGTGGTATCAACACCTATATCGTGCCACACAAACTGGCAGAATGTACTGTTATCAAAGCAAAGAGCGTTTCTGTTAAGTGCCCAAATACAGGCACTGACGAGTTGTACGACATTCAGAACATCCAATTCACCGACCAAACCCTAGATGTAACCGAGCTATAAACGATGAAAAACATGAAGAAACTTACTCTATTCACTCCCCTACTCCTTGTAGGTTGTGGTGGCCTAGCCGTCATGGATCGTACTGATGCCGTAAAAGCACAACCAGAAATGCTGATCAAAACCGACGGAGATTTTTGGGGATTCGGTGCAGATGGTCATTTTGATTTTGCTGGTAAGTACAAAGGCAACTATTCACGCAGTGCTTCTAACTCAAGTTGGTTTAACCATATCTCTTTCAAAGAAGGTACGATGGGCGCAGAAGTGACTCGTATCGACAACGGGGAAACTTGGCTTTTGAACTGCACTGGGGGCGGTATGTCGGTTAACTACATGGGCGTCGATTTTGGTGGGAATGATCCTTACACCTGTGATATCACCCAAGATGGCGTCAAAGTGGGAGAATTTGCTATGGAGCCAAAATCCGCTCTCATCGACATCAGCTTCGAGAAAAAAGAGACTGGCGTAGTGCGTATCGGCAGCACCCACTTTAATGTAGAAACCGTACATACTAGTCCCGACGCCATGATGGCGGTAGACATTCCATTGGGTTATAGCTTTAAGGAAGGCACACAAGAAATTGCTGCTGTACAGACGAACGGTACCATTGCGGTACAAATGCTCCCAGAACTTAGTGAACAAAAAAAGGATGTGATTGCCATCGGCGCTGTTGCAAGTGCACTAAGCTGGCGCCCTAAGAAATAGCCATTACATTAAAAACACCACACAAAAAAATAATAAAGCCCTTTACCTTGAGGGCTTTTATTGCTTGTTTTCATAAAGACAAGTGAAGCATTACTTTTCTAATCTTCCCGCATACTGCTTGGGCGTTAATCCACGATGCTTCTTAAACATACGATTGAAGCTCGCCACATTGGTGTAACCAAGGCGCATAGCTATGTCATCAATGCTCACGCGCTTACTCAATAACCCAGCCGCAACATTACTCAATACATAGCCGGATACCATCGAGAAGTTGAGGCCTAATTTGTGCAAACGACGTTGAAACTGCTGTTCAGATAAATCAAGCAGAGAAGAAACGCGCTCTAACGTTGGCAATCCATAATGACTGCTGTAGTTCACCACTTCATAAATCACTTTCAACTCATCTTCTGGGTCGGGCATATTAAGCAAATCATCCAAATCGGAAAAACTCATCGCTAGACGGCTGTCCTCGCGATGGCTCACTTGGCGGGAAGCTAATCGGTCATCTCCCGGGATCCATATTTCTGTTTTTGGCTGACTCCATTCCACCTCGCAGCCGAAATATTCCCGGTATCGCTCAGTATTTTTTCTCGACCCTGAAATCTTGACGCGCAAAGGCTGATAGTCTTTACCAAGAAATTCGCGTAGCACTTTAATCATAAATACCGCACCGCGGATACTATCGTGCACCTTTACTGACGTTTCTATAAACGGATTGTGGTAAGTCCATTTGATGATTTTGCCCGACTGTTCGCCAGCAAAAAACGCCCCAGATTGTAAGTTACTCGCACCATAATTAACGCGTCGAATCGCGCTGGCTAAATCATTCCCAGAAAATAGCCAGCGTCCCACAGGTCCAAGCTTTTGCAGTTCAATACCTCGGCTGAGACTCAAAACCACATCTGGATCACTGCTGGCTTGTTCAACACAACGATACCATTCTGCGACGGCTTTTAGCGGGATCAGTGTCATTGGGTTGTGAAATACCGACGACGGAATCCCCAGTTCATCCGAGCCCAAATTATATTTAGATAACGCGAGGTTATGCATGTTTAGAATGCCCATCGCGCGAATAAATCGAACCGTCTTCATTACCAATCACATCAAATTTAATCCTCTATTGATTGAATCTGTCACAAAGAAAGACCTAAATCAAATCCAGATCACAATACGCCAACCGTTTGATAGAGGAGTGTTTAATGAGTTTACTGAGTGTCCCATTTGTCGGTACAGGCGCAGATACGGCGTTACATGTTGTCGCTGCTGTCGTTTTAATCGCGAGTGTCGCGGGCGCGTGTTACGGCTTTTGGAAAATCCATGAGTTGCCAATTAATAAGGCGCACAGCAAAGACCATCATCAGATAGGGCTCATCACTGCGCTCACCTGGATTGGGTTTGTCTGGCACTGGGTTTGGGTGCTAGCTGTGATCTTTGCATTCGTTGATATGGAAAAAGCCATCATCAATCTGCGTGATACATGGAGAAGTAAACCGCAAACAGAAACACAGCCAAAAGAGGAAGCGTAATGTTAGAAGGTTTAGCGGTATGGGCTCTCTTCATCTATCTGCTGCGTTTGGTTGGCATGCCTTGGAACAAAGCAACCAAATCGTTCGCTTATCTTGGCGGTTTGAGTTGGCTAATGTTCGTATGGGTAGGTTTGATTAACTTCACCCCGATGGATTTATCCGGTGGTTCTGTCGTGCAGTCACCACACATCCAATTGCGTCCAGATTCAACCAATGTAAAAGGTAAAGTTGACCACATTTACATTACGCCGAATCAGCAAGTTAAAGAAGGTCAGCTCATTTATGAACTTGACCCAACGCAATACGAAATCGCATTAAATCAGGCGAACGTATCCGCCGATTCTGCACGAGTCGCATTAGCTACGGCAAAAGGCGACATCGAGATTGAAGAAGCGAATCATCAAGCATTGGTGCAAGATCTAGAAACATCCAAGAGCCAATTGGAAGCGGCGAAAGTTGACTACAAATTGCAGAAAAAGATGCTAGATCGTTATGTTGAGCAAAACCGAGTGGTGCAAAACACCATCACGGAAAGCGACATCGACAAACAATCGAGTGCGGTTGATATGGCACGTCACAACGTGTTTACCCTTGAGTCTCAAATTAAGAAGAAACAAGTCGATATTTCCCGTGCAAAACTGGCGATTCATAAAGCGGAACTTGCAGTTGAAACCAAACAAGCCGAACTGCGCCAAGCTGAAGAGCAAATTGCAAAAGCGCAATGGGATTTGAATAGCACAAAAGTTCATGCCCCAACAGATGGTTTTGTCACCAACTTTATCCTGCGTGAAGGTCAGCGTGTATCGATGATGCCGCGTATCAACATGTACACTAACGAGAAGTATGTGCTGATGCGAGTCAACCACCAGGCGATTCGTAACATCAAACCGGGTCAGCCAGCGGAATTCTCTTCGTCCGTTTACCCAGGTAAGATCTTCTCAGCGACCGTCGAAGGCATTGTTGAAGCAACAGGTGAGTCACAAGGTAATCTGCTGGGTTTCGATGATTCCGTACGTATCACCACTGGAAAGAATTTACAGAACAAACACCACTTTGTTCGTCTTAAGATTGATGAGCCAGAAGGCTACGACATTCCTGTTGGCTCTGTTGGCCTCGCATGGGTCAGCGGTGAAAAACCGATAGGCTTCATGGCCTTCTTAGATGTGATTCGCGGGATCATCATTCGAATGAAGTCTCAGCTGTACTTCTTCTACTCCATCTAAACTCACAAACCGCCAGTTTCGCTGGCGGTTTTTTCATTTGTATCCAAACACATCCTTTTCCCGTATAACAATTAGTTAGTAGACAGCGGAGAAGATTCATGTCGGCAAAGGAAAGAAGCCTACCTACCCATCGTATCTCAAGGTTCAGCAAGTTCGCTTCACTTGCTACCCGTGTCGCAGGCAATGTGATTGCAGAAGGCACGAAACAAATCGCCAAAGGTAATAAACCAAAAGCGAAAGACCTCGTGCTGACGCCACAAAACATCGCACGGTTGACAGACCAACTTGCTCACCTACGTGGCGCTGCAATGAAGCTTGGTCAAATGCTCTCAATGGATGCTGGTGATGTTTTAGAACCTGAACTCGCAGATATTCTCTCCCGTCTTCGCTCCAACGCAGACCCAATGCCTGCAAAGCAACTGAACGGAGTCATGGAAAGTTCGCTAGGAACGAGTTGGAAAGCTGAGTTTTTATCATTTAACTTCAAACCAATCGCCAGTGCATCAATAGGACAGGTGCACCAAGCCTACAGCGATGCGGGCGATAACCTAGCCGTCAAAGTGCAATATCCGGGCATACGAAAAAGTATCGATAGCGACGTAGACAACGTAGGTACGCTGCTTAAAGTGGTTGGGTTGATTCCAGAATCCGTCGACTACAAAGGGCTACTAGAAGAAGCCAAAAAGCAACTGCATGATGAAGCCGATTACACCCGAGAAGCGCAATTTGCGATTCGTTACCATGATGCTTTGAAGGAGCATCCTCACTTTGTCGTACCAAAGATTCACACTGAAAGTTGCTCAGACTCCGTTCTCGCCATGGAATTTATTGACGGCGTACCCATTGAACACATCGAACATTATGATCAAAGTACGCGAGATTTTGTCATGCACAGTTTGCTCGAATTGCTGTTCAGAGAGCTGTTCGAATTCAAGATGGTGCAAACCGATCCTAACTTCGCCAATTACTTGTACATTGAAAGTACTCGCCAAATCGGCTTGTTAGATTTCGGTGCAACTCGCGAATACAGCGAACGATTCAGTGCCGGCTATCGCCAAGCCTTTGCGTCCGTCATGAATAATGACGAACAAGGCTTGAATGACGCGCTTGAACAAATTGGCTTCTTCAGCCAAACCATCTTACCTGATCAGCGCCAAGCGATTCTCGATTTAGTAAAAATGGCATGTGAACCCATGTTAGTTGATGAGCCATATGATTTTAAAGCCAGTGGCTTAGCGCAAAAACTTCGCGAAGCTGGCACTATTTTGAGCATGGAACAAGAGTACTGGCATACCCCACCTGCCGATGCCCTATTTTTACATCGTAAAATTGGTGGCATGTATTTGCTCGCAGCGAGAATTGGCGCAAAAGTGAACATTCGCCAATTGGTACAGCCATATCTCACTATCAACAGCGAATAGCCTATTGTTTTTCTGTTACTTTCAAGTACCTTGAGCAAGGTTAAGATGCATAGTTGTGCATCTCAATAACATGCCATACTTCCATAAAACGAATTAACTATCGGGGTACTCGGTGAGCAAGTTTCAAGATCTCTCCACTCTAATCCAGCAAATTGGCCAAGCCGAAGAAGCGGATCAAGTCGCAACGCTCAATGAATCTATTGAAGCGGGTCTCGAACCTGGCGCAGTCGCCCTAATTCTGGAAGCCTTTCCAATCGATGATCGTGTTCGCTTATGGCGAGCTTTGCCACTAGAACTGCATATCGACGTGTTAACGGAAATGCGTGCCGACGTACGTTTTTCTATCATCAATGCATTATCTGAAGTCGAGCTAAAACTCACCCTCGCTAAACTTGATAACTTATCGCTGATCGAATGGGCGGATTCGTTGCCTGAGTCGATCATCAACGAAGCGCTCGCGTTAATCGAAAAAGATGAGTTAGAGCTTTACGATCAGGCAAACGAATATGAAGATGAAGAACTCGGCCACTGGGCTGAGCGTAAAATCATCACCCTGCCCTTTAATATTACGATTGGAACGGCTAAGCAGTTAATGGAGCGCTATAGCTACGACACGCCTCAACAGGTCTACCTGATCAACCGTAATAAACAGTATCGAGGGACAGTCAATTACTACGAAATTTTACGTAGTGATCCTGATACTCGCTTGAAAACACTCGTTATTGAAGCGGTGACGGTTCTAGACAGTAAGATGATGCTTCCCGAAGCGGTAGAAGCATTAGAGCACAGCACACTGCCCGCTCTGCCTGTGACTGATGCAGACCAAACTCTGATTGGTGAAGTCGATTGGCAATTTGCATTAAGTACGCAACGTGAAATCTACGAAGCGCGCTTAATGGCCGGTACTGGTATGGATGAAGGCGATGACTTGTTTGCGCCAGTATTAAAAAGCTCACAAAAACGCGGCGTGTGGCTGGGCATCAATTTGCTGACTGCAATTTTAGCGTCTGTCACTATCGGGCTATTTGAAGACGTGATTGCTCAAGTGGTGGCTTTGGCGGTGCTCATGCCAATTGTTGCATCGATGGGTGGCATTGCAGGCAGCCAAACGCTGACTCTAATGGTTCGTGCGATGGCGCTTAATCAGATTACCCCAGGTAACCGATTCAAATTCTTAAAAAATGAGTTGGGCATAGGCTCACTGAACGGCATTGCTTGGGCGCTAATCATCGGCGGGTTAGCCGGATTGTGGTTCCAATCGCCAGTTTTAGGCGGAACCATCGCGCTGGCCATTATCGTCAACATTATTACCGCAGCTTTATTTGGTGTGTTGATACCCATTATTTTGGATAAGTTTAAATTGGACCCTGCTTTGGCTGGCTCGGTGATTCTAACAACAGTGACAGATGTGGTTGGTTTTTTCGCCTTTTTAGGGACGGCGAGTTTAGTCATGCTCTAAAAAGTCCACTGTTTATTAATCAATCATTAGCATAATAGAGTAAAATTGCATAACGCAGTTGCAAATTGCAAACAAACTCAAACTTTAAGCAACGCATGTCACAGAAACTACGTATTTTAGGGCATATTAAAGTTGGCACAGTAACTGCATTATATAAATCGACCCTTCTTAAGCCGAGGGTCACCTAGCCAACTGACGTTGTTAGTGAACTTGATTTTGTTCACATGTATATAAGCCAATCGCACTCTTTGCGGTTGGCCTTTTTTTTATGTGGCTATTGCTCTCTTATCCTCTGACCGAGCTCGGTTGTACTTTTCTTGCCCACAACAGATTATTTACTGTTTATAAAATTCAAATATTCGCCCACTAAACCATTAGAAATACCAGCTTCAACAAAAAAAATCACCTACATAAAATAAAACCAAGAAAACACACCCCAAAAAAGAACAAATAACGTCCAAACCAAAAATCTCATCATGAAATCGTTTTCTTTTCATAGAAATCGACTGAACAATCCAGAGTTATAGATAAATTTAATCCATAAAAACAAATAGCAATTCAAAACATTCATTTCACATAGAAAACCTGTCTATAAATCATAGAAAATACGTAAAAATAAACTTTTCACTTTTAGAACTTAAAAACCAAACAATTGTTATTAAAAAGAAAAAAAGACACCAAAAATCAAGCAAACGTTTAAATTGCAATTTTATTATTGACTATTAAATTTACATCACGATAATACGCGCCGTTTGCCTGAAAACCAGGTGCTATAATTTAATATTTCAATGTGCGGAGGTAATAATGGCTGGAGACAATAACTACAGTCTTGGACCAGTTCCCAACACGGCCAGAAAAGGCGTGGCGTCACTAATCATGGTGATGTTAGGACTCACTTTTTTCTCCGCAAGTATGTGGACAGGGGGTTCTCTCGGTACTGGGCTCTCCTTTAATGATTTTTTCCTCGCTGTTCTCATCGGTAACCTAATCCTCGGTATTTACACTTCTTTCCTCGGTTACATCGGCGCTTCTACTGGTCTCTCTACTCACCTTCTTGCTCGTTTCTCTTTTGGTTCTAAAGGCTCTTGGCTTCCTTCCGCTCTTCTTGGCGGTACTCAAGTTGGGTGGTTTGGAGTTGGTGTCGCGATGTTTGCGATTCCGGTGCATAAAGCAACGGGCATCGATACCAACACGTTGATCCTTGTATCCGGTTTGCTCATGACCGCGACCGTTTACTTTGGCATCTCAGCACTGATGGTGTTGTCAGCAATCGCCGTTCCCGCGATTGCGCTACTTGGCGGCTACTCTGTCATCGAGGCAGTAAAGAGCGTTGGCGGTATAAGCGAACTACAACAGGTTCAACCAACCGAGCCACTCGATTTTTCAATAGCTCTCGCGATGGTTGTCGGCTCTTTTGTCAGTGCTGGTACATTAACGGCGGATTTCGTACGCTTTGGTAAAAAGCCGCGCAGCGCCGTGATGATCACCATGGTGGCATTTTTCATCGGTAACTCGTTAATGTTTATCTTTGGCGCGGCAGGTGCGTCGGTGACGGGTCAATCAGACATCTCTGAAGTGATGATCGCGCAAGGTCTTCTTATTCCAGCTATCATCGTTCTTGGCTTGAACATCTGGACGACCAACGACAACGCGCTCTACGCATCGGGTCTTGGATTTTCCAACATCACAGGCTTACCAAGTAAATACATCTCAATGGCGAACGGTCTTGTTGGCACACTTTGCGCTCTCTGGCTCTACAATAACTTTGTTGGCTGGCTGACCTTCTTATCTTTGGCAATTCCACCGATTGGCGGCGTGATCATCGCTGACTTCTTCACGAACCGTAAACGCTACGCAAACTTTGAAGCCGCCCAATTCCAAAACGTTAACTGGGCTGGCATTATCGCTGTCGTGATTGGCGTTGGTGCGGGACACTTCCTGCCTGGCGTAGTGCCGATTAACGCTGTACTTGGCGGCGCAATTAGCTTCCTGATTCTTAATCCTATTCTTAACAAAAAAGCACTGGCTACACAGCCAGCGTAAGGAACCATCATGACAACACTACTGATCAAAAACGTAACGCTAAAAGGACAAGAAGGTCTGCAGCAAATTTTGATTGAAGATGGTCAATTCAAGCGCATTGAAAGCAACGATGTGGAGCTTAGTCATAACGGTGACATCATCGATGCTGAAGGCGGTATGGCGGTTGCGCCTTTCTGCGAGCCACACATTCACTTAGATACAACTCAAACCGCAGGCGAGCCAAGCTGGAACATCTCTGGCACATTGTTTGAGGGGATTGAACGTTGGGCTGAGCGCAAAGAAATGCTGTCGATTGAAGACGTGAAAGCGCGCGCAAAACAAACCTTAAAATGGCAGATAGCAAACGGCGTACAACACGTTCGTACCCACGTCGATGTTTCAGACCCTACCCTAATTGCCCTAAAAGCGATGGTAGAAGTACGTGAAGAGATGAAAGAATGGGTAGATATCCAAATCGTCGCCTTCCCGCAGGAAGGAATTCTCTCTTACCCAAATGGCAAAGAGCTGCTAGAAGAAGCCGTCAAATTAGGTGCAGACGTTATTGGCGCGATTCCACACTTTGAATTCACACGCGAATATGGCATTGAATCGCTGCACTACGTGTTCGAATTAGCGCAAAAATACGACCGCCTGATCGACGTGCATTGTGATGAAATCGATGACGAGCAATCTCGCTTCGTTGAAACGCTGGCAGCATTAGCGCACAAGTTCGATATGGGAAGTAAAGTCACGGCTAGTCACACAACAGCGATGGGCTCCTACAACGGCGCATACGCATCTCGCCTGTTCCGTTTATTACGCATGTCCGGTATCAACTTCGTGGCAAACCCTCTGGTGAACATTCACTTACAAGGCCGTTTTGATGATTACCCAAAACGTCGCGGCGTAACACGAGTGAAAGAGATGCTGAATGCCAACATCAACGTCTGCTTTGGACACGATGACGTATTCGACCCTTGGTACCCACTAGGCACTGCAAACATGCTGCAAGTGCTGCATATGGGTCTGCACGTGTGTCAGGTGATGGGTTACGACCAAATCAACAACTCACTGGATCTGATCAGCACCAATTCAGCACGTACACTGAACATTCAAGATAAGCACGGCATTGAAGAAGGCAAACCAGGTAGTTTACTGATTCTTCCCGCAGAAAATGGTTTTGACGCAGTACGTCGCCAAGTGCCGGTTCGCTACTCTGTTCGTCACGGTAAAGTGATTGCAGAAACACAGCCTGCGACAACTCATATTCATCTTGAACAAGCAGAGCAAGTAACGTTCAAACGCTAAAAAGATCGGCGAAACGAAAAAGGCCTGACGACATCGTCAGGCCTTTTTTCTACTGGTAAACATCACTGCTCGCTCTGTCTATTCTTGTCTCATAAACCGCTGAACACATTGAAAGGCCATATAAAACGGCTCAGTACCAAACGTTGCACAAGGTTCTGGTGGCTGAATCTCAATTACACCATCGCACTTGGAAATTATTCTAAGCGTTGGGCATACTTCTGACTTCATTTTAGTTGTAGATATGAACCATGACGTCATTAAGCCAGATAGAACCGCAATTTTTGGAATTTATGCAGCAAGAGATGCAAGTAGATGCAGCTCATGATCTTCAACACGTAAAACGCGTGGTCAAAACAGCGAAACAGCTCTGCAAAGAAGAAAATGCAGACATCGCGATTGTATTACCGGCTGCCTATTTGCATGATTGCTTTACTTACCCGAAAGATCACCCAAATCGCAAAGAGAGCTCAATCATCGCAGCCAAAAAAGCGGTCGCATTTTTAGAGAGTATCGATTATCCGCAGCAATATCATGATGCCATTGCTCATGCGATAGAGGCACACAGCTTTAGCGCAAACATCAGGCCAAATACGTTGGAAGCCAAAATCGTCCAAGATGCCGACCGTCTGGACGCTTTAGGCGCAATTGGCGTGACGCGATGCATTCAAGTCAGCACTCAATTTAACGCGCAACTTTACAACGACAGCGATATATTTGCCGAAGAACGTGAACTTAACGATAAACAATTCACTCTGGATCACTTTCAGACCAAGTTATTCAAAATCGCTGAAACCATGAACACGGAGTCAGCGAGACGCGAAGCGCAAAAACGCAAAACCTTTATGCAAACGTACCTAGAGCAGTTACACGACGAGGTAACAGCGTAAATGTCAGAAAGCTATACGTTAATTAAAGAGCTTAAACGTCAACTAAAGTTAGCTGGGCTGCATTATGCCGATGTTGCACAACACCTTGATTTAAGTGAAGGAAGCGTCAAACGTTTACTCGCTGAAGGTCAACACATTAGTCTTGAACGCTTAGAACGCATTTGCCAATTGATTGGTTTAGAAATGGCGGAACTTTTTAAGCTTGCGGCTGCGCACAATAAAGGTCTAGAGTCGCTAACGTTAGAGCAAGAAAAGCAGTTGGTTAACGATAAAGCCCTGCTACTCGTGGCGATCGGTGTTGTAAATGGTTATCAGTTTGAACAAATCGTTCAGCAATACACCTTCAATGAGTTGGAACTGATGCAAAAGCTGGCTCAGTTGGATCGTCTGAACATCATCGACTTGCAGCCAAATAACAAAATTCGTTTGCGTATATCTCCGACATTTAAGTGGCAGGTGGGAGGCCCTATTCAACGTTTCTTCCAACAGCAAGTTCAAGATGCCTTTTTCCAAAGCTACTTTTCCGGTGAAGATGAAAAGTTGTCCATGGCAACAGGATTGATGAGCGTACCAACCAACAAGAAGCTGCAACAGAAACTGCAAAAGGTCATCGATGAGTTTTATCAGGCTTGCCAAAGTGATAGCTCTCTCGATATGGACGAGAAACACGGCACCTCTCTCATTATTGCGATGCGTCGCTGGACGTTCCCTCTATTTGAACCATGGGAAAGAAAACCTACTCAGAAGTATCGAAATTAGTAACTCAATAAATAAATGAAAATAAAAGTAATGAATTTCGTTACTTTTGGTGACGTACCACGTCACTTGAGAGAGAAAGCTGGTTTAATCGCTCATTGAGCATAAAGTGCTCCCATCTCATTCGACTTTGTTTACTCGAGGCCAGCATGTTTTTCTCAAAACGTCTTTTTTCCTTACTTTGTGACGCAATGCCTTGGCGCACTCAATGACAACATCTACAAAAACGTCCTGTTGTTGATGGTGACATACAGCCAAATTGATAACCTACCAATATCCGTCAATCTATTTGTTAATTTGGCGGCAGGCTTATTCATCTTACCTTTCTTTCTATTCTCTGCGCATGCTGGTGCCGTCGCTGACAGCATGGACAAAGCCAAATTAATACGACGTTTAAAGCTCATCGAGCTGGCTATCATGTCTTGCGCTGCAACCGCTATTGCCACTCAAAGTGCCATGCTGATGCTGGTTCTGCTGTTTATGACAGGCACTCAATCGGCCTATTTTGGTCCCGTGAAATACGCCTTGCTACCACAAGCGCTCAAACCAAATGAGCTTGTTAAAGGAAATGCTTGGGTTGAAATGGGCACGTTCCTTTCGATTCTTATAGGTACGCTAAGCGCAGGCCTGCTGCTAGCCATTCCTAATGGTACCTTGATTGCTTCTTGTGTCGTTATTGCCTTGTCTTTGCTTGGTTTTATGAGCAGTGTGAATATTCCAACGATGCCTAGCCAATCGACTGACAAAGCGAAGTTTGAACCAATTTCTGGTTTAAAGAACACGTTAAAAGTGGCAAAAAAACAGAGAGGCATTTGGATGTCTATTCTAGCCATCAGTTGGTTTTGGTTCATGGGTGCGACTTACCTGACTCAATTCCCTAACTTTGCGCGTGAACATTTGTTTGCAGACAGTACTGTCGTTTCTTTACTGTTGGCATTGTTTTCCATTGGTATCGCTACAGGCTCTTGGTTGTGTGAAAAGCTCTCTTTCAACCACGTTGAGCTTGGTATTTTGCCATTCGGTATCCTTGGTCTGACAGTCTTTGGCGTCGACTTGCTATGGGCCGTCCCTAGTTATCCATCACTTCCGATTCACTTTTATGATGTGCAAAGCTTCGTTGCTGAATCCAAACATCTGCGCGTCATGATTGACCTGTTCCTTGTTGGTGTAAGCGGCGGTGTCTTTATTGTTCCTCTTTATGCGTTCATCCAATCGCGTTCAAACAAAGGGGAATGTGCACGTGCCATTGCTGCTAATAACATCATGAATGCGTTGTTTATGGTGGTGTCTGCTTTGGTTTCGATCGTTGTACTCAGCGTACTAGAGCTTTCTATTGTGGAACTGTTTGCCATGATGGCAATAGGTAACTTCTTCGTGGCAATCTATGTCTATCGTCAAGTACCGGAATTTACACAACGCTTTATCAGTTATTTACTCAGCCATTGTATGTATCGTGTGTCAGTAACGGGGCGCCAACATATTCCTGAACAAGGTGCTGCGTTAATCGTGGCTAACCATGTTAGCTATGTCGATGCGTTGATTTTGATGGGAACCTCTACTCGCCCGGTTCGTTTTGTGATGGACAAATCCATCAGCGAGCTACCTGTTCTTAAATATGTTTTCCGTCATGCCGGTGTTATTCCTATCTGTTCTCCACGTAAGTGTGCCGACACTTACCGACGAGCATTTGAACAGATTGAACAAGCACTTAACGACGGTGAAGTTGTCTGTATCTTCCCTGAGGGTCGTTTAACGTCTAACGGTGAATTGGGTGAGTTTCGCCCTGGTGTGGAAAAAATCCTTGAACGTAACCCTGTTCCTGTCATTCCTATGGCGTTAAAAGGGCTTTGGGGTTCTTTTTTCAGCCACAAAGGCGGACATGCTCTCACAAAACGACCGACTCGTTTTTGGTCAAAAGTGGATGTTGTTATCGGTGAAGTGTTAAGCCCAGCTTCTTTAAATCGTCATCAATTGCAACAACAAGTACAGGATTTACTGGGCTGATACGCTTGCTATATCGATCAAGCTTTGCAGCAACACGTAAATATGCACCACAAAGGGCAAGTAGTTCTTTGTTAATTAGAGTAGGATATCTACAACGTCATAAATCTAGGAGGTATTATGAAAATCATCATCTTACATGGTCTTTATATGCATGGGCTGGTCATGCAGCCTCTTAGCCAAAAGCTGAGAAAACTCGGATACGAAACGCAAGTACTCAGCTATAACACTGTTGCTATCGATGAGTCTTCACTGTTTGATTCTATTGATCATTCGCTTAATCCACTGACCACAAACGTGCTCGTGGGACACAGCTTGGGAGGCTTGATGATTAAGCGCTATCTCGCCAACAGAAAACCGAGCACTAACTTAATCTCTCATGTTGTCGCTATCGGTTCGCCTCTTAAAGGCGCGTCCATTGTAGGTCGAATTCAAGATCTCGGATTGGGTGCAATTTTAGGCAATTCGCCACACCACGGATTAAACAAACATGATGACGCTTGGGGTTTCCCTCAAAAACTCGGCAGTATCGCAGGAACGATGCCGATTGGCGCTCGCCCATTGTTGATCCGTAATGACAACACCATGTCGGACGGTACCGTTACCGTAGAAGAGACAAGACTGGACGGTATGCAAGATCATATCGAAGTGAAGCAAACGCATACGAGCCTGATTTACAACACCTTCGTGCCGCAGCAGATTGATCACTTTATTCGCACAGATTATTTCCGTCGATAGCACACTTTTCCATCATACAGATGGAATCGACTTTCCAAGCTATTCAGTTCGCAGTACTATCCTAGCTCCACTTCCTCACAACTTGGATGAAGTGGCACATTTTTAATTGTTCTCAGGGCGGGGCGAAATTCCCCACCGGCGGTATACTTTTTCAAGTGAGCCCGCGAGCGCTCGATTCGTCGAGGTCAGCAGATCTGGTGAGATGCCAGAGCCGACGGTTATAGTCCGGATGAAAGAGAATAAGAATACACCAGTATCGCGAGTAAGATCGCGCTGAATGCTGGTGCACTTCTTTTTGATCGTATTTTACGGCGATCTCTCATACCGCCCTGATTCTGGTGAAATTTAGGAGTTAACCATGAATCAGTCATCACTACTTGCCGAATTCGGCGACCCAATTACTCGCGTTGAAAACGCACTTATCGCTCTAAAAGAAGGCCGTGGCGTACTTCTTCTTGATGATGAAGATCGCGAAAACGAAGGCGATATCATTTATTCAGTCGAGCACCTCACCAACGAGCAAATGGCGTTGATGATCCGCGAATGTAGCGGCATCGTTTGTTTATGTTTAACAGACGCTCAAGCAGACAAACTGGAACTGCCTCCAATGGTAGTAAACAACAACAGCGCAAACCAAACCGCATTTACGGTTTCTATTGAAGCGAAAGTTGGTGTAACAACGGGGGTTTCAGCAGCAGACCGAGTGACGACCATTAAAACGGCGGCAAACCCGCATGCGAAACCTGAGGATCTTGCTCGCCCGGGCCACGTATTCCCTCTGCGCGCACGTCCAGGTGGTGTAATGACTCGCCGTGGTCACACAGAAGGTACGATTGACCTGATGC
The DNA here is from genome assembly GCA_001048675.1 of Vibrio diabolicus. Taxonomy (GTDB): domain Bacteria; phylum Pseudomonadota; class Gammaproteobacteria; order Enterobacterales; family Vibrionaceae; genus Vibrio; species Vibrio diabolicus. The sequence goes on along the minus strand of CCKK01000002.1, from coordinate 313,376 downwards.
AAATGGCAGGGCTTCAACCCGCTGGCGTACTATGTGAAGTGACCAACCCAGATGGCACGATGGCAAAAGCACCAGAGATCGTTGCGTTTGGTCGCCTTCACAACATGCCAGTGCTGACGATTGAAGACATGGTGATGTACCGCAACCAGTTCGAATTAAAACTGGCATAATTAAATCCCAGCTCTGAAAGAAGCCGCGCATTTGTGCGGCTTTTTTGATCGATCCTCTTTGCACTTGAGTATTTATACTTATTGAAAACAAAGGGAACAACACCATGAAAGGATTACTGAAACTCGTCGCTCTCGTTGGCTTTATCTCCGTGGGTTCGCTTGCTCTCGCATCTGAGTGCCCTGATATTCTTCAAGGTAAGCAAAGGTTGTTAAACTCAACAGAAGAAGTCAATCTATGCGAAAGCTTTAAGGGAAAGACACTACTAGTCGTCAATACAGCAAGCCAGTGCGGCTTCACTCCTCAGTTCGAGCAGTTAGAAACCCTCTACCAAACTTACAAAGAGCAAAACTTCACCGTCATTGGTTTCCCGAGCAATGACTTCCGACAGGACAGAGGAAGCGAAACAAACACAGCGAAAGTCTGTTATCTCGATTACGGGGTCACCTTTCCAATGATGGCTCGCTCCTCAGTATTAGGCGTAGATGCAAACCCCGTATTCAGCGAGATTACTAACCAAGCTGGCATCAAACCAAAATGGAACTTCTATAAGTTTCTAATTAGCTCTGAAGGCAAAGTTATTGCCACTTTTCCAAGCTCCACATCACCGACAAGTACTACGCTTACCAATATGATAGAGCAACAATTGTAAGGTGACGACCATGACAACACGCTCAACCATGCTACAACTCGGTTACTTAGGTCTGGTTCCATTTGTGTTTAGTTTAGGGCTGATTTTCACTGACATCTCACTGTTCAATTTAAGTGGCCAGCAATTTTTCATCGCATACAGCGCCGTTATATTAAGTTTTTTATCCGGCATCCTTTGGGGTAACGGCATTGAGCATTACTACCACCGCCTTAGCCGAAATATATTAATTCTCAGCAACCTTTTTGTCTTACTTGCTTGGGGCGCATTACTGCAGGGTCACAAACATTACGCGGTCGCTACCCTACTCTTAGCAATTGGGTATCTTGCTGTTTGGTATGCAGAAAAACTCGTGAGGAAAGTCGAACAAGACGCCGAGCCCAAGGGATATCAAGGAATGAGGAGCAAACTGACCTTCGGCGTAATCGTAATGCACGGATTGGCTTTAGTTTCATAATCTGGTCTGTCCAGTACTAAGATCACAAAAAAACGTCTTTTTATAAAACAATGTTCATTTCGTGAATGCACACATATTTTGAACACTGTTTTGTTTCATTTATGAATCAATCCACATATAAGTAATTCAAAGCATTCACAAAGGATATGAATATGTTTTTTCGCAAACTTTTGTTTAGCACTGCGATGATCAATGCAACGACAGGTTGCGTGTCTTACCAGGCACAACAAGCCGCCGCTCAAACAGTAAATAATACAGGAGCCGTGCTTACCAATGTGATTAAAACTACGATTGCTCAGCCATGTAATGTTGCAATCACTGCTGCTAGCTTGTTTTATCCGCATGCCATATTTATGACTAGTGTTCCGACTCAAGCATGTACAAGCGTTCTTAGATAATACGAGTGTGATAAGCATAAAAAATGGCGACTCTACCATCGCCATTTTTAAGCATCAATGCCATTTACAGTTACAGCGTCAATAAGTAATTAACTAATTGATTGTACTCGTCGTAAGTACGAATTTCGTTGGCCAAAACAATGTATTTATTGTTCACAACCACACCCGGAACCCCTCTCAACGTGCTAGCAGAGAATTGCTTATCAAAACCTTTCTGCATTGAGTTTACGGCGAAACTGTTGTACGCCGCATCAAACTTCTTACCTTCTACGCCATTATCAACGAAGAGCTGTTTCAGCTCAGCTTCATCTTTTGGCGCTTGTCGCTTTTGATGAATTTGGGCAAACATGGCAGGAATCATTGTATCTTCAACCCCGAGCGATACCATCGTCGCGTAGGACTTGGCCATCGGAATCGCCATATCTCCGCCCATGAATCCCACATGTACCTTTTCAAACTTTGCCTCTTTTGGCAGAGCAGGTTTTAAACGCTCAATAAGCGACTCAAACTTGTAGCAATGTGGGCAATAAAAAGAAAAGAATTCCGTCACAACAGGTTTCGATGCTTTCTTAACATCCAGAACTTTGTAGTGCTTCCCTTCTTCAAATTGCGCTGCGTGAGCGGTAAAAGTCAGTAAAAGTGCACTACATAAGGCAAGTATTTTTTTCATTGTTTATTTCCTTGTGGCATTCAAATGCCAAATCATTTCATTTGGTAAAAAGGGGGAAACCCCAAGTAATTTGAGATGAGGAATTAAACAATCGGAGGACGATAAAGCTTGGTGATCACTGTCACTACTTTTTCGACTAAAGGCCTATCAATCAATGCAAGGCTGTAAGGAAGAAGCAGTAAGTCGTTTTGAGATAAGTTGGCAGGAATTTTGACCATGCAGGAAGAGCTACAACTCGTGTGAGACTGTTGCGCCTTATTGATGATTGACGCATCGTGATGTAATTCTACGCAGTCGTCATTGACGCCAAGTTGTTTGTGCAGAGCAGCCTGTTGAACAATAATATCGCGTACTTCAATTGTTTTCACCGGGGCTGAAGCCTTCGCCATAGGAGCGACACTGCTCAAAAGCATAGCGGCTAAACAAACTATCGCGGTCAACAATGTACGGTTAAACTTCAACATAGCTACATCAACAAAAATGGTGATTTAAGATAATACATGATAACGGTTTGACTTCAAGATACGGGCTCTGAGTTCCGCCTCGCCTAAAAACTTGGTACGTTAACGGTTCCATATCCTTGAGGCTTCTCAATACCGCTCCCCTCTCACAAGAACTCATAGCGATTAAGCTATTCATCATTTAGATAGTTCTTCACCTGATACCAGCGACAATTCGATAAAACTTGAAATCGTTATGAAACACGAGTAATAGTTAGAACAGTTTTTGTACGAACAAGGAAAGATCAATGCTTAAAAAGAGATTCTTTAAGACAAAAGATGAAGTTGAAGTCACGTTCGAGCTAGATAAAGACCAGTGGGACTCCATCCATATTGCTGGGGATTTTAACAACTGGCAGCCAGAACCGATGAAATTAGTGAAGAAAAGCCGTCAATTTAAATTTAAAACGCGCTTACCTAAAGAGCAGAATGTTCAGTTCCGCTACTTGCTCAATGATGCAAAGTGGGAAAACGATCCTCAAGCCGACGCTTATGTTCCCAATGCTTTTGGCAGCGACAACAGCGTCGTGTGCACCACCGAATAAAACGTAAGTTCACCCTAATATTCCATATTAAGGCGCAACAGTTGCGCCTTTTTTTAGACTTTTCAAAATGTGATTAATGATTAAGTTTGAATCATTACTTGGGGTATTTATCGAATCAACTCATCCGATAACCTTATTCTGAGAAAGCTTTATTTGAAATAATTCGTAAATTTGTTTAAGTTCCAGTGATATTAAATATTGTATACATCACTCAAATGAACGCACAACAAGTCAAACCATCTTTAATCATCGTGGAAGACGATCCCAAATTACAAGCTATGCTGGGAGAGTATTTTGTTGAACAAGGTTTCCAGGTCAAATGTATCGACAACGGGACAGACGCACCGGAAGCGATTATTGACACACAGCCAGACGTGGTTTTGTTAGATTTGATGCTACCTGGACAAGACGGCCTGAGCGTATGTCGTCAAATCCGTGAATGCTACAAAGGCAAAGTGTTGATGCTGACAGCGAGTGATGACGACTTCGATCACGTCGCCGCATTAGAAATTGGCGCCGATGACTTTGTAACCAAGCCAATCAAACCTCGCGTGCTGCTGGCACGCATTCGCATGCTATTGAGAAGAAAAGAGGCTGCCTCTACCGAATCCGAAAACGGTCTACAAATTGGAGTACTGTGTTTAAACCGATTACGTAAATCATGCGTCATGAACCAGGAAGAAATTGCGCTGACTGACGGTGAGTTCGATTTATTATGGGTTCTCGCAACACACGCAGAAAAAACACTCTCACGTGAGTGGTTAACGAAAACACTACGTGGTATTGAGTACGACGGTACAGATCGCACCATTGACAACCGTATTGTGACATTGAGAAAAAAATTAGGTGATGCCTCTTGCTCTCCACAAAAAATCATCACGGTTCGCGGCAAAGGCTACCTATTTATGCCTGATGCATGGAATGAATAATGAGACGGATTTATCTGGAAAGCTTTGTCGGTCTTATCATTCTATTTATGGTGAGTTTGTGGGGTTACGAATTCTTGGTCTATGAGATCAACACAGATTACGATTACCTGCTACAAGAGCAAGAAGGTCAAGCTTTCCACGATCTTATCTATCCTATCTACGAAGAGCACGGACTGGAATACACTCAACAACAGCTTGAGCAATTTGCCACGTCCAGCCATCGCTTGTTGATTCCTCACACGCTCGAAGAACTTCCAGAGGACATCAGAAAAGCATTTGAAAGTGACACCTCTGTTAACGTGGCTTACGACGAAGAAAGGGATATATGGTTCCGCCTAGATGCGGACACCCCTATTTTCAAAATGATCGATGATCCGGATAGCTCAGTTATTCAGGCGATTAACTTTGATGACAACATTGTATGGTTATTCTTTTTAGCCGGATTTGCTCTGTATTGCATACTGCTGATCTGGTTTTTGAGTCGTCGAATTCGTGAGTTAGAAAGAGTCACGGTTGAATTTGCTTCAGGCAACTTCAAAGCACGAGCAAGCACCTCAAGCGCCAAGTCGGTTGGAACGCTGAACAAAAGCTTTAATACGATGGCTGACAAAGTTTCTCGCCTGATCACTAGCAATAAAATGCTGACCAATGCAGTTGCGCATGAATTACGCACTCCTATTTTTCGTTTACAGTGGCAAGCTGACTTGTTATCGGACTCTACATTAACCGAACAACAGAAAAAGCATGTACGTAGTATCGTCGAGGACATTGACGAGATGGAAGACATGGTTGAAGAGCTGCTTTATTACGCCAAAATGGAACGCCCAGATACGGCGTTGCAAACAGAAAACGTAGCGCTCGCCAAGTTAGTTAATGAGTTAAAACAGAGATGGCAAAAAGAGACCAAATTATCAATCTCACTCAATGAAACAAACTCTGAAAACGCGCGCGCATTCGCCGATCCAAAACTGCTAAAACGTGCCTTGGATAATCTGCTACGCAATGCAATGCGATATGCAAATACTCAAATTATGGTTGAGATAAAAAGTGATCAGCAAAGCTGCTTAATCCATGTACATGATGATGGTATAGGTATAGAAGAGCAGCATTGGCCTCACCTTTTTGAAGCATTTTATAGCGCCGATGAGTCCCGAAACAAAAACACGAGTGGATTTGGGCTTGGTTTGGCGATCGTCAGGCAGATAATGGAACTTCAACATGGTGAGGTTTCGATTTCTCATAGCCCACTTGGTGGTGCTTGCTTCACACTTCGTCTTCCAAAATCAGACAGTTAAGTTAACGTCTTTCCTCCTTTACAGAAGACGACACTTCAATACACTCCAGCGACAGAGCCCAACAATAAAACAGTGTACATTTAATCCATAAATTCACAGAACAAATGGATAATACTCATGTACAAACCTTTTATTCTGGTTATGACGCTTGCCTCTACTCTTAGCGCTTGTACTTATAATCAAAAGCCTGTTGTCGACATGACTAATGTTGATCCTGCTAAATATGAACAAGATTTTCTTTATTGCCAAGGGTATGCGGACAACGTAGACAAAACGGAAGCTGCAAAATCTGAAGCCGCTAATGGCGCAGTTACAGGTGCACTAATTGGGGCAGCAGCTGGAGCGCTAGAAAGCGGGATAGGTGGGGCTGCTGTGGGTGCCGCTGCAGGCGGTGCTGTAGGAGCAGGGGCCGGAGCGTTGAGTGGAAGCAATGACTCCACCAAAACACAATCTCTTGTACTGCGAAAATGCCTTCAGAATAAAGGCTATACCGTCTACGACCTTGATTAATTCAACTCTTTTTTCTTATTCAAACCCTATATCGTTGTGTGATGAATGCCATTCACAAATGTTTCACGCAAGAACGATTAGTCTCATTTCATCGTTTGGATAGATGCACAATCTAAATTATTAAGCTGTAGTAAGGTCATATTTTGAAGCCAGGAAAAACAGGTCTACGCCGTGTCATGGATGCGACCGGCTATTCATTTCAGGGATTGAAAGCCGCATGGAAATACGAAGCCGCCTTCAGACAAGAATTGATTCTAGCCTTAGTGCTTTCCGTCTGTGCTTTTTTCCTTCCAGTCACCACATTTGAAAGAGTACTGATGATCAGTAGCCTGTTATTGGTCCTGATCGTCGAACTTATTAATTCCGCCGTAGAAGCGGTTGTCGACCGTGTTAGCGATGACTGGCACGAGCTCAGTGGTAGAGCCAAAGATATCGGCTCGGCTGCAGTATTTGTTGCGCTCACTCTTGCCCTTTTTGTTTGGGCTTCGTTCTTGCTCTGATTTTGATTCAAGACATTTACTTATGAAGACACATAATTTGCAACAGAAAGGTATCTCGTACGTTACCTTTACTTTCTTGTTGGCATTCTATTTCGCGCTGGTTGTAAACATTCCTATTTACAAAGAGCTGAATGGTATTTTTTCAAGCCTAGATAATGTCAAAATTGGTTTTATTATTACGATACCCATTTTCTTTCTTGCCGCGCTCAATTTCCTTTTTAACTTATTTAGTTGGCCTTGGGTTGGAAAACCATTCTTTATTACTTTGCTCATAATTTCGAGTATGGTTAGCTACGCAAGTTACAACTATGGCACACTTTTCGATTCTGGAATGATTGCTAATATTGCTGAAACCGATTCGAGCGAGGCAAGCTCTTACCTGAGTACTTATTCTGTAATCTGGACGCTACTAATGGGGGGCGTCCCTGCGATGATTGTCTATAAGGTCAAGTTGCAGTCTCAGCGCCACCAATTGCTGTATTTTTCTCTCACGAAGTTGGTGTCGATGTTGTCATCTCTTGCAGTAATTGCTGTTATTGCCAGTGTTTACTACCAAGACTATGCATCTGTCGGTCGCAATAACAGCTATCTGAAAAAAATCATTATTCCCACTCAATTCGTTTACAGCACGACCGGGTATGTAAAGGAGAAATACTTCACCACGCCAGAGCCGTATCGCGAGATTGGAATCGATGCAAAGCAGTCAGATAGCGCAGTAAAGCAAGCACAGAACAAGCCGACACTACTGGTGTTTGTTGTCGGAGAAACCGCTCGAACGCAGAACTACCAACTCAATGGCTATAAGCGAGAGACAAACCCTTACACCAGTAAGCTGGATGTAATTTCATTTCAAGAGGTTGCGTCTTGTGGCACTGCAACTGCAGTATCTGTGCCTTGCATGTTTTCTCAGCTCACGCGAAGCGAGTTTGAACGGACCAAGGCAGATAACCAAGATAATGCTCTCGACATCATGCAGCGCGCTGGAGTTGACCTCATCTGGAAAGAAAATGATGGCGGAGACAAAGAAGTCGCCCACAAGATCAAGAAAATTGAAGTGAACCGAAAGCAAGCAAGTCCTCTGTGTAACGGTCAAACCTGTTACGATATGGCGCTGTTAGATCACTTTGATCAAGAAGTTGCGGATATGCACGGCAATCGCGTTGTCGCCATGCATCTTATAGGAAGCCATGGTCCTACCTACTTCCAGCGTTATCCTAGAGACAAAGCGTTTTTCAAACCAGACTGCCCACGTGCAGATATAGAAAACTGTAGCGTCGAACAAATCGTGAATACGTACGACAATACGATACGCTACACTGATCTTGTGTTGGCTGAAACCATCAACAAACTCAAAGCATTAGAGTCTCAATATAATACCGCTCTCATCTACGTATCGGATCATGGTGAATCATTAGGCGAAAACGGATTGTTCTTACATGGCATGCCTTACGGCCTTGCACCAGACTTCCAAAAACGTGTTCCTTTGCTCATGTGGCTATCTTCCGGCTTTAAGCAAGTGAAACAAATCAACACCGACTGTTTGTCGAATGAAGCGCAAAAGGCAGGCCAGTACTCACATGATAACGTGTTCCACTCTCTATTAGGCGTTATGGATGTACAAACCCAAGCCTACGACGGCAAGTTGGATATATTCAAAGATTGCCGCACGACTTCCTAAGTGGACCAACAAAGCCTGACTCAAAATGTGAGTCAGGCTCTTTTCTAACAAGGCATTTAAACTCATCAGCTTGCCAAGCGTTATACTACGACCTGCCATCCATACATCGAAATAAGGACTAGGATGAAAATTGGTATTATTGGTTTAGGAGATATTGCTCAGAAAGCATACCTTCCCGTTATCACTCAGCTTCCAAATATCGAACTTGTATTTTGTACCCGCAACGCAAATGCACTTGAGAGTCTGGCTACGCAATATCGAATCTCAGAGACCTGTCAAGACTACCAGCAACTTCTGCACTTTGGCGTAGATGCTGTCATGATTCATGCAGCAACAAGCGTACATCCTCAAATCGCAGCATTCTTTTTGCAGAATGGAATCCCAACCTTTGTCGACAAACCATTAGCGGACAACGCTGATGACGTGGAAAAACTGTACGATATTGCCGAAAAAGAAAAACAACCACTTTATGTGGGCTTCAACCGACGTCATATTCCGCTTTACAACCAACACATGCCAGAGGTACAGCAAGGCAATATTTCTGACCTAAAATCGCTACGCTGGGAAAAGAACCGCCACCAACTACCAGGCGATATTCGTACCTTTATATTTGATGATTTTATTCATCCATTAGACAGTATTAACGTGACAGCCAAGACCGATTTAAAAGAGGCTTACATAACGCATCAACTTGAAGGTGACCAATTGGCGCGTTTAGACATTCAGTGGCAACACGGAGATACTTTACTCCACGCTTCGATGAATCGTCACTTCGGTGTGACTGTGGAGCGCGTTCAAGCTTGTTATGCAAACAAAGCAATGGAATTCGACTCTTTCGTTGAAGGGAAACGATGGCAAGCGAACCAAGAGCAAAAAATCAATTTGAAAGATTGGACGCCAATGCTGACGAGCAAAGGTTTCCATGCGATGTTGCTCGACTGGTTTAGCGTCGTTGAATCTGGAAAAATCGCTAGTGAAGTAGTGAAACGCAACATTGCTAGCCATCAGTTAGCAGAGCAAATTTGTCAATATATCGAGAAAGTTACCTCTAGGTAGCTTAATTCTTGGCTATGTGCTTAATCGAGTATTACGCTCTATACTAAAACAAACGTAGCTTCAGAGAGTCATTCATTCTCTGTTAATACTTATGCGGCTATTCTATCAAGCAAGTGAATGAGGGAACGGCTCACGTTCATTAACGGATCGGTTGGTGGTTTTAGTTTTACATTACGATCCCCCTCAGGAACCAGCATCATCACATTCAAGAGTAAAGGAAATAGAATGAGAACACTCGGTAACATCATTTGGTTTGTATTTGGTGGCGTATTTATGGGGTTGCTATGGTGGTTTTTCGGTATCTTAGCCTTTATTAGCATCATCGGAATACCTTGGGGGCGTGCGTGTATCGTTATGGGTAATTTTTCCTTTTTCCCATTCGGAAAAGAAGCCATTTCACGCGATGAATTGACCAATGAAATGGACATTGGAACGAGCCCTCTAGGCGTTATCGGTAACGTCCTTTGGTTTGTCTTTGCAGGCCTTTGGTTAGCAATCGGTCACGTACTTTCCGCCGCAGCGTGTTTTGTAACCATCATTGGTATTCCGTTTGCACTCCAACACCTGAAGCTTGCGGTTATTTCACTCGCACCAATTGGTAAAACGGTTGTGTCGTCAGAAGAAGCTGCAATGGCTCGGTACAATATCAACCGCTAACAAACAGCCAATATACTTTCTATCCTCTGGGCAGTATTGCTCAGAGGGCAACTCCCGTCAAAAGTAAGCCTATTATCGCTATCGCATATTCAATAATGGTTGATTGTATATCCATACCGTCACCTTTAAGTTGAAGTTCACCCTAGCTCTGTACTACTTTACTTTTTTATTAATCAATGGATTAGCTTAACTCTCCAAGCTCACCCACGCTCAAAAATCAGTATTATTTCCGCTCATCTAAATTGAGTTCATTTACGAAAAGTCGAACTATAAGCATAGTTGATATTAATGATTTTTGACGATAAATAACTCACACCAATCCAGCGATAGTTCCAGCGTTTACTTTTTCTCAGTAAACGCAAGCCGTTACGAAAGCGGGTTTCTTCCCGATCAAAGCCACCACTTCGCATCACTATCGCTTTTCTTTAAAAGGCAACAAATATTCGTTGTTATCTTGAGTAAATTATTTTGTTTGTCGCATTTAAGTTCAATCAATATTATTCGCGACATCAGAGAAATAGACCATCGAGCTCCTTAGCATTTATCACAGACATAGAACGTAAAGCCCCCTTTTTTGCTCGTTTTTCCTTTTACAAATGTTCTAACTCAACGTCTATTCAGACAGGAATACACCGTGGATAAATATCAAGCTGCTTATGCCAAACGTCTAGAGAAGTTAAAGGGTAATCAATCTCCAAAAACGATAGCCCGTCTTTCGGCTTGGGAGGCATTTCTTAACAAAGAGTACGAACTCCAAGACTTAGAATACCAACTATCAGACGCAGCACACCTACACTATGAGCAATCTCATGTGAAAAATGATATTTCTTTTAAGGCGTTCAAGCGGGCGTTCTATAACGAATCCATCAAAATCTACAACCTAACCGATGGCGCCTCTATACAGAAAGTATTCACTCCGCTGCTCGCATTAACGACAGTTTGGGTACTATTTATCTGCTTTTTTGACAAGTGATCATCACTTTTATTAGAACAATAAACTTAGGGCGCTTGCATTATAATTCCAAACGATAACCAGACGCACAACGCCCAACTTAAATATAAAAAGGAGTTTGATCTTGTATGTCTAAGATGACACTTCTTTTAATTACAACAACGATCAGTATCGGAATTACAGGCGCCGCTTTCTGTGTGGGAGTGACATATTTATTCAGTGCGCTTTCACTAAATGAGCTGCTCAATAACCTGTAACTCCCTAGGCTTAATATAAAAAGGGCATCCATCGATGCCCTTTTCTTTTACTTAAGGAGATGCCCTAGCACTTAGGACCACTTGGGTATAAAACCGTTATGCGTTAAGCTGCATTCTATTCATCCAATAGGTAAAGAATGGAACACAGTGATGGAACAAGTAGGAGAGCGTGCATTGATTGTCGAAGGTGGTGCGATGCGAGGTGTATTTTCTTGCGGCATACTCGATCATTTTCTCGCTAACGATTTCTCTCCATTTGATAGCTTTTGGGGCGTATCGGCGGGCGCAAGTAACTTGGCGGCGTATTTAGCTAAAATGCCCGGGCGCAACTTAAAAATCTATCTCGATTACAGTTTAAGGAAAGAATTCATCTCACCGTCTCAGATTCTACGTGGCGGCGATATGATGAACTTAGATTGGATGTGGAACGTCACTCTCGAAGAGCTTGGTATCGACAAGTCCGCACTAAAAGCGGATTCGAGACCTTTCTTTTTAGGCGTAACACGTCAAGACAATGGCCAAGCGGAGTACCATACTCCTAATGTCGACGAGCTCGCAGAAACAATGAAAGCCAGCAGCGCGCTTCCCGTACTTTACCGAAATGGTGTCTTACTGAACGGCACCCGATACGTTGATGGTGGGGTTTCTGATGCACTTCCTGTTGCAGAAGCAATAAAGCGAGGAGCCAAAAAGATTATGGTTTTACGCAGTCAACCCTCTAGCTATCAAAAGCCGAAAGGAAAGTTCAGCGCGCTAACCAAACGGATGTTGAAAGAAACGCCAGGATTAATTGAGCCGATGTTGACGCGTGAAGTTCGCTACAATCAAACTTTAGCACTGATCGACAATCCACCATCGGGAGTCGAAATCATCCAAGTTTGTCCTCCCGAATCATTTAAATTAAAACGATTGAGTCGCTCGCCAGCACCATTGCGTCAAGCTTATGAGTTAGGTATTGAAGCAGGAAAAGAAGCCATCATGCGATGGAATCAGAAGTAAGAAAAAAGCCACGTGGATTAGACGTGGCTAACGCAAATTCGATGGCAGTGGATTATCGTATTTGCTTCTGGTCGAGCCCAATGGTCAGGCTCAAAACTGTTGATAACTGCGCTACTCACAGAAAAGGGAGTTAGGATATTGATGCTAGTAGGTTTCAAACAATCCTGAATTGTAATCTTGGATTGCTTGTTCTATTTCTTCCATGCTATTCATTACAAAAGGGCCATAGTGAACCACTGGTTCATTGATTGGTTCGCCAATAAAAATCAGAGCACCACTCTCCTTTTCGGCTTGTAATTCAACCAATTCACCTTTCGATAGAATCGCCATTTCGCCTTGATTGATCTCACGATCTTTTAACTGAATACGACCTTTATAAACGTAGAGCATCATGTTGTGGTCTTGCTCCGTGGTCAAATTCAAAGCGTGACCAACCATCGCTCTCCAATCGGCCACCGTGGCAGCAACACCTGTTTCTATTAGAGGCCCCTGAATACGTTCGTTGTCTATAGTCAGATGACCAGCAATCAAGCGAACAACACCCGAGCTTTGAGTTTCGAATTCCGTTATCGTTTCAGGTTGAAAGTCATGATATTGAGCCGGTGCCATCTTATTTTTCGCAGGCTGGTTTATCCAAATTTGGAAACCATGCAATTCACCTTCCTGCATAATAGGCATCTCACTATGAATGACGCCTCTTCCTGCCGCCATCCATTGAGCGCCACCAGAACGAAGCTCACCAACATTATCCATGTGGTCACGATGCTGGAAATGACCTTTCAACATATAAGTAAGCGTCTCGATGCCGCGATGCGGATGAGGAGGAAAGCCACCCACATAATCAGCACGGTCGTCAGACTTAAGTTCATCCATCATCAAAAATGGAGAAAAACTCGCATGATTAAACCCTGCTACTCGACGAATTTTCACTCCGTCACCATCAGCAGTGGGTTGTGATTGAATAAGCTGACGAATTTCTCTGAATGTGCTCATACTATTTCTCCTCGTTTACCTTTGTGGCCGCTTGCAAACCGCATGTTCAGCCATGGCTATCGATATGGTTCTATTTTAGATTGAAGAAAAATAATCATGAGCCTTGCTATTTGAGCTACTTATTCAAATTTTTCGAACAGCACACTTATCCAAGCTGTCGACATATATTTAAAAATAAGTGTAGCTATTTCCTAAACAAGGTGTATAGTAGGCCTTGGCTCTTAGAAGAGAGCTGTTAATGCAACATTTAGTTTAAGTTTCCTCTCAGTAAAATCTTGAATCCCCCAATTCAGACACCTGCGTACAACTTCCTCTTGATTGAACATTCAATAGCTTAGAAAAGATCCACAAAACAAATTCAAATTTTAATGTTTAATTCAAAGGTATTTTTATGTCTAAAGTAAACGGCTCAGTAAAATGGTTTAACGAAACTAAAGGCTTTGGCTTCCTATCTCAAGACAACGGTGGTCAAGATGTATTCGTACACTTCAACGCTATCGTTTCTGACGGTTTCAAAACACTGACTGAAGGTCAGAAAGTAAGCTTCAACGTAGAGCAAGGTAAAAAAGGTCCTCAAGCGACTGAAGTAACTCCTCTATAAGACTGCTTTTCTTGGTGTAGCATGCCCATGCTGCACCAAATCTCTCTCCTTCAAAAATATTCTCACTTTAATCACTCAGCTTAATATCAGGCATTGCTTTGTGCTACCTAAAATAAATAGGATAGTACTGCTTAATTTATTATTTATAGGAAAAATCATGTCCTCAAAAAGAACAGGCCGTCAAAGGCATTGGTATCAATTACTTAACAAAGACAAAATCACTAAGAAACAGGAGAATAAATGTTAGAAATTGAATTTAATCTAGAACAACCTCACGCCTCTTGGAACGCTAAAATACATCAATTAAATGGTGATATTTTACGAAGGCACGTATTACCTAAGCTTCATTCTCATAGCTACATGATCGATTTTGAATATTGTGAGAAAACGCAATCTGGAACTATTCTCTGTGATTCAGGTTCAAAGTTAGGAAGTTTTACTGTTAACTAATTCAGTTTTCATGCATTAATGAATGATGCAACTAATTTGGAAGGTATCCAATGGCTAGAAAAAGTAAGAAGCAAGCAGAAAAAGACAAAAAAGAGTCGGAGCAAAACGCGGCGGCGGTAAAACAAAAAACGCGACGCCGTATAGAAGACATTATGGAACAAAGAGAATTTGACAAGTTATTTGATCTATAAGCTATCCTTGACTCTCTCAATTCTCTCTCTGTTCCATCGTTGTGCAAGGTACCGCCACCTACCTTTGCTCAAACGAAGCCTCACTCTTTTTCCTCACTTATAACAACACGATAAGCCTCGTTCACGCTCAAAAACCAATTTGCTCCTCTATACCCAAGTGACTTATACGGTTGCCAGTTACTTTTCTTAGAAAAACCCTTCGACTACTGACAACTAGGTTATTTGCGTATAGCCAAATTGAGAATTTTGCGTATAATCGCCTCGTTTGCTTCGTATAACCCCAATGATATGGTTTGGGGGTCTCTACCAGTTCCCGCAAAGTGCTGATTACGAAGAGTTGAGATCATCGTGGGTCTTACTCTTTGTGATAGCGTTCGATTTATTCCTATCTATACCTATTCTTAGAGTAACTGCATCCACAATACACATAAGGTGGAATATGAACGCATTTATTCAAGGTCTTCCAAAAGTAGAGCTGCACTTACATATCGAAGGTTCACTTGAGCCAGAACTTCTCTTCAAGCTGGCGCAACGAAACGGCATCGACATTCCTTACTCTTCTCCGAGTGAACTACGCAGCGCGTATCAGTTCGAAGACTTACAGTCATTCCTTGACCTTTATTACCAAGGGGCGGATGTTTTGCGTACAGAGCAAGACTTTTACGATCTCACTTGGGAATATTTACTGCACTGTAAAGCGGATAACGTTATTCATACCGAAATCTTTTTTGACCCGCAAACGCATACAGAGCGCGGTATTGACTTTGACACCGTTATCCACGGGATCGCCCGCGCACTACAAGATGGACACGAGAAGCTCGGCATTACTTCACAAATCATTGCGTGTTTCCTCCGTCACCTTTCAGAAGAGAGCGCCATGAAAACTCTGCAAGCCGTTCTGAAACACCGTGATAAGATCATTGGTGTCGGTCTAGATTCTTCAGAACAAGGCCATCCACCAGCTAAGTTCAAACGAGTATTTAAACAAGCGGTAGAAGCAGGCTTACTGACTGTTGCTCACGCAGGTGAAGAAGGCCCCGCACAAAACATTACCGATGCAATTGAAATGCTTCACGTCAGCCGCGTGGATCATGGTGTTCGCTGTGTTGACGATGAAGCATTAGTCGAGTCGTTAATTGAAAGCAAAATGCCACTGACGGTATGTCCATTATCGAACCTTAAATTGTGTGTATTTGACGATATGAACGATCACAATATTGTCGAGCTACTGCGTAAAGGGGTCGCTGTGACAATTAATTCGGACGATCCGGTATACTTTGGTGGTTACATGACAGATAACTTTTTAGCCGTCAACAACGCACACCCAATGAGTAAGAATGAACTAGCTCAATTCACAATGAATGCGATTGATGCTAGCTTCATCGATAATGAGTTGAAAGCGAAGTATCGCCATCTCGTTAGTCAATACGTAAGTCAGCATGAAGCGTTGTAATAAAGCCATCAGTGCTACATCTTGGGTCAAACACTTAGGTGCTAAAACCTTACAAAAGCTCTGTGGTTAACCGCATTTATAAGCGCTAGACTGAGAAAGCTAAACTAGCACACAAAAAGGAATAAAATCATGATTCAACAAGGCCAAGCTCTACCAGTTGCGACTCTAAGCGAATTGACTGCCGATGGTATGGTTAACCACGACGTTACTGAGCTGTTTGCAAACAAGAAAGTCGTACTCTTCGCTGTACCTGGCGCATTCACCCCAACGTGCTCGGAAGCTCACCTACCAGGCTATGTGGTATTAGCCGACGAGTTGAAGGCAAAAGGTGTTGATTTAATAGCTTGTGTTTCTGTAAACGATGCATTTGTGATGCAAGCTTGGGGCGAAGCTCAAAACGCTTCAGAAATCCTGATGTTGGGTGATGGCGACGCAAGCTTTACTAAAGCATTGGGTCTTGAAATGGATACCGGCGGCTTTGGTGGTATTCGCTCACAACGCTACGCCATGATCATTGAAAACGGCATTGTGACCAAACTTAACGTTGAAGAACCAAAAGAGTTTGAAGCAAGCAAAGCAGAAACGATTTTAGCGGCGCTTTAAGCTTACCCTTAGATACAAAAACGGAAGCCATCGCTTCCGTTTTTTGTTGGCTAACGCATTCTCACAACACTCGTTTGTTGCTTACGCTGCATTTCCGCAAAAGTCAGCACAAATGGGGATGACTGCTTTACGCGGCTCGGCAGTGAAGAAAGCGCATTGTAGGCATCCTGTTTCGTTTTAAAATCGCCAACAGTTACCGTATACCAACGCGTGCCTCGGCTGTTTTTCCAGTTAACCCAAACCGGATGCTTAGGATCGATATAACGAATGTAATCTTTCACATCTTTTTCTTGCTTTAGCGCGAGTACCTGCATCGTGTAATGGTTTGGGTTTAAATAACCATACGCATCCTGAGAGGTCATTACTCCAACACATTGGCCACTATCGACCTGCTGCTGGTAAGGCATAGCGCAGCCCATGAGCGATAAAATCAATGTCAAAGATAAAATCTTGTGCACGTGTCACTCCATTTTTGTTCTAGTTTCTTTTCTCTCGCACTCAAAAACACAAAAACGCTTCTAATTAGGCGAAAATAGACCCATACGAGAAGATTCGATGTTTTAGCGCAACGAGTATTCCAAAAAAGTAAGGCGACCACGTTGGCCGCCTTAGTAAATTGATTTAATAGAACAATAACAAGATAGAGTGATAATGGCAGAAGTTAGCTGTTTTTTAGAGCCAACTCGCGACCAATTGCTTAAACCAGTCTAAAATTCGCTTGAATAAGCTGCCTTCTTCCACTGATTCCAACGCAACAAGTTCGGCTTCATTCACAACTTTACCTTCGACTTTGTAAAGCACTTTACCAACCACTTGTTGTTGAGAAATTGGCGCTACCAAATCGCCATTATATTCAACTTCAGCTTGTAGCTTTTTCACATCCCCTTTTGGTAAAGTGAGATAAACGTCATTGGCCACGCCTACTTTAAGCTCATCTTGTTCGCCCATCCAAACTCGAGCGTTCGCAACTTCCGTTCCTGCCTCGGTTGGCATTACCGTATCGTAAAAGCGGAAGCCATAACTTAGCAGTTGTTTGCTTTCGGATTCACGGATATTCTCACTTTTTGCTCCCATCACAACAGCAATTAAACGCATGTCACCTTGAGTCGCTGAAGTCGCTAGGCTGTAACCAGCACCGCTTGTATAGCCAGTTTTCATACCATCGACATTCATACTGCGATCACGAAGCAAACCATTGCGGTTATATTGCGTAATGCCGTTGTAGGTAAACGAGGTTTCGCTATACAGTGGGTAGATATCAGGTAAGTCACGAATAATAGCTTGACCCAACTTGGCAATGTCATAAGGTGTTGAATATAAACCGTCACTGTCTAGACCATGAGGGTTGGTGAAAGCCGTGTTATTTAATTCAAGCTTAGCAGCCCAACTATTCATCAAGCTTACAAACCCTGACTCACTACCTGCGACATGTTCAGCAATGGCCACACTAGCATCATTACCTGATTGAACAACCAGGCCACGGTATAAGTCAGATAAAGAAACGGAAGTATTGACTTCAATAAACATCTTTGAGGAATCTGGGAAGTTTTTTGCCCAAGCATTTCGGCTAATGACGACCTCATCATCCAAAGTAATATTACCTGCGTTAATTTCTTGACCAGCCACATAAGCCGTCATTAACTTCGTTAAGCTCGCAGGATTTAGCCGTTTATGTGCATCACGTTCAACCAGCACTTTCCCAGTGTGAAAGTCCATCAAAACATAGCCACGAGAACTGAGTTCCGGTGCATTTGGCACAACCGTTGGTGCTGCATAAGCCAACGAAGATACAGCAGCGAACCCTGTAATTAACACTGTGTTTAATATAGTACTTTTTCTCATCATGACATCTTATCTTAGTAGCATTTAAGGCTTACAAACGGTACCCGAATGAATTCAAAGCGCAGGGTTACCTAGGTAAAGAGCGAGTATATTGAAACGGCGCTCAGTTACAGCCACCTTGTTACGATTAGTTACTTTTACTCAATGTTTGTCGAGAATAATGAGAGGTAGGTAGAGCTTTCGTCTAGAAAGATGAGACAAGAGGCGAGAAATCATGCCGTTATGCTATGTAATTAGTGTTCAGAGAAAAAACCGTACAAGCCAGATCTAAAACTAAGCTTGTACGGGAAAAGATAGCTAAAAATTTTATCACTATCTAACTAGGGGCAACTAAGAAAATCTACAATTCAATTAATAATCCGAACTAATAATTGACTAACCAATGCTTTATCTCGGTCATAACAACATAATAATTTATTGTCAGAATTTCAGATAAAAATAAAAATTTAATTTATATATAACCTAAATATTATCTATTACTAGACAGGAGAAAAGTATAATTTCCCTTTCTTAAAACTAAGGGAGGCTTTTTTCGATGCCTTTGAGTTTGTATCGTCATCAGTAAACTGAGTGTAACAATGAGGGATAAGGCATCCGGCTTTAGCGCGAAAAGATAAGCCACTGTTATTTAAGTTCACTCTCTGCTTTTTTATCACTAAAGACTTTAAATTTCGGTTACCTTCAGTTTGTATAGCAATTCTTTCACGTACCCCAACCCAGTACGACTCAAACGACGACATTATACATATCCTCTTTCATGGTATAAGCAGTTGTAACTAAACATTGCTCAAAGCTAGATGTAGAATTCAGTAAATTATTTAAATTTTATTTATCTATAAATTTTGATTTAAATAGATTAACTCGCACATTCCACACAAAATAAAAGGTTATGTCAAAGATTAATTATCATTAAGTTTATTTATATTAGATATAAAATTAAGTTATAAATTTAAGGTTATCTAAAGTATAAATTTTTAGAATGCCATCAGCTAATAGTTAATAGAAATACAGAGGGCTTGTTGAATATGAAAACGACAAATAGAAGTAAAGAACTATCTATAGATTGAATAATCCTCAACGGGGTTACAATTCAAATAAAAGTAGCGCATCTAGTAAGATGCGCTATGGATTTGATCAGTTTTGGAGTATGAGTTCGGATGAAAACAAACTTACTTGAAGTGACTGAGCCAAGGCTGCTTATGGTTTAAGTTTCAATACTTTATCAATATCTTCTGCGCTGTGGCGCTCAGGTAACTGCTCCCATTCTTCACCCCATGAACGGTTCACAATTCGACCACGTTTTACCGCTTCACGCTCATCAATTGCTTTTGCCCAACGCACAACGTTTTTGTAGCTTTCTACGTCTAAGAATTCAGCCGCATCGTAAGCACGACCCAACACAAGGTTGCCGTACCATGGCCATGTTGCGATATCAGCGATGCTGTACTCATCGCCACCTAGGAATTCATTGTTCGCAAGACGCTTGTCTAATACATCTAACTGACGTTTTGCTTCCATTGTAAAACGGTTGATTGGGTACTCGAACTTCTCTGGTGCGTACGCGTAGAAGTGACCAAAACCACCGCCTAGGTATGGCGCAGAACCTTGCAGCCAGAATAACCAGTTCATTACCTCAGCACGCTTAGCGCCTTCTTTTGGTAAGAAATGATCAAACTTCTCTGCTAGATAAAACAAGATGTTGCCAGATTCAAACACGTTCACTGGCTCAGAACCCGAACGGTCAACCAATGCCGGAATTTTAGAGTTTGGGTTAACAGCTACAAAGCCAGAACCAAACTGGTCGCCGTCACCAATCTTGATCAGGTATGCATCATATTCTGCTTCTTTTACGCCTGCCGCCAGAAGCTCTTCAAACATGATCGTTACTTTCTGGCCGTTTGGAGTCCCCATGGAATAAAGTTGGAATGGGTGTTCCCCAACAGGCAATTCTTGCTCATGACGAGCGCCTGAGTCCGGGCGGTTAATGCTCGCCCACTGGCCACCGTTTTCGTTATCGTTTGTCCAAACTTTTGGTGGAATGTATTCGTTAGCCATTGTTATCCCTTATTGTGTTTGAATGCATTATCAAACTGGCAAACTCAGTGCGCCAGCAAGCATGATGAAGTAACCCACCGCATTCGATAAATGGGCATACCCAAGATATTAGGCCGGAATCTTCAAATAAAAGCCCTGACCTTTCACTTAATTAGAACCTTTGGTTATGGGATTTTCTTTCACGCTATAAGGAAAAACGTTGTGTTAATATGAATTAGATTCGAGATGCTAACAATGATGAGTAAGCCCAACTCGGCGGCGCACCTCTGTTTGGTGATTTAGAACAACCGCTTAACTTTACAGTCACTAAGAGCGAAGTAGTGTTAGACACCTTAGTTCAAACCACTTACGTACGTGAAAGATAGTTAGGTTAGATAGTTAAAAAGAAAAACGCCCTTCACTGAGTCAATGAAGGGCGTTTTAATATCTTCGTAATCGAAACCGTTACTTAGCTGATTCAAACAAACCAATGATGCCTTTCAAAGGAAAAAGCCTTGCTTGCTCCAACCCTCTCAACGTTACCGTATTGAGGTCATCAATAAAGAAACGACTGGTCATCGTGTGTTTGCCACCATTAATGAAAATCTCGATGACAGAATTGTCGATATATATCTCAATCTTCTGCTTAGCGTCCAATCTTGGTGCTTTTCGAATGCTACCAAATTCTTCTGCGTATAAATGAGACATATGACGACGGTCCAGCATAAACTCGTGCTCTGTCGCACTAAAGACGATGTTGTCACCTTTGAGGTTACTCAGCTCAAGTTCAAAACCATCACCCACAAGGTCTAATTGTATCAAACAACTGGTGCTTTCCAGTGTATGGGATTGTGCAAAGACCACCTCTTCTTTTCTTAAACTCTTCAGCTCAGGGAGTGGAGTTTGAACAAGAAAACCATCTTTCAACGTTAGTTCTCTAGGAAGAGACAACATTCCTGCCCACTGGTGTGTGACCGATGGTGTGTCGATTTCTGGCAACCCTATCCATGCAATAAGAATGCGACGCCCATTCTCATCTAAATAGGTTTGTGGGGCGTAGAAATCAAACCCATAATCTGGCTGCAAAATATCTTGGTGGTTTTCTAAAATCATCGACTCTAGGTTCAACTGATCACCCACGATATACGCGACAGAATAGATGTTTTTGAAATCATAAGGATTACTACTGCTCACGCCCTGTGGAGAAAACAGCATCACCGATTGACCATTAATCTCAAAGAAATCAGGACACTCCCACATGTACCCAAGGTCAGAAAGCTTGGTCTTGATAGGACCTTTATGCTGCCACGTTTTCAAATCTTTGCTTTGATAGAGCGCCATTGAACCATGCTCGGTTTTGGTTTGAGCACCCACCACCATCAAATAGTCGTCGCCTTTCTTCCAAACTTTTGGATCACGAAAGTGCTCCGTGTAATGTTCGTTCTCAATGACTACACCGTGCTTTTCAATGCTGCAGTCTGAATCCATGGTGGCAAAACACTGTGTTGGGATTCGATTCCAGTTTTGGTCACGCTTGTTGCCAGTAAAAAACAGCAAAACCTGGTTGTTTTCCACCAAAGCGCCGCCCGAATAGACACCATGTGAATCGTAGTCTTGGTCAGGATGAAGACCCACGCCATGATCAGTAAAATGGATGAAGTCTTTAGTAGAAAGGTGATACCAATACTTCATTCCATGGACTGGTCCCACAGGCGTCCACTGGTAAAAGATGTGGTGCTCACCATTGAAATAGCACAACCCATTTGGGTCATTTAACAGCCCAAATCTAGGGGCGATGTGAAAACTAGGAAAGCCTTTATCTTGCTGACGTAAAAGTGTCATTTCTTCGATATCACACTGAGGGATTTGCTCAAGTCGGCGATATCTTTGCTCTACAGTCCAACGGTTGTTTAAGCTCATAATTTTTCTCAACTGAAATTGGATCTGAAGATCATTGCCCAATAAATCGCAGCAATTCTGTCTGGGTCGGAAGCGCGGTCATTGCGCCTTTTTGCGTCGTCGCTAATGCACCACAGCCATTTGCCCATTGAATCGCAGAGCTAACAACAGGATGATTTTTCCAATCGGCATGCCGAGACAGACATGCAAGTAGCCCTCCGACAAAAGCATCACCCGCACCTGTGGTATCAATCGGACTAACGACTTGACCAGTGATCAGCTCACTCTGGCTTTCAAAGACGCGCCAAACGCCTTTCGCACCTTGTGTCACCAAGACCAACGCAATATTCATAGCGGCTATTTGTTGTAAACCTTGTGCCATCGATGTTGAGTCAGTTAAGAACAAAAGCTCTTCTTCAGAGAACTTAACCACATCAGCCATCGCTACAGCCTTCATTACGACAGCTTGGATTTCTGATTGATCTTGCCACACTTCATCACGCAGGTTAGGGTCAAAGCTAATGAAACCACCAGCGGCTTTTGCTCTTTTGATCGCCTCAAATGTGCTGCTTCTACTTGGCTCATTTGCCAGTGAAATCGAGCAAACATGCAGCCAGTCACCTTGCTTAAAGTTTGGGATATCTTCAACAGACATAAACTGATCAGCGCTCGGTTTTACCATAAACGTAAAGCTGCGCTCACCTTGATCGTCTAAATCCACCACCACTGTTGATGTTCTTTGCTCAGGATCTTTAACGAGAAACTCCGTGCTCACGCCCTCTTGATCGAGCGTTGATTGCATGAAGCGACCAAATGGGTCATCACCCACACGTCCAAAAAACGCACTCTTACCAGATAGACGAGCAATTGCTACGGCGACATTCGCTGGTGCACCTCCGGGACATTTGAGTAAAGAAGTCTCAGATTCCGGTATTAGATCGACAACAGCATCACCAGTTACCCACACTTGATTCATCTTGCTTACCTTAAAATTAAAGCCCTGATAGTCCAACGTGTTGAACACATTCACTACCAAGTAAAAATTGAAAAAGGCTAGCCAAACCATGAGTGCTTGGCTAGCACCCCAAACATTTAGGAAAAGAAGTGGACTTTGGGGGACTCCACCCTTAAGGAGTTCAGATTAAGCCGCTGCTTTTTTACCGACTTTAGCGCGGTCACGCATACCTAGAACAATGGTGAGAACAAATGCGGTCAAGAACGCGATCACCATACCCGCGATGTAGTACCCAATCTTATCTGGCGTGATGGAAATGATGCCTGGAAGACCAGCTGCACCCAATGCCTGAGCTTTCACATTAAACATTGTGATGAACGCACTTGATAACGCCGCAGCGCAAACTGCCGCAATAAATGGGTAACGTAGTTTTAAGTTAACACCAAACATGGCTGGTTCTGTAATACCCAGCAAACCCGTGACACCCGATGGAATCGCAATACCTTTCATCTTCTTATCTTTGCTCATCACGCCCACCGCCAACGCTGCTGCGCCTTGAGAAACGTTAGACATCGCCGCAATAGGAAAGATAAAGGTGCCGCCCGTCGTTGCAATATCCGCAAGAAGTTGAGTTTCAATCGCAATGAAGCTGTGATGCATACCAGTAATAACAAACGGAGCATAAATAAGACCAAATACCGCACCACCAACAAAGCCAGCTGTGTTGTATAGCCAGTTCAGACCATCACCCAATAGGAAACCGATATCACGCGTGAACGGACCGACGACAGTAAACGTCAGCAAACCCGCTATGAAAATCGCCAGTAATGGCGTTAAAAGGTTGTCTAAAACAGAAGGTATGACTTTACGTAAGCCTAGCTCAACCTTCGCAAGAATGAATGCCGATACCAAAACCGGTAACACTGAACCTTGGTAACCCACTTTTTGGATTTCAAAACCAAGAATATTCCAAACCGGAATGTTGCCAGACACAGATGCGCCGCCGAATCCCCAACCATTCAGCAAGTCAGGGTGAACCATCAACATACCTAGCGCTGCCCCTAAATATGGGTTACCGCCAAACTTCTTACTGGCTGAAAATGCCAGCAGAATAGGCAGGTAAACAAACGGAGCGTTCGCAAACGTGTTGATCATGTTCGCCAAGTCTGTCAGTCCTGGGTTGGCCTCAATCAAGGATTTACCATCAATAAACAAGCCTTGGGCAGTCAGTAGGTTGTAAATACCCATCAACAAACCGCCAGCGACGATTGCTGGAATGATTGGGACGAAAATATCAGACAGCCCCTTCACTGCGCGCTGAACGATGTTTTGTTTCTCTGCGCCAGCAGACGCAACGTCGTTGGTGGACATTTCACTCATACCCGTCAACTTCGCCATTTCTGCATAAACTTGGTTTACGATGCCTGATCCAAAAATGATTTGGTACTGACCCGCAACTTTGAACTGCCCTTTTACCCCTTCAAGGCTATCAATCGCTTGTTCATCTATTTTTTGCTCATCTGCAACGGCAAGGCGTAAGCGTGTTGCACAATGTGCAAGTGCGGTGATGTTGCTTTTACCACCTAATAGAGTTAACAACTCTTTTGCTACTGCCGGATAATTCATTTCATACCCCATTGGATTATTATCTGAGCTTGCGAAATTTTCGGGAACGTTTGCAAAACAGATTTTTGCTCAATAAAACCAAATGATCAAAGATAAAGCAGAGAGAATGTGAGAATGATCGTCAAATTCTCTCCCTAAGAGCAGTATAGGAGGTTAGAATCGCTACTTATCAAAGAGCTTTTCATCTTCTCTTTGCAAACAATCCCAAAAACGAAAAACAGAATGGATAGGAACAATGGCGAGTCTGCATGATGTCGCCCGTCTGGCTGGCGTATCAAAATCAACAGTGTCACGGGTTATAAACGATGAGTATGGCGTAAAAGAAGCGACAAAACAGAAAGTCCGCCAAGCAGTAGCTGAGTGTGGCTATGTGCCAAACCAAGTCGCTAAAGATCTAAAATCTCAAAAGACCAATCTGGTTGGTGTCATTGTTCCTCGGGTTTCCTCTCATGCCACATCCCAAGGCGTCGATGGATTAACCGAGGTCCTTGAAAAAGCCGGGAAACATGTCTTACTTGCTAGCACTCACCAAGTCCACGAAAAAGAGCTGGAATATATTCAGATCTTTAACCAAAAACGGGTTGAAGGGATCATTCTTTACGCCACCCACCTCGATTCCAAGCTGGTAAAAGCAATTCAAAACTCAGCCGTCCCAGTTGTACTCGTCGGTCAAGATGGTTCCATGTTTAATATTCCAAGCATCATTCATGATGACGCACGAGTAGGGTTTGAAGCGGGAAATAGACTGGTTGCAAAAGGTTGCCAAACCATGGGCTTTATTGGCGTACAAGGTGACGATATCGCGGTAGATAAGCAGCGCTCTGAAGGATTTGTTCAAGCGCTGCAACACCATGGTTTTGAGCTCGCCTTCCATGCTCGTGGTGACTTTACCATCAACTCTGGCTATTCATTGGCAAAACAACACTTAACAAAGAACCCTAAGCTAGATGGCTTGTTCTGTGCGACAGACCGTATTGCTATTGGTGCGATGAGAGCGATTCAAGAGCTCGGGTTAACACCGGGAAAAGACGTTTTAGTGCTAGGAGTTGGTGATGATGAGCTCGCATCAGTGTGCACCCCAACCTTATCAACATTTAACTATGCATTTGATAAAGC
Source organism: Vibrio diabolicus (assembly GCA_001048675.1). Classification (GTDB taxonomy): domain Bacteria; phylum Pseudomonadota; class Gammaproteobacteria; order Enterobacterales; family Vibrionaceae; genus Vibrio; species Vibrio diabolicus. The sequence goes on along the minus strand of CCKK01000002.1, from coordinate 287,393 downwards.
AGGTGAAAATGGTGCGAAACTGTTACTAGATAGAATTGCCAACAGAAGTTTTGAAATGAGTAAGATGGTGCTAACCTTCAAAACAATTGAGCGTCAGTCCTGTTAATGAAAAAGCGCCAACTGAAATCAGTTAGCGCTTTTCTTATTACTCTTTGTCGGTTAGATCCCTTTAGAACCAAGTTTCCATTTGCAGTGCAAACAGAACTTCACCACCATCACCCATCGTTGCAGCGCCCGCATCCTGGCTAATCGAGTAGCCATTCAAGTCTTCGCTCCAATCAACGTAGCTAACAGCAAAACGTAGCTCCGGACGGTCAAAGAAACCTGCTGCGGTAGACATCTTAAGCGTTGGTGCAATTGTCGCTTTGTAAAAACTGCCACTTGCTTTATCAATCGCATTGTCTAGGTCCATGTATTGGTATGAGCCTTCATAAACCATCTCAAAGTTTTGCGTAAACTCTTGCGCTAAGCGGATGTTGAACGATGCCCACGTGAATTCATCATTTTTAGCAAAGCGATCTTGGCTGTGTTCTGCTAGCAACGCAGGTGCTACACGCCAGTTGTCGCCGATGCGTGTTACACCATAGCTGAACAAGCGTACGGCTTTTGCGTCTTCTAGCAAATCACCGTTTGAACCTATGCCTTTAAGTTCCGCCCCCAGTCCATCACCCATCAAAATACCAGTTTTAGAGAAGCCTTCACTCATGCCAAAGAAGGTATCGCCATGGTAGGCAAACATCGCATGTAAACCTTTGTCCGCTGCGCCTTCTGCGCGATTATTGTTATCAGCAGACGTCATGCCGCTCAGCATCAATTGCCAATTACCAAAGCGGTTGTTCATTGTCGAGATATAGTTTTCAACATCCGTTGACGAGCTATCAATCTCACCAAAATCACGACCATAGATCGAGAAGTTTGCTTTCCATGAATCGCTCATTTGGACGTCATACACGCCTGCACCAGTACCAGATAGGAAAACGATATCCGAGTCAAAGAAGTGAATGTCAAAGTTATCACGGTCAAATCGTTTGCCTGCCCAAAACGTTGCGTCAGCAAACGCACTTGATTCAGAGAACATGCTCAACTTGTTTAGCTCAGCATATACCTGACGAACGTTTAATTGACTCTCACTCGCCGTCCATTCGTTATTGGTTTCCGTACTATCTGCCAACATGATTCGGAACAAAGCGCTGGAGCCATCATCTGCAAAACGTTTGTGAATAAGGTTTGCTTCCACATAATGATCATCCTCAACCCCTAATCGTCCAATTGGAGCGCCAATAGCACCAGCTGCCGTCATGTAAGGACCAGTACCCACTGCACCATTCAGATCATCATTAATGAGCAGCCCGGAACGAGCGTAGCCATGAAACTCAAAGCTTGAGGCTTTCTCATTTGCTTCTGTGGATGCTTTTTCTTTCTGCTCAAGTCTCTGTTCTAATTCATTAATTCGCTTTTCAAGAGCGTCAACATCTGTTGCTGCGAATACAGGTGCAGTAACCAGCCCAAGCGCTACTGCCATCGTCAAAGTGTGTAGTTTCATTTCCATAGTCTCACGTAAATTTATACTTAGGTTATTTGCAAACGTTCCCAAGAAAAATTGCAAACTTATGGTGACTTTAAACGTCCATCTAAAGCCTGAATTTCAGAGCGCTCAGATACAGAGCGTCTCTACCACTTGTATCAATGAAGGCGATAATATATAAAATTTTCGGGAACGTTACCGATAGAGGGAAATTTTGTTACTTGTATCACGTTCAATTATGTTACTTACAGAAAAATCATTAACCAGCGCACATTTGAATGGTAATGAGAAACAGGCATTGAAATTCAGCCTTATTAACAGGTGGCATTGTGGCAGAGACGTTGGCTCAACGTCTTTTATAGATTGTCTTGTGGTTAGAGCGCACAAAAAATTTCATAGAACCAGTGAGAGCATTTGGCTCCATGCATTTTAATATCTACAAAACTCATTTTTTGAACATAAATGAGTTTTATAAAATCCAATAATCTTGCTCATGGTCACTTCGGTTTCGAAAAGCCACTCATTACCAAAAAGTAATCAAGCTAATGCAGTCTAATGCATCTCAACGTTATTTTCTTTGGCGACTAGTAAGTATTTAATTTGATGTTGAAAATCTGCCTCAATGATCTCTTCTCGACCTTTGGACATAACGGTGTCGTAAACCATGTTTACATATTCATACGGCAGATATTTATCAAAAACATGAACTATATCGTCGTTAATTAAAATTTCACCGTAACAAGCTAAGTCTTCATCAAACGTATTTTGGTAACAAGATATTTTAGAACTATCCCATCCAGAGTAAAATTTGACACTCTTGACATCGTCATACATCGCAATGAATAACTTTTCGATTCCAAGCTTTCCTTCAGCCTCAAACCTCGACTCAAAGTTAACATAGCCGATAGCAATACCTTCATTAGAAGCTGAGTAATCTTTATTAACTCCGTAGTGGACTTGGTTTTCTCTAAGTTTAGAATTGCCAATAGCTTTCCAAGTTAGGCGGTTCCCATCAATATTTTCACCAAATGTAAGCTCTTCTTTGACCTCAATAATTTGGTTCGCCAATTGGTAAGTTAAAGGCAGGTCAAGATCCGGAACGTTAGTGGCAAGACTTAGACCTTTCCTGCTATGTTTTTCGTAAATTACCTGATGTTTTCTTGGCTCGGAGTGAGAGCTTACAACTATCCATCCGCTTTCTTCAGTAGATGGGTTAGTTGATTCGGAGTTACAGCCCAAAATAAGAAGAGTTGACGCGCTAAACAGTACAGTTTTTAAGTACATAGTGAGTATTCAAAGTTAATTATTTCGTGGCATTATCATTTAAAACAATATCATGGGCAATAAAATCATACTTTAATACCTCAACAGTTATTCTATTTCGAAGTTAATATTTTTGATTAGCTACATTGCTGGGTTAATAACAGAGAACGATGCCAGAATGAATTATGTGTTCTAACTCTATACTTAATCATACAAATCCGGCAGTGCGAAACGAATAAAGTGAACGTGTCAAAAGCCCGAATAGCGTTACCCAACAAAAACGCCCTTCACATAAGTAAAGGGCGTTTGTTATTTGAGATTTTGATTAGCGAGCTATAACACCAACCCACCATCAATCTTGAGCACTTGTCCGGTTATAAACGCGCTTTTATCAGACGCTAGAAACGCAACGCCATTGGCAATGTCTTGCGCCGAGCCCATGCGTCCCAGAGGCGTTTTACTTTCCATCATTTGAATGACTTTTTCAGGCAAGCTCTTTGTCATGTCGGTAGCGATAAAACCTGGAGCAACACAGTTGACTCGGATTTGAGCGCCTTTTCTTGCTAACTCTTTCGCCCAGCCTTTGCTCATCGCTATCACGCCACCTTTACTCGCGCCATAATTACTTTGACCAATATTGCCATCCGTTCCCACGATAGACGAAATACTGACAATACAGCCTGCGCCTTGCTCTAGCATGACAGGTGCAACGCGCTGGGTGAGTAAAAACACCGCTTTTAGGTTCACGTCGATAACGCTGTCCCAGTCTTGCTCTAACATGTCTGGCAGCAGTGCATCTCTCGTTATCCCGGCGTTGTTGACCAAAACATCAATGCGTTGATGTTTCGCGACGATGCGGTCGACCACTTCACTTACCGCTGCGGCCTCACAGAGATTCACTTGATAACTTGAAAGGTTTGGCGACTGACTCCACTCCACAGGCGAGATATCTAGCCCCACGACGTGAAATCCATCTTCGAGTAATTGTTCGCAAATGGCCTGCCCTATACCGCGAGCAGCCCCTGTAACGACGGCGACTTTTTCGTCTTTCATCTTGGTCTTCCTTAAATGTTGAGAGTACAAATCTTGCTTGCTCCTAAGCGCTTATCGTTATGTGGTTTTGTGCTTCTCATACGCAAAGGGGTTTATTTAGATAATGAAACTATAGGAATATTCTGGAAGTAGGATGTGAATGAATCAAGACAACTTGATGATGTTTCAGCCCGTATTATTCCTAGAATCAAGATAGAAATACGATGGAGAGCCCTAAGCCTTTGAAGAAAAAAGCACCAACAATGCCAGTGGTGCTTTGAGTAAATGCCGTGTTAATGCTTTGTCTCTAACAAGACGTGCCTTTTGAAGGGTGGGAGCAGATTAAATATCACTCCGATGACAAACAACGTAATAACAATCGTCGCACCGCTCGGTAAATCATACTTTGCAGAAGCTGCTATCCCCAGCAGAATACCAATTGTTCCGATACCTAAACTGGCGATTAAAAAACGTTTACCTTTAAGGCTTGCGGCACATAAAGCTGGAATCACAAGCAAGGCAAACTCCAAGTAAATCCCTGTCAGTTTGACGGTGATAGGCATCAAAATAGCGAAGATGAGGTAAAAACCGCAACCATGCATAAACTCCGGTTTCAGCGTTAGCAGCAATAACATTGCCCCCGTAATTGCAGCCAAAGGCCAAACATCTTGCCATGTTGACCACAGTAGCTGACCATTCAAGATCCCTTGAATAAAATCGGCACCGTGTGGGTCTTTGCTAACCAGTAATACTGCCAATGAAGCAGACACAACAAACAAGCTGCCGATCATCGGTTCTAGGTGAGGATGGTTACGCTTTTCAAGCGCAGCAATAACACCACAAAGCACCAAAGACATCATCCAAGGACCAAGCATGCTGCCAAGCCATGATTCGGATAGCCAAGGAGAACCAGCATACCAAGAAGAAGAGTTCAGCCAATAGTGACTTAGCGCTGCTCCCAATGCTGCGACCTGAGCAACCGCCAGATCGATAAAAATGATCTGCCGCTGTAAGACTTGCTGCCCAAGCACAACATTCCCAACTAGCGCAATTAATCCGCACAAAACGGCTGGCGCCAACCAAAGGTATTCATCCATAATTAAAATTTCACTGAACTGGGTGATACCAACGTGGCGAGCAGATCAGTGATCACCTCATCATAGAGATCATCTAAACTTTGCTGTTTTGAGACCGTCAAAGGTAACTGCGCTACAGGCTTATCCGTTTGTTGCTGTAACCACATCGCCGGACGTTGATCTTGATGAGATGAAAACACAATAGCGTCAAACTGTTTGGCATCCAATTGAGTTAAAGATTGCAGATGTGAGGTCGTTGGCGATATCCCCGGTTTCGGTTCAAGATCAGCGACTTGAACCATACCTAGCCAATCAAACAAGTATCGGTAGGTGGAGTGATATCCAACGACCCGTTTCCCCTGTAATGGTTGAGCTTTTTGTTCCCATTCATTAAGCTTTTTTTGCCACTGCGCGCGAAACTTCATACCATTAACTTGGTAACTTTGTGCGTTGTCGGGATCAATCGCTTTTAAGCGCTCCGTTACTTTGCGAGACAACGGAATCATGTCATTTGCCGCAAATTGAACATGTGGGTTTCCGTGCGCATGAATGTCCCCCATGCTGCGGTCAACATGATCATGAGAGTCCAACATACGCACGAAATCGGTCGCATAAATCATGCTTTGAGCACCATTTTGAACGGCACTATTGCCACTTCGATTTTGAAGCATCGGCAGCCAACCTACCTCCAACTCAGCGCCAGAGCACATCGCCATGTCAGCTTGGCGCATCTTGGCAATTAAAGACGGACGAGCTTGAACATAATGCGGATCTTGCTTAGCCGTAGTTGCTGAGTAAATGGTGGCGTTTGGGGCATGACTTTCAAGAAAAGCTTTCCATTCAGGCTCACAAACGAAAATGTTGAGAGCCAAAGCAGGCGAAGAGATGATGGCAGATCCCGCCGCCATCATCACTAAACTGCATTTACTTATCGCAAGTTTAGAACGCATGTGCACCGTGCGCTCCAAATGTCATCACGTATTGCAGAGTAAACACGTTGTCTGTTTCGCTGTCTTGGTTATCAATGCGAGTGTATTGCGCACGGATCGTACCGAAATGAGAAGAATCCCATGCGATCATCGCATCCATCTCTTTATCATTCAGTGCTGTGAAATGCATATGATCGCCGTGTGCGTGGCCATCATAGCTTTCTGCTTCGCCGTAACGTAGGCCTGCAGACCAGCTTGGGTTGAAGCGATAAACGCCCGAAACATAGTATGCGCTTAAGTTGTCTGGTGACTCTGCATCGTTCTTGTATTTGCTGTCTACTACACCGTCTAACAACATGTATTCCGCAGATAGCGTGAAGTTGCTGTACTTGTAGTTACCATCTGGTGCCCACTTCCACACAAAATCTGCGCCGTATAGGTTCGCACCCGTTACAGCCGCAGCGTGGCTGTGGTCATGTTCTTCTTCGTGACCATGACCATGGTCGTGATCTTCGAATTCTTTAACTTTGCCATTTTCGTTACGCAGGTAACTTAAACCAAACTGCCAACTTGAAGATTCAGAGAAATCATTACCAAGCTTCATCGTTGTCGTGTAAACACCAACTTTAGAGCCATCTTCAACAGAAGACATCTTGTTGCCGCTTAATGCTTCTACACCAAACTTCACGTAAAGATCGGTTGGCAGAACGATGTTTGCGCGTACACCGTCATCATAGTAATGCGAACCAAGGAAAGTACGGTAAGCAATTGGGCGTTCAACGAAACTGTCAGTGTGCATGTGTTGATTGTTGAGGTAACCGAAGTCAGATAGGAATCGGCCTGCGCGCACGTTTACACCGTATGGCAATGCCAAAGTTTCGATGAATGCTTCTTCAAGCTCTAATTCTGTCTCATCGCCACGACTTTCAAGAACAGCGGTCAACGCACCGTGAAACTTATCGTCAATATTTGATGATAAGTTCAATTCCGTATGGCCTAGGCCAAAGCCTTCTTCGCGCTCAGAATTATGACGTTGACCATCTTGGTAGTAGCCATCAACAACAACACCAATCTGTGGGTTCGATAATGTATCGGCAAAAACAGGGGACGCAAAAATGCTACCGATCGCGAGAGAAACCAATTTCTTATTCACTACTTCTTTCCTTTTGTTATGTTATAACATTTAATTTTGCGATGTTATAATATAACAATTATCATTACACAAGCAGAAATTTAACTCGGTTCCGACTGCTAGCTCGTATTCAATCCCTGATTTTGACTATCAACAAGTGAATCAATTGATGTTTTTTATACGTATACTATTGAGAGTCAATCATTAGATAAGTAACGGAATTTCAGTATGTTGAATATGGATTTCTCGAAAAGAATCGTGATAGAAACAGGGGAACAGGAGTGGATCGCCAGCCCTTCCAAAGGCGTGTGGCGTAAACCTTTGGAAAGAGAAGCCAAAGAATCAGGGCACACCACCAGCGTAGTGAAGTATGAGCCAAACTCGCACTTTTCGACTCATCCTCATCCTCACGGAGAAGAAATATTAGTGCTCGAAGGAGTGTTCTCTGACGAAGATGGTGACTACCCTGCTGGAACCTACTTGCGTAACCCTCCTGGAAGTCAGCATGCGCCCTGTAGCAAAGAAGGCTGTGTGATTTTAGTTAAACTAAATCAATTCAATTCTGATGATCTTGAAACAGTTCGCATCAACACGAACGAAGCGAATTGGTTACCTGGCATTGGTGGGCTGAAAGTCATGCCATTGCATGATTTTGAGAATGAACATGTCGCATTGGTTAAATGGCCGAAAGACGAGAAGTTTCAACCACACCGTCACTTTGGTGGTGAAGAAATTTTTGTGTTATCGGGGGAGTTTAAAGACGAGCTAGGAACCTATCCTCCCTACTCTTGGATACGCAGTCCACATATGAGTGAGCACTTTCCTTTTGTAGAGCAAGAAACGATCATTTGGGTAAAAACAGGCCACCTGCCACTCCAAGCTCCTGCTCAGCAACCCTAATGTTGGAATACTTGGCATCGTCCCTTGAAACTAAAATCGGCTCGTAGATTACGAGCCGATGATCATTGCGTCGCTAAGAGCCCATAATTCTCGAGTGGAGCCAATCTTTGAGCTCAGCTCGATTATGTTTTAACACGTTCATTTCGTGATCATCAATCGGGCTTCCTTGCAGTTCTAGTACGCGGATTTCCTTATCTAAAGCATTGTAGTTTTTAACGGTTTCAGCAAATGATGCATCGTTTTCGGCAAGCTGAGTAATGGTATCCAAATGTTCTGGGAATTCATGAGTTAATGAGTGATTTTCACCTAACATAGAGACCTCTTGGCTAGAGTTATTGATGTATATCTCCGCTCATTTTTTGAGCGACACATTCTTAACCATAGCACTTCATTGAGCACAATATCGTCGATTTGAGCACACTTTTACTGAACTTCTTAATGATGGTTCGTCGCTGTTTTCGACCCGGTAACTCCGCTCGTTGTTATTCTGTACTTTGCCAATAATCGGCTACATTTAATACACTTCTCATAAAAAGGTACATCTAATGAACAGCATGAAAATTGGCCTAATCAGTGCATCAATAGCCGTTGCACTTATTGGCTGTAATTCAGACAGTGACTCTGTCAGTACAATGACTCCTGTTACTTTGTCTGTATCAGATGCCCCTATTGATGACGTATCAGAAGTGGTGATCACATATAACAAAGTTGCATTTCTTCCTCTTGATGGTGGCACACCACAAGTATTCGATGTGTATAAAACAAACGAAGAAGGCAATTTGGTCGACGAAGATGGTAACCCCCTTCCCGATGGTGAAGATCCACTCCCCCTAAGTGTTAACTTACTCAACTTCCAAGGCAGTGACGCACAAGAATTGGTGGATGATGAACTGATACCAACTGGTAATTATAAACTCTGCGTGTTTGCTAATGATGGCGATCATCCAAACTACCCATCGTATGTAATTGACGAAGCGACAGGAAATCAAATCCCACTGACCGTCAAAGGTGATGGGGCTTGCCCACAAGGTGTCGGAAAGGATCCTGATTCTGGGGTACTGTTCTTTAACAACACCTTTGCAGTCAACCCTGACAGTAATGAGTTCGTAGTTGAATTTGATCTGCGCCGTGGCTTAAAAGACGGAACAGGCCAAAATGAAGGCTACAGCATTCAACGCACCTCCGTCACTTTAATTAACACGGTTACAACGGGGGAGATTCAGGGTGATGTCGCAACATTGACCTATCAAAGCTGCGAAACGGATACCCCAAGTGCAAACGGATATGCGCACGCGGTCTACTTATATCAAGGAAATATCGCTGAAGAAAACATGGGGCCATTTGCCGGCGCAGAAGGCCAAGCAATGCCAATCGCAGCAGCGAACGTGGTTCAAGATGTTGATGATGCAAATTACGAGTACGAATTCGGTTTTGTAGAACCTGGTACTTACTCGGTCGGTTATACCTGTACGGCAAATGACGATTCTGAAGAAGGTATTGTCGCTGACGAAACTTTCAGCATTTATCAATCAACTAGCGGACTTAACGTATCCGTTGGTACTAATACAGACGCAAACTTTTAAGATCCCTAGAAATGGCAGAGTCAGCACAAGCTCTGCCTTTTCTTCATGGCGCTCTTGGTCAGCTCTTTGCTCACCACAAATCGACTCACAAGATAATACGTTCGTTTTCATCCTTAGAAGAAGCTAATGGGTAGATAGAAATCCAGCTCAAACGCCTCATCATGGCTGAGAAAGTGATTTTTATGATAATGGACATAAGCGGGTGTAGAACGCTGTTTAAAGCCAGAGTTAGGCAACCACTTCTCTAGTACCATACTGAGTTGAGGAAGAAGCTCACCATATACGCCCGTTAAGCGAAAGACGGCATGCAAACCACCCGGAATCGTCATTTGATTCACGACGCCGCGCACTTTGAGCGGCGTATCAATTGCCATACAAGCCACATAACGACACTTGTCGAGTTCGACCCAAGCAGGGTTGGAGTGATGCAAACCATATTGAACCGAAAAGTCCCGATTCTCAGAACTTGCCCACGCCTTCAAAATCAGCCACGCATTGCGAATGGAACGGCTATAACCCTCATGTCGCACATACGCCGCAAAGCGTTGTGGGACCTCCATAATTTTAGGTTCTGGCAACTCGCGTTTCGCAACCCGATGATAACCCGCAGCCACTTCCGGATCCTTCAAATACGGTTTTTCTGCGACTTGTAAATCATGCTTTCGCCACGCACCGGGAGACATAGCGAACGTCGCTTTAAACGCTCGGCTAAAAGAAGATACCGAGCTAAAGCCGCACTTGTTAGCAATGTCTAACACCGATGAGCTGGTATCAAACATCAGTTGGTTGGCGGCGTATTCCATTCTTGTGCGGCGGATATATTGATGGACAGACTCCCCCACTACATCTTTAAAAATACGATGGAAGTGTTGTTCAGAATAGGCTGCTACATCTGCTAGCTCTTTAGCCGATAACTCTCTGCTAATGTCCTGATGAATGTAAAACAGCACGTCATTGATTCTGGAAACTTGTTGATGGCTCACGGAGTAAACTTTCACTTAAATAGCATAAATGGACATGTTTAACAGCATAAATGGACACACCAAGCTTGGCAATTTACCTATACTATTTCTGACATAAAAAAAAGAACAATTACGAGAAGCACAGCACATGGAAATCGCACAGTCATTACAACAAACTAAGTCATCCTACATTCGAGAGATCCTCGCAGCAGCGAGCGATAAGAACGTCATTTCTCTTGCGGGTGGCTTACCGGACGAAAAAACCTTCCCGATCGACTTAATGAAACCGACGCTCGAAAACCTCGCGAACATGCCAGAGGTATTTCAATACGGCGCAACAGCAGGCTACGCACCGCTACTTAACTTTTTGACCGATTATTACCAGCTACCAGAATCTCATTTGGCGATGATCACAACGGGTTCTCAGCAAGGGCTAGATTTGATTGCGCGTGCGTACGTGAATCCGGGCGATAAAGTGGTGATGGAAGCACCAAGCTACCTTGGTGCTATGCAGGTATTTGGTTTAGTGCAAGCTAACATCGTGACCGTTTCGCAAACCGAGTGTGGCCCAAACCTTGAAGAACTCGAGCAATGCTTTGCCACGCAGCAACCAAAAATGTTCTACGCCGTGCCCGATTTTCACAACCCAACGGGCGTATGCTGGGCGCTAGAGACTCGCCAAAAAGTTGCCGAGCTTTGTATCCAATACGACGTGGCATTTATTGAAGACGCACCATACCGCGAGCTGCGTTTTTCTGGTGAAGCACTGCCGCTGGTTTCGGAGTTCTGCCCGCAGCACTCCATCGTATTGCGTTCATTCTCCAAAATCGCCTCACCAGGCTTGCGTATTGGTGTGGTAACGGGCAAACGCAGTTACCTTGAGCCACTCATCAAAATCAAACAAGGTGCCGATCTGCACTCTAGTATTCCTATGCAAGCTTTGCTGCACGGTCTACTGCAACATGACAACTTCGAAACGCACATTTCAACCATCTGCGCGCTTTACAAATCACGTTACGATGTCATGTTTGCTGAGCTGCAAAAACAGCTGCCGGAAAGTTGCGTACTCAAACCTGTCGATGGTGGTATGTTTGTCTGGGTAGAAATTCCAGAATGTGACACGTTCGAACTGGCGAAAACTCTACTCGCAAACTGGGTTGCTGTAGTGCCAAGCCCGGTATTTTATCCGGAAGGTTCAAAGGTAAAAGCCGCTCTGCGTCTTAACTTTACCAATGCCACACCAGAAGAACTGACGACTGCTGTCACTCGACTTGCGGATGTACTCAACGCTTTGTAATTAAGCGCATGCGTTAGAATCTGCCTTTGAGATTCGAAAAAGTCTCAAAGGCAGCATCAAAAAAGTTCCCCAAAAAATTTTATATTTTTCTCTCAAATCAACTCTCTACAGTAAGTGCCTGTTTTCTCTTGATCCTCTCACTCATATAAAAATGAGAACCTAATCACGTATTTGATGGTTAGAAAAGTTACGTCTATCTTTCAAACAAAAGACATCAACTTCGCAGCATTAATGTTCTCAATTTCAGACACTTTACTCAGTCGTGGCTTAGCGATTGGTAAACGACTAGAAAGCATCTGCGGGCATACCCACTACGAAGGATTGACCAGAACCATTCTGAATGTCGCGAGCCAGTCTTTTGATTGGCAATTACGTCAGTGAATCGCACCAAATGACAGAGGGGTTATCAGGATGAACACTCGAACCACGACAGGACTCGTCGCCACTGGCTGGTCCGTTATCTTTTCACTTTTTACCGCATTCGCCGCGTATGCGAATACGTCTCCAAGCTGTAGTGATGTTTTAGCGGGCAACACAACTGCCGTATCGCAAAAAATGATGGTTTTACTGGGCGAAGACATCACTAAATCCAACCGCATCACCACAGTGATTCCAGCCGAAAACAATCCATTTGTGACCGAAGCACTGGTCTCGGTTTCCAACGATGTGTCACCCAATGGACGTTTGCCACAAAAGACATTGGAAGAGATCAGAAAAGTACGCTCAGATTTAGAAAAAGCCGCGCAGGAAGTGAGTCGATTACAAGGTACTTTTGAAGTCGCATTTGTTAGCTTGATTGATGGTTACTGCCAGTTCTCGAACCACGAACTTACTCAGCATGCCAAAATCGACTTTGACCATTTGGAAGGTCTCACGTTGTATTCAATCCCCGCTTTGCTAGCAATGGTGGATCAATCTTACGCCATGGCAGAAAATAGAATTGCTAGCGAGCAGGAACAGTTAAGCAACATTGAGAAAGAACAACAGAGACAGAAACAGCAAGCCAGTGCTGCCGCAGCAGCGCGTTACCAAGACGGTAACGTGTTGGTGAAAGTCGAGAATTTTGATGGCTCTAATGTGACGTTTTCCGTCACTAACGTCGGTTCACAAGGTTCATTACAGCCAAACTTCAACACGTTTAATGCCTATCGCACCGAAAGCGGAGAGCTAGTGTATAAATCGGAATCTTTGTTGAACTTAGCAGATACTGCGGGTAACACACTTGAAACCATGGGGATCGCAGAGCTCTCATCACGAGGGGGAAATAACTTGTCAATCTCTCCGGGTGAAACCCGAAAATTCGTCACCAGTATCGCTTCAGAAGTCGCACCACACGCACAGTTAAGCTTGGAGTTCCCAGCCAAAGTATTAAATACCGAACAAGACTTCACGCTGTCGTTTTCTGACACGACGGCTGTGGCTACAGCGAATGTAAATTAGCTGAAAAGTGCTCATCGCAACGCGCACAGACGTAAACTTGTTGTTTGGCAGCAAGATCAAAGACAGGCACATTTCGCCTGTCTTTGCTTTCGGAAAAGTAAAATTATCACTGTTTGCACTTATAAGCATTAGCAAACATAGTAACCGATGTGGAGAAGTCCAACGGCTCATATAAATACAATGTATCTGCGCCCAAATCTGCCGCTTTGATGCGTATTTGGTTTAACGTACCCCAAACCATGTCTTTATCTGCGTGCAGCCAATAATCATAAAAGTGCCCTTCCGAGCCAATTACCGTTCCCATTAGCTCGCAGTTTTCAATCGCATTCACGTTGTCCCAAAGCACTTGGACTTGCTCAGATTCTTGGGTCGGGAACGTCACACATCCCGTCAATGATGCCGCTAACGCAAGACACATCACTCGCTTTTTCATAGTCATATCGCCTAAAAATTATTTAGATGGCGGATTTTATGAATTGCTTATGTGATGACCAACAAAATATTTCTATCGCCCCTTTAAATAGAAATAATGGAAGCGAAGAAAACTCTAAAGGCAGCGTATACCGCTAGTAATCACATGGCATCTAAGATAAAACAGTAGCGATAATATACGGATGAGGGATAGAGTTTGGTTTCTAAAAATAAGCTAATTCGCTATACGGCTACGGAAGTCGCTGATGCATTTGAAAAAGAAGATGAGCTCATTAAACAAGTTCAGTCCAACCAACTCTCGCAAGTGCTATTACTTTGGCAAGTAAAAAGCCCGACGCTCGTGCTTCCCGCGGGTAAGAAATGGCCAGTGTCTAATGAGTTAGAACATGCGTTAAATGCGTCTGGCTGGAAACTCTTTTCTCGTAAAACTGGCGGTGCCCCCGTCCCTCAAGTACCGGGTATTATTAATCTATCCCACATCTATCACTGGCCAGACGGTGAGCCTTACGACATCAAGAAAGCGTATCTCGATTTGTGTGCGATTTTGACAGTTTTCTTTGAGCAACTGGGCGTGAAAGTAGATGTCCATGCTACGCCTTATTCCTACTGTGATGGCGAGTACAACCTCAATATTGGTGGTCAAAAAGTTGTGGGAACCGCGCAGCGCGTTTTACTGAAAAAAGGCGGTGGGCAAGTGGTGTTATCACAAGCATGCATTCTGATTGATGCCGACGTTGAAAAGATTGTCGCACCGGTAAAATTGTGTAATCAACTTTGCGGTTACAACGATGATATTCGTGGTGATGTCCACACACCGCTCTTCAATCATATATCCGACCGCCCCTCGATAGATTCACTCTTTCAGCAATTGACTAGCGCGTTTTTAATGCATGCTAAAGGCGACTAAAGGCGCGTTAACAACCAAAAAAGAAAAGGAGCTTTCGCTCCTTTCCTACTCAATCAACCAACGTTAAAAGCGAACTTCCACTTCGACCCCTTCAATCCATCGACTTTTTTCCAACGGCTCATCAAAGCTCAGTGTGACTTTTAAATAGGCTGGCTGCCCTTCAAATGGGCTTTGAAGTTCTGAAGGCAATTTGTTCACAACCTCAACTGGCTTCGATACCGTCGCTCTAAACTTTCGACCATCAGGAAATACGACTTTTGCTTTGGTTTCCATATTACTGTATTCGAGGTATTTAGGATTTAGAAAAGCCGTAATTTCAGGTGTCACGTTGCGAGCAATCGTGAGCAATGGCGTATTTTCCGATACATTTTGCCCCTCATGCACATGAATATCGAGTACACGACCGTTCATCGGGGAACGGAAGGTGAGATCTTCTTGTTGAGCACGCTTTACTACCAGCTCACGCATTAAAGAACGATACTCTTGTGTCACTGGACCAGCTAACTCTAACTCTTCCAAGTTACGCATCGCATCCACATAAGCAATTTTCTGACTGCTTAACTGATTGCTCAGTGAGTTATTCACACTCACAATAGCGGCGTAATCCACCTCAGACACTTGCCCTTTCTTTCTGTAAAGGTCGTATTTTTTCTGAATATCACGGACCTTCTTCAAGCCTTCGGCTGAGCTTTCAATAGCACTTTTGTATAGCTCATCAGTACTTTGCACCTGATTTTTAGACAGTTTCACCAGCTCATCTTTAATGAAATCAATCTCTTTATTCAACGCGTTATCTTTTAACAACAGCAGCGCTTGATCCTGAGTCACTTCCGTACCGACATTCACAGGCACTGGCCCAACAATGGCAGAGCGAGTTGCCGTCACCGTAAGTGGATGTGACGTGATAATGGCAGGCGCCGTCACTAACACTTGCGTTCTAAACAAGTAATAAGCCATAAACAAAAGCGGACTGATTACAATCGCTAAAATCAAGTACCAACGGAGACGATAACCGCCACGCTTTGCCTGTCCGTAAACGACTTTCATCCCGTTCTCAGACTGCGGTTTGTTTTTCTTATCTAAGTGAAAGTTAACTTTCATACTAAAACTTTTTACCTCGCTTCAATACCCACCAAGGTGCCATACTCGACTCTTCATGACTTCTCCTCACAACTTCATTAACCATTGAGAAAGCGGTAATCAAACGCATGAAAAACTGGTAGACAGGGTAAAGAAATAACCATTTCGCTGACTTCAAATCCTCTTTTTTTCTCTCTGATACAAGCCCAATGTAGACAACAAAAATCAGAGAAGATAAGAAGAGGTAGACAAAATAGAGCATTAGCATCAACGCCAATACAAATTTAATTGGATAGACAATCACCATGTACACGCTAAATATCACCACAAGCAGCGGCAATAAAACGTTTTGAATCACGCCATAAGCCAAAGTGAATAAGAAGTTTCCCCAACCAAGTAACCGTGGAGACAACCCTTCATTGTGTTTACGCAAAAACAAAAACAATAAATCGCCATCCCAACGCAGCCGCTGCAATACCAAACCTTTCAACGTATCTGGTACATCAGTATGGCCGATGGAGTGCGTCGAAAAGGCCAATTTATTATCAGGGTAACGACGTTTGTATTGCTTCAAGCGCATGGTTAAGTCGAGATCTTCTGCAGTATGCGTATCCCAGCCCCCACTTGCTTAAGCAGGTTCTTCCGAAACGCTCCGAATGCGCCAGAAATGTTATTGAGAACACCCCATGTCGCCATCCCCGTTTTACCGGCTTGCATCGACAGCATGTACTCCAAGGATTGCATTTTGGTCAACAAGTTGGCGTTATGGTTACGAACTCTTAACGCACCACCGCTCGCAATCACATTTTTATCCGCAAACTGTTTCATCATGGTGAAGACCATGTCGTTATCGAATGACGTATCTCCATCCACGTTAATGACGATTTCACCGCTAGCCATTGATAAGCCGGCATTCAGTGTTGAAACCCGGCCTCCTCGTTGCCATTTTGGCAACACGCGTACTTTACGATTACGAACGCCTGCATGCCTTTTCTCACCATTTAACGCGGCATGATAGGTATCTTGGTTTTGTACCGCCCCATCAACCACGGCAAGTACTTCAATATGACCTGGGTAAACTTGCTCTACTAACGTATCGATAGTGATCCCAATCGCATCACCTTCACCATAACAAGTAATAACGAAACTCACTGAAGGAAACCGCTTTAATTCTGGGTCTTCTTGCGCATATGACCAACGAAATATCCCTGTTAGCACCAGCAAATATAGAGGTAGCTCGATAATGATCATGACGGGAAACAGCAATAGCCATAACTCTTCGTTGTGAAGTAGCATACCTCGAAGATAGTCGAGCAGAACGAGACTATCTTGCAGCATAAATCTCACCCATCAGCGATTCCATCCAAACAGAAACACCGTCTTCGATGATCGGATCGGGCAGGTCCCAAGCATAGACATCCAACTCAAACTCTTCGTCTTCAACAAGCTCACCCAGATCCGATAATTTTTGCTGTAAAATGGACAGGCTCGCGTTGGTCGTATTTGGCATTAGGACAAGCAGCACATCCTGTTTGTACTGGCAACAGATATCGGTATCTCTAAACAAGCCGCTAAGACGACGCGTCAGTTGATCCATCAATGAGAATAATTTTGCATCGCCATATTGCTTACCGTATTCATCGATCGTCGGTAAATGCAGTCCAAGTAGAAGGTGCTGTTCTTTGTGTCTCAGCGCGACTTTATTTAACCATGCAAGCAAATTTTGGAAAAAGCTGACTTCCACTTTGCCTTTGATCGATAGTTCAGGAGCTTGAATGGACTTACCGTGTTGGAAAATGTATTCACCCACTTCACCAAGTCGATATTGGTAAATTTTACGGACAACAAGCTCTTCAACTTTGATCTTTGAGTCACAACTTAAACATTGACTGATCGTCGCCGCTTCAACAAATAAACTGGAGCAACTATTACAAACGTGGTTTTCAAGCGGGCGGTCATAATCAACGCCGATATGGCGCAGCTGGGTCAAACATTTAGGGCACTCGAGCTTTCCACGGCGCTGAAAGCTGTGTTGTTCACCAACATGGCCACAAGTGAAACAGTGCAAAGAGCTTTGAGAGTCGATATCGATGCTGCTGCAATCCGGGCACACCTCTACATAATTCAAGTGTCCGCTGTTGCAATTAGAACAAACACGAATTCTATCGATCAGTACTTCCGCTTCTAATACTCCGCGACCTTGCTCTGAGAGTACGTATCGATAAGTCGAGTAAATATCAGGAAAGAACATATCGATGATTGGATACGAATAAACCGATATAGACTCTAAGCTTTTTAAAGCAGTCACTCTTCGCTGACGATTGACCCCAAGCCAACCAATCAAAGGATCTAACACTTCCGGTTCATCAATGGCATCGAGCTTGCTCTGAATGGATCGCCAAATTTTTATTGATTCTCTAGCTTCAAAGACACCGTCGGTAACGCATCGAGAATAAGGGGTTTCCACAGTGACATAAACCGCCCAAGACCAACGCCCTTTCTCCTGATAAAACGCTTTCAGCGCGGTATCTATTTGGTGTGGATCTTGATAAGCAATACACACCATGCCACCGAGTCCCGTTGCCACCTCATCAATATGATTAACCAAAACCATATCTTCAGCTAACTCACTGACAGGCTGTTCACCAACCCAGTAGAAATTGTTATTTATTGACGACATTTTATTAGTTCTCACAACCACAAAATTAATTCATAACATCAGAAATATAGAACTTGCAGTAACAAAGCACTCTAGGTAGACAAGCCTTGCCACCGTTAAATACAACAATAGAACAAATATTTAGAGAGCTTTAACTCAGGCAGTAAAAGCAGAAAGATCTCTGAATAAAGTGTGAAGGAGGCCGTGAGTAGAGAAATCGGATAGCAAAGCGCATAGTACAACCTTTTGTTAGCAAGCTGGGATAATAGTGCGATTTGATGCAGAATGAGATCCTTGCATTCACATCAAGCTCATTGTTTTATATCAGTCGATTCCTTTCTGCTCAGCATTTAACCATACCGACATGTATCAAATCTGAGACTTGATAATACTTTACTAACTAATTTCCATTAAAATTGAGTGGCAAAACACTGAATAACATTCAATCATTCTGATTATTTATCAAACAAGTGTTTTTAAGCCGTTTGAGTAATTAATAATCACCATTTGTCTCGCTGTTTTTTCCGAAAGAACACGTAACACATTCAAACTACAGAATGAATCTACGTCACTTTTCTATGCTCTTTTTTGTTCAAAAAAGAAATGAGATCCAGTTCAAATATTTATCCATAACAGAATTAGTTGAAGCCAGCGCGTAAAAGCCTCAGAATGTCGCACTTTTCGTACCGATTTGTTTTCGGCGCGTTGTTATCTAACTCTACAATTGAGAATCATACATATGGGTTTTACCTCTTTAGGTCTATCTGCTCCAATCCTTAAAGCTATTCAAGAAAAAGGCTACGACACCCCTTCGCCAATTCAGGCAAAAGCAATTCCTGCTATTTTGGAAGGGAAAGACGTAATGGCAGCAGCGCAGACTGGTACAGGTAAAACTGCAGGCTTTACGCTACCGATTCTTGAGCGTTTATCGAACGGCCCTCGCGTTCGTGCTAACCAAGTCCGTGCACTTATCCTAACGCCAACACGTGAGCTTGCAGCTCAGGTGCAAGAAAACGTGTTTATGTACAGCCGTCACCTTCCACTAAGCAGTGCAGTTGTTTTTGGTGGTGTGAAGATCAACCCGCAAATGCTGCGTCTTCGCAAAGGTGCGGATGTGCTGGTCGCGACACCAGGCCGCCTGATGGATTTGTACAACCAAAATGCGGTCAAGTTTGACCAACTGGAAGTGCTAGTACTGGACGAAGCAGACCGCATGCTGGATATGGGCTTTATCCGTGACATTCGTAAGATCCTAGCACTACTACCAAAACAACGTCAGAACCTACTGTTCTCGGCGACTTTCTCGGATGAAATCCGCGACCTTGCGAAAGGCTTGGTGAACAACCCGGTTGAGATTTCAGTGAACCCGGCAAACTCGACGGCGAGAACGGTTGAGCAAAGCATCTACCCAGCAGACGTGAAGAAGAAAGCTCCGATGTTGGTTAAATTGATCAAAGACGGCGATTGGAAGCAAGTGCTGGTGTTTACGAAAACGAAACACGGCGCAAACCGCCTGGCGAAGTTCCTGATCGAACAAAACCTACCTGCTGCTGCCATCCACGGCAACAAGAGCCAAGGCGCACGTACCAAAGCACTGGCGGATTTTAAATCGGGTGAAATTCGTGTGTTGGTCGCGACGGACATTGCTGCGCGCGGTATCGATATTCCTCAATTACCACAAGTGGTGAACTTTGAGCTACCTAAAGTGGCAGAAGACTACGTTCACCGTATTGGTCGTACTGGCCGCGCGGGCGAAGTAGGTAAAGCTATTTCACTGGTATGTGCGCTAGAAGCATCTGAGTTGTTTGCGATTGAACGTTTGATTAAAGAAGTGCTACCACGTAAAGAGTTGGAAGGTTTTGCGCCAACCAATGTGGTACCAGAATCTAAACTGGATACTCGTCCAATCAAACCGAAAAAGCCTAAGAAGCCGAAAAAACCAAAAGCGCCAAATGCTGCGGGTGAAAACGCTCCAGCAACCGAAAAGAAAGCAGGCAATGGTGCAAACAAACCTAAACGTCGCTTCAACGGTGGTAACAACGGCAACAAAAACAGCACCAATCAAGGTGGTGCGGGCAAGCCTAAAGGCAACCGTGAAGGCCAAGGTCGTGCAAACAGCAAACCAGATGACCGCAAACCTAACGGCAACAAGCCAAATGGCAATAAACCGAATGGAAATAAACTAAACGGTAATAAGAGTGGCAACGCTGGTAAACCGTCAGGTAACCGCAAGCCAAACAATGCTAAGCCTGCAGGAAACAAACCATCAGGTCAGCGCCGTAAGCCTCGTCCGCAGGCGGCAAACTAATCTGTAAACGGCCACCCGATAACAAATACAACAAAGCCGCTGAAAATCTCAGCGGCTTTGTTTTTCTTAGAACACAGTTTTTTAGAACACAGCTTTGTTAAAACAGCCTACATTATAGGTGTGATTCGAATATCTGCGATTTGCGCTTCGTTCTTTTCACCCTCAATACCACCAGCGTAGATGTAGGTTTCATTCGATTTGAGGTAACTCATATTGAAGTGGTCCTTCAACGCGATCTGATAGGTTTTTCCCTGCTCCAACGTCACTTCAATTGGCGTTGAGTAACGCATACCTTGGTTTTCACCAATATGGCCCATCTGCAAGTAACCTTGACCAACAACTTTACCTGCATCATCCAATACCTCTAACAATTTCACGGTGTTCGTGATGCCGGTATTAAGTTGCCCTAGGTTATTGTTGTACCAAGCATCGAACTGGTAAGTGCCCGTTACAGGAGCTGTAAACGACTCTGCACCTTTTACGATGCCACTGTCTTTGCTCACCGTAACCACTGAGACATTGTCTTTGAGTGGATGATATTCGCCATCAAGTTTGATGCGGATCTCTTCACCGACACAAACCGGCTGGCTTGGGTTAGAACGGAAGCCTTTATCGTTAATGCTTTCAGCCAAATAACAAGCAAAACCTGTTGGCGTATCGGAATAAGATTGAGCAATCACGTTCTTTTGAATCAGCTCGCCATTGCGATACAAGTTCACGTTGTACTTGCTCGTCACATCAATCGAAACCGAATTATCAACGCTTGTTACCACCAATGTTGGCTCTTGCGGAGAATAAACGCGGCTATCTTCACTCACATACGGTTTCACACCAGAAACTAAAGTAATGCTGCTATCTGCATTCACAAGCGCGCCCAGTGTCACGTGGAAATGCCCCTCTTCGTCCATCGTTACATTTTCAACTGGGTAGTAGCCCGTTTCATCTTTGCTTACTTCAGGCAAATCAATGGTTACCGAATAGTTATTTCCTTTAAAGGCAAAGTTTTCCAACGTGATTTGTTCAGACTGAGCCAACAAGTTATTGCGCACCCAACTTGTGATAAATGGCTTCACTTCCAACTTACCCGTTTCGGTATGGATGCCGAATAGGGTCTCTACCACCATGTTCAAGTAGCCACCCACAGACCAAAGCTGACGCTGAGAGTTAATCACTGGGCCATCCAAGCTCGGATCTTCGCCATGATCACTATGGATGATGAATGACTTACCAGAAAGCCACTCTAAGTTTTCCATGTTGGACAAATTGGTCGCGGTACCACGAACCAACGATTGAATGGCATTGTTCGCCGCTGCCACGTTTTGTGTTTGATGCGCGGCACGCAAGCTGTACGCGGTAACAAATGGCCAAATTGCGCGGTTATGGTACACAGGCACGTCCGGTTGTTGAGGGAAGTAAACCGGCACGCCAAACTCACTGTGTGGGTAATTGGCCATGATTTGTTTCGCCTGCGCATCACTTGCCACACCACTGATGATCGCAAGTGCTTCGCCCAACATGTCATATTTGTCGACCGCGATGTCTTTGCCATTGTCAAACAAATAGCTTACGTACATACCGCGTTCGGCATTCCAAAACTGCTCGTTGATAGCGGTTTTTAACTGCTCAGCCCAATCGGTGTATTTGACCGCGTTGGTTGAATCGTACTTCTCTGCCAACTTAGCCGCGAGCTGAATCGCGCGGTAGTGAACCACGTTTGTCGATAACGCTTTGCTGCTACCAATCGTATTGACATCGTTTGGCGTCCACGTTGAATACGTTTGCTCACGCCAATCGAGGAATGATTGTTCACCAGTGTATAAACCGGATTTCGCATCAAAAGCCGCCAGGCGATCGGCTTCAAGTGTATTACTGATCGCTTTGTAAGCGCGCTCGGCAAATTGGTTGTACTCTTCCCCATCCAATGCCGAAAGTAAGCGTTCTGCACCAAGCGCCCAAGTCGTGCGGTCAGTACTGATTGGCCAGCTGCCACCAGTGCCCGTATCTTGCACAATCTGCTCGCCATCGTATTGCTGATCGGTCGTGTCGCGAAAAGCTGACAATTTGAAATTCAAACCATTTTGCACGCGAGTTGGATTCATCAATGCAAGCGAAAGGTCTGCTGCGTACGCCAAATCACGCGTCCACACGTAATGCCACTTCGCGCCCGTCTCAAAAACTTCCGCTTTGATTGGGTTGTTGTAGTTGTAATTGCCGTCTTTGATTTCAGAAACAGCAAGCTGGTCTAGCTCTTTCATCGTCAACGCAAACAACGCGTCAAACGCGACATCACCCGACACCGCTCGCGGCCCTGTTTGTTCATTAATCACTAAACCTTGGTCGAGCGCATCACGCAATTCTGTCGTCGTTGAAATACCAAATTCACGCAGTTCAGCTTTAGGATCTTTCACCGAGAAAATCACGGTATCACTCGAGTCATCGTAATTGGCGAACAATTTCACTTCTTTACTCTGATGCCCTTCATGCACCATTGCAGGGTCGAGAATCGCATCAGAGTAGTATTTTTCCGCTTCTTCTTGCGTTGCTTTCGTCACAGTCATTGTCGCGCGACTTTCATCGGCAAAGCTCACAGAAAACTTGTAATACCCTTTGTCTTCAAACGTGATCTCAGAGTTGCAGTCATCGTTCATACACACTTCATTCGTGTCTGGTTTTGGCAGGTACTCCTGAGCTTTATCGAACGCCGCGGGCTCCTCAAAATAGGTGTATTGGATCTGCCAACCCGGATCAGCAATCTTGAACTGATTGCTACCTCGAGCGACGCGCAGTACGGTTTCGTACTCGTTATTACCCAAATAGTTTAGCTTGGCATGCTCTGCCGTGCCCCAATCCCCATTTAAACCACGTAAATATAAGTCGGCTGAAATAATTGGTTTGTCGACCGGCACTGGCGCATCAGAAGAATCTGACCCACATCCAGCAAGACCAATACAAGACGCGACAGCAAGCGCAATAAAACTCGGTTTCATGTTCATCCCTTAGATTGTTGTTTTAGCGACAGTCTAAAGAACACCTTTTTGAGGGGAAAATAGGAAGTCAGGAGCGAGCTATAGATAACATCTATACGTCAAACCCCAACAGTGATGTAGATCTATGAAATGCGCATAATTTCAATCAAATGAGATTACAGATTTGTGATTTATAAATGAAATTGTGCAAAATACCCCTCATTCTTAGAGGGGAAAGAAAATGGACAAATCTCTGCAGCAATTTTTACTGGTTGCACGCTGCCAAAGCATCAGCGCTGCGGCAAGAATGGCAGGGTTAAGCCAGCCAACGGTAACAAGCAATTTAAAGAAGCTGGAAGAGAATCTCGGCGTGACGCTGTTTGAACGTCATCCTAATGGCATGGTGTTGACCGAATACGGACGCATCCTCTATCGCCATAGCAACGCGATGCAGCATGAATACAACCAAATGATGCAAAGCATTGATGAACGGAAACAGTACCAAGTCGGAAAAATTAAAATGGGTACTGGCGATGCGTGGTGGCCGCTGTTCGTCAAACAAGCACTCAATGAACATCTGACCAAGCAGCCATCGGCATCTACGCACGTCGAATTTGGCAACCACTTAGGCTTGATGGATTCATTAATCAACGAACAGATTGAATTCTTCATCGGCCACGAGATTGTCGGCTTGTCGTCTAAATGCGATGTTACGTTTATTCCGCTATTTCAAACGGTTGATGCCTATTTTGTTTCCCCAAACCATCCACTGCTAGGTAAAACCGTCACCGAAGAGATGCTGCACGAATACCCTGCTCTTTCGGTCACTTATGACGCTAAGAAATTCGCTCACGTCATCGATAACCCAATCCCGAAACAAAATGAACGCGAAAGGCAGCAACTGGATGATAGACCGACTTACGAAGTGGATTCTCTGCTCGCCAGTATTGATGTACTGAAAGAAAGCGTCGCGGTGATGTCTTATACCGGCCACCTGAAACCGTATTTGGAATCCTTTGGCTTACGATGCTTAACCATGGAAAACGAACCAAACCCTGGCACCGTCGGGATTTATCGCCACCGCCGAGAAACTTCTGAATCGCATCTAGATCTGATTGCTGGTATCACTCAGCGCGCTAAATTGCTCAACTAGAAAGTCCAAAAAAAGGCGAACTCTTTTCGGTTGATATTGGCGGCTTTGATAAATGACATGCAGATCCGCTTCAGCGCCTTGCGAAAAGGCGCTGAAGTTTTTCATATACCCATCCAAAACCGTTACTAAACGTTGTTGTTTTAGGTCTTGCTGAATATCTAAAATCGATTTCAACGCAATCCCCGCACCGTCCAACGCCCATTGTCGAATCACTTCACCATCATCAGAAAAGCGCTTTGGCGTGACCGTGATCGTTTGGTGAGACTCTTCATCTTTAAAGTGCCACGTTTTTAATTCTTCATTGCTGCGCACCATGGCTAAGCAGCGATGATCCGCGAGATCTTGTGGACAGTTTGGGACACCTTGCTTCGCCAAGTAATCAGGTGACGCGCACAGCACGCGTTGACTCGACGCCAGCTTGCGCGAAATGAGATTGCTGTCCGCTAACTCGCCGTAACGAATCACCAAATCGAGCCCCGATTCAGCCAAGTTCGACAAATTGTCATTAAGATAAAGATAAGGCGTCACATCCGGATATTGCTCAGAAAAAGCCGACACCATCGGCGAAATAATTTGTTTGCCAATATCTCGTGGAGCTGAAATTTTCAACGTTCCGCGCACTTGCGAAATACCCGTTTGCAGTAAGTTTTCCGTCTCTTTCACGCTATCAATGATGTTCAGACAAGCTTGATGGTACATTGCCCCTGCGTCCGTGAGTGATACATGGCGTGTGCTTCGGTTGAGCAGCTTTACGCCATAGCGTTCTTCTATCGCTTGCAGCCTTGCCGTTACCGTCGCCGGAGACAAACCTAACTCCCTTCCCGCCGCCGCCAGACCTTGATGTTTAACGATGCTGACAAACAACGTCATATCCGAAAACTTATCCATCTTCGCGCCCTTATTATTTGGAAAAACTGAACAATCAATTCAGATATTACCCAATTATCAAATTAAGTCGAATCCATATACTGACCCTATCGACATTGTTTAGACCCAGAACGTTATGTGACAGGGCAAAGTTAAACGCCGTAATGCTGTTCAACGCACAACAACACGCCCTGCCCAGCCAGAGATAGGAAACAAAAAATGAAACTGTACATTTATGAACATTGCCCCTTTAGCGCCCGCGTCCGTTTTGTTGCAGGCATGCTGAATATTCAGCTCGACGTCATCAACATTGCTTATGACGACGAGAGCACCACCACAAACATCATCGGCGCAAAACAAGTTCCTCTTTTGATCAAAGACGATGGTGAAGCCATGGCGGAAAGCTTAGACATCATCAACTACTTCCTTGAATTGGCATCTTCCAGCGAAAACAGCCAACCCTCAACAGCGGTTTTAGACTGGCAAAAACAAGCGTTTTTACCGCTACAAAAAGTCGGGTATCCGCGTTGGTCAAACATGACGTTACCGGAATTTGCAACAGAAACCGCTAAACAAGCATGGCGTGAAAAAAAAGAAACCGAAGGGTTAAATTTTGAAGCTTTGATTAACGATACACCTGCGATTGCGAAAGAAGTCGCCGCTTTAATAGAACAAACCAAACCCTTGCTCAACCTAAGTTCAGAAAAGCAAACATCACTGGTTGATCAGGCCATTATGTTCTCCATTCTACGCGGCTTTTTCAGTGCGCCCGAAGTGCAATGGGATCCAGCCGTACTTCACTGGATGGCAACCGCTCGTAAAGCGACCAACGTGCCAGTACTTATCTGAGGAGCGCAACATGAAACAAAGAACAAATAAGCTGTTTGAACCAGCCCAACTAAAAGCGTTGTCACTACAAAACCGTATTGTCATGGCACCAATGACTCGCGCACGCACCACTCAGCCGGGCAACATCCCGAATGAGATGATGGCAAGGTATTATCAACAGCGCGCTTCTGCCGGGCTGATCATTTCCGAAGCCACACAAATTTCGGACGATTCTCAAGGCTATTCGTTCACCCCTGGCGTTTACACCGATGCGCAAGTGGCGGGCTGGCAAGGAGTGACCCAAGCGGTCAAATCACAAGGTGCAGCGATGTTTTGTCAGCTATGGCATGTGGGCAGAGTGTCTCACCCAACATTCCAAAATGGTGAACAGCCTATCGCACCATCTGCGCTCGCTCCGGTAGAGACGCAAGTTTGGATTGCGGATGAACAAGGCAACGGCAATATGGTCGATTGTGTTGAGCCACGCGCCATGACACAAGCGGACATCAACCGAGTTGTCGGTGATTTCGCGAACGCAGCCAAACGCGCCATTGAATCGGGTTTTGATGGGGTAGAAATCCACGGCGGGAATGGGTATCTGATCGATCAGTTCTTAAGAACCAACTCAAACCATCGAACAGACAACTACGGCGGTCCACGAGAAAATCGTATCCGTTTTCTTATCGAAGTAGTGGATGCAGTTATCGCCGCTGTTGGTGCGCATCGAGTTGGAGTGAGATTGGCACCATTCATTACGTTTAAAGATATGGACTGCCCAGATATCGTGCCAACAATCTTAGAAGCATCAAAGCAACTACAGGAGCGCGACATTGCCTACTTACACTTGTCCGAGGCCGATTGGGCCGATGCTCCAACGATTCCTGAGGCGTTTCGAGTCGAACTTAGAAAGCGCTTTCGCAACGCTATTATTGTTGCAGGTCGCTACGATCCTCAACGAGCAAACGAAGTATTAGAGAAAGGCTACGCGGATCTTGTCGCATTCGGACGACCATTCGTAGCAAACCCAGACTTAGTCTCTCGCTTGCAACATCACCATCCGTTGGCAGAACTCGATGGCTCAACGTTGTTTGGCGGAAACGAACGAGGCTACACCGATTACCCTACTCTGCAACAGGAATACGCAGAACAGGCCTAACAAAAAAAGCCCCAACCTAGCTGCTACGGTTGGGGCTGTCACCAAACTAGAATTGGTTTTAGCTAGCTTAATCTGGCTAAGAGTTAAATCACTTCTAACGCGCCGCTGCGCCAAGGTTCGATAACGACTTTGATGTGATCATTTGGCGTCATTAACTGTCTAAACGCATCTTCCACACCATCGATTCCCACTTTGGCGGTAAGCATTTTCTGCCAAGGCAACTTGTGTTCGGCAATCGCTTGAAGGCATTGCTCAAACTCTTGCGGTTGGTAGTAGTAAGAGAATCTCAAATCGAGCTCTTTTACCGTCGCGTACGCGTAGTTAATGGTTGCTGGAGCCGTATGAATGCCTGATACAACGATTCGAGATCGGGCAGGAGCACGGCGCATGAAATCATCAATCAAAGTATGTTTGCCAACACACTCATAGATGACCAAACGTGAATTCATTGCATACTGTGCCCCGACGGCGATCTCGTCCTCCTTGGTCGGGTTGATCAATCGATTTGCGCCAAACTCGCTGGCAAGTTGCAGCTTCTCTTCCTGAAGATCAACCGCAAGAATGTTGCTCACACCGCGTTGTTTGAGCGCTGCAATCACCGCCAGCCCTATAGGGCCGCAACCGACAACCAGCGCTGTATCTTCCGTTTCGATTTCACTGCGATTGACCGCATGCAAACCGACCGCCAGCGGCTCGGTTAACGCTGCCGCTTCAGACGGTATTTCGTCGGGCACTGGCAGTAGGAGCGCTTCATCAAGTAGGAAATACTCAGAGTAAGCGCCGTAAGTACCCGGAGTGACACCAACGCCCGCGCCATTTTGACTGAGCAATATCGGCACTGAGGTAACTCGGCTACCAACGGGTAACGTTTGCTGCGTATCGGCACCGTATTCGACAATTTCCGCACAGAATTCATGTCCCAACATCACTTGAGCGTGCTCACCTACTTCATCAGGCATCAACCCGAGCTGGTGGAATACATCAAACACCTCATCCGCGTGTCGAGTAATGTGTAGGTCGGAGCCACAAATCCCACAGGCAAGGCTGCGAACCAACACTTGTCCTGCTGCGGGCTGAGGTATTTCGACTTGCTGCAGGCGGACACGGCCATCTAGCATTACGATACTGTTCATCTGTTGCATGAGATTACTCCGCAAGATCATCACTCAGGCCAGCAATCGCACCCGGCTTGATGTAGCGTGCAGTAAAACCTTGCGCTTTGGCGGCGGCAACCACCACTTGCTCAATCCAACCTGCGTCCATGATGTTGAGGAAGTTACCCTCTTCGTCAAAGTTAATGTTCGCACCTTGGATCACCATAAAGCCATCTGCACCACCCGACTCTTCTGGACAGTGGAAGGTATGAATCGAACCACCTGGCTCATATAAATAGCTACCTGCGGTTTGAACTTGGTCTGGGTATTCAATGTAGTGCCAAGCGCCGCTTAGGGTATAGAAGTGCACCACACCAGTGTGGAAGTGCTTAGGCAGAGTGATACCCGGTTTGAATTTGGCACGAATCACCCACGTACCATTTTCTGGGTCAAGAAACAGCGGGTAAACATCAACACCCGGTAGCGCGTCTTTGATGATCGACTCTTCATTCGTATTAAGAGTTAATAGGAAATCTTGATGCTGAATAACTTCTGGTAATGACATAACTTACATCCTCACTATTGCTGTAATTTGGCGTGCTCGCCTATTCCATCTATCCCATGAGTGGGTACTTAAAATTCTCGAAACCGTCAGATGCGCTAATGGTGCAGCCGTTGATACAGTTGGCTTTCTCGCTGACCAAAAATGCCACCACGTTGGCGATCTCTTCTGGTTGCGTGAAGTTTTGACGCATCTGTTCTTTGCGGATGTGGTTCCACAAGCCAATCTCTTCGTATTGCCTTAACATCGGAGTATCAACGCGTCCCGGAGCGACCGCGCACACACGAATATCCAGAGGCGCTAACTCTAGAGCGGCACATTTGGTCATCATATCGACTGCGGCTTTGCTGACGTTGTAGGTAAACGTCATCTCGGAGGCCATTTGGGCGTAAACGGAAGAGGTATTGAGGATCACGCCCGGTGTCCCTTGCGCTTGGAATTGTCGTCCAGCGGCGAGAATGCCATAGTAAACGCCGTTTTGATTGACTTTAGAGATAGGCTCAAAGTCGGCGATAGGATCATGTTCAAGCAGAGGTTTCGGTGCGCCGATGCCTGCATTGTTGACCATGATGTCAAGTGAGCCAAATTGTTCGACCGCGTACTTCACCATGGCTTCGACTTGTTGGTAATCGGTGACGTCCGCAACAAAGGTTTCCAACTGCTTAGAGCCAACACTTGCGTACATTTGCAGTGATTGCTCTGAAATATCGACAGCAAGCACTTTGGCTCCTTGCTCTCTTAGCTTCGCAATAATAGCTTGCCCAATTCCACCCGCAGCGCCAGTCACGATGGTAGTTTTATTGATAAGTTCCATACAGCTTCTCATCCATGCGTTGTTGTTATCGAAATGTAACTTAGATCAACTCACTGGCACTCACTTGACCTTTTACGAAGTAAATTTGATATATTGCGATTTACAACCTGTTAACATTTAAAAATCGAGACATGTATATCGTACGAAGTGGCGCTGCCGATAAATTTGATAGCTTGGTTTCAGAATTAGGTCAGAATCCGCAAGAGATAATGGCCGCTGTTGGCCTGTCTGCCGCGCAGTTTCGCGATCCCGATACCTATCTCGCTTATCCAAGATTGGCTGAATTGCTGGAGGAAGCGGCTGCTCGTTGTAAGCAACCGTTGTTTGGTGCGTTACTCGCCGAGCGCCAAAACCTGCAAAGTTTAGGCGATTTGCCGATGCTGGTTTCTCGTGCTGAAACGGTCGGTGATGCATTGGCGCGGGTGAATGATTATCTCTATCTGCATTCGTCAGGCGTTACTCTCAACATGACGCCACAAGATGATTGGGTACGATTGTCGCTCAATATTGATGTGAATAGTGACCGCGGTATTGCGCAGTTGATGCAGCTCAGTGTGTCACACTTAGCCATGTTTATCGCCAGTTTGCTCGATATTGAAGCAAGCCACTTCGCGCTACATTTGACTCAACACGCAACCTTGGAAGTAGAGCAAAGCAAGTTTGCCCAACAGAACAAACTACGTTTCGGTGATAAGTTTGACGGTATCCTACTTAAAGCGAGTCTGCTTAACGCTAAGAACCACCAAGACGAAGACGCACTGGATCGCCACTTTCAACAGCACCTCAAGTATTTACAAACCCGCTATCCTAACAATCTGAGTGATCAAGCAGCGAATATGATTGGTCGTTTGCTATCGACTGGAGAATGCAGCGTGGAGCGTGTCGCCAGAGCATTGGATTTACACCCAAGAATGCTGCAAAGCAAGTTAAAACAACAGGAAACAAGTTATCGACAGTTGTTACAACAAGTACGACAGGATTTTGCCGAACAGCGTTTAAGTGAAAATATTCAGAGTATTACCGATATCGCATTGCAACTGGGCTATGCAGAACCCGCGGTATTCAGCCGTCACTTTCGCAGTTGGACAGGAAAGTCGCCCAGCCAATGGAGACTGGAGAACAGGATAAGTTGAACCAGCTTGAGAGCATAGATTAAAAAGCCGCCGATATTCAGCGACTTTGAGCGTTTAGTCGATACTATCGAAACGCTAAATCACGTAAGAAAAGTGAAATCGAAGGGAAGAAAATCAGCATCACAGAGACCAAAAGCAAGATGAACACAAACGGTGGCGTGCCGCGAATCACTTCCACATAAGGACGTTTAAACACGGCAATCGCGGTAAAAATATCACAACCGAATGGCGGCGTTGCAGAACCTATCGCTGCTTGCAAGGTCACGATGGTGCCGACCAGTACTGGGTCAATGCCAGAGGACTTAATCACAGGTGCAAATATAGGGATCAAAATCAGCATCACTACGATTGGATCAACGAACATACAACCAATAAAGAACGCAATTGAAATAACGACCAGTAACTCGGTCTGCGAAAGATCATTAATCCCGATCATACCCAACAATTCTTGCGGGATCTGGGCAAATGAAATTACCCAAGAAAAAGCAGCCCCTGCTGCGACTAAGATAAATACCACCGCGGTAACCATGCCCGTAGAAAGCGCGATTTCGCCAAGCTCCTTCCATTTCACTTTACGGAAGATAACCATTTCTAATAACACAGCGTACAACACCGAAACCGACGCCGCTTCGGTAGGGCTAAATACTCCAGCATAAATACCGCCAACAGTAATGATCGGAAAACCAAATGGTAAAACCGCTTTACGTATTGTGGTCCAACGCTCTTTCCAGCTGGCTCGCGGGGCATTTTCTACAGAGCTTTTGCCTGCATAAAAATAACAGTAGGCAGAAAACATCAATAAAATCACGATCGCCGGTCCAATACCAGCAATAAACAGCTCAGCAACCGATGTTCCAGACACCACACCATAGATGATCATACCGATACTCGGTGGAATAAGGAGCGCTAAGTCAGAGGCGTTAATAATCAAAGCCAGAGCAAAGCTGTCTTTGTAACCATACTCCAACATTTTCGGTCGCATAATAGAGCCAACAGAAACAACGGTGGCTTGTGTAGACCCAGATACCGCACCAAACATCGCACAGCTAAGCGATGAGGTGATCGCCAGACCGCCACGAACGTGCCCAACAAACGCCATTGCGACATCTAGCAAGCGCGTTGCTGCCACGCCTCGGGTAATAATTTCTGCCGCGAGAATAAACATCGGTACTGCGATCAACGCAGCGGGTTTGATGCCAGCAAGCATTTGCTGGATCATAAAATCTGGCCCCAGACCAAGAAAAACAATAAATCCCAACATGGTCGCCGCTAATAGCGGTACCAACATCGGAAATCCAAAAGCCAACAACGTGATCATCGTTGCTACAAGAGCGGTCGTCATAGCGCTTTCTCCTGCTTAGTGGCAGAGCCGATGCCATCTGGTCGAGATGAGCGTGAAAGCTTTGTCAGAATTATGAAACGTTTGATATGGCGACTACCCACACGCGCGAACTGAACCGTGCTAAAGAAAAGGCCAATCGGTACGATTAAGTACACCCAACTCAAAGGAACTTGCATTGCAGGAGAAAGACGCCCCATTTGGCTCACCTTGCCAATGTATTGCCACGAATACCAAGTTAGCACCGCCACCAATGCGGCGGTGAGTAAATAAATAATGCCGTTGGCTAAAGTTTGTATACGCTTTGGAAGCATATCGGTAAATGCCGTCATACGGATATGGCGAGATTGGCGGGCAGCATAACTGCAACCAATAAACGTGACGGCGATAATGAGGAAATAATTGAGTTCTTCCGAAAAGTAGATGCTTTGGCTAAAGAGGTAGCGCCCTAACACGTTAGCAATTGAGTTCAACGCAATAAGAAGCACCGAGCCAATGAGCAGTGCCGCCTCCGCTTTCTGTATATATTTATCTAGCCACTGAAAAATCCCTTTCATCCGCGCTGCTCCTGATCAACAAAAATGTTAATGAAACGTTATCTTTTTCATGACAATCAAGTCAATCAGGTGAATAAGAAAGATTTTCTGAACTTGGCGCTTTCGCAGAAAAAATTAGGTCAGAGCATACTGCTCAGACCAAAAAGTGAGAGGTTGGAGGGTTTGTATCGAGAATTTCTGCAATCACAGACAACCCATGCTTGATGTAGCCTCGATTAGTCTCTGCTCCCAAACTGATTCGCACGTAAGGCATTGGCTGATTAGTATCGAGAACAAAAGGTTTATACCCCGTGATCTGCACCCCAGAACGCTTAGCCGAAGCGACCAGATCATCACTGCTCCACTGCTCAGGTAACCTCAACCAAATGTGCTGACCATTCGGGTGTGAGCTATAAACATGCCCTTCTAAGGTAGCTTTTGCTATTCGCTGGCGCTTGGCAAATTCATTGACTTGAAATCGAACAAGTCGATTTAATGTACCGTTCTCGATCCACAAATGAGCGACTTCAAACGGTAACGGGGTCGCAGACCAACTCGTCGCTGCTAAACGGCCAATCGCATGCTGCAAAAAATGACGTGGGACCGTTAAATAGCCCGTACGCATACCTGGCGCTACGACTTTGGTTAAACTGGTGACATAAAAAGCCTGCTCGGGTAACAGTGCGGCGAGAGGTGGGACACGATTGGGCTCTAGTGCCCCATACACGTCATCTTCAATCACGTAGATCTCATACTGTTTCGCAATATTTGCTATCGCCTCTCGGCGCGAAATGTCCATATGCGCACTATTCGGATTGGCCATGCTCGGTGTGCAACACAGCGCCTTGATTGGTTTGTGTTTACATGCCCATTCAAATGCATCCGGCGTGATACCAAACTCATCCATCTCAAGCGGCTGTAACTTAAATCCAAGCATTCTCGAGCGAGAGATCAAGCCATGATCGACTAAGTGGCCACAAGCGACTAAATCACCGTGTTCAACAACGGTGCTTAAAGCCAAGGTCAAGCCATGGCATGCACCATTTGTGAGTAATATTTGATCGGTACCAACGTCTAACCCTTGGCTACTGAGAAATCGCGCTCCGGACTCAATATGATGAGGCTGACCTGTTACTGGCTTTGCTTTACTGATCAAACTGCGATTGTTTGTTTGCCCAGCAATTTCCATTAACGCCTGATTAAAAAGCGTAATGTGGCGATCGGTTACTACCGGATGAGCGATCGACATATCAATTTCATCCGGCGTTTCTTTCATCTCTTGCGTCAGCATGAACTCCGTGTCCGTGCTTTCATCCACAAAGCCTGATTTTACAAACGTACCGTTTCCCACCCAAGACTCGAGCGCACCTTTTTTCTCTGCATAACCATATGCATGGCTGACGGTTTGTACGCTCACGCCAATTTGCTCCGCAAACTCACGATGTGTGGGTAGTCGAGTACCGGGTTTTAGGTAACCACTGCGGACACATTCGACAAGATAATTGCCAATGGAGATGTACTTAGCGGTGCCTGGGCGAATGATCGGGTTCAAAGAAATTGTCATGACACAATATTTTAATTGATTCATTTTTAATGCTCATTGTAACTTCAATTTAACAAATGGCGAGTTTTTAGCCATCAAATGCGGTGTAATGCACAAAAATGAGCCACAATTGTAATGATTGACATGAGAAATATAGATTCAACAAACATGTTAAATGGCATCGTTTAATCCAAACCCAGCCGCAGTGGTGAGTTGCAATAGTTTTTAAACGCAGGTCTGGCTGACCTGGTGGAAGGTAGAAATACCTCAACGTCTCCGAAGGCCCATAAGGCGTCGGATTTTTAACAAGGAGAAAATATGAGAGGCGTTGCTTTGCATTTTACACTGGATGAATTCCAGGACCGATTAACAAAAGTTCGGCAGTCGATGGAAGAACGAGAGTTGGATGTCCTTATCATTCACGACCCTTCTAACATGGCATGGCTGACAGGTTATGACGGTTGGTCTTTTTATGTCCCACAATGTGTCGTTGTAGGATCATCTGGCGAGCCTGTTTGGTTTGGGCGCTGCCAAGATGCCAATGGGGCATACAGAACTGCGTATATGTCGGCAGAAAATATCACTTACTACCCAGACCATTATGTAATGAATCCACCATTACACCCAATGGATTTTTTGGTAGAAGCGGTACTCGCCCCGCGTCTTTGGGATCGCGGCCGTATCGGTGTGGAAAAAGATAACTATTACTTTAGTGCCACCGCTTACGAGTCACTCACCACGCACTTACCGAATGCTCAACTTCTCGATGCAACCGGGCTAGTCAATTGGTGTCGCGCCGTTAAATCTGATCAAGAACTGGCTTATATGTACCGCGCAGCTCGCATTGTTGAAAACATGCATCGTGTCGCGTTCGATATGATCGAGCCAGGATTGCCGAAACATCACCTTGTCGCCGAGATTAACCGCCAAGCAGTACTTGGGCATGAAGATCACTTTGGCGATTACACCGCGATCGTACCGCTTTTACCATCTGGTTCTGATGCTTCTGCACCTCACCTAACGTGGGACGATAGGCCTTTCAAAAAAGGCGAAGGTACTTTTTTCGAAATCGCTGGGGCGCATCGCCGTTACCATTGCCCACTCTCTCGCACTATTTTTCTTGGGGAACCAGACGACAAATTCAAACGTGCAGATGAAGCATTAACTTTAGGTCTCGAAGCAGGCTTAGAAGTCGCAAGACCAGGCAATACTTGCGCCGACATCGCCAACGCATTGAACCAAGTTCTGGATAAAGCAGGATTCTCACGTGAAGGCGCCCGCTGTGGTTACCCAATTGGTCTGAGCTACCCTCCTGACTGGGGCGAACGAACCATGAGCTTGCGAGACACCGATAAAACCGTATTAAAAGAAGGCATGACATTCCACTTTATGCCGGGGCTATGGTTTGAAGATTGGGGGTTAGAAACCACCGAAAGCATTGTGATCACCCGTGATGGTGCAAAAACACTGTGTGATTTCCCACGCCACTTATTTGTTAAACACTAACTTTTCAAACCGTAAGTTCTGTTGAACTGGGCTTAAGAACAAAAAGGACTCGATATGCAAAAGAGCTCGATCACAGCCACCGTAGACTTTGACCGAGAAGGCGTGCAGCACGGCTTTTTAGCGCTGCCCTATTCCCATGATGACTCCGCTTGGGGAAGCATCATGATACCTATCACCGTGATAAAAAATGGTCACGGGCCAACGGCGCTGCTTACTGGCGGTAATCACGGTGATGAATACGAAGGCATCACCAGCCTGCTAAAATTGGCAAACTCGCTGCAAGCAGAGCAAATACAAGGTCGCGTCATTATTGTGCCAATGATGAACTTACCTGCGGTACAAAATGCCTCGCGCACATCGTCTATCGATAAAGGGAATTTAAATCGCAGCTTTCCCGGAAACCCTGTAGGCTCAGTGACCGAAAAAATCGCGGATTACTTTACTCGTTACTTAGTACCCATGTGCGATTTTGCGTTAGACATTCATTCAGGTGGTAAAACGTTAGACATCGTGCCTTTCGCCGCAGCCCATCGCCTCGACAACCTCGATCAAGAAGAAGCATGCATCTTAGGTGCAAAGCTGTTTGGCGCACCTTACACCATGATCTTGCTCGAAATGGACGCCACCAGCCTGTACGACACCGCAGTGGAATCTCAAGGCAAAATTTTCGTCACCACAGAGCTCAGAGGTGGCGGAACCAGCACTCCAGAAACCATCGCTTATGCCGACCGTG
Source organism: Vibrio diabolicus (assembly GCA_001048675.1). Classification (GTDB taxonomy): domain Bacteria; phylum Pseudomonadota; class Gammaproteobacteria; order Enterobacterales; family Vibrionaceae; genus Vibrio; species Vibrio diabolicus. Next base: position 250,638 of record CCKK01000002.1, on the reverse strand, counting down.
GTATTCGTAACTTCTTGCGTTTTTCGGGCAACTTATCAGGTGATTACGAAAAACCAACCCTGCCAACTAGGTTGCTTGATATGCCCGATGCAAGTTGCTACGTGCAAAGCCAGCACAACGGTATCACCGAATACTTATTTGAGCTTGGCGATACCATCAAACAAGACGATGTACTGGCAAGAATCTATTCAACCGAGCGTACAGGGAGCGACCCAATCGAATACAAAGCGCAGCGCAGTGGGATTTTTGCTGCACGTCGTTTCCCTGCCATGGTCAACATTGGTGACACGGTCGCCGTAATTGCCGAAGACTGTGGCGAATTAAACTAACTCTTACTAGGGCGTATTGACCTTTCGCGGTTAAATTTTGTTCGAGGTAAAATAGTTTTAGGCGCGGCGAAGACTATGCAGCCTAGTCATTCTAAGCAAATGGTCTTCAGCAAAGCATAAAACGATTTTTGCGGGGGCGCCTAGCTCGAACCCTTCGGGCAGCCTTTGTGGTTCATTTCTACTGCGTTATCGGCTTTTTATGCAGGCCACCCACAAATCGCTGCAAAAATCAGCTCGAAAGGTCAACACGCCCTAAACACGACACAACATCGGGTCTGGTGTATCACCTGCCGTTGGTGAATTGACTCACAAACTGATTAAGGAAGAAATGGATGAATCCGATGAAACACAGCTACCTAACGAGTGCCGTACTGATCGCTGCCAGCTTTGCCACCAGCAATGTTTATGCAGAGACGTGGAAATTCGCTCTAGAAGAAGTCAAAGGCTCGGTGCAAGATGCTTATGCGCAAGAGTTTAAAAAGCGCATCGAAAATGCAACCGATGGCGACGTCACAGTGGAAGTCTATCCATACGGTACATTGGGTCAGTCAGAAGATCTTACCGAGCTTACTGCGAACGGTATTATCCAATTTACCAACGCATCGCCAGGTATTTTTGGTTCATTCGTGCCCGAAATGCAGGTTTTCTCCATCCCTTACCTTTTGTCGCAAGACAATGATGTGAATAAAAAAGTGCTGAGTTCAAGCCCTACTATCTATGACACACTCGGCGGAAAGCTAGAACAGAAAAACCTCAAACTTCTCACTATGTATCCAGAAGGTGAAATGGTGTGGACGACCAACCGTGAGATTCGTTCTCCAAAAGATTTTGATAACTTCAAAATACGCGTGATGGCATCGCCAATGCTGGTTGAGGCTTATAAATCGTTTGGAGCCGACCCTACGCCTTTGCCCTACTCAGAAGTCTATGGTGCTCTGCAACTTAAAATGATCGATGGTCAAGTAAACCCCGTTTTTGCTATCGAAGAAATGAAGTTCTACGAAGTGAATGACTACATGATCTGGGCAGGACAACAACAATTTACTACTACTGTCATTACCAACAACAGCTGGTTCGAAACCCTCCCACAAGACCGCCAAGATCAGGTCAATAAAGTCATCGCTGGTATGACTGACTTTATATTTGAAAAACAGGATGAGTTTAACCAAAAACGTCTTGATCAAATTAAGCAAGCAAAACCAGATATGCAGATGATCAAACTCGACAGTGACGAACGTGCAGCATTTAAACAAGCCTCTATGCCAATGCGGGACAAATACATCGAGCTTACAGGCGACAGCGGTAAAGCGGTGCTGAGCTCACTGGAACAAGAGTTCAATCAATAACAGAAAAAGGAGTGGCCTTCGGGCCACCTTATAGCGGTTGACCAGTCATCAACTATTCTGAACTGATTGGTATTTTACAGGGAGACCAATTATGCGCCTCGATCGCTACGACGTAAAAATTCTACAAATACTTCATGACAATGGCCGTATTACCAAATCTCACCTTGCCGAGGCCATTAACCTATCCGTGAGCCCTTGCTGGGAGCGTGTCAAAAAACTGGAAGAAGCAGGCATCATTGAAGGCTACGGGGCAAAAGTAAATACCGATGTTTTGTTCAAACGAACATCGGTCATGGTTGAAGTTACGCTCAAAGAGCACAGCGCCCAAGCGTTCAAACGTTTCGAGCAACTGGTTCAACACTCACCAGAAGTCACTGATTGTTATGCTACAGGCGGCGGTGTCGATTACATCCTCAAAATTCAGTCGGAAGATATTGACCAATATCAGCGGCTTATCGACAACTGGTTAGAGTCAGAGGTGAGCATTGAGCGCTACTTTACTTACATCGTGACGAAAACAATCAAACGTGATGCAGGCACATTAGAAGTGAACCAAAACGCCTTGTTCTAAAAGGGAAAATACGCTTAAAAGACGACCAGAAAAATCACCATATCTAACGGTGTGGAAAAGAAAGTTTTGATGGTTTAAACCTCGGCATCAGAAATTATTTCGGTCACTTCTCCATTACAGTTTAACTATGGACAACGACGCTGGGAGAAGGACTCATGACAGCACTGCACAGCTTACATGCTGAGGAATTAAAAGCCTCGCACGACATGATGGCGATAATGAAAGACGTACGTTTGGTGAGAGGTTTAGCGTACGTAAATGGCAAATGGGTAAGTGGTGACCAATTTCATCCGGTGGATAATCCAGCGGATGGTACGGTCATCGGCTACATTACCAAGCTATCTCAGCAACAACTCTATCAAGCGATTGATGAAGCCGACCAAGCCTTTCGTCAATGGCGAAAAATGCAAGCAGAAGAACGCGCTGAAATTCTCATGCGTTGGCACGATCTGATTTTAGAATCAAAACAAGATCTTGCTCGTTTGATGGTTATGGAGCAAGGCAAAATATTAGGTGATGCTTTGGGTGAAATCGACTACGGCGCATCCTTTGTTCGCTGGTTTGCAGAGGAAGCACGCCGCAGCTATGGCGAAACCATCCCAAGTCATATTCCGAATGCGCAACTATCGACGATACGCGAGCCGATTGGTGTCGCAGCTCTGATTACACCATGGAATTTTCCTAATGCAATGGTCACCCGTAAAGCCGCCGCAGCATTAGCTATAGGCTGTCCGGTGCTCATCAAACCTGCCAGTGAAACGCCTTTCTCCGCATTGGCCTTGGCAGAATTAGCAGACCGAGCTGGCTTTCCACCTGGTGTATTTAACGTGATCACTGGCGATGCGGTGATGGTGTCACAAACCTTGTGTCACTCCGATAAAGTCAAAGCACTCTCGTTCACAGGTTCAACTCGAGTGGGTAAGTTGCTGCTGCGCGACGCGGCACAAACCGTGAAGAAGTGCAGCATGGAGCTCGGCGGTAATGCCCCTTTCATCGTGCTGCCAGATATGGATGTCGAGCAAGCAGCCAAAGCTGCCGTGGATGCCAAGTTTCAAACAGCAGGACAAGACTGCTTGGCCGCAAACCGTATTTTCGTCCCCGAAGATAAGTACGAAGCATTTTTGGAAGCGTTTGCCAAAGAAATGAGCCACATCGTTTTAGGCAATGGTTTAGATGAAAAAGCCACCATGGGGCCGCTGATCAATCGCACTGCGGTGGATAAAGCGCATGATTTGGTGCGTGACGCACTCGACAAAGGCGCGCGATTGGTAGCGGGATACCACCAGCCCGTACCAGGCGAAAACTTCTTTGCGCCGACATTGCTGGCCGATGTCACCCCTGATATGGCGGTGTATCGCGAAGAGAATTTTTGTCCTGTGGCAGGCGTGTTGCCTTACCAAGACTTAGATACCGTGATTGAAATGAGCAACGACACTGAGTACGGCTTAGCTGCCTATGTTTATGGCCACGATATTCACCAAATTTGGCGCTGCATGCGTGGTTTGGAATTTGGCATGGTGAGCGTGAACTCCGTCAAGATGACTGGCCACCCTATCCCATTCGGCGGCGTGAAACAGTCAGGGCTTGGACGAGAAGGCAGTCGCCACGGCTTTGAAGAATACAGTGAAATCAAATACTGCTGCTTAGGCGCTTTACCAACCATCAGTGGCAGTTAAGGCACGAAATATGGATATCCAATTATTCGAGGAGAAGGATCATGAGCAACAAAACCCAACAACTTTTAGAGATCGACCGTCAGAGAGTATTTCATGCCTCAACCCACCTGAAGCAGTATGCGGCTGGGGAGCTTTCGGGAAGAATTATCTCGAGCGGAAGCGGAATACGCATCACCGATTCAGAAGGCATCGAGCTGATAGACGGCTTTGCCGGGTTGTATTGTGTGAACATTGGCTATGGTAGGACTGAAATGGCCGATGCCATTTATGAACAAGCCAAAGAGCTGGCGTACTACCATACTTACGTCGGTCATACCAACGAAGCACTAGTGACACTGTCAGATCGCATCATCAAAATGGCGCCTGAAGGCATGAGTAAAGTCTACTACGGCATGTCAGGCAGTGATGCGAACGAAACTCAACTTAAGTTGGTCTGGTATTACAACAATGCTCGTGGTCTACCAGAGAAGAAAAAAATTAATCTCCCGTGATCGCGGCTACCATGGTTCAAGTATCGCTTCGGGTTCAATGACAGGGCTACCTCTGTTCCACGCACATTTTGATTTACCGCTTGAGCGCATCAAGCACACCATGGCGCCGTATTACTATCGCCGTGAAGACGAGAGCATGTCTGAGCTTGAATTCTCTCAATATTGTGCGGATCAACTCGAAGCGATGATCTTGGAAGAAGGCCCTGAAACGGTGGCAGCGATGATTGCAGAACCAGTGCTCGGTACTGGTGGTATTGTGCCACCACCAGAAGGATACTGGCAGGCGATTCGCAAAGTACTCGACAAATACGATGTACTCTTGATTGCGGATGAAGTGGTCTGTGGCTTTGGCCGCCTCGGCTCCGATTTTGGCTCACTGCACTACGACATGAAACCGGATCTCATCACGGTAGCGAAAGGGTTAACCTCAGCATATCAACCTCTGTCTGGCGTGATCGTCGGTGAACGAGTTTGGAGTGTGCTAGAAAACGGCACCGACCAATGGGGCGCTATCGGACACGGTTATACCTACTCCGGTCACCCAATGGGAGCGGCAGCCGCGAACTGCAACCTCGATATCATTGAACGTGAAGGCTTGGTGCAAAACGCAGCCGAGGTCGGCGCTTACTTGCAGCAACGTATGGCAGAGACGTTTAACGATCATCCATTGATCGGTGATACTCGTGGCGTTGGCTTGTTGCATGCGTTGGAGTTTTCTTCAGACAAACTCCGCCGAGCACACTTTGATCCAAACTTGAAAGTGGGTCCGCAAATCGCGGCGGCCTGTTTAGAGCAAGGCTTAATCGCTCGCGCCATGCCACATGGTGACATCCTCGGCTTTGCTCCACCGCTTATCGCGAATCGTAATGACATCGACACTATTGTCGACAAAGCGCACCAAGCGGTCAATAAAGTGATGGATAACCTCGTCACGTCTAAACAGTGGCAGCCAAAATAGCCGCGAATTAACCAACTCACAAACCTACCAATGATTACCGCCCCCTCTGACCAAATTAGAGGGGGCGGTCCTAAGAGACGTACTACATGGAAACACAAGCAATCTTTGCCGCAAAGAAAGCGATTAACGGATTAGTCAGTCGCACACCATTACTTCACTCACCACGGTTATCGCAACAATATCAATGTGAAATTTGGTTAAAACTGGAAACACTACAACCTATTGGTGCTTTTAAATTGCGTGGAGCGACTCATGCCATGAACAAACTGAATGAGGAACAAAAACAACATGGCGTCGTCACTTGCTCTACTGGTAACCACGGCCGTGCCGTGGCTTATGCTGGGCAACGACTAGGAGTCCGCACCGTGATTTGTATGTCCAATTTAGTGCCACAAAACAAAGTCGATGCAATTAAAGCATTAGGCGCAGAAGTTCGAATAGTTGGTCAAGCTCAAGACGACGCGGAGCGAGAAGCATTGAGGCTAACAGAAGAAGAGTCGATGACCTATCTCTCACCATTCGAACACCCAGACATCATCGCCGGACAAGGGACCATTGGGCTAGAAATCATTGAAGATCTTCCTGATGTCGACGTCATTTTCGCCGGGTTATCTGGCGGCGGATTGATTGGTGGTATTGGCTTAGCCGCAAAATCAAACAGCAGCAAAGTGAACGTGTATGGCGTTTCCATGGACAAAGGCGCTGCGATGGTAGAAAGCATTAAAGCAGGAAAACCAGTACAAGTTGAAGAGCACGAATCGTTTGCTGACAGCTTAGGTGGCGGCATAGGTTTAGACAATCGCTATACCTTCAAACTCGTGCAAGAAGTCATGGATAAAGCGTTTTTAGTCAGTGAACACAACATCGCCAAAGGCATGGCAGATATTTTCGATGCAGAAAAATTTGCCGTAGAAGGCGCAGCCGCAGTGGGGCTTGCCGCCATTCACCAGCATCAACTGGACTTACGCGGTAAGAAAGTCGTTTTGGTGCTCAGTGGAAAAAACGTCTCTTCAGACACTTTTGAGACGGCATTAAAAATCGGCCGCCAAGTCAAAGAATAACCGAGGTCGTGCGAATGAAAATCTATAATAAATCTCAGATAGAGCAAGTGACTCAGTTAGATCTTAATGCGTTAGCGGCCGTGGAAAATGGCTTCAAAGCGCTTGGGCAAGGCAACGTCACCATGCCTCCGATTCTTAGCATGGCAATTGAAGAGCATAACGGCGAAGTGGATGTAAAAACGGCGCATATCAAAGGTAATGAGCGCTTCGCGATAAAAATCAGCCCAGGATTTTTTGATAACCCAAAACTAGGACTACCCAGCCTAAATGGTTTGATGGTGCTCTTTAGCGCGAAAACAGGGCTGGTTGATAGCGTATTGTTTGACGAAGGGTATCTAACCGACATTCGTACTGCTCTCGCCGGCGCTATCTCCGCGAAATACCTGTCGAACTCAGAAGCATCCAAAATTACGGTTATTGGCAGTGGGCTTCAAGCAGAACTCCAAGTCGCTGCGATAAAATTAGTTAGGCCAATCTCCCAAGTGAACATCTGGGCAAGAGACAACACAAAATCGCAGGCTTACAAACAACGCATGGAGCAACGATACGATCTATCCGTATCCGTACACTCCTCTATCCAGCAAGCATGCCAAGAAGCCGACATTATTGTCACGACAACACCATCAAAAGAACCTTTGCTGAATTGGGAAGATATCCCATCAGGAGCACACGTGATCGCTATGGGTTCAGACAGCCCTCATAAACGTGAGCTTGCCACCTCAGTCATCCTAAACGCTGAGCATCTGGTGGTTGATCGAATCAGTCAGTCAGAATCGCTTGGCGAGTTACGCAGTGTAGATAAACCGCTCACCCGTAGCCTAGTCGAACTTGGCGACATCATTTGCGGCAAGCACCTCTACTCAAGGCGTGTTGACGATGTTTCGGTATGTGATTTAACGGGAACTGGCGTTCAAGACACCGCAATCGCTGACTATACCGCTCAACAACTCACCAGCATTCAATCCACGATGTAACTTATTCCCTGTGACTTTGGCGGTGGGCAACCACCGCACTTTTTGAGGGCCGTAACATGCCAGAGCTCTGTACGTTTCAATCTTTAACCACTCAGTTTGAGTTTTCGGCGGATGTCTCCGCTTATCAACGTTCAATCGGACTCATTCAACTCGCGACCGACTATGTGCTAGAAAACGAATGGCGCGAGCATTTACCCGCAGATGTTCGCTTATACACTTCACGCTTTCTCACTACAGGTACTGTCGATCCTCTGCACTTAACAGACATGCAAAACAGTATCCGCGAGTGTGTACGCACCATCGTGCCAATGTGGCCAATCAACGTCATGGCGTTTGGCTGTACGTCAGCTAGTGTGCTCATTGGCTCCGATAAAATCACTGATTTAATTCGTCAAGAGAGACCCGAAGCCATAACAACTAACCCTTGGCAAGCCGCACTGAGAGCGCTTGAACACCATCAAGCTCAAAGAATCGTTATGCTGACTCCGTATACCAATGACGTCAATCACCCACTTTATGAGTCCATGACCGAACATGGCATTGACGTTCTGGCCTTTGGGTATTTCAATCTCGACTACGATCCCCATATCCCAACCATTGGAGGACAAGACGTAGAAAATGCCTTAGCGCAGCTGCTTGAGTCGATTGATTGCACTGTGGACGCGGTATTTATTTCATGCACGAACATGCGAGTCATGCATCTACTGCCTTATTTCTCAAGCCGCTTTGGTATTCCTGTACTAAGCTCCAACCAAGTGATGCTTTGGGACGCATTGCGTTTGCTTGAGTCCGATAATTTCTCCGACGTGTCATCATCGCCCTTTCCTTGCTGATAAGGACTCGCTAAAATGCACAAAATTGCGCACTAACTGGATGAAACATGGCAAAACTTACCCTTCAAGAACAAATGCTGAAAGCTGGCTTAGTTAATGAAAAGAAACTAAAGAAAGCGAAGAAAGGCTCTAAAAAATCACGCGTTCAAGCACGCGAAGTAAAAGCGGCGGTTGAAGAGAATAAACGCCAACAGTTAGAGCGTGATAAACAATTGAGCGAACAGCAAAATGCCGAGCGTTTGAATAAAGAGATCAAAGCGCAAATCAATCAATTGATTGAGATGAACAAGATCGACTTAAAAGATGGCGATATTAAGTACAACTTCACCCATGGCACCTTGGTTAAGTCACTGTATGTTGATGCTCTCATCCGTGAACAGTTGATTAAAGGCATTCTAGCCATTGCGATTGTCGGTGAAAGCTACGTTGTCATTCCACGCGGAGTAGCGAATAAAATTGCTCAACGTGATGAATCCGTCATCATCGAACAGAAAGAACCAGAATCGGACATTCCAGCAGAAGACGATCCATACGCAGATTTCGTCGTGCCAGATGACTTGATGTGGTAACAACAAACAATAGATGCATCAACGAAAAGAGCCGCTGATATAACATCAGCGGCTCTTTTTTTTAATAGAAAAAATACGCTACAGAAATGATATGCGTTATTGCTTACTTAGTAGCAAATTCACACCAGATGCGGCTAAAAACAGCGAACATCCGCGATTAAAACGTTTCGCCATCTTTGGATTTGAAAACCAATGTCTAAGGTACAAACCAAAAATCGCGTAAATTGAAATGGCGACCATTTCTAAAATCAAAAACGTGGAGCCAAGGGCAAAAAACTGCTCTTGAACGTTGGCATTCACATCAACAAACTGCGGCAAAAACGCAGTAAAAATAAGAATCGCCTTCGGGTTACCGGCGGCAAGCGTAAACTCTTGTTTCGCAAGCCCTGCATAGTTGCGTGAGTTCGTTAACTCAGAGATCGGGCTCGATTCCGAACGCCAAAGGTTGAATGCAATCCACAATAGGTACAGCGCCCCCACCAGCTTTAACGCTAAAAACAGCATTTCTGATGTGTACAAAATCACGGCGAGCCCAGAGGCAGACAACGCGATCATGCCAGAAAATGCCGTAATACGCCCTAAACTAGCGACAAACGCGGCACGAAAACCGTAACAACGCGCATTATTCATTGCCAATAAGTTGTTTGGGCCTGGAGTCATATTCAGAGCAAAGCAAGCGGGAATAAAAAGGAGGAGCTTCCAAATATCCATGATAAAAAATGGCCTTAATTTTTAGTAATAGCCCGCACCGTAACATTGGCTGCTAGAATGAGTAAATAAAAATTCTACGCTAGAGCATTTCCGCTTCAAACCGAGCTGCTCTGGCTTGCGCAATCGTACAGTGCGTTTCTGTCATCAACTCCGCCAAGGTGATATTTGGGTTTTGCACCACCAACCGAATCAGTTTTTCTTCCAACGGTTCCAGTTTGTCCTGATGAACGGATAACCCTTTCTCCAACTTATTCATCACAAACCTTAGCTCTTCACACTGTCCTGCTTTTAGCTGATCAAGTAACGCTTTTAAGTTCAAAGCTTCTCCAGAAACTTGCCAATGACGAGAGCGCCTAACTCGCTTAACGTCACACCCGCAATCCGCCGCAATGACTTTAATGCGTTTAGCATTCTCACCGCCAATGCGATGAATCAGAGAGGGAAGCGAAACAATAATGTCGTCATCTTTCATCCGTTACTCTCCCACCACTGACACATTCTCTCCAACCCAAGTGAGTAGCTGTTTAGCGGCTTTGGAGAGTACCTGATTTTGGCGCACAATGTAGCCGAAATCGGTGTTTGGAAAACTAGGCAAAGGCGTGATCTCTCGGGAAAGCGTTAACCTCGGATCAAGAGAGAAATCCGGCACAATGGCGGTCCCAAATCCTGCTTCTGCCCAATCGATTTGTGCTTCCACACTGCCCACTTCCATCACACGATGCTTAGGCAGATTTAACTCAGGTAAAGATGCATCTATCAGCTCACGGGTTCGCGTGTCGTGCCCTAGCAGAATCAGCGTCTGGCTCTCTTTTCGATTGTCCTGCCACTCAAAAATGTTATCGCCAAACGCACACCAGTGAATTTGCGTGAGAGGCGTAAAATGCAGCGGTTGACTCTCTTTTTGTGCGATAACAAAGCCGATATCGGCACGCGCACTTTTCACCAAATCCACCGCTTGAGAAGACGTGGTATTGAACAATGCCAAGTCGATACCCGGGTATTCACTTTTGAATTGCTGGAACGGTTTGATAAGCAGTAAACGTGAAACGATATCGCTCGCCGCAATAGAAAGCGTCCCCTGCGTAAGATCGTTGATGGCATTGAGATCCGATTGGCAAATTTGCAGCTCATTAAGCATCCGCTGCGCCGTATCTAACAAACGCTTCCCCGCTTGCGTCAACTGCACAGGATTTCGCTCAATCAATTTCGTGCGCGTGGTCTGCTCCAACTGCTTGATATGCAAACTTACGTTCGGCTGCGTCATGTGCAGTTCCGTCGCTGTTTTGCCGAAATGCTTTACCTCTGCAAGAGTTACGAAGGTTCGCAGCCAGTTCAAATCTAACATTGCCAATTCCGATATGAGATTCTTATCAAGTTAATGAGTATAATTAATTTCTCTTATTATGGCGAACGCCTTAAGATTTTTGCATCTGTTTTTGGAGATTAAATTATGTCGTCTATCGTTGTTGTGGGTGCAAACTGGGGTGATGAAGGCAAAGGCCGCATCGTTGACTTTTTGGCAGAGCAAGCTTCTGCGAGCATTCGTTTCCAAGGTGGTAACAACGCGGGTCACACCGTGGTTAACGATCTAGGTACGTTTAAGCTGCACCAGCTACCAAGTGGCGTATTCAACCCAGACTGTTTGGCAGTGTTAGGTCCGGGTATGGTTATCAGCCCTGCGTTGCTGTCTCAGGAGATTGCGGAAGTTGAAGAAGCGGGCGTAAAAGTGAATATGTGCATCTCTGATCGCGCAACACTGTGTCTACCTCTACACGCACTAGAAGATACGCTAGAAGAACAGCGTTTAGGCGACAAAGCATACGGCTCAACTCGTCAAGGTATTGCACCTGCGTACGGTGACCGCGTAATGAAGAAAGGCATTCTTGTTGGTTGGTTGAAGCAACCAGAAGTATTGGTTGAACGCCTTCAATTCATGATGGATTGGAAACTGCCACAACTGCGTGCGCTTTACCCGACGTTCGAGTTTGAACAAACTGCTGAAGAACTGGCGAACTGGCTGCTAGAAGTCTCTGCACCTTGGCGCGATTCAATTTGCAACGTAACGCTTCCTTTAAAAGCGCTACAAGCAAAAGACAAAACTCTATTGTTCGAAGCGCAGCTTGGCGCGGGTCGTGACCTTGTTTACGGTGAGTACCCTTGGACAACGTCTTCTAACGTTGTATCAATGTACGCGGGTATCGGCAGTGGTCTTCCAGCACTTCGTCCTGAACGCGTTATTGCGGTTGCAAAAGCATTCAGCTCATCAGTAGGTACTGGTACGTTGATCACTGCAATGGAAGAGCAAGATGCTTTCCGAGAACTTGCAGGCGAGTTCGGTGCAACTACAGGTCGTCCGCGCGATATGGGTTACTTCGACGCAGTCGCTACGAAGAATGGCGTTGAACTGCAAGCCGCAACTGAAATTGCACTAACGAAAGTAGACTGTTTGACTGGTCTTAACGATCTGAAAATCTGTGTTGGCTACGAAGGCGACCACAGCGAAAACCCAATCTGGCCTCAAACTGCATCTCTTGCGCCAATCTACGAGAAGATGGAAAGCTGGAGCGAGGACATCACAGGTTGTCGTAAGTTTGAAGAGCTTCCAGTAGCAGCACAGAAATACGTTCTACGCATTGAGGAACTGATGGGCGTACCAGTAAAAATGGTGTCTGTGGGTCCTGGTCGTGAACAAATGATTATGCGATAAGATGTGAATTAACACATCATTGGCAAGCGGCTTTTATCTGTTCCGGGGTAAAGCCGCTTTTTTTTACACTGTAAACTTTGAAGAAATTGCACTTCTCAATTCGTGTTTAGTAACCTAATCGCGCCTCCCTTCCCTCTTTATTTCCCAATCAATAGATTAGAGCATATAACGCATTATGCACGTTATTAGTACATCTCACTTGTTAAAGAAGCACGTTATTTAAGTTAATTGTTTGAATTAATGTTCTTTAACTGATTGCTTGATCACGATCTTCATCTGCAATTTGTTGAACTAGTGCTCAAAAAATCTAACCCGCTGTTTTTAGGATAGATGAGTTCCCCAACATCCAACCTAATAGCAGGTGATTCCTATGACGAAAAATCTTTTCCGCCTCAGTACGATAACTCTCGGTTTATGCATCAGTTCGTTCTCTTTTGCGCAATACGATCTTCCGAACATTAAAATCCTTGCCACTGGTGGCACCATAGCTGGAGCAGGTCAATCTGCAACCGAGTCAAACTACACAGCAGGTAAAGTCGGCGTTGAATCATTGATTTCTGCGGTGCCGAGTATGACCAACATTGCCGATATTTCTGGAGAGCAAGTGGTCAGTATCGGTTCACAAGATATGAATGATGAGGTATGGCTTAAATTAGCCAAACGCGTCAACGAACTGCTCGCTCAAGATGATGTTGACGGTATCGTCATCACGCATGGTACCGATACGTTAGAAGAAACCGCTTACTTCCTTGATCTGAGCGTCAAGAGCAAAAAACCAGTCGTGATTGTCGGTGCAATGCGTCCTTCCACCGCAATGAGTGCTGATGGCCCAGTTAATTTATACAACGCCGTCGTGACAGCCACCGATGAAGATTCTGAAGGGCGCGGCGTGTTAGTCGCGATGAATGACACTATATTCGATGCGCGAGACGTAACTAAAACAAACACCACTTCCGTCAGTACTTTCCAGTCACCTAACTTTGGCCCTATCGGTTACATTCATAATAGCGATGCCAAATATCAACGAAGCCCAGAGCGTAAACACACCACAGAAACACCATTCGATGTATCAAAACTTAACACACTACCTAAAGTAGGTATTGTTTATAACTATGCAAATGCGTCGAGCTTACCAGTCAAAGCCTTTGTTGATGCCAAGTTTGACGGTATTGTAAGTGCTGGTGTTGGTAATGGTAACTTGTACCACACGGTCTTTGATGAGCTAGAAAAAGCGAGCAAAGATGGCGTTGTTGTTGTAAGGAGCTCCCGAACGCCTAGCGGCTCAACCACTTTGGATGCTGAAATTGATGACGAAAAATATGGCTTTGTTGCCTCAGGCACACTAAACCCACAAAAAGCACGTATCTTACTGATGCTGTCACTGACTCAAACCAAAAACTATCAAGACATCCAAAAGATGTTCCAATACTATTAATTCTGTGTAAGGCATCTTTAGATGCACAAGAGGAGGTGTTACTCGCCTCCTCTTGCACACGACGATGTTGGCGCCCCTGGTTAACCAAACAAACGGCGTTTCATCCCTGCTTTTTCAAGAATACGCGTGGTGATCTCTTCCACAGAGAGCGAGGACGTATTGATGTATGGGATCGCCTCTCTTCTAAACAACGCCTCTACAGTGTCTAGCTCCAGCTTACACTGCTCGGTACTGGCGTAATCACTTCCAGACAAACGATTCTCACGGATTTCAGTCAAACGTTCAGGGTCGATAGTAAGCCCGAACAATTTATGACGATGGATCTCAAACTCAGGCAACAAACGCATCATCTTCACGTCTTCCGCGATAAATGGATAGTTCACGACACGCAAACCAAACTGCATCGCCATATATAGGCTGGTGGGGGTTTTCCCGCTGCGCGATACTCCCAGCAGGATGATATCGGCTTGCTCCAACCCTTTTAGCGTGATGCCATCATCATGCGCCAATGTATATTCAATGGCCGCGATACGGTCGAAATAGGTATCGGAATCTTTCCCCACACTGCGAGAACGCTGCAACTTGGGTTTTGGTGCCATCTGAATGTCGTCTTGCACTTTCTGTACAATGCTTTCCAACACATCGTAGCTGTATGCAGGCGCTTCCAGCAGCATTTCACGTACGTCTGGCACCACGATAGAGAAAAACACCAGAGGTTTGACGCCATTGCGTTGGTAGGAAGTTTCAATTTCTTTTACAACGTCAGCAACTTTGTCCTGGCTTTCTACGAACGGAAAGGTTTTTTCGTTAGGAATGAACGGAAATTGACCGAGAACAACATGCCCTAATGTCTCACATGTTATCGCCGTACCGTCAGAAACATAGAACACATCACGACTTTGGTTATTTATTTGCATTTCTGTTTAATTTTTCAAAATCTTTTGAGTAGGATGGTAAACATAATATTAATAAATCAGTTTGGCTTTCAGTTAGGTTCACCACAGCTTTAAAAATTCTTTTGAATTTTTTTCTAGCCAGAACGTAATCGTTTGCCTTTGATATCAATCTAAATGAAGCAATGTATGGTCAAAGTGTAATAACAGCCAACATGCGATTGTTTAGAGCGATTTAAGTCCCCCTACTAAGCTGCAATGTTTCTGGAGAAAGACATGCAAAAGAACACCCTCTGGTTCAATGGCCTATCCATGGATGATGTCGACAAAGTCGGCGGTAAGAATGCTTCACTTGGCGAAATGGTTTCTAACCTAGCGAACGCAGGCGTTTCTGTACCAAATGGTTTTGCGACAACCTCATACGCGTTTAACCAATTCCTTGACCACGAAGGTTTGGATGAGCGTATTCACCAATTACTTGATGAACTAGACGTTGAGGATGTGGAAGCTCTGCGTAAGACAGGTGCAACCATCCGTCAATGGGTATTAGAGGCCCCTTTCCCTGCGGACCTTGAACAAGAAATCCGTGAAAACTACCAAGAACTGATTGAAGGCAACCCTGAGCTTTCAGTCGCAGTTCGTTCATCTGCTACGGCAGAAGACCTGCCTGATGCCTCTTTTGCTGGTCAGCAAGAAACGTTTTTGAACGTGAAAGGCATCGACGCAGTACTAGAAGCAACTAAGCACGTTTACGCTTCTCTATTTAACGACCGTGCGATCTCTTACCGTGTACACCAAGGCTTCGACCACCGTGGTATCTCGCTATCGGCGGGTATCCAACGTATGGTGCGTTCAGACAAAGCTTCTTCGGGTGTAATGTTTACGCTTGATACTGAGTCTGGTTTCGACCAAGTTGTCTTCATCACCTCTTCATGGGGCCTAGGTGAAATGGTCGTTCAAGGCGCAGTAAACCCTGATGAATTCTACGTTCATAAGCCAATGCTTGAAGCAGGTGAGCACCCGATCGTTAAGAAAACATTTGGTTCTAAGTTGATCAAAATGATCTACTCTGACAACCAAGAGATCGGCAAACAAGTTGATATCGTTGATACTTCTGATGAAGAGCGCAACACGTTCTCACTGAACGACGAAGAGATCAAAGAGCTCGCCAAACAAGCGATGATCATCGAGAAGCACTACCAGCGTCCAATGGACATTGAGTGGGCAAAAGATGGCATCGACGGCAAGTTGTACATTGTTCAAGCGCGTCCTGAAACCGTATGTTCACAAACGGAACAAAACGTGATTGAGCGCTACGAGCTACAGAACAAAGCAGATGTTTTGATTGAAGGTCGTGCAATCGGTCAACGTATCGGTAAAGGTGCAGTACGTTTGGTTGACTCTCTGGACCAAATGTCATTGGTTCAAGAAGGTGATGTGTTAGTTACAGACATGACTGACCCAGACTGGGAACCAGTGATGAAGAAAGCTTCTGCTATTGTTACCAACCGTGGCGGACGTACTTGTCACGCAGCAATCATTGCTCGTGAACTTGGTATTCCTGCAATCGTTGGCTGTGGCGATGCGACAAGCAAACTGACTGATGGCGCAACAGTGACAGTATCTTGTGCAGAAGGCGAAACGGGTTACGTTTACCAAGGTGAGCTTGAGTTTGATGTAAAACGCTCTTCTGTTGATGAACTGCCACTACTGCCGACCAAAGTGATGATGAATGTGGGCAACCCAGATCGCGCATTCGACTTTGCTCAGATTCCAAACGAAGGTGTTGGTCTTGCTCGTCTAGAGTTCATCATCAACAAGATGATCGGTATTCACCCGAAAGCATTACTTAACTTTGATGCGCAAAGCGATGAGCTAAAAGCAGAAATTAAACAGCGCATTCGTGGTTACAAAGATCCTATCGATTTCTACGTGAGCAAGCTGACTGAAGGCATCGCGACTATCGCTTCTGCTTTCTGGCCAAAACGCGTCATCGTTCGTATGTCTGACTTTAAGTCGAACGAATACAGCAACTTGGTTGGTGGTAAAGCCTACGAACCGCATGAAGAAAACCCAATGCTCGGCTTCCGTGGTGCGTCTCGTTACATTTCTCCAGTGTTTGAAGATTGCTTCGAGTTAGAAACTCAAGCTATCAAGCGCGTTCGTAACGAAATGGGTCTGAAAAACGTTGAAATCATGATCCCATTCGTGCGTACACCAAGCGAAGCTGCATCAGTGATTGATTTACTAGCGAAGTTTGATCTGCGCCGTGGCGACCAAGGTCTGAAAGTCATCATGATGTGTGAGCTGCCATCCAACGCGGTACTTGCCGATGAGTTCTTGAAGTACTTTGACGGCTTCTCGATTGGTTCAAACGACATGACTCAGCTAACGCTTGGTCTGGACCGTGACTCTGGCGACGTTGCTCACCTATTTGATGAGCGTAACGCGGCGGTGAAAATCATGCTGAAAATGGCAATTGACGCAGCAACCAAAGCTGGCAAGTACGTGGGTATTTGTGGTCAGGGCCCATCAGATCATGAAGATTTGGCGGAATGGTTGATGGAGCAAGGCATCAGCTCTGTTTCACTAAACCCAGACACCGTTATCGATACTTGGTTACAGCTCGGTAAAGTTAGCAGCAAGTAACGCACTAAAAACTCAAGCCCTCACACTCCCCTTGTGAGGGCTTTGTTATTCATACGTCATTTCGCAATCAGTTCGTGATTCCTCTCTCAAGATCGCCATTTAGTCAATTTCATTATCAAAGTCTGATGACCTAGAATGAATGATGTATCGACAACTCCAGAGAGAATTTGATGAAAAAGTCTATCGCACTCATTACCACATTGATGCTCCTAGCCTCTCCCGCTTACGCAGATTGGGATGATATTTCCAACAAAATGTCTGAGCTAGGCGAAGCGGTTTCTGATACTGCGCAAGATGCTTGGGACGATACCAAAGCCTTTTCAAAGCAAGCGTGGCAAGATTTCACGAACTGGTCCGAGGAAGCAATCAATACCGCGGGCGAGTGGACAGAATCTAGTATCGAGAAAAGCAAAGAATGGATAGATGCAGCCGACAAGAAAATTGATGAACTGATGGAAGGCGACACGCCAGAAGAAGCTCGCCAAGCCGTAGACTTAATGGCGGATAGTGCTTTGCTCAAGTTGTTTAATGAAAAGCCGGAGGCCAAAGCCATTTACGACAACGCTTACGGCTACGCGGTCTTTGATTCTCGTAAATTGTCTTTATTGTTTCACACCAACTCAGGGTCAGGTGTCGCAGTCAATAAGGAAACAGAAAAACGCACTTATATGAATATGTTTGGTTTGGGCGTCGCACTTGGGGCTGGCGGCAAGTTTTACCAACAAGTGATTCTGTTTGAAAGCAAAGAAGACTTTGATACGTTCGTCAACGAAGGATGGGAAGCGACCAGTGAAGCCTCTGCTGTAGCTGGCGAAGACTCAGAGCAACTTTCAAAACAATTTAACAGTGGCGTCGCCGTTTATCAGTTGAATGCAAAAGGCTTGCTCATCGATGCCAACGTGTCTGGTTCTAAATATTGGGTTAACGAAGAGCTCACCAACTCGCAGTAACGCATAGCAACTAATCGCTTAAACAGAACGGTTGTTATGCACCCTTATCAATAAGTTAACGCAGCTATGACTCCTCAAAACTGAGTACTTGTGCAACTTTCTCATGGGAAGTCACCAGAAGATGGTGACTTCCCTTTCTCGTTGGATGGCTTTTGGTTATGCTTGCGCAAAACCATCTGCGATTCGGTATCCCATGCCTGACAATAACTTTAATAATCTGCTGGCAGAAGCAATTTCTGCTCTTAATACGCCTAACTTTACTCCTAAGCTTATGCGTGTCATTCGCACTCTTTTTCATTTTGATTGCGCGGTTATTTTAGGTTATCGAGAAGGTAAACATCCTATTTATCTCTACGACTCGATTGAGAACGAGCGAGAATTACTTTTTCAACGCTACCTTACCGATTCATTTCAAAATGACCCGTTTTTTCTCAAACTAAACGAGACAAAACAACAAGGCATATTTACGCTCAAAGACGTAGCACGCAAAGGCGTTGATTTTACTTCCTACTGCGAACAGTTCTACCATCAGACCGGGTGGAAAGACGAACTGAGCATGCTAGTCGAAGTCGAACCTGGCCGTTGGGTCATGCTGTACTTCGGGTATATGAATGATGGAAAATACTTTTCTCAACAGCAAATCAATAAATTAAAGCCCTACTTCCCGATAATTCAATCGCTTTGTCAGCAGCACTGGAAACAAACGGAGTTTACCTTTTCTGAGCCTGTTTTTGCCCAGAGTGCTTATTCTGGCAGTATGCGATTGGCCATTGAGCAAGCTTTAGCAACATTTGGCGTAGAATCACTCACTCGTCGCGAGCAAGAGGTGGCTTCACTTCTCGCTCAAGGGTTTGACACCAAAGAAATTGCCGCGCGGTTACACTTAGTGCAAGGCACAGTCAAAAATCATCGAAAACGCATTTACTCGCAGTTAAATGTGTCTTCATTGAGTGAGTTATTCCAGCTTTTCCTCAATCACCTCATTCTCCATTCAAGATAAAAAACTGTCCCTTAAGGGATATATGGAGAAAAGGTGTCGCGTTTTAGTCTGAATACAACAACCACTAAGACAGACAAAAAGAATGACGACACCATTACTGCAAGATTTACAAGATCGTGGCTTGATTGCACAAGCCAGCGATTTGGAAGAAATTCAGACACTTCTCTCACGGCCACAAACCGTTTACTGCGGCTTCGATCCTACAGCTGGCAGCTTGCACATCGGCCACCTCGTGCCTTTGATCATGCTTAAGCGCTTTCAAGATGCCGGACACCAAGCAGTTGCCCTGATTGGCGGCGCAACGGGCATGATTGGCGACCCAAGCTTTAAAGCGACCGAGCGCAGTCTGAATTCTTCAGAAATCGTCTCAGGTTGGGTTAACGATCTTTCGAATCAAATTCAGCAGTTGATGAATCACCAACTGGCCAAGCCAATGATCATGGTGAACAACGCTGACTGGATGAAAGCGATCAATGTGATCGACTTCTTCCGCGATGTAGGTAAGCACTTCTCGATCAATACCATGATCAACCGAGAGTCGGTAAAGCAACGCTTGCAACGCCCTGATCAAGGCATCTCTTTTACCGAATTTAGCTACGCTCTGCTGCAATCGTACGATTTTGCCGAGCTAAACCGTCAATACGATTGTCGTTTGCAAATCGGTGGCAATGACCAATGGGGAAACATCGTCGGTGGGATCGATTTAACTCGTCGTCAAAATGGTGAGCAAGTATTTGGCTTAACTCTGCCGCTGATCACCAAATCCGATGGTACCAAGTTTGGCAAAACCGAAGGCGGCGCAGTGTGGCTAGATCCTAGCAAAACCTCTCCTTACGCCTTCTACCAGTTCTGGCTTGGCGCAGAAGACGCCGACGTTTACCACTTCTTGCGTTACTACACGTTCTTGAGCTGCGAAGAAATTGCCAGCATTGAAGCGCAAGACCAAGCAAGCCAAGGCAAGCCACAAGCACAACGTATTCTCGCTGAAGAAATGACGCGATTTGTTCATGGCGAAGAAGGTCTAGCCAGTGCCGAACGCATCACGCAAGCTTTATTCAGCGGTAATATGCAACAACTGAGTTTGGGTGAATTAAAACAATTGGAGTTGGATGGTTTACCAAGCATTGAGAGTGCACAACAAGATTTGGTTGAGCTGCTGGTTGAGTCGGGTTTAGCAAGCTCGAAACGTGTTGCGCGCGAACACATCAGCAACAACGCCATCAGTGTAAACGGTGAAAAAGTGTCGTCTGATAACCCGAGTTTAAGCTTCCCACTGTTTGACCAATACTGGTTACTGCAACGCGGTAAAAAGCACTTCTGCCTCGTAAAGCGTGCCGCTTAACAAAGCATCGGAGTGACACCTCACAAGGCAAAGTGATATAGCGAGTTAACTGACAAGACTTTATAAGGTTAGCTCGCTCTAGTATCGGCTGTGCATACCAAAATGATGAGACATTCCATCTTCCATTCGGCCGCCTTTCCAGCCACCAGCACCGAATAAATTAAGCACATCTTGAGCGGTATAATCGGCACCAGAAAAGAAGTCATTCGCCACATCAGAGCGGATGGCTTGCAACTCTGGTTGATTTTCCAAATCAAGATCTTGCGGATTCGCGTACAACGCCAACGCAATTTTTTGTTGGCACGTGCTTAACTCACTGGTGCTCGTCTTTACCTGACCGACGGAAAAGTACTCACGACTGCCGTATCCCACCACCAATCTGGTACTCATAAGCTTAATAACTTTCTTAATGCGGCGACGTTGTATAAATCTCAACATGTTGAAGCCCTTATTTATATTTCGATAATTAATAATAAGTTTTGTATACCACACATCAATACTCTAGAGTGTCAGGATTTAGCACGGCGCTCAAAGAGTATGGAGTTCAAGAGTGAAAATTGACGATCTAAAACTGTTCACCAAAGTCGTCCAACTTGGCAGCTTTACAGCGGCAGCCAATGCTTTGGACTTACCACGAGCGAATGTTAGTCGACGCATTGGAGAACTGGAACGTTACCTCGGAACGCAACTTTTTCACCGCACCACTCGCAGCCTTTCGCTGACAAACAAAGGCGATGCCTACTACCAAGATCTGCAAAAAGTGCTCACCTTGCTTGATTCGGCAAACCAGCAAGCCAGTAACGAAAGCATCGAGGTCAGAGGCAAAATCAAACTTGGCCTTCTGCCAGAAACCTATGAACCTCTTCAACCCACTTTGTTTGAATTTCAGGATCAATACCCGCAGGTTGAGCTCGACATTCGCAATATCAACAATGGCTTTATTGATATGTTTCAGCAGGGGTTGGACATCGCGCTGCACGGCGGCATGCTGTTTGATTCAGACATTGTCGCCAGAAAGATCTTAACGCTAGACCGATGTGTCGTTGCCTCACCGAACTATCTTCAAACTCACGGCACACCAGCCACATTAGAAGAGTTGAGCGATCATCAGTGCATTTGTTTTCGTTGGCCAAATGGCAATGTCGACAACCTTTGGCATTTTCAGGAACAAAACGTAGCGCTCAAACCGAAACTCATTTCCAACAACATCGGCTTTATCAAAAGCTCCACAGTGCTTGACCGCGGCATTAGTTATATCCCAAAACTGTTGGTAAAAAATGAGCTCGAATCCGGTGCATTGGTGCAAGTATTGTCTCAATATGCCGTCACAGAAGAAACGGGGTGGTTGCTCTACCCTAAGCCGAAAACGCTGAACCAAGCTAGCCGGTTACTTATTGAACACTTGTGCAATAAAATACCAAAACTTTTGTA
The DNA here is from genome assembly GCA_001048675.1 of Vibrio diabolicus. Lineage (GTDB taxonomy): Bacteria > Pseudomonadota > Gammaproteobacteria > Enterobacterales > Vibrionaceae > Vibrio > Vibrio diabolicus. The sequence goes on along the minus strand of CCKK01000002.1, from coordinate 228,712 downwards.
GTTTGCATTTATTGTCATAAAATTTGTGACATTGAATCATGCGTACGCATGATTATCTGAACATCTGTGAATTATAAGATGGCGCCGAAATTATGGAGCCATCTTATGAATCATCAAATCAAAACCGCTGCGCTGAGCACTATCGCGCTCTCTCTACTCGGCTGTAATCAAGCTCAACCTCAGGTTGAGGAGCCAAGCGCATCCAGACCCATTCAAGTGATTGAAGTCAATGAAAGGAATGAAGAACTCAACAAATCATTCAGCGGGATCGTAAAAGCAAAAGAAACCGCCTCACTCTCTTTTCGTGTACCTGGCACCGTGGAAAGCGTGTTCGTAAATAAAGGCAGCTTGGTAGAAAAAGGCCAAGTCATTGCCACGCTGGACAAGCACGATTACCAAGTCTCACTAGAAGAATTACAAGCACGTATGTTAGAAGCACAATCAGCACACAAACTCGCGAAAGCCGAGTTAAAGCGCGTAAAACAAGCAACTTCTGATGATGCCATTGCCAGCGTAAACTTAGACCGAGCCATCAGCAGCTACGAACGTAGCCTCTCAGCCGTCAAAGTGGTTGAGAAAAACATCCAACGTGCAAAAGATGCCCTACGTTACACCACTCTACGTGCGCCATTCACTGGCATTGTTGCCGACGTTTCTATTGATCCACATGAGCAAACCTTGCCGGGCGGCAGTGTTGTGTCAATTCAGCAAGAAGGCAACTGGGAAGTCGACATCGACGTGCCGGAAAATATGATTGCGCAATTCGCACTAGGTCAGCCAGCATCGTTGACTTGGTATGATTCGGAGCAATCCTACCGAGCAACCGTGGCAGAAATCGCGCCGAAAAAGCACCTGCTCAAACAAACCTATACCGTCACGCTAGACATCGATTCGATTTCCAGTGCGCTATTCAACGGTAAAGCAGTCACGGTAAATACCGCGCTCAACACCAGCAACTCAAGCCATTGCTTCCCTTATTCTGCAATTTTGGGGGAGAAACAAACTCTGCACGTGAATGTGGTTCGTGATGCGGTTATTCATTCAGAGCCGGTCAATCTTGACTCTATCGACGCATACCAAGCGTGTGTGACCGGAAGTTTTGAGCAAGGCGATTATGTGGTGATCAGCGGTAGCCATTATCTGAGCGAGGGCGATGCCGCCCCAAACCTGACTATCAAGACGTTGTAGGTGCGTATCCATGATCAATTTAGCTGAATTCGCGATTCGCCAACGTAAGTTCGTTCTGTTCTTTATCGTATTGAGCGTGATCGCTGGCATCTATTCTTACCTCGACTTAGGCAAGTTAGAAGACCCGAGCTTTACAGTAAAAACTGCGGTAGTCGTGACCCTTTATCCGGGTGCATCTGCCGAAGAAGTCGAACACCAAGTCACCGATACCGTGGAAACTAAATTGCAGGAAATGGCGGAGTTAGATCGCTTGCGCTCATTGTCTCGCCCCGGTTTATCTATGGTCTTTGTTGACCTCAAAGAGAGCCTTAATTCCAAAGCACTTCCGCAGGAATGGGACTTATTGAGACGCAAAGTGGACGATGTAAAACTACAGCTGCCTTCCAGTGCGCAGATCAGCGTAGTACAAGACGAGTTCTCTGAAGTCTACGGCATGCTTTTCTCTATCCACAGCACAGATGCTGCACCAGAAGAGTTGCGTCGCTACGCCGAAGAGCTGCAACGCCAAATCAAAGCCGTCGACGGCATCAAAAAGATCGAGCTACACGGCGTTCAACCTCGCGTTGTACATATCGATATGCCAGACGAGCGCTTGGCTCAATATGGTTTGTCGATCGCACAAGTTTGGAACCAACTGAGCACACAAAACAGCACGTTCGAAGCGGGAAAATTCGATGCAGGCACAGAGCGTATTCGTATTGCGCAAACCAGTGAGTTTCAGTCTCTAGAAGACATTCGCAATTTAATCATCAATGGTGGCACCGGCGAGTTTGGCTCGGGGTTGATTCGTCTTGGTGACATCGCCGAAATCACCATGGGTTATCAAACACCAGCATTGGCAGAAAACCGCTACAACGGAGAGCCCGCTGTGACTTTGGCGGTGAGCCCAGTTCAAGGCATTAACGTGGTGTCACTTGGCGATACGATTCAAGACATCATCGCTAACTACCAAGCAACACTGCCGCTGGGTGTCGACATCTCGACCGTTGCTTATCAACCTGAAGAAGTACAAAAGTCTATCGACGACTTTGTTGGCAACCTGCTTGAAAGTGTCGCGATTGTTTTTGTGGTGTTGTTGGTCTTCATGGGCTTTAAAAGTGCAACCATCGTTGGCGCAAGCTTGCTCCTGACGATTTTGCTCACGCTTGTATACATGAACATCGCCAGCATCGATTTGCACCGTGTCTCGCTAGGTACGTTTATTCTCGCACTGGGCATGTTGGTGGATAACGCCATTGTGATCACCGATATGATGATCGCCAAGCTCAACAAAGGTATCGAGCGAACTCGCGCCGCGATTGATTCCGTCAAAGAAACCGCCGTGCCACTTTTAGGCGCAACTGTCATCGCGATTATGGGCGCAAGCCCAGTGTTGTTCTCCAAAACCGACTCCGCTGAGTTCGCTAGCTCTGTGTTCTACATTGTGGCATCGTCACTGTTGCTTTCATGGATCGTCGCGATGACGTTTACGGTATTAATGGCGTGGATGTTCATCAAGCCAAAAGCTAACAGCGAAGAGACCAAACCGAGCCGTTATAAACAGTTGGTATTCTGGACGGTGGACAACCCGCGTAAAGCATTAGCCGCTTTGGTTCCGTTAATTTTAGTCACCGCCGTGGCAATCCCGTATGTGGCCGTGAACTTTATTCCTCAGTCGGATCGCTCAATTGTGTTTCTCGATTATTGGCTACCCAATGGTGCCAAGATTGAACAAACCTCGGCAGACATGCGCAAAGTTGAAGAATGGTTGGTCGCACAACCAGAAGTGGAAAGTATCTCTAGCTATGTCGGCACCAGTGCACCGCGCTTCTCGGTAACGGTAGAACCTGAGCCGCTCGACCCTGCCTACGGACAGATTCTGATCAACACCAAAGACTACGAGAGCATCAGTCACTTGGTGACGCGTGGTGATGATTGGCTGAAAGAGGCGTTTCCGGATGCCGAACCTCGCTTCCGAGCGCTGAAGCTGGCAACCAAAGATAAGTTCGCGGTTGAGGTACGTTTTTCTGGTCCGGATGAAACCGTATTACATCAACTAGCGGCAGAAGCGAAAACGATTTTTGCTTCAAACCCAGATGCAAAATACATTCGCGATGATTGGCGCCAAGAAAGCAAAGTGCTCAAGCCGATTCTAAACCAAGACAAAATGCGTCAAGCAGGAATTAACCGCGCCGATGTCGCTTTCGCGCTAAAACGCGCATCAGACGGCATGCCGCTCGGACAAATGAACCTGAATGATGAGCTGATTCCAATTCAGTTACGTGGCACATCGCAAAACATGGCGTCACTAGAAACGCTACCTGTGCGCTCGCTACTTGGCTTTAACAGCGTTCCACTTGGTCAAGTGGTGGATGGATTCGAACTGGTCACCGAAGAGAGCATGATTTGGCGACGAGACCGCGTGAAAACCATCACGGTTCAAGCGGGTGTGAGCCGAGACTCCACACCAGCGAATGTAAGAAATGCCATTAAAGATCAGGTTGAAGCTATCCAACTTCCGGCGGGTTACAGCATGGAATGGGGAGGCGAATATTACGATGAAGACAAAGCGGTCACCGACATCATGAAGCAGCAACCAAAAGCAATGCTGATCATGGTGATCATCCTAGTTGCGATGTTCAACGGCTTTAAGCAGCCAATCATCATCCTCGCAACGCTACCACTGGCAGCATCAGGGGCTGTGTTTGCTCTGCTTGGATTCGATAAACCATTTGGCTTTATGGCGCTGATCGGAGCTATCACACTGACCGGGATGATCATCAAGAATGGCATCGTACTAATGGATCAAATTGAGCTCGAACGCGCAAATGGCATGAGCTTGTCTGACGCCATTAAAGAAGCCACGGTCAACCGTACTATGGCAATTTCTATGGGTGCGTTAACGACCGCGCTCGGCATGATCCCGCTGCTGTCAGATCTGCTGTTTGACCAAATGGCGGCAACCATCATCGGAGGCTTGGCAGCCGCAACCATATTGTCACTGTTTGTCATGCCGGCACTGTATCGCCTTGCTTATAAAGAAAAAGCACCGTCCACACAAACCAACGCTGAGCTAGAGGAGGCGTCATCGTGAAAAAATTCATTCTAACGCCTGTCGTTCTAGCCCTAAGTTTAGCAGGTTGTGCAGTGGGCCCCGACTACCAAGCACCGACCACCAGCATGGCAGAAACCTACTTGAACGCCGAAAATGCAGGGTTGAGTACCGATTCACAACACATTGAGTTTTGGTGGACTAAGTTTCACGAGCCGGTGTTGAATCAAATGGTTCAAGACATGCAGAGCCAAAACATTCCGCTGAAAGTGGCGGCCGAGCGGGTGAAAATGGCCAACAACTATAAAACAATGGTGGAGTCATTCAAAGTGCCAACGATTAATCTCGGTGCGGGTTACATGAACTATCAGTTCAGTAAAAATGACTCTTCACTCGGTCCAATATTGAACCCTCTCAGTGATTCCGTGTCGGGTCTGCCACCTCAAATTGGTAACGTCACCCTAATGGATAATCAGCACGATGGCGTATTTGCAGGCGCGAGTATCGCTTGGGAGGCTGATCTGTTTGGGCGTATTGACCGCCAAGCAAACGCGGCACAAATTCGTCTCGAACAAGCTCAGATTTATCAAAGCGGCTTGAACACGGTGATCACAGCGGATTTGATTCACAACTACTTGCAATACCAAGGCGCGAGTGAGCGCCTTGAATTGGCAAAGTCGAACTTAGAAGATCAACGACGCACACTTGATCTCGTCGAGAAAGTCGTGCGCAGCGGCTACGGTTCTGATCTCGATTTAGCCCAAGCGAAGGCCACGCTTGCGGCGATGGAATCGCTCGTTCCGCAGTTAGAGATTGCACAACAAGCGCACAAACATCGTTTAGCGGTGCTGCTTGGCGAGCCGCTAACGCAAGTCGAAATCCGTCTGTCTAAGCAACATAGTGTACCTGTCATGCAAGACATGGTGCCGGTCGGTTTACCTTCCGATCTGTTGAAACGTCGTACCGATATCCGCTTAGCAGAGCGCGAAATGGCCGCGCTCAATGAAGAGTTAGCAGCAAGTGTTGCTGATCAATATCCGAAGTTCTTTTTGACAGGCGCTCCGGGGTTGTCGGCGTCAAGCTTTGACGATCTTTTCAGTAGCGATTCTTTCGGTTGGATGGGCGCGGCCGGCGTAAGCTGGAACTTGTTCGATGGGGGTCGTGGGGAGGCGATTGAAGCCATCAACCAAGCGCGTTTTGATTCGGCGACATTGTCTTATCAACATACGGTCGAGGCGGCTTTGGCAGAAACCGAATCCTCGCTGTTTGCTTATGGTCGCAGCCAAGAAAATCAGCGCCGAATCGGTGATGCATTGAAAGCCACCAATAACGCCGTCAACAAAGCCAAGTCACTGTACCGAGCAGGCTTGATTGATCACTTATCGGTTTTAGATGCGCAACGTCAGCAGCGCATGATGCAAGATCAGCGAGTCGCAGCAAAGTTACAAACCGCACACGCTACGATTGCGCTCTACAAATCGCTTGGTGGTGATTGGACGCTACAACCAGAAGCACAACCCGACACGAATGCCAAAGGTTAGGTTTCTTACAAGCCTCACACCTTTGCGTCATAACGGATGCCGTTAAATCGGTTAAAAAGAGGCCACTTAGATGGCCTCTTAGTTTGTGAGGCAAATATTTCTACCACCTATACCCTCTCTCGGTTGTATAATATCGGCTCTGAAATATTTTGTTACGTTACCTCGGTAACACCTGAGATTACAACATGAACAACAGCAGATGGGTCGGCTTTATAGGCGGCACGATTGTCTTACTTAGTACCTTTATCCTCTTCGGATCTTCCGTCCACTCTGCTTGGTACCGAATCCCTGCGGAAGCCATTCATGGTATCGCCTTCACTCTGGCTTTTGGTTTAGGGTTAAACAGTCTACTGGCGTACGCGACGGCAATGCTTACTCTCGCAGCGCTATTCTACATAGGTTTTGTTGTTGGCTACCGTATTCATCAGAAACTTAAATAAACTTCTGTCTCAACCTGAGCTTAATAACGGATACTTGATAACTAAAAAGGGAGCAAAGGCCCCCTTCCCAGATATCAGCATATAGATGTTCTATGCCCGTTTTAATCATTAAGGTGGTATACCCTCAACGATTGTTGCATGCCTAAAACATCATCACCTAAATACTCAACCGTCATTGGAACGTTGGTCAGCAGAGTAAAACTGGAGTCACTGAACCTGCCATCAACATCACTTTCCAAATGAACAAAAAACGTAGGCTTGTCAGCAATCAATGTAATTTGGCTTCCTTCAATAGAGACATCAATATTGGCTTTTGCCATAGGCAAAGTTTTCAGTTCATGAGTGCAAAACCATGTGTTGCTTATTCTGTCTTCACCGATTTGCGCTTCAACATAGAAGAAGCCTGACGTAAGTTCATCCTTCTCAACCGATTCATCCAATTGCCACAAAATCGTATTGCTGTCTGCTATGACCGTTTGTTCTAAGCTCCAACATTGCTTTTCTTCCCCTTGCCAATCTACCCACTTGAGCAGTGCGTTGACGCTTGCGGGCTCTTTGGCATCATTGAGCAAATGCAGGCTCAACTTGCCTGTATGCTCGGAAAATACCAAATACTGCGGCGCAAAAAAGCGTTTTGCATGGTAGTGCAACTGCTTCCAACGACCACTGTATTCCAAGCTAGACCAAGAACTGACAGGCCAATTGTCGTTGAGTTGCCAGTACAGCATGCCGCGACAAACTGGAGAAATGGCACGCCAATGATCGCATGCAGTTTTGATCGCGATTGCCTGCTGAACTTGGCTTAAATACAGCATGTTCTCGAATCCAGAGGGAAAACGGAAATAACGCGTGAACATCTCTGTGATGATACTGTTACCACGAGGATTCTTCTGATGTTGTTCAAAGGTTAGGGACGTGATATTCCATTCTTGCTCCGGGACAAACTGCTTAACTTCTGCAAAAGACGGCCAAGATTGAAAACCAAACTCAGAGCAAAAACGAGGATTCACGTCAAGGTAGGCATTGAATGATTTTCCTGAGTGCCAAACGTCCCAAAAGTGCATATCGCCTTTACTATCATCATGCCACGCGTCACCGAAATCCAGTTCACCATTACACGGGGAACTTGGCCAGAAACGACGAGCGCTATCGTGCTCAGTAGTCACCTGCTCAATCATGCGGTTGAGGCGATCGTAGTTAACCGTGTATTTGACTTTGTTGTGCTTGGATTCTTCATACCAACCAATGGCACCAATCACTTCATTGTCACCACACCAAAGTGCTATTGATGGGTGCTCTTTAAGCCTAGGGATTTGGTATCGAAGCTCATCTTCGACCTCTTTTAAGAAGTCATTATCAGATGGGTACAGTGAACATGCGAACATCATGTCTTGCCACACCAACAAGCCAAGTTCATCACAAAGGTTATAAAAGGTTTCACTCTCATACTGACCACCGCCCCACACACGTATCATATTCATGTTGGCGTCAACCGCACTTTGCAAAAGGTTGCGATAACGTGTTTCGCACTCTCGCCCCGGCATTGCGTCAATAGGGATCCAGTTGGCGCCTTTGGCATTAATTGGTACGCCATTGACGATAAATTCCATCGCAGAGCCATGTTCATCAGCTTGGTTATTTAGGGTTAACTGACGCAAACCAACGTTGCGCGTTAACTTTTGCTCTCTGCAAGAAATGGTAATGGGGTAAAGATAAGCTTCGCCATAACCCGATGGCCACCAGCGTTTAGGCTCCGAAATGTGGAACTGGTAATGATAGTGACCACTTCCTTTTGTTTGAATGCATTGACGCTCACCATTAAATTCAACCATCATTTCATGGCGTTGACTGTCCGTTTCCACTTCAACTACTACATCAAGAAACACACTCTCATCGGCTTGCCATTGCTGCTCTGTCGAGAAGCCTTTGAGCCAAAGCGCATTCACAATGTCGATTTGAATGGGGTCGTAAATACCCGATACCATCAAGCAAATACCCCAATCCCATCCGGAATGACATTGCGTTTTTCGGATCAAATTCATATGCGGAATTTGATTATTTCCCATTGCGGAAGGGATTGGGAAGGGCAATTTTTTGGCACGTTCCACACCTTCTATATCGACTCTGGCGAATTGAACAAGAACAGTGTTTATGCCCTGTTTTAAATAAGGTTTGATATCAACTCGTTGTTGAGTAAACATGTTGCTGCAAGTTAGTGCTAACTCACCATTAATATAGAAAGTTGCCAAGGTATCGACACGAGTTAGCGTCATCCAAACTTGCTTGGCAGACAACGTAAACGCGTCGACTTCAAACTCACGCGAGATATGCCACTCACACTCTTCAATCCAACGAACTTTGTTTTCATTATCGGCAAAATAAGGATCCGGAATGCGCTCTGCTTGCAAAAGCGCCGAAATATTATCGCCCGGAATAGACATTGGAATTTCAATATCGGGACGCTGTGGAGAGGTAAGTAACCACTGTCCATTAAGTTCGAAGTGAGCCATTGAGTAAACCTCAGTTTGGAGAAGAAACATGTTTGCTCAATGTAATCCTGAGTAATCCATGCAAAAACAAGGGAAATGTTATTTACATACGAAATGCGGTGCACTTCACGTAAAAACACTTTCCTTTGATCTCTATCCAAAAATCAGCAACTTGGCTAACCTGTTAAAAATTAATCGAAATCTAAGGTTATATTTGCAACTTCGACATGTTAACATCATCGGCTTTTTGAACATCCTCACACTTTTCGTCGAAACGATGTGAGGGGAAATGCACGGCTTCATAGCCCTAAAAAGCGAAGTAATTATGTCAAATATGACGAATGCCGCCTCCCACACAGCGCCTATTCAGGATGCTGACTATTCTGCTATTCATCCCCCATCTCTGCTCAAGCGCCTCGAACTCACCAATCCTGTCTTTTGGTTAAGTGGTAGCTTCCTCACTCTATTCGTTTTACTTGCCCTAACGAATACCGACTCTCTAACCGCAATGGTTAACACCGGCTTCGGCTTTGCTACTAAATATTTCGGAGCTTACTGGCAAGTACTGCTTCTTCTGAATTTCCTTATTGGTTTGGCTCTTGCGTTTGGTCGCACTGGTTATGTGCGTCTAGGTGGTCTAGCGAAACCTGATATTGATAACTTTAAGTGGTTGTCAATTGTACTCTGTACCCTACTTGCAGGTGGTGGTGTGTTCTGGGCCGCTGCTGAGCCTATCGCGCACTTTGTGACTGCCCCACCTTTATACGGTGAAGCTTCACCGAAAACTGCCGCAATCAATGCTCTATCTCAGTCTTTTATGCACTGGGGCTTCTTAGCTTGGGCGATCCTTGGTGGTCTATCTTCCATTGTCTTAATGCACTTGCATTACGATAAAGGCCTGCCTCTTAAGCCGCGTACTCTGCTTTACCCTGTGTTTGGCGATAAAGCCATTAAAGGCTGGATTGGTGATGTTGCTGACGCATGTAGCATTATTGCCGTAGCAGCAGGAACAATCGGCCCTATAGGCTTCTTAGGTTTACAAATTAGCTACGCGCTAAACTCATTGTTTGGCCTGCCAGATACGTTCGTAACGCAAAGCATGGTTATCATGGCAGCGATCCTGATGTATACCCTTTCCGCACTAAGCGGTTTAAGCAAAGGTATTCAAATCGTCAGTCGTTACAACATTATTTTGTCTGTGCTGTTAATTGGTTACATCCTGTTCTTTGGACCGACAAGCTTTATTGTTGATGGCTATGTACAAGGCGTTGGTCGCATGGTAGATAACTTCTTCCCAATGGCGCTTTACCGTGGTGATACGGGCTGGCTAAGCTGGTGGACAGTATTCTTCTGGGGTTGGTTTATCGGTTATGGCCCAATGATGGCGATCTTTATTGCTCGTATCTCTCGTGGTCGTACAATTCGCCAGCTGATCATGTCTATTAGCATCGCAGCACCGCTGATTACTTGCTTCTGGTTTAGTATTGTTGGCGGCAGTGGCCTTGCGTTTGAGCTTGATAACCCTGGCTTGATTTCATCTGCGTTTGAAGGCTTTAACTTGCCTGCAGCACTGCTAGCGATTACCGGTGAATTACCTTACCCAATGATCATTTCGGTTCTGTTCCTGATCTTAACGACAACATTTATCGTGACGACAGGTGACTCGATGACTTACACAATCAGTGTGGTAATGACGGGCTCTACGGAACCAAACGCAGTGATTCGCTCATTCTGGGGCTTGATGATGGGTATTGTCGCTATTGCGCTTATCTCAATGGGCTCTGGTGGTATTTCTGCATTGCAGTCTTTCATTGTAATTACCGCCGTACCTGTGTCTTTCATTTTGCTGCCAAGCATTTGGAAAGCGCCTGGCATAGCAAGTAAAATGGCAAAAGAGCAAGGCCTCGTTTAAACCGCCTCTCTAACCAATATGCGAAAAAGAGCCCTTCATTGGGCTCTTTTTAATTCTGCGCTTTATCCTACGCTATCAATGCGAATCATCACTGCATCTGGACGCCAATACTCGAATTCGCAGTCCATTAATTTGCCATCTTGTTTGTAGTTTACTCGACGAATTTTCAGGACGGGTTGTCCTTCAGCTAGGTTCAACGCCTTAGCGACATGAGCAGGCGCTGACGTTGGAATCACATCAAAACGAGAGCGCTTTGTCTCGTAGCCATACTTCTCACGATAAATACCTGTCAGTGACATGGTGAGGTTCTCGGACAATATACCTTCAAACAGTGCTGCTTTGAGTATATTTTCAACAAACAATACCGCTCGCCCATCAATAAAACGTAACCGTTCAATCACATAAATTGGGGTAATTCGCTCAACCTCTAACGATTTTGCATACTCACCTGCGGCCATTTCACTTCGTACGTTGAGTAATTTGGTTTCCGCAATACGATGCTGCTCTCGAATCATTTGATGGAAGTGAGAACGAGACAACGGGTTGTAACAGATACGCTCCGGAGATACGTACCAGCCACGACGCTCTTCTCGGTAAATCAGGCCTTCGGTTTCCAAAGACACCAACGCATCTTTGATAGTGATTCGAGTCGTAGAAAATAGTTCACTGAGCTCTCTTTCTGATGGCAATTTTTGTCCTTCCGACATGATGCCGGAAAGAATCTGCTGCTTTAAGCTGCTTCTAATTTTTCCTAATTGGGTACCAAATTGGCTGGTGCCTGTCGCTCTCATTCTGATCTAGTCCAACGATAATTTGATGAACAACATAAGGCGTGTACGTAACAAAAATATGACATTAATCAACAGAACACATATTGAGCGTATGAAATATAAGTGCCATAGAAATTCATAAAAACTGTCAAATTACTTGCGCTAAATCGTCACATTCCATCCATAGCATACAAAGCGAACTTACTGACCTAGTCCAGAAGGATGGAGACAATGAAAACTTTGCTAAGTCGTTCAATTACCGCACCAGCGGCAATCATCGCGGTAACGCTTGCAGCACCAACAGTAGCGAAAGAAGCCGATATTGAGTCATTGGTTACCGCAGCACAAAAAGAAGGGGCGGTTTACAGTGTAGGTATGCCTGACAGTTGGGCGAACTGGAAAGACACTTGGGCTGATTTAAAGTCAAACTACAACCTTAAGCACCAAGACACGGATATGAGCTCGGCTCAAGAAATCGCAAAATTCGAAGCTGAGAAGAAAAACGCGACCGCAGACATTGGTGACGTAGGCTTTGCCTTCGCACGTGTAGCGGTTAAAAAAGGCGTCACTCAGCCATACAAACCAACAACTTGGAATGACATTCCAGATTGGGCAAAAGACGAAGATGGTCATTGGGCACTTGCTTACACTGGCACTATTTCTTTTATCTCCAACAATAACCTCGTAAAAGACGCGCCAAAAACGTGGGATGACCTATTAAAAGGCGACTACAAAGTGACCGTAGGTGACGTCGGCGTAGCAGCACAGGCAAACAACGCGGTTCTCGCCGCAGCGTTCGCCAACGGTGGGGACGAATCCAACCTCAAGCCTGCGCTCAAGTTCTTTTCTGAACTCGCGAAGCAAAGTCGTCTTTCATTTACTGATCCGAACATCGCCAACCTAGAAAAAGGCGAAGTGGAAGTGGCGATCATGTGGGACTTCAATGCGTTGAACTATCGCGACAAAATTGACCGCGATCGCTTTACAGTGAGCATTCCTCAAGATGGCTCTGTGATTTCTGGTTATACAACCATAATCAATAAATATGCGAAGAACCCTAATGCAGCAAAACTTGCTCGTGAGTACATCTTCAGCGATCAAGGGCAAATCAACTTAGCAGAAGGTTATGCGCGTCCAATCCGCACCAACATCACACTGCCTCAAGCAGTGCAAGACAAGCTAATTGCTAACGACCAATACAGCAATGTTCACCCAGTGACTGACTTCTCAGCTTGGGAAAAGTCCGCGCGTAAGCTGCCACGTCAATGGCAAGAAAGTGTCTTAATCCACCAGCAATAAGAGTAAGTCGTTATGAGCAATAAGGTCATCCTTGTTGTTCTAGATGGACTGAACTATCAGGTAGCCCGTGATTGTATGGGCTACCTCAATGGTCTTCTAGAACAAAGTCGTTCCCAACAAGAAACTCGCGCAACGCTTTATCCTGTGCAATGTGAGCTGCCCTCTATGTCTCGCCCACTTTATGAGTGCATTTTAACGGGCGTTCGCCCTGTAGAAAGCGGCATCGTAAACAACAATATCGTTCGTCTATCCAAGCACGATTCCATTTTCAGTTTGGCAAAAGCCCAAGGCAAAGTGACCGCTGCGGCTGCCTACCACTGGGTAAGTGAGCTTTATAATCGCGCGCCATTTGAACCTGTTCGCGATCGTTTCACGCATGATGAAACCCTGAATATCCAGCACGGCTGCTTTTACCATTGGGATCATTATCCTGATGAAGCCTTGTTCCTGGACGCAGAGTATTTACGTCGAAACTATCAACCTGATTTCTTACTGATCCATCCGATGAATATCGACGATACAGGACATAAGTTTGGCCTAGACTCTCGCCAATACCGCAATTGTGCGCGAGGTGCAGACATTATTCTTTCCAACTACATCGAACAATGGCTTGCTGATGGGTATCAAATCATTGTGACCAGCGATCATGGCATGAACAACGATCTTTCTCACGGTGGGATTTTACCTGAAGAGCGAGAAGTTCCTCTGTTTGTCATTGGCGATAAGTTTACCCATCAGGATTGTCATATTAAGCAAACTGATATTTGTGGCACCGTTTGTCAATTGCTAAACCTTGACCACACGAAGCCATACACTCAGGAATTGTTAGCACTATGAGCAGTTCTGTCCTCTCCCCAAGCTCTAGCGAATCACGCTCAAATTTGGCAAATACTTGGTTAAAGCGCTTTAAGCCAGCCATTTGGTTAGTGCCTTTCGCGCTGTTTTTCTACCTATTTCAACTCGCACCGATGATTTGGGTACTGTTAAACAGCTTTATCTACGATGGCGAGTTTGCCTTAGATAACTACATTGAAGTGCTCGACTCCGCCTTCATGATGCAGGCGTTTGGCAACAGCTTGTGGTTAGCTGTGTGGTCGAGCATTTTTGGCTTAGCCATTGCGACTTTGTTGGTCTCTTCTCTACGCAGAGTCGATTCTAAAGTCCGCGACGGTGTGATTGCGTTTACGAACATGAGCAGCAACTTTGCGGGCGTACCTCTGTCATTCGCTTTTATTATTATTTTGGGCACCAATGGGGCGATTACCCTTTTGCTCAAGCAGTATGGCTTACTCGGTGATTTCGACCTTTATGGTAAATGGGGCCTGCTGGCCATTTACATCTACTTCCAAATCCCGCTGGCGGTGTTGTTGCTCTACCCTGCGTTTGACGCGCTGAGTGATGATTGGCAAGCAGCCGCTGCGCTACTGGGAGCCAAAACATCACAGTATTGGGCGAAAATCGCTCTGCCAGTGCTCTCACCAGCCTTATTCGGTACCTTTATTATCTTAATAGCCAACGCAATCGGCGCATATGCGAGTGTTTATGCGTTGACCTCCGGTAACTATAACGTCATCACAATTCGAATTGCGAGTCTGGTATCGGGAGACCTGTTCCTTGAACCTAATCTCGCCGCTGCAATTTCGGTGATTCTAATGGCGTTACTTGCCTTTATCACAGTGATTAACCAATGGCTCATTTCGAAAAGCTATGCAGGTAGGAAGTAGTCATGCACAACGTTAATACTCGATTCCATAAAACAGTGGTTTATTCCATTGTTGGGATCATGCTCATCCCGATTTTAGCGACCTTTGTCTATTCGCTTTCATCACGCTGGGGCGCCACGGTGCTTCCGGATGGTTTCACTTTTGATTGGTACGTTAAATTGCTGACCGACCCACGTTTTTTGCAAGCGTTTGGGCGTTCGCTGTTTATTTGTATTGCTTCGCTAACCCTCAGTGTGCTTCTGGTTCTGCCAGCGATATTCGTGGTGTTTTACTACTTCCCGAAGCTCGATAAGCTCATGAACGTACTAATTTTGCTACCATTCTCTGTACCACCAGTGGTGTCGTCCGTCGGCTTGCTTCAACTTTATGCTGACAGTGAAATATCTCTTATCGGTACCCCTTGGATTTTAATAGGCACTTACTTCACCATCGCGTTACCGTTCATGTATCGTGCGATTTCCAATAGCTTCGAAGCAATTAACCTCAATGATTTAATGGACGCGGCACACTTGCTAGGGGCAAGCACAACCAAAGCGTTTTTGATGGTCATTTTACCTAACCTCAAAAAAGGACTTATGGCATCGCTTTTCCTTTCATTCTCATTTCTATTGGGAGAGTTTGTGTTCGCCAATATTTTAGTTGGCACACGTTATGAAACCCTGCAAATCTACTTGTATAACATGCGTCAGACGAGCGGCCACTTTACGTCTGCCTTAGTGATGACCTACTTCCTATTTATTTTTTTACTGACTTGGTTGGCAAGTCGTTTCAGCCGAGGAGTCAAACAATGAGCTACGTAACAGCGAAAAATCTGACTAAACGTTTTGGTGATAACACCGTATTTGAGGACATTCACTTTAACATCGAGCAAGGTGAATTCATTACGCTTTTGGGCCCTAGCGGTTGTGGTAAATCGACGCTACTTCGCAGCCTTGCCGGGCTTAACCCTGTCGATGGAGGCGAGATTTGGGTAAACGGAGAAGATATCACGCATCAAGCCCCGCAAGAGCGTGGTATTGGGATGGTCTTTCAATCGTATGCGCTGTTTCCCAATATGACCGTTGAAGGCAACATTGCATTTGGCTTAAAAATGAAAAAGCTTTCGAATGATGATATTCGACGTGAAGTGGCTAAAGTCATTAAACTGGTGGATCTGGCAGGTAAAGAAAAACACTATCCGCATCAACTTTCTGGCGGTCAGCGGCAGCGTGTCGCACTCGCCCGAGCGTTGGTGGTGAAACCTCGCATATTATTGCTTGATGAGCCACTTTCTGCGCTTGATGCCAAAATCCGCAAACATCTTCGTCAGCAAATCCGAGATATTCAGAAAGAGATGAATCTCACCACTATCTTCGTAACTCATGACCAAGAAGAGGCGATGATTATGTCTGATCGTATCTTCCTAATGAGTAAAGGAGAAATTGTTCAAGCAGGAACACCTGAAGAAATTTATACTCATCCTGCTAACGAGTTTGTGGCCGGTTTCATGGGACACTACAACCTTGTAGAAGCCAATAAAGCCAAGCAACTCTTCAACATTGATACCGAATGGAAAGTAGCGATTCGCCCAGAGTCTATATATGTAAAAGAGCAAGGTCGTCAATATGATAGCCACATCTCAGCGCCACAAGTAGGTACGATCACCAACCACCAGCTTCTAGGTAATGTTATTCGCTATCAAGTGAACGTTGAAGAGTGTGAGCTCACTGTTGACTTGCTTAACCGCTCTTCAGAACGCTTACTAGCGAATGGCAGCCAACTAGAGCTACTCTTTAACCTAAACGAAATTCAACCAGTGAGAGCCTAAACATGTCCAAACCTTTGTATGTTTTTGATATGGATGAAACCCTAATAAACGCTGACTGCGCAATGATTTGGAACGAGTTTATGGTTGAGAGAGGCATCGCGACTGATCCTTTATTTATTAAGGAAGATCAGCGTCTAATGGCCTTGTACTCTGAAGGCAAAATGGACATGGAAGATTACCTAGCGTTCTCCATGAAGCCACTAGAAAACATGCCGATTGAAGAAGTAAACGCCTTGGTTGAAGAATGTGTTGAAAGCCATATTCTGGCTAAACAGTTTCCTCAAGCCAAAACCCTGATTGAGCAACTGTCTCGTGATGGTATAGATATGGTTATCATCTCTGCCAGCGTCACTTTTTTGGTGGAAGCCGTTGGTCGCCGTCTTAATATTCCAATCGCACTCGGCATCGATTTAATCGAGAAAGACAACCGTTATACTGCTGAAATCGACGGTATCCCTAGTTATCGTGAAGGTAAAGTCACGCGCTTAAAACAGTGGCTAGAAAATCAGCCTGAGCCTTATTCTGAAATCCATTTCTATACCGATTCAATCAACGATTTGCCTTTATGTGAATATGCAGATTACACCTACCTTGTAAATCCATGCCCACGCCTCAAAGAACACGCGAATCGATCACATTGGACGCTATTACGTTGGAATTAGCCTTCGGTCTTTATAGCAATAAAGGGCAGCTAACTGCTGCTCTTTTCCTTTAATTGTCTGGTTATACGTGAACTCAAATTTGAGACCATCGAAAAACAAACACACCAGTAACAAAATGGCGTAAGCCATGTCGAATTATTAAAAATAATGAAGATTTAGCAGTGTGATATGACAAGATTTATATAACCAAAATGGATAAAGAAAGGGCCATCTATATCTCATGATGTATTCAAATTCGACAGTCAAGCATTCCAGGAACAATAGAACAACATATTCACAATCCAGACTAACGATAATGAAAACATTGATTGAAGAATTAACATTTTAACAATCATTGCAACAATGTTAACGTTAGCTCCGTTGGTCGCGCTGGTGGTAAGCCTCTCACCAAGCCTATTGTCAGTTTTATATGGACGTTCGACCACCTCCAAAATGAATAGACACCCAATTTGGTGCCCTTTTTTCGCCCGTGAAAGCATTCTTCGCGGGCTTTTTTCTTCCCACTGAAATGGGCTTAATCTGCGTTAGTTTCTTTGCTCAATATCTCTGTCTTGCCAGCCGCATACGATTCTATAACCGGAGACAAGTCCAGTAATTCCAATACTTTTTTTTCAAAAGTTTCATCAGCACTTCTCACCCAATCTAAAAATTTCTGCTTGGCAAACATCGATTCGTACGTATACCAAAACTCGATGCTCAGGTAGAATTCATTTTTTATGGGTAAATTGTATACTCTTCGTAATTCACTCTTATACTTAAGATTACCTTCTGAGTATTTTGAATATTTATTTTTTCCAACTTCAACTAGCTCACACTTTATTGGTGGATAACCACTTAAGAAACCTCTAATTAAATATTCTTCTTTTTCTCTTTTTCGGCCTTCACTTTCTGGAATTTCTCCCCATTGTTTATTCGCACGCTTAGTCAATTCTTTCATCAAGTCTGTATGATAACCCCTCATAGAGCCTTCACTTTGCTCAGAGGCATGATAAAAATCATAATATTCTCTCTCTAAAAATGAAGACAATTGACTAATATTATTAATATCTTCTTCAGCAGATTTAACCCGTAGCCTAAGATATAACCCACCTTGTTTGTTAATAGGAAGTAAAGGGTTTAATATTTTTTTCTGAAACAAAAAATATACTGTAGCTAACTTTATAAACCTTTCATGCCTCTCTACTTTTGATTCAACATCGAACTGTTCCAAATTAACAAGATCCTGGTATACATGTCCTTCATATATGTTGTTCGGACACTCAAATGACAGCACTAAGTCATCTATCTGGAACGCATTATGTAATAAGTTAGAGAAATCCGGCTTTCCTCTAAAACCATCTTTACACATTTTAATAAAACTCATATGTCTATCTCTTACTTTTTAAATATGTATCAACATCTTTTAAACGTTTACTAGCCATGTTAGTACCAGACATCATTAGCTGTCGTCGATAAGATTCAACTCCAAAATAGGGTAATGTATGCGGACTTTCAGTTACCTCTCCATTCATTACCAGCCCCAAGAACTTACAACAGCGAACAAGACTACTTGTCGATAACGGGGTTTGTCTCGCTGCAATATTTGGCACTATATCAAAAGGATTAGTTCTGGTTTTTGTGTAATTAACTTTCAAGCCAAGCTGCTGTGCATTTTTCCCTATCTTCGTTGTATTTGCTCCCCCTGCATGCACAACGATTTGTTGATTCAATAGTCTTAAGCTCGGGTTCTTTTTTCTAACATACTCAAGAGCAGAGTTAAAAATAATGGCACCTTGGCTGTGCACTGTCCATTTTACTTGCTTACCCTGCTCTGCACATTGTTTCATTACTGCTGCAAGGTGTTGAGCATTGTGTGAAGTAAAACGAGTTTTGTCGTAAACACATTCAATGAGATCTAATTTTGCATGATCTGAAGGGTTGTGAAATAAAGTATATTCGGTCGGTTTGTCTTCTTTATAAGCTACCTGCGTATGCACTCCCATCAGTGTCGCGGCTTTCTGATAGCCATTCAGCATTCCATTTACCGAAGCATGAAGCGTGTTAACTTGATGTGTAGAACTTGCCTTAGCGTGATCCCACTCAGCCAAAAGCAACTCCGCTTCCTCGCGACTTTGTGTTCCATCGTATTCACCTCCTCTACCCTCTATTTTTTTTACATGGTACATCTGGGTTCTTTGTTCTGGATGTCTTGCGATATCCTTGCCATGTAATCTTTCATCAAAAGCAATATCATGAATTACAACGTTTCCATCTCTAAGCATGCAAGTTAATAGGTAATGGTAATTTTTAAAGGGATATCTGGTCCGAAATATTCGAAACAATGGATTGCGTTTGTGCCTCACTACAGACGGTGCACTTGGGTTCGATGAAAGAAAATACATTTCTTTGATCACTTGCTTTTGATCATACTCATTTAAAGACGCAAGCATAATGAGAGATTGTCTTGATAAATATAATTTTTTATTACTAAAGAGTGCAGCTGAAAGTCTAACTTTTCCATGTAAGAATTGTTCAATTTCATTAACAGACTTATTATTTAACCCTATGTAGTCAAAAGCCTCTTTCCTTTCAATAAACTCCCAAGTCATTACGAACCCCTATTCAAATAAAAGTGAGACATATACTAAGGTATGATGAAGGTCAAAAAGGAGATCGGATCTTTTCTAAATTTTAAATATCTAACATCACCTCCAGTTTACTGAAATCTACACTTTTAAAAGTTACATCCGCTCCATCCAGCGATCGCTCATCAAACACGTCAACTATTGATAATAAACTTGAGGATCTGAGCTCCACCTGTGAAATGAGAAACAAAAAAGCCAGCCTTAAAAGGCTGGCAAGTAGAGCAACAAGGTCAGTGCTTACTGCTAACTAGCACTGAACTCGTATTGGATTCATTTTCGTCTGTTAGTCTCTTTATCGGCGGTTATGACTTGCTTGCTTTCTCTTTGTGGCACGTTACCTTTACTAACTGTTCTTGCTCATCTTTAATGTTTTTCACGATACGCTCATCGCGTGCGTGGATGGCATCCATATTCATTTGCTGAATATCTGCTACAGCTTCATGCTTCATTTCAGAAAAGTCCTGACGTAAATCTGAGCTCCACTCCTCTTTGTCTAAAGTGTTAGCAGCAGCGATTGGTGATGACATTACAACAATAAGACTTAGAGTAGATAGAAATACGCTTTTCATAATAAGCTCCTTGAGGATTAGCAGTTCGTTTTAGTTACAATTTATATATTGCACATACGATGCCAACTTTTATTTTGTTATTTTTCAATAACTTAACCAAGCCCATATATTCATCATTATCTCCATCTGGTAAATTTCGCTAACCAAGTGTTAAATTAACCAAGAGAATCAAACACGCAAAAGGTATTCATAAAAAGAATAACTTATCAGGAGATTTTCTCGCTGTTCTTTCATCGAATAAATTACGTAACAACCCACTCTAGAACTGCTTTGAATCAAAATACAGAAATAAAAAAGCAGCCCGAAGGCTGCTCCTAATCGTTAACATCAAGCTTGTTAACTCTATACATTTACTTCAACGCTCGACGTCACTGGCGACTTTCTGAAACGATTAATCAAACGATGGATAAACCTCTTAATCGATCTGAAAATATTTTTAATATCTTCAAGCATTAAATACAAACAAGGCACCAGCACTAAAGTCAGAACCGTTGCGTACAACACCGCAAAGCCCAAAGCTACAGCCATTGGTATGACAAAACGCGCCTGCAAGCTCGTTTCAAACATAATCGGCAATACACCCGCAAACGTCGTTATTGAGGTGAGCGTGATCGCTCGAAAGCGTGCACAGCCCGCTTCAACCACCGCTTGTTTGATGTTCATACCCTTTTCTCTCACTTGGTTTACGTAATCTGTCATAACTAGAGAGTCGTTGATAACCACGCCAGCAGCAGCGATCAAACCAAATGTCGACATCATACTGATATCCAAACCTAGCCAGAAGTGGCCCCAAATCGCCCCCGTCAGACTAAATGGAATGACTGACATTACAATCAAAGGTTGGGTATAACTTTTTAACGGTACGGCTAACAAGATGTAGACGATGATCATGCCTGCAATAAAGAACAGAATCTGTTCATTACGCTGCGCTGCTTGCTCTTCAATATCACCACCCAATTCCGTTTTCACACTCGGGAAGACTTGCTTCATGTCCGGTAAGATATTGTCGTCGATGACCTTCACGACTTCTTGAGGTTCAACCAATTCTTCGTCTATCGAACCATAGACATAAACGGTTTGATACCCGCCTTCACGCCGAATGCTACTCACGCCCGGCTGCTCGTTGATCTTAACCACATCACCCAGCATGACCTTCTTACCTGCTGGCGTGGTAATCACAGCGTAACGTAATGATGAGAATGCTTCACGTGTCAGTTGCGGGTAACGCACCATAACTTTGATTTCTTCACCATCACGAATAAGACGCTGTGCTTCACCACCGTAGAAGCTGCCACCCACTTGCTCTGCGATCATGGTGAGATCCAGTCCGAGATCGTACGCTACAGGCGCAAGAGAGAGGAGTACTTCTTTGCTTCCTGAATCAATAGAAGATGAAATATCGTATAACCCTTCTTCCTGCTGTAAACGCTCTATCAAGTAACGCCCAGCCTCGTTCAATTCATTAATATTAGAACCAAACAGCAAGTAACCAAACTCATCTCTGTCACCGCCACCCGCGCTCTGCTCGCGGATTTTGATGCTCTTCATTCCAGGAATAACTGGCATAGCTTCACGCCAACGTCGAGCAAGTTCAAATGTATTGAACGGGCGTAATTCCTCATCAACCAATGGCACCAAAACACGGCCTTCGGTGCGGCTTCGGTTGTACGAAAGCACATCACGAATCATACCTTGACCATGTTCTGCGATGGTCTCTGATTCAACTTTTTGCATCACACGTTCGATGGTCTTAAGAGCACTGATTGTTTGCTCACTTGAAACGGTATCATTCATTTCAATAGTGATCGCAGGATAATCAGTAGGCACTTTAGGGTTAGGGATCACCCGAACATAATTCGCGTTGACCAAAGCCGCACTGATCAGCAGTAAACCGCAAAACACAGCAAACACGGTCCAGCGCCAATGCGTACATGTCGTTACAAAGTTACGATACGTACCGTTTACAAAGCCAAAAAAACGTTGGTTAAATCGGTCACGCCAGCCACCAGGTTTAACTGGCTTAAAGTGGGTATGTGCGAGGTGAGCAGGAAGGATTAACTTTGATTCAATCAAACTGAAGATCAAACAAAGAATCACAACACCCGCGATACCATAGAAGAAAGCACTATCAATACCGCTAGACAACAAGAAAGGGGCAAACACGGCAATTGTGGTTAAAACGCCAAAAGTAGCTGGCGTGGCAACACGTTTGACACCGCGAACCACATTTTCGACGCCACCGCCTTTTTCTTCAATTTCGCTGTAGGCGCTCTCTCCCATCACGATGGCGTCATCGACCACAATACCGAGCACCATAATGAAGGCAAAAAGAGATACGATGTTTACCGTGATCCCTAATGCAGGCATCATCATCACCGCGCCAAGAAAACACACTGGCAGCCCAATCATTACCCACATTGCCAAGCGAAAGCGCAAAAAAATGGTCAGCATAATCGCCACTAGAGCTGCGCCTTGCAGCAAGTTTTTCAACATCATGTCGAGACGACCATTTAAATAATAGGTCGTATCCACTAAGACTTTGAGCTTAACGTCCTGCGGTAATGTCTTATTTTTTGCTTCGATATAATTACGAACAGACTCGGCAACAGGGATAATGTTCTGATCGCGAGTCGCTTCAACAGACATGTAGATCGCATTTTGCCCTGAGTACTCAAAGTAGCGCTCTTCTTCCGTAAAGCCATCTTTGATCGTGGCGATATCTTGCAGTAAAACCTTCGCACCATTTGCGCCAAGCTTTACAGGAATATTCCTAAATTCATCACCACGGTAGTACTGATTTTCAATCCTTACTGCGATCATCCCTGAGTTTGTTTTGACTTCGCCCGCAGAAAAGTTGGCAGAATAACGACTGATCGCGCTGCTGATATCGCTCAACGTCAAGTCGTATTTACGAAGAACAAGTGGGTCAACTTCAATCGCTATCTCTTCCTCTGGTGCACTCAAATACACCAACATGACATTTTTGAGTTGAAGTAATTCATCCTCGACTTGCTTAGCAATGGGTTTGAGCTCTTCAAGCGGTCGGTCCCCAACTAACCCCATTTCTATCACATCTTGACGCCACTCAACTTGGTAGACATTGATCGGTTCCATACCGGCAGGTAAGTTGGATAAAGTATCAATGCGTTGATTTACATCATCCAAGACACGCTTGATATCAGCATTAACGTCTACCTCGATAGAGACATACCCGCTACCTCTAGAGGCCGTTGAGACCGTTTTTTTAATCCCGGTGACATCTTTAATCGATTCCTCAACCTTAACGAGAATACTTTCTTCAATTTCTTGAGGTGAAGCGCCAGGATAAGTCGCACGAACATCAATGTAGTTCACCTCAATGTTCGGAAACATCTGCCTTTGAATAAAGAGAAAACTCACCACACCCATGATGATGATGAACACCATCAAAAGGTTGGCAGCGACGGGGTTATTCGCAAAATAAGCAATTAAGCCCTTTTGTTTAGTATCTTCCATGACAAACTCCTACTTACTGTACGACGGTTTCGGAGTCGTCACTCTTTTTTGCGATTTGTACCGCCATGCCTTTTTGAGGGTACTCCGGCAAGGTAAGTACCAACTTATCACTTTGTTCTAAGCCTTCCCCCACGAGTAAAAACTCACCTTCTGCTCTCAAGACCGTTACCGTCCGAGGTTGAAGTTGATTCTCACCATTCACTACCCATACCGTGCGATTTTTGACTAACTCCTGTGGCAGGCGATAGATATGCTTTAGCTCCTTGCCTGTGAAGCTCACTTCAACGTAGGAGCCAAATTTAATTGGAGGCTGCTGATTATCAATACCATATGGGTCAGCGATTTGAATGACCATGTTAATCATTCGGGTAGCGCTATCAATCATGCCTAAATCACGAACCACTCGACCTTCTCTAGTGGTAGAAAATACACCTTGCTGCGTCACTGTCGCAGTGAGATCACCAATGGATTCAGGTAAAAATGCACTATCAAAACCGGCGATTGGTACGTGCACCTCCGCCACTTCAATGTTGTTTAGCGTGGCAACTCGAGAGCCAGATGTGACAAATTGACCAACACCAATATCACGCTCAACAACCAGCGCATCGTAAGGTGCAACGACTTTGCAATTTTCTAAATCTCTTTTTGCTCGTTTGAGTGCCGCTTGAGCCGACTTCACTTGCGCTTGCGCGCTCAAAACGTGAGGCTTACGTAAATACAGGTCTGTCACTTGCTTATCGCTCAGTCTCTTGGCCTGACGTTTTGCCACTTCCGCTTTGGCTTGCTCCTCAATCAAGCTCGCACGTGCGCTAGCTAAATTGGCCTCGGCTTGCAAAACCGACGCTTCGTAGTTGTCACTTTCAATCGTGAACAGCACTTCTCCTCGTTTCACGATCCCACCCGTTACAAATTAGGGTGCCAACTTATCACTTCACCACTGACTTGCGCGGAAAGATGTGTTTTTTCAAAAGGGACTAACTCACCATGGCTGGTTATCACCACTTTATGATCGGTAGGAAAAAGAGAAGAGGCCTGAACGGTAGGCTCTGTAATGGCATCTTTGGTTGACTCTTTTTCCGGAGCTGTCGCGGCGATTGCAGCATATCCTGCATAAGATCCACCAACGACAACGAAAGGTAAAAGCCAACGTAATACGGGTTTTGCTAACATCGAAAATCCTTTTTTATTGTTGTTTTCATCACCATGCTTTTATTAAATCTTTGACTCCCTGTAAGCATGATGGTGAGGGAATTACATTTGAATAGACGTCAAAGCAGCGCGTACCTTGCTTTTTCGGTTGCTAACTACAGAGTTATTGCCAATTCAAAGTTAATAAAATTAACAAAAAATTAACTAACTTCGCAAGTTGCCCTGACTTAACTCTTCTTTTAAATAGCAAGGGACGTGCCAGGCATTTATTTATTAAAATTCAAATAGTTATTATTACTCAACTATTTTAACCAGTGTGCTATTGGTCATAATCACCAGATATTAGTGATTATGACCAATTCAGACACAATCATAATTAAAATAAATGATTATCTGCGTTCAAAAAGGTGAACTTAATCCCGAGAACATGACAATTCATTGATTAATAGCCCGTTATCCAACCTTGTTGGATGCACGCTGCGGCAACTTAGGTCTATAATTTCCGATAAGTAACACTCTGTAAGACAAGGAAATGTACTTTGTTACATACACTCGCTAAGCTACTCTTCCCTTCTTTATTCACAATTTTGTCGGCATGTTCATCCGTGTCATTGAACGATCCCAGTGAAAAATCCACTAGCTTCCAACTTGGGTATCAAGGTGACTCCGTGCTTGCACAGTACTTTGAAGCTTACGGGAAAGACCCAAAGTCAATAACTGGCTTTTCCCCGTTAAATCAAGGACACGATGCCCTTCTTGCTCGCACCTCTTTAATCGAGTCCGCACAAAAAAGCCTTGATCTTCAATACTATATTTACCGTGGTGACGAAACGAGTCAGCTAATAACGTGGCGCTTGTATGAAGCGGCAAAGCGTGGAGTCCGAGTAAGGCTGTTGCTTGACGATATGCAAAAGCGAAACGATGACGTGATGGCAGCCCTCAATGCACATCCTAATATCGAAATCCGCTTATTCAATCCGCATCAGTATCGCGATTCCCGCTGGTTCGCACTTGCTAGCGATTTTGAACGTCTTAATCGTCGTATGCATAATAAGTCTTTGATTGCAGACAGTGTTTCTGCCATTGTCGGGGGTAGGAATATCGGCAATGAGTACTTTTCTTTTGAATCACAGGTCGAATTTGGTGATTTTGATCTACTGCTCTATGGTGAGGCGGTACAACAAACTGCAGATCAGTTCGACCTCTACTGGAATAGCGCCTATGCGATACCAATGGAATGGATAACACCGGACTCACAGCAAATTACAGACCTGGCGATTCAAAAGCAGGTCGACAAACTCCAGCTAGAGGAAAAGTTCTCAACCGGCCGTTATGACTTCACTAAACTGGATATGTACCAAGCTCTCAAACAAGGCAATCTCAAGCTCTACTGGGGAGAAGCAAAAGTATGGTTTGACTTACCCGATAAAGTTGCGACCCGAGAGAGCCAACTTATTGATAATTTAACGGAGCTGGTTAAAAGTGTTGAACATTCATTTGTTCTTATCTCCCCCTATTTCGTCCCAACCGAAGTCGGCACTCAAGCATTGAGTAACGCGGCCAAGCGAGGTGTTGATATCACGATAGTGACCAATAGTCTCGCCTCTAACGACGTGTTTGCCGTGCATGGTTGGTACGCAAAATATCGAACAGACCTGCTCGAAGCTGGGGTCAAGCTATGGGAAGTAAAAGCGAGCGCGAAACTCAAAAGCAAGTGGAGCCTCACGGGGAGCAGCAGAGCAAGTTTACACGCAAAAGCAATGACGATTGATGACAAAACTCTGTTTGTTGGCTCGATGAACTGGGATCCACGTTCAGCCGCTTTGAATACCGAAATGGCCGTTGTTATCGAACAGCCAGAATATGTGCAAATGTTTCTAGAACAACTGCCGAATCAATTGTCGAATAACGCCTATGCCTTAACTCTGCACGACGGAGACATTGTCTGGACTGACATAAAAACAGGCAAAGAATATGATTCTGAACCAGAGGCCGGAGTATGGCGAAAAATGGGCGCTTGGTTCTCCGGCATATTGCCAATTGAAGATCAGCTATAACAATTGCCAATGTTTCAAAACCTCCCCGATAAAGCAATACAAGAATGGACACTAGATTTGGGGAAACACAATAAATACAAGGAAGTTCAATGTCAGCACAATGGAACGAGTACTATCAGAAAATTTTAAACCAACCTCACCGCCCAAACGTAGAAAATGCCGTAAACCTACTGAAACTCGAGAGCAAAGTCGCTCTTGATATTGGCTGCGGAATAGGTCGAGACAGTCATTTTCTCCTCGAACAGGGGTTTAACGTTCACGCATTTGATAGCCATGAAGATGCAGTAAAAACTTGTTTAACACGCTTTGAAAGCCACAAGCGTTTCTCAATTTCACAGTGCTGTTTTACTGAGTTTGACTATCCTCAATGCAGCCTGGTTATCGCGAATGCCAGTTTGTTCTTTTGCCCGGACGAAGGCTTTGAGCAAGTTTGGACCAAAATAGACAGTGCCTTACAACCTGGCGGTATCTTTTGCGGTGATTTCTTAGGAGTAAAAGACTCCTGGGTTGCATCAGAAATGCATCCTAACATTACCGCATTAACGAAAAAGGAAGTGGAAAGTTTATTCGCGGATTACGAACTCATTTCATTGAATGAAAGAGATGAAGACGGAACCACGGTAGTCGGAAGCCCAAAACACTGGCACATGTTTAGTGTGACCGCTCGCAAGCGCTAAAAGCGGTCTCTCAAGAAAGCAGCACTTCAAATCAGTGCTGCTATCAGAGATTAATTGACTGGATACACCACTTCAAAACGCTCCAAAACTAGCGTACGTTTCTCATGCCAATCTATGTTCAACTCATCGCATTCAGCGTTAAAAAATGCATTATGCGCGTCACGCCACCAGTTTAACGTTCTATCACCTTCGCCTTCTGCGTAGGCAAACTCTGCGGTTACATCCTCATATTTGCATGTGCTGACATCAGTAATTCGTATCACACAAACGGGGTCCCCGTTCCAATTCGTGACGACTTGTAAATGACCCACTTGTGGCATGCTTTCGCCATGCTCTCGATACCAAAGCTCCATACTGCAAGAGGCGGTTTTCTGTCCAATTCGAACCAAATCGGCGCATACGTTGGCGTTGTATTCATCGGCACAATAATAGTCAGCACTAACTGATGGTACGGCTGCTCTTTGTTCTGGTGATAATAATTTTAGATACTGCTCTAAGTAATCCTTAGCTCGCGCGTCCATGCTCACTCCATTAATCATAAATTCGCAAGGAGGATAAAAGATATCACGGCAAATAACCACCAGGAACAAACTGAAAAACAACAAGAATATGACTTTTACGTAGACGACAATTATTTCTTTTGTAATAACTTTGCTAAACGTTTGTGCTATTTGCTATTGTTGCATGGTCTATCTGTACTCTTCTCGTGAAAGGACGTTTTATGCGCTTATTTATTGGTATTTTTTTCTCGCTGATACTTGCCTTGCCGACGATGGCATCGGACGAAAAGTATTCAGAATCGGATCTGTTAGATAGACCATTAATGGAACGCTATATTTTAGATGAGCTAAAAGCACTGCGTCAGGACTATCAGAGCCTAGAAAAACGAATGATCACAGAGATCACCGACCGCGAGCTTACGGTTGCGGATAAATCGTTGAACTATGCCAACGTGACCGTAACCTACTTCTTCTACATCATCGCAGGTGTCGCATCGCTGATCGCCTTTGTAGGCTGGCAATCTCTGCGTGAGTTTAAACACAACACCAAAGAGATGGCGGATAAACGATTAGAAAAGATCGCCCAAGAATACGAGAAGAAATTTGTAGCACTGGAGCGAGATTTAAAACGCAAAACTCGCATTATCAGTGAAAACAATAAAGAAATTGAGAAAATCAACGAGATCCATAACTTATGGTTGCGTGCGCAAAGCTCACAAACACCAGAGCAACGTATTGAAATCTATGATGAGATCTTGCTGATTCGCCCAGGTGATTTAGAAGCGTTGACTTACAAAGCAGACGCCGCGATGGAAATCAACGAATACCACTGGGCACTGAGCATCTGTAACCGCGTACTTGAAGTCGATTACACCAATGGTCCTGCACTGTATCAACGTGCTTGTGCATACTCTCGTCTTGGCATTGAAGAGCAAGCCATTGAAGACTTGGAACGCGCTATTGAATACAGCCCATCTATTCGTGACTTGCTTGCCGAAGAGCGAGACCTCGAATTGCTGCATGGTAACGAGCGCTTTGAAAAGCTCTTACACCTAGCAAACGAATAATGGAATGAGCAGCATGAGTAGTCACTTTAACTTAGAAGACGCCAGCCAAGTGTTGGTTGGCGCTTTTGCCCTCGCCGTACCCATCTCTTTTTCTGAAGAGGCGTGGCGACTAGGTGAAAGCTTGCCAATGGCAAACCTGCTCATGCTGTTAAGCCTTTCTGTCATTTTCCTCAGTTTTTTCGCCTATCAAAGCGTGTTCCAAAGCCACATCAAAAATCGCGTATCCATTTTTATTTTTCGTGTGGTTATCGCGTACCTCATTGCGGCCGTTGTGGTGGCGTTAGTTCTTTTCTGTCTTGATAAGCTGCCACTAATGAATGAGCCTTTGGTTGCGATAAAACGGGTCATCGTCATCACAATGCCGGCGTCAATGGGTGCAATTGTGGTGGACAGTTTCGACAAAGAATAGGAATAGCACCTACTCTTCTAACGTTAAATTAGAACCCGAGTGGTCTTTGCCTAACACATCTTCTGGGTTTCGCAGCACGCAGGTTTCTAACGACAAACACCCGCAGCCAATGCATCCACCCAAATCGTTTTGCAGGGCTTTGAGCTTTTGAATTTTTTGCTCCAACTGTTCATGCCAATGACTCGCCATGACTTCCCATTGCTGTTTGTTTGGCGCTTGATGTTTCGGCAGCTCATCTAGCGCATGTTTGATTTCTTCTAACGACAACCCCACTTGCTGTGCCGCTTTAATCACCGCAACACGGCGCAACACACTTCGATGATAGCGACGCTGATTGCCTTGATTTCTCCAACTCGAAATCAGTCCTTTTTGTTCATAAAAATGCAGGGCAGAGACCTTCACTCCGGAACGTTTTGCCACTTCTCCTACGCTGATTTCCATCCTTGACTCCCTGTGTATCAATTTTGTTAAAAAATGCTTTACCTCAAGTTTACTTGAGGTTTTAAAGTTGCACCATCTTAATTAACGCTAAACCCAGATGGTCTCGAAATAATGCGTTCGGAATGAACAAGTTGGTTGACAAACACAGCACCGTTATAAGCCAACGTTTTGAAATCCAAAGAGAACTTGAGGCAAACATAATGAAAAATAAAACTCAGCCGTACTTAGCTGGCCGCTTCTTCGACAGTATCTCATCTGGCTTGTTCATGATGGCACTGCCATGGGTCATGCTTTCCGAGCCCAAAATGGGCACATTCGTCGCTTTAGTTTCTCTGAGCTGCACCGCGATTTCTTTTCTGGCAACGCCTTTCTTTTCCACTTTAGTTGACCGACACTCACGCAAAGCACTCCTCGTGCTCAATCAATGGATTCAATCGGGCATGGCTTTGGTGGTGTTCATTGCTTATTGGTTGGGTTTTGAGTCCCACTGGCTGCTGGCTTTTGCGCAATTGGTGTATTGGGTTTCGAGTAACTTTGCATGGACGACCAACAACGCCTTCACCCAAGAAAATTATCAGCATCACGAATACGCAAAAATTTCGGGTCAGCAAGAAATTGTAATGCAATCCACGACCCTCGGAGCTGGCGCGTTGGGTATTGTTTTGCTTGAAATGTGGGGAATGAAAGAGTTTGCTTTGTTTGCAGCCAGCGCATCCGCTTTGGCGGCGATGTTTTATATTATGACGCCGTATACCCAACAATTAAGGGCATCAAAGTCCGTTGCTTTCATCGCACAACTCAAAGAGAGCCAACAAATATTCCGTCTCGACCCCCGCTTTTATGGCTTTATTCTGCTCTCTTGTCTCTCTTATCCTGCATTGACGTATTTGAGCAAATTGGTGCCGATTTGGTTTTCTGAACAAGGCATCTCTGGCGATTGGTTTGCAGGGTTCAACATCAGTTTTGGTCTCGGCTCGTTGCTAACTGGTTTCATTGTCACCAAAGTGCTGAGTCGCGCCTCCCATAGCCACATTATGTTTGCTTCGATGGTTATAGTATCTCTAGCGTTTATCGGAATGAGTTTTGCGATAAGCCCGCTGACCATCTTATTGTTTACGGCTCTGTTTGGTGTGTTTAACGCGCTAAATCGCATTGCGAGAGTCAACTGGATGCATCACACCGTAGCGGTTCATCAACGTGGTCGTGTTGATGGCGGCATCAGCATGTTTTCCACCACCATTCAATCTCTCAGTTATGTATTAATCGCGATGTTGAGTCATTACGAGCTAACACAATACGGTTTTGCAATAGCAGCTGTTGTCATGGTGTTAGCAGTGGTATTGATGGGATTACTCAGCCGAGACGTCGAGCCGTTTAACGATCTGCCCCTTCATGCGGCTGCAAAGTAAAGCGGTATAAATAGATATGACGAAAAGGAAGACGACCAACATCGTCTTCCTAATTTTCTACACCAGCACTTTTTTCCTCTATCGCTCATCAGCAAGGTTGGGTATTCTGAGGCGACCAACATGAGAAGAAGGAATTCGCAGTGAACTTAAGACAATTGGAAGTCTTTTACGCCATTATGCAAGCAGGAACGGTGTCTGGTGCTGCTCGCTTACTGCACGTTTCCCAGCCCAATGTCACTCGAATTCTCGCCCATACAGAACAACAACTGAGCTTCGCTTTATTTGAGCGTGTAAAGGGTCGTCTCGTTCCAACTCAAGAAGCCAAAGCTTTATTACCAGAGGCAGAAAAAGTCTATCAACAACTCGGACAATTTCGCTCTCTGACCAACAAAGTCAAACAGGGAACTCAACATTTACGAGTCGGTGCCCCGCCTGTTTTGGCCGCACACTTGTTAGCGCCGACTGTCGCGTTGTTGTCGAAAGAGCACGGCATCTCCTTTGAGCTATTAACGGCCAATCGCGATGAGCTGTGCTCTGGGTTGCTGAAACATGAATTGGATGTCGCTATCGCTTTTGGTGAAGAAACACCACCAGCGATCATGGGGCACGTGTTATTGAAAGAAAACTTAGCACTGATCGCTCCTAAAAGCGCAGCGATACCCGCAGAAAAAGTCGTTATTTTAGAAGAACTCATCAGTCACGATTTACCCATTATCGGTTTAGATAGCCGAGACCCTCTGGGCTTATTGCTGCATCAAACCTTGTCGGCGCGTGACGAGCATTATCAACATGCCATCACCGTACGCAGCTACTCCGCGGCGGCTGAACTGGTGAAACACCAAGCAGGGTTCGCCATTGTAGACCCATGGACTGCAAAACAATATCGCCAAGATGATGCCGTTTCCGTGCATGCTTTGGAGCCAAATATGTCCTTCTCTGTCTCTATTTTATTCGCAGAGCACACGCCTCAATCCATTGCGACAAAGCAATTTATCACCGCCCTAAAACAACAGATGGTTTAAAGGTATAACCTGAAGTTATACCTGCCTAACAAATAAGCATTCGGTTTCCTAAATCAGTCTGGCTACATTAATGAGCAATAACGATGACGAAGGGAACCATCATGCAAATTGCTCAACCTTACCTACTCTTTCTTGGCGATGTAACCGATCCACTCGCAGCAAAAACCGCGCGTGGCATATATCAATGGCGACCTGAGATTTGTCTTGGCCAAATCCGCCTGACGCCAGAAACCGTATCGCTTGGTTTAACCGACATGACACTACAACAAGCGCAGCAGCAAGGAGCAAAAACGCTGGTGCTCGGCACGGCAAATCCAGGAGGCGTCATTCCCGAAGCTTGGCAAGCAACCTTACTTGAAGCGGCAGAAATGGGATTTGAAATAGCATCGGGCATGCACCAACGTTTGGCGGAATTTGCTCCTCTTGCCGATCTAGAACAACGCGGATTAACCAAACTGTATGATGTTCGCCATTATGATGCCCCGCTCAAGGTCGGCAATGGCAAAGCTCGCGCAGGCAAGCGAGTACTTACTGTAGGTACAGATTGCTCCGTTGGCAAAATGTACTCTGCCCTTGCCATTGAGCATGCATTGAAGCGTAAAAACTGTCGTGCAGAGTTCAAAGCAACGGGTCAAACCGGAATTCTCATCGCAGGCAGTGGCATTTCGATTGATGCTGTAGTTGCCGATTTTATCTCCGGCGCAGTAGAAGGGATCAGCCCTGAGTTCACCGACCACGATTGGGACATCATCGAAGGGCAAGGTTCGTTATTTAACCCTTCGTTTGCTGGCGTAAGTTTGGGCTTACTTCACGGCGCACAAGCGGACGCTCTGGTACTGTGCCATGAGATTGGTCGCCCACACATCCGCAACTTACCACATGCGAGCTTGCCAGCCATTAAACAAACGATAGAAGCGAATCTGGCCGCTGCTCGCCTAACAAATGCAAAAGCTCAATTAGTGGGTATTTGCTTAAACACTTCGGCGATCAGCGAAGAAGATGCTGCCCAGTTATGCCAGGATTGGAGCGACAAATATCAGGTGCCCGTCACCGACCCTGTGCGTTTTGGCGTTGATGCGGTTGCAGATAGGCTTCTTACGATTTAGGAAACATTTACGGTTTAGAAAATAACTGCGGTTTAGGGAAAACTAGTGAGATGAAAATTCATGTAGAACCCGTCACGATTGCTATGGCGACACCATTTCGCATCTCTCGCGGCAGTCGGACAGAGTGCCACGTAGTCCGCGTGACAATTGAACATCTGGGCATGATCGCACAAGGAGAATGCACGCCATACCCTCGTTATGGTGAATCAGTTGAATCGGTAATTAAGGCGATTTCTCACGCCGCGCATGAACTGCAAAGTTTGTACGCCAAAGGTGACGCTGATGTGATGGCTCTCAAAAGCCAGCTTCAATCATTATTGCCCGCAGGAGCGGCAAGAAATGCGTTGGATTGCGCCCTTTGGCATCTTCTTGCGCTTTTGAGCCACAAGCAACAATTTCACGACCTCTTTACGTTACCTGAGGCGATTGTGACGGCGATGACGGTTTCTATCGATACGCCGCAAGCGATGGCAAAACAGGCGCAAGCTTACCTTAGCCAAAGCGCAAAACTGCTTAAGGTAAAACTGGATGGTGAACACGTGATTGAGCGCGTTGCAGCAGTGCGTGACGCCGCACCGCACACGCAAATTGTCTTAGATGCGAATGAAGCATGGCAAAACCTCGACCTCGCTACGGTATTTGCTCAACTCGAACCGTTTAATATCACCATGATCGAGCAACCGTTGCCACAAGACTGCGACGACGTACTCGCCAGCATTCCGCACCACATTCCACTTTGCGCCGATGAAAGTTGTCACACCAGAGAGCAATTACCTCAGCTGGTTGGCAAATATGAAATGGTGAACATTAAGCTAGATAAAACGGGAGGGCTCAGTGAAGCATTATTGCTGGCCGACGATGCAAAAGAACTCGGTTTTAGCCTCATGTCCGGTTGTATGTTGGGGACGTCGCTGGCAATGCGAGCTGCGTTACCTATTGCTGCTCAGGCGAGCGTTGTCGATCTTGATGGCCCGGTGTTGCTCGGACAAGATATAACGCCGAGCTTAGTTTATCGCGACGGCGAAATCGTTCTTTCCAAATAGCCTAAACAATCCAGAGGTTTTGCTCCAAAAGTCAGAACCTCTGAGTTTATGATCTCGATTAAAAAACAATCAGCCCCATCATGAAATAAGTCACATAAATTATATGGTTATTACGGCATGCTAAGATTACAGTAGTCCAATAAGGTGGTCTTATGCATCGAGTCATCCGGAAAATGACATGGAAGACGAATAGGCGGTAATCCCGCCCTACTCCAATGCAGTGCGTGGGTTTCTCTAACAACCCACTTCCTAGCAATTCGTAGGTTTTTCACGCCATCTTGCAAGGAGGCTCTATGCCTATCAACAAAATACGCAATATCGCTTTTGTCGGCCAAACCGGGACCGGTAAAACCACGCTGATAGAAAAACTGCTCTTCACCTGCGATGCCACTCACCATTTAGGCAGCGTAGAAAAAGGCGATACCGTTACCGACTTCGACCCTCAATCCATCCAATATCAACACAGCATTGAAGCAACGCCAGTCGCACTGCGCTGGAATAAACATCGGCTCAATATCATCGACACTCCGGGACAAAACGAGTTACTTGGCCGTACGATCAGCGTCTTT
This sequence comes from Vibrio diabolicus, assembly GCA_001048675.1. GTDB lineage: Bacteria > Pseudomonadota > Gammaproteobacteria > Enterobacterales > Vibrionaceae > Vibrio > Vibrio diabolicus. The sequence continues at coordinate 193,712 of CCKK01000002.1, read as the reverse complement.
CCTGCCGTTGAAACATCCGCCCTTGTCATCGACCCTCAAACCCCACTAAATCAAACTTCCGATCGCTTATTCACCTTTGCTAAAGAGCAGCAAAAATGTCAGATGATCATCATCAATAAGCTCGATAACCACGGTAGTCAGTTAGAAAGATTGATGGAGAACATCGTTGAGCATTTTGGGGACCACTGCTTGCCGATCAACTTACCTTCGGCTGACGGGGAATCTGTAGTTGACTGCTATTTCGAACCAGAATTGGGACGAGAAACCTTACTTGCGACGGTAGATGAAGCTCATGAGACCTTGATTGACCAAGTTATCGAAGTCGATGAAGAACTGATGGAACTGTATCTGGAACAAGGCTCCGAACTCACCGCAGAGCAACTGCATGATCCGTTTGAAGAAGCACTGAGAACTGGACATGTGATTCCGGTCTGTTTTGTCTCAGCACAAACCGGCGCGGGCATCGAGCTTCTGCTTCGTACCTTGGCGGAGATCATGCCCATGCCAAACGAAGGTAACCCTCCTCTATTGGAAAAGAACGGACAAAAAAATCAAAGTAAATTGCGAAACCTTAGAGCACACCGTCGCACACGTGTACAAAGTCAGCGTCGACCCATATATGGGAAAACTTGCCTACTTACGTGTGTATCAGGGTGAAATCAATGCGGGCAGCCAGCTTTATATTGGCGAAAGCAACAAGGCATTTAAAGTTGGGCACTTATATCAACTGCAGGGCAAAGATAGAACCGAGATCCCTCGCGCGCTTGCCGGCGACTTCTGCGTTTTAGCCAAAGTGGATGATCTCGAATTCGATTCAATCGTTCATGACTCTCACGAAGAAGATGGTGTTCAACTCAAGACGTTGGACCTTCCTGACTCCATGTATTCTTTGTGCTTGAAGCCTCTTAAGCGTGGAGATGAGCAAAAATTAGGCGATGTACTGAATAAAATCGCCAGCGAAGATCCTTCGCTGCGCATCGAACATCGCGCTCGCACCAACGAAACCATCATCAGCGGCCAAGGGGAATTTCACCTCAAAGTCGCATTAGAAAAGATGGCGAACGTGTACAAGCTGGACGTCGAAACCTGCCAACCAAGCGTCGAATACTTTGAAACCATCACCAAACCTGCCGAAGGGCATTATCGACACAAAAAACAAAGTGGCGGTGCAGGCCAGTTTGGTGAAGTGCAATTGAAGGTTCGTCCACTCGAACGTGGCGCCGGATTTAAGTTCATCAACAAAGTGGTGGGTGGCGCCATTCCAACCGCGCTTATTCCCGCGGTCGAAAAAGGTATTTTACAAGTACTCGAAGAAGGGGCGATTTCTGGCAACCCAATCAAGGATGTGGAAGTCACCGTTTATGACGGTAAATATCACTCTGTCGATTCAAAAGAAATTGCGTTTGTCATCGCAGGTAAGAAAGCCTTTTTAGATGCGATCAACAACGCTGATCCTATTGTGTTAGAGCCCATTGTCCAAATGGAGTTACACGTCCCAACCACAAACGTCGGTGACGTGTCTGGGGATTTGTCAGGTAATCGAGGATTAATAGAAGGCACCGAACCGATTGATAGCCAATTCACGTTGTTGAAAGCCAAATCGCCAGTAAACGAGTTGCAAGATTACGCTCGTCGATTGCGAGCTATCACGGGTGGTGAAGGCAGTTTTAGTATGACTTTAAGCCATTACGAGCCCGCGCCACCAGCAGTGCAAAAACAAGTCTGCCAAGGCAGTGCTCAACAAGGTTAATTCCCTACGATTCAAATCAATCAAATAAAAAAGCGCCCTCAAAATGAGGGCGCTTTTAGGTAAATTAAAATTTATTTATCGAGAGACAAACCGATCTGACTGATTTTATTTTCAAACTCTTCGATGCTGTTCGCTTTGTAAGTCGGAGCACCGTTAAAGTAGCGCGGTTTCTCTGGCAGCATCGCATTTTTCAGCTCTTGTTCTTGATCGACATTGTCATGATAAACCGTTACACGATTTGGAATATCCTGCTTTATTACAGCCATATTGGTTCTCCTTGTTTAAATCGAATATTAAGCGTAGAACGTGGTTAACGATGCGTAAAAGCCACTGTGTAAAATTTAGACACCAGCGACAATTTTATACTCAAACCATTGCATTATTTTGTTTCAATGTTCTCTTTAAGTATTCTTGGAGCACACACCTTTCGCGTTTAAGGTAAGTGAAGGTTCCACCATCAAAAGACAGGATGTCTCATGTCAAGGCAAGAGCTTAACCAGATGGGCAGTGCCAAAGTTTATCTGGTAGAAAAACACGGCATTTCATTCATTGAAAAGCAACAGGTAGAACAGGTTGAGGTCGCTTTTTATCAACACCAGGCTAAACCATTCAATGAACTTGGCATTCTTGTACCTGAGCTCATTGATTACGATCACCAACAAAATACGTTACGAATCGAGTATATCCCGCACTCTGTCAATCAAGAATTCCTGCTTGAAGAGCCGCGCGTGATAGAACAACTAGCTAAAATACATAGACTATCTCCGACATCAAATGGTGTTTATCATCCTCATCAGTGGGCACAACCAGCCACTTCCCAAGCTTTAAGCACGCTCAAACTAGACGCAAAAACAGAGCAGTTCTTTTCTCAGATACAAGAGCAATCCGGCCCGCTTTTCAACGCCAAAAATTTGATCTCTGGAGACACCAATGCCGGGAACTGGGGGCGACGAGATAATGGCGATTTGGTGCTGTTCGACTGGGAACGTTTTTCGACAGGGCATATCGCGATAGATTTAGCACCACTAGTCAAAGGCATGGGCACATTCGAAGATTATCTTGGTGTGGCGCATACCTATACCAAGACGGCAAAGCAAGGCGATGCGAGTAATTTAGCAAGAACGATTGCAATAGCTAAAACGTGGATGGTGGTAGAAGTGGTGAATATACTGGTCTCGAGACAGAACCCTCAGACCAGTAAATACATTGACTGGTTTAAACAAACCTTACCGAAATGGGCAAAAGATCTTAGCGCTCAGATGACGAATTAGGTTCGGATATTTGATACAAACGTCTTTCAGGCTCGGCACAAGAGGTTTCACAATTGCACACCTTATCAACACCGACATTATTCAATCCGCCACAACTCCCTTGAATACGCTTGTTGTGGAAAATGACGCCAAGCGACATCAACAAAATGATTGCGAGAAAACCAAGAAAGGTAAATAACCAAACCATATTAACCTGCCTTATTAGCCATCGTCTTTAGCCTAAGTATAGCAGGGCGAGATGTCACTTTAAGTAGCCCTGCTGGTGCTTTCGGTCTTGCCAGCAAGGAGGGTTTGGATTTTTTGCCACCACAACCACAGGAACCGCAACCGCCTTTTGGCTTGTGAGCATTTTTCTTATGATTGTTTGAGGGACGACCTTGAGACGGCTCAATGAGAGGCTCTCTTGGAACCGCAAGTACATCTTCCAGTGAGCTACGGGTAGAAAGCCTGAATACTTGCGTGCCACTACGAAGTAATTTGGCTAGTGCGCGTTCACCGATATTTCGTACAAGTACAGCATCCACATTGTACTCTTGCAGAGACTGAATTAACTGAGACTTCGCATTGCAACCTGCTTGTGGCATCGAAGCAATGTTCGCTAAGTTTTTTAGCATACCGTCAGTATCAGAATAAATAGCAATATATGGTGCTTTAACAAAGTGGTTTGCCACCCGCTCACCATCATTAGGAATAGCATAAATCATAAGTTTGACTCCTCATCCGGAAAAACTAATGCATGACCTTCAACTAAACTTTTTGCGACTTTCAATCTTGCACTTTTTACTGTGTTACCAAAAGTTTGTCTAGAGACGCCCATCTGATCAGCAGCTTGCTGCTGGCTAAGCCCCTCTAAATCGGCCAAACGCAGTGCTTCTAGCTCTTCTGGTAATATGGCGACTTGCTCCAACTGATGAAATGGCACGCCATTGGGTTTGAAACAATGGTGTGCAGCACGTCCGCATATTCGTCTTTCTATCTTTGGTCTTGCCATCATTATCCCTCGAAAACACAGGGTCAAATTACGCCTTAAACTGGCATATGCCAATAACATTTTTAGCATATGCCAATAAACTAAGTTTGCAAAAATCGACACGATAAATACGTAAGACATCAGGATTAATTAGACATCTAAGAATTGGCAAACTTTGGTGACAAGCGAGCAAAAAGATCAATTCTAATTATCTAGATAATAAAAACGTTAGTTTGCGCAGACTTTTCATACAAATACGCGCTAATGTATTCATTTTATTGGAGAAGAAAAACTATAATCCAATCAAATCATTCATTTGAACACTAATGATTATTTTATTAAAACGGTGTCTACCTAAGTAACTATAAAGTGCAGGTCGACTGCATTGAAATGAGCCTAAAGGGTAAAACAATAGATGGAGGACCTATCGAACCACCAATCATTACTTGGTCTACGATCCCAGCCATTCTTGCTGAATCACGTCTCTTGAGGGCACCTAGATATATCAGAAAAGGAAGTAAATATGTCTGACTCGAATTGGCTCAGCAAATTCCCAGAAATGGATCGCTCTGATCTCAGAGCGATTCGCAAAACACTCGATGGCGCCTACCGAGATTTCTCTCGTGAATATGGTGAACTTATCGAGTCTCTCTTTGATCCGCTCCTTTCATTTCTTGTCTGGTTTGAAAAACTGCTTATTTCTACACCTTGGGTCGTTGTTTTAGGCGTCTGCACCGCCCTCGTTTATGCCGCTAGTCGCTCTTGGAAACTGGCCATCGCATGTTTTGGTTCACTTATCCTGATTGGCTACTTCGGCATGTGGGAAGACACAATGCGCACGCTCAGTATTATCACGGTGTGTACCATGCTGGCAATCACACTCGGGATCCCTATCGGCATCGCCATGGCGCGCTCTAATCGTATTCAGTCAGTTGTGACACCATTACTCGACGTCATGCAGACCATGCCGGCATTTGTGTACCTCATCCCAGTTGTGATGTTACTCGGGATCGGCAAAATTCCTGGCCTCATCGCAGTAGTAATCTACGCGATTCCACCTGTTATTCGTTTAACTAATTTGGGTATTCGTTTGGTGGATAAAGAAGTGTTGGAAGCCGCAACCGCATTTGGTGCCAGCAGTAAACAGCGGCTTTTTGGGGTCCAACTTCCGCTCGCAATGCCAACCATCATGGCGGGAATCAACCAAACGATCATGATGGCACTGTCGATGGTCGTCATCGCATCGATGATTGGGGTAAAAGGTTTGGGCCAGCCCGTTCTTAAGTCGATTACCAATCAATATTTCACTCTTGGTCTTTTAAATGGTCTAGCCATTGTCGCTCTAGCGATTCTTTTCGACCGCGCTTCACAAGCGTATGCGAAACGCACTCAAGCCCATCTGGGAGATTTAAAGCATGACTAACCCACTTATCGAAATCAGCGGTCTGTATAAAATCTTCGGACCTAAACCCGACAGCGTGATTGAGCGCGTCAAGTTGGGACATAGTAAAGAACACGTGTTAGCGGAAACGGGCCACACGGTCGGGCTAAAAGACATCAACCTCCAAATTAAAAAGGGCGAGATTTTCGTCATTATGGGTTTATCCGGTTCAGGAAAGTCCACCATGATTCGCCACTTCAATCGCCTAATCGATCCAACCATGGGACAGATTTTGGTGGAAGGGGTAGATGTCATGCAGCTTTCTAACAAGGAGTTAGAGCAGTTTCGTCGTCATAAGATGTCGATGGTGTTTCAACGTTTTGGCTTATTGCCTCATCGCACTGTTATCGACAACATCGCTTACGGTTTGGAAATTCAAGGAATAAGTAAAGAAGCGCGCTTATCAAAAGCAAACGAATGGTTGGATACCGTTGGATTAACGGGTTATGAGAACCAATATCCCGCTCAGCTATCAGGTGGTCAGCAGCAACGCGTAGGCCTCGCGCGAGCGTTGGCAACCAATGCCGAAATACTATTAATGGACGAGGCATTTTCAGCGCTGGACCCACTGATTCGGAGCGAAATGCAGGATCAGTTAATAGAACTGCAACAGCAGTTACACAAAACGATTGTTTTTATTACTCACGACTTAGATGAAGCACTGCGCCTTGGCGATCGCATTGCGATCCTTAAAGACGGTGAGCTTGTCCAACAAGGTTCACCAGACGAAATATTGCTGCATCCTGCCGATGAGTACGTTGAAGCCTTTGTAAAAGACGTCAATAGAGCGCGAGCATTGACGGTTGAGACTGTGATGCAGCCACCTTCATATCGCATTGCCGCTAAAACCATTGAAGAAGCGCTCAGTGAGATGAAACGAGTTAAACGTGATTATGCTTATCATGTGACCGATGCAGGCTATCAAGGCGTGATAACGCAACAAGGGTTACTAGACGCGACGAAGTTAGCTCAAACCCCAAGCTGGGATGATGATATCTATGAAGAAGTGCCTATCATCTCTCCCCATTCAGCCATTGAGCAAATATTGACTGAAACCATGTCGTGCGAATACTCACTGCCCGTTGTCGATGAGCATGGTCATTTGAAAGGTGAATTAGAGCGTCGTACTGTTGCTGGTTTATTCGCTGATGAAGACAGCACAAAACGAAGCACCTCACGTTCAAACATCGATAAGGCCTTTTAACTGATTTAATAAAACAGCTCACAGCAATGTGGGCTGTTTTCACTATCTCTGCCCCCCTCTAGATATTTATTTGTAGACTCAAGCTTGATATCCCAATCAACATTTACATTGTTCTGATTTTCCTGACAATTTCATGCTCATATTCGGTTTTATTGACATAGATAGATCATTCTATTGCTTTTTGATGACGCAAATACCTGATAAATGTCTACTATTACTCTCATACAAAATCTTGATTTAAAGAGGGATAAAATAGAAAAAAACAATGTTGGCACTAACAGGCGCGGTAATCATTCTTGCAGGCTGTCAAGATGAGAAACCTGCCGAAACAAGCGCAGTTGAAGTACCTCAGGCAACGGAAACTGAAGTCACCACTAGCGCAGAAGTTACTACAGAGACAATTGACACGCTGCCAGTAGCAGAAGAACAAGTCATCACTGAAGAAACATTTGTAGACTCTGAGCATAACGCACAAAATGCCCTTGACTGGAACGGCACATACAAAGGTACGCTTCCATGTGCGGATTGTTCAGGTATCGACATGACCATCACACTAAATCAAGATGGCACTTACGTACTTGAAGAAAGCTACCAAGACAAAGAAGACGGTCAGTCAAAGTCTGAAGGCCAATTCACTTGGGATGCAAACGGCAGCATCGTAACGTTGACAAACGAAGATGCGCCAAACCAATACTTTGTTGGTGAAAATGTACTTATGAAGCTAGACATGAATGGCGAAAAAGTAACAGGTGACCTAGCACCGTTATACAACTTAACGAAACAACAATAAGTTCGTATCGATACCTGATAAATAATCTAAATCCGAGCTACCCCAGCTCGGATTTTTTCTTTCCATCGACGGCGGTTGTCTTTCTTATCGTCCTTCTCTGATCTTACATTCCGCTTCTTATCCTGATGGTTCATTACATTTCCATACGCTTTGCTGATAGAGGCTTACAACTTCATTTTGTACAGTGTTCAAAACAAATCAGAACAACTCGGAAAAATGATGAAAAAGACATTAATTGCACTACTAACTCTGACTGCTGCTGGTTCAGCGGTTGCTGGTGATACTTATATTCGTAACGGTAACATCTACAACAATGAAGGTGGCTGGAACGCGGAAGTCGGAGTGGCTCATGGCAGCGATCTTTTCAAAGATCAAAAATACAATACAGCTCCAATTTTAAATGGCGGCTACCATGGTGACGACTTTAACGCCGATCTAAGTGGCATTAACTACCGCATCTTCGGTAACACCAATGAATTAATCAACATGAGTGCTTACCTTGTTGGCAGTGGTGTAATGCGTGACGGTGATATTGCAAAGAGCCTGAAAGGCACGGATAAACGTCGCTTTGCTGTCGATTTAGGTTTGAACACTGACTTTACGTTAGATCAACACAATGTGATTTCAACATACCTTCAACATGATATCAGTGGTGCTTACAAAGGTTACTTAGCGGGTGCGACTTACTTCCACATTATGAACTTCGGTAGTGTTGATTTTGTTCCTTTTGCTAACCTAACTTATCAAAGTGAAGACTACGTAGATTACTACTTTGGCGTAAAACAACGCGAAGCAAATGCAAACCGCAAAGCATACAAAGGTGATTCAACAGTAAGCTATGGTTTAGGCTACAAGCTAGTCATGCCAATCAACGATAGCTGGCAAGTGAGCCAAATGACACAATACACTCGCCTAGGCAGCGGTATCAGCGATTCCTCGATTGTTGATAGTGCAAATCAATGGGTTGTTGGTGCGAGTGTGTCGTACAACTTCTAACTCTACATTCCACATAAAGCCATCATTGCGATGGCTTTATGTATTCATACTCTGTGCTCACCGTATCGAAATATGCTAGTTAGAGTGAGCGATCCAAAGACGATGCAAATCGCTGTAACCCGTATTTTCCACCTGAACACCGCGCACTTGCTGTGTTTTCGTTACTTCTTCATAACCAACAAATAAAGGCAAATAAAGGTACTGCTCTCTTAACGCTTTCTCTACGCCCAAAAGAGACTGTAAAGGTTGAGCATTTGTCATGGCTTCGCGAAGGTTTTCTCGATGGCCCAACATCTGGCTTTGATCAAAACTAAAACGCAAACCTGTTGCTATAGATAGCCATTCAAATACGCCATACTCAAACGGCGCTTCCAATACTTCTTCAAGGAAAAGCAAGTCCGCTCGATGTGATGCGACTTCAGGAAAACTAATATCATCAATAATGACGATCTCCAGCTCTAATCCCGTTGCCCGAATCACACGGTGCAACCACTCAGAGTGACGAATTAAACTCGGTATCGTCCAGACTGGCTCAGCTAGCGCTACTTTACCTTGTAGCTTAGGCGTCACAATAGCCTCTGCTATTAGTAAATCGTGCTCTTGGGTCGCCAACTGAATACTGTCAATGGCACTGTACGCCTCATAGATTCTCTTTTGCGCATTGATGTAATCGGCGAGTTGATGCCAATCTTCTTTTGCGAGATTAGAGTCCGCGCGCTCCCGATAGGTCAAATATGAAAATGCACTGATTTTTTCCACTTCAACGTGATCAGAGGTTTGGTTAAAACTCAACATATTCAGGGCCTTAACATCACCATGAGACAGCGTAATTTGGTCTAACAATGCACGCGCTGAAAAATATTCTTTGTGTGCTTGAAGAAGCATACTCTCTTGGTTCCAACCACTGATTTTAAATGGTCCAGTACCTATATGGTACGAATAACCCGAGCCGAAAGAAACAACATCTCGACAAAGAATAGAAGCGTGAGGAGTGGTTAGTATGTATGGAAAAAACATGTTCGGATGTTTCAATGTAATTTTTAAGCAGCTCGATGTTTCGGCAACCACACTGTCAATACATTGCCAGAGCTCGTGTACTGGTCCTTTTATTTCCTTAAGTCTTTCGATGCTCCAAACAACATCTTGTATGCTAAGAAGTTCGCCATCGTGACGATATATTCCAGGTCTCAACCATAACATCATCACATTGCCTTCCATTTTCCACTCATGTGCTAGCGAAGGCTCAATGCCACCATTGGAATTTTGAGTCAGCAAAACATCATAAACACTTTTCGCCACATGCAGTTCAGTATGACGATAAGTATTCGCAGGATCGACCTTAGACACCCAAGGATAAGAGGAGATCAAAATAGCGTTATTTGATTCATTCAACTGGTTCACTTTTTCAGAGGCAATCGTCAGCGCCCTGACAGCACTTTGGCCGAACCAATCGATAAGTTTTGTTATCGAGTTCATTCTTCCCCGACCAAGCTCCTCAACCAAAAATTCGGTCATCGCTTGTTGAAGGGAAATAGTAATATTCAGACGACTGGCGTTACTTCTGCCAATTGCAGGTTTCCAATCTACCCAACCGTAAGAGGCAAGCTTTTTCATCACAATAGAAACATTGCGCCTTGACGTACAAATTACCACTTCAAGCTCAGACAGCGTAACGAAGTGATATTGATGAGGTTCAAAGTGCTTTAACAGTAGATCCAGATACCTAAGATTGACATCGTTCACAAAGATTCCTAAGAGTTATTCCAAAGCAAAAAAATAGCACAGGACGCTTAGCAACTAAACTTCCTGTGCTATATCTAAACAATTTCAAAGCTTGGACTCAGCTCGACCAACAGAAGTCAAAAACGTGTACTAAGCCAAGAGGTAACTTGAATAAGTATTCTTAGAAACGGTAACTCATACCTACAGAGAACACGTTGATGTCAGCATCAACCGTTACTTTTTCATTGCCAAATTTCGCAATGTCTAGCTCAGGCATCATGTATTCCCATTCAACTTGTAGAGCAAAGTTTTCTGTAATAGCGAACTCTGCGCCTAAACCGTACATGCCTGTCACAGTGCTGTCAGAAATGGTGGTATGGCCTGCGCTACCGTCAATCACAGAGTTGCTAATTTTGAATTCAGCATTGAAGTAAGAAAGACCAGCTTTAGCAAAAAGGTTGAAACGATCACCAATAGGTAGAGTCGCTTTTGGTTGAATCGATAAATACTTCATATCACCAACAGTAACAACTTTGCCGTCTAAAGCATCGTAGCCACCAATGGCTGCTTCTAGAGAAATGTATTCGTTGAACTTGTAACCACCGAATACTTTGCCTGAAAGGCTTGAGTCATCTTCAAGTTTAAGCTTAGTGCTAGCGTTGGTACCACCACCATTGATAGAGCCATTAACATCACCAAACGATGCTTGACCTACCGATGCACCAACGTAAGGAGCTGCGTTTGCAACAGAACATGTTGCTAGAAGGGCTGTCATTAGCCATGTTTTTTTAAACATTGTATTTCACTGCCTGTTAATTATTGAGGTTGTGTTTTGCCCATCCTTAAGCACGTCATGCTATCCATTTCACTCGGTTTCAAAACCAAGTTGATGTTAATGAATAAAAACTCAATAAAACATGAAATATTTAAACACAACTTTGCCACTTTATTTCTTAATTATGACAATTTAGTCATTTTACAAGCACTGTTGCTTCAACCAATTGGTGAGTTTGATGATTTCCGCCTGCTTGGCTCGGCTCTTTTTATGAATAAAATAAAAGCTGTCCCCCGTCTCTAATCCATGAGAAGGGATATACACCAAATCATGCGCTTTATCTCTTTCATTGAGCATAAAATCATTCGCAAATGCGATGCCTTGGTCATAACGTGCAGCCTCAATTGCCAACAACATATGACTAAAATGTTGAACATCGACATCTTTTGGCAAAGTGTAACCACCCGCTCTGCACCACTCTGCCCAGTCTTTTCCTCTCTCACGATAAATAGAGTCTGTCGACAAAATAGGATATCGCCAAAGCGCTTCTGGAATGGGTTGATCTTGTAACTCTTTCCAAATTTTATGGCTGCATACCGGATACAGCGTTTCCGCGTATAACTTCACCGACATATAGTTGCGCTTTGGCTTCTCTACCGTGATAAAGCAATCGCCAACGCTATCTGTCTGCTCAGGATCACCAACGACCATATTGAGTGTCAGATCGATTTCCGGATGTAACCGCTTAAAATCAGACAAACGCGGAATAAGCCACTTTACGGCAAGCGAGCTATAAATCGCCAAACGTATGCTGCCTTTGTCCCCTTCTCTCACCTTTTGGCTGGCCATCGCAATAGAGCTAATTGCCGGGCTAATATCCTCTAAATAACGAGCACCAGTATCCGATAAAGAGAGCTTTCTTCCTTGACGAATAAATAATGACTCGCCCAAATAATCTTCCAATAATCGTATCTGATGACTAACGGCACTTTGCGTCACATTGAGCTCTTCAGCCGCAAGCGAAAAGCTAGAGTTTCGAGCGACAGATTCAAAACAGTGAACCGCTCTGAGTGGTGGCAATTTCATTATCTAAAAATCTCATACTTAAACTAATAAATATCACTTCACTTCATCCTATGACATCACCTACTCTTTGGCAAAGAAAGAGGAGAGGAAATAAGTGAAAGTTACATCGGTCGGCGCAGCTATGCTGCTATTAATTGTTGGGAATCTCATTGCGGTGCTTTCGGACTCTTTAATTAAAAGTGTCGGAAATGAAGTGCCTATTTTTCAGTTTGTCTTTTTCCGACAAATTTCCGCAGTGCTTTTCCTACTGCCCGTCTGCTTGCTGACAAAAAAGACTCATTTTCTTGAAGGATTTAAATGGCATGCTGTCCGCGCTCACGTGTGGTTGCTTGGTGCTATATTTATGGTTTTGGCGATTTCATCTTTACCGCTTGCAACTGCGAACGCAATCTTCTACGCCGCGCCATTAATCATGCTGCCGCTTGCCGCGATATTTTTTGGCGAACAGCTGTCTAAACAATCGGTCGCGGCTGCGATCATGGGCTTTGCTGGTGTGTTGGTCATCATTCGTCCAGATCAGATCGACTGGGCAGCGATTTCGGCTTTAGTTGTGGCTATTACCCTGGCAATCAATAACTTGCTCATTCGAAAACTGCCAAAAAATCAATCTGTCATGCAAACGTTATTGATGACAAACTTGGCAGGTATTCCCGTAGCTTTCTTACTTGTTCTGATCGAAGCGGAACCTTGGGACTGGAGTGCTTTCCCTGTCGCTGCTGGCTCAAGTTTGTTCATCATGATTTATGCGGCAACATGTGTGATCGCTTACCGCTCGATTGATAGCAACAAAATTGCCAGCGCTGAATACAGTGGCTTAATTGGTGCCGTGTTTGTGGGATTAATCTGGTTTGGAGAAGTGCCAGACATATTCATGGCGATAGGAACAATAATGATTGTTGTGCCGCTGGTTTGGCTTTCTAAACGAGAGCGTCGCAAGAAAAAGCTGCAAGCTCAGCAAGAGCGAGAACAAAAAGAGGCGCACGTTACTTAAAATCGCGCTCTATCTCAAAGACTAAAAAAACCGAGTCGTAAGTACTCGGTTTTTTTATGTGGCTCTAATCCATTCTGATGTAAGCGACCACATGAGATAAAAACTGCCTTGCAAAACGATCATTAAACCGGATGCGATATTCATGATCGGCTTCCGATACTAAACGCCAACCTTCAGCAAAGTACTCTTTGATATCATCGACCGCTTCTTCTTCATTTTTGATGTGTTTCGCGTTCCACTGATAAGTGCAAGAGACAACCATCAGCCCGCCAACCTTGGTGGCTTCTTTTAGAGCGTTGATCACGCTAAGTGGCGACTCACATTGATCAACCACGTTCAAACATACGACTAAATCAAAGCTAGACTGGAGAGTATCGTGCTCAAAAGGTTGGTTAATCAGCGTCAAATCAACATGAGCACATTTTTGCACGATATCTCTATTCTCTACCTCTAAAGCGTTTAAGGTGTTCACATCGTGAAGATAAGTTAGCTCGACTCGTTGTTCTTCTATTAATAGTTGCTTCAAGCCATCCATCAACCTATTTGAAGGCTCCACAAGCGTCGCTTCTTTAAGGTTAGGTAAGCGTTGCACTAACTCATAATAGTTTCTTCCCAGCGCCGCGCCAACCTCAAGTAGGGAATACGGCTGAACGCCGCTCTCAAGTGCCATCTGCGCAATAAAATCAGCAACTTGGGAGCAGTGAGGTGATGACAAAAAAGAGAGTGGGACTTGTTTTGAGCGACTGTTTATCGTCCCAATCTGCTTATCTTCGATGAACTTGTCGAACCATTGCGCTTCGAAATAACCAGCTAAACCGCGATCGGTCAGGTAAAAATCTTCCATGTTTTTTCCGTTCGTACTTTTCGAAAAGTGATTGTATCGAACGCTGAAATTAGCTGGTAATTCTGGCTGCACATTCCCGCGGAAAAATAGATGAAAACACCGCTTATGTGAAAAAGCCCTTTCATCTCAAAGATAAAAGGGCTTGTTAATTACTTCGGTTGGGGAGCTAGTTATTGCGGAAGAACAACTTTGCCATCTTGAATTGGGAACGTTTTTGTCGCTGGCTTGCTCGCTAAGCGAACCGTCGTTGGCGCACCTGAAACTTCATAAGTGACATCGTAACCCACTACTTTTTCAGATGTTGTGTATTCTGTGTGGCACTGCTTTTTCGTCGTTGTCACTACATCGCCTTGTTGCACGTTCTCCTGAATCTTACGACCCGTTAATGCACCAGCGATCGTACCAGCTGCAGTTGCAATCACTTTTCCTGAGCCGCCACCGATTTGGTTACCCAATGCCGCGCCAGCTGCTGCGCCGCCGACCGTACCAATTATTTTATTATCATCCGTAGGAGCAACTTGCTCCGTTACTACCACGTCTTTACATACTTGGTGTGGATTTTTCACCGTTTCAGTCACCGCTTCAACCAAAGTAATGTTTGCTTGGGTTGGAGCTGGTGGCGTTTTGTCTTTACAGCCTGCTAGTACAGCAACAACTGCCGTTGCAATTGCGATAGATTTCATATTCATGATTTACATCCCAGTATGGTTTGCTTTGATGAGCGGTATAGTAAATCGCAATTAGGAAATCACATCAGGCGAAAACAAACCCTCTGTCATTAACGAGTAAAGAAACACTGTTTTATAAAAGGTACGTCAAGAAACACTCAACAGAATGTCAACTGAGCTAAAACCGTATCATTACTGATTATGATTAGGCTTGATTAACCTATGAGGCTTATTTTTAAGCCAAGCTTAAAAACAGTTCGTCGTCGGTTAAATACTTATGACGGTGACTCAGGTTACGCACGTGCATAAACATAAAGTCAGGAAAACCAGGAGCAATAATGTTGTTTGGTTCCCAGCATACACCGCCAACAAACACATATCGCCCTTGCTTGTCATCTTCGTGAAGGGGGTTATTAAGAGGAGAAGAAAACTCTGCGCGACAACCTTCAATCACACAAACAATTTGTCCTTTAAAAAGGCCGATCACGCGCTTAACAAGATTTGCCTTGATGCCACATTTCCATGCTTGACGAGTGGCCATCTCATAGCCATATTTTCGGATCGCTTTCTTTTGCAAATGTACTACTAGGTTCATTTTGACTCCTGATTCAAGCAATTACGCGAAGCCCAAAGTCATAAAAGCAGATAGACGTCTATACCCGAGTGACCTCATGGTACGTGGGAATAAACTACGTGATTAGACTGAGTTTAGTGTCTGATGAAAATACACCTTCCACGATGCTGTAACGTATCGATTTACACCAATCATAGGCACATAGCACATCAAAAAAACAACCTCATTTTCGAGTGCTTTCCTACGCTGTATCTGGTTACTTCTGCGTATTACTATAACGAAATCACCCTCTACGTTTGTCTATATAAATTTGTCGTAACGATAGAGGGTGCTTATCAAGGAGAGAGGATAACGCCTAAGCGTCGATGAGATAGTTTTGACCTTCAGTTTCTAGACGATCAATCAGTTTACGACACTCATTTAAATCAAGAGGTTGCTCGAAGCGGCGCTTGAGGTTCATCAAAAAGAAGATATCTTCACACATGGCTTTCTCAGGTTCGTCACTGATTTTTGCGACTGGTGAACCATTGCATGTGACCATTTTGATCACGATAGAAAGTGGCTGGTAGGCTTCACCCTCTTTATTGACATAATCACCCATATCGTTCGCAAGAAAAGTACCGATACCGAAACTCACCTGAATACGTCCTTGGAAATACTCGCAAATATCTAACGCTTGTTCGAAGTTAAGTCCGTCTGTAAACACCAGCGTTTTTGTTAACGGGTCTATATTAAGCGACTGATAATGTGCAATCATTTTTTCACCCCAGCTATAAGGGCAACCACTATCGTGACGTACACCGAAATACGCGTTACTTAGCTCTTTATCAAAGTCTTTAAGGAAGGCATCGATACCAATCGTGTCTGTCAACGCAATACCTAGTGCACCGTTAAACATTTTTTGCCAACGTTGCAAAGCCACTTTTTGCGAATCTCGCACATTCACCAGAGCTTGATGGCCCATAAACCATTCATGAGCAACGGTACCGATAGGCGTTAAATTCAATTCTTTTGCTAAGTGGTAGTTGCTTGTTCCTGTCAAACATTCCGGCACTTCCTGGCACAAATACTCCAGCATGGTGCGCTGAGCTTGAAAGGAAAAACGTCGACGCGTCGACATATCAGAAAACTTAAAGTTAGTGATGTTACGACGTTTTAGTTCGGATTTTAGGTACCGAACTTTTTCTTCTAAAACGGTGGTAAATTGCGCTACAGGGATATCTGACCAACGCTGACGGCTACGAACTTCAGACACGATGCTCATGATGATCGTTTCGTACAAAATAGTATCTCGCCACAAACCATTGATAGTAATGCGTAACTGGCTTGAGCCATCGGCCATGGCTTTATTGTGGAAAGAGACATCGCTTTGTGGGTTGAAACGGAAATGGCGCAGTGCATCAACAAAGTCAGGATTTAGGTAAGGCGCGACACGCTTGATGTATTCGATTTCTTCTTGCGTAAATTGAATGTCTTGTAGTTTAAGAACTTCTGCTTTTACCTCTGGTAGCAGTTCAGAGAGATCTTCCTCGCTACGCACAATAAATTTGTATGACACCATCGCATCAGGGTAAAGCGCTGTTACTGCGCTCATCATATTGACTTTGTAGACATCAAAATCCAAAGCGCTTTGAATGATGCGGGAAGAAAATAGTTTGGTGGTCATTAGGTGCCCTTCTACACGCCCTTCCTGGGTATATAACTTTTTGTTACTAACTAATTTGCGTAAACAATAAACACCCATCCATAGTTTGTCAACTTTTGTTACTAACCACTCATTTTTATAAGGTTTTTCTGTCTAGAATTCGCACACAGATTGTGAATAAGTCAGATTCATTCGTAGATTTATACTCAAGGCGTACTATGAAGCACTACCAAAAACGTTTCGCACAACTCGTTACTTACCCATTGATTGACCACTTGTTATGCGCTAGATTACTTACAAATCAATATTAGGACCCAACCATGATCGTATCTGTCGACATTATTCCATTCAGGCTATCAGGCTGTGCCGATA
Organism: Vibrio diabolicus; assembly: GCA_001048675.1. Classification (GTDB taxonomy): domain Bacteria; phylum Pseudomonadota; class Gammaproteobacteria; order Enterobacterales; family Vibrionaceae; genus Vibrio; species Vibrio diabolicus. Next base: position 176,613 of record CCKK01000002.1, on the reverse strand, counting down.
AGGGATTGGAAGTGTTGTTGATTAAACGTTCAAATCCAAATCGGCCATACCATGGAGTCTGGGCACTACCGGGCGGATTTGTCTTTGATAAAGACTTAACCAGTGAAGGAGGACGCCCGGCCGATGAAAACTTTGAGGCGGCGCGTCGCCGAATTTGCCGCGAGAAAATCCATACCTACCCTCGTCATTTTAGCGAAGCGTTTATCGACGGTGATCCAAAGCGCGATCCAGAAGACTGGAGCTTAAACATTACGCACTACGCCTTGGTCGATCGTAACAATGTAGAGCAAATCAACAATGCAGGTGTACCAGAGTGCCAACTTAAATGGTTTTCGCTACAGGCTATACTCAATGGAGAGGAGCCCCTCGCGTTTGACCATCAAAAAACCATTGAAAAAGCGTGGCAGAAGCTTCGTGCATCCATTGAATACACATCGGTTCTTTTGTTTGCATTAGACAAAGAGTTTTTGGTTGCCGACATCATTTCTGCTTATCAAGAGTTTGGTATTGATATTAGCCGAATGACGATTAAGCGCCGCTTGATAGATTCAGGCGTACTAAAACCCACCAATAAAGTCGCTTCTACCAACAAAGGCAAAGGTGGAAAACCCGCAATGGTATATACGCTGACCAGCGACGAAGTAACCTTTTTTCAAAACTGTTTGCGTGGATAAACGCAGGCAATCAGACAGACAAGGAGTCTGCCATGACTGTTCGAGTAAACTATCAAACCACGGCGGTGATCGACGTTGATCCAGAGAAGGGCTTTAGTGAGTTATGTCCAAATGAACTGCCCGTTGCAGGTGCGTTGGAAATCGTACCGGAGTTGCTGAGTAATCATGCCAAAGGCCGATTAAAACTGGTGAGCCGTGACTTGCACCCACCGAAAGCAAAATGGGATGCAGAAACACCAGCCAACATGCTTGAACCCGTCGGTCTACCCAATGTGGATATAAAATGGAACCGCCATTGTGTGCTTGGCACAACAGGTTCAGAACTTTTAGACGGTTTACCACCTGTTTTGGACTATGATTTTCAAGTTAATAAAGGCATGGATCCTGATGCGCATCCTTACGGTATTTTCTTCCATGACATTGCCGATACTAAAACGACAGGCGCACATGAATTTCTAAAATTCAACGGGGTTGATACCCTAGTGATCGGTGGTCTCGCGCTAGATTTTTGTGTGAAGAAATCCGTCATGCAAGCACTGGATCTTGGCTACAATGTGGTGGTCAACCTTGCTTCAACTCGCGCAGTACTGCCTGATAATGTTGAAAATGTGCTTACAGAGCTCAAGGATCAAGGCGCATTATTTGTCGAAAAAGCGGATGACATCATCGTAGAAAAATTCGCCTAGAGACGATAGTAACCGAGAAGGATTTCACTATGCATCAACATGAAAAATTGAATTACGTTGAATTTGGTTCCACCAATATTAACGCTACAAAACAATTTTTTGAGCGTACCTTTGACTGGACCTTTATCGATTATGGTCCTGAATACTCTGCATTTTCAGGACAAGGGTTAGATGGCGGATTCTTCAAATCTGAGTTTGTAAACCAAACCGCAAATGGTGGCGCACTTTTAGTGTTTTATAGCTCAGATATTCAGGCCACGCAGATAAAAGTTGAGCAGCATGGTGGAAAAATTATCCGCCCTATTTTCGAATTTCCCGGCGGCTGTCGATTCCACTTCACCGAACCAAGTGGAAATGAATTCGCAGTATGGTCGGAGAGCCATTAGTACTTACCCCAACACCACTTCCACACCTAGTTTTTTGATTTGCTCAAGGTCGCTTTTCGGAGCGGCTCTGTCGGTTAACAACACCGATATTTCGTTGGTATTGCCAATTGAAGAAGGATAAATCTGTCCAAATTTACTGGAGTCCGTCAGTACGATGTTACGTCTATTCTTTGCCAGAATGGCCTCTGCGATGTCGGCACGCATCATGTCCCGGCTAGTAAAACCAGTGTCTTGGTGAAATCCGTCGATACCCAAGAAAGCCGTGCTGAAGTGAATGTTCTCAATACAGAGTTTGGTGAGCGGGCCAACGAGGCTCTCGCCTTGATGCTGATACACACCACCAAGCAAGATGATGTTGGCAGAAGTGTTACGGATGAGATGGGCGATGTACGCCGATGGGGTAATGATGGTCACATCGCCGCGTTCAGCTAAAGTGCGAGCCAAGAGCGCATTAGCACTGCCGCCCTCGATCAATACGGTTTCGTTTGGTGATACCAAGTCCGCCGCTTTATTTGCAAGTGATTGTTTAATATCGAAACGGACTTCTAATCGGGTATCAATATCATCACTTTGCAATGCGGTAGCTGCGCCGTGTACGCGCTTTAGATAGCCCTGTTGCTCCAGAAAATTCAAATCCTGCCTGATGGTCACGCCCGACACGCCGATAATGTCAGAAAGCTCCGTGACTTGAACGCGTTTACGATCATTCACTAATTGCAGGATTTCATTTTGTCTTGGGTTCACAGGCTCGCTCCTTATTAATGAGCTTGCAGTATACGCCCGAATACTTTCATATGAAAGCAGCCTATGAACGATAGAAATAAGCTAAGTCGCGTTACACCGTAAGCTCAAGACGGTTGCCATCTGGATCTAATACGCAGCTTTCGTAGTAACCATCACCCGTTTGTCTCGGACCGTCGATCCATTGGTAGCCATCATCTACTAAGGTTTGGGTTAATTGATCCACTGCCTGCTCTGATCCTAAAGCGAAGGCAAAGTGTGCTAATCCTGTTACCTGCATCGCATGAGATTTTTCACAAGCGGTCACACCTTCCATCGACATTAACTCCAATCGTGCTCCACTTTCAAACGAAAGAAAGTAAGATGAAAACTGCTTAGTTGGATTGTGGTATTTATCGTTAGACACCGCGTTAAAATATTTCTCATAGAAGGCTTTTAACTCTTCCAAACGTTCTGTCCAAATCGCGATATGTTCAATTTTCATTAGGATTCCCCTTAGCTCTTAACTGCGCTCAATCTAGCGAGGAAAAGCAGCACAAAAAAGAAGAGCAAATCACCACCGAGTTGTTCCTGTTTTATGTCCGAACTGCTCATCGATGAGTCATTAAATCTATGGTTGGAGTTGTGTTTGAGCGAAAGTGATGTCCATAATGGCGCAAAGTTTTACAGGATAAAATGATGGAAGAGATTTACTTCGCAGGCGGCTGCCTTTGGGGCGTGCAAGAATTTATGCGCCACCTTCCGGGCGTAATTGGCACCGAAGCAGGACGAGCAAATGGCACGACGGATAACACTCAATCCGAATACGATGGTTACGCAGAATGCGTGAAAACCCAATTCGACCCCGAACAAGTTTCGGTTGAAACTTTAATGGGGTATCTGTTTGAGATCATCGACCCGTACAGCGTTAACAAGCAAGGTGAAGACGTAGGTGAAAAGTACCGTACCGGTGTTTATAGCCAAAACGAGCAACACCTAACGATTGCTAAAGCGTTTATTGCAGCAAGACCAGATGCCGAGAAGATCGCCGTAGAAGTGCTGCCACTCACAAACTACGTACCAAGTGATGATGAGCACCAAGACCGACTCACGCGCTTTCCAAATGACTACTGCCATATCCCGTTAGATTTGCTGCATAAATATAAAAATTAATGGCCAGCTTTTATCGCTGTTTCTATTATCTCAAAACTAAGAGGCGCAACGCCTCTTTTTGCATCCTAACCAGGGCTATTGATCCTCCTCCAGTTCATTTTCATGTCTAGTTATTTGTTTCAAAATAACTGGAATATAAATCACATAATAAATTTTATAATATTCCGCATTATTAATGACGGCTATCACACTTAAGATTGAGTGATACAAAAGTATAGTTATTGGTTTTTTTTTACTTATTTCCGAAAACCACTTCATTAATTAAATTTGACTCATTACTTCAGTACCAATGAGTCATAAAATGATTACAGAACTAACAAACGTCAATTTAATTAACGGCAACCTTCAAGCAAATAATAAAAAAGAAGTCTTTGAAGAGCTAGCACAGATGCTATTCGAAAATAATCGAATTAGTAGCAAAGAGGATTTTTTAACCGACATCGAAGCACGTGAAGCATTAAGCGTGACTTCAATGGACGGCATCGCCTACCCACACGCAAAAAGCAAAGCGGTGACAGAGCCTGCAATCGCCGTTGGCGTAAAGCACGAAGGCATCGAGTATGGCGACGAAGAGGGAGTCAAACCAACAGTATTCTTCATGATTGCTTCACCAGATAACGGTGCCGACCACCATATTTATGTTCTTCAAGAATTATTCGGAAAATTTAGCGAAGAGTTTATTGAAGATATTCATAACGCAAAAGACGAAAACCAAATACTAAATATTTTAATTAATTCATAAGGCGTGAAATTATGAGTACAATCACAGCTCAAGCTAGTAATAATAGCGATTTCAAAAAAATCCTAAGTACCATGAAAGGTCACCTTTTATTCGGTACTTCTCACATGCTTCCATTTATCGTTGCGGGTGGTGTACTACTGGCTCTGGCGGTAATGGCATCCGGTAAAGGTGCGGTTCCTGCAGACGGGTTATTGGCTGATATTTCTAATATCGGTATTAAAGGTCTGGTGTTGTTCCCAATTATTCTTGGTGGCTTCATCGGTTACTCAATTGCAGACAAACCAGCACTAGCGCCAGCGATGATCTCTTCTGGCATCATGGCTGACATGGGCGGCGGCTTCCTAGGTTGTATCGTCGCTGGTTTTATCGCTGGTGGTGTAGTTCTACAACTTAAGAAGATCCCTCTTTCTGCTAACATGACTGCGTTGGGCGCTTACTTCATCTACCCACTTGTTGGTACGCTTATCTCTGCAGGTATCGTTCTATGGGGTATCGGTGAGCCAATCAAGATCTTCATGGCTTCTATGAACGAATTCCTAGCTTCTATGGCTGGCGCTTCTAAAGTGGTTCTAGGTACGATTCTTGGTGGTATGACTGCATTCGATATGGGCGGTCCAATCAACAAAGTAGCAACGCTATTCGCTCAAACTCAAGTTGATACTCAACCATGGCTAATGGGTGGTGTTGGTATCGCAATCTGTACGCCTCCTCTAGGTATGGCGCTAGCAACATTCCTATTCAAGAAGAAGTTCACTAAGCAAGAACAAGAAGCAGGTAAAGCAGCAGCAATCATGGGTTCTATCGGTATCTCTGAAGGTGCTATCCCATTCGCAGCAAACGACCCTGTACGCGTTCTTCCTTCAATCGTTGCAGGTGGTATCGTTGGCTGTGTGTTCGGCTTCCTAACAGACGTACTGCTACACGCACCATGGGGCGGTCTAATCACAGCTCCTGTATCAAGCAACATCCCAATGTACGTTGTGGGTATCGCACTAGGCTCACTAACAACAGCAGTTATCGTTGGCTTCTGGAAACCGGTTGCTGAAGAAGAAGCAGAAGACGAAATCGTTGAAGCAGCACCTGCACAAGCTCAAGCGGCTCCAGCAGCAGGCGAAGGCGAGTACGACATCGTAGCAGTAACATGCTGCCCATCTGGCGTAGCACACACATTCATGGCAGCGAAAGCACTAGAGAAAGCAGGTGCAGCAGCGGGTCTGAAAATCAAAGTAGAAACTCAAGGTCAAAACGGTATCCAGAACCGCATCACTGACCTAGATGTAGCAAACGCGAAGCTGGTTATTCTAGCTCACGATATCCAAGTAAAAGACGCTCACCGCTTTGCAAAAGCAAACGTTGTTGAGTGTTCAACGAAAGAAGCGATGCGTAATGCAGCGACTCTTGTGAAAGCTTAAACCTTAAGCTCCTCCCCCTAAGAGCCCTTTCCCCCAAAGGGCTCTATTTCAAGTTTTTAAGTTTTTAAGTTTTAGTAATACCCCTGATTTTTTAATTATATAACCCTACAATTTACAAGGCTTTAAAAATGAAATTCAAACCTTCCCTACTCGCTTGCGCAGTTCTCAGTGGTCTAGTCGGTCTGACAGGCTGTAACAGCGACAACGATTCTTCCTCTTCACTGCCGGGCGATCCAATTGTTGATCTTGCGGTATTGAAATACGTCGATCCTATGATCGGCACAGCAGCTTCTGGTCATACATTCCCGGGCGCGACGGTACCGGCAGGTATAGTTCAACTGTCTCCAGATACTTTCATCGGTTCTAACACTGATCACGAATCAGGGCTTAACCCTTGGCACTCGGCTTCTGGCTACTGGGATTCATCTAACTACGAAACTGGCGAAGTGGTTAACACTGACGTTCCGCTGTACGGCTTCTCCCATACTCACCTTTCAGGTACAGGCGCAACGGACTTAGGCGACATCTTGGTTCTGCCTTACGCAGACATGGCGAACACACAGCTGAACTCTTTCGACAAAGCCAATGAAGAAGCAAGCGCAGGCTACTACAAAACCAAGCTGAATCAAGGTCAAATCGAAGTAGAACTGAGCGCAACAAAACGCGTTGGTTTGCACAAATACACCTTTGCTGATGGCGCAGACCGCAACGTGAAGTTCGATTTGGGTCATACCCTAATGAACAACAACGGCAAGTCTTTGAAGAACAAAGTAGAAGTGGTGGACGAATACACCATTCGCGGTCGTAAAACCTCAACTGGTTGGTTCCAAGGGCAAGATCACCAAGGTCAGGACATCTTCTTCTACGCGAAATTCAACCAACCAATCGCCAAAGCACTATTGGGTGAACAAGACAAAGAACCAACGCGCGAAATGCGCAATGGCGCGGTTTACTCAGGCGATGACCTGACCGCTTACCTAAACTTCGGCACAGGCGAAGATCCAATTGAAATCCGCGTGGGTATCTCTCCAGTTAACTGGCAAGGTGCACAGAAAAACTTAGAAGCGGAAGCACCAAGTTTCGACCTAGCAAAAGTGAAAGAAGACGCAGAATACGCGTGGGCTGAGAAGCTAGCGAAAATCAAAGTTGAAGGCGGCACTGACGCAGAGAAAACCAACTTCTACACTGGCATGTACCACATGATGATCGCACCAATCGAGTTCTACGATGTGGATGGTCAATACGTGGATATGCTTGGCACAGTGCGCACACTGAAAGATGGCGACACGCCAAACTACTCGATTTACTCAACGTGGGATACGTTCCGCGCCGTTCACCCAATGTGGACCATCATCGACCCAGACCAAGCAACGCTATACGTGAAAGACTTGATTCGTAAATCTAACGACGAGTTTGGTTTACTGCCGAAATGGGAAGGTCACGGCTCAGAAACCGGCACCATGATCGGCTACCCATCAGCAGCGATCTTGGGCGACGCGGTAACCAAAGGCTTGATTGATGCAGAGCAAGCTTACACCGCATCAGTGAAATCAGCTCGATACACGCCGCATGAGTACCCACAGATTCATGACGACATCCTAAGCTCACTCATGGCAGGTCAGTTGAACTACCACGAGAAAGAACAGTGTGTTCGTTACCCGAACTGGAACTCAGTATCGTACTCGTTGGAATTCTCATTCTACGATTGGACGATCGCAGAAATGGCGAAAGCTGCTGGCGATATGGACGCGTATGAAGAGTTCAAAGCTCGTTCTTACAACTCTTTGAAACACTGGGATGCAGAAGCAGGTAACGCAGACGGCACGGGCTTCTTCGTACCAACAGAACTGAAAGAAGGCGATCCATGTGCACTGAAATACGCTTCAACTGACTTCGACCCTTACAAATCTGACGCGTTCTACTACACAGAAGGTAACGCGTGGCAATGGCAATGGGCGTTCATGCAAGACTTAGACAAGCTGACTGAAATCATGGGCGGCACGCAAGGTCTGAACGACAAGCTGAACAACCTATTTACTGCTGATCCAAATGGCGGCGAAGCACACCAAGACATGACAGGCTACATCGGTCAGTACATTCACGGTAATGAGCCTTCGCACCACGTTATCTACTTGTACAACCGTACTGAAGAATCTTACAAGGCGCAGGAATACCTAGACCAAGTTTACGACCAGTTCTACAAACCGACGCCAGACGGCATCATCGGTAACGAAGACGTAGGTCAAATGTCGGCGTGGTACTTGATGTCGGCACTGGGTTTCTACCAAATCTCGCCAACCGATCCAACCTACAGCATCGGTCGTCCAATCTTCGACAAAGCGACGGTAGACATCGGCTCTGGCACGTTCACGGTAACGGCTGAAAACAACGGTCCAGACAACATGTACATCAAAGAAGTAACCATCAACGGTAAGCCTCTGGATGTGTACAACACCTTCCAGCACAGCGAATTCAAAGCAGGCGGCGAACTGCACTTCGTGATGACGGCTGACAAGTCTGAAGCAATGCAAGCCAACCTAGGCGAATAATGATTTTGAGGGGACCTCGTGTCCCCTTTTCTCGTGGAATAAAAACAATGAAACTAAAAAGAACCCTACTCTCTACCGCAGTGTTAACCGCCATGCTTGGTCTTGCTGGTTGTGGCAGCGACTCTGATCCAGAAACTCCAGTTATCTCTACCCCTACTTTGGAATTCGTTGATACCTTGATCGGCACTAAAGGTCTTGGCAACGTCAACCCATCTCCAGTTATGCCAGAAGGTATGATTCAACCGTCACCAGATAACTTCGATCCAAACGGTTGGAATGGCAAAGGCTCGCCTGTCGAATACGACCCAGTACACAGCTTGCTTTCTGGCTTCTCAATGACCCACATTTCTGGCGCAGGTAAAGGCGACCTAAACGACTTCGCTTTCTTGCCATACACAGGCTTCAATACCGATGCCGTAACCATGGATAAAAGCTCGGAAGTGGCAGAGGTTGGTTACTACTCGGTTGACCTTGTAGAAACTGGCGTAAAAGCTGAACTGTCGGCAACCGACCGCGTGGCGTTCCAACGTTACACCTTTAAACCGGGTGAAGATCGCAAAGTACGTATCGACCTGCAACACGAACTGTTGGAACAATACGGCAACCACTCTCGCAGCATCTACTACAAACGCGTTAACGACACTACCGTCGTAGGCGCGCGTACCTCAAACGAATGGGGTCAATGGCAAACCGTGTTCTTCGCGGCAGAATTCTCTGATCCAATCATTGAAGAGAACCTGTACACCAAGCTGGCTTCTGAGAGCAAACTGACTCCAACTGACGCTACCGAAGTCGGCTTGGAAGATTACCGTGGTTACGCAGAGCACAAACCCATGCCGGGCGAACCAGAACCTGACCCAGAACGTTTGGCAAAACGCGCAAACGATGTCCTGACGCATTTGAACTTTGGTAAGAGCGATGAGCCATTGGTAGTCAAAGTGGCGATTTCTGGCACTGGCGTTGACGGCGCACTGAAAAACCTAGAAGCAGACACCAACGGCTGGGACTTCGACAACGTCGTACAACAAAACCGCGTGGCTTGGGAAAACATCCTTGGCGAGTTTGAACTGGAAGGCGGCAACAAAGCCGACAAAACCATGTTCTACACCTCGCTCTACCGTACGTTCGTTGCTCCATTCCTATACCAAGACGTCGATGGCAAATACCGTGGCATGGATGGCAAAGTGCACCAAGCAGAAGATGGCTTAGTCAACTACTCAGTGTACTCAATGTGGGATACGTTCCGCGCCGCACACCCACTGAAAACCATCATCGATAAAGACCGCGCGATTGAACACGCACGCGATCTATTGAACAAATACCAAACGGGCGGCGTGCTGCCAAAATGGGAACTGCACTCGGATTACACCGGTGAAATGGTCGGTCACCCTGCGGTTTCGGTTATCGCCGATATCATGGTCAAACACCCAGAAGCCTTTACTGCTGCTGAGTTTGATTTGGCACTGAAAGCCGCTGACGAAACGGTCAACTTCAACCTTGATAAAACCGAGAGCTGGGTGCCTTACCAAGACGCTTGGAACGGTGACAAACGCTTCACGGTCATGACGCGTCATAACGACTACCAAGAAGACGTCGGCTTTATTCCAGCTAACACCAAATGGGCGCCGGACTCTGGTGACAAACCGGGGTATGTGGAAGGCTTGAAAGTCGATAAATACGACGAGCTCGTGAACGAATCGGTGTCTTACGGTCTTGAGAATGCTTACTACGACTGGTGTATCGCTCAGATCGCTAAACTAGCGGGCAACGACCAACAATACGACCGCTACATGGCACGCTCAGAATCGTTCAAGAACTACTTCGATTACAACCCAGAGCAATACGGCAAACTGCAAGACACCAAAGGCAACGCATTGGGTGCTACGGGCTTTATGCGTCCGGCTTACATGAACAGCGGCAACAAGGTTTGGGCAAACAACCTGAAAGCCGAATGTTTGGACGAGAACATGGCGCTGTCTATCCCAGACGGTATGGACTACAACGCGTGTAAAGACCGCAAAGCACTCAACGAAAGTGACGTGTTCTGGCCTTACCGCGCCGAGCACCGTGGTGAAGACTTCACCGAAGGCAATACATGGCAATGGACATGGTTTGCTCCGCACAACTTGAACGGCCTGGCTAACGTGATGGGCGGCGAGCACATCGACCGTACAGACTTCTCTCTTCCTGAAGACGTAACCGAACAAGGCAAAGCAGCATTCTTAGCCAACTTGAATGCGCTGTTTAATGCGGACTCCAACGCCGATACGAGCCAATCACACGACATGTCGGGCTACATCGGTCAGTTCGTGATGGGTAACGAGCCTGATCACCACGTGCCTTACCTATACAACTGGACGGCAGAGCCTTGGAAGACACAAGAAATCGTCGACCAAGCAATGAACGAGTTCTACCACCCAACGCATGAAGGTCTGATTGGTAACGAAGACGTCGGTCAGATGTCGGCGTGGTATGTGATGTCTGCATTGGGCTTCTACCAAGTCACACCGGGCGAAGCAAGTTACACGATCGGTCGTCCTCTGTTCGACAAAGCCGTGATTCCAGTCGCGGACGGTAAATTCACCATCACCTCAGAAAATAACAGCCAAGAGAGCATCTACGTGAAGTCGGTGACCATCAACGGCAAACAATTGAGTGACAACTTCAGCTTCGCGCACAGCGATTTGAAAGACGGTGGTGAGCTGCATTTCGTCATGACTTCAGACAAATCTGAAGCGATGAAAGCGCAGTAACCGATACCCATCCAAATAACGAAAGGGGGCACCTAGCCCCCTAAAAAACTTCACTTCAGTGGAACCAATAAAAATGAAAACTAAAAAGAACCCTTATCTCTACCGCTATTCTCGCTGCCATGTTTGGTCTTGCTGGTTGTAATAGCGACGACGACAACAGCAAATCTGGTACACCATCCCTCGACACCACGCTAACCCAATACGTCAATCCATTGATTGGTACAGGCGCAGACGGTCACACCTTCCCGGGGGCGGTTGTGCCTTACGGTTTAGTGCAACTTTCTCCTGATACCGAAATGGAAGGTTGGGGCTCTGCCGCCGGTTACTTCGACCACGGCAAGCTGACTGAAATCCCAGTGTATGGTTTTTCCCACACTCACCTTTCTGGCACAGGCATTACCGACCTTGGTGATATCCTAGTTCTGCCTTTCACCAAGAAAGAAAACGCCGTTTTCAACACCTTCGATAAAGACAACGAAACCGCAGAAGCAGGCTACTACGCAGTTGAACTGAACAAAGGCGAAATCAAAGCCGAGCTAACCACCACGCAACGTGTTGGCTTCCACCGCTACACCTTCAAAGAAGGCACTACGCCACATATCAAGTTCGATTTAGACCACACTCTCAACAAAGGTCACTTCAACAACCGCACCATGAAGGGCGATTTGGAGTTTATCGACGCTTACACCATTCGCGGTTTACGTAGCTCGAATGGCTGGGCGAACAACCAACACGTCTACTTCTACGCCACCTTCAACCAACCTATCGTCAAAGCCATCGCTTTAGTTGACGGCGCAGAAACCGAAATCGATGTAAACAACGACAACATCGACGCAGTGAAAACCATCGCTTACCTAGAATTCGCACCATCATCAACACCGCTAGAAATCCAAGTAGGCTTGTCACCAACAGGCACAGAAGGTGCGGAGAAGAACTTAGAAGCAGAAGCGAAAGGTGTGTCATTTGATACTGCGCGTGCTCAAGCCAACGACGCATGGCACCAAGAGCTTAGCCGAATGATGGTATCTGGCGGTACGGAAGATCAGAAAGAGATCTTCTACACCGCGCTTTACCACGCTTCTATCGCGCCAATGATTTTCCAAGATGTCGACGGTCAATACCCTGCGATGCGTACTCGCATTCAAAAAGACGCGGGCGACACACCAAACTACTCTGTGTACTCCATGTGGGATACCTTCCGTGCAGCGCACCCACTGAAAACCATTATCGACCCAGAACGTGCCGAAGAGTTTGCCAACGACTTAATTCGTAAATACGAAGACGGTGGCATCTTGCCGAAATGGGAACTGCACAGCCATTACACTGGCACCATGATCGGCTTCCCTGCGGTCTCAATCATTGCTGACGCGATGGCGAAAGGCTTAGACATCGACCCACAACTTGCCAAAGAAGCGGCTGAGTTTACGGTGCGTTACCACGAGGCGTCTGAATTCCCAGATTGGACAGAAGACAACAACATCGGCGCGGCAAACGTTGTGCAAGTGAAGGTGTACGAAGAAAACGGCTTTGTTCATCACGGTTACTGGAACAGTGCGTCTTACACGCTTGAGTTTGCTTACGGTGACTGGGCAATGGCAGAAATCGCGCGCATGGCTGGCGATGTAAAACTGCAAGAAGAGTTTATGACTCGTGCCGACAACTGGCTTAACCATTGGGATGCCGAGACGGGCTTCTTACGTCCGAAAAACCACCCGTTAAGCTCATCACCAAACAAACCGCCTTTGGAGTTCAACCAACCGATTGATGAAGATCGTTTAGATGAGTGTGAAATGGTTGAGTGGCCAGAAGGCTCAGGTGTGATGAAAGAGAAATGCCCACTGCTACCATTCGACCCTTACTACGTGGACGAGTTTGCCTACACCGAAGGGAACGCGTGGCAATGGAAGTTCCAACCAATGCACGACTTCAACCGTCTGAAACAAGAAATCTACCAAGCAGACTTGGCGCAAGGCAAAGACACCACGCCAGAGAAAGCGTTCCGTGAAGACTTGGACGAGCTATTTAATGCGCGTTCTTCCAACACTGGTGAAGAACTGCCAGACCTAACGGGTTACATCGGTCAGTACATGCACGGTAACGAGCCATCGCACCACATTCCTTACCTATACGCGCTAACGGATGAGCCATGGAAAGTGCAAGAGTACCTAGACCGCATCATGTCAGAGATGTACACCAGCGAGCCAACCGGTTTGATTGGTAACGAAGACGTGGGTCAGATGAGCTCTTGGTACTTGATGTCGGCAATGGGCTTCTACCAAGTGACGCCTGCGGATCCAGTCTACACCATCGGTCGTCCTATGTTTGATGAAATCACCATTCCAGTGGAAGGCGGCGAGTTCACAGTCATCGCAGACAACAACAGCCCACACAACAAGTACGTGAAGTCCGTAACCATCAACGGCAAGCCGCTGGATGCCAACTTCACCTTCAAGCACAGCGAAATCAAAGCGGGCGGCGAGCTTCACTTCGTCATGACGGGTGACAAGCAAGAAGCGCTTCAAGCTCAGTAACGTTTTATGTAATTCGTGTTTAAAGAATAAGCAGATAGATTAACTCAGTGGCAGGAAGTGACTCGCTTCCTGCCTAAGGAATCAAGATTATGAACTTTACGAAAACCGCTATCGCCACCGCTGTGATTGCAAGTGTTATTGGTTTGGCTGGCTGCAACGATGACGACGATAACACCTCACCAAGCGTCGATACTTCCAACCTAAAATATGTCGATCCATTCATTGGGACAGGCTTTAACGGACACACCTTCCCGGGTCCTGTTGTGCCAGAAGGCATGGTGCAACTTTCTCCAGATACCGAGCTGATCGGCTGGCACTCTTCATCAGGTTACCACTTCGAATAAAAAGACTCTATTTGGCTTCTCCCACACTCACCTATCTGGCACGGGTATGGGCGGCTTAGGTGACATTCTGTTCCTGCCGTTTACCGAAGATAAAGCTAAATACATCGAAGACAGCGACGACTACCGCGAAGCGATTTCAGTCAAGATGGACAAAACCTCAGAAGTGGCAGAAGCGGGTTACTACTCGGTGAAGATTGCTGAGAACGGTATCAAAGCGGAGCTTACAGCTTCTGAACGTGTCGGCTTCCACCGCTACACCTACCCACAAGGTCAACCACAACGATTGAAGATTGACCTCAACTCCATCCTCAACAGTGACTGGGGTTCGACCTCTCTGCGCAACAAACTGACGGTGAGCGAAGACGGTCATACCATCACGGGCGAGCGCGATGCAGCGCACTTCTCTGGTTGGGCGAAAAACCAAAAAATCTTCTTCTATGCGACTTTCGATAAGAAGATCAAAGACGTCTACATCCTTGCTAATGGTAAGCCTGTTGACGGCCTAACGGCAGAACACGTTTCTGAATTGATATACGATGACCAAGGTAATCCAGTTAAGCGTGTCAAAGCGGACGTCACTGCCTACATCGAATTTGAAGATGAAGGCTCACAAGAGTTGAATGCGCAAGTGGCGTTATCTGCGGTTGACCCACAAGGTGCAGAAAACAACCACGATGCCGAAGCGAATGTCTCTTTCGATACTGCGCGTAACAACGCACGCGAGAAATGGGCAAAAGCACTCAACTTCTCAATTGAAGGGGGCACAGAAGATCAGAAAGAGATCTTCTACACTGCGCTTTACCACACCAAAATTGCGCCTATGGTGCATCAAGACGTGGATGGTAGATTCCGAGGCATGGGCAAAGGCTCGATTCGTGAAGGCGAAGGGGAATATTCCATCGCTTACGGTCAAGCAACGGAAGAACAGCCAAACTTCTCGGTTTATTCTCTATGGGATACCCAACGTGCGCTGCACCCACTAAAAACCATCACTGAACCAACCCGCGCGGTGCAGTACGCGAAGAACCTAGTTCAGAAGTACACTGAAAGCGGTTTGCTGCCGAAGTGGGAACACTTAGGTGACGAGACAGGCACCATGGTTGGCTATCCAGCGGTAGCAGTGATTGCGGATGCGATCACCAAATTCCCAGAAGAGTTTACTCAACAAGAGAAAGAGCTGGCACTGAAAGCCGCGATCGACTCTTCAACTTACGACAACTACCCAGCACTGCAAGCCGATTGGGATCAGGGCGTATTGGATCGCACTTTGACCAAGCACATCGATTACATTGAGAAAAACGGCTTCACACCTGCCATCCAACGTGTTGATGGTGAGCCAGTATTTGAAGACTACACGGTTGAGTCTGTTTCTTACGGTCTAGAAAACGCGTTCTACGATTGGGCTATCGCACAAATTGCCAAAGCAGCCGGTGATACTCAAGCGGAAGAGCAATACCTTGAACGCTCAAAAGGCTACAAAAAATACTTCGATTACAACCCAACAGAATACGCAGAACATGGCGTGACGGGCTTTATGCGCCCAGTGATGATTGATGAAACCTTCATGACGCCATTCGACCCATACGGCACAGAACACGAGACAGGCAACTACACCGAAGGTAACGCGTGGCAGTGGACTTGGTTTGTACCGCATGACATCGCGGGCTTAAAAACCATCATGGGTGGCGATGCTGAGTTCCAGAAAAACCTAGAAGCAACCTTCACCGCAGAAAGCCAAGGCACTGAAACACCGGATATGTCTGGTTTGATTGGTCAAGTTGCGTTTGGTAACGAGCCTTCACACCATATTCCTTACCTATTCAACTGGACCGCAGAACCATGGAAGACGCAACAAGTCGTCGACCACATTCTTGATGACATGTATTTCGCTGCCCCAGAAGGCGTAGTTGGTAACGAAGACGTGGGCGCCATGTCCGCTTGGTATGTGATGTCTGCATTAGGCTTCTACCAAGTGAACGCAGCAGAACCTATTTACACTGTGGGTCGTCCGCTATTTGACAAAGCAGTGATTCCGGTGAAAGGCGGCACGTTCACCATCACCACAGAGAACAACGCCGATGACAACATGTACATCAAGTCTGTCACCATCAATGGCAAAGCTTTGGATAACGGTTTCTTCTTCGACCATTCCGAGTTCAAACCGGGTGGTGAGTTGCACTTCGTGATGACGGGCGAGCAATCTGAAGCGATGAAAGCGCCTCAATAACCTTCACTTGAAATGTGTTCCTCAGGCCAAATCAGTCTGAGGAACACAAGCTCAAATCAATCCCTTCCACTAATGACAATGTCATTTCTGCCGCCGATATTTCCTTACAACCCGACGAGTTTTGTCCGCACCACAACGGCGTAAATTCATCTCGGTTTTGCTTCTCCATAAGCGCTCTTAACTGGGTCATTTCAATGGAAGCATATGGGAATTTCGGCGCAGACTCACAGATGTAACCTAGCTCCGACATCGCGCGATTCACAATGCCTCGTGCTGGCCTGCCCGAGAAAACATTGGTCACCGCCGTATGCTGCGCGCGCTCACTGGCAATCGCATATCGATGTAAAGACGAGGTTTTTGCCTCATCACACAACAAATAGGCGCTGCCAACCTGCACGGCACTTGCTCCTAACTTCAGCGCGGCTTCTACACCATTTCTATCGGCAATTCCTCCTGCTGCAATAACAGGCAAATTCACGCGCTTGACGATTTGCGGTAACAACGCCATCAAGCCTAATTGAGTAGATAAATCATCCGATAAAAACATGCCTCGGTGTCCACCAGCCTCCAAGCCTTGGGCGATAATGCCGTCAACGCCTTTTGCTTCCAGCCATAGTGCTTCATCCACCGTGGTCGCTGACGAAAGGATCTTCCCGCCCCACCCTCTAATTCGAGCTAACAGCTCATCGTCTGGCAAACCAAAGTGGAAACTAATCACTGGCGGTGCAAATGGTTCAATCGCGTCAGCAATATCATGATTGAAAGGCATTCTTGTCGGAGCGTTTGGCTGAGCCTGTACGGTTGCACCAACTTCAGCAAAATACGGTTGCAGCGTTTTTTGCCACTCTTCGTGCTTGTTGGCGTCATATTCCGGCATTTCATGGCAAAAGAAGTTGAGGTTGAACGGTCGGTTGGTTGCCTGTTTGATAAGTTGAAGTTCTTTTACGATGGCGTCTTTGTTCAGCATTCCACAAGGTAACGAGCCAAGCCCGCCAACATTACTGACAGCTATGGTCATTTGGCTGTCTTGCACGCCGGCCATTGGCGCTTGAATAATCGGTAACTCTGTTCCCAAAAGTGTATTAAATACCTTGTTTATCATGATCTTTCCTTGAAAACTTAACCTTTACCTGTGATGGCTCTGCGCCATAGTTATCCAGACTAGACTTTCACATGATTAACCACTTATAAAGTTAAAGTGATGCATTTGTGCGCTATGCACTTTTGATAGAAATGACAAAGGGAGCACATGGCTCCCTTGATGTAGTGGCGAACAATAATTGAAATGGCTATCGTGCTACATCTGATTCAAGCTCTAATTCTGCAACCGACAGCATGGCAAACTCTTCTTCGGCAGTTGCTGCCACCAATTTGTTGCGGCTGTATAAACCATAATAAACACCACCGATAAGAAACAATCCCATTGTCATGAAAAAGGCAGAGGGATCAAAAGCATAAACACCTGTCATTGCGATCAAAGAAAGCACCAGAGAAATACTCGAAGTAATTATCCCGCCAGGCGTTTTATATGGGCGAGCTAACTCCGGCTGTTTAATTCGCAATAAAATATGGCTCAAGGACATTAATGCGTACGATACCGTCGCACCGACAACAGCCATCGCCAAGATTAAGTCCCCCTCCCCCGTAAGAGAAACCAAGAACCCAAAAACGCCCGGAACCAAAAGCGCACGAGAAGGCACTTTTTTGTCACTGGTTAATGACAAAGTTTGCGGCAAATAACCCGCGCGGGAAAGCGCAAACACCAAGCGACTGTAACCATAAATGATAGAGAAGAAAGAAGCGATAAGACCAGCCAATCCAAGTAAGTTCACGGCCATTGCTATCGTTGAATTGCCTGTAAGCTTCAGCGCGTCAACTAATGGCACCGCGCTATCGCCTATGACCTTTGAACCAACCGCACCAGCCAAAAGAACGACTACTAGAGTTGCGGTTAGTAATAAAAACAACATCGCACCAATGATGCCTTTTGGAACATCTTTTGCCGGATTTTTTGCTTCCTCTGCCGCTAAAGGTACACCTTCAACCGCAAGAAACAACCACATTGCAAATGGCAACGCCGCCCATACGCCATACCACCCAAACGGCAAGATTTCTGTTGCCTGAGCCGTCGCCGGAGCAATATCGAATAAGTTATTAACATCAAAGTGACCAATAAGCACAGCAGCAGTGATGAGAATGGCTAACACAGCCAAACCGCTGATGACCATCATTACTTTGAGAGCTTCGCCAACCCCTGCCATATGAATAGCGATAAAGACGGCGTAGAAAAGTGCGTAAACAACAGGGCCATCAATACCAACCAATTCATTTACTGCAGAGCCAATAAAAATCACTATCGCAGCAGGTGCGAGCGCATATTCAATCAAAACTGATAAGCCCGTGAAAAAGCCACCTGTCGGCCCCATCGCCTGTCTTGCGAAGCTGTAACCACCACCCGCAGCAGGAATAGCCGCAGACATTTCAGCTAAAGACAATACTAGCGTGAAATACATTACTGCCATCGCGATAGCAGCAATAAGAAAGCCTCCCCATCCTGCTTGAGCGATGCCAAAGTTCCAACCGGCAAAGTCACCTGATATAACATACGAGACACCTAAGCCAGCAAGTAAAATCCAACCTGCGGTGCCTCTTTTTAGCTGCCTTTTGGCCAAGTACTCCTGATGTTTAGACATAGTAAATCCTTCTACTTTGATGAAATTAAAAAGTTGTCGCTGTGTTTATCTTCAATGCTTGCGCCACTTGGCTCATTGATATCGGAGCGATCTTTCAGGTTCACTCCTGACAGTTGTAATTTTCGAGCCTCCTTGAGCAAGTAAAATGCGCGTTCACAGGCATCGTCATAATTGAGCCCCTGAGGACGCACATTGGAAATGCAGTTTCTTTGGGAATCTTTAGAGCCTCGTTTAGCCCCCCAAGTGAGATACATACCCATGCTATCCGGAGAAGTTAGACCGGGTCTCTCTCCAATTAAAACCAGCACGGCCTTGGCGTTAAAACATTCACCAACATCATCCCCTACCGCTACTCTTCCTTGCTTTACGATTGTGATAGGTGCGAATTTCCATTGATGTTCATCATCAGCGCTTAAAAGAGAAATCAATCGAGTAACAACAGGCACGGCATGGTTTTGAATTGCGACGGAAGAAAGTCCATCAGCAATAACAATCGCAAGATCAATGTCAGTGTTATGCTCATTTGCTATCGAGTTGAGCTTTTTCCAAGAAGATTCATCGAGCTGCCGTCCTAAATCGGGCCTTTGCAAGTACATAAGTCGATCACTCACTTGGCTGCTCACTACCACTGGAGGCTCTAAGGTATTTTCAAGAATCGAGTAAGAGTCCGACAAACCAGCAACGAGAGACTCAATATTCAAACTGCAATGCACTGCATCCATAGCTTGGGCATGATCCAGCTGAAATGAGAGTAACTCGTTGGTTGGTACACTGTTTCCGCTGCGACCCAGAGCGATCCGAGCAGAGGTGAAGTCGCGTAACTTGCCCCAAGGGTTGTGTGTGACAACTTCAGACTCGTCTTGTGTGGACTGAGAAATGGTGATCACTTTACCCATGAGAATACCCCTTATTCAGTTGATTAATTGCTCCCGAAAACGAGCGAGAGATTTGCTCACTTAACCGAACGTCTTGCACGCTCTCGAAAATCTGCATCTCCATTAACCATTGTTCAAACTCTGGAGCTGGCTTCAGACCGAGTACTTTTCTTGCGTAAAGGGCATCGTGAAATGAGGTAGTTTGATAGTTGAGCATGATGTCATCAGACCCTGGAATACCCATGATGAAAGAGCACTCGGCCACGCCTAACAGTGTCAGCAAATTATCCATGTCATTCTGATCGGCATAGGCATGATTGGTGTAACAGATGTCGCAACCCATGGGTAAACCAAGCAGCTTCCCACAAAAATGATCTTCAAGCCCAGCACGAATGATCTGTTTGCCATCAAACAGGTACTCTGGGCCAATAAACCCAACAACTGTATTAACCAACAAAGGATCGAACTGTTTCGCGACAGCATAAGCACGAGCTTCGCAAGTCTGTTGATCGACCCCATGAAATGCATTCGCAGACAACGCTGTACCTTGTCCGGTTTCAAAATACATCACATTGTTTCCTACACTACCTCGATTCAAAGACAACGCGGCTTCATGGGCCTCTTTCAAAATCGACAAGTCGATTCCGAAGGTATCATTCGTCCCTTGCGTGCCGCCTATCGACTGAAAAACGAGATCGACTGGTGCACCCATTTCAATGGCTTCGATCGTGTTCGTGACATGAGTTAACACACAAGACT
Organism: Vibrio diabolicus; assembly: GCA_001048675.1. Lineage (GTDB taxonomy): Bacteria > Pseudomonadota > Gammaproteobacteria > Enterobacterales > Vibrionaceae > Vibrio > Vibrio diabolicus. Next base: position 156,089 of record CCKK01000002.1, on the reverse strand, counting down.
GAGTCGGTATTTGATAGTGTTGAATCACCTCATCCATTAAGTTCATTAACTTAATAGCTTGAGGCACATTATCTGTTGCCGGATTGATACCGATAACCGCATCGCCATTTCCGTACATCAGACCATCAAAAATGGTCGCTGCGATACCGTTGAGAGAATCAGTGGGGTGATTCGGCTGTAAGCGAGTAGACAGGCGACTCGGCAAACCAATCGTATTCCGAAAAGCCGTGACAACTTGGCATTTTTTAGCAACGAGAATCAAATCCTGGTTGCGCATAATCTTACTGACTGCGGCCACCATTTCTGGTGTTAAACCTTGACGAATTTTAGCCAACGTTTCACCATCGGCTTCTTCACTCAGCAGCCAATTTCGAAAATCTCCGACCGTCAAGTGCTCAATCGGTTTAAAGGCTTCAAGGTCATGCGTATCGATAATTAGGCGAGTGATATCGTCGCTTTCGTATGGAATAACCGCCTCGTTAAGAAACGTTTTAAGTGGTAACTCAGACAGCGCCATTTGTGCGACTACACGTTCTGCCGCTGACTGAGCACAAACCCCAGCTAACGCATCGCCTGATCGCTCCGGTGTCGCTTTCGCCATCAAGTCAGCTAATGACTTAAAGGTATAGACTTTACTTCCTTGTTGCCGACGATAAGTTGCCGTCATTGCTCTTCCTCTTCACTATTTGGTTCGCTTTTTGCTGAACTATCAATAAGCTTTAAGAAAGTATTGCCAAATGTGTTCCGTAGCGTTATCAAAAACTGGCAACATTTATAAAACACTAATAAACAATGAGTTACATAAAAACTGCTCCAACATGACTCAACAAAAAAGGAAATGAGCATCACAAGGATGAGTGACCAAACACCCCAAACCGCACCAATGCTGTGCATCCATCACACAAAGGATGCAAACCAACAAGCTGCAAGCCTAATAAACTGGCAACAGGAATACGATCAACTCAGCGATGGCCGATTTTTAGGTCAAATTCGAGAACGACGATTTCCCAATTTCCATGTATTTCGTGAAGACAGTAACCGCTCACTAAGACAGCAATGCAGGGTTGAAGAGGGAGGAATTTGGTTGGGCTTGAGTGCGGAAAATAAGCCGCTACACCTAAATCACTGTCAGTTTAATGCAAGCCAGCTTTTGCTTAGACAAGGCGGTGCAGATTTTGAGTTAATGACACCTGAACAGTTTTCTATCTATGGGATAGTACTCGACAGAAAACTGGTTCAAATCATAGAAAAACAGCTCGAGTTAGACGGTATCGGCTGCAACACACCGCACTTAGCGGGACCAACAGAAAAGCACATTCAACAACTTAAATTCTACTTGGGTACTTTGCTCGGCCCCACTGAGTCGCGATGGTCTGACAGCACACATCAGGTGGTTTTAAAAGACATCGTACTCGAACTGTTCTCAATCAGTTCACCAAGCGCAAGCCACCCGATATCAATCTCTCATCGTCAGCATGTGATGCGCCGCATAAAGCAACAGCTACACGACTTAGATTACAGAACTCCGATCACCGTCAGTGAACTGTGTGACGCTGTGCACGTCAGTCGCCGAACACTGCAGTACACTTTTGAACATTGCTGTAATACTTCGCCAAAGCAATTCATACACCGAATGCGGCTGAATCAAGTACGTAGAGTGCTACAAAGCCCTGAAGATAATCGAACAATTGCAGAAATCGCTTTTGACTTTGGTTTTTTTCATCTCGGGCAGTTCAGTCAAAGCTACAAGCGGCTATTTGGTGAGACGCCAACTGAAACGAGAAAGTGGGAGTCCAGCAAATAAAATGACAGGCAGTATATTCTTTCAAATTCTGCGTTGGGGCCATTTTATGTAGTCGCAATGATTTGCTGAAACTTAGCATGAAGATCTGTAAGCGCGGCTTCAACATCCGGTTCTGCTCGGCTTAAATGTGCGATTAGCGTCATGAAGTAGCAGTCAAAAATCAACGGCATTTTGTCTTCAAGAACAGAACTTACGCTCGCAGATTGAAACAACTCTTGGTTAAACGACTGGTAATAATCCAAATCCCAAATCACCTCTTTCAACAAGGCTCGGCTCAGCTCGACGTTCGCAAAATAGTAGCGATAGTATTTCTCCGTCAACGCCAAACCAATGTCGATAGCTGTCTTACCTTCCACACTGACTAGCGTCTCTTGGCTGATCTGTTGCAGTTGCGTCAGCATCCCTTCGCGCAAAATCGACAGTTTAGTCGGGAAGTGGCTGAACACCGTACCATCGGCGACTCCTGCTTCTCTCGCAATCTGCCTTGTGGTCGTCATGTCATAGCCATTTTGAGCAAAAGATGCCCACGCGGCTTTTAGGATTTTATCTCTGGTTTGTTGTCGCTTCGTCATTGATGTGTCTACTTAATGAGCCTGAAAGGATCATACCTTGAGCGGCTGACATTGACAAATTGAGCGCGCTCAATTATAAAAATGAGCACGCTCAATTTTATGCAAAAACAAAAGGAATCGCTCATGTACGTATTAAACAAACTAGGTCAAGGATTGATTTTCTTGCCGACCATATTCTGCTTTTCTTATATTTTAAGACCAATATTGATGGTGATTCTCATCCCAGGTGGACTCGCACTTTTGGCGTTAATCGGTGGGGCAGAAGTCAGAGCAAAACTCAAAGACATGCTGCTTGAGGAACTTATTGGGGTCAGTCCATCACACACCACCTCGAAAAAGGCGTGAGTGCGCGAGAAACGTTGGCAAGGTTAAGCAAAAAAACAAAAAACGCGCAGGTATCGAGATCTTAATACCTGCGCGATATAGATGTGATGAAAAGAGGACTGGCGTTAATCAGTATTCATGTTCTGACCGATTCGCCATAAAACGCCACTAGGGTCAAACAAACAACATTCGCGCATACCCCAAGGTTGCTCGACCAGCTCAGTCAAACGCGAGCCAAACTCCTCATGGCCCACTTTGGATAAGTGCTGATGCCAGCTTTCTGCGTCTTCTACGAGCAAGTGCATCATGAAGTTGTTGCCGTGTTCTGGCTCATAAAAATTCTGTAAAAGAAACGCGCAGCTGCCTTGAGAGAAGTACGCCACATCACCGAAGTCTGACGCCATATCAAAGCCTATCGCCTCATAAAAACGTTTTGACAGCGCGTAATCTTTCGCTGGAACAAATGATTTGATTTCAACAATATTGAGGTTTTCCATTTCCAATTTCCTAAGCCCTTGTCCATCAAACTGACTGACGTAATCACGCTCTACGCCTTCTATTCGCCTTGCGTATTTTGCTGCGATGGTAGTGGTACACACTCTACCATTTGCGTTTGTAACCACGTGATGAATTTATGTTCGAGTTCTGTACGCTTTTTATCTTGGCTCAATAAAACATAATTGCAACCTGATAGCACAAAACCAAATGGCGCGACCAAATTACCGCGCTTAATATCGTCCATAACAAAAGGATACGATCCCATCGCCGCGCCTAAGCCATCCACCGCGGCTTGTATGCAAAAATAAAAATGCGCAAATGATTGCTGAGTGTTGCCGTTGAAGGTTTCACAACGTGTTGATTGCTGCCAATCCGCCCAAGCATGCGGTCTAGTTTGGCTATTCAACAATCGAACTGCATCCAAATCGTCTTGAATGGATTGCCAATACTCAGGAGAAAATACTGGCCCCACCCACTCTTCAACAAGAATGGTTTTATTGTAATCGTGCTGCTGAGCAAAATCGTCTCGACGAACCGCCATCGAAAGCCCTGTTGATCCTAATGTTACCGGGCCTCCCGCCGTCGACAAACGAACATCAGCACGGTGTTCATCATTAAACGCAGCAAGCCTTGGCATCAACCAACGCATGGTTAATGTCGGTTCACAAGACACTTCAAGATGCTGATGCTTTTCTTGAATGAGTGTATTCACGCCTGTTTCTAGCGTTTGGAATGCCGTTTTTGTGTATGTCTTGAGTAATTCGCCTTCTGCCGTCAACACGGATTTCCTGCCCTCTTTCAAAAACAAAGGTTGCGACAGATATTGCTCAAGTTGCTTGATCTGCTTACTCACGGCTCCGTGGGTGATGTTCAGTTTGTCAGCCGCTTCAGTGTAGCTTGAAGAGCTCGCCGCAACGTGGAAGACATAGAAAGATTTTAGGTGACGCATTTGTGAGTTTTTCTCACCAATATGGGAATATTTTTCGATTATAGTCAGTAACAAAGACGCCTACAATTCCGCTACATCACAGACTTCATCATTCAAACAGGAAACCGATATGGAATTTGTAACTCTTGCGCTATTGGGGGTGCTTATTGTTATTAGCCCTGGCGCAGACTTTGTTTTGGTATTAAGAAACAGCTTAAATCAAGGACGAGAAGCTGGCGTGTACAGTGCGATTGGTATCAGCATGGCGATAAGCATCCACATAGCTTACTCCATGCTGGGGATTAGTTACTTAATTTCACAAAATGAATGGTTGTTTAATCTCGTGCGCTATCTTGGGGCTGCTTATCTTGTCTACCTTGGGATTAAAGGAATATTCTCCTCGCAGCCTGCGTCAAACTCAGAAACCATTCAACAGAGCGAGTATTCAATGTGGCGATTTTTCATGCAGGGTTTTCTGTGTAATTTACTCAATCCTAAGACGATGCTGTTTTTTCTGAGTATTTTTAGCCAAGTGATTTCTCCCGATTCTAGTCAGCAACATATCGCCTTGTTTTACGGGATTTATATGATTGCGCTGCACGGCATTTGGTTTTCTATCGTTGCAGTTTTATTCACGTCCCCCCAATTACAAGCCTTCTTGTTGAAGATTAAGCATCGACTCAATCAAGCATGTGGGGCGGGTTTGGTCATTTTCGGCGCGATGCTGGGCTTAAAGGCTTAATACGTTTGCGGTCAGAGTTTGAACACAAAAAATGCGGCTACTGGAGCCGCATTACAATCCACAAACCTTCAGTCTGGTAAGTGAAACGTTTATTGAGTGATAACGGTGAGCTTATCCCAATCAATCGTGAAGCGAATTTGCGCCTCAGTGTAATGGCTCGTTGTGCCTTGATCGTACCAGTTACACGCATTGCGAGAGAAACCTTCGTCAACTTCTTTCATGCCCGCTCGTGCAATCATCTCCGTTTTGGGCTCTTCTCCGCGCTCAAATTCTGGTGTGAACACGTACTGGAATTTCGGTTTGAAACCGTAGATCAAACGCGGCAAGTTCTCTTCTGGTAATAGGTTTTCGTTTGAACAACCTGTGTAGTGGTAAACACCCGCCCATTTACCGTAGTACTGGTAGTCGTTGGTGTAAATCTGGCTAAGAGAGGTGGTCCACTTAACGCCCATACCGCGTTCCATGGAAGCCTTTGGTTTGGCTGCGGTGACGTAATCCTTACTCGAGTAACGAGACGTATAAGCCACACCGAGATCGGTCGTCAACGAGCCAGAAAAACTTGGTGCCGAGCCCGGTGTTGCAGTCGCGGTTAAGCCGATAGACGGTGCAACCGTGGTTGTCGATACCGAAACATCATTGGCTTCGTTTTGCGGTGAGTAATCCTCACTAAATACAGGCGTGCCACCAGCTTGATAGATGCTGTAATCGAACGCAACTGGGTAGTTTTGAGTAAAACGGTCAACAATCGCTGCATCAAAAGTGTGTTTTACACCCGGCTTACCTGGTACATAACCATTCCCTAGAGTGATCACGCGAGCCGCTTTTTTATCGTTCTTTGAGTTATGGAATAACTCAACCAGTAACTTCATCTGCACACGGCTACCACGAAACTCGTACGGGAAAAGCTCAGGCTCGCTTTGCATCACGACCTCATAACTTTTCTTCACGTAACCTTCTAGCGCGATGTCATCAATCAAGACACTTTCTACAACCTTGTTATCAGAAGCAGCGGCAGTAGCGGAAATCCCTAACATTAAGGGAAGCAGTATTTTCTTATTCATTATTTTATTACCTCACTTGGGAACAGTCCCAATTTAAGCTAACACATTGAACAAGTAGCGACAATCAAACGAAAACGATTCACATTATCAATAATTTGACCTACACCCAGAAATGAAAAAAAACAGCCAACTTACGCTGGCTGTTTCGATGCAGTTAATGAATGACCCGTGCGTCCCCTTTAAATAACTGAGACAAATCGATAGTGAATATTGTCACTGTCGGACGTTTAGGCAGAGCATTTTCGATCGAAAACTCTGGCCCAGCTGGAACGAGGGGGAAGTGAATAGCCGTCGGCCACGTTGACGAAGCTTCATTACCGCTCGGCTCAGATATTGAGAAAGAAAACGCGGGTAAACGGGTCATAACACTTACCTCAAATGACTGATTCGCGGGCTCAAGCGAGCCCGCTTAGGTTTTGCAATGTTATTGTTGTTTTAACGCTTACTTAATCACTAACGATTGATAACGTTAGATATCAAGTTCTTTGTCTTCAACGTGGTTGGTGATCATCGCTTCAGTGGTGATCATCAAGCCAGCAACAGACGCTGCGAATTGAAGCGCTGAGCGTGTTACTTTCGCAGGGTCCAAGATACCCATTTCGATCATGTTGCCGTATTCACCTGTCGCAGCGTTGTAACCGTAATCGGCATCACCCGCTTTGACAGCATTCGCCACAACTGAAGCTTCGTCACCTGCGTTGGTTGCGATTTGACGAAGAGGCTCTTCCATTGCACGTAGCGCAACTCGGATACCCACGTTTTGGTCATCGTTGTCGCCTTTTAGATCCGCCAATTCTTTCGCGATCTTAGTTAGGGCAACACCACCACCAGCAACAATACCTTCTTCAACCGCTGCGCGAGTAGCGTGTAGCGCATCGTCCACGCGGTCTTTCTTCTCTTTCATCTCAACTTCGGTTGCAGCGCCGATCTTGATCACCGCTACGCCGCCAGAAAGCTTCGCAACACGTTGTTGAAGCTTGTCTTTGTCGTATTGAGAAGTGGTTGTTTCGATTTGTTTTTCAATCGAAGCCACACGATCAGCAATCGCGCTTGCTTCTGCTGCGCCACCCACGATGGTTGTTGTGTCTTTGGTGATGGTCACTTTCTTCGCACTACCTAGTTGCTCTAGCGTTGCTTTTTCAAGCTCTAGGCCGATTTCTTCAGAGATGACCGTACCTGCGGTTAGTACCGCAATGTCTTCCATCATCGCTTTACGGTTGTCACCAAAACCAGGTGCTTTCACCGCAGTCGCACGCACGATGCCGCGCATGTTGTTCACAACCAATGTCGCTAGCGCTTCACCTTCGATGTCTTCAGCAATGATCAATAGCGAGCGAGAAGATTTCGCCACTTCTTCTAGCACTGGCAATAGCTCGCGGATGCTGCTGACTTTTTTGTCCACCAATAGGATGTAAGGGTTGTCTAGCTCTACGCTGCCATTTTCTTGGTTAGTAATGAAGTATGGCGACAAGTAACCGCGGTCGAATTGCATACCTTCAACCACAGACAATTCGTTGTCTAGACCTTGGCCTTCTTCCACCGTAATCACGCCATTGCGACCCACTTTTTCCATCGCTTCTGCAATGATTTCACCGATCGCGCGATCGCTGTTTGCAGAAATGCTACCCACTTGGGTAATGGATTCTTTGTCGCTGCATGGCTTAGACATTTCACGTAGTTTCTCAACCGCCGCTTCAGTGGCTTTGTCGATACCACGTTTTAGGTCCATTGGGTTCATGCCAGAGGCTACCGCTTTAAGACCTTCATTGATGAAAGATTGCGCCAGCACGGTAGCCGTCGTTGTACCGTCACCCGCTTCATCATTCGCTTTGGACGCCACTTGTTTCACCATTTGTGCGCCCATGTTTTCGAACTTGTCTTTCAGTTCGATTTCTTTCGCTACAGACACGCCATCTTTGGTGATCGTTGGCGCGCCGTAAGATTTATCAAGCACAACGTTGCGGCCTTTAGGGCCTAGTGTCACTTTTACTGCGTCCGCCAGTAAGTTCACACCTTTCAGCATTTTTTGACGTGCGTCATTAGCAAATAATACGTCTTTTGCAGCCATAATTATCTCCTCAAAAAACTACTACAAAAATAATTACTCAACGATTGCTAACACATCAGATTCGGACAGAATCAAGTATTCTGCGCCGTCAATTTTCTCGGTTTTCACGCCGTAACCGTCATTGAAAATGATTTGGTCGCCCACTTTGACTTCCATCGCAGCGCGTTCGCCATTTTCAAGGCGTTTACCTAAACCAACAGCAATGACTTTCCCGCGGTTTGATTTTTTAACCGACTGAGAAGTTAAAACGATTCCCCCTTCCAGATTTATTTTCCACCTCTTGTCTTTCAACAATTAGCTTGTCATTTAAAGGACGAATTTTCATTTGAAGTGCCTCCTACTTAGAACCAAAAATAAAAGACATAGTTTGAACATAAAGATGGATTAACGAGTCGTCTGCTCGTTTTCGATGAAAATAATAAGGTCGAAAAATTGGAGTTCAAGAGGTGGATTTCATAAAAATTTTTTATTGAATTGAATAAAATCTTCTATCGAAACTTTTGACATTCACGACCACTTAAAACCTCTTTATGATGGAAAATGTGTTCAATCAAATCTAGAGTGGTTACATACTCTTAAAAAGGATAATCAAACAATGAAAAAGGTCGTATCTCTGTTTCTTGCAACATTGTGCGTTGGCTTGCTTTCTCCCAACGTGGCGGCTTCTGAGCGTGCTGAGCAAGGGTGGCAACTGATTGAGAAAGGCGCAATGATTGTCGATGTACGCACGCCGCAAGAGTTCTCTGAGGGGCATTTAGACAATGCGGTCAATTTCCCTCTATCTGAGCTTGATAAACATTTCCAAGCCGTCGATAAAGATCAAGCGATCGTATTGTACTGCCGCAGTGGTAATCGCTCTGGTAAAGCGTATCAATATTTGCAATCGCAAGGGTTCACGAATCTGCACAATGCAGGTGGCTTAGAAGAACTGCAAGACGCCAAATAATCATCTCTGTTCTAATTTCAAAAATAAAAGTGCAGAGGGCGTTGCAAACTTATTGCAACGCCCTCTGTTACTAAATAAATCTCTTCCGCTACTACTCTATTTGGGCCCGGCCTCAAACTGAGTCAGGTTATCCGATATCTCAAGCCACGGCGCTTTGGACGCGACAAAAATATGGAAATTTGGCTTGTGGGATGGAGCATCATCCAAGACACCTAGGCGAATATTGACAATCCCATTGTTCTTTTTCGAATACAGGCTCGACCCGCAATGGCGACAAAAACATAACATGGTATTTTCGCTTTTCTGATAAGTCTGAATATCCTCTTTTCCTTGAGTAATGAGCAACTTATCCAAAGCGATACCACCTGCAGACGAGTAGTCGGAGCCTGTGAACTTGCGACATTCCGAGCAATGGCAATTTCCCATGTACTTGAATTCATCTGCCACTTCCAATTTCACCTTACCACACAGACATGAGCCTTTGAGTACTTCCATTTGAGTCCCTTTTTGTTATGAATCTAATTGAATTAGACGAATACACCGACACCATGCCACTGCAATGCGAAAAATTAAAGGCAGGTAATACAGGTTTTCAAAAATGAAACGAAAATGTAAAACACTCTACTCAGAGGAAAGATAGGTGTGCTCAGCACGTGAGAGCCCAAGCTATTGTCGATACAAAAACACCAAGCAAGACGCTTGGTGTTTTCTTAATATTTTGTCTAACACAGTCATCGCTCTTAATGAGAGACGCCGTGTTGAGAAAGTGTAGTGCTTAGAAAATGCAGTGCTTAGTAAAGCTGGTGGCTTCGTTCGCACTCCAGTCACCTTTTGGCTTATCTTTCAAGTTCTCACACCATTGCTCGCTACCCACACCATCTTGAAGAACACAGTACTTCGCAAAGTCTACTGCGTTGTCTGCTGTCCATTCTGTTTTTGGCTTATCGCGCATGTCGTTACACCAGCCTTCAGTGCCCACTTCATCACTACAAGCGGTTAAAGCAGAAGCCGCCAACATCAGCATGACTAGTTTTTTCATAAATTTAAGGTTCCAGTTGCAAACAATATTAAAATAAAACTCAATCGCTTCAACAAATGCCCATTCAACGGTCTGAACTAAGCAGTCACTTGTTGAAGTGACTTTTATATCAACTATAACGAAATTATCAGTCTACGTGTTAAGACACCGAAAAATTATTGAGCCAAGCTGCGTAAATGACACCATAAACACCTATAGGCTGCGCGCTTGCGTTAATGCGCTGATCTTAGAAGACCCCGTGCCAAAACATGCTAAACGTAACTCTAACGCCATTTGCTCAAAGTGCTCGACCACCGCTTGAGTGCTTATGGTAGCCGCTTTCAAGACTGCGCCCGCTTGCCCAACGAGATTGGCGCCCAAATGTATGGCTTTCGCCGCTTCAAGTCCGTTATGCACACCACCTGAGGCGATCAAAGGTAATGTAGGATACTGTGCTCGTATTTGAGTCAAACATTTTGCCGTTGGGATGCCCCAATCGCGGAAAAGTTCGGCTGCACGCTGCATTTTCGGGTTATCTTGGCAATAGCCTTCAACCGCGCTCCAACTTGTGCCACCCGCGCCCGCTACGTCAATAGCATCCACACCGGCGTCAACCAATCGCTGCGCAACGTGACCACTTATACCAAAACCGACTTCTTTGATAATGATCGGAACATTCACGCGAGATTTAAGCTGCTCGATAGCGTGTAAGACCCCAATCCAATTATGGTCGCCATTTTTCTGAAACGCTTCCTGCATTGGGTTTACGTGTACAAACAACGCATCCGCTTGAATGGATTCAACCGCACGCTGCGCATTATCAAGTTTACCTTTGTCGCGCAACTGAGCGGCTCCAAGGTTGGAATAAAGCGGCACATCTTTGGCTAAATCACGAATGGTTTTACCTAGACCTGCGTGTTGGCGCTCTTCTAAGCTAATACGCTGCGACCCCACGCCCATCGCAATGCCTAATTCACTGGCGGCTTCAGCCAAACGACAATTGATCACTTCAGCGTCTTTCGCTCCACCTGTCATAGAGCTAATCAAAAACGGCAGCGCCAATCGGTGGCCAAGAAACTCTGTCGACAGGTCGATCGCCTGAAAGTCACATTCTGGCAGCGCGCAGTGTTCAAACTCGACAGACTCAAAGCCCGCCGTTTTATGCTTCATGCTCATGTCATGATGTAAAACAGCGTCTAGATGTAAATCTTTTCGGTTAGTTTGCGGAGCCATAATGTCACCCTAAAGTAAAACAGTCGCGCAGTATTGCGATCCTTATCAGTAACGTCAATGCGAATTTTCTGAATTCACGAGATTACTTTTCCGAAACCAGTAATGAATCACGACTTACTCTGACATTATAGGAAGAGAAACTCGCCTTCTGTTTTAAACAAGCAGGCGAGTGTTTCTCCAAGTTGAAGTAATCAGCGTGCGAGACACCACGATAAAAATGGGCCGCATACTTCTCTAATTTACTTTGCGTTTTCTGACAGAATCAGAGACACAACGGTGCTTGTGGTGGTTGGAGCAAACTGCTCAGGGTCATCACAGAATTGAATTTTTCCTTTTTCTTCAACGTGGAACAACGGTACTACCGAGTTCCCTTTGTGGTGTGCTAAATAGTCTTGATACGTAAAGTTGTCGCTCAATTTCGTGTGTTTTATCTCTGCACCGCGGCTCAACAAACTGGCCAGCTGGGTATAGCTTACGTTACCGCCCATCAGCAATTTACCGTGGTACTCCTGAGCCACAGAGTGCTTCTCGCTACCATTGCCGTTGGTTTTCACTTTTTGCAAGCAGTGAACTTTATCTTCACCAAACTCGTCGACAAATTGCATGCAAGCCATAATGTTGAAATGCTGGTCAGGCGTTAATGCAACGACTTGTCCCACCCCTATCAGGTTCAAATTGTCATCTGCGTGACTAGAAATCGGATTTCCGTAGTAGTAATCCAGCCCCAACATACGAACTTGACTGATGTACTCCCAGTTAGAATCGGTCATCAATATGCGGCGGTCATAACGTGCCAACGCTTGACCAATTTCTCTTGCTACTCGGTTAGCACCAATCAACAAGAAGCCGCGTGGCGCTGGCTCCGCGACGCCCAACATCAATGCGACAGGACGTGCCGTTGCACTTTGTAAAACAACCGTTCCGATGATCACCATGAAGGTCATAGGAACCAATAAAATCGCTTCATCAATACCGTATTCGGTCAATTTGATCGCGAAAAGAGAAGAAATAGAGGCAGCGACAATACCGCGCGGTGCAACCCAAGACAGAAACAGTTTATCTTTAAGTCTCAAGTTACTGCGGATGGTTGAGAGGAAAATCGACAACGGGCGCGACACCAACTGCATAAATACAAACAGCAATAACGCCCCACTACCCAGCGCAGCAAAATCATCCAAGCTAATGCGTGCAGCAAGGAAAATAAATAGGCCGGTGATCAGCAATATGGTCAAGTGCTCTTTAAAGTGCAGAATTTGTTGAATATTGATGCCCTTTGCGTTGGCAAGCCACATACCCATTACAGTAACCGTGAGCAATCCGGCTTCAGACTCGATATGGTTGGAGACGGAAAATACGCCGAGCACGATCATCAAAACCGCAAATGGCTGCAAGTATTCCGGTAGCCACGCACGGCGCATAATCGTTGCGACTGCTGCGCCAGAGGCCGCACCAAGAATGACGCCCACGGCAATGAGCGTTCCGAACACTTCGGCGCTATTTATCGCGCTGTGCGATACGATGAACTCATAAACCATCACAACAAAAAGCGCACCGAGTGGATCAATCAAGATCCCCTCCCAACGCAAAATATTGGCAAGCGTACTGTTGGGTCTTACCGTCCGAAGAAGTGGCACGATCACCGTCGGACCTGTTACCACGGTTAAGCTGCCGAACAACATGGCGAGCTCCCAAGTAAAACCGAGGAAATAGTGCGTCGCAATACTGGTTGCTGCCCACGAAATGATGGCCCCGATGGAAACGATACTCCAGACTGAGCCACTCACACCGCGAATTTCTTTAAAATTTAGGGTCAAGCTGCCTTCGAAAAGAATCACCGCAACCGCCAATGAAACCAACGGAAAGAGCAAATTCCCTAAAATCTCATCTGGATTTAACCACTGCATAAATGGCCCGACAATCAACCCGGCTAGCAGCAAAAATAAAATCGCTGGTAAGCGCAATCGCCATGCCAACCACTGACAACCTAAACCAATGACCCCAACCGCTGATAGAACCAGCGCTTCATTACCCACTTGCATTAATCATTACCCGTTTTGTCTTTTTTCGCGTGAATGCGCTATACCCAAATAACCTCGGGCGTGCGGTTCAATAAGCATGACTTGGCATGCAGACTAAACGGCTTACCTTCGACTCTTCGACAGCATGCCTCTGAAATGCACATTTTTGAGGTCACTTGGGTATCGCATCAGAATTATGAATATAGTTGAACCCCAATGACTTAACGACTCATTTCTGTTCATCAGATCTTAAAGTGACACACAAGTATGTCGCTTCGTCGAATTCATCATTACGCATTGAGTTTCATTATGTAGAATGATTCTTAAAGAAAGCGCGGAACCTAGCACTATATGAACCTAAGGCAAAGCGCTTGGACTAAGCTTTAGCGTACGTGCTCAAAGTTAAGAATCGTGTGTCACGCGACGTACGCAAGGAGAAATGGATTGTACGTAATACTAGCACTGTTCATGGCGTTGCTCGCCATCCTCATCGGAGTGAAAGCCGCCAACCGAGCAGCACTTTTAGAAAAAGAGCTAACCAAACTTCGTGAAGAGGTAACATCACTGCGAGTCAGTCTAAATAAGGACTCGAACCAACCAACGCGTCAACAATCCAGCGTTGAAGAGGTAACAAAAGAGGCAAACTCCTCATCCTCTAAGGAGCATGACCCGATTACCGACCGAGCATCTTATCCAAACACAACACATCAAGCTCAATACCAGGCAAGCGAAGTTCAACTGGACGTTTTTAGTCAAGAACAAGAGTCTATATTGCCAAGTAGAGTGCAGAGTCTGTTTAGCAACATTCAAGAAAACTGGTTGGTTTGGGTGGGCGCGCTGGCAATGCTAATTGGTGGGGGGTATCTCGTACAGGTTATTGGTAGTCACATTGAGTTTTCGCCACTTATGCGTGTATCCTTTGCGTTTGTACTCTCGTTACTTATGGTGCTTGTTGGCGAATGGTTCCACCGCAAAGAACAACAAAATCCTCAACGAGCAACACGAGCCCAAGGCTTTACTTATGTGCCTGCCGCCGTTACCGGAACCGGGCTAACTGGCATTTACTGCACGGTTATCTTTGCGTTTGTTGTTTATCAAATGCTGACGCCTAGTGTCTCGCTTATCATCTTAGCCGCTGCTGCATTTTGTAGCTTGGCTCTATCTTTACAGCAAGGGCCGTTGATGGCGGTGCTTGGTCTGATTGGTGGATACACCGCACCGTTATGGATTGGTGGAAGCGAGCCTAATTACTTCTTATTAGCTGGGTATATCAGCGCGATCTCGGTCGCGGCAACATTGCTAATGCAAAAAGTGCGTAGTGCATGGATTTCTCCAAGCATCGCGCTTCCACATGTTGTTTGGATGCTGTTGCTCATTGAAAGCATGACGCTTGAGACACTTTTTTCTTTGGCTGGCTATTTATCTCTCCATTACGCTCTATCTTATTTTCGCCGTTCCAAGACTGGGTTGGACACTCAATCCTCGTTATCATCACTGCCAGAATAAGTGGACAAATCCGCCGACCGCTACCTCTCTCGCGATTGCGTTATTGACCTTTTCGGCTGTCACCAGAATGCCAGAATTGGACACACTGCAAATGGTGTACTGTTATGCGCTGCTCGTTGCGACAGTATGGCTCCCAGCGGTTCGCACAGGTTGGTCATTGCGCGTATTTTTGCCTTCCATATTGGTCTCTGCGACCGCACTTGTTGTCCTCACTGTCGCGTTTGACGCTTTGTATATGCCAGAACATGGTGCCAGTATCTTACTCGCATTGGCCACCAGTATTGCACTGATCTGCTGTCGAACTTATTGCCAGTCACTCAGTGACCGATCGCAACTCAGCGGCGTACTTCTGTTGGTACTGGCTCCAGCAATAAGTTTGATTACGTTGTTTTATATCGACGAATTTATGCAAGGCTACCTGTGGCACTGGACTGCATTCTGCGCATTGGTGACCGTTTATTACGTTGTACTTGGTCAACGCTTGCATTCGCTAGCATTGGAATGTTCAGCCGTCATGCACGCTTTAATCGTAGGCGTCGCCTTTGTTTGGTTAAGCGATACCTGGTTGACGACAGCAATCTCGATACAAGTTGCCGTAATGGCGTTACAGACTCAATCAGGGGTATTTCGCCCCGCAAGTTGGGCGATTAAAGTGGCGATGGGGATACTGGTCATCCGCCTCACACTTTTACCCTTCATCCCTGAATGGCAACCCGTAGAAGCAGGACATTGGGCTTGGGTTATTGTGAGTTACCTACCGTCTCTCATCATCCTGCTCTATGCTCGAGCAACGCTAAAGCAAGTGGACCTCGAACTGACCAACTGGTTTGAAGGTGCATTTTTGCATGTATTCTTAATGGCACTATTTACCCAAACCAACTACTGGTTAACTGGGCAGTACGGCTATTTAGGACACCTTGATTTCACAAGCGCCATCGTTTTTGCTAACCAAGCGTTGGTTATGGGTTTGGTGTACAGCTACCGTAGCCAATTTGCACAACGCTTAAGCCGCATCTATGAAGCCTACAGCTACCTGCTTTGGTGTGCCTTCGCATTGCTGATAATTTTGCTTAATACGGCAGAGTCGCCATTGGTGACTGACAACGTCTCAGCACAAGCACTTCCCGTCATTAATATGCTAAGCGTCGGCTGGTTGCTGCCAGCTTGTATCCTAATTATCGCAACATTTAGAGGCTGGAATACGTTACAGGTTCATCGATTTGCGGTTGCTAGCCTAGGCTTTGCACTTGCTGCTATTTGGTTAGGTATGTCTATCCGTCAATTCTGGCAAACCACATCCATGATGCTGTACCAACCGACTAGCATGGCAGAACTGTTCAGTTATTCAGTAGCAGGTTTGCTCGTAGGTGGATTGCTTACTTGGCGCGGTGTGACACACAGAGGGTTGATGATGCAGCGCGTGGGTCTAGTGGTTTTAGCTTTTGTCGCACTAAAAGTATTCTTATGGGATGTTAGTTCTCTGGATGGGTTCTGGAGAGCAATCAGCTTCTTAGGTTTAGGAGCATCTTTAATCGCGCTTGGGTGGTTATTCCAGAAATTGAATCGCTCGGTGGCAAAAGCACTCGAACCATAAACGAATTAAAGAGAGATTCCCGACAATGCACCGTTCTCGTTATTGGGGGGCGATAGCGATGCAAAGCCGGGAATCATTGGAGTGTTCGTTATTTTAGCAACGCAACAACCGTATGACGACGCACGTTTGCTTGTGCATTCAACGCTTGAAAAGTCGAGGTGAACTCACCAGACTTCTGCACAAAACCATCCAGTTTTGCATTCACATCATCCACAGAAAGCTGCGCGGTTTTATTTTGAATTGAGCGCATTTGAGTATTCAATTCACCATGAAATGCTTTCGCTTCCTGCAAGCTCGTTTGCACTTGTCTTAGGTGCTGGTTCACTTTGGCAATCGTCTGTTTCATGCCATCGCGTGATGCCAAATCAAACCCAAGTTCTGCAATACCATCTGGCTCTGACTTTAGATTCAGAACGTTCGGCTGGCCCGCAGGAAAACGGTGTCCTTCGCCCGTGACCATCACTTTCTGCTGCATTTGCTGATAAGCGTTGTCTCTGGCTTCAAATAAAATGCTGCCATCGTCAGCTAATGAGGCACGCATCCCTAAAGCAATCAAGCTTCGGTCAAGCATTTTGACAGTTCGAGCACCATCGGCTTGTCCATCGAACTGAATCATTACCGCTTGACCCTGAGGGAAATCCAAACGAATTTGCTCAGCCTTGTCACTTAAGCGATGCACGTTCAAGCCAGGAATAGAAAAGCGACGAATGTCTGCTTTATCTAGCTTTAAATGCAGTTCGTTGTCGAGCACTTTCTGGCCGTCGAAACGAGCATGCTCCACAACGTTCTGAATGGTGGCTTTAGAGCGAACCAATGTATCCTGCAAGCCAGGTACATTTTGCACGCCTTGATTCACCGCTTGCGTCAAACCACGTTTAATTTGAGTCAGCTCTTTGCCAATCACCTGCAACGATTTCGATGCGATCTGCACTGCCGTCGCTTGCTGCTGACCTTGGGTCAGTTGAATCCCAGAGACAGAGTAGGCTGACGCAGTGTCAGCCTGAACTTGCGCCGGGCGCGGTTTAATTGCAGTACTTGAGTCTGCAGAACGGGTCGGCATGATAGAGGCTTGTTCTTGCCCACCCAAGCGTATGCTATGGGGTCTAACCTCTACTGTACTCATTACCATAAAAGAACTTCCTAACCTTATAGACGGTCAAACAACGATAGATCATTGATCTTTACATAGCTCGCTTGCGTTGCTTGCAAAGCCGCCATGTAATTGCTCAAGCGTACCGATGCTTCACCGTAATCCAGAGCTGAGAGGTCACCTGATACTTTATCGACGAACAGTTTATTCTCACCATGGGCACCGCCAACCAAATCTAGGTTATTGTGTCGGCCACCAATCTCCGTCATCGTGCCAAGTACGCTTGCCAACGTATCATCAATGGCACTCAGGCTTGCGTCCACTTCAGCTTGGAAATTCGGACTCGGGTTCTCAAATTCTGTAATTAGATTATTAATTTGATCCAGTACGTTTTTGCCGCCACCAAGGTCCAAAATGTCCTTTGCCGTCATGTTGGAATCCATCGTTACGCCTTTCGCAATCGTCACGACACGTTTATCGCTGTTGCCCTCGATGACATAACTACCGCTTGCACTGTTTATAGCAGGGGTGTCAGTTTTGGTGCCTGAAAATAGGTAGTGCCCTTCTTCATCCTGAGCATTGAAAGACGACTCAATTGAATCACGATAGCTCTTTAACTCCGTGATCATACCGGTACGGTCTTGATCAGTCAGTGAGCCATTCGCGCCCCATAATGCAATATCACGCATGCTCATTAGGCTCTCTTTCACTGAGTCTAAATGTGTTTCTTGACTCGAAAGCGTGGTTTTGACGTTTGCGATATTGTTTTGATATTGGGCGATGGCGCTGTTTTCACGATCCAAATTAAGCAGCTTAATCGATGCCATTGGATCGTCAGATAGTTTAGTTAGACGCTCACCTGTCGTCATTTGTTGTAGCACGTGCCCCAGACCTGCATTGTTACCTTGCAGGCTTTGCAGCATCATTTGGCTAAATTGATTGTCACTGATTCGCATCTGGGTTTCCTTTAGAATAACTGCAATACAGAATCGAACAGCTGATTCGCTGTGCTGATCACTTTCATGTTGGCATTGTGTGCATTAGCAAACGTCATTAAGTTAGCCGCTTCTTCATCACTGTTAACGGCACTCACATTGTCACGAGCCGCATGTGCTTGCTTGTTCATGGCTAACTTAGCTTGGTAATCGGCGTCTGCTTGGCGTGCTTTAATCGCGGTTTGACCCACCATGGAACTGAATGCGTCATTCAAGCTCACTGAGCCATAGCCAGTCACAGAAACAGGCTTGTTGCTTAAATTAATCAACGACTGCAATACATCCGCATTACCTGGCGTACCATCACTTGAAAACGCAAGCTCACCTGGAGTCAACTCAGTGATATCCAAACTTGCCGCTGGGTTGGCAGGGTCGTAGCTGAACAATGGTTTACCTGGGTTACCATTTAAATCTTGTCCAGTAGCGAGCACAGCGTTGTATTCATCCGCTAATGCTTTCGCCATGTCATTCAAAGCCAATTGGTTTGGTTTTAATACATCGGTTTGATAATCGTTAATCGCACCTAATTTGCCACCAAGAGAGTCACCAATCGCAAAACTTTGGCTTGAGAATGTTACGTGTAAGTCTGCTACGTAAGGGTCACTAGGGTCCGGAACGGCTGCGAGTTTGCCATGGTCCGTGCCCATCACAAGTGGCTGACCAGAGGTCAACGTCACCTGAACACTGCCGTCAGGCTGTTCTGTTGTTCTGATTTCGATGGTTTGAGATAACTCGCCGATCAATTTATCTCGTTCATCCATAAGTTGCGATGGGTTGCCACCTGTTCCTTGCATTTCAACCAGCTGCTTGTTTACCTTCGCGATGTTTTCCATGAGGCTATTCGCGTGGTTGAGTGCCGCATTACGCTGGTCGCTCATATCTTTATGTTGGTTGTGCAAAGACTCGGTCAACGTATTAAAGCGGCGCGCCAACGCTTCAGATTCGTTGATGATTTGTTGACGGTAAGGGATCGACTCAGGCTTAACCGTAGCATCGTTAAGCGCAGCGTTTAGAGAGTCCAAACCAGCAGAAATACTGAAGCCATCGGCCCCTAGCGTATTTTCCAATTGGCTCATGTTGCTGGTGTAACCAGAAGCGTACGCCGCCATACTGTTAGTTGACCACGTTTGCTTAATCAGAAATTGGTCTGTAACGCGGCGAATGCTGGTGACCTCTACCCCTAAACCAGGGCTTAAGCGGTTGGCTTTTCCGTCATCAACTGATGCCATCAACGCTTGTTGACGGCTGTAGCCCACAGTATTCACGTTCGCCACGTTTTGTGCCGTTACGTCTAAGGCCACGCGGTTCGCGCCTAAACCTGAAAGGGCAATATTAACTAGGTTCATTTACAGCTCCATTTTCCTGATCAACGGCTGAGAAAACGCGGTAGTCATACCGGCCTCACCGAGCACCTGTTTTACAGAGGCGACGGCTTGAGAGGCGGTATTAAATAAGCTTGAGTTCCCCTCAATCTCGTTAGCATCAAGCTGTGAGATAGATTCAGAATTCGCACCTTTACCATCGTTTGCAGATGAGATGTTACGCGCAGCATCAAAGGCGACTTCGCGCATAGAGGGGCTAAGTTGCTGGATGAGCATATTGGCAATGCCAGAGCTCTGCTTTTTTGCCAGTTCCATTGCCAGTTGCCCATCGTACATATCGCGGAAAACACCTTGCTGCTGGCTTGCAAACGGGCTGTCTTTATCCGCTAGAACATCGCTGCTGCTGCGCATTTGACGCAGCACCATTTGTAAAAACATCGCCTCAAATTGACCCGCCACGACTTCAAGCGCGCCTTCCTGGTCTCGACTCTGCTTGATGTTGGCAAGTGCGCTGTTGTCGTGATACAGCATCGAATTCAGTTGAGTTTGTTCATTGGTACTGTCTAGTTTCATCCTTAACTCCTTAAATCACGACCAATTCAGCGTTCAATGCACCCGCTTCGCTCAGTGCTTGCAGGATAGACATTAAGTCAGTAGGTGTGGCACCTAAGCTGTTTACCGCAGTCACAATAGTGTTGAGCTCCGTGCCTGGAGGCCAAATCACCATTTGAGCTAAATCTTCGTTCACATCAAGATCCGTTTGGTTAACGACTTTCGTATCGCCATTTGCAAACGCATTTGGCTGACTGACTTGTTGTGATTCAGAAATTCGCACGGTTAAGTTGCCGTGGCTCACTGCCGCCTCACTCACTTTGACACTCTTACCGATCACGACCGTTCCCGTACGAGAGTTAAAGACAATTCGAGCCGGCTTGCGGCCTTCCACGACGCTCATTTCTTCAAGCATCGACATCATCACTACGCGCTGTTGGGTATCTTTTGGTGCACGCATATCAATGCGCGCTTTATTGATCGCAACAGCAACGTTAGGCCCAAAAGTATTGTTAATTTCACGCGCGATATTTTTTGCCGTCGTGAAGCTTGGTTTACGCAGGTTTAAGGTGACTTCATCACGCTGGTTGAAATCAGTTTTGATTTCTCTCTCTAACGTCGCACCATTCGGGACGCGACCTGCCGTTGGCGTGTTAACTTCGACTTTGGAGCCACTTCGCCCTTCTGCAGATAAACCGCCCACCACGACGTTTCCTTGTGCAATGGCATACACTTCACCATCAATACCGCGTAAAGGCGTCAACAATAGCGTACCGCCACGGAGGCTTTTCGCGTCACCAATTGAAGACACGACCACGTCCAAAGTTTGTCCAGGGCCCGCCATTGGATCAACGGTTGCTGTCACGCTCACAGAAGCCACATTTCGTAGCTTAGGGTTCATACTGTCATCAATTTGAACCCCAAACTGACGGAGCATGTTGGTGATAGATTGAGAAGTAAATTTCACTTGGTTTCGGTCACCCTGGCCAGCTAAGCCAACCACCAAACCATAACCGACCAATTGGTTTTCTCGAATGCCGCGTACATCGACCAAGTCCATGATCGGAATTTCCACTTCAGCATGTGAAGTGGTTGGTAATCCCAAGGTCAACACCAATAGGAAAGACGTAAAGAAAGATTGCATTGTCTTCATTAGAAAGGTACCCATGGGCTGTTGAAGAATTGAGTTAGCCATCCGGCTGCGTTGCTGTCAGCCAAAGCTCCGCGACCCGCGTAGGTAATTCGTGCATCAGCAATTCGTTGAGAAGAAACTTGGTTGCTGCGATTAATATCATCCACACGAACAATGCCAGTGAGACGAATAAACTCATCTCCCTGGTTAAGGCGCAGCCATTTTTCGCCACTGATACGCAATACACCATTAGGTAACACCTCGTGTACCGTTACGGTGATAGCACCTTGTAGCTTGTTACCCTGTGAGCTTGAAGCACTGCCATCAAAGTTGCGGCTGCCATCGACACTAACCCCTAGCTCATCGAACGTTTTCGTTCCAATGGTCGGCGCCGCGAAATTAACCGCTGAACTTTTGCCAAACTTAGTACCCGCTTTTTTGCTCGATGAGGTTTCTTCTGATAGTTGAACCGTTAACACATCGCCAACTCGGTAAGCACGACGATCCTGAAACAGGGTCATCGTGTATTGGTGACGATAAAGGCTACCAGACTGGGTTTCCGGCAACGTGTAATCGAGCGTTGGTGGTGCGTATTCCTCGGCATTTGGCTCAGGCGGAATAAATTCCTGACGGCCGGCACATCCCACCAGCAACACGGCGGCTACTGCCCAACTCTTAGAAAGCCATTTCATTGCTTTTTCCTTCATCATCACCAATTTCATACTTACATTGATTGCGAAACAAACTTCAGCATGTCATCTGCAGCAGAGACCACTTTCGCATTCATCTCATACGCACGTTGAGTCGTGATCATGTCGACCATCTCTTCCACTACTTGTACGTTTGAACCTTCCAATGCACCTTGCTTGATGAGGCCTGCGCCATCTTCACCAGCAATCAGTTCATCTGCCGGGCCGCTGGCTTCCGTTTCACGGAACAAGTTACCACCCACGGCCTCTAAGCCTGCTGGGTTAATGAATTTTGCGAGAGTGATTTGACCAAGCTGCTGTGGCGTTGGATCGTCCGCCGTCGTTGTTGTTACCGTGCCATCAACACCAACAGAGAATGAAGAGGCATTATCTGGGATCTGAATTTGTGGCTCTAACGGCAAGCCTTGACTGTTAACCATCAAGCCTTCAGAGTTGACATGGAACTGACCATTACGTGTGTACATGATCTGTCCATCCGAGTTTTCGATTTGAAAGAAACCCTGTCCCATAACGGCAAGGTCCAACTCTTGTGTTGTATTTTGAGTGTTACCTTGCGTAAACACTTTTTGCGTGCCAACTACGCGAACACCGCTACCTAGCTGAATACCACTTGGCAACTCGTTAACTTGGTCTACTTGAGCACCAGGTTGACGCTGAATGCTGTAGAAAAGGTCTTCGAATACAACTCGGTCACGCTTAAAGCCAACTGTATTTACGTTCGCTAGGTTGTTAGAAATGGCAGTCATCTTCGTGTCCTGCGCTGCCATGCCTGTTTTACTTACCCATAATGCTGAATGCTATTTTTTATTACTCCTTGCGGGGCGAGACTTATCTCGCCGCCATTAATTTATTACCAGCTTGTGCCAACGTCTCGGCCGTTTTCATCATGCGAACTTGCATCTCGAAGTTACGCGTTAACGACATCACGCTAATCAACTCATCAATGGCAGATACGTTACTGCCCTCAATGTGCTCAGGAGAAAGTTGCACGGTTTCATCGGCAGCGAATGGCACGCCATCTACACTGTGCAGTAGGCTGTCACTCTCTTTTTGAAGTTGGTTCATTTCTGGTTTAACCAACTTCAACGTTCCCGAGACGATTTCTGCGCCACCACCTGGCGGAATCACGGATACTTGACCACGCTCGCTGATTTCAATCTTTTGATAATCAGGCACAACCAAAGGCCCATTTTCACCAAGAACAGGGAAACCATTGATGGTCATGGCACCAAAAGTGTCGACTTGGATATTGCCCGCTCGCGTGTACGCTTCGTTACCCGCAGGGGTTTCAACAGCAAGATAACCCTCACCCATGATGGCGACATCCAACGGGCGTCCCGTTTTCATAATGTCGCCAGAATCAAAACGCGTTGAGGCAGAGTTGGTCACAACCATAGTGCGACCATCAAAACCTGGGCCTTGCATTTCTACACTGCGCACGCGCTCCATATCCGCTCGAAAGCCAGCAGTATCAGCGTTTGATAAGTTGTTTGAACGCACGTGCTGAGCCTTAAGAACTCGACTCGCACCTGACGTTGCAGTAAATAACAAGCTATCCATGCAAAACTCCCATTACACCGCGTTAAACAAAGCTTGAGTTAGCTTGTCGCTGGTAGAGATGGTTTTCGCGTTTGCTTGGTAGTTACGCTGTGCGGTCATTAGCGCCACAAGCTCACTGGTTAAGTCAACGTTAGAACCTTCTAACGCACCTGGGGTTAAATCACCCAACGTACCTGAACCAGGGACACCCATGATTGGCGCACCAGAGCTAAAGCTTTGAGTCCACGCCGTACCACTCACTTTTGCTAAACCTTGTGTGTTGGCGAAGTCTGCAAGTACAACTTGACCTTGCAGCTGTGATTGGCCGTTAGTGTAGGTCGCGTAAACCATGCCATTACCTTCAACGCGTACACCTGCAAGCTCACCGGATGTGTAGCCGTTCGGGCTGTTAGTACTTACGCCGAATTTCGCACCGAACTGCGTGCTGCCCTTCAAGTTAATGTCGACACTCATCGCGTTTGCGCCTGCCGCAGGGAATGAAACATTAAACGGAGCCGTCGGTGAAGAAAGCGAGCCGTCTTTGTCAAACGTTACTGGCACCGTTGTCACTGGTGTTGCACCACCATCCACTTGAACATTCACTTCCCAAGAGTTAGAAGCGGTCTTAGTGAAGTACTGGGTTACCGTGTGCGAGTTACCCAGCGAGTCATAGACTTTTGTGGTGTAAGACGAATTGAATGAGTTTGGATCGTCCGGATTAAACGGCGTTACCGTTTTATCAATGGCAGACGCACTTGCATCAAAGTTTGCAACAAAATCAAGGCCGTCTGTCGCTTTTGCATTCAGTGATGACGTAGATACTTGGATATTGCCCACAGAGCCTGTCATCAGGTTGTTGTTGCTATCCACACTGTAACCTTGCAGTTTTGCGCCACTGTTAGCGGTAACAAAGTTATCTTTATCTGTCGCGAATACACCTGAACGCGTGTATAGCGTTTGACCCATATTGTCTTTAGTGACAAAGAATCCGCCACCGTTGATCGCCAAGTCCATCGCACGGCCAGTTCCTGAGATACTGCCGTCTTTGTCGAAGTTCTGTGAAATTGACGCGACTTCTACACCACCAGGTTGCATGCCGTTGTATACTGCGGAGAATTCTGTGCGGCCACCTTTAAAACCATACGTTGATGCGTTGGCAATGTTGTGACTGATTGTGTTTAGCTCTGTGTTGGTCGCGTCCAGACCACTTAGTGCGATGTTAAAACTCATAAAAAGACCTCTGATTTCCCTATTTGGTTAAGCACCAAACTGAGTGATTTGATAGAAAGGAACGTTGCCAACGCCATGGACATTGACTAATGCTGCGCCGCCAGTATTTGGAATACGCACTTGCTCAACAGTGCCAGCCATGAGCACATTTGGACTTGCTTGCCCTTCTTGCACTTCTACTGCCACTGAGTATTTGCCTGGTTTAAGACCAAGTTCTTCAGGATTAATTGAAAAGTCGACGTCACCTTTGCCGTGAGCACCTAATGGCACTTTAGTAGATTGACCAAACTCATCTTTCACAACTAACGTCACTTGGTTTGAGCTATGAGCGAGTTCGATTTTTCCGTTCTGTACGCCTTCACCAAGCTCAAATTCTTTGGAGTTGACGTAAACAGTTTGTCCGACGAGCCCCGCTGTCGATAGCACTTGCATGTTGTCGAGGAGAATCATGCTCTGTTGCATTGTCTTGGACATATTCTCGGTACTTTGAACTTGAGAGAATTGAGCCAACTGACCAACGTATTCCGTGCCATCAAGTGGGTTAAGTGGATCTTGGTTTTGGATCTGCGCCACCATCAAAGAAATGAATTCGTTCTCTAATGAAGAAGCACTGTTCATATCTTTAGGATTTGGTGCAATGCCATTGTTCTCTTTTGCTTTAGTGCTCACAGGAGCATCAGACGATAAAGGTGTATATTGTGCGAGACTCATTAACTGCCCTGCCCTAATCTAAGCAGACCTTGCTGCATACTTTTCACATTTGATAACACTTCAACATTGGTTTCGAAGCTACGTGTCGCTGACATCATGTCTGCCATTTCAGCCACGACATCGATATCTGGGTAATACACATAACCTTCACCATTGGCCAACGGGTTGTTTGGCTCAAAGCGTTTCTCGGCTTCTCCCGCATTTTTCACAACGTCAACAATGCGAACTTCAGCATTGGGATAAACCCCGTTTTCCGTTGTCAGCTGCGCTTTTTGGTACACAGTCGCGAATACGGGCTTCAGCGCTTTATAAGCGTCATCTGGATTTGCAGACACCGCGTCCGCGTTAGCTAAGTTACTGGCGACCGTGTTAAGACGCACAGTTTGTGCCGTCATCGCGGATCCAGTGATCGAGTAAATATCAGTGAATGACATAATTAACGTCCCTCAATCGCTTTCGTTAAGCCATTAAATTTCATGTTGAGAAACGTCAGGCTAGTTTGAAAGTCCATGTTGTTTTGCGTGAATTTCGCTTGTTCAACACCCAGTTCTACAGTGTTGCCATCTTTGCTGTTCTGGTAAGGCACCGAGTATTGGGCCTGAACCTGAAACTTAGGCACTGGTTTGTTCACACCGCCTGCAGCCACCTGGTTCATTACGGTGGTGAAACTTAGGTCTTTCGCCAAATACCCAGGGGTGTCAACATTTGCTAGGTTACTGGCAAGGACTTTGGTACGCTGAACGCGAAAATTAAGTGCCTCTGGATGTACACCTAAAGCATTTTCAAATGTGATCGCCATGCATCTTCCTTACAGTTGGCTCGAATACGCCAACATACAAACAAGATGCGTGCCATAAAAAATAGCTATATATATCAATGATTTACAAACAAGGATGGAAGCCAAACTTCCGGCTCACGGAAAGCATTAAAAGCAAGGGGAAAGTGCTTACTTCCTCAACATTAATGCTAACTCTGCTTGCTCTAATACCAGGACAAACTTTCGCCAACACCTCTGGCAGAACCCTAAGCGTTGAGGAGATAAAATCCGTTGTAGCAGAGCATTTCAAACAAGAAGTGGCCCAAAATGCTCACTCTAACCAGTGGGGAGAATACCAACTGGATTTCGACATGTGGGTACCAGGCTCGGCGAATCACCTACCTGAGTGTGAATCGCCTCTGGTCATCACTGGTCGCGACAATCAAGCGTTGCCAGTTGGAAACCTTAAGCGCTCAGTAAGTTGCGATGACATCGCTTCACCCTGGCGAATTAACGTCA
This sequence comes from Vibrio diabolicus, assembly GCA_001048675.1. Classification (GTDB taxonomy): domain Bacteria; phylum Pseudomonadota; class Gammaproteobacteria; order Enterobacterales; family Vibrionaceae; genus Vibrio; species Vibrio diabolicus. Next base: position 129,220 of record CCKK01000002.1, on the reverse strand, counting down.
CGATAAAATCTTCTCTGACACTGCCTGTCTTGGTTGCCACAACCACGGTCGGTCGAAATGAAGTTGTGACTGCCAAGCACGTTAAACTGGAAACGCGCACCATCTCGCGACAAGACGATTTTTATACTCGCCCAGAACAAGCAATAGGCTTAGAAACCTCTCGCCGTTTACGTGCAGGGCAAGTGGTCAACCCATCCAATTTATCTGCTCCACCTTTAATCGAAAAAGGCAATGAAGTCATAGTGATTGCGAGCAAAAATGGATTTAGCGCCAGCACGAAAGGAGTCGCCTTAGAAGATGGTGCGAAAGGGCAACAAATTGAAGTAGAAAACCTAAGTTCTGGCAAGGTCATTAGAGCTGTCGTAACCGGGTTAAACCAGGTTCATACTCAATTTTGATTTTGGACTCAGAGTAACATTTTTTAATTTTGGCTCTCGTCAGTAACGCTGAACTTCGAGTAACAAAAAAAATATTTAATGTTTATCACATCCTAACCGCCTACTTAATTTAGAACATGATGATGAGGACCACAGCATGAAAATCGACAAAGTCGCGGGCGGTCATGTCCCACAAACAAAATTACAGCAAGCAAGCAAACAGCCTGTCGACGTCGTCGAACAGAGCAAGGTACACGAGCCTGCATTTCAAGCGAATACCGTAGCGATAGATCGCGCTCAAGCTGAAATGGCATCACTACCTGATGTTGATATGGAAAAAGTAGAACAAGTACGTAACGCATTAGCGCGTGGCGAACTTAGCCTAGATACCAAAGCACTATCAAAGGCGATCATGCAATTCCATACAGGTCACGAGTAATAACACACTAGGAAGAGATCATGGCAAGCGCAGTATCGCAGCGAATTCAACAATTTATTCGCTCAATACCTGAGGATATCAAGCTCTATCAACAACTTATCCCTTTGCTTCAACAGCAAAAAACGTTGTACTTAAAGTTTGATGGTGAGGCACTGAGCAACAATGTTCAGAAACAAATGCCAATACTCAATAAACTTAGTCGCTCAGCCAGTGATAGAAGCCAGTGTATGCGAGAGCTGGGGTTAGCGTGTAATGACGCCAGCGTAAAACGAATTTTCAATGCTTTGCCTGCCCAAATAGGTATGCAAGCTAGAAAACAATGGGCGCTATTGGAAACGTTGGTAAGTCAGTGCCAACAATACAATCAGAGCAATGGCCACAGCTCTGCGGCGTTCCATGAGTTGGTCAGTCAACTCAAACAACCTGTGCAACACACTTATGAAGATAAATCGTTCTAAACGATGTTCGTCTTGCCTACAGATTCAGTCGCCATCTCGGCTGAGTACTGTAGGCCTTTTTATTTTTATCGCCTTACTATCCTGCCTTTCAATCACCTGCCAGGCGAAACCAAGCTCAGCTGATATTCAAACGCAATATCAAGTTTTAGCGCCATACAAGCCACAAATTGCCAAGCGTCTCGATTCATCCAGCCCGGTGATTCATCACATTTTCAAACAACTGCAAAGCCACTCTTTACCAAAGAGTCTAGCCTTAGTGCCAATGTTGGAATCCTCTTACAACCCCAAAGCCGTTTCTCATGCCAACGCCGCCGGACTTTGGCAACTGATACCAGCAACAGCTCAACGATTCGGGTTGACTGTAGATACAAAACAAGACGATCGTTTTGATACAGAAGCAAGCACAGCTGCAGCACTCCAGTATCTGACGTTTTTATACAACAAATTCGATCAAAACATGGCGCTGACATTAGCGGCCTACAATGCAGGCGAAGGGCGTGTCGCACGCGCTATTCAGCGAGCAGGCAGTAACGACTTCCAGAAGCTCACACTACCTAAAGAGACTCGCCAATACGTTAGCCGATTCTTCGCGCTGGAAAAGTTGATAGATATCGGTCAGTTACAATCCTCATCATTTCAACCTTTACTCTTATTTTCTTCAGATGCTCCGATGGTTTCGCAACCGCTGATCGACTTTAGTCCACTACCTCCGTTGGTCAATTTGTGATAAAAATCACGACAAAATCCAATGTCAGAAAAACGTAAAATTACAAGATCGTGTTCGGCCAATTTGAAAACTCGTGATCTCTATGCAAACGTGTGCAAAAAAGTTGAGGTAAGGTATCTCAAAGATAAGAAAGAGTAGTGGTTTATTAAAAGGTACCCAAATTGCGCTTGCCAATTGGGTAGATATGCGTCACATTGCGTTTGCAAAAAACATGAAAACCAATGGTTGGACCTAATAATTATTTACACACTAAATGTAAAACAGCTATTGTTTTCATAGTTCGAAACAAATTTAAAATATCAAGATGACGCTTCGCTTGCGCGTCTGGAATAAGTCCGGGTTCCGGGGGGGAGTCCGGACTTTTTTTATCGATTTAAAAGCTGACCTATCAACAGAACAATGAGTGGGTAAGTCACTATGAGGCAAGCTAAGTTATTTATAGTAATTCTTTAGAAATCAACTGAAGCAAAAACGTTTCGCGCTCGATGCTCATGCCTTTTTTCGGGCTTTCTGCCATGGTCTTTTCATTGTGCGCTATCGCTTCGTGAATGTTCATCCATACTGGACGCATTCCATTTTTAACTTCATAGTCTTCATAAGCCGTTTCGCCTAACTCACGATCGATTTTACATGTATAGCAATACGACACCATGTGCATTACGTCAGCGTCGTCTTTGTACCAAGGACGAAACTCCTCAAAAATTCCGAAAGGCTTAATACCATGGATATTCTGCGCGCCGGTTTCTTCTTCTAGTTCACGAACTAGTCCAGCAATCACATCTTCACCATCATCAATACCACCACCTGGCAAAGTGTAGTCATGGTAACGCTCTGTATAGAGCAACAACACATCTTCACCATCTAGTACGATGGCGCGTGCCGCATTGCGCTGGAAAATAATTTTGTCGTCCAAGTGCTCAATGTCCGGATGAACGGTCGATTTTAAGTGTCTCATCGAAAATACCACTGTCATGTTTTGCGCGCATATTACCGAACTTCACGCTTTAAATCATCGTTGTCGGTCCAAATGCGTTCAAGACATTGGTTTGAACGCAACGGTTCTAACCTTCGTAACAATCCGCAACAAATAGAAGTGTGACGTGATAACCAGTAAAAGATGAGAATATCTAAATTCTTATACGTCCCTCTTACTTTTAACATCGATAAGACAATAATCTCTGAAAGTTGCCTATAATCAATACAATACTCGCCCACCCCATGCGGAGATAAAGAATGAAAAAGACAAATTTAATGATGGCTATGGCTGCAACGTTGGTACTGGCTGGTTGTTCAACTTACGAAGGTGCCACTCGCTCGACTGAGTATACCTCCGTCGCAAATCCTGCAGCCGTTTACTGTGTTCAGCAAGGTGGTGAGTTGGATACCGTTTCGGAAAATGGCGAACGTGTGACTTACTGCGTGCTGTCTGACGATAATCGTGTCGAGCAATGGGAATACTATCGCGACAATCATAAAGAAAGTGAGAGTGGCGACTACTAAATTTTTTTTGTCGACACGTCAGATTCCCTCTATCACTTAGGAGCCTTTAGGCTCCTTTTTTATTTGATTTATCAAAACTTTCTCACTTCATTTTTACATACCTCTGACTTTACCGCACATCGATACTATATCGAACAGTGTTCTATTCTTGACATTTCTCTGACATAACTTTCCACTTGGACAATAAAATCACAAACACAGATCACACTAATTCACATTTCTTCCACATTTTCTGGAACAGGTGAGCAAGATGAAAACACAAATAGTAAAAGAAGCCGAGTCAGCCCCAAGCAACGTTGTTACTGAAGAGTCAAAGCGCATCATTTATAAATCGAGTTTAAGCGCATTGATGATTGTCGCTATCAGTATTCTCGTTAACCTCAGTCTTCGCCTTGATTATGTCGTGTTGGGTTCAAGCCTTGGTGAGCTTTCCATAACAGAAACACTCCAGCTTGTGATGCTCGCGATTGCATCATGGTCATTTTTTAGCCTATCTAAACAACAGCCTCAGCTAAAGCATGCGGCCATTTTGATTGCCGGCTTTTTCGCGGTGCTCATTATTCGTGAAACAGACTATTGGACAGACATGATTCGTCATGGTTCTTGGGTTTTCCCTGCGCTCGCTGTAACCGCACTGGCTTGCGCCAAAGCTTACCAAGGTGGTAAAGGTACCATGAACGAAATGGCGACCATCTTAACGGTGCCCCACATGAAACTGTTAATTGGTGCCGTGATGCTATTGTTGGTCTTCTCTCGCTTGTATGGCATGGGCAGTTTTTGGCAACAAGTGATGGACGAAAACTACATCCGTGATGTTAAAAATATTTCGGAAGAAGGCATGGAACTCCTTTGCTACTGTTTGATCGCATTGAGCGCAGTCCGCACAAAACGCGAACTCAATGAATAGACTCAGGATCCAAGCGGCGGTTCAATGCAGTTAATATCGGATGAACGATCCTTAACGCTTGTTCCGCAGCTCCTACAGATTCATCCAAGGCCGTCATTTCGATGGCCTTTTTCATGTCTTCAATCTGTTGCAAACTATCTTTATCGAGTGGTAAAGCGAGCAATTTCTGAATGGCATGTCTCGCGATCATAAGCGGCTTCTTTCGGACAACCGATAAGTCTCGTAAAAATGCTCCCTGCTTGACCCCTTCTAAATAAACTCGGTAAGTCGTGAGTTCATCCAGTAATAAAAATGCCGCCGCCACAGGCCCTTTATGTGGGTATGGTACGCTGATATGTTTGTTGATATCCAATGGTAAGTTGAGAGTAACGCCCATGGAGGCGCACTCAGATTTTAGTACTCGTAATAATCCCTGCTCATCCATCAAGGTTTGGATTTCTATGATTCGCTCAAGGTGGTAGTCATTCGACAACAAGGTGACCTCAACCGAACGCGCTGACCATAACTGGAACAAACCACTATCACACAAAACGCGAGAAGCGTAACGCATGTTCTGAAACGTATTCAAAGATCGATTTTCTAAAAGTACTTGATGTTCAGGGAACGGATGCACAGCAGCCGCATTTAGAGATTTAAAATAACTGTACATAGCATCTGCTTCAGAAATGCGTTGACCTTGCGTTAATCCACCACAAAAAATAATCGCCGTTCGCTCTGTCGGCAATGACGCAATCACATTAGATAACGCTTCGACTCTTGTTACCCCCTCAACGGTCAATCTGCCATTGACGAGGCGTTTACCTAAAACGATGACCACATTGTCTAACTTCATTTCAAAATCTCGCGCTTAGTTGGCAGTGTTACAAAAATCTTCTTTCACTCCCGGCCCACAGGCTTTAACATCTAGTTAACAACACTGTTCTAGAGACCTTTATAAAGGTTCACTGCTAAAGGAAGTCAATTATGCTGTCGATTTTCGATATATTTAAGATTGGTGTCGGGCCTTCTAGCTCCCACACTAATGGTCCTATGCTTGCCGGATTCCATTTCACTCAACTAGTTAGCGACTCTATGGCGAAAGTGCATCGGGTGCAAGTGGACCTTTATGGCTCATTATCGCTCACTGGTAGAGGGCACCACACAGACCGAGCCACTGTCCTTGGTTTGATGGGAAATAAACCCGATACCATTAAAATGAGTAGCGCTAAAAGTGCGCTACAAAATACTATAGACAACAACACGCTGCTGCTCGCTGGTACGCACCAGATTGAGTTTAGCTACGACCATGACATCGTCTTTCATAGTGACAACCTTCCCCTGCATGAAAACGGAATGACGATTACTGCACTAGACGCTGCGGGAGACCAAGTGGCGTTTGAAATTTATTATTCCATCGGAGGCGGATTCATCGCCACCGCTGACGAACTAGAAAACGGCACGCAACAAGATGAAGTCGCGGTACCATTTCCTTTCACATCAGCGGATGAGATGCTGGAAAAAGCCGAGACTAACGGTTTTAGTTTGGGAGGTATGATTCTACAAAACGAACTGGCATTCCGCTCAGATGAAGAAATTAGCCAAAGAGCAGAACAAATTTGGAAAGTGATGTCGCTCTGCATGCAACGTGGTTTCGATACGGAAGGGATTTTAGAAGGTGGTCTCAATGTCACTCGTCGTGCACCAAACCTTTTGAAGAAGCTCGAAGCCAACGCTGCAGTTGAGAATGATCCAATGGAGATCATGGATTGGATTAACCTCTTTGCCTTTGCGGTTAGCGAAGAAAATGCAGCTGGCGGACAAGTCGTTACTTCTCCAACTAATGGCGCTGCGGGGGTGATTCCGGCGGTATTGATGTACTACCATCGCTTCATCAAAGAGCTTGATATTAAACAGCTGAAAGATTTTCTCGCAGTCGCTGGCGCTATCGGCATCTTATATAAAACTAACGCGTCAATTTCCGGCGCCGAAGTGGGTTGTCAGGGAGAGGTCGGGGTTTCTTCATCCATGGCAGCCGCTGGTTTAACGGCGCTCAGAGGCGGCAGTAACGAGCAGATTTGTATAGCCGCGGAAATTGCGATGGAGCATTCATTAGGAATGACTTGTGACCCGATCGGCGGCTTGGTTCAAGTGCCTTGCATTGAAAGAAATGCCATGGGCGCAATGAAAGCCATTAATGCCTCACGTATGGCATTAAAGCGCACGAGCAAATGCCTTATTTCATTAGATAAAGTTATCGAAACCATGTATCAAACTGGTAAAGATATGAAACAAAAAATACCGTGAAACTTCCTTAGGTGGCTTGGCCGTCCTTCATATGGCACCGCCATGCGAATAGTCAAATAAGCCCGCTATATCATTGCTGGCGATGCACTTCGTCAGCAATTTCCTTTCTCGCAAGACCTCTTTTTTATTTGCCGTAATCCTATAAAACCCCATTAGCTCCAATCAGTAACAAATACAACAAAATTAAACAAAAATAGAATTAAGCACTGCTTTATTCAAATTGATCTAGAACAACACATTAGCATTTAGTCATATAAGCATTAGAAAATATAGTGCAGCATTTCCACGTTATGCGACAATTATTTCAATACTCAATCTTTCGTTTCATTACTATTTAATAGAAATAACAATACCTACCTTTCTCCGCTAATGTGAGTACAAAATTATGTGGAATAAACTCAATAAATCCATGATGTTCTGCCAAATGATGTTTGGCTTATCATTTTACGGTGTATTAGTAAGTCTAACTCGATTTTTTCTAGAGGATCTAAATTACAACGAAGCCGATACGATGATGATCGTTGGTGCTTTTTCGGCGATCGGGCCACTTTTCGCGATCGCGGGCGGCTTTATTGCAGATAAGTTTTTAGGCGCTTATCGCTCACTTTCTATCGCATATTTCGCTTTTGCATCCGGTTACGTATTACTCGTGTTGGGGGCTTCTGCTTCTAACGTTCCACTTTCAATGTGTGGTATTGCGCTCGCCAGTTATGGCCGCGGCCTGATGTCACCCTCTTACCCTAGCCTCTATAAACGAACGTTCAAATCACAAGAAGATTTTGAAAAAGGATACCCAATCAATTATTCAGTGAATAATGTTGGCGCCTTTTTAGGTCAATATTTGTTCCCAATGATTGTCCTTGTGATCGGCTTTAATGGCGGTTTTACCATCTCTGCTGTTATGGCAGCAGCGGCATTGATCATGCTATTGGTATTCCGCAAAGATCTTGTTGGCGTAGCCTCTGAGCTTGATCAAAAAACCGTAAGTTTAAAAAACTGGGTACTTTTTGCATTGATTTCATTGGCAATGATCGCGTTGGTATTTTTCATGTTTTCAAACATGGATATTGGCCAAAATATCGTATACGCCATCGGAGGGGCGGCGATCGCATACTTCATATCTCTGATGCTTAAAGCAAGCAAAGCTGAGTCTTTGAAGATGGGGACCATCTTAATTGTGACCTTGCTGACAACCTGTTTCTTTGTTTACTACGGACAAATGATGACCTCGATGAACATGGTTGCTATCAACACATTAAAAGGCTCTCTATTTGGTTTTATTCCGCTCGAACCAGAAGCAGCAATGGCAATGAACCCGCTTTGGTGTATGGTTGGTGGTCCTATCGTAGCTGGCTTTTTTGGGTTGCTGGAAAAGCGCGATATCTACCTCTCTACCGCGACAAAAATCGCCTTGGCATTTGTACTGACCGCGATAGCGTTTGGTATCTTGACGTTTGCCGTGACTACCGTGGGTGAAGATGTCGTGATCATGCCAGAAATCTTTCTCGCTATTCACTTCTTCCAGGCGATTGCAGAAGTCATCGTGGGTTCGATGGTCGTAGCGTTTATTCTTTCCGTCGCGCCGAAGCACATCGAAAACTTCTCTGTTAGCCTATTTTCTGTGGCAATCGCATTGAGCGGTATTATTGGTGCTGCATTTTCAACCTCTATCGCGTTAGAGAAAGGACAGACCATCACACAAGACATTGTACAAAACGTATATGGTGATTATTTCCAATTACTCACTGTCCTTGCTGTCGTGATGGTCGCTATCGCAATGGCAGCGTCACTCATTATTCGCAAGATGCTTGATGCGGCGAAAGAAAGCGATACTCAAGCGCAACCAGTCGAGATCGAAGCTGGGGTTGAAGTTCAAAGCTGAGTTTGATGATTTACCTATCTCAAAATATAAAAAATGCCGCGATATTCGCGGCATTTTCTTAACAACAACATGTTCGATTAATCACGTCGACCACGAAGTTCAATTTTTTGTGTAGCAGCATCCGTTTGGATGATTACCCCGCCATAAGCCGTTTCATTTCGACCTTTCAGCGTCAGTTGAGAATCTGCGCGCTCGACGTCGACCTGATTTTTCGTAGCCATCGTCATATCAATCGTGCCCGTGTATGACCCATCGCCAGCTAATGCTATGTTTGTTGAGCAAACCATCAAACCAAGTGCGATTAATTTTTTCATACGTCACCTCTGTTTTTGTTCTTACTTTCTTTCGATGAAAAAACTGTAACAACAGAAACATGTTCATACGAGGAAAGTCATCATTTACCAAATGGAAATCCAAACCACTAAATTGATATGACCAAGCATATTTGCTGTCCACCGTCGCCTTCAATAAACCATAAGATACGACAGCATGCTTAAATTGACCGAACGTTGTCTTTTATTCAGAAATTCAGAGATATGATTTCTCGGCAGAAGATAAATGAGACGATGTATGAGCATTAATCTGGACATTCAAAACATATTGGTACTAAAACGGATGTATGAGTTACGTAGCGTCCGATTGGTGGCAGATTCACTCGGAAAGACATCCGGATCAATCAGCAAAAACCTGACAAAAATGAAAGCGCAGCTCGATGATCCTTTGTTCATTCAGACTAAAAATGGCTTTGAACCGACCGCTTTTGTCGAAGCGAACATGCCACATTTTGAACAAATCCTCACCAGTATTGATTCCATCAAACCACAGAGTTTTTCACCCGCTCATTTTGACGGCTCGATCACTATTTATGCGAACACATTGTTTTGGGATTACTTTGGTGACAAGTTTTACTTAGAATTACTAAAACACGCCCCAAGAGCAAAGTCCTCTTGTTTACGTTGGGGTAGCGACGCGAAAAAGCGATTAACTGAGGGTGAAAACGCTATTGCGATTCATTATTTTGATGAGGATCTTCCGCAGTCAATTATTCAAAACGAACTAGGTCGAGGAAAAGCCGTATTTTTTGTTCGAGATGAGCATCCCGCTCAACATTTCCAAGAGCTAGAAAACTACCCCTTTTTACTTTTCAAAACGCCGGGATGGAACGACTACCGATACCCGTTGTTGGAAAGGCTCAACCATATGGGGTTCAGAACCACACCTAAGGTAGAAATTGAACACCCTGCGATGATTCAAAAAGTGCTCCTACAAACGGATCATTTTGGTATAACCATGAGTGGACATGTGCCTAAGGGCTGCCGAAGTATCGCGCTTCCTGGCGGGTTAGAGCTTGATGTTCGCTACGTGATGAGCTGTCGTCGCTCACAACAGCAAGCCCCGATAAACCAGTGGTTATTCAATGTCATTAAAGATATCACCCAGCCCTAACCTAAAAGTCCTAGGGTGATGACTTGTCTATGTTTTCTTAGGTACTCGATATCGTTGAGGTAAGCGGTATGATGGCAATCTTCTAGGTTCGCTTGAAACCTATCATCACCTTGAGCTGCGACCCCTCTCATATAATCAACTAACGCGGAGAGTCGATGTGTCATCACCTCCACCAGCTCTTCCCGTTCCAATCTCGAACAGCCATAAGCGTCACAGAAAAGTTTTGCGCGCTGAATTTGTTGCTCCAAACAGCCCATTTTATCGTGCTCATCGGTTTTAAATGGTGCCCAACCATAGACCGAAAAAGCGACGTCCCAAACTCTTGGCGCCGGATGCGCCGTATCAAAATCAAACACACCAACGACAAACTCTCCACGGAGTGCCACGTTATATGGCATGAAATCACCATGACAAATCACCTCTTGTGGTGTTCGTGGTGGCAGCATCCAGTGCAGCGTTTCATTTTGATATTGCTTAAGGAAACCCTCAGATGCATCGTGCATATCGCGTAACATTTTTGCCGCAGATTGGAGCGCGGAAACAGAAGCAATGTTGCCAATCAATGGATAGTTGTCAGTCTCTCCTTCGACATAGCTAACCCACTCTTTTCCTTTTTCAATACCAACCGCTTTAGGGCATGCCGTAAAGCCTCGTGAATGAAGATAGGTAAGTAGCAGATGGACAGTCATCGTCCAATAACTGGCAGGACGAGATATCAAATTCCCTTTTCGATAGATGGCATTTTCTCTACCGCCTTGCATTGTTTCCATAACAGTATCCTGTGTGGATTAAGCGCGCATCAGATAACGTAAAGCTAGATCATCATACACTCAAAGCTTTTAGAGAAGGTTGACTTGACCCTATAAGAAACCGCGCAATTTTGTTAGGTAAATCGCAAGAATAAGTACCGCTGTAAAAATAGACCGTAAAACATCAAAGGCTTTGTATTAACCATTGGGCAAAGGTGTTTACGTGTGACTTTTCTGATGCTCTAACCATCATATAGTGTGCGCCGGAGCTGGGCATACCCCAATCTCCGATTTGCACTAATATCCCCTGTTGCAGCTCATCCTCAACAAGAAAGTCTCTCACCAGCAATATACCAAGTTGATTGGTTGCAGCTTGAATAGCAAGCAATGAATGTTCAAATTCTGCTATCACTTTGCTCACCTTGCCTTGATAACCTTGGTACGCAAACCATACCTGCCAAGATTCATGATAACCCCCGGTGCAAATTTTAGGTGTTTGAGACAACTTCGTGAGGTCATCAATCGGATTTAACTGAATAAAGCCGGGGCTTGCTACAACGATCCAGTTTTCTTGCGTAAGCTGAATAGCTTGTTGCTCTTGCCAATCGCCATCTCCGTTAATAATTTCTATATCTGCAATCGCACTGGCGTTTGGAACCGTATTCGCGGTTGTCGAGATCTTAAAGGAAACATCTGGAAATTGACGCTGAAAATCGGCCAGCCTTGGCATTAGCCATTGCGAGCAAAAACTGTGGGCGACATGTAAGGTAATTTGCTTGTTCTGTGGGCGAGTAAATAAATGATGGGTCGAGGTTGATAAGGTTTGAAGCACATGGTTAACCACAGGCCAGTATTCTTTTGCTGAGCTGGTTAGCGTAAGGTGCGTACCCTTGCGCTCGAATAATGTCGCATTTAACTGCAGTTCTAGCGATTTCACCTGCTGACTGACGGCCGCACGGGTCACATTTAGCTCCTCTGCGGCTTTAGTGAAGCTCTGTAATCGCGCCGTGGCTTCAAACGCTCGGAGCAAATTAAGCGGCGGTAAACTTTGCATAACACTCTCCCAAATACTTGGCAGCCATGGTATGAACTGGTGATGACAAATTGATGAAAGTGCTGAGTTTGTTAAGTGGGATCAAAAAAGCCAGCGTGATACACGCTGGCTTTTGGAACTGTCTCTTAAGCAGGAATTATTCTGCTTTCTCAGTGGTTTGGTATTCAAACGCAGGAACAACTACTTCAACACGACGGTTCATTTGACGACCTTGACGTGTTTCGTTGCTTGCTACTGGGTTAGCTTCACCCATACCTTTCACTGTCATACGCTCAGCCGCAATACCTTTTGCTTGGAACTCGTCAGCAACGGCTTTCGCGCGTTTTTCTGTAAGTTGCTGGTTGTACGCAGCAGAACCCGTCGTATCACTGTAACCCGTGATCTCAACTTGAGCTTGTGGGTAAGTGTTCATCAGATCAACGGTACCAGAAAGGGTCGATGCATCTTTCACTTCTGCACTTTCTAGGTCGAATTGTACTGTCGCTGTTGTTTGAGCAGGGTAAACATGCTCAACAATGCGTGTTGCAGGGCGTGTTTCTACTACTTCCTCAACCACTTCTTCTTGAACTACTGGCTCAGAGCCGAACTTGTAGTTAAAACCAATACCGAAGAAATCTGAATCCATATCTTCAATCACGTCATCAGACATATCTTGGTAACGTTGGTATTCAGCACGTAGGCTCCAGTTGTAGTTGATTTTGTACTCAGCACCTAGAGAGCCTGTTGGTACGAAATCTTTTTCGTCACCCGCCATCATGTATGCAGCACCAACTTTCGCGAATAGATTCCAAGAATCCGTTAGCGGTAGGTTGAATTTAGGAGCAAGAGTCAACGCCCAAAGATCACCGTCAACGGTGTTTAGGCCCGGCTTTTTGAAGTTTGCAGTGAAGTCACCAAGGTAATCAACACCGTACTCTGCTGCAACGTACTCGTTGAAGCTGTAGCCCAGGTGCATAGATGCTGCAAAACTGTCGTCGTCACAAGGTTCGTTTAGGTAACACGCATCATTTAGAGAGTTGTAACCTACTTTACCGCCCATGTAAGTGTCAGCAAGTGCAACGTTTGAGATCACACCACCAGCAAGTACAGTAGCCACTGCTATAGCGATTTTTTTCATTATTCTTTTCCTTTTTCTTGTACACAAAGCAACACATCGAGGCAGCATACTGCCGTAAAATATGAAGCCGTAACTTTCTCTTTTCTTCGAACAGAAATAGCTAAATAGCGTAGGAAAGAATCAAAAAATGATATTCAAACGCCAATGACGTAAAACGGAGAAAGATAACCTCAAGACCATCTATTCATGAGCTTCATCCGCATACCCAACCGAGAAATAAAGTCTCGTTGCGTTGGTTTAGCCATAGTCAATTCGTTGCGGAGAATATCACAAAATAGCCAGTTTTCTGTGACGCAAATCACCATAAAAACCCATTTCTCAAATTTAAGAATCGACATTTAACCCTGTGAATGGCAACAAATTTTTACAGGAGAGAATGGATATCGAAGGCAATAAAAAAACAGCTCATTTAAAATGAGCTGTTTTCGAAATAATGAACAGACGTTAAGTTATCGAACTAGATTTTATCCGCCACGGTAAGCGTTGCAGCTAAGACATCTTGCCCAAATAATACACTGCGTTCTGGTGACCAACCATAAAGTGGATCTGGGTGATTGTTGTTGTCTTTGAATGGCATCTCGATCGTGTACGACAGGCATTTGAACTGCTCCGCGACCCAGTTTGAGCCCACCGTCAAATTCGCTTTACCAGGCTCATCTTTATCGTAACCAATCTCATCTTGGAATTCAGGGGTAATAGTCAGTAGCGCTTGCTTAAATGATGCCTCTAAAGCGGCAAGATTTTCATCGTAAGAAGGAATACCTTCTGAGCCAGCGACGAAGTTATACGGTATCGCTTCATCACCATGGATATCTAAAAACATGTCAACACCCGTTTCCAGCATACGTTGACGCACAAGGTAGACTTCTGGACTTTTCTCCATAGACGGAGTTTGCCACTCACGGTTCAAGTTCACGCCTACCGCGTTCGTACGTAAGTGACCACGAATACCACCATCAGGGTTCATGTTTGGTACCACGTAAAGCACTGCTTTTTCCAGTAATGCACGCGCAACCGTGTCATTTTCATCCAGTAAACGTTGGATCATGCCTTCCATGAACCATTCAGCCATGGTTTCACCCGGATGTTGGCGTGCAATCATCCAGATTTTCTTTTTGCCTTCTTCCGGCTCACCAAACGTTAGCAAGCTCATGTCATTGCCGTCTAATGTGTGGCCTAATGTTTCTAGTTGGCAGTGGTGCGCGCTTTGTGCCATGTGTAACAAGTCTAAATGACGATCGTATGTGTAAGGAGCAAAGTACGCGAAGTAAATTGAGCTACGCTCAGGGATAACAGTGAAAGTCAGCGTGTCGCCATCGAACTCTGCTGGTATACGGAACCATTCTTCACGGTCGTAAGACGCTACGACATCATAACCTTGCCACCCTTCTGGATAAGCCGACTTAGCCAAATCAAGCAGTTTGATCGTGTGCGACTGCTCGGCTTCGGTTTCTAGACGGAAATGGAACCACTGGTAGAATTCCGACATATTGTCATTAGGGATTTTAAGTTGGATGTCATTTTTGTCGTCCGCTTTCACTACGTGAATGCTGCCGCTATCGAAGTTGCTGAATACTTTCATTATATTACTCACCTTTTAAATCTGAGCTTGAAAGACAGAGGCTAACACAAGGCTACATCGCCCCCCAATGACTTTCACTGCAAACTGTCTCGTTTGTGGCTAAAGTCTTCAGTTTAGTCGAGCTTATCCGCTTTGCCTGCTGGTCCTGCGAGTTTCGCTAGCCATTTATCCCAAACAAACGGACGTTTCTCATTATCTTCCGCTTCCTCTTTTCGGCGAACAGCATTTCGTACCATCATTGCTCCCAGCCAACGTATTGGTTCTGGTGGAAAATACCCAAGCGGTCCTTGCGCTAAACCACTTCGCGTCCATTCGTTATCTATTCCTAACACCAACGACGATAAAATCTTTCCACCCATTCTAGTTTGGGCAACGCCGTTACCTGAGTAACCAAATCCGTAAAAGACATTGCTTTGCTTATCCAATTGGCCAAAGAAAGGAAAACCAGTTACGGAGCGATCCGAACCGCCAGTCCAAGAGTACTCAAATTCAGCCCCTTTTAAGCGAGGAAAAAGGTTGTCGAATGATTTTTTTAGTAGCGTTTGATAACGCGTCGGCTTGTTAAACATCGCGTCAACTTGGTTGTTGAAAGAGAACTGATTACCGCCTTTACCTAGCATCAAACGGCCATCTGGCGTATCTCGGTAATAATGTACGAAGATGCGTGAGTCCAACACACTCGAACCCGCTTGCCAACCAGATTGAGACAACGTATCACCAAGCGGCTTGGTGATCACCATGTCGGAAGAGACCACCACGATACTGTTTTTGAACTGTTTAAACTGCTCCACCATCCATGCATTTAATGCCAACACCACCTGCTGCGCTTGAATGTTTCCTTTAGGTGTACAGACGGTGGCAGGTTTTCCATAATCTAGACGCGTCATTGGCGTGTTCTCATAAACTTCTACACCCAGATCAATAGCAATACGGCGTAACCCTCGCGCAAGTAAGGCGGGTTGTACGTTAGCAGCAACCGGAGAGTGGTAGCCTTCAATATGGCGAGGTGAACCCGCATTAGCACACAGTTCCTCCACCGAGCAACGACGCCAACTGTTCACATCTAGCCGTTGTAACTCGCCGACAACTGGTTGCATTCCTCCAGCTTGCGCTCGGTTTGTCGCCGTATAATAAACACCGTTGAGTGATAGCTGTGCATCAATCCCATGTTGCTTGCAAAATGCGTCAATCTCCAACACCACTTGTTCCGACTCTTTTACCAACCAAACAGCATGTTCTTCACCGAATAACCGTTTCAACGTCGGGAACTTGGTAGACCATGTCAGCATACAGCCGCCATTCGCGCCAGATGCCCCACTGCCACACAAGCCCTTTTCGATAACAACCACCTGTTTTTCAGGAGATTGCTGCTTAATCATAATCGCTGTCCAAAGTCCGGTGTAGCCACCACCGACAATAGCAACATCGGTATCAATATTTTGATGTAATGGTTGCGGCATTTCTGGTTGCTCAGCTTCAATTGCCTGTTTGAACCAGTATGAACTATGTGTCATCGGATATCCTTGTTAGTGCGTTGCATCGTTTCTGTAAACACTTTACAAACGATGAACACAATCAACGAGCAAGAATATCTAACGCTGAGCGATAGCAAATGTTGCGCTGAGAGAGTGGAAATTTCTGCTATCAATGAATACAAAAATGGGGAGCAGCGCTCCCCAAAACAAACAGCAAGGATATAAATTATCGGAAAATCGAGACCGTCTTACTGGTTAGTATTTACCGGTTTCACGCATGCGGTACTCGTATTGAACATTGAGAATAGGCTGGTATACAACTTGCCCGTCACTTTGCAAGAACTCATTCACCATGACTTTTGAGTCGGTGATAGAAAACGACTGGCGATCAACATACTCTGTAAGGCTTGTAAACTCGTCACGAAGCTGACCTGGTGATTTGCTTTGATAGTTCTGAATCATGTCACGACCCATTTCATAAGCCGCTTGTTTGCTATCCATAACATCACCATGGATCGTTTCGGTATCGTTTGTCCACTGATAGCCACCAGCAAAAACAACAGAAGGTGCAGCAGTCAGAGCAATCATACTTGCTAAAGTCATTAAGCGTTTCATAAACCTCTCCTTACTTACCTTTATATCGGGCCTAAATTGGCTCGATATTTATAAGGTACGTATAAAGACCAGAAACACGTCAAAATAATTTCAAATAACGTTCAATTCTTGTTCAACTCATTTCACTTTAACTTAGCAACACGGCATCATACTCTGCCAACACGAGCATTTTTCTACCTCGTAATCACAACGTTCAAAGTGGCTTCCAAACTGACATTTCCTTACCAACCCATACAATACCTAAGGTCAATTTTCTCTTAGAATCCCAACAAAAGAACAGTGTTCAAAACCTTATATAAACGTCGGGCACAGCAAAACCTCCCCTTTTAGTAGTGCTTTGCATTTCCCCCTTTTTCGGGTTCTTCGCTGCTCGTCCGTCGGTTCTTAATTGTGGCTGTTGAGCACACGTTAATCTGGAGTGAAAATGACCGCGAACAAATCCATTTTTTACCACAGCAAATCAATTTACTCAGATGATTATGCTGATGTCTATAAGCCAATTTGGACCTACAGAGCTAAGTTCATCTTGCGCGCACTTTACTACAAACGAGCGTTTAAGCACCTGTCAGATAATATTGAATCGTCATTGCTAGAGATGCTTTGTGCACGTACGCACCGATTTTTAGAAAAACCGTTTCGTCCCTACATCATCAAAAATAACTCAGCGTTCGATCGTTCAAACCTAGTGGTTGATCACTACAAAATCATTTCAGAGCTGTTTTCTAAACAGACCATTGAAGAGATCTATACCGATTCAACTGGCTTAACATTAACATCATTTGAAATCGACGAGACATTGTACTCTGTGCGATTGGTGTACGAAGCGCGTTACCAAAAAGAAGGCGACATGAGCCTAGTGCTACACAGCGCGGAGGATGGCAACTTCTATACGCTCTCATTTACTCTCGGCCACATAGAGTCTGGACGCAGCATTATGATTGGCGGCTTGCAAGGGCCACGCAGCAGTGAAGAGAACAACGCGAAAATTAAAAAGTTAACTCGTAAGCTTTACGGGCAAAGACCAAAAAGCTTGATGGTGAGTTTGCTCACTTTACTCGCGCAAATTTGGGAAGTGAATACGATTCTAGCGGTAAAAACACAATCCCATACTTATGCTGCACGACGCTACAGTAAAGGACGAATCAAAACGAATTACGATGCACTCTGGCAAGAGTTGGGCGGCACCGAATACAACCGTCATTTCTACTCACTCGATGTGAATGCCCCGCGTCGTGATATCGAAGGCATGTCGCGTTCTAAGCGTTCGATGTATCGACGTCGTTACGAATGGTTAGACAATACCAAAGCGGAGTTCATGACAAGGCTACGTTAACCCAACGCACCACATAACGTTTTGTTTTTTCATTTTATGATTCGGAGTTTTTATGTCTTACAAGTACGCCGTTGCATGCTTACTGTCCGCACTTTCCTTAACGGCTCATGCACAACCAACCCAACATGTTGTTGGAGCAAATTTAGGCTACGGTAATGTTAGTTACGATGTGAACAATAGCCATGATGAAGGTGACATGTTCCTTGGTGATGTATATTACCGTTACATGTTCGATCACAACTTTGGTATTGAAGCCGGCTATAAGGGCGCATTTAACGGCATTGGCTCCGTACTTATCAGTCCCTTAACAGAAATCACCGATGTCAGTTATGGCGGACCTCGACTCAGCGGTTACGCAAGTTACCCTCTGGGAGCTGGCTTTGAGCTTTACGGGAAAGGCGGTATCACTTACTACACGTTAAGTTATACATTTAAAAATAATGGTCAGAGCAAAGAATATGATGAGTCCAGCCTTGGAGGCGAGGCCGCTGCTGGTGTCGCTTGGGCCTATAAACACTTTGGTTTGAACTTGGAGTACAACTACGCCAAGAATAGCGATTTTGATTCTGGCGGTGTGATGTTTGGCGCACAATTGCGATTTTAAAAATTTAGCTGTGCCAAGGCACCGAATCGACATCGGTGCCTTATACCTCAAGCAGAGCTCAATGACATAATGATTCCGCTCAGGATCAACAGCACCCCGACGCCTCGCGTGAAATACCATTTTTCAGCCAACAACCACACGCCCATTAATAAACCAAATACAATGCTGATTTGTCGCAAAGCCACAACAAGGCTGACGTTATCAGTCATAGTCATCGCAAACAGCACCAAGCCGTAGGTGGATGCCATCATGATGCCAGCCATGCTCGCACTTTTGCGAATCATCCAAGCGGTTTGTAGTTCTTGCTGACTCCCCGAAACAATACACCACAATAAAACCGGTACTCCCATAACCCAAAACTGCACGCCTAGATAAAAAATCGCGCTATAGTGGTCGTTAAGAATGGTCGATGTTTGTTGAGTTAGCAGTTTCAGTGCTTGCTTGTCCACAACGGAGTAACCCGTCGTGCCAAACGCTGCAATCAAGGCCCAAAACACACCAACATTCAGGTACTCCCCAAGAGTAATTTGACGAAAGCTGGTCACTGGAACTAGGACACAACCTAAAGTAATAAGCAGGAAACCCAACCACTGCTGAGCATTCAACTCATAACCTAAGGCGACGGTGAGTGCGCCCACCATCATTACAGGAAGTGCTCTCGCAATCGGATAAATAACTCCCACATCGGCGTGCTTGTAGGCCACGATCAAACCAACCAAATAGACGATTTGAGATAAACCACTGATAAACAGCATTCCCCAAAACACGCTGGGCAACGTCGCCCAGCCAATGTTAAAGAGATACCAAATAAGGTAGGGCGTGAGCAGAAGGCAAGCAGATAAACTTGCCGCCATCGTAAACGCGAGCCCTGAACCAGCGTTGCTTTTACCAAGAATATTCCAGCCAGCATGCATAACCGCAGACAATACAACGAGTGCTATTGCCAAGAGATCCATTCCGTTTTCCTGTTTATGATATTTAGATACCCTCATGGTGCTTGGGTACAACAAAGGCCCCAATATGGAGCCTTTGAATTTGAGATATAAACTGCTCGCCGCCAACTAGACAGATGACCAGCAAACAGAGATTAATTCAGCTCTGCGACAGACTCGATGCTGATGGCATCATGACGCCAGTATTCGATGTCACAGTCAATCAACTCACCATGTTGGTTGTAGTTGATACGTTCAACCACCATTGCAGGCGTACCAGAAGTCGCGCGCAATGCCTGAGCCATTTCACCTAACAAAGTGCTGGTTGAAATGCGGTAGCGAATCTTTTGATACGTCACGCCATAGTGCTCGCGATAAATGTCCGTTAGTGAATTTGATAAATCGTAGTCTAGTAGGTTCGGAAACAGCTCTGGGCGAATGTAGTTTGTTACGAATACCACAGGTCTATCTTCAAGGTATCGCACACGGTCGACTCGATACACGTCCGAGAAAGGCTGCAAGTCCAGCAAACGTGCTGCCTGTTTGTTTGCCAACGTTCCTTTTGCTGCGACCAACTCCGTTTTTGGCACGCGATTTTGCGCTTTCGCCATGTTCGGGAAGTTTAGCGTTTGGGTTGGGTCGTAACGCAATGGCTCAGGTGAGATAAACCAACCTCGGCGATCTTCGCGATAGATTCGACCTTCTGCTTCTAGCAGTGATAAAGCTTCACGCAGAGTGACGCGTGTGGTATCGAACGACTCCGCCAACTTACGCTCTGCTGGCAGTTTTTGACGCGGCGATAGCATGCCCGCTTCAATCTGTTCAACAATCGAATCTTTAATTTTTACGTATTGCACGAAGTGTCCTTATCTTTTGCGCCAAGCTTGTGTGCGATTCTCTAACAATTTACCCAAAGTCATCTGAACAATCTTCGCAATTGCGGCAGCCATCATAATCATCACAGCCATTGCCGCTGCAGCGCCAGTTTGACCTGCATCATCCATATTCAGAATCGAGACCGAAGCTGGAATCGTATCGGTTGAGTAAAGGAATACTACCGCAGAAGTGGTGGTCAATGCATTAACAAACAAGTAAGTCGCAATGTCCAAAATCGCAGGTAAACACACAGGTAATGTCACTTTAAAGAACAACTTGTATTGAGGAAGCTTCACCGATGCCGCCGTGGCTTCAATCTCCGATGGCAACTGCTTTAGCGCTGTCAGGGCTGTCATGTGACCCACGGTGTAGTAATGCACTACCGTGTTAATTACCAAGAATGCCATGGTGCCATAAAGCACGTTCAAAGGATTGTTCGCATCATTGAAGTAAAAGATGTAACCCAAGCCAAGCACCATACCAGGAACCGCCATTGGCACGACGCTAAGCATTTGCATCACTTGACGAATTGGACCAAATGCACGCCCTTTCTCAATACAGTACGCACCGACAAAGATGATGGCTGTACCAATAACCGCTGTCCAACCTGCCAGCGTTAGCGAGTTGAAGAATGGGCTCCAACCGTAAGTGCTCATTTCAGCAAAGTTGTAGTTGTTTAGCGTCAGCGCTTTGTTCCAAGGCCAGAACGTAACTAACGAGCCATACACCGCCATACCAAGTACTGCCAGCACTGCGATAGAAATGATGCTGCAGTAAACCAAACAAATGCTGTCGCGCGCTTTGTTAGGCTCTGGCTGATATGGCACCGAACGAGTGTCAAATAAGCTCTTTTGCTTTTTCTGAACCCAGCGGTCTACGCCGAACGCCATTACCGCAGGGAATAGAAGCATAATGCTGGTCACCGCACCCATGGCAAAGTTTTGCTGTCCCACAACTTGTTTGAAGATGTCAGTCGCCAAAACGTTGTAGCTGCCCCCAATCACTTTCGGCACACCAAAGTCCGTGATAACCAGTGTAAAGACGACGATAAGCGTACTGATCAAACCGTATTTCGCCGCAGGTAACGTCACCATAAAGAAAGTTTTGATTGGTGAGGTTTTAAGTGCACGGGCAGCTTCATACAAACGGGCATCTGAAGTACGCAGCGAAGTAGTCAAAATCATCAATGCATGGGGAAAGGTCCAGAAAATCAAACCCATCGAGATACCAATCACGCCGTAAATCGAGTTTCCTAACAGCATCTCTTTGGCAATGCCTTGATTACCGAAAAGGAAGATCAAACTGATCGCTGGTAACAGCGAAGGCGCAAGAATTGGCGCAGTACCTAGGATTTGGAACAAACCTTTAAACGGCATGCATGAACGAGTCAGCGCGTAGGCATAACCGAACGCAAGCACACCCACTACCGAGGTCACAATCACGCCCAAAGTGAAGGTGTTTCCCACCGACACCCACAAGCTTGAAGAAGAAAAGTACGTCGCAAAGTTGGCCAAACCAACGAATTCGCCATTGGCATTTTGCACACTCTTGGTCAACATTGCCCAAAGCGGCATTAAGATGAACAGCACCATCATGGTCGACAAGCCAGCAAGCAAACCAAACAACACAAGGTTGTCGCGGCTGACACGTCCGAGTAGGGATTTTGCTTTGTCTTGTGTGGTCAGGCTATTCATCGTCATTGTCTTCGCATCCATGTTTACACCTACGCTGCTAGCGCTTTATCAACCGAGGGCACGGCGTAACCATGCAGCCCTTCTTCAGCAAACTGGATGTAACGTACATCGCCCGCCTTGATATTGAGTTTTTGAACCGTTTCCACAGGCACATCCACTACGATGGTTTTCGTTGAGCTGTCGTTTTGCAATACGCAATCAATACGGAAAAACGCCCCCAGAAACTCGGTTGCGGTAACTCGCACAGGTAAAGAGTTGTTGTAGTTTTCAACGAACTTGATGCTTTCAGGACGCACCGCAAGGTCGAAGCGGTCACCACGTTGGATCTTACGATTGGTCAAGCTTGGTGCTGGCATCAAGGTTTCTGCAATTCGTACTTGGGAGTCCGTTGCGACTGAGGTTTCAATAAAGTTCATGCTGCCGACAAACTCAGCAACAAAGCGCGTTGCTGGTTGTTGGTAGATTTCTTGAGGTGTGCCAACTTGCTCAATCACACCATGGTTCATTACCACGATACGATCCGCCATCGACAACGCTTCATCCTGATCGTGCGTAACCATGATGGTGGTGATGCCAAGCTTGCGTTGCAGCTTACAAATCTCGTCTCGTAAGTGAACACGTACTTTTGCATCTAGCGCTGACAGCGGCTCATCAAGTAACAGTAGACCCGGTGACAACGCCAATGCACGAGCCAAAGCAACACGCTGCTGCTGACCACCAGAAAGTTG
This sequence comes from Vibrio diabolicus, assembly GCA_001048675.1. Lineage (GTDB taxonomy): Bacteria > Pseudomonadota > Gammaproteobacteria > Enterobacterales > Vibrionaceae > Vibrio > Vibrio diabolicus. Next base: position 106,442 of record CCKK01000002.1, on the reverse strand, counting down.
GTTAGGGAATTTCTCGCCAGAGGTTGGAAGACCAATGGTTTCTAGCCAGTAATCCACCTGCTCTAACGCTTCTTTAGTCGACATGCCTTGGTTCTTCAAACCCACCGCAATGTTCTCTTGCACAGTTAGGTTTGGAAACAGCGCGTAAGATTGGAATACGATGCCGAAATCGCGCTTCTCTGGTGGTAGGAATGTGGTCTCTTGACCGTTTTGAAAAATCGCACCAGACGTTGGCAAGTCTAAACCTGCAATGGCACGTAGCAGAGTGGTTTTACCGCAGCCAGAAGGACCAAGAAAACAAACGAACTCGCCCTTTTCAATCGCTAGCGAGATTTTCTTTAATGCAGTGAACTGTCCGAATTTCTTCACTACATTTTCGATATTTAGGTAATGTTGGTTAGTTGACATAACACACGCTCCAAATGGTATATACCAACTTTAGTTTTGGAGTATTACGTTCCAATGACAAATTTATAGCCAGAAGATGACAAATAGATGAAGGGCGATGAGGTTTGTTCAAGTGGTAATTAGAGATTCCCGACTCACTCCTTCCTCACTCTCGAGAATGACATTGTGAGTGCGGATAGAAGTACCCAACTTTCTCAAGTCCGTCATTCCAGCGAACCTAGGTGAGACTAGGAATCTACTTGTAGCGAACTCTGAAATAAGAGGGAACAACAAAAAATCCACCTCAACCGAGGTGGATTTCAGCATTCAAATTAGAGCAAATTCCATTAAGACTTTGGCTCAGATTTCGCGTCAAATTTCTCAGACCATGCCGCTAGAATCTCTGCACGCTTGCTACCCATTTGCGCAAAATCCATCTTCGCCATGTTCTCTTGAACGTTCGGGAAGTTAGATACGGTCGCTTTCACGTCTTTATGTGCAACCACTGGGTACATTTCTACGTAAAGCTCGTTTGCAGCTTTAGAGATTGACCAGTCGACAACACGCTTCGCGGCATCAGACTCTTTTACTAGGCCAACCGCTTCTGATTCCCAGCCGATACCTTTAGGTGTGATAACCGCAAGTGGTGCACCTTGTGTTTTCAACTTCGCGCCGCGACTTGCCATCGAAATACCGATCGCCACTTCGCCCATGCCTGCTTGAACGCATGGCTTTGAGCCAGAGTGCGTGTAGTGTGCAATGTTTTTGTCTAGCTCACGTATGTAGTTCCATGCCTGATCTTCACCCATGTTTTGTAGCCAAGCAGACACCTGCATGTAACCAGTACCTGAAGAAGCTGGGTTAGGCATTGCAATGTGACCTTTGTAAACCGGCTTCGTTAGGTCTTCCCAAGACGTTGGTTTCGGTAGGCTAAGTTGTTTCGCTACCGCTTCGTTGAAACAAACTGCGTTAAAGAACGCATCATTCCCGAACCAAGCTTGGTTTGATTGAGGGTCGTTTAGGTTCGCGTTCAGCTCTTCCAAACCTTTTGGTGTGTAAGGCTTAAGAAGACCTTCATCTTTCAGCAGTGCCATTGACGAGCCAGCAAGCCCCCAAACCACTTCTGCTTGAGGGTTGTTCTTTTCTGCCAGCAATTTCGCCGTCATGATACCTGTTGAATCACGAACCCACTTAATCTTGATATCTGGGTTGTCTTTCTCAAACGCAGACTTGTATTTAGCAAGAATGTCAGTTTCGAAAGCGGTGTAAACCGTCACTTCCTGTGCAGCCATTGCATTGGTAGCAAGCAGAGAGACAAGCGCAGCCAGCGATCCTTTCATCAAACGGTTTTTCATCATTTTCTCCAGTTAATTTGGCTAAGTTTTAATTTGGTCTGTACCAGTTGACGATATACACCCTACTGAGCCTTTGTGACGAAATCATGACCATTAAATGGCAGTTTTACGAAAATTTGCGATGAATAATCGTTCAATTGATCCGCCATTTTCTGGATATTAAAGTTTTATGAAATTGGATATTCGCCTATTTACTGCCCTTTTCTTCCTCGTTAGAGTGAACTCGAAATTTGGTGTAGACCAATTAGCCTATTCTAATGGAAATCGAGATGAAAAACGAATACCTACTACTGACTCCAGGTCCTCTATCTACTTCTGAAACGGTACGTGAAGCCATGCTTAAAGACTGGTGTACTTGGGATGATGAATACAACAAAGACATTGTAGAAGTGATCCGCGCTAAGCTTGTAAAACTGGCGACGGAGCAAGACGGCTACACCAGCGTACTAATGCAAGGTAGCGGCACCGCATCAGTAGAAGCGACGATTGGCAGCGCCATTGGCAAAGGTGGAAAGTTGTTGGTAGTCGACAACGGTGCTTACGGTGCGCGTATCGCTCAGATCGCTGATTACCTAAATATTCCATGCCATGTAGTTTCCCCAGGCGAAACATCACAGCCACACTTGAACGAGGTGGAAACTGCATTGGCATCGGATCCTGCGATCACACACGTGGCGATTGTTCACTGCGAGACAACCACTGGCATGCTCAACCCAATTGAGGCATTTGCTTCTGCGGCAAAAGCACACGGTAAAGTAGTGATTCTCGATGCCATGTCGAGCTTTGGTGGTATTCCTATCGATATCGCTGAGCTAGGCATCGATTTTATGATCAGCTCAGCGAACAAATGTATTCAAGGCGTGCCGGGTTTTGGCTTTGTGATTGCAAAACAAACTGAGCTCGAAAAGTGCCAAGGTCAGGCACGTTCTTTGAGCCTTGATCTTTACGACCAATGGCACTGCATGGAAGTGAATCACGGCAAATGGCGTTTCACGTCTCCAACGCACACGGTTCGCGCTTTCTACCAAGCATTGCTAGAGCTGGAACAAGAAGGCGGAATCGAAGCCCGTCACGACCGTTACCAGACTAACCAGAAAACATTGGTTGCTGGTATGCGTTCTTTGGGTTTCGAACCACTACTGAGTGATGACCTACACTCGCCAATCATCACTTCTTTCTACTCTCCAACGCACAGTGATTACCAGTTCAAAGTGTTCTACACACGTTTGAAAGAGCAAGGTTTTGTGATTTATCCGGGTAAGGTATCGAATGCAGATTGCTTCCGTATCGGCAACATTGGCGAAGTTTACCCAGCAGATATCGAGCGCTTAATCGGTGCGATTGAAAAAGCAATGTATTGGCAAGTTGCGTAAAGCAGCCTTCTGACTGAGAGAGCGTTATGACTCAGAATATCAAATCGACCCATTTCCGCAGCGAAGGTGATGTCAACACGACACCAGCGCGCCAAGCTTGGAATGCATCGATGGACGACGAACGCACGCAAGCATTGTTGAAGCGTGATTCGGAGGTCTTTCTTCATCAAGCCATGTCGACGCCTTGCTTAGATACCTTAGAAGCAGCAGAAGGCATCTACATCCAAGATGCCACGGGCAAAAAGTACATGGACTTCCATGGCAATAACGTCCATCAGCTGGGCTACGGTCATCCGCATGTGATCAAACGTGTGCAAGAGCAAATTGCCAAACTGCCCTTTTCACCGCGTCGTTTTACCAACGAGACCGCGATTGAATGTGCCGAAAAACTCACCCAAATCTGTGGCGGCGAATTGAACCGCGTGCTGTTTGCGCCGGGTGGAACATCTGCGGTTGGCATGGCACTTAAACTAGCGCGCCACATCACGGGCAACTACAAGGTGGTGTCTCTGTGGGATTCTTTCCACGGCGCATCATTGGACGCCATCTCAGTGGGTGGCGAAGCGTGTTTCCGTCAAGGAATGGGACCATTAATGGCAGGTGTTGAACGCATCCCACCAGCAGTATCTTACCGTGGCGCTTTGCCGGTCCCGGACGGCAGCGATGTGCATTACGCCGACTACCTTGAGTACGTGATTGAGAAAGAAGGTGGCGTGGGCGCGTTTATCGCAGAAGCGGTTCGCAACACGGATGTTCAAGTACCGAGTAAAGCCTACTGGAAACGCATCCGTGAAATCTGTGACAAACACAATGTCATGCTGATCATCGACGACATCCCTAACGGTATAGGGCGCAGCGGTGAATGGTTTACCTACCAAGCTTACGACATCGAGCCAGATATGCTCTGCATCGGTAAAGGTTTGGGTGGTGGCTTAGTGCCTATCGCAGCCATGGTAACCAAAGACAAATACAACACCGCCGAGCAAATCTCCATGGGTCACTACACTCATGAGAAAAGCCCTATCGGTTGTGCTGCGGCACTGGCAACCATGGAAGCCATTGAGCAAGACGGCTTACTAGATAAAGCCAAAGCCGACAGCCAGTTCATGCGTGAAAAACTGCTAGAGATGAAAGCCAAGTACCCAATGATTGGTGATGTGCGTGGCATCGGCATGTTGTGGGGCATCGAACTGGTCACCGACCACGAAAGCAAAGCGCGTGCGTATGACGAAGCGGAAGCTGTGCTGTACCAATGCCTCAACAATGGCGTGAGCTTCAAGGTATCGCAAGGCAATGTGATTCAACTCAGCCCACCGCTGATCATCACTCGCGAACAACTGACAGAAGCATTGGCGATCTTCGAAGAAGCCATCGTCAAAGTGTGTAAAGACTTTAACTACTTTTAGGGTCAATAGACCTCAACAAAAACCAATTTATTCAGAGCGCGGTTCCAACGAGTGGGCAAGCGCTCTGGCAAGCAAGAAAAAGGATTGAACATGAGCAACTCACCAATTCAAGCAGTGATCTTTGACTGGGCTGGCACTATCGTCGATTTCGGCTCTTTCGCGCCAACCAGCATCTTTGTGGAAGCGTTCAAGCAAGGCTTTGATTTCGATATCGACCTTGAAGAGGCGCGTGAACCAATGGGACTTGGTAAGTGGGACCACATTCAAGCTGTGGGTCGCATTCCTGCGGTTGATAAGCGTTGGAACGAGAAGTTTGGGCGCTCAATGACCAGCGAAGACATCGACGCTATCTATGCGGCATTTATGCCTCTGCAAAAAGCAAAAGTGGCTGACCACGCAGAACCAATCCTCAACGCAGTTGAAGTGGTAAACGGTCTGAAAGACAAAGGCATCAAGATCGGTTCTTGTTCGGGTTACCCTCGCGAAGTAATGGATGTACTGATTCCAGTTGCAGCGGATTACGGCTACCAACCAGATTACGTTGTCGCGACAGACGATCTGCCCCAAGGTGGTCGCCCTGCGCCGTTTATGGCACTGAAAAACGTGATTGAGCTTGGTGTAACCGACGTTAAAGCATGCGTCAAAGTGGACGATTCAGAACCGGGCATCTTTGAAGGTCACAACGCGGGTATGTGGACGGTGGGTCTTCTACTTTCTGGTAACGAAGCAGGCCTAACGTTTGAAGAATACCAAGCCGCAGACGATACAACGCTTAATGCCGCCCGTGAAAAAGCACGCGCGAAGTTTATCAAGAGTGCACCTCACTACTTAATCGACACCATCTCCGATCTGCCAGAGGTGATCGTAGATATCGAACGTCGCCTAGCGGCGGGCGAACGTCCGTAGTTTTCGCTCGCGAATTCAGAATGTAAAAAGCCTCTCCATATTGAGAGGCTTTTTACATTTATGGAAAGAGGAAGTGTCAGTTAATCGCAGTACTTGCTCGACGCTTTAGCTTAAAGCCCATACTGGTTGGTCTTTCTTCTGGCTCACCTTTGATGGCATGCAACAGTTTTTCTGCCGCCTTGGCGCCCATGCGCTCGTAATCAAATTCTGCCGATGTCAAACTTGGGTAAGCATGCTCCCCCATAGAAGAGCCTTCAAGGCAAATAATGGCAATGTCGGTCGGGACTTTGAGCACGCGGCGATGGCACTCAAAGAGCGCACCAATTGCTATCTCCTCATGGCTACACACCAAAGCATTCAAACTTGAATCGCGCAGCAATAACTTTGCCAACCCTTCCGCACCTAATTGTGAAGATGGCGCTTCGTGGGTGGTTAAGAAATGGTCCGGTGCAAGGTAGTTCTCAATCATCGCGCTTTGCCAGCCGTGTAACTGGCGTTGCAACGTCGAGTGATTCCCGCGCGCCCCAATAAAACCAACGTTCTTAAAACCTTGTTCAATCAGGTGTCTGGTACAGGCCTTACCCACTTCGAAGTGATCCACGCCAATGTTGAGATAACTGACCTTTGAGCTCAGTTCGGCAATCTCTAACACTGGCGTATTTGACGCCTCTAACAGTTGATGCGTTCGCTGACTATGCTCACTTCCAAACAGTACAACGCCCGCAGGACGGCTCTCTAAAAAGGTCGAAAGCAACTTTTCTTCTTGCTCAATCGAGTAGTCGCTGTAACCCAGTAATAATTGATAACCCGCTTTGTTTAACGCCTGTTGGAAGCTTGGTAAGAAATGCGCGCATGCTTTTTCAAACAGAGAAGGAATGATAAGAGCGATGGAGTAACTTTCAGCAGACGCCAAAGCCCCTGCCGCTTTATTCGGGATATAGCCGAGCTCATCAACCACTTGTTGAATCTTTTCTCTCAGCTTGTCAGATACTAGCTCGGGCGTTCGTAATGCTCGCGACACCGTCATGGTGCCTACGCCTGCTTGTTTGGCGACATCAGCCAAAGTGACATTGCCGGTACTTCTTCGTTTGCGAGGTTCGCTCATTGTTTTTATTTAATGTTCTCTAATTTCAGCTGCGACATCTTATCACAGCGCTTTAATGGTTTTGATATTAGCGCATTAGAACTCGAACACCAGCACATGAAACTTCGATGCCTGATAAAAATGATAGCGCTATCACAATTAATGGTAGCGCTATCAGATAGCGCTACCATTTGTGATCACTCTCAGGTTTTTCTAGCAAATTGATCGATAAAGTACGCAGCAACAAAACAACAAATCGGAAACATTCCAATGCTACGTGAACTGATTACCTCTGATGTCATTCGCATCCATTCTGACGCAACCGACTGGAAAGATGCGATCGGCAAATCTTGTGAAGCTTTGATTGAAAATGGCGCGATAGAACCAAGTTACGTTGAAGCAATTTACCGCTCGCACAAAGAGCTTGGCCCTTACTACGTGGTAGGTCCAGGCATGGCGATGCCACACGCTCGCCCTGAAGATGGCGTTAACCGTTTGTCACTGGCGATCACGGTGATCCAAAACGGCGTCAACTTTAACTCTGAAGAAAATGACCCAGTAAAAATGCTGGTCACGCTAGCGGCAACGGACAGTAATAGCCACGTCGATGCGATTTCGAAACTGGCGGAGTTATTTATGAATGAAGAGCATGTAGAGGCCATCTGCAACGCTCAAAGCAAAGAAGATGTTCTTGCGATCATCGACAAATACTAAGTTTTACTCCTGACATACCCCATTCACAAATGGGTATACCCCCTATAAAAAAGAAAAGGTCTGAATTATGAAAATTATGGTTGTTTGCGGTCACGGTCTTGGTACTAGCCTAATGATGGAAATGAGCATCAAAAGCATCGTAAAAGAATTGAACGTCGATGCCGCTGTGGATCACATCGATCTTGGCTCAGCAAAAGGCACAAGTTGCGACATTTTCATCGGCACAAAAGACATTGCAGAACAGTTGGAAGCACTTGGCGTTGAGCAACGTATCGTAGCGCTTGATAACATGGTCGACAAAGTCGCAATGAAAGAGCGTTTATCTTTGGCACTTCAAGAGCTTGGTGCTCTATAAGGTGGCGTTATGGAATTCTTCAGTTTCTTAATGAACGATGTTCTATCAGAGCCAGCGGTTCTGGTTGGTCTCATCGCCCTAATCGGCTTAATTGCCCAGAAAAAATCGGTCACCGAGTGCATTAAAGGCACGGTAAAAACCATTCTTGGTTTCATCGTGCTTGGCGCAGGTGCAGGCTTAGTTGTGAGCTCGCTAGGCGACTTCGCGACCATTTTCCAACACGCATTTGGCATTACAGGCGTGGTTCCAAACAACGAAGCTATCGTCTCTATCGCGCAAGAAGCGTTTGGTAAAGAGATGGCGATGATCATGTTCTTCGGTATGTTAGTGAACATCTTGATCGCTCGCTTCACGCCATGGAAATTCATCTTCCTAACCGGTCACCACACGCTATTTATGTCGATGATGGTAGCAGCGATTCTGGCATCTAGCGGCATGAAAGGCGTTCCACTGATCGCGCTTGGCTCTGTGGTTGTGGGTTCTGTAATGGTGTTCTTCCCTGCGATCGCTCACAAGTACATGAAGCAAGTTACAGGTTCTGATGACGTTGCGATTGGTCACTTCTCTACCCTTTCTTACGTGCTAGCTGGCTTTATTGGCAGCAAGTTCGGTAACAAAGAACACTCTACTGAAGAGATGAATGTCCCTAAAAGCTTGTTGTTCCTACGTGATACACCAGTGGCGATCTCGTTCACCATGGGCATCATCTTTGTGGTGACGTGTTTGTTCGCTGGCGGTGATTTTGTCCGTGAAGTCAGTGGCGGTAAACATTGGTCTATGTTTGCGCTAATGCAATCCATCACATTTGCAGGTGGTGTGTACGTTATCCTGCAAGGTGTACGTATGGTTATCGCAGAAATCGTTCCTGCATTTAAAGGCATCTCAGACAAACTGGTTCCAAACGCAAAACCTGCACTGGATTGTCCGGTTGTGTTCCCATACGCACCAAATGCGGTATTGGTGGGCTTCCTATCGAGCTTTGCAGCCGGTCTAGTGGGCATGTTCCTGCTGTACGTGATGGGGCTTACTGTGATTATCCCTGGTGTAGTTCCACACTTCTTTGTGGGTGCGGCTGCGGGTGTATTTGGTAACGCAACAGGTGGTCGTCGCGGCGCAATTCTAGGTGCGTTTGCACAAGGTCTACTGATTACTTTCCTACCTGTCTTCCTAATGCCAGTACTGGGTGATCTTGGCTTTGCAAACACAACATTCAGTGATGCTGACTTCGGCATTGTAGGTATCCTACTTGGCCTGATTGTGCGCTAAGCTTTTATTCTTATGAATGCAGAATTAGGCTCGTCGGCATTCATCTCTCAAAGGCTCTAGCAGGAAAAGCACTCAAACAAAACGCCCCTCACGTGAGGGGCGTTTTTCATATTGAGGCTATCTTATTGAGACAACAACTTTCTCGTTGGTTCTTGCTCGGTGTATTCAACGGATTCATTACCAGATAGCTTATCGACGTCCGCTTGTTCGCCGCTCACCACCAGTACCTGTTGCTTCACCAACGCATCAACCACTTTAAGGTTATGTTGACGAAGAAGCGCTCTCACTTCGCTCTCTTTCCCTTTGTGATACTTAACAAAGTAACGCGTAGGTTGTTGCTCAGCTTGTTCAGAACGTTCATCCACGAGCGGAAATCCTTGATTGTTCGCCAAGCTGGCCGAGCTTAGTCCGATTGCCAATAGTGCGGTAGCACTCACCGCAGACAAAGAAAGTAAGGTCAACTTCTTCATAGCCACTCCTTATTGAAAAGTCAGAGTCCAACTGTTGATTGTGCCTGTGTCTCTTCTGGCACTGTCTACCGCTTTTAGTTCCCAAGAACCTTGTGATTCAAAACCAGAGAAGTCCGCTTGGAAAGTGGCTTTGATATCGTTAGCGCTGCCGCCAGTATTATCGTGAAGCACGACTTCTCCACCAGTCGGTGAAGTTAGCGTCACTCGTAGGTCACCGATGTAAGTGTGGCTAATATCAACGTCAATACTTACTGTACCTGAATCACCAGAGCGATCGACATCTACTGCGCTGATTGCGCCAGAAGATTTGTTGTCAGGAATCGCAACAGGGCTGGTGTTTGAGAAGCTAGAGTCCGAAGAGCTACCGCCACCGTCAGGACCGTTACAGCCCGCATCCAAGAACAGTTTCGCCGCTTCCGCATTCACTAGGCCGTGACCTGTGCGGTTGTCTCGTCCAGCGACATCAATGTCTGTTGCCGTTTGAACTAGGGCATTACGTACTTGCGCTGCTGTACACGTTGGGTGGTAACTCCACACCAAGCCTGCTACGCCAGTTACATGAGGTGTTGCCATCGATGTACCATTGTAGTACTCGTAATCTTCACCAGAGGTGGTTGAAACCGTAATTTCTTGACCAACATACCCCAACAGCTCTTGACCAAATGCACGGTCAACCGTCACCGAAACCATACGATAAGCGTTGTTTGTGTCTACCAAGAATGGGTTTTGTAAACCAGGTAGTTCAGAGTTGCTGTATACGATTGCCGCTCGTGCACCTGCATTGTAACAAGCTTGAACCGCATCCACTTCTGGGTAGTTACCTGAAGACTGGTTGCCAATACGTTCAGTCAAACAAATTTTGCCCGACATATCACCACAGTTAAAGTTACCGCCAGATACATCACAGCTATCTAGCATTGCTGTTACTGAACCAGCGATTGGATCTGGCACATACGAAGAGCCGTTATTGATCAAACGATTGTGAGGGACAATGCCGCGATCAAATTGGCTTACGCCATTCAAGGTAATATCAGAAAGTTTACCTTCGCCTACCGTAACCGTTGATAAGATCGCCACACCTGGGCCAGAGATCTCAACTTGATCAGTAGATTGCGAGAACGCCGCATGATCATTCTGGTTATCGACAGCAGCAACAGACATAACTGAATCGTAAGAAGCTGGGTAGCTGTGTGCGGTGTTACCGTCATTACCAGCTGCGGCGATTAACAGAACGCCTTGATCGTAAATGTTTTGCAGTGCATTTTGCTCAGTTCGGCTTGATTGACTACCACCAAGACTCATGTTCACAACGTTGGCACCATTATCTGCACACGTTTGGATCGCTTTAACAAGTCCAGATGAGTAACCCCAACCTGATTCGTTAAATACTTTCACGATGTGCAAATTCACATTCTGGTTTGGCATCACACCCTTCACACCTTCGGTGTTGGCAATCGCTGCGATAGTACCTGCAACGTGAGTACCGTGGGCGTTATTGTTACCCGGATCGCTCCATGATCCTGTACCACTATCGTTGGTACCTGCAACACGGTTGCCGCTTAGGTCGTTGTGCGAGATGTCGTACCCTGAATCGATAATACATACAGTGCGATTACCAGCATTGAAGTCGTCTAACTGTTGAGCATTAACCGCTTCATAACCCCACGGGGTAGTTTCGCTGAGCAAATAGCGAGGCGGATCGACTTCGACATATTCCACATCACTGCGATTACGAAGTGGTTCTAAGTCATCACCATCCAACTCAACGCTGTAAATGGCGCGATTACCTAGTTTTTCCACCTTACGTGCCTTCACCTGTTCTAAAACAGACTCCTGCGCGATTCGTGGTCCCCAAAAAGAGTTACCACCCATTGACGATCGGCTGACTGCATCTTCTTTGAATTTGACGATGTACTTCGTCGGTAACTTAGATTCATCAAATCCCATTGGTGGAGCCGCAAACGCTGACATAGAAGTGGTCAGTGCTATCGCTACGGCAGACAACGAAAATAAGCCTTGTTTTTTACTTGTTGTGTAGTGCATTTGCCCTATTCCTTATTTGAGCTAATTTTTATTCACTATATTCTCATGAAAAGTCATCACCATGATGTTCTCATGAGAGCTTCAGCTATAGTTTATAGGCCAAAAATGCCAAACAATTTGTTTCATGAATATACAACTTTGTACAAAAGATCATTCAATAAACATTTTTAGTTAACATCAAAAAGCATAAACAAAACCTTATAAAGCAATCACTTAATTAACAAAAAGTGCATGTTAAATTAATGTTAGTGAGTAATTATTCTAAATAATACACATTTAATCGATTGCTATGCTGAATGGATTTTTTGACCGTGGTGCCAAAACTGAAATATTGAATATTTAGTTGTTGACTGTCTTGAGTATTTACTCAGAATTAGAAGGTTTAGTGAGAAAAATTCTCATCTAAATACTGTTATAGCCGAGCGTATTCACGTATTCGGAACCATAACCATTACAAGAAGAGTGAATGATGAAAAAAACAATCACACTATTAACTGCATTACTTCCGCTTGCCTCTGCCGTTGCAGAGGAGCCAACATTATCACCAGAAATGGTTTCTGCGTCTGAAGTGGTCAGCACGCAAGAAAATCAAACCTATACTTACGTTCGCTGCTGGTATCGTACGAGCCACTCTAAGGATGATGCGGCTACCGACTGGAAATGGGCAAAAAACCAAGATGGTAGTGACTTCACTATCGACGGTTATTGGTGGAGCTCTGTTTCATTTAAAAACATGTTCTACACCAACACTTCACAAAACGTGATTCGCCAGCGCTGTGAAGAAACACTAGATCTGGCGAACGAGAACGCAGACATTTACGTTTTTTGCTGCTGACAATCGCTATTCTTATAACCACACGATCTGGAGCAATGATGCTGCAATGCAACCAGATCAAATCAACAAAGTAGTGGCTTTGGGCGACAGCTTGTCTGATACAGGCAACATCTTTAACGCTTCCCAATGGCGCTTCCCTAACCCAAACAGCTGGTTCTTAGGTCACTTCTCGAACGGTTTTGTTTGGACGGAATACGTTGCTAAAGCCAAAAACTTACCGCTTTATAACTGGGCAGTTGGCGGCGCAGCAGGTGAGAACCAATACATTGCGCTAACAGGTGTCGGTGAACAAGTTTCTTCTTACTTGACCTACACAAAACTGGCGAAAAACTACAACCCAGCAAACACATTGTTTACGTTGGAGTTTGGTTTAAATGATTTCATGAACTACAACCGTAGCGTGCCGGAAGTAAAAGCGGATTACGCTGAAGCTCTGATTCGTCTAACAGACGCGGGCGCGAAGAACTTCATGTTGATGACACTGCCAGACGCAACCAAAGCACCACAGTTCAAATACTCAACGCAGGAAGAAATTGAAACGATTCGCGCGAAAGTATTGAAAATGAACGAGTTCATCAAAGCACAAGCGATGTACTATAAAGCTCAAGGTTACAACATTTCATTGTTTGATACGCACGCGCTGTTTGAGACGTTAACCTCGGCACCAGAAGAACACGGGTTCGTGAATGCAAGTGATCCTTGTCTGGACATCAACCGCTCATCTTCTGTGGATTACATGTACACCCATTCATTACGCTCTGAGTGTGCGGCATCTGGCGCAGATAAGTTTGTGTTCTGGGATGTGACTCACCCAACCACAGCCACGCATCGTTATGTTGCTGAAAAAATGTTGGAAAGCAGCAATAACTTAGAAGAGTTTCGCTTTTAATAAGACTTTCTTATAGGTTAAACTCTTAATCATCATAAATACGTTGATGATTAAAAATGGCCACGATATTTCGTGGCCATTTTGTTTTCATATACATGAGTCTAATTTATATTTAAATATAGATGAACAATAATTTAAATACAAAATTTCAAGTTATAAGTATTATAAACAAAACTTTTAAATACCAATAAAATAAAAAAATTATTCAATATGCCATCCATTAAAATTTAATTATGGTCATTTTTATTATGCATTTAAAGAGGAGTTAAGTGGCAAGTTAAATAAAAAATACCCACATAACACAGGTAAGACCGAGAGGATTGTGTCATGTGGGTTTAAACGATAGTTCTCTTGCTGATTCGAACTACCAACGTTGGGATGCAATGGAAATACAAATGACTCAGAGTTTCCATCACGGACACTTTATCGCTGGATTTCCCTCTATTTGTTAGGGAACAGTCAGCACAATAAAAATAGAGAAGTAATACCGAAAAAAATAAAAATAGAGGTTCAGGATTTAATTTATACGTAAAATAACTACTATATTCACGCCATGAACCATTAATAAATTCACCAATAAATATTTATTAAGTTAAATTTATTTATTGTCAACATACTGTTAGTTTTACCCCTAAATATACTGGTCAGATTTGTTTATTTTACTGATTTTCGTTGCAATACAACTTCTAATTAATTCATGAGAAAAACATGCAGCGACAATTAACTCTTTCACCGATTTATTTATTAATCGGGTTAGCCTCCTCGACGGCGTATGCCGGTGGTTTTCAAATTAACGAACATTCGGCGACGGGTCTTGGTCGTGCTTTTTCTGGTGATGCCGTCATTGGTGATAATGCGTCTGTAGTCAGCCGCAACGCCGCAGCGATGACGCTGTTTAAACAAAGTGCCTTATCGTTCGGTGTCACTTACGTCAAACCTGACGTTACCGTAAAAAATGCGCAATATCATCGAGCTAATATTAATGCAGATGTCAATGTTGGTATGGGCGTTTTTCCTCCGTCCCCTCAAGTTGACATTACCCCGTCCTTCTCTCAAACCGTGACCGACATTGATGACGTCGATGGCGTTGGTCAACCAGCCGTTGTACCCAATTTTTACTTTATTCACCCTATCAACGACGACTGGTATCTAGGCCTATCGGCATACTCCAACTTCGGAACCGACATGGAGTTTAAACCAAACTATGGCGCACCTGTTTTTGGCGGTGTCACCAGCGTAGCGAGTGTCAACCTTGGCGCAAGCTTGGCATACAAGGTGAACGACCGTTTTAGTATCGGTGGTGGTATTGATGTGATTTACGGCTCTGGTGAGCTGTACCGCGATATGGACGTGGGTGTTTGCGTTGGTGGGAACATCCTTGGAAACGAACTAGAACAACGTTGTGGATCCGTAAAAGGCAACGCACTTGATGTGGAAGCTGGCGGCATTGGGCTTGGCGCGAACATTGGCATAATGTACGAGTTTAACGAACGTCATCGCTTAGGTTTGAGCTACAAACACAGCCCTAACATTAATGCCAAGGGTGACATCCACTTTGCTGGCGAATCGTACGACTCGCTTGCCATGCCGCTACCGGATATTGCGGAGTTTTCCGGTTATCACCGCGTCTTACCTAAATTTGCCCTGCACTATTCTGTGCAGTGGATTGGTTGGTCAGCATTTGACAGCTTGAAAGCTGATGATCAGTTGCTAAAAGATTTTCAGTGGCAAGACTCCGCGCACTACTCTATCGGTGCGACTTGGTACGCCAATGAACGTTGGACACTTCGCACGGGTTACATGTTCGACAAAACACCTGTCGATGAGCTGACTTCGCTTTCTATCCCAGATTCGAACCGTCACTGGTTATCCGCGGGGGCCTCTTACCAATGGTCATCAGATACCACGGTTGACATCGGCATGACGTACTTGATTGGTGAAGATGTCAACGTAGAAGAGTACGCGTATGAAGGTGTTCCTGTACCGATGGTGACGGGCGTGACCCATTCAAATGCGTTCCTAATTGGTGCCCAACTCAGCCACCGTTTCTAATTTGTCAGGCAGTGATCAAACCTCTAGGTCATTGCCTTGTAACAACGCTTATCAAAGCGATCGAACAGAGACATTATTATGAAAAAAACACTACTTGCTTTTTCACTCTCACTTCTCACTCTAAGCGCTGCTCAGGCTTCGGAATGGGGCTATGGCAATGACAAACACGGGCCAGAGCACTGGGGAGAAATCGCCAAAGATTGCGCAACCACGAAAAACCAAAGCCCAATCAACATCGACAACCCAGCCGATGCAAAACTGGAAGCACTGAACCTTTCGTACACTGGTCAGGTCATTGGTTTAACCAACAATGGTCATACGCTGCAAGCGCAAGTGAACGGACGTAACAGCTTCACCATGGATGGCGAGACGTTCGAGCTGCAACAGTTCCATTTCCACACACCTTCAGAAAACCAAATCAAAGGCCGCCAATATCCACTTGAAGCGCACTTTGTACACGCCAACGCAGACGGCGAGTTGGCGGTAATTTCGGTGATGTTTGATGCTGGCGGTCAAAACGCAGCACTGTCTAAACTGATCAACGCAATCCCACAAGAGAATCAAACCACTTTCTTTAAAGATACGTTTGAGATTAACGACTTACTGCCAAAAACTGCAAACTACTATCGATTTAACGGCTCTTTAACCACACCGCCATGTTCAGAAGGTGTGCGCTGGTTTGTGCTTAAAGACACTCAAACCTTATCCAAAGATCAAGCCGCGAAACTGATGGAAGTCATGGGACAAAACAATCGTCCGCTGCAACCGTTAAATGCGCGCGTTGTACTTTCTAACTAAACGCCACATCCGATAAGGGGCATCGTATTTCCCCCTTATTTTGATTCGCTCTAACCTCACTTAGTTACAGGAACCCCCAATGAAAACTCCATCTGTTCTGTCACTCTTACTCGCACTCGCCCCGACACTCGCCTTCTCTCATAACCTTTCTGTCGGTCAAACCACCCCTTCCGTCAGCATTGATACCTATGGCGAAATGACGCTGCAAGGAGACGATGTGGCTTATCAACCTTGGGCAACTCAGCAGATGTTAGGCAAAGTCCGTGTGATACAAGCCATTGCAGGTCGTAGTAAAGCTAAAGAGATGAACGCGCCGCTGATGTCAGCAATCACTGCCGCTCACTTTCCTGAAGATCAGTATCAGACCACAACCGTGATCAACCAAGAAGACGCCATATGGGGGACCGGTACATTTGTAAAATCGTCGGCAGAGGACAGCAAAAAGACATTCTCTTGGTCTTCCATGGTGTTAGACAAAAATGGCGTATTAGCAACAACTTGGGATCTACAGCAAGAAAGTTCTGCGATTATCGTACAAAATAAACAAGGCGAAATTTTATTCGTGAAAGAAGGGGCTTTAACTCAAGACGAAGTCACACACGTCATCGAACTGATTAAACAGAATATCTAAACCTAAGGTAAGGAAAAGCTATGAAACTGTTCAACACCATCGCACTCTGTCTTTTAGCGGCTGTAGCCTCTTTCCAATCGGTTGCTGGAGACAACGATTGGGACAAGATTGCAGATAAAACCGTCAGTTTTAAATCGGAAACCGACACAGTCAATCCACTGTCACCATTTGCTAACGCTCGTTTCAGCCACATCAAAATCAAATGTACGCAAGGTACGGTCGATCTGAAAAGCGTTAAAGTGATCATGAAAGATGGTCAGGAAAAGACGTTCGACAGTTTAGGTGTTCTGACTAAAGGCATGTCATCAAGAAGCTTAAGCCTACCAACGAAAGATAACGCGAAATTAGACAAGATCGAGTTGAACTATGAATCGGTTGGCAGCACAGCGCTGCAAGTCGCGGGGGTGACCAAGAAAGCAAAAGTAGAAATTTTAGGTAAGAAAATCGACGAGTAAGCGATGGCTCAACGAGCTCTCCCAAACTAAAAACAGCGGCACTAGGCCGCTGTTTTCATTAAAAATTATCATTAAATGAATTTCTTCAGCTTCGCCAAACCATAAGCCGCGATAGTGACACAATCTTTGATCGTGCCGTCGATCATCATTTGTTCGAACTCCTCAACAGAAAAAGCGCGAGTGATCAAATCCTCTTCTTCACTGTCGAGTTGATTGCCCACGTCCGTTAAATCACTGGCGAAGTAGACGTGACATGTCTGATTCAAAAAGCCGTATGCGATAAACTGCGCGCCGACATACGCCATGGCGCTCGCCTGCATGCCCGTTTCTTCACGTAGCTCACCTTTGGCAAGCTCAAGATGATCCGCATCTGGGTTTGATTCCCACGCCCCTTGTGGGATCTCCCAGCAACGTTGACCTACGGTGTAACGGTACTGCTGAACCAAGTGAATCATCCCATTATCGATAGCCAGAATCGCAGCACAATCAGGTTTGTCGACCACACCATAGATGCCCTCTGCGCCGCTCGGACGTAAAATTTTGTCCTCACGCACCGTCATCCACTTATTCTGGTAAACGACTTTGCTGTCTAGCTGTTTGATGTCTGGCATGGTTATTCCTTGATTTTTCTAAGGGTTACTGCGGAATAATACCCGATTCGGTTACGCCACCAAAATGTTCTTTAGTTCACTCAAAGACTCAACGGTGTAATTTGGTGCGATACGCTCATCGACACTTGCGCCTGTGGTATTTAACCAGCAAGTTTCAATACCAAAGTTATTGCCACCAAGAATATCGGAATGCAGATTGTCACCCACCATCAGTACGCGCGTTTTGCATGGGTTGCCCATTTGCTGCATCGCGTATTCAAAAATACCTAAGTCCGGTTTTGCTACGCCCACTTGTTCAGAGATCACCACTTTATCGAAGTACTCAGTCATCCCTGTGCGCTCAAGGCGAATTGCTTGCAACTCTGTAAAACCGTTGGTGATGATGCCCATTTTAGCTTTGCCTTGCAGCGCTTCCATCAGCTCTTTTGCACCTGGCAACAAACTGCAAATATCGGCCATTGCTTCTAAAAATGCGCTATTGAGATCTGCTGTTGTGGTATTCAACTTCTCAGCCCACTCGGTAAAGCGGTTATGTTTTAGCTCATCTGCCGTTACTTTGCCGTCTTGGTAATCCACCCAAAGCGGTTTGTTTACGGTTTGGTAATGAGCAAAATCTTGTTCAGTAAAATCTACGCCTTTGCGAGAAAACATAAGCTGCAAACCTTTGAAAGCATCAAAGTGGAATAAGGTTTCGTCAGCGTCAAACAGGATCCAATCGTACTTCATTTTCTTCTTCCCAAAATCAAGGTCGTAATACTGGTGCATAGTCTAGATTGTTTTCTTCTTGAAGATAATCTCTATAATTGGAAATTAATTGTATCCTTATGCTCAACAATAAATGCTTCACGATGATAGGAGATTGATGTGAACGCGATTGCCTCCCTGCCCGTTTTTGTTGCTGTTGTCGAATGCGGCAGCTTTTCCCTTGCGGCCAAACAGCTGAATCTGACGAAATCGGCGATCAGCAAACGCATCAACCAACTAGAAGACGATTTGGGCATTCGTCTCCTTAACCGAACCACGCGTAAGCTGAGCCTGACCGAAGCGGGAGAACGCTATTTTGAGTACGCCTCTCAAGCGCTCAACCTAGCCCAGCAAGGCGTGGACGCGGTATCGGAGCTGCAAGGCTCTCCACAAGGTCGGCTCAAAATTACCGTGCCGATGTCTTTCGGTGTGCTGCATATCGCGCCTTTGATCAGCGAGTTTCTCGCTCGTTACCCGAAAATTGAAGTGGATTTAAACCTCGAAGACAAAATGGTCGATTTGGTTAAAGACGGTTTTGATTTGGGGATCCGTATTGGTGAACTCACCTCTTCCAATCTAATCGCAAAACGTCTCGCCCCTTGTAAAAGTGTGCTTTGTGCCTCACCAGATTACTTAGAGGAGTTTGGAACACCACAAAAACCAAGTGATTTAGTCGGTCACAACTGCCTGCGCTACTCCTATTTCCGTGGCGGCGTCGAATGGATGTTCATCAACAACGGCAGCGAATACAAGGTGCTTCCAAAAGGAAACTTTATCGTCAATAACAGCGAAGCCATTCGCCAGTTGCTGTTAAGAGGTTCGGGCATTGCGCAACTGCCAACGTTTATTGCAGGAAGAGACTTTGCCGCAGGAAATCTAAAACCGGTGATGGAAGAGTATTCTCTACCAGAACACGCCATTTATGCGGTGTTCCCTGAGCGCAAGCACATGCCGTTGAAAGTAAGAGCCTTTATCGATTTTATCAGCGAAAAACTCGGCACAGATTTACCTTACTGGGATCGTTACAACCGCCCAGAAAAATAACCGTATTGATGATAAGTGAGTGAGATTTCACTACTGACATGTTCTGACATTCCATCCGCGTAACCTTATTTGGAACTCAACAGGCAATCCGCCAAAACCAATAAGGAATCACAATATGGAAACCGTTATCGAAACTGTGCAATTTCGTCTAACCGCAGGCACAACAGAGCAAGACGTGATCGCCGCCGCCAAGCAGTCACAAACGTTTGTGAAGAATCTGCCGGGCTTTTTGTATCGCTCGCTCAGTCACGAAGCGACGGACGATGTGTGGACAGACATCATTTACTGGCGTTCAATGGACGATGCCAAACAGGCGGGAAAACAGATTAAGCAAGCCGCTGAATTTCAGCCTCTGTTATCAATGATTGACTGCGAAAGCTTCGAGCTTAAACATCACAACTTAAAAATGTGCAGTGAGCTAGAGAAGTAATCAGCAACACTACCACTAACAACCAATAGGTCTAGATAAGGAACATCATGAGCAAATCAGAACGACTGTTTGAGCTACTGACGCTTCTGCGCGCAAAGCGTTACGCCGTGACAGCGAAAGAGCTCGCAGAAAGAATGGAAGTCAGCGAACGTACGATTTATCGCGATATTCAGTCGTTGCTTAGTTCTGGTGTTCCTATTCAAGGTGAAGCAGGTGTCGGCTACCTGTTGCAAGCGGGCTCTCATCTGCCGCCTTTGATGTTCTCAGAAAAAGAGATGATGGCGCTTGAACTGGGTATGCGGATGGTTCGAGCCTGGTCGGATGCCGAACTAGCCGAAGCGTCTCATTCTGCGTCCGCCAAAATACTTTCGGTATTGCCCGATAAGCTCAAACAACAAGTGGAAGATTGTCCGCTGATTGTGCCCGATTATCACACCCAATCCGAAACTGCCAAACGAGGGCAGCTTCTGCGCCACGCGATTGATCATCAGTTTAAGGTCAGTTTGGATTACCAAGATGAAAGCGGACAGGTGACCGAGAGAAAAATCCAACCGTTAGGCCAGTTCTTTTGGGGCAAAGTCTGGACGCTGGTCGCCTGGTGCGAATTGCGCGATGACTACCGCCAGTTCCGCCTCGACCGTATCCAAGCACTGCGTATGCACGATGAAGAGTTTCAGAGTGCGGAAACCAAATCTCTCAAACATTATATTGCGCAGTATGAATCGAAAGATTGAGTATTTTTCATCCCTCCATCACAAGGATTCTAAATTGCTCTGCTCAATGCGCGATATTTGGAAAGGCACATTTGGTTAAACTAATGTTTCATTTTTAACAGATGCGCAACCAACTTAAGATCGTTAACTTAAGTAGCACGTCAACCACACCGGAGCGTGAAGCTATGAAAGTACTGATTCAATACACCCAAGCAGGGAAATATCGAGATCAAGCGTGGGAGTCTTTAACTCTTCGATCTAAAGGTGATATGCAGGCCGTTACCCCTTCTTATGCTGCCCAACTTATCGAACAAAGCAAAGCGACACTTGTGATGACAGAAGACGGACAGATCATCTTTCACTCCTAAATTCCATCAGTCCTATGACGAAAAAGGCCTGCATTGCTGCAGGCCTTTGTATGAGTGAATTAAGAGTTATTTACTGGAAACTCACTGCAGTTGGTAGGCGATCAAGCATCTTGTAGTAATCACCAGCCACAGCGCCGATATCACCACGTAAATACGCTTGAATCATATTGAGATCTTTCAGCCAAAGTTCTTTGTCAGCATCTGAAGACGCCATGTACCCTGCGTACACATTGTCGACCGCGAACATCATGTCTTCGGCGTGATCGTTGTAAATCAAAAGCATCGCATCAGTGTAAGCTTCGAACGCTTTCAGCTCATCGTGCGCTTTACCACCTTTGTAGCTCAATGTGCCCGAAGTTGCATCGATGACCAAATCACCCGAAGTCACATTCGCTGTCGTAAAGTTGATGAAAGACTGGCTAAACGACAGCACACCTGCCGCGATATCCGCATCAATGGTTCGCTTCATTGCGTTGACCATTGGCGCATCCAGCAGCAATACAGGATCGTGGAACGCTGGGACAATCGCTGTTCGGAATGGCCCCCAAGCGCTATCGATGCTCTCTGCGACCTTGTTTAGTGTTGCAGGCTCATAGCTATCTAGGTACGTTTTTAGATCGTAACCTTTGGACGTCACCAGTTGATTTGCGTAGTCGTAAGCCAGCTTGTTTGCTTTTGTTGCCACAAACTTCTCGCCGTCGATAACAAACTCAACCTTGTCACCCGCAATAATACCGTAGCGGTCTTGCTGCTTCGTAAACGTATCAAACTGAGATTGACCACGAGTCTTCACTGTGTAGTCGTAAGACTTCATTTGGCGCACACCCATTCTCAAGATGACATCGCCAACACGTCCGCGGCCTTCTGCACCAATATCAAGGAATCTTGCAATACCACGAGGCATTGGTGGTAGGGACTCCATTTGCTCAGTGATGTGTAGGTTCACGGTAACACCTTTTAGATTGGTGTATTCCTTACCGTCTTTACCCACCAATTTAACTGGCGTATTTAACGCATCATTTGCCACGATGTTGCCCATGATGTCTTCGTATTCAGCTTGCACCCCAGGGATATCAAGCAGCGATGCAAAGCTCACCTCATCGGTAAAACGGTTCGAGAATCGACGTGCTAAGAAGTGGCTCGCAAGCGCTTTGTCTGGCCAGTTACCCAACACAGACACCGCATTTGACCAAGGGTAATCCGGGTCAAAGCTACCAATTGAGTTTAGGAAGCGTCCATTCGCAGTTTCCGCAACAGCTATATAGCCCTCATCTGAATCTTCGATAAACCGTGCTGCCAAATCATCAAAACAGCTGGCTGTTGAAAGATCGTAATCAGCCGGAATTTGGTGTGAGTTGTTGTCTAACAGTTGACCAAAAGAAATCACTTTTTGGTTGCCTGCCGCATTTTCTATCACACATTGATGCTCTGGTGTGCGCAAGATATCAAGGAAGAACGCCGCGGATTTTTTCGCCCCATTCGCGTAATCACAGAACCATGAGTTATCGGCTTTGCCTTCGCTACAGTATTGAGGGTTTGAAGCAATGCGCAATAAGAAATCACCCGGCTTATCCGTTGACGAAGTGTAACCAAGATTGGTGTACAGGTTATCGATGCGCTCAAGATCTTCCATCTTGTCACGGATAGCGCTCATTTCCATATAACGGCGCACTAAGTAACCAGGATAATCGGACGAGAATAATCCCGTCGTCCCATATAACTCCAAGTTGCGTCGATCATAGCTATCGAGATAGTTCTGCCACTCGTAAGAAACAATTTCTTCTAGGTTTGTACCTTCGTCAAAACGGTTACAGTCGCTGTTTAGAGAAACGTTCCCATCGGTACAGAAATCGTAAGACTTACGCTCAATTTCATTCACTTTATCTAGGTAGTAAAGTGCGCCATAACGAGTTTTCGCATTCAGTTCAGGATCATCAGACAACGCGGCGGTATCGAATCGGCTGAAGTCACAGTTGTAGAGTGATTTGCCTTTCTCGTTCCCCGTTAATGCCTTCACTTCAGAACACACCATCAGCGATGTGTTGTCTGGATTGTTGCCAAACTTGTATGCAAAGCTTTGTTGGTAGGCTTGCTGATCAGCGAGGTAACGAGCGTATGCCGCTTTGTCTTCATCGCTCGCACTGTCTGCCGGTTTCGCAACAGGCGCGGGAGCTGAGCCTGAAGAATCTTGAATCGTCTCGACTTTACGACCATAACCAAACTTAAAGGCCGCAATGTCGTACAGACCCCAAGTTGGCGTTTCATCCAACATGCTTGGCGCGTAGTCCATCGTCGAACTGTAAGCAGGAATGTTGTTCAAACCAAGTTGATGCGCTTGCTCTAGCGTGTAGTAGTTCGCTTTGTCATTTGAGCCTTTAAAGTTATGGCGCAGACCCATGTTGTGGCCAAGCTCGTGAACGAGCGTATTGCTGTAAGTCGCAACCGTAATCGCATCTGCGGCTTTCACTTGCAACTCTTTTGGCAGGTATTTCCAGCGCTTAAGCTGACGTGATACTTCGTTACCTGCGTCATCGAGTTTGATCTCAAAGTAACGCTCGTCGTCCAACTTCAAGTTGTCCAACATGGCCTTGTTAGTTGAAGAAACCCACGACGCTTCAATTGGATAGACGTTGTTCTCTGCCCAGAAAGACAAACGGTTCTCTTCAGCTTCAACCACCTTTTCAAACTCCATATCATCATTGAAGTTTTTCATTAGCTGAGTTGGGCTCTTTGTCGCCGCCTTGCCAGAAACGATATCTTCTTTTGATACGAAAGGCACATAAATGTTTTCATCCGATTTCAGGCTCGCCATTGCTGCCATTGTCGAGAGGGCTTCAACTCTATCCTCGACCTCTGTTTTCACCGTTTCACTATTAGTCGGCAGTGGCTCCAATCCATCTAAGTCCAGCTGATTACGATTGTAGAATCGCGCCAAGTTATCCCAATAGAAAGGTACACCCGTTCTTGCAACGCCTGCGTATTGGTTCACGTGGCCTTTGATGATTTCCCCCGTCATCGGGTTAGAAACCGACGGGCCGTAGCCAAGCAGACCGTTCGCTAGAGGCTCGTCAATCAGATTAATCACGTTGTAACGCAGATCTCCTGGGTGAATACCAGCCGCTTTGGTTTTGTTCACAATCTCGATTTCAGGCTTGCCTGCATCCGCCCCAAAAACATTCAGCGCTTGGTTCATCTTGTCGATCGATTGCAGCGTTGCATCCAAGAACAACTTGTTCTTCTCTTCAAAGAAGTTATCGCTCAAGTAGTATTTGATAGAACCTTGATTCGGGTTGAAACGATTGAGGTAAACCACATCACGGTCGTATTTATTCGTGACTGGGTTAAGCTTTTTCGTCGACGTAGTGAAGAAGCCAATGTCGTTCTCATCACCCACTGGGTACAAGATCGGTTGGTAACCTTCAGTTGCCACTTCACTTTCGTGCACTAACGAGTAGTAGAAACGAGATTTAAACGCGCCATCAACAAGCGCTTCATCCAAGCTCGCTTTCGTTGCAAAGTTGATGTAGTCGGAAATATTATCTAAATCGATACGGAACGTGCGCTCTAGTTCGAAATTGAGAAGACCGTTTTTAGGGTCAAAGTCCCACGAGATCAATCGTGGTGTGCCAATTTCATCAATGCCCTCGGTAATGCCATACAGATCTTCCATATTGAATTCTGCAATTTCGAGATCTTCAGGACGAGGAGTGAAGTGAGTTTTCTTCTTGTAGTTTAAGCTTGCGTCTTCGTTGGTTTCTTCTTTGTTGGTGCAATCACCATGCGCGTCTTCTTGACAGCGATACGCCGCAAAGTCACCCGGAATCGTCAGCACTTGTGCGAAGTTAACGCCGTCGTCGTCTGCGACAAATTTCTCTTCACCGCAGTAATTATTGGCATCTTTGCTTAGATGCGCGTCTGGGTAGTTTTTATCGTAACTGCGAACTTCCAGACCTTCTTTGGTAAAACAAAGCTCAACGTAACGAGGTGAACCTTGCAAGAATGGGAATTGGTTCAGAGCAAAGCGTGGCGCGGCACCAGTCGTCGGAACGTAAAACCAACGACCGTCTTTAAGATCTTTTACTGCGACTTCTTTTGCATCTCTTTCGACATAGTCATACGCCTGATCATCTGCTCCACAGCCTGCAAGTGCGGCCGTTATTGCTGACACCAGAGTCAATTTTTTAAACATTATTTGGATATCCTTAATTGTTGTTATTTTCCTAGAAGGAGTAAGTCACTGTCGCGATGTAAGATGCTTTCTCTTGGTCCAACAAATCGATGTTGCCCAAGGTGCCTCGCTCTGCATCTTGATAGAAACCCGTTGATGACGCCGCGAGTAGCAATGACCAGCTTTCATCAAACTCGTATGTGCCGTACAACGCCCCTTCATACTGCCAACTGCTTCTGCGCGTACCTTGATAACTGATGCTGTTACCACCTAACGCCGTGATCCCCACTGCGAACGATTCCCACGACTTTTCCGCAACAGCAAACAATGAGTAAGTCCACTCAGTCAGCGAGCGTCCCCCCATGGTTTTGTATTCGTGGAAATTTTTTCTCAGTCTTGGCGAAACCGAAAAATCGACGCTCCAAGCTGAAAAAGAGATCGGCACATCTAAACGAACCGCGGTGTGCAGTTCATCTTTACGAGATGTTTCTGAAGTTGGAATGGTGAGCTGACCCGCAACGCCGATTTTCCCTGTATCTCCAAAGCGATATAGGTTCGTGTATTGCAAGCCCAACACCGAATCTGTCGCGTAGGTGCCGACTTCATCTTCTAGGGCACGATAGCCACCCGTAGAAAAATAGGCTTTTGTGTCGCTCGAAAAGGAATAAACGAGATCGCCTCCCCACGAGAAATTGCGGACAGAACGGTAGTCGTCTTTATCGTAAATGTTTGTATCGTAAGATAGGTAAACGGCCCCACTAAACTTACAAACAATACAGGACGCATCTCCTTCATTTTGTGTAGATTCAGGCGTGCTAGTGCTATCAATTACACTCGTTTCCACCGCGAATGATGGCGCTGAAAACAGCGTACCCAACAACATTGCAAGCGGCGTCATCATCCACTTTGTTGTGTGCTGCATGTTTTGAAACTTCCATGAGAATTAAGTTTATTAGAATAAACTTAAAGACAAACAGATTATTGGGATGAAATTCCATAAAAATTCAGATAATCAACCCCAATAAACCTATCAACCATAAAATTACTCTTATGGTTAAATCCTTATTTAATTTTTTAATACTATTTATCTGAGTATTGTCGCGTTCTACTTTGCTTAAAAACGTACTTTAAAATGACTTTTTATAAATAAAACCACTCACCACAACATTAAAGAAGCAGCAAAGCAACGCCATTAAAATAAAAGTTAAAAGACTGTTATTATCAACAACTTAAAATCAACAACTTAAAATCAACAAAAACAGTTAAAATGAATGAGTGAAAATGTAAAAGTTAAAATAACAAAAAAATATAAGAACATCATTCCGTTTAATTTTAGTCGTTATTGTATTGAGAAAGTTTAATTTTCAATTTCTAAAATTGGTGGGATACACATAAGAGAAATCATCAAAACCATCCGTTGTTAATAATGAATTTCGCATTTAAAACAAAAGATAGAAACAAGATCAAATTCATGTTTTCTAATATATCTATTCAACCCTTCACAAGTTTGAATAGAAAATCAAACTTTCAGTCAATCTAAAACCAACAAAGTATTCACCAAGTGAATATTCAAAGGATAAGTCAAAACTAAATAGCACATACGGTCAGCATATTTGTGAATTACTATTCATTAAATGTTTTTTTATAAATTAAACATTAATGTGACCAATTTCACAAAACCGCACTGTATATAACATAAAGCAAACGAAATTTAAGTGTTTACGGACCCAAAACGTGTCGATAGAACAGAGGTTAAACATCGAGCTGAAACACGTATTTCCCACCAAATTTATTATACATAGCAGTGATTTACCTGTATCCGAGCGGTTAAAATGTGTACTGGTGTGACTCATTTTTGAGAAAGGAACATAAGAAGAGCAAAAGCACTAAAAGAGGATAATGCGATTTGAATAACCAGTGCTTCAAACCGCACTTATGAACTTATGCAGAGAAAGAAAGACTATCAGTTACTGTTGAATGGTTTTATGACCACAGTTTTCGCAGATCAAGTGACGTTCAAATTCATCCATAGAAGCAAGGAAGGCGCCGAACACTACACTTTTGAGAAATCCAGCGATGAACTCTTTCTTGTTGCGATTTTTATCGCCTTCAAAGCCACTTTTCTTTCTGACTAACACCACTACATGATGCGTTTCTACCCCACATGTCGGGCACATGAGGACTTCTGTCTTGTTCGACATCTTAGACTCCTTGGCGAATTATCCCTTTCTGATGGCATG
Organism: Vibrio diabolicus; assembly: GCA_001048675.1. Lineage (GTDB taxonomy): Bacteria > Pseudomonadota > Gammaproteobacteria > Enterobacterales > Vibrionaceae > Vibrio > Vibrio diabolicus. The sequence continues at coordinate 79,105 of CCKK01000002.1, read as the reverse complement.
ATTCTCTTATGCCTGTAAAGCGAGTCATCATACCATCACTATCGATTCTTACTCTTCTTCGTTGAGACGACGAATCAACTTAGCAGGTGTGCCTCCGTATAGACAATCTGGCGGCACATCATGGTTGACGACCGAGTTCGCCGCAATCACCGAGCGAGCACCAATCGTTACACCTTGGTTAATGACGGAGTTACCACCAATCCACACATCATCTTCAATCGTGATAGGTTTACAAAACGTCTCCCAACGTCGGCGACTTCGGTAATCAACAGAATGAGAAGCGGTATACAATTGCACGCTCGGGCCAATGAGCACGTTGTTCCCGATGGTAATTTTGGCACCATCGAGCATGACCACGTTCATGTTGATAAAGGTTTCTTCGCCGATTTCGATGGTTTTACCGAATTCGCAATGGAAAGGGGCTTGAACAATGCAAAGACCCGCTTTGCCAAACAGCTGTTTTTGCAATTCGTCGCGCTTACTTTCGTCAGTGTTGTTATTGAAGGCGCGCAGGGCAAGAGTCGCTTGAGTTCGAATGGCGTCAATTTCTTTGTCCATGCCATCAAATACTTGGCCGGACATCATTTTTTCTAGTTCGGTCATTGGAAAATTCCTACTACTTCAGACCAAACACACAGTACGCGAATTGCACAAGAAAAAAAGAGAAAAGCCTGCACTTTTCTCTTTCCTATTTTGCTATTTTTTCATTCTGCGGAGGGTATCGATTTACACGATTTCCCAGCTGTGTGTCATTTCGACACCTTTGCCAAGCATTAGGCAAACCGAGCAGTATTTTTCTAGCGAGTCAGCCGCCACTTTTGCTACGACTTCTGGGTCAAGCTCGTCACCTGACACTTCAAAGTGGATATTCACTTGCGTAAAGATACGTGGTGCGGTTTCACGACGCTCTGTGGTTAGCTTGGCATTAACAGACAAGACCTTTTGTCCTGCCGTTTTCAAACCGTCGACAACATCGACAGAGCTACAGCCACCAGCGGCCATTAGTACCATTTCCATTGGGCTTGGTGCCGTTGCACCGCCATTGCCATCCATCACTACGGAGTGACCCGACTGAGATTGCCCAAGGAATTTAAAATCTTCTACCCATTTAACTTCTGCTTGCATGATTTACCTCATTTAGCATCGCTCGTTGAAGACATCGTTGCCCTATCAAGCGGTGTATTTCGTGTCGATACTTTAGCTTTCTCGCATAAAAGGGCAACGGAATTTTCAACATTGCTGTAATTTTTTCGCTCGGTTGCCTTTCTCTATACGTAACACTTTTTATTTCAGTCACACTTTCTACGAAAAACAACGTTGAGGTAGCTATGAAGAATATATCTAAGTTATTGGTCGGATTCTCTTTCGCACTTCCTGTCTTGTTTCTACTTTTGAGTAAAGCAGGCACCGCCGATACGATGGATAAGATGAAGGCTTCAGAGAATGCAGAAATCGCCACACTAGCTGGCGGCTGTTTCTGGTGTACAGAATCTGATTTGGAACAGTTGACTGGCGTAGTCGATGTCATATCAGGCTATTCTGGTGGTCATGTTGAAAACCCAACTTATCGCCAAGTTTCATCAGGTAAATCAGGTCACATAGAAGTGATCGAAGTTAAGTACGATCCAAAAGTGGTTAGTTACGAGCAAGTGTTGGACTACTTTTTTCGTCATATCGATCCTACTGACGATAAAGGCTCTTTTGTCGACCGTGGCCCACAGTATCGCCCTGCTATTTTCTATCATAACGCGGAACAAAAGCAGATCGCAGAACAGTTTATGATGGAAATCGACAAAGCGATGATCTATCCAAAACCGTTGAAAACAGAACTGATCGAGTTTGAGAAGTTTTATCCTGCAGAAGAGTATCACCAAGACTACTACAAAAAGAGCAGCTTAAAGTATAAGTATTACCGCTATGCGTCTGGTCGAGATAAATACTTGGATGAAGTATTTGGTGATGATCGTAAAGAGACCCCAAAAACGCTTCGTCAGTTGATCGAAGAAAAAAAGTTGATATCAAAAGTGAAAGCGTACAGTAAGCCTGCTAAGTCCGAGATCAAATCAAACTTAACAGAGTTGCAATACTACGTAACGCAAGAAGAAGGCACCGAGCGTCCGTTCGACAACGAATATTGGGACAACAAAGAAGCGGGGATTTACGTTGATATCGTAACTGGTGAGCCGTTGTTTTCTTCTACCGATAAATACAAATCGGGGACGGGTTGGCCAAGTTTCACTAAGCCAATTAACCCAGGTTACATCGTTGAAAAAACCGATTACAAGCTGATTTATCCAAGAACGGAAGTTCGCAGTAAGTTTGGCGATTCTCACCTTGGTCATGTGTTTAAAGACGGTCCGAAGCCAACAGGATTACGCTACTGCATGAACTCTGCGGCAATGAAGTTTGTGCCTGTAAGTGAAATGAAAACGCAGGGGTATGAAGAGTATCTGTATCTCTTTGATAAATAGTTCGTATTCATTCAACTTCAAGGGCATACGATGGCGAATGGGGAGGACCAGATGAAAGGTTTTAAAACACAATTACCAACCAAAATCTGCTCTGTTTGCCATCGCCCATTTTCTTGGAGAAAGAAATGGGCAAGAAATTGGGACGAAGTCGTTTACTGTTCTGAGCGCTGCCGAAGAAACAAATCAGTCAAAAGTTAGAACCACAAAAACTTTATGTCGCACTGCTAGCCTTATTTTCCAAGGTAACGTGGCTCAGACCAAGCAGCGCTTCACCAAGGTAACAAGGCACCATCATAAGCCCAAAATGCCCCGCTATCCTGCGGGGTTGCTTTGTCAATCAATCCCCATAAGTCTCGCGCGACACGCTCTGGGCTAAACAGCTTTCCTTCAGGTACATTCGCTTGAAAAGGTGCCGACAAAGCCGTATCTGTTGTGCCTGGGTGAAGAGCGAGTACAGTCCCGTGTTTGACCATTCTCCGCCATTCAATCGACATGGTTTTGAGGAACATATTTAACGCGGCTTTCGATGCACGATAGCTGTACCAACCGCCTAAGTGATTATCACTAATACTGCCAACTTTGGCCGAAATGGTCGCAAACTTGGGGTTGGTACTGCGTTTTAACTTGGGCGTGAAGTATTTCGCCAACAGTAAACTCGGCAAAGTATTAACCATGATGGTTTGCTGAAAAAAGTCTGCGTCGAGCGAGCTAAGATTTTTCTCAGGACCTTTATCTTGGGTGTGCAACATACCAACGCAGTTCACCAACCAATCAACATGTTCAATTTGTTCACTGAACGCTGTCACCTGCTCGTCCTGCGATACATCCACTTGATGCCAAGCTACATTTGGGTGTTGCCAGTCTGGTTGATGCTTACGATAAGTGGCATGCACGCGAGCTTGAGGAAAGCGAACTAGCGCTTGTTGAACCATCGCCAATCCAATGCCGCCATTTCCACCAACGATCAGTATGTCCATTACAAGCTCTCCAAGTTTTCCATATAGTGCTCAGCGGTATCTAATATCGCTTGGCGTTGCTGCTCTTCCATATTGTCCCAAGATCGGAAAATCATCCCAATACGTGGATTCGTTGCTAAGCGTTTGTCGTGTTTGTTCATAAAGCGCCAATATAAGCTGTTGAACGGACAAGAGCCTTCTCCACTCCTAGCCTTATTTTCGTAGTGGCAACCCTTACAGTAGTCGCTCATTTTGTTGATGTAAGAGCCACTCGCCGCATACGGTTTGGTGCCAACAATCCCACCATCTGCAAACAGTGCCATACCGCGCGTATTGGGCATTTCTACCCATTCAATCGCATCAACGTAGATACCGAGATACCATTCATCCACTTGGTCTGGGTCGATCTCGGTTAATAAACAAAAGTTACCGGTTACCATCAAGCGCTGAATGTGGTGCGCGTAAGCGTAATCAAGAGACTGGCCAATCGCGTTTCGCATACAGGCCATTTTGGTTTCGCCGTTCCAGAAGAAGTCTGGCAGCTTTCTACTCGCTTCCAGTTCATTCTTTTTCGGGTAATGAGGCATGTTCGCCCAATAAACGCCTCGGATGTATTCTCGCCATCCCAAGATCTGACGAATAAAACCTTCTACCTGAGAAATGTCTATGTCGGCATTGGCATGAAATGCCTTAAGTGAAGCGTCAATCACCTCTCGCGGATTCAGCAGCTTACTGTTCAGCGAGAACGAAATCCGGCTGTGATACAAGCTCCATTTAGCCTCGTGCTGACCTGTCATGGCGTCTTGAAAACGACCAAACAGTGGCAAACAGACCTGACAAAAATGCGCGAGTAAAGACAAGCTTTGAGAACGATTTACTGGCCAAATTAAATCACCATTTAATTTACCTATGGTTTGAATGTTGTGCCGACCTAAGCGCTCGACAATATCACTGACGTCATGACTAAACATTAATGGCTTTGACAGCTGTTCAATGTCTTTTGCTTTAAGTTTATTTCGGTTATTGGCGTCGTAGTTCCACTTTCCACCAATAGGCTTACCGTCTTGCATCAAGATGTCGAAGCGCTTACGCATACGGCGATAAAAGTGCTCCATCATGATGTGTTTACCTTGAGGAAACTGCGATTCTATTTCCTCAAACGGTAACAAAAAGTGTTCCGTATCGACGCTACGCATCACGACCCCATCAAGCTTTAGTTTGGCTAACTGCTCTAGTAAACGGTATTCGTCGGGGCGTTGATATTCAAACTTACTTGCACCAACTTCACTCACGTAGTGTTGTAAGACTTGCGCAAGATCCTCGAAAGATTGTGTGTCATCCAACGTAAGGTGCAAAACTTGATGCCCTTCTTCCTGCAGCTCGTTGGCAAAATTCGCCATCGCAGAGAAAAAAGCACACACCTTTTGAATGTGATGCGTAACGTAAGTATTTTCTTGTTTCAACTCAGCAACAAGGTAAAGCACCGAGTCGTCTACACGTTGAAACCACGAATGCTCGCTATTAAGTTGGTCACCAAGAATGAGCCGAACCGTCTCGTAATGCATTGGTTATCTCCCGCTCTCTTTTTTTGGCGCAATCGGCCAATCCACCATATCGACACTATCAAGATGTACGCCTACGCATCTCCCCTGCCATTTGTCGATAAATGAAAAATCTGGATCATAAGTTTGTGTCTGCTTTTCTAGATTAAACTGACGTGAGCCACGTGGATCAGCGCCAACACCAGCCAAATACTGCCAGTTGCCCCAATTAGAGCCGACATCGTAATCAATCAACTGAGTTTCAAAATAAGCAGCACCGTAGCGCCAGTCGAGTCCGAGTTCATGAACCAGACAGCTCGCGACCAGTTGGCGCCCTCGATTAGACATATAACCCGTTTTATTAAGCTGATGCATACATGCGTTAACGATTGGAAAAGGTGTCTCGCCTTTCTTCCACTGCTTAAAGCGTTGCGCATAAAAACTGGTCAGTGGTGGCTGGTTGGCGATACCGCCAAATCGAAACAACGTCTGTTGATACTTTCTTGCGTACCAATAAAAGTATTCTCGCCACAGCAACTCGAAATAGATCCAATAGGTTGAATCATTTGCTCCGTTCTTCTGCTCATATTGTTTGAGCATGGCATAAATGATTGTAGGCGAGACGCAACCATGAGCTAACCAAGGTGAAAATTTGGTTGAATACTCCATCCCATCGAGCCCATTGCGCGTCTGTTTATATTCGCTCGCTAAACTTGAAGCAAAATAGCGTCGACAATGTTCAAGACCGCTCAGTTCTCCGCCATCAAATGCTGGTTTGGTGTCAAAGTAATATGTCGTAGCGGTAGGAAAATTCATACCTGAAGGTGCTGGCGGTAAAGCATGAACGCTCTCGTAAGGTTGAGAGAGGTCTAAACCTTCGACCTGCTTTCTAAATTTCGTGAAGGTCGCAGGTAATTGCCTTAATTCAAATGGCAACTGTTCTTCGCGCAACAAAGTGCGGATCGCTTGCTGTTTGATGTTCACATGGGGAGTGCCTTTAATTGCACGCTCTAGTGCCTGTTGCTCATCCGAACCAGCAAACGCATCAGCATAAATATGAGTGATACCGAAATGACTGATGGCATATTTGATCGCTTGATAAGGTGTCAGTTCAACCGTCCATAATCGTTGCCCCAATTTAGCTAAAGATTGATTAAGTTCATTAAGCGATGCCTCGAGAAACTGCAATTTCGCACGGCCTAAAGAGGTCTCCTGCGCAAAGTGCTGCAAGTAAGGTGTCACCGAGGGGCGACAATACAAACAAATTAACTCATCCATTTCTGCACAAGCGTCTATCAACAGCGGGTTGTCGTGCAAACGCAGGTCATTAGTGAACCAATACAGTCCTATTTTCTTATCCAAGTCGCACCCTCTTTTTGTAAACTCGTTTTTTGTAAACTCGGAGTCCCGCGTTCTTGTTGCAAATAGCCTAAGCGCTAAGTCTTTTATTCCACTCGTTGTTGTACGGGCAATAGAGCTTTACGATCATTAGGTTACTGACAATCTCACTAAACCAATTGGCTGGTCATCTTAGAGCCCTTAACACCAAAACATCGTTTGCACATGTTTCATACTAAGATTTTATAAAATTAAAATTTGGCGATATTGATAACGGTCTTAATCACTCATTTTTTATATAAACCATGCAAAAATGATAAAAATTAAAGCGATATTGGTTAATATCCGTTAATCTAAGTCCAATTCCATTTTGCTAGTACCATCGCAGAAATGACCGACGAGTTTAAAAAATCGACCGCTAATTTGAAAAAAGCGGTACCACTAATGATCAAAAATCATGTTGCTGCCACGCCAGCCAACTATGCGCTTTGGTATACCTACGTTGACAAGACCATTCCTGAACTCAACTTTGAGTTGGATACGGTGTTAGAAAACTACGGTATCTGCCCGCCTGCAACCAATAAACAGCTTTATAACAACTATGTTGCCAGTAAAGCAGAAACTAGCCTTGAAGATCTTAGAACCAATGTAGAAGTTCTGCTGCATGAAGTGTCCAGCTCGATGAGCGATACACTTTCAGATACTTCTTCCTTTTCTGAAATGGTAGACAAAAGTTTTAATAAGCTAGAAAAAGTTGAAGACAACAGCTTAAGTATTGAAGAAGTGATGGTGGTGATTCGTCAACTTGTCGCAGAGTCACACGAAATTCGTCACTCGACAAAGTTTTTGAATAGCCAATTAACTAATGCGAGTGAAGAAATTTCTCGCCTCAAAAATCAGCTGGCTGAAGTACAGCAAGACGCATTGTTTGATGGTCTATCCAACCTTTACAACCGTCGAGCTTTTGATAAAGATCTGTCTTCGCTTATCGCATCAAATCAAGCAATGACCTTGATCATGCTTGATATCGACCATTTCAAGTCATTTAACGACAATTATGGCCACCTTTTCGGCGATACGGTACTAAAAGCCATTGCCCGTCGACTACAACAAAGCTGTCGAGATGGAATATGCGCGTATCGTTTTGGTGGTGAAGAGTTCGCTTTAATTGTGCCCAATAAATCTCTGCGAATTGCTCGCCAATATGCAGACACACTACGCCGCATGATAGAAAAACTGCGCATCAGAGATAAGCGTTCTGGTACACAAGTTCACAGCATTACTGCTTTCGTTTTGGGGTAGCAGAATATGAGGTGGGTGATACACCTGAAGCTCTGGTCAATAAAGCCGATAAGCAACTTTATGAGGCAAAACAACTCGGTCGTAACCGCGTGATGCCCATTTAAATCAATTTGTTATGTAAGCTTGGTTAATAGGACCGACTTTTTCGAAATAGAATAAAAAACCCGCACTATTGAGTGCGGGGTCTATTTATCTGGCGCTTCACATCTTAATCGACACTGTAGCAGTAGCTTAGAATATAGTCGTCACCGTTTTTCGCAGTGTATTCTTTATCTTCACTGCATGCCATCGGCTTACCTTTTTTGTTCGCCTTTGATTAAGCTGATCCAGTGGCGCATCGCCGTCGGCGCATTACCCGTTAGTTCAGGATTAAACGTAGTGCGTGTTTCCAGTTGAATGTCATCAATATCCATCAACTCCACACAACCGGTGCCTTTATGACAGCCAAATAGCACTTCTACGTGGTTACCTGAATCGTCTTTAAACAAGATCGATTTTGGATCTTCTTTCTCACCCGTATACGCCACAAAGTGTTTTGGGCTTTTCAGGCCGCTGTGTGTGCCGTCTTTGAAGTAAGCCAATACATGGCGGTAATCAATTACGTAACTTGATACATCTTGGTGCGACCCGTTCTCCAATGGGAACATGCGGTCTAGTAGTTGCTTCGCTTTTACTTGCTTCTCGCTCTGCTGCTCAGCACTTACCGCTTCGACGGCAAATACAGCTTCAGCGATAAATGGGCGTTGTTGTTGTTGCATCTCTTTTTTATCGAAGTTCAGCATATTCATCGTCATATCCTCGCAACTTAAAAAAACTCGTCCTAGAGTAAAAACTTAATTCCTTCGTTTAAGTTTCAGGCAATTCTGTGAAGTTGATGGTTAATTTCCTTGCCTGCTTATTATGTAGACTAGCGAAATATTGACTACAATTTCACAACAAAAATTTTACAATGTGAATTTTACAAAATGTCTGTGTCAAAAAGCCTTATTCGTCAGTCCCATTTTCTAGGTACGAAAATTCGCAACCTAAGGAAAAACAACCATTTAACTATGGAGGATTTATCTGCACGCTGTGTAAGGATCAATCCTGAGTACGCACCGTCGGTATCTTACCTTTCGATGATAGAGCGCGGAAAACGCGTTCCGAGTATTGATATGCTCGAAGTAATCGCGGAAGTTTTTCAAAAAGATCCTGCGTGGTTTTTAGATGATGAACCGGAACTAGAAGCCATTACACCCAACAAAGGGAATCGTGGCGGTATCAACGGTATGGCATTGGAGCCGAGCTTTTTGTTCTCCAATGATATTCTCCAAATCGCGATTCCAGAGATGTTGTCTCAAACAGGTATTACTGGACGTCAATTCGCCCACTTGTTGATCCGTGCGCACCAAGAAAACCATCAAAACCATTTTCCTGATTTAGAACGCGCAGCCGAAGAGGTCGGCTTGAAACGCCTGAATCTATCGGTAGAAGATCTGATAGATATTGCGAAAAGCATGGGGTTGGATATTCGCTGGGTAGACCGAGCACCACAGGATGTGATTGATGAACTGGGCGTCAGCGCCAAACAGTTGATTACGTCTTTCATGGAGCCACCTGGCACCATTTATCTCAATAAACGAATGCGTGACTACCCAACCCGATTGAAATATGACTTGGCGGTATACATCGGCCATCGCGTGCTCCATAGCAGTGATGCAATGAATAACGTTTTATCTATTGGGCATCAAAACAACTGGGAGCAAATGGACAGCCCAGTTTCCAACTCTGAGCTCAACTCGCAAGATATCCTACAAGCTTGGCGCGATTTTGAGTCCAGCTTTTTTGCTGGTGCCCTGCTTTGCCCCAAAGTACCATTTCGTCAGTTGCTTGACCGTTCCGGTTACGAAATTGATGTTCACAAAAAGGCCGGCGTTTCTCCTTCCGTTGCGATGCGTCGTATGACCGTGGTTTCTCCGTACCCTCATTGGCACTACTTTGATGCCTATGGTCCGGGCAAGTTGAAAGCGGTATATCGTGGAAATGGCATCCCGCTTCCTTGGGGCAATATGCGCAAAGTGAACGATCCTTGCCAACACTGGGCCGTATTTAGACGTCTAGCCCAACCTTTGGATACCAGTTCAGCGCAAATTTCGATTTTGAATGTGGGCGACGAGCCACGTATTTACTGTTGTGAATCAGTCAACGTATTTGACCCTGCGGGGAACAACCGAGTGTTGTGCGCGGGGATAGATTTAAACCCTGCGATTTCTGCACAAGGTGGTGATGCGGTTTCTATTGCGGAAGAGCTGAAGTCACTTTGTGTCGCTTCCGGCGGAAGTAGTGTCATTCCTCCCCACATCAAAAAGGACTTAACAACCATCGCTAAGATATTAAACATCAATTGGATAGAACGAGGTATTCAAACCCAAGCTAGGCTAATCTGCTCAAGAGGGGCCGTTTGTCCAAGGCAGCCTAGTTGTTACAATAAGTGCGGAGAAGCCGATGAGACAGGTGACGACGTGAATATTATTGGTCTCTAGAAAGAAAAAACGCCAATCACAATAATCGTGATTGGCGGTATATACTTGTGAACAATGTGTATTCACTAACAACGTCAGTTGGCTAGGTGACCCTCGGCTTAATAAGGGTCACTCTAGATAAAGCACGATGCGTGCCAACTTTAAAAAGGCCGTTTTTAATAGATCTAGATGCATATCGTTGCTTTATTAACCATAAATTTCGCAAACTGCATTTGCAAAATGCAACAACATGCAAATATGCCACTTTATGCACTGCTAATAATGACTCTCTCAGCAAAGAGTCTATTAACATGTAAAGTCATATATTCTTATACCCAAATGATGGTGAGATTTCGGATTCTTAACCTTACCACTGCTCCAAAGCCCTGATTGAAACTGGGCTCAGGTTCATCCGCCATGTTTTTGTTTGATACATTCTCTCATCGGCTATTTTCATCATTTGCTCTGGAGATGACATGTCCGGATCAAATATCGCGTACCCAATGCTGGTTCTCAGGTAAATGAGCGCTTCATCGTAAATCACGGGCGTCGAACATAAAGCTAACCTGAGCTTTTGTAGCAGAGACTGAACATTTTCTTCCGTCCCAGGGTTATGAACGACAACTAAAAACTCATCCCCTCCCATTCGGGCCACAATATCTGATTTACGAAGAGAGCTTTTCACTCTTTCAGCCGTAGCGACTAAGACCTTGTCGCCAGCGTCATGACCATAGGTATCGTTAATATGTTTAAACCTATCCAGATCTATATTGATTAAGGCGAAGCTGTAACGCTTTTTGTAACGTTTCGCTATTTCAAACTGCTGCTTGTAAAACTTCATAAAATAGCGACGGTTTGGTAAGTGCGTCAGTTCATCATGCAGTGCTCTATCATCCGCAATGGTGTACAAGCGATAAATCGCAATAAGCGCGAGGCTCAGTGCAAAAACAATGGGATAACCGATGAGCCTTGCTAAATAAAGCTGATGCCAAGGGATTTGATGGTCGAGTTTGTCTCCGGAGAAAACCACCATACTCCATCCACCATAAGGAAAATGAACCATTTCTTTCGCGTATGGCTTTTTGGTTTCACTCAGTGCGCCAAAGAAAACGTCACCAAAAGCACCGCCACTGTCGTAACCACGAATCATCAAAGGGTAGCGATAAGAGAAATCGATCACGCCAGTTTCTCGCATCAGAGCATCAAAATTAATCACCGCACTGATCACACCCCAATAATCCTGGTTCAACGGTGGATCAAGAAAAACCGGAACCCGCACGATCAAGCCTTTGCCGCCTTGAATCAAGTTGACAGGTCCTGCTATGAATATTTCTTGTATATCCTTGGCTTTTTGCACCTGTACCCACTGCTGTGGCACCGTTCGGTAATCGAGGCCGATTAAACGCTCATTACCTTGGCGGGGAAATATATGACTGATAACATCATTCTTCGCAATTCCAATGATCGTAATATGTTTGCTTTTGCTCAGAATGCGGTGAGCCGCAATGTTCAATTCGTCTTCTTGGTTTTTAGGCAGTAAAGTAATAAGTGTCGCCAAGGTACTGGCTTTATAGATATCCGCCATAAGTACCGCTTCCAAATTGGAACGGAGGGTGGAAAGTTGTTCTTTGGCCTCAACTTGAACTCGCTCTTGGTGAAGCTCTTGCTGATTTCGATGCAACAGCTCAATAACCCCAACGCATAAAGCGAAAAAACTGAGGAAGAACAATGCAAAATAGCATCGCTTTCTGGGTAAATAACGCATTTTCTCCCCACAACTCGTATATCGTTACGAGATTTTTATTTATTGTTAAAATTCTTATTATCACAAGAATAACCAATCCCAATCGGAAAGGTAACAGTGATTAAAATTTTTTATGTTTTAGGTATGAGATGATGCATCAACAAGGCGATTTATTTGGCGGTACTCAGTGGCAAGAAGTAGAAAGGGGTAAACTCTATTACGATCCTTACTTTCTTAGCCATCTAGAAGCGGATCACTACTTTGACCAACTTCTGGAAACACTGCCATGGCATCAAGAGCGCATTACCATGTTCGGCAAGTCAGTACTTCAACCTCGTTTACAAGCGTGGCACGGTGATGCAGCATATACTTACTCAGGCTTAACCATGCAGCCTCACCCTTGGACTCCTGAATTAACTCAGCTCAAAGTGCGCTGTGAGTCGATTGCGGATGTAGCCTTCAACTCTGTACTTGCCAACCTATACCGACACGGCCAAGATTCGATGGGCTGGCACCAAGACAATGAACCAGAGCTAGGTAGAAACCCGGTTATCGCCTCTTTGAATTTAGGTGAAACACGTCGATTTTTGCTCAGAAATTTACATTGTAAAACTGAGATTGAATATGAGCTTTCTCACGGTTCCTTACTGGTTATGGCTGGCGAGCTCCAACATCACTGGAAACACTGTGTACCAAAAACCGCGAAAACCAAAGGTGAACGTATCAATCTGACTTTTCGACAGATTTTTAACTATTGACTCAGCTTTTACATTCTTAATTAATATTGATGGTAGGTTTAGATTCAGGACTTCATAGGGAATGGATTTATGCGTATCAAACCTCTTAGCTTAGCGGTCTTACTCTCTTGCTCACTTACCTTTGCTGTTCAGGCATCACAGGAAGAGATACCGCTCCTAGATAATGCTCAATCAGCACAGTTGATTCGTAATACCTACGAGCAGGAACTGTTCACTTTACCTGCGTTTAAAGAGGGGCACTTTGGCTTACGCATGTACCGCCAGACGTTAGATGAGAAATATCACGCTGCCGTTTGGACCGACATGGCACAAGTGGCTAGCCGATTAAACCGATTTGCTAATGAAGTCGTTGAACCTGAAGATATTATTCTTTATTCATCACAAAGATTGACCGCGTATCAAGAGAAAGAAAGTGAGCGAGGGCAACGACGCTATACCGTCACTAAGCACCATCCTGAATATCTTTATCTTGGCGTGGATTTGCTTGGCGCAATGGCAAGAGCAAACGAATATGGTCTGAAACATAAGCAAGACAAGACGCTAAGAAAGATCCTGAGGCGCTACGATTTCTCGCGTTACGTTACGGACAAAGAAATGATAGAGGCGTGGGCAGCTCAGCTCGCAAACCAAGTCTACTGGCTTCGCCAGCTAGGCGAGCAAGATGTGGTCGACGAATTCACTCAAACCTTCCGTAACACCTACCCTGACGATAAAGATAAGATGCTTTCAGCGCAGCAGTATTGGAATAAACTCTATGGTATGACGCACATCATCTTTGCCGACTCACAGTACTATCAAGAACGAGTAAGCGAAAAGAAACACCAATGGATTTATGATTACTTTCGCAACAACATCGACACTATCCTACTGCGCGCCAAAGAAGACGTAATTGCAGAAGTCGGCATTTCGTTTTTGTTAGCAGGCTTGGATCACGATCCGGTCGTCGAGAAAACCCGCCAAGCCATTCGTCACGCAATCAACGCTGAAAAAGGAATGATTCCATCGGTCGATGGGAGTTTTGCTCTCAAGTACGGCGAGCACCGTAACGTGCTAGCCATCATGCTGCTCGATTGGAAAGGGGTACATAAAGCGCCAACTTATCAAGAGCACCCTGACGCTTTTAAATCAATACCCTACGGCTTAATACCTAAGCCTTAGAAATAATAAAACCCGCCATTTAGGCGGGTTTTTAGTGCGCATCTTCAATCTAAATTAGAGCGAGATGAAAATACCCGCTAAACACGCACTCATCAGGTTAGCGAGTGTGCCAGCAGCAACCGCTTTTAGGCCTAAACTTGCTACATCTTTGCGGCGCTCAGGTGCCATCACGCCGATAGAACCCAGCTGAATAGCAATTGAACCAATGTTTGCAAAGCCACACAACGCAAAAGTGATGATGACTTGAGTATGCTCAGACAGCGTCGCTTTGTGCTGTACAAAATCGATGAACGCAACAAACTCATTCATCACCACTTTCTGACCAATGTATGAACCCGCAGCAAGGATTTCGTGGCTTGGCACACCAATCAACCACGCTAGAGGTGCAAACAAGTAACCAAAAATCGCTTGTAGCGTCACACCAGAGAAGCCAAGTATGTCACCTAAGTTTTCTAGTCCCGTGTTCACCATCGCGATAACACTAACAAAAGCGATAAGCATGGTACCAACAGCAACGGCCACTTTCATACCGCCCATGGCACCGCTTGCTAGCGCATCAATAACGTTGCTTTCTTCTGATTTATCTAGCTCAATATCGTTGTAATCGCTTGGCGTTTGGCGTTCAGGAACAATGATTTTTGCCATCATCAAACTACCTGGAGCTGCCATAAAGCTTGCCGCAATCAAGTATTTTAGGTCGACACCTAAACCGGCATAACCACCAAGCACACTGCCCGCCACTGAAGCCATACCACCAGCCATCACAGCAAACAGTTCAGAGCGAGTCATGTTCGAAAGAAATGGACGAATAAGAAGTGGGGACTCGCCTTGAGATAAGAAAATGTTACCTGTTGCAACCAGAGACTCTGCTTTGCTAGTGCCCAAGAACTTCTGGATAGCGCCGCCAATAAATTGAATCACTTTTTGCATGATGCCCAAGTAGTAAAGGGCGGAGATAAGAGCACTGAAGAAGATGATGATAGGAAGGACACGAATAGCGAAGATAAAGCCAGAAGAAGCGAGGTCACCAAAGAGGAATTTAATCCCCTCATCAGCAAAGCTGAGTAGCCCCGCGACACCATTACTTAAACTCGCCAGCGCCGCCTGACCTAACGGGAAATAAAGCACTAAGGCAGCAAATCCCATTTGTAGCATCAAGGCGCGAGATACGGTTTTCCAATTAATGGAAGAACGGCCCTCAGAAAGTAGGAAAGCACAACCTAGCAGTGCAACAATACCAAATAGACTAAATAGAACACTCATGAGCTGGACCTACTGAACGTTGAAAAAGAAAAAAGAGCCAAAGGAATTGGCAGAAGAAAGGGACAACGCAGCGAGTGATAACTCGCCTTCAGATCCAGAATGTAGACAGAACGAATAGTTCGACATCTTATTTTTACCTTATACAAGCAATTGAACGTAGCTGGTCCGGTCCGTGGGGTCATTCACTGCTGGCGAGCGTATTGCTTGGCCTGCTCCATGTGACGGCTTGTATGGGTAAGGGTCCTGAACAACTAAACCCTAATTCCCGCTTAAACGGGACGCAAGTATAGCCAACAAAAAGAGATATTCATCACATTTATTTACGCAAACGTTCAAGCGTTCAAAATTTAGGCAAAAACGTTCTTTTGTCGTCATACTGTTAATAAAAGTAAGGGCATAAGGACAGACTTTGATGGTAAAAAACGCAAAAGTGACCAATAAATACGCAATCAAACTCGAAAGATCCAAAATTCGTCATTTTGCTCTCGCCAACAGATGGATTTTGGTTATACAATTCGCGGTGCTTCTTTTCGAGGCCTCTGAGTATTCAGAGCATCATGATGCCGAGATGGTGAAATTGGTAGACACGCTAGCATGAGGTGCTAGTGCCTTTGGTGTGAGGGTTCGAGTCCCTCTCTCGGCACCATTATCCTTCTTCCCTAATTTTGTTCGAGTGTAATGCAAAGTTCTAAGCAGGCAAGACAGTCTACAGATGCTAACCAACTTCTGAGTGAGCTTGCGGTTCACGCTTTATTGCACCTGCACTTTAAAATTCACGCGTCCTCAGATGGTCTCTCCCTTAAAGAGCGTAACGACTTACTGCAGAAATGGCTGAAGCCAAAACTGAAGAGTAATCGCTATAAGCTGATTAAAAAGCCGTTAAAGTCTTTGACTCAACAGGCAAAAGGTGAGAACGGAAATCTGGAAGCGTTACTCGAACGTTGCGTGGGTGCAGATAAACCAAGTAACCCTCAACCTGATCTAGATAGCTACTTGCTGTTGATTAACGAGATTGAGAAGAAGTTGGGGACTACCGTATTATTATCTCGACCGGAAGACGTCGACTTATCTCACGACCAACACGGCTGTTTGCTGTGTGTGCTTTCTGAGAACTTAAATCAGCACTTCGATGATAATAACGCCCTAATCGCTCCTATTTCGATGCTGTTCCGTGGACCAATGAGTCAACGCTCACTTTTCCTTGGCAGCATTTACGCCAGTGGTACCTTCAATTATGAAGTGCAGTACCAGGACGATCAGTTCGTTCGCATTACATTAGAGTTGGCGTAACTGTAACGCTAAGAAACAAATCGAAAAAGGCCGCGAAACTCGCGGCCTTTTGCTTTTCTATATTCAAACCTTAATTAATCGATTTCTTTAAACCGAGCAGTAAAGTGGCGCAGCACTGGTGGTTCATACTCAAAAGTGAGCCCTTTTAACTCATGTGCACGATTTTTCAGCTCGATAATCGCATCCGCAATGTAATCCATATGATCGTTTGTGTAGACACGACGTGGAATGGTCAAACGCATTAATTCTAACTCTGACGCTTTTTGTTTACCCGTATCAGGGTCACGACCAAGCAGCAGCGATCCTATCTCTACTGCTCGAATGCCCGCTTCCAAGTACAAGGCATTACACAATACCTGCGCAGGGAACTGATCCGTTGGAATATGTGGCAAAATCTTAGCGGCATCCACAAACACCGCGTGACCACCCGTTGGGTATTGAATTGGAATACCGCCCTCACGTAAGCGCTCACCTAAGTATTGAACTTGGCTAATTCGGTAGTGAAGAAAATCCTCATCCGCCGCTTCATACAAACCGCGAGCGAGCGCTTCCATATCACGCCCAGCCATACCACCGTATGTCACAAACCCTTCCATGGGTACACAACGTGTCTGCACTGCTTGGAACAACTCTTTATGATCACGAATACAACACATACCACCAATGTTTACCATCGGGTCTTTCTTAGCCGACATGGTGAGCATATCGCCGTATTGATACATCTCGCGAATGATTTCCAGAATCGATTTATCTTCGTACCCTTCTTCACGCTGCTTAATAAAGTAGGCGTTCTCACAGTAACGAGCCGAGTCAATCACCACTGGAATATCGTACTTGGTTGCAATCTCGTACACGCTGCGCATGTTTTCCATCGACACAGGCTGGCCACCGGAGCTATTACAAGTAATCGTGGTGATAATCGCACAAATGTTATGTGAACCGTGCGCTTCAATTGTTGCCACCAGCTTATCGATATCAAAGTTGCCCTTCCAATCATAAGGCGTAGTGGTGTCGAATGCTTCTTCCGTTACCACGTTAATTGCTTTACCGCCATTGAGCTCGATGTGACCCGCGGTGGTATCAAAATGGTAGTTCGATATAAATACTGGCGTTTCACCACCACGCACTTGACGCATACGCTCAATCAAAGCTGGGAACAAAATTTGCTCGGCACCACGCCCTTGGTGCGCAGGCACGGTGAGCTTGTAACCAAAGAAGTGCTCTACTGCATCACACAGGTTGTAGTAATTTCGGCTACCCGCATAGGATTCATCCCCCATCATGATGCCAGCCCACTGATTATCACTCATGGCACCAGTGCCAGAGTCAGTCAGCAAATCGATATAAACATCATCACTACGAAGAAGAAATGGGTTATAACCCGCTTCTTTTAACGCGACTTCACGGTCTGCCAAAGTGGTCATTTTGATTGGCTCAACCATTTTGATACGGAAAGGTTCTGGAATACGTTTCATTGTTAATTTCCTTATACGCATTGCCCTACGCGCTATCACGTAAGACTAAAAAAACAAATAGATAAAATGCTTTTCAATGCGGTTGCATTGAGGAAATCAACGAGAAGAGATTTTACTAAGAAGAGACAAGCAGTAGTCTAGGTTGTACCAGAACGACAGCACCAAACGGCTATCGAGAATATCCTTTATTCTCATCGTCTTCGTCCTCCTGATAAAAATAAAAAGCCAGAAACCCCATGTTTCTGACCTTTTCAATATAGTGCAGTTTTCAATCAACTTTCAGTGAAGTCACCCTCATTTTAAGAAGGTCTCGCCCTTTTCATTCTGCGTTTGATATTACTTTCTTTGACTAAATAATCGAAAAGTGGCGCGAATAAGTTAGCAAATAGAATCGCTAACATGATGCCTTCTGGATACGCTGGGTTCAGCACTCGGATAAAAATCGTCATCACACCGATTAATAGTCCGTATGCCCATTTACCGCCATTGGTAAAAGCCGCCGAGACGGGATCTGTCGCCATAAAGAAGGTACCAAACGCGACCCCACCAATCACGAAGTGCCAGTAAAACGGCATGGAGAACATTGGGTTAGAGTCCGAACCGATCGCATTCAATAATAATGAAGCCGCCACTAAACCAACCAACACGCCTGCAACGATTCGCCACGACGCAATCTTCATAAAGATAAGAACCAAGCCTGTTAGTGCAATCAATAAAGTGGAGACTTCACCCATCGAGCCTGGCAAATTACCAACAAAAGCATCTCCCCATGAAATTGGTTGTCCCGTCATATTATTTATCAAGGCACTTTGCCCACCTTCATACCATTGGCTAAGTGGAGTAGCGCCAGAGTAACCATCAGCCGCGACCCACACGGCACCACCGGACATGTTGGCAGGATAAGCAAAGTATAAGAACGCGCGCCCTGCCAGAGCTGGGTTTAAGAAGTTTCGCCCCGTACCACCGAAAATCTCCTTCGCCACAACAATACCGAAAGTGATACCTAAAGCCGCTTGCCACAGTGGAATTGTCGGAGGAAGGATCAACGCAAAGAGTATAGAGCTGACAAAAAAGCCTTCATTTACCTCATGCTTTCGCACAATAACAAACAGAACTTCCCAGAAACCACCAACGATAAACACCGTCGCATAAACCGGGAGAAAGTAAGTAGCACCAAGCCACATTTTACTTGCCCACCCCGCTTGTGAAACCGCATCTAACGAGCCCCATACCCAACTCAGTTGCCACGAAGAAGCCAGCGCTTGCTGAGCTGAGGCTTGATCCATTCCATACAACAAAGCATCGCTGGACTGCTGACCTATGTTGTACATACCCCAGAACATGGCAGGGAAGACCGCCAGCCACACCATGATCATAATACGTTTTAAATCGATGCTATCTCGAACGTGAGTCATGCCCTGGTTAACCTTACCAGGCGTGTAAAAAATGGTTTCGACAGCTTCGAACAATGGATAGAACTTGTGATACTTCCCACCAGGGCCAAACTTAGGTGTCGCTTTCTCAAAGTAGTGTTTAAGGCTCATAACAACTCCTCCTTTATCTAAAAGATGGTACGCACTGCCGTAAAAAGCGATCGTTTTTTTAATCTCTTAGCCTTCCTTCTTCGTATTCCATTTTGTTCGTCGCTCTTCCCTCATCTCTTCCAATTCGGCGAACTGTTAATTCGAAACTAAAAAGGGAATGCCCATGGACACACTCGCCATCGATTTAGCCAGATTCCAATTTGCCTTTACTGTCTCTTTCCACATTATTTTTCCAGCTTTTACGATTGGTTTGGCAAGTTACCTCGCTGTATTAGAGGGCTTGTACTTAAAAACGGGCAACAAACAGTACATGCAAATCTATAAGTACTGGCTCAAAATCTTTGCCATCAGTTTTGGTATGGGTGTGGTGAGTGGCATCG
Source organism: Vibrio diabolicus (assembly GCA_001048675.1). Lineage (GTDB taxonomy): Bacteria > Pseudomonadota > Gammaproteobacteria > Enterobacterales > Vibrionaceae > Vibrio > Vibrio diabolicus. The sequence goes on along the minus strand of CCKK01000002.1, from coordinate 59,384 downwards.
TGTTGAGCTATCAATTCGGGACCAACTGGAGCGTATTTGCCGACAAAACAGGCCCAATCCTAGGCCCGCTAATGGGCTATGAAGTTTTTACTGCGTTTTTCCTCGAAGCGGGGTTTTTAGGCGTGATGCTTTTCGGTATGGATAAGGTAGGTAAGAAGCTTCACTTCGCCGCGACTTGTATTGTTGCATTCGGGACGTTTTTGTCTGCGTTTTGGATACTTTCGGTTAATAGTTGGATGCAAACACCAGCGGGCTATAGTATCAACGAAACCGGACAGTTTATCCCAGAAGACTGGTGGGCGATTGTCTTCAACCCTTCCTTCCCTTATCGGCTCGTCCATATGTTGCTCGCCGCTTACCTCACTACCGCCTTTGTTGTAGCGGGCATTGCCGCTTATCACTTATTAAAAGCAAACCATAATCCACTAGCCAGAATTATGTTCTCGATGGCAATGTGGATGGCAGCCATCGTGACACCAATTCAAATCGTTGCTGGAGACATGCACGGATTAAACACCCTTGAACATCAACCCGCCAAAGTTGCCGCGATGGAAGGGCACTATGAGTCTCACCAAGGCGCGCCATTGATTCTCTTCGGTATCCCTAACGATGAAGAAAAACGTATGGAATACGCACTGGAAATCCCCAAACTCGGTAGCTTGATTTTAACTCATGACCTAAACGGCGAAGTAAAGGGGTTAGATGCTTTTCCAGAGGAAGAACACCCTCCTGTATCCATCGTTTTCTGGTCTTTCCGAATAATGGTCGCGCTTGGTTTTGGCATGCTTGTTATTGGCTTGTGGAGCCTATGGCTAAGAAAACGTCGCAAACTTTTTGATTCAAGGGCACTTCAACGTATTTGTGTGCTGTTTGCCCCAGCTGGGTTCATTGCAGTTTTAGCAGGCTGGATAACCACCGAAGTCGGTCGCCAGCCTTACACCGTATACGGTCTTTTAACCACAGCCGATTCGGCATCGCCTATTGATGCCGCCGCGGTGAGCGTCTCCCTGACGGCGTTCATCGTGGTTTACTTTGTGGTTTTTGGAGCAGGCTTCTTCTATCTCCTACGTTTGATGCGCAAGTCTCCAACTCGTTATGAAGAAGGCTTAGACAGCCGACTTCCTGATGGCACGAAAACCGATGCTATCACACACTCTAACCATCTAACCTAGGAGGCTAGCTCATGGATTACGCATTAATTTGGTACGCTTTGATTGGGCTCGCCGTTCTGATTTATGTCGTGTTAGATGGCTTTGATCTCGGTATTGGTATCCTATTCCTAAGCGCTAATGACGATGAAGAGCGCGACATGATGATGAACAGCATCGCTCCTGTTTGGGATGGGAATGAAACTTGGCTAGTTCTTGGCGGCGGTGGGCTTTTTGCCGTGTTCCCCCTCGCCTACGCGGTCATTATGCCAGCACTCTATGCTCCCCTGATTTTAATGCTGCTCGGGTTAATTCTGCGCGGGGTTTCTTTTGAGTATCGCTTCCGAACACAACGCGGAAAGTTTTTATGGGATAGCGCTTTTTTCATTGGTTCACTCACCGCGGCATTGATGCAAGGCATTATGCTTGGAACCCTGCTCCAAGGTATAGAAGTTAGTGAACGAGCATACGCAGGTGGATGGTTTGATTGGCTTTCGCCATTTAGCGTATTTTGTGGCTTGGCGCTTGTTTGTGCTTATATTCTGCTTGGTTCATGCTGGTTATTAATCAAGCTTCCAGAAGAGCTGATGGGGCGTTACTACGTGGTCGCGCGACGATGGGGGCTAGCAATGGTAGCCTGTATATTCATCGCCAGTTTGTGGTTGCCATTGAGCCAACATATCGTCTTTGAACGTTGGTTCTCATTACCAAACTCGCTGCTGTTTTTCATCTTACCAATTATTGTAGCGGCACTCATTTGGCAGCTATTCAAAGCCTTACTCGACCACAAAGCTGTTCGTGCCTATGTACTTGCCATCGGCCTGTTTCTTGTTTCCGCGATGGGTTTCGGTGTCAGTACATTTCCTTACTTGGTCCCATTCGCACTCACTTATCAAGACGTCGCCGCGCCAGATAAAAGTTTGGCATTTTTACTTGCCGGTGCGGTGGTATTACTTCCTCTGATCATAGCCTACACGGCTTATTCGTATTGGGTTTTCCGCGGTAAGATGAAACGTGGAGAGGGATATCACTAATGAAACTAAAACCCATTTTGTGGTTCATTGGCATTTGGCTGGCAAGCGTGGTCGCCTTGTTTATCATCAGTTCGTTGATACGAACTGCGATATTGTAGGCCCAGAGTCTACTGCACCACATCTGAAGCCATTGAGGTCTATACTCAAGCAAGAGTAAAACAACGGAGTGTTTTTATGACCTTAAAGCGGTTTCTGGTAACTTTGATTCCTTTGACGGTTCCACTGTTTTCACCAAATGCATTGGCCGTAGACAAGCAGATGTCATCCGCCATGAAAAGTAAAATGCGGTCTATTTGCTCCGCAACAGACGAGCAGGGCCACTGGCAACTTGCTGAAGCAACTCCTGACGCCAGACGCTCACTCAACATGGTGCTTTATCAAATGAATGCCGATGATAAATTGAAAGCAATTCATGAGGTGAGAACGAAAATGGTCGGCGGCACCCATTATGCGTTTGAGTTCGAGTTGCAAGATGGCCAAGTCTGGAATGCGATCGTTCTGCACAGTGCCCGAGGCGATTACATGATCGAAAGACACGCCAAGAAAGGTGAACTCTGCCCTAAAGAGCAATAAACACTACAGCTCTACAGCCGACACAATAAAGTCGACTAATTCAGTCGCCTTTATTGTTGGTATGTTTAGGTATCGCTTCAAAAGCTTGGTAAAAGTAATAGCTTTTAACCTGAGGTCTAATCAAATCACAAGCTAACCCAAGGTCATCATGCTTTGTGAAAGGTAAATGTTCTGATACTAATTCCTGGGAATCTTTGTCCACGGTCTGGAAAGATTCAACAATTCTAAGTGGCCAGTAAGCTTTATTCTCAGTAACAAGAAAAAAGTAATATTGGAGCTGCTCTCCATGAGTCACGGCATTGTTAATTTCACTTCTAATTTTAACCACTTCGATTTTGCTACCAACACAAGCGAAGTCATATGCATCAGTAATTTCCGCTTCCTTCGCGCCCGGAGTATATACCATATAATCCGATTCAAACTTATTATCAGTCAGCAAATAACCATCGTCGACACTAGTTAACTGAAAGGAAAATGCAGGGTAATGTACTATCAAACAAGCTCCAAAAGCCCTACTTAAAAATTTCTTTGAAAATACCTTTTTTATACAGTTCGGTAAATATCTCATGTCGTTGTCCATATGAATCTGTATTTTTATTAATAACCCTAGTAATACTATCAGTTACCGTTCTAGATGCTCCCTTATCGGCTTTTAAATATAGTTTATTCTTCAGCCAAAAAATCATAGCAGTCCTGATGGCATATTTAGGTTGAGCAACTAACTGGGGCGAAGAAGAGAAACTCGTATTTTCGTTCCAAATATTTGCGTGTATGCTTTCTGTCGCTAAATAGTTTCCTTTCCCTGTTAACTGTATCATTCCTCTACCGCGATATTTCCATCCATCTCCGGTACTTGCATCACCATTGCCTATTTTCATGGCATAGGCATTATTTGCTATCGCTTCTTGGTTTGCTTTTTGATTGATGGCATTTTTTCTCCCGTGCTTTTCAGCTAACTCCGGCCTATTCCGATAGACTCTGAAAGTGCTTTTCAATCCTTGAACTGAATAATTCAGGTTTTCCTCCATTCTCATTCCAGGACCAACCTCTTTTACTAATTGAGCGACAAAGTGTGACAGTCTCAGTTCACTGTCTAACTTACATTCAGAGATCTTCATAGAAAGTTCTTTGCTTATAATCACTAAATAGTCTTCTGAAACTTTAGTTTCATTCTTCCATACTTTTCTAAGGTGCCGTTTTGTAATCATAGTCCCTCCATCTGATGAAGATTAAAACTGAAAGAACAAAAAAACACCTATAAAATTTGAAGTTGACATTGTATTACGACACTTTAAAACCATTTCTTACATACTAATTACATTATTGTGCGGCAAATGACATACCAGTCAATATTCTAGAAAAGCATTCTTTTCGCTCATATATTTTAATATGGCTTTTTACTGTTAAACCAACTCGGCTTTCGCCTCTATCTTCTCATTCACTTTATCGCAAATGTATTCCCCAATAGGCATTGCAGATGTCGCTGCAGGAGAGGGTGCGTTGCAAACATGCAGGCTTCTCGCACTCTCGGCAAACAAGAAGTCATGAACCAAAGTGCCATCAGATAACACCGCTTGCGCACGAATACCCGCAGGATATGGTTTGAGATCTTCCACCTTGATGCTTGGGCAGTATTTATTGACCAGCTTGAGATAACCCGGCTTCCACCACGAGTTCTTAAACTCATCCAGTCCGGTTTTTAGATGCTTTTGTGTCACCTTCCAGAAACCGGAGAAACTGAGCATTTGCATGGTATCTTGCAAGCTGAAGTTAACCTTGTCGTACCCTTCTCGCTTCCAGCCTTGCACCGCATTTGGACCTACGGTCACACAGCCATCAATCATGCGAGTCAGGTGGACGCCCAAGAATGGCAAATCAGGGTCGGGAATTGGATAAATAAGATGATTCACCACTTGGTCGTGTTTGCTATCTAAGCGGTAGTATTCACCACGATAAGGGATGATCTGAAAGTCAGTTGGAATCCCCATCATCTTAGTCATGCGATCCGCCATCAAGCCGCTGCAAGTAACCAAGAACTTGGTATTAAGTTGCATGGTTTGACCGTCTGAAATGCAGGTCAGTTGGACTTCTTCGTCCTTCTCTTCGGCAGCCACCACTTTGGTTCTCAGGCTAATTTGCCCGCCGAGCTTTTGGAACTCTTCCGCCATCTGCTCAGTGACCAAACGATAATCGACAATACTGGTGGTTTTGACATAAATCGCGCCCAAGCCTGTGATGTTTGGTTCAGCCAGTTTGAGTTGAACTTCATCGAGTAGCTTTACGTCGATACCGTTGACATGGCAGCGCTCATAAAGGGCATTCATACGTTCGACTTCTTGCTCATTGGTCGCAACCAACAACTTGCCACAGTTCTCCACCGGAATATCGTGCTCAGCACAGAACGAAATGGTTCGCTCTACCCCACGCTTACAAAAATCGGCTTTTAAGCTGCCCGGTGCGTAGTACACCCCAGCATGAATCACGCCGCTATTGTGTCCGGTTTGGTGCCTGGCAAAACCGGACTCTTTCTCAACCAATAAAATGGATTTGTCTGGGTGACGTTGCTGCAGTTGCCATGCCGTCGACACGCCAACGATACCGCCACCAACAATGATGTAGTCATAGACTGATTTCATACGACCTCTTATAAAACCGATAGTTGAGATTGTTGCAATTTGAACTTGCGACCACTGTAAATGAACACCGCGACAAATACCGCGCAGCTTGCCACACGAACCAACATTGGGATGTCGTGCCAAACCAGCAATGTACCCACCACTACCAACAAGAGACGCGTCAGAATGTTTAGAGGACCTTCCAAGTAACCTTCAATCGCACCAATCAATGCATAGGTACCGATGATGGCAAAGAAGCCCACGGTAATCACTGACGTCACATCCCAACTTACTAAGCCTGTGTAGGCAATAAGTAGCGGCACAAGGTACAAACCTTTGGCGATTTTCCACGCCATCAAACCAGTGCGCATTGGCGGTGTTTTCGCGATGGTTGCCGCAGCAAATGCGGTCAAACACACTGGAGGAGTAACGTTACTGTCTTGCGATAGCCAGAAGATGATGAGGTGAGCAGCCAGCAATGCCAAGCCTACCGCTTCCATACCCAAACTTTGCTCTAGTAGGGTTTCCATAAAGTCAGCAGGTACTAACGCCACCATTTCTTTCGCCGTTTCCAACGCCATTGGTGCATTAAGCAGCTCCAGCTTTTCTGGCGCCGCCAACATAAAGATCGCTTTTGCTTGTTCAGGCAATTGACCTGACACCATCAATTCAAGCAGTTGGTTTTCCGCAATCAACTTGTAAAGCGCTGGGGCAGACAGTGTGCCCAATACAATATACGCCGCTGTCACGGGTAAGCCCATACCCAAAACAAGAGAAGCGAGCGCAATCAGAACGATCATGATGAACAAGTCGCCATTCGCCCAACCGTCGATCATCAGTGAGAACGTGTTGCCGATACCCGTTGTGCTGATCACGTTGATCACCAAACCAATACCCACCAGCAATACGGCTGTTGTTGCCATGTTTTTCGCGCCTTGCGAGAGTGCTTCGATGATCGCTTTTGGTCCCATCTTGTGATCTTTCGAGAACCAAGAAGCCACCACCACAGAAATGATCGATAAGCCAGCAGCGTAAGTTGGCGTAAAGCCTTGAACCAACAAAGTAACCAATACCGCCAGCGGGATAAGGTTGTGCCAACCGCTGATCAACACTTTCAGTAGAGATTCATCGCTGGTCGTGATTTTTTGAACGCCGCTGCGTTTGGCTTCAATACGCACAAAGAATGCAACAGACAAGAAATAGATAAGAGCAGGAATAAAAGAAACCGCGATGATATCAACATAAGGAATTTGTGTGTAAGACGCCATAATGAAAGCACCCGCGCCCATCACTGGTGGCATCAACTGACCACCTGTTGACGCTGCAGCTTCCACACCCGCCGCGAAGCGCGAAGGGAAACCTGCTTTTTGCATTAAAGGAATACTGATAACACCGGTTGAAACCGTATTTGCCACGCTAGAGCCCGATACTGAGCCCATCAAACCGGAGCCTATCACCGCAATAAAACCCGGGCCACCGATGATTTTGCCAGCCGCAGCACGTGCCACATTGATGATGTAATCACCAACCCCGGAGCGAACGAGAAATGCACCAAACAGAATGAACATGAATACGAAAGTCCAACTGATGCGCGAGATAGAACCAAACATGCCCTCAGAAGAATAGAAGCTACGGTAGAGCAAGGTTTCCATGCTCAAACCCGGGAAGTGGAAAATACCTGTCGCCCACTTACCCCAAAGCACAACGTAACTCAGACACACCACAATCAGCACTGGAATAAACCAGCCCATGGTGCGTCGAATCAGTTCGATAACAATCAGAATTGCCATGATGGCGAAGACCCAATCGCTGGTCACGAACTTCACACCGCGTTCGTACAGCGCATCTTCGGCATAGGGAATGTAGAGCAAACACGCGACAGCGCCCATGGCAATTAACACATCGATACCGAGTGCAATCTTACTCTGCTTGAGAGAGATATGAGCCGGATACCAAAGTGCACAAATCACCGCAAAGCCAGCAAAGTGGGTCGCGGAAATCCATAACTCTGGTAACGTCGATAAGGTATTAAACCAAATGTGCAAAGCAGACAACACCACGCCAAACACTGTGATTGTTGTGGTTACCCACGGAAAATCAGTGCGCGTGGGCAGCTCAAACTTCTGCAATTCCTTTTCTATTGAGTCGCTCATCTCATACTCCAAGCTCTGGCGGCTTTTTCCATCTTAGAAATCGGTAGGGATAAAATGCCCCGAGCCGAAACTCGGGGCCAAGTTAGCGTTATTTCGCCATTAGGTCTGATGGGATTTCGATGCCCATTTCTTTGTAGTAACGCGCCGCACCTGGGTGAAGAGGCACTGGCAAACCAGCGATCGCTTTCTCAATCGCCATTGCTTTTGTTGCTTTGTGGATGCCTTGTAGGAAAGGCAGGTTCTCGTAGATCGCTTTGGTTAGCTGGTAAACGTCTTCTTCCGAGATATCTTCACGAACTGCCAAGAAGTTTGGCTGTGCAATGGTGGTGATCGGCTTATCTAGACCCGGGTACGTGTTCGCTGGGATCTCGTACTTCGTCCATAGGTTGTAGTTGCCGTTCGCCTCTTTGATTTGCTCGTCAGTAAACGAAAGGATCGAAATGTCTTTACCCAGCGCAGCAAAAGCTTGAGTAACCGCACCAACAGGTACACCCGCAGGCGTGTTCATGCCGTCAATGGTGCCGTTTTGAAGTGCGCTCGCACTGCCGCCGTAGCCCATGTAAGCAAGATTGAATTTATCAGGATCTACCTTCAGACCTTTCATGATTTGGCGACCAGAGTTCTCAGTACCTGAGTTCTTCTTACCGATAGAGAACTTCTTACCGTCTAAATTGTTCAGGTCAGTCACTGTGCCCGTTTTTGCTAGGTCAGAGCGAACGATAAAGTGCTCAACGTTTTGCCACAGCATAGAGACTGAACGCAGCTGCTCTTGGCGACCGCTCTTCTCATAAGGACCTTCACCAGACCAAGCCCATGCACCGTAAAGACCTTGTAGAATTGCGAACTGTGCTTCGTTTTCGTTCAGCAGTTTGACGTTTTCACCAGAGCCCGCAGAGCTGATTGCAGAAAGGGAGAAGTGGTGCTTTGGTGCCAATTTCACTTTGCTTAACGTCGCCAACGCTACGCCCACAGGGTAGTAAGTACCACCTGTCGATGCCGTTGCAAGAATGTAGCTACGATCCTCTGCCGCAGCGTTAGCAGCAATACCAAAAGAAGTCACAGCGACAGCCAAAGCTTTTACCAGCTTATTCATTTTCATTATTACTCTCCGTGTAGTCGTTTCACGATTGGGGATTTACATCATGTTAAATCTTTATTAACAACACATTCCCTAGAGCAATTGAAATGCCAACTTTTAACCCTTTGTATTTATTGAACTAAGTGCTGAAAGACATCAAAAATGAGCAAAATCATGCTGATTTGATAGCAAAGTAATGAGCAAAATCTTGCTCATTGAAGAGAAGAAGTTTGCACGCCTAGATCGCAAAAGGTTAATAAAATGTGATCTGGAATAAAAAATGCTCAGTTTACTGATGAGCAATATTTTGCCGATGCAATTTTGGATTGAACTGCAACTAATGAGCGTCTTAACAATAAGAAGAAAAAGCGCATCATTCTAAACTGCTCACTTTATCAGCGGAGGTTTATAGCCTAAACGACTACAAATAGCAACAAAAATACAGCAAAACAAGCCATGTTACAGAAATGAAAAGTCATTTATTCTAATTTTTTTTTTAATTTAAAAAGCAGTGCGATCCACCAGTTCAGAAACAAACATTGACCGTATCAACTTATTTTCTACTTCGGGGTTGTGCCAATAGCCCGATGTTCGTTAGGGTAACAACACGCCAAGGCAAACGTATTCCTTGGTATTTTTTCGTCATTAAGGATCACCCATGTCAGCAACTGCGCAATTACAATTCGCTTTAAAACGCCCATCTGGCGTTGCTGCTGCGATCCTCCTGCTCTCTCTGAAACTGATTCAGAGCTGACAGGCTATATCTAAACTTTCTGTCAGCTTGAGAAGAAGCTGACGGGAACACCACATACTCCTCCCATTCCTTTCAGTTTCTTCCAAGCGAAACATAAGAGGAATAACAATGTTAAGCGCACGCAATATCGCCGCTTTGGGCTTCATGACTTTCGCCATGTACTTAGGCGCAGGTAACCTGATCTTCCCTCCATTTTTGGGTTACCAAGCAGGTGAAAACTTTCTGAGCGGGATGTCTGGCTTCCTCTTGACGGGTGTAGGTCTGCCTGCGATGGCACTGGTGATGGTGGCTATCGTAAACGGTTCAGACAAATTAACCGCCGCCCTACCTAAACCTTTGGCGACCAGTTTTTGGGTGATGGTGTTTATCGTGATTGGTCCTGCATTCGTAATACCACGTGCGATTACCGTGGCTTACCAATTTAGCTTTGCACCAATGTTTGGTGATGCCGCTTTGGTGCCTTTCACAATTGCTTTCTGCGTTATCACTATCTTGTTTGCGCTGTACCCGGGCAAATTGGTCGACAACCTAGGCAAGATCTTAACCCCTGCATTGATGGCTATTTTAGTGATCATGTCTGTAACCGCTCTGGTTTACCCAGCCGGCGAACTAACCACAGCAACGGGTCCATACGTATCTGGCGCATTTTCTGAAGGCTTGACCCAAGGCTACATGACCATGGATGCACTAGGCTCTATCGGTTTTGGTTGGATCATCTTCCGTGCGATTCGCAGCATGGGTGTGGATTGTCCGAAAGCCACTGCAAAATACACACTAATTGCTGCTTTGATGTATGCAGTTGCCATGGCATTTGTTTACATCTCATTGGCTTACATTGGCTCAACAAGCTCATACTTAGGTTCTGAATTCAGCAATGGTGGCGACATCTTAACGGCATTCACCTTCAGCCACTTCGGCGCATTTGGCTCACTATTACTAGGTGCCGTGATGGTATTGGCGTGTTTGACTACTGCTATCGGCGTAACCACCGCAGGCAGTGAGTTCTACGACAACACTTTCAGCAAAGTGAACTACAAAGGCTGCGTTATCACGACCATGGTATTGGCTGGTTTGATCGCCAACGTAGGTCTGGAGCAACTATTGGCTATCACATTGCCAGCGGTTGTGGCGCTTCACCCAGTAGCGATTGCATTGATGATCATGGCACCAGTGCGTAACAAGATGTCGCAAATCATGGTGGTCGCGACCGCATTCACTGCTCTAACGTTTGGTTGTGTTGATGCGCTGCACATCCTAGGTTATATGCCAGATTCCACCAATGAGTGGATGGATAATTACATGCCTCTGTACAATGACTTTGCTAGCTGGATTATGCCTAGCGTATTTATGATGATTGTTGGTCTGCTGTTTACGACGAAAACCAACCAAACCGAACAATTCGAGCTGATAAATGAATAGCCGTTTAACATAAGACATCACTCAATAAGTAAGTTAATATGTAGTTCGCTTATTGATATCAGGCAAAGGAGTTGCCTGAACTATGGATTGATGTGGAGCGCTTATGGACAATCAGTATTTAGACATCAGAACGCTCAACTTTATCGTTATTCTGTTCTCTTGCATTTACTCAATCAGTCTACTTTGTTACCAATACACACAGAAAAAAATACAAAGGCTTAAAGACTTTTTCTCTCTCGCTGTTATTTATTGGCTTTGGGCCTTTTTTACTGGGATTTAGAGGCTCCGCACCAGATTGGCTTACCATCGTCATAGCTAATACGCTCATATTAATCGGCTTCTTGCTTACGCTTTACAGCGTGAGCATTTTTCGTCAATTCCCTCTAAAACTGGCCCACTCACTCGCTTTTTTAACGCCCATTTTCAGCGGTTCGTTTTATTATTTCACCTTCCATGACCATTCAATTAAAAGCCGTATCATTTACTTAAGTGTTTATATCTGCATCGTTACGTTTTTTAGTGGGATCGCCATGCTGAAAGGTACCAAGCAAGACCAAAAACTCCCAACCATAGTGATGGCGTGCTCCTTCTTTTGCTTCAGTATTTTTATGGGCTTCAGAGCACTTTGGAGCGCTTTCGCCAATGAAGTGCCAAATTTTATGACCGCAGGTTTTATCCACCAGATGACGTTTTTACTTAGCATCTGTCTGATTGTCGCTATGAGCTTTAGCATGTTGTGGCTAATTAATGGCCGCTTGATACAGTCAATCAATGATCTCTCACATTTAGACGCTCTCACAGGGCTTCATAATCGTCGCGCGATGGAAGAAATTGTTCCAAACCTTGTTAATCAAGCTCACAAACGGAACCAATCAATAAGCATCATCATGACCGACATGGACGAGTTCAAAGTAATTAATGATCACTACGGCCATACGGTAGGCGATTCCGTCATGGCTACGATTGCCGCTATCTTTAAGAAACACCTCCCAGAGTCAGCTTGCACAGTACGATTTGGTGGTGATGAGTTCATGATTGTTTTACTTGAAAAAGCACAACGCGCCAAAATTGTTGCCGAGCAAATTCGCCTGGCGGTGGAAACTGAAGCCTCATTGCAGTCATTCGAAAATGAGATCACCATGAGCTTTGGAATCAGTGAGTTATCAGAGGGACAATCGCTTCACGAGGTCGTTGCTGAAGCAGACGAAGCGCTGTATAGCTCTAAACATACGGGCAGAAACCAAGTCACCTTGTTTGGAGAAGGGAAAGGCCTAACTTATAAGTTTGTCCCAACTCCCTCAAAGAGCGCATAATCATATTTGTGACGCCCATAGCGGTAAGTCAGCTTAAAAATTGCGTTAAGTATAATCAGAACGATTTAAACCAAACTTTTGCATCTTTTGATTCAAAGTTCGACGAGGTAAATCCAACTCCTGCATCACCTCATTAATGCGTCCGTGATGCCTGACCAATGAATCATGCAGCACCTTGCGCTCAAAATTGTGTAATTGAATAACCAGAGGAACACCCACTTGCGTCTCCTCCGTGGTTGACGAAGGACGGCTAGAGAGAATTTCCATCACAGATACCGTTTCATCCAAAGCAAAACGCATAGCCACGTTTCGCAGCTCTCGAACATTTCCAGGCCAAGCGTAGGAAAGCACAGCGTTTCTGTCGGCATCACTCAATGGTCGGGTTTCAGGGTTAGTTTGCAAGGTGAAGTGCTCAAACAAAATCAGTGAATCTTCTTCTCTCTCCCTGAGTGGCGGCAAATAAATTTGCGCGACGTTGAGCCGATAGTATAAATCTTGCCGAAACTCTTCATGATCATTGAGATCTTCTTTCGCCGCCGCGATCACTCGTAAATCAACCGAGATCTGTTGATTGCCTCCAACGCGCTCAACTGTATGTTCCTGTAATGAACGCAGCACTTTCACCTGCATGGACAACGGCATGCTTTCTATCTCGTCAAAAAACAACGTGCCTTTATCGGCGTATTCCAATTTGCCGATGCGTCGTTTGTTTGCACCAGTGAACGCCCCAGCTTCGTGACCAAACAACTCACTCTCGAAAAGGTGTTCTGGAATCGCACCACAGTTTATCGGCACAAAGTGATGAGGTTTTCTTTGGCTTTCGTTATGTAAACTGGTCGCCACCAGCTCTTTACCACAGCCCGTTTCACCGTAGATGATCACGTTGGTATCGATTTTCGCCAGTTTCGCAACTTGCTCGCGTAATTGCTGCATCACTCGACTTTGACCAATGAGCACCTCTTCTAAACCACTCACGCTAGCTAGATACTCTTGGCGGTGAAGCGTCGATGTTTGCGCGCGATGGCTCTCGACCGCATCTGTGACGCGTTGAGACAAACGCTCCGGCTGGAAAGGTTTTTCAATAAAATCAAACGCGCCGTTTTGTAGCGCATTCACCGCCATATCCACATCACCATGACCAGTAATTAGTATCATTGGTGTTGGAATGTGATTCGCAATAAGGCTCTCTAAAATCGAAATTCCATCAGTATCTGGCAAACGAACATCACTAACTATCGCATCAAACTCTTGGTTCAGAATGGCGGTTTTGCCTTCCTCCCCCGAGCTAAAAGCTATGACGTCAAACCCCGCCAATTGCAGCCATTGGCTTGTTGCTTGACGAACGATGTCATCATCTTCAATTAGGGCGATACGCGGAATGTCGTCAAAAGTCATGAGTTACTGCCTGATCGGTGATAGAAGTCTTTGCTAAAGTTAGCAAAAACCATGCTATAGAAAAGGAGCTAGATCCCACTTCTTAATCACAATTCTTTAACATCCAATCAGTTAAGCGCACTCTTTCACTACCAACTACGATAACTATATTCAGCCAAACGGAGCTCGTATGCAGCGCACTAAGAATGGGAAAATGTGGCTAACCGCCGTATTGATCAGTGCGCTGGTGATCTTTTTCTACGGTGCTAGCCGAGAGGTGGCCCATCAATGGCTGAGCGTCCAAACTCAACAAGAAGCACAACAGAAACTCCTCGACTACATTGGTGAAGTCCGCCGAGCATTAAAACGTTTCTATCACCTTCCCTATCTCGTCACGAATAACCCAGAAACAATTGCGTTTGTGAAAGGCAATTTAAACTACTACGAGCCACTTCAAGCACAACTGACACAGCTCGATAAAGCCGCGAATACAGAGGGTTGGTTGATACTTTCAACCTCGGGAGAAGTGTTGGTATCGAGTCTGATCGATGAACGGTTCAGCCGCTCTGACCGCCGTGCGATTGTCGAACAAATACAACGTCAGGGAGAAGGCGTCTCACTGGTGAATAAAACAAAAGGTTCTAGTCCGCTTTACTACCTCTCTGCACCAATTTTTGATGGTTTGGAGATAGCGGGCATCGTTGTTGTTCAAATCAACCTGAGTTTGCTAACAGAGCAGACCATCACCAGCCAAGACATCATCACGCTACAAAATCGCCATCAACGCTTCTTCCTCTCCAGCAGCACAAACTATAACGCCGACTGGTTTAATGAACCGAATAACCAAGTCAAAGTCGAAACTCAAACGCTGTATGACAATACGGTGATTCATTTCTGGACTCTCAATCAGCAGCGCTACTTTGCACACACAGTAAAGCTGGACGACTTAAACTGGTTTGTCAGTTACCTTATTCCGACCAAACCTGTTCAGCAAACGATTAGTGTCATTGGATGGAGCATCGCAGCGCTCCTCCTGCTCCTTATCCTGTTGGTGATCATTGGTTTACAGCGTCGACAAAAGCATCTCAATCAGCAGCGTATTCAAGCCTTACTAGAAGAATCGCAACGCCGACTTAAACAGATGATCAATAAAACACATGTTGGTTTGTTGTTGATTGATGAACAAGGTCTATTGTTCGACCTCAACCCAATGGCAAAACGCCTTTTTTGTCTTCCTGAAAGTGTGAATCGTCATACCTTCGCCTGGGAATTATTTGATGCAGGTAATTCAAATTCAACCACACTCACTTTGCTTAGAGATCTGCCAAAGCATAAGGAACTGGCAGAGATTAGCGCTGTAGAAACCATGGCGCGACGCAGTGATGGCAGCGTATTTCCTGTACTATTTTCACTCACTAGCTTCCCATGGCACGGTGAGCAGTATTTTCTTGCTACCGTAATCGACATTAGCAAACGTAAAAAAGCGGAACAATCGCTGCAGCTGATTAACCAAGAGCTCGCTCAAAGGGTGGAAGAGCGAACTCAAGCTTTAAAACAAGCCCAAGAGCAATTGATTGAATCAAGCAAAATGGCAGCATTGGGCAGAATGTCGAGCGCGATTACCCACGAGTTAAACCAACCATTGACTGGCCTGCGTACCCTTTTAACCACCAACGAGTTGCTAGCAGAACGTGGACAAACAGACATGATGAAAGCCAATAACAAGTTAATTCAAAAGTTGATTGACCGCATGGCAAGCATGACCAGTCAGCTAAAAACGTTTGCCTACAATAAACCAGAAACACTGCACGAGATATCGCTGACAAACGCTTTAGAAGAGACGCTACGCGTCTATCAATCTCAACTCGCGAAGGTAGATGTTCGGGTACGCATTCCCAACGATTTACCCAATATCATTGGTGAAGAGCAACGCCTACAACAAGTGCTCGGCAACCTAATTTCCAACGCATTAGATGCGATGAAAGAGACCCAAGATCCCCAGTTAATGATTGCCGTTACACCCACTACCGATAATATTGAGGTCGTGGTAAGTGATAATGGGTGTGGGGTACCTTCAGACCAACTCGATACCATGTTCGAGCCTTTCCAAACCAGTAAAAAAATTGGTGAAGGACTGGGGTTAGGACTTTCCATCACCGCCAACAATATGCGAGATATGCAAGGGAAAATCAGTGCACAGCTCAACGCTGATAAAGGCATGTCCTTCACCTTAATGTTTGAGCTCGCTCCTCATCGTAGCTAATCCAACGCCATCCACCTCTCCAGCTTTTCTCCACACAATTAAAGAGCAATAAATCTTAATCAACTTTATAAAGCGAGTTGCCTAACCTACGCTTAACTTGATGAATCGCCACATGCTATTCATCAGCACAATTTTTGGTGGTTGACACCAAGTTTTAGCTCCCACCATCTAATTTATTGATAAGTAATTATTTAAAGTAAGAATGGATGCGTTATGAGAAAACTAACTTTAGCAGCAACAGGGGCGCTTTTTATTTTATCACCTCACGCTTTTGCAGCACCTTACGCAGCAGACGCTCGAAGTCACGGAATGGGAAATACAGGCGTCGTTTCCGCTGACTATTTAACCGCTCCTCTACACAACCCAGCCCTAGGCGCTCTCTATCGAGAAAATGACGATATCGGCCTACTCATTCCTGCTCTCGGCGTCAATATTCACGATGAGGATGAAGCTTTATCAGCCGTTGATGATGTTCAAGACCTTTACGATAGTATTCAGGGCATTCCCACACCTGCGAACGAAGCCGAACTTAATCGACTACTCGATCAATTAGATAAGAGTGCTCCAGTCGTCATTAACGGAGGTCTGAGCCTCGCGATTGCGATTCCGACACGCTACATGTCGGTAAACCTTTTTAGCGCTGGTTATGTGGAGATACTTGCGGCACCCGATATCTCAGATTCAACAAACACCGCAGATCGATACCTCAATTCTGCCGTCGACCTAGCGGCTTTCGGTAGTGCGGAATATGGCGTTGCCTTAGCTCGCGCATACACGATAGGTGGGCAGCAATTCGCATTTGGTATTACGCCCAAATACCAACAACTTAAAACCTATACGCAGCGTACAACACTAGATGACTTTGATATCGAGGATTACGACAAAAGTGAAGTATCAAAGAACACGTTCAATATGGATCTTGGGGTCGCTTGGTATCACAACGCATTTAGAGCTGGTCTCTCGTTAAAAGACGTCTTCGAGCAAGATATAGAAACAAAACTAGGCAACTATACCTACGAACTCACGCCACAAGCGACCCTTGGTATCGGCTATGTCGGGAATTATGTAGCTCTGAGCCTAGACGCCGATCTCACCAAACAAAAGCGCTTTAAAGAGCTCGACGATGACACCCAGTTTATTCGCGTTGGTATCGAGGGGAATGCTTGGGGATGGGCGCAACTCCGCGCTGGTTATGAAGTTGACCTAGAAAATAACCTCGATAACTCGGTGACAGGTGGCATTGGCATCAGTCCTTTTGATGTGATCAGTGTAGACCTAGCAGGGTCTTACGCTGGCGATAACCAGTTTGGCGCGGCGGCGAATTTAGCATTTACGTTTTGAATACGAATGCCAACCTAAATTCACTTAGGTTGGCATTGTTAACAACCATCCTATATCTCAATGTTTATCATTACTGACGTTTGGTGATGAACTGATAAAAACAACGATCTCGCTATAAGTATCGAGATGTCTCCTACACTATTCTCAAGCAATAAATCCACAAACATTTCCTAAATATAAAGAGTGAGAAACATGATTAAGTTTCCAGATAATTTCCTTTGGGGTGGTGCCATTGCGGCAAACCAGGTAGAGGGGGCATACAACCTTGGGGGGAAAGGTTTATCAACATCAGATATGTTGCCAAACGGCATTCTAAGCCCGCATCAAACGCGTGAAGAACGAACGCCTGGTATCAAAGATCTTGCGATCGATTTCTACAATCGCTATCCAGAAGATATTGCCCTGTTTAAAGAGATGGGATTCACCTGCCTGCGCTTGTCCATCGCTTGGAGTCGTATTTTTCCTAATGGTGATGAACTGGAGCCAAACGAAGAAGGACTGGCGTTTTACGACAAAATTTTTGATGAGCTAGCGAAGCACGATATCCAGCCTTTCGTGACCTTATCTCACTACGAAATGCCTTACGCACTGGTTGAGAATTATGGTGGTTGGGGCGATCGTCGAGTGATCGAGTTTTTCGAGCGTTACGCTAAAACCGTGTTAGAACGCTACAAAGACAAAGTGAAGCTGTGGCTTACCTTTAACGAAATCAACATGTCACTTCATGCGCCATTTACGGGAGTGGGCTTGCAAGAAGACGCCAGTGAACAAGACATTTATCAAGCGATTCACCACCAGCTTGTAGCAAACGCGAAAGCGGTAAAACTGTGTCAGCAAATCGTACCAAACGGCAAGATTGGTAACATGCTGCTTGGCGCAATCAACTACCCATACACCTGCAACCCTGATGATGTGCTTGCTGCTATGCATGAAAACAATAAGTGGTTGTTCTTCGGTGATGTGCAGACTCGTGGTCAGTACCCAGGCTACATGAAACGTTACTTCCGTGAAAACGGCATTGAAATACAAATGGAAGCTGGCGACTTAGAAGAAATTGCATCGGCCAGTGTCGATTTTATTTCCTTCAGCTACTACGCAAGTGGCTGTGCGAGTGCCGATCCGAAACAGAAAGAAGTGGGTAACATCGTCGATAGCGTACCAAACCCATACCTTGAAAAGAGCCAATGGGGCTGGTTGATCGATCCAAAAGGCCTGCGCGTTTTGCTTAACTTCCTTCACGATCGTTACCAAAAGCCGCTATTTATCGTCGAGAATGGCTTAGGCGCTCGTGATGAATTCGATGAAAACGGGGAAATCCAAGACGATTATCGAATCTCATACCTTAATGATCATTTGGTTCAAGCACACGAAGCGATTCTTGATGGCGTTGAGTTGATGGGCTTCACCAGCTGGGGGCCAATCGACTTGGTGGCTAACTCAACAGCCGAAATGAGCAAGCGTTACGGTTATATTTATGTCGATCGTCATGATGATGGGCATGGAACGCTAGAGCGTAAACGCAAGAAGAGCTTCTACTGGTATCAAGACGTAATTCGTACTTCAGGCGGTTCATTGAAAAGCTAAGCCTGTTGTCTGGATATAAAGTGCGACTAGGCATTCGCCTAAACCATCAAGCCCTGCATTTGCAGGGCTTGAATTTTAAGGTGTTAATGCATTTAGAGATTAAACTGCTATCTCTCCACCGTCTTCACGTCGAATAACCACCGTCGCCGCTCGTGGGCGCACAGAAACACCAGCAGGCGTTTCTTCGGCGGCATCTTCACTGTATGGCCAGTTACCTGGGTGCTGAATATTCACAAACAATGATTTGTAATCAGGGCTGATAGTAAAGCCGGTCACTTCACAACCATTTGGTCCAACAAAGAAGCGTTTAAGCTCCGCTTGGTTATCCGCACCAATCACTGCTTGGTCACCATTCTCATCTGTTAGCTTAGATGGCACAACAGCCAACATTTGATCATTAGTGTAAGACGTAACTTCATCTGCACCGTTATCGGTCTGAATCCACAAAATACCACGGCCATCAAACGCTAATCCGTCAGGGCTAGCAAACTGGTTTAGCTCATTCAGGCCAGAACGGTTGGTATCTGCATCACCATTTGCTGGCGAACCAAAGACAAAAATATCCCAAGTAAAGTCTGTAGCTGAAGCCCCTTCATCCCAACGAATAACGTGACCAAACTTATTGTTCAAACGTGGGTTCGCAGGATTGGTTTCATCAGTACGGCGCGTATTATTCGTCAATGTTAAGTAAACCGAGCCTGTAAATGGATCAACCGTACACCACTCTGGGCGATCCATTGGGGTTGCCCCAACGAGGTCAGCCGCGCCTGCCGTATTAATGATAATTTCAGCCAATGAGTTAAAGTGCTCCGCTAACGTACCACCAGATTTTGTTACGCTATCAAGCGTCAACGGCAACCAAGTACCTGTACTGTCTTCATTGAAACGCGCAACATACAGTGTGCCTTCGTCCATATACTTATCGCCTGTCGCTAGGCGGTTTTCCGAGTTTGCATCTGCTGGATCCCACGCTGCCGCAGATTCAAATTTGTATAGGTACTCAAAGCGAGAGTCGTGACCAGAGTAGAATACCACTGGTTTGCCTTCTTCAAGCTTACCAAAAGTACAGCCTTCGTGACGGAAACGACCTAGTGCAGTACGCTTCTTCGCACGCGAGTTTTGCGTGTAAGGGTCAATTTCGACGATGTAACCGTGACCATTGGCTTCATTACGGTAATCATCCATTGCACTTGCTCCTGTTGGAGCCACGTTAAAGCGAGAAAACTCATCGAGACGCTCTTCTGCATTTCCTGCAAGTGTTTCCCACAAGTAGCGTGTGCTTTGGTCATCAACACCAATGCGATCTTGTTCTTCTGTACGAGTCCCGGCGTTAACAAAGTAACCTGGCCAGTTCTCTTCACAAGTTAAGTAAGTGCCCCATGGCGTGTAGCCGTTGCCACAGTTGTTTAACGTACCACGTGCTTGGCTGCCATCTGGCGAGAAACGAGTGACGGTTAGTGACGTGTGCGCGACCGGGCCAGATAAGTCCATTGCTGTCGCACCAGTGTAACGGCGGTTTAGTGGATCGGTATCAACTAGCTTCCACATGTTGTCTTCAAGCTGAATACGAACCACTGATACGCCATGAGCGTTAATCTCTTTGCGCACTTCATCCACGATGGTACGTACGCCATTTTCAACCGTCGGACCGTTTGGATGCAGTGCTGATGTATCAATGTACTCGTGGTTAATACATAGCAAGCCATCTGTGGTGCTATCGTTCAATGGGAAAAAATGCATGCCGTCATGGTGCATGCCTAGCGCATTTAACTGATCGGTACTGGTGTTGGTACCATCATTTTGCCATGCGCTGCCTTGTGCATTAAGTGGTGTTCCCCAAGGTACCAATACTTGTGCGGTGTAGCCTTGTGGAATTGAAACGGCGTCAGTGAGTGAGCCAGGGATAGATTCAAAGTTAAGAACGGCTTTAGATACGCCCGAGCCACTGCTTACTGTACTTCCTGAGTCAGACGAATTACAACCAGCCAATCCGAAAGCACCAAACGCTGTCATCGCACTGATACCTAAACCACCTTTTAGAATGCTGCGTCGAGATAGGCTCGCTTCTAATACTTCTTCAAATGGTTTGTTTTCACTTTGGTTATAACGCGTCGCGTCAAAGGTTTCCTTGCTCATTTTTACTTTCCCGATCTTATAGTTTAATTAATAAATAAGTGATTAGTTGAACGGCAAGAAGTTTGGAGAAGAAAAATGACAAAAGTGCTTAAAACATATGAAACTTGTGTTTCAGCAGTGCAGCAAACTCAGCAGCGTTACCAATTGAGCACTTAAGTTTTGGTCACATAATCACCAACTGTATCGCTTCATTCTGATTTTACTTGGGCTAAAGTGTGATAGAAGGTATAAGGTGTACGAATTCAAATCATCTACGAGAGATAATCATGAAATTAGACAAGATCGATAACAAGAGCCGTCGTATCCGTAAAAAGCTGTTCTTAGGTGAGTTCGCAATCCTAGGTTTCGAGATCAGCTGTGAAACAGACATCAACGACTTCGACCGTTACGATGCATTCGTTGATGACTTTATCGACTACATTGATGGGCTTGGCCTTTGCTTCGGCGGCGGTGGTCTAGAACTGTTTGAAGGCTTCCTATGCTCTACTGACCGTTACGGCAGTGCTACTGAAGAGCAAAAAGCACAAGTTATTGCATGGTTAGAAGCACGTCCAGAAGTGAAAAGCGCAAAAGCTAGCGACTTGGTTGACGCAAACTACCTGTAAGTAACAGAGTCATACTGACAATAATAAAAAGCTGGTCTCCGGACTGGCTTTTTTACTTTTGGAAGTGTGCGATAGTAAAAGTAGAGTGCTGGGAGGTTGTGCGGAGTGAATGTGATTGTGGCGTTTTTGAGCTGGCAATCAGCGGGAAACGGCGTTCCACTGCCAGCTCGTGCCTTTAGGTATCATTAACTATGATTTTTTAGCTGGTGCGTCTTTCGTGTCTTTCCAGTATTGAATACGCACACGATGTAGCTGAGCTCTTCTAGTCTTTTTCATAGTAAAATCCCTCATCTTATATAAGTAACGCTCCTTATGGAGCTTATTGTCTAAGGTCGAATCCCCTTCAATCTATAAGGGAACCAATTATTTAACCGTGACCAATTTCACAACATAATGATAATTACCGATTTCTTGCAGTCATCTTTGGCTAGTAAACGGCGTATTATCTCTCTGACACGGTTAACTTACTCACCAGATATGACAGAAAAATGGCAATCAAGTTCCCTATATTATCTGTCACTGAATCTTAATAATGATTCCTGAAAAATTTTGCAAGTAAGATATCAATTGCCCATCACTTTCAGCCGAGTAACTCTTTTCGCGTTCGTGATCGCAGTTGTGTGCGACCCAATTAAGGCTGGATTCGCTGCTGATATTGCTGACGGTACTCGCGTGGCGTAAGCCCTTTATACGTTTTGAAGTGACGATTAAACAGGGCTTGGTTTCGATACCCTACTCTCTCAAACACAATTCCAATCGGCAAAGGCGTTGATTGCAGCAAATCTGCGGCATGATTGATCCGCAATTTCATTAGGCGTTGGCTAAACGGCTCTTTAAAGTGCTTTTGAAACAATCTTGTGACCGCACTTTCACTCAGCGATAAGTAGTTCGCCAAGTCTGCGAGCGTCACTTTGCTAGCAAAGTGACGCTCGAGATACGCGTTGACACTTGCCACTCGTTCTCTTTCCTGTAATTCGTGTTCACTCATCGATAAATAAGAGTGAGTCATCAGTGTTTTCGCTCCTTCATCGTGAGCAATCAGAGACAAAACATGGAGAAATCTCGAGAGTTGCTCCATTGCAGGAAACGTCATGAGCTCATGCAGAAGATCCACAACGTGCTGAGCTGTCCGCTCAGAAAACACCACACCTTTGTTGGCCGCCTTTAAAAGCGGATCAAGCTTTCTAAGCTCTGCGCAATAGAACATCAAATTGGCAATCCACTCACGCTTAAACCAGATCACATGAGTCTCGCACTTGCTCTCGACCAATGTGGAGTGAATTGAATGAGGCACACCTGGAGCGATCAATAGCATTTGGTTGTGAGTCACTTCTAATTCGTGATGACCAATATGCAAACTGCCAGTGAAGTGGCGATGGATGACTAATTCAAACACATCATCGTGAAAATGGAGATCGTACTCTTTTTCTGGCTCATCAATGCGACGATAGCGCCAAGAAAAACCTGGTCTTTGTGGTACTTTTTCGATGTGTGCCATTGGCTACTCCACAAAATAGTATTGTTTCACGCTCAAATAATATCATTATTGCCAGCTTAATCTTCATCACGCCGAAATAGTATTGATATTAAGCGGCATACTATCAACTTTGTGTCGTCACGCTCCTTATTGTTGCCTTGAAAGACAAGATAACTAAGGAGGCTTTCATGAGTCACTTCACTGTCAAGCTACGCCAAGCCCTGCACAAAACACGTGATGAATGGGCAACATTCGCCATCAAAGAAATGGAAATTCCACCTGACACTATCGCCAAATTTTATGGCTACAAATCGAGTTGTGATCTTGAGCAAATTCTTAAACAGGATGTAAACGACGCCAATTCGGACATTTGCTCGACACCTTGTGCGAGATCTCTTACAAGCAATGTAAGCAAAACGACCATCATTGACTAAGACAAAATCGAAAAATTAACATAAGCCATTGAAAATTATCAGTTATATCATTTCAAACAATATTCGCTGCCAAAGTTTTTTTACCTAGCTAATTGAGAGTAATCAGCAAAACATCAATACTGATTGTGTCGACAGGATGTTGGCGGGAACAAGGAAAAAAACCTAATGGACTAGGTATCTTCAGGATGAAGATTTGGTAGCTTAGGATGAGTTATCAGCAAGGATGTAGTTAAGCTCTAGGATAGAGTTCGCCCGTCAGGATGATAGGCAAGAATGGACACCGCTAGGAAGGCGATGAACAAGGAACTCGGTTAAAGGACTTAGCCACAATCAAGGATAGATGCAGGGAGCACCTATAGTAGCCGGATTGCTGCGAAAGAGAATAAGCCCCGTCTGGGAAACCAGGCGGGGTTTTTATTTTGTCTGGTATTTATTATTCACGAGGCACCCGATTCTCTTGCGTCGATTTATTTCGTGCCGTGCTATCATTTTCTCTACGTCTTTCAGCAAGCTCACAGCAAATCTCACATTATGCTTAATCCTGTTTGGTTACATACATTTAAGACATTGATTGAAGTCGGTCATTTCACACAAACGGCAGAAAAACTTTTTATGACCCAACCTGGTGTCAGCCAACATATCAAAAAGTTAGAGCAAAGTTGTCAGCATGCGCTGATCAAACGTGAAAACAAAAGCTTCGAATTAACAGAGCAAGGTCGGATTGTTTACGCCTACGCGCTGGAGTTAGAAGAAAGAGAGAAAGCGTTGCTCGAAGAACTCAGTTTTGATGATGCATTTTCAGGTCACTGTAAACTGGCCTGTTCTGGCGCAATGGCATTGATGCTGTATGGCCCTCTTTTAGAAAAGCAAAAACAGCACCCAGGCTTATCGCTGCATTTAGAAGCCGCACCCAATCACTCGATTCTCAATGCAATAACGGAAGGAAGCATTGATATTGGAATCGTAACTGATGTTCCTCACAAAGGTTTATTTCACAGTGAAAGAATTGGTAAGGAGCAGTTGTGCTTAGTCCTACCTAATCAATACCGCGAAAGGCAGATAACACCACAACTCTTGCACGACTGTGGTGTCATTGCCCATCCTGATGCCAAGCACTACATGACGCTATTTTTTGACCAATGCGCGGAACAAGAGCTCCAAGAAATTAAGATGAGCGATTTACCATTATCCGGCTACGTGAATCAATTAAGCCAAATTTTACTGCCTGTGAGTAAAGGACTCGGCTTCACCGTGCTGCCTCAAAGTGCTGTCGACAATTTCCCACAAAAAGATACCTTGCACATCGCACAACTGAAAAACACCGTGTGTGAAGAGTTATTTTTAGTTCGCAAACGCAGTCGTGTTCTGCCACTGCGCTATCAAACAATTAAAGATGTGTTATTGGACGTCATCACAAACTCAAAACAAACTACAGAATAGCCTAGCGTTTTAAACTCGTTGTAATCCGTTTGCTTAAAAAAGTCCACAGACTACTTCCGGCTTACGACGCTGAGAATGCCCGATGATTCAACAAATTATTTTTGTCGTAACGACGAGTTTTTTTCGTTTTCTTCTCGCGAGAAAAAAACCTAAGGTGCGCACCTCTAACGAAGTGGTTGTCCAACCACACATCTAAATCGTTGAAGTCAGTAGGTAATATCACCTAAATATCACATACCTGCTGCATTCTATACTCTATACTTATATTTTTAATTTGGTACTGACTTACTAAGGAATTGCCATGCGTATTGCTATTCTCTCTCGTAATGAGAATTTATATTCAACCATGCGCCTAAAACAGGCAGGTGAAGAGCGTGGACATCAAGTAGACGTCATCGATACTCTGCACTGTTATATGGACATTACGAGCAACAACCCTAAGATCCGCTATAAGGGTGAAGAATTGCCACAATACGACGCTGTGATTCCTCGCATCGGTGCATCCATCACATTCTACGGTACCGCGGTTGTACGTCAGTTTGAAATGATGGGCACATTTTGTGTCAACGAATCGGTCGCGATCAGCCGCTCTCGTGACAAATTACGCTCGTTGCAACTGTTATCGCGTAAAGGCATCGGCTTGCCGCGCACTGGCTTTGCTCACCACCCTGACAACATTCAGGACGTGATCAAAAATGTTGGTGGCGCACCTCTAGTCATTAAATTGCTAGAAGGTACTCAAGGCATCGGTGTTGTACTTGCTGAAACAAATAAAGCAGCAGAAAGCGTGATCGAAGCTTTTATGGGGTTGAAAGCAAACATCATGGTGCAAGAGTTCATCGAAGAAGCTAAAGGCGCAGACATACGTTGCTTTGTTGTCGGTAATAAAGTGATTGCAGCAATGAAGCGCCAAGCAAAAGAAGGCGAATTCCGTTCGAACCTTCACCGCGGCGGCTCTGCACAGTTAGTGCGACTAAGCAAAGAAGAACGCGCTACTGCGATTAACGCGGCAAAAGTCATGGGGTTAAACCTATGCGGTGTAGATATCCTTCAATCTAAAAACGGCCCAGTGGTAATGGAAGTGAATTCTTCACCAGGTCTTGAAGGTATCGAGCTCGCTACAGAAAAAGACGTTGCTGGTATGATTTTCGACTTTATCGAGAAAAACGCAAAACCACACGCAAACCGTACTCGTGGTAAAGGTTGATAATTGTTTGAGTGAGAGCCTGCTTAGTAGGCTCTCGTATTACTCATCGCTAGGATGACACTATGAATCAGAAAATGATCATTGGGAACGCCGAAGCTATTTGCTTACCTGAGTTAGGGATTACTCACCTTGAAGCGCGCATTGATACGGGCGCACAAACCTCTTCATTGCATGTAGATAACATTGATTGCTTTGAAAAAGATGGTCAGTCTTACGTTGCATTCGATCTACACCCGGATGTTTATCATTTAGAACAAGTGGTTCGCTGCACAGCGAAGCTAAAGGCAAACCGTAAAGTGAAATCTTCAAACGGTACCTTTGAGCATCGCTGCGTTATCACCACCATGCTGCGCATGGGTGACAAACAATGGCCAATCGACATTACGTTGACCAACCGTGAAAAAATGACTTACATGATGCTGTTAGGTCGTCAGGGCATGGCAGACAAAGTGCTGGTAGACCCTAGCCAATCTCATTTATTGGCATCTTAACCCCGTAGCTTCAGATGAGTGATCGAACGTTTTTGTTGAGCATCACTCGTCTGGCTTTATCTTCGCCTACTTCCTACGAAATAGCGCAAACAACAATCCCTTCGCTTTAACCTTTGTGACGCGCCAATGGGTCATCGGCTTAGTCGGCGCAGTATGCAGAATGTGCTGATACGCTTTCTCATCAAAAGTCACCTCTCCCCCGTGCGCCAAAAGCAAACATTGCGGATCCATCTCAAACACACGCTTTAATGATTGGCGATATTGGTTTGGATGAAATATGGGAAACGGCGCAATCAGGTGTTTCTTAACTTGCACCATCAAATCCGCCACATACAATACATCTTGTTCAGAATGATAAACCGACAAATCTCTATCGGTATGTCCCTGCGTTTCTAGTACCTGCCAATCATCAAACCCCGGAATACACTCTCCATCGATGAGTTCGATATCTGGCTTTAACTTGCGCGAATACCACAGGTTTTGCTTTGGTTTACGCATCCGATTCGCCATCCAGCGTGCTAACATCAAATCGGTCAAATGCATTAGCCAACCATCTACACCGCTATACCATTGGCTCTCTCGCTTTGCGGCCAATAGTTTACATCCAGTTAAATCACGCAGTTTGTGCGCGCCACCAGCGTGGTCTGGATGCATGTGAGTTACAACGACCAACTTTAGGTCAGAAAAAGGACGATGGAGTTGATGTTCAATAAAATCTTTAAGGTGAGGAATATCTGCTCGACTTGCACCATCAAGCAACATTAATTTATCGGGATATTCGGCGAGATACATGGTCTGAATGTATCCCTGAATTCTGTGCAGCTGCAAAATATGTCCTTATTTGAGTGAGATTTTTCATGACCGCTTCCATGCTGGTCAGACCAACTATAACAGCTGAATGGACGCACTGGTAAACAAATGTTCACATCAGCGCACGACAAGAAATCATAATCGAGATGATAGATTTTAATCATTAGACTCAGCGGCACTTTTATCCGTTAATGCGCGCACACGGAGTTCGTGTCAGGGTATGAGGTTAATGCCTCATGATTTGCTTTTTTGTTACTTTTCCTTCTAATTAATTAAGGACTTAAGTACATTTTTGTGAGAATCGAGTTGGAAAAAGCAACTAAATTAGACCGCATCCGCGCGGACTACAACGTTCACTACTGGAGCCAAGGTTTCTACGGTATTGATGACCAAGGCGAGGTTTACGTATCACCTCGTAGTGATCGTGCACATCAAATCCCTTTCAGTGCCATTGTAAATGAGCTAGAAGCGCAGCAGTTAAATCTGCCTGTATTAGTGCGCTTCCCGCAAATCGTGCACCAACGTGTGCATGGAATTTGCCACGCTTTCAACCAAGCAATTGAAGAATACCAATATCCAAACAAATACCTGTTGGTGTACCCAATTAAAGTCAACCAACAACGTGAAGTGGTGGATGAAATTCTAGCGAGCCAAGCTCAACTAGAAACCAAACAGCTTGGTCTTGAAGCGGGTAGCAAGCCAGAATTGTTGGCAGTACTTGCATTGGCTCAACAAGGCAGCTCCGTGATCGTGTGTAACGGCTACAAAGACCGTGAGTATGTGCGTCTTGCACTGATCGGTGAAAAGCTGGGTCACAAGGTATTCATCGTACTAGAGAAGCTTTCTGAGCTGGATCTGGTGCTAGAAGAAGCGAAAAGCTTGGGCGTAAAACCGCGCCTTGGTTTGCGCATTCGCCTCGCCTCTCAAGGTGCGGGGAAATGGCAAGCAAGTGGCGGTGAAAAATCGAAATTTGGTTTGTCTGCATCGCAAGTGCTTAGCGTTATTGAACGTCTGAAACGCGAAGGCAGCCTAGATGCGATGCAACTGGTTCACTTCCACCTTGGTTCACAGATGGCAAACATCCGTGATGTACGTAATGGTGTGAATGAGTCTGCACGTTTCTACTGCGAACTGCGCGCACTGGGTGCAAACATCGAATACTTCGATGTAGGCGGCGGTTTGGCAGTCGACTACGACGGCACACGCAGCCAATCATCGAACTCGATGAACTACGGCCTTGCAGAGTACGCACGTAATATCGTCAACACAGTGGGCGACGTGTGTCAGCAATACGAACAACCGATGCCAGTGATCATTTCTGAATCCGGTCGTTCACTGACAGCGCACCACGCTGTGTTGATTTCTAACGTAATTGGTACAGAAACATACCAACCGGAAGAAGTGCATGAACTTGGCGCAGATGCTCCACTTTTACTACAAAACATGTGGCGAAACTGGGAAAACTTACAAGATGGTACAGACGCTCGTGCGTTAATTGAGATCTACAACGATACCCAAAGTGATTTGGCAGAGGTACACTCTCAATTCGCAACTGGCGTGCTTAACTTGGAGCAACGTGCGTGGGCAGAACAACTGTCACTGCGCATTTACTTCGAACTAAGCCGCAAGATGAGCACTAAAAATCGCTTCCACCGTCCGATTCTGGACGAGTTGAGCGAACGTCTTGCAGATAAGTTCTTCGTGAACTTTTCTCTCTTCCAATCTCTACCAGATGCTTGGGGTATTGATCAGGTGTTCCCTGTTCTGCCACTTTCTGGTCTTGGCGATGCGGAAGAGCGTCGTGCGGTAATGTTGGACATCACCTGTGACTCTGATGGCGCGATCGATCACTACGTTGATGGTCAAGGCATCGAGAGCACGCTACCTGTACCAGCTTGGAGCAAAGACAAACCATACCTAATGGGCTTTTTCCTAGTAGGCGCATACCAAGAAATCCTTGGTGACATGCACAACCTATTTGGTGACACCCACAGTGCAGTAGTCAATGTTGATGAACACGGTCAATTTAAGATCAGTTACATCAATGAAGGTGATAGTGTAGAAGACATGATGCGCTACGTTCATATCGACGTGGATGCGATTCGTGACAATTACAAACAATTGGTTTCCCAAAGAGTTGAAGCCAATGAACAAGCACAAATCCTAGCAGAACTAGAACAAGGTCTAGCGGGATACACCTATTTAGAGGACTTCTGATATGAATGATTTGTTTACTAAAACCGATTATTCGCTTTACTCCAACTCTATGTCGTTTTTACGTCTACCGTACATTCGTAATCCGGTATCGGCAGACGCAGACGTTGTGGTGCTAGGGGTTCCTCTGGACATGGCTACATCTGGTCGTCCAGGCGCACGCATGGGGCCAGATGCGATTCGCCGTGCCTCAGTCAACTTGGCATGGGAAGGTAAGAAGTTCCCGTGGGACTTCAACGTATTGGATAAGCTGAAAGTGATCGACGCGGGTGACCTCGTGTTCGATTGCGGTGATGCGGAAGATTTCACTTACCGTCTAGAGGCAGCAACCAGTGAAATTCTAAAAAGCGGTAAAACCATGTTGGGATTGGGCGGTGACCACTTCATCACACTGCCTATCCTGCGTGCCTACGCGAAGCATCATGGTCAAATGGCTCTGATTCACTTTGATGCTCATACGGATACCTACGCAAATGGCAGTTCATACGACCACGGTACAATGTTCTACCATGCGCCGAAAGAAGGCTTGATCTCTGCGAAGAACTCAGTACAAATCGGTATTCGTACTGAATACAAACAGCAAGATCACGGCTTCAATGTGATTAATGCGATGCAAGCGAATGACATGTCGGTGAACGAGATCTTAGAAGAGATTCGTCGCACCGTCGCAGACAAGCCAGTGTATGTTACTTTTGACATCGACTGCTTGGATCCAGCCTTCGCACCAGGAACAGGTACACCCGTTTGTGGTGGCTTGAACTCAGACAAAGCACTGAAGATCATTCGTGGCTTAGCCGGTATGAATATTGTGGGTATGGATGTTGTAGAAGTATCGCCTCCGTACGACCACAGTGATGTTACCGCATTAGCGGGAGCAACCATCGCGCTAGAAATGCTTTACGCATACGCATCTGGCCGCGAATAAACATAATCATTTCTAAGGGAGCTTCGGCTCCCTTTTTGTTCATGGTGCCTTCTCCAGTCTTTTCTTCGTTCGAACCATGTCTTGCTCTGGCTAACCAAAACAATTCTTCTCCCCTCGATTTTAACCATAAAAACCAATGACCTATAAGTAGGTTTACATTCACAACAAATAAGAGATTTAACGTAATTCAACAAAGAAAAGCAGCCTATTTCCGAATGCAAATTAAGATTAGTTTTTCTAATGCATATTATAGATTTTTATCTTGCTCAACTTCACACTTTTCGATTGCTAATTGTACACGCAAAGACTAATATCTCGCGCAAATAGCCCCGTAACACCAAAAGTCTGTTGGCACTCTGCATTAGAGCGCTAAGGGTTTTTACGTCTTAAATTTTTTGGAGAGATACGCAAATGTCTGCTTCGTTTCCATTAGCGAAACTTACCTTTTTAATCGCAATATTGACTGCCGTGGGTCAAATGACCCAAACAATGTACGTGCCTTCAATCGGTCATATGGCGGGTGAGTTTTTGGTGTCTGCGTCATCACTTCAAGCTGTGATGGCTTGTTACCTAATTCCATATGGCTTATCGCAATTCGTGTACGGTACGTTATCGGACCGCTTAGGTCGCAAGCCAATCATCATAGCAGGCCTACTTATCTACATCCTAGGTACATTGGTGGCGCTCTTTGCACACCAATTTGAATGGTTCTTGATTGGTAGTTTCATCCAAGGTTTAGGTATTGGCTGCGGTGGTGCGATGTCACGTACTCTGACTCGCGACTGCTTTGAAGGTTCTGAGCTACACAGAGCAAATAGCTTAATCAGCATGTGTGTGATTTTCTCACCATTGTTGGCTCCCGTGCTTGGCGGCTACTTAACCGAAGCGTTTGGCTGGCGCTCTAGCTACCTATTCTTAGCGCTGTTTGGCATTGCAGTGGTGATTACCATGATGACCAGCATGATGGAGACGCTACCAAAAGAGAAACGCAAGTTCGAACCAGTAGCCAAAAGCTACAAACACGTTTTATCAGATCGCCGCTTCCAAGGCTTTTTGATCTGCCTAGTTGCGACGTTTGCTGGCGTAGGTGTGTTCGAGGCAGCAGCTGGGGTATTGCTAGGTGGTGTATTGGCATTACCAGCGACCACAGTAAGTTTGCTGTTTATCTTGCCAATCCCTGGTTACTTGGTGGGTGCGGGCTTATCTAGCTACATCGCGCAGCGTCGCTCTGAGCGTCGTGCTTTAAATGTGGGCTTGGTATCGATTTTTGTTGGCTCTGCTATTGTGCTCATCCCTGGCTTGTTTGGTTTAACCACGGCGTTAACGCTGGTTGGTGGCGCAACCGTGTACTTTTTGGGTGCGGGTATCCTATTCCCAGCCGCAACAACCGGAGCAATTGCGCCATTCCCATACCATGCAGGAACAGCAGGCGCGACATTGGGTGGCATGCAAAACTTGGGCGCAGGTATTGCGACCTTGCTTGCATCACTATTTCCAGCGCACAACCAGATGCCACTGGGTGTTTTGATGATGGCAATGTCGGTAATTGCAATGCTTGGGCTCATGTGGGTAAATCGAGCGCACAACCACTCAAACGAAGTGCCGCAAGTTATCTGATCATTATCAGCTTACTTTCAAAATCCAAAAGGGACACACTCAACAAGTGTGTCCCTTTTTTCATATCACACTATATCGATTTCCCGATGAGAATGATTTAACTTTCGAATTGATATTTGTTAAAAATAACAGCTGCTTACACAATGTGTTTTCAGCTCCCTTCAAATTGAGTAGCCAACTCGGAAATATTGAGGATTCTCACTTTTTGGCATACCTCATAACAAAGAATGGACAACTGAAAACCACTAACGAAATGAAAGCCCAGCCCTCAGGATGAGGCCACTTGGGTGTATAATAAGGACAAAAACAGATGCGTTTCACTTTAACTACGTTGGCCGTCTCGGTCGCGCTTGTCGCCGGATGCAGCAATCAAGGAACTCCCAGCATGACTCAATACTCCCAATCACAGATCGTTGCTCAACAAACTCAAGCTCCGGTTGCGAAAAAAGTCCCTCACGCGATGACTATTCATGGTGATACTCGCGTTGATAACTACTACTGGATGCGTGACGACGAACGTAAGGATCCGGAAATTTTGCAGCACCTAGAGCAAGAAAATCAGTATGCGGAAACCGTTCTCAAGCACACTGAAGCTCTTCAAAATGAACTATTTGAAGAAATTAAAGGTCGCATAGCAAAAGACGACAACTCCGTTCCTGTGCGTAAAGGCAACTACTTCTACTCAAGTGAAGTGACCGGAGATAACGAATACGAAGTTCACCTTCGAGCTAAAGACTTTGCAGGCAAAGACAAGCAAGTCATTTTAGATGTCAATGAACTTGCAAAAGAACATGAGTTCTTCAGTATTGGCGGCTTGTACGTTAGTCCGAATGAAAACTTACTAGCGTATGGCGAAGATACATTAAGCCGCCGTGTTTACACTCTTAAGATCAAAGACCTGAAAACAGGCAATTACCTACAAGATGAAATCGAAGGCGCCTCAAGCGCGATTGCATGGCAGAACGATAACAACGCCTTTTACTACATCAAAAAAGATCCACAGACCTTGCTGGGCTACCAAGTGTATCGTCATGTTTTAGGCACGCCACAAAGCAGTGATGAGTTGATTTTTGAAGAAACCGACAGCGCCTATTACACCTCACTAAGCAAAAGCAAAGATGGCGAAGATATTTATATCTGGCATTCCAGTACAGAAACCAGCGGCGTCTCCATCATCGATGCGAACAACCCTAAAGCAAAGGCGAAGCCTTTTTATCCTCGTGAAAATGGCATTGAATACAGCATTTCTAAGCTAGGCGATTGGTATTACATTTATACCAACTATCAAGCCGTGAACTTCCGTTTGATGAAAGTTAAGCAAGAAGAGATGCACGATCGCTCTAAGTGGCAAGACGTGATTGCCGCAGACGACAACACTCAACTTGTCGACTTCGAGCTATTCGATGATCACCTCGTCTATGAGCAGCGCTCTAACGGCCTAGCAAGCGTCACTGTACGTCAGCTCTCAACAGGAAAAGAATTCCCCCTCACATTTAATGATGATGCGTTTGCAGCCTATTTGACAGGTAACCTAGAGCTGGATAACGAGAAAGTTCGTATTTATTACAGCAGTTTAACCACTCCAGGAACCTACTACGATTTCGATCTAAAAACGGGCGAGTCAGAAATCATGAAGCAAACACCTGTACTTGGTGATTTTAATCCTGACAATTACCAATCAGAACGCATTATGATCACAGCCCGTGACGGTAAAGAAGTACCCGTTTCTTTGGTGTATCGTAAAGACTTATTTAAGAAGGATGGTACGAATCCAGTCTACCAATATGGTTATGGCTCTTATGGAGCAACCATTGAGCCAACTTTCCGCTCGGCACGTTTAAGTCTATTGGATCGCGGCTTTGTTTACGCCATCGCTCATATTCGTGGATCTGAAATGCTTGGCCGTCCTTGGTATGAGGATGGTAAAAAACTCACCAAGCAAAACACATTCAACGACTTTATTGATGTGACTAAAGGTTTGGTTGAACAAGGCTACGGCGCGAAAGATAAAGTCTTCGCTGTTGGTGGCTCTGCAGGTGGTCTCTTAATGGGGGCTATCATCAACCAAGCACCAGAACTGTATCGCGGTATCGGCGCTCATGTTCCGTTTGTGGACGTGGTAACCACCATGCTCGATGAATCAATTCCATTGACCACCAATGAATATGATGAATGGGGTAACCCAAACAACAAAACATACTATGACTATATGTTGAGTTACTCGCCTTACGACAACATCAAGGCGCAAAAATACCCGAACATGTTGGTAACGACTGGCTTGCACGACTCTCAAGTACAGTACTTTGAACCAATGAAGTGGGTCGCCAAACTTCGTGAAATGAAGACAGACGATAACGTCTTGTTGTTCAAAACCGATATGGAAGCCGGACACGGCGGCGCATCTGGTCGATTTAAACGCTTAAAAGAAGATGCGCTAGAGTATGCGTTCTTCCTCGATTTACTCGATAAAAAATAAGCGTATTAATAGAACTGCATCTCTAACAACAAAAATGCCCGCAACTTGCGGGCATTTTTTATTAGACGCACTCTCTAAACAGAGCTTGGGTTACATAAGCACAGCATTACCAGTGTCTATTATGGCCAACGGAAAGCAGAAAGAAAAACGCCTACTCACAACGAGTAGGCGTTAACACAATAAATGTGTTTAGGCAGTAGAAACTGGCCTATTTATTAGAAGTAGTAACGAGCACCTAGAGTCCAGTAGTCGTTCTCTTCACTGTTGTAGTCGTTACCTAGATCAAACTGGTAAGCTGCAAACGTTACGAAAGCAGGAGTTACAGCGTACTCTGCTTGTAGCGCAGTTTCGCTTGAAACTGTCTTGTTGTCTTCTTCGTCTTCTACGCCTTCGTAGTTAACGCTGAATGTCCAATCGTTCACGCCGTATGCCAAAAGAGCTTCAAGTTGAGAAGTCTCTTTACGCATGTCGTAGAAGTAATCGTTCATACCGTATACTACTGCTGCGTATAGACCTGAACCGTACTGACCGTAGTTTACAGAGAATAGGTGTGATTCAGCGTTCTTAGTACCTAGATTCGCGTTTTTAACATCACCGCCGCTGTATACGTAACCTAGACCAAAGCCAGCTACAGAACCGCTCAGTGCAATTTGACCACGTTGCTCGTATGTTGTTGCATCTGAAGTTTGCTCACCTTGCCAACCTAGACCTAGGTTGAAAGCAAAGCCTTCACCAAATTCAAAACCTTTGCGGTAGCTAAGCATTTTATCAGCACGAGCTGAGCCTAGGTTGCCGTGGTTGTCGTACAAAAAGTCGTTCGCAAACGCGATTGGTAGATCCGCAACACCAGCTACATCATAGTAAGGTGACCATTGAGTACCTGCAACAAGGCGACCGTACTGTTCGTGAGTTGCACCGATGTAACCTAGACGAGTTTTGAATGACTGTTCACCACCATTTAGGTAGTTAAGCGCCCATTCGCCTTTAGCGTCGATAGTGATACCGTTGCCAATGTCTTTCTTACCCGCGACGTTAATACGTGGAGACACTTGATGAACTTTCACATCTTCCTCGTAGTACTCACCCACGCCAACTGAAACGTGACCGCCGATCGATAAAGATGTACCATCGCTGTTATAAACTTCTGCTGCGAAGGCCTGTGAACCACATGCTAGTGCCGCCACTGCAACGGCTAGAGTTTTCATTTTCATTGTTAACATCCGTATAGTTGTTTGTACCGGTTCGCTTAGAGACAGATTAAATCCGAATCAATCGCAACGAACACATAACAAAGTAGTAATGAAATAGAAATGAAACAAACACTTTCTTATGCAACCAGTGGTATTAATGCTCACGTTTTGAACCAAGTCAACAAAAAAATAGGGAACTTTTCATTCCCCATCATAAAATCTGTGGCTTTTTACGTGTCACATCTCCCAACGTGCGAGTGGCTTCTCAGTTTTGATACCCTTACTGCCCCAGCGGTCAATAACATCGATTTGCAGTATACGACTCGGTTTAATAAGCGATGTCAAGGTTTTCGACGGTCGTTTATCCGTCACTAACCATAGCGTTTTATCTTGTTCAAACTGAGCTTTTAAAGATAATTTGTCTTCTTCTGTCCACTCGAGTTCTGGCTTAAATTCGCGCCCAACCACAAACAATTGGTTGCCAGAGGCAAAGTCCTCTAGTGACTCACTCATCAGTACCACTGAATCGATGCCTTTATCGAAGATCTCTGCCTGTTGTTGGTTGATCAGTTCACGCACATTGAGCATAAAAGCCTGTTGATTCGTTTGAATCGCCTTTTGGTGTTCAGGATATACACGTTGTAGATCCTCTCCAACAATGCCCGCCATTCGGATTAAGTTTGTAGGGTTCAGCCATGCGTACTTCGATGTTGACCCGTTTTCCAATGTCAGTACTGCAACTCCTTGAGCTCTCGGAGAAATGGCCTGCGATGCATCGATTTCAATCAAGTGAATGTTGCCCTGTCGAGCGTAAACATAAGTCGGGTCTTGTTTCCAAATCGCACCAAGAGTAATAGCAACCGTCGCGGCTTGACCCGCTTGCTTAACTTGCTCTGTACCTTTATTTGCGAACCAGTTCTCAAGACGCTCGACGCCGTAACGCTTTGGAGGCAGATACTGAGTCTCTATCCCTGTACCTTTCATGAGTTGCTCAGACAACATGTATGTGACGGGAGTGCTGGTTAAAATGTCTTTGGCGCTTGCCAACGATGGAAGTGTCGTCGCTATAACCAAACCAAAAGTTATCGCTAATTTTTTTATCTTCATGTTCATTACTTTATAAAAAGGGTTACGCTTTTTTGATAATTCGGTAAACCGTTGCTGTTAGGAAAAATGCCGCAGAAACAATGATGATGGATGCGCCTGATGGCACTGGTAGCTCAAGCTCCATCGGCAGTATGGTTCCGACTAAACACGCAATGGTTGCCAATAAAGAAGAAAGGAGAACGAAACTGCCCATGCGTTTAGTCAATAACCTAGCCGTTGCACCAGGAATCAGTAGCAATGCACCAACCAATACCGCGCCAATAACCTTTACCGCGGCGATGGTGACCAAGGTGATCATCATGACAAATAAGTAATCATAAAAGCTGGTATTAAAGCCGCGTACACGTGCAATATCCGGGCTGATACAAGTCAGCAAAATGCGGTTAAACGTAGGAATAAGAAGCAGTAATATGATCAAACAACTGATCGCTAAAATAAGGATATCGTTGTCCGTCACAGTCAAGATCGATCCGAACAACACGTTCTCCAACATGTGAAT
This sequence comes from Vibrio diabolicus, assembly GCA_001048675.1. Taxonomy (GTDB): domain Bacteria; phylum Pseudomonadota; class Gammaproteobacteria; order Enterobacterales; family Vibrionaceae; genus Vibrio; species Vibrio diabolicus. The sequence continues at coordinate 22,107 of CCKK01000002.1, read as the reverse complement.
GTTGATCTTACGAGCGACGTACATTAACAGCGCAGCACCAACCGCTAACGCTAGTGCAAGAAAAACCCCAACCAGTGTATCGTAAGGTACATTGGTACGATTACGAACAAAGTGAAGCAACAGCGCAAAAATCATACAAAAGCTAAACAAGCCGATGATCGGATTCTCTGGCGGCTCACCGAGCAACACACCAATCGCGATTCCGGTAAGCGCAGCGTGCCCAACCGCTTCAGAGAAAAAAGCCAGTCGCTTGGCGATGACTAATGTCCCAAGACCACCAAGTAATGGTCCTAATATCAGCGCTGCCACAATTGCGTTCACCATGAAGGCATAAGAAAAGCTATCGCTTAACCATCCAGCTTCAACGCCGCTAACCGCTAACTCTCGTAACCAATCCATTATGCAGCCTCCACTTTTGCTGTGTAGTGCTTAAATAATGTTTCTATACGATCAGGGCTTAGCACATCTGAATGGTGACCTGACGCCACAATTTGACGATTTACGACATGGACCTGAGCATCTAAACGGCGCACTGCGGTCACGTCATGGTGTACTGCCAGTACCGTTTTGCCTTCTCCAACGACTTCATGAATCAAACCTTCAAGATACCGAACACCTTGCTCGTCCATACCAGTTGTAGGTTCATCTAAAACCAATAAATTGGGCTCATCCAGTAAAGCTTGCGCAAACAAAACACGCTGTTGCTCTCCGCCAGAGAGTTGCCCCATACGACGATCGCAACGCGTTGCCATGCCCACACGATCCAGCTGGGCCAGAGCATGTTGAGTTTGCTTTGTTTTACGTCGCCAAAATAGAGGGATACGGGTTTGATTAAGCAGCACAAAATCCATCACGGTTAACGGGAGGCTTGCCTCGAACATCGCCTTTTGTGGTACATATCCTATCTTACCCGATGCAGCTGATTGCTCTGGCCAATTGAGTGCAATGTTTCCCGAAAATGGTGTTAGCCCAAGTATCGAACGAAGCAAAGAGGTTTTCCCACCACCATTCGGCCCCATAATCACGTGGCATTTCGCGCTCTCGAATTCAACGTTGATGTTCTGCAAAATAATATTGTCGGCGTATTTCAGGCCCACGTTATTTAAGGAAACGGAAGGACCTGTCATTACGCCTTTTCCCCTGCTCGCTTGCTCGCAACAAACTTCATTGCTTCAATGAGCGTTTCCACGTTATCTCGCATCTCAACCTCGACTTTATCAGCCTCATACTCACCGTGAGTCATGTGAGAAAAGCGATAAAGCTGCACCCCTGTCGCCTCTTCGATGGTATCAACAAAACGGTTCGGCATATTGAGCTCATAAAACAGCACATCAATGCCGGATTCACGAATTTTCTCAATCGTTTCCTGCAACTGACTGGCACTTGGTTCAACGCCATGAGCAGGCTCAATGACAGCTGCGACGTCAACACCAAACTCCTGAAGGATATAGCCGTAAGCATTATGGGTTGTCGCCACCTTCATACCAGCCGTGTCCAACTCACCAAGAGACAACATTGCATCACGCTTCATCAGGCGAAATGTTTTTGCGTATTTACGAGCATTTTGGCGATAAAAAGTAGCGTTGTCTGGGTCCAGTTTACTTAGCTCACTCGCGATGGTGTAAACCTTTTGAATAGTGGTCGATAGACCAACAAAGGTGTGAGGGTTCACTGCACCTTGACCAACTGACTGCCCCATCGCCGGTAACAGAGGCACTTCTTTGTTCGCTTCGATAACCAAGAGATCATCACGCTGAGAGGCTTTGATCACTTTCAGTGCAAAATCGTCATGGCCAATACCATTGATCACTATCGCATCCATTTCATTCAAACGCTTAAGATCATTGGGTTGCGGTAAATAGTTATGAGGGTTAAAACCAGCATCGACCAGAGGAATGATGTTCGCCTTGTCATCAACAACAGCTTTGACATAGCTGTAATAAGGTTGAAGCGTAATACCAATACTGAGTTTATCGGCAGCAAAGCCAGTAGAAGACACCGTCAATAACACGGTGGCTGTAAGAATACGACGTAAAAGAGAGCGTTTGATCATAGTACTTATCAATTATGTTGTCTTAATGGGCGTGAGAATGGGAAGAAGAGGAATCTGACAGAACGATTTGTTGCCAGCCATGCTGGCGGCGTTTTGCTAGATCGCTTAGTACCTCCGCATTTAACGATCGGCTAGAATCACTAAACCAAATATCAGCTTGAGAGCCACGGCTATCCAGAAGCATAGAGGCAGAACCTTGGGCATTTTTCTTCATGCCAATGTAGACTCCGTCATCGATTCGTTTCCACTGATGAGACCCTTTGCGCTTCCAATTTTGGTCTTTTACGAATGGAGCAATCCAAAGCGCCTCCATGTCAGAGACCTCAGGCCAAGTTCCAGTTTCTAGCTGCAAATCACGAATCTCTTCATGAGCAAGCTTAAGTTCAGCGATCAAACCCAACTCGTTTTGATGTAAGTCCGTGATTAAAACTTGATGAGCCTGTATGTCTGACTTTTCAGTCGCAACCTGATGGTAGGGCATAAGTATGGCTGCAAAACCGAGAATCGCTGCGATAGTCAGTGCGACCCACTTTCCTTCTCGGTTACCATCATCGGGACGAACTTTCTGTACACTCATTTCTCTTTCAGCTCAACGATATCCACTTCCACCGGGCTTTCATGTCCGGCATCAAATACCAAATAGAAATCTGTTTCAGGGTGAGTAAATTCTGCGATGGAACGCTTATCTGTTTTTTCTTTGGCGATCAGATTGTCGTCGTAATCGTACATTTCGACATCGTAGTCGACCGCTGTCGATCCATCCGAGTAGCCCGCTTCACAAATCACTTTATCTTGCGCCAAGTGACAACTCATCAGAGGGAAGTGTGCAGCAGCGTGAAAAGAAGCAAATCCAGAAAAAAGCAAAGCAGCTTTTAGAAGAGAAGTGTTATTCATGATGATTCCAAAATGGCCCAGCGATTGCTGAGCCTAATTCGATTAGTTAAGTTGAGTTTCAAACGTAAGGTGAACATTGGCACTCGCTTTATCCGCCAATGGATTATCTTTTAATTCACCTTTGTAGTTCGCTTTCATTAAGTAGCGCCCTGCGACCTCTGGCGTGAAGATCACTTTGCCATCTTTATCACTCACCACATCGATTTGTTCTTGATGATTTCGGTACATGGTGCCTTCTCGTGTAATCTCCGCTGTGACGCCCTCTTGTGGCTCACCATTGAAGAAAAACTGGAAAGTGACTGGTTCACCTTCAATGATGTCCGATGGATGCGTGACCGGCTTCATCTCCAGCATTTTGCCTTCAATCTCCAACGCTTTGTCCGTTGGCATACCAACCGTAATGTAGCTTTCTGCTCGGGTGTAGCTTAGTTGAGTAACCACATCACGCGCCTGTTCTGGAAGAACATCATGACGCTCAGCTTTGTTTGCTCGCGCCCATTTCACCGTATCACGACGACCCGCTTTGTATTGGGTGTAGTAGCTCGGCTGATTATTGATCGCGACTTTGTGCGTGCCTTCTTCCGTAAAAAAGAAATCAAACATAGAACGACGTTTACCACGAACAACAAAGTTAGGACGCTCAGAACGGCCATCCGGCATCACCACGAACGCTTGGTCACTACCCGCAGGCTTATCAAAAACAAACGTCCCGTGAGAAGCAGTAACATCAAATGTCAGCCAGTCACCTCCTTCTTTTGAAACCGTAAAGTGAGAAGGCAGAACCCAACGTGGATGCGCTTGTGCGGTGGTTGTTGCAGCCAATCCCATTGCCATTACACTCGCCAATGCCACTGCTTTCATTTTGGTTTTCATTGTTGTGTCCTTTAATCACTTAACTTGATAATTGACGGTGATGACACCCGTCTCTTGAGTTGGTTTAAGCTCATAGCGCACTTCACTGTCCGCTAGCGTTATTTTTTGACGTAAGTAGTTTCGCCCACCATGTTCACGAACAACTTCGACGTACAACGTGTAATTTCCTTGCTCCAAACGCTTTCCTGCATCATTGGTTCCGTCCCAGACAAAACGGTACTGTCCAGCAGGGCGCGTTGCAGACGTCACCGCATCAACAAGTTCACGATCATAACGACCCGCTTTTCTCCACCAGCTGCGCAGGTCTTTTAGCCATTCGTCTTTTCCTACCCACAGCTGAATGGTTTTAACCGGTTTACGCTGGTCATTTTCAACCCACACCGCCACATAAGGGCGTGCGTACATTGAAGTGTCTATCTTTGGAAGTTCGAATTCGAAATCGATCTTCGCGTTATCTGGTAGAGGAGCAGCAGAAAGAGAGAAAGGAGCAAAAGCCGCGATCAAAGCGGCTTTACAAAAGTGATTACGGTGGAAAAATCTTCCTGTGTTCAACATAAGTGTTCTCTAAAAAAGCTGTTATGGAACAGCAACAAAATAAATCACGAGCGACAGTAACGTACCAAAGCTCATCCATTGCATTGACGTTCTAAGCGTCTTCTTCTTAGGCAGTAATAAGCACACACCTGTTAGAACAAAAAACACCATCAAAAGCGCAGTGACGTCGATAAACCACTTCCAAATCCCACCACTGTTGCGGCCTTTATGTAGATCGTTCAACAACGCAACAATACCGTAGTGCGTCGTTTCAACCTCTGCCGCACCAGTAGTCATATCAATAAAGACCGTAGCGTTATAACCCGGGCCTTTAAAATCCATAGACAACTCTCCGAGTAACAACTCACCTTGCTCAACTTCGGTATACACATCTAACGCAGAGGGAGTGCCGCGAAGCTCGGTTTCTTTAGTCAGGAAAGCAAGCAGTTCTTCACGGCTAGGTTGAAAAGTATCTGAATGTGAGAATAGGACTGAGTGTGGAACCGTAAGAGTATGTTGTTGAATGATAGGTTCACGGCGTTCAAATAATTCGGGGCGATTGAGGGTAATACCAGTTATTGCAAAAAACAGCGTAACTAAGAGAAGAGCCATCGAAATATAGATATGTAGGCGGCGAGCCCAAGTTTGAACACCTTTGCTTTTAAGCAACATAGAAACAATCATCACCAATAAATGTGGGGCATAATTTAGGTGATAATCATTCGTATTGGCATTTAATTTACATTGTTTACTTTTTCAATTCAGCTTGGCTGGCGCATGTTGTAACTATTTGCGCCAATATGAGTGACCAATTGCCTACCCTCTAGAGAATAACCCTATTGATTTTAATGACTCAAAATTTAATGATATTTCCAATACTAAAAAGTGGGATAGACTCCACCAAAATGCGCCTTTATGTATATTTAATGAAAAGCTTAAAAGCTATCGATAAGCTAGATTAAAAAGGTAAGCTAAGAAGTTAGTGTAGGGTTAGATAGAGAAGATTTTCTGATGCTAGCCAAACGTTATGGTGCAGTTCAGAAGGAAAAATATGAACAAGAATGTTGGAATAATTCTCTTATCACTTTTCTCAAGTGTCACTTTCGCAAGTGAAAAGTTTGAAGCCAGTTTGTTTAACAACGTAAGCCAATCTATCGATAATTATGGTGCTAAGATAAAGCTGTGCGAATCTATGGCAGACCAGAATACACCTGACAAACAAACCCTAGAGTATTCAAAGAAGCATATAGAAGCATTAACTCCTGTTCTGCCGTTTTTAAGCGAAAAAGCTTTTGAGGCTTGTGTATTAAAAGAGAAGCAAGAGCTAGCATATTATCTATTAATAGCAAAAAATAACTCTTCAAGAACCTCAACATTAAAGCTTGTAGAATCGACTGAAAGCCTAACTTTTCATATAGAACCTACATCGAGAGAAAAGTTTGAAACACTGAGCAAGGTACATCAAGAATATATAGAGAAAAGCCCTTTTTTCTCCCGACCATTTGATGCATTAGCCTTTTATGAAAAGCTCATACAATAAATAGCCTTTATGACTTTAGACAAAAAAATAACCCGAGACTGAGCTCGGGTATTTAATAAAAATGTTCGCTATGAGTTCTGCGTCGATTCTACTTTGCGTAGCTGTGATAGATACTTAACCCAACTTTTTGCCTGATTCGACGGTGTAATCTCATTCGCTCTTTTGGCATTAGCGAGTGCATCGTCAAACCGCTTAAGCTTGTAGTAAGCGCGAGTTTTGATAAGTGCGACATCCGCCTTACGACCACTGACCTTATCGAGCGCGGCAAGGGCATCTTTATAGTGGCCTTCTTGCACCAATAATTGAGAATAGTTCCAGTAATACTGTCGGTCTAACTGAGCAGCAACACGCCAACTATCGATAGACTCTTCCCACTCTTTTGCCATTTGCCAATACGTCGCTTGCTGAGCTTTCAGTTTACTATTCGAGTTTACATCCTCTAGCTCGTTCATTACCAACGCAGCTCTCTCTGGAATACCTCGTTTCGCGTACAATTGTGCCAGCAGCTTTAAGTCATCTTGGCTAAGTTGTAATCCTTTCAGTTTTGCCAACGCCAAAGAGTCCAGAGCACGTTTGTTGTCATCAACACGCAGGTAAAGAGCAACAAGCTGACGCCACCATTCAATTCGCTCAGGTTCAATCGCGATCAAGCGATTGATGGTCGAGATTGCCGGCTTCCACTTTTTCAGTTCTAGCTCAGCAGAAAGCTTTATCGACAATGCGCCAAGCTTGTCTGGCTGACCAAACTTCTCATAACGAGCCATTGCTGAAAGCACTTTTTGCCACTGACTCAGTTGATAATGAGATTGGGAAATACGCAGCCATAGCTCATGCGCTTTTTGACCTTTAGGAATGTTTTTGCTCAAGGCATAGTAATGAGGTAACGCCTTAGAAAAGCGTTGCTCGTTCAGCAGTATATCTGCCAACATTTTTCGGGTTTGCCATGCTTGCTCATCTTGTAGCAAACCACTATTGACTGCCAACTCAAGTTGCTTAATTGCTGCTTGAGTTTGTTCATTCTGCCAGTAAAAAATACCCAACATTCGAGCGACATAAGCTTGGTCATATCCACGAGAAAGCTCCATAGCTTCAAGAGATGAAATCGCTTCTTTTAGTTTCTCCTCTTGAGCCAAGTTGTGTGCTCGTTGAACTCTCGCGGCAGTGTATTGGCTTAACTCACTGGCAATGGTTGAAAGTGCACTCAGGCTTAATACCGTACCGATTAAGAATTTTTTCATCATTTGGCTAACTTGAACTCCACTTTAGCGGTTTGTCCGAACTGCTCAATTGACACACCATCCTCAACTTTTGGCTGATACTTCCATTTTTTAAGCGCACGGATTGCTTCCCTTTCGAACATACGCTGTGGCTCAGCCTCGATCACTTCAATATCTTTTGGTCGTCCAGTTGCATCGATCGTGAAACGCATAATGACATAGCCTTCAACTCTACGTTTCAGCGCCTTACTAGGATAGCGAGGATCAACACGATACAACGGCAGTGCTTGTTGGTTGCCCATTGTTCCCTTCAAGTTTGGCGCACTGATCGCGATACCTTCAAGGGCAGTGTTCAAACCTAAAGCACTGACTGGCGTCATCTGGCTCATTGGCTCCATTTGAGTGTCAGCTTGAGACAGATCCATTGGCTCCGGCGCTTGGGGTGGTTCTGGTTGCTCCGGCACTGAACGTTGACGACGCTGCACGTCTGCTTCATTCTCTACCATCACCATATCAAAACGAACCGCTTCCGAAGCTTCTGGCGCACGCTGGTTGCCTTTATCAACCATCCACGCCATAAAGCTAAACAGGCTCACAGAAATTAACAATGATGCTGGTAGTGCAAGTAACAGCCTGCCCATTAAGGTTTCTCCGCCGCCAATGCGATGTTTTTCACGCCCGCCGCTTTTGCAGCGTCCATCACTTTCACGACAGTGCCATTGTAAGCATGCTCGTCAGCTTGGATAACTAACGAAGCATCAGGCTGATCAAGTAACAGGTGCTCAATAGAGGCCTCAACACGCTCAATATCAACCACTCGTTTGTCGATGTACACGTCATTTGCTGCCGTTACCGCGATAAAAATGCCCGCATCTTTTTGGCTTACCACATTAGAAGCCTGAGGGCGGTTCACTTCTACACCGGATTCACGTACAAACGAACTAGTCACAATGAAGAAGATCAACATGATGAAGACGATATCAAGCATCGACGTTAAATCGACTTGAGCTTCATCTTGTTGGTTAGGTCTGCGTCCGAGTCTCACTTTTGACTCCTTAAAGATTGTTCTAACTGGATAGCTTTTCGTTCACACACTTTGCTAAGGCGAGCATGAATAAACATGCCCGCCAGCGCTGCTACCATACCCGCCATGGTTGGCAGCGTAGCAAGTGAGATACCAGAAGCCATCAATTTCGGATTGCTGCTGCCTTGCGATGCCATTACGTCAAACACCGTAATCATGCCCGTCACCGTCCCTAACAACCCTAACATTGGGCAAACCGCCACAAGTAGTTTAATAGTCGATAGGTTTTGGCGCAGTTCGATTTGCGCTTTTGCAATCCATCCTTCACGGATTTGATGCGCGTACCAAGAGTGGTGCTCTGATCTTGCTTGCCACTGCTCACAAAGCTGTTTCTTTACCCCAGGGAAAACCGTTGTGAGATAAATAACTCGCTCCATAACCAACAGCCAGCACACCGCCACGACGGCAGCCAGCCACCATAGGATTTGACCACCTTGCTGCATAAAGCTCATCAAGGTTGTGGCCCAATCCTCACTGATCAAACCCAATGTGTTGAGTAGGATCTGCTCCATTACGCTGCGTTCTCCGCTAAGGTGTTAGAGTGACTTTTGTTGCTCGGCATATCTCGCTCAGCTTGTTCTGCAACTAAACCGATACCTTGCTTTTCTAAGATACTGCGAATATTTTCTGCTTGAGAGCTCAATACGTTGTGCGCCAATAACAATGGCATGGCTGAAACAAGGCCAAGTACAGTAGTTACAAGCGCCATCGAAATACCACCCGCCATTACTTTCGGATCACCATTACCAAATTGAGTGATGACTTGGAAGGTTTCGATCATACCCGTTACGGTGCCCAGTAGACCAAGCATAGGGGCCAGCGCAGCAAGAAGCTTCAGCATCGATAACCCTTTTTCTAGGTGGGTTTGCTCATCAACAACGGCTTCCAAAAGACGTAGCTCTAACGCTTCTACGCTGCGATGCTTGTCTTTCTGATACACCGCAAGCACACGACCCAAAGGGTTGTCTCCTGGCTGTGCTGGAGTTTTCAGTTGCTTCATGATTTTCTGGCGCGAAATCATCAGAGATGCACCACGTACGAGAGCAATCAATAGGCCGATAGCTAATAAACCAAGGATGATTTTACCGACAACGCCGCCTGCATTTAGGCGATCAGCCAAAGTCGGTGAGTTTGCGAGCTGCTCAAGAAGAATGCCGCGTGACGGGTCAATGACAAGCGCATCAATGTCACCAGAGGAAATAGTATTCGCTGTTGGACCGCTTTCAGGCTGACGAAGATAGTTTACCGCATCTCCGCGTTGACCATTCCACTTAACGTAGCCAGTGTCATCCAGCAGCGCCATAGAACCAAGACGAACACCATTAACCGTTTGTTCACGACCTTCGCCATTTAGCAGTGTGAAAGAGACGTTTGCCATCTCACCACTTGCTTTGATTTGTTCTTCCATGCTGCGCCACATCGCCTGAAGTTGGGTCAACGTTGGCAGTGATTTAGCTGCAACAATTGCATCGATATCTTTCTGATATGAGTTTGCATCAACACCCGTTACTGAGCTCTTGAGCTCTGACTCTAGCTCTTTTGCGTTCTGGCGAACGACGCCAAATAGCTCACCTAAGCTCCCGGTTTCTAGACGTAGCTTTTCTTCTAGCTGCGCCAGTTCCGCTTCGTTTTCACCGAAAGTAACACTTAATGAGTCCGCTTCTTCTTGAAGAGCCGCTCGCTCTGCGGCCAATTTATTCTTTATAGCCTGTAGCTCTTGCTCTGTTTTCTTAAAACCTGATTCGCGCGCGACATTGTGCGATTGCTGTTGACGATTTTCTTGCTGCGCCTTTTGTAACAACGCATCACTAGCAAAAGTTGTATGAGGCATTAATGCGGCTGTCGAGATTAATGCAACCGATAACCATTTTTTCATCATTTATTTGCCCTCCGCAGCGGTTAACGACACTGGCAGAGTTAACATACTCGGCGCGATCTGTTTATTCGCCATAGCGAACGCTTTATCTAGCTCTGATTTTTGCTCAGAACCCACTTGTTGCCATGCTTGTTGTTGCTGTGACCAGTTCCAGAATGTGTCACCAGATAAGCTACGTGCTACCAAAGACAAACGCCCTAAATAGAGAATGTCCGCCTCCAAAGCTTCATTGTCACCCAGGTTAATCTTGCCTTGGTAAACGCCAAGCTTGGTGCCGTAATCCATTTCAATTTGGTACGCTTCTAAAATACGACGAAACTTCTCTGCATCCGCAACGTCTGCACGCGTCATCATGGAATCCAGCTTTGCTATTCGCTCCTCACGTTGCGCTTTGCGTATAGGCTTGTCGTTAGCGACGAGCACTTTTAAGCCCTCAAGCATGTGATACATCAAAGGCACGACACCTTGACGAGTTTGAGCAATCTGCTCAATTTGCTCGTTCAAGCTATCAACTTCTTGATTTTGGCTCTCAACAAGGCTTGCAAGATGATCGCGATAAATCTTCAAGTTACCGACTTCCTCTTGCAGCTGCTCAATTTCAGCTTCTAGAGTAAGTGATTTTTCTGCGCTTGCATCAATACGTTTTTGGCTTACCGCCGACGACTGGTTTGTTTTACTCTGCACAGCTTGTGCATCGTTTAAGTTCGCCGCGTGAGCGGGAATCAAAACCGATGATATCAACAGAGCGATACTTGATTTCATTAGATTCATACGAGTTATATTTCTGTGTTCCAAAAACGACCAAAGGGGAAGACTACCCTTCCCCTTTAATAATCAAATTGTTATCAGTACTTGAACTGGATTGTTGCCATGTAGTTGCGGTCTTCTCCAACCACTACCCCACTCGCACCTTTTTGCTCGCTATTCGTGCTACCGCCACCTGCGAAGTAGTCGGTATCGAATAAGTTCTCGACATTGAATCGAGCAATGATATCCAAGTTTTCATCGTACTTATGTTTGTATGACACGCCCATATCAACGCGAGCGTAGCCATCTTTCTTGAAGGTGTTCTTTGCATCACCGTAGCGATCACCTTCATAAATCAAACCGAGGTTTAAGTTAGTGTTGTCTTGAACCTTGTAGCTAGACCATAGACTTGCCGAGAACTCTGGCACATCTACAGGGCGGTTACCCTCGAATTTTTTATCCGCTTTCGTCAACTCTGCATCCAAATACATTGCAGAAGCGGTTAGCGACAACTCTGGGGTCACAAAACCTTGAGCCATTAACTCAGCACCTTTGTGAACTTGCTCACCACCTTGCGTTTTCTTGTGTAGGAGATTACCGCCCGCGTCTTTGCCGCTTTCAACATCCAGCGAGATGTTCTCTAATGTGATATCAAACACTGCACCGGATACAAATAAGCGCTGATCAAACAGTTCCCACTTAGTTCCGATCTCGTAAGAGATACCACGCTCTGCGTCTAGCTTCTCGCCATCGTTCACGTAAGTTTTGCCACGACCACTGCTGACTTCACCTTGCGGCATAAAGCTTTCAGAGTACTGAACGTAAACCGAGCCATTTGTCGCTGGGTGGAAAATCACACCAAACTTAGGAGAAACTTGATTCTCTGTCAGGTCATCATCACGCTTTTCATCATAACGAACCCCTGCAAGTACTTGCCAAGACTCGTTAATGGTCATCATGTTTTGCGCGTAGATACCCCAAGTATCGTACTCAGTTGTTGGTGATTTCTTCGAACTACGATAGCCAGGCTTAGGCACCGTTTCTCCTGGCGCAATACTCGCCTCATTATGAAATGCCATAAAGCGATCATAACTGTAATCTAAGTAGTTAGCGCCCACTAACAACGTGTTTTCCGTACCGAACAAAGTAAAGTCCGTCGTCACATCTATATATGCAGTATCAAACACCCAATTATCGGTGCGATCGTTGCCTCGATGCTTAATCGTATTGAGCTCTTCATACTGATCAAATTTAGGGTAAGACTCCACATCAAAACGCTTAAAGTCTTGACGGTTGTAACCCGCTTTTACGTTTACATTGTCAGTCACTTGAGCATTAATATCGATACCGTAGTTTTCTACTTCGTTGTCAATCTTTGACCACTGGGCATCCCAGATGTGCTTGTCACCGCGAACCGCTTTACCATCCACAATGTAAGCACCAGAATCCACACTACCATCGTCTTTCGTGCGATCGTAATGCGCTGACACCATAAAGTTGTCGGTGATGTCGTACTCAACCACTAGGCCCGCAACCGTACGATCCGTTTCTGGCTCGGTACCATCGCCGTAGCTGCGCCAAGAGCCGTAGCTTTCTTTGGCAAAAATTGCGCGCGCGCGCAGTGTCTCTGCATCATTTAGCGCACCACTCACATCAAGCACAGTGCGTGAGTGATCATTCGAACCTAGATCTTGACTCAAACTAGCTTGTGTTTGAGTTGTTGGTTTTTTCGAAACCATGTTTACCAAGCCACCCGGCTCAGATTTACCGTATAGCAGGCCTGATGGACCTTTAAGTACTTCAACACGCTCTAAAAGCTCAATTGGCTGGCGGTAGTGTGACCAGTGTTGACGGCCATCACGAAGAAAACCGTCTGAACTGCTAAGTTCAAAACCACGTAGAGAGAAACGTTCGCGGTTACGGCTTGTACCACCCGCGCTAACACTTGCATCGTTACGTAGCACTTCACCAAGTGTACTTGCACGCTGCTCATCAATTACCGTTTCATCGATAACCGCTACTTGTCCTGGCGTTTCCAGCTGCGTCATTTCCATGCGCATTGCTGTACTGTTTGTATCCGCCTTGTAGCCGAACTCTCGACCTTCTACAACTACATGTTCGTCTGTTTGAACGTCCGCCACTGCAGGTGTTGCTAACACCGCACCGATCACTAGCGCCAAATGGCTCTTAGTAAACATATCCTTTCACTCCGATTATTATTTTTCGGGTCACATGCTTGTTGAATGCGATTCCCTCTTAATTATTTCGCGGGTGAATATAAGTGATAAGTATTACCATTTGCATTAAATTTACATTCTTTGCATTTGCAAACTTTTGTAAAGTACTCTCTGATGACGAGCCACGATAACGTGATCAAAATCACGGTTAATAAGACTTAACCATACTTACTGCTTGAACACCAAAGTAACACTCAGACCTCCTTGTTCACGATTTTTCGCCGTAACGGATCCACCCATAATGCGCATGGATTCTTTGACAATCGCGAGACCTAAGCCGTAGCCGCCAAGCTTCTTATCTCTTGATGCATCTAAGCGAGTAAACGGGTCAAAAATATCGACCAACTTGTTCTCTGGAATACCAGGCCCATTGTCGGATACAGACATGGAAATCAATTGCTGCCCATCTTTGACATGATTAGCCAGAGAAACTTCTATCTGAGATGCTTGCCCTGAATATTTGATGGCATTTCCAACAAGATTATTCAAACAACGAATGATGAGCGTTTCTTCGCAAAAAGCTTTGGCGCATGTTGCTTCTGAACGGAATGACAATGTTTGTTCTGGTTTTAAATCGATTTTGCACCGCTCTACTTGCGGTGCGAGCAACACCTCTAAATCACGGCGTTTCGCACCTTTGTCGAAACGCGCATTTTCCAAGCGACTGAACTCCAAGATATCGCTTATCAAATGGTTTAGCTCTTTAGCTTCGTCTTCTAGCCTGGTCACCAAGCTTTGCTCGTTCTCCCCAACTCGCTTCCGCAAAAGGTGTAGAACTAAATTCTGTCTTGCTAACGGCGTTCGGAGCTCGTGGGAGACATCTCTTATAAGCAATCGCTGCTTTTCGGCAAGAGAATGAATTTGCTGTGTCATGTGGTCGAAGTCTTGCGCCAGCTCGTTAAACTCGCGCGTATTCGATTTTAACTCTTTCACCACACTGACATTAAAGTCGCCGTTAGATAGCTTTTTGCTTGCTTCTCTTAAGCGATCAAGCGGCTGTTGTAAGTTGCGTGCCATTAGCAATGAGAACAACGCCAAAATAACTACCGCAATCACCACTTTGAGAATAGAGAAATATAAAATGAAGTCATGCGCGGGATGCAGTCGATGTGGCAGTTGAATCACCAAGCTATTATCTTTAACCAAAGGGATATTGATAATCGGGCGATTTACCTTTCCCTCAAGTTGATCATCAATACTTCTTTTAAATTGAAGTTTGAACTCGAAGTGTGGATGCATTAAACGGTGAGTGACGGGTTGCTGGTGCTCATTCAGCACAAACAGATAAAAGTTTTGCGCGTTCGCCCAATCCGCAAGTTCGTCCATATCTCCGTGCTCAATCATCACATTGGCTTGATGTGCAAGATCGAGCATTTCTTCTCGCACACTGTCCGGCACTTTTAGCATGGCTTTCACGAGAGCTTGCTCCGCCATTGCTTGTACGACCAAAATACTTATCACAATTGCAGTCATATAACTAAACAACTTAAACGCTAAGCTGTCTTTACGTTTCGCTATAAAAGGTGGGCACGTGAGCTTCATTAATTGTTTACAGCCTCTAGGTAACTGTAACCTTTGCCACGGAAGGTTTTGATATGTTGCTTAGAGAGCCCTGCTTCTACTAGCTTGCGACGTATATTACTGATGTGCATATCAAGATTGCGGTCAAAAGGGCTTAGCTCTTTCTTTAATACTTCGGTTTGGAGTTCCGCTTTTGAAATCACCACACCTTGGTTTTTGACTAAATAGCTCAGTAATTCGGCTTCCGTGCTTGTGAGTGGTAAGCTATTGAGCTGAGCACTGATCGTTTGAACGGTACTGCACATCGCCTGACGTTGGCGCTCTAAACCAACACGACGAAGAATCGCTTTGATGCGCATCAGAAGCTCAGCAACATTAAAAGGCTTTCCTATGTACTGATCGGCTCCCGCTTGGTAGCCATCAAGCATCGAGTTTTCATCATTAAGAGCAGTAAGCATTAGAATAGGTGTCGCGAAGCGTTGACAGATTCTACGGGCAACTTGCATGCCGTTAAGGTTTGGTAACATGACATCAAGCAGTACAAGATCTACCGGCGTTTTTTCCATATATTGCAAAGCACTTTCACCGCAATGTACAGAAGAGACAATATAGCCCTCCTCTTGCAAAACTGCTTCTAATAGCTCACACAAAGGAACGTCATCATCCACTATCAAAACTCGAGACATTACCACTCACCATTCAAATAAAAATGGTTCGCATTCTATTACTCATTTACAAATTAAACAACTACACATCCTAGGGCTTTAGCTTCGTCTGCTTAGCGACATTTTCGACGATGTGTTTTAAGTGGGCGCTGATCGTTTTTAATGTGACAAGCTCCTCTTCAGTGAAGGGATGCATCAGAACTGAATTTGCTCCGTTTTTTCCAATAACCGTAGGTAGGCTGAGAACAACATCATGCAAACCATATTGCCCCGACATCATCGTACCGACGGGCAACACCGATCGTTCGTTAATCGTCACAGCTTGAATGATTCGAAAGACACTGGCGGCAATGCCATGAACGGTGTTCTGCTTACGCCGAAAGATTTCGTATCCCGCCTGTTTCACCGCCTCAAGAAGTGCGTGCGGATCAATTCTCTCAATGTTATGGGTATCGCAGTAATAGTCGGCCGGTTGCCCAGCGATAGAAATTAAGCTCTTAGGAGTAAAACAATGGCTACCATGCTCTCCTAATACATAACCAAACACGTTCTTCGGGTCTAGGTCTACACGGCCAGCAACAATACTCATTAAACGAGCGGTATCAACTACACAGCCACTGCTAATAACTTTACTCGGCTCAAAACCGGTGTTGGTGACAATAAAGTGCGCCACGATATCGCATGGGTTTGACACAACAATCAACACCGCATTTGGCGCTACGCGTTCTATTTGACGCGCAATATCAACTCCAATTTGAGCATTAACCTCAGCAATATCTAAACGAGTTTGTCCTTGTTTAATCTGCGTACCAGCGGTGATAACAACAAGAGAGGCTTCGAGTAAATCTAAGTAATCATCCGACGGCATAATGCGTGTGTTTTTTGAAAAAGTCAGTGCCATCGTGTGACGAAAATCAAACACTTCACCCTCGGCACGTTCTAAATTTTTATCAAGTAGAACAAGCTCACTAAAACCACCTAGAGTGAGTAAGTAATTACATACTCCCACACCAACAGCACCTGCACCAATAACACCGATCTTCATATTTCTCTCTCCCGATAACCATGATGCATTCGCAACTACCTTGCTCTTTAAAAATGAGCGGCAGGAGAATAAAAGTCCAACTTTGGTTCATGATTCGACAGGAGTGCTTCCAACGACCTACCTTGACGAATGGGCGATTTGGCTTTTATTAAGACGATCTGACAACATGCACCTTGAGGTATATCTTCAAAGCAAAAAACGAGTACAATCTGCTCAACACAAAGCAGAAGATGAAGAACATGGAAACATTAGTAATTGGTCATCGTGGTGTTGCTGGCTCATACCCAGAAAATACAAAAGTGAGCGTTCAGGCCGCCATTGACCTCGGATTAAATTGGGTTGAAGTTGATGTACAACCGACCAAAGATAATGTTTTAGTGGTTTGCCATGATCACACCATAAATCGATGCAGTAATGGACAAGGGCGTGTCGATGAACTGACGCTGGAAGAGTTAAAGGCGTTGGATTTTGGTAGCTGGTTCAGCGCAGATTTTTCAGGTGAGAAAATCATGACATTAGATGAGCTGCTCACTTTAGCTACTGAGCACAAGCTTAACTTGAATATTGAAGTTAAGGTAGATCGCCACCCAGCAGAAGAAGTGGCACAAGCTCTCGCCAACGTACTAGCAAAAAGTCCCATGCCGCAAGAGAAGGTACTACTCTCCAGTTTTAGTCATGATGTCATTAGAGCGCTGCATAAATACTGCAATGAGTATCGATTAGGTGTATTGAGTGAATTCTTAACGAGAAAAGATAAACGCCTTTTGGAAGAAGTTAACGCCTATAGCTGCAACCTAAACATTAACTGGGTTCGCTCGCGCCAAATAAACAAACTCCAGCAGGCGGGTTACAAAGTGATGTGTTATACAGTGAACAATCCAAACAAACTGAAGTACCTACCTCAGTTAGACGGTATATTCAGTGATCATCCACAACGCTTTATGCCATAGCACATACCACCTTGAGCTTCAAAGGCACCATTTCGTTACCACTCAATCTGAATTGGTGTCCCCATCTCTACAAGCTGGATAAATTCATCCATCTCTTCATTGGTAATCGCAATACACCCATTGGTCCAATCAAAGCTTTGGATATAAATCGGCAACTGACTCTCACCGTTTTTTAAACCATGAATTTTGATGTTCCCTCCTGGGGACACACCTCGGCGCTTCGCTTCCAACGTATCAATCGCATCAGGGTAGCTAATATGCACAGAACGATAAAAAGCCGAGTCTTCTATGACGTAATCTAAGGTGTATTCGCCCTCAGGTGTACGATTGTCTCCCTCTTCTTGTTTATGCCCTTTAGGGTTCGCTCCTAAAGCAATGCGGTATTCTTTTAGTATTGTGCCTTGTTCCATTAAATACATTCGACGCTTTGACTTGTCGACTTTAACAAAATCTACAGCTGCATGGACGCCAGAAGCCAACACACAACACAAGAACATAGAGCACCATTTCACTGACATTGCCGGAACGCCTAACCTAACTAAAGTGAACAAGAAAAGAGCGATTATGCTAGTCAGTTAGCGCCCGTAAAGCAAACAGTATCTAGAGTAAAACCTGTATTACCCCAGGAGCTAAAGGGATGAACGCACAAGTGCAGAATCGTAAGATAATACTCATTGAAAGGCGTGATCGTTATCGTTGTTTGATATGGCAAAAGTTAAAGAGAAGATTTCTCTATTCATTCCGCCTAAGTTGCATTACTTTATAAGTATATTTATTTATAAAGTCCGCACTTTTTGAGAGGGAACCATGATTAATATTGCTTTTTTTAGTGCAAAATCCTACGACGAGGCCTCTTTTAATAAAATTAAAAATAACCGAAATTTTGAATTCCACTATCACGACTTCCGGCTAACCGAAAAAACCGCCAAAATGGCACATGGTTGCGATGTCGTGTGTGCTTTCGTCAATGATGACCTTTCAGCTCCCGTTCTTAAACAGCTTTCTCTAGGCGGAACTAAGCTTATTGCCATGCGCTGCGCGGGTTTTGATAAAGTTGATCTACAAGCCGCTAAAGAACTTGGCTTACAAGTGGTTCGAGTTCCTGCTTACTCACCAGAAGCGGTGGCTGAACACACAGTCGGTTTGATGATGTGCCTAAATCGTCGCCTTCACAAAGCCTACCAACGTACACGTGACGCCAACTTCTCGCTAGAAGGCCTAGTTGGCTTTACCTAGATACGCTATTAACGTATGCCGGTTTTCAAGACCGGTGCTTTCAACCACTCAGCCATCTCTCCACAAATTGTCACTAAAACTTAGTCTTATACTATCGATGCTAATTTTTAGTTTTGCCTTAAGTTATCTCAATTAAGATAAAACTTGAAAGCGATATTTAAAGCCTGGCGATGTCCTATGACGCCAACTTCTCGCTAGAAGGCCTAGTTGGCTTTAACTTTTACGGGAAACCGTTGGTGTCATTGGTACAGGTAAGATTGGTATCGCGACGATGCGTATCTTCAAAGGGCTTGGCATGGAGCTGCTTTGCTATGACCCTTACGAAAATCCATTAGCACTAGAAATGGGAGCGCGTTACTGTTCGCTTGAAGAAATCTACGCTAATGCGGATATTATCTCTCTCCATTGTCCAATGAGTGAAGAAAACTATCACCTATTGAACGAAAAAGCCTTCGCGCAAATGAAAGATGGTGTGATGATCATTAACACTAGTCGAGGCGAGTTGCTGGATTCACTAGCGGCGATAGAAGCCTTGAAACAAGGTAAGATTGGCGCGCTTGGTCTAGACGTGTATGACAATGAAAAAGACTTGTTCTTCCAAGATAAATCTAACGATGTCATCGTAGACGATGTTTTCCGTCGCTTATCGGCTTGTCATAACGTGCTGTTTACTGGCCACCAAGCATTCTTGACTCACGAAGCACTTAATAATATTGCCTCAGTTACGCTCGATAACGTCGAAGCCTTTTTCTCTGGTAACGTATCGGGCAATGAACTGATTAACTAAAGCCAGACAATCGAGAAGTATAGTAGAGCGTGTGATCTCAGCTATGCTATACTTCTCGACTATTTAAAATTTGAGCCAAATTACCATGAGCATAAAAACTGATATTCAAAAGCTGCACAACCGTTTAGATACATGCCAACGTAAACTTGATGCGGCACGTTCTCGTGGTGATCACGAAATGATTACAAAGTTCACGGATGAAGTAGAACAGCTAACCAAAAAGCTTAACCAGTTAAAGCATAAGCAAAACTATGAGCTGAACAAAGAACGTAAAAGCTTACTTGATATGCCATTCTCTCGTGAAATCACCAAAGCAGAACAAGCGGACATCGGCAAACTGAAAAAACGCGTACGCGGCTTAGTAATCGTTCACCCACTAACAAAAGTTGGTAAAGAGCTTCGCCTCGATGTCATGACAGGCTTTGCACCAAAAGAGTTTTAAACTCATATTAATACTCGTTGAGCCTAAGCATTTGCTTGGGCTTTTTATTTTGTACTGCTTCATTAAATGTCATCGAAATATCAACCCATAAGCTCCTAAAAAGGCCAGCGACAAAAGCCACGGACCTATTTTCAACCAATACCGTCTGCATTACATCTCAACGCTACGACAGTTGCTGCAACTTGTGCTCCACAACGGGGTCATTCGGAACTAACTGCTGAGCCACTTCCAAAAGTTGTACTGCATCTTGCGGATTGTCATGCTCATGCTTAATCGCAATATCAACAAGTGGCTGAATATCGATTTGCGCTTGATGCTCCTTCACATGTTCTTTCTTTTCTTCAATTAGAACATTATGAGCGGTACTCAGTAGGCTCAAACGATGTTGTGAACTCGCATTCGCCTTGTTAAGGCACTGATAGTAATCTTCTTTTAATCGCAGCGTTTTAGTCTGATGACGAAACTGCGCTATATCTATCTTCTGATAACGTATAAAGTCTACAGCCACTTGCTTATAAAAACCGAATTTATTCAAATACGTCGCGTGGGTACCATGTCCCATACCGAAGACTCTCAAGTGAGTGAGCTCTGGGTAGCGTTTGGCGTGAAGGCGGTCGATTTCATTGGTTGGATCATAAATGATGTAACCTTTTGCATCTCCAAGGTCGAGGTCGTGGTACTTTCCTTCCCAATCAAATTGTTGGGCAAGTTCAGTACTTGGCCTGTCATCCCATGGCACTAGCACTTTGTTTTTTGTACTGACCGGGTGAAACATCAATACTTGATCCAACTTTAATAGATTGGAAAAAGCGCCAATAGCAAAACCACCGCGGCTAAGGCCATAACCTAAACGGCATTCAAAAGGCTCAAGTAATGTCGATAACTGCTCTAGAAAGAAAATCAAATTACGGCTGCGAAACCAGTTACTTTTCCCAAGGTGCTGAAAAGAAATAATATTTACTTTTTGTTTCTGGGCTAAGCGATAGCCCCAAGGCGCAAAGTCTGAGTGTAAGTCCTGTACTTGTAGATTCGTACCAGCAGGGGAAAAGGTGAACAACAGTGGTTTATTTCGGTCGACAAACTCATACTTAACAAACACATCATCAAGTAAGTCCTCCCCGGACATCGGTAGCCTGGTTTGCTGTTCTTCACGAGAAAGAGCCAGCCATTCATCCAACCAGTACAGTAACTTCATTAATCCTCCATCTAAATTGCGCCTAGCAATTGTGTTAAAAATCTAGTTTTTAGTGTGTGATCATCTCCCCCTGGTTACAGGGGACTCTGATATCAGTCCTCTTTTAAAACAAAGCGTGAATTTGCTTATTAAATTGGTCAATATCTATGGTTTGATGACGAACAAACTCCTTCGCCACCAGATTAAAAAATTCTAATTTATCTAATTGTGTGGATTGAGTGCCGTGCCCCATACCGACGACTTTTAAATGAGTTAGCTCTGGGTAACGTTCAGCATGAAGACGATCAATACGATTGGTGGGGTCATAAATAATGTAACCTTTGGCATTGCCCAAATCTCGATCATGGTAGCCGCTTTCCCAATCGAACTGTTGAGCAAGCTCAGTGCTCGACCGATCATCCCATGGCACTAACGCTTTATTTTTTGTGCTAACAGGATAAAACAACAAAAGATGATCCAACTTCAGTAAGTCAGCGAATGCGCCAATAGCAAAACCACCTCGGCTCTGCCCATAACCCAAACGACATTTGAAGGGCTTAAGCAACTCAGACAACTGCTCCAGAAAGAAAATCAAATTCCGGCTACGGAACCAATTGCTTTTACCTAAATGTTGAAAGGCAATAATATTTACTTGTTGTTGTATTCCGAGGTCGTAGCCCCAAGGAGAAAAATCCGGAGTTAAGTCTTGTACCTGAGCATCAGTACCGGAAGGAGAAAATGTGAACAACAATGGCTTGTTAAGATCGACGAGTTCATACTTCACAAATACATCATCAAGTAAATCGTAGCCAGAGATAGGTAAAGCCATCTCTTGTTCTTGTTGAGTAAGCGCTTGCCATTCATCTAACCAGTAAAGTAGCCTCATTTTTTCTCCAAGTACATCAGCAGTATTTAGACTGAAACTCTATCAAAATGCTTTTAAGCATCCCACGTTGAGACTTAACAAAGCTCTACTTAAAGCCTAAATGACCTATGAAAATGTCTTCGATTGCAGATATTACTGCGTAAACTAAACCCAAAGTGAGTACGCTAAAGAACTTAGAGAAAGGGCCGGAGAAAAGCCAATTAGAAGTTTTCGATAACAGCTGTTAAAAAACAGCAGATACAAAAAAACCGCTGTAAGAACAGCGGTTTTTTAAAGGTGGCGGAGAGATAGGGATTTGAACCCTAGATACGCTATTAACGTATGCCGGTTTTCAAGACCGGTGCTT
>CCKK01000001.1 GCA_001048675.1 Vibrio diabolicus | reverse complement strand
ATGGTAAGTGCCCAGGTTCGACCAATATTGACGCGCCGCTTCAAGCAAATGGTAAGTGCCCATCACGTTGGTCTCAATAAAAGCAGCAGGACCATCAATAGAACGATCGACATGAGACTCAGCCGCTAAATGCATCACCATATCGGGTTGATGCTCTGAAAACACGCGGTCTAGTTCAGCTCGGTCACAGATATCCACTTGCTCGAAGTAGTAACGTTCACTATCTGAGACATCAACCAATGACTCTAGATTCCCTGCGTAGGTCAGTTTATCTAAATTGATAACAGTATCTTGAGTGTCACGAATGATATGTCGGACAACAGCTGAGCCGATAAAACCAGCTCCACCGGTTACTAATATTTTCTTCACGAATGTTACCTACGTTAATTTGTGTGTCATCAGATACACATGAATACTTATGATTGTAATTTATGGACTCACTCGAGCGTCGTTGGACACAAGAAAGGCTTACTTAGGGCAATCAATATAAAATGATAAAAAACTCAATTAAGATTGAGAAGCATAACCGTCCTGAAAGTGTTCAAAATCGGATTCTTGCCAAATAATCTGTCGCTTTAAACGCTCTTTATTAAATGAACGCAGGAGTCTATTTAGATTTTGATCTTTCCAATCACCAGAAGTTTCAAAACGACACTTATCAAAATCGATAATCCATACCTTATCTTTGTCGTCGATCAAGATATTGTGGATATTCAAATCGGTATGGTTAACGCCAACCTGATGCATCTTGGCAATTTCTTGCCCTATTTTTTGTATACATGTCTGCCGATAAAGACTGTTCTTGCAAGATACTAACCAGATCTCTGGCGTTTGGGATTCGCTCACTTAATAAATCAGCTTGATAGAAGAGTCCTGACTTTACGGCTCTTGCTGCAATAGGACGAGGAACGTGCACCCCAGCCTCGATTAGCGCCAACAAAAGCTGAAACTCTTGCGCACAACGGGTGTTATCCCAGCCAGAGAACCAATAATGATCGTTAACCAACTTCCCAAACAAACCGCCACGACGGTAATGACGCAGTGCTGCTTGCATGTTCTCTAGTTGGATAAACCATGTCGTGCCTCGCCCCGTCGCACTGCCAACCACCTTGTCTAAGGACTGCCAGTATTCCGCATCAAATATCGGTTGGCTAGGGTCTGTAACGATCTCGTCATCAAACCAGATCATTTGGTTGTTGTTTTGATACTGTTGAGTCACGCGCTTACCCTCTAGCCGAAATATCGGCTGGCTAATATATACAACCAAGTAAATCCGGCGAACGCCAATGCAACCATAACGGCAGCAGAGCCTATGTCTTTAGCTCGACCACTGAGTTCATGCCGCTCAATACCGATACGATCAACCACAGCCTCAATAGCTGAATTCACAAGCTCTACAATCAAGACTAACACCACGACCCCGATCATTAAGATACGCTCAATCATGCCGACATCCACTAGCCAAGCCAAAATCACAGCGATACTCAACAGAGCCAACTCTTGTCGAATGGCAGCTTCATGCTTAAAAGCCGCTTTTAATCCTTGGATCGAATAACCCGTCGCTTTAACGATGCGCTTTAGCCCGGTATTACCCGGTTTGCCAGATTCTTGCGATTGATGCGGTGTTGTCTTTGACATTGCAGAACACTTATCAGTACTTAGCTATATTCGAGCCGTGTATTTTACATTTATTGGGGATGTCTGCATAATTTACCTGCCTCTATTCATCGAATCAGACAATAATTATGTTCACTTCTGCCCCATCGTCACTATGCGTCTTGCGTTTGTCCGCTATTGGAGACGTTTGCAATACTATCGCCACCATTCAAGCTATTCAGAAACACTGGCCTTCGACCCAGATTACTTGGATAACGGGTAAACTTGAAGCCCAGTTATTAGCCGCCATCGATGGTGTAGAAGTGATTGTTTTTGATAAAAAAGCGGGACTTGATGGCTACAAATCGCTTTGGCGACAGCTGAAAGGCAGAGAGTTTGATGCGCTATTGCATATGCAGTACGCGATTCGAGCGAGTGTCGCGACGTTGGGCATTAAAGCAAAATACAAACTTGGTTTCTCTTCTGATAGAAGCCAAGATTTTCAGACGCTATTTACCAATGTCAAAGTGCCTTCCCCGCAATCTCTGCATGTCGCAGATGGCTTAATGGCCTTTGCCCATCAAATTGGGGTACCAAAGGCAGAACTGGACTGGGTACTTTCTTATTCAGACCACGACCAAGCTTGGGCAGAGTCTCATATTTCTCGTAGTAAACCTAACCTGCTGATTGTGCCTGGTGCGAGCAAAGCTTATAAAAACTGGAACGCGGAAGGTTATGTGGATGTGATTCATCACGCCAGAGCAAAAGGCTGGAACGTGATTCTGGCAGGCAGCCCTGCTCAGGTAGAATTGGACCTGGCAGAGGCCATTCAATCTCGCTTGGAAGAACCGTGTCTAAATTTAGTTGGACAAAGTTCAATTCTGCAAATGCTTGCGTTAATAGATAAGGTTGAAATGGTCATCGCCCCCGATACCGGACCAGCACACATGGCAAATGCCATGAAAACGCCAATCATCGGGCTCTATGCACACCATAATCCGCTTCGAGTGGGACCTTACCGCTACCTAAAATACGTTGTCTCGGTTTATGAAGAAACGATCTTTGCGGAAACAGGCAAAAACAGTCACGAGTTAAGCTGGCGAACTCGCGCTAAAGATGAAACGGCAATGAACCGCATTACTAACACTCAAGTAATGAGCATGTTCGATCAAGTCTTAGAAGATTTGTATCCTCAATACCAGTAAACTTACTGTCTTGATTTGTTAAGAAGGAAATGACCTTGTCCAAACCAACCTTAGCCGTTGCCTTAATTGTAAAAAATGAAGAGAAGCACTTACAAGCTTGTCTAGACACAGTAAAAGATTGGGTCGATGAGATTGTCCTTCTAGACTCGGGCAGCACCGATCGCACCGAAGAAATCGCCCGACAATACACAGATAAGTTTTACACCAACCTAGATTGGCCAGGTTTCGGTAAACAACGCCAACTTGCGCAGCAATACGTTACGGCAGACTACGTTTTATGGCTTGATGCGGACGAACAAGTCACTCCAGAGCTAAAAGAAAGTATCTTACACGCGGTATCAGCCAATAAGCCGAACGTTTTATACAAACTTAATCGACTAAGCTCAGCGTTTGGTAAGTTCATCTACCATTCTGGTTGGTCTCCAGACTGGATTGTGCGCTTATATCGCACCGAATATACGCAATATAATGATTCGCTCGTTCATGAAAAAGTTGATGAGAAAAACTATCAAACTGAAAAGCTGGATGGTCGACTGCATCACTACACTTACGAGCACCTTCATCATTACATCAATAAAACCACTGGCTACCTCAAGGCCTGGACGGATGAACGTGAAGGTAAAAAGAAAGCGGGTTTAACGACCGCTATCGTTCACGCTCTTGCTAGCTTTTTGAAGATGTATGTGCTCAAACGAGGCTTCCTTGATGGCAAACATGGTTTCATTCTAGCTTGGCTAAGCATGCACTCTACTTTTGTAAAATATATCGATCTCTACTTACGTGAACAGGCAAAAAAATCATGAAAACGACTTTAATTATCACCACTTACAACTGGAAAGAAGCATTAAAAGCGGTGTTAGAAAGCGTGAAACGTCAAACCGTTTTGCCTGATGAAGTCATTGTTGCAGATGACGGTTCTCGAGACGATACCAAAGCAATGATCGACCAACTTCGTGACGGCTTTCCCGTGCCACTTATCCATAGCTGGCACGAAGATAATGGCTTTCAACTTTCGATGAGCCGCAACCGTGCTATCGCAAAAGCATCAGGTGACTACCTCATCATGATTGATGGCGACATGGTATTGTCTCAAACGTTTATTGAATCACATAAGCAAGTCGCAAAGCCAAATTGTTTTGTACAGGGTGGACGTGTGTTAACGGATGAAAACTGCAGCAAGGCCATCATGGAAAACGGCTTAGTACCTTCTATCTTCAGCAAAGGCATTCGCAATCGTAAAAACTGCATCACCAACGCTTTGCTATCGAAATGGTTCTCTTACGAGCGCAATAACGATAAAGCCACTCGCGGTTGCAACATGGCGTTTTGGCGACAAGATGTCATCGAGGTGAATGGCTTCAACCAAGATTTTGTTGGATGGGGACGCGAAGACAGCGAGTTTGTTCATCGCATGTTGAATGCGGGTAAGTCACGTCTTTACCTAAAATTCGCAGGTGTAGGCTACCACTTGTACCACGTAGAAAACTCTCGTGCGTCACTCGGACAAAATGACGAGATTTTAGAGAACACCATTAAAAACAAGCTTAAACGCTGTGAGAATGGTGTTGAACAATTTCTAGAAGCTTAAGATTATAAAAAAGGGGCGAAACGCCCCTTTTTTATTGTTGCTGAGATAAAGCGAAGTACTTATCGGCAACCATCAATGAGATCAAACGCTCTTTACGTTTATCTTTGAACTGCTCAATCCACTGGTGCGCATTTTCAATGATCGCTAATGCTTCTTGCTCATTCGCTAGATAATAGTCCATCTTTTCGGGCAAATCCGAATAGTCATCCTTCACTTCAACATAGTGGACACCAGCCTCTAACTTACCTTCCATAAACCAAGTCTCATATTTTGGCTTTGACATAATAACCAAGGAGTTAGACGACATAGCCCACTTAAGGTTGGTGGCCACATCATTGCCTTCTATACAGAGCAAAAACTTATACTGCAGTTGCTCTTCAATACTCATAAAGCCCTTTTCCCATGGTTTCCCTTCTACCGGGCGGGTCTGGCCAATATTGCATTGCGGATGGTTATAAAACGCATGAATCACCTTTTTACGATGCGGCTGAAAACCCACGCCGCGCCACGCTACCATGTCCTTTTTATCTTGATAGCGAACAGAATCATCAATAAATTTAAAATGACGAACTTGGTTGAGTTTCAATACCACTGAATTTTGGTTGTTACCCAAAATAGGGCGGCTTTTTATAAAGCTCGGTACATTGGGAATGTGTGTAACATCGCCGTTGATGTAGTTAAACGCAAAACTGGAAGGGAAATAGCGTACAACTTGGCGAAGATCGAAAAAATACGTCCAGCCTTTCGTTTTTTTGAATGTATCGATGGTCGCGTAACTTTGTTCTCGGCTATCGACTGAAAACGGCGTTTCACACTTGTTGTAATAGTTCATCCGCTCAAGGCAGAGTTGCTTCTCGGCTTCAGTTAAATTCGAAAGTAAACGCTTTGCTTGTGCTCGATATACAAAACGAGGGATAAGTATCGAGAGAGCGTTTGAGAAATAATAAGGGAATTTACTGTCTTTCATTCAGTTTTTCCCCAATCGCGATGGCTACTGGCTTGGGAACGAACTGATCGATACTTCCGCCATGAATGGCCACTTCTCTCACGATAGTCGACGATAGAAATGCAAACTCTTCTTCAGGTGTCAAAAATACACTTTCGATACCTGGTAATAGCTTTCGGTACATGTTGGTCAGTCCAAACTCGTATTCAAAGTCTACCGTTGTTCGCAAACCACGAATAAGAACCTTAGCTTGCTCATCTCTCGCGAAATCCACTAATAACCCAGAGAACCCCTTTACCGTCACACCAGGTAAATGCGCTACAACGTCCTGCATCAGTGCAACGCGCTCTTCCAATGAAAACATGGTGTTCTTCGATGGGCTTGCGGCTACGCCAATCACAACCTCATCAAACATTTCGTGAGTGCGTTCTATTAGATTGAGATGACCATTAGTCACTGGATCAAAAGTGCCCGGATAAATGACTTTCATATAATTTACTAAGTTATTCGAAACTGATTGAATTATTGAGGCTCGAGCGCAAGATTACAACAACTTAAGCTAGATAATAGCTCGACTTACTTCTGACACTCACTACAAAAGAAGGTATTACGCTGCCCTATTTTTAGCTCTTGAAGTCGTTCGCCGCATTCTGGGCATGGCTCTCCGGCTTTTCCGTAAACTAATAACTCTTGTGCGAAGTAACCCGGCTTTCCATCGGCTTGCGCAAAGTCTTTCAGCGTAGTCCCACCTTGCGTAATGGCAATCTCAAGTGTCATTTTGATATTTTCAACAAGTACCCCCCACTCTTGAGAAGTCAGCTTACCTGCGGGCCTTGAAGGGTGAATTCGAGATTTAAACAACGACTCATTCGCGTAGATGTTCCCGACACCAACCACGACTTTGTTGTCCATGATGAACTGCTTGACAGCAACACGCTTATTTTTAGCTTTCTCCGCTACATACTCCACGTTGAACTCTTCAGTTAAAGGCTCAGGCCCCATGTTTGCTAGTACAGCATGTGACTCGCCAGGAGCACACCACAGCCATGCCCCAAAACGACGCGGATCGTTATAACGTAGTATTTTTCCACTGCTTAGTTTGAGATCCACATGATCGTGCTTTGCTGGCGGAAAGTCGGCATCTAGGACACGTAAAGACCCAGACATGCCCAAGTGAACAATGGCTGTACCTGTGTTTGTCTCGATCAGTAAGTATTTCGCACGACGGCTAATCGCACGGATCACCTGCCCTTCCAATTTTTTAAGCTCTATAGGAATATCCCAGCGCAATTTAGGCGTTCGAAAAGTAAACGACTGGATCGTTTGTCCAACCATGTGGGGGCTAATCCCCATACGACTGACTTCTACTTCTGGCAACTCAGGCATTAGATTCTCCAATTCACCGGCTAATAGTTCTCGCTGCTAGCATAATCGAAAAGAAAAACGATAAATAGAGAAGCTTATTAGGGGTATAGACGCAAAAAGGCTTTACTCTGGCATAAGGTAGTTTTCATCGACGGAGATAGCGACCCATTTGTCTTGCCAGGTTTTAAATAGCCAGAAATCAGGTAAACGAAAGAAAGTCACCCGCTGCGGCTCTTCGAGATCTTGATACCAGACTTCTACCGTTTCAGGTGCCGTCAGGTTAGGTTTTAAATGATCTAACTGTTCCGAGGTAAGCTCGGTCCCTTCCAATGATTGCCAGCGTGATACAAGTTCACTGATCGGTGCATCGACTTTGACGTTAGATTGCCACCGTCCATCATGCAGTTCGAACTCCCAGCCACTATAGTACAAAGACTCCACCGTATAATCGGAGCGAAGTACATTTGGGTAGGGGTCTGCTTGGTCTGTTAATAGGTAAGTTTTGATCCACATCGGCGCATTTAAGATCACTATAAACGCGATAATGCCCAGAATAAGAATATTGTTCCATCGGCGGCGACGAGCCGGACTCACACGCATAACCATCTCTACTCTCTTATAGTTATGAGTAAACTACCAAAGAGTATTGAGCTTGACTAGAACAACGGTGTGCAAGTGTGTAGAGAATTGGTGGCAAAGCGGTAGAGAGCGATAAATCAAAAATTCTAGTGTAGCGTCGGACCGATAAAATGACTTCAGCAGTGCTTTATTATCCGATAACGTACTGAACCTTTTCTTCAGCACTTTTATTCAGGTAATAAAAAACCCAACTCGAAAGTTGGGTTTTTCAATTCATCAAAGAGACTGAAACCAATTATTTGATTTTTGCTTCTTTGTACATAACGTGCTGGCGAACTACTGGATCAAACTTTTTGATCTCAAATTTGCCTGGCATGTTACGCTTGTTCTTATCAGTTGTGTAGAAGTGGCCTGTACCTGCTGAAGATACTAGACGGATTTTCTCACGAACGCCTTTCTTTGCCATTGCTTATTTCCTCTTAAACGTTTTCGCCACGTGCACGCATGTCTGCAAGAACAGTATCAATACCTTTCTTGTCGATGATGCGCATACCTTTAGCAGATAGACGTAGTTTAACAAAACGTTTTTCGCTCTCTACCCAGAAACGATGAGTTTGTAGGTTCGGCAGAAAACGACGCTTAGTAGCATTTCGTGCGTGTGAACGGTTGTTACCCGTTACTGGACGCTTACCAGTTACTTGGCATACTCGTGACATGAATGTCTTCTCCAAAATCGTTTCAGCTCGATATCAACCTTGGTGGCCGAACCTCTCTATCTCTCGAAAAGAAGTTAGAGGTTAAGAACCGCTATGGAAAATCCATACAAGGCTATCAAAGGTCGCGCATTATACTAACTTGATATGCATTGCTCAAGACCCGAACAGATCCTTTTTACAGGTTTTCGTGATCTTTTTTTAGACAGCAGATTTTTTTTTAGCAGTCCAAGCTGAATTCAGTTAAAAATTTAGTGGCGTGGATGATAGCAGATTTTTAGCAACTAACAACCTAAAAAACGCACAGTTATATCCAGCCTCTTTCAGCAAAAGAGACACTTTCCCCATCTCCGATGACGAAATGGTCCAAAATACGAATATCCACCAATGCTAATGCGTCGGTGAGACGCCTTGTAATCCTTCTGTCAGCTTGGCTCGGCTCAGCAACGCCTGAAGGATGATTGTGCGCCAAAATCAAAGCCGCCGCATTATGATGCAGAGCTCGCTTGACGACTTCTCTCGGATAAACCGACGCGGCATCCAACGTTCCTTCAAATAAAATTTCATCTTTTATCACTCGGTGCTGGTTATCGAGAAAAAGAATATAAAAAGCCTCTCTTTGCCGATCCCTTAAAATAGAAGAAAGATATAACTTAGTTTGGTCGGGGCTGGTTAAGGCGTCACCACGCTTTAGCGTTTCCGCTAAATAGCGCTGCGTCATTTCTAGTACCGCTTGCAACTGAACATACTTGGCTTGTCCCAACCCTTTATGACGACAAAACTCTTGCTCTGATGCTGAAAATAGTTGTCTTAGCGAACCAAAGTCTTGAATAAGGAAGTCTGCAAGCTCAATCACGTTCATTCCGTGGGTGCCTGTGCGCAAGAAAATAGCCAGTAGCTCAGCATCGGTTAATGCTTGCGGTCCTCGTTGCAGCAGCTTCTCCCTGGGCATGGACTCAGTTGGCATAGCTTTCAGTATCATCTGATGTCTCTTTATATGGAAAGTGCCCCTATTCCACAAAACAAAAAGCGAAAGTCGAGTATGACTTTCGCTTTCTTCGTACCATCAGTGCTTTCCATGCAACTTAACAGTTCATCAGAGTTTAAAGTTGCCAACCAAGCCGTGAATTTCTGTTCCAGATTGTGATAGCTGCGTGCTGATTGACTCGGCATGCTGCAACGTCTCATTAATGTTGTTCACGATCTGTTGAATAGCCACTAAGTTTTGGTTGATGTCTTCTGCAACCGCACTTTGCTCTTCGGCGGCAGACGCGGTTTGAATACCCATATCTCGAATTGTTCCGATAGAATGATGAACACCAGAAAGAGATTGCTGAATGAGCGCGGACTCTTCCGCCGTTTTTACACCTCGTTTTTGGCTCACCGACATTGTACTGACCGCTCTTGATACACCATTTTGCAGCTGCTTAAGCATGTCACCAATTTCATGAGTACTATTTTGCGTACGACTGGCTAACGAGCGAACTTCATCCGCAACGACGGCAAACCCTCGGCCTTGCTCACCCGCTCTAGCCGCTTCAATCGCCGCATTTAGGGCCAACAAATTCGTTTGCTCAGCTATCTCGCCAATCACATCCAGCACTTTGGTTATTTTTTCGGTTTGTAAACTCAACTCAGAAATTGCATCTGACGTACTGTCTATCTCCCTCACTAGCTCGGTAATGCCTTCAATTGCTTGTTCCACTTCACGCTGAGCTTCGGTAACTTGACTGTTGGCATCCTCAATCGCCTGTGCAGTCGCATTGGTATTGCTCGCTACTTCTTTCGCTGTCATGCTCATTTGTGTCACCGCCGTCACGACTTTGTCCGTCTCTAAACAGTGATCCTGCATTTGACCGCTCGCTTGGCTGGTCTGAGTGTTCAGGCTTTGAGAAACGGTCTGTACTGTCGTCGCAGAGCGGTGGATATCCTGCATCAGTGGGTGCAGCTTATCCATAAACTCATTAAACGCGGCCGCCACTTCACCGACTTCATCCTGACTTTCGACTTTTAAACGAGCCGTTAAGTCACCGCCGCCTGCGGCTACATCTTTCAATGACGCCGCGACATGTTGTAATGGCTGAATGCCTTTCGACACCACGATACTGGTGAGAACACTGGTAATGATCAACCCAACAACGGAAATCAACACGGCAGATAACGTATGCTCTTTTAGCTCTTGAGTTTTTAACTCTCTGTGCATCGCAACTTGCTGGTCGATGTCATCAATATAAACACCAGTGCCTAAAACCCAGTCCCATTTCGATAAATATTCTGCATAGCCTAGCTTAGGCGCTTGTGCGTCAATGGTCGGTTTGTGCCACGAGAAATAGAGGAACCCATCCCCTTTTTGAGAAGCATCAATCAAGCCCGCGATAACTGCGACCCCATTTTCATCTTTTAAGTCGTAAAGGTTTTTACCCTCTAAAGAAGGTTTGATGGCATGTAACGTATTCACACCTTGAGAGTCGTAGGCAAAAAAGTAACCATCGCTTTCAAAGCGCATAGCTTTCAGAATTTCTTTTGCTGCCTCTTTATTACTTCCATTTACATCCGTGTCGTATAACGGTTTTATCGCCGTCACACCCATCATCATGTAGGCTTGTAACTCTTTCTTTTTCGTTTCGATGAGCTCTTGCCTGTCTCTTGCCAGCTCCGCTTCCAAACTTATACTGCTGTTGATGTAATACACCACTGAGATCAACGTGGTGATCAACAACAACGGAATTAGGGTTATCAGCAGCAATTTGTTTCGACTTTTCAACACCATGGTTTCCAGTACCTCTTTTTCTTTTCAGACTTGCAAACTCCGCGCAACTTGTCTGTGAGGTAGGCGCGAATTTTCCCTTCCTCGGTCAGATTAATACTCTGGAGTTTGATGTGAATTATCTTCTCGTTATATATGCTCGGGCGGTCAGACTTTGAATTGTGTTAAAATCCGGTCATCAAATTGGAGATCTCACATGCAAACACTAGCAGGAAAGAAAATTCTACTCGGCATCAGTGGCGGTATTGCCGCGTATAAATGTGCGGAGCTAACCCGTCGCCTCATAGAGAGAGGAGCGCAAGTTCAAGTGGTAATGACGAAAGCAGCAAAAGAGTTCATTACCCCTTTAACCATACAAGCCGTTTCGGGCCGTCCTGTCTCAGACAGTTTATTAGACCCAGCAGCGGAAGCCTCTATGGGCCATATTGAATTGGCCAAATGGGCAGATTTAGTACTACTAGCGCCAGCGACCGCGGACTTAATCGCGCGCATGTCTGCAGGTATGGGGAACGATTTGCTTACCACGCTTGTGCTCGCTACGGATTCCCCTGTTGCTGTATCTCCTGCGATGAATCAACAGATGTATCGCAATCTCGCAACCCAAGAGAACATCTCAACGTTAGCGCGTCGCGGTATGCACATCTGGGGTCCTGCGGCAGGAGAGCAAGCCTGTGGTGATGTGGGACCAGGTCGAATGCTGGAACCAATGCAGCTAGTGCATCTATGTGAACAGTTCTTTCAACCAAAATTGCTAGAAGGTAAGTCGATACTCATCACCGCTGGCCCAACTCGCGAAGCGATTGACCCAGTGCGTTACATTACGAATCATAGCTCCGGTAAAATGGGCTATGCATTGGCGAGCGCCGCAGCGCAGATGGGAGCCAAAGTCACCCTCGTGAGCGGTCCTGTCAGTTTAAATACGCCCGTAGGTGTTGAGCGCATTAATGTTTCCAGTGCACAAGAGATGCACGAAGCCGTTATGGCACACGCAAACAAGCATGATGCGTTTATTAGCTGCGCTGCTGTTGCTGACTACCGCCCACAAACGATCGCGTCTCAAAAGTTGAAAAAAACTGAAGGCAATGACGAAATGGTCATTAATATGGTCAAAAATCCTGATATTGTTGCTTCTGTAGCAGCAATGACGGAGAAGCGTCCGTTTACCGTCGGTTTTGCGGCTGAAACCAATGATGTAGAGACCTATGCTCGAGGCAAGTTAACAAAGAAAAACCTCGATATGATCTGTGCGAATGACGTTTCGGTTGCAGGGCAAGGATTTAACAGCAACGACAACGCGATTACCCTGTACTGGCCTGAGGGTGAACTTGCGCTCGCTTTAGAATCAAAAGAAGCATTGAGCTTTAGAATTCTCGAAAAAATGCATCACTTGATGTAACTAACGTTTGAAAACCCTGCCAACTTTTCACAAAAGCTGGCATAAATTTGGTACAAACATGACAACTAAGGGTGTTAAATCTCCCATTCCACCCTTAGTGGTCTAGTTTGAGGCGAAATAGCGTCTTATAATCCCCTCCGCTCAACTTTGTATTTTGAAAGGAAGTAACTAATGGCCGGCAGTAAAAAATCCAACCGTCGTGAAGAGATCTTACAAGCATTGGCAGAAATGCTTGAATCAACAGAAGGCGCTTCACGCATTACTACGGCAAAACTGGCCAAGCAAGTCGGCGTTTCAGAAGCCGCGCTGTATCGTCATTTCCCAAGTAAAGCGCGCATGTTCGAAGGGTTGATTGAGTTCATTGAAGAAGCCTTGATGACACGTATCAACCGTATTCTAGACGACGAAAAAGATACTCTAGAGCGTATTCGTATGGTGATGCACCTGATTTTGGCGTTCTCTGAACGTAACCCTGGTCTGACACGCATTTTGTCGGGCCATGCTCTAATGTTTGAAAATGAACGCCTACGTGAACGCATCAATCAACTCTTTGAGCGCATAGAAACACAATTGCGCCAGATCCTGCGTGAACGTAAGATTCGTGAAGGGAAGTCTTTCCCTGTCGAAGAGCGCATCCTAGCCGCGCAAATTCTGGGACAAGTTGAGGGTAGCCTAAACCGCTTTGTGCGTAGCGACTTTAAATACCAGCCGACTGCAAACTTTGACGAGTACTGGGCGCTTTTGAGTGCACAAATAAAGTAAAAGATTATGAGTAAAGACAAATACACGCAGCCCGAGTTTTCTCTTTCACTTCTTCACCCTCGTAACTGGGGCGTATGGCTTGGTTTTGGTCTGTTGGCCATCCTCGTCAATATTCTTCCTTATCGGCTGCTGCTTTCATTAGGTCGTTCACTCGGTAAACTTGGCATGCGCTACGGTAAAAAGCGTGTCCACGTTGCTCAACGTAACTTAGAATTGGCCTTTCCAGACAAAACACCTGAAGAGATTCAACATATTGTTGAAGAGAACTTCAAAAATACCGGTATGGCACTCATAGAAACCGGAATCACTTGGTTCTGGCCGACTTGGCGCTTTAAAAAACTTATCGTCGAGAAAGATCTCGGCGCACTGCGTGAAAAAGCCAAAGAAGGTAAAGGCGTCCTACTTTGTTGTGTCCATGCTCTTAATCTAGAGATCACTGCACGTGCTTTCGCCGTGCTCGGCGTGGCCGGGTACGGCGCGTTTCGTCCGCATAATAATCCTGCTTATAACTTTATCCAGTATTGGGGACGGACACATAACTGCAATAAACTGATTGATCGTAAAGATGTGAAAAAGATGATTCGTGTATTACGCAGCGGTGAGCGTCTGTTCTATCTGCCGGATCACGATTACGGTCGAAAAAAATCTGTATTTGTGCCCTTCTTTGCCGTAGACGATGCGTGTACTACAACTGGTACAAGCATTCTGGCGTATACCTCAAAATGTGCGATCATCCCAGGCTCAGGGTTTCGCAATGGTGAAGGGAAATACGACATCATCGCCGATAAGTGCATTGAAGCCGACTATCCACAAAAAGACGAAGTCGCCGCTGCCGCTTACATGAACAAGTATGTGGAAGAGGTCATCCTACGCGCTCCAGAGCAATGGATGTGGCTCCATAAACGCTACAAAACCATGCAAGATGAGCATGTCGAGAAAGGCATTCGCTATAAGTAAGTCGTCAAGGCGATAAATCCAAAAACAAAAAAAAGGGCAGATGGATATCCATCTGCCCTTTTTACTTTTTCAGAAAAAATAACAAATTAAATGCCGTATTCCGAGCGATAGGCTTTAACTGCTTCCAAGTGCTCAGCAGCGTCACCTTTCTCTTCTAAGTAAGTAACAAGATCACCCAAACTTACAATTGAAATCACGGCACAACCAAAGTCACGCTCAACTTCTTGAATCGCAGAAAGCTCGCCCTTGCCCTTCTCTTGGCGGTCGATAGCAACCAACACACCCGCAAGGTCAGCGCTATTTGCTTTAATAATTTCCATCGATTCACGAATCGCAGTACCTGCTGTGATTACGTCATCCACTAGCATGATTCGACCTTCAAGCGCAGAGCCTACAAGGTTACCGCCTTCGCCGTGATCTTTCGCTTCTTTACGGTTGAAGCAGTAAGGCGTGTCGATATCGTGATGATCCGCCAGCGCGACTGCTGTTGTCGTTGCAATAGGAATACCTTTGTACGCAGGGCCAAACAGTACATCGAATTCAATGCCAGAATCAGCGAGCGCGGCTGCGTAAAAACGACCAAGACGCGCTAGGTCACGACCAGTATTGAAAAGACCAGCGTTAAAGAAGTACGGGCTTTTACGGCCAGATTTCAAAGTAAACTCACCAAACTTAAGAACTTCTTTCTCAAGTGCAAACTCAATAAATTCACGCTGGTATGCTTTCATTATTTTCTCTCTATGTCCTTGGTTTCTTGTGTCTCTTCTCGACAATCATTCATTTCTCTATTGTCGAGATAAAAAAATAGCCCCCATAATGGGAGCTATTAAAATCAATTGGCTAACGCCGCCTTCTGCGCTGCGACAATTTCCGTAATGCCGATTTTCGCCGACTCGAGCAATGCCATCAGCTGTTCGTGACTGAACGGTTCACCTTCTGCAGTGCCCTGAATTTCAATCATCTTGCCTTCTTCGGTCATTACCACGTTCATGTCTGTGTCTGCCGCTGAATCTTCAACGTACTCAAGGTCACACAGAACATCATCGCCTAGCAAACCAACTGAAACTGCCGCTACGTGGCCTTTCATTGGATTCGCTTTTAGCTTACCGCTATCCACTAGGTGTTGGAACGCATCGGCCATTGCAACACTTGCGCCGCTGATAGATGCAGTACGGGTACCACCGTCAGCTTGGATAACGTCACAGTCAACGGTGATCATGAACTCACCCATGGCTTTTAGATCGACAACAGCACGTAGGCTTCGCGCAATAAGACGCTGAATTTCCATCGTACGGCCGCCTTGTTTGCCACTTGCCGCTTCACGACGAGTACGAGAATGTGTTGCTCGAGGTAGCATGCCGTATTCAGCTGTAACCCAGCCTTTACCTTGGCCTTTTAGCCAACGTGGCACAGATTCTTCTACGGTCGCATTACACAACACTTTGGTGTTACCGAACTCAACTAGCACTGACCCTTCAGCGTAAGCTGTGTAGTTACGAGTAATTTTGATAGGGCGAACTTGATCCGCCTTGCGATCGTTTGGACGCATGGGCATCTACCTTAAATATGAGGAGAAGACGATTTGGTTGGGCGAAGATTATAACGGAATCGATTCCGGATTCATAGGTTACGCCGCAGGCACAACATAAACAATCCATACATCCCGCGCACCTATCGACGCAGCGTGATACACTCTTGAAGTAATTTTCAAAAAATGAAGACAGGAAAATTCGATGATTTACAGTATGACAGCGTATGCACGCAAAGAAGTAAAAGGCGACTGGGGTTCTGCGGTATGGGAAATCCGCAGCGTGAACCAGCGTTATTTAGAAACATACTTCCGCATGCCAGAACAATTTCGCGGATTAGAGCCCGTTTTACGCGAGCGTTTTCGTAAGCGCTTAGCGCGAGGCAAAGTGGAATGTAATCTGCGTTTTGAAGCAAACCCTGCCGCAAAAGGTGAGCTTAGCATCAACGAAGCGCTTGCTAGCCAAGTAATTAAGGCCGCTGAACAAGTTATGCACATGACTGGTGAACTGAGCCGAATCAATCCATTTCAAGTCATGCAATGGCCGGGGGTAATGGAAACGCCAGAGCAAGACATGGATGCGGTAAATAAAGTGCTACTAGAAGCGTTTGATGGCGCAATGGATGAGTTTATTGAAGCGCGTGCTCGTGAAGGCGAGAACATGAAAGCGCTGATTGAACAGCGTTTGAACGCCATTTCTGCCGAAGTCGTAAAAGTGCGTGCGCGCATGCCAGAAATTTTAGAATGGCAACGTGAGCGACTATTCTCGAAGTTCGAAGACGCTAAAGTGGAACTGGATCCGTCTCGTATCGAACAAGAACTGATTTTGCTAGCGCAAAAGTCGGATGTTGCTGAAGAGCTCGATCGCTTGGACTCTCACGTAAAAGAAACCACAAACATTCTGAAAAAAGGTGGCGCAGTGGGTCGTCGTCTGGACTTCATGATGCAAGAGTTCAACCGTGAATCGAACACGCTAGCGTCGAAATCCATCAGCACCGACATCACCGCATCGGGCGTTGAACTGAAAGTTCTGATCGAACAGATGCGTGAGCAGATCCAAAATATTGAATAAGGTATTTTGAGTCTCTTTGAGCTTACTTAACCTTACCAAGCCCCTGTAAATAGGGGCTTTTTTGTTTTCAGGAGATTTCAGGTCTTTACCTGTATTTTCAACCAACTGGTGAGTTTAGTGGTGAGTAGGATTGATCTAGTATGCCCTTAAATGGTGAGTAACTTTCCATGATAAGGAGAACTATATGGGCAAGCTCAACGCACGAAAAGTCGCCGCTTTAGCCAAAGATGAACCACGCAAAACCGCAGATGGTAATGGCCTCTACTTCGTTGTACCCGCATCTGGAGAACCGTTTTGGATCTTGCGATTTTCAATCAACGGCAGTCGTCCAGAAATGACACTTGGGTCCTATCCGGAACTATCCCTTGCAGATGCACGCGATGCGGCCTTCCAACAACGTAAGCTGATCCAACAAGGCATCAATCCACTGGCAGAACGACAACGTCGCCAATGGTCCGGTATTCAAACCGCCGATGACCTGTTTGAAGACTGGTTTGAGCATGATCTTAAAGACAAGCTCAAGCACCCAAACATTCCAAAGCGTGTTTACACCAAAGAGATCCGACCAGTAATTGGGAAGCTTAAAATCGATCAGGTAACAGCGCTGGATGTGCGAGAAGTCATCAGGCGTATTGTTGATAGCAATCGACCAACCATCGCTAACGATACACTCATGTACATGAAGCAACTGTTCCGGCATGCCAATAAGCTAGATCTTACCCAGATCAATCCCGCCGCAGCTTTTCGTGTCAACGACGCTGGCGGTGTCGAAGAGAGTCGAGCCAGAGTCTTAACCGAGGGTGAGATAGTAACTGTGTTTCGAGTATTCAGAGAGAACAATGTAAGCTTTACACGAGAGAACTATCTAGCTTGCTGCTTGTATCTAGTGCTTGGCGTCAGAAACAGCGAGTTATGCCAAGCGCCTTGGACTGAGTTTGATTTAGAAAATGCTCTATGGGAAATACCTAAGGAAAGAACCAAAAATGGCATACCATTAACTATCCCACTTCCTCATCAAGCCTTAGAGTGGCTGCAAGAACTCAAAATCAGAGCGCTTGACTCCGATTATGTATTTCCGAGTAGAAGGAGGAGCAAAAATCCATACATGGGCTCAGATACAATAACCACCGCTATTAAATATTTGTTTGGTCGTGACAAAGAGAGGCCAACCAAAAATAAAATGGAAGGGGTTGATTACTTTGTTGTCCATGACCTACGCCGTACCTTCAGAACACTGGCTTCTGCTGAGGGCGTTGCAGGCCAAGTAGCTGAAAGGTGTTTAAATCACAAACTCAAGGGCGTTGAGGGCATCTACAATCGTCACGATTTTCTGGAAGAAAGAAGAGAAGCACATCAGAAGGTTGCAGATCGTATAGCCAAGTATCTTTAAGCAAATACTCTCCATAACCTTCGGAACTCGGGAAAGTGGGAAATTGGGAACACTACCCTACTTATGATTCCCATTCCGCTTAGCCTGATGAGCAGCATACCAATACACTCCTCCAACGGCTACTATCGTCAAAAGCAGCCCCGCGAGCCAATACCAAAGCAAATCCATACAGCCTCCTTAAATCGTTGAATCAAATGGGTCGCAGCTAATACCACCACAGTCAAAACCACTATCAATGCTAGTCATGCTGTCATCTCCAAACACATTGCCGCCGACATCAATACAAGAGTTATCAATCATGGGAAGGCCACTTGCTGGGTTGATATCACCGCACCAAAATGAAGAACTCGAATCAGAGATGAAATCTGTGGTATCAGGTATCAATTCCGCACTCGCCGCCCCAGCCAATCCAGCTCGGTATATTCCTGAACTTGATAAGCAAGATAACGAACAACCTCCCATCGACATGTGTCCATGTCCAGCAAACCTTCGCCCCCTTCTTGGCCTACCAGAACGTCGATGAAGTTTGTTCAACCAAAATGATGCGGTAAACAAAATAATCAAAAATGAAATTGGGCTGGGCAAAGCAAACAACAGCACCACAAAAAGAACCAATTTCACCATGGCTTTTAGCGGCCAGAACCAATCACAACGCATTGTTGTCTTCGCTTCTTTGTCTTCGAAAGCATGTGGCTCAATACCTGCGCAACCAGGGTGCCTTGCCGCAGCTTCCGCTGAGACAGCTATCATTTTGATTGCCATACCAGCTCCTTATCTATACCTTAATAACCAGTCTGGCACAGAACATCGGATATGCAATAAACCATTGAAAATAATAAACTATGTACTAACAAGACATTCTTAGAGCCCCACAGTCAAGATAGATATACGGTTATTGATACTCTCCAAGAAACAAAAGAAAGAACATGTCAAAGAGGCTGTAAACTGTCTATGCTGCTCTAGCTCATTTTTGTCTCAACTCCGACTTGTGCAGCACTCTCTTATACCCTAAGAAAAAACTATTATGTATGCAGCCGATGAACAAACACCACATTCAATGCTAGAATGCTCGCATAGTTTTTGGAGAGCAATAAATGCCAGTCACACCATCGCCACTCAGATATCCTGGTGGGAAAACAGCCATCACACCGATGGTCACTAACATAATTAGATCTAATAATCTGAAAACTGCACACTACGTCGAGCCATATGCCGGAGGTGCTGGTTTAGCTCTATCATTACTTTTTAAAAACGTAGTCCCTCATATACATCTGAATGACTTAGACATTTCCGTTTGGTCATTTTGGCATTCGATTATTAATTATACTGATGACTTTATAGACTTAATCGAGCGTACCGACGTTAGCATCAGAGAATGGCATGTTCAAAAAGAAATTCAGGAACGTAAAACCGAAGTAGATTGCTTAACACTTGGTTTTTCGACATTTTTTTTAAATAGAACAAATCGTTCAGGCATTATTCAAAAAGCAGGGGTAATTGGTGGCTTAGCGCAGCAAAGCCAATACCCACTAAACTGTCGTTTCAATAAAGAAAATCTGATTAAGAAGATTCGGAAGATAGCTGCTAATGGAGATCGCATTCATGTCTATAATATGGATGCCATCGAGTTCATACATCACATTGAAGCCTCTATAGAAAGGAGATTTTACTGTATTGATCCTCCATATTTTGTAAAAGGCCAAAGCCTATACACCAATTTCTATGAGCCAAGCGATCATTCAGAACTAGCCGATGTAATTCAACAAATTAATGGCAAATGGATGCTGACTTATGACAACGCCGAACCTATCAAAAAACTATATTGTGATAATAGACAGTTTACGTTTTCATTAAATTACAGTGCGGCAGATAAAAGAAAAGGTACCGAACTATTAATCGTCAGTCCTAAGTTACGAATACCCAAAACATTAAATATTGAGAGAGCGATGAGTTAGCTCGCTCTCCCAACCGATAAAGTGTTCTAAAGATTCAACCCTTTCTTTGACAAAATATCTAGAACCTTTCCTCCTGGCACCAAGCTAATAGAAGCATGCCTATGTGCGAGTGCGATAGGAACAATCGCATTCTCATAAAGTTCTAGCTCGAAGTGGGACACAACATTCATCGCTTTTCCAAGCATGTTAGAGTAGCGCTGAATTTCTACCTTTTCTTTAGCGAACTTTCTCTTCGCTTCTTTTTGTTTCCCTTCTTCACCTTCATTGCTAGTTGGGGTTTTACGTTCAAAAGGATAAACCAAACCGAAGATGAAGACCTTTCCACTCTTGGTACGGTAAATAAAGTCCTGTCCATAATACGTTTCATGACCAAAGTTGTCAGAGGCCTCTGAGCGAGCGGCAATATACTTATGTCTGTATTCGTCATCAATTACTCGAAACGCCCCTTTTTCAATATATCTTGAAAGTGCCATGGCATGTTCGACAGCAGGGCCTGTTTTCTGTATTCCAAGAATTAGAGGAGGTTCTAACCCTTTGCTCTCAAGGTGCTTATAAACTTTAGAATATAACTTGAGCAATCTAGCGTGAACCTTAGCCGGTTGACCGAATATAGCTAGAGGGCCGTCCAAAATGAAAGCCATGCGGCTTAGTAGTTTTGGATCTCGATAACCAACCATTCGAATGAAAGAAGCAATTATTAGATGCTCGACTACATTCATGAATCGAGTAATAGCTGAGCCATTATCCCCCAAATCAGAAATCTGCTCATGTATCCTCATAACATCCGTTACATAAGCATATTGCCCACAGCTCGAACATACTTGAACTTCTTCCTTTGGTTTGAATTTAAAGTGCTCCTCACTACCACATGACGGACAGCTTTTAAGCGAAACTTCACCATCATCAATCGCGAATAAAGTCCCGACCACGTTAAAGCTACTGTCATTAGTAAAGCTTGTACGCATATCAGAAAGCTGTTCGTAAATAGCGAGTCGAAACCCATCTTTAACCGTTGCAGAGTTTTTATAACGAACATTACACCCAGGTAAAGTGAAAGAAATAGGGTCACCACTACGATGTAGCTCCGCAACCTTAAATGGATCTACATAATTTGAATGTACAGGCTGTAGATCGTCATACTCTGAAACCTCAATAATCACCATACTGTTTTTTACGTAGCCAATCTGAGTGCTAGGAAAGAGCCCAGGTAAAGGCTCTTTGTAAGGACTAGCATCTGAAGCAACTACGTAATCAGGCAACCACTGTTTACCATCAGTCCATAAAATATAGTCATCGGTTATCTTTTGGGCTTCCTCTTCGGAAGGTGGCGTAAGGCAACTACAGTTTTCCAGAAAGGCTTGCACATCTGGATTTTTAACCACATCAGAGTCGCCCCCCCCTTACCCGCTATTTCTCCGTTATACGGCATTATGAACCTCTCTGACTTTTGATTTTTGCATACTCAACTGCAAGTTCTTTCGGCGTAAAACGATTGATTTGCGTCGGCACGACGA
The DNA here is from genome assembly GCA_001048675.1 of Vibrio diabolicus. Lineage (GTDB taxonomy): Bacteria > Pseudomonadota > Gammaproteobacteria > Enterobacterales > Vibrionaceae > Vibrio > Vibrio diabolicus. Next base: position 160,768 of record CCKK01000001.1, on the reverse strand, counting down.
ATGGAGACGAGAGCGTTTTTATCCTAGCAAAACCAACATCTTGCGCCGTCTTCAAGGAATCATGGAAATCGGAGAAGTCATAGAACTTGCCTAGAGAGCGTAACTCATCTTCGTTATTTAAATGCGTTACAAACCAGTTTTCTGTATTCGCCAAAATGTTGGGATGGATCGAAGAGGGCTCTTGAGTCGCATAAACAAATGCGATTTTTGCTTTCGCTCCTTCTTTCGCTATTCTTGGCCATACGCCAATTAAGTCATCTTTTCGACCAATTAGGTTATGAGCTTCTTCTACGTAAATAACTATATTAGGGAGCTTTTCATTTTTGTGGAAACGCCCCATAGAATTCGAAAGTATATGTCGAGCGATACGCATAGCCATAGCCTTGCGAACCATTTCAGAACCAACTGACAAATCCAAGATAACAATCTTACCTTCCAGTAGCAGGTCGTAAATCTCAGCCTCTACCTCGCCATCACGATTAATACTATGATATTCGGCAATCGGCCCTAAATAGCTTTTCACACGGATTGGCATATCAGTTTCATTCTTTCCTACAATAAGATTTATCAATGCCTTCAAGTTATCGTCGATCCAGTCATCCCCACTTTTTGTACTTCGTAGTGATGGCCAAAGTCCTTGTGGTATTTTTGTTCCTTTTTTCTTATATTCACTTTCTGCTAATTCATACGCTTTACGAATTTTTTTATCTGCGCTACGAGCATCTGAAAAGAACTTAACTAACTCAGGTAGGGTTACACCAGAAGAATAATTTGGGAAATGAGCATCAGCTTCATTCTTTAAATCTCCTTGAGTCGGCTTTTTACCTAGTTTCTCTTCGAGATCACTTACTACTTCAGTGTAATTCTGCTCCAATATCTGGCGTTTTACATCCTTCGAAACGCTGAACTTGACTCTATACCCTTTTGGTGGTTCAAAACCTCTTGAATATAAAAGTGCTTTAAAAGCAGCAAGCAGCCTTTCAAATCGAGCTTTTTCGCTATCTGTAGCATCATCGGGTAACTCATCGAACGAAAGGGATGATACCAAAATCCTCATATCACCAGCGGTTATTTTTTCATCTTTCAGGATATCTTGAATAATGTTCAACCCAATGTCAGGTTGTTCATAGAAGTTATTTCGAAGGTCTCTTACTGAAGAATCTGCACTTGGCATTCCACGGTAACAAATTACGTCATCCTCAAATACATCTGCAATAGAGCTGCCATCATCCTGTTGGTTAACGTTAGCGTATTCACCATTAATGTCGAAGATGATCTGTCCAACTTTGGCATTATCTTTTGCAGCAGATAGTGCAACTGATGAAACTGTGGTTTTAAGAGTATTAGACTTACCTGTACGAGTCATACCTAGAATAGCGGTGCGTCGGGCAAGAAAATCCGTAGGTTGGATCTGAACTGGCACAAGAGCTTCTGTTGGTGATCTATGTAGACGAGAGGTGGATGTATAACGGACCGTTCCAATCTCTATCGCAGTAGGCATCGAAGTAAAGCCAGACTTTTGCGCCTCTTCCAATGCTTTCTTCTTAACTTCTTCGTTTACGTGGTTAACTATCGTTTCTAGTGCATCTCCTCTTGGTTTGAACACTCTCAAACGGTTGGACGACATGTAGTTCTCAATATCACTACCGAGTCTAAGTTCTCCATTATCAAGAAAAAAAGTACCTAGAATACGACACCTTAGACCTCCAGCCTGAAGCTCTGAGTGTGTTAGAACATCTAGCCCATCTAGCTTGTCATTTGCGAACACCTCAGTGGCTGTTCTTCTCTGGTTATGTTCGATACGAGTACGAACAAAGTCATCATCTGTTGGTAGCTTTGAGGGGCCAAGAACACGAAGAAGAACAACTTCTCTATCAAATTCAGTACCAACTGAAACGTTGTCAGGATTTAGTGCTGTAGCTATAAGAAAACTGTTGTGTGGTACGCCTGCTACTTTTTCTTTAAATGAGTCATTTGTCAGTACATGCGCTTCATTGAAGTCCATACCATAGACATATCCGACTAAGTTTTCCAAAGGTGAACTGCCTAACAGTTGTAATAACGGGTCTTGTGAGCCTATAACGTTGGTAATAAATCTCTTCATATTCTTTATATAGTTGCTTGAGTTTCAAGAATATTAATACGTTACGTAATTGTGGGGGTTGGTTCAGTTCACACATTTGAGTAGTGATTATATTTACGAGCTTAATTGCCAGCAGATCGTTGAGTTTAGCGAATTCAAATCTGCCCCAAAAACAATTCAGTACGCGATCACTCTAGTATCGCATTTGGGTAAGTGAGAGGTAGGTGGCCTCTCATATCTAAAGCATTTCATCAAAAAGCCCTTTGTGAAAAGGCTAGCCAGATCATCCCAAAACAACCTAAAAGTCGCTTTTCGATTTCTATTGACGTCGCTCTTTTCTTGCGCAAATATGAAGGGGCATCAACGGTAGCTGGCCAAAAACAGCAATTACAAAACACCTATCAACTCAAAGGCTTTGACCTTTAAATCTCTAACCCAACGTGGGGGAATCGCCCCTACTGGGCACTCCCTCGCCTGATTATTCTCACACAGAGGGAAACACCATGATTTTTTTGATTATATTTGCGGCACTATGCTGCTGTATTGCTGTACGTACGCTTTACTGCACAGCCAAAGCTACCTGCGATCAGACCTGTTCGATTGCAGAATCCAGACTCAATATCGAGCCTGCCTACTTCACCAGAGCACCTCCTGCTCTGCAACACAAACCAAATAGCTGTTTACACAGCAGTACTCCAGCCCCCGTCTCTGTCTCCCGCCAGGGAACAGAGACGGGGGTAGCTACCCCGACGAAAGCCTTGTCGCTCAATGCGTCAGGGCTTTCGCACCGCGCACGAAAATGCACGAAAAATCCTGCTAATCGCAGGCCCCTTCCATCAACACAAGGAGTCAAAGACGATGACATTAGCCGAATCTACTACCAGTACAACGTATCTATGCAACAAAGAAATGCAATGCAACGAACCAGGTAGTTGAATGAGTTGCTTTCTCCATAGCGATGTTCATTCGTAACTGTTTAACAGTAACTAACACCGTGGGTATCGGGCTTATCTACCCTATGCGCCGAGCAAGATCTCGGAGGCCAAGCAGCAAGCAGAGCTGTTAGAAAAACTGCCTTATCACTTACCAATCAATGATGAAAAGCATGGCCGCTAGTTGAATAACCTGAGGGACGACAGCAATGAGGTGCGAACGAGCAAATCCAGACGCTTACAATTTTGGCTTACAGAACAGGGATATGATCCGAGCAGGGTTAAATGCGCTAAAGGAAAACGTGCAAAGTTTTCAAACACGAGAAACACTCCATGATCGATGGCGTGTATTTGCGACCTGGGCGAAAGCGGAGCTTGAGATAAAAGACATGCGCAAGCTGGAGACTCACCATCTACAGCAATATGCAGAGCATTTACGAGAGCGCTTTGAGCGTGACCAAATTTCACCGGCAACGGCGCAAAATTATATGAGTGCCGTAATCGGGTGATGGAGATCGCCCGTGGAGATAGCCTAGTTCGTGTTGCCCCTGTTCGTGAGGGCGGCTTACCAACCCGATCCGGTGTTGGCGAACAAAGCCGAAGTGTCACACCTGAGCTTCATTATTTAGCAATCTCAGCTGCATCTGAACGAGTTGGCGTTTTGTTGGATCTACAACGGGAACTTGGATTGCGATTTGAAGAGTCAGCCAAGTTAAATGCTGAAGCCGCGCTTAAACAAGCGACAACAAAGTCTGTGATTGATATTAAAGATGGCACCAAGGGAGGACGCCACCGTTGCGTGCCCATCCTCTCTCAGCAACAAGTAGATATTTTACAACGAGCGGCTGCAATTCAAGATGGTAGAAGCCTGATCCCTGCTCACCAGACCTATAAAGAGTTTCGCCAAGACGCTTATAAAGAAGCCGCCCGTTTACCAGTAAATTTTCACGGAGAGCGCCACCATTATGCTCAAGAGCGCTACCTGACACTGATGCGAGCTGAATGCCCAGTTCGAGCGGAAGTTGGTCACGGTAGGCCTCATCATCAATACCTTGCTGATAAGCTTAAAATTAGCGTTTCACATGCGAGGGCATTGGATAAAGAGATCCGTGCCCAAGTAGCAAGAGAACTGGGCCACGGTCGTATTGACGTAACAAACAATTATTTGGGCTGAGATTATGGAACGATGGATCAAGCAAAGGTGCCATGAATACGTTCGCCATGGCGGTAAGGTTGCTCGCCGTAATATGGTTAAGCGGCTGATAACAGCGCTAGAAGATATTGCGGCTAACGAGCATGGAGTGAAACAGCCCCCGCAAGTGGGTCGTGCGCATATTCACCGCTATTACAACCGGCGAGACGATTTGAGTGAAGCTACTTTAAGAGATCATTTCTACGCATTCAACCTACTCTGGAAGCTGCTTGGCAGAGCCGGTGAGCCACCAAAGCCTTAAATCGATAGGGTTGCGCCCAGAATGGGCAACTACAGAGTACGCTATCGCCAATGAACCCAGATAAAATGTGATTACTTTCGTGACCTAAAGGCACTGAATACGCGGTAGCTGGCCGCGAAAAACAATCAGCATTTACCTTGCCTCCAACTTTCACTTGTGAAAGTTGGAGGCTTACATCAACAGCGAGGATAACTGGTCACTAGCGTGCGAATATCCCCGTTTTTTAGCACAAGGAAGCGAAACTCATCGTCTGGATGCCGCCACTCCTCAATGTTATCAGCTGTGCCGTACTTTCGAGCCTTATGTTGGTGAACCTTGTCCATTAAACGGGATCGGCATAACTTAGGATGCTGCAAACGCTTAACCAGCGAAAGCCAGGGGTTCTTAGGCTTGCCTGAGCTGAGCCGAGATACATATTGCTCGACAGCATGTTTGGTGATTTTTACCTTGCCCATTGCTGGCGTACTAATGGTCTGAAGCTCACAGGACAAATCGTGCGAATCAACGGCAAGCTCCACTATTGGTGTGTCGTTAATCACGGGTAAAAAAACCTTCGACAGTGAAACCTCGATGGTGACACCAGCCATACGATTTCGCAGGAAGGCCGAGTATTTATAGGCGTATTTTTTATCGGAACGCCCAAGGGCAAGCTTTTTGATTGCACCTTTCGATACAGTCAAACAATAACCGTTGCCAGAACCCGGCTCACGGCCAAATACCAGCTCGACAAAGAGCAAATGTTGGATGGCATACAGCTCCGCAATCAGTGCACTATCGCTATGCTCAAACCCTAAAGTTACATCAAGAATGCCGCCTCGCTTAGTGCCAACACGCCAGTATACATAAGCTTTTGAGTCAGATTGCTTGTCGGAAAATGTCGTTAACGTCATCATTGACTTAGCCTCCTTTAGGATTCATCTGGGATGATGAACAAATTCGGCTGGCCTTGTTCAAGCAGATAAGGCGCAGTTACTTTTTGATCACCAAATTGCAAGTTGCCAGATGCGATATATAAGTAGGCCCACTCAGGCAATTTTTTGCTGACTGAAGCATAGATTTGCTCTAGGGGAAGAGTTGCCGTTTTTCCAGGAGTTACTTTGAAGCGATGGTAACGAAACTTGTGGTTGGAGCTGAAGGTGTAGGCTTGAGTACTGCTCTCGACAAAATCAGGGCTGACGTGGAGGTAAGGCTCAATGATTTGCGCTCGCATATAGCAAAGATCTCGATTAGTCATGCCTTGTTCATATTTTGGACACCCTAGTTCATCGCTGTAGAAGTAGAATTCAGTGGTTTCATCATCGGTAGCGGGTTGTTTTTTCATAGCCAACACTAAGCTCATTTAAGGTTGCCGACATCGCCTGTGTTACCTGCTCAAGCAGCAGCTTCTGAGCCTGTGCTGGCGATTCTGCCTCAGATTGAGGCATCCACGCCATGATGCTGTTCCGCATTGCAGGATCTGGGTTATCCAGAGCAGCTGTAAGCAAACCGATACCGAAGCCTTCTGAGAGGCTCATGCCAAGCCCAGCACTTGAGGTAAACAGCAGCGTATTTGCTGCTGCATCACCAGCAAAGCTTAGCGATTCATAGTCAGCTCGCGGAACCTTCTTGTCTTTAACATCATACAAACCACCGGCTTGTGCAATGTTGTAAGCGCGGCTATGGCTGCTGTCATAAACGACTGGCTCCGAAGTTGAAGTACAGCCTGTGATCGTCAAACAAGTGGCTATCGAGAGATAGATTAATTTATTCATTTTAACACTCCTTTGATTTAGTGAATAAATTCATAATCTCACGAAAAACCCAACATGCAACCCCTAAAAATCAATAAGTTAACGATGTTATGACGGAACAATTCAGAGCACTAAAACTAAGGAAAAGTAGCTAATGAAAAATTTGGAAAAGGCAAAACTAGAAATAATAAAAGAAGCGATAGCTCGCTGCCAGGATGGAGATGCAAATATCAGCTGGCATTTTGATAATCGGGTTCTGGTTATCAATACGGAAGAAAACGAATTCTCATCTGATTCGAGGATGTACGGAGCCACCAACCCATTCGGCATCCTGCAACCTTTTAGGGTCTATGTCACGTTGCAATCACCATGCAAAATAGTAATGTTCCCTAGCCAATTTGATGACACTTTATTTGCCAAGGCGCAAAATGCGTTTGGAAGCCTTGAGGGATTTTGCACTAAGCACCAGTTGAAATATTTGTTCATATAATAGCGCGAATACCTATCTCGATTTTGACCTCACACTTTCACATGTGCAAGCGTATCACTTTATGATGCTGTAATAGCCATTTAACCAAAACCATCTCACCTCACACTTAAAATCACCGCCAAACAGCCCAGTTTGGACAGTCCTAGAGTGCTAATTATTCAGCCAGCACAGATACCATAGCAAACGTTAACGAAATGAACTGAAATCAGCTGAAAACTATAGCGCCGCGGCCTTTCAACTAAGGACAAATTTATGAACCAAACTGTAATAGCAAAGAACATTGGCTTGGTCTTAGAACAGAAAGAAAAGGCCCCGATAGTAATCGCAGGGCCAGTATATGTGAAAGCATTCACCTATGACCCTACTTTTATGAAAGATTTTGGTGTGCTTTTACAATGGATCTCTCGGGCAGGGAATGCTCACGAGCGCGCCTTTAAAATGAGGGACATTCTAGCTGACGGTGGTAAAAGCATGCTTCAAACATTAGCTGATACTGGTTTATTTATTCACCACAAAGCAAAGTTTTGGCACTTTATTCTCGACTACCTTATGTCTGAAAATCCAGATAAAACAGTAGTAACCGTAGAGAAAACTGGTTGGTTTTTTGGCCAATTTGTCACACCAAGCTGGGTCGCTGGATTTGGAGAACAGGAGGTTATGTACACGGGTGATACGCCAGAAAAGCTTAACACCAATGGAACCTTTTTAGAATGGCAAGATTCCGTCGCTGCACTATGCCAAGGTAATGCGTTGATGATGGTCGCTTTGTGTGCGGCATTTGCAGCACCACTACTCGAAAAACTTGGTTGGGACTCATTCTTAATTCATCTGATGGGTTCATCAAAAAATGGCAAAACAACATTAATACGTTTATCAGCATCCGTTTATTCTGATTTTCAATATCGAGACACATGGAAAAGTACTGATGTTGGCCTTGAACGTCGAGCTACAAACAGAAACGGTATGCTAGTGCTACTTGATGAATTTAACCAAGCTAAACCTGACGAGGTGTCTGAATCTATCTATCAATTAGGAAATGGAGTATCCAAGCTCCGTAGCGAGAAAAAACTAGCTAACAGACCACAGGATTTCTGGAGCTTGATTGGTCTATCAACCGGTGAAATTAGTCTGGAGCAAAAACTAGCAAAGTCGAATGAAAAGCCACAAGCAGGCCAACTTATGCGCTTTTTCGAGATTCCTCTGTTTCAAACATTTGGTGTATTTGAAAACTTACATGGTTCTAAATCGCCAAAAGAATTCGCTGAACGGATTGCTGATGTAACATCAGAGCAATATGGAACCGCTTTACAGCCATTTTTGAATCAGGTCTCTGCGATTTCTGATTTAAAGAATAAACTACTCAAACATGTAAAACAGATTTCCCAATCTTGGATTCAAGATCTCCAGATTAATCCAAGTAACCAAATCTCTTTTGCTTTGGATCGCTTTGCATTCCTTGCTGCTGTCGGTGAACTCGCTATCGAATTGAGCATTCTCCCTTGGGAAAAAGGATCAGTAAAATATGAGGTCGGTAAAGTCTTTGAAGCTTGGCTAGCCAACTACAGCGAAGAATTTGATTACGAGGAACGACATATTCGCGAGCAACTGCGCAAGTTTCTTCCCAAGAGCCAGTATTCAATCAAACCACAAGGTGCGGAGACTAAGGTCGGATGGTGGAAAGTGAGTAGTCATGAATTGAGTTGGCATGTCCGCCGTGATGCTTTTAAAACTGGCCTAAAACTCGAATTTGATCATCAAGTTATTCAAGCCGCCATGATATTAAAAAAGCAAGGCTGGCTTCAGACTAACGAACCGTCACGAGGCACATTTAAAAGTAGCATTTCAGGGAAGGCAGAAAGGCACTTCAAACTATTTCCTAGCCAGATTGCAAAGGACCTCAATATCAACATTGATTTCAGCCAGTTCCAACAAGGAGGTGAGGCATGATTTCCCACTTTCCCATTTCCCAGAAGGAACGAGCGGAAGCTAAAGCTCTTCTGGCAGATATCAAAACCGCAACAGAAGAACTCCGCACCTTGATCACATTGCAAAAGCAGTTTCTTAGTGCTGAAGAGACCGCCCAATACACAGGTCTGTCAGTTAAGTACATATACAAGCTGACCCATGCTAAGCAGATCCCGCACTACAAACCAAGCCGCAAGCTGTACTTCAAGCGTGATGATCTCGATGCTTGGTTGATGTCCCATCGCGTGGAAGAGGAGAAGTAAAATGAATTATACTGAACTTACTCTTGCACAAAGAGCGGAGATTTTGAGTGCATACGGTGAATCGGAGCGCCTAGTGAGAGAAGCTGAGCGCAAACGGATCACCTCGGTCAGCAACACCACATGGTGGAGGCTAAGCCGAAAAGGCCAAGTTCCGGTAGCCAAACAAGTTGGTACAACCAAGTCCTGGTTGCTGTCCGATCTGCTGCTTTGGATGCAACATCAGTAAATTAGCCAAAATCTTTCTGGTGAGTATATCGGTGAGTAACGTGATACAGTTACTCACCATAATCGCTTGAAAGCACTGGTCTCACAGGGCATGACCAATGCTATTCTGCGAGCAGATCCAAAATATTGAATGATCTAAAAGTCATCGAGTATTGAAACAAAAAAGCCCCGCTAGTACGGGGCTTTCTTTTATTCATCTTTTTCCAAGGTTCTGTTATCAACGTAGGGCCAATAATGATGCCCGACTCTGATGAGCAAGGTTGCCGCAGCTAAGATAAACGCTGCCAGAGATAACCACACAACCAAAACCGCATCCAGTTCTTTCATTCCTAGTGTGATATAGCGGGCGATCGCCATCATCGCGATATAGATAGGATAGCGTACCGGAATTTTTCCGTTCATCACGAACTGCTGCACCATGGCGAGCACTTCCAGATAGATAAACATCAAAAGAATATCCGTGAGTAAGACACGCTTCTCTACAAATACGTGCACAAACTCTTGCATCATGGCGTACAGCGTCGCCAAGGTAATAGAGACTAATAATACCGCCTCCAAAATATGGAAGATTTTCAGGAACGGTCGACTAAAGGATTTCGGTAAATTCGACGGCATGGCCCATTATCCAGACAAAGAAGATAGGCCTTGAGTTTAGCATGCAACGATCTTCAATCAATCATAATACTCAGCGCCAATCGACACCAAGAGACCTAACATAGGCCTATAAAAACGCTCCGCTTATTTGGCGGAGCGTTTTTGTGTTATAGGACCTGTGGCATCACTTACGCCACTTGCTGCTTTTTTTCAGCCAGGCGCTTTTTCTTCCGATATTTAGGGTGGGTGATCGGAATCGCAGATAGGAGTTTCTTGGTGTACTCGTTTTGCGGGTTTGCATAAATTTCTTTCGCGCTGCCTGCTTCTACCACTTTACCAAAATACATCACGGCAACTTTGTCTGAAACGTGTTTCACCACAGAGAGATCGTGAGAGATAAAGATGATCGCCAAGTTCATCTCTTGTTGCAGTTGTAGTAATAGGTTCAAGATTTGTGCCTGTACCGATACATCTAGCGCAGATACCGATTCGTCACAAATCAGTAATTTAGGCTTCAATGCAATCGCACGAGCAATACCGATACGCTGACGTTGGCCGCCTGAAAACTCATGTGGATAGCGGTTGACTGCCGTTTCTGGCAAGCCCACTTTGATTAAAAGCTCTTTTACCCACTGTTTGCGCTCGGCTGGCGTACCGATTTTATGAATAACAAACGGTTCTTCTAGAATCATACCGATGGTATGACGCTGATTGAGTGATTCCATTGGGTCTTGAAAGACGATTTGCATGTCTTTACGCAGCGATCGCATCTCTTTGACAGACAGTTTAGTGATGTCTTTACCTTCAAAGAAAATCTTACCTTCCGTTGGCTCGTATAACTTTAAGATCGTGCGACCAAGGGTGCTTTTACCACAACCTGACTCACCAACTAGCCCCAGTGTTTCACCTTCAGAAACAGACAGTGAAACCCCGTCTACCGCTTTGATGGTGTAGCCTTTCTTGAACAGCCCTTTACCAGAAACAAAGTGCTGCTTAAGATTTTCAATTCTTAATACTTCTTTTGCCATAACATCCTCTTTTATGACTCGTTCACTTTGTTCAGTTAACTAGCAAACATACTGGCATCAATAGGCTTGATATCGATCATCTGCTTCGGCTCATTATCTAAGCTCGGCATCAACCCCATCAAACGCTCTGTATATGGGTGCTGCGGGTTATCAAACAACTCAAAAATTTCTGCTTTTTCGACAATACGCCCACCATACATCACGGCAACATCATCACACACTTCTGCCACAACCCCGAGGTCGTGAGTAATGAAGATCATCGCCATGCCCGTTTCTTCCTGAAGCTCGTTCATCAGTTCAAGGATAGACGCCTGAACCGTAACATCCAACGCCGTAGTCGGTTCATCACAAATCAGAATGTCCGGCTTACAGGCCAACGCCATCGCGATCATGACACGCTGGCGCATACCGCCAGATAGGTTATGGGGATACTCATTCAATCGTTTCTCTGGCATTGGGATTTTGACTTTTGCCAGCATCTCAATCGAGAAAGCCTCCCGCTCCTTTTTGTCGAGCTCTGGTCGATGGAGTTCAAGCACTTCACATATTTGACGACCAATAGTGTGTACTGGATTGAGCGCCGTCATCGGATCTTGGAAGATGATCGAAATGCGATCGCCACGCATGGCGTACATCTCTTCCGCAGGCAAATCAACTAGGTTGGTGCCGCGATAATTCACTTCACCTTTGATGATGTTGCCATATGGCTTAGGCAGTAGCCCCATGATCGACATTGAGGTTACGCTCTTCCCACTGCCTGACTCTCCCACCAGACCGAGTGTACGTCCAGCTCTCACATCAAAGTTCACACCATGCAGCACCTTCACTAGTCCATCATCGGTGGTGAATTCAACTTCGAGATCTTTAACACTTAGGATTACATCGTTTTCCATAACCAATCCTTACAGCTTATAAGTGTCATCTACGACGACGACAGGTTCAAAAGCTTTGCCTGATTTCATCGCTTGTTTGGTTTCTTTCTTGATATCGCTATCAATCCAGTAAGTGCCATCCCCTATGATGCCACCACTGAACAACGCCTCTGTCATGCGATTCATTGGCTTATCAGGAAACTTTAGCCAGCGCCAGTGACCGTAGCGGACATAAGGAATCATGTAGCCTGTTACGATAACGTGCGCATCAATGATGTCACGCTGAATCTCATGACCTAGCTGGATCTTTTTATCCATATCCATGCTAAAACGATACTCGATGATCTTTTCATCCAGCTCTGGCGTGCTGTAGTTTGTGAAAGAGTTAGTTTGCGGCTTGTTCGCATTGACTGAATGGAAGTACTCCCAATACGTTGGGATCTCGGACGTACCCATATCTAAGAAAGCCAAATCGTGCTTTTTCTCACGGACGTATTTGAACATGGATGAGCCATCAACCAACTTGAGCTCAATATCCAACCCTGCTAGCTTGGCTTGCTCACGCAAAAAAGCAATACGAGGAGTATGAACAGGTGTTCCGTAGGTCAGCTCGAAGCTTAAACGCTCACCTTTATCATTGACACGAATACCATCGGAACCAATTTTGTTAAAGCCTGCGGCTTCGAATGCCTCGGCCGCTTTTGCGGGGTCAAATTTCGGTGCTTTCGCGTCTGGTAGGGTGTATTTACCATGGCCATAACCCGTCGGGTTTGGCTTACGGGAGTAGTCACCACGCATGATATTCTCAATCATGCCATCAAAATCAATTGCGTAAGTAATGCCCTTGCGAACGTTTAAATCATCCAGTAAAGGCATCGCGGTGTTCATCCATACGCCGCCCGCACCGACTGGAAATTGGTTGTAACCCCAGAACTTTTGAATATAGCCTTTTTGGTACGGTTCTGTGTTCGATTTATCGTGCCATAGACTTGGCAGAACCAGACCAAATGCATCCAACTTACCCTTTTCAAAATGCTTCATCGCAATATCGCTATCGCGGATCACTGTGATGCGAATCTTGTCGACATTGTAGCGATTTTGGTAGTACTTATTGCTGTAACCCCACCAATCTTCACCAACATGTTTGAAAGTCACACTTCTACCTTTTTTGATATCATCTAGGTAGTACGCACTGGTCGTTGGTTCACTTTTAAAGTTGTAGTAACGGACAAAATTATCGTGAATACCATCACCATTTTCGTCCTTTGAAGGATTGGCATAAAAGTGTGCGGGACGAGGGCGTAAAGCCCCCATTCTTAGCAATAATTCTTCCGGATTGAACTCTTTCGCGGCCTTAACAGCAAACGTATGAGCGTCGTACTTAATAACGTCCGCAATGGTTTTGTTGTAATAATCGTTGTACCAAGGTTCTAGGATATCCTTAGAACGATAAAACTTAAGCATGAATACAAAATCGTCGGCAGTCACAGGCTTGCCGTCCGACCATTTGGCTTCTGGATTGAGTTTGAAATAGACGGTTTTATTGTCGCCAGCTAATGCCCACTCATTAGCAAGTTCAGGGATGAACTCTAAAGTGTCTGGGTGGCGAACCACCAATCCAGGGGTTTCATCCAAGATAAAGGAACGCAACCCAGCATTGGCGTCAGGGCCAACACTACGTAACGTCTGTGGAAAACTTGACATGAAGGTGCGATAGGTCCCTCCACGTTTCGCTTCAGGCGAACCATATTGAGGCTCATCCCAGTTTGTTTGCCAGTTTAAGTCAGTCGGAAGCGTTGCTGACATTGCACCAAAACTCAGGGCGCTCAGCGTGGACGCTAAAAATAATTTCTTCATAAAACTTCCCTTTTTTATGTTTTGCTCACAATGCTCGCTTAAACATAGCGTGTGAATTTTTTCGGGTCGAAGGCCGCTCGAATGGCTTCACCAATAAAGGTCACCATTACCAACACGAGTACAATTGACGTCACCACTGAGGCAACAATCCATGGCGAGTCTAGGTTAGATTTACCTTGTTGTAGCAGTTCCCCCCAACTTGGCGTTGGTGGCATCAGACCTAAACCTAGATAATCCAAAGCGGTCAACGCAGTGATGTTTGCTGCAATAGTGAACGGCGCCAATGTCACGATCATCACCATCGTATTCGGTAGGATGTGATTAAACAAAATACGTCCCGTCGATGCCCCTAAAGCACGTGCCGCCATTACGTATTCTCGTGCCGCTTCTTTATAAGTCATGGTCCGCATGTACCATGTCATACCCATCCAGGTGAAAAGCACGTTAATAGCGACAAAGAGAGCGAACGTCGGTTGAACGATTGAGACAAGAATCATAATGACGTACAAAAACGGTACCATTGACCAGATTTCGATAAGTCGCTGTACAAACAAGTCAAATTTACCGCCCCAAAAACCCATAGCACAACCAACTGCGGTACCAATCGCGTAGGAAATTGCCATAGTGAGCAACGCAAATCCCATTGCCGTTCTAAAGCCGTAGACAAGTCGCGCCAAAATATCGCGACCTATCACATCTGTACCTAAATAATGCTTGTTTTCGGCACTAGGCGCTGTTGGCGGGAAATCACCACTAAAATCTTGTTCATATGGGTTCCATGGCACAAGCGGCAAAATAACAAAGTTGTCGCCCCCTTCGGCCTCAAACGCTTTTTGCAGCACGCGATAATCCGCTTCGCTGGATGACTCTTGGCCGAATTCACTGCCTAAACGGACATCACTGACAACAGGAAAATAGTAGCTACCATCGTACTTGACGACTAGCGCTTTACTATTAATCAGAAGTTCAGCAAAGAGCGACAGGATCAACATGATTGAGAGAATGACAAACGACCAATAGCCTCGTTTGATCTCTTTAAAGTGGCGAATTTTCTTTTGAGTTAATGGACTAACTTTAATCATGTTACGCTCCAAACTTCACACGTGGGTCGACTAAAGCAACACAAATATCTGAAATAATGTTACCAATGAGCAGCAACAGCGCATTAATGGCGACAATACCCATAACAACAGGGTAGTCACGCTCCATGATTGATTCGTAACCCAATAAGCCAATGCCATCAATATTGAAGATAACTTCAATCAGGAAGGCACCAGTCATGAAGAACAACAAAGAGTTACCAAAGTGACTCGCGATTGGGATTAAGCTGTTACGCAACGCGTGCTTACGAACCGCCTTTTTGAAAGGTAAGCCCTTCGCGATAGCTGTACGGATATAGTCTGAAGAAAGGTTTTCCATCAGGTTGTTTTTCATCGTCATTGTCAGTGTTGCAAAGTCGCCAATGAGGTAACAGATTAAAGGCAACACCGCGTGCCACATGATGTCCTTGGCGCGTTCAAAGAAAGTTTCGTAATCGTCGAAGTCATCGCCGACAAAGCCTCCCATAGGAAACCATTCCAAGTGATAACTAAATAGCGTGATGAGCAATACACCCACCACATAGCCAGGCAATGCATAGCCCACAAAGATGAGTATTGAAGAAGCGGAATCAAACACAGAACCGTGCTTGAGCGCCTTGTAATAACCAAGAGGGATCGAGATAAAATAACTGAATAAAAAAGGTCATGCCGCCATAAAATAACGACACAGGTAAACGCTCTGCAATCATGTCAGAGACGGGTTCGTAGTAACGTGTTGACTCACCAAGGTCTAGCACGACCAAGCGACTTAGCCACTCCACATACGCTTCTGTCACTGGCTTATCCAGACCGTAAAACGCATTTAGCTCAGCGATTTGATCATCAGAAAGGGCGGTATTGCCACCAGCAGACGTCATTGATGCGGCACCATCCCCTTGAGACTGCATTTGTGACAACATGCGTTCAACAGGTCCGCCCGGCACGAAACGAGTGATAGCAAAGATAAGAATAGTTATCCCGAGAAACGTTGGTATCACCAACGCCAAACGGCGTAAAAAGTACGACAGCATATACAACTTGCTCCTTGTCTACTGTCCAATTCAGGCGGAGTGAAAGAGGAAGTTCCCCGCCTAAAGTGGTGCATATTTATCTCGTAGTAACTAAAACTGTTGAAACACACTCCCTGCGTTTCAAGAACCAGACTTTTCTACTACTGCAATAATTTCAGCGTCATATTTATCTTGAATCCACATCAGCTTCAAGTGTTTGAAACCAAAACATGACAAACTTCCTCCGAAGTCGAAAAACAGAAATGTTTTTGTAAAAAATTATAAAAAACCACAAAAATAATTCACACAGAATATCAATCTAGGCTGTTTAGAGCCAAAACCTTACATAAAAATGCAAATACATGGAATAAATAGACATATCCACCACATGTATATTTGACCTAAAAATACGAGTGAGCCCTTTTACAGCAATGGGTATCATATTTTGATACCACCCTATAAGTTCGAGTCACCAAAGTATGGATTCGATATAAAACTCATCTCAGAACAATTCACTGGAAAAATATCTTTTTTCAGATTCAATTACCCACTAAAAAACCATAGGCAAGATAAGTCATTAAAGTTTATAAGAAACACAAAATACGGTGTTTTATTGAAATTTGATGTCGCCTTGGTAAGGCTATTTAGTTTTTTATTCCGCGTTTTAAACCAACCCTGGTTATTTACATCTTTTTTACATTTAAGCATCCCCGTTTACCACTGGTTTGACTTCCTTTTTTCATCTCGGTTATACATTGGCCGAACGTTAACGAAATATTAACGTCACAATTGGCCGCTATGCGGCCAGACATAGGAAATAATAATAATCGGAGCAACAAGGATGTATAAAAACACAACCGCTTTATCTGTTGCGATAAGCCTTGCGTTGGGGACAGCAGCAGTCGTAGCCCCAGCAACAGCACTGGCAGAAGAGCAACAAGTTGAAAAACTTCAAAAGATGAAAGTTACTGGTTCGCGTATCTCCACGACGGATATGGAAGGTCCTTCACCAGTTACTGTTATTAATAGTAAAGATATTGAATCTAAAGGTTTTAACAGCGCGCAAGACGTGTTGAACAGTTTGACTCAAAACACCGGTGGTGTAATGGCTCAAACGAACTCTTTCTCATTCACACCTGCAGCACAGTCAGTCAACTTACGTGGTCTTGGCGCTTCACGCACATTGATTCTTATCGATGGTCGTCGCCTTCCTCAATACCCACTGGCTCAAGATGGCACATCTAACTTCCAAGACATTGGTCAAATCCCTGTTGCCGCTATCGAGCGTGTTGAAGTAATGACTGATTCAGGTTCCGCTATCTACGGCTCCGACGCGATCGGCGGTGTCGTAAACTTCATTTTAAAGAAAGACTTTGATGGCGTTTCTGTAAAAGTACGTGCGGGTGACGCAACAGATGGTGGCTACCAAAATGGCCGTTTAGACGTTGTTGCCGGTAAAGATTTTGACGATAAACGTATTCTCTTCGTTGGCCAATTTGCGGGCAACGAAATGCTTAAGCAATCTGACCGAGATGATTGGGCTGGCGATGACGGTTCTAGCCGTTCTCAGCTAAGTGGTTACTCTAGCTACGGTGCAAACTTTGAAGGCGCAAACGGAACACTTCTAACACCAGCTGATGCTGGTTCTTCATGTAAAGAAGTCGTTGGTGATGCCGCTATTGAACGAGCGGATGGCAAGTGTGGTGTTAACCGCTCTGCATACCGAACGTTGAAACCAGAAAATAAACAAGTAGACCTGCTTTTACGTGGTGAAATGGACATTAACGACAATGTCACTGCCATGGCAGAAGCCCGTTTTGGCTACAAGTCTACAGAATCTGAATTCGAACCTAACCCTTACAGCGTAGAAGTTGATGCCACTCACTTCCGCGGCGAAGGTGAATACACTCGCCGTATGGTCGAATTTGGCCCACGCGAAAGTAACACTGAAGCCGATTCTTTTGGCTTAACCTTAGGCTTGAACGGCCTGCTTGCTGATGCGTATGATTGGGACCTATCAGCTGGTTACTCTGAGCAAAGCGTTGAAACAAGCAACCCAGCAATCTTTCTAACTCTTGATCAAGCCGTACAAAATGGCGATGTCGATCTTCTAGGGCCTATCTCTCAAGACGTTGTAAACAAATACAGCGGCACATCAAGCAAAGAAGCCTACTCAAAGCTTTACTCTGTTAACGGCTCACTGGCCGGTGATTTGGTTGAACTGCCTGCTGGTATGTCTGGCTTTGCTGTTTATGGTGAATGGAACCGTACTGACTACAACGAAACGATTGATGCGACAACAGCGGCTGGTGGTTTCTCTGGTCTAGGCGGAACATCAGGTGGCGGTGACCGTGATCAGATTGGTCTTGGTGTCGAAGCCCTAATTCCTATCATTGAAGATTTGGAAATGACTGTCGCTGGTCGTTATGACCACTACTTCGACGACTCGGCAACAGGCGGAGCCTTCACTCCTAAAGTAGCACTAGCATACCGTCCTACTGACACTCTATTGCTTCGTGGTAGCTACGGTCTAGGTTTCCGAGCTCCAGACTTGAAACGACTATTTGGCGATCAAACTCGAGGCTTTGGCTCTGGTTTTGACCCTGTGCTTTGTGCCAACGCTGGTGGTAGCGGCCCACAAGATAAAGATAAGTACCCAGAGTGTGATACTCAATACTTCGATACGCTTAACGGCCCTAACTCTGAGCTGAAAGAAGAAACAAGTACAAACATTAACTTGGGTCTAGCTTGGGAACCTGTGGATGACCTTGGCGTAACCGTTGACTGGTACCACATCAAGATGGAAGACGTCGTAACAGCACCAACTTACCAAGACGTAATTAACGATCCAGGTAAATACCCAGGCACAGAAGTAGTTCGTAATACAGACGGTACAATCAAGTCCGTATCTTACGGCCCAGTCAACCAGTCATATGAAGAGCGTTCTGGTGTTGACCTTGCTGTGAAATATGCTTACGACACTAATGAGTTCGGTTCATTCAATACGCGCGTAGCTGTAACTAAGATCTTGATTGCTGAATATCAAGAAAACGACAGTGAGCCAGTAACAGATGAAAGAGATTTCATGCCTGAATACACCGCAACGTTAAACCTTGGCTGGGCATACGAAGATGTCGCTATCAACCTATTTGGTAAATACCGCGACCGTATGTGTTCAAGCTATGCGAACCGTTACTACTTTGATGACTGTGACTCTGCTAAGAAAGCTGGTTACAAAGCAGAAATCGCGAGCATGACAACATGGAACCTAACGGCTTCTTACCAATTCAACGAGAGTGGTCGTGTAACTCTTGGTGCTATCAACATGTTTGACAAGGTACCGCCTGCCGATCCTCTAAATGATACCTCTCCATTCTATGCAACTGGATATGACGATCCAATCGGCCGTCAGCTTTACATCGAGGCATCATACGACTTCTAAAAAATATTTGGCGCGGGTTTTCCGCGCCCTTTTCGACTGACTAAAACACTGACAAGGATGCAACCATGAAATTCAAGGAATTTGGTCTCAGTGCCATAGCTGCAGCATTGCTTACTATCAGTAGTAGCTCTGTAGCGGCCAACTCTGGTGCTGTCGTTTCCACACAAGCAAAAGCAAATCAATCTTCAGAAGCTTCGCAACAAAAAATCGACAACTATGCCGAAAGCACTGAAGGCATGTTGGCAGAATACAAAGGCTTACTTCGTCAAATCGACAGTATGAAAGTCTACAACGAGCAAATTAACCGTATGGTTCAATCGCAGCAAGGCGAGTTGGACTCATTAAATAACCAAATTGCTCAAATCGATCAAACGGCAACAGAAGTGGTGCCACTTACATTAAAAATGATCGATGCACTCGACGAATTTGTGACTCTCGATCTGCCTTTCCAGAAAAAAGAGCGTAATAAGCGAGTTCAAGAACTGCGTCGTCTCATGGATCGCGCCGACGTAACAACTTCAGAAAAATTCCGTAAAGTAATGGAAGCGTACCAAATTGAAGAAGGCTTCTCTCGCTCAATCGAATCTTACAAAGCTAGCCTAGACCGAAATGGTGAAATCGTGACTTACGACTTCCTACGTATTGGTCGCACAGCACTTCTATTCCAATCTCCAGACGGTGGTGAGACAGGTATGTGGAACCAACAAACACGTCAATGGGAAACATTACCAGAAAGCTACCGCATCGCGGTACAGCAAGGCCTTCGTATCGCGAAGAAGCAAGCGCCACCAGCGCTAATCAAACTGCCTGTATTTGCTGGGGAGGAATAAGAGATGAAAGGATTCAAAACTCTAGCCGCTGGCCTACTAGCGAGCTTATTTATGGTTTCTGGCGTACAAGCAGAAGCGCCTAAAAACTTATCTGAACTACTTAAAAACGTAAAATCAGAAAGCATCGTTGAGTCGAAAGAGAACAAAGCCCGTGAAGCTGAGTTCAAGAACAACCGCGATAAGCAAGCGGCATTATTGCAACAAGCTCGCGAAGAGTTAGCTGCGCAGCAAGCTCTGGGCGATCAACTTAAAGCAACCTTTGATGAAAACGATAAGCAGCTAACTGAACTAACAGAAACCCTACGTGTTCGCTCTGGTACTTTGGGCGAAATGTTTGGTGTGGTCCGCCAGTATGCGGGAGAGTTTAAGGGCTTATTTGCAGCCTCTCAAAACGCTGTTCAGTTCCCAGAGCGTGACGCTCTACTAACGAAACTGGCTGAAAGTAAAGAACTGCCGTCAACACAAGAGCTAGAAGCTTTCTGGCATACCATTCTTCAACAAGTGGTTGCTTCTGGCGAAACTGCAACAACCCAAGCAACGGTTGTTTATGGCGAAGGTAAAGAAGCGGTTCGCGATGTCACTCTCGTCGGTGAGTTTAACGCGATTGCCGATGGTAAGTACGTCACTTATGTACCTCAAACAGGTAAGTTCGAAGAACTCTCTCGACAGCCTCGCACCAATATTACACGTCATGTTGCAGGATTTGAGTCAGCGTCAAACAGCTATGAGCCACTGTTTATTGACCCATCCCGTGGCGTCATTTTGTCTCTACTTGTGCAAAGTCCTACCGTTCAAGAACGTATTGATCAAGGTGGCATCGTAGGCTACGTCATTCTAGGTATGGGTGCAGTTGGCGCTATCATTGCTCTAATTTGCTTCCTACGCCTTCAAGTGATTGGCGGCAAAATGCGTAAGCAAGCAAAATCAGAAACCGTGATTCCTGGCAACCCATTGGGTGAAGTTATCCAAGCTTACCAAGAGCACAAAGGTGACAACCTTGAAGATCTGGAAGCGAAGCTGGACGAAATCATTCTACGTAATGCTCCAAGCATTGAACGCTTCATCAGCTCAATCAAGCTATTTGCTTCTGTAGCGCCTCTACTTGGTCTACTGGGTACGGTAATGGGTATGATCGGCACATTCCAAGCCATTACTCTGTTCGGTACCGGCGACCCTAAACTGATGGCTGGCGGTATTTCTGAAGCTCTTGTTACCACTATGCTAGGTCTGGTTGTCGCAATTCCATTGCTGTTCCTTTACACCATCGTACACAGCAAAGGTCGTCGTTTGGTTCAAACTCTTGAAGAACAGAGTGCAGGCTTCATCGCTCGCTATCAGGAAAAACTGCATAAAGCCGAAAGCTAAGGAGGCGTTATGTGGTGGTTAGTTGGAGAACTTGAATCAATTAGGCGCTTCTTGGGAATGGGTGGCGATGTACTCGTCGCCATCTTCATCCTCAGCTTTATGCTGTGGGCAGTATTGTTAGAACGTTGGTTCTATTTTGCTGCCGTCGCTCCAAAAGCCATGAAAAAAGCCGTTGGCTCATGGCAAGAGCGCTCAGAGCATCAAAGTTGGAACGCTAAGATGATCCGACAAGAAATCGTTTCTCGTCAGGATATTGAGAATAAAAAGGGACTACCAATCGTGAAAGTGTTGATTGCACTTTGTCCCCTACTGGGTCTACTCGGCACCGTTGTCGGCATGATCCAAGTATTCGACATCTTAGCGGTAACAGGAACAGGAAGCCCTCGAGCAATGGCCTCGGGGATCTCAAAGGCAACAATCCCAACTTTAGCCGGGATGGTGGCTTCTCTATCAGGACTGTTCTTTAGTTCACGTCTTGATCATTTAGCCAAAGTCACAACGCAAAAGCTGGAAGATAAGCTAAAGCATATTGCCTGAGTAAATGGAATTAGAGGTATAGGTCATGAAAAGACGCTATAGCAGTGATAGCAGTGATGAAACCGCTATCGATATGACACCGATGCTCGACATCGTATTTATCATGTTGATCTTCTTTATCGTAACAACATCGTTCGTAAAAGAAGCAGGTCTGGAAGTAAACCGTCCGACGGCAAGCTCAGCGCAAACCGTTAAGAAAGGTAACATCATGGTCGCAGTTGGTGCGGCGGGTGATGTTTGGGTTGATAAACGCCGCATCGAAGTGGACGCGGTTCGCGCGAACATTGAACGTCTTCGTGCAGAAAGTCCTGATGGCGCAGTTGTTATCCAAGCCGACACTGAAGCAAATGCTGGCGTAGTCGTGAAGGTTATGGACCAGATCAAAATGGCAGGTGTAGAAAGCATCTCCATTGCCGCAACCAATAAGGATTAAGCTTATGCGGTATCTGGCCTCAATTGCACTGGCGCTCATTGTCTCCCTCGGGTTGTTCTGGGGGATGGACAAGCTAGTAAACAAAGAGCGCCACGAGTTAGTGTCGAATGATGACCTGCGTATGGTCGAGTTTATTCGCATTAAACCAGAAGAAAAAATACAGGAGAAAAAACGCGAACTTCCAAAACCACCACCACCTAAGCGTCCGCCGCCGCCACCAGAAATGAAAGTGACAGCGACAGTAAAACCGGTGATGGAGCAGACCCCAATGGACATGCCAAAACTTGACCTACCCGTAAATGTTACAGGTGGCTCGGTGCTTGGACATTATAGCCAGGGTGGAGGTGCACAATTAGCGGGTAGCGGAGGTCCGACCCCTCTTGCAACATTCCAGCCTCAAATGCCTAGAAAGGCTGCGAAAGCAGGAATTGAAAAAGGGGTTGTCTTACTAGAGTTTACTGTAAATGCACGTGGTGCCGTAGAGGACATCAAAGTTCTTAAAGAGCAACCACGACGCTTAGGCCTCGGTCGAGCGGCAAGAAAAACAGTCTCTAAATGGACATTTAAACCAAAATTGGTTGACGGGAAACCTGTTAGCTCGCGCCTATCGCAAGAAATAGAGTTCTCAACCAATTAAGGAGTCACGATGAAAAGTTTATGGAAAAGCAAAGTGGCTTCTTTAATTCTCTTCGCAGGAGTGGCATTTGCCGCTCCTACGATGGCAAAAGAAGCTCCTCAGTTATCAGATCGGACATTTCGAACCGTCAACAAAGTGCAAGAGTTGATCGCAACTGAAAAATATTCAGCGGCGAAAGAAAAACTAGCAAGCGCTTTAGAAAGCACAAGTTCGAAAAAATACGACCGAGCAGTTTTACTTCAGCAAACGGGCTTTTTGTATTCGCTACAAGACAATTATGTGCAAGCCGCGAAATACTTTGCCGAAGCATTAAAGCTCGATGCGCTTCCCGTTCCAGTCGCTCAACAAGTTCGCTACAGCTTAGCTCAGCTTTACCTAGCTGAAGAGAAGTACACGTTGTCTGTAAAAACGATGAAGGAATGGTTCAAGGTAGCAGAAACAACCAAAGAAAAACCTCAAGCTCATGCTTATATCACGTTAGCAAGCGCTTATGTCCAGTTGGAAGATTACAGAAATGCAATCCCACCAACCAAAAAGCAATTGCGATGAGCAAGAACCCAAGTGAGTCTTGGTACTTAATTCTCGTTGCCTCTCACTACGAGTTAGGCCAGCTGAAAAGCGTTGCCAGTGTGCTAAAAACCCTTACTTCAAAGTACCCTCAGAAAAAGCGTTACTGGATGCAACTTTCTGGCGTTTATATGGAGTTGGGTCAAGAGCAAAACTCTTTAGCAACCTTAGAAATGGTTTACAAAATGGGGAAACTGGAAGGAGAGAAAGAGTACTTACGTTTTGTAAACTTCTTAGCTTACCAAGGTATTCCATATAAAGCGGCCAAAACTCTTGAGAAGGAGATGGCAGCTGGAAACATTGAAAAGACGAAGGAAAACTATGATCGCTTGGCCAGCTTCTGGCAGCAAGCTAAAGAGCTAGATAAATCGATTCTCGCTTAATAAAAAGTCATATAACATCGCTCCTTCTGCTAAAACGCAAATTCAGATTGCTCGCTTAATGGTACAAGACAAGCAGTATTCTGAAGCGACTCGCTTTGTAGAAAACGCAGCATCGAATGCCTCTAAAGAGCAAAAGGCAGAACTTGAATACATTCGCGGAATGGCCTATTTCGAGCTTAAGCAGCCACAAAAGGCCTTACAGGCAATGAAAGGCGCGGCTCAATCGCCAAAATTTAGGTCTACCGTTAGCCCTTGGATAAATTTCCTAGAATCCCAAGGATAATTTGAAGATTAAGTGTGAGTCAGTCGCACGCCTGGGGAAGTGAAAGCTTCCCCTTTTTTCGTTTGTTTTTGCGCATGCGAGCTCTTTTCAACATTTAAGTAAGACGAAAAGATCAACTGGTAACAAAATAGAGATCATGATACTCTTCGCCTCCATTTTTCTGGCGGGATTATCACCAATATCCATCCCTTTGGTGGTTGATTTATCATTGCCAGTGCTATCGTTATAAGAATGTCGGACTTTCCTTCGGCACTCAATCAATCCAATCAAAAGTGGAACAGTACAATGGGCAAAGGTACTCTCTATATCGTATCTGCACCTAGCGGCGCAGGTAAATCTAGCTTGATCTCAGCGATGTTGGAACGCAATCCAACCTACGCAATGAAAGTGTCTGTGTCTCATACCACGCGTAACATGCGACCTGGTGAAGAAAATGGTGTCCACTACCATTTTGTAGCGAAAGATGAGTTTGAAGCCCTGATCGCTAAAGGTGATTTCCTAGAATACGCAGAAGTGTTTGGCAATTATTACGGCACCTCTCGTGTGTGGATTGAAGAAACGCTAAATAAAGGTATCGACGTTTTTCTAGATATCGACTGGCAAGGCGCACGCCAAATCCGTGAGCAAATGCCTGAAGCCAAAAGCATCTTCATCCTGCCACCATCAAACGGTGAGCTAGAGCGTCGCTTGAACACTCGTGGTCAAGATAGCGATGAAGTGATCGCAAAACGTATGGCTGAAGCCAAGTCAGAAATCTCTCATTACAGCGAATACGACTACGTGATCGTAAACGACGATTTTGATACCGCTTTGATGGACTTTAAAGCCATCTTGCGTGCAGAGAGATTGAAGGAAGAAAAGCAAGCTGCTAAATATAAAGGTATGCTTGACGCGTTGTTAGCAGAGTAACTTCAAAAAAGTCACGCTGTAAAACATAAAGAATTTCTCGTTTTTTGCTCAGTGCGAAAAACACAATAAACTACCTGAGAAAGTCCACAAACGGTGGCTTGTCTAATTGCTAGTAAATAAAGTAGTTAGGTTGTATACTTTCTCGTCATTCTAAAATTTTAGTTAACTATTTGGAGTCCTCATGGCACGCGTAACTGTTCAAGACGCTGTTGAAAAAGTTGGCAACCGTTTCGACCTAGTACTGATTGCGGCTCGCCGCGCTCGTCAAATGCAAACTGGCGGTAAAGATGCACTAGTGCCAGAAGAGAACGATAAGCCAACGGTTATCGCTCTACGCGAAATCGAAGAAGGTTTAATTACTAAAGAAGTTCTAGACGCTCGTGAACGTCAAGAACAGCAAGAGCAAGAAGCGGCAGAGCTAGCGGCAGTAAGCAGCATCGCTCACAACCGTTAATTCTGACTTTAGAATTCAACAACCTCCCGGGCCTATAATTTGTATCTATTCGATAGCCTCAAAGACGTTGCCCAAGAATACCTAACAGAGCCTCAGATTGAGGCTCTGCGTCAATCTTATGTGGTAGCGAGAGATGCCCATGAAGGGCAAACCCGCTCTAGCGGTGAACCATACATCATCCACCCTGTCGCTGTGGCTCGTATCTTGGCCGAAATGCGCCTTGATATCGAAACCCTCCAAGCTGCTTTGCTGCATGACGTCATTGAAGACTGTGATGTAACTAAAGAAGATCTCGAAGAGAAATTCGGCAACACTGTCGCAGAATTGGTTGATGGTGTATCTAAACTGGACAAACTCAAATTCCGCGATAGGAAAGAGGCTCAGGCTGAGAACTTTCGTAAGATGGTTCTGGCCATGGTGCAAGATATCCGCGTCATTCTGATCAAACTGGCTGACCGCACGCACAACATGCGTACGCTTGGCGCGCTTCGACCAGATAAAAAACGTCGTATTGCTCGTGAAACGTTAGAGATTTACGCGCCACTCGCTCATCGTCTTGGTATTCACAATATCAAAACCGAACTCGAAGAGCTGGGCTTTGAAGCGCTATATCCCAACCGCTACCGCGTACTAAAAGAAGTGGTAAAAGCGGCACGCGGCAATCGTAAAGAGATGATCCAACGTATTCACAGCGAAATAGAAGGCCGTCTGCAAGATTTCGGCTTGAATGCTCGCGTCGTTGGTCGTGAGAAAAACCTGTTCTCTATCTACAACAAGATGAAAACCAAAGAACAGCGCTTTCACACCATCATGGATATCTATGCGTTCCGAGTCGTTGTTGATACCGCTGATACTTGTTATCGCGTTTTAGGCCAAGTACACAGCTTGTATAAGCCACGTCCTGGTCGCATGAAAGATTACATCGCGGTACCAAAGGCGAACGGCTACCAATCGCTACACACTTCCATGGTTGGCCCACATGGCGTACCTGTTGAAGTTCAGATCCGTACTGAAGATATGGATCAAATGGCGGACAAAGGTGTCGCGGCACACTGGTCTTACAAAGACAAAGGCGACAAGTCTGGCACCACTGCGCAAGTGAAAGCTCAGCGTTGGATGCAAAGCCTGTTAGAGCTACAACAAAGCGCGGGTAACTCATTCGAATTCATTGAAAACGTAAAATCCGATCTTTTCCCAGATGAGATTTACGTCTTCACACCAAAAGGTCGTATCGTTGAATTGCCTTTAGGCGCAACGGCTGTTGACTTTGCCTATGCCGTACATACCGATGTAGGCAACTCTTGTGTTGGTGCTCGTGTTGATCGTAACCCTTACCCATTGAGTAAGGCATTGAAAAACGGTCAGACGGTGGAAATTATCAGTGCCCCTGGTGCGCGTCCGAATGCGGCATGGCTAAACTATGTCGTGACTTCTCGTGCCCGCACTAAGATTCGACAAGTACTGAAAACGATGCGTCGTGAAGAGTCGATTACTTTAGGTCGTCGCCTACTTAATCACGCACTTGGCCGCCACTCGATTGATTCAATTTATCCAGAAAATATCCAAGAAGTCTTGAATGATCTTCGCCTAGAAAGCATCGATGATTTATTGGCAGCTATTGGATTGGGTGAGTTGATGAGTATTGTGATTGCACGTCGTCTCCTTGGTGATACCGAAGAGCTCACGACAACAAGCTCAATCCCAACGGACTCGAAGAAGAAGCTTCCGATTCGTGGCGCAGAAGGCTTATTGCTGACGTTTGCAAATTGTTGTCATCCTATCCCAGATGATCACATTATTGCTCACGTATCGCCTGGTCGTGGTTTGGTTGTTCACCGAGAAACATGTCCGAACGTTCGTGGTTATCAGAAAGAGCCAGACCGTTATATGGCTGTCGCTTGGTCTGACGACTACGACAAAGAGTTTATTGCTGAACTTAAAGTCGACATGCTGAACAACCAAGGTGCTCTTGCAGAACTGACCAACGTGATCTCGAAAACAGGGTCAAACATTCATGGTCTTTCAACGGAAGAACGTGATGGTCGTTTGTACACTGTGACTGTGCTGTTGACGACGAAAGATCGCGTCCACCTTGCTGGCATCATGCGTAAGATTAAGGCAATGCCTCAAGCAACCCGAGTCAGACGCAGAAAGAACTAACCTCTATCGCCACCTACTCTGTTAGGTGGCGATTTTTTATACCTCAATAAATATGAACCTAGAACGTTACAACCGCATTCACCAAGTCCTAAAAACTCGCCAAACTGATCTGACACTTTGTCTCGAAGAAGTGCATAAGCCAAACAACGTTTCTGCCGTGATCCGCACCGCTGACGCGACAGGTTTACACAAAGTTCATGCCATTTGGCCTGATAAAATGCGTACGCTGAGCCATACCTCAGCTGGCGCGCGTAACTGGGTGGAAGTTGATACTCACAATTCGATTGAAACTGCGATTACCGAACTCAAAGCGCAAGGTATGCAGGTTTTGGTGACCAATCTTTCGGACACCGCCGTCGATTTTCGCGAGATCGACTACACCAAACCAACTGCCATCATTTTAGGCAGTGAAAAAGTTGGCGCTTCAGAGCAAGCCAAACAACTTGCCGATCAAGACATAATTATCCCGATGGTGGGCATGGTGCAGTCACTAAACGTATCGGTTGCCAGTGCCGTAATTTTGTATGAAGCGCAACGTCAACGTGAAGCCGCAGGCATGTATGACCGAGAAGAAAGCGCTCTGCCTAAAGAGACAATCAACCGTATTCTCTTTGAACGTGGTCACCCTGTACTGGCAAAAGTCGCGAAACGAAAAGGGCTCGTTTACCCGCCACTCGATGACGAAGGTCAAATCATCGCCGATGACGCGTGGTGGCAAGAGATGCAAAGCAAGTAACAGGTTTTCGTCATCCTGAACAGCGACGAAGGAGCGTGATTCAGGATCTAGTTCCCGAGTGTGCTGATGCTGATAGTGTTAACTTCAACGACATACTTGTTGGAAATAGATTCCTGATGTCGCTAGGCTCCTCGGAATGACAGGTTATCAGTCAAATCATGACACTAACTAAAGCATGACTATTTTTTCCTGTACAAAAACACAGCTCCATGGTTAACATACTGCTATGTTAACCATTTTCTTGAGCCCTCTATGTCCGCCCAAATGTTATCTGCCGTCCCATTAACCTCCCTTTCTGGGGTTGGCGCGAAAGTCGCAGAAAAACTCGCCAAAGTTGGCTTACATAGCGTTCAAGATTTGCTGTTTCATCTTCCACTGCGCTACGAAGATCGTACCCGTATTTATCCTATTGCTAAACTGCATGCCGGCCTTTGGGCGGCCGTGCAAGGCAAGGTCATGGCAGTCGATACCATCTTCGGTAAGCGCAAAATGTTAACGGTAAAAATCAGCGACGGTAATGGCACTATCACGCTGCGCTTTTTCAACTTTACCGCGGCCATGAAGAACAATTTCACACAAGGTAAGTTAGTACATGCTTACGGTGAAATTAAGCGCGGTGGCATGGGCTTGGAAATTGTTCATCCTGACTACAAGTTTTACGTCAGCGATCAAAAGCCCGATGTAGAACAGAACTTAACCCCTGTTTATCCCACTACAGATGGTTTACGCCAAATCACATTGCGCAACCTTACCGAACAAGCTTTAGCCCTGCTTGATAAAACCGCAGTGCAGGAATTACTTCCAGCCGGGCTGTATAACCATCAAATCACTATGTCGCAAGCGCTGCACACCATTCATCGCCCACCACCAACCATTAATTTAGATGAGTTTGATGAAGGCAAACATCCTGCCCAAATCCGCTTAATCATGGAAGAGTTGCTAGCACAGAATCTCTCGATGTTGGCGGTGCGTAGCAAAGGTCAGAAGGATTCAGCGCTACCTCTCGGTCCTTGTAATAAACTAAAAACGCAGCTTTTAGCCCAACTGCCTTTCTCTCCTACAAACGCTCAAACCCGAGTAGTACAAGAGATTGAAGCCGATCTAGAAAAACCGCACCCAATGATGCGATTAGTGCAAGGCGATGTGGGATCGGGGAAAACGTTGGTTGCCGCTTTGGCCGCCGTTCGTGCCATTGAGCACGGCTATCAGGTGGCACTCATGGCACCAACCGAACTATTGGCTGAGCAACACGCGATCAACTTCGCCAACTGGTTTGAAACAATGGGCATTCAAGTCGGTTGGTTAGCGGGCAAACTCAAAGGTAAAGCAAAGGAAGCCGAGCTGGCTCGCATTGCCAGTGGTGAAGCGCAAATGGTAGTGGGTACTCACGCGCTATTCCAAGAGCACGTCGAATTTCATCACCTTGCTTTGGTCATCATTGATGAACAGCACCGCTTCGGTGTCCATCAGCGATTAGAATTACGTGAAAAAGGTGCAAAGCAAGGCGCCTACCCACATCAGTTGATCATGACGGCAACGCCTATTCCTCGCACCTTAGCGATGACCGCTTACGCCGACCTGGAAACTTCCGTGATTGACGAACTGCCACCGGGTCGAACGCCGATTCAAACCGTTGCCATTCCAGATACAAAACGTGACGACATCGTCGAGCGTGTCCGAAATGCCTGCTTAAACGAAGGCAAGCAGGCATATTGGGTGTGTACCCTAATTGATGAGTCGGAAGTATTAGAGGCGCAAGCCGCGGCAGATACCGCTGAAGAGCTTCAACGTAAGCTACCGGACGTAAAAATTGGTCTAGTACACGGCCGAATGAAGCCAGCAGAGAAACAAGCGGTGATGCAAGATTTCAAAGACAATAAACTACATATGCTAGTCGCAACGACCGTGATAGAAGTGGGCGTAGACGTGCCAAACTCTAGCTTGATGATCATCGAAAACCCCGAACGTCTCGGTTTAGCACAATTACACCAGCTAAGAGGTCGCGTGGGCCGAGGTTCCGTTGCTAGCCATTGTGTGCTGCTGTACCACTCTCCACTGTCGAAAACCGCGCAAAAACGTCTCGGAGTACTACGTGAAAGTAACGATGGCTTCGTCATTGCACAGAAAGACCTAGAGATTCGTGGTCCAGGCGAACTATTGGGTACAAAACAGACTGGTCTTGCTGATTTCAAAATCGCAGACTTAGTTCGAGATCAACGTCTGATTCCCGAAGTTCAGCGTATTGCGCGTCATATTCATGACAATTACCCGACTAATGCAACAGCGATTATCGATCGCTGGTTGGGTGAGCGGGATATTTACTCCAAAGCGTAATGATTGAAAGCGAGCCAAATGGCTCGTTTTTTAATACGCTAAAAACCAAAGCAATCGTTTGCTTTTTAGGTAAATCTCTCTATAATCGCGCACAAATTTTTAAGTGTGTTGCATCACACTCCACCAACCTGAGTTGACTCTGATTAACAGCAATCACAGGTAACGACGTCAACTCCACCCTGCTCTCCCATTCAGCGAGATCTGGGAATATATTGCGACTAGCGAGACAAACAATGACAACTTCAAACCGATCTTCGGAACTGGTCTATCAACTCAATGATCGACCACCTTTGCCTCAAACCATTTTTGCCGCACTTCAGCACTTATTGGCGATGTTCGTCGCGGTTATCACTCCGTCACTGATCATCTGTCAGTCTTTGGGTGTACCAGCAGACCAAACGAATACCATCATCAGCATGTCTTTATTTGCGTCAGGCGTGTCTTCGTTTATTCAAATTCGCACCTTTGGCCCAATTGGCTCTGGTTTACTCTCTGTTCAAGGCACCAGCTTTAACTTTTTAGGTCCTATTATAGGTGCAGGCCTATCGCTGAAAGCAGGTGGAGCAGGCATCAGCACCATGATGGCAGCCATTTTTGGTACGATTTTAGTGGCATCATTTGCAGAAATTTTCCTATCTCGCGTATTAGAGCATGCTCGTCGCATTATCACTCCGCTCGTTTCAGGCATTGTCGTCACTCTTATCGGTCTCACACTGATTCAGGTCGGCTTAGTATCAATGGGCGGTGGCTACGCAGCATTAAATGAAGGCACATTCGGCAGCTTAGACAAACTTGCGCTCGCAGGAACGGTACTTGGCTTAATTGTGATATTAAACCGCTCTAAAAACCCATACATCCGTGTGGCTTCGATTGTGATTGCGATGCTAGTAGGCTACATCATGGCGTATTTTATGGGGATGGTAGATACTTCTCAGCTAGGCACAACCGAGCTTGTAGCACTACCGGTACCAATGCAATATGGCTTATCGTTTGACTGGTCTCTGTTCATTCCGCTGGTGCTGATTTTCTTTATTACCGCACTAGAAGCCATCGGCGATATTACCGCCACATCCGAAGTGTCTGGCGAGCCAGTCAAAGGCCCAGTGTACATGAAACGCATTAAGGGGGGTGTACTAGCAGACGGCTTAAACTCTGCAATCGCAGCCGTGTTTAACAGTTTCCCGAACTCCACCTTTAGCCAGAATAACGGCATCATCATGCTAACAGGGGTTGCGAGCCGTTACGTGGGTTACTTTATTTCTGGCATGTTAGTGATTCTTGGCTTGTTTCCTGGTGTCGCTAGCTTTGTTCAGCTGATTCCTGAGCCAGTACTTGGTGGCGCAACGATTGTCATGTTTGGTACGATTGCTGCCGCTGGTGTGCGTATTATCTCTCGTGTTGAGCTCGATCGCCGCGCAATTCTGATCATGGCCTTATCCTTCTCAATGGGGCTTGGTATCGCGCAAAAACCAGAGATTCTGCAATTCATGCCAGAATTTATTAAGAGTATTTTCTCCACTGGCGTTGCTGCAGGTGGTATCACAGCGATCATTTTAAACCTACTTCTGCCAGAGAAACTGGAAGACGAAGATGAACTTCCTCAAGAAGTGAAAGAGTCTTAATAAGATTGTAGAGAAAAGCAAAGCCCAACCTGTTTAGGTTGGGCTTTTTGTTTTAAATGGTACAGTCACCGACTTACTTGGTAGGAAAGCTGATTTGAGCGATTAAACCGCCTTCACTGCGATTACGCATCACCACAGAGCCTGAGTGCTGGCTGATTATACGCTTCACTATCGCCAGCCCAAGCCCTGTACCTTCACTGCCGCGAGCTGTATCACCACGCGTAAAGGGTTCAAATAACCTCGCGATTTGAGAATGCTCAATACCCGGTCCGTTGTCCTCTACTGAGATCCACACTAGCTGCTTATCTGCTGTCACACCAGTGCTGATTTTGACCCAGCCATTGCCATAACGTAGCGCATTCACAACTAAATTACTGATCGCCCGCTTAATCGCAATCGCGCTTCCTTTGGCTGGTGGCAAGTTAAGATTAAGGTCTGTTTCAATTTCAACCTCATAGCCACCTTCCGAACTGGCGACGTCACTGGCAATCGTACTGATATCAACCGCTTCAAACGATTCTTGGTTCACCGGTTTGAGGTAATCCATAAACTGACTGATGATCTCATTACATTCTTCCGTATCGCTAATGATCCCCTCCGCAAGATAGCTGTCCTCGGGAGACATCATTTCTGTCGCTAAGCGAATGCGCGTCAGCGGTGTTCGCAAGTCATGGCTAATCCCCGCCATTAATAGGGCGCGATCTTCTTCGAGCTCCTGAATGCCTTTGGACATTTGATTAAACGCTCGAGTTACAGAGCGAATTTCCGATGCGCCTTTTTCTGCCAACGGTGGCGGGATTTCACCTCGACCGACGTCTTTCGCGGCTCTCTCTAAAGCCAAAAGTGGGCGGTTTTGTAAACGAATAAACAACCAACCACCAGCAATGATCAGCAGCGCCATAATCAAGCTGTTACGAAACAGCGGTGCAAAATCTTCTTCTTGCAGCTCAGATAAAGGAATACGAATGATGGAGTTCGGCAACTTTTCGATGTGCATCCACAAGATGTAACTTTCATCGCCAAGCAATAAGCGCACTTCGGTGGGCGAGCCTAGCTCTTGGCTCATTTCTTCAGACATCAAATCAATCGACATCGCGTGATGAAATTCAACCGCTTTATCGCTGTCGAGGCTGTGAACCGTCACCCCCAGCCTTTCTAATAATTGACGTCTCAGCGGTGCATCAGATTTTAATGGCCCTTCATCATCAAGCACCAAATTAAGCTCATGGGCGAGAATTTTATTGAACTGCTGCAAACTCGGCATCAACGCGTAGTTAAAAACGGCGTAGTAAGAGAAAACTTGGCTAGCGAGAAGCAAAGAGATGAACAGCAGAATAGATTGTGTCAGTGAACTTCGGATGCGCATGGAACGTTCCTGGTGGTCCTAATCGCGAAATTTCAGCCTTCGAAGGGAAGGACTTGAAGGCTGAAGTTGCTATAGCCAAGTGCTGGCTATGGAGTGAGGAGATTACACCTCTTTACCGTCTGGGACGAAAACGTAACCTAAGCCCCACACGGTTTGAATGTAGCGTGGCTTGCTTGGATCGTCTTCTAACATGCGACGCAAACGTGAGATTTGCACGTCAATAGAACGTTCCATCGCAGAATATTCACGGCCACGTGCCATGTTCATCAATTTGTCTCGTGACATCGGCTCTCGCGCATTCGTCACAAGCGCTTTCAGGACAGCAAACTCTCCTGAGGTCAGTGGCATTGCCTCGTCACCGCGGAACATCTCGCGAGTGCCTAGATTGAGTCGGAACTCACCAAACTCCACTACTTTTTCTTCGGTGCTTGGCGCGCCCGGCAACTCTACAGTTTGACGGCGTAATACGGCTTTAATGCGAGCAAGTAATTCACGTGGGTTAAATGGTTTTGGCAAATAATCATCCGCCCCCACCTCCAGACCCACAATGCGGTCCACTTCATCACCTTTCGCGGTGAGCATTAAGATTGGCAGCATGTTGTTTGCATGACGTAGACGACGACAAATCGACAAACCGTCTTCACCTGGCAACATTAGGTCCAGCACCATTAAGTGAAAGTTTTCGCGCGTTAGTAGGCGATCCATCTGTTCACCATTGGCGACACTTCGGACCTGAAAACCTTGCTCAGAAAGGTAACGCTCCAATAGAGCACGTAAACGAGCATCGTCATCAACCACTAAAATTTTATGATTTTCTTGCATTGAAACATCCTTTCAGAAGCATCTATTGTCGAAAATGTATCACTGTTTTTCCTAACGTGCTCAAGCAAATTGTTACTCTTTTTATCTTAAGCGCTTTATTCTCTCTCTAGCAGGTATTTTCGGCACCTACTATTGACCATAATTCCATTCCAGTTCACGTTTGGCCTCAAGCAGCTCTTGCTGTGCCTCAGCCAATTTGTGACGTTTTTTCTCGATTTTGTCTGCTTTCCCTGAACGCTGCGCTTCCGCTAATTCTTGCTCACGCTCCTCAACGTCTCGCGCCTTTTCGTCCACTTCCGCTTGCAGTTCTTGACGCAGTTCACCTTCCGAACATTCATTCTGAATAGCGGTAAGTGCCTGTTCTAAGCCTTTAATTCGATGTTCATTACCTTGTGCTTTCGCATACTCAAGCTGCTGTTCTACCGCTAACTCTTTGGCGTCACAGCCTTTCACTTCATCTTGAGCAAAAACTGAGAGTGAGAATCCTATTGTTAGTGCAGCGCTACACATGACTGCTTTGTTCATTTTACTTCTCCGATAAAGGCACCATGCCTTTGTATCCAATAAGCTGACGTTGAGACTCAAGTCACTTCTAGTGAACTTCAAGAGACTTGAATCAGTGATAAAGCCTCAGTCTTCCAAGGCTGGTTTGTTGTATTCAATCGAGTTAATGAACCACTCTTTTTCACCTTCTGGGGTGCGTACCGTGAATTCTTCATCCACTTGCTTTTTCAACATCGCTCGCGCCATAGGTGAATCGATAGAGATGTAGTCTTTCGCATCTCCATAAATCTCTTCAGGCCCAACTATGCGGAACTTCTTCACCTCTCCTGCCTCATTTTCTATTTCAACCCAAGCACCAAAAAAGACTTTGCCTTCTTGCTGCGGAGAATAGTCAACGATCGTGACTTCAGGCAGAAACTTGCGAAGAAATCGAACACGACGATCGATCTGACGAAGCAGACGTTTATTGAAGGTGTAATCCGCATTTTCTGAGCGATCGCCCAGGCTCGCCGCCCAGGTGACGATTTTGGTGATTTCAGGACGCTTTTCATTCCAAAGGTAATCATGCTCTTGTTTGAGTTTGTTATAACCTTCACGGGTAATCAGCTTAGTTTTCAAGTTAACTCCTATCTCAACTAAAAAATGCCGCTCTTGAGCAGCATTAAGGAGATGATATACCCAAAGCACTGGCTTCGTTCGGGCTTTGGGTATCAAGATAATAAGGCGGCCAGAGTGCTACTTTTCGTAATCTGGTTTTTGCGTCACGATGTAATTCGTATCACTCGAAACAACCGCGCCATGTTTTAGGAAGTTTTTACCTAAAATCATGCTGTAATGGAAGCGACCTCGGTCTTGCAAATTGACTCGGATCTTCTTCTCTAACTCGCCAAGTTTAACGTGCATTTCTACTACCGGCCGTTCGTTGGCCTTTTCTCCTTTTTTGGCCGTTATACGCATGACATCCACCACCTCACGGGTAAACGCCTTGGTCATGCCTAGATCGTTTTCATAAGTAAAGCTCACCATATCTTTACCGTCTTTTTGAAAGCGCTTGATGTCCTTGGCATTAATCGAGCTCACGTCAGCACCAGTGTCCAATTTAACAGGGAAAGACATCCCTTCCACTTCAGCCACTTCGATATGACCGGCTTTGAAAAGCGGTCTTGCATCTAGTAAATGGTCGGCGCGAGTATTCAGCAGCACACCGCCTTTGGCGATGTCATGACCAAAAACGAAAAATGGTTGCGTCTCGTCTTCATCTAGCACATCGAGTGCAAATTCCATTGATGTCTCTTTGCTACCGAAAAGGAAATCGCCATCAACAACGGGACGCACAGTGCTACCCACTTTGAGTTTTTTCACCACAGGCTTGGTAATTTTTTCTTCTTTACCCTCATCGTTCATTAAATAAAACGTGACAGATTCATCCTTACCTTTTTCTGTTACTTCAAAGCCATTTACACGCAGTAATGGCGTTTTCACCGTAAACGTGGGGTAAGCAGGAACGGTATAACCATCAATGGTGACTTGTTCTTCCGGTGAAATCACGAGAGGCTTTGACTTGAGTGCGCTCTTGAACGTTTTTTCAACACCGCCCAATAGGTTTTCTCTGTCGGTATCAATCACAAAGTGTTGGCTTGCGACATCCTGACCCAAGCGAATTTGTGAACTGAACTTACTGCGGTCACGCAAATAGACTAACCAACGTTGAGTTTCGTTTTCGTCGATTTTCACTGGTAAGTAGACCAACGGACGCTCGCTTTTGGTGGTTTTCAGCATGCGTACCAAAGGTAACGTCATTGGATGGCGCTTGCCGTTTTCACCTTCTAGCGTGAAAGAAACTTCATTGTTCTTTTTATCAACCTTGATATCCAGTGCGTGAACGTTGGTGTAGCGGCTGGTGGTTGAGATGCTGATCTTGTATGGTACGCCCTCAACTTCAACCGTCTCTTTTTTGCCGATCATTTTTGCGCTTGGTTGCTCTTGAAGATAATCGTAGCCAGCGAATACCCACGCATTGTTATCGAGATAGGTTTTACCAATCAAGATAGGAGAAGAGAATTGCGTGCGCTTGGTCAGGTTCACTTCTGTATCGACGGTGTGGCCTGCAATCGTCATCGGCATTTTTATTGTCGGGCGTAAAATAGGCTTTTTGCTTGTTCGACTACGAATGGCGCTCACTCGCTCCAGATCATCGGTAATCTGTATTTCTTTTCCTGTGTAAGGATGAGGAACCGTAAAGCTCACTTTCACTTGATATGGTTTAAAAGTATCGGCATCCCACTTCGCCTTCGTCCCACCTAAATCATCGACAATCGCCCACAACAACTCGTTGTCTTTCAAGTTCTGGTAGTCAGGATGAGAGCTACTGACATGGATGTTCTCTGCATGCATAGACGTGGTGTCAGCACCAGTATCAATCTTGCCAATAAATGGTACCGCTTTTAGCTCTGGAATATCACTGTAGTAAACGCTCTCCACTCGTCCAAGCACCAACTTGTCATCAAGCTGATATACAGGGTCTTGTGTGGTTGCTGATATGGATTGTGCCCAACTAAGCGGGGCGACAAGTAAGGCACTCGTAAGCGCTAACGCCAAAGACATTTTTTTCATCATGATTATCCGTATAAGCCGAGGTACATTTAGTTATATCAATAACCGTGGATATAGGTTAGTCGATAGTTGCGGATATAAGTTCTCAATTTAATTACAGTTTTGACACAAATCTGACTGATGTCCACCAGCGCCCGGTAAATTTTTGTCTCGTTAATTTAAAACATTGCAAATTCTTCGAACGACCCCAATGTTCTATACAACCCAAACCGAATTGAAAGAGAAAACACGGATGAGCCAAGCTATCTGTCGTATGATTGCTCAAGAACTGAATGTTCGCCCAGAGCAAGTCAACGCCGCTGTCACCCTAATTGA
This sequence comes from Vibrio diabolicus, assembly GCA_001048675.1. Taxonomy (GTDB): domain Bacteria; phylum Pseudomonadota; class Gammaproteobacteria; order Enterobacterales; family Vibrionaceae; genus Vibrio; species Vibrio diabolicus. The sequence goes on along the minus strand of CCKK01000001.1, from coordinate 122,874 downwards.
TGACGGTAACACCGTCCCTTTTATTGCACGTTACCGCAAAGAGGTGACGGGTGGCCTTGATGATACCCAACTGCGTACTCTGGACAGCCGTCTGTCTTACCTTCGTGAAATGGATGACCGCCGTCAAACCATTCTCAAATCGATCCAAGAGCAAGGCAAACTGACGCCTGAGCTTGAGCAAGAAATTATTCAAGCCGATAGCAAGACTCGTCTTGAAGACCTTTACTTACCTTACAAACCTAAACGCCGCACTAAAGGCCAAATCGCCATTGAAGCCGGCCTAGAACCGCTAGCTGACATGCTGTGGAATCATCCGCAAACCGAGCCAGAAAGCGAAGCAAGTAAATATCTTGATGCCGACAAAGGCATCACAGATACCAAAGCCGCCCTAGACGGTGCCCGTGCGATCATCATGGAACGCATTGCTGAAGACGCAAACTTACTGGAAAAAATCCGTAACCACTTAAATCGTAATGCGGAACTTGTCTCACGAGTCGTTGAAGGAAAAGAGCAAGAAGGTGAGAAGTTCAAAGATTACTTCAACCATAACGAGCCACTGAGCAAAGTGCCATCACACCGTGCACTTGCGATGTTGCGCGGCCGCAATGAAGGCTTCCTAACTTTAGCCATGAACGCTGATCCAGAGCAGGAAGAAGGTGCTCGCCAATCTTACTGTGAAACCATCATTGCCGACCATTATGGCGTGACGTTAAGTAGCGCACCAGCAGATGCATGGCGCAAACAAGTGATCAGTTGGGCATGGCGCATCAAAGTATCGATGCACATGGAAACCGAGCTGATGGGCGCAATGAAAGAACGCGCTGAAATCGAAGCGATTGAAGTGTTTGCCACCAACCTAAAAGATTTGTTGATGGCAGCACCGGCAGGCCCTCGTGCGACGCTGGGTCTCGATCCGGGTCTGCGTACAGGCTCTAAAATCGCTATTGTCGATCCTACTGGTAAAGTGCTTGCAACAGAAACCATCTACCCTCACCCTCCGCAAAAACAATACGACAAATCAGCGCAAATCGTTGACCAGTTAGTGCGTAAGTACAACGTGGATTTAATTGCGATTGGTAACGGCACGGCTTCTCGTGAAACCGATAGCTTTGTCGCAGACGTAATCAAACGCGGCAACCTAAAAGTTCAGAAAATCATCGTCAGCGAAGCAGGCGCATCGGTGTACTCGGCCTCTGAACTCGCAGCGAAAGAGTTCCCGAATATGGACGTATCACTGCGTGGTGCAGTGTCGATTGCGCGTCGTTTGCAAGATCCATTGGCTGAGCTCGTGAAAATCGATCCGAAATCGATCGGTGTGGGTCAATACCAGCACGATGTAAGCCAATCTATGTTGGCAAAACGCCTAGATGCGATTGTGGAAGACTGTGTAAACGCGGTTGGCGTTGATGTGAACACGGCTTCTGCCGCACTATTAACGCGCGTAGCAGGCTTATCAAGCACCATCGCGCAGAACATTGTCGACTTCCGCGACGAAAATGGCCGCTTCGAAGCACGTACGACGTTGAAGAAAGTACCTCGCTTGGGTCCTAAAGCGTTCGAACAGTGTGCGGGCTTCCTACGTATTATGGACGGCAAGAACCCACTTGATGCTTCAGCAGTCCACCCGGAAGCATACCCAGTAGTCAAAGCAATTGCTGAGAAAAACAGCAAAGACATCAAGGCACTGATTGGTGACTCAGCATTCCTCAAAGGCTTACACGCTGTGGACTATACCGATGAACACTTTGGTGTCCCAACGGTTACCGATATCATCAAAGAGCTGGATAAACCGGGTCGTGACCCACGTCCTGAATTCAAGACCGCTACGTTTGCAGAAGGCGTAAACTCAGTTTCTGATCTAGAACCGGGCATGATCCTAGAAGGCGTGGTCTCGAACGTAGCCAACTTTGGTGCCTTCGTCGATATCGGTGTTCACCAAGATGGTCTGGTCCACATTTCTGCGCTGACTGACCGCTATGTTTCTGATCCACGTGAAGTCGTGAAAGCAGGTGACATCGTCAAAGTAAAAGTGATGGAAGTGGACGTACAGCGTAAGCGTATTGGTCTATCGATGCGTATGAAAGACGAACCGGGTCAAGATAACCGAAGCCAACGCTCTTCAGCCGCACCGCGTCGTAATGACCAAGCACAACGTCGTCAGCCTCGCCGCGATGAGTCTTCATCGAACAGTGCAATGGGCGGTGCTTTTGCGGCAGCGTTTGCTAAAGCGAAAAAGTAATCTCGCCTAGGCTCACCGCTAACGAGCTTTCATAGCTAAAAAGAAAACGCTCCAATCAGTTTAATCTGCTTGGAGCGTTTTTGTTTGAGTAGGATATTGAGTCGTCATAATACTGCTATCACTTCTGACGGGGTATGGGGAGCGACTGCATGACCATAATGAAACTTGATCACCTTCCTGCGCTTTTCCATTAATCCTTCATTGATCGCAGCATCCAAAATGCGCTTTGGTAAGCGAAAACGAATTGCGTAGCCCTTACCTTGGTCTTCACTGTACGACTTGAGCGCAAGCAAACTAAAAAGCCGTTCTAGTGTATCTTCCGGCTCTTCTTGATAACGCGTGTCGACTTCTGTTTCCATGTCATAATCAGGATGCTCTGAAGGATCCCAAGAAGACTGACGTCGGCGCTTGTCATCGCCTTTTACTTTTCGCTCTGCATTGGTTTTGGCCAATGCGACCGTTGGCGTCACAGGCTCTCGGACTTTATTGTCGCGAGCTGCTTGTTCCGTCTGCACATTCACGGATGGGGCGATCAGTGGCACACTTACGTTGGTCGGTGACACAATCATTGCGAACCCTCCTCAGAGTCGCCCAACTCGTCAATATGGCTTAGCTTTATTGGCTAATAAAACCTCACCAACTTTTATATCGACCACTTTTTAAACAGCTTGAGCTTTTTCCGCTCGTATTTGATTAATCGTGAGCAAACTCTCGAATCTGGGCACAGAACTCGTCATGTTCGGTCATAAAGGGCGCATGAGAGGACTGATTGAAAACAAACTGCTGGGTATGAGGTAACTGTTCACTTAAATCATTCGCCACTTTAATCGGCACCAATCCATCCAAACGGCCATAAAGACGCAGCATTGGTACAGAAAGAGACGTCAATGCATCGCGCAGATCCACATCAGCAAGGATGTTTAGCCCAACCAACAGCGACTCAGGGTTTGGCTGAGGGCGCGACAGTACCGCTTGCTTGAGTTGTTTCACATCTTTGCGTGCAGATGGGCTGCCCATCGCTTGCAACGCCATAAAGCGCTCAATGGTCAGTGAAAAATCTTCTAGCAACTGAGAGGTGAACGCGCTCAGTACATTCGGTTGAATGCCGCGCCACGGTTTTTCTGCGGCAAATTTTGGTGAACTGGCGACGGTGATCAACTTAGTCACACGCTCGGGCATGTTTAATGCGACATGCGTCGCCACTAAGCCTCCGAGGGACCAGCCAAGCCAAATCGCTTTCTTTGGCGCACTTTGCGCGACCAAGTTAGCAATATGGTCTAAATCTTCACCATGATGCTCGGCACTGTGTCCGTAGCCCGGAAGGTCAACAACATGAACACGGAAATCGGTTTGAAGTGATTCGACGGTTTGCTGCCAAACCGCGCCATTCATACCCCAACCATGTAACAACACCAGATCAGGTCCTTCACCAAACGACTGCCAATGTAATTTCGTGCTCATGCTCTCAATCTCTCCCACTTATTTTATTCCCTACGCCATCAGCCAAGCGTTAGGCTGAGTAAAATATCACCATGAATAAGCGCTATGTTATCTCATCACTGGCAAAACATCATGCATCGTGTGTTGAGCAGTCAATGCGGTCTGTGTCGGTTCCCTATTCAAACACCAAACCACACGCATGCTCTGCGTTGGTGTGAGCACTGTTTACAACACCTAACTCCAATCAAGCGATGCCAACGTTGCGGTTTAACGTTACAGAAAGAAGAAATGAGTACGGGTAGTATTTGTGGTGAATGCCTTTCAGAACCACCGCCATGGCAAAGACTATATACGTTAGGCGATTACGACTTTCCCCTTTCACGGGAAGTACAACGCTTTAAAGATCATGGAGAGTCTTGGCATGTAAAAGCACTAACCCAGCAACTGGCGCAGCGCATTACAACACCAGCCCCAATCATTACCAGTGTGCCACTGCACTGGCAGCGCTACCTGCGCCGGGGGTTTAATCAAAGTGATGTTTTAGCCCGACATTTAGCCCAGCAATTGCAGACCAATTTTGATGCGAAGGTCTTTCGCCGGGTCAGACTCGCCCAATCACAGCGTGGTAATACCAAAGCAAGCCGTGAACAAAACTTAAAAGGAGCGTTTGTTCTCAATAAGCGACCGCCATCTTCCCACGTTGCCATCGTCGATGATGTAGTCACCACAGGCAGTACCGTCCGACAATTATGTCATTTACTACTTGAAGTTGGCGTAGAAAGCATCGATATTTACTGCATCTGCAGAACACCTGCTCCTCGTTCTCTCTAGATCGCTTCGCCATGCCTTAGCATCAAAAAGACTAGACCCATACGTCAACAAGAGTAGAATAGCAGCAGTAACCTACAAATTTACTCGGGTATTCGTCGTGTCAAATATTACTATTACAGAAACTGCGCAAACGCATTTCGCTAACCTTTTAGGTCAACAGCCTGAAGGGACTAACATTCGTATTTTCGTTGTGAACCCAGGTACACAAAACGCTGAGTGTGGCGTGTCTTACTGCCCACCAGAAGCAGTAGAAGCGACCGACACTGAAATCCCTTACAGCGGTTTTTCAGCTTACGTGGATGAGCTAAGTCTGCCATTCCTTGAAGACGCTGAAATCGATTTTGTTACCGATAAAATGGGCTCTCAGCTAACGCTAAAAGCTCCGAACGCTAAAATGCGTAAAGTTGCGGACGACGCGCCACTGGTTGAGCGCGTTGAATACGTTATCCAAACTCAAGTCAACCCACAACTTGCTGGCCACGGTGGTCACGTAAACTTGGTTGAGATCACTGAAGATGGCATTGCTATTGTTGCATTTGGTGGCGGCTGTAATGGCTGTTCTATGGTTGACGTAACACTAAAAGAAGGCATCGAGAAAGAGCTGCTAAACCAATTCGTTGGTGAACTCACCGCTGTTCGTGATGCAACAGAACATGACCGTGGTGATCACTCTTACTACTAAGAGTAAATACGGTCAGAAAATGGGAGGCTTCGGTCTCCCATTTTTGTATCGATACTGAGGTAGCCTTGAGATGCTTAGTGCTGCCCGCAAAATCCGCTAGAAACTCAGGCGGAGTTCTCATATATTAAGAATCTTACGCATCTCGTAAACGCCAACGACACCAAGGAGCCAGCGCCATGTCGAAACGGACCCCACCAGAGATACTCTCATGCCAAACGGTCGCAAAATCCAAACTGTTTGCCGTGGAAGCGCTCGACCTTCGTTTTTCTAATGGTGAACACCGTACTTATGAACGCATGAAGCCAAGTGGACGCGATGCGGTGATGGTGGTTCCTGTGACTGAGCAAGGCGATTTATTACTGGTACGTGAATACGCCGCTGGGACTGAACGCTACGAGTTGGGCTTCCCGAAGGGGTTGATTGATCCAGGTGAAACCCCACACCAAGCTGCGGATCGAGAGTTAAAAGAAGAAATCGGCTTTGGCTGCAATCAGCTGACTCCGTTGAAACAAGTTATCCTCGCGCCGTCTTACTTTTCGAGCAAAATGACTCTATTTTTAGGACAGGCGCTTTATCCAGAGAAGCAAGAAGGCGATGAGCCTGAGCCACTGGAAATTGTGCGTTGGCCACTTGCGCAAGCCGAAGAGTTATTAACTCACATGGATTTCTGTGAAGCACGAAGCATCACCGCGCTAATGTTGGCACTGAAACACTTACCAAACACCACTCACAAACATAACCAATAACGGTCATGAGAACCGAATAATACTGTGAGTAAGGACTATCACTTATGCCAATGACAAAAGATCTATCTCACCTGCTTCCTCAAGTCATCGAAATTGCCCGTAGTGCCGGGCAAATGATCCTCGAAATATATAGAAAAAAAACAGTACGAGGCCTACACAAAAAGTGACGAGACTCCGGTAACGAGCGCAGATATCGCGGCTCACAAGCTCATCACAGAACGCTTGAGTGAACTCACACCCGATATTCCCGTATTGTCAGAAGAAGACGCAGACATCAGCCTCGAGCAACGAGCTCAGTGGGAACGGTATTGGTTAGTCGACCCTCTCGATGGTACTCAAGAATTCATCGCTCGCAGCGGCGACTTTGCGACTATTATTGCACTGGTCGACAACAACAAACCAACCATGGGGGTCGTTTATGGCCCTGTCTCTGGCGTGACTTATTACGCTTATAGTGGCAAAGGTGCTTGGAAAATTCCCGACATGTCGGACAGCGTAAAAATCCATACGCACAAACACGAGCAGCCAGGGCAAAGCATCGCGATTGCTATTAGCCGCCGTCAAGATATCAATCGCATCACTAGCCGCATGAGCAGTGCTTGGAATTACGATTTAATTCCGCTCGGCTCTGCGGCATTAAAAGCGTGTCTTGTTGCAGAAGGCGCGGTAGATTGCTATCTCAGACTAGGCCCAACAGGTGAGTGGGACACCGCCGCGACACAGTGCATTGTTGAAGAAGCGGGCGGTCGCATTCTCAGCACGCAATTGGAGCCGCTGTCATATAACGAGCGGGAAACGCTAGAGAACCCAAACTTTATTGTGCTTGGTGACGCGGATTTACCTTGGAATGAGATTTTACAACGCAAAGATTAAGCGCTCTATCCGCAAAGTTAGCGCCTAAATACTAGCAATTGAAAGGCCACGAATATGTTCGTGGCCTTTTCTTTTTGACCTGTTTGTACAGCGTTAGGAGCATTTGGCCTACTATGTTTCAATCGCTTAAAGCGCTGAACACAAGAAAAATAACCCTTTAAAATCAAAATTTTATAATTACATCCTATTATCACCACGATCTTTGTACAGCGAATAGAGGGTTTCGCCTACTATGTTCCAAAAGCAAAAAGAGCTGCACAATCGCAGCTCTTTGAGAATTTTGGTTTTTGTCATGATAGGTTAGAAGCGACCTTGGTAATTAAACTCGTATTGACCTTGAGGGTTCGGCTTGCCCAACCATTTCAGTTGCTCACTCATGCTGGATGGGAACTCAGCTCCTGGCTTAAACCAGGCTTTGGTTGAGTATCGCTGATTAGGCATCAGCTCTGCCGAGAACGCCGCTGAGACTTGTTTACTGCTTTGCTCACCTGCAGCCGTCAACACACTGTCCTGACAGTTTAGATCGGCAATCACAGGACCGAGTTCTAGGCTACCAACAGGGCTTTGAATACCACTGGCATTCCATACTAAAGTGCCTTCACCATTCTTACACCAAGGCGCGGCATAAGTCGCATGACGAATATTTAACTCAAGTTGCCCATCAACGCCGACGGGAATAGGGAGACGTGCTTGCTCAACAATTTTTACTGCCGGGATCGAGGCAACTAAGTTTTTGGCATAAGGGCCATCACTCAAGCTATAGCCAACAAAACCGCGACCACGAACGTCCATTTCACTACCACGACCAAAGCGTACGGCCAACTCAGCTTTACCAGTTAGTAGACTCGACCACTGGAAATCCCAATTAACTTCTCCAAGGTTCTGGCGCTGCCAACGAACACTAGAAGCTTGCCCTTGCCATACAGAGCCATTGGCACCCTGAATGTCTAGTCCTCTCACGGTTGGTGCTTGCTGTAACACCCAAGAAACGGGTAATCCCATTAAAAGACTGACTGAAAAAAAGACGATAAAGATAACAACGTAAAGTACTGCTCGCTTCACCTTAACCTCGCTTAAACTGAAGGCGGTTCACATCAATCATGCCCGCTTGATCCGTTCGGTCGATATCTAAAAATTCGACGTCAATACCCTGTTGCTCTTTCAAGTAACGTAACCAATCCACCAGCTGATTAAACGCGAGTGGTTTGATCCACACCTGAACACTCTCATTGCGAGGTTGTACTCGAATCAACTCAACTTTATAACGACGGGCTGAAGAAGAAACCAGTTGATTCAACGGTTGGCTAGAATAGCTCACACCGCTGCTTTTGCGCAGTGCAGTAATGCCATCCGCTTTATCTTGTACCCAAGCCAGCAACTGTTTTTCACTTTGAATGCGTGATTGAGCTAGCTCCGCACGTTGGCTCATTGGCTGTAGCAATCCCCAATAAATAATGCCGATAACGGCAATAGCGCCACATCCCATGACCAAACGCTGCTCACGCTGAGAGATGCTGCTCCACCAAACCTGAGCTTGAGAAATTAAGTTTTTCATCATCACCTCACAAACGCTTCAAAACAAAGCTGCCAACCACAACGTTATCGCTACGGTTCAGCTGTCCTTGCTCAACATTAAACTTCTCTGCCAATTTCACACGAGCCTGCTCAAAAGGTTGGAAGTCTGAACTGCGAGCTTGAATTCGCACTTCGCCACGTTGACCATCATATTTAAAACTGGTGATTTCCAAATCGCTGACCTGACCCAGTGTCGCGGGCAGAGCCGCCAACCAAGACAACATCGCCTGCTGACCGCCACCACCAGATAAGCGGCGCTCTTCATCATCCATTTGTCGTTTGAGATAACTAACGGTAGGAATTCGTCGTTTATTCGGGAACACCTGGCGGAAAATACGCTCACTCTCCTCACGATACGCTTGTGCTTGTGCTTCGTACTTGTGGACGACGAGCAACTGCTGCGCAACCATAACAACGATAAGCACGCCCGCAGCAATGGTGGCTTTTTGCCAGAGCTTCCAGTATTTACCCCAAGAAGATTTAGGCTTGAAGATCCCGGTCAGCAAATTGACTTTGCTTTCTGTAACCCCCTTCGCCAGTAACCCCATGGTCATTTCTTCTGGCTGCGGCTCCCATACTTCAGGTAACGCAGATTCAGGGACTGAGCTATAGCAATCGAACTTCCAACCTTCATGATTTTGTAGATAAGAAGAGAGGTAAAGGTCTAACCAAGAAGCATCGACAACCGCACCCTCTGTCGCTGAGTGACGAATCAACCATTGATCACCAAGCATCGCGGCACTGCTATGCTCTCCCTGAACAGGTAACGCAAGCACATCTGGCAAGATGCGTTTGATGGTGATGCCTTGGCTTGAAAAACGCTGCAATACAGTCTGAATCCAAGCGCGTTCAACAGCGCACACTTGCGCTTTATCCGCTTGTTTACCTAACACGGTAAAGTGAAGGCCATCAACGTCCTGCGCGACTTCATCTTCCACGAGGTACGGTAACATCGCGTCGAACTGACGTGTTGCGCCTGGCGGTATATCCACTTGCGTCAAGACCACATCATTACTCGCCAATAGCGCCACAACTTGGCGCTGACCTGCATAAGAGATCAACTCATCTAAGTGTTCCCATCCGGCGATTTCACCGCTGGCAATCACTTCCTGTTGATCTGTCGACCACACCACCCAAGGAATGGTACTTTGTTGTTCGCTACTCAGCCGAACGGTCAGAAACTCGCTCACTGATCCCTCCAAAACGACGGCGAACTACGGTCACCGTCTCTCTATTTGTACTTTGCAAAAGGCTTCGGATACGTACACGTGATTCATCCACCAACACTTGTGCATCCAATTCAAAAAAGGCGCTATCCACACCCAAATAGCCTTTGGCGTTTTTCTTTACATCTTCACTTAAGCCAGCCATTTCTGACTCTGCTAAAAATTCATCAATGCTATCCCACCCATCAAATGGGCGTTTTTCAATTAGCTGAATCGCATCACTACTGCTTAAGTTTGGTGAGAACATTGCCACCAAAATCGGAGCTTGCTCGACTTCAATCGTATTTACGTTTAAACGCCAATCATCACTAGGCAATGCGCAGATTAGCGGTTCCAATTTTTGGAAAATCTCACCACTCACCTGATAGACAGCCCGTAACTCGGAAGCATCTGCCATCCAGCCATTTGACGCTAAATACGCGGGTTTCATCGCTTCATATGTGCTGTCTTCGACCCCGGTTGTGGAGCGAACGGTGTCATCAGCATCAATGTATTCCCAGGTAGAGTCTGCAATGATTTCTGCCTGATACGATTCAACATCCGATTCTTCCAATAAACGCTGCAGCACATTGACTAAATAGGGTCTTGCGATTTGCTGTCCCGTCGGTTGCACACGGCTCAATACATTGAGGTTAAAGCACGCTTGTTTGTCTCTAATTCGTCCCGCCGCTTGACCATAATCTAGCGGATAGACTTGTTCTTTTATTGCCCACGGCTGACTCATATTGATCGTATCGGTGTCTTTGTAGCTTTGCTCGATACCGACTTTTGCCAACGCCTCTACCCCAAGGCTATACCAATACGCTTGCTGGTAGTTAACTTGATTGGCGCCCCGCTGAAACTGCAAAAACAAACGCTCCGACATACTGGCGGCAACTGTCGCCATAATCGCCAGTAACATCAGCACAATAATCAAAGCGACACCGCGCTGACGATTAACCATTATTGCTGCCTCCTGAACTTCCTTCTTTCTGACTCAATGTGCCATCAGGAGTCAGATAGGTGCGGGCAATCTCTCCATAATCTTTTAGAGTAAGGATCACAGAAACCGCTTTCGGTAGCGATTTTTCATCATCCCACTCTTTTTCCATTGTTTACCATCGTAAAAACGCATATCAAACGATTCGACCTGCGTCAGCAATGGGGTAACGATGCCTTGTTGACCCACTGGCGTGTCAGGGTAGCGCCACCATACTCGTTGTAATGTTTCTTCTTTTAAACGATAGCCAACCTTAGTGACCTCCCCTCGGGGAAACTGCAGTTGAGGGTTGTGCCATCCTAAGCGAGCAAACATTAGCCCTTTAGTATCGGAGTCGAGCAAGTAATCTGAACCAAAAAATCAGTTGGCTCGCGGGCTCTTCACCATTTGTCCGCGTTTGGCGCATCGCCATTTGACGAAAGTCATTATCCATCATCACCATGGCGCGCTGAATTTCATTTAAGCGCTGAGTTCGCTCTTGTGATAGTGCATTGCTGCGCTGCACTTGCGATACCACTTGATACGCGGCGACACTTAAACTGGCAAAAATGGCAATCGAGACCAGCACTTCAATAAGTGTAAAACCTTTTGCCAGTTGGCGCTTACTTGCGCGTGGATTCTTATTGCGCCACATAACTTCGTACCGTCACGACTGGGCTCGCGTTTTTCTCGAGCGCGACACTCACATCAAATGCTTTCAGCAATGGCTGCGTGGTGGCAACAGGCGTGATTTTCCAGTACCAAGTGCGCCCAGCCAGCTCTTCTGTGCCGTTCTTTACTTTAAGTTCACTGGTACTCAACATCACGTTGGCCATCTGATTATCCACAACCATGGCTGCAAACATTTTTTCTTCTAAATAACTGATCGTATTAATATGCTGGCTCACCGAGCGAATGACGCTGATGGCAGCGGTGGCGAAAATAGCCAGTGCGACCAATACTTCCAGTAGTGTCATGCCTCTCGTCCGGCGATGACTCCAATGTGGGCGAGCTTGCTTAGAATTTCGCATTCTCATCCTCTTTCACTTCTTCGCCCGGCGCTAGTAACAAGATTTGTCCACTTTCTTTGCCGATGACTCGCCAGCCGTCATTAAAGGCGTCACCATTTTGCGGAAAAAAAGACAGAGTAAATGGCGTAACTTCTGCACTGGAAAAGATAAACACTTGCGGTGGCTTAACTTTCTTTTCGTCGTCTTCTTCTTCAGCAAACATGTCTTCATCAAAAAGAGAGCCCGGTTTGAATAAGCGATCATCATTATCCCAAGCACCGCCACCTAGCTCGAGCAGTAGCGTAATGTCATCTTCCAACTTGGTTTTGCTCGGAATCTGCTTTAACTCCAGAGGCTGCCAACCTTCCGCGGTCAAACTCAGTAGAGCGTACGTTGATTTAGCGTCATCCACTCGAACGCCAAAGTCTTTACCGCTTAGTACTGCCTCTTCGTTAAGCAGCTGTAAACGCTGAAAAAAGCTTTGAGCATACTGTTTGGAAAGATCTTTTTGGCTGGTCGGTAATGTCGTGATCACGGCCACTGCCGTGAGGGATAGCAAAACCAGCACCAATAGAATTTCTATCAATGTAAAACCGTTGTGTTTTCGCATTTGCTTCATTAGTGCTGGCTTAGGCTCTATTTATTGGAAATCTTGCATGTTCCAGTTGCCAATATCTGCAGCTGGACCTTCTCCACCCTCTTGGCCATCTGCGCCTAGAGTGAAGATGTCAATCGTACCGTTATCGCCTGGGCTTAGGTACTGGTACTGGTTACCCCAAGGGTCATTAGGAAGACGTTTGATGTAACCGCCATCACGGTAGTTTCGAGGCTCTGGGTTAGAAGGCTTGCTAACTAATGCTTCCAGGCCTTGGTCTGTCGTTGGGTAAACGCTGTTATCCAACTTGTACATATCTAGGGCATTTTCCAGCGCTACGATGTCCGTAATCGCTTTTTGTTGGTCAGCCTTCTCTTTGTTACCCAATAGGTTTGGAACAACGAAACTTGCCAAAATACCAAGGATAACGACAACAACCATCACTTCTAAAAGTGTGAAACCGTGTTGTTTACTACGTTTAAATTTCATTTTTTTCTCCGAAAGTTAGATTCAAGCCATGCCGTAAGTAGACACGTCTTAATTCGAATTTATCCGCTCATCAAGTTATTCATTTCTAGCATTGGCATCAAGGTCGCCATCACAATGAACAACACTAATCCAGCCATTAAGGCAATTAATGCCGGAGTGAATACGCCTAACGCAATATTGACTGTAGATTCAAAGTTTTGATCTTGGTTATCGGCAGCACGCGTCAACATGCTCTCCAATTCACCACTTTGCTCACCACTGGCGATCATGTGTAGCATCATTGGTGGAAACAGACGAGTTTGATCTAACGCCTTACGCAGGCTGGCACCTTCTCGAACGTTATCTGCAGCAAGTAACACTTGCTGCTTCACATAGCGATTAGACATAACATCCACCGCGACACGCATGCCTTCTAGAATTGGAATCGCACTGGAAGTACAAATCGAAAGTGTTCGTGCGAATCGTGCGGTATTCAAACCTCGAGAGATTTTGCCCAATAGCGGTAGACTCAAGATTTTTCTATCCCAAGCTAAGCGAAAGTCTGGTTTTTGCAACGCCAGTTTGAGCCCATAGAAAAACACCACCAGCACGACGAAGATGATAAGCCCCCAATCTTGCACAAACTCACTGGCTGCCAGTAAGAACTGTGTTGACTGAGGTAACTCTTGTCCCATCTGAATGATTGGCTCAATGATTTTGGGTACCACTGTGGCTAATAAGAAAGAAACAATAACAACCGCAAACACCACTAAAACCACCGGGTAAATCATGGCTTGAAGCAGTTTGGAACGCATCTTCTGACGGTTTTCGACGTAGTCCGCCAAACGCTCTAATACCGTATCAAGATGGCCTGACTTTTCACCCGCCGCAACCATGGAGCGATAGAGCTCATCAAACACGTGTGGGTAATCAGCAAAGCTGTCGGCGAGCGGATAACCCTCGGTTACTTTCGAGCGAACCGCAGCCAGCATAGAACGAATTCTCGGCTTTTCAGCCTGCTCAGAGACAGCACGCAAACATTCTTCCAAAGGCATACCTGATTGGACTAACGTGGACAATTGACGTGTGATTAGTGCCAGCTCAGATGTTGAGATGCCGCGCTTAAAGCTGACTGAACCTGAAGACTTAGCCGATTTAGCTTTCGTCTCAACCACTTCAATCGGGATCATCCCTTGCTCTTTGAGTCGCTGGCGCACTTGTCGGGCGTTGTCCCCTTCTATCGTGCCTTTTTTATGCTTGCCTTTTGCATCTAGCGCTTTGTACTCAAATGCCGCCATTAGGTTTCCTTCGTCACTCGCATCACTTCTTCAAGTGACGTAATACCACGACGTACTTTGCTTAGACCATCACTGCGAATACTTGGCGTATGGGCGCGAACGGCTCTCTCAATTTCTTGCTCACCAGACTCTCGGTGAATCAATTCTTGCACTTGCTCATCGACCATAATGAGCTCGTGGATACCTGTTCGACCTCGGTAACCTTTTTGGTTACACGCTTCACAGCCTTTAGCACGGTGTAGCTCTAGTGGTTCATGCGCTTCCATACCAAACAGTTTCTTCTGTTCAGCATCGGCTTCATACGGTTCTTTGCAACTCGGGCAAAGCGTACGAACCAAGCGCTGTGCTAACACACCCAATAACGATGAAGAAATAAGGAATGGTTCAATGCCCATATCGCGTAGACGCGTGATCGCACCAACAGCGGTGTTGGTGTGAAGGGTCGACATTACTAAGTGACCCGTTAAGGACGCTTGCACTGCTATTTGTGCGGTTTCTAAGTCACGGATCTCACCGACCATCACCACGTCAGGGTCCTGACGCAGAATAGCACGCAAGCCACGCGCAAAAGTCATGTCGACCTTCGGGTTCACCTGAGTCTGACCGATGCCATCAATATCAAATTCGATCGGGTCTTCAACCGTTAAGATATTGCGTTCGTTACTGTTGATCTCTTGCAAGCCAGCGTACAAAGTCGTCGACTTACCAGAACCCGTCGGGCCGGTGACCAAGATAATACCGTGAGGACGCTGAATAAGATGACGGAAATTGTCGTGCACGGACGGCGTCATACCTAAGCTATGCAAATCGAGACGCGTCGCGTTTTTATCCAACAGACGCATAACTACTCGCTCACCATGTGACGACGGCATTGTAGAAACACGCACATCAACCGCACGACCACCAATACGCAGCGAGATACGACCATCTTGAGGTACACGCTTTTCTGCAATATCCAGCTTCGCCATGACCTTCACTCGCGACACTAACAGTGGTGCAAGCTTACGACTTGGGGTGAGCACTTCACGCAATACGCCATCGACACGGAAACGAATCGAAAGGGTTTTCTCGAAAGTTTCGATATGAATATCCGACGCCCCTTCTTTAATTGCTTCACCCAACATCGCATTGATCAACTTAATGATTGGTGCATCGTCTTCTGACTCTAGTAAGTCTTCATCATGCGGCAGCTCTTCAGCCAATGAGAAAAAGTCGTCGCTATCGGCACCGATGTCTTCCATTAATTGACGCGCTTCAGACGAGTCACGCTGATAAGCTTCGGTTAACTTTTTATCGAAGGCTTCTTTATCGATAGGTTGCGGCACGAAGCTTTTCTTCAGCACACGACGGACTTCGACCAGAGCCGCTGGGTTGAGCGGCTCGACATAGTAAAGAATGGACGGACGCTCAGGATGCTCTGTCTCCAGCACCAGTTTAAAGCGATTGGCAAAACTGAATGGCAGACGACGCATACTTGGCGCTGTGTCTAACATATCAACCATTAGTTGTTTTCCATTTGATCAATAAACGCTTGGATCTCAGTTGGGTGCTGACGCTCCTGGCCAAAGGCTGGCATGACTGGGATCTTCTCGTCAGCCATCAACTTCAATCCTTGATCCGCTTTGTAGAGCTGCTCTGCGCGAATAAAGTTGTATTTGCGCTGTGTAATGCCGTCTGCAGTCATACCATCACGAATAATCGTCGGCTTGATGAACACCATCAAGTTACGCTTTTCTGTTTGCGTACTGGTTGATTTGAACAGATGACCAAGCACTGGGATGTCACCCAGTAGCGGTACTTTTGACTCACTTTCAAGTGCACGTTCATCAACCAAACCACCAAGAACCAGCATCTGACCATCTTGGATCATAACTGAGGTATTTAGCTGACGCTTAGCAAATCGAACGTCAACCGCACCGTTTGCACCCAACACATTGGACACTTCTTGCTCAATATTTAGCTGAACAGAGTCACCTTCGTTAATTTGTGGCACAACCTTAAGCTTGATGCCCACTTCTTTACGATCAACCGTTTGGAATGGATTGTCGTTGTTTGAGCCAGCAGTAGAACCTGTGATAACAGGCACTTCTTCACCAACAATAAATGATGCTTCACCATTATCCATTACAGTGATACTTGGAGAAGATAGAATGTTTGAGTTGGAGTCGGTCGCTACCGCACTGACCAAAGCAGTCCAGTCACCCATCACGATGCTCATCGCAGCACCGTTAACACCGCTCAGTGCCGATGCAAGAGTAGAATAGTCACCAGACTCAGTAACATCATATGGCGTTCGTTCGCCATTCGCATTTGTGTAGTATTCAGTTCGAGTTTGATCTTTTGCTTCTTCTAGACCAACCATTACCTGACCAATCGGTGCACCAGAGTTACCGTACTGAATCACCGCTCCGGTTTCCAGTGAGCCCCACTGAACACCTAAGTTAATGCCGTCACCTTCTGACATTTCAACGATCAGCGCCTCAATCAAGACTTGAGCACGACGAATATCAAGCTGAGCAATAACATCTTGTAGCGCATTCATGATATCTGGTGGAGCCGTTAATACTAAGGCGTTGGTCGCTGCGTGCGCAGCAATCACCACTTCACCACGCTGGGCACCTGACGCTTTCTGGCCGACTTGCTTTTCAGCTTGTAGGTTATCGGAGACACCTTTTAGTACATCCACCAAATCTTCAGCTTTCGCGTTCTTCAGGTAAACCACACGGTTGTTACCTTTGGTCGCCATTTCAACGTCAAGTTGACGAATCAATCGCTTCAGACGCGCACGAACTTTAGGATCGCCAGAAATCAAAATCGCGTTGGTACGTTCATCGGCAACAATTTTAGGCTCAAGGAACTCAGGCGTGCTCTTCTGATTGGTGCTTTTATTCAGAGCTTCAACAATACGCACCATTTCGGCAGCAGAAGCATTGCGCAATTCCACCAGCTCAATTTCTTTATCACCCGCTTGGTCAACACGCTTAATGATTTCTGCTAAGCGATTTACGACCGCCGCACGACCTGTGATTAAGATGATGTTCGCAGGATCGTAGTGAACTACGTTACCAGCACCAGCATTATCAATCAGTTGACGAAGTAGAGGCGACAACTCACGAACCGACACATTACGCACCGCAACAACTCGAGTGATAACGCTGTCGCCTTGCGCGCTGCCATCACCTAATACAGGGATTGCTGACGTTTTTGAGTCTTTCGCTTTGATAACCTTAAGTACACCGTTGTCCATTTCTACGACGGCGTAGCCGTATACTTCGAGTACGTTAAGGAAAAAGCTGTAGTATTGCTCTTCGTTAAGCACGTCATAGCTGCGGACATCGATTTTACCGCGCACTGAAGGGTCAACAATGATGGTCTTTTCGAGATTACGACCCACTATGTTGATGAATTCTTGAATATCAGTGCCTTTAAAGCTGGCACTAAATTCGTTTGCTATTGCACCTGGGACGCAGAGTAAACTTCCTGCTAGTAGCCAAGCACTTTTGCTGAACCAATGTTTCACGTATGTCTCCCTGAACTTACGCCGGTTGCCTAAGTCTTACAATTGGATATAGATATCGTACTGTTGGCCGTCGCGCTCAACAGTTAAATTTAATTCTTGCGGATCGCTCATCACTTGCATCAGTTGTACTGAAGAAGACGGGTCGCTTAAATCGATCCCGTTAAGTTGCACCGCAATATCACCAGGTTCTAGACCCACATCATTAAACAGCGCAGCATCACGACCAGGTGACACTCGATAACCAACAATGCCCCCGTCTCTTTTGACGGGTGAAATGGTGATGTATTTGAAAACGCTTTGTGGATCTTTCGCAATTTCCTCTCGGATTTGCTCTAATTTTTCTCCAACGTCAGACGTTGATTCTGCTCGTTGAGATTGGGCTCTGGCTATCTGCGGCGATTCAGATAGCTTCTTATATTCTATACCCTGCATCATTAAGGTCTCGTCTCGACCTTGGTTATCAATGATGACTCGATCCACTAATACGGCTTTTAGTGTCGCACGCGTACCTTCAATTTCTTCACCTAAACCATACGTTGCTTGCTTGCCACGGTTGGCAATGACAGCAAGGCTGGTATTCGCATCACTGCTTGCAACCGCGCCAACCAGTGTAAGGTTAAGGCGCGTCTTAGGAGCGTCTTTAACAACAGGTTGTTCTACAACTGCAGGCTTTTGTTCAGTGAATTTACCGAATAGGTTGGCATTCTGAAGGGCATTAAAATCTATCGCGTCGCCTTTATTGCTCGCAACAACGCTGCTCGTCGATGGACGCCATTGCGGCACTTCCGACGATTGCGGTATGGCTAACCATACAATTTTGCCAAGTATCCATCCGGTTATCGCAATAAACAGACAGGTGAGCAACAAGCTAAGTTTGGCTTGAATTGTATAATTATTGGACTTGATCTGAGCCAGTAGCGGTCTGCTTGATAATCCTGCACTTAGCTCTAAACGTTTCACTGAATGGATTCCTTTATTCTAACGTTCGTCATGTAAGCTATAACAATAGCTATCGACTTTAAATTGCTAAATTTGCAATAAAATTATTACTCAACAAAGAGCAGTGAACTATATCACAAGTTGTCTTTCATACCTTTTTCTTATGCAGTTTTTGCCAACTCCCTTGAAAAAAATACGCCTTGACTCCATCTGTAGGTGAATAATCCATCACTCATTGCCATATTCGGGCAGTGATTAGATAGCGTAGTGTTCTATGAGTTCCCTAAATGAAGCCGTTAGGCTAGATAAATGGCTATGGGCCGCAAGATTTTATAAAACCCGCTCTATCGCTCGTAACATGGTCGATGGTGGTAAAGTCCACTATAATGGCCAACGAAGCAAACCGAGTAAAATCGTTGAAGTGGGCGCCGAAGTAAGACTTCGTCAAGGCAACGAAGAAAAAACTGTGATCATCGAAAAAATTTCTGATCAACGCCGAGGCGCTCCCATCGCACAGACCTTGTATCGCGAAACTAATGAAAGTATAGCGAAACGTGAGGAACACGCGACTCAACGTAAGCTTAATGCCCACAACCCAAGTCCAGAACGCCGCCCAGATAAAAAGCAGCGCAGAGACATCATTAAGTTCAAACACCAATAAAAGCCGGAATTACCAACGAGGAAAGCACTCCATGGCAAATAATGTTTTAAACCGCTACCTATTCGAAGATCTTTCAGTACGTGGCGAGTTGGTACAATTGGATGAAGCGTACCAACGTGTTATCTCCAGCAAGGAATATCCGGCAGCAATAGAGAAACTGCTGGGTGAGCTACTCGTTTCAACCACTCTTTTAACTGCCACTCTTAAGTTCGAAGGCTCAATCACCATTCAGCTACAAGGCGACGGCCCTGTATCTCTTGCCGTTATCAACGGTGACCACAAGCAACGCGTTCGTGGCGTGGCTCGCTGGGAAGGCGATATTGCCGATGATGCAAGCCTCCACGATCTCATGGGCAAAGGTTACCTCGTTATCACTATCGAACCGAAAAACGGTGAGCGTTACCAAGGTGTCGTTGGATTAGAAGGTGATACTCTAGCCGACGTACTAGAAGGCTACTTCGCAAACTCAGAGCAGCTAAAAACGCGTCTATGGATCCGCACGGGCGAGCACGAAGGTAAAGCCCACGCAGCAGGTATGTTGATTCAAGTAATCCCTGATGGCACTGGTTCACCAGATGATTTCGAGCATCTAGAGCAACTGACTGACACGGTAAAAGATGAAGAGCTATTTGGTCTAGAAGCTAACGAACTACTATACCGCCTATATAACCAAGACAAAGTGCGCCTTTACGAACCGCAACCTGTCGAATTCCATTGTGGCTGTTCTCGTGATCGTAGTGGTGCCGCTATCATCACCGTTGAGAAAGCTGAAATTTATGACATTTTGGCTGAAGTAGGATCCGTTTCTTTACATTGTGATTACTGTGGCACGACCTATACGTTCGACGAAGCGGAAGTCACCGAGCTGTATGCACAAGCTTCTGCGGACAAGAAAACCCTGCATTAATTTACATAGCTTATCAAGCACGTAATTTACCCTACAAAATGCCAGCTTAATGCTGGCATTTTTGTGATCAACCCCTCGTAATGCCTCGCTTCAAGCGTAATAAAACAACTGCTTAATTTTAAACAATTAATAATGATTTTGCCCTAGCGCAAAGGATTGCGTGCACGATAAACTATTCCCACCAATATGTGACGGGTTACCTAAAACCTTATTGAAATCATGGATAAATTTTGAGCTATCTCCCTGTTTTCTCCCCGCCCCGTTGCTAGCATGGTGAGCAGATTAAAATTAAAACATTCTTACAAAATCCCTACAAAAATCCTTATAAGGAGCACCTATGACCGTTATGGAACATACTAAGGCTGCAACACTTGATCTAACCAAGCACGGACTGCATAACGTTAAAGAGGTTATTCGCAACCCTAGCTACGAAATGTTGTTTGAGGAAGAAACGCGTGAAGACCTAACAGGTTATGAGCGTGGCGTGGTTACTGAACTAGGTGCGGTTGCCGTTGACACTGGCATCTTTACTGGTCGCTCACCAAAAGATAAATACATCGTCAAAGACGCTACGACAGAAGAGCATATGTGGTGGACGTCTGATCAAGTAAAAAATGACAACAAACCAATCACTCCAGAAGTGTGGGACGAGCTGAAAGAGCTGGTCACAAACCAGCTTTCTAACAAACGCTTGTTTGTTGTTGACGGTTACTGTGGTGCAAACCCAGATACGCGTTTGAGCATTCGTGTTATCACGGAAGTCGCATGGCAAGCGCACTTCGTTAAAAACATGTTTATCCGCCCAACAGAAGAAGAATTGGCAACATTTGAACCAGACTTCGTGGTAATGAATGGCGCAAAATGCACTAACCCAAAATGGGAAGAGCAAGGTCTGAACTCAGAAAACTTCACCGTATTTAACCTAACCGAGCGCATGCAACTTATCGGTGGTACTTGGTACGGCGGTGAGATGAAGAAAGGCATGTTCGCAATGATGAACTACTTCCTTCCTCTAAAAGACATCGCATCAATGCACTGTAGCGCCAACATGGGCAAAGACGGCGACGTAGCGGTATTCTTTGGTCTCTCTGGTACGGGTAAAACCACACTATCGACTGATCCTAAACGTGCGCTAATTGGTGATGATGAGCATGGTTGGGATGATGACGGCGTCTTCAACTTCGAAGGTGGTTGTTACGCGAAAACCATCAAGCTATCGAAAGAAGCGGAGCCAGACATCTACAACGCAATTCGCCGTGATGCACTGCTAGAAAACGTAACGGTACGTAGCGATGGTTCTATCGACTTTGATGATGGTTCGAAAACAGAAAACACTCGTGTTTCTTACCCTATCTACCATATCGACAACATCGTTAAGCCAGTATCAAAAGGCGGTCACGCGAATAAAGTGATCTTCCTATCAGCGGACGCATTTGGTGTGCTACCTCCAGTGTCTAAATTGACACCTGAGCAAACTAAGTACCACTTCCTATCTGGCTTTACTGCAAAATTGGCAGGAACAGAGCGTGGTATTACTGAGCCTACACCAACCTTCTCTGCATGTTTTGGCGCAGCGTTCCTAACGCTTCACCCAACTAAATACGCAGAAGTACTGGTTAAACGTATGGAAGCAGCAGGCGCTGAGGCTTACCTAGTGAACACGGGTTGGAACGGCACTGGCAAACGTATCTCGATTCAAGATACGCGCGGAATTATTGATGCGATTCTTGATGGTTCGATTGAAGATGCACCAACTAAGCACATTCCTATCTTCAATCTTGAAGTACCGACTTCACTACCAGGTGTGGATCCAAGCATTCTAGACCCTCGTGACACGTACGTTGATCCACTTCAGTGGGAAAGCAAAGCGAAAGACTTGGCTGAACGCTTTATCAATAACTTTGATAAATACACGGACAATGCGGAAGGTAAATCTCTGGTTGCCGCTGGCCCTCAGATTGATTAAGTCGAGTAACAACGACGTCGCGTAAACCACAGTGATAAGTGGGCAGCCACTTATCACTTTTACGTAGACCAAGTTACAAAAAACCGCTTCAAGCCCCTCTTTTGAGGGGCTTTTTATTGAATACCGCAGAATATTGATACAAGCTAAAGCCTATCTAGTTTTATTTAATAGCAAACGTAGGTTCTAGCAGGGATGAAAACAGCGCGTCGATTTCTAATTCTGTTACTGGTTATCTTAGTTGCCATTCCGGCCACTACGATTGCGCTGTTAACAACATCTTACGCCGATGCAACTTGGCGTCTGCTATCAAACAGCATTTCCTTGCCCTTTCAAGCAGAAAGCGTGCGTTACGATTTTCCCTACCACCTAACTTTACAGGGTGTGAACACAAACGTAGACGACGCTTCTTATATCGAGCAAGTCGATTTATGGATGAATCCCGATGTTTATCGCGATGGTAAATGGATCGTTGATAGCTTATTGATTGATGGACTTAATTTGCAGTATGGCGCGCCAAAGCTCCCGCCTTTAGATAACGTTTTGTTCCATCAAATCGCGCTCAAAAATATTGATTACGCCGACGAGCAGTTTTCTGGTAATGGCATTGACTTTCAAATTCAATCACCACAATGGAATGGCCAGTTAATACCATATGGCGAGGTTCAACTTGCAGCCGACCAGATCTATTGGAATGGCGAAGCCTTTAATCAGGTCTTGGTCGACATGGACTACAAACCGCAAGACAGTACGCTCTATGGCACTTCATTTAACTGGCGTAACAGTCAAATTTCAGGGCAAGGCGAGCAGTATCCACAAGGCTGGTCTTTAGTGAATGTGACCATCAATAAGTTGCAACTCAATTATATCCAGCTCCAATCACTGCTTGCTAAGCCTTGGCAAGCAATACCATTCAAGATTAATCACATTAATAGCTTAGACTTACTGAACGCCGATATTGAATGGGGCGATTGGCACTGGCAAAACTTAGAGCTCTCCGTAGAAAACGCCACACTGCCACTATCTCTCTGGGAGACAACGGCTCAAGTTTCATTGCAGGCGGATAGCGTCCAATTCCAACAGCAAACCGCAATAGAGCCGCGTTTAAGTGCTGCTATAGAGCCTGGAAAAATCCAGCTCAACGATCTCAGCTTAGATTGGCAGCAAGGTCGTGTGCAGGTCTCTGGGGTGTTCACTCCAACGCAATGGCAACTCGAAGAAGCCTCCATTCAAGGCCTCAAGTGGGCAATACAACCTGAAGATAACCAAAACTGGTGGCACGCAGCCATCAGTAAGTTAGATCATGTCACAATCCAACGACTCGACATCGAGCGCAGCCAGATCATTCAGCTATCTCACGAACCTTATTGGCAGTTCTCCGGTTTAAACATCGAAGGGCAGCAGCTTGATCTTAAACAGGTCAATCAACGTTGGGGCCTTTGGCATGGCGATCTGGACGCTAGCGTTGTAAACGCCAGTTATAACCAAGTGCTCACGTCTCATGCTGCACTTGCCATGCAAAGTGAGAATGGCTTTTGGAAACTGACACGCCTTTTTGCACCACTCGAGCAAGGCTACGTAGAAGGCATCGGACAGATAAACCTAAGTACTCCGAGCCAGCCTTGGGCACTCAACCTCAATGCCGATGGCATTCCCTTATCACTCTTCCACGATTATTTACCCAACACACTGGCCATTGATGGTTTTTCCGATCTCAGCCTCGATTTACAAGGATTATCAGGTGATCGCAACATGCTGGCCTACAGCTTATCTGGTGAAGTGGAAGCCAACCTACGAGATACCCGTTTTAAATCCCAAGCGAATCATTCGCTCAAAGCCATTACCTTAAGTCCGCTGCGTTTAAGCGCGCAACGAGGGAAAGTCGCCATAGAACCAGTCACCATTTCTGGGAAAGCTATGAGTGGTAGGGTTTGGGGCGAGTTTGATATGGCCAACAACCCGCTAAATGGCATTGTTTATCAATTGAAAGAGTCGTGCGGGAGCGTTGAAGGCGATCTACTCAGTGGCGAAATCCATCATAATGAATGTTTAAAAGCACCAGCACCAAAAGCACCGGCTGATGTTGAAAGCACTCCACAAACAAGTGAATCAGCCATGGAGCTGCCAACTGCGATTGATAACATCAATGTGGAGATTCAAGAGGAAGAATTTTCCGAAGAAATTGTCGAAGAAGACGAAGCATCTGTCACTGATCCCACCACAGAGGAACAAATCCTCCCACCGACAGAGCGAGAAAACGAAACAGATAAGCGCCCTACAGATCAGTAAGGCGCCCTCTCAATTAACAACTGAGTAATTGCGAATAGTTCGGTATCAGCATATAGGTACCAACAAAATCTACGGCTGGCGTGTCGCCACTATAAATCACCACGTGAATGACGATGCGTGCTTTGCGCCCTGACTCCAATCGATCTAGGTCACCACTGATCCCATCCAACGAAGTGCTCGCCACAGGGTTTTGCTCGACTGGTTGACGATAACGAATCGAACTGTCGGCCAACACAATATCACCATGCAGACCGCGCTCTTTAAGCAGCAGCCACGTCATACCCCACCCCGTCAAGGTGGCTAAAGTAAAAGCCGACCCCGCAAACATGGTGTTATGCGGATTAAGGTTAGGATTAAGTTGCGCGCAGCATTCAAACTGATAACCCGTGTACTGGTTAATTTTTATCCCCATTTTGTCGCTAATTGGGATCTGTTGCTCCCAGCGCTGCTGAAGTTCAGTGCACCATTCTGGGCGACGTAACACATTCGCCATCGGATCCAATGGTTTCACCATTTGTTGGTGACGCACAGGACCGCGCTCGTCGGTTAGTTCACCGCGACGCTCAAAGCCATTTTTCTCGTAAAAGGCGATGGCATCTTCACGGGCATTACACACCAAGCGCTTCGCCCCTTCTTGGCGTGCTAACGACTCTAGCGCGACCAGAACCAGCGAGCCCATCCCCTTACTGCGGCGATTATTTTTAACCGCCATATAGCGGATTTGGCCATCATTATCCGGCGTAATGTATAAACGACCGATCGCCATAGGACGACCTCGGCCATCAACAATCATACGGTGATGGCTCATTTCATCGTATTCATCGCGTTCAGAGCCAATTGGCATACGCCATGGCTCACGAAGCAGTTGCCAACGAAACTGATAATACTTGTTTATCTGATTATCGGTTTTGGGAGTAATGAGTTTGAACATATCAATCCTTTGAAAGCACAACACTAATAAATGTCGGGAAAATCACTCCAAGCCAATTCCATGAGCTTGGAGTTAAAGCTTAGACTATGGCACCGGTGTTACCAGACTAGACCTGCAACCAAAACGTCACCGGACCGTCATTCACCAAGGACACTTTCATATCGGCAGCGAAGCGGCCACGCTGTGTGGGTAAAACTTGTTCACACAAATCAGAAAAGTAATCATACAAGCGCTCAGCATCAGCAGGATGCGCACCGCGAGAAAAGCCAGCACGAGTGCCTTTTTTTGTATCCGCAGGTAACGTAAATTGAGAAACCACCAGCACTTTGCCTGCTACCTGTTTGACGTTTAGGTTCATCTTACCTTCATCATCTTCGAACACGCGGTAGGTCGTAACACGCTCCATCAAGCGTTTTGCTTTGGCCTCATCGTCGTCTTTCTCTACTCCTAATAAGACCAGCAGACCACGATCAATTTCCCCTACGACTTCACCATCCACACGGACGGCAGCTTCACTGACTCGTTGAATTAGCGCTATCACTACTCTCGCTTCCTTCATCTGTTAACTGAGATTCAGCGGTCGAGTGTATCATGTCTAAATCTTCACTCCAGTTCTCTCGCTCACCAAGCGCTGCTGTGACTTCCGCACCCAATAACACGATCATCCAGCATAAATACACCCAAACAAACAAGATAGGAATCGCGGCTAACGCGCCGTAAATGAGCTGATAAGATGGGAACTGCGTGATGTAGAGTGCAAAGCCCTTTTTACTTAATTCGAACAGTATCGCAGCGACTGCTGCCCCCATCGCGCCATGAGCCAGGTGCACTTTTTTATTCGGCACCAGAATATATAAGCCAAGGAAAGCGAAAAAAGACAACAACAGCGGTAACCAACGTAAAAACAGATTGAACGCACCAGATAATGTCTCGTTCTCTAAAATTTGCAGTGAGGTCACGTACGATGTAGCCGCGATACTCGCACCGACCATGATCGGCCCTAACGTGAGTACCATCCAATACATAGAGAATGAAAAGACTAAACGGCGCTTATCTTTAACTCGCCAAATGTAGTTTAAGTTCTTATCAATGTTCGAAATCAGCATGACTGCAGCAATGAATAAAAACCCACCGCCAACCGCGCTCATTTTGCCCGTATTCGCCACAAATTCCTGCAATGCCGTATGTACAGCTTCCCCAGATGCCGGAACAAAATTCTCAATAATGTAGCCTTGCAACACCTCACCGACGTTCGCAAAAACGGGAAATTTCGACAATATTGATAACAATACCGTCAGCATTGGCACGATGGATAACAAGGTAATGTAGGCAAGATAGCCCGCGTTCACATTGACGCGATCATGCGTTAATCGCTTAAGAAGATACTTAAAAAACGCGACGCAACTTGGCAGTAGATTGATTAATCTTGCCTTGTAACTCTCTGATAACTGGTTCATAGTTCATCCCATAATAAGGGTCTGTTGACCTTTTGAGCTGATTTTTGCAGCAGTTTGTGGGTTCTTTATACAAGGCAGAGGCTTTGAATTGTAGTTAACCTACCAGAGAAGCCGATAACGCAGTAGAAAGAAACCACAAGCGCTGCCCGAAGGGTTCGTCTAGAAGCGTTTTACTCTTTGTTGAGAGGCGTTTTGCTTAGAATGACTATGCTACAACCCTCTCGCCGCGATTAAAACGCTTTTATATCGAACAAAAAACAACCACAAAAGGTCGGCAGACCCTATTGTCGAGGACATAAGAATGCCTTATTTATTAGCAATTGTACTATCAATTTTCACTTTAACAGGGTGTCAATCTGCTTATTACTCAGCGATGGAGCAAGTTGGGTACCATAAACGAGATATTATGGTCGACCGCGTTGAAGATGCCAAAGAATCTCAACAAGATGCACAAGAAGAATTCACCAGTGCGCTCGAAGCCTTATCTGCGATCACTAATTTTAATGGTGGTGAGCTAGAAAGTGTCTACAACAAAATTAATGACAAGTACGAAGACAGCGAAAAAGCGGCGCAAGACGTTCGTGACCGCATTGCTGCGATTGAAGACGTTTCCGGCGCACTGTTTGATGAATGGCAAGACGAACTAGAGCTGTACTCGAGCGCGAAATTGCGCCGTTCAAGCGAACAAAAGCTACGTGAAACCAAAGCTTCGTACAAAACCATGCTTAGCGCAATGAAGCGTGCAGAGAAAAAGATGACGCCTGTACTAAATACACTGCGCGACAACACGTTGTACTTGAAACACAACCTTAACGCCAGTGCGATTGGCTCTCTACAAGGTGAATTTTCTAGTCTAGAGAAAGACATTCAGTTTGCCATCAAACAGATGAACGAAGCGATTGCAGAGTCTGATAAGTTCCTACAAAAGCTCAATCAAAAGTAAATGATTCAAGCCTCCTCCTAGCGAGGAGGTTTTAGTCTGCGACCTCATCAACTAAACCGATGACTCTTCGAACAAAACCTACTCGTTCTAGCACACTGCCCCATGGCACTTCTACCACTTCGTAACCTAATTCAGCATAGATATCCACTAAGGATTGATGAATCTCCAATGCTTCTTCAAAGCTGTGTGGACGCACTTCATCTTGCACGTAAATGGATGCTTCAGGTCGACAAGTAAACACCTGACTATGGTACCCAGCACTTTCAGTTAAGAAAGCTTGGTCAACCTTACAACCACCCACTTGTAAGTAAGCAATGATGTCTGGGATGGCGCGATCAACAAACGCAACGTCATGACAACGCGCATCACTCTTTTGCTTGCTCATCAAGTTGAGACACAATTGAGCAAACTCAGGCAGGTTCGTCCACGGCAAGATACCGTCGTCTAACTGGTTTTGCTGTTCAATCAGCGTACGAGAGCTCTCTGCAAACGTCGCATACCCTTGCCGCGCTAATGCATTCAGTAGGGTGGTTTTCCCCGCACCTGGGCCACCAGTAATCACAATTGGCTTCATGCTGATATGTTCATTCTCTAGATACAAAAAACCCTGAGCATAACTCAGGGCTTCTTCTTAATTGAATCGCTTAACGAAAATTATTTCGCGCCACGAGAAGCACGTTTACGATCGCTTTCCGTTAGGAATTTCTTACGGATACGGATGCTTTCAGGTGTTACTTCTACTAGCTCGTCGTCATCGATGAACTCAAGCGCTTGCTCTAGTGTCATGATGATTGGCGGAGTTAGAACCTGTGCGTCATCTGTACCAGATGCACGAACGTTGGTTAGCTGCTTACCTTTCAGTGCGTTTACTGTTAGGTCGTTGTCGCGGCTGTGAATACCGATAACCATGCCTTCGTAAACTTCCACACCGTGACCGATAAATAGACGACCACGTTCTTGAAGGTTGAACAGTGCGTTAGTTAGCGCTTTACCCGCAGCGTTAGCAATCAGAACACCGTTGATACGCTGACCGATGTTACCGCCTTTGTGTGGGCCGTAGTGGTCAAACGTGTGGTATAGAAGACCAGAACCAGAAGTCAGTGTCATGAACTCCGTTTGGAAGCCGATCAGACCACGAGATGGCATGATGAAGTCCATACGTACACGGCCTTTACCGTCTGGAGCCATATCTTTCAGCTCACCTTTACGTAGGCCGATATTCTCCATGATACCGCCTTGGTGCTCTTCCATTACGTCGATAGTTACCGTTTCAAACGGTTCCATTAGCTGACCATCTTCTTCTTTGATGATTACTTCTGGACGAGATACGGCAAGCTCGAAGCCTTCACGACGCATGTTTTCGATCAGGATAGACAGGTGAAGCTCACCACGGCCTGATACGCGGAATTTGTCTGGATCGTCTGTTTGTTCAACGCGCAGTGCAACGTTGTGTACCAGTTCCTTCTCTAGACGCTCAAGGATGTTACGTGAAGTGACGAACTTACCTTCTTTACCAGCGAATGGAGACGTGTTTACTTGGAACGTCATGGTTACTGTTGGTTCATCAACAGACAGTGCTGGTAGTGCTTCTACTGCGTTTTGTGCACAGATAGTGTCAGAGATTTTAAGCTCGCCAAGACCAGTGATTGCAATGATATCACCCGCGTTAGCTTGTTCAACTTCGTGACGCTCTAGGCCTAGGTAGCCCATTACTGTGCCCACTTTACCGTTGCGAGTTTTGCCGTCTGCACCAACAACCGTTACTTGCTGGTTTGGCTTAACGCTACCACGAGTTACACGGCCAACGCCGATAACGCCAACGTAAGAGCTGTAATCCAACTGAGAGATTTGCATCTGTAGTGGACCATCTAGGTCAACTTCTGGTGCAGCTACTTCGCCAACGATAGTTTCGAATAGCGGTTCCATGTTCTCGCCAGTTTCGCCTTCTTCTAGAGAAGCCCAACCGTTAAGAGCAGAAGCGTAAACCACTTTAAAGTCTAACTGTTCGTCAGAAGCACCTAGGTTGTCGAATAGGTCGAACACTTGGTCCATAACCCAATCAGGACGTGCGCCAGGGCGGTCAATCTTGTTGATAACAACGATTGGTTTTAGACCATGAGCAAACGCTTTTTGTGTTACGAAACGCGTTTGAGGCATTGGACCATCAACCGCGTCAACGATAAGTAGTACAGAGTCTACCATCGACATGATACGTTCAACTTCGCCACCGAAGTCCGCGTGTCCCGGAGTATCTACGATGTTGATACGGTAATCGTTCCAGTCGATTGCTGTGTTTTTAGCAAGAATGGTAATACCGCGCTCTTTCTCGATGTCGTTCGAGTCCATGACTCGCTCTTCAGCTTCACCGCGAGACTCAAGCGTGCCTGATTGTTGTAGCAGCTTGTCAACCAACGTGGTTTTACCGTGGTCAACGTGCGCGATGATCGCGATATTTCTTAATTTATCAATCTGTGGAGTAGCCATGGATATTGATTCACTTAGATAGATGAAATGCCCCCACGCTGAGAACGGGTGCTCTCTGGCGACATTTGCTGAATTAAAAAAACGGCCATAATGTACCAGATTTTAGCAAAAAGCCTAGAAATATGTGATCTACTCCCGAGCATTTCTGCGATTTTTACGCTTAATGCCCATTTTCTTCCTCAGAACGAATTGATTAAACGCAACTTTATTCCAATCGATGCATAATTCAAATTGACTCTTGCTCAAAAACTGGGCTGAATAAGCAATGCGCCTGTCACATTATGGTGCAATAATTATTTTCCGCACCACAATAGTGCAAGTAAAGATCATTTTGGTGCAATCATCTGCACCAAGCTAGCGCCAAAAAATACAATTGCTTGAAATTAATGGAATATTTTTTTTGGCACGGTTTTGGCTTTAGTTAAAACAGCATCGATTAATGAAAAGTCAAATTGATTAATCAATGCCAGGTTTCATGAATAATTCATAAATCGAGCTTTTACCGCTTATTAACACTGGAGGTTATCCAAGATGTCAGTAGAAAACGTTCTATCGCTGATCCAAGAAAACGAAGTTAAGTTTGTTGACCTACGCTTCACTGATACAAAAGGTAAAGAGCAGCACATTTCGATCCCTGCTCACCAAATCGACGCAGACTTCTTCGAAGAAGGTAAAATGTTCGATGGTTCATCAGTTGCTGGCTGGAAAGGTATCAACGAATCAGACATGGTAATGATGCCTGACGCATCTTCTGCTGTGCTTGACCCATTCACGGAAGACGCAACACTCAACATCCGTTGTGACATCTTAGAGCCGGCAACAATGCAAGGCTACGACCGTGATCCACGTTCTATCGCAAAACGCGCTGAAGACTTCATGCGCTCTACTGGCGTTGCAGATACTGTACTTATCGGTCCTGAGCCAGAATTCTTCCTATTTGACGACGTGAAGTTCGCGACTGACATGTCAGGCTCTTTCTTCAAGATCGATGACGTAGAAGCAGCATGGAACACAGGTTCTGATTACGAAGAAGGTAACAAAGGTCACCGTCCAGGCGTTAAAGGTGGTTACTTCCCTGTAGCTCCAGTGGATTCATCTCAAGATATCCGTTCTGCTATGTGTCTAGTAATGGAAGAGATGGGTCTTGTTGTTGAAGCACACCACCACGAAGTGGCAACAGCGGGTCAAAACGAAATCGCAACTCGTTTCAACACGCTAACAACCAAAGCTGACGAAATCCAAATCTACAAGTACGTTGTACACAACGTTGCTCACGCGTTTGGTAAAACAGCGACGTTCATGCCTAAACCACTTGTTGGTGACAACGGTAGCGGTATGCACGTTCACCAATCTCTAGCGAAAGATGGTGTAAACCTATTTGCTGGTGACAAGTACGGCGGTCTATCTGAAATGGCGCTTTACTACATTGGCGGTATCATCAAACA
The DNA here is from genome assembly GCA_001048675.1 of Vibrio diabolicus. Lineage (GTDB taxonomy): Bacteria > Pseudomonadota > Gammaproteobacteria > Enterobacterales > Vibrionaceae > Vibrio > Vibrio diabolicus. Next base: position 91,394 of record CCKK01000001.1, on the reverse strand, counting down.
CGCTCGTGCAATCAACGCATTTGCTAACCCATCAACAAACTCGTACAAACGTCTTGTACCAGGCTTCGAAGCGCCAGTTATGCTTGCTTACTCTGCACGTAACCGCTCTGCTTCTATCCGTATCCCTGTGGTACCAAGCCCGAAAGCACGTCGTATCGAAGTTCGTTTCGGTGACCCAGCGGCTAACCCATACCTATGCTTTGCATCAATGCTAATGGCTGGTCTTGACGGTATTAAGAACAAGATCCATCCAGGCGAAGCAATGGATAAAGACCTTTACGATCTACCAGCAGAAGAAGCAGCAGAAATCCCAACGGTTGCATACTCACTGAAAGACGCACTAGCAGAGCTAGATGCTGATCGTGAATTCCTAACAGCGGGTGGTGTATTCTCTGACGACTTCATCGACTCTTACATCGAACTGAAATCTCAGGACGTAGAGCGTGTGAACATGACAACTCACCCAGTTGAGTTCGAACTTTACTACTCTGTATAAGGTCGACACTGTGTAAAATGTAAACACAGCAACAAAATATTAGGCTCGCCTCGCAGGCGGGCCTTTTTTGTATTCGTCAGTCAAGATTCGACGTTTAACATGAGGGGATAATAAAAATACGCTTGGACTTTTTACCTTGTAGGTCAAAGAGCTAAGCCATTGAAACGTGAAATCATCGATCAAAAGAAGGTGAGCAATGAAAGTTCAGCTTATTCCATCGCTATGTGCTCTCAGCGGATTATTAATCGTCTCCATCGCATCAGCGCAGGTTGCTTATACATGGGTAGATAAAAATGGCGTGGTTCATTTTAGTGATACGCCAAACCAAGGTGCAAAAGCCATCGCACTGCCAAACCTTGAAGCCAGCGCACCGGCTCCTAAGGTAGAAAGCACGGAATCACTCGCCCCTCAGACCAAGCTATCTAAAGAGCCACAAGACAAGCCGGAAAAGAAAACCGATAAACCTCTCCCATTAAAGCTCTCGATGCTGACTCCTCAACATAACGAAACCATCCGCAGCAACCGAGGCATCATCAATATTCAACTGGAAACCAATCGCAAGCTTGGTATCGGCGAACAGTTGCAACTGCTGCTCGACGGAAAACCTTATGGTGCGCCACAAAGCCATATGATGTGGCAGTTAAACAATATTGACCGAGGCACCCACACACTGGCCGTGCACGCGAAAAGAAGCGGCAAGCTTATTGCATCTACTAGCCCTATAACGGTGCATTTACATAGAGCAAGTGTTAAGCCGACCGTAAAAGGGGCAAAATAGAATATCTGGTGAAAAAAATAGCATCACTGCGGTGCTTTTCACTTTTTCTTCTGAGATTTATTCGCCATACTTAACGTTCAATTGCACCATTATTGTGCAACGCACAATCTTAAAGCAAAACAAGGACGTAATGTGGATACCAGTCTTCCTAGTGCCATTCTCAACAACATGGTGACAGCAACGCTGATTCTTGATGATGGATTGGCTATCCGTTATGCCAATCCGGCTGCCGAGTTGCTGTTTTCTCAAAGCGCGAAACGTATTGTTGAACAATCGCTTTCTCAATTGATTCAACATGCGTCGCTGGATCTCGCGCTGCTCACTCAACCATTGCAAAGTGGCCAAAGCATCACCGACAGTGACGTCACTTTCGTTGTTGATGGCCGCCCCTTAATGCTAGAGGTGACAGTTAGCCCAATCACTTGGCAAAAACAACTGATGTTACTCGTCGAGATGCGCAAAATTGATCAACAGCGCCGACTCTCTCAAGAACTGAACCAGCACGCCCAGCAACAAGCGGCGAAACTGTTAGTCCGAGGGCTTGCACATGAGATCAAAAACCCGCTAGGTGGATTACGTGGTGCAGCGCAATTGCTAGAAAAAATGCTGCCAGATCCCTCTCTCACCGAGTATACGCACATCATTATTGAGCAAGCCGATCGTTTAAGAGCGCTCGTTGATCGATTACTCGGGCCACAAAAGCCAGGTAAGAAGACACAAGAAAACTTGCATCAAATTCTGGAAAAGGTCCGCCAGTTGGTTGAATTAGAATCGCAACGTTCAATCGTGATTGAACGCGATTACGACCCGAGCTTGCCAGAAATTTTGATGGATGCGGACCAAATCGAACAGGCGATGCTTAATATCGTCAGTAATGCGGCGCAAATTCTTAGCCATCAAGAACACGGTAAAGTCACCATTCGCACCAGAACGGTGCATCAAGCTAATATTCACGGCAAACGCTGTAAACTCGCTGCGCGTGTCGAAATCACAGACAACGGCCCTGGCATTCCACCGGAATTACAAGACACGCTGTTCTATCCCATGGTCAGTGGCCGCGAGGGAGGAACTGGCTTAGGGCTGTCTATTTCACAAAATTTGATCGACCAGCACAATGGAAAAATAGACGTAGAAAGCTGGCCTGGTCACACAACATTTACTATTTATTTGCCGATCTGATTGCACTAATGGACTTCAAGTCGCATCAGTTTTTCGGTTTGCTGCAAGGATTACTACATGAGTAAAGGATATGTTTGGGTCGTTGATGACGACAGTTCCATTCGCTGGGTGATGGAGAAAACGCTCTCCTCTGCCAACATAAAATGCGAAACCTATGCCGATGGGGAAAGCGTTTTGATGGCGCTCGAACGCGAAGTACCAGATGTGCTGGTATCAGACATTCGCATGCCGGGCATTGATGGATTAGAGCTGCTAAAACAAGTACAGCGCGATTACCCAGACCTTCCCGTGATTATCATGACCGCCCACTCAGATTTGGATGCGGCAGTGAATGCGTACCAAAAAGGCGCCTTTGAATACTTACCAAAACCTTTTGATATCGATGAAACCTTAACTCTGGTTGAACGAGCGATTGCACACAGTCACGAAAATAAACGTGAGCAACTCTCTCCAGAAGACATTCCTGCGGAAACGCCAGAAATCATCGGTGAAGCGCCAGCCATGCAAGAAGTATTTCGCGCCATTGGTCGTCTTTCTCGCTCCTCAATTTCAGTATTGATTAACGGTGAATCGGGCACGGGTAAAGAGCTCGTTGCTCATGCGTTGCACCGCCATAGTCCTCGCGCCAACAAACCTTTTATTGCACTCAATATGGCGGCGATTCCCAAAGATCTGATTGAGTCAGAGTTGTTTGGTCATGAAAAAGGGGCATTTACCGGGGCGAACAATGTTCGTCAGGGTCGATTCGAACAAGCCAATGGCGGCACCCTATTTTTAGACGAAATCGGTGACATGCCGTTAGATATTCAAACCCGTTTGCTGCGTGTTCTGGCCGACGGACAGTTTTATCGAGTGGGCGGTCACTCCCCAATCAGCGTCGACGTAAGGATTGTCGCGGCAACACACCAGAATTTAGAAAAGCTGGTGCATGAAGGCGATTTCCGTGAAGACTTATTCCATCGCTTGAACGTGATTCGAGTGCAGATTCCGGCATTGCGTGAACGTAAGCAAGACATCGAAAAACTTACGCAGCATTTTCTTATCCGAGCGGCTGATGAGCTGGGGGTCGAAACCAAAACTCTGCATCCGTCGACCGTTGAAATTCTTAACCGCCTTGATTGGCCGGGCAACGTGCGTCAATTAGAGAATATTTGCCGTTGGTTAACCGTCATGGCCAGTGGTAGCGAGGTATTGCCAAACGACTTACCAAGCGAACTGCTCGAAGAGAAAAAATCCATTTCGGACTCTGAACATGGCAGCTGGCAAGAACAATTGGCGGATTGGGCACGTCAATCACTCGCGGCAGGAGATAAAGAACTACTTTCTTATGCTTTACCAGAATTTGAGCGCATTTTATTAGAGGCAGCTTTGGAGCACACTAAAGGTCACAAGCAAGATGCCGCTAAAGTATTAGGCTGGGGGCGAAACACGCTTACCAGAAAATTAAAAGAATTGTACTGACAATCACTTACGTGGTGCGTTAACAACGAGAGTCGTTTGCCACTCGATATTAACAAAAATATCAGTACAATTGTGGCGCACCACCATCTATGTGATTAGGCAATGTCTACTGCTACGACTCAAATTACACTGCGTACCGCTGTTCTCATTCCATTTGTCATGATCTTCTTACTGGCGATCGGTGTCATTGTCTACGTCCAAAAACAAAGCTACGAAGAAGTGGTCACAGATATCAGCGACAAACAACTTTCCGTGTTAACCGAAAGTGTCCACGACCACCTTAATAGCTATCTGCGCAAGCCGTTTACTGCGGTTATGGCTCTCGCGCATAACGTCAGCTATCACAACCTTTATCATCCTCACGACACCTCAGATATTCAAAGCTACCTGCTGAGTGCATTCAAAAACCTTTACCAATCGATACCGCAGTTGGATGTCATCGCATTTGGTTCAGAAAGCGGTGACTTTGCCGGGTTCCGCCGCGAGCTTTCCGACGATTACACCTTAATGGTTCAAGATCGATATACCGATGGTGATCTGATTATTTATGGCACCAACCATGTGAGTAATAGCATTCGAACGGTTATCTCTCCATACGACCCTCGCACTCGTCCATGGTATACGCCCGTCGCAGAGACTCAAACCTCGATGTGGTCTGAGATTTATACGAATGCCGATGAACGCCAGGATATTACGCTGTCAGCCATGACACCGGTGTATAAACACGACCAATTTGCTGGCGTGTTGGTGACAGACATTCGCATCAACACATTTAACGAATTTCTACGTGAGTTAAAATACAACACCAAAGCTTCGGTCTACATCATGGACCCAGAGCATCGTTTAATCGCTCACTCAGGCCCGGGAAGCGTCATCTCATGGGGCACAAAGTTTTCTGATAAAGGGCAGCGTTTGTTTGCGGCTGAAAACGCAGATCCGATCATCAAAATCAGTGCGAGCCGCGTTCGGTCGTTTGATCTCAACAATACTAAGCAACCTTACACCTTTTCATTTGAGCATGACGGCCAACGTATTTTCAGCCGACTAACCCCATACCGAGATCAAAACGGTTTAACATGGTTTATTGGCACCTCTATATCTGAATCCGAGTTGCTGGGTACATTGCCGAAAAGCCAACAAAAGAGTTGGCTGGTCGGGTTTATCGTCAGCTTATTTGGTATCGCCATCAGTTGGATCATTTTCAACCGAGTCACCAGACCGATTAACGCGACGGCCGACGCCGCCCAACACCTTGCGAATGGCGATTGGGACAGCAGTATGCCAAAACCTGGTTATGTGTATGAGACAACGGTACTTGTGCATGCCTTTAATGAGATGACGAGTAACCTCAGAGCCTCATTTAAAGCGTTGCGTGAGCAGTTGGTTTATGACTCTCTGACACGCTTATACAGTCGTCAGGGCTTGGTCGAAATCTGTGAGAACCAATCTCACCTGTGCCACGGCAGTTTTGTTTTTACTTGGTATCAACAAATTTAGAGATATCAACGACAGTGTAGGTCATCATAACGGTGATCAACTGTTGGTCAGCATCGCAGAAAGGCTAAAACAAGAGTTTAGTGATAACGCATTACTGGCTCGGATTGGTGGTGATGAGTTCGCAGTGTTTCTCTCAAACGCCGATACGGAAGCCAAAGTTAAACAAACCGAGCGTCGATTACAGCAACTCTTTTCCACCCCATTTATGGTGGAAGGTGAGAATGTAGTAATGAAGATTTCACTTGGCATTGTGCAAACCCAACCAAATGAAACCATGCCGCTGTGGCTTCGCAACGCCAGCATCGCATTAAGCTACGCCAAGCAAGACTCACTGACCGGTGTCTGTCATTACAGCCCTGAACTGGCAAGCGCTTCAAAGTTCCGCACCCAAATGCTGACTAAGATTCAAACTGGCATCGAAAACCAAGAGTTTGTCCCTCATTATCAACCTATTGTGGATCTCGCTAGTGGTAATGTGTGTGGCGCAGAAGCGCTGGCGCGCTGGCACAGTGACTCAGGAATGGTGTCACCACTAGATTTTATTCCAATCGCAGAAGAAAGCGGCATGATCAAAGCCATTGGCCAACAAATTCTGTTACAAGCTTGCCGCGATACATACCAAGCCATTCAAAGTAATCAGTGGCCATCAGACTTCCAACTGCATGTGAACATCTCCGTTAATCAACTGTCCTGCCCTGATTTTGTCGATACAGTGACCAACGTATTGGATATCACAAAATTACCCGCCAGTAACCTAACACTGGAGATCACCGAGTCGCGCATTATTGATAGCGCACCAACCACACTGGAAAACATGACCAAACTGCGTGATATGGGGATTGGGATCGCGATCGATGATTTCGGTACCGGTTACTCATCACTGGGTTATCTTCACTCACTGCCATTTACTTGTTTGAAGATTGATCGCACCTTCATCAATCAACTCACGCAAGAAAACTTAGACAGTTCGGTCGTTGCTGCGGTCATCAATATCACCGCAGGCCTCAAAACCAATGTCGTCGCAGAAGGCGTAGAGGATAGCAATCAAGCACAATTACTGCGCTCTTTAGGCTGCAACCAAGTGCAAGGCTTCTATTACAGTCGTCCAATGCCACTAGAAGAGTGGCCAACACATTTGGTTAACATGAAGTAGAAAAGAGCGAGAATCGTTGATTTCCTAGTCATCCTCTACTGACAATCTACCTAACTGTTATTTATACTTAACTGCAAATCTTACCCATGTATTGTCACAGATGATGTTTGGGCCCTGTTCCAGTTCATAACTATCCGGATCGACATAATGATAACGAAGAACCTTCCTCTTACTGATTTGCACCGCCACCTTGACGGTAACATTCGTACTAAAACGATTCTTGAGCTTGGCCAAAAATTTGGTATTGCTCTGCCAGCGTACGATATTGAGTCTCTCACTCCTCACGTTCAAATTGTCGAAGCGGAACCCTCTCTTGTTGCTTTCCTTTCTAAGCTCGACTGGGGTGTTGCGGTACTGGGCGACCTAGATGCATGTCGTCGTGTGGCGTACGAAAACGTAGAAGACGCACTAAACGCTCAAATCGATTACGCTGAACTGCGTTTCTCACCATACTACATGGCAATGAAACACAAGTTACCAGTAGCGGGTGTTGTTGAAGCAGTCGTGGACGGTGTGCAAGCGGGTATGCGCGATTTTGGCGTGAAAGCCAACCTGATCGGCATCATGAGTCGCACATTTGGCACCGACGCATGCCAACAAGAACTGGACGGCATTCTGAGCCAAAAAGATCACATCGTTGCCGTCGACTTGGCGGGTGACGAACTGGGCCAACCGGGCGATCGCTTTGTGTCTCACTTCAAACAAGTACGCGACGCTGGCCTTGGGGTAACGGTTCATGCTGGTGAAGCAGCAGGTGCAGAGAGCATGTGGCAAGCAATCAATGAGCTGGGCGCAACTCGTATCGGTCACGGCGTAAAAGCGATCCACGATCCAAAACTGATGGATTACCTAGCAGAAAACCGCATTGGTATTGAGTCTTGCCTAACATCAAACTACCAAACAAGCACGGTAGAAACGTTAGAAAACCACCCTCTCAAACAGTTCCTAGAGCATGGCGTTCTTGCGTGTCTGAACACTGACGATCCAGCGGTAGAAGGCATCGAACTGCCATACGAATACGAAGTAGCGGCACCAGCAGCTGGTCTGAGCCAAGACCAGATTCGCCAAGCACAAATCAATGGCCTTGAGATTGCGTTCCTTTCAGAAGCAGAAAAAGCGGAACTGAAAGCAAAAGTAAAAGATCGCGCTTAAATCCAGCGAAAACATAAAAAAATGCCAGCATCTGCTGGCATTTTTTATATCTTGAATCGGCGTCTATGATTAGATAACACGAGAGAATTGTTGCTGACGCGCCTTCGCTCGCAGGTACTTATCGAAGCTCATACAAATATTACGGATCAGCAAACGACCTCGCAGCGTCACACGAATTTCATTGTCATCCACTTCCACCAGCTCATCGTTGATGAAGGTCTGAAGTAGCTGCAAATCTTCTTTAAAGTACTGATCAAACTTCACTTTAAACTCAGACTCGATCGCTTTCTTGTCTAGTTTAAAATTACAAATCAGCTGCTTGATCACTTCGCGACGTAGCAAATCATCAGAGTCCAGCGAGACCCCTTTCCACAGTGCGTGACGAAGTTCGTTGACTTGAGCGTAGTATTTCTTCAGCTCTTTCTGGTTTTGCGCGTATGCATCGCCGATCATCGAGATTGCAGAGACACCAAAGCCAACCAAATCACATTCACCTTGTGTGGTGTAGCCTTGGAAGTTGCGATGCAAAATACCTTCGCGCTGAGCAACGGCAAGTTCGTCATCAGGCAATGCAAAATGGTCCATACCGATGAACTGGTAGCCAGCACCAGTCAGTGTCGCGATGGTATCTTGCAGAATCGCCATCTTCTCTTCTGCTTTAGGCAGATCTTCGTCTTTAATCTTACGCTGCGCTGCAAATAGCTGTGGCATGTGCGCGTAGTTAAACACGGACAGACGGCCCGGCTGCATTTCCAGTACTTGTTCTAACGTCTTGGCAAAAGAGTCTTTGGTTTGCTTTGGCAAGCCGTAGATCAAATCTAGGTTTGTCGAACGGAAACCCAACTCTTTTGCGCGCGCAACCATCGCAAAGATGAACTCTTCATCTTGCTCACGGTTCACCAGTTTTTGCACTTCTTTGTTGAAGTCCTGAACACCGATGCTTAAGCGGTTAAAGCCTTCACTACGCAGGTGATCCAGCATGGTGATCTGAATTTCACGCGGGTCAACTTCGATACTGATTTCAGCATCACTGCTAAAGGTAAACTCTTGGCGCAACAGGCTCATTACGCGTGTAATTTGCTTTTCAGAAAGGAACGTTGGCGTACCACCACCAAAGTGCAATTGCGTTACCGTTCTGCCCACCAATAAGGCTGCACGTTGACGAATCTCATGCTCAAGTACATCGAGGTATTCGTCCGCTTTGTGCGAGTGGCGCGTGATGACTTTATTACAACCACAGTAGTAACAAAGCTTGTGACAGAACGGAATGTGCACGTACAGCGATAATGGGCGGTCTGGGTACTGAGTGCATGCCATATCATAATCAGAAATGGTGAACGCTTCATGGAACTCCAGCGCCGTTGGGTACGACGTGTAGCGAGGACCGGAATAGTTGTACTTATCCAATACCGCTTGATCCCAGACGATTTGCTGCTTCGATTCAGTGTGTTGATTCGACATGGTGGTACTTTCCGTTAAATGCTAGGGCAACGAAAGCCGTCACCCGATATTCAGAGCCGCTATTTTGCCATACGACGATGACAAGCGTGGCAACGCCGACTGGCTTTTTAATTATAAAACTAAAGAAGTGCTAGCGTGATCACGATACCCCCAGCAGTCATAAGGAAACCATTGGGGGTAACTATTAAATCATCTGAATATTGATTTGATTATTCAGTGGCTGGACGTTTTTCTGCAACACTTTGAGCTCCTCAATGATCGCATCAGTGAGGCGGCTTTCCGCTTTATGACGCGTCAAGTTCTGTTGCATACGCTCTTTCTTGGCAAGTTGTTGGCGTTCTTCACCACGCGCCATATCTTTCACGATATGGTAAAGCTCAGAAATTGCAGGGTACGTTTTATCGAAATCGACACGGTCTTCACCTTGTACATAATCCATGATGTTATACACACGAATACTGATTTCAGATAAATCGCATTGGCCTTGAATACCCGCCTGACACAAGGTATGCACATTCTCAAAAATGTTGGCGTTACGTTTATCTATCGCCAATTTTTGATGCTTTAGCTGCAATTCCTTTTGCTTTTTCAATTGAAGCAGAAGGTAACCTGCATAAGAAGCAAGTGCGATGATAATCACAACACCAGCAATAGCTAATAAGGTTACATTCATAGCTTAATTATCCTTTGTAGTCGTCGAAGTTAATGTCGTCGAAATCTGCCAGCAAGTCATCATCATTGCGCGTGCTTTTCTCAGCAGGAGCAGTGAAGTCTTCCTCTTCTTCAGGTTCCAACAAACCTAGTTGGTCCATTAGCTTCTCAATGCGGTCGAGCTTCTCATCAACGTATTTCTGTAGACCTGTGCCTAGGTTTTCACCCGCTTCAATACGGTCTAGCAACACGTTCAATTGCGCGTCATTTTCTAGCATCTCTAGTTCTTGCTCTGCCGACAAACGACGCTCTTGCTTCGTCATTTTCTTCGCAGGCTCAACAACCAGAGGAATTTTCTTTTTACTGCCTAAACGCGGGTCGCGGTTTTGTGCAGCAGCTTGCTTTTTCTGCTCGTTAACTTCTGAGTTACGGTTACCCGTTTTCAAGCCTTTGCGCTTTTTAGCACGCTTGCGTAGGCGGCCTTCCACATCAGACTCTGTACGGTTACGAGTTACAACAAACTCAGGTGCGCCAGCGGCACCTGGCTTTCTAGATTTTTTACTACGGCTCATTACTGGGGTTTCCTCAGTAAAATTACATCATTACCAATAAATTCGAGTTCGAGCTTATCCCGCTCTGCTAGGAACTGGAACGTGTCACGACTAAAGAACACTACATGAGTGAGATCGTTCTTATAATGCCATGATTTGAAAGCCTCCACGTCGATAACCATTTTCGTCATCAGGCCTATCCAGCCCCCTGGCTTAACTAAATTCAACCATTGCTTCCACACCAAATCTGGGTGGTAGAGGTGCTCTATCACCTCTGTTGCTGTCATGAAGTCATACGTTTTTTCTAAAACCGACGTATCAGGGTGGTAGTAGAGATCGTACAACGCCATGTTGTGCCCCGCCTCTTCCAGCATTAAGGAGAGCGTTGGGCCAGGACCACAACCAAAGTCGATACCATTTGATTGTGGAGAAATTCGCTCTGTGATCGGGTCAGCAATACGCGACAAAAAGCGTCGGTAACCTAAATCTTCAGGGTTGTTCTCATGCAAATCATAGTGAGCTTTTTCGGTTTCCGCATCCAAACGTTGGTCTGGATTCACAAACACCAAACTGCACTGCTCACATTGAAGATATTCACGTCGCTTATCTTCAAAATAGTGGTGAGTACGCTGATTTTGGCATAAAGGACAGGTATGCATGCTGACTTCCTCAAACAGGGATGCGAAACATACCAGAAAGTGAACTCAGATTGGAGTGTTACTGAGCATTTTTTCTAGCAATTTTTGTTAAAAAACTTTGTTTACAACCCATCGAAGTAAATAAGTGCAGTAATCGTAATTCAGATTGCGACTTACCAAGGGAAAAGAATATAAAAAAAGCGACAGTCAGACTGTCGCTTTCTAAGTGCCATCAATTGGCGAAACTGTGTTGCACACATTTGGTGCACCAATGATCCCTTTGTTTTTCGAGCTTTCCCTGCCAAAAAGAGTTGTTTTTCATCTTCCTGATGAGTTTTGGCTATCCGTTTACTTCCTGTCTACTGAGCAACTTCCTGTGCCTGATCCGTTTCACTGTCTTAACCGTCAGACGAGATGACCATCCTTATCTGATAGGCTCCCTACCTATCTAAATCCCTTTCTAAATCACCAAGCATCCGAGCTACATCCTTGGAGACCTAAACCGTGGTCTTAAATCCTTACATTCACCCCCTGTGAACAACTTCTACTTTACGCCATCCCGCGATGCTCACAAGTAATGGGTTGAAAAAATAATCCGCCTATTTTCCTAAAACATCAAAATTATCATTTAATCAAAAACTTAAAAACACCAACAAGAAAAAGCCAACATCAAGTATGGCAAATGTCTCACAAACTGCCGAGCCAACTATCGCTTTCGCATCCAAACTCGACTGTGATATCTGTCACGAACAAAAATGCCCTAGTGGATTCACTAGGGCATTTTTGTACAAGTTGCTCGAACGATGTAGGGACATCTACCCAACCAGCTCAAGATGCAGGATCTTGAGCGATTTAGGTATATTAGTGCAGACCGCCAACGTATTTAGACAGCACTTCGATATCTTCGTCTGTCATTTTCTTCGCGATGTCGCGCATCATGGCATTCATATCATTACCACGGTCGCCATCACGGAATTTTTCTAGCTGAGCTTTGATGTAGTCAGCATGCTGACCAGAAATTTTCGGGAAACCTGAAAGCTCAGTACCATTGCCACGAGGACCATGACATGCAATACATGCGGTTAGGCCACGCTCGGCATCACCAGCGGTATAAAGCGTTTTGCCTTTTGCTACCACATCTTCAGGTGTTGAGTTTTCTGAAACTGGTAGCGAAGCGTAGTAAGCAGATAGGTCTGCGATATCTTCATCGCTCAGTGGCATTGCCATACCACTCATTACAGGATCGTAACGACCTTGTTTACCACCACTTGTCATGCCTAGCTTAAGTTCTTTTAACTGCTTCTCAAGATACTTAGCGTGTTGGCCTGCGAGTTTCGGGTACGTTGTTATTGCACTGTTGCCATCTGCTCCGTGACAGGCGACACAGGTTTGTGATTTTGCTTTACCAGCCTCAATATTACCTTGGGCCCATACTGAGCAACTGGCTAAAAGACTCAAAATTAGCGCTAATTTCTTCATGACATTCCATTATAATTATCAAGCTTCCAGTACCACGGAATGTGAACATACCGCGTACACTCATGGTACAATAGGCGACCTTATGCCGAGCACGGTTATTTTACACATTTTCACAAAAAAGTAATCAATCGACTACACAAAGTCGAGATGGAGTTAACAGTGAGCGTAAAAATTCATTACCAAAATACGCATTTCATCACCAGCGCACCCGATATTCGTCACCTACCGGAAGACGAAGGTGTCGAAATTGCGTTTGCAGGACGCTCAAACGCTGGTAAATCGAGTGCACTTAACCGTCTAACTAATCAAAAAAGCTTAGCCAAGACATCAAAGACACCTGGTCGTACGCAATTAATCAACCTTTTCAAAGTAGAAGAAGGTTGTCACATTGTCGATCTACCTGGATACGGTTTTGCTCAAGTACCGGTAGAGATGAAAAACAAATGGCAGAAATCTTTAGGTGAATACCTACAGAAACGCGAGTGCCTAAAAGGCTTAGTGGTTCTGATGGACATTCGTCATCCAATGAAAGATCTCGACCAGCAAATGATTTTCTGGGCCATCGATAGCCACATTCCTGTGCAAGTTTTGCTAACCAAAGCAGATAAACTAAAAAGTGGCGCACGCAAACAAACCCTGCTGAAAGTTCGCAAACAGGTGGAAACTTTCGGTGGCGACGTTTCCGTTGATGTGTTCTCTTCCCTTAAAGGATTAGGCGTTGATCAGCTGCGCGCAAAACTGGATACCTGGTTTGCACCGGCGCTCGCACACCTGATAGAAGAAGGCGAACTGGATACCCCAGCAAGCGACGAAGAATAATTAACAATATTTGTTAAATCTTTTCGATACGGCCCTACCATTTGGTGGGGCTTTTGTTTATCTGAGCTAAATAACAGGCAATAAAAATCCCCACCTTCCTGGCAGGGATAACGGGAGAGAAAAATTGGTAATTATTGTTATGTGACGAAGCATTGCTGAACTATCGGATGATTTCAATAGCTTAAAAAGCCGCCTAACTTTAGCTTTCGCTTAATCAACTCACAACCATAACCAATAAAGAAAATACAATTCAACAAGTTAGACAGAAACCTACCCATTTTCCCGTCAACTTAGTTTCCTTCAAGAAAAAATCATAGTGTGATTGGCATAAATTTACAGACTGAATAGTTTGCGAGTTTTTGAAGAAAATTGGAGTGTAGCCAATAGGTTAAAGGTGGGAGAAATATAAAGACAAGTCGTTACCAACCCAACACATTGAACAAAAAGAAAAATTTTCTTTCGCCCAATAAAAAACGCCCCAGTCAAAAGCTGACTGGGGCGGCTGAATCAGCCTAATCCAATAACGTGAAACAAAAGGTCTGAAAGATAGAACATCTTACCTCTGTACCCTACGAGTATTAATGTACAACAATTGGTCAGAATTGCAAAGAATTTTTGTAGTTTTTTTTCATGAAATTTTTATTAAGCAACATCAAAGTTAACTTTGCGCTAGCTTTTTTAATCGCAAAAAAAAGCCAGCGTTTGTGCGCTGGCTCATAATTAATTGGTTATTTTGGTCTAAAAGTGACTAATGAGCTTGATCCCAGTTGTCACCGTGCCCTGCCTCTGCAACCAACGGTACTTTTAGCTCTGCTGCAGATTCCATCAATTTCTGTACTTTACTTTCAATTTCGGACAATGATGACTCTTCAACTTCAAAGACCAATTCATCGTGTACTTGCATTAACAACTTCACACGGCCATTGCCTTCTTCCTGAATCCACTGATCAACCAACAGCATCGCTTTCTTAATGATGTCCGCAGCTGTACCTTGCATCGGTGCGTTGATTGCCGCACGTTCAGCAGCTTTACGACGCATACCGTTGCGCGATTTGATTTCTGGTAAATGCAAACGTCGACCAAAAATCGTTTCAACATAGCCCTTATCTGCAGCCGTGCTGCGCGTGTCTTCCATGTACTGCATAACGCCAGGGTAACGCTCAAAGTATTTATCCATGTAGGCTTGTGCTTCGCCGCGAGGGATACCAAGCTGCTTCGCCAAACCAAATGCACTCATGCCATAGATAAGCCCGAAGTTAACGGCTTTAGCACGGCGACGCTGCTCACTGGATACTTGTTCAATATCCAGACCCATAATTTCTGCCGCAGTTGCCGCGTGAATGTCTTTACCATCACGGAAGGCATCTAATAACGCTTGGTCGCCAGAAAGGTGAGCCATGATGCGCAGTTCGATTTGCGAGTAGTCGACCGCTAAGATTTTATGGCCAGCTGGTGCGACAAACGCTTGGCGAATACGACGGCCGGCTTCGTTACGAATTGGAATGTTCTGTAAGTTCGGATCGGTAGAAGATAGACGACCTGTTGCGGTTACCGCTTGATGGTAAGAAGTATGCACACGCCCTGTTGTTGGGTTGATCATCTTCGGCAGCTTATCCGTGTACGTCGATTTAAGCTTCGCCAAACCGCGATATTCCAAAATCAATTTTGGCAGTGGGTAATCTAAGGCAAGCTCTTGCAGCACTTCTTCATTCGTCGATGGTGTACCTGATGGCGTTTTCTTCACCACCGGTAAACCCATTTTTTCAAATAGGATGGCTTGTAATTGCTTTGGCGAGTTCATGTTGAACTCTTGCTCAGCGATTTCATACGCTTTCTTTTCAAGCTCATCAAGGCGAGCGGTAATCTCTACCGACTGCGCACTCAGCTTCATTTCGTCAATAAAGACCCCGGTGCGTTCAATGCGCGAAAGAACTGGCACCAACGGCATTTCAATCTCTTCGTACACTGTCTTCAGGCTTTCATCCTGCTCGATATTCGCAAACAAGCGATTGTGCAGACGAAGGGTCACATCCGCATCTTCTGCCGCGTATGGCGATGCTTGTTCCAACTCGATTTGGTTAAACGTAAGCTGATTTTTGCCTTTACCTGCAATTTGCTCAAAAGAAATGCAACTATGCTGTAGGAAGCGCAGCGCTAAGCTGTCCATATCGTGTTTACCGCCGACACTGTTGTAAATGTACGATTCCAACATCGTGTCGTGCTTGATACCTTTTAGTTCAATGTCATAACGAGCCAATACAGACGCATCATACTTTAAGTTTTGACCTACTTTTGCTTTCGCTGCGTCTTCAAGAATTGGCTTCAGCTGTTCTAGTACCCAATCACGATCAAGCTGTTCAGGCGCATCTAAGTAGTCATGTGCAACTGGCACATAAGCCGCAATACCTTCATCGACAGCGAATGACAGACCAACCAAGTTCGCTAGCATGTAATCTAGGTTGTCGGTTTCCGTATCAAACGCAAACAACTCGGCCGTTTGAAGTTTATCTAGCCACGCATTGAAGGTTTCTTCATCCAGAATCGTTTCATATTGGCTGCGGTCGATTGTCACTGCGGAAGTTTCCATCTCGGCATGAGAAGCAGAGGCTTGAGCAGAGCCAGCAAGCTCAACAGCTTCTACCGACCCAGAACCACCTTCAAGTAGTTCGTTCAACCAAGATTTAAACGTCAGTTGGCCATACAGCTTCACTAGTTCGTCTTTATTTGGTTCCGCTTTCAGCAGTGATTCTGGCGTTTCTTCAAGTTCAACATCCAATTTAATGGTCGCGAGCTCGTACGACAGCATGGCATTTTCTTTGTTATCGATGAGCTTCTTCGCCATGGTTTTAGAACCACGGAAACCGAGCGCAGCAATGTCATCGAGATTTTCATACAGCTTAGTCAGACCACCAATACCTTGCAGTAGTGCAGTCGCTGTTTTGTCACCCACGCCTGGTACACCAGGGATGTTATCTACTTTATCGCCCATCAGCGCTAGGTAGTCGATGATTAACTCAGGTGGAATGCCAAACTTTTCAACCACACCTTCACGATCCATCACGACGTTCGTCATGGTGTTGATCAAGGTAATATTATCATCCACTAGCTGCGCCATGTCTTTATCACCAGTACTGATCAATACAGGCATGCCCTTTTGTGATGCTTGATGCGCCAACGTACCAATGACGTCATCCGCTTCGACACCAGGAACACAGATCAGCGGCAAACCCATCGCGCGAATAACATTGTGCAATGGTTCAATTTGACAACGCAGGTCATCCGGCATTGGCGGACGATTAGCTTTGTATTCTGCATACATATCATCACGGAAGGTTTTTCCCTTCGCATCGAAAACCACCGCGATGCGCTCAGACGCAAACTGACGCATCATGCTGCGTAACATGTTCACGACACCGTAAACGGCATTCGTTGGAATTTCACCATTGCTCATGGTGCCCGGGTAGGCGTGAAAAGCGCGATATAGGTAAGAAGAGCCGTCGATAAGGATCAACGGATTTTCAGGAATACTTGCCATAATTGTCTGTATCCAATTCAGTACTTGAGAGATCTGCCTAGGATGCCATGACTGCTGATCCGAATCTATCTTGTTCGCTCGATCTAGGTCGCGTAAATTTTTCGATTTTATTCACGAAGACAACCTCACCCTGTGGATAACTCTGTTTATAGAAATTATCCACTGGTTATCCAATGATAGAAAACACAAAAAACACACACGATAAGTTATTGTTTTTAAATATTTATTTTATAAAACGGCGAGAAGATCAACGATCCTTAAATGATCATCGTGTGTGGAAAAAATACGAATAGTGACGTCAAATAGAAATCGTAGAAAAGAAAAAAGCGACCCGAATGGGGTCGCCTAGCAGAAGTGGTAAAGCAAATTCTGTAAATAGAGCAGCTTAACCAAGAAGCTATAAATTACACTGGAAGCAATGTGAGCAATGTCGTGTCAAAAAGAATTCGTGCAAGTTCTCGGAAAAATGTTTCATCACTTCTCAACTTTCAGTTAATCAACTTCTGTTAATAAGTCATTCAACGTCCTTGTGAACTCTTCCTCATTCCCTAAGACAGGTTTAATAATAATGATTCTCATTTCGTAGTCAACAGTTAAATGAAGAAAAAATCTCATTTATTTTCACATCGCTTTAATGAAATGAACTCGAGATTCACGAAGATTGATTTTTTCTTCAAATTTTTCAATGATATAGCCATTTCTCAATAACAATCGAAGCATAGCAGGAAACTGATTTCGAGATTTCACTTTTAACGTGTTATAGCCTTGCTCAGCCGCCCAATCTTCTTGTGCTTCCAAAAGTAATTGTGCCACGCCTTCATTTCGAGCCTCAGGAACTACACCACCTAACCAGCTATAGAAAACACCATCCTCTAATTCGTAACCTATTTTGAAGCCGACAATCGTGCCATTTTTTTCTGCAACGAGGATTAAACTGTTTTTCTCTTCTAAACGTTGAGTCATGGAGTCTACCGTTTCTCCTTTCGAAAATTCGGTAACACGTGCCACAACTTGAAGTGCTTCTTCCAATGTGCCTTCACGAATCAGCATTGTCATTGTTCTCTTCTCCAAAATAAAAATACCCAAGCACCTTGGATTGTTACTGTTGTAATCCGCCTGAGGTTACTTGGGTATATACAGACGAACAACTCTTGTTGGTCTGGTGTTTCTCACTGAGCGATAATTACTCTTCAGTCGCTTCCGGAGTACGATTTAGGTGTTGAGCAGTTTGTGCATTCTCTTCTGCCAACCACTCAGCCACGTCTTTCGCAAAGTACGTTAAGATGCCGTCAGCACCTGCACGTTTGAAGCACAGTAGTGATTCCATCACAATTTCGCGCTCTTTGAGCCAGCCATTCATGATCGCCGCTTTATGCATCGCGTACTCACCAGACACCTGATAAGCAAACGTCGGTACCTGAAGTTCGGTTTTAACTCGGCGAACTACATCTAAGTATGGCATACCAGGTTTAACCATCACCATGTCCGCACCTTCATTGATGTCTAGCGCCACTTCATGGATCGCTTCGTCAATGTTTGCTGGGTCCATTTGGTAGTTTTTCTTGTTGCCGCCTTTTAGATTTGAAGAAGAGCCAACCGCATCACGGAATGGTCCGTAGTAGTTCGACGCGTACTTAGCCGAGTAAGCCATGATTTGTGTATGAATGTAGCCCGCATTTTCTAATGCTTCGCGGATCTTACCAATACGGCCATCCATCATGTCTGAAGGCGCGACGACGTCAGCACCCGCTTCAGCGTGAGACAAAGCCTGCTTAACCAGTACTTCCGTGGTTTCATCATTCATTACGTAACCATCTTCATCGATGATGCCGTCTTGGCCGTGCGTCGTGAATGGGTCAAGTGCCACATCTGTGATCACACCGATTTGAGGAATATGTTCTTTAAGCGCACGTACTGCTCGCTGAACCAAACCTTCTGGGTTGTAGGCTTCAGTAGCACATAAGCTTTTAGCGTCTTGGTTTACGACAGGGAAAAGCGCGATTGCTGGAACGCCTAGATTTGCAAGGTATTGCGCTTCTTCTAGCATTAAATCAATCGACAAACGCTCTACACCCGGCATGGACTCCACGCTCTCACGACGATCTTTACCCATTAGGATGAACATTGGATAAATCAGATCATTAACAGAAAGTTGGTTCTCAGCCATCAAACGACGACTAAAATCGTGCTTACGTAAACGACGCATACGGCGTGCAGGGAATGGACCTTGAATTGATACAGACACCATTTTCTCCTTGTCTGGACGGTTATGATGATCAAATCATCTGGTGAACAAAATCATATCACTCTTGATGCATGTTGCGAGTGACAATCTGGAAAAAGGTAATAGAAAAAAACTGAAAATGACCCAGCACTCACACTCAAGTATACTTCGAATACGAAACCAACCATGAAGCACAGAGAGTAACGATGATCGATACCCACGCGCACATCTATGCCAGCGAATTTGATAACGACCGCGATGAAGTAGTACAACGCGCCTTAGCGCAAGGCATTAATAAGATCCTGTTGCCAAACATCGATCTGGACTCTATTGAGCCCATGCTACAAACCGAAGCGGCGTATCCTGACGTGTGCCACTCAATGATGGGACTCCACCCTTGCTATGTGGATAACAACGTTGAGCAAACGCTGGAAATCATCCGCGGCTGGTTTGAGAAACACAAGTTTATTGCGGTGGGCGAAATTGGTATCGACCTGTATTGGGACAAAACCTATCGCGCCGAGCAAGAGATGGCATTCGTGACTCAGCTAAACTGGGCAAAAGAGATGGATTTACCAGTCGTTATCCACACTCGTGATTCGATTGAAGAAACACTCACTTTGCTAAGACAAGAGCAAGATGGTCGTCTGCGTGGTGTATTCCACTGTTTTGGAGGCAGCTTAGAAGAAGCGCAAGCAATCAATGAGCTAGGCTTCCACTTAGGCTTGGGTGGCGTATCGACCTTTAAGAATGGCGGGATGGATAAAGTCATTCCACATTTGGATATGCAGTGGGTCATTTTAGAAACCGATTGTCCATACTTAGCACCAGTACCGCACCGTGGTAAGCGTAATGAACCAGCCTACACTTCTCTCGTTGCACAACGTGTTGCCGACTTGCGTGATGTCGATGTCGCAACTATCGATGCCATAACGACTGAAAATGCCAAAAAGCTGTTTAATATTTAATTCACGAAAATTGAAAAAAGCGACGAAATCAACGTCGCTTTTTTATTACCTAAACTATTGAATGAATGATTCAACCTATTGAAATAATAGAACAACCCACACAAAGCTATTGATAAACATAATAATTAACTAGCAACTCTACTTACCTCTCATATCGCCACTTTACTTCGTCTGTTTTGCAAAACTGTCGACAATTAGACATATTCTTTTTCTATACTGCTTTATGCCCATTAATTAGCACAAATGTAAAACAGCATGAATATGGAAGTTGAAGTGTGTACACATGGTGCTTACTTACAACGCGTACCGCGCAGTTTTTTTCAAAAGCTGCTGGGCATCAAGGAAGTATACGTATGCACAAAGTGTGGTTACGTCATGAAAGTTAAGTAATTAGCCCAAGAAACAAACCAACCGCAAAAAAAGCGGCTCAGTTGAGCCGCTTTTTACATCTACAGTAAACTTATTCTTCGGTTTCCGCTTCTGCCTCTTCGCCTCGACGCGTATAAAAACGCGCAAAGAATAAACCGACTTCAAACAGTAAGCACATCGGAATGGCGAGTAAGGTTTGTGAGATCATGTCTGGCGGTGTTAATACCATACCAACGACAAACGCAGCCACTATAATATAAGGACGTTTCTGTCTTAGATCTTCTGGAGTGGTGGCACCAGTCCAACACAACAAAATGATCGCAACAGGCACCTCAAACGCGATGCCAAACGCCATAAATAGCGCCAGGACAAAATCGAGATAGCTAGAAATGTCGGTCGCAAACTCTACACCACCCAATGAGATAGCAGTAAAGAAGCCAAACACCAGTGGAAACACCACAAAATACGCAAATGCCACACCGCAATAAAACAGCAGTGAGCTGGAAAACAGCAACGGCATGATCAAACGACGCTCATGTTTGTATAAGCCAGGAGCAACAAAGGCCCAAACTTGATACAAAATAAACGGCACCGCAATAAATACCGAAGCGATTAACGTCAACTTCAGTGGCGTGAAAAAGGGTGAAGCCACATCCGTAGCAATCATGGTCGCGCCTTCAGGTAGACGCTCTACTAAAGGTGCGGAAACAAACTCGTAAATGTGGTTAGAGAAATAAATTAGTCCGACAAACACCACCAACACTGCCAAAATTGAGCGCAGTAGTCGGTTGCGAAGCTCCAACAAATGACTAATTAAAGGTTGTGTCTGCTCGACGGTAGACATGGCAAACCTCTTATTAAAAACCAGATCAAAAAGGAGCTACCAATCACTAGTAGCTCCTCCTAATGAGACTATTCGGCTTTCTTATCTGCCGCTGTAACCTTGCTCTCTTCCGCTTTCTCTACCTTTTCTGCTACTGGCTCTGTTTTTACAGGCTCAGCCTCTGAATCGGTGTTCTTTGCGTAAGGACGATTTACAGATTGCGCTGCCTTCTTCAATTCTTCGACTGAAGATTTCAACTCAGGGGACAAATCATCCATCCCCATTTGCTCTGCTTTGCGCAAGTTTTCTTGCAGCTCTTGGACTTTCAGCTCGTGTGACAATTCGTCTTTGACGCTATTTGCCATACTCTTAGCGGCACCGATAAAGCGAGACACGCTGCGAATAGCATGAGGCAAACGCTCCGGCCCAAGAACGACCAGACCAACAACAGATATTAATACCAGTTCCCAAAAACCGATATCAAACACGTTTTACGCCTGCTCTTTGTCTTTTTTCGTTTCAGGAGCAGCTTCTTTTTTCTGCTGCTCTTCTAGACTTTTTGGTTCGAAGTCTGCGTCTTTGTCATTTTTCGCAGGTTCATCTTCGCTCATCGCTTTTTTGAAGCCCTTAACGGCACCACCCAGATCGCCACCGATACCGCGTAGTTTCTTAGTTCCGAATAGCAATACAACAATTACAGCAATGATTAGAAGTTGCCAAACACTGATACCACCCATTCTCTTTACCTCGGGTCTTTAAATAAACAAAAATATTTCAAGAGTTTAACGTCTATTGACGATAAGCTCGCCAACTAAGCAGCCAAAATGTGACACCTGCGATACCGCTGGCCAACGAAAGCTGCTCAAAAGCATTGTTCACCAATATTGCCGAGCATACGACTAAAGTGGCGCCAACGCCAAATAAAAACTTTCCTGTCGCCTGCTGGCGCTTGCTCTGACGATACCCTTGGTAAAGCTGATCCATTCGTTGGTTCATCGCTTTACCTTGTTTCAGGCTATCGTAAAGCAGCTCTGGCAGTTCCGGTAGCTTCTCCGCCCAAAATGGCGCGCGATCTTTAATCGAATTCACCAAAGCTTGCGGCCCAACTTGATTCATCATCCATTCTTCAAGGAATGGTTTTGCGGTCTCCCACAAATCAAGCTGAGGGTACAGCTGCCTACCAAGACCTTCCACGTACAGCAGCGTTTTTTGCAGCAATACAAGCTGTGGCTGAACCTCCATGTTGAACCGACGTGCCGTGTTGAACAAATTCAACAGCACATGACCAAAGGAGATTTCGCACAGTGGCTTAGCAAAAATAGGCTCACACACAATGCGAATCGCGAACTCAAACTCATCGACATTGGTATCGGCAGGCACCCATCCTGAGTCCACATGTAACTCCGCCACTCGGCGGTAGTCTCGATTGAAAAACGCCAGGAAGTTTTCCGCCAGATAACGCTTGTCTTCACTATTAAGTGTACCAACGATTCCGCAATCTAGCCCGATCCACATTGGGTTCTCTGGGTGTTCTGGTTTGACGAACACGTTCCCCGGATGCATATCAGCATGGAAGAAGCTGTCTCGGAACACCTGAGTGAAGAACACACTCACGCCGCGCTCCGCGAGCAATTTCATATTGGTGCCATTTGCTTTCAAGCCATCAATATCAGAGACTTGAATGCCATATATTCGCTCAGAAACCATGACAGTTTCATTACTGAAGTCAGGAAAAACTTCAGGAACATACAATTCTTCGCTGCCTTCAAAGTTGCGGCGCAACTGAATGGCATTCGCCGCTTCACGTCGTAAGTCGAGTTCATCAAGCAATGTTTTCTCGTACTCACGTACAACTTCAACCGGTTTCAAACGACGTGCTTCAGGCATCGCTCCGGCGACTATACGCGCCATTCGGTGCATCAGTTTTAGATCTGAATCAATGACCGGGCGAATATCTGGGCGGATAACCTTTAATACCACTTCTTGGTTAGAGTCTTTTAAACGCGCAGTATGCACCTGAGCAATCGACGCAGACGCCAGTGGTTTGATATCAAACTCGGTAAACCAGTTTTCTAACGGGCCACCTAATGCCTGCTCCATCTGTCTTTTTTGCTAGCTCACCATCAAATGGCGCCACTTGGTCTTGAAGCAAAGCCAGGGGATCAGCAATGTGCGGAGGAAATAAGTCACGGCGCGTTGACATCATCTGACCGAACTTAATCCAAACTGGTCCCAGCTCTTGCAACGCTAAACGCAGGCGCTCACCGAGTGGTTTTTCTGGATGCTTGTTCTTAATCCAGAACAGGCTTTTGCGCAGTAATAACGGAGCTTTGGTCAGTTGGTGATCGGGAAGCAGCTCATCTAAGCCGTATTCCAGTTGTACTTTGGCGATGTGGTATAAACGCTTTAGTTCTGCTGGCGTCATGGTTTCTCCAATGCCGGCTTATCTGCATCCAGCTTATTCAGCAAAGCAGTCAAGCGTGCTTCAACGCGAGAAGCTTGGCTGCGAACCTCATCAACCTGGTCGCAAAAATACGCCACTTCTAGAGGAGCAGGTGCCAACTTCCATTCTTCAGTCACTACTTGCGCAAGATGACGCTGGTGTTTCTCTGCTTGAGATGCGAGGAAGTTGCCGATTGTTTTTTGAACCTTGCACAAAGGTATGTGCGGCGACATCGCCAGTTACGCGAGACAACCACTCTTCAACATCTGGTTTGCAATCCACCATCAACTGAGAGAATTTCTGCGCCAATTGAATATCGCCTTCAAGTTCAAGTTTATCTTGTTTAATAAGGCGAGTGATGTTGGCCTGGTCACGCAGCTCTGGCAACACGCTCAAGTTGAGCGATAAGTAGCAGTTAGGCTGCCCTTCGTAATGACCGAGCACATCAATTTGCTGACTAAAAACGAACGTCAGTGTTTTATTGATCTCTTTCAGGTGAACTTGAATAACTTGACCTTTTAGACGCGCTAAACGACGGCCCAATGCAGGGTCGTCTTTGATCAGAGTATTCAGTGACGTTTCAATCACAGCGGTGATAAGTGGTTCAAATGGCATGCCGTTAACCCTTAGAATTTATAACCGCGATGCAAAGCCACAATACCACCAGTTAAGTTGTAGTATTTGGTGTTTTCAAAACCTGCGTCTTGCATCATGCCTTCCAGCGTTTCTTGGTCTGGATGCATACGGATTGACTCCGCTAGGTAGCGGTAACTCTCTGAGTCATTCGCAACTAGCTCACCGATTCTCGGCAACAAGTGGAATGAATATGCGTCGTATACTTTCGATAACGGCTCTAGCACTGGTTTTGAAAATTCCAACACCAATAGACGGCCGCCTGGCTTCAGTACGCGGAACATTGAACGAAGCGCTTTGTCTTTGTCAGTCACATTACGCAAACAAAAACTGATGGTGATGACATCAAAATAATCATCAGGGAACGGCAGTTCTTCTGCGTTGGCTTGAACGTAATGCACGTTACCCACAATACCGTTGTCACGCAGTTTATCGCGACCAACGTTAAGCATTGAGTTATTGATATCGGCAAGGATGACATGGCCTTCATCACCAACAATACGCGAGAATTTCGCCGTTAAATCACCCGTACCACCACCTAGGTCAAGAATACGTTGGCCAGGGCGAGCGCCACTACAATCGATTGTGAAGCGCTTCCAAAGGCGGTGAATACCACCAGACATCAGGTCATTCATGATGTCGTATTTTGTTGCCACGGAGTGGAATACTTCGGCAACCTTAGTCACTTTTTCGTCTTTTGCCACTGTAGAGAAACCAAAGTGAGTGGTTTCATTCTCTAACGCTGTATTGGATTGCAAACTTGTGTCCGTCATTCTAATTCCTCTTAGGCAGCGCTTTCTCTCTGCGGGGCGTTTGCTGACAAATAAAATCGCCCACTGCACTGCGGGCGATTAGTTTACTTTATCCTCAGCCGGATGTCTTTCTACTAACGGGTCATTTTCTGAAAATGAATCACTCTGCGCTAACTGTGCGAGGTCAGAAGAAATTGGTCGTTTGATTTCAACCCCAAGATGCTTAAAGCTTTCGGCTTGACGAATCACATTCCCGCGCCCTGTGGCAAGCTTGTTCATTGCGCCTTGATAGCTTTGATTCGCCTTATCCAGCGCACCGCCGAGCCCTTCCATGTCGTCCACAAACAATCGTAATTTGTCGTAGAGTTTTGTCGCGCGCTGCGCAATCATTTTGGCGTTTTCATTCTGGCGTTCATTGCGCCATAGATTATCAATGGTGCGCAGTGCCACCAGCAACGTTGTTGGGCTCACCAAAATGATGTTTTGCTCCATCGCGTCTTTGATCAAGCTTGGATCGGCTTGAATCGCAACTTGGAACGCAGGCTCAACCGGAATAAACATCAGCACATAGTCCAAACTCTGAATACCTTTGAGTTTGTGGTAGTCCTTCATGCTTAAACCCTTAATGTGCGCACGCAGTGCGGCTAAGTGCGCACTCAAAGCCTGGTCTCGCTCGGCATCAGTTTCGGCGTTGAAATAGCGCTCATAGGCGACCAGCGCCATTTTGGAATCCACAACCACTTGTTTGTTTTGTGGGAGATGAACAATCACATCAGGTTGGTAGCGCTTGCCTGCTTCATTTTGCAAATTCACCTGAGTCTGATATTCGTGCCCTTCACGTAAGCCAGACTCGGCAAGCACCCTAGCGAGCACCACTTCACCCCAATTACCTTGCTGCTTGTTGTCCCCTTTCAACGCTTGGGTCAAATTAACCGCTTCTCGCGTCATTTGCTCATTCAAACGTTGCAGGTTTTTGAGCTCATGCACTAAGGTATGGCGCTCTTTAGCTTCTTGGCTAAAGCTGTCATTAACGTGCTTTTTGAATCCTTCTAGCTGCTCTCGGAGCGGTGACAACAAACCTTCCAAACTCTGACGGTTTTGCAAGTCGACCTTCGCGGTTTTTTCTTCAAACAATTGGTTGGCCAAGTGCTCAAATTGCTGTTTCAGACGTGCTTCCGCTTGCTCTAGAATTTGCAGTTTTTCGGCATTGGCTTGGTTGATTTGCTCATGACGTGCTTGCTGCTCACGTAGTTGCGTTTCTAGACGTGATTTGTGCTCACGCATCTGACCAAGCTCATCAAAGTATTGCTGGCGCTCTTGCTTTACAGCCTCGAAGTAACGCAGTTTTTCCATTGCGGCCATCAGCTTTCCGTGTGTTTGGCGTACTTCAAACGCAGCTTTATCGCGCTCATCATCTAATTCATCCAACTCTTGCTGGGCATCAGCAAGGCTTTGTTTAACCTGTTCAAGCTGCTGTTGGTGAAGCTGCTTTTCTGAAACAAGTTGTTGTTCGAGAAGCTGAGTTTGGGTGATAAAACGTTGTTTCACCCACCAACCGACGGCGACACCACTAAGCGTGGCAGCGCAAAGAGAAGAGAGAATGAGAGATTGGTACTCAAGAATCCATTGCATAATAGCGAGTTAGCCTGTGTTTTGTATCTATAACAATGGTATTTAGACACTGGATAAATGTCCAGTTTGTTGGATGAAAAATCCTCGCATACACTAGGCCTTCCTATAATATTCTTTCTTCCGCTCAAATGAACCAGACCGAGCGGCACATCATCACGCAGAGGCATCATGAACGAGCGTCGCGCCCTAGGATTTGGGCTCTCAGCAGTATTACTTTGGTCTACCGTTGCAACCGCATTTAAACTCACGTTGGCAGAATTTACGCCAATCCAAATGCTGTGCATTGCCAGTATCGTCTCTGCGATTGCGCTGACGATAATCTGTGGTGTGCAAGGCAAGTTGGGCCAGTTAAGTGCCACCTTCCTCTCAAATCCTTGGTATTACCTACTGCTTGGGTTGATTAACCCCTTGGCGTATTACGTCATTCTCTTTAAAGCGTATGACTTGCTGCCTGCATCCCAAGCCCAAGCGATCAACTACAGCTGGGCCATTACCTTGACGCTAATGGCTGCTGTTTTCTTAGGGCAGAAGATCCGTGCTAAAGATTGGCTCGCTTGCGGTTTTAGCTATGTAGGCGTGATTGTGATTGCCACGCAGGGCAATGTTCTCGGCATGCAATTCGAGAGCCCGTTGGGCGTGGGACTGGCGCTGTTATCGACACTGTTGTGGGCTGGTTACTGGATTTTAAACACCAAAAATAAGGCCGACCCTGTGGTTGGTGTATTACTTGGTTTTTTGGTCGCTATTCCATTTGCCATTGGTTTAAGTATTTATGAAGGTGCGAGCTGGCAGGCAATCTCAATTAAAGGCTGGGCAGCGGTGACGTATGTCGGGCTATTTGAAATGGGGATTACTTTCGTCCTATGGCTAAGCGCCCTCAAATCGACGCAAAACACAGCCCGCATCAGTAATCTGATCTTTGCTTCGCCATTCATCTCACTGATGCTATTGGCAACCATCATTGGTGAAGAAATTCATCCATCAACCTTGATTGGTTTAATACTGATCATCAGTGGATTAGTGGTCCAACAAGTATCGTGGGGTAAAAAAACCAAAGCCATGAGCACTTCTCAATGATGAACAAAAAACCTCAATAAACGATGCAATGAGTTGGATAAAAAAGAGATATAGCTAACAGTTTAATGATAGAAAGCGCCTTACGCTGCTGGGAATTACCTAAGCGTTGGATACGATACCAACACGGCCCAATAGCTTAAGCTAGATTCTAATACCACTATCTTTGGGCGCTTCAGGACACGTTATTAATTATGTTTCGCTTCGCTATTCCTTCGCCTTTGATGGCAGACTGGCAACAGGCTCTGCAACAATGCTGTGATGCTACTCAAGCTCAGGGACAACTTTATACTCTGAGCGATACCCAGCAGTGGCTATCAACTGAGGTGTCCACCTCGGTTCAAAATCATTGCGCTATCGTCGAAGTGGTAGTGCAAGTTGCCGATCAATTTAAACCGACAGACTTGACGATAAGCCACACATCCTTTGGACAGCAAACCTTGAGCATAGGTCCAATTTGGCTACCAAATGGCGATCTGTTTGCCGTATTAGCGCTAACTCACCCTGACGATCAAATCACGGTAGTCTCTGCTTGGCTGAGTGCATTAGTGGGGCGAATGAGCTTTGATGTCAGCTCACACTACCAGCAAGAACGAACACGCCATCAAACTACAGCGACCACACCATTACCGACGCTGCAAGAGTTTATCGACTGTCTTGAAGACCATATTTGGATAAAAGGCATGGATGGTCTTTATTCGATGACCAATCGAAGCGTAGAAAATGCGTGGCAAAAGACCAACAGTGAGATCATCGGCAAAGATGATTTCGCACTATTTAGCCACGAGCGAGCAGAGAAGTTCATTGAGGCCGATAACTTGGTCGTGGCGACAGGCACGCTGAACATCGTCGAAGAATGCCGCCAAATTGATGAAAACAATAACCCAACTTGGCTAGAAACCATTAAGTCTCCTGTTCGTGATAATGACGGAAACTTAATTGGTATTCTGGGCATGACGCGCAACATCACACGCCGGAAAATGGTCGAAACGCAACTCTCATTGGCGTCCAAAATTTTTAATAATTCACAAGAAGGCATGGTCATTACTGATCGCAATGCCAACATCATTGATGTAAACACAGCCTTTACTCAAATCACCGGCTATCGCTCTGAAGAGGTGATTGGAAAGAACCCCAGAATTCTGCGCTCAGGTCATCATGACCAAGGCTTCTATAAACAGTTGTGGCATCAACTCGAAACCAAAGGTCAATGGAAAGGCGAGTTCATCAACCGAAAGAAAGATGGCAGCATTTACCCGCAGTTAGCGACCATTAGTGCCGTAATGGACGATAAAAATCATCTCATTAACTACATCTGTGTATTTGAAGATATTTCCGTGCGTAAAGCACACGAAGAAAAACTGCAGCGCATGGCCTTTTATGATCCGTTAACGAATCTGCCTAATCGCACACATTTACTTAGCTTGCTTGAGCAACACATTGAAACCGGGCACAAGAACCAACAGACGTTTGCCACCCTATTTCTGGATATCGACCATTTCAAGCACATCAACGATAGCATGGGTCACTTTTGTGGTGATCAGTTGCTGTCTAAGTTGGCTATCCGTCTGCAAGATATTCTTCACTTAAATGCGCATGTGGCTCGCATTGGCGGCGATGAGTTCGTGATCATTTTGCCGGACGTCCACAGTGATGTGGCTTTGCTGGAAACCGTCGGCGATATTCTCAGCGTTTTCCAACAACCATTCGACTTGGCAAATCACGACTCACTGCGCGTCTCGACCAGTATTGGCATAGCCTTATACCCAAGAGACGGCCAAGACAGCGAAACCTTACTCAAAAACGCAGATACAGCAATGTACTTAGCGAAGAAAAATGGGCGCAACGGCTACGCATTTTACTCACCAGATTTAACCGATAAATCGGTATCCCATGTGCGCATTCAATCTGCTTTGCATCAAGCGATAGAAAAACAGCAACTTCGATTAGAGTTCCAGCCACAATATAACTTGGAGCAACATGCGATTGTTGGCGTTGAAACCTTATTACGCTGGCAGCACCCCGAATTTGGCCTTGTACCACCAGCCGACTTTATTCCAATTGCAGAAAAAACGGGGCTTATCCAAAGCATTGGCGAGTGGGTCTTGCTACACGCTTGCCAGCAAGGAAATGCTTGGCTGAAACAAGGCGTTGAGTTTGGCAGAATTGCGGTTAATGTGTCGGCATTACAGCTTCAGCAATCGAATTTCATTCAGAGATTGAGCGATATCCTCAATCAAACCGATTTTCCTGCTCAACGGCTGGATTTGGAGATCACCGAGAGCTTTTTACTGATCGACCCTCAACAAGCCATTGCGTCGTTAAATCAACTAAGAGGGTTAGGCATCGAGATTTCTCTGGATGATTTCGGCACAGGCTATTCGTCTTTGTCTTATTTGAAAGGTTTACCCATCAATAAGCTGAAAATTGACCGTTCGTTTGTCAGTGATGTACCCAGCAACAGCGATAGCAATGCGATTGTGAATGCGATTATCGCAATGGGCAAAACACTGTCATTGAAAGTCGTAGCGGAAGGAATAGAAACTCAGGAGCAAGCCGATTACTTGTTCGAAAAAGGCTGTGTTTACGGTCAAGGGTATCTTTTTAGCCGACCAGTAAGTGCGGAAAAACTTTTTCGTTGAGCCAGCTTGTCGCCCAAGTCATTCTCGTGGAGCCACATCCTCGGGGATGGTTTGGCTTGGTTGACTTTGAGTTGATTGACACAGCTCCAGACGCTCAACCAAAATATTAATGCAGACCAATAGCGGTACACCGATTAAGAGCCCCATACCGCCCCAAAGCCAACCCCAGAACACGAGCCAAACGAAGATCACTAACGGATTTAAGTTGAATCTTTTCCCTAATAACGTTGGCGTGACAAACTGGCTTTCAATCAAGTTGATCAACAAATAGATAGACACCACAGTGAGCATAAAACTGACCGACTCCAACTGCAGATAAGCCACAAAACCGAAACTCACCATGGAGATGACTGGGCCGAGATACGGCGCAAAATTCATCACGCCAGCAAACGCACCCCACAAGAACGGGTCCTCAAGGCCTAAAACAAAAAACACCGCCCCAACACTCAACCCAAGTCCCGCATTCACCAACGTGATGGTGCCAATGTATCGAGATAGGTCTTTCTGTAGTGCTTTGACCAGTTCAATCGCTTGGCGCTGCTTGGCAAACCCATGCAAGTACGACACTGACTTTCGAAATAAGCTGCGTCCGTGATTGAGCATAAAATACACCATAAACAGTACGATCATCGCTTGTGTCAAAATGGTCGGCGTCGTGGTCGCGAGTGTCTTCACCAAAGAAAATACGGTGTTATTCCCGACCTCATCCATACCCATATCGCTGGCAATATTCAGCGGCGTATTAAGGTGATCCGCCGAGGCTTGAGTCACTTCACTCACTTCTTGCGACACATTTTTCACGATACTGGGTAGTTCAGACCACCACTGCTTAGCTGGCTCCGACATGGCAGCAAGGCCAATAATTGAAGCACCAACCAAGAATGACAGAGTCACCACGACGGTAATCGCGCGCGGTAAACCTTTGTCTTCAAGATAATTAATGAAAGGACTGCATAACAGAGAAATAAAGGTACTAAGCACAATAGGTAACAAGATTGGCTTAGCAAAATACAACCCTGGAACGAGCAATAAGACAAGAAGGGTTGCACCAATCGCGGTGTTGGCAGGGATGTTCAATTTCGCTGTCATAAAAAGGCTCAAGGTCGGTAGGAATAATTATCGGCGAAAGCCGTTATTGGGGTTGCTCGACTTCTGCTTATGTCGCGGTCTCTTCTGTCGAAGCAGTATTGCTTGCTTGTGGTTCAGCATTTCGCTCTTGTTCTACGCCCGACTGGTTAGAAGACGCTGCCATAACTGGCTTGGCAAGCGAATCCGTCAGTTCGGAGACACTACTCGCCAATAGCCCCATGGAAGAGATAGAGGAAGTCAGTCGAGACAATCGACCCGCTTTGGCAGCGGTAACGGCAACGACAGCACTAATACCTAGCGTCGTCCAAGGATTTTCTTTCACAAACTTCTTAGTGGTAAACGTGAACATTTCCATCGACAAGCAGCATTGCTCTAAAGATGCCTTACCTTCCATCCGCTTGATTCGCATGGCTCGATTGAGCTTTTGTAGCGAGCGCATCCCACCCCTCCTGCAACTGTTCTGTCGTATTTTTGAATCCAAGGAAACCAACTAAACGCTTCTGCCACCAAGCTAAAGACAATAATGCCAAACCTAAGGACGCAATAAATACGCCCACTGCAACATACGCGTTAGCGGTCAGCTGATAAGCCACCACACCAGAGGCAAGGCACAAACTGAACACGAACAATACCGACAATAAGGTAAAAACAATGGTGCACAGCAAAATCTGTCGCGCTGCGGACGCATTAACTTTCACCTCCAAGAGGAACAAATCCAACGTTGAACCCGACCACGCTTTCAGCGATTGAGTTAATTGGTCCAGTTGTGAAAGAATACTGCTCAAACCATTGATGGTTTGTTGGATATCCTGCTCTTGTGCCCCACTTGGGGCTCGACCGCTGTCTGCTGCGGCCGAGCCCGGTTGCTGGTTGGTGACTTGTCCGGAGTTATTCATTGGAACCCTCGCCCTCTGTTATGTGGCTTAATCCGTTGGACCGTGATTATTTGATCAGCTTCGAAACCGCCCAACCCGCAAGGAAGGCACAACCAATGCTCAGCAATGGACGCTCCTTGATAACGTTCTCTGCCGACTTGGTCGCCTGCTGAACGTGTTCCGCGCCCACATCAAATTTCTCTTTAGCTTGGTCTTTCATTGCTCCGACGGCTTCCGTCGTGGCTTGCTCCGCTAAGTGATATGCTTCTTCTAATTGCTCTTGAGGTTTTACTGTGCTTTCTTTTGTTGTAGCCATAACTAGCCTCCGTTGATGAGTTGAGT
The DNA here is from genome assembly GCA_001048675.1 of Vibrio diabolicus. Classification (GTDB taxonomy): domain Bacteria; phylum Pseudomonadota; class Gammaproteobacteria; order Enterobacterales; family Vibrionaceae; genus Vibrio; species Vibrio diabolicus. The sequence goes on along the minus strand of CCKK01000001.1, from coordinate 58,678 downwards.
AGTAAATCAAGTGAAACAACTTTTGAACTCACTTACTCACAACAAAGCCATATCCGTGCCAAAATTATAAGCATTTGTTTTTATTTGATTTTTATTTTGTTTCACGACAAATCCTTATCTGTACGTGTAATTCTTTCCAGACTTCCCCAACATTCTTGTAATTTTTTCTTAGCGCCTCATCTGCAACCCTCCAATTCTTGCGCAATAAACTCATAACCAATTGATTAATATAAAAATAACATTCCTTGGCATACAACCTGCAACTAAAGATGAAACATCTGTGTTTGTTCCCCATACGTACAAACACTCCCATCACCAACCAAATCAGGAGTGAGATATGAAAAATGAAAATATCGCCTCAATCATTGAGCTTATCGAGAGCGGAAATGACATTTACAGCAAGGCCATTGAGAACATTGACAACACTTCTTTGAATAATGTGTTGGTAGAACTGCTTAGAGTACGTGAGCGAGCGGTGCTTGAGCTTACTCCCTACACATTGGCAAATAACCAGGAAGACTCTGCCGACGACACTCCGGTTTCCTACACCATTAAAGCGCGTGAGGTATACAGCGATGTGATGAAGGAGGTGTCTTCTGACAAAGAGTCCATGTATTTGGAACAGCTCGAAGGTGTTGAAAGCAAGGTGCTCAAAGAGATCGAAAACCTAATTACTAGCCACCCAGAGCAAGCGGATAATTCGGTTCTACTGAAAGTTCGCAGTGATATCAAAAGCTGTAAAGAAAAGCTCAGCAGCATCAGCCTTATCAGCTAATCCTTAATGGTCGCCTTGCAATCAAGCGCTGGCAGAGAAAATGGCCAACTTGTTTTGGCCATTTCTGATAAGGCCACAGGCACCTCAATACAAACAAAACTAGAAAACACTAAACCGAGTAATCAACACGGTAGTCATAAATAAAGAGGTCAGTATGACATTGGATAATAATCGAGTAAGGGAGCTACTCGTAAAAATGACACACCATCGCCAAACGTGTTTGCCTCTCGTTAATCCGCAATCGCATATGACACTCGCAAGAGCGGCGTATCGATTCGTTAAAATAGAAAAAGTGATGATCAAAAAGATGGCGAAGTTGTTCTTCGACCAAGATGGTGAACAATTCATTGCAGAAAATGCCACCGAATACGGCGTTGCCGAATTAGGTAATTACAAAGAAATGCATTTCATGAACAAGTTGTTGTTAGATGATTTAAAAGCGCTACTCAGAGCCATTGACGACACTAACTTAACGGCGCTTGTTTCTTACTGGTTAGCTGCTTTACAAGTCGAAAACGATGAAATTGAAAAGCACTTACCCCAGGGTGAGTAGTCATACTCACCCCCTTCTTCCTTTCACTTCGAGAACGATAAATAGACGCTCTCTCAGATAACAAAAAATGCCGATATAAAAAAGCCGCTGCACCTACGCAGCGACCTTATTGGTTCCTTCAAAACTACGACTAAACCGGTAAACAAAGGCACGCTATAAAGCACTAGGCAAATGGCGCGTTATCCACCGCTTATCTGTTTTAAAGCTAAGCCGATTTACTTCTCCCGCTTGGGACAAATACATTCAACGATTTTGGACGAAGCTTAATCGCTAATTGCTCATCAGAATAAAGCTCACCATCAATCACATACTCAATCGGTTTGTTCGCAGAAATAGTGACATTCTGAGCCGTCGCGTATTGAAAATGAGTCGATTCCTCCTGCGCACCTACGCTGGTTAATGTCAGATCAGACAATGCGATGAGGCGTCCACCTAAAGATTCGGTGTTATCTAAATACGTGATATGCAGCTTGCCATCGTCAGGCTGCGGAGCACCACCGCCTTGCGCGAGCAACGTACTAAAAGGAGCGATGTTCGCAACGACAAAGCTATGAACTTCTAGCGTTTGTGATCCATTTTCGCGGTTTCCATCTTCAAATGGCGCATCCATCGCAACAGTCAACGTCTGCGTCTCTTCCGCCACCACCGCGTTAAAAAAGCCCGTTAAGTAGGCCAATTGTCCAAAGGTGTTTTTCTCTTCTCGCTGCGAATGCTCGATCATTTTCTGCTCTAGGCCAATACCTAGGACTAACAATATAAGCCTCTGATTACACTCCGCCGTATCAATACGCTGGCAGTGACCTGCTAGCAATGCTTCACACGCTTTTTCGACTGGTGAGAATTTTGCGCCAACTCCATAGAGCACATGACATAACGCATTGGCGGTTCCGAGCGGAACAATGCCGAGTTTGATGTCGGTACCCACCAACTGGCTCGCCACTTCCGTCACTGTGCCATCGCCACCCGCTACGATAATTTGCTTAGCACCACTTTCTTTTGCCTGCAGCGTGAGCTGCTCAGCGCTGAGATTTGTGGTGGTTTGATGAATACTCAAGCGATTATTTTTTGGTTAGTTCACGAATCAAGTGCTGTTCGTTTTCCTCCCATTTGCCGCCACCTGCAACAGGGTTAACCACCATCCAAGTGGATTGATCCAGACCCAGTACGCCTTTTTCACTGATCGCTCGTAACGTTCTAATCTGTAATTTATTCAATCTCGCGGTACTGCGCACGTCATTGATTTTTTTCATCACAGATTCAACCGTCAGCGACGGATCTTTGCTCAGTAGATACGCCGCAACAACAAACACCGATCGACCACGCCCTAACGCACAATGCACAACCACAGCTCGCGAGCACGAGATTTGCGTATCAATCCAGTTAATCGCATGACGCAAGCGTTCCAACGTTGGGGCTTTGTGGTCAAGTACCGGAATCGAAAGGTAATGAAACTGCTTGTCGGTCATCGCACTTTCAAGCCCAGCAAATTCTGCGGTGACATCGACAATACAAGAGATGTCATTGGATTCGAGAAAATCTAAGTCACTCTGAAATAGCCGACGGGAGAGGTATAAATTATCGCTGACTTTTTGGATTGGAGGCACAGTATCGCGCCGTCTTTCCCAGGCATTATATGCTCTAGCGCCCAGTAAAAAGGGGATGAATGCCCAGCGGATCCACCTGACAATCTTGCCGTCTTGGTTTTTTCTAAAAATGGAGGGAATGTCGAAAACGTAGGCTACGCTGACTAATGCTAAAGAAAGAGATACCCACAAGAACAACAGGCTAACCATGATTTGGGGAATATAAATAGCGGCCAATAAACTGATCAGAGCGCCAAGAATATAATATTTGATGATAAACATTCGCTCTCCTTGCCTTCAGCGAGTGCGCTTTTTTAGTGAAAGTGAGAATAAGCTGGTTTTAGTTTAGGCTAATTAGCTTGGTAAACGCTTTGATTGGGCCCCTTCCCGTGCCGAAATGGCACGAAAAGGACCAATACTCCACCTAGCTAGCCATTTCATCGACGTAGCTATCCGCTAGTTTCATTTTCTGCTGATCGGTCATCACCTTACCGGCCAATTGGAAAAAACGCTGCTCTTCTTCTTCGAGGTGGTGCAATACTTTGTGACGCAAAGTTTTCATGAGGTTGAGCCATGCTGGCGAGCTCATGTCGGTTGCATCAAGCTGTGCAATCACTTTATCAATCTCGTGGTGCTCTGCGATGCCATGACGAGTAAGATCGATGGTTTTATCGCTCTCAATTAAAGGCGCGTAGAAAAAGCGCTCTTCTGCGGCGGCGTGCCGTTCGAGTTCATCCTTAAGATTGTGGTAAAACTCTTCGCGTGCAGGGGAATCTCCAGACGTTTCCATCAGAGCATCGAGTAAAAGGCGTTGCTTTTCATGACTCTCTTTTAGTACATCAAATATGTTTTTCATCTTTGACTCCTTATCTGATTGTAAACAATTGAGATAAAAGGAAGGGCGGTGATTGACCGCCCTTCTCTTACATTGCTGTGAACAAAAAGCTGACCTGACTCGACTAACAATCTTGGTCTTCTGCGTTCAAGTTCTCTTTAATATTTTCGCACTCATCTTCAATCGCGTTTTGAGTTTCTTCGGCGGCTTCATCTATCTTCTTGCCTGCCTGTTCCATTGGCCCTTCTTCACTACAAGCAGCCAGTGCGAACACCAAACCAAATACTGCGGCGATACGGTAAATTAATGACGTAAGTCGCATGAAATCTCCTATCTATTTACGTTTTTTCTTCCTAGCAGAACAATCACTATTGATACAATTAATGACAATAGGAATAGGTAAAATATCACTTGCGCGATAGAGGCCGCCGCCCCTGCAATACCAGTAAAACCTAGTAGTGCAGAAACCAGTGCCAAAGCCAGAAAAATAAACATCCAACGAACCATAGTGTTACCTCCTAATAAAATTGGGTTAGGTCACTCGGCTCGTTATTATTGAACCACTTCTAGCTTATCAATCACCTTATTTACATCATTGGTATTATTTGCAATTGAAAGTGCAAGATCATGCTCCGCATCTGAATTAACCTTACCTGCCAACGTTACCGTTTTACGTTCCGTCGTTACATCAATGTCCGTACCACTTACATTGGTATCCATCAGTAGGCGCGTTTTAACTATAGTCGTGATTTTAGAGTCGGTCAGTGTGGCTAATGCCTCTGAATCGGTTTCTTTCTTACCTTCATTCACCACTGACAATTCGTTATTTACTTCTTTCACACCATCAAGACCTGTTACAAGCTCTTCGGCAAGCGATTTTTCAAGGTCATTGTTTACCGAACCAGAAAGGGTAACTACCTGATTTTCAACATCGGTGTTGATATCAAAAGAGTTAAGGTTACTGTTTAGCAGCAGCGTCGTTTCAGCTTTACCATCTAGCCAAGCGTCCATGGATTCTTTTTCCCATTTATCACTCGCTAAGACTGCTGTAGATGAAGTAGCAAGAACTGACGTAAGTACAATTTTAGCTGCGATGTTATTCATGGTAATTCTCCTTTATTGACGTTGTATTTCCATAGGAGCAAACCATGTGCCAAGTTTGTAACTTGTTATTTTTAAAGGAATAATAAAAACAAGAGATAAAAATAAGACGAACAAGAAAATATAAGCATGAATTATTTACACAGAAGAAATGTAATTTTTAATCGTTAATAATTTCGCAATCAATTACATAATACGCCAATAAAAGATGAGACATTATTTCTTCAACTTCACTTAATCGCAGAATTATTATTTAAAACGTGAGACACCCGAATAAAGAAGCAATATTTATCAGAATTATTACTGATATATACCAAGATAGGTTCAACAACATTAAAATAGCCTACAGACCCTTAAATCTCTGCTGACAATATTTTGTCTTGTGCACTTAGAATAATCCACGTACATTGTTTCTGTCATAGTAAAGAGGACATTTCTATGTCGTTGCCAAGCCTGTTTCTACGAATACAAGACCCGACACTTAAAGATGCTATTGCCTCTTGCCAGGAACTGAACAAATTTCGTCTGCATAATACCGATGCCGCAGATGGTTGGATTGAAGATTTCCTACAACTCAAACCGGAAGTTGCGATTGTTGAAGTCGCCCACTTTACTAGCGCAGATTACCAGCGCCTTTCTAATATCGAAGACATCTACGATATGGACTTGATCATCATTAGCTCTGGTGCTCCAAACGAAAATTTGGATAAGCTAATGAACTTAGGTGCAATTTTTCACTACAGAAAACCCGTCGATATTGCCATTTTGACGGACACCCTAAGCGAAGTCAGCCAGTACTATCAGCAAAAACAAGATCAAGGACGTAAAGTGTCCACTAGCGATCTCGACCAATTTGGCCTTTTGGTGGGGTCCTCATCGCCAATGCATCAGCTCTATCGCATGATCCGACGCGTCGCAAAAACAGAAGCCAACGTCCTCATTGTCGGTGAAAGCGGCTCAGGTAAAGAGTTAGTCGCGCAGACCATTCATTTAGCTAGCGATCGCAAGCAACAACCCTTTATCGCGATTAACTGTGGTGCGATTAGCCCAGAGTTGGTCGATAGTGAACTGTTTGGCCATGAAAAAGGCGCCTTTACCGGAGCGAATAAAACTCACCAAGGTGTATTTAAACAGGCAGAAGGCGGCACGCTGTTTTTAGATGAAATCACCGAGATGCCTATCGAGCATCAAGTGAAGCTATTGCGTGTGTTGGAAACCGGAGAGTATCGCCCAGTGGGCAGTAATACGGTGCATATCGCCAACACTCGCATCATTGCCGCCACCAACCGTGATCCTAAAGTCGCCATTGAAGAGCAGTTCCTGCGTGAAGATCTGTTTTTCCGTTTATCGCACTTCCCATTAACGATACCGCCACTGCGAGATCGAGGCGGTGACATCGTCGGTCTGGCTAAACACTTTATCGCGCACCGCAACGCAAATGAGGCTAAAACCAAAACCATTCTTGATTCTGCCATCCAAAAAATCGCTGCACACGATTGGCCAGGTAATGTCCGTGAGCTCAAACACACGATCGAGCGTGCATTTATTTTGGCTGATGACACCATCCGAGATGAACACCTGATATTCGATACACCGCCATTGGAAACAGGCACAAGCATCGAAGACCTTGTTCCAGCGGGCGTTTCGCTAGAAGAGCTAGAAAAAGCCGCCATTCTCAATACGCTTGAAGAGAATCAAGGCAATAAAACGGAATCTGCGCAAGAGTTAGGCATTAGCGTTAAAACGCTCTACAACAAACTCGAAAAGTATCAAGACGAGTAACTCACTGTGGGAATACAATGAGAATATAAAAAGAGCACGGAATACGATTCAGTGCTCTTTTTTATCTTATCTTTTATGTGGATGTGCAGCGTTTGATTACACCCACTGACCCGCGACAAAGCCGCTCGACCAGCACCACTGAAAATTGTAGCCCCCTAACCAGCCAGTCACATCCATCACTTCGCCAATGAAGTACAGCCCTTTGATGTCTTTGCATTCCATGGTTTTCGAAGATAAGTGATCGGTATCCACACCGCCTAGTGTCACTTCCGCGGTTCGGTAGCCTTCAGTGCCATTCGGGGCGATATCCCAATGTTCTAAGCGCGCCACAATCGCCGCAAGCTCCTTTTGATTGAACTGCTTTAGCGGTTTATCGACCAGCTCTTTACGTTCAATCAAGACTTCAACCAAGCGCTTTGGTAGCACTTTAGCGAGCGTATTTTTGAGCGACTGATTCGGATGCTTTTCACGGCTGCGTTCTAATAACTCGGCAACATCATCGTTTGGCACCAGATTAATCGACACCTTTTGCCCCGCTCGCCAGAATGATGAAATCTGTAAAACGGCTGGGCCAGATAAACCACGATGTGTGAACAACAGGGCTTCTTTGAACATGGTGCCATCTTCAGCTGTAATTTCCGCAGGTACCGCGATACCAGATAACTCAGCAAAATCTTCTTTGTCTTCTTTATGCAACGTAAATGGCACCAGCCCTGCCGTGGTTGGGATAACTCGAAGACCAAATTGTTCCGCGACTTTATAACCAAATGGTGTCGCCCCCAGTTTTGGCATCGACAAGCCACCGGTTGCGATAACTAAAGACTCACACTCGACAATCTCAGTGCCAGCATGCAAACGAAAGCCTTCATCGATTTTCTCAATTGAGTGAACATCGCATTGGTAACGCTGCTCGATATTCGGCATGTCACACTCAGCCAACAGCATCTTCACGATGTCTTTCGCCGTAAACGCATCGACACAAAACAGCTGACCGTGATCGCGCTCTTCAAATTCAATACCATGCTTACACACCATCGAGATAAAATCCCAGTTAGTGTATTGGGAAAGCGCAGACTTAACGAAATGCGGGTTTTGGCATAGGTAGTTGCTGGCTGAAACATCGTAGTTAGTGAAGTTACAACGGCCACCGCCTGAGATAAGGATTTTACGTCCTGGCTTTTTAGCATGATCGAGCACCAAAACACGGCGGCCTCGCTTGCCGGCTTCTGCAGCACACATCAAACCCGCTGCGCCTGCGCCAATTACAACAACATCAAATTTCTTACTCATCGGTAGCTCTTAGACTGATTGGTATCGAATCGAAATAAAAAAGGATGTGCACATTGCACATCCTTGCTTTCTAGGCGCGACATTCTACCGACAAATCTCGAAGGGGAAAAGCGCTTAAACGGTAAGCGCTATGCATGCCCGTGCAATCCTAGGAGATTAACTCGCTAGATTATTGATTCGTTAAAGAATGAAGGCCGCGAGTAGGGTTACACCGAGCAAAGCGGTCGATAAAACAAATAGCTCACGCACCCTTTCGCACTTACCAGTAAAAATCTCATCGTGGTGATGGTGATATTCTTTACTTTTGATGTAGTGGAACAAACGCACCTGTTTGGTGACATTTCCATGGGTGGTAAAAAAGCCATTGCCATCAACTTGCTGGTATAACAACGGATGCGCTTCACGCATGATGTAAATTAGAGAACGAAGAGCGGTGAGATACCGAATCATATTGACTCCAGTTACCACCATTAGCGCAAATAAGATTGTGTCTCCACTGATCATCTTTTCCTCCCTACATCTTCAACAATGCTCAAGAAGAAAAAGACGATCAATGCTTCGTCTTTACTCGCTACTTATAGCGTCAAAAAACGCGTTTACGCAGCTGGAGCATCCATGATTGAAGATGAACCTTCTTTCGCCATTTGTGCTAGATCTTTGTCGATGAAGAACAATGCTTTACCATCTTCACCTACTAATTCGATCTTATCTAAAATCCCTTTAAACAACTTCTCTTCTTCGTGCTGTTCAGACACGTACCACTGTAGGAAGTTAAACGTTGAGTAGTCTTGGCTAGTAAATGCAACATGCGCCAATTTATTGATTTTTTCCGTGATCATTTGCTCATGTTCGAAGGTCTCGCGGAAAACATCACCTAAGCTAGCAAAATCATGCTTTGGTGCATCAATAGCGCCCAAAATTGGCATTGAGCCAGTTTCACTTACGTAGGTGAATAGGCGTTGCATGTGCTCCATTTCTTCTACGGCGTGAGCGCGTAAAAATTCAGCCGCACCTTCAAAACCTTTGTCTTCACACCAAGCACTCATTTGTAAGTATAGATTGGATGAGAAAAATTCTAGGTTAATTTGCTCATTCAATTGTTCGACCATAGTTTGAGACAGCATGTTAACTCCTATTAATGTGCATGCAATATACCCAAGTAACCTCGAAATAAACCACGCCGCGAGATTGACTTGCTCTACATCAGAGGCAAGGTTTTACTTGAACTATAGTCAGTAACGGAGCGCTGAACTCCGCATCTCAAAGTCACTTGGGTATAACGCCACTATAACATGATTACTGAGACAAGACTTTGTACCTACGACACTGATATGAGATCACTTCAGCAAATTTTTTTGGGGGTTAGTGCTAATCTAAAACTATGACCTTACAAGGAGATAGCAATATGAGTTACAAACACATACTTGTGGCAGTCGACCTGTCAGACGACAGTAAAGTGTTGATTAAAAAAGCCGTATCACTGGCTAAACCTCTGGATGCGAAAGTCTCTTTTATTCACATCGACGTGAACTACGCAGAGCTCTACACCGGGCTTATCGACATCAATATGGCAGAAGCGCAACATCAAGCAATGGAAGCGTCGCGCACACAATTGGCGAATTTCGCAGAATATGCGCAATACCCAATAGCCCATACGTTGGTCGGTAGTGGCGATTTGAGTAATGAGCTGTGCGATACCATTCAAGATTACAGTATCGACTTGGTGGTTTGTGGTCATCACCAAGATTTCTGGAGCAAGATTCTGTCTTCGACTCGACAACTGATTAACTGCTCTCCAGTCGATATGCTGGTCGTACCGCTAAAAGACTGATTGGCGCGACGTTAAAACTTGGTTAGACTGCGGGCACATTTGTTGTTGATAAAGATTCTCATCCATGGCTTATCTATCCGCAGTTACCCTACTTTGGGCATTCTCATTTAGCCTGATCGGCGTTTACCTCGCTGGTCAGGTTGATTCTTGGTTCTCGGTGTTCATGCGCGTGGCACTGGCGAGTCTGGTTTTCATTCCCTTTTTAAAATTCCGCGGCGTTAGCAAATCCTTAATCGCGAAACTGATGACGGTCGGTGGCATTCAGCTCGGTCTGATGTACTGCTTCTACTACCAATCTTTTTTGCTCCTTTCCGTGCCAGAAGTATTGCTGTTCACCGTATTCACACCCATTTACGTCACGCTGATCTATGACTTCTTGAAAGGTCGCTTTTCACCTTGGTATTTGGTTACCGCGGCGATTGCTGTATTTGGCGCAGCCTGGATTAAGTTTGCAGGCATTAATGAAGACTTCCTGCTGGGCTTTTTGGTCGTACAAGGAGCAAACCTCTGTTTTGCCATTGGTCAGGTGGGCTACAAATACATCATGGAAAGTGAACCGGTTGATTTGCCACAACACACCGTGTTTGGTTACTTCTACTTAGGTGCGCTTTGTGTAGCAACCGTGGCTTTCACTCTGATGGGCAACCTCGACAAACTACCCACCACCGCAACGCAATGGGGCATTCTGACGTACCTTGGTTTAATTGCTTCCGGTTTTGGTTACTTCGCGTGGAACAAAGGCGCAACCATGGTGAACGCAGGTGCACTGGCAGTAATGAACAACGCATTGGTTCCGGTGGGTTTGATTGTGAACATTGTGATTTGGAACCGCGATGTTGATGTCATGCGACTCGCCATTGGCGGTGCGATCATCATGCTATCGCTATGGATTAACGAAACCTGGGTGAAAAAGCGCGTCGAAATGAGCTATGCCAAGAAGTAAAGCGACCGCTCCCAACACACATACCGACAATAAAAAACGCTCTCCAACTGGAGAGCGTTTTTTTGGATTAGATTAATGCACTTTGACTTGCGAGCTTGCGCTCATCAACGCCTTGGGCGACGTTGGCAACAACACTTCTAGCTTCGCATTGCGTGCTTCAAGCTTGCGCTGACGCTTAAGTAACTTTTGTTGTTTTTTCGCTACTTTTAACAACTTTTTCTGCTGCTTATAATGCTTTTTCAGTGCTTTTTTCGCTTTCTTAAGCGATTTTTTATCCGCTAAATCAAACCATACTGGTACGTCGGTTCTTACTGGATCCAGGGATTTTTCGGCTTGCTTTTTCTCTTTTACGCGCTCAACAACACGCTTCACAATCGCGGCTTTTTCGTTGCTTTGTTTTGTTGTCACAGGAATCGGTTGTACTGGCAGCGCTTCAGCCAATAAGCCACATGATTGTTGCTCGTTCAATGGCTTGTCTTGGCATTTTTGCGGCGGAATAGCGGCTGGCTTACACAGGGTATCTTTGGCCGCTGAAGAGCGTGCGCAAGAGCGACAAACAAACTTTGGTGCGACAACTAAACGATGGATGTCGCCAAGCTCCGCCGCGATCTGTTTACGACTCATTTTGCATAAGCGTTTAGCCATTCTACTACTCCAGCTTCCCAATTATCGACCGCATCACAACAAGTGAAATAATAATAATTCTTAGTTAGATATACAGTCAGGAAGGAAAATTAGCAAGAGAAAACTATCAGTAACGATTCAGAAAGAGAGGCTTGATCACAGCACGATACACCGTACTGTGACAAGAAAAGTTGAGCGGTCAGGAAGTTATGCCATTGAGGCTTTAACATAGACGTCAAAGCGATTTTTTTTGGTTTCAATCGCCATAGTCGGCTTTTGCTCGTTCAGCCAGTTTGCATAGTCTGGGCGCTTCACCACCACGCGTTTTGTGGCTAACGCCATGGCAGGATCTAGCAAACCATCGGCGTCCAAATCGGCGCCAACCAACGATTGGAAAACGCGCATCTCTTTTTTTACGAGCGCCGATTTCTTCTTGTTTTCTGGGTGCGGATACATAGGGTCGAGATACACCACATCTGGCTGAACAAAGTCTTCATCTTGTGCCAGCTGTTCCAATGCATCATGACTGGAGGCATGGATCAGCGACATACGCTCTGATACCCAAGTTCCAATTTCAGGGTCTTGTTTCGCACGCGCTAAGCCGTCATCCAGCAACGCTGCGACTACCGGGTGTCGCTCCACCATCTGTACCTTACAGCCGAGCGAAGCCAAAACGAACGCATCACGTCCCAGCCCCGCCGTGCCGTCTAGAACGGTTGGCGTTGCCCCTTTGTTCAAACCTGCGGCTTTTGCGATGGCTTGGCCCTTACCACCACCAAATTTTCGGCGATGTCCCACTGCGCCACCAATTAAATCGACAAAAATAGCGCCCAACTTTGGCTCATCCACTTTACGCAGCTCTAAACGCTCGGTGGTCAGCACCAAAGCAAAATCGCTCTCGTCAGTGTGAGAAAGCTGCCAGCGTGCAGCCAGTTCATCCAGATGAGGTTGTTGAGACGGGTATTCACAGATCAATTGCAGTTGCAAAAGGAGGCTCCAATAAAAAATCGCGGTAACTGGCGCTGAGTGTATACCTAAGTTACCTCTCAATGCTAGGTTGAGCTTGATATGACAAGACTACTCAGCCGTCAGTCGCTCAACTAACTCAGAAAGCGGTTGAGGATGCCCAATACCGTAGCCTTGGCCATAATCCACACCAAGATCGATCAAATGCTGCATGACTTGTTCGTTTTCGACAAACTCCGCCACCGTCACTTTGCCTAGCTGTTTTGCCAGATCATTGATCGAGCGAACCATCACACGGTCCATTTCATTTACGTTGATATCTCGCACGAAAAGACCATCAATTTTCACGATATCAACGGGAAGTTTCTTTAAGTAACCAAATGAAGACAAGCCCGAACCAAAGTCATCCAATGCAATCATGCAACCCAGCGCTTTGAGCTTGGTGAAGAGCTCAATGGCTTGCTCAAGATTACTCATCGCTGCTGTCTCGGTGATTTCTAGACAGATTTTTTCACACGGCATGGACGAACGTTCCAATCGCTCCAATAAGAAATCGATAAACTCTTGATTCCCCATAGATTGACCTGAAAGGTTTATCGAACAACGGCCGAGTTTTTCAACCACCTCTGGGCGTTGCTCAAACCATTCTAGCGTTTGAGTAATGACCTGTTTATCAATCCAATGCGCAATGTTGTAGCGCTCGGAAGCCGGAATAAACAGTGCAGGAGAAACATAATCACCATATCCATTGCGAATGCGCACTAAAATCTCAAAATACATCTGAGCATCGTGCTGTTGTAAGCTTTTGATCGGTTGAGCAAACAACTCTAAACGCTGATTCGACAATGCCTCATGCACCAAATTGACGCTCTGCATTTCCATCTGGCGACGTTGTAGCTCTTCGTTATCTAAGCTGAACAGATTGTAGCGGTTACGGCCTTGCTCCTTGGCGGCATGACACGCAGAGTCTGCTTGAGCGTGCACCATTTGCGGCGTCTCTGCCGTATGGTCGATGATACGAATACCAATAGAACAACTGATGAACAAGCGCGTATCTTCCCAAATAAAGAGATGTTCACTCAACGTCGAGATGATCAGTTTGGCGATATTAATGGCGCCGTATTCGTCGCAATCTTTGAGTAGTACCGCAAACTCATCGCCTCCCATTCGAGCCAAGATGGAATTGTATGGCAGCACTTCCTCTAACATGCTGGCGCAAAATTGAATCGCCGCGTCACCCGCATCATGCCCAACCGTATCATTGAGGACTTTTAGCTGATCTAAGTCGAGGTACAGCATGGCGTGGACGCGACGATGGCTGTCCACCTCACGCAGTGCGGTCTTGAGCTCTAGTTCAAAGTGGTTTCGGTTATAAGTCCCTGTCAGTAAGTCATAGCGCGCTTGATATTCCAGTTTCTCGGAAAGCTGTTTGGTTTCTGTAATATCTTCACCCACAATCAACAGCTGATCAGATTCACTCAGTGGACGAATGTTCTCACGTACCCAAACACGATGACCATTTGCATGGCGATACTCGACTTCACGTCGCCAGACCCCATGCACCTGTTGATTGGGTTGCAATAGCACTTGGCGAGGAAACAGTACCTTGTCATCAAAATAAAACTCCCTCAGGCGGTGTCCGAGCATGTCCATCGGTTTGTAGCCGAGGAGTAGCTGAGCAAATCGATTCACTTCTTGAATACGGTTATTGCTGTCGAGTGTCACCATCATGACAGGCTGTTGCTCATAATAGTTACGCAGGGTTGATTCGCGTTGATAGAGCTTATCTTCCATCAACTTACGACTAGTGATATCGCGCGCTTCAAACAAGTATTGCTTTTGATTTCCTACTTGCTGAGAAAAAGGCTTGAGTGAAATTTCCAACACCAATGTACCGTGCTCTTTACTCCAAATTTCAGCCTCAAACGTCGACACTTGATGGTGAGGCGCGTGGAAATACGCCTCAAGCAACGCTTGCGCTTTCTCACTCCAATTGGGATGAAACCAAAGTGGTCGATCTAAACGCAGCCCTTGGTGATACAGCAAAGATTGCAGGTGATCGTTGCCCGATTTAAGTACACCGTTGGCATCCAAAATGCCCATATACTGCATGCTCTGATCAAAAATCGATTCTAAGATGGCTTGGCTTTCTCGCGCGGCACTCTCACTGCGACGCATCCGCTGTAAATAGTAACCCATCAACAAAATGACCACCGACATCACCACAAATAGGCTACCAAACAAGCGAATTTCTTTGGCAAAACGCTCAGAAAACTTCATCGGTTTATTAAAAAACACCGCAGAGACCTCTTGCTCAGCACCCAGCCCCCAGCGTACTACAGCTTGATAATCGAGCTTGATTTCAGAATCACTTTTCTTCACGGCTGGCAGAGCTTGGTCAGGGCTATCCAATACAAACTCAAGTATCTCAGCGCTCTCAATGCCATGCCGATAACCACTCTGGATCACGCCACCAACCGCACCGTGCCCTAAGCCAATGTCGTGCACCATAAACAGCGGCGCATTTGAGGCTCTGTTGACGCCAATCCAGTCACGTTCACTGCCAACCACACCTTGTTTATCTCGGTAATAGGTCCAAAACAGGACGACTTTATCTTTATTCAGCTTCGCTACTTGTTGCTTTAAGTCAATGATACTATCGGGAATAACTTGCACGATTTTGTCGCGATATTGCGGATGTTCATGTACAAAATCGTCGATTTGATAGCGTAATACCTCTCCCGTTACGGAATGGTCACTGACAATAAGAATTTGGGTGTAATCAGGGTGTAGGCGCTCTATGAGGGCTAAATTTGCCTCCAAATCGACATCTTCTGTTACTCCTGTTGCGTTCAGAGATTGGTGCAAAGAAGGATGATAATTATTGATGCCATTAAATATAACCGGGGTGTCTTTGATGATTGGCGCCAAACGCTGCATCAGTTCAAGCGCGTTGTTATCACTCACTAAAATGGCATCGAATCGTTCTTTGCTTAATTTCGTACGATATAAGGATTCAAGCTGAGCGAAAAACTGCTCACTCTGGTTACGTTTCGAGTCTAAATAGAGCACACGCATATCCAGCGATCGATCACCCAATTGCTGCTCGATACCTCGCTGTATGGAATCCGTCCAGAAAAAACCTTGATGATAGGAGTGCACGACCAAAACTTTCGGATCTGAGGCCGCGGCAAACGCGCTCCAACATAGCGCGACAATAACCAGAAAACGCTGCACATTATCTCCATAGCTCGGAGTTAACCCGCAGTTACTCCTGCCAAACCTTGTGAATCCTATCCGCTATGAGTATAAAAGGGAGGTAAAACTCTATCCCTAACGGAAATAATAGTATGAATGCGAGCCTGCCGAAACTCGACGACCTTGACCGCGCAATATT
The DNA here is from genome assembly GCA_001048675.1 of Vibrio diabolicus. Lineage (GTDB taxonomy): Bacteria > Pseudomonadota > Gammaproteobacteria > Enterobacterales > Vibrionaceae > Vibrio > Vibrio diabolicus. Next base: position 42,998 of record CCKK01000001.1, on the reverse strand, counting down.
AAAAACACTGATGGCTGACGCCAGAACGCCCTACGCAGAAATGGCAAAGCAGTTCGATGTCAGCCCTGCCACTATCCATGTGCGTATTGAGAAGATGAAATCGGCTGACATCATCGAAGGAACGGAGGTGATCGTAAATACCAAAAAGCTCGGCTACGATGTGTGCTGCTTCATTGGTATTAACCTAAACGCAGCTCGCGATTACCATTCCGCGCTAGAAAAACTCAACGCGCTCGACGAAGTCGTTGAAGCTTACTACACCACGGGCGCGTATAACATATTCGTCAAATTGATGTGCAAATCGATTGAAGAACTGCAATTTGTGCTGATTGATAAGCTGCAAGCCATTGATGAGGTTCAGTCTACGGAGACATTGATATCGCTGCAGAACCCAATTAACCGCAGTGTGAATCCGTGAATTTTTTATAAAAAATGGACAAAAAAAGGCCAACCGAATGGTTGGCCCTAGTATTTTTGAAAAGACAGCGTGCGCTTACGCTGCAATACCAGAATGGCGCAATAGCGCATCAATTTGTGGTTCACGACCACGGAAGCGCTTAAACAGCTCCATTGGCTCTTCACTGCCACCCATTTCTAAGATGTTGTTCAGGAAGCTTTGACCCGTTTCTTTGTTGAAGATACCTTCTTCTTCAAAGCGAGAATACGCGTCTGACGACAGCACTTCCGCCCACAGATAGCTGTAGTAACCCGCGCTGTAACCACCAGCGAAGATGTGACCAAAGCTGTGCGAGAAGCGCGCCCACTCAACGGCTGGAACCACCGCGACTTTCTCTTTCACTTTCGCCAGCGTTTCTAAAACGCGTGCACCCACTTCTGGGTCGTATTCAGTGTGCAGAGTAAAGTCGAACAAACCGAATTCTAGCTGACGCAAAATGCCCATCGCCGACTGGAAGTTCTTCGCCGCGAGCATCTTATCTAGCATCGCTTTTGGCAACGGCTCGCCTGTCTCATAGTGACCAGAAATGAACGCCAGTGCGTCCTCTTCCCAACACCAGTTTTCCAGGAACTGACTTGGCAATTCAACCGCATCCCAAGGTACGCCATTTATGCCTGATACCGCGCCAGTTTCGACTTGCGTCAGCATGTGGTGGATGCCGTGACCAAATTCATGGAAAAGTGTCACAACTTCATCGTGCGTAAACAGTGCTGGCTTGTCGCCCACTGGACGGTTGAAGTTACACGTTAGGTAAGCCACCGGCGTTTGCAGTTCGCCAGAGAGCGTAACGCGACGACCACGACAGTCATCCATCCACGCGCCGCCACGTTTGTGCTCACGTGCGTAGAGATCTAAGTAGAAACTGCCACGCAGTGCGCCTTCAGCGTCAAAGATATCGAAGAAACGCACAGATTCGTGCCAAGTGTCCACGCCTTCGCGCTCAGTAACTGTCATGCCAAACACGCGGTTTAGCACTTCAAACAGACCACTGACAACCTTAGACTCAGGGAAGTACGGGCGCAGTTCTTCATCCGAGATTTGGAACAAGTGCTGCTTTTGTTTCTCGCTGTAGTAAGCAATATCCCACACATTCAATTCTTCAACGCCAAACTCACTTTTCGCAAACTGACGTAACTCTTCGACTTCACGTTCACCTTGCGGTTTCGCACGTGTCGCTAGGTCATTCAAGAAGCCCAACACTTGATCTGGCGTTTCGGCCATTTTCGTTGCTAACGATTTCTCGCTGTAAGTATTGAAACCCAACATGCGTGAAATTTCGTGACGCAGTCTCAGTTGCTCAGTAATGATTTCTGAGTTGTCCCACTTACCAGCATTTGGACCGCGATCAGAGGCGCGTGTCACATACGCTTCGTACACTTCTTTACGCAACTCTTGGTTGTCGCAGTACGTCATGACAGGTAGGTAAGATGGGATATCCAGCGTAATGAGGTAACCATCTAGCTCTTTTGCTTCTGCCGCGGCTTTTGCTGCTGCCAGCGCCGATTCTGGCATGCCAGCAAGGTCTTTCTCATCCGTGATGTGCTTGGTCCAACCCATGGTGGCATCCAGTACATTGTTAGAGAATTTAGAGCTGAGCTCAGACATGCGCTTGCTGATTTCGCCGTAACGGTGCTGCTCATCGGATGGTAAACCAATACCCGATAACTCAAAGTCTCGTAGCGCATCGGTGATGGTTTTTTGTTGAGCGCGAGTCAGCGTTGCGAATGCATCACTGGCTTTAATCGCTTTGTACGCTTCGTACAGGCCTTTGTGCTGACCAACCCAAGTGCCGTACTCTGACAAAATTGGCAAACAACTTTCGTACGCTTCACGCAGATCTTCGCTGTTCACCACGGAGTTCATGTGACCCACTGGCGACCAAATGCGGCTTAAGCGGTCATCCGCTTCTTCAATTGGCGCAATCACACTGTCCCAAGTAGGTTGAGTATTATCTTTTAGAACTTCATCGATTTTCGCTCGGCAGTCAGCAATCGCTTGTTCAACGGCAGGCTTGATGTGTTCTGGTTTAATTTGAGAAAACGGAGGTAAGTCCGTAAACGTCAGAAGAGGATTAGACATGAATAATTCCTTTTGTGTTTTGACTCTGTGATTGCCTGTCTATTTTGTGTAGATAGGCCAACTCAATGTACAGACGAGCCAGCAACATGGATTGGGGGAGCTCCGTTCCCTTTCTCTATGCTGCGATGACCATATAGTCAACGAGCGCTACTCTGTCCTTGAGTCTTGTTATACCTAAATGAGATTTCACACTCTTTGAGCACGAGAAACTCACCTAGTTCAATTCGATTACCAATAGTAAGTGTGGGTGACTTAAAGAAATTTCAATAGTGAGCCCCTATTAGAGGAACGGATTTGATTGGAAGTTCTACATCTTTAAGTTACTTGAGTATAATACCGTCATAGAGTGAAAATCACAGACCACACTCAACCAAAGAGTGTTTCGAGAGTTTAATTTGTTAAGTTACCGCCACAGCTTCCACGCCGGCAACCATGCTGACGTGGTCAAACACATCGTTCAAAGCCTCATTCTTGATGCGCTGAAACAAAAAGATAAACCATTCGTTTATCACGATACCCACTCGGGTGTGGGCCGTTACGATCTCACTCACGAATGGTCTGAAAAAACGGGCGAATACAAACAAGGCATCGCGCGTATTTGGGATAACCCAAATATTCCTGAAGACATCAAAAGCTACATCGATGCCATCAAAGTGCTCAACAACGGCGAGAAGCTGCGTTACTACCCAGGCTCACCACGTGTAGCGCGCGCGCAAATCCGCCCCCAAGATCGCATGGTGCTGACGGAGCTGCACCCAGCCGATCACCCGTTGTTAGAGCAAGAATTCCATCGCGATCGCCAAGTGAGTATCTTCAAAGAGGACGGGTTCCAGCGTCTAAAAGCCAGCTTACCGCCACAAGAGCGTCGTGGTTTGGTGCTGATTGACCCACCATACGAACTCGCGAAAGAGTACCGCGATGTAGTGCGCGCGATTCATCAGAGCCATAAGCGTTGGGCAACCGGTATCTACGCGATTTGGTACCCAGTGGTAAACCGTCACGACATCGAAGATATGATCGAAGGCCTGGAAGCACTGAGCATTCGTAAAATTCTGCAAATCGAGTTAGGTGTCGCACCCGATACCAACGAGCGCGGCATGACGGCATCCGGCATGATTGTGATTAACCCGCCGTGGAAACTGGAAAGCCAGATGAAAGAGATTCTTCCATTCCTGCAAGACGCGATCGCACCAGCTACCGGCCACTGGAAAGTGGACTGGATTGTTCCAGAGTAAGCTCATCTGCACCGAAACCTTCTAGCGCAACGACATTTTCGTTGCGCTTTTTTATGCTCTCAACTCCGCCGTCTGATCGCGCTTATTCTTCTTTTTATACCTCTCATCGCTATTTGTCATAAGTAATGTCGCTTTTTCCCATTTAGGAATTCGTTACATTCGATTTATGATAGTGGGATAACGGTGGCATTGAGTTCGGGCAAGGTCATCCCAATCTATCTATGTACCAGATAAAATTTATAAGCTCTTGGAGAAAGTAATGGCGACTCATTTTGACTATATCTGTATCGGTGGCGGCAGTGGCGGCATCGCATCTGCAAACCGTGCGGCGATGTACGGCGCTAAAGTTGCGCTAATCGAAGCTCAAGATCTTGGTGGCACCTGTGTAAACGTGGGTTGTGTACCGAAGAAAGTGATGTGGCATGGCGCGCAAATCGCAGAAGCAATGAACCTGTACGCAGAAGATTACGGTTTTGATGTCGACGTGAAAGGTTTCGACTGGAGCAAACTGGTTGAGAGCCGTCAGGCGTACATTGGTCGTATTCACCAATCTTACGATCGCGTTCTTGGCAACAACAAAGTAAACGTGATTAAAGGCTTTGCTAAGTTTGTTGACGAAAAAACTAGTCGAAGTAAACGGTGAACACTACACAGCGGATCACATTCTGATCGCGGTTGGTGGTCGTCCTACTATTCCAAACATTCCAGGCGCTGCATACGGCATCGATTCAAACGGCTTCTTCGACCTAGCAGAGCAACCAAAACGCGTTGCGGTTGTCGGCGCAGGCTACATCGCAGTTGAAATTGCTGGCGTACTGCACGCGCTAGGTACAGAAACGCACCTGTTCGTACGTAAAGAGTCACCACTGCGTAGCTTCGATCCAATGATCATCGATACGTTGGTTGAAGTGATGGAAGCAGAAGGCCCAACACTGCACACCCATTCTGTACCAAAAGAAGTGGTAAAAGAAACCGATGGCAGCCTAACTCTGCACCTAGAAAACGGTGAGAGCCAAAACGTTGACCAACTAATCTGGGCAATCGGCCGTCACCCAGCGACAGACGCAATCAACCTAGCGTCAACCGGCGTGGCAACGAACGAAAAAGGCTACATCAAGGTAGACGAATACCAAGAAACCAACGTGAAAGGCATCTACTGTGTGGGTGACATCATGGAAGGCGGTATCGAGCTAACACCAGTAGCAGTGAAAGCGGGTCGTCAACTTTCTGAGCGTTTGTTCAACAATAAACCAAACGCGAAGATGGACTACGATTTGGTTCCAACTGTGGTATTTAGCCACCCACCAATCGGCACTATCGGTCTTACAACGCAAGAAGCCGAAGAGAAGTACGGCAAAGACAACATCAAAGTCTACACATCTGGCTTTACTGCGATGTACACCGCCGTTACTAAGCACCGTCAACCATGTAAGATGAAGCTTGTATGTGCGGGCGAAGAAGAAACGGTTGTTGGTCTGCACGGCATCGGTTTCACGGTAGATGAAATGATCCAAGGCTTCGGCGTAGCAATGAAGATGGGCGCAACCAAAGCAGACTTCGACTCTGTTGTGGCTATCCACCCAACGGGCTCAGAAGAATTCGTAACGATGCGTTAATTGCGCGCTAATCGCATTGCTAATTTCAGCGAATCATTCGAAAAGGTCACCTTAGGGTGACCTTTTTTGTTTGCCCATGCTTAACTCGCATTCTCCAATAACGTGCGAATAAACTCGGCTTTGATAGCACTCTCCTGCTTACCGTCATGAATCAGGCATAAGTCTGCACGCAGTGATTCTTTCAGCTTGATAAAACGAATCCCATGCCAATGATGCTGAGAAAACGTCGACGGCACCAACGTCACGGTATTGCTGTTTGCTACATACGCCATCAAGGTGCTTGGCTCCACCACTTGTTTGCCAATATGGGGTGAAAAGCCTTCTTGCAGACAGGCATTGATGATGAAGTTTGCCGAGGCAGAATTCGCCAAGCTCATAAACGCAAACTCACACGTCTTTAAATCTTGGAGCCGCAGCAAAGATTTGCTGGCTAACTCATGTTGCTCCGACACCGCCACCACAAACACATCTTTGCCCAAAGATACCGACTGATACGGATAAATGTTGAGTGCATCGGCAAAACGAACAATGCCTACATCGATTTTCTTCTCGCTCAGATGTTTCTTTTGCGTCTCTGGGTTGAGGTCAAAAATGTCGGCGTGATAAGTGTCATGCTCAGCATGGAAGCGCTGTAACAGACGATCAAATCCGCCCCAAAATGCACTACTTACCACACCAACTCGCAAGATATTTCTCTGGTTCAAACCCACTTGCTGCACTTGATTGAGCGAGACATCCAAGGTCTGAAAAATCAGTTGGCATTTGGACTCCAACAATCGCCCGGCCTCCGTCAGCATGACGTTTCTTGAATCACGCTCAAACAGTTTGACGTTAAGCACCTCTTCCAACTCTTTGATGCGATTGCTCAACGGCGAATTGGTGATATTGAGGTTCTCGGCCGCCTTAGTGAAATGCTTGGTTTGTGCGACCTCGTAAAAGTAACGCAGCATCTTCAGCGTCACGCGCTCAAATGGTTCTGACTTCATGCATTAGGTCCTAGCGAGTTTCATCATCCTCTTTTTAAGGATGATAGTAGCGAATAAAGCAAAGATAACCAGCGCAGAAAGTCACACAATGGAATCAACACACAACCAGAAGGTGACTAACATGAATCACGATCCAGTAATCGGCGCGCTACAAACCATTCGCGAACGCAAACCAAACTTCCAACCTAAAGCGGCGTTTATTTTAGGCTCTGGCTTAGGCGTATTGGCAGACGAACTACAAGACAAAGTGGTCATTCCATACGAAGAGCTCGAAGGCTTTCCGGTTAGCACCGTGCAAGGTCATTCTGGTGAGTTGGTGCTTGGTACCATGGGCGGCGTAGACGTAGTGTGCATGAAAGGTCGCGGTCACTACTACGAACACGGCTCAATGAAGGTCATGACCACGCCCGTGCGCACCTTTAAAAAGCTGGGCTGTGAGTTTTTGCTCGTCACCAACGCGGCAGGTTCACTTCGCCCTGAGCGTATTGATGTCGGTTCTCTGGTGGTATTTCATGACCACATCAACACCATGCCTGAATCGCCAATGATCGGTCCGAATGATGAAGAGTACGGCCCGAGGTTCTTCAGCCTCGCCAATGCGTACGACAAAGACCTACGCGCAGAAGCGTTTGAAGTCGGCAAAGCCAATGGTATTCACCTGAATGAAGGCGTGTTTGTCTCTTACACAGGCCCCAACTTTGAGACCGCAGCCGAAATCCGCATGATGCAAATCATCGGTGGTGATGTAGTGGGCATGTCGGTCGTGCCAGAAGTGATTTCTGCGGCGCATTGCGGCTTACCCGTATTGGCAGTGTGTGCGATCACCAACATGGCAGAAGGCTTGGGAGATGTAGAATTGTCTCACGCCCAAACATTGAAGTGCGCGAAGCTAGCCGAAGCAGATTTCATTCGCTTTATTAAGCGCTTTATGAAGCATCACTTCTAAAGCCGTTTCATTCCAAAAAGAAAAAGGGTCATCAAGTAACTTGATGACCCTTTTTCGTATCACGTTTTCTAACGTTCGGGGGGATTTCGGAGCCGTTTGTGCGTTTTACTTAACTGCGCGAACCAATTCAGCAATGCCTTCCCAATCGCCGTTGTCCATCATTGCGGTTGGCACCATCCACGTACCGCCACAAGCCACAACCGATTTCAACGCTAGGTAATCTTCCACGTTAGACGGGCTTACGCCACCGGTTGGCATGAATTCCACTGGGTAAACCGCCGTGAGTGCTTTCAGCATGCTTACGCCGCCTGATGGCTCAGCAGGGAAGAACTTCAACGTACGCAGACCCATTTCCATCGCTTGCTCAACCAAGCTTGGGTTGTTTACACCCGGTACGATAGTCACGCCACGTTGCTGACAGTATTTCACTGTGGTTGGGTTGAAGCCTGGGCTAACGATAAAGTCCACGCCCGCTTCGATTGCGATATCCACTTGTTCTGTGGTCAGAACGGTGCCCGCGCCAATCAACAGTTCTGGGTACGCTTCACGCATGATGCGAATCGACTCCGCCGCCGCTTCGGTGCGGAATGTCACTTCCGCACATGGTAAACCGTTTTCTACCAACACTTTTGCCAGTGGCAGAGCGTGTGCTACGTCGTTGATTGCGATAACTGGGACGATTTTGATTTCTCTTAATCGTTGTTCAAGTGTTGTCATGGGGAACCTCTAAAGAATAAAGCTTAATGTTGCGACGATAATAAACGCGATACCGCCAAGTAACGTTTCCATTACCGTCCAAGTTTTTAATGTGGTTTTCTCATCCATCTCAAGCAGACGAGAGACCAACCAGAAACCAGAGTCATTGAAGTGAGACAGTACCGTTGCACCACCCGCAATCGCGATTACGATAAAGCAAAGGTCTAGTTCACTCAAACCTGTTGATGCAGCCACAACTGGCGCGATAAGAGCCGCCGTAGTGGTTAGCGCTACGGTTGCCGAGCCTTGAGCAACACGCAGACAGGTTGAAATCACAAACGCCGCCACAATCACAGGCATACCTGTGTCTGTAAGAACGTCAGCCAGTGCATCACCGATACCACTTGAGCGCAGTACGCCGCCAAACATGCCACCTGCGCCCGTTACTAGGATAACACCACAGATTGGAGCCAATGACTCACCACATAATTTTTCTAGTTTTGCCATGCCGTAGTCTTTGGCAAACACAGCCAAACAGACAATCAAAGTAATCAGCAACGCAACTGGGGTTTTACCTAGCATACGTAGGAACTCAACCAGTGCCGTTTTGCCATCAATCACACCCGCAACCGCCAGTGTGTTCAATACCGTATCCAAACAGATTAGCAGGACTGGCAGCACAAGGATGGTCATAACCGTGCCAAATTTTGGTGCGTTGCGCTCATCCACCATTGCTTCGCCATTAAAGAAGGCTTTAGATAGTGGGATATCGAATTTTTTGCCCGCATACAAACCAAATAGGTAAGCGCCAAGGTACCAAGTTGGAATGGCAACCAGGATACCCACCACCAATAGCAGACCGATGTTTGCGCCAAGGAATTCTGCCGCTGCAACCGGACCTGGGTGTGGTGGAACAAACGCGTGCATAACCGCAAAAGCACCGGCAGCAGGCAACGCGTATTTAATTGGTGATCCACCAAAACGAGCCGCCACACTTAGGATGATTGGCATCATCACTACAAGGCCTGCATCGAAGAAGATTGGGAAGCCAAACAGTAATGAAGCGACGCCCAAAGCAAATGGTGCGCGCTCTTTACCAAAGCGACCAATCAAAGTGTCTGCCAGCACTTTCGCACCGCCAGTCACTTCAAGAATTTTACCGATCATCGCACCAAGACCAACCAGTAATGCCACGGAAGCCAGTGTGCCGCCGAAGCCGCCCATCATGGTCGATACGACTTTCTCAGAAGGAACGCCAGTGGCGATTGCTGTGCCTAAACTCACCATAGTAAGGGAAGCAAAAGCATGGACTTTCAGTTTAATGATCAGAACGAGTAACGCTGCAATGGCAAGGCCTGCAATCGTCAGTAGGAACGTAGGATCTGGGGCTTGGGTTAATTGCTCCATAGGTTCACCTTTAAGAATTATTGTTTGTGTTATGGTTCACATTTATTTCAGTTACCGGTAACATGTTACCGATAACATGAATAAGATAAACCCATATTTTAAAGTGAATTCAAAAATTGAGATCACGCGCAAATTTGGTTATGAGGATAAGTTATGGCTGGTAGTAGTGTCATCGTTATGGGCGTTTGTGCTAGTGGTAAAAGCACAATTGGTGAGCATCTAGCGAAAAAGCTAGGGCGTAAATTCATTGATGGTGATGATCTTCATCCACGAGCGAACATTCAGAAAATGGCATCGGGCCAGCCTCTGAACGATGATGATCGCAAGCCATGGCTAGAACGCATTCGTGATGCGGCGTACAGCCTAGAAAGCAAAAACGAACACGGCATTATTGTCTGTTCAGCACTGAAAAAGATTTACCGCGATCAGATCCGCGAAGGCAACGACAACGTGACCTTCCTGTTCCTTGATGGCGATATGGAGTTGATCCTTAATCGCATGCGTATGCGCAAAGGCCACTTCATGAAAGAAAACATGGTGAAGAGCCAATTCGAGACGCTAGAGCGCCCAGACAACGAGCCTCAAACTCTGATCGTCAGTATCGACGGAGACATCAGCGACGTGGTGGAACGCTCTGCCGCTGAGCTAATCAAAATGCAAGCGATCGAGGTGGCGTAATGACTCACTCTGTTGTTCTTGAGGTCACACAACGTTTGACCGAGCGCAGCCGTGAAGCGCGCGCTGCGTTTCTTGCTCGCACCGAAGTGCAAGCCGAAGCTGGCAAAGGCCGTGTTGGTTTATCTTGTGGTAACTTAGCCCATGCAGTCGCCGCTTCTTGCTCTTCTGAAAAGAAAAATATTCTCGATTTTACTCATGCCAATGTCGCGCTGATCAGCGCCTACAACGACATGTTGAGCGCCCACCAGCCGTACCAAGACTATCCAGCGCAAATCAAACAAGTACTGGCGGACTACGGCCATACAGCGCAAGTCGCAGGTTGTGTGCCAGCGATGTGCGATGGGGTGACTCAAGGTCAAGCAGGCATGGATATGTCGCTGTTTTCGCGTGACTTAATTGCGCAATCAACGGCGTTGTCTTTGAGTCACAATGTCTTTGATGCCACATTACTGCTTGGTATCTGTGACAAAATTGCCCCGGGGCAACTTATGGGCGCGCTGTCTTACGCGCACCTACCGACTGCGTTTGTACCAGCGGGTCTGATGGCAACAGGCATCAGCAACGAAGAGAAAGTCGACGTACGCCAAAAATACGCAGCGGGTGAAGTCGGCAAAGACGCTCTGCTGGATATGGAGTGTCGCGCTTACCACTCTGCGGGTACGTGTACGTTTTACGGCACCGCCAACACCAACCAGTTGGTGTTCGAAGCCATGGGCTTGATGCTGCCAGGTTCGGCATTCATTCATCCCCATACCCAACTGCGTAAAGCGTTAACCGATCACGCGGCTCTGAAAATCGCCTCAATGACGGCGGGTTCTGCACACTTCCGTCCGCTGGCCGAGGTGGTCACAGAAAAGAGCTTGGTCAACGGCATCATCGCTCTACTTGCATCTGGCGGCAGCACCAATCACACCATTCATATGATCGCCGTGGCGCGTGCTGCTGGCATCTTGCTCACGTGGCAAGACATCAGCGATCTGTCGGATGTGGTTCCTTTGTTAGCTCGCGTTTACCCGAACGGCCCAGCCGATATGAACGCGTTCCAAGACGCGGGTGGCGTGCCAGCGTTATTGCACCGCTTGAACCAATCCGAACTTTTGCATCGCGATGTGAAACCCGTGTTTGGTAAATTTGAAGACCAAATGACGCTGCCGAGCCTTGTCGATGGACAACTGACTTGGACACCGTGCCAAGGCAGCCAAGACGGTGACGTGATCGCCAAACCAGACGCCACTTTCCAAAATACTGGCGGCACTCGCGTATTGACTGGCAACTTGGGCAAAGCCGTGGTGAAAGTGTCTGCGGTGAAAGAAGAGCAACGCGTGATTGTTGCACCTGCGATCGTATTCCAATGCCAACACGAAGTGGAAGCCGCGTACAAACGTGGTGAGCTGAACAAAGATTGCATCGTTGTAGTCACACACAACGGCCCAGCAGCAAACGGCATGCCTGAACTGCACAAGCTGATGCCAATTTTAGGTAACGTGCAAAAAGCGGGCTTTAAAGTGGCGTTGGTTACTGACGGTCGTTTATCTGGCGCGTCAGGTAAAATTCCGTCTGCGATTCATGTTTCTCCAGAAGCCATTCGTGGTGGCGCGATTGGTTTGGTGCGCAACGGTGATTTGATTCGTCTGGATTGCCAAACGGGCGAACTGAACAACTTAAGCGATACCACTGGTCGCGAGTTGATTCATTTCGATACCGAATCTACCCAACAAACATGGGGACGAGGCTTGTTTAGCGTGATCCGCCAAAACGTCTCTAGCGCAGAAGAAGGCGCAAGCTTCATTGTGTAAGCCAAGAAAAACAAAAAGAGCGGAGTTTGATACTCCGCTCTTTGTATTTGTCTTCGTTGTTTTTGTTCGGCTTGATTAAGCCGTCTTCATCACCACGACTGCAGCAATCACCACAAAGATACCAAACCAGCCGATTGGCTTGAGTTTCTGCTTAAACAGCAAGGCACCACCTACTGCGGTACCCAAGATACCGATCGCGCCCCAAGAAGCATAAGCAATGGCTAAGTCGATCTCTTTAACCGCTTGTGCCAACAGCGTGAATGCTGTCAATACCAACACAATCGCGGTAATGCCCCAGCCTTTGTATTTAAAGCCGTGAGAACGTGTGAGCGCCATGTTCGCCACAATGTCGACCAAGGCAGCCATCACGACAAATCCAAATGACATCGTAAAAAATTGACTCATGATTCACACCTTACACTTGTAGAAAATGAACGTTCTTTTGCCAGTTTATCGGAGTTTTTCTTGGTGTTAGATTGACCGTGTGACTCCCCTAAAGTCACACAAACGATGCCGATGACAGCTAACATCAAACCAAGCAGCTCTTGGGTATTTAAGTCAGAATCAAACAACACGATTGAAACGACCGTGATCAATGAGATACCCAACCCTTCCCAGACAGCGTATGCCACGCCGATAGAAATTTTTTTCGCTGCAATCGAGAGGAAGTAGTACGACACCGCAATCAATACGTACATCACGATGTAGCCCAACCATCCATGACCTTGTCCGATAAAAGACATGGTGCTGGTGCCAGCTACTTCGGCAACGATGGCGAGCAATAAAAATAGACGTGCAACTAGCATGATGAATCCTCCATCAGAAATTAAAAACTGCATAACGGAGAATGGTGAATGTCACGCATCTGTATCGACATTCAAAAAGTTAAAAAGATAAAAATGAGCCACTTCTCCTGACTATTTGAGCTAAGGTTAGCGCTGAGCAGGAAAAAGAGACAGGTAATTGAGATATTCATTTTTGAATATCTATAGGATCGAGTTGTCTATGTAATCACACATTTTCTTCATGGTTATTTTATGCAGAGAATCTCGGTGACGCGATACAATAACCAGTCATCACTGTGCGAAAATTAATGGCGTCTTCAGGGTTTGGCGTACCACTTTATGTAAGTGTCGGTGCAAAGGATGGTTGCGATTGGTTTGTAAGAAACCGCCAGAGACGACAAACTGGCTAAACTCACGGTTGACCAAAGGCATCGCGTAAGAGTCCAGCTCCGGCATCAATACTGCTGAGCTTTGGCTGGCATACATAATCGCGTCGGTTTCTTGCAACATTTGGCACGCCACGCGCAAATTGTAGGATTTCAGTAACACCACTGGCTCATAGCCCATACGACGATATTCGGACTCCACGGTACAAAGTGGTTTATACGAGGCGGGCGCAGGCAGAGACACCAGAGGCAGTTTGGACACCGTGTCCCAATCATTGCTGACTTTCGACAAAGTCGGGTGGTTTTTACGTGCCAAAATCACCCGTTTTTCAACAAACAACGGACGCATATAAATGTCTTTCGACAGCTCGGTCTCTTGGTCTAGAATGCAGTAATCGTGCTCGCCCTCTAACATTTCATCGTGCGAGTAACTGTTCCAACTGGAAAAGGCAAAGTGCGCTTTGGGAAAGGCTCGATGACAGCCAGTTAGCAATCGCTGCCCTTGCTCATCCATCAAATAAGGGTCGGTCACAATCGCGATCTGCCCTTGGTATTGCAGTGGGTCGAACACTTCAAACTCTTGCACCACTTTTTCCAGTGGTGCAATCATGTTGTCGAACTCGGCGGCGAGACGTATCGCCATCGGTGACGGCTCAACCCCATGCGCTTTACGCACAAACAGCGGGTCATCAAACACTTGTTTGAGCTTCATCACGCCGCGACTGGCGCTCGGTTGAGAAATGCCCAACTGCATCGCGGCCAGCTTGATGCTGCGGTTTTCCACCACGGCCTTTAATAAACGCATTAAGTTGAGATCCAATGCATCCAGCTGATGTGCCATACCCTAACCTGCCAATACCATTGATGAGCGAATACAGAGAGCGGTTAACTGCGAGTTAAACACTCTCTCCGGAGGTAATTTGATACCCCATATCAACCACTTTTTCTTCTTGCGCTTCACCTTTCAGACGCGCGATCAAAAGCTCTGCGCTCTTTTCACCGATTTTGAAACGCGGTGTATCGACGCTAGTCAGTTTCGGGCTGATGGTTTGACCAATATCCAGCGCGTTATAGCCCACAACCGCCAGCTGCTGCGGAACTTCAATGCCACGTTGTTGCGCGCTCAGCATGGTCCCTATCGCGATGTCGTCGTTGGTACAGAATACGCCATCAAGCGTTGGGTGAGTTTCTAGCGCGCGTTCAAGCAAATCATGCGCTAAAGAGAAGCTAGAGTGATCACCCGTTAATACGTGCTTAGGCTCTAGCCCTGCTTCCGTCATCGCGCGATCATAACCTTGCATACGCAGCTTGGTTCGCGTATCCAAACGCGCCCCAAAATAAACGATTGTACGCTTACCTGAATCTAGCATCTGCTTAACCGCCGTGTACGAGGCATCTTCATGATCTAGCCCAACCGCCATATCAATCGGCTTTGGTGGTAGTTCCATGGTTTCCACTACAGGGATCCCTGCATTTTTTATCATTTGCAATGTACGCGGCGTGTGATGGCTTTCAGTTAGAATAAGTCCATCGACCTGATAAGAGAGTAATGACGCGATCTTGCGTTCTTCTTCAAGCTCATCGTAGCTAAAATGCGCTAAAAGCGTCTCATAGCCATTGGCTTTGGTCACCATCTCGATGCCCTGAACAAAGGAAGCAAAAATTTGGTTGGACAATGAGGGCAGTAAAATACCAATGGCTTTACTGGACGACTTTGACAACATAGCGGGGGCGCGGTTTTCGATGTATCCCATCTCTTCAATCGCAGTCGCAATCTTGGCCCGAGTCTTTTCTGCCACCGATTCAGGGTTACGCATATAACGTGAAACCGTCATCTTCGTGACGCCAACTTGGTCTGCGACATCCTGCAATGTCGTGCGAGTTTTCTTATTCTGTTGAGCCATAAATATGTGATTTATCAGTAATGTTACAAGTAACATTATGACGAATAGACTCTCTGTCGACAAGCTCAGTGAAAATAATTCGCAAAATCATGACGTTATTATTCTATTAGCCACCAAATTGCGTTTCATACATTGTGAGTCAAAGCCGAATAAATAAATGACATTTATATCAAAGTTCTTATAAAATGCCGTACCTAAAAGAATAAGACATTAGGCACAGTGCAGTTAGGCTCTAGCGAAACCCAGATTTACTATCACTTGCTTGATCTGGACGACTCCCAAAAGCAGCAATACCTCCAAGCATTGCAACAAAGTCAACCTGAGCTGTATCAACAACTCGTTCCTCTTTTAGCCAATGAGACACCAGAAGAACAATTAACGCAGTTACTTTACTTTGGTGCTCACCAGGCTACGAACCGAGACGTCGATCTAAGCGGAGAAGTCATCAGTAAGTATCGCCTAACTCATGAGTTGGGTCGCGGTGGCATGGGTGTCGTTTACGCCGCCCTACGTGCAGATGAAACGTTCGAACAAGATCTGGCCATCAAGTTTATTCAAAGCAATTTGAGTAATGTGCTGGGACAACGTGCACTCTTCGATGAGGCACAACTGCTCGCGCGCCTAAACCATCCATACATAGCGAAAGTGTTTGATGGCGGTCTTCATCAAGATTCAGTTTACATCGTGATGGAGCGGGTATTTGGTCAAACCTTAGATGAATACCTGTCAGAAAATAAGCTGGAAAAGACGGAAAAACTGTTGCTGTTTAAGCAGATTTGTCAGGCGATGGAGCACGCCCACCAGCATCATGTTTTGCATGCCGATCTGAAACCAGAAAATATACTGATTGATCGTAGCAAACGACCCAAACTGCTCGACTTCAACTTAACTCAAAAAGCGCACTCCACCCGAGAGGGCTCACCCTCGGCACTGATTGCTTTTAGCCAAAACTTTGCCAGCCCTGAGCAGCAGGCAGGACAAGTACTGACAGAACAAAGCGATGTTTATTCATTGGGCAAAATCCTCGCTTTGATGTTTCCGTCACCAGCGGTTTGGTCTGATGTGTATTGGGTGATAAGACGGGCGACGCGTCCAGCCACCCAAGTGCGATACCCAGATGTGCGAGCGCTACGCATTGATATCGAGCGAATTATCGAACGTCGCCCTATCGAGCAGAAAAAACACTGGCCCTTGTATAGCGCCTTTCGCTTGGTGCAACGGCGCCCTCTTGCTTCGGCATTGTCAGGCATCATCGTACTCTCAGGTGTGCTATTTGGCAGCGCCATGATGCAAAAGAATATCCAACTGCAACAAGAGAAGAAGATTGCAGAAGATATGATGTACGAAATGACCCGCCTTATCTTCCACGCGAAGGGGCAGAATGTCGAACACCTTTCGGTGAGCTCCATGATGGAGTTAACACGAAGGCGGATACTCTCTAATCCAGATATCCCCAAACATATAAAACAAAAAATGTTGTTGGCGATGATGACACCGGTGCCAAAGAAGCACCTAACTACTCCAATGAGTTGTCAGCCAAATTGTGCGTCTGAGGACAGCACCAACCAATAAGGCTTAAAACAAGATGTATACACGTTCAGTGGTATTTTGGCTGTCTGCATTGACGGCCACCTCCACGTTAGCAGCAGATACTTCTGCTGCCACTTCACACCCGCCCACTTCAACCTTGAAGCAAGGCTACTTTATCGATGCGCCAGTGACTGGCTTGTATTACAAAACCAGTTCCAATATCACTGGCGTTACCCAACAAGGGGCATTTCACTACCAACCTGGTGATGTGATTAGCTTCTTCCTTGGCAACGATGATAAGGGTTATCTGCTGACAACCTTATCGAGCCAAGAAGTGCTTACACCGACGATGGCAACAACCAAACCCAGTCGTAGCATCAATATGACGCGTCTGCTGCTCTCTCTCGACAGTACGCCTGAGAATCGGAAGGAAATTGTCTTAGCCAACCGCGTGTTGTCTGATGCTCGCTTTCAAAACCAGCTCAAGGGCCTTGACCTCAATTATCTGGATGACGCCAAACGTCACCTCAATCTCGACTGGGTATCTGTCGATGAGGCAATCGAGCACCTAAACGAAAGCCAGCAGTACATTGAAAAAAACTTTGCCTCAGATGAGATCATCTTTGAACCTCGCGGCATGACGTTCAAAAACATCGTGATCAAAAAGAAAGATTGGCAAGGCCGCGCTTGTGCTTACGATTTACGTTATCAACATCATCCTAAATATCGCCCACCGTTTGGTGAAACTCGATTCACCATCACCAAAGATTCATTGATTGAGCACCCAAGCGTTGGCGACCATTTTCAAGGCTGTTTCCTCTCGATGAAGCGCCCTATCACGGAAGACATTGTCGAGCCGATAAGCAAATTTGCGGATTGGTTTAATATCGTCGGTTGCTCAATCACTGGATGCACCCGCAACGATTTGAATGGCTTCTCTCTTGAAGACTTTGATGATGAAGGCGACTGGAAATACCGCTCCGTTGCGCTCAACTTTGATCCAAGTACTGAGCTACTGATGGAAAAAGTACAAGGCCTTGGGACGTAAAAAAAACATCCACCACCACAATCGTACAGAAATGCTGTGGTTTACCTACCCCAACACGAACGAACACGACATCGACTACCTCGGGGTATGGCAGCAGACCCAATACCACCAGCAGTCCATGACACAATCGTGCCTATTGATGCGCCACCAACAAGTCATGCGACTGCCGCACAATGCAGACACCTGTCCAACCGACACAAGCCTATACACCCAAGATGTCACCCAAGAGTATGCGGACATGTGGTGGGTCAACAATGACGAACCCAAAGCCGAGCTTGCGCAAATGAATGTCATGGTACGTTGGTCAACGACCCCTGCCGAAATCAATTACACCACTTGGGAATATCTGCCCGCTGGCGCAACTTGGGAACAAGGCATTTTATATCGCTATCAACAAGATGTTCTCCGCAACCGAGACGGCTCTGATCGCATTGAAACCCACACCATTTCTGAATTTGTCAAAGTGAGCGAGGATGTATAACCATGGCAACAGCAGTAGCACTGACACAAATCATTCAACAATGGCAATCTGGTGATAAACAAGCTGAGAGTGAGCTTTACCAATTTGCGTATTTGCAGTTACGTAAGATCGCCCAACACGAGCGTGAACGAAACGCGGAAAAGTACGGCACCGACAACAAAGTATTGGCTGATAGCGTCAACAGCACCACGGCATTAATTCATGATGCTTACCTAAAGATGTCCAACTGCGACATGAGTGAAATTGAAACAAAACGTGATTTCTTTTTGATGGCCGCCAAAGTGATGCGTCAAATCTTGATCGATAACGCACGCTCACACCAAGCGCAAAAGCGTCAACACATCACATTGATGAGAGATGAAGAAGATCGCTTCGAACAATTGATCATCATGGATAAAGCGCTGGATAACTTCAGTAGCCGTTACCCACGCCAATCAAGTGCACTCAAACTCAAGTATTTAATGGGAATGAAAAACCAAGAAATCAGTGAACTGCTCGAGTGCAGCGCAAGCTTAATAGAGAAAGACCTAAAATTCTCTCGCAGCTGGTTGCAATCACGAATGGCGCACGCGTAATGAGAAGCAAAAAGTTTTGGATAATCGGCGCCATCTGCGTTGGTTTGCTCGGCGTATACTGCATGTCAGACGAAACCAGCTTAGCATCCGCGGCGAACTCATCAGACAGTACTAGCCAATCAACCACGCGAACACATCGTCAATATGAGCGCACATCTTTAGTTGAAGTAAAGCAAGCGTTGACGGGATCTGCGTTGGAGAACGCCCACACAAAAGACGGTGATGACGCCTTCAACTCTGCCATTTTAGGACAACCAGGGCCAGTTACGAACCCATTTCATACTACAGAAGACGGCTCTTTTTACGACTCGTCTGTGGGTTATGAAGACAGTCGCTCAAAAGAGGACCCATCAGAGAATAATAAACCCATCATCAACCTCACGGTGGAACAACAGCTACAAACCATTATTTATGCTTGGGAGCTCAACCAAAACTCTCCGATTAGCTATTCGCTCAATCTTAACCAACTGTTTGAAGACCCGGATGGCGATCTCCTCACCACTCGGATTTGGCTCGAAAACGCCAATGGATTAAGGGTGCTAAACCAAGGACAAATGATGGTGCTAGGTGCACCAGAGAACATTAAAACCACCACATACCTGGCGGTAGCGGCGCGTGATGATTACCACGGCGACAGCGACCATGCGTGGGTCACAACACGTTTTGAGTTGCCTGTTGTCACTCCAGGTCACAATGACACGGAACACCCGTTAATTGGCGACACTGTCTATCGCTTGGAGACGACGCAAAACCTTGGCGGTACCGCGTACGCGTATGAAGTGGTGTATTGCGAAGCGTTTCAGTTTGAGGATGACGAGGTACGTTATGCCGCCTCAAACAACAAACACCAGTGTCCTGAAAAGGGAGACTTAAAAAAGGTGGGTGAGTACAAAATCAGTGATGACTCGTTGATTGTTTATGTCCACGGCGTACGCCAAATTTGGACCACCAAAAAGGTATACGCATCTCAGGTTCATAAAGAGACTCAGAACTATTTCACCACCGTGTTTGATGGCAAACAATTCGAAAGCTATACCATGCAAAAAAACAAGCAATCGATGGAAAAGCGCATCAATGTCCACACTGGTGAGTACGAATATCAAGGAACGTTGTTTGACTACCTCTTTCCCATTTCAGGAGGGGGTTACATAAACGGGACTGCTAGCAACTACATATTTGATAGAAGTGTTCAGGGTAACGAACCAGTGCACAAGCTGGACTCTGATCTCAATATGAAATCAAATCAACATGACCTATTTTGTCATGATTATTTATTTTACTGGTACAGCTCTATCGTAGCGGGGCGAGGAGAGTTTGCCGATATTATCTCTAGCTCAATGGATTTTGACGGCATAACTCCAATACATTGTGCTGAATGGCCAGATGATTACTGGCAACGAACATTTATGTTTTACAACCTTGAATACACAGATTACGACATATTCATTCCAGGCGAAGTCTACAGTTATGTGCTTAAACCTCACCCTCAATTTGCTGATCGCGTTGAGGAATTTAAGATCAACATGATTTATCACGCCCCTGTCCTTAGCGACACCCAATAGACCTTTCTTTACAGGTGGTTATTTTGACAAAACAATCATCTCCAAAATAAAACTGGAACCGTGATCAAATTATCAATTTTCCATCATAGACAAAAAATAGAAATAAATTTTACGGGTTTTGTGCGGTTTTTCGTGTCTTGAACCTAGGCTCAATAGTCATTAAAAAGACACCACTCTCTTCAATCTCACTAGTGAGATTGAAAGATAAAAACAATAAAAAAGCGACTTTCTCATTCGGAAACGAAACAAGGACAAATGAATAATGAATAAGGTGAGTTTATTAGCAGCGTCAGTGGCTATCGCTCTTACTGGCTGTGGCGGTTCAGATGGTGGTTCAAACAGTGCTAACAACGGTGTTGTGATCACAGGCTTTGACGGCTACTTCAAACATGCAGTTGTTTTTGAAGATACGAACAACAACGGCCAATGGGACACTCAAGAAACATTCCTTGGTCTGACCGATGAGAAAGGTCAGCTTAAATTGGATGCAAAACCAGAAAGCACTCTAGCGCTGCAGACCATTACACCAAACGGTGCAAAGCAGAAACAGCTTATCGCTTTGGATGCTAAAGAGTACGCTGGCAAATACACGGTTGATATGGATCATCCAGGCCAAGCCATGGCCCACGAAATCGTGTTCCGTGCACCAACATCGTCAAACGTGATTTCACCTATCACGGACCTTGTTGCGATTGAAATGGCAAAAAATCCATCCATTAGTGAAGAAGACGCAAAAGCCAAGGTAAACCAAGCGCTAGGAGGCTCAGAAGAAGCACCAATTGATCTGTACAGTGATTTTGTTGAAGGTGCGACAAAAAACGCCGAACTACATAAAACCGCTCAGATTCTGACCGACTCAAAAGCGCAAAACCCAGCTAACTACGAGAAAAAGGCCACTGAATTTGCTCAAGCGGCAAACCAAGAAGTGGAACGTCTTGTTGCATCTGGCGAAAACATCAATGACCCAAGTCTACGTCCAATCATCACTGACGCGACCCCAAATAGCGACAACTTAGCACCTGAAACGGCAATCAATAACAAGCTAACCGTAAACGAAACCGTCGAAGAGGCTGCTAAAGATAAGCTTGGCAAATTACCAAAAATCGTACAAGGCGCAGGCTTTGATGGCGTTGAACTAAACATCGAAGGTCTTTTCACAGACAAAGACCAAAACCTTGTGACAACCAAACTGACGCACAACTTAGCAGGCACAGGCATTGAAGTTGCGCAAACTGGCAACCTGATTGTTCTATATCCGACTGCTATCGTAGAAAAAGCTGGTGATTTTGAGATAGTCCTAACGGCGCAAGACATTGATTCTTTAGGTAAGGTTTTGGGTACGGTAAGCACCGTATTTAAGTTCGAAATCGAATCGGCAAACTTACCACCAATGGTTGTAGAAACAGAACAAGCGCATCTACAGTCCATCGTTGATGGTTGGTACCTACAACAAGGTGAAGTATTTGAGCAAACGCTCGATATTTCTAACTTGTTCCAAGATAAAGACGGTCATATCACCGACTACTCAGCGGACTATGTGGACATTGAAGGTCTAACAGTATCTGAGGATGGTAATGCGATTGTCACCATTAAAGGCACACCGACAAAAGCGAGCGAAGCTGGTGCAGCACTTGCGATTAGCGCAACAGATGGCCATACCGCGGTACAGATTGCGCTCAGCATGCCAACGGTTATCGAAGGCGTCACGCCACCACCAGTAGTGCCGACTTTGGGCTTCACTCAAGAGCACTTCAACGGCCAAGAGTGGAAAATGGGTAGCTTTGCACAAAAAGACGGTGAAATTGGCTATGCCATGTTGATGCAAGACTCTGAAGGCCTACTATTCTGCTGGGGCTCAAACCATGATGAGATGAATCAAGAGTACAAAGCGAGCATCAGCGACTTCCTAGAAAACACATGGGAACACGATGCCTACGCTATTCTTTCCGATCTAGACCAACAAACTGGTTACGCGGAATACCACAATAAAGACTGTGAAGACGTCGAGCTGAAAGACGGCAAGCTATACAACAGCTACGGCGAAGAGTATGAAATGCTGTACCAGCACACAACCGAGCATAACGGCACTCAGATGATCGTTAAAATCTCAGACGATGAGCTGTTCTGGATGGATTCAAGCAATACACCATTCGCAGAATCACTTTCGGTTGCAGAACACATCAAACACGGCACGGTAGAGCATGACTTGATGGTAGAAAGTAAAGGCTCGGGCGACGACAAAGTCCTGAAATACTCGTCAGGTACGTACGAGTACGACGCTGATACTTACAACTACACGTCGTTCATGCCAACAGGATTCCAAACTCCAGGTAATTGGGAAATCCAGAGTGATGAAGGCCGTGAGCTGCTGATTCTAAAAGAAACAGGCTCAGAGTCAGATTACAAAACTCGTCATCGTTACATCAACCGTGATTTTGGTGACTTCTACATCGGTATTCGTTGGAGTAAAGAGCAAAACGGTCATGAATCCGCGCCGGAATATGGTCTGTACTCTCACAACAAAGAAGCCATGACGAGCATCGCGAGTTCGCTCCCGATTTTGGAGCCTGGCGATGATGACTAAAGCAACCATCGTTAACCCTTGCTGTGATAGCGTGCATTTGCGTAGAAGACGCAGAACGCTTTGGGAACGCTTGGTCGGCATTAAAGAAGTGTATATCTGCTCTAACTGTCACAAAGAAACGCCACTCAAATAGCGATAATATTTGAGACCGCAAAAAAGCCCCGAACTCGGGGCTTTCTTCTATCTTTTGACCGCAATATTTGGGTCGTTATTTCACGCACACCACGTTCAATAATGAGGTTCCGGTGAGCTGGTTTGGCTCACGATCTGCGAACAAACCTTTCTTACCTTTGCCCCAATACGGCAGTTGCAGTGGCCATTGATTTTTTTCCATCACACCAGACGCCCTCAACACTTTGAATTCTGCAGGGCTGGCTAAGCTCATACCCAGTTGCTGACATACTTTTTGCGAGTTTTCGTAGTTGAGACGATTCCACGGCTTGCCGTATTCCATGTAAAACTGATTGTGGTGATCGAGTAAATATGGCACCACGTACGTTTTGCCTTGTAAGGAGGTTCTCAACCGAACTTCAATGTCATCATTCCCGCTCACAACTGGCTTCGCTTTGGTCTTAGCAACAGGCTTGGAGGAAGAATTATCACGTGTATTTTTTGTCCTTGGTCTTTGACTTCTCTGCCGGCGCTGTAAAGGCGTCGGTATCAGCTCGCACGGCAGGAACTGGCGCGGGTTTCGGGGTCACCGTCGGTGTTGGCTTAACCGAAGATGCGACTGATTTCGACGGCACAGCGGATTTAGATGGTGTCGTAGACTGTTTATTCTCTTTTCCAACCACGCGGATGAAAGCCTCTTTGTAATTCGACAAGGTTTTGACTTCCCGCAAATCTCCCCTCGCATCAGACAGATCTTTGTAAGGCCCAATCAAACAGCGATAACCTTTGGACTCCGGCTTCATCCACACGTCGGTCGTAATCTTGCTGTAAAGCGGCTTTGCTTTCGTGAGTGACATTGGCTTTGGTAGTAATCCGCATTGAATCCAGTAGAGGTAGTTGCCTCCTTGCGGCACTTTCTTTCCCCATACTCCGTTACCAATTGGGCACGTTTTCTCAAGCATCGGCAGTTCTTTCTCGCTGGCTTGAGTAGCTTGGCAAAGGAACTCCTCCGCCGATACTGGGCTAGAAAACTGGGCGCATACCAGCAGCAAGCCGAAAGCTAGGCTTGCTCGGAAGATACAAGATGGGTGTTGTGCCTTCTTCATTTCCATACACTTCACTCTAAATTAGTGGGTAAGGTCATTATGGCGGCAAAGCGCCAAAAAAATGTGAACAAAGAATAACTAGCAAAAAAAGAGCCGGAATTTGCATCCGGCTCTCAGTTTAGGAAGGAATTAAGCGAATTTACAACGCTTGGTGGGAAAATTCTTAGCCTTTGTACAGTTTCGGGTTGAATACATCTCGTAACCAGTCACCCAATAAGTTGATAACCAGAACCAGTGTAACCAACACGATGCCTGGGAAGGCAGTAATCCACCACGCACCTGAGAAGATGTAGTTAAAGCCGATGCTGATCAGCGCACCTAGTGACGGCTGATCAACAGGAAGACCCAAACCTAGGAATGACAATGCCGCTTCCGACATGATCGCATTCGCTACCTGTACCGTCGAGATAACCAAGATTGGTGATAGACAGTTTGGCAGGATGTGACGGAACATGATGCGTGGCGCTTTAAAGCCCATCACGCGTGCCGCTTCTACGTATTCCTTCTTCTTCTCAGCCAGTACTGAAGCACGAATGGTACGTGCGTATTGCGGCCATTCAGCCACACCGATGATCACCACCAGCATCACCACCGCATATTGGCTGTAAAAATCGCTGCCAAAGCTGGCTTTGAAAATGGCCGATACGATGATCGCCACCATCATGGTTGAGAACGATAGTTGAACATCCGCAAAGCGCATCAAGAAGCTATCGATACGACCACCGAAGTAACCCGCCGACAAACCAATGATGATACCCAAAATCAACTGAAGACCGACGGCTAAAAAGCCGATCGTCAAAGACAAACGAGAACCGTAAAGAATGGTCGATAAAATATCACGGCCTTGCTCATCAGTACCAAGAACAAAACGCTCATCGCCCTCTTCCATCCAAGACGGTGGTAGCTCTGAATCCATGATGTCGATAGACGTCAGATCATACGGGTCAGTCGGAGCTAGAATTGGCGCAGCTAATGCCAACACTAAGAACATCATAAAGACCGTAAAACTTGCCATCGCCACTTTGTCGCGCTTGAAGTAATACAAGAAGTCCGACTCTTTAAAACGCTGCCATGCAGATGGAGCGGCTTCAGGAGCTGGTGTTACATTTGATTGGCTCATGATTAAGCTCCTTTTCCAGTTAAGTTCACAGTTGGGTTGATGATGCCGTACAGCAAATCAACGATGGTATTGGTTACCACGAAAATCAGACCAACAAAGATAACGTAAGCTGTGATCAACGGTGTATCGACACGGTTGATTGCTTCTAGGAAAAGAAAGCCTGTACCTGGCCACTGGAATACGGTTTCGGTTAGGATGGTGTAAGCCACCATGGTACCAATCTGCACGCCACCTACCGTCAGTACTGGCAGCATGGTGTTCTTAAGTGCATGTTGGTAGTAAATTTTTTGTAAGTTCAAACCTTTTGCTTTGGCGAACTTAATGTATTCCGAGCTCAGTACTTCCAGCATTTCTGAACGTACCAGACGGATGAACAACGGCAGCATGATAGACGCTAGCGCAATACACGGCAGGATAAGGTGCTTAATACCATCGATGGTAAAGAAGCCAGATTCCCAACCGAGCACGTTAGCGGTTTCACCTCGCCCGTAGGAAGGCAGCCAGCCGAGTTCGATGGAGAAGACGTACATCAGCATGATTGCGGTTAGGAACACCGGAATCGAGATGCCGACACTACTCATCGCCATAACAAATTTGGTAAAGACACTCTTCGGGTGAATCGCGGAATACACCCCGAGTGGTATAGAGAAAACGATAATAATGAGCGTCGCGCCAAACACGAGCTCTAATGTTGCCACCAGCTTATCGAGGATCACCTCAACCGCAGGTCGCTTGAAAAAGTATGATGTACCCAAATCACCTTGCAGTGCATTACCCACAAAGCGCGTGTACTTTGTGATAAAGGGATCGTTCAGGCCCAATTCGTCGCGTAGCGCTTGGCGCTCCGACTCCGAAACCGACTGACCTACAAGCTCACGCAGCGGATCACCCAGGTTGTCCTGAATGGCAAACGCCACCAAACTGATCACAAACATCACTATCAGTGCCTGAAACAGGCGCTTGACCAGAAACGAAAACATTCCTTGCCCCTTAACTATCCATAGATCTCTAAACTTAGAGAGAAAATTCAGTCTGTAAAACTGGCTCAATCCGACTGAAATAAACCGAGCCAAGTGTCGAAAACAGAGAAGGACTGGCGCCCCTCTCTGTCATGACTAAGTATGATTACTCGACAACTAGGTCGCCAAAGTAAGGCATTACCATTGGGTTCACGATGTCTGCGGCTTTCACGTTAGACTTCGCACCCCACGCTTCACTTTGCCAGTGTAGCGGTACGAATGCAGCATCGTTGTATAGCGTCGCTTCAACGCCTTTCAGCATTGCTGCACGTTTCGTAGGGTCCGTCTCTACGTTTGCAGCTTCAACCACTTTGTCCATTTCTGGGTTTGAGTAGTGACCACAGTTGTACTGACCACGACCGGTTTCTTCGTTACGAGTCATAGTTAGGAACTCGTTGAAGTTTGCCGAGTCCTCTGTATCCGAGTGCCAACCGATCATCAGCATGTCTGCCGCACACTTATCAAACTCAGGCCAGTATTGCGCTTTTGGCATAGTTTTCAGATCAACCTTGATGCCAATCTTAGACAACATTGCCGCTGCCGCTTGCGCTACTTTCGCATCGTTTACGTAGCGGTTGTTTGGCGCAATCATAGTTAGCGTTAGGCCATCTTCGTAGCCTGCTTCTTTCATCAGCTCTTTCGCTTTCTTCAGATCGTAGCGAGGAACCAGTTTGTCATCGTGACCAACGTAACCTGCAGGGCTTTGCTGACCAGCTGCCGTTGCGAAGCCTTTCATGATTTTCTTCACGATGCCTTCGTTATTGATTGCGTGAACAATCGCTTGGCGAACGCGAACGTCTTTCAGTGCTTCGTTGCTGTTTTGGTTTAGTTGGAACGTGATGATACGAGTACCAGGTAGCGTTACTAGGTCGATGCCGTCTGCGTCTTTCACACGTTTGTGATCGTTTGGTGCTACCGGGTGAATCATGTCAACGCCGCCAGAAAGTAGCGCAGCTACACGAGTCGCGTCTTCTTTGATTGGAACAAGCGTTAGCTTATCAACGTTACCTTTCGACTCTTTGTCCCAGTAATCTTTAAAGCGTTCAAATTCCACTTTTACGCCCTGTTCACGTGAAGTCACAATGAATGGACCCGTGCCAGAAACGTTAGTCGATGCGAATGAATTACCGTGCTTCACTAGCTCAGACTTGTCTTTGCCGTCTGCTGTTTTACCCGTGTAGAACTTGCTGTCCATAGGGAAAATGTACGTTGCAGTTTGCAACACTAGTGGGTAAGGACCTTTGGTTACAAGATCGAACGTGTTGTCGTCCACTTTGACGATTTTCTCGTACGGGTCGAAAATGTTTTTAAAATCAGGAGAACTTTGTAGACGCTCAAACGTCCATACAACGTCGTCAGCCGTTAGGGTATTACCAGAGTGGAATTTCACACCTTCACGCAATTTAAAACGAACGGTAGTGTCGTTAATGCGCTCCCAGCTCTCTGCTAGACGAGGTTCGAAATCCATTTTTTGAGTAAAGCGAACCAACGGATCAAATACCATGTGTGACATTTGCAGTGTGCCACCTGATAGCTGCTCATGTGGGTCAAGCGATACTGGGTCAGCTGCGTAGCCAACTTTGATATCTGCTGCCAGTGCATTAAAGCTTAGGCCCGCCGCCATTAGCGCCACTGCTAATTTGCTTTTCATGGTTTTCATTTGCATAACTCCTTCATGCGGGGATACGGATCCCTTGTTGTTGTGTTTGCGTCTTTGTTATGACTAAAGGTTAGCCAAGCGAGGTGCTTGGTTTATGCCGTCTCGATCTCTTCTCGCAAGCCTGTAAATTCAGGCATCAGAGAAATCAATTTTTTGCTGTATTCGTGTTGAGGTGCCGTGAATAACTGTTCTGTTGGTGCCACTTCTAACAGTGTACCCATTTGCATCACACCTACTCGGTCACACATCTGGCGAATAACAGGTAAATCGTGGCTGATAAACAACATAGTCAAGTTCAGCTCACTTTGCAGATCTTTCAGCAAGTTTAAAATTTGTGCCTGTACCGATACGTCCAGTGCCGATGTCGGTTCATCACAAATCAAAAGTCGAGGACGAGTCGCCAATGCACGCGCAATAGAGATACGCTGACGCTGACCACCGGAGAATTCATGAGGGTACTTAAGCCCAGCCATGCGACCCAAACCAACATGATCCAATAGGTCATTCACGATTTGGCGAGTTTCCGACTCGTTTTTCGTCAGTTTATGAAAACGGATTGGCTCAGCAATAATATCGAATACCTTCATACGAGGGTTCATTGAGGTATACGGGTTTTGGAACACCATCTGCATCTGACGACGCATTGGGCGGCGTTCTTTCTCAGAGGTTAAAGCTGTCAGGTCAATACCCTCAAACTTCACCTGACCAGAGTTAGGTTGGTATAAACCAGCAATAACTCGCGCAATGGTTGATTTTCCAGAGCCAGACTCACCCACCAAACCAAAGGTTTCGCCTTCATGCACTTCAAAGCTCACATTATTGGATGCCTGCACGTATTCGCGACGGCTTTCAAATAAAGAGTCTTTGGTGACAAAGCGCAGATTAACGTTCTTCACGTCCAAAAGCGGGCCTGTGTACTCGCGCTCATCCTGGCTTTGTCCTAGCCAGTGATTCTTGATGTCGAGTGGCTCCATTTCTGCCGCTTCTTCGATGTAGCTGACCAAAGGGAAGCGATCGAGCTTTCTGTCTGAACGTGGAACGGCTGAAATTAGGCTGCGAGTATAGGAGTGATCAGGATCGCCCAACACTTTGGCTGTTGGCCCAAACTCCACCAAGTCACCACGATACATTACCGCGACGCGGTCGGTGACGTTGGAGACTACACCCATATCGTGAGTAACCAGCATACAGCCGACATTATTCTTGATACACAATTCTCGGATCAAGTTGAGGATTTGGTCTTGGATAGAAACGTCTAACGCCGTAGTTGGCTCATCGGCGATGATCAGATCTGGCTCACCAGCCAAAGCAATCGCAATGACGACACGCTGACGCATACCACCAGAGAATTGGTGTGGGTATTGTTTTAAGCGGTTTTCTGGCTGCGGGATGCCAACTTGCTGCATCAGAGAAAGCGCACGCTGATACGCCTCTTCATCAGAGACTTTCATGTTGGCGTGGATCGTCTCTTTCAGCTGCTGCTCAACCGTAAAAAGTGGGTTAAGTGAGGTCATTGGATCTTGGAAAATAAAACCAATCTTCGATCCGCGAACCTTACGCATCGCTTCTGGTGATAAACCAGAAATTTTTTCTCCATCCAGGAAAACATCGCCGCTAGCAACGCGACCTGGAGGGCTAAGCAAATCAATAACGGCGTTACCAACGGTGGATTTACCCGCACCTGATTCGCCAACAACACCCACGATTTCACCACGTTCAATATGAAAAGAAAGTGACTTCACGGCAGCGTGAACGCCGTGTCGGGATGGGTATTCAATACGAAGGTTTTTCACTTCTAATAGTGACATTTCAGACCTCTACTGCCTTGTCTGTGGTATCGAATCGCGCCAAAGGCACAATTCATCACCTGAATGAATCCGTTCAAATTCAGAATAATACTCTGAAATCTTAATGCGGAAACAATTTGGCAAAAATCACACAAAAAAGCAACAATTAAAGTATATTCCGCCGAAAAAACATTAAATAAACGCACAATGAGCGAATAAAAATGCATTAACAAGTATTTAACCATTTTCATATCACACTATTTTTGTGCGCCATGCACCAATAAAACTAGAAAAATGCTCTAAAAACAAGCACGAGCCAACCAGGACCATTAACCATACTATTCATGTGCAATTATTAACATTTAACAAACAATATCGTATGCGAAAAGCAATTTTTCAACATAAAAAACTATTAATAAAATAGTCGGCAAATATAAAAAGCCAAACTTAGAAAGAGAAAGGATAGGCTAAAACGTGAACACAACAGCAAAACCACACAAATCCTCTGTCGACGACGATTATGCGCCGCTTAAGCGGTTTGTTGACTAAACAAAAGAAAGTGCGGTTACCATCACTCTCCCATTGTAGGTGAAACACGTCGGTTTTAACCCTTTACGGCACCATTCAGAGTGGGATAATAGATAATCAATGTTAGAGCCAAGCTGTAAATGAAAGGAGCCCCTGTGCTTAAAGCGATTTTTTTTGATATGGACGAGACTTTATGTGCGACGTCACAAGCCGATAAAGTTGCAGGACAAAAGTTTACGACTTGGATTCATAAGACCTACCCGCAAGTTACCGAACCACAAGCTTTTTTACAGCGCTACTTACAGGGTGTGTACAAGAAGCTGAATGCGGAATTCCCTCACCTTGTGGATCTGCTACCTGATGAAAACGCGTTCCGTTGTGGCCTGATCCAAAACATATTGGCGGAGCACGGAGTCAGCATTAATGCCGAAGAGGCTCAACAAGCTCAAGACTACTTTGACTCTGCACGTATGGGCGCGTTCACTTTCTTCCCTGGTGTAAAAGAAATGCTCAGCGACCTTCGTCAGCATTATAAACTCGTCGTGATCACTAACGGCCCGATTTTTTCTCAACACCCTAAACTCAGCGCGACACAGATGAGCGACTGGGTGGACCATATTATTGTGGGGGGAGAAGAGCCTGAAGAGAAGCCCGCTGCGAGCATTTTCCAAAAAGCGCTCGACTTGGTCGAAGTAAAACCAGAAGAAGCCCTACACATTGGCGACTCTTTACCAGCAGATATAGCAGGCGCTAACAATATGGGCATTTTGAGTGTGTGGGTAAATGCGACAGGCGCAAGTAACTCAACAGATATAACGCCAAATTTTGAAATCCAAGAAACGGTAGAGCTGAGAGAAATCCTTAAAACACTCGCCCAATAAAAGTAGCGGATTAGAAAAACACAAAACCCCAGACGTCGTTCTGGGGTTTATTTTGTCAGCTCGAAAAGCATTTGGATCATAGGTGGTCAAAAGCCCCTAGAGCTGTACACTTTTGGTGAAATTGAAATCGAATGCAGATGCTTTTAAGAGGATAGATGCAAAAAAGCCCCAGTCTTTCGACTGGGGCTCTAAATAGCGGTCGGTGAAGAGCCGAATTCTAACGTCAGGCGAACCCCACTTGGGTTCAAATCCATTGATACATTACCGACTAATACAGTCCAAGCGAGATCATAAACTCTAAAACGACGAAAGCCTGCTAAAAAGCAGGCTTTCTAATAGTGGTCGGTGAAGAGGGATTCGAACCCCCGACCCTCTGGTCCCAAACCAGATGCGCTACCAAACTGCGCTATTCACCGAGCATATATTCTTTAAATAAAGAATGGGGTGGCTAACGAGACTCCAACTGAGCTATAGCCACCATCAAATTGTCATGTTTACCGCTATCTCAGCCATAAACTAAATAGTGGTCGGTGAAGAGGGATTCGAACCCCCGACCCTCTGGTCCCAAACCAGATGCGCTACCAAACTGCGCTATTCACCGACGATGTTTTATCTTGATTTAATCAAGATTGGGAGCAATGCTACCGCATTCAATCTAAAAAAGAAAGAATGGGGTGGCTAACGAGACTACCAACTGAGCTATAGCCACCACTGATTTTTACCGATGTATCCTCCGAGGCAATGGTACGCCCGAAAGGATTCGAACCTTCGACCTTTGGCTCCGGAGGCCAACGCTCTATCCAACTGAGCTACGGGCGCATGCCCTATCGGCGGAGTGGAATAATACGGATATCACACTATGCCGTCTAGTACTTTTTTTACTTTTTTTTATTCGTTTGGTCTCTTTTTCGACAGTTATCTTCCTTTAAACTGAATTTTTGATGTGATTCACGCCCTGTCATGGATAACTTGTTGTTTATTGCAACAAGTTATCGGGATATAATCACCCATTATTTACATTGATTTAACAGCTGCAACCAAGTTGTCTAATCATTCTATGCCATTCAGTGGAATTTAGTGATTTCTCTGCTCGGCATTAATACTCTAACTATATAAATAGGTAAGTCACTTACCTCGGGAATGTGAAGTGGGTTTAATGGATATGTCTCGACAAATGATTAGCGTTTTGTTCGCTGCCTTAACGTTTTCTACGGCAGCTTTAGCTTCTGACATCAGCCAAACTGAATACGATGCGATCGCAGAACGCATCCAACCTGTCGGTGATGTTTATCTAGCGGGTTCTGAGCCAGTGAAAGAAGAACCAACCGGTCCACGTGATGGCGCCACAGTTTATGGTACTTTTTGTATTGCTTGTCACGCATCTGGCGTAAACGGCGCACCTAAAACAGGTAATGCCGATGACTGGGCACCGCGTATTGCACAAGGCAAAGAGACGTTAGTGAAGCACGCGTTAGAAGGCTTCAATGCGATGCCTGCCAAAGGAACCTGTATGGACTGTTCTGACGATGAAATCATCGCAGCAATCGACCACATGATTGAAGGTCTATAAGTAAATACATCAACGAAAAAGGCTTGCCAACTGGCAAGCCTTTTTGTTTTTAGTCAGTGAGCACAAGGTTACTCTACTTCTTAAACATTGCTCGAATATTGGCAATGTGTGCCTGACCTTTCGCCATACGCTCTTCTGCTGATACTGGCTTTTTATTCACTTCCCATTCAACGTCATCAAATGGCAGCTCATCCAAAAAGCGGCTTTGAGTCGGTTTGATCAACTCGCCGAACTGTCGACGCTCTTTGCACATAGTGAAAGTCAGTTCACGCTGCGCACGGGTAATGCCAACATACATCAGACGACGCTCTTCTTCGACGTTGTCTTCATCAATACTGGTTTGGTGCGGTAAAATACCTTCTTCAGACCCAATTAAGTATACATATGGGAACTCAAGGCCTTTTGATGCGTGCAGCGTCATCAGTTGTACTGCATCGCTGTCTTCATCTTCTTCGCCACGTTCCATCATGTCACGCAAGGTCAAACGTTGAACGACTTCTTTTAACGTTTTCTCTTCTTGATCGTAGTTGTCACCTTCTAGGTCCGCCACTATCCACGAGTAAAGATCAGAAACGTTCTTCATTCGCATTTCAGCGGCTTTCGGGCTCGCTGAAGTTTCGTATAGCCAATCTTCGTAATGGATATCGCGAACCAAGGAGCGAACCGCTTCGACGGTATCACCACGCTCAGCTTGGTCAGCAATCGCCACTAACCATTGGGTGAAACGACGTAAATTTTCCAGGCCGCGTCCCGTTAAGTGCTGTTCGAGCCCCATTTCAAAACTCGACTCAAACAGGCTCTTCCCACGCATATTGGCATAACTGCCTAGCTTTTCTAACGTTACTGGGCCAATTTCACGTCGTGGTGTATTCACAATACGTAAGAATGCATTGTCGTCATCTGGATTAACCAAAACACGCAAATACGCCATGATGTCTTTAATTTCTGCTCGTGCAAAAAACGAGGTGCCGCCAGAAATTTTATACGGCACACGGTTTTGCATCAGAGACTTTTCAATTAAGCGCGATTGGTGGTTACCACGGTACAAAATTGCGTAATCACGATAGTCGGTTCGATTCAAGAATTTGTGTGCAATCAACTCCCCCGTGACACGCTCAGCCTCATGCTCTTCATTTTTAGCCAACAACACTTTGAGTTTTTCACCGTCAGGAATTTCTGAAAATAAGGACTTCTCATAGACGTGAGGGTTGTTGGCTATCAAAATGTTGGCCGCACGCAGGATTCGACTCGTTGAGCGGTAGTTTTGCTCCAACTTAATCAATCGCAAATTCGGGTAATCTTCACCCAGCAAGACTAGATTCTGAGGTTTCGCACCACGCCATGAATAAATGGACTGGTCATCATCTCCTACGACCGTCAATCGCCCACGTTCACCGACGATTAATTTCACCAACTCATATTGACTCGTGTTGGTATCTTGGTACTCATCGACCAATAGATAGCGGATACGGTTCTGCCAACGTTGACGAACGTCTTCATGATTGCGCAAGAGTAAGACGGGCATCAAAATTAGGTCATCAAAATCGAGCGCGTTATAGGCTTTCATTTGCTTTTGGTACATATCAAAGCAGAACGCAAACAATTGTTGCTGCTCACCTTGCGCACGCGCTTTGGCTTGCTCTGGCGTCAACATGTCGTTTTTCCAATTGGAAATACAACTCAGAAGCTGACGTAGCAGATCTTTATCACCATCAAGCTGCTTTTCGGTAAGTTCCTTGAGTAGCGCCAGTTGGTCTTGGTCATCAAACAGTGAAAAGCCCGCTTTCAACCCTAAATGCTTGTATTCGCGTTTGATGATGTTTAATCCCAAGGTGTGGAACGTTGATACCATCAAACCTTTAGACTCGGCTTTCCCCAACGTTTGGCCGACACGTTCTTTCATTTCACGCGCCGCTTTGTTGGTAAACGTCACCGCTGCAATATTACGCGCTTTGTAGCCACATTGCTGAACCAGATAAGCGATTTTATTGGTAATAACACGAGTTTTGCCCGAGCCAGCACCAGCTAGCACTAGGCATGGACCAGACACGTATTTCACGGCTTCATCTTGACTAGGGTTCAGCTTCATAGAAATTCTCTGCGGGTGATAAATGTGGCGCCTATGATAAAGGGGTGGCCTCGTGAAAGCTACGCTGATTTCTTGTAATTTTCATACCAACAAGCGCAACATTCTGTTGCATAAAAGGCGGGTATTTGAGCTATAATGAATGAACGTTCATTCACTGGTGGTAGGATTATGAAGGATAACCCTGCTGTAGATAAGCGAGAACAAATCTTAGTCGCTGCAGAGCAACTCATTGCTGAATCGGGCTTTCAAGGGCTTTCCATGCAAAAGCTCGCCAATGAAGCAGGTGTCGCAGCAGGAACGATTTATCGTTATTTCTCAGATAAAGAACATCTTTTGGAGGAGTTACGCCTTAACGTAGCAAAGCGCGTCGCTACGGCTGTGCAACTGGGCGTGAGTGAAGAGATGCCTTTAAAACAGCGATATCGAACCATGTGGCTCAATATTTGGAATCTAGCGAGATCGAATTTAAATGCGCTCAGCAATCGAGTTCAATATGAGTCTCTACCCTGTTCAAATAGTAGCAAAGCTCGGGAACTTGAAAGACAAATGTTTGCCCAAGTAGATCTTCTTTTTAATCAGGGGAAAGAAGAGGGCGTATTCAAGCCTCTCGATAACGAAGTGCTTTCTGGATTGAGTTTTGAGGCAAGTGTTGCACTTGCTAGGAAACACGCTTTGGGATTTTATCAACTGGATAAGGCGGCATTAGAAGCTGCTATTGAAGCCAGTTGGGATGCAATTATTAAACACTAACTTGGAGTTCTTAATAGAATGAAAAAGTGGACTTTCTTTATGTTACTTATCGCCGTTCTATTGTTCGGCAGCGTGATAGGTTTCAACTTATTTAAGCAACAAAAGATTGCTGAATACATGGCAAACCGTCCTGAACCTGAGTTCCCAGTAACC
This sequence comes from Vibrio diabolicus, assembly GCA_001048675.1. Lineage (GTDB taxonomy): Bacteria > Pseudomonadota > Gammaproteobacteria > Enterobacterales > Vibrionaceae > Vibrio > Vibrio diabolicus. The sequence goes on along the minus strand of CCKK01000001.1, from coordinate 7,473 downwards.
GTGACGGAAGTACAAGCGGTTGATTGGGTACCAGTGATCGAGGCTATCGGTTTTATCGAACCAAACCAAGGTGTGACGGTCGCAAACGAAACCAGTGGTGTTATCGACAAAATCGCATTTGATTCCGGCACTCAAGTCAAAGCAGGTCAGCCATTAGTACTGCTTGACTCTGACGTTGAGAAAGCGAATTTAAAGAGCTCGCAAGCCAAGTTGCCAGCAGCAGAAGCGAAATACAAACGCTACCAAGGGCTATTTAAAAAAGGCTCTATTTCTAAAGAAGCGTATGACGAAGCAGAAGCGAACTACTTCTCCTTAAAAGCGGACATTGAAAGCTTGAAAGCGACCATCGACCGACGCGAGATCAAAGCGCCATTTGATGGTGTAGTAGGTATTCGTAACGTGTATCTAGGTCAGTACCTACAAGCGGGTACCGATATTGTTCGCCTGGAAGACACCAGCGTGATGCGCTTACGCTTTACCGTGCCGCAAACCGATATTTCACGTATCAATATCGACCAAGAAGTGGATATCTTCGTGGATGCCTACCCAGATCAGCCTTTCAAAGGTTCAATTTCTGCAATTGAGCCTGCGGTTAACGTACAAAGTGGCTTGATTCAGGTTCAAGCAGATATCCCTAACAGTGATGGCAAACTGCGTAGTGGTATGTTCGCACGTGCAAACATCATTCTGCCTAAATTAGAAAATCAGGTCACTCTGCCTCAAACTGCGATCACGTTTACGCTATACGGCGACAATGTTTACATCGTAACGGAAGAAGATGGCGAGAAACGCGTTAAGCAGCATGTGGTAAAAGTTGGCGAACGCTCTAAAGATATCGCACACATTCTAGAAGGCGTGAAGCCAGGTGATGTAGTGGTGACATCGGGTCAAGTCCGTTTAAGTAACCACGCAAAAGTAAGCATTGTTGAAAGCGATGCAACTACCCCACCTGCTGAAACACCAATGCTTTAAGTTGGAGGCATCATGCGCTTTACAGATGTTTTTATAAAACGTCCAGTTTTAGCGGTATCGATCAGTTTTTTGATTGCATTGCTTGGTTTGCAAGCCGTGTTCAAAATGCAAGTTCGTGAATACCCTGAAATGACGAATACAGTGGTCACCGTGACCACCAGTTACTACGGTGCAAGTGCCAACTTGATCCAGGGCTTTATTACTCAGCCCTTGGAGCAAGCGGTGGCGCAAGCCGATAATATTGATTATATGACCTCGCAATCGGTGTTAGGTAAATCAACCATTACCGTCAACATGAAGTTGAATACCGACCCGAACGCGGCATTGGCTGACATCTTAGCGAAAACCAACTCGGTACGTTCCCAGCTTCCAAAAGAAGCTGAAGACCCGACTGTAACGATGTCGACTGGTTCAACTACCGCGGTATTGTATATTGGTTTTACCAGTGACGAGTTGTCTTCCAGCCAGATCACCGACTACCTTGAGCGTGTAATCAACCCACAGCTATTCACTGTAAATGGTGTATCAAAAGTCGACCTTTACGGTGGTATGAAATACGCGCTGCGCGTATGGCTAGATCCAGCAAAAATGGGCGCATTAAAGCTGACTGCAACGGATGTGATGAGCGTTCTTAACGCCAACAACTACCAATCTGCGACGGGTCAAGCGACGGGTGAGTTCGTGCTTTATAACGGCAGCGCGGATACTCAGGTATCAAACGTCGCTGAGCTTGAAGCGTTGGTCGTAAAAACGGGTGAAGGGGACGTTATTCGCTTAGGTGATATCGCGAAGGTAACACTTGAGAAGAGTCACGACGTTTACCGTGCGAGTGCAAACGGCCAAGAAGCAGTGGTTGCTGCAATCAACGCCGCGCCAAGTGCCAACCCAATCAACATCGCTGCTGATGTGCTTGAATTATTACCTCAACTTGAGCGCAACTTACCAAGTAACATCAAAATGAACGTGATGTACGACTCTACCATTGCGATCAACGAGTCAATTCACGAAGTAGTGAAAACGATTCTTGAAGCGGCAATTATCGTACTTGTAGTGATCACACTGTTCCTAGGTTCGTTCCGTGCGGTCATCATTCCTATCGTCACTATTCCACTCTCTTTGATTGGTGTGGCGATGGTTATGCAGGCAATGGGCTTCTCTTGGAACTTAATGACACTACTAGCGATGGTACTTGCCATCGGCCTGGTGGTGGATGACGCGATCGTGGTGCTAGAAAACGTGGACCGTCATATCAAAGAAGGCGAGTCACCATTCCGTGCAGCAATCATTGGTACGCGCGAAATTGCTGTGCCAGTTATTGCGATGACATTAACGCTAGGTGCGGTATACGCACCAATCGCGTTGATGGGCGGTATTACGGGCTCGTTGTTCAAAGAGTTCGCTTTAACGCTAGCAGGTTCGGTATTTGTGTCCGGTATCATCGCTTTAACGCTATCACCTATGATGTGTTCAAAGATGCTGAAGGCGAACGAAAAGCCGAGCAAGTTTGAGCAAAAAGTTCATCATATCCTTGATGGCATGACCAATCGCTATGAGAAAATGCTTACAGCAGTCATGGCTCACCGTCCTGTTGTAATTGCATTTGCGATAATTGTATTTGCGAGCTTACCGATTCTGTTTAAGTTTATTCCTAGTGAGCTGGCGCCATCCGAAGATAAAGGTGTAGTTGTTCTGATGGGTACCGCACCATCAAACGCGAACTTGGACTACATCCAAAACACCATGGATGACGTGAATAAGATTCTCTCTGATCAGCCAGAAGTAGAATACGCTCAGGTATTTAACGGTGTGCCGAACTCAAACCAAGCGTTTGGTCTAGCAACATTGAAGCCATGGAGTGAACGAGAAGCAAGTCAATCTGAAATCACAAAACGTGTGGGAGGCCTAGTTTCAAGTGTCCCAGGTATGTCTGTCACTGCGTTCCAAATGCCAGAACTGCCTGGTGCGGGCTCAGGCCTACCTGTCCAGTTTGTAATTACGACACCAAATAGCTTCGAAAGCTTGTTTACTATCGCTAGCGATATCCTGACCGATGTTGCAAGTAGTCCAATGTTTGTCTATTCCGATCTAGACCTGAACTACGATTCAGCAACCATGAAGATTAAGATCGATAAAGACAAAGCGGGTGCCTACGGTGTGACCATGCAAGATATTGGTATCACTCTCAGCACCATGATGGCTGATGGTTACGTTAACCGTATCGACCTTAACGGCCGCTCATATGAAGTGATTCCTCAAGTTGAACGTAAATGGCGTCTAAACCCAGAGTCGATGAAGAACTACTATGTGCGTTCTGTTGATGGTAAAGCCGTCCCACTAAGCAGCTTGATTACGATTGATGTGATAGCAGAGCCTCGCTCTTTGCCACACTTCAACCAGTTAAACTCCGCGACGGTAGGTGCGGTGCCATCGCCTAACGTTGCTATGGGTGATGCAATTAACTGGTTTGAAGACATCGCACAAACCAAACTGCCTGCAGGCTATAACCACGATTACATGGGCGAATCTCGTCAGTTTGTAACGGAAGGTAGTGCCTTGTATGCAACCTTTGGTCTTGCACTTGCGATCATCTTCCTCGTTCTGGCGATTCAATTTGAATCACTCCGCGACCCTATTGTCATCATGGTATCTGTACCGCTAGCAATATGTGGTGCCTTGATCGCGTTGGCGTGGGGTACGGCCTCAATGAACATTTACTCGCAGGTTGGTTTGATCACGCTGGTCGGCCTGATCACCAAGCACGGTATCTTGATCTGTGAAGTAGCCAAAGAAGAGCAGTTACATAATAAACTGTCTCGTATTGATGCGGTGATGGAGGCTGCGAAAGTGCGTCTTCGCCCTATCCTAATGACAACCGCAGCAATGATCGCAGGTCTGATCCCGCTGATGTACGCAACAGGTGCAGGTGCCGCGCAACGTTTCAGTATCGGTATCGTCATCGTTGCTGGTCTAGCAATTGGTACATTGTTCACACTATTCGTACTACCTGTGATTTACAGCTACCTAGCAGAAAAACACAAACCACTGCCAGTATTTGTTGAAGACAAAGACTTGGAGAAGTTGGCACGAGTTGATGAAGCGAAAGCAGCCCACCGTGAATTAGCGGATAACAGATAAGCTTTTAAGGCATTCAAAAAGGTCACTTCGGTGACCTTTTTTATTGCCGCTCTCTTTTTTGCCATCTAAATGGCGACTTTCACGTATCATTTACTTAAAATGAGGACAAATCAAAAGGAGTTTTAGCCACTATGTTTGACCCAAAGAAATTAGAGCAAATTGCTAAACAGATTCACGACTCAATGCCTCAACCTGTAAAAGAGTTGGGCTCTGATGTTGATCAGAAAGTTCGTCAAGTAATCCAAGGCCAACTAAACAAGCTAGATGTTGTAAGTCGTGAAGAGTTTGATGTTCAAACTCAAGTTTTACTGCGCACGCGTCAAAAACTGACAGAAATGGAACAGAAATTGGCGGAGCTTGAAGAGAAGCTTGCAGAAAAATAAGTGTTAAAACGCTCCTCACAAAGGAGCGTTTTTCTTATCGGCGCGCAGATAAATCGGCTAAAAACAAAAAGGCTTGGTCAACGGCGACCAAGCCTTTTGATTAGATGTTGTGTTTTATTTTGTATTTACCACTCCAGTCTGCCTGGAGTTCATTTAATATTTTCTCCGCTTTGTGCAGCAAAGAAAATTAGCCACCAACCGCGATGCGCTTCATATCTGTCATATAACCACGTAGTTCTTCACCGATGTATTCTACAGGGTGGTTGCGGATTGTTTCATTCACAGCGATAAGAGTCGCGTTATCCACTTGGTTAGACGTTTCACCTAGACCTTTACCAATGACGTCTGTACTAACAGAAGGCATGAATTTTTCACGCAGTAGCGGCGTTGCTACATTAGCAAATAGGTAGTTACCATATTCAGCCGTATCAGAGATAACCACGTTCATCTCGTATAAACGCTTACGTGCGATAGTGTTTGCGATAAGTGGCAGCTCGTGTAGAGACTCGTAGTAAGCAGACTCATCGATGATGCCAGATGCCGTCATTGCTTCGAATGCTAGCTCAACACCCGCACGAACCATAGCAACCATCAGGATACCGTTATCGAAGTACTCTTGCTCAGAGATTTCTACGTCAGTTTCTGGGTAGTTTTCGAAAGCAGTTTCACCCGTTTCTGCACGCCAGCCTAGTAGGTTCGCATCGTCGCTTGCCCAGTCAGCCATCATAGTGCTAGAGAAGTGACCTGTGATAATGTCATCCATGTGCTTGTTGTATAGCGGACGCATCAGCTCTTTTAGCTCTTCAGAAAGCTCAAATGCTTTCACTTTTGCAGGGTTAGTTAGGCGATCCATCATGTGAGTGATACCACCAAACTTCAGTGCTTCAGTGATGGTTTCCCAACCGTATTGAAGAAGCTTACCTGCGTAGCCAGGATCGATACCATCAGCAATCATCTTCTCGTAACATACGATAGAGCCAGCCTGTAGCATGCCACAAAGGATAGTTTGCTCACCCATTAGGTCAGATTTCACCTCAGCAACAAAAGAAGACTCTAAACAGCCTGCACGGTGACCACCTGTTGCTGCAGCCCAAGCTTTCGCGATATCCCAACCTTCACCTTTTGGGTCGTTCTCTGGGTGAACAGCGATAAGAGTTGGAACACCGAAACCACGCTTGTACTCTTCACGAACTTCCGTGCCCGGGCACTTAGGTGCAACCATTACTACTGTTAGGTCTTTACGGATTTGCATGCCCTCTTCAACAACGTTGAAGCCGTGTGAGTAACCTAGCGCTGCGCCTTCTTTCATTAGCGGCATTATCGTCTCAACAACGTTTGTGTGCTGCTTATCAGGAGTAAGGTTTACTACTAAGTCAGCTTGTGGAATTAGCGTTTCGTAGCTACCTACCTCAAAACCGTTGTCTTTTGCGTTTTTGAATGACTGGCGTTGCTCATCAATTGCTGCTTGGCGAAGCGCGTAAGCAACGTCTAGACCAGAGTCACGCATATTCAGACCTTGGTTAAGACCTTGAGCACCACAACCTACGATAACCACTTTCTTGCCTTTTAAGTAATCCGCTTCTGAAGCAAATTCACTACGGTCCATAAAGCGACAACGACCTAATTGGTCCAACTGCTCGCGCAAGTTTAAGGTATTGAAATAATTAGCCATCTTGGTGCTCCTTTGAGATTCTTCCATTGAGGTCGGTAATTGCCTTACCGAATAACTTCATACTAAAACAGACATTAAATTGCTTAAAGTGATATATTCACAATTAGTTATTGCAATTTGTGCAACATGGAAATGAAGATTTAATGAATATCAAAAGCCTGCAACTTTTTATTCATCTGTGTGAGAGTAAAAGTTTCGCTAAGACCGCAGCAGCGATGCATGTGAGTCCTTCAGCCTTGAGCAGACAAGTACAAAAGCTAGAGGAAGAAACTAGCCAACAATTATTTTTGCGGGACAATCGCAGCGTTGATTTAACGAGCCAAGGCAAAAAACTGGTTCCTGTCGCCTTAAAAATTCTTGGCGAATGGCAGCAGTACCAAAGTCACCTAAAAGGAGCAGAGGACGAGTTGAAAGGAGAAATCCGTCTCTTTTGTTCGGTTACTGCAAGCTACAGCCACCTGCCAGAGTTAATCTCTGATTTTCGTCTGCAGCATCCTTTTATCGAATTTAAGCTATCAACCGGCGACCCGGCTCAAGCAATCGACAAAATTCTAGCAGATGAAGCCGATATTGCCATCTCAGCCAAATCTGAGCAGATGCCAAGCAAAATCGCATTTGAAACGATCAGTGAAATACCACTTTCGGTCATCGCTCCTGTCGGCGTGAGTTCATTTGCGGAGGAGCTAACAAAAAGAAAGACCAAACTGGTCAGTCATTCCATTCATTCTCCCAGAAGCAGGGACAGCAAGAGATAGAGCCAATGCTTGGCTCAAACAAATGAAAATAAAGCCGAAAATCTACGCGCAAACGTCAGGGCATGAAGCCATCGTAAGTATGGTTGCACTGGGATGCGGTGTGGGTATCGCACCTGATGTCGTGATCAACAATAGCCCGGTGAGGGAGAAGATAAATCGCTTAAAAGTGTTACCAATTAAGCCGTTTGAACTTGGTGTCTGCTGTACCAAAAATCAGTTAGAGAATCCATTAGTGAAGGCTTTTTGGAAAGTAGCGGAGAGTAAATACATTACACTTTAACAATAGATGTTTGAGTTCTGAGTGCTTAGGTAATTTTCAGAGCCCAGAAACGTAAAAAAGCCCACTCTTTCGAGCGGGCTTTTTCAAATTTAAAGCCTGGCGATGTCCTACTCTCACATGGGGAAGCCCCACACTACCATCGGCGCTATTTCGTTTCACTTCTGAGTTCGGCATGGAAGTCAGGTGGGTCCAAAACGCTATGGTCGCCAAGCAAATTCTTTAATTCGGAAAGCTATTTCTTAATTCTCGCTCTTACACATTCAACGTTCTTTCATT